>CBDICO010000013.1:0-1765738 GCA_965277365.1 Phormidesmis sp. | reverse complement strand
TCATGACGATAAAGTCCTTCACTGGTTTCAGTAACTGCATCTGTGATAAAGAATAATCTTTCTTTCATTAAACTTTTTGCAAGTGAAATCATTGCAAAATCAACGTGGTGGCCATCTGCAACAATGCTTGCCATTACATTTTTATAAAGCATTACAGCCGCAGGCAAGCCAGGCTCTCGGTGATGCAGCGGGCTCATTGCGTTGAAAAGATGCGTTGCCAAATGTAACTCTTTAAAGAAAGTTTCTGCTTCCTGAAAGGAAGCATTACTATGCCCCGCTGAAATAATAATGCCATAACTTTTTATAAGATTGAGCACGTCTTTAGAACATACCTCAGGCGCCAGTGTGATAATTTTTATGACATCTTTTCCATACCCTAAAAGCTCTTTCACCTCTTCATAAGATGGTGAATGAATAAGGCTTTCGATATGAGCGCCTTTCTTTATTTTATTGATCCACGGTCCTTCCACATGCAAACCGTAAACACCTTTGCCGCCTTGCTTCCAGTACTCTTTTATTGCATCAATACCTTTTAGTAAAGTCTCATTTGTGTTAGTGGCAATGGTAGGTAAAAAGTATTTAGTGCCGCCGCTTTTACAATGTTCATTCATTTTGTTAAGCGTATCTGCATCTGGAAAAACAGAAAACAGCCTGCTCGATGCACCATAAATTTGTAAGTCAATAAATGCCGGCGCCAATAAATTCGTATGTTGGGTAACGGTTATGTTAGCCGGGGTTTCTTTTATTAAACAAATATCTTTTATCAGGCCATTATCAATTATGACAGCGGCATCAGGTATAAATTCATCACCGGTAAAAACTTTATCTGCGGAATAAGCTGTGAGCATTACATAATTATATTAAATGAATCAGCGCCATATAAGAAAGGAAATTTATTTCTTATTTCATCAAGATTTTCTTTGTGAAAAGTATAAGTAAAAATGTCCTCTTCATCTTTTTTACAATATAAAATCTCTCCTAACGGATCAACGATCATGCTTTCGCCGCTGTAGCAAACATCATTGCCATCAGTACCTACACAATTTACACCGATTACGAAACATTGATTTTCTATTGCCCTTGCTGTAAGTAAAGCTTTCCAGGCTGTAGCCCGTTGCTGTGGCCAGTTTGCGACGTATATCAGTATATCATATTCAGATTCTTTTTTGTTCTCATGTAAACAAGTAACAGCTTGTCGAGCCCATACAGGAAACCGTAGATCGTAACAAACCTGCAGGTTTATTTTCCAACCTTTTACTGAAGCTATTAATCTTTTTGTACCGGGTGTAAATTTTTCGTGTTCGTTGCCATAAGCAAACAAATGACGCTTGTTATACACTGCGTATTTGCCGTCAGGCTGCATCCAGATAAGCCGGTTAAAATATTTATTATCTTCCTGTATCATCAGGCTTCCTGTAATAATAACTTTTTTTTGGGCAGCGGTTTTTTTCATCCATTGCATGGCATCTCCATCCATATTTTCAGCTAACAATTCAGGCCTCATACTAAAGCCTGTGGTAAACATTTCAGGAAGAATAACCACTTCAGTTTTTTCTTGTATGCTTTCAATTTTTTTTGAAAACATACTTAAGTTAGCTTCCACATTTTCCCAATGAAGATGAGACTGGATAAGCGTTATAGACAGCGAAGACATGCCGCAAAGATATTGATTGGATTATTTACAAGCAGGTCATTTCTTCCCAATCTTTACAACTTCTTCATTTATCAAATCACTTTCAAAGCCTTTCATTAATAGAAAATCCTGCAGCTTACGTTTCTTAATAAAAATATTTTTTTCACTTTTTAATGTTTTTATTTTTTGCGCTGCAAGTTTTTGAAATGTTTTCAAATAATCTGTATCGTCAATTTTTTTAATAGCATTCTTTATACAATAATCACTTACGTGTTTTTGCTTTAATGCCTGCTTTATTTTGTTTTTTCCCCATTGCTTAAGCCGGAACCTGCCACCCGCAAACTGAATGGCAAAGCGTTCTTCATTGAGATAATTTTCATTGATGAGGCTAACCATTATGTCATCAACATCTTTTTTATATAAGCCAAATGAATATAGTTTTTCTTTCACCTCGGCATGGCATCGTTCCTGATAAGCGCAATAATTTTTAATTTTTGGCAAAGCTTGTTGTGGTGTCAGCTTTTGAATTTCCATTTCAAAAAAGATAAGTTATTTCAAAAAAAAAATGCGCTGAAAGTATACAGCGCATTTGCAAATGTTTTGGGAAATAATATTAACGCACGAGCTTCAGCTCATCTATTATATTTTTTGCGCCACCCATTTTATCTATGCACCAAAGCACATAGCGTATATCCATACAGATGGTTCTGTTAAGGTCTTAGTCTTTATCAAATTGTATCTTATGGCTTAGCGCTTCATAGTTGCCATCAAACGCAAGCCCGATAAGGTTTCCATTGCCATCAATAACAGGCGAGCCGGAGTTGCCACCGGTGATATCGTTGGTGGTTATAAAGTCTGTAACCAGATCATTTCTTGTTTTGTCAATGTACTGGCCAAAGTCTTTCTTTTTCAATAATTCAATTTCTTTTGCCGGCAGGTCGAATTCATAATCGCCAGGAACATATTTTTCTAAAATACCTTTTTCTGTTGTTTCATAATCGTAATGAACCGCATCCCTGGGGTTATAGCTTTTTACATTTCCATAGCTTACCCTCATACTAAAGTTTGCATCGGGATACATTTTCTTTGCGGCTGCAGGATTCATTTCCATAATGCCTTTTAAATAATACCTTCCCAACTCATTATTTTTAGCAACAAAATCGCTGTATTGCTTGCTGTATTTTAAGGTATAATTTTTTACAAATACAGATGCATAAGCAAATGCAGGATCGCTTTGCAGCGTGATGGCATCAGGATTTTTTAGAAAAGCATTCCACTTCACTGAATCTAAAATCATAGTTTTACTGAAAACAGAATCCGCCCATTTTTTATAAGTTGTTTCATCATCGAGCGAACCATATTTATCTCTGATACCTTCGTAAAAGCCAATAGGGTGCTGGCTTTTATCAATATCAGTGTAATACATCCTAGCCGTGGCGGCCATTATTTTTTTATCGCTTGCAACATCTTCATCTGCAAGAAACATTCGTCGTTGATTGGCTGCATCATCCAATGCTTTTTTTACATCTGCCTGTGTTTTTCCCTGTTCCGTTAAGGCTCTTTCCACCGACATAAGCGAAGATGCGTAACCCGCAAGCGGTGAGCCCAGTATGCCTTCAATAACATAAACACGTTCTTTTGAATAGGGCGTCCACGCTGCATAATTTTTTTCATAATCACTTAAAATGTTTGCATAATCCGGCTTATCTTTTGCCCAGGAAGCAAACTTCGCTTCGGCGCTTTGCTTGTTTTCAAACACATGATATTTTTCCAATTGCTTTGTTTCTCCATCATAAAATTTCCAGTAATTGGCAATGCCAGCATAGCTTTCAGCAAGCTTTAATTTTACCGCAGGGTCTTTTACCATTTGTTCATACATATCCTTTAAACGTACATCTCTTAAATGAACTAATGATGGATTTTCAATTTCATTTTTAAGTTTTATACCGTAAGAAGTTTCATAACGGTTAGTGCCGCCGGGGTACCCGAAGATCATAGAAAAATCGCCGTCTTTATAGCCTTTCAAAGAAACTGGTAAAAAATATTTCGGCTTCATAGGAACGTTGACAGCGCTATATTTCGCAGGCTTTCCGTCGGTTGCAGTATACACACGAAAGATGGAATAATCCCCCGTATGCCTTGGCCATTCCCAGTTATCCGTATCGCCGCCAAACTTACCAACACTTTCCGGCGGGGCGCCCACCAGCCTGATGTCCTTATAAATTTTATACACATACATAATATACTGGTTGCCTTTAAACATGCTATATATTCTGGCACTTATGGAGTTTGCAGTATCAGTTATTTTATCCGTAATTGCTTTATATGCATCAGCGGTTTTTTTAGCACGGTCTGCATAGTTTAAACCCTTCAATGCACTTTCTACTTGTGGCGTTACATCTTCTATTCTTTCCAAAAAGGTAACTGTAAGGTCAGATTTTATTTCCTGGTCTTTGGAGTAGGCATAAAAGCCATCTTTTAAATAATTATGCTCTACAGTGCTGGAGCCTGCTATAACGCCGTAGCCACAGTGGTGGTTGGTAAAAATTAATCCCTGGCTGCTTACAATTTCGCCTGTGCAGCCACCGCCAAATATTATTATGGCGTCTTTAATGCTGGGGCGGTTAATGTTGTACAGTTGTTCTTTCGTAAGCTTCAGGCCATGTTTTACCATCTCATCGTACACCTGCTGGCCAAGCAGCATCGGCAGCCACATACCTTCATCTGCGCTTGCTTTCAATATAGAAAGGCATAAAATAATTGCAATAGAAATTTTTTTCATTATAGTTTTAATTTGAATCAATAAATATCTAAATAATTTTTTGAAATTTTAACTTAACAAAGTTATTTGCTCATGTAAGCATTCTGTTATGTTCTTTCCTTCAGAGTAGGGGCTTAATAATTTATAACCTGTTCTTCCATAAGTTCGGGCATTTCCCGAAACTCGTATTGCTGGTTGCGAAGCTGCGGCTCGAAGCCGGCTTCCCTTATTGCTTCCTGAATTCCCTTAGCCGTAAAGCGGTGTGGCGCACCTGCGGCGCTTACTACATTTTCTTCTATCATAATGCTTCCAAAATCATTTGCGCCTGCATGAAGGCAGAGCTGCGCAACCTGCTTACCCACGGTAAGCCAGCTTGCCTGAATATTTTTTACATTGGGCAGCATGATCCTGCTCATAGCAATCATGCGTATGTATTCTTCTGGCGTGGTTAAATTATGCACACCCCTTATTTTTGCAAGCAATGTGTCCATATCCTGAAACGTCCATGGAATAAAGGCGAGAAATCCTTTAGCGCCTTCAGGCTTTCGGGCCTGCACTTCTCTAAGCTTCACCAAATGCTCAAACCTTTCTTCAATTGTTTCCACATGGCCAAACATCATGGTGGCGGAGGTGGTAAGATGCAGCTTATGCGCTTCTACCATTATATCCAGCCATTCCTGCGTGCCGCACTTTCCTTTGCTTATAAGCCGCCTCACCCTGTCAGTTAATATTTCTGCGCCTGGCCCTGGAAGTGAATCCAGGCCTGCTTCTTTCAATGCTATCAACACTTCGCGGTGCGTAGATTTTGCAAGCTTTGTTATGTGTGCAATTTCCGGCGGCCCAAGTGCGTGCAGCTTTAGTTTTGGAAATAATTTTTTTAATTGCTTAAAAAGATCAACATAATATTCCAGGCCAAGACCGGGATGGTGGCCGCCCTGTAACAACAACTGTTCTCCGCCATAACGAAACGTTTCGTTTATCTTTTTTTCATAAGTTTCTATGCTGGTTATGTAAGCATCTTTATGGCCGGGTATGCGGTAAAAATTGCAGAACTTACAATTTGCAATGCAAACGTTGGTGGTGTTTACATTTCTGTCAATTATCCAGGTTACTTTATTATACGGCACCTGTATTTTGCGCAGCTCATTTGCTACATACATTAATTCTGACAATGCAGCATTGTGGAATAAAAATGTGCCTTCATCAATTGTAAGGCTTTCAAAATTAAGGGCTTTTGTGAGAAGATTTGAAATGGTCATAGCGGTAAAATATACAGGGCTTAATGCCGTTTGTAGAATCTGTTGCAAAAATACAAGCATATAAGTTAATTTGAGGTCGCTATTATGAGACAATTGTTAATCGTTATGTTCACATTGCTATGCACGGTTTCTTACGCGCAAAAAGAGCTTCATGATAAGCCTGCAGGCTGGCTTACAAAAGTTCCTTTCAAGCAATTAAGCGGCGGCGTTATTCTTTTGCAGGCGAGGTTTGACACTTTAAGCCAGCCGTTGAATTTTATTCTGGATACTGGCAGCGGCGCTATTTCACTCGATTCTACTACTGCTGTTAATTATAACATCCCGCACATTCCCTCCGGCAGAACGGTAAATGGCATTGCAGGCTTGCGGGATGTAGATTATACAAAAAATAAACACCTTCATCTTCCCGGCCTTACTACTGATAGCCTTGATTTTTATATAAATAATTATGATATTCTTACCAGTGTTTATGGAGAAAAAATTGATGGCATTA
Source organism: Phormidesmis sp. (assembly GCA_965277365.1). GTDB lineage: Bacteria > Cyanobacteriota > Cyanobacteriia > Leptolyngbyales > Leptolyngbyaceae > Phormidesmis_A. Next base: position 1,759,592 of record CBDICO010000013.1, on the reverse strand, counting down.
TCGGCTATAGTTTTTTAAGCAGGTATATAATTTCCATAAATTTTGACAGCTCGTACATAGAAATTTATAGCCAGGGAAGCGACATTTATCCACAGGAAGGTTACCTGCTGCATCCGCTGTTTACCTCATTGCCCATACAATCATTAACAGTAAAAGATGCAAGAGATATTATTGCTAACTTTTATATGGATACCGGCGCCGGGCTTTGTTTGCTGGTAAGTAAACAGTTTAATGAAGACAGCTCACTTTTTATGAAGCGCAGAAAGCCCGTGCCTATTCAGGTTCAGGGCCTTGGAGGCAAAAGGCAAATGATGCTTACGATAGCAAAAGAGGTACAGATCGGTCCCTATAAATTTCGAAGGGTGCCTGCCAATATTCTTAATGATGAATTCAATGCTACCTCTTATCCTTTTCTTGGGGGGCTTGTAGGCGATGACCTTTTACGCAGGTTCAACGTGGTTCTGAATTATGCGAAAAAAGAAATTCACTTATTGCCCAACAGTCATTATAACGATGAGTTTGATTACTCCTATACAGGCATAAATATGTTTTATACTGATGGCAAAATAGTATCTGATGAGGTAATTGAAAAATCGCCTGCATATAAAGCCGGACTTAGAAAAGGAGACGTGATAATAGCTGTGAATTCCAACTTCAGCGGTGATATTAGTGCGTATAAAAGTCTTATGCAAAACATTGGCCAGCGGGTAACTTTGCTTGTATTACGGGATGGCGCTCCTTTAATAATCATCTTTCGTGTAGGCCATATCCGTTAACATTTTTTTCTTAATTCTTTTTAGGAAAATGAAAAGCTTTCGCTCAATTTTGCCGCATGATAAATTTTGAAAAATTTACCCTGGATAATGGTTTAAGGGTAATAGTGCACGAGGATAAAAGCACGCCTATGGCTGTTTTGGATGTAATGTACGACGTGGGCGCGAGAGACGAGGATGAGCACCGTACCGGCTTCGCTCATTTGTTTGAACACCTGATGTTTGGAGGCAGTATAAATATTCCAGCGTACGATGAGCCGCTGCAAATGGCCGGCGGAGACAATAACGCTTATACCACCAACGACCTTACTAATTATTATTTGCAGCTTCCTGCAGAAAATATCGAAACAGCTTTTTGGCTGGAGAGCGATAGAATGCTATCGCTTGCCTTTGACGAAAACTCATTGGATGTACAAAGAAAAGTGGTTATTGAAGAATTTAAAGAGCATTACATTAATAAGCCCTATGGCGATGCCTGGCACAAAATGCGAGAGCTTGCATATAAAGAACATCCTTATAAATGGATGACGATTGGCAAAGAATTAAGCCATGTGGAAAATGCACAATTGCAGGATGTAAAAGATTTTTTTTGTAAACATTATACTCCATCAAATGCGGTACTTACCGTTGCCGGCAATGTAACCATTGCACAGGTAAAAAAACTTGCAGAGAAATGGTTTGGAGATATACCTGCCGGAGAAAAATATGTAAGAAATATTCAACAGGAACCTGCGCAACACGCTCCTGCAAGTCTTGAGGTAAAAGCCAACGTTCCATTAGATGCATTGTATAAATGCTGGCATATTTGTGCAAGGCTCGATGCGCGTTATTACGCCACAGATCTCATCACCGAAATACTGGGTGGTGGCTCATCTTCAAGGCTCTATCAAAGCCTTGTAAAAGAGCAGCAATTGTTTAGTAATATTCAATGCTCGCATTTTGGAAGTATTGATGCAGGGCTGCTTTATATAACCGGAAAGCTGGTAAAAGGCATAACTATGGAGCAGGCCGAAAAGGCCATTCAGGCAGAGCTTGATAAAGTGAAAAATGAATTTGTAAGCGAAAATGAGCTGCAAAAAGTGAAAAATAAAAGCGAGAGCCTTATAGCCTTTGAAGATATAACACTGGTAAACCGCGCCAATAGCCTTGCCACCTATGAATTGCTGGGCGATGCAGCCTTAATGAATAAGGAGTTACAACTGTATCATGCAGTAACACAACAACAAATTTTTGATGAATGCAATGCTATTTTCACAGAAGATAATTGCAGCACTCTTTATTATAGAAGTAATAATTGAATAGAAAATTTTATTAAACAATTAATATTTCTTATAAAATTATTAAAATGACCGCAGCCACCAGCACTAAACCTACACTGAACCGGTCGAAAGCTCCGCACATAAAAGATGCAGTAGACTTCGATCTTACACTAAAGCCTTACACAAAAATTAATCTTGATAATGGAGCTCCTGTTTATTATATCAATGATGGTGCAGAAGAAGTAGCTATGGTAGAACTTATTTTTTATGCAGGCAATTCTTTTGAGCAAAAAAAAGCAATTGCTGCGGCCACCAATCATTTACTTAAAAATGGTACCTCCTCAAAAAATGCTTTTGAGATAAATGAATACTTTGAATATTATGGCGCTTATTTGAGTGTGAGTGCGCACCACGAAACTGCAAGCATAACGCTGCATTGCCTTTCAAGGCACCTGAATGAATTGCTGCCTGTAATAAATGAGATCATTGCCGATTCGCTTTTCCCTGAAAATGAGATAGAAATTTTTAAGAAAAATTCTATACAAAAGCTTTCAGTGAATTTATTAAAATGCGATTTTGTGGCAGGCAGGCTTATCGATGAAAGCGTTTATGGCCCTCATCATCCTTACGGAAAAATAATAAATACAGAAGACGTTAATCTTTTAACAAGGGATGATCTCATAGCTTTTTATACTGATTTTTATCAAAGGGCCAATTATACAATTTTTGCGGCAGGCAAGCTTCCGGCTAACTTTGAACAATTATTAAATGCTCAATTTGGCAAGCTCCCACTTTTAAAAAAAGCGGATATTCCATTTTATAAAACAAATCCATCTGCGCAAAAAAAATTAAGAATAGCAAATGATGCCAATGGGGTGCAGGGAGCTATTCGTATTGCGCGTCCTTTTTTCAACAGGCATCACCCTGATTATAAAAAAGCGCTTGTGCTGAACACCTTGCTGGGCGGCTTTTTCGGCTCACGGCTTATGAGCAACATCAGGGAAGATAAAGGATATACTTATGGTATACACAGCTATCTGGAAAGGCACTTTGCAGACAACGCCTGGATGATAAGCACAGAAGCCGGAAAAGATGTTTGCGAGGCAGCCATTGAAGAGGTGTATAAAGAGATGCAGCTGCTTCGGGAAGAACTGGTGGATGAAGAAGAATTATTGCTGGTAAAAAATTATATGATGGGGCTAAACCTTGGCGACCTTGACGGTCCGTTTCCGCTTCTTGCAAAGTGGAAAAATTTAATTTTAAATGGCTTGGATGAAAGCTATTTTTATGATACGATCCATACAATAAAAAATGTTACCGCCGAAGAGCTGAGAGAGCTCGCCAATAAATATTTAATACCCGAAGAATTTTTTGAGTTAGTGGTAATTTGATTTAGCTTTCAATAAAAACAAATGCAATTTCTCATTCGCCTGCTTATTACCGCTGTGGTTGCGTATGGCTTATCTATGATATTAAAGCCGCACATTGTTATAGAATCTTTCAGCACTGCTTTTATTTTTGCACTGGTGCTTGCTTTTCTCAATGCAATTGTGAAGCCCATACTTATTGTGCTTACGCTGCCCGTTACTATTCTTACGCTGGGCATTTTTCTTATTATTATAAACGTGTTAATGATATTGCTTGCAAGCCGCATGGTTAATGGTATTCACATTGATGGCTTTTTGTGGGCGTTCATTTTTGGCGCATTGCTATCGGTTCTTTCTTCTTTATTATCCAGGCTGGAAAAAAGGCAGCCATAAACATCTTCTATTTTTATTTACAATTGAATAAAGGACATTTGCAACATGCAGTTCCGAAGAAATAACCTTGACGATGATGTGCTGATAGAGTTGTATAAAAAGCTGTTGCTGCCAAGAATGATCGAGGAAAAGATGTTGCTTTTATTACGCCAGGGAAAAATATCCAAATGGTTCAGCGGCATCGGGCAGGAGGCAATTTCAGTGGGCGTTACCTGTGCTTTGGAGCCGGATGAATGGATGATGCCTATGCATAGAAACCTTGGAGTATTTACTGCACGAAACATGCCTTTGCGTAAACTTATACAGCAGTGGCAGGGCGCTGAAGATGGCTACAGCAAAGGGCGGGAGCGTAGTTTTCATTTTGGAAGTAAAGAACATTTTATATGCGGAATGATATCGCACCTGGGGCCGCAGCTTGCCATTGCCGATGGTGTGGCTCTTGCGTATAAATTAAAAGATGAAGAAAAAGTGGCGGTTGCCTTTACCGGCGATGGAGGCACCAGTGAAGGCGATTTTCATGAAGCATTGAATGTGGCTGCTGTTTGGGATCTTCCGGTAATTTTTATTATAGAAAATAATGGCTATGCACTCAGCACGCCCATAAATGAGCAATACCGTTGCGCCAACCTTATTGATAAGGCAAAAGGCTATGGAATAGAAGGCGTGCAAATAGATGGCAATAATATTTTGTCTGTTTATGAAACCATCAAAGGTGTGCGTGAATATTGTATAAAAAAACAGAAGCCCTACCTGGTAGAATGTATGACCTTTCGGATGAGAGGGCATGAGGAAGCAAGTGGAGTAAAATATGTGCCTAAAGAAATGTTTGAGCAATGGATAGAGAAAGACCCGATAAAAAACTATGAGCGTTTTTTAATAGAAGAAAAAGTTCTTGACAACCTTTCGGCTGCCCACGTACGTAGCGAAATGAAAGAGTACATTGAAGAAGAAATTCAAGCCAGCTCTTTGTTTGCAAAAGAAAACCATACATTTTTATTTTCTACAGAAAAAGAATTGAAAGATGTGGTTGCAGCTTCTGATATAAAAAATGAGTATGAAGAAAATGATTATAATGAAGAAAGAGAACTGCGTTTTATTGATGCCATAAAAGAAGGCTTGCATCAAAGTATGCATAAACATGATAATCTTATTTTGATGGGGCAGGACATTGCTGAATATGGCGGCGCCTTTAAAATAACGGAAGGATTTGTAAATGAATTTGGAAAAGAAAGAGTACGAAATACGCCGCTTTGCGAGAGTGCTATCGTGGGTGCTGCGCTGGGCTTAAGCCTTGAGAATTATAAGAGCGTAATGGAAATGCAGTTTGCTGATTTTGTAACGGCGGGCTTCAACCAGATTGTAAATAATCTTGCAAAGATACATTACCGCTGGGGGCAAAATGCTGATGTGGTAATACGAATGCCAACAGGCGCAGGCGTGGGCGCCGGCCCATTTCACAGCCAGAGCAATGAAGCCTGGTTTGTACATACGCCGGGGTTAAAAGTGGTGTATCCTTCTACGCCTTATGATGCAAAAGGTTTGATAAACGCCGCAATTAACGATCTTAATCCGGTGATGTTTTTTGAGCACAAAGCTTTGTACAGAAGCATAAGCGGCCCTGTGCCTGAAGAGTATTATGAAGTGGAAATAGGTAAAGCCAAAAAGGTAAGAACAGGCCACGATTTGAGCATTATCACTTATGGTATGGGCGTAATATGGGCCACAGAATATGCAAAGGAACACGAGGATATTTCTATAGATATTCTTGACCTGAGAACCTTGCTGCCATTGGATCATGAAGCCATCAGGCAAACAGTGAAGAGCACGGGAAAAGTATTGCTTCTTCATGAAGATACGCTTACCGGTGGCATCGGCGGCGAGCTGGCTGCGTGGATTGCGCAAAATTGCTTTGAATTTTTAGATGCGCCGGTTATGCGCTGCGCTTCTTTGGATACACCGGTACCTTTTAACCGCGAACTTGAAGAAAATTTTTTGGCAAAAGCAAGGCTGCACGAAACGATACAAAAATTAGTGAATTATTAATGCCGTCAATATACATTATAGCAGGCCCGAACGGAGCAGGGAAAACAACGGTTGCCTATAGCTTATTGCCAAATGTTTTTAATATTATGGAGTTCGTAAATGCAGATGAAATAGCCAAAGGGTTATCGCCTTTTAATTTTGAAGGAGTAACATTTCAGGCAGGCAGAATAATGATAGGAAGATTGTATGACTTATTAAATCAAAAGAAAAATTTCGCTTTTGAAACAACACTTTCTGGCCGTACTTATTTACAATTGATACAACATGCAAAAAATAATGGATACAGTATAGTACTTTTTTTTATTTGGCTTGAAAATAAAGAGCTGGCTAAAAGCAGAGTTGCAGCGAGAGTTGCAAAAGGCGGTCACAATATTCCTGAATCAATAATAGAGCAGCGCTATATAAAAGGAGTTAGAAACTTTTCTGAGTATGCAAAGCTTTCTGATGATTGGTTTATATATGATAATTCCGGTCCGCTTTTTATTTTAATTGCTAATAAAATTGAAGGGAAAGAAGAAGTCTTTAACTTTGAAATTTATAATAAAATAGTTTCCCTATGGACTTACCAGATAATAAAGAAGACTTAAAAGCCAGGATACAAGCCGCATTAGACAAGGCAATCCAGAAAGTTATTGAAGAGGAAAAGGCTCGCAATGGTTACCTGGTTATATCTGATAAAAAAGGTGGTGTTATTAAAGTTCCTGCCAGGGATCTTTAATTTTTAACAGGTTCATTTTTATAATAATTCTCTTTACTCAAAAAATATCCATTAATGATTTTTAAAAAAGTTCTTATTATTATTATATCAAACTTTTCTTTTGGTATATCTTTTTCACAGGTAAATGATATAAAAACTCTATACAACCCTCAAGAAATTTTTGCCCAAAACTTTTTTACAAAAAATGGTAATGAGTTCCGATCAGCGCTTGGCGCACCCGGTGCAAAGTATTGGCAAAACCGTGCTGACTACCATCTTCAGGCAACTATTGATACGGGCAGTAATACATTAAGTTGCGATGAAGTGATTCATTACACTAATAACAGCCCGGACTCCTTGCCATCTTTATGGTTGCAGCTGGATCAAAACACTTATAAAGCTGATGCCCGCTCCAATTTTTATACAGCGTTCCAACCCAGCCAGCATACAAAAGGTTACCAGTTCGACACCGTTTTTATAGAATACGATGGCTTAATGCTAAAGGCAAATTATATTATCTCCGATACAAGAATGCAGATCCGGTTGCCCCAAAAATTATCAGCTAAAGATGCTATCAATATTCACATAAAGTATAAGTATTCTATACCAGGCAACTTTGGCGGCAGAACTGATTATTTTGAAACAAAAAATGGAAAGATTTATGAAATAGCGCAATGGTACCCACGCATGTGTGTATACGACGACCTGGAAGGCTGGAGCACTTTGCCCTTCCTCGGCAGCGGAGAATTTTATTGCGAGTATGGCGATTTCGATTACACCGTAACGGTTCCAAATGATATGATAGTTGCCGGCAGCGGCGAGCTGCAAAATGAAAAGGAAGTTCTTTCAGATCAGCAGCAGCAGCGGCTTTCGCAAGCCAGAAGCAGTGATGCAACTGTACTCATACGCACACCAAAAGAGGTAGCCCAAAGCGCAGCGCACAGAATTGGCTACGGAACAAAAACATGGCATTTTAAAATGTATAATACGCGTGACGTAGCATTTGGCGCATCAAAAGCTTATGTGTGGGATGCGGCAAAAGTAAATTTGCCGCAAGGCAAGACTTCATTGGCTATGTCAGTGTATCCGGTGGAAAGCGCGGGCAATGATGCCTGGGGGCGGGCAACAGAATATTTAAAAAAATCAATAGAATATTTTTCTGAAAAATGGTTCGTATACCCATGGCCGGTAGCTGTAAACGAGGCAGGCATGGCAGGCGGCATGGAATACCCGGGCATCGTGTTCGATGGCATAAACGATAAAGCAGGAGAGCTTTACTGGGTAACCGCTCACGAAATTGGTCATAACTGGTTCCCGATGATTGTTGGCAGCGATGAAAGAAGATACGGATGGATGGATGAAGGCTTTAATACTTTCATTGATGTTTATGCAGATGACGAATTTAATAAAGGCGAGTACGCACCGAAGCGCGATGCAGAATATGCACCAGGCAAAGGAAACCCTGCGGATGAGATCATTCCTTTATTAAAAGATTCGCTGGCTCCTTCTATGATGTCGAGGGCAGATGCCATTCCTGAGAAATACAGACACCCGATGGTTTACTTCAAGCCTGCGCTGGGATTGGTTTTGCTGCGCGAGGTTATTTTAGGGCGCGACAGGTTTGACTATGCTTTTAAAAAATATATCGAACAGTGGTCATACAAACATCCATCGCCGGATGATTTTTTCAGAACCATAAATAATGAAGCCGGAGAAGACCTTAATTGGTTTTGGAAGGAATGGTTTTGCAGTAACATGCAGCTTGATTTGGCAGTGCAAAAAGTATCTTACTCAAATAATGATTTTAAAAATGGCGCAGATATAACTATTGTAAATCTTCAGCTAATGGCGATGCCATTTACTTTAAAAATAATTTTAAAAGATGGCACATCGCAAGTTATACAAATGCCTGTGGAAACATGGTTGCAGAGTGCTTTTCGCACGGTTCATGTGCCCACAACACAGCCATTGCAATCAGTAATTATTGATCCTGATAATGTGCTGCCGGATAGTAACAGAAAGAATAATGTTTGGAAAAGCGACTGAGTAGTTTTATTCTGCTTCGTCATCTTCACTTTCAAAATTTGCAAGTTCACCTTCATCAAGGTCGTCGCCTGCTTCCGGCTCCATAGATAGTTCCGGGTCCAAATCTATATCGTGCTCTGCAGCTTCTTCTGCGGCAGCAATGTTTTCATTTTCTTTATCAAGCAAAGAATTTTTTTTTGAAAGATCTTTATCGTTTTCCATAAAAGTTTAGCTAAAATGTATTAAAATGTATGCCATAGTTTATATCCTTTCTATCCAGACAGAAACGCCGCCGGCAGGTGCAAAAAATTCTCCCCAGCCATCATTATTTATTTTTACTTCCGAAGGATTTTTCTTAAGCATATCTGTAAAGATTTTTCCTGCATAACGCTTTCCTATTTCCATCACCTTGTTTCCATTATCACCATTAGATATTACAACAGCGCAACCGCTGTGCTGTTCGTCTCCCTCTCTTATCCAGCCAATACAATTAGCGTGATCAAAATAATCTCTTTGCGCACCGTAAGCGAAATCGCATCTTGCCTGCAACAACTCTTCTATGTGCTCCACCTTTGGCATATAGATGTCATATTCCCCACCATCTTTTCCATGGTCTTTATAGTTAGCGCCATAAAGATCAGGATAAAAAACACAAGGATAGCCTTCTTTTCTTAATAAAATCAGGGCATAAGCTAATGGCTTAAACCACGGATCCACGGGGGCTTCCAACGCCTGCAGCGGCTGCGTATCGTGGTTGGCAACAACGGTTACCGCTTTGTCCGGCATCGCTTTTACAAGTGTGTCATCAAAAATGGCCGCCATGTTGTAATCTTTACCCATTTTAGAAGCCTGATGAAGATTATGATGCAATGAAGAATCGAAAAGGCTCATGCTTCCGCGGGTTGAATCAATATATTTTAGCAAAAGATCAAGCTGCCCGGGTGCCCAGTACTCACCCACAGCAAAAATTTCTTTGCCGGTGTTTTGCCTCAGGCAACCAAGCCATTCATTATAAAATGATGGCGGAATATGCTTCACAGCATCCAGCCTTACACCATCAAAATTTGCCTGGTCAAAATACCATTTACCCCACCGGTCAAGCTCTGCCCGCACATAATTGTTGCGGAAATCAATATCATTATACATAAGGTAATCATAATTGCCCTTTTCATTATCAATCATTTCCTGCCATCCGTCTCCATAGCTGTTTATTATTCTAAAAATCCCATCTTCGCTAAGGTTGTATGCATAATCAACTCCGGTGAAGCACATAAAATTCCACTCAAAATCAGAATACTTTTTCTTTCTTCCGGGAAAAGTAAATTTAGTGAAAGCTTCTATATCAAAGGGCTGGGATACAGGTTCATTGCGGTTGTCGGGGTTCACTTTTACCACCTGAATCTTTTCAGTTTCGTCTCCTCCTGCCTTGTGATTCAAAACAATATCAACTATAATATTCATGCCCGATGCGTGTATCGCTTTCACGGCATCAATATATTCCTGCCTTGTTCCATATTTTGTTCTTACAGATCCTTTCTGGTCAAACTCACCAAGATCATACAAATCATACACATCATAGCCGGTGCTGTAGCCGCCAGATGAAGCTTTGAAGGCAGGTGGAAGCCACACAGCACTTATTCCTAATCTTTTTAATTTAACAGCATCACTTTTTATTTGTTTCCACAAGCTTCCATCCGCTGGCATATACCAATGGAAGTATTGCATCATCGTTCCCTTAAGCATTTCTTAATATAGTTTTGGTTTATATAAAAATCTTTACACGAATAGGTATAAAAATAATGAAAGAATGGTGGTTCTCATATAGTTTAAAGATTTTTACTTATAACAGGTTATTGTTATATATACTTAGGGCCATTAGTAAAGCCGTTAATATTAGTGGTAAAAATATCTCTTAAGAATATAGCATTCTATAGAATGTAGATCAGTTTAATAAAACCGCACAAGGATACAGCAGATATAACCGGAAGCGCCTGGTTAAATAAGTATTTAGAAAAGTGATTAAGCTATAATATTATATAACTGAATTTGACACAGGGAGCCTGCATTCTTTATAAACTTCTATATTTTTTTCATTGCACAATTCCAGCTGAGTTACAAGCTCCGCCACTTTGCTCGCTTTAATGATAAACTCAAGAATATATGCATAGCTGCAGTTCTCATAATAACCCTGGTAAATATTTAAGGTGGTTTTTACGGGTAAATTTTTATAAATAGAAAGATCTGCCTGGGGATCGGTAAGGAAAATAAGCACCTTGGCTTCCTTATACTTTTCGGCAGGTTTTTTATCATGTTTTATAAAAGCATAACCACCTAACTGCTTTATTCTTACTTCTGTGATGGCCTGCCGGTTAGTTCTTACCGCTTTAGAAATTACAAATTGAAACTCGTCCGCATCGCAAAGATATTGAGCTATGTATTTATACTTGCCATTACTGCCCGTTTGCTGCAGGATAATATTATTTTGATTACCATTGGAGCTTGTATAATTTTCCCATTGGGAAATAAACTGGTTTGTTTCAAGTGTTGTTTCAAAACTTACGAAGAATACCATTTTGTGCTTAGCCATATTACAAGGTAAGCTTTTAAGAGCAGTTTTATCAATATTTTTATATAGAAAACAATGTTGGGCAGGAATTGATAGCTAAACAAATGTAAGAATCAATTTTTCACGGCTCTTACACAAATGACTGCCTCATAATCCTGGTCATGGAAGTCAAGCTCCTCACGGGTTAGATCCTCTGCTGCCATTCCATATAAAAAACCTGCACATACCAGCACATTACCATAGGCCTTTACTTCTACATTCTGATTGCCAAACACATCACCAAAAAGCCGGAGCGCGGCTGCACTGGTAAAGCGCCAGTAATCGCCCCAGCGGTCCATATCATAGCGGCTTACCTGGCTTACCGCAGAAAGTGAAACAAGTGCTGATCCCCCGGGCTTCAAGATGCGATGAAGTGTACGAACAGCAGCATGAACATCGTAAATAAACTGGAGGGTTTGAACAACAATACAGCAGTTAAAAGTATTAGATGGAACGTGTGCAGCATTAGTGAGATCTGCCGTAATGGTGGGCGTAGAGCCGGGATGATCCTGATCGAGCACATCTGAAGAAGAAACCTTAGCGCCTCCAAACTGTTTTGTATAGCGGTCATCCCCTATCTCAATAACATGTCCCGCAATATCAGCCTGGTGATCTTCAAGAAATTTTTCAATGTAATAACGGTCTATCGGCTGCCCCCGCTCATAGCCAAATGATCTTGTAAGAGGCTCTAAACGTCGAAGAGTTCCAAAATCAATAGGTGCCTGAGTGATATGTGGCTTACTTTTGGTATTGTTTTTTTTATCAGAGATCATGGTTTACTTTCTTGTAACAATTGACTGTTGATTGAACTTCAATTAAAATGCCGGAAGCATAAACTTTTTTTCTAAATTTTGATTTTAAATAGCTAAGTATTGGAAAAAGTATATAGTTCTATTACATCTGCTAACCGGCCTGAGAGCCGTGTAAACATTCTCGAGATTATTGGAAATGCAAGCTTTGGGGGAATGGAAAGGTATGTTATTAATTTCCTCACTCATTTGTCTCAGGATGAGTTTAATGTTACTTGCATTTGCCCTTACGAAAGCACTTTTACCACTTCATTGCGCCATCATGGATGTGCAGTGTATATAACACCAGTATCCGATGATCCGGTTTGGCGCTCTATCCAATTAACAGCAGAGGTAGCCCGCATGCATAAAACAGATGTATTTCATGCACACATGCCTAAAGCCCACACTCTCGCGGCTTTAGCCGGAAGCCTGGTACATAAACCGGTGGTATCCTCTATTCATGGAATGCATTTTTCTTCTTATGAATTTGGTGTTACCCGCTTATCAGGGTCTCATTTAATAACTAATTGCCAGGAGGCGTATGGCCAGGCCTTAGGTTTGGGTGTGCCTGCAGACAAGGTTTCGCTAATTCACAATGGTGTTGATGTTCAATTGTTCACACCGGGTATCGGCGGTAATGAACTTAGGAAAATGATCAATGTATCTGAAGATACACCTGTTGTTGGTTACGCAGGACGGCTTGCCCACGAAAAAGGTCCTGATTTGTTTTTGCGCGTAGCGCAATATGTGCATTATTCCCGGCCCGATGTACACTTTGTAATGGTGGGTGAGGGCGACATGAAGCATGAGCTTAAAAAAATGTGTACGCTTTTGGGGTTACAGAATCACATACATTTTATAGGCTGGCAAACAAATATGGCAGAGATATACAGGAATTTGGATATGCTTATTTATACTTCCCGCAGCGACGGAACTTCGCTTGTGCTTTTGGAAGCTATGGCTTGCGCCTGCCCTGCAGTTGCACTTGATGTAGGCGGTGTACGCGAAATTGTGGAGAATGGCAGTACCGGCTTGCTGGCGCCACCCATAGATTGGGAAAATGCAGCAGCAAAAGTTATTGAGCTTCTTGCGCATCCTGGTCAGTTACAGCTAATGGGTGCTGCTGCACGTTTGTGCGTAGAAAAAAAGTTTGATCTCACAGTAAAAACGCAAAACACTGCTGATGTGCTGCGCCAAACTGCATTTCAAGGCTTTAATGTGCAAAAGACCTTTAGCAGCGGTATATTGGCTGCAGGAAACACCAGCAGTATATAAACGATGGAAGTATAGTTTCTGGCAATGAATCTAAGTATTTTTAATGGACAAGGGATCAATTGAAACGATTTCATTTTATATAGTAGCTCATGCTGATGATTGGCAGCTTTTCATGCAGCCCAACGCCTTTAAAGACCTTGTTGCCCCAGGTAATAAAACGATTTTTATAATTACCACTGCCGGCGATGCTGGTAATGAAGAAAAATATTGGAGCGCAAGGGAAGAGGGAACAAAAAGCTCCATAAGATTTTGCCTTGCTCCACTCACCACCTTATCTGAATCCATGGCGGAAAGATCATTCAATTCTCATGGAGTGCTTTACTGGTCATGCAACAATGCCACGTGTTATTTTTTACGCTTGCCTGATGGAGGATTAGATGGCACCGGGTTCTCCAGGTACCATCATCAAAGCCTTACGAAATTAAGAGAAGATCAAATTAGTCTAATAATAGCAGTAGACAAATCAACTACTTACAACAACTGGTTAGATTTTGAAACCACACTTGAAGCGATCATTCTTTCTGAAAGCGCTGGTATTTCCACTTCGAGGATTAATTACTTAAACCCATGTACAAATGCAAACCCGCATGACCATGCAGATCATTATGCCACCGGTCAGGCCATCAGTAAAATGAGTATTATTTCAAGAACATCGCAGGCATTATTTACAGGTTATTCGGTGCGGAATAACAGCGAAAAATTAAATGATGAAGATTATTTTTGGAAGGCAGCCATGCTTGCAGTATATGAAAAAGCTGTATTTGATGGCAGCGGTTATAGCACGCTGAAGGAAAGCATTGATACCTACCTCGATTGGTGTTCTAAACCGGCAAGTTTTTTTGTATTAATGATTAATTTTATTGCATCGCCTAATTATACATGCGTGGATATTGTACATTAACATGTTAATATGCTGAATAAATTACACATATTATTTTGGATGGATAACTATTCTTGCAGTATAATATTTCAATAAAGAACAATCATACATTTAGTAAAAAGATTTTTTTGTAATAATAAAAAAACTTTCATTGCATTATAATTACTGTCAATAATGCTCGGAAAAGCATAAATAATAAGCAACAATAATTCAAGTAAATCGTGATTAAGTTAATTTTCTTTTTATTTTTTTCATTTGCTTGCTCTGCTGCTTTTTCACAGTCAACTGATTCTTCAACACGTGGACATTTGCTGATGGATTTTGACTGGCGTTTTGCCTTTGGTCACCCTTATGATGCAAAAAAAGATTTTAATACCGGCACCGGTTATTTTTCTTATTTAGCTAAAGCAAGTTATGGCGATGGTGCTGCTGCTGAAAATTTTGATGATCGCAGTTGGCGTAAAATAAATCTGCCACATGATTGGGCAGTTGAACTTCCATTTAATAGTAAAGGCAGTACAAGTCATGGGTTTAAAGCAATTGGCAGAAATTTTCCTGAAACAAGTGTTGGCTGGTACAGGAAAACATTTACAATTCCTGCATCAGATCTTGGAAAGCATATTTCTATTTTGTTTGATGGTGTATTTCGCAACTCAATGGTTTGGGTAAATGGTTTTTATCTCGGCACACATGAAAGTGGTTATACAAGTTTTGAATATAATATTTCAGACTACCTGCATTATGGCAGTGAAAATACTATCGCAGTTCGTGTAGATGCAACGATGGAAGAAGGTTGGTTTTATGAAGGCGCCGGTATTTACAGGCATGTATGGTTAAATAAAACATCTCCGCTGCATGTAGAAACCAACGGAACATTTGTAACCACTCAGTTACATAATAATGTTGCTGAAGTAACTGCACAAGCAACTATAATTAATGAAGGCAAATCAAACAAAAATGTAAGCGTTATTCAAAAAATAATTGATTCATCAGGCAGAACAATTGCAACAGATACTGTACAAAATATTTCGCTGAATATATATGAAGAAAAAAATATTACCGGCATTCTGCATGTAATCAATCCGCACTTATGGTCAGTGGATTCGCCTTATTTGCATAAGCTTATTACCACTGTTATTGAAGATGGAAAACCAGTTGATGAATATGAAACTGCATTCGGTATTCGTACAATAAGGTTTGATGCAAACGAAGGTTTTTTTCTTAATGGAAAACATTTTAAAATTCATGGAACCGACAATCATCAGGATGCAGCAGGTGTTGGTGTTGCAGTGCCTGATGCACTGATCGATTATCGCATAAAAAAATTAAAAGATATTGGCTGTAATGGTTATCGTTGTGCTCATCATCCGCCAACACCTGAGTTGCTTGATGCTTGCGATAGATTGGGTATGTTGGTGATTGATGAGAACCGTTTAATGGGAATTACTTCAACACATTTTGATGAAGTAAAAAGTATGATTCTTCGTGACAGAAATCATCCAAGCATTATTAGCTGGAGCATTGGTAATGAAGAATGGGGAATTGAAGGCAATAACATGGGCGCAAGAATAGCATCAACCATGCAGGCTTATGTAAAATCAATTGATACAACACATGCTGTTACTGCCGCTATAAGCGGCGGCTGGCAAAAAGGTATTTCTAATGTAATTGATGTTATGGGCGTAAATTATATAGGGCAAATAAATACAGACGAGCATCATGCAGAATTTCCAAACCAGCCTATGTGGGGCACTGAAGAAGGTGCTACGCATACAACAAGAGGAATTTATTTTGATGATTCTGTCAAACATCACCTGACTGCTTACGACCATAAGCCGCATCCTGATTTTTACAGCATTGAAGATGGATGGAAGTATTACGTTGCACGCAATTATTTAGCGGGCATGTTTATATGGACCGGCTTTGATCATCGCGGTGAGCCAACGCCTTTTGGATTTCCTTCAACAGGCGCGCAGGTTGGCATGATGGATCAGTGCGGGTTTTTTAAAGATGATGCGTATTACTTAAAATCGTGGTGGACGAATGATATTGTACTGTATATTTTTCCGCACTGGAACTGGAAAGGCAGTGAAGGAAAAACGATTGATGTTTGGGCATACAGTAATTGCAACGAAGTAGAATTATTTTTAAACAAAAAAAGTTTGGGCAAACAAGCAGTACCTTTAAATGGTCATCTTGAATGGAAAGTGAATTATCAACCTGGCATTCTCAGCGCTATTGGTTATAAAAACGGAAAAAAAGTAGCAACAAATAAAGTACAAACAACAGGAGAACCTGCTTCACTTCAGCTTTCTTCTAATCAAAACACCATTAAAGCAAATAAAGAAGATATAGCTGTAATTACTGTTAGTGTGAGTGATAAAAATAATTTGCAGGTGCCAACTGCTATTAACGAAATTAGTTTTACTATCAACGGACCAGCAAAAATTATTGGCGTTGCTAATGGTGATCCCACTTCTATCGAACCAGATAAATATATCGAAACCATACAAACTGCTTCTATTGATAACATGAAGGAAAAGATTGTGAGTAGATATGATAATCCTAATGAAGTTGAAGAAAATTATAATGATTCCGGTTGGAATAAGGCTTTCATAGATGATCGTACAGAAGCATTTGGCAAATTAGCGAAGATTATTATTTATAGAAGCAACTTCGTTTTACCACAAAAAATCAGCGAAACTAAAATCACACTTTTTTTTAAGCAGATCGGCAGGCAACAATCTCTTTATATTAATGGAAAACTAATTGCGGATAGTATTCAGCAAGGTAGCGAAAACACAGCTTTTGTTTTAGATAAATCAATACTTCATCCAGGAATAAATAGTATGGTGATTATTGCAACTCCATTACTCAAACAACATTCATGGGATAATATAAACATGAATCCGGGTATATTTCAAATTGTAACACCAGCAGGAGTTTGGAAACGTAAACTATTCAATGGCTTAGCCCAGGTTATTATACAATCATCAGGTAAAGCCGGTAAAATTACACTTACAGCAAATGGTGATGGATTTAAAGCGCAGCAATTAATAATTTCTTCGTTACCCGCAGAAGTAAGACCTAATATTCCAGGTGATTAATAAAATTAAAGCCACTCCTGCTTCAGTCCTGTGGTAAATGTCAGCTGAGAAGCTACTTCAATAACTTCTGATATTAATGACAAAGGCATTCATTTTTGATTTGAACGGGACGATGATTGATGATATGCAATTTCATGTAAAAGCATGGTATAATATATTGAATAATGATTTAAAGGCAGGCCTTACATGGAATGAAGTAGAGCAACAGATGTATGGGAAAAATGATGAGCTGTTAATTAGGGTTTTCGGAGATAATTATTTTACACCTGCCCAAATAAAGGAATTGTCCATAGAAAAAGAAAGAAGATACCAGCAGGCATATTTACCCCATCTTTCGTTAATAAAAGGACTGCAGCAATTTTTGGAAAGATGCAGGCAAGCAGGAATTTTAATGGCTATTGGTTCAGCCGCCATCCCTTTTAATATAGACTTTGTTGTGGACAACTTACATATACGCAATTTTTTTAATGCCATAGTAAGCGCCGATGATGTAATAGTCAGTAAGCCAAACCCTGAAACCTTTATAAAGTGCGCCCATCTTTTAAATGTATTACATGAAGATTGCATTGTATTTGAAGATGCACCTAAGGGAGTGGAAGCGGCACAGAACGCTGGTATGAAAACAGTTGTATTAACAACCCTTCATGCTGAAGAACAATTCTCAGCATATAATAATATAATTGCATTTATAGAAGATTACACACTTGTAACACCTTCTTCTTTTTTGTCTGATATAAAATAACATGTTTAAAAAATTAAATGTTATTTTAACACTTAAATAAAAAATACCTAATTTGTTCCCTCAAAAGACAATTTTGGTATGCCCGAAAAAGTATTTGTTATTGGTGTAGATTTCGGTACTGATTCAGTTCGCTCAATAATAGCTGATGCACAAAATGGGGAGGAAATAGCCTCATCGTCCTTTATTTATCCAAGATGGAAAAACGGCTTGTTTTGCGAAGCAAATAAAAATCAATTCCGGCAGCATCCCCTTGATTACATTGAGGGGCTCGAAACATCAATAAAAGAGTGTGTAAGCATAGCCGGAAAAGAGGTTGCAGCTAATATAAAAGCTATATCGGCCGATACCACAGGATCCACTCCGATAGCAGTTGACCGGTCGGGCACCCCACTTGCTTTGACGGAAGGCTTTGAAAATAATCCCAATGCAATGTTTGTATTGTGGAAGGATCATACTGCTACCAAAGAAGCTGCAGAAATAAATAAGCTTTCTGCAAGGTCTGCGGTTAACTACCTTCAATATGTTGGTGGTGTTTATTCGTCAGAATGGTTTTGGGCAAAATTACTTTACACACTGAGAACAGATGTGAACATCAGAAAATCTTGCTATTCATGGGTAGAGCACTGCGACTGGATTCCTTTTCTTCTAACCGGCGGCACAGATGTGCACCAAATGAAACGCAGCGTATGCGCGGCTGGCCATAAGGCTTTATGGGCACAAGAATATGGAGGGCTGCCGCCTAATGATTTTTTTAATTCTTTAGATCCTTTATTAAACAAATTTACTTCTGCTTTATTTAACGATACCTATACTGCAGACCAGCCTGCAGGATATATCTCTCAAGAATGGGCAAGCCGCTTAGGGCTTCCAAAAAATGTATTAATTGGTGTGGGTGCTTTTGATGCACACATGGGCTCTGTTGGCGGCCAGATAGAACCCTATCATTTAAGTAAAGTAATGGGCACATCTACCTGCGACATATTGGTAGCGCCGGTAAGTGAAGTGAAAGGAATATTAGTAAAAGGAATTTGCGGACAGGTGCCGGGGTCAGTTATCCCCGGCATGATGGGGATGGAAGCAGGCCAGTCTGCCTTTGGTGACACTTACGCATGGTTTAAAAATATTTTATTATGGCCATGGAATAATTTACTAAAAAATAAAAGTGTGATTGATAGTGTAACTGCTGATAAGTTAATAAAAGAATTCGATCACAAAATAATCGCTGAACTTTCTTTGTCAGCAGAAAAGCTGCCCGTAAATGAAAATGATGAATTATCGGTGGATTGGCTGAACGGCAGAAGAACTCCGGATGCCAATCAATTATTGAAAGGTGCGGTAACCGGCTTAAATCTGGGAACAGATGCCCCGCGTATTTTCAGATCTTTAGTAGAAGCTACCTGTTTTGGAGCCAAGGCAATAACAAATCGTTTTGGTGAACAGGGAATAAAGATAAAGGGCTTAATTGGCTTGGGAGGAGTTGCCAAAAAATCACCCTACATAATGCAAACATTGGCGAATGTAATGGACATGCCTATCCGGATACACCGTTCGGAGCAAACGTGCGCAGCCGGGGCAGCTATGTTTGCAGCAACCGTAGCTGGCATCTATAAAACTGTGCAGGAGGCAATGGCTGCTATGGGTCAAGGCTTTGAAAAAACATATTTTCCTGATAAAAACAGTGAAGTATTAAGCATGCGATATGAGAGGTACAAACAATTGGGAGCTTTCATTGAACAGGCTTTAGGAAATGAAAAGGAAAGTTTAAGTAATTAAAAAAATAAACTATAGTAAAATGAAATTACCATATTACGCTTTCGCATTACTGAATATTTGTAAGTCATATAAAAAAAAGCTACTGTTTTTTTTTATATATATAATTGCTTCTTCATCGTTACATGCACAGCAAATGATACAAATAGCCATATCAGACACATCACATCAAAAAATCAGTAAATATATCTACGGTCATTTTGCTGAAGATTTAGGCAGATGTATTTATGATGGTTTTTGGGTTGATTCGAATTTGAATGTTCCTAAAAAAGGACGCATCCGTTTAGACGTAGTTGATGCGCTTAAAAAAATACATATTCCTAACCTGCGCTGGCCCGGCGGATGCTTTGCGGATCAGTATCATTGGAGTGATGGCATTGGCGACCGCAGCAAAAGACCAATACGGGTAAACACAACATGGGGCATGGTTGCCGATGATAACAGCTTTGGCACTGATGAATTTTTGCAGTTGTGCGATATGTTGAAATGCGAGCCATATATAGCAGGTAATGTTGGTACAGGTACGCCGCAAGAGATGGAAAACTGGCTTGAATATTTAAACTATAACGGCAACAGTACGCTGGCTGATTTGCGAAGAAATAATGGTCATAAAGCTCCCTACAATGTTTCATTTTGGGGTGTTGGAAATGAGAGCTGGGGTTGTGGCGGACAAATGACACCAGAATATTATGCAAATGAATTTAAACGCTATGCGGAGTTTTGCAAGGATTACCCCGGCACACATTTAAAGAAAATCGCAAGCGGTGCCAACGCGGACGATTATAACTGGACAGATGTGTGTATGAAAAACATTCCGTTGTGGGATATGTATGCGCTTTCAATGCATTATTATACATTGGTTGATGGCTGGAACAACAAAGGTTCTGCAACCAATTTTAATGAAGAACAATATTTTAAAAGCTTACAAAAATGTTTGCATATTGAAGAGCTGATTAATAAGCACAGTGCAATTATGGATAAATACGATCCTGAAAAAAGAGTCGCGCTGGCTGTTGATGAATGGGGAATATGGACAGATGTTGAACCAGGAACAAACCCTGCATTTTTATATCAGCAAAATAGTTTGCGCGATGCATTGATCGCAGCATCAACTTTAAATATTTTTAATAATCATTGCGATCGTATAAGGATGGCCAATCTTGCACAAGCGGTGAACGTATTGCAGGCTTTGGTTTTAACCAATAAAGAAAAAATGTTACTCACGCCAACATACTATGTTTTTGATTTGTATCAACATCATCAGGATGCAACATTGATTCCGTTGCAATTTACAAGTTCGCAATATTCTTTTGGCAATGAAAGTATTAATGCAGTAAATGCATCTGCATCAAAAGATAGTAATGGTGTTATACATATTACCATAACCAACCTTGATGTAAAAAAGAAAATCACAGTTAATACATCGTTGCCTTCATCATTTAAAAATATAAGTGCTGAGATTTTAACCTCGCAAAAATTTAATGATATCAATACGTTTGAACAACCAAACAAAATAAAACCAGCAGCCTTTACTGATTATAAAAAGAACGGCAATTCACTTACCATTACCCTTCAACCAATGTCAGTAACATTAATAACATTGAAATAATGAGCAAATATGATGACATAAAAGATCAGGCATATCAGGCTAACATGCAATTGCCTGCATTAGGTTTGGTATTCTTCACGTTTGGTAATGCAAGTGCTGCATATAGAAATGAAAAAGTGTTTGCTATAAAACCAAGTGGTGTTCCTTATAAAGATTTATCACCTGAAAAAATGGTGATCGTTGATTTTGATGGAAAGATTGTTGAAGGCAATTTGCGGCCTTCATCAGATACATTAACACATGCAGTTTTATATAAACATTTTGAAACGATCGGTGGCATTGCGCATACACATTCAACCTATGCAACCGCATGGGCACAAAGTCTGCGGGATATTCCTATATATGGAACAACACACGCAGATCATACAACCTTCGATATTCCCTGTGCTGCACCCATGAATGATGAAATGATTGAAGGCAAGTATGAATTTGAAACCGGTTTTCAGATCATTAATGCATTGAAAGAAAAAAATTTAAATTATAAAGATGTTGAGATGATTTTAGTTGGAAATCATGCACCGTTTACTTGGGGAAAAGACGCTGCCAAAGCGGTTTACAACAGTGCTGTTTTGGAAGAAATTGCGAAGATGGCTTTTATAACAGAAACCATAAATGCAGGTGCTTTTCGGCTGAAAGATTCGTTGATAAAAAAACATTATGAACGCAAGCATGGTAAGGATAGTTATTATGGGCAGTAGTTGATTAAATATTGGCAAGGGTTTGCATTTTTTAGGACTTTGTGGTTTAAGATGTATAAGAAACAAGATGATAAATAAATGAGTATAAAAAACTTTTAAATGATTGATTTAAATCAGTGTGAAGTTTGGTTTATTACAGGCAGCCAGCATCTTTATGGCGAAGAAACATTGAAAAAAGTTGCAGAACATTCGCAAGCGATTGCAACTGCATTGAATGATGCACCTCAAATTCCTGTAAAAGTTATTTTTAAACCGGTTGTAACAACACCAGAAGAAATCTACGATGTTTGCCGGGAAGCCAGCACAGCAAAGGATTGTATCGGTGTTATAGCATGGATGCACACTTTTTCTCCTGCCAAAATGTGGATTGCAGGATTAAAAATTTTATCGAAGCCATTATGCCACTTACATACACAATATAATCGTGATATTCCGTGGGATAGCATTGATATGGATTTTATGAACCTTAATCAAAGCGCGCATGGAGACAGGGAGTTTGGTTTTATAATGAGTCGTATGCGATCAAGAAGAAAAGTGGTAGTAGGTCATTGGCAAGATCCGAAAATTTTAGAAAGCATAAATATATGGTCACGTGCAGCGGCGGCATGGCAGGACTGGCAGGGCGCAAAGTTCGTGCGCTTCGGCGATAACATGCGCCAGGTAGCAGTTACAGAAGGCGATAAAGTGGAGGCGCAATTGCAGTTTGGTTACTCCGTGAACACTTACGGCATTGGTGATCTCGCAAGTGTAGTTGATAAAGTAACGGATAAAGAAATTGATAATTTGTGCGCACTTTATAATGAGCAATACAACTTAAGTAAAACCTTAAAAAAAGATGGTGATTACTATGCTTCCTTACGCGAAGCGGCAAAAATAGAGACAGGCTTAAGGATTTTTCTTAAGCAAGGAAATTTCAAAGGTTTTACGGATACATTTGAAGATTTGCATGGACTTACCCAGTTACCAGGAATAGCGGTGCAACGTCTCATGGCAGAAGGTTACGGCTTTGCAGCGGAAGGCGATTGGAAAACTGCGGCTTTAGTTCGGGCAATGAAAATAATGGCCACAGGTTTACCTGGAGGTAATTCCTTTATGGAAGATTATACCTATCATTTTGAACCGGGTAATGAAATGGTACTTGGCTCGCACATGCTTGAAATTTGCCCTTCCATTTCCAACGGTAAACCCTCTTGTGAAATTCATCCTTTAGGCATAGGGGGTAAAGCAGATCCGGTGCGGTTGGTATTTAATGTTTCTGCGGGTGCTGCTTTAAACGCATCAATAATTGATATAGGCAATCGCTTTCGGTTACTTGTAAGCGAAGTAGAAGCAGTGAATGCGGAGCACGAGTTTCCTAAGCTTCCGGTGGCGAGAGTGCTGTGGAAGCCTTATCCTGATATGGCCACAGGATGTACCGCGTGGATATGGGCGGGTGGCGCACATCACACATGTTTCAGTCAAAACTTAACAGCCGAGCACCTTGAAGATTTTGCTGATATGGCGGAAATTGAAATCGTTTTCATTGATAAAGAAACACGGCTCCGCACTTTTAAAGATAACCTTCGCTGGAATGAAGTTTATTATCAACTAAACAATAAATAAAGCATACAAACAATAAATTATTGCTCAGGTAAAATTTAATTGCGATGCTGGTTAATTAATATCTTCTATAGATTATAAATCACTTTCATTATTTTACTGCAGAGATTAACCATGACGGTAACTATTATGCATTAACAAGAGAAACTTATGGCGCTGCAGCTTTGTATATAAATTTGCTAAAACATTACTTAAATAATTCTTTATTTTATTATTTGTTTTAAAAATAAAAAACATACATAATAGTTTAATGGAGTGGGTAAATATTTGGAAAAGTAAAAGAAACAGAAGCCATTTTATGAATACAATTACCGAATACAAGATGAACGACAGAATTTTGTTAGCTGTGGATTGTATCATTTTTGGTTTTGATGGTAAAGATTTAAAAGCGTTATTGATCAAAAGAGGCTTTGAGCCAGGGTTTGGAAACTGGTCTTTGATGGGTGGCTTTATAAAAGCAGAAGAAAGTGTAAATGCGGGTGCTATAAGAATTTTAAAAGACCTTACAAGCCTTACTAATATTTATATGGAACAGTTACATTGCTTTGGAGAAGTAGATCGTGACCCGGGAGGCAGGGTAATTTCCATTGCTTATTTCGCCTTAATTAAAATTGATGATTCCGCTGATTTAATGGAGGAGCATAATGCCAAGTGGGTTAACGTAAGGTGCATACCGGCTATGATTTTTGATCACGAAAAAATGATGCTGATGGCCAAAGAACAGTTACGGCAAAAAGTATCCAATCACCCAATCGGGTTTGAATTATTACCTACAAAATTTACGCTTCCGCAATTGCAAAATCTTTATGAAGCTATTTATGAAACCACTTTTGATAAACGTAATTTTTCAAGGAAGATACTATCACTCAACATTCTAAAAAAATTAGAAGAAAAAGAAAAATTACTTTCAAAAAAGGGTGCATTTTATTATATGTTTGATTATGATAAATACAATCAACTTGCACATGAAGGTGTAAGATTTATTTGATTAAATACTTATCAGCTAATTAATTGCTTTCTGATCATTTGCATTACAAAATTTTTTGCAACTAATGCTTAAAAGATAGCGTAAAGTAAACAGCCCGTTTTTAAAGATTTAGTCTCATAAAACATTTAGTACAATACCATTTAAATACATTTTTTAAGGTATAATTATACGCCGCTATTCATCGACGAAGGGGACTAAAAAGATTAAATGTTAATCTGACAATAATATTTTCTTATCATTTTTTAAGATTATTTTAACTTAACCATTTTTATGGAAAGAAATTCATTTAGTTTAGAATATCAAAACGATTCAACTATGAGATTAACTAAGGCCCATTTCAAATTATTATTTACAGCAATCGCTATTTTTTTTACAACTTTTGCATTTTCTCAAAATCATACAATAACAGGAAAGATCACGGATGCTGCAACAAAGCAAGCCGTTCAGGGATCTACTGTGTCTGTAAAGGGATCAAGAGATGCAACACAAACAGATAATCAGGGCAACTTTACATTGTCCATCCCAAGCTCAGCCAAAACTTTGGTGGTCTCCTCTATTGGTTATGAGGCGCAGGAAATACCAATAAATGGAAGAAACGATATTTCCGTATCATTACAGGTAACCAACTCCCGATTAAATGATGTGGTAGTAATTGGTTATGGAACACAGAGAAGAAAGGACATCACAGGATCAGTAAGCTCAGTAAATGCAGCCACTATTGCCAAAGTGCCTGTTGTATCGGCGGAGCAGGCGCTTCAAGGTAGGGCAGCAGGAGTGCAAGTTACCAGCAACGATGCTGCACCCGGCGGAAATATCACTGTATTGATAAGAGGTACCGGAAGTTTGGCAAGTTATGGAAACAATCCTTTATATGTAGTGGACGGATATCCCGTAAGCACGGGCATAAATAACATCAACCCAAGCGATATTGCCACAATTGATGTTTTAAAAGACGCATCGGCCACCGCTATCTACGGGATTCGTGCCGCTAACGGTGTAGTTATAATCACTACCAAGAAGGGCCGTAAAGACGGGTTGCAGGTTTCCTTAGATGCGTATAATGCATTTCAAACCAAGCCCAAAGAGTATGATCTTTTAAATGCGCAACAATGGGGTACACTTGCAGTGCAGGTAGCAAATGCTGATTCTGCACATAATTTTATTATTCCAAATGTATGGCGCACCCCGTCTCAGCTTACAAATGCTGACTGGCAAAATGCCTTATATCGTTCGGGCCTAACGCAAAATTATAGCCTTGGTATTCGGGGAGGAAACGATAAAGTGCAATCGGCTTTTTCACTTGGTTATTATGATCAAAAAGGTATTGTTTTAGGTTCTTTTTTCAATAGGTTAGTTCTTGGGCTAAACATGGATTATACGCCTACAAAATGGTTGAGATCTTCAACAAGCGCTAAATACACATATCAAAAATCTAATGTTCCTTTCGGAACTGGTTACAATGGACTAGTACAATTAGCAATTCTTCCCCCGACTCTTGACAGCGGCAATAAAATTACCAGCCAAATAAAGGATGCTAATGGTAATTACGGTTTTTATAACCCTAACGTTACCTTTGTGGCAAAATTTGGTAATCCTGTTTATAGCCTCGAGACCAATAAGTATAGCAATATAACAAACTATCTTTTAGCAAGTAGCTCTTTAGAAGCTACCATTTTTAGCGGGCTAAAGTTGAAAACCAATGCCGGTATAAATACCAGTTACTATACCGGATCTTACGATCAGCCGCAGGATAACCGGCTAAATGATCAGTATAATCTTGGCGGACCAACTACTAAACCGTTTTATTCTTTTCATCAGAACAATACGTTTGAGTGGCTTTGGGAGAACACTTTAGCCTACGATAAAACGTTTGGCTTGCACACTATTAATTTTGTAGCAGGTGTGTCGGCGCAAAAAAACACCAATACTTTGGAAGGCGTAAGTGGAATTCCGCCAAATACTATTATTCGGGACATTGCGCAACTTTCCAATCTCACTTATGATGCAAATGGCAATGGGCAAATCGTAACTTCTCTGGCATCAGAGTTTGCCAGGCTAAACTATAATTTTGCAGATAAATATATATTAACCGGCACTATAAGAAGAGATGGTTCTTCGAAATTTGATACCGGTCATCAATACGGCACCTTCCCATCAGGTGCAGTTGCGTGGCGGGTGAAGCAGGAATCATTTATGCAAAATGCGTCATGGTTATCAGACCTAAAATTAAGAGGAAGTTATGGCGAAATAGGGAACCAGGGTTCTATAGCTCCATTTGGATATGAAGCGCTTTACTCTACAGGACTTAGTGCAGCTTCAGCTCCAGGTAATGGGGTAAGTAATCTTGGGTATCCTTTTAATAAAATATATCAAACCGGGTATGCTCAAACCCAACCCGCCAACTCTAAACTTAAGTGGGAAACAGACTACATTACAGATATTGGTCTTGATGCTGCATTTCTACAAGGGCATCTTAATCTTACAGTTGATTGGTACAAAAGAAGATCTAAGGATTTTCTGCTGACGCTTGCTGCGCCTGCACAAACGGGTTATAATTACTTAACGCGGAATGTCGGCAGCATGGAGAATACAGGGTTAGAATTTGCTCTAAATTATAATAATTCAATTAAGGGTATTTTTCAGTATGGAGTGGCGTTGACGTTAACAACAAATAAAAACACGCTTACCAGCATAACCTCAGGGACCGACTACGTGTCTAATTTCGGAGGTGTTGTTTTATCAGGAATTGGGTGGAGTGAATTTTCCCGGTCTTATGTAGGCGCCCCAGTTGGGGAATTTTACGGGTATAAAACACTTGGCATTTTCCAAAGCCAGGCTCAGATTGATGCCTTAAATGCCGCTGCCACTGCAAAGAACTCTGCAAACTCATATTATCAAAAACCAACCAATAAACCAGGGGACAGATATTTTGCAGATACTAATGGGGACGGTGTGGTTAATGCTTCGGACGTGGTGGCGCTGGGCAGCCCACAGCCTAAATTTTATGGAGGCTTGAATTTGGATGGTAGCTACAAATCATGGGATTTCAACTTTTATTTTTACGGAGTTTATGGAAATAAAATAGATAATTATACGGAAAGTGCTCTTGAAAGCTTTCAAAATCGTGGCTTTACCGGCGTTGACAACGTAAGCGAGACTTATTATAAAAATCGCTGGACTCCTACAAATCCATCAAACCGGTATGCGAAAGCTTCTTATAACGATGATGCAATTGGCGACGATGTGCCATCAAGCACCTGGATTGAAGATGGAAGCTTCCTGAAATTAAAGAATGTTACCATAGGATATACTGTTCAATCCGAGATATTGAAAAGAGCATTGATTTCAAAAGTGCGGTTCTACATATCAAGTCAAAACCTCTTCACTATTACAAAATATACCGGGTTGGATCCTGAAATAGGCTTACAAAATGGAAATGCTACACAGAATGGTCTTGATAATGGGGCATATCCATCATCGAGGTATTACACAATAGGAGTAAATCTTATCTTTTAATGAAATTTTAGAATTAAATTTTATGAAATTAAATAAAAAAAGTATTGGAATTATTGCATTATGCATGTTGCTCATCGCATTTGCTTGTAAAAAGAGTTTTCTGGAGCAAACTAATAGTTTCCAATCAACTCCTGAAGCCACCTTCCAGAAATCATCTGATGTTGTATCTTTGGTAAATAGTATTTACGATACCTATCAAAATAGCGATCTTCTAAAAAAGTCCCTATGGTACTTTTCCAACTTTGAAACACATGACTGGTTTAATTTTGGAGGTGATGTGGTTTGGAATAATTACTCCATTCCGGCAACGTTCGGACAGCTTCCCTCATTATGGAATAATGCATATATTGGCATTGCAAGGGCTAACTCTGCGTTTGGGATAATTACCAGTGCTGAGGGCAAAGGTATACTCGCACCAGACTTAGCTAATCGTTTAAGAGGAGAAGCTTTTTATATGCGCGGAATGACCTTCTATTATCTCGCCAGCTCTTTTGGTGGTGTGCCGTTAGAAATAGATACAAATTTAACGGTACCTAACCTTGGATTAAGGCCAAGGTCTCCGCAGGATTCTGTGTTCATGCAGGTAGCATCGGATATGCAACAAGCGGAAAAATTATTGTTATCCAAAACTGCGCTTGCACCTGCTGATTTAGGAAGAGCTACAAAGGGGGCAGCATATGGATATGAAGGCGCTGCACAAATGTGGTTGAAAAATTATACAGCTGCCTTAACAGCCTTTAATAACCCTGAGCTAACAAACAATTACCATTTAATGCCCAACTTCATAGATGTGCATGAATTCAATCACCAAAATAATGATGAATCTCTTTTCGAGGTGCAATTTGAGCTTCCAGCCGGAGGCTCCCAAAGCTGGGATGGAAGCTGGCAGCCTCCCGGTGGCGAAATAGCCTGGATAGATGATTTTAGCTGGCCACAGGAAATTACAGATGAAGGATATGATTACGGAAATCCTGGCCTTTGGTCTTCTTACCAGCAAGGTGATCTGAGAAAGTATGCCACAATTGTTGGACCCGGTGATTCTCTGGTAAGCCCTGGTATTATTGCAGCATGGGGTGGCATAAAAGGTTATCCTAAGGTGGTGAGTAAATTCAATCAAACAACTCCTGATCCTCATTTTGTTGGCCCTGATGGAAAGATTATAAATACCTGTGGAAAGTTAACAGACCCATGGTATGGTCAGGATCAGACTACGCGCACAGGGTATGTGTGCTCAAAAAAATGGAGGGATCCAAATCTTACCGGAGGTAACGGGCCTTCACATATTTTTGGTTCACAAAATCAGATATTATTACGCTATGCAGAAATTTTGCTGGATAGGGCTGAGTGTAAAGTACGTACCGGAGATATACCCGGGGCAATGGCTGATCTAAAATTAGTTAGGGACAGGGCATGGGGAGGAGTTGATAAAGCCCCGGCTGTAATGCAAGATAGCGCCAGATGGGATGGAACACCAGGTGTGCCCATAACAGACCCTCTCCAAATGGTGCTTAGTGAGTACAGGCACGAGCTTACAGGAGAATATTCTTTATTCTACGACCTCGTAAGAGCTGGGAATCAGGTGGCTATAGATTTTATTAATAACGCGTATGGTACCCAACCTAATAGCTATAACCCCATTCCTAATCCGGCGCCCGGCCCAACACATGATGGAAAAACTCATGGTTTGTATAATACAGCCTTAACGATACAACGTGAAGTATTACCTATTCCTCAGTCTGCAAGAGGACTTAATCCAAATTTAACGCAGAATCCAGGATATTAGTTTTATATAAATTATTTTATTATTGAGGGCTTTCTTAATTTAAGAGAGCCCTTTCTACTAAAAAGAATTTATTTATATTAGTATATGTTTTATTCAGTATAAATCCTGTTTAGTAATTTATTCATAACTGATTCATTTGCCAAAATATAAATAAAAGGCTGTTGTGAAAAAAACAGTTATTATTACCTGCCTTTGCGCCACATTAGTTATTTGTTTTAACTTAAATTGTAAGGATCGCAACCATATTGGCGATTCGAGGCGTAGCTTATACGCTGGCTCAACTGCCTGCATCAATTGCCATAGTAATATCTATAATTCTTACTTACATACTGCTCACCATATAGCATCTCTTCAGGCAAATAGCAATACTGTGAAAGGAAGTTTTGCCAATGGCTTTAATTCTTTTACTGTCAGCGATTCTCAAAAAGTTGTTATGGAAAAGCTTGATAGCGGCCTTTTCCAAACCTATTATTTAAACGGGAAAATAAAGAAAAGGTACCGTTTCGATATTGTTTTAGGAGGAGTTAAGGGCGAGAGCTATTTATATTGGCAAGGAAATGAGTTGTATCAGTTACCACTTTCTTCTTTTGGGCAACAACATATTTGGTCAACCAGCCCGGGTTATTTATTTAATTTTTTAAATTATGGCCGCTCCCGATCTATTGGCAAACAATGCTTAGAATGCCATGCTTCCTATATTGATGACTTACCTGGAAAATCTGCAGAATTGGCCGCCGGCGAACAATTTGATAAAAATACACTGGTATATTCTATTGACTGCGAACGTTGTCACGGCCCGGCAAAGCAACATGTATATTTTCAAACTCATAATCCTGAGGTTACAACGCCTCGCTTTATAACCACTTATAGTTCTTTAAACAGAACACAGAAAATAAGGATGTGTGCTATATGCCATTCAGGAATCTCAACGTCCCTTTTGCGCTCCACCTTTGAATTTTTGCCTGGAGACAGTTTTGCAAAGTTTAAAGTGCCTGAATGGTACCAGAGTATTGATACTAATCACCTGGATGTGCATGGCAAACAAGTGCAACTTGTGGAAAGTAGCCAATGTTTTATCAATAGTCAGATGGATTGTGCAACCTGCCACGATACGCATGTAAATAGTAGGGGAAATGAAAAGTTGTATGCACAAAAATGCCTGCAGTGTCATAATACATCAGACCATGTTAGTTGCAAGATGCTTAATAAAATACCTGTTACGGCTTTAAATGCAAATTGTATAGGCTGTCACATGCCGGCTTTA
The DNA here is from genome assembly GCA_965277365.1 of Phormidesmis sp. GTDB lineage: Bacteria > Cyanobacteriota > Cyanobacteriia > Leptolyngbyales > Leptolyngbyaceae > Phormidesmis_A. The sequence goes on along the minus strand of CBDICO010000013.1, from coordinate 1,728,408 downwards.
CCTTCTAAAGGTATTTCCGTGCAGCTAGCCGATAGAACGTCAATACCGTTTTTTGTTCATACGCATCACATAGCCACATATCCGGAGGAGGTTAAAAAAGTATTAACATACATTAGTCAATGAATAAGCGGGAAATTTATCTTTAATAATTGCATAACATGAGTAAGCTACATTTCAATATTTTTTACCTCGCATTATTATTTTTCGGTGCCTGCAAAAGCAAGAATACGCTGTTTCAACAAATTTCCTCAAACCATTCCTCAATCACTTTTAATAATAAAATCGTTGAAAACGATTCTATAAACCCATTTGATGTAGTGAACATCTATAATGGAGGGGGAGTTGGTATAGGCGATTTTAACAATGATGGCTTGCAGGACATTTATTTCGCAGGCAACATGGTGCCCGGTAAGCTATATATGAATAAAGGAAATTTTAAATTTGAAGATATTACAGCCAAAGCAGGCGTAGCAGGCTTGGGCAGATGGGAGAGAGGAATATCAGTTATTGATATAAACAATGATGGTCTTATGGATATTTATATCTGTAATACAATTTCTAAAGACTCTTTGAAAAGACGAAACATTCTTTATGTTAATCAGGGAGTGGATAAAGATGGTATTCCGCATTTCAAAGATATGGCTGCGGAATATGGACTTGACATTCACGTACAATCTACCATGGCAAGTTTTTTTGATTATGATAATGACGGGGACTTAGATATGTATCTCACGGTAAATGAAGCTTCTAATGGAACCAATCCTTCTGACTTCATCCACCGTAATAGCGGTAATACAGCTCCCAGTATCGGCAGGCTTTACAGAAACGATTGGGACAGCACGCTACGGCATCCTGTGTTTCATGATGTGTCTGCACAGGCTGGGATGAAATTTGAGGGGTACGGTCATTCGGCTACAATTTGCGATATTAACAACGATGGCTGGAAAGACATTTACGTTTCAGATGACTTTATATCAAGCAATATTCTTTATATAAATAATCATGATGGAACATTTACCAACAGAACGAAAGAGTATTTTAAACATACTTCCTTAAATTCCATGGGGCAGGATGTTGTTGATATTAATAACGATGGCCTGCCGGATGTTGTAGAGCTTGACATGAACCCTGAAGACAATTACCGCAAAAAAATGATGTTGGGCGGAAACAGTTACCAAACCTATCAAAATTTTGAAAAATTTGGATACCAATATCAATATGTCCGCAACATCTTACAACTTAACCAGGGCCCTGTAACGCTGGATAATGATTCTATAGGGCAGCCTGCTTTCAGCGATATTGGTTTTATGAGTGGAATAGCCCAAACTGATTGGAGCTGGTGCCCGGTAGTAATGGATTTTGATAACGACAGTTACCGGGATGTAATTATAACTAATGGTTTTCCCCGTGATATTTCAGATCATGATTTTGCAGATTACCGCAAGTCTTCAAATGGATTGACCGGCTCAATGGCATTATTGCAGCAAGTGCCACAGATCAAATTGCATAATTATGCCTTTCACAATAAAGGTGATCTCACATTTAAAAATGTAACTTCCGACTGGGGGTTTGATATACCTACATATTCCAGCGGAGCTGCGTATGCAGATTTTGATAATGATGGCGCAATGGATGTAGTGATCAGCAACATTAATGACGAAGCTTTATTATACAGAAATACATCTCGTGATAAAGATTCGGCCAATGCGCATTTCTTGAGAATAAAATTTAATGGAGGAAAAAATAACATAAATGGTATTGGGGCGGTAGCTACTATTTATTATAACCATGGAAAGCTGCAATCTTATGAAAACAATCCATATCGTGGCTATCTTTCTTCCGATGAGGAAATGGCTCACTTTGGCCTTGGTAAAATCAGCCTTGTTGATTCAGTAGTAATAAAGTGGTATAACGGTAAGCAGCAAACGATAAGAAGCGTGAAAGCTAACCAGGTGATTACTGTAAACATTGCCAATGCCAATGAAGTATCATTCTACGATCACGAGCTGGTTGATAAAAACGCATTATTCAATGATGTTACACAATCAGAAAATATAAATTATAAGCATAGCGATTTTGATTTTGTTGACTTTCATATTCAATTAATGTTACCGCACAAGTTTTCGGAATACTGCCCTGCAGCTGCAAGCGCCGACATTGATGGTAACGGTCTGGACGATTTAGTTATGGGTGGTAACGGCTCTAATAGCGCAGCCATTTTTTTACAACAGAAAGACGGGCATTTCATTCAAAAAATTCTTTATAAAGCTAACGGCAACAGCGATGAGAATGTTAAAGATGAAGGCATACTGATCTTTGATGCTAATGGTGATGGCAAGCCAGATATCTATATTTCAAGCGGTGGATACCAGTTTGGGCCGGGAAGCAAAAATTATGAGGACAGATTATATATAAATCAGGGCAATGGAAATTTTAGTATGGATTCCTTTGCGCTTCCACAGAATTACACCAGTAAACTTTGTGTAAGAGCATTTGACTATAATCATGATGGTAAAATAGACCTGTTTGTTTCCGGAAGAGTTGATCCCTGGAATTATCCGAAGCCCGTTAGCAGTTTTATTTTTAGAAATGATACAAAAAACGGCATTGTAAAATTTACTGATGTTACCAATGAAGTAGCACCTGATTTAAAGAATATCGGCATGGTGTGCGATGCGCTCTTCACAGATTTTGATAACGACGGCCAAACCGATCTAATACTTGCAGGAGAATGGATGCCGGTTACTTTTTTAAAGAACATAAATGGAAAATTTAAAAAGGTTAATACCGGTATTAATACTAAATCCGGCTGGTGGAACACGATAGTTGCAGGCGATTTCAGGCATACAGGGAGGATGGACTACATCGTAGGTAATCTCGGTTTAAATTCTATTCTTAATGCAAGCGATTCATTTCCTATTTACATAACAGCAAATGACTATGATAAAAACGGAACCTACGATGCTATTACCTCTCTTTATTTGCCCGATAAAAATGGTGAGAAAAAAGAGTTTCCTCTTTTTACAAGAGATGATATGATGAAGCAGCTTGTAATTTTGAAGAAAAAATTTCCTGATTATAAATCTTATGCCAGTGCCACTATGCAGGATATTTTATCGCCCGAGCAGTTTAAAATGTCTTTAAGGCTAAAGGCTAATTATCTTCAATCTTGTTATTTGAGAAATGAAGGAAATGGAAAGTTCACCATGATTCCTTTACCTAAAGAGGCACAAGTTTCTGTGTTGAACGGAATGGAAGTGGAGGATTTCGATGGAGATGGCAATCTGGATGTTGCCATAAATGGTAATGACTATGGCACCGAAGTTTCGGTTGGCCGTTATGATGCTCTAAACGGATTAATACTGAAAGGAGACGGAAAGGGAAACTTTAAGCCGATGTCAATTTTGCAAAGCGGATTTTATGTTCCGGGAAACGGTAAAGCGCTTGTAAAATTCATGGATAATAAAGGCGATTTGATGTTAGCTGCCAGTCAAAATAAGGATGCATTAAAAGTCTTTAAGCTAAAAAGAAAAGTGGATCACATCTCCATTTTACCAGATGATATGTATGCAATTATTGCCTATCAAAATGGCACTATTCAAAAACAGGAATTTTTTTATGGCTCCTCCTTTCTATCGCAGTCAGCACGATTTTTATTGGTAGATTCAAAAATGAAAAGTATTGTAATTACAAATAACTCAGGTAAAAAAAGAGAGATTAAATTACCGGCAGATTAAACTACCGTAGACATTAACCTCTCACATCTTTGTAAACGATATTATTGACCCCGCATTCCTTTTTTCCTTTTTATTCACAATTAACGGCGTTTTGCCTGAATGAAAATGAACCTGTTACCCCAACAGCCGGATATCGTTTATTCTTCTTATTATTTCAATGCAAGCTCTGCTGTTATGATACGGGCATTTCCATAAACCCACTTTATCTTCATTCATTATATCATAATTTTCTTTTACCCCCCAAAACCATTCGCCGTTCTTCTTATCAAGAATAAATTGTTTTGTAAAGTTCCAGTTAGCTAATGATTTTTTTAGATAACTTTCATCACCTGTTATCTGCCATGCATTAAAAAATCCAATCATTGCTTCGGCCTGAGGCCACCAGTGTTTTTCTTTTATCAGGTGATCATTCTCAACTTCGTACCAAAGTCCGCCATCTTTGTCAAGCCCCTTTGCTGCTGCATTTGCAAGGACAACTGATAATAATTTTATTTTTTCAATAAAATTATTATCATAGATGATTTCTGCAGCCTCTTGTATCAGCCATGCAGCTTCAGCATCATGCCCATAAGAAATTATGGATGATTTTGCATTCCATTTTTCATCAAAAAATAAAATCAGATGATTATTTTTTTTATCAATAATATGATCTGAAAAATTGTTGATCAATGCTTTTATTCTTTGCTTTAAAGCTTCGTCTGGCCATACACGATATAGATTAGCAAAACCTTCGAGAACATGCAAATGCGTGTTCATTGATTTTTTTTCATTAGCATCCTTTTCACTCAATCGCAAATCATTTATATCCGCCCAGTCTTCTGTTAATGCCTCAATGTATCCGCCGTTTATATTATCATAACTATGCACGATTATTAGCCTGTATAATTCAATCGCAAATTGTATTGCTTCTTCATTTTTACTTGCTATAAAAAATTCGCTTAAGCCATAGATAGCAAAAGATAAGGCGTACACCTGTTTCTTTGTATCCAGTTTGTTGCCTTTATAATCAACAGACCAATACACACCACCATACTGCTTATCAATAAATTTCTCTTTTATATAAGTGAATGCTCTTAGTGCAGCCTGCAGATAATTATTATTGTTTGTAAGATTATAAGCGCATGAGAATGCCCATAATATCCTGCTGTTCAAAACAGATCCCTTTAGTGCAGTTTTATCAATCTTATTTTCATTATTAATATTGCCATAGAATCCTCCGAAACCATTGTCAATCGTATGTTTCAGCCAATAATCAAGTATAGAAAAAAGCTCCTGCCCCATTTCTATTTGATACTCATTTAATGCTATTAATATTCTTTCATCAATCATTTTTTGATATTAGCATATTCAGCATTTTTAGTGTATGCATAGCCATCATTATTACTATTATCCTGTTCTTTATTTTTATCAATCAGGTTTTTAATTGCATGAACCGACTCTTGTGAAGAGAAGCCATCTTCGGGAGTATTGACCACATAATCAAGCAGCTTATTAATTGTTGTGGTTGCCACATGAGTTCTCAAATCGGACGAAGCATAATAAATAAAAACGTTTCCATTTTCATCAGCGATCCATCCATTGCTAAAAACGACATTAGATACATCACCTGTTCTTTCCTCGCCTTCAGGAGCCATAAAATAGCCGCCCGGCTTATGAATTACTTTAGTGATGTCATCAAGTGAAGTCATAAACATATATAAAACATATCGCAAGCCGGCAGCCGTATCTCTTACACCATGCGCAAGATGCAGCCATCCTTTGGCCGTTTTTATAGGCGCTGGCCCCATACCGTTTTTGGCTTCATACACTGTATGGTACCTTCTTTTATCAATTACGATTTCTTTCGTAATTATAGCATTGGTTATATCATCGCAAACCCCAAAGCCAATACCACCGCCACTTCCGGCTTCTATAAAACTATCCTGCGGTCGTGTATAAAAAGCATATTTACCATTATAAAATTCAGGGTGCAATACTACATTTCTTTGTTGCGGTGATGGTGTTTTAAGATCTGGTAACCGATGCCACGCCAGCAAATCTTTTGTTCTAACAATACCGCATTGCGCTATTGCTGATGACTGATCGCCATCAGGTGCAGATGCATCTCTTCTTTCTGTGCAAAACAATCCATATATCCAGCCATCCTGGTGCTGTACCAGGCGCATATCATAAATGTTTACTTCATCTTCATTGGATGGAATGGTAACAGGATATTCCCAAAAAGTAAAATTGTCAATACCGTTATCACTTTCTGCTATCGCAAAAAAAGATTTCCGGTCCACACCTTCAACTCTTGGAATAAGAATGTATTTATTATTAAATTTTATAGCACCGGAATTGAATATGGCATTAATGCCAAAGCGTTCCATAAGATATGGATTGGCGGTTTCATTAAAATCATATCTCCACTGCAATGGTGCATGAGCAGCGGTAAAAACTGCATATTCATATTTTTCATAAACGCCATTGAAAGACTGTACAGCACTGTTTTTGCGGGCAATGAGCTCACTATAAGACTTCTCTAAAAATTTAAATCTGCTTTGAAAATATCTACTCATAAAACAATTTAAGTCTTTTGATAATTTTAGTTTTCTAATTTATTCCACCATGTTTTCTTAAGAATAAAAATAATGACAGCCAGCAAAATTATAGTAACCAGCAATGGCAGCTTCATCCACAATACAACGTACATAGGAAGTAGGGTAAGGCATAGCTGCGCAATGATTCCCAACGCTACATTAAACATATCCAGCTTAAATCTTTTGTTGGCTACAAACCCCGGATCATCGTTTACAACCATTGCATGAATGGGCTTCCAGAAGCCCCATGGCCGCACTATTTTATAAAAGTTTTTAAGCACTGCCGTGTCCGTTGGAGGCGCAGCGTAGGTGCCGGCAAGGCAACCAATAATTGATATAAGAAATAGCAGAGGAAAATAATATAAGAATTGAACACCTTCAAAAAACCTTGAAAACACTAATGCCCCGGCAATGCCCGCAAGCATTCCCCAGAAAAATCCGCTGGCATTAAAACGCCACCAGTACCATTTAAAGACGTTTGCTGCAATGTAGCCTCCATACAATCCTGACACAATCCATTGCAAAATGCTGTTTACATCCTTTGTAAAAAAACCTAATACCACACCAATAATAACAACTACCACGCCTGTGATGTAATTCATGTAAATCACTTTTTTGTTGGGCGCATTTGGGTTAATATATTTTAAATAAATATCGTTTACAATGTAAGCCTGTGCTGCATTCATAGTGCCCGAGAATGTTCCCATAAAAGCACCCAATAAACCCGTAAGCACTAACCCTAAAATACCAACAGGCAAAAAAGTATTGATGGTGCCGGGCAATATTCTTTCAAAATCTGTATGGCCCGTTCCATCAGACAGGTTCAATTGATTGTAATATAATAATGCAAGCACTGTTAAGCCAATTACCATTAAATATCTTATTGGTAAAAGAACAATGGAAACAAAACCCGTCATCTTGGAAGCTTCTTTCGGAGACCTGGTTGATAATACTTTTTGCATATCGTAATTGGGGGCAGGTCCTGCAAGGCTTGCAAACACTCCTTTAAACAGCATCATCATAAAAAAAAATCCGAATAAACTATAACCATCATCCGCAATTTTTTTATTAGCATCGGCTACAATGTGCGACCAGTCAAGGTTTAAGTGCCAGCCAAATAAAGGATTGCTCCATCCTGAAGGCGCATGGAATGATGAACTGTGCAAATGCATCATGGCAATAATTGCAATAGCTATACAGCCAATAGTCATTATAATATACTTAATAAAATCGCCGAGCACAATACTTCTCATGCCTCCAAGTATAGAGTAGAACATTGCAAATAATGTAAAGATGATTCCATAAAAATGTGCAACATACTGAGGCGCTATTGTAAAAGGCAGATGAGGCTGAATTAATGACCACGGAACAAATATTTCAATAAACTTTCCGAGGCCAATAAAGCCATAAGCAAGAAAGCCAAGGCAGGCAATTAATGCGAATGCTACAATGATATTATGCGAGCCTGTTACACCTTTTCCCTTTAGCCCAAACCTTGTTGCCAGCCACTCTGCGCCTGTATTTGCGTTAGAGCGGCGCAGCCATTTAGCAAGATACATCATGTTAAAAACCTGGTTGAAAACCGGCCAAAGCCACGGTATCCAAATGCTTTTTAAACCGTAAACAAAACATAATGAAACCATCCACATGGTGCCGCTGATATCAAACATATCCGATGCGTCGCTAAGGCCAAGTAAATACCAGGGCAGCGACTTCCCTCCCATTAAATAGCTCTCGTTATTTTGCCTTGCTTTCTTACGCAGAAACCAACCCAGCATCAGCATCATTATGAGATATGAAATAATGATTGCAATATCTATAACATGTAATTTCATTTATATAAATATTGCTTTGTTACCTCTTTTTGAAATAATGTTGTAGGATCATTGTAAAACTTTATAAAATCATTTGCTACCGGATTGCCTTTAAAAGGTAGATAATATTCAACTTCGCCGGAGGGCTTATAGCCAGCATTTCGCCATGCAAGTGCATAAGATATTTTATGATGGTCAAAAGCTTTTAATAAAACATTGGTGAACCATGTGCTATCTGGTAGCTGTACAAAGCCAAACTCTGTAAGCGCAGGAATTTTATTTCTTTCAAACGCAATATCATCAATCATTGTGAGCATAGTATCTGCATTTTTTATAAATTCATTATTGCCTTCATCACCCTTATTTCTTTGATAAATATCAAAGCCAAGAACATCCACGTATTCATCACCGGGATATTTTAAAAGATATTCTTCTTTAGAAAAAAACTTATCGGTGTTATAAGCATATAAAAGCTGGTGAACATTTTTTGTATCTCTTAAATAAGAAATGGTGAACTGCCAAAGCTTTTTGAAATCTTCTGGAGTACAATGATCTTTCCCCCACCAGAACCAGTTGCCATTTAACTCATGAAAGAGGCGAAGGATAACGGGAATTGGCACCTGATTTTTATCTTTTAATGATAAAGTAAAAACCGCTACTTTACAGCTATAAAACTTACTTGTATATTTCCCTGTTTCGTTCCATGAAATATTTTCTTCAAAAAATGAATCTGGAATTTCGCCATTCCATTTTAAGTATTGAAGAAAGCCGCCACTCCAATTCCAGTTATTACTCAGATAAATAACTGCAGTCATTTTTCGTTTTCCTAATTCATATAACAATTCATCAAGTCCATTCAAAAAATCAGGATCAAAAACACCTTCTGCAGTTTGTAAAGCCGGGCCCACACGAAAAACACCATTTATCAGACCTTCGCCTTCTGAACCGGCGAGAACGCGAACATTTTTTATTCCATTCAATTGCAGGAAATCAAGCTCTTTGCGCAAACGATCTATACCTCTTTGTTTATCTTTTTGAAGAGCAAGCAAACCACCATACCAATAGTTAGTACCTACAAAATAATAAGGATGGCCGGCTGTATAAAACCTACTTTGCTTAACTGAAACAAAAGACGATTGAGCTTTACCCTTTTGAAAGCAGAGGCAAACAAGGAATGGTAATAAAAAACTTCTTTTCATAATTTTTGTTTATCACTTTATAAGCTCAGGTAACATTAAAAAAAACCGGTTCATTAAATATATGAACCGGTTCATTATCAACATTAATTTTTTTATTTTAAGAATGCTACTTCATCAAAGTACATTGTTTCATCCACATCGCCGGTTTGTCCTTGCAAGAAAAATCCTAACTGCTGTGCCGGTGTTCCATTTGCCCAGTAATTAAGTTCATTAGCTGCTGTACCAAGCGGAATTTTATAATAAGTCCAAACACCAGCGGGAACAGAGATCTGCTGTATCGCAGGTGCTGAAGTATTTTGAGAATAACCACCGGCTATTTTATCGCCTACTAAAACAAGTGTGTGATTTGCTGTTCCGCCTTTAACCCAAAACGTAAGATATTTATAACTTCCATCAAAACCAAAACTCGGATACCAGTTAGCCCAGCCTTCTATTTTCCAGCCTCCTGCAGGGTAAGAAGCTTCCGCAGATGCAGTGCCACCATAGGAATGGGATACACCAGTGGCTACTCCGGATGGGCTTTGCCATGAAGCATCCTGCCAGCCATTTTGAAAATTGTTGAAAGCAAAAATATTGTACGCATTATCAAGATCATTAAATTCTTGTGTGGTTGTTACTTTAACAGTGCTTCCCTGGGAGATGTAAGAAAATACAAGATTAGTTCTGTCAACCATTGTTGATGGAAATTGAATCACTATCTGCGCATCAGTTTTGCTAATAATACTGCATGTATCTGTTGTGCCCGTTAAGCCTACTGAATTTACACTTGCAAAGCCAACGCCGGTAAATGTAATCTGAGAACCAGCCCAAAAATCATAATCTGAAATAGTTGCTATGGTTGGCGGTGGCGTTAATACTGTAAAATTATAAGTAGCAGTACCGTGTAAAGTAATAACAGTAAGTTTATTTGTTGCAGAATCTCCAAAAGTTGGAATGTTCAGCGGAATGAGAACAACAATGGAATGATCTGAAATTAATGCACGATTAAAATAAACAGAAACTCCGTTGAACATTACAGTGGTTGCGCTGCCCAGGTTTGTACCATAAATTACATAGTATTGCCCTTTGTTACCGGTAACTGTTGTAGAATCAAAGCCGGTAACTGACTGATGAGTAAAATTAGAATCTGTTACAGTTGTAGTATTTCCAATAGTATCATAAGTCTGTACCTGGGAAACAATTGTATCAGTAAGTGTTTTACTTAGCGTATGAACAGATGTAATAGTGGGCGCACCTTTACCTGCCGTAAATCCTGTACTGTTTTCTTTTTTGCAGGAAATTAAACCAAATAACAGTAAACCAAAGATTGTATAGAATAGTGTTTTTATTTGTTTGCTTAGCATATTAATAATTTTTAATGAAATGTATAAGGAACTGGTGCCTTTAATAAGTTTGGATCAGAGCTGGATTCTGCCACAGGGACTTTGAAAAGAAAATCAGCATCACTTATAGAAATTTTAATTGAATTTATTGATGTTGTATCAGGATATGGATTATTATAAGTTCCTCTTTCCTGATTTGCGATGATCCTTTCAGCAACAGGATGTGGAGCTGTAAGCACACCATTTCCTGCAAGTGTTGGAGGATTAAATCCATCAATACGACATAAGTCAAACCAATAATCCTGCTCTAAAGCAAATTCCAGACGTCTTTCCAGAAGAAGTTGCTGATAAGTAAAAGAAGTAACAGACGGAACGCCAACCCTGTTTCTTACCATGTTAAAATACATTAAGGCTGAAGGATCGGAAGTAGATGCGGATAAGGGTATTCCATGGCCTGTACCGGGATTTACCGATTTTCCTAAAATGGCTTCTGCTGCTATAAGCAGTACATCAGCATAACGCATAATATAGGTATTATTGCCAGCAGCCTGGAAAGCTGTTTTACCATTATTATCAGGATCCGAAGGAGTGCCAATCACATACTTTTTAGGTTCAGCATCTGTGCCTTGCGAGCTTGCATTTTCGGGTAATGTATAACCACCGCCTGCTTTGTTCAATTCAGGGTAATAACTTCCTGGCAGCATAATAGTGTAATGCCTGCGGATTGTATCGCCGCCTTCTTCTTTAAACGCATTTTGCAAATCAATAGTGGGCCCCAGAACTCCATATCCATCACCTGTTCCTGTAATTGTGCTGCTATAGGCCCACGATGCCTGTATGGAATTACCATAATCATAGCCATTATTATATATCCACTGCATAGCAAGGATAGATTCTTTATTATTATTATTAATGGTCCGAAACAAATCGCCAAAATTTGGAAGAAGAGTAAACTCACCACTATTAATAACTTTTATAGCTTCAATTCTTGCACTATCATAATTCTGCTGATACAGATAAACTTTTGAAAGCATTGCCGATGCTGATCCGCTTGAGCCATGGCCCGTGCCTGCTACATTTTGATAGCAATTAGCCTCAGCAAATTTCAGGTCATTAATTATAAACCTATACACATCAGTTACAGGATTGGTAGGAACATTTTGGAAATTGCTAATATCCTGTAATGGGTTTTCTACCAAAGGAACATTTCCAAAAACTCTGACAAGATAAAAATAAGCCACGCCTCTCATCAAATGCGCTTCTCCCAAAGCATTATTCACCACATTTTTAGGAACAGAAGCAGGAACAGTAGCCGGTAAATTATTAAGAATGCCATTGCATTGTGCAATAACTGTAAACGGAGAATCCCATGCTGCAAGAAGCTCTGAGTTATCATTTGCAACAGGAGGATTTCCAAACGGGCCGACATCGGATGAGCCGGAACGCCCATTACCGCTGGTAATTTCTGTGATGGCCCATCCTGCTTTATTATTCCATCCAAACCATGCCGCTCCATACAAACCGTTTGTACTTGCATTTACCTGGTCAGCTGTTTGATAATAATTTCCAACAGTAACTCCCGATTCAGGTGGCCGGTTAAAAAAATCTTTTTTACAGCTGGTAAATATAACCGCTGTCAATATTGTTGAGCTTGCTATATATTTTATATAATTTTTCATATTAATTTCTTAATTAAAACTGTGCATTAATACCAAATGTGAAAATTCTTGGAGATGGATATCTTCCCAAATCAATATTTTGTAAAGTGGGGTTTTGATTAAAAGAACCCACTTCAGGATCAAGACCCGGATAATTTGTAATTACAAATAAGTTTTGACCACTTACATATACTTTTAAGCCAGTCATTGCAACATGCTTCGCCCATTCAACTGGCAAAGTATAGCCTAACCTAACATTTTGTAAGCGAAGAAATGAGGCGCTTTCCAAAAAGCGATCGGACATTACAAGATTTGGATTTCCTATACCTGCACGGGGAGCAGGAATATTTGAATTTGAATTACTGGGTGTCCAGTAATTGGCTGCAGAAGCTAACTGATTTGTATATAACGTTGATAAACCTGCAGTTTCATATTCCAAAGCATCCAGAATTTTACCGCCGTGCGATCCGTAAATAAATATTGATAAATCAAAATCCTTATAAGTAAAGGTGTTGGTGAAACCATAAGTGAAATCAGGATTTGGACTGCCTAAAGGAACTCTGTCATTCACATCAACTTTACCATCGCCATTTGTATCCTTGTATTGCAAATCGCCAAGCCAAATAGAATTAGAATTGTTAGGGTCATTGGTAACCTCTTGCGGGGTTCCAGTAACGTTTTGTGGATGTGCAGAAAGATACTTTAGCTGCGCTTCATTTTTTATAACGCCAACAACTTTATAGCCATAAAACTCACCAACAGGCTGGCCAACAATTGTACTCGTGGCAGGCAAACTTATGTAGCTGAGATTAACGGATTGATTGATAGCGGGTGCGCCATTAAGTGAGTTAACCCTGTTTGTATAGTGAGAAAAGGTTAAGTTTGAAACCCATGTAAAATCTTTCTTCGAAATATTTTTGCTGTTAATAGAAAATTCAAAACCTTTATTTTCAATCTCACCCGCATTAATATATGGTGGCTGAATACCTGCAGGATTATCACCATATTCATTAGGACCTCCTACAAGGAAATAAGGCAAAGGTTGCTGAAACAGGAAATGATTAGATGTTTTATCGTAGTAATCGAAGGTTACATCTATACGGTTAATAAGGCTTAAATCTAAACCTGCATCTTTTTGAATAGCAGTTTCCCAGGTAAGGCCTGGATTGGCAACATTATTTATTATAAATCCTGTTCCAAAATTGCCAGGCACTGCGCGTAATGATGCTCCGTATGCATAACCCGGAACATTCGAGTTACCCGTAGTTCCGTAACCAAGCCTGATCTTTATATTGTTAGCAACACTTTTAATGCTTGCCATAAAAGGTTCTTCAGATAATCTCCATGATACAGATGCACCCGGAAAATATCCGGTCTGGTGACCTGCTGCAAAGTTGGAAGATCTATCACTTCGAATGTTGGCAGTAATACTATACTTATTGTTATAAGTATAAATGGCCCTTGCAAGATAAGATTCCATTACCTGGCTTTGCTTAAACTCATTTACACTTGCACCAACGCTATTAGCTAAAGCAATACTTTGAATATTATTGCCCGCAACAAAGCCGGAGCCAGAAAGTGGAAGCTGATCATAGGTAGAGTTCCAAACTTCACGGCCTGCCAAAGCAGTTAAATTGCTCTTACCCCAGGTGTGAGCATAATTAAAATATTCCTTCCAGCTCCAGTAAGTGCTGTTTGTAACCAGCCTGTTCAATGTAGCAGTTGGATTACTTATAAAATCTGCTTCAGGTACGCCGGTGGCTCCGTAACTATAAGATGGATTGAAGGTTTGGGCATCCGACCAGTTAAAATCTCCGTCAACTTCCGACCTTAAAGTAAGATCTTTGAAAAATTTTATTTCTGCTTAAACGTTTCCATTTATCTCATTCCTTAATAAAGTATTGCTGATGCTTAATGCCTGCTGAACAGGATTAAGACCACCTTCTCTTGTACCATCCGGAGTAATTGCTGGGCCTGCAAAAGAACCATTAGCATTGTAAACAGCCTGATCTGGTGTTGCCAATAAAGCGTTATAAATAATACCGGTGTTACTTCCTAAGCCAACATTTTGATTGCTTCGGGTCGCTCCAAATGATGTACCTATGCGCAGCCACTCTTTTGCCTGTGAATTTATACTTGCACGTATCGTGTAACGATTAAAATCATAGCCTAAAATAGTACCATCCTGCGTAAAGTAACCAGCAGAAACATAATAGTCAGACCTATTGGCGCCGCCTGCAACAGAAATATTATGGCTTTGTTCCATGGCATTTCTGAAGATAGCTTTTTGCCAGTTAGTTCCCGGGCCTAAAATGGCTGGATTGGAAAACTCTACTCTGGGGCTGACATTATAGGCCTTTGCAAGACTGTTTTGTAAAGTCGCATACTGTTGCAGGTTCATCACATTTAAAAATTTTCCCTGCTGCTGATCGCCAATGTAAGCATCATAGGTTACAGTGGCATTACCACTTTTTCCGCGCTTGGTAGTTATAATAACAACTCCATTTGCACCGCGGCTTCCATAAATTGCAGTAGCGGATGCATCTTTTAATATATCTATAGATGCAATATCATTGGGATTCAAAAGTGCCAGCGGGCTTACACTGGTTTCTTCCTGGCCACCACCGGGGCGTGTAAGCTGCATTCCTCCAGCATTTCCCTGAACCTCTACTCCGTCAATAACATATAAAGGCTCACTTTGCCCAAATGAAGTGATGCCACGTATATGCACAGAAGTAGCACTGCCGGGCTCACCCGAGTTTTGTGTAACAGTAATCCCTGCTGCTTTGCCCTGCAGCATTTGATCTACGCTGGGTTGGGGCAAGTCTTCAATTTGTTTTGCAGTAACAGATGAAACTGCTCCATTTACATCTTGCCTTCTTTGAGTGCCATAGCCAATTACCACTACATTATTCAATGTGTTTTCAATTGGGGTTAACGCGATTTTTAAAACAGTACTTCTGCCTATAGCAACCTGCTGTGTTTTCATGCTTACAAAACTTACTACAAGAGTATTTGCAGTTGCGGGAACATCTATAGAAAAAACGCCCAACGTATTTGTGGTAGTACTTATTGATGTATTTCTTAAAGAAATAGTAGCGCCGGGAAGTACTTCCCCTCTGTCGTTAGTTACCGTACCAGTAATCGTTCTGTTTTGGGAAGATGCATTTAAAAACGCAAATAATGAAACAAAAAAGATTAGTAATTGTAAAGAAATTTTCTTTCTCATAGGTTCAAGCTTTTATTTAGCAAAATTAGAAAATTTAATACCACGCTTTAATACTATTTTATCTTTTATTTGTATTTTTATAATTTAAAAAATCACCTTATTTTTATTTCATAATAATTACTGAGAATTGTGTAAAATATTACACATATTTAAAAGTGATACTTTTTTGATATATCTTAGCGATATATTAAATAACTACTTATGAGTTTTACTCAAAAAATTTTAAAGGAAATTACTCCCCTTACACAAAATGATTGCTTTACCATTTTTTCAAGAGAAAAAAAAGAGTTTGACTTTCCATTACATCATCATGATGAATATGAACTGAACTTTATACAAAATGCTGCGGGCGCCAGGCGTGTGATTGGCGACCATGTAGAGGAAATAAAAAACATAGAACTGGTATTAGTAGGACCAAACCTTCAGCATGGCTGGTTTACACATGAGTGTAAAGGCAAGATCATTAATGAAATAACTATACAATTTCACCGCGATCTCTTTGATGATAAATTTTTACAGCGTAATCAAATGAGCTTTATAAGAACTTTATTACAACGATCTTCACGAGGGATATTGTTTTCTGAAGCAACTATTTTATCCACAATGCCAAGATTAAAGCAGCTTACGCAAAAGCATGGCTTTGATTCGGTACTTGAACTGCTCTCCGTACTTCATGATCTTTCTACTTCTCGAAATATAACTACACTTTCCAATACAGGTTTTACGATGGAAGCGCCATCATATAATAGCCGTAGAATTGAGAAAATAATGGATTATGTAAACAATAATTTTAATGAAAGTGTTACACTGGGTAATGCTGCGAAGATTGCCGGCATGACAGAAGTATCACTCAGCCGCTTTTTTAAATTAAGGACAGGAAAGACATTTATTGATACATTAAATGAAGTAAGGTTGGGCCATGCAACTCGCATGCTTATTGACACAACCAACAGTATAAATGAAATTGCTTTCAAATGCGGGTTCAATAACATTTCAAATTTTAATAGAATTTTTAAGAAAAAAAAGGAAAGGACACCCAAGGAATTTAGAAGAACGTATGCAACCACTGGCGTACGAAGATTTGTTTAACAAATATGGACAAGGTATAGTAAGCAAAAATTTGCGGCATTTGTATTTACTTTTATTATTATATCTTAAATACATAAAATACATAGCTTTTCTTAAGAATGGTTAAGAATATAGCGGTAGTTTTAGTGGTGGTAATGGTTGCTTTATTTAAAAATGAAATAGCAATTAAACATAGCTTTTCCAGTTCAATATTAATTCCGGATCAGGACAGTTTCTTAAATACGCTGCCTTTTCACTTACTCTACAAACGCCGGGATAATCGCCGGAATATTCTCCTATATCATTGATGATCTGAAAATGTAAATGCGGTGGCCAGTGGCCATTTTCTTCCGGAACGCCGAAATGAGCAAACGCTTGTCCTGCCTGAATTTGATTACCTTTTTTCAAACCTTTTAAATCTGCAAGGCTTACATGGCCATATAAAGTATAAAAAGTTATTTGCTCAAATTGATGCTGAAGAATTATCGTTGCTCCATAATCTCCAAAATTATCATTGAACGCAAAGCTGTGAACCGAAGCTTCAAGAGGCGCAAACACTTCTGTGCCGGCTTTGCCCCAAATATCGAAACCTATATGTAACCTTCTTGGTTCTTCATTTTTGTTATCATCAAATAAGTCACTTGCCGAATACATACTTCGTAATTCGTTGTAGCCGCCAACGCCAAATTTTGCATCAGCAGTTTCTAATACATTATTTATGTACTTGCAGAATGTTATGGTATCTTTTATATCAATTTTTTGTAAGGCCTTATTGTTTATTGTAAAATCAAGCACTGTCATTTTTTCCTTATCAGGGTTAAATTTTACAACCGGATGAAAGCTTATATCGCAATGCTGCAGCCACTCATGTAAATTATTTTTACCAAAAATCATTGTCTTTCTTTATTTAATAAATTGCAAGATTAATGTTTATTCTTAAACCAAAACAGTTCTATGAATAAGGCCGTAATTTTCTTTATTGCTATAGTTTTTTCTTTTCAAATCTTTGCTCAAAAAAATCCCTTATGGCTGCGCTATCCCGCTATTTCTCCGGATGGAAAAAATATAGTGTTTAGTTTTAAAGGCGATCTGTATAAAGTGGCATCATCAGGCGGAACCGCCTACCCGCTTACCTTGCACGAAGCGCACGATTTTATGCCCGTATGGAGCCACGATGGAAAGAAGATTGCATTTGCCAGCGACCGCTTTAGAAACTTTGATGTTTTTGTGATAGATGCAGATGGCGGCGAGCCCACAAGGCTCACTTATAATTCTTCTATAGATTACCCCTGCGATTTTTCGCCTGATGATAGTAAAGTAATATTTACATCTGGCCGCAATGATCTTGCTTCCTCTGCACGCTTCCCTTTGCCAACAGTTTTTAAAAAATTGTTTGAAGTGCCTGTGGCTGGCGGTCGCAGCGTAATGATCAACGATGCAGGTATGGAAAATGCACATTTCAATTCAAAAGGAAACGAAATTATTTTTCAGGATAATAAAGGCTATGAAGACCCATGGCGCAAGCATCATACCTCATCTATTACAAGAGATATCTGGCTGTATAGTTTTGCTAATGATTCTTATAAAAAATTAACCAGCTTTAATGGCGAAGACCGTGAGCCTGTGTTTGCTTCGGACAGTACAAAGTATTTTTATTTAAATGAAAAAAGTGGTTCTTTAAATGTATATGAATCATCCATAAATGATAACAGCCAAACACAGCTAACCTCGTTTAAGAATAATCCTGTTCGCTTTTTAAGCAGGGCAAATGATAACACACTTTGCTTTACTTACGATGGTGAAATTTACACCATGCAGCCTGGCGGTGCTCCTGCAAAAGTTGCCATAATTATCAACTCTGAAAACAAGAGCAACACGCAAACGGTAATGCCTGTAAGCGGCGGCGCTACTGAGTTTGAGTTATCACCAAATGGTAAGGAAATAGCATTTGTTTTTCGTGGTGAAATATTCGTAACATCGCTGGAAGGCAATACAACAAAGCGAATAACTAACACGCCTTTCCAGGAAAGAAGCGTAACATTTTCACCCGATGGAAGAAGCCTTTATTATGCAGCAGAACATGAAGGCACAGGCTGGGATATTATGAAAACTTCAATTACAAGAAAGGAAGAAAAATATTTTTATACATCTACCTTATTAAATACACAGCCGGTGGTTGCAACCGATAAAGATGAGTTTCAGCCAGAGGTTTCGCCAAATGGAAAAGAAGTGGCTTATTTGGAAGAAAGAAATATACTTAAGGTTTATAATCTTGATAATAAAACATCTCGCACTATTATTCCCGAAGGGCAAAACTTTTCTTATGCAGATGGTGACCAATATTATAAATGGAGCCCGGATAGCAAATGGATAGCCGCGCAGGATAGCAAAGGATATTATGGCGCCAATGAGATCATGCTTTTTGACATAAATAAAAATGATAAAGGTACTGATGTAACTGAGTCTGGCTTTGGCAGCGGAGGCATGCAATGGGCATTAAATGGTAAGGCATTGCTTTGGATCACTGATAGAAATGGTAAGCGCCCTCTTGCCATACAAGGTGCGCGTGAATCGGATATTTATGCTATGTTTTTTGATAAAGAAACGTATGACCAGTTTCAACTTAGTAAAGATGAATATGCTTTGATGAATGATAAAGATGATAAGAATGATAAAGATGATAAGGATAAAAAAGAAAAGCCTGACACCACATTGGCAAGAAAAATAAAGGAGCCTTTTAAGATGGATTTAAAAGATCTGGATACAAGAAGGATCCGGTTAACGGGCAGCTCAATAAACCTTAGCAGTTTTAAAATTTCTCCTAAAGGCGATAAGTTATACTTTACCGCAAAGTTTGAAAAGGGCTTTGATCTTTGGGAAATAGATACGAGGACTCACGAATTGAAAACGCTTGCAAAGCTGGGCGCAGACAACGCTTCACTGGATATGAGCAAAGATGGAAAAACCCTTGTTGTTCTTTCTAACGGTAAACTATCTCAGATAACTACTGCCGATGGAAAAGTAACGCCCGTAACTATTAATAGTGAAATGATTGTAGATGCTGCTGCGGAAAGAGAATATATTTTTAACCATGCCTGGCGGCAGGTAAAGAAAAAATTATTTGACCCAAATATGCATGGAGTGGATTGGGAGATGTATAAAAAAACGTATGCGAAATTTCTGCCCTTCATTGCGGATAATTACGACTTTAAAGAATTGCTTAGTGAAATGCTGGGCGAGCTCAATGTTTCGCACACCGGCGGCCGTTACAGGCCCCACACAGAGAACGCTGATGTTACTGCATCGCTTGGTTTATTATACAATGAAATGAAGGCTGGCAAAGGCTTACAGGTCACGGAGGTAATTGCCGGCGGCCCGCTGGATAAAGCGCAAAGTAAAGTAAGAGCGGGCCAAACGATCATGAAAATTGATGGCAATGAAATAAATGATTCAACAGACTGGGCGATATTTTTAAACAGAAAAGCTGATATGAATGTGTTGCTTACTGTGTACGACCCATCTTCAAAAACCACCTTTGATGAAGTGGTAAAACCGATGAAGCCCGAGCAGGAAAGCGATCTGCTGTATAGAAGATGGACAAATAAAATGCGGGCAATGGTTGATAAACTTAGCGGTGGAAAAGTGGGCTATGTGCATGTGCAATCAATGAACGACCAAAGCTACCGCAGCGTGTACGACCAGGTGTTAGGAAAAAATTTAACCAAACAAGCCTTAATTGTGGATACGAGATATAATGGCGGCGGATGGCTTCATGAAGATTTGTCAACCTTTCTTGCAGGCAAACATTACATTTATTACGAACCCTATGGCGAAAAGCCCGCTGGTGGCGGTGAGCCGCAGGGCAAATGGTGGAAGCCAAGCTGTGTGGTAATGAATGAAGCGAACTACAGCGATGCACACATGTTTCCGTATGCATACAAAACAAAAGGCATTGGCAAGCTAATAGGCATGCCGGTTCCCGGTACGGGAACTGCGGTGTGGTGGGAAACCCAAATTGATCCGACTATGATCTTTGGCGTGCCAATGATTGCAAGTGTTGGCTTAAAAGAAAATAAAATTTTAGAAAATAATGAACTGGAGCCTGATATTTTAGTTCAGGATGACTACAGTAAAATACTAAAAGGCGAAGACCAGCAGATAGAAGCTGCGGTAAAAGAAATGCTGAAAGAAATATCGGCAGATGCTTTAAACGATGTAAGTAAATAATGTAATAAATTGACCAAAGCCTTATGGATAAAGGCTTTGGCTATATCACTACATTGATCATTTTATTTTTTACAAAAATTATTTTCTTTGGCACTTTGCCTTCTATCCATTTTTGAACTACTTCGTTTTGCAAAGCTATTTTCTCTACTTCATCCTGCGAAGCAGTTAAAGATATGTTGATGGTAGTACGCATTTTGCCGTTAATTGAAACAGGATATTCTTTTTCTGATTCAATTAAATATTGTATTTCCATCTTTGGGTAAGCAGCATCAAGAATAGTGGAAGTGTTACCCAGCGCATGATACAGCTCTTCTGCTATGTGCGGCGCATAAGGCGTTAAAAGAACCAGCAATGGTTCAAGAATTTCTTTTTTACTACATTTTATATCTGTTAGTTCATTTACACAAACCATGAAGGCGCTTACGGCTGTGTTGTAAGAAAATCGCTCAGTATCTTCTTCTATTTTTTTTATGGCTTTGTGTAAAATTTTTAATTCTTCAGCAGAGGCCTCACCCCCCGCCCTCTCTAAAGGAGAGGGAGCCGAAGATGTCCAGATCGCTCCTTTTTGTTCATCATAAAATAAACGCCATAATTTTTTTAGAAAACGATGCACGCCTTCAATTCCTTTGGTATCCCACGGTTTGCTTTGCTCTACAGGTCCCAGAAACATTTCGTACATGCGGAAGGTGTCGGCGCCATATTTATCTATTAAATCATTTGGGTTAACCGTATTGTATTTTGACTTGGACATTTTTTCAACTAACATATTAGATTGAATAAATTCCTCGTTTGACGGAGATTTTTCAAATATCCATTCTATACTTTCAAAATTTATGTCATCTTTTTGCGAATCCTCATATTTCTTTATTATTTCTTTGTGCAATCTATTTTCAGAATCCATGTAATCTTGAACATACTTTAATCTCATATCGTATGATCCTGCAACCTTTTTATATTCAAGATTATTATGTAAAAATATAGATGGGAATGAATTCAAGGAATGGTGTGATTGAATTGCCATTAAGGCTAATCTCTTATCAACATGTTCATAGAAGCATGCACTTACAAAATAAGATTTTCCAGTAATCATCCCCTGATTCACCAACTTCTTAAAAGGTTCATCAAAGCTGATCAATTCTAAATCATATAAAACTTTCGTCCACATGCGGCTGTATAATAAATGCCCAACGGCGTGCTCCGTTCCGCCCACATATACATCCACCTGGTTCCAGTAATCAGTAATTTTTTTATTGGCAAATTCATTATCATTATGTGGATCCATGTAACGAAGAAAGTACCACGAAGAACCTGCATAGCCGGGCATTGTATTGGTTTCGCGCTTATCGCCATCATCCAAATTTACCCAATCTTTTATGTTGGCCAGTGGTCCTTCACCTTCGGGGCCGGGCTTATAGTTTTCTACATAAGGAAGCTTAACCGGCAGCTCTTTTTCATCGAGCGCAAAAGCGATTCCGTTGCGATACACAATGGGGAAAGGTTCGCCCCAATAACGCTGCCGGCTAAAGCCAGCATCACGCATTTTGTAATTTATTTTTCTTTTACCAATACCTTCTTCTTCAATTTTTTCCAACACAATATTTATGGCGTCCTTCATTTTTACGCCATCTAAAAAATCCGAATTTATAAGCGTTGCTTCCTTTGTAGAATTTGCTTCTTTATCATTAAAATAATCGCCAATAATGTTGGTGATGGGTATATTAAAATGTTTCGCAAAATCAAAATCACGCTGATCGCCGCAAGGCACAGCCATTATAGCTCCGGTGCCATAACCAGCAAGCACATATTCTGCAATCCATACTGGTACTGCTTTTCCATTAAATGGATTGATGGCATACGCACCTGTGAATGCACCGGTAATTTGTTTTACTTCGGCCATTCGCTCACGATCACTGCGGCTTTTTACATAAGTAAGGTATTCGTCTATAGCTGCTCTTTGAGATTCGGTTGTAATTATTTCCACAAGCTCATGTTCAGGGGCAAGCACCATAAAGTCAACGCCGAAAATTGTATCAGGGCGTGTGGTGTAAACTTTAATTTTAAGAGCCTCACCCCCGGCCTTTATAGAACTTCGGTTCCCCTCTCCTCCAGGAGAGGAATTAGGGGTGAGGCTTCGAATTCTAAATTCTATCTCTGCACCCTCACTCTTCCCAATCCAGTTGCGCTGCATATCTTTCATGGCATCACTGAAAGCTACTGTTTCCAGGCCTTCCAGCAATCTTTCAGCATAAGCCGTAATTCGTAAATACCATTGCCGCATTTTCTTTTTTACAACCGGATGGCCACCTCTTTCGCTCACTCCGTTTATTACCTCATCATTTGCGAGAACAGTTCCTAATGCTTCACACCAGTTCACTTCGCCAAAACCACTATAAGCAATGCGGTATTCCATCAAAATATCTTTCCTTGTTTTCTGATCAAAGGCTTTCCATTGATCAGCAGAAAACTTTCCGTTCAGCATTTCAAACTCGGTATTCCGTATTTCAAATCTTGCATCCGGTACCGGATGATTTGTATTTCCTTCCTCTTCAAAAATTTTAATGAGTGTATTTATATGTTCAGTTCGATTATTTTTTATGTTGTACCAACTATTGAACAATTGCAGAAAGATCCATTGTGTCCATTTATAATATTTCGGATCGCTGGTTCTTACTTCCCGGCTCCAGTCGAAACAAAAACCAATGTTATCAAGTTGCTGGCGAAACGTTTCTATATTTTTTTCTGTAGTAACTGCAGGATGCTGTCCTGTTTCCAACGCATATTGCTCCGCCGGTAAACCGAAGCTATCATAACCCATAGGATGCAGCACATTAAAGCCTTTCAGCCTTTTGTAACGTGCATAAATATCGCTCGCGATGTAACCCAAGGGATGACCCACATGCAAGCCCGCGCCACTTGGATAAGGAAACATATCCAGCACATAAAACTTTGGCTTATCCGATACATTACTTACCTTATACACATCATTTTCCTTCCAGTTCTTTTGCCATTTTTTTTCTATATCCCTGAAATTATATTCCATTATTTTATATAAAAATTAAAACATGTTTTTAGTAATTTTTTTTTGCGAAGCAATGTAAAAGCAGATGAATAAACCTGTGCATCATTTATTTGTGAAAGTATTGTTATTCATGAACCATAAAGTGCCTTCAATGCCTGCTGTAAATTACATTAGCGATTGAGCAATGTTGCAAAAATAATAAACTGTTTAAAAACAATTAATTTCGCAAACTGCTTTAAGGCATTCTTTATCAAATAAAACCAATCATTATTATGTCTCAAGTTGGTAAAGCATCTGCAAAAAAAGGAAAGCCATCTTATGTGTATGCCATCATTGGTGTGTCGCTTGTTTTGTTTCTATTTGGAATTGTAGGCTGGATTTTTTTGAACATAAAAAAAACAGGAGATTATTTTAAAGAAAATATTCAGCTGCATGCTTACATGTACCGCACGGCAAGCCAGCAGCAGGTGGATAGTGTAAAAACTTATATTGACAGCCTGCCTTATGCTGTAAATGTGGAGTACATAACACAAGAAAAAGCGATTGCCAAATACAATAAAGAAAATGATACCACGTGGAAGAAGCTTGCAATAAGCAATCCCCTGCCGGAAAGTATTGATTTTTATGTAAAGGCAAATTATGTAGATAAAGACAGCCTTGCCAAACTTGAAAATTATTTGCTTACTAATTATCCTACCACTGTATCAAAGTTTCAAACGCCAAAAGAAACGGTTGCCAGCGTAAGCCAGTATGTAAAAAATACAACGTATGTATTGCTGGTGGTGGCTATAGTTCTTGCCATATTAGTAATAGTTTCCATTGATAATACTATAAGGCTTGCCATGTACAGCAACAGGTTTTTAATAAAAACTATGCAAATGGTGGGCGCTACCAGAACGTTTATTGCAAAGCCTCTCGATGGCCGGGCGATCATAAACGGGCTCATAGCCTCAGGCATTGCCATAGGGCTGATGATTGGATTTATAGGCCTTTCAGAAAAATATATTCCTTATTTAAAGGTGTTGCATGATAACAGTAATTTGTTTATCATCTTTGCCGGCATTATTATTCTTGGCATGGTGATCACCTTGTTCAGCACGCATCGCTCCGTTCTAAAATATTTAAAAATGAAGCTTGATGATCTCTATTGATCATTTTTTTTATATAAAATAATTTATAAAAATTTATAAATGAACCCACAGCCAGTAAAAAAAGTAACGCCGCAACCAGTAATCACTGTAAAAAAAACAGCACCCGGAAATATAAAAAATGAACCTGTAAAAACCATTCTTTTTACAAAGGAAAATTATAAATGGATGCTCATAGGCCTGGCCATTCTTGCTGTCGGTTTCTTCATGATGGCCGGTGGTAAAAGCAGCAATCCTGATGTGTTTAACGATAAGGATATTTATAGTCCCATGCGTATAACCATTGCTCCCATACTTATTGTAGCAGGGCTTTTGGTAGAAATATATGCCATCATGAAAAAGCCAAAATAAGTTGTCAATAACTTAATAAGGGCGATGGAATAATCATCGCTTTTTTGTTTTATTTGCTTTCATATAAATTAAATAATGACAACTGAACAATCCATCCTGATAGGTATCGTAGAAGGCATTACGGAATTTATTCCTATCTCTTCTACAGGGCACATGATCATTGCTGAAAAGTTATTAAAGATCAATGATGATGCATTTAATACAGTGTTCACTGTTGCTATACAATTAGGCGCTATTTTATCAGTAGTTGTTTTATACTGGAAAAAGTTCTTTGATTTTTCAAGATGGCAATTTTATGTAAAGCTTATAGTTGCTGTTATCCCTGCGCTGATATTGGGTTTCCTGTTATCAAATAAAATTGATGAGCTGCTCGAAAGCTCTAAAACAGTTGCCATAAGTATGTTGATTGGTGGCATTGTTTTATTATTTGTAGATGATCTTTTTAAAAAGCCTCTTGTGCATAATGAGCGTGAAGTGTCGTATAAAAAAGGATTTATAATTGGCATCTGGCAATGCATTGCTATGATACCGGGCGTAAGCAGGAGTGCAGCATCCATTATCGGCGGCATGCAGCAAAGGCTTACCCGAAGCGCAGCGGCTGAGTTTTCTTTTTTTCTTGCCGTGCCCACCATGCTCGCTGCCACTGTTTATAAAGTATATAAGTATATAAAAGTAAACGGCTCCTTCACTCACGATCAGATAAAAATTCTTACCATCGGAAATTTAGTAGCGTTTACTGTTGCGCTTGTTGCCATAAGATTTTTTATTACCATGCTAAAAAAATACGGCTTCAGAATGTGGGGCGTTTACAGGGTAATTGTTGGCATAGCGCTGCTTATCATGCTTTATACAGGATACCTTAATGCATAACCGTTACCCTGCACACGACGTACCATAACTCGCTATAAAAATTCTGCCAGCATAAATTTTCCTTACCTTGTTGATCATTTATTAAAACATGCAAACTGCTTCCAAAAAAGTTGTGAACGGCTGGGCTATGTACGATTGGGCTAACTCCGTTTATAGCTTAGTTATCACCTCGTCTATTTTTCCTGCCTATTATGAAGGAGTTACTTCAGGTAAAACAATTACTTTTTTTGGACGAAAATTTACTGAGCCTTCCGCCTTGTACGATTATGCGGTGGCGTTTTCATTTCTTGCGGTAGCCATAATTTCTCCGGTGCTTTCATCCATCGCTGATGCGTTTGGAAACAAAAAAAAGTTCATGCAGTTCTTTTGCTACATGGGTTCTTTAAGCTGTTGCGCCATGTATTGGTTCAACCCTGATAACCCACAGCTTGGCATTGTACTTTTTATTTTAGCTTCCATTGGCTTTGGCGCCAGCATTGTTTTTTATAATGCTTATTTACCCGAAATAGCGGCGGTGAAAGACCAGGACAGCGTGAGCGCCAAAGGCTTTGCGTTAGGGTATGTGGGCAGTGTTATATTGCTTATTTTTTGTTTAATAATAGTTACAAAGCCTGCAATGTTTGGTATTGCCGATGCAACCAAAGCATCGCAAATTTCTTTTTTATTAACAGGAATATGGTGGATGGGCTTTGCCCAAATTACTTTTGCAGTGCTGCCGAAAAGCCTTGCTGCGCCTGTATCTGCAAGCCACAACATATTTACAAAAGGCTATAATGAATTACGAAAGGTTTGGAACGAAGTAAAGCAACAAGCCACCTTGAAAAGATTTTTACTTGCATTTTTTTTCCTGGGCATGGGCGTGGAAACAGTTATGTATTCCGCAGCTTTGTTTGCGAAGCAACAAATTTTTCCTAACACAGGCAATAAAGAAAAAGATGCTGCCAACAGCGGAAAGCTCATTCTTACTATTTTAATTATACAAATCGTTGCCATCGGAGGTTCCTACCTGTTTTCTTTTTTTTCAAAAAAATTTGGCAACTTAAAAGTGCTCATTGCCGGCGTGCTCATCTGGGCAGGCATTTGCGCCTGGGCTTATTTTGTTTATACCGAAGTTGCTTTTTATTGCCTTGCAGGCACGGTGGGCCTGGTTATGGGCGGCATTCAATCTTTATCCAGATCTACCTATTCCAAGCTGATGCCGCCAACAAAAGATACCGCATCTTACTTTAGCTTTTATGATGTGTGCGATAAAGTAAGCACCGTTATTGGCATGACAACTTTCGGCCTTGTAACGGAAGGATTAGGCGGCATGAGAAATGCAGTTTTCTTTTTAATGACTTATTTTATCATTTCATTTTTTGTGTTATTATACACAATTATAAAACAGCCAAAGGCTGAAATTGCTTACTCATAAAATGAAACTATATTCTATAAATGCCGGTTACTTTAAACTTGATGGCGGCGCTATGTTTGGTGTGGTGCCAAAGAGTATTTGGAGTAAACTTAATAAGCCCGATGAAAATAATTTATGCAATTGGGCGATGCGTTGTTTGCTTATTGAAGATGGGAGCAGGCTTATACTTATTGATAATGGAATGGGTGATAAGCAGGATGAAAAATTCTTTAGTCATTATTATTTAAATGGAGATGATACATTAGATAAATCGTTGACAAAATATGGCTTTACAAAAGATGATATTACTGATGTTTTTTTAACGCATTTGCACTTTGACCATTGCGGCGGAAGCATTGAAAAAGTGAATGACAAATTACTTTCTGCATTTAAAAATGCAACCTATTGGAGCAATGAAAAGCACTGGCAATGGGCTACTCAGCCAAATGACCGGGAGAAGGCCAGTTTTTTAAAAGAAAATATTTTACCAATAAAAGATAGCGGTCAATTAAAATTTATTGATATAAAAGAAGGGGTTTCTTTTACAAAAAAAATTTCTATTCGCTTTGTAAACGGCCATACAGAAGCGATGATGCTGCCACAGATAAGTTATAAAGATAAAACCATAGTTTATATGGCAGATTTGTTACCATCTCTTGCACATATTCCTATTCCTTATGTTATGGGGTATGATACACGGCCGCTCGAAACTCTGAAAGAAAAAAAATTATTTCTTACTGAAGCTCAACAAAAAAATTATATACTTTTTTTTGAACATGATCCAATCTTTGAATGTTGTAATTTGATACAAACAGAAAAAGGCATTCGTGCTAACAAAACCTTTTCATTGGAGGAAATATAATTACCTAAAACTTATTAGCGACTTAAGCGGATAGCGAAGATTTTTATAACCCATCATATCTATCTTAATAGTGCCGACGGATATCGGGCTTTCGGCTCTTAGTAATAAATGATTGGCATCATCGCTTACCCATACGTTCATTTGCTCACCACCCTGAAAGATGGAACCTTTAATGAGCAAGGGTTTAAACTTAATTGCCCTGAATTTGCCATACTTCGTTTTTATGCTCTCCTTGCCTTCATATCTTAAATATAAATGATACGTTTCATTGTCTAAGAACATATCAAACGGAATTTTATCTCCTGGCTTATACTTATTAAAGTCGATGTTTCGTGCATAGTAGGTAGAACTAATCACATCCTGAATGCAATGCCCTATTTTGAAAACCCCCTTTGTGCTTACGGCTGTTCCGGCGCTGTGATTAAAAGTTACATTATCATAAAACTTAGTACCGCCTTCATCTACATTGCGTACAAATTTTACAGGCAGCATAGTTGCGGTATCTATATAAGTTTCATACTTGTCCCGCACTCTGTAAAAATTATCAAAAAATGAATAAGAAGATCCTGTGCCAATGCAATGATATACCGTTTTACCATTGAACCTTTCCAGGCTTGTAGAAAACACTGCTTCGCCTGCGCCAACATACATCCCTAATGTAGTATAGTAAACTTTCATTGTTATTACTTCGCCAGGGTTAAACGCTGTATTTGTAATTCCACAAAACTCATCGCCGGCTTTGGTTGTAAATGCAAAAAGCAGTATCAAAATAGTGGTAAGTGTTTTCAATATGTTATTTGTCTTTAAAAATTTTTATACTTAAAATAAACAGGCTTCCTGCAAGGGCAGGAATAAATAAATTGATGAACCATATACCAAAAGTGGTTCCAATTATCCCAACTGTATTGGTGCTGTAAAGGCTTAAAAGCTCCGTGCTGAACTTACCTCTTATGCCAAGATCAGCGATAGCAAAAGAAGGCACAACAGCCAATACAAGAAACAAAACACCTAAGATACGTAAGCCGCTTATCCATTGAATATGCACATTTAAAACCTGCAGCAGTAATATATATTGTATGACGAAAACAATGTAACGCAGCAATGATAAATACAGTAACCTTAACAATATTTTTGCATTGAAATCGTCCAGCACATTTATATACTGAACATACTTAGCTGCAGCCGGAATTTTTTCTATAAGCTTTATAAGCCATGATAATCTGAAATAAAATAAGATGGTTGATACCGTAAAAAATGAACACAAATACAATAAGGTTTTAAGCCAAAACAAGGAAAGGCCTATAAGTTCATGAGAACTATTTTGATTAAAAAAAATTATATAGGCAAGGCTGGCGCAGCCTGCCGATAAAGTAATAATAAGCTGGCTTATGCTGCCTGCAATGGATAAGGAAATGGCTTTAATTCTTTTGCCTTCTTCTACATATAAAATTCTTCCTCCATATTCACCAACCCGGTTTGGAGTGTTTAATGAAAGCGTAACGCCGCTTAGCACTGACTTGTAAGCAGTAATATATTTTACCGGCTGAATAGTTTGCAAAAGAACCTGCCACTTTTTTGCCTCGAAGCCCCAGTTAACCAATGCAAGCAATATAACAATCCAGAACTTCCATGCCTGTGCTCCAAATGGAGCTTGCTTTATAAGATCAATTGATTGCTGCAAATGAGGCTGATCTTTTATTTGCTTATATAATGAATAAAAAAGCCATGCGCCCAGCAACGGTGCAATAATGTATTTGAAAATTATTTTAATATTTTTACTAATACGGATCATGTAGCTTTATAGCAGAAAGTTTGATTCTTTTTCGCAGCAAAAGCAGAGGCCAAAAATAACCTTCAATTGTATAAAAATTCAAAAATCATTTTGGGTATTGACCCTGGCACATTGCTTATGGGCTTTGGCGTAATTGAAGTTTCATCAAGAGGCGTTGCCCTGGTTATGATGGATGTTTTAAAACTTTCATCGCATAAAGATGCTTATGAAAGATTGCAAATGATACATGCAAAAGTATATGAACTGGTAAAGCATCATGCACCCGCTGCGCTTGCCATTGAAGCGCCTTTTTTTGGTAAAAATATTCAAAGCATGTTGAAGCTTGGAAGAGCGCAGGGCGTTGCAATTGCCGCAGCCATGCAGGCAGGCGTTCCCGTTACCGAGTATTCGCCCAGAAAAATTAAGCAGTCTATTACAGGCAATGGAAATGCGGATAAACTTCAGGTATTAAAAATGCTGCAACGCATTCTTTCATTTGAAGAGCAGCCCAAATATCTTGATGCAACGGATGCATTGGCAGTGGCTGTTTGCCATCACTTTCAGGGAAACTCACTCACTGATACAACTTCAAAAAAAATAAATGGATGGAAAGAATTTTTAGTGAAAAATCCTGAAAGGGTTAAATAAATTAAGCCGCATCATTTACAAGCACAGTATTCCTTAGTTCATCTTTCAGAAATCCTTTCAGGCTCAGATCTTCATCTAATAAAGGCCAGTGTATTCCTGTGCCGTTTGCAATTATCTCATAATTAAATAAAGCTTTTTTATCAGCAGCTTGTAAGCGCGGGTACGAAGAGATACGTTGTTGTAAAATAGCTTTTGTATTTAAAATAATCAGCATTACATCGAGTTCATAATGAAAGTCAATAATTATTATTTTCAGGCCTTCATCATGAATTAATTTTTCTATTGCATCAAAGTTATTTTTTGAAGTATTCATACCATTTCATTTTGAATAAATCTAAATGTTTATTTACTATTTTATTTAATTCTCTTGTTTCAGTTTTTGTAAAGCCTATTAAATAAACAATACTTATTACGGGCTCAAGCCAAATTTTTCCATAAGCATTTCCTTTAACAATGTGAATATGCATGGGCTCATTATTTTCATTGCTAAAAAAATAAAACCTGTACCCATTTAACAACAATATTGTAGGCATAATATTTAAAAATCATCACAATAAATGTTTCAAAATCTTTTCCTGTGCCGTTTTTAGCTCCTGCGGTGAAGGGTTCAATTTCTTTCTTGTAAAATTTAAATCATCTGCACTGTTAATAGGAATAAGATGCATGTGCGCATGTGGTACCTCAAGCCCAATAACGCTTATGCCGCAGCGGTTACATTCAAAAGATTGCTCAATGGCTTTGGCTATTGGCTTTGCAAATAATAAAATTGATTCCAGGAAGTCATCAGGCATATCAAAAAAGTAATCAATTTCCTGCCTGGGCACAATAAGCGTATGCCCTTCTTTCAAAGGATTTATATCCAGAAAAGCATAAAACTTATCATCTTCTGCAATTTTATAAGAAGGTATTTCGCCTGCTATTATTTTAGAAAAAATAGTCATGTATTATTTTAGAAAATAAGTATGCGTATGCTGTTATAATGTTATGTTTTCCACTTTGAACTTTATAATTCCCGCAGGCACTTTTATCTCTGCAGTCTCGCCAACAGTTTTACCCAGCAATCCTTTTCCTATCGGCGATGTTGCTGAAATTTTTTGCAATTTCAAATCTGCTTCTTTTTCTGAAACTATTTGATAAGTTACCTGTTTTTTAGTGATAAGATTCATAAGCGTAACCTTTGTAAGAATAGAAACCTTGCTGGTATCAATGGCAGTTTCATCTACAATTCGGGCAGTGGCAATTATAGCTTCCAGTTGTTTTATTTTGGCTTCAAGAAGGCCCTGGGCTTCCTTTGCAGCGTCATATTCAGCATTTTCTTTCAGATCGCCCTTTTCACGTGCTTCAGCAATTGCGCTTGAGGCAGCAGGCCTTTCCACACCTTTCATGTGCTGCAATTCAATTTTCATTTGCTCAAATGTGTTCTTTGTTACGTAATTGATCTGGCTCATGTCCTCATTTTTTTATTAACAACATCAGGGTAAAACGAAAAAAAATACAACGCCCTTCTTATGAGGCGTTGTATCTTTTACAAATATAAAATTAAGCAGAAATATTTATTCTATATCCAGTTTTTTTAATAAAACTTTCGCCATTTTATAAAAAGCTTCTACGCTGTAACCTGCAATGTGCGGGGTTATTATCACATTTGGGCTGGCAAGTAAAGCATCCAGGCATTGTGTCTCTTCTTTCGTATAGGTTTCAAGCTTTTCATTTTCCAGCACATCAAGAGCTGCGCCGGCAATTTTTTTATTTTTCAGGGCTGCTACCAGGGCTTTGGTATCTGTTACTTTTCCCCTGCAGGTGGAAATAAAAAAAGGGTTTTTTTCTAATGAATTAAAAAACTTTTCATTGGCAAGGTATCTTGTATCATCAGTAAGCGGCACATGCAAACTTATTACATCTGCATACCTGCATACCTGCTCAAAGTTGGCCTCTTTGATGTAGCCGGAGCTAAAGCCAAAATTATATTTATCGTAAGCAAGCACGGTAACGCCAAAAGGAGCGAGCAGCTTTGCAAATGCAGAGCCTGTGTTGCCGTAGCCAATAATACCAATTGTTTTTTCGCAAAGCTCTACGCCCCTGTTGGCTTCGCGTATCCATTTTTTTTGCTTCACTTCTTCAAAGCTCAGCGAAATTTTATTGGTAAGGTTCAAAAGCAGGCCCAGCGCATGTTCGGCCACAGCATTCCTGTTTCCTTCCGGACTGCTTACGCACTTGATTCCCCTTGTTGCCGCGTATTCCAGATCTATCAGTTCCATCCCGCTGCCCAGCCTTCCGATCCAATTTAAATTGGTTGCTTTATCAAGAAGAGGTTTATCAATTTTTAATCTTGTTGTAACGATCAGGCCTTCCGCCTGGCTTATTATAGCGCTCAGCTCTTCATAGCTTATGTTTTCAGAATGTAAAATAGAATAGCCCCTTTGCTGAAGAACATCAATTAAATAATTATGCGCTTTGGCCGTTATGATTACCTGCCTTTTCAAAATGATATTTTTTAAATTTGTTCCACAGCAATCATGCTAATTTCTACATTGGCATCTTTAGGCAAGCCTTTTACTGCTACCGTTTCCTGGGCAGGAAATTCTTTTTCAAAATAAGAACTATATACTTCATTTACCTCGGCAAAAAGGTTCATATCTTTTAAAAAAATGGTTGTTTTTATTACATGTTGAAAGCCCAACCCTGCTTGTGTAAGAATGCTTTTTAAATTCTCCATTACCTGTGTAACTTCTTTTTTTATATCATCATTTATAAATGCTGAAGTACCTGGTTGCAGCGCCACCTGGCCTGATATAAATAAAAGCCCCGCCGCTTTTACCGCCTGGCTGTAAGGGCCGATTGGATCTGGCGCTTCGCGGGAATAAATAATTTGCTTGTTCATTATTATGTTTATGTATTAAGATAAAATTGCAAAACTTTCCTTCAACTAACAAACTTACTTTTGTAGAAATTTAAGTATGAAAGCGGGCGTTGTTGCTAATGAAAAGCAGCAAAAAGAAATAGAATTAAAATCCGTCACACCTAATTCTAAATTGTTTTTTGCAAGAAGCCTGCCGGCATTGGAGCCACTTACCAGTTACGATTGTTTTTTTTATTTACATGAAGATATAGATGATATTGATAAACAAGTTTTTAAGGATAAGCCCGTTTTTATAAATGATGTTGTGCACACGCTGAAGCAAAATATTATGCCTGCCAACTTTCATCGTATAAATGGCTGGAATGGTTTTTTGCAAAGAGAAATATGGGAAATAGCAAGTAATGATGAAAGGCTTGCCGGCACTGCGTTTGAAGCCCTTGGCTGGAAATATATCTTTGTAAAAGATGAGCCTGGGCTGGTAGCTGCAAGAGTTATCAGCATGATAATAAATGAGGCATTTTATGCGCTTGGAGAAAATGTAAGCTCTGAAGAAGAAATTGATATGGCAATGAAGCTGGGAACCAATTATCCTTACGGGCCTTTTGAATGGGCAGCAAAGATTGGGATAAAAAAAATTTATAGTCTTTTATGTGAGTTAATGTTATGCGATAAACGATATACTGTATCCCCTTTATTACAAAAGAGAATTCATGACCTTACTGCGCAATAACTGATGAGTTACATCCTGAACATACATACTGCCACAGAAACTGCAATGGTTTCTCTTATAAAAAATAATGCAATAGCAGCAACGCTTACCAACACGGGCTCCAGGCTTCATGCGACCTTTCTTCATAATGCTATTAAGAGGCTGATGGAGCAGCAAAATATATCTATAAAAGATGTAAATGCAATTGGTGTAAGTGTTGGCCCCGGCTCTTACACCGGCATACGCATTGGGCTGGCAGCGGCAAAAGGCTTATGCTACGCTTTACAAGTTCCGCTCATTACTTATAATTCGCTTGAATTGTTTGCTCTTTCTGCCATACAAGCCAGTAAAAATGCTGCGGCATTATATTGCCCAATGATTGATGCGAGGCGCATGGAAGTATATGCTTCTGTATACGATTGTGGCATGAAAGAAATACTGGCGCCTGCAGCAATAATTTTGGATAAAAATACTTTTGAAGATCTTTTATCTGTAAACAGAATATACTTCATAGGCAGCGGCAGTAAAAAATTTGAAATAATGATAAATAATGATAATGCTGTTTTCTTACCTAATGAAATATCTGAAGAAGCAATAGCAAATATTTCTATACAAAAATTTGAAAATAAGAATTTCGAAACTTTGGTAAATGCAGAGCCATTGTACATTAAAGATTTTTTTTCTGCATAACTTCTTAAGTCACCGTGTACTATATTTGTAAGTAATGAGCAATGCAGCACTACGCTGAACTCAGTTTGTATGGTTGCTTCAGAGTCAAATTTATTTATAACTCCACCTGCAGATGAAGAAGCGAATTCTCTTCTTAATTATTACCATGTAAAAACAGCGGCTGCTATTTTAAGAGCTCTTAACAATAAGCTTCGGCAGCAAATTGTAAAAGCCATTGCTGAAAATAAAAAAATTACCGTAACTGAGTTGTACATAAAATTAAGGCTGGAGCAATCTGTGGCTTCACAGCACCTTGCCGTTTTGAGGAAAACCAAAATTGTATTAACAGAGCGTGATGGAAAATTTATTTTTTATACAATAAACTTTGCGCTCATGAATGCAATTAATGAATTCGTGAACGCTTTTTGATACAGCATCCGCTACCAATTTTCCTTTGTATTTAAATTATCTTTACTTTTTAAAAAGCAGTTTTTATTTAAAAGAATTTATATGATTATAAAACAACTTTATACCAACTGCCTTAGCGAAGCAGCTTACTTTGTAGAAAGCAATGGAGAAGCAGTGGTAATAGATCCTTTGAGAGATACCGAGCAGTACCTGGCGCTGGCAAAGGAGCACAAAGCGACTATTAAATATATTTTCGAAACACACTTTCATGCAGATTTTGTAAGCGGCCACCTTGACCTGGAAAAGAAAACCGGAGCGCCAATTGTATATGGCCCGCGTACAGAAACGAACTTTCCCTTTCACCTGGCAAGTGATGGCGAAATTTTTACGGTGGGCAATATCACTTTGCAGGCAATTCATACTCCCGGCCATACTATTGAATCAACGAGCTATTTATTGAAGGATGAGAGCGGAAAGCCTTATTGCATTTTCACCGGTGATACTTTGTTTGTTGGTGATGTAGGCAGGCCCGACCTCAGCAGTGGTAATATGACAAGCGAAGACCTTGCATCTGTAATGTACGATACCATACAAAATAAAATTCTGCCTTTAAATGATGATGTTATCGTGTATCCGGCACATGGCCCCGGCTCAAGCTGTGGCAAAAATCTTGGGCCAGAAACTGCCACCACAATAGGTGAGCAAAAAAAGAATAACTATGCGCTGAGACAGCCTACGAGAGAAGAGTTTATAAAAGCAGTTACTGCAGGCCTCGATGCAGCCCCTCCTTACTTTTCTTTGAATGCAAAAATTAATAAGGAAGGATATGGCAGCCTTGATGAGGTGAAGAAGAAAGGGCTTACCAAACTGGATGTAAAAGATTTTAAGCAAAAAATAAAAGATGATTTTTTAGTGCTTGATACAAGGCCTTCATCAGAGTTTACCGACGGATTCGTTCCAGGTTCTTTATTTATAGGCCTGGAAGGCAGGTTTGCAGAATGGGCAGGAAGTCTGTTATCATTTCATGAAAAAATAATATTAATAACAGCAAAAGACAAGGAAGAAGAAACTATTGTAAGGCTTGCCAGGGTTGGGTTTGATAATGTAGAAGGATATTTAAAAGGCGGCTTTGATGCGTGGAAACAAGCCGGCGAGCCGATTGATATAATAATAGAAGTAGAAGCTGACGAGCTGGCAATGGATATTCCTCATGATGAAAATTTACTGGTTATAGATGTGAGAAAAGAAAATGAATTTGCAGAAGGGCATGTAAAAGATGCAAAGAATATTCCTCTTAATGATATGGTTGACGTGGCTCAGATTGCCTCTGTAGAAGAAGGCCAGAATATTTATTTGCACTGCGGAAGTGGCTACAGAAGCACCATTGCAGCTTCGTTACTAAAAAAACACGGTTACCATAATATAAGAAATGTAATTGGAGGCTGGTCAAAAATAAAAGAGCAAAAAAGCATCAAAGTTGAAAAAGAAGCCAGTGTTTTGAATTAGATTTGTTGCCTGATATGATTGATTTTATATTTTACCGGACATGTAAAAAAATAATTTATCAGCATAGATTATTTTGTGTCATAATAAATTATTCTTTTCATTCTGGTATTTTATTTGAGCTACTAAATTAAGATCACTTTTAAAACTTAAAAAATGAAAATAAAACTACACACATTAACTATTGCGTCATTTACGCTTTTCGCTTCTTTTACTTCAGCAAAATTATTTGCACAGGAACAGGAAAGAAGAATTCCTTTGATCGGCTTTAATCAGGATGTTATAGCAGATTCTATATTAAGCGACACACCCGATACACTTACAACTGCTTCGGTAGACAATCCTGCAGCCTCTGGTAACGTTTTTTATGCACAAGGCTTTGGTGAAGAAGGTACTGCTTTTCCAGTGGGGGGGGGCTTACCCGACAACGGTAGCTTCATAAGCACCGCCGGTCATGGATTTCAGTTGGCACCCTATAATCAAAAGAACGATGTTAGGTTAGAACAGACAGATTCAGTAAGACTTTTTTTTAGCGCTCCTTACCAAACTATTTATGATTCATTATTTATTTTAGCGACTGGCAATTTAGGATCTCCCAATGTTAATTATACCATTAATTTTGCTGATTCTTCACAATCGCAATATTACTTTAATGCATTGGATTGGTATTGTAATGGCTGTACTACTTATGCAATAAGCGGGCTTAGCAGGATTAATAGAGTTAATGGTTATATTGATATGAGCTATGTTGATAGTTTTGCTATCCGCGAGTATGCAGTACCCTTAACGGCAACTGATAAGATGAAAATCATAAAAAGCATAGATTTTCAAATGCCTGCCGGAACTTTTGGCGTTGCTAATATTTTCGGAATAACTGGCTATACATCAGCTCCGCTTCCGGTTTCCTTGCAATTTTTTACTGCAAAGGTTGTGAATGGTTCAGCAACTCTCGAATGGAAATCCTCTCAGGAATTTAATAATAAAGAATACATTGTAGAACGTGCATCTGCTGTTGCTCCTGCTAACTTTGTACAGGTTGGTATTGTAGATGCAATATCATCTTCAACGGGATCTTTATATCATTTCGCCAATAATCCACAAGCCTCTGGCACCTACTTATACAGGTTATCACAGGTTGATATAGATGGTAATATAAAAATATTAGGGGTGAGAAGTATAACTTTTAACTCTCATGCAACCTGGCAGCTTCAGGACCTGGGAGCCCAATGGAAATTGATCAGTAATAACGAATTTATTTATCGCCTTATTGATATAAATGGAAATTTGTTAAAAGAAGATAAAGGTTCAGGCAGCGTAATAATTTCCAAACCATTAGCTCATGGAATTTATATGCTTCAGGTAAGTGTAAATGGTGTTATGTCATCACAAAAAGTAATTCACTAAATAATACTTTGTAAATTCTCAAACCGCTTTAAACTTTTTAAAGCGGTTTTTTTGTATACATAAAGCATTGTATAATTCTTGTATTAATATTTTATTTATAATCAAATATCATAATTATACAATCCATTTATTAATATTGATAGTTGGCTTTCAACCCGTCGTATAAACATAAATTCGCTTACAGTTCGCTAATAATTATTGCACTTTTACGAAGCAGTTATAAAAGCGATAATTGTATCAAGTTAATTGGTGCAACGGTGGTATAGCCATCACTCACAATTTAATTTTAGCCCGATCATATTGCAGCGGCCATTGAATATCATCTTTTAGCTGGTAAGCTGCATGTAATGGGAAGTAAGGGTCACGAAGAAATTCTCTTGCCATCACTATCAGATCGGCTTTTTTATCTTGTAATATTTGTTCGGCTTCATTAGCATTAGTTATCATACCAACGGCACCAGTAAGCATACCGCTTTCTTTTTTTATTTTTTCAGAAAAAGGTACCTGGTATAATGGCTTCACCTCTATTTTTTGATCCGGCGAATTACCACCGGAAGAACAATCAACCAGGTCAACATTATTTGTTTTTAATATACGGGCGAGCTGTATGGAATCATCAATTGTCCAGCCGCCATTTACCCAATCCGATGCGGATATACGAACAAATAAAGGTGCCTCATCGCTGATAACTTTTCGTACTGCATGAACAATTTCAATTAAAATTTTTATGCGGTTTTCAAAAGAACCGCCATAGGCATCTTTACGATGATTGCTTAACGGGGATAAGAACTCATTTATTAAATAACCGTGGGCTGCATGAATTTCGAACACCATGAAACCCGCAGCCACAGCACGTTTGGCAGCATCAGAGAATTGCTGTAGCACTTCTTGTATGTCATTCAAATCCATTTCCTTTGGCGCTGGTTCACTTTCTTTAAAGGGCATATCGCTTGGCGACAACGTTTGCCATGCGCCTTCATTTTCCAGCAAGGCTTTACCACCTTTCCACGGGCTTGCATGGCTGGCCTTGCGCCCTGCATGGGCAAGCTGTATGCCGGGCACAGCATTATTTTTTTTAATAAATGAGGTGATGCGTTGTAAAAAATTTATGTGCTCATCCTTCCATATACCAAGGTCATCGGGAGATATTCTTCCTTCGGGCGATACGGCAGTTGCTTCGCAGATAACAAGCCCGGCACCGCCAACAGCGCGGCTTCCCAGGTGTACCAGGTGCCAGTCATTTGCAAACCCGTCAACACTTGAATACTGACACATGGGCGAAACTGCAATTCTGTTTTTTAATGTTACGCTTCTTATTTGCAGCGGTTCAAAAAGTAATGACATAGTGTATATTTTTACCTAAAAGAAAGCATAAAAAAACCGTCTGTAACGTGACGGTTTATGTTTTATAATGAAAGACAAATTATTTTTTATTAAATTTTTCAGCCACCTTTTTCCAGTTTACTACATTCCAAAAAGCTTTTAAATAATCAGGTCTTTTATTTTGATATTTTAAATAATAAGAATGTTCCCAAACGTCGCAGCCCAGTATGGGCGTGCATTTGCATTCAGCAACATCCATTAGCGGATTATCCTGGTTAGGTGTGGAGCAAATGGCTAACTTATTATTTTGAACGCCGAGCCAAACCCAGCCGCTTCCAAAACGTGAGACGCCTGCGGCATTAAATTTTTCTTTAAGCTCATCAAGAGAACCAAAGGAATCTTCAATAGCTTTAGCAAGCTCGCCTTCAGGCTTATCTCCATCCGCAGATAATATTTCCCAAAAAAAACTATGGTTCCAATGACCGCCGCCATTGTTACGAACTGCCGGGCTTATAGTGCCTGCATTTTTTACAAGTTCTTCGAGCGATTTATTTTCATGCTCTGTTCCGGCAATAGCTTTATTAAGATTATCAACATAAGCCTGGTGATGTTTATCATGATGAATCTGCATGGTTTCTTTATCAATGTGTGGCTCAAGCGCATCAAAGCCATAGGGCAGAGCCGGTAGTGTGAATGCCATAATATTTATATTTAAAAAGTGAATAATTTAATAAGCAACAAAATTACTTACTATATGTTGCAAACACTGTGATGGTGTTAAAGAATTCCATTTGCGGAATAGCATCATCTTTTTTTGCTGAAAAATTTTTGCATTAAGGCAATGGATTCATCAGCTAAAACATTACCGGTTATAGTTGTTTTAGGGTGTAAAGCTACGCGTGATAATCCGCCGTGCTTTT
Source organism: Phormidesmis sp. (assembly GCA_965277365.1). Taxonomy (GTDB): domain Bacteria; phylum Cyanobacteriota; class Cyanobacteriia; order Leptolyngbyales; family Leptolyngbyaceae; genus Phormidesmis_A. The sequence goes on along the minus strand of CBDICO010000013.1, from coordinate 1,687,717 downwards.
TATCCGTTGCGCCGTACACAATCTTTCCTATTTTGCTCCAGTATAATGCGCCGCAACACATAGCACAAGGTTCTATGGTAACATACATGGTGGCTTCCGGTAAATATTTTGCACCCAAAAAATTAAATGCTGATGTTAATGCAATGATCTCTGCATGTGCAGTGGAATCATGTAAAGTTTCTACCTGGTTATAAGCCCTGCCAATTATTTTATTTTGCATTATGATTATTGCGCCTATTGGCACTTCGTCTTTGTCAAACGCCTTGAAAGCCTCTGCCAGTGCCAGGTTCATGAAGTGCTCATCACTCATCATACAAAAATTTACACAGCACATTTTTCATGATAGTTAATTAATTCTATTGCTGATCGTTCAAATTCAAAGCCACTATATTTTATTACAATTTCATCAAGCACTTCTACAATTTCATCTATGTTTTTTAAAGTAACCAGCCTTAGGCGATACTCTTTAATATTAGGCAGGCCTTTTAAATAATTTGCATAATGCCTGCGCATTTCATTTATGCCAACCACGGGGCCTTTCCACTCGTATGATTTTATGAGATGTTTTTTACAAACATTTACCCGATCTTCAATTGTTGGCGACGGCAGTAATTGTTGTGTTTTTATATAATGATCTATTTCATTAAATATCCACGGATAGCCAATCGCAGCGCGGCCAATCATAATTCCGTCTACACCATAACGGTTTTTATATTCCCATGCTTTTTGTGGCGAATCAATATCACCATTTCCAAAGATGGGTATAGTAATTCTTGGATTATTTTTTACCCTGGCAATGAGCGTCCAGTCTGCTTCTCCCTTATACATTTGCGTTCTCGTGCGCCCATGAATGGCCAGCGCGCTGATGCCAATATCCTGCAATCGCTCAGCAACTTCTTCTATATTTCTTGTATTATCATCCCAGCCTAATCTTGTTTTAACAGTAACGGGTAGCGAGGTGCTTTTTATAACCGAATTAGTAAGGCGTATCATTAAAGGCACATCTTTAAGCACGCCAGCACCTGCCCCGCGACAGGCAACTTTTTTTACAGGGCATCCAAAGTTTATATCCAGAAGATCTGGATTGGTAGCATCTACAATTTTTGCTGCAAGGGAAAGGCTTTCTTCATCGCCACCAAAAATTTGTATGCCAACCGGCTTCTCATAATCGTAGATGTCTAATTTCTTTTTGCTTTTAATAGCATCTCTTATTAACCCTTCGCTGCTTATAAATTCTGTGTACATAAGGTGTGCACCATTGTCTTTACAAACGGCGCGGAAAGGAGGATCGCTCACATCTTCCATTGGCGCAAGCAAGAGAGGAAATTCAGGAAGTTGTATGTTACCTATTGATGGCATTTTTTCCGGATAGAGGGTAACGGTTATCGTACAAGTCTTTTATTTGCCCTGATAAGTAATAACCGTTTAATTTTTTTTGGCTGTAAATTTACAACCTTAAAAACAGAGATGATAACAATTGATAGGAATTCAAAAAATGTGAGCCTGCCCGCACAGTTCGGAATATTGTTAGGGTTAGTAGGTGCAGGGCTTATAATTGGCGCATTTGTTTCAGTTGCAATATGGAAAGCCATGACCGGAAGGCCCATACTTGCCATGGAAAGTGATATACTAAAGCCGCAATTTTATAATGCCGTGATGACGATACAAGTTGTCTCTACTTTTATCATGTTCGTTCTTCCTACCTATTTTGTTGCGCTCATCAGTTATCGCAGGCCTTTAAAATTTATGGGGCTGCAAACGCCTGTAAATTATAAACAGGTTGCAATAGTTGTAGCTATTTTAATTCTTGCTTTTCCTTTATCGGGCGCGCTGGCAGAGCTAAATAAAAACATACCTATTCCAAAAAGCTGGGCTGATTATTTTAATGCAAAAGAAGATGCAAGAACCGCTGAAGAAGCTGCACTTATTAATATCAATTCATTTTCAAAATATATTATTTCACTAATTGCCATTGGCTTACTGCCTGGCCTGTTTGAAGAAATTTGTTTCAGAGCCGGCCTGCAAAATATTTTGGTAAGATGGTTCAAAGGCCCGTGGATAGCCATTATTATTACATCAATAATTTTTAGTCTTGTACACGCTTCTTACTATGGCTTCCTTGTAAGGTTTTCGCTGGGCGTAATACTTGGTTTTATATTTTATTACAGTGGCAGCCTGTGGCTATCTGTTCTCTGTCATTTTCTTTTTAATGATGTTCAGGTAACTTTTATGTACATCTATAATTTACATAATGTAAAAGATCAAAAAGATGTGGGAGATAGCGCCCCGCTTTGGATTGGCGCCGTTTGCCTCGCATTCATTATTTACCTTTTCATACAGTTCAAAAAAATATCTTTACTGCAAAAAAGTAAAGTGGTTGAAGATGATCTGCCTGACGATGACTTTCACAACTGGGCAACTGCACAATCATAATTAATTATAATGGCGCTTGACCCGAAAGCCTTCAAAACCCGCACGCTTACAGCTATTGTATTTGTGTTAGTGATGCTCACAGGCTTGTTATGGAACCAGTGGAGCTTTATTATTTTATTTACAATTATACATTTTGGCTGCTGGTACGAATTTATAAAATTGATAAAAAAAATATATCCATCATCTTATAAAGTCATCGGTTTTTTTGGCCTCATTTATATAACTCTTCCTGTTTTATTATTAATAAAAATGAGAGCAGGAAACGATATGTTTTTTAATAATAATTATTTAAAAATAATACCATGCGGAATTATTTTTTCTATATGGATAAATGATACCATGGCTTATATTGTAGGCTCCTTCATTGGCAAAACTCCGCTTACAAAAATATCGCCCAAAAAAACTTGGGAAGGCACTATTGGCGGCGCTTTACTGTGTATAATAACTATCTCATTAATAGGAAAAGCAATGGGTTTTTATACGCCTCAAAATTGGATTATTATTGCATCTTGCTGCGCAATATTTGGAACTATTGGAGACCTGCTTGAAAGCAAATTAAAAAGAATGGCTAAGGTGAAAGATAGTGGTAGCATTATGCCCGGCCACGGCGGCTTTTTAGACAGGTTCGATTCGTTATTAGTGACTACTCCCTTTGTAGCATTGTATTATTTTTTAGTGATGAACCCATAAATAAATCGTACAGCGCGCTATACGTTTTTTATATTTGCAGCCAAACTTGTGAGATGAATATTCATAAAGAAGGCTATAAATCCATTGCATTATGCGCGCTTGTTTTTGGCGTGATTAATATTATCTTCTTTTACTTTTTCAGCGCTTCTTTACCTGTGGTTGCATGGATAGTTTTTGGAGCTACTTCTTTATTATTTCTGTTTGTCATTTCATTTTTTCGCTCTCCTAAAAGAAATTTTACCATAGCACATCACCAGGTTATATGCCCTGCAGATGGCAAAGTTGTGGTAATAGAAGAGGTAACAGATAATGAATATTTTCATGATAAGCGCATACAAATTTCCATCTTCATGAGCCCGGCAAATGTGCATATTAACCGTGTGCCTATGTCAGGTGAGGTTACGTACAGCCAATATCATAAAGGCAAATATCTTGTTGCATGGCATCCAAAATCTTCCATGGAAAATGAAAGACATTCTGTGGTTATAAAAAGTGATAAGGCTGTTATTTTGGTAAAACAAATTGCAGGCGCTGTGGCAAAAAGAATTGTAAACTATTGCAAGATAGGGCAGGCCGTAAGCCAGGGCACAGAGATGGGCTTTATAAAATTTGGCAGCCGTGTGGATGTGTTGTTGCCTGTAGGCACACACCTGAATGTACAGCTTGGACAAATGGTGAAAGGCGGTGTAACTGTGCTGGCAACTATTGACACGATTGAAGAATAAAGGTTTTTTATAATTAGCTGGCACATGTTCCAGCCTTTCCAGAGCTTATAAATTATTTTACAAAATGCTTTCCAGCTCTTTTAAATGATAAATGATATGCGTTGGTTTTGCTGAGCAATTAGCCTTGATGTGGTTTACAAACACAGCATCCATACCAGCGTTTAAAGCGCCCGTTATATCTGCATTTTGGTTATCACCAATCATAATACTTTCATCTTTATTGGTATTTGCTTTTTTTATAGCATACTCAAAAATTTCTTTTTGAGGCTTCATTGAGTTGGATATTTCTGAAGTGATTACGTGCGTAAAATATTTTGATAATTGCGAATTATCAAGCTTGCTTCGCTGCGTTTTTTCAAAACCGTTGGTGATAAGATGAAGCACATATTTTTTTCCAACTAAATAATCCAGTATCTCAAAAGTGTATTCAAATACTTTCTTTTTTGTTGGAAGTATTTCTAAAAATTTTCCACTCATTTCCTTTGCAAGTTTTTCATCGGCAATTTTAAAATCGAGCAGTGAGCGCCACATACGCTTCCATTTTAATTCATCACTGGTTATATAACCTTTCTCAAACCGCTCCCATAAAATTGTGTTATGCTTTAAATAAGTTGTATAAAAAGCGTCGAACGGTATAATTAATTTTTCCTGCAAATGAAAGCATACATATAATTCTGCAAGAGATTCTTTTGCATTGGCATCAAAGTCCCACAAGGTATGGTCGAGATCAAAAAAAATATGATGGTATTTGGAGGAGTCCGCTTTCACAGAATGTTTAGATTTGTTTATGAATTATTAAATTATTCAACGGTAAAAACTTATGAATATTGTAATAACAGGCGCTGGCAAAGGTATAGGAAAATCAATAGCAGCAAAGTTTGCAGCAGAAGATAACCGGATATTTATATGTTCCCGTAATGAGAGTGAGCTCGAAAAAACATGCAGTGAATTAAACAAAAAATATAATAAAAATGCTGTAGAATATTTTGCTGCTGATATAAGCAATAAAACCGGCGCTGACAGCTTTTGTAGTTGGATAAAAGATAAAAATATTATACCGGATATTGTTGTAAATAATGCAGGCCAGTTTGCGCCAGGCAGCATTTACAATGAAGAAAACGGTACGCTGGAAAAAATGTTATCAGCTAATTTATACAGTGCTTATTATGCTACAAGAGGCTTGCTTCCATCCATGATTGATAAAAGATCTGGCCATATTTTTAATATGTGTTCCATTGCATCTTTAAAGGCTTACAGCAATGGCGGCTCTTACAGCATTAGCAAATATGCACTGATGGGTTTCAGTAAAAACCTGCGCGAAGAAATGAAGCAATTTAATATAAAAGTAACCACCGTGTATCCTGGCGCTGTTTATACATCATCATGGAGCGGAAGTGGAATAGAGCCCTCAAGAATAATGGAAGAAAATGATATTGCCGAAATGATCTGTGCTGCTTCAAAGCTTTCGCCACAGGCGTGCGTAGAAGATATTGTTATAAGGCCACAACTTGGCGATCTTCCATAAATTGGTACAAAAATTTTTAACACCTGTTCATATTTTTTAACTTCTTTTCATTTTTTTTAAGAAGTAATTTTGATGCTTATCGGATGAGGCAGTGTATGAATACTTTTTTACAAAAAAAATTAATTAATCTTTTATTAATAATTATTACAGGGGTGGCTGCAAGTGCCACCAGCCCTGCATTTGCGCAGGCAAGCTTCAGTGTTGAGTGTCCTGAGAAAACTATTGGCAAAAATGATTATCTGCAAATAGCATTTAAGCTTTCTAATGCATCCAGCGTTGAAAGCATCAACCCGCCATCTTTCAAAAATTTTGTGGTAGTAAGCGGCCCTAACCAGGAAAGCGGTATGACAACCATTAACGGCAAGACTGATCAATATGTATCAATAGGCTATGTTTTAAAGCCTATAAAAACGGGCATCTTTATTATAGGCGTTGCCACTGCAAAAGCTGATAAAAAAGAGCTCTCAACAAAATCAGTATCAGTACGCATTACTAATACTTCCACATCTTCTGCAAATAACAGCAACGCTAATTCCTTATCTCCATTTCCTAACTTAAGCTTTGATCTTTCTCCGCAGCCTGCCACGCAAAGATTTGATGATTATATTTTGAAAAAAGGCGATAATATAAATGATAAGGTAAAAAAGAATTTATTTATAAAGCTTGATGTAAGTAAAACAAACTGCTATGTGGGCGAGCCAATTGTAGCTTCTTATAAATTATATTCAAGATTGCGCTCCGAATCGAGCCTGACGGATGCGCCATCTTTCAATGGGTTTTCTGTAAGTGATATTCCTTTAAATAATACCAATGCCCAGGGCACTGAAAAGTATAACGGGCGGGATTATAATTTTTATGTATTAAGAAAGGTGCAGCTGTATCCTTTACAGGCAGGCGCTTTCACGCTTGATCCTATTGTTGCTGACAATAAAGTAACCTTCCTGAAAGCTGACTATGCAAAATCTCAACAGGGAGATATGGCTTTGGATATGATGCAAAATTTTGCTGATGCCACATCACCGCAGGATGCTACCATACAGCAAAATGTAACCTTGCAAAGCAAGCCTGTTTTAATAACGGTAAAACCTTTGCCCGAAGAAAATAAGCCTTTAGATTTTAAAGGAGCCGTTGGAAACTTTACTATAGAATCTTCTTTGCAAAAAGATAAAATAACAACGGATGATGCAGATAGTTTTAGAATAACATTTACCGGAGCAGGCAACATACAATTGATAAACGCACCAAAGATTAACTGGCCTGAAAATGTTGATGGGTACGATGCCAAAGTACAGGATGGCATTGATAAATCGGAGGTGCCAATGAAAGGTTCAAAAGCGTTTATATATCCTTTTACCGCATCAGATAAAGGTGATTATATTATTCCTTCTGTATCTTTTTCTTTCTTTGATCCTGCAGCAAACGCTTACAAAACAATGGTCTCAAAGCCTTTGGTGCTGCATGTTTCAAAAGGCAAAGGCTTTTTTAGCAATCCATTTTTAAAGAAACAGATGGCTGAAAATACATCAGCCCTCGGCAACATCTTTGAAAATTATTTTATATATTTTGTTACGGGTATTATTCTGTTTGCTGCAGTTCTCTTTTGGTTTTTTAAAAAAAATATGCATTCTATCTCGGAAGTAAAAAAAGAAAAAACAGCAGATATGCCAGAGCCTGAATTGAAAAATATGAATGAAGAATTAATTATTCCGGAAGATGCACTGGAAAAAGCGCATGAAAAAATGATACAAGAAAACAGCACAGCATTTTATAGCGTGCTGGATACTTCATTAAAAAGATATTTATCAGTAAAACTAAAAGTGCCTGCAGAAGAGCTTACTAAAAAAAGATTGAATGAAGAACTTGATAAATGCAATGTGAGCCTTGGTACCTCTCTTAAATTATCCTCCCTGTTAGAAGATATAGACCTCCATGTATACACACCTTTATCCAATACAAATCATTTAAAAGAAACGTATGAAAAGGCTTCTGAAGTTATATCGCTTTTAGATAAACAGGTTTGCTAATTATCAGTAAACTTATAACCTATACCTCTTATAGAGTGAAAATATTTAGGATTGCGGCTATCATCCTCAAAATATTTGCGGAAGCTTAAAATAAAATTATCTACTGTTCTTGTAGTGGGATAAACGTTGTAACCCCATACAGCCTGCAATATTTTTTCACGCGTCACCACTTCATTTTTATTTTCAATAAGAAGCTTCAGAAGCATGGTTTCTTTCTTCGTAAGCGCTACTTTATTACCATGCTTGTTTATGCATTCAAGCGCTTTAAAATTAATATTGTTTTTACCAAAAGTATACAGCTCTGTTATTGGCTGCTTTGATGATATGAGCTTACTTTTAGTAATAAGTTTTCTTACACGGATCAGCAATTCTGTAAGGTCAAAGGGTTTGGTGAGATAATCATCGGCGCCCTTTTGCAAACCTATAACTCTGTCAGAGCTGCTGTTTTTTGCGCTTAAAATAATAATGGGTATTTCTGTGTTAAACAATCTTATGTTTTCGCAAACAGCAATTCCATCAATTTCAGGAAGCATCACATCAAGTATTATAAGATCGAAATACTCACTGCGCATAGCTTTCAGGGCTTCAGCTCCGTCGTAAGCCGATGAAACATCATATCCTTCTATTTCAAAATTTAGCTTCAAGGTCTCCTGAATGTGCTCTTCATCTTCTACTAGTAAAATGGAATATTTATTTCTGAACATAGTTTAAATGATTAAGATTATATAACAGTTTTATTAAATTTTATTTCAAAAATACTACCTCTTTCATTATTGTTAAGCGCTATAATATTTCCTTTATGCGCCTGTACAATTTTTTTAGTAAGATATAAACCAAGCCCTGTGCCTTTTGCCTGCGCCAGGCTTCCTCTGAAATATTTTTGAAATATCTTCTTACTTTCTTTTCCAGATATTCCTTGTCCTTCATCAATTACCTGCAGCAGCACATTATTTTTATCTTCAAAAATTTTAAGCAAAACTATATCCTCTTTACCGGAATACTTAAGCGCATTATCTAAAAGATTGTTAACAGCAAGCTGAAGTGAAAGCAGATCTCCATTTATATATACTTCATCAGGAAGCTGAGTTTCGATCTTTCTGGCAGGAAAACGGGTAATAAAATTTTGCGCGCATTCGTTTACAAGCTTTGAAAAATTGATCCGCTCTTTGGTGATTTTATATTCTCCTGCATCTATCTGGCTGGTAAGAAGCATATTGTTGCAAAGGGCGTTCAGCCTGTTGGCTTCCTGAATAGTAACGCTGATAAGCCTTTGCTGCTGATCAGTGGTAAGCGCTCTTTTTTGAAGCGTTTCAAGGTTAAGCTTTGTAATGGCAATAGGTGTTTTAAGCTCATGTGTTATTGCCATTAATAGGTTAGCCTGCTGCTGCGAGTGCCGGAACTGTATATTTATAGCTCTGAAAACAATGATGGCGCCAGCGCCTATAAAAAGTATGAATACTATACCTTCTCCAATGTACTGAGCCGTCTTGCGGGCTTGTGCATCTTCAATTTCGTTTTGCTTTTCTTCATGAGACACATCACCCACATCTATCATATCTTTTCTGTAATGGCTTAGCTGCACATTTTGCCTGTACAAGGCTATGAACCAAAAAGTGAGGGCAGCTAAAATATAGGAAAGCAGCAACCAGTATAAAATATAAACCGTTTGATAACGCTTAATTTTAAACCTGCTGTTAAGCGCTTTTTGATACGCCATTTATAAAATTTGTAATAAAAATTATATCAGATGAAAGTATGAGCAGCCATATTTTTTGTTAATCATTGCTTCACTCTTTCTACTCTTATGCCTATATTTAAAATATGCCTTAATGGATTTTCTCTCATTATTTGCGCTATAGAAAAAATGTAAGTACCGGCTTTTTTTAAAGGTAAAGGGCCACGGGTGATGCTCTTTCTCACTTCAAAGATATCATCAGTGCCTGTTCCTTCCCAGCCTCCGGCATCTGTTGCCAATTGAAGATTTATATTTTGAAAATGAAATGTATCGTTTGGTGCCTTTGAGCCAAGCTTCAGCCATATATTATTATAATTATAAGCATCTGTATGCCTTACAATAATATATATATTATATAAAGATGCTGTATCGCTTACATTAAAAGAGAAAGAAGGAACATTGCTATAAAACCATTGCTGGGACGGCACTTCAGCCTGCTTTTCGTATAAATCAATCTTACCGCAAGACGAAATAAATACCCATGCTGACAGTATAAATATTAATTTTTTCAAATAATTCTTTTGTGTAAAATAAAAACTTTTTATTGCCGCCGTTCGAACGTTTTTAAAGAACATTAAAAATTTGTTCTTTGGCTTTTTCAAGCTCATCTTTCATAAGCACTACACATTTTTGTATGTCAGCATCATAAGCTTTGGAGCCGGTTGTATTTATTTCGCGGCCTATTTCCTGTATTATGAACGAAAGCTTTTTGCCCTTGGCTTCATCATTACCTTTTAATATAGTTATAAAATATTCGCAATGATTTTTCAGGCGTACCTGCTCTTCTCTTATATCAATCTTTTCAATGTAATAAATAAGTTCCTGCTCCATGCGGTTAGCATCATAATTTTCTTTGCCCACATTATCTTCCAATTGCTGCAGCAGATCAGCTTTCATTTTTTGCCTGCGCTTTGGTTCCAGTTTCAATATTTCCTCTTCCTGCTCATTTATATTTTTTATGCGCAGCAGTAATTCTTTTTCAAGCGATGCGCCTTCATCTATGCGATGGTTATTCAATTCTTTCAATGCAGCTTCTATTACTTTTTTAAGCTGCTTCCAGTCATCTTCTTCAAGCACTTCGTTGCTTGGCGTAACCACCTCCGGCAAGCGAAGCAATGCGCTAAGCACAGAGTTGGTATCAATTTTTAAATCAGAGGCCAGCTCATTGAGCTGGTTATAATAAGATTTTATAAGATCGGTATTAATTACAACAGGCTTTGCAGTGCCGTTCTGTTTTATTATTATAAAGCACTCCACAGTGCCGCGCAAAAGATTTTCCTGCAGCAAGCTGCGCACATCAAACTCATAAGGCTTCAGCAATGGCGGCAGCTTTAAATTTATTTCAAGTTGTTTTCCATTTAAAGATTTTATCTCAACGAGGTATGTTTTATCCTTCACTGTTTGCTCTGCTCTCCCAAATCCTGTCATTGATTTTAGCATTATGTTTATCTTTTTATTTGAAGCAAGTTATACATTTCTGTTCGAGATAAAGTTTTCATTTCACCAGGCAGCATATTGTTTATAGTTATTTTTTCTATCCTGTATCTTATGAGCCTTAGCGTAGGAAAGCCAATAGCAGCGGTCATTTTGCGCACTTGCCTGTTCTTTCCTTCTGTTACAATTATCTTCAGCCAGCTATCGGGAACATTTTTTCTGAAACGTATAGGCGGGTTTCTTAAGGCCACTTGCGGAGGCTGTAACATTATTGATGCAGCACATTTTTTTGTATGATACATTTTCCCATTAATGTTTATGTGCAGGCCATGTTGCAATACATCTATCGCCTGTTCAGTAATCATACCTTCTACCTGCACCCAATATTCTCTTTCGTGAAGAAAGGAAGGATTCAAAAGATGCTTGTTCAGATAAATATCATCGGTCAATATCAGCAAGCCTTCGCTGTCATAATCGAGCCTGCCAACGGGATATACATTTGTTGAAACATTATAAAAATCCTTCAGTGTTCTTTTACCATCGTGCGATGTAAACTGTGATAAAACATTAAATGGCTTGTATAAAATAAAGTAACTATTCAATTATTTTTTTATAAAATAAAATATAATCTTATAAAAATAATAAAGCCCGTCTTTATGAGAACGGGCCTTTTTATATGGATGGGTTAGTAAGTACAGGAACAAAAATTTCCTTACACAATATTAAAAATAATTTTTTCTATCATGAAACTTTTTATTGATTTTTTTATCAACATTTAAATACATGTTGTGGAAAAGCATGCGCGGGTTGCATTCATTCAGTTATATTTTTATTGATAATAAATGGCCATCAATTTTTTTAAAACAATAAAATCAATAGTGAGCTTTCTTCTAAAATCCTTTATTGGTGCGCATTTTTGACGAATATATCTTAAGTGTAAAATAAAATATTCAAAGAATTAAGTGGTATCGTTGCTTTGCAACACATGCTTTAAATAACATCATTACCCACCATTATTTTTTTTAAAAAAGTATTATGTTATGTCTTTGAATAATCATGTATTATAAAAACTACATCATCCTATCTTTGAATAATAAAAAACATTTATGCAATTTCCTTCACCGGTCTCAGCACAATGGATAGCTGATTTTATTGATGCAGAAATTGCAGGCAATAAAAATTCTTCAGCCACAGGTGTCAATGAAATTCATAAAGTGAAAAATGGTGATATCGTTTTTGTAGATCATCCAAAGTATTATGAAACCTGCATAAATAGTGATGCCACCTTTATTATAATTAATAAAAAAACTGATGCGCCTGAAGGAAAAGCATTATTTATAGTTGACGAGCCTTTTGAAGCTTACTCAAAAATTGTGAATCATTTCAGCCCTTTTGCTGCATCAAAAAAAATGATAAGTGATACGGCTGTTACCGGCACAGACACTGTTATCATGCCTAACGTTTTTCTTGGAAATCATGTCACCCTTGGTAATAATTGCATCATTCATCCGAACGTAACTATTTATGATAATTGTGTTATTGGCAACAATGTAGAGATACATAGCGGTACTGTAATTGGAAGCGATGCATTTTATTTGAACACAAAAAAGAATCGTGAGGGATGGTATAAAAAGATGCCTTCGTGTGGCAATGTAATCATTGATGATAATGTGGAGATAGGCGCCAATTGCACTATTGACAGGGGTGTTAGCGATTCTACAAAATTAGGCATGGGTACAAAACTGGATAATCTTGTGCACATCGGCCATGAAGTTGTGATTGGTAAAAACTGCATTCTTGCTGCGCAGGTTGGCATTGCAGGTGGCACTACATTAGGCGACGGCGTGATACTTTGGGGACAGGTAGGCGTAAATAAAACAATTACCATTGGCGATAATGCTGTTGTAATGGGGCAAGCCGGAATTACATCAAGCATTGGAGGAAATAAAACTTATTGGGGAACGCCTATTCAGGAATTTTTTAGTAAAAGAAAAGAGCTTGTATTAATTAAAAGACTTCCTGAAATGTGGGAGAAGATAAAAGCGCTTGGCAAATAACATGTGTAAGGTAACAGTTACACTGTAAACGGATTTACCAATAGTTTTTATCAACATACATATTCATATAAATCATTCTTCCACGTAATCATACGGCAGCATATCACCTATCTTTTTAAAACCGAGGTAGCCATTAGTTATAATATCTGTCTGATCATAATAATAACCGTTTTGCTCAATGGTAATTGGTTCATCTTTTGCAAATGTCAGCGTTGATAATTGGAAATCTTTTTTTATTGAGGGATCAGTATTCAGATAACTTTCTTCAGGTTTGCCTTTTTTATAAATAACGGCAACTTCATTTTGATTGGGCATGATATCAACCGTGTTGGTACTGTCGTCTTTATCATAGTTTAGCGCACCATATATATTTCCAAGTTTTATCGGCATTTCCTGATCATTATTTGTAACTACGAATTGTATTTCAAAGCCTTTCTTCTCAAGCGTTTTATTGAACAGGCTTCTCATAAATTGCAATACAGAGCCTTTATAAGCTTCAGATCTGTTCTGCTTCCAAGCCTGCTGCTGTTCTGCATTTCCACTCATCTCTTCAAACAATGGATAACCTACGAATAAATTCGTATTTGTATTGTATTCATTCGTAAAAGAATCAATAGCAAATTTTAAATTATAACCCAAAGCCGGATTACTTACCACCAGCGGCTCTGTTGCCAGCACCTTTAGCCTGTTCCTTTTTTTACTAAAATAAAAATGAAGCACTTCAGGATTTTTTATAGAACATTGCTTTGCAAACTTTGACTGGCCTATAAAGTTTTCAGTAAAAAACTGACCATACTTTTGCCATCCGTCTTTTACTTCACTGCTTACCACGATAGAAATATCTTCCATTGATTTTATTTTAGGGCTTAGCTCAATCACTATGGAATCGTTTTGCGAAGACGCATAGTTGATACGTTCTGTAGCAGTTTCATAACCTGTATACGTTACTACAAGCAGATAGCCACCTTCAGGGATTTTTAAGGTAAAATTTCCTTCTGCATTAGTTGCTTCCCCGAAAGTTGTATTCTGCGCAAACACTGATGCACCTTGCAACACAGCCTTTGTAGTTTTATCAATCACTTTTCCTTTTACCACATAATAAGATTGTGAGAAGCATGGCTTGCTTATAAGGAAAAACAAAGTAAATGAAAATGCTAAGCAAGCATTCTTTATTATTATCATCAATGAGAGTTTAAAAAAATATATTAATACAGTTGATATTTTTCCTTAAGAGCATCGCATGTATATTTTATAGAATCTGCAATTTTTCTGTATGCAAAGCCTGGAAATTCCTTTATGAATTTACTGCCATCATATTGTATCACTGCCTGCGCAGTACGGGCAGTTTCTTTTGTAAGTAATCTTTTTTTATTTGTAAATAATCCTTTCAATGCTTCAGCTATCCACACAATTTCCGACATAAACCCGGTTGCTTTTATATGCGGAGGCTTTTTATTGAAGCATACAGCCATCATAGTAAATAATTCTTTGTAAGATATATTTTCAGCATTTAAAATAAAACGCTCAGCGCATATTTTGCTGTTCATTAACATAATCATGGCGCCTGCCACATCTCTTACATCAACAAAGCCGGTGAATCCGTTTGTGTAATATTTAAATTCATCGTAAGCAGATTTAAACAAGGCTGCAGAACCATTATCCCAATTGTTACCACCAATAATTATGGATGGGTTTACGATTACAGCATTCAAACCTTCGCCAATGCCGCGCCATACTTCCAGCTCGCCAAAATATTTTGATCTTCCATAATCACCTTTATTTGTTTCTTCACCCCATGTCATTTGCTCAGTGATCGGAGCGCCGGAAGTTCGCTCCAGCACTGCAACTGAGCTCATATGAACCAGCTTTTGAACATGGCCGGTAAGGCATGCATTTACAACATTCGCTGTGCCTTCCACATTTATTTTATATAGTGCCGCCTTGTCCTGGGGGGCGTAAGAAACCAGCGCTGCACAGTGATATACATGAGTTATATCCTGCATAATCTCATTAAGGGAAGTGGTATCTAATATATCACAATGCTGAACAACAAGATGAGGATGAGATACAAGTAAAGGCGATGAATTGTAAGCAGCAACTACATCATAACCGTTATGCAGTAGCTGTTTTATGAGTTCAGTGCCAGCAAGGCCTGCAGCTCCCGTAACTAATATCTTATCTTTTTCAATAAAAGCATCTGAACCATTTTCATCTTGCATCAATAAAGTTGTTGTAATATATTTAAGGGTAAAAAATTTATTGGAAAAGCATACGTTTTTATTTGGAATAATCATAAAATCCTTTGCCCGATTTTTTTCCTAATTCATTGCTTTTAACCTTTTCCTTCTGCAACGGAGCTGGCTTAAAGCGTTCAGCGTTACCGAAAGCCTCATATATACTTTGAGAAACGGCAAGATTAATATCCATGCCAATGAGGTCCATTAATTTAAAAGGCCCCATCTTAAACCCGGTTGACTCCAGTATCTTATCTACATTTTCATAAGAAGCGATGCCACTTTCAACCAGCTTCAGCGCTTCAAGATAGTAATGCCTTGCAATTCGGTTTACAATGAAACCGGGCGAATCTTTACAATGCACCGGCACCTTATTCATCTTTTTACAAACTGAAAAAATTTCGTCTATAGCATAACTGTTAGTCTGCACACCTTTTATCACTTCAACCAATTTCATAACATAAGCCGGGTTAAAGAAGTGCATACCCGCAAGGCGTTCAGGGCGATTTATTTTTTTTTGAAGAGAGGAAACAGAAAGCGAAGAAGTATTGGTGGCAAAAATGGTTGTATCATCATTAAGCTTTGCCAGTTCATTGAACAGGGAAACCTTTGCATCCTCCATCTCAACGATGGCTTCAATTATAAGATCAGCTTTACACTTTTGTATATCATTGGTAAAATGTATGAGGTTAAGTATGTCTTTTTTTTCTTCAGCTGATATTTTTTCTTTATCAAATAAATATTGAATATTTTTTTCAATGGATTCTTTCGCTTTAGTTAATATACTTTCATTGAAGTCATACAAAATCGTCGCAAAACCGCTCTGGGCGCATACCTGAGCTATACCACTACCCATAGTTCCTGCGCCGCAAATACAAATTGTATTGATCATGTTATTTATCATAAAAATCAATTTCCAATTCTGTAATTGCTTTAAAGCCTTTATCAGAAGTTACTAAAGGAATATCAAGGCTTACAGCAGTTGCAGCAATAATAGAATCTGGAATCTTTAAAAAATAATTTTTTCTAAATAAAATAGCCAGTTCTTTAATTGATTGATCAATTGAGATTATTCTGAACTCCTGTAAAAAGTCTTTAATTTTTTTATCTTCTTTTGGCGTAAGGGATTTTGAACCAAATAATTCTATTTCACAAATTATTGATGTGTAGAACAAATTTTGAGAAAGGTAGTTAGAGATTATTTCATCACCATTAAGGATGTATATAATAATATTAGTATCCAGCAAGAATTTATTCCCATTCATTTCTTAATCTTTTCTGTATAGCCAGTGCATCTTCACCAAACTTTACTGATCCGCAATATTTGGAAGTATCTACCAGATCTTTGATCCTTGCGTTTTTGCTCTTTCTAATTCTTATAATGTTCTTTTTTGTCTTACTGATTTTTGTATCCGCCATATAAAAATATTATTATATTAAAGATAAAAAATATCTCTTACATGCTCTTGGTTGTATATAAATTTCCAGCTTACACCACACCCGAAAACTGTTTCAAAAACCTAATATCATTTTCACTAAAAAGCCGTAAATCTTTTATCTGGTATTTAAGCATGGTTATTCTTTCTATGCCCATACCGAATGCAAAGCCTGAAAATATATTGCTGTTTATGTTACAATTTTCCAGCACATTTGGATGCACCATGCCGCAACCCAGAATCTCTACCCAGCCGGTGTGTTTGCATACATTGCAACCTGCGCCGTTGCAGATAAGGCACGTGATATCCATCTCCGCACTTGGCTCTGTAAAAGGAAAATAAGAAGGCCTGAAGCGTATTTTAATAGTATCGCCAAACATCTCCTGCACAAAAAAATAAAGTGTTTGTTTCAGGTCTGCAAAAGAAACATCATCAGCTATGTACAAGCCTTCTACCTGGTGAAAAAAACAATGCGCTCTTGCGCTGATAGTTTCATTGCGGTACACGCGGCCAGGGCAAATAATTCTTATGGGCAATTTACCTTTTTGCATCTCGCGTACCTGCACGCTGCTCGTATGCGTACGCAGCATCCAATCAGGGTTTTGAGAAATATAGAATGTATCCTGCATATCTCTTGCAGGATGATTTTCCGGAAGATTTAACGCGGTAAAATTATGCCAGTCATCTTCTATTTCCGGTCCTTCAGCCACAGCAAAACCAATGCGCTGAAAAATGTTTACAATTTTGTTTCTTACAATGCTTATAGGATGCCTGCTGCCAAGCGGTAAGGCTTCGCCTGGTAAGGTAAGGTCTATATCTGTTTCTATTAATTGTTCTGCAGTTACATTAAATTTTTTTAATTCTTCATATTTACTTTCTGCCAGTAGCTTCAGGTCATTAAGCACTTGTCCCATCTCTTTTTTATTCTCTGCAGGCACATTCTTCATTTCTGCCATTAAAGATTTTATTTGCCCTTTACTGCCCAAAAAGCGAATACGAAAAGCTTCTGCAGCATTGATTTCTGTAGTAGTAAAGTTTTGTATTTCATCCTTAGAAAGCGTTACCTGTTGCAATAAAGTATTCATGCAGGCAAAAATAAGTCAATCGTTTTTTATAAATTTTTGCATCATTTTATATCCATTTATCTTTTAGGTTTGTATCAAATTTTTTTATAATGATTGATGATCTGCACCAGTTTTTATCACCTGTAAATAAATCTTTTCTTAATAATGATACAGCTTACACCGAAAGCCAGTTTGGTTTTTCTATAAAAATATATGAAGATGAAATGCCTGATCTCACAGATGCTGATATAGTAATTGCCGGTGTGAATGAATACCGCGGCGATGGAAAAATTATACATGAAAATGCTGCAGATGCCGTACGCAAACAACTGTATCAATTACACTATTGGCATAAAGACATCAGTATTGCGGATGTAGGGAACATACAGTGTGGCGCCGCGTTAGCTGATACGTATGCTGCCGTAAAAACTGTATTGCTTGAGCTGATAACACTTGGCAAAACTGTTATTCTTATTGGTGGCTCGCATGATAATACGCTTGCGCAATATTATGCTTATAAAGAAATGGACACGCTTATAGAAGCCGCGGTAATAGATGCAACAATTGATCTGAAAAATAAATCACTATTAAAGAGTGACAGCTTTCTTATGGAAATGCTTACCAGCGAGCCAAACATGATCCGCCATTATAATCATATAGGTTTTCAGAGTTATTTTGTAAACCCGCAGATGCTTGAAATTATGGACAAGCTTCGCTTCGATTGTTACCGGCTTGGCACTGCAAAAGAAGAGATTGAAGAGATGGAACCCGTTATAAGAAATGCTGCTATGGTAAGCTTTGACATAGCTGCTATAAAACATAGTGATGCACCTGCTGCGCTTCACAGCCCTAATGGTTTTACGGGCGAAGAAGCCTGCACGCTTACACGCTTTGCCGGCCTTAGCCCGCACCTGTCTTCATTAGGCATTTACGGCTATAATCCTGAGCATGATGTAAATGATATGACGGCTTTGCAGGTTGCGCAAATGATATGGTATTTTATTGATGGAAAAAACAAAAGCAGAAGTGAGACCGACTTAAATGAAAGGCATGGTTTTAATGAATACCATACAGCCTTTGCAGAAGTGGATACCACCTTTATACAAAGTAAAAAAACAGGAAGGTGGTGGATGGAGCTGCCTGATAAAAAACTGATTGCCTGCAGCTATAACGATTATCTTTTTGCCAGCAGAAATGAGATACCCGAAAGATGGCTTCGTGCGCAGGAAAGAGAAGCCTGAGCAATTGAGAATTGATAATGAAAAATTGACAATTATTATTTTGATAAGAAGGGATAAACATCTTCATCTTTTTATTTAACAATTTCCCATCACATTCATCAATAATTTAGCTTCGTAATGATCCACTTTCAATATGCTGAATATTTTATTTCGCTTGCAGCTATTCCTGTAATAGTGCTGTTGTATTTTTTACTAATAAAATGGAAAAAAAATGCAGCAAAAAAAATAGGTGACCCATTTCTTGTGAAGCAATTAACTAAAAATTTTTCTTCATCAAAATTCAGGATAAAGTTTATAGCTTTTGTTATTGCTTTCGCCCTATGCGGCGCAGCGCTTGCAGGGCTTGTAAAGCCTGATGGCACACAAAAGATAAACAGGAAAGGCATTGATATTATGATAGCTCTTGATGTAAGCAAAAGCATGCTTGCGCAGGATATAAAGCCATCAAGGCTGGAGCGGGCAAGGCAGGTTATTTCCAAAATAATTGATAACTCACCAGATGATAAAATAGGCATTGTAATATTTGCTGGGCGTGCTTATTTACAAATGCCTTTAACGGTAGATCACGAAGCTGCGAACATGTACCTGGCCTCCTCATCGCCGGATGATGTGCCTACGCAGGGAACGGTAATAAGCCAGGCTTTAAAAATGTGTTACGCAGCTTTTAACCCCAAAGAAAAAACATATAAATCTATTTTACTTGTAAGCGATGGCGAAGACCATGATGATGATGCTTTGAAGACAGCAAAAGAACTGGGCAAAGATGGCATACTTATAAACACAGTTGGCATCGGATCGGCGCAAGGCGCGCCCATAATGGATCCTGAGACAAACGCATATAAAACAGATGATAAAGGGAACACCGTTATTTCAAAGCTAAATGAAGAGGAGCTAAGCAAAATAGCACAGAACGGGCATGGCTTATACCAACTGTACACCAATACAAATGAAGTGGCAGCCAACATAAAAAATACACTTTCAGGTATTGCGAAAGAAGCCACCTTAAGCGATACTTCTTATGAATCATTCAGGCAATATTTTCAATATTTTTTACTGGCAGCTTTATTGTTTTTGCTTATAGAATTTTTTATTTCTGAAAGAAAAAAAATAAAATACAAAGCAGGCCTGGTAAGTATCGTATACATTTTTTTATGCAATAATTCAATTGCTCAAAATGTAAATGCAGAAATAAGAAAAGGCAATGAGGCTTATAAAAAAAATGATTACGGCGGCGCAGAAAATGCATACAACAATGCATTGAAAGCATCGGATAAAAATACATCGGCAACGTTTAACCTGGGCAATACTTTGTACCGCAAAGGCAATACGGATGAGGCTGTGCAGGCTTTTGATAATACTATTGAAAACACTACTGACAATAAGATAAAAGAAAAAGCATTTTATAATAAAGGCGTTACCTATCAAAAAGCCAGGAAGCTTCCCGAATGCATTGCTGCGTATGAAAACGCATTGCTTTTAAACCCTCATGATGAGGATGCAAGGCAAAACCTGGAACGGGCTTTAAAACAACAGCAACAGCAAAATAAAAATAATAAAAAACAGCAACAGCCAAAGCAGGATCAAAAAAAACCAGACCAGCAAAAAAAACCTGATCAGCAGAAACAAAATGACCAGCAGCCACAACAGCAGCCATCAAAAATGAGTAAGCAGGATGCAGAAGAAAAATTAAAATCTCTATTGGAAAATGAAAAAGAGCTGCAGGATAAATTGCATAAAATAAAAGGCGCTGCATCGCCCGATAAGCCTGAGAAAGACTGGTAAGCCTGCCATAGTTTAATTGTATTTTTGCTTTAATAATCTAAGAATTTCATGGAATTATATGCTGAGTCATTAACAGAGTATAAAAGGCTGGCAACGCTTGAAGTAAAAGTGGGCGACCTGCTGATAGGGAATTACAATCCCATTCGCATACAAACCATGACCACCACCGATACGATGGACACCAAAGCTACGGTGGCACAAAGCATCCGCTGTATAGAAGCAGGTGCAGAGCTGGTGCGCATTACAGCCCCATCAAAAAAAGAAGCAGAAAATTTACTTAATATAAAAAATGAATTAAGGCGTTTGGGTTATACAACTCCGTTAGTTGCAGATATTCATTTTACTCCCAATGCTGCAGAGATAGCTGCGCGCATTGTTGAAAAAGTGCGGGTGAACCCGGGCAACTATGTTGACAAGAAAAAATTTGAACTTATAGAATATTCAGATGCGGATTATGAAGAAGAGATAGAGCGTATAAGAAACCGCTTTACACCTTTGGTAAAAATTTGTAAAGAGTATGGAACTGCCATGCGCATCGGCACCAATCATGGTTCTTTGAGTGATAGAATTATGAGCCGCTATGGAGATACGCCAATTGGCATGGTGGAGAGCGCTATGGAATTTTTACGGATTGCTGAAAGTGAAAATTATTACAATATTATTCTGAGCATGAAGAGCAGCAACCCGCAGGTGATGGTGCAGGCATACCGGCTGCTTATAGAAAATATGTACAACGAATTAAAGCATTGTTACCCTTTGCATCTCGGCGTTACAGAAGCAGGTGATGGGGAAGATGGAAGAATAAAATCTGCAATTGGCATTGGTACTTTATTGGAAGATGGTATTGGCGATACCATTCGTGTTTCACTAACAGAAGATCCGGAATATGAAATACCTGTGTGCAAGGATATAATAAAAAGATATGCTGATGTAAAAAGCGCGTCACTTCCTCCAATTGAAAACGCTTCATTAACTGTTCTTAAAAACAATATAAAAAGATCAGCTTCTGAAATAGAAAATATTGGCGGAGCACACGTGCCTGTTGTGATTGCGGACTTCAGCAAGAATAAAAATGTGACAGCAAAAGACCTTGAAAGCATCGGTTATAAATATGAGGTGGTTACAGATAAATGGAACATAGGAGATATGGCTGCCGATTATATTTTCTGTGCAAATAACACAATTGATTTTGCATTGCCCGGCACATTGCGCATCATAAATTATTATGATACCTGGAAAAATGCTGTTGATAAAGAAAAAAGTTTTCCCATTTTTGATAAGCAAAAATATTTAGATGAAACAGCTATAAAGTCGCAGCACATCAATTTTGTAATGCTTGATTGCTATTCAGAAAAAAATGCTTGCACAGATAAAAATATATTTTTTAATAAAATAAAGCAGGATAAAACCGTTGTTCTTTGTCTTAGCTCCTCTAACAAAAATGCTATGCAAAGCATCAGGAGAATGTGCCTTGAGCTTGCAGAAAATGATATAAAAAATCCCATCCTATTTATTTGCAACAGTAATGATGATACAATGGGTGAAAGCCTTATTCACTATGCAATTGAGACCGGCGCTTTGTTCCTTGATGGTTTTGGAAATGGCATCTGCCTGGGCTATCATTACTCAGATAAAAATAAAATGCCCGATCAGCAATTAATGAACTCAATTGCATTTGGAATACTGCAGGCCACACGCACACGAATATCAAAAACAGAATACATTAGTTGCCCAAGTTGCGGAAGAACCTTATTTGATCTGCAGGAAACAACGGCTAAAATAAGAGCGGTAACCCATCATCTTAAAGGTGTAAAAATTGCTATAATGGGATGCATTGTGAACGGACCCGGCGAAATGGCTGATGCCGACTTTGGCTATGTGGGCAGCGGGCCAGGAAAAATAACTTTATACAAAGGCAAAGAAGTTATTAAGCGTTCTGTGCCGGAAGAGATAGCAGTGGAAGAACTTATTAATTTATTAAAGGAAAGCGAAGCTTGGGTAGAGCCAGCGTTGGTACCTGCGTGACTTTGAACGTTTATCCTTAAAACCTCTTAAAGTTTCAAAAATAGCAGGTATTAATTTTCAATAAAAAATAATTAATGAAAACCGATTTTCTCGTTATAGGCAGCGGCATTGCTGGTCTTACGTATGCTCTTAAAGTTGCGCAGGATTGCCCTGAAAAGACCATCACAATACTTACCAAAACTTTTAACGATGAAACTAATACAAAATATGCCCAGGGCGGCGTGGCAGGCGTAACGGATTTTGATAATGATAGTTTTGAAAAACATATTGAAGACACATTGATCGCCGGTGATGGCTTATGCAATCCTGAAATTGTAGAAATAGTGGTAAAAGAAGGTGTGGAAAGAATTAAAGAAATAATTAGCTGGGGTGCACAGTTTGATAAAGAAGGCTCCGGAGATTATGCATTGGGCAAAGAAGGCGGCCACAGCGAGTTTCGCATACTGCATCATAAAGATGTAACCGGCAAAGAAATAGAAGATACTTTGCTGAAAGTAATTGCTGAGCGGCCAAATATTACCTTGATCAACCATTGCTTTGTTATTGATATTATCACCCAGCATCATCTTGGTTTTTTGGTTACCAAGTCAACGCCGGATATTGAATGTTTTGGCGTGTATGTGCTCAATATGCGAACCAATCAAATTGAAAAGATTATAGCCAGGATAACCATGCTTGCCTCTGGCGGAAATGGCCAGGTTTATAGAACAACCACTAATCCCTCTATTGCTACTGGTGATGGGGTGGCTATGACTTATCGTGCAAAAGGCCGCATAGAAAACATGGAGTTTATACAGTTTCATCCTACAGCATTATATGAAGCCGGCGTAAGCGGCCAGGCATTTTTGATAACTGAAGCCGTGAGGGGTGATGGGGGCATTTTACGCAATCAAAAAGGCGAGGCTTTTATGGAAAAGTATGATGAAAGAAAAGACCTTGCGCCCCGGGATATTGTGGCAAGAGCCATAGACAGTGAAATGAAGATAAATGGTACGGAACATGTTTTCCTGGACTGTACCGGCATGGATATGGAGAAGTTTTTACATCATTTTCCTAACATAACAGAAAAGTGTTTGTCAATAGGTATTGATGTATCCAGGCAATATATTCCCGTAGCACCTGCAGCGCATTATAGTTGCGGCGGTGTTAAGTCTGACCAATGGGGAAGGTCTTCAATAAAAAACCTGTATGTGTGTGGAGAATGCGCCAGCACAGGGCTTCACGGGGCCAACAGGCTTGCAAGCAATTCGCTTTTAGAAGCGATGGTTTTTGCTCACAGATGTTACAAGGATGCTGTAAAAAAAATCAATGAGCTGGAGTTTAATGATGATATTCCTGACTGGAACGCCAAGGGAACCACAGCGCCAAAAGAAATGATTTTGATAACGCAAAGTTTAAAAGAGCTGCAGCTTCTTATGACTGATTATGTAGGTATTGTGCGAACCAATGCCAGGCTTGAAAGAGCTATGAAGCGGCTTGATCTTTTGCACCAGGAAACAGAACAATTATACCAGGCTACTTATGTATCTCCGCAGCTTTGCGAGCTAAGAAACCTTATAACAGTTGGATATTTAATTGTAAAAGGCGCACAGTTAAGGCATGAAAGCCGCGGCCTGCATTACAATACAGATTACCCTTTTAAAAATGAGATAGTACAAAATATAATTTTATAAATTCGTTTATAGCATAACTGTTATGTTGTAGCTGTTTCTTACATGTATTGAAAGCTTACATGCTAATATATCCTGAGCTTTCGTTACTAAAAAAGCCACTTAGGTATAAGTGGCTTTACATAATTTATATGGGTTTTATAATTACTGGGTAGTATCTTTTTTATCTTTATTTTTTCCTAAAATATACCCCGCGCCAGCGCCTAATATGCCGCCAATAATTGCGCCCTTTCCTTTTTTATGACTTATAATGGCCCCGCCCACTGCGCCAGATGCGCCGCCAATTATAGCATCTTTTGCACTATGACTCATGCCTTTCTTTTCAGGAACTGGTGCCGGTGCTGCAGTTACAGGTGCCGGAGCCGCAGCTACTGGTGCAGTAGTAGTGGTGGTGGTTGTTGTTGATCCGCTGCTGCTGATGGAAGTAGCTTGTTTGGTTGCTGCTGGTTCCTCACTTCTATGTGTTTCTCTGGTGGTGGTTCTTTCTCTATGAACTTCCTCCTTTGCTGCAGGAGCCGCCGTTACTGCACTTTTATTACCGGCAGCAGTATCAGTTGCCACACTGTTTTGATACTGGGCGGAGTCTGATACCACAGCTTTGGTGGTGTCCACATCCGATTTTGAATCGCTATTGCATGCTGCAAAAAAAGAAGCCATTGTAAATAACAAAATAATTTTTTTCATAATGTAAAGTTTTCTGTGAGCACTTAAATAGAATATTATGCCACAATTTTTATGTATTCTACAGCAATAGTAACGGCCTAAAGTAAATAGTATTGTATGCTTTATCATTTAAAGCAGGCAATGTTTCTAAAGGTTACCGAAAGAGATTGTATTTGCCGCAAAGACTGTCTTGACATAAAACATTACTAAATTTTTTATTTTTATAACATTTCAAACATAAGCGTTTTTATAAAATAAATTGAAGGCAACAATTTCAAAACTTTGAAAATGCAGTGAAAATTATATGTCACTTCATGCTGAAGCGTATTACTTCCCCGCCTCCGGAAGGAAGGTTAATTACCAGCTTATCAGAAGCAGTAACATCTTTTGATTGTTCAATAAGATTATTAGGATTATCTGCTGCATCGGGCGCTTCTTTGTATATTTCTGCAACATAATTGCCTGCTGCCAAAAAGCTTAAAGGAATTACCACCGTTCTTGCAGTGCCATTGGTAATAGTGCCCATATACCAGTCAGTTCCTTTTCTCCTCGCTACAGAAACCCATTGTCCCACTTCTGCGCCGGGCACCTTTGTTTCATCCCACACGGTGGGTATTTCTTTTATAAAGTTAAACCCCTTCTGGCCTTCATAAGCTTCGGGATAATCACAAACCATAGACACATGGTTTTCCAAAATAACATACATGGCAAGCATGTGGCAACGGGTAGCTAATACATGAGGTCTTGTAAAAAGCTGTTTAAACTTTGCCTGCGGCATTGCCCGGAAACCCCCCAGGTGGTAATCGGTAGGCCCTGCCAGTAAGCGCGTGAAAGGAATATTTATATCATCATCCGGAGTAATAAGATTGCCCCACTTATCATTTTCATAATTCAATGTCCCTTCTCTTGTAGATTCATTAGGGTAAGTTCTGCTAAGCCCTGTAGGCTTATACGCCCCATGAAATTGTATCTCCAAATGATGGGCAGCAGCTTTTTGCAATATCTCCTCCTGTATTTTAACCATCTCCTGGTCATCCCTGTCCAGAAAGTCAACCATCATTCCTTTAATTCCCCATTTTTCAAAGAGTGCAAATGCAGTATCTATTTTTGGGTAGAGAGCTTTCCAATGCACCCAGAAACGAATGCCAACTCCTTTGGTTTTTGCATAATCACATATTTTTTGTATATCCAATCCAGGCCGTGGCTTTGTTACGTCTGCATGAGGGCCGGTATCATATCCTACACCATCGTTTTGATACCACGCCACATTTCTGTACCCTATTACGGTGTGAAATTCTATTCCGTTTCGTGCACAAAAGTCTATATAATATTTATTAAATTCAAAGTTTACACCCGGCTCAAATGTAGTGTCGGGCATTGTATCGCCATTCCACCAGTGGAAGCTTGCCTTACCGGGCTTCAGCCAGGAGAGGTCTTGTATTTTACAAGGCTCCGCCAGGTCGGTGAGAATGTTTGATTCAATAAGCGCCCCCATCCGGTCACTCATCATCAGCACCCTCCATGGGCTATGGTGCGGCAGAATTGCCTTTACCTTTATTACCTGCTGACCCGGCAATGGTGTAAGCTGGCTGGTAAGCATTCCCTTATGCTTAATGAGCGACATGCCGGCATAGTCAACAAGATTCGCCTCCGTTATCGCTACGTAAATATTGCCTGCAAACTGAAACAATGAAGGCATATCCATCAGTGTATCATTCTTAATATCCTGCAAAGGCAACACATTATAGCGGTGCTCATGAGAGCTGAAAAAATCTGGAATAAAAGGTACCCGTGCGGTGGGGTTATTTACAAAGTTAAACTGTGTGTTCTCATCTGTTAATACCAGACTTTGCCAATTTTTTTGTTCAGGAAATTCGTAGCGAAATGCTATGCCATCATTAAACGCCCTTACCTTTAAATATATCAGTCTTTTTTTACCCTTACTTTCCTGCATTGGTATGCTTGCCTCTTTATAAGTATCGTGCACCTTACTGGTCTTGCCTTCTGGCAAAGCATAATCATCTGTACCATCAGATATAGTAACCTGTTTTATTTCAATATCGTTACCAAATACGTCGTTATCAATAAAACTTAGCCCCACTCTGCTATGTTCTATAAGGGTTTTATTTTTAAACTTAACAGCATATTCCGGGTGGCCGGCATTGAGGCTGAATGTAAAAAGTATTTGCCCGTTGGGCGATGAAAGATTTACCTGATTTTGAGCAGGCAATACGTACACGAAGATTAATAAAAACAGAAGCAGCAGTGTTGTTTTGGAGATCATATCAGCCATTATTTCAAGCAATTTACCAAAAAAACCGGGCAGTGTTTTTTTTAAATAATATGGATGAAAGCCATGCTAAGAAAATGCAAGTAGCTTTTATAATCTTGCAGACTCTACTTCTAAGCAACGTTTCCTATAACATAAAAAACGTTGCTTAGAAAAGAGGAAAGAATCAACGCACTTACAGGAATGCAAAAATAAACTGAAGAGAGCCTGCTTTGCCCCTTATGCGCAACAGTTAAAAAAGGTCTGCAAATTCTACACAGTCGCCCAGCCACGAAGATATCCATACCAGCAGCAGTAAAGGTCCCTTATAAAAGCGGCGTAAAAAATCCTGCAGATCTTTTTCTGTATAAAAAATTTTACCGCCCACCTTAGAGAAACCCAGGTGGCCGCGCTCCCGGTGCCTGCGCAGAGTATTAGCGTGCATCTGCAGGCGGCGTCGCATTTCGTCTTCAGTTATCCATACATCAGCAGGCGAAGGCGGTGGGGCAGCGTTTACATTAAGTGGCTGGTTTTCCCGGGGTGTCTGTTCATGCCCTGGCTTTTGCCTGTCACCCTCCATGCCAGGCAATGGCAAATCATTTTTTGACATAGATAATTAAATCGTTTTTGTATATGTTATTATTGGTGAAGCGCCGCCAAAAGAGAAATAAATTTATAAAAAATTTTTAAAACGCAAGGGGGAATAATTTAAGCAGAGCCTGCGGGCAGGTGAGGGCCATTACCGGCTGCTGCAGACCCACTACAATAAAAAAGCCGTTACTTTTTTACAGTAACGGCTTTTTCTAGCAGCCATTGGCTTACTGAACAAACTGAGTAGCTACATTGCTGTACGCTATCTGCTCGCCGGAGCCCACTGCGGCTACGCGCACCCAATATTGCCTGCCCGGGGTAAGACCGCTGAAAACGAATTTAGACCGGCTGCTCTGGTTGCGAACCCATTGCGTTTCCTCTGCAGGTGCCGCATCCGTAATCTCGTGATACTACATACGCGCACCGCTCACATTTAGCACTGAACTAATTAGCTCGCCCGAAGTAATGCCGTTGCTAAGGGTTACATTGCCCGGGTTGGAAATGTAAGCCGACTCCGGGGTTTTGGACAAGGTATAGCCGCTGCTCGTAAGTATGGCAGCATCGCCATTTGCCACAAACATTACATACATGCCCAGCCTGCCCAGCAGCGCTTCCAGAACTGCGCGGCACTTGTTTTTTTCCGCCACATTGGTACGCCCCAGCCCAAGGGCAGCATCGAGCGCACCGGCATAATTGGTAACGGCTGCTTCCAGTTCTTTAAGCGTGGGAATGGGGTCTGCAAAAGCCGGGTTGTCCGTCATACCCGAAAGTATGTGACGCGCTTTTACAAGAAAATCAGGATCGCTGAACTTGGAAAAGTTCAGATTAATTTTTTGATTTTTCATCAAAGATTGTATTTAAAATTTACCACAATATCGTGGTTAGAGGTAGTAACATCCGGTGACCAGGGGTTATTATAGGGTGGTTGCAAATTGTTGCATTTGGTAGCGAATAGTAGCCCCGCAGTGAGAGATAAGCTTCATTTTTATCTGGCACCAGCGCTTGCACCTGTGGAAGCTTAACAGCAAATCATACTAAAAACCCGACGAGAAAACAAATTTCGCCGAAGAGAAAAGGGTAACATACGCAGGGAAAACAAATTCCGACGCAGAGAAAAGAGCAACATACACAGGGAAAACAAATTCCGCCGCAGAGAAAAGGGCAACATACGCAGAGAAAACAAATTCCGCCGCAGAGAAAAGGGCAACATACGCAGAGAAAACAAATTCCGACGCAGGGAAAAGAAGAAAATACACAGAGAAAACAAATTTCGACGCATGGAAAAGAGCAACATACACAGAGAAAAAAAGTTCTGCGGCAGGGAAAAGTTTACCCCTTTCTAAAATTACCTGATATATTGAGGTGATATTCAAGCAAATAAAAGAGCAACCGTAAAATTACGGTCTTAAAAATCGGGTAATTGTACGTGTACTTTGTATTGATAAATTGCCATAGCTTTATTTTTCAGAATTGCAATAATCCCATCCCTAAGAAAGACCCGACATCTGCTCCCTCCCTGAATTAATGTAACGATATCACCTTCCTGAATTTTAAAACATACTGTTTTGAGAAAGATAACTATGCTGCTGACTGTAGGTATATGCCTGTGCGCATCCATTGCCAGAGGGCAGGCAACAGATACCGCCAGCGTTCAGAATATCCCTTCTAAATATTATAGTGCAGTTCAAAAAAAATATGCAGGTATAGAAAACAAGCTTACCAAAAAATCACTGAAATACCTAGCTAAGTTTGAGCGACAGCAACAGAAGCTCCAGGCAAGACTTGCGAGACTGCACCCGGAAACCACAAATGGTTTACTTAGCACGGAAGATCAAAAATATAAAAATCTTACTGAGCAATTAAAAAGTAAAGCTGCACCCGTATCTAAAGTAATTAGCGGTTTATATAATGCAAACCTTGATAGCGTAAGTACGTCGCTATCCTTTTTGAAACAGTTTAATGGCATCAGCAGTAAAGCAGGTCAGCCCTTACAAACTTTAAACGAGCTGCAAGGCAAGCTACAGCAAACAGATAAAGTAAAGGAATATATAGAGCAGCAAAAAAGCCAGATCAAAGAGCTCCTCTCCAAATATACTAACCTGCCTGCAGGATTAAAGAATGAATACGCCAAACTAAATAAAACAGCTTACTATTATTCCGCACAGGTGCAGGAATACAAAGCCACGCTGAAAGACCCGGATAAGATGGAGCAGAAGGCATTGAGTGTTTTAAGAGAAATACCGGCATTTCAGAAGTTTATGCAGCAAAATGGCGAGCTTGCTTCTTTGTTTCATACGGCCGATAACTATAATAATATGGCTACCCTGGTTGGCTTGCAGACGAGAAATTCCGTGCAGCAGATTGTGCAGCAAAGAATAGCCGCTGGTGGCCCTAATGCATTGGCGCAAGTACGGCAAAGTTTGTCCCAGGCGGATGCTCAGTTAAATCAATTAAAAGGTAAATTAAATCTTTTAGGCGGCAGCAGTTCCGCAACAGACTTACCCAATTTCAAACCAAATTCCCAAAAGACAAAGCCGTTTTTAAAACGGTTAGAATACGGATTCAACATACAATTTGAAAGAAATACCTCTTTCGTTCCTTCTACCACAGACTTCGCGTTAACCATTGGCTATAAATTAAATGATAATAGCATCATCGGATTCGGCGGAAGCTATAAACTCGGTCTGGGTAATATTCAACACATCAATTTTATAGGTCAGGGATTAGGCCTGCGAAGTTTTTTGGATTATAAGATAAAAAAGCAGTTTTACATCAGCGGCGGTTATGAGATGAATTACAACGCCACATTTAAAAGTATTGCACAACTAAAGAACTACAATACCTGGCAAAGAAGTGAACTGCTTGGTGTGAGCAAGAAATACCAGATCAGTAAAAAAGTAAAAGGGAATATCCAATTATTATATGATTTCCTGGCGCATAGTCATACACCCATTTCTCAACCATTTGTATATAGAGTAGGATACAATTTTTAAATAAGCAAAATGAAAAGCTTTATTATCAATATTTTTTTATTTAGTTTCTTTCATCAGGCGTGTATTTGTCAAAATGAGCCCAACCTTTATAACGCCACACCGCTTTCACCCACTACAGAAGCAGCCAGTAAATTAAGTGCAGTGCCAGTGAACATTTTTACCGGCGTTCCACAAATAGGTGTTCCGTTGTATTCCTATAACAATCCAAATAATGGCCTTTTCTTAAATGTATCTCTCAATTATTTTGCGGGTGGTACACAGGTGGGTGAAGCTCCTACCGTGTTTGGCTTAGGTTGGTATTTAAATGCCGGCGGCACAATTACCCGTACCGTCAGAGGAGTAAATGATGATATGAATTATGGAACAGGCTATTTGTATGACAGCATCATCTCTACTGATTTCAGATCTAATGCTGACTCATATTATAACGATTATCTGGATGCAGAACAGGATATTTTTCAATACAATTTTAATGGAAGATCAGGGAAATTTATCATTGGAAAAAACAAGCAAATCGTTCAAATGCCGCTTACCAAACTTAGAATTATTCCAACTTTCGGAACCACCGGCGCATCCAATCAAAGAATAATTGCATTCCGGATAATAAGCGAGGATGGGATAAAGTATGATTTTAATAATACGGAGTTAACAAACATAACCCTTACCAATACTGGCAATGTTGTCCCTGACTATTATAATAATTATTATAGTTCCTGGTCGCTAACCCAAATCATATCTACTTTCAATACAGACACAATAAAGTTTACTTACTCCCCTGTGTCGGTTGGCACAAATTTTAACTTCCCGCAGTTTACGTTTGTTAGGAATTCAGATGGAGTACGCACCAAAACACTTTCACAAACAGGATTAAATACTTCTACCACTAACTTAATATCATCTATTGTCTTCCCTGAAAAAACAACCATGTCATTTTTATATAGCAGCAGCTATAACCAATCACAAATCAAGATCAGCGATTCAGTTTTCAGATATGGATACATCTTAAATTTTCAGGATACGGGCTCAGGCGGGGCCTATTGCCGTAAATTGTTAAAAAGTGTTACCCCTTATACCTCTAAACAAAAGAATGCAGGCTATACATTTGCTTATAATACACCTCTTTTAGCTGCTTTAGGATCTTCAGGCGATACGATACAAAATAAAAGTGATTACTGGGGGTATTATAATGGCGCTGCAAATGGCACCAATCTTATTCCACAGGTTAACGGATATACCTGGGGTGCAAACCGAACTTCTAGCGTTGCTTATGCTATTCAAAATTCCTTAAGCAATTTAAACCTTCCCAATGGGGGATCAGTGTTTTATGAATATGAGCTTAATGACCACTTGCCGTATATCAAAGACCCGCACTCACTCACTATTTCTCCAACGACAACAATGTCATCAAGTATTACGCTAAGCCAGATTTTTAAAACAAGCCATCAAATCACCTTCGTCTTGGATAGTAGTGTATCCAGAACCGGAAGCCCACCAATTACAGGGACAGGCAATATGATTGTAAACATCAAAAGTCCAGATGGTACCATTACTTATAAATCTGATACCCTTTCGTTGTATGATTTATTTTATCATGGTATCAAAACATGGGCATTTACTATTCCGAACGCAACCTATAAATTTGAGCAATTAGCTACTTCCGGCACCACTATAACTGGCAGTTTCCCAATCTATGTGCGTTATGAAAACAAACTGGCCGATGTTAGCCATACCAGCACAGCAGCAGGTGGATTGCGTGTAAAGAGAATTACACGTAAATTCAGTTCGACGGGTACAACCGCAGCAGTGCAGGAATTTCAATATATAAATACTGACGGTACAAGCTCGGGATTTTTAGGCGATATACCAAGGTACGACTATCCTTACCTTGAAACAGTTAATTATAACGGCGTAACCACTACGAGCTATACAACCGTAAGCAGCGATCCTCTAAATACCATGAGCTACGCACAGGGAAACCCGGTGGGGTATTCAAGGGTAGTAGTTATTGATGGTACGGCCACACATAACATCGGTAAAACGGTATATGATTTTACTGCTTTACAGGATGTAAATGCAAACTTTAATACTGAAGTGTTTCCTTATGTACCGCAAGATCTAAAAGATTGGGGCATTGGGCTTCCTAAAGCAATATCAGTATATGACAGTGCTGGAACTCTGGTAAAAAGAACTGTGAATAATTATACTTTTGACAGCTCTTTTTATATCAATGACAATTTTAAGTCGCTAAAATCTGGAAACTCCTATACCCTAATCACAGGTAATCCTGCTAGTAACTCATCTACGAAGGCAGCTACTTACATGGCACTGGAATATTATCCCATTAGCGGCCATGCCTACCTTGCCGCATCATTTGATACACTATTCCAGACCAACGGCTCTTTAAATACTTCTTATCTCTATTATACCTACGACACTAATTACAATGTGATAAAAACAGTTGCAAGTTACGATAGAAGCAGGGGTTTGCTATTGGAAACAAGGCTCTATTATCCGTATAATTACACGATCACGGGGCCAATAAAAACACTGAGGGATAGCTCTATCATTTCGCCTGTAATAGCCACTGAAAGCTGGATAACCGGAGATGCCAACCCAAGAATTTTTTCAGGAAGCATAACGGATTATCAGCAAATAGCAGGTGGATATATTAAACCTCTGGCTGCATACGCATTGCAATCAAACGCTCCTGTATCACAAACCACTATCGGCAGCTTCAATTCTGCACTTCTTAATAGAAATTCTACCTGGTTTATAAAGCAGAACAATTTTATAAGTTACGATAATAAGGGGAATCTCTTACAAGCCCAAAATGCCTTATCGGGCATAAGTAATTCGGTGATCATGGATTATAACCAGCAGTATGCTGTAGCGAAAGTCTCTAATGCTGCATACAGCGATATTGCCTATAGCAGCTTCGAATCTGATGGGACAGGCAACTGGACTATTGCAAGTGCGCTGCGGGATACGCTCAATTCAATTACAGGCAAAAAGAGCTATAATCTTTCAAATGGCAACATCACAAAATCAGGCTTAACAATATCTACAGCTTATTTGGTAAGCATGTGGGTAAAGTCGGGAGCAACAGTAACCGTCAATGGCGCCGGCATTGGAAGCGCTTTGGCTTCGCAGGGTGTCTGGAGTTTATATAACGTCTTCTTATCAGGTATAACAACAGTAACGATAAGTGGCAGCGGGTTAATTGATGAATTAAGGCTTCATCCAAAAAATGCCAACATGATCTCTTCAACATACGAGCCGATGATTGGCATAACCAGTACCACAGATGCTAATAATACCATCATCTATAATGAATATGATAATTTAAACCGGATAAAGATTGTTCGGGATAAAGACAGAAATATATTAAAACGATATGATTATTCCGACACCGCTATGTTGATTTCTTTAGCGCCGGTTTGGGTTTTTCAAAGTTCGGGATGTGAGGCCGGGCAGAACGGACTTACAGATTCAATTTTTAAAGATACTAATGTATTTAGCCAAACGTACCAGGGCAACAAGGTAATTACTCACAGCAATCTGTGCACTTGCTCAGCATTTGGTGCTCACCCCGATTACAAAATAGTAAATGGAGTTTGTGAGCAGGCGCAATTATGCTGTACTGCATCAATATATACGAAAGTCGTAAACCCTGATGGTTCTTATTCTTTTAAATGGAAATGTACAAATCATTATAAGTGGAGCGATGGAAGCATTAGTGCAGATTTTGCAACCTACAATTCTTCATCATGTTACATAGGCTGTACTCTAGCGCCATAATAAATTAAATTATATGATTAAAATTTTCGGTCTGCTGGCAACACTAACATTACTTGCCCCAACTATTTATGACTTCTCAGTGAATGATATTGACGGCAATGCCAGAAATATCAGCCAGTACCAGGGTAAAAAAATATTATTTGTTAATACCGCTTCTAATAGCAGTTATACCAGCCAATATGCAAGTCTTGAGCAGCTCTATCAGAAATATCAGGATAGCCTTGTCATTATTGCAGTTCCATCTAATTCCTTTGGCAATGACAGTGCTGACAATGCAACTATAAAAGATTTTGTAATCAGTAATTATAATATTCACTACATTCTTACACAAAAAAATGATGTGACCGGAGATGGTCAGTCGCCTGTATATTCCTGGCTTACGCACATAGACCAGAATACGATGATGGATAACACCATTGATGCTGATTTTTATAAATTTTTAGTTGATAGCTCGGGCACCCTTATCGGAGTTTTTGCACCATCTGTTGACCCTATGAGTGATGATATTCAAAACGCCATTACTAACTAATGCATATCGAACATATACTTACCAATCTATAGCTAATGAGAAAGCAATTACTACTTGTCATATTTTTCCAGTTGGTTATTAGATATCTGGCAGCGCAAACCAATATTCCGACAACCGCAATGGGACCGGCCTCAGCAACCCCAAAGGCGTTACCCGCATACAATCCTACACCCGCTGCTAATTACCTGCGTACACTTACACCGGTGATGCCCACAACAGATTCATCCCGGATTACTATCAATGCATGGGCAGATACCGTAAATATCAGCACTCAATATATTGATGCTTTGAACAGGCCATTGCAGACAGTAATTAAACAGGCATCTCCGCTTAAACATGATTATATCTCGCCCGATGTATACGACGAATTTGGCAGAGTGGTTAACGCCTATCTTCCGTATGCACAGCAAATCGGTAACACCAACGACGGTAAATTCAAAACAAACCAGTTCACAAATGATTCTTCCTTTTATAAGGCAATTTTTCCCAATGAATCCATCAATTACAGCCAGGTGACCTACGATGCCAATCCGCTTCAAAGAACCGTAAAATCTACCGCTCCTGGTAATAGCTGGACAGGTGGAAACGTGGGCATCAGTAATACCTGGAGAGCTAATGCTGCAACAGACAGCGTGCGGCTTTGGACAATTGCAATCAGCACTGAGAATGATGTACCTTCCACTTCTATTGCTTATGCCGCAGGTAGCCTCTCCATACAGGAAACAACAGATGAGAAAGGTGTAAAAATAGTTACGTATAAAGATGAAGTGGGTAGAACCGTACTTACCAAGCAGCAGGTAAGTGCCACGCCCACCACAGGGCACTACGGCTGGCTGTGCACCTATTATGTATACGATGAAATGAACCACCTGCGGGTGATTATTCCGCCAAAGGCAACAGATGCATTGAACAATGCAACGGTGAATTGGAACCTCTCTGGTAACCCCACCATTAAGACAGGGCTTTGCTTTTCTTATTTTTATGATGCCAGAGGCAGGGTTACTATAAAATATATACCTGGTAAAGGGAAAAATTATTTCGCCTATGATCTTTACGACAGGTTGGTTATGACGCAAGACTCTAACCTGCGGCAAACCAACCAATGGGCATTTGTATTGTACGATGGCGAAAGCAGGCCATGGAGGAAAGGCGTTATTACCTCATCGCTGGTAAAAGATACCATTATAGCACAGGCGTCCGCGAGCACTGCCTATCCCACATTGTCCGGCACCTATACCATCACCTCGGAAACGTATTTTGATGATTATAGCTGGATAAGTGGTCTGGCACCAAACAGCACGCTGGTTACCACCAATATTAATAGCGCAAACTTTAATACCACTTACAATAGTTATCCGGACTATGCACAGCCCATAACACAAAGCAGCCGGATAAGAGGCGCAGTAACAGGATCGAAAAGACTAATACTTGGCACCTCCGTTTATATCTATAATGTTCCGTTGTACGATGATCATGGCAGGGTAATACAAGTAAAGGAAACAAATTATACAGGGGGAACCGATATACTAACCAAACAGTATAGCTTTATAGGCAGAACTTTACGTACCCAGCTGTATCATTATAAAGGCCCAAATAACCCGCAAGGCCACACGCTGCTGACTAAATATACTTATGACCATGTGGGAAGAATTAAAACAATTGTAAAAAACATTGATGGCCTTGGTGATAAAACGATAACTTCCAATACATATAATGAGTTAGGGCAGTTGGCCTATAAAACATTAGGCTCCGGCATAGACTCTGTAAACTTTACCTACAACATACGCGGGTGGCTTTTAGGCATTAATAAAAACTATGTAGATAATGCTTCCAGTGTTAAGAACTATTTTGGGGAAGATGTATTTTACGACTACGGTTTTACTAACAGCCAGCTAAACGGAGTCATAGCCGGCGTAAAATGGAAGGCAGGGGGCGATACCACCGCAAGAGCGTATGGATTTAGCTATGATAATGCCAATCGGCTTACTCTAGCCGACTTTAGCCAAAATGTAAAAGGCACCAGTAACTGGAACAACTTAACCGTGGACTATACGGTTAGCGGCCTTACCTATGATGGCGGCGGGAACATCCTTACCATGAAACAGCGGGGGCTGGAGATAGGCAGTTCCGTAACCATAGACTCCCTCACCTACCAGTGCTACGCCAACAGTAACCAGCTGCAAAAAGTTAGCGATGCAATTACTGATCCCACCCCTCTGGGCGATTTTAAAGACACCACTTACAGTGGAGATGATTATGCGTACGATGCGAACGGTAACATCGTGAAAGATTACAACCGCCACATGCATACACCTGCCAATGGCAACGGAGCCGTATATAACCTGCTGGATAAACCGGACTCTCTGGTAATAGCGGGTAAGGCTACCCTGTATTACTACTATGATGCATCAGGAGTTTTGCTGGATAAGAAAGTAAACGATTATAGCAGTGGTAGTCTTGTAGTCAAAAACTATATATACATAGATGGTTTTGTGTACCTCAACGATACCCTACAATATGTAAGCACCGAAGAAGGCAGGATACGGTACGCAAAGAAAAGAAACAATGTAAACGGGACCACCTACTACGCCTTTGAATACGATTATTATTTGAGAGACCACCTCAATAATGTAAGAAGTGTGCTTACAGAAGGAAAAGATACAGCGACTTATGTGGCTACTATGGAAACGGCAGACAGCGCTACAGTGCAGGCCTTGTTCAGTAATGTATACACTCCGGTAAATACAGTATACCCGAAGCCGGCCGCCTTCGATGCCAATAGCTCTAATAAAAATGTAGCCAGGCTAAACTCCTCCACAGGGTCCAAAACAGGGCCATCCATAGTATTAAAAGTAATGGCCGGTGACCAGGTGCAGATAAATACCTATGCTTATTTTGCAGGCACCGTTCAAACCCCTGTAAGCGATAATACCCTGCTGACAGACTTGCTTAATACCTTAGTTGGCGGCATAACCAACCAAAGCGGCGGCAAAATAGCGTCTGGAAATGCCACCCAGTTAAGCAACGCAGTAAGCCCTAACATACTTTCATTTTTAAATAATAGAAGCTATAACAGCAGTTTGCCAAAAGCTTATTTAAACTGGGTATTGCTGGATGATCAGTTTAAATATGTAGCTGGTAATATGGGTGCCTTACAGGTACAGGCAGGAAGCAGCAAACAAGCGCTTGTGGCGCCATTACAGACCATAGCCAAAAATGGATATTTGTATATATACCTAAGTAACCAAAGCCCCCAGGACGTTTACTTCGATGATTTGACAGTAACGCAAACAACAGGGCCGTTAGTACAAGAGCAATCGTATTATCCTTTCGGATTGCAGATGGCAGGCATTAGCGATAGGGCTATGCTAAAGCTAAATAGTAAGAATAAGTTTGATGGAGGAGTTGAGTTGGAAGAGGATTATGGAGTAAATTTATATTCCACTTTTTACAGAAATTATGATCCGCAGATTGGAAGATTTGGAGGAGTAGATATTTTGAGTGAAAGAAGTATTGGTATGAGTGTTTATGGGTTTGGAAATAATAATCCTATAAACTTTAATGATCCGAGTGGAGCGTTGAGCAGCCTTGCTGAACAAACAACTGCAAGGCATAATTCATGGAGTGGTGAAGACTTTTTGTTTGGGGGGCAGGATGTTGATATTGATGGTGGAACAGATTATCTTGACAATGGAGGTGGTGGTGGTGGTGGAGGTGGTGGATGGAGCTGTCTTCAGGCCCCACCTACAGATTACACTAATTATTGGAATACCACATTAACATCATTGGTAAATGGCATACCAACTCCCGGTTATACATCTACAGGCACAATTCCTTATTATAATTATTCTAACATAAGCACTTCAGGCATTTTTGAAACGCCAAACGATGATGGTTTCTTTACTGACCAGGACGGTCAGCACTATAATTATATAGGAACTACTTATAAAACGAGTTATACATTAGATAATTTGGAAAGTGTAGATTGGAAAGGTGTTGGTACTGCATCACTTGGAATTTTAGGTGGATTATCAGAATGGGCAGTAGGTGGTGTAGGTGAATGGTTATCAGGTGGAACGGGAACCCCACTAACAGTACCTTTATTTGTAGACGGAGGCGCAAGAATTGGAGGCGGCTTTGCTAAATTAATGGCATCTATTTCTGGTCATAAAGATGTCGCCGATGCTATCCCCTCAAATATACTAGCGGCAGTAGGCAAAACAATTGATATGGCGTCCGGAAAATCATTCTATAATTATGGTTATGGTCAAGCAATCGGTGGTGGGCTTAATGATGTTGCATCATTTGTTGCCACAGGTGGGACTGGCGGTGCATTAAATGACCTTATGGAAAATCCTTCTATAATTACCTCCGGAATGTATATAAATTCTTATATTGGATATGGGGATGGATTATATGAAGATTTTTCTCCTTTAAATCATTAAATATGATAGTAAATGAAGTTGGATTAGAAAGGTCAAAAGCAGTCAGAAAAGAAATTTATAGAACTATTTTTATAGGGCCTGTGTATGCAATTTTTATGCTTACTTTAATATATTTGGGTACATCGAAAAATATAACAGCGTTTTATATGATTGGGCTATTTTTTCTGGTCTTTTTTTTAATTCTAATAGTTTACGCTCCATCTAAAATGATTAAAAGACATACTCATACAATTTGTAAAATAACTATTGAAGATAGTCTTTTTTCTTTTTCTACTTTTTCAGAATTGTGGATTCCGAAAAAAACGTTTAAAATTTCTATTTCAGAATTAAAAATAAAAAAGTCAATTTTTTTATGGTATGGGAAAAATACCGCTAGGAATGGTTTAACTTTTTTAATAAAACAGGAAGAATTCTATCTAGTCAAGGATTTTTTTGATGAGTATGAATTTTTCGTAAGTACAATTTCTGAGTAAGTATACCACCCCATTGCGCAAACATCAAGAAGACTATATAATATCAGTATAAAGTTATATATCCAAGTGAATAAAAATATTTCTAAATTCCCCCTAGCTCTCATTTGACGTACTGGCGTAGATATGCAGCTAAGGCGGTGTAGCGTTAACATATCTATGCGCAAGAAATATAAATTCTCGCCACTAACCCTAGCCCCTTCTAGTCCTCGTTTGCATATGGGAGCAGTGCAGGTTATAGCAGGCAGCAGCAAACAAGCACTAATAGCGCCTTTACAAAACATTGTCAAGAATGGATATTTGTACATATACGTAAGTAACCAAAGCCCGCAGGATGTGTACTTTGACGACCTGAGCATAACTCAAATAACAGGGCCATTAGTGCAGGAGCAAAGCTATTACCCTTTTGGTTTACAGATGGCTGGCATCAGCGACAAGGCTATGATAAAGCTGGATAGTAAGAATAAGTTTGATGGAGGTGTTGAGTTGGAAGAAGATTACGGAGTAAATTTATATTCTACTTTTTACAGAGAGTATGACCCGCAGATTGGGAGGTTTGGAGGTGTGGATATGCTGAGTGAAAAAGCAATAGCGATGAGTGCTTATGGGTTTGCGTCTAACCTCTTCTGGCGCAGGTCTCTGACCCTCTTCTGGCGCAGGTCTCTGACCTGTGCTTAATCGTTACTTGCTAAACTATACATACAAAATGCTATTTTTATGGGATGAGCAGTAAGTGCAAATTTGCTGACATTGGTAGCGCCTTTACAAAACATTGTGAAGAATGGATATTTGTATATATATGTAAGTAATCAAAGCCCGCAGGATGTATATTTTACTCCCAGGCCGTGTCTATACTCCCAGCCTGAAGCCAAGCATGACACGGCCGGCGAATCACATAGTTCTGCAAAATACTAATCATAAACTGTATCTCTTCTCCTGGCCTTTGAAGCTTAGCAGGACACGGCCGACCAACCTAAAAGATTGCGATACAAATCAATTGCATAATTAACATGTTTCCGGATTGCTTATCGGAAGACTAAAGTAGAACGAAGAACCTTGCCCGCTCTGGCTTTCTGCCCATATTTTACCTTGCTGCGCCTCTACAAATTCTTTAGAAATTGCCAATCCTAATCCTGTACCTTTTTCTTTTGAGCGTGGCACCTGAAAGTATCTTTCAAACAGCCGGGGAAGAAATTCCTTATCTATGCCAGGGCCGTGATCTTTCACCAAAAAGACAACTGAACTGTTTTGTTTATACAAAAATATTTCTACTTTATTATTTTCATAAGAAAACTTTATGGCGTTTGTAAGAAAATTAATGATCACCCACGAAATTTTTTCGACATCAGCATTTATCTCAGGTAAATTGGGTTCCAGTTTTTTTACGATTTGTAATTTTTTTTCTTGCACCTGTAGCTGCAGAGATTGTAGAGCCTGCTCAATCACCTGGCTTAAATCGGTTGGCTGAAAAGTAAGCTTGATATTACCTGTTTCCACCTGCGACATATTTAAAATTTCACCTGTTATTTTCAGCAGCCGGTTTGCATCATCAGTAATGCTTTTTAATAGTTCTTTCTGATCGGCGCTTAAGGCGCTAACCCGGCTATCGGTAAGTAATTTTGCGCTTAGCTTAATGGATGAAATGGGTGTTTTAAGCTCATGGGAAATGGTGGCAATAAAGTTAGTTTTTGCCTCGCTTAACTCATGAAAAGGTGTAATGTTTCTCAACACAATTACCTGCCCTATCAGCTGTTCATTATTTTTTACATGTATGATATCTTTGTTAAAATAACTTTCTTTATTATCAGCATAAATCTTCAAATCTTTTTTAGTATCGCTTTGCAAAATGGTTCGCATAAGATCATTCTTCAAAGCAACGTCAGGCGCATATTTGCCCAAAATATTACTTTCTTTCAGCCCGAATATTTTTTCAGAAACTTCGTTAAAAAATAAAATATTTTTATTTTCATCAAACCCAATTATCCCATCTTTCATTTGGTTAATGATGGCTTCTATTCTTTTTTTCTCAAAAGTTATTTTTGCAACAGAGCTGCTTTCATACTCCTGCAGCTTTTCTGCCATTTGGTTAAATGAATTGGCAAGATCCCCGAACTCATCTTCTGTTTTAAGAAATATGCGTTTTTTATAATTTCTGTTTGCAATTTCCTTTATGCCTTCGGATAAAGACTGCACCGGGTTTGATATAACAGCAGGCAGGTTCACTACAAGCGTTAAAGCAATTAAAGTAAGAATAGTAAAAATAATGCTAAGCCAGATGGTGGCATCTGCGGCGGTTCTTTTCGCCACAGCATATTTACGAAGTATTGCCTGCTGGTTGAGATCGGTTATAAGGTGTATGGATTGCCGGATCTGCGGATAATTAGAGGAATCTAAAGGGTTTGCATTTAGCTCGGTAAAGTTTTTGGCAAGCTCATTAGTTGCATCGCTTTCACCAGCTTCTGTTATATTTTTTTGCTGTGCTTTCAAATTTTGGAGAAACAAATCGTAGGCGCTTCGTTTGGCAGGAATGTCTTCCAAAGCCTTCAGCATATTATTACAATACAACAGCGATTCCTGGTTATTTCTTAAAATTACATCAGCATCTTTACCAAGCCGGTTTACATAAAAAATACCTAGTATACCAAATACAAGTATAACGGTAAACAGAAAGAAAAGGCTGATGTTTAACTTGGTTTTTAATCGCATAAAATGGCTATGAAAGTATTACAATATCTATTTCTGATGCTGATAATTTAGTAAGCAATTGGTTAAACGAGGCCGTTCTTAATATTATTTTAAATAAAGAAAGGTGAGGCTTGCCAATGCATATTGTAGTTATGTTTTTTTGCTCAGCGGTTTCTATAATGGCCTTTGCAATGTTGTCGCTTTGCACCTGAATGATTTCCGCATCCAGCTGTGTTGCCAGCTTAAAATTATTTATAAGATGGCGCTGCTTGTCTAAGGCAATGCGGTCGGGCCGTTCGGAGGGCACCTGCACATAAAGCAAAACCCATTTACTGTGGTAGTAATTGGCGAGGCGTGCGGTTTTTCTTATAACATTTCTTGCAATGGAATCGTTGCTGCTGATGCAGCCCATAAATCTTTCATGGCGTAAAGCTATATTTTTAGGAATTTCCGTTTCAACCTTTCGCTCCACCTGGCTGGCCACTTCCTTTAAAGCCAGCTCCCGAAGTTGTAAAATATGCTCTGCTTTAAAAAAGTTGTTTAATGCTTTTTCAATTTTATCGGGGTTGTAAATTTTACCTTCCTTCAGGCGGGTAATTAGCTCATCTGCAGTAAGGTCTATGTTCACCACTTCATCAGCCATTGCCAGCACATTGTCGGGTATGCGTTCTGCCACATCTATGCCTGTTATGTCTTTAATATCTCTCTGCAGGCTTTCAATATGCTG
The DNA here is from genome assembly GCA_965277365.1 of Phormidesmis sp. GTDB lineage: Bacteria > Cyanobacteriota > Cyanobacteriia > Leptolyngbyales > Leptolyngbyaceae > Phormidesmis_A. Next base: position 1,644,472 of record CBDICO010000013.1, on the reverse strand, counting down.
AATGTTTACGGCGCTGATAACGTTAATGCCGGCATCAAGAATATCTGCCACATCCTGCCATCGCTTTTCGTTTTTGCTGCCTTCAATATTGGTATGTGCCAGTTCATCTACAATAACAATTTCAGGGTGCAGGTTTATTACTGCCTGCACATCCAGCTCTTCTAATTCTTTGCCTTTATAAAATAATTTTCGCCGGGGTATTTCGGGCAGTCCTTCCACCAGGCCCTGTGTTTCCTTGCGCCCGTGCGTTTCGATATAGCCTATTTTTACGTCGATGCCGTTGCGCAGCAGTATTTGCGCCTCCTGCAGCATGCGGTACGTTTTGCCTACGCCCGCACTCATCCCTATATAAATTTTAAACTTGCCTTTTCTTGCTTTTCGTATAAGCTCAAGAAACTGTTCTGCATTTTCGTTTTCTTTTTCTTCAGGCATTCATAGTATGTTTATGTGCTAAGGCTCCGGTTTACATGCTACTTGTTTAGTGCATCATTGGCACATAAACGTATACAAACTTTTAAATTATTCATTTTGCCGTTAAGCTTATCATATTTAATTATATATAAGAAATAGTTTTTTTTAAAAATGATAAGTGGCTGCAAGCAGGCCTGAAAAGGTTGATTTTGTATTATCCCCATTATTTGTTTTGAATATGGCATCTTTACCGTTATCCAGCCTTAGCTCAGGTATGATAGTAAGATTTCCAACCCTGAAGTTAGGCGAAAGTGTGAAATCCAATATGCTTGTACCGGCAATGGGCGTGCCTGTGCCTACTACGCCTTTATTATTGTCAAAATATTCTGCGCGAAGCGTAATACCGAATGCGGTGGTGGGATCAACATTTACATATACGGCAGACCCAAACCAGCTCCCGCTTTGCGCGCCCGCCGGTTTTACAGTTTGCATCGTGCCGTTGTAGCCTAAGCTGAATTTACTGGTAACAGTTGCCGTAACCACAAGGTCGAGCTGCGTTAAGCTAAGTGCGCCGCCGTAAGTGCCCTGGTAATTAAGATATGCTTTCACTTTATCGTTCGCCGTGGCGGTGCTAAACTGTGCTATGGCGTATTTTCTGGAAGTTGTGTCGCTTACATGGTCAGTGGTATTGGCAACCCCCACCATAAAGGCACTTTTCTTTCCCAACCCAAAATCTGCTCGTACACCTGTGTGGGAAAAAGGCCCGTAAGAGAACATGTAGTCCATGCTGTAATTACGGTTCAGGTAGGCATCCGGCACTTCATACCCGATATGGGTAGCCCATTTACCCATGGTAAATTTTACTTTGTTGCTAACAGCATAAGTTATAAAAGCCTGTTTTACTGCAAATAAAGTTGGGTGATCTGTATTGGCATAAGAAAACTCTTCTGCCCTGCGGCCAAATCCCAAATCGATGGTGGCGCTTACCTTGCCGAAGGTATGGTCGGCCCTGATGCTTGCTATGCCAAGCTCGAATGAATTTTGGGAGTTGGTAAAGCTTGTATAATTGTTAGTGGCGCCGTTTTTAGGATTGGCAAAGTTAAACCTGTAATACGCATCCACAGAACCGGTAATCACAGGCGCTGGCGATACCGTTTTTGCTGAGTCGGTCTGGGCGGTTGTCAACTGATAAAGGGTGATTAACGCTATAGAAAATATCAGTTGTTTCATTGTAGTTTTTATTATTATTTAAGATCGTCCAACGCTATGTTGAGGTTTAATACATTTATTTTGGAGGGGCCAAGCATCCCGGCCAGCGGGCCTTCAGTATGTTGGGTAATAAGGTTATCAATAGTGGTCTCATCAAGGTGCCTTACTGCAGCAATCCTTTTTACCTGCACCAGCGCAGCTTCGGGAGATATATCAGGATCAAGGCCGCTGGCAGAAGCAGTAACCAATTCAGAAGGAATTTCATCTTTTTTTATACCTGGGTTATGCACAAGAAAAGTATCAATTCTATCCTGCACTTGTTTTAATAGATCAGGGTTTGAAGGGCCTTTGTTAGAACCGGAAGAGCCCATGGCATTGTAAGCAGCAGCGGACGGGCGGTCGTTAAAATATTTATCAGCCGTGAAGCTTTGGCCCTCAAGTTTGTAGCCAACCACTTTGTTGTTAACGGATACTGTTTCGCCCTCGCCCTTGTTGGGAGCGGCCTGGGCTACGCCCCAGATAAGCAAAGTGTAGGCACCTGCAAAAATTAATATGCATATAATGGTAAGCCGTAGAGCGGGAAGAATATGTTGTTTCATTTTATAGAATTAATTTTGAATAAATAATTTGCAATGAATGCTGTAATTAATTTAAAGCCGGAAGAACTAACGGAAGAGTTTTTTATGCACCTTAAACTTTTAGCCAAAGGTTCAAGAAGCATTGAGATACAACTTGATACCGTGGATGCATTAAATAATCTATCTGAAGAGGAAATTGATGATCGCTTACAATTGCTTTCAAAGGGTAAAACCATATCTTTTACAATGGAAGAGCTCGGGCAGTATGTACATAAAATTGCCGGCTGATGCGCAATGTTATCTTTCTGGAAAAATCTCTTGAGGAATTGAAAGAGTACAGGAATAGTGAACCAAAGCTTGTCTTTAGAATTTTGGAAATTATTCAGGATATTGATAAAAATTCTTTTGAAGGTTTGGGAAAACCAGAACCACTTAAAGGTAAAATGCAAGGATTTTGGTCCAGAAGAATATCGCACGAACACAGGTTGGTTTACCGTGTAACCCAGGATGAAATTCAAATTTTCGCTTGCCGATCTCATTATACTCAATTTTAAAACCAAACACTAACTAAAAGGTCCAATAATTTTATACCTATAAAAGGCGCTACTATGCCGCCAAAGCCATAGATAAAAAGGTTCCTGCGCAGCAGGGCACTTGCTCCTATTGGTTTGTAAGCTACTCCACGCAATGCAAGTGGAATTAACAACGGGATAATAATCGCATTAAAAATTACTGCAGAAAGTATAGCGCTTTCCGGGCTATGCAGCTTCATAATGTTTAAGCTTTGTAATGCAGGAATAGAAACTATAAACAGCGCTGGCACAATGGCAAAATATTTTGCCACATCATTAGCAATGGAAAAGGTGGTAAGCGTTCCTCTTGTCATTAATAATTGCTTGCCTATTTCCACTATTTCTATCAGCTTGGTTGGGTCATTATCCAGGTCTACCATGTTGCCTGCTTCTTTAGCAGCGGAGGTTCCGCTGTTCATAGCAACGCCCACATCGGCCTGTGCCAGCGCCGGTGCATCGTTGGTGCCGTCACCCATCATGGCTACTAACTTTCCCTGCTGCTGTTCTTTTTTTATGTAAGTCATCTTATCCTCCGGCTTTGCTTCTGCTATAAAATCATCTACGCCGGCTTTCTCTGCTATAAACTTTGCCGTTAATGGGTTATCGCCTGTTACCATCACCGTCTTAATACCCATTTTTCGCAGGCGTTCAAACCTGTCTTTAATACCGGGTTTTATAATATCCTGCAGTTCTATTACCCCCAGAACCTTTCCATTATCGCTTACCACCAGCGGCGTTCCACCGTTAGACGATATATCCTTTACTTTTATTTCAGTTTCGGTGGGAAAAGAAAATCCGTGGCTGAGCGCTAATTTTTTTATAGAATCGGATGCACCCTTGCGTATGCTCCTGCCGCCTGGCATTTCTACGCCGCTGCTTCTGGTTTCGGCGGTAAACTTTATCATTTTAGCACCTTGTATTGATAAGCCTTTTATAATATCATTACCGGCCAACTCAACAATAGATTTCCCTTCAGGGGTTTCGTCAGCTAGTGAACTTAATGCGGCTGCTTTTATAAATTCAGCCTTATCAATTCCATTGGCTGCGTAAAAGTTTGTTGCCTTACGATTACCAATGGTTATGGTACCGGTTTTATCTAATAATAACGTATCAAGGTCACCTGCTGTCTCTACGGCTTTACCGCTTTTGGTTATCACGTTTGCTCTTAAAGCCCTGTCCATACCGGCTATACCAATGGCGCTTAACAAGCCACCAATGGTAGTGGGAATAAGGCATACGAATAAGGAAATAAAAGCTGCTATAGTTATGGGGGTATTGGCATATTCACCAAATGGCTTAAGCGTTACGCAAACGATTATAAAGATGAGCGTAAAGCCGGCAAGCAAAATAGTAAGTGCAATTTCATTTGGCGTTTTTTGCCTTGAAGCGCCTTCTACCAGGGCAATCATTTTATCTAAAAAGCTTTCTCCCGGATCAGTTGTTACCCGCACTTTTATTTCATCACTTAAAACTTTTGTGCCACCGGTTACGGATGATTTATCGCCACCGCTTTCTCTTATTACCGGGGCACTTTCACCGGTTATGGCGCTTTCATCTATGGTGGCTATGCCTTCTATTATTTCTCCATCCATGGGTATTATGTCGCCGGCTTCGCAAAGAAATAAATCTCCTTTTCTTAGCTGCGAGGAAGGAACAACTTTAACTTCATTCATTTGAATTTCACCTACCAGAAATATCTTTTTAGCCGGTGTTTCCTCTCTTGTTTTTCTTAAGCTGTCTGCCTGTGCCTTACCTCTTGCTTCGGCAATAGCTTCGGCAAAATTGGCAAATAATAAAGTTAGCAGCAGCACAATAAACACTATAAGATTATAGGCCAGGCTGCCCTGCGACTTTTGGCCTGCCACCACCCAAATGCAAACCATCAGCATTACAGCGGTGCAAATTTCTACCGTAAACATTACGGGGTTTTTAAACATTACGCGGGGCGACAGCTTTACAAATGATTGTTTGAGCGCCGTGTTCACCAGAGAAGCTTCGAACAATTTTGATTTATTTTTTGCCATTATTTTATTTTTTTGCTAAGAAATGAAAGAGTAAAATTTTAATACCGTACTCTTAGTTGTATTTCTTTATATTATAATCTTGTTTTATAAAAATTAAATAACCCTCTTAGGGTTACTTCATTCCAAAATATTCTGAAAGTGGACCGAGAGCTAAAGCCGGAAAAAAATTCAGCGCAGCTATAATAATTATCACAGCGAAAACCATTATGCCAAACGTTGAGGTATCTGTCTTAAGCGTGCCTGCACTTTCTGGTATATATTTCTTTTTTGCAAGAATACCTGCAATAGCAACAGGCCCTATGATGGGTAAAAATCTGGAAAGCAGCATCACTATTCCATCAGCAATATTCCAGAATTGTGTATTGCCGCCAAGGCCGGCAAATTCAGAGCCGTTATTAGCAGATGCAGATGAAAACTCGTACAACATTTCACTAAAGCCATGACTGCCCGGGTTGTTAAGCCATCCTGCATAAGTGGTTGGATCATGTGCATAAATATGCGAGGAAATAGCGGTGCCTGCGAGGATCAATAAGGGATGCAAGAGTGCGATAATTACTGCTATCTTCATTTCTTTAGCTTCTATTTTTTTACCGAACAGTTCAGGTGTTCTTCCCACCATTAAGCCTGAAATGAACACTGCTATAATTATAAATATGAAGAAGTTTAAAAAGCCAACGCCCACGCCACCAAAGAAGGAATTTATTTGCATGCCCAGCATTTGAAACATACCAGATAGCGGCATAAAACTATCATGCATTGCGTTTACAGATCCATTGGATGTAACCGTTGTTGCTATGCTCCAATATGCTGACGCGGCCGATCCATATCGAATCTCCTTACCTTCCATATTACCCAGGTGCTGCGCAATACCCATGTGCGATATTGCAGAATTGCCTTTCATTTCATAATAAACAGTGGGGATAACCATAAGCAAAAAACCGAGTGTCATCACGACAAAAACCATCCATGCAAAACGCTTTCTTCTTATCATATAGCCCAATGCAAAAATTAAGGCCATTGGAATTAATATGATACTGATAGTTTCTATCATATTGGTGAAGTAATTCGGGTTTTCAAAAGGATGTGCGGAGTTGACGCCAAAGAATCCACCACCGTTGGTACCCAATTGTTTTATTGAAATCATTGCTGCGGCAGGTCCGCGGCTTACGTTTACGGTATCTCCCTGCAAAGAAATAAATTGATCTTTGCCTTTAAATGTCATGGGCATTCCGTTAAACGCTAAGGCTATCGCCACCACAATAGATAAAGGCAATAAAATCCTTGTGCATGATTTAATAAAATAATTATAAAAGTTACCCAGCTTCTCAGCATTCTTTTCTTTAAGCGCTTTAAACACTATAGCACATGCAGCCATGCCTGTACCTGCACTTATAAATTGAAACAACATTAATACTAATTGCCCCAAATAAGATACTGCTGATTCTCCTGAATAATGTTGAATATTAGTGTTGGATATAAAACTGATAGAGGTATTAAATGCAAGGTCAGGAGGCATAGATGGATTGCCATCCGGGTTAAGCGGAAGCCTGCCCATGTTCATTAATACCAGCATTGAAAAAAGAAACCACACAAGATTTATTGCCAGCATAGCCAGCATACTTTGCTTCCAGGTCATTTCATTTTCCGGTTGTATACCTCCCGCTTTAAAAAACAATTTATCCAAAGGATTAAAAAGGAAATCAAGCCAGGTTTTATCTCCATTATAAACCTTACCAATGTAGCGGCCCAGCGGAATGGCCAGCAACACCATAATAACGTACATGGCAATAACGCCTAAAATTTCTGTGTTCATAATTAAAATTTTTCAGGTTTAATGAGTACATAAGAGATATAACAAAAAACCAGTATAGATAAAATAAATAAAGCTGTCATTTGGGTTTTAATTTTTTGTTTAAAAATTAAGTTCATTTATTGCATAAAAATTATTCACTTGGAGCGGGTTAAATTTTTTCAAAGAAATCTATTGATTTAAAAAAAAGCCAGAAGCCCACGAGGCCGGCGAGTACAAGAATTAATGTGATCATAATGAAAAATTTTATTGCGTTTGCTTATTGCCAACGAAATGCCATTATACTTTCAAAATGAATAAAGCGTCTGAAACGCTTGCAGGTATTGGCTTTGATAAGCCCTAAACAGAAAAAGATGAGAATTTGAAAAATAAAAACTATATCAAACTGAAAAGGTTGTTTGCCAAAACGGTAAGCTTTTGCAATAAAGTTTTTGCCGGTTATTGTTGTAAATGGTACTCTTCAATTTTTCTATACAAAGTGGTGAGGCCAATATTTAAGAGCCTGGCCGTTTCAGTTTTATTTCCTTTTGTATGAATGAGTACTCTTTGAATGTGTAATTTTTCTACGCTGGCAAGGTCGAAAGCAGATAAAGTTTTATGAGGGTTAAAATGGGATGCCTGCATTTCTAAAGGCAGATCTTCAAGAGTTAGTTCAGCGCTGCTCGCCAGTATAACAGCGCGTTCCATTATATTTTTTAATTCACGAATATTGCCTTTCCAGTCATGCTGCTGCAGGTGTTCTAAAAAATCCTGGCTCATGCCGGTTACTATATTATTTGTTTTGGCAGCAAATATTTGTAAAAAAGATTGCGCTAATAAAGGGATGTCTTTTTTTCTTTCCCGAAGCGGAGGAAGTTGAATAGTAAAAACATTAAGGCGGTAGAAAAGATCTTCTCTGAACTTAGATTCTTTTATATCCTGTTGCAGGTCGCGGTTAGTTGCCGCAATAAACCTTACATCAACTTTAGTAGTGTTAGTATCACCTATTTTTATGAACTCGCTTGTTTCTAAAACCCTTAATAATTTCGATTGCAATTCAAAGGGCATTTCACCAATTTCATCTAAAAATAAAGTACCGGTATGCGCCTCTTCTATCAGCCCTTTTTTATCTTTTGCAGCGCCTGTAAAGGCTCCGGCTTTATGACCAAAAATTTCACTTTCTAAAAGCTCTTTGGTAAATGAGCTGCAGTTTAATGCCATGAAAGGCTTGCCACGCCTGGTGCTTGCATTGTGAATCGCTTGTGCAAACACTTCCTTTCCTGTGCCTGTTTCGCCTAAAAGTAAAACGGTAGCTTCTGTGGGCGCAACTTTTTTTGCTAAGTTGATAGCATCAGTAATTAAAGAAGAAGACCCGATTATGCTTTCGAAATTATATTTTTTACCTACTCTTTTTTCCAGCGCTATAATTTTCTTTTTAAGGTCAACTTTTTCCAAAGCTTTGCTTAGTAAAGGAATTACTTTATCATTATCATCGCCCTTGGTTATGTAGTCAAAGGCGCCATTCTTCATAGCTTGTATACCATCCGGGATATTGCCATAAGCTGTAAGTAAAATAATTTCTGTAAGGTGATATTTTGCTTTAACTTCTTTAATAAAATCAATGCCATTGCCGTCAGGCAATTTTACATCACAAAGAATAATATCAGGTTCTTCTTTTTCAATAGCTTTATGAGCGGCTTTTAAATTGCTTACTTCTGTAACTGCATAGCCTTCCAGCTTAATGAGCCTTCCGAGCAAGCTTCTTAATTTTTCTTCGTCGTCTACAATCAGGGCTTTATACATATCTCAGTAAAGATGACGTTTTAGTGGCGCAGCCTGAAAAAGTATATAACAGCTGCGGTAGCGATGAACAGGATTGCATATAAGATTATGTAAATAATAAAACTTAGCAGCGTGTACCAGAAAGTAGCTGCTTTCTTTTGTTTATTAAAAAATTGCATCAATACCCAAATAACCAGCAGGATGCTGATGATATTTTCTATACCTGAAAAAATATTTAAGGCCGGGGTTTTATTAAATATATAAGTGAACGGAAAAAGCACAATGTGCACCAGAAGACTTTGTGCAGTTAAAAAAGCATTTAAAATAAAATGCTCTATATAATTATAACCTTGCTTAAAAAAAGCAAGATACGTGCCCAGCGCTGCTATGGGCAATTGTATGAGCGCCACCACTGCATAATGCTCACCCATCCATTCATTGAGGCTTTGCAAAATGTTTTTTATATCAATATATTGCTGGCCAGAGCCGGAAACCACTACCATATCCAGCATGTTTATATGAAAATAATGATACAGCAATCCGTATATTCCTGCAAGGACAATTACCAGAGAAACAGGCCTGAAATGCTTTACCCGCTTGCCTTCTATATATTCTCTGATAGAATGGCCGGGCCTTGTAAATAATTCTTTGGCTGTATAAAACATCCCTTTATCCAGGTGAAAAAGCCCGTGCTGTATATCGTGCCACAGGAAATGAAAATTCATTATATGTGTCTCTGCTGATTGGCCGCAATTATTACAGAAATTTCCGGTATATTTTTGATAACAGTTTTTACAGGTGATCATTTTGTATGTTCCGGTAGAAGGTTTTGTACTGCTTCAAAGATATGGATTACGAATAAGCCGGTGTTATTAAAAGTTGATTTTTTTACCTTCCTAATGTTTACCAAACAATTGCATTTGATTTATGTTGGTATAGAATTTAAACCAATAGATTTACATTCTAATATTAAACAATGAGCAACACACAAAGAATAATTATTGCAGGAAAAAGCAAGCATCCATTAACGGTTAATAGGCTGGGTTATGGAACGATGCGGCTTACAGGGCAGGATATTTATGGAGAACCGCCCAGGAGAGATGAGGCACTGGAAATTTTAAGGCAAACAAAAGAGAATGGTATTAATTTTTTAGACACTGCTGATTATTATGGAGAAGATGTGACCAATCGCTTAATTGCGGAGGCTTTGTACCCTTACAACGATGATCTGGTAATTTGCACAAAAGTAGGTAGCACCCGCAAGCCTGATAAAAGCTGGATACCTTTTAATAAGCCAGAAAACCTCCGGACTAGCATAGAAAATAATTTACGCACCTTAAAATTGGAAAGAATAGCACTGGTTCATTTCAGGGTTATGCACGCAGATAAAGGCTTTGAAGCATCAATGGACGCTATGTTTAAAATGCAGCAGGAAGGAAAAATCTTGCATGTGGGAGTGAGTAATGTAAATGCTGATGAATTAAAAATGGCAATGAACATGGGCGCTATTGCATCGGTAGAAAATATGTATGGCCATGCGCAACGCGGTACATTGAACGCTCCTTATGGAGAAACCCGCGGTGCTGAGGATCTCCTGCATATATGCGAAGAAAATGAAATGCCTCTGGTTCCTTTCTTTTCATTGCAAACAGCTCATACAAAAAAAGATAGCAGAATAGCAGAGATAGCAAAGAAATACAGCGCAACAGCATCACAAATAAACATCGCATGGCTGCTGCATCGTTCGCCATGGATTTTGCCTATACCAGGAACTTCGTCTTTATTACATTTTAAAGAAAATATAAAGGCTGTTAATATTGATCTTACAGAAGATGACATGGCTTATTTAGAATAGTAAAATGAAATGCAATGTTGCAATAGCAACCTTTTGCAATGCCATGTATTAAGAGTTAAAGTAATAAAAACAATACACTTTATTAAAGAGCTATTGGTTTCTTACCACTTTATTAAAATCATTGGAAATTGTTGCTGCCACAATGCCCGTGGTATCTTTGCCTTGTAAATTCATGGTAACATTAAACTGGCATATATACTCTTTCTTTTTTACATCAGTAAAATACACTACATCTTTTACTACAAAAGTAGTAGCCGGATTAAGGGTTTTGTGGAGATGATCGCTCATAGTTTGTATAAGCTTGTTTTGAAGTGCTGTTCCTGAAAGTTCTTTTGGCTTGCAGCCTGCTACTAAGGCAAGAGAAAGCATAGAAATGATAATGTTTTTCATTTTATATAAATTAAAAGATGGTATGATTTTTCTAATAACATATTTAGTTTAACTAAATTACTTTTTTCTTTTCAACAAATCTCAGGAAGCTGTGTTACTTATCTTCTATAACTTACCTATCTCAAAAAATAATTTATGAAAAAAATATCTATAGCAGCATCAGTGTTGGGTATTCTTATATTTATTGCTTCTGCATCATTTGCAAAAACCAGCTATGACAGTACCTATAAAAAAACAAAGCCTGGCGTAACCAGCGCAGGCTTATTATTGCCTTCAGGCTTTAAAGCTGTAAAATTTGCAGAAGGCCTCGGAGAGGCAAGGCATCTTGCTGTGACGCCGGAAGGAGATGTGTATGTAAAGCTTTCTGACCTTAAAAATGGTAAAGGCATTTTTTATTTACATGATGCAAATGGCGATGGTAAAGCTGATGTGCAAACAGGATTTGGCGATTTTACCGGCACTGGTATAGGAATAAAAAACGGCTACTTGTATGCTTCGTCCGATACAAAAGTTTACCGTTATAAACTGGATGAAAAAGGCAGGGTAGCAGATCCTGATAAGCCTGAACTGATTGTAAGCGGACTGCTCGACAGGCACGAGCATGAAGCGAAGCCTTTTACTTTTGATAATAAAGGAAATATTTATGTAACAATTGGCGCTTATTCCAACTCCTGCCAGGTGCATGACAGAGCCAAGGGCTCACCGGGCATGAAACCTTGTCCTATTCTGGATTCTGCAGGTGGCATCTGGAAATTTAGCGCTGATAAAACTGATCAAACTTATGGAAACGGAGAGCGCTATGCAACAGGCTTGCGTAATGAAATGGGCATTGCCTGGAACAGCGATGTAAATGAATTGTATGTAATGCAGCATGGCAGAGATCAGCTTGCTGATCTGTATCCTGATTTGTACACTACTAAGCAAAGCGCTGAGCTGCCGGCAGAATGTATGTATCTTTTAAAAGAAGGTGCTAACGCAGGTTGGCCTTATATATATTATGATGAGCTACAACATAAAAAAATACTTGCACCGGAGTATGGTGGTGATGGCAAAAAAGAAGCCGGTGAAGATGCTATAAATCCTGTTATGGCTTTTCCCGGGCACATGGCGCCCGATGGCTTGTTGTTTTATGAAGGCAATATGTTTCCTGAAAAATATAAGCATGGCGCTTTTATAGCTTTTCATGGTTCATGGAATCGTGCTCCGGAGCCTCAAAAAGGTTTTTTTGTTGCCTTTGTACCTTTTAAAGATGGCAAGCCTTCAGGCGATTGGGAAGTGTTTGCTGATGATTTTGCAGGCGGCGCTCAGTACATGTCGCCCGATGCTGCAAAGCACCGCCCGTGCGGGCTTGCGCAAGGGCCAGACGGAGCATTATATGTTTCTGATGATAAAGGTGGCACCATTTATAAAATTATATATACAGGAAAATAAATGGGCAAGATCGTTATAAGTGTTTCATTACTGTTATTCAGCGGGTTGTTGGCAAATGCACAGAGTTCTTTGAAGGCATCTGTAAATAATGGCAAAATAGTTTATCAAAAAAATTGCCTTACTTGTCACCAGGTATCGGGTGGTGGCGTTCCTAAAATGAATCCGCCACTTATACATGCTTCATTTGTAACAGGAGATAAAAAGAAACTTATTCAATGGGTATTATTAGGTTCTACAGAAAAGGTTCCCATTGATGGTAAATATTATTCCAACAATATGCCTGCCCAGGCCAATTTGAAAGATCAGGATGTGGCAGATGTGCTCACATATATTCGTAATAATTTTAAGAACCATGCTGCCGCTGTAACCGCTGCGGAAGTAAAGGCAGTAAGAAGCTTAATAAAATAAAACATTATAGTTTAGCTCAGCAAAGCCGCGTTCATTTGCTCTTTGAACTTTTGTTGTCCATTGCATCAGTTTAATAATGGATCAACAATGGTTTCAGAGTTACGTTCTGTTTCTGCCTGTTCATTATTATATTCTATAATAAAATTGTTCATGCCCTCACCCAATAGAATTGTAAAATATTTTTGCTGAATAAGCTCAAGCATATTTAAAAAAAGGAATATTGCATGGATACGGTTTTCAGCCACATCAAATATTTTTTCAAAAGGAACAGAGCGCTCTTTTTTTACAAAATCATACATATATTTTCGGGTGCCTTCCATTGTATAATTATATTGTACAACGGTATGAACCGGCTGGTGCCTTTTATCATGAAGCTTTTTAGCCACTCTTTCAAAAGCTTTCATGAGCTTAAAAAGTGATACTGCCTGTATTTCCGTTCCTTCGCCAGATGCCTCGCCGATCGTTGAAAGCTCTTGCTGAATGTTTCCTCTCTTTGCCAGCAGCATTCGAAGCGCTTCCAGCTCGCTCATCTTACCGGCAGCTTCTTTAAATCTTTTATATTCAAGAATTTTATCAACAAGTTCTTGTCTTGGGTCTATTTCTTTTCCTTCAGGATCAAGTTCTTTTCGCGGTAAAAGCATCTTTGCTTTTATTCGCATTAGTGTGCTGATGAATAGAATAAATTCGCTGCTTAGCTCTATATTAAGCGCTTGCTGTTGGTGTAGGTAATCAAGAAACTCTCTGGCTATTTTCGTGATTGGAATGTTATAAATATCCAGCTCATCTCTTTCTATAAAAAAAAGCAGCAGGTCAAACGGCCCTTCAAACTGTGCAAGCTTTATCTGGTAAGTTTCAGTATTCATTTTTTATAAAAAAAATTCCCCATGTTTATACATCGGGAACGAAATTAATTTAAAATTTTCGATGAAAATTTTTATGGCTTATTCATTTTATTTTTAATTCATCTCTTATTTCCATCAGCAATTTATCGGTAGATGATGGAGCTGCAGGAGCCGCTATTTGTTTTTTCTTTGTTGAATTTATTCCTTTAATAATTAAGAAAAGCACCAGTGCAACCACTATAAATTTAATAACCGCCGCCAGGAAATTACCATACTTTACTGCGCCCCACTTAAGCTCTCCAATGTTGGATGCACCTACAGCTTTTAATGCAGGAGTTAAAATTAATGGGGTTACCACATCGTCAACAAGCGATGTAACGATGGCGCCAAACGCAGCACCTATAACCACTGCCACTGCAAGGTCAACTACGTTTCCTTTAACAGCAAAATCTTTAAATTCTTTGAAAAATCCCATGATGTTAAGTTTTAATGATAAAATAAAAATAAGCTATTTCTTAATTTCGGGATATTGCATTTTTAAATTTGCCAGGGTATCTTTTAATGCTGAGGCTATAATAAATTCTTTATACCAGTTTTGATCGCTTGGCACAATGGTCCATGGTATTACGTTGCAATTTTCAAAACAATCTTCATACATCTTCATGTAAACATTCCAAAGCCTGGCTTCTGCTTCGTCATTTGGATTAGATTTCCACATCTTTTTTGGATTGGTCAATCTTTCTGAAAGCCGCTGCTGCTGCTCTTCCTGAGATATGTGCAGGTAAAACTTAAGTATGCAGGTGTTATTATTTTCTGCTAACAAATTTTCCCAGTTGTTAATAGCTTTCATTCTTTTTTTTGCAGTGGCATCATCGCACCAGCCATGTACGCGTGTTATTAAAATATCTTCATAATGGCTGCGGTTAAATACCTGTATCATTCCTTTTGCCGGTGCGTGCTGATGTATGCGCCATAAAAAATCGTGGCTAAGCTCCTCGGCAGTTGGAGCTTTAAAACCTTTAACCATTACTCCCTCCGGATTCATAGATGTGAAAACATTTTTTATAGCACCATCTTTACCGCTGGCGTCCGTGCCTTGAATAACAACTAATATGGCATGTTTATTTTCTGCATATAAAAGCGTTTGCAACTCATCCAGCTCCTTAAGTATGGCAACAGTTTTTTTCTTTGGTTTCTTTTTTATCAAAGCTATCACCTGCCTTTGTATTTATATCATTAAGATGCATTTGTGTAATACTATTTTATAAAAATGATAAGGCATATTTATATTAAAAATAAATAGCGATTCAAATATAAATAATTATGATTGCTCCGATTGAAGCAGCTCCCTTCTCAATTCTTTGGCAGTTTTGGTAGTGCCATCGTGGCTCCAGCCCGGCGGCATTATGAGATATTTTAATTTTATATAAAAAGGTATTTTCCTTTTAAGGTCTTTGCCAATATTTTGCCATTCATGAAAAATTATTTTAGTAAGATGATGAGGATTTTTCCATGGGTGAGGTAAGTCCATATTTTTACCGGATCTTTTTCTTCTTCTGGCTGAAAAGTTCCAAACACTTTATCCCAGATGATTAATACCATTCCCATATTCTTATCCAGGTAGCGTATGTTGCTTGCATGATGCACACGGTGGTGAGAAGGGCTTACAAAAAAAGCTTCGAACCAGCCGGGCATTTTATTAATATATTTTGTATGAACAAGAATACCATATATCTGTGTAAGTGAATACATAAATACAATGTCAAGTGGCTTAAAGCCTAACAAAACAAGTGGTAAAAAATACACAAATCTGTATAACGGCTGCAATACTGAGGAGCGAAACCCGGTAGTTAAATTAAATTCTTCTGATGAATGGTGGGTTACATGAACAGCCCAAAAAATGCGGCAAAAATGATCTACTCTGTGCTCAACATAAAAAGCAAGATCTTCCAGCAAAAATAATAAAGGCCAATACAGGTAAGGGTTTGATGAAAGATCAATAAAGTGGAACTTATAGATCGAGAGAAGGATAAATATATAAATGGCTCTGAATAAAAGATCTATGCCACCATTCAGGAGGCACAGATATACATTCATCATTGTATCTTTTAAGTTATAATATTTTTTTAGATGAAGGTGGCTTAAAAGCATTTCGACACCAATTACAATAATATATAACGGAGTAGTTATTAATATCAGTAATTGTTCTTTTAGCATAGCTATTATGTTTATACAGACATAATTTCTTTTTCTTTTGCTTCCAGATGTTTATCAACCATTGTAATAAAACTATTAGTTATATTCTGCATATCTGTTTCGCCATCTTTAGCAGCGTCTTCACTTAAGCCTTCTTTCTGAAGCTTTTTTATGTGCTCAATAGAATCGCGGCGAATATTGCGAACAGCAATCTTTGCCTGCTCTCCTTCTGCGTTGCTTCTCTTCACAAGTTCTTTCCTTCTTTCTTCAGTAAGGGGCGGCAAAAATAATCGTATAATATTACCATCATTCTGTGGATTGATGCCAATGTTGGCAGCAATAATAGAGCGTTCAATAGGCTGCAGCATATTCTTTTCCCACGGCTGTATGGTAAGTGTTCTTGCATCCATCGCGCTTATATTGCCCACCTGGCCAATAGGGGTGGGGTTGCCATAATAATCAACCACAATACCATCAAGCATAGAAGGCGTTGCCTTGCCTGCGCGTATCTTTACAAGTTCTGTTTCAAAATGATCAATTGCTTTTTTCATAGCTTTTGAAGTATCGCTTACTACTTCTGCTAAATCATCTGCCATAATATTTATTTAAATAAAAAACTTCATCAAAAAAAGATGGAAATAAGGAGTGGCAAATTTAATACATCAGCGTTAATTCTGCTCAATAGGATCGCCTGTAAGCGTAAATATTTTGCGGGGTGCAGCAATAGTGCCTTTACGGTTACGATTTGTAAATGATACAGATTTTTCTTTGGGGCGCCTGTAATAAATAATACTTACCACTACCAATGAAACGGCAGAAAGAGCAAGTATAACCATCGTAGTGCCTGCAAACCGTAAATAATAGGCGAGCGCTATAAAGATAACATTGCCTGCAACACAGGTACAAACAATCATTTTATGGCTAAGCCCGAGGTCAAGTAGAAAATGATGTATGTGATTTCTATCAGGACTAAAAGGTGAGCGGCGGCTTAAGATACGAATGGCCACCACACGCAAAGTGTCAAACAAAGGAACAATTAATATCGCAAAGCCCAAAGCTGGTGCGGATTGCAAAGGAAAGCCTGTAGCAGGGTCAGCAGCAACAGATATAAACTTTATAACAAATACAGAATTTAAAATGCCAATAAGCAATGATCCTGTATCGCCCATAAAAATTTTTGCCGGAGAAAAATTATATATTAAAAAAGCTATGAGGCTGCCGGTAAGAGAAAAAGCCATAACAGCATACAACAACTGTGAGGTAGCCAGGAAATATAAGCCAAAGATGCAGGAAGTTAAAAGCCCTAAAGAACCGGCAAGTCCGTCTACACCATCAATTAGATTAAATGAATTGGTAATAACAACGATGGTAAACATGGTAAGCAAAATGCTGGCCGTATGCGGTATAGCATACATGCCAAGAAAGCCATGCATATTATTAATATGAATGCCGCCGAACTTAATAATGATGCCTGCTGCCACCAGCTGACCTATAAATTTTTTGGAAGCAGAAAGAATTAAAATATCATCTTTTATACCCATGAAAAATATAACCATTATAGCTGCCATGAAGTATTGCAGTATATACGCTACGCTGGGTGGAGAAGCTAAAAGCGTGGCAACAATAAAGCCTGCAAAAATACCCAGGCCACCTAATGTAGTATTACGGCATGATGCACCTTTCTTTCATCGGGTTCATCAAAAAGATTTTTATCTTTTGCCACTTCAATTATAACAGGAATTGAAAAAAAGGTAATAAGAAAAGCAAGACCGCCGCTAAGTAAGATGTTATCCATTCCCCGATTTTATAAGTGCAATATTAGTTTCACAAAAGTAAACGAAGTTTGAAGTAAAGCAATGTTTTTCAAAAGTTCCGTACTACCACCCTTTACTGAATTCGACCACTGATCTCTGTCAAACTCATGAATTGCTAAGTAATGCCAATAAGTTTTAGTCCATTCAGGAGGTTGCTCATCAAATTCTGGAATTGTTTGACCTCCCCAAGCACCAAGCACTGAAAAGCTTTTGCTAATTTCTAGGGAGATTTCTAAATAATCTGAGTTTAGGATATTATCGTCATCAACAAAGATGAGTAATTCTCCTACTGATTCTTTGATTCCTCGTAGCCGAGCAGGAGTTAAGCCTAGTTGCTCTTCCCGAACATGATAAGATTGGGGATGCCAGCTTATGTTAGTTTCTAACGCAAGGTCTTTTTCACTGGCGTTATCAATCAGCAAAAGTTCCCAGATTTCTTTTGATAGCGTTTGAGCTTCTAGTGCTTTTAACACTTTATTAAGATAATCTTGACGAGGGTTGTGGGTGCAGACAATAACGCTAACAGTCGGTTTCATATCTGAGAACTGGCTTCAATAAGAAGTGTACAGAAGAACTTAGAAAACTAGTCAAGCCAATCAGGGTCTATCCAGTGTGCTGGTTTAATCCATACAAGTGTACCTACACACCCTGCCATTATCCATTTACCACTTCCCAGCGCCTCCCCAACAACACGAGTTACTCCTTCAAAGTATGAAGAAGCAAAATCATGAAATGCAACAGTAGCGTCTTTTGCCAACCACTTCTGAACATACTCAAAATCTCTTTTTACAGCTTCATAACTGTGATCTCCATCAATAAAAACAAAGTTTAGATCAGTTTCGATATCTTCTTCACTGATATCTTCGCTCCGCTTCCTGATAGGAATAATCTGCTGTTTTACTCCTTCAACATTTGATGTAAATTGAGCAAAAGTATTCTGCTCTTGCTCTGGCATAGTCTCATTGTTCCAGGTGTCTACACAAAGCAGGCGACCATTTAATTTTTTCAAACCTGCGGCAATATAACAACTAGATGCTCCTAGATGGGAGCCAATCTCAAGCGCTGTTGCCTCTTGTGATTGACAGGATGCGAGGGCATATAATGCTCTCAATTCCTGTGTACTCGTATACGTGAATATATCATTTGCTTTCGGAACCCCAGCTTCTTCCAAGAGCTTTGACCATCTTATCTCTTCAACTTTTCTAGCCATAGAAACTACCTTTCTTGAAAGATAGCTGTCTGGAGAAGCTAATGCGGTTGACAAAAAAAAGTTCTTCATATCTATAAATACGAGTTTGGTCTGAAATTGATAGATGAGACTGTCTCAATGTCTTTCATTCGAGAGGCACGAAAATCGATAAAACACTCACTAGCCCAGCATCAATGCTCAAAATACTTTATCGTTGATGGTGGCACAATATAACCATGATCGGGTGTATGCGGAAAACTTCTACCGACTGTAGGAGATTTATTAACCTCAAATTTAATTGCTTCTCCAACAAAGTCAAGTGTTTCTGTATTGTGGCTTCCCACCCAGACAGAAACTAGATACTGCCCAGGAACTAAAGGAGGTAGCTGGATATTTAGCTTGACTGAATGTGTTTCTTTGGAATAATTTATATAGCCATCAAGACTTGGGAGCGCCTGCATAATT
This sequence comes from Phormidesmis sp., assembly GCA_965277365.1. Classification (GTDB taxonomy): domain Bacteria; phylum Cyanobacteriota; class Cyanobacteriia; order Leptolyngbyales; family Leptolyngbyaceae; genus Phormidesmis_A. The sequence continues at coordinate 1,625,517 of CBDICO010000013.1, read as the reverse complement.
GCGGTGCCAACGGAATCTAAAATGTCAACTACCAAATAGGACGGCTTGTGTTTTTTTGTAGATTTAAGGAAGACATCTAGTTCAAGTTCGATTTGGGGCTGTTCACCATTTAAATTTGAATAAATTTGAGTAATTAGTAAACTACTTTCTTCCCTTTCTTGAGATCGTATCCACGTAGATCCCTGTTCCTTAATATTTTGCACTTCGTAGTTTTTAATGCAATCGTCTATATTGCCGCTGCAAACTGTACTGCCTTTACTTAGTACAACTCCAGTTGAGCAAAGTGAACGGATTGCAGCCATATTATGGCTTACAAATAAAACGGTTCGACCCTCATTTGTTGAAACATCTTGCATTTTCCCAATACATTTTTTCTGGAAGCTTGCATCACCAACCGCCAACACTTCATCCACAATCAAAATCTCTGGCTCCAAGTGAGCTGCTACTGCAAATGCTAGTCGAATGTACATCCCTGATGAATAACGTTTTACTGGAGTGTCGAGAAACTTCTCGACTTCCGCAAACGCCACAATTTCGTCAAACTTTCGTTTAATCTCCTCACGGCTCATGCCCAAAATGGCACCATTCAGATAGATGTTTTCTCTACCCGTCAACTCTGGGTGAAACCCCGTCCCCACCTCCAGCAAACTGGCAACCCGCCCACGAATGCCAATTCTGCCGCTCGTCGGCTCCACAATTCGGCTCAACACTTTTAATAAGGTTGACTTACCCGCCCCATTGCGCCCAATAATGCCAACCCGATCGCCCTGCTTAATCTCAAACGACACATCTTTTAGTGCCCAAAACTCTTCCTGATTGGGGTTAGCCATCAACTTCGATGGTTTCATCAGCTTCTTGCCAACCGACTTTGCCCCATTCGCAATCACATCGCGCAACGCCTTATATTGGCGACCCTCCTGCTGGTGACTGAGGACATATTTCTTGCTCAGGTTTTCAACGCGAATTATTGCATCACTCATGCGTAGAATCCTTCTCCAATGCTGTTGGGGTTCGCTAGATAACTCACTTCTGTCTCGTTGTACAAAGCGTATTGAATCAAATCAGGAGAGACACCAAACAGGGTTAGCTTCTTGTCTAAACCTTTACACTTGATAATAGTTGACGATCGCCAAACACGCCCCGCCAAAACCCACCAAAGAAACCAGAGTTTTGCGTCCACCCCTCCTAAATCACATCGGCAAAAGTGCGCTCCATGCGACGGAAATACCAGATACCACTGACAAACAACAAAAACACCAACCCTAGCGACAAAGCAAATCCCGGCAGATAAATGTTAGCACTGCCTCTCAAAATCGCCCACCGAAAACCATCAATCACACTCACCATTGGGTTCAGCGAATAGATCAAGCGCCATTGATCGGGCACCACATTGCTGCTAAAGCCAACAGGCGAAATATATAGCCCAAACTGCACAATAAACGGCACAATATAGCGAAAGTCACGATACTCCACATTCAGCGCCGCCAACCACAAACCCACCCCGATCGCCGCCGCAAACGCAATCAAAATAAACAGTGGCAGCGTCAAAATACGCCAATCGGGAACAAAATCATACCAAGCCATCAACCCCAGCAAAATCATTCCCGAAATCATAAAATCTACAAAACTCACAATCACCGCACTCGTCGGCACAATCAGTCGAGGAAAGTAAACTTTAGAAATCAGGTTTGAATTCGTAATCAAACTATTGCTACACTCCGACATCGCCCCCGAAAAAAACTGCCACGGCAACATTGCCGCAAACACTAAAATTGGGTAAGGAACCCCAGCCGGGGTAGGCAGCTTTGCCAGATTACCAAACACGATCGTAAACACCACCATCGTCAAAAATGGTCGGATTAGCGCCCAAGCAAGACCAATCACCGTTTGCTTATAGCGCACTAAAATATCGCGCCACGCCAGAAAGTAAAACAGTTCTCGATACTTCCACAAATCCCTCCAGTACTGGCTTTCTGATCGACCTGCCTCAATTACGAGTTCTCTGTTATTCATGCTGCTCAATATATATAGGTTAGAGACTTCCCAGCCATCCTTCTAGATGGGTTTCCCACTGAACTCTGTTTCTAACCAGTAGTCTAGCTTCCAGGTATCTTTTCATAGTTCTTCCACAAACTGCTAGCTAATCCGGGTAATTTCATCAGACTTAAAAGAGTTTGAACCACGTTGAACTGGAGGCGGCGAACAACTTTTGACCACCATTGATGAGAAATGAGGATGCAGTCAACGCGTGTTAATGATGCATGACCTGCTGCCCCTTACAATAGACCTCCTGCATGAATCAGCCCTCACCCTAAATCCCTCTACCAAGCTTGAGAGAGGGACTTTGAAACGGCGACCCTTCTCCCAAACTTAGGATAAGGGGTTGGGAGATGAGGGCGTTCCAGCATTCGCGCAAGAGGTCTAATGTAACAAAGCGTAATCAGGACATCTATGAAAGCAATCGCCCATCGTCACGTATTCTTTAACCCGTTTTTACCCTTGCTTGCTGTCCTATTTAAGTTGAGGCAATATCCGTTTTCCGGGTCGATCGACTGCTGAAGCTTCAGCTATGATTGCCGGGGTCCAGCCTGGGAGGTGAGAACCTGCTTAGCTGCTAGATAGATAAAAGGAGGGATGGTCGCAAAATATCGTTTCCACAGTCGCTGAGGTTCTTGAATTAAGCGATATAGCCATTCAAAGCCAGTTTTTCGTATCCATAACGGTGCCCATTTATGCACACCTGCATAGACCGGAAACGCTCCACCTAAACCAATCATCACTGCCTTAACTTTTCCCTGATGTTGGCTCATCCAAATCTCTTGTTTGGGGCAGCCCAGTGATACCAAAATAATTCCAGCCCCACTATCGTTGATCTTTTGCACGATCGCCTCATCTTCTTCGAGGGTTAATGGACGAAACGGCAGCGGTTCCATTCCAGCCACTTGCAGATTAGGAAACTCCTGATGTAGTCTTTGCCGAATTTTGTTCAAAATGCTCGGTTCAGACCCTACAAAAAATATGCTGGTTTGCTGAAGCGACATTTGCTCACAGAGTGCTATCAAAATATCCATTCCCGCAACACGGTCTTGGTGACGATCGCCCATTATCTTCATTAACCAGACGATCGGCATCCCATCCGGAGTAACTATGTCTGCGTTTGCCAAGATAGAGCCAAATGCAGGATTATAATGCGCCTCCATCAGCATATGTACGTTGGCAACACAGATGACTTTACTAAACCGATGGTTAGCCCAGTGCAGAATTAATTCAATCTGTGCCTGGAAAGGCAGAGCCGTCACAGGAGACCCAACTACATGTCGAGTTGGAGGTAAGACCTCTAAAGTCATAATTTTTACGGCTTGTATTACTTAACAGGTGGCTTAAGAAATTGGTAGTGCAGTCAGGAGAAACTACAGAGCTTTCCTGATTTCCCTGTTGAAGAATTGAAGCAATTAAAAAATAAACTCAGAAGCTCAAATCTTCGACCTCTAAGTTTGGCGTTAATAGATCATCTCACAGCAGCTTCGGACGTACTGGCTTGGCAACGCAGCTTATCATTAAATCTACTGAAATCTAACAAACTACCCAATTAATGCTGCCAACAATCCGAACGTAAACCGTGGCTCTAGTAGATGCTACTAGTAAAGGTTATTTGTCCAGTCAAGTTTCAGATACTTACAGTGTGTTAGCTCAACAGTCCGACAGTTTTAAATCACTAACAGTAGAACGCGGATTTCAGCATCCTCGCTAAGGTCAAATTCTAACGGTAAAATGCGGGTTTCAGCCGCTGCCTCAAAAATTGTCCAGACTATTGATTGGCTAGAAAATGACGTAAAGTATCTCTAAATCCCTGTTCAAGAATTGACCTAGCAGGAGTCGTAAAGTCAGCTAGATAGTTAAAACGGTAGATAGCAAAGTGCTTTGCCGAGCCTTATAAAGATGCAGAAAATATGTTAGAAGATGCAATTAGTAGAGGTAGGGAGCCTAACTTCAGCTACAATAGTTCAGTCTTTAAAATTGAAGATTTTGAACTATTTTGACAACTATATTGACCCTGATGTCTTTGGTGTGAAGTAGTGGTAGTGCATCGATTTCTTAACTATACCTTGACACATAAAACAAGTTTGCGCAACTAATAATGCTGCAAATTTACTGTTTTTTAACATTTTCATCTGGATTTGTGCAAGCACAATAGATGTAAGAGAAATCTACTTATAGAATCTTGGATGTTTCCCAAGTTCTCTAAAGTATTTCTGATCTAGGAGAGGCAAAGCTAGCCGCGTAACGCTCAAAATATGCGGCAAAATACGAATAACTTGCTTCCATCGCACTATGAGATTATATTAGAAAGCTGTGTTGTTATCGAGACAACAGGGGACTTAAGCCCCTTGTTCTAAGAGTAATTGAAACCTACAAAAACGTTAGCAATGACAGCAACACAAATAGGTCAAGATGAATGTATTGAGTTTATCTAAAGCAGGAGATAGCCACCCTATGTCATCACCTTTTGTAGCACAACGCCTAAAACGGAAGTGTTAGCTACTTTAAGCTGCTCGAAAGCTTGTCCAACCAGAGAACGTCTTAACTTACCAAGTTCAGTCACTAGAATAATTCCATTAGTCTGATTTGCTATTAAGTACACGTCTGCAAATTCTAGCAGCGGAGGCATATCGTAAATGATCAAATCATAATTATCTTGCACTTGCTCCATTAGCTGTTTCATTTTGCGCGATGACAGCGATCGGGTTGGGTCAGGCGGAATCGCGCCAGCCGTTAATACAAACAGGTTTGGTTCTAGCGGCGATCGCTGAACCACTTCTGGAAGGGATGCAGCCCCTGAAACAATATCGGTCAGCCCTCTTGTATTTTCTAGGTTTAGGTATTCATGCAGTTGTGGCTGGCGTAAGTCAGCATCGACTAATAACACTCGCTGCCCTAGAGCGGCGGCTGCCTGAGCCAAAAACGCGGCAACCGTTGACTTTCCTTCTTGGGGAGAAACCGAGCTGATGACCAACGTCCGGATGGGGGTGTCAAGACTCAGCAGACGAACGTTTGCATAGAGCGATCGAAACGCTTCAAAGAGAGGAATTGCCCGATAAGGTCGAGATTTTCCATTTTTATTCTGCTCTTCACTCGGTCGTCGGGGCGCAGAGCCGCTAACGCTAGCTTCTTGAAGTTCGGCAGTTTGGTTAACCTGAGGAATCAAGTGATCGAGTTCATCGCTAGAAGGAATTGATCCGAGGATTGGCAGCTTGATAATTCGTTTCAGTTCTTCAGGACTGTAAATAACGTCTGTCGCTTTATCGATCAGCAACGAAACTCCCGTTCCTAGCAGCAATCCTAAAATTGCTCCTAAAATCAAATTATTTGCAAGACTCGTTGCTGTAGGAAGAGGCTGAGTGGGGGGAGTGAGTAGCTCCCAAGGAACTTCTCGCTGGGCAACATCAATTTGCAGCGCCTCTCGCTTGGTCAAGAACTGGTTCAAATTCTCGGTCGTGATTTGTAGCTCTCGTTGAATATTGGCATAGTCGCGCGACACTCCAGAAAGTTGATTTACCCCAGAGTTTAGGTTGCCTATTGTTCTTTCTAGAGCCTGATCGCGCACCTCTAACGATCGCATTTGATCAATTACTTCGCGCTGGGTTTGTTGCCCCTCACGCCCCAGTAGAGATAATACATTCTGCCGTTGCTCTCGCAATAGTTTTAGATCAGGACTTGTTTCTAGATAGAGGGTTGAAGCCTGTGCAATTTGACTATCAATGTCTGAAAGCTGTTTCAATAAAGACTGATAGCGAGGATTTTGACTCAGTGCCGCCGAAGCTGCCGATTCGTTGGGTTGCTGTCCGAGTTGCGATCGCAACGCTGTATACTCTTTCCTACTCTGCTCTAGCTGAACTTGAGCCTCAAGCTGCTGTTGAGTAAAGTTATTGACTTGGCTCGAAAGTTGTGTGCCTCGTGATTCAGGGTCGAGCAAGTCGTTGCGCTGCCGCAATTCCTGCAACCGTTCTTGCAGTTGGGTGACTCGCTGTTGCAGATCAGGCAGTTTGTCTTCAACAAACTTAAGCCCACGTCGAATGTCAGCCTGACGAGACTGGAGACTATAGGCGAGATAGGCTTTTGAAACGTCATCCAGTACAACTTGAACCTTTTGAGGATCGGGACTATGGTAAGTCGTCTGTACAATGTTTGATTCCTTTTCTAAAGGAGCAACGACTAGATTGTGGACGAGTGTGTCATAGGTCATATCTGGGTATTGCTTTTGGATCTGCTCAACCACTGGCAGCAATACTCTAGAACTAACCAAAATCTTAATTAAATCTGTGTCAACTACAACTCGTGAGGCATTGGCTGAAGATTTTTCCTCGTTTGTGAGGCTTCCTGGAACTGAGGAGACGATAGTAGTCTCAGCCGTCATCGGTTGCACTAATACTTCAAACTCCCCTAAGTAGGTTGGGGTGTCAGTAAACGCTTTGACCCCTGCCGCTGCTGTCACCGCCGCCGCTACGCCCAAAATAATCAGGGCTTTGCGCCGAAGCGATGCTAGAAGCTGACCGAGATCCAAGCCTCCTTCGGAACTCTCACTCGGCAGAACAAAATTTGTTGGTAATGGCGACTGAAAAGGCTGTTCAACTTTCATCTTGGCTTCCTAGAGTTTAGTTGCTGGGGTCTGTAAAGTTGTTGTCATTCTCCTCATCGTGTTACTCACTTATTAACTGTTTTAATGTGAGCCATTATCACAGGCAGAAAACAGATGCTGCCTCAACTAGTGGAAGATGTTCAAGAAATTGAAAAACGAGAACACACTGCCGATCGGAGACAAAACCTGACCGAGCGTATCTGAAATGCCCGCTAGAGTAGAACGACCGACAATAATCACATCGTTGTTTTGCAATGTCGGATTATTTGCGGTGTTGATTCCTTGAGCAAAATCGACTTCAAGGGTTCGCTTAGAGACGGTGCCATCCACATTGAGTCGTACCAATTGGACAGACCCTTTCCGTGCTCGATTGTTAAACCCACCTGCCGCCAAGATGCCTTGATTTAGCGGCACATTGGGCGGAAGGTCAACCGCTCCTGAGCGGGCGACTTCACCCACGACATTGACTCGAATTGAACTCGGTGAGAAGCTAGCAGCAGCAGTCGTAGCGGCTTCTACAGGATTGAGCGCCACTGCGGTTGGAACCACGATCGTATCGCCCTCCTGCAAGATCGCATCTTGGCGTAAATCACCATGAAGCAAATCCCAAAGATTGACTTTAAGCGATTGCTCAGTTCCAGTTCTAGTGAGGCGGCGAACTTCAACTTTGCGAATGTCGGCTAATGGTTTAATTCCTCCTGCTGTCTGAAGCGCCCGCGTTACGGTAGGCACGTTTCCTAGACTAGCTGTTGTCGTTCCTCCAATCCCTTGATTGCCTGCCATTGTGTAGGCACCCGGTCGATTGACTTCTCCAACAACCGCTATATTTACTGGCTGACCTATTGGGCGCGAGAACGTAGCCGCAGCGAGCAGTGGAGCTTCGGACAGATTGACCGAAGTGCTGGTGGGAACCAATACTGTATCACCGTCCCGTAGAGCAACGTCATAACCGAGATTTCCGGTTTGGAGCAACTGCCAGAGATCAACATTGATGATCTGATCACTGCCTGATAGTTGTGGGCGACGGACTTGAATTTGCCGCACATCAGCGATTTGAGTCGTTCCCCCAGCCGCTTCTAATAAGCGAGTTACGGTAGGTGCACGCGGATCATTGGGAGGAATCGTGTAGGAACCGGGACGATTGACTTCACCCGCGACCCCAATTTGAATAGGACGGCGACTAAGCAGTGTTACGGTTACGAGCGGTTGCTTAAGATATTGACTATAGGCGGCGGCAATAGTTCCGCTGGACTGCTTTAATGTTAATCCTTTGACCGAAATGCTGCCTATTAAGGCTAAGTTGAGTGATCCATCGACAAGCACATCAACTTCGCCACTATATTGAGGAACTCGGTAGACATCGACGCGGATGTGATCGCCTGCTCCAAGTGTGTAGGGTAGCTCTGCCTGACCCCCGCTTCTTAAAGTAGGCAGCGCTGGACTGTTAGTTGCGAGTGGAGTTTGAGCGAGTCCAACACTTGGGCAAGCAGTCGTGATAACAGTCAACGCTGCTAACCCCATGACTGATGGCGAGACCCTATGTAAACTTCTGAAGATTTTACCTGACATGGCAATCTGATGACCTCTAAGTTGAACCCCATCCATCAAAAGGAATGGGTTGCTAGGCTCATCTCCTTTCTGCAAGGATTTGGTGGGCAATCCGATAAACTACGAGGATTTCCGCTAATTTTTACGAAATCTTTACATAAACCTAAGTCAATCTAAGTAATAACAGTAGATTTACTAGGTGTGACATACTCCTACCCTGAATCAAAGATTACAGGGTAGGCTTCCAGCAGCCCAATGAAGGGTATGCAGGATTTCCTTCGTGGTACTCTGATCCATAGTTCCCACTACAGAAAGCTTCCCACTACGGCGTTTTATACTGGGGAAAATGTCCAACCCCAGTCTCTTCAGGTTGATTGCGGCATTCACGTCGCGGTCAACCAGTAAAGCATTCTGCTCATCCCAATAGCCTCTGATGCTGCAATCGGTGAAAATCACTTCATCCCGATAGCTGAGAATCATTGAGGTATAAGCAGGTTTTTTTGAAAGGACGACTGATCCAGCTTTTGCGGCTATGTATTCCAGCGTCTTGAAAAAGTTACCAAACGCAGCATCCGACCAGGACTTATTCAGCCCTGATTTTGCTGATTGACCGCTGGGAAGAAACGTACCATTCTCAGCTTGTTTGGGTTTGGCTCGTTTGGTTAAGCCTTTGAGATTCAGGTCTTCATGGAAGAAGACCTTCTTTCCAGTTCTGATCAGCTTGTGAGCGGTTTTGTACTGAAAATCCTTACGAGATCTGGCAATGCGTTGGTGTTGTTTTGCTTCACGTTTTGCTAATTTGCGACGGGATTTAGACCCGCGTTTTCGCTTGTTCCGCTTGGTTGAAATGCGGTCTAACTTAGCCTGATTTCTGCGTAACGGCTTAAGAGAAGGAAGTTTTTCACCTTCTGATGTTGCCAGGTAGACATCTTCATGCAAAACTGCGTCCAGCCCCATCGAATTATCCCAGGTTGGAATCACTTCGTCGGGGTTGAACTCAGGCACGGTGTTGTCTTCCAACGTCATCTGGATAAACCATCCGTCCGCTTTTCGAGTCACACTGACCTGTTTGAGGTCGCACATTGCGGGTAGTTCACGGTGCATCCGAATCTGGATGACCCCGATTTTAGGCAAGCGGAGATACAGCCAATTCTTCCGAATCAACTGGATTTTAATCGCCTTGCCATCCGCAAACGTCATTGTTTTGAAATCAGCCTCAGTTTTGAATCGGGGTTTGCCAGACTTGCCACCTTTGCTGTCTCCCGCAATGAAGCGCTCAAACGCTTTGTCTACCCGCTTTGAGACTTCCTGAAGGACGGACGCATCGACCGTCTTGAAATCCAGCAGCTCTCCACTGTGCCACACTTTCACCAAGTCTTGCTTGATGCCTGGTAATTGTGCCTTCTGGCTGTAGAAGTTAGGCTTTGCACGAACGGTTGCAATGCTGCTCACTAACGGGCAGGCATTAACGTAGGTACGATTCATCTCCCACCAATCAAACCTGTCTCCCAATTGGCGGTTATACCAATAGCGAGAGATTCTGAGCCATTCATTAAGCTCCAGTTTTTGTTTAGTGCCTGGATAGAATCTGTACTGATACGTTGTCTTCATTGCGTATGCGACCTTTACGCTTGACTGAGTGTTATTGTAGCACGAGCAAAGTATTTAGTGTCAGCATCATGAACAAAGACTTTATTCATAAAGCGCGAGGTGTTTCAGACTTGAAGTGTCATTTAGTGTTGACCCCAAAATACCGCAGAAAGCTATTCAACGAAGCAATGCTTTCGCGTATGGAAGAGATATTCAAAGCCCTGATGGAAAAGTGGGAGGGTCGATTAATCGAGTTCAACGGGGAAGTTGATCACGTTCACCTGCTGATTCAATACACGCCGCAGACGGAGCCAAGCAAGCTGATCAACAACCTCAAAACCGTCTCCAGTCGTTATCTCCGAAAAGAGTTTGCAGAGCGAGTTAATGAGTTTTATCGCAAGGATGTTTTATGGACAAACGGCTATTTTATAGCGTCTTGTGGAGGGGTGACAGTTGAGCAACTCAAGCAGTACATCGAAGAACAAGACCGCCCCGTTGAGTAGCACAGGGTTTGCTCGTTTTGTCGCCATCCCCTGACCTATGCGAAGCGAGGTCAGGGGATGCTCCTCAACTTGCACGGCTTTCACCGCCACACCAAATCAAAGATTATGATGTGGGGACTCCCGTCTGCCTAGCTAGAGCCTCTAGATTTACACTCTATTAATTGGATACGCTCTAGTTATTTAAGTGAATATACAGACTTAAGAGTCAAAATCTGCTTCTAGCCGTCTTTAGGCAAAGCTTGAAAAACTAGAGGGCTTGTCTGCTTGCAGAGATTGAATGTCCTTCATCCCATCTACACTGAGCTTCCTATTATCAAACTGAACTCTCGCTTTACTGAAACTTTACTTAGCTGAAATTGTATTAAACATCAGGATAGGTTCCGGATGAATACTTAACAATATGTAAACTTGAGCAGAGCTAGAACCCATAACAAACTACTAGCTCGACACCCGGAATATTTCAATTCCACCAAAACTTTATTCATAGGTTAGAGAGCGAATCAAGCTTTACATTAGTTCATCTGCCCTTAGATTGTTGATTAAGGTCATCGCTTCGGATTTGTTGAGCTTGGAATTAGTTGAGAGCAAGCTTCAACAAGACTTTCAGGGTCTGTTACCTTCCAAACGCAATCACCTCACCTCTATTGGCTTAATGCTCTATGCAAGTTCACTCCTCCCAATTTCCGATTCCTTTTGACGTGCACCCTTCAGCCACTAGTAAAACTAAACGCCTGATTGATATTGTGGGTGCCTTAATCGGATTAATGCTGACTGCTTTGCTATCAATTCCCATTGCGATCGCCATTCAACTTGACAATCCTGGTCCAGTTTTTTATCGTCAATTGCGCTGTGGACTGAATGGTTGCACCTTCCGCATTTGGAAGTTTCGATCAATGGTGACTGATGCTGACCAACTCAAGCACCTTGTTCACAACGAAGCCAAAGGCAATATTTTCAAGAATCGCAACGATCCACGTGTCACTCGCGTCGGCAGGTTTCTCCGCCGCACTAGTTTGGATGAACTGCCTCAGTTTTTGAACGTACTGCAAGGCGATATGAGCTTGGTGGGAACTCGTCCACCTACCGTTAACGAGGTCACGCAGTATCAGCACCAGCACTATCAGCGCCTAGCAGTTAAGCCAGGAATTACTGGCGAATGGCAAGCGAATGGTCGATCGAGCGTTGAGGATTTTGAGGAGATTGTTCGGTTGGATGTTACCTACCAGCAAAAATGGTCGATCGCCTACGATATTGCTCTCATCCTTAAAACAATTTACGCCGTCTTTAATAGCAATGGAGCGTATTAATTTCAGCGGTTTTTCTATTGCGGTACCAGAGATCTGAACACAGGACAAAAAATGTAAAGTATTTAGGTGCAGAACCTTTGAAACAAGGGGCTTAAGCCCCTTGTTTCTTTAACAGCAGAACCACGTCCTAATGCAATTTCGTAGGATTATGCGGGAAAAATTTCCGCCCAGCTACCTCCTCTCTCTATGAAGTTCTCGTGATGGCATCAGTGGTATTTCGGTGAGTCGATAAAGTTGTCCTGGAATGGGAACGCGTCTGCGTATTAGCTAGGTGTCCCCTTCTTAAGGAGTACGATGTTAGAACTCATCCCTTCTCTGTTATCGCAACTCACAACTCAGACGGTTGCGCTAGACACTATTCAGCCATCGGGGACTGAAATCACTTCTCAACAAACGATCGTGACTCCGGTGTCGATCGCGACGATCGCGCCCCCAGAGTCAGCACCTTCAGCCCTCATGCCCCTCGCACCAGCCCAACCGATTACTGCCGTTACACCCGCACCGACTATTCAAACAGTTAAAGTTGCTGCTCCATCCATTGTTCAACATCCCCAGGCAGCACCTCAAAATACTCCACCGTCTACAACGGCTGTCAACGCTCAATCTACTGTCCAACAGAAGTCTTCTGAAGACGTTTTTGAAGTCGTTGTGAATCGAGAATCGCCTGCCTCAGCGTTAGAAGAACCAGCGAATCCAGATTCAGTCGCCGCGATCGCCAATTCTTTTCCCGTTGAAGCAGCTCCTCTATTAGAAAAGCCAATTCAAAACCAAACGACAGCGACTATTGAAGCTGAACCAGTCACGAAATCAGTATCACGATCGCCAGCAAATCACACAGCTCAATCAAGCCAGATTGCAGAACGACGACAATTTCTAAAAGAACGTCTCGCAGAAATTGTTGCGAAGGATAACGCTAATAGAATCGCTCAACGAAATGAAAATCTTGTCACTCTCGCTTATGAATCTGTCAGCCAAGGAAAGTTTGACCAAGCACGTAAACTATTGCAGGAGCCAACCCTTGCGGAAACGGCACGGGCAGATATCTTAAATACTATCAATGCTCTAGAAGCCAAGAGCCATAAAGTAGGAGTCGCTCAGGCTACCGAACCCGTCAGAATCGCGCTCAACCAGCGTCAACTCGCTCAGCATCAGCAAATCCTGCTGCGGTCGGTGCCCAGTCTGCCACCCCTTCCCACCGATCAAACCGTGAGACGCTCAAACTCGGTGCCGATCGCGATTCAACGTTTACCTCAGCCCTTGATCAATCAAGTGGCAGTAATTAGTGCAGCAAGCAGCGACTCGTCAGGGCTGCGAGGAGCTAGTCAAGATTACAGCACCACTAGTCCGACGGCTTCACAGCCAGCCTATCAAGGTATTGTGCCGATTCCGAGTACTCTAACGGGCGAACAAGTCGTATATCCGTTGCCCGTTCCTGCACCTGTCACCTCTAAGTTTGGGTGGCGTGTGCATCCCATCAGTGGCGATCGCCGATTTCATGCGGGCGTTGATCTCGGTGCTGCACAAGGAACCCCCATCTTAGCGACTCGCGAGGGACGGGTTGTCGTTGCCGATCGAATGGGCGGTTACGGGTTAGCGGTGGTTCTTCAACACGCTAAGGGCAAGCAAGATACTCTCTATGCTCACATGTCAGAGATGTTTGTGCATCCCGGTGAGCAGGTTAAACCAGGAACCATTATTGGTCGTGTTGGCAGCACAGGGCTATCAACCGGACCGCACTTGCACTATGAAACGAGACAGCAAAAGGGGTCTAGTTGGGTAGTGACTGATCCAAGTATTCAGTTAGAGGTAGCTCGGACGCAGCTTGTGCAAGCACAGAAGGTCAGTGCGCAACAAAAGGGATAAAGGGGTTTTCGATTCGCTTCGTGAGGAGAAACGAAGCGTTTGCTAGAGTGAAACAAGCATGAACTACCCCACCTTACGCTTCGCTAAGAAGGTAGGGTTTCTGACGCTTCGTTTCAGCCAGTTGCTTCAGAGATCCCGCATTGCGACGAGCCTTAGAAGTAGAGCCGGACTGATCAGCATCTAAGAGGCTAGTTCCTAACCCCTGTGCCCAAATTAGACATACCCGAGCCGATGCAACATCCCTGTCCTCTGTGCATCCGCACATCTGGCAGTGATGAACTCGCTCGGCTAAGGTTTTGGGCTGAATATTCCAACACTGAGAGCATCGTTGCGAGGGCTTGAGTTGTTGAGTCGGCGCTTCCAGGTAGACCCCACCCGCTTCCGCTTCTTTATACTCAAACATCCCGCGCATCATGCCCCAACCCACATCCAAAATAGAACGGTTGAGTCCAGATTTCTGACGCTTCCGTTTATTGCCCTTGTTGGGTTTGCGGGTCATGTTTTTGATAGTCAGTTTCTCGGTGACGACGAGGCTATTACAGCGCACAATCTCTGTCGTCAATTTGTGTGCCCAATCCGTTCTCTGCCTTGCCGTCTTGCGGGTCAGTTTCGATACTTTGGATTGAGCTTTCTTCCATCGGCGTGATGCTTTGACCTTCTTCTTTCTGTTGGGTGAACGTTTTCTCCGCTTCTGTTTGGATGCTGTTCTAATCTTGGTTTGGGTGTTTGCTAAGAACCGAGGGTTCTCAATCTGGGTGCCATCGCTCAACGCGACGGCGGTGAGTGTGCCGAAATCAACGCCAACGGCATTAGGTTGAGTCACCCGTACTGGCTCACATTTGACTGTGATAGAGGCGTACCACTTTCCATGCCGATAAACGATCGTGCAGGTAGAGGGAGTGCCCCACGTTCGAGCTTTGCCGCGCATTTGAATATGCCCCAAGTTGGACACCTCCAAATACCCGTTATCGCCCGTGGTGTGAGCTTTCCATCCACTCGTGGCGGGGTATGTCCAGCCTGAATAGGTGCGGATAGGCTGAAACCTGGGATAGCCGCCCAACCGTTTGAAGAATCGTTGAAAGGCAAAGTCAACCCGTTTGAGAGTAGCCTGCAATGCCTGTGAACCTAGTTCTTTATACTCCTCCCACACCTCCTTGAATGCGGGGAGTCTGTTCTGTTGATCTAGATAGCCAACAGACTGATTTAGCTTTTGATAGCTCTCTTTGCGGTCAGCTAACGCAGAGTTGTACAAATAGGCGTGCAATCTCCTCCACTCAAAGAGTTTCGACTCTTGAGCAGGGTTGGGATACAGGCGAAATGTGGCTCTGCGGGTTACACTCATGGGGAGATTATAGCTTGAGTTGTCATGCCTAAGACTTCCTATAGGAAAGCTTCACACTGCGTTTTTTCAATTCACTTACACATCTACTTTGTCCCGAAGTATCGTCGTCACGTTTTCAATGCTGCGATGATCGAACGATTGAAAGAGATCTTTACTCGCATTCTGGAAAAGCGGAAGTGTCTTTTAGAAGAGTGTGGGGCGGAAGATGACCACATCCACCTCCTGGTAGACTTGCACCCTGACAACAACCTCTCAAACCTGATAGGCAGCTTGAAGTCAGCATCTAGCCGCATTCTGAGAAAGGAGTTTCCAGAAGAGTTGAGCCAGTTTTACTGGAAGTCCGTTCTTTGGGGCGACCAGTATTTTGTGTCATCCACGGGCGGAGCGCCGATTCAAGTGCTAAAAAAGTACATTCAGCCTCAGGACTCTCCCGTTGAGTAGCCTGAGAGAGTGGCGATTCCGCTTCGCTACATCACCCTGCTTTTCATCCCCTCCTGACTCCGTTCCGCAAGGCGCTTCGCTGTTGCTCCACTGCGTTGAAGAAGGGGATTTCCCGGCGAGTCTGTTAAACGATAAACGCACCAGATAATGGATGTTCCCAATTTCGTAGAGACGTTTTGGCGGAACGGCTGCAACTGATTGCACCATAACCCCTAATTTGAGGCGTTCAAGAATTAAATCGGTATAAACATTTAGACGGGCTTTCTCTACAACAGATCATCGGTCATGGCGGAAGCGGTGAGACGTTTCGCCGAAACGTCTCTACAGCGTCGGGCGATTTGTCGCGTTCAGGGTCAATTTGGTATCACTAGGGTATCGTTCTCTCGGTTGCGCTCATGCTCTCTTTAATCGAAACGCTCAAACTCCGTCGTCAAAAGCTGGCTGATCTGATCGAAGCTCCGGTCGTTCTTTGGTCTGGAGGTCGTTCTTCCCGCAACTTTGCGGCAAATGTTTTTCCGTTTCGGGCGAGTAGTCACTTTCTCTATTTTGCGGGGTTGCCGATCGAGAATGCTGCCATCCGATTAGAGTCGGGCAGGTTGACGTTGTTTACGGATGAGTCAACCCCGGCGAGTGCTCTCTGGCATGGGGCATTACCCACACGAGATGAGATTGCCGCTGAAATCGGTGCCGATGCTGCTTATCCGTTATCGGCTCTTGCCGATCGTGCCACCGATGCCGCAACGGTTGCCGTTCAAGACAGTCAAACTCGGTTAAACCAGGCTCAATTGCTCGATCGTGCTCTCTCATCTTCAAATCCGCAGGGCATCGACTTAGCGTTAGCTAACGCGATCGTCACGTTGCGCTTAATTCATGATGAGGCGGCTCTCAAAGAGATTCGGAAAGCTGTTGCAGTGACAGTCAACGCCCATCAAGCTGGGATGTCAGCGACTTTAAATGCCACCGTTGAAGCAGACATTCGAGCGGCAATGGAGCGGGTGATCATGGCGAATGACATGACCTGTGCCTATGGGAGCATTGTTACCGTTCATAGTGAAGTGTTGCACAACGATCGCTATCATCATCCAGTGCGTTCAACGGATCTGCTGCTTGCAGATGTCGGGGCTGAAACGTCAGCAGGCTGGGCATCTGATGTAACACGCACTTGGGCAACCTCCGGCAAATTCTCGCCGACGCAGCGGGACTTATACAACGTTGTTCTGGCGGCTCACGATGCCTGCATTGCTGCTATTCAGCCCGGTGTGGAGTATCGAGACATTCATTTACTGGCAGGTCGTACGATCGCTGAAGGACTCGTCGATTTGGGTATTCTGCGCGGTCAACCTGCCGATCTCGTCGAAATGGATGCTCATGCGCTCTTCTTCCCTCACGGAGTCGGGCACATTTTGGGCTTAGATGTTCACGATATGGAAGATTTGGGCGACCTGGCAGGCTATGAATCGGGCAGAACTCGCAGTCAGCGCTTTGGATTAGGCTATTTGCGGCTCGATCGTCCTTTAAGGGCAGAAATGGTCGTGACGATCGAGCCTGGTTTCTATCAAGTTCCCGCGATTCTGCAAGACTCAGAGCGACGCGAGACTTATTGCGATGTCGTCAATTGGGATCGGTTGGCAGAGTTTAGCGACGTGCGCGGTATTCGGATTGAAGATGATGTGCTAGTGACAGAAACCGGATCAGAAGTCCTAACGGCAGCATTGCCGACCAGCGTGGAGGCGATCGAACAACTCGTTAATTCTTAAGAGAACCTTGCCCCCGATCGCACCTAGCGGTAAGCTCAAACCACGACAAAAAAGGTTAAGCCAGCATGACAACGGGTGAAAACTGGGTAGAAGTAGGTTCTCTAGGTTGGTTTTATCGAGAAGCCGCACCGATCGGGCGCACCGATCGCTCACCCGTTTTGCTCCTGCATGGGTTAGTCTCTCAAAGCTATAGCTGGCGAAATGTCATCCCCACGTTGGCAGAACAAGGATTTCGGACGATCGCGCCAGATTGGATTGGCTGTGGCTATTCAGACAAACCCGATCGCCGTGACTTTGCCTATACGCCAGAAGTCTTGCTCAAGGCTCTAGAAGAGTTTATTAACACGATAGAACTGAAGAAATTTTCTCTCGTCGTGCAAGGATTTTTAGGTTCTGTCGGCATTCAATATGCGTTGCGTCATCCTCGACAGGTTGAGCGGCTGGCGATTTTCAACGCGCCAATTAGCCAAACCGTCAAACTTCCCTGGAAGCTCAAGCAAATGAGCATTCCGTTAGTCGGTGATATGCTGACCCAAAATCCGCTGCTGGTCGATCGCATTCTTGAAGGGGCAGGCGGCTATCGCATCAGAGATCAAGACATGGATATCTATCGTCGCCCCTGGATTAAGAGTTCCGATGCGGGACGGGCATTAATGGCAACTCTGCAAAATTTGCAACTTCCACAGGTGACAGCCGACATTGAGACCGGGCTAAATCAGTGGGAACAGCCTCTGCTGATGGCATGGGGAATTCGTGACCCGTGGTTAGCGATCGCGCCTGTGCAAGCGATCGCTCGATCTCACAAAACCGCCGAGTTTGTCGCCCTCGAAGAAGTCGGACATTATGCCCAAGAAGATTGGCACGAAAAAGTCAGCGAAGCATTAGTGACCTTTTTGAGACGCAGATGAGTTCTAAATTAGGTAGATGGAATGAATCGGAAGATGGGTTTCAGCTCCGCTCAACGCTCAACGCCGGAACTCCTAGTAGGTTGAGCGGAGTCGAAACCCATCCACACAAGCCGACTTTAACGGCGCGTCTACTTGTTTCACATTAAGTAGACTGAGAAAGGTATGCAGCGCAAATCTCAAATGCAGAAATTCAACCCACTCAAAGCAGCGATGAAGTCACGATACTGGTTTGCGATTTGGCTACTTTTTAGCGGACTGGTTGCTGCCTCCACCAACGCCGCACCGATCTCAGTTTGTCCCGCTCCTGCCCTGTCTCGCTTGGTTCGTCACAAAGTTGTCCCTGGCGAAACTCTAGAGGGAATTGCGCGTCAATACAATCTCATTCCCACCACGCTCATGGGCATGAACCCGGTGTTAAGAACGGGTAAAGCTCCGATCGGAGCCGAGATTCTCGTGCCACCTTACAACGGCATCCGCGCTGAAGTCGAGCCGGGACAAAATTTGCGATCGCTGGCGGCTCAATACAAAGTGCGCCCCGATGTATTATTTGAAGTCAACGGCTGTCAGGCAGCGCCCACAGTGGTGTTTGTTCCGGGTGTCAATTGGTCGCCTGTGGAGGGTCAACCTCCTGCCCCTGCTAATTCAATTGGGTTGTCTGGCTATCCGCTCCCTGCGAATGCCAGTCTGCTTCTCGGCTATGGCTGGTATTTTCCGACCGGACACGATCAGCCTGTATTCCATACGGGGACGGATTTAGCCGCCGCGATCGGCACACCCGTTTTAGCCGTTGGAGATGGCACGATCGCCTTTGCAGGTGAGCAAGGTGCCTATGGAAATTTAGTGGTGATTAATCATCAGCAGGGCTATCAAACCCGTTATGCACAGTTAGCCAGCATCAATGTTAAAACGGGACAGACGGTGAAACGAGGAGCCACGATCGGCACCGTTGGCAAAACGGGAACACCCAGTTCTAGCGCCTCACACTTGCATTTTGAAGTCCGATCGAACTCTAAACTCGGCTGGGTCGCAGAAGACCCTAGCCCCATTTTGAAGCGAAATCGATAGAATAGCTGTATCTCTGTCTAGCGACAGAGGCAAATAGATTCTTAGGGTAGACAAAACCATTGACGCTCAACCCTTAGAATTTTTTGAGGTAGAGATCACCCTTCAAAAGAGGGATTTGACCATTATCTAGCCCGTTTGAGCTTCCAATCAGCAAGTTATTAGAGGTTAAGTCATGAGTAAACTGCGTATCTCGATGATTGAAGATCATGATCTTACCCGGATCGGTTTACGATCAGCGCTTCAACACAGAGAAGAATTTGAAGTTGTTGGTGAAGCTAGAGATGCGAAGACTGGGTTGGCGCTTTTGAGGTCGATTCAATCAGATGTGGCGATCGTCGATGTGGGGTTGCCCGATATGACAGGCATCGAACTGACTCAACAGTTCAGACGACTTCAAGAAGCGGGAGAAGCGACTGGCACCAAGATTTTGATCATGACGATGCAAGATAACGAAGACACCGTTTTAGCTGCGTTTGCGGCGGGTGCCGATTCTTATTGCATGAAAGATGCCACGATCGACCAGCTAGCTGAAGCCTTAAAAGTCACTGCTGAAGGGAACTCTTGGATCGATCCGGCGATCGCTCGAATTGTGCTGCAACAGTCTCAAAAAGCTTACGCAAATGCAGGCACGATTGCGGCTCCCAACACGATTACGATTAAAGGATTGTCGGCTGAAGATGGCGAATTCATTCCCGCTTATCCACTCACAGGCAGAGAATTAGAAGTCTTAGCGTTAATTGTGAATGGATGCAGTAACGCTGAAATCGCGAAACAGCTTTACATCACAGTCGGAACGGTTAAAACTCACGTTCGCAACATTTTGAACAAGCTGGGAGCTGACGATCGCACTCAAGTTGCAGTGCGTGCTTTGCGAACGGGATTGATTCAATAATCCGAATCACTTTTACGTCGCAAGCGATCGAGTTCTTTTTGCATTCCTGACCGCAAGCCTTCTGCTTGGTGATAGTTGCGCGATCGCTCCGACTCATTCTGCGGCAAGTGTTGCCAAGGATGCTGAACAGGTTGCAAATAATAACGCAGTCGTGTACGCATCGCCCACACTCCCGTTGATGGGAACAACACAAACATAATCATCAATGGTGACACCGGAAGTAACGGCATTTTAAGCCAGCGTGCCAGTCGTTTGTTGTTAAATGTCCAGGGATGTAAATATTCACTTCCTAGACAGATCACGGGCAAAATTGGCACCTGATGCTGAATGCTAAGACGCATAAAACTCGGATCAAACGTGGCGAGATCGGAGCGATCGCGCCATCCTTTCACGAGTCCCCGCACACTTTCAGGCGCATGGAGCAAAATAGCTTCTTGAGCAATGGCATGTTCAAAGCTGGTCTTTTCGGCTCTGACACCGCCCAACACTTGCGCCCATCCTCGCGGCATCCACCACAATAGCCAGGGATGATCAAAGAAGATTGAATGCGCCACAGGCTGCACATACCAGCCTTTTTTTTGGCTTAAGAGCACGCTCAAACACAAAAAATCCCACGGGAAGCACATCCCTGCGTGATTGAGCGCCACGATCGCAGGTGGGTCATTTGGCAAGTTTTCCAACTGATGCAGCTCTGCCCGAAAAAATTGGGTCGCGATCGGGGTCAAAATCTCGTCGCGAAACACCTGCTGATAGTGAGGATCGGGCTGAGTGGAGGTCAATTGGGGCGATCGAAATCCCAATCTCGCCCACCGCATCAGCAGTGCCACATAAAACCCACCCGGAATTAAAAACAACAGATATTCCAACCAGTTCCAGCCGTCGGGATCGGGTTTGTAGTGTTGCCAATGGCGGTTAAACAAAATCAGCCAACCGGGAGGATACCAGAGGCAGACCCAATCAAACCAACCAAACTGATAGGATTCATTCGTTTTCTTCACAGCAAGATTTGGCAATTCACAGCCAACCCAAGTCTATTGAATGTAGGGTGAAGTCTCTGATTAAGACACCAGTTCTGCCTTCTTTTCAGACTTCGGTTCTTCTGGAGGCAACCCCAACACGTTGCGATAGAGCTTGACGTATTCGATCGCTGATTTGTCCCAGCTAAAGTTTTCCTTCATGCCTCGCTGCTGAAGTTCTTGCCACTGAGGTTTAAATCTAAACGCTTCCCACGCGCGAACCAAGCAGGTATAGAGGTCAAGCGGCTCATAGCGATCGAAGCAATATCCTGTTCCGGTATGGTTCATGGGATCGTGATGCGTGACCGTATCGACCAATCCGCCAGTGCGACGCACGATCGGGACACAGCCGTAACGTAACGCTAACATCTGGCTAATGCCACACGGCTCAAATCGCGATGGCATCAAAAACGTGTCGGCTCCCGCATAAATTCGTCGTGCCAGCGCATCGTTGTAGAGCAAATAGACCGCCATCCGTCCGGGATAGCGACCTGCTAATTGCCACATTTGCGTCTCGTAATAGCGATCGCCCGTTCCTAATAAAACGAATTGAGCATCGCTGTAAGCCATAAAGCGATCGAGCATTTGAATCACCAGATCCAATCCTTTCTGCTCGACTAATCGCGACACCATGCCCAACATCAGCGCTTTTGAGTTGACCTCTAAGCCGACTTCTTCTTGCAGAGCAATCTTGTTTTTAAGGCGCTGGTCGATGGTCTCGATCGTAAAGGGTTGCGCCAAACTTTTATCCACTGCCGGATCGTATACCTCCGTGTCAATGCCGTTGAGAATGCCCGACAGTTTACCGCCAATAAACGACAGCAATCCTTCCAGCGTTTCGCCATAGGCAGGAGTCTTGATCTGATCGGCGTAGGTCGGTGAGACGGTGTTGACTCGATCGGCAAACTGCACCGCCGCCGCCATGACGTTATGACCTTGCATATACCACGGGCACCAGGTCATTTTCTCTAACTTCCAGCGCCACGGACCTTGATAGGCGAGGTTATGAATCGTGAACACGGTTGAAATATCGGGGTCTTGGTGCATCCATACGGGAATCATGCCCGTATGCCAGTCATGACAATGTACAATCTCAGGCTTCCAATAATTCCAGCAAAACTCTGCTGCGCCGTTTGAGAAGAATGTGAACCGCCAATCTTCGTCTTCTCCACCATAGACGCGACGCGGATCAAACACGGGGTGTCCAAACAAATAGAGCGGCACATCCGACCCAGGCAACACCGTTTCATACACCGCGAATTGGTTAAACATGGCGCTGCCCGTCCAAATTGGCTCTGCCGGAATCTCGATTTTGTCGGGCAAAAACCCGTAGTAGGGCATGAAAATCCGCACGTCGTGCCCCATATCTCTTAGCACTTTGGGCAGCGCACCGACCACATCTCCCATTCCACCGACTTTAGCGATCGGCGCGGCTTCGGCAGCAACTAACAAAATTCGCATATTAACTCTCGCGTTCCTTTGGTCGGCATTGTGATCATACCGATTAAGGGGCACGGTTCAGCGATTTGGGGCGATCGCAAATTCGAGACCGCCACTTCTCGTCTGTGACAGCATGAAAGCACCCCATCGTGAGCCAGGTTCTAGGCTCAAATCTTTCTCAGTCTCAATGCCACGATTAGAGAATGGCGATTGCCTAACTCGCACCGAGTTTAAGCGTCGCTATGCAGCTACTCCTGAGAAATTTAGAGCAGAACTCACGGAAGGAATTGTTTACGTGGCATCTCCAGTCCGAGCCAAAAATCACGGTAGACCTCACGCCTAAGTCATGACTTGGTTGGGGTTTATTACACCGCAACTCCGGGTGTAGACTTTGCCGATAACATCACAACCCGTTTAGATCTCGACACTGAACCTTAGCCTGATGCCTTGTTGCGAATCGAACTGGAGGTCGACGGCAGATCTCGGAGCACTGAAGATGACTATGTTGAAGGCGCACCGGAACTGATTGTAGAAATTGCGGCAAGTAGTGCTTCTGTGAACATGAATGCCAAACTCACCGCTTATCGACGCAATGGAGTACAAGAGTATATTGTTTGGCAAGTTTATGAGAATCAAATCGCCTGGTTTTGCTTACAAGAGGGTGAATACATTCGATTGCAGGCTGACGCGACAGGAATAATTCGCAGCCGAGTTTTCCCAGGATTGTGGTTAGCCGTGGATGCACTTTTGAGAGGAGATTTAGCGATCGTCCTCACCGAGTTACCAACCGGATTAGCAACATCAGAATATGGGAATTTGTCGATCGACTGAGCAGAAAGTAAAAAATAAATCAGTTTCTATCCTCTCCCTTCGTACCATTCTTGACCGCCGGATAACTCAGCTAGGTGGCGATTAATGACCGCAGGAAGTTCTTTTGTTGAATGCTGATAGGTTAGATTGATTAATCTTTGAGAGGTCAGCAGTAATAAGGCTCGATCGACGCGTTCACTGACTTGAATTGGGTTGAATCGTCCGTTCAAAACTTCAACGCTGGCAGGGGCAATGGCTGCTTCGATCGCTTCCTCTAAAAATAACTCCCACTCATCAATCTTGATGTAGTGAGATGTCTTATTGTCTTTAAGATTAAGCTTTTTGATTTGTAGAATTGAATCCGCGAGCGAGGCAACCCAAGAATTTGTTAATCGTTCTTCAAGTTGATTTTTGATGAGATAAACAAGCATCCTGACGAGAAACGACTCAATATTCCGCAGAATGGCTTGTTTACTCATTCCTTCTAGTTCATCAACGCGCAGTAGCGCATCATCGTAACGACCTTCTAAGATGCTTGACCTTAAATCAATTAATTCTTGAGTCATCTTGAAATGTCCTCACCAGCCTGTGCTTGATGAACTCTAATTAACTCTACCGAACGGCGGCAGAAATCTCATCAAGAATCTCTTTTGCACCTTTCTCGATCAGTTGATGAGCCAGTTGAATGCCTAACGCTTCAGCATCGGCGGCAGCTCCCGAAACTTCACCTTTGACCACTTTTTGACCGTCTACACTTGCAACGATGCCTGTCAGCGTCAGCGCGTCGCCATTGAGAATAGTGTTGACCCCGATCGGAACCTGACAGCCGCCTTCTAACTCGCGCAAAAATGCCCGTTCTGCATAACAGCGATCGGCAGTCGGCTGATGCTGCAACGCTTTGAGAATCGTCAAAATCTCGGCATCATCGCTGCGGCACTCAATGCCTAACGCCCCTTGCCCCACCGCATGAAGCGAGATCTCAGCCGGAATCACCTGATCGACCCGATCGCCCAAATCTAACCGCTCTAACCCCGCGACTGCCAAAATCAGTCCATCATATTCGCCCGCATCTAGTTTTGCGAGACGAGTGATCACATTGCCGCGCACATCTTTAAACGCAAAATGTGGGAAGTGATGGCGAAGCTGTGCCAATCGTCTGAGCGAAGAAGTCCCGATCACGGCACCTTCTGGCAGCGTATCGAGTTGCTTACCTTTGTGCTTTTCATGCACCACGAGCGCATCAGCAGGATTTTCTCGATCGGTGACGCAGCCTAACATCAAGCCTTCGGGTAAGCGAGTCGGCAAATCTTTGAGTGAGTGAACGGCAAAATCAATATCTTGATTCAGCATCCCGACTTCTAATTCTTTCGTAAACAGTCCTTTATCGCCAATCTTTGCTAACGCGACATCCAGGATTTTGTCGCCCTGAGTGCTCATCGTGTGAACTTCAAAAGTGCGATCGGGAAACGCTTTTTGCAATTGCGCCTGCACCCAATGAGTTTGCACCAGCGCAAGCTGACTTTTGCGAGACCCGATGCGGATAGTGCGGCTAGAAACGGGGGATGTGGTGAGAGACATATCAACGAGTATGGGAAACTGGCTTCAACGGTGACTCTTTCCACTTTACCGTAGTGGGTCGCTCCCTTTCTGAGCGTCTACCCCCTGTATTCGTTACAGATAATTAAGCGATGGTTGTTTCTCTAAACCCGCAGCAATTCAACGACGATCTCTAGCTCATAAGCCGAGCGGGATAAGGCTGCATCTGCCGTTACTAAACAAAGATGATTAGATTCAGCGATCGCCAAATGTAGAGCATCTAGCGATCGTAGAGGTAAAGTAAAGCGACTAATCCAATCACAGGCTAAATCAAAGTGGGCTGGCTCTAAAGGTAATCGATCGTACAATCCACTTTCTAAGTGAGCTTGAAACAGGTTTGCGATTCGTCTTGCGTCTTGTTGAGAAAGTTCTCTAGTTCTCACTCTGCGCGAAATTGCTGAGAAAAGCTCTACCTCTACCAATTGGCTAACGGCGGGGTGAGGTTCGGTTTTCAAAAATTCTTCGACTGTATTGCTGAGAGCTTCCGGTATGTAATAAGCGGCAATAACACTGGTGTCCAAGTAAAAGTAACTCAACTGCGCTCTTCTTTTCTCATCCTTTTTACCGTCTCACTCATCGGTTCTCCTTGCAATTGAATCGAGGCTCGAAACTCCTCAAGATGGGGAAGTGTCCTTAAATTTTCTGAAGACGTAGAGGAAACCATTGCGGTTAGCTCATCCAGCAATTGCTTTTGTTCAGAATGACTCAGATTTCTGATTCTGCTCAGTATTTCAATATAAGTATTAATCGCCATAGGTCTAGTTGCGGTAAGTTGCGAAATCTCTTCTCAGATTAATCTGATTGTAGATCTGCTGATTTGAGAAGAGGTTAAATTCTATTGCTCGATCGCCAGTCTCACCTTCTGTGCTGTCGCCGGAGCCAACAGCACTCCGTTGCGATAATGTCCAGTAGCCAGCAGAATGTTTTGATAGCCAGAAAGCCGTTCAATAATCGGCGCAGGACGACCTTGAGGACGAGGACGCAACCCATACCAGGCGCGAATTTTTTCAGCATTGGCTAAATTGGGGCAGAACTCGATCGCTTGCTGCATAACTGCCTCAAAACTCGCGGCATCTGGCGCTAACTCTCCTCCATCAGACGGAAATTCTACCGTAGCCCCGACCCAATAATCACAGTCTCCCAACGGCACGAGATGAACATCATTTCCCGTGATCACAGGTTGGTTTGACGTTCCTAATGGCTGATTAAGTCGGAGGTGAATTGCCTGACCTAAAACAGGTCGAATCTCGATCGGTTGCGCCAAAGATTGTGTGATTGCAGTTGAACCCAACCCGGCTGAAATGACCAGCCAATCGATCGCGATCGTTCCCTGAGTTGTGTGGATTTCTCGATCGTTGCCTCCTGTCATAGTCGTATCAAACTGAAATGTCACCCCTCGCTGTTTTGCTGCAACAATCAACGCCTGAGTTAACGTAGACAGGATTGACTTGACGATCGCTCGGTGAATAAATCGCAGCCGTGACGGAATCTAAATTCAGATAGGAATAATCAGATTTGAGGCGATCGAGTCCTAAAATCTCTAAAGTCCAGCCTTGCGATCGTCGAATCTCAATCAACCTTTCCCAAGCGGACAGATCTTCCTCAAATTGCAGCATCAAAATCCCCTGACGATTAAAGGGAATTTCTAACCCCGTGAATGCTTCTAATTCAGGAATCAATGCCTCGTAATATCGAAGGCTTTCTAATCGCATTCGGAGATGATTGCCCTTCTCTTTTTTGCTGATTGCCCCCATCAATACACCGAGCGCTGCCCCTGTAGAGGTGGGACAGAGACTCAAACTGGGTTCAACAGGGGTGGGCTGTTGGTCAAAAACCGTCACCGTCAATTCTGGAATCTTACTGAGCTCATAGGCGATTGTGGCTCCCACAATGCCGCATCCAACCACTGCAACTTTAATCATGGGTCACTTGTTAGAAGTTTGCTACGCATGACCCATGATCCACTTCACGATTGAGGAACTAGCTGAAAGAAGGCATCAAAAGCTTTGACGGCTTCACCATATTTGCGCGTGGCGAGTTCAGAATCGGATTCTCCAGCCGCCCGATCGAGAGTGACGAGCGCATTAAACACATCCTGCGCTGCTTGTCGAGATGGCTTTTGGGCATTAGGCAAAAGGTCTCGCGTCACCGCACTCATCTTCACCCGCAACTCACCTAGCGGACCGTGGATAAAATTTCGCACAAACGTCCAGTCTTCTTTTTGGATCAATGCCTGAAGTTCGGGCAACCGATCGCGCATAGCTGACACGTCTTTGGCATAGCTTTGAATCTCTGCAACCTGCTCAGGCGTATAGGTTGGAACCTTCGCCACGGTTGGGCTACCACAGCTAATGAGCAACACCGCAACAAGCGCTAGAACGACCGACAAAATGGATCGATGCTTCGTCATAACTAAACTTCTTCCCAACTGACTAACTTGAGTTGCATCCACACGGTTAAGGGCAACGATGGACTGCCTATACAAAGGAGTTTATCTCAAAACGGAACGTCTGTAGGACCCCCAATCAGCGCCTAACCAAAGATGCGCTATTCATCTATCAAACGCCTTAAGCAGACTGGCAACCACTTCGATTAGATTAAAGCTAGAGTAAGGCGATACAGAGCGATCGAGATTTATGGTTCTCTCCTTTAAGCAATTGGCGATCGGCACCTCACTGTTAGCAATTGGGGGAGGTGCTGCCCTGATTAGCAGTCACTACAACGATCGACTCAGCAGCAGTTTGCCGTCTGGGTTGCCCCTCTTCGCTAATCAATCTACCAAGATTGCCGTCTCAGACAGTGCGACCAACAACTCAAATTTCATTGTCGCTGCTGTCGAAAAAGTCGGACCTGCCGTCGTCAGAATTGACTCTGCGCGACGAGTCAGCAGTCAGGTTCCAGATGCTTTGCGGAATCCTCTCTTCAAACGGTTTTTTGGCGACCAACTGCCTGCTCCTGAAGATCGAGTTGAGCGGGGCACTGGGTCAGGGTTTATTGTCAGTGCCGATGGTCGTCTCGTCACTAACGCTCATGTGGTGTCGGGGTCAGACACCGTTGAGGTCAAGCTTAAAGATGGGCGCACCTTTGAAGGAAAAGTGGTGGGAATCGATTCGGTGACGGATGTTGCAGCCGTGAAAATCAACGCTAGCAATCTACCGACTGTGCAGTTGGGAAACTCCTCAACGTTGTTGCCGGGGCAGTGGGCGATCGCCATCGGCAACCCGTTTGGACTCGACAACACCGTTACAGCAGGCATTATTAGCGCCCTCGATCGCTCTAGTTCTCAGGTGGGCGTGCCCGATGAGCGGGTTAACTTTATTCAAACCGATGCAGCGATTAATCCGGGCAACTCTGGCGGACCATTGTTGAACGATCGCGGAGAAGTGATCGGTATCAATACCGCGATTCGGGCAGATGCTCAGGGGTTGGGCTTTGCCATTCCGATCGAGACCGCGAGGCGAGTCGTCGAACAGCTATTTAGCAAAGGTCGAGTCAAGCATCCATTTTTAGGCATTCAGATGGTCGATTTGACTCCAACGATCAGAGATGAGATTAATAAAGATCAAGAAACTCAAGTGAAAGTCAGTCAAGCTCAAGGAGTGTATGTGGCACGGGTGTTAGACAATTCTCCTGCCGCTCAAGGTGGAATGCAGCAGGGAGATGTGATTCAAAAAATCAATGGCGCTCAGGTCAAAACCGCTTCTGATGTGCAAGCGCAAGTAGAGTCTAGCTCGATCGGCACCCTACTAGGGGTTCAAGTGATTCGCGGTAATCAACCTAAGACGATTCGGGTGCGTCCAAGTGCATTCCCAGCGAGTCGGGCTGATCAATAACGGCATCAAGACTGGTTACTCGATTTCCTCTTGGATTCCTGACAGGTCTTCTAGCTCCATGCGTTGCTCCATCTGCCGCAGAAAGTAGCCTGTCAGCATTGCAGACCCTAGCAATCCGGCTAAACTCTCTCGATCGGTGGCGATTTTGACTCCAAACCCTTCAGAAGGCAAGGCTCCCAGCAGCCCTTGAACGTTGTGGGAGACGATCTGCTTGACTCTGGGACTGACCGATCGAGCCACTCGCTCTAAGACTTCTGGAGGTTGGTGATGAAGATAGTTGAGAAGTGCCTCCACATCAGCCGCCTCGTCATCAGTTTGGAGGAAATTAGCGCCGTCAGGATTAAATACCATGAAGTTATAGAAATACCGATTGCACTATTCTGACATTTCTTTTCTCAGGTGCACCTACCTCCTTTTGAAGAAAAACTTATTCTTAAGTAATTTTTGATTGCGTGTGGTTACTGACCTAAAAGCGCGATCGCAGCGGCAGGACCCAAAACAGAGACATAAGGTTCAACAAAGCAACGAGTTGCTGCCGCTTGAGCCGCCTCTGATGTCACCGCCGCAACCTCTTGCTGAAAGCGCGTATCAAACTCGACCCCTAGCCCGATCGTTTCATACCAGCCAAAAATTTGAGCCAACTGAGCGTTGGTTTGTTTGCCTAGCGCATATTGTCCTAGCATTTTATTTTGAGACGATTGCAGTTCTTCAGGGTTAAGTGGGGTTGAGCGCAGACGCTCGACTTCAGTTTGCAAACCCTCCAAGGCGATCTCGGTGTTTTCAGGAGCCGTGCCCATATAAACAACAAACTGTGACGCATCCAATCGAGTCGGATAAAAGGCAGACACTTCATAGGCAAGTCCTCGCTTTTCTCGCAGTTCGACAAAGAGACGGCTAGAAAGTCCGTTGCCGAGATAGGTGTTAAGCAACTTCAGCGCCGTGTAGTCTGACAAATCAAGAGCGTTAGAGGTCACCGATGGAGCCAGATAGCCTAACATGACGATCGACTGTTGGGTTTCTTGAGTCTTGATCACCGGATGGGGATTGATCTGAATCGGAGCCAAACTCAAGGTCGGTAGCGGCTCAGATGGAACCTGCCAATCGCCCAAAACAGTCTCAATTTGAGCCACCGCTTCGTCTGGATCAATTCGACCTGCGACGCTAACCACAATATTGTCTGGACGAAAATAGGTTTGATGGTAATGCTGTAAATCTTGCCGAGACAACTGAGCGACTGTTTCTGCGGTGCCCAACCCCGAAAAAGCGTAGGGATGCTGCCCATACATGGCAGAGCGAAGACCATCGAGCGCGACGGTGAAGGGCTGTTCTTGCTGAGAGCGAATCGCTTGCAGCGTCAGACGGCGCTCTAATTCAACCTCATTGTCGGGGAATGTGGGCGATCGCAGCACTTCACCTGCCAGCGCCAAAATCTCTGGAAAGTCAGCCGAGACAGTTTTTAGACTCAGCAAAAAGTAGTCAGAAGCCGAATCGGTACTGAGACCCGCTCCCACTGACTCGACACGTTCGGCAATGTCTAGAGACGAAAACCGCTCTGTTCCTTTGGGCATGACCGCAGAGACTAGATGCGATAACCCTACCTGGTGCGAAGGTTCCCATCGACTTCCTGCCCGAATGAAGAGACGCGCTGCAACAATGTCAGCCGAAGGATTTTCAACCACCAGAACCACGATGCCATTGTTTAACACGGTACGGTGGATTTGACGATTTTGAAAGATTGCGCTAGTCACGAGCAGAAGTCCTTAACATAAATGAGATGCGACGTAGAGACACAGCCTCTTTTTAGAGAGGCTTCATCACGATCGCGGCATAGTGATAGGGCGAAAGATATTGACTCGCTAAGTTTCGCAGGTCTTCAGCACTAAAGGTTTGAATGCGTTGAGGATAGGTGACAGCCAGTTCGACCTTAGCGATCGTGTGATAGTAGCCATAAAGCCCTGCTAATTGACCCGGCGTTTCGGTCGAAAAGGCATAATCGTTGCACAAAAGGCGTTTGCTGCGCGCTAGTTCGACTTCACTGACAAGAGTCGTTGTTAATGCAGAGAGACGATCGCAGATCAGCGCTTCGACTCGCTCGACATTTTCCGGCTCTAACCAGGCGGTGATGGTGAACAGACTCGATTCTTGCTGCATGGAAAAACTGCTGCCAACTGCCTGCACGAGTTGTCGATCTTCTCGCAGTTCTTGCACGAGACGAGCCGATTGACTTTCTGCCAACAGCACCGAGATTAGATCCAATCCGTAGACGTTTTGTAGAGGATCATCATCAACACCCGGAGCCATCCATGCCATCATCAGTCGCGCCTGTTCGAGACGAGGCAGCCGCAGTTCTTGGCGACGAATGCCTACGATCGGAGGTTCGGCTTCTGGCTTTGAACGCGGACAGATGCTCGGAGACGGGAACGTGGGAAACGATCGCTCAACCCACTTTACTGTGTCACCGTGATCAACATCTCCGACAATCACCACGGTCATATTGTCGGGCTGATAGTGGGCGCGATGGAAGCGACGCATCTCATCGGGCGATCGCGGCATTAAACTGTCTTCGGTGCCTAAAATCGGTCGCCCATAAGGATGACGTTGATAGACACTTTCAGCCAGTGTCTGAAATGCGATGCAATCTGGATCGTCGTGGGACTGCCGAATCTCTTCGAGGACAACATCGCGCTCTCGATCGAACTCATCATCAGGAATTGTCGCATTTAACAGCAATTCTCCCAAACAGGGCAACGTATCACCCAAATATTGGGATGCTGTCGTCATGAAAAAGTGAGCATAGTCATAGCTAGTTGCGGCGTTGGTTACGCCACCCCGATTTTCAATGACTTTGTCAAAGCTGCCTGGAGGAAGCCGATCGGTGCCCTTAAAAATCATGTGTTCTAAGAAGTGCGCCATGCCTGACCACTCATCAGGCTCGACAATCGCACCCGCTTTGACCCACACATCAACTGCTGCAACTCCGGTATCGGGAACCTGTTGATGAATCAACGTCAATCCACTCTCTAGCTTGAGGAGCTTGGCTGGAAAGGGAACGACGGCAGACCGCAATGACTGATTTAAGTTCAAGATTCAGTTTCGACTCGATTAAATGTTTAAGTAAACAAAATTAAAGAAATGTGGACTCTATTGTGCTATTTACTAGTAGAAAATAAGGACACAAATCGTTGATTCGCTAACATTTCGATCTCTGTATTCTAGACCATTTTGTTCAAGAGATAGGCGACTAAATTCTCAAGCTAAATGAATATAGCCCATCAAATGTTATAAAACCATCACATTGAGGTTTCTATGACTTTGCGAGAGTTTTCAACAAAAAATCCCCCACTAATCTAGTAAGGGAAGCCATTTCGATAGAAGTTCACCGCAACGCCGTTTTACCTCAGTTTTTGACCTGGTGCGAGACCAGGTGGGAGTCGATCGTCGGGCTTAAAGTTTCCGGGTACAAGCCCGGTCTACTGCTGCCAGACGTAATTAGATTCCCTTATTGAAAAGCAAGATCATAAAACATTATTGGCAGTCACCAACGCCGCAGTGAACTTTCCTCATTGTAATGGTTAGGAGAATGAATGGGTAGCAAACAGTCAATTTAACGGGTCGCTGGGCGATCGTCTTCCTCTAAACCTAAAAGCCAACCTGTGCATTTAACGCTGCTACTGGGGACTGGATTTGCTTCAGCGAGTTTAGGCTCTAACTGGGTGATGCAGATTCAGGCGATTAGAACGGCGATGGCAAATACAGATCTGCTCTGGCACAACACAACGACGAACCAGATCGCCGTGTGGAAGTTAGAGGGCACGACGCTGCTAAATGGCACTGATTTTGTCTCATAGCTCGCCCCGCTTGACTGGCAGGTTGCTGCATACAAGTTCCTAGAGTCTGGACTTCAGGCGGTTTCAAAGTAAGCGATCGATCGTGAAAAATGAGTTTTTTAATCTCTATTGATTGAAGGCGATTGTTAGAAATTGAGAAACTCGTTTTTTTAGGAAGAGTCCACCACGCTCTGTATCAAATAGGCTCGATCGTCTGACCGATCTCGATCGCTTCGGAAGTAAGGAACTATGCAGAGATCCTAACTTTGGACAGCACCGACGATCGGAAAAACAGAGAAGCAAACGCGCAAGGCAAAAGTTTATACTTTGTCCCCGTATATTTACGAGGGCTTTACCTCGAATATATTAATCTTGAAACAGATAGCAGAGTTAATGCTGAAGCTAAAAATTCTGATTTCTGCATTCTCGGCTGCCAGCAATCGTTCTATGATAACAACTGCTTGCCCCTCTACTCTGGAAGATTTTGCTGTCCTAAACTTGATCCTTCAGCCCCTAAGCGATTCAAGTTTAAGTTTGAGGCATTTATATCCTGCTAATCTTATAAATCTCAATGGAAACAATAGTGAACCCTAATTCTGCATCAGCATTCGATCAACAATCGCTTACCCACACTCTTGCTGATAGTTCGCCGCTCTCTGTTGCTCCTCAGCTAGCGTTTGTCTCTCGTTCCTCCTCTCTTCTCTTTGTTGATTCTAGTGTTTCTGACTCTAAGCAACTACTTGCTGGAGCTAAAGCAGGAACAGAAGTACACCTGCTTAACTCGACTGAAGACGCGATCTCCCAAATCACTGACACCCTGGCAGGGCGGACGGGCATCACTAGCCTCAGTATCGTTTCTCACGGTAACGCCGCAGCATTAGACTTCAGCAAGATCAAGTTAGATTTGGGCGATCTGGGCACCTATGCAAACCAACTGCAAACCTGGTCAAAGGCACTCGCATCCCATGCCGATATCCTGCTCTACGGGTGCGATGTTGCTGCGACTACTGAAGGTAAAACCTTTGTGCAGGCGATCGCTCAACTCACAGGAGCAGATGTTGCCGCTTCAACTAACCTGACAGGAGCCAAAGCCCTAGGCGGTGATTGGACACTGGAATACAGCACGGGTGCAATTGAATCATCGGATGTCTTTACATCTAAAGTAGAAGCAGCTTATCAAAACGTTTTGGCAACACTGACAGTTCCCAGTTCCTCTGCAAGTTCTGTTGCAGGTGGCAATGCGGTTGTAGTCTCGTCGGGGCTAACGGTCGCTGAAACCACATCGGGTGAGACCTTGACTGGGGCACAGGTTGCGATTACTAGCAACTTCAATGGCGCAAACGATCTCTTAGGCATTTCTGGGCAAAGTGGCATCTCTGGCACGGTTAATGGGCTGAGTTGGGCTTACAACAGCGCCACAGGCATCTTGAACTTAAGTGGCACTGCTGCGGTTGCAGTTTATCAAACGGCTTTACAACAAGTCACCTACCAAGACACAAATGCCGCTGATACTACCACCCCTCGTAGCATTCAATTTTCGTTGGGTGCTAACCTGGCTAACCCTGGAAATGGGCACTTCTACCAGTTTGTTGGCGCGCCAGGGGATACTTGGTTTCAAGCCCGCGACGCTGCCGCTGCTTCGACTTACTTGGGGCTAAAAGGCTATCTGGCAACCCTCACCTCTGCCAGTGAAAATGCTTTCGTCGCCAGCAAGGTTCAAAGCATTGGTTGGCTTGGAGGCAGTGACTCCGTTGATCCTACTGATCCTAATAGCGCGATCGGTTCAACTTGGAGTTGGGTGACAGGTCCTGAAGCGGGGCAAGCTTTCTGGAATGGGCTAAGTACGTCTAGTGGTGGCAGTGCAGTTCCAGGAGCCTATAGCAACTGGGCACCTGGAGAACCGAACAATACTAACAACGGCACTGAGCGCTATACCCACATCTTCCCCAATGGCACCTGGAACGATTATGCCTACAACAACGGCACTATCCAAGGCTATGTGGTAGAGTATGGCGGCTCGGCGGGAGACCCCACTGTCCAACTCACTGGCAGTACCAGCGTTAATATTATTAAGTCCCCCGCTAATGGTGTACCCCCTGGCACAGAAGTCAAAAATGACTTTAACGGCGATGGGCAATCAGACATCCTATGGCGTAATCCTTCTACAGGTCAGGTTGCGATTTGGGAGATGAACGGTACAACCCTACTACCCGGCACTGGGTATATCAACGCGTCACCTGATTCATCCTGGCAGATTGCGGGGACGGGCGACTTCAATGGCGATGGCAAAGCAGACATCCTGTGGCGCAACTCTTCCACGGGTCTGCTTGCCATCTGGGAGATGGACGGCACAACCCTACTACCCGGCACTGGGTATATCTCAAACAACCCTGCCCTGACTTGGCAGATCTCTGGGACGGGTGACTTCAATGGCGATGGCAAAGCAGACATCCTGTGGCGCAACTCTTCCACGGGTCAGCTTGCCATCTGGGTGATGGACGGCACAACCCTGCTACCCGGCACTGACTACATCTCAAACAACCCTGCCTTGACCTGGCAGATCTCTGGGACGGGTGACTTCAACGGGGATGGCAAAGCAGACATCCTGTGGCGCAACTCTTCCACGGGTCAGCTTGCCATCTGGGTGATGAACGGCACAACCCTGCTACCCGGCACTGACTACGTCTCAAACAACCCTGATTCGACCTGGCAGATTGCTCGCACCATAAATGGCACAGGAGATGCGAATAGCGATGGTCTATCAGACATCTTCTGGCGTAATGCGACGACTGACCAGACCGCAGTTTGGGAGATAAATGGCACAACACTGCTACCGGGGACTGGATATATCTCAGCGACTCCAGGCTCTAGCTGGATAATTGCAGACTCAGGCGATTATAACGGCGATGCTAAGACGGATCTACTCTGGCGCAATACGACAACTAATCAGGTTGCCGTGTGGGAGTTGGATGGAACTCAACTTCAACCGGGCACAGATTATGTCTCACCGATCGCTCCGCTTGGCTGGCAGGTGGCTGCTTAAAAATTCCTGAAGTCTAGATTCCTCTTTCGCAGAAGAGGGTCGAGCTTCAGGCAGCTTTAAAATAAAGTTGTCGATCGGGTTCCATAAAAACGAGTTTCTTAATTTCCATTGGTTGCTCAGGCGATCGTGGGAATTAAGACGCTCGTTTTTTAGGTGCTGTACCAAATGGACTCGATCGTGTGACCGATCTCGATCGCTCGTGGACGAAAATGAGAGGAGCTTTCTAGCAAAACCGTGACGTGACCTAGCTTACGCCCTAGACGCGATTCGGTTTTGCCATACCAATGCACAAAGGCACCAGGAATTTTAGCGAGTTGTTGTCGCTTATCTAAATAATCGCTCTCAGAGTGTTCGTAGCCGAGAAGATTGATCATCACTGCTCCATCACAAGTCAATGCCGGACAGCCCAAAGTCAAGCCACACACGGCTCGAAGCTGCTGCTCAAATTGGGACGTGACGCAGGCATCGATCGTATAGTGTCCAGAGTTATGAGTGCGAGGCGCGATTTCGTTCACCAAAACTTTGCCTTCATGGGTGAGAAATAGCTCAATGCCAAAAATGCCGACGACTTGCAGACTCTCTAAAAGAGTACGAGCGATCGTCTCTATTTCCATCACGGTTGAAGCGGGCAGATCGGCAGGGGCAATAACACGACGACATACCTGATTTTCTTGCTGGGTTTCGACGACGGGGTAGACGACGATTTCGCCCATGAGCGATCGGGCTGCCATAACCGCAAGTTCTCGGTCAAACGGGACGAATTCTTCAACTAATAGGGGCTGGTTGTTGAAGGTTGTGAGAATAGCTTCAAGTTCCTCAGCCGTTTTGAGAATAAAGGTGCCTTGTCCGTCATAACCGTGGCGACGGGTTTTCAGGACGATCGGAAGTTCAACCGTTTGCAGCGAAGCACCCGCTTCTAATGCAAAGAATTTAGGTACTGGGAGATGACGATCGCGCAAATAGCAGCGCTGGTCATATTTATCCAATAGCGGTTTAAGTGCACTTAAACTAGGACGAAAGCAAACGCCTTGCTTTTCTAGCTCCGAGAGGGCATCTAAATCGACAAACTCATTTTCAAAGGTGATGACATCACAGCCCGCCGCCAGGTGAGCCGTCGAGTCAGCATCGTCGATCGGCGCGAGAATGGTTTGAG
Source organism: Phormidesmis sp. (assembly GCA_965277365.1). Classification (GTDB taxonomy): domain Bacteria; phylum Cyanobacteriota; class Cyanobacteriia; order Leptolyngbyales; family Leptolyngbyaceae; genus Phormidesmis_A. The sequence goes on along the minus strand of CBDICO010000013.1, from coordinate 1,588,946 downwards.
TGGCGATCGCGACTGCTGGATCGGTCTGAGAGGGGGTTTGAATGATCAGTTCGACGCTCAACATTTTCGCGGCATCTGCCATCATCCAGGCAAGCTGCCCGCCGCCAATGATGCCGACTCGATTCATGGCACGGCTCCACGAGTGGCAAACGGCGCAAACAATCTTGGAAACATCGATAAAACGCCATCGATTGCACGAGACTGTTGCCCACAGCCTAACGACTCTTTCGTATCGACCCCCGTTTTAGAATTCACGCCTTGGGCGATTTCACAAAGTTCTTTAATCTGAGCGCGGTCTAGAATCGCATTGCTAAAATCTGCCCCGATAATCGTCACTCGATCGAAGGTCGATCGCAGCAGAATCGCTTCGGTCAAGATTGCATCACTCAAATCTGCCTCTGTGAATTTAATCTGATCCATTAAGGCGTTAGTCAGATTTGCCCCGCGCAGATTTGTCTTGGTCAACACCGACGCGCTCAAGACAATTCCCTGCATTTCTGCATGGGAAAAATTTGTGCTTTCGAGATTGGTGTTCGAGAACTCTGCCGATCGTAAATTTTGCCCTGAAAAATCTTTTCGAGACAGCTCAGCGTTGCTGAACGAAAGCGGAGGCGGATAGTCTAACGCCTGAGCCGGGAAGGGATGACTGCACACAATGAAAGCCAATAACCATGCAGCCGATCGCCAAAAAAACATAAGACCCACTTCTCTCGGTTATAGATAGTTGTCAGCTTATCGTACTTAGGAACACTCCAGATCCTCGTCAACACACGGTTTAGAAGCAACCCTATGATTTGCATCCCAACGATTCTCGCGTGTCTGCACCTGTTTTAGAATTGCTTCCAGCGGCGACTTTACAAAGCTCCTTCACCTGAAGACCGCTCAGAATTGCACCGCTAAAATCGGCACCTGTGACGGTTACATTTTGAAACACAGTCCGTAGCAACATCGCATCTGTGAGCACTGCATCGCTGAGATCCACGTTAGACAACCGAACTTGATCCATCATCACCTGGTTCATGTTTGCGCCCTGAAAGTTTGTGCCTTTGAGGGTCGAGGTGCTGAAGACGGCTCCTTCTAAGTTGGCGTTTGTGAAATTAGCTTGGTTGAGGTCAGCGCCCGGAAATTCTTCTGAGCGAAGGTCTGCGCCCGAAAAGTCTTTTTGGGCTAATCCCTCATTTGAGTAGTCGAGTAATTTGCCACTCGCTGCCGCAGACGCTGCTGCCTGTGCAGGAAGTGCGCCACTAAACCACACCAAACCGACTAGCAGAAAGGAGATGACTCTAGACAGCGTTTTAGAAAATACCGAAGGTTTGCGAGTCATGATTCGGGTTTGAGAGAACGTCCTTATATTAGTTTAAGGTCGTCTGCATATTCTCGATCGGCTTGGGCGATCGCCACCGTCACCGATCCGGGCTGTCCTTCGACTCGAACGATTTTTTTTTCAACCCGAAGAGAATCTCTTGGAGGATCAGCCGATTGATCAGTCCGAGTTGCCAAAATCGCGGCGGCTTCTGCAACGCTAAACGTCCCCAATTTTTCGACGGCTGACGGATTTGGCACAGTGACAGCATTTAAATCTTCAGCAGAAAAGAATCGTAAAAGAAAATGACGATCGCCGCAAAATTTCAAGAGTCCCGCTTCGTCGGCTTTGTGATCGATCGAGGCAATTCCAGCGATCGCGGCTTCTGCGAGGTGATACGATCGCAGCGTTTTTTGAATCGCGTGCTTGATCAGAAACTCCGACGTTCCCCGTTGGCAGCCGACCCCTACCCAAAGCACTCTCGGATGCCACTGTACTTTGGGCAACACCGATTCGGGCGCAAACCGTCTTTGAATAGGACTGATCCAAATCCGCGCTTTGGGTTCAGAAATCGCTTCTCGTGTCGTCGCCGTATAGTCAGGAAAGCCTATATAAACCGGAGAATCAGGAGGTAAACGAGACTGCCATCTTGTTGACCCAGCTTCTTGAATGATCTGGATGGCATCGCGACGATCGAGTGCCGCACTCACCCCTGCCCAATCTCCACTGCCGCGCCGCCACCCTAACGAAATCCCTAAATCAATCAGGTCGGACGATTTCATTTGATTCACCTCTAATCAATCATTAAAGACAATCGATATCCGTGACGTGAGTAATAAATACAACAATTTATTGAAGTTCCTGAAATCACTAGAACCTTCAGAATAGAGAAATAAGGCATTTTGCCACACCCAGATTAGCTCTAATCTCGCGATCGCTAAGATTAGCTCTCTATACCCAAAAAGGCGATGATTCAAGTTTCCCCACGGTTGATAGTTCCATTCACGTTAGCTTTCGCTAGTGCAGTGTTGATGACTGGCTGTGATGAGACAGCCGAAGTGGTTGCGCCTTCCTCTCAAAAAAACGTTGATCTAGAACTCAGTGACCCCACTTACTATGTTAATTTAGGCACTGAACTGAGAGCCAGCCAAAAGTTAGAAGACGCGATCGCCGCTTACCGAAAAGCCATTCAAGTCGATTTTAGAAATGCTGAAGCTTACCAGGAGTTAGGCACTACACTCTATGACCAGAAAAGACTTGAGGAAGCGATCGCCGTTTATAAAAGAGCCATTCAGATCGACGAAAATAATGCTCAAGCCTATTGTGGGTTGGGAAATGCGCTACTCGATCAAAAGCGCCCCGAAGAAGCGATCGCCGCTTATCGTAGAGCCATCCAAGCCGATCCTAACCTGACTTATTCCTACAGTGGCTTAGGAAATGCGCTACGCCAGCAAAAGCAACTATCGGCAGCCATCGTCGCTTATCGTAAAGCTCTCTCGCTGCCAGAGATGACCGGAACGAGTGTTAGCGCCCACACGATCGCCTATGTAGGGTTAGGTCGATCGCTACATGGACAAGGAGACCCGGAGGACGCGATCGCCCCTTATCGCAAAGCCATCAAGCTCAATCCTGACTATGCCGTCACTTATGTCTACTTGGGAGACGCGCTCTCTGATCAAAAACGCTTAGACGAAGCTTCACGCAACTATCAAGAAGCTCTAGATTTACCCAACGTCAAAAAACCAAAGTTTATTAGTAGTCATGCTTTGGCACACAATGGCTTAGGGTTAGTGCTTCAGCGTCAAGGCAAAATGCAATCCGCGATTCAGCACTATCAAGAAGCGCTGCAATCTGATCTCACTTGTGAAGTGGCAGGAGACAATCTCAAACGAGCGAGACAACTGTTAGCCAAACAACTCCCAAACCCCAATCAACCCAAACAGAAGTTGGACGATATCAGTAATGTCTCGTGGGTGTTGTTGCTGCGATCGCTCCAAACCGTCGGCACTGCCAGAACTTAGGACAAAAAATCGCCCCCAGTTATCTGAGAGCGATTCATTTCCAACGCCAATCGATCACAGGTTAATAGGCGTTCGATCGACCTCACGACTCACCTGAATCGCAGGTTTTTCTATTACTTGCAGCATCGGGGTTTGAGTCACCGAGTCATTTGCCAGCGTGAACAGAGGATTAGAGAGAATGCCCGCGATCGTCGTTGCCACCAAGGTCAACACCACTCCAACCTGCAACGGACGCATCCCCGGCAAATCCCAACTGACTTCGGGATAGTTTTTCACTGCGTCAGACATTTCTTGAGGCTCTTTGACCACCATCATCTTCACCACCCGAATGTAGTAATAGATGGAAATCACACTCGTCAACAGACCCAGCAACACGAGCGGATAAGCCCCTGCCTGCCAGCCTGCCCAAAAGAGATAGAGCTTGCCAAAGAAGCCAGCGAGGGGTGGAATGCCGCCCAGTGACAGAAGACAAATGCTCAATGCCAGGGTGAGGAGCGGATCTTTTTGGTACAAACCGCCATATTCGCTGATCTGGTCAGTGCCCGTTCTCAGCGTGAACAGAATCACACACATGAACGCACCCAGGTTCATGAATAGGTAGATCATCAGGTAAAACACCATGCTGGCATAACCCGCGTCACTGCCGATGACTAGCCCGATCATCACAAAGCCAGCTTGCCCGATCGAGGAATATGCCAACAATCGCTTCATGCTGGTTTGTGCCAACGCCACCACATTTCCTAGCACCATACTGAGAATTGCGAGAGTCGTCATCACAAAGTGCCACTGCTCAGTCACAAGCGGGAATGCCGTCACCAACAGCCGGATCGCCAGCGCGAATCCTGCCGCTTTAGAGCCAACCGACAAAAACGCCACTACCGGAGTTGGAGAGCCTTCATAAACGTCTGGTGTCCATTGGTGAAAGGGAACGGCGGCAATCTTGAAGGCGATTCCCGCGATCACGAAGACCAGAGCGATTACAAGACCGATCGAGTCAGCCAAGCCAGCCGCACCGATTTGAGTAGAGATTTTACTCAAGTTCGTCTCGCCACCTGACAAACCATAGAGCAGCGAAGTTCCATATAAAAAGATGGCAGAACTCGAAGCCCCAATCAGCAGATACTTCAAAGCTGCCTCGTTAGAACGGGGATCACGCTTGGTATAGCCCGTCAGCAGATAAGACGAGATACTCAAAGTTTCGAGCGAGACATAGACCGTGACCAATTCATCGGCACCTGATAGAAACATTCCCCCCAAAGTCGCCGTGAGAAGAATAATCAAAAACTCTGCGATCGCTGTGCCTGACTGCTCGACGTAGCGGATCGACATCAAAATCGTCCCGGCGGCTGAGAGAGCGACGATACCACGAAACAGAATGCTCAGGTTATCACTGTTATATTCGCCTAGAAACGCGATCGGAGCCGGCGTATTCCACAACCAACAGAGGGCACCGACTGCGGTGAGCAGACCGCCGATCGCAAAATAGGGAGTCCACTTTGACGAAGCCGTTCGCCCGACGATCAGATCACCGACCATCACAATCAAGAGCGTCGTGATGACAATGATTTCTGGCAAGATCGCTCCAGTGTTTAGCTGGGCTACAAGCGTAGCAAAATCCATAGAGATTAGTCCGATTGAGCAGGGTTAACAAAAAAATTAAACTAAGCAACCCGATCGATCGGGTGAGGTTAGATAGGGCGATTCTTTAAACGGATTCTATCGCGCTAGACTGCTCATTTCCCGTTAAATTCTGCGGATTTGAACTGAAATTAGATTGTTTCACCGCTTTGAACCCATTGGGTTGAGTCTATGGCAATTGATCCGAGAGTGATCACTCAGAAACATAGCCGTTCACCTTGAGTAGGGAAATCCGCCCTTACTGAGTCGAGGAACCTTTCCAAATCTTTGTATTCAATCGAGCTTGCCTATGAGTATGGTTATAAGTTAGAGGGGCAAAGACTTTGCAAGAGGTCTATTGGTTTGAGATTGCCCGTCTATATTATTAGAGGTGAATTTAGAAAAACTGCGGTCTGGCACATTAGGATTTGAAATTTCCTTCACCGAAATCCGGCGATCGTTCAAATTTGGTGTTATTGATTAAATACACACGCTGCCTCACTCATCCGTTCCCCTGCTCTCTTCTGTAAGCTAACGAGACTCATGTCAACTCTTGTCATCGTTGAATCCCCTACCAAAGCCCGCACCATTCGCAACTATCTGCCCTCCACCTATCGAGTCGAGGCATCAATGGGGCATGTGCGCGATTTGCCGCAGTCTGCCACTGATATTCCGGCATCCGTTAAGGGTGAAAAGTGGGCACAGCTAGGAGTCAACGTCGATTCTAATTTTGAACCCCTTTATATCGTTCCGCAAGATAAAAAGAAAATTGTCAAAGAACTCAAAGAAGCCCTCAAAGGTGCAGATGAACTGCTGCTAGCAACTGATGAAGACCGCGAGGGTGAAAGTATTAGCTGGCACTTATTGCAACTGCTGCAACCCAAGGTGCCGATCAGGCGCATGGTGTTTCACGAGATCACCGAAGAGGCAATTCAGGAAGCGATTCGTAACTGCCGAGATGTAGACGAAAAGCTGGTTCGTGCTCAAGAGACGAGACGGATTCTCGATCGCTTAGTGGGTTACACCCTCTCCCCGCTGCTCTGGAAAAAGATCGCGATGGGGCTGTCTGCGGGGCGGGTTCAGTCCGTAGCAGTTCGAGTGTTGGTAAAACGAGAGCGAGAGCGTCGGGCATTCCGCCGAGGATCGTATTGGGATCTGAAAGCGCTGCTGGCAATAGGCGAGACAAACGGCAAGCAAAAAACTAATGAATTTGAAGCCCGACTCATGACGTTGGGCGGTCTCAGACTCGCGACGGGTGCCGACTTTGACGAATCGACGGGTCAAGTCGTTGCTGGGCGAAATGTGCTACTGCTCAACGAGACTGAGACGAGAGCTTTACAAGAACGGCTTGCCGACAAAACCTGGACGGTCTCAGATCAAGAAGAACGCCCGGTGACTCGCAAGCCGTCGCCTCCATTCACGACCTCGACGCTGCAACAAGAGTCAAACCGTAAGTTAGGACTGTCTGCCCGTGACACGATGCGGACGGCTCAGAGTCTTTATGAGCTAGGTTATATCACCTACATGCGAACGGACTCGGTGCATTTGTCGGGACAAGCGATCGCTGCGTCTCGTGATTGCGTCCAGCAAATGTATGGCTCCGATTATCTCAGCCCCCAACCTCGCCAATACACCACCAAAAGCAAGGGTGCTCAAGAAGCTCACGAGGCGATTCGTCCGGCGGGAAGCAGTTTCCGCACTCCGCAGCAGACCAAACTGAGCGGACGCGAGTTTCAACTCTACGATTTGATCTGGAAGCGCACCGTGGCAACTCAGATGGCAGATGCTCGACAAACTCAAATCACCGTTCAAATTCAAGTCGAGGATGCAGGTTTCAGAGCTAGCGGCAAGCGCATTGATTTTCCTGGATTTTTCCGCGCTTATGTGGAGGGATCAGATGATCCAAATGCGGCGATCGAGAGTCAAGAAGTCATCCTACCTGCAATGCGTGTAGGCGACCATCCTGCCTGCCGCAACCTGGACGCGATCGGGCACGAAACCCAACCTCCAGCGCGTTACACCGAAGCGTCTCTTGTCAAAACTCTAGAAAGTGAAGGCATCGGTCGCCCCAGTACCTACGCCAGCATTATCAGCACTATTATCACCAAAGGATACGCTCAATTAGTCGGCAATGCTCTGATTCCAACGTTTACTGCCTTTGCAGTCACTGATCTGTTAGAGAAGCATTTTCCTGAGATTGTTGACCCTAGCTTCACCTCAAAAATGGAGCAAACCCTGGACGACATCGCGACAGGCGAAGTGCAATGGCTTCCTTATCTCCGTAATTTTTATTCAGGTGAAGCAGGGTTAGAAAAACAGGTCAAAGACCAAGAAAGCAAAATCGATCCGAAAGAAGCTCGCACCATTCATTTTGGTGATTTAGAAGCGAGAATCAAAATCAGCAAGACAGGAGCTTACATTGAGTCAGAAAACGGCAATATCAACCTGCCCAAAGATATGCCACCGGCTGATCTCAACGCCGAGCAAATTGAAGTTCTGCTTCAGGGTCCCAAAAAGCTAGGCGTTCATCCTGAGAGTGGTGAGCCTGTTTATGTCAAGCTGGGTCCTTATGGGCACTACATTCAGCTAGGCGACAAGTCGGATGCAAATCCGAAGCCTAAAAATGTGTCTCTTCCCAAAGGCGTTACGCCTGAAACGGTGACGATCGAACAAGCGATCGGATTATTGGCACTGCCTCGAACGCTAGGAATGCACCCTGATACGGGACGAAAAGTTCAGGCGAGTTTAGGTCCTTATGGTCCTTACATCGTTCATGACTTGGGTAAAGGCGAAGACGGCAAAGTGCACAAAGATTATCGATCGCTGAAAGCCGCCGATAACGTTTTAACCGTGGACTTCGATCGCGCACTCCAACTTTTAGCCGAACCCAAAGCTGGACGAGGCAAACGCGGCACCGCAAAACCCTTGCGCGAACTGGGTACTCATCCTGAAGAGGGCGATCCCGTCAATATTTATGACGGTCCTTACGGGGCTTACATCAAGTATGGCAAGGTAAACGCCTCGCTGCCCGAAGGTCAAACTGTTGAATCCATTACAATGGAGGGGGCACTTGACGCGATCGCTGCCAAAGCCGGAACCAAAGGTCGCAAAGTTGGGAAGACGACGGGACGATCAAAAAAAGCAGCCGACGACAGCGTAACCGAAACCACAGCGAAAACAACGACCAAAAAAGCGAGTACGGCTAAAACGACCGCTAAAAAAGCAGCCACCTCGAAGACGACTGCCAAAAAGACGACTAAGACAGCCGCCGCTAAAAAAACAACGAGCACTCGTAAGAAAGTGCAAACGGCTGAGGAATCGTGAGTAGATGAGTTTAAAGGCAAAGCGTTCAATCTACCACCTTGGAACTCCAGGATTGATTGACTGATCCCTTTACCCTTAATTAACCAAATGTAGTTTTATGCGCTCACTGGAGAAAGCTTCTTCTCAACCGCAGGTTTTTCCACTGGCTTTTCTTTTAAAACTTGGTGATAGAGCTTGCCTAGCTGAGCCGCAACGCCGTTCCAGCTAAACTTGTCTTCGACACGCTGACGACCTGCCCGACCCAATTGATCGCGCCACTCAGAGTCAGACAAAATTCGGTCGATCGCCACCGCAAATGCAGCATCGTCTTGCGCGGGAGCCAACAGCCCCGTCTCTTCAGGAACCACTGTGTATTGCAACCCGCCTACATCGCTGGCAACTACTGGCGTATTGCTTGCCATCGCTTCGATTGCCACTAATCCAAACGGCTCATAGTGGCTAGGCACGACCAACACATCTGCTGCTGCGTAGTAAAGGTGTAGATTATCTTCACCCAAACGACCTGGGAATAGCGTGATGTCTTGCAATCCCAACTCAGCAACGATTCCCTCAATCCGCTCTCGCTCAATGCCATCACTTTGACCCAGACGACTGCCGCCCCCGATCACTAACTTCAAGGTTCCTTCACCGCGCAGTTTCGATTGACCAACTGCACGTACCAGAGTTTCGATGCCCTTACGCAGATCGAAGCGTCCAACATAAAGCACTATTTTGTCATCGGGTGAGAACCCTAATAGCTGACGCGCTCTGGCTTGTGAGATTGAACCAAATCGATAAATGTCAGTTCCGCAAGGAATCACGTCGATGTTGCCGTGGGGCGAAACCAGCGATCGCATGTGTTCCATTTCTTGAGGGCTGGTCGCTACGATTCGATCGGCAGTTTCGAGACAGGTTTTCTCGCTAGCAAGCCGTGTTTTAGCGACTAAAGGAATTGTTGAAATCGACTGATATTTAACTGCGCCCAGCGAGTGATAAGTGTGAAGCTGCTTAACCGATTGTAGTTTCTTTAGCTCCATACCAATCCAACCCGACATCCAGTAGTGAGTGTGGATCAGATTGTATTCAATGCCATTCTCGACTTGAAAGCGCTGGAACGAGCGTACAAACTCTGGCATATAAGGAAACAAATCATCTCTAGGAATGAAGGTTTTTGGACCCGCTGTTAAGCGAACTGTGCGGCAATGGCGGCTATGCTGCACGATTTTTGGTTGGTCTGCGTCAGACTGTCGAGTAAACATATCGACTTGCCACCCCTGACGAGCAAGAGCTTCACCCACTTGGCGCACATAGACATTTTGTCCACCTGCTTCTTCTTTGCCAATCTCGATAGCAGGGTCACCGTGTTCAGAAATTAGTGCAACCCTTTGCCTTTGACCTACAAATAGCATAGTTTTAGTTACCGAAATTCGGTGAATAGAAGGGCATCAAAACTTGAAATCAATCACGTATGCAAAACTTTAATTGTCTTCAAGTTACTGCCAAATCGTGATTAACCCAATCAGTCGTGAGAAATAAACTTGATTATTTTCTAGGAACTTTGAGGATGAGAAAGCGTCAAAGCTCTCAAGGCAATGATCGATTCCTCCTCACGCTTTGCACTCAAAGCTCTCTGTCTCTATCACAGAGATAGAGAACAAACTACGCCTTAGACTTCTGCTTTATTTAACTAAACTCAATTAGATTCATCGTCTACAAGCTATACAGCAGTCCAATCTCACGTCACTCTATGACGTTTCAGGAAACTCAGTTACTCGATACGATCGTTCATTAAACGAACTAACCTACTTAATGTGTAAGTCTGTTCGTTCAAGGATATACTACCCAAGACAATTTTGCAAAACTTAGTAAAATTGATTGAGCGGTTGACTCTCTTTAAAATGAGTGGAAGCAAACATTTGAAGAAATCACATCTAACTATTTATAGATTTATCAAGGTTCAAACAAGCTTTTTACAACTTCTCCTAAGCACCATTCCCTTTTTAAGTTAAGAGGGCTACAAGCACTAGACCTAGAGCGCATTGAGGTTATATTAAAGTCTCCTTAAACTCGCCATAAAAAACGGGGTAGAAAAGTCTACCCCTAAAACGATTCATTTAAGAACTCGTGAAAATTAGTACAGACGACTCAAAACATAGTCAGACAGCTTACTCAGTGCTTGACGAGACTCAGACACCGGTAGATCAGATAGATGTGCGATCGCGGCCTTGGCATGATGGGCTGCAAGCTCTCGCGATCGCTCAATGCCTCGACTGTCTTTGATCAACGCCAACGCTTGCTCTAAGTCACCTGCTTGAGCAAACTCTCGCTCAATCAAAACTTCCAAATAGGGTTTTTCTTCAATCGCATAGAGAACCGGAGCGGTCAAATTGCCACTCTGGAGATCAGATCCAGCAGGTTTACCCAAGCTATCGATCGAGCCTGTGAAATCTAAGATGTCATCTACAATTTGAAAGGCTAACCCAAAGTGACGACCATAGCTGTAGAGTTGTTGTGCCTGCACTTCTGATAAATCACTTAACACAGCCGCCGCTTTGCAACTATTGGCGATTAAAGAAGCAGTTTTATAGTAACTCTTTTCAAGATAAGCCTCGATCGACACCATAGAAAAACGGTTTAACCCTTGCTGAATCTCGCCCTCGGCAAAATCTTTGATCACTTCTGACAAAAGTTTGACCACCTGCAAATTGTCTAGATTGGCGAGATACCAGGACGATTGAGCAAACAGAAAGTCTCCTGCCAGCACAGCAATTCGGCTACCAAACGTGCTGTGAACAGTTGGAATGCCCCGCCGCATATCTGACTCGTCTACCACGTCATCATGCACGAGACTTGCTGTATGAATCATTTCAGTGATTTCAGCGAGTCGTCGATGGCGTTCAGTGATTCCTTGGTTAGGCATCGTTGCCCGCGCCACTAGGAAAACGATCGCGGGGCGAATCCGTTTCCCCCTGGCTCCAAAGAGATGTTCTGCGGCAGCATAAAGGATAGGATGACGAGCACCAATTAACTGTTTGAGGTTCTCCGTCAGCACGCAGAGGTCTGCTTCAACCGGGGAGAATAGGGATGTTGCTGAGGTCATGAATAAGCCAGCGAAGGGGCGACATGGTTAAGAAACTTTACAAGTCCTGACTTTATTTTAAGATAAGCGTTGGATTCATGGAATGTTAAGGCAGAAAAAGTTTGGAGATCAGCGTGCCAGTGACTTTCTGCACAAAGCTGTAAAGTCGAGATTTGTTTTGATTGTTCAATCTATTGATAGGGAGTTGCAGTTTAGTTGAGTCTCAACCGACCAGGCTTTGACTGCGCTCAGCCCTCGACTCTCATCTAGTGATTTGAGCGAAGGCGAACTCCACGGACAACGCGGCGAGGAACTCTCATCAATCTGCAATTCTTATGACTCGTTTGCAGCACTGTTGTCTAACCTTTCGATCACCTCTCTGACTCGATAAATCGGTCTTCCCTGCGACTCATGATAGGTTCTCATTGACAACTCAGCTAACAGCCCAAAGCTAAAAAGCTGTAGCCCTGATAGAAAGAGCACAACCGCCAGAATCAGCAGTGGACGCTGCCCAATAGTTTCGCCTAACCCGAGTTTGACGTAGGCAAGATATAAACCCAGAGCGGTGCCGGAAATCAGTGCTAGCAGACCAAACAAGCCAAAAACGTGCATCGGACGAGTCAAAAACTTCCGCATGAAGAAGATAGTGAACAAATCCATAATCACGCGGAAGGTGCGGTCTAAGCCATATTTGCTTTGCCCATAGCGACGAGCATGGTGGCGCACCGGGATCTCAGTGATTCTGGCACCTTCGATAAAGGCAAGTGCGGGGAGAAATCGATGCAGTTCTCCATAGAGATTCATATCGGCGACGAGTTCGACGCGGTAGGCTTTGAGCGAACAGCCATAATCATGAACTCGAACGCCCGTGACTCGACCGATTAGCCAGTTCGCAATTTTGGACGGCAATACTCGCGTTAGAGACGCATCTTGGCGATTTTTGCGCCAACCACTCACTAAGTCATATCCTTCTTCTAGCTTCGCCATCAAAATCGGAATATCTGCGGGATCGTTTTGCAGATCTCCATCTAACGTGATGATAATGTTGCCCGTGGCGTGACTAAACCCCGCCGCGATCGCGGCGGTCTGTCCATAGTTGCGTCGTAAGATCACGGCTCGTAAATCGGTTCGAGTTTGAGCCTGCTGCTTGAGAAGCTGATCGGAGCCATCGCGAGAGCCGTCGTCAACACAGATAATTTCGTAGTGAATCTGCTCGGCAATCAGACTGGTGGCGATCGCCTCTAGCAATAATGGAATGCTCTCGACTTCGTTGTAAATGGGAACGACAACTGAGAGATCTGGCACTTGAGACGTTCGATCGAGGGCTTGAATTCCATTGGCAGCAAGAGACAGATTCATGAGTGGCGCGGCTCTAAAGATGCAGAACAGGAAAGATATCGATGGCTCAAAGTTGAGGAGTCTAGCTTATCAGGAAAGTTGGTCTCGCAGAAGTCTCATATAGACTGAGGTTTACCATCGATACATTACATCATTCGTGCCAGCGTTTCCTTTCAGATTTGCTAAATTGTAGAAAAGCTGTTCATAAATAGTTTTTCTAGCTTTACCAAAGATGTCTTAAGCATTCACTATGGCAACTATTCTGCGGGACTTAAGTTATCAATATCAGTGGCTATATGACGGTATTTCGCGAGTCGCGGCAATGGCAGTTGGCGGAGAATCGCGGTTTCGGCAGTTGGCATTGCAGGGATTGTCGATCGCTGAAGACTCAAAGATTTTAGATCTGTGCTGTGGGAGTGGGCAGACGACTCAGTTTTTAGTGCAGCGATCGAGCCATGTCACTGGGCTTGATGCCTCTCCGCTCTCGATTAAACGAGCCAAGCAAAATGTGCCTCAAGCAAGTTACATAGAGGCGTTCGCCGAGAAAATTCCGCTCTCGGACAATGAGTTTGACTTAGTCCACACCAGCGCTGCGATGCACGAGATGGAAGCCGAACAATTGCGTCAAATTTTGCAAGAAGTTTATCGCGTCTTAAAGCCGGATGGATATTTCGCAATGGTGGATTTTCATGCCCCCACTCATCCAATTTTTGTATCCGGATTGGCGGTCTTCTTTTGGTTATTTGAAACTGAGACTGCGTGGCAATTAATCAAAACCGATTTAGTCGATTTGCTCACAGAAGTTGGATTTCAGGTCAAGGATCGGACTCTTTATGCAGGTGGTAGTCTCCAGGTGATCCAAGCCCAAAAGCCAGCCCCATAGCTCACTTTTAAAGAACAACACGACAGAAGTAAACTCCTGCCGTGTTATTTGTTCTCGATAGTAGGCGATGTGCAACTTTTAACTGGTCACCAAGCGATCAAACTGAAGCAGTTCGTGACCACAGCGACGATTAAGCCAACAGCAAATGGTATGTGCCAGGATTTTCCGATGAAGTCGGCTCGTCAAATGCCACAGATCCCTGGCTTGAATCCGTTCAAAATGGAAGTGTTCTGCTAGTTGCGAGTTCACCGTTTCGATCAACCGTCTGACTTTCTGAAGTAAGGCGATCCAAGCTTTAGGACGGGTATCGGTCATATTGGCTCGCAAAGCAGTCTGTAACTCGACTCCAGCGCCTCGCAAAGCGTCCCGCAGGTCTTGGCTGATATAACCTTTGTCTCCAATGACCATCCCTTGAATTTGACCGAGGATCTCCCAGAGCGCTTCTCGCTCATCTGCATTCGCAGCAGTCAGGGTGAAGCCAGTAATGATGCCACTGGCACTGACGCTGAGGTGTCCGCGAAAGCCATAGAACTTCTCGTCTTTTGCAGCACAGTATCCATAAGCGGCTTCCCCTCGAAAACTGCGGCAGCGTCCAGCATAAGTGAGACAGCATAGGCGGAGCGGCAATCCATCCACGAGATGCACGTCATCCTCGAACGCGCCCAACTCGACCGCTAACCGTTGCTGAAGACGCGCTTTATACTGCCAGAGGTTGGCTGCTTGCCTGACAAAACTAGAACGACTGGTCAATTTCGGGAATAGGGCGCGCCAATGATCGCGGAAATACGCCCAAATCCCTTCCTCGTACTCCAGACTGCGATATTCGCCAACAATTTCCATCGTCAGAACTTCTGCGTCACTCAGGGCAGGCATAAATCCTCGGCTCCGGATCGGTTTGCCTTGAGTCAGCGCCTTGAGTTGATCGTCTACACAGCAGAAAACCGCAATGATAAACTCTTCAATAGAAAACATTTTTCCCACCTTAAACTTCTGTGTTTCTCTTCTATCAGAATTTTACGGTGGGGTTTCCTCATCTCATCTAAAAGTTGCACATCGCCTGATAGTGTTACGAGAAAAGTCGAAACTCTTCTAAATAAATGGCTCTGTATAACCCAGCAAATAACTTACGTAGGGTGTGAAGAAAAGCGGCTGAAAACTTCAAAAACTTGGTTCGACTTCTTTCTTCCACAAAATTAATGTACTCCCTTTTATCAGCGCGATCGTTCTATCTTGAGAAAGGCAATTTCCTCACCCTTGAGAGAGATCCTGTCTCCTATCTTCCAATCAGTGATGTTGAGAAACCTCTTCTAACCAGCGCTGCGCTATTTGGGGAGAAGTCAATCTAACTTTTTTGAGATGCTCAAATTCCGGTTGTTGAAACAAAGTCGCGTACTGTCTGCGATTTTTGTGATAAGTCTGAACTGCCCAAACAATCATCGAATCGCTGCTTAAGAAGGACTTTTGAAACGTTTCGCGATTGCCATTACAGCAGTTTTCTTGCAGCACAACCCGCCGAGTTGTTCGCTGAAGGATTCGACTCATGATGATCGCAAACGCATAATCGAGCCACACGATCGTATCAACGCGGCTCCAAATAAGCGGACGAATCTTACTGTAATTGCCATCTACCACCCAAGCGTTACCGCTCAACGCCGTCTCAACTCGTGATCGAAACACCTCGATCGTCGCTTCAGTCCAATTTGGCTCCCAGTAAAGAGCATCTAGCTCGACATGAGGAATCGCCAACCGTTGAGATGTTTGACGCGCCAACGTGGTCTTACCGGAGCCACTGGTGCCGACGATCGCGATCTTGCAATTGGACATCCCTTAAGTCGTGTATTCAGCATTGATTTTCACGTAGTCGTAGCTGAGATCACACCCCCACGCCTGACCTGTGCCTGACCCGTTGCCGATGCTGACTTCAATCATCACCGGATGACTGACAAACTGAGTGTGAGGTGTTCCGCGATCGAACGCGACCGGATGGTTTCCTTCCATCAACATTAACTCACTGCTGATCTCGGCACTCACTACTGAGCCAACAGGACAAGGACGTGTACTTGCCTCAGCTTGCTGTCTGAGATAGTTGCTGGCAGCCGCCCGATCGAAGGGTTGAGGCTGACCGTTTTGCATCATTAAAAAATCGCCTAATTTGATTTGCAAATGCTCTTGCTCAAATGGCACATCTGCCCGTCCCGCCGCCGCCGAGATTCTGCCCCAGTTAGGGTCACGTCCAAAAATTGCCGCTTTGACAAGAGAAGAACCCGCGATCGTTTTCGCAACTCGTCGCGCCGCCGCATCGTCGATCGCTCCAGAAACCTGCACCTCAATTAAGCACGTTGCCCCTTCGCCATCACGGGCGATCGACTTCGCCAAATAAGTACACACTTCAGTCAACATTGCCTCTAGCTTGTCTGCCTCTGCGCCCATTTCAGTAATCGACGGTGTGCGAGATTGACCATTGGCTAGTGCAATCAGCGTGTCATTAGTGCTGGTATCCCCGTCTACAGTAATTTGGTTAAAGCTGCGATCGGCAGCCCGACTTAGCATCTGCTGCCAAAGTGGGGGAGAAACGGCTGCGTCACAAGTCACAAACGACAGCATCGTTGCCATGTTGGGGTGAATCATGCCAGAACCCTTAGCAATCCCGCCAATCCGTACGGGACGATCGTCGATCGTGGTTTCTAGCGCGATCGATTTTGTGACTAAATCAGTCGTGCAGATCGCTTTAGCCGTGGCAGCCGAGCCGTTTTCATCCAGCGAAGCCATCAACTTAGGCACCGCCGTCCGAATCGCCTCCATTTTGTTGCGCTGCCCGATCACCCCGGTCGAGGCGAGCAACACCAGATCCGATGAAATATTCAGCGCTTGAGCAATGAGTTGAGCACACTCTAAAGCATCCAGCATTCCCTGAGCGCCTGTTGCGGCATTTGCTTGCCCTGCATTGCAGAGAATGGCACGAGCCGTCTGTTTTAACTGCAACCGCTCTTGGCAGTAATCGACCACCGGAGCTTTGGTTTGACTCGTTGTAAACACCCCTGCCGCGATCGCGTCTACGTCAGAGATGATCAGCGCTAAGTCTGGCAAACCCGAAGGTTTTAATCCGGCGATGATTCCGGTCGATCGAAAGCCCTTTGGTGCCGTCACCCCACCTGAAATTTGCTGCCATGCCATAGATTTTGCCTCACTTGCCGTTATCGTCTCCGAGAGGCGATTATATCAAGCTCAACGGATCGCATTGTTGCCTAGGGCATTAAAGACAAGAAAAAAGGGAGGGTCGCGCTGCGACTCCCCCTGTCATCAGGGTGCATCTACTAAGCACAGTATGCCATTTCTGGGATGAGGGGTGAAGCCCCTAAAGAGCTTTTCGGCAAAAACACGCAAATTTTATTGAAAATTCATAAGAGGAGGCAGCATCCAGTGTTTCTACAGTAGATTGAGCAAGCTGCGAGGAGTAAGACGTGTCTCAACCCCTTTGATCCTCCCTAACCCTCCTTAAACCAGGAGAGAACTCACCTCCTCAAAGCCCTCTTTTTTAAGGGAGATTTAGGAGAATCTTCAAAGCTAAAATACCCATCGTAGGACGTTTAAAACACGTCCTAGTCTCTGAAATCTAGGCATTCAGCTTTTTGGTTAACAACTGGTTGGTCAGTTTGGGGTCCGCCCGTCCGCCTGTTTGCTTCATGACTTGACCGACAAAAAATCCTAAGAGCTTTGTTTTACCGCCACGATATTGCTCAAGCTCTTTGGGATTGGATGTGATGACGGCATCGATCGCTGCCTCGATCGCTCCACTATCAGAGATTTGCACTAAGCCCTCACGCTCGACGATCGCATTGGGTGAGCCTCCTTGAGTCAACAGTTCGGGCAAGATGTCTTTGCCGATTTTGTTGCTAATCGTGTTGGCATCAATCAACGTCGTTAATTCAGCCAGAGCGATCGGAGTTAGCGGAATCTCTTTAATTGTCTTACGCTCGTTGTTGAGATAGGCGCTGATGTCACCCATAATCCAGTTGGCGGCTTGTTTAGGATTCGCTTTGGCAGCGACAGCAGCTTCAAAATATTCGGCGATATCTCGATCGTCGGTTAACACTCGCGCATCATAGGCTGAGAGTCCAAAGTCGCTTTCGTAACGAGGACGCTTTTGATAAGGCAGTTCGGGCAATTCGCTGCGCCAGTGGTCTAACTGCTCAGACGGGACTTCAATCGGACCTAAATCCGGCTCAGGAAAATAGCGATAATCGCTAGAGCCTTCTTTGATTCGCATACTAATCGTGCGTTGCGATCCTTCTTCCCACAAGCGCGTTTCTTGCAGAATGCGGTCTCCCGACTCGATCGCTGCAGTTTGCCGCTCAATCTCGTGTTCGATCGCCCGTTGAATAGCGTTGAAGGAGTTCATGTTTTTGATTTCAACTTTGGTGCCAAACTCTTTTTGTCCGATTGGACGCACCGAAATATTTACATCACAGCGCAGCGAACCCTCTTGCATATTGCCATCGCTGACCCCCAGATAGCGCATAATTCGCCGCACCTCTTGAGCATATTCGGCGGCTTCTTGCCCTGATCGCAGATCTGGCTCTGAGACAATCTCAACGAGTGGAACGCCTGCTCGGTTATAGTCCACCAGCGAGTAAGTCGACCCTGAGAGTCGTTGCGAAGCAGCGCCCCCTTCGGGGTAAACGCTGCCGCCATGCACCAGCTTCCCAGCATCTTCTTCCATGTGCAGACGCGTCACCCCGATCCGTTTACGCACTGGTTTGTTTTCTGCATCTAGCAACTCGATCTCGACCCAACCGTGTTCGGCGATCGGGAGATCAAATTGAGAAATCTGATAGTTTTTGGGCAGATCGGGATAAAAATATTGTTTGCGATCGAACTTGCTATAAGGCGCAATCTGACAGTTGAGAGCCAGTCCTGCTTTGACCGCATATTCCAAAACTTTTTGGTTGAGCACAGGCAACACACCCGGCATCCCCATACAAATCGGGTCAATGTGAGTATTTGGATCAGTCGTAAACTTGGCAGAGCTGTCAGAAAAGATTTTCGTTTCGGTGCTCAATTGACAGTGAGTTTCTAGCCCGATGATCGCTTCATACTGGGTTTTGGCTGGCGCAGCAGTCGTCATAAAATTTCAGAACTATAGCGGGGCATACTCCCCTATTCTAGCGGGAACCGGAACCTCACTTCTCTTCTAAATCAGACCCCTGACTCCTCGAAACCTTCAGTGAATCTTTACAGACCCAGTGACTCACAAAAATTTTGCGTAAGATTGGTAGAACTCTCCATGCGGAACATTTAGGAAACCCCGAATGCTTGTCTGTCCCCAGTGCCAGTTTGAAAACCCTGATGTCAACAAATTTTGTCAAGAGTGTGGCATCTCTTTGATCGAATCGATCGGAGAAGCTGATCCGAGTTGCAACACTCAGGGCGAGATCGACATCCAAACTTATTTAACGCTGCGATCGCAGCTTTATCAAGTCATTCCCCAGGTTCACGATGCTTGGGGGTTGGGCGAAGACGCTCTCTTGCTAGAAGATCGATCACACCTCCCTTTATTAGTCGATTGCTTGCGGAACGATCGTGACCTATCTGGGCTGCAAATCCTGCACTGGTTCCATGAAATGGTCGAGATTTGGGAAGCATTAGAACCCTGGCACTGTCGACAAAGCTTGCTAGACTCCCGAAACCTGCGAGTTGATGAAGATCAGATCTTATGCCTACAGAAATTGTTGCTAGAAAACTCCCCCGCGCCGTCGCTGCAAAGTCTAGGAGAAACCTGGCAATTTTTACTCAATCAACTCTCTCAAACTCAATTGGCGCCTCTACATTTGCTGATTGCTGATCTGCAAGTGGGTAAACTAATAACAACCGATGAACTGCGATCGCGACTTGAATCGATCGCCCACGAGATACAAGCCAGTTTTACTGAAATTGAGACTGAAATTGAGACCATGCCCAACCCTCAAAATCTATCAGCCCCCGACCCGACCAATGCTCCCCCAGAAAGTTTTGAGGACAAAGGTGCAGACTTAGAAGCCGAAGCCGTCACCCTGCAACCCGAAGAAGAGGGAGACGACATGCCAACAATCGTCCTGCCGATGCAGCTATTTAGCCTCGAAGACGCAGGCAGAACTGATATCGGACGGACTCGCGATCACAACGAAGATTGTTTTGGCATTGACACCAAAATTGCAAAACTTCAGATCCCATCCGGCAAAACGGTTCGAGCACAAGGTCTCTACATTCTTTGCGATGGTATGGGTGGGCACGCCAGTGGCGAAGTTGCCAGCCAGTTAGCAGTAGACACCCTGCGTCGCTATTTTCGCGACTATTGGCAGACTGTCGCCCCTAATGCTACTGGGCTTCCTCCCTTAAATGTGATTCGTGAAGCTGTGGAGCTAGCCAATAAAGCCATCTATGATGTCAACCAGCAGAATGCTCGATCGGGCAGTGGCAGAATGGGCACGACGATGGTGATGCTGCTGATTCAAGACACCGAGGCGGCTGTTGCCCACGTTGGAGACAGTCGCCTCTATCGCTATAGCCGCAAGGGAGGTCTAACACAGGTGACGATCGACCACGAAGTCGGTCAGCGAGAAATTCAGCGCGGCATAGAAGCTACCGTCGCCTATAGTCGCCCCGATGCTTACCAGTTGACTCAAGCGCTCGGACCTCGCGACGAAAACTTTATCAGCCCTGATATTCAGTTTTTTGAAATTAATGAAGATATGGTGCTGATCCTCGCGTCGGATGGCTTAACCGACAACGATTTACTCGAAACGCACCATGAGACTCACATTGATCCCCTAATTAGCTCACTGACTAACCTCGAGCAAGGAGTCAGTCAACTCGTCGAGCTTGCCAATCAATATAACGGTCACGACAACATCACAGCGATCGCGATTCGAGCCAAGGTCAGACCAAACCTAGATCAATTGTGGTAATGCTCTAGTGACTCAAGGCTTTTAGTCTTCTTCATCCCATGCGTCTACTGAGAGCAGTTCGCTGACGGGATCTTGCATCGTGAAATCAAATGAGAGCAACTCTTGTTTCCAATAAGCCCACTCATCTCCATAGAGGAGGGCAATCTTCCAGAGACTATCGCTGGGTTTAAGCAGTTTTGAGTCGAGGAGCGATCGCACCTGACGCTGTAGCTTCACCATTGGGTGAGCAACTTGTGTGTTCATACCTTCCTTGATCATAATTGAGGTGTGTTGATTTCTTGGGGTACTTCCTAGCAAGACGTAGATGGTTGCTGTGTCAGGAAGCTTCTTTTCAACTTCTTATGTTATCGTGCTTTTTGAACTTTAGAACACGCCAAAAGGGTGTGATTGTTCTCCTTTTACGACACTAACGCGGCTTTTGCTTGATTTTGGATCATCAAACCATATTCCAAGCCTTCCACAACCGCTTGATAAGAAGCTTCTAGAATATTGCCTGACACGCCAACGGTCGTCCAGCGCTGTGAGCCATTGCTTGACTCGATTAAAACGCGAGTCTTCGCAGACGTTCCTGCCGCTCCATCAAGAATCCTGACTTTGTAGTCGGTTAGATAAAATGTCGCAATTTCTGGATAGAAATTAATCAGTGCTTTTCTTAGCGCAGCATCCAGTGCGGAGACCGGACCGTTGCCTTCTGCGGCTTCTAAAATATCTCGACCATTGACGGCTAGCTTGACTGTCGCCAGCGATTTTGTCGTCAGCGTTTCACCATCGGGCACCATGTCATAATGCACCTGAAACCCTTTAATCTTAAATGGCTGCGATCGCTGTCCCAATGCTTCGCGCATCAATAGCTCAAAGCTGGCTTCGGCTGACTCAAACTGATAGCCCTCACTCTCTAAGGTCTTCAAGTGGTGCAAAATTTGCCGACAGGCTGGATCTTGCCGATTTAAGTCAATGCCCAAACTACGGGCTTTTGCCAACACATTGCTTAACCCCGCTTGATCAGAAATCACAATGCGACGAGTGTTGCCAATCAAATCAGGCTGAATGTGTTCATAAGTAATCGGATTGTGCTCGACGGCGCTGACATGCAGCCCACCTTTATGGGCAAACGCAGAAAGTCCGACAAAGGGGGCATGATCATCGGGCGCTAAATTGGCGATTTCGCTGACATAGCGGCTCAATTTTGACAGCTTTGCCAACTCACTTGCCTGAAGGCACGAATACCCCAATTTAAGCTGCAAATTAGGAATCAGCGAACAGAGATTGGCGTTACCGCAACGTTCTCCATAGCCGTTGATCGTGCCCTGCACCATGCGAACCCCAGACTGAACCGCCGCGATCGCGTTGGCGACTGCCAGTTCAGAATCATTGTGTGTATGAATGCCAAACTGAATCGAAGGGTGCCTAAACTGATTAATAACGGTGGTCACAACTTGACTGATTTCGTGAGGTAAGGTGCCGCCATTCGTGTCGCAAAAGGTGATCCATTCGGCTCCAGCGGCGATCGCGGCTTCCAACGTCTTCAACGCATAACTTGGATTGTGCTTGTAACCGTCGAACCAATGTTCAGCATCGTAAATGACTCGACGATCTTGACTGCGAAGATAGGCGATCGTGTCGCGAATCATGTCTAGATTCTCGTCTAGCGTGGTTTGCAGCCCTTCGATGACGTGCAGATCCCACGATTTGCCGACAATTGTAATCCAACGAGTTCCTGCTGCAAGAATAGGTTGCAGCATTGGGTCAGTGGCGGCTTTCTTTCCAGGGCGGCGCGTATAGCAAAAGGCAACGATTTCTGAGTGAGTTAAGGGTTCTTCTTTAAGCTGCCAAAAAAACTGTACATCTTTGGGATTAGCTCCGGGCCAACCGCCCTCAATGAAGGGAACGCCTAACTGATCGAGGCGGCGGGCAATTCGCAGTTTATCTTCAATCGAGAGTGACAGCCCCTCGCGCTGGGCACCATCTCTTAGCGTCGTGTCATATACCCAGATCGGAGGGGCGGCATCTGAAGTCATAAATTTTGTCAACACAGTGAGAAACCTATTTTAAAGAGATTTGGAGCCGATCGTTAACGATTTTAGCGATCGAGAACTCCTCAAAACTCGACAATACAGCCCTATGAAATTGCAGTAGGACGCTGGGTTGTAGTCGAATCAACAAGGAGTTTAAGTTCTTTGTTCTAAGATATTGCGTAAGGCTATACAGCAACTACTTCAGAAAAGATGAGTGTGATATGCCTAACCTTAACGCTCAAGGGAAAACCATCGAATGCGCGATCGGAGACAATCTCCGTCAGGGGCTTCTCAAGAACAAGATTGATCTCTACAGGGGAGACGCAACCGTAATCAATGGTCATAGTGTGGCGACTTGTGGCACCTGCTCGGTTGAGATTTGTGGAGACGCATCTGCGATCGACTGGCGCGAGAACAATAGATTATCTCTACCGCCTCACAGTTCAAGAACCTCTCGACGGCTTGCCTGCCAGATTTACGTAATGGGCGATCTGCAAGTCACTCAGTTTGATGGCTTTTGGGGATAAGGCAATCAGCCCATTTAACACGCCGCAGGGTAGAGATCAGACTCTATCCTCCGTACTAGGTGTTTTAATAGAAACTTAGGTAAGTTACAAATAACTAAAGTGTTGGCATGAGATTATGAATTTTCCTGGCAGAATCATTGGTGGCACATTGGTCGCGATCGCCGTCGCATGGATTCTAAATATTGCAGGCGTATTTCCCTTCAGCAGTCGCACCAATAACCAGCTTGCGGGTGACAGTGCAAGCAATCCCTCGATCGCTGCCAATAATCAGCAAAACCGTCCAGGCTCTCAAAATTTTGGAACAGGCACCCAGAACTACGGAGCAGGCAATCAGGGAACCGGCAATACGGCACAGCTAACCAATACAACTAATCAACCTAATACCGGAGCTGATGGAACGGCTCCTATCAATCCTAGCCCTAATGCAAACCCTCCTGCTCCCTCAAATCCGGTGGTTAGAGGAGCTTGGTAATCATCAGGAAATTTAAGCTTAGTTTTGAGTAGTCAAACTCAATTAAAGTCAACTTGTGGAAGTAGGTCTCAGCTTCGCTCATCCCGTTAAGAATTCTGGCTTCGAGCGTTGAACGGAGCCGAAACGCGTCTTATCGTTAATCCCGTTTACCGACTTAGGAATACGGATTATTCATGTCGAGATCTTCGCCCTCATCCCCTAACCCTTTCTCCCAAACTGCGAGAGGGGCTGAGGGGCAACCCACTTTGCAATGACCGATCTTATTTAATTCACGATCCTTAACTAATTCGCTTCTCTAAATATTGACCAATCATCTGCTGCTCACCGGCGCGAGAGATAATCGTTTGACGGGTGCGATATTTATGACCTACCAGCTTCAACTCTTCCTCAAACACCGAGTCTTGATATTCAGTTTTCAGGCACAAAGTTTCAGGGTTGGTGAAGTAAAACTCAGCCGTGACGGGTTTAGGAGTGGCAAACCCACGATCGCGATATAGCGTCGTCCCAAACACACCAAACAACGTCGAGCCTTTAGACTCTTTCTTCCCCGAAACCGAATTTTCACTATCCTAAGTAACAGCAGCTCCGCACGTCATGATGGCTTCATTCGCTAGTTTGTGAAGTCGAGCCAGTTCTCGCAGCTCTAGACATCCCGACTCTAAAAAGCGAATCTTAACCAGGCTGACCATCTCTTTAAGTTCGCCATCAGGCAAGGTGTAATAACGCCGCTCAGACCGCCATTCACCCGCCGATCTCTGAAAGAAGGCTGCAATAAGAGATTCGCTTGTCGTCGATTGAAATTGTAAAGATGTAGTCATGAAGATGCTCCTCACGAGAGTAGGTAGCGGTTAGCAACTAACCATTCATTGATTTCGGGCAGTGCTTCTAGAAGCACTTTTAGGTAAGACTGCACTTGCCCTGTTACAATTTTTAATATACTACACAAATCTGGTTGGCGTTTCCCCTGAGAGAAGGATTTCGCCGCGATCGTTTTGAGGAAAAGATCAGGTAAGAGATTCTCTTGATGACTTCATACATTTTTATCCATATCACTTATCTATCTCAAATTCATGCAGATACTTGAGGTGCAACACCTTCAAAAAACCTATCGATCGTCCCGCAAAAAGCTAACTCAGGCAGTGCGAGATGTTTCGTTCGCGATCGCTGGACAAGAAGTGCTGGCGTTTTTAGGACCCAACGGAGCCGGGAAAACGACCACGATTAAGATGATTGCGGGGTTGATTTTGCCCGATCGTGGTGATGTCAAAATCAACGGACGCAATCCTCATCAAGACGCTGAGGCGCTACGATCGCTCGGAGCCGTTTTAGAAGGCAACCGCAATCTCTATTGGCGACTGACTCCTGCTGAGAATTTAGAATATTTTGGAGTGCTGCGAGGCTTAAGTTCCAACGTGGCACGACAGCGCGGACGAGACTTGCTAGAGCGATTTGAGTTATCTCACAAGCGCAAAGCTCCGGTGCAGACGCTATCGCGAGGAATGCAGCAAAAGCTGGCGATCGCAGTTGCCCTGATCCATGAGCCGCAGTTATTGCTGCTCGATGAGCCGACGTTGGGGCTAGATGTCGAAGCCACTCAAACGGTGAAACGTCTAATTCGCGAGATCGCCAGCGAAGGACGAGCCATTCTGTTAACGACTCACCAATTGGATATTGCAGAAGAACTCTCTGATCGCGTTGCCATCATTAGCCAAGGCGCGATCGTCGCTGAAGAATCCACCGGGGAGCTAATTCGACGATTTTCTGGCAGCGCTTATGTAGTGGAATTAGAGCAGGAACTCGATCGCGAGCGCCTTAGCAAGATTCAGAATTTGGGTGCGATCGTCACCGAAAAAACAATCCTGATCCGAGAAACAGAAGACTTGTACGAGGTTTTGCACATTCTCCAGCCTCTTCCCTTAATTCGAGTCGAGAAAGAGCAAGCCAACCTGACGGAAGTTTTTCTCCAGCTTATTCAAACCCAATCAGAAACACCGTGTTGAAATTATTTTTAGCAGAAGTCAAACGCAGTTGGATTCAGTTTATTCGCTACCCAGCCGAAGCGATCGGGGGCATTTTTATCATCAGTGCACTGTTTTACGGGCTATTTCTCGGTGCCAGTTATGTAGCGGGATCAAGCCTCAAATTGGGCGATCGACTCGATTCAATTATCGTCGGATACATGCTGTGGACGCTCGTCACCTTCGTGCT
Organism: Phormidesmis sp.; assembly: GCA_965277365.1. Classification (GTDB taxonomy): domain Bacteria; phylum Cyanobacteriota; class Cyanobacteriia; order Leptolyngbyales; family Leptolyngbyaceae; genus Phormidesmis_A. The sequence goes on along the minus strand of CBDICO010000013.1, from coordinate 1,563,236 downwards.
GTTTGACATTGCTGGAACGCTGCAAAACGAGGCACAGACGGGAACGTTGGAGCAGCTATTTATTTCACCCTTTGGGGCACCACGCGTCTTTTTGACCCGCGCGATCGCGAACCTGATGATTCAATTCGTTTTGATCACCACAATTTTGCTGATCATCATGTCGCTCACAGGACGATGGCTATCGTTTCCACCCACGTTGATTTTTCCATTAATCACGGTGATATTAGGCGCGTATGGATTATCATTTGCGATTGGATCTCTAGCTCTGTTGCTAAAACGCATCCAGCAGCTATTAGGAATCTTTCAGTTTGCATTGCTATTTTTGCTATCGGTGCCGACTGAAACCTGGACAGGTTCGTCAAAAATAGTGGGACTGCTGCTGCCGATGACCGCCGGAGCAGGACTCTTGCGGGACATGATGGCACGACAACAGCCCCTCAATCTACCTCAGTTGGGCTTGGCTTTGCTCAACGGATGTGTTTATTTTGGACTAGGACTGACTCTGTTTCGATTTGCTGAACGCGAGACTAAACGCAGAGGCGGACTAGGGGGATATTAATCCTCTCCTAGTGCGCGTCACTGGTTACAGGCTCAGGGTCACGCCTTGCGGAAGATGGAAGTTCAACGGCGGGAGGTAGCCAGTCAGAAGGCATTGCAGAGAAGGTGGTAAATGCGGTAATTTCTCCTTTAGCAGTTGCCTCTTCGACTTGTCGATAAAATCCTTTTCCAGCTTTTTGAGAGAACGTCACTTCAAGCTCTTCTTGAATACTTCTGGGACGCTGCACATATTCTGCAAACTGGGTTTCTGAAGCATTCAGTTGAGAGTAGCCTTTGCAAAATAGCTGTTTGAGAATACCAAATCCATCTTTTTTAGAGATTGGCTCTCCGAGCGCATTGCAACCATATTGTTGTAGACGATCCATGAATTTATCTAGGTTTGATGTGTCGTAAGCAACGTGCTGGACACTGTGATCGCCATGACAATCGACAAACAGAGTCACCTGAGATTTTTCGGCTCGATCGGTGCCTTCAACCAGTGCGATGCCAAATGCACCAAAGTCAATACACCAAAGCTTCATGCTGCTTCTAGGATTCTCAGGATCAACATCATCAATGCGAGTCACAAGTCTCCCACCTTCAACTTCGAGGTGATACCATGCTCATTTCTCGATCATTCCTTTTTCGCAAGCGTAGGTGCTGTGATCAACTCTGACTAACCAACTCATAACAGTCCTCTCGGTTTAAAGGGTTTCAGTCATAGAGTTCAACGCTGAATGAGAGCTAAGTGGAAATATTTCAGTCTATAGATGGTGTGTTGATTACCTAGTAAAAGCGTTGAGATGACATTGACCCTAGCAAGGGATCAGAAAGATCGACAGTAAATATACGTAATCTTTACGACAAGAATTTTTATGTGAAGATAGGGTTAAATCCTGACGCTTATTGTAGTTGCTGATACATTTTCTCTAAAGCGGCTAGCTTAACTAGTCAGATCTGGCTTTATAGCAATTTTATGCGTTCTTAATTTGTAGCAATAGTCCGGACAAAATTTGAGCAGATTTTGAGGCTCAAACCCTTATTCTGCCGTAGACAAGATCTTTTTTTCCAAGTCAGAGGCAGAGCTAACGTTGAAAAAATAGCTTGATCCTTGAACCATAAGCTCTGAAAGCTTTGTGGAACCGTTCAAAAAAATGTCCGGAGTATTGTTTGTAGGAATTGCATCTTAAATTTAGGCATAGCTCACTAAATCAGGAAGCACAGACCTTTCTTCTAGCTGGGTTTCATATAAAAAATTAGCGCACTATGTTTTTTTCATAAAGTTTGTGTATAAATACTGGAACTTACGCAAATAAGAATGCTACGTTCTGTAGCAATTAGCAGATTAGGTTTACTACCCTCATGTTCATCGTTGATAGGAACATGAGCTTTTTTGGAGTCAGCCTCAATCTTTGATGGCTTTTCAGTGAGTTACTACCCTGCTTTAGAGCAATCAGCGAACTGACGGGGCTGTATTTCGAGGCGCATTGAAGCAAGTCGCACTCTATAAGCTTAGGAGTTATGTTGTGGTTGTTACAAACAAGACATTGGTCTCCCTGAATCTTTTGATGTCTCTGCAACATCAAGACACGAGTGATTTTCCAGACAAGACAGAAATGCCTCCGATTCTTGAAACGCGATCGAGGCTGCCATTACCCGTCACTCGACCCAAGCTGGCTTCGACTCCTGATCAACCTGCCTATCAGATGTTTTCGCTGCCCGATCGCTTAGTTCAATCTCTCGCTACACAAACCCAGGGAACGATCGAGGCTCAATCAATCATTCTGGCAGCTTTCAACGCTCTGCTCTATCGCTACACTCAACAAGAGACCGTTCATCTAGGGTTAATTCTCTCGAATCGAGGAAGTAATCAACATCACATTGCAGAACTGTCTGCTGACTTGCATAGCTTCCTAAAGAGCCGAACATTGGTTAGTGATATTTATAAAACACTGACGGCAGTAGCTCAAGAGAGTGTTTTGGGATCACATCAGTCAGAAAAATCTAAATGGCTGTCGAGTCATTCTGTGATCGCCACTTTGATAGAAAATGTTCCTCAAGACGAAGACAAAGAACAACAGCTAGAAGAATTTAAGCAACACTTTTGTCAATTCACAGGCAGTCCAGATCTACATCTCACCATTCTCCAATCAGTAAATAGCATCTCAGGTTTTTTTAGATATAACGCCGCTCTATTTGACTCTGACACGATCGAGCGGATGTCAGGTCATTTTCAAGTGGTGTTGGCAGGAATGCTGGATGACTTGGACTGCCCGATCTCGCCACTGCCGTTATTAACCCAACCAGAGCAGCACCAACTGCTCGTGGAATGGAACAGTGAGCCAGCGAACTATCCACAAGTTCCTATTTATCGTCGTGTTGAAGACCATGCTGTTCACTACTCATCCGCGATCGCGCTGCGATTTAAGTCACAGCATTTTACCTATGCGGAACTCAATCAGCGCGCTAATCAACTTGCCCACTTCCTCGCTCAGAAAGGCATTCGATCGGGCGATCGGGTCGCCGTTTGCATCCAGCCATCGCTAGAGATTGGAGTGTGTTTGCTCGGCATTCTCAAAGCAGGCGGGGTTTATGTGCCGCTAGATCCGACTCATCCTGCAAATCGCTTGACGATGATTTTAGAGGATACAGACGCAACCGTTTTACTGACTCAAGCTCCGCTTCTGTCTGGTTTGCCTAAGGGAATACAGACCATTTGCCTCGATCGAGACTGGGATAGCATTCAGCCCTTCCCCACTCGCAACCCCGACATTGAGATTCTTCTCGATCAAACTGCCTACATCATCTACACGTCCGGCACTACCGGAATGCCGAAAGGAGTCGCAGCAAGTCATCGCAATTTAGTCAATTATATTCTTGCGACCCAAGATCGGCTGGGCTTCGATCGTTACGATGTCATGCCTGCGATCGCTCGATTTACGTTTAGCATTTCTCTCTTTGAAGTGCTGTCTCCTCTAGCAGCAAGCGGAACTCTGGTCATTCTCGAACGAGAGCACATTCTCGACTTTGAGCGACTGACTCAGACTTTAGAACAGTTGACCATGCTGCACACGGTTCCAAGTTTGATGCGACAACTGTTGATTTACATTCAGGATCACAAATTAGACCTGACAAAGTTCCATTGCCTCAAACATGTGTTTACTGGAGGTGACACCGTTGCACCTGATTTGTTAGAGACTTTAAAGAATGTATTTCAAAACGCAAACGTTGCCGTCCTCTATGGATGTAGCGAAGTGTCTTCGCTCTGTGCAACGTATCCAGTTCCTAGGAATCGCGTCATCACCAAAAGTCGAGTCGGAAAACCGTTTAACAACGTCAGTCTGCGCCTCTATGATTTGGATCAAAATTTAGTCCCGATCGGAGTCGCTGGCGAGATCTATGTTGGGGGCGCAGGCGTGACAAGCGGCTATCTCAATCGAGAAGACCTTACCCAAGAGAAGTTTGTGACGATCGACAGACAGCGATTTTATCGGACGGGCGATCTGGGGCGATTTGACCCCAACGGCAATCTCGAATTTTTGGGTCGTGCCGACTTTCAAATCAAACTTCGCGGCATTCGGATTGAGCTAGGCGACATCGAAGCCGCCCTTCGTCGAGCACCTAGCGTTTCTGAAGGAGTCGTGATGGCGCATCAACTGCCAGACGGCGAAAAGAGCCTGGTGGCTTACCTGGTGTTAGAACAAGAATTGGATTCTCCGATCGAGCCCATTCGTCAATTTCTTCAAGCAAACCTACCCGACTATATGGTGCCTGCTGCCTTTGTTGTGCTTGACGAGATGCCGCTTAACCCCAATCGCAAAGTTGACCGACGCGCCTTGCCGTTACCCACGGCTGAAAACGTAGTCAATCTCAAAACCTTCGTTCTACCTGGCAATGAATGGGAGCAAAAACTGATTGAGATTTGGGAAGCAGTTTTAGGAATTCATCCGATCGGAGTCACCGATCGCTTCCTCGACCTGGGCGGACATTCACTGCTTGCCACTCAAATCGTGCAGCGCATCGAGCAAACCTACCAGAGAAAGCTGCCTGTCATCACATTCTTTCAGGCTCCGACGATTCGAGAACAGGCGACTTCGCTACAACAAGACTCGATCGTCGTGTCTTCGATTGTGCCCATCCAGCCAAAGGGATCTAAGCCGCCTTTATTTGGCATTCACCTCATGGGCAGAGGGTTTGAATTTTACCGTCCCTTAGCAAAGCATTTGGGAGAAGACCAACCCCTTTATGGGTTGACTTCCCAGATGCTAGACGACGAAGAGATGCCCCCCAACGAAGTTGCAGCACTGGCGGATCATTACATCCAAAATTTGCGATCTCTGCAACCCAACGGACCTTATCGGCTGGTAGGGATCTCATTTGGCGGGGTGGTTGCCTTTGAGATGGCGCAACGGCTCCACGCTCAAGGTCAAACGGTGTCGTTGTTAGGGGTGTTCGACACTCCTGCACCAGGAGTCGAGCAAAAACTGCCCTTACGATCGCGGCTCTTTGCTTACGGCAGCCGCTTTTTGCAACTCAAACCGAGTCAAGGTTTGGCGCGAATCAAGCGTCGCCTCTTAGAGAAAAGCCTAAAAAAGACAGGCGGAGAGACAGCTTATCGTTGGATCTATCGCACGATCGGTCGTCCGTTTCCGCCGCAATTAGAAGATATTCTTTATGCACAACATAACCAGGAGGCGAGCGGTGACTACGTTCCCAAAACCTATCCAGGTAAAATCGTGCTGTTTCTGGCACAGGATCAGCCGATCAGTATCACTGTTGAATCAGATCCGCGTTTGGGCTGGGGAGAATTAACGACGGGAGAGTTAGAATTGCATGAAATCCCCGGTGATCATTTAGGTATCTTAAAGGAGCCTAACGTTCGAGTGCTGGCTCAAGCATTAAAACAGTATTTAAATTAATTGGACCTTTCTGGTTTCCTCTCCATCGGGAGCGGACTAGGGCAGAGACAGTTTTTGAAGGGGTTTCAAAAAAGTCGCACATCGCGTTACTTAATGCGGCAGATCTGTCTACGGATAAACAGACAAGTTACTATAAATCGGTTACCTTCCTGCTAAATGATAGTCAAGGAAAAATTCTCGTGTTTCCGATCAGCGATGACAACCCAACGCGAATTACCCCCTACGTGACGTATGGGCTGATCGCCGCTAATGTCTTAGTGTTTCTCTATCAGTTGAGCTTAACCCCGCAGCAGCTAGAGTCGTTTTTCTTCACTTGGGCAGTCATTCCTAAAGCGTTAAGCCAAAGTTTTAGTGGTGCTGCAAGCAGTTCTGGCTTCCCTGAATGGATTACGCTCATCACCTCTCAGTTTCTGCACGGGGGCTTTTTGCACATTGCAGGCAACATGCTGTTTTTATGGATTTTTGGCAACAATGTTGAAGATCGGTTAGGGCACATCAAGTTTTTGATCTTCTACATCGCCTGTGGAGTCTTGGCTGCTTTAAGTCAGTGGTTCTTTTCGGCAGGTTCTGACGTGCCTTCGTTAGGGGCAAGTGGCGCGATCGCAGGGGTGATGGGCGCTTATATTCTACGATTCCCGCAAGCGAAAGTGCTGACGATTATTCCGCTTGGCATTATTTTCTTGCCCGTGCGAATTCCGGCTATCTTTTATTTAGGGATCTGGTTTTTGCAGCAGGCACTCTATGGAGTTGCCAGTTTAGGAGTGAAAACCAATATTGGAATGCAACAAGGCGGCGTTGCTTATTGGGCACACGCTGGAGGATTTGTGTTTGGCGCAGTGTTGGGACCCCTGCTAGGGCTTTTCTCGGATGATTCTAAGCCGCAATCTTCTCGAAGTTGATCGCGCGATCTAACTCTACAACTTTTGAAAAAGGGCTTTGGTCAAAGCTCTTTTTTGCTAAGAATGCCTTGACTGTTTGAGTCAGAAGGGTTCTTTCTCATGATAGATAGAACCCTCAAGCTTTTATGGTAATTTCTCTATGAAATAGGAACTGCTATCTGATAGAGAGCTGTCCCTTTATCTTTATTCCAGCTTCACCCGTGAAAATCAGGAATTAACATGGAAAGATTGGTGAGATCAGCGATTAAAATAGCCAAAAAGTTGATCCCCTATAAGCCTGTTCATGATCAGCTCTATGATTAGGCGATGTGCAACTTTTAACTGGTCACCAAGCGATCAAACTGAAGCAGTTCGTGACCACAGCGACGATTAAGCCAACAGCAAATGGTATGTGCCAGGATTTTCCGATGAAGTCGGCTCGTCAAATGCCACAGATCCCTGGCTTGAATCCGTTCAAAATGGAAGTGTTCTGCTAGTTGCGAGTTCACCGTTTCGATCAACCGTCTGACTTTCTGAAGTAAGGCGATCCAAGCTTTAGGACGGGTATCGGTCATATTGGCTCGCAAAGCAGTCTGTAACTCGACTCCAGCGCCTCGCAAAGCGTCCCGCAGGTCTTGGCTGATATAACCTTTGTCTCCAATGACCATCCCTTGAATTTGACCGAGGATCTCCCAGAGCGCTTCTCGCTCATCTGCATTCGCAGCAGTCAGGGTGAAGCCAGTAATGATGCCACTGGCACTGACGCTGAGGTGTCCGCGAAAGCCATAGAACTTCTCGTCTTTTGCAGCACAGTATCCATAAGCGGCTTCCCCTCGAAAACTGCGGCAGCGTCCAGCATAAGTGAGACAGCATAGGCGGAGCGGCAATCCATCCACGAGATGCACGTCATCCTCGAACGCGCCCAACTCGACCGCTAACCGTTGCTGAAGACGCGCTTTATACTGCCAGAGGTTGGCTGCTTGCCTGACAAAACTAGAACGACTGGTCAATTTCGGGAATAGGGCGCGCCAATGATCGCGGAAATACGCCCAAATCCCTTCCTCGTACTCCAGACTGCGATATTCGCCAACAATTTCCATCGTCAGAACTTCTGCGTCACTCAGGGCAGGCATAAATCCTCGGCTCCGGATCGGTTTGCCTTGAGTCAGCGCCTTGAGTTGATCGTCTACACAGCAGAAAACCGCAATGATAAACTCTTCAATAGAAAACATTTTTCCCACCTTAAACTTCTGTGTTTCTCTTCTATCAGAATTTTACGGTGGGGTTTCCTCATCTCATCTAAAAGTTGCACATCGCCTATCAATATTGTGTCGTAACCGTAAAATGTTAGTGTGCTTTAAAGTCGGGACGAGGTGGGCGTTGACTCAGTGCGCCAGGAATGGGAGGCGTTGCCGGAACTTCCAGCGCGTCTTTTAATGTGGCTTCTGAAATGCCGAGCTTCTGAGCAGCGGCGGCAAAATCTGGACCGTGATGTCGCTTACCGTGTTGATTGGGCAGAGATGAATTTTGTGCCGATCTAGTTACAGATTGAGCTGTTTCAGTTAAAGCCGCACATCCAAATGAGCCAGTCAGAATCGGAAGTGCAATTATAGTCAGCAGGCGGCGAGTTGCTATTACGAGTAGTCTCCTTCAATTAAGTAGCGGTCTATGGTTCTATTAGGCTCAACCAACATGACCGTTTGCCAACTTTCTTCATTACGGTGTTGTAATCTGAGCAAAGACCCGAATCAGTGAATCTCAAGCGACAATGAAACCACCGCCCGACTCAGATGAACTACCAAATTGACAAATGGACGCGACAGACATAAATTTACCCGATGTTGCAGAAACGTTTCGGTGGAACGTCTTGCCGATTTTGCCATGCCACAAGATTTGTCTCAGTTAAAATAAAATGGGCATAACATGATCGTATGCCCATTTTGTTTATCGAAGATGAAGCAGAAGCAAAAATTGCGAATTTTGTCCGCGCTGGCTTAAAAGAACAGGGATTTGTCGTCGATTATTGCGACAATGGCAATCTAATGGTTATGCCTGCGCGATCTAAAACGAATATGACGTGATTGTGCTAAACATCATGGTGCCTAGAAAAAATGGGCTGTTCATTCTCAAAAGCCTGCGCCGCAAAGGGCAAAATGTGCCTGTGATTTTGCTGACGGCTCGAAACGAACTCGACGGTCGCTTAGAAGGTCTAAATCTCGGTGAGAGCTAGAACGCACTCTGCAACAAGCCGACCCCGGTTCAGATGTGCAGCAGCACTTGAGCAACTTACTCAATGAAGTTCGTCGTCTAAGCGGCATTGTTCGCAAGCTTTTGCTGCTGTCTTTAGCGGACGCGGGACAGATGTCTCTCTATCGAGTTAAGGTGGATTTGTCCCGCTTACTCATGGATTTGTTAGAAGACATTGATCTGCTGACACCTCTTTTAGAGGTTTATGCAGACATTGCTGATTGCCTATTAGTGCAGGGCGATCGTGACCTACTCGTCCAGGTTTTGCAGAATTTAATTAGCAACGCTATTAAATATAATCTACCAAACGGCTGAATTCGGATTGTGGCTCGTCGCCAAAATGCAGTCATATTGATGATGCTCAGTAATAGTTCGCAAGAGATTCCGCTGAACGATCGCGCTCGCATCTTCGATCGGTTTCATCGCGGTGACCCTGCTCAAACCCGCAAAGTAGAAGGCATCGGACTATGACTCAGCTTGGCAAGAGAAATCGTACAATCGCACAACGGTCGGCTAACGCTCGACTCAGCCCCATCTAGTGACACCGCTTTTACATTGACCTTACCAAGTCGCTCCTAAAGCGTGTCATTGATTTAATTAGAACAACCGCAGTAGCTCGTACAAAGGTTAGCCTCTGAAACTTCAACAGCAACGTTTTTCACCTCCCGCAGACTTTCTCTTAAACACTTGACACTTTTTCTTGGGTAGTGTTATATTCATTAAGCGGTGAAGGAGGCAAGCGAAAGCGAGGCGACTTTCACCGCATAGAACCAAGACAATTGCATAGTTTGGAAGTTATAATAGCACTTAAACCTCGTCAAAGTAAATGGTTCTTAATTCTTTCGAGAATTAGGGAAAGAGCGAGAGATAAGTTTTAGGACTTATTTGGATAGTGAGCTGAACAAGCCTCATGTGATGAACAACATGGAGAGTTTGATCCTGGCTCAGGATGAACGCTGGCGGTATGCTTAACACATGCAAGTCGAACGGTCCTTTCGGGGATAGTGGCGGACGGGTGAGTAACGCGTGAGAATCTGCCTTTAGGACGGGGACAACAGTTGGAAACGGCTGCTAAAACCCGATGTGCCCTTCGGGGTGAAATATTTATAGCCTGAAGATGAGCTCGCGTCTGATTAGCTAGTAGGTGCGGTAATGGCGTACCTAGGCGACGATCAGTAACTGGTCTGAGAGGATGACCAGTCACACTGGGACTGAGACACGGCCCAGACTCCTACGGGAGGCAGCAGTGGGGAATTTTCCGCAATGGGCGCAAGCCTGACGGAGCAATACCGCGTGAGGGAGGAAGGCTCTTGGGTCGTAAACCTCTTTTATCAGGGAAGAACACAATGACGGTACCTGATGAATCAGCATCGGCTAACTCCGTGCCAGCAGCCGCGGTAATACGGAGGATGCAAGCGTTATCCGGAATTATTGGGCGTAAAGCGTCCGCAGGTGGTTTTGAAAGTTTGCTGTCAAAGCGCGAGGCTCAACTTCGTAACGGCGGTGAAAACTTCAAGACTAGAGCTAGGTAGGGGTCACGGGAATTCCCAGTGTAGCGGTGAAATGCGTAGATATTGGGAAGAACACCAGCGGCGAAAGCGCGTGACTGGGCCTGAGCTGACACTCATGGACGAAAGCTAGGGGAGCGAAAGGGATTAGATACCCCTGTAGTCCTAGCCGTAAACGATGACAACTAGGTGTTGCCCGTATCGACCCGGGCAGTGCCGTAGCCAACGCGTTAAGTTGTCCGCCTGGGGAGTACGCACGCAAGTGTGAAACTCAAAGGAATTGACGGGGGCCCGCACAAGCGGTGGAGTATGTGGTTTAATTCGATGCAACGCGAAGAACCTTACCAAGGCTTGACATGTCGCGAATCTTCTTGAAAGGGAAGAGTGCCTTCGGGAGCGCGAACACAGGTGGTGCATGGCTGTCGTCAGCTCGTGTCGTGAGATGTTGGGTTAAGTCCCGCAACGAGCGCAACCCTCGTTTCTAGTTGCCATCATTCAGTTGGGCACTTTAGAGAGACTGCCGGTGACAAACCGGAGGAAGGTGGGGATGACGTCAAGTCAGCATGCCCCTTACGCCTTGGGCTACACACGTACTACAATGCTACGGACAAAGAGCCGCAAGTTCGCGAGGACAAGCAAATCTCATAAACCGTGGCTCAGTTCAGATTGCAGGCTGCAACTCGCCTGCATGAAGGCGGAATCGCTAGTAATCGCAGGTCAGCATACTGCGGTGAATACGTTCCCGGGCCTTGTACACACCGCCCGTCACACCATGGGAGTTGGCCACGCCCGAAGTCGTTACTCCAACCGTTCGCGGAGGAGGATGCCGAAGGCAGGGCTGATGACTGGGGTGAAGTCGTAACAAGGTAGCCGTACCGGAAGGTGTGGCTGGATCACCTCCTTATAGGGAGACCTACCCGTTTTTTTTTGAGGGCTCAGTCTTATGGATTGAGTTAGTAGAGGAAAAGCTGGTCATCCCAAGGTCGTTGAGGACTTGAGTGTTGACTTCCAAGCTATGTAAGATTGGTTCGGGTTATGGGCTATTAGCTCAGGTGGTTAGAGCGCACCCCTGATAAGGGTGAGGTCCCTGGTTCGAGTCCAGGATGGCCCACCTTTACAAACGAGGGGGTTTAGCTCAGTTGGTAGAGCGCCTGCTTTGCAAGCAGGATGTCAACGGTTCGAGTCCGTTAACCTCCACTGAAAGCTGAGAGCTTTCCTCGAAGAACCGAACCGACTCAATTTCAGCAACTCATCTAATCCATAGAGAGCCTGCTGGAATGATTCCAGTCAGAACCTTGAAAACTGCATAGAAACTTGTCAGGTAGAAAGTAGTAGTCTTTCAGTGAGTAGCTCAGAAGGCAATTCATCAGAAGACTAAACAGATATCACAGACACCAATGTTGATTGATTTTAAGTGGTCAAGCTAACAAGGGCTGATGGTGGATACCTAGGCACACAGAGGCGAAGAAGGACGTGGTTACCGACGATATGCTCTGGGGAGTTGGAAGCAAGCATTGATCCAGAGATTTCCGAATGGGGCAACCCTATATACTGCCACCTGAATCCATAGGGTGGAAAGAGCGAACGCAGCGAATTGAAACATCTTAGTAGCTGTAGGAAGAGAAAACAAACGTGATTTCCCAAGTAGCGGCGAGCGAAACGGAAACAGCCTAAACCAGAGTGCATGCACTTTGGGGTCGTGGGACAGCGATATGGACTCAAGCGGCTAGACGAAGCAGTGGAATGCTGCACCAGAGGGGGTGAAAGTCCCGTAGTCGAAAGCTTAATGATACTAGTTGAATCCCGAGTAGCATGGGGCACGTGAAATCCCGTGTGAATCCGCGAGGACCACCTCGTAAGGCTAAATACTCCTGTGTGACCGATAGTGAACCAGTACCGCGAGGGAAAGGTGAAAAGAACCCCGGAAGGGGAGTGAAATAGAACATGAAACCATCAGCTTACAAGCAATGGGAGGACGATTTAAACGTCTGACCGTGTGCCTGTTGAAGAATGAGCCGGCGACTTATAGGTACAGGTAGATTAAGCCGAGAATGGCGAAGTCAAAGGGAAACCGAGTCTGAATAGGGCGTACATCTGTATTTATAGACCCGAACCCGGGTGATCTAACCATGGGCAGGATGAAGCTTGGGTAACACCAAGTGGAGGTCCGAACCGACTGATGTTGAAAAATCAGCGGATGACCTGTGGTTAGGGGTGAAATGCCAATCGAACCCGGAGCTAGCTGGTTCTCCCCGAAATGTGTTGAGGCGCAGCGGCAATGATTATAGCAAGGGGGTAAAGCACTGATTCGGTGCGGGCTGCGAGAGCGGTACCAAATCGAGTCAAACTCTGAATACCTTGTGAACAGATTGCCAGTGAGACGGTGGGGGATAAGCTTCATCGTCAAGAGGGAAACAGCCCAGACCACCAGCTAAGGTCCCCAAATCACAACTCAGTGATAAAGGAGGTGAGAGTGCCCAGACAACCAGGAGGTTTGCCTAGAAGCAGCCATCCTTAAAAGAGTGCGTAATAGCTCACTGGTCAAGCGCTCTTGCGCCGAAAATGAACGGGGCTAAGTTGTGTACCGAAGCTGTGGGATTTATCTATCGATGAATCGGTAGGGGAGCGTTCTGTTGTAGTTTGAAGCATCAGCGAGAGCAGGTGTGGACGAAGCAGAAGTGAGAATGTCGGCTTGAGTAGCGCAAACATTGGTGAGAATCCAATGCCCTGAAATCCCAAGGTTTCCTCCGCAAGGCTCGTCCACGGAGGGTGAGTCAGGACCTAAGGCGAGGCTGAAGAGCGTAGTCGATGGACAATCGGTTAATATTCCGATACTGATGTTGGATTGTGCAGAGGGACGGAGAAGGCTAACACAGCCGCATGTTGGTTGGCGGTTCAAGTGTTCGAGGTGATGAGAGTCGGTGAAAACGACTTGAGCTGAGGCATGAGTACGAGAGTCTACGGACTCGAAGTGTGTGAGGTCAAGCTTCCTAGAAAAGCTCTAAACACGTTAATCCAAGATTACCTGTACCCTAAACCGACACAGGTGGGAAGGTTGAGAATACCCAAGGGCGCGAGATAACTCTCTCTAAGGAACTCGGCAAAATGGCCCCGTAACTTCGGGAGAAGGGGTGCCATCGAAAGGTGGTCGCAGTGAAGAGGCCCAAGCGACTGTTTACCAAAAACACAGGTCTCCGCGAAGTCGTAAGACGAAGTATGGGGGCTGACGCCTGCCCAGTGCCGGAAGGTTAAAGAAGTCGGTCAGGAGAGCAATCTTTGAAGCTGGCGACTGAAGCCCCGGTGAACGGCGGCCGTAACTATAACGGTCCTAAGGTAGCGAAATTCCTTGTCGGGTAAGTTCCGACCCGCACGAAAGGCGTAACGATTTGGGCGCTGTCTCGGAGAGAGGCTCGGCGAAATAGGAGTGTCTGTGAAGATACGGACTACCTGCACCTGGACAGAAAGACCCTATGAAGCTTTACTGTAGCCTGGTATTGGGTTCGGGCTTTGTTTGCGCAGGATAGGTGGGAGACTATGAAGTTGTCCTTGTGGGGACGATGGAGTCAACGGTGAGATACCACTCTAACAAAGCTAGAATTCTAACCGCTAGCCGTGATCCGGCAGCGGAACCGTATCAGGTGGGCAGTTTGACTGGGGCGGTCGCCTCCTAAAAGGTAACGGAGGCGCGCAAAGGTTCTCTCAGGCTGGTTGGAAATCAGCCGTAGAGTGTAAAAGCACAAGAGAGCTTGACTGTGAGACGTACAGGTCGAACAGGGACGAAAGTCGGCTTTAGTGATCCGACGGCGCTGCGTGGAAAGGCCGTCGCTAAACGGATAAAAGTTACTCTAGGGATAACAGGCTGATCTCCCCCAAGAGTTCACATCGACGGGGAGGTTTGGCACCTCGATGTCGGCTCATCGCAACCTGGGGCGGTAGTACGTCCCAAGGGTTGGGCTGTTCGCCCATTAAAGCGGTACGTGAGCTGGGTTCAGAACGTCGTGAGACAGTTCGGTCCATATCCGGTGCAGGCGTAAGAGCATTGAGAGGAGCCTTCCTTAGTACGAGAGGACCGGGAAGGACGCACCGCTGGTGTACCAGTTATCGTGCCAACGGTAAACGCTGGGTAGCTATGTGCGGAGCGGATAACCGCTGAAAGCATCTAAGTGGGAAGCCCACCTCAAGATGAGTGCTCTCATGGGGTTAACCCAGTAAGGTCACGGGCAGAACACCCGTTGATAGGCGGTAGATGGAAGCGTAGTAATACGTGCAGTCGAGCCGTACTAATAGACCGAGGGCTTGACCTCTAATCTTTCCGCAAATGTGAATGTAAGACAAGTTTCTATGCAGCCTTCAGGGCTCTGTCAACTGATAGGAAAAGCCACAAGCTTTCCTGGTGTTTCTAGCGTCGTGGACCCACCCTGACCCATCTCGAACTCAGGTGTGAAACGTGACAGCGGCGAAGATAGTTGGAGGGTAGCCTCCCGCAAAAATAGCTCATCGCCAGGGCAGATATTCAAACAAATGAGCCTCTTTCCTAACTCATGGGAGGGGGCTTTCTGTATACTGGATATTTCTCTTCTCAGAATAGGAAGAAAACTTTAATGGTTAGGATCTAAGCAAGTTCAATTGACATAAACGTCGTTATTCAGTACGGGAAATTCTCCACAATACTAGAGTTCATAGATATAACTTTTTTCATAACATGTGTAGAGATGCTGTGCTAAAACCATGGGCGAATATGCGGATGTGTCTTTAATTAATGTTTCAAGACACATCCGCATGTTAGGTCAAAATTTTGCAAACTATAGGGAAGAGCCACCCTTCTTCAATCCATTGCCACACTTACTGAAGTATTATCAAGATGGTCAAGCCGAGGTTAGGCAAGCAATAGCTAAATGGACTTAAGACCTCTGTAAGCTTGAAGGTTGGAGAAGTCTTGATACTGAAACCAGTCCTGAAATGGGCAAGGAAAGAAGCAAGAATCTAAACAACTGGAGAATTTTTGAGATCGCTCTGCTGTCTTCTATGAATATGTATTTTCATTAACTAGTCAGCTAATGAATTTAGAATTCCTATCAAGTCAGGCGCAGTTAAGATCTGATGAAAGTAAAATTCAAGTTAAGAAGTTTGATGAGAAGATTTACAACAGATTAGCTCACTCTACGAAAGACGAAACCTTATAATCTACAGTACAGAATCATGACTGGGGCGCGCTAAAACGTCAATGTGAAATATTAGGGAGAGAGATGATTCAGCTTAAACGAGTCATCTGCGCTATGTGTCTACTTAAAAGCTGGATGGCGGGACTCTTTTTCCTCCGCTGCTAGGGCTTCCACAAGGCGAACACTTTGCTCAAAAAAATTGTAGTTAATTCGGAAGTTACTTTAGGGTATGGCGAAAGGTAAAGTGGAAGGCTTTGATGATGTAGGGCTTACCCCTTTGCTGTGGGAGGGGCGAAAGCAACTTAATGAATAGCATGAGTGATTCGTAGTTGCTACCATATAGGCTTTTCGATAGACAGTTTTATTTATAGTTGGTCAACTTACCCGTAAAAATTTGTGATTACGCAAAACTTAGTCTATTCCACCACTTTCACCAAATTATCGATCGTCACCTCAAAAGCCTTCGCAATCTTGTAAACCGCGCTCAAATCAACAGTATTCAACTCACCCCGCTGCACATAATTTCTGACTGTGCTGTAGTTAACGCCTGAACGTTTGGACACTTCTTTCAAAGTCCAGCCTCGCTTGTCAGCTAATTCTCAAATTTTTAGCCTGACTAGCCCCATTCAGACTTAACAATGACGCGTATGCGACCTTTAATCAGGTTTGTCTATTGAAAAGCGATCGCTCTTTTCGCCTGGAAAACCTGGGGACGATCGCGACTTCTTATCCCATTTCGGAAGGTAACCATATGGTATCAGCATTGCAGCCTCGGCAACGGTTGAGGCTCGTTTTGTGCAGAGCTATCAAGATAGGCTTTCTCCCTAGTGTCTTACTCAGCTTTTGCCGAAGATGCAACGCTTTGTAGTGGCTCGGTTTCGGCGGCGGAATGATGCGACGGAACATTTGCGAGCGTTGAAGCGGCTGCACCCGATCGAAAACTATGAGATTGTGTTTGATCTGGCAGTAGAAGAATTGGCAATCTAGAAGTAACAGAGGTAGCGGCTGCGGGTGTGCGATCGCCCTCTTGCGTTCACAAAAATCCTCTAACATTTCTGGTAGAGGACTGTCATTCCGGGTAAACAAGATATTATAAATTTACAGGTCTTCTGAATTTGAAAAAGTGCACTAGCGAACAGAAGGGTGTTGATCTTCTAATCTTGATGAATAACCTTTTTTCGGAACCGAAGGTAGCATTAACTCAGGATGCTCGACTCAGGGTAATGATTCAGGACTTCATCGATTGCTGAGTTAGTCTGTCTCAAGCAACGAACTCTTTGAACCAAACCGAATATGAAAAACCCTGCGATCGCTGCGAATTTTGCCCCTGCAATCCTCATTTCGGAAGCTGAAGAGGTCGGATCGTTCAGGACGGATCAAGGTTTCAGAAGGTGAGTTAGACGACTTGTCTGAACTGACGGCAGTTGGATTTGATCAACTAAATAGACAAGCATTTGAGGGAATTGAGCCGATCAAGACACCGCTTAAAATAGTGGTAGAAAGCGCGATCGTCAAAGACATACGGAATCGATTTATGGTCTTGTACGCAGTAACAACGCCCCAATTATTAGTTGAAACTTAAACCAGAAACAAGATCGACAGACTAAAAAACCTTACCTTTGTTTGTACTCCATGCCAACTTATCCCGGAATTTCTGGCGAAGCTTTTAGACATCCGCTCGATCATCAAGCTGAACAAGCTCTCCGCAGCATTCCAGGGTTTGATGTGGTGGCACGAAAGTTTGTAGAGTTTATTTATGAGCGTCCTCGGCTTGTCTATTTGATGGGAAATAGTATTCAGGTCGGACCACGACAATATGCAAGTATTTATCAGATTTTTCGAGAATGCCTGCGGGATTTAGATATTCAGTCAGAGCCGACGCTGTTTATTTCTCAGGCTCCCTTAGTCAACGCCTATGCGCTGGGGCAAGAGCGTCCGTGTGTGGTGTTGAATACGGGGCTTTTGGATCTGTTGAGCGACTTAGAACTACGATCGGTGATTGCTCACGAACTAGGACATCTCAAATGTGGTCACACCACTTTGACGCAGATGGCAATGTGGGTCAGCACGGTGATCTCTGGATTGGCGGATATGACGTTTGGGTTAAGTAGCCTCATCAGCACAGGATTGCTCTTAGGGTTTTATGAATGGGCACGGAAAGCAGAATTGTCTGCCGATCGTGCCGCTCTTTTAGTTATGGATGACCTCGATCCTGTATTGCACAGCATGATGCGATTGGCGGGAGGCAGCAGCAAATATGCCCATGAGGTGAGTTTAGAAGAATTTGTGCGCCAGAGCGATCGCTATCAAGAACTCGATCAAGATGGACTCAATCAGGTTTACAAATTCTTGCTTTATAACAACGTCTCTGAGGGAGTTTTTCTGACCCATCCTTTCACGGTCGAGCGAGTTCGCTATCTTCAGGAATGGTCAAATTCTCAAGAGTATCGCCAGATTCGTCAGGGCAACTATCCTCGATCGGGAGCAGAAGGCGCGGTCAACGTTTCTGGAGAGACAGCTAGTGCAACAGGTGTGGATGCACTGCGGCGACAGATTGAAGACTTACAGCAGGAAATCGATCACCTCAAGCGTTCTGAATAATCGAGTTGGGCATTAGAGTGTGTCATTAACGGAGCTTTAGATTCAATTTCGCGGTAATTTTCCCATTCACAAGGGCAGTACGGTAGAATAGCTGATTGTAATCAAGCTTGAGATTGCGCTGGAGGTTGGATTGTCGAAGTTTATCTTAAAAGTTCTCTGGTTAGATGAGAACGTAGCATTAGCAGTAGATCAAGTGGTTGGCAAAGGCACGAGTCCTCTAACCTCTTACTTTTTCTGGCCTCGGAATGATGCCTGGGAACAACTCAAAACTGAGTTAGAGAAGAAACACTGGATTTCTGAAGTCGATCGTGTTGAGTTGCTCAATAAAGCAACCGAGGTGATTAACTACTGGCAAGAAGAGGGCAAACGCCGCCCAATGGTAGAAGCGCAGTCGAAGTTTCCAGAGGTGACGTTTACGGGTAGCGCGTGA
The DNA here is from genome assembly GCA_965277365.1 of Phormidesmis sp. Taxonomy (GTDB): domain Bacteria; phylum Cyanobacteriota; class Cyanobacteriia; order Leptolyngbyales; family Leptolyngbyaceae; genus Phormidesmis_A. Next base: position 1,544,954 of record CBDICO010000013.1, on the reverse strand, counting down.
GTCTCAACTTACCGTCAAGTCCTCGTCTCAGATTGATGGTCTGAACTAAATCAGGTAGACAGCCCCGATCGTGAATTCTGCCGGTTGGGGCTTGTTTCATATCTAATCTTTGGGCTTTGGCTCTCAGATTCAGGCAGAATATAAGTAATATGAGACTTTATAATGATTTAATAACTTTATTACAGTTCTTTAAGTCTCATTTCTCTCTGGAATTTTTTAAAGATCTCCAATTTTTAGGTAGGTAGCTTCATGTCAATGACCATTGCCCCCGATCAAGTAGAGCGGATTGTTTGGAATCAGCACCAAGACCCTTTTGAGGTGCTGGGTCCGCATCCGATAGAGCGGGATGGCAAAACTGTCTGGGTTGTGCGAGCTTATCAACCGACTGCCGATGCCGCTTGGGTAGTTTTGCCCGAACAACGGACAGAATACTCGATGCAGTCGATTTATCATCCTCACTTTTTTGAATGCACGATCGAGACCTCTGAACTCAGTAACTATCAGTTACGCATCAAAGAAGGGGACCACGAGCGCGTCATCTACGACCCCTACGCGTTTCGCTCTCCCTTTTTGACTGATTTTGATGTCCATCTATTCTCCGAAGGCAACCATCACCGCATTTATGAGAAACTGGGCGCGCACGCGGTTCAGGTCGATGAGGTAAGAGGAGTCTATTTTGCAGTCTGGGCACCCAATGCTCGCAGCGTCTCTGTGATTGGTGATTTTAATTATTGGGACGGACGTAAGGATCAAATGCGGAGAGGGTCAACCGGGGTCTGGGAACTCTTCATCCCAGAGTTAGGAATTGGTACTCACTATAAATACGAAGTTAAAAATCAGGACGGGCATATCTACGAAAAGTCCGACCCCTATGGTTTTCAGCAAGAGGCTCGACCTAAAACAGCCTCGATCGTCACCGATCTCGATTCTTACACTTGGCAAGACCAAGACTGGATGGAGCATCGTCGCAACACTGAGCCTCTGACGCACCCCATCTCAGTCTATGAAGTGCATCTCGGCTCTTGGCTTCACGGGTCTTCTGCCGAACCTGCTCAACTCCCGAACGGAGACATTGAACCCATCGTTGTGGTTTCAGAACTCAAGCCTGGAGCGCGGTTTCTCACTTATCGAGAACTGGCAGAAAAGTTGATTCCTTACGTCAAGGATCTGGGCTTCACTCACATCGAATTGATGCCGATCGCTGAGCACCCGTTCGATGGCTCTTGGGGTTATCAAGTGGTTGGGCACTATGCCTGCACATCTCGCTACGGCACTCCGCAAGACTTTATGTACTTTGTAGATCAGTGCCACGCAAATGACATTGGCGTCATTGTCGATTGGGTGCCAGGGCACTTTCCGAAAGATGGTCATGGTCTTGCCTTCTTTGACGGGACTCACCTTTATGAACACTCTGACCCTCGCCGAGGAGAACACAAAGAGTGGGGCACGCTCGTTTTTAATTATGCCCGTCACGAAGTTCGTAATTATTTGGTTTCTAACGCACTGTTCTGGTTTGATAAATACCACATTGACGGAATTCGCGTCGATGCAGTTGCCTCAATGCTCTATCTTGACTACTGCCGCGAACCTGGTGAATGGGTGACCAACCAATACGGTGGACGAGAAAACCTCGAAGCCGCAGACTTCTTGCGTCAGATGAACCATGTGATTTTCAGCTATTTTCCGGGTGTGTTGTCGATCGCTGAAGAATCTACGTCTTGGCCGATGGTTTCGTGGCCCACTTATGTTGGTGGCTTGGGCTTTAACCTGAAGTGGAACATGGGCTGGATGCACGACATGCTTGATTACTTCAGCATGGACCCGTGGTTCCGCCAATTTCATCAAAACAACGTCACTTTCAGCATGTGGTATAACCACAGCGAAAACTTCATGCTGGCACTTTCCCACGATGAAGTAGTGCACGGTAAGAGCAACATCATCGGCAAAATACCGGGAGATGAGTGGCAAAAGTTTGCGAATATGCGCTGCCTTTATGCCTTTATGTTTACCCATCCCGGCAAAAAGACGCTGTTTATGAGCATGGAGTTTGGACAGTGGAGTGAGTGGAACGTTTGGGGCGACTTGGATTGGCAGCTTTTACAGTTTGAGCCACATCAAAAGCTCAAGCACTTTATGGAGGCGCTTAATACCACGTATCGCAGTGAACCTGCTCTTTATACTCAAGACTTTGCAGAACCTGGGTTTGAATGGATCGACTGTAGCGATAATCGTCACAGTGTAGTTGCATTCATCCGCCGAGATAAAGACTCTGATGAATTTGTGATCACCATCTGCAATTTTACTCCTCAGCCTCACAGCCACTATCGAGTCGGTGTCCCAGAAGCTGGATTTTACACAGAACTCTTAAACAGCGATGCTCGTGAATATGGTGGCAGCAATATGGGCAACCTGGGCGGGAAATGGACGGAGGAATGGAGTTATCACAGTCGCCCCTACTCGATCGACCTCTGTTTGCCTCCTCTAGCGACACTGGTGCTGAAGCTCGATCGGGCAAAAACTCAAGCCGCCCTCAAAGCGCAAGGCTAATCACAGGGGTTGCCTGCCTGTCCTGGACGGTTTTCTCCAGTTCGCATGGCTCCAAGCAAAGTTGAGACGATGACGCATCGTTTGACTTGACTGTTTGGGACAGACAGCGTGACTCTTCCTAAATTTCCTTTGATTTCGCCACGATGGTCAAATCGAACTTTATAGATGCCGTTTGATTGCCGCAGGAAGGTTGTTTCTGGATTGATCTGAATGTTTTCACCTAAACTATTCCAGGGCAGACTGTCAGGGTTAGTGAGTGTAGCTGGATGCATTGCCCATTCAGCTTTTCCATTTAGCGGGTGCGGTCTAAAGCTAACCTGATAGTCGAGGCGTTTTAGTTTGGCGGTTGTCTGCGCTTGACGCAACACCTCAAGCACTTGGCTTTGGGCAGTGCTTAAACGCTGATTGTTGAGAAACGATACCCACGAAGGGGCTGCAATTGCGGCAAGCGTTGCCATTAAAGCGATCACTACCAAAAGTTCTATTAAAGTGAAGCCTCTGGTTGATTGAGGTCGAGAAAGTTCTCTAAGGTACAAACTCATGAAGAAACTCTAAGTGCGGTGAATGTTGAACTTAGAGTTCCCCAAAATCTTCCTTCGCGTCAATTAAATTAACGTCAATTAAATTAACTGAGTTGATGCGATCACTGCCTACAAGTTGCAGTCACTATCTTCTGCTGGAAGCATTGCACCCAACAACGTTGTCACCCTGACGCAACGCTTAGGGCTAGTCACCGTTGTGGCTTGGATCGTGATGGTGTAGGGCATTGAACTTATATTTGGGTTGACATTGCCGTAGGTGTCAAAGATGATCGCACCGCTAGTGGTTTCAGCGCTCTGGTAAGGTTTTCCAGCGATCTTAATTACCCCTGCTTGGATATTAGCGTTGCCTAAGACTTGCCATCTCCCATCTGAAGTGTCGACACTAGTGAGGACACCACTGGGAGTTAGGGTGTTGTCAACCACCGGGACGACAATTACTCTCGGCTTTTGGGCTGAATTGTCAAAGACGATCGCTCGGCTAACCTTGGTTCGTTTTGCTTCGGCTTGAGCCGAGCGCAGCACTTCAAACACTTGGTCTCGCGCGGTTGTAATGCGCTGTCTGTTGAGAAAGCCGACCCAACTTGGGGCAGCGATCGCAAACAGAATCCCGACCATAATAATGATCACTAGAACTTCAATTAAAGTGAAGCCAGCGATCGAGTGGTTTGAATGACTCCTCTTTTTCATGTTCCTTCTCCCAGTTGAGGCACGACAGCAGATGGCTAGATTACTTTGTTTAAAGAGCCGCGCGTCATCACACGGGTTTGCATTGAGATGGGGACATTACTCGCATTGAGCGGAAGCCCAGGTCGTCCAGCCGCATTGCCTTGCAAGAAGACAGAAACCTCCTGGTTTAAGCTGCCATTGCTTGCTCCACCTTTGACACAAACATAGAAGCCTCTATTGCTAGCTGAGGCTGGCGTAAGGACATATCCAGGGGTGATGGGATTTGTAAGCGGAACAGCCGGACAAACAGCGTCAGTGGTTCCGCTAGACAAGCCTTTTTGATCTACAAAATCGACGAGCACTTGAGTATTGGAGGGATCAGACGTTAGAGGTGGGCTGATCCGAGCGTCGGCTTGTTTGGCATCAAGCGGCCATGTCACAAAAGAGACATCAGGTCCTCCTGGAAAGATCCAGCCAGGCGTTATTGAAGTAGCGGTCGCTGCACTATAGCTATATTGGGGCATTTGATAGCGCGTAATTCTGGCTCTACCCTTCCACTGATTGCCAGTAGTATCCCAGTTCAGGGAATAAACGACTAACGTATACATTCGACGAGAGACACAGGGGATGCCGCTAATCGGGACAAGAGCCGCGTCTTGCTGCGTCTGGTCTTTTATAGAGAACGCCGCAGCGTTAGTCTTGCAAAGCTGATCGATCGTCGGAGGCAGAGGATCGACTCGCCAGAATGCCAGAACTGGAAGATTATTTGCTCCTGCTGAGATAGTCGCAGGGAGATAACCAGTTGTGAGTAAGCCAGAACACGTACCATCTGCTGGTGCGCTGCTAGTAAGGCATTTACCATCATAGACATAGACGGCTTCACGCAAATCGCGACCAATATAGTCGAGCGCCATTTGCATTTCGCGTTGGGTATCGCTCCGACCAGACTCTCGTTGGCTGGTTTGCAGTAGCTGCACCACCAAAAAGAGCAAAACGCTGGTGATGATGCCTGCGATCACCATTGCGACCAGGAGTTCTATCAGCGTAAAGCCTGCTGGTTTGCGACTGTTGGAGAATAAGCGACGGTGCTGACTTCGTTGTTTAAACCATTTTCTAGCCATTGTTTTCAACCTGATTCAAGCCTTCTATCGACGGACAAACAGTGATGTAAGATTTCTAGCACTGCCCAGTACCAGGGTTTGGGCACAGGCTTCTATAGATGGCTAAGTTCTGACTAGAGTTACTGCGGACGATCGTGGAATATTGAACCGCCAAAGGACGGGTCAATTGGTTTCCCAGCCCATTGGTACCTTTTAAGCTGGCTTGCTCTGTCAGACCTTTGCCTGCTATTAAGTTAGGTCCAGCGACGATTGAGTAAACTCTAACTCCCATCACAAATCCAGCAGGAACAACGCCAGCAGCTGTGGGAAACCCATTGCTATCAATCCCACTGCTGCGAAAGGTTTGAATCAAAAAGTTAGCCTTGCAGTCTTTAGAATTGTCAGGATTTGGATCAGTGTTGACCTGAAGATATTTCTGAACGCTATCGGGTGCGTTGCCATCATCTTGGTTAGTACACAGTGGATTCACACTGATGACGTTGCCATCTTTAGGAACAGAAGGAGCCGCAACACTATTGGCAAGACGGATGTTTGCAGCACCGATCGGAGGAAGTAAGTTGGTCGTGGCGTTTCCTTGATCCACGATCGTGCGGACTCGATCGATTTCGCCTTGAGCGAGTTGCAAGGCTTGCTCGGCTCGACGGTTTTGGATGCGAGTGCCTGTTGCCCAAAAAATGGGAGGCGTGATGCTGACCAGAGTGATCGAGACGATAACGATCGCGATCAGCCCTTCGATCAGGGTTAGCCCCCGATCGGGGTGTCGGCTAGAAGCTGCCATTTTTTGGGTTAGACCCAGGGCACATCTGAGGGCTATACCGGGAGTGAGCCGTTTGTTTGCAGTTGTGAGTGACATCTCAGGCTCCTAATTAGCTAGGACAGTTGACTTTAGCGGTATTTTTGGGACCGAAATTTGGATCGGTGATGTTCTTGGCGGCTTTGCAAAGCAAACTGATGTAAGGGTCGTTAACAGGGGGTTCGCTATAGAACTCGTTGCGACTTTTGCTGGAGGTAACAAAACGAGTGGCGGCAGGACCTGCCGGACTCAGTTGCAGCCCCACGTCATACCCCCAGAGTCGTTGGGGTGGTGTGTAGTAGTTGAGGTTTTCATTCGCACTATCTACGGGTTGACCGACCTCCCAGGCTTCAGATTCAAAGGGCGCAGTTCCGTAGTTGCTAAAACTAAGCTGCAAGAAGGAACCCGTGAAGTTTAGAGGTCCACTGCCCCAGTCTTCGAGGAAACGCGGGAAGTTGTGTAACCCCCCATAGGATTGGCTTTTACGAGATGGGACGATTCCACTCACCACGATCGAGTTGACCCTGGTTTGTACGGCTGATGCCAATCGTCTGCCGCCATCATTGTTTTGTCCAATATCGTAGTAAGGGTTGCTAGTGAACTGAGTTCCATAGAGAACAGAACGAGGTAAGTTGGGTTGTGTGGAAAGTTTGCCTAAAGATGGTTGGGGGGCTTGAATTAACGGCTGACCTGCGCGAGAAATCTTGATGGGTGAAGTGAAATCAGCCCAATAATTAGAGGCAGCAGTGGTGTTTCGTTGAGGCAAGGTTGCGCCAGAGGAGTTCTCGCGTACCCAATCCCAGTTGGTGGGTAAGGCTTTTTGAGGTAGGTTGCGATTTTGGAAGGAAGTATAGCCGTTCCCTGTGCTGCAACCGGGACTAAATAACCCCGATTTCAAGGGATCGTGATACTGAGCGCGAGGACTGCTCACGTTAGCGCCATCGGAAGGAAGAAGTTTGAAATCAGCGATCGGATTTGCGGCTGTTTTACTCAAATCAGGGATAACCAATGCATCGGCAATGCTGCCATCACAGAAGTTATTAGAGAGGATGCCAATACTGTCTGCTAAAACCTCAGACGGTCGCCATCGGTCTTGTAAGGGAGACGAGAAGTTGGCATAGTTGGTCGTTGTGCGTCCATAGAATTGGGTAGCGTTGTAAGTAGCGGTGTCGGGTAGCGTTTGAGTAAATTCTTCTAGTCGAGTGCCTGCGGTGTCTTCTCCACCATTTTGGTGGAGGTTAAAGTCTCCTTGGATAAAGACAGGTTGGTCAGTAAAGAAGGATAGCCCCCGAATGTTGTTAGCTGGGTCTAGAAGCGAGTTTTTGCGTTTGATCTCAGAACCGTTGCGTAGGCGGAAGCCATGAACTCGGCGCTCTGGGTCGGGTAGGTAGTCTACTACCTTGGGGGAAATCCCGCTGACGAATGGAGGATCTGTGGGGGTTGCTGGATTCCTCAAGTCTGTGGTTATTCCGATGGGGCGGACGATCGCATCTTCACGAACCGCGTCTTCGCGGAAGGCATAAACGATGCCGCTTGTGGGCAACCAGACATCAGTGCCGATGCCGTTGCTGCGAAGCATTCCTAAGTCGATGTCTAGCGATCGCATCAGCATATTCTGGCGACCGTCAGAGATGGCACGATCGAGGAAGGGAACGGCAACCTTAGTGCCATCGGTTGCCACGATGATGTTTGGTGAAATGTTAGGTCCACCACTGACCGCTCCTCCAGAGATAGTCTGTGGCGCTGGATGAGGCATTTGCCAATTGGCTAATGGTGTTGGAGTGAGCGCGATCGCTGACCCCAGCGTATAGTCAGCTACCGGGAAGGGACTAGTGACTAGGTAAGGATAACGACTGGGAGAGGGCGTGTTGCCACTAGCGGCGGCAAGAGTGGGCGTAGGCGGCAAGAGAGTGGGCAGCGAGACGGGAGTTATAGGGATCGTCGAAGTACCGACTACCTTAAATGTCACACTTCCGTTGACATTGGAGACGTAGGTATTGGTGACATAGGGTTCTTTGTCAGTGATGGCTCTGCTGTCGCTCTTAGCTATGCTATTTGCCTGGTCTACTACAGGAGTTGACGCGACTATGGTAGCAGGAGCACTTTGAATATCGGTCTTCAAAGTAGCGAGACCGGGCTGTCTGTGGTCGTAGATCACAGTTCCTGAGATGTCTAATGAACCGCCTAGAGCGTGGTTTGTCTCTGGGAAAATGTAATAGAGAGCAGGAAACTTGGGAAGCACCCAGGCTCTTTTGGTCACATTGTCAGGATCATAGTTGGTTGTGTCTAACCCTCCACAGAGGCGCGAGAGAGCCAATCGGTAGTTACCTTCCTTAGCAAATGGTGCTGCTGTTTGACCTGGGCTAGCGCTTAAACCAGTAAACCTAAAGTCGTCTGGGTCACACGCGGATGGAAGCCTATACTTCTTCGGAGTCGTGTCACTACCTGTACCTGCGGCTTGACCGACATAGGTGCCAAAGGCAGGAGAAGACCGGAAACCAAACGACCGATCGCGTCGAATCTGATACTTGAGCATGATTAGCTCTGCCATTCGCACCTGTGGATCATTTAGGGTGCTGGCTAAAGCTTCTTGGTAAGTGGCAGAGTTGCCGAGGTATTGGTCTTTCAGCCGCTTTTGCTTTAGGGCACCAATCCAAGCTTCTGGAGGAACGTCGGCGTAGTCTGTATCCGTGTTTAGTCCTCCATTAGATCCTGTCCGGGTACTGTTGGGATCATAGTCTCTGCCACTGAGTTGCCCCTTTGGTACAACCTCTCCATCGCTCTCATCACCATTCATTAGAAGCTGGATGTTTTGCGCTAGTGCTATCAGAATGGGTCGGTTGCCACCAAGATCATAATCATTGTTGACGTTGGTGGGGTCAAACTTTTGAATGGTGTCGATGTTGTATGCCAAGGTCCCGAGTGTGCAAGAAGCCGTTTGCAAATAGGTTTTATCTGCAATGCTGAGATTTGTGTAGGCAGTGCCCGCGGTGAGTTTGCCTAAGACTCGTCGCAGATTAGAATAATTTCCCCACATGCTCAGGGCTGGATAGGGATGAACGACCGTAGCATCCGTTGGTGCGAGTGGAAAGACTCCATCCGGGTCTCCAGCAAAGTTGGCAAGATTTTGCAGCGCAGTCCGCAATGGGCTAGTTGCACTATTCATTGCAGTTTCAAACGCAGCCGCAGTACCACTAGGAGCCGAAAATTCCCAGCCATTAGTGCCTTGACCCGTGAAAAAATTAGATTGCAGTGGTGGATTCACTGCGCCTACCGTGCCTGCCGCTCCATTAGCAAACGTGGTTGGCGTGAAATTGATTGACCGATAGAGGGTTGAGAGGTTGCCAGGGTGAACCGTGCTGGTAAGACAAGCGACTGGATAATCTGTGTTGTTAATAGAGTGATAAATAGCAGTCGCTTGCACCGCAGATAGGTTATCTCTAAGAGTGCGACGCTGCAAGTCAAGGTGCTTTAACGCTGTGCCATTAGCAGTCGGATAGGGCGCAATGGTTGGAGGATAGAGAGGATCGCCTTCTCGCTCATCCGCTGGATCGGTAATTTGACCTGAAGCGTATGGCACGATATACGAATCACCATTAGTATCTCTAGGGGTGACCCAAGTATTGAAATTTCCCAGTTCTAGCCGCTCTCCGACGAGAACTCGCAAGCCTTGGTCTCTGGCTCGACGCTCCCAATACCCATCTAAACCAACTGCGGCTCCCGTACTTCCGGGTGCGTTGTCGTCTTTCAGGGTCAAAATCAGGTTGTCGCTGGTCAAAGGAATGTCTTTACCCATATCGCCTGTCGGAACAACCCTAGCGGTGTCACCCGTTCCATATTTTGGTTTGGGTCCCCAGCGATCGTCCGCACGATAAAGGTCATCGACATAGGGTTTATCTTCCCCTTTAGAAGTGATGCGCTCAGCTAGTCCTGGATTTTGAAGATTCGTCCAATTGTCTGCATTGCCTACAACTTTGTCAGCGCGATAATTGTAGCCATCTGCAACTAAAACAGTCGTTGGGTCGATCGAAACGTCATAAGGACCAAACCCACTCTTTGTAGAGTCGCTATTACTGTCTAGAGTAATTGGGTTTGATTGAGGAGTGGATCCATAGCGATAAATGGTAGCGCTACCGTTGGTATTGTTGTCTGCCATCTTGCCCGCAATGACATTGCCCTTAAAAGCAGGTGAGACATCAGTTATCGTGATTCCAGAGTTTTCGGCAGGGCTAAACAGACATGATGCAGGGGCACTAATCAAGTGAGCGGTGATTTGAGTGCCCCCGAGTATCAAGCTGCCCTCAGTGTGCATTGCCCCATTCCAGTTAAAGGCAGGTCCCGGAAAGATTTCTAAATCGTTACGGAACCAGGCACCCCACTTGTTGCCTCGATTAAGCTGACGGTCTTGATGAAACTCCAACGTCACCGCCGTTGAGGTCGTCTGGTCAGGGATAACCATCGCATCGACCTGGAAATTTTTACGAAGGATCGAAGTATTGCCGCCTCGATCTTCAAACCATCCACCCTCAGCCCCTCCAGAACCAGACCCACATTTAACAGCGTTTGACTCTTTACTCAAAGGACCGTGCCGAACCAAAAGCTGCTGCGCTTTCTGCTGATCGCTCAGGGTGAGTAGGAGTTCTTGAGGGTTTTTGACTGGGTCTGTAGGATTTCTGAAAATAATAGAGTAAATAACGGTCGCATCTGGTATGCTATCGCCGTTTGTATCGGTGCGGAAAGACCAGGCATTATCTTTTCTGTTGTCGCCATCAAGGTCAACTCGATATTCGTCAGGCAGATTGTAAGGATCAATCAGATTGCCAGCCGCATCTGTAAAGGGTAACTTGGCAAAAACATTGACATTTGCCGCATCTTTGCCATCATTTAGCAGCATTGCCAACAGCCGATCTTCACCCGGCACTCCCCCTGGGTAGCGGCTGTCTTTCGTTGCGTCAAACAAAAACTCTAGCTTAGAGCGGGCACGATCGATCGCCGGGGTGGCGGCGTTATAGATGATGCGCTGCTGGTTTTGCCCAATGACCTGTGCATTGCGGTTATAGGCACGATAGGTCAATGCTCCCACGGTGAGCGCGACTACCAAGACTAGCAAAACGGTCGTCGGCAAGACAAAGCCATTGGCTAGTCTATTACCCCGATTGTTCTTCAAAGCGCTTCTGAGAAGCCAGTTGACTAACCCTTTGGTGATCGTGTGGTGAAGCCTTCTAAGAGCACGGAAGAGACCCTGAAGTGCTTTTGCGAGTTTTCGGTTTGACATAGCTGCTGTTTTGGCAGAAAAAGTGCGAGTTCAGAAATCCAGTCTTTCAATCAGTTGAGGGCGATCGTGAAGAAACAATCTCCACAGTCTTTGGGGCGCAATGACATCGATTTAACTATCGTCAGGCAGTGACCCGCCATCTAGTCAATCCACGATCCGGAAAGTTCATCAAAACTCTACAGTTGAGTTGGCTTATCTCCTTACTGTCTTGATAATTCACTGCGATCGTCAACCGAGAACCTACGGGCTTCACTTGCCTATCGGTCTAGAGCAACTTACGGACAAGTTCTACAACTTTTGATAATGACCTACGCAAAATTACAGGTGCATGAATTTTAATGAGTCAAATCTCGTCAATTATGAAGTTTCTACTTTGCAGATATCATACAAGCACTGAATTTATTTTTTAAAGTTTCTGTGAGGTTTAATGGAATGATATTACCCACGACTCTTGAGAGAGCGATCATTTCACCTAAAAATACTTTGTCGAGCGAACGATAAAGGCTTTGCAGGCGTTGAGAACAAACTATCTGTAAACATAACAAAACTGGGATGAACGACGCGCACTCACCCCAGCTATCACGAATTGTTCAATTTCTTTAGAGGCGGCTCAGATCGATTCCGGCTTCTTTCGCAAAAGCACTCAGGCTCTTAATCTCTAGCGTTTTGATTGCCTTCGTGGAAAGTTTTAGCTTGATCCAGCGCTTGCCTTCTGCCCACCAGACACGTTTTGACTGCAAGTTAACTTCCTGCAATTTCTTAGTGCGACGGTGAGAGTGGGAAACAGCCATGCCGTTGTTTGCCTTTTTCCCCGTCAGTTGACATTTACGTGACATAGTTAGCGTCTCCGAAGTCTTGAATGCGGTTTCATACAGTCTTTTATTGTATACACAGTCGGCGCTAGTCGAAAAGGAAAATTAGGACGCTGCCGCAGTTAGGGCACGATCGACCGATTGCAGAGCCAGATCGACTTCTTCACGCGTGACAATCAACGGAGGCACAAAGCGCAGCACCTTTGGACCCGCAGGCACCAAGAGAACGCCTTCACCCATCGCCGTTTTGACAATATCACCCGAAGTTAAGGCGACATCTGCCGCTAGCTCCATGCCGTTAATCAAGCCCCAGCCCCGCACCTCAGCCACTAGCATCGGAAACTTTTCAACCAGTTTTCGCAACCCTGCCCGAAGTTGTTCTCCGCGATCACGCACGTTTACCAAGATGTTTTCCTGTTCTAGCGTGTGGCAAACTGCTAAAGCCACCGCACAGGCAAACGGGTTGCCGCCAAATGTACTGGCGTGATCCCCAGGCTTAAAGACATTACAAAAAGACTTGCAAAGCATTGCCCCGATCGGAATGCCGCCGCCCAGTCCTTTTGCGGAGGTGAAGACATCCGGCTCAATGCCCAGATTCTCGTAACCCCAGAAATGCCCCGTCCGACCCATGCCGACCTGCACTTCGTCCATCATCAGCAGAATTCCGGTTTGGTCACAGATCTCTCGCACCCGCTTGAAGTAGGCGATATCTCCTGGACGCACACCCCCTTCTCCTTGCAGCCCTTCTAGTAGAATGGCGGCGACTTGACGCGGGTCACGATCGAGGTCAGCGATCGTCGCTTCTAATGCCTCAATATCGTTGTAAGGAACATAGTGAAAGCCAGAAACCAACGGTTCAAACCCTTGGTGATATTTTGCCTGTCCAGTAGCGGTGACAGTGGCAAGGGTTCGTCCATGAAAGCTGGCGTGAGCCGTCAAGATGATTGGGTTTTCAATATTAAGAACGGTGTGAGCATATTTTCGAGCGAGTTTGATTGCGCCTTCGTTTGCCTCCGCGCCAGAGTTGCAGAAAAAAGCACGATCGGCACAGGAATGCTCAACGAGCCACTTCGCCAGTTCGCCCTGTTGAGGAATGTAGTAAAGATTAGAGACATGGTGGAGGGTCTGAATCTGCCGAGTCACCGCTTCAATCATCGCGGGATGGGCATGACCCAGCGTGCAGGTGGCAATTCCGGCAACAAAATCGAGATATTCGCGTCCCTGGTCATCCCAGACTCGACAGCCTGATCCGCGTTCTAGGGTGAGGGGGAAACGCCCGTAGGTGGTCATCACATAATCATCAAACTCAGCCGTGTTGAAGGGGGTGGCGAGTGAAGCAATGGCAGGGCTGACGAGGGTTTCTAGACTCACTGATTTAATCCTTAAATGTAGGGTGAAATCGGGTCAAAACGAGGATAGGTTGGGTCTAACTTGGAATTCATGTCTGTGCGAACCTTTGCTCAGTCTAGTGGAAGATACGGGTGATCGGGACAGATTTGTGGGGAATTGATGACGTTTGACGGAAGAGGGCAGGAGACAAATAGGGAATCTCAGCCTGTAGGCTGCTTTAGAGAGCTTTGATGGATTGTCAGATTGTGAGGTTGAAGGTGAGGATGCGAGTGATTGCATTGGTGAGCGGCGATCAAGGGCACTTTTCAGAACTGGTAACGGTTCTAATTATTTTGCTGCTGGTGGCGACGATCGTGGCGCTGTTATCGCGTCGGCTTCGGGTGCCTTATGTATCGGGGTTGGTTCTGGCGGGATTGGCGATCGCTGAACTTTTACCGCGTCGTATCGGGCTAGATTCGTCGCTGATCATTAATTTGTTCCTGCCGATCCTGTTATTTGAGGCGGCGATCAATACGGATATTAGCCGATTGCGCAGCACACTCAAGCCAATCCTGCTGTTGGCGGGACCTGGAGTGGTGATTTCCTGTGGCATAACCGCGATCGGACTGAAGTTTGGGCTAGGTCTTGAATGGGTGCCAGCTTTGTTAGTCGGCGTGATTTTGGCAATCACAGATACGGTTTCGGTGATTGCGGTGTTTAAAGAAGTATCGGTGCCGTCCCGACTGATCACGATCGTGGAAGGGGAAAGCCTTTTTAATGACGGGATCGCATTGGTTCTGTTCAGTCTGGTTCTGAAGTTTTACAGTACGGGATCGGTCACGGTGGGCGGTGGCTTAAAGGAACTGTTTGTGGTGATTGTCGGCGGACTGATAGTGGGGTTGGTGCTGGGATATTTGGGGATCGGACTGTATGTCCGATCAGAAGATGATCCCCTCAGTAGTATTTTGTTGACCGTCGCGATCGCGCTCAGTGCCTTTCAAATCGGTCAATTTTTGGGTGTCTCAGGAGTCGTTGCTGTTGTGATTGCAGGCTTAGTCATCGGCAACTTAGAACTTTCTCACAGTGTCTCCGCATCCAGTCGCATCACGGTTTTGAGCTTTTGGGAATATGCGGGTTTTGGCGTAAACACGTTTATTTTTTTGCTCATTGGGTTAGAAATCAATCTACCGACCCTGGCTAAGACGCTGCCTGCCGTGATTTTGGCAGTGCTTGCTTATCAAACGGGGCGGTTTCTCTCGGTTTATCCACTACTCGCGATCGTTGGTAAGTTCGATCGCTCAATTCCTTTCCGGTGGCAGCACGTTCTCTTTCTCGGCAACATTAAGGGATCGCTATCAATGGCGCTGGCGCTGAGTTTGCCTCCGAGTCTTGCAGGGCGGGAAGAACTGATTGCAATCGTGTTTGGAACGGTGCTGATCTCATTAGTTGGGCAGGGAGTCAGTCTTCCCTGGTTGGTCAGACGGCTGAAGCTGTCTCACACCTCTGAGTCGCAGCAATGGATTGAGGGATTGCAGTCTCAACTGATGACCGCAAAAGCGGCGCAGGATGAACTCGACGTTCTCTTAAAGGGAGGAGTGCTGCCCAAATCGATTTATGAGGAGATGCGATCGAGCTATCAGATCCGAGTGGCGGCGGCGGAACGATCTCTGCGAGACTTTTATAATCGTCGATCAAATCAGCAAACCAGCATTAACCATTCCCACTTTGAAGCCGTGCGTCGGCGGTTGCTGTTAGCCGAAAAGAACGCGCTCACCGATGCCCTCCGCAAGCGCATTTTGTCTGAAGAAGTAGTCCGATCAAGATTGAAAGCGATCGACGAGAAGATTCTAGGTTTGGCAGACGATTAAACGCACTTCTGAATGAAATTAATCATCTGATGCATCACCCCTGGTTTTGTGGCAATCAGCACGGTTGATTCAGGTTCTAAAACGGTGCTGCCGTTGGGGATCGCTAGATCCATATGAGCATGAGGTTGATAGCCGATGATCAGCGAACCAGACGGAAACTTAGGATCTTGAGCGACTTCGGCGACGCTACGCCCTACCACATTACAATTGGCAGAAATGGATAATTTAACGACTTCAATCTGACCTTGCTCAAAGTGCATCATCGATTCCACTTCAGGATATTCGATCACATTGACCATTGTGGAAACGGCAAGCTCGATCGCGTTAATCACATGGGTTGCACCCGCAAATCGATAGGGTTCGGCAAAGTCTCGATGACGCATCCGCACAACAATATGGGGCACACCATAATGGTTAGCAAGAGTCACCATTGCCAGATTTAGCGCATCGTCTCGCAAGACCGCAGCCATCGCATCTGCCTTGCGAATCCCAGCTTCGATGAGAATCTCGGTGCTGACCGCACTGCCCTCAAAGGCGATGACCCCCAACTGCTCACGGGCATAGCGACAGGCAGCGGGGTTGATATCGATGATCGCCACGGTATGCCCTAAATGGACCAGTCGCTGCGCCAAGCTGAGTCCAATGAGTCCTGCTCCGCCGATTAATACATACATGACGGTCTCCCCTAAAATTCTCCCTAGTTCAACTTTAGAGCACTGGCAGGAACGTCTTCCCAGGAAGTGACGGTGCGGATACGAGCGACCCAACCTTCCGATTTTTGAGTATCGGTGAGATTTTCCTCAAAGGCGACGTGACATTCTTGTGCTTGAGTTTCGTCGCAGCACGCAATGCAGGCATAGAGAAGCCCAGACGGATCGACTTGTTCGTTTACCCAAATAGCCACGATCGTTGCCTCACTTTCCAACTAGATCTCCTGTTTTACAAGATCGAGGACACTCTGCCAAAATTAGCCGTAGTGTTTTAATCATGCTGGCTTTGCTGCTGTGCCATTGTGGTCAGAGCATTCCCTGTGACGCGACAGGTTCGCCAATCGGGAAGAACTTTAGCTCCCATGCGTTTGTAGAATCCGATCGCGGGTTCGTTCCAGTCTAAAACGCTCCATTCTAGACGACCGCAGCCGCGAGCGATCGCGATTTGAGCCAGATAAGTGAGCAATGCCTTGCCGATGCGTCGCCCCCGATAGTCAGGCAAAACGAATAGATCTTCTAGATACATTCCTGGCTTGGTCAAAAACGTCGAGTAGTTATAGAAGAAAAGCGCAAACCCAACGACTTGTCCCGCGTGATCTGCGGTGATCGCTTCGATATAAGGTCGAGAGCCAAATAAATGCTCTGCAAGCTGCTCTGAGGTTCCCGTAACGGCATCAGATAACTTCTCATACTCCGCCAGGGCTTGAATTAAAGAGAATAACGCCGGAACATCAGCAGGCGTTGCAGACCGGATGGTGAAGGGTGAATTCATAGCGAAAGTTGGACTTCAGACTTTAGATTCTAGATTGAACTCCAATCAAAAACCCAAAATCTGAAATCCAATCAAAATGGATTTACAGAAGTTTGTCTATCCCAACCAGCCTTTCAGCCGTTCTGCGATTTGAGGTCGTCGTAGCTTCCGCATCGCTTTACTTTGAATTTGCCGCACTCGTTCGCGCGATAAATTGAAGATTCCACCGACTTCTTCTAAGGTGCAAGGCTTGCTAGTGGTCAGACCATAGCGCAAAGAAATAATGTCTTTCTCACGCTGAGTCAGCACATTGCCCAAAACTTCCCAGATTTCTTGACGCAGCATGGTTTCGCTCATCTGTGATTCGGGCGATTGGGTGTCGCCATCTTCTAGCAAGTCCATCAACTCGGTATCTTCGCCCTTGCCGACTCGGTGATTGAGCGAGAGGGACTGACGACGCACCTGTTGAAGATGCTGTAACTGCTCGACATTTAGTTCTAGCGACTCGGCGAGTTCTGCCTCGGTGGGATTGCGGTTGAGTTCTCGCTTGAGATCGCGGTGTGCCTTTTTGAGCTTGTTGAGCTTCTCGACAATGTGAATCGGCAGACGAATCGTGCGGGCATCATTTGCGATCGTCCGCGTAATCCCCTGACGAATCCACCAATACGCATAGGTCGAAAACTTGTATCCTTTGTCAGGATCAAACTTTTCAGTCGCTCGGTTTAACCCTAGCGCCCCTTCTTGAATCAAATCTAGAAACGGAACGCCGCGATTGAGATACCGTTTAGCGATCGACACCACGAGCCGCAGATTCGATCGAATCATTTTCCGCTTGGCAACGCGGCTGCGGTGTAAGCGATGCTCTAATTGACGCTCGTTGAGTCCGATTTTTGCAGCTAGCTCAATTTTCGTTGGAACGCGCCCCAGTTCTAGATAAACCTGGCGATTTAGTTCCTCCATCTCGACTAGATATTGCACTCGTCGAGCGAGTTCTACTTCTTCATCGGGTTTGAGAAGCGGATAACGCGCCATTTCTTTAAAAAAGGCTCCAACTGCATCATCGGCGATCGTTTTGCTATATCCTGCTGATCGTGCTGTAGCAATCTGATCAACTTCAGTCTCCTCACTAGACTGTTCGACATCTGCCATTTCAGCAACGACATCTTCCAATCCTTCTAGATTGGGTTCTTCTATCTCAACAATGGAGGCACCCTCAAGGTCAACATCGGGGGCTAGTTGCAGGGAGTCAATTGAGTCCAAATCAGCAACGTCCATTGCAAAGTCCAATTCACGATCGGAGAGAATTCCTGTGTTAGAACTGTTGCTTTGTTCGTTCATATCAATACTATATCGAGGTAGTTTTACTCAACGCGTCTGAAGAAGAAAGGTTCGATGAAAAGCCACAGAGTCTCTATGACTTTCGCGGACGAAATCAGCAACCAGTACAAGCCCTAAAGCCGTTTAGTGAGAGACTTCTAGGTCTAATTGACTCGCAGCTTATAACCTTGAGACTGTCAGGTGAAGCGAGACAATGAATGAAAAAATACTTTAAATTTAAACTGTAAAGTCTGTGTTGAGTGCCCTCCTCGAATAGAGTGGTTTTAATGAATTTTATGGATGACTGTGTTGAACGTCGATCAGGCTACTGGAGATCAATAACCTCATTCAAATCGAAGAATTCTGCTGTTAGAAAGTCTTCAATAGTTCTGATCGATGAACGCGGCTCCGTTTAACTCTAGGTTTGGTTAGATCCTAACGGTGCCGACAGAGCATTCCGAAAGCCTTGAAGTAAAGGGCATCGGAAATTAACTCTGCGCCCCCGGACTGCACATATAGCCTCCCACACCTAATCAAATTTGCATCTCTACCGATAGTGAGAAAGTTAGGCGGATTTCTTTACATTTGTCTGGTAACCTTGTTTATCTCTTGATGGCACGGCTTCTCGTCAGTTTTGGTCTCACGCTAAGATTAATAAATCAGTTCAAACGAACTAGATAAGATCGAGGTTGTGTTTTGAGACACCAAGCTTTGAGAATTGCAGTGAACTCCCCGTATCGTTCATCAAGGTGTCTGCTGCTAATCCATCAAGATTCTTAAGTCTAAAGCATTTTGATATGGTTGAGTCTCTGTCTAGCACTGTCATTGCTTCCGTCGCTGAACCACGGGCGATTTATGCGATCGAGCCGCCACAAAATCGCTGGGTTGAAGTGCTGGTTGATTGTCCGGGTGCTCAAGGGTTTTATACCTATAAGCTGCCGATCGACCTGCACGTTCAGACAGGTGACATTTTAAGTGTGCCGTTTGGCGCACAGCAAGTTGGCGCGATCGCGATTCATCTGCTTACGGTTGCGCCTCTCGATCTCGACCCTACTCATATTCGAGCCGTCGAAGGGGTGGTTAGTGCCGGGTTTTTCCCTCCCTCTTATTGGACGTTGTTAAGTCGCGTTGCCCACTACTACCACACGCCTTTGATGCAGGTGGTCAAAGTCGCACTGCCACCTGGGTTATTGACTCGATCGCAGCGTCGCATTAAACGAATCAAGGATCAGAGAAGTCTTGGTCTGATTCTTAGTTCATCTGCTCAACAAATTCTTGACGTGCTTAACGTCAGTAAAACGGGCGATTATTCCTGGCAGTTTGTGCAGCGACAGGTGCAAAATGCCAATCGAGGGCTGCAAGAACTGTTGAAATGGCAGCTTGTCGAAAGCTATTTAGAACCTCCGGCAACGGTTCGTCCCAAATTAAAACAGGCTGTGACGCTGGTAGCACCTGAGTTTTTGGCAGATTTAACCGATCGTCAGCGCGAAATTCTAGATGTTCTCAAGCGACAGGGCGGTGAGGCATGGCTTAACGAACTCCTGCAAATGTGTCATACCAGTTCATCGACGCTCAGAAAGTTAGAGGGCAAAGGCTATGTAGTGATCCAGTCTAAAGAAGTACTACGGGCAGAGCAGGGCGGCACGATCGAGACCGATGCCTCTCGCACGTTAACGCCTGCACAAGCCGATGCGTTGATTCAAGTTCAACACCAGTCTGGGTTTACTCAAGTGTTGCTGCATGGCGTGACTGGATCGGGTAAAACTGAGGTGTATTTGCAGGCGATCGCGCCGATTTTAGAACGCGGTCAGTCCGCTTTAGTCCTCGTGCCAGAGATTGGGCTGACTCCTCAGCTTACCGATCGCTTTCGATCGCGGTTTGGCGATCGAGTTTGCGTCTATCACAGTGCTCTCTCAGAAGGAGAACGCTATGACACTTGGCGGCAGATGTTGAGTGGTCGCCCCCAAGTCGCGATCGGGACTCGTTCTGCAATTTTTGCTCCCCTGCCTCATCTAGGTCTGATTGTTTTGGATGAAGAACACGATTCTAGCTTTAAGCAAGATCAGCCTGCTCCTTGTTATCATGCCCGAACAGTTGCCCAGTGGCGCGCTGAGCTAGAGAACTGTCCTTTGATTTTAGGGTCAGCTACCCCTTCTTTAGAGACTTGGGTGGCTGCAAAGACTGAAACGAGCGAATCTCATTCCTCTCTCTATTTGTCTCTTCCTAAACGAGTCTATGATCGCCCGATGCCCACGATCGAAGTCGTGGATATGCGGCAAGAACTGCGAGAGCGAAACGGCTCGATTTTTAGTCGATCGCTCCAGACTTCTCTGCGGCAATTAAAAGAGCGGGGGCAGCAAGGCTTATTGTTCATCCATCGACGTGGACACAGCACGTTTGTCTCCTGTCGAAGCTGTGGCTATGTGATGGAGTGTCCTCACTGCGATGTGTCGCTGTCTTATCATCACACCCACGCTGATGCAACGCCGCTTTTGCGCTGTCATTATTGCAATCACGCTCAGTCTCAACCGTCTCACTGTCCATCGTGTGAGTCTCCCTACTTCAAACATTTTGGCAGCGGCACTCAGCGAGTTACCGAAGAACTTGCCCGACACTTTCCCGATTTGAGCGTGATCCGGTTTGATAGCGATACGACTCGTGCCAAGGGAGCGCACCGATCGCTGCTGACCAATTTTGCTCAAGGCGGCGCAGATCTGCTAGTCGGCACCCAAATGCTCACCAAAGGCATTGATCTGCCTCAAGTTACGCTGGTTGGCATTATCGCCGCTGATGGGCTGTTGAATCTACAAGACTTTCGAGCGAGTGAGCGCGCCTTTCAAACCCTTGTGCAAGTAGCGGGACGGGCAGGGCGAGGCGACGAACTTGGACGAGTGGTTTTGCAAACTTATGCGCCAGAACATCCCGTGATCGAGGCAGTCAAACATCAGGCGTATGAGCCGTTTGTGGCGGTCGAGCTTGAGCAGCGAAAAGCGCTGAACTATCCACCCTATGGACGCTTGATTTTGCTGCGCTTGAGTGGAATTAATCCGATCGCGGTACAAAATGCGGCAGAGCGAGTGGGGGAATTTCTAGAGCGATCGCATCCTGAATATGAATTATTGGGACCTGCACCTGCCTCGATTTTGAGGGTCGCTCGTCGCTATCGGTGGCAAATTCTGTTAAAAGTTCCGTCTCAGATTGAGACTAATCTTCCTGACTGGGAGGCACTGCGATCGCACTGTGGATCTATGGTGAGTTTAGCGATCGACATTGACCCCATGAATCTCATGTAGTTTAATTTCGATTTTGGATTAACTGATCTACAATCCCAGTCAATCGTGAAACTACGTCAGCTTAGTTCACGATTAGCCAAAAATTGCTGACGGATCATGTCTTTGATCTTCGCCATATCTGCTCAAAACTCAGTTAATCCTTCCGTGAGTCTCCCGACGTAAATAGTCAAGATCTCCAGGTTCTGCTCGATCCGAGTTAACGTTTCGTCTGTGGTCATGGCGAATACTGATTTTTCGCTTGATGAGATTAAATTGTATTCTGCAAACGATCGCTGCCATCTCTGAGTGAGCTAATTCTCGCTTCTGGCAAAATAAGCATGGCATCCCCAAATGAGTAAAAGCGATAGTGCTGCTCGATCGCGTCTTGATACAGCATCAGCAGGCGTTTTCGTCCAATCAAAGCACTCACCAGCATCAACAGGCTAGATTTGGGTAAATGGAAATTTGTGATCAATCCGTCAACCACACGCCACTGATAGCCAGGGTAGATAAATAGAGTCGTCTTGCCATAATAAGGTTGAATCTCACCGCTTTGGGCTGCCCCTTCTAGCGATCGGACGCTCGTGGTTCCGACAGCAATAATGCGTCCGCCCCTAGCTTTGGTTTGCTGGATTCGTTCGACCGTCTCAGGCGGTACCTCAATCCATTCGCCGTGCATCTGATGTTGAGTAATCTCCTCTGCTTCCACTGGACGGAACGTTCCTACGCCGACATGAAGCGTCACAAATGCCCGATCGATCCCCTTTTGTTGGAGTCGATCGAGCAACGCTGACGTGAAGTGCAGTCCGGCAGTCGGGGCAGCGACCGCTCCAAGGCGATCAGCGTAGATCGTCTGATATTGCTCTGGTCGAGAGTCGGTTTCTGTAATGTAGGGTGGCAGGGGGAGTTGCCCAAATTGATCCAAGACTTCGAGCAGAGATCTGCCGTCCGAGACTTCAAACTGAAGGATTCTGCCTCGCGTCGCCTGATCACTGGCAACTACGATCGCGCTCAGACTTAGAGAGCTATCTGAATCTAGAGGAGAAAACAGAATCTTGCTGCCAGGTTTTAGTCGTCTCCCAGGTTTCACCAGCGCTAGCCATTGATTTCGCTGCTGTTCTTCTAATAGCAGCACCTCAACTGCGCTGCCGCCTGGTTTTTGCCCATAAAGTCTGGCTGGCAGCACCCGCGTATTGTTGAGAATCAATAGATCTCCAGACTTTAGAAAATCGGGTAACTCGTGAAAGACTTGGTGATGGTGAGTCTGATCAGTTACAACCATCAATCGAGCGTGATCTCTCGGTATCACCGGAGTTTGAGCAATCTGCTCCTCTGGTAATTGATAATCGTAGGCGGAAAGTAAAAAGTCGGGGTTCACACGATCGAGCCTGGATGAGAGCAGCTAACCTCCTCATTAAATCACGGCAGCGATCCGCTCTCCATATGCCCCTTCTTTAGAATTGGGTGAATCCACGCATATGATGTCGGGTGCATTCACCCTACTCGATCCGAGCATTTACAGGGATCATAAAAGAGTAGCATTTGCTCGATCAAAGTCTATGGAATATCTCTACTACCTCGCGAATGCCAGTCTTACCCTGAGAATTGTTGAGTATCTGCACTCGATGAATCAACTGCCCGTTGGTTTTATGACTGTGATTCATCAAATTGATGGTTGGGTAGTCAAAGTGAAGATGAGCCACGCCCTCTCGCCTCAACAGGATGGCAACTTGCGAGCATTTTTGAATGAGCTAGGCATCCCCTACCAGCCTGGCATTCGGGTACAAATGGCACTCTGGGGGCTAGAAACCGGACAGTCACCGATCGATGTGATGCAGCGGTATCAGGTTGCTGTTGTGTCTCACGGCACTCCCGATCGCAAAGAAATCGAAGAATTCCGTAAGCAATTTGTTCAAGGGTTAGGCTATTGCCCCGAAACGCTTGCCTAAATTTCTAGAGCGTAAACGCTTCATAGATGTAGTGATGGAGCGTTAGCTGATAGCCTGAGATCGTGCGAGTCATTGATTGATTCGGGTCAATTGCGGGGGACAAGTCAAATTTCTGTAGCAATGAAGAGCCAAGGTTTAAATCTTGTGCTCTTTTTCTTAAGGCAGGTTGACAACGCACAAGCGCAACATCAAATCGACAGGGCAGATTTGCCAGATCGGGGTGATCCATTAGAAACAACTGAGCTGTTTGCCAAAGTTTTTTCTGCTTGCTAGGAGTAATCGCTAACAATCCATCGCTATCCCAATTACCTTGGCTACGAGTTTTGACTTCTACAAATGCCAATTGCAGCATTGAAGATTGAGCAATCAGGTCAATTTCTCCTAGACGACAGCGCCAACGATGATGCAGAATTTGCCAATCTTGCGATCGTAGCCAATCTGCCACAAATTCCTCTCCTAAGATGCCGATGGTTACTCTTGCGTTTTTAGCCGACTTGGAGAATGCGGATGGGTTCACAGATTCAGGTACTATCAAAGTAGACAATTTGGGGCGAAGACCGTCGCCTGAAACGAGCTGAGTTCATTCTCAAAGTGCCCAAATTATTTGCTGCTATAAACTAGTAGATCAACCTATAGAAAATGAGCCATCGATCGTCCAATCCGCTATCTATCGCATCCATGCAGTCATGCTTGATCGCTGAGTTGCGTCAAGCGATCTCTGCACAGGTGAAAAAATTTGTCCTGCTTTTGGTGTCTTGCCTATGGGTTTGGGGCACGATCGCCGCTCCCGTTCTCGCAGACGACTATGACAAAGATTTTTTGGTTCGTGCCGACTTCTCCAATCGGGTGTTGATTGACTCAAGCTTCACCAAAGCAAACCTGCGCGAAATCAATCTCAGCAACAGCGATCTGCGAGGAGTGAGCTTGTTTGGTGCCAATTTAGAGAGCGCCAATTTGCAAGGAGCAAACCTCAGCAACACCACATTGGATACGGCTCGATTTGTGAATGCAAACTTGACCAATGCCATTTTAGAAGGGGCGTTTGCCTTTAACGCAAAGTTTGAGGGCGCTACGATCGAGGGAGCCGACTTTACAGGAGTTGACTTCCGAGCCGATGCTCAAAAGCTTCTCTGCACGTCAGCCAGCGGAACGAACCCTGTGACAGGACGCAAAACGCGAGACACCCTTTACTGTGATTAGAAGAAGGCTACTCATTCATGGTCTTGTAAGTAGCCACTGCTGATGGTGAGATCCGATTCAGATAGCGGAAGATCCAATATTTGAAGATTGTATCCAAAATCACCGGGAACGTCGCGATAAACAAGAAGATGAAGTCGTGACTGGCAGGAAGCCCGAAATGTCTGGCGATCCCTTCTAGCAAAACTTCCCAACCGTGGGGCGAGTGAAATCCCACAAATATATCTGTAAATAAAATAATAATGAATGCTTTGGCACTATCGCTTAAGCCATAGACAATTTCATCCATAAAAGATTTGAGAACCGTAACTTCTCGCTTGCCTCTGATCAGCACGATCGTAAACGCGATCGTCGCCAAAATATCGGCAACCCAATTCTTAACTGCATCCGCACTTTGATAAGCAAATGTTTCAGCAATCTCTCCGGCTTTTGCTTTCACTCTGGCTTCAATTTCTTCACCGACGATCGGAGTGCGCCCGATCGTATCACCAATTAAGTTTTCAAACTTGAGCCGTTCCTCATACTGCTGTAATTCTCCGAGAGCTTCTTCTGCCATCTCAGAATTGATGAAGATGCTCCCCTGGTTCTCAGCTTTAAATCGTTCAGAGATTGCTGCCCCAAAGGTGAAATTATTAGACAGCAAAATGTTTCTAGAAATCTGCTGTACCAGTAATGGGACTAGAATCAAAATCAAGATAAATCTTAGTGCTAAAACTGTCTTGACTTTAGAGCTACGAAAACTTTGAACGACTTCTTGTTCAGATTTTGGGTCTAGATCTCGCTTGAGACGATTTAACGTTCCTAAAATAGATCGAGGCAATAAACCCGTTTTGTCAGACACCATTTCAAAATCTGCAATGCGATCGGGGCTAGCTGAATAGGAAGACGCATCAATCTGGTCGATGTTAACACTGACCACACCGTCACCATTATTTTCAACTGGAACCAATGCCGTTGAAGAGATCGTTAACAGATTTTCTGTGTGATATCTCGCTGATACTTCATCGATAAACCTCAGCTTCTCTAACAGAATGGCGGGTCTATCTTTCGCCGTTGATACTAATCGAGAAGACCCAAATTCTGAAGTCTCGATCGTTCTTAAGGGGCGGTCAGACCCATCAGGATTTGTGAGATTCAGCGTCGATCGGCTGAGCTTAAATTCTGCGAGTCCAAGGCGAACGATCTTGAGATATTTTTTCAGATCCGCTTCAAAAAAAGCGAATACATTCGGACTCATCTTGGTTGATTCAGGCGCAATCTTTTTGCTATCGAAGTGTTCATCCTCGATCGCTTTAATTTTTAATGCAGCGTCATAAGCGTGATCTAAGGCACGATCGGGGGTTTCTAGATACCACCGCTCAGCGCGGTTTAAATAGCCCTTAAATCTTGAAAAAATTGATGTTTTCATAGCGCAAACTTAAAATCGCTTTCCTTCGGCTGTAGTAATTTGACTCGGTTGGTCAAGATATCCGATCTGACGATCGTCGCAGCAATTTATTGTAAGACTGCTTTTTATAAAGATCTACGATAGAGAGAGTCTTAGCATCTGCGAATGGGAGAGTCAAACGCTGGAGTGCTAAGTATCCTAACAAATTCATCTAGGGCTAATTTGTGCTTTCACAATCTATTTGGATCATGGGTGCAACTCGCAGCGGCAAAACGACGCGGTTAGTCCGTCAGTTTTGCGATTGGGTTCGCCCTGCGATCGCGTCAGAATCAACTCAGGCAGACACTCGTGTTCTGGTGTTGTCGGCGATTGGAGACAACCGCCTCGATTTGGTCGATCGTCTAACAGCAGCAACTCAAGGCAAGTGTCCTTTTAGAGCCACGACCCCTTTAGGATTTTTTGAAGACGAGGTAATGCTGTTTTGGTCGCTGCTGATTCAAAATTTGGGATTAAAGGCACAGTTTCCGGTGAGACTTCGCCCCGAAAACGAGCAAGAACTCGCGACTCGTTTGTGGAGAGTCGAACTAGATGACGCGATCGGGCGATCGGGCATCTCAGAAGCGCGACTGGTGCGACGAATTCTAGATTTGATGCAGTTGGCGACCTTGAGTGGGATGGCGATCGAAGACATTCCGACGCTTCTAGAGCAGGGCTTACCCAGACAAACCGATGGAGAGGGGAGCGAACTGCCTTTGCCCTACGAGACGGTGTGTGAGATGCTTCAGCGCTGGCGTACCTGGTGTCTGCGACGAGGATTGTTGACTTATAGCCTGATCGCCGAGCTATATTGGCGCTATTTGCTAACTGACCGAACTTATCAGCAACATCTGACTCAGCGCTATCAGGCAGTTTTAGCCGATGATGTCGATGAATATCCGGCGATCGTGCGTCATTTGTTTGAGGTTTTGCTCGATCGCGGTGTTGTCGGAGCTTTTAGCTTCAACCCTGATGGAGCGGTACGGCAAGGGTTAGGAGCCGACCCCAGCTATCTGCAAGGATTGGCACTGCGGTGTCAACAGGAAGTTCTGAGCGATCGCGCTGCCCCTTGTTTAGCCGATGATTTAAGTGAGTCGATCGTTGAGTTAGTCACCGATCCTATTTTCTTTGCCACGCTCCCGGAGTCTGTTCAAGCTATTCAAACGACGACTCAGGCACAACTCCTTCGGCAAACGGGTGATGTGATTATCAAAGCCATTCAGTCAGGGCAGGTTGAGCCGAAAGAGGTGGCTCTGATTGGTCCCGGTATTGATCCGATCTCTCGCTATGCGCTTGCTGCCATACTCACCCGCCGAGGGATTCCGGTCGAAACGCTCAATGATCAGCGTCCTTTGTCGAGTAGTCCAATTATTCGGGCGTTATTGACTCTTCTAACGCTTGTTTACCCTGGCTTGGGGCGATCGGTCGATCGAGACACGATCGCTGAAATGCTCGTCGTCTTAAGCCAGAAGTCGAGTATTCAAATCTCGCCCGATCGCGACCTTAACGAGTTTCCACTCACCCTTCACCCTTCACCCTTTCTGATTGATCCGGTTCGCGCCGGACTGATTGCCGATCACTGTTTTGAGCCTCATCCCGATCGTCCCTGCTTGCTGCCTGCCGCCACGTTTCCGCGCTGGGATCGGCTGGGATATCAAACCACCAAAGCCTATGAAGAGATTGCCCAGTGGGTAGACGGGCAGCGATCGCAATTATCGCAACGATTGATTGCGAGTCCGGTGGTGTTGCTCGATCGAGCTATCCAACGCTTCTTTTTAGGCGGAAGTCATTTGCCGTTTGACCAACTCGCCGCCCTTAGAGAACTGATTGAAACCGCCCAACATTATTGGGAGGTGGACGCTCGATTGAGACAAATCGATAAAATCGACACTGCCCCTTCGATGACGGTGAATCGGTTTGTCCAACTGCTCAGACAAGGAACGGTGACAGCTAATCCGTTTCCAGTCAGACCGATCGGACCGTCGAGCAATGCCGTCACTCTAGCCACCGTGTTTCAATATCGATCGAGTCGGCGTTCTCATCGCTGGCAGTTTTGGCTAGATGCCGGGTCAACTCGCTGGCTGAGTGGCGTAGACTCGCTGTTTGCGGCTCCTTTATTCTTGCAAGACTGGTCCGGAAAAACCTGGACAGCCGACGACACGCAACACTCGAATGAGCAGCGCTTGAGACGAATTTTGCTCGATCTCTTAGGTCGTGCCGAGGAGCGGGTGTTTCTTTGCTATGGCGACTTAGCCACCAATGGACAGGAACAAACTGGAATTTTGACAACCCTGGTGAATGCAGCGATTCCGATCGGACTGCCCTCCTTAGAAGACACCCCAACCGAACCGTTGCTCACTTAAGCGATCGCTGCCAACAGTTGAGCCTCAATCTCTCGCGGATAGAGAAGCCAAACTTTTTGCACGGGTTGAGTCAACGTTTTGACGAGGGGTGATAGCTCACTGATTTCTTGTAAACCCGTGGATGTTTGCAGATTAATGCCTCGCTGATAGAGCGTGTAGCCTCGGTTGATAAAGGTTCTCAGCCCTGCATAATAGTGAGGGACAAATCCGGCTTCCGTTAAAAAGTAATGAGCTTTGCCTAGAAGTATTTGGCGATCGCTCTCCCTTAAATGACTGACCTCTAACGCTTTGAGCAAGTCTCGATCTAAAAAACGACGACACAAATCAGCGAGAACAGGGTCAGAATCATGCTGCCATCGCTGCAAATGGTAGACAAACACACCGTCGTCGGCAGACAAATATTGCTTAAGCGCAAGCTGATTGCAGTCTCCACTTAACCAGGCAGTGACGGTTTCATCGGCGATTAGCTGCCCAGCCTGAAGTTGAGTGCGGGCACGATCGAACGCTTGATTTAACACCCAAGTCGCCGCGATATTTTTGGGATGATTATAAACCTGGGCATACATAAAATAGCGGACGATCAAGTAATGCTCGATCGCAGCGATGCCCTTTTGGGCGACGACTAACTGCTGACTCACAGGGTCATATCTCAGCGCCATAAGAATGCGATCGAGGTCGATCTTGCCGTAAGAGGCACCCGTGAAGTAACTATCGCGCATCAAATAATCGAGGCGATCGCAGTCAAGCTGGCTTGACACCAACTGCGATACCAAGGGCACTGGATATTTTTTTAAGTAAGTCTGTTCAATCTGATCCAACAGATTTGGATGAAAGCGATCGAGTCGTTCACAAATTGGCTGATTTTCGCGCAAAATCCGCCGTGTCCAGTGCTCATGATCGCAGCCAAACACTTCTTCAGCCGTGTGGCTAAACGCACCGTGCCCAATGTCATGTAACAGCGCTGCACACAGCACTACAGGTCGATGAACTTGTAGCTGAGGATAAGATCCGGCAAGGCGATCGAAGGCTCGTCGAGCCACCGCCATTACGCCTAGCGAATGGGTGAACCGAGACCCCTCTGCCCCATGAAACGTTAGACTCGCTGGACCCAACTGCCGAATTCGTCGCAATCGCTGAAACGCAGGCGTGTCGATCAAGTGAATCAGCAACGCTTCGGTGGGGTCACTGCTGTTGAGGGCGATCGCACCGTGTAACGGATCGTGATAGGTTCGCTCAGAGTTGGGCAGCAAAAGAATGAACGGTAAAGGACAGTTCGAGGGGTTCTGAATCTAACTCGCGCCTGCAACCAACGCATCGGATTCGATCGCAACGATCGCTGCCTGATATTGACGATCGCTCAATGTTCCAATCTGGTCAAGAGTGATCGGGTCAAGAGGAACCACTTGATCTGGGACAATTCCTAATTTGTTGATGTCTTTATGGCTCGGAGTTTCATACTTAGCAACGGTTACAGCCAGTCCTGCTCCATCTGACAAGTCAAACAGAGACTGAATCAACCCTTTGCCAAAGGTTTTTTCGCCCAGAATAATCGCCCGTCCGTTGTCCTTTAACGCTCCTGCTAAAATCTCGCTGGCGCTGGCAGTGCCCTGATTGACCAAAACGACTAGCGGATCTTTGGTCAGAGCGTCTCCCATTGCTTCAAAACTGCCCATCGTGCCTTGACGGTTCACGGTGTAAACGATCGTGCCCTTATCAACCCACAGTTTCGCGATGTCAATCCCAGCTTGCAGCAACCCACCAGGATTGTTTCGCAAATCTAGAATGTAGCTATCGGCTCCCTGGTTTTCGAGTCGGGTGATCGCATGAGCTACCTCAGCCGTGGCATTGGCATTAAATTGGCTCAATCGTAAATAAGCAATTTTTTTACCGTTGGATTGAGGACGCAACTCGGCATAAACCGGGTTTAACTCGATGAGATCGCGCACCAAACTAATCTCTGAGACTTCTTCATCTTTCCGACTGATCGTGAGCGTAACTTGGCTACCGATCTGACCTCGCATCCGTTCCGCCGCATCATCTAGTGATAGCCCCTCGGTCGAGACTCCATCGATCATCAAAATGCTGTCCGCAGGTCGAATACCCGACTTGGCGGCAGGAGATCCTTCAACGGGCGCAATGACTCGTAGCCGCTTTGTCTCTGGATCTAAAGCAATCTGTAACCCTACCCCCGTCAGTTCTCCAGATGTGCTGGTTTGCAGACTGCGGTATTGATCGGGCTTGAGCAACCGGGTAAACGGATCGTCTAGCCCCGCTATCATCTGCTGAATTGCGGTGTAGCTTGCCTCGCGATTTGGCAACGGCTGCTTCAAATACTTCTCTCGAATCGCCCACCAATTCTGATGGTTAAAGCTGGAATCGACGTAAGCGCGATCGACAATTCGCCAAACTTCATTGACCAGCCGTTGCTCTTCAGTCAGAGCGTGGGCAGAAGGAGCCAAGATGCTCCAAGCGACGGCGATCGCTAACACAAACCCGGACAGTGAACGAACCCAAGAAAATCGTCTTCCCATAGCGATCGATCCTAGCTGGAAATGTCCTTAAATTTCCACATGCTCGAAAAATGTGAACGTTGTCTGTCAAATGTTGTAAAAATAAAAATTTTCTTTACAAATAGCTGAACGCGATCGGCAACAGCAAGTAAACCCTAAAAGCAGCCAAACTTTGCTGAATTGCCGCTTCCCAGAATGTAATCGACCATTGGGCTGTGTTACATTTTTTATGAACAGCAATCATTTTTAGGAACACTTGCTCTATGGCAAATGTGTACGACTGGTTTGAGGAGCGCCTCGAAATTCAGGCGCTAGCCGAGGACGTAACCAGCAAGTACGTGCCGCCTCATGTCAATATCTTCTACTGCTTGGGTGGAATCACGTTAACTTGCTTCCTGATCCAGTTTGCAACTGGATTTGCGATGACTTTTTATTACAAACCGACTGTTGCTGAGGCATTTTCCTCAGTGCAGTATTTAATGAACGACGTTAACTTTGGTTGGCTGATTCGTTCTGTCCATCGCTGGTCTGCCAGCATGATGGTGCTGATGATGATCTTGCACACCTTCCGCGTCTATTTGACGGGTGGCTTCAAAAAGCCCCGTGAATTGACCTGGGTCACGGGTGTGATTTTGGCGGTGATTACCGTCTCCTTTGGGGTGACAGGTTATTCTCTGCCTTGGGATCAGGTTGGCTATTGGGCAGTCAAAATCGTCTCAGGCGTGCCTGAAGCGATTCCTGTCGTAGGCACCTTGATTGCTGATTTGCTGCGCGGTGGCGCGAGTGTGGGTCAATCGACTCTGACTCGCTATTACAGCGCTCACACGTTTGTGTTGCCTTGGCTGATCGCCGTGTTCATGCTGGCGCACTTCTTGATGATTCGCAAACAGGGTATCTCTGGTCCCTTGTAACTGATCTTAGGGTCAGATTTTGGATGATGAATTCAAAATTGCGAGTCTGAAACTTGCTTGCTGTTTCCTTATCTGCTGATTTCCCTCTTAAGGAGAGCCTTTTTCAACTATGGCAACTGTTAAGAAGCCGGATCTAAGCGATCCTCAATTGCGTGCCAAGTTGGCGAAAGGTATGGGTCACAATTATTACGGTGAACCTGCCTGGCCCAACGACTTGCTTTATATCTTCCCAGTGGTGATTTTGGGAACGATCGCTCTTTGCGTCGGTTTAGCCGTGCTTGACCCCGCTTCGATCGGCGAACCTGCAAACCCTTTTGCAACGCCTCTGGAAATCTTGCCAGAGTGGTATCTCTATCCTGTGTTCAACATCCTGCGGGTTGCACCTAACAAACTGCTGGGTGTGGTGCTGATGGGTTCTGTGCCTTTGGGCTTGCTGATTGTCCCGTTCATTGAAAATGTGAACAAATTTCAAAACCCGTTCCGTCGTCCGGTCGCTACCGCAGTTTTTCTGTTTGGTGCGGTTGTGACGCTGTGGTTGGGAATTGGGGCAGCCTTCCCAGTGAGCCAAGCGCTAACGCTTGGTCTGTTCTAAGAGATCTTTATTCATCTCGATCTGGGTGTCTACGATTCTCCTGATTTTGTCTGGAGTCTGGTAGGCACCACTTTTTTATGAGTTCGTTAAAATTGCATCGTCAGAACAAAAACTCTGAAGAGTGATTTTTATGACTACTCAAACAGTTTTAGCGCACGAGCCTCTTCAAGAAAAGCGCTACACCCCAGAGGAGTGTTTAGAACTGGAGGAGAAAGCGGATTATAGAAGCGAATATGACGATGACATTATTACTCTGATGACAGGTGGAACAACTGACCACAACCAAATTGTTGGCAATTGCTACCTTGCTCTAAGTATTGGTTTTAAGAGCCAGAATTTTAGAGTTTCCTTTGGAGACGTGCGACTGTGGATACCTAAAATTCAGAGTTTTAAATATCCAAGAGTTGATGAATGTAGAACGATCGACCCTAACGATGGGTAGGCACAACCAATATTCTCAGAAGCACATTTGCAGCGAAAGCGGCAGTCCAAAAGATCATCACGTTTTTGAGGTTATGCTCCTCGGCATTTTGCCAACCCCAAATAAAAGTGTAAATCCCGCAAAAGATTCCAAAGATCCCCCACCCAACTCCTTTGTCTGGAAACAGTTTGATCAGCACGAGCACAAGGCAAACTAGACTCGTGATGGCTGCGACGATTGCAATCAACCCGACCAAAGACATTAGCCCTGACGAAGCATTCATTTATACATTCTCCTTGATGTTCTTTAGATCGACACTAAAGCACGTTACATCACTAAACGGTAGAGGTCGCTAGTAAAAAATAACAGTCTGACGAGCCAATATAGTAGGGAAGTACTGAGTAGTAGTGCGGTGATTTCGCTTTGACGTTCTATTTTCTCTAGGCGATTTCCAAGCTGGATTCGAGCAGATTTTGGGAGGAATGCCGCTACCATCAAGATTGCCAGAACGATGACTGCGATCGGAGCAAAGGCATGAATGGTCATCGCTCGTTGCCAGTCTCCGTGAGCGATCGCTGCCATCGCACGCGACAGTCCGCAGCCCGGACAGGGAATTCCTAGGCTAGAGCGGATCGGACATTGCCAACTGGGTAGATTAAAAGTGACCAGCGTCAAGTGTAAGCCAATGGAACCAGAGATTGCTAAACAACTGCGTCGGTGTTTGACGAGCGGTGATAGAAGCAACATTTGAACTCAGGATTTAAGAGACTCGGAGCATCATTGAACCCGTTGTAGAATTCGTCATTTTTGCTGACAGTAACCAGCCTGGAGTTCCCTCTTCATAGGCTTTTGCAGAATAGCACAAAGCAATAAGAATCATTGCGATCTCTCCTGCCTTTTTCTTCAGTCTAAGTCGCTATAGTGTAGTCTGGACGGGGGCTTGGGCAATTTCTACCACTCTAATTTGTAGAAATTGATCGCGCTCATTGATCGCCCGCAAACGCATCATCTTTGAGACAATCAGAAAGCAACAAACCCCAACGATGATTGAGGACAAAACGATGGGGACAATCCTTTCTACACCCCATCCTACAGAATTTAGATCAGATAAGGGAGACACCGTATGAAATTGGCTTACTGGATGTATGCAGGTCCGGCTCACATTGGCACTCTTCGCATTTCCAGTTCTTTTAAAAACGTCCATGCCATCATGCACGCCCCGATCGGAGATGACTATTTCAACGTCATGCGATCGATGTTAGAGCGCGATCGTAACTTTACTCCGGTGACGATTAGCTCGGTCGATCGCAATGTGTTGGCTCGTGGCTCTCAAGAGAAAGTGGTGGACAACATCACTCGTAAAGACACGGAAGAAACGCCGGATTTGATTGTGCTGACCCCAACCTGCACCTCCAGTATTTTGCAGGAAGATCTGGCGAACTTTGTGCAACGGGCGCAGATCGACACGAAGTGTGATGTGCTGCTGGCAGACGTGAATCACTATCGGTTTACAGAACTGCAAGCTGCCGATCGTACTCTCCAGCAGATTGTTCAGTATTACATTGCGAAGGCGAAAAAGAAGGGGCAACTGCCCGAAGGCAAGACCGAGAAGCCGTCAGTCAACATCATTGGCATTTCGTCTCTAGGGTTTCATAATCAACACGACTGCATTGAGTTGAAGCGCTTGATGGCAGACATCGGCGTTGAAGTCAATGCGGTGATTCCTGAAGGGGCTTCGGTTCTGGAACTAAAGAATTTGCCGAGAGCCTGGTTTAACTTGGTGCCTTACCGAGAAATTGGCTTGATGACCGCAGAATTCTTAAAAGAAGAGTTTGGGATGCCGTATGTCGATATCACGCCGATGGGTGTGGTTGAGACAGCGCGCTGCATTCGCAAAATTCAAGAAGTGGTGAATGCTCAGGGTGGCGATGTAAACTACGAAGAGTTTATCGAAAATCAAACCCTGTATGTGTCTCAAGCGGCTTGGTTCTCACGATCGATTGACTGCCAAAATCTCACGGGCAAGAAAGCCGTAGTCTTTGGTGACAACACTCACGCGGCAGCAATGACCAAGATTTTGTCCCGTGAGATGGGCATTCATGTCGTCATGGCAGGAACCTATTGCAAAGCTGATGAGAAGTGGTTTCGCGATCAGGTGAGTGAATATTGTGATGAAGTGTTGATCAGTGACGATAATGGCGCAATTGCAGACGCGATCGCCCGCATCGAACCTTCGGCAATCTTCGGGACTCAAATGGAACGTCATGTCGGTAAGCGATTACGAATTCCGTGCGGGGTGATTTCGGCTCCGATTCACGTTCAAGATTTCCCGATCGGATACAAGCCGTTCTTAGGGTATGAAGGCACCAACCAGGTGGCTGATTTGGTCTATAATTCCTTCACCTTGGGCATGGAAGATCACTTGCTGGAGATCTTTGGTGGACATGACACTAAAGAAGTGATTACGCGGGGCATGTCTGCCGACTCTGATATGAACTGGACGAAGGAAGCGCAACTGGAGTTAAACAAAATTCCTGGATTTGTGCGCGGCAAGATCAAGCGAAACACCGAGAAGTTTGCGCGCGATCGCAACCTATCCGAAATCACGGTTGAGGCAATGTACGCTGCCAAAGAATCGGTCGGAGCGTAAGATTCAGCCAGCTTTGGCATTTGTAGGGGTGCCCAGCTTGAGTGCCCCTTTTTTAGTGGGCTAATAGAATGCGATCGACAAACTTTTCGATGAGTTGATTGGCGATCGGGGTGTCTTGCAAACTGTTGAGGATGCGATCGAGCAGATCCCGATCGTCTAAATATCGATCTTGATAGCGGCTGATGCGAATGGCTAAATCTTTGGCATCCACTTCGGGATGAAACTGGAAGCCGTAAAAGGGTTTGTTGGCAATTTTGAAGGCGTGATAGGGGCACAGATCAGAATACGCTAATAAAATCGCATCTTTTGGCATTAAAACAGCGCGTTCTTTGTGCCCAGAGATTGCTAAAAACCCATTCGGGACATCGTGAAAGAGCAGATCACTCGCGGCATTCTCGGTGAGCCAGAGAGGATAGGTGCCCATTTCCATGTTGGGCTTATCGACGATGACGCTGCCGCCTAATGCTGCGATCGCCGCCTGAAATCCGAAGCAAGAGGCGAAGACGGGAATGCTTTCGTTGAGACAGTGAATGATGAGTTGTTTGGTCGGCTCGACAAACGGATATAGCTTTGGCTGAGTGACCGACGCATCGCTGGAACCGCCGATAAATAGCGCGTCATAGCCCTCGATTTGAGTGGGGCTAAAGTCAGGCGTGGCAAAGACATCCAAGACTGAGAACTGCTGTGCCTCTAAGCGACCATACCGCGCGAATTCGTCTAGCTCTTCTAAGCGAGTGATCGTGTCATTGCGGATTTGTAGAAGCAGAATTTTGAGATCCGATCGCTGCTTTGCCATGAAACTATAACGACTCAAACTGTGCGGTAAATCCTTCAAGCGTTAAACATTCGTCTTGAAACGATTCAGCATCATTCACATCCTCTATTTGAAACTCCATAATCCGCCGCTCATTGTCTTTCATCTTCTTACTAGAGAGCAGCTTATTAGGATATTTGGCGGTGATTTCTTTAAAAGCAATAGCATGAATGCGCCAGCTATCAGCAGAACAGTAGACAGTCACACGCCACATGAGGGTCGAGGCTCCGATCGAGAGGGACGGATTTATTGTCGCATTGCATGAGGAGCAATCGTCGAGTCAGTTCAATTGTTCAATTCTCAAAGGTCGTCAAACGGGTTGAAAACATCTATCACCGGGCGATCGCGCTCAGGCAACTCTGATGGAGGACGATCGTTGCTCCATGCCCACCAGACTTGCCCACACAGGCATTGATAAAACTCTTGCCACTTTTTGCGATAGTCTTCTGAAAAGACGGGCGCTCGGCGATTAATCCAAACGTGGTTTGCTTCGATGCAAGACTTGTGACAATTGGGACAATGAAACTCGTGAGCGTGGATGGCAGGCTCAGTCCAGGTCGGAGCGGTTGGATTAAAAGCGTCCATGAAGCAACGAATGAAGGCGACTCTGCCTATTATGACCTGCTGAAGTGGAGACTTACCAATTTTGGGCGATGGCGATCGCGATAATTATGTGTGTCGATCGAGCCGTTTTTAGGTATCGTCTTAGTGACGTTCATCACCTTAAGTATAATGTTGGAGAACATTTCGCCCTCGCTTAAGGATTCATCTCTATGAGTCTCCTCAATCTTGTCTCGTTTCTTGGCATCTTTGGTCTGAGCGCGATCGCGTGGATTTTTTCTGAAAACCGTTGCCCTAGAGTGTTTCCCTGGCGAGTGGTCAGTATGGGCATTCTAATGCAGCTTGTGCTGGGAGTGCTAGTTCTTTGGTTGCCCTTCACGAGAGAGGCTCTGCAAGTCTTTAGTAACTTACTAGATGGAGTGCTTCTTGCCGCAGATACCGGAGCAAGTTTTGTTTTCGGCAAAAACATTGTTCCGTTGCCAACTCGACCTGCTGATATCAACCTCGGTTATATCTTTGCGTTCCGAGCCTTGCCGACGGTGATCTTTTTCTCTGGATTGATGGCGTTGCTCTACAACATCGGCGTGATTCAGGTTGCCACCAATTTGTTTGCGAAAGCATTCTATACGACGATGCGGTTGAGTGGGGCTGAGGCGTTGAGCGGGGCGGCGAATATTTTTGTGGGCATTGAGGCGGCGATCGTCGTCAAGCCTTTTCTTGCCAAGATGACTCGCAGCGAACTCTGTGCGATTTTGTCGGGCTGCTTTGGGACGGCGGCTTCATCGACGCTGGCAATTTATGTTAGCTTTTTGCGTCCCGTCTTTCCCAACATTCTGGGGCATTTGTTTTCAGCTTCGGTGATTGCGATTCCGGCTTGTTTTGTATTGTCTAAGATTTTGG
The DNA here is from genome assembly GCA_965277365.1 of Phormidesmis sp. Classification (GTDB taxonomy): domain Bacteria; phylum Cyanobacteriota; class Cyanobacteriia; order Leptolyngbyales; family Leptolyngbyaceae; genus Phormidesmis_A. Next base: position 1,507,660 of record CBDICO010000013.1, on the reverse strand, counting down.
TGTCCGAAACTGAGATTCCGCTAACGGCAGGAGGCATTCCAGTTGAGGGAGACGGCGATGAAGATCCATCTAGAGATATCGGGGGCGAACCGATCGAGCGAGTCAGCCCCCTAGACGCGGCAATCGTCGGTGCCTTAGAGGGGGTGAAAATGTCAGTGTCGATCGCCGCCGTCCTGATCCTAATTTTGGGCTTAGTTTCTCTTGTGAATCAAATCTTTGCCAGCTTAGCGGGAATTCACGGTGTGATTGGTCAGTTCTTTAGCATTGTCACACTGGCGAATATTGAAGGTGCGTTGTTCCTGCCGTTGACGTTTTTGACGGGAGTTTCTCTAGAATGGAATGAGTTGTGGGAATCATCGGTGATTATCGGACGGAGACTGCTCGAAACCGCGATTCCACCTTATCAAGCATTGGCGATCGCTGCCGCTCGTCCGCTAAATCCTATCAGAGATCGGGCGGTTTTAATCATCAGCTATGCCCTGTCTGGGTTTGCTCACCTAGCATCGGTGGGCATTTTTGTGGGCGGCACGATCGCGCTGATTCCGTCTCGTCGCAAAGATATCTCAGAACTGGGATGGAAAGCGCTCTTTGTGGGCACGTTGGCGACCATAATGATCGCCTCGCCGGATTTTATGACACAGGTAGCGCTAGTATTTTAGGCAGTAGGTCAGTCACCTGCGGTCACTGCTCCCAGGGCTGCCCCTTCGATTTCGCCTTCACCTGCGACGGTTCCGGCAAAAGCATCTACGCCGAAACCGCTTCCGGTGCCTTCCGCTCCTGTCGTGTCTAACTAAGACCGCTAAACCTACAAAGTCTCCGGCTTCTAAAGCCCCTTAAATGCTTAACCGAACGCTTTTATAGTATTTTAGATCTATCGCTTCTACCAATCTTTTATTGATGAATATGCGTTCTTATCTCATTCTAGGTAAGCATCAATTGGGCTTGCAGAGAGCGATTCTACTCGCGTTAACTTTCTTTACGGGTGTTTTAGCGATCGGGCTGCACCGCTATTTAACTTTCTATACCTCCTATGATCAGGGGTTATTTAATCAGCTCTTTTGGAATACTTTGCGGGGTAATTGGTTTCAGAGTTCTCTAACGTCTGCAAACTCGATTGCCTCTCTTGAAGATGGTGTGATTCCTACAGTTTCTTTTTTGCATTTAGGGCAACACTTTGTCTTAGATTTTCTGCTGTGGATGCCGCTCTACGCGTTATCTCCCCATCCAGCGACGCTAATTGTGTTGCAGGTAGCGTTAATGACGCTAGGTGGGCTTGTGTTGTATGCTCTGGCTCGACACTATCTCTCGTCGCAGCTATCGCTGTGGATTGTGGGCAGCTATTATGGCGCGATCGCAGTGATTGCTCCGACATTAGCTAACTTTTATGAGCAGTGTCAAATTCCTTTGTTTACGTTTGGTTGCCTGCTGGCGTTAGAAAAACAGCGCTGGGGATGGTTTTGGCTCTGTGCGCTGTTGGTGTTGGGGCTTCGAGAAGATGCAGGAATTATCTTGTTTGGGATTGGAGTTTATCTGATTCTCAGTCGGCGGCACCCTTGGATTGGGTTAGCAGTATGTTTAATCAGTTTTAGCTATGTGGCATTTGTCACAAACGCAATTCTGCCGCGCATCTCTGAAGACAGCTCACGATTGTATTTGGCGCATCGGTTTAGGCAGTTTGTAGATAGCCCAAATCCGACCTCAATGCAGGTGCTTTGGGGAATGATGACAAAGCCGATTGTGCTGCTGTCTAGCTTGTTTTTGCCGCTCGATCGTCGTCTCAGCTACCTCGCAGCGCACTGGTTGCCGTTGGCGTTTGTGCCTGCCCTCTCAGCGTCTGCCTGGACGATCGCCGGATTTCCGCTACTCGCGCTGCTGGCACAGTCAGGCAAGTCAGCGCTGGCGATCAATCTGCGATACGCGGTAGCGGTCGTTCCCGGTGTGTTTTATGGAGCCATTCTTTGGTGGTCCCATCATCCAAACGCCTTTAAGCCCAAGTTGCGCCGCTTTTGGGGTGTTTGCATTGCGTTGTCTTTAGTGTTTACGGTGATTAATAATCCCAATCGGGCATTGTCTTTTATTATTCCCGATTCCATTCGCCCGTGGGTGTTTGTGCCGATTACGCGCCAGTGGGAGCACGCGAACCAGATTCGTCAGGTGATTCGTAATGTTCCTGATGGTGCTAGTGTTTCGACCACGACTCATCTTATTCCTCAGTTGTCGAGTCGTCGAGCGATCGTGCGACTGCCGACTCTGCAAATTCGAGACGATCGCAGGGAAATCATCACTGTCGATTATGCCGTTGCTGATTTGTGGCAGATGCAGGAATATCAAAAAGCATTTGCCGATAGTAAGGCGAGCTTACAGGCAACGCTCCCCGTTTTAGAAAGAATTTTGGCTGACGGAACCTATGGAGTTCTTCAAGTTCAAGATGGGGTCGTGTTGATGCAAAAGGGCGTTTCGTCAAACCCTGAAGCACTCGCAGCTTGGCAAATGCTGAAGACAAAAATGAGGGAAGGCTCCGATAAACCAACCTCTCAACCGTGAATGTTCTGCAAGACTCGATCCGAATGTTGATACACTTGCTAGAAATCAGATTCAATGACCTTTTGGGTCGATAGTTATAATGACCTGGTTAAATCTTTTGTCTTTTGTCGGCATCTTTGCGCTCTGTGGCATCGCCTGGTTAGGGTCTGAAAATCGCCGCATCATTCCCTGGAAGGTGATTATCTGGGGCATTGGCTTACAGCTTGTGTTAGGTCTGCTCGTCTTCTCTTTCCCAGGAACCCGGACTTTTATTCAAGTGCTGAGCGATGGTGTAAACGCAATCTTAGATGCCACCGAAACAGGAGCACGGTTTATCTTTGGCTCTCTGCTCGTGCCCGAACCCAATCGGGTGCCCGGTCCCATCTTGGCAGGACGCTGGATCGCGAGAGCCGTCACTCCTCCTTATGTGCCTGTGGCAGGCGATCGTCTCAGCCCTGATAATCTCAACCTGGGCTACGTCTTTGCATTTCGGGCGTTGCCGTCGGTGATTTTCTTTTCGGCATTGATGTCGCTGTTTTATCATTTGCGATTGATTCAACCGATCGTCAATATTTTTGCCAAGCTGTTTCGTCGCACAATGGGCTTGAGCGGGGCAGAAGCGTTGAGTGGCGCAACCAATATTTTTGTCGGCATCGAAGCGGCTTTGGTCGTCCGCCCGTTTTTAGCCGACATGACTCGCAGCGAGCTGTGTGCCGTTCTCACTGCTTGCTATGGCAGCATTGCTTCAACCGTTTTAGCGCTTTACGCACAGCTACTCCGTCCCGCTTTTCCCAACATTAGTGGGCATTTGATTTCAGCTTCGATCATGGCGATTCCGGCTTGCTTTGTAGTATCTAAACTGCTGGTGCCAGAAACCGAGGTTCCGAAAACCTGGGGGAGTTTGCCAGAAGAGTCACCGGAAGATGCTGAACCCGAAACAAATGCTATGGAAAGCATCATCACGGGCGCAATGGATGGGGTGAAACTCGCGATCTCGATCGCCGCTCTTCTAATCGCCGTTTTAGGATTAGTTGCCCTCGTCAATCTGTTTTTTGGCAATCTCGCATCGCTGGCGCAGAGCAATAATCTATTCATTCGTCGCCTCGGTCTAATCTTTGAAGTCGTGACCCTGCAAAATATTGTCGGCGCGTTGTTTTTGCCGTTGACGTTTTTAACGGGCATTTCGCTCAACTGGCAAGAGCTTTGGCAGTCTTCAGTGCTGATTGGGCGCAGATTGCTCGAAACCGAAATTCCGGTATATCAACAGTTAGCGGTTTTAGCGGACAGAGGAGCGATTAGCAATCGTGCTCTCTTAATCATCAGCTATGCCGTCTGTGGCTTCGCCCATCTCCCCGCCGTCGGCATCTTTGTGGGAGGATTTGTGAGTCTAATTCCTACTCGCCGCAGAGATCTGAGCGAGTTAGGCTGGAAAGCACTGTGGGCAGCGACGTTAGCGACATTAATGATCGGCTGTGTCGCGGGTGTGTTTGCGTCGAACAATCCAACAATTTTGGGCAGATAATAAGCGTCGATCGGACACTTGAGAACAATGAGATTAAATCGAAACTGGTTAATTGGGCTAGCATTCGCGGCGTTTATCGGCTTTACCGCCGTTGGGCAAATCACTGGGCATTTAGCTCCCACAGTGGCGCAGGCAGAACCGCCGATCGCAATTCCCACGGCGTTGCCGGAGAGGCAGGCAACGCCACCTACGGCGACTCCTAAAGTTCGTCCGACCGCTAGCGCGTCCCCTACGCCTTCAGCTACGATCGTTCCCGCAATTCCCACGGTGCCGCTTGCGCCTATTTCTCCGGTTCCCGTGGTGCCGATCGTGCCTGCTTCACTCGCGCCCCCATCGCCTGTGAGCGGTGACTATAAAGACCCCAACGGACGGTTTAAGATTGCCATTCTCAAAGACTACGCTGTGAGTCCACTGGCGGGTTCGGCGTTGATTGAGTCGAGCGACGGGAATTTAGCCTACACCGTTTTGGTGCGATCGCAGGGTGAACTCGCGCTGCAAAATGACAATGCCACTTTTGTGAATGATGCTTTAGCGAAAATTGCCCAAACCGCCTTTCAGCAGGGGGAAGGCTTCCAAGTAGGGCAGTGGCAAGCCATTCCAAGTGGCATCAAATTAGATTGGACGGGGAGCTTAACGATCGCTGGAAAGAGCCAGCCAGTCAGCGGAGTGATTTTGGTGCGTCAGCTACCGAAAGATGTCGCCATGATTTTGATTGTTGCGACAGAGACCGGCACAGGGCAAGTGCCAGGAGCCGTTTCAGCATTGGTAGATAGTTTACAGCCTCTTTAAGAGCGCATTTTAAAGCTGATCTGAGTTAATCAAGAGTATCCCTTCATAATTGATTGTCTAAACAAATTGATTACACTATAACGAACGTTAGGAGGATAGTAAAAATTATTCAGTATCGCTGACTTGAAAGGTGACTCGTTAACGCTAAAGTCCCGTCCTATAAATACTATGAATCATTCCCACACATCCGATGATGCTTCGCCTATGATCTCGCTTCGACGCGTTTTGACCAGCTTAAAGGCGTATCGATTTGCGGCGATCGGGGCATTTGTCAGCTTGCTGCTGCTGACCGTCGCCAACGCCATCACGCCGCAACTCTTTCGCTGGGGCATCGACCAAGGCATCACTCCCAAAAACTTGTCGATCGCCCTGCAAAGTGCTGGGTGGATGGTAGTCGCGGCGATCGCACGAGGCTTATTTAACTTTGGGCAAAGTTTTTGGGCAGAAGCTGCCTCGCAAGGAGTTGCCTATCGACTACGCAATCAGATTTTTAGCAAAATTCAGAATCTCAGTTTTAGCTATCACGACCAGGCGCAAACTTCGCAACTGTTGACGCGCGTCACTAACGATGTCGAACAAATTCGGACGTTTGTGGGCACCAGTTTTATTCAAGTTTTGGGTTCGGTTGTGACGCTGGTGACGATCTCCACGATTCTGCTGATCATGAATTGGCAATTAGCCCTAATCACGTTAACCGTTGTGCCGATCGCGGGTTGGCTGTTAGCACAATTTTTCACCAAAAACAGCAGTCTATTTGGGCAGGTGCAAGAACAATTAGGTGACTTAAATGCGGTGCTGCAAGAGAACTTAATTGGGGTGCGAGTTGTCAAAGCGTTTGTGCGAGAATCGGCAGAGTTATCGCGCTACACCACGCTCAACGATGAATTAGTGATTGCAAACATGAAAACGATTCGTGCCATTCGGGGTACGTTTCCGATCATCTTTTTGTTGAGTAATTTAATCACGCTGGCAGTTGTCGGCTATGGCGGCGCAGAAGTGATTGGCAAACGGTTCTCGATCGGAGAATTAGTCGCGTTTAACTCCTATCTATTGTTTATTCTCCAGCCCATTTTGCTGATCGGATTTGCGGCTCCCGCGATTGCTCAAGCTGCTGCTTCTGCTGAACGGGTTTATGAAGTCGTCGATGCTGAAATTGACATCCGCGATCGTCCTGGTGCTGTCCCATTTGACCGATGCGGCGGCAGAATCACCTTCGAGCACGTCTCATTTCGCTATCCGGGTGCAACAACCGAAGCTCTTAAAGGAGTCTCTTTTGAAACCAAACCCAACGAACTGATCGCCATTTTGGGCATGACAGGTTCAGGAAAAAGCACGATTATGAATTTGATTCCGCGCTTTTATGATGTGCGATCGGGGTCAGTGAGAATTGATGGGCGAGACGTGCGAGATTTCACATTAGCGAGTTTACGATCGCGCATCGGGATTGTTTTTCAGTCCACTACTCTATTTGCAGGCACCATTCGCGAAAACATTGCCTATGCTGCGCCTGACGCACCTCTAGACCAGGTGATTGAGGTGGCAAAAACTGCCCAAATTCACGACTTTATCAGCAGTTTGCCCGATAGCTATGACACCCCCGTTGGAGAGCGCGGAGTCGGACTATCGGGCGGACAAAAACAACGCATCGCGATCGCTAGAACCCTTTTAACCGATTATCGAATTTTAATTCTCGATGACAGCACTTCGGCAGTTGATGCTCAAACAGCCTCTCAGATTCAAGCTGCATTAGACGATTTGATGCGACGCAAAACCTGCACAGCGTTTGTGATTGCTCAACGCATCAGCACGGTGCAAAACGCCGATCGCATTCTGTTAATGGATAAAGGGCAATTAGTTGCTCAAGGCACCCACGATGAATTAATGGTAACAAGTCCGCTTTATGGAGCAATTTTAGAATCTCAGGTGAAGCGATCGAACGTTGCCGTATAAACGAAAAATGAAACGCTGGAAGAGAAGACTGAGTGACACTAAACTACATCCGTGACAAAACAGCGACCTTCGATAATTTGTCTTTATTCAGTCCTTCCAATTCGTTTAGCTGAAGCCAGCCCTCCTTAATCAATCCGGCAAAGACAAAGAGCAGACCTGCATATTGGTAATCGTACTTGCCCTCAATTCCAAATCGTTTAGCACTCAAGAAATCGTGTAACTGCCAGAGATTCTCTAACTCTACGATCGTGCTTGCCTCCTCTCGAACGTGTCTTAGCAACGCCTCAACTTCTCGTTTATAAGCTTTATCAAAAGCAGCTCGAGCTATGTTTTTCTCAATATCAGTCCACTCAGCGTCACTCACTTGCATAATTCAATCTAAAACTTGTGCGATTTTAATGGGTTGGGATTGTTGCGTTTGCTCAAAGTAATTGAGCGCTCTTAGCTAAGAGAGCGCTCACCCGATCGACTCGTTTGCTCTTCCTAGCGCACCAGATTTAAAAGCTCTTTAGGAGATGCCAACAAGTCAATGGCGACAAAGAAGATCTTGCCTTCAGGGTTGATCAAAAACCGCCACGCCATATTCATACCCACAGCCGCACCAAACCACGGAGTCTGAACCTTGCCTGTGACTTTCACTTGGGTGTAGCCATCTTCTGCGGGTTCAGCAACACCGCGCTCTGGGAGCAAACTGAGGTTCTGGCATTCTTCTCGGAAGAACCGCATGATGGCATCTTTACCAACGATCGGTTTCTGAAAGGGAGGTTGCAACGCGCCATCCGGGACGAATAGCTTGATTAGCTCATCAAAGTCGTTAGCATTCAAGTTGTTCATGTAGCTCAACACAGTGGGGTTGTCGAGACCTTGAATGGTAACTTTAGTGCGCTGAGACAGTTCTTTGGGCGCGACCACAGGTTCAGAAATTCGGGTGTAGCCGCCGAGTTTCCCGGCATCAAAGCCCATGTCTACAACCGAGTTCCGCAGGACGGTGATCTGTTGCCCTTGATCCAAGGATTTGAGGGTTTCCAGCACGGCGTTTGCGTTAGCTGAGAGCTTGTAGCCAGCCGGAATGGGCGCGACTGCACCTTGCTCCATCCATTCCCCAAGCTGATTCCAAAAACCTAGCTTAATGTTAGGCGACCAGGTGGCATAGGTGCGGCAGATCGGGGTGTCTGCATTGTTTGCCAAGTCGCACATCACCTGAGTTTGCTCCTCAAAGGTCATTTTCTTGACTTGGTTCAGGGTCTCTTCAGCAAACTGCATATTGGCTGCACCTGGAGCCGCAACCGTGACAGTTTTGCCCATTTCTAAGAAAGCAAACCACGTCCACGCTAGTTGATCTTCAGCGCTGAGTTGATTAAATCGCGCTGTCAACGCTGGCACTGCATCAGCCGAAAGGGTTCCGGGGAAAATACCACGGGCAGAATCAATAGTAATTGCCATGCGGAGGATTGCCTCACTAAGTTTTCAACTGATTTAAGGATAAGGCAGAATGTTCGTGGGTTACATTCCTGTTCTTTAGGGATACATTATCACAAATCTTTATAAAAATTAACTAATGTTTATATTTACCTTAGGAACTTAGTTCCGTTGGTAAGAATCATTTTTGAGAAAGCTATCTAGTCATTCATTCAGCAGCCTTTTGATCGTGCTCTCTAAACCAGGTTTGGCATTACTCTGAGAGAAGCCAACGACCGATTGAGGAGACGACATGAGAGGTTCTATCGCTGCACCTGATGAGAAACCACGTCAGCAGATCTCGACGCTGAAACGGTTTTCGCGCTATCTGCGACCCTATCGAAAAGAGGTGCCGATCGCGTTAAGTTTAGTGTCGATCGGGGCAGCCACTCAAGCGATCGGACCTTTTTTAATCGGCTGGTCGATCGATCATCTGATCGTTCAAGGCAACCTGCCTGGACTGTTGCTGATGTTAGGAATCTTGGCACTGATCTATTTGCTAGGAGTTTTAGCAATTCGGGGGCAGATTTTGCGCGTCGGTTGGATTATGCAGCGACTGCTGGCTCAACTGCGGCAAGATATTTTCGTCAAAATTCAAAGTCTGCCGTTGAGCTTTTTTGATCAGAGTGAAGCGGGAGATCTGATGAGCCGTTTGCTGAATGATGTCAGCACGGTTAATCAAGCATTTGGACAAACGATCGCTCAGATGTTGGGAAACTTGTTTAGCATCGTCGGTATTATCATCGCGATGTTGTTCATCAATCTGCAACTGGGGCTGTTGAGTAATTTAGTCGTCCCGTTAATGATTTTTACAACGGGGTTGTTTGCACGATGGGCAAGAACGCGATTTCGGGTAACGCGGCAAACGATCGGAGAGCTATCTACGAAGTTAGAAGAAGATATTGGTAGCGTTCGAGAGGCACAAGCCTTTAATCGGGTGTCTCTAAACATTGAAGAATTTGAACAACTTAACGCTGCCAATCGCGATGCAAATATTGAAGCAGTCGCAATCACCGCAGCGTTTCTCCCCTCGATCGATTTTCTGAATACTCTAGCAACTGCGGGTGTGTTGGCGTATGGTGGCTATTTAGCAGTAACAGGTGCCGCAACGGTTGGCGTTGTCACCGCATTTTTGCTCTACGTTCAGCAGTTTTTTCGACCGATTCAGATTCTCAGTCAGTTCTATACGCAAGCTCAGTCTGCTTTTGCGGGGCTAGAGCGGATCTTTCTGCTATTGGATGAGCCGTCGAAGCTTCAAGACGCGATCGACGCGATCGAGATGCCGCCTATGCACGGAGAAGTCACTTTCGAGACGGTGACGTTTGGCTACACCTCCAATCAGCGCGTGTTGAATGAGGTGTCTCTCCACGCTAAACCTGGACAAATGATCGCCCTCGTCGGACCGACCGGAGCTGGAAAAAGCACGATTATCAATTTAATTTTGCGCTTTTATGACGTGACTGGAGGAGCTGTCAAAATCGATGGCATCGACGTTCGCACAGTGACTCAAGCTAGTTTGCGTCGTCAAATTGGCATCGTTTTACAAGACACCGTTTTATTTAGCGGCAGCGTTGCCGAGAACATTGCGTTTGGCAATCCCCATGCGACGCAAGCCGAGATTGAGGCGGCGGCTCAAGTGGCAAATGTTCACGAGTTCATTACTGCTCTTCCTCAAGGATATGCAACCCTGCTAGGCGAACGAGGAGCCACCCTTAGCCAGGGGCAACGACAGTTGATGAGCATCGCCCGCGCCGTGTTGATCAATCCGCGCATTCTGATTCTTGACGAAGCTACCAGCAGCATCGACACCCGCACCGAAGCTCTAGTACAATCTGCGATCGCTCGACTGCTTGCAGGGCGCACCAGTTTTGTGATTGCTCACCGTCTCAGCACCGTGACTCAAGCTGCTCAGGTGTTAGTGGTTCAGCAGGGCGCGATCGTAGAACATGGCACTCACGCCGAACTGGTTGATCAACAGGGTATTTATGCCAATCTGTATGCCCTTCAGTTAGGGCAGCGATCGGATGTGAACGCGATGACAAATATTTAATTCCTGAAATTCACTCCTTTAAAAAGACGAGTCACGTTTTTAATCTCCCTAGAAGAGAGATTGGCAAATTTAAGACGCTGTTCTTGACTCTGAGAGAAAATTAGCAATGTCGGTCGAAGAAGATAATAAAGCAGTCGTGCGCCGCTTTTATGAAGAGATGTTTAATCAGGGACGTGACGAAGTTATTGACGAAATCATTGCTCCTGACTATCTAGATTACGGTCACAATCCACCAGGACGAGGGCGTGAAGGGGCGCGGGAAGACATTTGTGGGGCAGGTAGTGCGTTTAGCAATGCCCACTTTACGCTTGATGATTTGGTCGCGATCGGAGATCAAGTGGTTGCTCGCTGGACAGGAGCGCTGACTCACACAGGCACCTTTGCAGGCGTTTCTCCAACTAATCGGACAGTAACCCTAACAGGAATCAGCATTTATCGCGTTGCCAATGGACAAATTCTAGAAACCCGCAATGCCGTTAACTGGATGCCGTTGCTGCAAGAGCTAGGGGCGATTTCTGTATAGTAAGAGTCTGATCTAAAACCCCAAATCCTATTAAGAGGGCGCGCCAAATGGAAACCGCAGACGTGATTGTGATCGGCAGTGGTCAGGGCGGAATTCCGCTTGCCAGTGATTTTGCAAAAGAAGGACGCAATGTGGTGATCTTTGAGCGCGATGCCTTGGGAGGAAGCTGTATCAACTATGGCTGCACTCCCTCAAAAGCATTTTTGGCGGCGGCTCATGCAGCAGGTCGGGCACGACAAGCAGAAAAGTTAGGAATTCATGCTCAAGTCACAGTTGATTTTCCAGCAGTGATGCAGCGAGTTCGCAGCATTCGAGATAGCTTTCATCAAGGGGTTAGAACCCGATTGGAATCGGCGGGTGTAAGAATCGTCTGTGCAGAAGCCTCGTTTACCGCACCTCGATCGGTAAGAGGTGGCGACTTAGAAGTGCAAGCTCCGATCGTCATCATCAACACGGGCACCTCTGCCTTAATTCCTAATATTTCCGGACTGGCAAACACGCCCTATCTCACGAACCGCAATTTCTTTGATTTGCAAACCTTGCCCCCACGTTTGTTAGTAATCGGGGGTGGATACATCGGCTTAGAACTGGGACAAGGACTCGCACGGTTAGGCAGTCAGACTCAGATCATTGTGCGCGGCGATCGGGTGCTCGATCGTGAGGAATCTGAAGTCAGCGAGGTTCTGGCTACGGCATTAGAACAAGACGGAGTGCAGCTTCATTTCAACGTCACCGTCGAGAACGTGGAGTATGCAAACGACTTATTCACCCTGACGTTGAGTAATGGCGATCATCTTGAAGCAGAAGCCTTGTTAGTCGTGACCGGACGCAAACCCAATACTCAAACCCTCAACACGGCAGCAACCGGAGTCGAGCTAGACGATCGCGGCTATGTCAAAATTGATGACCACTTTCATACGGCCTGTGAGGGTGTTTACGCGATCGGAGATGTGGCAAACCAGCCAGCCTTTACCCATGTTTCCTGGGAAGACTATCGCCGCTTAAAAGCGATTTTGTCTGGAGGCGAACGCACCCGCCACGATCGGGTTCTCGGCTATGCCGTTTACACCGAGCCTCAAGTTGGACGAGTCGGCATGACGCTTGGTCAGGCACAGCAAGCAGGCATCAACGCTCGATCTGTAAAACTGTCCATGTCTCAAATTGCACGCGCGATCGAGTGGGGACACGACTTAGGATTTTATCAACTGGTGATTGACCACGACACCGATAAAATCTTGGGTGCAACGCTGGTCGGCTATGAAGCGGCTGAAATTGTGCATGTGTTCCTAGATCTCATGGAGGCAGGAGCAACCTGGCAACTTCTAGAGCAAGCAGTTCACATTCACCCGACTTATGGAGAAGCCTTGCCCAGTTTGGCACGACTGTTGATTTGAGCAAGGATAAGGATACATTTTTCTCACGATAAGATTTACTTGCTCAGTAATTTCCCTTACAATAAGGACTAGTGTTCCTGTTGGGTTGCATTTATAGACACATCCTTATCAGTAAGCTTCCTACAGAATCATTTACGCCATGCGGATTCTCTTAGTCGAAGACGATCAGCTCATTGCGACTCCCCTCATCAAAGCCCTCAATGACCAGCATTATGTAGTAGATCACGCGATTGATGGCTTAAAAGGCTGGGAACTCGCAGAATTGTTTAGCTACGATTTGATGTTGCTTGATGTCTTGCTTCCCCAACTCGACGGCATTAGTTTATGTCGGCGATTACGATCGCAGGGCAACCAGACGCTAATTCTATTGTTGACGGCTCAAGATACCAGCACTAACAAGGTGCAAGGGTTAGATGCCGGGGCAGATGACTATGTAGTTAAACCGTTTGATCTGCAAGAGCTACTAGCCCGCATTCGCGCCTTACTGCGTCGAGCCGGGTCTTCTTTACCGCCTCTGCTGACCTGGGGAAACCTGAATCTCGATCCCAGCACGTGTGAAGTCACTTGTGAATCGAAACTGCTGCGACTCACACCCAAAGAATATAGTCTGCTTGAACTGCTCCTTCGCAACCCTCAGCGCGTCTATAGTTCGAGTGCTTTAATCGATCATCTCTGGTCACTTGAAACTCCCCCTGCCGAAGACACCATTCGCTCTCACGTTAAGGGGTTGCGACACAAACTCAAAACTGCTGGAGTCGTTGGAGATCCGATCGAGACCATTTATGGAATCGGCTATCGCCTCCGAAAAGCTGAAAGACTCAAAACACAAACCGCAGACCCCAAAAGACTTTCCAATCCTTCTGTCGCCCAGATTGAAGCAGAAGTGACTGATATTTGGCAAGATATTCGCGACCAACTCAGTCAGCGTGCCACCGTGATCGAGCAAGCTAGCCTTGCCTTGCAAACTAGCCAACTGAGTCCAGCGCTGCGATTGTCTGCCGAGCAAAATGCTCACAAGCTTTCTGGATCGCTGGGGATGTTTGGCTCAGAACAAGGCTCACGGTTGGCGCAAAAAATTGAAACGCTCCTTACGGTAGACGTGCAGCCCGGTCAGATTCCCACCTTTTGCCAACTCGTGCAGGCACTCAGACAAGAAGTGCAGATTCTGAACGCAAAGCAGCCCCCCGAACTGTTATCTGATGATGATGTTTCTGGTGCACAGCCATCTCTCTTAAATGCTGCCGCCAGTTCGATCGTTCGCAATTTTGCAGAGCTTTGTGTAGCAAATCGTGCTCAGTCGCTTCAAGACTTGGATGAGTCTTTAGAGTTAGCGAAACAAGAAGCCCGATCGTTCTCCCTCGCTATTCTCAATTTAGAGGCTCCTCAGCAGACCCTCGATCGCCAGCACTCTCAGATCAAAAGTCAAGTCATTCATCACTGTGGAGAACTCCTGCGGACTCGATTTCGGGCAACTGATGTGATTGACTATTGGGGAGATGAAACGTTTGTGATCGGGATGGGAAACACTCCTCACTCGATCGCCACCAAACGGATGACTGACGTGTTGAAAGTGCTTCATGAGCACGCTTTAACGTCTGTAAGCGCTCACTCGTTTGAAGTGGCGTTTAGTGCAGGTGTCGCAGGATATCCCCAAGATGGTGCTGACCTGCAAACATTATATCGATCGGCAACGCAAGCACTTGAGCAGGCAAAGGCAGACGGTGGCGATTGAGTCTTGTTTACCTAGTTTGAGATTGGCAGCGTTTGAATATGATAGATACCAGAGAAAAATCTGCCTTTAGACCGATGTAATTCTTACATTGATTTAATTCACCTAATACGTCTCACTCCACAAGTTCTGCATATTTTGAGACTAACTTGAGGTAGACCTAAGTCGTATTTGTACCTAGTCGCTGGTGTGATGTCTTTAATTTCTAAATTGATTTACAAAGCATTAGAGGTAGGCTGTCTCTCAATAGAAGCCGCGCACCCTCTTAAAATTCTCTTTACTACTGAATCATGTTCTGTTGACGAGCAAGCAGCCTGTCAAACGCCACAATCTGCGCTGCGCTCAGGGCAAATGTAAAGCAGACCCGATCGATCACCTTGTCTCTGTTTGATAAGTTGCCCTTTATTGCACTTCTCGATCGGAGGCAACGTAGGCTAACCCCGCTCCTCTGTGTCTCTGTTGTCTAAAAACCTCCCTCCAAGCAAGTTAGTGACGAGCCGTAGATTATGATTCACTCTCAATCTGCAAAAATTCAATATTGTGTTGAGCATCTGCAAACCGTCTGTCACCACATTTATGATGGCTGTCAACCAGGCTATCTCGATTTAATCGGTCAAACTGCAACTTTGGCGTTGAACGCGATCGCGCTGAGTGATATGCCCTATCACAATGTTGAGCACACGATTTTAGTGACGGCGACCGGGCAAGAGATGTTGCGCGGAAAGTATCTCCTTGAGGGAAAAATTTCGTGTCAAGACTGGGTGCAGGCGATTTTGGCACTCGTGTGTCACGACATTGGCTATGTGCGCGGGATTTGTCAGCACGATCGCATCGACGATCGCTGCCGCTATGCAACCGGAATCGGAGATGAAACAGTCTTTTTGCCTCTAAATTCTACCGATGCAAGTCTTGCACCTTATCACGTCGATCGAGGCAAACAGTTTATCGAAGACCATTTGGGTGATCATCCACTCATTGATGTGGAGGCAATCAAGCTCAATATTGAGTTGACTCGCTTCCCGTTTCCAAATGACCCGCTTTATCAAGACACGGCAAATTATCCGGGTTTGGTAAGGGCGGCTGATTTGATTGGGCAATTGAGTGATCCGTGTTATTTAGAAAAATTGCCCGATCTGTTTTATGAGTTAGAAGAGACCGGAACCAGTCAGGCATTGGGCTATCATCATCCGAGAGACTTACGATCGAGCTATCCCACTTTTTATCGCAAGGTGGTCTATCCCTATATTCGAGATGGCATTTACTACTTAAAGCTGACTCGACAAGGACGCGATATTTTGACTCATCTTTATGGAAATGTGTCGATCGTCGAAAACGAATTGATGGCAGTCTAGTAATGAGTCGCTGAGTGGAGGATTGGATTAGCAAATCTGAAGGTTTCACCCGACAAAAGAGGAATAATGCAGATTGTTGATCGCTTAAATGCCAACGAACTTGATCAGAATTTTCTAGAAGGATTAAGGCGACCTTTCAAGATCAAAAAATCGAAATCGTGGTCTCTGGTCGGGTGAAATAGATTATCTGCTGGCTTCTGACGCGAATCGGGCATGGCTGTTGCAAGCGGTTGAAAATGTCAAGCAATGCTCATCAACTCTTATTAAAGTCAATTTGGATGATCTAGAGTGAAGCGTCAAGTTATTTTTGAGCCGAGTGCTTTTGAGGACTCTACCGAATGGGCACAAATGGATAAAAAGCTCTATAGAACCCATTTGAGATCTGATCCTGAAACCGAAAGCCTCAGATAGCTGGTTTTCTCCATTTTCTGGTAGAAAACAGTTTTTCTAAGCAGGTTCTACCGTTGATCGCAGAGTAACGGCTTATTCAAAGCCAAGTATCACGCGAAAAGATGTCAAATGGGTTCTATAAAGCTTGCGTCCGCGATCACCCTTGCAACAGACGGTAAATCTAACAACTCTGTAGAGACGTTCCGGTGGAACGTCTCCGCCGATCGTGCCATGACCAACAATCTCTCATATTCAAAAACAAAATCGGGATAACCCATTTTCGCCTTTTGCACTAAACTTGCAAAATGGCAAAACCTTGGCAAATTGTTTTAGGGTGCATTGGCTTGGGATCGCTGGTGTTCTTCAGTTTCCACGCTTTCTGGCATTCTGCCTTCGCCGATCGCTCATCAGCAATCACTAAATCTAAGCCAGTCATCAGCTATACATCTCGCAACCTTGCCCACGGAATAGCTCATATTTTATCGATTCCGACGGGACAATTTCGGGTGTCTCCTGCCTTGTCAACCAGCACCGAACCGCTAGAAAGTTTTGTAAAACGAGACGGCGCGATCGCTGCTATCAATGGCGGATTTTTCGACCCAGAAAATCGCCAGTCTACGTCTTTTGTAGTGCTCAACGGGCAAGTGATCGCAGACCCTCGCCAGAACGATCGCTTGATGCGAAATCCAGATCTGGTGCCTTATCTCAACAAGATTTTGAACCGCAGCGAGTTCCGATCGTATCAATGTGGAGACACGATCTCCTATCAGATTCGTCAACATCAAGACCCAATTCCGGCAGGGTGTCGATCGCTGAGTGCTTTGGGCGGGGGTCCTCGTTTGCTGCCCAATCGGACAGATCAAGCAGAAGGATTTGTCGATCGCACCAAAGGACGCGACGCACTAGGCAGCGATCAGCCCAACGCGAGAACCGCGATCGGGCTAACCCATGACCACACCATCATCTGGGTCATGGTGGCTCAAACTCCTGATGTCACCAACTCTGGAGCGTCACTATCAGAGTTAGCAGAGTTAATGAAAAGCCTGGGCGTTGAAACGGCAATAAATCTGGATGGCGGCAGTTCTTCGGCACTTTACTATCAAGGCAAAACGATTTATGGCAAGCTAGATAAGGCTGGAAACCCCATTCAGCGACCTGTAAAGTCAGTTTTTTGGGTCAAAACTCGATGAAATCAGATTACTCGATCGCCGTCTCTGCTCTCAAACAATCCGATCCCATTTTGGCGGCGGTCATCGATCGAGTCGGTGACTGCACGTTAGATCAGACGCAGCATCCCGGAGACTTATTATATTCACTGTCACGATCGATCATTTCACAGCAACTCTCAACCAAAGCAGCCAGCGCCATTCATCGTCGCTTTCTCACTCTTTATTCGGGGTTGCCAACCGCTCAGGCGATTTTAGACACAGCAGACGAAGACCTGCGCAGAGTCGGGCTTTCGCGGTCTAAAGTTCTCTACATGCGAGATTTAGCAGACAACGTTCTTAATGGGTTGCCCACCCTGACCGACCTAGAGACGATCGACGACGAAGCGATCATTCAAACCTTGACTCAAGTGAAGGGCATCGGACGCTGGACAGTGCAGATGATGCTGATTTTCCGGCTGCATCGTTGGGATGTGTTGCCTGTCGATGACTTAGGTATTCGGACAAGCATTCGTCGAGCTTATCAATGGTCGAATCTTCCCAACAAAGCCGCGATCGAGGAATTAGGAAAAGTCTGGCAACCCTATCGCACGATCGCGTCCTGGTATCTCTGGCGCAGTCTAGAGAATGTTTGAGACGCGATCGCGCATAGCATTCACCTGTGCTGAACTGAATTTTGGGCGGAGTGACATTAAAGCAAAGAAGACATTAAATACGTCTCAGATATAGCACTACAGAATTGCATGAGGACGCTGTGGTGCGGTCAAAGCAACAAGGGGCTTAAGCCTCTTGTCCTAAAGTATTTGCGTAGGGCTATACCTTCTCAAACGTCTTCTAAAATATCTCAGCCACATTGGCTACATAAACAGCAAGGAATGCCCTACTCACAAAATTGAAGAGATACCTTATACATAACAGCTTAAACAGAGTTGTTAATAAACAAAACATCCAATTATCAAGGAAACCATCATGATTATCTCTGAACTCAGCTATCTAGAAGTTGCTACCGAAGCCCATGATCTAGAAGGTGGATTAGACTTATCAATCACGGCTACTCAGTTCGCACAAGAACTCTCAGTTTTGCAAACTGGTTCTAGTTCTGGTCCTGGCGGCACCACAGCCATTTCAAATGCTCAACATGTGATTACCAATTCGGGTAGCTTTAGTGCAATCCTTTTGGGAGCTTAACGACTTGAATCATCGAGCGCGTTAAGAAAAATCCATCTTTCGCTAACATCTCATTTAAGATAGAGCATTATTAGCGCGCTTACTCGTTGTGAGCGCGTTTTTTTGTTTAGCAATTCCCATTGTCTCGATCGTGCTCACAAAATATCTCAAACACATTCGTGAAAGAATGTCTGAAATCTGTTTTGGGAGTTGAGTCTGGGCATGGCATCAACAGAGATAGAACGCGATAATCAGCAATCACTGTCCCTGAATCGGGGTAGGCAAACAAAGCTCATAGTGCTGTAGGAAGTGACTTACCGCTCAACGATCGTAGCTTGCAAAGTCATTGTGGGTAATCTTATAGGAGCCTTATCAGCCCCTTGAATTGAAGATCAATGCCAAAATCAAGCCGTCAAGCTGGACAAAATATTCGTGAGCTGGCAGTAAAAAGACGAATGAGGGCTATAAATTACTTTGCCACAGCCGGGTTCATCATCTTCCTTCCATTTTTTGCAGCCAAGGCTTTCGAGAGTATTTTAAAGCCGCTCTCTCTCAATTCTTCTCAGCCGCAACTCTCTTTAAACTGGCTTCTCATCCTCTATGCAGTCTGCGTGATTCTTGCTTTAGGATTGGTGATAGAAGGTATTTTTTTGTGGAAACGAGCTAATCATGCTGATCAAGGTGCTAAAGGAGAGGAAGATACTGCCCAAGAGATGATTCAGCTAGAGCAAGAGGGCTGGCAAGTTGAATATGGTTTGCGTTTAGGGGGTAGATTAGGAGATGCTGACATTGTTTGTATCTCTCCTCGAAACAAAGCTTATGTGATCGATGTTAAGTCTCATCGCGGTGAAGTGACAACCGATGGAAACCAGCTATATCGGCGGATGGGAAAGACGACTTATCCATTTGAGAAAAACTTTCTTGAGCAAGCGATGAAACAAGCGCTGCAAGTGAAGAAGCAAAAGAACTTGAGTTTTGTAACTCCGATCGTGGCTTTCTCGGCTGCTAAAGTTTCGATTCCATCTAGCCAATCAAAAAAAGTATATGTCGTTGAGAAATCAAGGTTAATATCACTTTTAAAGTCTCTTGGATAGAAATCGTGCAAGATAATGAATCAACTGTACTGAACAGACGAAAGCTACTTGCAAAATTCTTCTCTCAGTGATTTTCTATGAAATCTAGTCTACGCAGTGGAAAACTCACATGAGCCGTTTAAACGCCTTCGCTTCTTGCCAAGCTTGCACCAAATTGCCCTGCATGAGGGCAGCGACACCATTCAGAGCGTGCAATTCTGGCAGATTGGGATTGAGCGCTAACGCAGAATATAGAGCAGTTTGAGCCGCTTTAGGGCGGAAGTCATAGAGATTGACAAAGGCAAGATAGGCATAGGCATGAGGATTCTTTGAGTCGAGTTGAGTGACTCTTTGAAAGGCAGCGATCGCCCGATTGACTTTGCGGCTCAACACGTCGGCTAATGCCAGATTGTAGGCAAACGCAAGGTTATTCGGCTCTTGCTGAAGTCGATAGGCAGACGATTGATATGCCTGAATTGCATAATTTTGAGTCGGATCATATTGATTGATGCTGCTGATTTGCTCAAAAATGTGACTCAGAGAGCTGACTCCTTCAGGCATCAGGGTGGAGAGCGATCGCAGTCTCGTAACCAGATCAATCGATGTTTCTGGAATCACGATCGCTTGGGCATCAATCTTTAACCTTACCTCCGGCACTGGAATTCTGTAAGTCTCGCCTGTTTGCTGATTGAGGTAGGTTGCTGTCAGGCTATAGGTTCCTGTGGCATTAGCGGGGGGCAACATGGCAAGTCGTTCAACAATTTGAAACTGAGTTGTGTCCTCTCCTGCAGTGGGTTGCAGCATTCCCAATGCGATTGCGTGGTCATGCAGCCAGCGATTTCCTGCTCCATTGTCGGCTCGGCTCCAGGTAAGAAGCACCAAGCCCGATCGCATCTGCTGCCAAGAGCCAGACCAGCGATAAGTGACGGGTAACGGTTTCCCGGGTGCTGCCTGATTGGGAACTCGCACCTGCTCTAGACGGACGGGCTGACCTCCTAATCCGAGTGGTTGAACTTGCAAGGTGGGAACCTGACGACGATAGAGGTAAAGGGTGCTTTGGTCGGGGAGTGACCAGGTTTTTTTTAACTGGAGATCTGGATCTTGGACGATCGTTCGCATTAATGCTGTTTGAGCAGTCGCTTGGCGAATTGATCCCTGATCGCCGCTTTTTGTCACAAACCAGGAGAGCGATCGAGCGTCTTGTTCGACTTGCTTCAAGTTTGTGCCAACTTGTCGCCCATAAACCTGAAAGTTTCGCAGTGCTCCAAAGTAGTTGAGATTATGTTGATTCAAGCTAGAAAGAGACGGCAATACTCCTAGCGTGGTGCGGAGATAAGGATCGGTGCGAATCACGTAATCAATTACGTCTGCATGATGCCAGTCTTCTGCCAGCATTGCGCGATGAGAATTGCTTTCTGACAGGGCTTTAGGAATCCACTCGATCGGCATCAGACTCAAGATCATCAGCAGCGTTGACAACCCAACGGCACCCCAGCGAAAGCCCCGTAGCCGATCGGGAAATAGCACCAATCCCTGCGCTATCAGCACTGCCAATATAGGGAGTAAAGGCGTGATGTAACGATCGTCTTTGTTGACGTTGAGCGAACTCAATAAATAACCGCCTACTAGAACGATCGTCAGCCACCTTAGCGATCGCCACCAATTGCGATAGATGGTTTGTCGATAGCCTTTTTTTCGTAATCCACCGTAGTCTATTTTCTGCCGCAGCCGACCGCCTGAGACAAACCATTCTCCTCGAATTACTGATCGCCTCCAATACAGCACTAGCCCGACTAATCCTACTAGCAGCAAGGGATACGATACGAGAGAAGGCAGCAGTTTAAGATAAAAAATCCAAGCATCAAGCGTGTTAAGGGGCGGATCTCCTTCAGCGATCGCAGCGTCGATCGTGGCGCGTTTACCGGACGTTAAGATCAAAAGCCAGTTGATGCGATACCACGGGAGGCAGATCGAGAGCGCGATCACTAAACTTAACAGGAGTTGAGTCAGCTTTATCCATGCTTTTTGCCAGAGGAAGGTAATGCTTAACCAAATAATCGGTACGGTTAGAAATAATAGTGTTGTTTGCTTGGTTAATAATGATAAGCCAAACGAGATTCCGAAGGCGATTGACCACAGCCAGGAATGAGCCCATTGAGGCGTAAATGAATGAAAGTTAAAATCGGTTTCGGATTTGATAAAATGCTGATCGGCTAGGGTTGAAGCTCGATCGCTGATTGCCCACATCGTCAGAGTGAAAATGCTTAACGTGATCATGGCGACTAACGGATAGTCGATCAAAAAATCTAAGCGAATTCTATAGAGTTCTGGAAATAAAAGACAAAGAGCGGCTGCCCATAGACCAACTTGAACATCAAACAGACGTACTCCCAACCCATAAACTGAGCCAAGCAAGATCGCCCCATAAAATAGATTGACGAGCGTAGACTGCTCAACTCCAGCACCAAAAATTGCTAGAAATGGGGTTGTCGAAATGTAGACCAACGGTGGAATTTTAGAGGATAGCGTCCAAAACGTTGCCCACCAATCTTGAGAAAACCACTCAGGAGATTGCAAGACTCGCCAGTAGTTCATCGCTCCAGTGAGATATTCAGCTTGATCCCAACTGGGAACGGATTGGTCGATCGCAAACCAAGTCCGATCGATTACCGCTTCGGTGAGCCAGATCAGCCCCAAAATCGGCAATCCCCTAATCCAATCTGGTTTCGTTGCGCCCACTGATTAACCCTAATCGTTTACTCATTTTCAGATGAGGAATGCCCGCTTCTTGAAAGCGATCGCCCTCGACCTCAAACCCCAATGTCTGATAAAACTCTTTTACAAGCTCTTGGGCATGAATACGGATTTCTGATATATTTTTTTCACTTAAAAACTCGATCACTGCGCTCATAATCTGCTGACCCACTCCCTGTTTTCGGGCATCTGCTAAAACGGCAAGGCGTTCTATCTTTGCTGTAGATTGATTGAGGAAGCGAAGTCGAGCCGTTCCAACAGGGCGATCGTCTAGATACGCTAAAAACTGCACCGCTTCGTCATCTTTTCCATCGAATTCTAAAGCTGTATCGACTCCCTGTTCTTGCTGAAACACCGCAATGCGAATCATCCGAATGGGTTCCCAATCGTCGGGCAGGTGGGCAATTTTGACGGTCAGTTGCTTCATCGCGATCGGGTCACCACTTTTTCATAGTGTGTCAGTATCCATGATTTCTGCCAATCGCAGTCGAGATTTGCTCCTACGAGATCTTAGAGCACGTTGAGAGGGTTAATCAAACAGTTGTGTTGCAGATTTCTTAGCGTGACCACCAATCTGTGTCAATCTCGTTGTTTCAGGCGCTCACTCCAAAGATTATTTCGATGAATTTCGCTTAAGACCCATTGCCCTCTTTGCTGATTCCATTCACCGGTCATTTTCTAGTCATCGCTTCGCTTGTTGAGCAAAATTGGGGAGTCATTCAGCCAAATCAATTATGCATGAAGATGAACTTCCTTGACGCTTGAAGTTCGACCCTAGCGATAGGGAACCCTGATTAAAAAGTCATACTTTGTCGTCTAGCTAAGTAGGTATAGAATCAACGGTCAGACACGTTTCGGCTGCGCTCAACCCTCAAAGTCAGAACTCCTAGCGGGTTGAGCGGAGCCGGAACCCACCCCCACGGGTTGACTTTAATTGAGCCTGTTTACTGAACGGTCTCACTAGATTGTCTTTAATGACTTTAAGAGCACCATGTATTGGCTATCCATCCATTGACTACAAGGAGCAAAGACCGAGTGATTCTTCCAGACGGACAGGTCGATAGTGCACTGAGCACCACCGCTCACGGCAACGATTCGCCAGCAAAGCAGAATTTCTTTCGGCACTGGCTTCAGAGCGTTAGGCGCGAAAAGCAAAAGAACCATCGTCAGATGGTGCGATCGCGGCGTTTTCTGGTGCGATCTCTCCTCCTTGGGTTAACGGTTGCGGTGAGTGCGATCGCGCTAGGCAGCTATCAGGTGGTGCGAACCATTATTTTGGACAACCTCAAAAAGCAGGCACTCTTAGAAGCTCATCAAGGGGGTGGAGACATCGATCAGTGGTTGGCAAGTCGCAAAGCTGAAGTCACCGTCCTAGCGAACAGCCCAATCACTCGCACGATGAACTGGTCAGTGGTTGAACCATACTTTAAAGCAGAGGTGAAGCGGCAACAGGATTTTGATCAACTCACGCTGGCTCGACCAGATGGCTCCTATGCCAACACCAACGCGGTCAAAGCGACCGGAAACATTGGCGATCGCGTGTGGTTTATGAAAAGCATCGGCGGCGAGGTGTCTGTCTCTGATCCAATCATGAGCCGAACTGCTAAGGTTGCCAAAGTTTTTGTGGGTGCTCCCATCACTGCTCCTTCTAGCCTCAAACCTGTGGGAGTCGTTGGAGAAGCCATTCGGGTTAACCGAGTGGTGCAAGTGGTCAACGAAATGCAGCATGACTTGGGAGGTTATGCATTTGCCTTGAGTTCGGAGGGCTTTTTAATTGCCCATCCCAATCCAGCGATGATCAGCACTCCAGAAAATCCGGGTCCGAACTTACTGCAATCAGGGAATCCAGCGTTTGCTGCCATTGCTCAAGAAATGGTTAGTCGTCATGAAGGGATTCGGCTGATTCAACTGGACGGCACTTGGCAATATATTGCGTATGTTCCTTTAACAGAAGCTAATTGGTCGGTGGCACTGGTGGTTCCGCACCAAACGATTGAGTCACCGTTGGGAGCCTTAAATGTGCTGGCAGGCACTCTGGGGTTGGTGCTGCTGCTGACGATCGCCGGAGCATGGCACTCTGTGCAAACCTACGAACAGACTCGTCTACGGGCTGATCAGGAAGCTTTACTCAATCGCTTGACCACCCGCATTCGGGAATCGCTGGATTTATCCACCATCGTGCAAACCACTGTCACAGAATTAAGCACCCTGCTAGATCTACAACGCGTGTTTCTAGGTTCCTACAATCCAGTGACGCAAACCCTGACTCTGCTGGGCGACTCTCGTCCGTCTGAAGATTCCGAAGACAATGATCAGTTGCTTGAGTTTCAAACCAGTGCCCAAGGCGATTTAGCAGACTCTCTAAAAAGCGGTAGCACTCTACAGCTTAAGCCAGTCAGGCTTTCAGACTATGCCCCTTTAGAGCTGACCGCCGGATCATATTTTGCGTTAGCCAATCCTGCGCAGGATGGACAGACGGGTTTTCTAATCGGACTTCACAACGGTGCCTTAAGCCCAGAAGACTACGATTTGCTGCAAGCAGTTTCTGATCAACTCGCGATCGCGGTCACTCAGGCACGGCTTTATAGTCAGACCCAGGCGCAGGTTGACTTGTTAAACCAGACCTTAACCAAACTGAATCAGGCGCAACTGCAACTGGTGCAAAGCGAAAAGATGTCGAGTCTAGGACAACTGGTGGCTGGCATCGCTCACGAAATCAACAATCCAGTCAGTTTCATTCACGGCAATGTTAGTCACGCTAACCGATACGCTCAGGAACTGTTGGAACTTCTACACCTTTATCAAGAGCATCTGCCTCATCCCCCTGCCCCTATTCAAGCGTTAGTGGAGTCGATCGATGTGGCGTTTGTCATTCAGGATTTTCCTAAACTTTTGGAGTCGATGCAGGTGGGCACGCAGCGAATTCGAGAAATTGTACAATCGTTACGAATATTCTCTCGACTGGATGAAGCTGAAGTCAAAGGGGTCGATATCCACGAAGGCATTGATTGCACCCTGATGATTTTGCAAAGCCGCCTGCAAGCAAAAGCGACTCAGCACGCCATTCAAGTGGTGAAAGCGTATGGTCAACTGCCAATGGTGGAATGTTACGCCGGACAGTTGAATCAGGTATTTATGAATCTTCTTAATAACGCGATCGAGGCATTGGAAGAAACATCGATGTCCGATGAAAAACTGTTGACAGGCGATCAATCCAGACAGCCCACTATTTCCATTCACACCGAAGTTGTTGACAATCACCACATCCAGATCCGCATTGCCGACAACGGTTTCGGCATTCCAGAAGCGATACAGTCCCGCATTTTTGACCCCTTCTTTACCACTAAAGCGGTAGGCAAAGGAACGGGCATGGGGCTGGCAATCAGTTACCAAATTGTCACCGAACGACACAAAGGACATTTGCATTGCACCTCCACGCTTGGACAGGGAACCGAATTTGTGATTGAAATTCCTATCCAGCAAACTGAACCCCTCTTAAGGGTTGAGCCAACCTGAAGAGTAGCGGCAGCATCTGCGAACACTGAACATTATGCAGTTAGACAATCTTCGGCAAACGATGTCGTCCCTTGAAGATCGATTGAGCCATCATTTAAATTGAAATCAGAGAAAATAAATTCGTTCCCTTAATCATTAAACTTCTTGCAAAAGTCCCTGCCCCCATCCCCAACTTCTTCCCTAAGCTTGGGAGAAGGAAAGCCAGACTTCAAAGTCGCTCTCCCAAATGTGGGAGAGGGATCTAGGGTGAGGGAAGGACTTTTGCAAGTGGTCTATTTTTGCGACACAGGTAATAAAACTTGAGAGCTTCTGGTGTGCAGGGTCACGGTGATAATTTGAGCCTCGATCGCGTGTCCTTCTCTGGGCAAAGTTCCGGTTCCGAGATTGACGGGATAGGCAGGAAAACAGGCTCCACTGACACTTAATCGAATCGCACTTCCGGTCTGAATCTGAATGCAGATCGGCTGAAGAATGATTCTCAATGACTGAGTCTTGCCAGAATCGACTCGTAAATATCCTTGAGTAACGTTATAAACTCCTCCATTTGGGCGGACTTCTGACAGCACCGCAGACAGATCAAAACTGGGTGTATCAGCCGTGCAGCCAAGCTCTACGATGACGGTGCCGAGCAAGTGCAGCTGCTTCAGACAACGGTTTAGACGTGTAGGTGAGAACATCACTGCGATCAGTCGAGAGCGGCACGATCGAACGAGCCAGACGGGGCAGAAGCGTGACCTCCCAGCGCGGGGATAGGTCGCCAAGGGTCATGAACCAAGACATCTATAGAGGAAGCACCCCGATCGCGGGTGAGTTTCCCATCAGAATCGCGAATGCCAGCAAGCCCTGTGCTGGTGAGAAAATAGGATGTTTTGGGAGAATTGGGAAATTCGTCAAACGATCGCCATTCATTACTTCCCATCTCAAATAATTTAAGGGGAGGTTCATCAAGTAATCCAGTGTCAATGCCTTTGAGAAATTGGTCAAACCAGCGAATCTGAGCACGATCGCACACACTCGTCGCGTCTGAACCATAATCAACAGCCCCCACTTTTCGTCCCCAGGGCAAATGCGCCCACGCTCCGACTAGCAGATGTTGGGGATGTTGGCTGTGACTCATCGCCTGATATAAATTCAAGGTGCCACGCATAAAGGTGTCAAACCAGCCGCCAATGTGCAGCATCGGCAGATCAAATTCTGGGAGATAAGTTTTAGGAGATAGCCGTTGCCAATAGGGATCAGAGTCGGGACGATCGAGCCAATCGTGATAAAACGAATCGGCTGCTAACTCGCTCATGATGTTGGGGCGGGTAGGCATAGTATCGTGCAAGGGTAAATTTCGCGCTGCATTCGAGAGTGCCAGAAATGCCGCTTCGTCGCCTTTAAGTCGTGCTGTTTCTGCCGCAACTTGAATCGCCCATCCCAAATTTGCCTGGAGACAAAACGCGCCGCCTTCATACGCCCAATCGTGATAGAGGTCATAGCCCAACATGGCAGGACACAGGGCTTTGAGGGCAGCAGGACGCTTCACTGCCGCATAGAGTTGAGTCATTCCTTGATAAGAAAATCCAT
This sequence comes from Phormidesmis sp., assembly GCA_965277365.1. Lineage (GTDB taxonomy): Bacteria > Cyanobacteriota > Cyanobacteriia > Leptolyngbyales > Leptolyngbyaceae > Phormidesmis_A. The sequence continues at coordinate 1,480,735 of CBDICO010000013.1, read as the reverse complement.
ACATGCCGACCCCGCCACTGCTGCCCGGAAGCGTTGCCGCCCAGTTTACGGTGTCATAGCCGTCTTCAATCTCATTCTCAAAGAGTCGAAACTCTCCTTCAGAGGTGCCCCGACCCCGCACGTCTTGAATGACAACAATGTAACCATGTGCTGCATACCAAATCGGATGGGCATAGACGATCGTAGAAGCGATCGCGCGTCCATAGGGCTGTCGCATCAGCAGCACCGGAACCGTGCCGTCTGCTTTGGGATAGTAAACATCTGCATCAAGCCGTACCCCGTCGCGAGTGTGCATTGAGTGAGTTCGTTTGGGCAACACTTCAAACATGAGACAACTTAGGAATGGGAGTGCGCTGCAAGACCGCCATATCTTCGTCGTCTAGCTCAACCGGAACGCCACTGCGAATCAGTTCGGCAAAATCCTCGTTTGGCACCATAAAACAGAGGGCATACAGACGCTCAGAACCAGTGTTTCTCACTTCATGAATGCCCGTTGGCGGAACCAGAAGACTGTCACCCGCCTGAATTGGCTCCTCTTTGCCGTCACAAATCGCGATGCCCTGCCCTTTGAGCACGAAAAACATCTCGATCGCCATTTGGTGACGATTGGGCGGCGTTTTGCCCCCGATATCAAAAATCTCGACGCAGAACGTCATCGAGAAATTGGCGATCGCGGGGTCGAACACGATCGCTAATCGATTGGAGTCGTGAGGGCTAATGCGATAAGCCTGATAGTCTCGCGGAGACTTGACTACGGCGATTACACAACTGTCATCTTGCATGATGTCCTCCAGAAGCGGCGAATAGTCCGATCTCACCCTCTTATATCTAACTTATCCGCAACTTCCGATACAATCTGCCTAAATCTTGAAAATTAAAACAGTTCGACCGCCTTTAAAATTGCCTTAGATTCGGTTACAAATCCAAAGCATTGTTTCACATTATACAAAGTGGCTTGCCAACAAAATTCGGGCGAAGTTGTCGCCGTGCAGTCTTTAATTAAGAGACAGTCGTAGCCTAAAAAGTGTGCATCTTGCAGGGTTGCCATCACGCACTGATCGGCATTGACTCCAGCAAAAAAGAGCGTTGTTTTGCCCAAATTGCGGAGAATGCTGTCAAGCGGCGTGTCCCAAAAGCCACTCATGCGGTACTTATCGACGTAGATATCGGTGGGAGTTTGTTCTAGCTCATCCACGATCGCCGCCGCCCAACTGCCTGCGGTCAGAACCGGAGCCTGATTTTTGGGCAATGGATCGCCCAATCCAACCCCTGCCCCGGTCGGATTGTAGACGTGTCTCGAAGCTGCACTAATATTGAGCAGATCGGGACGGTTGCCCCAATTGACCCAAATGATCGGCACTTGTTGACTTCGCAGGGCGGGTAAGAATTTTTGGAGCGGCGCGATCGGCTCTCGTGCAGGATTTACATCGACTCCAATGTGCGCCAGCCAGCCGTCAGGGTGACAAAAATCATTCTGCATGTCGATGATCAGAATCGCGGCTTTTGCCAGGTCGAGATGCAGGGTTTTGGTGTCGGTGGCAACGACGATCGGCTGTGGTTCTAACGGCGGACGGGTGATATCGGCGGTTTCTGCATTGACTGCCCAGGCGTTAGGGGCAACTCCTAGAGATTTGAGAGATGGGTTCATGGGGGTGATTGAGACAGGGTTGAAGACGATCGTGGTCTGAGGGAACTCCGATCGGGGATCACTCTTCATGAATTACTACGGATGTTTTAATTGTGCTGTTCATAGCATTACGAATTTAGACCAAATTTGTGAATGAATGCGATGAATGGTTGGTTTATCTGATGGTGGGGAGCCGTTTCACCGAAATGTCTCTACGGGGTTTTGCGATCGTGATTGGACTGGTGTGGAACAAATTTTTGGAATCGAAAAGCCGATCGTTTGACTCTGCTCTGACTAATTTCTTTAAGAGGATCTCTTTCAAGTGATTTAACCAATTTTTGAAGCAGAGTCATGGGTTTAGTGATTAAACTAAACGTCCAAATCATTTATTTCAGACTATAAATATCTCACTTCGATCCTTCATCCTTATGCGCCTCTCGACCGTCACAGTCTGCACCCTCGCCGCTCTTTCTACGTGGGATGTCTCCCAAAATGCAAACGCGGCTATTCCAGAAGCTTCATCGACTGAGAAAACTGCTGATGTGGGGGTAGCGACTGACGCGATCGAGTCTGCACCTATTCAAACCGTTGCCCCACCTGAAACGATCGTCTCTCAGCAGTTTTCATCCTCTCCGAAGCCAACGGTGACGATCGCTCAAGACACGGCTCACTATTATCAAGACTATCAACCCACTGCGACAACCCCTCAATCTGCGACAACCCTAGACGTTGCACAGCCCACTTCGATCGCGCCTACGGCTTTGGTCAAGCCCACTATACCCGCCTCAATCAATCAACCTGCCTGGGTGATTCCTGAAAAGAGTCTGGCTCCGCCGACGGTTAACCCTCCTGCGAGTTCGACTCTTAAACCGATCGCCAATCCAGCCCCGCTCCCGTCCGATCTGGTCGTGACAGCAACTGCTCTGCAAATCGTGGGCACCGCAGATCCCGAACTTCAGCAGATTGTCCGCAGCGCCATTCGCACTCAATTGGGGGGAGGCACGAGTAAAAGTCAGCTTCAAGACGATGTGGCGGCGATTTTAGAAACGGGATTATTCAGCACTGCCAGCGTCACCAGTCGCGAAAACCCAAATGGTTTGAGTGTCACCTTTCAAGTGCAGCCGATCGTGGTGCGATCGGTGCAGTTGGTCAACGCTCAAGCGCTGCCTCTGGCGGTGGTCAATAATATCTTTCGCTCGCAGATTGGCACGATCGCCAGTCCGTCTGCTCTCAATCAAGGTGTGCGACAAATTAACCAGTGGTATGCCCAAAATAACTACAACCTTGCGAGAGTCATCGCCTTGCAGCCCAGTCGAGATGGAGTGCTGACGATCGAGGTGGCTGAAGGCGTGATTAGCGATGTGCAGATCCGCTTTACCGATGAGCAGGGCAGACTGGTTGATGACAAAGGCAACCCGATTCGCGGCAGAACTCAAGAGAGCTTTATTACACAGCAGGTGCAACTTAAGCCAGGACAGGTGTTTAGAGACGATCTGGCGAGACAAGACTTACAAAAACTGGTTCAGACTGGACTGTTTACGAATGCTCGTGTCAGTTTAGAAGGCGACGCGAAACGCACGATCGTGGTTTACAACGTTGCCGAAGCCCGCACTCGTGCTGTCAACGCCACGGGCGGCTACAACACCGATTTGGGGCTGTATGGCGGACTTAACTACCAAGACCGCAATATTGCAGGAATTGGACAGCAACTCAGCACCAATGTCTTGATCGGCACGAAAGACGCTCAATTTGACGGACGGTTTGTCAGCCCCTATCGTCCTAGTGAACCGGACACACTAGGCTACAGCGTCAATGCTTTTCGGCGCAGAGGGCTATCTCGCGTGTTTGATGACAACGTGAAACTGGCGAATGGCGATCGGGTCCGCGAGGGGCGATTTGGCGGGGGCGTTGAGGTCAACCGTCCGATTGACCAAGATTGGAACGGGTCACTAGGGCTGAACTATAACCGGGTCAGTCTTCGCGATGCCACTGGTAATGTCGTCAGGCGAGATCGTAACGGCAATCCGCTCTCGTTTAGCGGCACGGGCATTGATGATCTGGTATCGATCAACTTCAATGCGACTCGCGACAAGCGAGATAACGTGATCGACCCCACCAGCGGCTCTTTTTTGAGTTTGAGCACCGAGCAATTTTTGCCGATCGGTAGTGGCAGCATTCTCGCCAATCGCATTCAGGCAAACTATACGCAATATGTGCCTGTGAATATTTTGAACACATTGCAAACCAAGAACGAGCCAGAAACTTTCGCCTTTAACGTGCAGGGCGGCACTACGATCGGAGATTTGCCTCCCTACAACGCTTACTCACTGGGCGGACCGAACTCGGTTCGAGGCTATGATACTGGCGATGTGGGCATTGCCCGAAGCTATGTTTTGGCTTCAGCAGAATATCGGTTTCCGATCTACAGCATTATTGGGGGGGCAGTGTTTGCCGATTTTGCCTCCGATTTAGGATCGAGTGCATCAGTCTTGGGACAACCGGGCATCGAGCGCGGCAGACCCGGATCGGGATTTGGCATCGGCGCAGGGGTGCGGCTCAAATCGCCCTTAGGAATCATCCGGGCTGATTTTGGGCTAAACGATCAAGGAGATAGCCGCGTCCAGTTTGGGTTCGGACAAAAATTCTAAATGACTAACCCCGTAGAGACGTTTCGGGGGAACGTCTCTCTTTCAGACGATCGTGCCATGACCCACCATTCATCACATTCAAAATCAAATAATTGACACAGACAATCTATTCAACCTCGATCGATCGCCGCCCCTCCAACAGTTCGATCGGTTGATTAAACAACACCATCGTCGTCGTGGAATTGACCTCAAATCCAATCTTTTGATAAAACGACTGTTGATGAGTCGTCATCAAATAAACTCGCTCGACTCGACACATGTGAGGGTGACTCAGCACCGTCTCGACTAATTTGCGTCCTAACCCTGCCCCTTGATAGTCAGGGTGAATTAACACATCCCAAATGGTGGCTCGATAGATGCCGTCAGAGGTCGCTCTCGCAAATCCGACTAACCGATCGCCATCCCACGCCGAGATTACGGGGTTGCTGTGACGAATCGCGATCGCTAACTCCTCGGATTTGCGATCAGTTGCCCAAAATGCTGTCCGTTGAAACAAGTCTTGAAGTTGCGAAAGCTCGATCTGCTGTGGGCGATCGCACAGTTGAATCTGACGACAATTCATTCCTACCATTCCTAACCTTATACTCTGAGCATTGACGATTTCAATTATTCTGATTGAGGTTGGTCGTCCAGCAAAATAATGACGCGCCTCTTTTCCTGAACAAAGAAACATCCAGATGAAATAGTGAGTCTAGATGGCAACCGATTCTGTAGCGTTCATGTCTAAATGGTTGAAACCGATGCTTCAATTTTCTCGTCGTAGCAAAACAAACTCCTCTAAACTCCGCAAGCGCCGACGGTCTCCGATCGTGTTGGTCTTGCTGTTGCTGGCTTGGAGCCTGTGTCTAGGGCTAGGGTTGGCACAGGCGATCGAAGCTCCGCAACCCTCAGCCGTGGTCGGTACGGTGGATGTGGTGCCCGATCGCTACAAGTTCGGACAAGAGCTTTATCTAGAAAACTGTGCGACCTGCCATATCGGAGTTCCTCCAGCAGTTTTGCCGACTCAAACCTGGCTCACTTTGCTCCAAGACTCGCAGCACTATGGAGTTGAAATCACGCCCCTCATTGACCCGCCGCGGCACCTGGTATGGAACTATCTGCAAACCTTCTCTCGTCAGGTTGCAGCAGATGCCAATGTTCCCTATCGCGTGTCTGAGTCTCAATATTTCAAAGTGCTGCACCCCAAAGTAGACCTACCCCGAAAGTTAAACCTTTCGAGTTGTGTCACCTGTCACCCTGGAGCGAGTCAATTTAATTTTCGCAGTCTGACCGCTCAATGGGAGAATTCTCCTTAATGAAGAGCGACAGAAAGCGTTTCAAATCGGGGCAGAGGATGTAGATTGTTTTTACGATCGAAAGTACGGGTTTCCCCTTCGCTCTTCACCCTTCACCCTTTCTCTCAGAGTGATAGGATTGATATACGCTGAATTCGCTGGTTTGGCAGCGGCTTGATGCTCACCCAAACGGCTGAAAATCTCAAAAGATTCAAAAACGTCTTATTCCTCCTGACATGCTTAAAACTCTGCTGGGCGATCCCAACGTACGAAAGCTCAAAAAATATCAACCCTACATCACTGAGATCAAACTCTTAGAAGATGAAATTCAGGCACTCTCAGACGAGGCGTTGACCGCAAAAACCACAGAATTTAGGCAACGGCTCGCCAAGGCAAAAAATGACAATGAGGAAAAGCAAATCTTGGATGATTTGCTGCCCGAAGCGTTTGCAGTCGTGCGAGAAGCGAGTCGCCGTGTCTTAGGAATGCGCCACTTTGATGTGCAGCTTTTGGGCGGCATGGTGCTCAACAATGGGCAAATCGCCGAGATGAAAACGGGAGAGGGCAAAACCCTCGTTTCAACACTGCCTGCTTATCTGAATGCCCTGTCAGGAAAGGGGGTTCACGTTGTTACGGTCAACGATTATCTCGCACGACGTGACGCTGAATGGATGGGTCAAGTTCACCGCTTTTTGGGCTTGAGCGTCGGGCTGATTCAGCAAAACATGAGTCCTGCTGAGCGTCAAAAAAACTACGCCTGTGACATCACCTACGCGACGAACAGTGAGCTAGGGTTTGACTACCTGCGTGACAACATGGCAACCTCAATGGAAGAGGTGGTGCAGCGTCCGTTTAACTATTGTGTGATTGACGAAGTAGACTCAGTGCTGATTGACGAAGCCCGAACTCCGTTGATTATTTCAGGGCAGGTTGAGCGACCGACTGAGAAATATTTGAAAGCCTCCACGATCGCCAGCGCACTCAAACCTGATGAACACTACGAAGTAGACGAAAAACAGCGCAATATTCTGCTCACAGATGAAGGCTTTATCGAAGCCGAAAATTTGCTAGAAGTCACCGATCTCTTTGACCCGGAAGACCCGTGGGCGCACTACGTTTTCAATGCGATTAAGGGTAAAGAATTGTTTATCAAAGACGTAAACTACATCGTTCGCAATGATGAAGTGGTGATTGTCGATGAATTTACGGGTCGAGTTATGCCGGGTCGTCGCTGGAGTGATGGCTTGCACCAAGCGATCGAAGCCAAAGAGCGCGTCGAGATTCAAAACGAGACTCAAACGCTGGCGACGATCACCTACCAAAACTTCTTTCTGCTCTACCCCAAACTGGCGGGAATGACGGGCACTGCCAAGACTGAAGAAGCTGAATTTGAGAAAATTTACAAGCTAGAAGTTACGATCATTCCGACCAACCGCTCGACCAAGCGGAAAGACGTGTCGGATGTCGTGTATAAGACCGAAGACGCTAAGTGGGATGCGATCGCGGAAGAGTGCGCTGAGATGCACCGCGATGGTCGTCCGGTTTTAGTCGGCACTACTAGCGTTGAGAAGTCAGAATTGCTCTCTGGCTTGCTGGCAGATCAGGGCGTTCCTCACAACTTGCTGAACGCAAAACCTGAGAACGTCGAGCGAGAATCTGAAATCATTGCTCAAGCAGGACGAAAGGGCAAAGTCACGATCGCCACCAACATGGCAGGGCGCGGCACCGACATTATTCTCGGTGGCAACTCCGACTATATGGCGCGGCTGAAGATTCGTGAATATTTTATGCCCAAAATCGTGCAGCCCGAAGATGAAGATCAGTTCGGCGGCGGTAGAGGCTTTGGTGATGTGCGTGGAGGCGGACAAGGCTTTGGGGCAGGTCAAAAGATCAAGACTTGGAAGGTCAAATCTGACATCTATCCCACAGATTTAGCTCGTGAAACCGAGCAACTGCTCAAAGATGCCGTTTCTACAGCCGTCAGGCAATACGGCGAACGCAGCTTGCCTGAACTAGAAGCTGAAGACAAGATTGCAACGGCGGCAGAAAAAGCGCCGACCAGCGATCCGGTGATTCAACAACTGCGAGAAGTCTATCGGCTGATTCGTCACGAATATGATGGGTTTACCGATCGTGAGCACGAGGAAGTGGTTGGCTTCGGAGGCTTACACGTTATCGGAACCGAGCGTCACGAGTCACGCCGCATCGACAATCAACTGCGCGGACGGGCAGGACGACAAGGCGACCCCGGTTCGACAAAATTCTTTCTCAGCTTGCAAGATAACCTGCTGCGGATTTTTGGTGGCGATCGGGTTGCAGGCTTAATGAATGCCTTCCGCGTCGAAGAAGATATGCCGATCGAGTCGGGGATGTTGACCCGATCGCTCGAAGGTGCTCAAAAGAAAGTCGAGACTTACTACTACGACATTCGCAAGCAGGTGTTTGAGTATGACGAAGTGATGAATAATCAGCGTCGTGCCATTTACGCCGAGCGTCGTCGGGTGCTAGAGGGACAAGACCTCAAAGAGCAGGTCGTTAAATATGCCGAGCAAACAATGGATGACATTGTGAGCGCCTACATCAACGTTGATCTGCCGCCCGAAGAGTGGGAACTCGATAAGCTGGTGGGCAAAGTCAAAGAGTTTGTCTATCTGCTGTCTGACCTAGAGCCAAATCAGCTAGAAGACATGACGATCGGAGAAATCAAAACCTTCCTGCATGAACAGGCGCGAATTGCTTACGATTTGAAGGAAGCCGAGGTTGATCAACTTCAACCTGGTTTAATGCGTCAAGCCGAGCGCTTCTTCATTCTCAATCGCATTGATACTCTTTGGAGGGAACACCTTCAGCAAATGGATGCGCTGCGTGAGTCGGTCGGTCTGCGGGGCTATGGACAAAAAGATCCGCTGATCGAATATAAGAGCGAGGGCTACGAATTGTTCTTGGAAATGATGATCAACATCCGTCGAGATGTTGTGTACTCGTTGTTCCAGTTCCAGCCGCAAGCGCAAGCGCAGGTTGAGACCGCCTCTGAAATGATTTAGAGGTTTCAGACAAAATTACCGATGTGGGGTAGGCAAAGATGTCTATCCCATTTTTTATAGTCAGCAGTCTAATGATAGAAACCATTAAATAGGCTGATGGTTTAAGTATTGTGAAATAAGCTCGTCTCATCGTTAAATGGATCTGTCCCGCGATCGAGACCCACTCCTTATGCAGCCTTCAGAATCTTCTTCACCCTCCTGGATTAAGACGCTAAGCCGAAGCCATCTAGTTCGGGCGTTAGAAACTGTTCAAGATGGAATTGTTATCTCGTTGTGCATCGGGTTGTTTTGCGTCATGGTGATTCAGCTTAGAGAGATGTTTATTTCTCTACTGCCTCCGTTAAATTTTCGAGATGTCACCGCAGACATTTTGTTTTCGCTGATTTTGGTTGAGCTATTTCGACTGCTGATTATTTATTTGCAAGAACAGCGAGTGTCGATCGGCGTGGCGGTCGAAGTCGCGATCGTGTCAGTCTTGCGAGAAGTGATCGTGCGTGGAGTTTTAGAAGTCGAATGGACTCAAGTGTTAGCAACCTGTGCGTTTTTGATGGTGTTGGCGGTGCTGCTCATCGTGCGTGTTTGGATTCCGCCCACTTTCAGCGGCGTTGACCCCGAACGGCGAGTTTCTAAAAACTATCAGGTCAATAAAGAAAAAATCACCATGAACGGGCATTAATAACGAAAACGGATCGATCGATCCATCCGTCTTTATTTTTGCGCAGTTCTCTGTGACGGACGGGCTATATTGGGTTGCTGATTAGGTTTTACCTGCAATGAACTTCAGCTTCCCGATTTCTGCTTGCTTCTATTTAATCGTTTGCGCGATCGGAACTCTCGCCATGTTCCATCCCATCCTTTTAAGTGGGTTTTCTAGAATGCAAAGCTATCCGGCTGATAGTCGATTAAATAACTATATTTTAGAGCATTCTTTTCAGTTTGTTTTTAACCCAAATTACACAAAAGATTTTTGGTCAGCGCCCTTTTTCTATCCGATTAAAAATACGATTGCGCTGACAGAAAATTTATTGGGAACCAGTCCGATCTACTGGCTATTTAGACTCTTTAACTCACCAGAGACATCCTTTCAAGTTTGGATGATTGTTGTGACAATTCTGAGTTTTTTCTCTCTGGTTTTTCTGTTACGTCAGTTAAAGGTGAATCCGATTTTCGCGGCATTGGGCGGATTTGTTTTTGCCTTTGGAATGCCTAGGACTGGACAGATTAATCACGAGCAGTTACTGACTCAGTTTTTGACTCCGATCGCGTTTCTGTTTCTATGGAATTTTTTTCGTTATCCTATGATCCGATCGCTTGGGCTATTTTTTCTATTCACTTACTTACATGTGCTTTCAGGAATTTATTTAGGCTGGCTATTTTTATTTAGCGTGTTGATAGTGTTTCCGGTTACTATCTATTTCGACTCGTTTTTAACGCTCCGCTTATTTAAGTTCTTCAACCAGTATTGGAAGGCTTCTTTAAGCATTTTGTTAGCATGGTTGTTATTCGTAACTTTACTATTTTTGCCCTATCTAAAAATTAATCATACTTTTGGAGGTCGATCGTTTCAAGAAGTGGAAACGATGCTTCCCCGCTTATCGTCCTGGTTTTTTCCACCCGCCGGAACTTTATGGGATTTTCTCCGACCTGGGATTCTTCAAAACTTGCCAATGCCGTGGGAACATCAGCTATTTATTGGGATAATATTCAGTTTATTAACGGGATTCTCTATTTATTGTTTGCGCTTTCAAGCGAATGCAATTAATCGTGAACGATCACTACTGATTAAAGTTTGTCTCACGACTGCGTTGATTCTTTTTATCCTTTCGTTAAGCGTTGCTGATTGGTCACTTTGGCGAATTGTATACACGATTATTCCAGGGGCAACGGCGATTCGCTCGGTGACTCGCATCGGATTAGTCATTGATTTCTATCTGATAATTGCCACATTGGTATGTTTCGATTCGTTTATCAAAACCATGATTCGGACTCGAAAAAGTCGAATCACGATCGCGGCTCTCATCTGTCTAGCCGGGATTCTAGAACAAATTAGTTTTGACCTCCCCAGTTTTGAAAAAAGTCCTCTTCTTGCCGCCGAATCTGAAGTTCAAACACTCATTAGTTCCGATTGCAGCGCAGCATATATCTCAATGTCTAGAACCACATTTCCAGTCGAGTCCAGCATTCAGAAATTTTATGCAACGTGGTCATCTCCAGAAAAAGACGTTTTGCCTTCTCCGTCAGATACCTTTTCTGACTTTCAACAAACGGCTGCGATGTGGATTGGCATCAAATCAGGTGTTCCTGTGATCAATGGACGATCGGGCTTTCTCCCACAAAACTATCCCAACCCTTATGCGCCGCCCAAAATTGCGGAGTTGATTCAGTGGTTGGGCGATCGCTATCAAGGAACTCTCTGCTTCGTGTCTGATAAAAAAGCAAAGCTAAGCCCGACTCTAGAAACTGTGCGATCGTCTATGACTTCATCCGATCGCTTTACTCTCTCTAAAATTAATTTGCCTCTATCCAAAACCAGGTTGCCAGATTAAAGAGTTGGATTGTGATCTTCATCGCTTTCTCGTTAGTCTGAAGTGTGATCACTCTTTGCGCGAAGAATGCCCTCCACTGAGTGCGATACTAGAGACCTTCACGCTTTTGTTGAGCAGATCACACCGTTTACCTACTGTAAAGCGACTCTCAGCCATGCCGACTCTCGATCGCAAACCAATTCTCCTCGATTTTGAAAAGCCTCTCGCAGAGCTAGAATCTCGCATCACTCAAATTCGTGAACTTGCGGAAGAAAATGACGTGGATGTGGCGGAGCAGATTCGTCACCTTGAGGCTAAGGCAGTGCAACTTCGTCAAGAAATTTTTAGCAGTTTGTCGGCAGCCCAACGCTTGCAAGTAGCAAGGCATCCCCGACGACCCAGCACGTTTGACTACATTCAGGCAATCAGCGACGAATGGATGGAGTTGCACGGCGATCGTGGCGGCTACGACGATCCGGCTGTGGTAGGCGGCGTGGCTCGTCTCAACGGGCGACCCGTCATGATGTTGGGGCAGCAAAAGGGTCGCGATACCAAAGACAACATCACGCGCAACTTTGGTATGGCATCTCCAGGCGGGTATCGCAAAGCCATGCGACTGATGGAACACGCCGATCGCTTCTCAATGCCCATTTTGACGTTTATCGATACCCCCGGAGCCTATGCAGGGCTGAGTGCCGAAGAACTTGGACAGGGCGAAGCGATCGCTTACAACCTGCGAGAAATGTTCCGGCTCGATGTGCCCATTATTTGCACCGTGATTGGCGAAGGCGGGTCGGGTGGAGCATTGGGAATTGGTGTGGGCGATTGCTTGATGATGTTTGAACATTCGGTCTATACAGTCGCCACGCCCGAGGCCTGTGCCGCGATTCTCTGGCGCGATGCGTCAAAAGCTCATCAAGCGGCTGAAGCGTTAAAAATCACTGCTGCCGATTTGAAAGGCTTGGGGATTCTCGATGAATTGCTCACCGAACCGATCGGAGGTGCCCATTCTGACCCATTAAAAGCGGCTGAGATTCTCAAAGAAGCGCTTCTCAGAAACCTGAGCGAATTGGATCAGATGACGGGTCAACAGCGTCGCGAACTTCGCTATCAAAAGTTTCGCAGCATCGGCATGTTTGCCGAAGTGACTGCTTAGCAACGAGATAATGAAATGCTGAGAGAAAACTTTCTTTTTTGCGCTACTATGAGTGAGCGTAATAATTGTTTACAATTCCTTAGGTTTATCGGTTCTCATTAGAGCTTAATGTTTTGGCTCTAATGAGGATTATGATCGAGGTAGTAACTGAGCTTTTCAGATGGTTATAGAAATCTAACGTTGAATAACGATCGGAGAAGTTTTCATCTGTATCTCATCTCTTTGGGTGTCCCGTTTTCCGGTTCATGCAGTGGTTTGCGCCTCCTCCGTAAACGGTTGCTTTAGCGGCTGATAATCTGGAACATCTACTCACCTTTGAGTTAACCGAGTATTACATGACCCTCAATTTAGAACGACGCGCTTTAATTACGGGCGCGAGCAGCGGAATCGGCAAAGCAACTGCCCTCGCGTTTGCTGAAGCTGGAATTCACCTGGCGTTGGTGAGCCGCTCTCAACCTCAGTTAGAAGCCGTAGCCGACACTGCACGTCAGTCTGGTGTCAAGGTACAGATCTACCCGATCGACCTCTCGATCGTAGAGTCAGTGCGATCTCAAATCGCCGCGATCGCCGCCGAGTCTCCTCTCGATATTCTCGTCAACAACGCTGGCATGGGCTACACAGGCTCTTTGATGGATATGTCGTTGACCGATTGGCAGCGAGTCATAGATTTGAACGTTACCAGCGTTTTGCAGTGCATTCAGGGGGTGTTGCCAGGAATGCGGGAGCGAAAGAACGGAACAATTATTAACGTTGCCTCGATCGCCGCGCATCAAACTTTTCCCGACTGGGGCGCTTATTGTGTGAGCAAATTTGGTCTGTTGGCGTTGTCAAAAACGCTGGCGGCAGAGGAGCGTGCCAATGGCGTTCGGGTGATTACTGTGTCTCCTGGTTCGGTCAACACCTCCATTTGGGACACTGACACCGTGAATGCTGACTTCGATCGCTCCCTGATGTTGGCTCCCGAAACCGTTGCTCAATCCATCCTCTATGCAACGCTTGTGCCGCATCATGCCGTCGTCGAAGAATTGATTTTAATGCCCAACGCGGGCGCTCTTTAAACCGCGAGTCAATTGTGGACGTGGCTTGTTCTTTAGTACATATATACCTGGAATTACGATGACTATTGCTTCTCCAAACGGCTCTAACACGCCTGATTCGTCTCCTTCTAGAATTTCCAAGAGTTTAGAACCGAGACCCGATCGCAACACCCTCAATGGGCAAGAAGCCAAAGTGCCTTGTCCTGCTCAGGTCAGCCAAGAAGAAATGATGGAGGCAGTGCGAACGATGCTGCTGGGCGTGGGTGAAGATCCAGAGCGAGAAGGATTGCTCAAAACGCCAAAACGAGTCGCTGAGGCGATGCGATTCTTAACGAGTGGCTATGACACGTCGCTAGAAGATCTCGTCAACGGTGCCATTTTTGACGAAGGGCACAACGAGATGGTGCTGGTTCGTGATATCAATGCGTTTAGTTTGTGTGAGCATCACATGCTGCCGTTTATGGGTCGGGTGCATGTTGCCTATATTCCCAATCAAAAAGTGGTGGGTTTGAGTAAACTGGCTCGAATTGTCGAGATGTATTCGCGCCGTTTGCAGGTGCAGGAGCGGTTGACTCGTCAAATTGCCGAGGCTGTGAAAGAAATTTTGGAGCCGAGAGGGGTTGCCGTTGTGATGGAAGCGAGCCACATGTGCATGGTCATGCGCGGGGTGCAAAAGCCAGGTTCTTGGACGGTCACGAGTGCAATGGTGGGTGTTTTTCAAGAAGATCACAAAACCCGCGAGGAGTTTCTCAACCTGATCCGTCACCAACCCTCTTTTTGGTAGAAGCATGATTATTGGATCGGTGTGAAAGTCATCCGAAAGATCATGAATTTACCCAGTGCTGTAGAGACGTTCCGGTGGAACGTCTTTTTTGCCGATGTTACGATCTACCGATGATCGATCGCGTTCAAAAATGATGGGTTTACCTGATGGCTTAGAGACGTTCCAGCGAAACGGTTCTATCCGGTTTTTCCTTGACCGATAACGATCGTGTTCAAAAATAAAACGGGATCATTCGACTCGACGGTTTAACTGCTCAAATAATGTTGCAACTTGCTTCAGGTTTTTGTCGCCTGGGGCGTTTTCAATGCCGCTAGATAGATCGATTCCGTCAGGGTTGGTGGCTTGTAGCGCAGCCAGCACATTGCCCGGATGCAGTCCGCCTGCTAAAAGCCAGGGACAAGCGGGACGAAATCTTTGCAGGCTTGACCAATCTAACGTTTCGCCTGTGCCACCTGGAAGATCGGGATGATAGGCATCGAGTAAAAGGGCATCGACCCAATTTTGATAAACGTCTGCCTGACTCAATGCTTCAGGAACCCTAATCCGCAGCGCTTTGATGATTTCAACGTCAGGAAGTGCGCTCCGTAGTTTGTCACAAAATTCAGGTGACTCAGTGCCGTGAAGCTGGACACTGTTGAGATGAGCGATCGCCACCGTTTCGCAAATTTCTGGCAGCGATGCGTTTAGAAACACCCCGACTCGATCAACGATTTTCCCCGTCGTCAAATCTCTCGGCAACCGATCTACAATGGCGTAAATCTGCTGGGGTGACACATAGCGAGGAGTGTCTGCGACGCAGATGAATCCCAATGCGGTTGCACCGAGATCAGCGATCTCCCGTCCCTGATCCGCCTTCGTAATGCCGCAGATTTTGATGCGTAGACTCATGGTTTGATTTTAGTAAGTTTAAGTTTTAAATCAGATTCCGCCTAAAATTCAAAACTTGAAACTCAAAATTCTATAATCGCTAAGTATTTATACTTGTCCATTTTGAACTGGGAGAAAAATTCTTGATTTACTCTACTTTACTAGGGGTTGCGGCAACGGCACGCACGATCGAATGGTCGCCATTGGTGGGCTTGACGATGAGCCTCTGCTGTTTATTTGCGGTCGCGATCGGGCGCACTGCCATCAAAAATCGCGGCACCGGACCCAAGCTTCCCGTCAACAATCCCGCTCTATTTGACGGTTTTGGCATTCCTGAACTGCTAGCTACCATGAGCTTTGGGCATGTCTTGGGTGCAGGCGTGATTTTAGGGTTAAGCAACGCGGGCGTTCTCTAGAAGGGTAAGGGATGAATCTAGATCGTCTGCTCATCCCTCATCCTTTTGTTTCCCCCTTCCTCTCTCATCTCCACTATCCTGAAAGAGTAGCCTTACATGTTGGGGCTTCGATGAGTTAGGACACCTTTCATGCAGTCAAGCTGGCGCGCAGGTTCCTTATTTGGAATCCCTCTGTTAATCGATCCGTCTTGGTTTTTTGTATTGGCTCTGATCACCCTGTCAGACGGCTCAGTGTTTCAGCAAAATCATCCTGAGTGGGGCGCGACGATCGCTTGGGGCACTGGGCTATTAATGGCATTGCTGTTATTTACCTCGGTGCTGCTGCATGAGCTAGGTCATAGCCTGGTCGCCAAAATACAGGGTATTCAGGTCAAATCGATTACGCTGTTCTTTTTTGGCGGCATTGCGGCGATCGAGCAAGAACCCAAAACTCCTGGCAAAGCGTTTCAGGTGGCGATCGCGGGTCCGCTTGTCAGTCTCAGCCTATTTGTCCTGTTGAGCCTGCTCACGGTAGTTCTCCCGGTCAACAGTCCCGTGGAGGTGTTGACTCAGCGACTCGCAGCCATCAATTTAGTCTTGACGCTGTTTAACCTGATTCCGGGGTTGCCTCTTGATGGCGGACTGGTTCTAAAAGCGATTGTCTGGAAGATCACCGGAAGTCACGCTAAAGGCGTTCACCGGGCGGCTAGATCGGGCAAAACGTTGGGGAGTTTAGCGATCGCGTTCGCAGTTTTGGGCGTATTTGGACGATTGATTCCAACCTTTACAGGGCTTTATATGGCGCTGATTGGTTGGTTTGTCTTGCGCAATGCCACCGCTTACGATCGTCTCACCGATCTTCAAGAAATTCTTCTCAATCTCAAAGCTGAAGACGCGATGACTCGTGAGTTTCGAGTGGTGGATGCTAACTTAACGCTGCGTCAGTTTGCCGACGATTATTTGCTGAGTGCGACTCGTGCCCCAATTTATTTTGCGGCATCCGATGGGCGCTATCGCGGCATGGTCGAAGCCGATGCGCTGCAAACGATCGAGCGTAGTCAGTGGGAAACCCAAACTCTATTCAGCATTGTGAAACCGTTATCTGAGATCCCCTCAGTCCAGGAAGCAACGTCTTTAGTCGATGTGATTCATCTGATGGAAATGAAGGAGCTTCCTCGTGTGACCGTGCTGTCTCCTGCTGGGGCGATTTCGGGCGTGATCGATCGGGGCGATGTGGTGCGATCGCTCTCCAAAAAGATGAACTTACCCATCTCTGACGCAGCAATTAAGCAAATCAAAGAAGAAGGAACCTATCCACCGGGGTTGCAGTTAGGCACGATCGCGAAAGCAGCCGTAGACTTTAGATAAGAGAAACCATGCGAAGCTGGTTTTAGACGAGACAAACGGGTGCATACTTTCGATTTCAGACTTCGTTGGATAAAGCATTTGGTGGCATCGATCGCTCCGACTCAGGAATTTGAATGCGCTGATTCGAGTCGCCCAAGACTATTGAGCACGAGAGGGAGATGCGTGGCTCGATAAACTGGTCGTCGCAATTCAATAGCTTGGTTCGTTGAACATTGCTGAATAGAACTTGAATGACCCTCACCCCTCTCTCGCAGGAGCTACCGTGTACACACAAATCGTTGAGCACTTCGTTTCAGTCGGCTTCAGCCCCCTAAATCCCCCAAAATTAGGGGACTTTGACCCTGAGCAATATCTTGAACTTTGACCCTCTTTCTGGCTCAAAGTCCCCCAGAATGGGGGATTTAGAGGGCGAAGATCTCGGCGATGACGGGATCAGGAGGACTTGTGTGTATACAACAGTAGTTCGCAGGAGAGCGCTAGAAATCTTGTTTCCTCTCCTGTGAGAATAGGCGAATTCCTTGATTCATACTCAGATTCAGCAACCCCAAAATTAATATCAGTTCGGAAACCCGTACATCTAACAAAGTTGCATCTAATGCGAACCTCCGTTAAATTAGCACTCAGGAGCTGAGAGTGCTAACTCCTGCTCACAGTCCTGTAGACTGAAGCAGTAAGGAAGAATGAGGGACAAATTAGATTCGTCGCTCGTGACTGATTAGCAGAATTGAGTTTCTCAAGGCGAATCGAAAAAGAATTCGTGACTGACCCCTTAGTTTCCTCCCTCATCCTTCCTCCTCATCCTTTTCCTGTTCCTCATCTAGATAGTTTGGAGAATTTCTATGGCAGCCGTATCCCTAAGCGTATCCACCGTTCAACCCTTGGGCGATCGCGTCTTTGTTAAAGTCAGCGCCGCGGAAGAAAAGACCGCAGGTGGCATCTTTTTGCCCGATAACGCAAAAGAAAAGCCCCAAGTTGGCGAAATCGCAGCGATCGGACCTGGCAAGCGCAACGACGATGGTTCTCGTCAAGACCCAGAAGTCAAAATTGGTGACAAAGTTCTCTACTCAAAATATGCAGGTACCGATATCAAACTCGGTTCTGAAGAGTATGTTTTGTTGTCTGAGAAAGACATCTTAGCGATCGTTCAGTAGGTCTCACGTCGAGTCCTAAGGTCTGAATTCAACCGTTCCATCCCTTTCCCCACACCTCGGATTATCATCATGGCAAAGCGCATTATTTACAACGAAAACGCCCGTCGTGCTCTAGAGCGCGGTATGGATATTTTGGCTGAAGCGGTGGCAGTCACCCTCGGTCCTAAAGGTCGCAACGTGGTGCTAGAGAAGAAGTTTGGCGCACCCCAAATCGTCAATGATGGCGTGACGATCGCTAAAGAAATCGAACTGGAAGACCATGTTGAAAACACAGGCGTTGCCTTGATTCGTCAAGCGGCATCCAGAACCAACGACGCGGCTGGAGACGGCACCACCACGGCAACCGTCTTAGCTCATGCGATGGTCAAAGAAGGTCTGAAAAACGTTGCCGCAGGTGCCAACGCGATCGCCCTCAAGCGCGGCATCGACAAAGGTATCGGCTTCTTGGTCGAAAAGATTGCGGCACACGCCCGTCCGGTTGAAGATTCTAAATCGATCGCGCAAGTTGCTGCTATCTCTGCGGGTAACGATGATGAAGTCGGTCAAATGATTGCCAACGCGATGGATAAAGTCGGCAAAGAGGGAGTTATCTCTCTGGAAGAAGGCAAGTCGATGACCACTGAGTTGGAAATCACCGAAGGGATGCGCTTTGACAAAGGCTACATCTCGCCTTATTTCGCGACCGATATGGAACGCATGGAAGCGGTGTTTGAAACTCCGTACATCTTGATCACCGATAAGAAAATCAACTTGGTGCAAGACCTCGTGCCCGTTTTAGAGCAAGTGGCTCGTGCAGGTCGTCCGTTTGTGATCATCGCAGAAGACATTGAGAAAGAAGCGCTGGCAACCCTGGTTGTGAACCGTCTGCGTGGCGTTCTCAACGTGGCAGCCGTGAAAGCTCCTGGCTTTGGCGATCGTCGTAAAGCCATGCTCGAAGATATCGCCGTGCTGACTGGTGGACAACTGATCACCGAAGATGCAGGTCTCAAGCTTGATGCCGTCAAGCTCGAAATGCTGGGTCAAGCTCGTCGCATCACGATCACCAAGGACAGCACTACGATCGTAGCTGAAGGCAACGAGTCTCAGGTCAAGTCTCGTGTTGAGCAAATTCGTCGTCAAATGGATGAAACCGAGTCTTCTTACGACAAAGAGAAGCTGCAAGAGCGTCTTGCTAAACTCGCGGGTGGCGTTGCAGTCGTCAAAGTCGGTGCCGCAACCGAAACCGAAATGAAGGATCGCAAACTGCGCTTAGAAGATGCGATCAACGCAACCAAAGCCGCCGTTGAAGAAGGCATCGTTCCGGGTGGTGGCACGACCTTGGCTCATTTGTCTCCTGAATTAGAGACCTGGGCACACGCTAACCTGAAAGGTGAAGAACTCACAGGTGCACTGATTGTCGGACGTGCGTTAGCGGCTCCCCTGAAGCGGATTGCTGAAAACGCAGGTCAAAACGGTGCAGTCATCGCTGAAAAAGTTCGTGAGAAGGATTTCAACGTGGGCTTCAACGCGGCAACCAACGAATATGTAGACATGTTCGAGGCGGGCATCGTTGACCCTGCAAAAGTGACTCGTTCTGCATTGCAAAATGCGGCTTCGATCGCGGGCATGGTGTTAACCACTGAGTGCATTGTGGTTGACAAGCCTGAGCCTAAAGACGGCGCACCTGCGGGTGGCGGCGGCATGGGCGGCGGCGACTTCGACTACTAATCAATCGCGCTAGGGGCATTCGTGGTAATGTCCCTTCAAAGAATCGTTAGAAGGGCGATCGTTCTTGAAAGAGAGCGATCGCTTTTTTTGATTGAGGTAAGAATTCCGTTAAGGGAATCTCAGGTTAACTAAAGTACCCATACGGGCTTCGACTTTGCTCAGCCCTCGTCAACGCTCTGGTGAGTTGAGCGAAGTCGAAACCTACGGAAGACAGCAACCGAAAATCTTATTTTTGTATCACTCTGTCAAGGCTCTACCTCTGACCAAAGCCGTTCTAATTGGCGTTGCCATGCGGCTAGGACTTCTTCTCGCGATCGTGTTCCCATTTCCATTTCGCCCATCATGCCTTCTTGATAGAAGCGATCGAGGGTTTGCATCGTCAATTCTAGGGATTGCCCCTGCCGTTTGGCGGCTTGAATAATTTGGCGAATTCGCTTTTCAGCAAAAGTGTTGAACCCGTCGTTGATGCCCAATTCGTTGAGAGCAAGCAATCGTTGAATGGCGGCAGTGAAATCGGTGATCGTTAACCCCGCCAAACCGTGCTGAAAGACTCCCCATAAAACGTCTTGATGCAGCGCATAGCGAACTTCTTGAGTCGTATCGAAGTTGGCTTCTAAGAATTCTTCTAGATAAGGTTGGGCATCTTGCGCCGGGACGATCGGCACTAAAATCCTCAGCCAAGACTGATCATCTGAAAGCAACACCAATAGCCGAGATTCCTCAGTCTCTATCTGATAAGAATTAGTATCTAATGCTTGAACCGTCGCTGCACCAAACAAATTAGTTAGTGTCTTGGCGATTTCTTCTGTAATCATGTCTCTTGTAAGGTAGCTCTCCTCCACCCTACACCCTGAGCCTGTCCGAAAAAAATCCCCCGATCGACAGGCGATCGAAGGAAAAACTAGGGAGATTATCGGAATCGAACGATTAAACCAGCCACTCTTGAACGGCTTCCTCTTTAGTGTTGGTGCGACGGCTAGGTGTTTCGCGCTCAAACTTCATGTGGACTTCGCGAGTCTGTTCACCATCTGCCGCAACCGCCATGATTGGGTAGTCAATCATCCCATCCTGGAACGACATCTGAAAGCGGAAAGTGCCATCGGAATTGAGCTTAATAGGCTGCCCTCCGATCGTCACCGTTGCATCGGGTTCGGTTGCGCCATAAACAATCAGTTCGGCATCTGCCACTAACCAAAACTGTCGCGGACGAATGGGCGATGCCGACGCGCCGAAGCCGATCCCCGACATACCGACTCCTGACATGGTTAAGCCCGAAGTGGTCGGAACTGCCCACAGCCCCACGCCTGACGGAAAGACATAAGAGCTAATCGCCTCTTCGTGAATCGGGGCTTGCTGCATGGAGCTATGGAGAGAACCCGCGATGCGCCGTGCCTCTGCGGTTTCTGCCATGCCAAAGATTTGATCGTAGATGAGGTTGCCTACGCCGCCATTGAGAGCAGTCGTTGTCGTCGCCATACGCTGGTAGGGAGGAACCAATTCCAAAACGGTTTGACCACGCAGGTCTTCGTCCCACGCGACAGTGACGAAGTGATCTTCGACCCAGTCTGATGGGTAGACCGGAGGGACGCGAACTGGGGCAGATCGTGCCAACACAAGCCAGCGACCATCTACACATCGATAGCCCATCTCAACCGTGTAATCGCGATCGCTGACGGGGATTGGCAAATACCATTCCCGCGCCAACTCATCGCAGGGATATTCTTGAACGCTGTGGGGACTTTGATAGTCGATGCTGAGGTCGGTCACATCATAGAGGCGCAGCGCCAACTGTTGCCCCCCTTGACGACGTAACTCTTCTTTGTGCTCGTTGGGCACATCCCAGTAGGTATATGCCCACTGGGGATCGCGCGGCATAATCACGACGCGACTTTCCCCATAGCCTTCGGGAAGTTCAGCAAGGTCTGCGTCTACTGCTGCCAACACACCACCCGTAAGATCACTCTGCCCAACATCAAATTTTGCTGCTTCCACTTCTTCTTGTGCCTCAGGTTTACGGGTTTGGGTGGCTGAGAGTCGGTTGCGCTGGATCACTTCGATCGCGGCTAAAAGCTGGTCTTTTCGCATCCGGCTATAGCGAGACACTCCACATTCACTAGCGACACGTCGCAGTTGCCGGAGAGTCATTTCGTCTAACGGAGGACGTTCGGTTGCCATAAAAACAAGCTCCAATCATGCAAACGGATTCTTTCTGAATAGCGAAATTGTTTTAAGCTGACTGTTGTTAACAATGGGGGATCGCTTGTCTTTCTAAATGTTGCAGAACAGACATCTTTTGGTCAAGGATTGAAACGGCTGGATTTCTGGACGATCGACGAAGTTATAAGCAATCTGGGGATCGTAATGTCATGAAACAATGACATTTGTTTGAGTTGGGGATCGAATTATTCAAGAGTTAGAGGACACAGATCCCATAAATGTCAGGTTTTCTTGACTTAAGTGCGCAGGATGAATGATCAGGAACTCGATCGTTTCCTGTAAACTGCTCTAAAGTCCGATTTTCTGTGTGTATGAATTCTTCTAAGTCTGATGTCTGGGATACCGATGCTGAGACGCAAGACAGGCAGCCCGATCGCTCGTCAAAACACGGTTTGATTCGTAAGGGATTAGCCCCGGCTGTGGGGCTGTGGCTGCGATCGCACGTCGAGCACATCGAAGATCTGGAGGTTGAGATTGAGGCGGGCGATCGCCAAATTTTGTCAGGCTGCATCCCGCAAATTGGACTGTCTGCACGTAAGGCAATCTATCAAGGGTTACACCTGAGCCAAGTTCGAGTAGTTGGGCAGAATATTCGCGTCAATTTGGGGCAAGTTTTAAGAGGGAAGCCCTTACGGTTGCTAGAGCCGATTCGGGTTGAGGGAACGGTGCTGCTGCAACAAGCCGACCTGAATGCGTCTTTAACAGCGCCCCTGCTGGCAAATGGCGTAACCGAGTTTTTGCTGACACTCCTAAGCGCAACTGATCTGGGCGAATTGCCATCAAAATCTGATCCCCGGTTGAATCTACAACAGCTTCAAATTATCTTAGATGAGGGTTTGGTAACACTGAGTGCCTTATTGCTCTCGGTGACTGGTAATGCCACGGCGGTTGCGATCCGCACTGGGTTTGAGTTAGCCAGTCCTCATGAGTTAACGCTGGTTAATCCTCAATGGTTACCTCACGCGACTGCAAAGCGAGGCTTGCCTTTAAGCGATCTCAACGGCTACAGGTTTGATTTGGGAGCAGACACGCAGATTGAGCAACTCAATCTAGAACCAGGACAGATTACCTGTCGTGCCAAGCTGTTAGTGAGTCCTTAAACTTTTTGCAAGAGATCTCTTAATTATTTGGGCAATAACGGCAATACAAGCGTCACGAAATAGTAGACGAGCGGAGCCGTAAACACGTAGCTGTCTGCCCGATCGAGAATTCCTCCATGACCGGGAATTAACTGTCCAGAATCTTTGACTCCGGCATCACGTTTCATCATCGACTCAGTTAAATCGCCCAACAGACTGGCAATGCCGATCAGTAGACCGAGAGCAATTCCGGCGATCGGCCATCCTGACCAGTCGAGATACCACGAGCCAAGCACGGCAACCGCAACACTCGCGGCTACCCCAAACACCGCACCCTCAACGGTTTTTTTGGGGCTGATGTCTGAGAGACGAGTCCGCCCGATCCAGCGCCCGATCGTGTAGGCACCGATATCTGCTGCCCAAATGCAAAGAAATGCTAACAGGGTATTGGTCAGCCCGATCGGAAGCTTATCTAAGCCCTGCCATGAAGTTATCCAGAAGCCATTGAAAGGCAGAGTGCTGACTTCGGCTTGACCTAAAAATCGCAGGCGAATCCAATAACTGGGCAAATAGCCGCCGTAAAATAAACCCATGATCGAAGCCGAGATGTCCGCGATCGTGGCAAATTTAGGCTGAAACAGCAGATAAAAACAGATAAACGTCCCAGCGACTGGAAAAATGGCATCTGCCATCGGGGGCGAAATGTTAGACACCACTAATAAAATTTGACTCACTACCAGCGTTGTTTTCCCGGCTGGAGCAAACCCTTTAGCGCGGGCAAGCTGAAGATATTCCACCTGCCCCAGATAGATAATGATGCAAAAACCAGCCGTAAAATACCATCCGCCTAGCAACATCATGCCTAGCGCAAGGACGATCGCGACCATTCCACTACCGATTCGAGTCCAAGGCATAGCACTAAGGTTGGATAAAGATGTCCCAGCGAGATGATTTAGAAATGCGTCTTCTCAGCTCTCGATCGCAGCAGGCAAAGGTTAAGAAGGTTAAGCTATGCTTTGCAACACTTTAACGGAGAATGGGTAACGGGTGCAGGATTTTTGATCAGAGCTTTTCGCCACTCAATACAAAAATTGGATCGACCGCCGCGAAAATTTGATTGGTACCGCGTGTTTCAAGACGGTTGACGGCAGATTGCACCACCTCAATATTACGGGCTTGAAGCTCGGCAAGACTTTCTGAAATTTGATAGAGCGTTTCTAAACTGGCAGCCGTTGCCACTACTCGTCCTTGAGGTCGTAGGTACTGCCAGACTTCTTTGAGAATGGCTTTTACCGATCGCCCACCTTCGATGCAAACCCGATCGGGGCGAGGCGCTAATCCTTTTAGACAGTCTGGGGCACTGCCTTCAATGATTTCGACGTTTTTGACTCCAAAGCGATCGCAATTTCGACGAATCAAACTGGCAACTTCTTCATCGCGCTCGATCGCAATCATTCGTCCCCCAGGACACAGCAATCCCGCCTCTACTGGGATCGTTCCGGTGCCTGCGCCAATGTCCCACAGCACAGAGTCGCTTTTTAGGCGTAGATGAGAGAGCAACAACAACCGAACTTCTCGCTGACTCATCGGAATTCCGGGCAAATTCTCAAATAAGTCGTCGGGGATGCCGGGAGTCACATAAGACCAGAGGGGAGACGGCATAAGCGGGATGAAAGGGACAAGATTGATGAGTTGATCCTAGTGCTGTTGACCGCGATCGAGCCGATTCTGACAAAATTTCACGCCCTTTTAACGACCCGTAATGTTTTCAGACTGGAATCTGCACAGCCGCTCATCATGCCGCCAACTGCCAGAATTTGTTGCAGGTTGGCGATCGCGTTTTCTGTGATCTGCTCTCCGGGCAGCAAAACGGGGATGCCAGGGGGATAGGGACAGACTAATTCAGCGCTGATACGCTCAACGGTTTGGGCGATTGGGAGAGTTTCGCTAGGTGCGAAGAAGGCTTGACGAGGCGTGAGGAGTGACTGAGGCGTGAGGAGTTCAGAGGGTCTGAATTGTGGAATTTCTAATTCTCTGGGTTGTTTCGCGAGAATTGTGAAGGCGTGCACTAGGCGATCGATATCCGCTTGAGTGTTTCCCAAACTGATGATGAAAGTCAAATGTTGTAAGGACGGTAACTCAGCCGTTATGCCTAGCATTTGGTGCAAAATCTCATCTGCGGTGAAGCCGTCGATTCCCAACTCAGAAACGGTGACGGTGAGACGAGTCCGATCGAGTGCCCAACATCCAGGAGTTTGCTCAGGGTTTAGCGTCAAGAGATTGGGGATTGAGTCGAGGCGCGATCGTGCCTGATCTGCCAACTGTAACGTCTGTTCCATCAGTGCCGTTCCTTGCGTTGCCATTTGCTGACGCGCCGCGTCCAACGATGCCAATAGCAGATAACTTGGACTCGTGGATTGAACAAGCTGGAGCGCTTTGCTGACTCGATCGCGATCAATCCGGTTGCCCTGGCAGTGCAGCATCGCGGCTTGAGTCATGGCAGAGAGCGTTTTGTGAGTCGATTGCACCGTCAAATCAACCCCCGCCGACAGCGCAGAATCTGGTAAGTCTGGGTGAAAGGCAAAATGAGCCCCGTGGGCTTCATCGACTATTAGAGGAATATTGTGCTGGTGGACGAGATTAGCGATCGCCTCCACATTTCCGCAAACCCCGTAATAAGTCGGATAGACCATCATCATCGCTTTGCTGTCTGGATGCTGCCTGAGAGCCTCCTCAACCGCTTGGGGGGTCACACTATGCGCTATCTGTTGGTCAGCATCATACTCAGGACTGACGAAGACCGGAACGGCACCCGACAAAATCAGCCCTGAAATGGCAGATTGATGCACGTTGCGCGGCAAAATGATTTTATCTCCCGGTTCGCAGACTGCCAAAATTGAGGCGATGACTCCGCAGGTTGAGCCGTTGACCAAAAACCAGGTTTGCTCGGCACCAAATGCCTCTGCTGCCAACTCTTGAGCCGCTTTGATCGCCGTTTGAGGAGTCAATAAATTATCGAGTTCGGGCAATTCTGGGAGATCCGATCGCCACACTTGTGCCCCAAACAAATCAGATAGAATCCTGGGTGTTCCCTGCCCTCGCTTATGCCCAGGCGTATAAAAAGCAGCATTTGAGCTTTGGGCACACAGTCGTAATGCATCAAGCAACGGAGTCGCCATTTGGGAAGATGAAATATCTAAAGGTGTCATCTACGTTGGGAAGGTCAAATTATTCGTTAGGATATTCTATGGTCTACCCCACTCCCGAACCTCCGTTTCCTCAACCTGTGCCGAATCCCTCACCTGAGCCGATTCCTGGTCCCGTTCCCGAACCAATTCCCAGTCCTGTGCCTGAGCCAATTCCCAGCCCTGTTCCTGCACCGATTCCTCAGACCCTCCCAGGACCCGTATAACCCTTTTCTCGCTTACACTCATAACTCAACATGCTAACAGCCGGGATTGTTGGACTGCCCAACGTTGGAAAATCGACTTTATTTAATGCGCTTGTTGCCAATGCGAAGGCAACTGCCGCCAACTTTCCCTTTTGCACGATCGAGCCAAACGTGGGCATCGTCTCAGTGCCCGATGAGCGTCTCAAAACGTTAGCCACGATTTCTAGTTCGATCGATATTTTGCCCGCCCGCGTCGAGTTTGTCGATATTGCTGGATTAGTCAAAGGTGCCAGCAAGGGTGAAGGGTTGGGCAACCAATTTTTAGCCAACATCCGTGAAGTGGATGCGATCGTCCATGTCGTGCGCTGTTTTGAAGACGACGATATCATTCACGTTTCTGGAGTGGTCGATCCCGTCAGTGACGTTGAGGTGATTAATTTAGAACTGATCCTCGCTGATTTGGGACAGATTGAAAAACGAGTCGATCGTGCCCGTAAACAGTCTCGCACCAGCAAAGAAGCTCAAGTCGAAGTGACTGCTCTAGAAAAGCTGATTCCAGTGCTAAACGCGGGTCAACCTGCTCGTCAAGTCACGCTTACCGAGGAAGAAGAACTTCTACTCAAACCATTAGGGCTATTAACTCGTAAGCCGATTATCTATGCTGCTAACGTGGCAGAAGATGACTTGTCAACTGGGAACGCGTTTGTCGAGCAAGTGCGAACCCTAGCAGCGCAGGAAAAAGCTCAAGTTGTAGTCGTCTCAGCCCAAGTCGAAGCCGAATTAGTCGAGTTGAGTGAGGACGATCGGGCAGATTTTCTCGCCTCTCTCGGCGTTGAGGAAGGCGGCTTAAAATCGTTGATTCGCGCTACCTATGAGCTTTTGGGGCTAAGAACCTACTTCACAACTGGACCGAAAGAAACTCGCGCCTGGACCATTCATTCAGGCATGACGGCTCCTCAAGCAGCAGGAGTCATTCACACCGACTTTGAGCGGGGGTTCATTCGTGCCGAGACTGTTGCTTATAAAGATCTGACTACCACCGGATCAATGAATGCCGCTAAGGAAAAAGGCTTAGTTCGCAGTGAAGGCAAGGACTACGTGGTTCAGGAAGGCGATGTGATGCTGTTCAGATTCAACGTCTAGCAG
Organism: Phormidesmis sp.; assembly: GCA_965277365.1. GTDB lineage: Bacteria > Cyanobacteriota > Cyanobacteriia > Leptolyngbyales > Leptolyngbyaceae > Phormidesmis_A. Next base: position 1,453,319 of record CBDICO010000013.1, on the reverse strand, counting down.
TCCATTAATACAAAGGGACGTTCTACGAGAACGCCCCTACAAATCACTCATATCAATTCGACAGCCCGAGTAAGCTGGCGATAGCAGCCATGAGGCGATCGCGCTCGATCGGACGCGCTAAAAACCTCCGAAAGCCTATTGCGATCGCCTGGTTAAAGTCTAAATATCGAACTGACCCGCTGACTAAAATGGCGGGTGTCATCTGCCAGCCGAGGTTAATCTCTAAATCTCTGAGTGAGCGGATCTGCAAACAGCGTTCGTCGTCCAGCGAATCAACATCCCAGATTAAAACATCGGGTCGCTGTCGAGTAAACGCTTCCAAGCTTTCATTCACCAAACTCGCCGCCACAATATTTGTCGCAGACGCTTGTAGCATTTGATGAAGGATGGTATTGACTGGGTTATCCGAGATCACCACTAAGCGTAGCTGGTTCATTCGCGAGCCTCTCGATGCTGTCTGTACGAGAAAAGCTTCTGTGACCTCAGTCAGTTTCTATAGAGTTAAACCGAATCTGAAAGAGGCGTTTGACGAATAATATGTGCAGCTTCGGCGGCGATCGTCGTTCTGACACGAGCCTGACCCGTCTCTGCATCTGCCAAGCTGGTCTGACTTAAGTCAGCATTAAGCAAATTTGCTTTGGTCAAGTTGGTTTGCGTTAAGACCGCCCCTATCAAAATCGCGTCGCTCAAGTTGGCGTGGCTTAAATTAGTTCTGGTCAGATTTGCCCTCGTTAAGTTAGCACCACTGAGGTTCACACCACTGAGATTAAGGTTTCTCAAGTTAGCAGCCATCAGATTTAGGTTTCTAAAGTCTCTCTGTCCTGCCGCATATCGGCTCAAGAACTCTTTTGTATTCATGCTTTTTGAGAATATAGGGACAGATTTTGGTGTTCTAACAAAAAGGGCAGACTACCTCGTCTGCCCTCAAGAGTTAAGAGCGAACGGCTCTTGTCAATTAATAACGGCGTGAACCGCGATTTTGATTTGACCAACCGCCGCCGCCGCCACCTGACGAACCTCTTTCTTCACGGGGCTTTGCTTTGTTGACTTTAAGGTCACGACCCATCCATTCAGCACCATCTAATGCTTCGATCGCAGCCGTCTCTTCTGCATCGGTTCCCATTTCGACAAAGGCAAACCCGCGTAACCGACCCGTCTCTCGATCGGTTGGCAACTGAACGCGCTTGACGCTGCCATACTCTGCAAATGTCTGTGTTAAGTCATCCTGAGTGACTTCATAAGACAGGTTGCCTACGTAAATCGACATAAAATATCTCCAGAATCAGAAGTTGTAGAGAGTTTAGATTCGGAGAGACGCTGGTGAGAACGAATTACACAGCCGAAAATAATCTTTTCTGAACCCAGCCTAACACACGACTCAGATAACGCTCTTGTGAATAGAACGTTCCGTAACATTTGGATGAGTCTAATTTTTGCTCGATCGCCCATTAAAAAGTGGCTCGTAATCAGACGTTTCTCTAATCACAAACCACTCTCAAATTGACTATTCAGGCTATTTAACTGACGTTGCATTCACATCCACCGTCTCAGCCGATGCTACCGTTGTGTCTGCCGCTACGCCTTTGTTCTTCTGAGCTTTGACGCGATCGAGCAACATTCCAGATAATTCTGCAACCAACAGAGTCACCACGATGCCGTCGTCAATCTGTCCAATGAGGGGGATGAAATCGGGTATTAGGTCGATCGGGCTGATCAGATAAAGTAGGGTACCGCCGATGATCACCCAGCGATATTTTGAGTTGCGGATGATATTGCGATACCAGTCGTAAAATGGAACTTTCATAGGGGTTTCCTTAGCCTTCAGTTTTAATTGTGTTTGATTATGCCCTAGCTGTCTGGTGTGGAAACCTATCCAGAGAAGTGAGGCAGACCGTATGGAAAGAAGGCTGAGGGAGGATTTTCTTAAAGTATTTGACGATCGCTCTCGCTTATTTTGGGCTGGCGTTGGGCTATTTGCCAAGGCTGCGAATGAATCGAGACACGATCGCGCTTTGGTTTGCCTGTAACGGGGATGATGTTGGCGATCGCTTATTTCTGGCTTGGCTAAAAACTCAGCGGCTCTGAAATCTTTGATTCAGTTCGGTATCCTAAAGAGAGTGTAAGTTTATGAAACTTAACACCTGCAATTTTCCCTAACCAATTTATGAAATGCATCATCGATCGCCGCGCTCAATTTTCGGCTAGTCATCGCTATTGGCTGCCTCAACTGAGCGAAGCTGAAAACGTTGAGCGGTTTGGTGCCTGCGCCCGCCCGATGGGGCACGGACACAACTATGTTCTCTATGTCTCAATGTTGGGTGACTTAGACGAATATGGTATGGTGCTCAACCTGTCGGATGTCAAGCACGTCATTAAACAGGAAGTCACTAGCCAGCTTGATTTTTCGTTTCTCAACGAGGCGTGGGCAGACTTTCAGCAGACGCTTCCTACCACTGAGAATATTGCGCGGGTGATTTGGCAACGGCTCGAATCTCACCTACCGATCGTGAACATTCGTCTTTATGAACACCCTGAACTCTGGGCTGATTACCAAGGAAACACTATGGAAGCTTTTCTCACCGTTAGTACCCATTTCAGCGCAGCGCATCGGTTGGCGCGCCCTGACCTCAGCTTTGAGAAGAACTGCGAGATCTATGGCAAGTGTGCTCGTCCGAATGGTCATGGTCACAACTATCACCTAGAAGTGACCATCAAAGGTGAAATTGATCCGCAAACGGGAATGTTAGCGGACTTGGTGGCATTTGAAAAAGCGATCGAGGATCATGTGGTCGAACCATTCGATCACACTTTTTTGAACAAAGATATTCCCTATTTTGAGAAAGTCGTGCCCACGGCTGAAAACATTGCGGTTCACATTCGCGATTTGCTGGAAAATCCAGTTCGTGACATTGGCGCACAGCTTTATAAAGTCAAACTGATCGAAAGTCCCAACAATTCCTGCGAGGTTTACGGGACGGGCGTATCAGACTCTATTGCAATGATGATGCGTGAACCGAAAATGGCGATCGTCTAGAATCATTAAAACTTTTGTAGGGTGGATCTCTTGTCTGCCCTGCTATTTCTCTTCATGATGGTTTCTATCGCTTCTATTCGTTGGCGTAATGAAGTCTCTACTGAAATTCGCGTCTATTAGAGCAAGCCTACGATCGTTGCGCTTTGCACTAATCACTCCACACGCTAAAATTCTGATCAGAAATCTCGATCGGCTCCTAATCCAAAGAAAAGCTATGTTTCTCAGACTCCGAACAGCCCTCTATCACGCGCCCGATTTGGCAAAGGCAAAGTCATGGTATAACTCCGTTCTGGGAATTCAGCCTTATGTAGATGAGCAGTTTTATGTGGGCTTTAAGGTTGGAGACACTGAACTTGGGCTTGACCCAGATGCCACAAATACGCCAGGAGGCGATGCGGGTGTCGTGGTTTATTGGGCAGTTGCAGACATCCATGCCGTTCTCAGTCGATTGTTAGAGCTTGGTGCAACTCAGCGTGGCAAAGTGCAAGAAATGGATAGCATTCGCGTTGCCACCGTTTTTGATCCGTTTGGCAATATCTTAGGACTCATTCAGAGTTCAGATTAAAGTTGAATACGCAATTAGTTATCTCACTTGAGCCACGATCGTGCGGTGACGTGAAGTATTGCAAGTGACTGTCGGCTGAGTAAACCCAGCTTTAACGATCGCACTCTCTAAATCGAACGAGAAGTAATCATCCATATACGGCTCAGTGCTTTTGAGCAGCGTCAGAATGTAGGGCGGCATCTTGGCATAAACTTCAGATTTAGGATTCATATCCATGATTGCCAAATGTCCACCGGGACGCAGTAATCGCTTTGCCTCTTGAAAAATCTCGATCGCCGCCCCTCTCGGCAGTTCATGAAACATCAAGCACGCGGACACTAAATCAAACGAGGCAGACGGTAAACCTGTCGATTCAGCAGCAGCATGAACCCAAGTCGGAGGATTTTGAGAGCCTGAGCGCTGAGTTTGATAGTCGGCAACTGCCAAAAAATAGGGCGACAAATCGATGCCAGTAATTTTGGCGTTGGGAAACGCCTTTTGCAGCGCAAAGGTGCTCATGCCAACGCTACAGCCCAAGTCCACAATATCATTCGGGGCATTGGGCAGTTGAGCATTCAACACGTCGTGATAGCTTTGTCGGAGTCGAGAATCGCCTTCTGCTCCCGCATCCTTCCAGATTCGAGCATGAACTGCGTGAGCGGCAACTTCGACTTCGGTGGCAGGCTGCCAGCCTAGATTTCCTTCGTTATAGGCGTGGAAGGGACGCAAATAATAATCGGGATAGACCAAACCGGGATTGTTGACCTGATTAAATTCGACGGTCCAGTCTCGCGATCGTAGCTTTTCTGCATCCTGAAGCCAGTTCACGCCGATCGATTCTGCCCGCTTAATCATCATTTGACGCGCTTGATATTTCGCCAAATTAAAGAGCGGTTTAATGGCGAGAATGCCATTCACAACGCGAGAGGCGAGACGAGGAGTGGTTTCAACAGTAGTCATAAGTCACCGATCTAAAACAGCGTTTTATCAACACACTTATTATTGCAAACGAACTGCACTGAGAACGATCGCAACCTTTTTTGAGCACAAGCCAAATGTTAGGATTAATAATACAAGTGTTCTTAAAAATATTTTGCTTAAATCACTAGACGATTGTACTAATACGTGATACAAATGTTCTAAAAGTTCTGTAATTTGTACTATTATGCTGGAATCACTCACTGAAGCCCAACGGCAACTCTACGATTGGTTAGCTGAATACATTCATCAACATCAGCATTCTCCCTCAATTCGCCAGATGATGGCAGCGATGAATCTCAAGTCACCAGCCCCCGTTCAGAGCCGACTAGAGCACCTGCGAAACAAAGGCTACATCTCTTGGACGGAAGGACAGGCTCGCACGATTCGGCTCCTGCATCCAGAACCTAAAGGAGTGCCAATTTTGGGTGCGATCGCGGCAACCAGTCTGGTTGAAAACTTTTCTGACACCGAGGTCGAGCATCTCGATCTCTCTAGCCTGTTGCTCAAACCCCAGCACTTTGCCCTAAAAGTGCGAGGACACAGCATGATTGACGCGCTGATCGACGATGGCGATGTCGTGATTATGCAGCCCGTGCCTGACCCCAAGATTTTGAAGAACAACGCGATCGTCGCGGCGCGAGTCGAAGGCAAAACGACCCTCAAATATTTTCAGCGAAAAGGGAGCAAGGTGATTTTGCAACCTGGCAACCCCAATCGAGAACTCTATCCTGTCACCGAAGTTTCGGCGGCTCAAGTGGATGTTCAAGGCGTGTTGGTGGGCGTTTGGCGAGGTTATGGAACGTTGTAAGAAGTTGAATTTAGAGGGGTGTTCTGTCAGACATCCCCTCTGATGAAATAAGCTTAAACAGGTGGAACGATCGGAAGATCTGCATCTTGACCCAGGCTCTTGAGATTAACCGCGCTTGCTTTGCCCGTCGTCAAAAAGCGGAACGTCTCTTGATAGAGGCTTTGCCAAAAGCGATTACTCATGTTCTGGCTCACCTCGGTTGGGTCGATCATCGGGTGAGGTACAAGATCCTGCGCTTCATAAAGATAGAAGGCGTTGCCGTTATCATCGCCGCCGATCGTTTGGTAGAAATCTTCGTTGGTCTGGATATCTGCTGCATCTTCGTTTTCAGTCAACACTAAAAACGTTGGCACTTCTTTCAGCACTTGGAGACTCTTCTCGTTTAGAACGACGCTGCTGCCAAAGCGATCAACGGCAGTCAATGCCCCGACGGGGAACCGCAGATTGGCATCCCAGCCCGACTCGCTGATGTCGAGCGGACCTGCCAAATTCACATATTGTCTGCGCTCTTCGCCATAAATTTTGAGCAACGGAGCATACGCCACCACTCGACGCACTCGATCGGGTTGAGCCTCTGCCAAAGCCAACGCGACCGCGCCACCCACCGACAGCCCAACGGTGTAGATGTCACCTGGCATTGCATTCAATTCGGTGAACCGCGATTGAGCGTCTGTAAGATAGCGATCGTGAGACGAAATGAAGTATTTGTCAAAGTCAGGGTCATCAGTCGTTTCTAGAGACTTCACAATGTCTGGTAAGCGCGGCTCAAGAGTTAGTAAGCGAGCGATCAGCGCCATTTGCTGCACTGAGTCGGGGCGAGAAAAGCTATTCGGATTTTCTGCCAAATTCTTAAAGTAATTGCTTAAAATTGGGTCTTCCTGGACTTTTTTCTTAAGCGGGTCTGCATATTCTGGCTTGAGGTCAACCTGACACCAGTTTTTAGCCGGATTGATCAAAGGGTGCCCCGCGATCGAAGGCTGATAAACGTTAAACCCATTGCGAAACAGATAGTCCGCTAGTCTCCACATCTGATGCGGTTTGGCGCTAAAGCCGTGAAAGAGCATCACCGTGCCGTGAATCGTCTCTCCTGGCTCGTGAAACAGATAATAGGGATATGCCCCAACTCGGCGATCGGGGTTGGCATCGACTGTTTGAATATACGTATCGATCGCGTGTCGAGTCTGAGCAAGTTGGTCGGCAGTTGGGGTAATCGGGAGTAGCGTATTCATCGGTTTTAGGGGTTAAAAAGATGAGCCTGGCTGAGTGAGAAATTCAGCTTCTTCGGGCGTGGAGGTGCGTCCGAGAATCTGATTGCGATGGGGAAAGCGTCCGAACCGTTGGATGATGGCTTGATGTCGCAGGGCAAACTCGTAGATGTCACGCAAATCGGCATCGTCGCTGAACTGGTGAAACAAAGCTACCGACTGGCGTTGATGCTCTAAGTTCTCACTGTGTTCTAAAGGAAAGTAAAGAAATTGACGCTGAACGAGAGGTAGTTGCTGAGCGAACCCCTGAGCAATGGCGTGTTGTGCGACAGCAAGCGCTTTGGGATCAGTGGCGAACGATCGCGGTTGACCCCGAAACAGATTCCGTGGAAACTGGTCAAGCAGAAGGGCAAGCCCTAAACAGCCTTGAGGTGAATCCATCCACCGATCGAGATGGTCGGTAGTGGCTTGCTCATAGTCGGGTTGGAACTGCCGCACCGTTTCATCAAACGCCGGATCTTTGGTAAACCACGCCTTGCGAGGCTTTAACAGTAAGACATTCTGCATGTCACCAAACCAGAAGTTCAAAATTTTGTCGAGTTGAGTCATCACGGTTTAAGCATCAACCTGGACTTCTCTATTTTCGGAATTTCATCTATAAAAAGTCTCCCCACCATCAAGCAAGTTCTGACAGTTAAAAAGCCAGAAACTTCCATCGATCGTGGGGAAGTCAATAATATTCGGAGTTTGCAGTCGATGCCTAAGACATACCTTGGACGAGGTAGTCAAAATAGGGAGCGGCTTCAGCCCCGTCTTCAGTGCTCAATAGCGCAAGAGAGGCATCTTTAAGGCAGCGCATCGCTTCTGCCATCCCTGGAACGGGCACGCCCAAAGCGTTATACATTTCTCGTGCGCCGATTAGACCGATTTTCTCGATCGGATCTTTATCACCCGCCAACACCCCATAGGTGACTAGGCGGAGATACCAGCCATAGTCGCGCAGGCAGAGGGCGCGTTCGCGGTTGCCGTAGGCATTGCCGCCGGGAGCGATAAAGTCGGGGCGCTTCTTCCAAAGGTTTTTGCTAGCTTGCTCGACGATTTTCTTCTCATTAGATGAGAGCGTTTCGACGATGCGGGTTCGCTGCACTCCGGTCTGAAAAAAATCTTTTATGCCTTTCAACTCGCCGCTCGTGGGATAACGGAGTTCGTCGTCGGCTTGTAGGATGACTTGGCTAACTACGCTCATAATTATTACGGTATCTCAGAATTCATTCTGTAGTGTACCGAGTTTTGGGGTCGAAAAGGAAGAGAAATCTCTCATTAGTCTTGACAAAACGTAATATTTGACGTGACAGAGGCGAGGTGAAGACAGTTGAACCGTGTCAGGGTCAAATTAAAAAATAACTCAGAGGTTCAGGATGGACTGATCATTTTTTCGGGTCGCACGATCGAGTCAAATTCTTCGCCCGTCAAATAGCCCAATTCGACACAAGCTTCTCGCAGGGTGGTGTTGTCTTGATAGGCTTTTTTGGCGACTTGTGCCGAGGCATCATAGCCAATTTTCGGATTCAGTGCCGTCACTAGCATTAATGAGTCATTGAGAAAATAGTCAATGCGATCGCGATTGGGTTGAATGCCCACTACCATATGCTCGGTAAATGAACTGCACGCATCCGACAGTAACCGAATAGAATGCAAAAGATTGTGAATCAGAACAGGTTTGAAGACGTTGAGTTCAAAGTTACCTTGACTTCCGGCGAATCCGATCGCGGCATCATTGCCCATCACTTGCACACACACCATTGTCATCGCTTCGCACTGCGTCGGGTTCACCTTTCCCGGCATAATTGACGACCCTGGCTCGTTAGCAGGCAAAATTAGTTCTCCCAATCCACAGCGCGGACCAGAACCCATCCAGCGCAGATCATTGGCGATTTTCATCAAGCTACACGCCAGCGTTTTGAGTGCGCCACTGGTTGCCACGATCGCGTCGTGGGCTGCCAATGCTGCAAATTTATTTGGTGCACTGACAAAAGGAAGTCCGGTTAAGTGGGCGATTTCTGCCGCCGATCTGACTGCAAATTCAGGGTGAGTGTTGAGTCCGGTGCCGACAGCGGTGCCTCCGATCGCTAACTCGTACAATCCCGGTAGGGTTGCTGTGATGCGCTGCAAATTCTGATCGAGTTGGGTGACATAGCCAGAAAATTCTTGACCTAACGTGATTGGAACAGCATCCATCAAGTGAGTTCGACCGATTTTAATGATGTCTTCAAACTCATTTGATTTGATGGACAACGCATTGCGTAACGCCGTCAACATCGGTATTAAACGTTGATGAATCACGTCTGCGGCTGCAATATGCATCGCGGTTGGAAACGTATCATTAGACGACTGTGACATATTAACGTGATCATTAGGATGAACGGGAGTTTTACTGCCCAACACGCCGTTTGCAATCTCGATCGCTCGATTAGAAATCACTTCATTGGCATTCATATTTGTTTGGGTGCCGCTCCCTGTTTGCCATACGCTCAATGGAAAATGATCATCTAATTGTCCAGCAATCACTTCATCAGCCGCTTGAATGATCAGATGGGCTGTACTGTCTGGCAGTTTGCCCACGGTCTGATTCACGGTTGCGGCAGCTCGTTTGAGAACGCCAAACGCCCGAATTAACTCTCTTGGCATCGTGTCGTGCCCGATCGCAAAATACATCAGCGATCGCTGCGTCTGTGCGCCCCAATAGCGATCGTTTTGCACGGCGATCGTGCCCATGCTATCTGTTTCAGTCCGAGTTTTAATAGCTACAGCTTTGTCTGTCATTTTTATCGTCACGCTCCCAGCGTTAATTTCCACCAATTTAGCGTTCCTATATCATTTGCAATTTGATCTACAATGCGTAGCTGCCAGCGTCCTTGAGTCGGTTGTCCCAAAAACTTTCTCAGCGTTGGCGTAGTTTGCAGCGAGTAGATCGTTTGCAGTTTTGTTTTTCGTCCCAATGTGCGACCTTGCAACATCACTACACTGCCAGAAGGCGACACTAAACTCACTTCTAAATCACCTAAATAAGTGTGATCAATATCCAACGCCACCTGAACATCGCGCACCGTCGCGCTGTCTGCAATTTGAATCACGCTCACAATTCCTTGAGGATTGTTATCAGGAATCGCAACACTCACATTGTTTTGCACGGAAATCGATCGCGATGATGCTGCCATCATTGCCTGTCGTTGGACTGCTGCCTGAACTGCCTTTGCCGCATTGACTTTGCCATAGCCAAACCAATCACAGCGTCCATTTGACTCATAGGTGCCTTTGCGTAAACCCAACTGGGGATCGGGATCAGTATCGACAATTTTGTCGGCAGTCTGCTGCAAAATTTGGCGCACATCTTGAGCCGTGAGATCAGGATTTGCCGACAGCACTAATGCCGCAACTCCAGCGACGAGAGGTGTTGCGCTCGACGTACCGCCAAAATCTGAAGTGAAGCTACTGGCATCATATCCAGCCGCGCCGACCCGATCGGTCGTAAACACGCCCAATCCCAGAAGCTGGACTCTGACTTGCGGCGGCGTTGCCACATAGCCTAAGTCGGGCAATCCCACTCCAGGCGGTGCATTGTTGCTCGGCGCACACACCGCAATTTCTCCGCCCCAATTGCTGTAGGCAGCTTTTTTGCTCAGACTCGTGCAGGCAGAAATCGTCAGTACATCGGGATGGACAGTAAATCCACCTAACCACTGCGTTGCCCCACTGATCGCATTGCGCTCCCAGCCCGACTCGTTAATCGTGCCATTAATCGGACGGTTGGCATTTCCAGCCGCAAACACAATCACGCAGCCTTTGCCGTTGCGTCCCTCAGTGGCGGCGCGAGTCAGAGCTGCTCTTTGTCGCAGCGATAGCGGGAAATAAACGGCACTCGGACCCCAACTACAGGAAATCACCGCCGCGCCTTTGGTCATTGCCCACCCAAACAGAGACTCGATCGCATCATCATCCAAAAAGCCCGTTGTCCGAATGGGCATCAGCGCACAGCCGGGAGCCGCCCCCACTACTCCAAAGCCATTTTCTTCGGCAACCGCAACCCCCGCGCAAGAAGTACCGTGATCTTCTCCGGCTTCATCGGGGTCTGGGTCAAAATCATCGCCTTTAAAGTCTCTCGGAGCAACAATTTTGCCGATTCCTTGAAAATCGGGATGATTGAGATCCACACCATCGTCCATCACCGCAACCACGATCGAGCGACTGCCCCGCGTCACATCCCAGGCTTGCTCGGCAAACACATGGGAACCTGGCGCTAATTCGGCTCCTCCTGTGTGATTGAGGTGCCACTGTTTGCCATAGAGCGGATCTTTAGGGCGATAGTGCGACTGGGTTTTGACGATCACGTTGGGTTCTGCGGTCATCACATCGGGGCGAGCAATCAGCCGATTGGTGATCTTCATCGGGTTCTCTTGAGCGGCAGAAGTGAGTTCAAACACAAAGGCGTTGCTGACTCCGACGATCGGCTTCACCTGTCTTAGCCCCAACTCTGACGTGATGGCGGCGATCGTCTCGGCATTGACCGTCGGCGTAAACTGAATCGTGATCTGATTCGTCAAATAAATTCGCGACGCTGGACTATTTTTGACCTGATAGACATGGCTGGCATATTCGACATTGGTGTCTTGACGAATGTTGTTTAGCACCTGATCTTTTTGAGCAGGATCAACCACAAATTCTGTTAGCTCAGGTGGAGCAATGCCCGGAGCGATCGTCGCCGGAAATTGATTCACCAAGTCTCTAGCTTGCTGCCCCGACCCAGCGTGAACTGTGAGGCGATCGTCCACCTTTTCTAACAGCAACTCTTCTCCCCCCCGCTGAAGAATCTTGTCCCGGTTTTCTTCAGAGACACTGGCATTCGCGGGGCTATTTTGAGCAGGTGGTACGTTAGATGGGTTGGTCATAAATTCCTCATCAGTCTGGTTGCAATTTGAATTAGTCGGAACTTACTGAAAAGATTTTCGTCGTGGACAACTCAACTACGTGTTTGAGCCGCTGGATGGTGGTCATTGACGGCGATCGTACTGTGAAACAGTCGCGTAATGATAAGATAACCAGAGTCTAAACGTGTCCCTCTCTGTAACTATAAAAGGTCATTCATGGTCCCTGCTGGAACTGTTCGCCGCCTTTATCTCCCAGGATTGATTTCGCTATCAGTTCTGGCAAGTTTAACTTTGACCAGAGCCGTAGGTGCCCAAACTCCTGCACCTTCGTCCCCTCCTGGCACAATTCAACCTGATAACGATTCTGTCCGCGCTCAAAACGATAGCATTCTCAGCACTCAAGGTGGGCAACGGCTGATGGATGAGGCAAACAAAGCCGTCAGTAGTCAGAATTATCCGTTAGCGACTAAAAAGCTGCAAGAAGCGCGTCAGGTGTTTAACCAGCTTTCCAATTTCTATCAACAACTAGCGACCAGCTTCTCTGGTATCGATAATCGGGTGGCAGATAGCCAGCGCAAAAAAGCGCTTGAAGCGGCTGAAATGCGCGATCAATCGACCTACCAACTGGCACTGGTGCATCGAGCGCAAAATCAGCCAGAATTAGCGGTGCCTCTCCTCGTTCAGATTATTGGCAGTCAACAGCCAACTCGCGATTTGGGTCAAAAATCCTACCAGCAGCTCCTAGAGCTTGGCTTTGTAGATGCGCCGTTTCCTAACCGTGCGACTCAGCCCACTAAGTAGCGATCGGACAATCTCGCAGAGGCATGACTTCTGCGAGATTAGCCAAAATTCTTGAGCCAACGTCCCAACAATCCTGTGACAACTCCCGGCTGTTCGAGATGTGCCAGAACTCCAGCCTGGGGCAAAACCTGAAATTCTTTCACTGCCTGCGGGTTGAGTTGTGCTAATCGCTGCCCCAATGCAGCGTTGGTAAACTGCGCAGACTCACCCCACAAAATCGACGTGGGCACCATCAACTGAGATAAATATAAAGACAAGTCAAAATAGAGATCGCCTCGCAAAAATGCCAATGCAGAATATTCAGCGTTGGGCTGTTGGGCAGAGTCTAAATAAGCGGCAACCATCTCATCAGTGATTCGCGCACGATCGGCAAACAAAAACTGCTCCAAAAAGTTGCGGACGGCGATCTCGTTTGTTGCCCCGATCGTATAGATAAAGCGATCGAGAATCGGCGTATTAATAATTTGCAGAGGAATTCGTCGCCCTGCCCCCTGCCCAAAATCATCAAATCCCGATGGGCAGACGAGATACAGCGACTGAAAAAGCGCTGGTTTTTGCACCGCGAGACGAATCGCGATCGCGCCCGTCAGCGAAGATGCCACCACTGTCACAGGTGACGATGAGAGTTGCTGAATCAGTTCGGCGATCGTCGTCAAATAATCCTCAACTCGATAATCTCGCGCTGGATGAGCAGAGTTGCCCCAACCCATTAAATCGGGCGCAATGATGCGATGCGTATCGGCAAACGCTGCATAGACTTTTGACCATTCGTAGGAAGATGAGCCGCCCCCAAAACTGTGGAGAAACACGATCGTGGGCTGTAAATCGTCGATCGTCCACGGTGCCCCAAATGGCGTGTAATAGGCGATCGTGCCCAGCGAAGTCTGAATAAATTTTTGACCAAAACCCGGTGGCTGAAATCTCATGCTGCTTGAATCACACTCTGCATCTGGAGATTAACGCAGTTTTGCAGCAGAATGTCGCCGACCGATCGCTAGAGTCGCTAAGCTAAAGATGATTGGTAGGATTCCTGAATCAGTTATGAGAACTAAAAAGGGAGTCAGCCAGCAATGCTGTGCTTTCTGAATGATATCCGCAGGCTCAATACTTATAGCCACTTTAGAGAAACGTTGTAGAAGCAGCTATGAATCAACCATCAAATGAAATTCTGGAAAATGCTTATCAACAATTTTTGAATGGATGGTCAACAGGCGATTGGCGAGCTTTTCTCAACTTATTGAGTGACGATCTCATCTTTCAATATCCTGCCGGAGCTTACAAAGGAAGGCATCTAGCGCCTCAAGGAAAATCTACAATGAGCGCATGGGCACAGTCTCACGGACATGCAGGAGATCGCATTCAAATCACTCCATCACTGAAGTTATTTCAAGATGATTGGGGAGTTTTTTGTGCAAACAGCATTGGCATCTATAACGGAGAACCCTATGACGGCAACGAAGCCTATTTTCTGAGAGCACGAGGAAACCAAATTATTGAGTATCGAGAATACATCGGGGATATTATTGGTTGGCTCAGTGATGTCAGTTAGAACAACCTTGAGTGAATCAATAACGATTGAAACTTGACGACTATAGTTCGCGAGGATAAGCAAATGGCTCAATGGGATGCAGGTCGATTTGTGCAAACCCTGGCATACTTTGAGGTGATTCCTTTTGTAAGCTGGCTTCAGAAAATGGTTCAAGGTAGCACGCCTTCTCAGCCGATCGGCAATCAGTCTGATGTGTTGTTTGACTTTAGCAATCCATCAGGCACGATTAATTTGTGGGGAGCTTTAGATGATGTGGTGATGGGCGGCGTGAGTGCCAGTTCGTTTCAGCAGATCGATCGGGCAGCGCTGTTTACGGGCAATGTCTCAACTGAAAATTCGGGTGGATTTGCCTCGGTTCGGACTCGCAATTTTGAGCCACCTGCTAATCTCTCAGACTACGACGGGATAGAATTACAAGTTAAAGGCGATGGCAACCGCTACAAATTTATCGCCCGTGACGATGAAACGTGGGATAGCATTGCCTACACCTATTCGTTTGACACCGTAGCAGATGAGTGGATCACCGTCACTGTGCCGTTTGCAGAATTGGTTCCGGCATTTCGGGCAAAAACGCTGAAGGATGCCAGCCCGATCGCGGCTCAACATCTGCGATCGCTGCAACTGATGCTGAGTAAATTTGAGTATGACGGAGCACTCAATCCCAAATTTACTCCCGGCACGTTTCGGCTGTATGTCTCAACGATTAGAGCCTATCGCGGGTCTAGCGTTTAGCACCCTTTGAGCGACTCACTCCTTGAGTTATTGCGTCTCCTATCCCAGCTTCTTGAAAGCAGATCGCATACATCTGCACAGGGTCGAGGGTCGGGGCAAGTTTTTTGGCTTGCGTCGTGCTCATTCCGGGTGCTGCACAGAAATTTTCAGCGATGACACCATACTCATCCGATGTCCCGGTCAAATTCTCAAACTTGGTAGAATTTTGAAGAAATGGACGCGATCGCTGCAAAATTCGATCTGTCAAAAAGCTTGCAGATTGGGTAGAGCCTTTGGGCAAAAGACCTGGTTTAACGACTGCAATAGTAACAAAACCCTGTACTGCTTGTCTGAGTTTGCCACTCGTCTCAAAAGAGTTCATGAAGGCAGTGAGCAATTCAGGCTTGTAGTTAGAACTCGATTTCACCCCTGCTTGAAACCCTAAAAGAACACCAGCAGTTTCAAAGTCTGTCAACGTGTTGACATAGGTTGTGAATTTCACCGGAGAGTTGCGCCAACCGTTACCGCAGATAATAGAGCCATCGCGATCGGCTCCTGCGGCTAGGTTGACTCCTCCCTGTCTGACACAAGCATTGAGAGTGGTTCTAATCTCTGACGAAAACATCCGAGCTAGTTTCTGTTCTGCTGAGCGCGTTGACGACTGAACGGGTTTTGCAACCGCGACACCGCTTAGAAAAGAGATGCTCGATAGCGACCCTAATATCAGGACTAGAAATAATTTCCGGGGTAGGTTTGACGATCGAGCCACCCCGATCGAACTCACGTTCTGTTTAGCTGTGATTGAGAAAGTCATACCGTAAAACACAAGGCAATAAAGTTACTTGTTCGCATCATACTGAGTAATGTTTAGAACGTCTTGCGTGTTGTTATTTAAGTGATGAAAGGAGATCGCACCTCTATCTCTTGCATCCATACACCTGCTCTCAGTAGAATGCCAGTGCTACTCTTGCCAAAACTGCCGCCGTTCCCTTGCAATATATTCAGCCGCTCATTCCCCATCTCAAACTAGAGTCCAATAATTCAGAACTTAATCACCTTCGCGTTGAAGACCAAACCGCCCACCGTTGGTATCGGTTTATCTTGTCGTTTCCACCGCATTTAGTGCAGAATTATTTGGAGAAGTTTGGGGTCGATGAATCGCAGCAAGTTCTTGACCCGTTTTGCGGGACGGGCACGACCGTTGTGGAATGCAAAAAGCGTGGCGTTCCCAGTGTGGGGGTTGAGGCAAACCCGATGGCATGGTTTGCGGGAACAGTAAAACTCGATTGGAGCGTTGACCCCGATGAGTTGCTGCACCATGCTCATCAGATCGCTGAAGCAACTGAGACGATTCTCGATCGAGCCAATGATCCTCTACAAACTCTGTCTGACGAGCGTTTAAAACTGCTGCTCAAAAACTCGATTAGTCCCTTACCGCTACACAAATCATTAGTGCTTTTAGATCAAATCAAACAGCACTCCGAGTCGCCTTATTATCGTCACGAACTGTTAGCACTGGCGAAAGCGTTAGTGTTTTCGATTAGCAATCTGCACTTTGGTCCAGAAGTGGGCGTTGGCAAAGCCAAAACCGATGCTCAAGTGGTGGATTCTTGGCTAGAAGGAATCGAGACGATCGCCCACGATCTGCACCATCTTAAAACCTTACCGGATGCACCTGCGATCGTCCATCACGCCGATTCTCGTCAACTTGTTCACGTCTTAAAACCTAATTCGATCGATGTCGTGATCACCTCTCCGCCTTACCCCAACGAGAAAGACTACACGCGTACCACACGATTAGAATCGGTGATTTTAGGATTTATCAACGACAAAGCAGAACTGCGAACCCTCAAAAAAGGATTGATGCGATCGAATTCTCGCAGTGTCTATGCAGCCGATGATGACGATCGCTGGGTTGCCGATCATGTCGAAATTCAGCGCATCGCCAACGAAATTGAAGCCAAACGCATCGAACTCGGCAAAACGAGTGGCTTTGAGCGCATGTATGCCAGAGCCACACGGCTTTATTTTGGCGGCATGGCGAGACATCTAGCAGATTTGCGGCACATCCTGCGTCCGGGTGCCCAGCTTGCTTATGTAGTGGGCGACCAAGCGTCCTATCTCCGGGTCATGATTCGCACAGGAACCCTTTTAGCAGATATTGCCAAATCTTTGGGCTACGAAGTTGTCAGCATCGACCTATTTCGGACTCGATCGGCGACAGCAACCAAAGAACAGTTACGCGAAGAAGTCGTCGTTTTGCGTTGGTCAGGTCATTGAGAAATCTCTAAAGAACTGGGGTGAAACTAGAATTCCCTACTGCCGTTGTCCGTAGGTTTCGACTTCGCTCAACCCGCTCATTAAAGCTTGAAGGTTGAGGGCTGAGCGAAGTCGAAGCCCGGTCAGTTAGAACTCGATTAGATTGCAATTCCCTAAGTGCAGTTTTCGATAAAATTCAGGAGCTACATTTCTCACGAGGTTTCCTCTGATGTCTGATATGTCTAGTTCAGCCATTCCCCGCAAATCGAGTCAAACCGAACACACTTTTGCGCTCTCTGATCAACTGTTTCGTTACACTGCCTCTGCTGAGTGGCAGACCCTATTTGATCAAGAAAAGCCGATCGCTGAAATGTTTCACGTCGCCTATCTCACCGAGACCAATGACCTGTCAACTCGTCCGATCACGTTTGTATTTAACGGCGGACCGGGAGCCGCGTCTGCCTACCTGCACATGGGCGCTTTAGGTCCCAAGCGCATCCAGTTCGGTGAGAATGGCAAGTTGCCCAAACCACCTGTCCGGTTAGTCGATAATCTTGAAAGCTGGTTGAGTTTCACCGATCTCGTGTTTATTGACCCGATCGGCACAGGCTTCAGCCGCAGTTTACCCCAAGATAAAGACTCGTCTGATAAGCCAGGTGAGAAGCCCAGCCAAGAACCGACTCTGCCCAAAGAAACCGAATTTTGGGAAGTCGAACGAGACTTAAAATCGCTCGGCGAATTCATTCAACGGTTTCTGTCTCGCCATAAGCGCTGGCTGTCTCCTGTATTAATCGCAGGTGAGAGTTATGGCGGATTTCGAGTCGCAAGGCTTGCCCGAAAACTTCAGCAAGACTTTGGCGTTGGGCTTTCGGGTGCGATCTTTATCTCTCCAGCTTTAGAGTTTAGTTTGCTGGGCGGAAATGACTATACGCTCACCTCTTGGGCGACGCTGTTGCCTTCTTTAGCGGCGGCAGCGGCTCATCACGGTCGTGCTCAGTGGGTCGGTGAACCCGGAGATTTGTCTGCCCAAACCGCCGCCGCAGAGCATTTTGCCCGCAGAACACTGATTCCATTTCTGGCGATCGGAGATCACAGCACCCCCGACGAGCGTCACACCGTCTACCAACAGTTAGCCGATTTGATCGGCTTGCCGCTTACCTTGGTCGAGCGACAAGCTGGACGAGTCAGCATCGACGTATTTTCGAGAGAACTACTCCGGGATCAGCAGCGTATTGTCGGACTCTACGATGCGTCAATTACCGCGATCGACCCCTTCCCCGATCGCACCACCTATCAAGGCATCGACCCGACCCTCGACGGACTTGATCGCTTATTTACCGGAGCGATCAACAGTCAGTTGCGCGACACCTTGGGCGTTGAAACCGATTTGTCATATCACCTGCTAAATCTCGAAGTCTTCAAAGCGTGGAAATTTGACTTAAAAGGAGAATAATCTGTACACCTTCAGCCGCAGCTTTAGCCAACAAATTACCCATAAGAGCTTGACCTTTGGGATGGAGATGCGCCTCTGGATTTTCAATCAGTAGTAAAGCGCCGAGTTTGGCTGACAGGATGGCAGTAATTACAGGCAACGTATACGTGATACCGAAACCAACATTCGTTGCACGATACTCCTTACTCAAGCCAAACGAATATTGCAGGCTCACCAGATCCATACCTGGGCTATCAATAATACGAATTCGAGTTCCAGGACTAATTTCACCCAGCCAAGCTTCGACCTGACTCAGTAAGTTCAACGACTTTGCGTGTGGATGACTGAGAGCAGAATTTGGAATTTCAGAGTCTCTAAAAATTGATAAAAAGTGGGCAGTATACTCACCCATAGTTCCTAACTGGCGATGCTGGCGCACTTGAAAATCAGACATTGCAAAAGAGGTGCGAGGTCCAAGCCGCTCAGCTTGCAAGTATTGGAAATGATCACCAAATAAGCTCGTCTGGTAAGTTTCAGTTGACACAGCAGGTGAAGCTAGCCCTAAGATATCTGCTTCAGGATCATATCCAAACTGCCAGGTTGCTTCGTTGCCATTTCCAAAAGTGAGAACAAATCCAATTTTGTCGTCTTTTGCATCCTCGAATAGGGCATTTCTGGCTGTGCCAACACGGACTAGATCACCGTTTAGGGCTAGACCAGTGGACTCCAGTAATCGTTGCTGGTGTGACTGACGCAACAACAAAAGGGATTGCAGAACAGAAGATTTTCCCATCCCGTTGAGACCTGAAAGGAGGGTCAAAGCTCTAAGTTCCAGAGATTGATCCTCAAACCTTTTAAAGTTTTGTAAGCGTAGTTGGCAAATCACGCTAAGACCTCTTGAATCAACTGCTCGATCGCGCTAAATCTACGTTTAACTTTTCTGGTATCTCCCGTTCCTTGAGAGATAGATGATTCAAATTTAGGCTCCACTTCGCGATCGTTCATCAGCCGAATAAATCCATCTTTTAGATGTTCTTTACGCTCTATTAGAGTTTGAATTTGTTCGCTATTTAGCCTGCTTAAACCGACTGACCAAGACTCAAACAACGCTTTGTTAATTGGAGACCTCGAAGCATCTCGTCTGGAGCGCTTACGAAAAGCATCGTTGCCGAATATCTTGCAAGCGGCAGCCATAGCCTTACTAAACTTTAGTTCAAGTTTGTTGATATCCTGTTCGCTCATCTCATTGATCTCTGCCATCACATCACTCAGAAAACTATCAAACTCGGTAGCTTTGTAATCGGTGTAGGGGTGAATCACAAAAGCTAGAAATCGGAGTATAAACTCACGGTCTGCCATCCGATCGCTGAAGTTCTTATAGGCAGTTGCTTGTCTAAACTCAGCCGAACCAGCGAGTTTCTCCAAAACTCTAGTTGAATGACCGATATTTAGAGCATGGCGAATTTCTTGTAGCGATAACGGTAGACCACCCGTGTTGATACGTTTGAAAATATTAAACTTAACTTTACTAGGCGTTCCTTTCTCAATCAAGTAAACTGTGACTTGAGTTTCAATAATCCGCCGCTGTAAATTACGTGGCAATTCATCGAAAGTTTTATCCGTAAGTTGAGTTAAAAATTCGAGTTCGCTAAGTTTTAGCGATTTGTCATTGACAAACATTTTTAGGGTCGTTAAGGCGATTTCCGAGAATGAAAGTACCGTATCATTTGGTCTTGAAACAGGACAAGCAGATTAATCGGCAGAGCGAATTATGTTGCTATCAACCCTAGAAAGAGAGCCATTAAGCAAGAGTCAAATCGAAGACCTCCGACTGGCGTCGACAAAACTCAGTGGAGCGAAGCGTCGGAGTTTTCAGGCTGAGATGTGCCTGAAATATTGTGATGGGAGCGCCAGATTGGCTGAAACGGTATTTGGCTGGAATCGAGCCACGGTTGAGCTAGGGTTGGCAGAGCAGCGGAGCGGCATCACCTGCGTGGGGGCACAAGCGAACGCGAGCGGCACGAAACGGTGGGAAGAACGGCACCCCGAAGTGGCGCAAGCCCTGAGAAAACTTGCCGAATCTCAGGCTCAACAAGACCCCACGTTTTCAAGTTCCATCGCCTATACCCGATTAACCGCAGCAGAGGCGTTGAAGCAGTTAGAGCACCGGGGATTTGCTGCCGAACAGTTGCCCTCCAATAGTACGATGGCAGCCGTGCTGAATCGAATGGGCTACCGATTGCGGAAAGTGGTGAAAGCAAAACCCCAAAAAAACTCCCAGAAACGGATGCAATTTTTGACAACCTCCATCGTCATAGCGAGCAACTCAATGATGGCAGCGTCAGACGATTGAGTATGGACTGTAAAGCGACCGTCAACCTGGGCGATTACGCGCGCGGTGGCAAAACGAGAGGGAATCACCAAGCGAGTGACCACGATATGGGATGCACCGAGAAATACATTCCCTGCGGCATTGTCGATGAGGACAGCGGGGCGCTGCACATCCACTTCGGCAGTTCTCACAAAACCAGTGATTTCATGGTCGATACCGTTCAGCAATGGTGGGAGAGTCTAACGCCTGCTCAGCAGCAGATGACCCAACAGATTCAACTCAAAATGGATAATGGATCTGAAAGTAGTGGGGTGCGAACTCAGTTTTTGAATCGGATGGTGGAGTTTGTCGATACCATTGGCAAACCCATTCACTTGCTGTACTACCCTCCGTACCATAGCAAGTACAATCCCATTGAGCGATGCTGGGGCATTCTAGAACAGCATTGGAATGGGACTCTACTCAAAGATGTGGCTACGATGCTGGCTTGGGCACGAAGCATGACCTGGAAAGGTCTTCATCCCCTTGTTCAGTTGAATCAGCAGGTTTACCAAAAAGGGATCTCACTCTCCAAGTTAGCGATGAAAGCGGTGGAGAGTAGATTAGAACGCAATCCTTTGTTACCCAAGTGGGATGTCCTGATTCGCCCCGCTTGATTTGGTATCTTCTTTCCCGGAAATCACCTAAACGCTGCAAGCCATCAATAACAACCCATTTGTCTTCATCGGTGGCATCCATATAAAAAGCTGGCAATGGAATCCGAATCAGGATGGATTCAATGAGACGGCTTTTAGTACGCGGGTTCCAAATCCCGTCTTTCCGCTGAAAATCTGGTGTTAGATTAAGCTCCGCATATTTAATGCGTTGCAGTAGCAAGTCAATTGTCATTGGTCGGGTTTCAACCCTAATTAATTCAGGGTCAAATGGCTGGATTATGCTTTCATCTTCATCAGGGTCAATACCTGGACTAGGATCAGCATTCTCTAGCTCTTCCTCTGCTTGCTGCTTACCATCTAGCATCACGCTCGTCCCCTCTCAAAACTGACCAGTGATTCGATCTTCAGAAGTATAACAAATCAAATGGAGTGGATGGTTCAAAGGCAGTGATGCTGTTCAAACTGTTATGGCGTAACTGCTACGTGTCTTGACCACGGATTATTGCTCAAATGTTTCGTAAGCTTCTACAATGCGCTGCACTAACTGATGTCGCACCACGTCAGCTTTTGAGAGATTGCAGAATGCGACCCCCTCCACCGATCGTAAGATGCGTTCTGCCATCATCAACCCAGACGTTTGGTGATGAGGCAAATCGGTTTGCGTCAAATCGCCCGTCACCACCATTTTAGAGCGAAAGCCAATGCGAGTCAGCAGCATTTTCATCTGAGCGGGAGTCGTGTTTTGTGCCTCATCCACGATCACAAACGCATTGTTGAGCGTGCGACCACGCATATAGGCGATCGGAGCCACTTCAATAATGCCTCGCTCCATCAGGCTGGCAATTTTTTCTGGTTCAACAAACTCATACAGCGCATCATAAAGCGGACGCAGATAGGGATTCACCTTTTGCTGCAAATCTCCAGGCAAAAAGCCTAACTTCTCGCCTGCCTCCACTGCCGGACGGGTGAGCACCAATCGCTCATATTCGTTTGACAGCAATGCTTGAACGGCTAAGACGGCTGCCAAATAAGTTTTTCCAGTCCCAGCAGGACCGATGCCAAACGTCAGATCATGGGTGCGAACGGCTTGAATATATTGCCGCTGTCGAAAGGTTTTGGCACGAATCACATCGCCGCGTCTCGTTCGTGCTAAGACATCTTGCTGAAGTTCTTGCAGAGTGTCTTCTTGATGATCGTCTAAAGCTTGACGCGCCGTGAGAATATCCACACTGGTAATCGGCTTACCCTGGCTCCAATATTCTTTAAGCGCCGCAACTAGTTTCTGCCCTAGATTAATTTGCTGCTTAGTTCCAGAGATTACTAGCTCTTGCCCTCGCAGCACCAGCGTTGCTCCGGTTTGCTTAGAAAGAGTCTTCAGGTTATTTTCCTGAGTTCCAGCTAGGGCGATCGCGCTTTCAACACTCGGCAATTCAACAGTTAAGATTTCTACCATGCAGACCAAGTTAGGGTGTAGAGTCATGACGCTGAATTTTGATGAAGGCTGATTCAAAATTCAACATTTAAACGCTAAAGACACCCGAATCTAAGTCTTTGCAGACTGATCAGATGTCTCTTCAACGTCTATTTATTATCTTAGCGAGAGTCATCAGACACTGGCTTAAATTGTAAAGGTTACTCACTCAATCGAGGTTTAGGCTTAGGCACCACCCTTGGCACACCTGACGGACGCGGCGGCGCTTCTGAGCGGCGTGGAGAAAATGACTCATCCGATCGCTCATGATCAGATCCTTCTTTTTGAGTGCCAAAGACATCTAGCAAGGCAGTATGTCCGGCTGCTTTTGCCACACCTTCAAGAACATTGCGAATGGCTTGAAGGTTTCGTCCACCGCGACCAAATACTCGCCCTTTGTCGGTGCCTTCAAAGGCTAGGCGCACCCAGACCCGCGATCGAGACGAAATCTCGCAGTCAACTTTGAGTGAGTCTGGGGTTTCTAAAAATGGCTGAACTAAAAAGCGCACCAAACCTGCATAGTCTGGAACGGCAATTGCGGGTTCTGGCATGGAATCAAGCACGGGCTTTTTGTTCTAAAACGCTGGCTCTAGTGAGAATGTTGCGAACGGTTTCGGTGGGCTGTGCACCTTTTTGAAGCCAAGCCTCGATCGCGGGGACATCAAGCCGCGTTTCATCAGTGCGGGGGTTATAGAACCCAACTTCAGCGATCGGTCTACCATCGCGACGATCGCGACTGTTAATGGCGACAATTCGGTAGCTCACTTCGCGCTTTTTGCCATATCGCTTTAATCGCAGTTTGATCATACTAGAAAACTAGACTCCTGTTGGATTGCAAAATCGTTATATTGCGGACTATCTATCGTATCACAGCTAAGGAATCAGTAGACTGTCAGCTTTAATCTATCTTAAAAGGCAAATTCTACCGGAAAGTTTGCAGCGCTATTTCCGCTTCGATGGAGAACGGATTGAGCAGATTGTACGATCGAACGAGAAAGCTCAAATTGCCGAGGTCAAGATTTTGGGTTATGTCACAATTTTCTCTAACCTCACCCTAAAAGGCATCCCCCTCTCTGTTTAAGTGGAAACACTTCCTGCCCGAAATCATTGTGTTGAATGGGCGGGGGGACTGTCGCTACGCTCTGAGCTACTGAGATTGAGAGGAGATGATGGCGGAACAAGGCGTGGGGGTGGACATTCGACCCTCCATCGGTGGGGATTGAGCTACGCCCCAGAACTGGACAAACGCGTTCGATCTCATCTGAACCAGACCAACGATTCTTGGCGGGTGGATGAGACGTACATTCACATCAAAGGAGTGGGGAATCTCTTTACCGATTGGTGCATTCGATCGACAACCCCTTGGACTTCAGACTGAGTGCCAAGCGGGACGGCAAAGCCGCAGCCCGGTTTTTTTGCAAAGGGCTGAAGGCGGCTCATACTCAAACTCCACGAGTGATCACTGTCGATAAAAGTGCTGCCTATCCGGTGGCGGTCAAAGCGTTGAAAGCGGATGAAACCCTGGCAGCCGAGACAGAATTACGGCAGAGTCAATCCATGAATACCATCATTGAGCAGGATCACCGCAACATCAAGCGATTGACTAAACCAATGATGAGATTTGGGTCATTCAATACGGCAAGACGAATCTTAAGAGGCATCGAAGCAATGAGTATGATTTGCAGAGAACAAGGGAAGGAAATCCGCAGAGGGAACAGTATGTCTCAAGTAAAATTTATTGCAGAACTCTTTGGAATTAGCGCTTAACGGAATGCGAACGAGATACTTGGTTTGTCACTAAAAAGTATTTGCAACATAACTCGCCGCTTAAGGGCAGCTCTGGCTATATGTCCATAGCTACAATCTAAAAGCGACATTAATTTGCGAATTGCGACATTTAATGTGCGAACGTACACAAATGGACATCACTGAAAGCTGGTGACAAGACTCGAACTTGCGACCGGCTGATTACAAATCAGCTGCTCTACCAACTGAGCTACACCAGCAATGCTCTCAGTGTATCAGATTCCGCTTGCAAGACTATAAACTTGGGTCATGTTCTAGACTTGAAGAGTTTGGGCGTGCTCACTTGTCCAAATCCCGCCCGATCGCCAACCAATTAAATATCATTGCCATGAACTGACTGCGGTTTGAACAAACAACTCATCTTTTGAGCTAACCGTTTGATTCGAGTTTGTAGCGTTATAGGTTTGCGCTCAATCTTTCGTGTCACCGACTTTTCCTGAACATTGCTCTCACGTGAGTAAGAATCTCGGCTCGTTGTAATAAACGATTTATCTGCTCTGCAAAGTGGCTCAACAACTGGTTAAAGCGACCGCTGTGAAGCCCTTGCCCGTCATTCAAGATTACTCGCAGCCACTCGAATTTAGAGTTATTTCATACAGTACAAACGTTCTATTTAACGAACGAGTAGCCAACCGTAAGTTAAAACACTCAGACCTGCAACCCCAACGATCGCGTCTCGCTGTTCGTTCCACACGCGACGAATTCCACTAAACAGATAGGCGAAGGACTCGCGGCGCGATCGACTCAAATCGGTCATCAGTTCTTTGACTTTAGCGTTGACTTCCGTGAGCGACGCGTCGCCTCGCTGGTAAGCCGCTTCAAGTTCGTCTAATTCGCGCCAATAATCACGAGTCGCTTCCATCAAATCAGGAATCATTGCTGAGATCCTTTTCACTGTAAATTTATATAGCGTAATGTAACGCATTCGTCACAGTGAGAACTCTGCAATTGGTCAGAGTGTTATGGGGCTATCGCATTCCGATAGAAAGATTTCATCTCAGCAAACCAGCGTCGACGGGACTGATCCCATGCGTAAAACATATGCCCACCTTGATATTGCGTCAGCTTGAGGTTGGGTCGAATCTCAGGATCGAGTTTCATCAAATCGGCTAAGTGGTTAGAGGCAAAATAGGGCGTGACCAGATCAAACAGCCCGTGGGTGATGCAGACCTGCATAGAGGGGTTGAGCGTCATTCCAACCCGCAAATCATCGATCGAGCCGAGGGATAATTCTAGAAACCCATAGCGATCATGTGCTGAATGGGATTCGTCTGGCTGTGCATGGGGGAAATCTCGATCCCGATGCAGTGCGATTACACTTTTTTCAGAGACGTGAATTTCAGGGGCAGACAGTCAGCGAAGTTATTTTACCCCAGATGAATCGTAGAGGGCGAATTGACAAATGGCCTGATGGGTTTTTTGATGAGTGGGATAACAGTCTTGCTGCCTTGCTTCAGCCTGTCGAGGAGTAACCAATGGCAGTGGAAATGGTTCTAAATGATTTGTCTCTTCTTTATCCTGTCAGAGATCGAGGAACTGCTAGAAAGTTGATGACCGATCTAATCGCTGTACTCAGTTTAGCGGTGATTTCTGGAGTTAAGACTTTGCGTACTCAGGATAATCTCTACAATCTCATACTCTCGCCTGACTATCCGGTTGCAGGTTGGTTAAATGATGGACAAGTTAAACGGGAAGAGCGTAGCTTTCTACAAACACTTGGAACTAAAACACCTCTGCTGTCAGAAATCATAGATTCGACTGTCCAAAATGAAGAGTGCCTGACTGATTTTAGGCATCAAGGAGAGGTAGCATATGCGCTAGGTATTGTGTACTTGTTGAATGCTCTAGTAGTTAGTTTTCACTCTGAACCAAGATGGAATTGTAACATTTTGGACTTAGAGATTACGAGGTTAGAAGATGAGACAAATTCAGAAGATATTACTGCGAAACTAACTCTGAAGACGAGCATTGAAAGACTGATTCACGCTAGTCGGAGAGAACATATTCTTGGGCACAAGGCACAGATTGAGTACCGTCTTCGTGCAGAGCCTTGGCATCTTCAAGATGAAATACTGCATTGTTACGTCACAGCAGATGGGAAAAGTCCCATGTCTGAATGGCTAAATTCTCTTGGCGATCGACGAGCAAAGGAATTTATCCAATCTAGGCTCAATCAGGTAAAACAGGATAATTTGGGGGACTACAAACCTGTTGGGGATGGCGTGTGGGAGTTGAGAATCTTTTACGGCCCTGCCTATCGAATTTATTTTGGTCAAGTTAAGACAACTCAGCCATTACTTCTGTGTGGAGGAGATAAAAGCACTCAGGCACAGGACATTATCAAGGCTAAACAGTATTGGCAAAATCATAAACGACAGTAACTTCTCTCAGACTGACGATCTGAATCTGTTTACGCATGATAGTAATCACAGAGGAGATCGCCTTTTATGAACAATATTTGACAAATTAATCACTCACACCAAGGCAGGTTCGAGTAGTGCGTATTGCATTCGACTCAGCCAATCGATCAGATTTGAGAGTTGCTGGTCAGCGCTGAGCATTCCCAATCCGCGCACGGTGACTTTGCCGGGAGCATAGACAAAGCGGGTTTGCAGATGATTGGGCAGATTTTCTTTGAGGAGATTCCAGGCTGGCTCCTCCATCGGGGTTTCGAGAATGACGTGCTGGTTGCCTTCGGGCTTGATGCGAGAAAAGCCGATTTTTTTAGCGACTTGCTTGAGTTCCATGACGCGCAAAAGTTGCAGAGCGGCTGTTGGAATCGAGCCATAACGATCGCTCCAGTCTACCGCGATTTGGGTCAACTCTGGTTTAGACGAAGCCGTGGCAACCATGCGATAGGCATCCATTTTCTGGTCTAAATCGGGAATGTAATCGGCTGGAATAAACGCCGTCAAACTGAGATCGATCTGGGTGTCGTCCACTTTGGGAATTTCTTGACCGCGAATTTCTTTAATCGCATCTTCGAGCATTTCCATGTAGAGATCGAATCCGATCGCGTCCATTTGTCCCGATTG
The DNA here is from genome assembly GCA_965277365.1 of Phormidesmis sp. Classification (GTDB taxonomy): domain Bacteria; phylum Cyanobacteriota; class Cyanobacteriia; order Leptolyngbyales; family Leptolyngbyaceae; genus Phormidesmis_A. The sequence continues at coordinate 1,425,770 of CBDICO010000013.1, read as the reverse complement.
TTCGGCTCCGAGTAAATTGCCTACGCCGCGAATTTCCATATCTCGCACCGCTAGCTGATAGCCAGAACCCAGTTGAGTAAACTCTTGTAGGGCACGGAGCCGTTGACGGGCTGCGTCTGAGAGTTCGTGCTTTTTAGGATAAAACAGCCATGCGTGAGCCTGAATGCCTGCCCGACCGACTCGCCCCCGCAACTGATAAAGCTGAGACAACCCGAACTTCTGAGCGTCTTCAATCAAAATGGTGTTAACTCTGGGAATGTCTAAGCCCGACTCGATAATCGTGGTGCAAACCAGAATATCGGCTTCGGCTTCGCCAAAAGTTAGCATTGTAGATTCGAGTTCTGACTCTGGCATTTGCCCGTGAGCTACGGCAATTCTGGCACCGGGAATCATCTCGCGCAGTTGAGCCGAAATCTCTTCAATGCCTTCGACTCTGGGGACGACGTAGAAGATTTGTCCGCCGCGATCGAGTTCTTGCCGAATCGCCGATCGCACCATTTCAGGATCGTAAGGTGACATGTGAGTCTTAATCGGACGACGAGACGGGGGAGGAGTCGTAATTAAGCTCATTTCACGCACACCAGATAACGCCATATACAACGTTCGCGGAATCGGAGTGGCGCTGAGAGTGAGAACGTCAACCTGAGTTTTGAGCGATTTGATTTTCTCTTTTTGGTTCACCCCAAAGCGCTGTTCTTCATCCACAACCAGCAGCCCCAAGTCTTGGAACTGAATGCCTTTGCCTAAAAGCTGGTGAGTGCCGACGACAATATCCAATTCTCCAGTAGTCAACCGACGCTGAATATCTTTACGTTCGTCAGCCGTGCGGAATCGATTCAGCAATCCGACTTGAATGGGGTAGGGTGCAAATCGTTCTTTGAGGGTGTGATAGTGCTGTTGCGTCAAAATTGTCGTTGGAGCCAGTAATGCGACTTGCTTTCCGGCAGTGACGGCTTTAAAGATGGCACGAATCGCCACTTCTGTTTTGCCGAAACCAACGTCGCCGCACACCAACCGATCCATTGGGCGATCGCTCTCCATATCCAGTTTGACATCCTGCGTGGCTTTTAGCTGATCGGGCGTTGGCTGATAGGGAAACGACTCTTCCATCTCTTGCTGCCAGGGCATATCAGTCGGGTAAGAAAATCCAGATTGCTGCGATCGCTGGGCGTAAAGATGTAATAGATCCACCGCGACTTTTTTAATCGCTTTCCGAACTTTGCTCTTGGTTTTCTCCCAGGCTTTACTCGACATTTTGTTGAGTTGCGGCGTTGCCTCGCCTACCCCTCGAAATCGAGACAATGCACTGAGTTGATCTGCGGCAACTCGCAGTAAACCATCAGCATATTTGAGCACTAAATATTCGCGAGTTTCGTCGTTGAGCGTCAAACTTTCGAGCTTGATGAATTGACCGACCCCATGATTTTTGTGAACGACATAATCACCCGGCTGCAATTTGTTGGGATCAACTTGCTTAGACGCAGCGCGACGACGTTTGCGAACATAGCTCGGAGTGGTTAAGCTGTGTTGCCCAAAAAACTCGCGATCGGTGACTAGCACCACTCGAAACGTCGGCAGAATAAAGCCTTCTAGCTCGGCTAACCCCGAATATTTGACCGCGACAGGAACGTGCTGAGTTTGCAGTTTGTCGATCGCCAAAAAATCTCGCGGGTTGGGCACAAACTGCGCGGGGCAATCATGCTCTTGCAGCAGGGAGACCGATCGAGACGGCTGGGCTGAGACGAGCCACACGGAGAACCCACGATCGCGCTCTCCTCGCAGGGTTTCAGCGAGTCGTCCAAACTGATGCGGCACCGCAGGAACGGGACGACTGGCAAGATTTAGCCCATTTTTTTCTTCTGCCAGTTCGCTGAGAAAGAGTCGATCGAAGCACTCAACTTCTGCCAGAGACGCAGCAAAAAGACGATGAGTTTTGAGGAAACGGGTGAGGACTTTCTTGCCAATGTTCTTCGACTTGATCAAACCAGCGATCGCCGTGTGCCTCACACAGTTCTGGCTCATCAATGGCAATCAAAGTGTTGTCAGGTAAATAATCCAGCAGAGACGCAGGTTGCGAGAAGGCGAGTCCTAAAAAGCGACGCATTCCTTCGATCGCGTGTCCTTGCTCAAATCGCTCCTGATCTTCGAGAGAGAGATAAGACTCGACTTGCCCAAAAGTGAGATGAGCTTGAATGATCGGGCTGAAACTCGTCGGAGTCAGCACTAAGCGATCGATGCGATCGAGCGATCGTTGGGTAGACGGATCAAATTCGCGAATCTGATCTAATTCGTCGCCAAATAGCTCTAATCGGACGGGCAATTCAGCCGCAACCGGAAACACATCGATAATGTCTCCTCGTCGGCTCCACTGTCCCTCTGTCTCGACCAGGTTGACGCGCTCATAGCCTAATCGTGCCAGTTCGTTACTAAGCATGTTGAGGTTTAGCTCTTTGCCACGATCGAGCGACAAACAATAGGGCGTAAACGCTTCGACAGGCGGAAGGTGAGTTTGCAGGGCGCGTTCGGTCGCCACGATCGCCAGTGATGATGACTTCTCACCGTTAGTCTTCACCAAATCCGCCAAAACTTGTAGTTGTCCCCAATTCATTTCCGCTTCGGGGTCAAACAATTCATAGGGCGACGTTTCAGACGTGGGATAAAAATGAACCGTCTGCCAGCCCATCGCTTCGAGTTGAGCGCTCCAGCGTCCGGCTTCTTCTAACGTCGCTGTGACGACCAGCAACGGACGAGTTTGAGCTTGTGCCAGCGTCGAGGCGACTAAGCCTTTAGGCAAACGCGCTAACCCACTTAGTCGCAAAAACTGATGCTGACCGAGTTTGTTGAGCAGTTCAGCCGTGAGGGGCAATCGTCCGAGCGCACGAGTAATCGAAGAAAACGCCATTGGTTAAGCGAGGTTGCAGTTTAGTTATCTTTACATTTTATCGAGCGATCGAGGCGATTAGAAGAGTCGAAGGCGAAGGGTAAAACTCAGATACACTGAAACAGTCAGCCCCATCCCTGCCAAATCAACGGGCAGCGCCAGGAATGCCTCCCACCGTCGAACTTCTGATCATCTTGCTCTTAACGATCGCCAACGGACTGTTTGTGATGTCAGAAATGGCGATCGTCTCTGCCCGAAAAGTGCGTCTCCAACAAATGGTAAATCAGGGAGATGTCAGAGCCAAAGCAGCCCTCGATCTGGCAAACGAACCCAATAACTTTTTAGCGATCGGGCAAGTCGCTATTACACTGATCGCGATCATCTCAGGTGCTTTTGGTGAAGCGGCAATCTCACGCAGAGTCGAGCCGATTTTAGAATCGATTCCGTTTTTGCGACCCTATGGTCAGCCGCTTTCATTTGTGATTTCGGTGATTTGTCTGGCTTATCTGACGTTGATTATTGGCGAACTGGTGCCCAAGCGATTAGCGCTCAACTATCCTGAACGGGTGTCGGCGATGGTGGCAATTCCGATGAGTCTGCTGGCGAGAGTTGCGTCTCCGATCGTCTTCTTGCTAGGAGTCTCAACTGATGTCGTGCTGCGAGTTCTGGGCATTCGTCCATCGGGTGAGCCAACGGTGACGGAAGAAGAGATTCGCGTCATGATCGAGCAGGGCACCGAAGCGGGGATGTTTGAACAGGCAGAAGAAGACATTATGAAACGGGTGTTTCGGCTGGGCGATCGCCGCGTTAGTTCGCTGATGACTCCTCGCTTAGAAATTGTCTGGCTCGACCTAGAAGACTCGCTCGACGAAAATCGCCGCACGATGATGGAGAGTTCTCACTCTCGATTCCCAGTTTGTCATGGCGGATTAGATAACCTGTTGGGAGTCGTGCAGGTTTATGATCTGTTGGTGAAAACGCTGGAGGGTCAGCCCATCGATTTCACCAGTTCGCTCAATTCTCCTGTGTTTGTGCCCGAAAGCACTCGTGCGCTGAAGGTGTTAGAGCTATTCAAGCAATCGGGAACGCAAATTGCCTTCGTTGTCGATGAATATGGCGTGATTCAAGGATTAGTGACGCTGACAGACGTTTTGCAAGCGATCGTCGGCGATATTCCCTCGGTCGAAGAACTGCAAGAACCGCAAGCCGTGCAGCGAGAAGATGGCTCATGGCTATTGGATGGAATGTTGCCGATTTACCAATTCAAAGAGATTCTCAATTTAGAAGACAAAGAGCTTCCGGGAGAACAGCGAGGCAGTTATCAAACCCTCGGCGGGTTTGTGGTCATGCACCTGGGTCGCATTCCTGCACCAGCCGACCATTTTGCGTGGAGCACTCTGCGCTTTGAAGTGATGGATATGGATGGCAACCGCGTGGATAAAGTACTGGTGATGCTGGATCAGACCGAGCATCGGGGATTGGGAACAAGAGGAGTTTATGAACCCGATCGACGAGACAGACTCTAAGTTACTCGCTCAAAACTTTGATGTAGTTGTGAGACACGTTAAGAATAGTAGTGAAGGCGAAAACCCACGATCGTCTGTGAGTAACGGTACGATTGCGTGAGAAAACTCGTTTCAACCTTTACTGTTTCAACCTTTACTAAAGAGCATTTTACAAATTTAGCCAAGATACCGACCGACTAAAGATGCGGCGGGAATCTCTTAACTTAAATGAAGTATATTTATCAAACATCTGTCTTGTAACTAATGCTGCATGACGTGCGTTATGCCGTCACGAGTTCTATGAAGTCTGCTGAAATGTCGATCGCTCATTCTTTCTCAAGATCCCTTCGAGAAGGCAAACAACGGCTGTTAGTTGACTACTTCGCTAAAGAAGGGTGGAGCGCGTGATTGAAAATCAGCCAGCAGATGTAGAACGCCTCTTTAAAGGCGGTGGTGAGATGGGAGAATTGATGCGATCGCTCGATTGGTCCCAAACGCCCCTTGGCTCTGTTTCCGATTGGGCATCAAGCCTGAAAACAGCCGTCAGTATCTGCTTAAACTCTCGCTTCCCAATGGTGATTTGGTGGGGCAAAGACTTGGTGTTGCTCTACAACGATGCTTGGCGACCTATCCTGGGCACTAAACATCCAAAGGCGCTAGGACGATCGGGACAAGAGGTTTGGTTAGAAATTTGGGACATTATTGGTGTGCAGCTTAATGGCGTACTAGAAACGGCACAAGCAACTTGGTCTAGCGATATGCTGCTGCTCGTCGATCGCTATGGGTACACCGAGGAAGCCTATTTCACCTACTCCTACAGCCCAATTTTCTTAGAAACTGGAGAGGTCGGAGGGGCGTTTACGGCGGTGACTGAAACCACCCGACGAGTCATTGGTGAGCGGCGGCTCAGTACCCTGCGGGAACTCGCGACTAGTAGTGTAGAAGCCAAGTCGGTAGAGGAGACCTATCAGATTGCCAGTGCTGCTCTTGCAAACAATCCTTACGATATCCCCTTTGCTTTGCTGTATTTGGTTGAACAAGATGGGAAACAAGCTCGGCTAGTCGGGACGGTCAGATTAGAGGCTGGAACACCTGCTAGCCCTGAGCAGGTTGATTTGACTCAAGACAGTGATGACTGGAATCTGGCACAGGTTAGGAAAACTGGAGACCCTGAAATTGTCGATGAGTTAATAACTCGGTTTGGTGTGCTCTCCGGTGGAGCTTGGGATGAACCCTCACGATCGGCGATTGTCGTGCCCCTCGCTCAAGCGGGTCAAAAGCAGCAATTAGCAGGGTTATTGGTACTGGGAATTAGCCCTCGACTCGCGTTTGATGATGAATATCGGGGCTTTTTTGACTTAGTGGCTAGCAGTGTGGGAACCGCGATCGCCAATGCTGATGCCTATGAAGCTGAACGCAAGCGTGCCGAAATATTGGCTGATCTCGATCGCGCCAAAACCGCGTTTTTTAGTAACGTCAGTCACGAATTTCGCACTCCACTGACTTTAATGTTGAGTCCGTTAGAGGAATTTGCAACCACCCTTGATGGACGATTACAACCCGATGAGCGTGAGCAGCTTCAACTGATCCAGCGTAACGGCTTGCGTTTGCAAAAGTTAGTGAATACATTGCTAGATTTTTCCCGAATCGAAGCCGGACGCATTCAAGCAGTGTATGAACCGACTGACATCGCAACGTTTACCGTAGAATTAGCGAGTGTGTTTCGCTCTCTAATCGAGCGGGCAGGAATGATATTGGAGATCGAGTGTCCAGCACTACCAGAACTGGTGTATGTCGATCGTGAAATGTGGGAGAAAATCGTTCTCAATCTAATTTCAAATGCGTTTAAGTTCACGTTTTCAGGACAGATTACAGTTCGATTAAGCGCTGTTGAAGGTGCGATTGAATTAAGCGTTGCAGATACAGGGGTCGGTATTCCCGAAACTGAGTTACCTCAATTATTTGAACGATTTCATCGCGTCAGTGGAAGTCGCTCTCGACCTCATGAAGGCTCTGGCATTGGGTTGGCACTGGTGCAAGAACTTGTCAAACTACAGGGTGGCTCTGTCAGCGTCTCTAGTGTGCTAGAGCAAGGCACAATCTTTACGGTGACGATTCCGATCGGTCAAGCTCATTTGCCCCCCGATCGTATCCAAACAGAACCAACTCGACCCTCTACTGCGTTGAGTATTGCCCCCTTTGTCGAGGAAGCCTTACGTTGGATACCAGAAAATAGTTTTGAGCTTTCAGGGTTGGGTTCTGAGTTGCCGTTAACTCAACCTTCTCCTGCTGCTCGTATTCTTCTAGCCGACGACAACGCCGACATGCGTGACTATGTAAAGCGCCTATTGAGTCAACACTATGACGTTGAGACCGTGGCAGATGGGCTGGCTGCTCTGGCTGCAATCCGACGACAAAAGCCCGATCTAGTGCTTACAGATGTCATGATGCCCAGGCTAGATGGATTCGGGCTATTGCATCAACTGCGAACTGATCCAGCCACCCAAGACCTGCCGATCGTGCTGCTCTCTGCCCGTGCTGGCGAAGAAGCGCGGGTCGAAGGACTCGAAGCAGGAGCCGACGATTATTTGACAAAGCCATTTTCTGCGCGTGAACTGTTAGCACGAGTCGAAGCCAGTTTGAAGCTGAGTCAACTTCGGCGAGAAGCAGGGCAGCGAGAGCAGGCACTAAGGCTGGAAGCAGAAGCTGTCAAGCAAACCGTTGAAACCATTTTGTTGAGCATCCATGATGGGTTTTATGTCCTCGATCGCCGCTGGTGTTACACCTACGTCAACGACCAACTGTGCGAAATGGCTGGAAAGCCGCGAGAAGAACTGCTCGGCTATAACAATTGGGACTTGTTTCCTGCTGCCGTTGGCACCGATGTTTACGTTCAATTCCATCGGGCAATGCGTGAACAAACGCCCATTCAGTTTGAGTATCTTTATCTACCCTGGAATCGCTGGTTTGAGTATCGGGTTTACCCCTCGCGAGAGGGACTGACGATTTTTGCAGTTGAAGTGACCGATCGCAAACAAGCCGAGGAAGCCTTACGCCAATCTGAGGAACGCTATCGAACGTTGTTTGAGCTGATCGATGATGGCTTTTGCATTATTGAGATGTTGTTTGATGAAACCAACACGCCTATTGATTACCGTTTTTTAGAAGTCAATCCAGCCTTTGAGAAACAAACGGGACTCGAACAAGCAGTGGGCAAAACGGCGCGTCAGCTAGTCCCAGGTCTTGAAAATCACTGGTATGAGATTTACGGCAACGTTGCTCTGACAGGCGCACCGATTCGCTTTGAGGATGGCTCTGAAGTGATGAACCGTTGGTTTGATGTTTATGCGTGCCGCATCGGGCAGCCAGAGAGCCGAAAAGTCGCCATTCTGTTTAAGGATATCAGCGATCGCAAGCACCATGAAGCCGCACGAGAACAACTCTTGCAGCAAGAACAAGTCGCACGAGAAGCCGCCGAACAAGCTAACCGCATTAAAGACGAGTTTCTAGCCGTGTTATCGCACGAGTTACGCACCCCAATGAACCCGATTTTAGGCTGGTCAAAACTCCTGCAATCTGGAAAGCTCAGTGCAGAAAAAACAACCGACGCGATCGCGACGATCGAGCGTAATGCCAACCTGCAAGTGCAACTGATCGATGACTTGCTCGACATCTCCCGAATCTTGCGCGGCAAGCTGTCTTTGGCGGTCGCACCCGTAGATTTGAGCGATGTCATCACCGCCGCTCTCGAAACCGTTCGGTTAGCCGCAGAAGCCAAGTCTCTCTTGACTCAAACCCTAATCTCACCGTCTCTTGGGTTAGTCGGTGGCGATGCCGGACGCTTGCAGCAAGTCGTGTGGAATCTCTTATCGAATGCGGTCAAGTTCACGCCTGCTGGCGGACAAATCACTGTTGAGTTATCTCAAGTTGGCACAAACGCCCAAATTCAAGTCAGAGACACAGGCAAAGGCATTAACCCCCAGTTTTTGCCCTATGTGTTTGAGCATTTCCGCCAAGAAGACGGAGCGACCACTCGCAAGTTTGGCGGGTTGGGGTTGGGGCTGGCGATCGCTCGTCAAATCGTCGAAATGCACGGTGGACACGTTGCAGTAGAGAGTGACGGCGAAGGACAAGGAGCCACGTTTACCATCCAGATTCCGATCACATCTCAATCTGCTGAACGCATGACTTTAGAACTAGAAGCGGAACTCACACCGAATTTAGACGGTATTCACATTCTGGTCGTGGATGATGATGCCGACTCTCGCGAGTTTGTTGCCTTTGTGCTAGAGCAAGCAGGCGCGATCGTCACCAAGGTTTCATCAGGAGTTGCAGCCCTTCAAATGATCGAACAGTCTGTTCCTCATCTGATCGTCAGTGATATTGGAATGCCCGATATGGATGGCTATAGCTTGATGCGACAGATTCGAGCCACCCCACAAAGTAGCCAAACCCTGGCTATTGCGTTGACTGCCTATGCCGGAGAAACTGATCAACAGCAAGCGATCGCTGCCGGGTTTCAAAACCATCTTGCTAAACCCGTTGACCCAGAAGAACTGGTAAAAACCGTGGCTCAGTTAGTGCAGCATTGCAACGTAGTTTCCCCTTTAGGGTAATCAGCATTGGCGTTGCTGTCAGATATGGCTCACGGAATTTGCCCTCACCCTCGCCCTCTCCTGCGGGAGCTACTGTATACACACAAGTCCTCCTGATCCCGTCATCGCCGAGATCTCCGCCCCCTGAATCCCCCATTCTGGGGGACTTTGAGCCAGAAAAAGGTTCAAAATTCAAGATATTGCTCAGGGTCAAAGTCCCCTAATTTTGGGGGATTTAGGGGGCTGAAGCCGACTGAAACGAAGTGCTCAACGATTTGTGTGTACACGGTAGCCTGCGGGAAAGGGAACAAGATTTCTAGCTCTCCTCTCCTGTGGGAGAGGGTGAGGGTCATTTATAGTTCGATTCAGTAACGCCTCGTCGTCAAGGTTTAATTGCCTTCCATTGAGTCACTGGGATCAGAGGTTTCCAGCCTAAGAAAGTTCCGATCGCCTCTGCCCGTTGAATGCCAATCCGAGTTAAATCACCGCCATATAAACGGTGATAGTGCAAAACGATCTGTTCACTCTCGATCGTCACCGCATTGACCACCAGTCGCCCTCCCGGACGCAGCGCATTCCAACAAACATCAAGTAACCGATCGGCAGTGGCACCTCCGCCGATAAAAATAGCATCCGGTTGAGGTAAATTTTGCAGGACTTCGGGGGCATCTCCAGAGACAATTTTAAGGTGGGGAACGCCCAGATCTGATGCATTGTCTGCGATCGTATGCAGGCGAGTTGGCTGTCGCTCAATGGCGATCGCCCGACAGCGAGGATAACTTCGTAACCACTCGATCGCAATGGAACCACAGCCAGCCCCTACATCCCACAGCAACTCTCCGGGCAACGGCGCGAGTGTGGATAGGGTCATCGCTCTCACTTCGCGTTTAGTTAGCTGTCCGTCATGGTGATAAGCGTCGTCGGGTAGACCCACGGTGCGGGACAGGGAAACCGTTCCCAGATCGGCGCTGCACACGATCGCTAACGTGTTTAAATCGGACACCTCCTGAAGGTTCCAGGTGTGAGCAATGCCCTCGATTTGACGTTCCTGAATGCCTCCCATGTGCTCTAGGACGGTGATTTTGCTGCAACCAAATCCGCGTTGAGTTAGCAGCGTTGCAACATGGGCAGGCGTGTCTTTATTCGCACTGAGAATTAATAAATGGGCATCGGGAGAGAGGGCAGTCACGATCGTTGAGACCGGACGGTTGGTGAGGCTAAACGTCTCCACCTCTGCCAGCGACCAGCCTAATCGAGCGCAGGCAAGACTAAACGCAGATGGCGCAGGAATAATCGTCATTTCTGCAAGGGGGATGCGACGAGTCAGCGTTACGCCAATGCCGTGACACATCGGATCGCCACTTGCCAAGACACACAGGGGTTGTCCTCGACGACGCATCATTTCGTCAATGGTTGCGTCTAGCGGAGAAGCCCAGGAAAGCCGTTCTCGTAGATCGTTTTGGGGCAGCATCGCAAGGTGACGATCGCCCCCAACCACCACATCCGCCTGATCGAGCAAAGAACGAGCGATCGGGCTTAATCCTGCGATTCCGTCTTCACCGATGCCAATCACTGAGAGCCACGTCTGCATTTTTAGGGTTATCTTGTCAGAATTGAACGATCGTACAAGGTTTTGAGGGGCTGACTTCTATTAAGAAAATTGAGGATTCAAGAAATCTGGTGAGTCGCGTATGGTAACGTTCATAGATCTAGAGATGGGAAAGTTCGGTGTGATTCCGACGCTGTGCCGCAACTGTGAAAGCCAGAATGCCGAGTCTAGACTGACCTTTGATTCCCTGCGTCGCACGGGGAGGAGACCGATCGATTGCTGTCTGAGTTGCCGACTTGTCCGGGTTTGTTTTTTGGTTCGTCTGCCCAAGATGGAATGCTGGCTCGGATGCGGATTCCGGGCGGAATTCTCAGCCATCGACAGTGTGATGCAATCGCCGATCTCGCCGATCAGTTTGGGGTAGGCTATGTGCAGGTGACGAATCGGGCAAACGTGCAGATTCGAGAGATTCATACTCCGATCTCGCCTGATGTTTTTCGTCGATTACAAATATTAGAATTAGCGGCACGAACTGTCAGTCTTGATCCGATTCGGAATATTATGGCGAGTCCGACGGCTGGCATCGATTCACAGAGGTTAATCGATACTCGTCCCTGGGTGAAAGCATTTGATCAGTATCTGCAAAGTCATTCTGAGTTGGCGGCTCTATCAGCCAAATTTAGCGTTTGCTTTGACGGCGGAGAATTGGTTTCGGTGCGCGATCGCCGTAATGACATTGCATTAGTTGCTCAGCGATCGCCGTCTTCAGAGATTGGTTTTCGGGTGTGTTTGAATGTAGATGGATACCGTTCTGGTGATGTTGGTGTTTTCATTCCAGAACATCAGTGTTTAGTATTCATCATCGCGTTAACTCAGGTATATCTTAACTATACTCAAGAATATTATTCTGGCATAGGTCGAAAGCCTCGGTTTCGTGACCTCTTATTGAGTTGGGGTGTTGAACATTGCTTAGAACGAGTGGAACAATTGTTAGGTTTTTCGTTACAGCGGGGAACTTCTTTTCTCCCGTTGTCGTCTCCGTCTGATAGTCACTTCGGCATTCATTCCCAAGATCAAACAGGTTTGTCGTATGTCGGAATTGCGTTGCCGTTGGGTCGATTGGAATCTTGGCAATTAAGAGAGTTAGCTCAGTTGACGCATTTTGGCAGTGGTAAATTATGTCTGACTCCGTGGCAAACGGTTCTGATTCCCGATATTTCTACCGATCGCTTAGATGATTTAGAAAGGGCGATCGCTGATTTAGGACTTCACACCTCAGCAATTCGCTTTGATAGTGCCTTAGTCGCCTGTTCGGGTCGAACTGGGTGCACGTCAGGGCTGACGGATACTCAAACTCAGGCGTTGATGTTGGTAGAATCAACCGCCCATTTAGATCAGCCATTGAATATTCACTTCAGTGGGTGTGAAAAGTCTTGTGCTCAACAGACTCCTAGCGATATTGCGCTGGTTGGGATTGAGATGAAAGAGGGAAATGCGACGATCGAGGGATATGACGTTTACGTGGGCAGCAGAGAATCATCATTTGGTCGGCGAATCCGATCGGTGAGTGCGTCAGAGGTGACCTCTTCAATCGAGCAGATGTTACAAATCTATCAACAGCAGCGAATACTAAATGAATCGTTTAAGATATTTGTGGATCGACACTCACTTGATCAATTAAAACAATGGTTTGATTCAAAGAATAATCAGTATTTAGTATCGCATTCGATCACAGGTTGATGATCATGATTGACTACATCCAAGACGGAACTGAAATCTACCGTCGATCGTTTGCCACCATCCGATCGGAGGCAAATTTGTCAAGCTTGCCAGCCGATTTAGAACGGGTTGCCGTGCGGTTGATTCATAGCTGTGGCATGACTGATATCGTGTCAGATTTAACTGCCTCGCCCAAAGCCGCAACCCTTGGACGGAATGCCCTCAATGCCGGAGCTTCTATTCTCTGCGATGCCCGAATGGTAGCAGAAGGCGTAACTCGCAAACGGCTTCCGGCTGAAAATGCCGTGATTTGCACCCTTCAACATCCCGATACACCAATGTTGGCAGCACAACTGGCAACCACGCGATCAGCCGCCGCCTTAGAACTGTGGCGTGACCATTTAGAAGACGCGATCGTGGCGATCGGCAATGCGCCAACCGCTCTATTTCGACTGTTGGAACTATTGGATGAAGGTGTGCCAAAACCCGCGCTAATTTTGGGATTTCCGGTGGGGTTTATCGGGGCGGCAGAGTCGAAAGCAGCGCTAGCCGCCAACAGTCGAGGAGTGCCGTTTATCGCCTTGCAGGGGCGACGAGGTGGCAGTGCGATGGCATCTGCGGCAATTAATGCGTTAGCAAAAGAGGATGAATTATGACACACGAAATGGGTCGGTTATATGGGTTAGGAATCGGACCAGGCGACCCAGAATTGTTGACGCTCAAAGCCTATCGAATTCTGCGATCGGTGCCTGTGATTGCCTATCCCACCATGGAGAATGGCAAAGTGTTGGCACGGGCGATCGTGGCAGATTTTTTGCGTCCCGAACAGATTGAAGTGCCGATGCCGTTGCCGTTTAGTCCGGTGCGATCGTCGCAACCCCACTATGATGTCGCTGCCGAGAAACTAGCAGAGCATCTCAGTGCCGGACGAGATGTTGCGGTGCTGTGCGAGGGAGAACCCTTTTTATATGGCTCGTTCATGTACATCTTTAATCGCTTGTCTAAAAAGTTTCATACTGAGGTTGTACCAGGAATTTCTTCGACGATGGCGAGTGCGTCTGCATTGGGTGTGCCGCTCACTTACCGCAATGATGTGTTATCCATTATGCCAGCCACTCTTGATGCTGATATCTTGCGCGATCGGCTTGCCGTTGCAGATTCGGCAGTAATTATTAAATTAGGCAGGCATTTTAGCAAAGTTCGAGACGTTTTATCTGAGTTAGGATTGCTGTCTCGATCGCTTTACATTGAGCGGGCAACAATGCCCAACCAGCGGATTATTCCGATCGCTGAAGTTGATGCGGCTGAAGTTCCCTACTGGGCATTAATCATGGTTCCCAGTCTACAAACCTCGGTCACATGAAGACTCCTGCTGTGATTGTGCTGGGGCAAACGAGCGTTGCGGTGGCTCGACAATTGATGAGCATTTTGCCCAAGGCGACGCTTTATGGATTGGCAGGTCGGACGATCGGGGTGGATATCTCGTTTTCTGATTTTGGGGCAACCCTGCGAGAACTATTTGCTGACGGAACACCGATCATCGGACTGTGTGCGGCGGGAATTTTGATTCGCACGATCGCGCCGCTCCTCTCTGACAAACGCTATGAACCACCTGTTTTAGCGGTCGCTGAAGATGGTAGTGCCGTGGTGCCGCTTTTAGGTGGGTTGCACGGTGTAAATGATTTAGCGCGGCAAATCGCAGCCGTTCTTGACGTTCAGCCTGCGATCACGACAACAGGCGATATTCGGTTTCGGACGACGCTGCTCAATCCGCCATCGGGCTATCGGTTGGCAAATCCAGACGATGCAAAGACGTTTATTTCAGATTTGTTGGCAGGCGCAACGGTTCGGATTGAAGGGGCTGCACCTTGGCTGAGTGAAAGCAAACTGCCGATCGCCCATGATGCGCCACTGACTCTACAAATCACTGAGCGTAAAGGCTGTCCAGCACCCGATCGCTTGGTTTATCACCCTACAACGTTAGCAATCGCCGTTAGTCATTTATCAGGATCGGTAGTTGAATTCGTACAGCAACGTCTTGAGGAATCAGATTTAGCGATCGAGTCCGTCGCAGGAATTTTTGCCCCAGTGAATGAGATGGGACATCCCGCACTCTCATCTCTTTCTGAAACGTTGCAGGTACCCATTCGATTTCTCGATTTGTCCAGTGCTGAAGACATCGCACTCGCTGCGGCGGGAGAATTGGGTAAACTGCTCGTTTCTCAGCAAACATCGGAACTGAGTTGCGCGATCGCGATCGCATCCCAACCTATCAAGGTGAACGAGATCGGGAAACCTCGCGGACAGTTAACGATCGTCGGCACCGGACCGGGCGGAGAAAAATGGCTGTCTCCCGAAGTCAAAGACGTGCTGCGATCGGCAACCGATTGGGTAGGTTACAAATTCTATCTCGACTTGGCGGGTTCGCTCCGCGAAGGGCAACAGCGCCACGATTCCGATAATCGCGAAGAACTCGATCGAGCACGATTTGCTTTAGATCTCGCCGCAACTGGAAAATCGGTTGCTGTGGTTTCGTCGGGCGATCCCGGCATCTTTGCGATGGCGGCGGCTGTGTTTGAAGTGCTAGACCATGATGCCAAACCCGAATGGCTCCGGCTAGACATCCAAGTGGCTCCGGGCATCTCGGCAATGCAAGCCGCCGCCGCTCAAATTGGGGCACCCTTGGGACATGATTTTTGTGCGCTGTCTCTGTCGGATATTCTCAAACCCTGGTCGGTGATTGAGCAACGCATCGCCGCCGCCGCCCAAGCCGATTTGGTGATGGCGTTCTACAATCCAATTTCTAAGCAACGCACGTGGCAACTGGGAAAAGCGCGGGAGATTTTGTTGCAGTGGCGATCGCCCAACACTCCGATCGTGTTAGCACGAAATTTGGGCAGACCGGGGCAATCGGTGCGCGTCTGCACACTTGAGCAATTCTCGCCCGAAGAGGTCGATATGCGAACGGTGGTATTGGTGGGTTCTAGTCAGACTCGATCGATTCCTCGTCCACAGGGCGGCGTTTGGGTTTACACACCACGATGCTACAAATAGAGGCATTTAAGGCGTTGACGAGAGTGCCCAATGTTGAAACTGCGCTCTGTGAGCCGCGATCGGTAGACTATAGCTTTGGTCAGTAAGCTCGAATTCCTATTTCTGGACAAATGAGCAACGGAGCAGAAAGACTTTTTCTGGGACTTTATGGGCAAGCAATTTTCTCATTGTAGGTTGGTGTATTGGTAGAATGTGGCGTTGTTGAGAGAAAAAGATAGGATGCAGATTCAAATTGCGGTGGAAGGTGAAGGCGCGATCGCGGCTACAGCCGAATTATTCTCAATGCCGGAAATCACTGGAACTTGGGAACCTGTTGAGGAGAATGAGCGGGAAGCGGTGCTTGCGACGATCGGGACAATTATGGGAATTGTGGGCGGAACGATCGCGATCGCAGAACAAATTCGTAAATGGTACAAGGAATATCAGAAGGGTAAGTCTGGTAAACAAATTGAGAAAGTGATCTTAGTAGGGCGTAACGGGCGGCGATTGCTGCTGAAGGATGCGACGACTGAGCAAATTAAATCAATTCTCGATGAACTGTGATGTATGTCGAAATTGAGCGGATTCTTCGTGTATAAGAAAGAAGCCTCTCGATCGCTGCTTGCATGAAAACTCTGCATCTTAGTCTTCAGATTCTCAACGCTACCACTGCGGAAGTTCGCTACTTTACCGAGAACCCGAATGTCTATCAGAGTCGAGCGCTGTTGCTCAGCAGCATTGATGATTTGATTCGATTGACTGAGCAAGATTATTACAACCGTTTGCCGGAAGAGTATTTTAAGACGGGGCAGAAGCTGTTTAATTGGCTGGATGGAGAGGAGCGGTTTTTGGCGAGAGCGTTGCCGGAAGTTGAGGTCGTTGCGATCGCGACTTCTGAGAAGTTCGCGCATTTGCCTTGGGAAGTGTTGGCAGATCAGCAGGGATTTTTGATCGATCGGGGGATTGTGCCGATGCGGTGGTTGGGCAATGGGTCGGCGCTAGAGATTGAGGCGCGTGACAAGCCGTATGAATTGAATTTGCTGCTGATGGCAACGTCGCCAGAGAGTGAGACGCTGCTAGGTTTTGAGCAGGAAGAGACGCGCATTATTCGGGCGACTGAGCGGGCAGGGTTGCAGCTTGTTGTAGAGGAAAGCGGCAGTTTGGGTGAGTTGGCGCGGCTGGTGCCGGAGTATGGACGCGACCATTTTGATGTGTTTCATTTGACGGGGCACGCCACGATCGCCAACGGAACGCCTGTTTTTGTGACCGAAACGGATGAGGGTGATGCTCATCTGGCAACGGCTACGGAAATTGTGGCGGCATTTGGGGGGCAGTTTCCGCCTGTGGTGTTTTTGTCGGGCTGCAAGAGTGGGCAATCGGCACAGGAGGGCGGTGTGGCATCGCTGTCGGAGTTGTTGGTGCAGGCGGGGGCGGGGGCAGTGCTGGGCTGGGGTCAGTCGGTATTGGATGCGGATGCGACGGTGGCGGCGGAAACGCTGTATGGACAGTTGGCGCAGGGAGTGAGCTTGGTGGCGGCGATCGCGGCGACTTATCAAGCGATGCGTCAAAAGGAGTGTCGTGATTGGCATCTGCTGCGGGTGTTTGTGCGCGATCACATTCCGGGGGCGTTGGTTTTGCCCAAGCGTCGGAGGCAGCCGCAGCCGCGTATGAGGTTTGCTGAGAAGGAGTTTCTTGATCCGGTGGGGCAGACGATGCAGGTCGCGTCGCGGTTTACGTTTGTGGGTAGACGACGACCGTTGCAGCGCTGTTTGCGATCGCTAAAAAATGATTTTGAGAAGGTTGGGGTGTGGATTCATGGGATGGGCGGTTTAGGGAAGAGCAGTTTGGCGGTGCGGATCTGCGATCGCTTGCCGCAGGATCGAGTGGCGATCATTGGGCTGGTGGATGAGCCGCGTTTGGTGAGTGCGCTCTCGAATAAGCTGGGACGACAGACTGAGTTGATTGAGATTTTGCAGTCAGAAAAGTCAGAGTTGAAGTTTCGGCTGTTGCAGGTGTTGGAGCGGGTTGATCGGGGCATTTTGATTGTGCTGGATGATTTTGAATTTAACTTAGATGACATTAACCAAACTCATCGCATGAAGCCGGATGTGCGGCGGGTGGTGTCGGCGTTGGAGTGGGCGATCGCCGAGTCGGGGCGAGAGCATCGGCTGATTGTCACCTGTCGCTATGAGTTGGAGGCTGCGACGCTGCGATCGTATTATGTGCAGCCGTTGGCGGGGATGGATAGGGCGGAGTTTGGCAAAAAGCGGCAGCAGTTGAGCTTTCCAAGTGCGATCGCGAGGGCAGAGGGAGAGGAGAAGTCGCGGTTGGCAGCTTTGCAGGTGAGAGCAGATCGGATTGCGGGGGGAAATCCGCGTTTGTCGGAATGGCTGGATAAGGTGTTGTGTGAGACTGCGGCAGAGGATGTGCTGCAAGCGTTGGAGGAGTCACAGGCAAAGTTTCGAGAAGATATTTTGGCAGAGAAATTGCTGGAGATGGTGAGCGCAGAGACACGATCGCAGTTGGCACATGGGCGGGTGTTTGAGTTGCCTGTGCCGAGGGTGTGTTTTGAGTCGGTGTGTGGCGGGGTGGGGCTAGATCGCGCGATCGCGCTGGGGTTGATGGAGGTGTTTCCGGGGGGTGAGGTGCGGGTGCCGAGGGTGTTGCCGCTCGTGTTAGCGGAGGATGAAGCACTGGCGGCACAAGCAGCGCGGGAACTGTATCGGGTTTGGTATCAGGAGGCGGAACGCTCGACGGAGGAGCAACGGTTAGAGATTCATCGGTTGGCGATGATTGGGAAAGTAGAAGAGATTGCAGGGAAAATGGCGCGTGCTTTAGCGAGTCAGTGGAAAAATAAAAGTCGCTTTAGAGAAGCACAAAAGCTGTGTCGCGAGACGCTAGAAATTACGCAAGATTTTCGAGTTCTGCACCAGCTTGCAAGGTCTGAAGAACCCCTTGGAGAAACCCAATCAGCAGTTCAGCATTATCAAGAAGCATTGGATAGCTGCCCTGACAGCAGTGATTCTGAGGTTGTGGGAGAAAAAGCGGCAATCATGCACAATGTCGCAGGCATCTACGCCAATCAAGGACAGGTCAACGAGGCGATCACCCTCTACCAACAGTCCTTAGCGCTCCAGGAGCAAATCGGCAATGTGCAAGGCAAAGCGGCGACGTTGCACTGTATGGCAATCATCTACGCCAATCAAGGACAGGTCAACGAGGCGATCACCCTCTACCAACAGTCCTTAGCGCTCCAGGAGCAAATCGGCAATGTGCAAGGCAAAGCGGCGACGTTGCACTGTATGGCAATCATCTACGCCAATCAAGGACAGGTCAACGAGGCGATCACCCTCTACCAACAGTCCTTAGCGCTCAATGAGCAAATCGGGAATGTGCAAGGCAAAGCGGCGACGTTGCACTGTATGGCAATCATCTACGCCAATCAAGGACAGGTCAACGAGGCGATCACCCTCTACCAACAGTCCTTAGCGCTCAATGAGCAAATCGGGGATGTGCAAGGCAAAGCGGCGACGTTGCACTGTATGGCAATCATCTACGCCAATCAAGGACAGGTCAACGAGGCGATCACCCTCTACCAACAGTCCTTAGCGCTCAATGAGCAAATCGGGGATGTGCAAGGCAAAGCGGCATCGTTGCACCAAATGGCAGGCATCTACGCCAATCAAGGACAGGTTAACGAGGCGATCACGCTCTTCCAACAGTCCTTAGCGCTCAAGGAGCAAATCGGCGATGTGCAAGGCAAAGCGGCATCGTTGCACCAAATGGCAATCATCTACGCCAATCAAGGACAGGTCAACGAGGCGATCACCCTCTACCAACAGTCCTTAGCGCTCAATGAGCAAATCGGGGATGTGCAAGGCAAAGCGGCGACGTTGCACCAAATGGCAGGCATCTACGCCAATCAAGGACAGGTCAACGAGGCGATTACCCTCTACCAACAGTCCTTAGCGCTCAATGAGCAAATCGGCAATGTGCAAGGCAAAGCGATGACGCTGTGGTGGTTGGGAGGAATTGCACAGCAGCAAGGAGAGTTTGAACCTGCGATCGCTTATCTCCAAGAATCGCTGCAAATTTTGCAACACATTGGTTCTCCCGATGCGGCACCCGTTGAAAGACTCCTTGCCAATGTGATGCAGATGAGACAAAACGAGAGTTAGTGCCCATCGTGCAGGACACCGAATAAAAGTCACCATCCTCACGTTTAACACATCCCCTAAGCTCGACTCTAGCCATTAAATGCGATCGCTAACGCCTGCTCATTCGACTTCTCAGCTTTAATCTACAACGCATCTAACACCTCACGAATGACTTTGTAAATTGATTCGAGTTCACTGTCGCTAATGCAGTAGGGCGGCATTAAATATAGCGTATTGCCCAACGGACGGATGAAAAAGCCCAATTCTAGGAATCGTTCTCGCAATAGAGATCCGATCGTGTTGAAATAGCCCGACGATTGATCGGTCGTGATTTCCATCGCGGCGATCGTTCCACACACCCGAACCGATTCGATCCTAGAATGCCCGATTAGCCACGTCTCTAAATAACGACGATGCAACGCTTCTAAATTGCGAAATCTCGGAGTTTGTTCCAACAAATTCAAAGAGGTTAACCCAGTCGCACACGCCAACGGATTACCCGTATAAGAATGACCGTGGAAAAACATCTTACTCGCATCGTCACTGTAAAACGTCTGATAAATCGCCTCCGTTGCGAGGGTGACTGCTAACGGCAAACAACCGCCTGACAACCCTTTAGACAGACAGAGAATATCGGGTGTAGTGCCAACCTTTGAGCAAGCAAATAACTCTCCAGTGCGCCCGAATCCGGTCATCACTTCGTCGTAGATCATTAGCACATCGAACTGATGCGCGATCGTCTGTAGCGATCGTAGAAATTCGGGGCGACACATTCGCATTCCCCCGGCTCCTTGAATCAACGGTTCAATAAAAATTCCAGCATAGGTTCCTTGTTTTAAGAGACGCTCAATCTGTTCGAGTGCCTGTGATTCTTTAAGTTCGACATTTGGATCGTGATCAAATGTTGCAGGAAACGGCACCGTATCCATTTCAATCAACAACGGGCGAAACGGCTCCCACCATGAGCAACCGATTCCGAGTGACATTGCTCCGATCGTGTCTCCGTGATAGCCCTTCTCAAACACGAGAAATCGAGTGCGATGGGTGTCTCCTTGATTAAGCCAATATTGATACGCCATTTTTAGCGCAGCTTCGATCGCCGTTGACCCGTTATCAGTGAAGAACACTCGTGTCAATGAGTCGGGTACGTGAGTGAGCAATTTGCGCGCTAACTGTTCGGCAGGATCATGGGTGAAGTTGGTAAAAATCACTTGTTCGAGCTGCTGTGCTTGACGATAAAGTGCCTCGGCTAAGGCGGGATGCCCGTGCCCGTGAATCGTCACCCACCAGCTTGAGATGCAGTCTAAAATTCGCCGTCCGTCTTCGAGTTCTAGCCAAACGCCTTCGCCCTTCACTACTTTGAGCGGCGGAGGGGACGTTTTCATCTGTGTATAAGGTCGCCAAATCGGGGAATCTCTAGGGTTCATTGTATCAACGCAACGTGACCGGACATGAATGTGCGAATTGTGCCGTCAGAAAGGCATAATCGGAGATAACCTTGATCGTCAATCCCGATCGCTTCCCCTGAAATCTGCTCTTGTGAGGTCTCGATCGTGATAAATTTGCCTAAAAGGACATCCCGTTCTCGCACCGTAGACAACAGATCAAAAAATCGAGAGGAATGAATCGATAATTGCATCAGTCCAGCTAACTGTAATAGGTAATGACGTACTTTTTCGATTAGCAAATGTTCATCTGGAAGAATTGGAACGACTTCGTGAAGACTAATTGGATTTTTGACTGATTGGATGTCTAGATTTGAGAAATCAGCATTATAGTTTAGACCAATTCCAGTCACAAGCTTAGTGCCATTATTCACGCCACTCGTAACGCCTTCACACAAGATTCCGGCTAACTTGCGATCGTGGAGCCATACATCGTTTGTCCATTTTAAGCGCAACTGCTTCTGCAAACTTGGAACCAAATCTTCAATGGCATAAATAACCGCTAATCCCGCGATTAGACTAAATTGAGGTAACTGAGCGGCAGGGAGTCGATCGAGCACCACGCTTAACGTCAAAACTCCCGGAGGCGAGTACCAAATGCGTCCCTGTTGTCCCCGTCCGTGGGTTTGGTGACGAGTAAAGACGACAGTACCATGATCGAGGTGGGCAAGATGCTCGATCGCCCAAGTGTTGGTACTCGGACAGACTGCTAGCCACGTTAACCACGGCGGCAAGGGGGTAAATCTAGAATCACTCATAACGCCCAAATCGTGAACCTGATAAAGAATAGCATCTGGTGTAAAAATGGAGGAATGTATCTCTTGATACGGTTTCTTCTGGCAACCTAAGACTTATACTAGGTCTGAATCTTTTAGATTTTTGATCAACACGATCGCAAACAGAATTTGCTTCTAGGGTTCCGGTTTAGCTCAGTTAAACGTCTGGTCCGAGAGAAGCAACCGTTTTTAACTAAGACGGTCACACGGCGGGAAAAAAGCCCGGGAGAGCCAGAGGGCAGTCATCGACTGTCGGCGGCTTCCTGGGCTTTTGCCATTTATTGCAAGGAGTGAGTCATGTCTACAGCATCTACAACCGAGCCTTCTTTAGAAATTGATCCCGCTCTCATTGTTTGGGATGAAGTCATTCCCGGCGGGGCGTATTGGTCGCGAGTAATTCAGCGCGGCACTACTCTGAGGATTGTCGATTTAGAGGGGTCGAGAGGGGTGTCAATGCTGTGCTATAACGCCGATAATGTGGTCGAACGATATAACGCTGCCGATACCGCAAAAATTCAGTTCAATGCGTTTTTGAAGAAAGGAAGGGTGCTCTATTCCGATATGGGGCGCGTACTATTTTCACTGACTGAAGACACCTGTGGACATCACGATACCTTATCGGGATGCAGTAATGTTGCCACCAATGCTGCGAAGTATGGCGACGATAGCCGCAACTCTCGCGACAATTTCTTGCTGGCTTTGACGAAGCGCAATATGAGCAAAAAAGACATCATGCCGAATCTAAACCTGTTCTCTCAAGTCGCGATCGAGCCAGATGGATCGATGACTTGGGTAGAGGACGCTTCTCAAGCAGGTTGTTTTGTCGATTTGCGTGCCGAGATGAATATTTTAGCCGTTCTCTCGAACTGTCCCCATGTCCTTGATCCGGTTACGACTTACGATCCTAAACCCATTCGTGTTGTCGTTTGGCGATCACCTGCTCCGAGCGCTGATGATCTGTGCCGAACGGCAAACCCTGAAGCGATTCGCGGATTTCAAAATACCGATGCTTTGTTTATTTAATTGATCACGATCGAGAGGAGCACTCAATGGTTTCAACCACACAATCCGAATTAGATCCCAAGTTAGCTGTTTATGATCAAGTTCTCGCCGCTCGCAAGTCGTGGGCACAGGTGATCAAAAAAGGTCAAACTCTGCGAATTGTCGATTTAGGAGGCAATCAAGCCGTTGATTTTCTCGTCTACAATGCCGATGATCCGAGTGAGCGATATAGCGCATCTGACACGATTCGGATGCAGGGAAATATCTTTATTACAACGGGAACGAAACTTTATTCTAATGATGGCAATGTGTTGATGACAGTGGTTAAAGACACTTGTGGAAAGCATGATACATCGGGCGGAGCGTGCAGTTGTGAAAGCAATTCGGTGCGGTTTGGATTAGACAAAAAATGGCAGCACGCCTGTGTCGAAAATTTTCTCTACGCTCTCAAAGATTATGGGATGGGCAAACGAGATATGACAAGTAACATCAATTTCTTTATGAATGTGCCTGTTAGCGAAGACGGCACGTTAGAAATTGTCGATGGCATTTCTGACCCCGGTAGCATTGTCGATTTGCGCGCTGAGATGAATGCGCTGGTGGTGATTTCCAATTGTCCGCAGATGAATAACCCGTGTAACGCCTACAATCCGACTCCGATTCAATTACTGATTTGGGATGCGCCTTATTAACCTCGCAATCATTGAGATTGCACCCCAGCTTTGTCACGTTGGTTCAGTCAGCTTCTGCCCCCTAAATCCTCCAGAATGGGGGACTTTGAGCGAGGCAGAATTGCAAAGTTCAAGCCATTTCTCCTGTTCAAAGTCCCCCAAAAATGGGGGATTTAGGGGGCGAAAGAGTTCTGTAACGACCGATCAATCGTTGCCGAGTTAATAGCTACTGTTCTCCTAACCATTCACCATGTTTGATAAAGTTTTGGTTGCCAATCGGGGCGAAATTGCCTGTCGCATTATTCGCACCCTCGATCGTCTCAATATCGCATCCGTTGCAGTTTATTCTGAAGCCGATGTGAATGCCCGTCATGTGGCAATGGCGGGTGAATCTGTGGGGATTGGAGCCGCGATCGCCGCCGATAGCTATTTGCGCTGGGAGCGAATTTTAGAGGCGGCACAGCAAACAGGTGCTCAAGCGATTCATCCAGGGTATGGGTTTTTGAGCGAGAACGCTGAGTTTGCAGAAGCCTGTGCTGTAGCAAATATCGTGTTTATTGGTCCGACTTCCGACCAGATGCGACGCTTTGGGCTGAAACATACGGCGAGAGAGTTAGCGTCTCAGCATCAGGTGCCATTGCTACCAGGGAGTCCGCTTTTGGGGAGTTTAGAAGAGGCGCAGATTGCAGCGAAGACGATCGGGTATCCTGTCATGCTCAAAAGCACCGCAGGGGGAGGCGGCATTGGGCTACAGCTTTGTCGCAGTGAAGCCGTATTGCCAGAATTATTTCAGACAGTTCAACGGTTAAGTCAGAATAATTTTGGTCAAAGTGGAGTGTATTTAGAGAAATATGTCGATCGTGCCCGACATCTAGAAGTGCAGATTTTTGGTGACGGCAAAGGAACTGTGATTGCTCTCGGTGAGCGGGATTGCTCGATTCAGCGTCGCAATCAGAAAGTGATTGAAGAAACCCCGGCATCAGGAATCAGCGATCGCCTGCGTGACGATTTAGCAGAAGCGGCGGTGAGACTGGGTAAGGCAGTCAATTATCAATCAGCAGGCACCGTTGAATTTGTATTGGATGCCACGACCAACGAGTTTTATTTTTTGGAAGTCAACACTCGCCTACAGGTTGAGCATGGCATCACCGAAGAAGTAACCGGAGTTGATTTGGTCGAGTGGATGGTTCGATTAGCGGCGAATGACTTATTTCCATTAGAGACGTATCACCATCAGCCTAAAGGACATTCGATTCAGGTCAGAATTTATGCTGAAGATCCAGGTAAAAACTTTCAGCCAAGTTCTGGACTCTTGACAGAGGTAGTGTTTCCCGATTCTATCCGGTGTGATACATGGGTCGATCGCGGCACTGAGATTACGCCCTTTTACGATCCGCTAATTGCGAAGGTGATTGTGCATGGGAATAGTCGCGAAACCACGATCGAGCAATTGAAATCAGCGCTCGATGAATGCCAAATCGCAGGGTTGGAGTGTAATCTAGATTACTTGAGACAAATTCTAGATGACGAAACTTATAACGCTGGTGATATCAATACGCGATTTCTAGATTCGTTTCACTATGCGGCGAGTACGATCGACGTTTTAGATCCGGGAACCTTCAGCACGGTTCAAGATTATCCGGGACGCACGGGATATTGGGATGTCGGAGTTCCTCCATCGGGTGCGATGGATCAGTTGGCGTTTCGGTTGGCGAATCGGTTGGTGGGCAACTCATCGGATGCAGCAGGGTTAGAGTTTACGGTGTCGGGTCCGACGTTGCGGTTTAACACGGATGCAGTGATTTGCCTGACGGGGGCAGCGATGAATGCCACGATCGACGACCATCCCGCTTCTTTTTGGACAGCCGTCTCGATTTCGGCAGGTAGTATTCTAAAGCTCAAGTCCATTCAAGGAGACGGCTGTAGAACTTATCTCGCAGTGCAAAGTGGTTTCAAAATTCCCGATTATTTAGGCAGCAAAGCAACCTTTACGTTAGGGCAATTTGGCGGACACTGCGGACGTACCCTTCGGACTGGAGACGTGCTGAAATTACATCGTGCTGGAGAGAGTCAGGCTCTACGATCGCTGCCCTCAGATTTGATTCCGCACTACACAAATGCCTGGAACATTAACGTTCTTTACGGTCCACACGGTGCGCCAGATTTCTTTACAGACGCGGACATTGAGACATTTTTTGCAACCGATTGGGAAGTTCACTACAATTCTTCTCGGACGGGAATTCGGTTAATCGGTCCAAAACCGCAGTGGGCACGAACAGACGGTGGTGAGGCGGGGCTACATCCCTCGAATATTCACGACAATGCGTATGCGATCGGCACCATCGATTTCACTGGAGATATGCCTGTGATTTTGGGTCCCGATGGTCCGAGTTTAGGCGGATTTGTCTGCCCCGCTACAATCGTGCAGTCTGATCTCTGGAAAGTAGGACAACTTAAGCCAGGAGACACGATTCGATTCCATCGGCTAACGTTTGCGGAAGCGCTGCAAAGAGAACTGATGCAAGATCAAGAGATTGACACGTTACAAAAGAATCCGCAGTCCCAAAACTCCGATAATCTATCAGAGTCTATAACGTCAGATCGATCAAATCGAGCAACGCTACACGAAATTCCTGAAACGCCAGACCACATCGCAGTGACTTATCGCCAATCAGGAGATAAATATCTTCTCATTGAATATGGTGAATTAGTATTGGATTTGAATCTGCGATTCCGAGTTCATGCGTTGATGAATTGGTTACAATCTAATTCGTTACCAGGAATTTTAGAATTAACACCCGGAATCCGATCGCTGCAAGTTCACTACGATAGTCGCATTTTGCCTTTAGCAGAACTACTAGAAACGCTGATTGCGGCTGAAGGAGAGCTACCTGCGATCGAGGATATGGAAGTCCCAACGCGAATCATTCATCTACCGCTTTCGTGGGAAGACGAATCGACGTTATTGGCGATTCAAAAATATATGCAGTCGGTGCGAAGTGATGCCCCGTGGTGTCCGAGCAATCTCGAATTTATTCGACGAATCAATGGATTAGAGAGCGTTGAACAGGTTAAAGAAATCGTCTTTAACGCCAGTTATCTCGTGCTGGGATTGGGCGATGTCTATTTGGGGGCACCTGTCGCAACTCCGATCGATCCGCGTCATCGATTGGTGACGACAAAATATAATCCTGCTCGTACCTGGACACCCGAAAACGCGGTCGGCATTGGGGGCGCTTATCTGTGTATCTACGGCATGGAAGGTCCGGGTGGCTATCAGTTTGTCGGGCGCACCGTGCA
The DNA here is from genome assembly GCA_965277365.1 of Phormidesmis sp. Taxonomy (GTDB): domain Bacteria; phylum Cyanobacteriota; class Cyanobacteriia; order Leptolyngbyales; family Leptolyngbyaceae; genus Phormidesmis_A. The sequence goes on along the minus strand of CBDICO010000013.1, from coordinate 1,399,137 downwards.
AATGTGGAATCGCTATAAACAAACGGCTGATTTCCAGGCAGGAAAACCGTGGCTGTTGCGCTTTTTTGATCAGATTCGGTTCTATCCTATGTCTGCTGCCGACCTGCTGAAGTATCGCGATGCATTTATTCAAGGCAAAGTGAAATTAGAGGTTCAGGAAGAAACGTTTAGTTTAAGAGGCTATAACGAGTTTCTACGATCGATATCCAACGAGACCACTGCTTTCAAGACGAAACAACAAGCTGCATTTGAAGCAGAGCGCGAACGCTGGGCAGAACTCAATCTTCAGGTTGAGACGGCGATCGAGCCTCCCGCAGTCGTTCCAGAAAGTGAGTTAGCGTTACCACCCAACAGCGAGGTTGTGAGGGCACACATCCCTGCTAATGTCTGGCAAATTGTAGTCGAGACAGGCGATGTGGTTGAGGTTGGGGATAAGCTCGTTGTGTTGGAGGCAATGAAAATGGAGATCGCGATCGTCGCTCCAGCTGCGGGTACGGTTGTCGATGTGCGTTGTGCTCAGGGGCAATTGGTTGCAGTCGATCAAGTTTTGTTTGTGATTCAGACGAAAACCGACGAGGTTGTGATGGAGGAACTTGCTGTGTAAGTTGCAGGTGAGCAATTTCTGTCAGAGCAGATTGTTTTCATTTGCCTTCGACGATCGCGATCTCTTCGTCGGTCAATTCATACAACTCGTAGACTAATTGATCGATTTGGCGATCGGTGACTTTGATTTGCTGCTCGATCGTCTTTTTATCTGAAGGCATTTTTGCGTCTGCTAATCGTTTGTGCAGCGAGAGCATTTGTTCGACTAAAGCAACGATGCGATCGTGTTTATCTATTTGAGGTGAGGGGATCGGAAACTGTAGAATATCCCTGATCATTATCTGTGGAAAGGTATCATCTGCACTTATTTGGAACTTTTTACGGAAGTACCAACCCACAAACCGAGAGTTCAAAGTGCCTAGAATGTAATGGTAATTAAGGTTTACTTCAAGCTTCAGCTTAACTACGTATAGCAAAGTGTTGCAGTAAGAGGTATCTGAAATATATGTTGCAATTAGGGTTTCACCCACAATTTTCCGTATGAGGATCTTTTCTCCCTCAAATTTTACTGGTTGTCTAGGTTCCGCAAGCCAAGAACCGTAATTCAACCAGTTATTGTCCTTCCATAGCAGTTGATACCGTCCTATATGTTTTCCATCAAAGAATGGTAAAAATTGTCCATCTTCTCTCCTAGTCGAGGTAAAGGGTTTTGTATCGCGAATTTCTTCTGTTTGAGGCGGCTTACCCTTGCCAATTTGATAAACTTTGATACCATAAAACATCTCCGCAACGTTGCTAAGAGGGTGATTCTGCCTTTCTGCTTTCTGAATAATTTCTGTTTCAGCAGTATTACTTTGAATATTGAATGCACCTTGCTCATACCAGGTAAGAGTGGATGTGAGATACTCTGAGTTTGACTTGGAGACTGAGTTGATGCTTGCTTTTTTGTTGAAGATCCTTACAAGCACATCTGACACATGAAGTGGTGACGATGGCAAGACGCAGGGTGCTTTTTCAGTGAATAGTAACGTCGTATCTACGATTGGATTTTGCTTAGCTCCTATTCGCTTAAATACATTAGATGGCAGTGAAACAACTTCTTTGATTTTTGTATTTTCAAACAAGAAAATTCTAAGTGCTCTCGTAAAGTCCAAATTTAGATAAGTGTCAGGGATGATGTAACTGAACTGCCCCTTTACTCTGAGTAACTTAATTGCTTGCTCTACAAAAACCAAATAGCTCTCGCCTCTCCATACAAAAGTTATATACTTATCTTTCAAGTAATCTTTCGTTGGTTGTGAAAACTCAGCACCGTAAGGCGGGTTGCCAATCACAGCATCAAATCCACCTGCTTTCATGATTTCAGGAAAACCTTCCTCCCAATCAAACACATTAATTCGATAAACTTCCTCTTCGTTCAGCAAACCCATTTGCACACTATTGTAATAATCTGAACCGATCAGACTATTCCCGCATTTGATGTTATTTTCCAGGTCAGGCAACGCCCTTTCTTGCAATAACTTAAGCTGCTGAGAAACCGTCTCCTGCGATTCACCCTCAAGCACCTTCAGCAACAGCGAAAGCTTCGTCGTCTCCACCGCCTGCAAATCAATATCTACTCCATAAATGTGATTTAACAAAATGCGCTTCTTCTCCTCAGAAGTCAGCCGCCATCCACCACCCGCACCTACATACAACTTTTTCTTATTCTTCGTTGGGTTAGCCCCATATTGCTCCAAATACCAATCCAACAAAAACCGATAAGCCCCAATCAAAAACGACCCAGACCCACACGCCGGATCTAACACCCTAATCTTCTCAGCCTGCTTTGGAGTCTTCCCCTTCAACAAACGACCCACCGTATTCTCAACAATGTAATCGACAATATAAGTCGGCGTATAGTAAACCCCACCCGCCTTTCTCACCTCCGGCTTATCTTCCACCACCGCCTTATGGTCAGCCGTTAGCCTAATCACCTTACCCAAAAACTGCTCATACACCTGCCCCAAGATCTCGATCGGCATCACCGAAAACTCATAGGGGCTATCCGGGTAATAAAGCCCTTGAATAATCTGCTCAAGTGGCTGATCCGCGATCATCAGCTTCAGCGTAAACTCATCCGCATCCAGCCGCCCCTTCTCAGGCTGAAAGTGAAACAACCCAGAGTTATATCGAGCATCCGCCTGCCGAAACAACCGACAAAGCTCCTCATACACCTGCCCATTTTTTGTCAGCGCTGACAGTTGCGCATACGGCTCAATTCCGCGATCCTCACAAATTCGCAAAAAGATCAAACGGTTAATTGTCATTTGCACCGCAAAATTGAGTTCTCGCTGCTTCAATTCGGGGTTTTGTGACGAAATCGCGATCGCTAACCACTCTCGCCAAGACTCAATCTCCTTGAGAAACACCGCATCCACCGTTGCCGCCCCTCGTCTGGTCTTTGTCGCCTCCGCAAACTGATCCAACGAACCCGCTAACACCGCTTCCTTAGAAAATAACGAATAAATTTCATCCCATCGATCGCAATATTCCGTATATTTCAGGTACAAAGATCGTGCGACCGAGGACTTATCGTTTTTCTTGGGCTCCACCCGACAGTCATAAATTGCAAACTCCTCAAAATCAGTCAGCACACTCACAGACAGCTTGGCAGACCACCCATAGCGACGCACCTGATAAGCAGCACTCGCGCTCTCTGCCAGATTTACCGAAGGTCTCTTCGACTCCACAAAAAACTTTCGGTTTCCCCCAATCCGAAAACAATAGTCAGGAGCTGTAATTGAGCCGTCGCTCTTAATGGAGTCCTCAACAATTACGTCTTTATACGTTTCCGACGCATTCTGTTCGTTACGAAGATCCCATCCTAATGCCACAAACATCGGATCAATGAATTCCTGGCGGATCTGCGCTTCGTTGTACTTCGACGAACGATAAACCGACTCATTCTCTCGAAACCGCTCTATCAACTCTGCCACGTGATCAGGAACAGCCATCATCAATCTCCTAAGCAATCACAAAAAAGGATTGGTGAACCGTCTCCCAATCGCCAATGTCTCTAGTTATACCTCTAACCTCCAACCTAAAAACCTTGAAAGTTGAGTGTAAATCTTCATCTTTTAAGCTCAGAACTCCACAAGTTGAGCTTTTAACTCAACTATTTGACCTCAAAACTCAAGAATTCGACTTTAGAAGTCAACAAATCATGTTCTGAACTCCACAATTCGACCTCAGAACTCAAAAAGTCGAGCTTTTAACTCAACAATTCAAGCTTTTAACTCAAAAAATAAAGCTCAGAACTCGGAACGTCGAGCTTTTTGCTCTAATTTCCAACTTCTGAGCCTCAACGGTTAGCCTTAAAGCCCCAACTATTGAGCAGCTTCACCCGATGTTGCCGTTCCAGCCTTTCCCTTCCAAGGTTTGCGAGCAAAGCGCTGTCCCATTTCACTCACCATCCCCTCTAAACCAGACCCCTGGCCACTCGCCTTTGCATAGTGATACACCTGCAAAGCAGCCGCATATGCCTCACTCCCCGCCGCCATCGCTGTGTCGTCCACTAACTCTTGTAGCTGAGACAACGCCACCACGATCGGATACATCTTCTCAAACAATTCCACATCCCGCCGCATCTCATCCAAGTCAAACGCCCTCGGTAAAAAGTCTGGGTTCTGCGTCGCCACCTCTAGCGCCTTAGTGACAAACGCTTGGCTCTTGTCTCCCATCTTCGGCAAAGCTTTGCGCTCCTCTGCTGTCAAATCAACCAAAAACGGTAGCTTTGATTTAATCGTCGAAACTGCCATCATCACCGCATCTCGATCTGCTTGCGTCAACGCCGCACTAATTCGATTGGTGGTCATCGTAAATGTACCTGATAGTGAACGCTTCTAGAGTTCCCACCCTGCCAAGAATGTCCTCTAACCCACGAGTACGACTCTGCATGATTGATCAAAGTGAGTTTTTCAGCCCCCTGAGTCTGCTTGATAGGAATAAAGATCTAACGCCCGATCGCGCCCAATCCCTAAACCTTCAATTTCAAACTGACGTTGGTCACCGCCCATCGACCAAGCGATCGAGCAGCCAACAGATCGCGCCCCCGACATCGACAACTTGTTCAACGGGTGGAGTGGGCGATCGCTGCACCATGACGATCGGAATCTCTAATTCCCGCGCAGCAACAATCTTTGCGTAAGTTGCATTGCCACCACTATTTTTGCTGACGATCGTATCAATAGCGTGATCGAGCATCAGTTTTTTTTCCTGCTCGATCGTAAAAGGCGCACGATCGAGGACTGTGATTCCGTTGGGAAGGGCGATATCGGGTGATGGCGGATTCAATCGATCGCATCAAAAACCAAATGGATTGCATAATCGAGCAAAGGGAGCGAGTTGTTGCCGCCCGATCGTCAGAAACACACGTTTAGCACTCTGTTCAAGGGCAAGGGCTGCTGCTTCAATGCTCTCGACTTCGATCCAGCGATCGACGGGCATCTTCTCCCAGGCAGGGCGGACGAGCATCAAATGAGGAATGCCCACATCACGGGTGGCGATCGCGGCATTGTGAGAAATTTGAGCCGCGAAGGGATGAGTTGCATCGATTAGATAGTCGATTTGGCGATCGCGTAAATAATCACTCAATCCGGTTGCGCCACCAAAGCCGCCGACTCGAACTGAACCCGCGATCGCCGCTTGGTGATTTTGGTTCGTCCTGCTAGGGATGTAATAATTTCAACATTGGGAAGTCTGAGACGCTTTTGCTGCGAGTGCGATCGCGTCACCTGTTCCGCCCAAAATCAAGACTCGTTTCATAACTGGTTTTCGATAATTTCTTCTGCCTCAAGTGATAGATTTTGCAATCGATCTAGCGTTTTTTGTGAAACATCTTTCCATAATCCGCGCTGATGTGCTTCTAATAATCGCTCTGACATATCTCGCAACGCCCAAGGATTATTTTCTTGAATGAATTCCTGCACAGTGGAATCAAACAAATAGGTTTCGGCAATGCCTTGATACATAAAGTCTTGGACGCAGTTTGTCGTCGCATCGTAGGCGAACAAATAATCGAGTGTAGCCGCCATCTCAAACGCACCTTTATAGCCGTGGCGCATGGCACCCGCGATCCATTTGGGGTTGACAACTCTAGAGCGATAGACGCGGCTAATTTCTTCTGATAACTGACGAACTTTCGGCTGATCGGGTCGTGAGTTGTCACCGAAATAGATATCGGGTTGCTTACCAGAAATCGATTTAACCGCCGCCGTTAGTCCTCCCTGAAATTGATAATAATCATCAGAGTCAAGTAAGTCATGTTCTCGATTGTCCTGATTTTGCAAGACGATTTGCATCGTGTTGAGACGTTGATTAAAGGCTTCGGGGGCTGATGTGCCGTTTGATTTGCGGGTGTAGGCGTAGGCACTCCAATTAATATATGCCTGTGCTAGATCGTTTTCATCTGTCCAGTTTTGTGACTCGATCACGCCCTGCAATCCGGCTCCATAGGCGCTGGGTTTTGAACCAAAAATGCGATAGAGCGATCGCTCTTTTGCGTCTTCTGAGGTGAGTCCTTGTGATTCCCAATGGGTTTGTTCTTGCATTGCTTGTGCCGATAACGGATTTTCGTCATCCGATTCGTCGAGTTGTGCAACGGCTGTAACGGCACTATCAAATAAATCAATCAGGTTAGGAAAGGCATCTCGAAAAAATCCAGAAATTCGTAATGTGACATCGACTCGGGGACGACCGATCGCCGAGAGGGGCAAAATCTCAAAATCCACAACTCGACGAGATACGCCATCCCACACGGGTTTGACTCCGAGCAGGGCAAGCGCTTCTGCGATGTCGTCTCCGCCCGTTCGCATGGTGGAGGTGCCCCACACCGATAAGCCTAGCGTTTTGGGATAGTCGCCGTTCTCCTGGGTGTATCGCTCAACGAGGGCTTCTGCGGCTTTTCTGCCAATCTCCCAAGCTGTCTCGGTCGGGATGGCGCGAATGTCAACTGAGTAGAAATTGCGTCCGGTGGGCAGCACTTCGGGTCTGCCGCGAGTCGGTGCGCCGGATGCACCACTGGGCACATACTGTCCGTTGAGTCCCTTTAACAGATTGAGAATCTCTTGCTCGGTTTTTTGCAACGCTGGAAGTAAGCGATCGTGAATCCAGTCAAGTTCTCGAATCGTCGCCGCCCCAATCTCAGGGAATTTGTCACCTTGCATCAGTTGAGTAATTAGATCTGCGGCAAAGTCTTCAATGACTTCTACAACATCGCCATTAATTCGGCAGTGACAAATTTTTGGATGGGATTTTTCGTGAATTAACTCACCTAAATCAGACGTGAGAGGGTCTAATTCGAGATGCCAATCTTGAGCAATGGCGCGGGTTAAACCTAATCGGTTGGCGCTAGGATTGCGAGCGATCGCCACAATCAAATCTCGCAACTGTCTATCTTGAGGACACTGACCCAAGATATGCAGCCCGTCTCGAATTTGAGATTCTTTTAGCTCACAGAGATAGCCATCTGCGGTCTTGAGAAAACTTGCTAAACTCGACTCGTCCAACCCTGCGCTATCGATGCCTAAATCTTGATGAAGATTCTCTTGGATAATCAGTTGAGACAGCCGATCGCTAATCGGTTTCAATCGCGACGGATCTAAGGTTTGCGCCTCATAATATTCGTCGATTAATCCTTCGACTTGATGAAGATTGCCATATAGCTCGGCGCGCGTCATCGGGGGCGTTAAGTGGTCGATAATCACAGCTTGAGTGCGGCGTTTTGCCTGTGCTCCTTCACCCGGATCATTGACGATAAACGGATACAGATGAGGCATTGCCCCAAACACCGCTTCGGGATAGCACGCTTCAGAGAGTGCCACGCTTTTTCCAGGTAGCCATTCTAAGTTGCCGTGCTTGCCGACATGGACGATCGCGTTTGCCCCAAACTGAAATCGAATCCACTGATAAAAGGCGAGATAGTGGTGAGTTGGTTCTAAATCGGGCGCGTGATAGTTGAGAGAGGGGTCACGATCGTAGCCCCGCGCAGGCTGCACACCCACAAACACATTGCCTAACTGAATTCCTGGAATCGGAAATGCGGCTTCTTCGGGCGAACCCCATCGAGATTGGATACCTGTTTGAACGGCGATCGGCAACTGCTCAAACTGAGTTTGATAGTCTTTTAAGGTAAGTGATTGGCGAACATTTCTCAACGTCCAACCTTCAGGATCGTTCGTGACTCCAGTAGTGAGTAATTGAATTAATTCTTTGTCACTAGATGGAATATTTTCGACGTGATATCCAGCAAGTTTTAAAGCGTTAAGAATTTCGATACAGCTTGCTGGAGTATCCAATCCAACGCCATTCGCTAATCGTCCATCACGAGTCGGATAATTGGCTAAAATTAATGCAATCTTCCGATTGTTTGGTTGAGTTTGACGTAGCTTAATCCAGTTAGCAGCTAACTCTGACACAAACTCAATACGAGACAAAACCGGCTCATATCCAACCACATCTGTTTGCAATAACTGATTCTGAGTTTGCACTGCTTTAAACGAAACTGCTCTAGTGATGATTCGTCCATCGACTTCGGGTAGTGCAACATTCATCGCCATATCTTTCGGCGACAATCCTTGAAAACCCGATGCCCATTGCTCTTGTGTTCCGCCGCTAAAAATCACCTGAAATACGGGCACATTTAGCGCTTCCCAAAGTTCAACTTGCGGCGTTTCTGACTCTAATCGAGCTAGCGAAAAACTGGTGGTGTTAAAGAGTAACTCAATACCCCGATCGCAGTAGTTCAGCAACTCTTTTTGCACGTCAGGTTCTTTGAGTGACGATACAAAAATCGGTACGGGCGTTAGGTTTCGCTTAATCAAAGCATCGCACATCGCATCAATCACTGCTGTGTTTCCAGACAGATAATGGGCGCGATAAAATAAGATGCCAACTCCAGAATGAACTGTTAATTCTGCGAGTGGTTGCTGTCCGCCATAGATGCCAATTCGCGGGACGGGTTGAGGCAAATTAAAGGCGTAGGTTTGATTTAAGAAATACGTTGAAACGAATTTAAGAAGATTGCAATAATTGTCAACGCCGCCTTCTAAAAAGTATTTCCAAACCTGATTAACTTCGGTTAACGGAACCGTTGAATGACTCATTAAATTGGGATCAGGTCGTTCATCTCCTGGCAAAATAATTAGTTTTGCGCCCGTTTGTTTTGCCGTTTCTTCGACAACTTCTAACCCATAACTCCAATACGATCGTCCCCCAATCACTCGGACGATAATCACCTTTGCCTCGCTCAATACATCTTCGGCGTAAGTGTCGATCGTGAGTTGTTGTTGCAGTTGCAGCAGATTGACGACTCTCAGCGCTGCAAACCCGTTGGGTAGGCGATTTGCAGCCGCACTCAAGGTTTGAATATCAGTGTCAGCCGCCGTAATCACCACGATCGGAGCGGGTTGCTGTTCGACAAAAATCACGCCTTCTGCGGCGGGGTTCCACCCTCCAGGAATCGTTGCGAGACGGTGCATAAGCGTTGGAGATTGCGTTTATAGTAAGAAAGTGCGATCGCCCGAAGGCTTATCCATCTTACAGGTAGTCACGATTGATGTATGGCACTGATCATTGCAGGAGAACGGAGCGGGGTTGGCAAGACCACAGTTACGTTGGCGTTGTTAGCCGCGTTGCAGCGTCGTAGTCAGGCGGTGCAGTCGTTTAAGGTCGGTCCTGATTACATCGATCCGATGTTTCACCGCCATGTGACAAACCGGGCTTGTCGTAATCTCGACCCGGTTCTGACCTCAGAGGATTATGTGCAGCAGTGTTTTGCTCAGCATATCCAAAACGCTGACTACGCCTTAATTGAAGGGGTGATGGGCTTGTTTGATGGAGCCAGTGGATCTGATGATTTTGGCAGCACGGCTCACATAGCACGACTGTTGAATCTGCCTGTTTTGTTGATTCTAAATTGCAGTAGTTTGGCGCGATCGATTGCCGCGATCGCGCATGGTTATCGCAGTTTTGATCCGCGTGTGCAAATTGCGGGAGTGGTTTTAAATCGAGTCGGCAGCGATCGCCATTTAGAGCTTTTGACTGCCGCTTTAAAGCCGCTTAACCTGCCAATTCTAGGCGTTTTGCGTCGTCAAGACAATATTACAATTCCCGATCGTCACTTAGGCTTAGTACCGTCCGCAGAGCTTGAGAATCTGAATCCCTTGCTCGATCGACTTGCAGATTTGGGTGAAACTTGCTTCGATTGGTCGCAGTTGCTGCCGTTGCTAAAAGGTCAGCCTAGCGACCGACTCGTCGTTGCCAAAGTCGTTCGCCCCCTAAATCCCCCATTCTGGGGGACTTTGAAACAGACAGAGGTTCGGAGTTCGCAGCATTGCTCCGACTCGAAGTTCCCCAATCTTGGGGGATTTAGGGGGCACAAGCCGATTGAACCGCAGCGATCAACCCTTTCAACCTTAGACAAAACGCAATTTAGCAATACTCAAAAAGATTCTAATATCCAGGGTTCAATCTCTAGAGTTCAAGTTGCGATCGCGTATGATTCTGCGTTTAATTTTTACTATGCTGACAACTTGGATTTACTAGAAAAACTCGGTGCGGAACTTATTTATTGGAGTCCTTTAAAGGATTCCCAATTACCAGAAGGCACACAGGGATTATATTTCGGGGGTGGCTTTCCAGAAGTATTTGCGATCGAGCTTGCCAACAATCGGTCTGCGCGTTATGCCGTTAAAACGGCTATTCAGTCCAATATGCCGACCTATGCAGAATGCGGCGGATTGATGTATTTGTGTGATCACATTATTGATTTTTCAGGGCAGTCTCACGACATGGTAGGCATCCTATCTACAACGGCAACAATGGGGAAAAAGTTAACGCTAGGCTATCGGCAGGCTACCGTGATGCAAAATAGTCCGATGATGAACGTTGGCGATCGCGCGTGGGGTCACGAATTTCATCGATCAACGTTAACCCACGAATCCGAGCAGCCACTCTTTCAACTTCAGGGTTATCACTCCAGCATTCCGCTACGATCGGAGGGTTGGCAATGCTATCAAGTTCACGCCTCTTATACGCACCTGCACTTTGGCACACACCCAGAATTTCTGACGCGATTTCTACACCATTGCTCTCAAGTTGAGTGTCTGTCTCTCAGTTCCTAACGATGGCTCAGTCTGGCTACACTTTACCCGTTTTTGCGGTTGCCTCTGCAAAGGCTGCATTACTCCATTTGTTGAATAGGGGTGATCGCTGCACCACGATCGCACTCGATATCCTTCCTGGATCGGCTGACATTGCAATTCAACAAGTTGCCGTGCTAGATGAAATTAGCGCACTAGCTGTCACTCTCAGCGACCCTGGTGACAATCTCGATTTAACCCGCAACACACCGATTTGGGCATGGATCAGACTCACCGATCGACAGTCTCAGCCGTTAATCTTAGAAGCAGGTGAGGGACTCGGACGCACCACCACGGGCGAAGCAGCAATTTATCGCTATGCTCAACGATTATTTGATGCCAATCTTTTGCCTGTGATTCCGGCTGATAAAACCGTCACTGTGCGGATTATTTTGCCCGAAGGTCGTCAACTGGCTCAACGCACTTCAAATGAGGCGTTTGGGATTCTAGAAGGCTTATCACTATTGGGGACGAGCGGCATTTCTAAACCGCTATCAGCCGCCGATCACCTGGAAGAATTTCGGGTTATTTTGCAGCAAAAAGTCCGCGAGTCACCTGATCTTGTGTTTTGCATTGGCAGCAATGGGCAGCAGGTAGCTCAACGCTTAAACATTCTCGAAGCGACGATCGTGCCCACCGGAAATTGGCTCGGTGCCCTGCTCGTCGAAGCTGGATTACATCACGCCCGATCGGTGTTGCTCTTAGGCTATCAAGGCAAACTAATCAAGTTGGCAGGCGGAATCTTTAATACGTCGAGTCACCTGGCAGACGCAAAACTAGAAATTATCAGCGCGGCTGTAATCCGATCGGGCGGCAGTTTAGAAGCAGCGACCCGCGTTCTCAGTGCGCAGACCGCCGATGATGCCCATCAGCAGCTTATTCAACTTGGATTAGCAGACGTAGTGTTTTCTGATTTAGCAGACTTGATTAGTCAAAAAGCGACGAAGTACGTCAAAAAGTATGCAGATGCGTCTCTGAAAGTGGGCACATTTTTGTTCGATCGCAAAGGGCAACTAGTCAGCCAAGACGCGATCGCTCAAGAATTAATCGAGATGCTCACTTCCTATCACCCTCTTTAGATAGAGAAGCTCATTTGGAGATGTGTTTGATATCGTCCTGTCTTCTCACTTGCGGGGGAAGAAGAAACTGTCGCTCTCAACTAAACTACCAGAGGTGGTGGGAACTGGGTTGTTAACCGTTCTTATTGCTTGAATTCGTTTGTCTATAGACGAATTGATTAAAGCTTCCTGTGATTTCATCATCACACTATCTAGGATAAATTTAAGGAGATTTCAAATGAACCGAGTTACAAGTTGGCTACGAACTGTTGGCTTACGGGCAATGGTTGCAGTTATTTTGATCGCATTGACCGTTCTCTCACTTCCTGCAGTTTCTTTGGCAGGCTCAAAGATGAGTCAGACCTCTTCTGATAAAGCCCTGGTTCAGAAAATTCAGCAAGATGCGGAAGACTTAGGAGATAGCCCCGATCGCCCGATCGGAAAAACGGGATTGAAGAACATCAAGAATCTCGGAGAAAACATTAAAGAAACGGTCGATCTGAACGTTCGTCAAAAGGGCGCTATCTACAACCCCAAAGAGTCAGATAAACTAGGCGCTCTCGAAGAAGCGCAAAAAAAGGCTGAAAGAGCGGCAAAGTAGTGAATTAGGTTTTAGAAGTCAAGTTTTAGGGATCAGAGTAGAACCTGATCCTTATAACTCGCATCTGGGCTAGGAGTATAAAAAGATTTTGGCATTATTAGAAAATGCTGAATCTCTCTGTAATTTTGCTTTATAATCCTCAACTTTCCTGACAAATCTCTTGCTGAAAACCTCTAATCCCGACCCACCTATTGTATTAATCGTTGATGGCGATCGCTCTATGCGGTTTTGGCTTAAAGAGCTATTAGAACAAGACCACTATCGCGTCGTGGAAGTCACCAGTGGTGAGGAGTGTATCAATATTTATTTGCAGCTTAAGCCAGATTTGGTGCTGCTAGATGCTGACCTGCCCGTGATGGATGGCTTTACTTGCTGCGCTGAGTTGAACGCGCTATCAGAGACTCATGCTGCTCCTATTTTAATGGTGACAGGGCTAGAAGATGCGGCATCCGTCGATCGAGCATTTAGCGTTGGGGTGACTGACTATATAACTAAGCCGATTAATGAGGCAGTATTTCTTCAACGTTTGCGTCGTTTAATCTACCAGTTTCGGCTTCAGCAGCAACAGACTGTGTTATGTCAACAGCTACAGTCAGCCAATCAGGTGTTAAAGCATCTCGTTCGGTTTGATGACTTAACTCAGATTGCTAATCGGCGATGGTTTAACGACTATTTAGACCGAGAATGGCAGCGAATGAGGCGTGAGCAAATGCCATTATCTTTAATTTTGTGTGATATTGATTTCTTTAAACGGTTCAATGATACCTACGGGCATCAGGCAGGCGATCGCTGTTTACGTCAGGTTGCACAGGCGATTCAATCAGTAGCAGAGCGCCCATCTGATCTCGTTGCTCGCTATGGTGGAGAAGAATTTGCGATCATGTTGCCTAATACGACGCTTGCAGGTGCCGAAAAAGTCGCGTTAAAAACTCGCACCATCATCAAAGCGTTGCAGATTCCTCATATCAATTCTTTGATTCAACCGTCCGTGACACTGAGTTTAGGGGTGGCAAGTGTGATCCCCGATCGTGCCTTCTCGTCAGAGCGTCTAGTGACGTTAGCAGATAAAGCACTTTATCAAGCCAAAAGAAGCGGACGCGATCGGGTCGTTGCCTCGAAAGCAATGACAGCAAATTTAAACTAGAATTGTCACTCCCCAACATAGACCGAGACAGGAAAACGCTCCTGCAAGGTGTCTAGTGATGCTTGAGAGTCTTCTAACAAAAGATCCTAGAGAACAGCAGACACGACTCAGAAATCTAATTTAGCCTACCTATAGCAAGGCAAAGATTTCTGTGCCTTGTCCACTGCTAATCGTCATTTTAGAGAATGTAAACCTTGCGCTTGATTGATAACATAGCCGTATCTAACTGGATTAAGATATTGCTAGCAAAATACCTGCTGCCTGAACAAGGGGCTTACGACCCTCGTCATAACCTAACGGGCGATCGCGCTATACAACTAGAGTTTAAAAAGCCGATTCATCCATCCTCTCACGACCATCTGTGTCTGCTTTAGGAGAATCATTATGACAGCCCACATCCTTCTGGTTGAAGATGAAATCAAACTCGCTCGGTTTGTCGAATTGGAACTAAGCAGTGAAGGCTATCGCGTCAGTGTCGCGCACGATGGAATGTCAGGACTGGCGATCGCACGAGAATCTGAACCAGATTTAGCCATTCTCGATTGGATGCTGCCAGGGTTAACAGGCGTAGAATTGTGTCGTCGTCTGCGGGCAACGGGAAGCAAAGTTCCTGTGATTTTATTGACCGCACGAGATGAAGTGGGCGATCGGGTCACTGGGTTAGATGCAGGAGCCGATGACTATGTCGTAAAACCATTCAGCATTGAAGAACTTTTAGCGAGAATTCGTGCCCATTTGCGCCGCACTCAAGAGCCTGATGCCGATCTATTAAAGTTTGAAGACTTGAGTTTAAATCGCCGCACTCGTGAAGTCTATCGAGGACAGCGATCGGAGGCTTCGCAGTCTTCTGAAAGAGTCATCGAGCTAACGGCAAAAGAGTTTGATTTGTTGGAATATTTGCTGACGCATCCCCGTCAAGTGTTCACCCGTGATCAAATTCTTGAACACGTTTGGGGCTATGACTTTATGGGTGATTCCAACATCATTGAGGTCTATGTTCGCTATTTGCGGTTGAAGTTAGAAGAGAAGGGTGAAAAACGATTGGTTCATACCATTCGAGGCGTTGGGTATGCGTTGCGAGAGTAGACAAATAGGACGTGATTTTAGTGAGTATCTTTCTCATTCAAGTTAAAATTCAGCGTCAGGCTGCCCACATTGAGATGAAAACGACGAGTTTTGCGCCAATGGAGCCAGCGAGTGCAACCAAAACGGGATTTAGAGGAATTTAAGGGTTCAATGCGACCATTTGAACGGTTAGCTATCGTGCCCACTTCAACTCTCAGTTGTTGATCGATTTAACATCCTGTCTTCCTGCTTGACAGGGATTTGAATCACAAACTCCGTGCCCTTTCCTAGTGTCGAGAAACAATTCAGTTTACCACCATGTTTTTCAACGATTAGCTGATAGCTGATCGACAAGCCCATTCCCGTTCCTTTACCCACAGGTTTTGTCGTGAAAAATGGCTCAAAAATCTTTTCTCGAACTCTTTCAGGCATACCTGATCCATTGTCAGCGATCGCAATTTTCACCCAGTCTGAATCAACCATAGATGTATGAATCGTGATCGTAGGCGTGGGAAGTTGGTTGAAAACAGGGGTATGAGATGGGGTTTCCAGGTTCCAATTCTCAGGGTCTATCGTCTCTTCTAGAGCTTCGATCGCGTTTGCCAATAAATTCATGAATACCTGGTTGAGTTGACCCGGAAAACACTCTACTTGAGATAATTTGCCGTAGTCTTTAATCAATTCAAGGGCTGGATGTCCCAGTTTGGAATTTAGACGATGCCGCAAGATGACTAAGGTGCTGTCGATTCCGTCGTGAATATCCACTAACTTGAATTCGGCTTCATCCATGCGTGAGAAATTGCGAAGAGACAGCACAATCTGACGAATGCGATCGCATCCCGATTTCATAGAACCGAGGATTTTAACCAGATCTTTTTGCAAAAACTCTACATCAAGCGCTTCTTCTTTCGCTTGGATTTCTGGCTCAGTATCAGGGTAATTCTTCTGATAAAGATGCACTAACTCTAGAAGATTTTGAGCATATTCTTGTACGTGGATCAGATTACCGTAAACAAAGTTAACCGGATTGTTGATCTCATGAGCAATTCCTGCAACCAACCGCCCTAAACTAGACATTTTTTCAGTATGGAGCAGTTGGGGCGCTTGCTGGAGTCTTTTCAGCGTTTCCTCTAGTTCTTGACTCTGTTGTTTTAAAAGTGCTTGCGATTGCCGTAATTCTACTTCGATAAAAGACCGCATAGAAATTTCTTGAACAAGGGGCTTATATACGAGAAGATAGAGCGCCGGAGAAATCAGCACTGATAGCAGGGCAGGATCAACGAATGTTCTAATCAAATCAGGTGGATCTGGCAAGACTAGAAAGAGCAGCGTCACAAAAGCCTCAGCAAAAAATACCGAGAACGTAATTTTAATTAGAAATCCTAAGGGTGATCTTGACGGTGAATTTGAAGGATATTTTGAATGAATGTGTTTCATTTCAACTCCAGTTGTCAACGGTCAGAAATAATTTGAAAGACCAATAGAGAGTCATACATTTATGTTCCTCACTATTAATCTGCAAGTTAGTAAATTGGTAGATTGGCTAACTTTATTTCAAAATCAACAGCATCGAATCGCTTTAGCACAACGTCGATCGAGCTACTTTTGTAAATCAGAGCGCTAGGACGTGGTTTAAAATCCTGCAATGGGTGCTTTAGCTTTGAAGATCCCCCTAGATCTCTCTTTTTAAGGGGGACTTTGAGGGGGTACGGTTCTCTCTTTTTAAGGAGGGGTAGGGAGGATCAAAGGGGTTTAAACGCGCCCTAATGCTCTCAACTGCCGTATCGAAACTTCTCGAAGACTACTCCTATACTTGATGTTGTGTAAGGTTACTCAATTAAAAAATCCCGTAGTTGATTTTATATAAAAATTATTTAATTTAGAGAATTCTCTATTCGATTGTGCTTATTTTTCCCAACTTTCAGCATCATTCGACTGATTCAAATAAAAAATTCTAACGATCAGCAAAATTACTCAACTTTTAGCCCACCTCGCTGAAGGTTGGGCACTAAAGAAAATCTGCCAGCACCTTCAGCGATCGCTGCACCTGAATTTCCCAAGTCCAATTTTGCATGAACTGTGCGGCGGCAGTTCCTCGGCGCTGGGCTTCTGAGCGATCGCGATACACCTGCTCTAACTGCTCGACGACTTCCTCAACATCCGATTCCCCCCAGCCTTCGGTGCCGCGATAGTGTTCATTGCCAATCACTTGATGTTGAGTGCGGAGAGGATAGCAACGATCGGGGTGGATCAAATCTAAATGTCCTGTGTTGGCTGAGAGAAGGGTGGGAATGCCGCAAGCAAGGCTCTCCATTGCAACTAAATTGGTGCCGCCCTCAGCACGATTGGGAAACACAGCGACATCGGCTTCTCGAAGAATCTGAGGTGCGATCGCATTCGCAATCATGCCCACATCTAAAACCGCGTCGGCAGAAATGCCGTTTTCGATTAGCCAGCGAGTGATCTGCAACCGTCCACGAGCATCAACAGTTGGCAATCCAGTCACGTGTCTGGCGCGATCGAGTCCCGTCATGGTGTGAAGCCAGTGATTATGCCATGCCGTCAACAGCAGCGCTTCAGGGTGGCGTAACCGAAAAATGCGGAAGGCAGCCACCACAATATCTTGACCTTTGCGATGCTCTAACTTGCCGCCCGAAAAAATGACGAAACGATCGTGCAGTAGTCCCGATTTGGGTGCCGGATGAAACAGGGTAGGATCAATTCCTTGCTGGACAGTTTCGACTTGAGTCAGTCCATAACTTCGCAAGATTTCTGTATTCCAGTGAGACCCGGCAATGATGCGATCGTAGCGGTTAGCTTGCTCGATTTCAGACGGCAAAAACTGCGTGTCTTCCGAAAAAATAACGCCAACATTATAAGTTCCCTGAATGCGATGATTGTCGTCACTGGTTGCAAAGTGATTTCCTAAAGGCTTGAGTATGAGACGGTTTGTGTTCAGTATCTTGCCAGGATTCTGAGCCAGGAGAGCTTGAATTTGTTGGGGATAGTGGAGCACTGAGTTGAGTCGCGATCGCAACACCGGATTCAATTCTGATAAGGCAGAAACCTCTATCAACGGCACAGGTTCTAAATGGGGAATTTTTAATAACTGTAATGCTAGATTTAATCCATAAACGCCCCAGTCGAGGCATCCACCAATTGGAAATCCAATACCGATTTGTTTGATTTTGGATGATGTACTAATTTCTGAATTACTACCATAATCTAAACTAGAAGCAAGCTTTTGAAATGAATTCTCAATCATCTTCGGTAACTGATCTACCACAGATCTAATGACACTAGACCAATCACCAAGATAACGCTGTCGAAAAAGTTGAGCCGTTGGATACCAGGGACTATCGACACGATCGAGAAACCACCGCCAATCAGGAACAGCACACAGCAAAATCCAAACCGGTTTGCCCATTGCTCCGGCTAAATGTGCGACCGCTGTATCAACGCTGATTACTAAATCAAGCGGAGCGATTGCTGCTGCTGTGTCTGCAAAATCTTCAAGCTGCTCGTCTAAATCAACGATCGCGATCAGTGGGTGCCTCTCTCGAAACTGCTGCAACTCCTCAGATCTGTCTTTCTGCAAACTGTAGAATTCTACTCCTGTTAAGCTTAATAGTGGCAACAAGTCGGTGAGCGTCATGGAGCGATCGCGATCATTCCCATTTTTAGAATTTCCACCCCACACCATCCCAACTTTTAGACGTGCATTAAGAGTCGAAAGATCAGGAGCCGTAAGATAGGGAATCGCAGCCGGAATCGTGTCTAAAGTCGTGCCCAGTAGATAGGGCAAACTCAACAACAGAGCATAGCAATCAAACGGCGGAAGTGGTTCACCTTCGAGAATGACTTGATCGATGCCAGGAACCGTTTTAAGCAATCTCATCAACGGAGCCGAACACCCGACAATAACCCGTCCGCCCCGTTCTGCTACCAATGGTACATAGCGAATAAATTGAATCGTGTCTCCAAAGCCTTGTTCATGGCATAGAAAAATCGTTTTGCCGTTGAGATTAGAGCCATCCCACTGAGGCTGAGAAAATGACGGTGGTGTTAGAGATTGTCCTGTCCAGCGTTGCTCATAGTGACGAAATCCCGTTTGTAAATCGCCTTTTAGCAATAATAAAAACCCATGATTGAGTTGAGCATTTGCATAGCTAGGATCGAGTCCCAAGGCATTTTGATAGCAATTGTCCGCCTCTTCAAACTGTCCCCGGTAGTAGTATGCAACTCCTAAATTATTGTGTGCCTCTGCAAAATCGGGGTCAATCGCGATCGCCTGTTTAAGACGCTCGATCGCGTCATCTACTCGCCCCAGTTTTCGCAAAATTTCGCCTAAACTATTGTGCGCGATCGCGTGGGCAGGTTTTAGCGCTAAGGCTTGCTGATACGCGATCGCCGCCGCCTCAAACTGTTCTAAATTTTGCAGACACGCCCCCAAATTATGCAGCGATTGTCGATGGTCGGGCTTCAATCTCAACGCCTGACGATATGCCGCGATCGCGTCCTCGGTCTGGTGTTGGGCAAGATAGGCATTTCCGAGATTGTAGTGACTTTGATAGAACGTTGGGTCGAGAGCGATCGCGGCTTGATAATGCTCGATCGCCGCATCCATCTGCTCCACTTTTGAGAACGCCGTGCCCAAATTGTAGTGAGCAGATGCATGATCAGGCGTGAAAGTGAGAAAAGACTGATAGTGCTCGATCGCGCGGTCAAATTGCCCCAATTGACAATAGACCATACCCAACATCTCCAACGCTTCGACCTGCTGCGAGTCTTGTTGGATAATTTGCAGACAGATTTGCTCTGTGGTCTGCCAATCCTTCGCTTGAAAGGCGTTTTTTGCTAAGGTCAACCGTTCAGAAGCCTCTTTCATCACCCTGCAACCTACACAAACTGTTCATCATTTTGCGTCAACCCACCTAATTTGCATCAAAGATCTTAAGAGAACAGCCTAAAAAGTGTTCGGTTATCCAAAGTCGTAAGACTCATCAGAACCCTCTAAAATAGTGGTTAGAGAATCAAAGATTTAGCCGGAGCGCACTTAAGATGACAATCTCAAACAGTGGGTTTGAAATCACAAAAACAGACGACGAATGGAAAAAGCTGCTCACGCCCGAACAGTTTCAAGTCTTGCGGAAGCATGGAACCGAACGCGCTCGCACCAGCTCACTAGACAAACAATATGACCCAGGCACCTACGAGTGTAGCGGGTGTGGGTTGCCCCTCTTCACGTCAGACACCAAGTTTGATAGCGGTACCGGATGGCCCAGTTTTTTTGCACCTCTGGAAGACGCGATCGAGACCACAACCGACAAGTCACTCTTTATGACCCGTGTTGAAGTTCACTGCCGTCGCTGTGGCGGACATTTAGGGCATGTTTTTAACGACGGTCCAGCACCAACCAGACAGCGCTATTGCATGAACGGAGTCTCCCTTAAGTTCGAGCCTAAATAGAGAGCAGGTTTCAGGAGTTAGAGGTCAGATTGAAACTGATTTCCTGAAACCTGATCCCATTCACCGCACTTTTTTACAGATGGAGGGAACCCTAAACCAGTAACACTAACCCTTCTGAGGTGGTTTGAATGGGAACTCAAGCTGGCGTAGGCATAAGCTGTAACCGAAATCCAAGAAATGCGGCAAAAGAAGCGGTAGAAATTGCGCTCAAAAACGCAGACATTCAGCACCCCGATTTTGTCTTGATGTTCGCGTCAGTTGGTTATAACCAGAAAGTTTTGCTCGATTCAGTGCGAGAGATGACTGGATATGCATCACTCATTGGCTGCTCTGGTGAAGGCGTAATTACCACAGGAGAAGCAAACGAGTCAAATTTCTCAGTCGCGGTAATGGTCATCCAATCTGACGAGATGAGGTTTGAGCATGGCATCGCCACTGGTTTGAAAGACGATTCAACTCAGGTTGGCTGCACGATCGGAGCCGACATTCACCAGCAGATGCAGCCCGATGCAAAAGCCATGCTTTTGTTTGCAGATGGGTTAACCTTTAACTTCGATCGCTTCATGAACGGCTTAGACGATCACCTCAAGCTCGATCGCCCGTTGCCTGTCTTTGGCGGAGTTGCAGGCGATAACTTCGCCTTTAGACAAACCTATCAATATCACGACGACCAGGTGATTTCTGACGGAGCGGTTTATGCATTATTATCTGGAGACGTAAAAATTGCTTGGGCAGTCAATCATGGCTGTGCTGCGATCGGAGGAAAGCGCCAAATCACTCGCTCTAAAGGAAATATCATTTATGAGATCGACCACAAACCTGTTCTAGACGTGTTGAAAGAATATCTGAATGATGACGAAATCGATAATTGGGAGAAGGCAGTTTCAAACCTTTGTCTAGGGTTTAAAGCACCAGGGCACATGCAAGACTATGGCGAGTTTTTGATTCGGTTTATTCCGTCTAAAGATGAGGAAGCGGGCACAGTTACCATTCAAACAGAAGTGGTTGAGGGGTGCGAGATTTGGATGACTCGACGCGACCATGAAAAGATTAAAGCGGGCATCGATCAGATGGCAGCAAGCATTCAAGATCAACTGGGTCAAGCGTTACCAAAACTAATTTTTCAGTTTGACTGCTGTGGTCGCGGCAAATCTGTTTTTCGAGATCAAGAAAAGCTGAATTTGCTCAAGACGCTACAACAGAAAGTAGGGGCTGATGCTCCTTGGATAGGGGTTTATACGTTTGGAGAAATTGGTCCGGTTCATAACCATAATTGTTTTCATAACTACACCGCAGTCTTAGCGGCGATTTATTAAACAAGCATCTAGTCATTGTGATGAGAGAGGTAGAAAATCTAGTGCCCGATCTTTACGATCGCTCAATACCGATTGTCAGCGAACTTGAACTCCTCCAGCAAGAAAATCGGCGCTTATCTGATCAAGTCAAACGACTCGTCAAAACTGAGAGTAAGCTTTATGCGTGCCAAGAGCAATTAGACGGTCAGCTTCGAGTCTATCGCCAGCTTAACGAAGCGGGTAAAAAGTTTAATCGCACATTTGACCTAGACGAAATCTTGCAACAGGTGATACGGTTCGTGATCTATGAGTTAAATCTTGAGCGATGCCTGATTTTGATGCCCTTAGATCAGAGCTTTGAGGTCAAAGCCTTCGACGGTTATCATGACGAAGACTCACTCAAAGACGTGGCAGCCATTAATCTACCGACGACAGCTCCTGTTTTTCAATCCTTGGCGATCGGGGCAGACTCGATCATTTGTCAAGAGAACTGTTCTCAGCCTTTGCTCCTCAGCCTTTGCACTACCTTTCAAATGGATGAGTATGTCATCTTCCCTTTAGGGGTCAATGGGCTGCTCATCGCGGGCAACACAACTGAGAATTGTCCATACCTAAATCGCATTCAAGCGGATAGTGAGTCAATCTTAGGACTCGCAAACTTAGTTAGCCACGCAACTACAGCAATCAACAATGTCAAGTTCTATCAGGCGTTGCAACAAGAACAGCAGCTCTTAGAAGAAAAAGTAAGTCTGAGAACACAAGAATTAAATAATAAAAATGCTTTTTTAGAAAAGACGTTACATGAATTAAAACAAACTCAATTACAGCTTATACAAAGCGAAAAAATGTCATCTTTAGGGCAATTAGTTGCAGGAATCGCTCATGAGATTAACAATCCGGTAAATTTCATTCACGGCAATGTGATTCACGCTAACGAATATATTAAAGATTTGCTTAAACTATTACAGGTTTATCAAGAATGCTATCAAGATCCGTGCCTTGAAGTTGAGGAAACGTTAGAGGATATCGACTTTGATTTTTTGGTAGAAGATTTCCCACGATTGCTACACTCAATGCAAATTGGAACCAATCGCATTCAAGAAATTGTGATGTCGCTAAAGAACTTCTCACGGATGGATCAATCCGACATGAAGGCGGTTGATATTCACGATGGCATTGAAAGCACACTCGTGATTTTGCAACATCGACTTAAACCAAAACCTGATCATCCTGAAATACAGGTCACGCGAGACTATGGTCAGCTACCCTTAATAGAATGCTACGCCGGACAACTCAATCAGGTTTTTATTAATCTGGTTGCGAATGCGATCGATGCTCTAGATGAACGCGATGCTCAACGGTCGCCCAGCGATCGGTTTCGCAATCCTAGTGCTCTTCATATTCAGACCGAGATGCGCTCCGATCGAGTCAGAATCAGCATTGCAGATAATGGAACGGGCATTCCGGTTGAGGTGCAACAACGGTTGTTTGATCCATTCTTTACCACTAAACCCGTCGGCAAAGGAACAGGGTTAGGACTTTCGATTAGCTATAAAATCGTTGTTGAAAAGCATAGTGGCGAGCTGCGCTGCATCTCTTCACCAGGACAAGGAACTGAGTTTGTGATCGAAATTCCGGCTTAAGCGATCGGAGGGTGATTAGAGCGTGATCTTCGCAGCAAAACTTTAATTGTGGAATCACGATTGTACTGAACTATTCAAGACAACTGAGATTCTACTTAGCGAAAGCCCAGGTTTACATAAGGCTTTTTTATGCGTAGTGTCGGTTAGTGCACTACTAGAAAAGAGGCAGGATTCAGCCGTAGGATTGAAGAAATTTTCTGTGCGATCACTAATATGTAGCAGTTGGCAAGAGCCACTCTCATCTGGAGATCTCAGTACAGGAATTCAATTTATGACTCAATCACGATGCCGCCTTGACCGTCGATTGCCCAATCAGCTTTTACGAAAACTAGGAACTCAAGGAGTCACCTTGCTGGCGATCGTCAGTTTCATCTTTATCAGTGCTGGGTCAAAACCCGCTCAGGCAGACGGGGTTAACTCCTTGTTTCCAAGTTCTGACTCCAATAACTTTGTCACCACAGTCGTTGAAAGAGTCGAGGGGGCAGTTGTTCAAGTCAATGTGTCTCGCATAATGGGCGGCGATATTCCAGGGGCACTTAGACCTTTTTTAGGTAGACCTCAAGGGGCACCTCCTCAATCAGTTTTGCGCGGCATCGGGTCTGGATTTGTGATTAGCTCCTCAAATTCGATGGGGCAAATTATCACCAATGCCCATGTCGTTGATAACGCCGATATCGTTACCGTGTCGTTTCAAGACGGACGCATCTTAAAGGGAAAGGTGTTGGGCAAAGACCTTGTGACAGACGTGGCGGTGATTGAAGTGCAAGGCGATAACTTACCCGTGGTGAGTGTGGGCGATTCTGACAAGGTGCGTCAGGGGCAGTGGGCAATCGCCATTGGCAATCCGCTAGGGCTGCAAGAAACGGTTACGGTAGGCGTGATTAGCGGCACAGAGCGATCGAGCGCTGATATCGGGGTGCCTGATAAGCGTGTAGGGTTTATTCAAACCGATGCGGCAATTAATCCCGGCAATTCTGGCGGACCTTTGCTGAATGCTCAGGGAGAAGTCATTGGCGTGAACACGGCGATTATTCGCGGCACTCAAGGGCTTGGATTTGCGATTCCGATCAATACCGCTCAAAATGTTGCTCGACAGTTGATCGCCACCGGAACGGTACAACATCCCTATATTGGAGTGCAAATGGTGGCTCTGACTCCGCAGGTAAAGCAATTTGTCAATCAAGCACCCAATAGCAAGATTCGGGTTGAGGAAGACAACGGAATTTTAGTTGTGCAGGTGGGCAAAGGCACCCCGGCAGCAAAAGGAGGGCTAAAGGCAGGGGACGTGATTGCAGAAGTCAATCAACAACCTATAGATAAAGTGAGTACGCTCCAGCGATTAGTCGATCAGGTCGGGGTGAATGGTCAGCTAGACGTGACGGTGAAACGCAGCGATCGCTCTATGGCGTTAAAGATTTCGCCAGAACAACTTCCGACCGTTGAATCGCAATAAGGAGATGGACAGAATGAACGGGAAGACGTGTTTTGGCTCCGCTCGACGCTCAAAGCCAAAACTCCACGGGTTGAGCGCAGCCGAAACCCATCCCCACACGTTGACTTTCATGGCACCTGTCTATTTAGTTCTCGATCGTGCCACGCTAAATTCATCCAACCGAGAGGAATCACTATGAGCAAGATTCAAGCAGTTGTCGTTGATCCCACCGTGTCAGGACGGTTAACGCTACGGCACGTTGACTCGCCCACACCTGCGCCCAATGAGGCACTCGTTCAAGTTGCAGCTATCTCTCTGAATCGAGGTGAGATTCGACGCTCTCAATCGGCTGAGGCTGGCTGGCAACCGGGTTGGGATTTAGCAGGCACGATCGAGACGGCGGCGGCAGATGGGTCGAGTCCTCAAGTCGGGACTCGCGTGGTAGGGTTTGTGCGATCGGGTGCGTGGGGCGAATTGGTGGCAGTGCCGACATCGGCGATCGCAGTTCTTCCAGAGTCGGTGTCGTTTGCCCAAGCCTCAACATTGCCCGTTGCTGGATTAACGGCTTATCACGCGCTGAAGCAGGGCGGGTTGCTGTTAGCGAAATCGGTACTTATTACAGGCGCATCGGGTGGCGTAGGGCATTTTGCAATTCAACTAGCGCGGTTGTCTGGGGCACAGGTGACGGCACATATTCGCAAGCCAGAATCGGAATCGCTGGTTAGAGAAGCCGGGGCACACGCGATCGTCATCGGTGAAGACCTTCCATCCAATAGTGCGCCCTATGATTTGATTGTCGAATCTGTGGGCGGCAAAACTCTCTCGGCGGCATTGGCTACGATCGCTGAAGATGGCGTAGTGGTGCTGTTTGGCACGTCTGGCGGCAACGAAGTTACGTTTAATGCTCAACGCTTTTATGGCAGCAGCAACGGTGCAACGTTATATGCACTGATGTTGTTTCACGAATTGCGTCATGAATCGGCAAGTGTGGGGCTACGACGGCTGTTAAATCTGATTGACCTGGATCAACTCAAACCTCATATTGCCGTCGAAGCACCTTGGACAGACATTGCAAAGGTTGCTCAACAACTGATCGATCGTCAGTTTGTGGGCAAAGCCGTTCTACACATTGGCAATTAGTATCGCTAGTTCGATCGATTCGGAACCAAGTGAAAAACAGTTCCTGAGCCACTGCCTGATTTTTTGAACAGATATCGTTCCCCGATCGTCAGATTAGTTGAGCTAGACGGACTGCAATCGGCGCAAGTGTGGTTAAACCGAACGTTTAGCCCCTAAGAAGACTTAGATGGATAGCGCCCCGCCTCGCCTGGGTTAAGCACATTGGAGTCTCCATCAATCTCAACCACAATCACGCTCCCGGTATGATTTGAGATGCGAGTGTAGGTTTCGCGGTCGTCAGGCTCCATAAACGATTTCAGCACTCTGCCATGGCTGCATTTAAACTGCCGAGACACACGCACATCTCCACATTCGTCTAGCGAGATACTGGAGTTTTTGCAAACTTTCTTTTTCTCCCACTCAGTATCACGCTGCACTTGTTGAAGGGTTTTGACGATTTGAGCGCTAAATTTGCCAGAATCAATGCCTCGATCGTGCTCTTTAATTTCATACTCAAACTCGTTATCGCCAGTGTCTCTGTTGAATTCGCGGAGTTCGTTATTCCTTTACGATCAAAGTCTACCTGATGAAAAATTGGCGACTCATCCCTCTCATGCAGGCATCAGGGCGGGTGCAAATGGCGATTGATCAGTGGCTTTTAGACCAGCACCGTTTAGGCAACCATCCGCCTACGTTGCGCTTCTATACATGGTCGCCTATTGCTCTGTCGCTCGGCTATCATCAGCACCGGTATCCCGATGAGTGGAAGCAGCTAATCTGGCAAGGTGAACCGATCGAACTAGTGCGCCGACCGAGTGGAGGACGCGCCGTTTTGCATCAGGGAGACTTGACGTATGCTGTGATCACATCCGGGTTATCTGGCAATCGAATGCAGGCATATCAAACCATTTGTGAATTTTTGATTGAGGGGTGGCGATCGCTCAACGTCGATCTGCATTACGGGCAAGCGGGACGCAATTATATTCAAAATCCCAACTGTTTTGAGACAGCAACGGTTGCAGATTTAATCATGGCAGATGGCGCAAAGCTAATCGGCAGCGCTCAATTGCGAAAGGGAGATGCGATTTTGCAACACGGATCGATGCGATTAGAACCGGATGGGCAATTATTCGATCGCGTGTTTGGCTCAGAGTCGCTGATTCCAAACCTTCCGTCTCTCAAAGGCGACGTGCTGATTAACGCCATCATAGACGCTTTAACTCAATCGGCAGAGGGCTGCTTTGGGGTTGAATTTGAGACCCGATCGCTGACGGAATCAGAGTGGCAAGCAATTCGCTCTACGCTACTTTGATGAATATTCGACGGAATTTGTGTTGGCGCTGTCAAATATGTCCCCACACTTTGCTTACGATCGCATTGAGCAGCTTCGTTTAGCCTTTCAAGAAATGCGTGTGAAGTGGAGATCAGCAGAATTCTCGACCACGATTTCAGGCGGCATGGCGATCTTCCCCGATGATGGGGCAACCCCTGAAGACCTGCTGCAACTGCCGATCGCGCCCTTTATGCTGCCAAAGCTGCTGGACGCAACTGCGTTCATTTATGCCCTCGCTGAAGGTAAAGCAGGACGGGCGATCGGATAAACACCCTCTGCAACTTGAGGAGATGGCTGACCAGTTAACAAAAAATCTCGAAGCAGTCGAACGGCAAATTTTTGCGCCAAGCCTCCAACGATTTTTTGACCCATTTTTTGAGTTTCTGGTTTTGAAAGGAGACGCGGCAGCAACGACAGCAGCTTCCCTTGATCAAACCCGCGAGTTTCTTGCAGGATGTTCCAGATGCGTTTGACGTGCTCTAGGGTTTGCTGATTTTCAGACAGAGTTGTCGGACGCTCAACTGTCCAACCCACCTGTTCACGAAAGCGGTAATTCACGGTTTGCCAAACGCTTTGACTGAGTGAGTCTAATCCTTTAATCATCTCATTCACCAGATTGGCGCGAATAAACTCACCCCGCTCTGAAAACAAGAAATCGACCGCCTGATCAAGGGCTTGATTCAGGTCATAGTCTTGATTGCTACGGGCGTTTCGCAACAAGTTTTCTAAACGATTCCATCGAAAGCTACCATCTTTAAACAGTAAGTCTCTTAGCGATTCTCGAAGCTCAGGAGACGGATCAGTTAGCAATCGCTTTGCGACATAGGGATACGCCTTGCTTAACACCTTAAATTCAGGATCGACATGGATAGCAATGCCTTCTAAGGTGACGAGCGATCGAATAATCAACGCATAATAAGCCGGAACCGTAAACGGATATTCATACATCAACGCTGAGAGTTGATCGGTGATGCTTTTGATGTTGATTTCGGCAACACTGGCTCCTAGCGCATCATTAAAAACACTCGCAAAGGCAGGAATGATCGGCGTAAGGTCAGTGTCAGGAGTCAAAAATTCTAGCTTCACATAGTCATGTGCCAACCCGTCAAAGTCTCGGTTGACCAAGTGGACGATCGCCTCAATCAGTCCATATCTCTGATAAGGCTTAACCTCGCTCATCATGCCGAAGTCTAAATAAGCTAGTCTGCCGTCTGGCATTGCCAATAGGTTGCCAGGATGAGGATCAGCGTGAAAGAAGCCATGCTCTAAAAGCTGCCGCAGCGAACACTGCACACCGACATCAATCAAGTGAGTTGCATCAATGCCCTGTTCTCGAATTTCGTCGAGTTCGGTCAGCTTAGTGCCCGTAATCCACTCCATCGTCAAGACGCGCCGCCCCGTGTAGCGCCAATAGATTTTAGGCACATAGATTTCGGGAAGATAACCATAGAGGCTGGCAAATCGTTCGGCGTTGCGTCCTTCCTGGTTATAGTCTGTCTCCTCAAAAATGCGGGTGGCGAGTTCGTCGGCGATCGCGACTAGATTACTCCGCACTCGCTTGATGTGATTCATCGTCCAAGCTGCGATCTTCCGCAGAATGTACATATCGACGGCGATGCTTTCAGCCAAACCGGGACGCTGGACTTTCACAGCCACATCTTCGCCCGTTTTAAGTTTACCTTTATAGACTTGACCGAGAGACGCAGCGGCGATCGGCATCGGACTCAGTTCTGCATAGACTTCACTGGGATCAGCGCCCAATTCTTCACGAATGAACTGAAAGGCAATCTCATTGGGAAAAGGAGGTAACTGATCTTGAAGTTTGGTTAGTTCTTCTAAATAAGTCGGAGGCACCAAATCTGGACGGGTAGAGAGCGCTTGTCCAATTTTGATGAAGGCGGGTCCCAACTTGGTTAGCATCTCGCGAAGCTGGATCGCCTGCCCCTTTTGGGCACGATCTCCACCACCCGTCACGCGATCCCACCAGAGGCGAAACGCAAACCAGACAAACGGTAAGAAGATGTTTAAAGTTCTTGCAAACACCTTAATAGGTTGTCTTTCATAGCGAGCTGCGATTTCGTCGGGGTCATAGTGAATGCTAGGAGCCGTTTGC
Organism: Phormidesmis sp.; assembly: GCA_965277365.1. Classification (GTDB taxonomy): domain Bacteria; phylum Cyanobacteriota; class Cyanobacteriia; order Leptolyngbyales; family Leptolyngbyaceae; genus Phormidesmis_A. The sequence continues at coordinate 1,370,141 of CBDICO010000013.1, read as the reverse complement.
TCAGAGGGCATGTCACCCATCAAAATGTCGGATTCATTCTCGATCGTGACGGTTGATAAGTCCACCATCTCTCGATTGACCTCCTCAGTCGTGGGTCTTGAGTCAATTGTCGTAACAGAAGCAGACTTATCGTTCATGACGCTCATGCAGTAAAACCGGATTGAAACGGTATATGAAGTATTGTAACAACAAGCTTATAGAGTTCCCTCTTTTCAGTTAATCATTTCTTTAGAAGCCACAGATCATTGATTAGAGAAGGATTTCCGAACTATTTTGTAGAGAATTCCTCTAGAGCAATCATTTGCTTCATTCAAAGTAGTTCTATTGAGGTGTGAGTGTCGTCAACACAAAGCATGAAAAGTTTTGCTTTTAACAGTTCAACGATTAAAATGGGACAAATTTACTATCGAAAGCGCGAAAAAGAAACCCTCATCCGTTCACTGACCGCTAACATTGAATTGGGCACCTCTGCGGATGCTTTCTTGACAGTTCAACCCGTCCAATAGACCAAACCCTTTTGGCTGAATGGAACGATCGTTAGACTTTTATTTCAATCAGCCAACGTCTCACTCCTCAGCCTGAAATTTGCCCATGTTGCTGTCTCTGCAAATCGAAAACTTTGCCTTAATTGATCGTCTAGAGTTAGATTTTGGCTCAGGCTTACACGTTTTGACGGGTGAAACGGGTGCAGGGAAATCGATTATTTTAGACGCGATCGACGCTGCGCTGGGGGGCAAAGTCACTAGTCGAGCCGTTCGCACGGGGGCAGAGCGCGCCTCGGTTGAGGCGACATTTCGGATTGATTCTGCTATGAAACACTGGTTAGAAGTCGAGCAAATCGATCCCCTCGACGGTTCTCTGCTGGTGTGCACTCGTGAAATCGTTGCTAGTGGCAGTGGACAGCGCAATCGATCACGTGTCAACGGCGTACTGGTCAACAAACAGCAAATGGAGTCGTTGCGCGATCGCCTGGTCGAAATCACGGCTCAAGGGCAGACTGTGCAATTAGGGCAACCGAGCCTTCAGCGAGATTGGTTAGACAGCTACGGGGGAGCGGCTCTGCTCAAGCAACGAGAGTTCGTCAGTCACGCATTGTCTACTTATCAGCAAGCATCTCAGGCACTCGAAAAGCGTCGTCACTCTGAGCAACAGCGCCTTCAGCAGCTTGATCTGTTTGAATATCAACTCCGAGAACTCAATGTTGCTAGTCTGAGCGATTCCGATGAAATCGAGCAGCTAGAACAGGAGCGAAAACGCCTCGGTCACAGCGTCGAATTGCAGCAGCAGAGCTACCAGGCATATCAGGCTCTTTATCAAAATGAAAATGGCGATGATGCGTGTTCTGACCTGTTGGGTAAAGCTCAATCACTTTTAACGGATATGTTGCGCTATGACGAGCAAATCCAGCCGATTTTGGATCTTGTCACCTCAGCCCTGGCGCAGGTCGAGGAAGCTGGGCAGGAAATCAACGCCTATGGAGACGGGCTAGAAACCGACCCTCAACGATTGCAGGAAGTGGAAGAACGCATCGTTGAACTCAAGCAGATCTGCCGCAAATATGGTCCGAGTTTGGCAGATGCGATCGCGCTTCAACAATCGCTCCAAGCCGAACTGGAAGGACTCACCGGAGCCGGACAGTCTCTCGAAGAACTTGAACAAGCTGCTCACGATTGCAAAACTGAATTGACGGACGTGTGTGCAAAATTAACTTACCTGCGTCAGACTGCCGCTAAGGATTTAGAAAATCGGCTCGTGGCAGAGCTAAAACCCTTAGCGATGGAAAAAGTCCAATTTCAAGTGGGGATCACGCCCGTTTCACCCACCTCTGCGGGAGCCGATCGCATTACTTATTTGTTCAGTCCCAACCCTGGCGAACCTTTACAGTCTCTTACCGAAACTGCCTCTGGTGGTGAGATGAGCCGTTTTCTATTGGCATTACAGGCGTGCTTTTCGCAGGTCGATTCGGTCGGGACGTTGGTCTTTGACGAAATTGATGTCGGGGTCTCAGGGCGGGTTGCTCAAGCGATCGCTGAAAAATTGCATCATCTCAGCCGTCAGCACCAAGTTCTCTGTGTGACTCACCAGCCGATCGTGGCAGCGATGGCAGATCATCATTTCCACGTCGATAAGCAGGTTATTGACTTTAACGGCAACGGGCAGGCAACAAAAGGCAGGAAGCGAAAGGCAAAAGATGCATCGGTTGAAGAAAATGGGTCTGCGGTGGATGCGCCTGAGCTTCGGACAGTGGTGCGGGTCAGTGCACTCGATCGTCAACAGCGACGAGAAGAATTAGCACAACTCGCGGGGGGGCAGTCTAGCGATTCGACTAATGGCTCTAGCGAAGATGCGGCTTCTGCTTTTGCCGAATCTCTCCTCGCTCAGGCAGCAAGCCTCCGAGAAAATGGATCAGTTCAAGTTGACCACCCTTCTTCTGACGCAGCCCGAAAACCTCGATCGACTAAGGCAAAAGCAGCGAAAAAGACCTGAGCCGATTCAAGATTGATGGCTCAAATCAGACGCTGCCAGTTGTCTTCTAAACGGTCGAGCAAAGCGCCTCACAAACCGGGGTGGCAGTAGAGTCATCAGTACCCATTTCATGAGATATCGCCGAGTGATTTTGTTAAGCAGAATGCGAGGATCTAGACGAATCGCTGTCCATAGCTTTTGACCACCAAGCTTGACTTGAGCATCGCTCTTAACATCGGCTAAAATTAGTCCAGTTAAATATTGATAAACGTTGGCTAAACTTCGGTTTTTCAGATGTTGTAGCGTCTGAGGAGCCGATTTAAACGCGCGATTGATCACGATCACGTTATATTTCTCTGTCACGTCAACTTTGTTGGACATTGACGTTGAAGAGTGACGGTAGAAAATCTGACGTTTTGGAACCCGCACAAAAGACCACTGAGCCGCTAATCGCAGCCAATATTCCCAGTCTTCCGCTGAAGCTAACGCTGGGTCAAATCCGCTTACTGACTCGATCGCGGTTCTACGAATGAGTGGGTTTGAGCCGTTGGTTAGAAAATTACTCACCAATAACTCAGAATAAACATTTCCTTCAAAATGCACAGAGCCACCATCATTAATCATTTTCCCGTCTTGACTCATGTGGATCGTCCAACTATAAGCGCCCCCCGCATCAGGATGCTTTTGCAACGCTTCTAACTGAAGTTCTAGTTTGTCGGGTGTCCACAAATCATCAGCATCTAGAAACGCAATAAACTCTCCTGATGCGCGATCGATCCCCCGATTGCGAGCGATCGACAAGCCACCATTCTCATAGGAAAACAGCCGTAAGCGATCATCTGCGATCGCGTTGATTAACTCTGCGGTATGGTCACTTGAGCCGTCGTCGATCACAATCAACTCAAAGTCAGTAAAGGTTTGCTGGCGGACTGACTCGATCGTCTCTAAAATCGTCTTCTCGGCGTTATAGGCAGGAATCACTACAGAAATTGTCGGCATGATAGGTTGTGACATTTTTGACCAATGAATCACGAGCGTCAGCAAAACTTGTGTGAATTCGCGCATCTATAGACAAACTTTAATGGAACTACCAAGATTAGTAGTTTATTCATCGGCAGTTCACGTAAATTTCATTGTATTCTTATATCTTTTTCAGAGAAACTGTGTTTTCCCTCTATTGTCTAAGAACGCACTCAGTAAATTTCTCATTATCAAACATCCGTCCTTCTCTAAAGCTCGCTCGTTGGGAAAGCTAAAATGATTCGGCACAAAGATTCTTAGAAGAGGGAATCATGAGAGCAGCCAATCAGTGTCTTGAGAGAGCTTAGACTGTTACATAAGTAGAGACGGCAAGAAATCTCTAATCAAGGCGATCGAGTGTGGTGAGCGCCCACGATCCTTGATGACAGCAAATCATCACTCCCGAAGTGCTCAAGCGACGAGAGAAGGTTTTTCACTTGGTAGAAATTGGTACACCCAGTCTTTGGTCATCGTGTCAAAATCGTCCTAGATTAAACATGTCTTGCGAACCACAGACAGTAAGTCACGATTCACAGCTTAACATCGCTCCGTTGCTAGTCTTAGACAGAAGGGATTCCTTTAGCTCCTCACTGAAATCGTTATGACTCATGCATCTCCCCATTTACCCAACCGAAATTCTAGTGATGGCATTAAAGACGCAGCGATTACAAATAGTCCTGTTCATCTGATTAGCGATCGCACTCTTGGCTCTTCGACCAGTGGAAATCACTACGGCGACGACGCGGCGATGTGGAGTAACGCGATCGTAGAACCCGCTTCGTTTGGAATCGCAACTCACGCGCCGTCTGAATCGGGTTTGGCAACCTCTAGTAAGAGTTCGCTTGCAGCACCAAAAGGTAAATTTGCTTCTTTTCTCGCGCCTCTGACGCAAGACAAGTTTAAAGAAGTCGTTTATGAGGTTGAGCAAAAGCTGAGAATCGTCAATCAAACTCTCTCGCTGCTCGACGCGCAAGGGTTTGATGCCATCTTAGAAGAGATGCTCAACTCGATCACGACCAAAACCGGAGAGTTGCTCAACGCCGATCGCACCACGATTTACTTGCTAGACGAAGAGAAAAACGAACTCTACACAACGGGCATCGATGGTCCTGAAGGACGCAGCTTTGAAATTCGATTTCCTGCCGATCAGGGCATTGCCGGAGAAGCCGCCACCTTTAAACGGGGGATCAATATTCACTATGACTTTTTTGATGACCCTCGATCGGGGCAAGCAAAAATTCAGTATCAGAAGCTGGGATATCGCGCTTACACAATGCTGACGTTGCCCCTCCTCAACGACGATGGGGATTTGGTGGCAGTGATCCAACTGATCAATAAGCTCAAGCCAGGGTGCGAGCGTTCGGCTCCTCTCGACGCACGAATCGATTTGGATGGCTTCACTCACCACGATGAGCAACTTTTTATTGAATTTGCTCCTTCGATTCGGTTGATTTTAGAGTCGTCTCGATCGTTCTATATTGCAACGCAAAAACAACGAGCAGCCAATGCGCTGATTAAAGCGACCCAATCGCTCAGTCAAAGCAGCTTGGACTTAGATGACACCCTCAGACGAGTCATGGATGAAGCCAAAAAGCTGATGAATGCCGATCGCAGCACCCTCTGGCTGATTGACCGAGAGCGAGACGAGATTTGGACTCGTGTGGTGATGGCAGACGATAGCTTAAAAGAGTTGCGGTTTCCGATCGGGGTTGGCTTTGCGGGTCAAGTCGCTGCCTCTGGTGAAGTCATCAATATCCCCTTTGATCTCTACGATCACGAGGGAGCCGAAACCGCTAAAAAAACTGATCAAGAAACAGGTTACCGGACTTGTAGCCTGTTGTGTATGCCGATTCATAACGCAAATGGCGATCTGATTGGGGTGACTCAACTCGTCAATAAAAACAAACAGGGATACTTTCCCGATTACAATCCCAACCATTGGCCCGCAGCGCCTGAATTCTGGAAAGCTAGCTTTAATCGCAGTGATCAGGAGTTTATGGCAACCTTCAACATTCAAGCAGGGGTCGCTCTGCAAAATGCCAAACTGTTTGAGACCATTAAACAGCAAGAGCAGATGCAGCGAGACATTCTGCGATCGCTCTCCAATGGCGTGATCTCCACCGATAAAGAAGGTCACATCATCGCTGCCAACGAAAGCGCTAAGAAGCTACTGGGTTTAGACAGCAATGAGTCGTTAGAAGGACACTCAGTCTCAAAGCTGGTTCAGATCGAGAAGGGAGATTTCTCGAAGTGGTTTGGCATGGCGCTAAACGACAAAAACCGCCAGCAATATTATCCTGACCAAACCCTACAGCCTGCAAAAGGAGAAGAACAGCACAGCATTAACTTATCGATCAATACGATCGCCGATGCTAACGACAGCAAAAAGATCTCTGGTGCGCTCGTCGTCATGGATGACATCAGCGATGAAAAGAGACTCAAAAGCACGATGTATCGTTACATGACTCAAGAACTGGCAGAACAGTTGTTAGAAAACCCTGATGCCGCCAAGATGGGAGGCGATCGTAAAGAAGTCTCGGTGTTGTTCTCTGACATTCGCAGCTATACGACTCTCACCGAAACTTTAGCGGCTGAAGAAGTTGTCGAACTGCTCAACCAATATTTTGAATCGATGGTGGATGCTGTGTTTGCCCACAAAGGCATTCTCGACAAATACATCGGCGACGCGATTATGGCGGTTTTCGGTTCGCCCTTACCCCTAGATGATCACGAGTGGATGTCAGTGCAAACGGCGGTTGATATGCGTCACCGCCTCACCGACTTCAACGCAAAACGTCGGGCAGAAAATAAGAAAACCATCAAAATTGGCATTGGCATCAACTCCGACACGGTGATCAGTGGCAACATCGGCTGTAGCAAACGCATGGAGTTTACGGCGATCGGCGATGGGGTCAATCTCGGCGCTCGGCTAGAAGGAGCCACTAAGATCTATGGCACCGATATTGTGATCAGTGAAAGCACGTATCGCCCCGTGAGCGATCGCATCTGGACCCGCGAACTTGACTTCATCAAAGTCAAAGGCAAAAACAACCCAGTTGCTGTATATGAATTGGTGGGGCTGCGATCGGAAACCGTTTCTGACCAAAAGCAGCAGGTGATCGAGCATTATGAAAAAGCTCGACAGCACTATTTGAACCGTAAATTTGCTCTTGCGATTGCTGGATTTGCAACCGTTTTAGAAATTGACAGTCACGACAAAGCGGCGGCTCTGCACATGGAGCGCTGCCAATATTGGCTCACCAATCCTCCCATTGGCGAGTGGGATGGAGCGTGGTCGCTAACCGAAAAATAGGATTCAGAAGAATGATGAAAGTTTGATGGAGAGACTTACATCCTTGAGCGGCAGTGTTATCCTTGACCCAAAGCACTCGATTGGGTCTTTTGTCAATGTCTTGCCGATCGCCTGAACCGCTCTAGAACGCAGTTCGCTAATCTAGCTCAACACGATTCACTACCCTTTATATTGATATGTTTGACTCAGATCAACTCGTGAATAACGGTCTAACCTCAGCAAAACGCCCTGTTCCTGGAGAGTCGAAGGGAATCTTGAATGACGTTACTACTTTAAGTAGCCTCATTCCCAAAAATCTTAGCCACAACAAAAAAGCAGTCATTGAACGACTGATCGCGCTTCATCTCTCTCATGATTAAGATTTTTCAAACCTCCTCTAAGATTTAACCCATTTGGGTCTATCAATCTTTAACCGCATTGCGAAATTCAACTGCAGTGCTGTGTAGTCCTACCTGAATGCAGTACCTCGTCTCCACCTGGTCTCAGTTAGGTAAAAAGATGATGACCAAAGACAAATCCCTCCAGCTTCTTCGAGAATTGATCGATCGCGTCGAAACCGCCGATACAGACGATTTCTTCGATTTAGCGCACCTTGCAGGGTTAAATCCGCTCCAAGATTTTTCTGAAGCGAACTTAAGAGCGATCGATTTGCGTTCTAAAGATATGTCGGGTGCTGATTTAGTGAGCGCTAATCTAGCGGACGCTCATTTGATTAACACCAATTTCACCAACGCCAATCTCATCAGCGCTAACCTCGCCCGCTCAATTTTGATCAATGCCACGCTGACTGAAGCATCCTTGATTGGCGTAGACTTGACCTCTGCAAACCTGATGAAAGCAACACTAGTCAGCGCCAATTTCACGGGTGCAAACTTGGTCAACGCAAATCTCAGCTATGCCGATGTCCGTCGCAGCACGTTTACCGGAGCCAGACTTATTGGCGCAAACTTAAGCGAGGCAAACTTTGGTCACGCCGATCTGCGTCGTGCAATTTTAGTCAATAGCGATCTGAGCGGTGCTAGTCTTTATGGTGTAGACCTGAGCAGCGCTGATTTGCGAGGAGCCGTTCTCATCGATACCGACCTGATAGGGGCAAGAGTCGAGAGAACTCGATTTGGGCAAAACACAGAATTCTCTAAAGAGCTACGGCGCGATCTGAGACAGCGAGGTGCCTTTCTGGAAGAGTGAGCGTTAGTAAATCAGATTGAAGCCCAACGGAGAAAGATTATTCTCTGTTGGGCTTAACAGCACAAAATAGGAGTTAATGTGAGCGACGCAAGCGCGATCGCTACCAATCTGAAAACCGTTTTTTACGTGATGGCTCACCCTCGTAAGGCTGAGTTCCTGTGGGTGGATAGGCATCATCGTTAAGCCCAAAGATGCGAGTTAGGGCACCAGAAACATAAGTAATCACGTCGTCAATTAATTTGGGAAGGCGCATAAAATTCACCTTGGACTAGGTGGGTTTTGTAGAGAGCAAATGCTTGATGTAGCGTGCTTGCAGTGCTCTTACTTCTATATAAAAGTATGCAGGATTTTATTGATTTGGCGATCGAAAGACTTAATTGTTTAGACTCTCTTTTAACCTATTTTTAATAGCTATTAGAGCTTCGTGAGTCGCTCTTTGATTTTAGCGATTGCCCTCTCACCTGAGATAGATATTTTTGATAAAAAGCACTAAAAATCCAACTTCCTCAAACGCTAGAAGCAAGTGAATTCGAGAGATTCTAGAAAATTTGCGGCTGTTAAGCAAAAAATAGTAATTTTCACTTGCTTATTTTTGGTTCTTTTGACTATAATTCAGACAGCCTTAGTCAACACGAATACGGCGCTTAACTAAATTTTAAGGAGAATCGGGTGGAAGACTTAGAACTGACTCTAACGCCAGACGATTACAGCCTTCTCACTGACCTCTATCAACTGACGATGGCAGCCTGCTATGTGGGCGAAAATCTAGACCAGTGTCGCGCCAGCTTTGAGATTACCGTCCGTCGATTGCCGCCTCAGTGCGGATACTTAATTGCGATGGGGTTAGCTCAAGCTCTAGACTATCTAGAGAAATTCCGATTTAGTGCTGCTCAAGTTGAAGCGCTTCAGTCGATCAGCATTTTTGATCATGCACCGACTCAGTTTTGGACTCTGTTGCGAGAAGCCCGATTTAGTGGCGATGTGTGGGCAGTGCCCGAAGGAACCGCTATCTTCGCCAACGAACCCTTACTGCGGGTAGAAGCTCCCCTTTGGCAAGCGCAACTCGTCGAAACTTATTTATTGAATACGCTTAATTATCAAACTCTAGTGGCGACTCGATCGGCGCGAATGCGTGACGTAGCGGGAGCAGACGCAACCCTCTTAGAGTTTGGCACTCGCAGAGCCTTTAGTCCCCAAGGTGCTTTGTGGGCTGCACGTGCAGCCCTTGCAGCCGGATTGGATGCCACATCTAATGTATTAGCTGCTGTCAAACTAGGACGCACGCCGTCTGGCACGATGGCACATGCGCTCGTGATGGCATTGAGTGCGACAGAAGGCACTGAAGCAGAGGCATTTACGGCGTTTCATCGCTATTTTCCCGGTGCGCCGCTATTGATTGACACCTATGACACGATCGCTGCTGCCCAAGCGTTGTCCAACCAAATCAAAGCGGGGCACCTCCAGCTATCGGGAGTGCGAATCGATTCGGGTGATCTGGGGGCGCTGTCTCAGCAGGTGCGGGCGATATTGCCAGGAGTCGCTATCATTGCGAGCGGTGACTTAGATGAATGGAAGATTGCTGAACTTAAGGCGGCAGGAGCCTGCATTGATGGGTATGGCATTGGAACGCAGCTTGTGACAGGCTCCCCAGTGAATGGAGTCTATAAACTGGTGGAAATTGACGATATCCCGGTGATGAAAGAGTCTCCGGGTAAAATCACTTATCCAGGACGGAAGCAGATTTTTCGTCGCGTTGACAACGGAATCGTGCAGCGCGATCGCTTAGGTTTAATCAGCGAAACGTCGTCATCAGAACAGCCATTGATGCAGCTTGTGTTCAAACAGGGGCAGCGAGTGCAAGAATCAGACAGTTTGAGTGCGATCGCCGATCGCACCCGCGCCTCTGTTGCCAGTTTGCCCACTTCAGTTCGGGAGATCAATCAGCCCAAATCGATGCCGTTAGATCTGTCTGATAATCTGTCTGCTCTAATCGAAAAAACTCGCCGAAAAGTAGCCGAGTCCTGAGTAAACATTCCTGGATTAAGATTCTCCTTCACCCTCCAACCTATGTTGAAAGTTGCTTTGTTTGGCACCAGCGCTGACCCCCCTACGAGAGGACATCTTGCCATTTTGTGCTGGCTCTCTCAGCACTTTGATCACGTTGCAGTTTGGGCATCCGACAACCCGTTTAAGTCTCACCAAACTGCCTTAGACCATCGGACTACAATGCTGAGATTGCTGATTAGTGATTTAAACTTACCTCATCCCAACATTCAGGTCTATCCAGAGTTGAGCAATTCTCGCACAGTGATCACGGTAGAACGAGCGCAGGAACGCTGGCAGGGTGCAGAATTTACGCTGGTTGTCGGGTCTGATCTGGTGCGGCAACTGCCAAAATGGTTTCGGGCGAGAGACTTGCTCGATCGAGTCAAGCTCTTAGTGGTGCCTCGACCCGGATACTCAATCTCAGACAGCGAGTTAGACCCATTGCGGCAGATTGGAGCCGATGTCACGATCGCAGATCTCAATGCCCCAAACGTCTCGTCTACCGCCTATCGTGAACGGGGAGAAACTGAAGGAGTGACTTCTCCGATTCAGGCTTATATCGATCGGGAGCAACTATACAGATGTCACGCACGCAGAGAAAAATTGCCCACTTATTAGCAGAAGAAGCGTTAGCAGATTTTAGAGTGGGCGTTGATAACGCAATCTTCTCAGTCGATACTGCGCTAAATCGGCTGCTGGTGCTGCTGGTGATGCGCCAAGAAGAACCCTTTCTGGGACAGTGGAGTTTGCCTGGAACGCTGGTCAGGCAGGGTGAATCGTTGGAGAATGCCGCCTATCGAATTTTGGCTGAAAAGATTCGGGCGCGAAACCTCTATTTGGAGCAACTCTACACCTTTGGAGGTCCAAATCGTGATCCGCGTGAGGCAGATGACAGCTATGGAGTGCGTTATCTGTCGGTCAGCTATTTTGCGTTAGTGCGATATGCCGAAGCCGAACTGATCGCCGATGGCGTAAGCGGCATTGCCTGGTATCCGTTGGATCAGTTGCCACAGTTGGCATTTGACCACAACACGATTCTGGAATATGGACATTGCCGCCTCAAAAACAAGCTGGAATATAGCCCCGTCGCGTTTGATGTGTTGCCCGAAGTGTTTACGCTGAGTGATTTGTTCCAGCTTTATACAACGGTGCTGGGAGAAACCTTCTCAGATTATTCAAACTTCCGATCGCGCTTGCTCAAACTCGGCTTTCTCAGAGACACGGGGATCAAAGCCTCACGGGGGGCGGGTCGTCCGGCAAGTCTCTATCGGTTTGATGCCGAAGCCTTTGCGCCCCTAAAAGACAAACCCTTGGTATTTATTTGACGGCTCAGGTAAGAAAGGAGGCTGATAGTGAAGATTGCGATCGCTCAACTCAACCCGACGATCGGGGATTTAAACGGAAATGCTCAACGAATCTTGCAAGCCGCGCAACGCGCCGCGAGTGAAGGAGTGCGATTGCTCCTTACGCCAGAGTTGTCGTTGTGCGGATATCCGCCGCGCGATTTGTTGCTCGATCCCAGTTTTGTGGAAACGATGATGCGGACGCTGTTGAGGTTGGCTGAAGCGTTGCCGCCGGATGTTGCGGTTTTAGTCGGAACTGTAGAACCGAATCCTCGATCGCACCAAAACGGCGGCAAACCTTTGTTCAACAGTGTTGCCCTTTTAGAACGGGGAACCATTCGCCAAATCTTTCACAAACGCCTGTTGCCAACTTATGACGTGTTTGACGAAGACCGCTATTTTGAGCCTGGAAACGAGCCGAACCAGTTCACCTTAGAGCATTTGGGGCAGTCGGTTCGGATGGGTGTGACCATTTGCGAAGACCTTTGGAATGATGAAGAGTTTTGGGGCAAACGGACGTATTCGCTCAACCCGATCGCCGATCTTGCTCAACAAGGTGTCGATTTCACGATTAATCTGTCGGCATCTCCTTATACGGTCGGTAAGCAACGGCTGCGAGAAGCGATGCTGCAACATGGAGCGATCCGATTTGATCAGCCGATCGTCTATGCCAATCAAGTGGGCGGCAATGACGATTTGATTTTTGACGGGAACAGTGTCGCCGTCGATCGTCACGGAAATCTAGTGTGTCGTGCCCGTGCTTTTGATGAAGATTGGGTCGCGATCGACTACAATCTCGACACTCAGGATTTTATGTCTAGCTCGATCGCGCCTGCTCTCAATTGTGACGAAGCCGAGATTTGGGCAGCGCTGGTGATGAGCGTGCGGGATTATGCTCACAAGTGTGGCTTTTCTAAAGTTGTGTTGGGGTTGAGTGGCGGTATTGATTCGGCGTTGGTTGCTGCGATCGCTGCCTCCGCTCTCGGTGCTGAAAATGTGTTGGGTGTCTTGATGCCTTCGCCCTACAGTTCTGATCACTCCGTTGACGATGCGTTAGAACTCGCCAAAAATATTGGGATTAAGACTCAAACATTGGCGATCACGAATCTCATGCAAAGTTATGACCAAACTTTAGCAGACTTGTTTATCGGGACAGAGTTTGGCATTGCAGAAGAGAATCTTCAGTCTCGAATTCGGGGCACGTTGTTGATGGCAATCTCCAACAAATTTGGCTATTTGCTTGTCTCTACGGGCAATAAATCTGAGATGGCAGTTGGCTACTGCACGTTATATGGTGACATGAATGGAGGACTCGCCGCGATCGCAGATGTCCCTAAAACCCGCGTCTATTCCATCTGCAAATGGTTGGGTTCTAACATCATTCCTGCCAACATTGTGCTCAAAGCACCCAGCGCTGAACTGAAGCCTGGTCAGGTGGATCAAGACTCGCTGCCCGTTTACGAGATTTTGGACGACATTCTCGATCGCCTAATTCATCAACATCAGTCCGCTACCGAAATTGTCGCTGCTGGACATGAGCAAGTCATTGTCGATCGCATCATCAAACTCGTGACGATTGCAGAATTCAAGCGTCGCCAAGCGCCACCGGGACTGAAAATCACCGATCGCGCGTTTGGTACGGGCTGGAGAATGCCGATCGCCACGAAATGGATTTCTCGAACTGCGAGAGCGATCGATCCTGCGAAACAACCCTCTCAGCCTGTTTGACTTGAAGACTGTTCTGGGATTGTCACATCCCAAGCGGTAATCGGCGGCTCTCTAACGCCCAACTTCCTAGAGTTAAATGGTGATTTTGTTGTGCAATTCCTCCAGTTGAATCAGTGAACCGTTACCCACGACGATGTTGAATTTCGCTAGCGATCGTTCAATCTGATATCCCGGCAACACTCGGACGATTTGATATTCAGTCGTCAAATCACTCGTGCCATCCCATTTGAGGAATGCCAGTTGATTGGATGCAATCTCACTCAGTTGCGAAACAAAGTCTTCAATGCTGTCGCCAACATTCGGGATAATGCCAGACGACAGGAAGATATAACGCTCTTGCAAATCTAAAGTCACACTGACTCGATAACATTTTTCGGTTGAGCATCGCAACTCAACGGTGAACGAAATCGAGCTAGGAATCACAGTCCTAACTCCCATATTATTTTGTCCTCTCGATTAATTTAAAGAGGACAAAAACATTGATTTCTCAGATATTCGGCACGGGTAAAAACTGGTTGCAGGATCTTGATTCCAGCCTTTCAAGATCCCATAGCAAAGCTGACGGTGTACAATCATGAACGCCTCCTGAGTTACTGATGCTAACTAGGGATGGAAGTCCTCGGAGTCTGATCGGCTAAATCAGATTTCGGGGCACGACTCCATCACTGCGATGTATTCTACAAGAGTTTTTGGTTTTTTGGAATGCTGAATTTTTGAGTTGAGGAAGGGAGGAGCGGCTACGCATCTAACGGACTGCAAACTCCACGCCCACCTCGATTTAAGACATGAGTATAGATCATCGTTGTTTTGACATCCTTGTGCCCTAGCAACTCCTGAATCGTGCGAATATCATACCCACTCTCCAACAGATGCGTTGCAAAACTGTGTCGAAAGGTATGGCAGCCCACTCGTTTGGCGATCGCTGTCGCCCGCACTGCCTGCTTCACAGCTTTTTGCACTCCACTTTCATGCAAATGATGACGACACATCAACTCGCTACGCGGATCTTTAGCAATCTGGCTAGAAGGGAACACAAACTGCCACACCCAGTCTCGATTCGCATTCGGATACTTGCGATCCAACGCGTAGGGCAACAGCACTGCTCCAAAACCTCGCCCTAAGTCCTGCTGATGCTGACGCTTAACGCTCACTAGATGATCGCGCAGTTCTGCCGTCACGCTGGCTGGCAGCATCGTGACACGGCTCTTGCCGCCCTTACCATCTCGCACCACAATTTGATGTTGAGCAAAATCGACATCCTTGACCCGTAGGCACAACCCTTCGCATAAACGCAGCCCTCCCCCATAGAGCAACTTCACCACTAACTGCTGGACTCCACAGATGTTTTGGATCACTTCCCGCGCCTCCTCTTTGGTCAACACGGTAGGCACATACTGAGGTCGTTTTGCTCGAACGGCATCAATGCCCGATATTTCTAGATTGAGCACTTTTCGATAGAGAAACAGCAAGGCACTGAGGGCTTGATTTTGTGTCGAGGCGGAGACCTGCCCCTCAACAGCTAGATGAGTGAGGAATGCTTCGATTTCAGCTTTACCCATCTCCTTTGGATGACGCTTATTGTGAAACAAGATGTAACGACGAATCCACTGCACGTAGGTTTCTTCAGTACGGTAGGCGTAGTGCTTCAGACGAATCGCATCCCGCACCTGATCCAGCAATTTTTTAGGAGGCGACTGCATAGAAACAAGTAGATGTACTGTGTATTTAATAGTACATCTAGTCACCGCCGTAAGGAATCTGAAAATATGCGGAAAGATTCTCGCTAATCCGCTTAAATGGCGTACAATGCAGAAATAATCTGCATAAGTAGTAATTTGGGATCTTAGGCAGAAAAATTCCGTCTATTAATAGTTAGACCTCACATTCTTGAGAACTTAGAAAAGGCTGAGGCAAGAGCTAGGAATAAGGTATGGAGATCGAGATTCTTTCATCAGTAGAAGCCGTGCGCTGTCGTCCCTGGATGTGGCTGGGCGAATTAAAGCGAGAGAACTTGTTTGAGGATCTAATTCTTGAAGCTCTGTGCCACGCGATTGATGAAGCGTTAGATCAACGTTGCAAGCATATCCAGATCAGCATTGAACCTGCTGGAACAGTGTTCCTTCAATACGATGCAGGGATTCCTTTAACCATTCATTCTAAAACAGGCAGACCTGATGCGGATGTTTTCCTCACCGAGCTTTTAGCGTGCCACAATCTGAAAAAGCATATTGAAGTAGGCTCAAACTATTGCCAGTATGGTTTAGCTGCTTTGAATGCAGTCTGTTCTGAATTTCGGGTAGACACGGTCTGTGACGGTCTGCGCGGTCAGCAAGTATACATTCAAGGAAAGGCAGCGCGGGATTTTATCATCTCTGCCTCGAACGACAGGGATCAAACTCAGTTTCGCTTGATCTTTGACGAAGCCCTGCTTGGACATCATGAGATTCAGCTTGATCGTCTACAAGTTAAGGCTGAGAGGATCGAGCAGGATTTTGCAGTGAAGTTAGACATTGCTTATGGCTCAACTCCGGTCTAACAAGTCCGCTGCACACCGACCGAGAAGGGCGATCGGTTAGGATGCAGAGGGTATTTCCGGCGGGTGAGCGGAATCGTTATGCCGCTCAAAGTTGGTAAGGACAATGGGTTTTTTCTATTCAGTGCGAGGCTGGTTAGAACTTAATGATGAATTGATCAAGCAGGTTCGGGTCATTATCGATAGTAATGAAGACCAATCACCGTATACCGACTCATGGCATTTTCCACAAAGGGGTGGTGGATTTTCTCGCTTCGTGTTTTTTGGTTGCACTGTTCGAGATGCATCCCTTAATGAAGTCAAGCAACAGATTCAACGCATTGCAACCACAGTTTCCTCGCGGGATGGTGAGTACATTGATTACGTTGAAGGAATTTTTCACGTTGCTCCAGAAGATGACTCATTCGAGATAATTTGGAAGTGTAAGGACGGTTCCTTTACTGAGCAAACGATAGAAGCAGAGTAAAATATAGTAGTCAAACCAGCGTTGAGTTTCCCTTATGCTCCAACCTTTAAAGGCAGTTTACCGGAATGGTGCATTTGTTCTTCAAGCAGCTTTTGATTTGCCTGAAGGGACTGAGGTTGAGTTGTTAATTCAGTCTTCTCAAGTTGTATCACCACCAATTAATGATGTAGAAACCAAAAGGCAGTTTTTGAAATCGCTGATCGAGCGAATGCAGCAAAACCCAATTCCGCTGAATGCTCCTCGATTCACACGGGAAATGCTACATGAACGCCGTTGATACTAATATCCTGATTTATGTTAATGATTCTCGTGATCCAGCTAAACAAGGCGTAGCAATTTCTCTCATATCTGCTCTTACAGAAGGTGTTCTGTTGTGGCAAGTTGGTTGTGAGTATTTAGCAGCCGGTCGCAAATTGGAATCATTGGGATACAACAGAGCGCAAGCCTATCAGTATATTCGTGATTTGCAACAGGTTTGGGACACGGCGCTTCCAACATGGAGCGTGATTGATCGTGCTGAGAATCTAATGAGCCGATTTAGTCTATCTCATTGGGATTCAATGATTATTGCTGCTTGTTTAGAAATCAACGTTCAAACTCTTTATACAGAGGATCTTGGATACTCAAGTATTGACGGGCTAGGAATTGTTAATCCCTTTAAAGTTCCTTGAAAATGTACGGCATAACAACCCGGTTGGAGCGGACTGATGGGAAATGTTGGTGTAGATGCAAAGGTTATTGGCAGCCGCTCAACCGGAGCGTTAGCCTGCTTCACCCTCTGGTTAAGGCAGTTCCCGAAGATCATCTGTGGAATGCTCAGTATGTATCACACTAAAGCTTGGAAAAATTGTTGGAAGCATGGATGATTACAAAACAGCTACTTCGGTGAGTTATGGAAGATTTATTCTCTTATCGCCTCAGCCTCTTGCAGAAAGAAATGGAGATGCTCCAAAATGGTATAAGGGGCTATGATTCTATTGTTTTCACAATTAAGGGATGGGCAATTACTGTATTTTCTGCAATCATCCTCTTTGCTGTTGATAAACAGAAACCATTCCTCTACTTATTTTGTATTGCCAGTGTTTTATCGTTTTGGTTGATTGATGCTTTTTATAAGAGTACTCAAAATATTTTGATAAGCCGATACGGAAAAATTGAGGCATTTTTGCAAGGGGATGATTTTGAGAAAGCAATGGCTGATCGAAATTTTGGAAGCTTTCTCATACCGCATTTTCAAGAAGGTCTTAATATAAGGAGAAGTCAACGTTTGCGTTGGCTTCTTCAAGCAGCGTTACAATTTCATACATATTCGCTCTATGCTTTTTTGCTAGTTCTAGCCATTGGTATGTCTATACTGGCACGTTGAGTCGCAGGCTAACACTTCACGGCAGCGGACGGACGGAAGCCGCTAGTGCTGAGTTCGAGTTCATCTACCGCCGCTGCGTTTTGCCGTTGGGCTGCCTCTTGTAAGGGGCGCAAAGTCTTAGGATTTTCTGATTGTTCGCATTTCTGATCACAGCCACCCGATCGTCACTCAAACTCTGTGTGTATCCCGGAGAGACATCACGCAGGAATCCACTGTTTATCGATCGCTCCGGGCAGAAGGAGAAATCAGGTGATGTTATGCTTGGCAAAAGAGGTTTTGGGAATAAAACACAATGAAAACCCGTAGCTTTACAGCCATTCTTCATAAAGAAGATGATATGTACATAGCTGAGTGTCCAGAGGTTGGCACAGTGGATCAAGGTGAAACTATCGAACAAGCGATCGCAGGTTTGAGAGAAGCAACGCGGCTCTACTTAGAAGAATTCCCTCTGCCCGAAACATCTCCTAGACTCGTAACCAGTATTGAAGTCAGCTATGCCTAAACTGCCACGAATCTCAAGCAGAGAAACGATTCGGGCACTTGAGCGGTTAGGATTTGAGCAAGTTCGTCAAACAGGTAGTCATGTTGTGATGAAGAAAGAAACCGAAGAGGGCAAAATTGGCTGCGTTGTTCCTGTTCATCGGGAATTGAAGATTGGTACGCTGAGCAGCATTCTCAAGCAAGCACAAGTCACAGTCGAGGATTTCATTGAGAGGCTGTGAGGTCTACAGGAGAAGTTGTAGCCTGTGGCATAGGATTAGCGATCGAGGAAGTCCAACAACTTCAACAGCAAATGAATGAGTGTGCACAAAGCTGAACTCCATCCATGTGAGCTGTTAGCTCGTCAAACTCGCAAGTCGAAGTTAAGTTTCAGATGCGATCGCTTTAACACAACCCTTCAACTATTCGCTACGAAGGCTAAGACTGGTGCTGAAGAAGCCATTAGAGCTTTTCATCGAGAGATTTAGACCGATCACCCTATTAAATCATTTTAGAGTGACCAAGATTTCCGACTGATTGCCTCATAGAATGAAGGTAATACGATGGGCTCATCATCGTAATTCCGACCGACTTACTGGGAAAACACATTCTCCCGGTTTGTTGTCATCTGTATTTGCATACGAGATGACTGACAGCTTATCCCTCTTTACCGATCGCAGCAGCAGTCTAATGGTTATATCTTCGACACCCAACTCCACCACCCGCAAGCCTTCTAAAGTCGAAGGACTCAAAGATCGCAGTGACTTCTTGCGAGAACCCGTTGCCTCTGAGCTTTTAGAAGACACGACGCACTTCACTGAAGACGCGATTCAAATTCTCAAGTTTCACGGGTCTTATCAGCAAGACAACCGAGACAACCGCGCCAAAGGTCAAGAAAAAGACTATCAGATGATGCTGCGAACGCGCAGTCCGGGTGGGTTTATTCCACCTGAGCTTTATTTGACGCTCGATCGCATCTCTGATGACTATGGCAATCACACGATTCGAGCCACGACGCGCCAAGGCTTTCAGCTACACGGCATTCTCAAGAAGAATCTGAAAGCGTCACTGGCAGCGATCGTTCGCAATATGGGCAACACGCTGGGCGCTTGTGGTGATGTCAACCGCAACGTGATGGCTCCTCCGGCTCCCTTTCGCAATCGCCCCGATTATCAATACGCCTACGAATATTCGCATACTATTGCCGATCTGCTGACTCCGCAAACGGGTGCCTATTACGAGATATGGCTCGATGGTGAGAAATTCATTTCGGCGGAAGAGAATCCCGAAGTGGTCACGGCTCGTCAAAAGAATGGCACGGGTACGATCGTCCATGACAACCCCGAACCGATTTACGGCACCCACTATATGCCCCGTAAGTTCAAAATCAGCGTCACGGTTCCCGGTGATAATTCTGTCGATCTTTACTCGCAGGATGTCAGCTTAGTCGTTTTGACCAATGAGCAAGGCGAGCTAGAAGGCTTCAACGTCTTTGCAGGTGGCGGCTTGGGACGCACTCACAACAAAGAAGAAACCTTTCCGCGATTGGCAGATGAGATCGGCTACGTCGCTAAAGATGATGTCTATGGCTTAGTGAAAGCGATCGTCGCCACTCAGCGCGATTATGGCGATCGCACCGATCGTCGCCACGCTCGAATGAAATATCTGATTGAAGACTGGGGCGTTGACAAATTCCGCGCCAAAGTCGAAGAGTATTTTGGCAAGTCGATCGCCCCTTTCAAACCTTTGCCAGAATTCAAATATTTGGATTTTTTAGGCTGGCATGAGCAGGGAGATGGCAAACTGTTTGTCGGGATCTCAGTCGAAAATGGTCGCGTCAAAAACGAAGGCTCTTTTCAACTCAAAACTGCCTTGCGGGAAATCGTCGAGACCTACCACTTGCCGATGCTGGTCACACCCAGTCAGAATTTGATTCTCTACGAAATCGATCCCGCTCAAAAGTCTGAGATTCAGAAGATCCTGACTCGCTGCGGCATTAAGCGCGAAGACGAAATCGATACGCTGCTACGCTACTCAATGGCGTGTCCAGCTTTGCCCACTTGCGGGTTAGCAACTGCCGAATCAGAGCGCGTGATTCCGTCCATTCTGGAGCGAATTAGGGCACTGCTCATCAAAGTTGGACTGCCCGACGAATCGTTCATCATTCGCATGACAGGATGCCCCAACGGATGTGCCCGTCCTTACCTCGCAGAACTTGGCTTTGTTGGCAACGGACCTGACACTTATCAAATGTGGCTGGGCGCTTGCCCTAATCAAACCCGACTGTCTCGCGCCTATGTCGAAAAGCTACACATTGACGATTTAGAAACTTTTCTAGAGCCGCTCTTCGTCTACTTCAAACAGTCACGCACCGATGAAGAAAGCTTTGGCGATTTCTGCGATCGGGTCGGGTTTGACGCGCTGCGGCAATTTGTCAGCGACTATCAGTCCGATAGTTTAGATGAGGTCCTGACGGTTTCGACCAATGACTTTGAAGAAGTCGAATCGGCTGAATCGGACACAGTGACCCTTAAATCTCGGCATCGAGTTGGCGTGCGTCGTGAGATTTATACACGCCTTCAGCAAGCATCAAAGACTCAAGGAAAACCGATTACTGAACTCGTGGCAGACGCGCTAGAAACCTATCTCGCTAACACAGATTCTTAGACCCTGCGATCGGACTGTCTGCTGTTTGGGTAGGGGTGTTTCATTCACTCCTACTTTTTTATTGAAATTCTTAGAGATTCCCAATGGCTCAGTTGCAAAGGCTTGTGATCACCGATTCTCAAATTGACCAGCAGCAGATTTTTTTGACGATCGAGCAGCAGCATTATTTGAGTCGCGTGCTGAGGCTGCGATCGGGCGATCAGTTTATCGCTATGAATGGACACGGACAAGGTTGGTTAGCGTCTTTAGATCCCGATCGAGCATCTATCCTAGAACCTATTCACGCTCAGTCTGAATTGCCGATTTTGGTCACATTAGTTTTGGCACTCCCAAAAGGAAACGGGTTTGATGATGTTGTGCGGCAAGCAACCGAATTAGGCGTGACCTGCATTGCGCCTGTGATCAGTGAGAGAACGCTGCTCAATCCGAGTGTCAACAAGTTAGAACGCTGGCGGCGCATTGCTCAAGAAGCCACAGAGCAATGCGAACGTCAGATTGTCCCTGAGATTTTAGACCCGGTGTCTTGGAGCGATCGCCTTCAAGCAGACTCGTCTCAGTCCGGTAGCTGCCGTTTAATCTGTCTAGCGCGGGGCAACGCGTCGCCTTTATTAGACTATCTCAACCAAGCAACTTGTCCCTCCATTACCCTAGCAATCGGACCTGAAGGCGGCTGGACAAATTCCGAAATCGAAGGTGCGATCGCGACAGGGTATCAGCCGATTTCTCTCGGTCGTCGTGTGCTTCGAGCCGTCACTGCGCCGATCGTGGCACTCTCGCTAGTTGCAGGAGTTGTTGAAAGAATGAAGAATGAAGAGAAGAAACGATAACCCTTCGGTCTGAGTCAATCATGCTGGATCAAATCGCTGCCGCCTTCGATCGCCAAGACTATCGCACTGCCGCAAAGCTGCTCAAAGAATTCTTGCACGAATCACCTCAAAATCCGTTTGGGCAATTTTATCGGGGGCGGCTCTATGAAGTGTCTGGCAAGTTAGAGGCAGCCGAACAGATTTATCGGCAACTGCTGCGTGATGTCGTCAATCCCAAACTTGCAGGTCAGGCACGACAAGGCATTCAGCGCCTCGAAGCTTTGGCTGCAACTCGCCGACAAACCGCGATCGCCGAAGCTACCGCCGATCCCAAAAATGCTGAGATGGGGATGTTAGTGTTAGAAGCCATCAGCAGCGACATCCGCACGACATCGGCTCAAAACTTTGCGCGAATTATGAAGTTGGATGCCTACACCGCACGGTTACAGATTCCTCATCGAGGTTGGCGGCTTTATCGAACGGGCGCGATCGGAGAACTTCAACACTATGGGCAGCAGTTTAGAGAGGCTGAAATTCCCGCGTTTTGGGCATCGTTAAATGCGATCCAGAGCCTACAAGTTTTTCGAGTCCAACATTTTCAAAGCTATCAGCCTAAGGCAAGCGCTATTTGCCAAAATGAGCACGATCAACTGGGTTCTCTCAGTTTCGATTGGGCAGAAGTGACCCAGCGCGTTGAAGGACGATTGCCGATCTTTGAGCAAGTCGTCGATACCGATGCTCGACAAAAAACGCAGCGACAGCGCAAAGAACAAACCCAAGACTATGCTCATATTTGTGATTTGCATCTCCCTAAAAGACGCTGCATCTTGCGACTCTGTGACTTGAACTATCAGTTTCATCAAGGGATCGCTTTCTCAACCCCAGATGAAAGTGCGATCGGACAAACCACTAATCGCATTTACTGGAATCATCTAGTTGCATTTCTTAACTATCAACTCCCTGAACAACCTGTTTGGTCAGAATTTATGCCCTTTGCAGAAACCGCGATCGAGTTTCCTAACCTGCTCAAGCGTCTCAAGTCTCACATTCATCTGTTTGGTCAAGATGCTAGCCGCTGGGATTCTGCCTTTCATCTCTATAGCGGGTTAGCGTTTGCAAAAGATCTCTGAAGTTTAATCCCTGAGATGGAGGTTTAAGCCAGACACAATTAACGACAATGCTATTGACAGAATTAAAGACTAGCTGGGTTAGAAAAATTCTATGAAAATTGTTCGTTTCCTTTTAGCGATCGTCCTACCGCCTCTGGCTGTTTTTCTCAACAGTGGCATCAGTTCAGCATTTCTGATTAACGTCTTGCTGACTCTCTTAGGTTGGGTTCCTGGCGTAATTCACGCGGTTTGGGTGCTTCAAAAAACGGAAGAGCGTCAACCCGAAGTTTATTAACGATTAAAAAATATCCCGATCTCTAGACCGGGATGTTCTTTTAGGAATTATCTAGAAACTCAGATTTAATTCGACTTCATGCCGCGTGCCATATCTAAGTAGGAGTTCATGTTTGCTCCGGGGCGACGACGGCTGCCATTGCTGCTAGGCACCAAATATTTGGTTGCAAATTCAGCAGATGCTTCAGGCATTGGAGCCACTGCCACTGCTGCGGGTGCCTTTTCGACAGCTTTTTGAGCAACGGTCGCCGAGCCATTGCTAGATGCCGCAACCGCTAGTTGCTCTGAGCGCTTAGAAGACGGTGCAGAGCCGCTAGTCGCGGCAGCAGATGCAGGGCTAGCTTCGGCTGCGGGTGTGCTAATTTCGGGTTTTTTCGAGGCTTCAGCGTCGTCCAATTCTAGAAAATAGCCAGAACTTTTCCGAGGTTTAGGAGCGCTACCTTCGATAGGCTTTTTGCCACCGACAAGACCGCCCAAAAAAGAAAAGATGCTGCTAAAGAGATTTTTGATGAGTTTAATAAAACTGCCCATGTGTCACTGCTCCTGGGATGTTAGCTGATAATGAGGTGCGGCGGAAATTTGCATTCATGTGAGCGTTGAGGCAAGTCACTGATCTAAGCCAGAAAAATGAGAGGCTTTGCTGATCATATAGTGTCTGGGTAGAGTCGCGATCGGACTAGCGACAACTGTTAATTGATTCGGTTTGTCTGATCAAACTGGAAGCAAATCAGCAGAGCCTAAAGACTTCTCTTTGATTATCAGTCTTAATGAGATCTTCTTGCAAGACTCTGCGATGCGTTTTTTGGATTAATAAATAGTCGTCTATCGTTTTAGGGCAAGCGACACCCCATCAGCGATGGGAATCATGCAAAGAGTAACCCGTTCATCGTGATGCAACTTCTCATTCAAATCGCGAATCGCTATCGTATCAGCATCATGAATGTGTTGATCGACCACTCTGCCTCCCCAAAATACATTATCAACGGCAATGAGACCCCCTGGACGGATGAGCTGTAGAGATCGCTCGTAATAGTTAAGATAGTTGACTTTGTCAGCGTCGATGAATGCAAAATCGAAGGTATTTGCCTGTCCATCGGCGAGGAGTTGATTCAGCGTTTCAATCGCGGGGGCAAGCCGGAGGTCAATTTTATGGGCAATCCCTGCCTTGTCCCAATAGCGACGAGCGATCGCCGTAAAGTCTTCATCCACGTCACAGGCAATGAGTCTCCCATCGGGGGGTAAAGCCAGCGCCGTACATAGTGAGCTATACCCAGTAAATACGCCGATTTCTAAGACTTTTTTGGCTTGGAGCAACTGAACCAAGAGCGTAAACAATGCCCCCTCGTCGGGGTCAATTTGCATCATTCCCATCGGGATTTTAGCAGTCTCTTCTCGCAACTGCCGCAGCACGTCTGGTTCTCGTAAAGAAGATGATATTAAATAATCAATAGGCGATGTGCAACTTTTAGATGAGATGAGGAAACCCCACCGTAAAATTCTGATAGAAGAGAAACACAGAAGTTTAAGGTGGGAAAAATGTTTTCTATTGAAGAGTTTATCATTGCGGTTTTCTGCTGTGTAGACGATCAACTCAAGGCGCTGACTCAAGGCAAACCGATCCGGAGCCGAGGATTTATGCCTGCCCTGAGTGACGCAGAAGTTCTGACGATGGAAATTGTTGGCGAATATCGCAGTCTGGAGTACGAGGAAGGGATTTGGGCGTATTTCCGCGATCATTGGCGCGCCCTATTCCCGAAATTGACCAGTCGTTCTAGTTTTGTCAGGCAAGCAGCCAACCTCTGGCAGTATAAAGCGCGTCTTCAGCAACGGTTAGCGGTCGAGTTGGGCGCGTTCGAGGATGACGTGCATCTCGTGGATGGATTGCCGCTCCGCCTATGCTGTCTCACTTATGCTGGACGCTGCCGCAGTTTTCGAGGGGAAGCCGCTTATGGATACTGTGCTGCAAAAGACGAGAAGTTCTATGGCTTTCGCGGACACCTCAGCGTCAGTGCCAGTGGCATCATTACTGGCTTCACCCTGACTGCTGCGAATGCAGATGAGCGAGAAGCGCTCTGGGAGATCCTCGGTCAAATTCAAGGGATGGTCATTGGAGACAAAGGTTATATCAGCCAAGACCTGCGGGACGCTTTGCGAGGCGCTGGAGTCGAGTTACAGACTGCTTTGCGAGCCAATATGACCGATACCCGTCCTAAAGCTTGGATCGCCTTACTTCAGAAAGTCAGACGGTTGATCGAAACGGTGAACTCGCAACTAGCAGAACACTTCCATTTTGAACGGATTCAAGCCAGGGATCTGTGGCATTTGACGAGCCGACTTCATCGGAAAATCCTGGCACATACCATTTGCTGTTGGCTTAATCGTCGCTGTGGTCACGAACTGCTTCAGTTTGATCGCTTGGTGACCAGTTAAAAGTTGCACATCGCCTATGAATCAATCCCTTCGTTTGTTAAATGTGTGGTCTCGATCACTCTCCTAAAAATGTAGAGCTTGATTGATGTTCTTGAAAGTCTCTAACAGTGTTGAAGGGAAGAAACCCTTATTCTTCATTACCTTCCAGAGACAACGGCAATAACGCTGATACCCAATTCTAATAAACGCTCAACTCTGGCTCAACCCCGCACCGCTTCCAGAATTTGTGAGAAATAGAAGCGTCTGCTGGTCAGTGCCGTGCGTTGAATCTTGAACCCGCAACTTTCAAACGCTCGTACTACATCCGCCTCCCGGTGTTGATAAGCGCGGGTTGCCTTACTTGGACCCGGGAAAAACTCACCAATTTTCTTCAAAATAGTCAAGAAGACCGTTTTGGGGGCAAAGCTGAGAATCATGCGATCGCTTGCCAAACTCGTCAAGTTTTTAATCATCTCCATCGCCTGATCGCTAGGGTAGTGAATCAACACATCTAAACAAATCACGCTGTGATACTTTCCGCTCAACGTCTCTAAATCTTGGACTGAGAAACTTGGATTTGCCGAAAGCCCGATCGCAGTTGCCCGCTCTTTCGCTTCCCCCACCATCTTCTCAGAGATGTCACTTGCCGCAACCTTTGCGCCTGCTTGCGCTAGAGGAATACTCAGACTCCCGACTCCGCACCCTGCATCGCAAATCGTCAACTCAGCCAGATTGCCATCTGCTTTGAGCCAGCCTAGCACCGTGTCAACCGTTTGCTGATGCCCCGTACGAATGTCTAGCTGAACCTTATTGACTTCACCATCGCCATAGATGCGCCGCCATCGATCGAACCCCGTGGCGTTAAAATAATCCCGAACAACGGTTTTGTCATCGATTCCATTCATAAAGCCTGTTTGTGGTTATCTCAACAGGTTTATCGTAATACTTGATCGGGCATTAACTCCAGAATAGACTGGTCGGGTTTAAGCAAAAAAATTACCTTACTTAAGCACTTAGGGCAAAGGCTCTACGTGTCTTACTGAGAAGAATTTAGAGTTTCATGAAATTTTGATGTAGCTGAAACGACTCTCTCCGTTTGTCAGTTATCCTACGGGTAGGCAAAATCCCGAACAACCACTTGTTAAACATCTCAATCATGTTTAACTGCAACTTGGTGAATCTGTGAGGTTATTTTTGCTTTGACAAGTCAATCTGAGTATCTTGGGGGTACCTACAAGGTGCCCCTTTTTTATTGAAAAGAAAACTTTCGTCTGTAACGGCAACTGAGTGCAGTCTAGGCGTAGCCATACGCTAAAACTGCCTAGAATGAGACAGAATCCAATCTGGCACACAAAGAATTTGACGAGCCAACCTTCATAGCCTTTCCCAACTTAAGTCACCCGTAGTAGGATGTAAACTCCAATGCAGCAGGTGCGCGGGTCGATTGAGATAGCCCTCTGATTGAGCGATCGCCCGTCTTGGTGCGGTCGTTGCCAGCGCGATCGCTTGCCCCATGTGACAGATGCCCCACTTGACCAAGTTCTGTACTCCCACGAAAAGCGGCAAGGTCGTTCCTGCCAGAGTTCCGTCTAGCAATCGGGCGGTGCCGTGCTGCACCTTAATTTGGCGGGTGTCCCAAGGATATCTGCCGTCTGGCAAACCTAGAGGCGATAAAGCGTCACTGACTAAGAAGATGCCACGATCGTACTGACTCGCTTTTAGCACCAGATCTAGCATGATGGGCGAAACGTGTTGACCATCAGCAATTAGACCACAATAAACATCAGGGTGCACGATCGCGGCTCCCAACAGCCCCGGTTCTCGGTGATGGAGGCTGGGCGTTGCGTTAAAGGCATGAGTCACCATTGAGGCTCCTTGGGCAAAGGCGTGCTGCGCTTGATCTGCGGTTGCTTGAGAGTGACCGAGACTGACCATGATTTCTAAAGATCGCAGATAGGTGATCGCCGCTCCAGTCGGGTCAAGTTCGGGGGCGAGAGTGATGACTTTGACCACAGAGGCATAGTCTCCCAAAACACGCTTGACGTTCTCAATTGTGAGCGGCAGAAGATGTTCGGCAGGGTGGGCACCGCGCTTTTCGAGATTGAGAAACGGTCCTTCGAGGTGAACTCCGACAATCTGGGAGGACAGAAGCGGTGACAGGATGGAGAGCGATCGCTGAATGTTCTCGATCGAGGTGGTGACGATCGTGGGCAAAAATCCATCAACGCCCTGGTTCCAGAGAAATTGTTTGATTGCCTCTAATTTTTCACAATTATCATTGCTCAAGTCTGGGAAGGCTAGACCCAACGCGCCGTTGATTTGCAGGTCGATTCCGCCTAACGAAATCCAGTCACCTGAGACATCAAGAATGGGTGAATTCGTTTGTAGTTGGATTGCCTGGGGAAGAATTTCATGAATGATACCTTTTTGAATGCAAATCTGCTGCAATCCTTGATAACCAGGCACTTGAGCGTTGAGAATCCACACGTCGTCAAGCATGAGCGATCGTCACCAAAAACTTACGTTTTCAATCCTCCCATAGCTAAAGTTCTAACAAAGCTTTCAATAGACCTGCTTTTAAAACAGATTTTCATTCGAGGGTGTGAGCTTTCGCTTATGATGCTCCTGCATGAATCCTGAAGCGTCGTATGTAATGACTCGATAAAAAGAATCGCACGATCGCTAACCATAGTGTCCGCCTACCTAGGCTTCTCTGTGTAGAACTGGGTGATCCCAAATGGTGTCAACAGTGCTTTGAGTTCTAGGAAGGCTGAGTCTTTGTGATCTGACAACCCTTGACATACTCACCGTCCTGAAGGAGCGGTGATTCTTGACGTTTCACTGAAGCTTGCACCCAAAGGTGTCTTACTGCCTCTCATCGTCCATTTAGAGTCGTGGGAATGCCCTACCCCGACTTTTTCAATATTCTTTGCTGCATTCTCGTCTCTGTCATGAACAGACCCACAGCTTAAACACTGAACGGTTCTGACTTTTAGATCGAGCTTGCCCCACCGATACCCGCAATCAGAGCAGGCTTGGCTTGTCGGCTCCCATCGGCTGATGACCGTGAACGTTCTACCAAACTTCTCAGACTTTGCCTCGCACAGCGTTCTAAATTCTCGCCAACCTTGCAGACTAATCGCTCTAGAAAGCTTGCGATTTTTGACCATGCCTGACACATTCAGATCTTCCAAAACAATCGACTGAGTCTCTCTAACAATTTTGGTTGATAGTTTGTGCAGGAAGTCTTTACGCTTGTCTGCAATTTGGTTGTGAAGTTTGGCTATTTTCAGCCGTGTCTTATCTCTCCTCCTGGCTCCTTTCGGTTGCTTGGCTAACTTACGTTGCAGCTTTCTAACCTTACGGTCTAAGCGTGAGTAGTTGGGGCTTTCAGCCCTTTCACCGTTGCTCATGAATGCAAACGTCTTAATGCCTAAATCAATCCCGATGCTTTGGTTTTCAGCTTCAAGACTGACAGGCTCAACATTTACAACAAAGCTGAGAAAATACCGATTTGCGGCATCCTTGATCACTGTAATAGAGCTAGGTTCTGAGGGTAGTTCTCTAGACCAAATTGGGTTAAGATCTCCGATTTTAGCCAGGTAGACAATCCCGTCAGAAACCTTGAAAGCAGTATTAGCAAAGGTAGCTGACTGCTGTTTAGATTTCTTTTTGAATTTAGGCGAACCTAGTTTTTTGCCCTTCCTCTTCCCATTGCGAGAATTGAAAAAGTTCTTGTAGGCAACGTCTAGCTGTCTCAATGACTGCTGCAATGGAACCGACGAAACCCCTTTAAGCCATTCTCTAGCTTCAGTCTTTTTTGCTTGAGTCAGCATCTCTGAGAGTGCGTTATACCCCGGCAATTTCTCTGAAGCCTTGCAAAGTGCTAACGCATCATTCCAGACAACCCGGACGCAACCAAACAACTGAGCTAGGCTCTGCTTCTGTTGGTCTGTTGGGTAGAATCTGTACTGATACCGAGCTTTCATGGCTTGTGCTAGAATTGGTCTGCAAGTACATTCTAACTGGGTCTGCACAGAATGACAACCCAATTCCGTAAGGAAAGGCATAGTATTTCAGACTTGCAAATTCACTTGGTCTGTGTGACTAAATATCGTCGCAAAATTCTGAATGCTGAGAGTCTAGCGGTGATAGAAACATCGTTTATCGAAGTTGCAAGGAAGATGGACTTTCAGATTCTCGAATTTAACGGTGAATCTGATCATGTTCACGCGCTGGTAGAGTATCCTCCAAAGCTTTCAATCTCTCAAATGGTGAATGCTCTTAAAGGTGTTTCAAGCCGTCGCTATGGTCAAGCTGGACACCCTAAACCGTTCGGTAAAGACGCCCTATGGAGTCCTAGCTATTTTGTTAGCTCCGTTGGAGGCGCACCTATTGAAGTGCTTAAGCAGTACATTAGAGAGCAAGAAAAGCCGTCCTAAAGGATCGGGGTTTTATACCCATCTTTCTGATAAACCAACACCTCACCTATCTTGTGGTCAAGAGCGTGCCACAGCCAACGTTGCTGCTTCGATTGAACAAAGCTCCACATCTCGTCGATTTCAGCTTCGACCTCCTACCATTGACCCAACTGCACAATGGTTTGAGTAGGGGCAATCTCGGCTAAACAGACTTCATTAATCGCCTTCAGATGAAGATCTTGTTTTTAATGCTTCGATGACGGTAGTCGAACTGATTCATCAAGCTTGCTCAACGATGAATTTGCCCATTCCACATGATTTGTGCAGGAGGTCTATTGAGTGAGCAAGCGCAGGTTTTCCAAACTGTTCTAAAACGATTTGTCTGAGCCAAACTCCATCACATCGAAGATCGTCACCTTTGAGAATTTCGATGCAAGCCGCCGCAACCGCAACCGGATCTCGATGGGGCACCTGCCACCCCAGCTTGCCATCTTGCAACGGGTCAGCCGAACCGTCTGCATCTCCTGAGAGAACGGGAACTCCACACGCCATTGCTTCGAGATAGACGATGCCAAAGCCTTCCTGTGACGGCATGATGTAGGCATCTGCAAGGCGATAATGGTCGGCTAATGCCTCAGTTGAGACAAATCCAGCAAAGACAACCCGATCGCTGACTCCCAAGTCTTCTGCCAGTTGAGCCAGTCGGGGCTGGTCGTCTCCTCGCCCAATCACCAAATATTTGACTTGTGGGAAACGCTGAATAATTTCAGGCAGTGCCCGAATCGTAATATCAACTCCCTTATAGGGATCGCCTGACCACAACCGCGCAACCGTCATCAAGACTTTGGCTCCCGCCAACTGGTAACGCCCCATTAAGTCTGACGATTTCGCACCAGGAGTAAATGCGTCTCCATCGACGACACAGGGTAAGAGATCGACGCGACTTGGATCGACGGCATTTGCGAGGCAGAGCCGATCACGAGAATAGCGGCTAATGGTCCACACGCGATCGGCTTGCTGAAGAGCTTTTTGTTTGGCGGCTGGAAGCGTGTCCCAAACTTCTTTGCCGTAGGTCAACACGGTGTAAGGAATCCCCAACGGTTTACATAGGGTTTGAATCAACGGCGCTAGGTTGATGTGACCACAAAATACGCGCTGAGGACGATGTTTGAGCAAGTAAGTGAATAGAGCGATAGCAAGACGAGTTCGCCCGATCACAGGACTGCGAGTTTTGAAATAGTGAAACTCGATCGCGCTCAACTCAAACGGATTCTCAACCTCTACACCATCTCTTAATAGAAAAACATCTGTCTCCTCTGCTGAGTGCGCTTGCAGAATGTCTTTGACATAAGACTGAATTCCACCTTCACAGGAGAAGATCTCTAGAAAAACAAAAACGGGCTTCTTAACAGGAAGGATAAGGAATGAATCGTGCCCAGCTTCTCGCGGCTTGTGCGCTAGGCTTGTAGCCTCTAATCTTGTGGTCTGCGATTCATCCTTCATCCTTCATTCCTTATGCTTTAGAGCGCACTTGCTTCAACATGTCGATTAACGTGTGATGCGCGTCTTCAGCATCTTTTAGCTCATGGTCAAATGGAATCCGCAATGATACGGGTTCGCCTTTGATCTGAGCGTTAAGATCCATTCCTTGGGCATTGATCGCGGTCATTTCTGCGCTCGTTGCCTCGCTCGCTTGCCCGTATGCAGTGGCGTAGAGCAAAACGGCTGAAGCGTGATCGTCATTCATGTGTTTGCAGATGCGATCGCTGACGGCTTTAGAAAATACTTCGCTGCTGGTTTCGGACATGGTTGCTCTCTACTAATCCACTGTCAAAAATCATAGCAAGCCAGTGAGACTTGAATCGAGCGGGTTTAGGGACTCGATTCAAAATAAAGTAGCCGTGAATCGGGCTGAGCGGAGTCGAAACCGACGGACAACGGCAGCAGGAGTGGTTCTCGCAAGTCCTTTAGTGCGCGATCGCCGCTTCCAATACAGAATTTTGGCAAGCCTCAATCAAGCCCTCAAGCCCTTGCACAATCTGAATGTTGGTGTTGAGTCGATCGGCAAGTTCTTCGACTCGCATATCGTCTAGAAAGCGAGTATCGTCATGTTTAAGCATCAGAGAAGGCAACAGAATTCCATCCCCTAAATCTTGCCCTTGCAGGGCTTGCAGAATATCCTGTCCGGTCAGCAGCCCCGTGACGGTGATCGTTTGTCCCCAATAACGGCTGTTGAGCGCCACCATTCGCACGGTGAGTCCTTGCACTTGATTGAGACGCTGTAAAATGGGCTGAAAGGCTTGCTCGACTGCGTTGCCAACAATCCAAATGAGGGTGCGATCGGGCGCAACTTTTTTAGGTAATCGCTTAGATGCCGACTTAAACTGCTTGAGGAACTGGCGAATAGAGCCAACTCCATTGCCGATTTGCGGATAGTCTTCGTAATGGGACTCTGGCGGCAACGCTTGCCCTGCAATCAAAAACCATTCATCGGCTAACCAGGCAAACGTCGAGCCAAACTGCTGCTGAAACTGCTGTTGAAGCCCTTGCACTTGGGCGATCACCTCTTGCGCTTTCTCGCGAGTCACCGGAATTAACTCATCTTGGTTGGGGCGAAACCGCGTCAGTCCTACAGGCACGATCGCCACCGATGCAACCGCAGGAATATCTTGACGGTGAAACGTGGCTAAATCTAACAGCGTGCGTGTCAAATGGTCGCCATCGTTGATGTCAGGGCAAAGCACTACCTGAGCATGAATCTGCAACTGGCGTTTTTGAAACCACTGCAACTGCTGCAAAATCTGCCCCGCACGCAGATTTTTGAGCAATCGACTTCTCACCTCTGGCTCGGTTGCATGAACCGATACAAACAAGGGAGAGAGCCGCATTTGCTCAATGCGCTGCCACTCGCGCGATGTAAGGTTTGTGAGCGTTAAATAGCTGCCATAGAGAAAGCTGAGGCGATAATCATCGTCTTTATCGTAAAGCGTTTCCCGCATTCCGGGAGGCTGTTGATCAATAAAGCAAAACGGACAGCGATTTGTACACTGCATCAGCCCGTCAAATAGGGCGGTTTCAAACTCCAGTCCCAAGTCGTCATCGTAGTCTTTCTCAATTTCGACCTGATGAGCCTTGCCCTTAGTGTCCAACACTTCGAGACTTAGCACTTCATCGGCACAGAGAAACTGATAATCGATTAAATCACGAGGCGGTTGCCCATTGATTGACACCAAGCGATCGCCCGCTTCAAAGCCAATTTCTGCGGCGATCGAGTCTGGCAAAACCGCCGTGATTAACGCTGGACGAATAGAAGACTCGCTCATGAGAAACGCCTGGAATGCTGAGACCTTCAGTCTACCAATTTAGTTATTTTCCAACAAACTCGTTGCGATCGCTCCTAACAATGCCGCCCCAAACGCCAACCGATACCACACGAAAATCAGCGTGTTTTTAGTTTGCAAATATTTCAGCAACCAGGCAATCGACAGATAAGAAAAGATAAACGCCGAAACAATTCCAACCAATAGAGGAATCAAGTCATCGATATTACCAAACGCTTTTCGAGATTGATAGAGCGTCGCGAGCGTCAACGTCGGAATGCCTAATAAGAAAGAAAATCGGGCGGCTGTCTGTCGCTCTAATCCTAAAAACAAAGCGACTGTAAGAGTCGAACCCGATCGCGATGCCCCTGGAAACAGCGCAATCATCTGTCCCAATCCGACGAGAAGTCCGTCCTTAATTTCTAAGACATCAAATCCTCGTTTGCGGGTGCCGACTTTTTCTGCCAGTCCGAGCAGCAGCGCCATGACGATCGACATCACCGCAATCACTAGCGGACTTTCCGGTAGCTTATCTTTAAGCAGCAATCCCCCAATTAGGGCAGGCAACGTTCCGACCGCAATGCCGATCAAAAGCTTCCACTCTTCCCGCTCCCAGTCTTTTTGCCGAAAGGCAGACAAACTACCCGTCAAAATCTGCTGAATGTCTTTCCAGAAATAGATTACCACCGCGATCACACTGCCAAACTGAATCGCATCAATAAAGTATTTTTGCTGTGACCAGTGAAACACATCTCGAAAAATCAGCAGGTGAGCGGTGCTGCTAATCGGCAAAAACTCAGTAATGCCTTGAATGATGCCGAGCACGATCGCCTGGAAAATTCCGACTAGCAAGTTTTCGCCATTCGAGACGCTAGGATCTGGGATGCCAAGCAACGATTGTCCAGAATGCCAAAGACTGCCCCATCCAAAAGGGATGGTCAACCAATCGGGGCTGAGTTGAAAACCTTCCATGCATTCGTTCCTTTAATTTTATTGAGCAAACACTGAGACTCTACGGCTGTCTTCGCAGCGAGACACAGTGTATCCGAAAGATATGACTTCTTAATTCAGATTAATGATGCTCGATAAAATTTCATCGACCTAATCCCTCACACCGCTCAAAATTCCGCTACGATGAAGTCAATGCCCAGGGGGGGGATATTTCTGAGGGTTGATTTTGCTGAATCCCTCCTAAACTCTCAGGTACCCTGTGGTAATGTTAAGTAACGTAAACAAATTTAATTAATCGTTAGAGTACTTTGATCTCTTATCCGCCCACTCTCAGTGCCGTTCGCTCTGCTTCAATCACCGAAATCGCCATTACTTCGTCTCAGACCGCTTCTGCTGCTCAACGCTGGCTGGTTTTTGGCGGTGCGGTTTTTCTAGTCTCGGTGCCTGTATTTTTTGAAGCTCCTTTAGTCCGATCGTTGCCCTGGCTAAGTTTGATGGCAACGGCAGGCTGGGTATGGCTGAGCATTACTCTCTCATCTAAACCTAAAACCCAAGTGTGGGGAGAGTTACTCACAGGCTTCACTTGGACATGGCTAGCGGGTTCGCTTTATTGGGGATGGCTACGCTGGGAACCGACCTTACACTTGCCGATCGAAGCCATTGCGCTCCCGATCGCACTGTGGGGTTTGAGTCGAGGTTGGTGCAAAATTGGTAACCTCTTTTATCTCGGTTCGCTCTTTGGGACGATCGTCACGGATATCTATTTTTATCTCGTTGATCTGATTCCCTACTGGCGACAGGTGATGCAGGTCGAACCTGATATGGCTCAGACAGTCCTTCGCCAAGCCGTTGCTCAGGTGCATACTCCCTGGGGGCTTTCGTGGGTGGCTGTTTTAGCAACTCTGCTTTTAAGTGTTGGCATTCTTTCTGCTCGATCACGGAAATTGCACTGGTTAGCGTTTAGTGGGGCAGTTCTGAGTACAATCTTGGTAGACAGTTTATTTTGGCTGGCTGCTTCCCTTGCTTGAGGTTCGGCTGCGTTAGGTTGACTAAAACGTTTGGAAACTGAACTCTCGCTGCTGAGGATTTAGTCGTCAATTGCTTAAAGATGCTTAAGCAATCTATTTTCAATCGCGATAGCTGACACCTTTTTGTTGTGTCATGCTGCATCATAAGAAAGGATTTATTTGCTTCTCAGCCTGTGGTGACTTTGCAACCCACTCCACATCTCGTATTAAGAACAGACTCAGGAAGTCGTCGATTTCCCATGACTAGCGGCAACTGTTGGACAGTGGGACGTAGTGAAGACAACAACGTCGTTTTGTCCGATCGTTGGATTTCGCGCAACCATGCGATGGTGCAGTCGATGGAGACAGGCGAGTTTTACCTGATCGATTTGGGCAGTCGCAATGGCTCTTTTCTCAATGGTCGGCGCGTCAGCATCCCAGTTACGCTGCAAACTGGCGATCGATTGACATTCGGGCAAACTGAGCTTGAGTTCTACTGTCCGGTTCACCGCCCCGTTGATCCCTCGCTGGGGCTAGATTCTAAAGAGTTTACGGCGACTGCCACGCTACATATTCGGCGGTTAATTTCGGTCTTGGTCGTAGACATTCGAGACTTTACAGGGTTGACGCGCCAACTTGATGAAAAGCTGCTTTCAGAAGTGATTGGCACCTGGTTTCGTTGTGCAGGAGACATCATTCGTGAATATGGAAGCTGGGTTGATAAATATATTGGCGATGCTGTGATGGCAGTCTGGATTCACGGAGCACAAGGCATTAACCGGGACGAAATGCTGCGGCTCATTCAGGCTGTGAACGCACTACACACTATGACCAGTAGTCTCCATCATCAATACCCTCTGCCATTTCCACTCAAAATTGGAGCTGGGATCAACACAGGTTATGCAATGGTGGGCAACACCGGGAGCGGCGATCGACCTGATTACACGGCTCTTGGCGACACCGTAAATGCGGCGTTTCGATTAGAGTCTGCCACTAAGCAAATTGGTCTAGACATTGCGCTAGGTGAAACCACTTATCATCACTTGTCTACGCTCGTGGCGGATGCCAACTTTTTTGAGCAATATAGTGTTCACCTCAAGGGCTACGATGTCCCCACTCCTACCCATGCTTGCTCGTTTGCGGATCTCGATACGTTCTTGCAAACCAAAGTTAAGGTAGTGGATGAGAAGTAGATGAGGGGTTAGCTCGATCGCACCTCGCCTCCAGAAGTCGATGAGATGTTTGTAGCACTGAGATGATAGGCTCTAATAAAAGCTGTGTAGAGAGCCTGCTCTATCTGAATGGGAGGGAATTAACTATGAAACATTTAGTCCGCTTTGTTGCTACCTTGGGCTTGATCATTAGCTGTCTAAGTGGGTTGGGGTCATCTCAAACTGCTTTAGCCGCTAACCTCGGCGACCTTGGTTTTGCTTCACGTCCATCTGTTTTGCTGGCAGAAGAGGCAACTGGGTCGCTTCGGAATGCTGTCGAAGATAAGATGGCAACGGCATTTGGTAAAAAGATTGACTTAAATAACACCAATTTGCGTGCATTCCGGCAATTTCCGGGAATGTATCCAACCTTGGCAAGCATTATTTTTAAGAATGCTCCTTATGAAAAGGTTGAAGATGTTCTAGATATTTCTGGATTGACCGAGAAACAGAAAGAAACGCTTCAGTCAAACATGAAGAACTTCGTCACCAGCGAAGTCTCTAAAGAACTCACTGAAGGAAACGATCGAATCAATAACGGCATTTACCGCTAGATTCAGATTGCTTCAAGCGATTCTCTTTGACTTGCATTTGTGCTCGATCGCTCTCTGCGTCATAGGTTTATCCAAGATGTTTTACTCTGGCTCGACCTACTTGCAGGGAGCCTTTTTTATCGTTAGCTATTATGTCAGATTTCAGTTTAGATGGGTCTGAAGGTCTTGATATTCCCGATCGCTTTGATGTGCTGGTGGTGGGTGCGGGTGCTGCCGGGTTATATACAGCGCTTTGTCTGCCTGCTCATCTTCACGTTGGGCTGATTACAAAAGATGCCCTATCACGCTCTGCCAGCGACTGGGCACAAGGGGGAATCGCTGCGGTGGTTGACTCCCACGACTCAACGGCGCTACACCTTGAAGACACCCTAAAAGCAGGAGCTGGACTGTGTGACTATGACGCAGTTAAGTTTTTGGTTGAAAACGCGGCGGCGTGTATTCACAATCTGGTGGAAATGGGGGTCGCGTTCGATCGAGACGGGTCTAATCTCGCCCTCACTTTAGAAGCGGCTCACTCTCGTCGGCGAGTGCTTCATGCGGCTGACACAACGGGTCGCGCTGTAGTGACGACTTTGACAGAACAGGTTCTCAGCCACAAAAATATTCAAATTCTCTCTCAAGCCTTTGTGCTAGATCTGTGGCTCGATCCCCAAAGTCAGCGCTGCCAGGGAGTGAGTCTGATTTATCAAGGGCAAGTTTGTTGGATTCGGGCGGGAGCGGTTGTTTTGGCAACCGGGGGCGGCGGACAAGTCTTTGCCCAAACGACCAATCCTGCTGTCAGCACCGGGGATGGGGTCGCGATCGCCCACCGAGCCGGAGCAACTCTACGAGATTTAGAATTCGTGCAGTTTCACCCCACCGCTCTGACGAAAGCAGGTGCGCCTCGATTTTTGATTAGCGAAGCGGTGCGAGGAGAAGGGGCACACCTAGTCGATCAACATGGGCATCGCTTTGCTTTTGATTATCACCCGGCTGGAGAGCTTGCGCCTAGAGATGTGGTGAGTCGAGCCATCTTCAATCATCTACAAAAAACGGAGGCAGATCCGGCGATCGCCAATGTTTGGCTAGATTTGCGTCCCATTCTTGCGGAAACCATTCGACATCGATTTCCCAATATCATTCAAGTCTGTCAACATTGGGGCATTGATGTCTTTCAAGAACCGATCCCGGTTGCCCCGGCTGCCCATTATTGGATGGGAGGAGTCGAAGCAGATATCCTGAATCAAACGAGCATTTCGGGATTGTATGCAGTGGGCGAAACTGCCAGCACGGGCGTTCATGGAGCCAATCGACTTGCCAGCAATTCATTACTAGAATGTTTAGTTTTTGGAGCGCAACTGGCACCTCTCAAAATAGAGAGTGATCCACCCAAAAGTGAGGAAGCATCGGACAGTTCAAATACATTCCATTTTCTAGAGTCCCTTGAACGAGACCAGATCCAAGTGCTTCGTGCCGAATTGCCTAAACTGATCTGGCAAAGTGCAGGAATTTGCCGCGAACAGATGACGTTAGATAGGGCGATCGCGCAAGTTCAAGTCTGGCGGCAGGAATTTTTTCAACTCTCGCTCAGTCAAGCCCTGATCAATCTCGCTCCTTGCAAAACGATCCGGTTTGATGCTAACGCAGATCCTGCTTTAAAGGCGTGGGGAGAACTATATAACTTACTAGATGTTGCCGATCTGATTCTCAAAAGTGCCCGATTCCGAACCGAGAGCCGGGGAGGACACTATCGATCGGACTATCCTCAACCTTCCTCTGATTGGCAGGTTCATACTGTGGTGCAGGGCGATCGCTGGGATACCTCTCCTGTAAACGTCTGACTTATAGATACTTTTGAACGACTTCCCAGCCCGTCAGCGACACGAGAATAAACGCGACACAGAGTAAAGCATTTACGCCAACGTGCAGAGGACGCGCCCAGGGACGATCAGGACTAATCTGCACGGCACTCCAAGCCGAGATCAGCACCAGTTCTACGACACCAATTCCGATCGGCAAATGGGTTGAATGTCCCAAACTGCTGTAATGCCCTAACGTGCCCACGATGCCGATCGCCAACAGCAGCAACACCAGCAGCGACATTGTGGCACCGCTCCAGAAATGCAGCGGACGTAGCCAATCTAAACGCTGCCCGCTTTGAGATCTTTTTGCAACCATGCTCACTCCAGTCACGGCTTGCACGAGATAAGCGACGATCGCCAAACCCATTGACCACGCTGCAATTTTCCAGAGCCAGATAAAAGAGGGTAAATCCAAGGTTTTTAGTCCTGCACACTACCTCTCTATCTTCATCAAAAAAGTCGAAAATTGATTGGGTTGTCGGCTTGAAGTAGAGCGATTCAGTCTATAGATGTCAAAACAGTCAATCTTGGCTCGCAAACTTGAGATTCGTCTCCGGTCATGGTTCCTTCGTTTCTTCGCTCTAACTCTTGTTCTGGAGTCGGTTTGCTCATAGTCCCCACCTCTTCTTGAACACCAAGACTAGAACACGCGATCGTATCCGATAAAATAGCACTCGCCATCATGCCAGTATGGATCTCAAGAAGGGCATCTGAGAGTGCCTCAAACAGCAACCGTTGACCCGGAAAGACAACACGCTCAAAATACCAGTTAGGGATGTTTGTAATTCGAGCGATCTGAATCTGGTTGGTTGCGTTGACATAGCAGCAAAGAAGGCGATCGCTGCTCTCAGATGGGACGGGATCAAAGACCTGAGCCATAAGTCTATTAGGTGCTCCAACCTTAAAGGTGGTTATTGGGAAAACCCTAACACTCTGCGATCCCTGGTAACTGTAAACATCATTACCAACTGCCTCTCTCATAACTAATTTTTTCTTAAGGTAAAACAATGTTAAGAGTTTTTTCTCAAAAGTTACTTAAACAGGGGCGGTACTGGGGATCGCTGACTCAGCTTGACTGCTTGAAATCTTTAGAAGTTTAAGCTCAGACCATGCAGAAGCTGAGTGTCGGTGGTATCGTAAAGTTATATGAAAATAGCTTTCAGAATCTTCTCATGAGTTTGTCTTAAACCGACCTCTCAAGGGAGTGCCGCTCAGATAGCATTCTCAAAAATGCAGAGCGAAGCTTGGGAATCACGTTTTTATTACATTGGTTTTCTTTCACTCAATTCGCGGCTAAAACCCCCTTTCTTAGTAGCCTAACTGCAATGGAAAATCGGATTCTTTACGTTCGCCTTCCCTGTAACCCCATCTTTCCGATCGGTGTGGTTTATCTGGCTGATCATATTCATAAGCAGTTTCTTGACGTTGAGCAGAAGATTTTTGATCTAGGTACGGTTCCTCCGCTAGATTTTAATGCTGCTCTAGATGAGTGTGTTGACGAATTTAAGCCAACGCTATTAGTGTTCTCGTGGCGAGATATTCAAATTTATGCCCCCGTTGATGGACGAGGTGGAAATCCTCTACAGCATACCTTTGAGTTCTTTTACTCCTTAAATCCTTTAGTTAAAGCGAGAGGTGCGATTGGCTTGCTGCGAATCGCCTCTGGCTACTACGGTGAGCTTTGGCGGAACATTAACTTGATTAGACGAGGAGTGAGTCGGGCTAAACAGCACAATCCGAGCGCTCGTGTGGTCGTGGGCGGCGGTGCGGTCAGTGTCTTCTATGAGCAAATCGGCAAGAGCTTACCCAAGGGTTCAATTGTTTCGGTGGGTGAAGGCGAATCGCTGCTAGAGAAAATGATGCGGGGGCAAGATTTTCAAGACGAGCGATGTTATGTCGTGGGCGAGACCAAGCCCCGCGATCGCTTAGTTCATGAAATTCCCGCCAACATTGAGAAGACTGCCTGCAACTACGACTATATTCAAACGATCTGGAGTGAATTTGAGTATTACTTCCAGTCACGAGATTTTTATGTAGGCGTTCAAACCAAGCGGGGATGTCCTCACAACTGTTGTTACTGCATCTACACGGTCATCGAAGGCAAGCAGGTGCGGATCAATCCGGCTCACGAAGTGGTGGCTGAGATGCGACAACTCTACGATCGTGGCATCCGCAATTTTTGGTTTACTGATGCGCAACTCATCCCGGCTCGTAAGTATATGGATGACGTGATCGAGTTACTTCAAAAAGTTCTTGATGCGGGCATGAAAGATATCCATTGGGCTGCTTATATTCGAGCAGACAATCTGACTCCTGAATTGTGCGATCTGATGGTCAAGACCGGGATGAACTACTTTGAGATTGGCATCACGAGCGGATCACAAGAGTTAGTTCGTAAAATGAGAATGGGCTATAACCTGAGAACCGTTTTGGAGAACTGCCGAGACTTGAAATCTGCCGGATTTAATTCTCTGGTTTCAGTCAATTATTCGTTCAACGTGATTGACGAGAGTTATGACACAATTCGCCAAACGATCGCGTATCACCGAGAGTTAGAGAAGATTTTTGGCGCAGACAAAGTAGAACCCGCTATCTTCTTCATCGGGCTTCAGCCTCACACTCACTTAGAAGAATATGCGTTCAAGAACGATATTCTCAAGCCAGGATATGACCCGATGAATATTACGCCTTGGTCAATCCGCAAGCTTTTCTGGAACCCTGAACCCTTTGGCTCCTTTTTTGGTGAAGTGTGCCTTCAAGCGTGGAAGCGCAACCCCAGCAATTTTGGGCGCGAAGTGATGGATATTCTAGAGACAAGACTGGGACGAGCCGAGTTAGAGGAAGCGCTCTCTGCCCCGATCGCACCCAAGCAGCAAGCATTGGCAGGTGTTGGAGTAGGAAAGTAATGTTAGAAGGTTCAATTCTGCACGAATTGGGAGTTTCCCACGAAACAGGAGATGGTGGAAAGCGTCCTCTTAATTTCGGTGTTTACTATAAAAACACGCTGGTCTCTCTGTGTCACGCCTTAGAAGATTGCATTCTCACTTGCAGTAGCGCTCCTCTAGTCGTGACGGCGTTTCAGAGAGGCAAATGGTATCTACAAGAAGCCGATCGCTACTCAGAGTTAGCCGAACATTCTCAACAAATCGTGCTGATGGCATCTCACGATGCAGGTTTTGCCGAGCATCCGACTAGCCAAAAATCAAATGTCTCCCTCGTCGAGCTTGAACCGACCGACCCCGTCGCTCAAGAGTGGCACCTGATGATTTTGGCTCCTACCTACACCGCGATGGTGCTGTGTCAAGAGCTTTCAGTTGCTGATTATGGGGTTGGTGGAGTTCCCGCAGAAGATTTAGAGCGAAAGTTCTATGGGTTTTGGACGTTTGAATCGGGCTTAGTTCGAGAAACCGTCGAGTTGGCGATCGCCCACATCGGGCGTTACAATCCTGAACTTCAACAGCAACTTACCACTAGAGTTGAAGCGATCGCAGCAGAGGCACAGAGTAGCGATCGCGATGACATCTACACCGCTGTCTCGCGGGTCATGGAATATCTGCA
This sequence comes from Phormidesmis sp., assembly GCA_965277365.1. Taxonomy (GTDB): domain Bacteria; phylum Cyanobacteriota; class Cyanobacteriia; order Leptolyngbyales; family Leptolyngbyaceae; genus Phormidesmis_A. The sequence continues at coordinate 1,328,044 of CBDICO010000013.1, read as the reverse complement.
AACGGGTCAGGCTGATCTGAGTCAGCAGCCAGAGTATGGGTCTACTCCACAGCGTCACCAATCTCTCGACAACAATCTGGTTTCTAATGAGCTACAAGCCTTCTTGCGATTAGCACAACTCATCGATCAGACTGATATCAGCAACCCAATGGCAGCCGCCGAAGTTGCCACCCTGTCAGAAGCGATGGGTCAATTGCTTGATCTTCCTAGCTGGCAATTAAATCGCCTCCGTCTTGCTAGTTTGCTGCACCGACTTGCTTTTTTACAGCGATCGGACAGCGTTCTGAGTGCCAGCAGTTTCGCCCGTTACTCCGACGGTGAGACGAGCGCACCGCCTAGCTGCCCGATCGTTCCAGGCGCACAAATTCTCCGCACCATGCAGCGATTGAAAGCGATCGCCACCATTATCAACCACCAATCTGAGCGCTGGGACGGTCGCGGACAACCCGCTGGGCTTGCAGGAGACGAGATTCCTTTAGAATCACGAATTTTGGGGCTTGTCGTCGCGTTTCAGCAGCACCTAGCCGACTTGCGGAATTGTTCTAAAGCTCAACCCGATTCTGAAGCCTATTTCATGAAAGCATTAGAGGCGTGTCAAGACGAACAGGGTGATCGCTTCGACCCCAAACTGGTGGATGCTCTAGCGCTGTTAGTCGCTGGAATGGAACAGGGCTTAAGCCTATCGATTAGTCTTCCCAAAATTGCGGCGGGTATGTGGCTATTAGATTCTCACTCAGATGAAGACCTTCTCAACCTGATTGAGCCATCTCAGCAAGCGAGTAGTTTGATAACACAGGTTTAGCACAATGGATGTTCAAGCAGTTCGATCGGACAAAATCAAACTCTCAGCAGGTGCTGACTTGCAAGATGAAGACCTATCTCAGGCAGATCTAAGCGGTATGGATTTGGCAGGGGCTAAACTTGCAGGGGCTGATTTGACAGGGGCTAAACTCGTAGGGGCATCTTTAGACGGTGCGAATTTGATTGGTAGTCAATTAGTCGGGGCTGATCTTCGAGCGAATCTGACGGGTGCCAATCTAATGCAAGCGGATTTGACCGAAGCAGATCTACGGGGCAGCAACTTGAGAGGTGCCAATCTAATGCGTGCTCGGCTGACTCGTGCTGCTCTCACGGGGGCATTTTTGAGTGGTGCAAACTTGATGGGTGTCAGCTTTCAAGGGGTGGATTTGCGAGGTGCCGACTTGCGCGGTGCGAATCTGAGTGGTGCAAATCTCCACGGAGCAAACTTGAGTCAGGCGGATCTACAGGGTGCGCTGCTCTCAGAAGCGAATTTAGAAGAAGCTGACCTGCAAGGCGCAAATCTAGCAGGCGCAAATTTGGCAGGCGCAAACTTACTGTGTGCAGATTTACAAAACGCCAATTTAGAGGGAGTGAATTTTGTCGGGGCTTGCCTCGTCGGAACTCATTTAGATGAGCCAACTAAGCCTCCGGCAAAGCAATAGACCGCGACGCTGCAACTTTCATCCCTAGCGCGATCGCTCCCAATGCCACCATCCCCGTCAAGCTAGCTAACGGATTGCCACCAATCCCCGTGAACCAGTCAGGCACTTGTTTTGAATCCTTAATCAGGTGCCCCACGTTGATGATGTAATATCCCCAAACCAATCCACCGTGTAGCCCGATTGAGAGTCCCAATCTGCCCCGACTGGCGCGCTTTGCCAACACCAGTGCTAAACCCAACAGGATGAGTGCAGGAACTTGCAAGATCGATCTGGGGGCGTGCAGTAAAGCAAACACGATCGCGCAGATCCACATCGCTTTTTTTGAACTGTAGTCTCGCTGCAACTCATCTAGCAGCCAACCTCGAAATAGAAGTTCCTCGGCAAAGCCAATCCCTAGCCCTGTCAGCGAACCTTCTAAAATTATGTGAGGTAGAGACGGCTGGGGAGGTAGCCAGAAGACCCAACCGAAAACGCTTTGGACGGCAAACATTAGAAAAAGGCTAGTTAGCCCGATCGCTAACCCCGTCAGTAAATGAATGCCATTTCTGCGGGTTCTAACCAGACCATATCGTTTGAGTAAATCTGGCTGACCATAAACATAACGTCCCCACAACCGCACCAAGACGATGAACTCTGCGTAGAGTAAAATCAAAGTCACGATCGAAGCCGTATTTGCATCGTGAACGAGCCAATTGGTTAGCCCCACAAACGGTGTCCATATCAGCAAAAGTAACAACAGAAATACCCCGATCCGAAGGGGAGCAGGGTAAGTAGACAATTGTTTAATCCGAGACTTCAATTTTTTGCTTTTTATTCGTCGGGTTCGATCGTACTCTCTAACCCATTCGCTTTAAGCGTCTCGCTGTAAAACTCTGCATGTTCTTGAGCACACGAAATCACCAGTGCAAGCCCATTTGTATGAGCCTCCATCATGATATTTACTGCTTGTGGCTGAGTTAAGCTGGGCACCGTCTTTGTGAGAACTTGCACCACGTGCTCCATCGAATTGTAATCATCGTTATGAAGTAAAACCCGATAGCGAGGCGCAAGCTTTCGTGATGTTGAACGCTTTTCAATAGTTTCAACAGACACAGTTCTATCCTCTCCGTAAGCTATCAACGACTAGTTAAGAGACCAACGCCTTACGATAACGACTTCTTCTGCCCCTGGCAACGCTGTAGACCTATATTAATCACGCAAAACTCTACAGATTTAGCTGACGGGCTATTGAAAGAAAAAGTCTTGACGAACGGCTCTTTTCTAGGTTAGCGCTTCTTCACAGAAATTAGCTATCTCAGAACAAGCTTGTTCTCTTAGAAAGACTCGATCGTAAAAAACACCTAACGCGATGTGCAACTCATTCGCCCTCATCCCAACCTTTACTCCCCAAGGAGAAGAGCTTTTTCGGACATTTCTGGTTCCCTTTTCCGCACGAGAGGGCTGGATGAGGGCAATCTTGACGGGTGTTTCAGGAAAGTCGCACATCGCGTTACCTAGCATTCTAACGGTAGCCATCAGAAGGAGTAGGCACCTAGAATCATTATCAGTGCCGTTACTTTAACTTAACCGATGGATTTCGATTCACAGCACCAGACATCAAAAGCCTGGATCTCGCAATTGCAGCCATCACAGATTGTCTGTCTGGAGCTTGGCGCAACCTGCCTCTATGCAGAAGTGGTGCAAATTATAGAGACGCGGCGTTTATGCTGGGCACGTCCTCTAGTTCTTGTTGGGGATTTACCAGAGACAGAAGATTTTTCTCGATCGTCTGAGCATCGATTTGAACGCTCGTGTCACGACTTGCGGCAAGGGTCAGACTTATTGTTACCCGCAGTTTTATTTCGTCAAGCGCTAGATATTGAAGCGGTTCCGCTTTTGTCGTCTCTTTATCGGTTGGACGTGATCGCCCATTCAGAACCAAACGCGATCGTTGCCCGCCGCCAGCTCAATGAATTTATTCGTCAGATTTGCCAAGCACACCCTGATGTATTTTCTGACAGAACCAGTCTCGATCGTCAGTAGACAGATGCCCTTTTGATCACTTCTGACTTCTGCAAGCTAAGAGCTAGGCACCAGTCGGATTCGACCTGCATCCATTTCAGCCATTAAAAGCTCAAGAGCTTCGTAATCTACGTCAGAAATATGTCCTTGCCGGGTCAGTTGGTAGTTAATTTCGTTCTCGATATCTGGGGTCAAACATTTGAAGTGAAGCGCTTTCCCTACCAACTGACGAATAATTTCACTAGTTTTCATAGGTATCGTGACAGATTCATACCTCAGTATTGTCCGTCCATCGCCTCAATTTTCGGGTGATCCAACCAATAGAGTAAAGGTGATTTAAGTCACCAAGATTGCTTAGGGAATGCCATCTCCGAATTGGGAGCATAAGATTTGTGCGTGTTTATACATTAATTTACATAAACTTACCGAAAAGTTTAAACAACAGTGGGCTTCTAATAAAGATTTCACGAAACGATGCAACTGCGGTGGGCATCCGAATTGATGTGCAGTTATCGTCAGAGCATCGACATCAAGTTCTTTATTTTAGTAATCGAGGGATTCAGCTATGCAGAGCACACTCGTTCGTCCACAAACCGTCATCGTTTGTCCCCAAGGATATGTCAATGCAGCGAATGCCTCTGCGCTCCAAAACCAGCTTACGATCGCGGTGAAATCAGAGCAAACCTCAGTGTTGCTGGTGGATATGCAGAATGTTGAGTCACTAGATAGCGCTGGATTAATGGTGCTGGTTTCCACGCTTAGTCTGGCTCAAAAGCAATATAAGCGGTTTAGCCTCTGTTCGGTCTCTCCCTCAATTCGGATTATTTTTGAGTTAACTCAGCTAGACGGCATCTTTGAAATCTTTGAGAACTCGGTAGCGTTTGAAGCAACGATTGCTTAGGGATTTGAGTCTCATCGGTCTTACCTTGCTTGCTCTTAACGCGACTCTACGGGCAACGCTGTGATGAATGCCTTGCTGAAACTTCAGTATACTGAAGGACGATCTCTTCAGACCTAAAGCAAGGTAACCGAACCGTGGCAGTCGCAGTCGAAGCATTACTGACTCCTGATATTCTGCGTCCTGCCCGATATTTGGGCAACGAGCTAGGCGCGATTCATAAACCGTGGGATGAGGCTACCATCCGGTGGGTGTTAACTTATCCAGAAATCTACGAAGTTGGGTCATCCAATCTTGGGCATATCATTCTCTACAGCATTCTGAATGCTCAGCCTCGCCAATTGTGCGATCGCGCCTATCTTCCTGCACCCGATCTTGCTGCCAAACTTAGAGTCACTCAGACTCCTTTATTTGCGGTTGAGTCCCGGCGATCGTTGACTGAGTTTGACATCCTTGGGTTTAGCCTCAGCTATGAGTTGGGAGCCACTAATATTCTGGAAATGCTAGATTTAGCGGGCATTCCTTTGACTTGGCGAGATCGGACTGACTCGTCCTATCCTCTCATTTTTGCAGGCGGACAGACGGCGACCTCTAACCCCGAACCCTACGCCGACTTCTTCGATTTCATTGCGTTAGGAGATGGCGAAGAGCTTCTTCCTGAAATCGGGCTGATTTTAGAGGAAGGGAAAGCAGCCAAGTTAAGCCGTGAAGACGTGCTCTTAGACTTGGCACAAATCCCTGGAGTCTATGTGCCCCAGTTTTATGACATGGCAGAAGACGGATCTGTGCATCCCAATCGCCCCAAGGTCCCTGACCGAATTTTGCGGCGAGTCGCTGACCCAATGCCTGCCTACTCGATCGGACTCGTCCCTTACATCGAAACGGTTCACGATCGCTTAACAATAGAAATTCGGCGCGGCTGTACACGGGGCTGTCGCTTCTGTCAACCGGGAATGCTGACTCGTCCTGCACGAGATGTTGAGCCTGATCAAGTTGTTGAAGCGATCGAGCAAGGAATGCGGGCGACAGGCTATAACGAATTCTCGTTACTGTCTCTCAGTTGCTCAGATTATCTGGCACTTCCTGCCGTGGGAATGGAGATTAAAAATCGGCTGAAGGGTGAAAACATTACACTAACGCTGCCGAGTCAGCGCGTTGATCGCTTCGATGAGAACATCGCTAACATCATTGGGGGCACACGCCAAGGTGGAATTACCTTCGCACCTGAAGCGGGCACTCAGCGAATGCGAGACATCGTAAATAAGGGGTTGACCAATGCGGAACTGTTGCGAGGAGTCAAAACGGCTGTCCAACAAGGATGGGACAAAATCAAGCTCTACTTCATGATTGGTCTGCCTGGTGAGACTGACGTAGATGTGTTGGGAATTGCCGAAACCATGCGCTGGCTTAGACAAGAGTGCAGCAAGCAAGGCAGACGGCGGTTAGATTTCAACGTTACGATTTCCAATTTCACCCCTAAACCTCACACTCCTTTTCAGTGGCACTCGGTTTCGACTACTGAATTTAAGCGCAAACAAGCCCTTTTAAAAGAAGCCTTTCAGGGAGTGCGCGGCTTAAAAGTTAACTTCACCGATGTCCGTATCTCTGCAATGGAGGACTTTGTCGGTCGCGGCGATCGTCGCTTATCATCCGTCGTGCGTCGTGCCTGGGAACTTGGCGCAGGAATGGATGCCTGGTGGGAAAGTCTCGACAAAGCCTTTTCTGCTTGGACACAGGCGATCGATGAGTCGGACTTGACCTGGAAATATCGCAAAGTCGAAAGTGGCGAATGGAACGTCTTCGATAAGGAGAAAGACGATCAGGGAGATCAGCCAAGCTTTCATTCCTCTCTAGATGACGCGCTGCCGTGGGATCATATTGACACTGGAATTGATAAACAGTGGCTCAAAGCGGATTTGCAACGGGCATTAGATGCCGCGATCGTCCCCGACTGCTCGTTTGAAGGATGCTCTCATTGCGGTGTGTGTGGCGTTGATTTCGGACATAATGTAGTCGTGCCGCCACCGCCAATCCCTCAATTTGCGGGGCACTTTGAACCAAATCAACAGCGATCGCAGCGACTCAGAGTTCGGTTGGGCAAAGTGGGTGAAATGGCGTTGATCAGCCATCTCGATTTGATGAGATTGTTCGATCGTGCCGTGCGCCGTGCCTCCATTCCCATCACTTTTACAGGTGGATTTCACCCTGCCCCTCGAATTGTGTCCGCCAATGCTTTGCCATTGGGGACAACCAGCTCAGGTGAGATCATAGATTTTGAACTGACGGAGGCGATCGACCCTGAAACTTTCCGTGAGAAGCTGGCATCTAAATTGCCGATCGACCTTCCGATTTATAGTGTCGAACCAGTCGAGGTCAGTGCCCCTGCTTCCACTCAACTCTTAGAGAAAGCCGAGTATCAGATTAGAGTTGATTCTGCCGAAGTGATTTCTCCTGCTCAATGGCACGAGTGGATTGAGGCAATCCAGACCAAAACAGAAATCTGGTTTGAACAGACGACAAAATCAGGCAAGGTGCAATCGATTAACTTGCGCGATCGGCTCTTTGAGCTGACGGTGATAGAAGTCGATGGATTGCAAACCGTTCTTCGATACGTCGGCAGTTGTCGCAACGACGGCACTCTGCTGCGTCCTGACCATGTAGTTTATTTGCTGGAACAATCTTCGCAGCAAGAATTGAGGTTGCTCCACACCCATCGGAGCCAACTAATTTTGTCGGGCACCTGAACAAGTCTTTTCGGGGAACTACGATCGTCTACATTGTCTAAACCTTCGTCAACCCGCAAAGACTTCAGCCAATCTCAGTAAATTCTCTAAATTTGGTAGCAGAGTCAAGCCTACACGCTATAATGCTTTGCATCAGAGGCAGTTGTGGACTAGAGTTCCCCGTGGTTGCATCGGGCGAATTGCATTAGATGCCAGACCCAGCTTACTCTTGCTAGACTTTCCGCTCATCGTTGATTTGTTGCGAGGTTTAATTCGTCTAGTGACGGATTAAATTGCCCCACAGATCACAGCTTGTGTATTGACTCGTCTGACACGGCAGCTCCGGGCTTGAGGTTGAGGATCTGGTAGACCTCAAATCATTGGTGGCTTCCAGGTATACGTGGCTTTAAAGGGTTTAGCTCACAAAAATTAAGGAAAACAGCGAGAGGCGCAAGAACTTCGATGCCCTCACCGCCAATTTTGAGGAAATTGAATGACAAAGCAGATTGTTATCGCTGAACAGCATAGGATTGCTGCTGTTTTTTCGGAAGATCAGATTCAAGAAATCATTGTTGCCACTGGTAGTCACCAAGTTAGCGATGTTTACCTGGGAATTGTCGAAAATGTCCTTCCTGGGATAGATGCTGCCTTCGTTAATATTGGAGACTCAGAGCGAAATGGTTTCATTCATGTCAGTGATTTAGGTCCTTTGCGGCTGAAGCGAGCGGCAGGATCGATCACGGAGTTGCTGGCTCCCCAGCAGAAAGTGCTTGTACAGGTCATGAAGGAACCTACCGGAAATAAGGGTCCTCGGTTAACCGGGAATGTTTCGCTGCCTGGACGTTATCTCGTACTGATGCCTTACGGTCGAGGGGTTAACTTATCACGACGCATTCGCAGTGAAAACGAACGTAACCGCTTACGCGCATTAGCCATTCTTGTCAAACCTGCTGGCATGGGAATCGTAATTCGCACAGAAGCAGAGGGAATGCCCGAAGAGGCAATCATTGAAGATCTGGAAACACTTCAACGACAGTGGGAGTCTGTTCTTCAGGAAGCTGGCTCTACTCGTGCTCCAGCGCTGCTGAATCGAGACGACGACTTTATTCAACGCGTATTGCGGGATGTCTACAGTTCAGATGTCAATCGCATTGTCGTAGACTCCCACACGGGGCTGAAACGGGTCAAACAGCAACTCGTCAACTGGGGCGGGGGAAAGTCTCCTCAAGGAGTGCTGATCGATCATCACCGCGAACGGGTGCCGATTTTAGAATATTTCCGAGTGAATGCTGCGATTCGGGAAGCACTCAAACCGAGAGTAGATTTGCCGTCTGGCGGATATATTATTATCGAACGCACTGAGGCTCTCACCGTTATTGACGTAAACTCTGGGTCGTTTACCCGATCGGCGACCGCCCGTGAAACAGTTCTCTGGACAAACTGCGAAGCGGCAACTGAAATCGCTCGTCAACTGCGGTTGAGAAATATTGCTGGAGTCATCATCGTAGACTTCATCGATATGGATGCCCGACGTGACCAGTTGCAGGTGCTAGAACACTTTAATAAAGCTCTGCGCGCCGATAAGTCTAAACCACAAATCTCTCAACTTTCAGAATTGGGACTGGTTGAACTCACCCGCAAACGTCAGGGCAAAAATATCTACGAATTGTTCGGTCGCCCCTGTGCAACCTGCGGCGGATTAGGGCTTTTAGCTCACCTGCCTGGAGAATCTCACGACGATGAAGGGGAAAACCTGGAGCGATCGTCGGTTTCTCTAAGAGAAAACCGTGAAAGCCGCCGCCTTCCCGAACCTCGTCGAGAGCTTCCGGCTGCAAACGATTTGTTTTGGGAAGGAGATGACGCTGAAGGTGATAACGGCGATCAGGATCTAGAGTTGCTCAATCACCCCAGCTATCAAGAGCGCGGTCGAGGTGGCGCAAATCGTCGTCGTCGTCGTCGTGTAGACAGCCCAACTACTAAAGAAGGAGTACTGACTAGAGAAGGAGTGACTGCAAGGACGACTCCTTGGGAAGAACCAACTCCACGATATACCCCTGTGCCAACCACAGTTTCTCCTGTTATTCCCCGCTCGGAACCCCTTCCGGAGCCAACTCTCGCTCCCGTTTCAGAAGAATTTCCAACCTCGACAGAAATAAGACCGATCGAGGACAAACGCAGTCGTGCTCCTCGGCGTGGGGGCGTTAAACCTGCTGCTGAGCCGCCTGAGTTGGTCTACGTTGAGATGACTCCTGACGAGCAAGATGTCTATGCGTGGATGGGAATTTCGCCGATCGTGCTCACCACTCAGGAGTTGAAAAACCCAAAATCGGCAAACATCTTTGTGATGCTACCTGGACAAGCTCCACCACCGCCCCCTATCCAAGCCCTAGAAACTCCAAAAATTGAGGATGAAGACCCTGTACCAGAGGGGGGAAATTCTCCCCCTCTCAGCCCTGAACCTATCTCTCTCAGAGTTCGGAAGAAGCCTTCTGCCAGAGCTGTTGCTGAACCTGAACCTCTTTTGACTTCTAACTTCACCGTTGTAGAGACTCCTTCAGAACCGGATTTAGTCGAACAACCTGCTGTGCCCGAACCAGAGGAAGACGCGATGGTCACTCGTCGTCGTCGTCGTCGGTCTTCGGCAACCACAGGGGAGTAAATCAAAACTTTGACCAGAGAGTTTGAGATGTCGCAACCCTCAGATTCTCTGGTTCAAACTCTGTAATTTGGGTATTGGTGTGGTCAAGAATCCGGGTTTAGAAGTCGAGCAAACTTTTTGGAACCAGGGACAACTGCTAATTGCAGGAGTAGACGAGGCAGGACTTGGAAGTTTGTGCGGTCCGATCGTCGCAGCAGCCGTCTTGCTCCCTTCTAATTGCTCAATGATTGCAGGAGTTCGCGACTCTAAACTTTTGTCTGCTGCCCAACGCGATCGTCTCTTTCCCCAAGTTCTAGATCAAGCGACAGCGGTAGGAGTGGGCATTGCGACCGTTGCAGAAATCGAAGAATTTAACGTGCTGAGAGCATCTTATTTGGCAATGCAGCGATCGTTACGTCGAATTCAGCCGATCGACCATGCCCTAATCGATGGGCGCGAAATTAAGACAGCAGACGTAGGATCGCACACTGCCATCATTGACGGAGACGCGTCTTCGTATGCGATCGCGTGTGCCTCGATTATCGCGAAAGTGCGCCGAGATCGCTTCTTAAAACGGTTAGCAGGGCGGCATCCTGGCTATGGTTGGGAACGCAACGCTGGCTACGGAACGAAAGAACATTTGAGAGCGATCGCAGAACTCGGCGTGACTCCGTTTCATCGCCGCAGCTATGCTCCCATTCAAAAGGCATTGCTCCAACTGGAATTATTTAATTAGGATGCGGGATGGTTGATTGGAAATGCAGTCCGTCCTTGAGCCGTTCCCACATCTGACTGACTCGTTGCCCAATTTCGATAGTCAAGCAGGAGTTGATGCAGCAGTCTTTGTTTGATGGTGCTCAAAACACTCAGCAACAAGCCGTTTCCGGCTCTCTCTAGCAAGAACTTAGGAGTCATCCAGAAAGGCGGCGGCAACTCGACTTGCACTTCTAGATCGGCTCTTCCTTTTAAATAAGTTGTTTGCCCAACTTGAGTTGGATACAGTTTGCCAACAAGATTGAGAGAAAAGCGTTGATTAATGTATTCAACGCCGCGAATCTCACAGGCGATCGACTTCACATTGATCGCTGCGTTAGAATCTGCCCACACTTTCATCTCTACGGTCGGCTGAATGCTGAGAGACATAAAACTCAACGGGCGCATAGTGAGACGAAACCGATCATCATTCAACGATTCAATTCGACTAGAGGCGGCGAGGGCGTTTACCACTCGCTGGGGCTGGCGCAAATAGTGAGCGATCGGAATCGGCTGTTCTGGAACAGCGATTTCAACAGCTTGAGAAGCAGCAAACCGAATATCCATTGATAATGATGTAGGGGTTTAATAGATGAGAGCTAAATATTAAGTAATTATAACTAGCTTCTCATATATTGAAGTCGCCCTAGCGGAATATAAAAAATTGTTTAGAAAAAGAGTAGTGAGATGGCAACTTTGATCGCGCACCTTGGACCTCCCGGCACTTATACCGAAGCCGCTGCGATCGCGTGTTTAGATTGGCTCCACCAAGAGACAGGGCAGGATGCTGTTCTGTGTCCTTATCCCAGTATTGGTCAGACGCTAGAGGCAGTTGCTTTTAAAGAGGTGCAGCTAGCAGTGGTGCCGATCGAGAACTCGATCGAAGGCAGTGTCACGATGACGCTAGACAATCTCTGGCAGTTAGACGGCTTGAAAATTCAGCGTGCGCTAGTGATGCCAATTTTTCACGCATTACTGTCTTGTGCTAAAGATTGGGACACCATCCGAGTCGTCTATTCCCATCCTCAAGCGTTGGCTCAGTGTCAGAAATGGCTAGACAAATTTTTGCCAAAAGCCCTGCCGATCGCGCTCAATTCCACAACAGAAGCACTGCAATATCTAGATGGAGATTCGACGATCGCAGCGATTTCTTCTCAACGTGCTGCTCAATTACATCACTTACCGATTTTGGCGTGTCCCATCAATGACTATCCAGACAACTGCACTCGATTTCTATTGCTGGGACTAGAACCCTCCCCAGGCGGAGCCTGCACATCATTAGCTTTTAGCATTGGAGCAAATCAGCCAGGTGCATTAGTAACGCCCCTTCAGATTTTTGCACAGCGCAATATTAACTTGAGTCGCATTGAATCGCGTCCTACTAAGCGCTCTCTAGGAGAGTATTTCTTTTTCATCGATTTAGAAGCTGATGCTAGCGCTGCCTCCATGCAATCAGCCTTAGCCGAGTTGACCAGCCATACAGAAACCCTGAAGACCTTTGGCAGTTATGACATTTTACCAATCTGACTTAACCTGCCCATCTGCCTTACTCAGCGGTCTCCTCTAGCGTATCTTTAAGAACGGTACGGGCTGCTAAATGGTTACGCGTTGAAGTCAAGATTTCTGCTTCACGATCGAGACGGGCTGCGGTATCCTGCATTTCTAGGAGTGACTGCTGCTCGTCTGCCACTCCGTAAAGATTGCTGGCAACCCAGTAAGACAACTCAGTTGGCAGATCTGGAATCGTCTCAGGAAGCTCTATTTCTTGCCCAGTTAGCTTGGCAGATAAACGAACTACGTCTTGCAATAACTGACTGACATTATTCGATAGCGGTCTTAGATCTTGAGTCGGCGGATGATCTTCAATCCATTCAACCAAGCCGACTCGATAGGGCTTTTCACGAACATAGTCCAAAACTCTAAATCGTTGTTGTCCTAACGTCCAAACTTTCATGCGATCGTCTGGCAATCGATGAAACTGAACGATTTCTGCACAACAACCAACTAGAGCAGGTTTACCTTGCACCTGATCCCACATCAACACCCCAAAGCGCCGATCGCTTTCAAGGATCGTATTCATCATCATTCGATAGCGAAACTCGAAGATGTGCAGAGGCAAGGGTCTACCTGGAAACAAAACCACTTCAGGCAGTGGAAAAATCGGAAGTTCTCGAACAGCGATCGATGAGGGTGCCATTATTCGTCAACTAAAAAGACTGCTCCTCCCTTTACTCTAGCCCATCTTAGAGATAGGAATCGATACAGGGAGATGGTTCCGGATAAAGTTCATCAACACAAAATGCAGGGAAACAACTGAATGATCCCTGCATTAAGTCCACGCAAATCTTTGGTGTAAAGGTCTTCTAAAGTTTCACTTCAATATCAACGCCTGCGGGCAAATCGAGCTTCATCAGAGCGTCGATCGTTTTAGATGAAGGCTGATAGATATCAATGATGCGGTGATGGGTGCGGGTCTCGAAGTGCTCACGAGAGTCTTTATCGACGTGAGGTGAGCGCAACAAACAATAAATGCGACGACGAGTTGGGAGAGGAATCGGACCAACCGCTGAGGCGTTTGTGCGATTGGCGGTGTCTACAATTTTCTCGCAAGACGTGTCTAGAAGACGGCGGTCAAATGCTTTCAAACGAATCCGAATTTTCTGCTGCTGAATCGTTGCCATGAGTAACTCTCTAAATTGTCTAGGTTCTGATAAATGCTTAAGTCAAGAAACGGAAGCTATCAGCAGTCCCGCTAGTTAGCTGACCACTGATAGCTTACTACAGTTCGTTAGAACTATTTGAGGATCTTCGCAACGACTCCTGCACCTACCGTGCGACCACCCTCACGGATTGCGAAACGCATTCCCTGCTCAATGGCGATCGGGTTGATCAGTTCAACGGTCATTTTGATGCGATCACCCGGCATCACCATCTCAGCTTCACTGCCATCATCAGAGGTGAAGTTGCTGATGGTGCCAGTCACGTCGGTTGTCCGCACGTAGAACTGAGGACGGTAGCCAGGGAAGAAAGGCGTGTGACGACCCCCTTCTTCTTTCTTGAGAATATACACTTCAGACTCAAACCGAGTGTGAGGCGTGATCGAACCCGGTTTAGCAATGACCATGCCGCGCTCGATATCTTCCTTCTTAAGACCCCGAAGCAGAATACCAGCGTTGTCGCCTGCTAGCCCTTGATCGAGGCTCTTTTTGAACATCTCAATCCCGGTTACGGTCGTCTTTTGGGTGTTTCTGATGCCAACTAGTTCGACTTCATCCTGCACCTTGACAGTACCGCGCTCGATTCGTCCAGTTGCAACCGTGCCACGTCCGGTAATGGAGAATACGTCCTCAACAGCCATCAGGAATGGCTTGTCTACTTCCCGTGCAGGGGTCGGGATGTATGCATCAACCTCGTCCATGAGCTTGTAGATCCCATCAACCCACTCGTTTTCGCCCCGCTTTGCCTTGGGGTTTGCAGCCATGTATTCCAACGCTTGCAGGGCAGAACCTGTTACGATCGGAACGTCATCACCCGGAAAATCGTAGGAACTGAGAAGCTCACGCACCTCTAGCTCAACGAGTTCTAGGAGCTCTTCGTCATCTACCATGTCTTTCTTGTTTAAGAAGACCACGAGATGAGGAACGCCCACTTGTTTCGCTAACAGGATATGCTCACGAGTTTGAGGCATCGGACCGTCAGCCGCAGATACCACAAGGATGCCGCCATCCATCTGGGCTGCACCTGTGATCATGTTTTTCACATAGTCAGCGTGACCCGGACAGTCTACGTGAGCATAGTGACGGGCGGCTGTCTCATATTCGACGTGAGCGGTATTGATCGTAATCCCTCTCGCCTTCTCTTCAGGAGCAGCGTCGATCTCGTCATACTTCTTCCCGGTTGCCTGACCCAGTGCCGATAAGGTCATTGTGATTGCAGCCGTCAATGTAGTTTTACCGTGGTCAACGTGACCAACTGTGCCAATGTTGACGTGGGGCTTCGTCCGTTCAAACTTTGCGCGTGCCATGTGTTATTGTTCCTCTTTCTGATTATGCGTTCCCTTTGTTCTTAGCGATGATGGTTTCAGCCACGTTACGAGGCACTTCTTCATAATGGCTAAACTCCATTGTAAACGTACCTCGTCCCTGAGTCATAGACCGAATATCGGTGGCATAACCGAACATCTCAGCTAAGGGGACTTTGGTTGAAACCTTCGCAATTCCTCGTTCAGCGCCTTGGGATTCAATATGACCTCTGCGAGAGATCAAGTTTCCCATCACGGGACCGAGGAAATCTTCGGGTACTTCGACTTCGACCTTCATCACGGGTTCTAGAAGGACGGGCGAAGCTTTCATGACCCCATCTTTGATCGCCATTGAGCCTGCGATCTTAAATGCCATCTCGTTAGAGTCAACCTCGTGGTAAGACCCGTCGATCAGGGTTGCTCTCACGTCAATCAGTGGGTAGCCAGCCAAAATGCCAGATTCACAGGCTTCCTTCATCCCTTGTTCAGCAGGACCGACATATTCTTTGGGAACAGTACCTCCTACAATTTTAGAGACAAATTCAAACCCAGTCCCCGGTTCGCCAGGTTCCACTGTAATCACAACATGACCGTATTGTCCTTTACCACCACTTTGACGAACGAACCTTCCTTCAGCTTTGACCGCTTTACGAATGGTCTCGCGGTAGGCAACTTGGGGTGCACCTACGTTTGCCTCAACCTTGAATTCGCGCATCATCCGATCGACCAGAATCTCTAGGTGAAGCTCACCCATTCCAGCGATGATAGTCTGGTTAGTTTCCTGGTCAATGTTGACTCGGAAAGTTGGGTCTTCCTCGGACAAAGCTTTTAGTGCTTTGGAGAGCTTTTCCATGTCCTGCTTGGTTTTGGGCTCAACTGCAACCGAGATCACAGGTTCTGGGATAAACAGCGTTTCCAGAATCACAGGTGCGTTCTCGTCACAGAGGGTATCTCCAGTCAATGTATCAGACAAACCAGGAACCGCGCCTAAATCACCCGCTCGCAGTTCATCGACATCAATTCGATCATCCGCTTTCAGGATGATTAAGCGAGAAACCCGCTCTTTCTTGCCCTTAGAAGAATTTAAGACGTAGCTCCCTTTCTTGAGTACGCCAGAGTAGACGCGAACGAAGGTTAAACGACCGACGAACTTGTCTGACATCACTTTGAAGGCTAAGGCAGACATCGGCAAACTGTCGTCTGCTCGTCGCTCGACGGTGGTGCCATCAGCAAGTAATCCTTGCACAGGGGGAACGTCAAGCGGAGAGGGAAGATAATCAATCACCGCATCCAACATTAGCTGAACGCCTTTGTTTTTGAAGGCAGACCCGCAGAGCATCGGCACAAAGAATTCACCATTGACCCCTTCGATCGTGCCTTTGCGAATTGCTCGTCTAATTTCCTCTTCTGTAAGTTCCTCACCCGCAAAGTATTTCTCCATCAGTTCGTCGCTGGTTTCTGCCACCGACTCAATCAGCTTGGTGCGATACTCGGTTGCTAAATCTTTAACATCGTCGGGGATGTCAGTCTCCTCAATGTCGGTTCCTGCATCGTTGTTGTAGATGTAGGCGCGCATCTTCACCAGATCGACGATCCCTCTGAGCTTGTCCTCAGAACCGATCGGAATCTGAATCGGAACTGCGTTTGCGCGGAGTCGATCGCGAACCTGCTCATAGACCTTATAGAAGTTTGCTCCCGTCCGATCCATCTTGTTGACAAAAACAATTCGAGGGACGTTATAGCGATTTGCCTGCTTCCAAACGGTTTCAGACTGCGGCTGAACTCCCCCCACTGAGCAGAACACTGCGATCACACCGTCTAATACCCGCATTGAGCGCTCAACTTCGATTGTGAAGTCTACATGTCCAGGCGTGTCAATAATGTTGATTTGGTGATTCTTCCAACTGGTACTGATCGCAGCAGCCGTGATGGTAATGCCGCGCTCACGCTCTTGCTCCATCCAGTCGGTCGTTGCAGTTCCTTCATGAACCTCACCAATTTTGTGAACGACACCCGAATAGAACAAAATCCGCTCGGTTGTCGTGGTTTTGCCCGCATCAATGTGGGCTGCAATTCCGATGTTGCGTACTCGTTCGAGCGGGGTTGTACGAGCCACAGCTACCTCCTTAGTCTCTGTCGCATAAGTGGGTTGAGAAGCGCGATCGCTTCTATTAAGATTTTATGCTTTTTAATAGCGGTAGTGTGCGAAGGCTTTGTTGGCTTCTGCCATCCGATGAGTTTCTTCACGCTTACGGATTGCACTTCCAGTTTCGTTGGCGGCATCCATCAACTCATTGGCGAGTCTAGCAGACATCGTTCGACCAGGGCGCTGACGCGAAAATTGAATCAGCCAACGTAGGGCGAGGGCGATTCCGCGATCGGGATGCACTTCCATCGGCACTTGATAGGTGGCACCACCGACCCGACGCGCTTTGACTTCCACCAGAGGCGTTGCATTCCGAACTGCCCGCTCAAAAACTTCAAGGGGTTCAGTCCCTGTTCGTTCTTTGATGGTTTCAAAGGCACCATAAATAATGCGAGAAGCCAAAGATTTTTTGCCGCTTCTCATGATTCTTCGCATCATCATGCTGACGAGGCGAGAGTTGTGAACGGGATCAGGTGGAACCGGACGCTTTTTGACGACAACGCGACGAGACATAGTGAGCCTTCTAGAGAAAAATCAAGGATTTACTTTGGTTGCAACCTTTTCAGGGTAACAGAGTACGGATTAAGAGCCAGAGCGCACGAACAGCTTTGAGAAAGTGTAGAAAGAACTCTCTTCAAAGCTGTTCTCTAGACAATGACTGCTAACCGATCAGAGTTGGTTAGATGAAGCTGGAAATGAGTGAAATGAGACACAAGACTGTGAATTTCAAGCAAGAGCTTAACGATTTAACGGTCTTATGAAGCTTTCTTGGGACGCTTTGCACCGTACTTAGAGCGTCCTTGTTTGCGGTCTTTTACTCCAGCAGTGTCCAGAGTTCCGCGAATGATGTGGTAACGAACGCCAGGGAGATCTTTTACCCGACCGCCACGAATCATTACAACAGAGTGTTCTTGGAGGTTATGACCGATACCGGGAATATAAGCCGTAACCTCAAAACCAGAGGTCAGACGCACCCGCGCAACTTTACGCAAAGCAGAGTTGGGCTTTTTAGGAGTAGTCGTGTAGACTCTCGTGCAGACACCACGACGCTGTGGACAACTCTTGAGAGCTGGAGACTTGGTTTTCTTTTGCGCTTTACTGCGCTCGTCACGAATGAGTTGCTGGATTGTGGGCATTTTATAGCGTGTGCAGTCTTTTGACTGTTCCAACTTTCAACAAATATTGAGCATACCAACCTACCAGCGCCTCTGTCAAACAATTTTTATAATTGTTTGATAGGCAAAGAAGACTAGGGATTCAAGCATCTTAATGAGTCATCCCAACTATGCTTCTACGATCGAGAACGAAGTCCCGCAGTCGCAGATCGAGAACGAAGTCCCGCAGTCGCAGCTTTTGACAGCGTTGGGGTTGTGAAAGCGAAAGCTTCCTCCCATTAGATCCTCTGAGTAGTCTAACGTCAAACCTTGAAGATGGGTCAGACTATTGGCATCGATCGCGACTTGGATGCCATTGCAGTTATAAATCTGGTCGTCCGTTTGCAGTTGTTCGTCAAATTTCGTCAAGTAAGACAGTCCAGCACAACCTACGGGTTGAACGCCTAAACGGAAAAAGACCTGTGAGTTTTGTCGTCTTAATTTAAGGCGAAGAATTTCTTCAACCGCGGAATGGCTTAGATGAATCATACGATCGAGCGTCTAGCACAAAAACTGATGCGATCGTACCGTGTAATGCCCGATCGAGCTACTCTCAAAATTTGCAAGAAGCGATGAGCTAGTCCAAGAAAACGACTGCCTCACTTAACCGTGGGATTAAGTCTGTGAATTCGCTGATTAGTTACTAGAACCCGCACGAGAGTAGTCGTCTTGGAAGCGGATAATGTCATCTTCACCCAAATACTCACCATTTTGGACTTCGATGAGGATGAGAGGAATCACGCCAGGGTTTTCTAAGCGATGAGCCGTGCATTGAGGAACGTAAGTTGATTGATTGCTGCTGAGTACGAGGTCTTCCTCGCCACAGGTGACTTTAGCCGTTCCTGAAACCACGATCCAATGCTCACTGCGATGGTGGTGCATTTGTAGGCTGAGGCGGTGTCCTGGTCTCACCTCGATGCGCTTGATTTTATACCCCTGCCCTTCTTCAAGGGTAGTGAATGAACCCCAGGGGCGAAGCTCGGTCGCTGCGGCTCCTTTGAGCGGAGATGTCGATAGAGTCAATATTGGGGTTTGCATCATTTCTTGAGGTTGAGCCACCGTTTCCTCTCCTTTGTCACACTGGTTAAGTAATGGTCGGACTGCACGATCGCGGGATTTAGAAGTTCCTACTTTGCACGATTGTCTAAAATCTGCAACCTGGAACAACCGATCAAGACTAACAAAGAGTTTTAAATAACACCACCCAAAATGGAGTAATTTAGAAGAATTTTACTAACTCTTCATTTGAGCGATCTGGAGCTTGAGGCAGACTTAAGCTTGCATTGCTATGGATTTGGTTGGAGAAAAACACCGATGCCATTATAGACACGGGCAGAACTGCGAGCGGGACGATCGAGAATTTGTCCTCCCAAGTAGAGAGTTGTTGAGCTTCCACCGTCTAGGTTTAGAGCGTTAACTGCGCCTAACTGACTCATGATTTGCGCCATTTCTGCCAAGGTTGCCCCCTTCCCGCCGATGCGATTGTGAGCAGTTACGATTAGGATCGTGCCATCGGCAGTTTGCCCGATCGCGCTACGAGCCGCGAGTTCTCGAATAAAGGCAGCACTAAACTGTTCGGCTTTTGCATCTAAAACAATTTGACTGTTTTGAATCAGAAGCGGTCCTGCGCCAACGATGTTGGGATAGAGATTGAGATCAGATGGAAATGTGGTGCTTTCAAGCTGAAGCGATGTGCCGATCGGGAGAGAAGGGGCGATCGCAGCGTTAGAACGAATAACCAGCAAATATCCATTAGAAGGAATTGAAAAGAGACTTCCAGGAGCAGCTCCGGCTCGTTGCTCAGTCACCAGGCTATTTTGCACCGTGATTAGAACTTCGTTTTGTGACAAGGTGGCATAGGCTGATCCCCAGGCAGAAGTATAACGAGCCACACCCGCCTGAGCATAGCCACTATTCAACGCCGTCAGAGGAAGTCGCTGTCCGCTAGAGGTGACGATCGTTTCTTGCAGCGTTAAACGATCGACCCTAACTTCTCCCTGGTCATTCCAGGCAAACACGCCCCGGTTGAGAATTGGGCTAGATAACCACTCGCCACTACGACGAATCGCCCCTAGAGGTAGCTGATCTTTGCGATTGAAAAATCCGCCATTGATGGCAGCGCTTGCTTGAGACTGTCGAGCCGTTTGAATCAAGGGTGCGATGCTAGGAACGGCGGCTGGGTTTGGGAGAATGGGTCGCAGCCGTAGCCCAGGCTGATGAGGATTTGCCTCTAACCAAACGACCGGAAATTGAGCCGTGCCTGATGTTAGATAGCGTTGTCGCCAGCGTAACCCTGGTGCCCAGAGAATGTCACGATCGACTAAATAATCGGGTCGAATATCAAGAATAATCCGACTAGGATTAGCTAACGTCGAAATTTGAGGACGCAGAGTGATTGGAATACCCACTTGGATAGTGGTTCGATCTCCGATCGTTTCTACTCTAAGTGACTTAATTTGCTTTCCTGGCTTGACTTTAAAGCTCTGCACTAATGCTGGATCAGTTCGAGCATCCAGCGTGATAACCAGTTCTTGACTGTGAGGATCGACCTGGTAGGGAGTGGGGCGATCGAGGTCAATGACCAGCCGTTCTCCACCCGATTGCTGCCCCTGTCGGACTGCCAGCACTTTTGCAGATGGGGTAGAAATTTGCAGGGTGTTGCCTTGAGACTGAATTTGCCATCCTAGCTGTTGAGCGAGACTCGTGATGTCAAGGTAGCGAACAGGAGCCACTAACCGAGTGGAAAGGGGAAGCGTTGCAGAGGCAAACCAATCGATTGGTTGGTTTGTCACAGTCGAGGTGTTGAGCAATTGCGCTCCAAATAACTGCACGAGAGCAGCATCACTCAACCCGATGCGAGTCGTTCCGGCGGTCTGCCACTGGCTCCAGGGTAGGGTAAAGACGCGACCGTTGAGAGAGATTTGGCTGGTCTGCTGAATGGGTGCAGCTTGGGCGAGAGTCGCGGGAGGCGTTTTAATCTTGGAGAGGGTTTGAGGGGGAGACGTAGCGATCGCCTGAACACTGATCAGACCCACGATTGAGGTGACTGAGATTGGAGTAAGGACTTTTATGAAACGATGCCAGCTTGAACGGGAATTTAGCGATCGAGACAAGGAATAAGTTTTAGATTTAACCACAGCTTTTTTAATGACTTCAGCAAGTGTCTGAAAGCAACTGACTGAGCGAGGACAAAAAATGTTCGCAGCGTATTTTGCTTGCATTTCTAGGATTTTTGACGTTGGCGATCGAAGTCTATCAGGAAACACTGACTTTCCGATTCGGGCTGTTTTGAAACGCCCCTAACTTCGAGTAAATCTGAGTAGGATAGATCTATCGGCGCTAGATATACGACCCGAAAAATAAAAGATTCAGCAACCCGAGCAATCGACGGAGATTGTCAGAGAAGCAAATTTTCTATAAAATTCTTACTCCATGCGCTCTGGCACATCACTTAATCAAAGTTGAATCTTTCATGCAGCCACGATCGCTCTGTCCAGATTGCAAAAATTTAAACAGTGATTTACACAGAAGTTGCGACATCAACAGAACAGTAGGCTTCTGTCTAAGTTAGATCAGGTGTGGACTTGACTGGCAAAAATTTTTGCTCGATTGTGTGATCTATGTCAGTTGTATTGATAGTTTCTTCATAAGTTTTTAATAGCTGATCGATCGACAGTCGATGCCAAAAGCGGGTAGATGTGACCCGATCTCATTGCAGTCCGTTTTTCACAGACCTATTCTCTTGTTAGCAATGAATGAAATGAGCGATTCCATGATCAAAGCAAGTGCACGTTTAGACAATCAGCTACCTCAAGAGACCGATGCTGGATATCCAGGGCAACCTTGGCTTGTAGAAGAACGGGGTGCCTGTGGAGTGGGCTTCATCGCTGACCAGCAAGGAAGAGAGAGCTATGATTTGGTCGTGAAAGCGTTGTCTGCACTGACTTGTTTAGAGCATCGGGGTGGCTGTAGCGCTGACCAAGACTCTGGAGACGGAGCAGGCTTGATGACGGCAATCCCCTGGGAAATCTTGAGCGAGTGGGCAAATTCCAACAGGCTTCAATCCCTACAGACTGCACAAACTGGTGTAGGGATGGTCTTTTTGCCCCAAAATTCTGCTGCCGCCGCTACAGCGCGAGAGATTTCAGAACAGGTTTTAGCGGAAGAAGGGCTGACTGTTTTAGGGTGGCGGGTGGTTCCCGTAAAGCCAAATTTGTTGGGCATTCAGGCACGAGAGAACCAGCCACAAATCGAGCAGATTTTGGTGTATTCCGATCAACTTCAGGGCGAAGATTTAGAGCGGCGGCTTTATTTAGCTCGCAAGCGAATTTTGAGAGTGTTGTCTGAAAACAGCGAGCCAGCGCTGGCAGAGTTTTATGTGTGTTCGTTCTCAAATCGCACGATCGTCTATAAAGGCATGGTGCGATCGGCAGTGCTGGGCGAATTCTATGAAGACCTCCAAAATCCTGCCTATAAGAGCGCGTTTGCCGTCTATCACCGTCGCTTTAGTACCAACACTTTGCCGAAATGGCCGCTTGCACAGCCGATGCGGCTGTTGGGGCACAACGGCGAAATCAATACTTTGCTCGGCAACGTCAACTGGATGAGGGCGCGGGAAGCAGACATTACTCACGCAAACTGGGGCGATCGTATCTCTGAGCTAACGCCTAGCGTGAATTCTGACAACAGCGACTCGGCAAACTTAGATAACGTCATGGAGTTGTTGGTACGCTCTGGACGCAGCCCGATGGAAGCCCTGATGATTATGGTGCCAGAGGCGTACAAAAATCAGCCCGACCTGATAGACCATCCAGAAATTATTGATTTTTACGAATATTACAGTGGCATTCAAGAGCCTTGGGATGGTCCGGCTTTGCTGGTGTTTAGTGATGGAAAACGAGTTGGGGCGACGCTCGATCGCAATGGTTTGCGTCCTGCTCGTTATACCGTCACGCGCGATGGCTACTTGATCGTGGCATCTGAAGCTGGAGTCGTCGATGTTCCTGAATCTGAGATTCTCGAAAAAGGTCGTCTCGGGCCCGGACAGATGATTGCCTTTGATCTGGAGACTCATGAAGTCTTAAAAAACTGGGAGTTAAAGCAGCGCGTCGCGTCAGCTCACCCTTATGGGGAATGGTTGCAGCAAAATCGTCGTGACCTGCAAACCCAGCCTGCGGTTGAAGCGCCTGTGATGGACGCTCAAGCACTGTTGGGCTATCAGACTGCATTCGGCTACACCTCTGAAGATGTGGAAATGATCATCCAGGAGATGGCAGCGCAGGGCAAAGAGCCGACTTTTTGTATGGGAGACGACATTCCGCTAGCGGTACTGTCAGAGAAGCCTCACTTGCTCTACGACTATTTCAAGCAGCGGTTTGCTCAGGTGACTAATCCGGCGATCGACCCGCTGCGAGAAAAGCTCGTGATGTCTCTCACCATGCAGCTTGGGGAGCGGGGAAACCTGCTAGAAGTCAAGCCTGAATATGCAAAAATGTTGAAGCTAGAATCCCCAATTCTGGACGAGGGAGACTTAGATCAGGTTAGAAATTCTGGGTTTGAAGCGGCAGATCTCTCGACGCTATTTGAAATCGCGGCGGGACCTGAAGGACTCAGACGAGCAGTCACTGACCTGTGTCAAAAGGCAACAGAGGCAGTTCGGGCTGGGAAGAAGATTTTGATTTTGAGCGATCGCCTCGATGCGACAGGCAAATTCAGCAATCTTAATGCAGATCACAGCTACATTCCGCCTCTGCTTGCCGTGGGAGCCGTTCATCATCACCTGATCCGTCAGGGACTGCGGATGAAGGCTTCGATCGTCATCGATACGGCTCAAGCGTGGAGCACTCATCATTTCGCCTGCTTGATTGGCTATGGCGCGAGTGCTGTGTGTCCTTATCTGGCATTGGAAACTGTTCGTCAGTGGTGGGGCGATTCTAGAACCAAGAGCCTGATGGAGCGGGGCAAGATCAAAGCGGCAAGTTTGGCGGCGGTTCAGGCAAATTTCCGCAAGGCGATCGAAGATGGGCTGTTGAAGATTCTCTCAAAGATGGGAATCTCGCTGCTGGCAAGCTATCAAGGCGCGCAGATTTTTGAAGCGATCGGGATCGGATCTGACTTGCTCAATCTCGGTTTTTATGGAACGGCTTCTCGATTAGGCGGATTAACAGTGACAGAACTTGCCCAAGAAGTTTTGTCGTTTCACTGCCGCGCTTTTCCTGAACTCGTGGGCAAAAAACTTGAGAACTATGGATTTGTGCAATACCGTCCAGGTGGCGAGTATCACATGAACAGCCCAGAGATGGCGAAGCATCTGCACAAAGCGGTTGCAACCAAAAGTTTTGACCACTACGAGCTTTATCAAAAACATCTGCAAGGTCGTCCTCTGACTGCGTTGCGGGATCTACTCGACTTTAAGAGCGATCGTCCCTCAATTCCGCTTGAGGAGGTTGAGGCGGTGACTGAAATCGTCAAGCGATTCTGCACGGGTGGAATGTCGCTCGGTGCTCTCTCACGAGAGGCGCATGAAGTCTTAGCGATCGCCATGAATCGCATCGGTGGCAAATCTAACTCTGGTGAAGGTGGCGAAGATCCTGTACGATTCAACGTTCTTAAAGATGTTGATGACCAAGGGCTTTCTCCTCTCCTACCTCATTTAAAAGGCTTGCAAAAGGGTGACACCGCCAGTTCTGCGATCAAACAAGTTGCCTCTGGTCGATTTGGGGTAACTCCAGAATATTTGATGAGCGCCAAACAGATTGAGATCAAGATCGCTCAAGGTGCCAAGCCTGGTGAAGGCGGACAACTGCCGGGTCCGAAAGTTAGTCCTTATATTGCGATGCTGCGGCGATCGAAGCCTGGAGTTACGCTAATTTCGCCACCGCCACACCACGACATTTACTCGATCGAGGATCTGTCACAGCTTATTTTTGACCTGCATCAAATCAACCCCGTGGCGCAAGTCTCGGTGAAATTGGTGGCAGAAGTGGGCATTGGTACGATCGCCGCTGGCGTTGCCAAAGCCAATGCTGACATCATTCAAATCTCTGGTCACGATGGCGGCACGGGCGCGTCTCCTCTCAGCTCGATCAAACACGCGGGTAGTCCCTGGGAGTTGGGCTTAACCGAAGTGCATCGCGTGCTAATGGAAAACCAACTGCGCGATCGGGTGCTGCTGCGCGTCGATGGGGGCATCAAAACAGGCTGGGACATCATCATGGCGGCTCTGATGGGCGGCGAAGAATATGGATTTGGCTCGATCGCGATGATTGCCGAAGGCTGCATCATGGCGCGAATCTGCCATACCAACAACTGTCCGGTTGGGGTGGCGAGTCAGAAAGAAGAACTGCGGAAACGCTTTCCCGGCACCCCTGAGCATGTGGTTAACTTCTTCTACTTTGTCGCTGAAGAAGTGCGATCGCTGTTAGCTCGTTTGGGATACCGTACGCTCAACGAGATTATCGGTCGCTCAGATTTGCTGAAAGTGCGCGAATCGGTTCACATCACCAAAACCAAGAGCCTAAATTTGAATTGTTTGACTCAGCTTCCTGACACTCGCGAAAATCGTGATTGGCTAAGGCATGAATCGGTTCACAGCAACGGCATTGTGCTAGATGATGAACTGCTCAGAGATGCTGGCATTCAAGCAGCGATCCAAAATCAGACTCACGTCGCTAAGACCATGAAGGTGGTAAACACCGATCGGACGGTGGGTGCTCGATTGTCGGGAGCGATCGCCAAGCGCTATGGAAATACAGGGTTTGGCGGTCACATTACGCTGAACTTCAACGGCAGTGTGGGGCAAAGCTTTGGAGCGTTTAACCTTCCGGGGATGACGCTTAATTTAGAAGGCGAGGCAAATGACTATGTAGGTAAAGGGATGCACGGCGGCGACATTGCAATCAAGCCAACTGCGGATATTACTTACGATCCCGCTCAGAGTGTGATTATCGGCAACACCTGTCTTTATGGGGCGACGGGCGGCAACTTGTTCGCCAACGGTCAAGCGGGAGAACGATTTGCGGTTCGCAATTCTCAGGCTCAAGCCGTGGTTGAAGGAGTCGGAGATCACTGTTGCGAATATATGACAGGCGGCACGATCGTCGTGCTTGGTCGATCGGGTCGCAACGTGGGAGCAGGTATGACAGGCGGCTTGGCATACTTCTTAGATGAAGATGGCACCTTTCAATCAAAGGTCAACCCAGAGATCGTGAAAGTCCAGCGAGTAATCACCCCTGCGGGTGAGCAGCAGTTAAAAGAACTGATTGAGGCACATCGCGATCGTACAAACAGCCCAAAAGCGACGGTGATTTTAGAAAACTGGTCAGACTATCTACCCAAGTTTTGGCAGATGGTGCCGCCGTCTGAGAAAGATACGCCAGAAGCCAATTCGGAAGTGAGTAAGGTGTCTGTTTCGGTGTAGGTGTAGCGACGTTTCGGTAGAACATCTCGCGCCAATTTGCCATGACCCGTGCCTCGATTACGTTGATTTATGGAGGCGAAAAACTAGGCGGTTACCTGATGGCGTGGAGACGTTCTGCCGGAAACGTCGCTACAGGATTTTGCAATGATTCATGATAGGTCGCTAACCCTCGGAAACTAACCCCTTTAATTGCCAGGATTTGTCTGGAGAGAGGTTCAATACCAGTGAGTGATAGTTGGCTAAAGACGATCGGTGCCCTACACTCAAAAAAGTGGTGTCAAGGGTCTGCAACTGTTGATAAAGCTGTGCTTCATTGTCGGCATCCAGGGCGCTGGTGGCTTCGTCTAAAATGGCGTAACTTGGCTTGTTGAGAAATAGACGAGCAAAAGTGAGACGCTGTTGCTCACCCAAGGATAGGATGTCTGCCCAATCTTGTTGACTGTCAAACCCGCCAAATCGTTTGGCAAGATCTGCTAAGTTCACCCACTCTAGAATTTGCTCTAGCCGTTCTTCCTCTACCTCGATCGCAATATTGGGATACAAAATTTGTTCGCGCAGCGTCCCCACCACCATATAGGGACGCTGAGGTAAGAAAAGAATCTGGTCAGCAGCCGGACGCACGATCGTGCCCTTGCCAGAATTCCATAACCCCGCGATCGCTCTCAGCAGCGAACTTTTCCCGCAGCCACTTGCCCCCATCACCAAAAGTCCTTGTCCGGTCGGCACTTCTACAGATAGATCGTCAATTAATGTCCGTTGACGATTGGGCGTTTCTAACGTCAGATGCTCGATCGCCAAGCGGTCAGCTTCCACCGTTTGAATCGTCGAGTCAACCGAGTCGGATTCTGGTGTGGGTTGGGTTCGCTCTAAAAATTCAGCAAACGTCGAGAGACGATCGATTCCGGCTCCGAAGGTCGTCAATGCTTGAAAGCGGGCAACCACGACGTTGAGTGAGAAAAACACCCGCACAAAGGCTCCCTGAGCTTCGGTGACCTTGCCGATCTCCATTTCTCCCGCAAAAATGGCAGGAGCCACAACAAGCGCCGGCAAAACAAATGGAATGAATTCGTAGGCGTTCGTCAAAACGTTTAAGTTCAATTCCCAAACGAGCAACCGTTTGACGTTCTCAAAAACCTCTAAAAATCGGTGTTTGACCTGATTTGACTCCTGTTCTTCCCCGCGATAAAACGCGATCGCTTCTGCGTTTTCTCGAATTCGCACTAGACTAAATCGAAAGTCGGCTTCTTTTTTGAGCTGTTCAAAGTTGAGCCGCACCAAAGGCTTGCCGAACACTAACGTGGTTACTAGAGTCCCGACCAGCGCATACAAAACCAGAAAAATCACGAGCGGTTTAGAAATGCCCCACAGCACCCCACTAAACGCAATCACCGAGAGAATCGACTCCACTAACACCAGCAAAAACGTCAGCGATTCTTGCGTAAAACTGCGAACGTCTTCTGCAATTCGCTGGTCGGGGTTGTCAATGTCGAGATCAGAGGCATTGAGTTGATAATAGGCGCGATGGTCAAAATATTGGTCAACAAATCGAGTCGTTAACCAGCGTCGCCACTGCAAACTCAGACGATCGCGCAGATATCGATAGCCCGCTAGCAGCGGCGCATAAATCACCAACACGGCGATGAAGATAACCACCGTTTGCCAAAATCGCGGCTCATCTTTTGCAGAAAGCGCCGAAATCAAAACGCCTCGCTTATTATTGAGCACCACACTCAACCCGGTGTAGGCAAGCAAAAACAGCACGACTCCCAGCAATAGCCCTCTCGCTTGCCACTTTTCTTCACTGACCCAATACGATTTGGCGATCGTCCAAAATTGCTGAAATACCTTCAAATTCAATCGATCCATAAAGCAATCCTGTTAACCGCCTACATGAATTGTAGGGCGACGATCGGGGTTCTTTTCAGTCAGCCTCAAGACTTCGCGTGTCACTAATAGAATGTCACCGTCGCCAAACAGAATGAACCGCAGCAACTATTGAATCGGATTGCCCTCCGCCCAACCAAAATAGATATGCGGCAATCGACCCGTCTGATCTCGGCTGTTGAGCAAAAGTGCCGCGATCGCATTCGGAACCGCCGCACTTTTGGTTCGCAGAATGCGGTATCCACCTCAACTCCGCTAACTCGCAGCGTGCCGCCAAAGTCAGACGCATCTGAAACCTGCACTTCTAAAAACAAAATCGGCTCAGTGGGTGGAATGTGGTTATCTTCACGCATTTCCTCCTTTAAAGAATATTCTCGTTCATCCCCTGCATTTACAACGATTGGCAATCAGCCGAATTGTATGGTGACTCTCTTCGTCAATAAAGCAACGAGCTGTGTCATCTAACTCAATTTGTTCAACTCGCAACTCAGTCGATCGCCACACTCTCGAAACCAGCGCCGTGAGAACGATCGCACCGATAAAAAACGCGGCAATCCGAATCCCTTCGGGTCGCTCCATGATATTTACAATTGTCGTGTAGAGAAAGACGAGCGTAATTGCGCCAAACATCACAACTCCGTGCCGCGATCGTCGATGTCGCGCCGACAAGGTGACCGCAAACGACACAGAACTGATCAACACTAGAACTCTCGTCGCATAGGCACCTCCTTGAGCCTCAACATTGGCACGAAACAGAAACATAACGACAAAGGCAATATCGGTATAAACAAACACCAAGGTCGCGTTGCCCGTGCCCAATTAGGAGCCATGCCATACCGAGGCAAATAGCGCGGGACAATGTTGAGTAACCCTGCCATTGACGATGCCCCCGCAAACCACAAAATTGCGATCGTGCTCAGATCATAAACCGTACTAAAACCATCACTCAAGTAAAGATGGGCAAGATAAGCAAGCGCCCGTCCACTCGCTTTTCCCCCGTTTGAAACTCTGCTGAGGGAATTAGTAAAATGGTAACAAGGCTGCTAGTGATCAGGAAAAAGCTCATGATCAGGGCAGCGATCGTCAGCAGTGTATGCGTGTTTTAAATGCGTCCTCTAGGACGTTCTTCGGTGTCGCTTGCGTGTCCTTTGGTAAGCGGCATGACCACGACTCCCGTTTCAAACCCTGACAATCCCAGCGCCAATCTCGGAAACAGCAGCATCGACACCCCAAGCATCGCGAGCGGATTTTGATGTTCGGTAAAGAGAGCCGTTTGCCAGTGGGTCAGCACCGAAGGCTGTTGCAAAATTTGATAAAATCCCACGCCGCCGCCGACAACGTTCAACAGCAAATAAACACCGACCAGCACAACAGCTAGCTCGATCGCTTCTCGAAATCCTCTCAGAAAAACGGCTCCCAACAACGCCACCAACAGCAGCATCAGGGCGATCGCTTGATGGTGGAGAAAGGTAGGTGTGAGCGGATTTTCGATGATGTGGGCAGTGGCATCGGCTGCTGACAGTGTAATCGTGATGATAAAGTCAGTCGCCGCAAACCCCAGCAGACAAAGGACAAATCGTTTACCCTGCCACCACGGAAGGAGGTGTTCAAGCATTGCGATCGAGCCTTCCCCATGCGGACTTTTCTCGGCGACGCGGCGATAGATTGGCAATGCACCAAACAGCGTCAGCAACACCTTTAATCAATAGACTGATTTAATGGCGATCGTGCAACTGCTTCAGGAAGATTGTTACGAATTGATGCTCGATAAACCTCACATTCCCTATCGAAGATTAGTAATTTATTCTTGCCTTTTTGACAGTCTCTCGCTACGATCTGTTAGTTAACTAAGTACGACATTCCTACCAATTAACGGTAGATCAAGGGAGAGAGTCATGAGGATACGGCAGCACGCCATCAATTGGTGGGAACATCTAAATCAGCAACGTTGGAATCGCCTTAGCTTTAAGTCGGTGCAGGGATTTGTGTCGATCTTTATTGTGGGCATGACGTTGAGCGTCGCGATCGCCGCCTGCTCCAATGGTGCCGAAAATAACTTGACGACAGCCAGTCCTAGCGGAAGTCCGGTTTCTCAAAATCAAAAAGATATTGAATTAACGCTCGTCGGCTATGCGACTCCTAAAGCTGCCCATGATGCCATTATTCCTAAGTTTGTCGAGCAATGGAAAAAAGATCATGGTGGTCAAACGGTCACCTTTAAGCAAAGCTATGGCGGATCGGGCACTCAAACCCGCGCTATCATCGACGGTTTAGAGGCGGACGTGGCTCACTTGGCGCTAGCGGGGGACACCAACAAATTAGTCAAAGCTGGGCTGGTGAGCGCTGACTGGGATACCAAAGTTCCTAACAACGGCATCGTGGCGAAGACGGTTGCAGCTCTCACCACCCGTGAAGGTAATCCCAAAAATATCAAGAGTTTTAACGATTTAGCTAGAGATGATGTCAAGTGGGTGACGGCAAACCCCAAAACGTCTGGGGTGGCTCGGTGGAACTTTTTAGCGTTGTGGAATGCGTCGCTCAAGTCGGGTGCAGACGACGCGAAAGCCACGGAGTTTGCTACGAAAGCCTTTAAGAATGTGGCAGTGCTGACCAAAGACGCGCGTGAAGCAACTGATGCCTTTTCTAAACAAGGTCAAGGCGATGCGTTGATTAACTATGAGAACGAGATCATTTTGGCGAAGAGTAAGGGTGAAAAACTCGACTACACGGTTCCCGATGTGAATGTTTCGATCGATACTCCGGTCTCGATCATCGATAAGAATGTAGACAAGCATGGCACACGAGAGGCAGCCGAGGCGTTTGTGAAGTTCCTGTTCACACCGGAGGCGCAGCAAGAGTTTGTCAAGCTAGGCTATCGTCCGATTGATCCCGCTATCGCAGGTCAAAAAGAAAACACAGACAAATTCCCAGCAGTGAAGACCTTGGCAACCATTAAAGACTACGGTGGTTGGGATGACTTCCAGAAGAAGTTTTTTGATGATGACGGCGTGTTTGACAAGATCGAAGCCTCTATCAACAAGTAGGACTCCGCTTTCTACCTGAGATTTGAGGACGATCGCTCGATCCTACCGCTCTATGATTCTAGGGACGTGATAAAACGCGTCCCTAGAATTCTATTAACATAGACTGCTTACTCTAACTATTACGATGGTCTCTTCTCCCCAAGTTGATGAATTTCGGAAGCCACCCGACCGGAAATCCCTTCTGACTAGACTGGCTCAAATTCCCTGGACGTGGCGAATCACGATCGGCTACTTAAGCGTCATGCTGTTTTTGCCGATCGCCGCAATGTTTCTCAAAGCGAGTACCGAAAGCCCTGCTAATTTTTGGCGCATTGCTACCAGTCCGATCGCGCTGTCAACCTATGATGTGACGTTTACGACTTCCCTCGCGGCGGCTCTGTTTAATGGTGTATTTGGGACACTGATCGCCTGGGTTTTAGTGCGCTATGACTTTCCGCTAAAGCGGCTGTTTGATGCGTCGGTCGATTTGCCGTTTGCTCTGCCAACTTCCGTCGCTGGATTAACGCTGGCGACCATCTACAGTGATAATGGCTGGGTCGGCTCGTTAGTGGCACCGTTTGGAATTAAGATCGCCTTCACTCGGCTGGGGGTTTTTGTCGCGATGACATTTATCTCGCTGCCGTTTGTGGTGCGAACGGTGCAGCCTGTCTTGATCGAAATGGAAAAAGATATTGAGGAAGCTGCCTGGTGTCTGGGTGCCTCACAATTTCAAACGTTTCGACGGGTTGTGCTGCCGCCATTGTTTCCATCGATTCTTACAGGCGTTGCGTTAGGGTTCTCGCGTGCAGTTGGAGAGTATGGCTCAACGGTCATTATCGCGTCTAACACACCATTTAAAGATCTGATCGCACCTGTATTAATTTTTCAACGATTAGAGCAGTATGACTATTCAGGAGCAACCGTAATCGGAGTGGTGTTGCTGCTAATCTCACTGGTGATGCTGCTAGGAATTAATCTTTTACAAGCTTGGGGCAAACGATATGGCTGATCTAGGTCCATCTTTAAATGCGTCTGTCCCTAAAGCGAGGGCAACTCCAGCAGCCAAACCGCGAAGTTGGGTGCCTACGATTTTAATTGCGATCGCCGTTCTCTACCTCTCTCTCGTCCTCTACATTCCGGCGGTCAATGTGTTTGTGCAGGCATTTAGTAAAGGCGTAGGTCCCTTTTTTAAGACGCTGACGCGACCCGACTTTTTGTTTGCCGCCCGTCTGACGCTGTTGATGGCAGTGATTGCGGTGCCGTTGAATGTTGTATTTGGGCTGTGTGCGGCGTGGGCGATCGCCCGTCGGCGGTTTCCGGGTCGGGCATTGGTCTTGAGCATTATTGATTTGCCGTTCTCGATTTCTCCGGTCGTCGCTGGCTTGATGATTGTCTTGCTCTATGGGCGACGCGGTTGGTTCGGCGGCATTCTTGAAGCGGGCAATATCAATATTGTGTTTGCGATTCCGGGGATGGTGTTGGCGACGGTGTTTGTGAGTATGCCATTTGTTGCTCGTGAGGTGATTCCGGTGTTAGAGGAGGTCGGAGCCGAGCAAGAAGAGGCGGCGAAGACGTTGGGGGCAAATGAGTGGCAAACGTTTTGGCGCGTTACGTTACCGAGCATTCGCTGGGGTTTGCTCTATGGCGTGATTCTCACCAATGCTAGAGCAATGGGCGAGTTTGGGGCGGTTTCGGTGGTGTCTGGCAACATTGCGAGTAAGACTCAAAGCCTACCGCTATTTGTTGAAGAGGCGTATAAGCAGTATGAGACTGAGGCTGCTTATTCGGCGGCGGTGTTGTTGGCGTTGTTGGCGGTCGTAACTCTAGTGTTAAAGGAAATTTTAGAGCGCAAAACTCGGATTAAGGACAGCAATTAGGGACTTGCTCGAAAAGATCTCCTGTTGTCGTTGTCCGTAGGTTTCGACTTCGCTCAACTCACTATCTGAGAGTGGAGGGCTGAGCGAAGTCGAAGCCCGGTCGGTTGAGACTCGATTAAGCTGCAATTCCCCTCGCGATCGACTGGGTGTAACAGTAGATCATGAGCCACGGCGAAAGCGGTGAGACGTTTTGGTGGAACGTCTCTACGGTATGGGTAGATCTATGACCGATCGCATTCACAAATCGATTTGATTTAGACGATTACTTCGATAGCAATGCGTTCTCGATATCTTTTTTCTCTAAATCTCTTCTCGCTTCTTCTACCTTAAACTTGGTGAGTTGAGCCTCCATCTGCTCACGCACCAGATCGCGAAATTCGATAAAGTGTTCTGCGTAAGCACAGACGGTTAGATATTGATCCCACACGGTTGGGTTGTGCTTGAGAATGTTAAACAAGTGATGCCAAAACATCAGGCGCGTATTTCGCTTGATGCCCTGCTGCCAAACCACATAAGCCAAGGCTTTCAACTCGATTAAGCCCGGAAACTTATTTGGTGCCAAGCGCGGTGGTGCGGTCATTTGACGGAACGATCGATAGACGCGATCGAGAAAACACCCCGGCTCATACAAGGTGCAAAATGCTCGCAGATATTCCTCAGCAATTTCCTCAACGGGGCGGGTCGGAATAAAGTTCATCAACATCGTCTGACTGCCATCGCCCAAGATTTCGAGCAGTCGTCCTTCTTTTTTCAAGCGGTGCCACAGTGCCGTGTCAGGAAGCGCCTGGAGAATGCCAAACGTCGTAGTCGGAATTGCGGTTTGCTCTACAAATTCGATAATCCGATCGCCTGCTCCTTTCTTCTCACCGTCAAACCCGATGATAAATCCGGCGGTGACTCTCAAACCCGTGCGATTGATGTCTCGCACCGCATCGACCAGGGAGTTGCGCATATTCTGAAACTTTTTGGTGAGTTTCAAACTTTCAGCATCAGGTGTTTCGATGCCCAAAAAGACTGCTTTAAAGTTGCACGCCACCATTGAGTCCATTAACTCGGTGTCTTGCGCTAAATCAACCGAGGCTTCGGTGAGAAACGTGAAGGGATATTGTCGCTCTGCCATCCAGCCCTGGAGTTCTTGCAGCATCAGCTTGACGTTGCGTTTGTTGCCAATGAAGTTGTCATCGACCATAAAAATCGATCGTCGCCAGCCCAACTGATAGAGACACTCCAACTCCGCCAAAAGCTGCTGCGGAGCCTTGGTGCGCGGCTTGCGTCCATAAAGCACGATGATGTCGCAAAATTCGCACTGAAAGGGGCAACCCCGCGAAAATTGCACGCACATTGCATTGTAGGCATCTAGCTCTAACAGGTCATAGCGCGGGACGGGCGTATGAGTCACGTCTGGGCGCTCACCCTCCGATCGGAACACGCCTTGAGATTCGCCTCGCTCGATCGCGGTCACAAACAAAGGCAGCGTGACTTCTCCTTCATCCAAAATCAGATAATCTGCCCCTGCCCCTGACGAATCTTGAGGAATCGAAGTCGGATACGGTCCCCCCACGGCAACTGATTTCCCCCGTCGTTTGGCTTCTTTAATCAGCGCCAGCAAATCTGGCTTTTGCACAATCATCGCTGACATAATCACGACTTCTGCCCAGTCCCACTCTGCCTCGGTGACTTCCCGCACGTTGTGGTCTACTAGCTTAAATTCCCAGGTTTGAGGCAAGATAGCAGCAACCGTCACCAGCCCTAGTGGCGGCATCGAAGCTTTGCGATTAATTAGCTTCAAAACCTTCTCATAAGACTCGATCGTTTTAGGAAAGCGGGGATAGAGTAGAAGTGCGCGCATAATGTTCTAGACCTGAAGTGGGTTACACAGAGAGCATGAGCGAGTGCAATCAAGAGAATAACACTCTGCTCTACGCAGGGGAAACATTCCATCATCGCCTCGAACTATGTTTTGAGCATTTGAGTGTTTTAAATTTCAACACTGATGGAGTAGTTTGAGTAATGCTGACTCTTGATTTGAAGAGAATTGTGGCAATTCATAGCCAAAATACAAGGCAAAGCCTCTATTCTCACTACGCACAATCGTTTTACATTCCCCCCACAAATCTCCCGTTTCCTGCTAAGCAGACTCTGCTGACCCTGTATGATCTGCCTAGCGAAGATTCAAAGGAGTCTGGCTTGCCTGACGAGTTTCACGACCTGCAACCTCAACGTCTAAGCATGACCTGCCGATTAGTGGATTACAGCCGCGATCGGGTCTTTATTGACTCAGATCTCAACCTCATCCAACCATTCTGGAGCGAGATCCAGATTTAACGCCAAATCTTGAATTTTGCCCTTCTCAAACTCGAGCGATAGCCAAATCGATCGCCCATTTGACCCAGATATTTGCGCGACAGGTTCAGCATTTCATCGTTGAAATCAACTCCGATAATGCGTCTCGTAGCAGCGACTTTTTGCGCCAAAATATAGCAGTTTTTTCCGGCACCTGAACCCAAACCGACGACGGTTTCACTTAACCCCAGATAGCGAGTCGGATCGTCACAGCCATAGTCTTTTTCAATAACTTATTGCGGCAGCGAGTTTAAGTAACGACTGTCATATCCATCGATCGGGCAACAGGGTTCAGCTTGAGGTTGACGCGCTTCTTCTCCATAGCGTTGTCAGACTGCCTGTTCGACATAAGTCACGAGTGATTGAATTGGCGAATCAGTTGCAATGTCAGTCATGGTTCAGTTGGGTTACTCTCTTAAATTCAGTCTCCCTTTGCCATCATGAACCGTTTTTGAAGAAAGTTTGAAACTCAGCCCTCGGTGGGGTAATTCTCTCAATTCATTACATAGGATGCAACTCTAAGCTTGAATGATTTAGGAGAAATTAAGTGGAATATCGGCACTTAGGAAAATAGGGAGTTTGCGTTTCGGAAGTTTGTTTAGGATCATGGCTGACCTATGGCGCAGCAAAAGATGAAGCGATCGCCCGTGACTGCATTGAAAAAGCCCATGATTTAGGCATCAATTTCTTTGACACTGCCAACGTTTATGCCAGAGGAGCCGCCGAGAAAGTGGTTGGTAATGTCTTAGAAAGGTGACGTAGGTGGGCACTTGCAAAATTTGCTCATAAAAATGGAGCGTGCCATAGGGAGGAGTCGATCGCACTGACAACTTGCCCCCTCTTCTTGCGAGAGAAATTCCATCGCGATCGCAACAGGTGCACCGTCTAGGTTAGGAGTGTAGCTGCGT
This sequence comes from Phormidesmis sp., assembly GCA_965277365.1. Taxonomy (GTDB): domain Bacteria; phylum Cyanobacteriota; class Cyanobacteriia; order Leptolyngbyales; family Leptolyngbyaceae; genus Phormidesmis_A. Next base: position 1,291,793 of record CBDICO010000013.1, on the reverse strand, counting down.
CGAATCGTGCCCTCCGAGATCGGATGCCCTTGAGGCACATAAAACCAGTCTGGGGCTTTGACTACTGTCTTTTTATTCACCGTCGCGACCAAACCAAAGTTTGAGCCAATCAGCATTTCGGGCTGGATGTGTCCATTCGCTCCTAGTGCATCGGTCAGGGCAGCCGCGAGAGGCGGTTGTTGAAAGGGTCATCTGGTAGCACAAAGTTGGGTGGCAGAGCCTCCCAAGTGACGATCGGCTCTTTTTTGGCAGATGGAACTTGCAGAACCATGAGTTGACCCTTCATCAGAGACCAATCATTGCAGCGTCTTTAAGCTATCTAGAGTTTAGCTCACCCCTTCCAAGCAATGAATCTTAAAGCGGGTCTTGATAGGCAGAGATTTCATCGACTCGAACTTCAGCAAAGGCTTCCTGTCCAACCGATGAGCCGATCACAACTTCGGCGCTAACCGAAAACTCTGATAACGCAGTCGCGATCGCCACAATATGATTGAAAACACGCTGATTCATCGCGCTGTTGGCTCCATTGATCACAAGCGTTGGAACGGTTGAAATGGTGGCGAAATACCATTCACAGTTGGTCAGCAGCGCTTGAGTCACTCCATCACAAGATTCGTAGAAATAGCGACTGAGCGCTTCTTCAAGCTGGCGGCTCAGGCTGCTATCTGTTTCTTCTCGCTTAAGAGGGGGCAAGTCATCAGAGGGAAGTGAATGATGGTTCATAGGGAGTGGGAGATACGACAGCGATCTCTATTATGCTCAAGAGAATTGAAAAGCCCGATCGGGGTCACTTACAGAGGGCAAAGTTGATTTCCAGGAAGTTATGAGTTTCATTGTTATCATACGCACCAATTCTTCTGGGGACAAGACTTAAATAAACCCTCTATTTATAGATACGTCTTGAAACTTTTGTACATTATATTGCTGTTCAATAATTTTTGTGTTTAGTTAAAACCTGCATGAGGAGTCTACAAAGAGTTTGTTTAAGTCATTTTAGTGTTGTGGTGTTTGATTTTTAGTATTGATAAAAACTTTTGTTTAGGTTGATGAGCGATAACTAGAGGAATCTTTTATGTGTCAATTGTTAGGAATGAACTGCAATGTTCCCACAGATATTTGCTTTTCGTTTGAAGGGTTTTCGGCGCGAGGCGGCAAAACCGATGAGCATCGCGACGGTTGGGGCATTGCCTTTTTTGAAGGGTTGGGATGCCGAACCTTTCTCGATGTCAGACCATCGATCGCGTCTCCGATCGCGGATGTGGTTCGTCATTACCCGATTCATTCAACCCATGTGATTGCTCATATCCGCAAAGCAACTCAGGGCGAAATTGCTCTAGAAAATTGTCATCCGTTCCAGCGAGAGCTTTGGGGACGCTATTGGGTGTTTGCTCATAACGGCAATCTTCCCGACTTTGATCCCCTACAAACCGAGTTTTATCAAGCCGTGGGTCAAACCGATAGCGAAAAGGCATTTTGCCTGATTTTGAACACGCTACGAGCCGCATTTCCTGATGGGAAACCTGCCCTAGAGCGCTTATATCCAGTCTTGAGAACGATCACTCACACGATCGCTCAACAAGGCGTTTTTAACTATTTGCTGTCAGATGGAGACTATTTCTTTGCTCATTGCTCGACAAAGCTTTGCTATATCATTCGGCAAGCCCCCTTTGCGGCGGCTCACCTGATCGATCAAGATGTCACTGTCGATTTTCAGGAACTGACGAAACCGAGCGATCGGGTGGCTGTCATTGCCACTACACCGCTCACCGATAATGAAACCTGGACACCGATTGAATCAGGAGAATTATTGGGGTTTCAGGACGGTGCGCGGCTGATGACTGACAGATAATCCCCTTTTCGGCGTTGCTGGATTCGGGTATGAACCGATGAATTTGCCCTCCCCCTCTCCCGCAGGAGAGCTACCGTGTACACACAAATCGTTGAGCACTTCGTTTCATTCGGCTTCAGCCCCCTAAATCCCCCAAAATTAGGGGACTTTGACCCTGAGCAATATCCTGAACCCAAATCGAGCACTTCGTTTCAGTCGGCTTCAGCCGCCTAAATCCCCCAAAATTAGGGGACTTTGACCCTGAGCAATATCTTGAACCTTGAACCTCTTTCTGGCTCAAAGTTCCCCAGAATGGGGGATTTAGGGGGCGAAGATCTTGGCGATGACGGGATCAGGAGGACTATAGTGTACACACAAATCGTTGTCACGCTTGCAGGTGCCGAAAGCATCGCTTCGTTTCAGTCGGCTTCGCTCAACTTACTAGATGAGAGTCGAGGGCTGAGCGCAGTCGAAGCCCGATCGAGTGAGGCTCGATAAACCGCAATTCCTTGAGGTGATATACTCAGAGCGATTTTTATTTCAGAGCTGCCATGAACGATCGTGCCCCCCAAACCGCGCTAATTGTCGGAGCGGGTCAAGGGATTGGCTTAGAGTTTGTGCGGCAATTTCTCAGTGAGAATCGGGTCGATCGAGTCTATGCCACTTATCGAACTCCATCTTCAGAACTGATTGCCATCACCGATCCTCGGTTGCACTGCCTGCAAATGGATATCAGCCAAGAGTCGCAGATTGCATCCGTGATTCAAAAAATTCAGACCGAGACGACAACGCTGCACGCCATCATTAATTGTGTGGGCATATTGCACGATGGCACAATGCAGCCCGAAAAGAGTTTGCGACATCTCAATGCCGATCAACTGTTGCGCTATTTTCACGTTAATAGCATTGGTGCAGTGATGTTAGCCAAGCATGTGCAGCCCTTTTTGAAACATCGAAACCGCGCCATTTTTGCCACAATTTCCGCTAAGGTGGGCAGCATTGGCGATAATCAGTTAGGCGGCTGGTATGGCTATCGCGCCTCTAAAGCTGCGCTGAATATGTTTATGCGAACGGTCGCGATCGAGTATCAGCGCACCTGCCCTAGCACGATCGTGGTCACGCTCCACCCCGGCACAACAGACACCCAGTTATCGCGTCCGTTTCAGCGCAATGTTGCCCCTGAGAAGTTGTTTTCGGTCGATCGCACGGTTCAGCAACTGTTGCAGGTTCTCGATCATCTACAAAACAGTGACAGTGGAGAGTTCTTCTCATGGGATGGTAGCCAATTGCCTTGGTGAGCAGGGCTATTTTATGTTGGCGCTCATGCCGATCTGGGCGGCATAGGCGATCGCTAATCCATCCGCCGCGTCATCGGGTTTGGGAAGCTCTGACAAACTAAAGATCATCATCACAGCTCGCTGAACCTCTGATTTATCGGCTCCATATTTTGAGACGGCTGATTTAACTTGCGATTGGTGCAAAAAAATCGGCGACCCTAATCCACATTCTCCCAGCGCTAATTCAATCACTCCAAGCGCTCGTAGCACTTTTCCTGCGTTAGTGTTCTCTCGTGTAAAGAAGGGCATTTCGAGCGCCGCTACGTCTGGCTTAAGAGCCTGACACAATTCACAAATATCATCATGAATTTGCTTGAGTCGCTCAAAAATCGGCATATCTTTTGACGTTTTGATGACTCCATAATCGAGCACCACGCTATCTCGAATCACCCCATATCCGATCGTGGCGATCGCTGGGTCAATTCCTAAGATGGTTTTTCCGGTGAAATCGAGCATAAAGCGAGTGAGTCAAAGTCTCTATACAATACACCCGAACTAGCCCTAAGTAGGTAGATAGAATGAATCGGAAGACGCGTTTCGGCTCCGTTCACGCTCAAAGCCAGAACTCCTGGCGGGTTGAGCGAAGCCGAAGCCCATCCCCACAAGCCGACTTTATTTGCGTCTGTCTACTGATCACTAAAATAAATCTAATGGAAACAAGCAACACATCACAAAGGGAATTACTAACCTGAATGCTAAAAATACAGAAGCGAAATTGAAAGATGGGTAATTTCTAGAGGGCATAGCAGTGCCGCACCCTCTAAGAAAATTAGAACTGCTTCAAGAATCGCAAATCGCTACTATACAGCCGACGAATATCATCGATTTGGTGCATCACCATCGCCAGCCGCTCCACCCCAAACCCCGCCGCAAAACCGGTATAGACTTCAGGGTCATAGCCCACTGCCTTGAGGACATTGGGGTCAACCATCCCACAGCCCAAGATTTCTAACCAGCGACCTTTCCATTGCACATCAACCTCCGCAGACGGCTCTGTGAATGGGAAGAAACTCGGACGAAAGCGAATCGGCAAATCGCCAAACATTTCTTGTAAAAACACTTTGATAGTGCCTTTGAGATCGGTGAAAGTTAAACCTTCGTCGATCGCTAAAATTTCGATCTGATTAAACACGGCGGAGTGGGTGGCATCCACGGTATCGCGACGATAGACCCGACCGGGCACTGCAATCCGAATCGGCGGATCGTTGTTCTCCATGTAGCGGATTTGCACCGTTGAGGTATGGGTTCTCAGCAAGTTACCATCGGGTAAGTAAAGCGTATCCTGCATATCTCGTGCCGGATGGTCGGGCAAGAAATTCAGCGCCTCAAAGTTGTAGTAATCGGTCTCCATTTCAGGACCTTCGGCAACGGTGTAACCCATGCCGACGAAGATATCGAGCACCTGGTCGATCGTGCCATTCAACGGGTGGACTCGACCTTGAGGACGAAACACTCCCGGCATCGTCACGTCGATCGTCTCTGCCTCTAATTGCACTTGAATCTGAGCCGATTGCAGAGCGGTGCGCGTCCGATCGAGGTCGCCCTGAATCGCTTCTTTGACCTCATTGGCACGGGCACCGACGCGCGGACGCTCTGCCGGGTCGAGTTTGCCCATGCCACCTAGCACTTGCGGAATCGGTCCTTTTTTACCGAGATATTTGACGCGGAGTTGCTCTAGTTGGTCAAGCGTTTCGGTCGCAGCAATGGCGGCTTGGGCTTCTTGCCGGATTGCATCTAATTGAGATTCAAGTTCGATCGTCTGAGCAGTCATACTAAGAAAGGATAGAGGGACGCAATACAGCGTAAAGTCAATTTATTTTATTAGTTTAGTTGATTCGATGAAACTCCTGATCAGCAACGACGATGGTGTTTATGCTTTGGGCATTCGGACTTTGGCAAACACCCTGGCAAACGCGGGGCATAACGTAACGGTGGTGTGCCCCGATCGTGAGCGCTCTGCCACCGGACACGGACTCACCCTCCATCAACCGATTAGAGCCGACGTGATTGAGTCGATTTTTCACCCATCGATCAAAGCCTGGGCGTGTTCAGGAACGCCCTCAGATTGCGTGAAGCTGGCTCTCTGGGCGCTGTTAGACAGTCCTCCTGACTTTGTGTTGTCGGGCATTAATCATGGCGCAAATCTGGGCACCGATGTTCTATATTCAGGCACCGTTTCAGCCGCGATGGAAGGCGTGCTCGAAGGAATTCCTAGCATTGCGTTTAGTTTGACAAACCATAAGTTTCATGAATTTCAAACGGCGGCTGATTTTGCGTGTTCTCTCGTTCGACAGTTAAAAGAGCAACCTTTGCCATTAACGTTGCTGAACGTCAATGTTCCGGCGATTGCCGCATCTGAGATTAAAGGTGCGATGATTACTCGTCAAGGCATTCGTCGCTATATTGATGTCTTTGAGAAACGAGCAGATCCGAGAGGCAAGACATACTATTGGCTGGCAGGGGAATTGCTTGAAGACGTAGAAGATCTTCATGTGCCAGATGATGTTCTGACTGACGTGCAGGCAAATCGCAACCATTACATCACGATCACGCCGCTTCACTATAACCTCACCTCACCGTTAGGTCTGAAGGCAATGCAGGAATGGGCGCAGGGATGTTCTCAAATTAAATTAGTGGACTAAAGCAAATTTCATCACTTTATCGATCCTCGAACTCTTTGAAATTCGGGGATTTTTGTTTTCATAGGTCACCTGTGATAACGAGTTTTGACTTGTGCCAATCTCAAAAGAGTCAACGCCCCACACATCTTATAAGGGTGGTGTCAGATATGCTGTGCTCAAAGAATTAACATTATGGCTCGATCGTGAAGTCGAGTGACTATAAATACTATGTTTAGCAGAATTCGTCGGCTTTTGAATCGATTTTTTAACCGATCTCGCACCATTAATAACGAACCTCTCAACAAAGTGAGCTTAATTGTTCTCATTTTGATTGATTTGTTCATCTTATTTAATGTCTTTTCAGGACTCAATGATATTAGTGGCTGGTATCTTGCGCCGTCGGAAGCCTATCCTTGTTATTCTGATTGGAAAAGTTATCAGACTGAAACCAATAAAGATAAAGAATATAACACGATTAGTAATACTTTCACGTCTCCTAATTCGTCTAGTTTTCGGCAAAGCTATCGGCAGGCTGAAGTCGGACATTTAGGCAACGTTTCTGAAACGTGTTTAAAGTATGCAGATTATCAAGACAAAATCAAAACTCCCGAAAATCAAAAGACAGTCAATCTGATTGATCAAAACCAAAATAGTGTTAGCTCGATCGAGGAAGCTAATCGCAAAATTCGCGCTCAATATGACTCAACGCTGTTAGAGAAAATTGCAGGGCAGGCTCCTGGACAATCGATCAATCAAGTCGCGGCTGAGAAGGCGAAACAGGAGCTAGATCAAAATAACCGCACGATTTCCACGCTCAAAACAGAAACGTCTGCCCTTAAAACTCAACTGATTGCCAAGCCAGAGAGCGCTAGTTTTATTGCTTTTTTGAACGATCGTCAAAGTTTTAGAGATGTTGAAAAAGGCTATCAGCAAGCGTCTTTTTGGTATCCCAGCATTCAGTTCGCGTTTCAAGCTCTCTTTTTGTTGCCGCTCATTGCTGTTGCCTGGTCTGTCTATCGGTTTGCTCACCGCAAAGGCTATGGACTGATCGCGTTGATTAGCTGGCATTTGTTGGTGATCTTCTTCATTCCACTAATCTTCAAAGTCTTTGAATTCCTGCAAGTCGGCGCACTATTTGAATTTTTTGTTGGAATTATCAGTGCTTTGTTTGGTGGACTACTGTTTCTGATTAGTTACATCTATATTCTGATTATTCCACTGGTTGGATTTGGAATTATCAAGTTCTTTCAAAAGTTCGCATTCAATCCTAAAAATCAGGCGGCAACTAGAATTCAAAAATCAGAGTGTCTACAATGTGCAAGAAAAGTCCGACACTCTGATCTTCACTGTCCTCACTGTGGTTATTCTCAATATGCCGAGTGTCCCAATTGTCATAATTTGACTTACAAAAGTCTACCTTATTGTAAGCAATGTGGACATTCTCAAAATCTTACCTAGTCGTCTATTCCTCAAAAATCACCGATCGCACCCATACAATTCTAAAATGGGTAACGGTTGTAGTAGGACATCACTGTGGCGTTTAAAGTTGGTTTACTTGGCTTGGGAACCGTTGGCACCGGAACCGTTGAGATTTTGCGTGACCCGGCTCAACGGCATCCCTTACTGCAAGAGCTAGTCATTCATAAAGTAGGAGTCCGATCGCTCGACAAAGCTCGATCGCTACCCCTATCCCCAGACCTGCTCACCACAGATTTAGACGCGATCGTCACTGACCCCGAAATCGACATTATCGTCGAAGTTATAGGCGGTTTAGAACCTGCACGATCGCTAATTCTCAAAGCGATCGCCCACAAAAAACATGTCGTGACAGCAAATAAGGCGGCGATCGCGCGATTTGGCGACGAAATCTTTACAGCAGCCTCAGAAGCGGGAGTCTACGTTTTACTAGAAGCCGCTGTTGGGGGCGGGATTCCGGTGATTGAGCCGCTCAAACAATCACTGTGTGCCAATCGCATCAACACTGTTACAGGCATCGTGAATGGCACCACCAACTACATCCTCACCCGGATGCAAACAGAGGGCGGCGAATTTGGCGAAATTTTGGCAGACGCTCAACAGCTTGGTTATGCCGAAGCCGACCCGACAGCAGATGTCGATGGCTTAGATGCCGCCGATAAGATTGCGATTCTCGCGTCTCTAGCCTTTAGTGGACGCATCAAACTTTCGGAAGTCTACTGTGAAGGCATTCGACAGGTAGGTGCAGCAGAGATTGCCTATGCAGAAAAGCTGGGATTTGTGATCAAGCTATTGGCGATCGCCAAACGCGAATCCGACGAGCAATTGCAGGTAAGAGTGCATCCGACTCTCGTTCCTAAAACCCATCCGCTCGCGAGTGTGAATGATGTTTATAACGCGATTTTAATTGAGGGAGATCCGATCGGGCAGGTGATGTTTTTTGGGCGCGGCGCGGGTGCCGGTCCGACTGCTAGCGCGGTGGTTTCTGATATTCTCAACATTGCGGCGATCTTGAAAGTCGGACGGGGGCAGATCACTCAATCCGATGTCCCCCCGATACTCGATCCCTTATTAGCGTGTTCGCATCAGCACTACTGCACGATCGCGCCTATGTCAGAGCTTGTGACCCGATTTTATGCCCGATTCCTAACTCAAGATTATCCAGGTGTGATCGGCAAACTGGGCACCTGTTTTGGTGATCACGAAGTCAGCCTAGAGTCTGTCGTGCAAGCTGGACTCCGGGACGGACTGGCTGAAATTGTGGTCGTCACTCACGATGTTCGAGAAGGCAATTTCCGCACGGCGCTTGATGAGATTCAACGCATGACCACCGTTGCAAAAGTTGCCAGTGTGCTGCGAGTGTTGTAGCTAGCCTCCCGTGACAATCTTCGGCACTCTGAAGAATTCCCCTTCTCGATCGAGCGTACCGTTCAAAATGTATTCACGAGGATAGGGCTGCTGATCGACGCGCACCCCATTGCTGACCTCGATCGCCCGGTGGTCTTGAGCCGATTTTGAGCTTCGATATAGTGGTTGGGAGCCAGACTAATGGCGCGTTTTCAATAGTCAGCAGCTTTTTCAAACAAGGCTGCTGCGTTGGCTTTCTCGCCGAGGTAGTGAAAAACTACGGCAATGTTATTGATGGCTTGGGGCAAGCGAGGATTAAGCTAGTGACTATTTTGACTCTCAAAAAATTCTGTCAGCCATTCTTTGATGTGATAGGTCGCCCGACAATCGTCTTCGTTATAAATCACGATCGAGTCGAGAAACGCTCGATCGCCCGTCGCCAGCCATTGAGCATACCAATAAATCGATTGGGCACCGTTGGCGCTAGAATCTCGCCAATCAAACCCTAACCAGCGAGCAATATGCTTGAGCGCATAGCTTTCGACGGGCAGCGTTACTGATTTTGTAACCCGATCGTGCAAATCGACGAAGCGCGATAACAGTGGCGTAATCCGTTCTCTGGGCGTGCCATACAGTTCGGCAAGTCGTCCCACAGTTTGCACTTCATAGGGGCAAAAATGAAAAATGGGCGCATCTGGATACGCCCATACAAGGTCAAGAAATTCTTGCCAGATTTTTGATTCGTCTTCCGGTTTATCTGCCAGTAGGGGATGGAAGACTTGAGTTTGGTTCGGGCGATCGACGACCAACACGCCATGCAAATAAATCAGATTGAGCGATGGCTCGGCTTCGATGTCAAAATAAAGCTCGATCGGGGCTGTGGGAATAAAGAAATCCTGACTGCGATGAATCGGTTTGTGCCCGTTTTGCGGTTCTGAGTCGGGCAACGCGGCGTGACTTTCTCCCAACAAAGCGCGGTTTTGTGTTGTGGATTGCGCTTGACGTACCAACTTTCGAGCCGCCTCACCGCCAAATCCAGCCAGGTGTTCTAGTTGATTTGGGTGCAGATCTGCGAGCGATTCCAATGTGGTCAAGTTCAACGCTTGGAGTTGAAGATAGCGGCTGGGCGTGACACCGGGAAGCAGAGAAAGATGCTGGTCAGCTTTGGCGATCGCATAACAGTGACCATACCAGTGACACAAACTACAGCGACTGCGAGAGATAAATACCTCTGGCTCCTGATCATTTTTCAAGGTGGTGAGACACTCGTCTAAAATCGCCTCCATGCGAGGAATCGCCTCCCACAAATCGACCTCGTAGTAGCCTTTACCTCGCAACAGCAGCCACGCCGTTTCACCCCACGCCTCTTGTACGGCGGCTAACACCTTAACATGGTAGGCAACAATGATTTGATATTCTTGCTTGGGGCGTTTGCTCAACTTGATCTCAGTTGGCACATAGATCCAGTCGCCAAACACCGATTCTCCGGGCTGTTTAGTCAACAGATCAGGAACGCTGATCAGCGTCACACCATCCTGCTCAGTGAGTAAAACAGGCTGATAGATCTGATCGACTCCTTGGCGCATTAATTCTAGAGTTGCGGCGGCTCCGGCTGCCCAATCGCCCGATCGATAACTTGGTTTTTGATATGTTTCGCCCGTCAAAATTTGCTGATGATTGGCGATGCTGTCTTGAATTAATTTCAGCAAATAGTCATTAGGAGCATCTCGTTGATTGAGATCTCCATATAAATCGAGAAACGCTCGACGGCTACACCGTTGATAATTGAGGAGAAGGTCGGCAGTCAGCAACATAGCTATACGCTAACAAGAAATTGGACTCACTGCATAACCATTATTTGTCATCTGTCAAGAGAGGTTTACGAGTTGAACTTCTCTCCAGCCGATCACCCGATCCCTTAACTTCGAGCAAGATGCACTATGGTCAGCGTTTCTACACAAAATATGCAATTAGAACAGCATCGGCAGCACTTTCCTTACTTAGAAAATGCCGCTTACTTTAACTATGGCGGGCAAGGTCCGATGGCTCGATCGACGATCAATGCCATTAACCAGGCTCAAGAATCTTTACAAAAAATGGGTCCCTTTTCGAGCGCGGTCAATATCTGGATGGGGGAAGAAGCGAAACAGACGAGACTGGCGATCGCCACAGAGTTAAATGCTCCAGCCGAGACGATCACGCTCACTGAGGATGTCTCAGTGGGCTGTAATATTGCCCTTTGGGGCATTGACTGGAACGAGGGCGATCACATGCTGCTGACCGACTGTGAGCATCCTGGAATTGTGGCGGCAGCGCAAGAGATTCAGCGTCGATTTAAGATCGAGGTGTCGATGTGTCCGTTAAAAGCGACTCTGAATGAGGGCGATCCAGTAGCGGTGATCACAGAGCATTTGCGTCCTCAGACTCGTCTCGTTGTCCTTAGCCACATTCTTTGGAACACGGGACAAGTTTTGCCGTTAGCGGCGATCGTGTCTGCCTGTCAAACCTATCCCAGTCACCATCCCGTCAGAATTCTTGTGGATGCTGCTCAATCGGTGGGCGTGTTGCCCCTCAATCTCACCGAGTTGGGAGCTGACTTCTACGCCTTTACAGGGCATAAATGGTGGTGCGGTCCGGCAGGAGTCGGCGGGCTTTATGTCCGTCCAGAAGCGCGAGAAAGTTTGGCTCCGACCTTTATCGGCTGGCGCAGCATCACGACCAATTCGGCTGGCACACCAACCGGATGGCAACCCGACGGACGACGCTATGAGATTGCCACGTCAGCCGTGCCCCTTTACGCCGGATTAAGAGACGCGATCGCCCTTCAGTCAACCTACAGCACCATCGCAGAACGCTATCAGCAAGTCTGCGATCGGAGCGCTGATTTATGGCAGCGTTTAAGAGGCTTGCCAAACGTGAAATGTCTGCGATCGACTGCTCCAGAAGCGGGTTTAGTCTCATTTCAGCTAGAGAGCGGCACCCACAATTCACTCGTTCAGACATTGGAAAGCAAAGGAATTTTTGTGCGTACCATTCTCGATTCTGATTGCGTTCGCGCTTGCGTTCACTATTTCACTATCGAAGCTGAGATCAATCGATTAGTAAAAGCGATTAAGGAGTTCTAAAGAGAATCCAGGTGAGCAGCCTACAATTAAAATTTAGTTGATGCCTCGACCGTGCTTAACCTGAACCCTCATTTGTACCGTATGCCTCAACCCATTCTCTACATTGCCATCACCAATCATGGATTTGGGCACGCCACCCGCGCCGCTTCGGTTGCCGCCAAAATTCAAGAACTGTGTCCAGACATTTTGCTGATTTTAGCAACGACTGCACCCCGATCGCTCCTAGAAGCTTATATTTCCGGTGATTTTATTCACCGTCCTCGCGGGTTTGATGTGGGCGTGGTGCAGTCCGATAGCCTGACGATGGACACAGCCGCGACGTTAGAGAAACTGAGAGAGATTAAAGCCAATCAACGATCGCTGATTGCCTCTGAGGTCAACTTTATCAAACAAAACCGCGTCGGTTTAGTGCTGGCAGACATTCCACCGTTAGCGGCTCCGATCGCCAAAGCTGCGGGTGTTCCGGGTTGGATGATGGGCAACTTTGGCTGGGATTTCATCTATCGAGCTTGGGGCGACGAATTTATTGAAATGGCAGACTGGATTGGCGAGTGTTTTAGTCAGTGCGATCGCTTATTTCGTTTACCCTTTCACGAGCCGATGGGGGCATTTCCGACGATCGTCGATACCGGGTTGACGGGGGTGAATCCTCGCTTTGATTTGGCGGAACTGAAGGCAAAATTTAACTTAACTGAAACCCCGAAAGAAAAAATTGCGCTGATGACCTTTGGCGGATTGGGACTCGATCGCATTCCCTACGAAAATGTGCAGAAGTTTCCTGATTGGATGTTTATCTGCTTTGACTTGAGTGCGCCTGAATTGCCAAATTTGCTGAGAGTGGACGATCGCTTTTACCGCCCCGTAGACTTTATGCCCCTCTGCGGTCGCCTAATTTCTAAGCCGGGATACAGCACATTCTCTGAGGCGTGTCGGCTCGATTTACCGATCGTGTCCCTGACTCGCGAAGGTTTTGCCGAGGCTCCCGTTTTGCTCGAAGGCATCCAAAACTACGCCCATCACCAAATTCTTTCTCCGGTTGACTTTTTTCAGGGAGATTGGGAGTTTTTACAGCACCCGCTTCATGAGCCTCGGCTGTCTGCGTCACTGTCTAAAGACGGTAATCACACAATCGCTCAAGCGGCGATCGATTATCTAATGCCAAACCAGTAAGGATCGGCGCAGGATTGTTTTCAACTACAGTTTGAGAATTACGTTAAAAATTGCTTCTATGTCCCAATATCAAAAAATTCTGACGATTCCGACTTCTGGTAAAGCTCTGCTGAGAATTACTCAAAAAATTCAGGCGATCGTCACCGAGTCAGGCATTAAAACAGGCATCTGTCATTTATTTCTGCGCCACACCTCCGCCAGTCTGATCATTCAGGAAAACGCTGACCCCGACGTGTTGAAAGATTTAGAGAACTTTTTCTCTAAACTTGTCCCAGAATGGGAAGCCTATATTCACAGCGCTGAGGGTGCCGACGATATGCCCGCCCACATTCGTACTGTTCTCACTCACACGTCTGAGCAGATTCCGATCGCTCAAGGTCGGTTGCTGTTGGGCACCTGGCAGGGCATCTATGTCTGGGAGCATCGGCAGCGCAATCACCACCGCGAATTAGTCGTGCATATCACCGGAGAATAAGGCAAGCGTGACCCAGCTATCATCCTCATTTACAATCCGCAATCCGAACTCTAAAATCATCTGGGTTGTTTTAATTGCTAGTCTCAGTCTCGGTGGTTGCAGCATTGAAAAAGCGCGGGCACTGCAAGGAGCCGCCGTGCAGTTTAGAACTGAATCTCTGGCGGCGATCGATGCCATTGACCAGATGCGACAGCGAGAGTTAGAAGCGCCTCCGCGATCGCAAGCTGAGATTCGTCAGGGATTTATCTCGCGGGTGCTCAACTCTAAAGTCGATCTCAATAGTGCCGTGATTGATCTGGCGATCGACCCATTTAAGCCGCCCAATGTTGCCGAGTGGGATGATTTTATCGTCGATTTGCGGAGCCAATATGATGGTTTTGCCTCAATTTTTGACAAGCTAGATAGCGGCACATTAATCAGCCAAGCTGAAGCCAAACAGTCTGCCGAATATGCGAGAACGCTCACCGTGCAAATGGCACTGCTAGCGGACGCGATTACTAAAAATCCGCCAGTTCTAGGACAATATCGATCGAGAACGATCGTCAAACTCAAGAAAGTTCGGCAAGATTATCAAACGCTGCTGCCTCGTCTCAAAGCCAGAGAAGCCGGAATCTCCGACGGGAGTGAAACGCTGCAAGAGATGAACCAACGCAAATCAGATCTCGAAAATCAGGCGGGAGAACTGATGAATGAATGGCAGCAGACCAAACAGGAGGAACAAAAATTACTTGAAACGACCGTTGCCCAGTGCACAAAAGCCGCCACGATCGGCAAAGAAGTCGTCGAAGTCGCCAATCACTATGACGATTTAGAGGTCGGTCAACTCAATGCCCTGATTCCCAGAATTCTCACGACGGCGGCTGCATTTACAGGTCGCGATTACAGTGAGGTTAGAGCCAAGGCAACGAATCTGGTCGCTCAGATTGAGTCTGATCCTCTGTGGAGTGGCGTGACAAAAACGCTGCTCGATCGTGCCAACACTGCCGCCGCCAGTCGCACTCAGATCCAGGTCAGTTTGCCCGTGTCGCTTCCGCCTACTAACCGAAATCGATAAAATCACCTAATCGCTCTATGTCTGACCCTAATGATCTATTTCTGCAACACGCATCTGATTTAATGAATGATTTGAACGTCCACTACATGGAGGCAGAGTTTGATGAACAGGTGCAGCTTAAAGAGCAGCTTGATCAGGCAATGAGTGCTTTTTCTCAAGCAAAACTAGCCATTCTCAAACACAACGTCATCTGCACCTCAGACGATGTGAAGCAAATGCAGCAACTTCGAGAGCGACTCGCAACAGCTCCTAACTTGCAGCAAATCTTGGCAACGGTTGTGAGTTTTGCGAGTTTTGTGCGATTGCGGTTTCTCTAAGGAGCTATTTATGAACTGAATTGATGTCGTTGAGAATGGTTAAGATCCCCCTCAATCTCTCTTAAAAAAGGGGGACTTTGAAGATATTTCTCCCCTTTTTAAGCTACCGTGTACACACAAATCGTTGAGCACTTCGTTTCAGCCCCCTAAATCCCCCTAAATCCCCCTAATTTAGGGGACTTTGACCCTGAGCAATATCTTGAACTTTGACCCTCTTTCTGGCTCAAAGTCCCCCAGAATGGGGGATTTAGGGGGCGAAGATCTCGGCGATGACGGGATCAGGAAGACTTGTGTGTATACAGTAGCCTTTTTAAGGGGTTGGGGAGATCTCCAAGAGTTTGCAGATAGGTTCTAACTATTCATGTTGAATATCTAATGGCTAATGGATTAATGATTACGATCGAACACGTTGACCAACTTCTCAATGACTGGAAGCAGAAAGTTAATTTGGTCAGTCAAAATCTGATTGACCTTCAAGATTTGCCCACCTACCAACAATTATCAGGTGCGCTTGGAGTCTCAAACATCCATTTAACCGGAGTGACTGCAACGCAAGTCACCCCAGCATTAGAGACGATCAATGATTTATTTCAGCAGTTTGATTTGCTGGTCAAACCGATCGAGCAAGCCAATCACCTTCGCAAACAAGTGTCTCGATTTTTGGGGTCAGAAAAAGCGCTGCAAGAAATCGAGACTCTGCTGACGGGCGCTTCGATTCAGCTATCGGTGGTGCAAACGCCTTTCGCTCACCGAGATTTACTGACTGCTGCCGAAACGACGACGACGATCGCGCCTGCTCAGTTGTTGTCGATGATGACGCAGAGATTTCAACCCGCGAGAGATACGGTGTTAGCGGTTGATGCCGCGTGGTTAACACTAGACTCGATGCTGATCGATGCCGAGACAGAGATGCGATCGCTTCAGCAGTCTGCCGATTTGATCGATCAGGGTTCTTTACGAGAATTGGTGCAGGCGCATCATGCGATCGTTGCCTTACGTGATCGCATTCAGTCCGATCCATTAGGAGTGAGTGCAGAGTTTGAGCAGACCATTCAGCCGTTGATTGCACGCGCTAAAAATGCTGTTCAGCAAGGAGTTCAACAACAGGGACAAGTGCGAGAAAGACTGACGATCGCCCATACTTTATTCAATCAGTTGCAAGCACTCCACCAACAAAATTTAGCAGCCTTTGCGGAAAGCCAGGAAAAAGTCGTGGATCACTCTTTACTACAAGCTCCGATCGCCTCAGAGCATCTCGCGGCTCTCAACCAATGGCTGACTCGCCTCGAAGCCAAATCGACCGAAGGACTCGTCAACCCCGTGTTGATTGGTCTAGAAAATTGGATGACTCAACTGCGATCGTCTCTAGCATCCGAAAAACGGGCATACTCAGCCAATATTAAACCCCTCGAAACTCGCCGTGAGTTACGTGGACGATTGGATGCTCTGAAAGCCAAAGCCCTTGCACGAGGACTTTCTGAAGATGCCACTCTGGTCGAACTTGCCGCCCAAGCTAAACAGCTTCTCTACACCCGTCCCACCCCGTTAGATGCCGCGATCGCAGTAGTCTCCCACTATGAAAAACGTCTCAATGGTCATTAGCCTTCTCCTCACAGGAGTTTTTAGATGAACGGCGAACCCCTCCGGGGCAAGGAACTTGTGCGCTGCACTCGAAATCACTGCACGGGCACTCTCGAAGATGGTTACTGCGACGTTTGCGGACTGGCAGCAATCGCGACATCCGGCACGCGCCCTCAACCCAGTGCGAGAGTTACGGCACGAAGCGCCCCCGTCACGACTGGAACAGGATCGTCTCCCCTGACACGAGCATCTAAAGGATCGCGGCGCACTCACTCCACATCGGCGCGCAGCACTCGTAGACAACTCGGCGCAGGCTTAATTTCGATTCCCGAATTGCCCTCTACAGAGCCAGAAAAAGCAATTCTGATCGAAGCCAAAGTGCCTGAAAACAAACGCGCTTGCGGCAACTGCAACAACCCTCTCAAACGAGAAAAAGGCTTTTGCAGTAAATGTGGGCAGAAATATTCCTTTATCGCCACTCTGAAACCGGGAGATGTAATCGCAGGTCAATATGAAGTCAAAGGTGCGATCGCTTACGGCGGTTTGGGCTGGATCTATCTAGGCTTTGACAAAACACTGTCTCGCTATGTGGTTCTCAAAGGGTTGCTCAACAGCGAAGATGCCGCCAGTGCAGCCGTTGCCGTTGCAGAACGCCAGTTTCTCGCGGTGGTCAAACACCCGAATATTGTGGGCATCTATAACTTCGTCAATCACGGCACCGAAGGCTTCATCATCATGGAGTATGTCGGCGGGCAAACGCTCAAAGATCTTCGCAAACAGCGAGGCGTGCTGCCTGTCACCGAGGCGATCGCCTACATCCATCGCATTCTGAGTGCGTTTGCTTATCTGCATCAGTTGGGGTTGGTCTATTGTGACTTTAAGCCCGACAACGTGATGTTAGAAGGCGGCGATGTCAAGCTGATTGACTTGGGCGGGGTGCGGCGCATTGATGACCCCAATGGCGATATTTATGGCACGGTTGGCTACACTGCGCCCGAAGCGGGAGAAGGTCCGACGATCGCCTCTGATTTATTCACCGTTGCCCGTACGTTAGCAGTGTTAATCACCAATATCAAAGGCTTCAGCAAAGAGCATCTTTTCACCTTGCCGAATGCAGATGAAGATCCGATTTTCGCGCAACACGAATCCCTCTATCGATTTCTCATTAAGGCGACGGCTGAGAATCCCGATGATCGCTTGCAGACTGCCGATGAGATGGCAGATCAGCTATTGGGTGTGCTGCGAGAAATAGTGGCGTTAGAGACGAATGTTCCGCGCCCTACGTCTAGCAATTTATTTAATGGCGATCGGTTAGCGTTGACGAATAGTAGTGACGCTGCACCGATTAAGGCAAGTGATGAGCAATTACCGATTCCTTTGTTAGATGCGACCGATTCAGGGTTTAATGCTGTGATGAATGCCAGCGCGATTGCAGATAATAACCATCGAATCGAGAATTTATCACAAGTCGTTAAACAGTTTCCCAACTCAACAGAAGCGCTTTTACGATTAGCGAATAGCCTGATTGGAGTTAATTATCCTCAAGCTGAGAAATGCCTAGTCGAAGTTGAAGCCAAAGACCCGTGGGACTGGCGAGTGCTGTGGTATCGAGGTCGATTGTTGATGGCGCAAGGCAAATTCAAAGAGGCTCAGGCAGCCTTCGACCAGGTTTATTTTGACTTACCCGGTGAGTTAGCACCAAAACTCGCGTTAGCTTTATCTGCCGAGCAAGCCAAAAATTATCCCTTAGCCATCAAGATGTATGATTTGGTGTCTCGCACCGATCCCAGCTATGTCTCGGCTGCATTTGGGTTAGCGCGATGTTTGTGTGCTAGAGGCGATCGTAAAGAAGCCGTTGCTGCCTTAGAGCGAGTGCCACAATCATCCAGTTTGTTTACGCGATCGCGGGTCGAAGTTGCCCGGACGCTGATCAATCGCGATCGCGGTGCCCCCGGTGCCCAAGAGTTAAGAGCGGCTTCTGTGGCGATCGAAGCCTTAACGCTGGATGGCGTAGATCGACATCGCCTTACCCAACAAGTCCTCGAAACGGCTCTACATTTAGTCATGACGAAAGCTATTCCGGCCACGTCAGCGATCGCGATTCTCGGTCAACCTTTAGAGGAACCCAAAATCAGAAAAGGACTCGAAAATGCCTTGCGTAATCTGGCACATCTGGCAACCGGAGATGAAAAAATTCGGCTCGTCGATGAAGCTAATCGAGTCAGACCGAGGAGTCTATTTTGATCACTATGCCACCGACTCAATGCCCGCAGTGTGAAACACCCGTTTTGCCAACTGACCAGTTTTGCGAGGAATGCGGCACGGCTTTAACCGAGAAAAATGCCTCTCCAGGATGTGAAAAATGTGGTGCGTCGTCTGACACGATCGACCCAGACGGTTTCTGCGGTCAGTGTGGGTTTCGTCAAGAGGCAAGAGAGGGCGATCGGGTTGAGGTGATGCTCAATCCAAAGTTGGCAGGAGTCAGCGATCGGGGACTCAGACATCATCAAAACGAAGATTTCCTGGCACTACAAACGATCGGAACTGCTGAAATTCTCATCGTTTGTGATGGCGTATCCAGTTCTCATCATCCCGAACTCGCGGCTCAAGCTGCTGCTAAAAGTGCGTGTTCGACCTTAGCAGCCGCCCTGCAAACCGGAGCCTCTCCGGAGTCTGCACTGCGATCGGCGATAGACACTGCGAGATTGGAGGTTAGTCGCCTTTCTGAAGGTCAGTCTGACACTGAGCCACCGTCTACCACATTAGTGGCGGCAGTCGTACAAAATGGGATTGCCACGATCGTCTGGCTGGGTGACAGTCGCGCTTACTGGATTTCTGACAACGGATCTCATCAGTTGACGCACGATCACTCCTGGGTCAATGACGCGATCGCCTCTGGCAAAATGACCGCAGCCGAGGCAAATCACTCTCCGCAAGCCCACGCGATCACTCGTTGGCTGGGAGCCGATGCTCAAGACGACACTGTTCCCTCGATCGTCCGTTTCTCACTTCCGGGATCTGGCTATCTGCTACTTTGCAGCGACGGATTATGGAATTATGTGCCCGAAGCTCAACAGATTCAGGAATTGGTGCAAAAGAGTTTGGGAACGGATGCGGTCACGGTTTCGAGATCGCTAGTGGAGTTTGCCCGATCGCAAGGTGGACACGATAATATCACGGTTGCATTATTCAGTCACCCTTCATTGAACTAAATCTATGTCTACTCAATTCACCGCCGAAGTCTTTCAAAATCAATTCTTGCCGCAAGGATCGAGAGAAGTTCATGCGATCATGACTGTGAATGCTGGCGAGAACACAGAAATCTCAAGCAGTGTCTCAGGAGAGCGATTGTTTGGGATCATCTGCGACACATCAGGCTCAATGGGCGGACAAAAAATTCGCTCAGCAAAAGATGCCATGATCAAAGTGGTTAATCTGCTCCCAGAAGATGCCCATTTCTTCATTGTTACGGGGGCAACTCAGGCACGGTTAGTTGTTCCTTTAACGCAAGCAACCCCTGAGAGCAAACAGCAAGCGATCGTCAATATTCGCGCGATCGAGGCAGGTGGCGGAACGCTAATTTCAACGTGGCTGAATGCTGCGCTCAAACAATTTCAGCACATGCCAAGTGCCATTCGGCAAGCATTATTATTGACTGACGGACAGAATGACGAGTCGGATGAAAAAGCATTTAATCTAGCACTGCAAAGCTGTGAGAGGGTGTTTCAATGCGACTGTCGAGGAGTCGGAACAGATTGGCGTGTTGCCCAACTCAAACGCATTTCTAGCAAACTCCTTGGCACCACTGACATCATCGCCGATGCCTTCAAGATTGAAGCTGATTTTCAAACGATTTTGCAGCAAGCAATGAGCAAAAACATCAGCGATGTCTCGATGCGGTTGTGGACTCCTCAAGGAGCCAAAATTCTTTTCTGCAAACAGGTCAGTCCTGATATTGTCGATCTCACCGATCGGGCTAAACCATCCGCGAAGCCACAGGTGGTAGACTACCCGACTGGAGCATGGGGCAAAGGCGAATCGCGGGATTATCACTTCTGCATTGAGGTCAATCCGGGCAATGTAGGCGATGAGATGCTGGCAGGTCGGGCAAGTCTGATCTGCGCGATCAACGGCACCGAAACCAAAATTGCCGAAGCCCGAATTCTGGCGGTTTGGACGGATGACGATGCCAAATCTACCAAGATCGATCGTCGCGTCGCTCACTACACGGGGCAAGCCGAACTCGCTCAAACCATTCAAGAAGGGTTAGACGCTCGTAATCGTGGCAACGTTGAAGTTGCCACCGCCAAACTGGGACGAGCCGTTAAAATCGCCCATGAATCCGGTAACGAAGCCACCGCTAAACTGCTGCGAACCGTGGTAGAGATCGAGGACGCGCCTACCGGAACCGTGCGACTGAAAAAAGCGATCGCTAAAGAAGATGAAATGGCATTGGAAACCCGATCAACCAAAACCACGCGCATTCCTAAGTCATAATTCATTACTATGTCTACCTATCTCTGCCCCAAAGGTCACCAATCTAGCGAGTCTGATTATTGCTCAGAGTGCGGCGCGAAAATTGGCAGCCCTTCCGCCGCGATCGCGCCTGCCATTTCTGAGATCGCCGCGCAACTATGCCCCGATTGCAGTGCCCTTCACGAACTCCACAGTGGCAAGTTTTGCGAGATTTGCGGCTATAACTTTGTGACCCAAGCCCATGGAGAACTGCCGATCGTGCAGCCCGTTGTGCCCGAAGTCGTGACCCCTCTTGAGACCGTCACAACGAAACAGGAAGCAGCCCCTCGTGAATGGGAAGTTGTGGTGACGATCGACCCCTCACTGCGTCACCCCGACAGCCCCAAACCGCCAGCCGACGCAACTCCGATCACGATTTGCCTCGACAAATCGACTCATCTGATCGGTCGCACCAGCCAAGTGAGAGCCGTTTACCCAGAGATCGCACTGGATTTAGACGATGCAGTTTCTCATCGTCATGCTCTCCTCGATCGTCAGTCAGATGGCACGTTGACTCTGCGCGATATCGGGTCATCAAATGGGACGCAGCTTAACGGAGTTGAACTCAAACCAATGATTGATATGCCGCTTAAAAGTGGTGACGTGATCACGCTCGGACATTGGACAAAAATTATCATTCAAACCATTAATCAGTCAGTAAAACTATTTCCTAAATCATGACTACCATCGCCCAGAAAGCCACTAAAGCAACCAAAAAACTAACGACTCCGCAAATCATTAGAAGTGGTTTGTGTATCGTATGGGGAGTAGGTTTATTATCGCTAATAACCACCATTGTGGGAATACAAGAGCAGCGCAACGCAATCAAAACTGTGGGTAAAGATACAGCGCCCAGTATTATTGCTGCTCAACGCTTAAAAGATGGTATGGCAGGAATGGATGCATTTGCTGCTAGTGAGTTCTTAGTTCCGTCTAGTAATACTCAGAGTTCGTTTCTAGAACCCGTCCAGAAAGACAGAGATGGGACGGCGATTCAAAGCTATAACGAACGCTACAGATTGGTTACAGAACGATTAATCGCGGCTGCCAATAACATTACTTACGATGAAGAACGCGAACCGATTCAAACCATGCAATTAGGAATCGGTGAGTATGTTGCGAAGATTCAGCAAGCGCGAGACGCTCACGCCCGTCGAGATCAAGCCGCAACGTTAGCCGCTTATTTGTCGGCTGCTGAGATTCTAGACAACACTCTTTTGCCTGCTGCCGATCGCTTAGACCAAGCAAATCTCAAGGTTCTCGATCGCACCTATGGAGAGCAACGATTTGCCTCTGCTCGATCGCTGTTTTTGATCGCGATCGTGATGCTAGGGTTAACCGGAATTTTGGTGATGCTCCAGCTATTTCTCAGCCAGCGCACTCGACGCACCTTGAATCCTTTTTTGCTGTCTGCAACGGCGATCGCGCTCCTGTTTTTGGCGCACACGATCGGGTCACTGCTGTCTGCTTCCAATCACCTCAAAAGCGCTAAAGAAGATGCGTTTGACTCAATGCACGCTCTGCGTCAAGCTCGATCCCTTGCTTATGGTGCCCATGCTGACGAGAGCCGCTATTTATTAGATGTTAGAAATGCAGCTACTCATAACCAAGCATTCTTCAACAAACTGAACCAAATTGCGGCTCCTCCGAGTGGTCAGACGCTTGAGCAAATTACGCTACTCGCTCAACAAGACACTAAACTTACAGGGCTGACAGGGTTTCTAGGAGAAGAATTGAGCAATATTACGTTTCCAGGTGAGCGACAAGCCGTCATCGAAAGCCTTTCTACACTGTCTCAATACCTCCAGATTGACAAACAAATTCGTCAACTCCAGCAAAGCGGAAACTATCGAGAGGCGATCGCGCTTTGTGTCGGCAACAATCCGGGTGAATCGGATTGGGCATTTGATCAACTTAGAAAAGCTAATCAAAAAGCTTACGACGTGAATGAAACAGCGTTCAACTCTGCGATTAATCAGGGCACTCAAGAGCTAGAAGGATTTGAAATTAAAAGCACGATCGCCATCGTCACGATCGCGCTCCTCGTCCTCTTAGGAGTGATGCCCCGCCTTAAAGAGTATTCTTAACCGCTATACCCAGCGACCGACAACTACTCGCACCGTTCCGTCGCTCAACACTTCTTCCTCCTCAAGGTTAAACCCCTGCTCTTGAGCGGTTTTCATCAACGTTTTGTGAGCATATTTTTGACTGATAGCATTCACAAACTCTTGCTGGTTAACCTTTGCGCCCCAAAAATCAGCAATCAGATCATAGGTTTCGCCACTGCGCCGAAACCCCAAATCATAGCCATTTGACTGTCGAATCACATAGTCGGCTTGGATCGTGTTGCCTTGATAGCCGCGCACTGGGCGATCGCACTCTACTTTATAGCCCAATTCATTCAAAACCTGGTGCAGCGTCTCGCCATTTCTGATCTGAACTTTAACTGTCGTGAAGTGAGACATAATTCAATTCTAAATTGAGCAAACTCCTCCGATTGTAGAACAAGAATTTGAGTGCTTAGATCTGCATAGTAATAGGCTGCATTACTAAGATTTTCCAGCCTTATGGACGATACATCGCGGGTGAGATCAGAATTAGCATCATTGCTGGTAAGTGGGTGAGCACTTGAAGTCGTTTGTCAGGATAGCAAAACCGGACGCTGCCCCCTGACCGCTGATCCCCTAAAAAAGTTGCTATGTCAGACCTCCTTCAAGCAGTCCTTAACACTGAAGAAAAAACGGATTTACGTCAGTTTGTGAGTCTTTTGCGAACGTCTGACAAAAAATATTTATTGCGAAACGAAATCCTGCACGCATTTAGCGAATATTGTCAAAATTATCAGAAATCAGAGCAATTTCATACATCGTCGCGACTCAGTAAGCTGATTTATTATGTTCAAGAAATCATCTTAGTGAATGAAACGCTCTGCATGATTATTCGCCCTCGAATTGCCCAACAAGAGGCATATCGGCTATTAGAAGATCTGACGATCGAGCCTATCACCCCTCAAGAATTGTTAGATTTGCGCGATCGTTTCGTCAATCACTACCATCCTCAAGAGGGCAACCTCTTTGAAATCGATTTCCAACCGTTTTATGATTATTCACCGACTATTCGTGACCCTAAAAACATCGGCAAAGGAGTCGAGTTTCTCAACCGATATCTGTCGAGCCAACTGTTTCAAGACTCTAGCCAGGGAGAAGATTCGGTCTTTAATTTTTTGAGATTGCACCGCTATGGCGGCTCTCAGTTGATGATTGATGAACGAATTCAGTCACGGCAGCAGTTGTCCGATCGGGTCAAACAAGCATTAAGTTTAGTTAGCGATCAGCCCGCTGATTCTCCCTATCAAAGCTTTCGATTTGACTTGCAAAATCTTGGATTTGAGCCAGGGTGGGGCAATACGGCTCATCGAGTTCAAGAGACGCTAGAATTGCTCGATCGCTTGATCGATTCCCCTGATTATCAGGCGCTCGAAGCCTTTATCTCACGCATTCCGATGATATTTAAGGTGGTCTTAGTGTCGCCTCATGGATGGTTTGGACAAGAAGGCGTACTCGGCAGACCCGACACAGGCGGACAGGTTGTTTACATTCTCGATCAGGTAAAAAGCCTTGAACATCAGCTTCAAGAAGATCTTGACTTAGCAGGGTTAGACGTTTTAAGGGTTCATCCTAAAGTGATGGTGTTGACCCGTCTGATTCCCAATAGTGATGGCACTCTCTGCAATCAGCGATTAGAAAAAATCTATGGCACAAAAGATGCCTGGATTCTGCGTGTTCCATTTCGCGAGTTTAATTCTAAACTGACCCAAAATTGGATCTCTCGATTTGAGATTTGGCCTTATCTAGAAACGTTTGCCCTTGATGCTGAAAAAGAACTTCGAGCAGAGTTTCAGGGCGTTCCTGATTTAATTGTCGGCAACTATTCTGATGGAAATTTAGTCGCGTTTTTGTTAGCAAGACGCTTAAAAGTAACTCAGTGCAACATTGCTCACGCGCTCGAAAAATCAAAGTATCTGTTTAGTAATCTCTATTGGCAAGATTTAGAGAGCTCCTATCATTTCTCGCTTCAGTTTACGGCTGATTTAATCGCGATGAATGCGGCAAACTTCATCATCAGCAGCACCTATCAAGAAATTGTTGGCACCCCTGAAAGCGTTGGACAATATGAATCTTACAAGTCATTCACGATGCCGGATCTCTATCATGTGGTGAGTGGTATTGAGCTATTTAGCCCCAAGTTTAACGTGGTGCCTCCCGGAGTTAATGAGAGTGTGTTTTTTCCGTATACGCGTCAAGACAATCGACTGTTGGGCGATCGTGACCGTTTAGAAGAAATGCTCTTTACGCAAGATGATCCGACTCAAATTTATGGCACATTAGATGACCCCAACAAACGTCCGTTGTTTTCAATGGCGCGGCTCGATCGCATTAAAAATCTGACAGGCTTAGTCGA
This sequence comes from Phormidesmis sp., assembly GCA_965277365.1. Classification (GTDB taxonomy): domain Bacteria; phylum Cyanobacteriota; class Cyanobacteriia; order Leptolyngbyales; family Leptolyngbyaceae; genus Phormidesmis_A. The sequence goes on along the minus strand of CBDICO010000013.1, from coordinate 1,266,486 downwards.
AACCTATGGCAAAAGCAAAGACCTTCAAGAGCGCTGTAATCTGATTTTAATCGCTGGAAAACTTCGCACTGAAGACTCGACCGATAGCGAAGAGATTGATCAAATTCAAAAGCTTTATCAGTTGATTGACCAATACCATTTGCATGGCAAGATTCGCTGGTTGGGAACGCGGTTGTCAAAGAGCGATACGGGAGAAGTCTATCGAGTGATTGCCGATCGTCAAGGCATTTTTGTGCAACCCGCTCTTTTTGAAGCCTTTGGTCTAACCATATTAGAATCGATGATTACCGGATTGCCAACCTTTGCGACTCGCTTTGGCGGTCCGTTAGAAATCATTCAAAATACGGTGAATGGATTCTATATTAATCCGACTGAGCAAGCAGAGAGTGCAAGTGTGATTCTAGAATTTTTAGATGAGTGCGATCGTAACCTCAATTATTGGAACGAGATTTCAAAACGGGGCATCGATCGGGTTTATAGCACCTATACCTGGAAGATTCACACGACTCGACTGCTATCTCTTGCCAAGATTTACGGCTTCTGGAACTACACGTCTCAAGAAAACCGTGAGGATATGTTTAGATATATCGAATCGTTGTTCTACTTGCTCTTTAAGCCGAGAGCACAGCAATTGATGCAAGACCACATGAACCGATAGTTATTGTCATCAGCGCGGCGATCGGGGATGGAGGTTATGCGATTGTGGCTTCCATTCTTAATAGGGTCAAACCCAGATGCTACTTCTTTGCTTATACGTCCGATCGAATAGGAATGGGAACAGGGTTTTCAGTCCATCCTGCACTTTTTGCATGTGTGTCGGCTTAATCCTAAAATCTTTTTTGGGTGTGGTTTCATGAGCAATCAGGTCAAAGAGATGTATTTACGTTCTAATAATACTTAACAATACTCCAGACATTTTTTTGAACGATTCCACAAAGCTTTCAGAGCTTATGGTTCAAGGATCAAGCTATTTTTTCAACGTTAGCTCTGCTTCTGACTTGGAAAAAAGATCTTGTCCACTGCAAAATAAGGGTTTGAGCCTCAAAATCTGCTCAAATTTTGTCTGGACTATTGTTCTAGAGTGAGATCTAAAAATTGTGAAACAGTCCCAATTTTCCAGTTTTTTTCTTCTAATCGTTTCCTTTTGTCTTTTCTATCGGGTTAATCTTATGTGTCCTTTTCATACTTGCTAAATCGCTAACAGTTGCCAAACTTTGATCGTGTTGTCAGAACTGCCACTGGCAAATCTCTGCCCATCAGAACTGATGGCAACCACGTTTACAGAATTCGTGTGCTCGGAGAGAGTGCCTATTAAGTCACCCGTGCCGAGATTCCATAGCTTTACTGTTTTATCGTTGCTGCCGCTAATCAGCGTTTTTCCGTCGGGGCTGATGGCGATCGAGTTGACAATATCGCTATGACCTAGCAATGTGCGAACGACTCCGCCTGTGTTAGGGTTCCATAACTTAATCGTTTTGTCTTTGCTGCTGCTTGCCAAAATTTGCCCATCGGGACTGATGGCGATCGACATGACTGAGTTAATGTGTCCGGTCAGCGTCCGCACCAGATGCCCGGTGTTGAGATTCCAGAGTTTAATTTGGTTATCAAGTCCGCCACTGGCGAGAATCTGACTGTTGGGGCTAATTGCCACCGATCGCACCATTCCCGCCAAATCGGTAAAGCTTTGCAGTAGTTCCCCAGTTCTCAGTCGCCACACGCAAACGGTGCGATCTTCGCTGCCACTGGCGAAAAACTGTCCGTCTGGGCTAACCGCGACCGAATTGACATCTCGACTGTGACCCGCTAGCGATCGCAGCATCGCCCCATTAGGCAACTGCCAGATCTTAATCGAGTCGTCGTCACTGCAACTAATTAACGTCTTGCCATCAGGACTTGTGGCTAAACAGTTGATCGGTTTGTTGTGCCCTGTGAGAATTCCCAAACGATCCCCGGTGCTCAAATCCCACAACATAATACGATCGTCTAATCCACCACTAATTAGCGTTCTGCCATCGGAGGTGAGCGCGATCGACACTACCCAAGACGAGTGCCCACTCAACGTATGCAAACATCGACGAATCTTTGGGCTACCAGACATCGGTGAGCCGTAGCTTCTTGGAGCGGGGAACTGCACGATCATCTGAGACGGTCTTGCAGCAGAGGGCGTTCTTTCTCCAGAGGGTCTGCTTCTAGAAATGCCATTCCTAGAGGGGCTGGGCGTTCCAGAAGTGGGGGGCTGAGTCACACCCGACGACGCACCCGTTGAGGGAGACGACCCTTGAGGAGAGGCAAAGGCAGGCGTAGACAGTGCTAATCGCAAATCGCGCATCGCTTCATCTGCGGTTTGATAGCGATCGTTCACCAAATCTTTGAGCATTTTGTCGAGCATCCACCCGATGCGATCGCTGATCGAGGCTCCTCGCTGGGCAATTTTGTCTCGCCACAGCCACCGACCCGCTAGCGGATCGTAGAGATCTTCGGGTCTGATTTGAGTCAGCAAATAAACGCAGGTTGCGCCCAAGCTATAAAAGTCGCTCGCGGGATATGCCTGACCATTTCGCAACTGCTCAATGGGTGCATAGCCTTCGGTGCCGATTTTGGTGCCGGGTTGAGTGGCGGCGCTTTCGGTCAAAAGTTTGGCGACCCCAAAATCAATTAAGACGAGTCTGCCGTCAAGTTTGCGGCGAATAATGTTGGTTGGCGTGATATCGCGATGAATAATGTGGCGATCGTGGACAAACTTCAAAATTGGCAACAGTCGCACCAGCACTTCTCGAATCTTCTGTTCACTAAATGCCCCTTGTCGATGCAGCTCTTGCGCTAAAGTCGGACCTTCAATAAACTGCTGGACGAGATAGAGTCTCTGATCTTGCTCAAAATATGCGAGCAGAGTCGGAATGTGAGGATGTTCGCCCAATTCATGCAAACGTATCGCCTCTTGCTCAAACAGCTTTATGGCTTTTTCTAACGCTTTTGTGCCTTTAAGCTGAGGTGAAAATTGCTTGATCACACACTGGCTTTTTAGCCGATCTTCATCCAGGGCGAGAAACGTTTTGCCAAAGCCGCCCTGACCCAACGGCTTTAAGACTCGATAGCGCCCTCGCAGCAATGGCACCAGATTTGTGCCGCAGCTTTGACAAAATTCTGCCCCGTCAACATTCTGCGGACGCTTACATTCAAGATTTAAGCAGTAAGTCATTACTCAGAAAGCAGGGGTAGTTGAATTGTAGACGTTTCCACTGAGTGAGCGAGAAGGCTGCGAAACCATAAAGAAATCAACATTGTCATGATTTTACTCCTGAAAGGTGAAGCAATTTCATAAATCGACTTCCTGCATCGATCAACTTCTGCCCCTCTATCCCGTAAACCATTCAGATTACAGTGGACAGACGACTCACTACCCATCGCTCAACGCTTTTAATCATGCCTGACTCCATCACAATTATGGTCAAACTGTTTGCGGCTTATCAAGAAGCTTACGGGGTTCCAGAGTTAACGCTCAAACTCTCGGCGGGGGCGACAGTTGCTCAGGTGCGCGATCGTCTATTCGCCGAGCACCCTGAACTTATTCAATGGCGTAACCTGACTCGCTTTGGCGTAAATCTTCAGTTTGTTGAACCTGACACTGTTCTCCAGTCGGGCGACGAAGTGGTTTTCATCCCTCCAGTGAGTGGCGGATTGTAATCCCGACTTTTTTTATCGGGTTTGTTTGACTCGATTTTTTGCCCATGTTAATATCAACTCACATCAGTCATTAAACCTACAGAACGCTTGCACCGAGGGGACTTCAAGATATGACTCAGGCGACTCAACCCAAAACTCACTCCACCACTGCTGCTTTTGAAGCCTTGAAATGCAAAGAGTGTGGTGCCGAGTATGAACTCAAAGCGACTCACGTCTGCGAGTTTTGCTTCGGTCCGCTGGAAGTGAAATATGACTATGATTTCTTGCGTCGTACTGTCACCCGCGAGACGATTCAGGCAGGTCCTCACTCGATTTGGCGCTATCGTCCATTTTTGCCCGTTGCCACCAACACCCCGATCGATGTCGGCACTGGCATGACTCCCCTCGTGCAAGCCAACCGTTTAGCCCGTCGCCTGGGTCTTAAAAAGCTTTACATCAAGAATGACGCAGTGAATATGCCGACCTTGAGCTTTAAGGATCGGGTCGTATCGGTTGCGTTGACTCGTGCCCAAGAGCTAGGATTTACCACTGTTTCGTGTGCCAGTACTGGAAATTTAGCAAACTCGACAGCCGCGATCGCGGCCCATGCGGGTCTAGACTGCTGCGTGTTCATTCCGTCTGACTTAGAAGCAGGCAAAGTGATGGGCACTCTGATTTACAATCCGACTGTGATGTCGGTTCACGGCAATTATGATCAGGTGAATCGGCTGTGCTCTGAGGTTGCCAACACTCACGGCTGGGGATTTGTCAACATTAACCTTCGCCCCTACTATTCAGAAGGCTCTAAGACGTTGGGCTATGAAGTTGCCGAACAGTTGGGCTGGCAGTTGCCCGACCATATCGTTGCGCCTTTGGCATCGGGTTCTCTGTTCACCAAAATTTACAAAGGCTTCCAAGAGTTTGTCGAAGTCGGGCTAGTCGATGCGAAGCCCGTGCGGTTTAGCGGTGCTCAAGCAGAAGGCTGCTCTCCGATCTCTAAGGCTTTTGAAGAAGGACGCGATTTTATCTCACCCGTCAAACCCAACACGATCGCTAAGTCTCTGGCGATCGGCAACCCCGCAGATGGTGTCTATGCGATCGACATTGCCCGCAAAACAAACGGCAACATCGCCTCGGTCAACGATGCCGAAATCATTGAGGGCATCAAGCTATTAGCTGAAACCGAAGGCATCTTCACCGAAACCGCAGGCGGAACGACGATCGCCGTTCTCAAAAAGCTGGTCGAAGCAGGTAAAATTGATCCCGAAGAAACCACGGTTGTCTATATCACGGGCAACGGTCTCAAAACTCAAGAAGCTGTCCAAGGCTATGTGGGCGAACCGTTTACGATCGAGCCAAAACTCGACAGCTTTGAGCGTGCCCTAGAGCGGTCAAAAACCCTCGATCGTTTAGAGTGGCAGCAAGTTTTGGTTTAATTTTTTCATTCTCAATCCTTCATTTTTTCTGCTATGTCTGTCAAAGTTCTGATTCCGACTCCCCTTCAAAAACTGACCAATGATCAAGCTACTCTCGATTGCAATGGCACTAGCGTTGCAGAGTTGTTAGAGTCTTTAGAGCAAAGCTGCCCCGGCATCAAAGCCCGTCTGTGCGATGAACAGGGACAACTGCGGCGATTCGTCAATTTCTATGTCAATAGCGAAGACATTCGTTTTTTAGAGGGCATCAATACATCGTTGAGTGATGGCGATGAAGTCAGCATCATTCCAGCGATCGCGGGCGGCTAATTCATCCGTTTTTTATTCATTAAGCCGTTGGTCAGGAATTCTTGATCAGCGGCTTTTAGTAGTCGTCAAATGGTTTGCGGACTCGCTAAAAAAACTTTAGTTTGATAGTTCAAGTAAACAAATCCTTCATCTGCCCACTTCTCGTATAAACCGTTGAGATCGGTGATTAATTGTTCATAGGCAGTCCCGTTTTGAGGAACATACGATCGGCTGTTGGCATTGCCAATCAATCCCGCTCGATCTAGCGACTGCTGAAAGAAGAAATGAAATTCCTGCACATCAATAAAGTTGGGACTTTCAGGAAAGAATTCTGGTCGATCGAGCGCAGGATGCTTATCAGACGCTCTCTCCATCAGTTTCCCGTATTCCTGAGTGAATGGGTCACTCAAGTCTCGATTATTCCAGACGAGTGCCAACCGTCCTGATGGTTTGAGAATACGCCGAAACTCTGTCAGCGTCAGCTCAGGATCAAACCAGTGAAACGACTGGAAGCAGGTCACTAAGTCGATCGAGCCATCGGCTAAACCAGTCTGCTCGGCGGTCGCCGTTCGAGACTTTACTTGGGGATGTGCGTCTGCGGCAGCACTCATCTCAGCATTCGGTTCGATCGCCCACACACTAACGCCCCGATCTGCTAACAATCGCGCCGAAATTCCCGTTCCTGCGCCGATATCGGCTGCAACTAATTGAGACGGCTCACCTAATTCTGAAAGCAATTGATTGATCGCTTCAGTTGGGTAGCTAGGGCGATAGCTGGCATAGTTGGAGGCACGATCGCTAAATCGATTTAACGGGTCAAGCTGATAAAGCGGAATATTAGACATAGTTAACTTGACTGAGGGGCTGAAAAGACTTCCTGGTAAAGGGAATAGCCTGGTGCAATTAAAGGTGACGTGTGGGGGTGGGTTTCGACTCCGCTCAACCTACAGGGAGTCGTGGTGTTGAGCGTTGAGCGGAGCCGAAACGCGTCTGCTATCTACCTACCTACTTACGATCGTCTCTCAAGTCGTTTTGCTTATTAAAATCCTAGCTTTTCTAAGACAGGGCGCGTTGAAACGATGTGTCGATCGAGTCCCAACTCCCTCGGACTCACGCCTAGCGCCAATGCCACAAGTTGCGGCAAATGCAGCACAGGCAACCCCAGCTTTTGACCCATCACCTTTTCAACTTCGGGTTGGCGCGAGTCGAGATTCAAATGACAGAGGGGACAGGGTGTAACAATGCAATCGGCTCCAGCGGCGATCGCCTCTTGAATGTGCGCCCCTGCCATTTTGAACGATTGATCGGTGGCGTAGCTTGAAAGCGGCCATCCGCAGCACTGAGTCCGACCGCGATAATAGATGGGAGTTGCGCCCACAGTTCGGAAAACATTTTCCATCGACTCTGGTTTAAACGGATCGTCATAGCGAATGTGGTCTTGTCCGCGCAGTAAATAGCAGCCGTAGAACGCAGCGCAATTCAGATTTGAAAGTTTGCGAGTGACTCGATCGGCGATCGCCTCCAATCCATAATCAGCGACGAGTGCCCAGAGCAGATGTTTAACATCCGTCGAGCCTTGATAGGGGGAACAGCCTTCTTTTGTGAGAAACCCATTCACTTGATCGAGATAAGCCCGATCGTTCGTTTGGGCATCTTTTAATCGCTCATCCACATGACCGATCACTCCCTGACAAGTGCTGCAATGGGTGAGTAATGGCAGATTTAACTGCTCGGCTAAGGCAATATTTCGGGCGTTTACAGTGTCTTCGAGCAGTTGAGAATCTTCTTTAAAGGTGCCAGAGCCGCAGCAGGAGGCTTTTTTAAGCTCGACTAGCTCGATTCCAAGAATTTTGGTCAAGGCTTTGGTCGATTGATCAAGCTCCCGGCACGCTCCTTGAGCAACACAACCGGGAAAGTAGGCGTATTTGAGCGTGGACGATCGCATGGTTATTCAGAAAAACGTTATCAATCACCGAGCCTGAGTGAAGTCGCTCAAAACTCGCCATTCAAATGTATCATCGCCGATTTTTAGATTTGGAAGAATCTTTTCACCGTTCATAGACAACCCGATCGGAAACTGGCTAACGAATCACTTTGCACAGATCTAAGGATCGCGCTTTCAGATAAGATGAAAAAATGCTCAAGGTCATGTCTTCTCCTAAAGTACGTGTGACACGTCTCAACGGCTGACATGACGGGCGTAGAACCACATTAGACATTAGCGAGAACGGTTGCTGCCGCAACGAGTGAGGAAGACTATGAGCGCAAATGAGATTTTCGAGAAAGTGCAAAAAATTGTTGCTGATCAATTGGGTGTAGAAACCAGTGCTGTGGTTCCTCAAGCCAGTTTTCAAAATGACTTGGGCGCAGACTCGTTAGATACGGTCGAGCTGGTGATGGCGCTAGAAGAGGAATTTGAAATCGAAATTCCTGACGAAGCCGCAGAAGAAATCTTGACGGTGCAATCGGCAGTAGACTACATCAACAGCAAAGTCACCGCCTCCGCTTAACAGAAATTTGAGGGGTGACGGTTGAGTGATAAATTGCCCTTCTTTCTCGATCGTCCCCATTCAAAATTCAAACCTTTTCTAATCTTGGGTGTTGAAACCCTTTAAGCCGACATCATGACAAATCTTGTAAGTAAGCGCGTTGTTATCACAGGTCTGGGCGCGATTACCCCCATTGGCAACACCCTCTCTGACTATTGGGATGGCTTGATCAGTGGGCGGAATGGCATTGCACCGATTACGCTGTTTGACGCTTCCCGCCACGGCTGTCGCATTGCAGGCGAGGTGAAAGGCTTTGACCCTCACGATTATATGGAGCGCAAAGAAGCCAAACGGATGGATCGGTTTGCTCAACTTGCCGTGGCAGCGAGTAAACAAGCGCTTGCAGATGCTCAGTTCACCATCAATGACCTGAATGCAGAACAGGTGGGTGTGATGATTGGCACGGGCATCGGTGGGCTGAAAGTGCTGGAAGATCAGCAAGAAATTAATCTAACGAAGGGACCCGATCGCTGTAGTCCGTTCATGATTCCGATGATGATCGCGAATATGGCGGCAGGGCTGACCGCGATTCACACAGGGGCAAAGGGTCCCAATTCTTGCCCAGTGACAGCGTGCGCGGCAGGGTCAAACGCGATCGGAGATGCCTTTCGATTAGTGCAGCGCGGCTATGCCCAAGCAATGATCTGTGGCGGAACGGAAGCCGCTGTTACTCCGCTATCCGTGGCGGGGTTCGTCGCGTGTAAAGCAATGTCTAGCCGCAATGATGACCCGACTCACGCTAGCCGTCCGTTTGACAAACATCGCGATGGCTTTGTCTTGGGCGAAGGTGCTGGAATTTTGATTCTTGAAGAGTTGGAACACGCACTGAGTCGAGGAGCCAAAATCTACGCCGAGATCGTCGGTTATGGCATGACCTGCGACGCATATCACATTACATCTCCAGTTCCCGGTGGAGCAGGGGCGGCGAGAGCGATTCAGCTTGCGCTCAAAGATGGCGGATTGACTCCCGAACAGGTAACCTACATCAACGCTCACGGCACCAGCACTCCGATGAACGACTCGACGGAAACCGCCGCGATGAAAAAAGCGCTGGGTGAATACGCTTACAAAATTGCGGTGAGTTCGACTAAATCTATGACGGGGCACCTCTTGGGCGGATCGGGCGGCATTGAAGGAGTCGCGGCAGTGATGTCGATCGCTCATAACAAAGTGCCGCCCACCATTAATTTAGAGAACCCCGATCCCGACTGTGACTTAGATTATGTCGCCAACAAAAGCCGCGACCTGCAAGTCGATGTTGCACTATCCAATTCCTTTGGGTTTGGCGGACACAACGTAACTTTGGCGTTTAGAAAATACGTTAGGTAATGCTTGTGTTATGCCCGCTTGTCTGAAATTATTAAGAAGTTGTGAGAAATTGGCAGCTTCTAATCATTTTTGTTGCTAGATAAAATCGCTTACTTTTCGCCATCATGAAGAGTATGTGATTTAAGTTCAGGAAATGGTGCCACTTGAACTCTTTCTGCCCATCATGTCCGCCCAGCGCGAAACCGTCCTTCATTACACACAGATCATGGTCGTTGCAGCCCAATCACTCGAAGAACTTTGTATTAACGCGATTCGCTTTTTGGCGATCGATGGGGTTGAAAAAGCGAAATCAGGACACCCTGGCTTGCCGATGGGTGCGGCTCCGATGTCGTTTGTCCTGTGGGACAAATTCATGCGGTTTAACCCTAAAAATCCCTTCTGGTATAACCGCGATCGCTTTGTCTTGTCGGCAGGTCATGGCTCAATGCTGCAATATGCTCTGCTTTATTTGACGGGCTATGACAGCGTAGGTTTGGAGGATCTCAAACAGTTTCGTCAGTGGGGATCAAAGACTCCAGGACACCCTGAAAACTTTGAAACCGCCGGGATTGAAGTCACGACAGGTCCGCTCGGTCAGGGGATTTGCAATGGCGTTGGCTTGGCGATGGCAGAAGCGCACATGGCGGCGACCTTCAACAAGCCTGATGCGACGATCGTCGATCACTACACGTATGTAATTTTGGGCGACGGCTGCAACATGGAAGGCGTTTCGGGGGAAGCGTGCTCCTTGGCAGGTCACTTGGGATTGGGCAAACTGATTGCGCTGTATGACGATAACCACATCTCGATCGATGGCGATACCTCAGTCTCGTTCACCGAAGATGTCGGAATGCGCTTTGAAGCTTACGGCTGGCACGTTCAGGCAGTTCCTGATGGCGACACCAATTTAGAGGCAATTCAAGCGGCGATCGAGGCAGCAAAAGCGGTCACTGACAAGCCTTCTCTGATTAAAGTCAGAACCACGATCGGGTATGGCTCTCCCAACAAGCAAAACACCGCAGGCGTTCACGGGGCGGCACTGGGGAGCGATGAGATTGTTGCAACGCGTCAAAACTTGGGCTGGAATTATGCGCCGTTTGAAGTTCCTGAAGATGCGTTGAATCACTGGCGTAAAGCGATCGATCGCGGCGCAAAACTTGAGTCTGACTGGAACAGTGCATTAGACCGCTACAAGTCAAAGTATCCCGCAGAAGCGGCTGAGTTTGAGCGGCGGTTAAGCGGCAAACTCCCGGAAGGCTGGGTAAGTTCGCTACCGACCTACACTCCCGCAGACAAAGCCCTGGCAACTCGTCAAACCTCTGAGAAGACTTTAAACGCTTTGGCTCAAGCGATTCCTGAACTGATTGGCGGTTCGGCTGACTTGACCCACTCCAATTTGACGTTACTGAAAGGCTTTCCCGACTTCCAGAAGGGCAGCTATGCAGGACGCAACCTGCGTTTTGGGGTTCGTGAACACGGCATGGGCGCGATTTGTAATGGGATTGCGCTATCGGGTTCGGGATTGATTCCCTACTGCGCGACGTTCTTAGTATTTGCAGATTATATGAGAGCAGCGATTCGTCTCTCAGCGTTGTCTCAAGCGGGCGTGATTTATGTCATGACCCACGACTCGATCGCCCTCGGTGAAGATGGTCCGACTCACCAACCTGTCGAAACGATCGCGTCTCTTCGTGCCATTCCTAATCTGTTAGTCTTCCGCCCTGCCGATGGAAACGAGACTTCTGGGGCTTATAAAATCGCGATCGAGCGTCGTAAACAACCTTCGCTGTTGGCAATGACTCGTCAAGCGCTGCCTAACTTAGAAGGAAGCTCCTTTGAAGGCGTTGCTCGTGGTGCATATATCTTGTCTGGTAGCGATGACTTGCCCGAAATCATTCTGATCGGCACCGGAAGCGAAGTTAGTCTTTGCGTCCAAGTGGCTGAGAAGCTACGGGCAGACGGTCGCAAGGTTCGGGTCGTCTCAATGCCCTGCTGGGAACTGTTTGAGGAGCAAGACGAGCACTACAAAAACGCCGTTCTGCCCAAAGCCGATCAAAAGCGGTTGGTGGTTGAAGCGGCTTCTAGCTTTGGCTGGCACAAATATTGCGGCAGCGAAGGCGCGATCGTCAGCATCGATCGCTTTGGAGTCTCTTCTCCTGGCAATATCGCAATGGAGAAGTTTGGCTTCACGGTTGATAATGTATTGGCTGAAGCCAAAAAAATTCTCGGCTAATCAATGACTATGATCTTTGAGTGATCTGAAATGGCTCCTTTGTGGGAGCCTTTTTTGTTCTTATTTATCTGAAGCAATAGTCAATGGATTCACCCGATGCTGTAAAGACGTTTCGGTGGAACGTCTCGTCGATCGTGCTCATTACGTCGCATTCAAGAATCGAATTGGCATTAGCTCAGAATTCTCACTCAACAAGGTTCTAAATTTGATAATCAACGGCGAAAATTGGGGCATACTTCGCATACTGATTTCCCGATTCAGACTTTATGAAACCACACGACTCTGAGCCGATTTATATTTTAGGTGCCGGACCCGCAGGACTAGCGGCGGCTTATACCCTAACTCAACAAGGGCGATCGGTGGTCGTGGTCGAGCGAGACGATCGAGTGGGAGGACTTGCCAAAAGCATTGAATATCAGGGCTTCATTCTCGATTACGGTCCTCATCGCTTTTATACAAAACTTGCCCCTGTGCTAAAGCTGTGGGATGAAGTGCTGGGCAGCGAACAGGTCACGGTGCCGCGTCTGACTCGCATCTACTACGGCAGAAAATACTTTAATTACCCGCTTAAAGCGATCGAAACGCTCCTAGCATTGGGAATCGTCGAGAGCCTTCGCATCATTATTTCTTATGCTCAAACGCGATTGTTCCCTCCCGCGCCTCCCAACAACTTCTCTGAGTGGGTAAGCGCTCGTTTTGGCAAACGCCTGTTTGAAATCTTCTTTGAGGCATACACCGAAAAGCTTTGGGGCATTCCCTGCACTGAGATTAGTGCGGATTGGGCTGCTCAACGCATCAAAGGTTTGTCGCTGCTCAAAGCCATTCGCACCGCTCTGTTTGGCAACGATGGCAAAGTCAAAACCCTGATCGATCAGTTTCAGTTTCCTCGTCTCGGCTCTGGACAGCTTTACGACAAAATTGAGGACAGTTTGCGTCAACACGATCAATCTGTGCTGCTCAACACTGAGGTCGTCCAGCTTCATCATGAGGGGCAACATATCACGCAACTGACGCTAAAAAATCGCCAAACCGGGGAAGAATCGACGGTTGCCTGTGGAGGCGTGATTTCTTCGGTGCCGATTAGTTTGCTGCTGGAGCAAATGATGACACCGCCACCGCAAGAGCAGATTGTGTCGTATGCTCGATCGCTAAAATTTCGCAATACCGTTCTGGTCTATTTGATGGTGGAGGGAAATGCACTATTTCCTGACAACTGGCTGTATATTAATGAGCCGTCGGTGCAAGTCGGGCGAGTCACTAACTTTGCAAACTGGTCGCCTGATATGTTGCCCAATTCACACCAGACTCCCCTGTGCTGTGAATATTGGTGCAACTTTGATGACCCAATGTGGCAGCAGCCAGAAGCAGATCTCGTCCAACTTGCTGCCCAAGAACTGAGAAAGATTGGGCTGCTTCACCACGAACAAATTTCGGGAGGGTTTATTGTGCGGTTGCCGCGTACCTACCCGATTTACACCGGAGATTATCAGGTGGCACTGACCGAGATTCAGTCTTATCTGAAAGGATTTGAGAATGTGCAGCTTGTAGGACGCTATGGCGCGTTCAAATATAACAACCAAGACCACAGTTTGCTGATGGGCATTTTAGCCGCCGAAAATGTGCTAACTCCTGGAAAGCATGATTTGTGGGCGGTCAACTCTGACAGTGACTATGTTGAAGAAGCTCAGGCAGAGGTCGCCACGACTGCTGCGAGGGTGCTGCGTCCGTCAAAGCGTCGTCGAGATTGTGGAGACTGCAAAGCAGTTGAGTGGCTATGTAGATGACAGGCGGGTTTGCAACGATCGTCGATGTAACGCTCTTTTCACTCTTGACGCAAATGCAGCTTTGGTATGTGTGGGCGCTGTGTGCATCAGCTATTTTGTGGGGTTGACGACCAACTTCTTTTTGAGTCGGCGGTTTGTGTTTGGCGTATATTGGCACGACTGGAAGCTGCAATATGCGGTGTTTACGGCAGTTGCCATGAACAGTTTGTTAGCAAATTTGGGACTGCTTCAGTTATTGATCAATGATCTTGCATTGGAGCACGACGATCGCGCGGCTGACCAGTGCGGGCTGTGTGGCGTTATTGAGCTTTGTGGGGCATCGACTATATTCGTTTGGTCAAGCGCAATCGGCTCGATCGCTCGTCCGTTAAAGAATAGTTTCTCGATCGTTGACGTGCCACCTGTTGTTTGAAGTCGTTTGAAAAGCCCCTCATCGAATGACTTTCAACGTGAATGATAGTCCCCTATTTCTACTGTCATGAAGATTAAAAGTTGGTTTAATCCACGTTCCTTGGTATTTGAGTGTTGGCTGATATTTTTAGTCTGCGTTGGTATCTACTTGTCAAATGGTACAACGATTAGCAATCGGGATACCTTTCCCAACACAGTGCTTGCCTTTAACTGGATTTTTAATCATCAACTTCACTTTGACTCGTTTCGAAATAGCTATCTCTTAACTAAAGCAGTCTGGTTTTTTACAGAATCATTTAGTGGGCATTTAACGTCTGTTTATCCGATCGGAGTGGCGATCGTAACGTTCCCTTTTTACGTTATTTTTTCTATTGCTATTTGGCTGAATGGTGTTACTCACGATAGCTTATTGCACATTGGTTCAACGTCTCCAGACATCGCCAGAGCAATTTTTGAACCCACTAGACTATTCTTTGAAAAACTAGCGGCAACTCTGATCACGGCGATCGCAGTCATTATCTTCTATCTTTCTGTTAACCTTAAATTCAATAAATCTGTCTGTTTAATCATCACATTTACTTATGCGTTTGCAACTCAAGTTTGGGTCACGGGTTCTCAAGCATTGTGGCAGCAAAGTGCCGCAAACTTAGTGATTTGCAGTACGCTTCTTTGTTTACTAAAAGCGAATCGAACTCAAGGTAAAAACAGAAGACTTCTCTTATTTTTGACAGGGGTTTGCTGCAGCTTAATGGTTAGCATTCGTCCCACAGATGCGCTCTTTGCGATTGCTGCAATTATATACGTCATAGTCACCTATCGCCGCGAATCGCTTTTTTTATGTTTAGGACTGCCTTCAGTCTTATTAAGCGTGGGCTGGAATCTTTACTATTTTGGCACTTTTTTACTGGGTGGCTACTCCACTCAAACCAATCTTTATTCATTTACGGCTGATCAGTTTGTACGATCGTTTCTAGGGCTTTTGGTCAGTCCCAGCCACGGCTTTTTTGTTTTCTCGCCTGTGATGCTGTTTGCGATTCCTGGCGCTGTTCAAGTATTTAAGTTGCGGTCAGAGCGAGACGAAAAACTTTTGCTGGGCTTGACGATCGCGGGTGTCGCTCTTTTTCTAAACTACTGCTTCTTTTCAGTGTGGTGGGGCGGCTGGAACTATGGTTCTAGATTTATGGTTGACACGTTGTCTATTTTCTGCTTTCTGATTGGTTATCCCCTAACTACTCACCTAAAAAAGGTTTCTGAAGGTAAGAAAAGATTATTTAATAGTGGATTTGCTTGCTTTCTAATACTAATAATATTTTCAACGTCTGTTGAGATCTTAGGGGCATTTACTTTAGCCACGGGTGATAGTAACTGGTTCACAATTCCTGAAATTATAGATACAAAAACAAGTATTGGAATAGGGCGACTGTGGAGTTTTAGAGATAGCCCGATCGAGCGCAGTGCAAGAGCATTACTTCATAGATTGAACCGTTCTCCTATGGCTTCTCCATCCTATCTCGAAGGGTTGGATGGAAAAATTAAGCAGGTTCGACGGGCTGACCAACAGACTCCACTAACTCTACTTCTTGGTGCCTCTGGTGCAACGGTTCCACTTCAAGTAGATTTGCAAAATACGGGTACCTCTCAGTGGTTAAGCTATGAGCAAGAATCTGGAATAGGCACAATATTGGTCAAAACCCAATTTTATGATGGCGAAGGAGCGATCGTTAAAGAGGGACAGCTATATGTTTTGAGTTCTCCGCATCAGGGTGAGTTAACTCAAGCTAGTGGATTTATTACTCTGCCTACCAATTTGGGAACCTATCGTTTGGTGCTAAGCTTAACGAGTGCAAAAGAATTTGCTAAAGACTCGGATCACTCTTATGAACTACAAGTAAACATTGATCCTAAAGAGCAGATTTTCTCTCAAAAATTTAGTGATGTTCGGATTCCGAGAATAGTTTCAGCCGGAAAGATATTTAGCATATTTACGATCGCTCAAAGCTATAGTAATTTCATTTGGGCAACAAACTTCAAGGCTTCTATCAATAAAGTCAACAATCCTGTTACGTTTTCCTATCGATGGCTCAACTCTAAAGGGGAATTTGAGGTGTATAGAGGTGAACAAACTCGGATTCCCTGGAGTGTCTCCTATAACCACAATCTTTTCTACAATATTTGGAACAATGTTGGCATCAATACAACTGTTAAAGCGCCCGATCGTCCTGGAGATTATATTCTTCGGTTGACGATGGTGCAGGAAGGAGTAGGTTGGTTCGATGAAAAAGGGGCTAAACCAAAAGACATTCCAGTGACCGTGACTCAAAGTTAGTTTTTTGAACTATGGCGATCGTTCTGATTTTCGCTTCATTTTTATCGACGATCGCGGTTCTCTATCTCCAAGGGAGTCAGTTCAGACTGGCTTTTATCAAAGCGTGTATTGTTCATAGCTGCCTGATTGTTTTCTCATCAGAATTTTTGAGCTTGTCTCGATCGCTGGATTTTACTCACATTGCTTCATTCTGGCTCGTAATTTCTCTAGTAAGTTGTTCAGTTTTGTGGAATCGTTATCGCAGAGTATTGAACAATGTAAATTGTAGGCTCGATTTTAAAGCTCTCGATCGTACCAGCCAACTCTTTATTTCTCTAACGATCACGATTGTCTCAATTAGCTTACTAACGGCTTTAATTGCGCCCCCTAATAATTGGGATTCAATGACTTATCACATGCCTCGCGTGATGCATTGGATTCAAAATCGAACGGTTGCTCATTATCCAACTCATGATTTACGTCAAATTTCTTTCCTTCCAGGTACAGCCTATATTGTGACTCATCTACAAATTCTTGCAGGCAGCGATCGCTTTGCAAATTGTATTCAGTGGTTGGCGTTTGTTGGAAGCATTTTTGGGGTTTCGCTGATCACAAAACGGTTAGTTGGAGAGCAAGCGCAATGGATTAGTTTATTGCTGAGTGCCAGCATTCCGATGGCGATCGCTCAATCAACCACGACGCAGACAGACTTAATGACTAGCTTCTGGCTAGTTAGTTTTACCTATTTTCTGCTGCTGACAAACTTCAAATCAAATCTTTTTTGGATCACGGGTTCACTTGGTTTAGCGTTGGTGACAAAACCAACTGCAATCATCTTTAGCATTCCGTTATTTTTGGTGTTTGGGCTTCTTGTTTTCAGAAAAAACTTTTCACAAAATCTCGGTGGATGGAGATCTTTTTTGAATACGGTTGGCATCTGCTCGATCGTAGGACTCGGTAGCCTGACTCTTCCGATTTGGAACTGGGTGAGAAATGCTCAGACCTTGGGTCAGTTTCTTGGAATCGATACCGGAACTAGGAGCGAGTTACACAGTCTCCCTGAATTCTTATCAGTCTTTTTGAAGAACTTATCCTTGAACTTGCCTATCCCTGGGCTAAGACAAGTCATTATTTTTATCCATAAGCATATTCTCAAGGTTGATGTCAATAAATCAGCTTTAACCTTTGGCGATCCTGTTATTTTATTTAGTACTGAAAAGACTTCTCCTCTCAATTTGCTGTTTCCAATGGAGGACACCGTTGCAAATCCGATTCATTTAGTTTTGGGAGTGATTTCTGTCTTATATCTGTTGAATGTTTGCTTTCGTCGAAAGAATCAAAAAATAGGATACTTATTGCTTTTATTGGGTGCGATCGCTACTGATTATCTACTATATTGCTATTTATTAAAGTGGCAACCTTGGGGAAATCGGCTGTTATTGCCCTTATTCATGTTGCAAACTCCGATTATTAGCTACTATTTTCTTCGCTGCTTGAGTGTCAAATACAATCAGCTATTCGTGAAGTTGCTCAGTGTTATGGGTCTCATTGCTATCTTATATGCCTTAACCCCGATTCGACATCCGCTTATTTCATTACCAAATTGGTCATCTTATTTATCGTCTCAACAATCGGAATCAATCGTGTTATTGCCACGTCAACAAATCTACTTTAGCGGTTCTCTTAAATTTTTAGAGTTTACCTATCGCAAAATTGTAGATACGGTTGTCGATCAAGATCATTGTCATACGATCGGACTAATTTCTGGAGACGATGATTGGGAATATCCGCTTTGGGTCCTGTTCAACGAAAAAGCATCAGGTAACTTTCGGCTCAAACACGTTAATGTCAAAAATGAGTCTGCTAGGTTAGAGCCAGAATTTTCTGACTCAGAGCTTTGTGCGATCGTCTCTACAAATGGGCAGGTGCAATCGGTCAAGACACCAGCCAACACGGTAAACTGAGGAACTGACTCTCCCTTTTGCCTCTAGCGACTCAAACTCATGGCATCGTTTTTACTAGAAGTCGGCACAGAAGAACTCCCCGCAAGCTTTGTCGATGAAGCTCTAGCACAGTGGCGATCGCGCATTCCCAAGATTCTGGCTGACCATTATTTAGCTTCAGACTCGATCGCTTATTACGGCACTCCTCGCCGTCTTGCTGTCTTAATCAAAGGGTTACCTTTCCAGCAAGCTGACCAAACGGAAGAGGTCAAAGGTCCGCCTGCTCAAGCCGCCTTTAAAGAGGGCAAGCCTACGAAAGCCGCCGCAGGATTTGCTCAAAAGCAAGGTGTTTCAGTCGATGCGTTAGAGATTCGTCCGACTGAAAAGGGCGATTTTGTGTTTGTCCGCAAAGTGATTAAAGGTCGCCCAATTTCTGAGATTCTGACCGAATTGGTGCCTGAGTGGATCACCGGATTAGAGGGTAAACGTCTAATGCGTTGGGGTGATGGCGAGTTAAAGTTTTCTCGTCCAATTCGATGGCTAGTTACATTGTTAGATGAGGTTGTGTTGCCGATCTCGATCCGCAGCTCATTCCATTCATTGTGAGAGCGATCGGATTTCTCACGGACATCGCGTTTTGAATCCCGCTACCGTTTCGATTGCCCATGCAGATGCGTATGTTTCAACGTTAAGAACTGCGTTTGTTGAGGTTGATTCTGATCAGCGACAAGCCACGATCCAGCAGCAAGTAGAAGCCGCCGCCGCTCAAATTGGAGGAGTCGCCACCATCTCGCCCAATTTGCTTCGCGAAGTCACAAATTTAGTAGAATATCCGTCGGCTGTGGTGGGCAAGTTTGATGCTGAATTTTTAGAACTGCCTTCAGAAGTGATCACGACTGAAATGGAGAGCCATCAGCGCTACTTTCCAGTTCGCAAAGACCAGAATTCTAGCGAACTACTGCCTTACTTCATCACTGCC
This sequence comes from Phormidesmis sp., assembly GCA_965277365.1. Taxonomy (GTDB): domain Bacteria; phylum Cyanobacteriota; class Cyanobacteriia; order Leptolyngbyales; family Leptolyngbyaceae; genus Phormidesmis_A. The sequence continues at coordinate 1,247,587 of CBDICO010000013.1, read as the reverse complement.
TCAAATGGCGATCCGGCAAAGTCAGCCATCATTGCTGCTGGCAATGAGCGCGTGATTAGAGCACGTCTGTCAGACGGCAAATTCTTTTTTGATGCCGATCGTAAAGTCCCGCTCGATCGCTATCTACCCAAACTTGAGACGGTCACTTTTCAAGCCGATTTGGGATCAGTGCGGGGCAAAGTCGATCGCATCTGTACGATCTCGAATCAGATCGCAGATCAGCTTCAGATCGTCGGTGAGCCGAAAGCCCACATCCAACGCGCTGCCCTGCTGTGCAAAGCGGATCTCGTGACGCAAATGGTCGGTGAGTTTCCAGAACTGCAAGGCACGATGGGTCAGAAATATGCTCTCATCAGCCAAGAACCCGAAGCAGTTGCCACAGCAATTTTTGAGCATTATTTGCCTCGTGGTGCGGGAGATACTTTACCACAAACGCTCATAGGTCAAGTTGTGGGATTAAGCGATCGTCTCGATACACTCGTCAGCATTTTTGGGTTAGGCATGATTCCGTCCGGCTCATCTGATCCATTCGCGTTGCGCCGAGCCGCGAATGCAGTGATCAATATCACTTGGTCAGCGAATCTCACTCTTGATCTCTATCAACTTCTAGAACAGATTGTTAGTGATTTTTCTAGCAATCATGCTCATGTGTTAAAGGTTTCTGCTTCAGAATTGCTACAACAGTTAAAAAATTTCTTCTTACAGCGCATTCATACGCTGCTACGAGAAGATCGAGAAGTTGATTATGATCTTGTTAACGCTGTAGTTGGCGAGGATGATCTCGAATATGCAGAACGATCGCTGAGAAATTTATTAGATGTGCGCGATCGTGCTCAATTTCTACAAGCGATTCGAGATGACGGTAGACTTGCCGCCATTTACGAAACAGTGAATCGTGCCTCTCGTCTTGCTGCCCAAGGAACCTTGGATACTCAACAACTCAATCCTGTCGAAGTGGTGCATCCCGATCTGTTTCAAAAAGCCTCAGAGCAGGCGTTTTATGATGCGTTAGTTACCCTGTTTCAGCAAGGGAAACAAGATTACACTAAACTCGTTGAGTCACTGAGGCAGATTGCTCCTGCGGTTAGCAAATTCTTTGACGGTGACAACAGTGTTTTAGTGATGGACTCCGATCCCGCAATTAAGCAAAATCGCCTTAACTTACTGGGTGTATTGCGAAACCATGCCCGCGTTCTGGCAGACTTTGGAGCGATCGTCAAAAGCTAATGGGTGACTGTTACGAACGGTTAGGCAGTACGATAAAGGGTGCAAAATTATCGACTTCAATCAGACTTATGCCTCACGCTTATGTAATCGGACTCGGAAAATCAGGGAATGCGGCGGCTCGATTACTCAAGCGCAACGGTTGGAACGTTACGGTCAGCGATCGGGGCACATCTGACACTCTGCAACAACAGAAACAACAACTCAAGGCTGAAGGAATTCACGTCACGCTCGGAGACTCATTTGATCCAGAATTGATAATACCAGAGTTAATTGTGGTTAGTCCTGGTGTACCATGGGATATCTCTCCTCTGATGAAAGCGAGAGATATGGGAATCACAACGATTGGGGAAATGGAGTTAGCATGGCAAAATCTACAGTCCTGTCCGTGGATTGGAATCACAGGGACGAATGGTAAAACTACTACGACTGCGCTGATTGCCGCCATCTTTCAAACCGCCGGATTTCACGCTCCCGCTTTTGGCAATATTGGCTATGCCGCCTGTGAAGCTGCGATGTTAGAGCCTCAACCCGATTGGGCGATCGCTGAGTTTAGCAGCTATCAGATCGAAGCCGCTCCGACCGTCGCCCCCCAAATTGGCGTTTGGACTACCTTCACGCCGGATCATCTCAGTCGCCACAAAACATTAGAGAACTACTTCAACCTCAAAGCTCATCTCCTGCGTCAGTCTAAACAGCAGATTTTTAACGGAGATGATCCCTACTTGAGGACGATGGGTGTCAACCAATCCGATCCCGTTGTTGCAAATGCTTGCTGGACGAGTGTCAAAGGTCGATCGCAGCTAGTCGGCAATCCTGAGTTGGGTGCTTACATTAAGGACGGTTGGGCGATCGTTCACGAGGTTGCGATCGTCGAGGTCAACACTCTGCGAATGCCCGGATCTCACAATCAGCAAAACCTTTTAATGGCAGTTGCCGCCGCCCATCTCGCCGGAGTTGAGAAAGCCGCTATTGTAGACGCGATCGCCAATTTTCCGGGAGTGCCTCATCGGTTAGAACACATCTGCACCTGGCAAGGCATCGACTTTATTAACGACAGCAAAGCGACAAATTATGATGCGGCAGAAGTCGGATTATCGGCGGTCAACAGTCCGGCGATTCTGATCGCAGGTGGTGAGGCTAAGACGGGCGAAGATGCGGCGTGGCTTAAGGTGATTCAAGAAAAAGCGGCGGCGGTGTTGCTGATTGGCAGCGCAGCCGCAACCTTCGCCCAACGGTTAGATCAGGTCGGCTACAGTCACTATGAAATTGTGGAGACGATGGAGCGAGCCGTGCAGCGATCGACGACTCTGGCAAAACAGGAGTCTGCCCAAGTCGTTCTGTTATCGCCTGCCTGTGCAAGCTTTGACCAATATCCAAACTTTGAGCAACGCGGGGATCACTTTCGTCAACTTTGTCTAGAATCACTGAAGTAAAGAGATAGGGTTAAAATATCTCCTGCTCTACTAATTGTCCTTCTTTGACTTCTAGAATTTGTGAAGAGTTGATCCATTGAGCATCAAAAGAGCCTAAGTGAGTCGTCGTAATCAATGTTTGAAAGCGATCTTGAATGGCATCCAACAGTTGATTTTGCCGACTCAGATCGAGTTCTGCTAACACATCGTCTAAGAGCAGTAGAGGCGGTTCACCGATCACATCTTCGATCAGTTTGAGTTCGGCAAGTTTGAGGGCGAGGACTAATGTGCGCTGCTGTCCCTGAGAGCCATATTGACGAGCGGGCGTGTTGTTGATGGTGAATTCGACTTCATCGCGATGCGGTCCGACGATCGTAGTTCCTTGATGTCGCTCGACGATCGCCCGTTGCTGAATCTTGTCTAAAAACGCTTTTTGCAACGCTTCAGGGTTGTCGTCCACGAGTTCGACATTGGGCGCATAGCGGATTTCTAACGCCTCGGTACTGCCGCTGATGGCTTGGTGCCACGATCGAGCAAAGGGAACGAGACGCTGTAACACTCTGGCACGACGACGAATCACACGAGATCCAGCGATCGCGAGTTGAGCATCCCATAGCGCCAGTTCTGATGGGTTTGACGGCTCAGATTCACTCACGGATTCTGGACTGCTGAATAAATTTTGACGATTCAAATCTGATTTTTGAATCCCTTTTAGTAGCGCATTACGTTGACGGAGAATTTGATTGTATTGCTGAAGCACGTAGGCGTAAATCGGCTCAAGCTGCACTAGGAGCGAGTCGAGCCAATGACGACGCTGTTCCGGTCCGCCGCGCACTAAGTCCAAGTCGAGACTAGAAAATTGCACCATATTGAGGGTACCGAGAAAGTCTAGCTGACGGCGAAGATTTAGCCCATTTAAGCCCACGCTGCGGCGACCATTTTGGCGAAGCGTCATCGACAAATCGACTTCGCCCATCTCTTTCCGCAAATGCCCTGTAATTTGGGCGATCGCTTCCCCATTGAGAATTAAGTCCCGATCGCGCGAGGTGCGGTGCGATTTCAATGACGACATCAGTTCTACGGCTTCGAGCAAATTTGATTTGCCCTGAGCGTTGTTGCCGACCAAAATCGTCTTGGCTGCTGAAAACTCCACTGCTTGATCTGAGTAATTGCGAAAGTTGCGGAGGTGCAGCGTCTTGAGATACATAGTGACGGACAGGGCGTTTCGGAATGTCTGTGAGCGATCTATTTACTATAAGCCCTGTCTTGGTATAAGAGCGATCGTTAGAGAATGGCAGTCTAACAGAGCGCCAACAGAGCGGTCTTCGGCTTCACTCAGCCCTCAATGTTCAGTGAGTGAATTGATCGGCACTCTAGTGGGTTGAGCGAAGTCGAAATCCCCGGACAACGTAGCGAGAAATTCTATTTTTACGCAAGTTCTCAAGTCGATCGTCAGCGCGATCGATAGACTTCTTCTGCAACTTGCGCCAATCGCTGCATCGCAGTTTCAAGATCGCGATCGCTGCCCGTCAAACTAATCCGCAGACACTCGTGCTTGTGTGCCCAATCTTCTCGCAAACCTGGGAAAAAGGTGCTGCCCGGAACCACAATTACGTCCACATCTTTGAGTTTTTGATAGAATTTCCAGTCGGGGATCGGCAAATCTTGTAGCCACAGCCATGCAAAAATGGCACCCTCGCCGCGATGCAGAAACCAGGGTAATGCTTGTGGCATCGCACGATCGAGGGTCGCCTCTACGATCGCCATCTTCTCTTGATAAAACGGACGAATTACCGTTTCAGAAATCTCTGCCAATCGACCCGATGCGATCGCACGAGCGGCAATCGCTTGTCCATATCGGGGTGAGTGAATGCACATATTCGTTTGAAAACATTCGAGAACGTGAACGAGTGACTCATCTCCGATCGCAATGCCGATCCGTTCTCCAGGCAATCCGGCTTTTGACAAACTCATGCAGTGCAGCACGTTGCCGCCAAACTGAGGAGTCATCTCCGTAAAGTTGAGTGCCGGAAACGGAGGTGCATAAGCAGAATCAATCAACACAGGAACCTCATGAACTGCCGCCAGTGACGTAATTTTGCTCACTTCGTCATTGCTCAAAACATTCCCAGTCGGATTGCAAGGACGCGAAAAAATTACGCAGCCCGTGTTTTCAGTCATCTGCAACTGGGTAAAATCAGGACGATATTTAAAGCGGTGAGCCGATCGGTCAATATCCAATTCTGGTTTATAAGCAATCAACGCTTCTGGAGTCAAAGTCACGCCGCCATAGCCTGTATAGTCTGGACTCAGAGGCAATATAATCTGACGCAGTGCTCCATTTGCTGCGTAACCTCCAAAGGCGTTAGCAGCATAGAAATAGAGACTTTGACTCCCCGGAGTGATCAAAATATTTCGCTCGGTCAGGCTTAACCCATAACGCTGGTTAAAATCTTTGACGACCGCATCAATCAACGGTTGATATCCCTGACTTGCCCCATATCGGCAGACTACATCCCCATACTCAGAACTCGCCAGCAGATCGGCAGTGCAGTCGCGCCAGAGTTGTTCGACCTCTGGCAAAATAACCGGGTTTCCGGCACTTAAGTTAATGAACGCTCGATCGCCTCCTGCCCGCAGCGTCTCGATAATGTCTTTCATAATTGCCCGCACTCCAGATAGGCGAGACATCTCAACCCCAAGTTGACTAAGGACAGGATTCATAACGGCTCATGTTGAAACAGCGCTCTGATGCTAACTGATAGCTGATATCGATCGCCAGTTGCTTCAAACCAGTTTCATCTCTGGAAAAGCGTTCCGATCGTCAGACCTGCTAAGTAAGTAAACGAAATGAATCGGAAGACGCGTTTCGGCTCCGCTCAACTCTTAAAGACAGAAATCCCAGCAGATTGAGCGGAGCCGAAACCATCTACACAAGTCAACTTTAATTGTGTTTGTCTACTTATGTAAAACTAGGCTCAACACAACCTAAACGAATAGTAGAGTTTCTTGAATAATCAGACAATCAAATTTCTAGAGAAAAAATACTGGTTTGTCTCTCAGATGTTCTTTTAGAACAAAAAATACTTCTACGATATGAGCAGTATATATGTGGGTTCTTTGGCAACCCCAAGAATCTCCACTCTTTGCTCTACGTTCGGACGCTCAATCTCATGACAATCTATGTTGGAAACTTGTCTTATCAAGCCACTGTGGATGACTTGCAAACTGTATTTGCTGAATATGGCACCGTCAAACGCGTCGTCTTGCCCACCGATCGCGAGACAGGACGAATGAGAGGCTTTGCCTTTGTCGAAATGATCGAAGATGCTCAAGAAGATGCCGCGATCGTCGAGCTAGATGGAGTCGAATGGATGGGGCGACAACTGCGCGTCAACAAAGCAAAACCCAAAGAAGACAGTCGCGGAGGCATGGGGCGATAGAACTAACTATTCAAATATGGTGAAAGGTTCTTGCTAGAGCCATTATCTCTCAGCAAGAACCTTGATTGTTATCCACCGCTATACAGTTATCTAAGTCAACATTAACTGAACGTCATTAAGCGGCGCGACGAGTAAATAAACCCCAAAGGAAGATGGCAACGATTGCTCCCAAAACTGCAACAAAGATTCCAGGAATGCTCAAACTAGCAGACCCTAGAGCCAAGGTTCCAGTGTTTAAGAGGCTGAACAGGCTACCTCCCACAAATGAACCGATGATTCCCAGGACAATAGTTCCAAGAATTCCGCCGCCCTGCTCGCCAGGGTAAATAGCTTTCGCGATCGCACCTGCAATTAATCCCAATATTACCCAAGCAATAATATTCATCCTCTAAGGTCTCCTAAAAATCTTATGCCCACAAATCAAGAATATCAATGAGGGTAAATTAAGCCTATCTATCAAAGGAGATAACTCAAAATATCATTTGGAATAGACTATTTCGATTCGGCTTTCACCATTCGCTTAAGTAAAGAAATGATCGCTAAAGTCTTTATGTCAGACGGTTTTTGAGGCTTAGAAAATAGTTTAGAAGTCTCTTTTGCTGCCTGACGAAGTGATTAGCTTCTAGACATTTTGTGAGGTCTAAGATGAACCCAGCTTCCTTCTTTCCCAAATTTTCCTCACGCTACAGTCCAACGTGCATAATATAGGCTGAGTCTAAACTGCAACGCTTTTGTTGCTGATCGAGGTTGCTGGCAATGGTTAGTTGCCCGATCCTCAAAACTGAGGTGTTTTGGAGAGTCGATGTCCGGGTACATCTTGATTTTGGCAGTGTTAATTCTAGGAGGCGTGATTGCGACGGTTGGCGATCGCATTGGCACTCGCGTGGGCAAAGCTCGCCTCAGCCTCTTCAACATGCGCCCCCGTCGCACGGCTGTTTTAGTCACCATCCTCACTGGAACCCTGATCTCAGCGACGACACTAGGCATTTTGTTAGCAACCAGCGAACAGCTTAGAATTGGTATCCTCCAACTAGGACAGCTTCAAAAAAAGATTTCCGGAATTCGAGAATCGCTCAACAAAACGAATCAAGAGTTGAAAACCACCACTGAGCAAAAAGGTCAGGTTGAGACCGAACTCAGCAAAACTAAATCAGAACAAGCCAGAGTTGAAGCGCAACTGAGTCGCATCAACCAATATCTTAAGCAGGCAACCGCTCGGCAAGCCAAAACCGATGCTCAACTGACTTTGACAGAAACTCAGCGAGATCGGGTTCGCAGCCAGTTAGCTACAGTCTCTCAGCAAGCCACGAGCCTGCGAGCAGAGATTAATAAACTTCAATCAGAGCGACAGGTTTTAGTTGCCGAACGTAGTCAGGTGCAGGCACAAATTGCTCAACGAGATGCAGAAATCGCAAAACGTAACCAATTAATTGAGCAGCGCGATCGCGACATCGTCAACCGAGACACGGTGATTGCCCAACGAGAACAGCGACTCAAAGAACTCGAAACCCAGCAAGCATTTTTAGCCCAAGAGGTGCAGAGATCAGACGAAGAAGCGCGACAAATTCGATTGGGAATTTTGGGCATTGAGCGTAATCAGGTGCTTGCGTCTGCGGTCGTGCGCGTAGTTAACCCCCAAGTCGCGAGTCAGGCAGTGGATCAACTCTTGAGAGAGGCAAATCGGGTGGCGCTGCAAAAGGTTCAACCTGTTGGGGTAAAATCCACCGACCAGATTGTGCAGATCACCACGCCTGAAGTCAAACAGCTCACGGATCAAATTTCGGACGGTCAAGACTACGTAGTGCGGATTCTCTCGGCTGCGAATTATGTCAAAGGTGAGAAAACTCCGATCGCCATCTTTGCCGATGCAGTGCGAAATCAGGTGTTGTTTCTCGCGGGTGATGTGATTGCGGCGAAGTCGATCGAGCCTGCAAAATTGTCTGGAACTGAACTAAGTCAGAGCATCAGTCAATTAATCGATGCATCTAGATTTCGTGCCCGTCGGGCTGGAGTGCTTACGAACTCGGTGCAGATTGACGGGGTGCAATCGCTCCAATCGTGGACAAGTTTTGCCGAAAAATTGCGACAGTTTCAAACTTCGGTTGAGGTGCGGGTGGTGGCTTCAGACGTCACTTACACCGTCGGACCGCTCAAAATTGAGTTAGTCGCCGTACAAAATGGACAAGTGGTGTTGAGAACCTCTTGAAGGATGAGAATGATAGGGTGGGCAAGTGGGATGCGTGGGAGATGAGATCAATGACTGCAGATGCTACCTTTCTTGATCAGCCTGTGATTTTGGGATTCGATCCGGGGAGTCAGAAGTGCGGGTTGGCGGTGATGGGAGTCGATCGGCGCTTGTATTATCACCAAGTTGTGGCAGCAGACAACACGATCGCTACCATTCAAACACTTCGTCAGCAATTTCCCGTGTCTCTGCTGGTGCTCGGCGATCAGACGGCTTCTAAATCGTGGAAACAAGCGCTCGAAGAACAGTTGGCTGACCCGCTGCGCGTAATCACGGTGGATGAGCGACACAGCAGCTTAGAGGCGCGCGATCGCTATTGGCAAATGTATCCACCTCAAGGAATAACTCGCATCATTCCACAGGGGATGAGAACGCCGCCACGCCCAATTGACGATATTGTCGCAATTCTGCTGATTGAGCGCTATCTAGAACGATTAGTCAGTTAGGTGCAGCCTGCTCGAATCGACCTCTTGCAAAAGTCTCTGCCCTCATCGTTATTCTAGTAGGCTGACCGGAGCCGAAACCAAGGACAACGACAGTAGGGGCTTTATTATCACGAAATTTTTAGAAAAAACCTCAAAGCTCGGCTCGAATCGTAAACGAATAGTCTCCACCGGGTTCTAATTGATAGTCTTTCTGCTCTAAGAATCTACCGAGTGGTTCTTTGATCAATGCTCGACCGAGAGAAGGCTCAACACACAGTTCTCCTTGACGGAAGTGCCAGTGAAAGTTCCACTCAAATTGGTTGGCTCTCACTTCGCCCTCAATGCTGCCCTGCTGCCAGGACTGGCGAGTAATACGAACATGGGCAGTGGTTTCGGGAAGGAGTTTTGACACAGTGATCAGACGGTCGGTTGCTCAACACTACGATTGTTGTAGAGACTCATCGATTTTTCAACCCCTTGCTTGAGACTGAGTTCGATCGCGCTCACCGTTAGATCGAGAACGTCTGGAATCAGTTTTGCCTCAGCCGCCAAGAAGGTGCCCAACACATGAGAAGCGCCGTCTCTGTCTCCAGGCAAAGATTTTGGACTGCCAATGCCGATTCTTAGCCGAGGAAAGGTTTGTGTACCAAGATGGGCGATCGCTGATTTCATCCCATTCTGTCCACCTGCTGAGCCTGATAATCGAATGCGGATTTTTCCCATCGGCAAATCCATATCGTCATAGACCACGAGAACCGATTCGGGCGATAGTTTATACCAATCCACCACTGCCCGAATCGACTGACCCGAATGGTTCATGAAGGTCAACGGCTTGAGCAGGCGAATCTTATTTCCTGAATAGGTGCCTTCGCCCACAATGCCTTGAAACTTGCGGTTTTCAGACAACGCAATTTGCCAGACTCGTGCGAGGGTGTCGATCGCCATAAACCCGATGTTGTGGCGAGTCTTCTCATATTTGCTGCCAGGATTACCTAACCCCACGATTAGCTGTGGAATGATCACCTTAGGGGAAGCGATTTCGGTCACATCCGATCTAGGCATCTTTCTCGGCAGCGACGGCTTCAGAAGGGGGCGCGATCGCATCATCTGCCGGGGCAAGCGTTGGCTGAGATGGCTCTAGAGTTGCTTCCATTGGCTGGCTCGGAGTTTTTGCAATCTGCTCGGCTTCCCGCTTAAATTCTGATTCAAACTCCTTTGAGGCATCCTGAAAACTGCGAATTCCCTTCCCCAAACTGCGCCCGATCTCTGGAAGCTTTTTCGGACCAAACACCAGTAGGGCAACCACCATGATCACCACCATTTCTGGTAAACCAATGCCAAAAAAGTTCATGCGACTGTCTCCCGCGACGTTCTCACCTATTGTAGAGAGTTTTGAGTTTTGAATCTTGAATTTTGAGTTAAAGACTCTCTTCAATCTCTCAAAAAAAACCCGGACGAGCCGGGAAATCGAATACATTCATCAATGTTAATGGGCTGAAACTAGCTGCCTAAGCTTCTCCAATCTACTGAGAACCCATCCAAGATGAGAGAGGAGTTGTAGATTTGCAGAATGATCAGCAGGAAGACCAAAAACAGCCCCATAAACACTGCCATCACAGGGGTTGTGCCCCAGCCGGGGACGACTTTACCGTACTCAGAGTTCAAAGGTCTTAAAACATCACCTAACCGCGTCCGCTGTGCCATAGCTCACCTTAATGATAATCTCGACAAAAGTTGTAAATACTTCGTAATATTATAGGGGAACGACCTCATCATTTAGAAACTCAAATGGAACCTGCAATAGCTCTTAACATTTCAATCTTGGCGACGATCGTCGGCTTGACTGGATACGCGGTCTACACGGCGTTTGGTCCCCCGGCGAAGGAATTAGATGACCCGTTTGAAGATCACGAAGACTAATTATTGTCTATAAACCTTCGTCAATGGCTTCTCAGTTTCCGATGTCCGATCGTGGATTTTGTGAGAGTGAGAAGCTTTTAATTTTCCAGGGTTCGATGGGATGAGGGTCGCGATCGTCTTTCTGAAAACGCTCTAATAAATCGATCGAGTGTTCGATCTTCAGCCCCAAATCGTTCTTTAAATTGAGTTCTGCGATTTGTCCGTGACACTCATAGCAGCGCAAGACGAATTTTTCTGGATCATCCTCCGATTGTTTGAATGCAGTCAGAATAAGATTCTCTGCTTGCAAGTCCAAAAACGACCCGACAGGTGAAAGTGCGCCTTGAGGATTCGGATGAGCGATTTGCACCACTTGCAACGGTTGAGTAAACTCGCAGCTTTTACGGACGGTTTGAGCCGATCGCCAATCTCCAGCGTGAGGGTAGATGGCATAGCTGAAGGTGTGAATGCCCAGATCGGCTTCTGGATCAGGAAACTCAGATCCGCGTAATAAGGTGAGACGAATTTGACTCGGTTGGCAGTCATAACCGTGTTTGCAATCGCTGAGGATGCTAACTCCATAAGACTGATCGCTCAAATCTGCCCAGCCGAGTGCAGAAACTTCCCATTGGGCTTTTTCGCGATCGCTCTCTGGTTTAGTCGTTCGCTCAATCGCTCCGCAAGGCATCTCATAAGTGGCAAAGTCAGCCGCGATCGTCAGTGGAAATGCAACTTTTACCAAAATGTGCCGTTCTTGCCAATCGACTTCGTTTTGAACTTTTAGAATCGCTGAATTTTGTTCAACTGAATAAGTTTGTTTGAAGGTAGATTTGCCGATTCTGCGAATGACGCAGATTTGACGATCGCCCGTTTCAATCTTTACCAACTCGACGGGTAACTGAGGCTGTTTTGAGTAGTCTGGATCGATGTTCCAAGCATCCCAATATTGACCCGAATCTGGAAAAGCTTGAAGTTGATTTCCGGCTCCACTTATAACTTCTCGCTGATTGACTTTATCAAAAATACTCGATAAATCACCTGTTTGCGGATCGATTATCACTCTAAGCAACTGATTCTCTAACTCCCAACATGCGCTGTAGTCTATAAACTTGTGGTTAGGAACAATCCAGAAAGCTTGATATCCGATCGCTGGAATGCTCATAACTGAGTTACTAAAGCTACTGGTTCGCTCCCAATTAGACGGGTTGAATATTACGATCGCGTTTGCTTCCGGAGATGGTGATGCAGGTAAATTAATTTGGTGGGCGATCGCGTTTAACGACTCCTGAATAATATTTAAACAGATACGATCGCACTCTTCCCACTCTTGATTTGCATCAGCAAAGACTTGAGTAATTGAAGACCCTGGAAGAATGTCATGAAATTGATTGAACAACGCTTTTTTCCATGCGGTCTCTAACAACTCTTTTGGATAGAAATTACCAATCTTTAAAGTAGCTAGAGATGCAAATAATTCTGCTTGATGGAGGTTCTTTTCACCGTTACGATTTTGTTGTTTTTGAGCGGCGTGAGTCGTGTAGCAACCGCGATGAAATTCTAGATAAAGTTCGTCATCCCAAACAGGAGAGGTCTGGTAAACAAACTCATCTAAATACTTTACGACGCTCGTAAACTCCAAGTTTGGGAAGAACGGCGATGTTTGCCAACGTCGAGTAATCTCCAACATATCTCGCGTTGGTCCACCTCCGTGATCGCCTACACCGGGCAACCAGAGAGAATTTAGTAAACCCGTTTTGGCTGTCCAGTCCCACGCATAAGCTGCCATTTTGATGGAATCGATGCCCTCTCCGATCGCAGCCGACATGACGCTAGAAATCTGACTGCCATCGGGCGATCGCCACTCAAAAATCTCGTGCGGAAACGTTGTGGTGTCATTCCAGCGCAACTTTTGAGTCACAAAATAATCGATTCCGCCTTGTTTGAGTAGTTGCGGTAATTGCCAGCAAAACCCAAAGCTATCGGGCAACCAAGCGACTCGATTAATGTCACCAAATTTTTCTTGACAATAGCGCTGCCCATAGAGAATGTGACGCGCGATCGATTCCCCACTAATTAAATTTAACTCTGGCTCAATCCACATTCCGCCAATTATTTCCCATCGTCCCGCTTGCACCTGTTGTTGAATTTGGGTAAACAGTTCAGGGCGATTTAGCTCCATCCATTCATAGAGTGCTGGAGTCGAGTGACAAAAGGTTAATTCAGGAAAATCTTTTTGGAGATTGAGAACCGAATTAAACGTCCGTTCTGCTGCCTTCCAAGTCTCGTCCACGGTCCAGAGCCACGCCATATCTAGGTGAGCATGACCGACTAAATAAACCGTGTGTTGTTTAAGTTTTGAACTAAACGGTTGAAGATGGGATCGAAGGTTCTGTAGGGATTGATTAAAGCAAGTGCGATCGCTCACAAATTCCCAATCAATGATTTGTAGCGCTTCTGAAAGTTCTTCTAATTTTTCTGGTTCAAATGATTCTAAATAACTTTGCAGAACAGCTATCTCGTCAGCAACAAAACCCGGATCGATATCATCATAATTTGTCTCGTAAATGAGGCGTGATCGTACCAACGCTCCATCGTCATGTCCTGGGCTGACTAACCGAATTGTGACCGCAATCATCTCACCCAAAACCACCGACGGACTGAGAATAATTCTGGCTGAATGGTCAAACAAATCACCTTCTTGAACCAGTTGACCATTGACATAAACTTCTGCAACTTCAGCCCACCACGTCAACGCCAGTCGCAGCGTTAAACCTTCTACCAGATAACTTTGAAGAGACTCTGGCAACACGAATTGTTGATAGAACCAGAGCACCTCATGTCCCTTTGACCAGGCGATATGCTGTTTGGCATTAAGTTCACAGAGCGGTTGCTGCGAGTCGAGATCTGGAGACGGATTGGTGAGACTCGATCGCCAGCCCATTTGTACATCACGCTGCGTCAGTTGGCGCAATCGATCGACGACTCCTGAAATCTGGTGACGATAGTTCTCAATAGTCAGATTGGAGGTTGCCGAATCCGTCATGGCGATAGCAATAGAGGTGCGAACAGAATACACTAACAGTGACAGACTTTAAGCGGCAATTCACAAGCAGCCCAAAGTCTGAAACCGCCACACAGACGTTCAAATTGCCCCTTTGAGTCTATGACTTCATCTGGTCGCTTTCAAAGCCATCTCTTTAATTTTGTCTCCAAGCAGGCACACAAACTTGCTGACAATACTAAAAAGGCAGTGCGGCATCTCAAAGTCGCGACCATTTGGGGGACGCAAATTTTGCTCTACCCGATCTACGTGCTGGTGCAATCGACTCGATTGATCGGGCAACAGATTGGGCAAACCGTGCGACGATCGCGCCTCCACTTCAGCAACGTATCAAACCCGTCGCCGACCTCGGAACCGCTAACCGTTGACACACCGATTCAGCGAGTGTTAACTATCGTTCAAGAAAGTTGGCTACTCACTAGCGCAGACTCGACAGACCCTGAATCCATTCAGGCGTTGACTCAAACATCCGTCTCATCCATTACGACGATTCAAGGCATTGCCTCTTTGATTCCGACTAGAAAGCTCGTTTTAGTGACGATCGCCAATCAAATCATGGATATCTTGACGATCGAGCAGCAAGACCATCTCAAACAGCTCATCATTTGGGAAATGGCAAACTATTGGCGCTATTGGCGACGGCACTACATTGCCCAAGCCCATCCAACCCTTTTGCTTCCGCTCGAAGACCGCCCCACGTTGCTGCCCCCAGTGCGAGTGTTTCGGCAACTCATGGCTTGGGTGCAAAGCGGACCGATCGCGATCGCCGCCAATCTATTCCAAGAATCGGCACTCGTCACCCAACCGACAGAGCTAGACTGGTTTGCGACAGACCTGACGCTATCTGTGTTTAATCCGGTTGGGTTAATTCCGCGCATTCCCACCACTGCTGACATTTCAGGTTTGATTTACCACCTGCCATCGCCAGGAGAAATGGAATCGTTGGTTCGAGCCGCAATGCGATATTTCTTTGGCGATCGTCCTCGAAAGCAATTCGCGATGGGCGTTACCTATGAGACTTCAGCAGAAGATTTCTGGCTTACATCTGACGAAGTGTTTGGCAAAACTGGAAAGCTCCGAGCCGCACCGACTCGATCGCACCTACGAGGAAAATCAGCAAACGTCCGCATTGAGAAAACGGTTACCCCGTTAGCTCACTTATCCGCTCAGACAGACCTATTGCCAGGAGACAGCGAAACCCTCGCCCTGCCGTTTCAACCAGAAGTGACGATCGGACACTCGCTGCAAAGTTGGGTGAAGCGTTCTCTTCAGCAAAAGTCGCGCTCTCGATCAAATCCGATCGTTCATCAAAGACCCAACCAGAGCCGACTGACTCAAGCTACTAAACCTCAACCACTCACGAAGCAGAGAAAATCTTCTCAGAGTTTGGAGGTGAATCGCGATCGCACACTCCCAAAAACCAGCCAGAAGCCCATTAGATCGACTCTATCAGACTACATCGAGACCAAAGCCACCCCGATCGGCTATGTTAAATCTCCGCTCACAAAATTTCTAGAATGGCTCGATTCAGGAATCGTCTGGCTAGAACGAAAATTAGCTGCCTTGTGGAACTTCCTGACTCGCGGATCTTAACCCTTCACCTTTTCGTAATCATTGCACCCCTCTTTATGTAATATATAGAGACGATCCCGTCCCTAACGGAACTTTTCGCGCCTCTAATCACTCTGGAGTTATCAGCATGGTGGTACTTAAAATCGTTGTCTATATCGTGGTTGCCTTCTTCTCACTGTTATTTATTTTTGGATTTTTATCCAGCGACCCCTCCCGGAACCCCAAGCGCAGAGATTTGGAATAATTCCAAACCCTTCCCGCAAGGTTAGAGGGCAGCCCACCACTGTCCTCTTTTTAATTCTGGTGCGGGGCTTGTCAGGCGTTTCGATCGAGTAGCTTTAGCGTATGCCCTTCCCGGTTCTGCCACCCGAACCACCATCCATCACCCGTCCCTCTCAGTTTGCTTCCCCTGTGCTGCCGACCATAGCGACTCCTGTCTCTGTGGAGTCTGTTCAACTGAACACCCAGGAATTCGTCAAGCCTGCCTCACCTGAAATTTCTCCAGTCACTCTTGCAGATTTGAGCGCCCCAAAGATTCTGCGTGAGGCTGCTGCATTGAGCGGATTAGAGAATTCGTCTCCTGAATTAGCACCCCAACGCTTTGAGGGCGCAAAAGATTTATTACCGATCAAATCGGCTCAGATTCCTGCGAGTGATCTATCAACTCCACCGCCACCAAACCAGATTTTTCAGCCCACGCTTCCGGTGAGTCCGATTCCAATCCCATCGCCTGCTTCCCCAGCTAATATCCCCGTTCAACAGTTAGGGAGAGAGGGAATCTTAGAGCTGAAGGCAGATCGTCAAGACTACGACACTCAGCGACAAATCTTCACAGCCGAAGGGAACGTCTCACTCAAATTTCGAGGGGCACTGCTGACGGGCGATCGAGTTCAGGTTAATCTAGTCAATCGGCTCACTGTCGCTGAAGGAAATGTGGTGCTGACGCGAGGGCAGCAGATTTTGCGCGGTCAGCGATTCCGCTATAACTTGATTCAAGAAGAAGGCATTATTGAACGAGCGGCAGGCGAAATCTTTCTAGCCAGCACCGCCAACGACTTTAACCCCAATTTGCCTACTGACATCACCGCAGGAACGGTGCCGGGGCGCTCGGTGGGCGATCGCGTCATAGCAGTCCAACCTCAACAGGTGTCTAGCCCTGGTGGAGTCAATGTGACAGTCGGTTCACGGCGAAACGTAGCAGGGGCATCGGTGATTCCGACGGTGGGTGGCGAGGTCAGGCGAGTGCGGTTTGAAGCCGAACAGATTGAGTTTTACCCAGAAGGGTGGCACGCCAAAAATATTCGCTTCACAAATGACCCGTTTTCGCCGCCAGAACTGGAAGTCAGGGCTGAACAGGCACAACTGACCCGCCTCTCACCCTTGCGTGATGAGCTGGTCGCTACTCATCCTCGCTTGGTGTTTGACCAACGATTTTCACTGCCTCTGTTGCGAAATCGCGTTATTTTCGATCGCACCGAGCGCCAGCCTGCTTTGGTGAGTTTGGGATTAGACACTGAGGATCGGGGCGGGGTCTTCGTTGAACGAGAATTAGATGTCTTGCCTCAAGGTCCGGTTCAGTTTACGCTGACTCCGCAATTTCTATTGCAGCGAGCGATCACCAATGGCGGAAACCCTTTCGCTCCAGACAATTTTGGTTTGAGAAGCAAGCTGACCGCACTAATCACCCCTCGAACTCGAATTCGTGCGGTTGGAGTGTTGACCAGTCTAGATCTCAGCAAAGTTGAAGATAATTTGCGGGCAAGTGTTAGAGCGCAACAGTTGATTGGAACGCACACTCTGAGTTTAGAAGCGAGTTATCGCGATCGTCTATTCAACAATTCCCTAGGCTTTCAAAATATCCAAAGCAGCATTGGAGTATTGTTTTTCTCGCCGACGATCGCGCTCGGCGATACGGGCATCAATCTCAGCTATCAGGTGGGGTATCAATATGTGAATGCTGACACCGATCGGGCTGATCTTCTAAAACCAATTCGACGCAACAATCGCATTAGCCTCGGTCGGTTTCAAGCAAGTGCAGCGTTGAGTCGGGGATTTTTGCTGTGGCAAGGCAAACCTGCCCCCGCTACCCCAACTGAAGGGTTACGCTATTCTCCAAATCCGCTGGTTCCTTACCTTTCGGCGGCAGTCGGGCTAACTGGTGTGGGCACTTCTTACAGCAATGGCAACACCCAAAATAATGTGAATGGTAGCGTCTCCTTATTTGGGCAGTTTGGTCACTTCTCTCGCCCATTTTTTGACTACACCGCGTTTAACCTCACCTATACCCAGGTGGTTCGAGATGGGTTATCGCCATTTTTGTTCGATCGCGTAGCCGACGATCGCGTCCTTTCTGCTGGTATCACTCAGCAACTCTATGGACCGCTTCGCATCGGCCTTCAGACCGTTTATAACGTGCAAACGGGTCAAGAAATTAGCACCGATTACATTTTAGAATACAGTCGTCGCACTTACAGCGTAGGCTTGCGCTATAACCCGATTCAGCAACTTGGCTCGATCAGTTTGCGAATCAGCGACTTTAACTGGACGGGCGGAAACGAACCCTTTAATGGAAGTGGGGTGACTCCGGTGCAGGGTGGCGTGATTCGTCCGCCTGAGTAACCCGTGTTGGATAAAACTAATCTAAACTCAGAGCAGACAACTAGCGTGGCTATAGTGACTCACGTTTATGACGGAACTGGCAAAAGGTCTTCAAGAACCCGAAAAAAGCGCGATCGTCCATGCAACCGATCTGCTGACTTACTATAGCTTTGATTTGGGCGATCGTACGGTTAGCCATTTGACTCAACACTGGCTAAAAGACTTTTCGGCAAGTTGGATTCGGTCAGCCGTCATTGAAGCACTTTATCAAGGACGCTATAAAGCCGTTTCGGTCGATCAAATTTTGCTGCTTTGGAAGCGGCGTAATCAGCCGTGCTATCACTTTAACTATGAGTTTGAGCGGCTGGTTTGCAACAAGTTTCCGAGAGATCTGCGGCAGCGATCGCTTAAAGCCTCTCCCGTCGAGTTAGACAACCCTCAATTCCCGCCAAAAGACGTTGATCCGGTTTTAATGCCACTAGATGCTGAGGAACCGATTCCGGCATGGGTGGCTTTGGCAGAGCAGATTCAGCGAGATGACGCTAGTGAGCCAATCAGTGAATTGAGAATTGCAGGGCTGTCTGCTCCAGTTCAGCCTGATGAATTTGAGCACAATCTAGAGCCATCAGACTTTTTAATAGGAGTTGAAAGAAGTCCTGCAAAAGTTGAAGCATTGCTTGAGCCTTCTGCAACAAAGCGGGTTCTTGAAGAGGTTGAAGCGTCATTGAGTTTGATAGACGCGATCGCAGAGCCTGAAGAGTCTCAACCGCCCATTCATCAATTTACACCGCCACCCACTGCATCTGACTTTCACAGCAAATTAAAAGCGGTTGTAGAGAGTGGAGAGGAGTCTTCGTAGGAACCGTTTGCAGACGATCGTGATTCCGAAGTCGTAGGGGTGAGTCATTTGGCTGAGGTTCCGCTCTTTTCACAAAATCTGCCGAACGCTGTGCCCAAGCAATCACACCTCACGAAGAAGAAGTAGCCGTTTCATCTGCCGCTTTTTCGGGTGGTTTGGCAACCCCCATGCGGATCTCAGAGCAAAAAGAAGTCATGCTAAACCCACCCATCCGCTTGAGAACGCTGTGACGTAAGCGCACATTCGGGCTCTCAAACCAAAACCGCTCCTTAGCGTACAGAGTCTCAGACTCAGTGGTGAGCGTCAGTTCTTCACCCTTCATCAAATAACGACCCGAAGGCGCTTTTTCGGCATCACCTGCATCGCGCAGCAGTTGACCTTCGTGAGGATTTTCAGCATTGATTAGAGGCACTAGCACTGTAGACCCTATGTGTTTCTCTTGATCCCATTCCATCGTGCCGTTCCAGGTAACGCGAGTACCACACAGCGCCGTAGCCGGATCGATTTTATAGAGTTCGCACAGTTTGATCACGTCAGGATGGGTCTTATCGAGCATCTCAATCACAACATCTGATCTGCCCCCTTCTTGCTGCTTAACCGCCAAATTATGACTGGTTCGCAATGAAGACCATTTACCTGCGCTCTGCTGAAAAAACTCGACGATATCCATGAATCAAAGATCCTGCTTAGCGGCTCACATAACCATCTTAAATTCTAAGGGTTTTGATCGGAAGTGGCAGCGATCGCAGATGAGCCATTCACGACTGCCACATTCAAACTTATAGCGGCTCGATCGATGCCTTTAACCCTTGACTCGTAAGAATCTGCAACAGTTCGTTGGCTTTTGCTTGCTCACCAAATGCCCCAGCTTGCATCAAAGCCCGCCCCCTCGAAGACACCGCAAACGCACCTGGCACGATCGCTTTCACCTGCGCTTGCTCACGATCGCTGATGGCTTCGACTACAACACGATAGCGAACCCCCAAAGTAGTCGTACGACTGGGCAACGCAAGCAGGCTATCTGAAGAATTTTTCGCGGTCTGCCAAACCGGAACCGTGGCCATAGTGCCGACATTCCCGATCGGGGCATCTCCAGGCGGAACCGGTAGCACCCCTTGAGAATTAGCCATCGCGATCGGGAACGGTGATCGGGTAGGCGGAATTGCTGTCGGAGCAGAGGCAACCGAGCCAGATTCGGGCGGTGGAACGGGAATCTCAATGGCTCCCGCTAGCGATGACTGGCGGTTGAGCAAAGATGGCTGAGGATTGGAAGTCGGTGCCGTAATCTGAATTTGAGCCGCGATCGGTTTCGGGGCGGGAAGACGAGCCGCACTGGTCACCGCAGGTCTAGAGAAGAGAGGAGTCTTCTGAGTTTCTGGCACAGAGTTTACGCCACTCTGGTTTAAAGAGTTAACCAGAGCCGGAACCGGAATCGAAAGGCTAGGGGATGGGGGACGAGGAAATGGTTGCCCAAACCCGATCGAGGAAACAACGCTAGTCGGAGCCACGATCGCACTATCCGCCACAGGGGCAGTTCCTGAAAAGTCTAGTTTGCCGTTGGTTTTGGTCGCGGCAATTTGGTTGCCAAACGTCGGAATGGTTTGGCTACTTGCTTTGCTGTTGATATCAAGCTGACCGTTATTCAAAAAAGTATTGTTTCCTGGGTCAGCAGACGTGCCTAAATTGGGACGAGACTCAGCGATCGCGACCATGCCGTCTCGATCGTTGTCATCGACCACGTTGTTGCGAAGAATTGGGCGTGCCTTTCCCTGCACCACAATGCCGTCTTTATTTTGAGTAATCCGATTGCCGACAATTCGGGGAGCCGCATTTTGCGCGATATTGATGCCAAATCCGGTTTTCTCAAAAATATTCTCTTGTAGCTCTGGGCGAGACGTACCGTAGATCGTGATGCCGTTTGCCCCATTTTGATAAAAATAATTATTGCGAAGAATCGGCGCACTGCTGCCCACTACAGACACTCCATCGTGTCCGTTTGCCGTAAACGTGTTGTCGCTGACAACGGGACTGGTCGATTCAACCCACAGCCCATAGCCTTGACCCGTGGGATTGCTCACCGTGACTCCGGTTAACCCTGCCTGATTTGCGCCCACGATCGTCACATTCTGTCGGGCAAAACTGCGGCTTAAAAAGAATCCGCTACCTTTGATAATCACGTTTTGACCCCGATCGCGAGGATCTCCTTTAATCGTCGTTCCAGGCTTAAGTTGCAGAGGAAACGTCTCTCCCGTCTCGGCGCTATAAGTTCCAGGTGACAGCACGATGATGGTGTTAGGCTGCACCACACGCAACGCTTGAGTGATGGTTTTCAGCGGTGTTTGCTCACTGCCATTGCTCGAATCGGCTCCGATCGTCGAATTCACAAACAGCAAACTATATTGCGCAGTTTGACTCCCAGACCATTGAGCAACTTGCGGTGAGGTTTGGGCAAAAGCGGCTGTCTGCCCAATTCCCGTAGATACGCAGAGCAGCGAAAGGGGAATCAACAGTGAATAATCGATTCGAGCAGAAAACCAACTCACAACTTTGCTCATACACACAGCTTTAAGATGACAAAATAGGGATTAACGAGATGCGACTCCGAGCAACCGCTCTTTTACGAGAGATGGAGCTAGAAAACAGTCCTTCAATTTTGTCTACAGATTCCTTAAACGAGACAAACTTTACAAAACTTAACGAATAGGAACAGGGTTCAGAGATTAAGGATCAGATAGATTTACTGGCTTCGACTCAACTGCAAAACTACTGGGCTAGAACAACCTATTTATGATCCCAGTTCCCTCTGACTGTTACGATGAGAAATTCATGGGTTTGTTCCAATGGGCAACACAGATGGTCGCAGCCAATTTGCACAACCTGCACTTTATCGAATTCTTGATGCCAACCTCGATCGCACTCGTGAAGGGTTACGCGTCGTTGAAGAATGGTGTCGCTTTGGTCTCAACGACGTTCAACTGACTCAACAGTGTAAACATCTGCGGCAAGAACTCGCTCAGTGGCACACTCCCGAACTTCGCGCTGCCAGAAACACGCCTGACGATCCGGGCACTGAGTTAACCCACTCCCAAGAAGAAAAGCGCGACAGCATCGAGCACGTTTTGCAGGTCAACTTTTCCCGAATCCAAGAAGCCCTGAGAGTCTTGGAAGAATATGGCAAAGTCTATAGCACTGAGATGGCAGCAACCGTTAAGCAGATGCGCTATCAGGTCTACACGCTAGAAAGCAGCCTGATGACTTATCAGCGTCACCAAAAATTAAACCAATCGTCTCTCTATTTAGTTACGTCTCCGTCTGATAATTTGTTTGCCACGATCGAGGCAGCCCTCCAAGGCGGATTAGCGATCGTGCAATATCGCGATAAAGAAACCCATGACCAGATGCGTCTTAGCAATGCCCACAAACTTCAACAGCTCTGCCACGAGTATGGAGCGCTGTTTATCGTCAACGATCGTGTGGATTTAGCACTCGCTGTCAATGCTGATGGCGTTCATTTAGGGCAGCAAGATATGCCGCTTGAGTTAGCCCGTCAGCTTCTCGGACATCAGCGTTTGATCGGACGCTCTACGACCAACCCCGATGAGTTAGATCGCGCCATTCGAGAAGGGGCAGATTATATAGGAGTAGGTCCCGTTTATGCAACACCGACCAAAGCTGGAAAAGCGGCGGCTGGAATCGAATACGTTCAATATGCTGCCAATCACTGTCCGCTACCGTGGTTTGCGATCGGCGGCATTGACACGAACAACGTTCACGAGGTTATCTCAGCAGGCGCACACCGCATCTCAGTCGTTCGTGCCATCATGCAAGCCGAGCAACCCACCCTCGCGACGCAATATTTTTTGGCGCAAATGAATCAAAAACAGATCCTGAAGGGCAACCGCAAGGCAATTTCAAACAAACCCCAGACAACTGATCTGTGGGAGTGATTTGCGAGAATGGACGAGATTGTGAGTTTTGAGTCTAATCTCATTACGCTTCAGGTCAACGGAGAATCGCATACCTGTAGCCCTAAACTACGGCTGCCAGACTTGCTAGACCAGTTGGGGCTGAATCCTCGGTTGATTGCAGTGGAATATAACGGTGAGATTTTGCACCGCCAGTTTTGGGCAGATACTAAGATTAAAGCCGACGATCGCTTAGAAATCGTGACGATCGTCGGGGGTGGATAACAAGTTCGGTTATCTCTCCTCAAACTTGTCCTACGACGCATTTCCAACCTTTAAGGAAGGCGATAAAGTAGAGGAGTAGGAAAAGCTTAAGCTTCGTAAAGAAATGTTAAGAATCCTACATTTGCTCAACTCAGCCCATCTGTGCTGAGACAAGCCTGGTTAGGTTATAGAGTTATGAATCCAAAAACATCTTCCTTGATGAAATCTTTTTTGAAATCCCTAGTCGCGATCGGGCTTGTGCTAGCGCTGGCGCTGGGTCATGCAGATAGTGCCTTAGCTGCTCGCAGTGGCGGTCGGATTGGCGGCGGATCGTTTAGAGCACCCAGTCGCACTTACGCTCCTCCTACCCGCAGTGTGCCAGGTGGCTACGGCGGCGGATATGGCGGCGGATACTATCCTGGCGGTGGTTTCGGCTTCCCTTTTATTCTTCCGTTTATTGGCGGTGGCGGATTTGGCGGACTGTTTAGTGTGCTGATCTTTTTGTCGATCGCTGGCTTTCTAGTCCAGAGTTTCCGACGCGCTTCTGATGGTGGTGAGGTAGGGTCTAGCAATCCTTCGGTGTCGATCGCGAAGGTTCAAGTCGGTTTACTTGCCGAAGCCCGCAATTTGCAGTCTGACCTCGATCGCATTGCCGAAAAAGCAAATACCAACACCAACGAAGGGTTGGCTCAAGTGTTACAAGAAACCACGCTGGCAATGTTGCGTCACCCTGAATATTGGGTTTATGGAGCCGACGAATCTCAACAAGCTCGTTTAGAAGCTGCCGAAGCTCAATTTAATCGCCTGGCGCTCTCTGAGCGCAGCAAGTTCACCGCAGAAACTCTGTCAAACGTCAACAACCAGCTTAAGCAAGGCTCTACAGATAGTAGTGCTCTCGCCGTGGCAGAAAAGGGTGGGGCACTTGCAGAGTCTCAAGATCCAGGTGAATACATCGTGGTAACGCTAATTGCTGCTACTCAAGGAAAGTTAGAACTGCCCCCTATCAACGGCTCTGAAGACTTGCGGAAGGCATTGAGTCTGTTAGGCGGAATTTCTAGCGATCGTCTCTTAGCGCTAGAGATTTTGTGGAGTCCTCAGGCGGAGGGTGATGTCTTGACTCGTGATGATGTCATCGCTGAATATCCCAATCTCAAATTGGTTTAATTCCAGATTGGGCAAATGACCTTCGCCTTGCGATGGGCTGAATCTAGACTAGACTGTCTATGTTCAGCCCAATTTTTTTGCGACAAATCCACCAATGGACACTGCAAATTTTTTGATCGTATTGATTGCGATTACGCTCGTCGCCAGTGTTGGAGCCGGCTCAATGATCTGGGCTTATGTTGGGGCAGGAAGTAGCGCAGTCCTCTTTAATGAGCCGATTTTTAAATCAGTTGCAGATGAAAAAAACGAGGCTATCCTACTTTTTCAGCAAGGAGTCATTGCGTTTAACGCAGGGCGTTATCCAAACGCGATCGAGCAATTCACCCAAGCCATCCAACTCACCCCAAATTTTGCGGAGGCATATCACGATCGAGGGTTAGCCTTTGCCAATCTGCGCTGCGATGACGATGCGACTTTTAATCTAGTCAAAGCTAGCGAACTTTATCTAGAGGGGGGCGATCGAGAGCGAGTCTCGATCGTCAAACAAAACCTGGAAGCTTTAAAGGCGAGAAAGCAATCGCGAGAGAAATCAAATTAAGTTTGCGAAATCTAGTTCTCTTACCAGTGGTCATCACCGCCGAAAAAAAACTGCCCCTCATCGTTGAAATAAGGCGACTTCCACACGATCAATTCTTTATCAGCACAGGTGTCAGCACCCTCCCCGACTCCATAAGGGTGCATCCCGCAGACGAGCAAATTACCGCTGTACATCTGTCCATGATAGTGGCGACACCCTGCACATACGGGATGCTGACTTAGCAGAGGTTCGACGGTTTGAATCATCGGCTGAGTTGCCGTTTCGACCATTTCCTCAAAGCCAAAATAAGCTTCTAAAACTGGGTTGACTAACTCAGTCACATATAGATCAATCTCATCTGAGAAGGCACCTTGCATCTGTATTGAAATTTCCTCTGAAACTTCTACAAAGGCATTCACAACTTCAGTGACTTCCTTAGAGACTCCTAAAAAGAAATCTTCCATCTGTTCAGCCGCAATTTCTAGTAGTCCAGAGAAATTTTTTTGCCACTCTTCCATAATCTTCTTAGCCAGGTTTCTTTTTTAGATGAGTCGAGCCTTTGCTGAAGTCTCCTCGTTTTAATGATGAGTAGAGAGCGTTCAAGTCCTATTCTCGCTAGAGTCTATCTGAAGTATTAGTTCCGTTATCATAACTCGAATTTTTGCGTTTAAACCTAGTAGGAGTTCGCTCGATCGCGCGCTCAATCTCCCTCCAGTCCCCAGAGAAAGCCCAAGGGATCAATTCAAAAAGTTCACATACAGAAATATTTCGTCAACCTCCTTAAAGAACTTAAATAATGCCAGCGCTAGAGGCAAGTTAACTTCTGAATCCGATAGGCTAAGGCTACAAAATTACGACAAGAAATAATGAATAATCTAGTTCTTACGATCGTGCTGTTAGGGTTGCTCCTCATGATGCTGATATCGCCCTTTTCAGCTTTAGCTTTATTGATGATTGTCGTTTTAGGATCAGCGATCACCTGGACAGTTTGGCAACTGTTAGTCACTCTAGTTAAAGGCGATATCGGAGCCTGACTCTAGTTAGAAGATTTTCTGGTGTTAAGCTATAAGATCAGGAAAGACCGCTTGTACAGCAGAGTGAATCAAATGATGATTTTGCACGTTCAGACCTTTTGCCAATGCAGCATCTTTGCTTAACGCGTCTAACCCATCGTTAGCTAACTGCAACACGTAGGGAAGCGTGCTGTTGTTTAGCGCCTGCGTCGCAGTCCAAGGAACGGCTCCGGGCATATTGGGTACGCCGTAGTGAACAACTCCTTCATCAACGTAGGTTGGCTGTGTGTGCGAAGTCGGTCTAACCGTTTCAATGCAACCGCCTTGGTCAACTGCCACATCAACAATCACCGAGCCAGGACGCATCTTGCATACTAGCGATCGAGAAACCAGCATTGGTGCCCGTCTTCCTAAAACTAAAACGGCTCCAATCAGCAGGTCGGCATCTGGGACAACAGATTCAATTTGGCTAGAGCTGCTGTAGAGTAATTCAACTCTGGAGCCAAACAGGGTTTCCAGATAGAAGAGGCGATCGACACTTACATCCAAAATCGTCACCTGAGCGCCCATTCCGATCGCCATTCGCGCCGCTTCAGTTCCGACTACGCCACCTCCCAAGATTACGACTCGTCCAGGCTTTACTCCAGGTACACCGCCCAAAAGCACGCCGCGTCCGCCCTGCTGCCGTTCTAAAAATCGTGACCCAAACTGTACCGATAGCCGCCCAGCAATAATGCTCATCGGCGTGAGTAAGGGCAGGCGACGATCAGGAAGTTCCACGGTTTCGTAAGCGATCGCGCTCACACCCGAATCCATCAGATGCTCAGTTAGAGAGCGGTTTGCAGCCAGGTGAAGATAGGTGAAGAGAATCTGTTCTTTCTGCAAATATTGATACTCAGTATTAAGTGGTTCTTTAACTTTGACCACTAGCTCTCGGTTCCAGATGTCTGAAGGATGCTCGACCACTTGTGCACCCGCTTGCACATAATCGCTATCTGTGAAGCCTGATCCTGCTCCAGCATCTACCTCTACAAAAACTGCATGATCGTTTTCTGTCAACACCCGTACGCTGCTAGGACTCAACCCCACCCGAAATTCCTGATCCTTCGTTTCCTTGGGAACTCCGATTTTCATCTTCACCTCGTTTTGCTGGGCTTTTCTTTAGCTTAAACTTGCTCATCGCCAATAAGTGTGATCCGAATAGCTGAATCTCTGTATTAAAAGTCTCAAATTTGTTTACAATGAGAGGTGAAGGTAAAGAAATGTAAAGTACGTTGATCGTGACCTGACTTCCCACGAATTCTCGCGATCGCGTCTAACATGCTCTACTCATTCAAAAGATTTGGTCATTAATTTATCAAAGGCGCGAGGTTAACACGCAATGACTTCTAGTCAACCGACGACGGCTCCCAAACTCAATCAACCCAAGTTTGGCTTTAATGATTACGCAGAGCGTCTTAATGGTCGAGCCGCTATGATTGGCTTCGTCGCAGCCTTGATCGTTGAGTATATTACAGGTCAGGGTGTGTTGACTTGGCTAGGCTTAATGTAATTTAAACTACAAAGTGTAAACTTAATCAATAATGGGGTGGGCAAAAGTCTGCCCTTTATTTGTAGGAAGGTCTGTCTAGATAAACGACTGGTTGCCTGTAATTTTGCTTATAATCATTGCAAGCATTCATAACAAAGTTTGGGGTAGAAAACTACAGAACATAAAGCACTTATCATTGATAATTTGAAAGCTTTAAAATCAAGAAGTATCTGCAACAGAGCTAACTTTTATGAACCTTGTTTGGTCGCGGATGTTTAGAACCGTTTATCGGAAGGAACCGATTACCGGATTTGTGCTGATCGCGGGTGCTGTAGATGTGGCGATCGGAGGCATTGATGGCAGCACTTCGCTGGTGGTGTTTGGCTTAAGCGCGGTCGGCATCGCGATCGCTCTACGGTTATGGCAATCTCAAAAACGCTCTCCTGACGTGCAGGAACGTAGAGCAGTTCATGCCCTTCCGCCTTCATCGTCTCGCCCGTCGCTACCGATGCTCTCAATGACTAAAAAGAACCCGCCACAGAGTTAAGCGATTTAACGTCTCAAGGTTATGAACGGTTTAACGACCAACTATCTCTTCAAAATTGGTGAAGTTGCTGATCGCAGTGGTCTGCCAGTCAAAACCATCCGCTACTACGATGAGATTGACTTGTTGACTCCGACGGTCGAGCGCTCTGAGTCAGGCTATCGACTATTTAAACTTCAAGTCTTCGATCGGCTCTCATTTATCAAACGAGCACAGTCGTTAGGGATGAGCCTACAAGAAGTGAAGGAGATCTTGACGGTGCACGATCGGGGTCAGTTGCCCTGCGGAGAAGTCAAGCAGCACATTCAAGAAAAAGTTGAAGCTATTAACCAGCAAATCGAGACTCTGCAGAGCCAGCGAGAAGAGTTGCAGAGCTTACTTACTCGCTGGCAAGATCGCCCACCTGCCCACTTACTAGCTCAAACTATTTGTCCCAACCTAAAATCGACTGACGTTTTAGAAGCCGTAGGAATATAAACGATCGCGCTCCGACAAGGTTGTCCAGAATATTCAGTATGTTACGACTCACAGAAATAAAGCTGCCGCTTGATCATGCTCAAGATGCAATCAAGACCGCCATTCTTAAAAAGCTTCAAATCTCTTCAGATGACCTGATCAACTATTCAATTTTTAAGCGCAGCTACGATGCTCGTAAGAAGGAAGAGATCATCCTCGTCTACATTTTAGATGTAGAAACTACGCAACAGAAAAAGCTCCTTCAGCACTTGAAAAAAGACCCTCATGTAATGGTCACACCCATCATGAGTTATTGCCAAGTGGCACAAGCTCCAACCCATCTGGTGACCCGCCCGATCGTCATTGGCACTGGACCTTGCGGGATGTTTGCGGCTCTGATGCTGGCGCAAATGGGGTTTTGTCCGATCGTGCTAGAACGGGGAAAAGCCGTTAAAGAACGCACGGCTGACACCTTTGGGTTTTGGCAAAAAAAAGGAGACCTGAATCCAGAATCTAACGCTCAGTTTGGCGAGGGCGGTGCAGGCACCTTTTCTGATGGCAAACTCTACAGCCAGGTTAGAGATTCTCAGCACCACGGGCGCAAAGTGCTGACCGAGCTTGTTAATGCAGGAGCCTCACCCGAAATTCTCTATGTCAACAAACCCCATATTGGCACCTTCAAGTTAGTAGGAATTGTCGAAAAGATGCGCGCCACGATCGAATCTCTGGGCGGTGAGATCCGCTTTCAAAACAGAGTCGAAGACATCCACATTGAACAGGGACAGATACGTGGAGTCACCCTTGCTAATGAAGAATACATCCGCAGCGATCATGTCATTCTTGCGGTAGGTCACAGTGCTAGAGATACTTTTCAGATGCTCTTCGATCGGGGAGTCTATATCGAGGCTAAACCGTTCTCGATCGGCTTTCGAGTTGAGCATCCACAATCGCTCATTGATCACTGTCGATTTGGCACACAAGCAGGTCATCGGCTCTTAGGCGCTGCTGACTATAAACTCGTTCACCACTGCTCAAATGGTCGATCGGTCTACAGTTTTTGCATGTGTCCTGGGGGTCTGGTGGTGGCGGCAGCCTCAGAGTCAGGGCGACTCGTTACCAATGGAATGAGCCAATATTCTCGCAATGAGCGTAATGCCAATAGCGCGATCGTGGTGGGCATCACACCCGATGATTACCCAGGTCATCCTTTAGCGGGCATTGAATTTCAACGTCGTCTAGAAGAAAGAGCGTTTGAGCTAGGTGGAAGCAGCTATGATGCACCGGGGCAATTGGTGGGTGACTTTATCGCCGATCGCCTTTCTAAAGAATTGGGCGCTGTTCGACCGTCTTATGCGCCAGGAGTCCATTTAGGTGATTTAAGTTCAAGTTTACCTGACTATGCGATCGCGGCAATTCGCGAAGCCCTTCCTGCTTTCGACAAGCAAATTAAAGGATTTGCCATGAACGATGCCGTTTTGACTGGGGTAGAAACTCGCACATCCTCACCCATTCGGATCAAACGCCACGAAGACGGTCAGAGTCTAAATACAAAAGGTCTTTATCCTGCTGGCGAAGGCGCTGGCTACGCGGGTGGAATTCTCTCTGCGGGCATTGATGGCATTAAAGCCGCAGAAGCAGTTGCCTTAAATATCTCACGAGCCGAGAAGCGCAGCATCTGATCCTACCGCCTTACAAGTGTGAGATTTCTATGCGCAGTAGCTCTACCGGGTCACAAACCTTGATCGTTTCAGCCTATTGATTGAAAATGGGTACCTCAAAAGCCCCCCACGAGTGTGAAGGGCTTTCGAGGTTCAGACTATCGGCATTAAGCCAAAAACTAACCGTGGATAGCAGGAGCAGACAGTGCCACAGGCGCAGCCTCGCCAGATGCCAAGTCGAGCGGGAAGTTATGCGCATTCCGCTCGTGCATCACTTCCATCCCCAAGTTGGCACGGTTGATCACATCCGCCCAAGTGCTAATCACCCGACCCTGCGAGTCGATGATGCTCTGGTTGAAGTTGAACCCGTTTAGGTTGAATGCCATTGTGCTGATGCCCAATGCCGTGAACCAGATTCCTACCACTGGCCATGCGCCCAGAAGGAAGTGCAAGGAGCGGGAGTTGTTGAATGAGGCGTATTGGAAGATCAACCGACCGAAGTAGCCATGTGCCGCCACGATGTTGTAGGTCTCTTCTTCTTGTCCAAACTTGTAGCCTGCATTCTGCGATTCGTTCTCGGTGGTCTCTCTCACTAATGAGGAGGTCACCAGTGAACCGTGCATTGCTGAGAACAAGCTACCACCAAACACACCGGCTACGCCCAACATGTGGAAGGGGTGCATCAGAATGTTGTGCTCGGCTTGGAAGACCAGCATGAAGTTGAAGGTGCCAGAAATACCCAGGGGCATTCCATCTGAGAAGCTGCCTTGTCCGATCGGGTAGATCAAAAAGACGGCGGTGGCGGCGGCAACAGGCGCTGAGTAGGCGACGCAGATCCAAGGACGCATTCCGAGACGGTAGGATAGTTCCCATTCACGTCCCATGTAGCAGAAGATGCCAATCAGGAAGTGCAGGACGACGAGTTGGTAAGGACCGCCGTTGTACAGCCACTCGTCTAAGGATGCGGCTTCCCAAATCGGGTAGAAGTGTAAGCCGATCGCGTTGGAGGAGGGGACGACCGCACCGGAGATGATGTTGTTGCCGTACATCAAGGAGCCAGCAACAGGCTCGCGGATGCCGTCGATGTCCACGGGGGGAGCCGCGATGAAGGCGATGATGAAGCAGATGGTGGCGGACAGGAGGGTGGGAATCATTAGGACTCCGAACCAGCCGACGTAGAGGCGGTTGTCGGTGCTGGTGACCCAGGAGCAAAACTGCTCCCACAGGTTGGCGCTTTCGCGTCTTTGTAGAGTGGTGGTCATGAGGTTATGATGGCTTAAAATGGATAAGGTGTAGGGCGGTTTTCCGTCCCATGTCTAGATAGTAACGGACAGCTTAAGTTTTGTAAAGGATTCTCACAAGTTTTTTAGAAGAGTTTCCTTATGTTTCTTAAAACCCGATATGATCGCGCCTCTTCACAGACGGCTATCTCCAGCAAATAACAGACGCGCAGCACCTGCAATCTGCTCTGATGGAGGAATCGAGCGGGGCATCATGGGTATGTGTACGATCGCTTGAGATGGGAAAAGACTCGCTGAAGTTAAGTTGTCGAGTTCACATCGATTATTAACGAGATAGTGCTGACTGACTCCTAATGTAGTCAGTGCGTCGGAAAGACGTTTTGTTTCAGCAATAATTGCCGATTTTGACTGAAACACGCCAATAAATTCTGTGTGTTGGGCACTTTGCAGCTTTTTCTGCGTTTGCATGACTCTTTGTCGCAGGGTGCGGAGCCGACCCATTAACTCAGTGCGTCCGAGCACGTCTTGATATTTAATCCATAGTTTGAAGATCCAGGCGAGCCAGTCTCCTAGTGCGGTTGGCATTTCTAAGAAGCGCAACAAATGCCCGGTAGGAGCGGTGTCTAGAATAATTAAATCTTGCTCTTTCGACTCTAATAGTTCCATAACTCTGATGAGAGACAGCATTTCATCAATGCCTGGAAGTGCCTGAGAGACAATCTTTTGCCACGCTTCGGGAGCGTAGGCAATTTTTAGACTGCTGTCTGCTGTGTTAGATTCGCCACTCATCATCTCGGCGAGTTCCCAAAGATAGTCTTCTCGAAACTGCTCAAGAACTTGGTGAGCATCAATTTCTTGAGCGCTTAAATTAGCGGTGATAGAGGTCGGTGAATGCCCAAGCTGGGTTCCGAGGGCATCTCCTAATGAGTGAGCCGGATCGATCGAGATTACCCGAATCTTCTTATCGGGATGTTGCTGTGCCATGCCCCACGCGATCGCCGCCGCCACAGTCGTCTTCCCAACTCCTCCTTTGCCACCGACTAGAATCAGTTGCCGCCCCTCGGCTATAAAGTCGTTGAATCCAGTCGAGATTGGTTCAGGGAAGTGAATTGGTTGAGGGGCTATCAAAGACGATTCGAGGTGAGGGGTCTGGATTTGAGCCATTAAGCGATCGAGGGCTGCCCCTCCGACAGGCTCCGAGGGTTGCTGAAATGAGATCAGTGCTGGCTTTGACTCGACTAAATCAATAAATTTAGCGATGAGGTTTTGCTGATCGCCATATTGATCGAGATGATTAGTCGTCGGCAGGACTTGATTGATCAACAAACCTCCGAAGGGAATTTGGAGCGTTTTTAGAGCATCCGTGAATCGTTTGGTTTCTAGGAGACTCATCCACTCAGCGATCGCAACCACTAAGCAAGCGGTCTGAGATTCATCTTGAAGTAGCTGCCGTCCGGTTGCGAGATCGAGTTTCATCTCTAGCAAAAAGCGATCGGCTTCATCTGAGGTATAGCGTCCTGTGAAACTGCGACTAATAACCTGGTGCTTTTCTTGGAAGAGTTCCAGTGCCGCTAAGAATTCATCTAGAAAATCCATTAAGCCAAAAAGATTTAGCGTGTGACCGCTTGGAGCCATATCTACGACAATGCGATCGACCACATTTTCTCTCAGCAATCGCTGAATTTCTAAAATCCCCATCAACTCATCGAGACCGGGCCAACTCAAATCCCAGATAGGAGACAGGTCTTCTTTTTGAACAAAGCTGCCCCGCTCGACCAGGAGTTCTAGCACGGCTCCATAAAGCGCTTTGAAATCTTGTAACAGCACTTCGGCATCCAGCGCTCTGATGCTTAAGTTGGGTAAATCTTGGTCTGAGTGCGGAGTATTGCTGACTTCTATCTGCAACACATCGCCTAATGAATGAGCCGGATCGGTAGACAGAAGCAAAATCTTCTCGTTAGGAAACTGGGTTGCCCATCGTCGAGCAAACCCACAGGAGAGCGTTGTTTTGCCGACTCCTCCTTTACCGCTAAACATGACGAGATTTAGAGAGTCAAACTGCTGCATAGGGAGGCTTTACCAAGTTCTAGGACAGAAAGATTTCCCGAAAGACTTTCTGGGAACACTTTCTTCATAGGTTTCCCAATGCTTTGCGCTGAAAGGAGACTGCGATCGAGATTCTTTCATCCACCCATTCTGTTTGGAGCGCTGTGAAGCCGATGAGTAATTTTTTTAACGGATTCGAGCAGTTGTTAGAACTCGCGAAAGCTTTGGAAGAAAAAGCAGAGAAGGGAGAACTCAAGACGGAGTTTCAAATCAATTCCCGCACGTTGAGTAACATTCCACGCCGAGGTAATATTCCGAGCGGAGTTGGCGTGAGTCGAGTCCGTTCTGATGAGGGAACCCCGGCTAAAGAGCCGGAAGTCGTGGTGACTCCTCCCCACAAAGACGACACTACTTCTTTAAAAGATGTTGGGGGCTTGAGCGATGTCCTTAGAGAACTCAAAGAACTGGTTGAGATTCCGCTCAAGCGTCCTGATTTGTTGGCAAAGCTGGGGTTAGAAGCCATCAAAGGAGTTTTGCTCGTCGGTCCTCCTGGAACCGGAAAAACGTTGACGGCTCGTGCTTTAGCAGAAGAATTGGGTGTGAGCTACATCGCGATCGCCGGACCCGAAATCATGGGCAAATATTACGGCGAAGCAGAAACGCGACTGCGAGGAGTGTTTGAGAAAGCGGCAAAGGCGGCTCCTTGTCTAATCTTTATTGATGAGATAGATAGTCTCGCCCCCGATCGCAGCAAAGTCGAAGGCGAAGTCGAAAAGCGCGTCGTCGCTCAACTCCTGACGTTAATGGATGGCTTTGCCAAAGCAGATGGTGTGATTGTGTTAGCTGCCACCAATCGCCCTGATCATCTCGATCCGGCATTGCGTCGTCCGGGGCGGTTCGATCGAGAAGTTCAATATCGGGTTCCCGATCGCAACGGGCGACTGGAGATTCTCACAATTCTCACTCGTGCAATGCCATTGGATCGACTGGTGGATTTAGAGACGATCGCCGATTTATCAGTCGGAATGGTGGGCGCAGATCTCAAGGGAGTGTGTCAGAAAGCTGCTTACACAGCGCTGCGTCGCCAAGTTCCCTCGCTTCAAGAGCCGCTTCCAGAGGTGATGACGGTAGAGCAATCTGACTTTCTGCACGCCTTGAGTGAGGTGAAACCCTCAGTGCTACGATCGGTCGAAATCGAGTCACCCAACATTTCGTGGGATGAAATTGGCGGACTGACCCCCATTAAGCAAACGCTTCAAGAATCGGTTGAAGGCGCATTGCTCTATCCCGAACTCTATAAACAGACAGGCGCAAAAGCACCTCGTGGAATCTTGCTGTGGGGACCACCAGGAACCGGAAAAACGCTATTGGCAAAAGCGATCGCATCTCAAGCAAGAGCCAACTTCATTGCAGTGAACGGTCCTGAATTATTAAGTCGGTGGGTCGGCGCGGCTGAACAATCCGTTCGAGAATTGTTTGCAAAAGCTCGCCAAGCGTCGCCTTGCGTGATTTTTATTGACGAAATTGATACGCTGGCTCCGGTGCGCGGGAAGTTTAACGGCGATTCGGGAGTTAGCGATCGCGTTGTTGGTCAACTGCTCACCGAACTCGATGGACTGCAAGACTGTCCTGATGTTTTGCTCGTCGGAGCCACCAACCGACCCGACGCGATCGATCCCGCACTGATGAGAGCAGGGCGGCTTGATCTTCAGCTAAAAGTAGACTTGCCGGATGGAGATAGCCGTCTGTCGATTTTGCAAGTTCATAATCGCGATCGACCCCTCACAGGCGTTGATTTAACAAACTTAGCGGCTCAGACCGAAGGCTGGAACGGCGCAGACTTAGCACTTCTCAGCAACCAGGCTGCACTAGAGGCAATTCGTCGTTATCGCACTCAAGGGCTGACTGATCCACTTTGCCTTCAAATTACAAGGGCTGACTTTTTGACTGCCTATCAAGTCCTTCTCAGCCAACGTCAAAATGCTGGTTCATCGTAACTAGACAAATTTAGAGGGTTTCTCGTTGAAAATACCTGCACTGAGATTGAGCAACTTCTGCAACGTGAGAGTCGATCTGTGAAATCAAAGTAAAAGAGTCAGTGATTTTTCTGTTTATAGAAAAGCTTACCCTCGTAGATTCCGTGTTTATGCTAAACGACTTTGAAGGATGTGAAGCTTACCTTAACAGTAGAAGCCGAAACCTTTGAAGCAAGTCTAAAGCGAAGGCTCGGCACACTAAAATTCACCGCACTCTCAAGGAAATCAAACAATGGCTGTTGAAAAAGTAAACTCTTCTTCTAGCTTGGCTGAAGTGGTCGATCGCATTCTCGACAAAGGCATCGTCATTGATGCTTGGGTTCGCGTCTCTCTCGTAGGCATTGAGCTATTGGCGATCGAAGCTCGGATCGTGATCGCTTCGGTAGAAACCTATCTGAAATATGCAGAAGCCGTCGGTTTGACTTCTCAAGCGGCGGTTCCTGCAAACTAGGAATCGGTCTTAACGGCTGGGGGGCATTGCTCCCCAGTTTCTCTTTATTACTGAACGATAACCGTAAGGAAGCTCTCAATCATGGCTCTCAAAGATTCCTGGCAGCAGCAACGCCAGCAAGCAGCCACCCAGCGCCGTCAACAGGTCTCTGAAACCTTAGCGATCGCTCAAAAAGAACGTCAGGAACTTGCTTCTGAGCTTCGCAGTGATCTCAGCCTGTTTCGGATTACGCTTGCCAGTGCCGATCGCGATCGCACGACAGAATTTCAACGCTTCTCTGTAGAATTACAGCAACATCGCATGGAACTGCACCGCGAAACTCAAGAATTTCTCACCAGTGTCAGCGATCGTCGTCATTCTCAAGCTCAACAAGTGGCGAGTCAACTGCGTGAGTTTGTCCAAATCCTTCAGGTGCAGACGGCAGATTTTTTGGCAGTCACCGAAGTTGAACGATCGGCGATGGCTCAACAACTGGCAGATGACCTACAAACCTTTCGGGTAACGCTTGATGAGAGAGTCAATGCGTTAAGGCAAGATATTCGAGCAGACCTTCAAGATTTGCAGTTAGAGACGCAGGCTATTTTGTCACAAAGTCGACAACAGCGCCTCAAAGTTCAGATTCGCCTGACTCGAAATCTGGCAGCGTTTACTGAAAGCTTGCGGTTTGAGGTTCAAAATTATTTGTCGGATGTGAAAACAGCACGGCACGATCGGGCAGCATCTCTCGCACAAACTCTTCATCAAAATCGCACTGATAGAGAGGCTGAGAACAGCGTATTGTTCTCGCGTTTGGCAGACTTTCGATCGCAGCTCACGAGCACCATCTGGGGCGAAGACAATCCTTCTAAAATTGAGAGCCAGGTGTCAGAACCTGTTGCCCTTCAGCCTTCTCCAGTTCTCAAAAATCCGCCCACTCGCCCTGCAATAGTGCCGAGTGTCCCTAAAATTTCTCTCAGTCAAAAACCCGTTCCAGCCGTTGAGCACACCGAAGCACCCAAACCTCAGAGTGGTTCTCTGGTTGGAGTCAATGCTGACGATCGAGCCTTTGAGGAAAAGGTCTATCACTATATTGAATTGATGCAAGGTGCTCGTTTGACCGAAATTGAATCGGCAATGGGCATTAGCCGTTTTCAGGCGGTCGATACCTTAAGGTCGCTGATTCAAAAAGGATTGGTGACACAACGCGATCGCATTTATCGGATTCAAGAAGATTTTATCGTTTGATAAGGATGAGTGCCCGTGACTACTGTTCTTCGTGCCAGCCCCCGCCGATTTGTCAGCACCCCCGCGATCGAGCGGATTACGCTTCGAGCGTTACGCTATCTTCAATCTGGTTTTTCAGTGCATCTACGCGGTCCCGCCGGAACGGGTAAGACGACGCTGGCGATGCATCTCGCAGATTTGCTAGCTCGTCCGATCATGCTGGTGTTTGGCGATGATGAGGCAAAAAGCTCTGACCTGATTGGGTCGCAGTCTGGCTACACGCGCAAAAAAGTGGTGGATAACTACATCCACACGGTGATGAAAGTCGAAGATGAATTGAAGCAAAACTGGGTCGATTCTCGTTTAACGCTGGCGTGCCGAGAAGGATTCACGCTGGTTTATGACGAGTTCAATCGATCGCGACCCGAAGTGAATAATGTTTTACTCTCGGCATTAGAAGAGAAACTTTTAGTTTTGCCGCCTAGCAGCAATCAGACCGAATATATTCGAGTTGATCCTCACTTCCGCGCTATTCTCACCTCCAATCCTGAAGAGTATTATGGCGTTCATGCTACTCAAGATGCGCTGATGGATCGGTTAGTCACGATTACTATGCCAGAGCCGGATGAACTGACTCAGCAAGAGATTCTGGTTCAAAAAACTGAAATTGATCGAGTCAGTGCGCTGCTTATTGTTCGGTTAGTAAAAGCGTTTCGGGTTAAGACTCAGGGAGACAAAATTTCTGGGTTGAGATCGGGTCTAGTGATCGCCAAAGTTTGCAAAGAACACGCGATCGCGGTTTCACCGACCGATTCTGACTTTCGAGAAATTTGCTCAGACATCATGTTGTCTCGAATTACAATTCCGGTTGATGATGCCACCAAGATTTTGTGGCAATTGCTCAACGAGTTAGTTCACAATGACTTAATCGAAGTGCCAGAAGAGAGTATCGTTACAGACTCGTTTGGTAGCTCGATCGAGCCGTCCCTCCCAGAGATCCCGTCTCCAGACTCAATCCTTCCAGTAAAAGGACCAGACCCTCTCATTACAGATTCGTTTGGTGGCGAGATCGAGCCGTCTGTCACCGAAATTTTGACTCAAGATTTAACCGTTCAAGAGCAATTAGCTGAACTGTTTCGAGAGATGACCGAGTTAGAAACAGAAGTCACTCCTCGCGCTATTGACGAACTGGTTGAACATGAACAAACCATCTACCAATATCTGCTGCAATCAGATGGAGTCAGGCTTTCTCAAATTGAGAGCGATTTAGGGTTAACTCGATTGCAGGCACTCGAAGCAATTCGGGTTTTGGTTAAAAAAGGACAAGTCAAGCAACACGATCGCTTATTTGTCGCTCAAGCAAATTCTGTTGAGGTGAAATCATGACCGCAACTACTCCGATGAGAAACGTGGGACGCGATGCGTCCAGAGCCATCACTACTTCAACTCAAGGTTCGACTTTGGCAGATGTGCTAGAGCGAGTTCTCGATAAAGGCATTGTGATTGCGGGCGACATCTCGATTTCAGTGGCGACAACCGAACTGATTAATATTCGGATTCGTCTTTTGATCGCGTCGGTTGATAAAGCACGAGAGATGGGCATCAACTGGTGGGAAAATAATCCTCACTTTAGTCAACAGTCTCAAAGTTTGATCGATGCAAATCGCCAACTGATGGAGCGAGTTGACAGCTTAGAAACCGAGTTGCGATCGCTCCGTCCCGCTTCGACAAAAGAATTGCCTAACCCGGTTCCCAATACCCTTGAGTCACTTTTAGGAGATCTGTGACAACTCTTCCGACCCAAGCCTTTGTTGATCCTCCCAAGTCGAGTAAAGATGCGGGGCTTGCTCCACTTTTGCTAACGGTGGTCGAGCTAATTCGGCAATTAATGGAGGCTCAAGTCATTCGTCGGATGGAAGAAGAAAAACTTACCGATGAAGAACTCGATCGAGCCTCTGAGAGTTTGCGAAAGCTAGAGGAACAAGTCGTTCAGATTTGCGACATTTTTGAGATTAATCCCGCAGATTTGAATGTTGACTTGGGCGAAGTGGGAACGCTATTACCCAAAGCCGGAGGATACTATCCGGGTCAAACGTCTGCTAGTCCTTCTATTTTAGAATTGCTCGATCGTCTGCTCAATACAGGCATTGTGCTTCAAGGCAGCGTTGATCTTGGAGTCGCGCAACTAGATTTAGTCCACGCAAAGCTCCAACTGGTTCTGACGGCAAAACCCATTTAAGCCCCATAGCCCCCACTCTGATGACTCACGGACTTTATTTGTACGGCATTTTTCCCACACCCGGACCCGAAAATTTAGCGCTAGAAGGACTCGATAAGCAACCCGTGCAAACTCGCATCGTGGATGGGTTCACCTTTCTCTATTCAGAGGCGCAGCAAACCCGCTATTTAGCCAGTCGTCGGAATCTATTAGGGCACGAAAAAGTTCTTGAACAGGCAATGCACGCGGGTCATCGAACTTTGTTACCGCTTCAGTTTGGGCTGATTATTGAAGACTGGGGAACCGTCACCGAACAGTTGACCGCACCGCACAGCAAGACCTTAGACGGTTTATTTCAACGGTTGGCTGGGCGGCGTGAGGTCAGCGTCAAATTATTTTGGGATGCCGAAATTGAACTGCAAGCGCTGATGGCAGAGGATGCTGATCTTAGAGAACGGCGCGATCGCTTAGAAGGAAGATCGCTCAGCATGGATGAAGTTGTGGCGATCGGGCAAGCGATCGAGCAAACCATGAGCGATCGTAAACGCCAGATCATCCAGGCATTCCAGTCTGCTCTCAACCCCTTTGCAGTCGAAGTTGTCGAAAACGATTTGCTCACCGACGCAATGATTTACAACGCGGCTTACCTGATTGATTGGGATGAGGAAGCAACTTTTAGTGCCCAAGTCGAAGCATTGGATCAGCAGTTTGATCAACGCTTGAAGATTCGTTACAACGACTTTACGGCTCCCTACAACTTCGCCCAATTTGAACGGCTGTAACCCTTATGATATTCCGCTTATTACTTGCCCCCATCACCGGACTCTCCTGGATTGCTGAACAAATTCAGGAACGAGCAGACACCGAGTTAGACGACAAAGAGAATTTAGGAAAACGCTTGCTGGCATTGCAGTTAGCGTTTGACATGGGCGACATTCCTGAAGAAGAATTTGAGAGTCAGGAAGAGGAATTGTTGGTGGCGATTCAGACTCTTGAAGACGAAGCGCAGCAAGCAGAAGAGCAGTAGGATAGAAGCAGATGTGAATGACTTCTGCCCTATGACTCAACTACAAATGCCCGATCGAGCGACATATCAGGGACAGTTTGGAGAATTTACGATCAACTCAGACGATCGCCGAGGAGTTGTCATCTATCGAGCTGGATTGCTGGTAGCCGCCTTGAGCTTTGCGATCGCAACTGGGTTAGTTCTTTGGCAAGGGAGCGACCCGCTTGTTCTCAATGGGCTGACTCTGCTTTATCTTGTCTTCTGGGCTGGGTTGGGCGTGAGTTTGTTCACGATTCACATTTATTTGAAGCCATTGCATCAGGCACTTCAGGCATTTTGGGCGATCGGTGGCATTGCCTCGATCGTGTTTGCCCTCAAAAGTTCTGAGCCGCTGGCACTCTATATCTATAATCGCCCACTCACTATTTTGGGAGTCGGCTTTGGTTTTGCTGCTTTGACTGGAATCTTCTTTAAAGAGGCGTTTTGTTTTAACCGTCTAGAAACAAAAATACTCACACCCCTCATTCCTATCCTACTTTTAGGACATTTAACAAATTTGCTATCGCCTCAGTGGGAGCAATCTCTGTTAGGAGTTTGGGCAGTTCTGTTTGTGGTATTTGCAGTTCGTAAAGTGATTCAGCCAATCCCCCCGGATATTGGCGATAAGAGCGTGTTTGAATATCTCAAAAAAGAGCGGCAGGGTTTAGAAAATTAAGAATTGGCTGATGACAATCACGACTTTGAAGTGGACGATCGTCGCTTATCATCGTCTAATGGCAGCAGGAATTCTCGACGATCATCGCGTTGAGTTGCTGAATAGAGATATCGTCGAAATGTCACCCGAAGCCATTCCTCCCGTATCTAGCATCAAGGAAGCGGCGGACTATCTCCGAGATCTGCTCGGACGCGTGCCCGACTTCGAGAGCAAAATCCAGTTACGTTGCTCCACAACTCAAAGCTAGAGCCAGATATTGCAGTCGTAGCCAGAGATGCGACGATTTATCGAGATCATCCTTACCCAGAAAACATCTACTGGCTGATTGAATATGCGGACTCCTCGATCGCCAAAGATCTCGAAATAAAACATAAAACCTATGCTCTCGCTGGTATTTAGAAGTATTGGGTGATTAACCTAAAAACAATGGAGCTTATGGTTTATCGCACTCCGGCAAACAGGGATTATTAACCAGTTTTGATGCTGACTCAGGGAGACATTACGCCTTTGGCATTTCTAGATATCTCAGTTTCAGTACAGCGAATACTGAGACGATGAGAAATCGCCTAATTATTCATCACGTTCAAATTAAGGGAACACTTAACCGAGAATCACATTAAGGTGAGGACGGGAAATTGGAGGAACGTGCGTTTTGGCTGGCGTGGTCGCAAATTCCGGGCATTGGTCCGGTGTTAATTAAGCGACTATATCAGCATTTTGGTAGCTTGGCAGCAGCGTGGGAAGCCAGCCCCAAAGAGTTAATAGAAGTTGAGGGAATCGGGAGCCAAACCGTAGAGCAGCTTTTGCCAGAGCGAAATAAGTGTCAGCCCGATCGCTTGCTGCAACAACATGAACAAAACAATGAACATTTTTGGACTCCTGCCGAGGCTGACTATCCTCGATTGTTACGAGAAATCCCAGACCCACCACCCGTCTTGTACTACCGCGGTGACCCCAAATTTGTAAACGACTTAGGAAACTTGCCCGCGATCGCCATCGTAGGAACTCGCGACCCCTCAGACTATGGCAGACGATGGACGCGCAAACTTAGCTCAACTCTCGCACAAAATAGCTTTGTCGTCGTGTCTGGTTTAGCAGATGGCATTGATGCCGAAGCCCACCACAACTGCATTGAGTCTGGCGGCAAAACCGTTGCGGTGCTTGGAACAGGAGTCGATGTGATTTACCCTTGGGCAAATCGCCAACTCTATCAAGACGTGCTAAAAAATGGCTGCGCTTTGAGCGAATATCCAGCGGGGACACAGCCCGATCGGACCCATTTTCCCCGTCGAAACCGAATCGTAGCGGGTTTGAGTCGAGCCGTGTTAGTGGTTGAGGCTCCTCAAAAATCAGGTGCTCTGATTACGGCATATCTTGCTAATGACTATGGTCGCGATGTCTATGCACTCCCTGGCAGTTTAGATAACCTCAAATCAAAAGGCTGTCTGATATTGATCAGCAAAGGCGCACAAATGATTTTAGGAGAAGTAGAATTATTAGAAATGTTGGGGACAATGCCGCAGCTAGATTATCCAATTATGGAAGCGACGCAGACGCAACTACCTTTGATTGACTTGAGTGAAGAATTAAGTCAAGTGTTGCAATCGGTTAGCACGATCGTCAAAACCGCCAGCGT
This sequence comes from Phormidesmis sp., assembly GCA_965277365.1. Lineage (GTDB taxonomy): Bacteria > Cyanobacteriota > Cyanobacteriia > Leptolyngbyales > Leptolyngbyaceae > Phormidesmis_A. The sequence goes on along the minus strand of CBDICO010000013.1, from coordinate 1,205,242 downwards.
GGATGCGGCTGCTTTTGATGCGATCGTCAACCAAACCGGAATGGCAGCAGGTTCCGTCTCAGGAGCATTATTGCAGCTAGAGATGTTGGGACTCGTTTCACAATTACCTGGAATGCGCTATCAGGTGCACTGAAGCTGTTTTTATTCCAGAACCAGGGTTACACCGCCGCTTTAAAGGGTCAGGAGCTATTCACAAAAGCTAGCTTAAAACTCTGTTTTTGGAAACGGCGATCGACACTTACCGCGATCGTCTATTTTATTACCGAGACTTCATGACAAATCTTCCATAAACTTAAAGAGTTGAGATTCAGCGAAGAGGAACGATTATGAGTCAGCCGATTCGGATTTTGCTGCAAACCACGATTCCTACCACGGAGGATGATTGGAGTATCGCTCGATTTTCGTTATTGCATGACTATTTAGCGTCGCTCAGAGATGAAGCTGGAAATCTGATGTGTGATGTGATTTCTCGCGATCGTGAGTCTGATGCTAATGATGATCCGGTGTTGAGCACGCTTGATGAGTCCGACTTCGACGAACTGTGGCTGTTTGCGGTCGATATTGGAAACGGCATCAGCGCAAAAGACTGTAAGGGAATCACCGCCTTTCGGAAGCGAGGCGGCGGCATCTTAGCGACGCGAGATCATATGGATCTGGGCAGTTCGCTGTGCAACTTAGCTGGCATTGGGGAAGCACATTTTTTCCATACTAAAAACCCTGACCCTGATCCCGATCGTCACCGCATTGATGATCCTTATACAACCTACATTTCCTATCCTAACTATCACTCTGGGCAAAACTGCAACTATCAAATCATCACACGCATAGAGCCAGTTCACGAGCTTTTGCAGAATCCGCAGTCGCCGTCTAGCTATATCCACTTGTTCCCATCTCACCCTCATGAAGGTGCCGTAGGGGTAACCGAAAAGATGTCTTGTGCGCGAGTGATCGCGACTGGAAAAAGCTTAGTGACTGAGCGCGAGTTTAACCTTGTAGTTGCCCTCGATCGTGAGGTCGATGAACAAGGCAACTCCCTGGGTCGTGCTATTGCTGAATCGACGTTTCACCATTTCTGCGACTACAACTGGGATATCAGATCCGGCTGTCCGAGCTTTGTCGATGAGCCTCCCGGCGACTTAATGCAGATCGAGCCGAGGGCGATCGTGGACATCCAGACATATATCAAAAACCTCACCCTATGGCTGGCACCAGCAAGATAGTCTCAAGAAGATAGTTAAAGTATGGAAGAGGCACTGTGATGAGAAGCAACCTATAAATGGAGGCTGCATATTGCAAGCTGACTAGTTCAAATCAGGTTAGCTGAACGCCCCGGCACCCAGGCTTCTTTCTGGCTCAGAACAAAGCAGGAGATTGAGGTCGCCCAATCATTCGAGTGAGTCTATGGCATTTGGGGACCCGGCTCTAAACCCCATTGATGCTTCAGAAAGTGACGATACATCGTTTCACGCATGACCATTTGCTCATAGAGCTTGATCAAAAAGTCTTGAGCTTGCTCATGGCTCATCTTTTCGACCTGGGTTTCAAACGATCGAATGCTGAATCTTTGTTCCAGAGACAGTTCTACAGGTTGGTTCATGATACGCTCCAATGTAAAAGAGAGTAGGTCAGCTAGAGAATCATCGGTTTGGAAATCCGTGGATAGATTCTCGCTGGACTCGGTTGATTTTTCAAAGATACCCAATGAATCAATCAATCTATCCTTTGTTATTACAAAAGATAACAACTATTTGACAAAACAGCCATACCCCGCTCGGCTTAATTTAGCAGAGATTCTCATCCTTCCCTGAGGTGAGCTTCAGAATGGTATGTATCGTGACAGATTAGCAAAATTTTTCGTAGCAATTAGCACAAGAAAGAGAGTTATTGATTAGGTAAATCTTTTATTCGTCATCTGCACGATTAGATCTTCTCAAGATGTTCTGATTGAACATTCTCCGTGAGAATGCCGCTAATCATCACGGCTCAGATCCTGGATCGTCACCGCTACGGATCGTCACAATTACGACTGTAATATTGTCTCGTCCCCCGTGATCTTTTGCAGCATTAATCAGGGCAGAAGCGGCTTTCTCACCGACCCGAATTGACTTGAGTTGGTTTGTGATCAGTTGGTCAGAAAGCTCTTCAGTCAAGCCATCGCTGCAAAGCAACAGGCGATCGCCCGGTTGCACGGATAGGGAATTGACATCAACTTGCTGAAGGTCTTCTCGTCCTAGACATTGGGCAAGAACATGACGTAGCGGGTGAGTTCGCGCTTGATCGGGAGTAATTTCGCCTAAACGCATTGCCCGTGCCACCCAAGTATGGTCTTCTGTGATTTGGTCTAGCTTTGACCCATGCAGACGATAGAGCCGAGAATCACCGACGTGAGCACACAAAGGCTGTTCATCCCGAAAGATCACCACGACTACCGTAGTCCCCATATCCGATCGTTCTGGGTGCTGCTTTTGGTCATCTAAAATCGCCTGATTTGCCTCTAGCAAAGATTTTTCTAACAAATCTTGTGAGAGAATCGTTGAGTTCCAATCGGTATCTAAACACGACTGAATCGCTTGTGTTGCTAGACGACTGGCTTCTTGCCCACCTGCGTGCCCGCCCATGCCATCTGCCACAATAAAAAATCGCCCCTCTGAGTCGAGGTAATAGGCATCTTGGTTGACAGCACGGATTAAACCCGTATCCGTCATCCCGGTGAAGAGGCATTTCATGGCTGAACGAGAATAGTTAGAGACATTTCAGTTTAAGGCATTCGTTCATAACGATCGAGCTTAATGAGTAATCGGATCAACACGATCGCGGCAGCAAGTGCAGCAACTGCCATCGCGATCGCCAACCAGAGATAGTGATTTACAAACAAAATAGTCGCAGAAACTGTAAACGCACAGGTCAGCAGCGTATAGTTAGTGCCCATGTTTACGCCACTGATGCGTCGCAGAACGCGATCGGTTTCGGTCGATCGCACTCGAACGCGAATATCGCCTCTCTCCAGTTTGTCTAACGTGTCTTCAATGCGACGGGGCAACCCAAAGGCAGTGCTGCCGACCTGAACCGCTTGGCGGCTTAATTCATTCAGCAAGCTTCCCGTTTCTGAGGAGGAATTTCCATTGGTCATGAGTTGCATTGCAAAAGGTTTTGCAACCTCCATAAAGTTAAAGTCTGGGTCTAAGCCTTTGCCCACCCCTTCTAAAGTGGAAAAAGCACGCATTACAAACGTAAACGTTGCCGGAAAGCGAAACGGCTGATCATAAGCAATTTCATATAAGTCGTCGCTAATAGCGCTAACGGACTGATCTTCAAAAGGTTTATCCATGAAGTTGTCTAACATGAATTGCACCGATCGCCGCACCGGACCCATGTCGTCAGTGGGAGCTAATGCCCCTAGCGCAATCAGAGAATCAACCACTCGATCGGCATCTTTTTGCGCCACCCCAAAGAAGGTATCTAATAACTTCTCGCGAGTGATGGCTTGCACTTGCCCCATCATGCCAAAGTCGTAAAAAATCAGAGAGCCATCAGGACTGACCGCGATGTTGCCAGGGTGAGGATCTGCGTGAAAGAAGCCATTATCCAACAATTGATGGAGATAGGCTCTAGCACCCATTTGGGCGAGTTCTTTACGATCGAGTCCGGCGGCTTCTAGTGCTTCATAGTGGCTAATCTTGATTCCAGGTGCATATTCTAGAGTTAGCACACGAGGGGAGGTAGAACGCCAGTAGACTCGCGGCACTTTTACCCAGTCGATGCCTCTAAAGTTGCGGCGGAAGGTGTCTGCGTTGCGCCCCTCATTGAGATAGTCGATTTCCTCCCAGAGAATCTTGCAGCATTCGTCGTAAATGCCGAGCCAGTCGCGCCCTTTGCCCCACTCTGGATGGTTTTGAAAATAGCGAGTGATGCCCTTGAGGATTTGCAGGTCAATTTCAAAGAGTTTGCGAAGTCCGGGACGCTGAATTTTAACGACAATCTCTTCGCCGGAGTGCAGTTGTGCCCGGTGAACCTGCCCTAAACTAGCGGCAGCGAGCGGAATCGGATCAAAGCTGCGAAAGAGTTCTGCGATCGACTTGCCCAGATCTTGCTCAATGATTGATTCGACCTGCTCATAGCTAAACGCCGGAACGCGGTCTTGCAGTTTAGATAACTCTTCGACAAATTCTGGCGCAAAGAGGTCAGCGCGAGTCGAGAAAAGCTGTCCGATCTTGATAAAGGTAGGTCCGAGATCTAGCAGCGTCTCGCGAATCCAAACCGCCAAGTTCCTTCGTCTCGTCGCCTTTTTCTCGTCTGAAATGCCGCCCCGATAGCTCCACGACTTTTTATAGAGCCACCTCGCCCCAATTAGCTTGAGCACAAACGCCCAAATGTCGATAAAGCGACCCCGACGTGAATAATTTTCTCGACTCCAGCGATAGGCTTTTGCAGAGTGGGGTTTTCCCATCGATTTACGGGTTTTATCAGCCATTGCAGGTGGCAACGCTACCGCACTGTTTGAGAGAAGGTCATGGCGATCGTGAGGATCAGCACCCATGAGTGTCTCCACCGTTTCTGTGAGAATTTCGCTGCGCGAACGCTGAGGCGTAGTGGAGTCATTTGGAGGAACAGACACTCGACTTTCCAACTAAATAGGACTGACGTGACTCGATGATAAGTGCAGAGTTCTTTAAACAGAACGGCTGCGATAGCTTTGCAGGGCTGATCTGAGTTGAGCAATTTCGGCGCGAAGTTCGTCGATCGTGGCTTGCAAATCTTCAGTTTGAGACTCTACACGCACTCCAGTCGAACCCGTTGTCTGCATCGCGATTTCTTCTTCACGGGCTGCTCGTTCAGCCACCTGATCGACAAAATTCCTTAAGTTTTCTCTCTGCTCGGCATCAAACTTGCCCAACTCGCTTAGGGCATTAGTGACCCCATTTTCTAGCTGCTCGTAGGCGATTTCGGCGATCGCTCGACCCACAAAAAAGGCGTGAATTAGAGAAGGATTCATAGGAAATTTTGGTAAGCGCGCTGCCAAAATTATAGCTTGCTTATGAGAGGGATGAAGTCAGAAGGCTTTAAAGTTTCGGGTCATTCTTTGAAGTCGGAACCACGGGAACTGCCTCGCGATTGGTGCTAGGAGTAGATTGAGCAGGAGGCACTGGGTCGCCGATCGGCGCAAGAGCGGGTGCAGTCGAGGGCGCGATCGCAGGAGCCGGGTCAGTCAGAATCGGGTTAGACTTCACAGTTGGGGCAGCCGGGATGGGTTTAGCAGACGCTCGACGAGGCGGTTCTGGTGAAATGGGCGGAGCAGCCATGTCTTCTCTATCATTCGCCGTGAGAGGCGCATTAGTTGAGGATTTTGATGTGGGTGAAGCACTCTGAGGAGATGCCAAATTATTTTGATAATCCCCTGGAACCGCCCCTGATTTTTCAATCGGAACGTCAGACATATCTCCCTGAGGAGTCAGCGTTCCTTTCCAATCTTTTGAGGGGAAGGCTTGATCGGGATGAAAGAAGCTAGCACCTGGAGCACGAGCGGCACTAAAACGCAACGCTAACCCAAAACCCACTCCGATCGAAACCGCAGCAGCACTTGTTAACCCAAGAAATTTGGGCAGATGCCGACTGATTCCGCTCGGAATAGCCATTGACGCTAAAGACAGCTTGCGAGACAGCGTTGCAGAAATCGGTCTAGGTTCCAAAGGGGGTTTCTGCGGGGCGATCGTTACCGGAGATGGGCGTTGAGTGGAGAGATTATCTTCCTGCAAAGGCATGGCTTTGACGGGTTCTGACTTCGGCAAAACGGGTAACGAGGTGCCGATCGAGGGAGCCACCTGTTTTTTTGCGACTTCTAAAACTGGCTCTAATTTTTGGGCAGGCTGACTAGGGGGCTTCAAAATCGCTGTAGCAGAGGTGAGCGGAACGGCTTCAAGGGGCAATAGGTTGAGCCAGTCAGCGATCGTTTGAGAGCGATGAGTCTCATCAGAGGTCATTCCTCGCAAAATCGCTTGCTTAACGGCTGGATTCCACGACTGATCGAAGTGAAGAGATTCGGGAGAACGGGCAGAGAGCAAATAATAGAGGATGGCAGAGAGTCCGTAGAGGTCGATCGCGAATCGATTCTCGGCGCTCCCAGGTTGATTGGGAGGCGCAAACTCATTGAAGTCAGAGCGATTCGTCTGAGGTGGATTGACTGCACTCGCGACTTCGTGGGCGATTCCAAAGCCAACCAGCACGGCTAGTTTAGTACCGGGGCGACGAATGATCGAACCAGGTTTGAGATTGCGATGAACTAGCCCGTTGCGATGGGCGATCTCGATCGCTGATCCGATTTGTCGAATGTAATGAACTGCTTCGGTTTCAGACAATGCCCCATTGAGTTTGATCTGTTCTGCCAGCGTGTGCCCCGGTACGTGTTCCATCACAAGAAAGGGCAGGTTTTCTTCTTGAAAGAAGTCGAGAACTCGGACAATGCTGGGATGTTGACTTCGAGCGAGAAGCCGCGTTTCTTCGACAAAGCGCTGATGCAATTGAGGAAAACTGCGCGTCACCTGCAAGCTAGAATCTAGGGTTTTGATGACGACAGTCTGATTTAAGAGCGTTTGCGTTGCGAGATAAGTGATCCCAAGCCCTTCCTCTCCCAAAGCTTGGTTTAAAAGGTATTTACCACTTTGTAGAGTCATTCCTGGTGTCAGCTTCATCGGGTTTCCTCGCACAATTCCAGACTATGCTACCTTTTTCTGAAAGATTTTTGAGAATCAGGACTCAGGAATTTGGGGCATGGTGGTGTGTTAGATATGCCTCGGCTTCGGCTCGATCGTGCACTTCCCCATCCAACGTAGCTGCCAGCAAATCGTCTAAAATTTGCTTGAACCGCCGCCCTGGTTCATAGCCCAATGCTTTCAGATCGTTACCGTCTAGAAGTGGCTTGACGTGCGCCCAAACGGTCAAATAACGCCAAATCTGTCTGCGGATTGATCGGGAACTCTTGACCGCTACGAGAACTAAGAGCGGCAGTTCGTAAGGCTTTAATTGCTGCGCTACTTGGCTCGGCGGCTGACTAGCTGACAAATTCGCCAACGCAGATAGAACTGTTTCTAGCTGGTCTAATCGATCGATGCCATCGGCAGAGAGTTGCAGGTTTTGAGCGACCGGAACCCGATCGTTCGGTGCCAGATCCGCGATCAAAACTTCTAGAAGCATTTGCCAATGAGTCAACGTTTGGGAACGATCGCAGCGCCGTAGCCAACGATCCGCTAAGCGTAATTGCCACCTCAATTCGTCGTCTAGCTCTAGGCTAGGGTGAATGCAGCTCAATGCTCCCAAATGATTTAACTGCTTTAACGCTGCTTTCCAATAAGAGGATTGCAGAATGTATTTGAGTTCTGACTTGAGGCGAGTTTGCAGCGCGGGGGCACTGACTCGACCTGCCACTTGACGGTTTTGGACTTGTTGATAAATGCCACTGGCGATCGCATAGCGAATATAGCGTTCGGTCTGTGGCTCAATCTCAAATCCTAGCCGCACTGCAAATCGGACGGCTCGATAAATTCGGGTGGGATCTTCGATAAAACTGTTGGGGTGTAAGACTCGAATTTGCTTGGCTTGCACATCTAGCGCTCCACCGAAGAAATCTAGCAGATCACCGCAGTGGGGATTAGTCAGCCGCAGCGCCATTGCGTTGATGGTGAAGTCTCGACGATAGAGGTCTTGACGAATCGAACTTGCCTCCACTTCTGGGTTTGCCGCCGGGTAAGGATAAAACTCAGTTCGGGCAGTGGCGATGTCAATCCACAACGAGTCAAAGGTGGGATCTTTGTGCCACAGCAGCGCAGCAGTTTGAAATCGTCCGTGAATCTCTAAACGCGCATCGGGATAGAGGCTTTGCAGCGATCGCGCTAATTCCACACCTGCGCCCACATCTGCCGAGCGATGAAACCCATCAACGACTAAATCAATGTCAGTCAGCATCACGGGTTCTTGAGAATCGGTCAGCAGCAAATCGCGCACGCCTCCGCCCACCAAATAAAGATGCCAGCCGCGCTGTTCTGCTTGATCTGCGGCGATCGCTAACAGTTCTTGCAGGTGGGGAGAGAGCCGATCGAGACTAATTTTAGGGTTTGAATTCTGGATTTTGGAGTTTGAGTGGTTTGTCTCGACTGTGAAGTGAGTATTGGATTGATGAAGTTCCCGTAACACATCTGTGCGAGTCACAATGCCGACTAGCTGACCGCGATCGAGCACGGGCAATCGACCAATATCGTAAGTGACCATCATCGCTTCGATTACTGGCAACTGCGTCTCAGGGACGATCGTCTTCAAATTGGTGGTCATATATCCCTTAACGGGAGCATGACTAAATCCATGATGAAAGGCAATGTCTAAATCACGACGAGAAATGATTCCGACTAGCTGATCATCGGCATCCACCACCGACAAACCCGAATGCCCATAGCGTAAAAGAATGCGTTGCGCTTCTGCGATCGTCGTGTCGGGGCGAATTGTGCGAACGGGCGATGACATCAATTCTCGGGCGGTGGGCGGTGGCGGAATTTGGGCTTTGAATCGCGTCAGAAGCTGGGTCAAGACTGCTTGAAAATCGCCATCTCTTAACGTCACGGCGGCAGCTTTGGGATGTCCGCCTCCGCCAAAAGGTCTGAACAACTCGTTGAGATCGGTGCCTTCAATGCGCGATCGACCGATCACACTCAGCACATTTCCATCATCAACCTGACAAGCGACTCCTCGACAATAGCGGTGAGTCAACAGCAGCGCATCGCTTTCAGTCAATTCCATGAGTCGAGAGGCGAGGATAGAGAGTCCCGGCACGTAGTCATCGGTTTTTAGCGTCACCCAAGCGAGGCTATAACCCTGAATCGTTTCGGACTGTAAATTTTCGAGTGCCATACTGAGCAGATCTTGCAGCATCGGCGAGAGTCCGGGATCGACATATTCGGCGATCGCCCGCAAATTTGCCCCCTGAGTCATCAACCACGCTAACGCCCAGGCATCTCGTGCCGTTGAGTGGTCAAACGTTAGCGATCCCGTATCGACGTGAATGCCTAACGCCATTGCCGTAGCTTCGATCGGAGTCAGCAAAATCTTCTCCGTCTGAAGTCGCTCAACGATTAGCGTGGTCGTCGCTCCAACCGCTTCAACATGACGTTCTTGGGCAGGAATATCGCTCTCTGCCTCTTGATGATGGTCGTAAACCGTGATGGGAACGTCGGGCAGATCTAACCACGCTGCAACACTGCCTAAGCGATCGCGCCGTTGAGCATCGACCACAGACAGAGAGCGGATAGTTTGCGGGTTTACCGATCGGCGTTCAATTAGCGCATATTCATCGCGATGTAGGGCTAGAAAATCTCGTACCGTGGGATGGGCACCCCCCGACAGCACAATTCGTGATCCCGGCAGCAGACGCGATAGCCCGATCGCGGCACCTAACGTATCGAAATCTGCCGTGATATGACATAAAATCAGATCCATTTTTCTGATAGGTTACTATTCAGGGCTAGTCAATGTTGCAGCCTATATGCCGCCAATCTAGATTTAATTTACTTGCTGTAGTAGGGAGAAGACGATGACAATTTTGTTTCAAGCCGCTTTAGCTGCTTTAGTCATATTCTCATTTGTGATGGTTGTTGCAGTGCCAGTCGCTTACGCATCTCCTCAAGACTGGGATCAGTCGAAGCGCTTACTTTATCTAGGTGCTGGAATCTGGACTCTGTTGGTGCTGACGGTCGGGGCTTTAAACTTCCTTGTAGTTTAATAAAGCCATATAATCTGAGGGGGAGGAAACAAGATGCTTTCGACCCCTTTTAACGTGGAGTTCCACAAATCAAGATTGCCTGAGCAGACGCTAAATTTCGATACAAAATGTAAAATCTAACCAAACAACGCTATCCCCTCTATCTCAAAGACTGACGATCCCAATGGGTTGAGTCAATACTCTTAGAGTCACACTCAGAGAAAGCTGGGGCAATCTGATTTCGATCTTAGCTGTGAAATGTTGATACTCAGATTGAAAAAATGACTATCTTTGAAGGATCTTTTTCGCAAACGGAGTCCCTCCGCTTCGCGCTTGTGATTGCCCGGTTTAACGACCTGATTACCAATAAGCTGGTAGAAGGGTGTCAAGACTGCCTCAAGCGCCACGGGGTTGATGTCAATCCTCAAGGTACGCAAGTCGATTATGCCTGGGTTCCGGGTTGTTTTGAGCTGCCACTGGTCGCTCGTCAACTCGCCATCACCGATCGCTATGATGCCATCATTTGCTTAGGTGCCGTCATTCGGGGTCAGACTCCCCACTTCGACTATGTTTCGTCAGAAGTCTCAAAGGGAATCGCGGCAACTGGGTTTCAAACAGGGGTTCCCGTCATTTTTGGCGTAATCACGGCAGACACCATGCAGCAGGCATTAGAGCGTGCTGGAATCAAGAGCAATCATGGCTGGGGCTATGGCATGGATGCCTTAGAAATGGCAAGTCTAATGCGTCAAGTCAAAGGTGCTCCGGCAACCAATCACTACCAAAGTCCGGCGATCGTGCCCACGGCTCATCACACGCTATCAGCCTCGTTTCAGGGGGCTGGTGCTGAATCGTCTGTTGAATAGCCGTGCAGTACAGATGGTAAGTGCCCTTCGTCTCCACCTCAACCCAACAATCATCTCAGCAGAGTCATTTGAGACTTGCATCTAAGCGTATGCAGTATAGTACAGTAATCTCATCGAAGAGCCGGAGATTGCGATGGGCATCGTAATACAAGACGTATCAAAGAAATTTGGCAGTTTTCAGGCTGTCAATCAGGTCAACTTAGAAATCAAGAGCGGCGCTCTCGTTGCTCTGCTCGGTCCATCTGGGTCGGGCAAATCAACGCTGCTGAGATTGATCTCAGGGCTAGAAACTCCTGATGTAGGCAAGATTTTGCTCACGGGTGAAGATGCCACCGATCGCAGTGTGCAAGCCCGAAACATCGGCTTTGTCTTCCAGCACTATGCGTTGTTTAAGCACATGACGGTGCGCCAAAACATTGCGTTTGGACTAGAAATCCATAAAGCGACGGCAACCAAGGTGAAAAAGCGCGTCGAGGAACTGCTAGATTTAGTGCAGTTGGCTGGGCTGGGCGATCGCTATCCCTCTCAACTATCGGGCGGTCAACGGCAACGCGTTGCCCTGGCACGAGCACTTGCAGTAGAGCCAAACGTTTTGCTATTGGATGAACCGTTTGGGGCACTTGATGCCAAAGTGCGAAAAGACTTGAGAACTTGGCTGCGGCGACTGCACGATGAAGTCCACGTCACGACGGTCTTTGTCACCCACGACCAAGAAGAAGCGATGGAAGTCTCAGACGAAATCGTGGTGATGAATAAAGGAAAAGTCGAGCAAGTCGGCACCCCGGCTGAGATTTACGATCATCCGGCAAGTGCTTTTGTGATGAGCTTTATCGGACCAGTCAACGTGCTGCCCAGCTCGTCACACATTTTTCAAAATAACGGGTTCGACTCAGCGCATCCAGAGATGTTTTTGCGTCCTCAAGATGTTTTGATCGAAACCTCTTCAAACGGCAGCACGGTTGCCGCTAGGGTTAGTCGATTAATTCACCTGGGTTGGGAGATTCAGGCTGAACTGACTCTTGATGATGGGCAAGTGGTGACGGCGCATCTAACGCGCGATCGATTTGATGAACTGAAGCTAGAACCTGAGCAGCGAGTGTATGTCAAGCCAAAAGACGCAAAATCTTTTCCGCTTCACTACTCAATTTAATTTAGTGATAGAGCCAACTTGTCCAGGCATATTTTCGTCCTTTTGTGACGGGGAGCGCTTGGTGAGGATGGGTGTAGTAAGACGGAAATACGATCACACCGCCCATTTGAGGTTTGACTTTGATGTTTTGGCGATCGAACAATGTCTCGCCCCCTTCACAGTCATTCAGGTAGCCAACCACGCTGACATCTCGCGTCGGAATGCCCTGCTCGATTTCTTGAAAACGACTGGTCAGCAATACATTATCGACATGGCGCTTATAGTGCTGTCCGGGTAGATAGCGCAAAATTGAGCAGGTTTCGGCATAGGGAAACTTGACTCCGTAGCACTTAAAAAGAGCTTGCTGGACGATCGAGATTTTGCCGATCAGCAACTCGTTGGTCGAGTTGAGCAGCGAATTTTTGGGATCAAGCTTCAACAATCCACTGCTGCGAACATCGGCATCAACCGTTTCGATCAAAATTGAGGCGGGCGTAAAGTGAGAAGACTCCGCTACGTCGATGATGTGGGCGCACAGTGAGGGTTCTAGGAGATTTTCGATTAACAAAATCTCTGCCCCTAAATCTCTGACAGAATAGCTCACAGGTTCTTTCTCCGATCGCCCATACAGAAATGACCCATTCAATCTACCCTCAAATCTTTGCAAAATCTCAAAAAAATTGGGTAGATCTGAAACCATTCGGTAGGGTAAGGCGAGATGGCAAAATTCCCCTTATTCTGTCAGGGGACTGTTTCAATTGTGGAAATCATGAACAGAGTTGTAGAAGTTCTGCCGGACTTGGAGGCGTTGGTCGATCGTGCTTTAGCGATCGTTGTAGACAGATTAAATGCGGCAGTTGCAGAACGAGGAATCGGGACGATCGCGCTATCTGGGGGCAGCACTCCCAAGCCGCTCTATGAAAAACTGGCAGAGCAATCCTTGCCGTGGGATAAGATTCACATCTTTTGGGGAGATGAACGATATGTGCCTGCCGACCATCCTGATAGCAATCAACGAATGGCACGTCTCGCATGGCTCGATAAGGTCGCAATTCCGGCGAGCAATATTCATCCGATGGCGACCAACGAAGCTGATCCCGCGATCGCCGCTCAGACTCACCAAGCCGAACTGCAAACCTTTTTTCAGGTCAAAGCCAATGAGTTTCCTGAGTTTGACGTGATTTTGTTAGGAATTGGCGATGATGCCCACACTGCTTCGCTGTTTCCTCACACCGATGCGTTGAGGGTAGACGATCGCCTGATTACGGTGGGCAACAAAGACGGACAACCGCGCATCACCTTCACCGCTCCGATGATCAATCACGCCCGATCGGTGATTTTTATGGTGGCAGGTGCCAGTAAACAGAGTGCTCTGACGCAAATTTTTGCCCCCGTTGCAGACAATATGACTTATCCATCTCGTCTAATTCACCCATCAGGAGAACTAAGGTGGCTATTAGACCAGCCAGCCGGACAAAACCTAAAGCTTAAAACTTAGAATTCTTCATCTATCATAGGGATTGGTAGATGGGGAACCCTTCATGATTGTCTGTCCTAATTGCAATCATCAAAATCCTGATGGTGCAGTGCAGTGCGAGGCGTGCTACACGCCGCTTCCAGCGACTACTCAGTGCCCAAACTGCGGGGCAACCGTGCAGGCAGATGCCAGTTTTTGCGGTCAATGTGGTTTGAATTTGAAGACTGTAGAGGCTGAAAGTCAGGTCGCAACCGCCGTTTCATCGCCCGTGATGGCATCTAATCCCGATAGCATTCCAGATTTGCTGGCGATCGAGCCACTGGTCTCGCCCGATCCCCTCGTGATGCCACCTCCCCAAATCTCGGTTGAAGAGCCAGTCGCCGAATCGACCTCAGCCCAGCCTGAAAAGACGACTGTCCAATCCGCTCCGGTTAGTGCAAACACTCAGTTGCAGCATCAATCAGGCAGACTATTGCATCTGCAAACCAATGTTGTGATTGAGCTACCGCAAGGGCTGCCTGTGGTTCATATTGGCAAACCCAACGATCGGATTCCGCCTGATATTGATGTGTCCGGCTTCCCCAACTCCGAGATCGTCTCTCGAATTCATGCCGATATTCGGGTCGATAGTGATGCTTATTACATCGAAGATGTGGGAAGCTCAAACGGGACTTATATCAATAACGTGCCTCTGCTGCTAGGAAATCGTCATCGGCTGCGTCCAGGCGATCGCATTGCACTCGGTAAAGGGGATAAAGTCTCATTCCTATTTCAGATGTCGTGACACGTATCTTTTTTGACCTCAAAAAAACTGTTCAGAGAAATTTCGTCTAAGTTAAAGTGATGACATTCAGCAGTTTGACCGCTCTTCTTAAAGCAGAATTAGACTGCAAAAAAGTTTTAGACAGTAGCAGTCTTTTCGTTCTGTCTGCGTATCTAGACTCTACGGCGCTAATGTGATTACTCTGACCCTTCTGCACCCTGTCCAGTTAAAACCCGTTCAATGTTGGACGTTTGACGATGAATCGGTGATTCGCATTGGGCGATCGACCGACAATCACGTCGTTCTCTACAGCGCTGTGGTCTCTCGATATCACGTAGAACTACGGCGCGTTGACTCTGTTTGGGAAGTCGAAAGTTTGGGTGCAAACGGCACGTATTTAGACGGTAAACGAATGACTCAAGTGCCCATTAGAAATGGAATGATCATTCGGCTAGCACGATCGGGTCCTAATATTCAAATTCACGTCGGAGTCTCTGCTAGTCATGAAATAACTATGCTAGCGGGAGATCGCACAGTACCGCAGCGCCCTCAGCCTGACGCAACCGAGGCGCTTGAAGACGAAGACCGTACCCAACCTTTGTCCGCAATGGAAGTGCTTGAAAGTCAAATTCCTGAGCGATCAACAGCGATGGAGCCACCCAGTGAGAAGCCCAGTTTATCAGGCAACCTCACCTGTGCTCACCTTCGCAAAACACCAGATCTTCGATTTTGCATTGATTGCGGTGCGCCGCTGAGAGTGCAGCAGACGATCGGGAGTTATCAGGTTGTGAAGCTCTTGGGTCAAGGTGAGATGAGCCTTACTTACCTGGTTTGGTGCGATGGCAAGCATTTGGTGTTAAAAACGCTGCATTCTAACTGGGTAAACCACCCCAAGGCGCTCGATTTATTTGAACGAGAAGCAAAAGCCCTCAGCCAACTGAGTCATCCGAGCATTCCTCACATTGTGGATTTTTTCACGATCGAACGACAGCCCTACCTGGTCATGGAATTAGTTTCGGGACGATCACTGTTTCAGCAGGTCACAAAATGGGGCGCGATTCCTCAAAAACAAGCGCTCGGCTGGATGCTAGAACTGTGTGGAGTCTTGGAGTATTTACATCAGCTATCGCCCCCGGTTTTACACCAAGATATTAGACCGCACAATTTAATCCGGCGATCGACCCCGACTGCCTTTCGTGAGATCTCTCTGGTCGATTTTGGGGCGGTTAGAGTTTTAAGCTTAGAGGCTAAAAACCGGACTAGCGCAATCAGTTACAGCGCGCCCGAACAATACCAAGGAGAGATCAGTCCTGCTTCAGATTTATATTCTCTAGGGACAACGCTGGCATTTTTGTTATCGGGTCAAGATCCCGGTGAGTTTTATCGCTATCGAGAGCAGGGTTATCGCTTTTATGCCGAGTATGTGCCTGGGTTAAGCCCTGAGATTGTGCAGGTGATTCGTAAATTGACCCATCCTGAAGTCAGCGATCGTTACGCATCAGCGCCAGAAGTCGCGGAGGCACTGCGGCAAATTGTTTAGGTGACGTGAGAATAAAATCCCTAGAATATCGACGAAGGTTGAGCAAAGCCGAAGCCTGATCTATATGCAAAACTGGAGACTCGCAGCATTTTCCAGTACGCTATTTGCTATTGCCTGATTTGATTGCTCTATGAAAATTGCGACGTGGAATGTTAACTCGGTGAGAACTCGCCTGGAGCAGGTTGTGGGATGGTTGCAAGACAATCCGATCGACCTGTTGTGTTTACAAGAAACCAAGGTAGTCGATGAGAGTTTTCCGCGATCGTCGTTCACCGAACTCGGCTATCAAGTTTATACATTGGGGCAGAAAAGCTATAACGGCGTGGCACTGATCAGTCGATCGCCCCTTTTGGATGTCAGCATGGGGTTTGGGGCGGTCTTGCCAGGAAGCCTAGTGGGTGATTTGGATGAACAGAAACGGGTGATCACCGGAGTTTTAGACGGGGTTCGAGTTGTCAATCTCTATGTCCCGAATGGGTCAGCAGTGGGCAGTGACAAATATGTTTATAAGTTGCACTGGCTCAAGGTGTTGCGAGAATATCTGCATGTTTTGCTGCAACAGACAGAGAATTTGTTAGTGTGCGGTGACTTCAATATCGCCCTAGAAGATTTGGATATTCATGACCCAAAAGGGCGCGAAAAGCAGGTGATGGCAACCGATGTTGAACGAGAAGCGCTGCGCCACGTTCTCGATTTGGGCTTGTCGGATCTGTTTCGCAAATTTAATCAAGACGGCGGACAGTTTAGCTGGTGGGATTATCGCACAGGGGCGTTTCGTCGCAATGCGGGCTGGCGAATTGATCACCATTATGTGACTCCTCGCTTATATGAACGCGCGATCGCCTGCACAATCGACACCGCGCCCCGCCAACTCACCCAACCGAGTGATCACACACCAGTAATCGCCGAACTTTCGCTAAGTTAGTAGGAAACGATTGTGGATCACTCCTATGTTTTTAGTGACAGGTGCAACAGGTGGGTTAGGTCGTCGAATAGTTCGGCTGCTGCGAGAGCGAGAGTTAGCGGTGCGATCGTTTGTGCGGCTGATGTCAAACTATACCGAACTTGAGCAGCGAGGCTCTGAGATTTTTATCGGAGATTTGTCTCGTGAACGGGATATCCAAAAAGCGGTGCAAGGAGTGCAGTATGTGATTAGCGCTCATGGCGGCGAAGCTGAAGCGATTAATTATCGTGCCAACATTGACCTCATCGATCACGCAAAAGAGGCAAGAGTCGAACACGTTGTCTTTATCTCGGTGTTAGGGGTCGATCGAGGCTATGAAGAGGCTCCTGTCTTTAAAGCAAAACGTGAGGTCGAGAAATATTTAGAGACGAGTGGGTTAAACTACACGATTCTTCGCCCTGCGGGATTTGCGTCTAATTTGTTGCCCTTAGCGGAACAGTTTCGACAAACGGGAATTTATTTGTTAGTCGGTGATCCTCAAAGTCGCACCTCGATTGTTAGCACCGATGATTTAGCGAAAATGGCGATCGAGTCCGTCTCTCTAGAATCTGCACGAAATCAAGTTCTACCCGTGGGTGGTGCTGAAATCTTGCAGCGTCAAGAGATTCCTCGCATCTTTGGGCAGATTTTCGATCGAGAACCCATCATCATCAATCTGCCTCTCCTCGCCTTCGATGCGACTCGAAGTTTGGTCGGTTTGCTCAATCCCAAAGGTCAAGAATCATTGGGAACTTTAAGAGCACTCCTCGCCAATGAGTTTTTCTGCACTCCGGCTGAGACTGAGCGCATTGAATCACTTTTTAACATCAAGCTAGAAACGTTAGAAAGCTTTTTGAGACGATATGTGAGTGTTTAATTCTAGAGTCCGCTCGCCCATCCTAAAGCCATTGCGACGATCGCTCCAATCAGCGTATTGAAGACATTCACGACTTCGTTCGTCATCCAATCAAAGTCTGATTGCAGCGTCGCGCCGATGACGCTTTCTAGATTGGTAGCGATGAATGCTGCCACGATGCACAGCCCAATTCCGATCGGGCTAATCAGTCCGATTGACCAGGCGACGAGGGCGAGGGCGATCGATGCCACAATTCCGGCTAAGGTCCCTTCTAAACTGATGGCGCCTTCCGTTCCTCTGGGCACAGGCTTAAGCGTTGTGATCAAAAAAGTCCGGTTGCCGTATGCTTTGCCGACCTCACTGGCACAGGTGTCTGAGAGTTTGGTGCAAAAACTTGCTACGTATCCCAACAGCAGCAAAGGAATGAATTTTTCGCCTTGACCGATGAGCGAAATGAGCAGAACGCCTAATGCGCAAATGGTGGCAATGAGTGCAGAACCCCAAACGTTTTCGGGTCCGCGTGCACCCGATCGTTTCTCGGCGATGCCCATTGCGTCTTTTTGCGCCTTGCCGACAAACGTGATGCCAGAACCGACTAAAAAGTAGAACCCAACGACGAGATAACCCCGCCATCCCAGACTGCCCCAGACAATGACTCCCAAAATCCAGGCGTGAAAAATGCCTGCGGGAGTCAGGAGTTTTTTAGGAGCAAACCAAACGATCGCCAGCAAAGCAGTGTTGAGTCCGATCGCCATTAACCAGGGAGTCAGGAAGGGTGAAAGCATCAGCAAGCCTAGAAATTCGCCATAATTTATTCTGACACCTAACCTTTCTGATCCCATGTCTCCTACACTTTTTCACCTCACCTTTCCAATCACAAATATCGCTCAAACAAAAGAATTTTATGTAAATGGATTGGGATGCCAATTAGGTCGAGAAAATTCTCAGGCGGTGATTCTCGACCTCTATGGTCATCAACTGGTTGCTCACATGACCGATGAGCCATCAACGCCTCAAACGGGTATTTACCCCAGACATTTTGGGCTAGTCTTTACCGACGAGACAGACTGGGTGGCGTTGTTAGAACGGGTTCAGATTCAGCAACTGGCACTTTATCAGCAGCCCAAACAGCGCTTTGTCGGAACGCCGTTAGAACATCGAACGTTCTTTTTATCTGACCCGTTTGATAACCTGATGGAGTTCAAATTTTACGCGCATCGATCGGCGATTTTTGGCGATCGTGACTATGCCCAAATCGGCGATCGAGGGTGATCAACGAATCCCTCACTTTCTTTGCACAGGTTCTCGCAGGGCGTTTGCCACCGCTTGCAGCCCTCTCATGTCTTGCACCATCCACGAATGAAGTGGCACATTCACCTGAACATTTCGCCCCACCTGCAACTGAGAACTGGTTGCTGGCACAATCATTAAATCCATGGGTGTCCAGATTGAGGTGAAGTCTAGCTTGTCTAACATCGGGACATCGCGATTGAGATCGTTTAAAAAAGAACTGTTAGGACGCATCTGCACACAGCCTGGGCGTTGAGAGAAATGAGCGGTCAGCGTGCCATTGTGAGGCGAGGCAATGGTGATGAAACGCTGGACTCGATCGAGTCCTCCTAATCGCTGCACATAATAGCGGCTGACGATGCCGCCCATGCTGAAGCCGATGAGATCAAGGGGTTGCTGGTCGGGCAAAGCTGAGTTGATAAAGGTGTCAAGCTGCTTGGCGAGTCGATCGAGCTCACAATCTCCGTTTGAGGGCAGCAAATTGACGCTGTGTACTGACCAGCCGTGTTTTTGTAAATAAGCGGTCATGGGTTTAAAAATGACGTTGGTGTCGGTCAGACCATGAACTAATACGACGGGATTACGCTGATTTGAGGAATTCATAGGTTAGAAGGATACTGTCTTTAGCTTAGTGCGAGACGATCGCGGCTTGAGTGGAGAAAGGACAGACTGTGAAATGTCCTGCAATCAGATTTAGGGAAGAAGGGCTAGAGCCATCTTCAAGGGTTCCTCAGTTCAGGGTCTATGTAGCATAATTGAGCACAGCCATATAGAGTTTTGATGCGGTGAGAATCTGTATGACTTCCTCTAAACATTGTGCATAAAGGAAGGCAAATGGTCACAATCACAGGGTTATCAGGAAATGAAATATTTTGTCTACAGCGTCAGGGGTTGACTCCCGGAGATTTAGTGATTGGCAACAGCGTGATCTCCCTCGGACTGCTTGGTAGCCTCAAATCGGGACTCAAAACACTCTTTGGAGGAGAAGTTCACCAAGTCACTCGTGTCATTCACGAAGGACGGCAACGAGCTTACGATCGCATGACCTCAGAGGCAAAACGGCACGGCGGCATCGGCATTACTGGGGTTTCTAGTGAACTGATTCTGCACGGGACGAATATTGAATTCCTCTCGATCGGTTCCTGCATTCACCGAGAAGGCGCAAAAGCCGAACAGCTTGAGTTTTCTAGCTCATCAGATGGGCAAGCACTTTATTGTCAAAGCGATGCTGGATTTGAGCCAAAACAATTTGTTTTTGGCAACGTCGCCTACTCGATCGGCATCGGCGGCGGACTCATCGGCAGCTTAAGAAGCCTAGCGCGAGGCGAAATTAAAGAGTTTTCTCAAATCTTCAATGAGACTCGACATCTAGCCCTAAAGCGGATCAAATCAGAAGCACGAGAAGTCGGTGCCAATGCAGTGGTTGGCATTAAAACCTCGATTCTCCCGTTTGTGGGAATGCAAGAGATGGTCATGATTGGTACGGCATCAAAACATTCAGCCCTGCCTGACGGGTTTTATCAGAGTCCCATTACCAGTGACTTGACCAATGAAGAAATGTGGAATCTGGTCAACCAGGGCTATATGCCTGTGCAGTTAGTTTTGGGGGTTTCGGTCTATTCGTTAGGGCTAGTAGGGGGAATCACCTCGTTTTTCAAGTCTTTCGTTCGGGGTGAAATCCGTGAACTGACCACGCTGATTTATGAAGCGCGGGAAAAAGCCCTGGCACACGTTGCCGAAGATGCTCGACGGTGTCAGGCTGATCAGGTCGTTGGAATTAAGACCTATGTTTATAACTTGGGCGGTGGAATTATCGAGTTTTTGGTGATCGGAACCGCCGTCAGAAAGATGCCAGGGGTAGCGACTCAATCGAATCAGTTGCTGCCTCAAGCGATCATTCGCGATCAAGATACGTTCGTCAATACGGCTGGATCGTCGATCGCATCGTCGCTCAACCAACCCACCCCTTCACTCCGGGTTGTCCCTATTTTGGCAGGACTGAGCGTATTTATGTTTTGGTTTTTTATTCGGCTTCTGACCTATCGCTAGTCGCTGAGTGTGATTGGCGATAACGCTTTCAATATCGCGTCGATGAGATTCGGATGGGCGATCGGATCATCTCCCTCACGTTTTCAGAATCGTCTCTGTCGATCGCAGAGGTCTGCCGAGGAAGATAGCTGACGAATAGAGATGCTCGCAGCAGTTATTCAGTCATTCTTTCCGTATTATCTAAAGCATTCAGATCTTTGTAATAATTTATTGAATAGAATCAAAATATCCATAATTGTTTTGCATTCACAAGTTCCGTCTAGTACCAACTGAATTTGAGCGTGCATAGAATTAAACCTTGTGGAATAAAGGGCTTAAGCCCCTTGTTATGTGCAGCTTCGTAGAGAATTGGTACAAATAGCAAAATACATCCGTAATTAACCGTTTTACATTTGTGGCTCATTGCCTGTAGACTCTTCTAGTTTGTTTCAGAAAGTCTTGCATGATTGCCTCTCAGTGGACCCGTGGTTTAGGTTATCGATTTTGGCTGCACAAATTTGCTAGTAGCGTTTTTCTATTATCGCTAAGCTTGCCTGCCTGTGCAGCCCAAGACCCCTTTGTAGTTCCTTCTCTTTTAGCGCCTTCGGTGCCACAATCTGTCCCGTTGCCGCAGCAAGTGCAACTGCTGAGATGGGCAATTATCGGGCAAGAAAGTGGGGCAAACTTTCAGAGGGTAAATCGACACTCAGGGGCATTGGGCTATGCTCAGGTGATGCCTAGCAATCTCGCTACCTGGTCACAATCGGCACTGGGCTATGCAGTTTCTCGTCAAGAGTTTCTCGACAATCCTGCTCTTCAGCTTGCCATTATTGACTATAAACTGAACCAATATTGGCAGCGATCGCTGTTAGCAAGTGACGGCAACGAAGCCTTAGCAATTATGCGCGTCGCATCGTGGTGGTATAGCGGTAAACCCGATCGCTATACTTCGACGCGATCGCAGTTTTGTCGGGGGCATCGCTATCCTAGCATTGCGGCATACAGCCAATCTGTGCTGCAACGCTATCGCAATTTGCTAGATGGATCTGAAAATGCCGCGACGCGCCCAGAGGCGATTTTTTCAGAACAGGGCGGTTGATATCGCTCTCGGAACCATAATTAGGACGCATCGTTCGGGAAGAAAAGAGCAACTGAAAACTGCCATGCCCAGTGTCAGAGAGGTGTAGACGGAAAAGCCTCTCTGATTAAAGGCTTTTCCTGCATAGGCGTTGTGTGCTTGAAGATTAAGCAGACTCTAATAGCGATCGCCCTAAATAGTCGCTGTTTTTATTGACTCCAGGTAACGTAAAGAAGAATCCACCCCCGATCGGTTTGATATATTCTTCGAGTGGTTCACCATTCAAGCGCTCTTGCACGGTCATGAACCCTTTCTCAAGGTCTGCCTGAAAGCAAGCAAACAACAATCCCATATCTAGCTGTCCTGACTTGGTATAGCCACGAGAATAGTTAAAACCGCGCCTTAAGATTAACCCCAAATCTGACGTTCGGGGATTCGCCAATCGGATATGAGCATCTAACGGAATCGTTTTTCCTTTTGGGTCTTGTTCGTATCTTGGCGTATCTCGATCGTGTTTCATTCCAAGCGGTGCGCCTGTGCCTTTGTTGCGTCCAATAATTTGTTGTTGTTCTTGCAATGGTGTGCGATCCCAGTGTTCAACCAGGTTACGAATCACGCGAACGACTTGGTAGGTTCCGCCTGTCGCCCAAGGAGGTTCTGCGCTGTTGGGTTGAACCCAGACAATGCGATCCATCAAGGCGCGATCGCGGGCATCTAGATTTGCCGTTCCATCCTTAAAACCCAGCAGATTCCGCACCGTATCTTTGCCCAGCTTTTTAAGCGTGTGGGGCGGCAGAAAGCCTTCAATTTTCCAGCGCAAGGTAATTAAGTCAGGCAGATTTTTGATTATGTCTCGGAGGGCGTGAATATTGGTTTCAGCAGTATTCGAGCAAATCTGAAGCAATAGATCTCCATGACACAGGTCAGGATCAAGTTGATCGTTGGGATAGCTGGGCATTGCGATCAGATGCCTGGGTTTCAGCTTTTCTAAACCAAAGCGCTGATCAAATAAAGATGCCCCAACACCAAGCGTGATGGTCAAATTATCGGGAACCACCTCGGTGCCCAAGACTCCAGAATCACTGGGTGGAAACTTGGGATCAACCGATCGAGGCGTTCCCCCCGCCATCAAAAATTGAATTCGCTTCGTCAGCGTTTGAAATAAGCGTGCCAAGTCTGCTTTAGAGTTGGCAGACGTGTCAAACACCACCATCAAGGCTGCTGCGGGGACGGGTGTGAGGATGCCCGCCTGATGCAGTCCAAAAAATGGAACAGACTCGTCTGTGGTGTCTTTATCGATCGCAAGCAGGGTACGATAACCCAAGGTTGTGAGAGCCGCAACGCCACCTGCTGCTGCCATCCCAAGCAATAAATCGCGTCGG
Source organism: Phormidesmis sp. (assembly GCA_965277365.1). GTDB lineage: Bacteria > Cyanobacteriota > Cyanobacteriia > Leptolyngbyales > Leptolyngbyaceae > Phormidesmis_A. The sequence continues at coordinate 1,182,154 of CBDICO010000013.1, read as the reverse complement.
GTAACGCGGGGCGTAATACGAAATTTAGGTTGATCAGAACTTGTCGTCATCGTTACTTCTTAATAGAACAATTTAGGAGGAATGCTTATTCACTTTCCGGTAGGGGTTATTCAACGCCAAGGGTGCCTCTGAGTTTAGAGAGAGCCTCTGCTTGAGCAGTAACTAGCGTTTTGAGACTTTGACGATCGCGGTCCGAAAGTTTTTCATACGCTTCAAATCCACCGTTTGGCGTTTTGTATTTATTCAGGGTGGTCGTGATGTTATCAAACCCGTCATCGATTTGCTGATGCAAAATTGGATCTTTGGCTTGGATCAGGGGTCCTAGTAGATCAACAATTTTTTGAGAGCCTTCTAAATTGGCGCTAAAGTCCCACAGGTCAGTGTGGCTGTAGCGGTCTTCTTCTCCGCTAATTTTAGTTTTTGCGACTTCTTCGATCAGGTCAGCAGCCCCACCAACCATGTTTTTAGGCTCGATCGTCAAGGTTGCAATTCGTTTTTGCAAGTCCAAGACATCTTTGTTGAGTTTGTCGGAAATCGGCTTCATGCCATCGGTTGTTTTGTCTTGAAACAGCGCTTTTTCAAGACGGTGATAGCCTGTGAATTTTGGATCGGCTTCTTTCTTCTCGAAGTCATCGGCGCGAGCATCCATTGAACTGTCGAGGTCGGAAAAGAGTTCTGCGATCGGCTCTGTGCGTTCCCAATGGACTCGGGTAGAAGGATAGAGTTTTTGAGCCGTTGCGAGATCCCCCGCATTGACTGCATCGGTGAGCGCTTTTGTTTTAGTCACAAGTTGGTCGGTTTCTTTTTGAACATAGACTTTATAGTCTGCGATCGCGCCCGTCAGTTTACCCTGATCTACCGATGCGTTTGCTTGAGTCTCCGCACCTGCTTTAACAGCTAATTTGCCCTTCGCAGCACTCTTCTTGCCGCAAACGAGGTCATAGTCTCCAGCATTTAATGTCGTCTTGATTTCCTGTACAAATCCAGGTGCGATATTCTCCCGTTCTTCGACGACTTTCACGCCTTCTAAGATTTCCCACTCTAAAGGCGCATTGCTCTGGTTTGTAATCGCAAATACATTCTTCCCAGCATTCACACTGATATTTGTAGGGTCACATCCTGCATTGGTCACGGTGATAGCTGTTTTCGTCACTTCTTCAGATTGCGTGCTGGCAACGGGAGACGATTGATTGCCATAAGAGTCTTTGTCAGTGCTGGCGGTTTGGCTCCCGCAGGCACTTAGAGTCACAAGACTGGCAGACAGAAGCAGAGCAATCTGCAAGCGCGATCGTAAAAGTTGCATGATGTTTAACCTATTGAAATGACAAGAATGAACCTGATTAGAAAAGTCGCGTCGCAGGGGCTGGCTTTACATTGCCACCCAATAGAAACAGCGCCATTGTCGGAATCAGATAACCAAAATAAGCAATGACTTCGCTCACGGTTGGAGTATCGTTGTAGCCTAATATTCCGGCTAACACAGAACCCAATACACTGTGGATCGGTAGTGCGGTGCTGGTATCAAACGCGATGTCTTGAAACAAGTTCCAAATGCCTGCTTCGTGAGCCGCTCGAACTCCACTTGAAGCAAGCCCTGCTGCGACCAAAATGATAAACGCACCCGTCCAGCGAAAAAACTGCCGCAAGTTTAATCGCACTCCGCCTAAATAGATTCCATAGCCGACTGCGATCGCGGCAACATATCCCAAAAAGGCACCAATGGGAGCGTCAACGCCAATGTTTTGCTGGAACGTTGCGATCAGAAACACGACGGTCTCTAACCCTTCTCGGGCAACGGCGAGGAATGCCATCCCGACCAGAGCAAACCCAGTGCGATCGCTCGATTGAATCGCAGCTTCTACTTGAGATTGCAGCTCACCTTTAATAGATCGGGCTGCACGACGCATCCAAAACACCATCCAAGTCAAGACACCGACTGCAACAAAGGCAATCACTGATGCAAATAATTCTTGCTGTTGTTGGGGAAATTCTTGACTTGTAAGTTGCAATGTGATCGCAACTGCAAGACACATCAGGGTTGCCAGTAGAATGCCCATCCAGATGAACTTCATGAGGCGAATTCGCCCAGTTTGTCTGAGATAGCTAGCAATAATTCCTACGATTAGCGCCGCCTCTACGCCTTCTCGAAACATGATCAAGAAAGGAGCAAGCATTGAGAACTCCTGTCATTAAGTACACTTTGTACCCTACAGTAGTTCTGACCTTTTTGACAATTATATTCAACTAGGCGAATCTAAAGATTTATTAAGGTGGGGTTTGATTCAAGGTATTTTTTCACGAATATCTATAGCCATCTGGATTAGGTCACTGCTGCCCGTAAACGACCCACCGCCTGAACAAGGGGCTTAGGACGTGCTTTAAACTTTTCTCACGTCGATTCTGCCTCGCCCTAAACTGAAGTTCGGGCGGGATCGCAACGAAGACCAGAGGGTTAAAACTCCTACGATGGTTGCCTTAGCTTTAACTGACTCTCCTTTAACTGACTCTCCTGAAACGGGCTACTGTATACACACAAGTCCTCCTGATCCCGTCATCGCCGAGATCTTCGCCCCCTAAATCCCCCATTCTGGGGGACTTTGAGCCAGAAAAAGGGTCAAAGTTCAAGATATTGCTCAGGGTCAAAGTCCCCTAATTTTGGGGGATTTAGGGGGCTGAAGCCGACTGAAACGAAGTGCTCAACGATTTGTGTGTACACGGTAGCCTGAAACGGGAGGGTTAGGAAGAATCAAAGGCTTTTAAGTACGCCCGAAGTTCTTGTCCTAAAGTACCTGCGTAGGACGATAGCTGAGCAGCGTTGAAGAAGGGGATTTCCAGGGACGTTGTTAGATAAGACCTGCGATGATATTGATGGTCATCGCGACGATCGTAGTGTTAAAGAAAAACGCCAGCACTCCATGCAGCAGTGCCAGCCGTCGAATCTCACGAGAAGTCACTTCCACATCTGACGTTTGACTCGTCATGCCAATCACAAACGAAAAGTAGAGAAAATCCCAGTAATCTGGCTCAATATCTCCCGGAAAATCTAAGCCATCTTCTTTACACTGATGCAGGGGTCTTCCCGCTCGATAGTAAGCATGGGCGTAGTGGAAAGCAAAGATCGTATGCACCAACAGCCATGAACCGACGATCGTCACGATCGAGAGTGCTAGGTGCAACAGCAGCAGCCGATTCTCTACCCCTTTGTCGTGCAGAATAAAGCCGATCGCAAATAGGCTTGAACAGGCAGTTGTTGTCACCAAACCCAAAATGACTAAGCGTCCAAAGTCTTCCTGTTGAGCGTGGCGGCGCATTGAGTCAGGTGTGGCATTTAGCATCAACTGCCAAGCCAAACCAAGAAAGCAAATCATCCCCGCATCCCAGATGCAGAGCGTGCGGGTTGCCCAATGAAACCGAGACGGCAGCAAGACTGCAACGAGTCCGGCTACACACACAGACAAGAGCAATCGAGGGCGAACACTCCACTTTCGAGCTAATTTGGGTTTTGAAATCGAACTCACCGGATGAACGTCGTGCAGGATGTTTGTCAGTATAGTTCCGAATCGATCGCAGAAATCAGGGACTGCTCAGGAAATACACACCTGATCACGTCCTAGTTTTTTCGCTTCATAGAGCGCCTCATCTGCTTGAGCGATTAGACACCCCGGCACCCGATCGTGAGTCGGAATCATACTAGAAATGCCTAAACTTAACGTCACTAAAGGGCTGACTGGAGATGCAGCATGAGGCAGTCGCAATTGCTCGATCGTCACTCGAATGATTTCAGCCACTGCTGCCGCTCCATCTGCGCTGGTGTTTGGGAGAATGATCGCAAATTCTTCGCCGCCATAGCGGGTCGCTAAATCAGCAGGGCGACGCACCGATCGCTCGATCGCGGTGGCAATTTTTTGTAAACAGTCATCTCCGCTCTGATGCCCATAGTGATCGTTGTAGCCCTTGAAATGATCTACGTCACAGAGGATGAGCGATAATGGCTGCTGATCTCGTGCTAATCTTCGCCATTCTTGTAAAAGATGTTCATCAAAGCGGCGACGATTGGCAAGTTGAGTCAACTCGTCTAACGTCGCCAATCGTCCCAACTCTACGTTGGCTTGTCTGAGTGCCAGTTCGACTGCTTTTGCAACCCCTTCGGCTCGTCTGCGTTCTGAGATTTCTTGCTGCAATGCGAGGGTTCGTTCTTGTACCTGTTGTTCGAGGATGTGGTTATGGTCTACTAACAACTGCTCAGTTTGTTTGCGATCGCTGATATCGAGCAAAACCCCATCCCAAATGCTGTCGCCATTAGGCTGACGGTGAGATTCTGCAATCATCTGAATCCATTTAAGGCAACCAGAGGAGGTAATAATTCGATACTCTAAGATGAGCGGCTGTGAATAGTCGATTGCCCTTACGGTAGCAGTTTGCAGGGTCTCTAGATCGTCTGGATGCACCAGCGACCACACTAATTGAGAATCGCTAATTATTGCCTCTAACTCTAACTCGTAGAGATCTTGGCAGCGAGGACTGACAAACGTAAACTGATCAGTGCCATCGGCATGCAAGACATAGCGATAGACCATTCCTGGCACATTCTTGGCAACTTTGCGATATTTGGCTTCACTTTCTTGCAAGGCAATCCCGGCTTGTTGGCGATCGCTCCTATCTCGCAGCGTCACGATCGCTAACAGAAGAGTGGCGACACCCATCACGCCTACAATCCGCCAATCTAAGCCGTAACAAAGGGAAATACTACCCAAAAAACGAGTTAACACAATAGACACCTGTAGCTTCAATCAACACACCGATCGAAACCAGTGACGACTGTGAATGATTCGAGCGTAAAAAATAATGTATAAATTTTAACAAGATAATAGAAGGCAATGCACTAATCGCCAGTTTCAGTTCAAGAATGTTAAAGATTCAGAACTGCCCGATCGCTGGCTCCGGAACTCAGAACCCTGATTTACGAAAGATTAACGTTCGCTTACCCCGCTATCAAAGACAAACTTGATAGTCTGATCACAGATGGGGGCAGGCTGTCGTCTCCCTCTCTCAATCTATTGTCTTGAGTTTCGCTGCATGACCCGAACCGTCAATCCCTCCAATACCTGCAAACTGTTTGTTTTACGTCCTGCTATTGCGGCTATCTACCTTCAGAAAATCCCCATCAAAAAGTGCAGATGGTGAGCATTGCACTTTCAATTCAATCCGGCACTCAATCCTGGTACATCGACCCGCGATTTGGCTACCACAGCCAATCAGCCTTGCCGCTTAAGAGGTTCTGCATCCGGCGGCAACCTTGTTGGATATGAGCCAGCTAAAGGAGGTCCAAACCCCTGGACTCCTTTAAATCCTGAGGCTCCTGGCAATGCTGACCCTGAATAGATTAAGTGCAGCTATCCCGACTCGGCGAATACGGCATCGACGCTTTATACAGGAGTCAAGAGCTACAACAACGCAATGGCGGTAGACATCTATGAGCGGTCTACGGTGAAAACCATTTTGCAAGAGGCTACGTTGGGCAAATCGACGGGATTAGTCACCTCAGTGCTCATCACTCACGCGACTCCGGGGGCAGCGGCAGCGAGTGTCAATCGTCGCAGTAAGGATGACAATGACTTCCCAGCGCTTGACAACATCTTGCAAGAGGCAATTCGAGAAGACGAAGGCTATTTACCCACGGTATTAATTGGCGGCGGTCATCCTCTAGACTTTGAGAACACGACTCCTACTACTACAGGAACGCCTGCTGGCTTTGCCTACATCAAAAAGTCTACCTACGACGAATTGAAGTCAAAGCCTACCGAGGGCAATTAATGCTTGAGTCAGGGCTTGAGCCGGAATCACTATCGATTCATCACGGGTCAAAGGAGGACCCGCCTGTTGGATGTGTGGGATGCGGCGATTGATGGCGCTCTTGCGGATGACTTTGTGGGCATGCAAGAACTGGGTGAGTTTTAGAGGAGTCGATCGCTCCTCTAAAACCCGTGCTAGCCCAACCTCTCGATCGCCTTTTCAACGCGCTGCTGACTCACTGCATCTCCTCGCTGCTTAAAGATCTCAGCCGCCTTTTGTAAGTCTGCTAACGCCGCTTTTTTGTTGCCCAAGGCAGCGCGGGCAAGTCCTCGATTTTCGTAAATGTCTGAAGATTCAGGGTCAAGTTCTAAGGCTAAGGCTCGATCGCAGTCTTCTAGCGCTTTTTTGTCGCCCAAATTAGCCCGAACATAGCAGCGACTGGTCAACCCAGTCGTTGACTCAGCATGAAGCTGAATCGCTTTGTCACAATCGGCAAGCGCCCCCTTAAAGTCACTCAATCCACGGGCGCGAGAATAGCACCGAGTGGAGTAACCTTCATCATACTCAGGGTCAAGTCGAATTGCTTGAGTAGCATCGGCGATCGCGCCTTTATAGTCTTCCTGCTCTGTGCGAATCTTTGAGCGTCTCAGATAAAAATCAGAATTGTCTGACTCTAATTGGATCGCTTGATCAAGGTCTTGAAGCGCGCCGCCATAATCAAAGCGTTGTTCTTTGCTGAGCGATCGCCCCGAATAAGCATTGATGGTTTTAGAATCAATCCGCAGTGCTTGCGTGTAGTCGTCAAATGCGCCCGCAGCATCGTCGAGCCGTGCGTCTGCCCGTGCAGTGTAGGCATCTGCGTTATTAGGCTCTAATCTGAGTGCCTGCGTGAAGTTGGCGATCGCTCCATCGACTTTTCTCGGTCTCTAATTTCTGTTGCCCTAACTTAATCAATTGGCTTGCTGTTAGAGGAGCGGTGCGAGTCGTCGCCAATGCCATGAATCCCTCTGACTGGATTTTTTCGGGAGTCACCGAACTAGCACCACTGATGCTGCGAATGCTGCTTAGAGGCGTTGATGATAGCGTCGAGTTCAGGGCTGCGTTTGCCTCCAGGGAGGGGAGCGATTCCGAGGAGGGGGATGAGCGAGTTATTAATCAACGACATCATCGCTCCGCCATTCACGTAAGAATAGCCCAAGTTGGCATTTGAGAAAGGCGCGATCGCGGCTTTAAAGTTGGCAGATTGAGGCAGCGATCGAGACGGTTTAGGACTGAATTCTGTAATCGCTCCGCCACCCCCCAAAATTAAGACAGTATCTTGATCGATCCAGCTATGAGACAGAACGCTCAGAGGTTTGCGGTTAACCAGAGCCTCCCAGGTTGTCACAGGTTGCCCCTGGATTTTGCGAGTGTTGACAATATCTTTACCAATGCGAGTGCGAATCACCTGATCTAGCTTGCTAAAAGCGGCTTCGGCGGCGGGACGATCGTGGGTTTGAATCATCAAGCCAAACCCTAAATCGAGATTAGGAAGCGCGGATGGAAGGAAGCCTTGACGAGTCGGATACATAAACGTCGCAATCTCACCGTTCATCCAGGGGAAGATATCGCGATCGTCGATGCCAATCTGACTTCGGCTGAGTTGACGAAACTGATCTAATCCTTTTTTAGTGGCAGGGTCGGCAGCTAATCCGGTAGTTAAGACTCGCCAAACCATTGCTAAGTTGTCTTGACCATTGGACGCGATATAACTCACCTCTGGGAGCCGTTCTAAAATTTGATTTCGAGTCGTCATTGAGGCAAGCAATGCTGGAGGCAACGGTTTCTTAAAGTGAACTCCGAGTTGGGTATGAAGTCCGTCAGTCTGCGCCCACACAGAGCCATCCACCACGTCATAATAACGACTCAAAACATCTAGCTTTTTAGGGTCAAGTTTGGGAGGAGCGGGAAACCCAGGCGGCAGCGCATTTATTTGAGTTTGATTAAACGCAGTCGCGGCGACCAGAATTTGAGTGTAATCTCCATATCCGGTGAACAAAATTTGCTTTGCAGTTCCTTCAGTTGACTGCCGAATCGTGCGTTGAAACAGGGGATTTGCGGCAAGCTTCCCTTCGGTTTGAGCATCAATCAATTGTTGGATAGGCTGAATCGTAAACGCTGTCACGACATAGCCCGGAAAGACGGCGATCGCCAATCCTTCGGGCGCAAACGGTGAGCTTTTCTCGTCTGGAGAAGGCAAATTAGGAAGAGGAATTGCCAATAGATCAGGGGTTTCAGGCGTTGAGAAAGAGTTGCTGACATCCGGCAACCGAACTCGTGCTTCAGGACAAGGCTTTTCCTCAGCACCTTCACCGCAGGGCTTGGCTTTGGGCTTTGGGGGCAGCCATTCTAAAATCGTGATACCTTTGTATTGATGCTCGATCGCCACATCTTTACGGGCTGCTTTCAGTCGCTCTAAAAACTTCGGGATCAGGGTCGTGTCTTTGACGGACGCAATGGCGATCGTCCGAGCGGGACTCGATTTGAGAGGGAGGAACGCGATCGCGATCTCATTGCCCAGCCAGGGCTGAATGTCGGTGTGAAAGTTAATCCCTGCTTGAATCGGGTAGAAACTGCCAGGGAAGGAAAAGTCTTCAGGAAATAACCCAAATCGGCTGAGTCCTTGCCAGGTTTTCTCGTCGGTATTGATCAGCAGCACTCCGGCGGTGTCGGTGGGTAGCAAATCCGCGACAGACGGGGATGTTGGAGCCGTTTGAGCGATCGCAGCAGGAGCGATGATCAGAGCAGACAGAGCAGGCAGCAAAATTCGACGTAGCAGCATGACTGTAGGAATGAATGGGAATCGTGAAGACATCTCCGTATTAATAAGCATAAAATGCGACCTATGCGGAGACTATGATCAGAGTGCCACCCTTTTCAGAAAGAACGCCGAGTCTTAACGTTTTTCAAACAGTTTCTTGTCGTCGCCACCAGGCACGAACCAGTCGAATCTCGTCATAGCCATACACGTCTCCGAGAAAATCGCGAATTTGAGTCAGAGAATTGTCTCCCACCGCTTCCATCGCTTCGAGGATTTTGGTTTTGCGATCGCCCATCACTAACTGATCGATTTCTACGGGATAACCCATCTCCAGCAATTCAGCTAAATGACTCGTGACGGTACTCAGCCGAATGTTTCGCTGTTCGGCAATATCAGCAGGTTTTAAGCCCTGGTTAAATAGCTCTAGCGTGTGAAGCTGCGTGTAGGTCGCCTCGCTTAATTCTGGCTTGATCGGGGGTGCAATGGGGGCAACAGACGCGAGAAACGAATCGGTTTCAACGGGCAATCCCTTTTCTTCTCGGAAGTCGCGAATCTCATCTAAAAATGCGTCGCCGTATTGGGAGAGCTTGCGATCGCCCACGCCCGAAATCTCGCGAAACTGAGCGCGAGTCTGAGGCTGCTGTTGCGCCATCAATCGCAAACTCGAATTTGAGAAAATTACATAAGGCGGCACTGCTTGTTTGTCTGCCAACTGCTTCCGCAATTTTTGCAGCAAATCGTAGAGTTCTTCGGTCGCTGGAGTGTTGAGATCCGGCGTTTTGGTGACACTGAGTTTTTGTTTGAGTTGCACTACGGCAATGTTGACGGTTCGCTGTTTTCGCAAGACTTCCCAACTGAGATCATTCAGCTTTAAAACTGAGTAGCCATCGGTCGCTTCTTCGACTAATCGTTGATGGAGTAGCGATCGTCCTAACATGCGCCATTCTTCAACACTGCGATCTTTGCCGATGCCGTAAGTTGAGAGTTGATCGTGTCCGTTTTTGATGATCCGCTCTGCTTTTGAGCCACGCAGTACATCGATCGTGTGTCCCATCCCAAAACTCTGTCCACGCTGAGAAAAGCGAGCGATGCAGGAGAGAAATTTTTGCGCGTCGATCGTCCAGTCTTCGATCGGTTTGGGATAGCGACAATTATCACAGTTGCCACAGTTGCCCAGAAAGTCTTCGCCAAAGTAGGCAAGCTGAATCGTCCGACGACATTCGGTGGCTTCTGCGTAGTTAATGACTCGGCGTAACTGCTGCGTTGCAATTCGCTGTTCATCGGCTAATGGCTCACCCGATATCGGATCGACTTTTTGACCAATCAGAAACTCGATCGTCTTAATGTCACCCACGCCGAAGTAAAGCGTACAGTGCGACGGTTCACTATCGCGTCCGGCTCGACCCGATTCCTGGTAATAGCCTTCGATATTACGAGGCAAATCATAGTGAACCACAAACCGTACATCTGGTTTGTTAATTCCCATTCCAAACGCCACGGTTGCCACCATCACCCGCACATCATCCCGAATGAAGCGAGTTTGATTCTCGCTGCGGGTTTTATTGTCTAATCCCGCGTGATAAGGCAGTGCGGCGATGCCATCTAGTTTGAGTTTCCCTGCGATTTCTTCGACGCGCTTGCGACTGAGACAATAGACAATTCCGGACCCTTGACTCTGCCGAATTTGCTGCACCAACTCTCGATACGAGTTACTCGTCTTTTGACGGACTTCATAATACAAATTGGGACGATTAAAACTCGCAACGTGAACGCTAGGAACACGCAACTGCAATTGCTGAATGATATCGTGACGCACACGCTCTGTTGCGGTTGCTGTTAATGCAATCACAGGCACATCCGGGTAGTGTTCACGCAAATAATTTAACTGCCGATATTCGGGACGAAAATCATGTCCCCACTCAGAGACGCAGTGAGCTTCGTCGATCGCAAACGCCGAAATGCCCACCCGATCGCGAATATGCGGCAACACCGAATTTAGATAATCTTCGCTCAACAGCCGTTCAGGAGCCACATACAGCAGCTTAATTCGACCTTCCATCACGGCTCTGCCGCGCGATCGTAACTCATCGGCATTCAAACTACTGTTCATAAACGTTGCCGAGATGCCGTTATCTTGCAGCAACGTCACCTGATCTTGCATCAGCGCAATCAGGGGCGACACCACAATCATCAATCCCGGTTTCAGCAGTGCCGGAAGCTGAAAGCACAGCGACTTACCGCCCCCGGTTGGCATGACCACGAGCTGATCGCGATTCTCGATCGTTTGCTCAATGATCTGACGTTGACCGGGACGAAAGCTGTCATAGCCAAAGTAGTGTTTGAGCGCTTGCTCTAACGAAATAAAGTCGGTGGTGGCAGTCGGAATGCTGGCTGACATTAAACTCACTTGTGATGCGCTACCGTCATAGTTCCCGTCAAGGTTACCCGATTCTTTCAAACGGGGCAGAAATGGAAGCAATTTGCATCGTATCAGGTTCTACGATTCTCTATTTGACATCGTAATACTTTTGATCTGGTTTAATGGATTTTTTGCCCCGATCTCAGACACTAAAATAAAGGTTCGCACAGTGGAGGCAGCATGAATCTACTACACGTTCAAGAGGTCAAAGAGCAGCGATTTCTTCTGTCTGGAGTGACGTGGGAGCAGTATGAAACGCTGCGATCGACCCTGGATGAAAGTCATTCTGGCTTACGAATGTTTTATTTAGAAGGAATGTTAGAACTGTTTATGCCATCACGAGACCATGAACTCAATAAAACAACGTTTGGTCGCTTGCTAGAACATTTTGGTCTCGAAAAGAATATTCGATTATACGGCTATGGTTCTACCACTTACCGCAATCGGGCGAAGGAGCGAGGGCTAGAACCCGATGAGTCGTATGCGGTGGGAACTCAAAAAGAAATTCCTGACATCGCGATCGAGGTGGTTATCACCAGCGGTTTGCTTGACAAGTTAGAAATCTATCGCGGGTTGGGCGTGGGTGAAGTTTGGGTGTGGCAAGAAGGACAGCTTCTCATCTACCGCTTGCGAGACGATCGGTATGAGCAGATTCCTCAGAGTGAATTTTTACCCGAATTAGATTTAGCGTTGCTGATTAAATGTGCAGCGATTCCCGACCAACACGATGCGGTGACAGCCTTTCGAGATGCGTTGCGAATCAGTAAATGAAGCGTGATCGCAATTGTGGATAATGAAATTAGTTTAAAAGCCTCCTATGGAAACTGTGGACATTCTCAAGGCGTTGCCAAGCCTGTCAGTTAACGATCAACTCGCGATCGCTGAAAAAGCGTTGCAACTGAGTCACGAAGAATGCCGATCGCTCACCCAAACTCAACGCAGACCCCAACTCGCGATCACCGCTGCGTCTGCAATCTCAGACTACACACCTGGTAGCGAACGTCTTACTTTTGCTGACCTCGACGGAGAGGACTTTGACGAAGAATCAAACGAAGCCAATGCGTAGAGGTGAAGGTTGGCTCGTCAACCTCAACCCAACCGTCGGCACAGAAATCAGCAAAACTCGTCCCTGTGTGATTGTCAACGATCACGCGATCGGGATTTTGCACTAAAAGTCATCGTTCCGATGACTGACTGGAAAGATCGATATGCTGCAAGACCCCAGATGGCTCGCCTTGAAGTCGCTCCTGAGAATGGCTTGACTAAACTTTCTGCGGTTGATACATTCCAAATTCGCTCAGTCTCGGAGACTCAATTGATCAGAAAGTTAGGACAACTACCAGACTCAGACATACAGCTAGTTTCTCAAGCACTGGCAACTGTCTTGAGCCTGTGAGAATAATTTTCAGTGAAACGATCGCCCTCGAAATCTTGAATCATCAACGCGAAATCAGCGATCGTCAAGCCGACAACCTTGCAGCCTTTTTTCACGTCTCACCTCAATTGCTGCGTTCAGTCAAACCGTAGATTATCCTAACTAAGTCCCTCATTCTCAGACTTTATGCGATTACTCTGCCTCAGCAACGGTCACGGAGAAGACACAATCGCCGTTCGCATTTTGCACGCCCTCCAGCAAGAAGGCTTTTCGCAGATTGAAGCCCTTCCGATCGTCGGAGAAGGACACGCCTACACAAAACTCGACATCCCGGTGATTGGAGCGGTCAAAACTATGCCTTCTGGTGGTTTTATCTATATGGATAGTCGGCAGTTGGCGCGAGACATTCAGGGGGGTTTAGTGCAGTTAACATTGGCGCAAATCAAAGCAGTCCAGACGTGGGCGAGAGATGGAGATGGGTTTATTCTCGCAGTCGGAGACATTGTGCCGCTGCTGTTTGCGTGGCTGAGTGGCGCACCTTTTGCTTTCGTTGCGACTGCAAAATCAGAATATTATCTGCGCGATGAGACAGGCTGGCTACCGCGCAAATCATGGTGGGACGATCGCTTAGAACGCTCAACAAACTGCATCTTTCAACCGTGGGAACGCTGGCTGATGCGTCGCTCTCAGTGCAAAGCCGTCTTTCCGCGCGATCGCATCACCGCCCTCATTCTCAAAGGCTTCGACGTTCCAGCCTTTGACTTGGGCAACCCCATGATGGATGGACTTGAGTGGCATCCTGACGGTGAAATCAATCAATCTGTGTTGACGATCGCGCTCATTCCCGGTTCTCGTCCGCCCGAAGCCTATCACAACTGGGAAGTCATTCTGCAATCACTCGATCGATTACGAGAACAATTAGAAACTCCACTGCGATTCTTAGCAGCGATTGCAGCCGGATTAGATTTAGAAAGATTGCATCAGCTACTTCTCTCTTATCGCTGGCAGAAGAGCGGAGAAAATAGTTACACGATTGGATTTGGCAAAAAAAAAGCAACGCTAGAGTTATCGTCTAGATTTGCAGAATGCTTGCATCGATCGCAGGTCGCGATCGCAATGGCAGGCACCGCCACCGAACAGTTTATCGGACTCGGCAAACCTGCTATCAGCATTCCAGGAAACGGTCCTCAATTCACTCCCGCCTTTGCAGAAGCTCAAACCCGTCTGTTGGGCACTTCTATAACCCTCGTTGAGCAACCCACTCAAATCGCTAGGGCAATGCAGTCATTGTTGAATGACCCCGATCGACTCCAAGCGATCGCCGAAAATGGTCGCCGTCGCATGGGAGACCCAGGAGCCGCTCACCGCATTGCAACCTGTCTTCTCAAAGAGATGAACTTTAGCCGTTCTTGACCAACACACCGATTTCTCGTTGAATCGGCAAGACATCTAGCACATCGGTTTGAGCGCAATATTTGAGATCGTCCTGGCAATCGAGACGCAGCAATCGCTTCCCGTGACTCGCGAGATGAAGGAGTCCTAATAAATCATCTTTCCATTGGTCGTAGAGAGCGACGGCTCCCGTCAGTTCATCATTCCCGGCGATGTCTTCTAAGGTGCAGTTTAAGCTTGCAATCAGACTGTGAGCGATCGCACCTGCACAGACAGTATCTTCGAGCGCAAACGACCCTTCCCATCCTGCACCAACAATCCAAATCGTTTCGGGACGATGGCTCAATATATAATCCACCACAGCGCGGCGATTAATCAAGGCTGCCGCCAACACACTTGGAGATGACTGAATGATTTCTAACGCGCGAGTGCCGTTAGTTGTGGTCATAAACAAGCGACGATCGTGCATCAATTCTGAAGTGCAATCTAAAGGCGAATTGCCCAAATCACACCCTGCAACCTTTGCGCCGCCTCGCTCTCCGGCTCTGAGCCGCTTTTCAGGTGCCCACGCTTCACTCTCCTGCATCAGCTTATCAAGATCACTAAACACCTGAACCGCTTCTGCCCCGACTGATAGCGCTGTGACGATCGTGCTCGTTGCCCTCAGCACATCAATCGCGATCGCGCAGTCTGCAACATTTTGAACAGGAGTTAGTTCGGGCGTGTGATAAAAGAAGATTTTCATAGGGGAGAGAGTAGCTTGCAAGCGACTGAATGTGTAGCGAGAGACGATTCTGAACCAGGATGCGTAGGGTGCAAATTCCCGTGGGAGAATCGTCAAGATACCAGAATAGCGGATGCTTAGGCTGAGAAGATCATAATTTTTTCAGGGATCACCATAGAGCTTAAGCAATGCAAAATATCGATCGTCGCGCTTCGCAATGATTCTTGAGCTAATTAACATTGCCTCACTCTGCATTCCTCCCTAAAATTAGACCTAAAGTGAGTGGTCGCTAAATCGCTTTAGATATCCGTACAGGAGGACTTCATGACGCAACGCCCCATCATCCTTGGCATTGTTGGCGATAGCGCAGCAGGCAAGACGACGCTAACCAAAGGAATTGCCCAGGTTTTGGGAGAAGAGAATGTCACCACGATCTGCACCGACGACTATCACCGCTACGATCGCATCGATCGCGCTAACTTAGGCATTACAGCCCTGCATCCAGACTGCAATCATCTCGATATCATGCAGCAGCATTTGTCTCTGCTGAGAAATGGAGAGCCGATTCTCAAACCCGTTTATAGCCACAAAACAGGCACCTTTGAGGCACCCAAATATATCAAGCCGAGTCAGTTTTTGATCGTTGAGGGGCTGTTGGGCTATTCAACTCGTGGAGTGCGCGATTGTTATGATGTCAAGGTCTATCTAGCACCGCCTGAACCGTTGCGGACTCAGTGGAAGGTGAAACGCGACACGCAAAAGCGAGGCTATAGCAAAGAGCAGGTTCTTGCAGAGTTGCAAAAGCGCGAAGCCGATTCAGAGCAATACATTCGACCTCAGCGATCGTGGGCTGATATGGTGGTCAGCTTTTATCCGCCTTCTGATCAGTTGCAAGAAACGAATGGACATTTAAATGTGCGCCTCGTGTTACGTCCGACGGTGCCTCACCCTGATTTAAGTCAGGTCATCACGTCTTCTGATGGAAACGCCAACCCTGCGATTCGGTTAGGACTCGATCGAGACATGGGCAAACCTGTCGATGTGCTGGAGATTGATGGACATGCCACCAGTGAACAAGTTAGAGAGCTAGAAAAGTTTATTTGTAGTGAGGCTCCACACTTGTTAAATGTCTGCGATCGAGAAATGAATCCAGAGATCGGCAGAGTGGCAGGAACAACGGGAGAAATCATTCAAAGCTACCCGCTTGCCCTGACGCAGCTACTGGTTGTCTATCACATGCTCAAAGCGACCATGCACTAAGGACTCATCAATCAGTAGGTAGACGGGATTAACAGTAAGACGCGTTTTGGCTCCGCTCAACGCCAGGACTGATAGCGGGTTGAGCGCAGTTGAAACCCACTTTTCTTCAAGCATTAAGGTGGAGCCAAAACGTATTCTACACTCGCGCCAACGTCACCCGCTCCGACTGATCCTGATACTTACCGCGACGAGTTTCATAACTTACCGAGCAGGGTGCCCCTTCTAAAAAGAGCAACTGCACAATGCCTTCGTTGGCATAGATGCGACAGTCAGCACTCGAAGAGTTAGAAAATTCTAGCGTTAAATGTCCTCGCCATCCTGCCTCAGCCGGAGTCAGATTTGCAATCAATCCAATCCGTGCATAAGTCGATTTACCAATGCAAATCACCGTCACGTTGTCGGGCACTTCCAGCCGCTCTAACGCAACTCCCAAGCCATAGGTGTGAGCAGGCAAGATGAAATAGCTGCCGTTCTCATCTTCGTGCAGTGCCGCTAGGTCTAAATTTTCAGGGTTGAAGTGCTTTGGGTCAACCACTGTGCCAGGAATGTGCCGAAAAATCCGAAACTCAGAGGGCGATAGCCGCAAGTCATAGCCAAAGCTGCTCAACCCATAAGAAATCACAGGCGCATCTTCGACCCGTCTAACTAGTTGCGGTTCAAAGGGCATGATCATGCCCTTCTGCGCCATTTGCGAAATCCAATTATCGTTTTTAATCATGGTGATTTTCTAGGGTTGGTGGCTACGACGAAGTTCAGTAATTTGATCCGCTACATCTAGAATCGCTTGGGGCATCTCAGGACCCGTCAAAATCACATCTACCTGACGAGGACGCTGCTTTAAAAACGCTAGTACCTCCGCTTGAGGAACCAACCCAAAGTTGATCGCCAAACTCAACTCATCCAGCACGACTAGGTCATATTTGCCTTGATGTATCACCGCTTGAGTGTATTGCCACAACTTAAGCAGAGACACGAGTTCGGCATCGTCTAGCTCTGGAGTGTCTATACAACGAGGAATGTCGCACCGAATCCAATCCAGGTTTTGGCTGAGTTGCACCGGACGATCGTGCCCCTGTCCAATGCCCCCTTTGAGAAACTGCACGACCAAAACCGAGGTGCCCTGCCCCGCGATTCGCAGTGCTTGCGCCATCACACTCGTAAAGAAGTTGCGATGAAAAGACGTAAACACTTGCACCAAGCCCTCAACACTGAGATTGAGAACACGATCGGAGTCAAAAACCGGAGTTTCTACTTGTGAAACCATAAGAGGGACTGTCCAGGCGATGAAGGGTGGTAGGGAGGGACTATAGATGTAGCGTACTTCAAAAAATCGTTTCCTCATGAAACACTACATATAAAAAAACGTCAAGCTAGAATCAGACGAAAGACTCTTTCTTTGATCGTGCTTTCGATCGGTCAGTAGACTTCACCCTTGGAAAATAGAATACAAACAAAACCCAGAGAAGTACAGACGTTCTTGAAAAGAGATGAAGAAATCATCTAAAGCCCTCGGCTCACCGCGCTTCCATTGCCTTGAAACATCAGCCAGGAGAGAAAGAAATTAGAAATAAAGATTGCCAGCAGCGAAGTCACTACGGCTGTCGTAGTAGATTGCCCGACTCCCTTTGCGCCCCCGGTTGTGGTTAAACCCCAGCTAGAGCCAATGATCGAAATCAGTGCCCCAAAGAAGAAGCCTTTAATCGGCGCACTACACAAATCCCAAATGCTCAAGAAATTGCGAACCGAGGTGAGAAACACGGGGTTGGGAATGTTATAGAGTGCCTCTGCGATCAGCATTCCCCCAGCAATCCCGACAAAGAGTGAGAGAACCGTGAGAATCGGCAGCATCAAACAACACGCAATCACACGAGGGATCACGAGATAATCGATCGGGTCAGTTCTCAGGATATAGAGCGCATCAATCTGCTCAGTCACTTTCATCGTGCCGATTTCTGCCGCAAACGCCGACCCGACTCGACCCGCTAACACCACAGCAGTCAGCACCGGAGCCAATTCTCGCGACAGAGAAATCGCCAGCACTCCTCCCACGGCGGTTCCTGCACCTAGATTGATAAACTCGCGTGCTACCTGAATGGTAAACACTGCTCCGACAAAACCTGCCGTAGTCAAGGCAATCAGCAGCGACTCAGGACCGACCGCCGCCATCTGGTCGATCGTGTTGCGGCGATTGATCTTGCCTTTGAGCAGATGTACTAAGACCTGTCCACCAAGCAGCACCGCAGAGAGGAGGCGATGACTCCAAAGTCCTAAAGATGAAGAAGGGGAGGGCGTTTCAGTCAACGGAATGATCTCTCAAAGCCTACGTTAGCAGAATATCAGGTAAGTCAAATACTGGGATTGCAGATTACAGTATTGACATCAGAACGCGAGGTAACTTGACATGGTGGGAAAGCGGCTTCAAGCTTCGAGATTCGTTGCGCCACCCGATGACGACTCGACGATCGACTACTTCTATGATGTCCCCGGTAGTATGCCAGGGACGTTGAGCATTGAGCCAGATGCGCCCCAGCCCGTCATTGTGCTAATCGACTACAACGAGCACACCGCCACTCGGCTGCCAGTCGAAACGCCTGAAGAATGTACCCCCTATCTCGATACTGAATCGGTGTCTTGGGTCGATGTCAAAGGCTTGGGCAGTGAGGATATTTTGAAGCGCTTGGGAGCGGTCTTTACGCTGCATCCTCTGGTGCTAGAAGACATTGTAAATGTACCTCAACGCCCCAAAGTTGAAGAGTATGAAGAGCAGCTTTTGATGATTGCTCAGATGGTGATGTTGCGACGATCGGGCAAAGGTTTCCTCAGCGAGCAAGTCAGCTTTGTCTTAGGAAAGCACTATCTGCTGACGGTGCAAGAGGAGCCAGAAAACGACTGTTTTACGTCTGTGCGAGAACGAATCCGCCTCAACAAAGGCACGATTCGTAGACATAACGCTGATTATCTCGCCTATACGCTTCTAGACTCGATCATTGATGGGTTTTTTCCCATTCTTGAGCGCTATGGAGAGGAAATTGAGGATTTAGAAGATGAAGTCGTCATTAAGCCGACGCGGCAAACGTTAGAGAAGATTCACAAAATCAAGCGAGATTTATTAACGCTGCGGCGAGCGATTTGGCCTCAGCGCGATGCAATTAATTCCTTAATTCGCGATGGCAGTGACTTGATTAGTGATGAAGTCCGAATCTATCTGCGCGATTGCTATGACCACGCGATTCAAGTGCTAGACATGGTGGAGACTTATCGAGAACTCGCCTCTAGCTTGATGGATGTCTATCTGTCGTCTGTCAGCAACCACATGAATGAAGTGATGAAGTTTTTGACGATCGTTTCCACCATCTTCATCCCCCTCACCTTTATCGCTGGGGTTTACGGCATGAATTTCAACACCGAAAAGTCTCCGTTTAACCTGCCCGAACTCAATTGGTATTGGGGTTATCCGCTCTGTTGGGCGATGATGATCGCGATCGCGGCGGTCTTAGTCGTCTTCTTTAAGCGTAAAGGCTGGTTTGAAAATTTTTCGACGACCAGCAAAAGATGAGATTGAGCCGGGACGCTCTCTTAAGAGCGTCCCGGCTAGTAAATCTACTCGCGCTTTAGTCGCCGCAGTTCTTCTTGCAAATCCATGACTTGCTGCCGCATTGCGTCAACACCGTTGGGAGGCATAGGTACCGACTTCGGAGCTTCATCGTCGTCTAGAATTTCGATTTTGCGAGGCTCGGCAGGTTTTTGGTCGGTTGATCCAACCGAGGGCGTTTGTTGGGCGCGACTCACCATTTCATCGACAAAGCGCCGACCTTCTTCAGCCGTCATCTCACCTCGATCGACCATTTCATCTGCCAATTTTTGTACTTGCACTCGCAGTTCACCAAGCTTTTCGCCCGCTTTTTCACCGGCGTAAGAGGCAACGCCAATCCCTAGATAAACCGCTTTTTGAACGAGATCTCCCAAACCCATATACTTCAGGCTCCTGTGTGTTCAGTTCCTTTCAGGATACGCAGAAAATAAGAGGACTGACACGGGGGTTTACCGTCCAAAAAAAGTGACCCGGAGACTACGCCTACCGTGAGCATCCCGTATTGCTGCTACCTTCCGGTCCTGACAAGATTTGGGTGTCGCGATCGCATAGATCCGAGTCACTTACTAGAATAGCACCAGAAGGGAGGCAGGTGTTGAATCCTAAATTCTGAGTTCAATTTTTTGACTTGAAATCCTGACCTACTCGACGACAATGCACCACTCATAAAGCTGGTAATGGACACAGCCATTTTGCACGAGGGGATCTTGAGCCACGATCGCTTTTGCCTGATCCATTGAGGTCGCTTTGAATAGAAGCATTCCGCCCCCATAATGAGACCAGTAGCCAGTGCGGGCTTCGTGACCTTTGGCGATGAGTTCTTTAACAAATGCTTTATGAGCGGGCACATAGCGATCGAAGCTGGCTTTATCGACAATTCCTTCTTCAATTTTGACAAACCAGGGCATCGCAGTTTTCTTCCTTTGATCAGTCTTTGGCACAGTGGTTTCGATTCATTGTCCCAGCCCGCTAGTCGAAACTACCCACTTTAGTGGGAGGCTTTAGCTGCTACACACCTTCTGATAATGAGGTTGTTAGCCGTGAAAGAGCTTGTCGGAAGAACGATAGCACGAGGGATTCTGAGGCAACAGATCTTTTACGACGATCTAAGCGATGACGGGTTAACTTGGGCTTTCAGCCCTTGAGGAACCTATGCACTTTCAGTGCATAGTGGTTCAGTCAGTAGCTTACCGCTCCCGTTTGTTGGCAGAGTGTTTTTCTACTCCAGTTTATGAATGTGTACCTTTGGGAGGGTGAGGCATGAGTCACGCGAAACGCTTTTTCATCGCTTTGCTGCCACCCCAAGCGGTTCAGGACTATGCGACTGAAATCAAGCACCATTTTGCGGCACACTATGAAAGTCGTCAGGCTCAAAAATCGCCCCCTCACATCACCTTACAGCCTCCGTTTGAGTGGGCATCTGACCAAGTTTTTCACCTAGAGCAGAGCTTGCGAGAGTTTGCAGACCAGTCTGCCCCCGTGCCCATTACTCTAGAAGGCTTTTCTGCCTTTCCTCCACGAGTCATCTACATCAATGTTTTGACAACTTCCTGAACTGCTGACCCTGCAAAAGCAGTTGATGGACTATTCAGAAGCCAGACTTGGGATCGTTGATCATGCCTCAAAAAATCGTCTTTTTGCGCCTCACATGACGGTTGCCTTTCGCGATTTGACAGAGCAAAATTTCAGCTTGGCATGGCAAAAATTTCGAGACAAGTCCCTTCACTTTGAGTTTGTGGCAAATGATTTGACGTTACTGCTTCACGACGGTCAGCGCTGGACGATCGCGGCAGAGTTTCCCCTGATCAAGCCGTTTTGAAGAACCGAATAATCTCACGCACATGGTCGAGAAACTGTCCGTCAGTCGTGAGTTGAGCGATCGCCTGTTTTGTCTCGCGAGAAAGCTGCATATGTTCGGCTTGATTGGTCGATCGTAAGTCTTCTTGACTCGCCACCACGTTAGTGAAGTCGTGACGAATCGCCTCAGACTGACGCTGCTGCCTCGACATCCAAGAACTCGGCTCATCGGGATCAAGCTGAGAGGCTAACCGCTCCACCGTTGCTTCTAATTGCTGAAATCGGCTCCGCAACTCAATCACATCTTCACGAGGATATCGAAACTGCTCTCGTAGCGTGGCGATTCGGGTTGCAAAATATCGATAGGTTCGCACTGCGGGACGCAACCCTGTCAACAGCAGCGCCGCCCCAGAACTGACGTAGCCCACCTGACTGATCCCCGCAGCCGCCAGTCCATATAAGCCGATCGCTGAAAAAATGTGTAGAGCCATCACGACCCATTTTGATCGCCCAGCAATGACTCGAATGTAGTCAACTTGTCGTTGATCAACCGGAATGCCTTTTTCTTCAGAAAGCGCTGCCTCTGCGAGCGCTTCCTTTGCATCAAAATAAATATTCCACGGGACAGTGACGATCGCCAGCAGCCAGCCAAAACACGCCACCGCGATCGCCCAATCCACAAAGCTACTTGTCGGAATCTGCAACCAGTGCAGCCCCCCAAACAGCAGCAGCAACAGGGTCACAAGCCCAAAACTCAAGCCAAAGTAGCTAGAATCCATCTCAACCTAGTTCTCCCAACGATCGTCGTCTCGATCGTGATCAGGAAAATTGGAATAGTTAGAGATTTTGTGCCACTTCCAAAAGCTTCTTAATCGATCAAAATTGACTGAGGACCGCTACCATTTCCGTTGTGACTGCCACTGCTAGACGAGTAGGAAGTCGTGCCCGTCTGCTGGTCTAACCAGGTTTTAACGGGATCATCAGAGAGACTCAAGCGCAGTAGCCCAGAGACTAGCCCACCAAAAAAAGCAACAGGCTGTTGAGTGATTTCTTTTATAATCGGCGAGAGTTCATCGAAGAACATGAGTCGATTCCTTATTGAGTGAGCTTAAGATTCTTTTTGGATGGTAGCGCGTCTGCACTGTGAGTAGACGATAAATCAGGGGACTATCTTTTCAAACATTCTGTGAAAGCACTAGGCGAATAAACTAAGCAAGATAAGATAGAAGCTGGTCTATCGTGCCACAAGGGGTGTCACCTGTGCTGAAAGCGCTGATTGCTGACTTTAAAATCATTTTCGATCGCGACCCTGCCGCTCGAAACTGGCTAGAAGTCATGGTTTGCTATCCGGGTTTGCAAGCGTTAGTTCTTCACCGCTTTGCCCATTGGCTCTACTTGCTGGGGCTGCCCTTCTTGCCTCGGTTTATTTCTCACATCGCTAGATTTTTGACTGGAATTGAGATTCACCCCGGAGCCACGATCGGAAAAGGAGTCTTTATCGATCACGGCATGGGCGTTGTGGTGGGTGAAACGGCGATCGTCGGCGACTATGCGTTGATTTATCAAGGCGTAACTCTCGGTGGAACGGGTAAAGAAAGTGGCAAACGTCACCCAACCCTGGGCGAAAATGTGGTCGTAGGCGCGGGCGCTAAAGTGCTGGGCAACCTGCAAATTGGCAACAACGTGCGAATTGGGGCAGGGTCAGTGGTGCTGCGAGATGTGCCGTCTGATTGCACAGTGGTCGGCGTTCCGGGTCGGATTGTCTTTCGATCGGGTGAGCGCGTTGAGCCATTAGAACACGGGCGACTCCCTGATTCTGAGGCGCAAGTGATTCGAGCACTCGTCGATCGCATTGAGTCGTTAGAGCAATCACTTCAGCTAGTGCAGACTCGTCAATCGCTGGCAGCTTGCTATGCAATGGCTTCGGTGATTCCGCAAGAAGCGGGTCAAAATTTCGTTCCTTCAGAGTTGCCAACTGACCAAACGGATGCCCCTTCACCAACGTGTCGATTGAGCAATCGGGCGATCGACGAATTTTTAGATGGTGCCGGAATCTAGCGGCACCAGATTCAGCAATGAGAGTGAGCAGATGGCTAGTTTCTACTAATCAGCATGCTCATTCTTTTTAAACGCAAATCACTTAGGGATTGACTTCCTGCTGGCTCCAGCTACGATCGACCTCTTGGTGATAGAGATAACGATTTTGCGGCTCTCCTCTCAGTTCTAAATGGTCAACCTGGCTGGGTTCTAATAACAGTAAACAAAAGTGCGGCAACGGTTCAGTCGGGCTAGGCGACGGAGGCGAAGAAACCTCGGTTTTTGGTTTGCCAGGATGTGCCCAATCAAATTGAACTCGCGCACCGTCAGAAAGATTTTTCCACATCGATCGCCGAGCCTGCTGTAGCTCCTCGTTGGGATGATCATGGTTCACGATCGTCAACGTCCCCAATAAGCGAAATTGTTCGCGGGTGTTGGGGAAATACCAGCAGACTTCTGCCCAGGCGGACTGCTCGATCTGCTCAATTTTCTCACTCCGATCGTCGGCGATAAACATCAACTGATGAGTGTCGTCTTGAAACCCCCGAAATACCAGCGTGCGATTGGCAGGTCTACCATCTGGGCGAACCGTTGCGAGTTGGAGATAACGGGCATAGACGAGAGAGCGATTGCGGTGAAGGGCACGATCGATCGCAGCTCTCCAAGGAGCAAGAATCATGAAGACCAAAAATAAAGGACAGATTAAAGCGTGTCGGCATCACACCGACCATGCCAAACCAATCGGGGCGTTTGTACCATTGAGTGTGGCAGGAATCGTAATAGAGATTGAGGGCTGACCCTGGGAAAATCTCATCACCCGAAAATTGCGGACTGCGGCAGGCACGAGTCAGAAGTTGGGATTGGAGGGCGTGAAATTCGTCGGGCAAACCAGCTTCCTCTGGGTTTTCGCTGGGCAGATCATACATGGTGGGCAGCGTCACCCTCAGAGACAGAGGCGGATCGGGAAAGAGACGGGCGCGCGGAAGCATAGGCATCGATCGGGGCAAGGTTGCTTTTATTGTGACTGATCGATGAAAGAAGTTGTGCGCTCTGTTTAGTATGAGGAATGATTTCAGGGGTCTCGATCGAACTCTGAAATTGCGTCTATACTCGATCGACCTATGGATAGTTCGCTTGAACTATGAAAATACTGATTGTCAAAATCAAGTACTAGATGTAGAGTGTATGAACTTATTTTTATATGATCACGCCTTATATAGCGTTAACTCATTTCAGCGATTACACCTGACACACGGAGTCACTCATGGTTCGAGACATTATTAGACCCCAAGATATTTCTGACTCAAGCGGTCAGACTATCCATCAGTTTGAAGGGCAATTTCCCGCGTCTGCCCCGGCCGCAAACCCAGTTTTTTATCGCACTTATAGCCGCAAGCTGAGTGACGATCGCCGCGAGTCTTGGCAACAAGTCAGTCAACGCACCATTCAAGGCATGACCGATTTGGGACAGTTCACCCCAGACGAGCGGGCACTCGTCGAAAAAATGCAGCAAACCATGCGCTGTTTACCATCGGGGCGTTGGCTCTGGGTCGGCGGCACAGGCTGGATTGAGAAGCCCGAAAACTTCTCTGGTGCCTATAACTGCACCAGCACCAACGTCATCGACTGGAAAGCCTTTGGGCTGATGATGGATCTGGCGATGATGGGCTGCGGCACCGGAGCCGTTTTAGAATCCAAATACACCAATCAGCTTCCTGCTGTTCGCAATCGCTTAGTCGTAAAGCACGTCAGCGAGATTGGCACAACTCCGGTAGAAAAGCGCCAAGAGAAGACGCAGATTACCGTTGAAGGACATCAGGTCACAATCCGCGTAGGGGATAGCCGTCAGGGTTGGGTTGCATCTTATCAGGGGTTGTTAGAACTCTGCACCGACGACCGCTTCACCAGTGATATAGAAGTCACGATCGACCTCAGCCACGTTCGTCCTGCCGGAGAGCGCCTCAAAGGATTCGGAGGCATGGCAAATCCTGTCCGCCTACCGGGATTGTATGAACGCTGTGCCAAGATTTTGGATCGGGCAATCGGACGGCAACTCACCGCGATCGAATGCTGCTTGCTGATTGATGAAGCGGCTGCCTGTGTAGTTGCTGGAAACATTAGACGCTCAGCGGGGATGCGTCAAGGTGGCAGTGAAGACACCGAGTTTGTCGGAGCCAAAGAAAATCTGTGGCAGCAAGACGCTGAGGGCAACTGGCGAATTGACCCCGATCGCGATGCCCTGAGAATGGCAAATCACACTCGCGTCTATCACCATCAGCCCACTGCCCAGGAATGTAATGACGCGGTTCGCAAACAGTTTTACTCCGGTGAGGGTGCCATTCAATATGCACCAGAAGCGATCGCTCGATCGAATGCAGACATTCTCACCACGGCTGAGTTAAAGACCGAATTTTTGCAGGCTTATAAGTCGGGTCGAGGCAGTCAGTGGATTCAGAAAAGCTATCCCAACATGACCGAAGAGGAGTCAGCGCATCGGTTAGGACGCTATGGTCTCAATCCTTGCGGGGAGATCCTGGGCGAAGATTTTCACTGTAACTTGGCTGAAGTTCACCTCAATCAACTTGATCCATTTGATCATAAGGAGCAAGTAGAGGCGTTTACAGCCGGAGCGCTATCGGTAGCCGCGCTGCTGAACCACACGTTCCAGGAACCGCGCTATCAATATTCTCGTGAGCTTGATCCGATTGTCGGAGTCTCCTTCACGGGGTTATTCGACTTTTTTGTGAATGCGTTTGGCGTAGAGTGGCTGCGCTGGTGGGAAGCAGGCAGACCCGATACGGTCAATGGCTTAGAGTTTAAGCAAAAAGAGCAAGATTATCTGACGCGCTGGCGCAACACGGTTCATCAAGTGGTTTGGGAATATTGCGATCGCCACGGCATCAAGCGTCCAAATCGCTGTACGACTGTTCAGCCTGCTGGCACCAAGTCGTTGCTGACGGGCGCGAGTCCTGGGTGGCATCCGCCCAAAGCCCAACGCTTCATTCGGCGGATTACGTTCCGCAAAAACGATCCAGTAGCGATGGCGTGTTTAGATTACGGATACAGCATTGTGCCGTCGCAGTCTGACAAAGACGAAACGGGTAACTTGCTCAACGATCCGTTTGACCCTCGCTGTACTGAATGGCTGGTTGAGATTCCGGTTGAGGTGCCTTGGGCAGTGTTGCCGGGAGCCGATCAGGTAGAAATTGAGAAATTCTCTGCGGTGGCTCAGATGGATTTCTATATGCAGGTGCAGCGCTTCTACACGACGCACAACACGAGTGCGACGATCGAGCTGCGTGAAGACGAGATCGATGCGTTAGCGGCAAAGATTTATCACGCGATCGAGCACAACGAAGGCTATATCAGTGCGGCGTTGCTGGCTCGATTTGATGCGCCGTTCCCACGGTTGCCGTTTGAGAAGATCGATCGTGAAACCTATGAACGGCTTCAGCAAGAAGTCAAAGTCCGTCAAAAGACTTCAGATTTCTATGCAGCGCTGACTCGATACGATTCGGGTGAGATTGCGGCTGAAGGTCCGGCAGGATGCGACAGCGACAAGTGCATGATGCCTGAGAAAAAAGGCTAAGTTGACCCAGTGAAGTACCCTATCTAAAACAGTGGGGTACTTCGTTTAAGGAAATCAAGCGGCAGATAGCCTTGAACGCAGCACAAACAGACTTTCGATATCTTCATTTAAATTGAATGGTACACGAATCTAATGCACTTCGGAAACTAGAAGAAACGCTTGCTGAAGCAGTAATCAATCTGCTTGAGAATTCAGTGATTTTGCCTGCTTTAGTAATAAAGACAACTCTCTAAGCAGAAGTAGTTTGCCCCAACTGCGTCAAGAAGCGCATCGCTTTTGCAATATAGCTGGCACAGTCATAAGGCGACGATTCATAGAACGATCGCCATGCCGATCCTTTGTGTTCATCGTAGCGATCGAACAAGTCTGGAAATTTGTCTAACCAGGCTAATCGAACTGCGTGACCAATTAACACATCTAACACGATCGACTCTTCAATTTTAAAATCAGGATTTCGTTGCGCGATCGTCGCTAATTCCATCATCGCTTCTACGTTCACCTGACGATATTCTGGTGCTTGAATTTTGTTTAATAAGTGTTCAATTTTGAGTGCAAAGTTTTTCTCTCCAGCCGTCATTTCCATGATCAGCCGTTCGCTATCAAGACGGTTGCGACGTTCTAATTTGTCACCAATCACTAATCCTTCACAGTGATGCAGCAGTTGCCACACGCTCGGATAAAAATCTTTCGGAACGCGATTCAATGAGCCGTCTAGCTGACGTTTACGCCACCAATCTTGATTGGCGGGTTCAACTTCGGTTTGCTCATCTAACAAGACGACCCAATCGATACCCCGATCGGGCAATTTTACCCGCAGTGATTCTTGCTTAAACAATGCCTGATTCAGATCGGCATACCCAACTAGAATCTGTCGCAGTCGAGTCTTAATCTCAAACGGACTGAGTTGCATCAAGTGTTCGTAAGCTTCATCTTGAGTAAGCTTTAATTCTTGCGCGAGTTCGGTGGTAATCAGCAAGATTAGATAACCGACTCGCAGAGTTAGTAACCCTTGAAAGAGATCGGGTTCACTTTTGATTAGTAAACTCAGATAGATGATGATTTCTTGAGTGAGAACCCGATCGCGAATGTCTTCTCGACAAAAATGATGAATCTTTTCGAGAACTTCAATGTAAGGCAACGGCTGCATAATCAGCGAATCTTCACTGTATGCCCGACCAACCGAAATCTGTTTTTGTCGCACCAAAATATCGGTGACAGCATCGGATAAACCAACATCCACTTTGTCGAGTAAGCCTGCTGCTCGTCGCACAATTCCCCAATAGGGACCTGACGTATCGCCCTTACTGGCTTTGGCGTAGACTTCGTTGACTAAATCTGTGAGGGCGATCGCAGGCTGCGATTCTGCCAAACGAGTATCAAAATCTAATCCGTTGAGACGAACGAGTGTGCTCAATATCTCGATCTGTTCGTAGAGATTATGAGACTCGCGCAAGTTCGATATCAGCAAATGAATATCAGTTTCATACTCCAGCTTAAATTCTTGTGAAGTGCTTAACGGGTCGTTTTTTTCGGGCTGATAAACCAGATGATAGTTTGGCAGCGCGGTATCAACCACAGACGAGGGCGGAAACTCAAAATCGTGGAGTGAGTCGATGCGCTCAGTTCCGGCAGTGAGGGCAAGTTGATTGAGGCGACCTAGCTGTACTGGAATGTCACCACAGCGACCTTCTTGCAGTTCTTGCACGATATTGATTAGCGCTTCTCGTCCTAGTTCCAGCATTTCATGGGTGAGCAGCAGCGTCATAGTGGGCTTACCCAAATCTTGCCAGTGACGATGGGTGTAAGCGAGTTCGCTTTTGATGTTGGAGACGAGAAAGTGATAATCGAGCGTGACATAAAACCGTCCTGGCTCCAAGAAAGACGGCAAAAACACGATCGTGTCTCCACAAATTTTAAACACTCTCGAAGTCGTCAAACTTCGCATTCGGCGCATCGGGCGACCCGTTAAATTGAGTTTGTCGTTGCGTCCGACTTGAGCATAGGCGGCAGCTAATTCTCGCGCATGACGAACTTGAATCGGCTCGACTTGTTTGAGGGTTTGCGTCGTGATGTTGTTGGCAGCTAGTTTAGACTGTAGCTCTTCGTCTTCTGCTAAGAGCGAAATTTGTACGATCGCCTTGCGTTTTTGACCCATGCGAAGGTGACAGCCGATCGGGTCAACGTCCCCAACTGCCACCAGCCCCTCATTCATCATTTGGGCGAGAAGATAGAGACTCTGCGCCCACACGAGCGGAATATTTTCATTGGGCAAGCGAGTTTGACTAGAGGGATTTGCCTTTTCTTGCTCGATCGCCGCTTCAGGAACGTAGTACAACTCTGGCAGCAAGTCTAAGCCGTCTCGTTTAACGACCAGTTGAGCCAGTTTATCGAGATAGTCTTGTGCCTGTGGGCGATCGCCCCGAAACAATCCATCCAACGCTAAATAGGTGAAGAACAGCGACCATTCGCACTCGATATGTTCAAATTGCTTGAGTTCCCACGGCTCATAGTGGAGTCGGCTCCCGTCTTCTAAAACGGTTTGATGTCCGTCTCGCAGAAAGCGTTTGCAGCCATAGCGACCTTGCAGTAGCTTGACAATTTTGGTGCGCGTGCGATCGACGAGCTGCACGTCTTCAACCGCAAATGCCGGAAAGCTAATCACGCTCAACAGCGCAGCATCGACTTCTTTAGAGCTAGACTCTCTGGGCAACAAAGATTCGAGGGTGGTGCGACATCGAGCAATCTCATCGGGCAACACATGAATCACCGATGCCTGACTGCCATGAACACCAAACAAATTGAGTCCGTTGAGCGCTTCGAGTGCTGCCTTTGCCATCCCCACTGAACTGGCGTTGAGTTCAGGGTTGCCGTGATTGATTTTGTTGCCGCGCTCCCAAATGCCATAATCGGGTGTGCGATAGGTTCTGCCGATGTAGTAGACAAGATTTTGAATAAAACTGACTTCATCAGTGGTGAAGACGATCGAGAGTCCTGATGCAGTCATTTGCGCCAACATCAACAGAAAAATTGAGGTCGCATCAAGCTGCAAATGTCCCCATTCGTCATCGCCGACCACGGTACTTCCGGTATCGGTGTCATATTTGGCATGAAGGGCATCGAGGGGGGCTTGATTGGCTTTGAATTTCTCAACTTTTTCGGCTTGTCGCATCATCGAGAACAGCAAGCCGCGCATTAATTTGACAACGCTGTGTTCTAGCTCGTAGGTGCGCCCTCGATCGTCATCTAATTTACGATAGGCGAGTCCCAATCCCCACACGGCGAGAATGCTGTAGACGTTATCGCGCACCCACGCATCGGTGTAGTCGCCATGAGCGTTGACGGCAGTGCTGGCAGGCAACAGTCCAGAAATTGCATTCTGACGGCTGAGAATAACGGCACGAACCTGTTCATAGTAGTGGTCTAAACGGGCTGCTAAATCAACGGGTTTGACTGCCATACTGCCCTCATGTGCAAGAATTTGAGTGCTTTGAGTCTCAATTTTAATCGTTTGCGGAAGAGATGGCTGATTCGATGTTCACGATCGAGAAAGCGATCAAAGCTTGATTAACTCTACCCGGTGCCCATCAGGATCGACTACAACTGCTCTTCGTCCCCATTCTGACGCTGAGGGTTCTGTAATAACAGTGACATCCTCCAGATGTAGTCTGGTAATGAGTGAATCTACCTCAGAAACTTGAAATCCTAATCTAGTTCCTGTGGTTGGTTCTGTTTTATCTATTTGGGGATAAATCTCGAAAGTAATCTGCCCTGTCTTGCTAGCGAAATGCTCCAATCCATTGCCATGCTTGTGCTTATCGAAGCTCAAACCTAGCATTTGATAGAATTTAACGGATTTCTCTAAATTGGCGGAGCGAATAACCACTAGATTAATCTGAACTTCAACCATAATTTCTATCAAATTCTAGACAAGCCTCAGCTTTCGCTTGCTGCTTCTTCATCAGTTGGTGCTGTCTGGTCTGTCTTTAACAAGCCTCGCATCCGATCGATTGCCCCAGACCGATCGGACTCAGAAATAAGTGTATCTTGCAGGGAATCAATAATGGCGCTCATCAGGGTAAGATGATCGCTAGCTGATAATTTGAAACCCTGATGCTTCAGTTCTTGTAGCGACATAGACGGCTCCCATGCTCGAAAATATCTACCGTCTAGTATGGATGCTCTCACCCTCTATTTCAAGAATAGCCCAACGGGTTTGCTGATAATCCCATCACCGATCGGTAGTGAAGTTCCACTTGTGCTACTGATGGAGCTTGGCGTTTTGAATTCCATTGGCTTTGATCGAATAGTGATTGCCTCAGTTCATTGATATCGACGTTACAAATTTCGTTATCTGATACGACTGATTTGCCATTCACCCAGGCGTGAGAA
The DNA here is from genome assembly GCA_965277365.1 of Phormidesmis sp. Lineage (GTDB taxonomy): Bacteria > Cyanobacteriota > Cyanobacteriia > Leptolyngbyales > Leptolyngbyaceae > Phormidesmis_A. Next base: position 1,150,987 of record CBDICO010000013.1, on the reverse strand, counting down.
ATTGCGTTTACCGGACGACCTAAAACCAGCAGCCCGATCGGGTCGGTGCGCGGCAGCAACGATAAGTTCGTCAAGTCAACCATGATTAAATCAGCTTTTTTGCCCACCGTCAGCGAACCGAGTTGATCGCCCAGATTCAAACCCGTCGCACCGCCTAAAGAAGCCATCTCGATCGCTTGGCGCGGCGTGATCCAATTCTGATAATTGAGGTCAGTGGTGTTATGCAAAATCGAGCCGATTTTAACTGCCTCCAGCAAGTCTTGAGAATCATTACTCGCCGAGCCATCACACCCAAACGAGACATTAACGCCCGCCTGACGATATTTGATAATCGGGGCAATGCCACTTCCTAACCGCAAATTGCTGAGAGGATTGTGAACCACCGTTGATTGGGTCTCTGCCATAATTTTGATGTCAGCATCGTCGAGCCAGACACAGTGAGCTAGAGAAGTCCGATCGCTCAAAAATCCAATCTGTTTAAGATGCTCAACTGCGCTACAGCCATATTTTTCTTGGGCGAGAATCTGCTGCGCCTTGGTTTCGAGTAGGTGAGCGTGACGACAAAGATTGTAGCGCTCGCTTAACTCAATACACCCTTCAAACAAAGCATCTGAGCAGAGTTGAATTCCGGTTGGCGCGACGAGAATATTCACCCCTTCATCAGGGCGATGAAATTGAGTTACCGCTTCTTGCATTAACACCAGCGTGGCGGCTGTCGATCGCAGATACTCATCGTGTTCTCGGTTAGCTCCCCCACTGGGAAGGCTTGTCGAGAGCGCCTGATCTTGAATCAAAGGAGCTACAAACGCCCGAATTCCGACCTGACGATAGGCACGAACCGCCGCCGCGATCGTCTCCAATTCTTTGCCGGGGATCAATACTAAATGGTCTACGACGCTCGTTCCACCAGAGAGCAGCGTTTCGACGGCAGTTCCGATCGCGCTCAAGTAGGCTTGCTCTGGGTCGAGCGGCGTAAAGTCATAGAGTTCTGCAAGCCACAATTCTAATGGGACGGGCGGAATCATGCCGCGCTGCCACATCTCAGAGGAATGTGTGTGAGCATTGACAAACCCTGGCAGAAGAAGCTTGTTGCGTCCATTGATTAGAGTCCCGACGAGGTCTAAATTAGGCGCGATCGCTGCAATGTGATCATTCACAATTTGCACATCGACCATCTCATAGGCATAATCATTAGGAATTAAAACGTCCTGAATCGTAAAACTCATATTAGTAGCCGAGAGAGTAATTATATAGATGTAGCGGATCACTCGATCGTCGAATCGTTACATTCTATACAAAGTTGATTGCTTTATCTGCGTCTCACACTCTACTAAGCAGGTAGATGGAATGAAGCGGAAGACGTGCTTCGGCTCCGCTCAACGCTCAACGCCAGAAATCCCAGCAGGTTGGACGGAGCCGAAACCCATCCCCACAAGCCGACTTTAATTGCGCCTGTCTATTTGAAGTCTCTGGGTCAAACCAATCAGAAAATTATATTAAACGCGATCGTCCATTAAGCACGCTAATCTAATTGAAAAATCTGAGTCCACGATCGCTTTAAGGAACTTTATATCATGACCATTAAAGTAGGAATTAATGGATTTGGGCGAATTGGTCGCCTCGCATTTCGGGCTGGTATTGACAACCCCGATATTGAATTTGTGGGCATTAACGATTTGGTGCCGCCCGATAACCTCGCCTATTTGCTCAAATATGACTCGACTCACGGCAGATTCAAGGGGACGATCGCAGCCAAACCCGATGGCATTACCGTTAATGGCAAATTTATTCCCTGTACAGCGATGCGAAACCCCGCAGACCTACCTTGGGGAACCCTCGGCGTAGATTATGTGATTGAGTCTACGGGATTTTTTACTGATTTTGCAGGAGCATCTAATCACCTGAAAGCAGGTGCAAAACGAGTGATTCTTTCGGCTCCGACCAAAGACCCTGAAAAAGTTCGGACGCTGCTGGTTGGAGTAAATCATGAGCAGTTTGATCCGAGTCAGGACACGATCGTCTCGAATGCCAGTTGCACAACCAACTGTTTAGCGCCCCTTGCCAAAGTTCTTAACGACCATTTTGGGTTAGCTGAAGGGTTAATGACCACCGTTCACGCCACCACTGCAACTCAGCCGACGGTTGACGGTCCGAGTCAAAAAGATTGGCGCGGCGGACGGGGTGCCGCTCAAAATATCATTCCGTCTTCAACGGGTGCCGCCAAAGCAGTGACGCTGGTCTTGCCAGAACTCAAGGGCAAGCTGACGGGAATGGCGTTCCGGGTGCCCACACCCGATGTCTCGGTGGTCGATCTGACCTTCAAAACCGAGAAGGCAACGAGCTATAAAGAAATCTGTGCAGCGATGAAAGACGCATCAGAAGGCTCACTTAAAGGAATTCTGGGCTACACCGAAGATGAAGTTGTCTCAACCGATTTTCAGGGTGACACGCACTCTAGCATTTTTGATGCCGGGGCAGGCATTGAGTTAAACTCCAATTTCTTCAAAGTCATCTCGTGGTATGACAACGAGTGGGGCTATTCGTGTCGGGTGATTGATTTGATGGTGTCAATGGCAAAAAAAGAAGGGATTTTGTAGGAAGGTGAAGAAGGAGGGATGGAAAACTGATTAGAATTCGACTCATCCCTCGTCTAAATTAAGACTATCAGATGACTAAATTTATTGTTATGCCGTTAATTCCTAGTTAGGTTAAGTTGAATTGCCATTACATAAGGTGGGTGCTGAACCTGTCTATCCTGCTGAAATGCTGCTAGACCTGAGTAATAAGGAAAGAATCCTCAATGTCCGACGTGTGAATGTCCAAACCAATCCACAGCTCTGGTTCACTACCAATTAAATCTCACTTACTAAACCCTTTGTCATTAATGAGGCTACTGCTGTCTAAAGCCGCCCAAACTATTGTTACCTTAGATGGATGATATAGTTAATAAACTTTGGTTCACATCCAAATTTATACCTTTAGTAGAGTATGCACACTCGGTTAAAAACTGCATCATGTCTACTGTTCATTGAGTTTTATTCACGCTCCTAATTGCTGAGTTCTTATTGGCTTCGGCAGCTTAATCGAGGTTTATCGCTTCAAATTACTGCTCGTCTTAGCAATCTCACCGCTAAATCGAATTGTCACCTTAAGCGATCGCAAGGTGTGAGAAAACTACTCTAAATGACATTCATAAACCTGTATCTTTTTTAACCTCTACGGTGCTTAATTCATGTTCAACTGGTTTTGATAACCCTACTCAATCAGGATTCAGACGGGGCTACTCTAAGACATTTTTATGAATCACTCTTCCTGTTTGCTACGATTTAAGATTATTGGTGTAGCCCTTCTTGCGTCATTCATCACCAGTGCTTGCGGAAATAAACCCACCGCGAGCGCAAGTGGTCCACCTCCGACTGCGGTAAAGTTGCAAACGGTAGAGTCTAGCCAAGTTGAAGACGCGGCTGAATTTGTTGGCTCCTTAGAAGCGATCAAGAAAGTAGAACTGAAACCCGAAATTCAGGGGCGCATTTCTGCCATCGCAGTGAGTAATGGCGATCGAGTCAATCAAGGAACCCTCTTAATTCAACTTAGTCCAGATCAAGCGAGGTCAGGTGTAGATGTGGCGATCGCGAATGCCAGTTCGATCCAGGCAGGTTTGGGAACCGCACAAGCCAACTTTTCAAAAGCCAAAGCCGATCGAGACAAAGCAATCGCCAACCTTGCCTTGCAAAAGTCAAACTATGAGCGATCGAGAAGCCTGGTTGCAGACGGTGCAGAGGCTCGGATTCAGCTTGACACGGCGAAACGAGATTTAGATTCGGCGGCGGCAGATCTTCGCGCTCAGGAGGAAGGGGTTCGAGCCGCGCAAGCCGCGATCGTGCAGGCGCAAGCCGCAATTCAGGGAGCAGAAGCCTCGATCGAATCTGCGGGTGTGCCATTGCAATATAAGCAGGTTCGTGCCCCCATCACGGGCGTTGTGGGCGATGTCACGGTGAAAATGGGCGATTATGTCAACATTGGGCAAACGTTGACGACGATCACCCAAAATGATTCACTCGATCTCAATATTTCTGTTCCCGTGATTCGATCTGCTCAGCTTAGACAAGGGTTGCGCGTTCAGTTACTAGATGCTAACTCCAATCGACCGTTGACGATCGGGACACTCTATTTCATCTCACCTCAAGTCGCATCGGGGGTGCAAACCGTTGCAACAAAGGCGCGGTTTCCCAACGCAAATGGGGCGCTGCGAGACGGACAGTTTGTTAAAGCCAGAATTACCTGGGACAGCAAACCGGGTGTGTTGATTCCCACTTCTGCGGTGTCGCGCATTGGGGGCAAACCGTTTGTGTTTGTGGCTGAAGAAGACAATTCTAAAGGGGAACCTCGACAGATTGTGCGGCAGCGATCGGTGCAGTTAGGCGATGTGCAAGGACAAAATTATCAAGTGATTGATGGGATCAAAGCTGGGGAGCAAATCGCTGTTTCAGGGATTTTGCGACTCAAAGAAGGCGCTCCGATTAAACCGCAGTCCTGAGAGGATATTTTATGATGCTGTCGATCGCGACGACGTTCATCAAACGACCCGTTTTCACCACGGTTTGTACGTTACTCATTCTGTTAGTGGGGGCGATTTGCATTCCGTTGCTGCCATTGAGCTATTTGCCGGAGCTTGCCCCAACGACAATTCAAGTGTCTGCTAACTACATTGGGGCAGATGCTGAAAAGGTAGAAACGACCGTCACCACTGTCTTAGAACGGCAGATCAACGGGGTTGAGGGAATGCAGTATATGACCTCAAACAGCAGTAATGATGGCTCTTCGGCGATTAGTGTGTTTTTTGGTCCTAATCGCAAAAAAGAGCAGGCACAGGTGGATGTGCAAAATCGGGTCGCTCAAGTTCAGGCACAGCTTCCGGCGCAGGTTCGGCAAACTGGAGTTACGACGCAGGCTGCATCCACGAGCATTCTTTTGGTCAATGGTTTCTACTCAGAAAATGGAGAATATGACAGCGTTTTCTTGAGCAACTACGTCGATCTCAATGTCCTGGATGTGATTAAGCGAGTCCCTGGTGTAGGATTGGTCAACATTGGCGGTGAACGCAAATATGCGATGCGGTTATGGCTTGATCCCACTGCGCTTGCGAGTCGAGAATTGACGGCGGCAGATGTGTCCAGGGCACTAGAAGAGCAAAATATTCAGGTAGGTTTAGGAGCCGTTGGACAGCAGCCTGCTCCGAGCGATCAAACCTTTGAATTCACTCTTAAAACGCCGAGTCAGTTGCGTGATGCTAAGGAGTTTGAAAATCTCGTTTTGAAGCGGGGAGCAGATGGCTCGTTAGTCAAAATTAGCGATGTCGGGCGGGCAGAACTAGGGGCAGAAAACTACACCAGCAGCGTCTTAGTGCAGGGTAAGCCGGGAGTCGGTTTAGTGATCTATCAGCTTCCGGGCAGCAATGCGCTGGATGTGGCGGCAGGGGTACGATCGGCAATGGAGGGACTCAAGCAAGATTTTCCTCCGGGTATGAAGACCGAAGAAGTGTTTAACACAACTGGATTTGTCGAGGCATCGCTCGAAGAAGTGTTTAAAACGCTATTTGAAGCAATTCTTTTGGTTGTTCTAGTGATTTTTCTATTTTTGCAAGACTGGCGGACGACGATCATTCCGGTAATTGCAATTCCTGTTTCGCTAGTCGGTGCGTTAGCGTTTACTTACTTGTTTGGATTCTCATTAAATAACCTGACGATGCTGGGATTAATCTTAGCGACAGGGCTAGTGGTAGATGATGCGATCGTGGTGGTTGAAGCGATCTCTGTCAAAATCGAACAAGGATTGACTCCAAAACAAGCGTCTCTAGAGGCGATGGAAGAACTCACGGGTGCCGTGATTGCAACCTCAGTTGTGTTGATGGCAGTGTTCATTCCAGTGGCATTTTTCCCAGGAACGACTGGACGCATCTATCAACAATTTGCATTAACGATCGCGTTCTCGATTGCCGTCTCAACCTTCAACGCTCTCAGCTTCAGTCCCAGTATTGCCGCCATTTTGTTGCGTCCTCATCAAGAGCCGCAGGGAGTCTTCGGCTGGTTTTTTAGTCAGTTCAATCGGGTCTTGGGATGGATCGTCGATCGCTACAAGTCAGCCGTGATCTTCCTGATTCGGATGCGATATTTCGTCATTGGGGTCTTTGTGATAGGACTGATCGCCACCGTAGTAGTTTTTCAGTCTGTGCCTTCAGGATTTTTGCCCGAAGAAGATCAGGGGCAAATGCTCGGAATCATTCAGGCTCCTGACGGAGTTTCGCTGAATTACACTCAAAAAGTAGCGAGCCAGGTCATTGATGTGCTCAAAGACATTCCTGAAGTGCAGGGAAGTTTTGTGATTAGCGGACGCGGCTTAGAGGGCAATAGTTCTAATCGGGGATTCTTCTACATCGCGCTGAAAAATTGGAGTGAACGCGAAAAAACGGAGCAGTCAGTGCAGGGGGTTTTGAAGCGGTTAAATCAGGCGTTTCAAACTAGAATTACCGATGCCAACGTCATCGCGGTCAACGTCCCGGCGGTGCGGGGATTGGGAACCTTTGGCGGCTTTGAGTTTCAGCTTCAAGATCGCAGTGGCGGCAAGTTCTCGATCGATGAGCTACTAGCCAACGCCAATGACGTAATTGCAAAAGCGAGTCAAAATCCTAAACTCGGACGAACTTTCACCCAATACACCACAGGGGCACCGCTATTAGAAGTGGAAGTCGATCGAGAACGGTTGCAAGCACTCAATATTGACTTCAACGAAGCGTTGAGTACGTTGGGTGCCTACTTCGGATCTCAATATGTCAATGATTTTGTGCAAGGACAGCGCAGCTATCGCGTCTATGTTCAAGCCGATGGCAAGTCGCGCAACTCTCCCGAAGCGATTCGTGAATTGTATGTGCGATCGCGGGATAACAAAGTGATTCCCCTGGCTGAAGTGGTGAAAATTGTTCCAAAAACAGGACCTCAAACCATCAACCACTACAACGTCTATCGAGCCATCAAAATTCAAGGCGCACCTGCGGCGGGAGCCAGCACGGGGCAAGCGATCCAAGCGATGGATCAGGCGTTTAATGAAACCAAAGCATCGGGCATCGGTCGAGAGTGGACCGGCACCGCAAGAGAAGAATTAGCAGCAGGAGGACTTGCGATCGTCATTTTCGGCTTGGGGATCGTCATGGTCTTCCTAGCCTTAGCCGCACAATACGAAAGCTATGTCGATCCGTTAATCATTATTTTGTCTGTGCCACTCGCCATTTTGGGAGCCATGACCGCGATCTCACTGCGGCAACTCGTCAACGATGTGTACTGTCAAATTGCGCTCGTGATGCTGGTCGGATTAGCTAGTAAAAACGCCATTCTGATCGTGGAATTTGCCAACCAAGCCCGAGAACGCGGCATGTCGATCGTCAAGTCTGCCATCACCGCCTCTGAAGAACGGTTTCGCCCGATCGTCATGACCGCAACCGCAGGATTAGCCGGGTTCTATCCGCTAGTCGTCGCTCACGGAGCAGGTTCAGCTTCTCGTTGGTCATTGGGCACCGCCGTCTTTGGCGGGTTACTCGTCGCCACATTCTTGAGTTTGCTGATCGTCCCGGTGCTGTATGTGGTGATTAAGAGCCTCGAAGAAAACTTCCTCAAAGGCAAAAAAGGGGGAGACAGCAAGCGCCCCGAAGAGACTCCAACTCCAGAGCGCGATCCGATCTCGACTCAGTGATTGCTACTTAAAGAATTCTTGGGCACGAGCCGCCGCGTTTTCTTCCTCTTCACGCTGTCGTTTAAGTTGCCGAATGGCTTCTTGACTGGCTCCGATCGTCAACCCTGTGATTGCACCAACAATGATATATTTTTGCTCAAAGTTTTGATAGATGGCGATATTGGTATACGGAGACGGTCTCATTTTAGCGATCGCGAGTCCTAACATTCCGCCTACCAATGTCGTGACCACGCTAGAAAATACAATCAGTTTGACGTTCATCGCTTTACTCTCTTGATTGCGTTACCTTAATTATCAGGCTTTCGATCGCGGAGCTTGCTAAATTTCAACTTCCTTAATATTGCTCAACTTATCTCCTAGTCGTACAAAGCTTCAGAATAAAGGTCGTCTGCCTATCGTCACTTTCAAGGTAGATATTACCGCCTAAGCGTTCGGTGAGCTTTTTCACTAGAGCTAGTCCAAGCCCGGTGCCACCATGTTTCCAGGGGTCGTTGTTGGGAATACGGTAGAATTTGTCGAAGATGCGGTCACACTCTGCGGATGGAATTCCGACCCCCGTGTTGCTGACACGAATCTCTAGATCTGCTGAGTTGGATTGAGCCGATATCGTGATGGTTTCTCCGGCAGGAGTATATTTACAGGCATTGTGCAAGAGTTCGGTCAGGATACGTTCCAGAAACGGCAGATCGCTGGTGAAGGGTGGCAGATCATCGGGAATGTGAATAACTAATTGCTGCTGATGTTGGTGAGTGCGCTTGATAAAGGGCGCAACTAATTGGGGAATGTAGAACTGGAGGTCAATGGGGGTGAAATCAAGCATCTCAGTCCCAGCATCAAGTCGTGACAGATCCAGCAGATTATTGATTAAATTAACCTCGCGGTTGCCTTCTTCGCGCAAGATTCTCAAATAGCGATTGATGGCATTGGTTTCATCTTCCAATACCCCCAGCGGTTTCAATCCAATTTCCAACATTTGGATTGCCATTTTAATGCTAGACATCGGCGATCGCAGTTCGTGAGAAACAGTGCTCAGGAAGTCATCTTTCAGTTGATTGAGTCGCTCTAGCTCTGTCACCTGCGTCTGAACTGCTTGATACAAGTGGGATTGGCGCAGAGCAATAGCCGTTCGGATGCTAATCTGCTGGAGTAGGCTGATTTCCCATTCCTGCCAATCGCGAGAACCACTATTTTGATAGACAGCCAGCAATCCCCAAAGCCGCTCGTCCAGAAAAATGGGCGAGATCGCATAGGCTCTCGCTTGAAATTGCTCTAACAAGTCAATATGACATTGACTATGACCGATCGTATAAATATCGTTAACCGCAAAGGGTTCATTGTTCTGATAGCGTCCGCCTTGAGTGTCTCGCAAGTGGGTATCTTGCCAAACTTTCTGGATTTCTGGTAGCACTAAAGGCATCCACCCTTCCCCTATTGACTCTGCCACAAAACTGCCACCCCAATCAGGGTTAAACTGATAAATCGCGACCCGATCTGCCTTGAGGGTCTGGCGGGTTTCATTGAGTACGGTGGTAAGCGTTTCCTCCAGCTCGAGAGAGCGGTGGATATTTTGGATGATCAAGCGCATCAAGCGCTCCTGCTCTGCTTGGTGGTGCAAGGATTGGGTGCGCTCTTGTACCCGTTGCTCTAATTTCTGGTTGAGTTGCTGGAGTGCGGCTTCTGCCCGTTGGCGTTCTGCGAGTTCTAGCTGTGACTGGCGATAGAGATCGGCTTGTTGAATGGCGATCGCAATTTGTGTTGCCAGTTGTTGTTGTAGCTCAATCTCCAATATTTCCCAGTGTCGGGGCGATCGACACTGTTGAGCGACTAACAACCCCCACAGGTGATTGTCTTGCAGGATCGGAACCACCAGTTTTGCCCTTACCTGCATTTGCTCTAACAGTGCCACATGGCAAGGATCTAGATGAGTGGTGTAAATGTCGTCTGTTGCTTTAACTCTGCCTTGCTCATAGGGTTGTCCTTGGGTTTCCACAAAATAGGTATCGGTAATTTGCATTCCCAGGAGCGATCGCCATCCCTCTGCCACCGATTCTGCAATAATGATCCCACTCCAGTCGGGTTCAAACTGGTAGATAATCACTCGATCAGTATGCAGGAACTGTCGAACTTCGGTCACGGTGGTCTGAAGAATGTGGTCTAAATCTAACGTTTGACGAATATTTTGGGCAATTTCGTTGAGTAACCGCTGGCGATCGACTTGCTGACGCAGGGAAGCCTGGGTTTCCTTTAACATTGTGATGTCAGTGGCAACGCCTAACGATTGCTGCGGCACCCCCTCAGAAGTGCGGCTAAAGACGCGATCGCGGCTGAGAAACCAGCGATAATTTCCAGTCTTGTGGCGTATCCGGTATTCCGTTTCCACAAACTCATCATCTTGAACCGTCAAAAGACGCTGTTGATTTGCCATCACGTTGGGCAGATCGTCTGGATGGATCATCTGCGAGAAAAGAGCGTCGCCCATTGCCTGGATCTCGTTTGGAGAATATCCTAAAACGGTTTCGATCTGTTGATTGGAGTAGATATTAGGCGATGTGCAACTTTTAGATGAGATGAGGAAACCCCACCGTAAAATTCTGATAGAAGAGAAACACAGAAGTTTAAGGTGGGAAAAATGTTTTCTATTGAAGAGTTTATCATTGCGGTTTTCTGCTGTGTAGACGATCAACTCAAGGCGCTGACTCAAGGCAAACCGATCCGGAGCCGAGGATTTATGCCTGCCCTGAGTGACGCAGAAGTTCTGACGATGGAAATTGTTGGCGAATATCGCAGTCTGGAGTACGAGGAAGGGATTTGGGCGTATTTCCGCGATCATTGGCGCGCCCTATTCCCGAAATTGACCAGTCGTTCTAGTTTTGTCAGGCAAGCAGCCAACCTCTGGCAGTATAAAGCGCGTCTTCAGCAACGGTTAGCGGTCGAGTTGGGCGCGTTCGAGGATGACGTGCATCTCGTGGATGGATTGCCGCTCCGCCTATGCTGTCTCACTTATGCTGGACGCTGCCGCAGTTTTCGAGGGGAAGCCGCTTATGGATACTGTGCTGCAAAAGACGAGAAGTTCTATGGCTTTCGCGGACACCTCAGCGTCAGTGCCAGTGGCATCATTACTGGCTTCACCCTGACTGCTGCGAATGCAGATGAGCGAGAAGCGCTCTGGGAGATCCTCGGTCAAATTCAAGGGATGGTCATTGGAGACAAAGGTTATATCAGCCAAGACCTGCGGGACGCTTTGCGAGGCGCTGGAGTCGAGTTACAGACTGCTTTGCGAGCCAATATGACCGATACCCGTCCTAAAGCTTGGATCGCCTTACTTCAGAAAGTCAGACGGTTGATCGAAACGGTGAACTCGCAACTAGCAGAACACTTCCATTTTGAACGGATTCAAGCCAGGGATCTGTGGCATTTGACGAGCCGACTTCATCGGAAAATCCTGGCACATACCATTTGCTGTTGGCTTAATCGTCGCTGTGGTCACGAACTGCTTCAGTTTGATCGCTTGGTGACCAGTTAAAAGTTGCACATCGCCTGATATTGTATTGCTCAATCAGGTCATACACGTAGAGAATTGCCAAGGTAGATTCGGCAATCTGCTCAGTAAACTGCTGCTGCTCACGCAAGGCAGTTTCGGCGACTTTGCGATCGGTGATATCTCGAGAAACCCCGACTAAACGGTAGGGATACCCTGTCGCGTTGAGCACTGGGAAAGTCCGCTCCCAGATCCAGCGAAGGGTTCCATCAGGGCGCAGTAAGCGATATTCGTGACTAAATCCAGTGAGTCGCTGCTGCTCAACGATGGCTAAAACTTGAGCGCGATCTTCCTGATGAATAGACTCCAAAAACGATTTAGGCTGCTCGTAAAGGCTGGTACAACTGCGTCCCCAAATCTCCTCATAACCTGGACTGACGTAAATAATTTGGGTGAAATCGATGTCTGCCATCCAAAACACTTCATAGATACTAGAAGCCATCTGACGAAATCGCTCTTCGCTCTCCCGAAAAGCTTCTTCAACTAGTTTTAGGTCAGTCAGGTCATGGACATTGATTACGACTCCAGAGATTGTGCCATCTAATTCTACATAAGGCGCGTAGGTCGCTCTGACATAGCGTCGCTGACCATTTGCATAGGTCTGCCATGCGTCAAAAGATTGTTGAGACTCTCCTGCGAGGCAGCGATCGAGTAGAGGTTTAGAGACGGTTTCAAAAAATTCTTGTCCTAATAAATCGCTAATAGAATGTCCCACAATTTCATCGTAAGATTTCTGATTCCAGATTAAGTAAGACTGGTTAACGACTTGATAGAGATAGTTGCGATCAATTAGAGACACCATATCAGGGGTAGCGGAAACAATCCGCTCATAGCGACGCAGCACGGCTTCTGATTGCTGCCGTTCTCGCTCATTTTTCTGGAGTGAGAACCAGATCTCGTGGGTTGTGAGGTTCCAATTCTCTACAGCATCTTGATTGGCTGGCAAGAAAATTGCAGTGTGTCGGCGGTCGATCGTGTGCTGTTCAAGCTGACTTTCTAAGGGTTGCGGGTGTCGGCATTCGGCGTGTTGAATGGCGAGTCCTAGTTGCAGAGCGATGTGCCTTAGTAGCTGTGCTTCTAGAGGTTGCCATTCGCGTGGGCTTCGGCAGTGATGAACCGTCAACAAACCCCACAAAGTGCTTTGGCTGAAAATTGGCACCAACAGAATGGCTTGCACCTCTAACCGTTCTAAAAGGTGGAAAGCGTCAATCGTCTCGCTGTGAATGTCTGAGAGGGTGATGATCTGTCCCTGTTGACAGCATTCGACCCAATCTGCGTCAAAACAAGGGTTGCAGATTAGTGATCCGAGGGTAGACGACCATTCCGTACCAATAGACTCAAATGCTACAACGATGTCCTGATTTTCTAGGAAGCGATCGATGAGCACGCGGTCAGTTTGTAGGAGTGACCTGACATCGGCGATCGCCCCCTGCAAAATGCTCTCTAGGTTCTCATGCTGCTGGATCTGAAGAGTAATTTCTGAAATCTTTTCTAGAATTAACTCTAGAGAAAGCAGAGGAGTTGCTGAGTTTATAGACACCACAAAACTCCGAACTATCCGGTAGTGTTTCTGACACAACAATCTATATAGTATTTGATAAAAAGCATTCTCTCAAAACAAAATACTATAAAACGATACAATTTAGTCGCTAAGGGCATAGGCTTGTCGCTTGAGGCTAGGTGCTAGAACAGTACGGGCGGATAGTCAAGATTTTAGCTGACCAAAGCTAGACAGGACGGCGAAATCAAAGGAAGATCGAAAGTTGCTCGATCGCCTAGATGCAGAAACGATCGCCCAGAAAATAGGACTGACGATCGCCCAAGTTTAGCAACTCAGGTAACTTATGGCGAAGACTAAAGCTAGTCAAGATACATTACGAACTTTTAAGACTGATATTCTCTGGGTGATGGGTGGAGGATTAGGTTTGGCAGCGATCGTGGGCGTGCTGAGAATTATATTTCTATCGTTGGAGGGTATACCATTCACAACGATCGCAGAAGATTTACAGATTTATCAAGACCCTAACAACGCTTTAGCTCACTTTAACCGAGGTTGGATTCGAGCAGAGTCGGGCGATCGTGAGGGCGCGATCGCAGATTTCACAGAAACGATAAACATTGTTTCTAGTGGAAAAGATAAAAGATCTTTTTTTATTTCTAGTGGAAAAGATAAAAGATCTTTTTCGTCAGTGGGAGGTCTGTACCTCGATCGAGGACAAGTCTATAATCACCTCGGAGACTCAGCGGAAAGCCGAAACCCTGCTGAAGCGCGAAAAAACTACAGCCTAGCGCTCAGCGATTACCAGAAAGCCGAAGAACTCTGCAAGCTTGAAGATGACACGTCATGTTCGATGATTTCAAGCGAAATTAAGCGGGTCAAAGAATCATACTCAAAGGTCACCGATAAAAATTAGCATGATCCTCCACATTGCGGAGTTTAAAGTTTTGCAACTGCTTAAAAGAGAGCGGTTACGTCGTGAAGTACACTAAGCAGTGATTCTGAGGTTGAACAGTGATCCATACTGGGCGATCGCAGAATTGCAGACGTTGCCACAGCAACACGCACGAATCTGGAGTCATTCATAACATGTCTCATACAGTCAAAATCTATGACACCTGCATTGGGTGTACTCAATGCGTCCGCGCTTGCCCTACCGACGTTCTAGAGATGGTTCCCTGGGACGGGTGTAGAGCAGGACAAATCGCATCTTCTCCCCGAACAGAAGATTGTGTAGGCTGCAAGCGGTGTGAAACGGCTTGTCCTACCGACTTTTTGAGCATTCGGGTTTACCTGGGTGCCGAAACGACTCGCAGTATGGGATTAGCTTACTAGGCAAACCTGATACGCAATCTATTTTTCATTCATGTGGGTTCAAAGCTAAGGAGGCGCGTTGCCTCCTTTTTTTTGGCGGCATTGAGCGAGTCACCGTCCAAATAATGAAGGTGTAGAGTAACTTAGGTTAGATACACGATCGCCAAAGAGGAATGAACTCACATGTGCGGAATTGTTGGCTATATCGGCACCCAAGCAGCAAGCGGTATTTTGCTCGAAGGGCTTCGCAAATTAGAATATCGAGGCTATGACTCTGCCGGAATCGCCACAGTTTTAGAAGGTGAGATTCATTGCGTCCGGGCGAAAGGTAAGCTGATCAACCTTGAAGAAAAACTTGCTGGAGAAGACAACCCCGCTCGAATTGGCATCGCCCACACCCGATGGGCAACCCACGGCAAGCCCGAAGAATATAACGCCCATCCCCACATGGACACCGCAAAGCGAATTGCGGTGATTCAAAACGGCATCATCGAGAACTATCGTGAACTGCGCGAAGAGTTAAAGAGTCGCGGCTGTGAGTTTCGATCGGACACCGACACCGAAGTCATTCCCCACTTAATCGCAGAACAACTCGTTGATTCAGACACGTCTTTATTAGAAGCCGTCCGTTTAGTCGTAAATCGGCTGAAAGGCGCGTTTGCGATCGCTGTCATTTCCGCCGACTATCCCGATGAATTAATTGTGGGGCGACAGCAAGCCCCCGTCGTGTTGGGCTTTGGACAAGGTGAGTTTTACTGTGCCTCAGACACGCCCGCTTTGGTGCCTTACACTCGCGCTGTGTTGCCCTTAGAAAATGGCGAATTAGCGCGCATGACTCCGTTAGGGGTAGAGATTTATAGCTTTGATGGACATCGCCTCAAAAAGACTCCGCGCACGCTGAACTGGAACCCTGTCATGGTCGAAAAACAGGGGTTCAAACACTTTATGCTCAAAGAAATTTATGAGCAGCCTGGAGTGGTCAGAGCCTGTTTAGAAGCCTACTTTGATGGCGAATGGGCAGCAACGGATGCAGACAAATCACCGACTCATCTTGGCTTACCTCCCGAATTGTTAGCAGATTTACAGCACATTCAAATCGTGGCGTGCGGGACGAGTTGGCACGCGGGCTTAATCGGCAAATATCTGATAGAGCAGGTAGCAGGAGTTCCGACTACGGTGCATTATGCGTCGGAATTTCGCTATGCCCCCGCACCGATTACGCCTAACACGCTGACGATCGGAGTCACTCAATCGGGTGAAACAGCCGACACGTTAGCCGCGCTGGAGATGGAGAAAAAGCGGCGATCGGGGTTCATTCAACCAGAATTTCAGTCTCGTCTACTCGGCATCACCAACCGCCCCGAAAGCTCACTAGGCGATCTGGTTCCCAATATCATCGACACCCACGCGGGCATCGAGATTGGCGTGGCAGCAACCAAAACCTTTGTCGCTCAAGTGATGGCATTCTACGCCCTCGCATTGGATTTGACCTACCGCCGCATCGCAAAGTCTCCAGAGCAGCTTGAAGAACTATTAGTCGGGCTGCGACAGCTTCCGGCTCAAATGGAAGTCGTGCTAGAAAGCCAGGAACGTTATATCGAAGGACTGGCGCATGACTTTGCCGAGACTCAAGACTTCATCTTTTTGGGACGGGGCATTAACTTCCCGATCGCTCTCGAAGGTGCCTTGAAGCTCAAAGAAGTCAGCTACATTCATGCTGAAGGCTATCCCGCTGGTGAAATGAAGCACGGTCCGATCGCGCTTTTAGATGCGAAAGTGCCTGTGGTGACGATCGCCATGCCAGGAGCCGTCTACGAAAAGGTGCTGTCTAACGCTCAAGAAGCGCGGGCGCGAGATGCTCGACTGATTGGCGTGACCCCAATGGATGAACAAGAAGCCGCCGACACGTTTGATACGCTCATCCCGGTGCCTCATGTCGATGAATTGCTGTCACCGATTTTGACGGTGATTCCGCTTCAGTTGTTGGCATATCACATCGCAGCTCGGCGCGGGTTGGATGTCGATCAGCCTCGTAACCTAGCCAAGAGCGTTACGGTTGAATAGGGTCGATTTTGAAGAGCCGTCTTGTAAAGACAAAACAAAGTCGTACACCGTTGAATAAAACTCTACACCATAAAACAAAGTTGTACATCGTTGATTAAAGTTGTACACTTTCTGGGTGTAGAGCATTTTATAAATGCATTCGCTGAACACATCTGCTGTGTTCTATGGGGATGAGGTTAATCTAGTGGCTAAACGCAGACGGAGTACGACACAGGTAGCTGTTACGAGACGATTGAAGGAGCAGCGCGGGCAGGGTACCGGCGGTAACTATGTACCCTGGCTTCACATTCAAGATGTTCCTTCTCAAGGGCTTGTTAGCCGTATCAAAGGTTGGAAAACAGGTAGAGTTCATCATCTTCTGAGTGAACTAGAAACTAGCTATTTCTATGTGTTGGAGTGGGCGCTTCCTGTCTTGGACATTCGAGAACAATTTCCACTGCTACCTTTGGAGGAGACTCAGGCGATCGCTGGACAACTTGATATTGCCCATCCTGCTGATCCTAGGACTCAAGAACCAGTCATCATGACGACCGACTTCCTAATCACGATCCAGCAAGGAATTGATTCTATTGAAGTTGCTCGTTCCACTAAGCCTGCACAGGGTCTTCAATCGCAGCGTACGCTGGAAAAACTAGAGATTGAGCGCTGTTACTGGCTGAAGCGGAATGTAGATTGGGGGATCGTCACTGAGCGAGAGATTCCTGAAGCGTTGGTCAATAATGTCAAATGGCTGCATCCATATTTACGGACAATCGAACTTGCACCACTGACCCAGATGGATATCGACAGAATTGCTACAGCCCTATCACCCCTGATTCTTCAAGCTAACACTCCACTCGCAAATGTGACCACAATCTGTGACGACAAGCTTGGTTTAGCTCCTGGCACAAGTCTGTCAGTCGTGCGCCACTTGCTTGCTAGTCGTCGGTGGTGTGTCGATATGAGTCAGCCTATTCGACCTAATGAAAAGCTAATCCTGTCCACTGCTTCGGTTATTAGCACTAGTCATGAGATTGGAGAGGTTGGATGACTCCCTATGTGAACATGCTGTTGGAATGGCAGAACGAGAAAGAAAGTTGGGTTGATCGAGTGCTGTGGTTCGACCCATCACGAACAGATGTGGTGACAATCAAAATTCTTGACTCTAGTGCATTGCCAGTTTTTCAGAAGCTCAAGGATATAGATGCGGCAATCGCATTGGGTCAAGCCCATGTCCTCGATGTTGATCCATATCGATCGCTTCTACGATTAGAGGGCAATATTCCAGAAAAGCATCGTCAACGGCGCGATAATGCTTGGGAAGTGATCGCACCCTTAATAGAAGACGAAACAGGACAAATCTTTCTCTCGCGGGGACGAGGAAAACTTTTAGGACAGAGAGAGCAAGAAACGGGGTACACCAAGAAAACAATTTACAAATTCCTACGACGATATTGGCAAGGAGGACAGACTAAAAATGCCTTGCTTCCTGCATTCGATAAATGTGGAGCCAAGGGCAAGGAGCGACAGAGTAAAGCGGGAATTAAACGCGGTCGCCCTAGCAAAATTACTAAAGTGAAAGACCTACCGACGGGTGTCAATGTAGACGCTGCTATTCGGGAAAAGTTCAACCGAGGCATCCGCCTATTTTATGAAATCTCGCAAGGCAGAACATTGCGAGATGCCTACCAAAAGACACTAGAGAAGTTCTTTCACAAAGGTTACGACCGCTTGTCTGATGGAACAATTGTTCCCTTTTTACCGCCCGCTCACGAGATGCCAACATTTGGGCAATTTCAATACTGGTATGCCAAAGAGCGAAATGTAGCTCAAGCGCTTACGGCAAGAGAGGGGCAACGTCGGTATAACCTTCGGCATCGAGAGGTACTGGGTGATTCAACTCAAATGGCGTTTGGTCCAGGGTCTGTTTATCAAATTGATGCGACAATCGGAGACATCTATTTAGTCAGCTCGCTTGATCGCACTCGTATTATTGGACGACCTGTCATCTACGTTGTCATTGATGTGTTTAGTCGCATGATTGTCGGTATGAGCGTCACCTTGGAAGGACCGAGTTGGGTAGGGGCAATGCAGGCACTAGAAAATGCATCTACTGATAAAGTTGCGTTCTGCCGAGAATATGGAATTGAAATTACTGAAGCAGATTGGTCTAGCCATCGCTTACCAGAAATGCTTTTAGCTGACCGGGGTGAATTGGAGGGATATAACGCCGACAACCTTGTAAATGCATTAAATGTGCGAATATCCAATACACCTCCTTATCGAGCCGACTGGAAGGCGATCGTTGAGCGCAACTTTCGGCTAAGTAACGACAAATGCATTCACTGGGCACCAGGAGCGGTTTACAAGCCACATGAGCGAGGTGATGCAGACTACCGCTTGGATGCTGTTTTGGATTTGCATCAATTTCGTAAGCTGATGATTCTTTGCTTTTTGGACCACAATAAAGACCACCGAATGGGTTGGTATCGGATGGATGAATTTATGATTCAGGAGCATGTTGAGCCGTATCCAATTGACCTCTGGAACTGGGGCATCGATAATCGAGGAGGACATTTGCGAAGAGTAGAGCGTGATACTCTGCGGTTAAATTTGCTTCCAACAAAGGAGGCGACTGTGACCTACCGAGGAATTCGCTTTGAAGGATTGCTTTACTCCTGCGACTTGGCATTACGAGAACAATGGTTTGTTAAAGCCAGAGAAAAAGGCTCTTGGAGAATTAATATCGCTTGTGACCCACGAAAACTTGATCAGATTTATCTTCGATTAGAAGACGTTCACCATTTGGAACCCTGTCAACTAATTGATGCAGAAAAAACGTTTCGAGGACGCGATTGGTATGAAGCCGCAGATTATTTTGAGATCAAGAAACAGGAAAAAGACCTTTCGAGAAGTCGCAAACACCAATCTACAGCAACATTCAACGCTCAGGTTGAGCAAATCATTTCTGAGGCAACAGAACAAACTGCCAAGTCTCTAGAAACAGGTGATAAACAAAGTAAGCAGGCACGACTTAAAGGAATTCGACAGAACCGCAAAGAAGAACGTGAAATAGAACGTAAAGGTCAAGCTTGGCAGTTAGGGACGAGCGAATCAGATGACTCAATGGGTCAGGTCATTCCTCTCATTATGCCAATAGCAGAGCCAGAGAAACCTGAGCTAGAAGAAATTGCTGATCTTCCTGAGTCGCAAGTTGAAGTTGATGAGCCAGAAAATCTTGCACAAGATAGTGATCAAGCGCACGTACCCCAATCCCAATTAATCGACAAATTACGTAAACTGCGTCCAAGGATGTGGAGCGATGATGAGTAATGAGCAACATATTCCGTCAATCTTAGTTAGCAAAGGTCGGATTACTGAGGCAGCGTATAGCGATCCAGGAATCTCAAACTATCGGGACAACCCTCTGATTGAAGCACTGCCGCTGATTCTGACGCAGAATGAGTCTGCGGAATTGCTTGCTTACTACCCTGAATATGAGCGGGCAGAGCGGAGTATGCCTGCCCATCTACGTCTACATCTCATTCAAAATGCGCTCCAGTTTTTCGCGCCTTTGCCTGTTCACTTCGATTTAGAGCAGCGATTCTCGCGAATGATTCGGGTCGGATACCAGGCGCGGAATCCATCGGTTATGGGCTTTTGGGGAGATGTGCAGTCGCGAGTTAAGGCTCTGGGTACTACTCGTAACGGTCAACGCTCGACAGCTACAGGTTTTACGATCGTCGGAATCAGTGGAGTGGGGAAAACTACGTCTATCGAGGCAATTCTGTCATTGTATCCACAGGTTATTCTTCACCATCGTTATAAAGATCACGACTTCAGTTTTACTCAAGTTGTGTGGCTCAAACTAGATTGCCCGTTCGATGGCTCGATTAAGGGATTGTGCTTAAACTTTTTTCAAGCAGTGGATGATTTACTGGGAACTCGGTACTACGAAAACTATGCAGGCGGTCGAAAAACTGTGGATGAGCTACTGCCTCGAATGGCACTCGTAGCATCGCTTCATTCAATTGGAGTGCTGGTCATTGATGAAATTCAGCATCTTAGCCAAGCAAAGAGCGGTGGCTCCAGCAAAATGCTCAATTTCTTTGTTCAGCTAATCAACACTATTGGACTGCCTGTGGTGCTAGTTGGTACTTACAAGGCAATATCTGTATTGAGCGGCGAGTTCCGGCAAACCCGTAGAGGTACAGGGCAAGGCGATTTAGTTTGGGATCGAATGAAAAATGATGAGACTTGGCAGTGGTTTTTAGAGTGTTTATGGGGGTATCAGTATGTTCAAAAGCCATCTCATCTGACTCCAGAACTGAGCATCGCGCTTTACGATGTCACTCAGGGTATTACAGATTTTGCTGTCAAAGTTTACATGTTGACTCAGGTTCGGGCGCTCGCAACTGGAGAAGAAACAATCACTGAACAAGGCATCCGATTAGCCGCCAAGGAAAGCCTACGGATGGCAAATCCCATCTTGTCAGCTCTCAAAACAGGCGATATGAGAGTTCTTCACAGCGTTGAAGATGTTCACCCAATTGACCTTGATTCTTTTTTGAAAGAGGCGCAGAGCAAACTCAATCGGGCTGAACAAATGCAGGCATTGTCGAGAACGAGAACGCAGTCTAGCTCAAACGTGCAATCGCCACTACCTCCAGTTTCCTCGATAGATACACCCACCGCCCACGTCGAAACATCTTCTAAAAAGACAACCAGGAAGAGTAAGAAAATAGTCTTAACTGAGGGCAGCCTACCTGAAATTGCTGCGTCTGGAGTTAAGCAAAAACTCAGTGCTTACGATGCTCTCCGACAAGCAGGGTTGATTCGTCCAGCAACCGAATACTTGCAGGAGGTGTCCTGATGCTAGGATGCTTTCCCGATCCTTACCCAGATGAGTTGCTCTATAGCGTTTGCGCTCGGTTTCATGAGCGAGTGCAGTACTCCAATAAGAAAAGTACGCTTTGGGAGTTGTTTGGGGATGAAGCCGCAATTGCAGTCGTTGATCTCCCCAGCAATCTTGGCAACCTCGTCTTAGCTTTACCGCCCGGGAGCCCATACACGGTTGATCGCATCATTAATGACCATACCTTGCTTCCCTTCTTCGTGCCATTCCTGAATCCTAAACAGGCTCAGCAACTTCGTGCCGATATGAAGGGCTCACGTGGACCATCGGTTCACATGCGTTCTGGTGTTATGGCAAGTACAATTCAGCCTCCAGATCATCTGAAGTTTTGTCCGTTGTGTGTTCAAGAAGATAAGCAACGATTTGGCGAATGCTACTGGCACCGTCTTCATCAGCTACCTGGAGTTGAAATTTGTCCAGAGCATCAAACCTCGTTGATTGCTAGCCAAGTTCGCATTCAAAATCCCAAAACCCGGCACGAATTCATCTCAGCAGAGCAGAATGTTCAATCGTTAGAGAATCAATTGCTGACAGTGGTTAAGGCTCATCACAAAAATCTGCTGAAGATTGCCCAAGATGCCGCTTGGCTACTACAACAGAGCGTTTCAGCACCAGGATTAGACGTTTTGCTGAGTCGTTACCTGGATCTTCTAGCCGAGCACGACTTTTCAACGTATAGCGGTAGGGTACGAGTAAGCGCAATGCTGCGAGAGTTTTGCCAATACTACCCGTCAAATCTACTAAAACGGCTTCAATGTGATATCGACACAGAGAGCCAGCATAACTGGCTATTTCGGCTGGTGCGATCGCCCAAAGGCTCACAGCATCCGCTTCGTCACCTACTACTAATGCAATTTTTAGGTCACACCGTAGAATCGTTTTTCAAATTACCTAAACAATTCAAACCATTTGGTAAAGGACCGTGGATGTGCCTGAATAAAGCGGCTCACCACTCTCACCAAACTGTGATCCGTGAATGCGTAATCACATACAGCCAAGAGAATGGTAAGCCTATCGGTACATTTAAATGCTCTTGTGGGTTCATTTATGCCCGAACTGGACCAGATACGTCAGAGGAAGATCGACTCCGAATTACCAAAATTCGAGCCTTTGGTTCGGTTTGGGAAGAAGCCTTGAAAGCACTTTGGCAAAACTCCTCGATCAGCCTGCGTGAAGTAGCTCGTCGATTGGGGGTAGATGCTGCTACAGTCAAACTTCATGCAGCAGCGTTGGAATTAGAGTTTCCGCGTCAAGCGAAACGGCAAACTAGCCATATGAAGCGAACACTAGCTGGCTCTCAAATCAGAAGAGCAGTTTCCTCCAAATCATCCTTGGAGAGTTATCAAGCAGAATGGTTGGCAGCAAGAAAGGAAAATCCTGACCTGGGACGCACTGCACTCAAGAAACAGTTTCAGCGAGTTTACACCTGGCTACGACGAAACGATCCAGAATGGCTAGAAACTCACCTACCGTTGCGAATGCATAGAACCACTCCACCTACCCGCGTAGATTGGGACAGTCGAGATGCTGACCTGGCTGAGGTGACTAGACGAGCGGCTCGTTACCTGCAAGAGAAAGCAGGAAAACCTACTCAAATTACAATTTCTGCGATCGCTAAAGAGGTAGGTCAGTTAGCGCTGATTCAGAAACACCTTGATAAGCTACCGATGACAGCACAATGTGTTTCTGAATGGATCGAGACTCGTGAAATGTATGCCATCCGACGGATTCGATGGGCAGTAGATTGTTACCTTGAAGAAGGAAGTTCCCCTCCAAGGTGGCAATTTATTCGTAAGGCAGGATTGCGTCCGGAGATTGAATCCTTGCCACTAGTACGAAATGCCGTTGACAAGGCACTTGAAGTTCTAAAACTAACTCTATTTAAACATGGCAGAGATTGTTCGCCTCAGCAAATGGCTCTTTGAAGCAGAGGAAAAGGTGACTCTATGGTGGTTGAGATCGCCTTGGCGAGAGTCCACGAATCGACAGTGGCGAACAACGGCAGTATTCAAACGAGAGTTAGGAGAATTTAGCGAGGTAGATTTTCCCTGGGGCTTGCTACCTTGGCTTCGGTTGGGGCAAGTCTTTCAAAATGGACAGCCTATTTGGAATGAGCCAACAGGTAATGTTTTCAGGCTTGTTATTCCTGACTCATCTGCCGCTACGTTGTCTAAAGCAGCAGACATTCCAACAATTGCCAATTACCTACTTCGGGGTGAAGGCAACTTGGCAGAACACTGCGTCAAGTTCCAAACCCAAAAAGGAATTACGATCGTAATTCCTGTCTTGGAGTGCATTCGAGCTTTTCTCATTCCAAACAAAACATTAGCATTTGGGTTGCTGGAACCTAATTACTTTGAGCGAGTAATTAATCGAAATGAAATTGTTGGTGCAAAGCTGTCTCTAGACTTTTCAAGCGACATGGCGAAACGAGTCTTGAGCAGACCGTTGGCATTCTTTATGGCTCGGTTGCTACATGACTCATCCTTTCGTTCTGCTTGGGATCGGGTATACCACGATCGCCTTAGCCAAGCCTCGAAAGTGAATTGGAACACTTCTATTCCATTAACAACGAATTTGCCTCGATTCTCGTCTACTTGGCATGTTAGAGGTCTACTGACAGGACAAATTCTACTGGTTCAGCAGATTCTGGAAGTCGCCCCTGAAAGATCACTTCCCTTCTCAGAACTTGAGTTTACGCATCCTCGTCTCAAGAAACGGGAGTATGTGGAGAAGCCAGCTACCAAGCGACAGCGAAAACCCAAAGTTATTGCAGAAACTTTGATAGAAAGTGAAGCAGACCCGCCTATTACTTCACCGCCTGCCCGCAGCCTTCCTCGTTTGGGGAGTTCGATCGTAGAAAGGCGAAAGCTCAAAATTACTCAAACGGGGACAACTGCCACCACAGTAACGAAACTGGCTGTTGACGCTACCGGCGACCCAGACTCTGAACCGCTCTTGAGGACTAGAACTGTTAATGTTTCAGATATAGGGATCGGTGGGCAAAATCCTGCGGCTGAATTTGCCCTGCGTTCACCAATGGACATCTTTGTTGCGCTAGACGATGGACTTGATGAGTTTGCTGAAGCGATTCGATTTCTGGATGAAATTCACTGGGATGTTTCAGTGACTTGGGACGTGCGGGAGTTCAGTCAAGAAACGCAGTTTGCTAAGGTTGCCGATCGTCCCAGAAAATTTGCTCTGGTAAAATTGGAAAGTCCAGAACTACCTCCCTGTTGGATACTGGAGTTTGGTAGACCAGATGATTTTTCAATTTCTACGTTACTTTTCTCCTTGCCCAAAAAAGATGCTGCCAACCATCTTGAGGAAGTTTTAGACAAACTACTAACCAAAGCCTTACTTCCTCGAGGTGGTTGGCAGCGTAACGTGCTTGAAAAACTTAAAGACGACGGTAACAAACTTACCTTCGCTTTGGCAAAGCATACCAATAGCTCTACTGAGGACTGGGGAGAAAGACTCTACAAGAAATCAAGAGAACTCATGAATCTCTGAAATTGGATTACCAATTCCTACACTTACTGAATTTCCACGAGTTGCTGCTGAATTTGTATCTGAGTCTGGACTTCAACGAAGGGCGCATAAATTGGAATGTCTACCCCAAGCGCTTCAAAACTGACAACTAGTGAGTAAGGCACCTCTGCATTTGGATCATTGTTCCACCCCTCGTGACTGACGATCGCAAGGCAGAAAGCTTCGCGCAAATCGTAGGACTTTACGATCGCCCAATCTTTCTGAATCGTTCCTGCCCCTCTGGAGAGTCCTTTTACCTTGCCCCAGTGCTTCTGTTTACCCAACGCCCACTCAAAAAGTCCTTCGCCTTTTTCGGTTTTCTCAGGGGCAGCATCGGATTCTTTGAGAACTCTCGCTAGAAACTGTTCTGGGTCTTCGCCTCGCTTACTGCACTCCCAATCTAGCCAAGTCGAAAGATACTTTCTTCGCTGCCGTCGAGTCCTACGGGGTTCAGCCTTGTAGGAAAGCGTAACTTCCACCAAAATGTCATAACTTTCACCAGGCGATCTCAATTCTTGGGGCATTTGAACCTGGTAAACACGAGCTTTTCGGGCGGAGATGCGCTGCTCGCCCCTGGTAATTAGGGTTATTCGATTGATTGTGTTGCCTGTTGCTCGATCGAGATTAGGAACACCATATCCCATCTGGCAAATGACATTTGACAAATTAACTTCTAGTTCTGCTGTCCAGCTAGGTAAGCGAGCCGACTGGACAATCAACGCTCGGTAGAGCAGACAACTCTCTTGAGGTAATTCAGCCTCTACTGCTGCTGCAATGTGGGTCACTTTAGGGGTGGCGAAGGAAGTTCCAATCTTGTCAGATGCGATTGCAGGACCACCTCCTAACGTGGAGCGCACCAGTTCTGGGCAGACATCGGGTGGATAAGTCAAATTTGGCGGGGTTCCTTCATCCATAATCAGGTCGCCACCATATTCCACAACTTCTGGCTTAACAGAGCCCCAAATTCCTAAACCGCAACACGTAAAAGCAGATGGATGGTCTGCTGGGGCTATAGAAGTGAGCGGCGGGCTGTGGTAGAAACTAGCAGCAACTGAGCCAACGGTGAGAGCCTGAAAGCTTTGGGCGGGATTCGCTACCCTTGCAGAGGACTCTAGCAAGTAATCTGGATAGGGGCGACCTGCTGCAAAATGAGCGCTGATTGAGAGTCTAGAAACGCTAACAGACCCATCTAATGGCAAATTTCCTGCTGAAACGATGAACAAAACATCGTGATCCCAGGTCAATTTATCGATCGCGGCTGCCCATGCGCTCATGTATTGTGTACGGCAAGGGGTTGATCCAGTAATCGAGTGGTTGAAGATTCGAGTGCCGGTCTCTTTGTAAAAGTTGACAATTTCTTCTAGCGTCTCTGGAGGAAACAACTGCTCCGGTAGATGACAATTCTGGTCTAAAATTCTGGCGTTTTGAATCCAGCAACCCGCTTGTAGCCTGCCCGCACGAGGGATTGTTTGCGGGTAAAGAACCGCACCAGCAACCCTTGTACCATGTCCACCAGCAACTTGATCTGCGGTTCTACCTGTGTCGCCAGGAACCCAGGAACGAGAATGGGCATCGTCGATCGCGGCTTTCAAAAGTGGATGCTGCTCCTGAATGCCGCTGTCGATTACACAAACTTTAGGGGCATCGATCGCAGGGGGATCTAATTCAAATGCTTGTTCCTCATCTTCGACAAGACCTTGTTGTTGAAGCAGTTCATGAAACTCATCTGGCTCACTAACATCAAAAACATAGGGGAATGTCAACACTAGATCCTTTAGCCCTCTGCCTGAGATCTGAATTCGGCATGAAAAACTATCTGGCAAGCGGACTAGTAGTCTGTCAAGTTTTATTTGATGGATAGTTTAGTGGAGAATTGAGGGGAACATTGCCACCCGCCAAACAATGCCTAAAAAGAAGTACATCGTTGCCCTTAGCCCTGAGGAACGGGAGAGTTTGGAAAGTCTAACCACAACGGGTAAAGCCTCTGCTTACAAACTCAACCACGCCCGTATTTTGCTCAAAGCGGATATCAACCAGGAAGGAGGCGGTTGGCGAGATCAGGCGATTAGTGATGCCCTCGATATTAGTGTCTCCACGATTGAACGAATCCGACAACAGTTCGTGGAGCAAAGTCTAGAA
Organism: Phormidesmis sp.; assembly: GCA_965277365.1. Lineage (GTDB taxonomy): Bacteria > Cyanobacteriota > Cyanobacteriia > Leptolyngbyales > Leptolyngbyaceae > Phormidesmis_A. Next base: position 1,124,266 of record CBDICO010000013.1, on the reverse strand, counting down.
ACGGCGCTATCGCGTCAAACGCCGATTCGCACCAAGCCTCGCTTACTCGATGGAGAACAAGAAGCCCATTTGATTGCCCTTGCTTGTGCAGAAGCACCCGAAGGACAAGGGAAATGGACGATGCGGTTGTTGGCAGACCAACTAGTTGAGTTGGGGCATGTGGAGAGCATTTCTCATGAAACGGTGCGTCAAACGCTAAAAAAAACGAACTTAAGCCCTGGTTGCAGGAATGTTGGGTAATTCCTCCCAAAGCCAGTGGAGAGTTTGTTTACTTCATGGAGGATGTGCTAAGTGTCTACACTCGTGCTTATGACTCCCGTTATCCCATTGTCTGTTTCGACGAAACCAGCAAACAATTAGTCAAAGAAACGCGACTTCCCCTACCACCCGAACCGGGTCAACCCAAGCGCTACGACTACGAATATGAACGCAATGGTGTCTGTAATCTGTTTATGTTCTCCGAACCCCTAGCAGGATGGAGACATGTGGCAGTAACCAAGCGTCGCACTAAACAGGACTACGCTCATCAGATGAAATATCTAGTGGATGTTCGTTACCCGCAGGCAGAGCGGATTACCCTCGTTCATGATCAACTGAATACTCACGACCCGTCAGCCTTGTACGAGACGTTTGAACCCAAAGAAGCCAAACGGATTTTGGACAAATTGGAGATTCACTACACGCCCAAACATGGGAGCTGGCTCAACATGGCAGAAATTGAACTGAGTGTATTAGCCCGTCAGTGTTTGGATCGCCGCATTCCTGATCAAGCGGCGTTGAACCGGGAAGTTGCTGCTTGGGAAAAATGCAGAAACGCTCAATCTCGCACGATTGACTGGCATTTTACTACCGAAGATGCCCGCATTAAACTTAAGCGACTTTATCCCTCAATTCTTTCTTGACGGACTACTAGGCTAGGAGCGTCATAGGCTGATTTGATGATCAGCCCACTATATTCTTCGACGAAGCTGAAAAACTCTTGTTCTCTGTCAAATTGCAAATCATCCCATTCTTGCTCGGTTTGATCTCGTTTATCGAGCCAGCGCGCAACTCGCTGCATATATTTACCAGGATCTTCGTTAGCTTTTCTTTCTGGGTAATCAGGAAATTTGGCTTCGATTCCGATGCAAGCAATGCCAACATCAACGGTATATGGCTGGTCATCCTTGATTTGCTCCCAGTCAGCGAGTAACTTCTCCGAGAGGATGTATTCTGGTCGCTTGATGCCCTCCAAGATTTCCCAGATTTCTGGAATTTTGCCGCCACCACGCTCGCCATTGATGCAATTCTCAATTTTCTTCTGGAGTTCAGTAAACTCTAGATCTGCGGATGCACCGATGATATAGCCGTCTTCTAACTCGGCAATGACCTCAATGCCGAAGCTTTTGAGCTGGTCGGCATCAAAAGAATTGGGATCAACTTGAAGGATGAATGGTACTGCCTGTGGCAAATTCGGCTTGCCTTCATCTTTGCGCTGTTCAAGGGTTTCTTGCCAGCCAGAAATAATCGAACCAACGGAGCCTTTTAGCCTACCGCCATGCCCACCAGTATCACCACGGTTGGCGCTGGTTCGTGCAGATTGCTTGCGTTGCCCACGGGATGCCACCGCAGTCCCCTCTGCGACAAACCGTAATTCAATATGAGGAAATTGTTCTAAACCGTCAGACATGAAGAACTTGAATTTCTCTAATGGCTTCTTCTAAATGTTGCTGGATCACCAGTTCTTCGCGTTCAAGAATGGTACGTTTAGCCGCATCCTGTCCAACTTTAACGGTTTCCGCAGCAGAAAACCCGTTCATCTGTTGAGTCAATGCTTCCCAATTGAGAGAGCCTACTTCAACAGTTGAAAGCGTTTGTTTTAGAATAGCCCTAATTTCTGTTTTGGTGGGCTTTGGAACTTCGATCACATCATCGAAGCGTCGCCAAACTGCATGATCCAGCGATCGATCTAAGTTGGTGGCTGCAACCAGTAATCCGTTAGAAGCAGTGTACTCGTCTAGCAGCAGCAAGAAGGTATTGACGACGCGCTTGATTTCTCCCACTTCTTGAGTGTCGTTGCGGGACTTAGCGATCGCATCAAACTCGTCAATAAACAGCAGACACGGGGCTTGAGTAGCCGTCTCGAAAACGGCACGCAGGTTACTAGCGGTTTCACCTAAGAAAGAAGACATTAGTACATCAAAGCGAACTTTCAGCATGGGTAGCCCCGTATTCCAGGCGAGGCGTTCAGCGCCCATCGTTTTGCCGCAGCCAGGGGAACCGTATAGAAGCACCTTCCGGCGATACTGCAAGCCAAAATGAGCTAGTCGATCGCGGGCAACGTATTCACGTTCAATACGTTGGAATCGTTGTTCAACTTCGTCAGGTAGAATCATGTGATGCCGAAGTTGATCGCGCGCAAGGCTAACAGCAAATGGATGCTTGGATCGTTTGCCGTTCCGTAATTCGGTGAGTTCTTGAGGATGGTAGGTGGTAGCTGAAGGTCTGCTGGCTGGGAAAGCTTTGTCAGATGAATCAGGAGGAAGGCTTTCAGACAGTTCTAGAGAAGAGGATTGGTTTGCTTGTGGGGCTCTGAATTTGGAGCCATTCTTCGAGGTTTTCTTGGTAATATTCTCTAGCTGGTCTGCCAAAACGGTGTGCCCTTTCCGGCGCTCCTCTTCAATGACTACGCCCAGCAGAGAATGGATCGCCACATTATCATTGCTGGCGATCGCTCGAAACAGGCGCTTGAGAAGCTCGGCTTTCATTCTGCCAATCGAAAAGGTATCTTTGTACTATCTACATTCATTCTATAGGCTCTTCACCCTAACAATAAACGACGCAAGTTGTTTCTTCAGCTTCTGAAAACAAAATAAGTTTCTTGAATAAAATTTGACTCATCTTAAACACAAACCTGTCATAGCTTTTGTCAGGCTTGAAGTTGAGACACTTTATTCGGTTGCAAAACTTCCCAGCGAGCGATTAGCCCTAAATCTGCTAGTTTTCATCCTTAGTCATAGCAGGTAGAGTTAGAAGCGCCACTGACTTGCAATCGGAGGCGAATTGTGTGATGTTGTTCAACTTAAGCATGACTGGTGTTATTGATCAAGCCTCAGAAGTCAGTCAAACCGTCCCATTCTTACACGATGGGCGAGTGTTCTACCCTGTGTTTGAGGATGGGGGGGGAAGTTACAGCAGGTTAATCGAGGCGGTTCAGCAAAAATCTCCGGCAGATGAACTTCAGCATCTTGCAGAGAAATTAGCCAGGGAGAACGAAGGGCTGACGGAGCGTTTCACCCAAAGGAGCGGTTCACAAACGTTTCGCGCACCCCAAATTCGTTACCTTAAACTTAGGGCAGCCGCGCTCTTACTGCGTGATTTAGTCCAACAAGGTTGGATTGTTCGAGTTGAGCATGGGCAGATTACGCTATATTCTCCTACTGCACAAAAAGAAGAAGACCCAACTGTAGCTAAGGAGATCGCTCGTCGGATTGGGTTATTTGCAAAGGAAGATCAGCTAAAAGATCCAACTGTGCGACGGTTTATTAGCACGATAGAGTCGCCAGGTCGAGGCAGCGCAGCACTGCCAATTACAAATTTGATTGCTGATGGGCGGACGTTGCGGGAGCAGTTAGAACCGATCGCTCGCTTGCCAAGAGCAGAACGTGGCGCAGCCCTGAGTCAGACTATTCAACCTTATTTGCAACTGGTAGAGCCAGATAAAAGATGTGAACTGACTGGAATAAAATACGCCGATATCTGGCGCTATTTTCGCTTCAACTGGAGTTTTCCGTTTAACTCATCGCCAGGTCGAAATTTATTTTTCCTCATTCGAGATGCTGGACAACCCTATCATCCAGTGATGGCAATCGCTGCACTGGGAAATACGGTTATGCAGTTAACCTGTCGCGATCGCTTAATTGGTTGGCTTCCCGATGGATTTCTCGATTTAGTTAAGAAGGGCGTAATTACAGCAGTTGAAGGAGTTCAGTGCCTCAAAAATTGCATCAAAAAATCGCTCGACGAAATTTACGTTCAAGATCTACCGCTCACGGCAGATGAGTTAGAACACCCAAACTCACAGACGCTTGATCGGTTAACTGCATTTCGGGATGATGCGGCACTGCAACGAAGGCAGGAATTAGAGAACAAGGAGAAGCCGAAACGGATTGAGTTTAGGCAAGATGTGACGGAAGAGGAATTGCTGCGAGAGACTAAAACTTCGCTGTACAAATTTAAACGAGCCAAATCAGTCGCAGAATTACTACGAGCTAGATTGCTGTTGAACAGCCGTACCATTGCCGATCAGCCTTCAGAAACTCTAGATAATTTGATGGCTGATGAAGAAGGGCGGATTGCAGTTGGAATTGCGTTAAGGCAAGCCCGGAATCGATTGTCGGGTAGCGCCATGATGGAAATCGTAGTTTGCGGAGGGGTGCCACCCTATTCCTATCTACTTTCTGGGAAATTGGTTTGCCTCATGATGCTGAGTCCAGAGGTTACTCAGATTTACGAGGAGCGGTACAGCCAGCAGATTAGTATTATTGCGAGCCAAATGGCAGGTCGCCCAATTCGTCGTCCTGCAAAATTAGTCTCTCTGGGCACTACAAGTCTCTATGCATCGGGATCTAGCCAATATAATCGGGTCTCTTTACCTGTTAAAACACTTCCTTCTCAAGATATTGAGATCAAATATAGCTACATTGGGCATACTGAGGGATATGGCTCTGCCCATCTCTCCAAGGAAACCAGGGACACCTTAAATGCGTTGGAAAATCTTGAGAGAAAATATCGGCGAGTCAACAACGTTTTTGGTGAGGGTGCTAATCCCAAGATGCGTCAGCTATCCAGTGGCTTGGACGCACTAGGAATTGCACAGGCTGATTTATTGCGTCATGCCAGTCCTCGCATGGTTTACAACATCCCCTTAATTCAAAATGTAGAAAGATTTTTACTAGAAATCGATGACGTTCCTCGATTTACTATTTCTCAAAATGAATCGGAGAGCGGACATGAGAGTTCGCGGAGAATTGCAAATTTCTGGGCTGAGCGATGGGCTGGGAGTCGGCTTGACTACAGCCCTTTGTTCAAGCAACTTGGAGAAGCCTCTCCTCTGAAACTTCGGGTCTCGCGGCAACTTCCCAGGATTAATTCTCCAATTACACAACTGGAATTACCATTTTCCGACTTGAATTCTCACCAGAAGGATGTCCCTATGCAAGCGCCAGCCGATGGGAAGCTTGAGTACATTATGCGGCTCTATCGAGACGAAAGTGCTTTTGCAGACAACGTAAAAATCTCCAGACTAAGGGATATTCACATCCCGACATCAATTGAAAAAGTCATTGAATCTATTGTTAAAGCAGGCGGTTCAGTCGTCCTGACTGGAAATGCAGGGGATGGTAAAACACACTTAATTCGGTTGATGGAGCAAAAGCTCAATAATCAGGATACATATGTTGTTTTTGATGCCAGTGCTGAAAAATTAGATGACGTTCTTCGGAATTGGGCAGAGTGTCTTGAGAATGGCAGATCCTCTTGCATTGCTATCAACGAAGGACCTTTGCTGGATTTAATCAAAAGGCATAAGAAAACCTATCCATTTCTGGAAAATGTGGAGCAGCAGCTTCGCTCCGTGATCGAGTACGTTCTTTTAGACAACAAGAATGCTGACTTGGGAACAAGAAGTTGGATGCCCCCACTAGATGCTAGAAAGCAGATTTTTGTGCTTGATCTTAGCCTGCGGCAAAACCTATCGAGGCAGATGGTTAGTGCAGTTTTAAGTAAATTGACTGAACCTCGTTGGTATGAGGGATGCAAGGTTTGCCCTGCTCAGGCAAATTGTGGGATTGCATATAACCGTCAAGCTTTGGCTCAACCTAAGACACAGGAGCGGATTGGAAAACTTCTAGAAGGCGTGAGCATTCGAGGTGAGCAAATTACTTTTCGTGAATTACTTGCCTTCTGCTCCTATGCGATTTTTGGCGCTCGTTCCTGTGATGAAATGATAGAACTAGGTGGCTCGGAAGCAGCACGATACTATAATCACATTTTCGAGTACGGAGATGGAAAATTATTCGACGAATTGAGGAAAGGGTTTGATCCAGTTACCAGGACTCACCCTACAATCGATGAGAAATTCTGGCGTGGATTATTTTCACCAGATGAATTTCCATTCGAGCCGAAGCCAACTCGTATTTCGCTAGATACTCACTCAAGTAGTAATTCTGAGCAAGCATTGAGTGCCTTTAATTCGCTGAAGCGACGATGGTTTTTTGAGCACCCTGATGGTGAAAATTTAACGCCCAGAACAGACGCAGAAAATCGCATAGAGAAGCTAAGAGATGTCAACCACACCACACAGTCTCGTGTAAGTGACTTATTGAGATTGCTAAATCGTTTTCTTTACGCGGGCGACAAAGACTACCCGGACTATTTACGCTTATGGACTCGCCTAGCCTTTTCTCCCAGAAATAAGTCGAAAGGTATGGTATGTGGACGCCAAGTATCGAGCCAAGAATTATTTCTGCATGAACCTAGACTCACTCCACTCCTGGAAAGATGTTTTGGTGATCAACCCGTTGATCACCTATTGCTAGGACCAGAAGGCAGCGAACTTAGGTTTGCCAATCTTCGAGTTGATTTGAGGCTCCTCAACTTATTGCTATCGCCCTACGGTGGGACAACAGAAGACCCAGAATGCACTCGGCGAATTTACCGTTTTAACGATTCCCTTGCCAATCAAGTCAAAACAGATAGCGGTGATTTCAGAATCGTTTCGATGGTTGAGGGTAGAACGGGCAGAGAGGTTCGCATCCGTGTAGATCTTCGGAAACGTCGTTACGATGGGTTAGATAGCGATCGTAAGTGATCTCAGTCCATACCTTTCGTTGAAGTGGCTGCTAGTCGAGTGCTGTTTGCCTGCTAAGAAATCTGATATGCTGAGTCGAGTAATTTCTCAAGAACTGATTCGTCGCCACGGATGCGGAGCAATGTCTGGCAAAATCAAGCCAGTTCATATTGCCAATGGGCTTTTTCGAGAGACGCTAGGTGCTGTTGGGCGAACCACCAATCTCAAGCATGTTTTGATTTACACTGCGGCAGGTTCTACTGAAGAGGAGCGGCAGCAGGCAATGAACAAACTTCTAGATCGCTCCAAGGAAAACTGGGGACGACTGGCAGAAGAAGCAACAACGAAAGATGGGGCGTTGGGAAAGCAAGTGCTGCCGATGCTGCGATCGCTTTTAGGTACAGACGGAGCAGTTTTTGGCAAGTCGATCGATCAGTCTTCTCTCACCGCATCGACCGGAAATCTAGTCACGGGCGATCCTTCTGACGAACACGCTGGAGCCTTTCTGAAAGCCTTGTGGAGCATTCCTACTGATCCATCAGCACCAGATTCATCACTCCTGAGTTTGCTTCAGTCAATTATTGACCCAGAACGCGATCTGAATACAGCCGACGATTTAACAGTATTGCTCGCACCCCTTGCTGAGGGAGTCAGAGAACGCAAGCCAGACGAAGCGATCGCCAATTGTGAGGACTTGCAAAGATTTAAAGAAACAGGAGCAGCGTATGATCCCGTTCTTGGGGAACTCCGGTTGGCAGCAGATATGCTTGCTGTCTACGAACAGGCAGTACGCCCCAATGCAATGGCGACTTTGGAGAGAATCGTTTCTCTAGGATCATTAACTATCTTTCTCTACCTATCAACCAGAGGGAGAATTTGGGCTGGGCTGCCCGCGCGCCCTCTGCTCTTGCAGGCAACTGGTAAGCCTGAGTCTCCGATCGCTAGGGCTAGTGAAGAGTCCGTGCAGCAAATGATTGTTAGAGATGCAAAACGATACCTAAAGTTGTTGCTGCAATCCATATTCGAGGAATTGGGAACAGAACCAGATTCCTGGCTGCAATTGTGGGATGCCGAAAGAATTTGGCAAGAATTAACTGAGAAAACAGGTATTGATCGGAAATCTAAATTTGAGCCTGAAATTCGAGAACTGACTAAAATTGTCTCTCAACGAGAGCCAGAAGCCGAGCCAGAAGATGTGCTTGACGACATCATAGACAAAATCAACGAAAAAGATTCTCTGGTGGATTATCTAAGGTTGCTAGGGCTTCGGAGTGGGTTGCTGTATCCGCAGCAGAAAAATCCAAAAAAACGAGTCTGTCCAGAAGATCGGGTGATTGAAGTTCTGGTTGCTGGCACTGTAAATGTCGTAGATGAATTTGTCGAGTACCAAGAATTTCTAGAACGACTCTGGAAACGCTTTGGAATTGTAACCGGAGGGCACCCTGAAGATGAATTTCTTCTCAGTCAAGCGGGTATATCTCGCGTTAGCAGCAAATATCTCAGACAAAATGCTGAAGCTTTTTTAAAGCGCTTAGAGGATCAGGGCTTTGCCAAACGAATGGCAGATGGTAAAGCTTTAGTTGGTTTGATAGAGACCGGATACATCAACTCATAATCGTTAAATCTTGGGTTCGCAATGGCTGTTTACAACGTAGGACAAGGTAAATCGCAGGCAGTACTGCAACGAATAGGTCAGTTAGCGGCTGATCTGATTCTGCGTGAAGCAAAGGAGCAACGATTCGGCGTAATTCTAAGAGACATTGAACCGATCGATCTAGAAGCTTTTGTCGAGCGGCTTTTCAAGAAGGGAAAATCTGAAAAAGCCTCACTACGAATTGCCATCACAGACCCGGACTGGAGTGAGAAGGTTCTGGAAATTCAAGCAAAATTATCTGATGCTGAAAAACCGTTGCTGACTGATTCTGAAGAGGTCACAGTCCATTGGCGAAACGAATATCTACGGACGATCGCAGTGTTGGCAAATAAACCGCTAACTAGAGGCGCTTCGCTAAGAGATTTTGAAATTCGAGATGACCAAGATGCGATCCGATTATTGGCAATCCAAAAATCCGAAGAGGCATCCACTGCATTTTTGAGAAATTTCTGGAAGGCGCTCACTCACGATCAGGCTCCCCAAGATTTTCGCCTGCAAGATGTAGTGAAATTTGCCCTAGAACTGGAAAATTTATCCAGCGATGATGACCGAGGTCTACAGCTAAAAAGTTTCTTGCCAGCCTTGGGGCTGCTACAAGACTCCAGCATCGCTGACAAAAATAACCCATCCGACATTGCCAAGCGCCTCTCCGATAATCTCAAACTGGTTGAAGGTGCCCGCGCTGCTGATAAAAATGAACTGAAGCGAATGCAGGGCTATATTAATTCACTCGCAAACAATGATAAGAAACAGGCTAAACAAATCCAGCGAAGTATCAGAAAATTAGCAGAACAGCCTGGAAGCCAAGATGTGCTGCGTGAGTTGGATTTTGCCGATAGCCAAAAAATTTGGTTGGGACGAAAAGGGACTCCAGACAAGATTTCAGATAGCTCTAAGCCCAGTTTTAGTCCTGTCCAAACTCTTTCAGCCAAAGCTGTTCTAAACAAAGAATTCTGTCTGCTCGACGACCTTTATGAATCAGTTAACCAAGCAGTCGAACGAGTAGAAGAAGAAGGTAAAGAAGGCAAATTGGTAGAATTATCTCAGGATGCCTATGGTAGTCGTGCAACTTTGCAAATTAGCCAGAATTTACTGCGCTTAATCCGTGCAGGGACAAGCCAAAAAGCATGGGGCATGGTGGTCAAAGTAGAAGATTTATCAGAGTCCGCCATTTTAGAAGTTGATGAATGGGGCGAACGAGAATATTTCGAGTTTAATGCTGAAAGGGGCACCGGAGGCTTGATTCACACGTTTGTTGAAGCAGAAGCTCTCAATCCTCAAGTGCAATCACTGGCAGAAGACTTGCAAAAGCATCGCTCAGTCTTAGTGGAACACTTACCTGGATTGGCTGCCAGTCCCTTGACCACACTAGCGGCTAAGCCAGAAGTTCGGCAAGCAGCGAAGCAATACTTACAAACCTACAGTGACCTCTTAGAAGCACTCAGTGCTAATGCTCAAGATGCCCGGGATGCTTCATCCTTATCAGCGGATCTGTTTGCTTCTGTAATGGCACTAGAAACCTATATTTTTAGGAAAGGTGATGAGATTGCAGCAGTTCTGTCGCCGCTCCATCCGCTCCATCTATGGCGTTGGGTGGTTGCTTCTGGAGAACTGCTGGATCGCAATGAAGAGTTTAATCCGGTTGAACTGGCGGCGATCGAAGAAACACTGACCGCAGATTTGCATTATCTGACTTCCCTGCACCTGCCTGAAGAAGTTACCAAACTGCCTGCGATCGATTTAGGGCTGGCAGGACAAGTCGGCTCTTTGCCACTTTATAAGAAAAATCCACGATCGCTCAGTATTGACGATGGCGTGAAAAGTGTTGGTAAACTGGCAACCGATCTAGCGCAGATGCGTCCTTTCGTCCGTCCCGGCTTACGGGTAATGCTAATTAATCCACCCTGCCCGGAAAGTTTTGTACAAGAACTGCTCAAGCACGTTCAGCCAGATACGAATCCCGGTCTTCAGGTTATCTCTGGGTTACACATCCGTATTCGTTACACTGCCGAAGATGCGATTACTTGGCTAGATACACTAGATGATTTAGAAGAAGATGCCAAGGAACTGATAGCCTTGGGGCAGCAAATTGGTAGGGTCAGTCTGGACGTATCTAGTCAAAGTATCTCCCCCCTAGCACTAGAGACAGAACTAGCTCAGAAACCCGCTCACCTGACGATTGTCTTCGATCCGTTTGAAGTTAAGGGCGGCAGGTTTAAGCGAGAAGGAACGTTTAGCCTTAATCCCTGGGTGTTGAGCTATCGCTACGCCTATGACAAAATCAGGAAAAAAGTCGATCAAATTCCGATTGCTGACTCGAACGTCTTTGGCAGTTACCTGCAATTGGTTGGAACGTTGGAACCCCGCTTAAAAAATCAGACAGTGGCTCACGCCGCAAACGCTGAGGAAAGTATTCAGCACATTGCCAAACTAGCGCAATCAAGCACTTGGACAGTCATTGCTGATCGACACGGTGTCCCTTTGAACAATTATAAAATTGGCGATACTTTCTGCGTCGATGTCCGGCAAGAGAAACGCCGTGTCCTAACAACCTTAGCGCATGACCTGGAACCCTTTGAGCAAGCGCTTTCGCGTGAATTACGCAAAACCTTTTTTGATGCAGCTAAGGATACCCTTACCTCGATTGTGACCGACTTGGTATCGCTGGAGCCAGAGGGAATTTTGGGGGTTGGATCTGCATCCAAGGAGGGCGATCGCACAACCAAAGCGGCTCTCGGCAAAATTGTAGTGGTACGTAGCTACCGTCGCGATCATCCAGCTGGTTTGGCGGTTAGTTTAGATACCCCAGAAGCTCGTCAGTGGCTGGTGGCTGGTCGAGTGGCAGATGGTGGTGGGAACCGCAAACAAGCAGATCTAATCGGTTTACGAGAGTCAGAGGATGGTGGTCTAATTCTCGACATCGTTGAAGTGAAAACCCATGATGCCGGAGTCCTGTACAGCGTCACGGATGGAATTATTTCCGGCAACCCCGTTGACCAAGTGATGGCAACCTACCGTGCGATCGTCAGTATCTTTGGTGGAACTCAGGCAGAAGATTCTCCTTTGGTAAGACCACGCCGTGAAGTTTTACGAAATCATTTCTATCAAGCGTGTTTACGGGACAGCGACCCAGAATTCAAACAACACTGGCACTCTTTGCTAAACGACTTGTTTGATCGAAAGGTTCCTCTCAAAATCCAGGCTGAAATTGTTCGGGTTCAGTTAGCAAGTGTTGCTCCTTTTAAACAAGTCACATTTCTGACGCAAGAAGGGATACCGATTGTTGTTCGCACATTGAATGCAGAAGATGTCGGGCTAACCTTGAAAGAACGGGAACGCCAGCCAGCCAGCCAACGTAGCGAATCTTCTCCTCAACCTATCCCACAAGCAATTTCATCCGTTGCTCCAGAACTCGACCCTGCGACTGCGTTTCGCAAACTCCAGCCTACAGAACCCACCGTTAAGTCTGAGCCTGCCTCTGACGAGATTCAAGTCGAAGCACTCGTTCACCTAGATAAGGACATAATCGCAAAGCCTGAAAAAACCATTGAGCCAGAGATTGAGATTGTCGCAAAGGGCAATCCAGAAAATCCATTGCCCAAACCTGAGACTGTGGAGGCATCCAGTATTAGTCGTCAAGGTTCTTTATCTGTTCTGCTAGGGATTGCCCGACGAGATAATACTCCTCGTCCCTGGGAAGTTGCTAAGCAACCGAATGGCTTCCTCCTCATTCTGGGAGCATCCGGGTCAGGGAAAACAGAGACTCTTAAGGTGATCGCCAGCGAAATTCACACGTTCGGCGTACCTTGTCTAATCTTTGACTTTCATGGTGACGTGGTACTGGAAGGGGCAGAAGACTATGCACTGTCTCATGGTCCGGCTTGTACTCATGGTATCAACCCAATGGAGTTGGACTCTATTGATCCTGCCGATGGAGGCGTGTATGCCCAAGTCAACATCCTCTTATTTATGCTTAAAGCTTGCATTCCTTCTTTGGGACATCGGCAATGGCGTGTAATCAAAGACACCCTCAACGAAGCCTACGATCGCGCTGGCATCAATGACAGAGATCCTGCCTCCTGGCAACGGATACCCCCTACCTTTGGTGCTGTCCTCAAGTTACTAGACAACCAATTAGAAGACGATACTCTTTCCCGAAACCAAAAAAATATTATTGAGAGTGCCTATGATGCGATCTCAAGAGTCTTTGAACATCCCATTTTTACCAAAGGTCAGCAAATTTCGATTGATAATCTGCTAGGGCGTAGCCACCGCCTAAACCTGGTTCACTTAGAAGACGACATTCGCTTCGTTGTCACCGACACCCTACTACGCAAACTGGCGAGAGCCTTAAAAGCAAAAGGTAGTATTCCTGTTCAACCTCAAAATGACTTCGAGCGATTTCGGCTGTTTATCTTCGTGGATGAAGCCAAGATTCTTTCGATGGGTGGCAAAGACCGAGATTCGTCTTCAGCCGTGTTGAATACGTTGGCAACGGAATACCGAAAATTCGGCTTAGGTATGGTGTTGGCTAGCCAGATGAGTGACCACTTTAGCAATGAGACAAAAGCACAAATGGCAACCCGATTGGTACTAAAACCCTTTGATTTTGCAGAAGCTAAGAAGAATGCTCAAGATGTAAATCTAACTGCTGACGATTTAATGCAGTTATCAGGGCGAGGTGATGGTTATCTCCGAGTAGGCACTCAATCAAGCCCAACCCGTATTCAAATTACGCCGCTTTTAGAAAGGGAAGACTCTTAATTCTGCTTCGTCATTAAATTGTTTCTGGCAGCTTTTGACGATTTAGAGCTTTGCCCGTTGTAGGTATTTTTAGTGAAGAAACAAGCCTATCAGCCTTTTATCAGTTTACACGCGTGTACAACTTTATTTCTGTACATACTATAAGGAAGGGGTGAAAGTCTTTAATCGGGGTACAACTTAAGATAGTCACTCAAATAAAAAACCTACGAAAAATCAGCTATTTCTAGCATTATCTGTGTACAACTTTGTTTTATGCTTACATTGGCGTAAAAAAGTTAGACAATAATTAAAAAAGTTAGACAATAATTAACAATAGTCCGGACAATTTTAGGCAGCGATGGAGCCGTAGGACAGTGGTGTAGAGAAAGCGGAGGTTGGCATCACAGCGCAGTTTACTGATGAGATGCAACTTCAACTGCACCGCACCTGTCACAAAAGGTTGCTTGGCGTAGGCACCATCGACTGCCAAGTACTGGACGTGTGGCGGCAGATGTGGACGCACCTGTTCGAGATGGTAAAGAGATTGATCCATCCGACTGATTTGGGCGGGTAACTCGGTGTGGGTCAGGGTTTATTGGGCGGATAACGCATACGCTGTGGCAGTTTCGACCTCCACCACTCCAATCACCGACCCCTCGAACCCTTTCTCCACCCGATTGGCACAGCCATTCCAATAGCGGTCAGTTCTCGCCGTGGCTTTCCCACTTTTGGGCAAAAATGAAGCGTCCATGACACACAGCAACCGACTTCTAGGGGCGGTCGCTAACTTCACCAATTCAACATTGAACGGCAGAAACTCGAATTCTTCCTCAAAGTGTCGTCGATAGGTCTTCTCATTCAAGTCACTATACCGACTCAAATTCGTGAAGTTGACGTTGCCGCAGACCACCAAAATCGTCGAGAACAACGTCACCAAAAACGTCACTTGCGGTTTGCGAAAACGCCCACTTTGGTCAGTAGGCTCTGTAAAATGGCTTCCACAGATATCCATCCGGTGCTTGGTTGATACTGGCACCCTAATGGATGGGTAGCTTTCTTGTCAAAAATTGTCCGGACCATTGGTACATCAAAGTTGACTGCCCGCATTCAGGCTCTTTAAAGGATTTGTGTATCAATATTTTTCTTAATGTTGATGGTTTGTTTGGGACAACTGACTACTATAAGAAATTTAGCTCTAGTAGACAGTCAATCTGAAATTGAAGGGTAGAGGGATGGATAGACAAAGCCGAGGCTACATCGGTAAAGCTTAGCAAGATGATTATCGCTAGCGTAACTATAGTGTTCAATAAAATTAGCTAACTTCAGCTCATCAATCAGTTTTAATTCAATTGGACTAAAGGGAGAACCAACCACACACAAGGCTAATTCTTGATTGATTGAAACTGCTTTAGAAAATGCTAGTAGTAATCGAACAAAATTTTTATACCCTGCATAACGACTACCTACATAAAGATAGTAAGGTCGGGAAGGAACTGCCTCTAATCCATAAGCAAGGTTTGCATCTAGCCCAGAAGCTAAATAGGTTATAGATACTTTATCTTCAAGCGATGGGTAGCGATCGAGTAAGTCATTCTTGGTACTTTCAGAGACACAGACAACTGCCTGAGAAGATATGCTTTTTCGTTTAGCCTCAGCCATTTCACCTTTAGGATCAAGCTGCTCAGAAAACAACTCATGAATCATGTCATACACGGTCAATACGATAGGACATCGATAATCATCAAAGTTTTTTCCTGAGAGCAGTGAGGAGTAGGTTGGGTGGACAAAATCAAATTTCTTGAAGGCTGTAGCATATTGAAAGTAATACTTTCTAATGCGCTCAGAGATACGATATGGACGAAAACCTCAGTACTCAATTAGCTTTAAATTAGAATGGGTTGGATAGTGAAGCTTAGGCGATCGATAGTTCGCTGTTAGCGTAGGATAGAAATTGTTTGGGAGTCGGCTGATAATGTTTGCAAAATAACGATTCATGCCACCAGCGGCTTACACGGCGTAAATTTTTCCGTCGTACAATACGTCCATTATTCAGTTTTGTATTCAACAACACCTAGTAATGATTTAGTGGCTAACTTGCACCGCTATCTCTTATCTCAGTCGTTCTTCAAACATCGTTTTAGCAACATCTTCCATTTTAGATGCTGCCAGTTAGCCTAATCGCTGTTTCGCTTTAACGATTTCGCGAAATTTCCCATCTGTCTACAAGTAATTTCAACAGTCAAAACGCCCACAACCACTATAGACTCAAGTTGGATTAGGCTTGTTAGAGTTTAGTAAGTTTGTACCGAGATTGATCGTTCATGGCTGCTCTTCCGACTCCCCCGACTGAACCTGATTCGACCAATGGATTACCCGATCGGCTCATCAAACACGCCGTTCGCTATGCTGATCACCGCGCCGTCAATCGAGAACATCTCACCCCGATGATGCGCCACTATGCCGATATCAAAGATCAATATCCCCATGCGCTGCTGCTCTATCGAGTTGGCGATTTTTTCGAGACATTCTTTCAAGATGCGCTGGTCGTCTCGCGTGAGTTAGAAATCGTTCTGACTTCAAAAGATGGCGGCAAAGAAGTGGGGCGGGTTCCTTTGTCAGGCATTCCGCATCATGCGCTCGATCGCTACTGTGCACTATTGGTGGAAAAAGGCTACGCGATCGCCGTCTGTGATCAGGTCGAAGATGCTGCCGATGCACAAGGAGCCTTGGTTCGGCGAGAAATTACCCGTGTGGTGACTCCCGGCACTCTGCTCGACGAGGGAATGCTCAACGCTCGTCGCAATAATTATCTCGCGGCGATCGTGATCGCTGGAAATCATTGGGGGTTATCTTACGCCGATATTTCGACCGGGGAATTTCTCACGACACAATCGTCGTCTTTAGACCAATTGACGCAGGAATTGATGCGCCTTCAGCCTGCGGAAGTTCTCTTGCCGACTAATGCGCCTGATTTGCGAGGATTGCTGCGACCTGGAGAAAAGTCAGAACACTTACCCGCTTGTTTGCCAACTCAATTTTGTTACACCTTACGATCGCAGGCTCCGTTTACTCAAGTTGAGGCTCGACAGCGATTATTGCAGCGATTTCGAGTCCGATCACTCGAAGGCATGGGCTGTGAACATTTGCCGTTAGCCGTCCGCGCTGCTGGGGGCTTGCTCGAGTATCTCGACGACACCCAAAAAGAAACGCAAATTCCGCTTCAGCCGATTTGCACCTACACGCTGACAGAGTATTTGACGCTCGATAGTCAGACTCGTCGCAATCTAGAGATCACTCAAACCGTGCGCGACGGGACGTTTCATAACTCTCTGCTGTGGGCGCTCGATCGTACTGTTACCCCAATGGGTAGTCGGGCGTTACGTCGCTGGCTGCTGCAACCATTACTGAATATTGGTGAGATTCAAGCCAGACAAACCACCCTGCAAGAACTCGTCGAAAACGGGACGCTGCGTGAAGATCTGCAACGATTGCTGCGCCAAATTTATGACTTAGAACGATTGGCGGGTCGAGCCGGATCAGGCACCGCTAGCCCTCGTGATTTAGTCGGTCTAGCTGAGTCGCTTGGCAAACTGCCAGAGTTGGGGCGACTGGTCGAGTCGAGTCGATCGCCCTATCTCAAAGCCGTTCAAACTGTGCCGTCTGTCTTAGAGCAACTGGGCAGACACCTGCAAGCCCGCCTGGTCGAACGCCCACCCCTGGCACTCAAAGAAGGGGGATTGATTCGTACGGGAATGGTGCCCCAACTCGATGAAATGCGTCAACAAGCCGCCGACGATGAAGCGTGGCTCGCCCAACTCGAAGTTATCGAACGAGAGCGCACTGGAATTTCGACCCTAAAAGTCGGATATAGCAAGACCTTTGGCTACTACATCAGCATTTCTCGATCGAAAGCCGATCAGGTGCCCGATGAATATGATCGCAAACAAACTCTCGTCAACGAAGAACGCTACATTACGATCGAACTCAAAGAGCGAGAGAATCGCATTCTCAATGCCCGTAAAGAACTGGGAGTTTTAGAATACGAGATTTTCGCAGGGCTACGATCGGAGGTCGGTGAACAAGCCGAACTGATTCGCACAGTAGCCCGTAATGTCGCCGCGGTCGATGCCCTTGCGGGGTTAGCCGAAGTCGCCGTCTATCAAGGCTACAGCCGCCCCAATATGGTTGAAGGTCGCCGACTCAGCATTTCAGAGGGTCGTCACCCAGTCGTCGAACAATCCTTACCTGCGGGATTTTTTGTCCCCAATTCAGCAGAACTGGGTTGCCAGAATGCGTCTGATCAGACTCCCGATCTGATTGTGTTGACGGGTCCAAACGCCAGTGGCAAAAGCTGCTATTTACGGCAAATTGGGCTGATTCAACTGATGGCGCAAGTGGGGAGTTTTGTCCCTGTACAGGCGGCAACGTTGAGCATTTGCGATCGCATCTTTACCCGTGTCGGTGCTGTCGATGATCTGGCAACCGGACAATCGACGTTCATGGTCGAGATGAATGAAACCGCGAATATTCTCAACCATGCAACGGCTCGATCGCTGATCCTGCTCGACGAAATTGGACGTGGGACAGCAACCTTTGATGGGTTATCGATCGCCTGGGCAGTGGCAGAACATCTCGCAACTGAAGTTCGCGCCCGGACTATCTTTGCCACTCACTATCACGAACTCAATGAGTTAGCCTCGATTTTGCCCAATGTCGCCAACTACCAAGTGACGGTGAAAGAGATGCCCGACCAGATTATCTTTTTGCATAAAGTGCAGCCCGGAGGAGCCGATCGCTCCTATGGCATCGAGGCAGGACGACTGGCAGGCTTACCGTCTTCGGTGATTCAACGAGCGCGACAGGTGATGAGTCAGATTGAGAAGCACAGCAAAATTGCCGTTGGGCTTCGCAAAGGCGGACGCGGAGAGAAAAATGGACAATCCGAATCTCCTCATGATCCAACTCAACAGCTAGAATTCGGGCTGTAATTTCTGCTCTTATGGACTTACGTGAAAATGGAGTTTCCGATCGCTGTTGCCCGTAGGTTTCGGCTCCGCTCAACCCACTCGACTCCGAACCCACTGAAAAGCTGAGGGCTGAACGAAGCCGAAGCCCGGTCAGGTGCGACTTTACCAAGCTGCAATCACCCCTAGTTTGACTCGATCGAGTGCTCTAACTCTCGACAGGCTGACTCGACGCAACTTCCTTTGTCTTCTCTGGCTTTTCTGCAACCGCCGTTGAGTGAGGCGGAACCGAGTGATCCTCTGAAGTGGTCAGCAAAGCAGTGGGCGATCGCAGGGCGACCAATGCGCTCTTAATCACAACCGCAGTCGGCACCGCAATCACCACGCCCAGCAGTCCACCGACCCTCGCACCCGTCAAAATCGCCAAAAATACCCACACCGGATTTAAGCCTGTCACACTGCCAATCACTCTAGGAGCAATCAGGTTCTCTACAATTTGCTGCACAATCAGAGCCGCAATCAACACCTCGACCCCGACCCCGATGTCTCGCAGTGCCACAAGGAGAGTGACCAGCGCAATTCCCACCGAGCCGCCAAACGGGACAAGCGCCATCGTGCCGATCGTCAACCCAAACAGCAACCCAAACGGGACTCGCATCACGAGAAAAATAATCGTCAGCGTTGAACCCATCAAGGTGGCTGAGATCAGTTGCCCAAAGAAAAAATTCTGGAAGCTGAGGCGCAACGTTTTAGAAAAGGGTTGACGGACGGAAATAGGCAACCACTCGATTAGACTTTGCCAGAGGCGATCGCTGTGCTGCAATAAATAAAAGGTCAGCACCAGCGTCAGCAGAAAATCTAGCAGACTGGTGACGGTGAATACGGCTAAATTGAGAACCTCTCCCGTGATGCCTTGCAGCGAACTCTTGAGACGATCGGTGATTTGTTCTGCCAGAATATCCAAATTAATCGGAAGTCCGGCACTCGCAATCTGATCATTCAGCAAAAATAACTGGCGCTGTCCTGAGTCAAACCATTCGGGCAATCGTAAGACTAGCTGCTGTGCCTGCTCGATCGCCAGAGGTACAAGCGTCACGCCTAACCCCAAAAAGATCGACAGCGTGAACAGAAAAACCACGATCGCGGATCTCCCACGGGTTGCCCCATGAGACTGCATAAAGCCGACCGGATAGTTGAGCAAAAACGTCAGCAGCGACGCAGCGATTAAAATAACCAGAAGAGAGTGAAAATAATCGAAGATCGCCGCGATCGCCCAAGCATTGAGTACGATCAACGGTGCCACTAGGGCGATCGTGACCACACGAGCGATCGGGGTGATTAAATTCCACCAGTTGAGCAGTTTGTTGCTTTTGCTCATGTTGCAGCCAAAAATAACAGTGACTACTCGAAATTTTCGAGAGTCTTGCTTATTATCTCTTGCTCGTTGCATCTAGTTCATCTTCCTTAATCCCGATTCTTTCATGAACGACCTTGATTCTCTCGAAAATCAGGACATCCAACACCTCAAGCTATTTCTCTATCTGCTGCCCGTGTTTGGGTTTTTCCCAGCGCTTTGGACGTTATATCGGCACAAGGGCACTCGGCAAGAACGATCGTTGAGCCGTTTAGTGATCAAGCTGGCGTTAGGCTGGCTCGTCGCATATTTCCTATTAGGAGCAGGCGCAACGACCTCTGAATCGCTACAAATTCCGCTGCTATTAACAAGTAGCCTCCTGTCTTCAGGCTATTTTTTAGTGAATTTGTGGATGATGGTGCAGTTATGGCAACGCAAATCGATCGATTTACCGCTATTAGGTCGCGTGGGACGACTGCCGTAGTGAAGTTAGTGGGTCTTTAAAGCTTGCTCGATGTGTCTCATCTCTAATATTACAGACGATTCTGCGGCGGCATAGAAAGCGGCAGAACGGGCGATCGCTCCAATTTCTCCCCCTGTTAGAGAAAATCTGGCTAATCCATGCCAATCGATATCACCTAAAGGAACTTGAGACGGAAAGGCTTGCAACCATAATCGCGATCGAGCCGCCTGATCGGGCAGTGGAAATTGCAGTGTTTGCTGAATCTGTGATCGTACGGTCTGTCCCATTTGAGGAAGTCGTCGCACACTCAACAAAGTTAGGGTATGACTCGATCGCCGTTCTGCTAAAAATTGATCCAGGTGAGCGACGGATGACATTCTGCTTAACCACCGTTCAGCAGATTTGATGAGTAGAACCATTGGGGCTTGTTGGGCGATCGTCCCCATCAAATCAGTTTGCTCTATTGCAAGATCGATCTGCATTAAAGGTGTTTTGAGAGCATGAGCGATCGCATGAGCCGCGATTGTTTTGCCCGTTCCCGCCGCGCCGATTAGCAGGGTCAAACCTCCAGGAAATTGAGCCGCTTCACAATTCTCAAAGCCCCAAACTTGATCCACCTGTAAGCAGAATTGAAGATGATGACACATGTGTTTAAGGTCATCAACTAGATCTTTAGGAAGCACCAGCGTAGAGAAAGACACACCATTAGAGTGATGAGGCAGTTTGGGACGTTTCTGACTGAGTGATCTTTCTGCTGGCTTTTCAGAGGGGCAAACTGAATCGCTGAGTAACCGATCGACCAGCCGATCGGAGAGCTTAATCGCTCGATTTAGCAGTGGCGCATCAGGTGAGAGCAACTCGATCAGTTGATTCTGAATTAAAGGACTGGAGGCAGTGAGACTCGATCGAGCGGCTCGCCATTCTGGATCGGTTCGACAAAATAGCCGTAGGGCTAAATCAACATTGGGCAAGTCAGAGCGCTCTGATTCTTTACCCTGCAAATATCCATAGAGTTGAGCATAGCGACGATGCACTTCGGGAGCGAGTCCCATGAGAATCAAGTTTTTCTCAAAGGGGCTGAGACTGAAGCGATCGCACAATTCTGGCAGTGCCAATGCGATGCCGTTTTGCTGGCTCGATCGAATTCTTGCCTCGATTTGTTGAGGATAGCTGGTCTTTGGTTCAGAACTGTTAGACTTGCGCCGCTCAACCGGAGAATCGTAGGACGGTGTGCCTTCTAGACTCACCATGCCCTTCCACCAGTGGCTCGTGGCTCGATCGGCGGCGGTTTTTGCCACGCGATCGATCTCCTTTGTTTCTTTGCGTTGCCGCGCCACTGCAATTAAGAGCAAACGTTCGAGCCAGTTGAGTTCGACTTTCAGATAGGTCCAGTTGTCTAGAAAGGGTTCGGCTTGCATGTCTCGCTATTCTTTTCCCATTTCGCGAATAAATTCGAGCGGCAAGCCATCGGCATCGGCGATAAACGTCACCTCATAGACGCGATCGCCAATTATTTGCTGAATTGGCTCTAAAAGAATTTTTAATGGCGAATCAGAACGGTGTTTCAACTCTTCTAACCATCTAGGTAAATCCTCGATCGTCTGAGTCAAATCAAACGACAGATGGTAATAGCCCACATAATGCTCATCCCCAAACGCATCGGCAGCCGGGTGCGGCTCAGGAATCTGCACAAGTTCGATCCGTCCCCCTAACCCGGTCATCCAGCACGCTAGCGTATAGCCCGTCGTAAATCGCTCTTCGACGGTAAAGCCAAGCTGTTCATAAAAGGCGATCGCCCGAAAAATATCAGCCGTCCGAATCGAAGCGTGATGCATAAAGGCAGGGTTCAGACTTGAGATTCTTGGCAGAATTGGCTACTCAAACAACCGAAAATAGGGATATCGGACGGGCGCTCCCGGTTCTTTCTCCAGGTCAAAGTTGATCACGTCCCAGCAAGGCTCATCTTTGGGGTCGGGGCTGAATTCTACCGTTAAACCATAGAGCCGAGGTTTAGGAGAATCACTCTGACCGCGCCAAGGAGTGCTGCGCTCTAGATAAGTGCTGATTAAATCTTGATATCGCTGGGCAATGATCACTTTTGTGGCTCGATAGCCTTGAGTGTAAAGTCGATCGAGCGCCTCATGAATCTCAAATCGAATGCCATCAGGGTGAGTGTGTTGCCGATACCATTCATCTTTCCAGAGTCGCCAATGTCGCCCAGATTGTAAGTGAATTAGCTCCCCCGTTTTGGGGTCAGATTCAAAGGCACCATGACGCTGGCATAAATAAGTATCTGTTAAAGTCAATGCTTGAATTGTCTGACGGCAGTGAGGGCACTGAATCTCTGGACCAAAAATTGGATATTGAAAGCCTGGGCTGGTCATGAAGTGCTAGCGTTCATGTAAGGTGCGTCATCGTGAAACTATTATAACTAGAGAAGTTTCCTGCCCTCTAGAGCAATTCGGCATAACTGTGACTTACCGCGATGAATCTCTTCTATTAACCTCTTCTTATTGGTCACCGCCTGACCTCTCTCAAGCGGCATTTGTTGCCCCCAATGCAACCGTTATAGGCTGGGTAGAAGTGGCACTAGGAGCCAGCATTTGGTATGGGGCGGTCGTTCGGGCAGACATAGAACGAATTCTAATCGGAGCCTGCACAAATATTCAGGATGGGGCAATTTTACACGGAGATCCGGGCAAACTCACCATTCTTGAAGATTACGTGACGATCGGGCATCGAGCAGTAATTCATAGTGCCCACATTGAGCGAGGCAGCCTAGTTGGAATTGGCGCGATCGTGCTTGATGGGGTGCGAGTCGGCGCAGGCAGCATCATTGGGGCAGGCTCAGTGGTGACGAAAGATGTTCCGGCTCGATCTCTGGTCGTCGGCGTTCCGGCAAAACTTTTACGCGATTTGTCAGATGCAGAAGTGACTGATCTGATCGAACACGCCCAACATTACGAAAAGTTAGCACTCGTTCATGCTGGGAGGGGTACTGATCTGGGCTTTGACGTGCAGCGATCGACAAGCTGAGAAAACTGCTTTGAAAACGTGCCCAAATAAGCAAAAATGAGAGTAAGAATTCTAAAAAGTTTTTGAAGAGAGAACACTGATATGGACTTTGACTTTCGCATATTAATCGTTTTGCTCCCGATCCTCGCTGCCGGAGGTTGGGCAATTTCCCGGATTGCTCCTGCTGCACTGAGGCAGATTCAAGCCTTCCTAGCAAAAAGCTAAGACTGGCTTAGTTCTTTCAAATTCTGTCAATCACGATCTGTAAAGCCGATGCTTCTAAGCTCTAGAGGTCTCGGCTTTGCGGTTAAGAAGGATGATTTTTGAATCTCATCCTTCTAGAATAGGTAGGCTTTAGAGAAATGTAATGAGGCATAGGTTCCCATGCTTGATGAACAGGCTAAAAAGGCGATGTTGCGGAAGATTCCTCATGGGCTATATGTCTGTGGGGTCAAAGATGGAGAAGAGGTTAATGGCTTTACGGCAAGTTGGGTGATGCAGGGTTCGTTTACGCCTCCGCTCGTGGTCAACTGCGTCAAGCAAGGCTCAAAATCTCACGCCATGATCGTTGCAAGTAATGTCTTTGCCCTCAGCCTTTTAGAAGAGGGACAAAAAGACATGGCACAGACATTCTTTAAACCTCAGCGTCGGGTTGGCAATAAGTTTGAAGAAGTCGAGTTTTATCTGGGTGAGACGGGCTGCCCGATTATTTCTGACTCGCTAGGCTATATCGAGTGTCAGGTAGTCGGGATGGTAGATAAGGGCGACCACACTGTTTTTGTGGGTGAAGTGATTGCAGCAGGGGTGCATCGTGAGGGCAATCCTCTGCTACTAGAAAGCACTGGCTGGCAATATGGCGGTTAACAGCAGGATTAAGTTTTATGCCTCTCATTAAAGTTCAAACGTCTGCCTCGATCGCCGATGCCTCGATCGAGACGCTGCTCAAGCAACTGTCTGCCAGTCTTGCTAAACACACAGACAAACCCGAATCTTATGTGATGACTGCCTATGAGTCGGGGGTCAAGATGACGTTTGGTGGCACGGCAGACCCGACGTGCTATATCGAAGTCAAAAGTGTTGGCTCTATGACTCCCGCCCAGACGAAAGCCATGAGCCAAGATTTTTGTCAGCAAATTCAGCAGACGTTAAACATTCCCACCAACCGGACTTATATTGAGTTTACGGATGCGAAAGGCTCGATGTGGGGTTGGAACGGCACCACATTTTGATCATCTAAAGAAGCTGTGCCCACCTTCATAGAAGTTGAGCCGCCCATATCCTAAAAACTGCCCGTGAGTTTTCTCACCCGGCGGAAACGCGGTGACTCCAAATAAATAAACGCCTCCGTACAGAGGGTTACGATCGGGAGACAGCGCGATTGTAACCGTTTTTCCAGGCGGCACAGGCGGATTGAAGTTCACGGTCACGGTGCGCGTTTTGCGGTCGATCGTGATTTCTCCCAGTGGCAATTTTTCGCCGAGTCGATCGCGGGTTCCTTCAAATGCCTCAATTTCTCTCGGTGAAAATTTTACCGTGTCGCCGCCTTCATCTTGCACGATCGTCACTCGCTGCAAGGGTTCTCCAGCATTCTCTAATTGATTTAGGGTGAAATAGTAAGTCACTGACCAGGCATCAACCGAATTATTTGTGGTAGAGGCTCCTGCCAGTCGAGGAGGCGCAGTAAAGAAGACGGTTCCGTCTGACAGTTGAACAGCTTGACTGGGTTGAAGAGGAGTCGCGATCGCTCCCAGTAAGGCAAAAAAGGCGACTCCTGTAGATAGTGCAAAGCGGTGAGTCATCATTAATAATTTCTGTTTAACCTAAAAAACAGAGCCACGATCGCTCGTTGTTTTAGTCTAATTCATTCATTTCTGAGCTGCTTTGTATCGTTGTCTAAGCGAGCGTTAACTTCTGTTAAATTCAGTCTTTATCTATTAAAATTGGCTCCCACTTCTTATAGAGCGGTGCTAATGTTTAGATAGACACAAAGAGATGGTTCTCTTCAATCTCTTAAACCTTCTGCTTTTGGGCTGTGTCTCCCCCAAAACTCCTGCAATTTCCGAAAAGTACATTTTGGTTATCGGCTCGTCTAGTCTGTTGTTGAAGGAGGAATGGATCTAGTTTCGTACCTACGGAATTGCAGCTAAAGTCCACCTAAACTATTTGATTTTGACTTCCAATATTCACCTAAAGAACCTGACACTTTTCCGTCAGGTTCTTTATCGTTTGCAGGTAGTTTTATTTATCGTAAATAGTGCCGAAACTTTAAGTTTTCTACTATTTAAGAAGTCAACCAGAGTGAATTTGTTAACCTATTCATAGAAGATGAATATAGAGGCTTGTTATGGTCGTCAGTTCTAAAGTTGCTTTCTCAACGGGTGCAGTTCAATCGCTTGCTTGGCACAAAATCTTAACGATCGTCCTAGCATTTTGGTTGAGCGCTAGTTTGCTTTTAGACTTGGTAATCATGCCTAGTTTGGCAGCCTCAGGAATGTTGATTCAACCCGATTTTGTCCCCGCAGGCTACAGCATTTTTTGGATTTTTAATCGGATTGAGTTAGTGTGTGCAGCTTTGGTCGTGACTGGGTTGTTGATTCAACAGCGGTTGTCTAACTCTAGCGATCGCATGACTCAGAGTGTGCGGCTCTCGCTGCTGATGCTGTCAGCTACTCTCGTGTGCACTTATTTTGTATCGCCTCAGATGAGTTCTTTGGGCGTGCATCTCAACTGGTTTCAGACAGCCGTTGATGTTCCGGCTGAAATGAATCAACTTCATGGTGGCTACTGGGTGTTAGAAGCGATGAAGATCACGATCGGCGGCATTCTTCTAAACTGGCAACTCGATCGCCCTTCAGAAATGTACTAAGAAAATTGAATGTGGTGAACTCCATTCAGCCTTCGGAAAACCGGAGGCTTTTTATTCTGCCGATTCTGTATCTCGATTAAACCAGAGCAACCGAATTGCCATCACTGCAAACCCTGCGGCGGCGATCGCTTTTGCCAGTCGAGCAGGCAGCACTTGAGCCGTGCCTTCACCCACAATTACACCTAAAAAGCTTGCCAAAATTAAAGCAGCGATCGTCCCTAAGAAAACCGCTCTCGGAAACTTAGCGTTTGCGCCACTGAGGGCGATCGCAGCAAGCTGGCTTTTGTCGCCTAGCTCTGCCAAAAAAACGGTGATGAAACTCAACCCTAACAGATGCCAATCCATCGCCGACTCCTAACTACATTCTTGCAACATCCCAAATCAGCAACCCTGAGATCACGAGTAAGAGCATCCCGGTTGCCGTCTCAAGAGTTTTGGGTGAAAGGCGAGTGCAGAGCCAGCGACCCACCAATACGCCTACCAGACTCGTGGTAACTAAGGCAGATGCGGCTCCTGTAAACACAACCCAAGGATTTTGAGATTGAGCACTCATCAGCAGAGTGGCGACCTGAGTTTTGTCTCCCAACTCTGCTAAGAAAATGGTGACAAACGTAGAGCCAAATACCTTCCAAAATTCCCAGTTGCGAGGTTGGGCAGAGCTTAACGACCTTTCTAACTCAAGCGCTACGGTTTCAGAGGGTTCAGAATCAATCAATTGAGCGGAGGGCAGACCGAGTACGGAAAGTTTAGGTGATGGCATGAATGGATACTGCTTTTCACATTTCTTTCATTATCTGGGACTTTGCTCTAATTGGCAACCCTTCTCAAATGCCAACTGCTTGATCAAAGCGCAACATTTCTAGACTGCGATCGCCATAAACGCCGTCGATCTGTTCACGACAACAGTCGATCGCGAAGTCATTGAGTTCTTCGGGTTCGACTCCAAACATTTCTTCAAATGTCTTGGTTTCCACGCGACAAAAGCGAGGACGTTTCTCATAAATCTGGCATTCGCGGCTGACATGATCGAAATTGACGCACCAGCCATCGTCGCCGACCATGCTGAGATAGAGGTTGAGTTCTTCATCAGAGAGGTAGTCTTCTAAATCGGGGCGATCGCTAGGGTCGAGGTGACAGCAAGCCCCACACTGTTTTACACAAAGCCAAGTTGCCATAGGGTTCAGAAGTTGGAGTAAAGATCTCGCCTCAGATTTGCGCTGAAGGGGATCGAGAATGTGGGAAACTATTCAGAGGAATGAGTAACTCACTCTAACAAACCATCACGGGCAAAGGGGACTGTGATTTAAGTTTTTTAGAGTTTTGTAAAGTTCTTTAAGAAAGGTGCGATCGTACCGATAAGATATTAACTATTGCAGCTTTGGTTTAGATGTTATCAGGCTTGTTTGGGAGGGGACATGGAGTTTCTAAGCAATATTAATTTTGAGATTATTGCTCAGCTATCAATGCTAGCGGCAGTTGTGATTGCGGGTCCGGTTGTGATTTTCTTGCTGGCGTTTCGGAATGGCAACCTCTAAAGGGTTGCAAACAGATTCACAGCCAAAAAGTTCCCGTATTGTGATTTAGCGAGAGCAAGCGTTCTCAGCTAATCAGATAAAGTTTCATCAGGTTTAAGAGAGAGTAGCTCCACAGCCCGATCGTACGATCGGGCTTTTTCATGTTTATGGGTTGAATCTGATTGCCGACAGAAAGAATTTCGGCGTTGCTGCTGGCTATGAATCAAGAAATTTGCCCTCACCTTAGCCCTCTCCGCCGGAGAGGGAACAAGATTTCTCGCTCTCCTCTCCGCCGGAGAGGGGTTGGGGGTAAGGGTAATATTTAGCAGCGCCAGAATTTTTAAGTCTCTTCTAATGCCTGCATTGCAGCTTTGATCAAGTGATAAAACTGCGGCTGAGACACGTTTATCTCTTTGGATGTTTGGGAAGTTTTGCCTAACGTTCCAATTCTCTGACCTTTTTGAATCGCTAAAATCTCACCTTTAAAGTTGCGAATTCTGAGTTCTTTGGTGCCGTTTCGCTCCACGATCGTGCAAGTATAGGTGCGCTGACTGTGGGAAAACTCAATGCCAGACTTTGGAGACTGAGATGGCAACCTCACCCCAATAATTTCTAGCTGCACCGAAACATCGCCGTTCCACTCATTGGTTCTGACTCGATAGGCAATATCTAAATGTTTGGGAAAGGGATAATATTCGCCCCAACGCCACGCGATCGCGGTCAGTTTACGATCGACAGCAAATTCATCTGCTGCCAAACCTTCTTGACACACCATTAATTTGAGATGCCCTTTGCCAATCAATTTTTGATCACTAATGCGAACGTTAGGAGTCCAAAAAACAGGATCGGAATTCTCCATGCCGCACGGGTGAAGGGCATCAATTTGAGTATAAAAACTTAAATCGATTTGATTGAGATTCGCTTGAGCGTCTACTGTAACTAACGGCTTGAGATGGTTGACTTTGAGAGACTGATGAGCAAAGGTGCGGAGGCGCGATTGAATCGCACCCAATTGACTCGCCGCAAACGAAAAGCCTCCGGCTGCTTTATGTCCGCCAGATTTGATCATCAGATCTTTGCAGAATTCCAATGCCTCAAAGACGTGAAACTCTGGAATGCTGCGGGCTGACCCGCGAATGTGCTGCTGGGCTTCGTCTTCATAAGTGCCGATAAACACCGGAACGCCATAGCGCTCGACTAATCGAGATGCCACAATGCCGATTACGCCGTGATGCCAGCCCGGTCGCACGAGCAGCAACACTCGATCGTCCTTAGCATCCAATGTCCCTTGTTCGTATGCCTCGATCGCTTCTTGCTCAATCTGTTCGCAGAGTTGCTGACGCTGTTTGTTAATCTGTTCGCACTTCATTGCCTGTTCTAAAGCAACACCATCGTCGTCTGTGATCAACAGTTCAATCACAATTTGAGGATCAGCTAACCGACCAACTGCGTTAATGCGAGGACCTAAGCGGAACCCGATCGCTTCTGGTTTGAGATTCTTCTCACCGCTTAATCCCGCGACTTGAATGAGTGCCTGAACGCCTGCCAGTTTGGACTTTGGCAATAGCTGTAAGCCGCGTTTTACCCAGCGACGATTTACGCCTAATAGTGGAGCAAGATCCGCGATCGTTCCCAGGGTAAAGAGTTCGAGTAAGATGTCTCGCAGTTCTCGCGTTTGGTCAAAGCTTTGTGCCAATGACAGCGCCAAAACGTAAGCGACCCCGACTCCTGCCATGCTTCGATAGGGAGACGTTTCGGCAATCAGTTTGGGGTTGAGGATCGCGTTTGCATCGGGTAAGGTTGGAGGCAAATCATGGTGATCGGTGATGATCACGGCTAATCCGAGTTCTCGCGCTCTGGCGATCGGTTTGTGAGCCGCAATGCCGTTATCGACCGTGAGAATGAGCGAAACGCCTTCTTCGTGAAAGTCTTCAATGATTCGCTCATTGATGCCATAGCCTTCATTCATCCGACTGGGGATTGCATAATCAACTCGCGCTCCCAAAAACCGCAGCGCCCGCAGCAGCAGCGCCGTACTGGTCATGCCGTCTGCATCATAGTCTCCGCAAATGGCGATCCGCTGACGTTGATTAATGGCGTTGATCAACAATTCTAAACTAATCGGCAGATCGGGAAAGTCTTCTAAAGGCGAGGGCAACTCTTGAGAGTCAGGATCTAAATAAACCTTGACCTGCTCTGGGGTTTCGATGCCGCGATTGAGCAACACCTGAGTCAATAAGGGAGACAACCCCGTCGTTTGAGCCAGTTGTTCAGCCCGTTCTGCCTGACTCGCAAAAATATTCCAACGTTGATCAGGAATCGTAGCACGGGGAGACAAACTCGATCGAGAAACAGGAAGCTCTAACACAGGCGATCGATCCAAAAAGACTCAGATTATCTTACAGACATAGATGGGCAAACGGTCGAAATTTTTAGCCCTTTAGAAAACTTCGACTCGACCATCATTGTGAATGTAAACAGAGCGATCGCCCGGTGGATAATTGCGTTCTGATTTGAGTTCGATTCGCAAGGTGTTGGGGTTGGGTTTAGAAAGAGACGATTTGATCGCCAACGACGTGATATCCCAAAACACCACAGAGAGATTGGGATTGGTGCTGCTGTCTCGCTCAAATTCGATTTGTTGCCCTGGTGAAATCGAGAGCGGTTGAGTGCCCGCCACCTTCTCGATCTCGACTCGGTTCTCGGTGCGGTTTAACACTTGCACTTTAATGCGCTGCCCCGGTGTGAACTGAAGCACTGGAGCAGGACAGGTATTTTCACAAGTCCGGGCATTGACGTTAAACGCGATCGAGCTAGCAAACAGAGTCGTTGCGAGGGCGATCGTCACCAGCTTAGAAGACATAGCAACCATTCCGGGTAGAGTGTGCAGATTGAAGTCCGTCATTAATTTCCGACCAATACATCAAAAAACGCATCATCTAACTCATAGCCCAACATTTGAGTCAGCGATTTAAGGCGTGATTTGCTCTCAATGCCTTGCTGCTTCAGCCAATTCATCAGCACAAATGTTTTGTTCATCACAAAAATCTCTAGCGCCTCTGGATTGTATTGAATCCCTTCTTTGGGATGAAACTGATGAGGCACCAGCATCGCCGTATAGCGCCCTAATTCCCCAGCTTTCCAATCGAGCAAAAACGGCAGCCAGGGATACAGCACATCCAATCGAATAAACCACAGACGCACCTCTGGAATCTCGGACAACTCTCTAGGGTCATCGGCTTCAAGGGGATACTCGATCGTAAATTGAAGCTGATGCTCGTGGGCAAGAATTTTCGACAGCAGTGGATTGATCGTGGCGATCGCGGGAGAAAGATCTAACGTATTAATCTGCTCGGCATTAAGGGTGATCAAGATAGTCATAACGATAATGAGATTTGAGTGATCGAGTCCGCTCTTCAATAGTCTCACTGTTCTCAACCGAGGGACTCACTGCAAACCTCAAAATTCTCACAGATCTTCCTTCTCGACTTGTTTCCGATAGATCGGAAACAACACATTAAACGTAGACCCTTCACTAATTCGACTTTTGACTGAGATTGAGCCGCCACAGTGCAGCAAGAGTTGTTGAACAATCGTCAACCCCAACCCTGATCCCCCTGTGTCTTCTTCGATCGCTTGACGTACTCGATAGAAGCGATCGAAGATTTTAGGAATCTCGCTTGCTGCAATGCCAATCCCCGTATCGCGAAACTCAAGCTGCACATAATCACCCTGCTGTTTTGCTCGCACCCAAACCTGTCCACCTCTCGGAGTAAATTTGACCCCATTATGCAGGAGGTTGATGACAATCTGCTTGAGCCACATACTCAGACACGCCACTGGCGGCAAGCCTTCTGGCACCGTATAAGCCAATTTCACACCTTTTTCTTCTGCCAAGGGCTGATAGGTGCTGACGACTCCCGGCACGACATCGCTCAGTTTGAGAGACTGAATCGTGGTTTGTTCTGCCATCTGATCAAGGCTCACCAAGTCGAGCAGACTCGTAATTAGAGTGCTTTGACGATCGCACTCCTTCACCAGCAAATCCATATATCGCTGTTTTTGAGGCGGCTTGAGATTCGGCGAATTGAGCAGCGTCATTGCCGTTTTCATGTTGGTCAAAGGCGTTCTCAACTCCTGTCCAACGTTGTTGAGAAATTCATCTTTTAACCGAATTGCTGTTAACAGTTCCTCATTTTGCAGTTGTAGCAGCGAGGCGAGTTCTGCCTGTTTGCGATAGGTGGTCGATCGCTGCCAGAGTTCATCTTGACGCTGAATTTGCTTGGTGAAAATCTGTCCAATCAGTCCTACATGTAAAGCGGCGGGTTGAATCTGATTGATCAAGGTCTCCCAGGGTGCCCGTTTGTCGGTAGACCCGTTTAAAGCGGTTGGTAATTCTAAACTCAACTGAGCCAGAAACTGCTGGATCATTGCTTGATCCAACGAGAATAGAACATTCAGTAACTGCTTTTTGTCAGAAGACTCTTCTTGCCCATTAACTGAAGGCTCGATCGCGGCTTGAGCTGATCGAGAACGGTGCGCCATCAGTAAACAGCAAAACTGCTCTGACCAAACGAGCAAAAAATATTCGCGTTTAAGCTGACCTTCAGGAGCCAGGGCGATCTCATGAACGAGGGAATGCTCTACGAAATGATGCTCACTCTGATCAGATAGCTGAAGGCTGCTCTCCTCAGATGCTTCTTCTCGCTGATTTTTTAATAAGTAAACGGCTTGAGGAAGGTCGTCAAGCTCACAGTAGCGATCGAGTTCGGTTTGCCAGACTTTACCACGAGGCACCTTTGCCCAAACTACGGCAGAAATACGCTGCTCAATCAATAGATCGAGCAAGTTACCCATCATCGACTTGAAGGTAGCCGGACTAACTTGGAGAGCAAAAGGGGTCTGCTCAGAGTTAGCCGCTAACTCATAGAGAGACATCTCTGGGGCGACTAGTGAAGTCATAAGAAGATTGGGAAAGGGCAGGGTAAAGGTTGCTACTTAGATGAGAAACAAAGGCTCAAGCACAAATGACCTTTGTGAAAGGACAGCCATAAATTTTGCAACTGGCATGGAGTTTGCAGCCCTCTGCGTAAGATTTCGAGCCTGAAAAGAAAGCTTTGATCTTCAAGGTTTTAAGCCCTCGATCGCCGTTTGCCTTTGTTGAACCACCGCTTTTTTAACACCAGAGTTTAACGCGGTATACGATTGATACTTAAATTCTTCTAAAATTACATCCGAGCTTCTCCGTAGGTTGACCGGATAAATCGTCACCCTCAAGCTAAATGCCCCTCCTACTCAGTAGATTCTACAACTTCTCCCGCAAACGATAGATTTCTCTCTATCTCTTTAGATTATTTCTTCGATTGCACAAGTCTGTTCTTTTATCAATTCACTTTAACAAAGATTTACATATTCTGGGTGTAATCTGATCGATGACCTGTGAAGTTTGGGATAACGCTCAGACTACACGCTTATAAGACCCAAAAATTTCACTCAGTCTTTGACGCAAGTTGAGTGAGCGGAGTCAGAAAAAATTGGTTGAATACTTTAAAAAGAAGAATTATGAATGGACAAATGTGTTGGCTGACGGGCTTAGGCGGTGGAAATAAGATTCTGCACCTGAGAGAACATGCCAATAGACCCTGGCAGCCCTACAGCGCGTTCCCTCACTATCGAGTTCCTGATTTAATGATCCCTGGAGCGTCTAAAGGTTGGACAACTTATCAGCGCCTCCGACAAGCAGGTTGGACACTCATACCCACTGCACAGGAACACGCGATCGCGCCTACCCAGACCGCCTCAGCGATCGGACGCTAAGAGTCTTTGCTTTAAAAGCTCTGACTGCTCTTGGGAATATTGCACCGCTTTGTTATAGTCTCCTTGCTCATAACACACCACGTTTAACATGCCTAAAACCTGTTCTTCGAGATATTGATCCTGAAGTTGGCGAGAGAGGATAAGACGCTGCTGATAGCAAGCGAGTGTAAGATTGGCTTGCCCCAAGGCATTATAGGAAACTCCCAAGCTCCCCAATGCCTGCTCTTCGGCTCGTTGATCACTGGCTTCTTGAGCGAAAATCAAACGCTGCTGGTTATAAATAATCGCTCCTGAGTGATCGTCTGTTGCATAGCAAGCGTTGCCTAAGTTGCGAAGGATCTGCCCGATTAGACGACGATCGCCGGTTTCATTTGCCAGGTCTAAACACTGCTTATAGTGATCGATCGCGTGCAAATAGTCTTTGATTGCATAAAAGGCATTCCCCAAGTTCTTGAGGATCTGCCCCTCAATTCGTCGCTCGTGCAGTTCTTGGGCAATCATTAACGCCTGTTGTTGGGAGTCGATCGCCTGTTGATGATGACCAGAAGCTTTGTGGGCGAGTCCTAGATTATTTAAGGCTGCCATTTCTCCGCGTCGATCGTGAATTTCTCGTGCGAGATCAAGACTCTGCTGCTGACACTCAATCGCTTTTTGGTGATTGGATAAGTGTCGATAGGCATTGCCCAACGTCCCTAACAGATTTACGGTGCTGAGATAATTTTTGACCCTTTCGGCAACGGTGAGACTGCGCTGCGAATAGTCGATCGCCTGATCATATTCCCCAATACCATAGAAGATTAGCCCTAAGCTACTCAACGCTTTTTCGGCTCCTGCCTGGTCTTCAATCTCCAAATAAAGGCTGTGTGCCTGTTGAAGAGAGTGCAGAGCCGATTCAGTTTGCCCTGCCCGATGTTGGCTAGCTCCCTGTCTTAAAAGCCGATCAGCTTCTGGCTGACGATCGTCTAAACCTTTAAAGCACTGCTCACTATTTTCAGGCGGCTTGAATGGTTCGGCGCGGTCAGAATCAGGAGGGGGGATAGTCTCAAATTCTCTGCCCATCCCCACTTTCTGACCGTTGTGCTCATGTCGGTCATTCATCTGTCGCCCTCAATCTCGTCTTAGCTAGGTTTTAAGCCATAGCTTACTAACCTTCACTTCAACGAGCGTATCCTTCTATCAAATATGAAGGTTGCGTGAAATCTCCCAAATCCTACAAGCTCAGTAAAATTAAGGGCAATGATGCCTAATGCTCTATTTTTTTGAGCCAGTTAAGAATCAAAGGATTAACCACGTCAGGTCGATCATCGTGAGGACAGTGCCCCGTGTTAGGAATTCCGACAAACTGAACATCGTGGGTTTGGGTCAGTTGTTGATAAATTTGTGATCCGGAGATCGGAGTCCATGGATCGGCTTCTCCCCAAAGAACTAGAAGCGGAGCCTGTATACGGGGCAGCAACTCGGTGGGTCTAGGTCCGGCGGGGGCGGTCAAAATAGACGCAAACACGGCTTGAGCACCAGGATCACAAGAAGGAGCGTACAGCAAATCTACTAATTCATCCGTAATGGCTTCAGGGTTTTTATAGACCTGTTTGAGACTGCCACGAATTCGAGCTTTTTGACGAACTCGATTAAATAGCCACGATCCCAACGCTTTAGAACTGACCAGTTTGGCAAAACTGCCCATCACAAACCGCAATGGCAGGTTTAATTCGTCGGGGCGGTGATTCAGTCCTCCGGCTGAGTTGAGCAGAATTCCTCCCGCCGAAATTTCGGGGTGCTCTGCGAGAATCATCAGGCAGATTAGACCTCCGATCGAGTTGCCGACAAATACTGTAGGGCGCTGAATCTTTGCTGCCCAAAAGTCGCGAATCAGTTCTACCCAAATTTCTAGCGTGTACTCTAGGGCAGGTTTGGCAGAGCGCCCAAACCCTAGCAAATCGAGGGCAAAAACCTGATATCCGGCAGCAGCAAGAACAGGAATATTTTTGCGCCAATGCCCGATCGATGCCCCAAAGCCATGAATCAACACCAAAGGTTGCCCAGTTCCAACAGACGCATAGTGAATTTGATGCCCTTGCCATTCCCAGGTTTGCGTCTCGAAGGGAACCGATATCGGAAGTTGTTCTACAGTCACGGGATTTAGGTATAGTTTTTTTAAGATATCTTTATCATAATATTCCACTCTCAAAAGTTCTAGATCTTATCAGAGAGTTAGCCTCATCCTTTGCCTTTTTGAGACTTTGACTCTGGCTCTGGTGATTGCAGCGCTTTGTCTAACACTGCACGAGCTCCTTCAGCCTGGGTGCGCGCCTCCCGATAGCGCAAGTTGACTTGAGCATAGGCTTTGAGGACTTTGAAGCCATCCTTTAGCTGAGTAACTTCTTCTTCGCTAACGAGATCATCAGAGAACAAAATATCAAGCTGTTCGCGGACTTGGAGTGCCTCGGCGCGAGACTCTTGAGCTTTTAGCTTCAGCGTCGCAAGACTGCTAAGAATCTGGACTGCTTGATTGAGCGAATCTTCGTCTCCAGGAGCGATCGTGCCTGGATCTTTGACTTCAATAAACTGTTTCGGACTGAACCCATCTGTGAGATCAGTCGGGAGTTTGCCATCATCCATCAGTTCCATGAGTTGATCCATTGCCTTTTCACGGGCTTTTATCGAATCTTTACCCGGAATAGTAAGAATGACTTCGGGACTTTGAGCGAGCGTGTATTGAACCATTAGAGAAGCTATAGCAAAGCACTACGTCGATCTTAGCGTGAGTTTATCCATCAGACAGCACAGCAAAGTGCCTCTACCCAACACTCATCCTCGAAACAACTCCCAACATCACTTGATTCGAGGTAAGCACCCAGTCGCGATCGCACCATCTTGCGGAGACGTTCCATCAAACGTCTCTAGGTTGCGATGAATTATTTTGATGGATAAACCCATTTCCATAAGGGATGGCTAGACCCTTGCTCACGAATCTTGAGTACCTGCTTTTCTAATCGCTGACGTTCTGATCTGGGCAACCCGACCAAAATATTGCGGCTTTGCCAGACAAGAACCGCGATCGTCATCGCCACACAAAGCCCTAAACCCAGCGCAGGTAGGGGTTGAAAGACAATTCCCCAGCGCACCGCCGCCCAGGTAAAATAATCTTGAAGCAGCGAAATTGGATAGCGCAAACTCCAGAGGCTCAAGCTTCCAACCGTCAGCCACAGCCCCAGAACCGTCAGCCATCTACCATAAACTGTCAGTCGATGAAGTCTCTGCACTGCCGCCTGAAACGTTGGGTCTGTTTCAGGCACCTCCGAGGGTCGATCGCTCATAAATTTAGCTATTTACCTGCTCTGGTGATCCCACGACCGCGTTTCCACTGCGTGCTCGCCACAGTGCCAGCAGCGTACTTGCAATGAAGATGCTAGAGTAAGCCCCCATTGTGAAGCCGATAATCAGGGCTAGAGCAAACGTTTTCAACGTCTCTCCTCCAAAAAAGAAGAGGGCAACGAGCGTTAGCAACACTGTCAGCGTTGTATTGATCGATCGCGTTAGCGTCTGATTCACCGCATCGTCTACAACATCATCAATATGACGACCAGGATTCAGGACGATCGTTTCTCGCACCCGATCGTAAATTACCACCGTATCGTTAACTGAGAATCCGACGATCGTCAGCAGTGCCACGATAAATAAACTATCTACTTCCATATTCAGCACTAACCCAAAAATGGAGAAGATGCCGACCGTGATCAGAATGTCGTGAACCAGAGCGACGATCGCAAACACCGCATAATCAAGCTGAAATCGAAAGCTGAGATAGATTGCAATGCCCACAAATGAGACAATCAGTGCCAGCAGACCCGATGAGAAAAGCTGCTTTCCTAAGGTTGGACCGACGGTATCAATTTGGGTTGTTTTAGGATTAAATTTGCCGACTTTTGCAGCTAAATCGGCTTGAAGTTTCGATCGCTGATCCACATTCAAAGTCACCGTGCGAATTGAAACCGCTCGCTGTTCTGATCCCACAACTTGAACACTGCTGCTGCCTAAACCTTGAGCGTCAAGCACCGATCGCACGGCATCTAAATTGATCGGCTTGTCGCAATTATTAGGCTGAGTGCAATCGAGTTCGATTTGCAGACGAGTCCCTCCCACAAAATCTAAACTCGGACGCAAAGGCGCACCGATTTGCTTCCATGAGATCAGCATCGAGATGATGCCTGCAATGATAATCGTTGAGGAAATCGTCCACCAGATTGCCCGTTGGCGAATCACTTGCAGTTTCATAACGCGACCTCCGAAGTCTTTGCGGGTAGATTGGGGCAAAACAGTTCTGGTTTGCGAAGTCCTTGAATTCCCAGAACGGCTAGCAACAGGGTGCGGCTACAGGTGAGGGCGGTAAACATACTCACCACGACTCCCAGCGCCAGCGTCAGAGCAAAGCCTCTCACCAATCCGGCACCGAGCCAAAACAGTGCCCCACACGCAATTAAGGTCGTGACGTTGCTATCGAGAATGCTAGAGAAAGCGCGGAAAAAGCCCGCTTCGACCGATCGATACAGCGTCTTTCCAGCGCGCAGTTCTTCGCGAGTGCGTTCAAAAATTAGCACGTTGGCATCGACTGCCATCCCGATGCTGAGAATGAATCCAGCAATCCCCGGCAAGGTTAATGTCACACCCAACAAATCGAATGCCGCGAATGTGAGAAGTGAGTAAATGACTAGGGCGATCGAGGCGATCACTCCGGGCAATCGATAATAAAGCACCATGAACACTAGCACTAACGTTAAACCGCCAATGCCTGCATAAATGCTGCGCTGAATGCTGTCGCGTCCCAAGGTTGCGCCAACGGTGCGGTTCTCAATAATCTCGACCGGAATGGGTAAGGCACCTCCCCGAAGCTGTACGGCGAGGTCATTAGCTTGCTCTGCGGTGAATCGCCCTGTGATGGTTGCGCCGCCGCCTGTGATGCCTGTTTGAGCAAACTCTACGCCCACATTGGGAGCGCTAATCAGCCCATTGTCGAGAAAGATGCCTAAACTGCGTCCGGTGCCTGCTAGATTTTTGGTCAGAGTCGCAAATTTCTCGCCGCCCTCTTGATCAAACCGAATCGCCACACTCCAACCATTTGAATTGGCTGACGTTTCTGGGAACGCATCTTTGAGATTTTTCCCCGTGATGCCTGAAGACTCGAAGAGCGTGCTGATTTTTTGGTCGGTTGCTTTCAGTTTGGATTGGTTGTCGTCGATCGCGGCTTGGTCGCGTGCTTTTCTCAAGTCGGTTTGTTTGGCAACTAACTCTTGACGATATTGCTGCTCGATTTGTAATCCTGCTTCGGTTCCTGCCTTCTGCGCTTTAAATTCAAGCTGGGCAGTGCCTCCCAGAACCCGCTCGGCTTGTTGCGGGTCACTGACTCCGGGCAACTGCACCAAAATCTGGTCATCTCCGACGGTTTGCACAACAGGCTCAGACACGCCCAAGCCATTAATTCGTCCTTCAATCACACGCTGAACAGCTTCGAGTTCACGCGAGGTAATTTTTTTAATCTCTGCCGTGGGCTTCACCTGAATCGTTAACTGTGAACCCCCTTGCAAATCCAATCCCAGCTTCATGGGAACCTT
The DNA here is from genome assembly GCA_965277365.1 of Phormidesmis sp. Lineage (GTDB taxonomy): Bacteria > Cyanobacteriota > Cyanobacteriia > Leptolyngbyales > Leptolyngbyaceae > Phormidesmis_A. The sequence goes on along the minus strand of CBDICO010000013.1, from coordinate 1,085,438 downwards.
GACGATGACGAAGATCGCGACAGCAACCAAAGCCAGGATGAACAGTAGTAATGAACGTTGCCTTGCCATACTGAGACCTGTTGTGACAAACGTTATGATAGCGCTTTGTTACCGCCTCCGTGCAGATGGGGAGCGATCGTCCTTCTTAACTCGGCGATGGCAAAAGGAACATTCTAGAATAGAGACAGAACTCGTTAAGAAATGTAAGGTTTTTTCATGGCTGATCAGTTAATACGGGCAACTGCGGCTGACGGAGGCATCCGGGCTGTGGGCGTGATTACGACTCGACTCACTGAGGAAGCGCGACAGCGACACAAGCTCTCGTATGTGGCAACGGCAGCTCTAGGGCGGACGATGGCAGGGGGGCTGCTGCTAGCGTCGAGCATGAAGCGAGCAGAATCGCGGGTGAATATTCGAGTCCGGGGCGACGGACCGTTAGGTGGTGTTTTGGCAGACGCGGGATTAGACGGCACTGTGCGCGGCTATGTGGATCACCCAGAGGTGGAATTGCCGCCCAATGCCAAAGGCAAACTCGATGTCGGGGGCGCGATCGGGCAAGATGGCTATGTCTACGTTGTCCGCGATGTGGGCTACGGCTATCCTTATTCCAGCACGGTTGAATTAGTATCGGGTGAGATTGGCGACGACCTCACGAATTATTTAGCAAGCTCTGAGCAAACGCCTTCTGCGCTGGTGTTGGGCGTGTTTGTAGGGGCAGATGGCGTAACGGCTGCTGGGGGCATCTTAATTCAGGTGATGCCAAAAGCGGCGATCGACGACGAGCTAGTCGCCCTGCTCGAATCTCGAATTGAATCACTGCAAGGGTTTACGCCTCTGCTGCAAGCGGGTAAAACTCTGCCGATGATCTTTGAAGATTTGTTAGGCGATTTAGGGTTAGAGATTCTGCCAGAAACGCAAATGGTGCGGTTTCACTGTGGATGCTCGTTCGATCGAGTGTTAGGAGCCTTAAAACTTTTGGGTGAGGCAGAACTGCAAGACATGATTGAGAAGGACGAAGGTGCAGAAGCGATCTGTCACTTTTGCGGCGAAGTCTATAAAGCTGATAGCCATCAATTGACCCGATTAATTGTTGAATTGCGGGACGCGGAAGGTTAACTACGAATGCGATCGACGCTGGATTCCCTAACCCTGTAGAGACGTTCCGGTGGAACGTCTCCGCCGATTTTGCAACGTCCCATAATCCGTCCCATACAAAAACACAGTTAGGATGGTTCGATCGACTTTCCTCACCCATGGATCTCAAAACCCAAAACTTTCTAACGGTTGACTCCGAAATTTCATCCAAGCGCTAGGCTTAAGGAATCCTTGCAACATAAGGTATTGAAATGGCAGCTAAACAGGAATTTGGCAGTTTTCAAGAATTACTCTCCACGTCTGAAGTGCCGCTAGTGGTTGATTTTTATGCTCCTTGGTGCGGTCCTTGTCAACTGATGGCATCGATTTTAGAGCAAGTCAACAATGAGATGAAGCAGCAAATCAAAATCGTCAAGATCAACGTCGATAATTATCCTGATTTAGCGACTCAATATCAGATTCACGCCTTGCCAACGCTGGTGGTTTTTAAGCAAGGAAAACCTGTGCAGAAGATTGAGGGCGTTGTGAAATCGCAGCAGCTTGTTCAGCAATTGCAGGCGATCGTCTAATCACCCGTTCAGAATCTCGCCTCATATTCAAACACTGCGCGGCTGTCTCCAGAAAAATCAGTCGCACCGCGTAGAATCAGTCGATTGTTAAGCCGATACAGGATGCTAAGTTGGGTAGGCTGCTCTGACGTTAACACTCGCAAGATAGAAGTAGACAGACGAGGAGTGATGTCTACTCCTAATTCGGCGGCGAGACCCAGAGTAGAGTTGCCCCTCCGCTCGTTGTTCAACACACTGGGAAAGAGACGAAACTCACCAAATCCTAAAGCATTGCCGATAAACCCTTGAACGTTGGTCAGCAGGGCAGATCCTGCTAGGTTAGCGATTCCGAGGGTGCTGCCGCCGCGACCGAGAGTGTTGACAAAGCTCCCGCCGATCAGCCCGATAATCTCATTTTGACTGCGACTGGGGCTGCTGGTCAGTTCTAAGTTGTCAAACAACTGGCTGGCAGGTCCTGCCACTCTTGCCTGAACACGAACCGTTTGTAGCGAACCCAAGCTCGTTGCTAGCAGAGAATCATCGCGAACTTCGCCCGATTCGTTTCCGGTTGAGACGCGGTTGCGGGTGACTTCGGGTACTGAGGCAATGAGGCGAATGTTGAGCGTGGGGTCAAGTCCTTGCGCTCGTGTAAATCGTGCCGTTTGACGATAGCCTCGTGCTAAGACAAACTGAGTGGTGAAGAGATTGACCTGTCCTGAAGTCAGACTAATTACGCCGTCGGGTTCAAGGTTGTTGAACGTTCCGTTGACGCTTAAGCTACCCTTGGCGAGGAAATTGATGATCGGAGCACGCGTCACTCGGACGCGATCGCCCAGTTCTAAGCTTAAGTTTTTAAACTCGATGGCTGGCTCATTTCCGGCTTGACTAACGTCTGGTGTCGCTGCTGCCCCACTGGTTGCTGTCGTTTCATCTGAAAGCAGCACCTGTCCATCCGTTAAGCGAATCTCGCCGCCAACTTGGGGGCTGAGGGCAGTTCCAGTCACCGCGACGTTGCCGTTTACGCCGCCCTGATAGATGCCTTTGAGGTTGAGAGAGATCTGATTGAGTGCGACCGCTAGCGGTTTGTTGAGATCAGGATCAGTGGCTTCTAGCGTCGAAAAGATTGGCAACACGCCTTGAGCTGAGACTTGCCCCTTGCTGAACTGACCTTGCAGTGATTCAACATGGATGCGATCGCGCAAAAATCGAATTGTGCCATTCACGCCAGTCAACGGTTCGGGAAGTGCTTGAGCCGCGATCGTGGCGTTGGCAACCACCGCAGAGCCAGTGACGTTGGGCTGCAACAAGGTGCCACTGACTTGCAGGTCGACCTGCCCAGTCCCGCCTTTCCACGCGACTTGGGGAGTCAGCAGATTTAACAGCGCCAGCCCTTCATTTTTGACATTTAGCGTCAAACTAACCTGATTGCTGTTAGGAAAGACCGACGAGAAAGGCAGCTTGAGGGGAATGTCTCCAGCGATGCGAATCGGTTCGGGTCCTGAGATAGTAACGTTGCTGCCAAAATTGAGTCGAGCGTTGGCATAGTTAAAACTGCCCATTGCTGACTGAATCGGAGTGCCGTTGAGATCGCCGTCTGCAAGCGTAATTTCTCCGATCGCAAAGGGGTTATCGCGAGTGCCCGACAGTGTAGCGGTGGCATCGAGTTTGCCACTCACACCGATCGGGAGCGGATAGAAATTATTCAGTTCTTCGATCGGCACATTGGCGATTTGAAGTTGCCCCGATTGGTTTGCGCCCCCCAAATTGCCAGAGAAATTGATAAACGACTGCCCTGATTGGAGGCGCAAGGGCAGCAGATTGACGACCCCATCTGCAAAGCTGCCTCTAGCAATTACTTGCTCGGCGCGCAAGACTCGATTGGGGTTTTGCGTCACCTGATTTTGTGACACTTCTGCAAAGGCAGGGTAGGGTCGCCACTCGACATTTTGCCCCTGCAAGTCAAACTCGGCGCTGACTCCGGTTTGTAGAGATGCTGCAACGCTGATAGTGCCGTTAAAGATGCCGCGCACGTCTGCTAATTCTGGAATCGTCAGGTTTTGACGCTGATTACCCACCTGACGCAGTACGGCGTTGATTTCAGAAAAACGCCGCAGTTGATCTAAGAGCGGAGCTTGAGGCAACCCCACCGCTACAGGAATCACATCTGCCGCCTTGCCATAGGTAGGTGCCTCAAACCCTCGTGAAAAATCATCTAGACGGAACACTTGCAGGGTTTTGAAAATATCTTCGAGATTGCCTTGAGCGATCGCCACTTTTCCATCAAAGCGGGGGCTGGCACGCAGATCTAAGTTACCCGCCAGCGTGTAGCGACTGTTGCCGCTCTGCAAACTGGTCTCCGCAAAGCGAATCACCTTGTCATTGTTCACAAATCGGGTTTGAATCTGCGATCCCTGAAATGCGCCGATGCGCGGATTGGCGACCGCTAACGCTCCATCAATCACCTGAAGGCGATCGGTGTCGATGTTTAGGTTACCAGAGAGTTGACCGCCCAAAGTGCCTAGCCGCGCGAGTTGCACACCGGGAATCGTCAAACCATCGAGCGGCAACTGGTTCACGGCAACGCGGAAAATATTGCCTTGAGCGGTGCCGATCACGGTTGCGTCTCCTCGTCTCACATTGAGGGAAATGGGTTTGTAGTTGGGACTGAGAGCGAGGGCGACACGATCGCGCCTCCCGATGACGTTGACGCTAAAACCTTGACTGGGGACTAGCCGCAAATTGCCATTGAGAACGGGATCAAACGCGATGCCGTTGAGCGAGAGTCCTCGCACTGTCACATCTCCGACTACGCTTGGGGCGGCAGGGGTGCCCGTGAGTCTGCCGGTCAGATCGACGCGACCCGTTAAATCAGTCACCGGAGGACGGGGAATCGGCAAAGAGGCGAGGGCGTAATTGGTGGTTTTGATGTTGAGATCGAGGGCTGTAATTTGGGGGGTCCCGTCCAGGTTTGCCAAAATTGAGCCATTGGCGCTAAAACCGGGAGCCGTAGCGCGTTGGATGTTGACTTCACGCCCATCCCACTGGATTTGAGCGACGATCGGTTGCTCAATCAGCGAGATGCCTTCTGACAATCGCACCTGTCCATCGGCTCGAATCGCCGAGGGTGTTAACGCGTTCACATTGCCAGCAAGAGCAATATCGCCGCTCAATAAACCGCGCAGATCGGGTGAGAAGCGGTTGAGTTGAACGCCGCCTCCCTGCACTTGGGCTGTCCAAAGTCCCGCATTAGAGGCAATTTGAGCGTTAACGATGCTACTACCTTCGGTCAGCCGCGCTTGCCCTCTTGCCTGAATATCTGCTAACTGAAACGAACTCGTCGTACCCGCCAGGTTGAAATTGCCGCTCACCAATCCTTGCACTTGGGGCACAAATCGACTGGCTTGCACTCCGGCAGCTTGAACGGTTCCTTGCCAGCGATCGCCCACACTGCGAGCATTTGCAATCACGGTGCCTCCAGCGACTTGAGCCACCACATTTCTTAAAAAGCCATTGCTGCCTACGAGTGCCACTTCTCCAGTCGTGGGATAAGTCGCTTCGGGTGCTTGAAACTGGGCGACAGTCTGGACATTGTCGATCGCGCCAGAAATCCGAGCTTGGGCGTTGACTCGCCCGACGGTGATCGGCGGAGCGGTACCGTTGTTATAAAGTCGAGCGATCGAATCTCCCGGCACGTTGGTCGCTTGAAACTTGAGGTCGAGCGATCGGGGTTCATTCAAATTGATTTGTCCTGCACCAACAACTTGCCCCCCGGCTGTAGGCGTTGCTCGAATATTCGTGACTGCCAAAATAAGCGCACTGGCATCGAGTTTGAAATCTGCGCTGGCTTTGCTGAGATCGACGCGATCGAGCTTAGCAACTTTTGTATTGGTTGCAGTTCCGGTCAAAACTGGCTTGTCGATGGTCCCTGTCAGTTTGGTGTTGGCTCGAACTTCACCGGATGCCAAAAACGGTAACTGGATCGCAAAGGTTTTGAGAAAATCTTCAACTCTAACGGCTTTGACTTGTGCCGCTACATTGAACCCTTTTTCGGTGTCAACCGTCCCATTTGCCAACAGCGGAATTTTACCGAGAGACGCTGTGACTTTCTCTAGGGTGATTTGCGTCCCGTCTAGCTGTAAGTTTCCCGCAGCGTTGGTGAAGACTTGTGGGAGTTGCGGTACTCTCATCGTCACGTCTTTAAAGTCTGCCGTTCCCGTGGCTAACGGACGATCGTCGCCTCTCAGTTTGACGTTAACGTTGCCATTCACGCGACCTTTTTCGAGATCGATCGGAAGTTTAATTAAGCGATCGATTTCCGATGCTAAAAAATCCTGCCCTTGAATCTGCACATTCGATTGTAGTTTTTCTTCTTGCAGCGTCTCACCTTTGAGATTAAAATTGCCGCCATTTGTAGAAGCTCCACTCGCGTCGTAGGCAAAGCGACGATTTTGATCTGTGGGTCTAACCTCTCCCGCTACGTCTTTGAGGGTGACCAGCGTCCGTTTATTGCCTTGTTTGGGAGCCGGAGACAATTCCACATTGGCATCCTGTACCCGCAACGCATCAAGCTGAGTTTTAATAAACCCCGTATCTTCTTGCTCCTTAATTGCGGTAGAAACCCATACCCCATTCTTATCTTGCTCAATGTAAGCCGTCGGTTTAATCAGTGTCACATCTAACTTTAAAGTGCGACTGAGCAACAGTTGAATCGGATTGAACTTAACCTCAACCGCCTCGACCGAAGCTCGATCGGGATCAGTCGCCGTTGCTGGAATGCCACTTTTTCCAAACCGCAAACTGTTGAGGGAATAGCGCTCAACCTTGCCCAACTCGACCGGACGATTGAGCAATTGCGTCAAATTGGTTTGTACTAGAGGCGCTAACTGCTCGTCGACAAACCGATTGGCAAACCAAACTCCTGCCCCAACGCCAACCACTGACGCAATTCCTAACGGGACGGCAATGCGGGAAATGAGTGATCGTCGCCTGTGAGGGCTTGGGGGTGGGCTACTTTGCTCAGGAGAATGCGTCATGTATGAGAAAGTGAGGTCGTCTACTTAAACCTCTATATAGTTACCACACAGGCAATTATTTGTCTTAACGAATTTTAGAGTGATGATGATTGAGTCGCTGACCCTTGATCGCTCTGAGGAAGCAATTGAGGAAGCGATCAGGCTTCTATTTAGTTTCTGTGTCGATTTTCTTGAGAAACTTGGGAAACCGTTGAAAAATGGGGTGAGCAGTCTTTGAAGAGGCGTTTACCCCTATGGAGAACTGCGAAGCAACATGGTCAATCAAAAACTTTCTGCGAGTCACTGAAAACGCAGTTTGGGATTAAAAAAGGGTGGACACGATCGCGTTCACCCCTTCACAGTCCTTAATGACACCCAGCACTAAGGCGCTAGAGCATTGCCGCGAATTAGACTTCCGATCGTCTTAGCCGTAATTTTTAACTGGACTAAGGGATTGGCAGGAACCACGGTTTTATAGAGATAGCTATCAAACGTCAGCTTTTGAACATCAAGGTCAGAACACATCTCCACAAAGGCTTCGCGAGTCGCATCAGAACGATAGAAAACCGTTTGCAGAATATCGAGCACTTTGTAGGTGATGCCATACTGCCGATCCCAGCGCTTGATGTAAACCTTGAGGTCTGCCTCCGTCGGAATCTTGCTGCCGTTTTCAGAAAATTCTACGATCGCTTCTGCACACATTCGAGCAGACTTGGCTGCAAAATAGATGCCTTCACCGGATGATTTTGTCACCGTCCCGGCGGCATCTCCGACAAGAGCGACCCGACCAACGACGCGGCGAGGTCTGGGATGTTCAGGGATCGGATGCGCTTCGACGCGGATAATTTTGCCCCCGCGCAGTTTTGCGGCGGCTCGTGTGCGGATTCCAGCCTGGAGTTTTTTGATGTCGGCTTTGTTGGGCGACATCGTGCCCGTGCCAACTGCAACGTGATCATATTTAGGGAAGACCCAGGCGTAGAAATCAGTCGAGACATCATCGCCGACATACATTTCTGCGAGATCTTCGTAATATGCCATTTTGTCTTCGGGCAGACGAATCCGCTCTTGGAAGGCGATCGCATAGCGATAATCCCCTGCATCAATGGCTTTAGCGACGCGAGAGTTTGCGCCATCTGCACCGACCACGAGATCGACTTGCAGCGTCTTGGCGGTTCCTTCTAAGCTGCCATCAGAGTGATCAGCATAGTGCAGCGTATAGGCTCCTTTGCTGCTCGTCGGAATTTCTAGCTTGTGCATCGTGCCATTGATCAGCACCGCACCATAGGAAATCGCTCGATCTCGCAAAAACCCGTCTAGCACTTCGCGACGGCACATGCCGATATATTCTTCATCTTTGAGGGTGCCCCCAATGTTGACCTCCACGTTAGACGGAGAGATCATTTTCATCTTCCGCACCTTGCGATCGATGATGCGATCGGGCAAGTCAAACTCGCTCACCATACAGAGAGGAATTGCACCACCACAGGGCTTCACGTTATCGAGTTTGCGCTCGATCAGAAACGTTTCGATTCCTGCTTTTGCTAAGATCTCAGCCGCAGACGACCCAGCCGGACCTCCACCAACCACCGCAACCCTTAGTGCCAAAGGTTTTCTCCCGTTTTCTAAAAGCTACGAAATGAATGGTATCACGGCACTTTGGTTAGATTGGTATTACTCTCACTAAGTTGAAACAGAGCTTAACAAACGAGGCTTTTGAGGTAGAAATTCAGATCCAAATCTCAACACTTTAGATTCAAACCCCAGGCTCTTGAAGCAGATCTTTCAGTTTTAGCGAGTTCCGCTCCCAGAAGACTCCATCAGCTAACCCTTGAATGGTTTTAGATGAGCCTGCAAGCTCTAATCTGCGTTCAGTCAGAAGACAATACTCTTCATTGAGGTCAATGCCTAGATAGCGTCTGTCTAGTTTCTTTGCCACGACAGACGACGTACCGCTGCCGACGAATGGATCGAACACACTGTCCCCTGGATTGGAACTCGCTAAAATCAACTTTGCAATCAGCTTTTCACTTTTTTGCGTGGGGTGAGCGGTGTTTTCAGACATCGACCAAAAAGGGATTGTGATATCCGTCCACAGATTAGAAGGATGTGTGTCTCTCACGTTGCCGTCCCCTGTCATCTGCCAATCTTTTGGAGTTCCTTCTGACGTTCGGTAGGGAGCCACCACTTTTCGTCGCAGTTTGACGGAATCGACATTAAACGTATAACGGTCTGAAACGGTGCAAAACCAGATATCTTCGCTAGCGTTCTTCCAATTAGTCTTGGCACCACGACCCTTTTCTCGCTCCCAGGTGATCCGATTTCTTACGATGAAGTGATCAGTGGCGACTGTAAAGATTGATGTTGAGGAAAACCAGTCTCCGCAGATGTAGATCGAAGCAGTGGACTTGAGTAGGGGCTTTAGCGCAATAATCACTTGATTGAGCCAAACGGTATAGTCTTCAACCGATCGCCGAGCAAATCTCAGCCCGTGGAAGGATTTTGCCAAGTTATAAGGTGGGTCTAATAACAATAGGTCTATAGAGTTTTGCGGCAGCAAATTTGCGACCTCTAAGCAATCTCCTCGAAGCGTGCCGATCGGAAGTTCTAAAAAGCCTTCTGGTTTGGCTGAAATAAGCCGCGATCGCAAGCGAACTCGATCTTGCTCCGTGATTTCTAAACTGCGATTTCGTGACGATCGTACTTTTCCATTCTGAGAATTCTCTTTCGTCATCCGTTCAAACCCTGAGTTTTTTAGTGAAATGTAAAGATTGTGTTAGAGTTTTATAAAGTTTTGAGAAAGTAATATTCATCCATTTGTAGAGACAGGGAATCTGCAATGTTTCTCAAAAGGGGAGAGTTCTAAATTCAGCCAAGTGGCTAACAGCCTTAGACGCTCGAGACTCAACCGTTTTCATTCTTCGTTTGTTTTACCAAATCCCTTGCTTTACGGGTGAAGACTCAAAATACGAAGACAATTTAACCACTAAATCAGTAAGCCTTCTTGAGGCTTTCGTAGTTTCTACCAGAACATCTTTAAACACGTTACGACAATTGTCGAGGTGCTACCGATATGAATACTTTTTCAAACCACTTTTTTAAGATGACGATCGCCTCTGGGCTGCTTTTTGGAACGTTAGGAGCTTATTCTTCCATCCAATGGGTGAGTGTTTCCCCTCAACACTCTCACGCTAAGTCACATCTCGTCATGCCGTCGTTCGTTGAGTCTGCCTTGAGCGGTTCTTCAAATTGGGCAAATGCTCCTGCAAGCGTGAAATTTAACCCAATCCCCAACCCAGAACCGTTTGAAACAGGGGGCACTGGAACTCGTTAGAATCTCATTAGAATAATAGATGCAAGATCACGCTTGAGAAACCATCCCCTAAAGCCATATCCTCAATAGTCCACAGTCCTTAGCATGTGACCTTAGCGATGGAGTGTGGACTCTGTTGTTGAACCGTCGCTTAACAAACTAGAGAGAAAAAGGGGGACAAGTCGCTTTTTGATAGATAGTGAAAGGTGAGCGATCGTGCAAATTGACTGAGAGGGGAACCTGTGGCTTCGCATTCTGACATCGATCTCGCCCCGTTTATTGATCACGCTCTACTGAGTCCGATCGCCACGCCTGAGCAGGTTGAGCAGTGGTGTGAAGAAGCCGATCGGCTTAACTTTGCGGCAGTGTGCATCAATCCTATTCATGTGCGGCAGGCGGTCGAATATCTCAGTAATAAAAGTCCGAAAGTCTGCACGGTGATTGGCTTTCCATTGGGGGCAACGACTTCTGCGGTCAAGCTTTATGAGGCTCAAGAAGCCACCGAAAATGGAGCCAACGAGTTAGATGTTGTCATTAACTTAGGCTGGCTCAAAGCCGGAAACATTGAAGAAGTGCATCGAGAGATTGCTGAGATTCGAGACGCAACTGGACTGGTCATCAAAGCCATCTTAGAAATGTCGCTGCTCACCGACGACGAAAAGCGAATCGCTGCCGAAATTTGTATGGATGCCGGAGCAGATTTTCTCAAAACCAGCACAGGCTGGAATGGCGGAGCCACGATCGCCGATGTCAGAATGCTTAAAGAACTCACGAACGATCGAGTCGGAATTAAGGCTTCTGGAGGAATTCGTACCGTCGATCAAGCCTTAGAGTTAATTATCTCAGGTGCCACTCGACTCGGCACCTCTCGCGGACCCGATTTGATTCGTCAACGCGATACCCTAGATAAGGCGTAAGGAATTGAGCTGGATGAGTCGAACCTACAAAGCGATCGGAATTAACCTTAAAAGTATGCCACTCGGCGAGGCAGATCGAATTCTGACGGTCTTGACGCGGGAGTTTGGGCTGATTCGGGCGGTCGCAGTGGGCGCACGTAAGCAAAATTCTAGACTGGGTGGACGGAGTGGATTGTTTGTGGTTAACGATTTGCTGATTGCAAAAGGGCGATCGCTCGACAAAATCACTCAGGCAGATACCCTGGAATCTTACCCTAAACTGGGAGGAGATCTCAAAAAGCTGACTGCTGGTCAATATTTGGCAGAGTTGACGCTTCAGCAAGCGTTGAGCGATCAGCCTCAAGAAGAGTTGTTCTATCTCCTCAACGAGCATCTGGGCAGATTAGAGCGATCTCCCTCTTCAGACGTATTGGCACACCTGAGTCATGCTGTGTTTCAGCTACTCGTCTTAGCTGGAATTGCCCCTCAAGTCCACCAGTGTTGTGTGACTCAAACGATTCTCAAACCTGATTTAGCCGATTCTAGTTGGCAAGCTGGATTCAGCACGGTGGGCGGTGGGGCAGTCACGTTAGACGCATTAGAGGAGCTTCAAATTCAAAACGGCGGCAAACCAACGGGGAAGTACATTCCCTCGCACCACTCAAAGAAAGCTCGCCTCAACACGCCAATTAGCGCGATCGAACTGTCTCTCTTGCAAGAGCTTGCCTCCTCAGAATTGTCTCAAAAATTGGTTGCCCATGAAGAAGCCTGGTTCGCGATCGAACGTCTGCTGCGTCACTATGCCCAATATCATTTTGATCAGCCCATCCGCTCTGCTGTTTTGATTGATAGCTGTTTTGCTCCTGCCCTTTCCTCCGAACCGTCTGCTTAACCATGATGCGACCTCATCTGTCTAACTACCTCCTGATATCTTCTCTTAACCCGCCTAACCGTCCCTATCCACCTGTCCCAGATCCGTGGCGAAGTGGGGCTGATGGAGTCGATTTTTCCCGCGATCATTTAAGTGAAGAAAGAGGTTTAGCCATGCTTAAGACTCAAGAGACTCCCGCCGATGATTTCAACGAGTCTGATCACCCGCTGACTGAGTCAACAGCGTACCCTAATTCAGTCGCCCAAAATGGGGCAGGAAAGCATTTGTCAGACGACACGATCGGAGAATTGTTGCCTACCGAGGAAACCTCCGATCTACCCCCCCTAACGTCAGCCTCTGAGTTAGATTCTTCTCAAGACGAAGATGAGCAGGGCTTTTCACCTGTTCTCAAAAACCGTAACTTTTTGACGCTGTGGGCAGGGCAGGTTTTTTCTCAACTCTCAGATAAAGTTTATTTGGTGTTGATGATCGCCCTGATTGAGAGCCGCTTTCAGGCAGAAGGACAGACCATTAGCGGCTGGGTGTCATCGATTATGATTGCCTTCACGATTCCGGCTGTGCTGTTTGGCTCGGTCGCAGGGGTGTTTGTCGATCGCTGGTCTAAAAAAACCGTTTTGGTTGCCACGAATCTACTGCGAGGTGCACTGGTCTTCGCGTTGCCTCCTTTGTTGTGGCTGTCTCACGACTGGACGACGGTGCGAAATCTGCCTGTTGGCTTCTGCATTATGTTGGGCATCACCTTTTTAGTGTCCACGTTGACTCAGTTTTTTGCCCCTGCCGAGCAGTCTGCGATTCCCCTAATTGTCGAGCGTCGCCACTTGCTGTCTGCCAACTCGCTCTACACGACGACGATGATGGCATCAGTGATCATCGGCTTTGCAGTTGGTGAGCCACTCTTGGCACTGGCAGACACGTTATTTGGTCAGATCGGCGGCTTTGCAGGAGTCGGCAAAGAAGTGCTGGTGGGCGGTGGCTACGCGATCGCCGGGCTGCTTCTAGTTGTGCTTAAAACAGGAGAGAAATCAAAAACCGTGCTAGTGGATGGCGTTGAAGTTGCAGCAGAAGAGCCTCACGTTTGGGAAGATATTAAAGATGGGTTGCGATATCTGGGCAAAGAGGTACACGTCCGCAGTGCGCTAATTCAGCTTGTGATTTTGTTCTCAATTTTTGCGGCATTGGCAGTGTTGGCGGTGCGCCTAGCAGAGGTGATTCCAGAAATTAAATCGTCTCAGTTTGGCTTCCTGCTGGCAGCCGGAGGAGTTGGCATGGCAGCCGGAGCCGCCCTGTTAGGCACCTTTGGACAGCGTTTTGCTCACGCTCGATTAGGGTTATATGGCTCGATCGGCATGTCAGCCTCACTGATCGGGCTTGCCTTCTTCTACCCTCACCTGTGGGCATCGCTGCTCTTAATCGCCACCCTGGGAGCCTTTGCGTCTCTGGTGGGCATCCCGATGCAGACGACGATTCAGCAAGAAACGCCGGAAGCCATGCGCGGTAAAGTGTTTGGGCTGCAAAACAATGCGATTAACATTGCTTTGAGTTTGCCCTTAGTCTTGGCAGGCGTGTCTGAAACTTTGTTTGGGCTGCGAGTCGTGTTTTTGGCACTTGCGGCGCTGACGATCGCAGGAGCCTCATTAACCTGGTATATTTCCCGTACAACGATTTCTAAATCAGGTAGTTAGTGGCTAGAGGTTAGTCGTTTATTGTCCCAAATCTACCCCTAACGACTAACCGCCAATCATTAATCCTTTTAACTCCTAAACCCCGAATGCACATCGCTTGGCTAGGCAAAAAAACGCCATTTTGTGGAAACGTCACGTATGGTCGAGAAGTCACGAATGGGCTACTAGAGCACGACCATCAGGTCAGCTTCTTTCACTTCGCCCAAGAGGAGGAGGCGCCTGATAATTGGCCTGATATTCACGAAGTTCCGATTCCGTTTCTTTATAAGTCTCAGATTTATACCGTTCCTAACTGGAAGTCGAGTAAGGTGCTGACTCAGGCATTGCAAGAGTTGTCGCCTAAACCGGATGTAGTACACGCTTCGCTGACGCTGTCTCCGCTCGATTTCCTACTACCAGAAATCTGCCAGAAGCTAAATCTGCCCCTAGTTGCGACGTTTCACCCCCCCTTCGATCGCAAGCGGCGCAACCTGACATCGGGCACTCAACACTTGATGTATCAGCTTTATGCTCCGTCGTTGGCGAAGTACGATCGCGTCATCATTTTTTCGCACATTCAGCGAGACATCTTGATTAAGTTGGGCGTTCCTGCCGATCGGATTGCAGTGATCCCCAATGGGGTTGACACCACAAAATATTCTCCTGGTCCATCAGACTTTAAAGAGAGATTGGGTGCCGATCGGGTGTTTCTCTATCAAGGTCGCATTGCACCTGAGAAAAATGTAGAGTCCCTGTTAAAAGCCTGGAAACAGGCAAACATGGGGGAAAACAGTAAGCTTGTCATTGTCGGCAATCATGGCACGTTAGCTTCATCGCTGGTTCCCTTTTATGGCGAAGAACACGGCATCATCTGGCAAGGATTCATCGCCGACGAGCAGAAGCGGATTGAGATTCTCAGAGGGACGGATGTGTTTGTCTTGCCTTCTCTGGTCGAGGGGCTATCTCTGTCGCTACTAGAAGCGATGGCGTGTGGTGTAGCGTGCGTTGCCACCGATGCTGGGGCAGATGGCGAAGTGCTGGAAGACGAAGCGGGAGTCATCATTCCAACTCAGGGGGTGTCTTCCCAACTCAAAGCGCTGTTGCCTCAACTGCGCGATCATCACACCTGGACGGCGATGCTAGGACAAAAAGCACGACAACGAGCCGAAGAACGCTACACCCTCAGCCGCAATATTACTCAACTCGTGACCCTTTACGATGATTTGTTAGAACATCACCACGATCGCAAAAGCCGCATTCGCATTCCGGTTAAAGCCCCGGCTCAGTGGCATTCTTCCACGCTAGAGTTTTTTCAAGGTCGATCGATTGTTTTAGATGAGAAAGGAGAGTTTTGAACCGTTAGCCCTTTACCCAACGCCAGTTTGGGCGGTTCCATTCATAAATGCCTTGAATCTCATATACGCTGCCGTTCTCAAATCGGATCGTGCAATGGGTACTGACTTGACTCTCAACAAAATTATCTCCATCAAGAGGGCAACGAGTTTCAGTGATGCCGATGACGACTCCTGAAAACCACTCTCGGCTACAAGGTCCTGTGTCTTGCACCCACTCCCATAAACCGTTAGAGAGTTCAATGCGATCGCCCACTTTTAGCCGCTGCGCCTCTTCTTCATAGTCAGCTAAATTAGCCGAGGTCACAGTTTCTAGCCATTGAAGCCCATAGGCATCTCGGATAAATTGGACGGTGCCGGAGGCTCGATCGTGCAGCCAATCATTCAGCAGGGTAGTCTTCCAGGATTGGTTTTGCTGCTCTTGAGCTTTAATGAACTGAAAGAGTGCCTGACGTTGCTCAGGAGTCAGCGCCGATAGCGGATTGACTTCTAAAGATGTAGGGTTTAATGAGCCACAAAGCCGTTCTCTCAGCACAGCGAACAAAATCTGCTGTTGAGCCTCATTCAAAGGATAGCCAGCCGTTTCACACTGACGAAGGGCAGTTTGCAGAGCTGCTTCGATCTCAGCTTGAGTCATGGGCAAACCGATAAAGGGAGCGGGGCACGTCCTACACCTATCACTCCCAATTATGGCAGAAGTCGGGTTTGGCTTACACCATTTCTGATGGAGCTAGAATCTCGATCGCCCCGTGAGCAATTTGTAGCCACTCACCAAGGTTGCAAAGGCGATCATAAAGTTCCAGAGACTAGTGGGTTGGAGAAATACGCCACCACTGAGGAAGACCAATAAGATTCCTGAACCTAATAAAATCCAGCCCAGGTTTCCGGTTTCTCTAGGGAAGCAAAGCAAAGAAACGACTCCTCCCGTAACACATAAAACAGAACCCATTGCGGGCAAGCTGCGCCAGAAATAGGGAGAGTAGTAGGTAGAAAACATGATGTCTTTCCCTAAAAAATAAAGCCCTGCCACTACCAAGAGAATTCCTAATAATTTACTCATCGCTTCCTAAAAGACTTCCTTCAGATTTTTATTTCTCAGTCTGAATTAGACATCAAGGTGAGGCTCTCAAAATCCGGATGAATGCTTAGGATTGCTCTGGAAGGGAGAGCGCTAGTTGATAAATCTGCCGACGAGGGAGCAATGTTTGTTGGGCAAGTTGACGACTGGCATCAGAGCGAGAAACCCCTTGAGCGATGAGGCTTTGCAGTTCAGATCTCAATGCCGCCTCTGATAAGATGACCTTGACCACTTCAGCACCCGCAACGACGATCGTATATTCTCCTTGAGGCTCTCGTTGGGTGTAAAGCTCGATCGCTTCGACAGCCGTGCCTCGCCAAAATTCTTCGTGCAGTTTGGTTAATTCTCGCGCTAACGTAATTTGACGATCGCTACCCAACACGTCTGCCAAGTCTTGCAAAGTAGCTCTCAATCGATGGGGAGATTCGTAGAAGACGATCGTTCGAGATTCAGATTGCAGACTTTCTAAGTGAGTGCGACGCGCTTGACTTTTGGCAGGTAAAAATCCTTCAAAGATGAAGCGATCGCTCGGCAAACCCGATGCACTTAACGCCGTGATCACTGCACTCGCTCCAGGAATCGGAACCACGGTAAATCCTTCTTCGGCACAGGCTTTCACTAATTCGTACCCTGGATCGGAAATTCCGGGCATTCCTGCATCACTGACAAGCGCGATCGCCCATCCTTGCTGCAATTTTGCCAATAGCTCAGGAACGCGAGTCGTGCGATTGTGTTCGTGATAGCTAATCTGAGGCGTTTTGATTTGAAAGTGATGCAGCAGCTTTCCGGTATGCCGAGTGTCTTCAGCCGCGATCAGATCAACCGTTTGCAAAATTCGCACCGCCCGAACGGTCATATCTTCGAGGTTGCCGATCGGGGTGCCGACAATATAGAGTGTTCCAGCGTTTGCATCCATGTCGCGATCGTAGCCTCTAGAACTCATGAGAAAACACGGACTTTTTATCGGAATGGTGACGCTGGATCTGATTTATCTCATCGATCAGATGCCGAATTGTAACCAGAAAATTGCGGCGCTTAATTCCACGATCGCGGCAGGTGGTCCAGCAACCAACGCCGCTGTCGCATTTAGCCATTTGGGAAACGATGCCACACTTTTGGGGGCGGTGGGTGCCCATCCGATCAATCATTTGATTTTGGCAGATTTGCAGCACTGTGGAGTGACGATCGCGGATCTCGATCCGACGCGATCCGATTCGCCTCCAGTGTCTTCGATTCTCGTGACTCAATCTACAGGCGAACGAGCCGTGATCGCGATGAATGCTGTTAAGTCTCAAGGGGACGCACCTTTGCCCAGTCTAGAAGGCGTTGAAATTGTCTTGATTGACGGACATCAACTAGAGGCGAGTGTAGCGATCGCGCAGCAAGCTAAGCCAAGAAGAGTCCCAATTGTCATTGATGGCGGTAGCTGGAAAGTCGGCTTCGATCGGGTGCTGCCTTTAGTGGATTACGCCGTTTGTTCGGCAAACTTCTATCCGCCTGACTGTCACAGCTTTGAGCAAGTGTTTGATTATTTGTCTGACTGGGGAATTGAGCGAATTGCCATTACGTGTGGGGAAGGCGCGATCGAGGTTTTCAACTCAGGCGTGAGAACTCAAATCGAGGTGCCCAAGGTTCAAGTGGTGGATACGCTCGGTGCAGGTGACATTTTTCACGGTGCTTTCTGCCACTTCATTTTGCAGACTGATTTTTTGAGTGCATTGGGTGAGGCGGCTAAAGTTGCGGCTGAGTCTTGTCAGTTTTTTGGCACCCGTGACTGGATGCTGGCAAATGTTTCTTAATCTGAGTCCTAACTCAACATAAGGGTTTTGCATCCAAACTGACATGTGCCCATAGTACTGATGCTCTGGTTGAATTTGTCGCCCTGTGACATTGACGCTTTTTTGTTGAGTCAGCGCTTTGCATTTTGGTTTCAAGGGTGCCTTGCAGTGAAACGGTTGAGATTACTACGGGTCAAATCTTACAAAGCGATCGCTCTCTCCTCATCTTCTTCGATCGCGTGCTCTACTCCTGTTTTAGCAATTTCCATCAATTTTCAAAAGTATCCAATTTGCCCCCCTTTCGCTGCCGTAGGGCTAATTCGTTGTTAAGAGGGAAAGCAATCGAGACAAATCATTTCCCAAGATCCGAATGGCTTTCGTTAAGGAAGCGTAGCCATTGCCCCGAAAGAGATTGAGAGCAAACCCGCGGATTGTAGACCAGTTCAGAGCAGGCGTGAATTCCGAGAAGGGAGCATCATCTTCCTCAAAGATGACATCTTTGACCCAATGCAGTCCATTTCAATATCTCGATGTTGGCGAATTCCTAAGCCAAACTCAACCGCAGTCGTGCTCAAACTAGATAAATAGAAGCTGACCGTCTGGAACGGCGTTTGCTCTCGAATGCCCTCTCGATAGACCACCCCTAACGACTGGGCATTCTTCCACGTTTGGGACAACTGAGGCGATGCTCGATAAACGTGCACCCGTCGCCTCAGTTGGCGACCATGACTGAGGTCAGGGGATTCCGTCTGCGAGATCGGCACTTGATGGTCTACTGCCGCCTGAAATGGTTGCATCAACTTAGGTTGATTGCCCTTAACGGTGATCAGGTAATCGTTCTGTTGCGCGACAATCACCTCGACTGTTTTTTTTGGGCGTGTCGGGCATCTAAACTGAACACCACGCCCTTCAAGTCCAACTGGTCGAGAAGTTGGCGCACCACTTCAATTTCACTTTGTCCTTTATTTTCATAGCTCTGTTGTCTTAGGACAAGCTGGCGCTGGTGACTATAGACGGAGACGATGGCAATAAAGTTTTGCACCGCCGACTGACTCGCTTGTACCGTTCCCCGGATGCTCTTGCCATCCATCGCCACCCATTCTTTCTCAAGGGTGGAAAACTGCGACGTTGCCCAGGTACTGAACGCCTGATTTAACTGGTGGAAGTCGAGTTGACGGAACATTCTCCTCAAGGTCGTGTCCGAGGGCAAGCGAGACAGCGATAAGCCTAGCGCTTGACCCAAGGACGGATAGTGTCGCACCCCAAAATCTTCGAGCGCTTGATACCCTTTCGCACCACTCATCACGCCCAGAATTGTGGTCAATAGCATCAGCCGGAGTGGATAACGTCGACCCTGGGACGAGCGATAGTCCCGTATTTGAGTCAAGGCGACCACGAGTGGACTGGTGAAGATGGAGACTTCAGACATTAGGGAACCTCCGCTAGACAGCAAGTTTGAACAGATCTTCTTTCTAGCAAACCCAACGGTGTTCCCTATTTACTATGGAAAACGAATTAGCCCTACCTTTTTATAGGGACGTTCTCCCGTCGCTCGGTCTCCTTTGAGGGCACGAGCATAGAGCCGCGCCATCATCAAGTTCACCCCCGTCTCATCGAGGAAGACTCAATCGTCTGGACGAATGTCTCGAATCTGCTCTCGATACGCCTGGCGTAGAACCTGAACTCGGTCTGTCTCAGCTTGACTGGCGTGCAGTGTTTTTTTTCGCGTCAAGTTCAACTGTTGCAGGGTGCGGCAGATGGTACTGGGACTGACCCGAATCTGAACCTGTTGGTCGAGTTGGTCACATAACTCCTGCAAGGTCGCATCATTATCGTGTTCGACTAACTGCTCAATCAAATCGAATTGATGCGCTAACTGGCTGCTAAAACCGCCGGTGTGATGTTTGGGTTCAACGGTTCCTTCAGTTTGATAGCGTTTAAGCAAGAGGCGCACAAAATTCGGACTCACCTTGAACCGCTTGGCTAATTCCCGTTGCGATCCTTCTTGCTGCTCGTAGGCATCCACCACTTTCTGACGCAGATCTACAGAATAAGCTTTCATCCTAAAATTGTAAGGTGTAAGGGGTCGGCTTCTACTGTACTTTATTGAGCCGCAAACCGCTATAACCGCCGATTCGACGCTGCCCGACCCAATCGACATGCCTTCGGCTTGAAAATAGCTGTAATTCACAATTCGATGTCGATGTTTGGTCAGATAGGCAACAAAGAGAGCGACTCGTTCATGCCGCCAGTTTTTGAACTGCTCAATCGCAGCTTGGACATTGCCGACCCATAAAAAGGCTTCGACCGTTGCCAACGCTTGCTCTGACCCACCCACCTTGCGAAGGTTTAGGGCGAGATGAAACCAGTCCAGGATTTCTTGTCGTTGACCCGATTGGGCAATCTTGTCAAACAGGTTCTAGATGCCATCGTGCCCATCGCCTAGGCAGAGGAGTGGGGTCGCTAGGGGTTGGGCATTCACCCAGCCCACTAGCCGTTCGTTCTCTTGCAAAAACGCTTCTTGGCACTGTTCATGCAGACTGATCGCTTTATAGTCCTGCCATCGGCAAACCTCGCCGAGCGGAGTACGAATCCGCACCTTTCCCCCGTCGAGGCTCCTCTCCTCAACCTTCGTGTCCACCCCAGGCAACTCGAAGATTTGGCGATGCACCCATCGCTGCTGCGTTCCTCGCGAGACGTTCATCCCTGTCAGCACGCGTCAGGTCTTGGGCGCTGCGCTCATAGGAAACGTTGGCACTGACCAACAAGCAGCATCTCTCTAGGTAGGGACTCAGGTGGGTGTGGGCTTTGACTTCTAGCGCCTTTGCTTGGGCTTCCGTAATGCTGATTTTGCCAAGGATGCTTTTAAGGTGACGACTTCGCCCACTGCGGGTGCCACTCGCTGCTTCGATAAAAAAAGACCAATTTGAGGACTCACCTGCTCTAAGAGGTGCCCGCGTACCGCGACTTCGATGCCTTCTAGCGTCGTCAACTGGTCTAGGGCGGTCTCGTCATACAACAAAGCGGCAACGGCGCGGACATGAGCCTGAATTTGTTTCTGTTTATCAGCATCCATGAGCAGCTTTCCTCAGAGTACAACTCGGTGACTCTTCGCATCATAGAGCTTTGCTTAAGGAAACTCCTGAGTATTTCTGCTCACTGCATAACTGGGATGCACCCGACGATATTCTTGCCGTTCTCCTATTTGCAGCCCGTCTCAGTCAGGTCAAAAGCATCCACAAACTGGCATCATGAAATTTCTCGTTGATGCTCAACTTCCTGTTCATCTAGCTCAGTTGCTTCAAGCAGAAGGTCATGACACTCTTCACACTAAAGAACTCCCTCAGCAAAACGCCACTTCAGACTCAAGCATCAACTCACTCTCAATTCAGCAAAAACGAGTCGTCATTACCAAAGACTCAGATTTTGTCGATTCCTTCCTCACGCTTCAACAGCCCTACAAACTGCTGCTAGTCACAACAGGAAACATCAAAAACTCGATTTAGAAACCTTTATTAGCAACGCTCAAGCCAAACACAGTTTTGCTGAAACATTTATGCATTTTGCTGCAACAGTTGCAGGTTCGTCGTGTTCCAATCCAAAAACGCTTTTACAAAGCCTGCAGCAACTCAATGCCTACTGATAATCTGCCTGAAAGTAGGAAATCTCAGCGTGAGCGGTCACAATTTTTCTAGAAAATCCGAGTATGAAATGGCAGGTGGCGTGAAAAAGACCGAGCGTAAGCGATCGACCCGCAAGGTGTCTAGTGTTCCCAAAGCAGCAATCATCGCGGATTTCCCTGATCACAGGTTGCTGTAAAATAATGGCTCTTAGGTAAAACAAATTCCGGCGTTGTTGAATTCAGGCATGAATGCCCTCACCCCTTTCTCTTCTCCCGCAGGAGCTACCGTGTACACACAACTGGTTAACTCGCTCTGGTTCAGTCGGCTTATGCCCCCAAATTGGGGAAGTCAGGGGGTACAAGATCTCAGCAATAACCGATCATCCACTTAATATGCACGCTATAGCCCGCAGGAGAGGGAGCAAAAATCTTGTTTTCTCGCTTGTGGGAGAAGGCTACGGTGAGGGCGAATTCATCGCTTCATGCTTGGATTCAGCAACGTCAACAAATTCTTCTGATGTCCCTTGGGTGATTCACTCGATCGCAACGTCAATTCAGGATTTTTTTATGATTAGCGTCATTACACCTGTCTATAACGGTGAACGGTTTGTTGAAGCCTGCATTCAGGTTGTCATCAATCAACAGTGTCCCGGTGTCGAACACATTATTGTCGATGGTGGCTCTAAAGACCAAACGGTAGAGATCGTTAAGGGCTATGCCGCGCAATATTCTCACATTCGTTGGATCTCTGAGAAAGACCAGGGGCAATCCGATGCGATGAACAAAGGCATTGCCATAGCGAGGGGAGAGATCCTGAGCATCTTAAACGTTGATGACGACTATCAAGCAAACGTATTAAACCGCATTATAGAAATCTTCAAAACTCTACCAGAGCCGAGTTTTCTGGTGGGCAACTGCAATGTCTGGGACGGTGATGACAATCTACTGTTTGTGAATCAGCCCAGAAAACTGAAGCTTAGCGATCTCCTGTTAGGTTGGGATGTTAATCCAATTCCCGCAAATCCTGCTGCATACTTTTATCACGCCAGCCTACATAACCAAGTTGGACTCTATCGCGTTGACGAACACTGCTTGATGGATTTGCAGTTTATTCTAGAAGCGGTTCAAGTTGCCAATATTCAATACATAGACGAAATCTGGGGAAATTTCAGATTGCACCAAGATACAAAAACGTTCCAGAGCTTGCAAACGAGGGAAGTCACTCACCAAGTCAGGCAAATGCTGCGACATTATCGTAAAAAACTTCCCTTGCTTGAGCGCCTGTTTGTTGCTGCTAGATTTGAGTCCGACATTACAAAGCAACAACTGAACTACATTCTTGAAAATCCGCGAGATCTTCCCCAAGTCATCAAAAACAAGCTGAAAAAAGCGTTTTCATAAGTCCTCAAAACTTTAGCTAAAACGTTGCGCTGACGAGACAGGGATGTGAGTAAAGTAGTCAGCATGGTAACTATTCAAAACCTGAAACCACGATCGCTCAAAATTAAGTCCGAGCGAGCCTTTCAACTCGCGATCGCTCTGATGAGCGGCATCCTCATGGGTTTAACTCCTGCTCCATTTAACGTCTGGGGGCTGGCTTGGATCGCGATCGCGCCTCTGTGGGTTTTAGTCACGACGGAGGTAAATTTTGGCGATCTCAGCCCATCAAAATTCAAGATTCTGTTGGCGCTGGCTTGGGGGTTTGGCTACCACGGCTTCGCGCTGGCTTGGATTATGGGGCTGCATCCTTTAATGTGGCTGGGCGTGTCTTGGCTGGCGAGTGTGACGATCGTCCTAGTGGTTTGGCTATTCATCACCTTTTGGGGAGCCGCGTCAGTAGGCATTTGGGCGTGGGTTATGACCTGGATGGCTCGCTCAGGAGTTTCACCGTGGCTACGTGTATTGGCGGGAACTGCCGTCTGGTGCGGGTTAGAAACGATTTGGTCAAAAGGTTCGTTGAATTGGACTTCGGTTTCCTATACGCAAAGCCCTTATAACTTGCCGATTTTGCATTTGGGTCAACTGTCGGGCGCGATGACTGTGACAGCCGCGATCGTCTCCATCAATGGGCTACTGGCTGAAGCCTGGGTTGCATCTAAACATCAACGAGAAAAAAAGAATGCGTATCTGCTGCCTGTCAGTCTTTTTCTGGTTTTGCATCTGATTGGATTCGGACTGTACAGCCGTCCGCTCAACGAAATTTCTGACTCAGCGCTAAAAGTCGGCATCATTCAGGGCAATGTGCCGACTCGCATCAAGCTATTTGCGGATGGATTGCGACGCGCGATCGAGGGGTACAGCACGGGCTATCGAACTCTCGTCGAGCAGGGTGCACAAGTCGTTTTAACCCCTGAAGGCGCATTTCCGTTTTTATGGCAGGGCTTAAGTCGTAGTCAAAATCCGGTTTATCAAGCGATTTTAGAGAAAGGTGTTCCCGTGTGGCTCGGCACGTTTGTCCCCCAGGGAAGTCGCTATACCCAAAGTTTGCTGACGATCGCGCCCAACGGCGAAGCCACCAGTCAATACAATAAAGTCAAACTTGTGCCTCTGGGAGAATTTACGCCCTTTGAAGACGTGTTGGGCGGGCTGATCAATCGACTGTCGCCCATCCGTGCCAATATGCTGCCCGGACGCACAAACCAACGATTTGATACGCCCTTTGGTCAGGCAGCAGTTGGAATTTGCTATGACTCCGCGTTCGCAGAGCTATTTCGCGCTCAGGTAGCGAATGGCGCACAGTTCATCTTGACTGCCTCAAATCTCGATCCCTACAGCACCACTTTAAAAGCACAGCATCAGGCACAAGATTTGATGCGCGCCATTGAGAACGATCGCTGGTCAATTCGTGCTACTAACACCGGATATTCTGGCATCATTGATCCTCACGGACGAATTCAGTGGCGATCTCAGCCCGATGTTTACGAAACTCACGCTGGCACCATTTATCGCCGACAAACTAGAACGCTCTATGTGCGTTGGGGAGACTGGCTCACGCCTACCCTGATTGGATTGGCAGCGATCGCGCTCTTCATCAGAACAAAACCTCCTCTGAATGAACGCTCGGTTTAAGACTGATCAAGTCGTCAATGTTGCGGCGCATCGTGCTGCAAATCGCATCTAACGGCAAATTATTGTGATCCTGCCCAGAAGCGCTCGTAAGCCATGTTTGTCCGGAACACTAACAGTAAGCCTAAGACAATATTAGGAATCAAACTCGCTAAAAACGGCATATTTAGCGTCAAGAAGCCCTTTAATGATCAGTCTAAACAAGCCGCAGAAGAGCGATCTCGGAAGCACGGCTAGAACGACTGAACCTCTCCACTGAGGGGCTGGTTGCAACCAGCGACGCTTTTCCACACTTATTGACGCTTTTCCTAGTTCATTAATATCTTCACCAACCCGTATTTTTAACGACGAACTTTTCCGGTGAATCCTGCCGCTTTAAATTGCTCTAGTTTTAAGGGAGTCGGCTGATTTGCCGAAACTGTGATTCTCAACTCAAAGTCGCTGATGCCGGGGGGCACTTCGTCGATCGAACCCAGTCGCGTCCGATTTTGCATCACAGAGTCGTTGTTCGCGTCGTAGATTCGTCCAAAAATATCAGCATTCACAACCATTTTGTTGGTCGCGTTCTCGGCTTTGCCCGTGACCAAAAAGCAGTTAGCTGCGCGAGTCGTGCCACTCATGACTGAGCCGTTACCAATCTCGGCGGGGCAATCGTGATAAGACAAATCAAACAACTTGATCTGAGTCAACGCCATCGCATCAGGAGGATACAGCCCCGCTAAAACCCACATCACTGCAGAGAGGACGACAACAACCAACGCTCGAACCTGCATACACATCACCCTTTGCGATCGACAACTCGTTCCTCCGATTATTATGAACCGCTTTCGCATCGGGTGCACTCTCTCTAAAAAAAAGGGTGAGCCTCTGCCCACCCTCTCGGAGTTGTTGTCTCATAAAGCACTCTGTAGTTTCAAAGCAAACGCGAGTTGCTGCGGCTTAATTCTACCGTTGCTTAATGCTTCATAGACAGCTGACTCGTTTCCTGATTAATTTCGATCGTTGTCGCCAATAAAGTCGGGCTGATTGCTGCCAGGAACACGCCAGTCTTCATTTTCACCGCCGATGATTAGTTGTTCAAGTGAGAGAAAGTCTCTTCCTAGTTCGCGGATGGTATTGATCAGAATATCGAGGGCGATCGCGTCACTGGTGCCCAGGTCAAACCAGCAGCGTCCCCAGTTTGACTCAAACTCAAACTCTCCCATGTTGTGCATCAGCGCGACCATACTGTTGTCCGCTAAATCTCCGTCGTAGTCCATGTAGCTAATCTCTAAGCCCACGTCTTGCACCTGAAGGTTTTCAGCATTAAAGGCACCCAGCTTGCCGAGATAAAACCAGGAGCTAAATGCCTCCTCAATGTACTGTTTCTCCATCTCAGAAGGATTGTTGCTGAACTCTACCCAAATCCAGACGTTGAAGGGGTCAAATTCGCGAAATTGTACTTGCATAGTTAGGGGCAATAGGCGATCGAGGAGCGAGTCAAAACAAACTCGTTACCGTCTCCTCTAGCCTATCGTCTATTGCCCTTTGTTCTGGATGCGGCGACGAGTTCTGTCTAACTCTTTTTGAATCTGAGTGCTAGTGCCGCTAGGAAGCTGATCTTTCTGGGCAAGCGCTTTCTCAAACAAGGGAATGCTCTGGCTGTTATTGCCTTGTTTCACTAAAATCTGAGCTTTTAGGTAAGACAATTCAGGATTCTTGGGAGCCGCCGCGATCGCCTGATCAATAGATTGTAGGGCTTTGTCAAATTGGTTGAGGTCGCGGTAGCCCAACGCTAACCCGCGCTCAGACAGATAACGAGGAGCGGCATAGTTTTCGAGCCGATCGATCGCTTGGGTCGGACTTGACAAGGGTAGGCTGACATTCACCGCCAATAGCAAATCGATATATCCCTTCAGAAGATTTAATTCTGGATCTTTGGGGTCGATCTTCTCGGCTTCATCTAGATACTTAAATGCCTGCTGAAGTTTACCCAGCGCTTGCGGAGTTCCGCGAACAACGCCCTGGGTGCCCACAACATAAACCCCTTCGAGAAAGTTGCCGACCGCAACGTAAAGGTTTCCGCGCAGAGGGTCAGCCTGGGTCAACTGTTCAGCGCTTTGTCGGGTCTGAGTCGCATAGTTTTTAAAGTTATCCAACGCTGCTTGCTTCTTCAATGGGTCCGATTCGCCTTGCGAGTTGCTATATGCCAGGAATGCTTTAAGCGCGAATGCTAACGGTTCATTGGCTTCTGCTTGATTGAGATCAGACTCAGCGGCTTTATAATTGCCTTGCTCAAAGACCGATCGAAAGGCTGCCTCCGTGTGGTCTCCGATCGGGTGAGGGTTATTGGTGCGAAAAGGATCTTTTGCTAACGAAGGCGTTGCCCACAAACTAACGGCGATCGCGGCGATGCCCATAGTTTGCAAAATGCGCTGTGAATACCAGACAGAGGTGGAGCGAGGAGCAGAAAACCGATCAGCCATAAGATGTCCTTCAAATCACGCTTAAGAATATGCTGTTTCAATCATGAGTGATTTTTAAGTCAGCAGAAACCTAAATGTGTTTGACGCGGTTTCCGATTCCAAGTTCCACCATAGAACGGATTGATTTAGGACAATCGGGCAACCATTAGATTTGCCAGCAGGCAGGTAGTTGTTGAGCTGAACTGAGGCTAGGAATCAGATTCAATTCAATGTGAATTGATCGACCCCGTAGAGACGTTCCGGTAGAACGTCTCACCCAGCAATTTTGCAATGACGCATCATCCGATCGCCTTCAAAATCATTTACCAAAGCGCTCTGATCGGTGTATTTTCGCGAGTGCTTGGTGCGGTCGATCGAGTTGATGGTGCCGGGGTTGGTTGTGGAGCCATCATCAAAATCGGCTTCACCAAAGCCAATACTTCCTCTCGTGTGGCATAACCATCAAACGCTTCAGAACTGAAAGGAATGATGGAGTTAGGGCGATTTTCGTTATAGATTACGCTACTGGCGTTCCTGATCCAGGGGCGCACATCGGCACCTAACAGAGTTTGTCTCAGAAAGCGAATTCCGGCTGCGTGCCGAGCTTCCACCGAGTGAATCTCTAGCGCTGCCGCCAGCACTGTTTTACCCGCGTCTCCAGCCGCGACCAAGTTTTGCACCTGCCCTTTATAAGCCGCGACTCCTAGATCTTCGACATATTGCCCAGCTAGGAGCAAGTCAGCAGGATTAGCAAAGGGGTCACGTCCCAAAATTGCGCTGTAGTTGGGGCTAGCAGGAATCATGACAGAATCTGGATTGCCGCCCATTGAGGTCAACACGCCTGACAGGTCAGTGACGTGTTGCGCTTCATCGCCTCCATAAGAAACTAGGACATCTTTAGCAACTTGAGGGGCACCGCTCAAAGCTCCCGTCTCAGTCGCGACGATCGCTCTTTTATAGAAATCAGCTTCCAACTTTTCCAGGGTCAGCGCATATTCTACAATCTGTTGAGGAGTCAATGTGGCAGTTTGGGCATAGCTTGGAGCCGTAGGAGCCAGGAGCAAAAAGCCCGATGACAGCAACAAAATTAAAGCAGCCGTTCTCAAAGGAATGAAGAGGTTGAGAAGGACATTGCCTACTCGATCGAGCCCCTCTTTTACAATCTGAAGCTGAGGCAGCACCTTCGCGATCGTGGAGTGCACCATTTGATTTAAAGCGTGATTCATGGTCAGTTTAATTCCTTATTAAGCGACTAAAGTTCCGTTGATTGGATTATTTAAAACGTTGAGTGAGCCAACCGCCGCCACAACTTGTTTAGGGGTATATAGCTCGTCATAGGCACGCCCTTTGAAGGGATTGAGGCTTGCCATTAAGTCAGCATCGCTAACCAGACGATCGCTATCGGGTTCGGTGGTCGGTCGTCCTAGCAGCGATCGCACTCCAGCCGCATGTCGTCCTTCGACTGACACGATCGAGCCTGCTGCCAAAATATAGGTCGGGTTCTTTAAGCTTGGACCTGCCCCGTTATAAGCGTGAACACCTAGATCTTCAAGGGTCACAGCCGACGTTAAAATAGTGGTGCGATCGGTCAATAGCGCGCTCAGTCCTGCTTGGTTAAGGTTCAAGTCACTGGTTTTAAAGAGAGCATTGCTGCCCAAAACTTCGCGTAGAAACTTGACGTGAGCCGCTTCGTGACCGCCGATCGCGGTCAGATAATCAATCTCTTCTGGGGCAGTAATTTTGCCACTTTTGATGGCGGCTGGATAAAAGGCGGCTTCTAGTTCTTCGAGCAACAGCGCAAAGTTGAGGATGCCCAGATCGTCAGCATTGAATGTGAGTGGCTTCAGACTGCGGCTTGTCTGTGCCATGAGTGAGTTGGGAATGCTAGTGAGCAGAGTTGTGCCTAAGCCTACGAGACTCCACTTCAATAAGCGGCGGCGCGAAGCAAAATAGCGGTTGCCTGGAGGGGCGATCGGAAACGTCATAATGTGATTCTTTTGGATAAAAGTTGACGGATAGCAAGTTTTGACAAAGTGCAGCGATCGTAGAGTCAGTCCTGAATCTCTCTTAGGGGGAGATGAGGACAAGAACGTCCATGTTGCAATTCGGCAAGAGTAACTATCATTACTAGAAAAGTTCAGTACATTTTCTGATTTCTATTAGTAATTGTGCTCAGGATAGCGTGAGTGATGGGAAACGTTTTCTACCTAAGTGAATAACGTTCTTTGCCAATAAACCAGCCTTTTGGACTAATAAAAAACCGATTGTGTTGCTCCAGTATCTCTTTAGGTAGGTTATATCGGTTACAGAGATCCAATTTATAGTTTGAAACGTATTAGATCAAAGGCTTTTACTTCTGAGTTCAATTGATACAAGCAAGTCTCTACTAAAACAGATATCGCGAATACAATTTTTAGCGGCAGTTGCACAAAGAGTTTAGAGGTCAGCGATAAACTTTTCTAGCAATAATCTGTTTGAATGTCAGCTCAATGAGTAGAACTCAGAGCTGATGATTTTCTTCATCTTCAGGTCAGACTGATCGGATCTGGGTAAACTGGTCATAGTGCCATCTTCGGTTGTCACTGAAGGGCTTATTCCACTCGCAAAGGCTCTGAAAAAACTGTCCCGCTCACCTCGCTTAATAACTTCCTGAATGCTCCATCTTCGAGATCTGTCTTACCATCCCACCGCCAGTCCTAACCCGATTTTGAACGCAATCAACTTAGAGATTGCCCCTCAAAAATTAGGGCTAATTGTGGGAGCCAGTGGTTCTGGAAAAAGTACGCTGTTAGAAATTTTAGCGGGATTGGCAGAGCCGACCAGTGGCACGATATTTTGGAGAGAACAAGAACTGACGTTCCTTCACTTACAGCAATTGAGCGGGTTGGTCTTTCAGTTTCCAGAGCGACACTTTTGCGGTGGCACCATTTTAGAAGAGTTGCGACTCGGACATCCTGAAATCAAATCAGAGCGAATTCACGAAGCCTTGACCGAAGTGGGACTCGATCGCTTATCGCTGCAAACGTCGCCCCACTCATTGAGCGGTGGACAACAGCGCCGCCTCGCCCTAGCGGTGCAGTTAATTCGTCAACCCAGCATTTTACTGCTCGATGAGCCGACCGCAGGGTTAGACTGGTCTATGCGCCAACAGTTGGTGAGCCTGTTAGCCAAATTAAAGGCACACTGGAATTTGCTGATTGTCTCTCACGATGCGGGAGATATGTTGGCGATCGCCGATCAATGCTGGACTCTCAACCACGGAGAACTCACCGCAGTAGACCCCGAAACGCTAAAAGCCCCTGGGGAGCCGCAGCTTATTTCTTAAGAGACAATGATGAAGGATGAAGAAGACCGACCCACGTTGCCAGATCTGACTGATCTATGGCAAGAGACGATGAACTGGCAGCCTGACGCAAGTCAACACGCCCAGTTTCAGGCTTTTTATGAGTTGATTTTAGAGAGCAATCGTCAACTCAATCTGACCCGGATTACAGAACCCTCGGAGTTTTGGGAAAAGCATCTGTGGGATTCTCTCCGAGGGATTTCACGGTTACTCTCGTCTTCCCCGTCCTCTTTTCGAGCGATCGACATTGGTACAGGGGCTGGAATTCCGGGGGTGCCCATCGCGATCGTGCGACCCGACTGGACGGTGACGCTGCTCGACTCAACCCGTAAAAAAATTAGCTTTGTCCAAAGTGCGGTAGACACCTTAAAGCTAGAGAACATCAAAACGGCGGTCGATCGAGTCGAGCAAATCGGGCACGATCGACATCATCGTGAACAGTACGATCTGGCGCTGATTCGAGCCGTCGCGACTGCCTCCGTGTGTGCTGAATATACGCTGCCGTTGCTTAAAGTGGGCGGTCTTGCCATTCTCTATCGAGGACAGTGGACAGACGAAGAAGCCCAAGGATTAGCGATCGCGGTCGAGCAGTTGGGAGGCACGATCGAGGCGACCGATGCCTTTGTGACTCCGCTCACTCACAGCACTCGCCACTGCATTTATCTCCGCAAAACTGCTCCCACCTCGGCGATGTTTCCCCGCACGATCGGAATCCCGGCTCAAGATCCGCTCTAGGCTCATTCACAGCAAGATTTTTGAGCGCAGGATAGCGAGTCACCCGTTTCTACTTGAATCGTCGTATGTTCAATGTCAAAGCGATCGTGCAACTCGCGTCCAATTTTGGCAAGAAAGGCATCGTCTGGGCATCCACAAGGCATGACTAAATGGGCAGTCAGTGCCGTCTCAGTCGTGCTCATCGCCCAAATGTGCAAATCGTGAATGGCAGCGACTCCAGGAGTTTCAGCCAGATAGGTGCGAATGGCGATCGGCTCAACGCTTTGGGGCACAGCATCTAGCGCCAGATTAGTAGAGTCGCGCAGCAGATTCCAGGTGCTAACCAAAACAACGGTGATGATGATCAGGCTGATCACCGGGTCAAACCAAAGCCAACCCGTTGTGAGAATGGCGATTCCAGCCAGCACTACACCCAGCGACACCGCCGCATCTGATGCCATGTGCAGAAAAGCTCCTCTTAAGTTTAAGTCGTGCTTTCGACCCGACATAAAGAGCAGTGCTGTCATGCCGTTGATGACGATACCAACCAGGGCGACCCCAATCACCGTTTCTCCATTCACCGGGGCGGGATCTTTAAATCGCTGAAGGGCTTCGATCGCGATTCCTCCGATCGCCACCAGCAAAATCATGGCATTAAAAAGCGCCACCAAAATTGAAGAACGCCGCAGCCCATAGGTGTAGCGCCGAGTCGGACGCATTTGAACTAACCAGCTTGCGCCCCATGCCAGCACAAGCCCCAGCACGTCGCCCAAGTTATGACCTGCGTCGGCAAGCAGCGCCAGAGAGTGAGCTAGAACCCCAAAGGCTGCTTCGGCAATCACAAACCCAGCATTTAACGCAATGCCAATAATAAAAGCGCGGTTGTAACTGGGTTGCCCGTGGTTATGGTGGTCATGAGAGTGATGCTGTGCCATTGAATCAGAGGAAGTAACAGTGCATTCATTATATGTGAACATCTGTTCAGAGGTTCTGTCTATCCCTCCCCTTTTGGTAGGGCGGCTCGTTCGCTTTGCTGAAACTCTCGCCACGATTTTTGCAACTCGTCAGGGGCAGGATGTTGAGTGTCATAAATCGCGATCACGTTGGTGAGTTCTCGTTTGGCTGGTAGGAGAATGTTGTCTCCTTGAGCCAGCGCCAACGAGGTGCCACCATCTAAATTCATTGCTTCGTGGCAGCCGAGAGACTTCATAATCGTGGCTTCTTTCTTTAAAGAGACCTTGCTGCGGAAGGTTACGAGCAAGAGCCGCTTCCCGTGTTCGGGGAAGCCGATCGCCGCTCTAACTGCCGCGCCCATAACATCTGGATCAGTAAACCCTTCCTGTTTGGGATTTAGCCAAACCTCGCCTCGTTTGAGCAGTCTCGGTCCTGCGGTGAGCGAAAACCAGTGTTGCTCCCAGCGAGGTTTGCCATCGACTCGTGCGGTCGTCATTTCAGGACGGTTGCCCGTTCGCAACCCCAATGTAGTCCCATAGTTTTCCCAGGGGCTGTATTTGAGAAACTTGCCGCTTGACACCAGATTTCCCATGACTCGCTTTTGAGCATCCATGCTGAAGAAGGTGCCGTTAGCGGTAATCGCGGCTTGAGAGCGACGCACGATCGCTAAAAACGCTTCATCGCCTTTTGTAGAACGGGCGCTATTTGCTTGGGTGGCGCGGTTTGCTAACTCGACGCTGACAAACGTTTTAGAATCGGTGAGGTCGATCGTGGTGAGATAGACGGGAGTTCCCGCAATATCACGCTGGGTCATCTCAACAGGTCGGGTCGGCAGCGAAAAATCAACGGGTTCGCGTTTGGGTGGGTCGAGGTTGACAGCCGTGGGAAGCAGAGAGGGGTGAAAAATGGTCGGAGATTTGATGGGATACAGCACCATAGCTAGGAAAAAGATAGATCCTGCGACGGCGGAGATGCTGCCAGATAACAACCCACAAAACTGAAGTGCTCTACGTCTACGATCGGGTTTAACTCGGCTTTGCATCAAGGCTTTCTGAAACGCTCCGTTGATCGTGCCCTGCTTCTTTAATTGTTCAATATCCATTAAGAAGATGTAATAGTTATTAACAGACTGGGAGCAAATGCGCGAAAAATTCACCCATCATTCTGTTCAATCGTTTGATTCTTCAAGCAGCGATCGAGCCTTCCCGGAAGGCTGATCTGCTGTCATAAAAATTTAACAATAGTATCCATTTCTTGAAGAGTTGACTAATAGAAATAAAGGCGTGAATCTAATCATAGAAAAGGTCTAATATTAGGTCTGAAATTTTGAGCGCTCCAACCCAAAACGTGAAAAGAATTCACTTAAATTCTCGTTTGTAGCGGTTCCTATTTTATTTAGGTGCGTTCTGTCTAAGGACATTAAAATTGCAAATATTCACTCAGTCATGGGGGTTTCTGTGGGGTCTTCGACGCTGACAACTATCAAGTTTTTGCAACAGCCCACCTCTTCTGCTTGGGTTGAACAAGCGCTTGCAAATCTAGACATCATTTTGCTCGATCATTCTCACTGCGAACGCAAAGCGGCTGGAGTGGCGTTAAATCTGATGTTTCGCTATCCCTCCAACACAAAACTGGTGAGAACTTTGACCGCGATCGCTCAAGAAGAATTGCAGCATTTTGAGCAAGTTAACCAGATTTTAGAGCAGCGCAATATTCCTCTAGCTCCCCTCGCTGCCCCGCCCTATGGGTCAAGTTTGGCAAAACATATTCGTCGTGACGAACCCGATCGGCTCCTCGATTCTCTGCTCGTATCGGGGTTAATCGAAGCCCGCAGTCACGAGCGCTTGGGCTTGCTAGGAACTCACTGCCCAGAGCCTAACCTTGCCTGTTTTTATCGCAGTTTGATGGCATCTGAGGCGCGTCACTATGGTGCTTATTGGACGCTGGCAGACACTTATTTTGAGCGATCGACATTGACCCAACGGCTTAAGATATTAGCCCAGGTTGAAAGTGATTTGTTGGCGACGCTGCATCCGCAACCCAGAATTCACAGTTGAGTCTAGCAATCCGTCAGCGTAGAAATGGAGGTCGTCGCAGATCAGAGATCTTTGTTTTGACCACTTCACTCATAAAGCGTTTGAGGGCTTTTTCTCGGTTCTTCATAAACACCGCCCAAAAACCAGGATGAAACTCTTCCATCGTCTTTGCCAGCGCCCAAACATCAACTGCCAGAATGTTGTAGAGCGTTTCATCTTCTTTTTTGAGAGAGTCAATCTGATCTGTCACCGACTCTTTCTGAGGAACGCGATGACCTTCGTTGTTCGACACGATCGGTTGCTCCAAATAAAGATGAATTAATCTCTATGGTAGCCAAACTTAATCCATCTACCCATGCAAATACGGGTGAATCTTTAAGAAAAACCGGGCAACTGGGGCAGAGTTTCCTCGATCATAGACCTCCTGAGAAGGCTCGGAACCAGTGATAATTAAGAGCAAGCCATTATGTGAGTAGATGAACCCTATGTTACGTCGAATTTCTTTAGCGGTTGTCGGTTTGGTCGTCGGTGGAGTGTTAACGATTGTTGGGTTTGCTGCCTACTTTTTAAACTATTCGACCCTCAACCTGATTGGTTTCTTCTACGGCATTCCTTTGTTATTAGGAGGGTTGGCACTCAAAGCATCTGAGCTAGAACCTGTGCCGTTGATGATGCCAACGCCGCCAGCAGTTTTAGAACTTCGGCAACAAGCCACCCCTGCCCAGACCCAAATTCTCAAAGATGTTACCCGCTTTCGCTATGGGCAAGAAGCCCATTTAGATGACTCTCTGGCTCATCTAGGATTAAGCCCAACCGACGATGAGCGCCCCATCTTAAGAGGCGTGCGAGAAACCGAAGTTGATGGAGCGTATACCCTAGTCCTAAATTTTGAGTCGCTGCTCGTCTCCTTTGAAACGTGGAAGACAAAGCAGGAAAAAATGACGACTTTCTTTGGTCCCAATGTGAAAGTTGAGTTAGATAATCCAGAACCCGATCGAGTTGAGGTTGCAATCATTTCAACTCCTGAGACAACTACATCAGGAACTTAAATGTTGAGTTGGTTAAAAACCAGATTCAACCTTCATTTCTCCAGTCGCACCGCATACCACTGAAGATATTCTCCCGTTCCCACGTCTAGCTCACAGGCAGTATCGAGTAAGTGTTTTGCCTGCTCTTGAATGGTCGGCAGAGATTGTAAGTCTCTAGGCAGATTGTCTTGATGCTGTGATAAGACTGCTCGCAGTTTTTCTAACATCTCGGCTGCCGTCAAAAACTGTTCTGACTGATTAGTTTCTAACACTACAAAATGGTCTTCTTGATACATTAAAGGATCTGGCATGGTGGCTCCTGGCACTCCTCAGCTAGTGTGTCATCTACAGATTAAGATAGATGCATGAATTTGTCGAAATCTCCCGTGAGTGAGAGATTTTGGCTAAAAAGCAGTGTTATTAAGAAAGATATCGACGTTGTCCCAGGTTATAGACGCTATGCTTCGTTCCGCCCGCCTGATTTTTAACCCCGTCGCAGGTCAGAGCGATCCTAGCCTTGACTTAGAGCATATTCGATCGCTTCTTGCTGGCATTGATCTGGAGATTGTCCAAACTACGCCAGAAGTGGGGGCAGATGAGTTGGCGCGGCAGGCGGTCGAGCATGGAGTGGATGCCGTGATTGCATCTGGTGGAGATGGCACTCTGTCGGCGGCAGCTAATGCCCTGATTGGTACAGGCATTCCCTTGGGCGTAATCGCTAGAGGAACCGCCAATGCCTTCGCTAATGCGTTGGGCATTCCGACCACGATCGAGGCTGCCTGTGAGACGATTTTGAAGGGACATACCAAGACCGTGGATGCTGCTTCCTGCAACAATCAGCCGATGGTTCTATTGGCGGGAATCGGCTTTGAAGCAGAGGCAGTCGAGTTAGCAGACCGGGAAGCAAAAAATCGGTTTGGCATGATGGCTTACGTTCTGGCAGGCTTTCAAGCGTTGCGAAATATGAAGCGCTTTGAGGCAGAAATTGAGACAGAAGACAGAATTATCTCTGTTGAGGCGTGCGCTCTGACGGTTGCAAACGCCGCTCCTCCCACATCGGTTTTGGCTCAAGGTCCGGCTGGGTTAGTCACCGATGACGGGTTATTAGACTTGACGATCGTCGCCCCTGCCACCAAAGCGGGTGCGATCGCGGCAACCTATCATTTATTTCAGTCTGCTTTGTCGGGCAACCCTACCGATCGCGACGACATCGGCTATCTGCGAGCCAAACAATTTAAGATCACCACTGTGCCTCCTCAGAAAGTTGTGGTAGATGGGGAGATGATTGGAACGACCCCGATCGAAATCGAGTGCATCCCGGCAGGGCTGACGATTTTTGTGCCGATTGTCGAAGAAGAGGCACCCAGCGAAAAACTTGAAGGACTTCCTCATTTAGTCATCGAAACAAAAGGCTAACCGAGGTTTGGCGGATACTGACTCGCAGATGCTGCAATATAACTAATAAGTCACCACAAAAGTCCTGATAGGTTTGACGACTACCAAATCGAGAGCGCAGAATTGGCTTCTAAGTCACTTCTCCCCTCGATCGTCTCCAACGGTTTGGAAAAATGGGTAGAGGCTTAGAGTTCGGGTCAGTTGTCAATGAGATCACTGTTGAATGCGTTCATTAAATGTTGAGGGGGCTTTTCTGATTGCAAACGCGATCGCCGCGCTTTGCAACGTCATCGTTTTTTGGGCGCTCATCCGTCGCTCAAGGACACGGCAATCTTTGTTCGATCATTCACCGAGCGATCCTCCTCAGTGCGAACATGCCGAAGCGCTGCGTCGTCAGTCAGTCGCAGTTGAGGCAGCGATGGACGGAATTGCTATTTTTGACAATCATGGGACATTTCTCTACGTCAACGATGCTCTAGCGCGACTGTTTGGCTACGGCAGCAGTCAAGAATTAGTGGGTAGGGTC
Source organism: Phormidesmis sp. (assembly GCA_965277365.1). Lineage (GTDB taxonomy): Bacteria > Cyanobacteriota > Cyanobacteriia > Leptolyngbyales > Leptolyngbyaceae > Phormidesmis_A. Next base: position 1,048,688 of record CBDICO010000013.1, on the reverse strand, counting down.
TGGTATGAGCTTTACTATACAGACGAAATTTCTCGCTTAGACCGTGATGTTATTCCCTTATTAAAACAAAACGGGCAGTGGCGGGGTGAAGCGATCGCCAAACGTCAAGATGGCAGCACGTTTTTTGAGGAAGTATCTCTGACGTTGACCGAAGACGGGTTTATCTGCGTCTGCCGAGACATCACTGAGGCAAAACAAGCTGAGATTCGGCTCAAGCTGCTTGAGCGGGCGATCAGCGCCAGCAGCAACGGCATCATCATCACCGATGCACGGTTATCTGACAATCCCATGATTTATGTCAACCCAGGGTTTGAGCGAATGACGGGCTACACCGCAGATGAGGTATTAGGCAAAAACGGACGCTTTCTCGAAGGACCTGAAGCCAATCAGCCTGCCCTCGAACACCTTCGCAGCGCCATTAAAGTGGGATTAGACTGCGTGGTGAACCTGCGAAACTATCGCAAAGACGGCAGACTGTTCTGGAATGAGCTATCCATCTCACCCGTGCGAGACTCTGAGGGGCGTTTGACACACTACATCGGGGTGCAGACTGACACCACCGAGCGCAAACGAACTGAGGATGCGCTACAACGACAATTTCAGCGCACGCTCTTACTCAAGCAAATCACCCAAGAAATTCGTCAGAGCTTAGACAGTCAGCAGATTGTGCAAACCACTGCAACTCAAGTCGGAAGGGCATTTCGCGTCAATCGCTGTCTGATTCACGCCTATGTGATTACACCCGAAAACGCGCTTTTGTCTGGGTTTGAACTATCTCAACTCGGAGCCTTTTTTCCCCAAATTCCGTGCGTCGCTGAGTATTTAGAACCGGGCTGTGGGTCGGTGTCGGATGCCGAAATTCCGATTAGTGGTAATCCCTACACTGAGGCGTTATTGGCGCACGATCGGGCGATCGCATCCCCTGATGTCAACACCGATCCCCTGCTCACCCCAGTTGCCAATCTCTGTCAACAGCTTCGTCTCAAGTCAATGCTGACCGTTCGCACTTCGTATCAGGGTGAGCCCAACGGTGTGATTGGCTTGCACCAGTGTGACGCTCTTCGACAGTGGAGCGAAGACGAAATTGAACTGCTAGAAGCGGTGGCAGATCAAGTCGGCATCGCCCTCGCTCAAGCTCGGTTGCTGAAGCAAGAAACGCTGCAACGAGAAAAACTCACCGAGCAAAACTTCGCCCTTGAAAAAGCTAAACGACTCGCAGAATCGGCAAATCGCGCTAAAAGTGAGTTTTTGGCAACCATGAGCCACGAGATTCGCACCCCGATGAATGCAGTCATCGGTCTAACGGGCTTGCTGTTAGATATGAAGCTGACCCACCAGCAGCGCGACTTCATCGAGACGATTCGCACGAGCGGCGACACGTTGCTGACGATCATTAACGAGATTCTAGACTTCTCGAAAATCGAGTCGGGCAAACTAGAACTAGAACAGCAACCCTTTAATCTTCAAGCCTGTATCGGGGAGTCGATCGACCTTTTAGTCGCTAAAGCTGCCGAGAAAACCTTAGAGTTGTCTTATCAGGTGTCTCCTCAAGTTCCATCTGTGATTTTAGGAGATGTCACCCGGCTGCGGCAAGTGTTGGTCAATCTTCTCAGCAATGCCATCAAGTTTACCGACGCAGGGCAGATCGTCATTCAAGTCAATGCGCGCCGACTACCTGACAAAGGATCTGATTCCAAAGCTCATCTTTCAAAGTCCACATCCCAAACTCCTACCTATGAATTGCAGTTTGCCGTAGAAGATACCGGAATTGGCATTCCGCCCGATCGTATGGAACGACTGTTTAAATCCTTCAGCCAGGTCGATTCTTCAACGAGCCGACAATATGGCGGCACAGGGCTAGGGCTGGCAATCAGCAAGCGTCTAAGCGAATTGATGGGCGGACGAATGTGGGTCGAGAGCCACGGTCAGATCGGCGGAGATTGTCCCTCTTATTACCGCAAGCTGCGTGGGCTACGCGCCACGAGCGCAGAGGCTCTTCAGGGTTCAATGTTTTGCTTTACGATCGTCACTAGCCCCGGTGTTGAAACGGTTGAGACGATCGCAGGTGATTCGCCTCACGATCGCTCGTGGTCTAATCGGGCATTTGCGGTCGATCGGCTCTCCCCTTCTTGCTCAAAATCTTTGGGTTCCTCCCCATATCAGGCTGCCAGTGCTGCCCCTCATTTCCTACGAATTCTTTTAGCAGAAGATAACGTGGTTAATCAGAAAGTGGCGCTGCACCTCCTTCAGCGATTGGGGTATCGAGCCGACATTGCGGGGAATGGGTTAGAAGTGCTAGAGGCGTTGCGTCGTCAGCCTTATGACGTGGTGCTAATGGATGTGCAAATGCCAGAAATGGACGGATTAACTGCCACAGAGCGCATCTGTCAAGAATGGCAAATAGGCAACCGTCCTCAAGTGATTGCAATGACCGCAAATGCAATGGAGGGCGATCGTCAAATCTGTCTCAATGCTGGAATGAGCGATTATCTCAGCAAGCCGATTCGGATCGAGGCACTGATGCGTGCCCTCAACAAGTGCCAACCGTTAACCAATCATATGTTTGTTCCATCCACGCCCTCGACGAATGACACCGCTTATTCAAGCACCACTCAAGTTGCTGCTTCTATTTCCATTCAAACCACCGTTCACGCCAATGCACTGCGAGACCTTCGGAGATTAATAGATGATAATGGCACATTTCTGATAGAAGTCATTTGTAGCTATTTAATCAATGCCCTAGAACTCATTCACATCATTCAAAGGTCGGCTCAGATGGGAGACTTGCTTGCGCTTCAGCAGACCGCGCATACCCTCAAATCAACCAGTGCTGTGTTAGGCGCAACTCACTTATCTGAGTGTTGCCAGCAGTTAGAGAAGATGGCTCAGATGGGAAGTCTAGACGATATTGCCTCAAAAGTGCGCCAACTAGAGGCAGAATACGATCGCGTCAAAGCTTCACTTCAAATAGAACTCCAGCAGTGTCAGAGATAATGCCCTTCCACACTCCGCCTCTGATCTTAATTGCAGATGATGACAAGACCACTCGTATGGGCTTGCGTCAAGCGATGGAGCAAGAAGGCTATCAGGTGGTAGAAGCGCTCAATGGTGAGAGTTGTGTCGCAATTTTTTCTCGCTTGCGACCCGATATCGTGTTGCTCGATGCCATCATGCCCATTATGGATGGCTTTACTTGCTGTACGCGCATCCAACAACTGCAAGGCACCACTCCCACGCCGGTCTTGATCATCACAGGGCTGGAAGACCAGGACTCTGTAGATCAGGCATTTGCAGCCGGGGCAGTTGACTACATCACAAAGCCGATTCACTGGGCGGTGTTGCGGCAGCGAGTCCGGCGATTGATTCAGCAAGTTAGGCTTTATGAGCAGCTTGAACAAGCTAACTTTGAGCTTCAGCGCCTTGCCACGGTAGATGGCTTAACACAAGTCGCAAATCGCCGCCGTTTTGATGAATATTTAGATGATGAATGGCAGCGCATGATGCGAGAGAAATTGCCCCTTTCACTGATTTTGTGTGACATTGACTGCTTTAAGTCTTATAACGATACTTACGGGCATCAAGCAGGCGACGACTGTTTGCGGCAAGTGGCTCGAATCATTCAAAGGGCAGCAAAACGGGCGATCGATCTCCCTGCTCGCTATGGTGGTGAAGAATTTGCGGTGATTTTGCCCAACACTGAGCAGTCTGGGGCGACCCAAGTGGCTCATGATATTCAGGCGGGCATTGAGGAGTTAGAGATTGCTCACGTTAATTCTGAAGTGACTCCGATCGTGACAGTCAGTTTAGGGGTTGCGACGACGATACCGAGTCAAGGCAATAGCCCTGAGAAGTTGATTATGGCAGCAGACAAAGCGCTCTATCAAGCGAAGGCAGAAGGGCGCGATCGCTATTGCATTTGCACGATCGGGTGAATTAATTTGAGCGGGATGGGAAACAAAACCTTGTGCAATGGGTAGTTTAGCGTTGAAGATCCCCTTTTCTGCTTGAGGGGGACTTTCAAGGGTTCGGTTTCCTCCTTTTTAAAGAAGGCTAGGGAGGATCAAAGGTGTCAAAACACACTAGAAACCCACGGAATCAAACGAGTGCAAGAAACCCACGGAATCAAACGAGTGCAATCTACGAGTCTTAAGGCATCAACTGATGCTGGATTTTAATGCCTCGATTTTGCATCCCCTGCTCAAACAAATCTGTCGGAAGTGCTTGCTCGATCGCCCACACTCCCGGCTTTTTTAATTGCCCTGTCAGCAATAACTCGACGACGGAGCCTGTGCCACTCCCTGCCGCGATCGCCGTATTGGGGTGAATCAGCGTCGAACAGCAGCGCATTGGTTGCCCATCTTTTGTGCCTGTAACCTCTGAGCGAATTGCGACCCCGATGCCGCTAAAGCGATCGCTAACATCGGTCATAAAGTGGCTAACGTGTGACAAAAACTCAATCACTGCCGAGTTACGTAACCAGCTAGGATGCCACCACTGCGCTACGCTCCAAGTTAGATAGTTATAAAACGTGGGCACCGTCGCAAATTTAGTCATCACCGTTTTGACTGGAAACGTATCAGGCAGCGTAAACGCCTCTGGCATATCAAACCAGTAAACGCCGATCTTGCCATAGGGAGATGGGAACTCGACGACTTCCCGATCGCTATAGGGTTTAACCGATCGCCATTCTCCATCAATCCAGGCTTGAAAGGGACGTTGCAGCCCCAAAAATGTGGTTCGCATCACGGTCACGCCTGCGCCTCCTGACCCAGATACCACATAGCTGAGGTGAATTTTTTCAATCTCGTCTAGCTGCTCAACCCCCTGACGCACCATGCTATTTGAGATGCCTGGGAAAATGCCCGTGTTGATGATGGCAGTCACGCCTGCGGCGGCGGCGGCGGCTCGATGCTCTAACACTTTGCGCGTAAACGAAGGATGGTCACTGACATCCACATAATTTGCGCCTTGCTGAATGCACAGTTTGAGAACTTCAGCATCGCGATAGTGAAACGGTCCGGCACAATGGACGACGACATCGGCTTGAGAAATGGCATCTTGAAGGGCGTTGCGGTTTACCAGATCCACCGTCGCAAATCGGACTCGTGCCCCTAGACGATCACTTTTCTGTTCTCCTTTGGTGGGGTTGCGACCCGCGATCGTCACCGATGCTTGAGTGTGAGCCAGAAGGTCAGCCGCGACTTTGCTGCCAATTCTGCCACTGCCACCGAGAATCAAAACCTGATTTGTCATGCCGATCGCTCACCAAACCCTACGCTGTTGCTGGTCACCGCAAAGAGACGAGCCAAGCGCACTCATCACGGTTCTTTGTAGATCTTAATGCTATCTGCCATTCCAGTAGAAGAATGGTTGCATTATAAAATGAATCCGCTTTTGAAGTGATTTGAGAAACATGAGTAGAGTCTACAACTTAGGTTACTGACGAACAGTTATGACCATACATCAAGCCATAAAACAGTGATTTTATCTAAACATAGAATTAGGAATGGGCTGGATACGGAGCCAAAAGTAATTACGACTGCCGAAAGACTGAATCTGCGGCAGATTTGACCCATTCTCCGATATCTCTCAGCGTTTGAGCGATCGGGGCTTGCTGATGCAAAAATACCCGTGCACAATTGCGTCCCGGCATCCCTGAAATTGAGCCGCCGGGGTGAGTTCCTGCACCTGTTAGAAATAGACCCTCGATCGGGGTTTTATAATTCGCCAATTCTGGCAACGGTCGAAAAAAGACCATCTGATCGAGCGTCATATCAATGTGATAATAATTGCCTTTGAGAGCACCCAACCGTTCGCTTAACTCTGCCGGACTTTCGACTCGCCGCGCGATCGTGGCTTTTTTGACGTTGGGCGCATAATCGGCAAGTTTGTCGATGACGCGATCTGCCACTCGGTTTTTGATATCATCTGTCCAGCCTGTGCCATTGAGTCCGGTTCCTGCTGCGCCTTCGATTTGGTAAGGGGCAAAAAATTCAATCCAGAGGGTGTGTTTGCCGTCGGGTGCCATCGTCGGATCGAGCATTGTGGGCTGCACAATATACATCGACGGGTCAGCATCAGGAATTCTGCCGATCGCCGGATCGGTGTGAGCAATTTCGACGTGTTTGACGGAATCTGCAATCAGAATTGAGCCAATCAGAAATTCATCTTGATGCTGATATTGCTCAAATTTCAACGGCTCTGACATCGCTAAATCGATTTTGAGAATCGTCTCATTGTTGTTAACGATGCGCCGATCTAAGCGATCGCGCAATTCTGGAGCGGCTTTATTGACATCATTTTCATCCACCAGATGCAAAAATAATCGCTTTGCGTCGATGTTAGAAATCACGCCGCGCGTCGCTCGATATTCGGTGCCGTTGTTGAGCCGCACTCCTACGGCTCGACCATCATCGACTAACACTTGCTTGACCTGCTGATCGGTGAGAATCTCGCCGCCCAGACTCTTAACCCGTTTGACCAACGCCTCAACCAGGGCACCCGTCCCGCCTTTGGGTCGCGCCATGCCGGGATGGTGGCGCATCGACATCATCATCACCCCGATCGCCAGATTTTTCTGGGACGGAGGCGCACTCAATTCAGCCGCTAATCTCGCGAGAGGAGCTTTGACAATTTCGGTATCAAACCACTCATTGAGAATGTCCTCCGCGCTCGTCAGCATGGTGCGAACAAAATCTAGCGCTTTGTTTGAGGAGCCGACGATCGAGAAGAAATCTTTGAGTTTTTTAAGGTCATAATTGCCCAAAATATCCACAACTGACTTAGGCGGCGCGTTAAACATTGGAGTCATAGCGCTGATTGTTCGCAGCCACAAATCGGTGAATTCTGCATATTTTTTGGCATCGCGATCGCTATATCGCGCAATCTCCGCACAGGTTTTCTCAACCGATCGGTGCGCCAAAAAATACTTCCCGTCTGGATGCGGACAAAACACGACTGGATCGCAAAACAGATATTCCAACCCATACTGAGTGAGTTCTAACTCCTCCACAACTGGACCTAAATGAATAAATTCATGGTCGATCGCACAGAGATTAAACTTAAACCCTGGCGCACGATCGGGCATTACCTCTTCAGTCGTCGCTGCCCCGCCGGGAACCGGACGCTTTTCGAGCAGCAGCACACTGTAACCCGCTTTTAGCAGATAGGCGGCGCAGACCAATCCGTTGTGACCTGCGCCAATAATAACAACATCGTAGGTTTGCATTGACTTACTCCAGAGAGTTATTTTGGGGCGACTTCATTAGCGTGCTTTGCTATTATCCAGAAAAGTGTGGACGCGATTCCACACTTGGTCTAAAAGATTGGAGCGATCGGCATCAAACCACTCGATCGTCGGATCTGCCCGAAACCAAGTGCGCTGCCGCTTAGCAAATTGACGTGTGTGCAAGACAATAAGTTTTTCGGCTTCGGCTAGAGAAATGTCACTGTTGAGATATCGCTTCATTTCGCCATAGCCTAATGTCTCTAGTAATGGTAAATCTTCGCCATATTTTTCACACAGCGTTTCCACTTCTGTTTCAAATCCCATTTCTATCATGTGTCGAGTGCGTTGTTCAATGCGTCGATCGCCCGCCGCAACGCTTTCGCAATCTAACCCAATTTGCAGAATCGGATAACTCGGCGGATATTCTCCCTGCTGCTCAGTAATCGGGCGACCTGTAACGTAATAAACCTCTAGCGCTCTCAGCGTCCGCACCTGATCGTTGGCATGAATTCGTTGAGCAGAACCCGGATCGACTTGTTGTAAGAATGAGTAGAGTTGAGATTGCCCCAGGGATTGAAGCTGCGATCGTAGTTCCATCTGCGGCGCAACTCTCGGAATCTTTAACCCCCGGACGATCGACTTTATGTAGAGTCCGGTGCCACCTACCAACAGTTTAGGACTGGGAGTTTGAATCAGCGACTGCGCTAACCCTTGATATTGAGCAAGGGTGAGAGTCTCGATCGGGTCGCAAAGATCAATCAAATGGTGAGGAACCAGTGCTTGCTGTGAAGAAGTCGGTTTTGCAGTGCCGATGTTAAACTCTCGATACACTTGACGAGAATCAGCACCGATAATCGCCGAATTGAGCCGTTGTGCTAGAGAAATCGCCAAGCTAGACTTCCCCGTTGCAGTGGCTCCACACACTATAATGAGAGATGGTACAAGCGTATTAGATGACAAAAAGATGCGATCGGAATTCGTTTCTTCAGGCAAAATGAGCTGATCCATCCCTCTAATAAACTTCGCTTGATAGTGGCTCAAAATCGCTTATAAGCCTTTTGTGTTAGAATTTCTATAGATTTTGTCCTCTGAATTCATTAGAGAGTTTCAGACCGCCCAAGGGAGCGCTTCAACTATGACGACAAATTACGGTGCTGATCAGATTCAAGTCCTTGAAGGTCTTGAGCCTGTTCGTAAGCGACCGGGAATGTATATCGGCACCACCGGACCGCGCGGGCTTCATCACTTAGTTTACGAGGTTGTAGACAACTCGGTTGACGAAGCGCTAGCGGGATATTGCAAAAACATTCAAGTCGCCATCAACGAAGATGGCTCAGTATCAGTCACCGACGACGGGCGCGGCATTCCGACCGACATTCACCCCCGAACGGGGAAGTCAGCCCTCGAAACGGTGATGACCATCCTCCACGCAGGCGGTAAGTTTGGCGGCGGTGGATATAAAGTCTCCGGCGGTTTGCACGGAGTCGGGATCTCGGTCGTTAACGCCCTTTCAGAGTGGGTCGAAGTCACAGTTTGGCGTGAGAAAAAAATCCACACTCAACGCTTTGAGCGCGGCATTGCCATCGGTGAGTTAAAGGTAATGCCCAGTCCTGAGCCGACGCGCACCGGAACGTCTGTCTCGTTTCTGCCCGACACGACGATCTTCCTAAATGGCATTGAGTTTGACTATGCCACGATCGCCGGACGGCTCCGCGAACTCGCCTACTTAAACGGCGGCGTAAAAATCACCTTCACCGACAGCCGCCCCGCCTCTCTCGAAGATGGACAGCCCCACGTCGAAACCTACTTCTACGAAGGCGGCATCCGCGAATATATCAGCTACATGAACCGTGACAAGCAGCCTCTGCACGAGGAAGTCATCTACGTGCAGGGTGAGCGCAACAACGTTCACGTCGAGGTCTCGCTGCAATGGTGCGTCGATGCTTACACCGACAACATTCTCGGTTTTGCTAACAACATTCGCACGATCGACGGCGGCACTCACTTAGAAGGGCTAAAAGCTGTTTTGACGAGAACGCTGAACGCGATCGCGCGTAAGCGCAACAAAATCAAAGAAGGGGAGCCAAACTTAGCGGGTGAAAACATTCGCGAAGGCTTGACGGGCGTAATTTCGGTCAAAGTCCCTGACCCCGAATTTGAGGGACAAACTAAGACCAAGTTGGGCAACACCGAAGTTCGGGGCATCGTCGATTCCCTCGTTGGTGAAGTCTTGACAGAGTATCTCCAATTCCGCCCTGCTGTCTCGGACGCGATTTTAGAAAAAGCGATTCAGGCGTTTAACGCTGCTGAAGCTGCAAGACGGGCGCGGGAACTCGTTCGCCGCAAATCGGTTCTAGAATCGTCTACCCTGCCCGGAAAGCTGGCAGACTGTGCCTCTCGCGACCCCAGCGAATCTGAAATCTTCATCGTAGAAGGCGATTCTGCGGGAGGATCTGCAAAACAGGGGCGCGATCGACGCTTTCAAGCCATTCTGCCTCTGCGCGGAAAAATTCTCAACATTGAGAAAACTGACGACTCCAAGATCTACAAAAATACTGAAATTCAGGCATTGATTACGGCGTTGGGTCTGGGCATCAAGGGTGAAGAGTTTGACTCGTCTCAACTGCGCTATCACCGCATCGTGATCATGACCGACGCAGACGTAGACGGGGCACACATTCGGACGCTGCTGCTCACCTTCTTCTATCGCTATCAGCGCTTGATGGTTGACCAGGGCTATATTTATATCGCCTGCCCGCCGCTCTACAAGATTGAGCGCGGTCGCAACCACTACTACTGCTATACCGAGCGCGAACGCGATACCCGAATCGCAGAGTTTCCGGCGAATGCAAACTACACGATTCAACGCTTCAAAGGTTTAGGTGAGATGATGCCTCAGCAACTCTGGGACACCACGATGAATCCTGACACTCGCACCTTTAAACGCGTTGAGATTGAGGATGCTGCCGAAGCCGATCGAGTATTTACAGTGCTGATGGGCGATCGGGTTGCTCCTCGTCGTGAGTTTATCGAAACCTACGGCTCTAAGATGAACTTGGCAGATTTGGATATCTAACGTTTGTCTTCCAGTTTGCGGACTAAGTGAAATTTCTTGCGGACTAAGTGAAATTTCTTGCGGACTAAGTGAAATTTTGTAGCGCACTACTTGAAAACGGCAGAAGCAGCTTATCCTTAAATTGGCATAGGCTGCTTCTGCCGTTTTGGGTTAGTTCAATGCGTCCTGTCAGGAAACTCTCAAACTCTGGTACGAGAAAAAACATAGGTTACTTCTCAAGCTTGAAGATGCAGGATGACTTTTGGTATGAGTCTCATCTTGAGATGGATTACATATACCTGTTAGAAATTGATTGGGATGTCATTGCCTATAGAAGTCAACCCTTCAAAATACAATACTTTTACCAGGGTAAGGAAAGGTACTATACCCCTGACCTTGCAGTAAAACGAACAGCTAGAAAGCAAATTGTCGAGGTCAAGCCACACAGCAAAGTTAACTCTGAGAAAAATCAAATCTTATTTAATCAAGTAGCTCCTAAGTGTAGAGAGGAAGGCTGGGAATTTATTGTTGTTACAGACAAAATGATTCGAGTTGAGCCTCAGTTAAGCAATATTAAAACTTTGTACTATTATGCTAAGGCTCCTTTTAATCTCCAAAATTATATAGATTTAAAGAATTATTTTGATGACAAAGAATTTGCTTTTCTAAGGAAAATAGAAGAGGATTTGTGCCATACCGAATTAGACAGAGGAAAAGTATATAGAGCTTTATATTGTGGAATTCTCGAAACGGATTTAATGCAACCAATAGGCTCTAAAAGCGTTATTAAATTCTCCTCCATTGCTTTCGACCCAAGGAGATTTAGGATTTTATGAGTTCTTTCAGACTTAGACGAAATCTACATTTTTGGTTAGACGGTCGTGAATACGTTATTGAAGAGCGACTAGGTAATGGCGATCTAAAAATTCGTGACTGTTTGACAGAAGAAGCATCTTCAATCTGTGAAGATGCCATACTAAAGCTTTATGAAGAAGATAGATTTCAAGCTGAACCACCTGAACCTAGAAGCGGTAGCAAGAAAGTTAAAAGCTATAAAGCGGCTGATTTTTCTCAAATAGACGATTCTCTTAAGGAGGAAGCTAGAAGAAGGTATAGATATGTAAAGGCCTATTTTGAGAAAAATTTGCAAAAACGAAACCACGAAACTTTAGAGCCGATCATTGAAGAAGTATCAAAGGAACTTCGAGAAGAGCTTTTGGCAGGATTAACTCGTGCGTCAGAGGAACTGAAACAAGAAATTTTAGCAAAGCTAGAGGCTTTTGATTCTCCCTCTTGGATTTCAGTTTACCGATGGATTAACAAATACCAGACAGGCGGAAGCGACGTTCGCTCACTAGTTAGCAATCACAGAGCTAAGGGAGACTATAAACCAAAAATCTCCCAGGAAGTTATCGATATAATCGATGATGCCGTCAATGAGGTGTATCTTAATCCTCTTAAACCTACAATTAGTGACGTTTGTGACTCGATTGGCTATAGAATTACTGCTGAAAATGCTGTACGCGAGAAGCAGAACTTACCGCCATTAGAGTGTCCACATCCAACGACGATCTATCAACGAGTTTCTAAAATTGAAGCTTATCAGGAAACGTTGAAGAGATATGGCAGAAAAACAGCCGATAGGGAGAATAATTTCTCCGGGCATGAGCCTCCTCAAGCAAAACGTCCACTAGAAGTAGTAGAAATTGATCATACTAAGCTCCCTTTCTACATAATAGATGGGGAGACAAAGCTGCCAATCGGTGTACCCACACTTACATCTGCAATAGATAAGGCTTTTAATATACCAGTGGGTTATTACCTAAGCTTCGAACCACCCAGTAGCTTATCAGTGATGCAGTGCTTGTGGCACGCCATACATCCCAAAAACTATGTTAAGAAAAAATACCCCTCAATCACAAACTCTTGGGATGCGTATGGTAAACCAGGGTTGCTGAAGTGTGATAACGCTCTGGAATTTAAGGAGGCGAGACAGCTAAAAGACTCGGCTTTACAACTCGGCTTTCCAGTTGATTTTTGCCCTGTTAAAGTTCCCTGGTATAAGTCAAGAGTAGAGGGACATTTTCGCAAATTGAATTCTCAAGCTCTTGGGGGGAAACCAGGAAGCTATTTGAAATTTGAAAAGGAGTTTGATTGTGAGTATGATCCTGCTAAAAATGCTGTCATCACTTTAGAAGATCTTCATGAAATCATTCATATTTTCATTGTCGATGTAGTTTGCCAAGAACCTCATCCGAAGTTCGGTACTCCTAAAGCCGAGGCTTGGCGAAAAGCTATTGATGAATTCCCGCCAGTTCTACCATCTTCTAGACGTGACCTAAGGATTTTCTTGGGAACTGTTGTTGAGAGAGTCATTTCTAGAAACGGCGTCGAATTTGAAGGGTTATATTATAGAAGTGACGATCTTATCCTACTTCGCCAAATTTACGAGCAAAGAGATAGGCGAAGGACTGGAGGAACTAGAGACCGAGAAAAGGCAAAAATCAAAATTGATCCAACCGATATATCTTGTGTATATGTGTACAACCCAACAAGTGATGAATTCGTTCGTATTCCTGCTGTCAACCAAAGTTATACAAAAGGGCTATCCCTCTGGCAACACAGAAAAATCAAAGAACTTGCTGCTAGAGAATCAGAGAAGGTAGATATAACTGCTCTGATTCTAGCCAAAGCAAAGATACAAGAAGTCGTGGATCGTGCTTGGCAAAATGTTAAGGGTGGTAGAACTCGGTCAACAGCAGCTAGGTGGCTAGGGATTGGTCGAGATGGTATAGATGTTGGCGGGGTCGAAAATTACCATAATCAGCAGGTAGCTAAACGCCAAGTTAACTCTACCAGCACTAATTTTGCTCCAACAATTGATTGTGAAGTCAATGATACTTTTAACGAAGATATGCCAGTCGGTGAATCAACATCTGTCGAGAGTATATCTAACTTTGAAAGTGCATTTGATGAAAGCTTTTCTACTGAGATTGCCAACAGTGAACTTAATTCCTTTATAAACCCTGCTGGTCTGGATGCACAAAATCAGTTAACACAAAATTCATTGCAGGAAGAGCAACTGGAAAATTCGACAGTCACACAACAGAATCCTACTGAACTGCTGAAGCCTAGTGGCAAGAGGGTAAAGCAGAGTTCAGGCTCAACTGCAACGGAGAAGAAAACTTCGGACAAGAAACCGCGATCGAAAAAATCATCCGTCGCTAGCAATAGTCAAAATAAACAGAAACGTGGTGAGAAGCAGAAAGTAGAAGATGAGCCAAAACAAAATCCAGCGGTAACAAAGTTGGATTTAACGGGATGGGGTGCTGATTACAGATTGCCACAGTAGAGGTCTAGAAATGCATGAGTCATGTGAAAAAGTACTCTCGGAAATGACTTTCTCTGAGAGAATCACTATGGTTGATAGCATAAGAATATTCTATCCTCAATTCAGAAAACTACTTGGTGTAATTGAGGATCATCATTTATACAACAAGAAGATTGAGCCTGATGGATTATTTATAAGTGCTGGCACTGGTGCGGGAAAGAGCACGCTGAAAGACGAGTATACACGTCGTTATCCACGCAAGGAAACTGAAATTGGCACTGTTGTGGAGGTGCTTTCATCATCTATCCCTCCAAAAGCAACCATTATTGGTACCGCAGGAAATCTGCTCAGAGGTCTGGGTGATCCTATGTATGAAAGAGGAACAATCGACTCTAAAACTGCAAGACTCCAGAAATTCTTAAAAGATTGCCAGGTTGAACTTATTATACTTGATGAAATAAATCACTTGTATGATAGAGATTCGGAAAAGTCATTAAAACTCATTGCTGATTGGTTAAAGACTTTGATCATAGAGAGCAATATCCCTATGGTTGCACTTGGGTTATCAGTGGCAGAAAACGTTTTCAACCCTACAATTAATCCTCAATTAAGTCGGAGGTTTATGAAGAGGCTGGTTCTAAACCCACTCCCATGGAATCCAGATGACGAAAACTCAATTGTAAAATTTCTTTACCTTCTGGAACAGAAAATTCCCTTGATGGGTGCCTCCAATCTGTTTGAAGAGGACGTTGCATTAAAAATTTTCTATGCCACTGATGGGAGTATTGCTCATATTATGACTCTAGTTCGGCAAGGGACACGCTTAGCTCTCAAACAAAATCAGGAGACTCTTAGTATGTCTACACTTGCCACTATTTTCAGTGAATGGATCAAGAACGATAAACCTCATAAAAAAGTTAATCCATTCGAAGAGTCATTTTCAAAAGTTCAACAGGAAGTTTCTGAAGAGTTAACAAGCGCAGAGAAAGAAAACTCTGAACAGAATATAACTGAAGTTCCTGGTAATAGGGCTACAAATAACAGAATAAGAGGTGGAAAGAAGAAAAAGCTTGGAGTATCTGATGTTCTGTGACCTGTTAATAGATTTAACAGTTGAAATTATTATGCGCTAAAGTACTAGAGACGCTTTTGTTCGGCAATTATAGCTTAGACTTAAAGATTATAAATTAGTATTGAAATCACTTCCTTGCACCCCTCATTACATTCTAAAAGAATCTATTGTTTATTTCACATCGCGATTGATTGCCACCACATAGATTCTAGAAGCTGCGAAGAATTTAGTCGTAATTCACTACTAGATTGCATACAATCATAATTGTTGCAGCTAGGAGAGCGATTAAGATACTTCTGTGTAGATTTATTCTAAGCAGAAGTGCAAGAAAGTAACTCACTCTTAAAAAGACCCCAACCATACGTAGGAGAAAGCTTGGCTGGTTTTTTCCTGCGACTTGCTGATAGTAATTATTACGATTCTCTTCGATGGATCTTTCAGTTAGCAAATCTCTCTAAATATGAGCCTAATGCCAACTTACTTATGCCCGGTAAGCATAGTCTTATCCAATTGAGTCAACTAACAGGGATTCAAGAAACTACCCTGTGGCGAATGGCATTTCCTGCTGCCGACTATAAAGATAGGAGAAATTATGTTGAAGCCTTTGGCAGAACTATTCCATCATACTTTATTCATAAAGCTGTCAGTAAAGTATGCCCTAAGTGCTTAGTAGAGATACCGTTTCGCCGCAAAATATGGGATGTATCGATCGTAACAGTATGTCCTAGACATAGATGCCTGCTAGTCGATACGTGCTCACAGTGTCAAAAGCTAATCACCTGGGGTAAAGCTTCTTTGACGAAATGTAGATGCGGTTTTGATCTTTGCAACCTTGATATTATTAGCATTACAGAAGAAGAAACCTTTTTATCCTTACAAGTTTATAGGCTTTGCAACCAGACTGGAATAGAAAACTGCTTAGGTGCTAATATTAATCTTATTAATTCTATCTACTTACTAAAGCTGGAAGAACTACTCACCTTAGTTGCCTTCTTTGCAGGACAATTTATGGGAGTTTGTGACGCAACGGGTAAGATGATCGCTACCAAGTACCGAAATAAGGAGCTTCATCTGCTATTAATAAAATCCTTCAATCTGTTTATTGACTGGCCTGACAGATTTTATGAATTTCTTGATTGGCGCAAATCATTACAAGTGGAACACGATCGCGATACAGGGATAGCAAGAGACTTTGGAAGTTTTTATAAAAAGCTCTACACAAATTTTTCTACTGAACCATATTCGTTCCTACGCGAGGCGTTTGAAGGCTACTTAGCAAAGCGTTGGGATGGTGGATATCTTAATACTAAGCTAGGGCGAATAGAGAATTCGACTCCAGCTGTAAAAACGTTTATCCCTGGCACAGAAGCTGCTCAAATACTAAGCTTAAGCGAAGCGTGGGTTCTTAAACTTATTGAGCAAGGAGTACTAGAGGGCAGTGCTAGGAAAATGGGGACACGAACGCTGATCTTAGCCAAGCTTGGCAGCGTGCTCACATACCAGCAATTACTAAACAAATCACTTACGCTAAAGGAGGCTGCTGCTGTATTAGCGATAGGACACAGAACGGTTGTTGACTTGGTGAGCCATTCTTGTATCAAAGCCTTGAGGGGACCAAAAAGCGATGGGCACAGGCAATGGAAGATCGATTCTGAAAGTGTGAGACTACTTTTAATTCAACTTGATGCACTGTCACAAACACTTCCTGATGCTAATCAATCAGTTATACCTGCTTCATTAAGTATTCGGAAACTCTCTGGTTTAGGTTATACATTTGGTAAACTTATTCAACTAGCCCTTGATAGACAAATAGAAGTTTTTCGAGGTTCAGTGAAACAAGGTCTAGAAAGATATTCTTTCCTGGAAGAACAAATAGATAAATTAGTCAAACAAGCTAGCTTAGCCTCAAAAGGTTGTTATTTAACGGTACTGGACGTGGCAAATTCACTAAAGGTAAAACAAGAAGTTGTCCGGTTTTGGATAAATAAAAGCCTCCTCACCTGTGATGTGACCGTTGAAGGCAAGCATGTAAGGCGTAAAATCTCAAAGAAAGAATTAGAAATTTTTCAACAACGTTATGTTTCGGCAGTCACTGTAGCAGAGCAGTTACAAACTTCACCTAAGAAAGTAGTTCAGTTACTTGGTGAGGGGAAAATTCTACCAATCACTGGTCCAAGTATCGACGGTGGAAGGCAGTATCTTTTTCATAAAGCTGATGTCGAAGTATTTGTTAAGCGCTTTGAGTAATGCTTGAGACCGCAGCTTACGGTCTGACGGACCTACCGTAGCTAAACAATACGGGCGATATGGATGCATGGACGAGGCATGGTAAGAGTCGTATTATCCTACAAAGTGACGGTCGGACTTTGCGACTATACTTCCTTTGGGCGGCGATCTAAGCAATAGACAGGGGTCCATAGACGGCTCAATATTAGATCGACGTGTTTATTGGAACGCTTTGGAGCCTTCTGAGTACTGCAAGCGGTGGGTTAAAGTTCCCCCGGATGAACGTGGTTACAGGAAAGCCTGTGTAACCTCCCTAGCGGAAGCTACAGGGCTAAGCCCGCGCACAGTTAACGATTGGGGTGCCACTTTTGAGCGCCGCCCCGACCACGTTCTTCATGTCTTAAAGATGGCAGATATGTTGAATCGCATTCGAGAAATAGTACGACCGCCCGAAAAATCTGAAGAATAGTTTGATCGTGTTTTACGACTAAAACTCTTGTCTTTAGAGCCAGACTTCTTTAATCTGATGATTGAGGTGAATGCTCTATGAACAGACATGAAGACATGAAGACGAATTTTGCTGTAGTACCGCAAAGTACCCGAAGCTTCAAAAAATGCCAGATCTAGCTCGCAGTTCAGGCAATGCAGACCAATGGATATCTGTGCCAGGTCGAGCATCGAATTGAGGCTCTCCGTAAGCTACCCCTAGAACCAAGCGAATACTGCCGACGATGGGTTAGCCAAGATGACAACAGAGGCTATCGCAAGGTTTGCATTAATGCGATCGCGGCAGCAACAGGGCTAAGTCCAAGCACTGTCAAAGATTGGGGACCAGATTTCATCCGTTGCCCTCGCTATGTCCCCTATCTCCTGCGTCAGGCAGACTTACTCAATCAGTTCAAACAACTGGCTCTAAACAAACAAATATCCTTACCATCTGATTTTCCCCAGGAATAGGTGCTATCGATGACAACTCCACTCACGGCTATGAATCTTGCTGCGAATTCATGCCAAAGCCTTATCTAGTAACAAGGAATGAATATGAAGCTTATGGATGAATTACAAGCGTCTGGCGAAAGTGCAGATGAAAAGGTTGCACAAAGTGATGAAGCAGCTGCTCCCAGTCGGGCATCTGTAACCAGGCAGGAAATGGTCGAATATATGAAGCGGGTAGGAGAACAACGGGGGAGTGCTACAGAACCCAATCCTGTCTCTTGGGCAGTTACCCTTGCGATCCACTTGCCCGATGACTTTCCAGATGAAATTCCCTATCCCCACCACTTTATTGGCGATCAGCTTTATCACCAAGGTATTTCCAGGCAAGAGTTTGGTTTGGTAGCAGGAATGGAGTACGCGCCTGCTCCCCACCATAGTCAGGGATGGCAGTGGCGCTATAAACTCTACCTAGACAAGCAGTCCCCCAGCAGTGCCTGGACACGCTGGGACCTTGCCTGGGAGGAAGATCTGGTGTCAGCAAATTCTGACTTTGAGACCTCTCAACCTAGAGGCAGGCAACGCAGAGAACTCAGCGATCTACTTGAGAATCTACGAGATTTCGAGCGATCTCATCTAGGGAATTTACTGAATGAAGAACGAGTGCCGGGACTTGATGCCGTGAAGAGATTTCAGAAGCTGATTATTCTAGGGCGACCAGGTGCCGGAAAAACAACGTTTCTCAAGTACCTTGCGATGCAGTGCATTGCAAAGCAGGAAACTGAAGTGAGTCAGTTAGATCAACTCATTCCGTTTTTCATCACGCTGAAAGATTTTGCAGAATCACCTGGACAACCTGATTTACTCACTTACATTCAATCACAATTTGGAGTGGAACCGCTTACAGTGCAACTTATTCTAGATCAAGGTCGCGCACTCATTTTACTTGATGGTCTCGATGAAGTTAGAGAAAACGATCGCAGCGCCATTATGAAGCGGCTTGAGAAGTTTATTAAGTACTCAAACTTTCACAGAAGCAAATTTATTATTACATGTCGTCTAGCTGCAGCCGAATACAACTTTGAGAACTTCACCGAAGTAGAAATTGCTGATTTCGAGGATGAGCAGATTTCCTATTTTGTAAAAGGCTGGTTCAATAGCAAAAGCAGCAAGCAAGCCGACAAATTTCTTGAGAAATTGAACTATAAAGAAAATAAACCTATTCGGGAACTGGCGGCAAATCCCCTTCTGTTGACGCTACTCTGCTACGTGTTTGAAGACTCAGGTCGATTTCCATCTCAGCGCTCCGAGCTTTATAAAGAAGGTTTGGACGTTCTTTTGAAAAAATGGGATGCAAAACGATATATCGAGCGATCTCAACCTTATCGAACCTTGTCGCTCAAGCACAAAGAAAGCTTATTGAGCCAGATTGCTTATGAGACCTTTATGACAGAGAACTATGTATTCAAACAAGAGAAAGTTGAATGCGAAATCGTCGATTACATGCGGACGCTCTCCAATTATTCTGATGAACCCGACCTCAGTGGTGAAATCGTGCTGAAATCGATCGAGGCTCAGCATGGGTTACTTGTGGAGCAAGCTAAAAGAATTTATTCATTTTCGCATCTGACTTTTCACGAATATTTCACCGCAAAGCATATTGTGGCGAATTGTGACCCAAATTCGATTGATAGCCCGATGCTACAAGAGTTAATAAGACACTTGACCAATCGCAAGTGGCGCGAAGTTTTTCTGCTGACTTCAGAGCTATTGGATCACTCGAATAGCCTGGTACGGTTAATGAAGCTTGAAATTGATCAGCTACTTGCTGAGAATACAGAACTACAGGCATTTTTGCAATGGGTGGATGAACAAGCGCGATCACTATTCATTTTGCTTGATGGAATCTGTAGCCTATCGGCTATCCGAGCTTGTTATCTTGATTTCGACATTGCGCTTGACCCGGATCGAACGCTTGGCTGGCTACTCAATCGCAACTTTACCTGTCACTTTGCTTGCGCTAGTTTCTTGGCGCGAGCAAAACGCTGTGAAGTGCGAGATATCTTCACAGAAGGAAAGAACGATCTTGAGGATCTGATTAGTTCCCCAGATTTAGAACCTGCTCTGGTCGTTACATTCGCTCGCAATAAGGCAATCAAGCAGCTTTTAACCAATATTGACGATGTGCAGCTTAGAGAAGAGCTCAAGCAACTAGCGGAAGAGTTACCGCCAGAACTTAGAGACAAAGGCGAAATTAACGAGGAATTGCTCAGAACGTGGTTAAAGGAAGAAGCTAAAAACTGGGGCGATCGTTTGCGGAGCACAATCGTACAGTACTACAGTTTAGGCGGAACTTGGCGATATGAAAAGTCGAGTAGTGATACGCAACAAACCCCGAAAGTTCAAGTATTTAGTGAACAGCAGCGAGAGCTGTTAACCCAGTACTACCACGCTAATTTGCTCCTGGTCGTCTGCCTCAAAAGTGATTGTCGCATTGATCCAACGGTGCGACGCGAAATTGAAGAAACTCTACTGTTGCCAATCGCTTAGGTTTATCTTAAAACTATTACTATGAAGCTACTCGTTGAGCAAAGCGTCGATCGCATTCTTGATATCCATCCGGCTTTTCCAGTTCCTCAGCATTCAGAAGAAGCGCTCACCCTGCCTCAGCGAGTGGCTTATCTGCTTTCAAATGCTCATGATCAACTTCCAGAATCGTCCATTGTTCTGAGTGCGCTGGTTGAGAATCTACCGGCTACGCTACAAGCAGCATTTGTTGATCGAGATCCGATGGCGCTTCTAGAGATTCACAAGACGCTTTACGAGATTTATGAAGTTGGCTTCAGTCATCCTTTATCACCGATTTGTCAGCACGAACATAGCCCTTGGCTGCTCAGAACTCGGCACCAAATTGAAGCGGCATGGCTCGATTATGAACTCACTGAGATTCAAGAACAGTTGCCATGTGAGCCAGACGCGAGGCATCCAGACCGGCTTCAGACCTGGTTTCTTGAACAATCCCAATCAGAAACGGGAACCGATAAAACCTTACTGAATTTTTTGAAGAACCAAGCTTCGAGTGAACACTTTAGTTGGTTTATTCTTGCTGATGCAACGCTCAATTATCGCTTTTTTGATGCATTGGCATTGATGCAACGCTATTTTTCGGAGACGGTGAAGACAGAAATCATTCGCAATCTGTGGGATGAGTGTGGTCATGGTGTCGCTAGAAAATCCCATAGCCAACAGTTCACCGCGATGCTGGCAGCATTAAATCTTCAGTTACCAGCGTTTCCAATTTGGGAAGATTGGGAGCCTTACGCGGGGTACAACCTGTATTTTTGCTTTGGACTCAGTCGGAAACATCACTTTAAGGGGCTGGGAAGTTTGGCAATGCCTGAACTGTTTGATTCACGTCGCAACCATGCGATCGTTGCCGGATTAAATCGGTTATACCCGGATGCATCGGTGCGGTGTAAGTATTTCTACAACCATACAGAAGCCGAAGAAAAGCATGGTTCCGATTGGCTTCATCGTATTATTATTTCGGTTGTTAAGGCACAGCCTGAGGCGGGAATTGAACTGGCGATCGGGGGTGCGCTCCGCATGGAGGTGATGCGGCATTACGATCAGTATCTAGCACGCAAGTTCGGCTTGTTTGCTGACGAACAGATAAGGGTAGTGGTCTAGACATGTGGATCAGGTTGGTGAAACCCACTTTCAATCAGCACTGTGGCGACAGTATCCACATGTCCAGACCACTACCGCAAAATCTTGAGTGCGGTTACAGTAGCTTTCCCTATTTCTTCAATATTCAAGTAATCCGAATTCTCTGGCTGGGAGGAAATCATAGTAAAAATCTTTGAGGAGGGCTTGAGAATCCTTCTCCATAAAATGTGCCCTGCTTATGCCTGGGGGTAACATTTGAGGTGTTTAGACTTTCCTGGTGGAGTAACACAATGCCCTGACCAAACGGACTCACTGACTCAAAAAGGCAGTAGATGCTGCTACATGTCTATTTGCTTCAGCTTTGATCTCGCAATGAGGTTTTCAAACTGAGAGCAGACTGCCTTTGCCACTGCCAAATCTGCTAGGAGTACCCCTGCCTCAAGATTGCGCTCATGTGCCGCCTCTGTGAAGTTGGCGGACGTAATCAAAAGGCGCTCCTCGTCTACCACCACACATTTGGCATGTAGACACGCCTTCGTGTCTGTTCCTTTCTCTAACGCTCGTGGGTCATAAAATACTTCTGGTAAGCGGTTCCCAACCCAGATATCCCTACGGAAGATGTCTGTGAAGCGTTTCAGCAAGACTGTTTCTGGTTCGTCATTACCATAAGGACGCTGAACGTTGAGAAACATCCTTACTCGTAGCGATGGATAATTATCCATGCGGTTTGCCAGCCCCTCAAAAAGGGCACGCGCTTTCTCGCCACGGTCGATCGCATAGCTCGAAATCAGCACGCTACGTTTTGCGGTGTTAAAAAGCTCACGAACAACAACCGCTGTATCACGGCTCAACGACCCAGTAATTTCCTGCCCTGTCCAAGCTAATTCAACGCGATCGTGCATCTGTTGAACGGCGGCGCGTTCTGCTGCCAGTAGGTTTAAGGTGTAAGCGATATGGGCTGGGGAAACTCCCATCGCACTCATGCGATTGAGTTCATCCATCACCTCCCGACATAAGCCCTTAGGAACGTGGTTTGCAAGCGTTGGCATCGAGTAGGGCGAGTGCAACCTTCCGGTTTCAAGCGCAGCGGCAAGTCCCACTAAGGCAGGTCGGCTGAGCTTGAGTAAGGTTGACATTACAGTCCTCCAACCTCAAAGAACTCTGCCCCTAAACCTTCAACCGTATCCATGACCAACGCTCGATCCAGAAACTCATTGCGTCTTTCGCAGGACGGTTCTGCAATCAACAAGCAGCCGTGACAAGCCGCGCCATGTAGAAAACGATCTTCCTGTTGGTTGTTGGGTTGATGTTGGGCGCACACTGGGTCATTTGAGCAAAGCTTGCTCATCTCCAAGGCGCTCATCAGGTGGTATTCAATTCGCTTTCCGATCTGAACCAGACCGCCCAGTGTTCCCTCAGATCCAGAAGTACCAGTGTAGAGCAGGATGCCATAGCCTGATTCGCCCGTATAAATGCGCTCCCGAATGGCGCTAGCTGCATAACCGCATTCCAGAGAAACGGCAGTAATTAAGAGATGTGACAGGGAGTGCAGCATGACGTAGGGTAATCCGGGGAATTTTGCCTTGTCTGGATCGAGCCCCCGTTGATTGCGCCATTTATCAAAGCCTTTGTAGAGACTCTGACCACGTTTCTGAACAGCATCCCGTTTCAGCCAATGCTCGATCGCTTCCTTCTTGAAAGCAATGAAAATGCCCTCACCCTTGTTCTCAATGGCAGGCACCCAAGTTGGATCGATGTCTAGTGCGGCAGGCTGAACTGGGAGAGATAATTCCCCATCAATATCTGGCATGGCTGCCTCAAACCGGGTAAAACCAATTTGAGCGATTACCTCTCGCAAACGATGCACTAGAACAATGCGATCAATCCGGGATTGCAGGAGTGAACTCAGTCCATCCAACTGACGGGTTCGAGCGTAGAAGTTGCCTTCTGGCACATCCTCACCGACTTCATCGGGTTGGGAGAGCAAGGTTTCAATCTCAACCTGTTTGATGCTCTTAGGTCTATCAAAGGAACCGCTCTGGCGACGCCTCACTTCTGCCCAGACTGCTTCATCGCTGAAGCCTGCGATCGCAGTCGCTACCTTCTGTTTTTTGCGATCGTGTGTAACATCGCCAACAGCTTCAGCGGATTGCAGATAGTCTTCATAGACCAAGTCAACGGCTTTTCGCAGCGCTTCGTCGGAGTCTGGCAACGAAATGACGCTCAAGACTTGAGCAAAGTAGGCGTTACTGGCTGACCGTACTAGTAGGCGATTAAACTCTGGTTTGCCAGTTATCTGAGACACACAAGGTTCTTTCGCCGCAGGACCAAGCCAAGGACGATGCCCGTCACAGGTACCTAGAACTCTGCCATTTGGGACGGTAGCATCAGAAAGGGGACGACGGGCTTTACAGGTTTCACAGCGAATGAAAATATCTACGAAGTCATTTCCTGAACCCCCTTCATCCAACCAAAGTTGCCCGTGGCAAGACTTGTTGGGGCTGTCGCCATGAACAAAGCGATACCAGTCAATATCGCTGATATGCCCGTTAACGCAGGCTTGAACGAACCGTACTGGAACAACGGGTACCTTCTTTCTTCCCAGGGTGAGATACTTCCCTTTCACTAGGCTGCCCCAGGGTAGGAGCGGGCGAGCGCGATATCGGCGATCGTTGGGAGCTTGCCAAAACTCTTCAACCTGTGCCAGAAACCAGACCGGAAAAACAAATGACGTGATGCCGCTACGAGCTGCTTTTGGGTCTTGCTCATCTACAGGCGGGGCATACATAGCGATCTGATTGACATTGAGCAGTTCGCTGACACGCCCTGCTAAACGATCTTCATAAATGCGACGGAGATCGCCCTTCCAGTGGTTCAGTCCCCCAATTAGAACAGATTGGTTGGGTAGATCAACCATTGCTCCCGGTCCAAAGGTGGAAATAATCTGGCTTTGGCGAATTTCTCCAGAGGGTGGTCGCTTACTCCTTGCTTTCATCTATTCGTCCTCCTCAATCTCAAAGCCATCGGGATTTCGCACCCACAGGTTCACTGTTTGCTCTACATCTCGCAGGCTGCGTTGTGCTTTGAATTTACGGGCTTCTAAGGGCTGTCGCTCTAACTCAGGATCGAGGGGGTCAAACAATAGCGGTGGCGCTTGCCCAACTTCCTGCTGATACTGGAGCATAATTTTCTGGCTGGCGATGTGCTCCCAGGTATCGAGTAGACCGATGACGCGTCCTCTGACCTTTTGACGTAAAGCATCCGCTTCACAGGCATCAAGTTCGCTATCATGCCTCTCTGCTCGTTGAGCAATCACATCGGCAATCGCTTCTAGATCCTTTCGATGCTGCAGGATGTCGATCGCTCGAAGAGGAGCCGTCATCCGGCGATCGCCCAATCGTGCTAGGGCAACGGTAATGGCAGCAATGCCCCGATCAATGGCGCGAGGCGAAAAGGGCGTCACGCTTGTCGCTTCTACTGCTCGATAGAAGGTCGTGTGCCATGACTGAAAGCGTTCGTAGTGGGAGCGATCGCGGGGACGATGCACATTCAAGAGGGTGATGACTAAGCCGGGTCGATCCTCATCTCGACCAACGCGGCTGGTTGCCTGGATATATTCAGCAGCCGTTTTGGGTTGCCCCAAGACCACCATCAACCCTAGACGAGTGATGTCTAGACCGACCGAAATCATGTTGGTTGCCAGGGTTACATCGACGTGTTCCTTATCCTGGAAAGGAATCGCTAGACGGCGTTTGGTATCGGCGACTTCGTTTGTGCTGACACGGGAGGTTAACTCTAAAGGCAGGTCGCTAATTTTGCGATCGGCAAAGGAGCTTTCTGCTTCTCCCACTCGCTTCCGCTGGCTATATTGCGTCAACCGAGCGTTTACCTCATCTTCTACAATCCGGCGGCTACCCCCGAGTTCTCGTAGTGAATTGAAGTAGCCCAGCAGAGTCATGTAGGGTTCAGCGGGGTTCTTGGGGTTCTTGCTACCACCTGCCAGTTCCCAATCTTTTTGAGCAGCGCCTAATAGCGCCAGGTAGGTTCGCAGCAGTACAACCTTTAAACTGCGTCCCTGTGCAGCGATGCCCACGTAAGTGCGGGCGTGTTTTTCGGTGGCAGGAACCGTTTTAGCAAAGAAGGAATCGCGGCGATCGGGTCCGGGGGGCGGAAAGACATCCACGGCATCACGGCAAAACAGAGCGCGAATCTGTTTCGTAGCTCGTCGAACGGTTGCTGTGGAAGCCACAATCTTGGGGCGAACCCGTTTCTCGCCGATAGATTGAGTTGAAAGCGCATCAATGGCGGCTTCGTATAGCCCCCACCATAGTTCCCAGAGGTCCTGAAATCAGGTGTAGCTCGTCCTGAATGATCAGATCGGGGGGCGGGAGCGGTTGACCAAGTGGCTGACCCCGTCCAGGCTGGCAGGGACCATAAAAGCCATCTTTGTCGTAATGCTCGACCCGTCCAAATAGTCCGGCTGTCTCCCCAACCCAGGGTAGGCTGGCGAACTTATCCACCGTGGCGATGATGAAGCAGGGCAACCGGCGATAAATTTGATCATCGACCGCTAAGATTGGTAGTGAATGGCTACCGGTAAAGGTGCATTGAGGCTGATTGTCCGATCGCCTTTTGCGATTCATGCAGGCAACCCGGAGTTCATCTGGCTGATCAGGGTCAGGCAGCAGTTGGAAGGAGTTACGCGTGAAGCGAGCACCACACCAAGGACAGTTTTCTAACGGAATGGGAGATGGCTTCTGCTTATCGTCGTTCTGGTAAGCGATCGTCCGTGTCCGGGCGCTGTTGTCGTCCTTATCGCCTTTTTTGCCCATTCGGTTTGGAGTTGCCGCCTGACCTACCCATAGCCCAATCTCAAAGGGATGCTTTCCTAGTTTTTCAATGTCGTTCTGCCGCTCTAGTTCAAGAGCACAAATGAGGGTTGCTGCTCGCCCAAGTTGATCCAGCGTGAGGTTCCGCTCGTATAGAACCCATTTGACATCTGTTGTTTTGGTGGAGTAGGGTAATCAAAAATGGCGTACTCCAGCAATTTGACTGACTCAGAGTGGAAAATCATTGAGCCGCTTCTCCCTCAGAAGCAGAACACGAGACCTCCCAATTGGACAAAGCGACAAATCTTGGATGGCATCTTCTATCAGCTCAAAAATGGCTGTAACTGGGGCGACCTGCCCAGAGACTTGCCGCCCTACTCCACCGTGTTCTGGTACTACAAGCAGTGGCGCTGCGAAGGCATTCTTGACTCTATTCGAGATGCACTCCATGAACAGGTGCGCGAACAGGTCAAAAAAACCCAAAGTGGACGCGGTTGCTCTGAATCGACTCTCAGGCGGTTAAGAATACCTGCAATGCCAGCGTGGACTCCAAAGGCTTCTGTTTCTACAAATCCACAAATGGGATTAAACGACATCTCGCGGTCGAGACTTTAGGGTTTCCGTTCTTTGTCCATTGCACGAAAGCTAGTGTATCGGATGATCCAGGGTTGATTGAAATGCTAGACCTTAATATCAAGTACTTCAAATCGAAGCCCGTGACTGTCCCCAAGATTACGATTTTACTTGACCACGGCTATCACCCGGAGACTCTGACCCAAGCCCTGACTCAGATTTATCCCCAAATCATGACCAAGATTCGGTTTGAACGCTCGCCCAAGCCCTCCAAAGCAGAAAAACAAGCTCAGGGAAAATCAGGCTTTGTTCCGGTGGCGGCTCGCTGGGTCGTGGAGCGCTCAAATGCTTGGATGGAGCGTTGCAAAAGCCTAGTCAAGAACTTCGAGCGACCTCTTACCCATGCCACGGCTAAGGTCAATCTTTGTTTCATCCGTCTCATGCTCAAACGGTTGGCGGTTAACTAGATCTCAAATGGGTTCTATATAAACTGCTGAAATCATTGTGCAAAATTCGCACCACAAAGTGCTTACCGAGAATCACGATCGTGCCCAACCCGACGATCGCCACCGCTCCGATTCGCAAACTACCGTTCACCAGATCTCGAAGCGCCTGCTGAGACTCGTCTCGCCATTGAGAACCCGCTTCAATTAATGTTTGCAGACTCATTGCCGCTAAAAAAGCGATCACCGCGTAGGCAAAATGACGACGAAATAGAGGAGTAAAACCGAGAAGAACTCCGATCGCGCTGATCTGCCAACGAGACTTGAGCCTCATATCCTGCAAATAGACTCAGACGGCAAGCGCCATCAGCAAGGCGGCTCCGATATCGACATAGCCCCGCAGAGTGGGTGCCTAGAAGATCGGAGTGGCGATCGCGATCAATCCGGTTGTCCAACGAACGTTTTTAGGGTTAGCGGCGGGGATGAGCCGAGACGAGATCGAGGTTAACACCAACACAAACGGAATTAAATAGACCAGTGAGATGCTCAGAATGTAAACAAATCGAGAATTTCTGAACGCGAGTCGAAATGGCAAAAGTAATAGAAGTGGATAATCACTATAATCACTTCCGACGGATCGCCAAGTGAGGAATAGCGAGCGCAAAGGCGATGCTCGAAACGCCAATTCCTTCTCGTCGAGCAGCCGTTGATAAGGGGTGGCATCCCACCAATAAGTGGTTTGTTCGCTTGAGACGTAGACAGCGACTAGCGCGATCGTAATTCCTAACAGACCTAGCAAGCCGATTTGCAAGCGTGACTGATCGCGGAGAGTTGCAAGCGATCAAGGCATAGGTCGCATTTTCTACCCCTCTAACTGAGCAGTCTGTCAAATCTCGACGAAGCCGCGCTCACTTCGATTTGGCTAGGCAATAAATAACTCTATCTACCGACATAAATTGATTTAAGGAAGATTTCTATCAACAAGAAACCCCAATCCACTAGGCATGGACTGGGGTATTGAATCAGGTGCATCTACCAATTCCTAATCCTAAATTTTTTGCACCTCTCCGGAGATAGGGGCACCAAAACTGTGAAGATTAGGACAAGAATCATTTCTTTAGAGACGGCACTTCGATCGAGCTTTATCCGTCAAATCTTTTAAATCAAACACTTCCTACTCCAGATTTTTTGCTTGCTTTGTGCAAGAAGGGTCAAAAATTTGTAATCCTGGAGACAAGGATTTTGTGAACAAATTCTCAAACCGTCCTGAATTTCAAAGATCTTGCCTGATTTGCCACCGTGTTCAGTGGTTATGAGGAATGAGCGAGTCAATAAACTTCTTGCAAAAGTCCGAAGATGCCCTCATCCCCCAACCCTTTTCCCAAGCCTGGAAGGGGAGCCAAATTTCAAAGTCTCTCCCACACTTGGAAGAGGGACTTAGGGTGAGGGCAGAGACTTTTGCAAGAGGTCTAATGAGTTAATTGGGACATATCTGTAGATCAGGTCTTCTTGGAGAGTAGTTGTGACTCAGGAATTCTATATCTCTGTGACTCCGGTCAGGGAAGACGAGTATTGGATTCGCACCGAACGGGTGTCGCCAGGGGTGCCCCTAGCTGAGGAGCTAGTCACCTGGAATGTAGATGAATGGCTGGCTCAAGCGAGTCAACTCATGCACGATCCGCTATTGGGATTGCTACGGGGGCATTTTCCAGGGCGATCGACGAGCGATGAAGCAACCGATTCGTCTCTATCTCATAGCCTAGTGGCGCTGGGGCAAACGCTCTACAATGCTCTCTTTCAAGGCACTATTCGCGATAGTTGGATGACCGCTCAAGGAGTCGCTCAAAACCGCCGAGAAGATTTGCGGCTGCGACTGGGTTTGAGAGGCGATCGTCTGCCTCGTCTGCCGTGGGAGGTGCTGAATGCGGGAGGTCGCCCCCTTGCCACCGGGACAGATGTGGTGTTTTCGCGCTACCAGTCTGCATTTGCGCCGATGGCAACCGTGCTGCAATCTCAGCCTCTGCCCGTGTTAAAGCAAAACCAACCGCTCAAAATTCTTATGGTGCTGGCGGCTCCCACTGATCAAGACGTGCTGGCACTCAGGCAAGAAGCCAACCACCTCAACGAAGAACTTCAGCGAGAGCAAGCTACGCGATCGGGTACGGCTTCACCTCCGGCGATCGAACTCACCATTCTCGACCAACCGGGACGCGAACAACTCACTCAAGCGCTAGAGCAGGGCTGCTATCAGGTTTTGCACTATGCAGGGCACAGCAATCTAGGCGGGTCGGGCGGCGACTTATATTTAGTTAGTGATAAGACGGGTCTCACCGAGGTTTTGAGCGGCGACGACTTAGCTGGATTGCTGGTCAATAATGGCATTCGCATGGCAGTGTTTAACTCGTGTCGGGGCGTTTATACTGCGACCTCTGATCCAGTCAGCGAAAACGGCAATCTAACCGAAGCGCTACTGAGACGAGGCGTTCCGGCTGTGTTGGCGATGGCAGAACGCATTCCTGATGACGTGGCGCTGACTTTGAGCCGTTTGTTTTATCGCAACCTGAGACAGCGATCGCCGATCGACCTGAGTTTGAGTCGGGCAAGACAAGGGTTGCTGTCTTCCTACGGCTCAAATCAGTTGTATTGGGCATTGCCGATTCTCTATTTGCATCCCGACTTTGATGGCTATTTGCAGCCTCCGCTCAACCCAGATTCCGGTCAGATTTATGTTGAAGAACCCCTGATCGAGACTCCATCGTCATCCATTCCCATCAGCGTGATCGATCCGCTCGACTCAGAAGAGATTGACCAGTATGAAGAGCCAGACGACGACGATCGCGATGCCGTTCTCGATTTGATCCGGCAGTTATCTGGAGAAGATAGCAATCCGTTTGGCGCGATTCCGGGAGATGAGAGCTTCTCACTGGACGCTGATGATCTGGGTCAACCAGAACCCAATTCGACCAAGCTAGATCTACATGGGGCAGACAATTACCTCATTTTGGGCGACGTGCTCTATGCTCAGGGTAACGTGGCAGGTGCGATCGGAGCGTATGGCGATGCGATTCAAATCACTCAGTCGGCTGAGGCATATAGCAAGCTAGGTATCGCTCTCGAAGCCTATGGTGATAATGTCGCTCAAGCGATCGCGGCTTACCAATTAGCGCTGCAACTTGACCCCGGCTATGAGAGCGCCCGACAAAATCTGCAACGGCTTTACAAAATTCATCATCTAACGGGTTTAGAGTCAGAATCTGAGCATTCATTAGGTCAGGCGGCTCTGGTTGAGCAATCGTCTTACAGCACCGTCCAGCAGTCCTCTACGATCGCCCAATCGCCTCAAGTCAATGCGTCTGATTTAACCGCGCCTAGCGATCGCGTCTTTAAGCAAATTCCCAAACAGAAGACGTTCCGCGCACCTTGGAAGTGGGCGATCGCAGGCGTTAGCGCAGCATCGGTCGTTGTGCTAGGCATCTGGGGAGTGTCTAAATTTGGGGCAATCTCAAATCCCAGTCCCGATGACCTTCTCCGCCGAATTCCTAGCCTTGACCAACCCTCTAATCAAACGGCTGTCAATCCTGATAAAGCCGATACTAACAACCTAACCGAAATCGCCACCACCAGCTTTAGCCAGGGCAACTTAAAAGCAGGACAAGAAGCCGTAGAAGCGTTGCTCGATCGCAATGCGCTTTCGGCGGCGGGTGCTGCTTTACAGGCGCTTCCGGCTGACAAAGATATCCCGGCGACTAGCTTTCTGCGAGGTCGGTTGGTGTGGCAATTTGTGAAAACTAACAACCGCAACTACAGTGGCGAAGATGCCCGTCGCTATTGGGAAACTGCCATTAAAGGCAGCCCTAATCCTCTCTACTACAATGCGTTGGGGTTTGCCTACTATCGTGAAGGCAATCTCAAACGCGCCAGTGATGCCTGGTTTCAAGTGATCGCGCTGCTCAAACAGCAAAAAGTTAGTCAAGGAGACACCGCTAAAACCCCTGCTCAAGATGCGCTGGTTGCTTATTCAGGGTTAGCGCTCGTGGCGATGAAATCGCTCAATGGTCAACCTGCCGATCAGCAGACGCGACTTAAAGGAGAGGCAGTGAAGCTCCGCGATCAAGTTCTCCGTCAATCTCCGACCCAGTTTCAGACAGATGCGCTGGCTAAAAATTGGCTTTGGACTGAAAGCGCGATCGCGGACTGGAAAGCTTTGTTAGCGGTGCGATCCTGAGAGCGCTTCACTCAAAAACGCGGATTTATTAATGTCGAGATCTTCGCCCTCATCCCCTAACCCACTTTGCAATTATCGATCTTATTTAATTCACGCTCCTAAGGATAGTTAGAGAGCTTTTGATTGCGAATATCCATCAGGTCTGCCAAACTTGCGTCGCCCCAATCTAAAGGATGGTTTTCTTCGGGTGACAGCACGGTGATGATAGGCTGAGCCGCTACGGGACTCGATCGCTGAGTTGCTCCCTCAGTCGGAGCTGGTTTTGCGAGGTTAGATCTGCCTTTTTTGAGAGGCTGATGAGTTTCTGCCTTATCACGGCTCATGGAGTTTGGGCGTTTAATGACGAGTCCGCGCTGTGATTTTGCAGGCGAAAACTGTTTGGCGAGAAGCAGAGAAGTCGCTCCACAACTGACGGCGATCGCGGCTAACAACCCAAACGAAGAGGCGGGTTTTGCTTGAAGTCGCGGTTTTAGCGGCGGAATTCCAGACTCGTCTGCCACAATCTGGGGCTGCGGTGGCTCGACTTCAAAGGTTTCAACGTGCAGCAGCCCAGTGACGCTGAGCCAGCACAGTGCCATCATTATGACCCAGGCACCACTCCAAACTAAGACAGGGCGACGTTGCACAAATACCACTAATTGACTGAGCAGCCCTTGCCGTCTGGCTCTGATGTCACGATCGTTCGACAGGCTTTCTTTAGAACGGTGAACAGACCTTTTTCCAAAGAGTGTTTTTCGCTTATTCCCCTTCACGCTTGTTTTCCCCATGACGCTTTGTAGGAAACTCTTTTACCTTGATGAGTTCAAATTCTACTGAATAATTCCCGACTTGGCTAATAATGCCCGATCGATTGCAATAAAAAACCTATCTGATGAAGGAATAGTCGTCTGAAACGACAGACAATGTGACGATAGATACATCGCTAAGAGGAATGACTACTCACCCACGACAATTACCCATAAGATAGACCCGATCGCTGCCATTGACCCATGCTGCGGCAACAAATTCCAGATTGGTTGACGAGCAATCTTTTGGGTGAGAAAAACACTCAGCCAGAATGAGAAGATGAATGTTACGCCCTGAAGAAATGCGATCACCGCCGGATCGGCAACGGCGATCGGTAACGACAGATTTTGCGTATCTGCGCCAAACGTGGCGATCGTCACAGGAATAACACGTCCTGCTTCGGTCAAACCTAATCTCAAATAATGAGCCAGACTGCTGCCTAAGACGATTGGTAAATAGCCGTATGCCAGTTCTAAAAAGGGACGCGGCTTGACATTGAGCAACCGAATTAAAGCATGGGCAATGAGCGCGATCGTGCCAGGAATCAGCAACGCCAAAACTGAAATTGCTGCATGAATGCCAAAATGATTGAGGTGCAAATTCCAACCAAACTGCCGTTCGATCTCTGGTAATCGATGCAAAAATATGGCACCAAACAGCAAAAACAACAGAGCGATCTCGGCGTAACTTGGTTTGTGAGTCGTCCAAAGTTCGATGCCGGGGGGACGAAAGTTGAGTTCGACCGATCGATGGGGACACGCCTTTAAGCAGGTCATGCAGAGGACGCAGTCTTTGTTGTCTTGAAGTTGAGCCGGGTGAGAATAAACGGGACAGCCGCCCGTCTCTAAGCCTTCGCCTTTTTGAGGTCCGCCTTTATAGCATTGATAAGTGGTGCAGCTTGCCGAACAGATGCCTTGCTGGGCGCGCAGTTCGATCATCGAGAGTTTGGCAAACAAGCCATTCATACCTCCGATCGGACAGAGATATCTGCACCAAAATCGCCGCTCAAATAGCAGCGAAAAAATCACCGCTCCCGCCGTGATCAGCAGCAGCAGACAGCCCGATAGATAAGCGACATTCTCTAAATTCCACAGTTCTTCCCACAGCAAAATTAGAGCAAACATCCCAAACAGAAACCAGCCGCCCCACTTTTCGGCTTCTATTCGCGCCCACGGCTGAAGCTGACGCGGATAGATCCACAGTGAAATCTTTTGTGCCAGTTCGCCATAGATCATAAACGGACAGACCGCACACCACAGTCGCCCCACAAACGGAAACGCCGCCAACATCAGCATCCACCACCACGCCCAAAAGAAATTGAGCGCCACGTTACGATCGCGGCTCTGCGGACCAAACATCAGCACTGCCACCACGACGGCAAAAAATCCCAATGTGAAGCCGTAATTGAGCCGATCGGGATACCACGGACTGCGAAGAAACTGCCGCAGCTTGGGATAAGCGTTGAGTAGATTAATCCGAAATCGTCGATGTTTAAGGCTGGCTGACCAAAAGACTTCTTCGGTCAGTTCGGCGGCTCCATCTGATTGAGTCAGGGCGCGAGTAATCAGACTTTGCAACTCAACCGCATTGCCCGGAAAATCATAGCCTTGGAGACGACGTAACGCTTCGGGTGTAACGTTGGGCTTCGGAATGCCTTTAGAGCGAGACAGCAGGCTGAGGTAATACTCGATTTGAGCCTGGATGTCTGCCTTCCGCACTCGCAACGGCGGGATTTTAATCGTATGTCCGACCAGTTTGCCTCGCTCTAATCGCGGCAAAACTTTCTCCGAAGTCATCATGATTCGAGCTTCACATCGTTGCGGAGTCGGGGCTGCATCGTCTCGATCGAGCGCACTAAATTCCCCAGTTGCCAACAGTTGGGCTAATTTTTCCTCTAACTCAGCGGGAATTGCCTCTAAGTTATTGAGCAAAATCGTGCCGCGTCCGATCCAGTCCAAGAGTCCGGGTTTGCCGCCGACTCGTCCAAATAGCTCCGCTCCATTGGGCTGTAGCGTATTGCAATTCACCTGAATCATCGGCTCTTTGCGATCGCCCGACCCAAAATGAATCAACGCCGCCGTGTTGTCCTTCTCCAGTCCCGGTTCTCCAAAAATCAGCACTGATTGACGATCACTGGCTGCCTTTTTAATCTCCTGCCGAATTCTCACCGCATAGCGACTCGTGCCGACAATGCCCCGCTTGACCCTGGGCACCACATAGGGACGCAGCGCCGCCTGTCGATCGCGCTCAAATGCCAGTTGAACCGACACCGACTCTAATTCGCTTGCCAAATAGCGAGAAAACGTCTGCGCGATCTCTGGGTATTGCTGGGTTAACGCCAGAAAATCAGCGCGGGGAATCGTCCAGATCACACAATCGCTGAGCGTAATCGTCGTGTCTTCTGCAACCGCATCAATCAACATCTCTTTGAGATAGACGATCGCTCCGGGCAATAAGCTCGTTGCCTTGGCAAGCCCCGTCGAACTGGTGCGATAGCTTTCAACCCGTCCCGTGTGCAGAATATAGA
This sequence comes from Phormidesmis sp., assembly GCA_965277365.1. GTDB lineage: Bacteria > Cyanobacteriota > Cyanobacteriia > Leptolyngbyales > Leptolyngbyaceae > Phormidesmis_A. The sequence goes on along the minus strand of CBDICO010000013.1, from coordinate 1,013,791 downwards.
CCGCCGGGGGAATTGTATCCTCTAGCACCAGTCGTCGATTTTCCTGCACCGATTCTTCTTGAATGGCTGCCGCGATCGCGCCTAACGTCTCGTCAGAGAGTGATTCTAGAACTGTATGTTGCTTTAACCAAGTAGTCCGTTCTGCTTGATTCATGGCGCTTTTTTAGAAGTGCGATCGTGGTTTGACCTCTATGGAGTATCACGATCGTAGAGTCAGTAAGCGCTAAAAAGATCAAACTTTACCTGATTCGGTGACGCGTCTAACTAGGTGGATGAAATTAGCTGAAAGACGCATTTCGGCTCCGCTCAACGCTCAAAACCTAAACTCCCAGCGAGTTGAGCGCTGCCGAAACCATCCCCACAAGTTGACTTTAATGGCTCCTGCCTGCTTACCACTCGACCTGCGATCGCTCGTGCAGCACTCGTCCATACACCGCTTCTGTCTGCTTCGCCAACTTTGCCCACTGAAAGCGTACCTCTAAATCTTTGTAGGCATTCTCGACCAGCCATTGAGCATAGTCAGAATTCTTCAGCACTTCGATAACTCCCCAAGCGAGAGAATCTGAGTTGCCTGTCCAGGTGACGATCCCGGTTTTGTTGTGCCGAACGACTTCAGGCAACCCCCCAGCATCCGATACGACGACGGGCACTCGTGCCGCAAAACTTTCTAACGCCACAATCCCAAACGGCTCATAGAGACTGGGAAAAACCGCACAATTCGCGATCGTTTGAAACTTATCCAAATCTTCATCGGGCATGAATCCGGTGAAGAAGCACTTTGTCCAGATGCCTAAATTCCAGGCTTGACCCTTTAAATAATCTGTGTTGCCGCCGCCAATAAAGACAAACTTCACCTGAGTTCCCATTGCCTGAAGCACTTTTGGAGCCGCACTCAGCAGGACTGAAATGCCCTTTTCGTAGGTCATTCGTCCCACATAATAGACAATTTTCTCGTCATCTCCTGCAAACTGCCGCCGAAATTCTTGCACATCAAACCCTGGATGACGCAGCTTTTTCTCAGCCCGAATGCCGTTATAGACGACATCAATCTTGTTCCAAGGCGTGTGCAGTGATCGCTCGACTTCTCGCCGCATATAGTCAGTGCAGACGATTACCCGCCAAGCTTCGTAAGTCAGGCGACGCTCCTTCTCATTCACATAGCACTGCCCCTCAGTGTGAACGCCGTTATTTCGTCCCCCCTCGGTCGCGTGAACGGTCGCCACTAGTGGAATTTTGAACAAATGCTTGAGCGCGATCGCGGCATCACCCACCAGCCAATCATGGGCATGAATGATATCAAACCCACCCTCTTCTCGAATCAGCTTGCCGCCGTGCTGACCCATACTGCCGTTCATGTTGGCGACCCAGTGCAGAAAGTTGTGGCTCTCATCCACACTGACGCGATGCACTTCTACCCCATCGACCACTTCATAGTGAGGAGCCTGACCAAACTGCACCGTGATCAGATGAATTTCATGCCCTAGCCTGACCAACTCTGGGTATAGCTCCGCCACATGACGAGCGATGCCGCCCACAATGCGGGGTGGAAACTCCCAGGTCAATACCAAAATCTTCATCAGCCTCAATCTCGACGATTCGTATTTTCACTCTACAGAAACTTGGCAAACACGCTCACAGACCTTGCCCAAAACGCGATAATCTATAGATATTCTATATAAATGACTCGATCGCTCCATTTTCTGCACACCGGGGCTTTTTGCATCCACTGCTTGAGATGGTCTCTAGTTTCTATCTTTAGAGTTCCCGCCTAAAGCCGTCAGTATAGCGCTGTCGTCTCTTCTAAAAAACTGTGACCAAGGAATGTCTCAGTTTATCCATCCTGATAGTCAACTAGCCCTGTCTGTTTTAGCAACTCATGACAATGCAGGCATCTCCCCACAAGTCAATAAACGCTGAAGTGCCCTTACAGATCTTGCTGTTTGTCGATCAGCGACCCATTGCAAAAGAGCAGATCCAGCAGATTCGCCGCTTTTGAACGATCTACGAGCCGACTATCCGTTTGAGCTTCAGGTGATTGATGTGGGTGAACAGCCTTACTTAGCAGAGCATTTTCGCCTCGTTGCCACGCCTGCCCTGATTAAGATCCACCCTGACCCCCGGCAAACCCTAACGGGAACGAATTTAGTTGCTCAACTCAAAGATTGTTGGTCTCGCTGGCAAACCTCAGTTGAGAACTTCTTAGAGGATCAGGTTGAGTTGAAATCGACGGTTGAGCAGGCTACTTCAGTTCCAGCTTCAAAAAATTCTTCGATCGCTCACTCATCCGAGCTGTTGCAGCTAACCGACGAGATTTTTAATCTCAAGCAGGAGAAAGAAGACCTCCAGGCGCAGCTTCAGTTTAAAGACCAAATTATCTCAATGCTGGCTCACGACTTGCGGAATCCGTTAACGGCAGCCTCGATCGCGATCGAAACGCTAGAAATTGGTCACAAAGCACAGGAAGGACAAGGCTATCGGCTGACTCCAGCGATGACGGCTCAGTTGTTGAAACATGGACGGTCACAGATTCGTAATATCGATCGCATGATCACTGATATTCTGCAAGCCGCCAGGGGCACCAGCGTCGAGCTTCAAATTGTGCCGCAGAAGTTAGAACTTGGTGCCCTGTGTGAAAGTGTTTTAGAAAATTTAGAAGAACGGTTCCGCGCTAAGTCGCAACAAGTAGACACCGACATCCCGACAGATCTGCCGATCGTCTACGCTGACGAAGAACGGGTGCGTCAAGTTTTAACCAATATTCTCGACAACGCCACGAAATATACGCCGATCGATGGCATCATTCACGTCTCAATGCTGCATCGCACGGCTCAAAAGGTGCAAGTCAGCATCTGTGATGATGGACCTGGCGTGCCAGAAGAAAATCGCGATCGCATTTTTGAAGACCATTTTCGCCTTCAGCGAGATCAAGCCCAAGATGGCTATGGAATTGGCTTATCGCTCTGTCAACGCATCGTCCGGGCACACTATGGGCAGATTTGGGTTGATTCTGTCCCCAATCAGGGCAGTTGTTTTCACTTTACGTTGCCTGTCTATCGATCGCAGCGATAAACCACAGTTTCTATCAACATAGCCTTTCGATCTAGGCATTATTGATCCAGATTTCAATCATCAACATCAGAACTATATAGAGAGCCTCAGATCTTTTCAGAAAATTTATATTACATCGATGAGTATTTTAAGTGGTTTTACTGAAGATTTCACCAGACTTTAATTTTCGCCAATGTCATTTCTAGTTTGTTAGCTGAGCACAACTTCTAGTTGATTGAGTTTTCGATAAGCAAATTTTACTGATAGGTAATTACTGAGATCTGAGGTCATGATTTTGATAGTTCTCAGAGCAACGAGCTACTTTCCGACTGCTCAGAAAAGTGATATGAGCAGATTAAAGTTAAATAAATTACATTCAACTTAGTCCGTACTGAACCCTTTGGTAGGACATTTATTAGCAGACAGATCTTTTTAAGTTGAGAATGACTAGCGTTCGACGCTGATGTAATTACGGTATCAATGAGGTGTTTATTAACACCTAACATTCTCCAATTTTTCTAATTTTGAAAACAACAGATAACAAACATAAAGCTCTACATCTACTAAAACTGTCTAAGCAGTTGAACTTCTTGTATACCCAAGCATTAAAGACTTTCAGCGTATTCAATAACACCAGACGTTTTGAGACCACTAGCTTGTTTGAGAAGATTTTTCGCCAACGAAATTTTCTGATACGTTTGTTAGTAGCCTCTAAAAAAGCTCACCATCCTAACGATCTAGCACCTTTTGTCTCTTCGCCAACCTCCCATGATTTTTGGTTGTTTGAAGATGAGTGTTATTACGGTACTAATTCAGGATTAACTCTCCTATAACTGATCCATAAGCCCCCTGTTAAGAAAGAATGTATCGTGAACTTCATCAGATTGAATAAACGCTGTTACATTCCTGAGCTTCATCTCGTTTGTTTGATGATTCAGCTATCTAGCTGATCTGCATTAGTTTCTGAAGATGTTAGGTTTGGGTGTAGAAGAAATCTTGACATTTGATTGCTCAAAATCTGAGTGGTCGCGCGGCAAGGTTTTTCACTAGCCATAACATAAAACCATTATCCCGTTGCAGCGTCGTAGGGACTGCTTTCCTAAATGAAGTACGATTCCTTGGAATATCAGCCCACTAACCACAACGAAGTGGGCGTTTATGAGTGTGAGATCCATCTCAAGTTCAGATTAGTTGAAGAAAAGCGGATGTTGAAAGACCGCGAGCAGCTCTTAGAGATGTTGCTTGATGCGTTTACTTGCGGTAGCGATGAGTTTATGGAGCCTCTCCAGGTTGAGGTCGAGGCGCAAGAGATTCTAGAGATCGAAGCCTCGCCACAGATGCGTCGTCAGTTAATTCGTTTACGCAACTCTAAAGACTAAAAAAGCTTGTGCAGTCAGGGGTGTCTGACTTGCTTGAGTGACAGCGTTTTCTACAAAACTAGCCTGTAACCTTGGTGCTGACTGCGACTTTGAATTACAGGCTTTTTCATGGGAAGTTTGTTGTGCAAGCTGTCTCGATCGATTGCACAATGGATGCAGTTGATACTTTTTCTAAAAGCAATGACCACTGCCCTTGCTGACACCAAAAACCTTCTGGCTGACTTGATTAGTCGTTATCGCTCTCAGGTCGATTATTTAGCCATTCGCCTAGAAGCGGCTGAGGGCACCGATATTTTGCTTAGAGGCACCAAAATCGAAACCTTGAGTGAGGGCATCTCGATCGGAGGGCAAGTCAGGGCTTGTCATAAAGGGGGCTGGGGCTTTGCTAGTTTTAATCAACTCTCAACCCTGTCAGACCAGATCGAAGACGCGATCGCGGCGGCTCGACTAGTCGGCACCGAAGAAACGATTTTGGCTCCGATCGATCCGGTTCAAGACATCTGCACGCTTCCGCTAACGGGCACTGATCCTCGACAGATTCCGTTGGCACAGAAAAAATCACTGTGTCAGTATTATGGCGGACTTTTGAGAGAAGTCGATTCTCGCATTGCGACGGTCTCAGTGCGCTATGGGGACAGCGCTCAGAAGATGATTTTGGCAACTTCCGACGGAACGTTTATTGAGCAGTCTTGGGTCGATATTGAGATGCGCTTTGCTGCCACTGCCCGAAATGGTGAAACGGTGCAGACTGGGCGAGAAACGATCGGATCTCGCAAAGCTTACGAAGATTTGATCGGGTTAGATGGACAGGTTCGCAGCGCGGCTCAACGAGCGGTTGATTCTCTAGCGCTGCCCCCGGTGAGGGGAAACGCTTATACGGTGGTGATTGACCCGATTCTATCTGGGCTGTTTGTCCATGAGTCGTTTGGGCACCTCTCAGAAGCAGATATGGCGTATGAAAATCCAGATTTGCTAGAAGTCATGAGTTTGGGGCGGCGATTTGGCTCTCCAGAGTTGCAAATTTTTGATGGGGCTGCCCTTGAGGGGCATCGAGGCAGCTATTTTTACGATGATGAAGGCGTTCCGGCAACCACGACTCAACTGATTAAGGACGGTGTTTTGGTCGGTCGTCTTCATTCTCGTGAGACGGCTGGCAAATTAGAAGAGGCTCCTACCGGAAACGCCCGTTGTTTGAATTACCACTTTCCGCCGATCGTGCGGATGACTAACACCTGGATCGAGCGAGGCAACACGCCTGTCAAAGATTTGTTGAGTGACATCAAAGAAGGAGTTTATGCGCGCAACTGGCTAGGTGGAATGACGAATGGAGAGATGTTTACCTTCACGGCTGGAGAAGCCTGGATGATTCGCAACGGCGAAATTGCGGAGCCTGTGCGAGATGTTACTCTCTCTGGCAATGCTTTTAAAACCCTGGCAGACATCGAAGGAATTGGAGATGACTTCTACTGGGATGAGTCGGGCGGCTGTGGCAAAGGTGGACAAAGCGGTTTAGCTGTAGGCTGTGGCGGTCCTAGTTTGCGGATTCGGGATGTCGTCGTGGGGGGAGAAGCGATCGAAGAGTAACGTCTTTTAAGTAGACAGACGCAATAAAAGTCAACTTGTGGGGATGGGTTTCGGCTGCGCTCAACCGACTGGAAGTTCTGGCGTTGAGCGTTGAGCGGACCCGAAATGCGTCTTATCGTTAGTTCTGTCCACTGACCTATCTTTCCTTCTCATCCTTCTGCGGCAAATGTCTGCCCCGTCGTTTACGCGCTTCCATGGCTCGTTCTAAGACGGTTAACAGTCCGGGGGCTTCTTCCTGTAATGCCAGCAGTAAGCGTTCGCCTTCTTCGAGGTCACCGGGGTCTTCTCCGGTTTCCATCACGGCTTGTAATCGCGGCAGCGCAAGTTCATCGACCAGTTGGACAAGGCTGTGGAGGCAACGATAAAACTGACGCTCGGTGAGAATCGCATCTTCGAGGGGAAACTCAATAATGGCGCGGATTTCACCGTCTGAGGGGTCATATTCCCACTGGAGCATTTTGGTTTCCCAGGAGATGCAGAGCATCGTCTGCAAAATCGCGGTCTTGTGAGGGTGGTCTTTGACCCCGGCTAGAACGCGCGGCGCAAAAATCTCAAAAAACTCGCCGTCTTCGTTTAGTTCAATGACGATCAGAAAGTCTTCGATATTCTCACCGTAGACTCCTGTTAAAATCCGAGATTCTTTGCGATCGAGGCGATATTTCCACTCTTTGTTATCTAGAAAGCCTGCGATTTGTTCTAGCGTTGCGCCCATAGCCGTTTTGATAAGTGGATTAGAAACCATAGCCAGTCTAACGGTCAGCCAGAGGATTTTGTCATTTTTGGTGACAATGGACGGGTCATTGCCCGATCGACCTGCTGCAAAAGATCCTCTAATGTTGAGGAGTTCTCTAATACAACATCGGCTCGATCGCGCTTTTCGGCAATCGCCATTTGGCTAAAGATTCGCGCATTCGCCTGCTCTTGGCTCAAAGATTCACGCTGCATTAAACGCTGAATCTGTTGATCTGGTGGGCAAAAAACGACCCAGATTTCGGTGACAAGATCCGTCATCTGCGCTTCAAACAATAGAGGAATCACCATCACGATCAGGACCAATTGATCCGAGAGTTGCTGCATCCAGAGATCGCGGTCTCGACTCAACGCTTGCCGCACATAGGGATGAATTTGGTCTTCTAGCCAAGTGCGTTCGGAGGGCTGGTTGAAAACAATCTCTCCGAGTTGCCGACGATCAAGGGTTTCATCAGGCAACAGAATTTTAGACGTGTAGCGATCGACAATGGCTTCCAGCCCGATCGTTCCCGGCTGCACGGCGGCTCTCGCGTAAACATCAGCATCCAAAACTGGTAGTTGATAGGTCTTAGCTAAATAGTCAGACACTGTTGTTTTGCCCATGCCAATGCCGCCCGTTAAGCCAATGATGCGCGGAGTCATAACCTGACTGCGATCGCTCATGCCAATCCTCCCAGGCGTATCGACAAATTCCTTTCTAGTGTAGAGTTCGATCTGAAATGTTGAGCGATCGCATGAAAGCCTTTTCCCATTCTCTGGTTCTGCTTGGAGTCGTCTTGTTGGGGGCAACGCTGAGGTTTTGGAATCTAGACGCTAAACCTGTCTGGATGGATGAGGTGATCACAGCGCTCTTCAGTTTGGGACGAAGCTATCGAGATGTTCCGTTAGAAGTTGCCTTTTCGCGGTCTGCGCTGGATCAACTTTTTACGTTTCAGCCGACTACATGTGCGGCGATCGCTCAAACCATTTCGACTCAATCCGTTCATCCGCCCCTTTTCTTTTGCTGGCTGCACGAATGGCTGAATTGGCTCCAACCCGTTCATCAGTCCTGGGTGTGGAAACTACGGGCACTACCCGCTCTAGCAGGAGGCGGCGCAATTTTAGCCATTTATTATTTAAACCGGATTGCCTTCTCAAAAGGGGCAGGGTTAGCAGGCGCGATCGTCATGGCGGTCTCTCCGTTCGCAGTCTATCTCTCTCAAGAAGCTCGTCACTACACGGTTCCAATGCTACTGCTGTGTTTGGCGCTTTTGGGCACAATTCGTATTCAGCAAGACCTGCGAGAGCAACGGCTGCAACTTGAAGTTTGGCTCGGCTGGGTTGCTGTCAACGGTGTCGGTTTCTACGTCCACTATTTTTTTATTCTGGCAACGATCGCCCAATTTTTAACGATTGTCGTCTTGCAGCTTAAGATTCAAACCTCAAACTTCAAACCGCTTCTTTCCTTTCACCGTCGCACTTGGCTGGCTTTGCTGCTTGCTATTAGTGGAATTGGACTGATCTATTTGCCCTGGATGCCGACTTTTTTGAGCCACCTCCGCCGTCCCGAAACCAACTGGCTAGAACCAACTCAATCAGGGTTGCTGGTCGCGATCGCGCCGCTCTATCAACTGCTGGCTGGTTGGGTGTTAATGACGATCGCGCTGCCTGTCGAAAATCAGCCGCTTTGGGTGATCATTCCGGCGGCTGTGCTGATGTTGTTGCTTAGTAGCTGGTTAGCGTGGCGAGTGTTGAAAGGCGTGAAAAAACTTTGGCAACTTCCAGAAACTCATTGGGAAACGCTGACGTTAATCAGCTTTATCGGTTGGGTATTGGTAGAATTTTTAGCGATCGTCTACCTGTTTCACAAAGACCTGACTCAAGTTCCTCGCTATAACTTTATCTACTATCCTGCCGTGTGTGCCTTGATAGGAGCCAGTCTTTGTAAAGGACAATCCGATCAGAATCTTCGACTCAAATCATTAGTTCCGCTGGTTCTAGCAGGGCTGATTAGTTGCGGATTTGTGGTGTCCGATCGAGTATTTCTCAAGCCCTATCAGCCTCAGCAAGTTGCTAACAGAATGCAGTCAAAAACGGCTGAATCGACGATCGTGGTGATGGCATATCAAGACTTACAGGATATTGCACTAGGACTGAGCTTTGCACTGCCACTGCTGGATAAGTCTCAGACCCGATTTGCGTTTGTGGGGCGATCTCAAAGCTACGACCAGTTTTGGAAAAAATTAGCCCATCCAGCGATTGGAGACTCTTCACCTCAAGTTCTCTGGCTGATCGCTCCCGGACTGAGAGAAAAAGACTTCCCTCCCCAGGTTAGTTTGAGTCGATCGGTCTGTAGCCGCGACCCAAACCAATATTACAGATTAGGAGTTCCCTTTCAGGGATATCAATGTTGACTAGACCTCTTGCAAAAGTCCCTGCCCTCACCCTAAATCCCTCTTCCACGAGTGGGGGATGAGGGCATCTTCGGATTTTTGCAAAAAGTTGACTCTACTCGTCAATCTGCCAAAGCTCTTTGGTGTAGTCTTCATCCAGCACCTTTTTAGGACGCATCACCAAAACCACTTGACCCAATAGCGGCACATCTGGAGACTCTGCAAACCAGCGCAATTGCAACTGCTCCTCCTCTGCGACCACAAAATAGCTCTGGTCATTCCACTGACGCTGGGCACGATCGACGACAATCACGACTTCTCCGATCGCCCCCGGCAACGGAGCGGGGAGACGATCGCTATCGCCCAACAGCACGATCGGGTCTTCTGCCGTGCGAATTACCTGCCATCCCGGAATCGGCACCCACGCCCCGATTCCAGAAAATTGCACCAGTTGAAACGCTCCAGTCTCCTCGACGATCGGAACGGCTTGTAAATCTGCTTTCGTCAATGGCAACTTGCCGACCACGGGTAAGATTCGCGGCAAATCCTCATCCTCTAATCGATAGACAGGTAAGCCGGGAGCCGGACGCACCTGAGTAACAGTGAAATCAGTCAATAACTGCTCGATTTTTTTACGGGCAGTCGCGCTATGAGCAAACCTTAACCCCTTGGCGATTAGAATCGATCGTGCCTGCAAATCACTTTTCTCTCTGGCACTCTTCCAAACTTGGAGCGCCACCGCATCCCCCGGATGATCTGTAAACTCCTCTGGCGGCTTAAATCGAGAAATATCTTTAACTGCACGAGCCACTTCTCGCGCTTCATCCATATCTAGCTCTTTTTCGACCACAAAAGTTGCGGCGGCAGCTCGTTCAATTTGGGTGAGAATGCGTAACTCGTAGAGAGAATCACTGCCCTTTTGCCAAAAGTGAGCCTGCACCGCATCGGGCACACCCACGTCGATAATCGAGGCATAAACCTGAGACGCAACAATAATTTGATTTTGCTGAATCGGCTCAAACCCCGTGCCTTCAAAAATTGCTTGGGGACTGTAACCAGCTTTTTGCAGCGCTTGACAGGCTTGACCCCACTCAACCCAACCGCCTTCTTTGCGACGCAGCGATCGCAGTAGAGCGTCGGTATCTACCTCAGTTTGACCTGTCTCAAGATCAGAATTAGGTAACTCTTGGGGTGTCTCAGTCATAAGTCTCAAATGGCTCTCATTTTCTGTCAAGGGGCGATACGTTTATCAGCTTACCAAAGTTGACGCTTGACTGAATGATTGGGATTGCGCCATGATAATATACGCAATGAGGGGTTATAGCTCAGTTGGTAGAGCGCTGCAATGGCATTGCAGAGGTCAGCGGTTCGAACCCGCTTAGCTCCATTTTTGTCCCGTCCTGTACGTTCTGGTAGAATTTGTGACTGTACCTAAATTTTGGACAAGTTGTCCAAAATTTGCTTCCGGAAATAGTTGTCCAAAATTTGCTTCCGTCAAGTTTTGTTAAGCTGCCGAAAGAATATTTCGAGCAAGCTTTGTTGGAGCTGTTTCGTCTGTAGATCAGTCAAATGTGGTTGTGGTTGTCCCCCATGGTGAAGAACCCGCTCTATCTCATTGCAAGTTTCTGGTCTTAGTGGATTGGATTCAAACATTTCTATAACTCGTTCTGCAACCCAAAAATGCCAATCTATTTCTGATGTAATTGAAAGTTCTGTCTCCGAGGGCTTCTCCGGGAGTATATTGAGCCAGTTCTGACAATGAACACAGCGACTCACTTGCATTCTTCCTGAAATCGGAAGTTGTGTCATTCGGCAGTGCGGACAGTGGGAACGTAACGGTTGATGATGCAGAGGACAGACAGTAACGGCAGCGATCGACCAAATTAACGGCTCATAAATCTGTTGATGACTGTCACGCCAACCATGAAGACACTCTGGACACCACGCTCGCAACCTTCTTGCAAATTCGAGACTCTCGCTTCTTTCAGCAGTTCTTTCTGACCAAAGAGGAATCGTTAGCGATCGAAGATTTTTTTGTAGCGTTAACGGCTCCAACCCTTCTACATACTGCCATGCGAGAAACCCGTATTCATTCGGATTCTTCCTATACTTAGGTGTTGAGAAAGAAGACACGGAAGTTTCAAACCCGTCACCCTGCACCCGATATGCTGTTTTACCACCTACGCTATACCTTCTCCTGAAAGAAGGTAAAATCTCCTGTTTAATCAGTACCCCTGGAGAAATGTGATGTGCTTCAGCAAGCCGACAGATATAACTCACTAGCCCTTCAATGTAAGGCGTATCTATTGCGATCGGTTCTAGAGAATAAAGTCTGCTACGCTCTGGTATGGCAAAGACATCTAATTCTTGAGAGTGGCCCTTGTTCAAGTAGTCTGGCACCATAGTGTTACAAATAATCTGAGTTAATTTGCATTACCCACTCATTCATTAAGCAAAATACTTAGCTTAATGAATGAGTGGGTAAATTTAGAATTTTGGTTCATTGAGATAATAGGATTTGCAGCAATATTAAAAAACTTTCCCATACTTTGTCTTTAGACTGGAACAAGAAGTGACTGTAACCATAAGCTGTCCGATTTGGACAGCTTATGGTTACAAAAATATCTGGACACCTTATGGTTGCAATCCTTTCGTCAAAGTTTTTATAGTCCCAGTTCTTGCCGCACAGCGATCAGTGCAGCAGCAACGGTTGGGTTTCGAAAGTAGGCAGGTTTCCTGAGGTGTTGGGTAACATAGCTGCGAGTTGGCTCAATCCCCTGGTTGTAAAGCATAATTGCGACTTGATGTACCTCCTTGCAGCACTGTTCAACTTTTGCCATATGCATCTTGTCCCGGTGATTCATGTATCGTAATGAGATGGCAGAGCAAAGTTCAGGAAAGCGTCGTCGGATGGGTCTTACACTGTAGCCCAAACGTTGGGCTACAGCTTTCATCCTTAGTGGTGGTCCTTCTTCAAGGGCAGCCTGTAAAGACGAGCGAGTTCATTCCGATGAGACTCAAACTGAATGGTGACACCCATTTTGCGGCTGGGGTAGTTGCCACAGACGTTTCCTTTGCCGCTCTGCACTCGACGCGATGGTGGAGAGGAACGAACCATGCTCAACAACTGCACGGGCCGCTTGGCTGAGACCGAGGGATTGACACCAGTTGTCGAAGTTGTTTTCGTCGAGCACACTACAAATCTTAATTCCTCAGAAGTAGGAAAAATTTAAGTACTAATGAACTATCAAAAATAGTATCAGATTTAGTTTAGAAAATCTTTGAGAACAAAAATATTCTGCATTCGATCTAGAAGCCCGTAATTATTTCGTATGATCGGTTCGAGAAGATTGGGATGTTGCCATGTCAAACATAATGATCGAAGTGCAAGGAACCGATGCGATCGCCGCGACAGAAGAGCTACTGGCAATTCCAGACCTTACAGGCATCTGGGAGGCCGAAGGAGACACAGAGCGGGAGCCAGTCACCACTACGATCGCCACCATTATCGGGATTGTGGGCGGAACGATCGCGATCGCGGAGAAAATTCGCAAATGGTATCAGGAGTATAAGAAGGGCAAAGCTGGGAAGAAAATCGAAAAAGTCCTGATTGTGGGGCGCAATGGTCGACGTTTGCTGTTAGAGGGTGCCACAATTGAGCAAATCCAAAAAATCCTAGAGGAATAATTAAGTTCCCATGCGGACGCTCCACCTCGACCTCAAGACTGTTAAAGGAGATGTCGTTGCACTGCGGTGCTTCTGGGATAACCAAAATGCTTACGCCGATCGCTCCCTCTCCCTGACTGAGATTGGGGATCTGACTCGTGACGCTGAAGAGACTTACTACGTCTCTGCCAAAATGCGGGCAGATTTGGCAAAGATCGGGCAAGCTCTATTCAACTGGCTGGATGGCAGCGATCGCTGGCTCGTCTCCCGGTTAGGGCAATATCCGGGAGAGGTCATCGTGCTGGCGATCGCGGTGGCTGGACAACTGGCGCACCTACCCTGGGAAGTGCTACACGATGGGGCACAGTTCCTGGTGCAGCGCTATCCAGCCGTGGTCCCCGTGCGTTGGCTGTCGTCGGACTCAGTGACGCACTTAGCGGTGGTATCTGAGCCGCAGAATCGGGCATTGCGAGTGTTGTTTATGGCAACCTCGCCACGAGCGATTGAGCCAGTGCTGGACTATGAGCAAGAGGAAGCGGCGATCCTGAAGGCGACCGCACGACCCAGCATTGGGCTGGTTGTAGAGGAAAGTGGCTGTCTGGAAGAGTTGGGCTACCTGGCTGATTCCTATGGCACCGAACCGACGGGCAAGCGGTACTTTGACGTGGTGCATGTAACGGGGCACGCCACGATCGCAGATGGGCTACCTAAGTTCATCACAGAAACGACAACGGGAGACGCTTACTATGCCAATGCTGGAGAGATTGCCCGCACCTTAAAAACGCCTTTACCACCACTGCTATTTTTGTCGGGGTGCCGGACTGGTCAGGCAGGTAATGCTGGAGCCGTGCCCTCAATGGCAGAGCAGTTGTTGCAGGCGGGAGCCACAGCCGTCTTGGGTTGGGGGCAAAACGTCCTAGATACTGATGCCACCAGTGCGGCGGCAGCCCTGTATGAGGCATTAGCCCGCAGCAATCCGTTGGCGGAAGCGGTGGCGTTTGCTTATCAAACACTGATTAAACAGCAGGCACGGGACTGGCACTTGCTGCGGCTGTACGTAGCGAAGACCCTGCCAGACGCGCTGGTAAAGCCCAGAAATACTCCTGGATGGCGATCAGCTCCTGCTTCTTCCATGTCAACAGAGTTTCTCGACCCGCTGACCAGAAAGGTGAAAGTACCCACACGGGAGAGCTTTGTGGGGCGACGGCGACAGTTGCAGAACTGTTTACGGGCATTGACACAAGACCCCGATCGCCTCGGTGTGTTGATCCACGGTATGGGTGGGCTGGGCAAGAGCAGTCTGGCAGCGCGGCTATGCGATCGCCTGCCCCAGTTCAAACGGTTGGTGTGGCAGGGACGCATTGATCCGGCAGCGCTAGTTAATCATTTAGCCGATGCTCTCGAGCAAGAAACCCTGCGACAGCAGTTGAAAGGGACAGGCGAAGACCTCAAGTATCGGTTGCGCGGTGTCTTTAAGCAATTGGCAGAGCAGAGCGAGCCGCCCTTTTTGCTCATCCTGGATGATTTTGAGGAGAATCTAGAGGCACGAGGGACGGGGTATATCCTCAAAGCTCCCGCAGCGGAGGTGTTACAGGCGCTCATTTGGGCAAGGCGAGCGACCGATACGCCCCACCGTCTGATTCTCACCAGTCGCTATGACTTTGAGCTGCAAGAGGCGCAAGTGCTATATCGGCAACCAATGGATGCGCTGCAAGGGGCAGACCTGCGAAAAAAGTGTAGTCACCTGTCGGCTATGAAGCCGCCCACACTGGAAGCCAATGCGACAGACGAGGCGAAAAGTGCTGCAGCGGAACGGTATCGGTTACAGGAACAGGCGAAACAACTGGCAGATGGCAACCCGCGTCTGCTAGAGCAACTGAATGATGAAGTGCTGGCAAAACCGGGGCTTGATCCGGCAGCAGCACTAGAGCAACTGGCGGCAGACCCAACCGACTTGCGGAACCAGGTCATCGAAGAGCGGGTGCTGCACCAACTGGATGCTGACCTACGAGGGCTGCTGTCACGCGGACTCGTGTTTGAGCTACCCGTCCCCAGAGCCGCCTTTGCCACCGTCACCCTCTCGCCCACCCACGCTCCTACGCTGATTGACCATGCCATTGCCCTGGGAGTTCTGGAAGCCAGCCCGGATGAGACCCTACGAGTCCCGCGACTGTTGCCGTTGCGTCTGCCAGAGGGGACTGAGACGCTTTACCTAGGGGCAGCGAAGTCTCTCTATCGCCTCTGGTGGCAAGCAGACCACCCCACCAGCGAAGAACAGGCGTTGGAGATTATTCGGTTGGGATTGTTGGGTCAGGAACCAGACATTACCGCTACGGTGGGAGACCGGGTTGCGTCCAGTTGGGTGAATAGCTCTCGCTTTGGAGAAGCTAGATCGCTGTGTCGGGAGATCTTGCAACAGTTTGAGGACTACCGCATTCTGGGTACCATTGCCCGTGCCGAACAGGTACTGGGAGACATGGCGGATGCGATCCTTCACTACGAACAATCCCTCGCACTTTGTCCCGAAGACGATGTCAAAGGCAAAGCGGCCACGCTTTCCAACATGGCAGGCGTGGTAGCGCAGCAGGGCGACATCGAACGCGCCTTGCAACTCTGGCAGGAATCGCTGGAAATCAAAGAGCGCATTGGCGATGTCAAAGGCAAAGCGGCCACGCTTTCCAACATGGCAGGCGTGGTAGCGCAGCAGGGCGACATCGAACGCGCCTTGCAACTCTGGCAGGAATCGCTGGAAATCAAAGAGCGCATTGGCGATGTCAAAGGCAAAGCGGCCACGCTAGCAAATATGGCGTATGTAGCAGGTGAGCAAGGCGATCGCGATCGTCAACTTGCGCTAAATCTCCAAGCGGCTCAAGCGTTGGCAAGTGCAAGAGCCTACACAGATCTGTTCACTGTGCTAAACAAGTTGGGAACCAGCGCAGCAGACAATCCCCAACGTTATCTGGCACAGGCACTCTGGCTGGGACTCCGCATCCAAACACCTCTGACCGATCTGATTAACCTGTTGCGCTTCTTTTACAACCAGGTGCCCCAGGGCGACGAGATGGAAGCGCTTCTTGCCACTACCGCTTTCTACTACTGCCAGGTGCGCGGTGACGGGCATCCCCAACTCAACGACCTGCAAAACACCAGCCTTAACCTGCTGGCAACTGCGGCTGCCGCTCAAGGTGTGGAATTAGACAGCATGGAAGCCCTGGGCAACTGGATGAACCAGCAACAGCTTAATGATCCGGCGATGTTCCTGCCCCAACTCAACCAGCGGTTAGCAGCAATGGTCGGGAAACAGTGGGTATTCGATCCCAGTATTTTTCAATAACCGATGGTGCTGATTCACCGCATCTCTGCCCCATAAACCGCCCTTGCCCGCGCCAATTCCTGGGCAAGCTGCTGCGCCAACCACTCCGGCTCTAAAATTTGCACGCCTGCGCCATATTGCAAAGTCCGCTGCCAAAACCAGAACAGATAATCTTCCTGAGTGGCAATCTCTACCCAATTCGCGTCTGTATCCCGCAGCAGTTCCCATTCATTCGCTCTGCGGGGTTGATACGCCCCCAGTGCTCCACTCATGCGGTAGCGAATCTCCAGGGTAGGGAAGTGGAACAGGCTCCAGGGTGTGGTTGATGCCGCCCGCACGCTGAGGACGCGATCGACCCTAAAGGCAAGATTCTGCTCCACATTCGGGCGCTTCTCAATATAGCGGGACGAAAAATCGGGGATGAAGGCAAACAGGTATAGAACGCCATTATGGAGCCGGAGTTCGGAGCGATCGCAGTCCCAATTTTGCTCATTGCCCTGACTGCTGCGGTAGCGGATTGTATAGCGACATTGCTGCCGGAACCGCTCTTGCAGCTTACGCACCGTCTCCTCCAGCTTGTCTTCGCTGTAGTCCACAGGCGGACTGAAGTTGACTTTGACATCCGTCGGCAAATCTACCTCCGTCAATTTGCCATTGCGGATAATCTGACTCGCTTGGGCTGAGAAACCCATATCTGACAGAAGATAGGCTGCCAGTGCCAACGCCTGCCGCTGCTCAGTGGACAAAATTACCGGAAAAGACGACTCCACGAGTTCATAGGGGCGATTCGGCGCACTGCGAATGTCAAACCCACACACCCTTAGCTTGGCGATCGTCCGGGTCAGCTTTTGCAGGATGTCCTCTGAGGATTTTTCCTTTTGCTCTAGAAAAGCTGATAAGAGAGCTGCTAAATCATCCCGTCTATAAGGCTTCTCCGCCAAAAGCCTCAGAATTTCTAAAGCAAACGCAAGCTGATTAGAGTTGTTGTCATTTTTTGATGCTGTCTTTTTCAAGAGGGGGTTTAGACTAGCTACAACTTCACCCTTAGATTACCGTGAAAGTTTTTCTGAAGCCACTTTACTCTCAGCTTAATCCAGGGATTGGTCATTGTTCGTTATGCTGTGAGCAGGTCTGTCAAGTGTATCAACAGGCTCCCAGCCTTCAACCTCCTCCCGGTTACACCTGCCCGTTATCGGTACACCAAGCCCAGACTTGTGCAGCAGTAGTGCAGGGAAACGCCGATGTCATTTTCAACAAAGCCGCTACTGGCGATGGTAAGTCCCTAGCTGCCTATGCACCCGGTCTGCTGAATCCTCAGTTCAGAGTTATGGGACTTTACCCCACGATCGAACTGGTAGAAGACCAGACTCGTAGCCAGCAGGGTTGGCATTCGATGTTCGGGCTAGATGCGGAGGAGCGAATCGATCGCCTTTTTGGTGAGGAGTTAAGCCGCCGTGTCCAGCAGGCAGAGAAGAGCAACAAGTTCCAGGAGTTACTGCTGGCAATTCAGCACAAACCCATTCTGCTAACCAACCCCGACATCTTCCACCTGATTACGCATTTCCAGTACCGTAATCCTGCCTACGGTAACGACCTTCTACCCCTCGCCCTAGCTGATTTCCCTGACCTCTGGGTCTTTGACGAGTTTCACATCTTCGATCCTCATCAAGAAGCCGCCGTGCTCAACAGCATGACGCTCATCCGTCGGGTGCAGTCCGATCAACGTCCCAGGCGGTTCCTGTTCACTTCAGCAACACCAAAACCAGATTTCATCGACCAGCTTAAGCAATCCGGGTTAGAAACCGTCGAGATTTCAGGCAGCTATGCCAGCGAAGCGACCCCCGGTTATCGTCAGGTCTTGCAGCCGATCTCACTGAAATTTGTCGAACTAAAAGACTTGGATGCTCTGAGCTGGTTCGCTGAGAACGCCGCTAACCTCCGAGTCCTATTGCAGGCAGAAGCCCACGGGCGAGGGCTGGTCATCCTCAATTCAGTTGCTCAAGCAGGACGAACCGCGCGATTGGTGGCTAAATTGCTGCCAGAGGTGCTGGTACGAGAAATCAGCGGACGGATTGACCGACGGGAAAGAGCAGAAACCCAGTCAGCCTTAAAGACGGCAGCGCGACCCGTTCTGGTGATTGGCACGTCTGCCGTCGATGTGGGAGTCGATTTCGACATTCACCTGCTGATTTTTGAAAGCAGCGATTCAGCAACGGTTATTCAGCGATTAGGACGCTTAGGACGGCATCCAGGCTTTTCGGCATACAACGCGGTTGTGTTGCTGTCAGGTCGCACGCCCTGGGTGATGGCTCGGTTGCAGGAACACTTGCAGCCAGAACAGTCGGTCGAACGAAGCGAATTACAGGCAGCGATCGCGGAAGCATTCGATGCTCCTAAAGAGTTTCAGGACTATCGCAACCGCTGGGGAGCGATTCAGGCACAGGGAATGCTCTGGAAAATGGGTGACGGGAATACCCAGGTGATGAAGCCTGTGCGCGATCGCATGGTCGCCGATCTGCAAAAAGTCTATGGCTCCAGACTCGAACCCTGGTTAGGCGACTGGAAGGATTTAGCCAAAAGCGATGTTGGCAAGGTGACTCAGCAAGAGTTACTCCGGTTTCGTGGTGGCTCAACGCTGCAAGCTGCCGTATGGGATGGCGATCGTTTCTACACCTATGATCTGCTCCGGCTCCTACCCTATGCCCTAGTTGAAACAACCACCAGAGAGGTCTTTCTAGACGCTGCCAACCGAGCAGGAGTGGGGGAAGAAGCCTTTCCAACAGAGCATATCCAGATTTACTTGCGGGTGCAGGAATGGGTGGACGATCGCTTTGATGTCAGGCTGCACTGCAACTGGAACACCAGCGACTTAAAGTGCTGCGAACTGACGTTACTCAGTCGCTTAAGCCTAGTCGGACATCCCCAGCCTGAAGTTGGCAAGTGCCTTTATGCCAAGCAACTGCTGGCTTTTCTGGTGCCCCTCGGCATCCGCCAAATGCACTGGGAAGTCAGCCGTCATTTGAAGCTCAGTCCCGTCTTTGGCTTGCTCTACCTCACCGATGGCTCGAACAAGCAGGGTTACGCCTGCGCCTTCAATCAGGATGCTTTGCTACTCGCCGCTTTGGAAAGGCGCTTGAGTAAATTTTGTCGCCTCCAGCCACAATCGTTAA
The DNA here is from genome assembly GCA_965277365.1 of Phormidesmis sp. Lineage (GTDB taxonomy): Bacteria > Cyanobacteriota > Cyanobacteriia > Leptolyngbyales > Leptolyngbyaceae > Phormidesmis_A. The sequence goes on along the minus strand of CBDICO010000013.1, from coordinate 994,509 downwards.
TTTTTTAGGGTTTTGCCATGACCACCTTACTCCAAACCCTGCTACTGCGAACGCTGCCTCCAGACACTGATCCGGTACTGCGTGCCTATATTGAAACGGTGCTACCTGCAATGGAGCAGGCGTTCGGTATGATTCCAGCCCTCGGTGGCTCGGAGGAGGCACACTACTACCTGCAAAAGCAACGCGGGAACAAGTTTGCGGCGGAGAATGCCAAACGCTACGCCAGCCGCTCCGACCAAAGCCTGATGGTTCACGTCCTCAATGCCCTGCTGACAGGTTGGAACCTCTTGCCGTTTCTAAGTTCCACGCTTGCACTATCAGAGGATGAAAAACGGCTCTTTTGCCTGGGACTTACCCTGCACGACTACAACAAGTGGTGCCAGGGTGAGGAGGAAGATTCACCCCAAGCATCTGAGATTGCCGATATTCTCAAGCTGTGTGACACGCTGGGGGCGAAGCTCAACTTCGATGCGTTTTGGGCAGAGTGGCGAGAGTATCTCACGGAGATTGCTTACCTGGCTCAAAACACCCAGGGCAAAGTCGGGACTAATCTACCCAAAGCCAATTGGGGCACCTTCAAGATTCCCGATACCCGCCGCTTAGATTCGCCTTTACGTTGGTTACTCGCTTTCGGCGATGTCGCCGTTCACCTCAGCGATCCAGCCGACATTGTGACGAAAACTGGAGGCGATCGCCTGCGCGAACATCTGCGATTCTTGGGCATCCACCGTAAGCTGGTTTACCACCGCTTGCGCGACTGTACTGGGCTGCTCACCAACGGGATTCATAATGCCGTGATGCACTTTGCTAAAGAACTCGACTGGCAACCCCTCCTATTCTTTGCTCAAGGTGTGGTCTACCTTGCACCACAGGATAGCCCCACACTAGACTATCTCGAACTACAGAATTTTCTTTGGGAACAAGTCAGTAACCGATTAGCCGCCAGTATGCTGCGGGGAGAGGTGGGTTTCAAACGAGATGGCAAGGGGTTGAAAGTTGCGCCCCAAACTCTCGAACTGTTCTCACCTGCCCAACTGATTCGGAATCTACCTGGTGTTGTTGAATCGTATGTCGGAAACGCTAAGAACCCGGCGACCCCAAAGCGATTGGAGAAGTTGAAACTCAGTCAAACAGAGCAAGAATTTCTGGCTCATGGTGCAGACTTGAGAGCCGATCGCATTGCCGAATTCATCTTTTTGGCTCAAAAGGAATTCTTTGGCGATCGACCAGAATTTATCCCCTGGATGCTCGAAACATTAGGTATCCAAGCTGCCATTACTCCTGAACAGACCCAGCTTCAATCGGGCGGAGTGAACTGGGGTTGGTATCATGCGGCAGCCCATTATGTTGCCAGCAACGCCACCCTGGATCTAAATGGCATTTCGGAGAAGCTTCAGGAGTTCGCTGAACAATTGGCAACTTGGGCTGAAGCAAATGGCTTCTTCCCAGAACATCTCAGCCCAACCCGCGAAATCTTCTCCAGCTACCTGACCCAGTATCTGGAAGTGCAAGGCTGGGATGATCAGGAGCAATCCTTTCAAAGCGAGCTAACAGGTTACGTCTGGGCAAAGACCAAAGCTGCCAGACAGCCAATTTGCTCCCTCAGCTCTGGCGAATTTGCCTCCGAAGACCAGATGGACTCGGTTGTGCTATTCAAACCGCAGCAGTACAGCAACAAAAACGCCCTTGGTGGACGACAGATCAAGCGGGGGATCTCCAAAATCTGGTCGTTAGAAATGCTGCTGAGACAAGCTCTCTGGTCTGCGCCAGCAGGCAAGCTAGAGGAGCAACAGCCGGTCTTTCTCTACATCTTTCCAGCCTATGTTTACTCACCTCAAACTGCTTCAGCCGTGAGGTTACTGGTGAATGACCTGAAGCGCGTCAACTTCTGGGAAGTCCGCAAACACTGGCTAGAGAACGGCATGGATGCCCAAGCTTTGCGATCGCTCCCTTGGTTAAACACGAGTGACCGTGATGAAGGCATCGCCTCAGTCACAAGGTACTCCGGCGAAGACTTGCCCTTCATGGCAATGAACTACACCACCACCAGGGGCAAAACAATTACAGATGCCTGGGTTGAACCTGCTTTCTTAGCTTTAGTGCTACCTGTGTTATTGGGCGTGAAAGTAGTTGTGACTAGTAGCCAAATTCCTTTATATGAGAGCGATAACGATTTTCGGGAGTCAGTCAAGCTGGATGGTCCCGCAGCGTTCTGGGCGCTATCGCGACTGCCGACCTCCCTGCATCTTCAGGATTGGGCGGCTGGTCGGGTTCAAACCTTAGCGGAGGGCTTAAACCGTCCGCTGTTGCTTTACTGCTTGCATATAGACAGCCGGAGCGCTCCACCCGATGCGCGGTGGCGAGCATTGAGCAAAACCGTGCGCGAGATGACAACGAATGTTTTGAATATTTTCTCACTAGCAGAGGAGGGATTGCGCCGTGACGGTTCTAAACGCGAGCCAACAGCGGATGAAATTAATCGCTATTGGCAATACGCCCAGCTTTGGGCAGAGGGAGATAACGACATGCAAGCAAAGCTAAAGGTTACCAAACGATTGGTTGAGGAATATCGCCAGTTCTACCGAGCCAGCGCCAATGAATCTAGCCACACCGTTTTGCTGCCGCTTTCTAAAGCGCTGGAACACATCCTTTCAGTGCCGAATGATTGGGACGACGAGGAAATCATTGTCCAGGGGGCAGGGCAGTTGCAGGCGGCACTGGATCGCCAGGAAATTTATAAGCGCCCACTGATGCTGAACAAAGAGATTCCCTTTGAAATCCGCCGCATCAAAGAGTTTGAGGCCATTCAAACGTTTATGACCACTTGCGTCATGGATGTATTCGGAGCGATGTGCAAAGGCGATCGTGCCCTCTTGCAAGAGCACCGAAACCGCCTTAAATCAGGAGTTGAATTTGCTTACCGTCAAGTGGCACTGCAAGAGAAACAAGCCAAAGCTAACCAAAAAGCCGGAGAACAATCATGAGCCTACTCGAAACCTTGAAGCCAGAGTTTCATACCGCGTTTCCACGCCTCGCCTCTGGGAAGTATGTGCACTTTTTCATGGTGCGCCACAGCCAATCGTTTCCAGTCTTTCAAACGGATGGCGTATTGAATACGGCACGAACTCAAGCTGGGCTGGATGCAGAGGATGAAAAATCTAGACAAGCCATTAGTCGCTTGGTGATGTTCAAACGCAAGCAGATAACCCCAGAGCGGTTGGCTGGACGCGAACTGTTGCGATCGCTCGGCATCAATGGGGTGGTTGAAGGGGAATCAAATTTCTGTGAGTACAACGGCGAAAAGTCATGCAAGAAGTGCCCTGACTGTATCCTCTATGGCTTTGCGATCGGCGACAGTGGTTCCGAACGGTCTAAGGTCTACTCCGATTCAGCCTTCTCCCTCAGTCCTTACGAAAGCTCACACCGTAGTTTTACCTTCAATGCGCCGTTTGAAGGTGGCACGATGAGTGAGAAGGGCGAAATGCGAAGCGCTATTAATGAACTCGACCATGTGTTGCCAGAAATTGCCTTTCCCACCGTTGAGACTCTGCGTGATCCCACACTGGAGGGGTTTCTTTACGTCCTGGGCAATTTGATTCGGACTCGACGCTATGGGGCACAGGAGTCTCGCACAGGCACAATGGCAAATCACATTGTCGGCATTGCGTTTTGTGATGGCGAAATCTTCAGCAACTTACATTTCACCCAGGCGCTTTACGATGCTCTCAAGGGCGATTTAAGTACTCCCATCAGCGATTTACGCAGTGAGGCAGGCATCGTGGCCGAAAACTTACTCAATCAAGAACCTGTGCGAAAGAGCCAAACCATTTTTGGTGAGCCGCTAGAGGCAGTGCTGGCAGAAGTCAGCGGCATTTATCAAGACGAGACGCGCTTACGGCAAACCCTCACAGGCTTGTACCAACAAACACAGACCTATGCCGAGACCTATGGTGCCACTGCCAAGAAAAGCAAAGGAAAATGAGGTAATTGCTCATGATTTTCTACCGATGCAACTTAACCTTGCATGACAACGTCTTCTTTGCCACTCGTGAAATGGGGACTCTCTACGAAACAGAGAAGTATTTGCATAACTGGGCGCTTAGCTACGCCTTGTTTGGAAGCACCCATATTCCCAGACCCTATCGGTTACAGGGCGCGATCGCCCAACGTCCCGGTTATCTGGAGGCGGACAACGAGCAAAACCTGCTGTACTTGAACGAAGCGGGCATCTATGTTTTTCCCGCTCTACCGCTTCAGTGGTCGTATCAAGTCAACACGTTTAAAGCCGCTCAGGTGAATTACTACGGCAAAGCGAAACAGTTTGGCGACAAAGGAGCTGATCGCAACTATCCCATCAACTACAGGCGGGCAAAGGAAATAGCAGTTGGTAGCCAATATAGGATTTACATCCTTGCCCGTGATTCCATTGAAATTCCCCACTGGATACGGTTGGGTAAATGGGCTGCCAAGATTCAGGTAGAGGCAAGACCGATTCCGACCAGTGGGGTCAGGCAATGTTCAGGCGAGTATACCTGCGAGCATCCGCTGAATCCCATTGATCTAACCGGTTCCAATCGCCTGCTGCTATATAACCGCATTGTCATGCCACCTTCGAGTTTAGTGAGTCAGGCTCGGCTCTCAGGGGATTATTGGGAAATCTCCCTACCCTCTAACAGCCCCGCTTTACCAGAATGGTCAAATCTTCAAGATTTACCCAAGCAAGTTTGCTTACCCAGAGGAACCGCTTATGGAGCCAGCACTATCGCTGTTACCGCTTAAAGCTACGACTCTGCACACGATCGTCATCCACTTGGGAGCCGCTCAGAATGGCACCTTATCGATCGCCTGCGGTCGAGCCATTCGGTCATGTTCTAGACCTGTTGTTATCGAGTTGAGAAGCTGATTCAATAGAAGGGTCAGCCTAAGCGGTAACCCGAGAGATGATATTGGAACCGATTCAGTGTCCCTGTTGTGATGGAATAGAGGTTATTAAGCATGGCAAAAGTGGGGAAGGGAAACAGCGGTATCGCTGCCAAAATTCTGAGTGTGAACGCCGCACGTTTATTCGAGCGTACAGTTATGCGGCTTACTCGCCGCAAGTGAAGCAACAAATCAGTGAAATGTCAATCAATGGCAGTGGGATACGAGATACAGCCCGAGTGCTGAAGATCAGTCCGACCACGGTGATTGAGACCCTGAAAAAAAAAGTCCAAGCTGCAAGCGGTGAATGAAGCCGCTTTAGCCGTCTTGAAACCGACTCAAACCATTGTCCGGCTTTGCCTTGCTGATGACCCAGACGTAGAAGCAGAAGTGGATGAGATGTGGAGTTTCGTCCCATCCAAATCGCAACAACGTTGGTTAGGGTGGGCGATCGATCCTGTGACGGGTGAAGTGTTGGCATGTGTTGGCAGACCATAAAGATAAAGCCTTCCTTGTGCTGAAAGGCTTGTTAGAACCGTTTGGGATTATGCAGTTTTATAGGGATGGTTGGGGCGCGTACGAACGCCATATCGATCCTGCACTTCATACCCTTAGCAAGCGTCACACTCAGAAGATTGAGCGGAAACATTTAACCTTGCGCACTCGGATTAAACGACTGGCTCGAAAAACGATTTGCTTTTCTAAATCCGTACTGATGCATGATGGGGTTCTGGGTCTATTCATCAATCGAGTTGCATTTGGACTACCCGTTTAGACCCAAACAACAGGTCTAGAACATGACCGGTACCGCCGCACGGGAGTATTTTGTCTGCTGGTCAAAGATGCTGCATCATCCTTGGACGTTCGCGGGACGAAACCGTCGTCCTCCGACTGACCCGGTCAATTCACTGTTGAGCTTCGCTTACGGCTTGTTGCGCTCGCAGGTTACAGCCGCCGTGCATCTGGCTGGGTTAGATCCCTACATCGGGTATCTGCACGAAGTGCATCATGGACAACCTTCCCTAGTGCTGGACTTGATGGAAGAGTTCCGACCCTTGGTGGCGGATAACGTCGTGCTATCTATGCTCAATAAGCAGCAGTTTAAACCGCAAGACTTTGCCGAAAGTTTAGGCGCTCATACCCTTACAGACACTGCCCGTAAGACTTTTCTGCAAGCCTTTGACAATAAGCTGAACGATGAGTTCAAACACCCTGTTTTCGACTACCGTTGCTCGTATCGACGGGCGATCGAACTGCAAGCACGACTGCTCAGCCGACACCTTCAAGAGGGGATTCCTTATAAGCCGTTAGTCCGGCGATGAGTACGTTTTTCTACCTCATCATCTATGACTTGCCAGACACGAAAGTGGCAAATAAGCGTCGTACTCGACTGTATAAAATGCTATCTGGTTATGGGACGTGGACGCAGTACAGTGTGTTTGAGTGCTTTCTTACAGCCGTGCAATTTGCTAAACTGCAAACCCAAATTGAAACCTTGATCAGACCAGAAGAAGATTCAGTGCGAGTCTATGTACTGGATGCCGGGGCCGTGAGGCGCACCATCACTTATGGGTCAGAGAAGCCGCGTCAGGTCAAATCGATTATCCTGTGATCAGGACATGATTTTTTGGCAGACCGAAGCGGGGTCGAAATCCCTGGAAGGTTTGCCAGAATCGCTAGAACCTTGAAAAATCAATACTTCCTAGTTTTTGCAGACAAAATGAAAAAGGTCATAATAGGTTTTTGGAGCTTGGATTTAGCATCTCAACTGGGGTTTGCCAAAATAGGGTTCAGGAATCTGTTATAGTATGCCTTTCACGCCACGGGGGTCGCGAACCCCAACTCCCGGTCTACGGGACTGAAACTTTAGATCACGCCACTGCCGCTCTCGTAGCGGTTTCAGGGTCGCGAACCCCAACTCCCGGTCTACGGGACTGAAACATCTGAACGGGTCTCACTGCGTGAACGTCTATAGATGTCGCGAACCCCAACTCCCGGTCTACGGGACTGAAACAATATTGCCGTCATCGTGACGCTTTGTTGCTGCGTAGTCGCGAACCCCAACTCCCGGTCTACGGGACTGAAACTAACTGTGGGAGGGTCTGCTTGCGGAAGTTGAGTTGAGGTCGCGAACCCCAACTCCCGGTCTACGGGACTGAAACCTCCCGTGTCTACGGTAAAAATAAATTCTTGACTGTCAGTCGCGAACCCCAACTCCCGGTCTACGGGACTGAAACCCTTCTGTTGTTTTGTCGAACAGAAAGCTGGCGAGGTCGCGAACCCCAACTCCCGGTCTACGGGACTGAAACATATCTCCTCCCTAAGTACAGGACAAAAGTTTCAGAACCTGTATGTACTGCTGATTGTGGCTGTCTAGGTTGAGCAGAATCTGTCGAAGATAGTCCAACCCGGTGCGAAAGTATGACGCGACAATTAGATAGGCGTAAATAGAAGGCACACGACAATTACTTAGTCTAGGTATCGAGAAGCAAATTTAGAACGCTCATCAGATCGCCCAGAGTGAGGGATGTCAATGGTACAGCGAGGTAGCCAAAAGAAAAGACACTAAGAGAGAACCCCTAACGCAAATTAGAGACTCCTAGTGCCCGTCCAAATTAATTATCAACAAGTCCAACAGTACATGAATAAACGAGATTCTGGAGTAGGACAACAAACTGCTGCGGCAAAAGCCGGTATCTCCATCCGCACCGGAAGTCGGATTGATACCGGAGTCCATCAACCCCAGCAAGGCAGACCCCGTGATTGGTCAACCCGCGCCGACCCTTTGGAGGCGGTCTGGTTAAGTGAGCTAGAACCGATGCTCAAAGCCGAGCCGCGCATTGAACCGATGACCTTATTTGAGTATTTACAGGACACTTATCCCGGCGAATATGAAGGCGTTTTGCGGACAGTGCAACGACGGGTCGAGCGCTGGAAAGCTGCCTGTGGCAAACCCAAGGAGGTGATGTTCAAGATCCGTCATGAGCCAGGAGCAATGGGTCTATCGGATTTCACCCATCTCAAAGGGGTGACGATTACGGTCAAGGGTCAATCCTTTCAGCATCTGCTCTACCACTACCGCTTGGCATACAGCGGCTGGCAATACGTGCAAGTGATTCAGGGCGGAGAGAGTTTTGTCGGCTTGTCCCAGGGCTTACAGAATGCCTTGGCGGCTTGTGGCGGCGTGCCCCAAACCCATCGCACCGACAGTTTGAGTGCGGCTTATCGCAATGTGGGAGGACGCAACCCCAAACTGACCCAGATGTATGGCGAAGTGTGCAGCCATTATCGAGTCCGCCCCACCCACAACAATAAAGGCGTTGCCCATGAAAACGGCTCTATCGAATCGCCTCACGGTCACTTCAAACGCAAACTCTGCCAAGCCCTATTTCGACGGGGTAGTTTTGATTTTGAATCCGTCGCCGCGTATCAAGCCTTGATCGAACAGGTCGTTGCCCAACAAAATGCTAAACGGACTCAAAAGTTTGAGATTGAAAAAGCTGTTCTGCAAGCCTTACCTCGCTACCGCTCTCCCGACTATGAAGTGCTGAGCGTCAAAGTCAGTTGCTATAGCACCATCACCGCCCGTTGCATTCTCTACAGTGTGCCGTCTCGCTTGGTGGGACAACGCTTAACGATTCACCTCTATCATGACCAACTCGTGGGCTTTGTCGGCACCACGACCGTCATGACCTTGCCCCGACTGCATGTCCATGGCAGTGCGAAGATCCGTCGGGGTCGTAGCATCAACTATCGCCATCTGGTTGAAAGTTTGCGCCGCAAGCCCAGAGCCTTTTTACATTGTGATTGGCAAGATGATTTACTGCCCAATGAACAGTGGCAGCAATTGTGGCAACGGGTGAAACAGGTCAATGAACCCGACTTGGCGGCTCGATTGATGGTTGAAGCCCTCTACATTGCCGCGACCCAGGACAAAGAAGATGACGTGGCGACCTATCTTCAGACTCAATTGGCCGCTCATCCGCCGACCCTGACTTTGAGACGATTGCAACAGGGTTTTGACCTGATTCCCGATGCTGCCGCTCTCACCCTAATGGAGACGACTCAACATCACCTCGCCACCTATGACCAACTCCTCGAATCCACCCAGCCCCTACCAGAGTCTCAACGACCACCTCAAACGCCTCAACCTCAGTCAGATGAAGTCTCAGTGGCAGCAAATAGAACAGCAAGCGACTCAGGAACACTGGTCTTATGCGCAGTTCTTGCTGGCATTGTGCGAAGGGGAAAGCCAACGCCGAGAGCAAGCCCGCCTGAGCCGAGCGCTGAAAGAGGCACAACTGCCTTATGGAAAATCCTTCTCCAACTTTGAATTCAATCACCTACCGGGTCTCAATCCAGCGGCGCTCATGCAATTGGCGCAAGACACAAGCTGGGTTGAGCAAGGGGGCAACTGCTTGTTATTTGGGGCTTCGGGCGTGGGCAAAACTCATCTTGCCAGTGCCTTGTCGCGCTCGATGTTGGAACTCGGTCAACGGGTTAAATTCTTTCCCGCTACCGCCTTGGTGCAACTGCTGCAACAGGCTAAGTTACAACTCCAATTGCAACCCTGGCTGGTCAAACTAGATCGCTACGATTTAGTTGTGGTCGATGATCTGGGCTATGTCAAAAAGTCTGAAGCTGAAACCTCGGTGTTATTTGAACTGATCTCCCATCGCTATGAACGCCGGAGTTTACTCATCACCGCAAATCAGCCTTTCAGCCAATGGGATAGCATCTTCACTGACTCGATGATGACGGTTGCCGCGATAGATCGCTTAGTCCATCACGCGACCATTATCGAACTGAAAGCGGAGAGTTTTCGGAAGCAATCGGCGATCTCTCGCACAAAAAATAAGTAACGGGTCAGAGGCTACTTCCTTCTCCTGTTCTAGCTTCTCCCTGGATGAGCAGAAGTCAGAACGCCAATTTGTGCTGTCTATTCTTAGAGCAACCCAAAATTCTGATGGTCAGTCACGGGAGAATTCATCTGATTAGTACAATATCCTGATAATTGTCGTTTCGGGTCAGCCGCGATCTGCTCGTCTTTTCATCTCGCAACCGATCTCAGCAGCTCAATAAGAGAAGAGAATGCCTTCAAATTTATACGCCTATGTAATTGACATTTAACAGCGAAAGATACTCCTCGCTTTGCGTCCATGTTTCTTGAGGGTAATCGGGTGCTGCTCAACCAGCCACTCGCCGACTCGATGTGCCCAACAGAAGGCTAAGGTCAAGAGGGCGATGAGTTTCTTCAAGCGTTCGCGGTTTTTGAGATGGGTGGACTCCAAGCAGAAGCCGCGCGTTTTCAGGCAACCAAACAAGGTTTCAATCCCCCAACGTTCGAATGCACGCTGCATTGAGGCAGAAGAATTTACGCACTTGAACGTGCAGGGTCAGGCGGTGTTGCGCCAACGTCAAATCTTCCAGAGTGCGCTCGTAACGGCTATGAATACGGCGGCTGATCCCTTTGCAAACTGGACATTCAGCCGTCCTTTGCGTAGAAGAAACCATTGCTTGCAAGTGAGTGTTGACTCTATCTAACTGCCAACTTTCGAGGCGAATCTGTTGACTATCGGGCAGAAAATGTTGAAGGAGTTCCACGACCTCTTGAGATCTTGAAAAGGAGGACTTCTTGATTATGGCGCAAGATCACCAAAAGCTCGGAAGAGCCCTATGTTGTAGTTGTCGTTCGGTCTAATTAATTGTCGCGCCATACCCCCACGCGATGCGCAATGAGTGCATTAAGAAAAGCTAAGATCCAGGTACAGAAGCAGCTTTAGACTTCGAGAGATGCGATAGAAAAAGACATCAACTGCGCTGCGTGGAGGCAGGCAACGATGTCCCAAAAGAATGTTAATCTCACTGTAGCAGGTTTAGAAATGAACCTGACTGAGCAACCGAATCCTGCCATTCCGACTTGGCTAGCAGAAGCTCTGCTCCTCGGACAATATTGGCAACGCTGTGGGTTGCTAGAGCGTTTGCAACACCAGGTTCATGTGAATCGAGGACGGATGGGAAAGTATGAAGTATGTGACTTTATATGGTTACTGCTTGCTTATGCTGTAAGCGGTTTAGAGAGTTTGGAAGCCTTTTTTGAACAATTGAGCAGTGTTGCGCCTGTACTGATGGCAGTATGGGGCAGGCAGCAATGCCCCGTGGCTTCCACGTTGAGTCGATTTTTAGCCGATATTGACACCGATGCCGTTGAAGCACTACGCGAACTATTTGAGAGTGCGTTGCTAGAACACTCACCCCTCAACCCAGAATTTGGCGTGAGCGACCGCAGTGGCAAGCGGTGGGTCGTGTTTGATGTCGATGGCACAACAAAAGCCGTTCGGCATCGAGTTTTGCCGACTCAGAATACGCATCCTGTACTAAAGCGTCGGAGTCGAGATGCCTGCAAGCCAGGATATGCTGGGCGAAAACGAGGAGAAGCGGTTCGGACTCGAACCACGATTGAGCAGGCGCATACTCGCGAATGGTTAGGCAACTTTGCTGGGGCTGGAAACTGTAACTCAAAAGAAGACCTCAAGCGATCTTGCAGCGTGATTCAGCGCTACTGTCATGGGTCTACTTCTCCAGCGGCTGCACTGCTTCGTTTAGACGGACTGTATGGCGGGGCGAATTATGTGACAATTCTGCAACAGCGACAGATGATGTACATCACGCGCTGTCGGGACTACCATTTGCTCAAAGAGTCAACGGTCAAAGCGGTTCTGGCTGCTGTTCCTCAACAACAATACCTGCACTCAGATAGTCCTGAAATTACACGCGATCTGTTTGATATTGAGTGTGTGGATGCCACTCGTCGGGGCTATCTTGAACCGATGCGATTGATCATTGTGCGCTTGATCCGGTTCTCGAAGCAGAAGCCGAGTGTTGGGAAGTGTGAAGGGAAGTACCTCTATCAACTCTTTCTCACTTCATTGCCTCCCGCCAGCTTCAGTGCAGCTGATGTCCTCAGTCTTTACAACGGACGCGGTGGATTCGAGCAAACGTTATCTGAAGAAGATACGGAACAAGATTGTGACCGTTGGTGTAGCTGGCAACCAGAAGGGCAAAGCTTTTGGCAGATCTTGTCGCAGTGGGTGTGGAACTGGCGCACTCAAGCGGGTTGGCAGGCACAATCTGAACCACAAGTGCGACAAACGCTCTGGTCACCTGCTCTAAAAGAAAGTAAAACACACGATAGCTCAGAACCCACAATCGCTGACGCTTTGCCAACCCTGCCTACAATTGACCCCCATCTTGCACCTGCGCCCAAGTATGGTGCAATGTCTGCGGTTCCAGGTTGGGGGCAGAGCCGTCATAAGTACTCTGGCAAAGATTTTAAGATCATTGATGATGAAGCAATTGAATGCCCTGCTGGACACCAGATGGAGCGCCAGCAAGTCCGCTACAACCGAGTGGGCGATATGCAGTTGATGTTTGGGGTCAAAGCAACGATCTGCCGAGCGTGTCCGGTGATTCAGCACTGTCATGCAGATCGCTCAACCAACACACGCGGTCGGCGCATCTTGGTGACTCGTCCGAAACTGCCGCCCCCACCCCCGCTTGCAGAGGTCCCAGACATCATTGTGAAACAAAGTCTCTCCACGCTGTCAGTAGGGACTCAAGCGATCATTTGGACAGATATTCCAGCCACACAGTTTCGACGCAAGTTAAAATGCACCCTAGAACGAAATGAGCTTAAGATTGAGTCTCCGTCTAGGGATAGTCAAGCTATCAGTTCATCAACGCCATTGCTGACTCGTCATCAACGCGCCCATCGTCGGCTCAGTTGGGAACAACGATTGAAACGGAATCAGTTGAAGTGTAACGAAGTCCGATGGAAAGTCCAATTCTTTGGCATCCATCCAAGTCTCGCTCAATTCCTGAAATGTCAGCATAGCATGGCTTCTCAGCAATCATGATGCACTCATTGCGCATCGCGTGGGCATACCTGTACTTAGATTGTGTTCTCTGCATAGTTTATGAATTGTTTTGTATTCTTTTGGCGATAAACGAAAATTGAATTGTTTTGTCTTGTGTTCAAATTCTTGTACTAACTGAGTTTTCATATAAGCCTACTTTGAAAATCATGCTTTGTTTCATTTGTTATAAGGCTACCGATTTAAGCCGGGACAGTGCGCAGGAAGGGAGTTCTAGCTTTGGCAGCAGCTTTCCCCCGCCGCGCTTGCGGGAGGTCTGGCATCTGTTGGACTAGCCACTCGAAGAGGTCAGGAGAGGGTTTGCCAAAGAGACGTTCAGCCGCGGTCGAGCCATCAGAGCGTTGGAGGTGGAAGTTGTGGATCGTGGTCATCACCCGTAAACGTCGGGTCGACAATCCTCGGCGATTGTGATGAATCTGGCTCAGGTAACCGTTGCGTCCTTCGACTGGGGAAGAGGTTTGTTGAAATTTAGTCACCATCGAAGTAGCCCAGGCTTGCCACTGGGTGAACTGCTCGCAAGACAGAGCCGTGGTGATCGGATGGCGCATCAACGCCGCTTGAGCTTGTTGAGCAGCGATTTGGTAAGCGGACTTGAGGGTTGGGTTTTTAGTGCGAACACTTTGCTGGTGCCAGTAGTGGGCAGGCAACAGGTGTTGCTTCACCCAATTGCAAGTGGATAGATCACAGTTCCGAACGCTCAAGCTTTGCTCGACCCACTCCCACCAGAGGTCAACCACAGCTGCCAAGTCGTGCCGTTGACGCTCAAACTTGGAGAGACTGCCCGGTTTATCTGACAACTGTAGGGTTTGTTTCAGGGTGCTCAGGGTGGTCGCTTGCTGTTGGAATTCAGATTCAACCATTTTGCTCGTCTGAGGAATGCCCAGCCGAATCGCAAAAGGATGGAGGGTGGTCGTCAGTTCATGCAGGATGGAGCGGTATTGGGCTTGAGCTTTCTCTAACCCGCTTTGCTGGACTTGCAGTTGCTGCTTTAAGGAGGCGTTTGCTGCCGTGTTATCCAATTCTCGAAATCGTCGGTTGACTCGAAACAGACGATCAGACAGTTCACTGCCCATCCCTTGCGACAGTTCCCGCAACGCATGAAACAGATCCGCGATACTCGGACATCCCAGTTCATCAAGCGCGAGTTTGACCAATGCTTTGGCTCGGTCACTGACGCAGTAACGGATGTTCAACCCTAGCTTGCTCAATGCCTGCTGGGTGTGGTGCTGCCAAGTTTCATACCGATAGTCCTGAGAAATCTCCTCCACCAGGATGAATCCACTGGGTAAGTCCAACATGACTAACACCACCTGTCAAAGAAAGTTTCATCGACGCTGACACACGCTTCAACCGGCGTTTGAGGGTGTTCCAACCGAGACTGTTGCAGACGTTGATAGTCCAAAATTTGCATTTCCATCTGGGTGCGAATCTGGCGCAAGGAGCTAACGGAAACCCCCATCTGTTGTTCTAGTCCCAGCAGTCGGAAGAACTCAGCTAAGCTCTCACAGCCCAGCAATCGCTTGAAGCAGAATATAAAGATCGTGGCAATCACCAGCCGTTTTAACCACTGCGCTCCGACGGGACTCTCCCACACCCCGGACTCTGGATGCTGATGCCGACGCTTCATGGCTTGCTGATGTCGATGCACACTACTCTTCGAAATTCCGGTTGCCTCAGCAATGGCGCGAATCGTGAGCTGTCCTTTTGCGGAAAATGCTTGGAAGACTTTTTGACACCGTTCCCGTATATTGAGTCTCATCCGTTCCTCATTTAACACTTGAGGGTAGGATACTTGCCCTCGCGCTGGGTCGCAGGGTTTTTCTATGATGAGGCGAATTTCATCTGCCCAGGGCATCACTGTCCCGCTTTATCTTGGTAGCCCAAAAACTTATCAATCCCCTACCTGCTTTACGGGAACGGTAGAAAAGAAGGTAGGGTTATTTGGGTAATGCTGGTTAGAGAATGAAGTCTAGAAAAGTCAATACCCCTAGAATAGGTCAGGCATCTGAATCTTATCGATAACACCTGCGTATTTTGTTAGCAGCGTTTTTACGTCATGCTCTGTAACCGAAGCCACTTTTACTGGATTAATCCCAGCTTCTAGCATGTGTGAGATAAAGGTATGTCTGGTGTTGCTAAGTACAGGACAAAAGTTTCAGAACCTGTATGTACTGATGATTGTGGCTGTCTAGGTTGAGTAGAATCTGTCGAAGATAGTCCAACCCGGTGCGAAAGATACTCTTCGCCTTGCGTCCATGTTTCTTGAGGGTAATGGGGTGCTGCTCAACCAGCCACTCGCCGACTTGATGTGCCCAACAGAAGGCTAAGGTCAAGAGGGCGATGAGTTTCTTCAAGCGGTCGCGGTCTTTGAGATGGGTGGACTCCAAGCAAAAGCCACGCGTTTTCAGGCAACCAAACAAGGTTTCAATCCCCCAGCGTTTGGCGTAGTCAGAGATCGCAGTAGAGGGAGCATCATCCGTGGCAACGATGAGCAGTGAGCCGTCGTCGAGTCGCAATCCTGCCATATAGAACCAATGTCCCCAGAACCGTCGTTTAGCCGATAGCACTTTGGACTGCTGCGGCTGCAAATCCTGAAACACGACGGCAGTTTTGAGTGAGCGACGACCATCCCAGAGCAATTCCGACTCGCGAATCCGGATGCGAAATCGGGTCGCCGGGTCTGCCCGCACCAAGCGAAACCATTCGCTGCCCAGAAACTCCCGGTCTGCGGTCAGATAGTTGATGTCTTCAGGCGCAAATAGACTGAGAACCGTGACCAGCAACTCAAAGCGTTCTTTTGTGTTGGAGTTGCCCCGTTTGTCCAAGAGTTGCCAGAACAACGGAAATGCCACCCCTTGATGCACCACGCCCAGCATCAGGATATTGATAGTCACGCTGCCAAAGTCCCACGTGGTGCGGTCTACACTCAAGACCCACGGCTTCGGAATCTTGACTAGCTGCACGACGAGTTGGGCAATTTGGTCGTCGTCCACCTCAAACCACCGCAGAAAGCGCGCTCACGCGCTTGTAGTGTGAGGCTGCCTTTGCCTGACCTGCAAACCCGGTTGCCACTTCTGCTAGGTTCGCGGTCTTGACTCGGAATAAGGCAATCAAAAACAAGGCTAGAAATCCGATGCGGGCACCATGCCAGCCCAGCAAGGGCTGCAACGTCTGCCGCAATTGAGTCATCTGAGACATCGGGTTTCACAACGCTAACTACTATTTGCATGAAACCCTTTCCTACCTGCCCTTTGCAAGCTTTTGTCCTGTACTTAGCTGGTGTTGTACTGACATCTATAGAGCCTATTTGGGATCTTGGCTAAGGAGCTAGAATCAGAAATAAATGCTCTATTCGAGTAGCCTAACCGACGCAGAGTGGGAAATCATCAAGCCACTGTTGCCTCAAAAGAAGCAAACGAGACCGCCCGTTTGGACAAAGCGCCAAATCTTGGATGGTGTCTTGTATCAACTCAAGAACGGGTGCAACGGGGGCGACCTGCCGAAAGACCTCCCGCCCGACTCGACGGTATTCTGGCACTACAAGCAGTGGCGCTCAGAAGGAGTGCTGGAGCGAATCAGAGATGCGTTGCACGCGCAGGTTCGAGCACAGGTCAAAAAAAACCAAAGTGGACAACCTGACTCCTGATAGACTCGCAGGCAGTAAAAAATACCTGTAACGCCAGTGTGGAATCGAAAGGGTTTTGCTTCTACAAATCGACGAATGGCATCAAGCGGCACTTGGCGGTGGACAGTTTGGGATTCCCTTTCTTCACCCGCTGCACAAAAGCCAATGTGTCGGACGACCCAGGATTGATTGAGATGCTGGCGAAAAACATCGACTACTTCAAGGATAAACCCGACGGCCTGCCCAAAATAACCATCCTGCTCGACAACGGGTATCATCCAATCGTGCTGACAAAGGCACTAGAGGAAATTGATCCTCAAATCATGACCAAACTTCAGTTTGAACTCGCTCCCAAGCCCACCCCAGCCCAAAAGCAGGCGCAAGGAAAGACGGGATTTGTGGTCGTAGCAATGCGATGGGTCATAGAACGCTCAAACGCTTGGATGGAACGCTGTAAATGTCTAGTCAAGAACTTTGAGAGAACGCTCGATCCTGCCACAGCTAAGGTTAATCTTTGCTTCATCCGACTGATGCTCAAGCGGCTAGCAGTAAACTTAGATCTCAAATAGGTTCTATACATCCTACGAGGTTCCGTTGAGCCAAGGGTTGCAATATTACGGCATCTCGTTTGGCTGGATTGCTTGGCTACTCGCGGCGTTTGGCTATGCGATCGGGCTTAAAACTCGCCTCTTGTCGGCTGATGCTGCCCGCTTTATCGTCTCGTTTCCTTTAAAACGGTCAGATTATAACGAAGTCGTGTGGTTAAATCGCTATCTGATCAGCCTGATCCGCATCAAGAACCCATTCATATCGGCGGGTCGTCTGCTCTGTTTAATGGGCTACTGTATACACAAGTCCTCCTGATCCCGTCATCGCCGAGATCTTTGCCCCCTAAATCCCCCATTCTGGGGGACTTTGAGCCAGAAAAAGGTTCAAAGTTCAAGATATTGCCCAGGGTCAAAGTCCCCTAATTTTGGGGGATTTAGGGGGCTGAAGCCGACTGAAACGAAGTGCTCAACGATTTGTGTGTACACGGTATGTTTAATGGGAGCAGGGTCGCCAACATCAAACGAACGTTGCCTCACAAACAGGGGTTAAATCTCAACCTGACCACGAATGCAGAAAAGAGCCAGTCAACCTCTTTTCTATTCATCAATCCACTGCCTGAGACGAGGGCAAAACTCACCGGACCGATCACAGGGGTCGAGCGTCCATGTCCCAAGTTCTCAATGCGACTGGGTGCGGTCGATCGTCCGTCTCACACTCTTGACACCGCTCAACAAAATTATTCTCCTGTCCGATCGACCGAGCTTTCAATTCCGATTCGCACCCAAGACGCAGACCACTTGCTGTTGACGATCGACGAAACGGGGCAGACCCGCGATCGCGGCTCACTTACGGTCAGCAACCTTAACATCACAGCAAACTAATGCAACACTCCCATACCTTCCTTTTAAGATAGGATTAATTATGAAGTTATGTTTTCGCCGAGTCTACATCAACGGCGGCGAGAGGCACGCTTCATAGAGTGCGAAAATACCTCTATCCAAGAGCTTGAAACCAGACTAGAAGAGGACACACAATGGCAGTTACACAGCCCCCTTTACCCTTTGCTAAAGATGCTCTTGAGCCTTATGGCATGAAAGCAGAGACGTTTGACTATCACTATGGCAAGCACCATGCGGCTTATGTGACTAACCTCAATAACCTGATCAAAGACACTGAGCTTGACAGCAAACCCCTCGAAGAAATCATCACCACGTCGTTTAAAGATTCCTCTAAAGTTGGGGTGTTTAACAACGCGGCTCAAGTCTGGAACCACAGTTTCTTCTGGAACTGTCTCAAAGCAGGTGGCGGTGGCGCTCCCACAGGCGAACTTGCTGAACGGATCACCAAAGATTTCGGCAGCTACGACAAGTTTAGAGAAGAGTTTAAAGCAGCCGCAACCACTCAATTTGGCAGCGGTTGGGCATGGCTCGTCGATGACGGTAGCACCCTTAAAATCATCAAAACCCCTAATGCAGAGAACCCTCTCGCCCATGGGCAGAAAGCGCTTCTCACCCTTGATGTGTGGGAACACGCCTACTACATCGACTTCAAAAACGCGCGTCCTGCGTTCATCGACAACTTCTTAGACAAGCTCGTCAACTGGGATTTTGTTGCCCATAATCTTGCAGCTTAAGAGACTGGGGCGAAAATAGAATCCCCTGTTGTAGGTGCTCGTGGATTGAGCAAAGCCGAAACCCGATCTATCGGGACTTTAGCATCCTGAAGATCCCTTAATTCGCCAGCACTAATATTATTTAGACAGTCACGATCGCTTCGTGGCTGTTTTTTTGACAACTCGTGCTAGATAACACCCATAAATCCAGCGAGTACGATAGGGTGATTGTGTAAAAATTCCACTATCTTGAGTCCCTCATGGACAGCACCGAACTTGCTCACTATATAGAAGCCACTGATGGCATCTCAAAACCCTGGCTTTTGGCACAACTCCGGCTGGTTAAATTAAAAGAGCGCCAAACCACCCTCTCACCCGAAGAATTTGAAACTGCGCTGGCAGATATTCACCAAGACTTGATGAGCCTGGGTAACTGGTGGATCGGTCTTGAAGACGAGGTATTTTAAGTCTTATGCGTCGTCGTAAAAAAGCTCTCGAAGACATCAATCTTAGTGATCCGCAATACTACTTTAGCCGCGAAATGAGTTGGCTAGAGTTTAACAACCGAGTCTTGCACGAGGCATTTGACCCGCGCACTCCCCTGTTAGAGCGGCTCAAATTTATGGCAATTTATAGCTCTAACCTCGATGAATATTTCATGGTGAGAGTGGCAGCGCTCAAAGAACAGGTCGAAGCGCAGGTCAGCAAACTCAGCGCCGATGGACGCGCCCCCCAAGAGCATTTAGAGATGATCTATCAACGGCTGCGCCCCATGATCGAAAAGCAGCATCGCCATTTTGAGCAAGCGTTGCGCCCTCAGTTAACCGCTCAAGGCATCTATCTTCTCGACTATATTGACCTCAATCAAGAGCAACGCACCTATCTGCAATCCTATTTTGACGAGCAGGTGTTTCCGGTGCTGACCCCCTTGGCGATCGACCCCAGTCACCCCTTCCCCTACATCTCAAGTCTCAGCTTAAACTTGGCGGTCGTCGTCAAAGACGGCATCACAGGCGAAGAATTATTCGCCAGGGTGAAGGTGCCCAAGGTGTTGCCTCGCTTTATTCAGATCCCGATCGAGACTCAAGATTCGCCGTCTTCAGTTGCAACCTCTTGCCCTCCCGTATGGGTAGGGGTGCCCTTAGAGCAAGTGATCGCCCACAATTTAGATCCGCTATTTCCAGGGATGAATATTCAAGAATATTATCCGTTTCGCATCACCCGCAACGCCGATCTAGATCTAGAAGAAGACGAAGCCGAAGATTTGATGTTGGCGATCGAGCAAGAGTTGCGAAAACGTCGCTTTGGGGGTTCCGTGGTTCGCATTGAGCTTCAGCCGTCCATGCCCGAAGGTCTGCGCGAGATGCTGATGCAGGAAATGAGCCTGACCGCCAATGATGTCTATGAAGTCGAAGGATTGCTCTGCCTGGGAGACCTTTTTAGCCTGACCGATTTGCCCGTCCCAGAACTCAAAGATCCGCCCTGGAGTCCAATCACACCGCCGCGACTCAGGCGAGTCAACGAAACCGATATTGAAGACTTAGCCGACAGCGAAGAAGACTTTTTCTCGGTGATTCGCAAACAAGATTTGCTAGTGCACCATCCCTACTATTCGTTTTCTCGAAGTGTACAGCGATTTATCGCCGAAGCTGCTTACGATCCGAACGTATTAGCGATCAAAATGACGCTCTATCGGACATCGGGAGACTCGCCGATCGTCAGTGCCCTGATCGCGGCGGCTGAAAACGGCAAGCAAGTCGCAGCCCTCGTCGAACTCAAAGCCCGATTCGATGAAGAAAACAACATTCTCTGGGCAAGAAAGCTAGAAAGTGCCGGGGTGCATGTCGTCTACGGGCTAGTCGGACTCAAAACCCACACCAAACTCGTGTTAGTGGTGCGCCGCGAAGACGGGAAAATCCGTCGCTATGTCCACATCGGCACCGGAAATTACAATCCCAAAACCGCCCGACTCTACACTGACTTGGGGATGTTTAGCTGTCAGAATGATCTTGGTGCTGACCTGACCGATCTGTTCAATTACCTCACGGGCTATTCGCGTCAGCAGTCTTATCGCAAATTAGTAGTCGCTCCGGTTAACTTGCGCGATCGCCTCCTCACCCTGATTCATCGCGAGATCGATCATCAGCGCAATGGGGGTCACGGGCGCATCGTCGCTAAGATGAATGCCCTCGTAGATCCGAGACTGATCGCTGCCCTCTACGAAGCGTCTCAAGCGGGTGTCTCGATCGATCTAATCGTGCGAGGCATCTGCTGTTTGCGTCCCGGTGTTAAAGAGGTGAGTGAAAACATTCGCGTTGTCAGCATCGTGGGGCGATTTTTGGAACATTCTCGAATTTTTTACTTCCATAACAACGGTGAAGAAGAAATTCTCATGGGCAGCGCAGACTGGATGCCGCGAAACCTTGATCGCCGCGTCGAGGCAGTGGTTCCGATCGAAGACCCTGACCTCAAAAAAGACCTGGAGGAGATTCTCGGCATCATGCTGGCAGACAACCGCCACGCATGGGATTTGCAGCCCGACGGACGATATGTTCAGCGTCGCCCCCCCAATGGCAGCCCAGAACAAAGTTCGCAAAAAATCTTTATGGAGCTAGCGCAGCAGGCAAACGCTACATGAGGGGTTAAAGGTCAGAGGTCAGGGGTCAGAGAAGCCACTACGTTTGACAGATTGAACTAAAGAAAACTCGCTGAGAAGTGAGCAATAGGCAATCGGTGATCTAGCCCGGTTGCCTATTGTTTTGTTTGCGATCTTTATTCCTGTAATATTTTTTGTTTAACTTGCCCATCCTCTAATCAGGCTCGACATTATTAATCAACAAAGCTGCCTACTATAGCGCTTTCACACCCCCCCATTTCTTCCGTGAAGGCACGGATATTGGGTTAAAAAAGCTGAATTTTCGGCTTGTAAACAAAAAATAACAACCTTACTTAAAAAAACAATCAAAAAAGTCGATCTTTCTTGAAAAAGATGTGAACAATGGTCGAAAAGTAAGCTAAAGTTGGATTCAAATTTTTGAATCAAAACTAGCAACCTTGCCCCCACTCTAATGACAACTAAAGTTCCTACCACCTCCTCTCTTGCTGACTCAATTCCTGTTGATATCGACATCGACCCGATCGAACTGGAAGCATTGGATAACGAAGATCTCAGCCCTGAAACTCTGGCACGATCGGTGAAAGGAAAAACCAGCGATTATCTCGGTCTTACTGATGACTCAGTGGGCATGTTTTTACGAGAAATGGCACGCTATCCCCTACTCACTCAAGCCCAAGAGATCGAACTCGCTAGAGAAATTGCAAAAGGAGGTGCTCAGGGTGAGAAGGCAAAGCGCAAACTAGTCCGTGCCAACCTTCGTTTAGTCGTTTCTATTGCTAAAAAATATTTAAATCGTGGGGTGCCCTTTCTCGATTTGATCCAGGAAGGCGCAATGGGGCTGATGAGAGCTGCCGAAAAGTTTGATTATGAGCGAGGCTACAAATTCTCGACCTATGCGTATTGGTGGATTCGCCAAGGCATCACCCGCGCGATCGCCTCTCAGTCAAGAACGGTTCGCCTCCCAGTTCACATGGTCGAAAAGCTCAATCAAGTTCGCAAGGTGCGGCAAACGCTCACTCAAACTTTTGGTCGGAAGCCTACTAAGCAAGAACTTGCTGGGGCACTAGATATGGATGAAGACAAGCTAGAACAAGTCTTAGATGTGAGCCAGCGCACATTGTCGCTTCATGCGTGGGTTGGGCGCGACGAAGACACTGAGCTAATGCAGCTCATTCAAGACGCAGATAACATTGCCCCTAATCAGTCACTCGATCACAACCTGCTCTGCGATCGTCTCAACTCAGTCTTAGACCATCTCAGCGATCGTGAGCGAGAAATCATTAAGCTGCGGTTTGGCTTAACCGATGGGCAACATTACACGCTGACTGAAATTGGTGAGCGCTATCAGCTTTCTCGTGAGCGGGTGCGACAGATTCAGGCAAAGGCAATGAGAAAACTGCGTCATCCTCGTCGTCAAGCCTTGCTCAAGGATTGGATGTAGAAGTTTCGCTTGAATTTGGCAATGATTTGCGCTTAATAGAGTTGGCTAATCCCTACGGTAGAGGACTCAATATGTAGGAACCGCTACACTGTCTCTAAGTATTAGAGAGTTTACGTTAGAGATCAATGCTGTCTTGTGAGCGTCAAGTGTTGCGTGTATTAGTCGTTGATGATCATGAATTAACTCGTGTAAGCCTCAAGCTTGCGTTGCAGCGGCAAGCGGGCTTAGAGTTAGTGGGGTTGGCAAGCAATGGGCAGGAAGCGATCGACATGGCAAATCGCCACCTGCCTGATGTCATTGTCATCGACCTACAAATGCCAGTTATGGATGGGTTGAGTGCATCCACCCAAATCAAAAGTGAGCATCCTAACATCAAAATCTTGGCTTACTCATCGCTAGAAGACCCTCAAACTGAGGTGATGCTTCAAACGGCAAAGGTAGATGCTTTTTGTAAGAAAGATGTGGCGCTTCAAGACCTTGTGAAGGTTATCAATCGATTAGGTCAGCGTCCAGCAGCAAACAACGACTGTTGAGGTTAATCTCGACAGGCGGTTGTTTACAAACAAAGTAACGAGCAAAAGAGTTCATCTATTGCCCGTACGTTTCATAGAACTACAAAATTGCATGACGATGCTGGATTGCGGTCGAAGCAACAAAAGGCTTAAATCTCTTGTTCTAAAGCAGCTGCGTGGGGCTATATCGATCCTACCTTGGAGTAATCGATAAAGTGTAGGGGTTATGACCCTGGGCACGATCGCCGACATAAACGGAATAGTTACCTTTACTCCAGCGTCCCGGAATTTCAATTTTGCCACCTGACAGACTATCTGCTTGCACACAGACAGTTTGCCCCTGTGCGCCACTAATCAGCAGCGTCGGTTGACCAGCACCCTTGAGACTGAAGCGAAGGTTACTATCTGCGGTCACTTGAATCGTGTGGTTAGGGCTACTGGCAATATATCCTGCACAGCCCAAATCTTTAACAGATCCTCCAGACACACCATCTAGCGTCACGGCTGGAGAATTTGGAGCGATCGCCACGGTTTGACTAGAAGCAAGCCCTGCTAAAGCCAGAACAGCCGCGATCGTGGTAGGCACTACAGACCAACGTAAGTATGATTTCATCGAGTTCACCCCCTCAAGTTTTTAATCCCTTATAGCTTTAGTATCACAGGGACAAAATGGACTGAACTAAGGATTGTTACTCTTCTTCAAGTGGCACTATTTTTTGAACGGTGACTGCTCATCCTAGCTTGATGTTCGGTAGCGATCGAGCAACTCCGATAAATAATCATAGCCGTCTACCCCGATCCCTTCAAGAATATAAGGGCGTTGTCCTTGCAACACGGTTTGAAAAGCATCTCCTAATCGCCCCTGCAAAATGGTGAGCAGCCCTGCGGTCTGCTTCCAGTCGTTGGAACCCATTTGTTCAAGTTTATACATTGCCAGAGATCCAGCTAAAACCGCTTTGTCATAGTTCTCCAATTGATAAAATGCCTCAGCAAAATGAGCCAGATTAATTGCCTGAATATATAAATCGCCTGAGAACTCAGATAATCGGATGCCGCTCTCCAGAAATTTTAGTGCTTTCTCCGGCTTACCCAGAATCACATAAGCACTGCCCAAACTGGTGTAACAGAGCGCCTTGCTTTGCCCATCGCCTAATTTTTCTGAAAGGTCTAGCCCTTGTTCGAGATAGGCGATCGCCGTTTCATAAACCTCTGGTGCCGATTCAAGCTGCTGCGCCTGAAAGACTTCGCCATAGCCCAGATTTGCTAGAGCGTTGGCTTCTCCCATGCGATCGCCGCTCTGCCGACTCAAAATCAATGCTCGTTGACTATAGCTAATGGCTTCTGCGTAGGCTTTCTCGGTGACGGCAATGCGACTGAGATGGTTCAAATTTGCAATCTCACAGGGACGATCGCCCGCTTCTTGAGCGATTTCTCTAGCGAGGGAGTGCATCTCTTTCGCCAAGTCAAGCGTTCCTTGAACTCGTTGCGCTGATCCCAGCAACGTGAGAATTCGGGCTTTTTCTTGCGTTCCCTCTGCCTGTTTCAAAGGTTCGCTTAGATAGCTCATCGCATTCCGAAAGTATCCCCCTGTAAAGGAAGCAAATACGGTGCCATAGAGGGGAAAATAGTCGCGCTGAGAAAAGACTCGTAGCCCTTGCAGCGTGATCCGAAATGAAGCCTCTGTGTAGCGATCGCGGTTCAGAGAATTCAGCGAAGTTGATCGACTAAAGCCATTTGCCAACTGCGACCAGATCACGCCAAACGTCAGAAAAATCGTAATCGAAAGCTTTGCCCCAGCTTTGGAGTTGTAAACCAAATTTTCTGCCCAACTCACCAGCCCATGCTCGATCGCTTGCAGCACGATCGCCAACTCGACCCAAGCAGCCAGAGTCATTTCAGTTTGATCCGCCGCCCAGTCACTCCCAGGCTGCTGCTCATAGAGCGCTTGAAACAGCGATTTTGGCACCGCTCCGATCGATTGCTTTGCCCACGATGCCCAAGGGTTATTCTGCGTTGACGACCCTTCAAAGCCGAGTTGGTCGGGGTCATAAATCCAACTCACGAGATGATCCTGGAGGTTTCGCCAAGACTCTAACCCGCGAGAAATGCCTTCTGCAAGCTGCCGCATGTCTTCTTTGGTAGCAGGATCAGAAATTTGCTGCTGACGCAACGTGGCGGCTAACTGTTTAAGCTGCTCAGGCGCGAGATTTTGAGGATGATTGGGGTCAGTGAATTTGAGAAACGCCAGCAGTCGGTGCGCTGATTCTGCCTGAGTGATTTGGTGAAGTGCAGTGACGATCGCTTCTCGTGAGCGATTTTGAGTTTGCCAGCGCTCCCATTCGCCTTGAATCGTCTGCAATGCCCTCAAAGAACGAGTCGCCCTCGCTTGTTTGGCTTCATTGGTGCGATCGTCCGCTTGTCGCTGTGTCGTGGTGAAGCGATCGCGCAAACATTGCTCAAACTCCTCTCCAGTGCCTGGTTCGGCTTCTTGCAGCAGCATTTGATAAACCTGCTCTTTAGAGCGAATATTGCCCTTGAGCGTGAGTTGCACAATCTGATCGATGAGTTCTAAATAGCGATCGTGAAGGGGAGAGGTCTCAGGCATAGAGGGCAAATTCAGCGATAAAAAGCGATTTCTAAGAATAGACCTCTTGCAAAAGCTCCTGCCCTCACCCTAAATCCCTCTCCCACTCTTGCTACCGTGTACACACAAATCGTTGAGCACTTCGTTTCAGTCGGCTTCAGCCCCCTAAATCCCCCAAAATTAGGGGACTTTGACCCTGGGCAATATCTTGAACTTTGAACCTCTTTCGGGCTCAAAGTCCCCCAGAATGGGGGATTTAGGGGGCAAAGATCTCGGCGATGACGGGATCAGGAGGACTTGTGTATATACAGTAGCCCACTCTTGGGAGAGAGATTTTGAAATCTGGCTCCCCTTCTCCCAAATTCGGGAAGGGGATTGGGGGATGAGGGCAGCTTCGGACTTTTGCAGAAATTTAATGAATGCCTCTAGATCATAAAAGCAACTGGCAAAAATCACCCTAAAAAACAAAGGCACAATTTCTTGCGCCCTTGATCGTTTGAATTTTGTGGCTTAACTAAACCTACCACTTGAGCAAATTGAACTGCTCCATATCCACGGTGTCGCGGTTGCGGTAGATGGCAAGCACGATCGCCAACCCCACCGCCGCTTCTGCTGCCGCGATCGTAATCACAAAAATGGTAAAAATCTGTCCCTTAATCGTTTGGGGATCGAGATAGTTAGAAAATGCCATCAGATTGAGATTTACGGCGTTGAGCATTAGCTCGATCGACATCAACACTCGCACCGCATTTCGGCTCGTAATCAACCCATAGATGCCAATGCAAAACAGCGCGGCGGCAAGAAGCAAAAAGTATTGAAGTTGCATAGTCCCCATCTCTTATTGAATAGTGCTATCGCTGCGACCCGTGGTGATTAGCTCACGCGGACGTTCAGGCAAAGTGAGCGCTTCGGCTTCACCGGGAGCCAGATCCTCTTCTGGCAGAAACTCACGACGGGCAAGCACGATCGCGCCCACCAGCGCCATCAGCAGCAAAATCGAAGCCAACTCAAAGGGCAGCAAGAAATCACTGAAGAAGTGCAGACCAATGCGAACGATCGAGGAATCTCCAACGGCTGTCTCGGTCGAGATTGCCCAAGGGGTGGTCACAACCATCGTTCCCAGTAGAGCAAAGATGCCAAAACACACCACTGCCGTTGCCACCTGCCGAATCCAGATTCTCGGCACCACTTTAAAGTCTTCGCGCTTGTTGACCAACATGATGGCAAACAAAATCAGCACGTTGACCGCTCCCACGTAGATCAAGACCTGGGCAAATGCCACAAAGTCAGCATTTAATAATAAATATAGTCCGGCTATGCTGATAAACACGCCGCCCAGCAAAAACGCCGAGTAAACAATGTTGTTCAACAACACGACTCCCAGGGCGGCTCCTAGCATCATCACTGCCAGCACCCCCAATGAGACGATTTGAACTCCTTCCGCTAAATTCACGTTCTTAACTCCTTCTGGTATGGACGCGGCTCGATTTGACGCGATACACACGTCACCCAAACCTCTAATCTTTGGATTCCTGGTCTAAAATTTCTTCTGGACGCAGCCCAGCCCGACGAGACCCCGCAGGCAAATCGTGGGGATCAGTCACCCCTTTGGGCAGGTAAGCAAACTCTCTCAAAGGAGTCACCATTGAGTCTTGAGTCACCTTATAAGGCAGACGACCCAACGCCACGCTATCGTAATTTAATTCGTGGCGATCGTAGGTTGACATCTCGTATTCTTCGGTCATCGACAAACAGTTTGTCGGACAATATTCAACGCAGTTACCGCAAAAAATGCAGACTCCAAAATCAATGCTGTAGTGCTTAAGCTGCTTTTTCTTGGTTTCTTTGTTGAATTCCCAATCGACCACAGGCAGGTTGATTGGACATACTCGCACACAGACTTCGCAAGAAATGCACTTATCAAACTCAAAGTGAATCCGCCCCCGAAATCGCTCTGAGAGAATCAGCTTTTCATAGGGATATTGAACGGTGATCGGGCGACGGCGCATATGGTCAAAGGTGACAGAAAGCCCTTGACCAATGTATTTACCCGCCTGGAACGCCTCTTTGGTGTAATCACCAACTTGCTTAAGAAACTTGAGCATTCGTGTTCTCCAAAAAATGAGACTAGGGTCAGCCGCCAAACGCGATTGGGAATGCCAATTTCAGACCTGCCGTCAGCAGCAAATTGACGAGCGAGACGGGTAAGAGGAATTTCCACCCCAAGTCTAGCAATTGGTCAATTCGTACGCGGGGCACAGTCCAGCGCATCAAGATAGCGATGAAGACCAGGAAATAAGCTTTGAGCAGGGTCATGCCAATTCCAAGGGTTGCCGTAATCACTTGCAGCCATGGCGTATTCTCACTCACGCCAATCAAGTTGGCGATCGCATCCACACTCACCGGAAATTCCCAGCCGCCCAGATACAGCACCGCAAACAGCAGCGCCGATAGCGTCAGGTTGACATAGGAACCCAGGTAAAAGAGGGCAAACTTCATCCCAGAATATTCAGTCTGATAGCCTGCGACGAGTTCTTCTTCCGCTTCTGGTAAGTCAAAGGGAATGCGCTCACATTCTGCTAAAGCTGCGATCCAAAAGATTAGAAACCCGACGGGTTGCCGCCAAATATTCCAGCCAAGAATGCCGTAGCCTGCCTGCTGTTGCACAATATCAACGGTGCTGAGGGAGTTAGACATCATCACGATCGCCAACACCGACAGCGCCAGTGGCAGTTCATAGCTGATCGATTGTGCGGCAGCTCGTAACCCACCTAATAGCGAATATTTGTTGTTAGAGGCATAGCCCGACATCAGTAGCCCGATCGGGACGACGCTAGACAACGCGATCCACAAAAATACGCCCATTCCCACATCGGCAACGATCAGGTTTTGCCCAAACGGAACGATCAGGTAGGACAGAAAAACGGGAATCACGACGATCGCCGGACCCAACGTAAACAACAACCCGTCTGCTTTAGACGGCGTAGTATCTTCTTTAAAAACTAGCTTTAGCCCGTCTGCCAGAGGAGCCAAAATGCCCAACGGACCGATAAATTCTGGACCGATTCGCTGTTGAGCGGCGGCAGAGATTTTTCGCTCTAGCCAAACCAAGACTAAGACACTCACCGTTGCTGCCACCAACATGATCAGCATCGGCAAAGGCAACCAAAGCGCTCTCGCAGCCCCAGGCGGGATGCCAAAACCTTTGACAGATTCAATAAAAGTTCCTTGAAGGTCGATTCCTGGGTTCATGTTTCCCAACTTGCGTCAAGTCATTCGTCAGTCGCCTCTCACTTAATCTTAAAGATGAAGTTTTTTGACGACCTTAACGCCTATCAGTATATCTTTCCAAATGGATCAGAGCCGCACCAAAGTATTGAATTTATAGCCCTTTTGCCCATCAAACTATTCAATCATCTGCATTCACTTTTATGAATCGTTCGTCTGAGGGTCGTTGATTTCAGGTTCCATTAAAGAAGCCCCCAAGAGCAAGAATCTTGGAGGCTGGAGTTCCTGAAAATCGTCACCTGACTATCGTTGCAAGGGATCGCCAATTAGGGAAGAGGGGTGACACCCTGTATTTGAGGTTTTAGCGATCGTCGATCTCAACATAAGGCGCTGAATGCAACCCGGTATAGATCTGGGTCGGACGAAAAATCCGGTTTTCGTTGAGTTGTTCTTTCCAGTGAGCCAGCCAGCCAGCGACGCGAGAAATGGCAAACACAGGCGTAAACAGATCGGTGGGAATCCCTAGTTTGAGATAGACCAAGCCTGAATAGAAATCGACGTTGGGGTAAATGCCCTTTCCGCCGAGCTTTTCTTCAACCGCCCGTTCTAACTCGGTGGCGATGTCATAGTATTTGTCGTGTCCAAATTTCTCAAACAGTTGTTCTGCTAGCCCTTGCAGAATGATGGCTCTGGGGTCTTTCACCTTATAGACTCGATGCCCAAACCCCATGATTCTCTCTTTGCGCTGAAGTCGATCGTCGAGATAGGGACGCACGTTTTCTACTGAGCCAATCTCGTCGAGCATTTCAATCACTTCTTCGCTGGCTCCGCCGTGGAGCGGACCTGCCAAAGTCCCAACTGCGGAGGCGATGACAGCATAGGGATCGGTCAACGTAGAAGCCGTCACCATTGCTGAGAACGTAGAGGCATTAATCGTGTGTTCAGCATGAAGCACCAGACACACTTCAAAGATCTTAGCAGCTAGGGGGTCAGGTTCTTTCTCATTAAGCATATAGAGAAAGTTGGCAGCATAGTTCAAATCATCGCGAGGCTGAACGGGATCGTTGCCCTTTCGCATCAGTTGAAAGGCAGCTACCATCGTCGGAATTTTTGCCAAAAGCCTGACGACAGCCGCTCGAATATAAGCCGGGTCATCTAAGGCGCGACGAGAATAAAACAAACCCAATGCTGCCGCACACGCCTGAAGCGCATCCATCGGATGACCGCTTTCAGGAAAGCACTTCATCATGTCTCGAATGCGATATTTGAGCCTTCGATGATATCGGATCTCATTTTTGAAGGACTCTAACTCTTCTTTGGTTGGCAATTCTTTCCAGATCAGCAGATAGGCAGTTTCCAAAAATGTGCTTTTTTCAGCAAGTTTCTGGATGGGAATACCCCGATATTCCAGGATGCCGTTTTGCCCGTCCACGAAGCTAATGCTGGACTGGGTTGCTGGAACGCCTTCTAGACCTGCCCTAAATTCGCAGACAGTCATGATTTACCGTTATCTTACTTTGAGTGATCTCAAGCTAACTTATCAGATTTAGCAGAACAGAATGTAGTGTCTGAACTAAAC
Source organism: Phormidesmis sp. (assembly GCA_965277365.1). Lineage (GTDB taxonomy): Bacteria > Cyanobacteriota > Cyanobacteriia > Leptolyngbyales > Leptolyngbyaceae > Phormidesmis_A. Next base: position 963,908 of record CBDICO010000013.1, on the reverse strand, counting down.
GCTCGATCGCTCACGTCCACATAACACATTTTTGTGAGCGTTGATACCCATCTGACCTACAGACAAACTAATGTTTGCAGTTTTTTAGAAAAGACAATAGTATCAAGTTATGAGATTTACACCTTGACTTACGTTGCGTTTACCGATAAGCCGATCGACTTCCGATAAAGCCTGCGACGAACTAGGTGGAAATCGATTGGCTACGTTATCTATACTCTCGTAAGGAGTTATATGCCTCACAGACATTCTCATCCAAAGTCCAGTTCTCTAAGTCGGAAGTCCGATCGACCTGAATCTCAATCTGAGACGCGCCCCTCGCAGCAATGGGAAGAGTCGAATCGCAGCCGCCCTGCTAATACCAAAACCAGTTTGACGAAGCTAATCGAGCAAGACTCTCCGCTTCAAACCAACAGTCAACTCGTTTTGATGTATGGTCCTTTTCAAACTGAAATGTTGCCTGAAGCAGGACAAGGCGTTGCCTCCTGGATCAAAGACTGTCTTCGCAAACACGGGTTGCCCAGCTTGGTCAGGTTTGATTATCGCCGCCGCGCTCAAATCTTCCGTCGAGACGAATTTCAACCCTGGCTAGAGCCTCTCATCGAACGGCAAAGCTACTCGATCTATTAGTCAGTTCAATAATCAATGAAAGCGCAGGGTTCGTTGCATCTTTGCTGCAAAGCGGGTTAGTGAGTTATCGACGCTAGCCCGCTTTGCGATTGCAGACTGCCAAATTTAGCACCCTTTGCAAAGTCTACAGCCGATAAAGTGAAGGGGTAGTGACGATCGCTCGACGGTGCAACCCCTATGACTATCTCAACTTACGACATCATTTTGCGGCAGGGTCGATTGCTGCGATCGGATCGAATTGAAACCGTCGATATAGCAATTCAAGATGGCAAGATTGCCGCGATCGCGCCTCAAATCGAAGGCACAGCCAGTCTTGAGTTAGACACTCACCACCATTTAATCAGTCCGCCGTTTGTCGAGTCGCATATTCACCTCGACTCAGCATTGACTGCCGGAAATCCTCGCTGGAATCAAAGCGGCACCTTGTTTGAAGGCATCGAAATTTGGCGCGAGTATAAGCAAACTCTCTCACTAGACAACGTGAAGCAGCGGGCGATCGCCACGCTTAAACAGCAAGCGGCTCAAGGAGTTCTCTTTGTGCGTAGCCATGCAGATGTGAGCGAGACAAGTTTAACGGCTCTGCAAGCCCTGCTAGATGTGCGAGAAGAAGTCAAAGACTGGATGACTCTGCAAATCGTGGCATTTCCGCAAGACGGAATTTATGGCAACCCCAAAAATGATGAACTGCTCGAAGAAGCCATGAAACTGGGCGCGGATGCAGTGGGTGGCATTCCCCATTACGAACTGACTCGTGAAGATGGAGTGCGATCGGTGCATCGCATTTTTGAACTGGCGGAGCAGTACGATCGCTTAATTGACATTCACTGCGACGAAGTGGATGATGACCAGTCTCGATTTCTAGAAGTGGTGGCTGCCTGTGCGATTCGATCGCAGATGGGTTCACGAGTCACTGCCAGCCACACAACGGCGTTTGGTTCTTATCACAATGCGTATGCCCAGAAGCTTTTGAGCTTTCTGCAACGCACTCAAATCAACTTCATCGCCAATCCCCTAATCAATATCACGCTGCAAGGTCGCACCGACACCTATCCCAAGCGTCGGGGAGTGACTCGCGTTAAAGAACTCTGGCAGCAAGGCGAAAACGTCAGCTTAGGACATGACTGCGTACAAGATCCCTGGTATTCGCTCGGTACGGGCAATATGCTGGATGTTGCGTCGATGGCGGTACATGTGTGCCAAATGACGGGAACATCCGAAATCGACGCGTGCTATGAGATGGTGACGCAAAATGGTGCAAAAACTCTGCACATTGAAGACCAGTACGGAATTGAGGTCGGCAAACCTGCCAATTTAATCACGCTGGATGCCGACGATCGCTATGATGCAGTTCGTCGTCGGGCGATCGTCCGCTATGTCATCTCGCACGGGAAACTTTTGGCTGAGACTCAGCCCCCGCAAACAGCATGGAGGGGAGCCTCTAGCTAAGAGACTGGCGGTTTAATAGAATTCCTCGCTGCGATGTCCGTGGATTTCGACTTTGCTCAACCCACTAGCAAAAAGTTGAGGGCTGAGCAAGTCAAAGCCCGGGCGATCGAGACTCTGTTGAACGACCAGTCCCGTTAACGTTTAAGATAATATGCCTTAGATCTTTCTGGCGATCGCACATCATGGCTGCTGGACAAAAACTCTACGAAGGCAAAGCTAAAATTCTTTATGCTACCGATGACCCAGAGATTCTGCTGACGCACTTTAAAGACGATGCGACGGCATTTAATGCTCAAAAGCGGGGCAGCATCACTGGCAAAGGAGCCGTAAATTGCGCCATGTCTGCCCATCTCTTTAAATTAATGGCAGCCAACGGAGTGCCCACTCACTTCATCGATTGCCCTACCGCGATCGAAATGCGGGTCAAAGCCGTCAAGATTTTACCTATTGAAGTTGTCGTCAGGAACATTGCAGCGGGTAGTCTCTGTCAACAGACAGGTCTGAAGCTTGGAACCATTCTTAGCTCGCCCCTGGTGGAGTTTTATTACAAAAACGATGGATTAGGCGACCCTTTACTGACGCTCGATCGGCTCCGTCTGCTTGATCTGGCTACCGATGATCAGGTGGATCAATTAAAAAGAATGGCGCTGCGGATCAATGACCTGCTCACAACTTTCTTCAACCAGTGTGGAATTACCCTGGTTGACTTCAAGCTAGAGTTTGGCATCGATTCAAAAAACCAAATTCTTTTAGCCGATGAGATCAGCCCTGACACCTGCCGTCTGTGGAACCAAGCCGAAACTGACCCCGATCGCCGCGTGATGGACAAAGACCGATTCCGGCGTGATCTGGGCAACGTTGAAGAAGCCTATCAGCAAGTGCTAGAGCGAGTTTTGGGTCAAACTGTCTAATCGGTCAGAGGGCATCTTCTTTGAGTGATCGCTCTGACCGATGGATATTAGTATCCATCGATGCGGTAAGATCTCACAGCTTACTAAGGATTGTAACCGCTTCTTGATATTGTGAAGTTGAGCTGCTTAAAGCAGAATCTGGTGTGAGGACGTGCCAAGTAACGTGAACAAAATGCGCTTATCTCCTGTTTTAATGGCAGCTTTTGCGGCTGTCGCCGCCGCTGGCTGGTCAAATTCTGCAAACGCCCAAACGCCTGAGTCTCAGCGATCGAGCCAAGATGCGGTGGTCGAGACCGTCAAGTCTGAGGTTGCTGCACCCGCTCAGATTGCAGCTTACCCTTCGCTTAAGCCTTTTCAGCCTAAGTTGGCGGCGATAGCTACCCAGATTGCTCAGGCTCAGGGAAGCCCCGGTGACGAGCAGCAGCCTACCCCAATTCAGCTAAACCCGCCGTCTCCGACTTCGCCAACGCTAACGATTCCGACTGCCCCACCGCCGACGGTGCAACCGACTCCTCAAGAAACTCCAATACCTGGTAGCCAACCCGAAACTCCGATCTCGCCTTCAACCACTCCACCTGCCACCTCAACGCCTTCAACCGAACCAGAACCGAGAGTGCTGGTGGGTGAGGTGCTCGTCATTGGTGCGGGGGCAGACCTTCAGAACGAAGTCTATCGAGTCATTCGCACCCAGCCCGGACGGACGACGACGCGATCTCAACTGCAAGAAGACATTAATGCTGTTTTTGCAACAGGATTCTTTCAAAACGTCAAAGCAACGCCTTCAGATACACCGCTTGGGGTGCGAGTCACCTTTGAGGTGCAGCCCAACCCAGTCTTAAAATCAGTCCAGCTAGAAGGTGCGCGGGTTGTGCCTGCAAAAGTGGTCAGCGACATCTTCACCCCGCAATATGGCACCACGCTTAACCTACGTCAGCTTCAGACGGGTATTCAAGCGTTGACCAAGTGGTATCAAGATAACGGCTATGTCTTAGCCCAAGTCGTGAATGTGCCTAGAGTTGCCCCAGATGGGTCGGTGACGCTAGAAGTCGCTGAAGGAGTGGTCGAGGGGCTGCAAGTTCGATTTGTCAATAAGCAAGGCGAAGACAAAGATGCTAAAGGCAATCCGATTCACGGTCGCACCCGTGACTTTATCGTCACTCGCGAGTTTGAGCTAAAACCGGGAGATGTCTTTAACCGGAAGACGGCTGAACAAGATTTGCAACGGGCGTTTGGATTGGGAATTTTTGAAGACATCAAGCTATCCCTTAGCCCTGGTCAAGATCCTCGCAAGGTGATTGTCGTTGCTAACGTGACCGAAAAGAACACCGGAAACATTGGCGTTGCCGGGGGGTTTAGTTCTGCAAGTGGGCTGTTTGGCAGTGTCAGCTATCAGCAGCAGAACGTGGGTGGCAATAACCAAAAGCTAAATGCAGAAGTGCAGATTGGTCAGCGAGATCAACTCTTTGACCTGAGCTTTACTGACCCGTGGATTGGGGGCGACCCGTTCCGCACGTCTTACACCTTGGATCTTTTTAGACGCAGAACGATTTCGCTCGTGTTTGATAAGGGCAAACCAGAGATTAATTTGCCGAATGGCGATAATCCCCGCGTGTTAAGAACAGGCGGCGGCATCACTTTTAACCGTCCTCTCGCTCCCAACCCATTTAAGCCTTCCGAATGGAACGCCTCCCTTGGACTGCAATATCAACGGGTTTCGATTCGAGATGCTAACGGCAACCTCAGTAGTCGAGATTCGCTGGGCAATCTGTTGAGCTTTGATCCCAGTGGCAAAGATGATTTGATCACGGCGAGATTGGGATTTGTGCGCGATCGTCGCAACAACTTTCTGACTCCCACGAGTGGCTCGGTCTTGAGTTTTAGCACTGAGCAATCGGTGCCATTAGGGAGTGGCAACATTCTCTTCAATCGTTTGCGAGCCAATTATAGCTTCTACATTCCGGTGCGGTTGACACGGCTGACTCCAGGATGTCGCAATCGTCCGCTCAGAATCGGGGAGAAACCTCCGACAGGGGGTTGCCTGCAAGCGTTGGCGTTTAACGTTCAGGGCGGAACCGTAGTAGGCGATTTGCCGCCTTATGAAGCGTTTCCGCTCGGTGGTACAAACTCAGTGCGCGGCTATGACGAGGGTGATGTGGGTAGTGGTCGCAGTTATCTGCAAGCCACCGCAGAATATCGGTTTCCGGTTTTTTCGATTATCTCTGGGGCGCTGTTTTTCGACGGTGCCACTGATTTAGGAACCGGAAAAAACGTTCCTGGTAATCCGGCGGGTGTTAGAGGTAAGCCCGGAAGTGGCTTTGGCTACGGGATCGGGGTGCGGGTTCAGTCGCCGTTGGGTCCGATTCGGATCGACTTTGGTATTAATGACCAGGGTGGCAACAACATCCGCTTCGGCTTTGGGGAACGGTTCTAATGGAAGCAGCCAGGTCTCAATTAGAGGCAGAAACTCACGGAATCTCGTCGCTACAGCATACGTTAGCGCGTGAGGTGACGCGATCGGGCATCGGTCTACACTCTGGCACCTCCACGCAGGTCAAAATCCAACCTGCGCTGCCGGAGGAAGGACGCTATTTTGTGCGGGTCGATTTGCCTGATGCCCCTGTAATTTCTGCTCAGATTGAGTCTGTCAATCCCACCATGCTCTCGACTGAGCTGGTGAACGGCGATGCCAAGGTTCGCACAGTTGAGCATTTGCTGGCATCGTTAGTGGGGTTGGGTGTTGACAATGCTCGAATTGAGATTGATGGGGCTGAAGTGCCTTTGTTAGATGGCTCGGCTTACGAGTGGGCAACGGCGATCGCTGATGTCGGACTCGCTTCTCAATCTGCACGAGTCACCCGATCGATTTCGGAGCCGATCTGGATCTATGAAGGCGATGCGTTTGTGGCGGCGATTCCGGCTCTAGAATTGCGGTTTAGCTACGGTATTGACTTTGAGTTAGCGGCGATCGGCAATCAGTGGCATAGCTGGTCGCCCGATCGGGATTCTTTTTTGACCGAAATCGCCCCAGCTCGAACGTTTGGTCTGGCACATCAGATTGATCAGCTACGATCGAGTGGGTTGATCAAAGGAGGTTCGCTTGAGAACGCTTTGGTGTGTGGTGACGATGGCTGGCTAAATCCTCCCCTCAGGTTTTCAAATGAGCCAGTGCGCCATAAGCTTTTAGACTTAGTAGGAGACTTGAGTTTGCTGGGAGCCATTCCGATCGCTCATTTTCTGGCTTATAAAGCCAGCCATCGCTTACACACCCAGCTTGCACAAAAAATTTCCCTAACCCTTTAGCCATCAACCAACCCATGTCAACGCTGACCGATACAAATTCAGAAAATGCGGCTGCGCTCCACGTAGATCTGCCGACTGAACAGGCTTCTGAACCCGCTCCTCAAAAAACTGTGTTCACCGTTGAGGAAATTCATGCTCTGTTGCCCCATCGCTATCCCTTTGCGCTGGTCGATCGGATTATCGATTATGTGCCTGCAAAAATGGCGATCGGCATCAAAAATGTCTCGTTTAATGAGCCGCATTTTCAAGGACATTTTCCCGGCAAGCCCATCATGCCGGGGGTGCTCATTATCGAAGCAATGGCGCAAGTCGGTGGCGTAGTATTGACTCAGATGGCAGACGTGCAGAGTGGACTATTTATGTTTGCTGGCATTGACAATGTGCGGTTTCGTCGCCCGGTCGTGCCAGGGGATCAGTTGGTCATGACCGTGGAACTGTTGTCTGTCAAGGCTCGTCGTTTTGGTAAGATGCGCGGTCGTGCCGAAGTAGACGGTCAACTAGCGTGCGAAGGTGATTTAATGTTTGCGTTGGTCAGCTAATCTACACTCAAGGGCGAAGGATAGAGGGTGAATATTTAAGATGCCACTCTTCACTCTTCACTCCTCACTCTTTATTCCTCTTTTGTATGGCAACCCTGATTCATCCGACGGCAGTTATTCATCCTGGTGCTCAACTTCATCCAACGGTGCAGGTAGGGGCATATGCGGTGATTGGGGATCAGGTGACAGTTGGGGCAGGCAGTCTCGTCGGTCATCATGTAGTGCTAGAAGGGCACACCGAAATTGGCGATCGCAATCACATCTTCCCCGGTGCAGTGATTGGGTTAGAGCCGCAGGATTTGAAATATGACGGAGCGGTCAGCCTGGTGAAAATTGGCGACGATAATCAAATTCGGGAGTTTGTGACGATTCATCGCGCCACGTTTGCGGGTGAAGTCACGGCGATCGGCAATGGCAATATGCTGATGGCAAATGTTCATGTTGGGCATAATTGCTCGATCGAAGATCAGGTGATCATCTCGAATGCGGTAGCGTTGGCGGGGCACGTTCACATTGAGTCACGGGCGCGATTGAGCGGTGTGCTGGGCGTTCATCAATTTGTGCATATCGGGCGACACGCGATGGTGGGCGGCATGGCGCGCATTGATCGCGATGTACCACCTTATATGACGGTTGAGGGCAATCCCTCACGGGTTCGGTCTCTTAACCTGATTGGATTGCAGCGATCGGGCGTGGCAGATGAGCATCAAGGGCAGACAATGCAGTTGTTAAAGAAAGCGTTTCGGTTAATCTACCGCTCAGGCTTGACGCTGAATGAGGCGATCGAACAGTTAGAATTAATGCCCGAAAACCCGCATTTGCAGCACCTTCATCAATTTATTCGTCAGTCTCTCATGCCCGGAAGACGAGGGCTGACCCCTGGGAGAAGGATCAAGGATGAAGGATAACTCGCTTCAAGGCACAAGGCGCTTTCGGGTTTTTATTAGCACCGGAGAAGTATCGGGTGATCTTCAGGGAGCGTTGCTGATTGAGGCATTGAAGCGACGCGCAGCAGATTTAGAGATTGAGTTAGAGATTTTGGCGCTGGGCGGCGATCGCATGGAGGAAGCCGGAGCCAAACTGCTCGGGCACACCAGCACGATCGGGTCGATCGGATTGCTCGAATCGTTGCCCTATGTGGTGCCGACGCTCAAAGTTCAGCAGCAGGCAAAGCAGTATCTCAAGGAATATCCGCCTGACGTGGTGGTGTTGATTGACTACATGAGTCCAAATGTGGCGTTTTGTAGCTATTTGCCCAAGCATTTGCCGCAGGTGCCTGTCGTGTATTTCATTGCGCCTCAAGAGTGGGTGTGGTCAGCTAGTTCATTCAACACCGATCGCATCATTGCAGCGACCCGCAAAATTTTGGCAATTTTTCAAGAAGAAGCGAATTATTTCAAACGCAAAGGCGGAGAAGTCGTCTGGGTAGGACATCCCTTAGTCGATCGGGTGCAAGCGGCTCCGAGTCGAGACGAGGCGAGATCGACGTTAGGAATTCCGCCCGATCAAACGGCGATCGTGCTGTTGCCTGCGTCGCGTCAGCAGGAGTTAAAGTATTTGATGCCCGTGATCTTTGAATCGGCGCAGCAAATTCAGGCAAAATTTCCCAACGTGCATTTCTGGATTCCGTTAGCGCTGGAGAACTATCGCGGGGCGATCGAGCAAGCGATGACAGATTATGGATTGCGAGCGACTTTGTTAGACAGCAATCAAGGACAAACGACTCTGCAAGCGATCGCTGCCGCAGATTTAGCCATTACAAAATCGGGAACGGTGAATCTTGAGATGGCGTTGTTAGATGTTCCGCAAGTGGTGCTTTATCGCGTCAATCGCGTTACTGCGTGGATTGCTCAAAAAATTCTCAAGGTTTCGATTCCCTTTATGTCGCCACCAAACTTGGTGGAGATGAAGGCAATCGTCCCCGAATTTCTGCAAGACGAGGCGACAGTCGAAAATATTACGCAAGCCGCGATCGCGCTATTGCAGCCCGATCGTCGTCAAAAAATGCTGGCAGACTATCAAGAAATGCGTCGCGCTGTTGGGGAAGTCGGCGTATGCGATCGGGCGGCTCACGAGATTTTAGACTTGCTAGACTACGATCGCGCCTAAGCAACTTCTAAGCTGAGCGTAGCAAGACGGCGATCGCAAGAACGTTAGTTATGAGTCGAGAACAAATTGTTTCTTGTGACCTACGGGTGATGAGTGGAGCCTTAGTGTTTGCAGACACGCGTGTACCTATAAAAGCTTTCGAGGTTGAGCAAAATCCGTCGCAACTGACTACACCCTGTGCGGAAAAGAATCTCTGCCATACCCAAAATAGGGTGCGGCTCGCTTCTGAGAAGATTGGAGTAAGCTGAGAATCTGTCGCAAGCAGCTAGCCCGATGAGATCGCGAAGCCTAGCGAGTGAGGTCGCTGCTTTTTTCACTTCGTCGAGCAATCACCGCGATCGGTCCGCCTCCAGGTCGTCCCTGGTGTTCACTGCCACCAGACACATAAATCATTGGGTCTTGAATCACCGCAGCAATCACGGCTCCAACTACCGCTCTTGCCATTCGAGTATGACTAATATCTGAGTCATCAAGCATCGTGTGACGGCAGCCTAGCACTCTGCCTGTTGGGTCTGCTTCCGCCTTCGCAAATACATTCACAATTTGTTCGCGCGGCTGTCCAGTCGACTGGATGGCTGCGTGAATTGCTTCAATGTCCAACGCATGGTGCATCACGCTATGACCGATGACAAATTCACTGGTTGAGTCGGCATTGCCTAACACTAAGATTTCGCAGTTCTTCAGTTCCGACCCTGCTGAGGTGGAAGCAACGCTAGAGTACAGTTCATATTGATGACAAATATCACTCGATTGAATTTGCTCTAAAGATAATTCCCCAAGTGCTACGGCAACCCCTAATGCAGATGCACCCCGCGAAAACGCCATTGAAGTGTAGCTGTCTTGCTTTTGGGCTTGCTCTGTTGCTGTCACCAAAGGACACTTAATTTGAACAAAGTGGACATCTTCTGAAGTAAGGTTTGCATCCTCGATCGCCGTTCGTACTCCTGCGGCAACTACTTCCACCATAGTCAGCGTACCGATTTCTTCGGGCAAGAAGTCTCGCGTGTGATGCCTGCCCAGAACCAATCCTTTGTGCTTCGGCTCAGTCAGTGGTGACTCTTCGCGAGTAAAGACCGACAAGTGTGGACTGAGTATTCCTTCAGTACCACCCGACATGATGTAGATGATGTTCTGACTTTGCTCTGAGCCGATCTGTTGAGTGAGATAATTTCTCAAGCTCTGCACTGCAAATCCTCTAGTAAAGTCGTTGACACAGCCATTTCCTTCCGTTTTTCCTAATATGGCTGCAATCGTCATAGGGTTCAGCTTTTGAGTTTGAATCAACTCATCGAGAGCACTCACATCATCAGGAGAGCGTTGCGAGACTTTAAAGACATTCACTTTCATCGGAGAGCCTACGATCACTTTGCAAAATTGTAGAAAAAATCAGGAAAAATTCCAGGAAATTGAACAAGAAAAGAGAGAAGCGGTCCTTCTGAAGTTTCAAAAAAGACCTGGCACTGGCTTAGTATTCTTAGAGCAACCCTTAAATCATTGTAGTTTGGGAGTTGTTTCTCGCTTCTCAAAATACTGCTGATGCGCCCCAGTGGCAAGCCAAAACGCAGAAGCAGGTTGAATTTCAGTGACGATGGCTTTGTCATATTGATCCAAATTCTTTAACGCGGTTTTTGCTCGAATGGCGACTTCTGCTTGTGTTGAGGTGTGATAGGAAATCATTGATCGCTACTGCTCCTCGCGATCTGCACTGAGTTGAGCATTGAGAGCCTTTTATTTGCCGTGGGTGCTGGAAGCCGAGGTGAGTGAGGCAGAACTTCAGAGGCCGGCGTGTTTTTGCAACCAGTGATCAAGGCATTCCTCACCCACAAAACCTATCTCTGTTGTTAATTTCGATCGTAATTCTCGAAGTGCAAAGTAATTGACTAGAGGATTTGTTATCACTTGTGCCGCAGTTAAACGAGACAATTCAATCGATACAGATAGGAGAGTTAGTGGGGATTGCAAGTTCTCCCAAATAGGCTAAAGCAGTCAGATCATTCGATCTACGATTAGCTCTAATCTTTTGCTCTACTTCACAACATAGCGATCGAGGTCGCGAATTTGAGGATCAGAGAACTGCGTCAAAATCTTCCACAGCACGGTATAGCTGCCATCGGCACGACGACTAACCGGACGGAAGGCAAACAGTAAATCACTGCTGGGCGTGTTGAGTAAATCTTTAAGAAAGAAGCGTTCACGCGGCAGCAGAGATCGTCCTGACGTGATGATTTCAGGCACTTTGAACTGAATCGATCGCACCAAATAAGTCCGGTTCAGCGCAGCGGTGGCTTGACTCAGATTCAAATCGTTCATCTTCTCAGAAAAGCGGCGACGATCGGCTTGAATGGCTTCTAGCTCCAACGGCGGACGGTAGTTATAGAAGAATTGCAGCGCGTCTGATAAACTAGACACCTTCTCAGATGGCGTTGGAACGAGAGTTTCGATCGCCACCTCTCCTAAATCTGTCATAAACCCATAATCTAAATCGGTCTGCACAATCTGAAAGTTGTCTCCCTCAATCCGAATGGCTAACCGAGGCGATAATCCATCGGATCGCTGCATCAAGGTTGTGAAAGGAAGCTGTTCGGCAACCGTTGGGGCTAATCGATTTTCTATAGCACTAGATGCCGTGCGATACGCCTCGATCGGCAATAGACGGGTGATTCCAGTATTAGGCTGCGACAGAAACGAAGTGTAAGGCTGTGACTCTTGAGGATACAAATCATAGGAAGTTTGGTCACTCTGCATGACTTGTGTGGGCACTGCAAACCGAACTGCCACCGGAAAAGCAGACTCAACTTGCATCAGGCGATTTCGGCTCGATCGCACGATCTCCAAACTATCATCGGGTGGCTGAATCGCAGGTAAAACTGGATTTGTCATCTCGATCGGGCTTCTTAAAGACGAATCGGGAGTTAAACGGCTCTGATCTGGGTCAGACGAGGAGGGACGTGCCCTCACCAGCGTCGGATCTGCGGCTACCATGCCCGATCGTCGATCGAGTTGCGCTCTCAAAGGCTGTAAGTCACGAGCCGACGAATACAACGCGCAATAAACCTGAGCTTCTTCTAAGCTAATGGCATCGGTTCCAGCAACGCTTCCGGCTCCACCATTGGCAGGGTTTGAAGCACACAAAACGTCTGGTGCAGGATAGCTGCTTTTAAGAAAGCGATCAACCGCAGAAGTCTGTAAGAAAATTTGACCTCTCATCGCCCGCAGCCGACTGGCATCTGAGCCAGCGAGCGATCGTTCGATTCGATTTAATAAGATCAGATGATTTTGAGCCAATTTTTGAGCTTCAAGCCAATAATCGTGACTCGGATCGACTACCGGAGCCGTAGAGTTAGTGCTGGCTGACGCGATCGAGTGATCCACCAGCAAACCCAAGCAAGATATCACTACCACACACACAAAGAGACGACGCATTTCAGAAAAACCTTTGCTTACAGCCCCAAGGGAGCAATGAACGGATGATGCCCATTTGCAGGGAAAGTCACACAATGTTGAAAGTTTACTCTTCGGTGCATTCTTTGGCGCTAAGCTTGTTGAATCGAAACGATACGTGTATTTATGAGTCAAGATAGAACTCAGGTTTGCTCGGTCTGTGGGGTCAAAATCATCAAGCTGATTGGGGAAGATCGAGTGATCTTTTCAACAGGGGCAGCCTCTACGCGATCGACGCTTTGGGAGCGCGTCTGTCGTCATACCCAAAAGCCAGGTTGTATTAATCAGAATTACAATACCACTGGACAGATTTAGCCGCGTGATCGTGAGCAATCCGATCACAAACCCTTCACACGTTAAACTTTAGGCAGACCCGCGATCGGCGTTGCAGCCCCAAGGAATCTTCTCTCGCTATGTATACCTATGCGTTCTTTCACTCCTCGACTCCACCGCTCAATGTGTTGGCAGGCATCGCGGGAGAGGTGCAGGTTGTAGAAAATGGTCAACTGTCTGCACTGGTAGAACCGGATTTAGAGATCGAGGTTTTGCAAGCGGATGATAGCCAACTCGTGCAGGCGGTGTTGATCCACGATCGGATGATTTGCGAATTATTTTGGCAAACCACAATTTTGCCGCTGCGTTTTGGCACCTGTTTTGTCTCCCAAGAGAGCCTTCTCGAACACTTAGGCACCCATCAAGACTCCTATCTAGCTAAGCTTGCTCGACTAGAAGGCAAGGCAGAATATCGGCTGAAACTGACTCCCTGCGAGTTGCCCGTTTCGACTCCTCCTGATGTGAAAGGGAAACAGTATTTTCTCGCTAAAAAGCAGCAATATCAAGACCAACAAGCTCTGCAAGAGCAGCGGCAATCTCAGCTAGAGCAGGTGTTTCGCTCAATCTCTAAGGCATATCCTGATTATCGTGTGACTGAGGCAACAGAGGGCGTTGAGAAGCTTTATCTGTTGGTCGATCGTCAGCAAGAAACGCAGCTTTATCAACACCTCCAAGCGTGGCAAAATCAGTCGTCTCATTGGGAACTGATGTTAGGTGAAGCCTTACCCCCTTATCACTTTGTCTAACATTTCGATGGCATCGATCTACCGTTTGGTTCGTGCCAACCATAAACTTAAAATCACAAGTCCGATGAGGACAATCCAGACTAAATTTTGTCTCAACCAGGCTTTGCTGAGAAGATTGTTGCCGTGGCTGACGGCTCGATTCGCGATCGGAACTACCCGATCGCTATACAATGTGCATTCTCTCGCGTCGGGGCGCTTGGGATAAGTGCACGAATCATCTGCATCATAAATGCAGGTTTTGCACAACGGCTCAATTCCCGTCGCACGATGAAGCGGAATGCCGGGATGACCATGCGCCTTGAGGGTCGTGCGGCAATAAGGACACACGATCGCTTGAGCGTCAACCGACTGATGACAACGAGGACAGTCTGGCATCGATTACAGCAGGTTCTAAAGGTATATTCCGATGCTAACTTAGCAAATTTCAGAGTGAAGTAGAGTCTGCTTAAGCGGGGCGCTGCATAAACTTGCGAACTTGATAGTCGCCCTCTTCGGCAAAGGGAAACGACTGACCCATTGCTTGAGTGAACTGCCGATCGGTCTCCTCTAATTTCTCGGCAGAAATCGATTTCCACCCGTCTCGACTTTCCCAATGAATCACCATCACAATCTCCGTTGGGTCTTGGGGATTGATCCACACCTCCTTTCCGGCAAACCCCGGATAGCTAGAGAGCATCGGAGTCCAGATTTCATCATCTTTCTGGATGTATTGCTCCCGCAACCCTGGCGGAACCTTCACTTTGAGCCATTCGATTAGCATCAAACCATTCATCCATCCCAACGTTTAAGACGTTATCAGAGAAATCCTCAAAAATCTGGAACTTTCTGCCCTTGGGCGTAGATTTTGTTAGAGAATGCAGCCAGAGTGATTTGATGTACGGACTTCGCGACTGTGAATGCTCTTGCAATTTGACAGAATATAACAAGAAGCGAAGAAGTTTGAATTCCCTACAAAATGTCTAGCGGCTAGAAACCCATTTTGTCGATCGTTCAACGGGCTTTTGCGGCACCCGACATAGGAAACCAGTATGGATAGCAATAATTGGATTACACAGCTTTTGATGGTTGGCATCGGCACGACTTCTCTCGTGGCAGAAAAATTTAAAGAGATGAGTGACCAACTCGTCCAGGATGGCAAACTCAACCCCGAGCAGGCAAAAGGGTTTGTCGATGATTTGATGGCACAACTCAAGCAAGGCAACTTTGAAGCTCAGATGCAGCGTCAGATTCGCAATGTCATGCAAGACTTGGGAGTGCCCCGCCAATCTGAAATGGACGAATTGCGCGGACGGCTCGATCGCCTAGAGCGACAAGTGCGCGACCTAGAAAATAAGCTCTGGAATGGAACAAAGTAGTTCAGAGTGAGAAGATAAAGACATATACGTCAGGAGGTCTGATTTTGAGAGAGATTTTAGTCAGCTTCGGGGTTATGGTAGTTTGCTGTGTGCTGCTGATTGTGGCGCAAGTCTCCAGTCGCACTAGCGCGATCGCGGGCGAGATGCCGACGACAGAATCGGCTACCATGACCGAAGTGAATTCCCAAGTTCTGGTTGCTGAAGCGCCCAAGCCCGCTACTCAAACGACAGAGGAGAAAAATGATATGGCGACACCTGAACGAGTCAGAGTGACCGAATCGGGTCTGCAATATGTGGATGAGGTCGTAGGAACGGGTGAGTCTCCTAAAAAAGGTCAGACGGTAACAGTGCACTACACAGGCACGCTGACCGATGGAACGAAGTTTGATAGCTCCCGCGATCGGGGTCAGCCCTTTGAGTTTAAAATCGGCGTGGGTCAAGTGATTAAAGGCTGGGATGAAGGTGTAGGCACCATGAAGGTCGGCGGTCGTCGTCAACTCACCATTCCTCCTGACTTAGGCTATGGCGCACGCGGAATTGGTCCCATTCCTCCCAACTCGACGCTGCTGTTTGATGTGGAGTTGCTGAAGGTCAGTTAGTCACGTTTAATGATTTTTGAATCCGCAAATCGCTCTCGATCTGCGGATTTTTTGTTGACTATCATTGAGATCTCGTGATTCTGGCAAGACAAAGCAGTAGCCGCATCTTCAGATACACTGAATCATAAGCTTCAGGCTCGTCAGTCTTAATCTTTTATGCCAAAAACAATCTGGGCAACGGTTCGTCAAGGGAAAGTTGAGTTATCACAGGCAGATATTCCTGACGGAACCAGGGTTTTAGTCACAATCTTGCTTGACGATGAAACGGATTTCTGGCTTCAGACAAGCCAGACTTCACTCGATGCTGTTTGGAATAATGACGAGGATGATGTCTATGCCCAGCTACTTCAAAAATGACATCATCTTGGTTCGCTATCCTTTTTCAGATTTGTCTGGCTCAAAGGTAAGACCCGCCGTTGTCGTGAGTGCCCCACACATCTCTCAAGACATCATGGTCACTCCATTAACCAGCAAAACAGTCTCTTTATTGGAGGGCGAGTTTGTCCTCGCTCAGTGGTCAGAGGCAGGACTGAATGTTGCTACAGCCGTCAAGCGGGGTCTATACACAGTCCATAAAAGTCTAACGGTAGCAGTCATTGGAAGGCTAGATGATGTAGATCGTGAGCACCTAGAGCAATCCATCCAAGGCTGGTTGGGATTTTGATGCAGCCCAATGGATGATTGATTTGAAATCCGCGATCGCTCTCGATTTGCGGATTTTTTGTTAGCGGTTGTGGTGCAATTTCAACGTGAATGTATCTTTCAATACTTCGGACAATTTTAAGCGGCGATAATGCCGTAATTACAAAGGGTGGGATAGTTGGGGTGGGATTTAATTACACTCGGCTCCAAGTCTAAGTTTGCAATAAAGCGGTCGAGGAGATGCTGGTTGAGCGCCCGTCGCTTGACACTGGTCATAGAGAAGGGCACCCGCTCCTGCCCTGACTGCTTGTGGTTCGTCTCAACTTTCGCGAGGTTCAGGGCGGTCAAACTGGCATTAAAGTGAAACTCGAGCTTTGCCAGGTCACGGGCTTGGCAATCCTCCAGTCCTGTAAATTGTTTAGCATCGCGGAAGAGAAACTCGATCTGGAATCTCAACTGGTAGAAGTGATAAATTTGCTGTGGGTCTTGTTCGACATCGGTACCGAACAGTAAGCAAGTGCCGACTCGGTGAGGAGATCGACGGTCTATGAGGTAGACGACTCGAATCTCACGCTTCAAGGAGACATGCCAGACCCGTGCGGTGTACAAGTCCAGGTTCGGCTGCACGGCTTTGATGAAGGTGAAGCGGCTCAGGTCGGTGAAGGTGACTTTGCCATCATACTTGCGAGGTCTACCCCGCTTCTTCTGCTCTCCCGTGTAGAGGTAGCGCAGATTCGCATCGCAGCGCAATTTGCTAATCACGTCCAACTGAACGCTGACTGCCCCACTGACAAAGTTGGCTTTGGCATAGGCTCCATCGACGGCTAAGTAGCGCACTTGGTGAGGTAGGTGCGGACGCACGGCTTCGAGGTGATAAAGATATTGACCCATCCGCGTCATGTCGCTCGGAATCTCGGTTTGGGCGAGGGTTTGTTGAGCAGACAGGGCGTAAGCCGTCTCGGTTTTGAGATCGACGACTCCCACTAACGAGATCTCTAAGCCTTTCTCGACTCGACTCGCACAGCCATTCCAATACCAGTCGATGCCATCCGTGGCTTTGCCGCTCTTGACGATAAACGAGCCATCCATCACCAATAGCAACGCCTGTCCCAATCCTGCCGTGAGGTTGACCAACTCGACATTCAATGGGGTAAATTCAAATTCCGCCTTAAAGTGCCGCCGATACGTCTTCTCGTTCAACTCACTGTAGCGGCTCAAGTTCGTGAAGTTGACTCTGCCACACACCACTAGAATGGTCGAAAACAACGTCACGAAAAAGGTCACTTGCGGTTTGCGAAAATGCCCACTTTCGTCAGTAGGCTCTGTACAATGGCTTCCATAGCTATCTATCCGGTGCTTTTTGTTTGTAACCGCACCCTATCCGATGGATAGCTTTCTTGTCAAAAATTGTCCGAACCATTGATCTTTCTGCAATCGCTAAATACAAATCGATTATCAAAACTATGTCTCACCAAATTCTTTATAACAATCAAGTTCACCGGATGCAGATAACTTTTGCACCTCAATTGACACATTTGGGATTTCCAGTGTAGCGACTTATTAGTCTTCGCGCTCAGTGTCTCTAGCTACTTTGGCTATTTGCCATTATTAATTTACCTAATGCTCTAACGGCAGCTTCTCGATTTTTTGCCAATTTGAAATGTGTAGGCAGATGCCACAGTGCTTTTAAATAGCCAGGATGAGCCTTTTCATCTCTCTTTGAAGAGTGTATGTAGTCTAACAGAACCTTGGTGTGGTCTAATGACCAAGCCCACAAAGTTTCCCCCTTCACGTCACACTTCCAGTACGCATCACGATGCCAGTGAATCGTAACTCTTCCAGCAAAACCGCAATTGATGCACGAAACATCCCCTTCAAACACTCCAGGTTCACCGATCGGTAGATAACGGGTGGCTCCACCAGTCCGTTTAGCTCTGACAATCGGAGCATTGTGACAACGTGATTCTCGACCACATTTGAGACATGCAACTGAGAACTCTTTTGGAAATGAAAACCATTGGTAACAAGTCGTCATAGTCAACTAATATCGTCTACACGGTGATTTCTAACTATAAACAAAACGCTCTCGCCTTAGCCGTGATCCCAGAACATCGGCTCACCTAATGTGAGGTTAGAAAAGCTATTCATAATGCGTCCACATCCGCGAAATTTTTACCGTGTTCTCAGGCTTGATGACTTCGTACACGAGACGATGCTGAAGGTTGATTCGCCGCGAGTATGCACCTTCCAAATCTCCCACTAATTTTTCGTAGGGTGGCGGATCTTGAAACGGATTGGCTTGAATGAGATCAAGTAAAGCTTGCGCCTTATTTTATAGATTACTAGAAGCCAGCTTCTTGGCATCTTTCTGCGCCTGTCTGACGTAGACCAAATCCCAACTCACCACTTTAATTCTCGATCGGGGTTGTCAATCCTTCCCGAATCGATTCTCGCATTCCTGGAACCGAGAGAAGATACAATGTCTCCTGCACTGATGCCCAATCAGCTTCAGATAACAACACTGCATTACTACCCTGTCCTGCGATAACAATAGGCTGGTGCGACTGGCTTACCGAATCGATCAAATCCTGCAACTGCTGCTGAGCTTCATTGACTGGGATCATAATTCTTCACCTGCTTCAATACACTGTTCTAGATGATGTCCGATGGCTAGGAATGCTCCCTTAATTATGAGCGATCGAGCTTCTATTGTTTTGATGAAACTTTCTGCCTAAGATACCAATTTAGAATAGTCAGACGGAAGCTTTCTGCCTAGTTTTTGATTTCGGATTTGATCTCTTCATAGACTCGTCCTTTCCAAGCGCCACCTTTGCCTTGCCAGTGACGACGGGCTGAGTCGATCGTCATTAACGTGTAGAGAAACGCGATCGCGGGCAAACAACCCGCCAACCCGATCGGACAGCGATAAAAACGCACGATCGGAGTATACGCCAAACTCATTAGCAAATAGGCAAGCAGACTGGGGATGGCAATCGACCATTGCCCCGCAAGTCCCCCAAAAACGGCTCCTACAGGCGGAAGCAAATAAATGAGACTCATGCCAAACACCGTTCCGATCAGCAATAGCGGCGAGTAGTTTAGCTGAGTAAATGCCGTTCGAGCCACCATTGTCCAAATCGTTTCTAGCGAGTCGTAGGGGCGTAAGCTGCGAGTCGAATCGGATAAGCCGAGCCAAATTCGTCGCGACCCACTCGATTTAATCGCCTCAGCCAGCGCGCAATCGTCAATCAATGCCTGCCGAATCGCCTGAATGCCACCAATCCGAGTCAGTGCCTCGCGTCGAATCAGACTGCAACCCCCGGCGGCACCCGCGATCGAGTTCCCTGGCTCGTTCACCCATCGAAACGGATAAAGCTTTGCAAAGAAGAAGACAAATGCGGGAATCAGCAGTTTTTCCCAGATGCTTTGGCAGCGCAATCGCACCATTAAGGAGACGAGTTCTCGATTATCCCCGATTGCTTTGGCGACCAGTTGAGAGAGATTGGCGCGATCGTGTTCGATATCGGCATCGGTCAGCAAAATATAGTCCGGCTCTAGTGTCATCGCTTTTTGGACTCCCTGCTCAAGTGCCCAAAGTTTTCCCGTCCAACCAGGGGGAAGGGGTGCAGCCGAGAGAATGTGTAACTGATGCGATTTGCCTAGCGTCTCAGCCGTTTCTCTGGAAATCTCAGCCGTTCGATCGGTGCTGTGATCGTCTACTAGAAAAACATTGAGAGGACCGGGATAATCTTGCGTGAGTAGCGATCTAAGCGTAATTGGCAGCAAATCTGCTTCATTGCGAGCAGGAATAATCACGCAAATGGTAGGGAAGTGATCCAAGGATTGGAATTGTGTAGATAAACGCTGATCGGTACGCCAAAATTGACCGCGAAAGCAGACTAAATAAATCCAAATCGCTAGAGAAAGTAATGTCAATCCTGCAAAAATCTCACTCATTATTGTTATGGAAGGTTGGTTGCTATCTTGCAAATTCTTGATTGTAGAACGCAAAATACAAAGACTGTGGTTTTTGGGGTGTAACGATGCAATGGAATAGGGTGACGACTTCTCAATTGGATGGGGCGATCGCTGCCAGTCAAGACTATCTACTTTCGACCCAAAATGCTGAGGGCTATTGGTGGGCAGAACTCGAATCAAACGTGACGATGACCGCAGAAGTTGTCTTGCTGCATAAGATTTGGGGCACCGATAAAACTCGCCCGATGCCCAAGGCAGAGAAGTTTTTACGATCGCAGCAGCGCGATCACGGCGGCTGGGAACTGTTCTACGGCGATGGTGGTGAACTGAGCGTCACCGTTGAAACCTACATGGCGTTGAAGTTGCTGGGAGTCTCGATCGACGATCCGGCAATGGCAAACGCGAGAGCATTTATTCTGGCGCGGGGCGGTGTGGCGAAAACTCGCGTGTTCACCAAGTTTCACCTGGCGTTGATTGGCTGTTATCCGTGGAGTGGGTTGCCGTCGATTCCGCCGGGGTTGATGCTGTTGCCGTCATTAAAGCTGGAGATTCCGAATCCGTTTGGATCTGAGCCGTTGTTCTCAACCTCGACGTTTAGCATTTATGAACTGTCTAGCTGGGCGAGAGGCAGCACCGTTCCGTTGATGATTGTGTTTGATCGCAAGCCCGTTTTTCTCGTCGATCGTCCCATCACGCTTGACGAACTCTATGTAGACGGAATGACAAATACTAACTTTGATCTGCCTCGCAAATCAGATTGGACAGATGTGTTTGTTGACTTAGATAAGGTCTTCAAATTGGCTGAAGACTTGAATCTAATGCCCTTTCGCAAAGCAGGACTCAAAGCCGCAGAACAGTGGATTTTAGAACGACAAGAAGCTTCTGGTGATTGGGGCGGCATCATTCCCGCTATGTTGAATTCACTATTAGCGTTGCGTTGCTTAGATTACAATGCGGCTGATCCGATCGTTGAACGTGGCTTAATCGCGGTCGATCGCTTCTCAAATGAGACTGACCACACGTTTAGCGTTCAGCCCTGTGTTTCACCCGTTTGGGATACCGCATTGGTGATGCGAGCGCTAGTTGATTCTGGCATGGCTCCCAATCATCCGGCTCTGGTTCGCGGCGGCGAGTGGCTCCTCGAAAAACAGATTTTAGATTATGGCGATTGGGCGGTCAAAAATCAGCAGGGCAAACCGGGAGCCTGGGCGTTTGAGTTTGAGAATCGCTTCTATCCTGACGTAGATGATTCTGCGGTGGTGGTGATGGCGTTGGCGGCGGTGGAGTTACCCAATGAGACGTTGAAGGAACGCGCGATCGCCCGTGCCGTTGACTGGATCGCCACCATGCAATGCAAACCTGGAGGTTGGGCAGCGTTCGATCTCGATAACGATCAAGACTGGCTCAATGCTCATCCTTATGGCGATCTCAAAGCCATGATCGATCCCAATACCGCAGACGTAACTGCGCGAGTTCTAGAAATGATCGGACGACTGACAGACACTCATCTCAACGCAGATCGCCTCGATCGTGCCCTCTCTTATTTAACGAAAGAACAAGAGAGTGATGGCTCCTGGTTTGGGCGTTGGGGCGTGAATTATATCTATGGCACCAGTGGCGTTTTGGCGGCACTTTCGCTGGTTGCGCCGAAGACTCATCAATCAAGTCTCGATCGCGGTGCAACCTGGTTAGTAAACTGTCAAAACTCTGATGGTGGCTGGGGTGAAACCTGTGCTAGTTATCCCGATCCTTCACTCAAAGGCAAAGGAACGAGTACGGCTTCTCAAACTGCTTGGGCATTGATCGGGTTACTTGCTGCCGGAGACGCGACGAGTCACTTTGCCTGGGATGCGATCGACAATGGTATCACCTACCTGCTCACTACTCAACACAAAGACGGTACCTGGAACGAAGACGACTTCACAGGTACAGGCTTTCCGGGTCACTTTTACTTGAAGTATCACCTTTATCAGCAGCACTTTCCCTTAACTGCGTTGGGGCGCTACCGGAGAACTCTTCTAAAATCTCAGCCCGACTCCGCCTTGAAGTGAAGCAGCCGCCCCGCCCCGCTTGTAGGCATCAAACGAGATAATTGCATTGCCAAACAACACGACATTGCTATTTGGCAGTGAATAGTCAATGCCGGGTTGAATCGCAAAACTCGTTTTATTGCCGATCGGGGTTTCGCCTCCGATCGGAATTGCGACCCCAGCGCCAATATAGGCATCGGTTTGCCAGTTAATCGGAATGTCGTAGGAAACCGTCGGCACGATCGCCACATTACTGCCAATCAATACTTGTGCTCTGGCTGAAACCGGAGCCGTCAAAAACTTATATCGCCCGGAAACCACGCCCGAAATCTTGCGATCGTCGTCTGCTCCACGAGTCAAGCCAAACGAAGGTCCGATGCCAACATAGCTGCCATAAGCGGCTTGTGCCGAGGCAGGCGTTTGAGCGCTAAAGGCAAACCCGACACTCATTGCAGCCCCACTTACGATCGCACTTATTTGCAAAAATGCAGGATTAACTTGTTTCATTCGATGACTCCTCAGTGACCAGATGGGACTATCCATCAATGTACGATCGTTGACCTTCGCGAATCAACCAAAAATACTCAAAATCGCTATCTCATGATACTCAACAACCTGAGATGGAATACATTTGTCCCCGATTAGCCTGAGAAACGTGGGCACATGGCGTAGACTTTTGACAGTGAACCGCTTAACGTCTCTCGGTTGAAAAACTGTGCAGCTAAATCAGGTCATTATTATTCATAAGTCGGGCGACCCGCTCAGTCGGCGATGGGCTGAGCAGTGTTCCCAAGCGCTAGAAAAACGCCACTGTCGAGTGCTACTAGGTCCGAGTGGACCCAATGACAACCCCTATCCTGTGTTTTTGGCATCCGTAACGCAGCCGATCGACTTGGCGATCGTCCTCGGTGGCGATGGCACTGCTTTATCTGCCGCTAGAAATTTGGCGGCAGACAAGATTCCCATTCTTGCGGTCAACGTCGGCGGACATTTGGGATTTCTGACTGAATCGTCTGAAGATTTCAACACAGAAACCGTGTGGGATCGGCTATTAGAAGATCGATTTGCCGTGCAGCGCCGCATGATGCTGCAAGCCAGCATTTTTGAAGGTAACCGCACCAATCTAGAGCCGATGAGCGATCGCTATCTGGCACTCAATGAAATGTGCATTAAACCTGCCTCTGCCGATCGCATGATCACCGCGATTTTAGAAATGGAAATCGATGGG
The DNA here is from genome assembly GCA_965277365.1 of Phormidesmis sp. Lineage (GTDB taxonomy): Bacteria > Cyanobacteriota > Cyanobacteriia > Leptolyngbyales > Leptolyngbyaceae > Phormidesmis_A. Next base: position 940,624 of record CBDICO010000013.1, on the reverse strand, counting down.
GAAGTCGTCGATCAATATCAGGGCGACGGCTTGATTGTGGCGACTCCCACAGGCTCAACGTGCTACACCGTGGCGGCAAATGGTCCGATTATTCACCCTGGAATGGACGCGATCGCCGTTACGCCAATCTGCCCTTTGAGTCTGTCGAGTCGCCCGATCGTTTTACCCTCTGGATCAGTGGTGAGCATTTGGCCTCTGGTCGATCGTGACTTAACGACAAAACTCTGGATGGATGGCGTGTTAGCGACTTCAATCTGGCCTGGTCAGCGCGTCGATATTCGTATGGCAGACTGCGATGCTCAATTTATTATTCTCAGAGAAGATTATTCTTATTACCAAACCCTACACGAAAAATTGCAGTGGGCAGGAGCTAGAGTTCACTACGGCAATAATCATCGCAATTAAGGAGACAGGCTCTATTAAAGTCAACGGGTGTAGGTGGGTTTCGGCTCCGCTCAACCCGCTAGAATTTCTGGCTGTTAATTCTGTCCCCCACCTAAGTCTTGGGTCATCAGAAACACAACCCTGTCTGTGACGCGCTAGACATTCTGAAGACTGAAATCAAAAAACTTTGCTCATTCTACGAGGCTTGATGCGTGAATCCACTAGAATATCTAGTTGGGGAATCACTCGAAAGGATGAACTATGAAAGACGGGCAATGAATCAGAAGTTCTGCGTTCCGGGTTCGTTATTTCCTGTACTCCTCTCTCTGCCCCTATCATCATTGAGTTTTTATGCCCAAGGTTCTTGTTTCCGATCCCATTGATCAGGTAGGGATTGATATTTTGTCCCAGGTTGCCCAAGTTGACATCAAGACAGACCTGTCTCGCGAACAACTGGTCGAAATTATCTCTGACTATGACGCGCTGATGATTCGCTCTGGGACTCGTGTCACCAAAGAAGTGATCGAGGCAGGCACTCACCTCAAGATTATCGGACGCGCTGGGGTCGGAGTCGATAACGTAGACGTGACTGCCGCTACTCGTAAAGGGATTGTGGTCGTCAACTCTCCAGAAGGCAACACGATCGCTGCTGCTGAACACACGATCGCCATGATGATGGCACTGTCGCGCTACATTCCCGATGCCAATCAATCGGTGAAAAGCAACCAGTGGGATCGTAAGAGCTTCACGGGCGTTGAGGTTTATAAGAAAACTCTCGGTGTTGTTGGGCTAGGCAAGATCGGGACTCACGTCGCCACCGTTGCTAAAGCAATGGGCATGAAGCTGTTGGCATTTGATCCATTTATTTCTCACGAACGGGCAGAGCAGATCGGCTGTCGTCTGGTCGAGTTAGATGTGTTGTTTCAGCAAGCAGATTACATCACGCTCCACATTCCCAAAACGGCAGAAACGACGCATTTGATCGGGGCAGACGCGATCGCCAAAATGAAGCCGACTGCCCGCATCATCAACTGTGCGCGGGGTGGAATTATTGACGAAGCCGCTCTAGCAGAGGCATTGAAAGCAGGCAAGATTGCCGGAGCCGCGATCGACGTGTTTGAATCCGAGCCGTTGGGCGAATCGGATCTGAGAGCTTTGGGCAAAGAGATCGTCCTCACCCCACACTTAGGAGCGTCAACCGAAGAAGCTCAGGCAAATGTGGCGATCGACGTTGCCGAACAAATTCGCGATGTCTTGCTGGGGTTGCCTGCTCGATCGGCGGTCAACATTCCCGGCTTGCGTCCTGATTTATTGGAGCAATTAAAGCCCTATCTGCAACTGGCAGAGACTCTCGGCAACCTGGTTGGGCAACTCGTTGGTGGACGCATCGAATCGTTAAATATTGGGCTACGAGGAGAATTGGCGACCAATCAAAGTCAACCGATCGTCATTGCTGCCCTTAAAGGATTGCTCTCCCATGCGCTTCAAGAACGGGTCAATTACGTCAACGCCAGCATTGAGGCAAAAGAGCGAGGCATTCGGGTCATTGAGACTCGTGATCCGTCTATTAAAGATTACACTGGGTCGCTTCATCTATCGGCTAAAGGTGCGCTGGGCGAACATTCTGTTACGGGAGCACTGCTGGGCGATAACGAGATTCGAGTCACCAGCATTGATGATTTTCCGGTCAACGTGCCGCCCAATCGTCATATGCTATTCACCCTGCACCGCGATATGCCCGGAATCATCGGCAGAATTGGCTCGTTACTGGGCAACTTTAATGTCAACATCGCTAGTATGCAAGTCGGGCGCAAAATTGTGCGCGGTGATGCTGTGATGGTGTTGAGCATCGACGACCCACTTCCCGAAAACATCTTAGACGAGATTAAGAAAGTGTCTGGCATCCGAGACGCTTATACGGTGACGCTTTAACTCATGGCAAATAGTTGGTGGGAAATTCAAGTTCTGTGTGACACCGCTCTTGATGACACGGCATTTTGGCGATTTGAAAAGTTTGGCTGTCGAGGCACTTCTAGCGAAGTTAAGGGTTCGTCCTGTCGAGTGACTGCCTATTTGCCGCAGCAGCAGGCACAGCTATTAGATCTGTCTGCCCTCGCTCTCTTAATGCGACAAGATGCGCTTTGTGTAGGGTTGCCGATTCCGATCGTGCAGTGGAATTTGATTGATGAAGAAGATTGGGCAAGTAGCTGGAAAGTTCACTGGCAGCCGCAAAAAGTTGGCGATCGCTTCTTGATTAACCCCGCTTGGCTTCCTGTGCCGGAAGGTAACGATCGGATCATTGTCAAATTAGAACCCGGAGTCGCGTTTGGTACGGGAGATCACGCCACGACTCAGCTTTGTCTCGAAGCGCTAGAGATGCGGTTTAGTGACAATCCTCAAAATACGGTGATTGCTGATGTGGGCTGCGGCTCAGGGATTCTGTCCGTCGGAGCAATTCTGTTAGGGGCGAGCCAAGTTTATGCGGTAGACACTGATCCGCTAGCAGTCAAGGCAAGCCGGGAGAACATTGAACTGAATGGGATTAATCCGGAGCGGATGCTCGTGGCGGAGGGCAGCGTCAAACAGCTAGAGACGATGATTCAAGCGCCGATCGATGGTCTGGTGTGCAACATTTTGGCGGAAGTGATTATTGATTTGATTCCGCAGTGGACGGCGATCGTCAAGCTCACCACTTGGGGAATTTTGAGCGGCATTTTGCTAGAGCAAGCCAAACCCGTTGCCGATACGCTCGAAGAAAACGGCTGGATTGTGGCAGCACTCTGGAAACGGGACGATTGGTGCTGTTTGAATATTCGGCGATCGTGACCTCAAGGAGATCTCAACCCTTCGACGAAGCTAATTAAGTCGTTATGAGCGCGATCGTTGTTAGCTCGCTGAAAGAAATACCGAAGCTTTCGAGCCTTCAACATGGAGGCAACGTATAGCCTGAGTACCATGTCCGCCTAATTTGCTTAATAGAAGAAACTAGACTACGAACTATTCGCCTAACCCTCTGACTCAGGAGATCGATCGCCCGATGAAAGTCAGTCTAATTAGCTTGTTCGTAACCTATGATGGAGAAATCCACAAAAGTAGTGTGACGATCGAGCATCTGTAGAAGAACGATCTGTTCGTGTACTTGCGACAGGGCGACGACCATAGACTCCAAACAAAAAGAGACGTTTCACCGAAACGTCTCTACGAGTCATGATAATTTTGCCGTTTGGACTATTTGAGAATTCCTAAAACAGGTGACACTTCGGATTGATGAGTCAAGAACGTCTGAGCCACTCTCTGAGAATTTGCCTGGGCTAGTTGAGAATATGCCTGACGCGCTTGAGCATTGATCGCCACCGTTTTTGCGTCATACATCTGAGTCGCCAGCTTGGGATAGAAGCCGATGCCTACAATCAGCACCAAAAAGCACCCTGCGATAAACACTTCGCGAGGTCTGGCATCGCTAAAATCTGCGTCAGCAGGCAGAACGCAATTGGTTCCAAAGCAAACCGCACCCTGATTTTCGAGAGCCTTCAAGTCTTCGCTCGTCACATCACAGTCAGGAGCCGCCCCCGAATCGTAAAAGACTTGTCGCAGCATTGAGAGGAGATAAATCGGCGTGAGAATGACTCCGATCGCTGCCAAGAACACCGTCACCGCCCGGAAAAGTGAACTGTATGCCTCACTCGTCGCCAAGCCCACAAACACCGCGATTTCACTCACAAACCCGCTCATGCCCGGAAGCGCCAGCGATGCCATCGAAGCTGCCGTAAACAGCGCAAACACTTTTGGCATCACTTGCCCAATGCCGCCCATGTCATCCATTGCCATTGTGTGAGTGCGATCGTAGGTGACACCTGCCAAGAAGAACAGCACCGACGCAATCAATCCGTGAGAAATCATCTGCAACATTGCGCCGCTCATGCCCAAATCCGTGAAGGAGGCGATACCGATCAGCACAAATCCCATGTGAGAAATTGATGAATAAGCCAGTCGTCGCTTCATATTGGTCTGAGCAAACGAGTTGAATGCGCCATAAACAATGTTGACTACCCCCAACATCGCCAGGAGCGGTGCAAAGTAGACGTGAGCATTAGGCAGCAGACCCATATTGAGACGAATCAGCCCATAGCCACCCATCTTGAGCAACACGCCAGCCAAAATCATCGAGACAGGAGCCGACGCTTCTCCGTGGGCATCGGGGAGCCAAGTGTGCATTGGGAAGACGGCAAGCTTGACTCCGAACGAAATCAGCAACCCGGCATATAGCAGGAGTTCTAACGCGATCGGATAATCTTTCATGCCCAACTCGGCAACATCGAAGGTGATATTGTCGCCGTAGAATGCCATTCCCAATGCCGCCACTAAGATGAAGATAGACGCGGTGGCAGTGTAGATCAGAAACTTGGTGGCAGCATAGCGGCGTTTCTGTCCGCCCCAGATGCAGATCAGCAAGTAGACGGGAATCAACTCGACTTCCCATAAGATGAAGAGCAGCACTAAGTCTTGAGCGACAAATACGCCCACCTGAGCTGCATAGAGCATCAACATCAAAAAGTAGAAGAGTTTAGGTCGCTCATCGACCTGCCACGCTCCAAACATTGACAGGGTGGTGACAAATCCAGCTAACAGCACAAACGGAAGGGATAGCCCGTCGATCGAGACTGCCCAGCTTAACCCTAACTGTGGTATCCAGGCATAGCGTTCGACGAGTTGAAACCCTGGATTGCTGGCATCGTAGTGCTTCCAAAAGGCGTAGCACATGAGAGCAAAGTCAGCAAAGCCCACGCCGAGGGCATACCATCGGACGATCTTGACATTTTTGTCGGGCAAAAATGGAATGACTAATGAAGCGACGAGCGGCAGCAAAACAATTATGGTCAGCCAGGGGAAGCGATCGGCTAGCATCATGGTAAGCAAAAATACTTAGCGGTGAGTAAGACTATCTTATTAAACTTTGTAGCGACTTATTCATTAAACTTTACCTCATGTCGGCATTGCGAACTCGACACACCCGAAACCAATGGATGTTTAGCCACGGTTACGCTCTAACAAGAGCATCATCAGCAGGCTCAACACTGTTTGAATTTCTTCTCTATCGCTCATCCCATCTACTTTTTTAATGGAGAAGATTCTCGACAAAAAGGCAGGCTGTTTAGACAAGTGCATCACTGTTCTTCCATCAGGGCGGCTAACCAGATAAGTAGGGTTAAACAGATAGCCCGTAAACAGTCCTACGATCGGGATTTCTGCAAACAGACTATCCATGACTTTGAGCCAGGGGTTTTCTTCTTGAATGGTGAAGACTACAGTTTCGTTATCAAAGATGTCATAGTGCGCTTTCCAAAGCGATTTCAATCCGCGACGTTTGACCGCACCTAACGGTTTGTTCATCGGATCGCTGAAGTTATAGCGCGCCGAGAAGTCGAGAATCCGATCGGCTTTGATGCTGTAAAGCGGATGGGTGCGCTCACGGTCGGAGAACACGTCGATCGCTTCTTTGAGCTTCCAAAGTTTTTGACGGACGCAGAGAGCAAGATTGCCTTGAGAATCGGTGACTGAGAGTTGCGGAGCCAGTGCCCACAGCTTAAATTTGAGTTCTAGTGGGTATTGCATGACTATTCACCAAGGGGACTTGATGACGCTAGTAATCCCCAGAGCGATCGACGATAGAACAACTAAATGAATTGCACCCTAATCGAGCCGAAACCTGCGGACAACCCAGCGAAAGTCTTAACTATGCCGTCCCTCTAGGAGGAGTCACCCCGCTTTTGTTGAGTCGTTCTTCGATCTGCCAGAGAAGCTTAAAGTCCTCTTCCGGCAGCATTCCCGCCGCCTGATCGTCTAAAAACGTGAAAGCTTGACGAAACTGTTGAGGCGTTGCCGCGATCGGAGCGTCTAAATGACACGGAATAATCCGCTCAAAGTCCCACATTGCCACCTGATCTGCCCACTCTAAAGTTTGCTGGGGCGATCGGTTGAGAATAATGGTTTGCAAAATTGGAGCCACAAATAGCCGCCCATTGCCTCGCAGAGATTGAAACGATCGCTGCCAATTTTCTCGCCATTTGAACGGAAACATCCCAAAATAGGCTTTTCTGGAGCGATCGGAGGCTTTCAACGCATCGCGCAAGACGGGTCCGAGTCCCAAAGGCTCCATCGCGCTCGGACGGAAATAAAACGCAAACAGGGCAGATCTCCACCATCCTTTTTGACGATTGGCTGGGGTGTCTTCGATCACATCAGAGGCGTGATCTTTAGCATGAAAGAGTAATGGATAGGAGTCAAGCTGGACGATCGCAGGCGGATCTTCTGGAACCGAAAGCACAGAATCGGTGACGAGCAGTGTGCGCGATCGCCGATGGAAAAATGCCACCTCGCCAAACGAACCTGCTCCCAAATCGATATCTAAAATCTCGTAGTCAAAGTCATTATAAAAAGGGGCGTTGCGGCTGTCGTCTGGAAGAGTTTGAGTCCGCCGCGATGGAAACCCCAGCCAGCTTAACGGCAGATTGATCGGAAAGCTCCACTGATGCGGTGCAACAAAGATCTGGGCGTTGGGAAACTGTCGAGCAAAGGGTCCGACAAAAACCTTGTGTTCTAACCCTGATGAGGTCGGCAGAATGATATATTTCACGTCTCCGTGGTCTGCTACCAACTCTTTGACGAGTCGAATACATTCGGGTGTGGGCGAGATCGGGGTGTACACCAATAATCCTCCCGCTTCGAGTTTCACCACGGTCATCCGAATCGGCACAACCACATAAAAAATCCCTTGAATCTGGTCAAACGTCCAGATCGTGTCTTTGATAACTTCTCTGCGGAGCGTTCGCCGCTTGCCGTAGGGATAGAGCGGCACCACTTGCCAAAACCGCCATGACCAATCATCAGGATGATCGGGGTGTCCTGGTTCTGCCTGGTTCGTAACACGCTTCATACCCTGCTCCGCTTTGTCTGATCTCATCCTATCAAGCGCTCAAAAAACTCTAGCGCCTGATTTCAATCTAGAAGATCGATAATAGAGAAGTACGGATGAATTGGGGTTTATGAACCGCACGATCGTTTGGTTTCGCCGAGATTTACGCCTTGCGGATCATGCACCCCTCTATCGAGCCGTGTCACGCGGTGCGGTGATTCCGGTATTTGTGTTCGATCGTGCCCTTTTACATCATCCCGAAACCAGTTCAGCGCGAGTTGCATTTATGTTGGCGAGTCTGAATTCGCTCGATCAAGAGCTTCGTCAGCGCGGCGGACGACTGATTTTGCGATTTGGCGATCCGATCGAGGTGCTGCCTCAACTGATTCGCGAAACCCAAGCAGATGGCATTTATGCCTATCTCGACTATGAGCGGATTTATGGACGCGTCAGAGATGCGCGGCTAAATCGAGTCTTAGCCGAACACGATCTTAAGATTCGCTGGTTTGAGCCGATCGCGGGCATGAATGAGCTGGTTCCTTATTCGCACTATCGCAAGCACTGGTTTGCGGACATGAGTGCAGAAATGGTGCCGACTCCAAGCCGCATTCAAACTCCTGATGATGTGCTGGGCGAACCGTTGCCGACGCTCACCGATTTGGGGTTGTTGCCTGACAAAAAACCGATTCCGCCCGGTGGCACTCAAGCGGCTCGTGATCTCCTGCAAGCATTTTTGACCGAAAAGGTCGACCGCTACTATTGGCAACTGTCTTATCCCAGTGGAGATGCGACGACAGGGTTGAGTCCTTATCTCAAGTTTGGCGTGATTTCTCCGCGAGAATGCTATCAGGCAGTGCGACCTTTAAAGGCTTCTAGCGATCGTCGAATTCAGCGCAGCGCCAAACAACTGATCAGTCGCCTGCGCTGGGGAAGCGGGTTTACGCAGCGATTTCGCTACCTGCCGCAATTAGAACTGCGATCGCTCTACACGATCTTTGATGATGAAGGTTGGCAGTTTGACGAAGACCTCTATCAAGCGTGGCAAGCTGGCGAAACGGGCTTTCCGATCGTCGATGCCGCCGCCCGATGCCTACTCGCCACAGGCGGCTGGAAAGAAATGAACTTTCGCTCTCGTGCGATTCATGCCAGTTTTTTAAGCAATCTTTTGGGCATCGACTGGCGCTATGGAGCCTTGCACTTCATGCGACATTTGATTGATGGAGATTGCCCGATCGATCACTATCAATGGGCGATGCAAGCCGGGGTGACTCACTGCGCCAACAAAAGCTGGACTCGGATTTATAATCCTGAACAAACGGCGGTCGATCGCTGCGACCCAGACGGCACTTTTATTAAACGCTGGGTGCCTGAACTGGCTCACCTTCCTGCGGCGGCGTTGGGTCTGCCTCCTCGCATTAAAGGGTATCCGACCCCAATTTTGAACTACAAAGCCGCAAGATATCAGCGAGTGCAACAACTGCACCATCAGCGTCAAGGATTTCTCAAACAGGAAAATGTACTTTCCCAGTTGGCGCGCCTTCCTAAGTCTTTGATTCCGTTTGGCTCTGAGCGATTTGTGAGTGACATCGCTTGGGCAGAACAGGACGATCGAGACTTATTTCCGACAGCGATCAACTTAGATGATTTAACTCTAGAACAAGCCAGAGATCTTCGCACCTGGTTTGTTGCGAGTCTTGAGATTACTCCTCACAAGTCGTCTCCACGAGCCAAAGTGCAGCCGCTAGACCTAAAAGCAGGTACTCAGTTAAGCTTGCTGGAGTTGTGATAGAAGGGAGAGGCGCGATCGGGCAGCGGTTCAAGAGTCTAGCGGGTTTGATAAATTCTATGAAAAAATTGGGCAATCGCTCGGTCATTGGCTCAGGCTGACGGGTGACGATCGCTGTAATCAGCCTCTTGATAACAATGCTAAGAACAGGTTGAGATTAAGCAAAATCCGATCGTATTGCTACGGGAGCGGGTGGATCTATCTTCGACCTATTTTAAGTAGCAATCTCGCTCAGTCAGAAATTTTATGCTTGTTCTCCAATAGCAATACTCCGGACAAAATTTGAGCAGATTTTAGACCTCGAACCCTGATTCAGCCGTAGGCTTGATCTTTTTTTCAACGTCAGGAGTGGAGCTAACATTGAAAAAATGGCTCAGCCCTGAAGTCGTAAGCCCTGAAAGCCTTTTGGAGCCGTTCTAAAAAATGTCCGGAGTATTGTTGTAAAAATAGCTGTTAAAAAAACGATAGTTGTTCGCCCGAATCTTGGGTGATGAGTTGCTCGATCGCCCCTCGTCGATACATCGACACCCCACTGCGACGAGACACACGCGGCTCAATTTCGGCACTGGCAAATCTGGCTTGAGCCATCTTGGTCGAGCAATTGAGCAACTCAGCCGCTTTTCTCAATGGCAACCACTCTTGGGCAAATCTCGCTAATAACGCCCGATCGTCCTCATTTTGAATCTCTTTTAATAAATGTTGTGCCAAGAGCCAACAGGCGAGAGTGTCGGCAGCGGCACGATGCGATCGACCCACCTGAAAGCCAAAATATCTCACCAAGTCAGGCAACCTTCGGGACGGCAAATCGGGCAACATCAGCCGCGACAGCGCTACCGTGCAGAGCTGCTCACTATCAGGGCGAAAAAACGGAATGTGCAACTGCTCATATTCAAACCGGATGAAGGCGTAATCAAACTCAAGATTATGCCCAGTCAAAACGCCCGTATTCAGCAAGGGTAAATAGTCTTTCCAAACATCCGTCGGAGTCGAAGCCGTCTCAATCATAGATTGAGAAATGCCCGTAAATCGGACGATCTTTTCAGGAATCAAAACGTCAGGATTAACCAGATGCGTTTGCTGATACTGAATGCCGTCTTGAAGGTTAGCTTTTAATGCCGAGATCTCAATAACTCGACTCTCAGGAGGCTGATAGCCTGTCGTCTCAACGTCTACGATCGTAAACGTGTGTTGGCTCAAGCGGCGATAATGGGTCAAGAGGTCAGTAGACAGCACAGCACAGTGACTCAACGATACAGAACAATGATATCGATTCTGAGTGCTACCCGTTACGTTCCTGGATTTGAAGACAGTCAGAAATGGCAATTTTAATAGTTTAGTACACTTGCACAGTCAGAAACCCTGCACTACAATGGCGGCGATTGTCTTGAGAGGAAATTTCTATGAACAAAGGTGAACTCGTTGACGCGATCGCGGCTAAAGCATCTGTGACCAAAAAAGAAGCCGATGCTATTTTGACGGCGACGATCGACTCAATTTTAGAAGCGGTTGCCAGTGGTGATAAAGTCACCCTAGTCGGGTTTGGCTCGTTTGAAGTCAGAGATCGTCAAGCGCGTGAAGGTCGTAACCCTAAAACGGGTGAGACGATGCAGATTCCGGCAACTCGCGTTCCTGCCTTTTCTGCGGGCAAGTCCTTTAAAGATCGGGTTGCTCCTGATAAATAGGGTTCAGGGGTTGGCGTTGCTGAATGCAGATATGAATTACCCTCCTCACGAAGTGGGGCGAAACCCTCGCCAACCCTTCTCCCTGGGGAGAAGGAAGCCAGAATTCTTGTTCCCTCTCCTTTTGGGCTACCGTGTACACACAAATCGTTGAGCACTTCGTTTCAGTCGGCTTCAGCCCCCTAAATCCCCCAAAATTAGGGGACTTTGACCCTGAGCAATATCTTGAACTTTGAACCTTTTTCTGGCTCAAAGTCCCCCAGAATGGGGGATTTAGGAGGCGAAGATCTCGGCGATGACGGGATCAGGAGGACTTGTGTGTATACAGTAGCTCCTTTTGGGAGAGGGCTAGGGTGAGGGCAAACTCTGTGTTTCACAGATAAATTCAGTAGCGCCCAGGGATTCAGGTTTCAGATGAAGACTCGGTTCTGACCTCTGAAACCTGTGACCAAACGAAGTAAGCTATCAAGGGAAAGCCCCGCCTAAACTTCGGCACGAGGTCTACGATGAATATTGAAACCGTTACGACTCAACCTTTCTCAGACCAAAAACCAGGAACCTCTGGATTGCGAAAGCGTGTGACTGTCTTTCAGCAACCCCACTATCTCGAAAATTTTATTCAGTCTACCTTTAATAGCCTTGAAGATTATCAAGGACAAACGTTAGTTCTCGGTGGAGACGGGCGCTATTATAACCGTCAGGCGATTCAAATTATTCTCAAAATGGCGGCGGCAAATGGCATTGGGCGGGTGAAAGTCGGGCAGAGCGGCATTTTATCGACTCCGGCAACATCTTGTGTGATTCGGCAAACGGGGGCGATCGGAGGCATTATTCTATCGGCAAGTCACAACCCCGGTGGACCAAATGGTGACTTTGGGGTGAAATATAACATTAGTAATGGTGGACCTGCGCCCGAAAAAGTGACGGAGGCAATTTTTGCCCATAGTAAGGTGATTAATCAGTACAAAATTGTGACCGCGCCAGACATCGATTTAGATACGTTAGGAGAATCTCGGATGGGTGAAATGGTGATCGAGGTGATTAACTCGGTTGCCGATTACGCCAAGCTGATGGAGTCATTATTTGACTTCGATCGGATTCACCAACTTTTAACCGGCTCGTTTCGGATGTGCATGGATTCAATGCACGCGGTGACTGGACCTTATGCCCATGCTCTCTTTGAACAGCGATTAGGGGCACCTGCTGGAACGGTGCAAAATGGTGCTCCGTTAGAAGATTTTGGTGGCGGACACCCCGATCCAAATTTGGTTTATGCTCACGATTTAGTTGAGGTTTTGTTTGGTGAGAATGCGCCTGATTTTGGGGCAGCCTCCGATGGTGATGGCGATCGCAACATGATTTTAGGACGAAAGTTCTTTGTCACGCCCAGCGATAGTTTGGCGGTGTTGGCGGCAAATGCGACGTTAGTTCCGGGCTATCACAATGGATTGACCGGAATCGCCCGATCGATGCCTACGAGCCAAGCTGCTGATCGAGTTGCTGAGAAGTTAGGCATTCCCTGTTTTGAAACGCCGACCGGATGGAAATTTTTTGGCAATTTGTTGGATGCAGATCGAGCCACACTTTGCGGCGAGGAAAGTTTTGGAACTGGCTCCAATCACATTCGAGAAAAAGATGGACTGTGGGCGGTGTTGTTTTGGCTCAACATCTTAGCGGTGAAGCAGCAATCTGTTGAAGAATTAATGCGCGACCACTGGCAAACCTATGGTCGCAACTATTATTCTCGCTATGACTATGAAGGAGTTGAGAGCGATCGGGCAACCACGCTGATGACTAATCTCCACGCTCAGCTTCCGACGCTCAAAGGCAGAAAATTTGGCGTTCGCGAAGTTGAATACAGCGATGATTTTAGCTATACCGATCCAGTTGACGGCAGCGTCAGCAATAATCAAGGCGTTCGGATTGGCTTTACCGATGGGTCTCGCATTATCTTTCGTTTATCGGGAACGGGAACTCAAGGCGCAACCCTTCGCGTTTATCTTGAGCAATATGAAGCCGATCCGACTAAACATCATCTCGATCCCCAAGAGGCGTTAGCGGATCTGATCGCGATCGCGGATCAACTGGCTCAAATTCGCACTCTTACCGGAATGGAAAAGCCGACGGTGATCACATAGATTCAACCGTTAATCCTTACAATGGATGGTATGAACGTTCTACTTCGCGTTTCTGCCATCCATTCTTTTTAATATGCCAACTAAGCTCTTCATCGTCGAAAGCCCCGGAAAAATCAAAAAACTCAGTCAGATTTTGGGATCGGATTGGATCGTCAAAGCCAGTATGGGACACGTCCGTGAGTTGGCGAGTGACGGCATTGATTCCCTGGGCTTTGACTTGAATGGCGATCGCGTGCAGTGTCGATTTGTGCCGCGTGGTGAGCGGGGTAAAGACACGATTCAGCAGTTGCGATCGACGGTGAAACAAGTTAAAACCGTGGTGCTGGCAACGGATGACGATCGCGAAGGAGAAACGATCGCGTGGCACATTCAGCAAGCGTTGAATCTCAAACAGCCGCAGCGAGTCGTTTACTCTGAGATTACGCCGACTGCGGTCAAGAAAGCTATTTCACAACCAAGACCGATTAATCAAAACCTCGTCCACGCCGGACTTTGCCGCACTGTGCTCGATAAATTGGTTGGCTTTAAAGGGTCGCCCTTACTCTGGCAGTTGCAAATCGGCGCGAAATCTATGGGACGTGTGCAAAGTGCAGCGCTGCATATTCTCTGCGATCGAGAACGCCAAATCGCAGCCTTTGTGCCGCAAACCTATTGGAACGTTTGGGTTGACTACGCCGAAGGGTTTCGAGCATTCTATCGCGGCACTGAAACGACGACTGAGGACGAGTCCCCTGCTGATGATGCGACCAATCCGACTGATCGCCCAACTCAAGAATCTCATCGCGTGTTGAGTCAGGCAGATGCCGATCGTCTAGTGCAGCAGGCTCAGGCATTTCCGCATCGGGTGCGATCCATTGATGGCAAAGTCATTAGCCGCACGCCGCCACCGCCTTTTGTGACTTCGACCTTGCAGCAAGCCGCCGGATCGCGACTCAGATTCAGTCCTGAGAAAACGATGCAGGTGGCACAGTCGCTCTATGAAGCGGGACTGATCACCTACATGCGCACCGATAGCGTCGAACTGAGCCAGGAATTCACCGACCAGGCGCGGCAGTGGCTCATCGGACACGATGCTGAGAATGTGCCTAAAAAAGTCACCCATCACCGCAAAGTTAAAGGCTCTCAAGAGGCACACGAAGCGGTTCGTCCGACTGATGTGAATCGCGCCTCAGCCCAACTCAGATTAGAGTTACCGAGCGACGCATTTGCGCTATATGTGTTGATTTGGAAGCGATCGATGGCGACGCAGTGCCAATCTGCACGAGTCAGGCAGACTTGTATTGTGACGCAATCGGGCACAATTTTTTGGCAGGCAAAAGGGCAGGTGATCGAGTTTCAGGGCTACAGCAAATATTGGAATAACCTGAGTGCAGATGTCGAATTGCCGATTCTCAAAGCGGCTCAGGCGTTGACGTTAAAGCAATCTGCCCACGAACAAAAACAAACCCAACCGCCGCCTCGCTACAGTGAACCCAAATTAGTCCAAGTGATGGAGCGGCAGGGAATTGGTCGCCCTAGCACCTATGCGCCAACCATTCTGACGTTAAAAGAGCGTCTTTATGTAGAGGTGATCAAAGGAACATTGCAGCCAACAGCATTGGGTTTGGATGTCGATCGCTTCTTAGCCGACGCATTGCCTGACCTGCTGCAATCTGAATTCACGGCGCAGATGGAGCGATCGCTTGATGACATTGCCGAGGGCAAACAAGACTGGCAGCGCTATCTCACTCATTGGAACGAAACCTATTTTGAACCTGCGCTGCTTCAGGCTCAGAGAGTCATTCCTCAACATCTGACCACTAACCCGGCTCCGCGACCTCAAACGCACCTTCAGACCTCGCGCACCCGTTGCCCACAGTGCGAAAAGCCACTGGCTAAGATTCCTAGCCCCAAAGTTAAGAAGAAATATTTCCTCAAATGTGTAGAGGGCTGCGAGAACGTGGTGCTGTTTTGGTCAGATCGATCGAAGCGATGGGAAGCGCCTCAACCCAAATCCTCGACTCCAGCCACTCAGCCTCAGACGACTGATTACCCCTGTCCTGTTTGTCAGCAACGGTTAGAGGAATATGCCTATCAAAAAGAGGGGCAAGACAAAGTTTTACTGCGCTGCTCAAATCCTAAAGCACGGGACGATCGCCAGCATCAAGATGTGGTTTATTTTCAAACTGCAAAGGGTTGGTGGAGTCCGAAACTGGGAGAATTGGCAGTTCCGTCCCCTCAGAAGTGAGATAGGAGCTAACGATCAATAAAGTGAACATCAACGCTATCGAAGATAAGATTGATGAGGTTAATGAGCAAAATATGCACGATTTAATCATTACGAAATGGAGATTAGACACTAGAATAAGATTGTGATATCACGATGGATATTGAAAGATGACAGTCGCAAAAACCAAAAAATCGATCGCTGCAAATAAAGTTGAGGCAACTGCAATTGATCAGATCGAATCACTGTTTGCAGATTTGCCCGAAAAGCCTCAAGAAAATGTGTCATTGCGGGAAGCGATCGCTGAACTTCGAGAGCCGTTAAAAGCTTCTCTCGCTAAGGGATATAGCTATGATGAGTTGACAACGATTCTGAATGATAACGGCATTGAGATTCGGGCTTCGACGCTAAAGCACTATTTGGCGACGGCTCAAAAGCTCTCGTCTCCTCGCACTCGCAAAACCAGTTCTAGACGCGTCCAAAAATCTGCTTAGATGGCTGTGTTGCCTATCTTGATCCCCGGCTTTCTCAAGAATTTGGGGATCTCTAAGTCGGTAGATGCAATGAGCGATCGAACGCGGCTTGGCTGCGCTCATCGCTCAAAACGAGGAGTCTCGGCAGGTTGAGCGAAGCCGAAATCCCTTCCTACAAGTTGACTTTAATTGCACCTGCCTAGTTAGTTTTAGGTTGACTAAGGTATATTTTAAGCCTTTCATTCTCGATCGAGTCAGCCATCATTCTTGCTGCTGATCAATTTCAGCACGACGCTGATTGCCCAACGAGAATGCAGCATTTAATGTGTCTAGTGCCGCACTTTGCCGCGCCGCATCTGCAATATCAAACTCCTCTGCCCAGCTAAACCCAAATTGGTTGAGATGATTCTGACTTTGCCACATAATTGAACGGGCATTTTCAGTGATAAATCTCTTATATTTCGGGTCAGGAGATGCTTTGTGCAGGTAAGCCAAGTTCTTCATAAAGATGCCCTTAAACTGTGGAGCATCATCGCCACAACTCACGGGATCACAGGGTTCTTTTAAAACTCCATTGGGGGCAAGATGCGCGATCGCAGCATGAGCGATCGTGTGTGCCTGAGTCAGCAACTCTGGATCTTTTGTGCTTCTATAGAGATCGACTAATCCTCCTAAAATAACTCCCTGATTGTAGGTCCAGGTTGTTTGTCCGTTGTTTTTGCAACCATCATTCAGCCCATCATTCACGAGATTTTCTTGGTTAATCATTTTGGTTTGCTTGAACCATTTCCATTCTCGTTGTGCCCAGTCTAAATAACTTCCTGCCCCTTTATCTCCAGGCGTTCTCAAATGCAATCGTGCTGCAATGGTCAAAAATAACTCGTTGGTGATTGCGTTTTTATATTGCCGTCTTTTGTGCCACCAAACGCCGCCGCCGCAAGTCGAGTCCCAGCCGCCCTTCATGTCACTAAAAATTGTCTTTGCCATGTCTAAATAGCGAGTTTCACCCGTCAAATCATACGCTTTGATCCAGGTGAGTGCCCACCATCCCTGATCGTCATAAAACCAGTCATTTAGAAATCGGCTGTTTTTGTGTTTCTCAAACGTGTTGAAAATGTTGCCTCGATAAGTTCTCGCATCGGTGAGTGCAGAATAGTCGATCGTGGTTTCTAAAGCGTTTGCTGAATTCCACCAGTTTGTCGAGTTCCACAATCCGGTTGAGAGGTTATAGAAGACTTGCAGAGCAGCCATTCCTGCGGTCAAGCTAGCGTGATAACTTCCGGGCAAAACCATTCCTGTTTCCTTATCAAACACTGTAATTAGCCCGATCGTTCTAATCGCT
Organism: Phormidesmis sp.; assembly: GCA_965277365.1. Classification (GTDB taxonomy): domain Bacteria; phylum Cyanobacteriota; class Cyanobacteriia; order Leptolyngbyales; family Leptolyngbyaceae; genus Phormidesmis_A. The sequence goes on along the minus strand of CBDICO010000013.1, from coordinate 923,703 downwards.
CAAACCGAGTTAAAGACGGCAATTTACCGACTCAAACCGATCTGTTTTTGAGCAAACGATCGCGCCCTTGCATACGGTACAGCCTAGTTATTCCCTTTTGGTAAATCCTAATAACTTCATGAAATCAAGGCACTGAAGGTTTAGGTTTAAAGAGTAGTGGAGTTGTCAGCGTCAGAACTAACCCTGCCACACCACACAATAGATACGATCGCTTCGATAAATATTTTCTCATATTGGGATTTGCTGATTTGTTCAGCGTCTATCGCCTCATCGCATTGTGGCTTACTCCATAAACTTCTTGCAAACGTCCGAAGATGCCCTCATCCCCCAACCGCTTCTCCCAAGCTTAGAAGAAGGGGAGCCAGACTTCAAATCCCTCTCCCAAATGTGGGAGAGGGATTTAGGGTGAGGGCAGGGACTTTTGCAAGCGGTCTCATCTAGATGAAATACGCCAGTTAAGTCACGTTTCTATTCATGAATTTGATGAGTCTACCAAAGTGCTTTCACGCCGCCTGTTGTTCTATTGGTCGTTCTACTTGTGCTGGGCGTTGTCGTATTAGTTGCCCCTGTGCTTGGAGTAGTGATGTCTGTTGTTCCAGTTCCTCCGGTCGAACCGCCTGTTCCTGAGTTTGACCACCCGCCATCATTTGTGGGTTCACTCCCCGGAACTGTCAAGCCGCTTGAGCCTGCGCTGCCACTAGTAGACGCTCCACCTGTGCTGCCTCCTGACGATTGAGCCAAGAGGGATTGGGTTTGAGTTGTTTGTGACGATCGAGAACGCGATCGCCTCCTCCGTCGAAAGTAAGGGATCGAAAGAATATCCAAATATAAAAAAGACCTAATCCTCTTCTGCAAAGGGGTTAGGTCGATAATTAGCGATTAGAAGTGACCCGATCGAGAAACGTTTCCTTCAAACCCTTGTTAGGCCAGGAAAATTCATTCTGCTCCCGGTTTATGGCTCGTCGAAGTCATCAGTGTTTATCGTCTATCACCAGGATTAACGTTCAGTAGTTCCCTCAGTTCTACTCGATCATCTCCAATGATCGCAAGGTTGAGGCAGTAAATTCACAGACAATTTACGTAGCGCTGATCACGGGAAGTTACAGCAAATTATGCTCTCGCTGAAGATTTTTGACAACCGAGAAGCGAACCTATCAGCAGCTTGACCGTTGAATTTGCACAACTTCCGCTCAAAGTCAAGTGAAGCTAGTCACTATCTTTTACCCAAAAAGTTAAAGATTGAATGAAATCCTACAGGCATCGGCTTGTTTCTAATCAAAAATTACCAATAATGAACACCGAGAACCTAGTAAATTTTACTGAGCTTTTGATGTTCTCTCCGGATTGCCCAACCCTCGGTAATTCGCAGCAGTTATTCTCTGTCTTAAAAATATCTCTCATAAAAGAGGCACTCTCGACGCTTAATACCAGCCTTTAAGTCTCAAATCGACAAGATTCTAGGCGCTGTTCCTACACTATTTATCAGGAGTTGCTATGTCATCATCTGCAAGAGCTAATCAAAAAGGTTTATCCAATCAATCAGCCGAGCTGACTCATCAATCGCTGACTTACTCGATTAGAAGACAACCCATTGAAAGCCCACAGGTTGAGCACATGGCTTCTGCATCAGGGGAGCAACTCGAAGAAAATTACTCCCTGTCTCCGATGCAGCAGGGGATGTTATTTCAAAACTTATATCAACCTCGATCGGGCATCGACATTGAGCAAATGGTGTGCCGTCTGCCTGAAGAGATCGAAGCGCAAACCTTTCTCAAAGCCTGGAATTGCGTCATCGACCGCCATCCCATCCTCAGAACTAGCTTCTTATGGGACAGCACCAACGAGCCAACTCAAATCGTACACGAGTGGGTCAGACTCTCGTTAGAGCAGCAAGATTGGCGAAGCGACTCTCCACCAGAACAAGCCGATCGTCTGACTGCTTACTTAACGCACGATCGACAACGGGGGCTTGACCTCACTCAGTCACTCAGCCGTGAACCTCTGATGCGGTTTGCTCTATTTCGGGTGGGTGACGCTGACTATCAGTTTGTCTGGACATTTCATCACATTTTGCTAGACGGGCGATCGTTTCCGCTCGTGCTACAAGAAGTGTTTGCGTTTTATGAAGCATTCTGCAAAGGAGACGAGTTAGCACTAGAAAGTCCGCGCCCCTATCACGACTATATTAAGTGGGTTCGACAGCAGAATTTTTCAGCTTCTAAGAGCTTTTGGCAACACTTGCTCAAAGGCTTTACCACCCCAACTCCTCTGCTTTCTGCCCAAGCGTCTAGCCAAGTGCAAACCGAAGCCGGACACAACGAAGCTGCGATTCAGTTATCCGGCGAGTTGACGAGCGCGCTAAAATCCCTTGCCCAACAGTCCGATGTGACGCTAAATACGATCGTGCAAGGTGCTTGGGGGTTGCTGTTGAGTCGCTATAGTGGCGAAACCGATGTGGTGTTTGGCGCAACGAGAGCGTGCCGAAAATCCACGGTTGCGGGGGCAGAGTCGATGATTGGGCTATTTATCAATTCATTGCCGATTCGAGTTCAGATCGACTCAGATACGTCTCTGGTGCCGTGGCTGAGAGAGTTGCGATCGCAGCATATGGCTGTTCGCCCTCATGAGCATACGCCTCTTGTTCAAGTGCAATCTTGGAGCGACATTCCGCGAGGCGTGTCGTTGTTTGAAAGCCTCGTGATGTTTGAAGCCTATGACCTTAACGATCGGCTTCAACAACAGGGTGGCAACTGGCAAAATCGAAAGATTCGGCTTTTAGAACAGCCGTCGTTTCCGCTTGTGCTGATTGCGTGTTTAGGTTCAGAGTTATCGCTTAAGATTTCCTACGATCGGACTCGATTTGATCAAGCTGCCATCACCCGAATGCTCGGTCATCTCCAGACAATGCTAGAAAGCATGGTTGCAAACCCGACTCAACGGCTGGCTGCGTTGCCATTGCTGACCGTCGCCGAACGCCATCAGCTTTTATCAGACTGGAACGACACCGCCGCCGACTATGCTCAAAACACCTGTTTGCATGAACTGTTTGAAGTCAACGCCAAGCAGAACCCTGACGCGATCGCGATCGTTTATGGAACGCAATCTCTCACCTATGGAGAACTGAATCAGCAAGCCAATCAGTTAGCGCACCATCTCAAGCGGTTAGGAGTTGGGGCAGGCACGTTTGTCGGCGTGTATATGAATCGCGGCTTAGAGATGATTCCTGCACTGTTGGGGATTCTCAAAGCGGGTGGGGCATATATTCCTTTAGAGCCAACGTTTCCGAAGGCGAGAGTGCAGTGGATTTTGGAGTCGCTGTCCGTTCGCTGTGTGATTTCGCAGCCCATTCACCGATCGACCTTTGAGGAACTTCAGCCACAGCTTCCCACCTTAGAGCATCTAATTTGTTTAGATGGAATGGCGATCGCGGAGCCAATCAATCCCACTGCACCGTCTACTCCTTTACAGGTTTGGCAGTCATCGGATCTCTGTCAATTGCCTACTGATAATTTGCCTAGACAGAACAGCCCAGACGATACGGCTTACATTATTTTCACCTCTGGCTCAACCGGAACGCCGAAAGGAGTCGTCGTTCGACACAAGCCTGTGATTAACTTGATCGAGTGGGTGAATCGCACCTTTCAAGTGAACGCCTGCGATCGAGTTCTCTTCATTACGTCTCTCTGCTTTGACCTATCGGTTTATGACGTATTTGGTCTGCTGGCAGCAGGGGGTTCGATTCGAGTTGTCTCTAGTGAGGATGTCCGAGATCCTCAAGCGATGCTCACCATCTTGCAGACAGAACCCATTACTTTTTGGGATTCTGCCCCCCCTGCGTTGCAGCAATTAGCCCCGTTTTTCTCCACGATCGAGGCGAAGAAAAGCGCCCTCCGATTGGTGTTCATGAGCGGAGATTGGGTTCCAGTCACGTTGCCTGATGCGCTTAAAGCAACCTTTCCAGGCGTTGAAGTCGTCTCTTTAGGAGGTGCAACCGAGGCAACCGTTTGGTCAAATTTCTATCGCATCGGTGACATTGCTTCTCATTGGGCAAGCATTCCCTACGGCAAACCGATTCAGAATGCTCAATACTATGTTTTGGATGCGGAGTTTAACCCCTGCCCGATCGGAGTCACCGGAGAGCTTTATATTGGCGGCGACTGTCTGGCATCGGGCTACACTGACCCGGTTAAAACCGCCGAACGATTCATTGCAAATCCTCTAAATTCATCGCTTCGTCTTTATCGAACTGGAGATCTGGCGCGGTTCTTCCCCGATGGAAATATTGAGTTTCTGGGTCGCATTGACCATCAGGTGAAGATTCGCGGCTTCCGCATTGAGTTGGGCGAAATTGAAGTTGTGCTGTCTCAGCACCCAGCGATCACAGATTCGGTCGTAATGGCACGCGAAGATCAGCCTGGAGACAAACGCTTGGTTGCCTACGTCGTCGCCGATCCAGCCGACACTCCAACCTCCCACGACCTCCGTAATTTTCTGCGAGGAATGCTGCCTGAATACATGGTGCCCTCTGCGATCGTGTTTCTTGATTTGATTCCGTTGACTCAAAACGGCAAAGTCGATCGGCGTGCCCTTCCCGTTCCAGAAGCCACCCGCACTGATGCAACCAGCACCTTTATCGCTCCCCAAAATTCAACTCAACGTCAGCTTGCTGAGATCTGGCAACAGACTTTAGGAGTCGCTGAGGTTGGCATTACTGACAACTTTTTTGAGTTGGGTGGGCATTCGATTCTCGCGGTAAATCTGGTGACTCAAATCGAGAAGACTTTGGGACAACGGCTTGCGATCGCGGCGATCTTTCAAGCTCCTACGATTCAGCAACAGGCGATGTTACTTCAGCAACCAGAAAAAGTGATATCGGGTTCGGCGATCGCTCCGATTCAACCCAATGGCTCTAAGCGACCTCTGTTTGCGATTCACGTTTTAGGAAGAGGGTTAGATTTCTATCGTCCTCTGTCGAAGCATTTGGGTTCAGATCAGCCCCTTTATGGATTGGCTATCTTGAGTGACCAACCCGATGCTCCACCCAATGAAGTCAAAGCTCTTGCAACCCACTACATTCAACAGATGCAAATCGTGCAGCCCCAAGGTCCCTATCATCTAACAGGCGTATCGTTTGGGGGCACGATCGCGTTTGAGATGGCTCAACAGCTTCAGGCTCAAGGGCAAGACGTTGCCTTGCTAGCAATGCTAGATACGTTTGCCCCTTCAGTCATGGTCAAAAAGCTGCCCTTACGATCGCGCCTCATGGCTTATTCTCAGCAGCTTTTGCAGATGACTCCAACCCAAATTTTAGAGAAGGTCAAAGAGCAATGGTTAGAGCAGACTCTTAGATACTCGGTGATCAAAGGGGTCTATCAATGGGTTTATCGCACCCTCGATCGTCCCTTCCCAGAGCCTTTAGAAGACATTCTTTATGCTCAAAAAAACCTAAATGCGAGTAGTGTTTACACTCCTCAAATTTATTCGGGTCGAATGGTCTTTTTTCACGCGAAAGATCAGAACATTGGCATCGGGGTTGATGGCGACCCGCGATCTGGCTGGGGTGAGATTGTGGCTGGAGGAGTTGAGGTTCACGAGATTCCGGGTGATCACATGGGGATGTTGCAAGAACCAAATGTAAGATTACTGGTTGAGAAACTCCAGTTACACCTCGATTAGAGATCGCTCGGTGATTCGTGAAGGCAAACCAGAGATCCCCGACGTGGGGGTCTTTGGTTTGTATATCACTCCGAAGTTACATTAAAACGCTGTTTTGCGGTCACAACAACGAGAGGCTTAAGCCCCTTGTTCTCAAGTATCTGTATAGGACTATAGTTGGTATCTTGCTGAAATCAGCTTTGTTTCTCTGTGCCTAGTAACCAGTTGCTAGGATTGGTTAGCTCGTCTTGTTTACCTTTGGTTAGCAGCCACAGCGCTGTTCGAGTTCTCAGATGTCCGATCGCGATGCGTTCTCCTGGCTTGATGCTAATTCCGTAGGCTGGTTCGTCGATCGTGGCGACCGTGCCGCAGTAGGAATCTGACTCGTCAACATTGACCGCGAAAAAGTATTTCGCCTCATATCCAGCCGGTAAGACAAAAACGCCGTAGACGTTGTGACGACCTTCCCACGGCTCGACGATAATTTTAGAGGCGCGAATTTTTTCAGTTGAATCGGACGTGGCGATCGCACCCTCTGGACATCTTGAAAGAGTGCTTGGTCTCTTTAAAAAGCGAACACTGCGGGGCACGATTAACGTGACGGTGACCAAGGTGAGCATTAGTGCAATAATCCAGGTTCGTTTCATCGTTGCTTTAACTGAGGTTGACTGATGGCTAAAAATCAATCCAAATACTTGCCCGTGTTTGATTCCATCCAACTTTCTACGACTGGGTAATCAACTATACTCTCTTAACCTTGCCTTTACAGTATCTTTACCTGCACGATTGAGGGCAAACACTCCGAAAAATGATTGAAGAATCTGCAAATTTAAATTGTGTAAAGGAGATCGTCTTCTATGGTTTCAGCATTTCTGACCGCGATTCCTTGAGTGAATCGTTTAATGCCATATTCCCAATTAAGAATGCTTCTTTTACCTTTAGATTTAGTGATTCTATAGCGGTCTTTGATTCGTTGCAGCGATTCGCTATAACTAGAGAAGAGCCTATCCTAAATGTTTGAATTACCAGATGAATACTAACTCTTTAATGGGTGTTGCACTGCTGGCGATCGTGGGGTTAGCAACTCCCGCAAAAGCCGATCAAGCGCCACCCACAACTCGACAAATTCTGGATGCCTGTGTGCAAAATCGGGCTGAGATATTACCTAACCCATTTAGCGATGTCCCGGCTAACCATTGGGCATTTAAAGCGGTGTTGATGATGCACTATTGTGGGGCTTTTCGTCAAGCGACTCCTTCTCGCTTAATTGAGCGACTGGTTCATCAGTCACCTAATGGCACTGCACCTGTTCCAGCAAGATCACAAGTCCCAATGTGAGGCTGATTAAGCACCACAAAAGCCGTTGCGTTTTCACCTGGGTTAGCTCTTTGATAACCCGCTTCATCTGTTGCCGCAGATCTGCCTCAGATTCTCTAGCGCGCTCTGCGGCTTCGGTCTGGTAAGCTTCTTGACGATCGAGGTCTTGACTAGCCTTGAGAAACTGACGGTCTGATTCGCTGAGACGTTTGCCCTGTGACCAGACTAAAACATCTTGTAACGCTTGACCTCGCAGCAGCCAAGACTGATCTTGGGTATTAGAGACAACCCAGGCACCTAATGCCTGTGAATAAGGACGAAGATTGTTCAATTGTTGCTCGACCCAGGTTTGATGAAAGACTGCCTCATAGATCCGATTTTTTACGCGCAGCAACCCTTGCGATGGCTCGACTAAGCCTGATAGCAGAAGTTCGATTTCTTCTGACGGGTTGTGGGCGAGACAGAAGGTTTGAGATTCAGTGGTTTTATCTTGTTGTTGCAGAATTTGTTGATAGAGTCCTAAAAGACGACCTGCTTGGTCCTGGTCTTGTAAAAGTCGATCGCGGATGGTTCTTAAATGCTCTGGGTTGTCTTGTGCTTCCCAGTTGTCGATTACCTGCGATCGCACCAGTTGCTCAATCCAAAACGCCTCGGTGCCTGGAGGAAGGGTTAGGGTGCCTTGCACAGTTGATTGACTCGATTGCACGACACACTGACAGAGTTTTTGCGTCAGAAAAGGTTGTCCACCCGTCCACGTCAAAATTGCTTTCAGCACGGCATGGGGATGGTTGACGGCTCCCATTAAGCCTTCTGACAGTGGAGAAACTTCGTAGTCTTGAAATCCTTGAAGTTCGATCGCTTGCCCAATATTAAAGGGGGTGCGCCTGCGATCGCGAATCAAATCCGCAGGGGTGGCAACGCCGAGAATTGCCCAAGTCAAACGGCAATAGATAGCATTGTCGGCACGCATCTCGAAGCAACTGCGAATCAACGCAAAAAAATCGTCTACGGCAAACGGGAGGTTGAGGATGCAATCAATTTCGTCGATAAAGATGACGATCGCGTCTTCGATCTGAGTCAACAGCACGGTTTCTAAAAATTTTCCTAGACGGGAGGTGAGCGACAAATGAGCGTAGCTACGCCACCAAGTTCCTACTTCGATGTTGAGCCGGAAACTACTTGCTAACGATGCGATCAGGGAGGTATACCATTGCTCTGGCGTAGTTTGTTGAGTGCCGATTAGGGTCATATCTACCACTCCACACTGCACTCCAGCGGCTTTTAGGCGCTGCATCGTTCTCACCCGCAGACTCGACTTACCCATCTGCCGAGAATTAAATATATAGCAAAGCTCACCCGATTTTAGAGCCGTGTAGAGATCTAAATCAGCCTGTCTGACGACATAGCTAGGAGCATCTTGCTTGAGGCTCCCACCCACCTGATAGTTATGATTAAGCATCGATCGGTCGATTGCAGAGGGTTAATAGCCGTCATAATCGCTTAATAAAAATCCGGCAGATTAATAGAGAATGCACTGTTGTAGCATCTCACAGTTCGATCGTGAATGACGCTAAACAAAAGACATTTTCGACAAAGGTATGACTGACCCTCACCCCAGCCCCTCTCCCGCAGAAGAGGTGAGCTAGAAATCTTGTTCTCTCCTTGGGCGAGAGGAGTTGGGTGAGGGCAAATTCTCTGGTTCATACTCGGATTTGGCAACGCCACATTTTTTAGGTGCTGTCTTTGCCTAAAAGGGTTTGCAATAAGAAGTGAATTAAAAATCCCTCAAATTTTGCCTGTTCACGACGGGCAGTGTCTTCGGCTTGTTTGCGATCGCTCACGTCTTTGAGGGTGCCTTCATAAAGCAGAAGGTTGCCCTGCGAGTCTTTGACGGCTCGAATGTCTTCGCACACCCAAATCATGGTGCCGTCTTTGCGATACATTTGAGATTCAAAATTGCTGACTACCCCAAATTGTTGAAGGTAAGTGATCAACTGCGATCGTCGTCTTGGGTTGACATACATCTGTTCAGAAATGTGGTCAATGCTGTGCAGCATTTCTTGAGTCGAGTCATAGCCAAGTGTCTGCGCGAGAGCATGATTGATTCGCAAAAACTGTCCGCATGGAGTCGATTGAAACAGGGCGATCGCGGCGTTCTCAAACAGGCTACGATAGCTCTCCTCAGTTTTTTGCTGCGTCTGGATTTCTTGCTGAAGACGGATATTTTGGTCTTCTAATCGTTTTTGCAGACTTCTCAGGTTGAGTTGATGCTCAATGCGTGCCAGCACTTCTTCGGTTTGGAATGGCTTGGTGACATAATCAACGCCGCCGAGATTAAAGCCTTTCACCTTGTCTGAACTGTCTGCGATCGCGCTGATAAAAATAACCGGAATCTCTCTGGTTAAGGGGTTAGCCTTGAGACGTTCGCACACTTCGTAGCCGTCCATTCCAGGCATCATGATGTCGAGCAAAATCAGGTCAGGGGCGATCGTGTGAATCTGATTGAGCGCTAACCCTCCGTCGATGGCGCTACAGACTTCATACCCTTGCTGATTGAGCGCGTTAGAGAGAAACCGCAGCACGTCGGGGGTGTCATCGATAATCAAAATGGTGGCGTGCGGGTCTGATTGGGCAAGATTAAACCCCAACAGACGAAACGTTTCTTGCTCGATCTCTCGCAGTTCTGGCAGATGTTTGGCTCCTTGGCTGCTGAGTGCCTGATGCTGCATCACGTATCGCTCTAGCTGCAAAACCGTAGAACTGGTGGCTCGATCGATTGACTCTAAGTGAACAATGCCTAGACTTAAATCGCTCAAAAGATTGGCATCAACCCCCGCTTTACCTGGCGAGATCGGAATCAACCGATTGACGTTATGTGCCAGCAACTTGTGAACGTAGTAAGCCGTAATGGGCGAAAGTGAAACACCGCTCTCTCGCTGAGGGGTAAACCCTTGTAAATTCAAATCATCAGCAATCATGCTTAGCGCTGCCTTTTGTGGAGAAATCTTAACCGGAGCGGTATAACAACTGTACGTTCAAAAAACAGGGCATTAAGTCTTGAAATAGTCTATCAGGAACTTCTTTATTTAATGAATCCCCTCACTAGCTTTCTATACGTCAACTTCAAGAATAAAAAGTCCTATTCGGGGCAAGGTTGCGTGAGAGTAATCACGATATCAAAACGAAAGTTATTGACCGCATCAGATAGCGCCTGTGAGAGATGGCGATACTCATCTGGAATTTGCTGAATCAAAAAGAGACCGCGATCGACGTTAAGACGAGAGGCAGCTCGATAAAGATCGGCAATCCAGTCAGGGGGCATGACTGCCAGCAAATCGCTCAACGTTAGTTCAATCGTCTGGGCAAATGCGTCAGCCGTCCCTGCTGTTTGATTCGCATCGTCATAGAGATAGCGAACCTGGAGGTGCCGCTCGATCGTGCGAAATAGCTGTTCCTCTCGAAATGGCTTGTAGAGAACATCATCACATCCGATTGTCAAAATCGTGGCGCGATCTTCTTCAATAGCACTGGCAGTCAGGGCAATTATTTTGGTGGGGTGAGATGAGGCTTGATGTCGTGTCTCTAGGACTTCTTGCATCACGTGTTCTAACTGCCGAATTTGCTGAGTTGCCTTGTAGCCATCTATCCCAGGCATTTGCAGATCCATGAGAATGAGGTGGGGATGCCAGTGTTGCCAGTGATCGATCGCGCCTTGACCGTCTTCTGCGGCTTGCACCTCAAATCCTCGTTCAGAGAGTAATTGCACCAACAGCGATCGAGCGTCTTCAATATCTTCAACTACAAGAATTCGGGAAGTTGTCTGATCGGGATGCAACCTAACCACGTGTTGAACGTGAGGGACTGATTGAGTCGGAACAGTTACAGCAGTGATGGGCAGATCAACCGTAAATTGAGTGCCCTGTCCGATCGTGCTGCTGACCTCAATCTCGCCACCCATCAGCTCAATGAATTGGTGACTGATGGCTAACCCTAGTCCTGTTCCTTGATTGGACATTCGCCCTGTCTCGGTTTGCACAAAGGCATCAAAGACGGTATTGAGTTCGTCAGGGGCAATGCCCGGTCCGGTGTCTTCAACTTCAAAGTGGAGTGTGCTTTGCTCCGAGTCGATTGTTTGACAGGATGCCCGTAGAGTAATGCTGCCGCGATTGGTGAACTTAATCGCGTTGCCCAACAGATTCACCAACACCTGGCGGAGTTTATTTTCGTCTGTTTTAATGACAATCGGGAGATTAGGGGCACGATCGCAGATAAACCGCATACCTTTTGAGGCAGCAGGGAGCCGAAACATCTCTTCAACGTGTTCAAATAAATTCCATAAGTTGACCTCGACTACGTTAAGAATTGCGGCTCCTGCCTCGATTTTTGAAAGTTCTAAAACGTTGTTGATCAGACTTAAAAGATGTTGAACGCTGCGATCGATTGGGGATAAGTGCGATCGCTGCTTTTGGGTTAGCGTTTTGTCATGGTTCAATAATTCGCTATAGCCGAGAATGATTGCCAAAGGCGTTCGCAACTCGTGGTTCATATTCGCCAAAAACGCACTTTTAGCGCGACTTGCGGCTTCTGCGGCTTCTTTGGCGCGCTGGAGTTCTGTGGCGCTTTGCTTGCGATCGGTGATATCTCGCATTGAGCCAATCATTCGCACAGGCTTGTCTTGCTCATCCCACAGGGCGGTACCGCGTGACTCACACCACTTATAGGAGCCATCTTTGCAAAGAATGCGATATTCAGCGACATAGTGAGGGGTTTTTTGCTCTAGATAGCGTTGGTTGGCAGCGATCAAGCTCTCTCGATCGTCCGGGTGAGTGAGGGAAAAAAATCTGCTGTTATCGAGGCTGAGATCGTCGCTCAAATAGCCGAGAATGTCATACCAACCTTGAGAACGGAACACTTTGTCGGTCAGTAGGTTCACGTCCCAAATACCATCATTGTTGGCGTTGAGAACGAGTTGCAAGCGTTCTTCACTCGCTTGTAGGGCAGCTTCTACCTGTTTACGTTGAGTTTCGCTGTGGACGCGATCGGTAATGTCAACGCTAACGGTGGTGGCGACCCAACAATCAGCCGCCTCATCATATCGCGAGGTATAGGTGCTTGAAATCCACTTCAATGTCCCGTCTTTGTGATAAAACTCATACTCAACCGTGGCAGGGTGTTGACTAAAAATAACGTGCTGCACCTTTGCGAGAACTGTATCTCGTTCTTTCAGCCCTGTCATCCAGCGATCGTGGTCGATATAGTCTTCGATCGTGTAGCCAAACAAGGAAACTGACCCCGCAGAGCGATAGTCAAACGTCCAAGAAAGGTCAGGGAAGACTCGAAAATTTGCGATCGCTGCCCCAGCACTATTGAGAATGTCGTTGAGTTTGGCTTCAGAGCGTTGCAGCGCTTCCTCTGTCTGTTTTAAGCCTGTGATGTCGAGTTCGATGCCGTCCCAAAGAATGCGACCATCTTCTAAGCGACGGGGTGCCGATCGAAACTGTGACCAGCGCAGTTCTCCATCAGCGTTACGTTTGCGAACTTGAATATCAAACACCGATAAATTCTGCCCCGACTCTTCGATGGCTTGCTTTAATCGAGCGCGATCGTCGTCTAAAAATTGGGCATAGAGAACTCGAGGATTTTGTAAAATTGCTGCTGGTTTCAGCCCCGACAGTTGCTCAACGCCTGCACTGATGTATGAGAAGTGATGAGTGCCATTGAGGTCACGAATGACCTGATAAATCATGCCATTGGGGAGATTGTCGCCGATTGAGGTGAGTATCGCTTCTCGATCGGCAAGGGCGAGTTCGGCACGTTTGCGTTTTGTGATATCAACAGCAGTGCCAACAATGCGATAGATCCGCGATCGGACATCTCGTAATGGGGTCAGCGTGGTTAATCCCCACTTCAATTGTCCTTGAAATTGGGAGACACTCTTCGTAGGTGATGCTGGTTCCTAGCGCAATGCAGGTGCGATAGTTTTCTTGAACCGTGGCGGCAGCCTCTGGCGGAAAGATTTGTTCGATCGTTTTGCCCTGGGTCTCGCTAAATGAGAAGCCAGTGAGCCTTTCACAAACAGGGTTTTCTCCGACCATAATCAACTCATTCTCTAGAGTCACATCGACAACCCAGATCGACTGTTCGACCCCTTCATAGATGCCCCGCAAAAACTGCTCTTTTTCTTGCAGCGCTGATTGAACGAGTTCTCGCGATCTCATTTCTTTTTGTAGCCGAGAATTTTGCTCTTCGAGTTGCTTATTTAAGTGACTTAACCGCAGATGCACGTTGATGCGGGCAAGCACTTCTTCATGCTGAATCGGTTTAGTAATGTAATCGACGGCTCCGATCGTCAGACCTTTAATTTTATCGATCGGGTCAGCGAGGGCAGTCATAAAAATAATCGGGATGTCTCGCGTGACTTCTGAGGCTTTGAGTTGCTGGCAGGTTTCAAATCCGTCAAGCCCTGGCATCAACACATCCAACAAAATCAGATCAGGAATGACGCGCTGAAGTTTTTGCAGTGCGCTTTCGCCACTTTTAGCAATTAAAACTTCAAACCCATAGGTTATTAACAGCTCTGACAAAACTTTAAGATTGGTCGGATGATCGTCAACGATGAGAATCTGAGCTTTTTTAGGGGTAGACATAAGGATTTGAATGAAAAGTTGATTACGTCTCAGAAATCTTGTGATTTCAGAGGGTTGATGCGCGATCGATTTCTGCCAGAATTTTTTCTGCTCGATCGCACAACGCCTGATGACACTGCCCATTGCTCACGAGAATGCCGCCCCATTGACTTACATCTTTCTGGTTATAAAGCAACGGCGACCCGTCAAAGTGGGTAAATTTTCCGCCTGCTTCGGTCAAGATTAGCTCTGGTGCGGCAAAGTCCCAATCTTTGGGGGCAGACTTGCCAGAGAGAGAAATGTAGATGTCGGCTTGCTGTTCAACGATCGCCGCAATTTTGCCTCCAACACTGCCGACTTGACGCTGATCTTTACAAGGAAATTGTTGCAGTAGTTGATCAAATCGCTGATCGCGATGGCTACGACTTGCCACGATCGTCATTTCTTCGGGCTGATTTTTGGTTGAGACGTTGATTGGCTGAGTGTGAGAGGTTCCAGCTTCACGAGTTTCGACAAATGCCCCACCGCCCAACGTTGCGTAATAGAGTTTGTCTTTTTCAGGGCAGACAACGATCGCCAATGCGGGGCGACCCTGATGCACTAACGCAATGTGAACGGCATATTCTCCGGTGCGATTGATAAAGTCTTTGGTGCCATCTAAGGGATCAATGATCCACACCCACGGACGATCGAGTCGGGCAGCGATCGGCTGTGATTGAAAGGTTTCCTCACTTAAATAGGCAAAATATTGCAGTCCCAAAGCGGCTTGTAGGGTGTCGAGAATATATTGATTTGCGGCTAAGTCAGCCGTCGTCACCGGACTTTCACCTGCTCGCTCAATGCCAAATGAGGTTCGTTGTGCGGTTAAGAGAATCTCGGCAGCGCCCCACCCGATCGAGCGAACGATTCTTAGAATTTCAGCTAAATCTGGTAACAGAGTATCCAAATTAAACATCCTCAGATATGGAAGAAAAATGAAGGTATTTTATCAAGACCCTTAGACATTCATAGTATTTGGGATTTTTCCTGGCAATTCAAGTAAGGAGTAGTGCTGACTATCGACCCTTGCTCGATCGAGATAACCTATTTGAGCCACTTCGCAGTTCTCTTCAAACAACAATCGTCCGTTTAGTAGAGATAAGAACCAAAACTGTAATTATTAATACAACTTCTGGAAGAGTGCATAATCAAAAGCTCTCCTCTATTATTTAAAAAGTAAGCGGTGAGCCAAATTGCAGCTTACAAAGCCAATCAACTAAATAAAAAACAAGGAGTCCATCATGAGTTTAGAAGATAAAGCTAAGGCAGCAGGCAAAAATATTGAAGGTCACGCACAAGAAGCCTTAGGAAAGGTGACAGGTGATGTCGGCGACCAAGCAGCCGGCAAAGCTAAACAAGCCGAAGCTGCTGCTCGCAACGCCAAAGAAGATGTGAAAGATGGTGTCAAAGATATCGTCGACAATGCGTAAATAACGCCTAAATGGGTCTAGATAATTCAAGATTATCTAGACCCATTTTTGTTTAGAAAAGTCAGATACTCACGTCACTTCATTGCAGATTTAACAGGAGGTTTTGATGAGGTTACCTCATTATTTTCGTAAGGCTCTTATTGCATTAACGCTCGTTTTATCCCTGACGATTACCGCATGTGGCGGCACTGCTGCAACGGCTAAAACCGTTGATAGACTAGCAATCAGCAATATCCAGAGCTATGGACAAATCGAGCGAGGCACTACCAAACAAGGGCAAGACTTTGGGGATTGGGTTGTGCAAACAGGTCATGGGCTAGTCCAAGATGCTTATGTTCGAGGAAGCGATAAATTAGGGGTTGTGATTTCGCCTCAAGTTCGTCCTACCGAAGTTCGTACTTTGGCAAAATCTTTAGTTCAAGGCTTTCGGAAGAACGCACCCGATCGCGACTTAACTGTTTTGATGTATGCTCCTGACAAACAGTTAGTTTTAACCGCAAAATATGACAACAGCACAAAGCAGATTCAGTATGGAACAGGCAGCTAAAAAATGCTGTTTTTGACTGAAAAATGATGACAAAGGAGTTTACCTAAAATGCCTAGCAGCGACGACTACAAGCGTCAAGTCATGCAAGATTTGGCGCGTGGAGATAAAGAATCTGCCGATGATGTTATCCCCAGTGATTCTGTAGAGAACTATCAAAATTTTGACGATTTTGCTCAACGATCGTCGAGAGAAGAACGACGACAGTTATTTGGCAAATCGTTTCACCCCGATCGGATTCCTTCAAGCCAGATGGAACCCGAATTGCAAAAGGCGATCGCCCAAATCAAACCCAACGAGCGGAATGATGTCGCCAAAGAATTTTTCAGTCAACTCAAAAAACGGGGTTTGCACGATCGTGACCTGGAAAAGCAACTAGGGCTTTCGACTCATAACCCTGGTCACATGAATGCCGATGATGTCAGCAAATTGGCAGCATTCACCTATCACAATCACCCCGACATCTTTCAAGAGGTGTTGGCAGATCAGCCTGCGATGATGAAGTTTCTCAGCAACCCGATGGTTGGGGCAGCTTTAGGAGCGATCGCGGCAAAGTGGTTTGGTGGTCACAAATAAGTCAGGTCTTAGACAAGTAGCAAAGGGATGGGAGTTATAACTCTCATCCCTTTTCAGTTTTTTAACGAATTCTCAGGCTCGAAATTATTGTGATGTCCTGACTTTGTAGCAGTATCATGGGCATCATAAAATTCGTGCGTCGAACGTTTGGCATCTTCGACTCTCAGATCTGTGAGGATTTTTTGTGAGAAGGTTTAATCTGTCAGGTTATTTGGTGCGTTTAGGAATCGGAGTGACTTCGATCGCGTTGAGCATGTCCACTCTAAGAATTGCCGTTGCAGAATCTTCTAGCTTCAGAGGCACGATCGCGCAGTCTACGTCCGTTCCTCAAAAACCGCCGACTTACGTTCCGGTTGCCCCTCCCCCTCTGGCTCCTCCATTACCGAGTCAGCGACAGCAAGAAGAACGCTCGATCGGTGAAGACTATCGGGTGAGTGCCCTTCAGCCCGATTATCAGGGCAATCTTTGGGTTGGCTCTTGGCAGGGTTTAGCCAAAATTAACCCCAACACGGGCAAGATTTTGAGTCGGATCGCGATTCCAAATCACACGATCGGAGCCTTAGCTCAAGACAAAGTAGGACGAATCTGGGTCGGCACCTACGAGGGACTCTTGCGCGTCGATCCCCGAACCAATGAAGTGACCGCCCAAAACTTTCTGCTGCCGTCTAATCGAGTGTTGTCGCTGCTGATTGACCAACGAGGCTATCTATGGGTTGGCACTGACCAGGGTTTAGCGCTGATTAGTCCTGATCAAGGCTTGTTGATGACGACGCTCAAAAATCTGCCCGGAGTCAGTGCAAATGCGCTGAGTTTAGACGCAGACGGTCAGCTTTGGGTCGGAACGCTAGAAAGCTTAGTGCAGGTAAATACGGCGAGTGCGCGGGTGATAAACCAAATATCAGACATTCCGGGAGGGGTTGTGCAAACGCTTACCCTCGACTCTAGAGGGTCGCTGTGGGCAGGCACTCTTGATGGCTTGCTAGAGGTCAAGACTCAATCCCCGCAAATTCTGCGATCGGTAACTCAACTACGAGGGCGCAACGTTCTTTCAGCCCGCTTTGACAGCGTAGGTAGCCTTTGGGTCGGCACCAATAATGGACTCTTTCGCCTCAATCCTTACAATGGAGCGATCGTCGGTCAGGTAGGCAGCTTGCCGTCGAGTCAGATTCTCGCAGTCTCTCCCAACACCGGAAACAAACTCTGGGTCGGCACCACTGATGGATTAGCGTGGGTCAGTCTCAGCACTTATCAAAGCCAACCTCACTTTACCTTCAGCAAAAGCAATCCTTAAGAGAGTCAGTTTAATCCATGACGAAGGAAAGTAAGATAAGTAGATGGACTTAATCAATAAGATGCCGGGAATGCCCTCACCGCACTCCTCTGCTGCGGGAGAGGGAGCCAAAATCTGGTTCCCTTTTTCCCTAGGGAGAAGGGGTTAGGAGATGAGAGTCTTCCTTTTGATTGAGCCTACCTGCTTAGATTTATTTTCCTTCGTTTCTGTCTGTGACTCCTATGCCAGTTACGCCCCAGCAGTTGATTC
Source organism: Phormidesmis sp. (assembly GCA_965277365.1). Classification (GTDB taxonomy): domain Bacteria; phylum Cyanobacteriota; class Cyanobacteriia; order Leptolyngbyales; family Leptolyngbyaceae; genus Phormidesmis_A. Next base: position 905,976 of record CBDICO010000013.1, on the reverse strand, counting down.
AGTGGAAGCAGCAGGGACGCTCGATCGTTGCCCTCACCGCCTGGGATTATCTATTTGCTCAAATTCTAGACCAGTCGGGCGTGGATGTGATTTTAGTAGGTGATTCGCTGGCGATGGTGACGTTGGGTTATGAAACGACGCTGCCTGTGACATTGGATGAAATGCTGCACCACGCAAAAGCTGTTCGTCGTGCTGTCAAACAGGCATTGCTCGTCGTGGATCTGCCCTTTCTCAGCTATCAAGAAAGCGTTCAACAAGCCATTCATTCCGCTGGTCGGGCACTCAAGGAAGCTGGGGCACAGGCAGTCAAGCTAGAAGGAGGCTATCCAGCGATCGCTGAAACGGTAGCTCATTTAGTTCGGGCAGGAATCCCGGTGATGGGGCACGTTGGGCTAACTCCGCAATCCGTTCAGCAGCTAGGATTTCGGCAGCAGGGCAAATCACCCGCCGAAGGAGAACGCATTTTGTCGGAAGCGATCGCTCTCGAACAAGCCGGGGCATTCGCGATCGTCATTGAACACGTCCCGTCTGATTTAGCATTACAAATCACTCAAAAACTGACGATTCCGACGATCGGGATTGGGGCAGGCGTTCACTGTGATGGTCAAGTGTTGGTGACAACCGACGTGTTGGGTCTGGGCAACTGGAAACCACCCTTTGCAAAATCCTATGTAAATCTGCACGAATTAATTACTCAAGCCGTTCAAGATTATTCGGGAGAGGTGCGATCGCATCAATTCCCGCCGTCTTAGAGACTTGCGCGAAAGGAGAATCTCTCGCTGCGCTGTCTGGGGGTTTCAGCTCCGCTCAACCTACTGGAAGCCTGACGACAAGGACTGAGCGAAGCCGAAGCCCGATCTAGAGTCTCTACACTTGAAAAATCCTAACCTCTCTTTTGCAAAATCCAGTCTACGGCGGCAGCTAAATCGGCAGCGATATAGTCTGGCTTGGCGTGATGTTGATAATCGCCACTGAGGACTCGATCGCCATATCCCGTCTGCACCAAAATTCCCACACAGCCAGCATTGTGAGCCATATCAATATCGGTGGCTTTGTCGCCTACCATAAAACTTTGGGCGATGTCTAAATCGTGTTCCCAGGCGGCAGCGATGAGCATTCCCGTATTGGGCTTGCGCCATGTTGTCCAGCGCGTAAATTCTGCTTGAGTGCCGCCTTCAGGAGGACTGAGATGCGGACAGTAATAAAGGGCATCTAATCGCGCTCCCGCTTCAGTGTCGAGGAGGTGACACAGCCGCTCATGCAATGCTTGAACGTGACGATCGGGATAATATCCGCGTGCAGGTCCCGACTGGTTAGAGACGAGGCAGCAGAAAAGCCCCACATCATTCAGGTGTCGCACCGCTTGAGCAACGCCCGGAATTAAGTGCAGGTCTTCAACGTGGTGAATATAACCCGCTTCTTGATTGAGAACGCCATCTCGATCGAGATAAACGGCAGGTCTCGTCATGACGTTAGCCACCCCAGATTTTAGCGAGAATGGTTTGCGGTGAGATATCCGCCATCTTTCCCGTCGGAGACTTAATGCCCACGACGCGATTGCTCTTCGGCAACAGTTTATCTGGGTCGGTTGGACCAAATAATGCCAGGGTGAACGTCTGAGCCGCAACCGCTAAGTGCATCGGGGCACTGTCTGTACAGAGCATCAAACTGGCTCCGGCAATCATTGCCACCAGTTCACCCACATTGCTAGGAGTCGTGACTTTAAGCTTGGGGGCAGCTTTCAACAGATCGGCGACAAACGCATTATCATCAGGACCTTTGATGATTACGATCGGTAAATCTGGCTGCTTTTGCTGAAAATCTTGAATGATGGCGTTCCAATTTTCGACTGGATAAATCTTGTCAATGCCTTTGATCTGAGCCAGATGACTCGACCCGCCGTGAATCAGCACATAGCCGCCATTCTGGATTCCTAGCCGTTTGCGCTCGTTGTCTGACCACTCTAAATCTTTAGCAGGCACACTCACCGCTAACTCTGGACACGGTTTATCAATGCCCAACCCCTTCAGCAAGTCGTGATACATCGGTGCTGCATACTGATCTTGATTTAGAGAGACTGCGTTTGTCAGAAATAGATCTCCGCCGCCACCTGCGTAGCCAATCCTGGTCGGAATTCCCGTTAGCCACAGCAGAAACCCGACTGCACGGCGCTGCCCCAACGAAATGGCGATGTCATATTCACGATCGCGCATTACGCCCAACAGATTGCCAAAATCTGCCAAACTATTGCTGCCCTTAAAGTCAAACAAAATCGTGTCACGAACCGACTTAGAAACCCGATAGGCGCTTTGCGATCGTGGCTCAACGACAACATCAATCTGAGCGTCAGGGTAGACTTTTTTCAGATCATCTAAAGTCGGAAAGAATAGAATTTGATCGCCAATTCCACCAGGGACAAGGGCAAGGATTCGCATAATCGTTTCTTTACGCTTCTTAAAGCTATATTCGCTCTTATTCTAGGGGAAGATATCCCTAGTCACACGATTTTGGGATTTGGATTTTGAATTGATTGGATTTTATGGCAGCCTTTGAGGAATTGCGTGTAAGCCAAATTCAAATCAACGCCCAAAATCCAAAGTTAAAGGAAAAACTTGTGTATTTACTCATACCAGCCGCCGGGTCGGGTCGTCGAATGGGCAGCAATCGTAACAAGCTGCTGCTGACTTTGCTCGGAAAATCACTTCTCGCCTGGACGCTATTAGCCGCAGACGATTCCAGTCAAATTTGCTGGATTGGCATCATCGGGCAACCGAGCGATTGGGATGAGTTTAGAGCGATCGTCACCCAACTTTCTCTAACAAAGCCCGTTCACTTCATCCAGGGCGGCTCGACGCGACAAGAATCGGTCTATAACGGACTGCAAGCCCTTCCTCCCGAAGCCGAACACGTCCTAATTCACGATGGAGCACGATGTTTAGCCACGCCGGACTTATTCGATCGCTGTGCCCAAGCCCTTCTAAGCTGTCCAGGATTCATTGCCGCCGTTCCCGTTAAGGACACGATTAAAGTTGTCGGTGATTCAGGACTGATTGAGAGTACGCCCGATCGCAGCCAGCTTTGGGCTGCCCAAACGCCTCAAGGTTTTTCAGTGCCGCTGCTCAAAAAATGTCATCAAGAAGGACGGCAAAACGGCTGGGAAGTTACAGACGATGCCGCCCTGTTTGAGCAGTGCAATCTCCCCGTGCAGATTGTTGAAGGTGAAGAAACGAATTTGAAAGTGACGACTCCGGTAGATTTAGCGATCGCTGAGTTTATTCTCAGGCAACGATCGCCTCTCACTTCAAATCCTTCAACGCAGTCTCAGTCTGCTTAACCTCTTCTAATTTGCCTTGCTGCTGATACAACGCTTGAGCGTCTTGGAGGGCTGCGATCGCCTCTTCTCGACGACCGCGAGCTTTGAGAGCGATCCCTAACTGATAATGAGCACGGGCATTTTGGGGATCGAGCCGAACTGCCTCTCGATATGCCACGATCGCCCGGATAAATTCTTGTTGTCCGATCGCTAAATCTGCCAACGCTAACTGAGCCTCGATCGATTGGGAATCGACGTTAATGGCGCGTTGGTAAGCTGCCAATGCTCCCGTTGTGTCTCCAACGTCTTGAAGAATTTTGCCCATTTGCAAATGCAGCTTGCTGTTGCTGGGATCGAGTTTGACTGCACGATCGAAGGCAGCTAACGCAGCTTGGCGATCGCCCTGACTCAGCCAACCGATGCCCAAATTGACTTGAATGCTGCTACTGCGAGGGTTTAACTGTGCGGCGCGTTCGAGAGCGCTGATTCCTTGGTCAACCTGCTCTTTTTGCAGCAGCATCAAGCCCATCATTTCGTATGCCTCCGCATTTCTGGGCGCGATCGCAATGACTTTTCGGTAGGTTGTCAATGCTTTATCAAACTGACCCTGCCGTGACAAGACTGTTCCTAGACCGAGATAAGCGTTCAAGTTTTTGTCATCTAATTCCGATGCGCGTCGATAGGCTGCTGCTGCCTCATCATCCCTTCCAGCACTTGCTAAACTAAAGCCCAACCCATACTCAAAGTCAGAATTGCTGGGGTCAAGCACGATCGCCCGTTGATAGGCGCTAATCGCTTCCTGAAAGTTGCCAGTCTGGGCTTGAATGTAACCAATACCAGAGAAGATTCGCGGGTTTTTCTCATCTAGTGCGGCGGCTCTTTGAAACATTGAGAGCGCGGTCGCCCAGTCTTTGGCATCCACTCGCTCATGTCCCTTTTGCAGCAGATCGTCTAGCTCCTGCTGAGTCTGATTGCCCGGTTGAAGTTCAGTCGTTTGAGCGCAGACCCGTTGGGGCAACACCGTAAAAGTCGCCCCGATTAGACAGCAAATGAACGCCGATCGCCAACCTACCTTTGAGTTTTTAGCGCTATGGATCATGAGTCGTGGGAAATGGATTAAATCGCAATTTGCATTATAGAGATGAATTTAATCCCTATCTACGCATAAAGACAGTCCATCAGATCATTGTCCTCGCTTGATAATGCTAAAAAATAGAATCAAAGCTTCCACCGTTAGGTTTCAAGCACTTCTCGATTTCCCAAGCTGCTGAGAAAGCTGCTGAGACTTTAACCCTACCTCGATCGCTTCTACTAAACGAGTCATGCCAGTGGTAGTCAGATAGGTTGGTGTCCTCCCGCTTTTTCCGCCCAATACTTTCTCTGTCAGCTTGTGGGACGCGTATCCGGTCAAGACGATGACAAGATCTGCGCCAGGAAGTTGCGCTTCGACCTGTGCCCAGATCCCGGGTCCTGTTTGGGAAGTCGCCCAAACCAATTCGACTTCTGATTGACGGAGCCGATTTCGGACGGCTGTTTCCAACCGATCGTGACCGCCCACGATCACGACTTTTCCATTAAGTCCTGCACAGGCGGTCGTTCTACTAGAAGGTTTTACTTGGCGAGACGTGAACTCGGTTCTAGGGGGGTCGATAGCGGCTTGTCGATTTTTATGAGCAACACCGACAATAAAATTGAGCGTATTTTCGTAGCTGACTCTGAATTTTGCGGCGGGGTTGCCAGGGTCGTTTTTACGATCGTAGCGGTTAATCTGCTCGATCAGATGATCGACGACTTCCTCTAATGCTCCAATTTCTTTGAGGTCATCGGCATATCCTTTGATGGAGATGGCTACATCCGTTGCTTTATAGAAATCGTTCTGCTCCTCAATCAGTTCAATTAATTCCTCTTTGACTCGTACTCTCCATTCTCTCAAGGATTCAGCGTCTTGTTTTGCCAGAAGCCTTTCTTCTTCTTGCAGGAGTTTTTCATCAATTTTCGCTTCGGCGGTCAGTTCTGCCTGCTGAATCTGTGCTTCTAACGTCTCTTTTTGTTGCTCTAGCTGCTTAAGGGTGAGGCTATTGCTGACGGCTTGTTGAGCAAACTGCTTAATCAAGGTTTCAACCTTTTCTACTAAAGGCACAAGCCGCTGCCGAATCTCTTCAGCAATTTCTGCAATTTGGGTTTGTCGTTGCTGTTGCGCTTCAATCTCTTTTAATTCGGACATTCCACTTACAATTAAAGCTTGCGTCTTTTGTTCAAGTTCTGCAATAAAGTCCATTTTGTTTATTTTTACGGTTGGTACTGGTTTAAGATTTCCCATTTTAGACGGCAATCTAAAAAGATTTTGCCTGCTGATTGACAACTTCTTCTAGGGGACATTAGCCGATCACCCCGATCGCGAAAGACAAATCACAAAAGAAGTGATGAGTCCTGATATCTTCTTCGATTTTTGTCGCGCTCGGGTGTTCACCTCAAAGGAAGCCTGTCTTTAGAATCCCTCGATCGCGCTCGGTACTCTCGTTGATGGCATACCAGTTTTTTGTACCAGAACTCATCCGATTGTCCCTCAAGACATTGCGCCTTTCTTAGTTAGGCGCTTGTTGTCCATTAAAGAGCTATTTGTCTAGTTTAAAGACTTAGTGTCAAACTCAAATCAGAGCCTGAAGGTCACTGTCATAAATTCTTCCTGGGTAAATACTCTGGTAAGTTTGAAGGCTTAGCATCTGTTTGCTATTCAAAGCAATGAATATCATGCCTAAGAAGAGATAAACTCGCTGCACCTGGTCACGGTTGAGGAGCGATCGAGCCTTTTTTCAGCAACGCGTTCTCCATTGAAATACACCCTGTGAAGCGAGAAAAATTCTCGAAGCTTGAAGAATAAAAACTGGCTTTGCTGTAAGAAACTTAGTACAAGATTGTCCAGATTTCATCATTTATCCTTGAATTAAGTATTCATTCAAGGAAGCAAGCATTTAAGCAGTCTCAAGAAACTGCGACGTTGCAAATCTTCAAGGTTTATTAGTTAGTCTTATTCAACGGCGAGGATGGGGAGATGTTGGCGCAAGATACCACATTCTGTTTTGGGTTACCAGGCAACAAGACGACGATCGAGGTTTCTCTAGATAATCTACGAACGGTTCTCGGTCAAATCGAGGCAGAGCTATATCGCAGCGAAGTCTATCGTCGATCGCTCGACGCAGCACAGCAAACGGCAGCAGAGGGCACAACCAGCGCTCAGTTTTTGATGAAAGCGATCGGGAGAGAGGCAATTCGGTTGACGCTGCGGCACTTTATTCGTCAGAGCGAAGCAGAGGCTAAAACCAAAGAGAGCCAGGTACCAGAACCGGAGCTAGATGAATTTCCGGTAGCGGCTTTTTCGCGTGCTTTGGGTTCTCGCTCATCTAACGTGACAGAGTTCCCTACTCACGCGATCGTCAAAGCTGTGCAAAATCGTTCTGAAACGGGTGCCCCTACGATCGCGAATCGGGTCAGCTTCATTACAAAACAAGCGTCTGCTAAGCTTGTTCCTCCAAAAGGGCGTAGAAAAGTCTCAGCCGCAGACTTAGCTGAGCAAGCAGTTCAAGAACGAGGCGATCAATTGCAGACGTTGGGGGAGCAGATTAAACGGGCACGGCTAGCTCGATCGATGTCACTTGCAGAACTGCACAGCAAAACCCTCGTGCCTGTGCATCAAATTCAAGCCCTAGAAGCTGGACAGGGTGCTCACCTCCCTGAAGACATTTATCTACGGGGGTTTGTTCAGCGCATCTGCAAGGCGTTGGAGATAGACAGTTCTAGCTTATTGGCATCGCTTTCTAAACCTGACCCTGAGAAAGCGATTTTGCCGACCTGGTATCATCCGCCAGCGAAAGCGATCGGCATTCGAGGACTCGCCGTTCAGCCTGTGCATTTATATATCGGCTATGCCGCTTTGATGGCAGGAGGGCTATTTTGGCTGTCTCGACAATCGGCTCCACCCGCTGCTCCTGGCGCTCTTGATCTGGATTCCTCTCAAATCACTCCCTCTTCTAAAACGCACTCACCGCCATCAGATGCCAAGGTGAGCATCTCGCCTCCAGAAACATTTCACCCCTGATATTGCACGCGATAGATGCGATTGTTGGCTTCTTCAGTGATCAACAAACTGCCGTCAGGGAGCGTTAATAGTCCGACGGGTCTGCCCCAAGTGGTAGGCACGGTCGGATCGGTGAGAAAGCCAGTCAAAAAGTCTTCGTAATATCCCTGCGATCGTCCCTCAGCGTCGAAGGGCACGAAGACGATTTTGTAGCCTGTCCCTTGGCTGCGATTCCAGGAGCCTCGAAAAGCGACAAATGCGCCATTTCGATACTTTTCTGGAAAGGTTTTGCCATTGTAAAATTGCAGCCCTAATGCAGCAGAATGGGCTGCAAATAACACGTCGGGAGTGCGGGTTTTGGCAACCAGATCGGGGCGGAGACTTTTACCATTTTGTGTGAGGCGGGGATCAAGTCGATCGCGGCTCAAGTAGGCATAGGGCCAACCATAAAACTCGCCCGATCGCAGCCGCGTCAAATAGTCTGGCACTAAGTTATCGCCTAACCCATCTCGCTCGTTGATGGTGGCGTAAAGTTCGCCTGTGCGAGGCTGAAAGTCAAGTCCGACGGGATTTCGCACACCAGAGGCAAAGGTTTGGCGACCCGACCCGTCTAAGTTCATCACTTGCACCGAAGCGCGAGGTGCGGGTTCCTCACTGGCGTTGGTGCCAGACCCGATCGAGACATACAGTTTTTTCCCATCTGGTGCAGTGACAACGTTGCGCGTCCAGTGATTGTTATAGCCGTCTGCTGGAAGTTTGGCGATCAGTTGACCTGTGCCTGTAATGTGCCCTTGCCCTTTTTGATAAGGGAACCGCAGCACTGCGTCGGTGTTTCCTAAAAAGAAAGAATTCCCTGCAAACGCCATGCCAAATGGCTGATTAAGTCCATTACTGGGAGTGGCGAAGGTTTCTTCGACATCCGCAACGCCATCGCCGTTTGTGTCGCGCAATCGTCGGATTCGATTTTGGCGCGTCTCGGTCACTAGCACATCCCCGTCAGGAGTCAACGCCAACCAGCGCGGATGATCCAACCCTTCTGCATAGACGTTAACCACAAATCCTGGTGGCACTTGCAGCACTGGGTCTTGAGGAATCGGCACGATCTGGGGAGACTTAGACGCGCTCTCACTCGCGTAGGGCGGCGGAAGTTGACTGAGAGTGACCCGAATCGGCTGAGGAGAAAGGGTTTCGGTTTTGACTTGGGCAGGGTGAGGGGTTGATTGCTGAGGAGCGCCTGTTTGCGTCGGTGCCGTCTCACTGCGGGTAGCGGAGTCACAAGCTGATATTGCCAATAACGGCAACAGCAACAAAGGTAAATAACGCATCAAAAGTTTTGGGGAGTCGTTCAAGGCAGAGGGATCGCTAGTGAATGACACTTAACTTAAAGAACTCATGAGAGTCATTTGCTAATTTAGTTAGTTTCAGTGCGATCGCGCACCTCTCCCAAGTCGTAATCTCTAATTTGATTCATGTCGCGCCAAATTATTTTAGTTACCGGACCAGCTCGATCGGGCAAAAGCGAATGGGCAGAACATTTAGCCGCTCAATCTGGTAAATCAGTCCTATATATCGCGACTTCTCAGGTAGACCCCACCGATCGAGACTGGCAAGCCCGCATCGACAAGCATCGTCTCCGCCGCCCGTCTGATTGGACAACGCTACACGTTCCGATCGAGCTATCTACGATTCTGCGATCTGCAACTTCGGCGAATTGTCTGCTCGTAGATTCGCTCGGAACGTGGCTGGCAAATTTGCTAGAGCAGGATGAGACAACCTGGCAAGAAACTCTGCAAGTCTTACTGCAAAGTCTGATAGGCGCTTCGTCAGATGTGATTTTGGTAGCAGAAGAGGCGGGTTGGGGGGTTGTGCCTGCCTATCCGATCGGACGCACCTTTCGCGATCGGTTAGGAATGCTAACTCGGCAGGTGGGGTCGATCGCGAATCCGGTTTACCTGATTACTGGGGGACACGCCCTGAATTTAAGTCAGATTGGAATGCCACTTCCTTAAAGGGCTTATTGACAAAAAGGAGCTTTTCCCCAAAGTGCCATAGTGAGGTATGCCCTTGCCGCTCACACGTTTGCAGGAACTCCTTTAGCGAGCCGACGCGGAACCTCGTAAGTCCAAAAGTCAGACGCGAGCTGAGTATTTGGGAAGATCGAACGGGCTTCTTCTAGCAGGTTTCTTAGCTCGATCGGGTTTCCTGGCGCATAGCGAGGGCTGAAGTGCGTCAGAATCAATTGCTTAACGTGGGCGGTCAACGCGACTTGAGCCGCCATTGTCGAAGTGGAGTGCAGTCGCTGATAGGCTAATTCTGCATCTTGATGGGCAAAGGTGGCTTCATGAATCAACACGTCTGCATCCTGTGCCAGTTCGATCGCGCTCTCGCAATAGACCGTATCGGTGCAATAGACGACTTTGCGACCTACTTCTGTCTGACCACATAACTCTGCGCCATTGATTTTCCGCCCATTGGCAAGTGTCACCCATTCCCCGCGCTTCAACTGCCCATAAAGAGGACCCGATGGAATCCCCAAAGCTTTGGCTTTCTCGACCTCAAAATGCCCCGGACGGTCTTTTTCAGTGATGCGATAGCCAAAGGCAGGCACTCGATGTTTGAGCGGCGCACAACTTACCGAAAACTCTTCATCTTCAAACACCACGCCCGGTTTAACGGTATGCACCTTGACTGGATAAGAAAAATGGGTTTGAGAATAGCGGCTACATGCCCTCAAATAGTCGTCTAAGTCGGGTGGACCATAAATATCAATGCGCTCCGGATTTCCGGCTAGACCGCAGCTTGCAAGCAACCCCATCAAGCCAAACGTGTGGTCGCCGTGCATGTGGGTGACAAAAATGCGACGAATCTGACTCACTCGCAAATCACTGCGAAGCAACTGGTGCTGAGTGCCCTCTCCACAGTCAAACAGCCAGACTTCTGCCCGTTGAGGCAGCCGGAGGGCGATCGCAGAAACATTGCGTGCTCGTGTTGGCACACCAGAGCTAGTTCCTAAAAACGTAATCTGCAAGGCTCAATTAACCTAATTTTGTGGGGTGCGTCATTTCATCTCATGGTACTTCGTCTGTCGATCGTTGGGGTGCAACCCAGGGAACTTAGCGCCAAAATCAGGGTCGATGCAACCTGTGATGAGAATGATTAAAGATTTTTCTAATGTGAGAATTAAACTTTACGAATCATGATGACGCTATATGTAGGGCAAGTATCCGAAAATACCGACTTCCTAACTCTAACTACCGAACTTCTGACATAATCCTCTAGATTAACTAAGAAATTCTAATAGCGCGACCCCTGATGAATTCGCCTATATTAAGCAACGTTAGCAATTTGATCTCACTGCAATTTGATCCAGATTTAGCATTGCCAGCGTCGAGATCTGTAATGGTTGAACCTACAAGGACTTTTTAGAACATGCTATCTCCCTCGATCGTCTCATTTCTGTTGTCTAAACTAAAATTCACGACAGGACGGGGCTGGTGGCTCACCGCTCTAATTTGGATCGTGACGATCGCCCCTGCATCAGCCGCCCTCGATCTGAGAGTGCTAATCAAACAAGGAGTTGGACAGGTCAATGTCGGTAGCTCGACTAACGCCATGATTCAAGATTCAGCCGGACACTCTCTCGGTGCAATCCAGGGCATGAATGGTTTTACGGCTCAGGCATCGGGGGGAGGAGTCACGATTAACAACTGGAGATCAGGCGGACTCTGGATTGTGCCAACAGGCGGCGGAGTGGTGTGGATCGGCGATCGCTGGTATCGCGGTCGCGCCTATCTAGCCCCTGCTGGACAAGGACTCACGGCGGTCAACTATGTTGATTTAGAGCAATATCTTTACAGCGTTTTGGGCGGTGAGATGAATGGCAATTGGCCTCAAGAAGCACTGAAGGCTCAGGCAGTGGTTGCCCGTTCTTATGCATTGCATAAACGCCAATATTCAGCCAACGCCGTCTATGACTTGGGCGACACCACAAAGTGGCAGGTTTATCGTGGCGTGCAAGATGAGTCGAGCGGCACTCAGATGGCGGTGAATGCAACCGCAGGTCAGGTGCTCACTTACAACCAGCAAATCGTCGAGGCAGTCTTTCACTCGTCGTCGGGTGGCTGCACTGAGAACGTCGAAGATGTCTGGATGCAGCCATTGCCCTATCTACGATCGGTCAAAGATAACTACGATCAAGGCGCTCCCGTCTATCAGTGGAGCAAATCTGTGAGCCAGAGCGAGTTGAGCAGCCTTGTCCCAGGAGTGGGTCGAGTTCGCGAGGTGAAAATTGAGCGAGGCACACCTTCCTGTAATCGAGTTGTCACGATGAGGCTAACAGGTGATAAAGGAAGTACTACCATCAGTGGAGAGAAGCTGCAATCTGCGCTCGGCTTAAAAAGCACCTTTTTCTCGATTTCTCCTCAAGCCAATCAAGTTGCCTCTAAGAGCACTAATCAACCGGAACCCAGTTTTATCGTCAATGGGTCTGGGTTTGGTCACGGGCTGGGCATGAGCCAATGGGGAGCCTATAACATGGCACAGCAAGGCTTAAATTATCAGCAAATTATGGGGCATTACTACACGGGCGTGACGCTTGCCAAGATTGATGTGAAGTAGGTTTCGAGCTTCGTGCAGGTTTACAGAAAAGCTTTTAAGAGTTTCAGCCTAATTAAGTCCCATTGCCTAATTAAGTCCCATTGATAGATCGGGCTTCGGATTCGTTCAGCCCTGAATATGCGATTAGTGGGTTGAGCGCAGTCGAAACCAACGGACAACGGCAGCAGTGGTCTTATTGTGTACGCAAGATCCTTATCGTTTGCTTGTCAAACTGAACGCCCGAAAAGATTTGGCTTGTTCTTCGATTCGGCAGGCGAGACGATCGCACACTAAATTGCAAAGCTCAAACGTCAAATCATCGTCAACGCTGTAATAAGCTAGGGTGCCCTTGCTGCGACGGGTTAAAATTCCGGCTTGCAGCATCACCTTCAGATGTTTTGAGACATTTGCCTGACTCGTATCCATCCCGTTCACTAAGTCCTGAACGCATTTCTCGCCGTCTCGCAGCAGATTAAGAATTCGGAGGCGCATCGGCTCACCTAAGACACTAAAGTAGTCAGCGACCTGCTGAACAACTTCTTGGGGAACGGGCTTTGCAGTTTCCATGTCAATTGCAGACCGACTATCTGGGGATCACCAAATTTTATCGACTAGAGTTCTCTATCGCAATAGAGTAATCCTTCATAAACTGGGCTTCACAGAAACTTCACATATTTCTGTCACGGTTTCCTCAAACGATTGCGCTGGTATACGCATTTTTCCTCCCTCATCCCTTCTAAAGCTAGAGTCTTAATCTAATCTTCCAGGCTATCTTTGCGGGATCAAGCTACCGTGATGGTAGTTTTCAGCCCCAGCATATACAGAGTTAGCAGAGAGTCTTATGGCACAAAGTTTTGGCGTAATCGGTCTTGCAGTGATGGGCGAAAACTTGGCGCTGAATGTTGAGCGCAATGGCTTCCCCGTTTCCGTCTACAACCGTTCTCGTGAGAAGACTGACGCATTCATGGAACAACGGGCGCAGGGTAAAAATGTAGTCGCGACTTATACGATCGAAGAATTCGTCGCGTCTCTAGAACGTCCTCGTAAAATCTTGATCATGGTGAAGGCGGGTGCCCCCGTCGATGCGGTGATCGACCAACTGACCCCCCTTCTTGATGAAGGTGACATCCTGATCGATGGAGGCAACTCGCTGTTTACCGACACTGCCCGTCGCGCTCGTCACCTCGAAGAAGCCAAGTTTACCTTCATCGGCATGGGGGTGAGTGGAGGTGAAGAAGGCGCACTCAACGGTCCAAGTTTGATGCCCGGAGGCACTAAAAAGGCTTATGAATATTTAGAGCCGATTTTGACTAAGATTGCGGCTCAAGTTGACGATGGGGCTTGCGTCACTTATATCGGTCCGGGTGGGGCAGGTCACTATGTCAAAATGGTGCACAACGGCATTGAGTATGGCGATATGCAACTGATTGCAGAAGCTTATGATCTGCTCAAAAACATTGTCGGTTTAAACCACGACGAGTTACACAAAGTCTTTACTCAGTGGAACACCACCGACGAACTCAATTCTTATCTGATTGAGATTACGGCGGATATTTTCACGCGGATTGATCCGGATACGGGGCATCCGATCGTGGAGTTAATCCTTGATGCTGCCGGACAGAAAGGCACTGGACGCTGGACTGTGATTGACTCGCTCGAACAGGGGGTTGCGATTCCGACCATTATTGCGGCGATCACGGCTCGCATTATGTCGTCTTATAAAACCGAGCGGGTGGAAGCTTCTAAGTCTTTAGCGGGTCCGATCGCTCAGTTTACAGGAGACAAAAAAGCCTTTATTGACATGGTGCGCGATGCCCTTTATTGCTCCAAAATGTGCTCTTACGCGCAGGGAATGGCGTTGCTGAGTGCGGCTTCTAAGACTTACGGCTATGCCCTCAACTTGAGCGAGTGTGCGCGTATTTGGAAGGGTGGCTGCATCATTCGGGCTGGATTCTTAGACAAAATCAAAAATGCCTTCAACGAAGATCCCAATCTGTCAAACCTGCTGTTAGCAACTGAATTTAAGCAAACCATTCTGGACAAGCAAGAATCTTGGCGAGAAGTGGTTTCACAAGCGGCGAAGATGGGAATCGCGGTTCCTGCCTTCAGTGCCTCGTTAGATTATTTTGATAGCTATCGGCGAGATCGGTTGCCTCAAAATCTCACTCAAGCACAGCGCGACTATTTTGGTGCTCACACCTATTTGCGAACCGATAAGGAAGGCGTTTTTCACACCGATTGGAGCGATATCTCATCGGCAAATGTCTCGACTCCTCGGAAACTAAGCGCAGATGAGCCAGCCGCCAAGGTTGGAGAAGTGCAAACCAAGAGCTAACAAAGCTTTGGATTTGACGACTTTGTAACCAAATTACTTACGAACTAGGGTGCAATACAATGCGCCCTTTTTTAGTGATTTTTGCGAGTAGACTGATGCCGAACACGAATACTGTAAAAAGCATGGAGATGAAAAACTCGAAGCAATGTTAGAACGGAACGGGGTCAATATTCTTGATCTAACTAGACGTTCGGTAATTCAGGTCTGACTTACTACTAAGTAGCAAGATCATTAATTGTGGTAAACGGCACACTGGACGAGCATTTGATTTTGACAAGCTAGCTACACCGGATTGTGGCTTCGAGCTTTGATTGCAGAACGCTGAAGCGCGATCGGGGTTTTAATCGCTTGCACCTGACTCTCAGGCAGACTACGAATAATGTCGAGAGACTGCAATCCTTCAAGCACAGCATCTCGGACGATCGGGTCGTCTTCTCGACTCAGCATCACGCGGAGATAATCTGCCATCTGGCGCTTTTGGGCGCGATCGCTCTGTTGCTCGATCGTGTCAGTCACCCGCCGCACGGCAATCAATCGCTTGAGCGGGTCGCCGTCAGTTAAATCATCTAACGTTTGGTTAAAGCGAGTGGTGGGGCGGCTTGCTTGACGGTTGACCATCTGCCAGATCAACAGTCCCAAGGTTCCGATCGTGGCGGTTTGCTGCAAGATCATTCCGGTTGCAATCCAAGGGCTACCGACTTCAGCCCAGAGAGAGGCGGCAAGATAAATTCCAAAGGTTGCTGTACTGCCACTCGCTACGGCTAAAAGAAATGGCTGATTCCAGCCTTGCAAAGCCTTCTGCACGTCTGACCAGGGGGCTTTCCAATTGCCGTCTTGACTGAGGTAAACCAGCAGCATCACCGCGACTCCGGCTCCGGTTGCTACGACTAAGCGACCGTTCCAAAACAGCAGCCCGATCGTGCCTCCAGTCAATAAAAGCCAGCCGCCAGGGGCTGACAAACGGCGTAACGAAAATGATTTGAAGCCACGATCGCGATCTGTAGAATTTGATTGCATGAGACTGACCAGATTTAGCCACTGAGAACGGAGACAGTGCAACGGTTTGACCTATGTAAAGCACTCCGCTAATAGAATAGCTGGTTCAGTCGGAAAAGGATAAGCAATTTTAATTAAATTGGATCGACGATCGCCCCCATAAATAAAATCTCGCCCGTTTTGTTGTCTCGAATCGCGCAGAAAAAAGGACGATCAACCGTCATCGAAAAGGGGGCAACCTCTATTCGGACAGAGGTGGCTCGAATACCCACGGATGTCACTGCGGCAGCTTCGGTGCCTTCTTCGTTCACTTCGACGAAGGTTTTGTGTTTGACTTCATCAATGCGAGTTGGGGTCGTGCTGAGATTGGAAAAATCTGCTTTAGAGGGGTCAAATGCGATGCCCATCCCCAGCGCTGAGAGTGATTTTTTAAGTTGGGTTTCATACTCCATCTTGAAGCGCGGCAGATGAATCGAGCCTTCTCGCTGACCAAACGTTTTCATCCAGGCTTGCCAATTTTCAGCCGTCAGCGTTTTTTGAAACTCTGCAAGATTAGAATTTGGCTTCGGCAGGAAAACATATAGACTGGTGCGCCCTTTGCCGTAGGGGAGACTCACCGCTTGAAACTGCTGATTTTCGGTGTAGCGATACTCGCCTCTTTGCGACATCATCGGGTGCTGTTTTTCGTGACCATTTGCCAAAGTGAACGGTTGATCAATGGTCTGACTTTTATCAAATTCATTCATCCATTTGCCTTTGAAATAGATGGCGTTGATCAAAAACATCACCTGGTCGGCATTGATACGATCGACGATTTCGCTAATTCTGCCTTGCGTATTTTTCTTCACCCAGCCATTAATTTGATTAGGGGCTGACGGGTCGGCAAAATCGAGTGACTTCACTTCGGCATCATAAAACGCCTGATTCTGTTGAATAAATTCTGGCTTGAAATCAACGCCCTTTCTTGCCCAAAGTGAATTCGCGATCGTCAACTGCACGGCGGGATCGCTGCTTTCGAGACTGGTTTTGAGATTGGCGTTTGATTGATTGATGTCTGACAGGCTCATTCCCTGCATTTCTAGCGCTTGAGCGATCGCTTGCTGGGTTTCACCATTGGCACCGTTATAAGCCATGGAAAGCGCGATCGCGACGCTCGAAGGCGACACAAACACATTCTTTTTGCCGTCTTGCTTCAGAATTTCTGAGAACAGCTTGAAGCTAAAGCGAGTGTTTGCCTCGACCAGGTTAGGATTGACCATGAGTTTAGAAGCAACGGGTTTTGTAGTAGGAGTCTGAGACGGTTTCGGATTCAGATTTGAGCTTGCCGCCCCTGAGCAACTGACCGAGGTTAAAGTGACGATCGCGGCTAAGACTGCAATGCTAATCCGGGTGAATAAAAAGTTGCTCATCGGTGACGTTCTCATAACGAAGTATCTTGTCTCTACTCGCTACGCTAGTGCATCTACAATTTCCGGTCAGGTTGGTTACGGTTTTGGTGACGCAGGAACAGTCCACCAGGCGAGGGCATAGGGTTGGATGGATTGATTAACTTTTTGGCGAAACTGTACCCGGATTTTATAGCGCCCAGTCGCCGGAACTGGATGGAAGATGTGCTCCACACTATCTAAGTCGCTCGTAGATGACGCAACACTTTTACGAATATCAGTTTCTTCGACGTGCATTAAATAAAGGTCAAGATTGTTAAGTCCGCGATCAATGAATCCTTCGCCTGCATCAAACTGTCCGTTGCGATTGCGATCGTTTAACTCTACTAACCGATCCCACACCAGCGTCAACGCCACAAAACTGCCCTGCTGCAATGGGTTTTGTAACTCATAATCCTGAAATGTCAGATTTTCTGCATTGACCTTGCCATAATCCCACCCGATCGAGGGCACAGACTGGTTGGGTTTCCACTCACCGGGGCTAAATTGCTGATAGGCGCGAAACGCATTCAACTCTCCTGCCCCCATCTGAATGTTGAGCGGCACCTTAGAATTTTTGTACGCATCCGACTCTAGCCACGTTTGATTATTTTTCTCTAGTACTGTGCGGGTCATTCCTAGAAATTGACCATTGCCGTTGTCTTTAATTTTGTCAGCCGAATTCATCATCACGGCTTTCATCACTTCATGACGACGGGCATCGAGTCCCCACGGGAGGGTGCAGCCTGTGCCACGTTTGCAGTTAGCTCGCAGTTGGCGATCGCCAAACTCCTGCAATAATGCCACCGTTGCGGTGACGTGCGGTGCAGCAAAACTGGTGCCGATCGAGGTCATTTGCTTGCCTTCTAAATTTGCGACCAACACGTTATTTCCAGGAGCCACCAGCGAGATTCCCCGTCGTCCTCCTAAATCGGTTTCGACCCCATCGTTGCGCTTTAAAATTCGTGGAGCCACATCGCCAATATTAGAAAAATCAACTTTGGCATACACCCCATCCAGCCGCGTGGTGAAGGCAACATTCATGCCATTAAAGTTGTCAGTCGGAATTGGAATGCCGCCCTTGCCCTGATTGCCTGCCACCACATAGACCACATCGTGAACTCGCGCTGACCAGTCGATACACAGCGTTAGCAGCGCGTTGCCATCGAGTTTGGCATTGGGTCGCGGGTCTTGCTGAAGGGCTTCCCCAAAGCTGAAATTAATCGCCCGCACGTCGCCGCCATTTTGCAGGGCTAGATATTGGGTAGACAGACACTCTTCCACCTGTCCGCCCTGATGGGGAACTGCCGCCGCAGAAGCGTAGAGCCTAGCATTGGGTGCGACTCCTTTAAGAGCTTTGCTGTTGCCGATCAGAATGCTAGCGACTTGGGCGGCATGAGTGTCTAGGTTGGTGTTGCTTTTGGCAGGTTGATCCCGAAAAAACGCCTGCACGATCGAGACTACCTGATTGCTGTTTGCGGCTTTGTCTAAGCCAAAACGTGCAGGTCGTCCGATTTCAACTTGCCCGATCGCGATTTTCCGCCCGGTTAGGTTGTAAGGCGGCTGTTGCAGCTTGTAAGCATCAATGCCATCTTGGGCGATCGACGACTCCTCGATCGCAGCACCGCGAACGCCTCCTGCCAATCCCATCCAAATTGTGATTCCACACGCCAGCCATCCTAGTCTATAAATCCGTCTCACAAAATTTCGCTCCCATGCCAACGTCTATATTCTCTTGATCGGTAAGAAGCTGATGAATTTATCACTAAAATTTTGCAAAGTTCCTCCCCAGAAATGAGGGAAAATATTCACAATTTGTTAAACTGAACACAAATTTAAGTAGTCAAAGAGTACAAGCCATCATGACAACCCAGAAGTCGATCGTCATTGCTCCGTCGATTTTGTCTGCCGACTTCAGCCGCCTTGGAGAAGAAATCCGCAAAGTTGATGAAGCTGGAGCCGACTGGATTCACGTTGACGTGATGGATGGTCGCTTTGTCCCCAACATTACGATCGGTCCTTTGATTGTAGAAGCGATTCGTCCCGTGACTCAAAAGCCTCTCGATGTTCACCTGATGATCGTCGAGCCAGAAAAGTATGTCGCAGATTTTGCAAAAGCGGGTGCTGATCACATCTACGTTCACGCTGAACACAACGCGTCTCCCCACCTGCACCGCACCCTGGGTCAAATTAAAGAATTGGGCAAAAAAGCAGGGGTTGTGCTGAATCCCGGCAGTCCTTTAGAGCTAATTGAGTATGTGCTTGACTTGTGTGATCTGGTGCTGATTATGAGCGTTAACCCTGGTTTTGGCGGTCAGAGCTTTATTCCGGGGATGGTGCCCAAAATTCGCAAGCTGCGCCAAATGTGCGATGAGCGCGGTCTCGACCCCTGGATCGAAGTTGATGGTGGCTTAAAGGCAAACAACACCTGGCAAGTGATTGAAGCAGGCGCAAATGCGATCGTCGCAGGTTCCGCCGTCTTTAATGCACCTAATCACGATTATGCGAAAGCGATCGCGGATATCCGCAGCAGCAAGCGCCCTTTGCCTGAACTCGCAGCCGTCTAATTTTTACTGATAGAGAGTGTGGGTTTGCTATGGCAGACTCACATTTTTTGTGCGTTTACGAGGGATGGGAGTTGCTATGAGTGACGAGTGGTCAGTTCAACCGTTGCACGATCGAGACCTGACAGTGCCGCTTGAATTCTATCGACTTCAGACGCTTCAAATAACGATTCTTCACACTGGTCACAGGTTAAAGCCAGGTGTCTATTAAGCCATGTCAGTCATAGTGATAGTCCAGTTTTTCCAAACATTATATTGAGTCCTTAGAGACTATCGAACTTCGATCGCCCCCTCTTGATCAATCGCAAGAAAAGTAGGAGTACCGCATTCAGTACTCCTACAGGTCTCAGTGAGTGGATGATGTGACGAGTTCTAAGGGTTTTTCGTTCAGAACTCGGTATTTGTTTAGTGTTGGGGTGTGTACCACTGGGTTAGATTGTTGACAGCACCCGATCGACGTTGAGCGTCAAATAAATCAACCGCAGTTTTGTTGTTGCTATCATTGATTTTGATTTGAGCATCAATTCCATATCTTGAGGTCGAGTTGTTCTCAGAGTTCATCTCTTTCGCAGTCTTATTCGTATCCAATGTTGTAATCACAACAGCAGCAGCAGCGTTGTTAGAATCGCAGTCCTTCCCAACCACAACGGTAGAGGAGTCACGATTGTAAGAACTGGATTGACGCGATCCACTCGCTTGATTAGATGCGTTACCACGATTGTAAGAGCTTGAATTATTAGAAGAGCTTGAATCATTGCTCTGAGCTTGACCGCTCCCACTTGCGCCGATGATGCCAAACAGGTTAAAGCCACCGCCACCGCCATCTTTGTTACTGCTGTTGCTCGACTGACCGCTAGCATTTTTGCCCGAAGCCGAACTGCTGCTAGAAGCCGAGTTGTTGCGAGCCGAGCTAGAGCCACCGTGATTGTTTTGAGTGTTAGAGCCTAACCCCACATCGCTACACTGAATCTTGCCTGCCAGTTGACCAAACAGAGCCGAGTTATCATCTGCCCGAACCGCGCTAACTGGAAGTAATGAAGTGAACAGAGCCGATGCGAGAACCAAAGAGCTAGATAGTTTGACGAGTTTCATTGCAGTTTTCCTTGAGGTGAGTGTGTTTGTGAGGCGTGAACCTCTTACATTCACTCAATAGGGATGGCGCGATCGGGTTATGCACCCCTGTCAAAAAATTACTTTCTGAGTCCCGCACCACTCAGTAGGGAATTCCGCCTCACCCGTCTCGGTGCATCCCGTTACAATAGATGAATCACTGTCTCAACAGTCCTAGCAGAGAGGCTTTTCATGCAATCCCCCACCCTATTGATCTCCAAAGAACTGCCCCAGTTGACCTATCAGTCAACGCCCGATCGTTTCGATGAAACCTGGGAGGCTCCGCTATCCACTCTTTTGGGATTGGGACGTGCGGCAGGTGCCGACTTTATTGAGTTTTTTCTAGAGCGAGTTAACTATATTAGCTGCATGGCAGAAGACGACGCGATTACCAGCATTTCGCCGCGTCTCTCGACGGGTGCTGGGGTGCGGGTGTTTCGCGGCAAAGCCGATTGCTATGTCAGCACCAACGATTTATCGTTCAGTGGTCTCAAAGCCGCCCTGGAAAAAGGCTTATCGATTATGGGGTTGCAGCTTCCTGCTCCCAATTCTTATGTGCCAGAAATCAACCTGGAGTTGTTGAGAGATTACGCGGTCAAAAAAGGCAAAGAATCGTGGTTGGCAGACTGTAGCTCAATGCGCGAAATGGGCGATGTCTTATTAGCCGCGAACGGTGAGTTGGCGACTCAAGCCAAGTTTGTCCAGTCTCGTCGTGCCGTCTATTTCCGAGATTGGCAAGAGATTTTGGTGGCTTCTAGCGATGGCACGTTTGCGCGAGACATTCGACTAGCGCAGTCTGTCGGCTATAGTCTATTGTGTGCCGATGGTGAGCAACGATCGTCGATCAACAAGCGAGTCGGCAGCACCAGCGAACCCGGTTTCTTGAGAACCTGGACGTATGCCAAAGATGCCGAAGAAGTCGCGGATTCTGCCTCGAAGATGCTCTACGCCGACTATGTGGAGTCAGGCAACTATCCGGTGGTGATGGCAAACGAGTTTGGCGGGGTGATCTTCCACGAAGCGTGTGGTCACTTGCTGGAGACGACGCAAATTGAGCGCAAGACTACGCCGTTTGCTGAGAAGAAAGGCGAGAAGATTGCTCACGAAAATCTCACCGCTTGGGATGAAGGCATGACGAGCGATGCGTTTGGCACGATCGACATGGACGATGAAGGAATGCCCGCTCAACGGACTCTCTTGATTGAGAATGGAATTCTGAAAAACTTCATCGCCGATCGCGCTGGATCGGTTCGCACGGGCAACCCTCGCACAGGCAGCGGTCGTCGTCAAGGCTACACTTACGCGGCGGCGAGTCGGATGCGGAACACCTACATCGCGCCGGGTAACTACTCGGTTGATGAATTGTTTGCGTCGATCGAGAAAGGCATCTATTGCAAAAAAATGGGCGGCGGCAGCGTTGGCTCGACTGGACAGTTTAACTTCGCGGTAGACGAGGCGTATTTGATCGAGAATGGCAAAATTACGAAGCCTCTCAAAGGCGCGACTCTGATTGGCGAAGCGACCGAAATCATGAACAAAATCTCGATGTGTTCAAACGATTTGGGGTTAGCGGCTGGATTCTGCGGATCGGTGAGTGGCAGCATTTACGTCACGGTTGGACAACCTCATATCAAGGTCGATTCGATTACGGTTGGCGGACGATAACTGTTGTGTTTAACACCTCGTGGGCGGAGACGTTTGCGTATTCGTTCCACCGGAACGTCTCTACGGGATTTGGAAAAATTACGAAATGGATTTCTTATGCCTAAAATTGATGACATTGCGGCTTCGGCAAGAGAGACGGCTCAAAAGTTGGGCATCAAAAAATATGATGTGTATGGGTCAGCGATCGACGAAACCAGCGTTCAGGTCGATCTGGGTGAGCCTCAGCAGATGAAGGCATCTCAGCGATCGAGCGTCACCGTTCGCGTTTGGAATGATCACAACTCGGTTGGGGTGACTTCGACGACGGATGT
Organism: Phormidesmis sp.; assembly: GCA_965277365.1. Classification (GTDB taxonomy): domain Bacteria; phylum Cyanobacteriota; class Cyanobacteriia; order Leptolyngbyales; family Leptolyngbyaceae; genus Phormidesmis_A. The sequence continues at coordinate 883,587 of CBDICO010000013.1, read as the reverse complement.
TGACCCGATCGGGCTGGAACTCGCATTAAAAACAGCTCACGAAGCCAGTTTCTTTGGCGTGAAGGAAAACGTGCCTGAATTCAGTCCTGAAGCGACGGCTCCCACGGCTCCCCATTCTGACGTTAAGACTCCTCAAGCGCCTGTGTCTAAACTGCTAGAAACGCTGGTTGAGGCAGAAAAAGAACTATTGGCGGCGCATCCTGCGATCAAGGGCGTTCCTTATAACGGGTTGGCGCAGAGGGATATCGATCGCTTCTATCTCAACAGCGATGGGGCAGTCCGCAATGAAGGTCATTCGTTTGCCTCGCTTTATCTCTACACTAAAACTGAGGAAGAAGGCAGAAAGCCCCGTAGCGCTGGCGCATTTCGAGTCAGTCATGGGCTAGACGAGTTAGATATTAGCGGCTGTCTCAAAGAAGCGGCTGATAAAACGATTAGTCACCTCAATTACGACAAGGTGAAAACGGGCAAATATCGCGTCGTGTTTTCGCCTGAAGCAATTCTCAGTTTGATTGGGGCGTTTTCTAACTTGTTTAATGCTCAGAGTATTCTCGATAAGCAAAGTCTCTCAACCCCCGAATCGTTGGGCACTCAGATTGCATCGCCACTGCTCTCTCTCTGTGATGATGCTCTGCACCCCGAAAATGTGGGCGCTGGCACCTTTGACGGGGAAGGCACTCCGACTCGTCGCGTTCCGCTCATCACGAATGGCGTTTTGTCGGGTTTTTTGCACAGTGCTGGCACTGCCAAACGGCTCAACACTCAGCCCACCGGACATGCCAATATGGGATCTAAGATTACGGTCAGTCCTCACTTCTATCACATTTTTCCGGGTGAATCTGCTGAACAAGACTACAGTTTAGACACAGCAGATAATGTGATTTTGATTGATGACTTGAGTGCTCTCCATGCGGGAGTTCAGGCGACACAAGGCTCGTTTTCGCTGCCGTTTGACGGTTGGTTGGTGCAAAATGGCAAACGCACCAGCGTTGAATCTGCAACAGTTGCGGGTGACATTCGCGAACTGCTGAAGTCGATTATTTATGTCGAGAAAGATCTAGAATTTACCGGATCTGGGGTTGCTCCTAGAGTTTGGGTAGATGAATTATCGATCACGGGTGAGTAACTTGATCGATCGTTCTATTCTGAACAAGGTAGAGAATCATCAACGAGTTCAAAGAGCAACTCTGAAAAAAATAGGGTGATAAATTAAATCGTTTCAGCCTAATTCTCTAATTTGAGATCTTAGGCTGATTTTCATTTTGAGAGTTTCTGCCTAACTATCCTAAACCAATACTCCGGTCATTTTTTGAGATAAAAGCTGAAACCCGTATTCCACTGTTAGTGTTTGCCTCAGTGATGAGGCTGAAACCCGCATTCCACTGTTGGCGATTTAAAATTGTCCAGACTGTTGTTTTTAGAGAGAAAGTTTCTGGACATCATCCCCAATTAGGCGAATAGGTAGATAGTTTCTGCATATCATTCTAAACCGGATGGATCGACGAAAACTCTCCGTATATTAAGTTTACCAAGGTGATTGGCAGAAATTTTCGGCAGACCTTCAGGGATGTACAAGGATCTCTGAAGGTATCAGTAAGGCGTTTAGCGTACAGTTAGATGCACGATCGCTGCCCACTTTCCCAACCAAACGATTCGCTTTGCACGAGCCGAAGGCAACGCGCCCCCACTCAAAAACTCACCATTCCAAAAAACCAAAAACTCTTGTAGAATACATCGCAGTGATGGAGTTGTGCCCCGGAAATCTGATCGGCTAAATCAGACTCCGAGGACTTCCATCCCTAGTTACCGTAATTAACTCAGGAGGCGTTCATGATTGTACACCCTCGGCTTTGCGATGGGATCTTGAAAGGCTGGAATCAAGATCCTGCATACATTCTTTACCCCTATCGAGTATCTGAGAGATCAGTGTTTTTGTCCTCTTTGAATTAACCAAGAGGACAAAAACTATGGGAGTTAGGACGATCGTGCCTAGCTCGATTTCGTTCACCATTGAGTTGCGTTGCTCAACGGAACGACGTTATCGAGTCAGTGTGACGTTAGATTTACAAGAGCGTTATATCTTTATGTCGTCTGGTATTCTCCCGAATGTGAGCGATGCCATTGAGGATTTCATTTCACAACTGAGTGAGATTGCGTCGAATCAACTGGCATTTCTCAAATGGGATGGCACGGGTGATTTAACGACTGAATATCAAATCGTGCGAGTGTTGCCGGGATATCAAATTGAGCGTTCTTTAGTGAAGTTCAACATTGTCATCGGCGATGGTTCACTCATTCAATTGGAGGAATTGCACGACAAAATAACCATTCAACTCTAGGACGTTAGGGAGACGGGGATTGACGGGGTGAAGTTCTTTACCTGGCTGGTTCACACGGCTCCTTAACATTCACTAGAAAGGTCGATCGCTACTTAGAAATGAAATGTGCCCAGACTTTTTAGGCACGATCGAGCCTAAAGGGGATGACGATCGACGAATAAAAAATGTAGACTTGTAGAACGCACGTTCTAGTTAAAAAGAAGTTCGTCATGCAAACCATCTCCGAAACTGCCCAACTGCTCACCGCTCTCGCCCAGCAAAATCAACTCTTGAGCCAAATTCTCGACCAGCTCAAGCAGCCCAAACTCGGACTCGTCGAAACCCCCAGCACTTTATGGATTTACGCCAATCGCTCTAATAATTGCCCGTGGTACACCATTCGAGACGGAGAAGTGTCACCCGTTCAGCAGTCTGCTCTCACAGGCTATCTCGAAGAACTCAAATTTGAGAAAGTCGAGCGGCGCGGCAAAGAAGTGATCAAACTTCAGGCATTTATCAAGGGCGATCGTCCCTATTGTGTCGAGTCGGGCTACGATTCTCACTTCTCAAAAGGGTTGCTGTCATCGGTCGCCACGTTGACCCCACAACAACTTCGGATGCCGATCACGATCGCGCCTCAACCCGGCAGTGACGAAAGCGTACTGTTTTGTCGGATGTTTGTCGGCTCAGAACTGGTGAGAAGCAGCTACGACGAGCAGACCGACTGGAGAGCGATCAGTCAATTTGCGTTAGGCAAGGTCAAGGCAGCAAAAAGCTAATCGGCATCTCTCAACAAGGATTCGGAGTTAGAGATTCTCTAGCCTGGTATTATGCCTGTGCGGAGAATGGAGTTGTAGCATGACTGATTTTGCTCAAGTAATTCAGAACCTGCGGGGGCTAGTGGTGTCGTGTCAGGCTCCAGTAGACTCACCCTTGCACGAGCCAGCCGTGATCGCAGCGATGGCACAAGTCGCTATCAATCAAGGAGCCGCTGGGGTCAGAATCGATACGCCAACTCACGTAGCTGCTGTCCGATCGCGCCTTGATAAACCAATCATTGGGCTATGGAAGCAGCAGATTTCAGGGTTTGACGTTTACATCACGCCTCAGTTTCACCATGCAGTGAAAATTGCCCAAGCAGGTGCCGATATTATCGCGATCGATGCCACGTTTCGTGCTCGTCCCGGTGGCTCGACGGTTGCTGAGTTGATTGCTCTGATTCACGCCGACTTGAATAAGCCTGTGATGGCAGATGTCGATTCGTTGGAGGCAGCGATCGCGGCAGTTGAAGCAGGAGCCGATTGTGTTGGAACGACTCTCTATGGCTATACGGCTGAGACTCAACACCTTTCGCCACCCGGATTTGATCTGCTGACTCAGATGGTGAAAACCCTAACTGTTCCCGTGATTTGTGAAGGGGGAATCGCATCTCCAGACATGGCGCGTCGGGCGATCGAGTTGGGTGCAAGCACCGTCGTCGTCGGTACCGCAATTACAGGAATTGATTTGCAGGTAATCGCCTATCAATCTGCGATCGACCCCTAGACTCGACTTCATCCATTTGATGAGTAGAGAAAGTAGCTTCGGCGGTGGATAAAGTCAAGCTAAGTTGGCAGCCAACGCGACTAGGCTAGACGCTATCGTTAAAGAATGAATCAGACATCACCCATCAAACGCTCTTTGCGAGGCATTTCTCAATCTCTCTCGATTTTTCAATATTGCGGACGGGCGATCGCCCTCGTGTGGAGCACCGATCGTCGTCTCACCCTATTTTTGGCACTCCTGACTCTCATTGCAGGATTATTACCTGCTGTCGTTGCCTATGCTGGGAAGTTGATTGTCGATAGCGTGGTCATCGCTTCTCGATCGCATCTGCCATCTGACCAATGGACTGCCCTCCATTATTTAGCGTTAGAAGCCTTCGTCGTTGCAATCCTGGCAGGCAGCAAACAAGGATTAGCCCTGTGTCAATCGCTGTTGCGGGTGCTGTTGGGGCAAAAAGTCAACGTCCTAATTTTAGAAAAAGCTTTAACGCTCGATTTGACTCACTTCGAGGATTCAGAGTTTTATGACAAGATGACGCGGGCGAGACGAGAAGCGTCGAGCCGTCCGCTTAGCCTTGTGGGGCGCACCTTTGGACTCGTGCAAGACACCCTGACGCTGATCACCTATGGCGGCTTATTGATTCATTTTTCGGTATGGGCGGTGATTGTGTTGATGGTGGCGGCTGTTCCAGCATTTGTGGCAGAAACGCGCTTTGCAGGCGAGGCATTTCGACTCTTTCGCTGGCGCACGCCTGAAAGTCGCGAACAAAATTATCTAGAGTTTTTGATCGCCAATGAAGCCCCCGCAATGGAGGTCAAGCTTTATCAGTTAGGGCAGACACTCCTCGATCGCTACACCACAATTTTTAATCAGCTCTATGGCGAAGATCGCAGCCTCACCATTCGTCGTGGCACCTGGAGCTATTTGCTCAGTCTGGTCAGCACTACCGCCTTTTATCTTGCCTATATTTGGATCGTGGTCGAAACCATTGTCGGAGCCATTACCCTGGGTGAGTTGACGATGTATCTTGTCGTCTTTCGTCAGGGGCAGAATGCGTTTGCATCCATTCTCAGTGCGATCGGCGGCATGTATGAAGACAGTCTCTACCTCTCTAATTTGTATGAGTTTTTAGAACAAGAGATTCCCCAACCTCAAGGATATGCCGATCGGGGCACGATTCCGGGCGATGGCTTGCGCTTTGAGGAGGTTTCCTTTCAATATCCCGGTAGCGACAACCTCGCCTTAAATCACGTCTCATTTCATCTCAAGCCTGGAGAAAAACTGGCGATCGTGGGTGAAAACGGGTCGGGCAAAACGACGCTCATCAAGCTGCTGACTCGACTCTACACGCCCAATTCTGGACGCATTTTACTCGACGGCTTAGATTTGCAACTGTGGAATTTAGAGGTATTGCAGCAGCGCATCGGCGTGATTTTTCAGAACTTTATGCAATATCAGTTCAAAGTGGGTGAAAACGTGGGCGTTGGCGACGTGAACTATTTAGACGATCACGATCGCTGGTTTGAGGCGGCTGAAAAAGGCAACGCGCTTCCGTTTATTGAGCAGATGCCCGAAGGGTTTGAAACTCGTTTGGGTCGCTGGTTTAAGAGCGGTCGAGAATTGTCGGGCGGGCAGTGGCAAAAAATTGCGCTTTCTCGTGCCTTTATGCGAACCAGAGCCGACATTCTCGTGTTAGATGAGCCAACCTCTGCAATGGATGCCGAATCAGAAGTGCAAATCTTCGATCGCTTCCGTGAGATGACATCTAATCAGATGGCGATTCTAATTTCTCACCGTTTTTCCACCGTCCGCATGGCAGATAGAATTTTGGTGCTGTCAATGGGCAAAGTATTAGAGCAGGGCAGTCACGAAGATCTCGTCAAAGCTGAAGGACGATATGCTCATTTATTCGCCCTTCAAGCTGCTGGATATCAGTAGACTTGAACTAGAGGTTCAACGCCGATCGAATTGTTTGTACAATCATCTGCGGTGGCTGTTCAATTCCGACAATCAGCGCGTCTAGAGGTTCTTCAAGGGTATCAAATTGGCTTTTTAATAATTGTGCTGGCATGTAGTGATTAATTCTCTCTTGCAATCGCGTTTGAATTAACGAATACGATCCTTTGAGATAGACTAGCTTGATACGATCGTGATCGATGAGCAGTGATTGGCGATCGCTATTTTTTAATGCTGAACATGCCAGAACCACATTTCTATTTTCGTGCAGCCAGTGTTTAAGAGCGGTGTGCAAATCGTGTAACCAAGGCATTCTATCCGCTTCAGTGAGCGGAACTCCATGTCGCATTTTCTCAACATTTCTGGGTGAGTGAAAATCATCGGCATCTCTAAATTCCCAGTCTAGAGCGCTTGCCAGCAGCTTTCCTACAGTGGTTTTGCCAGAGCCAGAAACGCCCATCACCAGAATAATCATGCTTAAAAGATGAGAGTCGATTCAGTATTAGGAATGCGATCGAACGTTTGACCCCCGTAAGATGCTTATCACGATCGTAAGATCAATTTTATAAGCTCCTCTGCACACTTATCCTACCAGGCATACAGATTAGAGTGTCCTATACTGTAAGATTGAACGCGGAAGCAGAGAGGACATTGCATGGCATCCATCCGCGAGTTGCATCAACAACTCATTCACAAAGAACGATCGGCAGTTGAAATCACCCAAGAAGCCCTTGAGCGAATTCAAACCATTGAGCCGAAGATTCACAGCTTTTTGCACATCACCTCCGATCGTGCCCTAGAACAAGCCCAGCAGGTGGATGCCAAAATTGCCGCCGGAGACGAGATTGGGCTGCTGGCAGGAATCCCGATCGGCATCAAAGATAATCTGTGCACTCAAGGCATTCCGACTACTTGCGCGTCGCGAATTCTGCAAAATTTTGTGCCGCCCTATGAATCGACGGTGACGCAAAAACTAGCCGACGTAGGCACCGTGATGGTTGGCAAAACCAACATGGATGAGTTTGCAATGGGCGGCTCGACGGAGACATCTGCCTACCAACTCACCGCAAATCCCTGGGATGCGTCACGAGTGCCGGGTGGCTCATCGGGTGGATCGGCGGCAGCAGTCGCGGCAGATGAGTGTGTGGTGTCTCTCGGATCTGATACAGGCGGTTCGATTCGACAACCTGCTTCGTTTTGCGGGATTGTGGGCATGAAGCCGACCTATGGGTTAGTGTCTCGCTATGGCTTAGTCGCCTTTGCCTCATCACTCGATCAAATTGGTCCCTTTGGTCGATCGGTGGAAGATACTGCAATTTTGCTTAACGCGATCGCCGGATATGATCCCAAAGATGCCACGAGTCTCAAGGTTGAAGTCCCGGACTATACGCAGTTTCTCACGCCTGACATCAAAGGCAAAAAAGTCGGTGTGATTCGCGAAACCTTTGGCGACGGGTTAGATCCAGAAGTCGAGAAAACGATTCGGGCGGCGATCGATCACCTCAAAGATCTGGGAGCCGAGATTCAAGAAATTTCCTGCCCTCGATTCCGCTATGGGATTGCGGCTTACTACATCATCGCCCCGTCAGAAGCGTCAGCAAATCTGGCTCGTTATGATGGCGTTCGCTATGGCGCACGAGCCGAAGATGCCGAAAATCTGATGGATATGTATCTGCGGACTCGTTCTGAGGGCTTTGGTGCAGAGGTCAAACGCCGGATCATGATTGGCACCTACACGCTTTCGGCTGGCTATTATGATGCGTATTATCTGCAAGCCCAAAAGGTGAGAACGCTGATCAAGCAAGACTTTGAGCAAGCTTTCTCGCAAGTAGATGTGTTGGTGTCTCCGACTGCCCCAACTACGGCATTTAAGATGGGTGAAAAAACGGCTGACCCGCTCAGTATGTATTTGACGGATTTGATGACCATTCCCGTCAACTTAGCAGGGCTTCCCGGCATGAGTGTGCCGTGTGGGTTTGATGCTCAAGGAATGCCGATCGGACTTCAGATTGTCGGCAATGTGCTGCGAGAAGACCAAATCTTTCAAGTTGCTTCTGCCTATGAGCGATCGACCGAATGGCACAAACACAGCCCCAATTTGTAGAAAACAAAGGGTCGGACTGTAGAGTCTGCCCCTCTATCAGTTTAGCAATGTCAAAGTTGCGCTAAGTCCTTAACAACTTACTATCACGACACTTGAATAGAGCCTGTTTGATCGTCTTGCAACTGAGCGAGTTGAGGATATTGCTTCTGAAGCTCAATGTAATAGCTTACTAACCTCTGAGGGTCGTGTCCATGCTCCTCAGATATGATGTGACGAACTTCGCGTATTTGGATAATTGCCCCATTCTTCGTCGTCATTTTGCGCTCTGATCAACTCTATGGCGTGACTAGCGTTGAGACATACAGCCCAAGCATAATGTTCACTCATCGAATATGACCAAGTTTGTTTGCATTTGCCAAGTGCCGACAGTTCCAGGTCAATAGAAAATCGCGTTTGTGATAAGAAGTGAGGGCAAGATGGAGCGCACCTCATGATAAAAGTTGGGAATGGAGGTTTCAATGTACACTTTCGGATTTGTTGCTGCTAGCGGTGTACTTGAGCAGATTCTTATGTGGTTTTCTCACCAACTATGACAGAGATCGGAACCGTATAGTGAATTTCATTACCTCGAAAATGTGCATCAACTCCAAGCCGATCAATGTCAACATCCTCTCTAAAAATTTGTCGCAGCTTCTCGTCATCACCAAGGTTGGGGAACGATGCCGCTAGCTGCTGTTCTAGCTCTAGTTCGACCTTGTAAAAAGCTAATTTCGTATTTTGTAGATTCGCATCAGCTATTAATTTTGGAAACTCTTCTAGCGTCAAAGCATGAGTATGAGAAGGATCTCGGAGTATCTCAGCCCGATCGTAAGCATCCACTTTATCGGCTGGTAGAGCAACATCAGCAATCATCACTCGACCACCAGGACGACATACCCGAACCATCTCTGATAGAACAGCATTGGGCTGTAAAAAATGATGGAACGCATAACGACTTAGAACGATCGAAAAACTGGCATCGGGAAAGGGCAGCGTCTCAATATTTCCTAACTGCCACGAGAGGTTCGTCAGGCTTTTCTGCTGCGCTAGAATTTCTGCCTGCTCTAGCATCGTGGGTGTGATATCAATTCCAGTGACATGACTGGCAACCGTCGCAAACGCACAAGCGACAATCCCGCTTCCACACGCAACATCTAAAACAGTATCGTGCAGTGATACAGTTGCCATTTCCATGAGCAGGTGCAGTGATTCTTGATTGGTGTGACCAGAACATTTAGAGAATGGAATTGCCTGACGAGTGAATTGGTCAATGATAGATTCTTGATGCGTCGCCATAATTTTCTGATGCCTACAAGAGGTGAAGTTGCTTCACTCTAGAAAAATAAGGCAGACTAATCTTGCACATTCTTGCTGTTTTGATATTGCTTTGGGGTAACTCCAACAAATTTCTTGAAATGTCGATGCAAATGGCTCTGATGAGCGAAGCCGACCTCTTGAGCAACGTGAGCGATCGTCCATCCCTGAGCTAGCAGTCTTTTGGCTCGTAAGACTCGAACTTGAGTGAGATAGAGATGGGGTGGCAACCCAACTGCCTGATAAAAGACCCGACTCAAGTGAAAAGGGCTGAGATGCGTCAACGCTGCAAGCTGGCTTAGAGAAGAATTCTCAGCATAATTTGCTTCTAAATACTCACGGGTTTGACGAACGGCTTTCGGTTCAGCATTAACTGGCTGGATTTGAATCGGCGGAATTTTGGCGTGAGTGCAAATTAAGGAGATGAGTGTCTGAAGCAACTGAGTTTCTTGAAATAAGGCACAGCTTGAAGTTTCCAGTGTTTGGAATAGGCTCTGAACCTGCCGCCTCAGTGTTTCATCCGCAATCACAGGCTTCTCAAACAGTGGGATGAGGTGAGATCGAGGTGTCACTTCATAAGTCGCTTGTTCGAGTAATGCCACGCTGGGATACATCATTCGTTGGCTGTAGCCCAGTGAACTTTCGGGATGACAAGCGTGGGCATCATCGGGGTTAATGACCACAATACACCCTGAAGATAGTGAGTAAGGTTCTCCTTTGTGGCTAAGGAATGCTGTTCCTTGCTCAATAATGCCCAGGGTTAACGTTTCATGAGTATGACGAGAAGAGGACGCAATAACGTCCGTGGCGTGAAGCATTTCGAGGCTATCAAGTTCTGACACGCACCAAAATCTCGTCTTGTCCACGTCTGTTACTACATTCCCATCTCACAATTCTCGCCATTTTATAGTTTCTGATTCGCCGAAGCAAATTGCAGCACTTGATTCAGCTTGCCACTTCGATATCCTTCCAAGTCCAGCGTCACGTAGAGAAACCCGTAAGACTGAAGGGCTGAAACGAGTTCCGGTAAGTCGGTCTGGATGACAAACTCTTTAACCTGATCTGGCAACACCTCAATGCGAGCAGTGTCGCCTTCTGATCGGACTCGCAGATTTTGCCAGCCCAGTTTTTGCAGATAAACCTCAGATCTGCCAACTCGCTGAAGTTTGGCGATCGTAATCTCTTCTCCATAGGGAAACCGCGAACTCAAACACGGTTGAGCGGGTTTATCCCACCAGGGCAGACCAAGATGCTTTGAGAGTTCGCGCACCCCAGCTTTGGTGACATTTGCCTCAGCAAGCGGCGATCGTGCCCCGCGTTCTTTTGCCGCCTGAATGCCCGGACGATAATCGTGTAAATCATCCGCATTCACGCCATCCACCACATAGGGATAGCCCCACTGCACCGCCATCGGCTTGAGCGTGTCGTGCAGTTCACTTTTGCAGAAATAGCAGCGATTCACTGGGTTACTGCTGTAATTGGGATTGTCCATCTCGTGAGTCTGCACGATTTTGTGAGCAATCCCGATCGCCGCCGCTTGGATTCGGGCATCTTCGAGATCTTCAGGCAGGAGAGAGGGAGACTCGGCGGTGACCGCGATCGCTCGATTGCCCAAAACATCGACAGCAATCTTGGCAACCAATGTGCTATCAATGCCTCCAGAGTAGGCGATCAGTGCACTCTCCATTTCAGAAAACAGAGTCGTTAGTTGCTCTAATTTTTGCAGCAGCAGGGTCATGAAGGGAAAACTCAAAGCTTTCTTCTACCCTAGCACCAAGCTTTAATTTCCTGCATTGCTATACTTCACAACCATTTGCGCCAAAGTCGCCAGATCAATCGGCTTGGAAAGGTAATCGATCGCGCCTGCCTCTAAACATCGTTCTCGATCGCCCTTCATTGCCATTGCCGTCTGCACAATCACCGGAATTTCTCGATACTGATCATCAGCTTGCAGTTGTTTAGTTAACGTCAACCCATCTGCCCCAGGTAAATGAATGTCCATCAAAATCAGCGCCGGAAACGGCTGTTTTAACGAGTGCCACATTTCAGCGCTATCTTTTGCCCAGGTGACTTCATAGCCTAACTTACACAAACAGGTAATCATCAGTCGTGCATTGTGCACGTTATCTTCAACTAGAAGAATGTTGTAGGGGCGGTTTGCCTTGGGCAAGGGTCTCTTTTCGAGGGGAGGAATGGGGAGAGAAAATGTCGGTTTTGCGAGAGTGGCACTAGAAATTGGAAAAGAGGGCGCGATCTCGTCATTCAAAGGACTTTGTTTCTCTGAGGTCTGAGTCACAGAAAGCTCTCGTGTGGCTTCTCGCAGCAAAGGAAGTCCGATCGTAAATCGAGATCCCTGATTTGTCTCAGATTGCATCGTCACCCAGCCGCCATGCAGTTCAGCCAATTTTTGAGTCAGAAAAAGCCCCAAGCCTGTTCCTTCCTCTTCGATGTTGGGCAGTTGAGCATAGGGTTTAAATAAAAGACTTTGTTGCTCGTGAGAAATGCCTTTTCCCGTATCCCAAACTGCAAACTGGATCTCGTGATTGACAACGCGCACCTCTAATCCCACCGATCCGTGGGTGGTAAACTTGAGGGCGTTTGACAGCAAGTTAAAGAGCATTTGTTTGAGTCGAAGCGGGTCAGCACTCAGCCTCGGCAGTGGCTCTGGAATCGCTAGCCGCAGCGACAAGTTTTTATCATTGGCTTTTTCTTTTACCAGCTTCAAAACCATTTGACACAGTTGAGGAACGTCGATCGATTCTGGTTGCAGGTCTAGCTGGTTTGCCTCGATTTTAGACAGATCCAAAATATCGTTAATCAGAGCTAACAAATGCTGACCGCTACCGAGAATAATCTTGAGATATTCGTGGTGGCGAACCTTGTCAAAGTCATAGCCCTGTTCTCGTAACAGGTGAGTAAATCCTAAAATTGAGGTTAAGGGGGTGCGAATTTCGTGGCTGGTGTTGGCTAAAAACTCATTTTTTAGCTGGCTGGTTTGGGCGAGTTCACGGTTACGATCGCTCAATTGCTGACACTGCTGCTGAAGTTGCTGCATCGATCGTGCCTGTCGCACTACTTGCACAGCTTGGACAGTGGCACGTTTTACTAACGTTGAGCGCAGTTGCCCAAGGCGATTATCTTCAAATTCCATCTCGATCGACGAAGACAACGGCACTGCAATCAGCCAAGCGATCGGGCTTGATGAATCGCCAATTTTCCAGGCGCTTTGCCAATGTTGGGCTTGAAGGTGTTCTAACTTAGGTTGGGTGATGACACTGCCAGACTCTAGATAACTAACTGGCTTAGAGACAAAAGCAGAATGCTGAACCTCAAACTGATTGGGATCTAAAGTAGGGAGGGCGATCGCGATCGTGTCATCCAACGCTTGACTCAATTCGTCGGCTAACTTCTGCCAAAGTGACGCTTCAAGATGGGATGCCTGACTTAAGCAGTCATTAAACTCAGTGGTGAGATGATTGAGAAAGCGTTCGATCCAGAGTTCTGCGGCTAGACTTGATGAGCCACTCTGCGATCGAGTTAAAAACTGGCGGAGAGAACGACCTGCCTCGCAAAAATTTAACTCGGTTACTTCACGAAGATCCATAAAGCTTCCCCAAGCCTCTAGAGAGCAGTATCAATGTGGCTGCATGATTTCAAACGGTGGTCGATCTGAAGCACAAAGCAACTTAAGTTTTGCATGGCTGACTTTTGTTTATCCTACCTGGAAATACGGATCAGCAGAAGTTTCCTGTCTGTGACTTTAACAGCAGCCTGTTAAAGTCATTGTTTTCTGAACGATCCATGAATCGAGTGTGATGTTCGAGTGAAGATGGGAAAAATAGGGAAACTGACAGAGAGGTAACCTTTCTAGAATTGCGGGACTACTTTTCCTCAGAAAGTAGAAGTATCAGACAACTGAGCGAGGCACCTCGATCGAGCAAAAAACTCAAAATCTCTCAACCGACAGACCTTGAATAAGTAGGAAAACAAAATTAAATTCACCGTGGGGCTTGGGTTCCGGCTGCGCTCAACCCGCCAAGACACTGCTCTTAAGCGTTGAGGGAAGCTGAAACGCGGCGGCAAATAATTTTGTCTATTTACGTTATCAGAGTTATATTTGTGCCCCATCCCCTGTAACCTATACCCTTGTATTCAATTTCTGGGGCAAATGCAGCGTTTAGCAACATTACGATCGGGGTGCCTAAATTCAGATTATTTGTGCAGTTTAATTCAGCAAGATCACGAGGAGATTCTAGGCGTTGTATGGGATTTGGGCAATCTGTGAAAATTAAGGGACATCGGTATCTCTACCGAGGGTTTGTCAGCGCGATCGTCGCAACCAATCTAATTAGTCAGGGAGTTTGGAGCCGTCCAGCTCAGGCAGCATTTCTTCCTTACTGTCAGCAAACCGCAGACGGGATCGCCCACAAAGATACGGCTCGAAAAGCCGCGTTAAAGGACGATAAAAGTGCTCAAAAGCGATATCAAACTCTGGTGGCTGAACAGGGAGATCAACTTCGCAAATGTCGCAATCAAAACTGGCTCAAAACTCAAGCCATCTGGATTCGGCTCTACCCCTGTGATATTCAGCCAGGGGCGCTCGAAGAAGTGCTCGATCGTATCGTCGATCGGGGCTATAACCAGATCAACGTTGAAGTTTTTTATAACGGTCAGGTGTTGCTTCCTCAAGCCGATAATCAGACGGCTTGGGGTTCTGTAGTGAAGCTGCCAGGGTCAGAAAACGTCGATCTGCTGGCGCAAGTGATTCAAAAAGGACGGCAACGCGGACTGTCGGTGTATGCGTGGATGTTTAGCATGAATTTCGGCTATACCTACGCGATTCGCCCCGATCGAGAAGCGGCTCTCGCCAAAAATGGGCAGGGGCAAACGAGTTTAACAATCAATACGATCGCAGGGTTGAGCACTGACTTAGGCTTGTTCAACCCCGATGAGGCGTTTATCGACCCCTATAGTCTGCAAGCCCGACAAGACTATGCCCAACTGGTCGAAGCGGTTGCTAAACGCCGCCCTGATGGCATGTTGTTTGACTACATTCGCTATCCACGCGGAACGGGTAGTGCCTCGATCGCCAGCAAAGTCCAAGATTTGTGGATCTATGGAGATGCATCACAGCAAGCCATGCTGCGACGAGCCTTGAATGATAAAGGACGCGAGTTGATCAAGCGCTTTGTCAAACGAGGTTTTATCAGTGCGGCTGATGTCATGGCGATCGATAAACTATATCCCCAGCAGCCCGATCCTCCGATGTGGCAGGGGCGCACTCCAGCTTTGAATGAGAATCGCGCTCCGATCGCTCGACGAGCAGCGATTCTGCAAGTAGACTTGTGGCGCTTTAGTGTCGCCCACGCGATGCAAGGAGTGGTTGACTTTCTCACAGCGGCGGTGGCACCTGCTCAACGACTCGGCATCCCTACTGGAGCCGTTTTCTTTCCTGAAGCCAATCAAAGTGTGGGACAAGGCTTCGATTCGCGCTTGCAGCCGTGGGATCGCTTTCCCGCTTCGCTAGAGTGGAACCCTATGGCGTATGGAGTCTGTGGGAACGCAACCTGCATTGTCAGTCAGGTACAGCGGGTAGTAGGTCAAGCGCCATCAGGCACGCAGGTCAAGCCCGTTTTAGCCGGAATCTGGCAGCAGTCGATTGGCAACCGTCCGCCTTTAGAGGTGCAGATGGAGGCAATTCGACAGGCAAATCCGCAGGTGAGTGCGATCAGTCATTTTGCTTATTCATGGCAAGAGCCGCTGTCCGATCGAAGTCGAAAGTTTTGTCAAACTCGCGGACAGTTTTAACGCTTAAAGGGGCGATCTACGGTCCTGTAGACCGTCCCTTTCAAGAAACTTTAAAGTGCACAGGTCTCTTAGTCATGTCTATCGACACAAAAATCTTATTTTTACTTAGTTTCTAGGGTTATAGAGAAGAGTTTTCAGGATTATTACTTAAACGTCTTTCTCAGGAATTCATTTATATTTGGCTAGGGTTCTTGCAGGATTAACGACCCATTATGTGAGGGAATTGGCGATGGATCTATCACCGTTTGCTCAATATTACGTCCGAAAGCTTCTACGTCAAAACGTCGATCGAGCCAGTCATTCTTCATCTAAAGCCTCACTTGACTCAGTGGTGATCAAGCTAGACTTTAATCAAGTTCTTAGTGATCTTTATCAAACTAAACCAGAGCTAACCACAAAAATATGGGAGTTAGAAGCCCTCACCCAGATTTGTCAAGAGCTTGAAAAAAATCACTATGATCAAGACAATTTAACTGAAGTTAAGAAGAGAATTTTTGATCTTCTAGGGTTTAAGGCAGGGATAGTCTTTCCTTCTAAACTGCCAACCATTCTTCAAGAAAAACCTTTATCTCCCTTTCGGTTTTATGGGGCAGACACCATTTCAGAAGCCGTTACCTATGAGGGCGAAATTTATGGACTCGTCAAGCAGCTTGATCTGTCTCATCGACTGCAAGCCTATCAGCTTTCCTGGGCACTTTCGGCAAAAGACATTTCACTATTATTAACGACATCAGCTTCTAGACTGGCAATTTGGATTCGCTTGCGATCGCCATCCTACTCAGTTTTGCGTGACCAGGAGCAAGTTCTTTCTGGCGTTGTTATGTCCCTCCACTCAAAGCTGCATAGATTTAAGCGTTACCGATAAGAACTCATTTGTAGTCCAGACAATCTTCGATCGCTTGCTAGGAAACCCTGACCTGGTTAAGATGCGGATACTCTAGCAACCTTGCTTATGTTGAAACCTTCCAGGTTGCAGATACAGCGTTCTCTCGGTGAGGTCTCTTTGTGGCGCTTTCCGCTGCGTCCGTCGTTGATCTGCGCGATCGTTCTGATGGGAGTCAATAGCTGTAGCCGTTCGCCCGATCGCGTCGTTATTTCTAGCGGCACCACTGGCGGCTACTATAACCGTCTGGCAGAACAGATTGGTGTTTCTACCCACAATGCTGTAGGGATGGACGTGCAAACCCTCAGTTCTGAAGGGTCGCGACAAAATTTGCAGCGGTTGCTCGATCATCAAGCCGATTTTGCGCTGGTGCAGCTTGATGTAGTCAGCGATGTCACGCGCTAGGGCAAAGTGCAAACCATCGCCATTCTCGCACATGAACCCATTCAGGTGATTACTCGGTCTGGCTCTAAGCTGCGATCGCTGACCGATTTAGATGGCAAACGGGTGGGTATGGGATCACCAGAAAGCGGCACTCGCTTTACGGCAGATCGATTGATGACCTCGATCGGGCTAACGGTGCGCGCAGATAGCTCTAGTTTCGACGGAGCGTTTAAGCGATTGGAAACCCGTCGAGTTGATGCAGCCATTTATGTCGGCAGTGTTGGAGCGAGTGAGAGACTCCGGCAACGGTTAGTCAGCAATCCTAATTTGCGACTGCTGCCGATGCCGCGAGAGGTGATTAATTATTTGACGACTCGCGATCCCGGTAGCTATCAAGCCGCCACGATTCTGATGGGCGCTTATGAGGCGCGTCCTGCGATTCCAGCTCAAGATATTCCTACTTTGTCAACGGCAACCGTTTTAGTCACCCGTCCTGATGTTGACGATAAACAAGTTAGGCTTCTGACTTGGGCGATTCTGTCTAAGTCGCGCAAGTTTTCGCCCTTCTATCCAGATCTTCAGACAGGAGATCCGCGATCGCTGCTGCAAAAAGGGTTGTTCTACATTCATCCGTCTGCTCAAGCGGTTTATGAGCATGGCGATCCTCGTAGCGCTTGGATTCGCTATTGAGAAGATGATAGGGACCTACAAGCTAGCTTAGTGATTTTGCTGGGCACCAATAGTATTGGGTTGCTCTTGCAAAAGTGGCGGCGCGATCGCCCTAAAAAACTCATTGCCTCGACTTCAAACCGGATGAATGAGTTAAGGCAACTGCTGCCTCACGATGCTCAACTCGCGATCGACGGCATCGAAGAACTTATTCAAGAACATCGCCTGATGTTTATTGAAGGGTCGATCGCGGCAGAAGTTTATGAGGAAGTGCGGCAAAAAAACCAAACCTTCGCCGATCAGTGCCGCAACCTCCTAGAACAGCGACGCAAACGGTTTGTGCTTGACACTCTGCTGTTGCTAGATGACTGGCAAGCGTCACTGCAACTTGATCCTCAAGCGGCATTGCAAAAAATAACTTAGGTCAAGCAGCAATATCGAGAGATGCTGTTAGCTGACCAAGTGGATATCAAGGCATATACTGAGCTGATGGAGTTGGTTTCGGTGATGATGCTGGTTCCCCAAACGAGTGCAGTGTTGTCACAGCCCCATATTTCCCACTCTTGAAAAACTCTACTTTCTCCGCCATCAAGATCACTGGAATGAGTGATATCCAATCTCAACCAGATTTGGTTTGATAGAGACAGACTTGCTTCGGAGCGTTTTCGGCAGCCTTCACAGGCTGTTTTTTTTGAGCCTGTCTGTATACAGTCTACAGCTAGCCGCTATCAAAAAAGACTGAGGATTGGTTCCCTCAGTCCTTTAACTATTTTTTAGGGTTGGTTGCCCGATCGAGCACTGAGTCTTTAAGTTTCAGAGGCAGATGGTGGGCGCAACATCGGGGCTAAAACCGCGACTAGTGCCCCTAACGCAAACCCTGCCACATTGCGAAACAGAGGTAGCCATTCTGAGGTGCGAGTCACCACCGGACCGACCCCAAACGCGAGAAACAAAATGCCCCAAAGCGGCGAGAAGATTAGCGCCCACTGCCATGAAAAACCTTTCCCTTCTTGCCCTTTACGAGGTTGCCCTGCAAACCCAAAAACAATGCCCCCAACTGTAGAAGTCACTAGAGTCAGAACCCACTGTTCTTTCGGCAATCCAGGAACGACGCTACAGCCGTTTTGACGTAGACACGTTTTGACAGCATCTAATGCCTGAATGATGGATTGATCTTCACCATTGTCTCGGACGAAAAACTGATTTCCAAATCGGGTCTGCAATTCAATCCAAAAAGTTCGTGAGAGCAGGGGGTAGAGAGCATCTCCAACACTGAAGTTGAGAATGTTGCCTCCACGCTGGTCTGCCACCAACATCACGCTTTTTTCGTCGAGTCCCCAAAACTTTTTAACAGCAGTTCCGGGAGTGCGATCGAACTGGGTCAGCACACGCAGTTTCCACCCGGTCTCGGTTTCAAACTCGTCGAGATTCTTAGAAAGCGTCTCCTCTTGGACTGCGGTTAATATTTTTGCCAGGTCAATCACATTGGTCGGTTGAGCGGGCAATAAATCTGGGTTGTTATAAGCCTGTGCAGCAGGGGCGATCGTCCAGATCGATAGCGTCAGGAAGATGACTGTGACTGCCTTCCAAAAGGGGCGACTCAAAAGATAGTGCATTAACGGTTTGAGATAGGGGTCAGTAAAAGAGATAGACGGATGGCTGAAGCGACGAGAATAGCAAGCGTGATCGGGCTTACCTTTCTTTACATTTGTTTACTCTAATCTAATATTAGGAGCCTAAGGGGAACTGAGTCAATTTGCTTGAGCAAATTTGCTTAAAAAGGCACCTCTTGTAGATGCCTGTGGGGATCGCATTGCTCAAGAGACTAGAAATTATTGCTTTCACTGCGGGTCGGCTGTGGTTTCTCACCCCGATCGAGCGGTTCCTGACCATTCTGAGGGTCTCGGCTACGACTCTTTAGCGGGTCACGAATCCCATTCTTGGGCGCTCCTGACGGATGAGACTCTAGCCCTGTCTCATCTTCTAGGTCATCGACTTCGGGGTAAGCGAGATAGTTGGGAGACGTATAGGGGCGATCGAGAGCTTCGCTATTGCGCTCCGATCGACGAGACTCATTGAGGTCGATCTGGCTGCGAGTCGTTGCAGAAAGACGTTCCGCACGCCGCGCTTTTGCAGAAGGCTGAATCAAGGTTCGCCAAGCAGCTTTGGCTCCAGCAAAGATCCCTCGACTCGTGGTTTGAGCCTTCTGAACTTGTTGTTTGACTCCAGTAATGCTTTGGTCAACTTGCTTGACGACCTGCCCAGCACTCTGAACTCCTTGACTCATATCATCTGTCAGTTCGCTGATCTCTAGCCCAGTCAGACGAATCGCCTCTAACGTCGGCGGAAGCTCACGGTTTAATGTGTCGAATAGCTTTTCGGCACTGCGAGCCGCTCTGCCCAACTCTTGCATGGCAGGCACCATGACGACCAAGACAGCCGTGATGCTCACCGCCACCAATAAAATCGAGAGTCCTAGCCAGAAGATGGGGTTAATCACTAGAATTTTGCCTATAGCAAACGATCGTGGAGGGGAGGTTTAGAATCAGTGGGTGGTTCCACTTCAGTGCGGTTAAGCAACTGGTGTTCGCGCTGGGTTGCCTCTAGTCCCGCAGAAATGGCTTCGCGCAAACGTCCCAAGGTGCCGTCCCAGTTCCGCAGGGCGGTTTCTGAAAGGCGATCTGCCTGAAGTTGAATAGTGGTTGAGAGGTCTTCTGCTAACTCTGGGAGAGCATCCGCAGATTTTTTGATTAACTGTCGGGTTTCGCGTCCGGTGCGAGGTGCGACCAATAGACCTGCAACCGCTCCAAACGCGGCTCCAATGATCATTCCTCCTAAAAAGGTTCCAGAACGATTGTTTGACATATCCCAACCCTATCCCTTGTTAACTCATCTGCACAGCTAGACTTAAGCGTTTGGGCGATTTAGCCCCATTCTGCCAGAATCTTACTCAACCTTCCCAAGCCGTAGGACAGATTTCAACGTTTCATTCTCAGGCAGAGTCGCTGACTCGTCTGCTTCTAAAGTATCTTAAGATTTGGAACCAAGAACTTTGCTGAAGGAAATTTCCTAGTGAAAGGTTACAGGGGTTTGCGGTTTGGCAACCTATCGTCTTGATTTGCTCTGCGTTGATCGCAGGGTTCTCTGAGGTGAGGTTGGGAGGAAGCGAATGCGTTGTCTCCAAACGGTCTGCCCAAGACTTAAAAGGGCTAGTGCTTGTCTAGCTTTCTGATAGTGAGGTTCTAGCTGCTGATAGCGCTGACGAAGTTGACTCGTGCCAATCTGCCCTTTGAGAATCGCGTCGGGGGCACCGTGCAGCCCATGATGCGTGTTTCGCTCGGCAATGAGTAGGGTATTGGCTGCTTTGGCGATCGCTCGTCGAAACTGCCACACCTTCCAAGCTAAATAAAAGCAGAACAGCGCGAGTAGCAAATTGATGACCACAACCGTCATGATCATTTTTGCGTTTCTGCGTGAAAAATTCGCAGCCCAAATGATTATTCAACATCATAGCGGGTGCGGTGAGGCGATCGAGTCCACAATGGGAGAGATTTAAGATTTGGGCTTCCGTTTAAGCAGAGTTCCGGCGCTCAAAGTGGCGATCGCGACCAAACTCACACCTGACGTTGGCTCTGGAACCCTCTTGGCAGGTACTCCACTCCCGTTAGCACGTAGCAGCCAATAACCTTTGGTATAGGCATAATAGCCGTCGTTGTCATAACCTGTATCAGGAATACCAGGATACTTTGGTAGTGGGTTCACAGTTAGAGATTCAGGATGCACGCTGTAGGCTATCCACGATTGCCCATTTCTAGGCTGTGTATCCGTAGATTCGGGCATATCGAGAGCCGCCGGATATTGTCCTTCTTGCTGGTTGGGGAATAGAGCCGCTATGAAGAACGTTCCACTGACTTGCTGAGGCTGTTTGAAAACGATTCTAGAAAACACATCGGGGTTAGATGGGTCAGGAGGCTTCACGATCGTGTCCTCTTCAGCCAACAGCTTCAATGTCCCATCTTGATTGGTGTCGGTATACAAAAAGACTTTTGCGGGTTCGTTCGAGAGTCCGCCGTTGGAGAGCATCTTCTTTGTGCAGGGGTCAGTGACGCTTGCTCCCCAAACTACATCGATCGAGTCAATAAACTCGCCCCCGGTTTTAGTGTTAAATGAGTTTAACCACATCAAATCACCCAAGACGGGCGGGGGAGTTATCTTTGCAATCGGTTGGGAAGTCGGATTGCAGAGAGTCAGCCCCACTGCCCCAGTACTCTTTCCGTCGTCAATCTGGTAGACTACCGCAGCATTCACAGAGGAGGAGATGGAAAGCGTTGCAGCGATCGCGCTCAGGGTGACAAGTCTGGTTGTGAATTTCTGGAACATGAGCCGATTTCCCTAACAGAATAACGATTGATACATTCAGGAACAAAAGAGCGGAGCGCGTGAGTTCGTCAGCAGAAATCAGATGGTTTAGGGGAGAGAAGCTTTACGAGAATTTCATAAACGCCTTTGCCAAAAATAGCTGCTGTTTTAGATAAAGGAGAACTTCTGTACAATCCCTCAGTATCTTGCTAGAAATTACTTAATTACTACTACTCAGCGTTAACGGATTCCCCGGATAAATTGCTTTAATGTACGAGTTTTGGCGGAGGTTCTTCATAAATATGCTTGAGTGAGTTGAACACTGCCTGTGATTTATATTTCTGTCTATAAAGAGTTCATCAATAAGCTGTATATAGCCCTCAGCGTTTGGAAAACCTTTATGGTTTCATTTCACTAGACAAATCTAATTGAAAAATCAGTGAGTGTAAGTAACCTCATGAAACTTGTATAAACTAGTGCTATCCATCTTCATCAAAGTGAAGGTAAACAGGATGAGCCGTTCTTGCTGGCTAAAAGTAGAATCTGGAAGCTGTAAAGCGATCGTTCCTCATCAGCAGTGATACGCTGGTTGCGATTCACTTCACACACAACTTTATGGCACCGTCTAAACTCTCTAAGCGAGTCTCTACTGCTTTAATCAACGCATTAGGAGCAGGAGTTGTTCCCCGCTTGGGGTTAGATCATATTGCTGTAGGTAGAGAAAAAGAAGTGGCGACGCTGCTGCAAGATTTAGAAAACATTGCGGCGGGGGGTGCAGCATTTCGGCTAGTGATCGGACGCTATGGAGCTGGAAAAAGCTTTATGCTACAACTTCTGCGGAGCCACGCGATCGAGCAGGGATTTGTGGTAGCAGACGCGGACATCACGCCCGATCGTCGCCTTGCCGGAACGAATGGTTCTAGCATTGCGACTTATCGCGAACTGATGCACAATCTCACGACTAAGAGCCGACCGGATGGCGGTGCGCTGACAACGATTTTAGAACGCTGGATTGCTGGAATTCAGACACAGGTGGCGCAGGAGACGGGTTTGAAGCCCAGTGATGACGGGTTTGACGCTCACGTAGAAGCCAAAATTCGGGCAGTCACGCAGGATGTCGCAGATTTGGTCAATGGGTTTGAGTTTGCGAATGTGATCATTGCCTATTGGTCGGGCTATCGCACCGACAACGATTTGAAAAAAGAGTCGGCGTTGCGCTGGCTGCGGGGAGAGTTTTCGACCAAGACAGAGGCGAAGGCGGCGCTAGGAGTGCGGGTAATCATCGACGACGACACGTGGTACGACTACATCAAGCTGTTGGCGCGATTTGTGGCAGACATCGGCTATAAGGGGCTGATCATTGTGCTAGATGAGGTGATCCACTTGTTGAAAATCTCAACAACGGTGTCTCGTCAAAACAACTACGACAAACTGCTGGCAATGTTTAACGATGTTATGCAGGGCAGAGTGTCGCACTTGGGAATTGTGATTGGAGGCACTCCACAATTTCTAGAAGATCCGCGCCGGGGACTTTATAGCGACCCGGCATGGCAGCGACGTACAGCTCAGAGTGCCTTAGTGAGTCAGAGTGGCATGGTGGATACGATCGCTCCTGTCATTCGCTTAGAGCCGTTGAGTCAGGCTGAGAT
Organism: Phormidesmis sp.; assembly: GCA_965277365.1. GTDB lineage: Bacteria > Cyanobacteriota > Cyanobacteriia > Leptolyngbyales > Leptolyngbyaceae > Phormidesmis_A. The sequence goes on along the minus strand of CBDICO010000013.1, from coordinate 860,619 downwards.
TCTGCAATTGGTGCAACGGTTAGCCGAGATGCACCGACATCACTATGACTCTAGCAATCAGCTTTCACGACAGGAGATGGAGGAGTTTTTGCGCGTGATTAGCGATCGAGTTGGGGCAGATAAATTATTGACTCCCGGTGAGATCGTGCGGGACTTTATGAGCGTGCTGAATATTCTGCATCAGAATCCGCAGTTATCGCTCAGTCAGCTTTTGCAGCGTTCAGCGTTCCAGCCGAGTCGAGTCAGCAGAGTGCCTGAAACAGAGCCGAGCGGAGAATTTGCAGAGTTTACGCTGTGAACTGTGGGGATAGGTAACTCAGCGTGGGTCATTTAACCCATCCGCTAGGTGATTAATGGCGGATGCAAAAAGATATGCGCTTAAAAGAGATTTGTTCAAAAAAAGAAAGTTAGCTGTGATCGACCTCCTCGCAATTAGTATTTTTACGCGATGTGCGACTTTCCTGAAACACCCGTAAAGACTGCCCTCACTCTAGCCCTCTCCTGATGGAGAGGGAACCAGAAATGTCCGAAAGCCCTTCTCCTGGAGGAGAAAGGTTAGAATGAGGGCAAATTAGTTGCACATCGCGTTATTTTTAGAAGGAATTAGGCACTACAAACAGGCTTATCGTTTGCATTCATTCTGATTTTTCCTTCGGTGCCGTTGATTATAAAGGGCACCTGCTGATCACCTACAACGCGAACAAAGGCTGGTTTATCCATTGCACACGCTCTAACAGCGCTTGCCCATGCTGAAAGATCACGAGAATTCTTATCGGTGATCGGCGTATCGCTCGTGATAGCTGCATCTTTAAGCACATGAAGCTCGATCGGCAGCGTAAAAAATGCGGGTGTCGTCGGCGGGGTTGGGAGCGAAACTTCTTTAATGCCCGTGATGGTTTCTTCCTTGAGCACCGTCGTTTTTGCTGTCATATCGGTCGGCTTTACTTCAGCAGACGGTGTGACCGAGGGAGTCGAGGTAGACGGAACCATGGGTTGAGTTTCGGTTGAGGGCGCAGGAGTCGAGGGCGCTGTGGGAGTCATTTCGGGGGTAACCGGAGTCGTCTCGGGCATGGGAGTGGTAGGTGTAGAAGGAGACGGTTGTGCTTCGTTAGATGGCATTGTCGAAGGCTGCATCGTCGGATGCATGTCTGTGGAAGGGGCGGCCGTGGGAGTTGTGGAAGGCGCATTGTTGGTTGATTGAGCAGCACCCGGAAGGGCATAACCTGCCAGAATTGCGATTACGCTCGTTGCTGTAGCAATTTTCTTCAACATCATAAACTCTATCTCCGTAAGTATTTAAGTATCAGGGGGTGGTGCCATCTGCACCATGTTGTCATTCAATCATCTTGAGCGATTGATTAAGATTCGTGATTTCTTTTAGAGTCATGAATCTTGTGCAGATTATCTAACAATGAAGTGATCTCAAATCCTTCGGAAGATAGATTTCTATCTCAATGGAAGAATTGTAACCCGAATGAGGTCTTGAGCATAAAATGGGCTGATCTGACTCTTGTCATAAATCAAGCGACGCAGAATGTAAATCAGCCATCAACGATTAAAAACTTTGCATTCATTTAGGTTTAGATTTTTAATTACTTATTTTTAGGGGTGCAGTGTCAATTGTGATTTCGTCAAAGATATTCTGTGTGTCTCACTGATTATATTTGTTGAATAATAGGTATTATGCAAAGTTCTTATCAGCGTCTCGCTCCGTTTATTCAAGAGCACATTTATAGCAATGGTTGGACTGATCTAAGACACGCTCAAGTCGAAGCCTGTCGGGTTGTATTTGAGACAGAGGATCATTTACTGATTGCTGCCGGAACCGCGTCTGGAAAGACAGAAGCCGCATTTTTGCCCGTGTTGACCCTGTTATATGAAGATCCGCCTGAGTCGATCGGGGTGATGTATATCGGTCCGATTAAGGCATTAATTAACGACCAGTTCGATCGCTTAAATGATCTCTTAAAACATGCGGATATTCCCGTGTGGGCGTGGCATGGAGATGTGACTCAAAGCCGTAAAAAGAAGCTATTCACCCATCCGCGCGGAATCTTGCAAATCACGCCAGAGTCCTTAGAAAGTCTGCTGATTAACAAACGGGCTGATCTCGATCGCGTCTTGGGAGATCTACGATTTGTCGTCATTGATGAGATTCACGCCTTCATCGGCGGAGATCGGGGCGCTCAGATTCTCTGTCAGTTGTCTCGTCTCGCTAAACTCACTCACAATCAGCCGCGCCGAATCGGATTATCAGCCACGCTCGGAGATTATGACCTGGCAGAAGAGTGGCTCCGATCGGGCACGTCTCGCTCAGTGATCACTCCACAAATTGACGGCGGACAGCGAACCATTCAGCTCTCATTGGAGCATTTTTACGATCCGGGATTGGTCGTGAGAGCGATCGGAGAAACCAAAGATTCGGCGTTTAATCCTTATCATTTGCATCTGTTTGACCAAAGTCAGGGGCGCAAATGCCTGATTTTTGCCAACGGACGCACCGCCACCGAAGACGCGATCGCTGCACTGCGGACATTGCCCGCGCTAAGGGATTTCCTGATATCTATCACGTTCATCACGGCAGCATCTCAGCTTCGTTGAGAGAACCTGCAGAAACCGCAATGCGAAAACCGGATACACCTGCCGTCACGGCTGCGACTGTGACCTTTGAGATGGGCATTGATTTGGGACAACTCGATCGCGTCATTCAACTCGAAGCCCCTGCATCCGTCGCGAGTTTTTTGCAGCGATTGGGACGATCGGGTAGACGAGGCGGGGCATCTGAGATGCGATTGGTCTGTGCAGAAGATCGACCCACAGGTGAGGAATTATTGCCCGAACAAGTGCCTTGGCAGCTTTTGCAGTGCATCGCTGTGATTCAGCTTTATCTCGAAGAGAAATGGATTGAGCCGACGAGATCGACACGCTATCCGTTCAGTTTGCTCTATCACCAAACCATGAGTGTGTTGGCATCGCAAGGAGAGCTTTCACCCTCGTCGTTGGCTGAACAGGTATTGACGCTTCCGCCTTTTCGAGCCATTTCACAAGCCGATTTTCGGCAGCTATTGCGGCATCTCATCGAGGTTGATCAGATTGAGAAAACGCCCGAAGGCGGACTGATTATTGGATTGCAAGGAGAAAAGATTGCTCGAAATTTCAAGTTTTATGCGATCTTTCCGGATGCTGAAGATTATGTCGTTAAGCGGGATAGTAACGCGATCGGGAGCATTGTCGTGCCGCCAAATGAAGGTGATCGTATCTCCCTAGCAGGGCGGGTGTGGGAAGTGCTGGAAGTAGACTCGCAGAAAAAAGTGATTGCGGTGCAAGCCAGCCAAAAGACGGCGACCTCTAGTTCTTGGCGAGGCAGTGCAGGAGAGATTCATACCCGTGTGCTGCAACGAATGCGGCAAGTTCTGTCAGAATCCACGCACTATTCTTATCTACAAGAGGGCGCACAAAAACGATTGCAGCTTGCTCGCGAGATGGCGGGCAATAGTGGCGTGTTTAATCATCCGATCGTGCGATTAAATGAGGAGCTTTGCTGTATTTTTCCCTGGGCAGGAACGACTGCGTTTCGTACCCTAGAACGCTTTTTGAGGTTTTATTGCAAAGGGGCGTTGGGGCTGAAAAGTATTAAGGTTCGATCTCCCTATTTCATCATCATCAGACTTGGTAAGTGCAAACTAGAGAGTTTGGAGGATGAACTGCGATCGTTTGGGGCGGCTTGGAGCGAATCTCAGCGAGACGGCAAAACCATCAATGCTGACGAATTGCTTGACCCGGATGAAGTCCCCAAACTTCAAAAATATGACGAATTCATTCCGCCTGATTTGCTCCGAAAAAGCTTTGTTGTGGATTATCTAAATCTTCAGGAGTTAGGAAAAATTATTCGACGTTGGTAAAAATGTTTGAGTAAATTTAACTGAATCATCCGTTTATCCGATGTCGTGGAGACGTTCTGCCGAAATGTCTCCACATTATTTTTTCTCGCAGCCGATGCCATCTTTGTCACGATCGAACCGATGCGGATTGATCGCCGAAGCTCGACGGGTGGCACCGCTTTTAGATCAGAGAGATTGCACGATCGCAGAGAAGATTTTCGTCAATCGTGCACTCAAACAGGTTTGCAAACGGCTGACTCGCAGCATTTAGAGAGCGAGGAAAACCCTACTCTTAAAGTCGCGAAATCCGTTCGTAGATGGATCTCTCAGCTTTGTAATCAGATCGATAATGGGAATAGAGCAAAGTATGGAGCAGAGAGATTGTTCAGTTCGATCGTTTCCCCCGTTTCTTCCCCCCAAGCGACTCAAAAAACGCGTTTGTGGATGCCGGAGCAAGTTCTGTTTACCCCCGCAGCTTTGGATGAGCCGTGGGGTCAGCAAATTCTGTCGCGTGTCAAGGCACTAGATTTGCCTGTTGAACTGTTGACTAAAAATCGGATCACAGGTCTGCGCGGCGAGACTGAGCGCGAAACCTATGCAATCTCTAAGCGCACGTTAGCGGTAGTGAATGCGCCACCGAGCAGTTTAAAGCTGAGTCCGATTCCGCCATCGGCTGATTGGCAGTTTCACTTAGCTGAAGGGTGTCCGGCTCACTGTCAATATTGCTATCTAGCCGGAAGTCTGTCTGGTCCGCCTGTAATTCGGGCGTTTGCCAATCTGCCTCAGACGTTGCAGCATCTGGGAAGCTATGAAAAATCTAGTAATCCGACTTCGTTTGAGGTGAGTTGCTACACTGACCCGCTTGGCATTGAGCATTTGACAGGCAGTTTAGCAGCGTGCATTCGTTATTTTGGCACTCGTGACGATGGTTATCTGCGTTGGGTGTCAAAGTTTGACGGCGTAGATGAGTTGCTGGATCTGCCCCACAATGGTCATACTCGGTGTCGATTTAGTGTGAATGCTGCCCCAATTAGCGATCGTCTCGAAGGAGGCACGGCATCGGTTGCCAATCGACTTCAGGCATTGCGGAAGCTGGCATTGCCCCGCGCTCAAGGGGGAGGCAGCTATCCAGTAGGGTTGGTGATTGCGCCGATTATGCCGATCGAGGATTGGGAAGAGCATTACACTAATTTATTCGACGCGATTAGCACGGCGTTAGACTTTGAGTGCGATTTGACGTTTGAGCTAATTTCTCATCGCTTTACACCAGGGTCTAAAGAGGTATTGCAGTCGTGGTATCCCAATAGCAAGCTAGAGATGGATGAGTCGAAGCGAGTTGTCAAGCGTAATAAGTTTGGGGGCACCAAATATGTCTATGACTCCACGACGATGAAGACAATGCGCCAGTTTTTTGAAGGGCAAATTCGCGATCGGTTTCCTCAAGCCAAGATTTTGTATTGGACGTGACGTAAAGACGTTTCGGTAGAGCGCTTTGCGTATTTTTGGTGGAACGCGTGGACACGGGGAAACGGGGAAACGTCTCTACAGTGTTGGGTTGAGTGACGGGGTTTCACCCGATCGTTGCAAACTGCAATACAGGATTAACAAACTGAATATTGCCATTCCGGTGATGTATTTGAGTGGTTCGGGAATCGCTGGATTGGGTGAGAAAAAGCCTTCGATCGTGCCTGCAATGACTAACATTGGCACGATTCCATAAACGAGCTGGGCGGCTTGCAAGCCATAGAATTTGAGGGCATCGGCACGACGAAACTTTCCAGGAAACAAAATTCCTCTCGCGATTAATAACCCTGCCGCACCGGCTAAAAAAATAGCGGGAAGCTCTAAAGAGCCGTGAGGAAATACAAACGCCCAAAATGGCAACGCTAGACTGTTCTGACCGACTAGGGTTCCGATCGTGCCAATCATTAAGCCATTAAAAAATAAGAGAAACACCGTCAAAATTCCCAGCGTCATGCCACCTGCGATCGCTCGAAATGAAACCGCTAAATTGTTGATCATAATTTGACTCGACGCGACGGGTTCGGTTCCCAAAATCGAACCCATCCAAAGTTTGTGGTCGTCGCGCACCATGTGAATCATTGAGTCGGGCACAAATAACGCCATAAACGAAGGATCGCGCCACGCAAACCACCAGCCAATTAAACCACCGAGTAAAAACAGTCCGGTGGAGATGGCAATATAGACCCATGTTTGCTGCACCGCCGCCGGAAAGCCCCAGCGATAGAAGTCAAGCACCGATCGCCATTCTTGCCGCCGCGAACCCTGATAAACCTGGGTATAACCGCGAGCCGTTAGCTGCTGTAAATCATGTACCAGCGTGTTGCCTACGGTGAGTTGATGAGTGCGGGCACGCGCTAAATCGGCAGACACCGATCGATAGAGACTCGCTAATTGTCTGATTTCATCGGTTTGCAGCGATCGTAGTCCCCGCTTTTCGATCTGAGTTAACAGTGCGTCTAACCGCTTCCAATCGAGTTCTCGTCTCGCGATCCAACGTTTAACATTCATAAAATTTTCGGACACTTGATGGTAGGTCGCCTAAGATAACGTCAACTCTATAATCATCCTTTAGCTGGATGTCAATTATGTCAAATCTTAGTCCTGCTGGTTCGATCAGTCCTCTTAGTGTGGGCAATGTTGTCAATGCAGGTGTGCGAATTTATCGTTCCCACCTGAAGGAATATCTGACCCTCTCATTAACTGCCTATTTGTGGATTTTTGTTCCCGTTTATGGATGGGCAAAAATTGCCGCTATTGGTGGACTCATTGCGCGACTAGCCTATGGGGAGTTAACCAACCAACCCGAAAGCATCAAAGATGCCCGTCGGTTTACAGATGCTCGCAAGTGGCGTTTTTTAGGAGCTAGCCTTTTGCTATTTCTGCTCTTTATCGGCTTATATATGGGAATGGGAATTGCTGTTGGCATTCTCTTTGCATTCAGCGCAATTGTGCCGCCACTGGGCATCCTCTTGGGAATTGTTGGAGCGATCGTTGCTTTGGTTGTTTTGATTCGCGTCTATTCTCGGCTGTTCATTTTTGAAGTGCCGATTGCGATTGAAGAAGCGATGGGTGCCACCGCTTCTTTAAGCCGGAGTTGGGAATTAACAAAAGGCTCAGTAGGTCGCATTCAGTGGGTTGTTGTAATCGCATTTTTGATCTCTTTATTGGCGCAGGTTCCCGTCCGCATCATTAATACAGGGTTATCAGCCGCATTACCTAGCAATTCAAGTTCCTTGAGTGCGGTTGGATTTGTTGCTGTATTACTCATTTTTGCACTTGCGATTTTCAGCTCTGCGTTGATCATGCCATTTTGGCAGGTGATTAAGGCAGTAATTTATTATGATCTGCGCGCTCGTCGTGAAGGTCTGGGCTTGCAGTTGCGCGATCGTTAATCTCCCTAATTTATGCGTTTTTTTAATCAAGTCAAAGTTCAAACCCCTGAAAGTGTCGAGCTAGAATTTACGCTGGCAGGAATTGGCAACCGCACCTTAGCCCTGCTGATTGATTATCTTGTTTGGGGCTGCGTTTTATTTGCGGTTCTGGTGGTGTGGGGCGTTGTGTCGATCCAACTGCCTAATTACATTCGATCGAAAGATCTAGAACTCTGGCTAACCGCAATCTCAATGGTGATTGCCTTCGCGATTTACGTGGGTTATTTCGTCCTTTTTGAGACCCTCTGGCGAGGACAAACTCCCGGCAAACGCTACGCCAAAATTCGCGTGATCCGAGACGATGGACAACCTGCCGGACTCTCACAAGCACTGTTGCGATCGCTCCTTCGCCCGATCGATGACTTCCTATTCATCGGTGTTTTGTTGATCATTTTAGGCAATCGAGAAAAGCGATTGGGCGATTGGGCAGCCGGGACGCTGGTGGTTCAAAATGAGCGCCCAGTTGTATCGGCAACCTTTCAGACCTCAGAGCAAGCAAACCCTCTGGCGATCGAGCTAGCAAACACGGCTGATATGGGTCAGCTATTGCCCGATGACTTCGCTATGATTCGAGAATATTTGCAGCGACGATCGCTGATGGAAACCAAGGCTCGATCGGACGTGAGTTTGCAATTAGCTCGTCAAACTAGACACTTAATCGGGCTACGAGATCTGCCGTTTCAGATGACTCCAGATTTATTTTTGGAAGCCGTCTATCTTGCTTACCAGCAGCAGTAGATTATTTTGCAAAGCAGCGTTAGCATCACAGCCATTGATCAATCCGATCGCGCAACCAAAACTCACTGTAAAACACTAAAAACACAATTAAAGGAACCACAACACAGCCTATTAAGAAATCGTTTGCAACAACCGATAGATCTACGTTGAAATAATCTCGCGATAAAATTACAAAATCGTTATCAATAACACCACCGATTCCGCCTTCATACATTTCGCGATAGTCGAGATCATGGGTCAGGTTCCAGGCAAACTGGAGATCAGCAAACAGCGTGAAGAATCCCAACAGACTATAAATAGAGCGATCGCCTGAAGAATGACAGAAGTATCCGCTAATCGATAGATATAAGCAGACCGCAATCGCGACCAACTCCATGCCGTGACCCATAAATGTCGAGAGCATTAAATTTGTGGATGTTGATAGACAAATACTATAAATGCTGGTGAATATTCCTATTAACACTAGCAGAAACAGATAACGACGACAGCAGTAAGCCAGGAAAGCAATCGCTAAATAAACAAGGCAAATAACAAAGATAGATTGGTCAAAGACTAGTGTTACGCCTCCGCCATAGGCAAGATTAACCGTCGGAATAGCGGGACGACCAAACAACCAGTGAGTTACTGCGTGTCCAATCTCGTGTACTAAAATTAGAAACCCGTGGAATAAGACTCTAAACGGGCTAATGAGCGTCAGTGCGATTGCTAGAACAAGTCCTGTTAGCAATGCACTTAACCCTTTTGAGTCAATGGATCTAAGCAGCGATCGAGAATGACTCACAGACGTTTGAGGGTGACGAATCTCCGTAGGAGTGAGTGATGCAGAAGATTCCAAAATGAGTGTTTCAGACCAAACGGATCGATTGACTCCACTCACCCGCCCAAACACCTGAACGGATCGAACCCGATCGCTCTTAATCTCTTGCAGTCTTTCTTGAATCAGAGCGATCGCGGTTTCAGAGTTTGGCACCTCGTCAGCTTCTAGCAAAATTCGTAGACAGGTTGATTGCAGACTGATCTTGACGGTGATCGCTCGATCGACAAACATCGGATTGAGTAAGGCTGAGATTGCCCGCATCTCACCGTCTTTGGCTAATTTCACTAACTCCCATTCGTTCATCGATTTATCATCATTAGGGTCTGATGTTAGAATTCCCTCTATCCCAGATTAAAGTACCTGAAAGGGTAATTCCATTTGTCCGTAATGGTTGCTCTTAGCCCTGATGTAACCCATAGAGTTATTCATTAGGAGGCATTCAGATGCAAACAAGCAACTCCTCTTCTACCCCTCGTGCTAAGAGTCTTTTTCAAAGCAGAACGTTCTGGGGAGCCGTTTTGACGGCGATCGCGTCCATTTCTCCTATGATCGCTAAAAATGTTTCAGACTATCAGGATAAAGGGAAAATCGACCCCAACAGCATCTCTAAAATTGCGGTGGTTTTGGCAACAACAGGGTTGACGGTTTTGGGACGGCTCGATGCCACGGCTCCTCTCTATACGCCGGCTGGGTTTCCAGGTCCAGATAAGCCCAAAGAGAATTAATTTCATAGGTTGTCAGAGGTCGATCGCACCCTTCAGGCTGTGAAGAAATCTGATTCTGCTGCAATGCAGAGTGTTAGAAGATGTTTGAACGTGATTCTTCTAACGCTACAGGTTTCGATCCCCTAAATCCCCCTTGAAAAGGGAGACTTTGAAAAGCTTTATCAAGAAGCCATCAACATCATCGAAGTGCTACTCAAAGATGGCATGAAAAACGGGAACGCATTTCATCAGGCATTGGCAAACTTGATGCAAATTCATCCCGAAATCACTCCTGACCTTATTCAAACCATCGATCGCAAAGGCGATGATGCCCTCGTGACATTTGCCATTCCAGACGATCTCGATATAGACAAAGGAAAATTTGAGCGAGAGTTTCAGCAGTCCTATCAACAAGAAGTTAAACAACTGCGCGGTAAAGTTGAAGAACTCCACGCCCTTGGTGCTGCCGATGCCAAAGAAATCGCCCTAGCCGCTCTCAGCCAACAACCCCCCAGCATCTTTAATCAAAATACAGGAAGCCAAACCATGACTGAGCAAAACAACCAACCCATTTCTGCAACTCCTGGAAGCTTTGTCAACACTGGAGAAATGAACCTATCTGGCAGCACAATCAACCTCGGCACCATTAGCGGAGCCGTTACCAACACCATCAACCAACTGCGTGATTCAACCACAGCCGAAGCGCCCCAACTTGCCGATCTGCTGACCCAGTTAAAAAGCGCGATCGAATCCTCTGATCTCAACGTTGACGACAAAAAGATGCGTTAGAACAAGTTGCCGCGATCGCCACCGTTGCCCAGAGCAAACAACCCGACGAAAAAGCAGGCGTGATGCGTAAAGCCAAAAAGATGCTGGATGCCACGATCGCCGCCCTTCCCAGCACCGCAACTCTGGTTGACGCTTGCGCGAAATTGTTGCCAACGATCGCTAAACTCCTCGGCATTCCCGTGTGACTCTGCCCAGGTCATCTTGAGCTAAGTTCGTCCTAAAGAAGCGTTGACACGGCTGGCTTTGTCGCTCAAAATGTAAGTATGTGCTTGCATGAAAAGAAATGATTTATTCAAATCGGGGAGCAAAAACAAGAGAACGATTACTCAAAGCCGCGATCGAAGTGTTTTCGATCGCCGGGGTCGTTGGTGCAACCACTCGTGAGATTGCCCGCGTTGCTGGAGTCAACGAAGTCACTTTATTTCGTCACTTCCAAAGCAAAGAGCAGCTTTTGGCAGCGGTTGCTCAACATATTACGGCGTTGAAAACAGAGGCACTCGATCACCAAGATGAATGGACACAAGATCTCCAGCGCGACCTTCTGCATTACGCCCGACTTCACAACGCAATGCTAGAAGAAAACGAAGCCTTGATTCAGATGTTTATTGGTGAAGCAAAACGACACCCAGACGAAGCGCTTCAGGTTTTACAGCAAGCGTTTTTACCCCTCCGCGAAAAGCTGATTGACTATCTCCGCAACTCTATCAGCCAAGGCAACGTCCGTCCTGATATAGATTTATCGGTTGCGGTTGATCAACTGACAGGACTGCTGCTTGCAGGGATGTTGCGTCGCCATGTCATGCCTGTAGAACGAGGGTATTCCCCCGATCGCTATGTTGAAAGCTGCGTAGATTTAATGGTGCAAAATCTTAGCCCCATCTCGCAGTCTTCTATTCATTTTCCCCAATCTTATTAATTCCGATTTAATGACGAATGGCTACTACTCACGATCGTTCCAATCCATCCCCGAACACCCCTCAAACAGGCTATGTTCAAGGCTCTTTGAAATGGGCAATTGCACTCACTGCATCGTTGGGGGCAATTCTCGAAGTTATTGACACGAGCATCGTCAACGTCGCGCTCACCGATATTCAAGCAACGCTAGGCGCAACGATTAGTGAAGTCGGTTGGGTCGTGACAGGTTACGCGATCGCCAACGTGATTCTGATTCCTCTCTCTGCCTGGTTAGGAGATGTGTTTGGCAAAAAGACTTACTTTGTGTTTTCAATGGCAGGCTTTACGCTGGCTTCGGTGCTGTGTGGGTTTGCCGTCAACCTGCCGATGCTGGTGGTTGCTCGCATTCTTCAGGGGTTGTTTGGTGGCGGATTGCTTGCCAAAGCTCAGGCAATTTTGTTTGAGACGTTTCCCCCGTCTGAGCAGGGATTAGCTCAAGCCGTGTTTGGAGTCGGGGTGATTGCAGGTCCAGCGATCGGTCCCACTTTGGGCGGCTACCTCACCGACACCTTAGGCTGGCGTTGGATCTTTTTTATCAATCTACCGATCGGCATTGCAGCCGTACTCATGGCACTCGCATTTTTGCCATCCGACCCCATCAAACGTAAAACAAAGCGTCAAAAAGTAGATTGGCTGGGCATCGCATTATTGATAGTAGCCGTAGGCAGTTTGCAGACCTTTCTCGAAGAAGGGGAGAAAGATGATTGGTTTCACTCTGGCTTCATTACAACTCTGGCTTTTTCTGGCGCAATCGGACTCGCACTATTTATCTGGCGCGAACTCAGTGCTAAAAATCCGGCGGTCGATTTGCGCGTGTTGCGGCACCGATCGCTAGCAGCGGGCAGTCTCTATTCTGGCATTTTGGGCATGGGGCTTTATGGCGCGCTGTTTGCCGTCCCATTATTTGCTCAGGGAGTGCTGAAATTTACGGCGACGCAAACGGGTTGGTTGTTGGCTCCAGGCGCATTAGCCTCGGCGATCGTCATGATTCTCCTCGGCAAAATTTCCTCAAAAGTCGATGCACGAATTTTGATTGCGATGGGCGCAGTAGGAACTACTCTAGTCATGTTTCAACTGGCGACTATTACGCCCCAAACGGGCACCGATGATCTATTCCTGCCGCTTCTCTGGCGGGGAGCCGCGACGGTTTTGATGTTTTTACCACTGAGTCTAGCAACGCTCGGTTCATTGCCTAAACAAGACATCTCAGCCGGATCGGGATTCTATAATCTGACTCGCCAACTGGGAGGCAGCATTGGCATTGCGATTTTAACGACGCTATTAGCTCAACGAGAAGCTTTTCACAGAGACATTTTGTTATCAAACCTTACCTCCTACGATGCCCAGACCAACGAACGCCTCAACGCGTTGACAGGGGCATTTCAAAATGGTGGCTCTGATGCAGCAACAGCTCATCAGCAGGCGCTGACCTCGCTCGCCCAACTGGTCAGCCAGCAAGCCGCAATTTTGTCTTACGCCGATATCTTTCGATTTGTGGGAATCGTCTTCCTCTGTTCGCTGCCGCTACTCTTGTTTCTAGGCAAAGGCGGCGCAAAAGCCAAGGCTCCGATCGCCCACTAAAGATTTGGGATTAACGCGGCAACCCTTCTGATGCTCTATCAGTAGAGCAGGCGCACTTAAAGTCGACTTGTGGGAATGGGTCTCGGCTTCGCTCAACCTGCCAGGAGTTTTGGCTTTGAGCGTTGAGCGAAGCTGAAACGCGTCTTCCGATTAACTCCATTTATCTACTTGCTTTGAAGCTGACGGTGTTTATCGTGAAGTTGTTCAAAAGTGAGTAGTGGTTTATAAACGGTTGTCTTAACATAGAACCTTGTAAGCTGCAACTATCAACAGAGAGGGTTAAAGATTGGGTAGTCAAGCGATCGAAGACGAAGCGTGGAGCGCTCTTGAGAAGTCTATTATTTATTATCGAGGAGAGCCGATTGGGACGATCGCTGCCCTCGACCCAGAAATTGCAGCCCTTAACTACGATCAGTGCTTTATTCGCGATTTTGTCTCTTCAGCCTTGCTTTTTTTGATTAAAGGCAGATTTGAGATTGTTCGCAATTTTTTAGAAGCGACCCTGATTTTGCAGCCCAAAACAGGACAGCTAGATTGTTCAAAACCGAGTCGTGGCTTAATGCCAGCCAGCTTTAAGATTCAGTCTTTTAACGGGCAGGAATATTTAAAGGCTGACTTTGGCGACCATGCGATCGGGCGAGTTGCCCCCGCTGATGCGTGTTTGTGGTGGGTGATTTTATTGCGCGCTTATGCGATCGCCACTCAAGACACCGCTCTATTTGAGCGCAATGATTTTCAAGAAGGCATCCGCTTAGTATTAGAGCTGTGTCTCGTCACCCGCTTTGATATGTATCCAATGGTACTGGTGCCTGATGCGGCAAGCATGATCGATCGGCGTATGGGGCTTTATGGGCATCCACTCGATATTCAATCGCTGTTTTATGCGGCACTTAAAGCGAGTCTTGAGCTATTGGTTCCCAATGAGGCGAATCAATTTATGATTCGAGCCGTGCAAAACCGCCTTGAGCCGTTGACCAAACAGATTCGAGAAAATTATTGGCTAGACCCCGATCGCTTAAATGTGATTTATCGCTTTCAGGTCGAGGAATATGGGGAAGAAGCCCTCAATCAGTTCAATATCTATTCAGACTCGATTCCATTTTATCGGTTAGCTAAATGGTTGCCCGAAGCGGGAGGCTATCTCGCAGGTAATTTAGGTCCGTCACAGCTAGATTGTCGCTTCTTTTCGTTGGGTAACTTAATGGCGGTGATCTCGTCTCTGACTGACGAACAGCAATCTCATAAAATTCTCAATCTAATCGAGTTGCGCTGGCACGATTTAGTAGGGCACATGCCGATGAAGTTGTGCTATCCCGCGTTAGAAGATAGTGACTGGAGAACGGTGACAGGTGCAGATCCTAAAAATCGCCCGTGGTCTTATCACAATGGTGGAAGTTGGCCCGTCTTACTGTGGATGTTAGCTGCTGCCGCCAAAAAAATGGATCGCGGAGAGTTGGCGCACCACGCGATCGCCGTTGCCGAACGCCGTTTAATGCAGGATCATTGGCCCGAATATTATGACGGTCCTGATGGTCGCTTGATCGGCAAAGAGGCGCGCAAATGTCAAACCTGGACGATCACGGGCTATTTGTTAGCAAAAGAATTAATTGCAAATCCTGCTCATCTTAAACTAATGATCTTTGACCGTTAGAACGTTGACAACGCCTTTGACATCACTATGGATAAGAAAATAGTCCATTGTCGTCAGGAAAGCGACAATAGCTAATGCTTAACTCAAACAATGAAACCAGAAGCGAATCAATGGCTGCAATTTCACGCAGGAAGTAACACAATGAAAACAGGATAGTATTTCGCCAATTAATGCGGCTGAGAATGGAGTCTACATTATTGTTGAAATTCTTGGACTCGTAGCCGCGATCGGGCTAGGCGGATCGCAAATCTACGGTCGCGGACTTGCCCTCTTTTTTGGGTTACTCGCTGCCTTCGGATTGTTGCCAAAGGAATTTAAGGGTCAGGCTTGACTCTTGACCCAAATTGCCAATCCGCCGCCTCGACCTCTGGCAGCGATTAAGTCGTCCGTGATCAAGAAGAACGCGAAGAAGGGGAGTTTAGCGATCGATTGCTCTGCGAAGGGTACTGATTTTGTTTTTCTCGATCGAAAGCTTCCTGCATAAAGAGCACGATCGAGCACGCTAATCTGCATGTGCGTAAAGTCAAACGCCAGCAGATTTTTTTTGCCTAAATATCTTGCGGGACCTGTCAGCTTAAGTTTCAATCCGCCCACCTGAATCTGATTGGTGATCTCTAGCGGACTAGAGGCTAAATCACTGACCCGAAAGCCGATCGAGGCGGGAGTCAATCGAGGCAGATAGAAGCCTTTGCCTAACGCGATTCCGCCTCTTTGTTTGAGTTTGCGAGTTCCTGTTGAAAAGCAAAGCCGCCACTCTCCAAGCAATCTCTCTAAGGGGTCAGATAATCGCTGCTGTTTGGCGATTTTCTCAGCTTGCAGCAAAGCATCTACCACCGTCTGAGGCTGGGGACGATCGCCGATCGCGACTCGTTTCAACACATCCTGATAGTCGTGCATGATCGTCGTTAATTCAACTGTCATTCCGTCATTTCCTCATTTTGGTTCCACTGCATACTTGGAGCGATCGCTTATTCCGGTTCCGTCAACCACGCTTCTAAGTCAGCCAAATTAGAGAAATTCGACAAGGCTTCGCCAGCGATTCTCGTTAAATTAGAGATAAAGCACCTATTTGTGATCCGGCTGCCTCCACCTCTCCCGCTCATCGAGTTAGCCATCGAAGAATCAGCGATCGTTGTCTCTGTTCTATCCCTTTGGCTTCAGTGCGTTGCTCTCACTCTAAAAATGCTTCTGATAGTGCCATGAGTGCCTCCTGTCGCTAAAGTTTTTAATTCCGCCCACGTCTATTCTAACTTTCCAACTCGTCCGCAATCGTAGCATTTCATCCCGTCGAGGATGGTTAATGAGCAACGGTGAAGTACCTAAACTGATGCAAAGCATACAGTCTAGGCTTCCAGTTTCATCGGCTCTAGCCCCCCTACATACGCAGTTCAGGTCTTACGAAGCCTCCGCCCTAACAATCCCAGATCCTGTGCCTGAGATAGGTCGGATCAGGGACAAACCAAAGCGGGTTGAGCGCAGCCGAAACCCAAACCCCACGGTGAATTTAATTTTGTTTTCCTGCTTAGAAATTCGAGACGCGCGATCGGATTATAATTGTGCGCCTTGCGGTGTCGCCAAGAATCGTTGATGATCAAAAGCACAGACACACGCGGGATTTAGACACTCATGCAATTACCCGACGGACCCAAAACTCCTCCCTGGCTGCAAACTCTACAGTGGATTTTTCGCCCCCTCGAAAGTCTAGATGCTCGCGCTCGTAATTATGGCGACACCTATCGAGCCTTAGGGCAAAAGATGCCACCGCTGCTCTATTTCAGTAGCCCTGACGCGCTAGAAGCGATTTTCACTGCCAAGCCCGATCGAGTTAGCTCGGCAGATGGCAATCAGATTTTAGAGCCATTGCTCGGTGAGAATTCGCTGATTTTGCTAGATGGCAAGCGTCACCAGCGTCAGAGACAGCTTTTGATGCCTCCGTTTCATGGCGATCGGATGCGATCGTATGGGTCGTTAATTCGAGATATCACGCAGCAAGTCAGCCGTCAGTGGGTTCCCGGTCAGCCATTTGTCGTGCGTCCTGCTATGCAAGAGATCTCGCTGCGGGTCATTCTCAGCACCGTGTTTGGATTACACGAAGGGAAACGCTATGAGCAACTGCGAAAAGTATTAGTCGAAATGCTGGAAGCATTTGGGTCGGCAACGGGTTTTATGTTGCTCTATTATCAGATCTTGCAAAAAGATTGGGGTGCTTGGAGTCCGTGGGGACAATTTTTGCGCCAAAAACAGCAAATCAAGCAGTTGCTGACCGAAGAGATTGACGATCGCCGCGCTCACCCTGACCCCGATCGCACGGATATTTTGGCGTTGCTCCTTGCCGCACGAGACGAAACCGGACAGCCGATGAGCGATGCCGAACTGCGAGATGAGCTGATGACGCTGCTGTTTGCGGGTCACGAAACCACTGCGTCTGCCCTAGCTTGGGCACTTTATTGGATCGCTCGATCGTCAGACATTCGCAGCAAACTGAAAGCGGAACTCGATTGTCTTAGCCGGGATGCTGACCCCATGACGATCGCGCGTCTCCCTTATTTGAGCGCCATTTGTCAGGAGACCTTGAGACTCTATCCGATCGCTATCAACGCCTTTCCGCGCATCGTCAAGCAGCCAATGAATTTAATGGGCTACTCACTCGAACCCGGAACGATTTTGCTGCCGTCGATTTATCTGGCTCATCAGCGTCCGGATGTTTACCCAAACCCCAAGCAGTTTAGACCCGAACGATTTCTAGAGCGGCAGTTTTCACCCTATGAATATCTGCCGTTTGGCGGCGGCGATCGTCGCTGTATCGGGTCAGCCTTTGCGCTATTTGAGATGAAGTTGGTTTTGGTCACGCTATCACAGTTCGATTTAGAGTTAGTCAATCGCAAGCCGATTAAACCTGTGCGTCGAGGGCTAACGATCGCGCCTCCGAGTCACCTAAAAATGGTCGTCAAACCCCCCATTAGAGGTCATCAAAATTAACAGTCTTTGACTCCTAAGAAGAAGCTATGATCAGACAAGCATTTTCTGCATCTATGAATCGAGACTCTTCACAATCGTCCTTTCGTTACTTATACAGTTCGTCAGCTCTACCCCAGAGCATTGATGAAAGCATTGCTCAAATCAAGGCGTTTGCGTTGCAAGAATTTGATCGAGAAGTCAGTGAGAAGCAGCTTTACTATCACAATCGGGAGCATCTAGAGAACGTTCGGCGGCGGTCAACCCTGATTTTGCAGGCGATCGCTCCAGTTTGGGAGACACTGCTACAGCAGGAGAACCCCCCGATCGACCTGCCTCGAATCGAGTTACTGCTTGATTTATCCATTGCTGCTCACGACATGATTCAAGTATTTGTTGACCAATCTGATCTCCATGCAACGCGACGACGAGAATCGGGTGTCAGCGAACGGGCAAGCGTTGAGCGATTAGTAGATTACATCAACGCATTAAATCAACAGTTGCGAAAACACGATCCTGACAGTCTAGCCCGGTTAACCGATCGGGATATCGCAATTATTCAAGAGGCGATCGGGGCAACGATTTGCACCTATGCTCCAACCGAGCAGGCGATCTATCAGGCTGATTTATATGATGTGCAGCATCCGCCCTCGATCGTGGCGCGCATTCTTGCCTTGGCAGACATTGGCGCATTGGGAATTGATGGTATCGAAGTCTATAACCAGGAAGGAAGTCTTCTGTTTTTAGAAGAAAACTTAGACGTGATTCCATTGCTTTTAGGTGGAACGATTGATCGTTTAGAGTCTGATAATCTAGCGCTCTATCAAAATATTCAGCAGCGTTTGCTGAAGCGTTGTCGGTTTCAGGTGAACTTTGCTAAAAGTCGGGCTGCACGGCTTGAGTCTGAGTTAGTGGGGTTTCCCGAAAGTACGATCGAGACGCTGACTCACGACGTATTTCAATATTTGAATCCGAGCACTATTCAAGCGATCGAAGCTACCACACCAACGGCTGAAACTGCGTCGCTAGAGTCACTGCTTGAGTTTTTTGAGCTTGAACGATATCTCGATCGCTAACCCTATAAACCCTAAACAGTAGACAGGTACCATTAAAGTCGGCTTATGGGGATGGGTTTCGGCTTTGCTCAACCCGCTGGGAGTTCTGACTTTGAGCGTTGAGCGGGGCTGAAACGCGTCTTCCGATTAATTCCATCTACCTACTTACAAAGATTGCGGATGTTCAGCTACATCGTTAAGAAGACTGCAACAGACTCTTCAATTCTTGCTCACGATGTTGAAGACGTTCTGCCAACAGATTCACCACAAACCGATGAATATTTGAGGCTAACAGGGGGTCAGATGCTTCGATCTGCTCAAACGATTCGGTTGACAGAAAATAAACCGCGCTGGGTTTATCAGCGACCACCGATGCCATACGAATTGTTTTGCGATACAGACCCATTTCCCCGATCGTATTCCCCACCGTGTAGGTGCGAATGCGCTTTGTTTGCCTTTCACCCAAGTCAAGCACCACGCTTACCTGCCCAGAACCGACAAAATATAAGCCATCAAATGGGTCTCCTTGATGAAACAAATAGTCTCCTTCGGCAAAGAGACGCGACTCAAGACGGCTCATCAAACGCTCGACCTGAAGGGGATCTGAGAACCCTGACTTGAGATGCTCAGAGAGCGATCGGGCTTCTAGCTCACTCACATTGCTCTCTGTGAGAATTTGCTGTTCGCACCATTCTAACCCTCGATCTAAATCGGCGAAGACGTGACAGAACGGGTCATCTGCTTCGAGACAGTCTCCTTGCTTGAGTCGCTGCATGGCATCGTGAGACAGATTAGTGAACAGTAGATGCACCCCTTTTGAGGAAGCAACTTGCTTGAGTTTGGCAAAACTGAGCACGGCGGAGGCATCTAAACCGCTCACGAGTCGAAAGTCTAAAACCACAAACCGAACGGCGATCTCGGTAGGATGATCGAGGCGATCGCGGATCTCAGTCAGCAGTTTATTGGCGGTGCCAAAAAAGATCAGTCCTTGTAGTTCTAGAACGTAAATCTGTTCGCCTTGCGTGTCTAAGATGTCGAGTTCTTCAGAGTTTCGCAACACATTGCTGTGCTGAAATGCGCCCGAACCAACCCGTTTTGTCACCGACAATTGACTATAATTGACCACAAACAGCACGATTGCGGCAAGCAATCCTACACTAATGCCTTGCAAATAGCCGACGCTGCCCGTCACCACCACAATCAGCACGATAATTGCATAGTCCGATCTCGAAAATTTGAACCACGCTTGATAGAGCCATTCATAAAAGAATTCCAATCCAAGTAGCAGAGGAATGCCTACCAAAATAAATTTAGGAACGAGCGACAGCAGTGACGCACCTCCTAACAGCATGGCTAAACAAATTCCGCTAATCGTCCAACCCACAACGCGCCGAGTGCCGCCTAGATGGTGAGCCAGCGTGTTTTCTCCCGAACTGGCAAATCCGCCCATTCCGCCTCCTAAGCCGGATGAGATCGAGGCGGCTCCTGCCACTTTTAACTCATGATTGAGATTGAGATCGCGGGAAGCGGCGAGTTCGATGCCATTGGCGTTAAGCAGCAGCGCGATCGACTCTACGAGCCAGAGCGCGGCTAGACTCGGCACCTGCCGCAACACAACGCCCCAATTTGCCTGAGTCAGCGCCGGAATCGTCGTAAAGCGGTAAAGGCTTCCAGGGGGAAGGGGGTTTAACAGTAAACTGCGATCGATGGCTTGCTCGATCGAGGTGCCCGTCATCGCCAAAGCAATGTAGAACAGAAGGACTGCGATCGCGATAATGCCAGGAATGACTAAAAAGTGGTCGATCACTTGAGGAATCGCAAACATTGCCACGGCAAAGATCAGAGCTGGCAACAACTGAAGCAGCACATTGGATTGCACAAACCCCGAAAGGGTCAAGTGGTGATTAAGCCCCTCGACCGAGTGCAGCGCTCCTTGAACTAACAGCACCCCAGTTCCCGCGAGAAAGCCGCCTACGATCGGGTAGGGAATATAGCGAACAAAGCCACCTAATTTGAATCGACCCAACAACGTAAAAATAATCCCACCTGCAATGGCATTTAGCGCGATCGTCGCTGTGAGCGTTAACAATTTATCTTCAACCGAGGCGTTGGGCATCTGGTCAAGAATTTGTCGAGCAACCAGACTTAATACGGGAATGCTCGGCTCTGAGACCGTAGCCACAATCGCAGGATAAGCGCTGAACGTCGTCACGATCGCGCTCACGACAGTTGAGCTAAACAGCAGCAGCCCTGTGCCAAACGGAACTGCATTTGAGAAGGCTCCAGAGAAGATGACGGAAGCAAATGAGACGCTTGTGATCACGGTCAAAAGCCCCATCGTGCCGCCTGTCGTGAGGTTCAAGAGCAGAGAATTAGCAACAGGTTTAGAATGCGCTTTGGTAGCCACTTTTTACAACTATGAAATTACAAATTGTGATAGCATTTTTGCATATCCTATTGATATTACAATCCTTCAGAAGTAGACTTCTTTAACCAGATGACACACCTATCCTGAGACATAACAATTAGAATCATTGTCAAATGAATAATGTGTTGATCAAAGCGATCGTTAGGAGCGCTCAATTATGGAGTTGCAATCTGCCTTGACATGGGTGATTGTGCAAGTTAAACAGTTTTTTCAAGACCTATTGAGTGCTTTTAACAGTAACTTGTTTACAGTTGCAGGAGAAAAATTTTCTATTGGCTTAATCACTGAGCTAATTGTTCAGGTGATCATTGTCATAATTTTGGCAAATGCGGTTAAGCAATTGCTAAGGCAACGGCTTTTGCCACGCTTTAAACTAGAAATCGGCACACGAGAGTCACTGTCAGCGATTACCAGCTATATCATTACAGTGATTGGTTTTTTCATCGTGCTAGAAACGGCTGGCATCAATCTGAGTTCGCTGGCGGTGTTTGCAGGGGCGATCGGTATCGGAGTTGGCATTGGACTACAAAACCTGTCGAGTCAATTTATCAGTGGGTTAACGCTGCTCTTTGAGCAGCCGATCAAAGTGGGCGACTATATTGAGGTCGATAATCTTGCCGGAACCGTCGAAGGAATTGCGATTCGAGCGACCACCATTCGCACGATTAACGGCGTGTTTGTGATTGTGCCCAACAGTCGCTTTTTGGACAACAATGTTGTTAATTGGAGCTATCGTGATCCCAAATGTCGAATAGAGATCCCGGTGCAGGTGGCTGACGGAAATGACTCGCTGACGGTGCTAGAAGCGTTGCTG
Organism: Phormidesmis sp.; assembly: GCA_965277365.1. GTDB lineage: Bacteria > Cyanobacteriota > Cyanobacteriia > Leptolyngbyales > Leptolyngbyaceae > Phormidesmis_A. The sequence goes on along the minus strand of CBDICO010000013.1, from coordinate 838,797 downwards.
ACAGCCGCTCGTCAGGAGTCGAGAGTTTTACCGTCTCCATCTCCAGAAGTCTATTTTAAAGGAATTGAAGACGGCGTGTTGAAGTTCGATCTCATGGTTTGGATTAGCAACCCGATCGAGATGGATTCGATTAAAAGTGCTCTCCAATTTCTGATCGAAGCAGAGTTTCGAGATCGTGCTATTGATCAAAAAATGGCAACTAACATCACGATCGAGAATCTACCCTCGCTGGCAGCACTGCTGCACCCTTTCCATCAGCCAAATAGATTGACCAAACAGGTTGATGTAGAAGCCCCAATTGCAGGTTGGATGCTGCGCGATCTGCTGCAAAAAGTCAGCTATTTTCAGCAGTGTAGCGAAGTTGAGCTACGGCAGGTGATTGAGAAAGGCTACCGTAAGAAACTGGCGATCGGAGAAACCATTTGTCGAGAATCCGATCCCGGTGACTCGTTTTATATCATCTTGTCAGGCTCGGTCGAGGTGTTTGTCGAATCGATCTCAAAACAGATTGCCATTCGTAAAGCAGGTGAGTTTATTGGTGAGATGTCATTGTTGATGGGCACCCCTCGCACGGCTACTCTACAAACTTTAGAAGACACCATTTTGTTTGTAGTTGACCATAGTAATCTGCAAAGTTTGCTAAAAAACCATCAAGGGTTAGCCGACAAGATCGCAGAAGAGCTATCTCAGCGTCAAGAAGTATTAGAAAGTTTAGGAGTTACGATCGATGCCATCCCCAAAGAAGACACACCCTTTCACCAAATTCGCAAACGCATTCAATCCATTTTTGGGATCTGAAGGAATGCGATTTAATAGTGTCGAGATCTTCGCTCTTAGTTTGGGAGAGTGAGGGCAAACCCACTTTGCAATGACCGATCTTATATTGAATTCACGATCCGAATTTCCAGCTTTGGGGCGATGTCCAGCAAGATTTCTCAAGAGGTCGTTAGAATGGCACCTGTTGATGATACTCAAAACGAGATGCGCGTTTCTCGATCGTCTGACTCATGCTAATGCTCTTATTCCAAGCTGGCGATCATCTCTATGCGATTGATAGTGCTCAAGTAATCGAGGTGATTCCGATCATCGTGCTACGACCTCTCAATCACGTTCCCAATTATATTGCGGGCGTGTTTAATTATCGAGGTGCTCTCGTTCCGGTTGTAGATTTGTGCCGTTTACTTCATCAGGTTGATTGCCGTTCTCGTTTTAGCACCCGCATCATCATGGTTCAATATACCGCCAGTGACGGAACTCACCATCAATTAGGACTCAAGGCAGAACGCGTCACCGAAACGCTCAACCGACCTGATTTAGATGCCAAACAAACCACTCAAGTCAGCGATGCGCCCTATTTAGGCAACCTGTTTATGGACGAGAAAGGTATGATTCAGCAGATTCACTGGCAGCATTTAGTGTTAGATGCCTCCTCTGCGCCCCTGTTTATTCAAGAGAGCGTTAGGGCAGATGGTGCAAACCGCAATTGAGGCTCTGCTGAGACAAAAGATCGGGTTAGATGCTAACAGCATCGGGTCGAGAACGATCGCTCATGCGGTCGAACAGCGGCGATTAAAGTGTGGATTGCCCGATCGAGCCGCTTACTTTTTGCACTTACAAACCTCACCCCAAGAGCTAGAAAACCTGATCGAAACGGTCGTCGTGCCCGAAACCTGGTTTTTTCGCGATCGAGAACCGTTTATCTATCTCAGTCAGTTCGTCACTCACTGGCGATCTACCCATCCTACAAGCATATTTCGGGTTCTCAGCGCACCTTGCTCAACCGGAGAAGAACCCTACTCGATCGCCATCACACTGCTTAATGCTGGGTTGACTCCGGCTCAGTTTCAGATTGACGCGGTGGATATCAGCAAACGAGCGCTTTTCAAGGCAACGCAGGGCATCTATCGAAAAATATCCTTTCGGGGGGGCGGGTTGCCTGAGCAATCACGCTACTTTCAGCCTGTTGCGAACGGGCAGGAGATTTGCCCCTTCGTGCGGGATACCGTCACCTTTCGCCAAGAAAATCTCCTCAATCCTAGTTTTTTATCTTCAGGAGCTTATCACGCCATTTTCTGCCGCAATCTTCTGATTTATCTCGATCGCGACTCCCGCAATCAGCTAATTCAAACATTAGATTATGCCTTGGCACCATCGGGTTTATTGTTTGTGGGAGCACCCGAAACGTCGCAAGTCACCGCTCAACACTTCGCACCGATTCGTCACCCCTTTGCATTTGGCTACCAAAAACAAACTCGCGTCGTCGATCGTGCCCTGCCGATCGTGCCTCCCCCTCAAGAGTCTCCAGTTTCGGTTCCTCCGTCTACTCCAATTGTGGAACTTGCAGCCGCCCAACAACTTGCCGACCAAGGACACCTCACAAACGCGATTGTCGTGTGTCAATCCTATTTGAGAACGCATCCAACCGACGCTCAAGCTTATATGCTGTTAGGCGAAATTCATCAAGGTCTCAATCAATCTGAGCAAGCCGAACAAGCGTTTCAGAAAGCGATCTATCTCAACCCCAGTGCCTATGAAGCCATGACTCATTTGGCATTGTTAAAAGAGCAGAAGGGCGATCGGGCAGGGGCAAATCTTTTAAAGCAGCGCATCCAGCGATTGCTCAAAACTCAACATTAGAGGCTTGCGTGAAGAACCTCTGGTTGCCGTTGTTTAAGGGTTTCGGCTGCACTCAACCCACTCAATTGCCCTCAACTCCTAGTGCACTATTGAGGGCTGAGCGAAGCCGAAGCCCAGTCAGTTGAGACTCGATTAGACAGCAATTCCTTAGAAGCATCTGTCAGGGTTCGAGCGTTGTGGATATTGGAGAAGTGGCAGTGACTCAGCTACGCTACTCTAGAAATGGGTCGTGGTAGGCTGATGGGCACATGTTAAATCGCTGGAAAATTAGCACTCAAATCGCGGCGGGGTTTGCCTTGGGCTTAGCCGTCTTTTCAATTATTGGCATTGTCTCTTACCGGGGAACCGCGCAACTCGTTTCAACCGCTCGTCAAGAAAAGCACACCTATCAAGTATTGGGTGAGTTAGAAGAGATTCTTTCGCTGATCAAAGATGTCGAAACGGGGCAACGAGGTTATTTGCTGACCAGTGACACTCGCTATCTGGCTCCCTACAATCAAGCCCGAACTGCAATTCAAGCGAGAATTAAAGAGTTCAGGCAGATTGTCCAAGACAATCCGAGTCAACAAAACTATGTTCAGACCCTAGAGCCGATCGTCAACCAAAAGCTTGCCGAGCTTGATTCGACCATTCGCCTCCAACAAAATGGGCAATCGGCGGCTGCACTCAAAATCGTGAAAACCAACGAAGGCAAGCGATTGATGGATCAAATCCGAGACGTGGTTGCTCAGATGGAAGCAGGAGAGCGCGATTTATTGCAGACACGATCGCAGGTTGCTGATCGATCTGCCCAACGCACTCTTAACAGCATTCTTTACGGAATGCCGTTGGCGATTTTGCTGCTGGCTCTGATCGGTGTGATTCTCAATCGTCAGATTGCCCGCCCACTCAATTTAGTGTCAAAAGTGGCTCAACAGGTCGCAGATGGCGATCTGACTCAAGCGATCGCCACGACCAGAGACACGACTGAAGTGGGACGATTGTTGACGGCGTTTCAACAAATGACTAAAAGTTTGAATGCTTTAATTGCTCAGGCACAAAAATCTGGCATTCAAATCAGCACCTCTACGACTCAGATTGCGGCGGCAGGGAGAGAGTTAGAAGCAACAGTGAATGAGCAAGTTGCATCCATGCACGAAGTCAACGCCACTTCTCGCCAAATTGCGTCAACCGCAGGTGAGTTAGCAAAATCGATGGATGGAGTGGCTGAGACAGCGCGCACCACCACTGAAGCGGCTTCCAATAGCCAAATGAATCTAGAAAAAATGCAGCTTGCCATGCAAAATTTAGTGCTGGCGACTAGCTCGATTTCATCAAAATTAAATGTGATGGATGAGAAAGCAAGTAATATTAATACGGTCGTGACTACGATTACAAAAGTTGCGGATCAAACCAATTTGTTATCGCTGAATGCGGCGATCGAAGCCGAAAAAGCCGGAGAATATGGAGCCGGATTTGCGGTCGTGGCACGAGAAATTCGTCGTCTTGCCGATCAGTCGGCGGTTGCCACCCTCGAAATTGAGCAAATGGTCAAAGGGATGCAATCGTCAGTGTCTCAGGGCGTGATGGAGGTCGATAAATTTAGCAAAGAAGTCAGGCAATATGTCGAAGATGTCGGGGATATTAGCGGGCAAATCGCCGGATTCATTAAAAATGTGCAGGGGTTAACGCCGCAGTTTGGGGCGGTCAGCCAACGCATGGATGAACAATATCGTGGAGCAGAGCAGATTAGTTTGGCGATCGGGCAACTCAGCGATGCCTCTTATCAAACGGTGCAATCGTTGCAGGAAACCAACAATGCACTGACTCAGTTAGATGACGCGGCTCAAGGCTTACAGCGAGAAATTTCTCAATTCAAGGTGTAAGTTGCGATATGGATTCTATTGATGATTGCTGGAATCAGATTGGCGTTTGGGGCGATCGCTCCTGTGATCAGTTAGAAACAAAAATTCACTGTCGCAACTGTCCTGTATACGCGACGGCGGGGCGCAATTTGCTAGAGCGAGACGTTCCGATCGAGTATCTCGATGAATGGACAGCCGCGATCGCCATTCCTTCAGACAAAACGCTGACAACGTTGGATCTCGCAGAGGACGATCGCCAGTCTGTAACCGAGTCAAGCAACGCCTTTTCTGTGATTCTATTTCGGCTGGGAGATGAGCAGTTTGCGCTATCGGTTGGAGTGCTCAACGAAGTCACGCATCCCGGTGCAATTCACAGACTGCCCCACCGCAGTAACGACTTATTTTTGGGACTAACCAACATTCGGGGCGAGATTTTGATGACGATCTCGTTGAGTCACGCTCTCGGTTTAAAAACGGTCGAGAGTTCTTCGCCGCTCAGTCGGCTTTTAGTGGCGGGGCACCACGATCGTAAGTGGGTGTTTCCGGTGGATGAAGTGTATCGAATTCATCGCGTTCATGCCGATGAGCTAAAAGCAGTGCCCGTTGTCATCTCTCAAGCGAGTGAATCTTACACCCAAGGGATTATTGACTGGCAGACCAAAAAAGTGAATTATCTGGATGCTGACCTGTTGTTTTACACGCTTGAGCGCAAGATTTTGTAATGAGCAATGGAGACCCTATGCGTGACTACTCCATGCTGGATCTGTTTCGTCAAGAAGTGGAAACTCAGGTTAAATCGCTGAAGCAAAGTCTGTCGATTTTAAAGGAACAGCCTTCTCAAGCAGGCGAATTAGATACGGCAATTCGATCGCTCCATGCGATCGTGGGATCTGCCCAACTCGTTGAAATTGCTGCCGCCGCTACGCTAGCTGAAGAGATGAGAGTTCGCTTGACTGCTTTACAGAATGGCGCAACAACGTTGACCGATGCGTTGCTCGATCGGTTTCTCCACGCTGGAGATTTGCTGATCGAAATCAGTGATGCTACTAGCGATCAAACGTTAGAAAACTGGTTATCACAACACTCGGATGATTTGGCACAGACACAGGCAGCGATCGTAGAAAGCAACGTAGCGCCTATCTCCGAAAAGAGAGTCAACAGTTCTGAAACGTCCGATTTAAAGCCCTCTGACGACCCAAAACCGCATCTGTCTTCGCTGCTCTTAGATAGCTCAATGATGGAGTTGTTTCGGCTCGAAGTCGAGGCACAAGCGACCCTCTTAAACAACGGGCTGTTGGCGCTAGAAACTCAGTCTCATTCCGCTCAAGAATTAGAGGCATTGATGCGGGCGGCTCACTCCGTCAAAGGTGCTGCTCGTATTGTGGGATTAGAGGCTGCCGTTCAGCTTGCCCATGTGATGGAAGACTGCTTTGTTGCCGCTCAAGATCACACCATTACGCTGGACAGCGATCGGGCTGATGTGCTGCTGCGCGGCGTTGATTTGCTTCAGAGTCTCAGTCAGGTAAGCGATGGTGATTTACCCAACTGGTTGACCAACCATACCTCAGAGTTTGAAACGGTGCGATCGACGATCGAGGCAATTCGCAACGCAGAAGGAACGGCGGCGATTCAAGCTTTAAAGGCTAATTTCGCTCCAGAGCCGATCGGGGCTGAATCGACTCCTGTTGCTCACGAGTCTGAAGATCTGCCCAGTCCGGCTTCTGAAGAAACAAGCTCTGCTGATGCGGCGACGGCTCACGATCGCGTTGTGCGAGTCAGCGCAGACAACCTCAATCGCATGATGGGACTCGCTGGAGAATCTTTAATCGAAGCTAATTGGCTGCCGCCATTTGCAGATTCTCTCATGGTGCTCAAATCGCGACAACTAGAACTGTCTAAAAATCTAGAGCAATTGCAGCAAACTGTGATGCTCAACTCAGAACTCGATCGAGATGCCAAAGCCTTGATGGATGCGACTCGCAGCTATGATCAAGAATGCCGTGCTCTGCTCAACGACCGCTTGACCGAACTCGAAGAATTTATTCGACGATCGACAAATCTCTCCGATCGTCTCTATCGAGAAGTGATCACTTCACACATGCGTCCGTTTATGGATGGAGTGCAGGGGTTTCCGCGCATGGTCAGAGATCTGGCTCGGACTGTCAATAAGCAAGTCAGATTGGAGATTATTGGCAAATCAACGTCGGTCGATCGAGACATTCTCAAAAAGCTCGAAGCGCCTCTCACCCACATTTTGCGAAACGCTGTTGACCACGGCATCGAATTGCCCGCAGATCGCCTCGCGGCTGGAAAGCCTGCCGAAGGAACCGTTCGAGTCGAGGCAATGCACCGAGGCGGCATGTTGGCGATTACCATTTCTGATGATGGCAAAGGCATCGCCCCGATCGCCCTGCGTCAACAGATCATCGATAAACAGTTAGCCGCGCCCGAAGTCGTCGCCAAGTTAACCGACGCTGAACTGATGGAGTTTCTATTCTTACCTGGTTTTTCGATGAGCAAACAGGTGACAGAACTCTCGGGTCGAGGGGTGGGCTTAGACATCGCCCAAAGCATGGCGCAAGAAGTGGGAGGCACCGTGAGAGCGGCTTCCCAATCTGGAAAAGGCATCAGTTTTTATTTTCAATTGCCCCTGACGCTCTCGGTGGTGAGGACGTTGCTCGTCGAGGTTTCTGGTGAAGCCTATGCGTTTCCTCTAGCGCGCATCGATCAGATCATCACCGTCCAGCCCTCAGAGCTTTCCATCGTCGAGAATCGACAGTATTTTACGCTGGATGGGAAAAATATTGGTTTAATTCCGGTGCATCAAGTGCTCGATTTGCCCCCGCCTGCTGCATCGCCCTCAGCGCTTTGGGTAGTGGTGATTAGCGACCAATCCAACACCTATGGATTGGTGATCGATCGCTGTCTAGGAGAACGCGAATTGGTGGTGCGTCCGCTTGATGCTCGCTTGGGCAGAATGCAAGATATTAGTGCAGCCGCCCTGATGGGAGACGGGTCGCTGGTGCTGATTGTAGATGTGTCTGACTTGGTACGTTCGACGAACGCCCTGCTCAACAGTGGCGCGATCGCTAGAGTCGGTGAACCGTCTAAAAATCTTTCTAAAGGAATCATTCTTAATGACTCTGTGCCCCAAGAGAAGCGAATATTAGTCGTAGACGACTCGATCACCGTGCGAGAAATGGAGCGCAAGCTGCTGCAAAATCGCGGCTATGTCGTCGAAGTTGCGGTCGATGGAATGGAAGGCTGGAACGCGGTACGATCGTCTCCCTACGATTTAGTGATTAGCGATATTGATATGCCCCGAATGAACGGAATTGAACTAATTAAAGAAATTAAACGGCATCCGCGACTGGGTTCAACTCCCGTAATCGTGGTGTCTTATCGCGATCGAGAAGACGATCGCATCCAGGGGTTAGAAGCCGGGGCAGATTACTATCTCACCAAAAGTAGTTTTCATGACGATACGCTGATTCGAGCAGTCGTGGATTTGATTGGTGAATGACCTATGAGAATCGCCATTGTTAACGATATGTTTATCGCCATCGAAGCGCTGCGACGAGTGCTGATGACGATCGCCGAGCATGAGATTGCGTGGATTGCCAAAGACGGGGCTGAAGCCGTTGCCAAATGCGCCAAAGACACCCCTGATCTGATCTTGATGGATCTGATTATGCCCGTTATGAATGGCGTTGAGGCAACTCGACAAATCATGAAGCGATCGCCCTGTGCCATTTTGATCGTGACTGCTAATGTTGGACAAAATTCTGCAAAAGTCTTTGAGGCGATGGGCTATGGCGCACTTGATGCCGTTAACACTCCTGTCTTAGGCAATCAAGGCACTCCCGGAGCCGCCCTAGCTCTCCTCGGAAAAATTGCGACGATCGCCAAGTTGAACGGCAAAACTCCTCCTCCCTTGCCCTTTCCTTCTCCCCCCTCGTTTGTGCCCTTTTCCTCCTCCGCTTTGCCTCCTCTGATCGCGATTGGCTCCTCCACAGGGGGACCCAAAGCCCTCTCCGCGATTCTCTCTCGCCTGCCTGCCAACTTTGGAGCCGCGATCGTCATCGTTCAGCACGTCGATGCTCAATTTGCAGGGGGCATGGTTGACTGGCTCAATCAACTCACTCCCCTGACCGTTAAAGTCGCCTCTGTTGGCGATCGTCCTCAAGAGGGTGTCGTCTTCGTTGCCCGTACCAATGATCATCTCTGTCTACAGGCGAACCAGACCCTTAACTATGTCAGAGAGCCGATCGAGTATCCTTACCGTCCGTCGATCGACGTGTTTTTTAAGAGTGTTGCTCACTATTGGACATCGAGAGGAACGGCGGTGTTGCTGACCGGGATGGGGCGAGACGGGGCAGAAGGGCTGCGACTGCTGCGAGGTGCGGGCTGGCACACGATCGCGCAAGATAAAGAAAGCTGTGCGGTTTATGGAATGCCAAGGGCGGCAGTGGAGTTAAATGCGGCAGTTGAGGTGTTAGACCCGGACGCGATCGCCACAAACTTGATACAGCGCACCCGTCTAAACCGTTAAGACTTTATTCTCGATATGGACGAATCCATCACAGTGCTGTTAATTGACGACCAATCGATGATTGGCGAAGCCGTGCGGCGAATGTTAGAGGCTGAACCTGATATCACGTTTCACTACTGCGATGACCCGACTCAAGCGCTCAAAATGGCGAGAGAGTGCCAGCCCACGGTGATTTTGCAAGATTTGGTCATGCCACAAATGGATGGGCTACTGCTGGTGCGGTTTTTACGATCACACGATGCCCCCACTTACCAAATTCCGCTAATCGTGCTGTCGAGTAAAGAAGAGTCTTTGATCAAAGCTCAAGCGTTTGAACTGGGCGCAAATGATTATCTGGTCAAGCTGCCCGATCGCGTCGAACTGCTTGCCCGAATTCGCTATCACTCTAGAGCCTACACAAACCTACTCAAGCGACAAGAAGCCGAGGCACTGCTGCGCGACGAAAACCTGCGGCAATCCCTCTACATTCAGCAAGTAGACAAGTTGACTCAGGCGGCTGCAACGGTTGAACAAGACACCTTTGAGTCTGAGAGTTTGAGCGATGTGGTCGATCGCGATGACGAGTTAGGACAACTCGCACGAGTCTTTACTCAAATGGTAAAAACGGTCAAAAATCGTGAACAGGAATTGAAACGGTTAAATGATTCCTTTGCTCGATTTTTTCCGGGTGAATATCTCAAATTTCTTCGCAAAGACAGCGTGACTGATGTGCAGCTTGGCGACTATGTCAGCAAAATGATGGCAGTGATGTTTAGCGATATCCGATCGTTTACCACCATGTCAGAGACGATGACCCCCCGCGAAAACTTTGACTTTGTAAATGCTTATTTAAAGCGCGTCAGTCCAGAAATTCGCAATCACTATGGCATCATCGTCAAGTTTTTAGGAGACGGCATGATGGCAGTGTTTCCTGATGGGGCAGATGATGCGGTGGCGGCAGGCGTTGCCAAACAGCAGCGAGTGCAAGAATATAATCAACAGCGCACAGCGAGGGGCAATTTGCCCGTTCAGGTGGGCATCGGCATTCACGTTGGGCAGATGATGTTAGGCATGGTCGGTGAAGCCAATCGCATTCAAGGTGATGCGTTTTCAGATAACGTTAACCTGACCGCAAGGCTGGAAGGGTTAACTAAATTTTATGGCGTGGCAATGTTGATTTCAGGGCAGACATTAGAACACTTGAGCAACCCCGATCTCTATCAAATCCGCTTTTTAGATCGGGCGATCGTCAAGGGTCGAAATGAAGCGATTTCAGTCTATGAAGTGTTAGACGCTGAGGTTGAAGAAGTGCGATCGCTAAAGCTGCAAACTCAACCCGACTTTGATCGCGGAGTCAAATGTTATGGCGATCGAGCCATCCATGATGCAAAGGTTTGTTTTGAGCAAGTGTTAGCAATTCACCCGGTTGATAAGACGGCAAAACTTTATTTAGAACGAGTGGAATGGCTGATCGAGAATGGCATCCCCGACAACTGGAGTGAAGCGTGGGTGTTTAATGAAAAATGATTCACAACATTAAAACTGTTCAAGATTTTAGCAGGCAGCGAAAGATGAAGGGTTATGGCGCGATAATCACTCATAACAGTTAGGGTATAGGGCAGGTCAATTTGGTGAATGGATTTCACTATACTTCAAGTTTACTGCTCCTCTTCAAATTGCCGATTCCTGGGTCAGAAGACTGTGCGCCCTTTCTCTCTAAAAGTATCGCCTCTTCAATCAGCCCAATATTGGCAACGTTAATCGTTTTATATATCGCTAAGTTTGCTTTGAAGTTTATTGTCGATATACCGAACTAGAAACATAAAATCTAAAAGTTTGTGCGCGGACTCGATCGAGCCTATTAAAATTCATTAGGTTAAGAGATTCCACAAAATCGTTAACCTATTGCATTTCTTTACTACAACTTGTGACAGATTCCAAATTCACTTTTATGAGTCAAAATTACACCCAACACGTCATCGGCGATATTCACTATGACAGTTGCAAACTCAATTCCAGCCAAAGCTGCTCTCTCTCCAGAAGGCCTTCAAAAGATAGATGCTTACTGGCGAGCCGCTAACTATCTGTCAGTCGGGCAAATTTATCTACGAGACAATCCTCTGCTCAAAGAGCCGCTCAAATTAGAACACGTCAAATCGCGATTGCTCGGTCATTGGGGCACAACGCCGGGGCTGAATTTCATTTACGCTCACATGAATCGCTTGATCAAACGCTACGATTTGAACGCAATTTATGTGGCAGGTCCAGGGCATGGCGGACCGGGAATTGTGGCAAACACTTATTTAGAGGGCACCTACAGCGAGTTTTATTCCAACATCACGTCAGACGAGGAGGGGATGCAAAAGCTGTTCTTGCAGTTCTCCTATCCGGGCGGAATTCCGAGTCATGCGGCTCCTGAAACACCTGGCTCGATTCATGAAGGAGGTGAATTGGGTTATGCTCTGGTTCATGCCTATGGCGCGGTGTTTGACAATCCCGATTTGTTTGTTTGCTGTGTTGTGGGCGATGGCGAAGCTGAGACAGGTCCATTAGCAGCAAGTTGGCATTCTAATAAATTTATCAATCCCGCTAGAGATGGGGCAGTGTTGCCGATTTTACATCTGAATGGTTATAAGATTGCAAATCCAACTGTTTTAGCGAGGCTTGACGATCGAGAACTTGAACACTTATTCACAGGCTACGGTTACAAGCCCTATTTTGTCGAAGGGAACGATCCTGCCCTGATGCACCCACTCATGGCAGAAACGTTGGATACAATCGTCGCCGAAATTCAAGGCATTCAGCGAGAAGCCCGAACGCATGGCTTCAGCGATCGTCCTCAATATCCGATGATTGTGATGCGGACTCCGAAAGGGTGGACGGGTCCTAAAGTTGTCGATGGGATTCAAATTGAGAACACGTTTCGAGCGCATCAGGTGCCACTCGCAGAACTCGCAAGCAAACCAGAACACCTGCGAATGCTGGAATCGTGGATGAAAGGCTATAAGCCAGAAGAACTCTTTGATCAGAAGGGCAGCTTGATTCCTGAATTGGCAGAGTTGGCTCCGGTGGGCGATCGTCGCATGGGAGCAAATCCTCACGCCAATGGGGGGCTGTTGCTCAAAGATCTGAGACTGCCGGACTTTAGAGAGTATGCGATCGACACTAAAGATCCTGGCACTGTCGAAGCGGAATCGACTCGCGTGTTAGGGCTATTTTTGCGCGACGTAATGAGCTTAAACGCAGCGCAACGCAACTTCCGAGTGCTGAGTCCTGACGAGAACAACTCAAATCGATTGACTCCTATTTTGGATGCCACCGATCGAGTGTGGGCTGCCGAGATGTTACCGGGGGATGATCATCTGTCTCGCGACGGTCGCGTCATGGAAGTGTTGAGCGAACATCTTTGTCAAGGATGGCTCGAAGGCTATCTGCTGACAGGTCGCCACGGATTTTTCTCGTGCTATGAGGCGTTTATTCACATCGTTGATTCGATGTTTAATCAACATGCCAAATGGCTCGAAGCCTGTCGCCATATTCCCTGGAGGAAGCCGATCGCGTCGCTCAATTATTTACTCACGTCTCACGTTTGGCGACAAGATCACAACGGATTTACGCACCAAGATCCAGGCTTTTTAGATGTTGTGGTGAATAAAAAAGCGACGATCGTTCGAGTTTATCTGCCACCCGATGCCAACACATTGCTCTCGGTTGCCGATCACTGTCTCCGCAGTCGTCATTATGTGAACGTAATCGTTGCTGGCAAACAACCCGAACTGCAATGGCTCGACATGGATGCGGCGGTCAAACACTGCACTGCTGGATTGGGTATCTGGGCATGGGCAAGCAACGATCAAGACTGCGAACCCGATGTAGTGATGGCGTGTGCCGGAGATGTTCCGACTCTAGAAACGCTGGCAGCCGTTGACTTTTTGCGATCGCATTTCCCAGATCTCAAGATTCGCGTCGTCAACGTTGTAGACTTAATGACGCTACAACCGCAAACCGAGCATCCTCACGGTATCTCCGATCGAGAGTTCGACTCGATTTTCACCACCGATAAGCCCGTCATCTTCGCGTTTCACGGCTATCCTTATCTGATTCATCGCTTGACCTACCGCCGCACTAATCACGACAACATCCATGTGCGAGGCTATAAAGAAGAGGGCACTACAACGACCCCTTTCGACATGGTAGTGTTGAACGATCTCGATCGCTTCCATTTAGCGCAAGATGTTCTCGATCGAGTACCCAAGTTACGCACCTGTGCGGCTTACGTGAAACAAGCGATTCGTGACAAACTAATCGATCATAAACACTACATCATTGAACACGGTGAAGATATGCCAGAGGTGACTCAATGGAAATGGCAATATTACAGTGCTCCCAATGCTGATACACAACCAAAAACGCAGGTCAAGCAAACCACGCAAGAAGGCTCGATTGCCGCAGGCGAGATGGATGACTCAACTGCCTCAAAGCATTCATAGCGATTTGACGAATCTGCTCGATCGCGCTTGACCCAATACTGTAGAGACGTTTCGGTCTCCAACCAATATCCCGGAACGTCTCCAACCAATATCCCGTTGACCCGATGCCGTGGAGACGTTCCACCGAAACGTCTCTATGTGGATCGATGAAACGTTGCATTCAACCATCAAATTGGTATAACCTTCTTAATCTACTCCACTACAAATACCCGATGAGCCTCAGAATCTATTTCCTACGTCATGGACAAACCCCCTTTAGTCGCGAAAATAGCTACTGTGGTGCCCTCGATCCTGATCTGACGGATGAAGGCATTCAAATGGCAGAAGCGTTTGCCATCGCCTATCAAGCGACTCCCTGGACCGCCGTTTTCGTCAGCCCGATGAAACGGACGATCGCCACTGCAAAACCGCTTTGTGATGCCATTGCAATCGATATGCAACTGCGAGACGGATTGAAAGAAATTAAATATGGCAAATGGGAAGGCGAAACCGTTGAAGCAGTTCAGACTAACTATTCAGAAGATTATGTGAAATGGTTAGCAGAACCCGCTTGGAACGCTCCGACAGGCGGAGAAACGGCGGTTGAGATTGCCAACCGATCGTCGTCAGTGATTACTGAAATTCAGCAGCATTATGCCGATGGCAATGTCCTAGTCGTGTCGCACAAAGCTACCATTCGGATTATCTTGTGTAGCTTGTTGGGCGTTGATTTGGGACGGTTTCGCACTCGCATTGCGGCTCCGGTTGCATCAGTGAGTGTGGTGAAGTTCGATCGCCACGGTCCATTATTAGAGCGATTAGGCGATCGTAATCACTTGAGTGAAGCGCTGCGAAGCCTGCAAGGAACATGAAGATTTTAGTGCTGAATGCTGGCTCAAGTAGTCAAAAAAGCTGTCTCTATGAGTTGGGTGACGAGTTGCCTGATCAGCCACTACAGCCGCTTTGGGAAGCTAAAGTTGATTGGACTAACCATCAAGGCGTTGCAGAAATCGAGGTCAAAACACAGCACGGAGCCACCCTGAAAGAAGAGAGTCCGGGAGATCGCTCCACCGTGATTGCTCACATACTCAACTCGCTCTGGAGCGGTGACACTCAGGTCATTGAGCAACTTTCAGACATTGATGTTGTGGGTCATCGGGTCGTTCACGGCGGACAAGACTATCGAGAAAGTGTCCGAATCACCGCAGATGTGAAGGCAGCGATCACTCGTCTCGCCATTTTCGCCCCCGTTCACAATCCGGTAAACTTAGAAGGCATTGAGGCGATCGAGAAAGCCCTCGGCTCGGTGCCGCAGGTTGCCGTTTTTGACACGGCGTTTCACTCTGATTTGCCCCTGGCGACCAAAGTGTATCCAATTCCCTACAAATGGTTTGAGCAGGGCATACAGCGCTACGGATTTCATGGGATTAGCCATCGCTATTGCGCCGATCGTGCCGCTCAACTTTTGCACTGTGACCGATCGGATTTGCGTTTGATCACCTGTCATTTAGGAAATGGCTGTTCGTTAGCGGCGATTCGAGAGGGTCACAGCGTCGATACTACAATGGGCTTCACGCCGCTAGAAGGCTTAATGATGGGTGCTCGATCGGGGTCCATCGATCCCGGAATCTTAATCCATTTATTGCGGCAAGAAGGCTTTAATGCGGACACACTCGATCAGATGCTCAACCAAGAATCGGGCTTAAAAGGAGTCTCTGGAGTGTCTGCCGATATGCGACAAATTCGAGCGGCGATCGAGGAAAATAAGCCCCGCGCAAAACTGGCATTTGATGTTTACATTCATCGGCTGCGTGCTCAAATCGGCGCGATGCTACCTAGTTTAGGACGATTGGATGCGCTAGTTTTTACGGCTGGCGTGGGTGAAAATAGTCCAGATGTTCGGGCATCTGCCTGTGAGGCGTTTGAGTTTATAGGATTGAAATTGGATGACTCAAAAAATATCCACAATCCTAAAGATCAAGATATTGCAACGTCAGATTCAACGATTCGAGTATTGGTGATTCAAACTCAAGAAGATTGGGCGATCGCCCAAGAATGTTGGAGAATGCTCAATCATTCAATGAATTGAATCACTCGCACTTTTGGACTAGAGAAATGACGATATTGAGCAGATTTCGCCTCGATTTCTCGCAGTTGCCCCAACGCTAAACTACACGGTCTACCATATTTTAATTGCACTCGATCGCTGGCAATTTGCAGTGCTGCTCGCGATCGCTGAACAAAATCATCCAAATCATATTCAGTATCAGGAATAAAATAATCCTTAATCACTAGAGAAGGAGAATAACAGGTTTCTTGACACCCATCAGACCATTGAATTTGAAACCGTATTTCTGGCATCAGTTTAATAGGAATTAGTACGAGGCAGTCTTGATCGTTGTAATCTGATTGCGGTAGTGATGCAAATGCATTTTAGCGGAATTTTCCCAGGTGTAGCGAGACAAAATAGATTGGCTCTGCTGCACCAAAGAACGGGAGACATTGGGCTGGATCACTGATCGCATAGCCTGGGCGATCTCATCCTTTGAGTCTGGAGACACTAACAGCGCTTGAGTCTCTGACAGAAACTCAGTAAACGGCGGCTGCTTTGAGGTGATCACAGGCAGACCCGACGCGATCGCTTCCAGCACGACCAATCCCCACCCTTCTTTTGTCGATGGAAACATAAACGCATCCGCAGTTCTGTATAAAATGGGCAGTTCGGCATCAGAGATCACTCCAGGTAGGATGAGCGATCGTCCGATTTGGATGTCTAACCGATCGGCGAGGGCAAAAAAATCATCTCGATACGTCTGATAATCAAACAGCGTTGCTCCTCCCGCAATCACTAATTGAGCTGTCGGATAGTCTTCTAACAATTGTCCAAACGCTTCTAATAGCCGAATCGAGTTCTTTCGCGGCTCGATACCCCCAACGGTTAAATAAATTGGGGTACCATTTAAGCCTAATTGTTCTTTGAGTGATGATTCTAACCCATTGGCGATCGACGAAAACCGCTCTAAATTGACTCCGTTGATCACTCGTGGAGCATGAATATGATATTGCTGCTGAATTTCTTTTTGCCAGCGATCGCTGACACAAAAACAGAGATTTGCGTCACGAATCGAGCGGGTTTGACATTGCTGAAGATAATAGCTACTGTAATCTTCAATATGATGAATCGTTCGCACTAATGAGGAAATCTGTCGCTGCTGAACGAGCGTTGCTAACGCATTCGCACTAATGCAATCTTGAGCGTGGTAGACATCATAAACGGATTGAGACTGACTCAAATAAGACACAAATTCTTGAATGCGTTGTTGAATCAGTTTGTCAATGTCGATCGAGGCAGCTTGAGCAGGCACCAACTCATACTCGCAAGACAGCGGATAGTCAAATCCTTTCCTATCTTTATCTAACGCATAGACACAAACATAATGACCTAATCTATGCAGCGCCTCCGCTAACTCTAGTGTATGAATGACACTCCCTCTAGGCTTTGTCGAGTAAGTCAATAAAGCGATTCGGTATAGAGTCATTGATCCTGTCCAATTTTGGTTCTATATTCTGGTGAAACCCGAATACACTGGGGATCAAGAAAATCTATTAAGTCAATCAGCCTATTCTGAATTAGAACGAGTCTTTTTTCCCGAACCTTTGACTTGTTACCTATCAGCTCAATATTATCTCTTAATTGCGCGAACCAACGTGCAAACTCTGGATCGCTCATCTTTGTCACAAAGGTAGCGTAACCCATACATTCATAGCCGCGTGCGTTGTCTACAGATCGCGGCACTAGCATAACTTCCCCGATCGCACGTTGTTCACCGTTATAAAGTCGGAAGATGTTTCCATATCCGCTCGATCCAAATGCCTTATTAATATTAAACAGCAATTCACTCAAGCGGCGGTTGGTCTCAAGATCGCCTAAATCTAGAAACTGAACCTCTCTTCGCAGAATCTCGACCCATCCTAGGTACTCTGCGATAACGTATAGTGTGTTTTGAATTGCGTAGTCTTTATGAGCAGGAGAGCGCTGATAGGCATACTGTAGGAATTCCTGCTGATGAATGTTGAATAGTCTACTCTGAAGATCAATGGCTGATCGTAACAGTGGATCTCGATACTTTGACATTAAGGCAGTCGTCTGTGCCTCACGCGATTCAGTCTCACGTCGTTTAGCAAGCCGATCGACAAGTTGTGCGGCGCGAGTTTGACCGTAAATTGTAATACTGGCACTGATAACCGCAACGATCGCAGCGATAATCGCAGTAATAATTTCGGGTTTCATTACATCAACATTTCTTACAAGAATGTCTGCATCCTACCTGATTACTAACACTAACAGACAACCTCAAAATGCTTTCTTGTAACCAGTCACCTACAGCAGCCCAACGATTGGTTTCAGCAGCGGCGAGTAACTTTTGCGATCGTACTCATCAAGCTTATTTATTTCTGAGAAAAACCTGTTAGCTTCTGGCGAGATAAGTCCCAAAACATGGTAGATTCTTTGCCCGATCGCAGTACCAGTCCTCGACCACCCTGCATCTCTCCAATGACTTCACAGATTAAGCTTTGCTGATGAAAACAGGAGCGAATTGCTGACACCCGATCGGGACGAACGCTCAACAAAAAGCCATAACTAGGGAAGCTGATTAGCCATTGTTCAAGCGATAGCGCTTTGGGGTAGGGCATTAAATCTAAATCTAAAATGGCTCCGCAGCCAGACGTTTCGAGCAACATCAAAAGCGTTCCGATGATGCCACCTGCACTGATGTCTTTACCAGCGTCACATAGTCCGGTTTCTGCCAAGTGTGGGAGGAGTGCTAGATTGTCACGAAGTTGAGCAGAATCGGCAGTGGTTGCAGCATTCCAGAAGGGATAGGTAGGGTGAGGGGCACCGCGAAAGTCAGCAACCATGAGGAGTTGGTCATCCGATCGGGCGTTAAAACTCGTGATCAATCGCGTCGCCCGTCCTAAAATTGCTACTGACAAAGCATTGTAAGGGCTGTGACAATTGGTGTGACCTCCCACGATCGGGACTCGATACGCCGCCGCCGCCGCCTTCATTCCATCCCAAATTGCGGTAGTCAGATGAGTAGATTGGCTCCACAATGCGTCAACAATCGCGATCGGATGTCCGCCCATTGCGGTGATGTCACTCACATTCACCATCACCGCACACCACCCTGCAAACCAGGGATCGGTTGCGACCAATGAGGGCAGCATTCCTTCAGCCGCTAACAACAGATAGCTGTCTCCATCGGGAATGGCAGCACAATCATCGCCTAACAGTACCTCAGAAGAGGTCCATTCTGTCCCCACCAACAGCGCCTGTGATGCGGTTTGGATATCCTGCTTTTGCACGAGACTGAGTGAGTGTCGAAGTCGTTCTACAAGTGCGGATAACGTCACGATGCCTCCCTCAAAGACACGATCGGACGAGTTTCGGCGCTTAGAGGATAGAAATTGAGGTCCGCTTCCATGAGGTGATGAGGACGATCGCAGATTGAGAGTTCCTTCAGCGATTGCCAGTGAAACCGCTCAAAAAATCGCACATTCTGCACCTGCACAGTCGCTAAAAATCGGTGACATCCCCAACTGTTTGCAGTCGTAACGGCTTTATAGATCAATCCTTTGCCGATTTGCCAGCCTTTGCGATAGTCCGAGTGCGTCCCCAACCTGCCGCCATACCAGATGCCAGGTGCAACTTCATAGATTCGCACTACGCCGATCACGTGTTGAGTGTGGGGAGCGATCGCCACGATCGGATAAGCAATTTGGTCAATATGGTCGCGATCGTCGCCCTCAAAGATCTGCTGTTCTTCAGCAAAAATCGAGCGACGCAGCGCAAAATAATCGTCTATTTCCTGAGAGTCGGTTGCTAGTTTGAATTGGTACATGAATTAAGACTCAAAGTTAGAAATCGCTGAACAGGCACCACATTTTGCACAGCCTGCTTTCATATCTGCTGATGACATTCCGGCTTGTTTGAGTTGGGCACCGATACGCTCATAGAGGGTGAACATTAACTCACTTTTGGGAGCAGGATGATTAGCCAGCGGCGTTCCGGTAATGGGAACAAACGGCACGACAAACGGATACACCCCAGTTTGAATCAAGCGATCGCTCACCTCTAATAAAGTGTCCAAACTGTCCCCCAGTCCCGCTAGTAGATAAGTGCTGACTTGTCCCCAGCCAAACACCTTGACAGCAGCAATAAACGCCTCAAAGTAATACTCGACGGGCACGGTTGCCTTACCGGGCATAATCTTCGCTCGAACTTGCGGATCAGCCGCTTCTAAGTGCATTCCCAAACTGTCAACGCCTGCCGCTTTCATCCGATCGAACCAGACAAACTCATCCGGCGGCTCACACTGCGCTTGAATAGGAAGATTGACCTTAGCTTTGATGGCGGCAGCGCACTCGCTTAGATAGGCGGCTCCGCGATCGGTTGTGTTGGGCGTTCCGCTTGTCATCACCAGATGCTTGACTCCATCGAGCCGAACGGCTGCTTCTGCGACTTCAGCGAGTTGAGCCGGAGTCTTACGAGCAATGGTTTTACCGGATTCTAGAGATTGCCCGATCGCGCAAAATTGACATGAGGTTGCAGTATCTCCATAGCGAATGCAGGTTTGCAGAACAGTTGTTGCTAATACATCACGGCTATGCAAGAGCGCAATCTTCCAGTAGGGAATGCCGTCAGTTGTTGTGAGGTCATAAAACTGAGGTTTGTGCGGAAAGCTAATCGACGAAACCGCTTCTCCGTGCCGTTCTAACGTCAATTCTGCTGATGAATTGTTGCGGATGGTGTAGGGCGATCGAGCCGCCAAATTGTTGTAAATCGGCACCATTACTGTTGTGCCATCTACTGTCACCGCTTTGTGATCAGACGGACCTGCCCCGCCTCTGCGTCCCGATGCGCCTTGCTCGTCGTCAATCAACTTCAGCCCGTGTGACTGAAGTTCAGTAATCAATGTTCGCTTGTTCATAGACCGGGTTTACGCTCCCATCGAAACAGCCGTTCAGACTCTTGAATCGAGACATCGTTAATGCTGGCATCTCGCCGTCTCATCAAGCCGTTTTCAGCAAACTCCCACTGTTCATTTCCGTGGGAGCGATACCAGTGATTTGCGTCGTCGTGCCATTCATATTCAAAGCGGACAGAGATACGATCGGCGGTGAAACTCCAAAGTTCTTTTTTCAAACGGTAGTCTAATTCTTTTGCCCACTTTCGCTTGAGAAACTCGCGGATTGCATCTCGCCCGTTCAAAAATTCAGATCGATTGCGCCACTGAGAACCTTCGGTATATGCCAGAGCCACTTTATCGGGATTTCGGGTATTCCAGGCATCTTCTGCGGTTTGAACCTTGGCTGTTGCCGTCTCAAGTGTGAACGGTGGTAGCGGCGGTTTTGTTTCCATAATTAATGTAGTGAACAATCAATTCATCAACCCCGTAGAGAAATTTCGGTGAAGCCTCTCTACAGGATTTTGAAACCTCAGACGACAGAAGTTGGATTCGGATAAACAACGCTATCACCTTCGGACTTGTAAATACCATTTGAATGATTTTGCAACGGTGTCATCACTGACCACGAGCTAGAATTATGCTGTAGTTGCAGTAAATCGGGTCGAGCATAATGCCCGATCGAGTCCATCATGCGTTTGCGTTTGGTAATTAGCGAAAAATCGAGATCCGCGATCGCCATTCCTTCTCCATCCACGATCGGTGGATGGAGATGGGTGCCTTCAGGTCCAATAATTGCGGTAAAACAACCTCCTTTCAGTGCTTTTTGCAGCGACTCGTCCGGCGTGATTTGTGCCACTTGCTCAGGCGACAGCCAACCTGTAGAATTCACCACAAAGCAGCCCGACTCTAAAGCATGATGGCGAATCGTCACCTCGATCTGATCTGCGAAGATTTGACCCACTAGCGAACCCGGAAACTGAGCGCAATGAATCTGTTCAGACTGTGCCATCAGCGCAAATCGAGCCAATGGGTTGTAATGCTCCCAGCAGGCGAGGGCACCGAGTTTCCCGATCGCGCTATCCACGACCTTCAGCCCAGCACCGTCGCCCTGCCCCCACACCATGCGCTCGTGATAAGTGGGCGTAATTTTGCGCCGTTTGAGCAGCAGAGTGCCATCGGCATCAAATACAAGCTGAGTGTTGTAGAGAGAGCCACCGTCGCGCTCATTGATACCTAATACGACGACGATCGAGTGCGATCTTGCTACCTGACTCACCGCATCCGTCGCCGGACTGGGCACCTGAACAGCTTCCTCATATAACCGCATGTGTTCTTTGCCCATCAAAACGGGCGGCTGCACAAACGAAAAATAGGGATAATAAGGGACGATCGTTTCGGGAAACACGACGAGTTGGGCACCCTCTTTAGCGGCATTCTCGATCGCGTGCAGCACCTTCTCGATCGTGCCCTCTCGACTAAACAAAACTGGACTGATTTGAACGGCTGCTGCCCGAACAATACGCGAATAATCCACAGTGCCCTCCTGAGAAAAGCGTTGAAAAGTCCCCTAGTTCATAAATGTCTAGAGCGTCCAGGTGTCAAGGATAAACGCGCCATCTTTGCGGTGCATGAGAATAATATCTAACACGTCAAGAGGACTAATCGGACGAATGCCAGGAATCAAAGAAGGTTCACCGTGACCATACAGCGCTTGCAATGCGAAGCGACACGCATAAACCTTGCCACCCTCAGACATAAATTTACTGATTTGGTTATTGAAATTCTGCTGCCCTGGAAACGGTTCGTCACCAATTTTAGGAAAGCCACGCTGAATGCCCAAGGTTACGCCGGGACCATAGAGTAAAATCGAGGTTTCAAACCCTTTGCGAAGTAGGCGAGTGGCTTGCAATAAATTGACCAGCCCGATCGAGCCTTCAAACGCAACAGTGTGGAAGGTGACTAAAGCTTTCTCACCCGGATCGGCTTTGACATCTGGGAAGACTTTTTCTTCATAATCAACAAAGAAATCGCCAACTTGATGAGCGGGAGCGGTTACTTCAGGCATAGTGGTCTCCTTATCTCTAACGGACTTGTGTGATGCCACATTAAAGGCTGACTACCCAGACATTTTGTAGTGATGAATACGAAAGTTGCAGGTCTAATCATAAGACTAGGGATGGCAATGACAACGCTAAAAATAAGCTGCAATCTTTATTTAACCCCTGTCTAAATCGACAGGTTTTGCATCACTAGACTCTAAGAGCCGATTAAAAATTCATTCACAATGCTCCACGCATTAGAACGCGATGACTTCTTTCTCGACGCAATGTAATCAGCAATGTAGTTGGCATCGCGTGCGACTCCTGAAAACCTGCCTGAACCCCATGTATAGAGCCAGGGAAGCCCCAAGAAATAGAGTCCTTCAAGTTGAGTCACCCCTCGATCGTGCCCCGGATAACCCTTGCCATCAAACACCGGAAGCTCAACCCAACTAAAATCAGATTCGTATCCAGTAGACCAGATCACTGCACCGATATTTGCCTGCTCATAGTCCAGGGTGAGAATGTCGTTTTCTGGCTCCCAAACGGGTTGATAGGGCGAGTCTATGGACGCTTGGATCTGATGTTTGGCAATGAATTCGTCAATGGTTTTTTTAATGCTTTCAGAAACGGCATCAGCTTGATCGAGATTTTGTTTGAGATCACTCCAAAAATCGAGTCCTCGATCGCCAACAGTTTTCAATCTGCCGTGTAGCTGCATTCCTGCTAATGCAAATCGGCGCAGGTCAATTTCGCGTCCGCCATCGCGCCCTGTGAGGTAGTGATTGGCTTTGCTCCTAACTTTTTCTTTTTGAGGATGCTCGTTGATAGACAGATCGTAGTAGCCCATTTCCTCAAGCCAATCGACCGCATCTTTGCCGCGATATCGACGGGGCGATCGGGGCGCACCTCCCACACAGAGATGAACTTTTTTGCCTGCAAGATGCAAATCTTCTGCAATCTGACAGCCCGACTGCCCGGTGCCGACGACCAACACGCTTTTATCGGGCAGAGAGTGCGGATTTTTGTATTGCGACGAATGCAGTTGCACAATATTGGCGGGAAGCCGTTCAGCCATGCGTGGCATTTTGGGACGATGATAGCTCCCGGCTGCGATCACGACTTGATCGGCGGTGAAATCTCCGATCGAGGTCGCTACATCAAAAAACCCGCGATCGTCATTCCTACTAACTCGCAGCACCGCAACGCCTTCCTTGACCGGAGGGTTAAACGACGCAGCATAGGTCTTGATGTAGTTTACGATGTCGTCTTTTTGCATAAACCCATTAGGGTCATCGCCTTGATAAGGATGCCCTGGTAAGGTGCATTGCCAGTTTGGGGTCACTAAGCAAAACGAATCCCAACGACTCGATCGCCATGCGTGTCCGATCGTATGTTTCTCAAAAACAATGTGATCAATGCCGCGCTGCGTTAAGCAATAGCTGATCGAGAGTCCAGCTTGCCCCCCTCCAACTACAACGACTGAATAATGTGTTTTCATGGGTGATTCTTGCAGAGATAACAGTGCAAGATTAAAGGCTAGAGATCTAAGAGTTTTGTATCTCGCAGTACGAAAGATTTAAGTCTAGCGATCGGGCTAGGGGGTGGCGATTGTTTATCTAAACCCGACTCCAATTAATACCAATTCCCTATCTAAATAAACAGGGTCAGCGAATAACTCAAATAAGGGAGCCGATCCCAAAGAGGTGATTGCCGACTCCCTAACGCCCAATTTTCTAGAGTTGAATGGTGGTTTTGTTGTGCAATTCCTCCAGTTGAATGAGGGAACCGTTACCCAGGACAATATTGAACTTCACTAGAGAACGCTCAACTTGATATCCCGGCAACACTCGCACGATTTGATATTCAGTCGTCAAATCACTCGTACCATCCCACTTGAGAAATGCCAGTTGATTCGACGCAATCTCACTCAGTTGTGAAATGAAATCCTCAATGGCATCGCTCACATTCGGGAGAATGCCAGACGACATGAAGATATAACGCTCTTGCAAATCCAACGTAACGCTGACTCGATAACGCCGTTCCGTTGAGCAACGCAACTCAACGGTGAACGAAATCGAGCTAGGCACGATCGTCCTAACTCCCATAGTTCTTGTCCTCTCGGTTAATTCAAAGAGGACAAGAACATTGATTTCTCAGACTTCGGTAGGGATGAAAAACGGTTGCAGGATCTTGATTCCAGCCTTTCAAGATCCCATCGCAAAGCCGACGGTGTACAATCATAAACGCCTCCTGAGTTATTCGGACTAACTAGGGATGGAAGTCCTCGGAGTCTGATTTCCTAGATCAGATTTCGGGGCACAACTTCATCACTGCGATGTATTCTACAAGAGTTTTCGGTTTTTTGGAATGCTGATTTTTTGAGTTGGGGCGTTGCCTTCGGCTCTTGCAAAGCTAATCGTTGTTTTGGGAAAGTGGGTGGCGATCGCTCATTCAACAGTAGCCCTGTGCTTGCTAATGCTTAAGAACTCCCCGAACTTCCTGGAGATGTACGGAAAGTTTCTGCCGATTCATCTTGGTCGGTGTAACATGCAGAAAGTTTCTGCCGCTCCACCCGTTTTGGAGTGATATGCAGCAAACTTCTCTCTAATAACAAGTTATATAGCTCAAGCTATTGGTAGGAGTAGACAATTAAGTTTCTCGGTAGGGTCAATTAGTGGAGTTAAGCAAAAGTGAGACTGGAATCAAGCTATAGGAAACAGTAATTTCCATGAATCCATCAGAACGATTTCGCGGGTGTCTGTTAGGGCTGGCTACGGGTGATGCTGTAGGCACAACAGTCGAATTCCAGCGTCGGGGTTCATTCCCACCAGTGGTAGACATGGTTGGCGGAGGTCCGTTTAACCTCAAGCCAGGTCAATGGACTGACGATACATCTATGGCATTGTGCCTAGCTACTAGCCTGGTCGAGACCGGTGCATTTGATGCCATTGATCAAATGAATCGTTACTGCGATTGGTATGAACACGGTTATCTCAGCAGTACTGGCGATTGCTTTGACATTGGCAACACCGTTAGTCAAGCCTTACATCAATACAAAGCATCTGGCAATCCATTTAGCGGTTCTCCTAATCCAAGGTCTGCTGGAAATGGTTGCTTGATGAGGCTTGCACCCGTCCCAATGTTTTACTTTCCAGACCGCGATCGCGTTTTATACTTTGCGGGTGAGAGTTCTCGAACAACGCATGGTGAAGCAGAGTGTATTGATGCGTGCCGTCTGTTTGGAGACATCCTATTCCGCACACTCTCAGGAGCTAGCAAAACAGAGATTCTCTTGAGCAATGACCTAGAGATGATTACATCTCCATCAGTTCGAGCCATTGCCTGTGGGGAGTATCAAAGCAAGCTAGTCAGTGATATTCGTGGTACAGGATATGTGGTAGAAAGTCTAGAAGCTGCGCTCTGGTGTTTCTGGGCAACAGAAACTTATGAACAAGCAATTCTTGTAGCTACTAACCTGGGTGATGATGCAGACACAACAGCTGCTATTTGTGGTCAAGTTGCTGGAGCGTATTATGGAGAATCGGGTATACCTATTCATTGGCTGAGACAACTTGCAATGCGAGATAAGATGATTGCACTTGCCAATCAATTACGTACCGCCACGGCATAACAACCTCAATGTACACCGACCGCCGAGAGTTTATCCGTTGAGCGTTTGAGGTGACTTGCGACGGGTGATTGAGAACGTTAGACTTTACTCATTGAAGATTATCGTGATGCAAGTTGAGTATGCTGTTAGCGATCGACCTCGTTCTACATGACTGTCACAGTCTGATACCTCATTTTCGTGCGGTGCCCTAAATCCAGCCATTCACCACAACTTGATGGAGCGCTTGATATCGAGTTCGCGCTTTGAGTTTGGCAAGGACGTTATTCATGTGAAACTTGACCGTACTTTCGCTAATCACCAGATGATTGGCAATGTCCCGATCGCGCAATCCTCCAGCCAGCAGCGTCATCATTTCTAACTCGCGCTCCGACAGCATTGGTTGTACCTCAGCATCTGGCTCGATGCCCCAACTCTCGCCACGGGCAACCGCCACGATCGCGTCTCGCAGTTGCCCTGGGGTAATTGTCAGATCGACTTTAGCCTTGACTCCTTTGGGCAACGTCTGAGCGCTCTGCTGAATCCACAGCACTCGTTTTGCATGAATCTGAGTCAGGTCATCCGTCAACAATGGGGCATCTGCATTGCCATCACACACCGTCAGACCCGCTAAAAAAGCTAGATGTGTGAACGCCATTCGCAACACGGGCAACGTGCACTGAATTCGCACACAATCTCCCGAAATCACACCTAAATAAGGAATTTTGATTGAAACCTGAATCGCTTTTTGATTCACACCTGTTTGAGTTTGCAGCACGCCTCCCAAACAGGAAACGGCGAACAATAACTCACCAAACGCAGAGTGAATCATCGTGTTTGGGTCACAAATTGCTTGATCAGACGTGGGGACGATCGCCTCGATCGCCACCGTTCCTGTTGTATAAATCAGCCGACAATAGGCACAGTTCACTCGATTTAAAACGTCGGCGGCTTGCAGGAACACATAAGTCAGAGGCAGCGACAGCGATTGCTCGGTTCCGACTAAGGTGAGTCGAGCAGACTTCAAGAGATTGGCTAACTGATCGGACAAAGACAGGTGATGGAAAGCAGGATGTTGAACAAATGACTGCCAGGTTTGCTTTTCTGCTTGGTGCTGTAGGGCAGTATTCAAGGCGATCGACACGATCGTACACAGCGTTTGCAATACCTCTAGAAATTCTGGCTCCATCGCGTGGTGGCTAAACGTCGCCAACACTCCAATCACTTTGCCCTGAATTGCCAACGGATAGCCTGCAAATCCTTGAATTTGATTCGCGATCGCCCACTCCCGATTTCCAACCCAAGGCTCATCTGCCAAATGATTGCTCAAAAAAGACACTCGATTTTGGGCAATTTTGCCTACTTTATAGGCACCCATTGGGACTCTCGCAAACGCGCCATTGATGTGGGTATACATTCCTGAAGAGGCAACCAGTTTGAGAGTGGTTTGGTCAGATTCCAAAAGCCAAATGCGCGCGAAAGCACTGCCAAAGGTTTCGACTAAGCCATCAGTGACGTGGTTGGCGATTTCCTCGGGCACAAGACACCCTGAGAACCGTTGAGCTATCTCGTTCCCTCGCTGTAAGTCAAATAAAAGTCGAGTCGGGTCGAGCAGTTCAGCGATCGCATCAGTCATCTAAATCAGCCGAATCTTCACTCTCATTGATACGCAGATCGACCGCTAGCACTGTATCTCAAACTACGAAAGCCTCGGATCGGCGGAGATTCATCTCTCTACGTATAAGTAAAAGTAATAGTATTTTTACTTATCTGGCTAATTCGATCGACAAACTCGACTATATTTAGGCGTGAAATTGTCTTAAGATTGTCGTAACAATTAATTTGTTTAAAATCCACTCGCTGACCCCAACCACCCAGGAGGACTATCTATGGCGCTTGTACCTTTGCGGCTGCTGCTTGACCACGCGGCTGAACACGGTTATGGCATCCCGGCTTACAACGTCAACAACATGGAGCAGATCCAGGCAATCATGAAGGCTGCCCATGAAACGGATAGCCCCGTGATTTTGCAAGCTTCTCGCGGTGCGCGTAACTACGCAGGCGAAAATTTTCTGCGTCACCTGATTTTGGCGGCGATCGAGACCTATCCCGACATCCCGATCGTCATGCACCAAGATCACGGCAATGCGCCATCGACCTGCTATTCAGCGATGAAGAACAACTTCAGCAGTGTCATGATGGATGGCTCACTCGAAGCTGATGCCAAAACCCCTGCCAGCTTTGACTATAACGTCAGCACGACTAGCGAAGTCGTGAAAGTAGCTCACGCGATCGGGGTCAGCGTCGAGGGTGAACTCGGTTGTCTCGGCTCACTCGAAACGGGCAAAGGCGAAGCAGAAGATGGTCATGGCTTTGAGGGTGCCCTCTCCCACGATCAGCTTCTCACCGACCCCGACGAAGCCGTTGAGTTTGTTGAGCGCACTCAGGTTGACGCATTAGCAGTTGCGATCGGCACCAGTCACGGGGCTTATAAATTTACTCGCAAACCGACGGGCGAAGTTTTGGCAATCAGCCGCATCGAAGAAATTCACCGCCGCTTGCCCAACACTCACTTGGTCATGCACGGCTCGTCTTCTGTTCCCGAAGATTTGATCGCGCTGATCAACCAAAACGGGGGTGCGATTCCTGAGACTTACGGCGTGCCTGTTGAAGAAATTCAAAAGGGCATCAAGAGCGGCGTTCGTAAAATCAACATCGACACCGACTGCCGTTTGGCGATCACCGCTGCTGTGCGTGAAGCGCTGTTTTCAAACCCCAAAGAGTTTGACCCTCGCTTCTTCCTCAAGCCCTCGATTAAGTCTATGCAAAAAGTGTGTGCCGATCGCTATCAGCAGTTCAGCGCCGCAGGCAACGCTAGCAAGATCAAGCAAGTAAGTCTTGAAGATTATGCTGCGAAGTATGCGAAAGGTGAACTCACCGCTGTTACCAAGAAAACGGTTGGTGTCTAAAGTTAGTCGTTAATCGTTAGGAAGCTGGGTGGTTGCAAAACTGCCCAGCTTTTTTATTATGAAATCAAAACCTAGACCATTCAAGAAATTTGCTGTGAGCGGATTTTGGTTATTTTTATTAACATTAATTCTCCTATTTTCTAAAGATTTTTTTCTGCAATGGACGGTCAAAGATCCGGGCGTTGCCAGTGAGATAAAAGTTGGCACAACCTTCATCAAAATCAATGCAGAAGCGCTGGGTTTAGACTGGAAATCAGCCTACCGAGAAATCATCAACGACCTCGGCATCAAACAGATTCGAGTTCCGATTTTTTGGGATCAAATTGAGCCGAACCCTGGAATTTTTGACTGGGAAGTGCTCGATTGGCAGATGCAAGAAGCTAGCAAAGCGAATGCAAAGATTCTGTTAGTCGTCGGACACCGCGTTCCTCGATATCCTGAATGCTATGCGCCTAATTGGACTCGATCGCTCAACGATCGTGACTTCAAACACGCCCTATTCACTATGACAACAGCCGCCGTGC
Source organism: Phormidesmis sp. (assembly GCA_965277365.1). GTDB lineage: Bacteria > Cyanobacteriota > Cyanobacteriia > Leptolyngbyales > Leptolyngbyaceae > Phormidesmis_A. The sequence goes on along the minus strand of CBDICO010000013.1, from coordinate 809,203 downwards.
TGCACTTTAAAGACCATCCGGCACTCGACGCGTGGCAAGTCGAAAACGAACCCCTGGCAAAGATTTTAGGCAAGATCTGGGGCGACGAAACCTGTCGCGAAGTTACACCATTGGTGGCTGAAGAAGTTAAATTAGTTCGCTCGTTGGATCAACACAAACATCCGACGATCGTCACCTTTGCCTTTTCTCCCTGGATGACTTCTCAAATTCGAGACACGCTAGACTTTGATAGTGATGTAGTTGCCATCACGCTATTCAACAAGATTTTTTTCAGAAGTCCTGTTTACAATGGCTATGTTGAACTGTTCAAAATGGGGTTTTTCTCACCCTTGCGATTGGCGTATCAAGCCGCGATTGCTCAACAAAAATCAAAGCCATTTTGGGTGGCAGAAATGCAAGCAGAACCTTGGGGACCTGACGGACCTTATCGATTTGCTCACCCCGAAGATGCTTACATCTCAATGAATTCTGGTCGCTTAACTGAAACCTGGAACTATGCCACCCGATCGGGGATTTCTAGAATCTATTTGTGGGGTGCAGAATGGTGGCTATCTGAACGCAACAAAGGCAATTTCTCAATGCTGAATGCAGTTAAAAAACTGGTTGCCCATCCGACCCGATCGTGAGCATCGCTAACGCCCCAACCATTCAGTCACAAGTTCGGGCTGATTTTTAGAGGCAAAGACTTTAACCGCGTGATAATTGACTTTTTCTCGCAGTCGATAAACCTGTTTGATCGGCATATCGAGATCTTGGGCGATCGCCTCTTGCGATCGTCCTTGCAAATAAAGCTTCAGCCACTCAGCCGCCAGGGGATCAACTCGCTCTGACAGATAAGACTCAAACTCTTGCGCGATCGTCTGTCGCAGTTCTTGCTGTTGTTCTTGCGCCTGAGCCTCTTGGTAGTGCGCGATCGCCTGTCCATCGAGTAAGCTAACCGACCCTTCAGAGTCATCGGGTGCAATCTCTTCTGAGACTAAGCGAATAAAATCGGCAGCCGGAACCTGAGTCATGCCGCCTCGCTGAGAGCGCCGCAGATAGTTGACAAACCGATAGACCAAAAGCGGCTGATTGCGAATCGGGCGCAGACAATATTCTTCAGTGCTGGTCAACACAAGCGCGTTGCGAAGCCGGGGATCACTCGTACATTGAGCAATCCAGGCGATTTGCTGCTGCATGTAGTGATCGTTTTGCAGCAATTCTTGAATTACTTCTTGCAGTACATCGACCACCGATCGCTGACGATCGCGAGAGAGCGCAATCCAAGTGCGGATTTTGTTGCGAATCAAAAACAAGCTGCTTAATCGCTGAATCAGTCCTTTATAAGCGCGTTCGGGTCCTGCCTCTAAGTAGCGTTGACAAAGAATGCGATAGCGATAATCCATCGCTTGTTTGGCGATTTCTAACTGATTGGGAAGCAAGTCATCAAAGCGTGTTGGGTCTTCCCCAATCAGCCATTGAATAATGCTCTCGTGAGTCGATCGGCTGCTCTTAGGTAAATCACTCTGTAACTGTAGCCGCCATCTGTCAGCAATGTCTTCTGCGCGTGTCATGGAATTGCCGTCCTCAATGCCCTGTTATAGAGTTTGCCTTACAACCCCGATCAAAATCACTTACCCGTTCGGGTAATTCCCAAATTTTGTCTTGACTCATAAACGCTCAAAGTTTTGAGGAGACATTAAAGGGTGAGGTTCAAAGTATAAAACTTTGTCTGCAAATTGTTTGCAACTTAACAGAATCGATCAAGTTTCAGCGCGCGACGTTTGTAGCGTGAGTCGCAGAATCTTGAACCTCAAGCACGATCGTCGGTTGTTTTTAAAGACGCGTTCATTCGCTGCAAAGTTTCGGTCAACTCAGCAAGTCGGGTCAGCGTGTCGTCTTGATTTGCCGCTAATGTCTGCATCGCATCGCTCAAGGCAAAGATCTCATAGCCTTGCTGTTGAACTTGACTTGACAACTCATCTAAGCGATCGGCAAGTTGCTCAATGGCTTCTGCTGCTGCCAGCACGGTTTCTGCAATTTGCCCCACTGCAGCCTCTAAGCGATCGTGAGATTCTGCCACTCTCAAACCCTTTTTTTAAACGAACCATTGACCCCATTTTCCTCGATCTTTAAACCTGTTCTCTTCATCAAGCCTTCACAAAAAGTTTAATTCATCAGAGCAATAAGAAGATTTGAGGAATTGTTGGGACTAGCCCTGTCGCTCGGCAAGAGGTTAAGTCTATATTCTGTTGTACTCGCCTATTCAAAAGTGTTTCCAGCGTTTTTACCTCTCCCTAACTAGAATCAGCCCGATGGCACGCGCTCAATTTTTTATCAACGGCTGCCGATTTTATGATGACAGCTTCTACCCACTTTAAAGTCCCCCATCGATCGACTTACTCTCTCACTAAACGGATAATCGATGTAATCGGTGGTCTAATCGGGCTAGGAATAGTAGGCTTAATCTTCATTCCAGTCGCGATCGCCATTCGTCTTGATAGCCCCGGTCAGATTTTATATAGCCAAGAACGATATGGATTGATGGGCAAGCCGTTTCGTCTCTATAAATTTCGATCAATGGTAAAGAATGCTGAGGCGCTCAAACATCAGATCGAAAACGAAGCACAGGGGCTAATTTTCAAAAATCAGCAAGATCCTCGAATTACACGAGTAGGGCGCTTTCTCCGTCGCACTAGCCTGGATGAACTTCCACAGTTTTGGAACGTTTTGATCGGACAGATGAGCCTGGTAGGGACGCGTCCGCCTACTGCTGATGAGGTGATTCACTATACTGAGCATCACTGGCAACGTCTGACGGTCAAGCCAGGGTTAACGGGAGAATGGCAGGTAAATGGGCGATCGACCGTGACCGATTTTGAGGATATCGTTAAGCTTGACTTGCGCTATCAGACTCTCTGGACACCCTTTTATGATGTGGTGCTAATTTTGAAGACTCTTCATGTAATTTTTGCTAGAGTAGGCGCATTTTAGGTTACACATCCTCTATTGTCGATGGTTGTGGGTTTCGACCTCGCTCAACCCACTCATTAAACTTTTTGCAAAAGTCCGAAGATGCCTCCCCCAACCTTTCTCTCACGCGTGGGAGAAGGGGAGCCAGATTTCAAAGTCCCTCTCCTAAGATTGGGAGAGGGATTTAGGGTAAGGGCAGGGACTTTTACAAGAGGTCTGTTGAACGTTGAGAGCGAAGCCGAAGATCAATCTATCAACGCTTTATCAACCCGAAGATCACTAGAGAAATCATTCCGTCCCGTGACGTTTTTGGTGCCACTGCCAAGCGTGGGCAAGAATCTGGCTAATGTCGGGGTAGTCGGGCTTCCAACCTAGAACCGTTCGGGCTTTCTCGCCACTGCCCACTAACGCGGGAGGATCACCAGGACGACGATCGTGTTCAACGGCAGCGATCGGTTTTCCTGTGACCTGACGAGCGCTCTCAATCACCTCTTTGACTGAAAAGCCGCTGCCATTCCCCAGGTTAAAGACTTCTGATGCTCCGCCCTTTAAGAGATACTCTAGTCCGAGCACATGGGCTTGAGCCAAGTCAGTCACATGAATATAGTCGCGGATGCACGTCCCGTCTGGAGTCGGGTAGTCAGTGCCCAAAATTGAAATCGAGTCCTGCTTGCCCAATGCGGTCATTAATACGAGCGGGATCAGGTGAGTTTCTGGAGCGTGGTCTTCGCCTAATCGCCCATCGGGATCGGCACCTGCGGCATTAAAATAGCGAAAGCAAACAGATTTCAGTCCATAGGCTTGGTCAAAGTCTGCCAAGATCCGCTCGACCATCAGTTTGGTCGCCCCATAAGGGTTAATCGGATTTTGCGGGTGATCTTCTGGGATCGGTACCTGATTGGGAACTCCGTAAGTCGCACAAGTTGAGGAAAAGACAAACTTGTCGATCGACGCAGCCGTCATTGCCTCCAGCAAAGTCAAGGTGCCGACGACGTTGTTGCGATAATATTTATCGGGTTTAGTGACCGATTCACCGACATAGGCGTATGCCGCAAAGTGCATGACCGCCGCAAACTTGCGGGAAGCAAACAGTTGATCGAGTAGTGTCCGATCGTTAGTGTCACCGACTACGAGTTCGACATGAAGTGCCTGATCTACTAGGTCTTGGTGCCCATAGACCAAGTTGTCAAGAATCACGACATCATACCCCGCTTGTTGCAGGGCTAACACTGCATGAGAGCCAATATATCCGGCTCCTCCGGTGACTAAAATAGCTGATTTTTCTGGTTGCACGCTCTAGCTCCTCGCAGGATTACAGTTCTTTTTAGAGATTAGGGGTCAGTTTTAGACCTTGAAACCTTATTGAATAGAGGCTCCTGACTCTCAAGATAAGCGTGTCGAGCTGCAGATGAAATTTTGGAGCACAGAAGTCGTCAAAACTTTATTGTTTTGTTGGCTAAATGACAGATACTAATCGCGCGGCTTCACTTCTTTTTCTTACCCGGAAAAAGCTCTTTCATCAGGAGAAAAAAGATTACAACAAACACAATTCCTGCCAAAATTAATTCCACGATCGTTCCTCATGACACAACACTCTTCTACCCGACCAACGTCAACAAAACTCAAATTTAAGATTGCGTTTGGGGGTAACAATCCTGCATTTTGCACGATTTTTGCCGTTTAGAGCCAGTTTAAGAGCGAGAATTTCACTAAGAGTCAGACATCTTAGACTTTGGTTTGAAAAAAATTGTGGCGATCGCGATCATTTTAGCTGCGAAACTAGCAATCTTCGGTACAATCCTAGACTGAATGGGGTTTTGAGACATTTATGCCTTCCTGAATCGGTTACTGGTAGATTGGCTTCGTGAAACTTCAGAGAATTGAGTCTAAACACTAAATGCGGTTCGCCACAGAACCTTAAGGAACTACAGCATGGTCTTATTGGTAACAGATGTATTTGTGCTCTTAACCCAGGTGTTGCTTTGGGTCGTCGTTGGGCTTTTTACGTGGTATGTGTTGCTCAGAGCGCTACCCAAGGCGTTTTTAGGCGGATTGGTGATTGCGTTGCTGTTGGGGGTCAGTGCGCTGACGTTTTATCGAGGTGCCCCGGCTGAGGGTCTGTTTGGAGACATTTGGCAACTGATTTCAATTCCGTTTAGCCCATTAGGGTTGATTCTGATTTTTTTTCTGATCGTCTTGACAGAACTTCTGAGAGGAGGCATTTCTAAAACAGGGTTAACGCTGCTGAGAGTGGCGATTCCATTACTGTTGATTTTGAGCATCCCGGCAGTGTCTTATTTTCTGGCTCAACGCTCTGAGGCTCAAGCGCTACAAATCACACGGGCGGCTCCGGCAGAGTCTTTAGCAGGAGGGAGACGCGTCATTGTTTTGTTAGGGCAAGGCACGACTCGACTTCAGCTTCGTCCTCGCACGCTACCTGCCCCGGCTCCTACTGCGCCTCCTCAAAACACTCAAGCACCGTTGATTCAGCCTGTTGAGCCATTAACTGAAAACGCCTATAACATTTTGACTCAGCAGCCAATTCAATTAACTGAGGAGGGCGATCGCTTAATCTATGGGGCGCGGCTCTATCAAGAAGAGGTGGCGCGGGGCACTAATCCTCTGCTGATTGTGAGTGCTGGCTCTAGAGAGGGGCGGGATAAGAAAGAGGGCGACACCTCAGAAAATACCGCAGAGTCCGCTGATATTGTGACGTTTTTGCAAAGCCAGGGCGTTCCGGCAGGCAACATGATGCAAGACACCAAAAGCCCTACTGTGCATGACAGCGCGGTCAACGTGCGCGCCTTGCTGCAAGCACAGAGGATTAATTTTGGGAATCAGCTTTTTTTAGTGACCTCCGCGATCGAGATGAGCCGCGCCGCGCTGACCTTTAACCGAGAGTTTAATAGTCAGGGAGCAGATACGGTAGTCACGATTGTCTCGCGACCAACTGATTTTTACACGTTGCCTCAGCGAGATTCACTGCGACGACGCACCCAAGGGCGAGATCTGATTGAGCGAGGATTCCGAATCGGAGATTTGCTGCCAAGCACCGAGGCATTTGCATTGAGTTCCCGCGTGGTCAATGAGTATATCGCCTCGATCTATTACTTCTTACGAGGGTGGATCAGACCTGTTAGTACGATTTGAAGAACGTCGTCGCCCTAATTGCGAGATAGGATGAGGGAGTTTCTAATTTTTCGCTAGAGTCCCTCATCATGGCGCGATCGCAACTCCAAAAATTGGGTGTTTATTTACGTCCTCATTGGCGTAATACAGCTTTGGGCATCGGTACGTTGCTGGTAGTGAATGCGCTGGGGGTTTACATTCCGCTTTTGATTAGAGACGCGATCGATGAGTTGGGAGTCACCTTTAGCGTCGATCGTGTTTGGTTTTTTGTGGTGCTGATTTTGGTGCTTGCCACAGCGATGTGGTGTGTGCGAATGATCTCGCGGACGTTGCTGTTTGGGGTGGGGCGACAGGTTGAGTTTGATCTCAAGCAAAAGATCTTTAATCACTTGCTGAGGCTAGAGCCGTCTTATTTTGCGACAAACACGATCGGGGATTTAATCAATCGGGCGACCAGCGATGTCGAAAACATTCGGCGCTTGCTCGGATTTGCGGTGCTGAGTTTGGCAAACACGACCTTTGCCTATGCCCTGACGCTGCCTGTGATGATGCGAATTAACGTGAAATTGACTTTACTGGCAATCGCGGTTTATCCGTTCATGTTGATTTTGGTGAATTTATTTAGCCACAAGATGCGAAGTCAACAGCTTGCGGTGCAGGAAGAACTCTCGACGATGAGCGAGTTGATTCAAGAAGACATGAGTGGCATTGCCCTGATCAAAATCTATGCTCAAGAAGAGAATGAACGAGCTGCATTTCGGCAACTAAACCACCAATTGTTGAATGCGAATCTGCAACTGGCAAAGACTCGCAATACGCTATTTCCGATTTTGCAAGGGTTGGGTTATTTAAGCGGATTGATCTTGCTGTGGTTTGGGGGCGGCGCGATCGCCAGTGGCACTATTTCAGTCGGTGACTTCATCGCGCTATTGCTGCTCGTCGGACAGTTGGTGTTTCCGACGGCGCTGCTGGGCTTCACGATTACAGCATATCAACGGGGTGAAGTGAGTATCGATCGAGTCGAATCCATTCTCACCGTCGAACCCAAAATTAAAGATAGACCCGATGCGATTCCGTTGGCGATCGAGGATGTAAAAGGCAGATTAACGGCGCAGGATTTGTTCTATTCCTATCCCAGCAGTGAGCCAGAAAAAGTGACTCCGGCGTTGAATCATATTAGTTTTGACATCACTCCGGGAGAAACGGTAGCGATCGTGGGGGCGATCGGGTCTGGTAAATCCACGTTAGCCAATGCCCTTCCCCGACTATTAGACATTGCTCCGGGTCAACTACTGCTAGATGGTTATGACATCACGAGTTTGCGGATTGAGGATTTACGAAGCGCGATCGCCTATGTGCCACAAGAAAGTTTTCTATTCAGCACGTCGATTAAAAACAACATTCGCTATGGCAAAGTTCACGCAGATTTATCCGAAGTCGAGTTAGCGGCAAAACAGGCACAGATTCACGACGAGATCCTCAACTTTCCGCAGCACTATGACACGATCGTCGGTGAACGAGGCATCACGCTTTCGGGTGGTCAACGACAACGAACTGCGCTTGCCCGTGCGCTTTTAGTCGATAGCCCGATTTTGATTTTAGATGATGCGCTGTCGAGTGTAGACAACCAAACCGCTACCCAAATTTTGCGAAATCTCTCAGAAGGCACCCAGCGTAAAACTGTGGTGTTTATTTCTCACCAACTGTCTGCGGCGGCATCTGCCGATCGGATCTTCGTGATGGATCAAGGGCAAATCATGCAATCAGGAACTCACGGGCAATTGCTAGAGACAGACGGCTTATATCGCACTCTGTGGAATCAAAACAAGCTCGAAGAAGCCTTGAAGTAAAACCAAGGCTCATCGAAAGTTTCAGATATTGTCAGCAATAAAAAGTTCAAAGGGCTTAAGCGGCTGTCTACCCTTGTCAAGTGAGTGCTCAATCGGATACAAGTAAATCAGATCATCTGCTGTAACTATTTGATATGGAACCTATTTCGCTTTCTGTAGCGGCTCTAACTGCTGTAACTGTGTTATCAACCAAGGCACTGGGGAAAATTGGTGAGGTTTTCGGGGAGAAGGTACTAGAGCGGGTTGGCAAATTGAAACAACTGCTTCAGCGCAAATCTCCAGAGATAGCCACTGCTATTGAGACTGCAACGCAACAACCAGAATTAGCAGAAGCAAATCCAAGTGAATACGGTGCCAAAGCATTAGCAGAGCGGCTCCAGAAGATCGCTGGGGCAGATCCAGAAATTGCAGAAGCAATTATATCTCTTGCAAATACGGTAGACGTTCAGCCTCGGAGTGTGCAGCAAAACAACACCCATATTTCTGGCAATGTTGGTGTTAATGCGCCAAGTGGCACGGTTAATTACCCCACGATTAACATCTGAAAGGACGCAGCATATGAACAGGCTGCTTTACTCAAAAGTTTCACTGGTTCACTGAGTTGGGTTGAAGAGAAATCTAATTTTTGCGGGGGGCTTAGAGGGCTTCTTGAGCCGCATCGAAAGGAGATTTTGCGAACAATTCGACGCGCAAGGCAAGAATCTCTAGACTTTCAGCCGATTGAACTTGATGTTTTTGAATTAGCTACTCATTATGTCTTCTACTGTCTTGAAAAGGATGAGTCACCCAGTTTCGAGAGAAAAACCAAGAAATACTATCTAGATAGACTTAAGCAATTCATTAAGTTAGGTCAAACGATTCGAGTAGGAAATTCACGTCTAAGTGATCTTGTGGAGAAAGCAGAACTTGGTGCTAAACGTAAAGCAGAACTCGCAAAGTTAGTTAAACAATTGGAAGCGACTGATGAATCTTGATGAGCAACGTAGTTCAGAGATCATTCTGGAGTATTTTGAACTACTGAAATGGAACAAGAATGGACGTGAAGTTAAGATTTCAGCAGAGACGCTTGACTCGGACGAACAATTACAGCTTATCAAACAGGACTTGAACAAGATTAAAGCTTTAACCATTGAAAAAAGAAGGTTTATTTCGTCTGATCAGAAAGAGATTGATCGGATTAAACCAGTAATATCTTCCACAGAGCAGAGCTTGTTAAGCCTGAGAGAAAAAATTATTTCGACTCGAAGAGAAAGATTACAGTCTGTAGAAGCACCGCCACAATCTAAAGTTTTTGAGCAATTCAAGAAGTCAGAAACATCACCTATTTCACCACTAAAACTAAGTGAAATCCTTCGTCAATTTATTCTTGATATTCGCGAAGATCTCAGAGCAATTTATTTAGATATTAAACAAGCTATTGCTAGCCTAAACCTCCTAGTGCTATTGCAATATTTTCTGGCTATTCTTATAGTCATTTTTGTATGTTTCAGCTTTTCTTCTTTGATAGATATTGCTTTTTACATATTATTGAGTGCCTACATAATCTGGAAGTTCGTTTCTGCTCTTGTAAGGCATAAGAAAGCCCAAAAGCAGCGGTATGAGAACGCTGGAGTAAATCGACAGCACCAGGCTCGACAGCAGCGGCTGCAAGAATTGGAATCAAATCTCTATGAACTTGAACAGCAGTACGCAAAGCATGAGCAATATCTGAATCAACAAAAGCTCGAAGAGCAGAGATTGAGTAACCAAATCCGAGTGGCACATAGCGATCTAAGCAATCTTGAATACAGGCAGGATCAACAGACTGAAAATTATCAAAAAGCGAACGAGGAGATGATCGAGCGAGAGCGGCTGCTTAGACTGGAGAGATTGTCGCGTCTAGAGAAACTTACCCAGGAATGGCTTGAGAAAGACATCGACCGTCTAACTGAGGAAGCAAGGGGAAAACTAAATTTGGGAGATATTAAATCATCTGAAGCTGGGGCACTTAAAGCTACTCCAATGAAGGTTTTGATCGGTGTTACGGAAAGAACATCTCCAAGCTTGCTAATTGAAGACGGGGTTGAAGAAAGTCCGAAAAGCAATGAAGTCTCGGCTCTTCTCATTAATTCCGAGGAGTTTAAAAGCGAACCTACTTACAGTGGAAAAAAACGAAGATATGGTGTCTATGAGTTTCTAGTCATCTTCTTGTGTCCAAACTTTCTCAGCTACTACAAGTGCTACTTCAATTTTATTCGATGTAAAACCGTTGACGATGAATACCGCGAATATTTGTACGACAGCATTGTCTTTACAAAGGTTCAAGAAAAATCCTCGGTTAACATGAAAAATAGCAATGATCAGAAACAGGTTTATAGCAAACGCTTAATAATTTCAACAAGTGACGGGAAAACAATTTGCTTTCGGATTGATAAATCTCGTGTTGAAAGTAATCTTTCACTCAATCTTTCACAAATTGATTATGCTGCCACCACGATCCGTAAAATGTTGCGACAACGTAGAATTGACATCTGACAATCTTGATTCAAACTAACAAATTTCTTCTAACTAAACGCAGCGATCGAACTGTTCCGATAGCCATTTTTGGCTTATGAAGTCACTAAACTTGAGGGTTAATCGTATGTACGTAAACAGATGTGAGTGTTGCGGAGGAACTGTTCAGCCCCGACTTGTCAAGCGCGAAGCATTCAAACATAGAGGCGGGTTTGTCATTCTTGGAAATGTGACGATCGGAGTCTGTGATACCTGTGGCAATCGTTATTACTCAGCCGATATTCTTCATGCTGTTCATGCGATTGCAACCGGAGCACAAGCCCCTGAAAGAACTGAACAAATTCCGGTTGCTCACTTAGAATTAGCGTAACCAGCGCACCTTCCAGATGGAGGATATAAGTCATGACCTCTGCAAATTATGATTTGATGAGCCTTGATGAGTTGCGTCGTTATGTCTTGACTAATCGAGAAGACTTAGCAGCGTTTCAGGTGTCTGTCGATCGTTCCAAGGCTTCAGGACGAATGATCAGTATTGATCCAAAAGATGCTGGCTGGGAGGAAGATTTAGCCCGTCAGATGCAACAAGTAACCTCTGATGATCTTGGCTCAGGTTAACCGATCTTTTCCAACTAAACGTAGCGATCGTATCGTCTCCATAACAACGTCTGCTGCCCGATCGACCTCTTCAACCGTGTTAAACCGCCCAATTCCAAACCGCATCGACGCATAGGCTAGCTTGTCGGGCAGCCCCAACGCTCGGAGGACGTGCGACGGCTCAATTTTGGCAGACGTACAGGCAGAACCCGAAGAAACCGCGATCGTTGTCTGCACTCCTAACAAAAGGGCTTGTCCGTCTATGCCTTCTACGCTGATGTTGAGATTTCCGGGTAGACGCTGAGTAGGATGTCCGTTGAGATGAACGCTGTCTAGTTGAGATAGTCGTTGCCACAGGCGATCGCGCAACTCGATCAAGCGCTGGGATTCTGCTGGCATTTCGGCGATCGCCAGTTCGACGGCTTTGGCAAACCCTACGATTTGGGGTGGATAGAGCGTGCCCGATCGCAGTCCTCGTTCGTGTCCGCCTCCGTGAATCTGGGGCGCAATCTGCACTCTAGGATTTCGTCGTCGCACATACAACGCTCCGATGCCCTTTGGCGCGTAGACTTTGTGAGCCGTCAACGACATCAAATCGATGTGCATTGCCTCTACGTTAAGCGGAATTTTCCCGATCGCTTGTGCCGCATCGGTGTGGAATAAAACCTGATGAGCGCGGCAGAGACCGCCGATCGCCTCTAATGGCTGCAACACTCCAATCTCGTTATTTGCTGCCATCACAGAGACTAGGATGGTGTCCGATCGCAGCGTCTTTTCTAACAAATTCAGATCGAGTAACCCATCTGATTCCACGGGCAAAAAGGTCACGTCAAACCCTAACGATCGCAGATAGTGACACGGATCAAGAACCGCATTATGTTCAGTTTGGAGCGTGATGATATGCCGTCCTTGACCAATATACGCTTCTGCAACTCCTTTAATGGCAAGATTGTTTGCCTCAGTTGCTCCACTCGTAAAGATAATTTCTTCAGGAGTTCCATGAATGGCATTAGCTAAAATTGCTCGTGCTTGTTTGATCGCGGCTTCGGCTTCCCACCCATAAATATGACCAACACTGGACGGGTTGCCAAACTGCTCGGTGAAGTAGGGCAACATTGCGGCTAACACCCGATCGTCTACCGGGGTTGTCGCCTGATTATCGAGATAAATTGGACGTTGAGCCATCATTCGATCGTTCTAACTGAGTGCGTGTTTGTGAAAGATAGCCGTTGTGTTGCTGTCGATCGCACCTATTTCAAAACAAGGAGATTGCACGATTTATCTCTTCAAACTGTGACATCTACAGAAAAATTTGAGCGATCGCGGCGCTAAATCCCGGCAGAAGGGGTGAGGTGAGACTGTCTCCGTCGAGCAGAGTTGCAACCAGTTGAAGTTGGGCTTCAGTCCGGCGATAAATCTCCAGCGTTTTCAGTTGCCAATTGACGATCCAATATTCTTGGATGCCCTGCAAGGAGTAAAGCTTGAGTTTAACTTCTTTATCCCGCTGTTCGTTGAGGTCGCCAGGGGAGAGAACTTCGACCATTAACTCAGGCGCAACGGTGAGGTGCCCTGCTTGATCGATGCCACTGGCAAGGCGTTCCCGGCTAATCCAAACAACATCGGGAATTACTGCATCCGTTGGAGTGAAGATAACGCCTGGTGTCTGGAATGCACTCCCCATCCCAGTCATTTCTGACCAGGTTTCTAAGCGAACGTGAATTTTGCCTGCCGCGCCTTGATGTCGAATGTGAGGAGCGCGGGTCACAAGAAGTTCTCCATCAATAATTTCGTAGCGTTTCCAACCGTCATCGTCGGGCATGGCATCCAGATCACGGGTTGTCCAGCGCAGAGAGTTGGCGACCATAAGAGTGACCATTGAGCTTGTTTTTAGTGTAGTCGATCGATTAGATAGATAACGATAGGAGCCGCAGGAAACCGGATGTAGCGACTTTGTTATGATTTTCGGCGATCTTCATAGATTGCAGCACCTTCCTCCATCTCTCGCCTAACACGTTCAACGACATCTGGAGAATTGACTTCCTTGAGCCAATCAAGAAACTCTCCTTCACTATTATCACCACCCATGTAGCAAATACCAATTGCTTTTTGATAGCGTGCTTCCCCTTGACCAAAAAGACCTTGCACATCTAAATTTTGCAGAACTCCTAAGACCAATCGATTAAGTTGTCCATCATACAATTCAATCAATCCAGCTTCATGAGCATTCATGAGAAGCTGATTAGCATTATCGAAGCAACCTCCTTCATAATTTGTGTACCAGCCATCTTCAGGGCTTCCCCAGCGCAACTCAATCCGCCACTCATTAATTAGTGACTCAGATGAGATACTCTCCGAATATTGTTTTGCAATACGAGTTAATCCTTCTTCGGTTGCTGCAACCCCTTCAAGACATGTACCCTCGCAACTTATCTCAAGTAAAAATCCATACACTGATTCATCCTGCCAGTCATTACTAAAGGCAACAAGAAAAGATTTAATTCCTTGAGAAATGGCATCTTGAATTTTTACAACGTGCTGGTCTTGTTTATCTGACATAAAAAATTATCCATTGATATCAGTATTGCTCCGTAAGGAACCTAGAAAAGCATAGCGATTATTTAGAAAGAAAGGTGATTTAAGGGTAAAGTTTGAGAAACTTCTCCTTCTAAATAATGGCGAAAACTGTTCTGATTACTGGCGCTTCAACGGGAATTGGGCTGGCAACTGCAAAGCTATTTCAGCAGCGAGGCTGGAATGTGGTTGCGACGATGCGATCGCCCGAAAAAGCCTCTGACCTGATGATACTTAACAACACACTCTGCCTGCGATTAGATGTCACCGACCCGGACTCGATTACTCAAGCTATCACCGATGCTTTAGAAAAATTCTCAACGATCGAGGTGCTGATTAACAATGCTGGATACAGTTTGCTAGGAGCATTTGAAGCCTGCACGCCTGAGCAAATTGAGCGACAGTTTGCTACCAACGTCTTCGGGTTGATGGCAGTGACGAGAGCCGTATTGCCTCACTTTCGACACCAGCGATCGGGCACCATTATTAACGTCGCCTCGATCGGCGGCAAAATGGCGTTTCCGCTCTACAGTCTCTATCACTCGACCAAATGGGCAGTTGAGGGCTTTTCAGACTCGCTGCAATATGAGTTAGAGCCGTTTAATATTCGCGTCAAAGTGATTGAGCCAGGTCCCATTAAAACCGATTTTTATGGACGATCGGTTGATCCTGCGACCCGTCCTGGATTGACTGCCTACGATGCCTTTGCTGCCAATGTGATTCCTAAACTCAAACGAGCCGGAGAAACCGGATCACTCCCCGATGTGACGGCTCAGGTGATTTACAACGCAGCGATCGATTCCTCCAAACGACTCCGTTATCCGGCGGGAGGAAATGCTGGGATGTTGTTGCTGTTACGAAAACTATTGCCCGATCGGATCTTTAGTACAATAGTTCGGAGCAGCATGATTCGCTAGTCGCGATCTTTATGATTAAAATCCTCCATCTCTCCGACATTCACTTAGGAAGCGGCTTCTCTCACGGGCGCATCAACCCTGAAACTGGACTCAACACGCGGCTAGAGGATTTTGTCGCGACGCTAGGACGATGTATCGATCGTGCCCTCTCTGAACCCGTTGATCTCGTTTTATTTGGCGGTGATGCTTTTCCAGACGCAACGCCACCACCCTATATTCAACAGGCATTTGCGCGTCAGTTTCATCGCTTAGTCGAAGCTAACATTCCCACCGTGTTGCTCGTCGGAAATCACGATCAGCATTCTCAAGGTGCAGGCGGTGCAAGTCTGTGTATTTATCGCACTTTGGGCGTTCCGAATGTGATTGTTGGCGATCGCCTCGATTCTCATACGATCCAGACCCAAAATGGTGCCGTTCAAGTGATTACCTTACCGTGGCTAACTCGATCGACGCTGCTCACCCGTCCCGAAACCGAAGGGCTGTCAATGTCGGATGTAGGGCATTTATTGCTCGATCGACTTCGCGTTGCCCTCGAAGGCGAAATCCGTAAACTCGATCCGTCCCTTCCTACTATCTTGCTGGCTCACTTGATGGCAGATGCCGCTACTTATGGTGCAGAGCGATTTCTAGCCGTAGGCAAAGGGTTCACAATTCCGCTTTCTCTGATTACTCGCGACTGTTTTGATTATGTGGCGTTGGGTCATGTCCATCGTCATCAAATTCTTTGTCAACAGCCCCTCGTCGTCTATCCCGGCAGCATCGAGCGCGTCGATTTTAGCGAAGAAAAAGAAGAAAAAGGATTTGTGCTGGTCGAGCTAGAGCGAGGCAATGTACAGATGGAATTCTGTCCGCTTCCGGTGCGATCGTTCCTCACGATAGAACTCGATTTGTCCGAAGAAGACGAACCACAAGCCGCATTGCTAGAGGCGATCATATCCGAACTTGTCGAAGATGCGGTCGTGCGACTGATTTATCAACTCCGCCCCGAACAGATTGATCTCCTCGATGATTCCCTAATCCGCGACGCGCTTAGCAGTGCTCATAACTACACCATTCACCCAGAGCTAATCAGTCAACTCTCGCGTCCGCGTCTACCAGAATTGGGAATTGGCACCACGATCGAGCCTCTGCAAGCACTTCAAGCTTATCTTCAAAACCGTGAAGATTTGCGCGACCTGCAAGAACCCATTCTTGAAGCGGCTCAACGATTGCTGACCGATGAGATCGCTTGGTCAGGCTCGATTGGGTTAACGATCGAGCTAGACGATGCTCCAGTGATTGAGCCAGCAGAAACGCAACTGCGATTGCTATAGTACAATTGTTATGGCTCAACAAAGATCATGCCTGCGGCAAGTTGAATTACATTTAGCTCAGTGTTGCGGCGATCGCCAATCATCTTGTTCTTGATTTCTAGTTCTCGATTCACCTTTTGGAGTTGTCCTTCTGTGGCAGGCAATATTCGGAGCTTGCCTGATTGCTGAAAGGCTTGAATCCGTTCTTTGAGTTGTTGAGAGCGCCGATCGGCGTAGCTTTTGGCGCTGCGTTGTTGAACATTGCAATGGTGGTCATTCTCAGCAGTGAATTCTGCTGATGCCTGGTCAAAGGCTGCTTCTAAAGCCTGATCGCAATCGCGATAAAGGGCTAGAACTCGATCGAGATCTTCGAGCAAATTGGCGGCATTCAGCTTTGCCTTTCCCCAACGGGCTGCCCGATAGACGAGGCGTTCTGATTGATCATCAGACAATAACTCCCCCCCTGAATAGTGAGCAACTTTATAAGCAAGACGGCTCTCCGAGCGCAATCCTTCAAACAACCAGCGATGAATCACATATACATATTGCCCCGGCGCAACTTCAACGTCTGACTGCTCACAGCGAATTGCCGCGATCGGATGAATCTGAGCATCATTGTCGTAGCTATGTCTAATCCATTGAATCAAGGGATGGGTGGGATCAAGCAGTTCAATGGGCTTTCCTTTGCCCATAACAGATTGGTCTACAAGGCGAGGGTCAAATAAACACAGAGTGGACGATCGATGTAAGCGAGTTTGAGTTGCAAATCGATGCTGCTTGAGAAATAAATCTAAATCGACTTTGGCATCTTCCGTTAGCTTAATCTCAAAGACGGCTTCTCTATCTTGAATGGGTTTAATGGTGGTTCCTAGATAGTAGCGAGCAAAGTAGTCTTCAACAAATGAGTGCAATTCTTCTGAAGTCAACCATCGACCTTGATTGCGGCTTTTGGTCACAGCATGGAGAATTTGATCTGAGAACGCCATTAAATTAACAGCTTCTTGTTCTAATTGGTCTTGCTCGAGGCGTTGTTTGAGAATTGCGTTTGCAGTTTCGTCGGCGCGTTTAAGTCGTTCGGCATCTGTCAGATCGGGTTCAAAGAGTGTGATGAGTAGCTTTTCGGTTGCTTCTCCGAGAATGTTTTCTAGATCGCCGATGCTTTCTTGAAAAACATTGATGCGATCGTACAGTCGATCGAGAATCCGTTCCTCAATCGTGTCTACTAAGCTGAAATTAATAATTGAGATGCGATCGGCTTTTTGCCCTAAGCGATCAATTCGTCCAATTCGCTGTTCGACTCGCATTGGGTTCCAGGGCAAATCATAATTAATCAAAAAGCGACAAAATTGTAGGTCAATTCCTTCGCTGCCGACTTCTGAAGACAGAAGAATTGAGGTTTTGCCCTGCTCAAATTGTGCCAACACGGCTTGTTTTTGATCGCCCATACCACCCAAAATCAAACTGGTCTGAATTCCATCAGATTCTAAGCGGCGTTGCAAATAGTGAAGGGTGCCGCGAAAGTAGGCAAATAGCACAAATTGCTCGTCTGGATTTTTCTTGAGTTCACGATGTAGAAACTGAACCAGCGATCGATATTTAGTGTCCTCAGCTTCAAGTTGCGCGTAGTCAATATTTTCTAAGGGCAATGTCACAGGGTCAGGCAATCGTTCATAGTCTGATTGCAGGGTCGAAATGCCTGATTCCCAAAGCAACTCATCTTGAAATTCATCCAAAATTCCTTGTTTTGACCAGGTTTGCAGCGCCACGACGAGACAGCTTGCCATTTGCCGCTGACGCGCAATCAACCGAAAGAGCAGAACGCCTTGCTTACCTTGGCTTTGTTTGCGAATCGCTTGAGTCACCGACTCATAAATTTCTTTTTCTAAAGCAGAGAAATGAACCTTTAACGTTTGTGGGGCACGTTCAACTCGGTTGGGCAACACATCGCGTTTACGACTGCGGGTAAGATATTGACTGACTAATGAAGCATTTTCTAACTGATACCCCAGTCTGACTTGCAGTTCTGCGTCGATCGTCTCTGGTGTTTCTAGCGTGTGTTGAATTTGCTTCAACACAGGATTCTCTCGAAAATAATCGGACTGAAGGGCGCGATCGAGATCACGTTTTGCTGCTCTAAAATCGGGAGGATGACTCCAGAGCGATCGCAATGCCCGAATTAAAGGTTTGTTTGCCTCCAGCATTTGCTCAAAGATCGGTTTGTCAAAAAAGTCTTCTGGGCTAATGATGTTCAGCAGTTGATAAAGGTTAGTGTTTTGAGTCTGGATTGGGGTTGCCGTGAGCAGCAATAGATGACGAGCCGCATCTCGCGCCAGTTGCCCCAATCGATGATTTGCGGTGGCTGAATTGCGGAGATAATGCGCTTCATCAATAATCACCAAATCAAACACACTGACCTCATCAGCGGCAGGATTGTGGTGGTTATTATTATCTAATAATCTTGCGAGTTCTGCCTTGGCTCCTGACATCGTCTCATCTTCCCAATTGTTGTTGGGGCGAAGTCCTTCTAAGCTGGCGATGCACACAAAGGGGTGCTGATACTGGCTTTGCAAAACGTGCTTGACTTCTTCTAAAAGCTCTTGGGCGCTGGTGAGTTTGGCAACAATATTAAATCGTTGGTGCAAATCATCGCGCCATTTTTCTCGCAAAATTGCAGGACAAATGATTAATAAACGACGAGCATCGGCTCTGGCTTGCAGTTCTTTCCAGATATAAATTGCTTCGATCGTTTTCCCCAGTCCTACTTCGTCTGCAACTAACAATCGCCCTACCGGAGATTCTAAAAATTTCAGTACAGGTTTAAACTGGTGCGGGTAGAAGTCGGTATGGCTCGACTCCATGCTGTAGAAGATGTTAGTTAATTGCCCTTTTACCTTTTCAAACGTGAGAATTCGGCGCAGGTCATCGGCTCCGCTAAATTTCCCTTGTTCTATCAGCGCAAAAAGCCCTTCTGGTTCTCCACAAAGCTCTAAAAGGTTGTAGGGCTTATAAGATTTTTCGTTGGGGCTGAATTGGACTTGTACCAGTAGCCGAGTTCCAGCAGCACGAGTTTTCCCGGTCGTCACGCCACGATGCCCCGGATTGGCTTTTACGCGCACTTCTTGCCCTGCAATCGTCGGATTCCAAGTGATAACGTCGCTCATTTACCACGATCCTCTCATGTCTTCATAGCTCGGTGGTTGACCAGAATCATTTAGCTTAAAAGCTTTGGGCTTAATCCGCTCCATCTCTTTGGGGAGCCTGAGTTCGGGTTGCTCTCCCTCTGGAATCGATAATCCATAAGCCACTGCAAATCGATGAAACTCATGCTTGCTAATGCCATTTGTCTCTAAGTCTTTAGGAGATGGCAGCGATCGCACCACATACTCTGGAATTCCAGCGTTACTTGTTGAAAATCTTGGTGAGTCGAGGTAATCGCCTGCGTGTAAAAAGAGGTTTGTCCGCCACCTCCACCAATTAAAAGATCTAGGGTGGTCTTGCCTTTTATTTCAGTAAAGCCATGCTCACGATGTCTCTGGCTTCCTTCCAGAACGACTTTGGCAACCAGTCGCTGGATCTCTTTTCGAGCCGTACTCGTTTGAAACGGGTCAGAATAGCGGGTCGAGTTTCCACATACAGTATTTTTGACATCTGTTTCTGCAATCCCTAGTTCTTGTGCCAGCCGCTGAGAGAATGCAGTGACTCCCAATGGGTTGACCTTGCCAAAGTAGAAATCAATTTTCTTTTCACCTTCATCATTCCAGTATCGAAACGAGCTTCCGTCTAGCGTTCCATCTCCCACATCGAAAAGGACATAAAATCCTTCATCGACCTCACGAGAGTTAAGTAACGACCAGACTTCAGCCGCAATTTCTGGAATTGCGTGGCAATCGATCGCGGTTTCTTCTAATGCTGCTCTCAGGGGTTTCATGCGATCGCGCAAATTCTCGATCGTCATCTGCTCGGTTTGAGGTTCGTTACTCAATAACCAGGCTAGAGAAAGAACTTTTTGAAAGCGTTTAATGGCTGGAGAATCGCAATATTCAACCGGAACGCCAACGTTCGCAGACCACTCAATTTTCTGGTTGATGATCAGTTCTGGTTTGTTTTGACGAATCCAATTTTTAGCACGCGTCATGACACAACTTAAATAGTAGGCACAAAGATTTTCAATGGTTTCATCCTCACTTAGCTCCGGTATTTTTTTGAGTTGCCAGCTTTCCGCACCTTGAGGAAGATCACAGTTTGCCAGACGCATTTTGATAAACTCCACCGTGGTCTGCACCTGATTTTCATAGGGTTTCCACTCAGCAGCAGTCAATCCAGCCATTAACGTGCCATCTGACAGAAATCCGATTTTCGTGGGCAGTAAGGCTTCTTCCAAATGAGTTACTTCATCGGTAAAGGTGACAATCTCCGATCGGTCTGTTGACACATCTCGAAAACAAACTTTCGTAAAGCTGGTGCCAAAGTCAATCCCTAAATTTAGCGACAAAATCCCTAAATCAACAGATTTTTCAGGAGGAGTGACGATCGGAGTCTTCACAACATCGTCTTTAGGCACAACTGTCAGGCTTATTGCATTTTCAGCTTGATAACGCTGCTGAATTCCCCTTAACTGCATATCAATGTGCGAGAGTCGCGACTGCACTTCAGCCTGATCTGTTGCGGTTGGGCTTTGCTGCTGCTGAAGAAAAGCAATGTGCTCTGCAAGTCTAGGAAGTGCCTGGTGCAACCCTTCCAATCCACTGAGTCTGAGATCCGCCGCCTGAATTTGTTGACGAATGCTCTGAAGCTCTTGGGATAAGGTTTCTCGCACTTCAGAGATTTGTGCGGTTAACCCTGTCTGACTTGTTTCCGCATGAGTCTGATGCTGCTGGATTGCAGTTAATTGGGCGTTGATTTGAGATAATCGCGCTTGCAGTTCACTTAAGTGGGTTGCAGTCGCGCTTTGTTCTTGCTGAGTTGTTATGAAGCGATCTTGTAGCTGAGAAAGCTGCGATCGGAGTCCATTTAAATCGATCGCGGTCTCATTTCGTTCTAAAACTCGTTGATCGACTTGAGCGATCGCTGTATTAAATCGCTGTTCTGTTTGCTGCTCAAAACGTCGCCGATTGACTAAGTTTAGACACAGCGAGAGAGAGAGCGGAGCTGTCGCATAGATTGCCTGTTGCGATAAAGCTGAAATCACAACTCCTACCACAGAAGCGGCAGTCGAGGTATATTCAACGACATTTAGGAGTTGTGATCGCCGGGTTTGTCGAGCAGAAAATGGATTGCTCATCTAACTAGCTCTGATTAAAGTGGTTAAGCAAGGAGACCTCTCCAATACTGTCACATCATCTTCAGAGTGTCAGGGCAAACTGCAAACTGCTTCATTAATTGCTACCGAAAGTCCCACAGTTTCACAGAGAAGATTAGGGGGAGTTTCGAGTCACTTTCAACACGCATATGACCAATTAATTTATTTCTGTTGAATTAATTTTTGAATTTCCTGCCGCAACTCAGGATTTTTTTGGGCTGCCTCAAAAATTTGGTTAAAGCGTGGCACTTCTAACCCTTGAGCCTGTACCGCTTTTTCCATTTTGGCATCACTATCTTTTTGAAGTTGCATCAGCTTTGTCACCACTCGATCGTATCCCTGCTGCTCTTTAGGCTGAATCTGGGCTGAAGGCGTTGCCTTGGGGTCTCGTTGCGATTTGTAGATTTCGTCAAATCGCTGCTCGGTTAGCCCTTCACCTTTAATGGCTTGTACCGCCTCTGTCTCTGACGCGCGGTTAATCACTAAAATCTGATTAATGGCACTCGCAAATTTCTGCACCTCTTCTTTGCTGACGGGTGTAGCTGGAGCTGCCTGGGTTGTGGGAGTCGGAGTCTGTGCATGAGCCGGGAGGTGAGCAACACCCACCAAAACAGCGGTGCAACAGGCGACCAAAACACGCTTCATGTTGAATTCTCCATAGACATTGGGTAGAACTCGCCGCTAACCCCTCAAGCTGCTGACAAACAACGGCTATGAAATAGATTGTGACGCTTCCTGTCCAATCCTACCGAGAATTGCTCAAATCAACATCTACTCGTGACAGTTCGCTTGATCGTCCTCAGACTTTAATGTATCTCTCTGGACATATCTAAGCGATCGTAAGCCAGAACTCTTGATAGAGATAACTTTCCTGGTACATCGCTAAAAGTTAATACTAGAAGGCGCGGTACCTTACCACCTGATTTTTCTATCTTTAGTAGTCTGTCAGTTCTGACTTGAGACTCAGTGCCAAACCAGCCGCGCAGGATTTCAGCGCCCATTGATCCCTTCTCTAGGTCAGGCAGAAGCCACTGCCTCTGTTCATTAAGCACGAGTTAACTTATATGCAGTCTTCTGATTTCATTCGCCCTTCAGACTCGGCTCTCTATGCTCAGTCAACCACGGCTGATCGCCCCTCGTTTACTTCCCAGAGCGCCTCTTTTATTGCTCCTCAAGATGCAGCACTGTTGATGATTCCGCTTTGCTTTGTGGCAATTTGGGCAACCGTCGTCTGTGTAATTTCTAACACCTGGAAGCCCAGTCGCAAAGAGATCGAACGGAGTCAGCAAACCGCTCAACTTCCCTGTAAGAAATGCGCCTACTTCAGTAATAATCCCTATGTGAAATGTGCGGTCAATCCTCATATTGCGATGACAAAATCTGCCAATGATTGCGGCGATTTTCAATCGAGAGAGCAGATAGCAATGCGTTAAGAAACTCCTTTAATATCATTCAACTTTTCAGGATTTGAACTGGCACGAGACGACTCGATCGTTCCGGGTTTTGCACAGCAGAGTGTGGATGTTGTTTAAGTGGGCACTGTTTTCCTACCGATAACGTCAGGTTTGCCTATAGACTAGAGGGTTAGAAAAAGTCAGCCCACTGTTTTGATCGATCGAGACTTAATCCCCAGTCATTCACACCTATGAAATTGCGGTTCGTGCTTCAAAGTTGGCGGCGATGGCTTCGACATCTTCTCCCACTCCTATTTCTGGTGTCATTGGTGATCGTCTTGCTGTCGAGCCAGCTAACTTCTGCGATCGCCCAGGATGTTCGGCAGGAGATTCGGGGAGTTTGGATGACCCTGAATGACATGGACATTCTCAAAGACCGCAGCAAGTTGCAAGATGCGATTAGTCAACTGCGACGACTCAATTTCAACACGATCTATCCCGTAGTCTGGAATTCTGGCTATGTGATGTATCCTAGCGCAGTGGCACAGCGCACCGGAATTCAGCCCTTTGTCTACAAGGGTTTAAACGGGCAGGACATCATCGCCGATGTCACAACTCAAGCCCACCAGCAAGGCTTAGTGGTCATTCCCTGGTTTGAGTTTGGGTTGATGGCTCCCGCAACATCAGAATTGGCTTTAAACCATCCCGAATGGCTAACGCAGAAGCGAGACGGAAGCCAGACATCGGTGAGTGGTGCGGGTGAAGTCATGTGGTTAAACCCGTTTCTGCCTGATGTACAGCAGTTTATTACCAATCTCGTTGTAGAAGTTGTAACTCAATATGATGTCGATGGCATTCAGTTTGATGATCATATGAGTTTGCCTTACGAGTTTGGTTACGATGACTACACCGTTGCTCTCTATATTAAAGAAACCAAAAAATCGCCACCCGCTAATGCGTCTGATGCAGCCTGGATGCGTTGGCGTGCTAATAAGATTACGGCGTTTATGGCGCAACTTAATCAGGCTGTAAAAGCGAGAAAGCCGAATGCAATTATTTCAGTTTCTCCTAACTATTATGACTTTGCTTATCGATTTCACTTACAAGATTGGCTTGGCTGGGTGCGGCAAAATCTGGTTGATGAATTAATCGTGCAAGTTTACCGTCCTGATCTGCAAAGCTTTATTGAACAGATCAGCCGATCGGAGGTTCAAGAAGCTCACCGAAAAATTCCGACTGGAATTGGCATTATGGCTGGCTTGAGACACAGTCCTGTCTCGATCGGGCAAATTCAATCTCAAACGCGAGCCGCTCAAGATCGAGGCTTAGGAGTCGCGTTTTTCTACTACGAAAGTTTGTGGAATGATGCCCCCGAATCGGTCAGCGATCGTCAGTCTGGGTTTCAAGCCCTCTTTGAAACTCCTGCCTTGCGATCTGCCATCAAATAGCGTTTTTCTAGCGATGGCAAATGCTCTACCATAAAGACGGGCAAATCGTGGAATCACCGATTATGGCAAAGCGCAAAAAAGACGATCTGCGATGGATTAAAGAAACCCTCGAACTCAAAGATGATCATCGCTGGCAGTGCAGCCCTGGCTACAAAGTGTTTGTCGCCGATCGTGGTGCCGTTCGATTCGATGTGCCGCAAAATTGGTTTTTTGAGCCAGATGTCAAATCGTTTAAGTTTCTCGATCGCGAACCGCCCAATGATGATTGTCGCCTCGAAATGTCGTTTAATCGCCTCCCTGATGCCGAGTGGAGTCTGTTTCCGCTTAAACACACCCTTAAGAAAATCTTGCAAGATGAAAAACGCGATGTGATTGAACGCGGAGAAATCATCACGCTGAAGCGCCAAACCGCCCACATCGTCTGGGCAGAAATCAAATTTATCGACAAGCAAGACAGCCGCGCTGCCTTTTCTCGCACCTGTATTGGCTTGGGGTCAAACATTCAGTGTCTCATCACGTTCGACTACTGGGCAGATCAAGCCGAGCCGCTAACCTCTGTTTGGGATGAAGTCTTACGATCGCTCACATTAGGTCTTTATATCCGCGATCCGATGAGCGGCACTGCTTTTCCAGACTAAAGCGGCAGGATGTAAAGATGGTTTTAACAACAGGTCGTCCCTCGATCGGCGAAAACCGAGTCGTTTTTCATTATCTCAATTGACAATCTTATCAGCAGATTTTGACTGCCTTGGGAGAACATCGGGCGGATCGTCTAATCTGCGATCGCGGCACTCTAGAAATCACAATGACCCTCAAAGATGGCGAATTTACCAGCCTCAAGACACTCAGTAGGCTGAAGTTGGGCGAAGTCCTACATTTCAGATCGTTGAGAAAACAGATCTCTATCAATTTCTAGAAGCCTGCCAGCAAAATGGAGTGAATGCTGAACTAAATTTTGAGCTTGGTCAAACAACAGTTGATTCAAACTTAATAGAAGCTAGGATGACTAGACCTCTCGCAGAAACCAAATGGTCTTCCGCAAGAGGTCTAGAAAACGATGTCAGAAACTACCTGGTTTCAGACTCTATCCTGCTTTTTCAGCAACCTTTTCGATCTTTTTAGCGGCTTGAGTCAGGGCTTTGCCAACTTTGTGCAAGGGTCCTTTAACGCCTCTTCCAGCTTCATCGCCGATCGCGGTGGTCTGTTCACCCAACTGCTCTAAAACCTCAGCGATTTCACTAGCTTCAGTCTTTTTACCCTTCAGAAGTTTCTTTAACTCTTTGAGGCTAGCAGAGAGTTCTTTGACATTTTCTTCTTTGTGACCTTTGAGGAAGTCTACCCACACATCGATGGATGAGATCGCGGTGTCAGACTCAATTTCTGTCACGTCCCCATGCAAAGCTTCCACAAGAGAATCGACATCAGGAGATGCGTCATCTTGGTCTGCGTGCTTTGCCTCTTGTTGATGAGACGCTGTAGGCTGCTTTTCCTCCTCGATTGCTGAGTCGTCTTGCTTGCCTTTAGTGTCTTTTTGAGATGCCATTTTGGTGATTCCTTTTATGAAGGGCGGTCGTGTGCACAACCATTAAAGTAAGCCTTTAGCGAAAGGCTTTCCCTCTCTCTTGAGAAGAGCATTAAAATCACGTTGAAATCGTTCAATAGGAAGACGCAACTTCAACGATTCATCACTCATGCCCTGATAAAGCAAGTGGAACTGCATCAGTACAGTCATAATCTAGCTTGCGTGTTTTTGCCGACCATCCGAGGCATCGATCCGGATCAGTACCGTAAATCGACGATGGTTTCTCACTCTTCATAAATAGAAAATAAACTCAACGCTGATGTGGATGACGACCCCCAAAAAAGATGATAGCAACTCAGACTTCTCTTCGTTCTCGTGGCATGGAGCTGTTGGTGTCTTACCACCACAAGCCCTCAGTTCGGACTCGGAATCAGTTGGTGCAGTTAAACGCTGGTCTTGTCCGCAAGATTGCACATCGGGTTAGCCACCAGTGCGCCGAACCCTATGAAGATTTAGAACAAATCGGCTACATCGGTCTGATTCGGGCGATCGAACGGTTTAATCCCCATCAAGGTTGTGCCTTTAGCTCGTTTGCAGTGCCTTACATTCGAGGCGAGATGCTCCACTTTCTGCGCGATCGTGCGGGTACTGTTAAGATTCCCCGACGTTGGCAACAACTCAACAAAGAGGGGCAGCGAGTTCGCGAAGGGTTGATGATGGATTTGGGTCGTCAGCCGACCGATGAGGAAATTGCTAATGAGTTAGGAGTTGGCGTTCACGAGTGGCGCGAGAGCAAACTAGCTGCCAGAAACCGGTTGCCTTTGAGTTTAGACGCGACAATTTGTCAGCAGCTTGATTCTCCGATGACGTTGGGTGACACGTTGCCCGATGCCCATTATCAACAGCTTCAGCATTTAGAAGAAGATCGTCAGCAGTTGCAAAAAGCGCTGAATCAGCTAGAAGACAAAACTCGGCAGGCGATCGAATACGTTTTTTTGCACGACTTGTCGCGAAAAGAGGTAGCCGAACAAATCGGGGTCAGCCCAATGACGGTGACGCGTCGCATTCATCGAGGCATTCAGCAGATGGTTAGCTTGCTACAGCCTCAAGTTTTGCAATCTGATCCCTAATGCCTAACGGGTTCTGATCAGTTGTTCATCATCTCTAGATATGCCGGGTTGAATTTAGTTCAGTCCGGCATTTTCTATGACTGGAGACTCATGATTTAATAGAGTCCCAACCGATCGGGCTTCAACTTCGTTCAGCCTTCAACTCTCAGTGGGTTGCGCGAATTCAAAATCTACGGGCAACGTAGCGAGGGATTCTAATGTCGTGCAATTCTCTCAGCTATCGGGCTTTCATATCGGCGATCGCGTTCCGTGTCATAGAAGCGATTGCCTGGTCGCTGGCTTTGGGTAAATGATAATACTTCCCGCCTGCCTGCTTTGCGAGTTCTTTGGCGAAGCCTGTCGAGACAAATTTATTTTCGGTGTCAATGACAAGGAGTTGAGTCCCCATGGCACGAATTTTGCCCGCAATATCCAACAATTCGGCTTTGATGTCGGGCTTTTCGCCCTCAGGAATAGTTTCGCCTAGCGATCGGGCAAGCGGCACATTGCCCCGACCATCCGTAATCGCCACAATTACGACTTGACCCACATCTCCCGATTGTTGAGCATTAATTCCTACTCTCACAGCTTGCGTTAACCCATGTGCTAAAGGAGAACCGCCGCCGCACGCCATACGATCGAGGCGACGTTTGGCAGCTTCGATCGAGCGCGTGGGAGGCAGCAAAACCTCAGCCTGTTCGCCTCTAAACGGAATCAGTGACACTTGATCTCGATTTTGGTATGCCTCGGTCAACAGCGTCAACACAGCTCCCTTAGCGGAATTCATGCGGTTGAGTGCCATTGAGCCAGACGCATCGACGACGAAGATAATCAAAGCTCCGGCTTTACGGGCAAGTCTTTTTTGACGAATATCACTTTCTTCCACAAACACGCGCTTGCGAGACGCGGCACTGGCTTCGGGGCGGTTGTCTTCAGCCCGTTGACGACGAGATTTTTGGTAGGGAGCCGCCGACCGCAGGGTTGCATCGACTGCAATTCGCCGTACTTTTCCTTTGGGCAGCATCGGCTTGATGTAACGACCTCGATCGTCAGAAAAGATGATGGTGCGGCTGCCTGATTTGCCCTGACGACTTGCCATTTGAGCAAAATAAAGCACATCAGGATCGAGAATCACGCCTTCTGCATCAAAGACAAATTCTTCGGGAATGCTCGGCGGCTGTTGCTCTTGCTGGTCTTCGGGTTCTTCTTTTTCTTCCTGCTCGTCTTGATCCTGGTCAGATTCGTCTTGGGGTTCGTCTTGGTTTTGTGGGGGGGGTGGCGGCGGTGGATTCTCGTCGGGAGGGGTTTGAACGATCGTCGATCGAGGCACAATCACTAACTCAACGGCACGCCGCAAATCGTCTGCAATCACATCTGTGCGTCCATCAAGCGCAGCGTGTGCCTTGGCAACTCTGAGGGCAAACAGTTCGGCTCGATGCCCCTGCACGCCGCCCCGAATCGCTTCGTTGACTAAATAATTAATCTGCTCAGTGCTAATATGCACGTCTTTGAGCCACTCGCGCGCCAGAATAATTTGAGTTCTCAATGAGTCGAGATCTTCGTCATATTGCTTCAGAAAGGCTTGCGGAGAGTCAGCATAGCGAGTGGCTTGCTCGACGGCTTGCACCCGATCGTCTAATTCTAAAACCGCATCGGCAGAGAGAGCGATCGCAATCCGATCGAGTAAATGTTCTCTCAGTGATCCTTCTTCAGGATTATAGGTGGCGATCAATAGGGGTTTGCACGGATGCTGAAAGCTGATGCCTTCTCGCTCAATCTGGTTGCGTCCATCGGTTAAAGCGGTCAGCAAAAAGTTGGAGATCTGATCATCGAGCAGATTAATTTCGTCGATATAGAGAACGCCTCGATGTGCTTCTGCTAACAGTCCTGGTTGAAAAACGGTTTCACCTTGTCTAATCGATTGGCTGACATCAACAGAACCGAGTAACCGATCTTCAGTAATGCCAAGCGGAATCTGCACAAACGGCGCGCGAATCACCTCAGTCGGAGTATTAGACAAATCGGTTACTTTTTCTAAGGTCAGATCGTCCCAATCTTCGGGAGTGTTGGGGTCACAATTGCTGAGAGAATCTTTGACGACCTCGATCGGGGGCAGCAATGCATGAATTGCCCGTGCCATCACTGATTTTGCGGTGCCTCTGCGTCCAGCAATCACGACTCCTCCCAATGTGGGATCGACCGCTGCTAACAGAAGCGCCATTTTGATGGCTTCTTGACCTACGACCGCAGCTAGCGGAAACGTGGTAATCGGAGTTTCAACTACAGACATTTAATCTTAGGGATGGTTCAGAACATTTAGCGGAGCAAAGGTTAGAGAGGTCGGTTCAGGAATTTTGCTGACTATCCTTCATCTGTCTGGGACTGTTGGACGACAGCACTCCAATCGTCGTTCTCAACCGCAGCTTCTAAGTTTTGACGACGATCGGCTTCTGAGGTTGAAAGCTGATCTAACTCTTTGTTGAGTGCTTGATCTGCCATCGCTTTGCGGAGTTTTAATTTTTTCTCTTCATACGCGTCTCGTTCAGCCGCAGACATCGCCAGTTTTGCCGCTTCTGCAACAGTGCCAGCCCAGCGATCGTTCTCCTCGCCATTGCCAAGCGGAATACGATTATTCTCAGCAATCCAGGCATCTCGCAGTTGCTCCATCTCTTCGCGCTTAGGAAACTTGAAGGTTTTGAGTCGCAAAAACGTACAGGTGTCTTCACCCACCTGAGTCAGATGACCACTCAGAGAAAGCGGCACATTCCGCGAATAGCCGACATATTGAAGGTGACGATCGCGATTCAACACCGCATATACCCCTGCAACTTTGGCATTCACCGCTTGGGCAGCCCACTCTGCAACCGACATGATCTCATCGCCCTGGCTTTCTAAATTAGGAGCGCTGGTCGTCGTTTCGGTGTGTTCGTCGTCGGAGCTATATAAAAAACTGTGTAAGCCCTGGTGCGCTTGAGGGACATTTTGATGTTCGATCGCCACTAGGTTGTTTGCTTCCACTTAAGTTAGTCTCCGTTTCGCACGTTGTCAGCATAATCTCTATTATCAGAGATTACAGCAACCGAATTTCGTAAGTTCGGGGATCATCTCCTCCCATTCTTTCTAAACATGGCGTAAACTTTTGTAATAAAGTTTTAAGGTGTTTTTTAGAAATGGCAACTCCTGCTGGATTTGGGAAGGCGAAACCGCAGACACAGAAGCAGCCGAGCCAGGGTGCTGCAAAGCGGGCTGAGGCATCGCAACTTTACGATCAGTTCAAAGACGATGGCACACCCGAATATGAGATTTATATTCGGGTTCAGGGTAAAAAAAGCTGGTTCCCAGTCGGCGCGATCGCGGTGAAGCGCTCGAATCAAATCAACCACGCTATTTTTGACAACTTAGAAGAATTGCAAAAAGGCGCGTTTCGGCTGTTTCCGGTGCTGAAGAAAAACCAGGCTCAGTTGGAGTATGGCTATCGGCTCAAGGGCTTTAAGGATGACGAAATCGAGATGGCTCACCGTCCGTCAGCCGGATCAAAT
Source organism: Phormidesmis sp. (assembly GCA_965277365.1). Classification (GTDB taxonomy): domain Bacteria; phylum Cyanobacteriota; class Cyanobacteriia; order Leptolyngbyales; family Leptolyngbyaceae; genus Phormidesmis_A. The sequence goes on along the minus strand of CBDICO010000013.1, from coordinate 779,094 downwards.
GCAGGAATCGGCGTACAAAATGCGCTGTCGATGATTGGCGATCGAGTCTCCTCAATCTTTAAGCGCAAATAGAATCTGTCATCTCAAAAAAATACACCCGTTAGTTCAAAACCGACGGGCGGTTTTTTGGCAGATTAGCCCAGTTTTCTTTGTAGCTGCAATCCTAGAAGTCCGGTTTTGATGTGTTCTAAAAGGCTGTCTTTACCAGAAGCTCGATCGCACTGAATCAATGGCTTCTGCAAGTTCTTAGCGACTCGCTTGGCGCTGATGGTTTGCTTGTGAGGTGTGCCCCGTCCGGTAATGATCATGACGAGATCAGCTTGTGCAATATGACTCTCGGTTTGTTTTGCCCACTGATCCCCATCTTCAGCAGTACACCAGACCAAATTGACTTTTGACTGACGTAGACACTCTTCGACCTGCACTTTCACATTGTTTTGACCCCCAAAGATCACTACTTTTCCGCTCAAGTCTGCATACGGATCAGAATTATCTGATTCGTCGCAATTGTCAGAAGCCACCGCACGAGAGCGAGAACTTGAGCCGCTACCCGGCACTAACATCAAGAGAGGAGGGTATTTTTGCTGACGTAATTTGGTTGCCTTCTCATACATCCGAGACAGCTTCCATTCGGGGGTGCCTGCAATGACGATCGACTTTCCTTCACGGTTGCAGTCGTTGATCTTGTTGAGTAAGGCGTTGACGACTTCTTCGAGTGCTTCCAGTGACTTTAGATCTTCTTTGACGTAGTGAACCTCGATCGCCAGATCTGCCGCTTCGTAATAATCGTCTTGCTCGGCGATCGTGGCGAGGAGCTGCCGCTTTTTCTCGTGTCGTCGTCGCTGAAGCTCTTCTCGATCGCGCCGTCTCAATTGAGTGTCAGTGTCTTCGCGCTCTTGCTGTTGTCGTCGTTCTTCAATGATTTGCCCGATCCAATCAATGATTTCTTGGGGGTGAGCCTGCCGATTTTCTAAGAGGTTTCCTGCCAGCTTTGGCAACTCATAGTTAAGCTGATAGCGATAGTGGCGAATTCTGGCTTCTAACTGCTGATAGCGATTGTCTTCAGCAGGCGTATTGACGCGTTGAAGCTCCTTTTGAAGGTCTTCTAATTTTTTGCAAAAATGTTCTAACTTTTGTTGAATCTCAAGACAGGCTTCTCGTTTGATGATTTCTGATTCATAGCTTTGGACGAATTGTTCAAACGGATCAATGCTTTGCATAGGGTTAAACCTTTTATGAGGTGGGGTGTTTGCCTGAGGGGGGTTTCGGCAAATCGCTGAAATTTTGCCTGAAAGATAAATATTCTTAATATCCCTGCCTAAACTAGATAAGATCAGGCGTAGAAATACGGAATCATTCTTGTCTGCTGTCAACCGAGTCCTTGTCTTTACTTACACTTCATGAAATACAGACGTTTTGGGCGCACTGAGCTACAGATGCCAGTGTTCACCTGTGGAGGAATGCGCTATCAGTACAAATGGCAAGATGTGTCTTATCGAGACATTCCTGCCGATAATCAGGAGAACTTAGAAGCGACGATTCACCGTTCTTTAGAATTGGGGATCAATCACATTGAGACGGCTCGCGCTTATGGCACGTCAGAGTTGCAGCTTGGCAAAGTGTTGCCTAAGTTCGATCGTGAGTCGCTGATTGTGCAAACCAAGGTTGAGCCAATGGCGGACTCAAAGGCGTTTTTAAAGACTTTTGAGCAGTCTCTCCGATTCTTAAATCTCGACTATGTAGATTTGCTGTCCATTCACGGCATCAATTTGGACAGCCATTTAGAAGAATGTGTGCGTCCGGGCGGCTGTCTAGAGGTAGCACAAAAACTTCAAGCTCAAGGAAAAGTTCGTTCGATCGGATTCTCAACCCACGGCACGACTGCTGTGATTGTGAAAACGATCGCTACCCATCAGTTCGATTATGTCAATCTGCACTGGTACTACATTAATCAGGGGAACTGGGCGGCGATCGAAGCAGCCAATCGGCTTGATATGGGCGTGTTTATCATCAGTCCTTCTAGTAAAGGAGGATTGCTTTACGAGCCGTCGCCCCGACTAGTGGATCTCTGTGCGCCGCTCAGTCCGATGGTGTTTAATAATCTGTTTTGTCTCAGCCATCCCCAAGTTCACACCCTTAGCATTGGGGCTGCCCGTCCTGAAGATTTTGATGAACATATCAAGACGCTGGACGTTCTCGATCATGCCGACGAGATTCTTCCCCCGATTTTGAAGCGATTAGAGGAAGCCGCGATCGAGCGATTAGGCTCCGATTGGGTAAACAATTGGCAAATCGGGTTGCCCTCAATGGATGAAACACCGGGTCGGTTGAACATCCCGATCATTTTGTGGCTACGAAATCTCGCGATCGCCTACGACATGGTGGACTACGCCAAAATGAGATATAACCTGCTGGGTCAGGCGAGTCACTGGTTTCCGGGTGCGAGAGCCGACACGATCGACCTTAAATCTCTACAAAAGTGTCTAGCAAATAGTCCTCATGCCGACAAAATTCCAGACATTTTGCAAGAAGCCCACGAGATGTTAGGTGGAGAGGTTGTCAAGCGCATGGGTAGTTCATAAATTCATTGATCTCGCTTGGTTTCTTTCATCGGTCTTTCACAATCACTCCATTTTTTGTAGGAGCATACTTGCTCACGATCTTGAAAAGTTGAGCTAAGTCGTCAAGTCTCACGAGAAAACCCAGCTTTGTTCTGATTAACATTCCTCTTAACCAAGCAATTTATTGCAGTTAAGTGGGATTTCTCCTACTTAAGCGAATTATTTGTACGCTTCAATTCCACTTCACCGCTGAATAAGTTAGACTTTACTTTTCAAATTTCTGTCTAAAGTTATATGTCACAAGCCAGACTTTTGTATCAATCAACCCAACCTATGCTTGAAGACAACTATGGAATTGTTTACGTGCGTCCGTCTTCTAGAAAAATCGCAGTTTAGCAATACGGATTTATTAATGTCGAGATTTTCGCCCTCGTCCTCTAATTCTTTCTCACACGCTGGGAGAAGGGAGGAAGGCAAACCCACTTTGCAATGACCGATCTTAATTTAATTCGCGAGCCTTAACGACTTGAGTGAGTTGATTAGCTGATCCATGAGTTGCCTCATTTCTAAATTGCAAATTGCTTCTTGACTGTCGTGCTTTAGTTACCTTCTAAAAATTGTGGGAGCTTGTTCTGATGGATGCTGATATTCGGATCGCTCTTATTGAAGATCATGACCTGACCAGAGTGGGTATGAGAACGGCTCTCCAACAAAGAGATGGATTTAAAGTCGTCGGAGAAGCTGCAAATGGGACAGACGGCTTAAAACTCATGACCTCTGCAAAGCCTGACGTGGCGATCGTCGATATTGGGTTGCCTGATATTGATGGCATTGAGCTAACGCGTCGTTTCCGTCAAGCTCAATCGCTGATGGAAGACGAACCGATCACTAAAGTTTTGATCCTGACGCTGCAAGATAACGAAGATGTCGTGTTAGCTGCTTTTGCAGCCGGGGCAGACTCCTATTGCATGAAAGATGTGAGCTTAGACCAGCTTGTAGAAGCGCTGCGCGTTACTCAAGAAGGCAATTCCTGGATTGATCCCGCGATCGCTCGTGTTGTGTTGCGACAGGCGCGAGACATCCAGCCCGAAGACAGCCTTGTAGCTGAGTCAAAAACGGTTTCTATCAGTGCTGCGGAGCCGGAATATAATCAAATCATTGAAGCGTATCCCCTGACTGAGCGGGAATTAGAAGTTTTACAGTTAATTGTCAATGGGTGTAGCAATGCTGCGATCGCTGAGAAACTCTACATCACGGTCGGAACGGTCAAAACCCACGTCCGTAATATCTTAAACAAGCTCTGTGCTGACGATCGGACTCAAGCGGCTGTTAGAGCACTGCGCTCAGGTTTGGTTGGATGAAGAGAGTTGAGATGCAATTTCAGAAAAATCTCATGCGATCGCTGATTCACTGGGCGGCAGTTCTGATAGTCTGTGCAGCTTTTTTAGTGACTCCGATCAGCAGTTTGGCAGCGCCTGTCGATTCCCCTGATGCCGATATTTTAGCGATCACTCCATCGAGCAACAGTGCGGTTAGACCCGACACTAACAATATTCCGTCTGAAAAGGTCACTCAATTTGTCAATGTCTATCGACAAGTTGTGGCATTAATAGAGCGACGAGAAGGAGAGCTACAGGCAGCCGAAATGGAGTCTGAGTCACTCCGCATTCAACGTGATATTGAAACGGACGCGATCGGGTTGATTGAAACCGCAGGTTTAACCCGTCAAGAATATTTGCAACTGTTGAGCCTCGCCAACGTTGATCCTGAGTTTGGTGAACAAGTTGCAACGCTTATACAGGAGACGGCTAGCTGATCCCCGGTCATTAAGAGTGAATTGAGGGAACAAAGGGCTGAATTTTGTGAGTCATTGGAGACGCACAATCATAAATGAGTGATTAAATAGGAAGGCAGATTTAGATTGTGGCAGTATAGTAAACTTCTTGCAAAAGTCCGAAGATGCCCTCATCCTCCAACCCCTTCTCCCAAATTTAGGAGAAAGGGAGCTAGATTTCAAAGTCCTTCTCCCACTCGTGGGTGAGGGCAGGGGCTTTTGCCAGAAGTTTAATCATGGGTGACGATCGCCGCTTCTCTAATATCTTGCTAAAAGCAGATTGACTGAATTGGTCTTGAACCAATCCATTAATCTTAGCGATAGGGGTTCATGTGCTTGAATGTCTAGCCGCCCATTTTCCAGCTTTTTCAGTGAGCACTCAGGATGACTAGCATTGCCCCCGTTTCCCAAACTGAGTTAACCCAACGACGGCAAAAACTTCGTCGCCAGAGACGGGTTAGGTTCTTTCAAGCAAGCTGGCGCAGTCTCGCAGTGGCAGGTTTGGCAGGCGGAGCGGTTTGGGCTGCGACTCTACCTGCCTGGGTGATTCGTAAACCAGAGCAGGTTACAATCAAAGGCAATCAATTCATCTCTGCTCAAACCATTCGCACCCTGCTGCCGATCGCCTATCCTCAATCGTTGCTAAAAATTCAGCCTCAAGCGATTGTTGACGCGCTGAAGTTAAAAGCTCCCATCTCTGAAGCAACCGTCGATCGTCAACTGTTTCCCCCAGGGTTAACGGTGAGAATCCACGAACGCAACCCGGTCGCGATCGCGCTACCAAGCTCGTCTGGAGTCTCGGTGTCTACCACAAAAAGCAGTTCACCGTCTGCAAACGCTATGCAAGCAAACCCCACTCAACCCGGGTTGCTCGACGAAAACGGCATCTGGACTCCCCTTGAAACCTATACGTCGCTCAATCAAAGCTTTAAGCTGCCAACCCTTAAAATCACGGGGAGGCTATTGCACTATCGTCCTTATTGGGCAACTCTTTATCAGGTGCTTAGTCGAAGTCCAGTGAAAGTTTCTGAGATTAATTGGGATGACCCTAACAATTTAATTCTCAAAACTGAGCTAGGTTTCGTTCACTTTGGGGGATATGGTTCTAGCTTTGCAAATCAACTTAAAGCGCTTGATCAAATGCGGAGGCTTCCCAGTCACGTTAATCCGAGCCAGGTTTCCTACATCGATTTGAGAAACCCAGATTCCCCATTTATTCAAATGAATCTGAATCCTTCAAAAACTCCTGTAAAATTAGGTACTCCATAAATCAAACCGATACAAAGCTTTGCGAGTTAGTTGCTAGAAAACTTAACCTGATATCGTTAATCTAAATACCTTTTCGCCGCGATCGGTGTGGCAGCATCGGTCATTCTCACGTTTTTTATCGCTGATCATCTAGATTCGTCTAGCTCTGATCTCTTGTTCATAACCATCGCTGAAATTCTCCAATGACGCTTAACAACAATGAGTCAGACACCCCAACGACCCTAGACAGCCGATTAGAGCGCGGCTACGAAGGTTCTCATACTGAAGGACAGTCTAGCTTCTCATCCATGGCAGAAAATTCTAACCCGTTTGGCGGCAACTCCGGTCTATATTTAAATCAAAACTCCAGCCTCAAAGGTCTGCCTGGAGAAGAGTCAAGGAGTGGTGATATTGTGCCAGGTAGCGTAGCAAAGATTAAAGTCATTGGCGTTGGCGGGGGTGGGGGCAACGCAGTCAACCGCATGATTGACAGCGATGTGTCTGGCGTTGAGTTTTGGACGGTCAACACCGATGCTCAAGCGTTGGCGCAAGCTCAGGCTCCAAAGCGTCTGCAAGTCGGGCAAAAACTGACGCGAGGATTAGGGGCAGGCGGAAATCCGGCGATCGGGCAAAAAGCTGCCGAAGAATCTCGTGATGAAATTGCGACGGCGCTAGAGAGTTCAGATCTAGTCTTTATCACGGCAGGGATGGGGGGTGGCACAGGCACGGGGGCGGCTCCGATCGTGGCAGAAGTCGCCAAAGAATTAGGCGCTCTCACCGTTGGAGTGGTGACTCGTCCCTTTACGTTTGAAGGACGGCGACGCACGACTCAGGCAGAAGAAGGGATTGCAGCGCTTCAGAGCCGAGTCGATACGCTGATCATCATTCCGAATGACAAACTGCTGACTGTGATTTCTGAGCAAACGCCCGTCCAGGAGGCATTTCAGACGGCAGACGATATTTTGCGTCAAGGAGTCCAAGGCATCTCGGATATCATCACGATTCCAGGTTTGGTAAACGTAGACTTTGCCGACGTAAGAGCGATCATGGCAGACGCTGGCTCGGCGCTGATGGGCATCGGCATTGGGTCTGGCAAATCTAGGGCGAGAGAAGCGGCGATCGCGGCGATCTCGTCGCCGTTGCTAGAAGCGTCGATCGATGGTGCGAGAGGAGTTGTGTTCAACATCACGGGTGGTACTGATTTGACACTTCATGAAGTCAACGCTGCCGCCGAAATTATTTATGAAGTTGTTGATCCCAATGCCAACATTATTTTTGGGGCGGTGATTGACGAACGGCTTCAGGGTGAAGTCCGAATCACCGTCATTGCGACAGGGTTTTCTCCAGAAGCTCAACAGCCGCAGGTTGCAGTGAAACCGACTGCGCTACCAAAACGATCGGTGACTCCTGCAACCCCAACCACCCCAACCTCAATTCCCGATTCTAAAGGCAAGCCTCCAGGTTTAGATATTCCTGAATTTTTACAAAGACGCAGACCACCCAAATAAAAACAGGGTCTCAGCGTTTTCTTTGTCGGAAGGAATGTTATGAGTAAGTGTTTCTACCTAAAGCTTTACGTCTGGAGAACTTGAAGAGTGTCTCCAGCTTTGATTTGAGTTTGCCCGATCGGAATCATTCCTAAACAGTTTGTACCAGCTAGATTAATCAGATTGCCAGAACTGTGTCTGCCTGCCGCTAGAGCAAACTCATACAACCCATTTACTAGATGGAGTTGCCCCCAAAGATATGATTCTCGTTTGCCGTCCGATCGTAAGTCTTGCCGAGTTTTTGCCTGTACAAATGTTGGCTCCCACCCGTGGGACATGCCCGACATCTTTCTCAGCGCAGGCTGCACAAATCGCCAGAATGTCACCAGCGCCGAAACGGGATTGCCAGGGAGTCCAAAATAAAGGGCGTTAGGAAACGTGGCAACGGTGAGCGGTTTCCCAGGTCTGACCGCAACGGCTCGGATGTGGATCGGTGCGCCGAGTTCTGCCAGGATGCGATCGACGTAATCATAATCTCCTACCGACACGCCCCCAGACGACAGAACCACATCCGCGATCGAGACCGCATGAGCGATCGCAGCTTTCAAGGCTTCGGGCTGATCTGCCACAATGCCTAACGGAATGGCTTCTCCGCCCATCTGCTCGACCAAAGCCGCGAGAGCATACTGATTAGAATCGACAATTTGCCCCGGCTGCAACGGACGATCGGGCGTAACTAACTCACTGCCTGTCGATAAAATCGCCACGCGCGGACGACGATAGACGCACACCTGATTGCACTGTGCGGCGGCTAACACCGCAATTTCAGGCGCTTTTAGCACGAGTCCTGTGGGCAGCAAACGTGAACCTGCCTGATAAAAAGCGCCGCGCTGTCTTACAAATACTTGAGGTGCAGTAGGAGACTTCAGAATCAAAACCTGCCCATCTTCCCGCTTTGTCTCTTCTTGGATGACGATCGTATCGGCTCCGTCTGGCATCACCGATCCGGTGAGAATTCGGGCAGCTTGACCCGGTTGAACCAATTTCTGGGGCTGATATCCAGCAGGAATTTCTTCTACGATTTCCAACACAGCCGGAGTCTCAGCACTCGCGGACTTAACATCCTCAAACCGCACGGCATAGCCATCCATCGCCGAATTGTCCCAGTGCGGAAAGTCTAGATGACTTGTGACCGAGGCTGCCAGGATACGATCGCGGGTCGATCGTAACTCCACATCTTCTGCACTCAACGGCTCAACTAACTTGAGAATCAGTTCTTCTGCTTGCTTCGCGGACATCATCATTTACCGTACTGCCGCTTTCAACTACTCAGTCAGCGTAATCGATCTCTGGCTTATGACTCCAGCAATTCTCAGGATGAAGTTTGGCATTTGCTAAGGTTCAAATTTGTACTTCGCTTTAATTCCAAATGTCCAAACCCTCTAACCTCCAACAACAATTGGGTTTGAAGCTCCCGTCACATCACCTCCTACAAAATCATTCCGAGTTCTATCCAGTTCACCAGTGCCGACGCTTCTCAGACCAGACGGATCTGATATCCGCATGTACTTCGATGACCATGACCCACCTTACGTTCATGTCTTCAAAGCAGGTGGACAGGCAAAAACTGAACTTGGGCGCTCAGAAGTATTATCTAGCTTAAGCTTGGTGCAAAGTAGGAGTATGAAAGATGCCAAAGCCGCTATCTCGATCGTGACTGACTATCAAGCCTACCTGCTAGAGAAAGGGGAGGAATATCAGGGTTGAGCCAGCATTCGACGATCGCGCCTTTCAACAACAGTTTGAACAGGCTCAAGGAGCTACTGAGCAGGCGAATCGCACAGAACCCAGAGCGATCGCAGCTTACTATGACTCGATCAAACGACTCATTGCTATTCATCTTCGCAGTGGAGCTAGTTTTAGCTTTCCACCAAATAGTGCTCAAGGACTGGCAAAAGCTAGCCCAGAAGACCTTGCCCAAGTAGAAATTACCCCGATGGAAGACGGACTTCATTGGAAAACGCTGGATGCTGATTTCACCATTGCTGAGTTACTTGCTGGTCGGTTCGGCACAAAAATGGATAGAGTATTTACAAAAACTGTGGTTCCAGAGCGATACCTGAACCCAAACAAGAACCTTGTTCAGCCTTGATAAAGTTCGCCCTCGTCAGATCATTCAGCCGCCTCCCACTCACGATCGTCACCCGTCTCAATGAGTTGATAGACAGCTTTTTACACAAGTTCGCCTTCTTGTGAAATAATGGATGCTTGTGTCCAAATCCAGGTCTTCAGAGTTAATCGATCATGGCTAAGAATAAAGGAGTCAGAATCGTGATCACGCTGGAGTGCACCGAGTGTCGCACCAACCCTGACAAGCGATCGCCCGGTGTCTCCCGTTACACCACGACTAAAAACCGTCGCAACACTACAGCAAGACTAGAACTGTCTAAGTTTTGCCCCCACTGCAACAAACACACCGACCACAAAGAAATCAAATAGTGGTTCGGCGTTAACTCTCTATCATTAGCTGTCAGCAATGAGTTGGTAAGCTCTTGCCCGTAGTCCTTCAGCTCGACTACTGACCATTGACCCATCACCCAGGAATCATCATGAGCTATTATCGTCGCCGCGTTTCTCCTCTTAAGCCTGAAGAGCCGATCGACTACAAAGATGTCGATTTGTTGCGGAAATTTATCACCGAGCGAGGCAAGATCCTTCCTCGTCGAATTACTGGACTCACTGCTAAACAGCAGCGTCATCTAACCGTTGCGATCAAACGTGCCAGAATCATGGCGCTCTTGCCCTTCATCAGTCAAGAAGGCTAGTAATCGGTCTGCAAAAGATGGGGGATGGAGAATTATTTAAATCCAGTTCATCCTTCATTCCTCATTCTTAAATATCCCCATCACGCTGACTTTAATGGAGAAGGGAACCCTAGTTGAATTTCGCTTAAGCAGCGATCGCCGCCTTGCTGTCGCCGACCGTCCAGAAGGAAAGAAACACTGGATTGTCATAGACGATCGGGGGCAATCTCACACCCTTCATCCTCGACAAGTTACCTACGAAGTTCTCAATGACACCTATAAGCCCGGTGACATTCCAAAGTTCCTGCGCGAGATTCAGCCTTATCTTGATCCGTCAAGCTTAGAGGTAGCGTGGGAAATTTTGAGTGAAACAGGTGAAAGTACCAATCCGTCAGAAATGGCGATGCTGCTGTTTTCAGAGAAGACAGCCCCCTTTTGCTACGCCGCCTACTGCTTGCTTTCAGACGATAAGCTTTACTTTAAGCAGAAGAGCGATCGCTACGAACCTCGCCCTGCCAGCCAGGTTGCGGAACTCAGACATCAGACTGAGATAGAGGCGCAACGGCAGCGAGAATGGGAGAGCTATTTAGAGCGTATCCAACAGGCTCTTGAAGGTGAAGCGGTGGAATGGCAGTCTGGCGATCTCGCTCGTCTTGATGCCATTGAGCGATTTGCTACTCTGGGAGATGAGGCAACTCATCGCACTCCTGCGTTAGAAACTCTGGCAGCCCTGAAACGGCTAGAAGCCCCTCAATCTGCTTTCCAGCTTCTAATTGATTTGGGCTTGTGGAGTCCTCATGAAAATCTGTCCCTGCGGCGCAGCCAGATCCCTACTCACTTTTCTACAAAGGTTCTGGAAGTGTTGCACCACCGCTTGGAGTTTCCGCCCGTTGACTCAAACGCCGATCGTTTAGACCTGACTCATCTCAAGGTGTATACGATCGACGATGAAAGCACCCGTGAAATTGACGACGGTTTAAGTCTAGAGATTTTGCCTGACGGACAGCAGCGTCTCTGGATTCACATCGCCGACCCGACTCGCTGGCTCACGCCGGGAGATGATCTTGATTTAGAAGCGCGTCGTCGCACGACTACCCTCTATCTGCCAACGGGAATGATCCCCATGTTTCCGTCTGAGTTAGCGACGGGTCCGATGAGCTTAAATCAGGGCGAGGTCTGCTGTGCCCTCAGCTTTGGCGTGATTTTAGATGCATCGGGTGGGGTGCAAGACTTCAGCATTCATACCAGCTTGATCAAAGCGACTTATCGCCTCACCTACGATGATGTAGACGAAATGCTGCAATGGGGCGTGCAGGCAGAATCGGAGTTAGAAACGATCGCGCGCTGGGCAAAACGTCGAGAACAGTGGCGACAGTCTCAAGGGGCGATCAGCATTCACATGCCAGAATCATCGATTAAAGTGAATGGTGATGGCGATGTGAACGTCTACGTCCTTGAAGATTCTATCTCTCGTCAACTCGTGGCTGAGATGATGATTTTGGCAGGAGAGGTCGCAGCTCGTTATGGTCAAAAACACGGGTTGCCTGTGCCGTTTCGCGCTCAACCCCAGCCAGAACTGCCCCCCGAAGGCGAACTCTTGCAACTTCCGGCGGGTCCTGTGCGTTCCTGTGCAATTCGACGCTGTATGCCCCGCAGCGAGTTGAGCATCACTCCTGCTCGTCATGCCAGTTTGGGGTTAGATACCTATACTCAAGTCACGTCTCCCATTCGCAGATATAGCGACTTGCTGACCCATTTTCAAATTAAAGCTCATCTGCGCGGGGCAGATCTGCCGTTCTCCGCAGATGAAGTAAAAGATTTGATGTTGACGATCGCCAGTACGGTTCAAGAAGCCTCTCTGGTCGAGCGTCAAACCAACCGCTATTGGAGTTTAGAGTTCCTGCGTCGTAACTCCTCTGAAGTCTGGCAAGCGTTGATGCTGCGTTGGCTGCGAGAACACGAAAATTTAGGACTTGTGCTGCTTGAAGATTTAGGGTTAGAAATTGCCATGAGATTTAATCGGCAGATCGAACCCGGCGATCGCCTCAACCTGAAAGTCAGCCACGTTGATCCCAAACAAGATGTGATTCAGTTTCAAGAAGTTGCGTATCAGGAAGCTCCTCAAGCCGTTACCTAAACGTGCTTTGGTGAGAGGTAAAAAACTCTATATGGATCTGGCTGAACGAGATTAAGTCACCGTCCGTTAGCGATCGCCGCTCTAAAACCGGAATTCGCTGTCGATTGATAAACGTTCCATTACTGCTACCCACATCTGTAATATAAAATCCTTGGGTTGGGCTATAGCCAAGCACAGCATGACAACGAGAAATCGCAGGGTTGAGAATTGCGATCGCGCAGTTGCTGTTGCGTCCAATCAACCAGGTTGACGCAACATCTGTCACCTTTGCATCTTCGAGATTTGACACGTTGGTGGTCAAAAATGCAGATTTGCAGAGCGGCGAGGTTGAGGATTGTCCCAGAATAATCGCTTGAATATAATAGGCGACAGGACTGCTTGCTTTCAGCGACTCTACGCCTTCCCCAACTAGCGTTGAAGCTTTGCCCAACACAGGAGCATCACCCGCTTGAATCAGTTTTGAAGGACGTTGACCAAGCGATCGAGCATTAGCTTGAGTTTGCCAAAAATCAGAAATATCTCGATCAGGCTGATTCGGGGATGGCAGATTTAACATAGAAAGTGATGAATACTAACCACAATGCAGCGACAAATCAGACTGAGCCGCTAGGGTGTCAATGATTAAGTTTTAGAATCGATCGGTCAATACAGTGAGGTTGATGTAGCTGTCATTACTCAAGACGAGTCAGCCATGAGCAACTTACCTAACAAATATCCTCATTGCTATGCTCATCAGAGTATTATGGTCGAGACATTTGAGTCCCCTAGAAAAGCGTCTCTTTGTGCAACCTTCACAGGACTAGTCAGTGAACCCATCTTTCTTAAAGCCTTCTAAAACTTTCCGGATGTTGTCCGATCGTACTGAGAGCGAACGATCACAAGTTTACTAAAGGGACAAACGATCCATTGAGATTTTTCGTCGATGTTTGCTGCCCCATCTGCGAGACAATAAGGTAGCTATCCTAAAGTAAGCATTCTGATAACTTCTCGTTGTGGGAATGCCATCTGATAGAATTTTGAAGGTTTTTATAACATTAGCTAATGGGATCGACGCGGGTACGAATTGCAATTGATGCGATGGGAGGGGATAACGCCCCTGCTGAAATCGTGGCAGGAGCGCTCCGAGCACAGGAAGAACTGGGCGTAGACGTGTTGCTGGTGGGTGATCCTCAGCAAATCGAAGCCTCGTTAAAGCAGCACACCCAATCCTCATCGCTAGAAATTGTGCCCTCTGAAGGCACGATCGAGATGTCTGAAGAGCCACTCACTGCTCTGCGCCGCAAGCCTAAAGCCTCAATCAACGTGGCAATGGATTTGGTGAAGAAAAAGCGGGCAGATGCCGTAGTTTCGGCAGGTCACTCTGGTGCAGCGATGGCGGCGGCTCTGCTGCGGCTAGGAAGGCTTCCAGGAATTGACCGCCCTGCGATCGGGGCAGTTCTCCCCACAATGATCGCAGGCAAACCTGTCCTGATTCTTGATGTTGGCGCAAACGTGGACTGTCGCCCTAAATTTCTAGAGCAGTTTGCCTTAATGGGCAGCATCTATTCTCAATATGTACTGGGAGTTACTGAACCCAAAGTTGGTTTGTTGAACATTGGCGAAGAACCCAATAAGGGCAACGAGTTAGCGATTCAAACTCATCAGCTTTTAGAAGAAAACCCCAACATTCCCTTTATTGGCAACGCTGAGGGACGAGATGTGCTATCAGGTCACTTTGATGTCATCGTGTGTGACGGCTTTGCGGGCAATGTGCTGCTAAAGTTTGCCGAAGCAGTCGGAGAAGTCGCTCTACAAATTCTGCGGCAAGAACTGCCTCGTGGCTTACACGGCAAGTTAGGGGTCTCGGTTTTGCGCCCCAACCTGAAGCGCATCAAACAACGAATGGATCATGCTGAACATGGAGGCGGTCTGCTGTTAGGCGTTGCCGGAATCTGCATCATCAGTCACGGAAGTTCTCAGGCACCGACCATCTTCAACGCCGCACGTCTGGCAAAAGACGCGATCGACCATGAAGTGCTCGATCGGATTGCCATGACGAGCCGCTTGGCAGAGAGCTAATCTTAAGACCCCGTAAGGATGGAGAAGAAATCTTGGAACAGTCAGGGGTAGGGATTGCAATTACGGGGAGCGGCTCATCGACTCCGACTATCGCCCTCAACAATGCTGAGTTGAGTCGGGTTGTCGAAACGTCGGATGAATGGATCGCGTCTCGGACAGGCATTCGTGAACGGCGATTAGCAGAGCCGGGATGCTCACTCACAACGTTGGGCGTTGAGGCGGCAAAGGGCGCGATCGAGATGGCGGGCATTGCGTCGATGGATCTCGATTTAATTATCTTGGCAACGTCAACCGCAGACGATCTGTTTGGCAGTGCCAGTCAAATTCAGGCGCAATTGGGGGCGGTTAAAGCGGTTGCCTTTGATTTGACTGCCGCCTGTTCTGGCTTTGTGTTTGGTATGGTGACGGCATCGCAGTTCATTCGCACGGGTGTTTATCAGAATGTGCTGCTGGTCGGAGCCGATGTGCTGTCTCGCTGGGTCGATTGGTCAGACCGCCGTACCTGTGTGCTGTTTGGTGACGGTGCAGGAGCCGTAGTGATGCAGGCAAGTGAGCACGATCGGCTTCTAGGATTTGAACTCCGCAGCGATGGCACTCAAAACAACTGTCTCAATTTGTCTTATCAGTCGGAGCCAAAAGAGTTGCTGACGGGTGTGACCGTTAACCAGGGCACCTTTCACCCAATCACGATGAACGGTCAAGAAGTCTATCGCTTTGCTGTCAAGAAGGTGCCTGAAGTGATTGAGAAAGCTCTATTTCGAGCGCATCTGAGCGTTGAGGATGTGGATTGGCTCTTGCTCCATCAGGCAAACCAGCGCATTCTTGACTCGGTTGCCGATCGTCTCAAAATTCCTCCCGAAAAAGTGATCAGCAATCTGGCAAAATACGGCAATACGTCCGCCGCATCGATTCCGTTAGCGTTGGATGAAGCCGTTCGACAAGGCAAGATTCAACGGGGCGATACAATCGTCACTTCTGGTTTTGGAGCAGGCTTAACGTGGGGCGCAGCCGTCTTTCAGTGGGGTTAGCAAGGTTATGACTAAGACAGCGTGGGTGTTTCCGGGACAGGGTTCTCAAGCGATCGGAATGGGCATGGATTTGCTTGAATTGCCTGAAGCAAGGGCAAAGTTTGAGCAAGCCGAACGGATATTGGGCTGGTCAGTCCTTGAGATTTGCCAGAGTCAGGATGACAAAGTTTCTCACACGCTTTATACGCAGCCTTGTTTATATAGTGTAGAAAGCATTTTGGCAGATTTGCTCAAGGCAAACGGGCAACATCCCGATTATGTCGCAGGTCACAGCTTAGGAGAATATAGCGCTCTTTACACAGCAGGAGTCTTCAGCTTTGAAGATGGGCTGCGTCTGATCCAACGTCGTGCAGAATTGATGGACAGCGCTTCAGATGGCATGATGGCGGCGTTGATGGGCTTTGATCGTGCCCAGCTTGAAACGGCGATCGAGCAAACTCCTGATGTCGTATTAGCCAACGATAATAATGCAGGTCAAGTAGTGATTTCTGGCACTCTAGAAGCCGTTGAGACCATTTTGAATCAGGTCAGATCTAAGCGAGCCGTCCGTCTAAATGTTAGTGGAGCGTTTCACTCACCTCTGATGGCAGATGCCGCCGCTCAATTCAAAATCGTTTTGGATGCAGTCCCTTTTGAGTCTGCTAAGATTCCCGTTCTCTCAAATGTTGACCCGACTCCCAGCACTGACTCGACGGTGCTTAAAGATCGTCTTAATCGTCAGATGACCGGATCTGTGAGGTGGCGCGAGATTTCTCTGCAATTGCCTCTAGAAGGAGTCGATCGAGTTGTCGAAGTCGGTCCTGGCAAAGTCTTGACTGGAATTATTAAACGCACCTGTCCCGATTTAGTTCTCAAAACAATCGGTAGCCTCGCCGAACTTTCTTCATGAGCCGCGCCCTATTAGAGACAATCCCCGATCGAGAGCCTCTGATCAGTCTCCTGCTCTACCGTTTGTTTAAGTGGTCGATCGTCAGCCCTGTGCTGCACACCTACTTTAGAGGACGCATCTATGGGGCAGAAAATGTGCCCAAGAAGGGACGCTTGCTGGTCGTCAGCAACCATGCCAGTGATTTTGATCCGCCTCTGTTGTCCTGCTGTGTAGGTCGTCCGGTTGCTTATATGGCAAAAGAAGAACTGTTTCAAATTCCCGTACTCAAACAGGCAATTCAGGCGTATGGAGCCTATCCGGTAAAGCGAGGATCGGTCGATCGCAGTGCGATGAAAGCCGCGATCGCGTCGATTCAGTCTGGTTGGGCAACGGGCATATTTCTCGATGGCACTCGCACCCCTGACGGACGCATTGCCGATCCCAAAGTCGGTGCAGCCTGGATTGCGGCAAAAACTCAATCACCTCTACTCCCCGTTAGCCTCTGGGGAACCCACGCCATCTTTCGCAAAGGCTCTGCCATTCCTTCCCCTGCTCCTGTGACGGTGCGAATTGGCGAACTGATTCTGCCACCCGCTTCTAGCGATCGCGCGGAACTTGAAGTCATCACTCAACGCTGTGCCTCAGCCATCAATGCCCTGCACAACTTGGGGCGGTAGGTTGAATATTGAAGTCTGAATTGCTAGGGTAAAATTCTGTCTCTCATCCCAGTTTTTGAAATGTCAGATTTAAGATCAGAACTCGCCGAATCTCTAGACGAAGCCGAATGGAGTTGGCTGATTCCCCATGTCGATCGAGATGCTGTGATTGTCGTGGCTCCAACACTCAACTTAGTGGATGTCGGGCTGGCGATCGTTAACGACCACTCAACTTCTGTGCAGCACTGGATTGCTGAAAGCTTAATTTACAAACCATCTGACCAGCAAAAAATAGACTGGAACGTCCATCAAGACAAGCGATTTCATGCCTTGATTGTGCAGCCTTATGTGTTGGTGCAAGACTCGATCGTGACTTAGCGCCTTGCCTGTAAGCCACTATTTCTATCAAATATAAATCTATCGTCCCCCATGTAATCGACTCCAACTTGCACCTGTATGCCCGGTTGTCACCCAGAGGACGGCTCTGCCTCCGTCTCTAAATGTCTTTGATATCGGTTCTTCGGGCTGGTCAGAAGGTACTGAGACGGGCTTGAGATGAATCCCTCGGCTGCCTAGCACAATCTCACCAATGATTTGAGCGCGCCGCATGTGATAGTCAGAAGTCACTAAATAAACGCTCTGAACCCCTTGCTGCTTTAACTCATCTACCAGAGTTGTAAAGTTCGTTACCGTGTCAACCGCTTGATAATCTAGATTGAGCCGATGCAAATCGACTCCCGCCTCCGAAAATACCTGCTCTGTATAGGTTCTTGGGCTACCTGACGAAATCCAGATCGGTAAACCAGGATGCTGACGAGCAAACTCAGCCGTAAACTTCTCGCGCTCTAAGGCTACTGTAGAGCCGCCCAAGACCAGAATTGCTTGCGGCTTCTCAAAATAGATCCGAACCGCCCTAAAGCCGAACCACATCACCAAAGGCACGATAAACAGCATCCAGGGAAATCGGTTCCCTTTCGATCGAGCAACCTTTGAGCGGTGAAGCGGTCGATTCTGAAAAGCTCCTCTCGATCGCATGATGACACCAGACCTCAACCACTCGATATCTCTACTGCACGCTTGCTCTACTGCTCAGGTCGCTGAGGCGAGGCTGGAGGGGCTGACTGGGCTTGGGCGATCGTCGCCTGAATTCGGGGCACAGATAAGAACTTCTGAGTTGCCGCTAACAGCTTCTCGCCCCACAGATTGTCTTTGAGAAACTTTAAGTCACCATAGCGACTGTCTAACCGGATTGCTGCTTCGCCCAAGGTTAAACCTTGCTCACGATCACCCTTATTGTAAAGTGCAACTGCGGCGGCTAATTTGGGTTCTGCTGCTTTGGGATCGATCGCCACGGAAGACCGCCAGAGCCGAATGGCTTCGTCGATATCTCCCTGCTCATATTTAACCAGTGCCACATTGTTGATGGCAGGCCAATATTCTTTATCTTGAGCATAGGCTTTCTCATAGCTGGCGATCGCGTCTCGATTTTGCTTCAGCATCAGATAGGCGTTGCCCAAATCAAATAGCGCTCCAGGAACGTTTGGCTTCAGCTTCAGACCAGCCTGAGTGTAGTCGATCGACTGCTGATAGTTCGTTTTTTGAAAGTTCGCCGTCCCCAACGCAAACAAAATTGCGGCGTTGCGGGGATCAAGGGTTTGGGCACGCTTCAGCGCATTAATTCCGGGATCGACCTGATTAGCTTGAAGATATAACCCACCTAAGACTGCCCACGCTTCAGGGAGTTGTGGAGCTAACTGGGTTGCTAACCGTGCTCGTGATAATGCCAGATCAAACTGTTGAAACTGAGCCAGTTGAGTGGCTTCCTGGACTAGACCAATGCCCTGTTGCTCTAGCTTTTTGGTGTCAAGTTGCAGCATGTGGGGTACCAACGCCTGTCCAAAAGCGGGATGAGCGGCAGTCCACACACTCAAAATGGTCAGGGCAGAAAGAAAAGGAATACGTTTGGGCACGATGTGGCTTGTCCGAAAAAACAGCGGGGTTTCAGTTAGCTTAATCCATCTTGCGAGAGATCGGGGCAAAAAAACACCCGAAGAGAATCGAAAATTTAAGGATCAAAAGTTCAATATTGGACGCGATCAGAGCTAATCTTATTAGCCTTATTCAATTTGTTCTCAACCGCCCAAGGCAATCTGGCTCCTCATTATGGATCGTTTTAAAGTCGAAGTCATTTCTCAAACTCCCAACCCGCAGCAGACCATTTATGCAGCGATGCACCAAGATTATGCAGAGAATTTTGTCTGTGATGAGCGCGATCGGTTTCCTGACGAAGCAAAGTGTGGCGAGGTCATCATCAAACAACTGTTGGCAGGCAACCGGGGACACTATGGACCTTTAGAGCATCCACAAATTGTGATGAATTGCGGCTGGTTTCCCCACAGCACGATGCAGCAAATCCGCACTCATCGCGTCGGAATTTCTTTTGATGTCCAATCTTTTAGGTACACAGGGCAAAGACTCGTTGATGTGATTGATCAAAAGCGCGAGGTTGAAGAAGTCTTTTATCTACGTCCGTTGGGGTTTTATAGCGATCGTCAGGGCAAAAAATACGAATATACGCTAGAACAACGTCAGCAAGATATTGAATGGTGCATCACTGCCTGTCAGCGCTATAAAGACCGAATCGATCAGGGGTTTTCAGAAGAACATGCAAGAGGATTGATTCCGTTTGATGTGCGGCAGCATTGGGTCATGTCTGCAAACGTGCGATCGATGATGCATTTGATCGATCTGCGCTGGAAGGCAGATGCCCAGCTAGAGGCTCAAAAACTCTGTGAATGTATCTGGGAGCCGTTTCAGAAATGGGTGCCAGAGATTGCGAACTGGTATGAAAGCAATCGCCTCAAAAAAGCGCGTCTGGCTCCTTGAAGTTTGTTCGTAACTTGAGTCTCAATCGAGTGTTTGCAACTTCAGAGAAACTGATCGTGAGGAGCTTTTCTTTTTCTCAAAAATTCTTTTCCATGAACTAAATCAGCCATACTTTTGTAGAGAGCCACGAGATTTCTAAGCGGTGAAATGCCTCAAATTTATGGGAGGCTATAAGCCATGATTTGCTTTGGGCACGACTAGAAGGAAGCGCAACCGATGAACATTGTAGAATTATTTCAAAAAGGCGGCGTAACGATGATCCCGTTATTGCTGCTCTCGATCTTGGCGTTGAGTGCCATTATTGAACGATCGTGGTTTTGGTTTAACGTTCTCAATAAAGAGAAAGAAACCGTGAACCGCATTCTTGATGCCTCTCGCAAAGATTGGCAGATGGCAGGTGAGATTTCCCGGCAAGCCTATGACCAGCCGATCGGCAGATTTCTCTACGCGGGTCTCCGACTGCAAGAGCCTGATCCAGAATTATTTCAACTGGCACTCGAATCATCGGCTGACGAAGAGATTGTCTCAATGCGCCGAGGGGACAAAATTCTGGAAGCGGTGATTGCGATGGCTCCTCTATTAGGATTGCTAGGAACAGTAGTTGGTTTGATCACGTCACTGCGCTCGATTCGTCTCGGCGACATCGGTACAGCGTCGACCGCAGGCGTGACAACAGGCATCGGTGAAGCTCTGATTAGTACCGCATCAGGGTTAGTCGTCGCCATTTTTAGTCTCGCCTTCTATCGCATCTTTCAAGCCTTAGTCTTCAATCAAGCAAAAGTCTTCCGCAGAGCCGGAAATGAGTTAGAAGTGCTCTATCGACAAACCTGGCAAGACAGCAGCCGTTTAGATAAAGTACAGAAGCCCTGATCAGCTAGATTGCTTGCCGTGTTCACCCTTCACTCTTCACCCTGCTCATGAAGCTTAATCTCGACTCTCCCCAAGACGAGGCACAAATTCAGATTATTCCTTTAATTGACGTAATCTTTTGCATTCTGACCTTTTTTATCCTGGCAGCTTTGCAACTCACTCGTCGAGAAGGCATTAATTTAGATTTGCCCAAAGCGGCTACAGGCACGCCCCAAAATCAGGAGATGCTGGTAGTAAATATTGATGCTACTGGGCTAACTTCGGTTAAAAATCAACCGCTCGATCGGGTTCAGCTCTATCAAGTCCTGCAAACCTATCACCAGCAAAATCCAGAAGGGCTACTGGTTCTCAGTGCCTCTCAAACTTCTTTCTATAATGATGTGATTCAGGTTTTAGATGTTTTACGAGCAGTTGGGGGTGATCGTGTGGCGCTAGAAACGGCTCCCCAAACCAGCCCCTCCCCTAATCAGAGTCCGATCGTCCCTGGTCAAAATCTCTCACCAGGAGTAACGACTCCTGCACCTACGATCGATCCTCAGCCTTCTCTGAATCCAATTTCTCCGACTACTCCTAACCTACAGCCCACGAATCCTAGTCAGTTACCTACCAATCAATCTCCCGTTCCTTCTCAAAACTCTACTCCAGCCCCTTCACTTTCTCCTCAATAAAGGCACAAAAAAGGGTGAGATAAACTCACCCTCAAGAAAGGACTCGCGATTTATCCTAGTGACGACCGTTGCGGATCGGGGTGCCGCAGGGGTAGGTGGCAACAGGCTCCTTCGACACAGACCCTACTACCACTGGCTTGATGACAGGATGGGAGGGCTGTAGTTTAGCGGCTTTATAATCTGCTTTGAGTTTTGCGAGCAGTTGATCACGTTGATCGTAGAGCCGCTTTAACGGGCGAGGCTCACACTGATTAATCACATAAGCGGTCAGGATCGGCAGCGCGATCGTACTGTCGGTGTAACAAACAACCGTGTTCGGCAGTTCTTCGGGGTCAATCTTGCCCCAGCTTACCGCTTCATTAGGAGTTGCGCCCGATAACCCACCCGTGTCAGGTCGAGCGTCAGTGACTTGAATGAAGTAATCATGTCCCCGCTCTTCTAAACCGAGCACCTCGTGCAGTTGTGGCTGAGTTTGCAGCAAGAAGTTTTTAGGACTTCCGCCCCCGATGATCAGCGCGGCACTTTTGCCTTCTACATCAGGGCGGTCAGATTCGCGGGCAGAGTAAACGATCGCAGCCGTTTCGTTGACATCCAGCATGGGGTCGATTACCAGCTTTGAGCCTTCTAACGCCATTGCTGCCACGTTCATTCCGATCGAGCTATCCCCCGGCGAAGAGGTGTAGATAGGAACGCCACACTCATAAGCCGTGGACAGCAGAGAAGGATGCTTTACGCCCACTTGCCGCTCCACTTCCTGCACATATTTGCCGAGCAGATAATGAAATTCAGCCGTACCCATCCGCTTCTGAAACGGTTCTGCTTCGAGAATTTGCCGAATGAAGGCATCCGTTCCCAGCAGCACATCGTAATCAAAAACAATATCGTAAATGCGAATGCGACCTTCCTGTCGCAGTTTCACATCATCTAAAAACGGGCTGCTGGCGTAGAGTTCTAGTCCTAGCCCATAATGCATATCATGATAGAGATTGGCACCTGTGCTGATGATCCAATCCACAAATCCATTTCGCATCAGGGGTGCCAGCACAGAAACCCCCAGCCCTGCCGGGGTCATTGCCCCTGACAAGCTGAGTCCTACCGTGACCCCTTCTCGCATTACCTCACGGCTGAGAAGGTGACAAATCTCTCGTAGCCGCGCTGAGTTATAAGCTGTGAAGTAGCCGTCAATCAGGTCAACGACACTGATCTCAGAGGGCATGGGGGAGGGTGTGATCTTTTGACTGAGGAGTTTGGACATTCTTTTGCTCCAGAAGGACTAAGACGCATAAAGTGAGGACGAAACAGTGCAGACCAGCCCAACATCGGACTGAAAAGGCTTGCAGCAAATTGCTGGAATACAGTTAAAGATCTTGCAAGCTCATTGAGTTCACGACCTGAGCACCTAAGTAAAAACAATCGCCAAGCAACAGCCAAGCGAACTCCAGAAGACTCAAAGCTCCGTAGAGGCAAACGCAGTAGATTACTTCAGTCGTTAATTTAGAAAATTCCCCTAAAAGAGAACTTGACCGATCCAGTTCGAGTGAGGGTTAAGAGAAACTCTATACTTTTGGAGCCAGAGTCAATAACCAACAGACACGAACCTTAAGTTACAGATCGGTCAATTCATACTGGGAGCTTCACAACGATCGACCCATGAGAGTGCAGGATCGCATTGCCGCTTCCGCTTTAACTTCATTTCGAGATACCACAAAGGTCGCCAAGGGTATCCAGTCAAAGAGAAAAATTTCAATGCTCTTTACGTAACCTTTAAACACGAATGGTTCTATCCTATCACCTTATCTTTGAGATCATGATCGTCCAAAATACTGAGACTTCTCCCTTAAACTTCTCTACGCATCTGCATAAAGTGATGTCCCTCTGTTGATAGGCTAGAAGCAGTTATCTTGCAATTTTCTGCTCAAATCGCTCATTTTGGTATGTTATGACTCTTGACTCTCAGCTTGATCCAACTTCAGATTTGCCCTTTCCTGAATCCGCTATCGGAGACTCACCGGAGGCAGAGCAGCATCGCAAAAAGATGCGGCGACGCAAAGAAGTGCAGGATCAGCGTCTCGCAGCCATGACCTCCGAAAAAGGACTAATCATCGTTCATACGGGAAATGGTAAGGGCAAAACAACAGCGGCTCTGGGAATGGTGCTGCGATCGCTGGGTCATGGCTATAAAGTCGCGATCGTGCAGTTCATCAAAGGAGCCTGGGAACCCGCCGAGAAAGCTGCATTTGAGCACTGGGGCGATCAGCTTGAATTTCACGCTTTGGGCGAAGGCTTTACTTGGGAGACTCAAGATCGCGATCGAGACATTCTTAAAGCAACTCAAGCGTGGAAGACGGCACTGACGTTTATCAAAGACCCAAACTTCAAGCTCGTGTTGTTAGACGAAATCAATATTGCTCTCAAGCTGGACTATTTAAATATCGAAGAGGTCATTACTGGACTATCTGAGAAGACAGAAGACTCACACGTCATTTTGACAGGTCGCGGTGCGCTTCCAGCCCTTCTTGAACAAGCAGATCTCGTGACTGAAATGACTTTGGTCAAGCATCCTTTTAGAGAACAAGGGGTCAAGGCACAGCCGGGAATCGAGTTTTAAGAGTCCAAGAAGCTCGATCGGCAGAGAAAACTTCTTTACCTGACGCGGCTAATCGTCTCAGAAAATCCTGTGAAAAATAACTAACACAAGCTGGCTCTTAGTCAAGAATCTCAGTGATAGCTCTGAAGTAATAGCGATCGTATATGTATAAATTTAGACGTATGTTCTGAATTACCACACGGAATATTGCAATCTAGCCAATTCAGATCTCGCTCAAATTCTGTTCTGGATTGATTGTCAGTCCGAATTGGGGAACCCTACAGAATCTAATCTCGGTCGAACCTGTTGTTAGCTTACAGAGAATCCAGCCATGCCACCTACCGACAATAATTCCTTTGCTACGGCTACCCCAATCTCTAACCTGGTTGGGACATCGCCTCTTTCGGGATCACTCAATGCAAGTGATAAAACCGATTTCTACAAATTTACGCTCACCGGCAGCAGCAGCACAAGCGTTACGCTAACCGGACTCACAGGCAATGCACGTCTCCGTCTTTTTAATAACAGTCAAGCTGAAGTCACTCCGATTACCACAAGCAATCCTAAGCAGCTTTCAGAAGCACTCTCAGTCACTCTAGCGACTGGAACCTACTATATCCAAGTAGACTTAGATCCGAATGATGCTGCTGCTACAGATGCCAACTATAAGCTCACACTCTCTGTCAGCACCGATGCAATTCTTAGCAATTTGGTTTGGCGCAATCAAGTAACGGGCGCGCTCTCAGATGTGCAGACAGATGGCACAACGGTACAAGCCAACAGTGGTATTAACCTTGGCGGTACCAATCTCAGTCTTTCAACCGATTGGAAAAGTCAGTTTGCTGACTTCAACGGCGATGGTGAAGACGACATTCTGTGGCGAAATCAGAAAGATGGCACGGTTGCGATTTGGTTGATGAAAGGCAACACCATTCTACAAGCTGTAACCTCTCCCTATAAAGTCTCGGCAGATTGGCAAGCAACTTTAGGAGATTTCAATAACGACGGTCATGCCGACATTTTTTGGCGTAACAAACAAGGAGGTTCGACAGCGATTTGGCTGACCAACAGCGCAGGCTCAGGATTCGACACGTATACGCTGCTTCCGGGAGTTTCTAGTGATTGGGACCCTACTTTGGGTGACTTTAACAAAGACGGGAAAAAAGACATTTTTTGGCGCAACTCTAAGTCTGGTGAATCGGCAGTTTGGCTGATGAATGGCACTCAAATCATCACAGGCGGCGCAGCGTTTCTTCCTAGTGTTTCGGGCGCGTGGACGCCTCAGTTAGGTGACTTTAACAACGATGGAAAAACAGATATTTTCTGGCGCAATACTCAGACAGGTGAAGCAGCGATTTGGTTGTTGAATGGTACCCAAATTGCCCCAGGGGGTGCCGCATTCCTTCCAAGTGTGCCGATCGAGTGGACTGCTCAATTAGGCGACTTCGATGGCAACAAAACAGAAGACCTCCTCTGGCGTAACAATCGGACGGGTGCCTTAGCCGTTTGGCTGATGAATGGCACCCAAATTGCCCCAGGGGGTGCAGCCTATCTACCTTATACCCTCGCCGCCAGGTTCAACATTGAGCAACTGACTGACTTCAACAATGATGGCAAAGCTGATCTTCTCCTACACGACCCAACTTCAGGTGAGGTTGCAGTTTGGCTTCTAAATGGCACAAGTATTTTAGGAGCAGCGTTTCTTCCCCAGCGCTCTAGCAGCGACCAACTTGATGGCGTTCAGCAGCGCCGATTTGTGTCTACGACCCAGATTATCGGTGGTAGCACAGAGCTGTCTGCTTTCAACATCGGCACCCTGAACGCGGCTGGGGTTTATGCTGACTCCATCAGTTCTGATGTGCCTGATTACTTCAAATTCACGTTTGCCTTCAAGTCCACGCTAGTTTTTTCCGCCACAGACTCAAACGGTAATCCGCTCAGTTCAGTCAATTTGCAACTTTATAAAGCAGGTGTAAGCGGCGCTGCTTCGACCCTTGTTAACTATTCGCCAGGGCAAACGCTAGATCCTGGAGACTACTACATCAAAGTCTCCACTGATGTAGACGGCATCAACTATCGGCTAAACGTTGAAGGCAAACCACAATTCACGGATCTTACTGGCAACGCCTTCACAACTAGTCAACCTCAAGTCACTCTGACTGCTGGAAATAATGGCACTAATGGCACTGATCCAGTGACTACCATAGCAGTCAACTACAGTGCTAAGAATGATGGAACTGTTTCTGCCAACGGTGTTAAGGTTGCTTTTTATATCTCAAGAGATCAGGTACTCGATCGGGCATCTGACTTTCTAATCAGTGATACCACTACCGTAGATCTTCCGGCAGGTCAATCTAGTCAGTCACAGGCTTTCAGTCTGAATCTACCCTCGTGGCTAAACACTTTCTGGACTGTGGATGGGACTTACTACCTACTTGCGGTAGTTGACTCAGACGATGCTGTTGCAGAAACAAACGAAGACAACAACGTGACCGTCTTAAATATTGACGTTGAACAGATTCCTACTGTCAACCTGAGAGGTAAGAGTCTGAGTGTAACTGGAACAACCTTTGCGCCTACAGGGACGGTGGCTGCCACGTTTGTGACTGAAGACAACGGTTACTATGCCGCATCCAACGGGAGTTACGCGGGCTTCTATCTATCTACAACTCCTGTCTTCAATAAAAATGATACGTCTGCCTGGTCGTTTAACCCGTCGGGCGTTTTTGTTAACCCTATCGCAAGTAAGAGTTCTTCAGACCCTCAAACTGTCAATTTGCAGCTTCCTCCTAGAGATTGGTCCGGCTGGGCAAATTTGTCTGGAACACAGAATCTCTACATTGGCATGATTCAAAACGTTGACGGAGGTGTAAATGATGTTGACCCAACTGATAATCAAAATCGTGGTCAGGGCATTGACTGGGTGGAGATTATGGTGAACCTATCGTAATCGCGTTCGATTAATTTGACGAGGGAAGGGAAGCAATTCTTCTTCCCTTTTTTGTTTATTCCTCTAAGACAGCGGGGGTTGAGCACTGAGTTGAAATTTCCTGAGTTTTTGGATAAAAGCTCAACAGACGCAAAAAATATTCGCCGTCAAAGCTTCTGGGATCTATGCGTTGGCGCGATCGATCAACGGCTCGGTGGGTGGTAATTCGCGATTCGGGCACACCCGTCTTTGCTACTAGCCATGCCAGCGACTGATATTGTGCTCGCGTGTAACCACTATGCTGAGTGGCGTTGTTGCGACCATCAGGTGGAGTGACTAGGGAAATATGATAAGCGAAGTTGTTAACAGATGGAGGAAAGTCTGGATTTGTCTGAATAGATTCTTGACCCATATCACTCACAAAAATCGAGTTTCCGGCTCCAAACGCCCGTCTATCAGGTGGCACCAAGTAGACGATCGTGCCATCTGTGGTGATCAATGTGTGATAGCTCACCTGGTCATTGTCATTAGGGTGAGGCGTTTGAAAGAAGTCGATCGTCGATTGAGCAGACCCGACCGTCTCGTGTAAAACCACGATCGCTTCATTGTTTGCAGGTTTGCCATAAAAGTCCTGCACAAACCGCCGTCCGAAGTTAGTTGGGTGAGCGAGGTCAACAACTTCGCTAGGGGTGTAAGCGGGTGCTGACTGGGTTGAAGTTTCTTGAGATTGGTCAGCAAGGTTAGGGTCTTGTCTAAATCGACTTAAGGGGACGGGTGTATCTATAGCGGCAACGATCGCCCTTGATTTATTCGATTTAGAGATTGGTTTAAGGGCACAAGCAGAAGACAACATAAGACTAGAATCAGTGACCTCTTGAGCTTGTAAACTTAAGCGCGGAAACCCTGGAAGCAGAATTCTGCGACCTTCAATGAGTTGAGCATTACTAGAATTGATGGTCAAAATGAGGGTGGCAATTCCTAGCGTCAAAATGGCAAGGACTTGTAGAACTTTTTTCATGACAAATTTTTTGCCGGATGATAGCGGCTAAGAAACTGTTAGGGTCTCAAATGCTAAAGATAAGGTTTTTTACCTCTACTTCTTTAAGAAAGCCTATGAGAACTTTAGAGATGTAATGTAAGATACAAAGCTGCGAAAAATCAGTCATTTGTCTGAGCGATTTTTGTTCCCCTGACGGCGCTCTATTGTGCTGAGGCGTGTTTCTACCGCCGTGACTCTCTCTTTAAGTTCGATAACGAGAGTGGCTAATCTGTCAAATTGAGGATCAGCAGAAAGGACTCGCTGGTTTTCTCGTCGATCTCCAGAGGGCAGAATAGGTGCAGGTACAGAAACGCCTTGGCTCGGAAGGCTAGATCCTATTTGACTGAGGCGACTTTGAATTCCTACCAGTTCAGTCTCTAGTCTGGAGATGCGTGAGTCGAGTCCGGCTTGGGCTTGCGCCGGGGAGTATGACTGTAATGAGAGAGCCAGTAACCCGAAGGAAAGAAGGGCGATCGCTAGAAACTTAGGCATGATAAAAGTTTAGCAGCCACTGCATTAAGTCAATCGCGTTCACAACGTCTCAACGTCTAGCCGGAGAATGATTCTATGGGAAGAGAAACGTTCTAATATGTAAAGGGTTTTTAATAGATTTGCACTCGGATCATAAGTAATAAGACGTAATTTTACAAAATACAAAGAAGCTCTATGACCTAGATCAGGCAAATAAACCACCAGGGTTGAGAGTAAACGTTACAATCGTTTTAGCTTACGTCTACTCCGTTTAACCCGCTTGATCCCAGTTTTAATCATCTCTAATTTCTATCTTTTTTCAGCCAAAGCCGATCAAGTCAGAAATTGACGGCTCTTTACAATCTGTTACAAACTAGTAAAGAACCGTTGCACATAGAATCATGCTTAATGGCTTCACAAATCTAAAAAACGCTTCGGGCGCCGACTTCGGTGAACGGATGCTGAATAAGGTTGCGAGTGAATCCATTCGTCACCTCTTTTCAAAGAGCGAGTCAGTCGAGGTTTCGATTCGCTGCTCACCCTCTAGCAAACTATTGCAGGGCAGTCTCGACAGCTTTAAGATGGGCGGACGCGGGCTGCTGATTCGCAAAGATTTTTGGGTCGAAGAGATGCGTTTTGAAACCGATGCGGTGGCGATCAACTTCAGCTCGGTTTTGAGCGGCAAGATTCGATTAAAGCAACCGACTCAGGCGATCGCTCAAGTCACGCTGACTGAGGCGGGCATTAATGAGGCGTTTAAGTCTGAGTTAGTGGTCAAGCGATTGCAAAACGTGACCGAACCTGCGCTGATGAATCTGTCCGGAGGGGAACCTGTTTCCTTTTCAGATATCGTGCTAAAGCTTATGCCTGACAACAGAATTCAGATTTTTGCGAAAGCCTTGCTGCCCAATAACACCTTACCCGTCAGCATGACCGCGACATTGGCGATCGAGCGACGGCGACGCGTTGCGTTCCAAAATCCTCAGTTTGAGCCAGATGCAGTGCCCGAAGAGTTGCGCGGCATTTCGGAGGTGTTGACGATGGCGTTTGCTGAGATTCTGGACAACATGGTGGATCTCGATCGCTTTGATCTAGATGGAATTCTCCTGCGAATTAATCGTCTAGAAACTCAGGGAGAGCAGTTGATTTTTAGTGGATATGCTCAGATCGAACGCTTTCCAGATATCTAGAAAAAGGAACATTTAATCAGCGTCAGGGTCGATCGAGTTCTTCTCAAAGCTGGCTAGAGGCGGTTAATAATCGCTTTGTTTCTAGCAATCTGTGAGTTGAGGTGGCGGCTCCTTTTAAGGTTGCGATCAGAGGTGAACCCTGAACCGACTATCATTGTTCTCTGTTCACTGCTCACTGACTCACTATGCAGTCTAGTAATTGGTTTGCTTCTGGCGGCGTTGTCATGATTCCACTGTTAGGATTTTCGATCCTGGCGGTGGCACTGATTTTAGAACGAATCGTTTTTTGGGTAAAAGTCAAGAAACGCCACGATCGAGTGCTCCGAGAAACTCTGGTGCTTTATAAACGCAGTCCGAGAGCCGCTCTTTTGATGTTAGAGCAAAATTCTGATTTGCCCGTTGCCCGCATCTTTATGGCTGCTCTGGAATTAGAAGGAGCGACTTCGGAAGAATTTCGGCTGGCGCTAGAAAGTGCTGCTCAAGCAGAAATTCCACTGTTAAAGCGATTTAACACCGTTTTTGAAACCATCATTAGCCTTGCGCCCCTATTAGGGCTGTTGGGCACCATTTTGGGATTGATCACCTCGTTTGCCTCGCTGCGATTGGGAGATGTCGGCGGTACCAATACTACCAACGTCACAGGCGGGATCAGTCAAGCACTCATTTCGACGGCATCGGGACTGGTGGTGGCGATCGTGACACTTCTTTTCTCCAATACCTTCCGAGGGTTATATATTCGGCAGATCGCCCTGATTCAAGAGTATGGCGGACAGCTAGAATTGCTATATCGTCGCCGCCATGAAAAAGGAGAAGATGTCTATGCGTCTACCTGAAGAACCGGATCTGCCACCGCAAATTTATATCGTGCCGATGATTGATGTCATCTTCGCGCTGCTGACGTTTTTTATCATGTCTACCTTGTTTTTGTCGCGCTCTCAAGGATTGCCTGTCAATCTTCCGAGCGCGGCGACGGCTGAAGCACAACGATCGACTCAAGCGACCGTGACGATCGACCAAACGGGCAAACTTGCTCTCAATCGCAAACTCATTCAACTCAATGATTTAAACAATCAGATTCAAGCGTTAAAGGGTAAGAATTCTCAGATTTTAGTGGTGATTGATGCTGATCGTCGCGTTGCTCACGGTCAAGTGATTACGGTCATGGATCGGCTGCGCTCAGTTTCTGGGGTGAGATTGGCGATCGGCACGCAGCAACCCTGACGCATAAAAATAGCTGACGTGCCATGAATAGCAACCGCTTACCAAACACTCATCCTGGCGAAATCTTAAGGCTAAACTTTTTAGAGCCACTGGATACTATCCCCCATAGACTCAGTGAAGATCTAGGTGTAGCTCAAACCCGCATCAGTGAAATTTTGGCTGGAAATCGGAGTACTACCGCAGATACAGCTTTGCGTCTATCACGATACTGGGTTAACAGTGCTCAGTTTTAGCTAGATCTTCAAGTACAGGATGATCTGCGTCAGGCTCAGGAAGAGAACGCGGAAGTTTACAGTCATATTCCTGTCACTCCGTTTCTGCCTGTAGCCTAGCGAGGTCATCCAGTTCATCTAGTGCGCTTAGCGCGCGTTGTAGCCGCTCAATCGAACTGTTACCCATGTTTGCCATTGGGACGTTGAACGATCGTTTCGATGACTCGATGACGATCGCGCGAGTCAATTCCGACCAGCCGCACATAATCTTGGCTGTGATCTGCGAGGCACGATTCTAGGGCGGCGATCGCTTCGGCTCCATCGGTTTGAAAGGTGCCATAACAACTCCAGGAATTGTTGCGGAACCGTCGATCGTCTACATACTCAATTCCTAGCCGATGTCCTTGTCCAAGAATGCGATTCAGTTCGCTAACCATTTCTGGATCGAGACGGGTGCTAGACGGCTGACCGCTATAGCTGCTGCTGACTGGCGGTATATGTCCGTTTGATTTTGTAGGAGTTGAGGCAGTTGGCATCATGTTGACTTCACCCAGCTTGCGGTTGCCAATCACGCGGTTATATTCATCGACAAGCTGCATTTCTTTTAATCGCTTCTGCTCACCGACCATCAACTGTCCGAGTTCTAACAAATGTGACAGGGTGAAATCGGGTTTGCGGAACTCTGGCGGGGCTTCATCACTGTTGACAACTCGCATTGAGATGCGGTCTAAGCCCACGTCCTGAATGAGTTTGCGAACTTGTTCATCATAGAGACGCGATCGCAGTGCGCCATAAAAGTCGATCGACTGGTCGGGAAACGCATCTACCAGTTGCTCAACGTCACGACGAGCGATGTGATCAACTTCAAAAATGCCACTGACGATGCCGATGCGATCGTCGCGATCGGGTTCCCAAAAAAACTTTTCCATGCGTCCATCTCGAGTCAACGGTGCGTAGAGGGTTCCCAAATCGTTGCCTGTGACAATGATCGGAATGCGCTGAATCGGCTCAATTTCATAGCTGCCCGGAAGCTGTACATTGGTTGGATTGTCGGCGATATTCATCAAGGTGCCGTGAACAAGCTGCGTATTCACGGTGTATTGAGTAAATTGATCGACGCGACCTGCCCCAGCATCAATGTCATTAATCATCAGCACCGCCATTTTGCCGCGCACTTTTACGATGTCTGCTGCCTCGCGATAGCGTAATCGAATCAATCGTGCCGGATCGCCTGCATCGGGGCTTTCTAACTCTCCTGCTGACATATAAACGGCTTCAACTCCCATCCGCTCAAAAACCAACTCGCACTGAAACGACTTGCCTTCTCCTTTGCGCCCGTGGACTCCCAAAATTAAAGGAACTTTGACACTGGGAATGTTCAGGTAGTTTTTAGTAATGTGAACCGAGAGCTTATCGATAAAGCGCGGAGAGATGTAATAGCTCATGAAGTTAAGAACCCAAGACCAGAGGGATTAATGGAAGAAAAGACGAAAAATGAGATAGGGATCGCCCACCTCACAAATTTTGCTATAAAGGGCGATCGCTACCTAGATCCTACCGAATGAATGGTTCTCTGGTTAAAAAGTCGGAACCATCAACGTCACTGATAATAAGCTTGAGCGTCTTCCAGTTCTTCTGTACTTAAATAGCCAGTAACTAACTCATAGGGCTGGTTGTAATAAGCAGACGTATCGTGAGACATTTGCGTGATGTAACCGACGTAGTTGCCCATCAAAAAATAAACTCCCATCAACGCCGCCGCCGAAAACGCGACGAGTGTTCCTGCCAGCATCAGAGAAAATTCGCGTTGGTCAACTGCCTCTTGCATTAAGTGCAAAGACCAGGCAACGAGCGCAACGACAATGGCGAGGAGAATAATTAACATAGTTTACGTAGTGTAACAGATGCTCATAAAGTGTTGCGCTGTTTCAAGCTCTGTAAACACTCAAGATCTTAATCATAGTTCAAGATAATGATTTGGCAAATAGTTTGAAATGCTCATCATCACAGCGTTTCCTCTATGTGAAGCG
This sequence comes from Phormidesmis sp., assembly GCA_965277365.1. Lineage (GTDB taxonomy): Bacteria > Cyanobacteriota > Cyanobacteriia > Leptolyngbyales > Leptolyngbyaceae > Phormidesmis_A. The sequence continues at coordinate 746,310 of CBDICO010000013.1, read as the reverse complement.
GACCGGAACCTGACGATCGTCTAAGTAAGTCTTTATCTGAGCGACGGTTAACTGTCCGTAATGTAATAGAGATGCCAGCAGTGCTGCCTCCGCTTTTCCCTCTGTCACCGCTTCATAAATGTGCTGGCAATTGCCTGCGCCACCTGATGCGATCACCGGAATTTGAACCTGCTCGGCGATCGTGCGCGTCAGTTCAAGGTCATATCCAGCTAGAGTTCCATCGCCATCCATGCTGGTGATCAAAAGCTCTCCAGCACCGCGTTCTGCAACTTCTTTTGCCCAGGCGATCGCGTCTAATCCTGTATTTTCCCGCCCGCCTCGCACAAAAACATCCCAACCAGGATTAGTGGGATCGAGACGACGACGAGCATCGATTGCAACCACAATGCACTGATTCCCAAATCGCTGACTTGCCTGATGAATAAAGTCGGGATCACGCACTGCCGATGAATTAATGCTGACTTTATCGGCTCCCGCTCGTAACAATTTTTTAATCGTCTCTAAGGATTGAATGCCCCCGCCAACCGTGAGCGGAATGAATACCTGTTCTGCTGTCCGATAAACCACGTCATAGATAATATCTCGGTCTTCGTGGGTGGCTGTGATGTCAAGAAACACTAACTCGTCAGCACCCGCCTGGTTGTAAGCTTGCGCCAACTCAACCGGATCTCCAGCATCTCGCAAATCGACGAAATTCACACCCTTGACTACACGACCCGCTTTCACATCGAGACAGGGCAAAATTCTTTTAGCCAGCATGAAAACTCTCAGACCTGAAATAATCTTTGAATCCTATCACTACGTCTTGAGTTCTCTACCCATAACCAATGACCAACAAAGCCTTAATAAGCTGCAACATCCTGGTAGACTTTTGAGTGGCTTGTATCGATCAGTCTCAATCGTTATCACTCTTTGCAATGGAAATCGGTCAAAAAGTTCGGGTTCGTCGTTTGCGCGATCGGGTTTCTCCAGAAATCATCAAAAGGCTGGGTCAGACTGGCACAATTCGCGATTTTAAAGTCGTGGATGGTGGCGGAGTTGGCATGTTAGTTCAGTTTGAAGACAAAGCAGGAACCTGGTTCTTTGCAGACGAGCTAGAGTCGTCTAACTAAAGCGCTAGAGGTTTCGTGCAGTCGTTACTATGAGGAAATGAAAGAATTTTGAATTTTGAATTCTCAGTCCATCACGATGATTCAAAATTCAAAGCTCTGATGATCGAGTTAGCTCAGAATGGTTAGATATGGTCTTTATATTGACGTTCTTAGGTAAGGGTGGCACTGGGCGGACGACGATCGCGATCGCGGCGGCTAAAAAACTTGCCCTTCAAGGTAAACGAGTTTTACTCCTCGGACAAGATTCTAGTCCAGCGTTGGGGGCCGCACTAGGCGCAACTCTCAGCCTTGACCCTCAAGAAATTTCTCCTAATTTGCAGGTCGTTCAGCTACAGACCGCCACGCTGCTAGAGCGCAGTTGGGAAGAGGTCAAAAAGCTAGAAACGCAGTATCTCCGCACGCCTTTTTTCAAGGAAGTGTTTGGGCAAGAATTGGGAGTATTGCCCGGAATGGACACTGCCTTAGCGCTGAATGCGATTCGAGAGTATGAGGGCAGTGGTAAATACGATGCGATCGTCTATGACGGGTCGGGCGACCAATCCACGCTACGAATGCTAGGACTGCCCGAAACGATTAGCTGGTATATTCGTCGCTTTCGCAAACTGTTTGTCGAGTCTGACTTGGGAAGAACGCTGTCACCTGCGATTCAACTCGCGGCAAGCACCGTTCTTACCAATATGAGTTTTATAGGAGATAACTTTGCTCAACCTACGGGGCAGGTGAATGATCTATTAGAGCAGGGCAAGCGAGCGGTTAATAATCCGCAGCGCATGGCAGCTTATCTAGTGACGACAGACGATCCTGCCGCGATCGCGACCGCCCAATTCCTCTGGGGCAGTGCTCAACAAATCGGGTTGACGGTTGGAGGGGTGATCCTCAATCGAGCATCAAGAACTGAGGGTGAATTAGCTGCCTTTGAGCCGCTTTTGGTGACGACAATCCCGATTCAGTCGATTAATGATTGGCAACCTTTGATCGATGTTTTGCCAAACTTTCAGGATCAAGCAACTCAGGCTCCTCGCCCGATCGCTGTGAATCTCTCTGAGCGCAAAGTTTCTCTCTTTTTGCCAGGGTTTGATAAAAAGCAAGTCAAACTGACGCAGTCGGGTCCTGAGGTGACGATCGAGGCAGGCGACCAGCGCCGTAATCTCGATTTGCCGCTTCAATTGCGTGAGCAACCTGTTAAAGGTGCTAAGTTTCAAGATGGCTATCTGATTATCTCGTTCTAGACCTCCTCACAATCTTTCGTTATGTCTGACTCATCCCCTGAGATTGAAGCGACTTCTAGTTCCCCAGACGCTTTGCCGAACGTTACATCACTGCCAAACCCTGTAGTGAATGACCGCAACGCCAAAACTCGTCAACTTCTGGGCATGAAAGGAGCCGACGTGAAAGGATCTTCACTCACGAAGATCCGGTTGCAGTTGATGAAGCCGATTACCTGGATTCCTCTCATGTGGGGCATCATCTGCGGTGCTGCATCATCTGGAAACTATAGATGGACACTAGAGAATGTGCTGATTTCAGCCGCTTGTATGCTGTTGGCAGGTCCCCTGCTGACGGGCTATACGCAGATTCTCAATGACTATTACGATCGCGACATTGATGCCATCAACGAGCCTTATCGACCGATTCCCTCTGGCGCGATTTCTCTACCGCAAGTCGTGGTTCAAATCTGGGTATTGCTGTTGGTCGGGATCGGCGTTGCCTATGCGCTCGACCAATGGGCAGGACATGAATTTCCCACGATTACCGCATTGGCGATCGGAGGGTCTTTCCTATCCTACATCTACTCTGCACCGCCACTTAAACTCAAGCAAAATGGCTGGATGGGTAGCTTTGCGCTGGGTGCCAGCTATATTGCGATCCCTTGGTGGACGGGACACGCTTTGTTTGGAGAGTTAGACATCACGATCGTGCTGCTGACTCTTTTCTATAGCTTTTCGGGATTGGGCATTGCGATTATCAATGACTTTAAAAGTGTGGAGGGCGATCGCCAACTCGGACTCAAATCGCTGCCTGTAATGTTTGGAGTCACCAACGCCGCTTGGATTTGTGTTGCCATGATCGACCTCTTTCAAGCGGGAATCGCTGCCTATTTAATCAGCATTCATCAAAACTTGTACGCGGTCATTCTGATTCTGCTGATTATTCCTCAGATTACGTTTCAAGATATGTACTTCCTGCGTGACCCCCTCAAGAATGATGTGAAATATCAGGCAAGCGCTCAACCCTTTTTAGTGCTAGGAATGTTAGTGGCTGCCCTGGCGTTCGGTCATGCTGCGCTTTAATATTTGAATCTGAAGCATTGGACACAAGTCATCACATTTTGACGCATACGGTTGACTATATGAGCGCTTTCGGTCAATCTGAGTCTCAGAATTGTGATCCCAATCTTTTATTAGAGATTTGGAAGTTCAACGGATGGAGTGAGGCATGAACGAGTGGCAGAGGATGGCGCAAACCCCACAGGCAGTACCCATAACTCCCAAGCAACCAGGCTGGAAGCCATGACTGACGGACCAGATGACCAAAATCGGCACATGGCTTCACGATCGCGCCGTTCTCGAAAAAATCGCGGATTTACGAGTTTGCTGAACAATCTTCGGCTATCGGGGTTGCAGGCACGTCTCAGTAAAGCGGGTAGAACGCTGAATGAAGTTGAGCCTAAATTGCCGCCGCCGTTCAAAAAGCCCGTTGTACGGCGACGACTCCTCTGGGTAGGGATTTTGGTCGGCGGCTTTGGGGTTTTTAAGATTGCAGCGTGGCAGATCGATCGCAGCCTCCCTAACACTGCTGATTTAGCAGTGTTTGCGCGCCCCGGCACTCTCACAATCAAAGCTTCAGATGGCACTGTTCTGCATCAGCTAGGACCTGCCACTCGTGAAAAGCTGGCGATCGACCAAATTCCTCAACCCCTAGTTGAAGCATTTATTGCCTCAGAAGATCGGCGATTTTATGAGCATACGGGCGTTGACTATCAGGCGATCGTGCGAGCGATCGGGCGCAACTTAACCTCCGGTGGATTGGTTGAAGGTGGCAGCACGATTACTCAGCAGTTGGCTCGTATCGTGTTTCTCAACCAAGATCGGAGCATCGGGCGCAAAGTTAGAGAAGCCCTCCTCGCTCAAAAGCTAGAACGAGAAGTCGATAAGAAAACGCTTCTAGAGCGATATTTGAATCTGGTTTACCTGGGTTCTAATGCCTATGGAGTCGGGGATGCAGCTTGGATTTATTTCAGTAAATCGGTCAATCAGTTGACCCTCTCAGAATCCGCCACGATCGCTGGGCTTCCCCCTGCCCCTAGTCTCTATTCTCCTCTAGTCAGTCTAGAGAAAGCGAAAGAGCGTCGGGATGTCGTGCTCGACAAAATGGTTGAGGCGAATTACATCACGACTGCTGAAGCCGCGACTGCCAAGGCTGAAGATTTGAAAATTAAACCCAGTTCGCCCAAGAAAATTGAGAGTGATTCCCCCTATTTCACTTACTATGTGCAGCAGCAGTTGCCCAAATATGTTTCAAAGCAAGCCCTTGAGGCAGGCGGAATCACGATCGAGACGACGCTAAATCCAAAGTTTCAAAAAGCGGCAGACAAAGCGATCAAAGATGCCATTGAGATCGATGGTGCCTCTCAGGGGTTTAAGCAGGCGGCAATGGTGGCGATCGATCCCCGCACTGGAGAAGTGCGGGCGATGGTCGGCGGCTACGATTTTTATAAAGAAAGCCAGTTTAACCGAGCGACTCAGGCACAGCGTCAACCGGGTTCGACCTTTAAGCCATTTGTCTATACGACGGCGATTGCGGCGGGGTTTTCTCCCTACCGCTCTTATTTAGACGAGCGCTTTGTAGTAGACGGCTATCAGCCTAAAAACTACAGCAATAAATACAAAGGTTGGGTCAACATTCGCGATGCTCTGACCGCCTCGATCAATGTGGTTGCAGTCAAGACGCTGATTGATGTCGGTTTCGATCCAGTCATCAAAACTGCCGAAAGTATGGGAATTCACTCAAAGTTGAGTCCTACTTACTCAATGGCGTTGGGTGCTTATGAAGTCAATCTCCTAGAGTTAGTCAATTCTTATGGAACATTGGCAGCTCAGGGCAAAGCGATCGAACCACATGGCATTCGTCGCATCATCAATGCTAGAGGCAAAGTGCTGTATGACGCTGACTTTAACAACAAGCAAGTTGTTGATCCAGACACAGCCGCCATCATGACCTGGATGTTGCGAAATGTCGTCTCTGATGGCACTGGGCGACCTGCTCAGATCGATCGACCCGTCGCAGGCAAAACAGGCACCTCCGAGAATGCACGCGATTTGTGGTTTGTGGGCTACATTCCTCAACTGGTGGCAGGGGTATGGCTGGGCAACGATGACAACAGCCCTACCTGGGGAAGCAGTGGCACCGCCGCCTACGCTTGGCACCAGTTTATGAAAGAATCAGTTGAGGGAATGCCTGTGCAGAAGTTTCCAGAGGTTCCCGAAAACCTGGACGATCGCAAGGGCACTATCAAAGCTGATCCCGTGAAACCTAATCGCATTCGCTCTCTAGGTGGCTCTGCCGATCCAGATGACTCCCAAAGTGAGCATCATTATGATGCCCCTGCCCCAAACAGCTACTCAGAACCAAAGGCAGAACGATCGTATGAGCCTGCCCCGGCTGATCCGCATCCGGCAGAGAGTGCGCCTGAGCCAGCCCCGCGTGAAAAGCCTCCTCCAGAATCGGCGGCTCCCCCACCCGAACCTGCTCCTCGCAAAGCAGCTCCGGCTCCGGCTGATCCGGCTCCAGCTTCTTCAGATCCACTTCCCCCGCCCTAGTCCTAGATCAAACCTGTGACGGATGCGTTGCTGTCTTCACTCTAATATCCTGACCCTAGTAAAAATATTTGAGGTATTGCGTCATGAACTTTCTTATGGATGTATCTAACTACGGTGGTATGAACTTTCCGGTGTCTGCCACTGTAGTTTATGTAGTTGGGTTTATTGCAGCCGTTACCTTTGGTTCGCTCGCTTGGTATAACTCCAAGCGTCCAGTGGGTTGGGAAGACAAAGAGCGTCCTGACATTGTGCCAGAAGTGAAAAAAGAAGAAACGCCTGGGTTGTAAGACGACTTAGAGATTTTGAAATTCGGCTAGCCAACGCTGATAAAGTTTGCGAATTGCAGACAAAGCCTTGTCATAGGGAGGCTCTGAAATGTTGTTGGTTGTGTCAATCATCTGCAACCTTGAGAGCAGTTTGGCTTCTTCGATCGCCACCGTCCCATCGCTATAGATCAATCCGCTAATCGACTCGATTAGAGTTTGACAAGTTTCTGAGGTGGGACGATCGCCTAAATACTCTCGCAGCCATTGATAACATTCTTCTGGGTTTACGGCTCGAAGTCCATGCAAAAGCGGGTGAATGTCAAGGTCGTCTGCCACGCCTTTTTTTTTGGCAACCTGATGGAGATATCGTCGCTCTTCTGGCTGCATTTTGCCGTCAAGCCAAGCAACTCCGACTAAGATTTTGATCAGCGTCTTAATGTCAGTTGTCATAAGTTACTCCTCTTCAGCCCTACACCGCTTTAGTCTTATCATAGAAAATCCATCCATGCCCTGTTGATGAGGGAGCACTTTTGCCCATCCTTCAGGTTTTAGAAATGGGGCGATCGCCGAACTAGGCTCTGGACGATCAACGCTCCAGGCAGAATTTTGACTCAAAAAGTCTTGAATCACAGACTCGTTTTCGGCGGGATGCAGCGTGCAGGTTGCATAGACTAAACTGCCGTTGAGCTTGACCCAAGACGCGGTGTGATGAAGAATTTCTCGCTGAAGTTGAGAGAGTTGTTGGACGGTTTTGGGAGTTTGTCTCCACCGAGCATCGGCATGGCGGTTGAGGGTTCCTAAACCAGAGCAAGGGGCATCAATGAGAACTCGATCGCACTGCCCGACAAACTGTGGCAGTTCTCGGCTGTCTCCAATGCAGATCTGAATCGATTTTAAGTTCAAGCGATCGACATTTTGCTGAAGTCGTTTTAGACGAGATGGGGTGCGATCGCATGCCCAGACTGTCCCCTTATCTGCCATCAATTCTGCGAGGTGCATTGTCTTACCTCCCGGAGCGGCGCAGGCATCGGCAACCACTTCGACGGATTGGGGATCGACCAGATAGCCAACCAGTTGAGCGCTGCTATCTTGAACAATCCACCAGCCTTCTTGAAACCCCGGTAGTTTTTGAATGGCACCTGAGCTTTGGGGCAATCGTAACGCTTGGGGTAGATGAGGAACTCTTTGGACTTGAACGCCCGCAGACTGCATTGCGGCTTCGACTTGGGTGAGGGATGATCGGAGAGTATTTACCCTTAAATCAATGTGAGGCGGCTGATTCATATACTCACAGAGTTTTTCAGTTTCTGCCATGCCAAACTGATCAAACCACACTTGCACAATCCAATCTGGGAAACTGTGCAGAACTCCTAATCGTGCGATCGGACTATCAGGAAGTTGTAAGGGATCGCTTGGTGACGCTGCGGACGATCGAATATATTGCCGCAATAATCCATTCACAAATCCGGTTAAGCCAGAGAATCCATTTTGCTTAGCTAACTCGACCGTTGTATTGACTGCTGCCGAGGGCGGGATTTGATTCAAGTAGCGCAGTTGATAGAGTCCCAACTGCAAAATGATCCGCAGATCTGGGGGTTGCTGAGTTTTTTTGGTTGCAAGCTGGTCAATCAGGGCATCTAAGGTGCGTTGTCGTCTCACACAGCCATAGACTAGCTCGGTCAGCAAACGACGATCGACGGCACTCAATTCAGTCTGATGCAGCACTTTATCAACGGCGACATCGGCAAAAGCACCTTTTTTAATTAAGCGGAGGGCAAGGAATGCGAGTTGGCGAGAGTTTTGGGTCAAGAGAGCGATGTCCTAAAATTGCCATATTCAGAATAGCAACCGGAATGAAGCTTCGAGAGATTGTTAGTTAAAGTTTTAGCTCATTCAAACTCTAACGGTGTGATAGCGTATGACTATTCTCATTGAATGAACTATGAACACGCCACAGGTTCAAATTCCTACCGACACCTGGATTAGCGCCACTTGGGAAGAGCATTTGCAAGTGATTGATCATCAGGCTTATGCGAATGCTAAAGGATATTATTATGACCACAAAATGAGGATTGAAATGACTCCTCTGGGGCATGATCACGCTGCCGATAAGACGATCGCGAGTTTTACAGTCAATTTGTTTTGCGGTCTCAAGGCTATCCCAACCCAAGGATTAACAAACTGCACATTCCGTAAAGCAGGGTTTGGGGACGCTCAACCCGATATTGCGTATTACATCGGAGACAATGCGGACGCGATTCCTTGGGGAACTACCATTATCAACTTAGATACTTATCCACCTCCTGATTTAGTGATCGAAGTCGCAAATAATTCTCTTGCTGACGATCAAGGTGCAAAGCGATTGCTGTATGAGGATTTGGGTGTCAAAGAATATTGGATTTTGGATGTGAAAAACGTTCGAGTGTTGGCGTTTGCAATCGAGAACCAGGGCAGCTATCGAATTACGGAATCTAAAGTATTACCTAAACTGCAAATCTCCCTACTTCAAGCAGCATTGCAGCAGTCTCGTCAAACCAATCAAAGTCAAGTTGTTGCTTGGTTAATATCGGAGTTTGGGAGAGAATAGAAATTTCACTTGTCACTCATGTTGTAGATCAACAAACATACCGTTGTGATCACTCATCTTTCCGTTTTCAGATGTTGTGCCTTCCCAAGCACCTACTTCTAATTGGTGAGATTGCAAATTTTCAGATAAACAGATGTGAGCAACGGTCGATCGAGACAATCCTTTAGTTTGCAAATTTTCCTCAGTCACGCAGACGACTGAAAGATCGTGCAAGGCTGTACTTAATAGTTCAACCGATTGCTTTTCTTCATACCACCCTGACTGATCTCGACTCTGATTAAAATCACCTGCGATACACATTAGATGATTGGGATATTGCTTCTGAATTCGCAACCAATCCTCATGATGTTGGTGAATCGATCGACGATGTTCTTCCCATTGTTTTGCGGTGCCACTAATCCCTTTATCATTGGCGTAAGTAATCACGGTGCCATAAATAATCATGGCTCCAAGTGGCGAATCTACTTCAGCACACACTGCCCAAAGTGGATCAAATGTGGGAATAGAACGCAGCACTTTCCAACGTGACCAAATGGTTGAAAGATTTTCACCTGCTGCGTGATATCCAGAAATGGAAGCTGATGCGACAGGCTCGTAATCACTGGGAAGCGCGATCGCTGCATTCGTCTCAGTCAGAACCCACACGTCTGCATCAATCTCACGAATTTTATCGAGACGGCGCTGATTTTTAACCCAGCCGTTTTGTTTGGGGCACTCCAGGTTCCAAGTTGCAATACGCACACGAGTGGATGAATTTATCATAATATTCCGCAGATCACTTCAGGCTTAATTTAGCCCAAAATTCTGAAAAAACTACGTTTTTACTTCACCCTATCCAACTCTTGCATTTACCTCCAACGCTTAGTCACTCTTCGTAATTTTGCTCAATTACTGACCAATCTCCATTACCGCACTCCAAGAATTCTAAATCAGAATCAATTTGATGAAGGTGTTCAAAAACGAGATCAAGAAAGCTATAAAAATAGTTATGTTTTTATTCCGTTTTCAAGTTTCGTGTAAGCGATCGCTAACTGCAACCAAGCAAAACGCATCAATGTAATAAAAAAGCGTTTATTCGCTAAGGTTTCATCCGATCGAACCTCTAAATCAAATTCGATCGCTCTCGTCTTTCATGTGCAACATTCCGCTTTCAGCCATCGATCGGGGATAGAGCAACAGAAAAAACCCCATCCACGTCAGAATCGGAATCGCTACTAGCACCGTCACCCATATGGTTTTAAACACAAGCCAACTCCCGCCAATCAGCGTCACTCCCGTAAGCAAAATTGACCAGGGTTGACACCACCACGGCTTATAGTCCCAAACGCTAGAAGATTTATTCACATCAGGTTGCATCAGCCGCACTTGTTAAACGTCACTCTGTTTAAGATAGCAACCAGAGACTATTTCAGGCGACAGCATTAAGCTATTGTGATCAATAGTGACCGTTTATAAAATTCGCCCTCCTATGACTCTGGCGCATCCTCACAAAAAGGCAAAAGCCCTCAAATCGTCTAGCCGTCGCCCTGCCAAAGAACTGTGCAGCGAGTGTGGGCTATGTGACACCTACTATATTCACTATGTCAAAGATGCGTGCGCGTTTCTCAATCAGCAGATTGCCGAGCTAGAAGAAACCGTTCACGGGCGCAGTCGTGATTTAGAAAACCAGGACGATTGGTATTTTGGCGTTCATCAAGACATGATGGCAGCGCGGAAAAAAGAACCGATTCCAGGAGCACAGTGGACCGGAATTGTGAGTTCGATCGCCATCGAAATGCTCAATCGCGGCATGGTCGAAGGAGTCGTCTGTGTGCAGAATAGTGAGGACGATCGCTTTCAGCCAAAACCTGTGATTGCCCGCACGCCCGAAGATATTCTTGCGGCACGAGTCAATAAACCAACGCTCTCGCCAAATCTGTCTATTTTGGAAGAAATTGAACAGTCGGGAATGAAGCGACTGCTAGCGATTGGAGTCGGCTGTCAGATTCAAGCCCTTCGAGCCGTCGAACAACAATTAGGACTTGAGAAACTCTATGTCTTGGGCACTCCCTGCACCGATAATGTCACCCGCGCCGGATTGCAGAAATTTTTAGACACGACAAGTCGATCGCCTGATACGGTCGTTTATTACGAGTTTATGCAAGACTTTCGAGTGCATTTTAAGCACGAAGATGGCTCAACTGAACTGGTGCCCTTTTTTGGCTTAAAAACGAACGAGCTTAAAGACGTGTTCGCGCCCTCGTGTCTAAGCTGTTTTGACTATGTAAATTCCCTCTCCGATCTGGTGGTGGGATATATGGGTGCGCCTTTTGGCTGGCAGTGGATTGTCGTCAGAAACGATCAAGGTCAAGAAATGCTCGACTTAATGCAAGACCAAATTGAAACACAGCCCGTCACGTCACAGGGCGATCGTAAAAACGCTGTTCAGCAAAGCATTCCGGCTTACGATAAAGGTGTGACGTTGCCAATGTGGGCAGCAAAACTGATGGGTGTAGTCATCGAAAAGATTGGTCCGAAAGGATTAGAATATGCGCGCTTCTCGATCGATTCCCACTTTACCCGCAATTATTTATACGTCAAACGCAACTACCCAGAGAAGCTAGAGCAACACGTTCCAGACTACGCAAAGCGAATTGTGGGGCAATACAAACTCCCAGAATAATAAAAGTTGAATGTTGAGTTAAGTAGGTGAACAGAATTAACGGTCAGATACGTTTCGGCTGCGCTCAACGCTCAAAGCCAGAACTCCTAGCGGGTTGAGCGGAGCCGAAACCCATCCACACAGGTTGATTTTATATTGAGCCTATCTACTTAAAAACCCAATTTAAAACTCAGAACTCAGCCTTTAAAGTTTCAGAGTAGCTTTTGAAATGCTGTTTCTTCAGAGACTTGCTTCGCTTCATTTAATAAGTAATCAAAGAAAGCTTGCGCGATCGCTGATAGCTGTTTCCCAGATGAATGCACAACATACCAATAGCGCTCGATCGGAAAGCCTTCTACATCTAAAATCGCCAATTGATTATTCAGTCCTTCTAGCGCCAGGGTGTGTTTAGAAAGCACCGAAATTCCTAAGCCACCTACGATCGCTTGTTTAATCGCTTCATTACTGCCCAAATCGAGCTTGACTTTCATCGGCAACCCTTGAGAATCAAACAGTTTTTGCACGGTCTTACGAGTGCCAGAACCCGGTTCTCGCATGATTAAAGGCTCTTCAGAAATTCGCTTCAAGGGAATATTCTTTTCGTGGACAAGCGGGTGATTGCGCGGTGCCAAAACCACTAATGGGTTTTCCATAAATGGATGCGCCACTGCGTCTGAGTCTTCGGGCAACTGGCTGAGAATATATAAATCATCTCGGTTATCGTTCAGACTATCTAGCACATATTGGTGATTGGTGACGGTTAGAGAAATATCAATGCCGGGATAGCGGTGACAAAACGGACCGAGAATTCGCGGAATCACATATTTTGCAGTCGTCACTACGGCAATTCGCAGACAGCCTTGTTTTAACCCTTTGAGATCCGCGATCGCGATCTCAAACTGAGAGATGCGCTCAAACAAATCTCGACAGGTGACAAATAACTCTTTGCCCGCAGGAGTTAGATAAAGCCGTTTGCCGACTTGCTCAAACAAGGGCAAACCTACCGTTTTTGATAGTTGTTTGACCTGCATCGAAACCGTTGGCTGAGTGAGAAACAGTTCTTCGGCAGCACGGGTAAAACTGCTATGACGAGCAACCGCTTCAAAGACTTTAAGCTGGTGGAGGGTGGCATTCTGCAAAACAAAGGTCTCCTGAAGATTGACGATTCAACCATAGTAAAAAATCTATTGAAATTATCGATAACAATGATCTTTTACTATGGATTTTGTAGATATGATAATCCATAAGAGCCTATGCTCCCTTCCAATTAGCGTTGCATAGTTTATTTTTTTGTTGGAGATATCGCTAAACTGTTGCAGGTTTTGATTTTGCAGCGATCGCAGTCTGGCACCTTCACTTTTTCTGTGCAACGCTTTTCTCATGATTTTCTATAGAGTCTCAATTTTATATTCACTATGGCTGATATCGTTGACATTGCCGTTGGCGCAGGTTCATTTAACACATTAGTTACGGCAGTTAAAGCCGCTAACTTAGTAGACGCGCTCAAGAGTCCGGGTCCGTTTACGGTGTTTGCACCGACGGATGATGCGTTTGCTAAATTGCCGCCCGGCACCATTCAAACTCTCGTGCAAAACGTGCCTCAACTTGCTCGAATTCTAACTTTTCATGTCGTGGCTGGAAAGTATACAAAAGCTGATTTAGAGAAACTCGATTTTGTCACGTCGCTCGAAGGGTCGCCAATCAAATTAAATTTCACTGACGGCTTTGAAGTGAAGAATGCGACCGTGATTGCATCTGATATCGAAGCCGATAACGGAATCATTCACGTCATTGATAATGTGATTTTAATGGGTTAGCAATTAGGGCTAGGATTCTTACATTAAGCGAATTCCCTAGTTTGTCACTTGCTGCAACGTTGCCGTGAAATCAGGATAAGAAATCGCGGCGGCTTCGGCACGATGAATCGTTGTGGTGCCTGTGGCGTTGAGAGCCGCGATCGCTAAACTCATCGCAATCCGATGGTCGGTGTGACTATCGACTTCAGCCCCTTTGAGAACTTTACCGCCGACAATCTCCATGCCATCGGGTAGCTCGGTGATGCTGGCTCCCATGAGATTAAGTTGAGTCGCGGTGATCGTAATGCGATCGCTCTCTTTCACCCGCAATTCTTCAGCATCTCGAATCACGGTTGTTCCTTCTGCAAAGGTGGCGGCGACTGCCAAAATCGGAATTTCGTCGATTAAACGAGGAACTAAGTCTCCAGCGATCGTGCAGGCTTTGAGTTTGCTGTGACGCACTCGCAGATCGGCAACAGGTTCTCCGGCAACTTGACGCTGATTTTCTAACGTGATGTCTGCGCCCATCTGTTCTAAAGCTTCTAACACTCCGGTACGAGTCGGATTCACGCCGACATTCTCGATCGTCAAATCAGAACCGGGAACGATCGCCGCCGCCACGAGCCAAAACGCTGCCGAACTGATATCTCCCGGAACGATCACGGTTTGTCCTTTGAGTCGAGATTGTCCCATAATGGTGACACTATTCGTTTCGGGATCAACGCTCAGCTCTGCCCCAAATGCTTTGAGCATTCGTTCGCTGTGGTCGCGTGAGCGCGCGGGTTCGGTGACGATCGTCTGCCCGTCAATCATCAGTCCAGCTAACAAAATGCAGGACTTGACTTGAGCAGAGGCGATCGGAGACTGATAGTGAATCGGCTTTAAATTCTGTCCTTGAATCGCCAACGGTGCCAGAGAATTGTTATTGCGTCCCCAAATCTGTGCGCCCATCTGCTGCAAGGGTTTCACCACACGAGACATCGGACGCGATCGAATCGAGCGATCGCCCGTTACCGTAAAAAACTTGCCCGGATGTGATGCCAAAATCCCTAGCATTAACCGGGTAGTGGTTCCAGAGTTTCCCGTGTTGAGCACATCTTCAGGTTCTTGCAGATTGCCCAACCCGATGCCCTTCACCCGCACTTCTTCGGCATTGAGTTCTGAAATCGTCGCTCCCATCGCCCGAAAACACTCTGCCGTGCTGCGCGGATCTTCGCCCAACAGCAATCCATGAATTACCGTTTCGCCTTCAGCAAGGGCACCCAACATCAGCGATCGATGAGAAATCGATTTGTCACCCGGCACCCGAATTCGCCCGTGCAGTGCTTGTTGTGTGCCTTTGATGGTCAGCTCATGCTGGTGAGCCGTAATCTTTAACGCGATCGAGGGTGGAGTTGTCATGGGGATCGGCTAGACTGACATCGCACTGCGTAAGCTATCCTACCATCCCATGCTGACTCACCATCGCAGACTCGTTTCTCTCTCGATCGTGTCTACAGATTTGCCCGTTTGGTCTGACGTGCAGGCAATCGCCACGATTTATCAACGAGATCAAGAACGGTTTCATCTGCTGTTGACAGAGCCTAAAGTCGCGATCAGTCAGGAGAGCGATCGCGCGTCAAACCAAACTGACCTGCTTCCCACCCCTCGATTGCTGTGGTTAGAAATTTCTCCTTATCGCGTCACAATGACGATGCAGGGTGATGGCAAGCTCAGCTATCGTCACCATTGGGAGCGCGGCGTTTATGGCATCAGTTGCTATTGGCTTCAAGGCAATCTGGGGCAAGGTAGCCAACTTCAGCTTCGCAATTTTACCCGTCAGCTAACTCTCAGTGGGCAACCTTTACCCAAGTCGTTGCACTTGGAATATGAGCTTTGGTCAGACACCACGCAATTGGGTTCCTATGTGCTGAACCTAGAGATTCAACCCGATTAGCCACCCAACCCTGTAGAGACGTTTCGGTGAAACGTTTTGCCGATTTTGCCAGGACTAATAATTCGATCGTATTCAAAAATTATACTTTCACCCGATGGCGTAGAGACGTTCCACCGAAACGTCTCTACCCAATTTTGTGATCACCGATGATGGGTCACCCTAGAACGTGAACGTCGCCCGAACCGTGCCAATCACCACATCATCATTGCGGTTGTCATGGTTAGGAGCCGTTAGCCAAATCACCCCAGGAGTGACTGCAATGTTGTCGGTTAACTGATATTGGTAGAAGCCTTCGATATGTAGAGAGGTATCGCGATCGCGCCCAAAGGTTTGCCCTAGTGCGCCTCCACTGCCTGTAACTTTGGGTTCCATGCCGACAATGATTCCTCCTAGATTGCCCTTCTTACCCAAATCGGGGAAAGCGAGACCCACTGACCAGTTCCAGATGTCAAGATCACCTTTTGCGCCCGTCAGCGTTTGGGCATTGGTATATCCCACTGAGCCATTGATATTGATTTGAGGACTCAGTTTAAAGGTGGTTTCGATGCCATAAGCATTTGCAGAGGTGGCAAACCCTGTGAGTGTGCGGAAGTTTGCCAAATCACTACCCACACTGCCCTGGGCAGTAAAGTCATTGTTGTAGGCATGAATGTAGGTCAACCCTAACGCTAGGGCTTCGCTGGGTTTAAAGGTCAACTGGGCGATCGCGCCATACGCCCCGTTAAACAACCCAGATCCATTCGCTGGGTCAGCCGGACTATTTGTCAGATAGCCTAAGCTGAGTTCCAGTTTCTCACTAAACGAGTGACGCAGCCCCACTCCTGTTCCACCGAGGAGATAGTAGATGGAGTTGCGGTCGCCAAAATGCGTCAGGGCACCCGTTGCGCCGTCTCCATTTAAAAAGGGATTGAGAGTGTCGGTGAAATCGTCGATCGCCCCGGCGTTTGCCTCGATCGTGATCGTCGTCTTTTCACCTAAGGGAAATTGATATAACAGGGCATCAACTACGAGCTGATTGCCGCCATCGCCTGCAAATCGGAGGTTTCCTTCATGGGTTAGCAAATCGCCATTATCTCTAGCCGCAGGCAGCACGGCTAAGTTTGAAGCTTGTAAACGGGTTCTCAGTAAGTCCTTGCCCGTAAAGCTAGTGTCGAGGTTGAGACGAACTCGATCGCCCAAAATCGTGTTTTTTGAGACCTCTTGACCGCTAATCTTTCTGCCTACCGCAACGCCTGCAAGCCCAATGATGACTTCTCCGTTCAGTTTAGTTGTGGTAGAAAACTGTTGCTTTTCTATGGTAGCAGTCCGTGCTTCGAGGGCATCGACTCGACCGCGCACGGTTGCCAGCTCTACCGCAAATTCTTCTTGTAGCTTTCCCAAGATTGCCAGGTCTTCTTTCTTAACTAAATCAGCCGTGGAAGCTGCGATTAGTTCGTTAACGCGATCGAGACACGCATTCAACCCGGCTGCAAACTCATAGCGGGTCATAGCACGGTTGCCGCGATAGGTTTTGTCGGGATATCCCGCAATGCAGCCATAGCGCTCAACGAGCGATTGCAGTGCTTGAAATGCCCAATCAGTAGGACGCACATCTGATAGTTGAGACACAGAAGTGACTTGAGATAGCGGTGTCTCGATCGGGTCGTCGTTCTCATTCACTGAGGGCATTGTCTCGGCAGTTTGGGCAAGCTGAATGGGCACAGTCTGAGCAATGGCTGGAACATCAGCCGCTTTTGCCATCGATGAAATCGTTAGGCTGAGTGCCACGATCGCAGGATTCAGCCAGAAAGCTTTAAAACAGAAATTCGTCATAGTCGTCTAACCTCGCACCAAGATGAATGAATGGATCACGGCAACTCCTGCATCGACTCGATTAGAAGTCAAGCAACGCTGAGAGTGATAATGATTATCGTTCTTATCTGTTCAATGAGACAATAATCCTTAACCGTCTTATTACGATTTGACGAACCTTGTCAAGACCTTTCTGCAATTAATTCTCAAGAAGATACAAAAAACAGACCGCAAAGAACGATTTTTATCCCCCCCCCCCGGCGTTTAGAGTCGGTGAATGCTTCACAGTCTTGCTGCTAAAAAACCTGCTTTATTGACAATGTTATGGGGTGGCTTTCTCGTCTTGAACGGGTGGAGACTTTAGTTTCTCGTTCAAGTTGCTCAGGTTCGCATCTGACGTGCCATCGACTTGATTTAACAACTTGACGATCTGGGCACGACTGGTTGCAGCCTCTTGCGGTTGTTTCTTCAACCACGCGATCGCCTTAACTTTGTCTTGTTGCGCCATCAGAATCAGCGCTCCCCACGTCTGCACGTCCTGTCGGGTAGGATTCACTTTCAACAAGGCACTGACCCGCTTCCACAGCCGACCCGAATCACTCTTCAGCAGACTGATGATCTCGTCTCGATCGTCGGGCGACGTTTGCAGCACTTGCGTAGCTTTTGCCCAACGTCCATCAATCAGGTTGACTAACACCTGTTGACTGCTGCTCACCCAAGGCTGCGAAGCTTGCAGTTGGGTGACTTGTGCGTGGCGTTCTACAAGATCCATTTGCGCCTGAGCCGCCGCCGACCATTCTGACGAAGGCTGGCGTTTCTTCGCCGATCGCAAAAACTCTAAAGCGGTTGACCATAAACCATTTCTCGCTAAAAAGAGAGCATCGACAAACGCACCATCCTCTAATGCAGGTTCGGTGAGCGAAATCGGGAGAAGCTGTAAGGGATCGGGAGCGAATTTGCGGGCTCTGACTTGATAGGCAGCAAAATTAGGTTCCAACCCGATCGATTGATTCACTACCAATGTAGACAGCATTCCCTTAGTTCTTTTTTGCCAGACGGGAACTTCTCCGATCGGGCTAGTCCATCGCAACAACACGTTAAGGTAAGTCTGACCAGGATTGTAGTGAACAATTTCTCCATAAGTGACAGACTTATCTCCCTGAGATTGTTGCCCACTCAAGTTAAGCCAAATGCCCTGCCCAGGTGCTCTTTCTCCAAATCGTTGTAGCGTGGTTAACGGCAAAGTGCGGGTTGAGCCTTGATCGTCGCCCTCAGCCTCTGCAAACGGTGTGAGCACAAACATCTCATCGATTCCACTGATCGCAAGCTGACTAATGAGTTGTAGATACTCTGGTTTGCCTCGACGATCGCTCCCCACAACGGGGCGGTAGACTCTTAGCTCAGTCACGCGATCGCAGTCCAGATCACAGTTCTCCTGATGAGCCAGCACCGGTAACAGCAAATCAGAAGAATTTTTAGCCGATTTCAGGTTGCTGTCTAACAAAATTGGATCGCCGATCGTGCGTCCGGTTTTTTTCAAGGCTTCTCGTAATTCTGCCAGGGTTCGTAACTCGTCTGCTCCTGTGATCGGAATTTTTGCCCCGTCAGGAAGGTAGTGATTGAGCCAAGTCATCGATCGGGGATCGAGAATAAATTCTACACTCAGCCATGCCCCACTGATCACTAGACCTGCCGCGACGGATAGAAGCCCGATCGCCCCGATCGTCCCCCACTTGATCTGAAAGGGTGTCCTAGAGATTGAATGTTTCATAACTCAGACATGGAAAGACTGCCGTGATGGGGACGACAGACGACCCCTAAAAAGAATGTTATACGCGGAGAGAGAATTGTGGGCTGATCCTGGAATAATTGGACGGTTCCCAACACCTGAAGTCGATTGAGAGATACGCTACGATGAAATGACGTAAAGATTCATCTCAAAAATAAGAGTTAAAACGCATGGTGTTATTCGGACTTGGCAAAAAGCAGAGCTTGCCCACCCCTGAAGAAGCCTTACCAGGACGGGCAGAAAAGATGCCTGTGCCCTCAAGCCACTATGTCAACGGCAACCCACTTCAGCCTCCGTTTCCGACTGGGATGCAGATGGCATTATTTGGGTTTGGGTGCTTTTGGGGTGCAGAACGCAAGTTTTGGCAGCAAAAAGGGGTCTTCACAACCGCCGTTGGATATTCGGCAGGAGTAACCCCCAACCCGACTTATCAGGAAGTCTGTTCGGGTAGGACAGGACATAATGAAGTTGTTCTAGTCGTCTTCGATCCCAGCGTGGTCAGCTATGAAGAATTGCTGAAAGTCTTCTGGGAAAGCCATAACCCGACTCAGGGAATGCGTCAGGGCAACGATGTTGGCACTCAGTATCGATCGGGCATCTACGTCTATTCCGATGAGCAGCGCGCTTCGGCAGAAGCGTCTCGCGATGCCTATCAAAAGGCGTTAACGCAAGGAGGGTATGGAGAAGTTTCGACCGAAATTCTCAACACACCTGAGTTTTACTATGCTGAAGCCTATCATCAGCAGTATCTTGCCAAGAATCCCGGTGGCTATTGTGGTTTGGGTGGCACAAAGGTTTGCTTCCCTGAGGCAGAAGTTCGTGAAAAGCAGTAAGCAAGGCTTCGGCTAAGGCGCATCACTTGCTAGGGAGAACTGTCGTTTGTAGAGACGTTTCATGGAATGTCTCTACAAACTCGCTGCAATCTCAACTTGCGGCAGGCGGCGACTCAAATTTATAGCCAACGCCACGGACGGTCTGAATTAGCGCGGGCTGACTCGTATCGATCTCAATCTTCTTACGGATCTGACCGATGTGAACATCGACTACTCGCTGATCCCCTACATACTCGTAATCCCAGACCTCTTGGATTAATTCTGCCCGTCGCCAAACACGACCAGGATGACCCGCCAAGAAGTGCAGTAAATCAAACTCTAGGGCGGTCAGGGGCACAAAATCTTCATTGAGCTTGACTTCACGCCGCACCGGATCAATCACCAGTTTGTCAAAAATAAGACATTGCTGTTCGGCGGGTGTCACAATTCTCTGACGTTTAAGAATTGCACCTACTCGAACGCCCAATTCTCCTAGACTAAATGGTTTCGTGATGTAATCATCAGCACCTTGACTAAAGCCACGAATTTTGTCCGCTTCGTCAATACGGCTGGTCAACATCAGCACAAACACCCCGGTGCGGCTCTGCATCTCTTGACAGAGATTATAGCCATTGGCATCAGGTAGGTTTACATCTAAAATCACTAAGTCAGGGTTAAACTGCTCAAACATCGTCAGCGCAGTCTTACCATCTTCAGCAGACTCCATTTGGTAATTTTGCTGAGTCAGATAGCGATGGATCAACTTCCGGATTGCCGGGTCATCGTCTACTACGAGAATCTTGGCTGGAGCCATGACCATAACATTGCGTTGGGAGAGGGTAGTGGTGGAAACTAAAGGTAACTTACAGAGCTAGATAGAACAATACCTACATCTGTAATTACACGAGATAAATTTGCCATCAGCATTAGTATGCCTCAGGTTTTGACTAGAATATCCTGGTAAGCTACGTTTCCGCAAAAAAGCTTGTGACCCGCGTCGCGCTAAGTTACCTTGGAGAGAAGGTGGAGTAATAGCATGATGAGCGATCGAAATCCCTACGAAAAGCTTAGAGTCCCTGAAGGGGCAACCTTTGAGGAGATTCAAAGTGCCCGCAGTAGGCTGCTAGAAGAGTTTGCTGGCGATGAAAAGCAGCGGCTGGAGATAGAAGCTGCTTATGATGCGGTGTTAATGGAACGGCTCAAAATGCGTCAGGAAGGGAAGATTCCCGTTCCCGATCGGATTCGGTTTCCTGAGAAGTTAGCTCAGGCGGCTCCCTCAGCGATGCCTAGCTTGCCTAAAAATTCTCCTGAGTGGTTGACCAACCTGGTTGATACTCCGAGCAAGGTCGATATTGCCTTGCCTGCGGGAGTTCAATTTCTGTTAGGTGGGTTGGTAGTGCTGTCTCCGACCGATGCCATGCTGCAATTAGCGATGGCGGTCAGCGTCGGCTCAACACTCTACTTCCTCTATCGCAAAGAGCGAAAGTTAGGGAAGGCGGTGCTGCTAGGTCTGGGTGGTTTGCTGCTGGGTTTTGCGATCGGCGCAATGCTAGAGAGCGTTCTGAAGGTCTATCTCCCAGTTCAATTGGGAGCAGAAGTCTTTGTTAGCTTGGTGACGTTCGTGATTTTGTGGCTGTTTAGCAGTTTCTTGAAGTAAGAATATAATGAAAAGTCTTCTCAAGTAAGCGGCGTTTATATAACGCACTCGTTTTGATGGAAACTTTTTTGACGTTAAGGGTCACCCAATGGCTGCTGATGGCTTTGACAAAAATAGCTTAGGCTGGCAATTTCAGCAGTTGGGGCAGCGCGTCGGCGAGTGGATTGAGGCGAGATTTCCTCAAAATCCAACTCTGCCTCAGACTCCACAGTGGTCATTTCCATCGTGGCTCTTAGAGGTTGCGTTTTGGGCGATCGTGCTGTCAGTGACTTTCTGGATAGGTTGGCAGCTATTTCGAGTGCTTACTTCTTATTTGACGCGATCGAGGGCAGACGATGCGAGTTGGCAAAACCGCAAAACTGCTTCAGCCGACGAGGAGCGAACGGTAGCAGGCTGGATTCGGCAGATGCAGGAGTTCCAGCGTCAGGGCAACTATCGAGAGGCGTGCCGTGCCCTCTACATGGCGATGCTGCAACGATTGAATGATACAAAACTGGTGCCTCATCAATTTAGTCGGACAGATGGCGAATATTTGCAGGTTGTGCAACAACTACCTCAATCTCAGGCTTATCAAACCTTAATTCAGACTCATGAGCAATTGTGCTTTGGCGATGGGACGGCTTCAGTCGATCTGTTTCAACGTTGCCAACGTGCCTATCAGGAGATTGAGCGCACAAAAGGTGAAGAAGCCTAACCCTGCTAAATTCGACCGTTTGGATCAGGCACTTGGTGGACTCTTGCGCTCTCCCCCTTTACCCGCTTGATTGGCTCGAACGGCACTTTCCTTCGCACGAGCCGCCTGAGCGTCGGGCTGGTTGATTTGCAGTTGTTGGCGACCATTGCGAACGATTCGCAGCATTTCTGCCATCTGTGCCTCCATGTCTCGAAGCACCCGATCGGCATAGCCATCTGCCCCGTTTTGAATGTCCTCACACTCCTCGATCGCCAACCGTCGCATTTCTTCGAGGTCTTGCTGTGCCTGACGGTGAGTACGTTCGATCTCAGCGATCGTCTGTTCCTGAACGGCTTCACACTCCTGCTGCAACTGAACCCGAATCTGCTGTGCCTCCAGTTCGGCTTGGCGAATGATCCCCGTTTCGTTGGTAATTTGAGCAGCGCGACGTTCAGCCTCCTCGATCAGGTCTTGGGCATATTGCTCTGCCTGCATTAAAATTTCGTCTTTTTGCCGCACGATTTCTTCTGCCTCATGAAAGGCTTCTGGCAGACTTAATCGCACTAGATCAAGCTGATCGAGGAATTGTTCCTCATCGATCATCGTGCGTCGGCTGAGAGGAATGCGCGGACTGTCGAGAATCATTTCCTCAATCCGATTGAGTTCTCGTTGAATATCGGGTGTGCCTACTCGTGCATCGTCTCGGTAGTCGGCTCGATCGGGGGCGGCTCCATGACTAGCGTGGAGTTCGTCGGGGCTAATGCTGGTGGATGAGTCTTGGCGTAGCATTTGTAAATATCTAAAGCGACATGGTGTGGGACGAGATGATCGATCGCGCCGCCAAATTTGGCGACTTCTTTAACGACACTGCTGCTCAGAAAACTATATTCGTTTGAGGTGGTCAGAAAAACGGTCTCGATCTGATCAAACAACGTTTTGTTAATGTGTGCCATCTGCAACTCCATTTCAAAGTCAGAAATGGCGCGTAACCCTCGCAACAAGGCATTGGCACCCCGAAGCTTGGCATAGGTTACAGTCAGCCCCTCAAAGCTATCCACTTCTATGTTGTCAAGCAGTTGGGTTGCCTGACGAATTTGGTGCATTCGTTCTTGAATGGTGAATAAAGGGGTTTTATTGGGATTGCGAAGCACTGCCACGATCACCCGATCGAATAGATGACTGCCTCGCTTGATGATGTCGAGGTGCCCGAAGGTAATTGGGTCAAAGCTTCCGGGGTAGATGGCAATCACACAGAATGCACATTGCTAGTTTAAGTGGACTTTAACGGCAGAATTGTGAAGAAGTTTACCTCTTTGGGAGGTGGGTTGCGATCGTCTGACGAGCGTGCGAAGCCTGATTAAAATGTTCTCTTAAAATCAGCCTACCTGATTCTTTAGAATTCAAGAACCTATCTTGATGCTTAAGGAGAATATAAGTCATCCGAGGATCTTCTTACTTTACCAACAATGATTCCGTCTAGGATGATATATGCGTACTTTATTGAATCGGACGAGTAGCCAATTCAACGAAGAGTCAAAGCGAAACGAGTTACAAACGGCTGATATGTTGTCTCTGATACAGTTTTGTGAATAGCTTGTCTAGATAAGTAGGAGCAGTTCTGCCTTGAGATTCATGACACCTCTACGATCGATTCTGCTTAATAGGGAGGCAGAAAAAATTTAAGCAAGTCGTCGAAAATTATGACCGAGGTTCAGCAGTCTCATCCATCACAAGCCAGCGAAGATCGCTTTCAGTTGTTGGTGGCTGCAACCTTAATGATTGCCTGGAACACAGATCCATCGGGGCAGGTGATTACACCGATGCCTTCGTGGAGTGCTTACACTGGGCAAAGTGAGGCAGACATTCAGGGATGGGGATGGATTGATGCGGTTCACTTAGAGGACCGCGATCGGGTAGCCCAAATCTGGACTCACGCCATTCAAACGAAGACGCTTTACGAAACAGACTATCGGCTGCGCGGGGCAGATGGAACTTATTGCCATTTTGAAGTGCGAGGCGTTCCGGCGATCAATGCAGATGGCTCCGTTCGAGAATGGGTGGGCGCTTGCACCGATATGACTGAACGCAAGCAACTAGAGGCAGAGCGAGAAAAAACCTGGATGATCTTAGAGTCAGAACCGAAGAACTGACGCGCACCACCCTGATTTTGGCGCAAACTGCAACGATTTTAGAGAAACGAAATCAAGAACTCGACCAATTCGCCTATGTGGTTTCCCACGATTTAAAGGCACCTCTGAGGGCGATCGCCAGTCTTGCTCAATGGCTCGAAGAAGATCTAGCACAGGTGCTCACTGACGAAACGCGCTGCCAAATGAAGTGATTGCAGGGGCGAGTGCAGCGCATGGATGGGTTGATTAATGGCTTGCTGCAATATTCGCGAGTTGGGCGAGTGGTGCTTCAACCCGAATCAGTTTCAGTCAGCGATTTGCTGCGAGAAGTGGTCGATTCTCTGGCGCCACCCGCCGAGTTTGTCGTCGAGATTGCCCCTGATATGCCGACTTTGAAAACCGATCGTTTAAGTCTACAGCAGGTGTTTGCGAACTTGATTAGCAACGCAATTAAGCACCACGATCGCGTCAATGGACATGTCTGGATTACGGTCAGCAGTTTGGGCAAGCACTATGAATTTGCAGTCAAAGACGATGGTAAGGGCATCGCTCAAAAATTTCACGATCGCGTCTTCACCATTTTTCAGACGCTAGAGGCACGAGACAAAGTAGAAAATACAGGCATTGGCTTATCGCTCGTTAAAAAAATTGTTGAGAGTCGCGGAGGAGCGGTTTGGCTTGAGTCAGAAGGGCAGGGCGCGACGTTTCGCTTCACTTGGGCTGCATGACTGTGCCGCAGATTGCAGTTTTCTTCAAAGTCTGTCTCTATCTGTAGTGTCTAACCCTACTATGGGTCGATAAATTCCTTAACCTGAGATGTAAGTATACGAATATCACAACATTTATGACGTTATAAGGAAAAATGTTAAACATTGTTCTGGTCGATGACGACGAGGTGGATGTGATGAATGTTCAACGAGCGTTTAGAAAGAATAACATCCCAAATCCACTATTTATTGCCAATAACGGAATTGAGGCGCTGGAGATGCTGCGCGGCGATCCGTCTGTCGTCCCCCTTCACCGTCGGCTAATCTTATTAGATTTGAATATGCCTCGAATGGGAGGAATTGAATTTCTGCGAGAAATGAGGGCTGACGAAACGCTCAAATCTATTCCTGTCATTGTGCTTACGACCTCTAATGAAGACAACGATAAAGTAGAGGCGTATCAACTTAATGTTGCGGGCTATCTTCTCAAACCAGTGACATTTTCTAAGTTTTCAGAATCAATGGTGGCGCTCAATAAATATTGGATGCTGTGTGAAATGCCGTAATGGAAGACTCCCTGAAAATTTTAGTCGTGGATGATGATGTAGTAGATCGCATGGCAGTGCGGCGATCGCTACAAAATGCGGGTATCCCCATTCGAGAAACGGTGGAGGTAGAAAACTGTGCGTCGGCGATCGCAATTTTAGAGCAAGACGACTTCGACTGTGCATTGATTGATTATCAGTTGCCCGATGGAGATGGGCTGAGTTTGGTGCAGCAGATTCGCGATGGTCAGTTTTCGATCGCGCTGATCGTTTTAACGGGGCAAGGCGATGAGCAACTTGCCGTAGATTTGATGAAGGCAGGTGCCAATGACTATTTGGCTAAAGGCAAGCTGTCGCCCGAAAACTTGTCTCGCAGCTTAGGGAGCGCGGTGCGGGTGAATCGAGCCGAGCGACAGACTGCCGAAGCAACGCGAAAACTCCGGGCGAGTGAAGAGCGATATCGGCTCGTCTTGGAAGGCTCAAATGACGGCATTTGGGACTGGGATATCTGCGCCGATCGGGTTTTTTGCAACGATCGCATGTTAGAAATCATTGGGCGATCGCGGGAAGAAGTGGGCACCGCTCAACGCGCGTTTCTTCAGCTAATTCACCCTGACGATCAAAATCGAGTTTTAGACGTGATGCGAGAGCATCTCCTGCGAGACACCCCGTTTGATGTCGAGTTTCGGATGCAACATGCGTCAGGAAATTATCTCGATTGCACTTCACGAGGCAAAGCTCAACGCGATCAGCACGGTCAAAATTTTCGCATGTCGGGCATTGTGAGCGACATTACGCAACGCAAGCAAGCACAAGAAAAAATCGTTCAACTAAATCGCGCTTTAGAACATCGAGTCACCGAACTGCAAACACTCCTGGATGTGATTCCGATCGGAATCTGCATCGCAGAAGATGTCGATTGCGAACGAATCAAGATTAACTCGATTATGGGTGCCCACTTAGGAATTTCGTCTCATGAGAATGCGTCTAAAAGTCGCTCGGATGCTGAGCAACCTTCCTATAAAGTCTATCAAGACGGCAGAGAACTCGCGGCATTAGAGCTACCCATGCAGCGATCGTCTGCAACGGGCGCTCCGGTTTCTGGCATCGAACTCGATATCTTGCAGCAAAATGGCAAAGTGGTAAAACTTGTGTCAGAAGTTGCCCCCTTGTTTGATGAGTATGGCAACTCAAGAGGCTGCGTTGGGGCATTTTTGGATATCACCGATCGCAAGCGCACTGAAGACTCACAGCGTTTTTTAGCAAATGCCAGTACGCTCCTGACCTCTTCTCTTGATGCCTCAACGATTCTAGAAAATCTCGCTCAACTGTCGGTTCCTTATTTGGCAGATTGGTGCATGATTCACACGCTGCAAGACGAACAGCCGCAGTTAGTTGCCTTGTATCATGCAGATCCGCGAAAAGTAGTGGCGTTTGAAGATTATCGACAACGCTATCCGATCGACCTCACCTCAATAGCTGCTATTCCGGTCGTGTTGAAGACCGGACAGTCGAAGTTTTATCCCGAAATTTCCGACGATTTGCTCACAGAATTGACTGAAGACCCTGATCATTATGAACGGATCAAACAATTTGGATTTGAATCTGCGCTGATCGTGCCGCTCCTTGCCAGAGAGCGGATTTTAGGGGCGATTACCTTCGCCACGATCGAGTCGAAACGTCACTACACGCCAACCGATTTGTCGCTAGCAGAAGATCTCGCCCGTCGAGCTGCTCTTGCTGTTGATAATGCCCGTCTCTATCAAGCCACTCAAAAAGCTGAGCGCAATCTTCGCAAAGCGATCGTGATTCTGGGGGAACAACAGCAGCAGTTGAGAACGCTGCAACGGCTGACTGATCTACTCAATCAACGCTTGACCGATTTACCTGGGTTGCTGCAAGTCATGATTGATGCGATCTGTGATGCCATTCCCGAGGCTGAGTTTGGGTTGATTGTGCTACAAAATCCTCAAACTCAACAGCTAGAACTGACTGCAACAACTGGACTCGATCGCGGCGAGTTTTCAATTGACGAAGCCTTCTATCGCGGTGATGGCTTGCTAGGACAGGTCTTTGTCACTGGGAAGACTCATCTAATTCAGACACGCGAATCGGATGACTCTTCACTCGATCGCCTCCCTACCTCTCTCTGTGCGGTGACGATCGAATCGGCTCAAGCTGGGCGATTGGGGGTGTTAGCGATCGGAAACTGGGAAGAAACGACTGCCTTTGACGACGAAGATTCACGAATGCTCGTCGCGTTTGGAGAGCAAGCCGCGATCGCGATCAACAATGCTCAATTAATCAACGAGCTTGAAGAGCGAGAAGTCCGGTTAGAGATGCAAAACGCAATTTTGGCACAGCAAAATCAGGCGTTAGAAAATCAGCGGCAGCAGATCCAACTGCAGAACCTGAAATTAATCGAGGCAGCCCAGCTAAAATCACAGTTTTTAGCCACAATGTCTCACGAATTGCGAACTCCGATGAACGCCATTATGGGGTTTTCTCAACTCTTGCAACGGCAGAGTCAACTCCGACCCGCGCAGTTAGAAATGGTCGATCGGATTTTCAATAATGCCAAAAACTTACTGGCATTGATCAACGACATTCTTGACCTATCCAGAATCGAAGCCGGACGACTAAAGCTAAGACTCGATCGCTTTAATCTTTATGATTTACTCAATTCGACGACCTCAGAGCTACGATCGCTGGCTGATCAAAAACAGTTGCATCTAAACGTGGAGTCACACCTCAAAAATCCCTGGGTGAATAATGACAGTGTTCGACTGCGACAGGTTTTGGTGAACTTGTTATCGAATTCGATTAAGTTTACAGATGTCGGCGGTGTCAAGGTCGAAGTGTGGGGGCTGGCACACGATCGGCTCGTGATCTCAGTCCGCGATACTGGAATTGGCATCGCTCCAGCAGATCTGACGCGCACCTTTGAAGAGTTTCATCAACTCGACCAATCAACCACTCGTCGTCATGCAGGCACCGGGTTGGGGCTGGCAATTACAAAATGGCTGGTGCAAATGATGGGTGGCACAATTCGCGTCGAGAGCCAATTAGGAGAAGGTTCAACCTTCCGAGTCGAGTTGCCGAGATGGGTAGAGCGGCAGGGAATTGGTTAGCGAAATCGCAACGAAGCGATCGAGTTTGAATCAACGAAATTGTTGGTTAACGAACTCAAGTTACCTAACTATTCTGTCAGTCGTTCTGCAATTCTGAGTTTTGCTGATCGTGCTCTAGGATTTTCTTTTAGTTCATCTTCTTGGGCAATGATTGGCTTTTTGGTCAGCACTCGCAATAATGGTGACTCTTTGAGTCGGTGTTTAACAATCCGATCTTCTAAACTGTGAAAGCTAATCATCGCAAGTCTGCCATCGGGTTTGAGCCACTGCGGAGCCTGATTAACAAACGTTTCTAACACCGTGAGTTCTTGATTAACGGCGATGCGAAGTGCCTGAAAGACGCGAGTTGCGGGGTGAATGCGTCCGTAGCGATATTGACGGGGCACTGAATGCGCGATCGTCTCTGCCAATTCAGTTGTCGTCTGTAAAGGTCGTCGCTCTACAATCCGTCGGGCAATCCGTCGTGAAAGCCGTTCTTCGCCATAGGTGTAGAAAATATTGGCAAGTTTGGTTTCATCCCAGTGATTGATAATTTCGGCGGCGGTGAGTGACTGCCCGCGATCCATTCGCATATCTAGTGGAGCCTCGTGACGGAAACTAAAGCCCCGATCGGCAATATCAAACTGAGCAGAACTGACGCCCAGATCTGCCAGAATGCCGTCAAACTTTGTTTCTCCTGGGTTGAAATTGGCAAAATTGCTGTGCTGGAATGTGACTCGATCGCCAAATTCCGCTAGTTTTTGGGTGGCAGCGGCGATCGCCTGATCATCCTGATCCAGTGCAGTCACCCGAACCCCATCCGCCGCCGCTAGGATCAGTGCCGTATGTCCACCGCCGCCCACAGTTACATCTAAATAGTGACCGTCGGGACGAATTGCCAACCCTTCGATCACCTCCCGATGCAGCACCGGAATGTGCAAAAACTCAGGCGCGATCGCCAAATCAGAATCATCCGACACAGAAGTCATACTTTCAGCCATCCAAACACGTCACCCACTGTTAACTCTAAATCCTTCACCACATCTGGAACGGGTAATTTTTCGTCAGGCTCCTCAAAAAATGTTGGCTGTTGACCCGATGGATAAACCAGAATCGATCGGACATCAGGGTCAATCAGCCAACCTACGCGGCATCCGTGACTGAGACAGTGCAAAATATTTCTCGTTACTTTAGTAGGACTCTGATCAGGAGAGAAAATCTCGATTGTCCAGTCAGGAGCCACATTAAATACATTGGCAATATCACCATTCTCATCAAGCGGAATTCTCTCCCAGGCAAACACCGCGATGTCAGGAACGGTCGATCGTCCCCCAAACGTGCATCGTAGTTCTGGAAACGCGTAGGCAATTTTTTGAGGTTTGGCGATCGTATTCACAGCCCCGACAAGCTCTTCCTGAAGTTTGCTGTGCTTTCCTTGCGGCATCGGTTTTTGAACAATTTGACCCTTGACATATTCACCAGCAGGCTTCGTCTCTGGCAGGTTCAGAAATTCCGCTAGAGTCAGCGTTTTTTGAAGTGCTTGTACCATCTGCGTTCACCGTTAATCGTGCCCGTCTCTCTCATCTTAAGAGCATCCGTTTGGTCTAGCATCGACTCATTTCTATCAACCTTCTGCAAAAACTTCATCGTCAGCTAAATCTATTCCAGATAACGTTTACAGCCAGCAATCTCTATAATTAAAAGGGCGCGACCGATATACATTCAGCTAATTAAACGCTTTCGACTCAACTGCTGCCAGTCCTCTATGATTATTCGAGACTGAAGTAGGGCTATTCCAAAATCTGTAAGGGAGAGGCTGAACATCTATGGCAATGCTCGAAACCAAAACCGAACCGATGGTTCTCAACATGGGTCCGCACCATCCCTCAATGCACGGAGTGATGCGATTGATCGTCACCCTTGACGGGGAGAACGTGATCGACTGCGAACCCGTGATCGGCTACCTGCACCGAGGTATGGAAAAAATTGCCGAAAATCGCACCAACATTATGTTTGTGCCCTACGTGAGCCGATGGGACTACGCGGCAGGCATGTTTAACGAAGCGGTGACGGTCAATGCTCCAGAAAAGCTGGCAGGAATTGCGGTTCCTAAACGTGCAAGTCACATTCGCGTCATCATGCTAGAGCTAAACCGCATTGCCAATCATCTGCTGTGGCTGGGTCCATTCATGGCAGACGTAGGGGCACAAACGCCATTCTTCTACATCTTCCGCGAACGTGAACTGATCTACGACCTGTGGGAAGCGGCTTGTGGCTATCGCATGGTGAACCACAACTACTTCCGCATCGGTGGAGTTGCGGCTGATCTGCCCTACGGCTGGATTGATAAATGCGAAGACTTTTGTGATTACTTTCTGCCCAAAGTAGATGAGTATGAGCGATTGATCACCGATAACCCAATCTTTCGCAAGCGGGTTGAGGCGATCGGCACTATTACGCGCGATGAAGCGATTAACTGGGGGCTGTCGGGTCCAATGTTGCGTGCATCAGGCGTTAACTGGGACTTGCGAAAAGTTGACCACTACGAATGCTATGACGATTTTGACTGGGATGTGCAGTGGGAAACGGCAGGAGACTGCTTTGCTCGTTATATTGTGCGAATTCGGGAGATGCGCGAGTCAGTCAAGATTATCAGACAAGCGATCGCCGCTCTACCAGGCGGTCCGTTTGAGAACTTAGAAGCCAAGCGCATGGCAGAAGGACCAAAATCTGAATGGAATAGCTTTGACTATCAGTTCATTGGCAAAAAAATCGCGCCGACCTTCAAGATTCCCAAAGGCGAACACTACGTTAGAGTTGAGAGCGGCAAGGGTGAGTTAGGCATCTTTATTATGGGAGACGATAACCCGTTCCCTTGGCGTTGGAAGATTCGGGCGGCTGATTTTAACAACGTACAAATCTTGCCCCATTTGCTAAAGGGCATGAAAGTTGCAGATGTCGTGACCATCTTAGGAAGCATCGATATCATTATGGGATCGGTCGATCGCTAATCTCAAATCTATTTCTTAACCCTAGGGATGGACTTCCGTTCATCCCTATTTTTGTCACAAATGATTAGGTTATACATTTTTCAAGAAACGATAAAAACTAAGAATCAAGCAGCATAAAAAATGAAAAAACCTCTCCGCCCGATCGCGGAAATGATCGAATTTATAATAGCTCTCAGTGATATTAAAGGCTACTTCAAAAATAGATTTTGACACGATCAGGAGAATCGCTGCTTTTCTCTAATTAGAACTAAGCGCAACTAAAGCCAACTGATGGGGATAGGTTTTGGCTCCGCTCAACCTGCTGGAATTGGTAGCTTTGAGCGTTAAGCGGAGCCGAAACGCATCTGACGTTGATCCGATCTCCCTACTTAACTGCTTTTGCAGAAGACACAAATTTACTATCGAACTCCATAAGTTGGGCTTCTAAAAGATTCTTTAGAGTTCACTCCACAATATTAGACAGAACAAACTTCTCAAAATTTGTGCAGTTTTACGGTAGTATGAAGTTCCGGTCAAGACTGCTGTATTAAAACTAATTTTTAATCATATATTCCAGGTTTTTAGCAAGGCGGCGCAAACTTGAACCGCCTAATCTATCTAAATCTTCAAGTTCTCAGTTCAATGTTTTGAATGGCAAATAATAAATGTTAGGAAAGAACAACATATCTGATTTGCGTCAGATGAATAGCGTTAGTGCAAATGTACGTTCCTTAATTAAGTCAAAACATTTCTACCTAACTTCAACGACGTAGCGTAAACTGCTTGAACCTCTGAGGTTGAGGAATTGTATAGGGTTCGATCGTGCAAAATTCTCATGGCGGTTTTTACGTTGTCATGTCGATCGTGGTGCCAAAAACATTCGCAATTCAGCAGATCTCTCCTTGAAAATTTTGACTCAGTCAAGGGTTGACAACCTCCCAATTAACCGCTATTACTAGGGAGAAGCCAAGACAGAAACGCTACAAATAGCGTCTGGTTCGGCAGAGCGCCTTTACTGCTCACCTAAAATTCTTCACGCTCCTCAACCACTCATTCGCAAAAATTGAACCATGAATTATCAAGAGCAACTGACTCCCTGGGCTGTCTATCAAACGCTGCCCGATCTTCAGCGTCAACTGGTGATTCGATTTCGTCGTCGCACCGATGCAGATTGTTATATAAAAGTGCTGAAACAAACTCGCCCCACCACTGAGTTTGTCTTAGCGTTTGAAACCAACAAGAAAGAAGCAGTATCCGCTACGATTGCTTGATTCAATCACCGTGCGGGGTGTGATGATGCGGGGGACAGAGGGCGCTATAGTTCTGACCTCTACCCCCTTGCAATCGTAAAGAGTAACTCGATTGATTGACCATAAACACAGCTATTTACTGTGAGCGATTTACCCGGTCGAACGTCTGCCTTATCTGATTTGATTACTCAGCACATTTTTGACAGTTCCGAGGGTCGGATTTCGTTTGCTGAGTATATGGAGATGGCACTTTATCATCCGCAGTATGGCTATTATGCTGCAAATAATAAAAGAATTGGGGCGCAAGGTGATTTTTTTACCTCGCCCCATTTGGCTAAAGATTTTGGTGAGCTATTGGCTGAACAGTTTGCAGAGATGTGGCAAATTTTGGGGCAGCCTCAATCATTCACTTTAGTTGAAATAGGAGCCGGACAAGGACTATTAGCCGCAGATGTGTTGAACGGTTTGCAACAACATCATCTTGATTGTTTCGCCTGTCTAAACTATGTGATTGTTGAAAAATCCGAGGCTTTGATAACAGAGCAGCAGCAACGATTACAGTCGTGGCAACTAAAAGTACAGGTTGAATGGCGATCGCTAGACACCATTTCGGCTCATTCGATCACCGGGTGCATTTTCTCGAATGAATTGGTCGATGCGTTTCCAGTTCATCTAGTGACGTTAACAAACCGCAAACTCCAAGAAATTTACGTCACTGTACAGTCTGATGGATTTGCGGAGATAATTGATCAACTTTCAACTCCTAAGTTAACTGACTATTTTGATCTCAATGGAATTGACTTATTCTCGCTTAATTACCCAGAGGGCTATCGAACTGAAGTCAATTTAGCAGCATTAGATTGGCTGAATTTAGTCTCAGATCGTATTCAGCGTGGATATCTTTTAACGATCGATTACGGCTACACCGCGACTCGCTATTACAATCCAGGGCGATCGCAGGGAACGTTGCAGTGTTACTACCAGCATAGTCATCACAACAACCCCTATACTCATGTCGGTCAGCAAGATATTACGGCTCATGTTGACTTCACAGCGTTAGAGCGACAGGGCGATCGAGCGGGGTTAAAAAATTTAGGGTTCACGCAGCAAGGGCTATTTTTGATGGCGTTGGGGTTAGGCGATCGTCTTGCCGCACTCAGTCAAATTGACACTAAAAATAATCAAGATATTCAAACTGCAATTCTACGACGAGATGCTCTGCATCAATTGATGAGCCCGATGGGACTCGGCAACTTTGGTGTTTTAGTGCAAAGCAAAGGCTTAACAGAAGCAGAAAATGGACCGCCATTGAGAGGGTTAAGGCAATTTTGAATTGGTCAAAAAACGGATGTAGAAGAGAGTCGCTTTATAAAACATAAGTAGATATGCACCATTAAAGTCGGCTTATGGGGGTGGGTTCCGGCTCCGCTCAACCCGCCAAGAGGTCTGGCTTTGAGAGCAGCCGAAACACGTCTACCGATTAATTCTATCTCCCTACTTACAAACGATTCAGCGAATACATCCGCCATCAGCGAACTAGTTGCTGGATGCCACTGACCCTCTAGAACTCATCACCTCTAAACGAACCGGAGCAATACCACTTTGGATAACCCCTATGACACGGGCGGCTCCTGCTGAGAGATCAATGACTCGATTGCCCGAATAAGGTCCACGATCGGTGATTCGCACAATTACCGATCGTCCGTTATCTAGATTCGTGACTTGCACTTGCGTCCCAAACGGGAGAGACCGATGAGCCGCCGTCAGCGCATTTTGATTGAAGATCTCACCGCTTGCACTGGCAGCGCCATCAAAGCCAGGACCATACCAAGAAGCCCACCCATCCAGTCGGAACTTAATCGGTCCTAGAGCAATTTGCTGCCCGTTGTTGGGTTTGTTGGGCACTTGCTTGAGTGGGGCGGCATCTCCGATCAGACGACGGAGACGATTAGTAACTTGCAGTGCATCTTGCTCAGGGTTTTTGGTCGTGTCGGGTAAAATCGTGTCGGCATCGACTGCCACGATCGTCGTCTTGTTGGCTTCGATGATGTAGCGATCGCCCGTTTCGTTAGGGGCTTGCTTCCATTTCACCGTGATGCCCTTTGCATCTACGCCCTGTCGATAGAGTTGATTGAGTTTGGCAGCGATCGCGGTGGCTCTCGTGACCGGATCACGCTGCGAGTCTTGGGTAGAATTCTGACGCTGCTCTAAAGACTGGGCTGCGCTTACAGCACCTGACTTGAGCCTAGCGATTTGAGACGATTCATCAGTCTGCGTCGCTCCCATTTTGACCCCACCCGAGGAGGCGGACTGTGAACCAATGAAGGTTAAAATCGGGATGTTACGAACATAGAGCGTTGCGGCTTTGCGTCCGTCGTGCTCATGGGTTTGGATCTTGGCGATCGTGTCCTCTGCGGACGGGGTTTGGCTCTGTTGCTCACCAACTTTGACAACATCACCTATCGGCGAATGAGTAAGCGGTGAGGAAGCGGTTTGATCCGCTTCAGAGGACTGGCTTACTGCGGGGGATGCCTCAGC
Source organism: Phormidesmis sp. (assembly GCA_965277365.1). Taxonomy (GTDB): domain Bacteria; phylum Cyanobacteriota; class Cyanobacteriia; order Leptolyngbyales; family Leptolyngbyaceae; genus Phormidesmis_A. Next base: position 711,161 of record CBDICO010000013.1, on the reverse strand, counting down.
ATTGCTGCTATGGCTAAGACCGAATGAGGTCGCGATCAACAGAGTCGCAGTAAGACCGCTAATGAGTGTTTGATTCATATCTCCATGTGTGAAGGACACCTGACTAATCGAGCTTGAGTTCGGCGAATTGCAAGATTGCAAGGATGCTGCTAAGAAACTCGTACTCGCTCCGTTTTCACTCCTGGTTCAGAACTGCAACAGATTACCATGAAGTTTTTGCCCAGGGGATCAGGGTACTACCAGTATGCAAAAAAACTTTACAATAACTTCACACTACTTAGTTAACCTCAAAACCTTGCAGCAAAAGGGTTTCCCAAAAATTTTAAGACTTGTCTCGTTCGGGAACTTCATGAAAACTTCACACTAGCTTCATGGTAGTTGTGGGGTATGCTGAAGTCTTGTGTCTACACAGCCCAAAAAATCAGTGATCTTGCGATAGGCAAGAGTGCAGCACTCAGCATTCGCGACCGACTACAGAGGCAGTTAATTTATGGATTATCGAGAGGCGGGAGTTGATGTTGAGGCAGGACGGGCATTTGTCGATCGCATCAGCAGTCTCATAAAGCGCACCCATCGTCCTGAAGTGATGGGGGGTATAGGCGGCTTTAGTGGATTGTTTCAACTCCCCGCAGGCTATCGAGAACCCGTTTTGGTGTCGGGCACCGATGGCGTAGGCACAAAGCTAAAACTCGCTCACACGCTCGATCGTCACGACACGGTTGGGATTGATCTCGTCGCAATGTGCGTCAATGATGTGCTGACCTGTGGGGCAGAGCCGCTGTTCTTTCTAGATTATTTGGCAACGGGACATTTGCAGCCCGAACAACTCGCTGAGGTGGTGTCAGGCATTGTCCAGGGGTGCGAACTGGCTGGCTGTGCGCTGCTAGGTGGCGAAACGGCTGAGATGCCGGGTTTTTATCAGGCAGATGAGTATGATTTAGCGGGGTTCTGCGTTGGCATTGTTGAGAAAAGTTTAGTCTTAGATGGTTCTCAAGTACAGGTTGGAGATATCGCGATCGGGCTTCCTAGCTCTGGCGTTCACAGTAATGGCTTTAGTTTGGTTCGCAAAATTGTGGGTGATCGGGGATTTGACTGGAGCGATCAGCCCGAAATTCTAGGCGGAAAAAGTTTAGGTGAAGTTCTGCTTACGCCCACTCACATTTACGTTAAGCCGATTCTTGCCGCGCTCAAAGCCGAGATTCCGATTCATGCTATGGCGCATATTACGGGGGGCGGCTTGCCCGAAAATTTGCCTCGCTGTTTGCAACAAGATCAAACTATCGAAGTCAATCCTAATAGTTGGGACGTTCTGCCCATCTTTCAATGGTTAGCAACCGCAGGAAACGTTAGCCCAACCGATATGTTGAATACCTTTAATATGGGAGTTGGATTTGTGGTGATTGTGCCGTCCGATCGCGTCACTCAAACCCTTGATTTTTTTGCCTCTCATCGCATTAAGGGCTCTGCGATCGGCACTGTCATTTCTGGTTTGGGTCAATTAGTGGGGTTACCTGCATAAAACTGTGACCAAAACCCGCAAACAATTTGGTCAGCACTGGCTCCGCAGCGAGAAAGCCCTGGGTAAGATCGTCAGTTCGGCAGAGTTATCGAAGCACGATCGAGTCCTAGAAATTGGTCCCGGTACGGGTGTTTTGACTCGACAATTATTTGGTCAAGCTGAAGCCGTTGTTGCCGTTGAAATCGATCGAGACTTGTGTGCGCTTTTAGCGAAAAAGCTGGGTCAAATCGATAACTTTTTGCTGCTGCAAGGAGACTTTCTCTCGATCGACCTTGACGAACTTCTAGCTCCCGCTCCTGCATTTCAGAATCCGAATAAAGTCGTTGCCAATATTCCCTATAACATCACAGGACCGATTCTAGAGAAATTGCTGGGCACGATCGGGCATCCCAACCCCAAACCCTTTGACTCGATCGTGCTGCTCGTTCAAAAAGAGGTAGCGTTGCGGCTGTGCGCGAATCCAAAATCGACCCATTTTGGAGCGTTATCGGTGCGAGTTCAATATCTAGCGGACTGTCAGTTTATTTGTGACGTGCCTGCCAAAGCCTTTCAGCCTCCCCCAAAAGTAGACTCTGCGGTGATTCGACTGCGCCCTCGGATGATTGAAAACCCGGCTCACAACCCGCGTCAAATGCAAACCTTGATTCGACTCGGTTTCTCTAGCAAACGCAAAATGCTGCGAAACAATTTGAAGAGTTTGATCGAGGGTGATCGACTGACTCAAATTCTGGAACAATTAGAGGTCAATCCTCAAGCTCGTGCTGAAGATCTCAGCGTCGCCAACTGGGTTGATCTCAGCAACACCGTAGATGTGGGAGTCGATCATGACACCCAAATGATCCCAGAATCCTAATTTTTTATGCGTTCCTATTCTCTGCTCGCACCTGCGAAGATCAACTTATATCTGCAAATCGTGGGCGATCGCTCCGATGGGTTTCACGAATTGGTGATGGTGCTGCAAAGCGTTGAGTTAGCCGATGTGGTAACGGTGCGCTCGATCGAGACAGAAGCCATTCGGGTGTGGTGTGATAACCCCAATGTGCCACAAGATCAAACCAATCTGGCATACAAAGCTGCCGATTTAATGGTGAGAGAGTTTCCAGGCTACTTCGCAAAATTTGGCGGAGTCGAAATCAAGATTCAAAAGCGCATTCCGATGGGGGCGGGGCTAGCTGGTGGCTCTAGCAATGCGGCGGCGGTGCTGGTCGGTCTAGACTTGATGTGGAACCTCGGACTTACCCACTCTGAGCTTCAGGAGATAGGAGCGACGTTAGGATCTGACATTCCGTTTTGCATCTCAGGCGGAACATCGCTGGCAACCGGACGCGGAGAGCAACTCGATGGTCTGCCCGATCTTCACAATATATATGTCGTGTTAGCCAAATATCGCGATTTGCCTGTTTCAACTCCGTGGGCATATCAAACTTATCGGCAGCAATTTGGTGATACCTATCCTAAAAGTGCTAGTGATATAGAAGCGAGAAAACAGCAATCTAGAGGAATGATGGCGGCGATCGCTCAACAAAATCCCGCTCAAATCGGTCAATTGCTCCATAACGATTTAGAGCGCGTCGTGTTGCCCGAATATCCTCAAGTGCAGCAACTTCGCGATCGCTTTCAACGTTTAGGCGTTCTCGGTACAATGATGTCCGGCTCTGGCTCGACGGTGTTTGGGTTAGTTGAATCTCACATACAAGCGGAGTCAGTTAAAGCTCAGATGATGACAATCGCTGATCCCAATTTAGATCTTTGGGTAACAAGATTTTGCGCGTCTGGAGTTCGGTTAGCGACTCAGTGATCTCTTCTCAAGAAATCTTAAAGTTCTCTCACTCTTTTTGTCATGACCTCTTCTAAACTCACGAATCAGCCCGTTATGCCCAGCCCTTTGCAGTGTGTTTTAGGGTCACTCGTCGCAGGTGGAATGGCATTTGTTTTATATAGTATGACTCGCTCGATCGCGCTCTCCTTTGCGAGTAAGCCGTTGCAATATCACAACATCACGACTGCAAATATTGCGGTGGCGGTGAGAACGTTAGTCGTCGGTTTGAGCGCATTGGGCACCGGAGTATTTGGACTGGCAGCGATCGGGCTGTTTGGGCTAGGAATTCAAGTTTTGATCGCAAAAGCGAGACAGCGATCGACAGCAGACTAATTCGATTTCCTAAAAGGTGCTGACCCAAATAAGAGGTTTTTCCACAGGTTACAGGAAGTTTTCCACAAGCTAACTAATCCGAGTGATTTAAAGTCGGATAAGCTGTGGAAAACTTTTCAGTCGTAAAGTCTTGGGGGTATTTTTAGGCTGAAACCCTTATTCTCTCGTAGCATACGAGATGAACCGCTCCATACTTTACCATCTTTTAATTAGAGCAGCTTAAATGTTTGATAAAAAAGAAACCTGCCTTGAAAGCAGCCTGATCTATCTTGAAAACCGTGTAAATGTTGGTTCCTAGCCCTAAAATAGACAGATCGGGATTCATAAAGATCAGCAACCAGATTTCTACGCAAATTAAAGTTTTCCACAGCAGCGATCGCAATTTTAGATTTCAAATTTATCGCGATATCGCCGATTGATGCCCCAATATTAGAAACTGGTAAATAGAGGGTTTACCTCTGTTTCTCAAGCGGGTTCTCACTAAAACCCAACATTTTGAAGGATTGCCTTATGTCATATCTCTGGTTCAAAGCGTTTCACCTCGTTGGAATTGTCGCCTGGTTTGCCGGGATGTTCTACCTACCTCGACTATTTGTTTATCATGCCGAAGCGGATGAACAACCAGAGCCAGCGCGCAGCATTCTCAAAAACCAATATCAGATCATGGAGAAGCGTCTCTACAGCATCATCATGACTCCGGCGATGCTGTTAACGGTGGCGATGGCGATCGGATTGCTTACTACTGAGCCAGACGTGCTTAAAGAACCTTGGCTTCACGCCAAACTTGCTTGCGTCGCCGTGTTGCTGGCTTATCACCACTACTGCAAAATCATCATGAAGCGCCTAGCCACCAATGAGTGCAGCATGACTGGGCAGCAGTTTCGCTGGTTTAACGAGTTGCCAACCGTGTTTTTTGTAATCATCGTCATGCTGGCAGTGTTTAAAAACAATTTGCCCACCAGCGCTACCGCCTGGGGAATTTTTGCCATGATTGTGGCAATGGCAGCAATTATTCAGCTCTATGCAAAAAAGCGCAGACTGGCAAAAGAAAAGGAATTGGCAGACGCGATCGGACAAACCGAATCGACTTCAGAAGTCGGCGCTTAGTTTAGGTGGTGCGCTCAGGACACTAAAATCCGTCAAAGAAGCGACAAAATGAACGTCCCCAGAATTCTGAAAGACGAAACCTACACGTTCAGCAAGTATTTTGACTTACCCTACCGAACGTCAGACATTCTGGCTGATTTAGGCTGCACGTTTGCGCGATCGTCCCTGTTGCTTCCCATTAGCAGCAAAGAAATTGCTGGGTTAGACAATCTTAAAATGACGATCGCCCGCAATCTTCGACGAGTTCTTTCAGTGACAGAGACCTCAAAGCGAGAAGCGATCGTCGCCCCAATTCTGATCGGGGTTTGCGAAGAGGTTGATGCCTTGCTTGATATTGAGTACCCGATTTCAGTCAGCAACTGGTTAAAGGGCACTCTTGACTACCTGGTGATTAAGTCAGGTAGCTTGCTGGTCGTGGAAGCAAAGCAATCAGATCTCGATCGGGGATTTACTCAGCTTGCGGTCGAACTCGTTGCCCTCGATCGCTGGATTGATTCAAATTCTAAAGTTTTGTATGGAGCGGTGACGACGGGTGATAGCTGGAGATTTGGGACATACGATCGTGCCAAAAAGCTCATCACTCAAGATATAGGACTCTATCGAGTTCCAGAAGGTCTTGAGGATCTGGTGAAAGTTTTGATTGGCATTCTTGATTAAGTTTCACGATTCATCCTTTAAGAACTTACGCGAAAATAGAATCCTCGCTGCATTGTCCGTGGTTTTGACTTCGCTCAACCCACTAGATGAGAGCCGAAGGCTGAGCGAAGTCGAAGCCCAATCGGTTGAGACTCGATGAAACCGCAGTTCCCCTACCTCTGTTCTCATCTCCGTTGCTAACCTATTTACCTAACAATTTCACAATGCCAACGCCGCTAAAATAGAGAGCCAGAACGGCTCCGCCGAGCAGACTTTGAGTGAGGGGGTCAGTAGACGGCGTGATCACTGCGCCTAAGACCGCCGCACCTAGAAGCACATATTTCCAAGCTGCCAGCATAGTTTGAGACGACACAATTCCCAAAAAGCCCAAAAGTGCCTGCACGACAGGAATCTGAAACGCCAACCCAGTGCTGAACATCAACAGCAAGACAAACTCAAAATAGCGATCGATCGACCAAGCCTGTTCCACCACATCTTGCCCGTAGGTGATGAAAAAATTCAGCGCTGCCGGAATCAATGCGATGTAGGAAAACCACAAGCCGCCCACAAATAAGACGCTAGAACCGAGCACGATCGGAGCCAAAAACCGCTTTTCTCGCCGCGTCAACCCAGGGATTACAAAGGCAATGATCTGGTAAAGCAAAAACGGAGCCGACAGCAGCAGCCCCATATAGCCCGCCACTTTAATCGAGACAAAGAAGTATTCTCCTGGCGCAAGTTGCAGAAACTTTACCCCCTGTGCGGGAACTTCTAGCAACTGCACGATCGGTTTCACAAAGGCAAAACAGCCCGCGACTGACCCGGCGATCGCGATTAGAGAATAAAAAATTCGTCGCCGCAATTCTTCGAGGTGGTCAAAGAGCGACATCTCTATGTCGTCAATGATGTCGTCCTCAGCGATCGCTTCAGTCTCTAAAGGCGTTTGTCTCACCTCATCTGTAAGGACAGCATCTTGAGCAATATCTGGCTGGGTCACCGTTTCAAGTTCCGAAGGAGCAGTCATGGGTTAGGCTTCTGTCCAAAGGGTTGTCACTATTGTATCGACCTCAGCCACCCAAATAGAGAGAATCACCAATCCACAAAATAGATTAGTCTGATTTGCTCGATTAAACCCTCAATGCGAATTAGATGTTATGAGGGGTTGACAAAATTAGGACAATCTGCGAAATTGGTAAGTGCGTTAAACGCGGGTGTGGCTCAGTGGTAGAGCGTCACCTTGCCAAGGTGAATGTCGCGCGTTCGAATCGCGTCACCCGCTTTTTAAAAAGGGTGTGCAAGCGTTGATTTCAACAGCTTGCACACCCTTTTTATCTTTACCCCGCAGATCATTCAAGCGATCGCGCTCAAATGGCGCGACTCAAGCTTCTTGTCCTAAAGGCAGGTGAAGAACAATCATGAGAACCCTGTGAGTGACTTAATCTTCCGTCATTAAGTGATCAAACTGAAACAACTGCCAAAGTTGGGGAACAGTTTTAACCCGTGACAATGAAAATAGCTTTCAATTTCCTTGTCTGCATCCATTCCTAAAAACTCTGCCACGACTGCAATTGTGAGTCCTTCACTCGCGGCTAGAGCAGACGCAAACCTGCGGTGGCGAGTCGGGTCAATTTGAGTGATTTCCATCAGCAGATCGTCTACACAGCAAAAAACAGCCCTGATAGACGCTTCGATGGAAAACATCATTCCCACCTTTTTGACATTTAGACCTTCTACTGTCTAGCTGTCTGGGGTTTTTTGGGGAAATGGCTGCTTAGTTTCCGGTACTGTTGCGGAAGAGTAAGTCGCACACTGCGTACAATAATCTCACACCTTTCTGATTACTTCAATTTGGCAGGAGTGCTTTGATTTGATCGACAAACGCTTGGTGATCGATCACTGGCTTGGAGATATAGTCATTTGCCCCGCTTTGGTTGAGAAACTTTTCTCGATCGCCCTCCATCGCGTAGGCAGTCAACAAAATCACAGGCACATTTTCTGTAAGCGGATCAGCTTTGAGGAGTTGCGTGATCTTAATGCCGTCCATCATTTTGCCTTCGTAGACACTGCGGGTTAGCGACACATCCATCAAAATTAGGGCGACCTCTCCCGATCGAGCCATTTCAATCACCTCTGCCACATCTTCGGTATGTCTAACTGCCAACCCTCCCCGCTTTGTCAACACTTTTGAAAACACACGAACGTTGGTGGGGTCGTCCTCCACGATTAAAATAGTGGTCACGCAGGGTTCCTCACAGTATGGGGATCAGCTAAGAAAATAATCTTCACGACTTGCTAAAATTAACTTAAGGTAGTACTAATGTTTTTATGGTTGGAGGGTAATGTCTGACAATCGGTCACGATAGTAGAAGTGCCAACACTTGATCGACGAACCATTGATGATCGGTGACGGGCTTGGAGATATAGCCATCTGCCCCGCTTTGGGTAAGGAACTTTTCTCGATCGCCCTCCATTGCATGAGCAGTGACGAGGACGATCGGGAGGGTTGTCGTTTGAGGGTCTGCTTTCAGAAGCTGGGTCAGTTGAATCCCATTCATGGGGTTGCCCTGGTAGACGCTTCTTGCCAGCGACACATCCATCAAGATAATGTCAGCTTCTCCTGCTTGGGCGATTTGAATGACTTCCTCAACGTTTTCGGTGTGCTTTACGGCTAACCCTCCTCGATTGGTCAAAATCTTAGAGAAAACGCGAGCATTGATCAAATCATCCTCCACAATTAAAACGGTCTTCATAAGCGCTATCCTCTCTGTGCGGGTCACGGGGCTGATCAAAGGGTTGCCGTCAAACACGCTAGCAATCACGCTTCTGGTAGTGCAACCGTGGTAAGAGTGATTACACTGAAATTAAAACGAATTTTTGTAACGTTCTGAACGAAGGGACAAGGCTCATGGCGAATCAGTTAAACATCCTCCCAACAGGACAGGTTATCACGACTGCCCTGCACACGGAGATGCAACAGTCGTATCTAGAATACGCCATGAGCGTGATTGTCGGGCGAGCGCTACCTGACGTGCGAGATGGGCTTAAACCCGTCCACCGTAGAATTCTATATGCGATGCACGAGTTGGGGTTGACCCCCGATCGCCCCTATCGCAAATGTGCGCGGGTGGTTGGCGACGTGTTGGGTAAATATCATCCTCACGGAGATCAGTCAGTTTATGATGCGCTGGTGCGGCTGGTGCAAGATTTTTCGAGCCGATATCCGCTACTGGGCGGTCATGGCAACTTCGGCTCGGTAGATAACGACCCGCCCGCGGCAATGCGGTATACCGAGACGCGACTGGCAGCGATCGGCAATGAGTCTTTGTTGACTGAAATTGGAGAATCGACCGTCGATTTTGTCGGCAACTTTGACAACTCGCAGCAGGAGCCGACTGTTCTTCCGGCTCAGTTGCCGATTTTGCTGCTGAACGGCAGTTCGGGGATTGCGGTCGGCATGGCGACGAACATTCCGCCTCACAATTTGGGTGAAGTGGTCGATGGATTGGTAGCGCTAATCGATAACCCCGACCTGTCGGATGCGCGATTGTTTGAGTTGATTCCGGGTCCTGATTTTCCGACGGGGGGCGAGATTCTGGGGACGGAGGGCATTCGGGAAGCTTACACAACAGGTCGGGGCAGCATTCCGGTTCGAGGCGTTGCTAAAGTTGAAGAACTCGCCGTCGGTCGAGGCAAACATCGGCGGACGGCGATTATCATCACTGAGTTGCCGTTTCAGGTCAATAAAGCAGCGATGATTGAGAAAATCGCTGAACTGGTAAATAATGGCAAGATTGACGGCATTGGCGATCTGCGTGATGAAAGCGATCGAGACGGCATCCGCGTGGTGGTTGAGCTACGTCGAGATGTCAATCCTCAAAAAGTTCTCAATGCGCTCTATCGACAGACGGCGCTGCAAAATAATTTCGGCGCGATCATGCTGGCGCTAACAGGCAACCAGCCCAAACAGATGACGCTGCGAGAAATGCTGCAAGAATTTCTCAGCTTTCGGGAAACGACGCTGACTCGTCGCTATAATCGCGCATTAGAGAAGGCAGAAACCCAAATTCATGTCGTGGAAGGTCGTTTAACGGCGCTGGCTCATCTGGATACCGTGATTGATATTTTGCGAAATGCGCCCGATGGCACGACTGCAAAGGTGCAGTTGCAAGAGCGGTTGGATCTGAGCGATCGCCAAGCCGATGCGATTCTCTCAATGCCGTTACGCCGTTTGACCGGAATGGAACGTCAAAGTCTGCAAACCGAATTTGAGGAACTCACGACTCAAATGCAAGACTTGCGAAAAGTGTTGGGCGATCGCCGCGAACTGTTGAAAGCGTTGAAAAAAGATCTGCGGGCGTTAAGAAAGAAATATGCGGACGATCGCCGCACTCGCATTATCGGAGTAGAGCCACCGAAAGAGGAAGAAAAGGGCACCAAGAAACAGACCCCTCCAGAAAGCAATCAAAACTCAAAATCTAAACCGCAATCTGACTTCTCTCTAACGTTGGGCTATGAGGAAGAAGCTCAGGAAACCGTCGTTGAGATAACGCAACGGGGTTATGTGCGGCGAATGGTTCCTAAAGTCTACGATCGCATTAGCCGCAATCGCGCCGATGACACTTCGACGACTGATCTAGAAGATGCTGACGACTTTGGAGTGCAAACACAATTTACAACGACCGCACAAACGCTAGTGGTGATGACTCGTAGCGGCAAAGCTTATGCCCTAAAGGTGTCTGATCTGCCTCAAGTATCAGGCAAATCTCGCGGTACGCCGCTTGTGACCTTGCTCCCTGCCGCCGCTCAGGGAATGCCCGACTCGATCGCGGGTAGTTTTATCTTGCCAGAAGACCTAGACGATCAGTATATTTTATTGCTCACTGAACAGGGGCGCTTGAAGCGTCTACCGCTCTCAGAGTTTTCTGATCTCACCGGTCGAGGGCTGACGGTTCTCAAACTCAAAGACGACGATCGAGTTCTCCTGGTCAGTTTGACTCAGGTTAGTGAACAGGTTGTCTTAGCCACATCGAGCGGTCGGGTGCTGCGATTTGAAATCAACGATGATCAAGTTCCGATCGCGAGTCGCACGTCTCAAGGCAATGCGGGAATGCGAATTAGCAAGAAAGAAAAAGTGATCGGCTGGGCGATCGCGAGTGTAGATGACACTTTCTTAATGGTGTCAGATCAAGGCTATGCCAAACAACTGCCGATTAAATCGCTGCGTCGAGCCAATACAGGAGAGTTGGGAACTCAGGCATTTCAATTCACAACCAAAACCGATGCCCTAATTGGAATAGTTGCGGTGCTGCCAGAAGCGCTCGTGTTTTTGTTGACGAATGAGAATCACTTGGCACGGATTGCAGTGGACTCGATCAAGGTCAGCGTGAAAGATGGGAAGGGCGATCGTATCGTCAAACTCGGTAAATCTGAGCAGATTATCGGCGTGAGTTTGCCAATTTTGTTGAGCGATCACGTCGAAGATGAGGAGTAAATAGAAGAACTGTTGTCAGATGATGAGATGGCGATCGCGGCAGTAGTGCAAAGCAACGCACGGTTGGCATTAAAGACAATCATGTAGGGTAATGCTGATGCGATCGATGCCTGACTTTTATAGATAGCAATCAGACTTCATTGAGGTTAATGCCTAATTCCCGCAACTTTTCGGCTAGGCTATGGGACAAGGCACCAGCGATCACCCTCTAAACAAGTGCGATGGCTCACCTCGCATGAATTCGTTACAACCGTTGTAGAGTTCACCTTGCTATCTGCGTTACCATTGCAATGTTCATTTTTAATCTGCTTTACTAGCGTGGCTCAGGTAGACCTCGAAAACATTTATAAGAGTTTTCAAAAGGGAGCGAGACAGGATTCTGACTCTCTGGTGCTGAGCGCTGAGTTAACCCAACTTCAAGCAGCAAGCCTCAAGTCTCAAAATTCTGCTGCTGTTTTGCGATCCATTAATTTGACGGTGCAAGATGGTGAATTTATGGTGTTGGTTGGTCCGTCTGGCTGCGGCAAAAGCACACTGCTGCGCCTGATTGCAGGACTGGAAGAACTGACGGTAGGAACGATTCGGGTGGACGATCGCGTCGTCAATGATTTGCCACCCAAAGACCGAGATATCGCGATGGTGTTTCAAAACTATGCGTTGTATCCTCACATGACGGTGTATGACAATCTCGCGTTTGGGCTGAGACGAACGACGTTCGCGAGTCGAGAAGAGACTGCAACGCCGCTGCCTAATTGGGGTCAAAATCTTTTGGTGGGTGCAACTCGCAAACTGCCCAAGAAATTGCGATATCAGTCTGATCGAGAGCGATCGGTCGATCAGCGAGTTCGCATTGTGGCTCAAATGCTGCAAATCGAACCTCTTTTAGAACGACTACCTAAACAGCTTTCGGGCGGACAGAAGCAACGAGTCGCGTTAGGGCGAGCGATGGCGCGCAACCCGCAAGTGTTTTTGATGGATGAGCCGCTCTCAAATCTAGATGCCAAACTGCGGGCAGAAACTCGCGCTCAAATTGTCAAACTTCAGCGTCAGTTGAAGACGACAACGATTTACGTCACCCACGATCAAACCGAAGCAATGACGATGGGCGATCGCATTGCCGTGATGAATGCGGGACAAATTCAACAACTCGCCACGCCCCTAGAACTCTATAACTATCCAGCCAACCGCTTTGTCGCGGAGTTTATTGGGTCGCCGCCGATGAATTTTCTGCCTGTGCAGGTGAAAGATCTGCTGGGTTTAAGTCATCCTCAGTTTCGTCTCACCTTGCCGGATGAATGGGCATCGACTCTAAAATCTTATGAGGGTGACACAGTTTTGTTAGGCATCCGTCCTGAGCATCTCAGGGTTAGCGATTCAGCTCTTAATCATCTACCTGTGCAAGTCGAGCTAGTCGAAGCGCTGGGAAATGAGACGTTTTTAGCGGTGAGTTTGGCGGGCGAAATGCTGCAAGCGAGGGTGGAACCCGATCGCTCCGTGCGATTAGGTGAAGCGTTATGGTTAGCGATCGCGCTTGAAAAAATTCATCTCTTTAACTTTGAGACAGGGTTAGCCATTCGTCCCCAATAGCTAGATCTGTTCTCGCACCCAGTTCCGAAAGTCTCGTTTTGCTTGGGTTTCGCTCTGGTCGTTGCAGTCTGAGTAATGTTCTAAACGTGTGGATCGATAGCTAAATCAGTCATCCGAATTTAAACCGATTGATGAAGAACCCGATGACTACCTCATGCAACCACTCTGACTTGGAAAAACAAATGGTTTTGCGAGCGAATCGTTTAATCCGGGTTCGCAGTGTCAAATGCGGGCGCTCAATCGTTTGAGTATTCGTCTGATTTTGAGAACACGATCGGTATCCTAAATGCCACTGCCATTCAATGCCATTTCTGCAATTTGTTGCTTCACCTCCGGTCGATAACCCCGCTAACGGTGATCCCGAATGAACGTGCAGCGAGAACACGCTAAATTTCGACCTTTGTACGCTGTCTGCCTGCTTGAGATTGACGGGTTTGACGACATCCTCACTGCTATAACTGGGGCAAAGAACCTATTCCAGAACCATCGGATTTAGCCTGACTAAAACTCCAGACACGATCGTCGCCGCAACCCGTGAATTGCTAAATGAATCTGCTCGATCGCCGCTAATTTTACAGCCTTCTACTCCATCGCTCTCGACTAAGGTAATATAGGATTTGACTGCTGGAGAGGTGGCAGAGTGGTCGATCGCGTCCGACTTGAAATCGGATGAACCGAAAGGTTCCGAGGGTTCAAATCCCTCCCTCTCCGTTGAATTGGGATGATGTTGTCATTCAGTCTGCAAAGCAACTTTATAAGCGGACTGATCGACTTAAGCGTAAAACGTTGCCAACAATACACTAAAACCATTTCAAAAACACTAAGGTTAGATGAATCAATTAGGCGGTTCTATTAGATAGAACTATGAAGTGAGCCATTAAGCGTGTTGGGATTTAATCGAAAAAATACCTAAAAGGCTTGCCAGCGTTGAGTTTCAAGCGTTTTTGATGAAAACCTCTGAGAGGTTGTCTAGGATCAGGTTTCAGGACTTTTTGAGCGTATAACCCAACGGCTCTACTCCTTATCTTTTCAAAATTAGGGCTGGTCTGGACAGACTATCCTCACGCTTCACAACCTTTCTCAATTAGCTTTAAAGACTTGACAATTACCCGTTCAATTTAATCAGTGTCAGCCCTAAAAGTAAGTGAATCCAGGAGAGGGGGCTAGTCTATAAGTACTAACCCTACAGAAAAATTGCGTTGTTTAAATCAGAACCTTGAGAATTTCAGCCTAAAGGCGGTTGCATAAATCGATATAAAAACTTTAGATAGACGTAGCTAAATGCGAAATCAAAATTTAAGACCGCCAAGCGTTTCTAGCTTTCTCTGTTCTCATTGATTTGACAGAGGGCAAGATAGAAACTGAGACTCTACAACTAGAGCAAAACCTTTACCCTACTCTTAAAAAGCCTGTATGCAGTTAATTAACATTCTCAAGGAAATTTTGACGGGATTTATGAAAGCGATGTCTACTCCGTGGTGGGTAGAGATCAAGACGGCTGAACCAAACTGCACCTATTATTTCGGTCCATTTGATGACCCTAATGAGGCAAAAGACGCGCACTCAGGCTACGTTGAAGACTTGACTGGAGAAGGCGCACAGGGGATCAACGTCGAAATCAAGCGCTGCAAGCCAGTTGAGTTAACGTTTTGCGCGTCAGGAGTGGACTGAGGAGTGTAGGGATAGCAAAATCGCGCAAGCTTAACGACACGATCGCACTTCTGACTGAGATTTAAGCAGGTCTGGCTCAGAAACGGGGATCACGCAAGTCTTAAATAGCAACGATTTGATTGTTGTCTAACAGCCGCGAAACTGCTAGGTGAGTCTAAGTTGCATTCGCTGATCCCCGAATGGGTTGCAGCGTTCGATCGATCACAAAGAATGCCGATCCCGGATCTTTGGCAACAACGCGATCGCCCTGCTCAGGAACGATGCCGCGATCGCGTTGTTGCTGTCCCTGACTACAGACGGGCGGCTTGAAGAATCTAAAACGACGCTATTAGCCCTGCTCATCTACTGAATCGTCAATTCATCTAAATTCAGCCAGTTGTGACTTCCCTTCTCGCGATTAAAGATTACAGAAACTGTATTGTTTCCAGCATTCAGCAATACATTCGGAATCGTTACTGTGTTCCAACTGCTCCAATTTGCAGTGCCTGGGAAGACTTGGTTATCTGCGATACTCTTCCCGTTTACATAAACATAGCGAGATGCGTTTCCTCCAGCCGCCGCATAGCGAAACGTCAGCGTATAGCTACGCATTGAGGCAGCATTCACTTTAAAGTCAATCCACTGACCCTCACGATTCCATCCTGCGACATAGCCTGAGCCATGATATCCCGTATAAATTGCCTCCGTGACAAGCTGGTGCAAGATGCCATTCTCAGCTTGATAGGTGAAGTCTTCAGTCGTTATCACCAACGTTGCGTTTAAGGCATCGATCGCGGCACTTTGACGCGCCGCATCTGCACTATCAAACGAGCTGACCCAACAGAGACCAAACTGATTGGCATTATTACGACACTGCGACCAGATCGAGTCAGCATTTCTGACAATAAAGTCCTTATAAGTAGGCTGCTGAGTGACTTGATAGAGATCACTCAAATAGCGCATAAAGATGCCCTTAAACTGCGGACCATCTTTGCCACAGTCTGGCTCACAGGGTTCTCTTAAAACGCCGTTGGGAGCTAACAGCCGCATCGTCGCATCGGCGATCGCTTGTGCTTGTCTGATCAGTGATCCATCATGATTGCAGCGATACAGATCGACTAATCCGCCTATAATCACGCCCTGATTATACGTCCAGGTGAGTTGTCCATTATTTTTGCACGTACTGTCTAACCCATCATTAATCAGATTGTCGCGGTTGATTATTCCCGTGTTCTTAAACCAGTTCCATTCCCGTTGTGCCCAGTCTAAATAACTTCCGGCACCCCCATCTCCTGGAGTTCTTAAATGCAGCTTTGCCGCGATCGCTAAAAACAACTCGTTGGCGATCGCGTTCTTATATTTACGCTGTTTACTCCACCAAATTCCACCGCCGCAAGTTGCATCCCAGCCGCCCTTCATGTCGTTAAAGATCGTTTTTGCCATATTTAAATAGCGCTGTTCACCCGTTAGATCATAGGCTTTGATCCAGGTGAGCGCCCACCAGCCCTCGTCATCGTAAAAATCATTGAGAAAGTTACTGCGCTTATTCTTCTCAAAGGTGTTGGAGAGATTGCCTCGATAGGTGAGCGAATCGGTTAAGCGGCAATAGTCGATCGTGGTTTCGAGGGCGTTTGCTGAGTTCCACCAGCCTACTGAGTTCCACAGCCCAGTGGCAGCACTATAAAAGCCTTGGAGCGCTATCATGCCTGCGTCGGTTCGTTCTCGATAGGTTTGATTAAGAGTCATTGGGCATCTCCAAGCACGTTGTAGGTTTAGGGTAAACGATCGTAGATATCTCAGAATGTATAACGCTTAAATTGGATAAGTCTCTATTAGGCGGGTGTTAAATCTATTGACCATTGAGAATATTAAACGGGCAGCTACCGACCAAAAACATAGATTTGCGTCCAAAAAGTGTAGAAGTTACAACAGTAGTGTTTCGCGATGTTCTTTTAAGTCAGAAGAGGACCTCGTTGGCAATTGCTTTATCTATTTTGATCGTTGGCTCGATCGTATTTTATGCAGCCTGTCTTTGGTTCACCCGTCAATTTTTCATAGTTCCTTCATCTATTGAAGACCTTTCCACTGAAGGAGTCTCAATTTTGGTGCCTGTCTGTAGGTTAGACGAGGGTGCGTGGGTCAATTGGGCAGCCTTTTGCAAACAGAATTATGACACGTATGAAGTGCTGTTTAGAGTCATCGAATCCACCGATCCGGCGGTTCCAATGCTCAAAAAATTAGTAGACTTACTTCCCGATCGTGCCCAGTTACTGGATGGACTGCAACCCCGTGGCATCAATTATAAAGACAGCACCCTGAGCTATCTCTTAAAAACTGCCCATTACGAAGTCATCATTTTTGCTGACAGCGATATTCGCGTCAGTTCTGATTACATTCAAACCGTGACAGAGTCGCTTGCAGACCCCATGTGCGACTCGTCACCTGTGCGTTTGTGGGGCAGTTCGTCAGAAAGTAGCGATCCAGATCCAAATGCTGATAAGCGGGAGTCGGAAACTTGCTCAGAGGCAACCGTTCTTGAGTCTCAAATCGAATTTGTTGAGCAGGACGATCGTCCCTCTGATCCAACCACTCAATCATGCAATCGGTGGCATCGCCCAACTCATCCAAATGCAAAATATCAAAATTGGGATAATAGTCAGAACACCCTGACACCGAAAGACCACCGACGATCGCCACTTTTCTAGCTTGATGAGCCAGATGATTAAGGTGCTTAATCTACGATCGCTGAATGTCCATTCCGTTCGCAATCACCACATCTGCCCACTTATAATCTGCGGACGTTGTCGCTTTCACATTTTCATCGACAAATCGCACCTCCCACTGTTTCGGCAAATAGGCTGCCACTACTAACCATCCTGGAGGCGAAACGCCCGCACATTTTGCATTAATGAATAGGCATAATGGAATGTCTCAAACGACTGAATGTACTTGGGAAACACAAAATTCGATGCTGATTCTGAGGGGTATAGGACGATCGCTCAGTCGATTCGGATAATTGGGGCAACCTAGAAAACTCGTTATGGAATATTCACCTCATGGGGCGACGAATAAATTGCCTAAATCATGGCGCGATCGAGCAAGTTGTGCCAGAAGGCTGAATGTGTGACACTCAAACAAGATTTTGGCATCGCGGCTCTTGAAATATTGGTTCTCTAAGTCATCTCAAAAAACCTCTCTACGATGGAGGTTAGTGGTGCCCTTTTTGCTACAGATTGGTGTGGCACTGGGCGTAACTAGCTATCTCGTCATCAAAGGCAACCAAAACGCCGTTGATGATGCCTCTGCCCATCTGCGAGAAGAAGTTACTCAACAGATTCAAGAGGGCATCAAGTTCTATCTCGCGACTCCTCTGTTAGTTCAACAAATCAACTCAGACGCAATCCGACTAGGGCAACTCAATCCTCAAAACCCTTTCGGTTTAGAGCGATCGTTTAAGCAACAGCTTCAGCAGTTTCCAACGGTGAAACAGATTACGTTTATCGACGAAGGGCGATCGCTGCCAGTCGCCCGTCAGAGTGGTGTATCTACCTCCATAACTCACCCCAAAAGCGAGTATCAAACTGCTCTACAAACCAGACAGCCTATCTGGACTCCGCTACACATTTCAACCGACCCTCCCACTCTCAGTTTTGCCACCGTTCAGCCTATCTATCAACCCTCTGGAACGTTAACCGGAGCGCTCTCAGTTGACTTTGAGCTTTTGCCGATTAGTCAATTCTTAAAAAGTCTCAAAATTGGTCGATCGGGGCAAGCCTTCATCATGGAGCGATCAGGAACTCTCGTCATGTCCTCAATGGCAGAGCAACCGTTTCTTCTCAGCAATCCACCTCAGCGCCTAGATGCAACCTTGAGCCGAGTCCCTTTAATTCAGGCAACTGCTCAACACCTTCACAAAGTATTTACCGACTTCAACGCTATTTACAGCAGTCATCAGCTTAATTTTGATTGTAACCAGGCGAGTCAACGGGTGCAGGTGACTCCGTTTACTGATCGCCAGGGGATTGACTGGCTGATCGTGGTCGTCGTTCCAGAAACAGACTTTATCGAACCAGTCAACGCCAACCTGCAAACCGCGATTTTGAGTGGTCTTGCTGCTTTGACCCTTGCCACCACGATCGGCATAGTCATGGCACGATCGATCACACGATCGCTTGTGCGGCTCAACACTGCGGCTAAACAGCTTGCAGACGGGCATTGGAATCAGACCGTACACACAAACCGCTCTGATGAATTGGGCGAGTTAGCGCTATCGTTTAACCATATGGCAGCCCAACTGCAAACCTCACAAGCGCTACTCGAAACCGCCAATCAAACGTTGGAACAACAGGTCAGAGATCGTACCGCCGAGCTACAGCAAGAAATCAGCAACCACCAGCGCACCGAAGACGCGCTCCGTGATAACGAAACTCACACTCGTGCCCTTCTCACAGCCATTCCCGATTTGATGTATCGGGTCAGTGCAGACGGCATTTATTTAGGCTATATCAGAGCCAGCGAGTTTACAGATTTGCTGCCCGAAAGTTATAACGCGGTCAATCAACATCTTTCAGGATACTTACCCGCAGAGGTTGCTCAACGACATCTTTATCATCTGCACCAGGCATTAACCACGGGCAAAACGCAGATCTATGAGCAACGTCTCGTCTTCGACGATCGAGTCCAATATGAAGAAGTGCGAGTCGTCAAAAGTGGCGATACAGAAGTGTTGTTTATCATTCGCGATGTCAGCGATCGCCAGAAAGCCGAACAAGCCCTGCTTGAAAGTAATCAAGAATTAGCCAACGCCCTGCAACAACTCCAAGCCACTCAGCAAGAACTGATTCAGTCTGAGAAAATGGCAGCTTTAGGGCAACTGATCGCCGGAATCGCTCACGAAATCAATACGCCTCTCGGCGCAATTCGAGCCGCTAGTGGCAACACCGCAAAAGCCTTAGAAGAATCACTGCAAGAACTTCCTCAACTCTTTCACAGGCTCTCAAGTGACCAACAAATCAGATTTTTTGCCCTTTTAGAACGCGGACTGCATACCCAAACCCATCCCTCCGCCCGCGAAAAAAGACAGTGGAAGCGATCGCTGACTGATCAGCTAGAGACTCATCAAATCAATCACGCTCGCAATGTCGCAGACACTCTCATAGACATGGGAATCTATGACCAGATTGATGCTTTTTTGCCCTTGCTTGAAGGCGATCAGGCTGATTGGACGCTGCAACTCGCCTATAACCTAGTCCGGCTCAAAGGCAACAGTGAGAACATTTTGTTAGCGGTCGAGCGCGCCGCCAAAGTCGTGTATGCGCTCAAAAGCTATACGCACCAAGACTACAGAGGCGAGAAAAGTCTGGCTCACATCAGCGATGGGCTAGAAACGGTGCTGACGCTCTATCAAAATCAACTTAAACAGGGCATTGAGGTGATTCGTCACTATGAGACGGTGCCGTCGATTTTGGGCTACCCCGATGAGCTAAATCAGGTCTGGACGAATTTTATTCACAATGCGATTCAAGCCATGAATCACAAGGGGCAATTAGAGATTGGTATTAGCCACGATCGCCTCCACCATCAAATCATCGTCAGCATTACCGACAGCGGTTGTGGCATCCCGGCTGAGATTTTGCCGCGCATTTTTGAGCCGTTTTTCACCACCAAAGCTGCCGGAGAAGGGAGCGGATTAGGATTAGACATCAGTCACAAAATTATTCAAAAACACGCGGGAACGATCGGGGTTGAAAGCCAACCAGGACGCACCACGTTTCGAGTGTTATTGCCTACTGAAAGTGAAGTCTACGATCGTTCTCATCGAATCACTTAAATCGTTTCCTCAACATTGATCAAAGCTCAGGCACAATCAGTCGTTAACACAGGCAGTCCAGGCGTTTACCCAAATCAAGGTACGCTTGATCACCCAGAGATCATCCACTAAATCGGGTACTGGGTCTAAGCTCGGCAATGACCAAAGCATCTTTCGTATAGAGCGGTTCGACCTGTATTGTGCCACTGTCAAATTGAAACACCCGTCTGGATCTCTGTATGCTGGGTATCTATAACCGTTGCTAATCGTCTATGCCCAACAAAGTCATTCTCTGTGTTGACGACGAAGAGGTGATTCTAGAAACCCTCAAAGAACAGCTTAAACGTCGCCTGGGTCACGATTATCTCTATGAAGGAGCTAGCGATGCCACTGAAGCCTGGGAAGTTTTAGAAGACCTCGTGGCAGAAGACCTCGAAGTGTTGATCATCGTCTCAGATTGGCTCATGCCTGGAATGAAAGGCGATGAATCGAGTACGACGACTCTAATTCAGGTACATCAAAAATATCCCAAAATTGTCACCGTCTTGTTAACGGGACAAGCTGACCAAGCGGCGATCGCCCGCGCTCAAGAGTTTGCCAACTTACATCGCTGCCTTCACAAACCCTGGAGTGAAGAAGAGTTAGCAAATACGATTTTAGCTGGACTAGACTGAGAGAATGATCCTATTTCCAGACCTGAAACGCCCCTCATGACTAAATTAGCGATTCTCTGTGTGGATGATGAAGAAGTCGTTTTAGAGAGCCTTAAAGAGCAACTCAAACGTCCCTTTGGAAAGGATTTCTATATCGAGATTGCTGAAAGCAGTGAAGACGCGCTAGACATTCTGCAAGAGCTCCAGGCAGAGCAGATCGAAGTCGCGCTCGTGATCTCCGACCAGATTATGCCCGGCATGAAAGGCGATGAATTCTTGATTCGGGTGCACGATCGCTTGCCCAATACTCTCACCATTTTGCTCACCGGGCAAGCCAGCGCCGAAGCCGTCGGCAATGCCGTTAACCATGCCAGACTCTACCGCTATATTGCTAAACCGTGGGATCAGACTGATTTGAGTTTGACCGTCACTGAGGCGCTGCGGCGATATCAACAAGATCAGCAGCTTGCCCAACAAAATCAGCAGCTTCAACACATTAATCGAGAGCTTGAACGTCTCAACGCCTCATTAGAACAAAAAGTTAGCGATCGCACAGTTCAACTTGTAGCGGTTAATCAACAGCTTCAACACGCCAAAGACATCGCCGAAGTCGCAAACCAGGCAAAAAGTATATTTCTCGCTAACATGAGTCACGAGTTGAGAACGCCTCTCAACGGCATTCTCGGCTATAGCCAAATTTTGATGCGAGATCAGACGATCGCGCCCAAGCCCAAAGATGGCATTCGGCTCATTCATCAAAGCGGCACTCACCTACTAACGTTAATCAACGACATTTTAGACCTCTCTAAAATTGAGGCACAAAAGCTAGAATTAATGCCCCAAGCGTTCGCCTTTGATGCCTTTTTAAACGATCTGGTCAATCTATTTCAGCCCAAGGCAGACCAAAAAGAAATCGTCTTTAACCTGGAAACCGAAGGACAGATTCCTCAAGGGGTCACAGCCGATCAAAAGCGATTGCGACAAATTCTGTTCAACTTATTGGGCAACGCAATTAAATTTACTGATCACGGTTGCGTTACCCTCTGTGTGATCGGCAGTGTCTCCCACAGTCTCACCTTTCAGGTTAAAGATACGGGCATTGGCATCGCCAGTGAATCACTTGATCGCATTTTTCTGCCCTTTGAACAAGTCGGTGATCGGTCTCAGCAAGAAGGCACTGGGCTAGGACTCTCGATTACTCAAAAACTGGTGTCACTCATGGGCGGCACCCTGCAAGTCGAGAGCCAGCTTAATCGAGGAAGCCGCTTTTGGTTCACCATCACCCTGCCAGAAATGAGTGCTCCGATCGCTCCTGCAACTCCTCTGCTCAGTCGAACTATTACGGGCTATCAGGGCGCTCCCAAAACTATCTTGATAGTGGACGATCTGCCAGATAATCGCGCTGTGTTGGTCGATATGCTGACCCCGATCGGGTTTCAACTCCTCGAAGCCAGCGACGGAAAAGTCGGACTAGACCTCGCCCTTGATCATTTGCCCGATTTGATTATTTCTGACCTCACCATGCCTAAAATGGATGGCTTTGAGTTAATTCGTCAGATTCGAGCCGATGCTCGCTTACACACTACGCCGATCGTTGCCTCCTCAGCCAGCGTCTCAGCAGTCGATCGCCAGCGTAGCCAAGCTGCAGGCTATCAAGACTTTCTGGCAAAGCCCATTGAGTTTGACGATTTGTTAGCTACCCTCCAGCGCCATCTCAACCTGATCTGGATTGATCAAACATCGCTTGCTGAACCGTTGACTGACTCGATCGTCATCCCCCCGCCTCAAGAGTTGGTTTTGCTTTATCAAGCTGCTCAGATTGGTCATATCGAGCAAATTATTCAAGAAGCCTCTCGTCTAAAAGCGATATCACCCAAATATCAGGGATTCGCAGCCAAATTGTTAACTTTGGCGGAACAGTTTGATGAGGCAGAAATCGCAAAATTGATTGAGTCGTATGTTGTCGGATGTTAAATATCCAGTTACTGAATTTGGGTATGAATCGATGACCTTGCCCTCACCCTAGCCCTCTCCTGCGGGAGAGGAGAAATACCGCTTGCAACAACGGAACCACCCTGCAAATTTCAGCTCAGACGGGAACAACACTGCACCAGAGACTGCCTCGCCATCCACTTAAGAGCGGGTCGCCATCACCGCATAAAACGGATCGCCTCCTGACATCCCAAGCAGTTGAAGAATGCCAGGTGCTTGAGACTGTTTGGTCACGACTTCTGGCTCTGCAAACCCAGGAACCGCCTTAAAGTAGCGTTTGACTAACTCAACTCGACTTGCTTCTGCACTGTCACGCCATGCCGCGATCGCTTTCTGATAAAACATCCGATTTGAAAAGCTGATGATGGCAACGCCTCCCGGTTTAAGGACCCGATGAATCTCAGTAAAAATCGCTTCTGGATACTGAATATACTGCACCGATACAGTATTCAGCACGGCATCAAGTGATTGATCGTCTAACGGCAACTTGGGTTCTTGATTGAGATTTTGCACAAAATAGTGATCAAAGCGAGGGTTGCGTGCAAGTTCTTCTTCATTTAACCCGTGCCCCTCGACGTGGGTAAACGTCATCTCTTCGGGCAGGTGCGACACCCAACTGCTCATCAGGTCAAAGATGCGGGTGTTTGGTTTTAATCGCGATCGATACAAATCCGTCAACTGTTGAATAAATCCTTCATCAACGTGAGTGACAAATCGCGGAGCATCATAAAACAGCGTGTCATCTGTATCGTCAAGTTTAGTGCGCTGGTTTGAGTTGAGCAGCATGATAGATCAGCAGGGCTTCAAAAAATGGATGAGGTTACCTTAACAAATTCTAGTTGCTGGCTCATCTTTCCCGGACTAGGATTCAGCTCCAAACTCAATTGACTTCGTTGAAAGGGATCGAAATTCTTCTCAATCCCTACTTGAAGCCAAGCTCTAGGCGTTTTCCCAAATGGCTCGAATCGCGTCAGGTAGGTAATTAGCGATTTCTTTGATGCGATCTTCAGACAATTCATCTTTGGTCGCTGAAAAGACCGCTTCGACCGCCAACTCTGGGGAGATCGTGACCGCTAAACCCGCTTCTTGTTTAATGCGGAACAAAAACGTGCTGGATTTGATTTTGAGCGGGGGACGAACGTGGCTAAGAAAATGCACGATCGGGTTGGTGTCTTCCCACAAGTCTGAAATTTCGGTGGCAAGCGGAGTCGCGGCATACAGCGTTCTATCGGTGTTGCCTGCTTCCATCGGCTCGTGCAGTTCTTCAGAGACATGCTCGACTGCTTCGTTAGTCATCATGTCGCGCATTGTGCGAAACACGACTTCGGTGATGTCTCTCGCGTCATAATGCTCCTTTAATCCCGTTTTGAGCATTACTTTTTCTAAGAATGGCAGGTCTTTGCTATAAACCGGAACTGCCGCACCCTGATTCATATTCTTAGGAGGATTTGCTTCCATCTCAGCCAGCATTTTTTCGCCTTTTTGGGTCAGTTCTGCCTTTTTGAACTCGATCAAATGAGGCAACGGACCATCTGGCGCACCATAAGTATTGGCAATTCTCAACCCAAATTCTTTTTCATTAATCAGATTAGGGACATCATCTTGATTTCCATAGGCGTTGCCCGAAAATTCAGCGTTAATATATTGGCGTTGGTTGAGATAGTCTAAGTGCCCCAAAATATCTGCGATCGACATCTCAAGACCTGCAAAATCGGTATCTGTAAAACTGACTGGATCAGGACCGGGAACACGATCCCTGTCATAAATCTTTTTCAGTATGATATAAACTACGTCATCTCGAATGGCGATCGGCATAACAAATCCCCTGTATTAAATAGCGTCGAAAGCGTAGTGTTTGCGACATCAAAACTATTACGCAGTCTGGGCGATCACTTCATCTATCACGAGTGCCATTGCTACAAGCGAAATTTATATCATCAGGTAGAGTCATCACGCAAAATCACCTCGTGAGTATAAAAATAAAAAATGTAGAACCCGCAAGAACGATCGCAGCAATCAACAGTAGGGTAAGGTAGACTCAACGCTGACTTTGCACTAACGCTAAAACAAACGTATTATGGTGAACTATTCGTCCAATCCTGAAACAACCTCAACCTCTGCTCTGTCGGGTGAAAGCTTAGTGGGCGGTACAAATGGTATCAACATTGCTGAGGTGATTGAAACGGTCATTAACAGTCTTGACCAAACCAACAGTGCAATGGTTAGTCACAACGACGGTGGCAATGTCTGGAAGTTTAAATATGGCAGCGTCGAAGCGTTTGTGCAGCTTACGGGCATAACCGATGATGATACGTTTACGGCTTGGGCAACTGTTCTCACACTACCCGCTAAAAATGAGCCGCAATTAATGAGAAAATTGCTCGAAATGAACTGGAAAACTACTTTTGAGTCGGCGTTTGCAATCTTTGAAAATCAGATCGTTGTTTTGTCAAGCCGCACGGTCGCTGAGTTATCGCCGGGTGAAATCTCGCGATTGATCACTGTGGTAGCCACGATCGCGGATGACAATGACGACACCTTGCAAGCAGAGTTTGCAAACTGAATTACACGGGCGATCGCTGGCTAGAAAGCCGATGGTAAGCCACGCCAAAATCATCCGTTGTGATCTGAATGGTACTCGGATCACTCAAGCCTTGACTACGATAGCGACGCACCGCTTCTAAGGCAGCCTGATTACTAAGAAGTGCTAAGTCAGCGCCATTCCAGCCTTCGGTTTGGGTTGCCCAAAGGTCTAAATCTACATCGGCTAACGGACGATCGTGATTGTGAACCTGCAAGATAGAGAAGCGACTGGCTCGATCGGGCAAGTCAATTTTGATCTGCAAGTCTAATCGTCCTGATCTCAATAAGGCAGGATCGAGAGCCTCTGGGCGATTGGTCGCTCCGATCAGCAGCACATTAGAGCAGTCATGCAGACCATCTAACTCAGTGAGCAGTTGACCAACGACGCGATCGCCCACACCTGAATCACCCTGATAGCTGCCTCGTGCGGGAGCAAGCGTGTCAATCTCATCGACAAACACAACACAGGGAGAGGCTTGACGCGCTTTTACAAACAGTTCTCGCACAGCTTGCTCGGATGCTCCGACCCATTTGCTCATCAACTCAGGACCGTTGACCGCGATAAAGTTCGCTCGCGCCTGAGACGCAACTGCTTTAGCCAACAGCGTTTTGCCCGTGCCCGGAGGTCCCCAAAGTAGGATGCCTCTTGGCGCTTTAGCTTTCGTGCGCTGATAGAGTTCGGGATAGAGCAGTGCTCCTTCAACCGATTCTTGCAAACTTTGTTTAACCGATTCCAGTCCGCCGATCGAGTCCCAAGCAATGTTAGGTGACTCGACTTCTACGGATCTTAAGACGGCAGGTTTAATCTGCTTAATCGCCTCCAAAAAATCGCTCTGCGTCACGCTCATCAGGTGGGGAGTCGGATCGTTAAAAGAAGGCACCAAACGGCGCAGCGCTACATAAGCCGCCTTTTGACACAGGGCTTTCAGGTCTGCCCCGACCATTCCTCCCGCGAGATCGGCGATCGTGTCCAAATTCACCGTTTTATCCAGCGACATCGCCTGCGTCAGAATGCGAAGGATCTCTAATCGTCCTGCCCGATCGGGGATGCGAAACTGAATTTCTCGATCGAACCGTCCCGGACGACGCAGCGCGGGATCGAGGTGATCAGCTCGATTGGTTGCTGCCAACACGATCACACCCTTGGTTTTGGCAAATCCATCCATCAAGCTCAACAGTTGAGCGACGACGCGTTTTTCGACCTCGCCCTCGACTTTGGAGCGATCGGGCGCGAGACTATCAATTTCGTCAATGAAAACAATGCAGGGCGCAGAGCGGGAGGCTTTTTCAAACAGACTTCGCAGTCGCGCTTCGGCTTCTCCGTAATATTTGCCCATAATTTCGGGTCCGACGATCGCGATGTAGTTCACGCCTAAATCTTCGGCTAATGCCCGAGCGGTCAGGGTTTTGCCAGTGCCCGGAGGACCGACTAGGAGAACGCCACGCGGAGGTTCTAACCCCAATTTAGTGAGCAACTCTGAGCGTTTGAGGGGCAATTCTACTAATTCCCGCAACTCTCTGACGATTTCAGATAGTCCGCCGATGCCGCTCAACGATTCTGGAGAACTATTGGCGGGAGGCGGTGTAATAATCACCTCGCTGACCGTCGTTGTGGGGGTCTGAGCAACATTTTCAGCAGCCTCTTCTGGTCGAGAATAGCGACGATCGACTTGAGTGCGAGTCTGCACATCAATCCTAAATCCTTCACCATCGCCTCGCCCCTCTAGCTCTCTGACCAACCCCAGGAGATCTTCAAATCCCCGATCGATAAACTCTTCAAAGTCTTTTAAAAGGTCGCTCATATTAATATTACCGCCCCAGTGCATTCAGTATAGACATTCCTATCCTTAGCTGGCACTCTCACTACGGCGAAAATGATTCTCCACTGACAAAATTTTTCTTACTCAACTCTTAACCGTTAATCATCACATTCATTAACTCAACAGACTATTATTCAGACTGACGTATAAATCATTTCTCGTTTGTCTAGACAAATCTACTCAGCAGCGAGTCAAATTGATTTCGTAATGTAATTATCTCAGCAATTTGAAGATTATGCGTAACCGTTAATCTGAGTGAATTACTCACCATTTAACTAGCGGCTAAATTTTTTAGGGTGCGTTAACTTCAGCGTTGCTCAAAGGTAGATTAAAGACGAATTTGATATAGTTCAAACATCGTTTGAACTGTACCTTGCGCCTGCTATGCAAAGCCAAAAATCTTCGGTTAGCTTGATTCGAGCCACCTCCTACGATCGGGGTCAACTTCGTACCTCGATCGAGACGCTGCTAGAACCCCTCGGTGGCATCTCTGCCTTTGTGAAATCAGGTGATCGGGTGTTGCTCAAGCCCAATTTGCTCACAGGTGCCCGTCCGACTAAAGAATGTGTCACCCGTCCAGAAATTGTTTACGAGGTCGCAAAACTTGTGCAAGAAGTGGGCGGAAAGCCATTTTTAGGAGACGGTCCAGCGTTTGGCAGTGCAAGAGGCGTTGCTAAAGCCAATGGCTATCTGCCCCTGATTGAAGAATTGGAGTTGCCGATCGTCGAATTTAGCGGCAAACGCTACGAGGTGGTCGGTGAGGATTTTAATCATTTACTGCTGTCAAAAGAGGCGATGGAAGCCGATGTTGTGATCAACTTACCGAAAGTAAAATCTCATGTGCAGCTTACCCTGACGATGGGCGTTAAAAATCTGTTCGGCTGCGTTCCGGGCAAGATGAAAGCCTGGTGGCACATGGAAGCAGGAAAAGATCAAGAACGCTTTGGGGCAATGCTCGTCGAAACTGCCCGCGCTATTAACCCTGATCTGACGATTCTCGATGGCATTATCGGGCACGAAGGAAACGGTCCGAGCGGCGGCGAACCCAGAGCGTTAGGCATCTTAGCCGCATCTAATAACGTGTTTGCCCTCGATCGTGCCATTGTCGCCATTCTCAACGTCGATCCCGCGATCGTGCCCACCATTGCCGCGTCTCAAAAGCTGGGCTTATGTTCAGACCTGAGCGACATTCATTTCCCGCAGTCCCGTCCAGAAGATTTGCACCTCGCTGATTGGCAGCTTCCTGAAACAATGATGCCGATCGATTTCGGTGCGCCGCGTGTTTTAAAGTCAACCTTTAAGCACCTCTATATCCGCTTTATCAAAGAACCGATGCAAGCTTACCGCTAAGAGCATTCCAGAGTCAGATTGGAGTTTCAAATCTATTGGGTTCCTTCACAATCTCTTTAATGTTTTTCAACTGATCTCTCCGTGTAGATACCGAAGTACTGAGCAACCTCTGAGAATTGGCTTGCTCAGTCTATGCACACGATCCTGGCTACAACTTGTCTCATCCTCTGGCTAATTTTGATGACCTGGCTTTATTTCAGTGCTCCAAACTGGTTTTTTGTTCCCTTCTTTTTTGTCACCACGATGGGCGGTCTGAGGTTAATGGAAGTCGATCGCGGCTGACTCCTGATCTTCCTTTTCCATTCCCTGCTAGCCTAAAAGAACTCTCACAAAGACTTCCCTCGTGATTTCTCCCCACGATCGGCTAGAGCAAATTCAACGCCTCGTTGTCACGGCAGAGCAAATGCGCTCGATCGAGTCTCGTATTTTTGCTGCCGGAATGCCCGTTGCTGCGTTGATGGAAAAAGTTGCCTCAGCGCTGACTTGTCGCATCACCGCACTCTACCCACTGCCCACTTCCCAACGCATCGGCATCCTGGTTGGACCCGGACACAATGGCGGTGATGCGCTAGTCGTCGCTCGTGAACTGCACTTCAAAGGCTACGAGGTGATGCTCTGCTGTCCGGTCTCGAAGCTAAAAGAACTCACAGCCAGCCATTTGCGCTACATAACGAGTTTAGGAATTCCTTGCCATTCTCAGCTAGAGGCGCTAAAAACGTGCGATTTGCTAATCGATGGCTTATTTGGCTTTGGGCTAGAACGATCGCTGACCGAACCCGTTGCCCCTCTAATTGACCAAATCAACCAGTGGCATCAGCCCATTCTCAGCATTGACGTGCCCTCTGGCTTGCACACCGACACCGGAAAGATTTTAGGAACCGCAATTCGGGCGACTCACACCTTTTGTCTGGGGCTGTGGAAACTAGGACTCCTGCAAGATGAAGCACTCGAATTTGTTGGTAGCACAGAGTTAATCGATTTTGACATCCCCCTAGCCGATGCTTTAGCCGTGGTAGGTGATCCGCCTCTAATACAGCGA
The DNA here is from genome assembly GCA_965277365.1 of Phormidesmis sp. Taxonomy (GTDB): domain Bacteria; phylum Cyanobacteriota; class Cyanobacteriia; order Leptolyngbyales; family Leptolyngbyaceae; genus Phormidesmis_A. The sequence goes on along the minus strand of CBDICO010000013.1, from coordinate 681,773 downwards.
GGAACCGCTCAGAGCGCGATCGCCACCCTTCCCTTAGCTCGACCGCTCACCACCCACAAATATAAAATGGGGCATCTGCTGCTAATTTGCGGCTCTCGTCGCTACACAGGCGGTGCCCTGCTATCAGGGTTAGGCGCACGATCGAGTGGAGTCGGAATGTTATCGATCGCCGTTCCCGAATCGCTCAAACCCGCTCTCTCTGTGCAACTTCCAGAGGCATTGATCATCGGCTGTCCCGAAACTCCAGACGGCGCGATCGCCGCGTTCCCCCCATCGCTTACTCTAGATCCCTCATCCTTCCAGGCAATCGCTTGTGGTCCAGGTTTAACGCTTGACGCAGCCCCGATCGTTCAACAAGTTCTCGCCAGTCAATGTCCTTTAGTTCTCGATGCAGATGGCTTAAATATCCTGTCACAGCAAGGAACCATCCCAACCTTGCAAAATCGTCAGGTTTCCACCATCCTAACTCCTCACTTGGGAGAATTTAAGCGGCTGTTTCCCGATTTGGCATCCATAGAATGCCGCGTGACTAAGGTTCAGAGGGCGGCACAGCAAACAGGCGCGATCGTCTTGCTCAAAGGGGCAAGAGTGGCGATCGCAGATGCCCAAGGCAATACGCGCATCAATCCAGAAAGCACCCCGGCTTTAGCACGTGGCGGCAGTGGCGATGTGCTGACGGGTTTAATAGGGGGACTGTTGGCTCAAGCAGTTAGCGCAAAGCGCAACTCCACAGGAACCGCGACTCAAGATTCAAGCGAACCTGCTTCAAACTCCATCAGCGTCGATTTAGTCCAATCGGCTGCTTGGTGGCACGCTCAAGCCGGAATTTTAGCCGCTCAAGAGCGGACAGAATTAGGGGTCGATGCCCATACGCTCACGCAATTCTTAATTCCAGCGCTGCGACAGCAAGTTAACGCCGCCTAAAACTTTTTCAAAGCTTCCTGAATCTATTGCAAACCGTCCCCTATGATGTGCTACTATTTATGTCCGTGGGGTAACGGATCGGTGCCCGAGTGGTTAATGGGGGCGGACTGTAAATCCGCTGGCTACGCCTACGTTGGTTCAAATCCAACCCGGTCCATTCCACGGTAGAATATATATAGCAAAATATAAGAGTTTTCTCTTACTATATATCTTCAATGCCCGTGTGGCTCAGTGGTAGAGCACACCCTTGGTAAGGGTGAGGTCATCAGTTCAATCCTGATCACGGGCTTACTTGTAGTGTACGTTCGCACATTAAATGTCGCAATTTCTGATGTTGATGGTGAGGCAGTACGCAAGTATCAGATGCAAAAGTGCATAATACCCTCTAAGACCCATCAGCGAGTTGACAGAAGTGCGCGATCTAGGGTAGTTACTTTCTTTTAACTTGCCCAACTATTCAAACTTGCCAGAGTCAGCCTGGAAGATCACAATAAGGATGACTAACAGGTGCCGATGGCGCAAAACAGAACGGCAAAGATTGCTCATAATCCTTGCCGTCTTGTTTTAAGGGTGCAACTAATCGCTAGCCCAAGTTATTTGAGACCAGGGTCTGTTATTCCAGGTGGTTCTGGCTGTGGGTTTAGCTGGACGAAGGAACCAGGGTGAGAACGACCCGGTGGTATCGGTTGAGGATTCAACTCAACAAAGCGCCCAGGCGGTAGAGGCTGAGGATTCAATTGAACAAAACGACCAGGCGGTAGAGGCTGAGGGTTTAATTGAACAAAACGACCAGGGGTTTGAACGCTGGATCGCACTGAGCCATTCCCCAACAGAACGACACGATTGGTTCCTCCTTGAGCGATCGTGGCTTGTCCGGGGGACTGGGCTGATAGGATAACTCCCGGCAGCAACAGTGAGAAAGCCAGTAGCCCTAAAATCTTGTGACGCATCATACATTCTCCAAATTCAAATCTCTAAAACTGTGTAGGGGCAGTATTGGCGCTTTATGCACGTTCCTTCCCCGATCGCCCAACGATAGGAGGAGCCATGCTCTAAACGCAAAGCACTCATGCTCTAGAAGCGCTTGAATCGATATTGAGCAAAGTAGTTTTGACGAGCACTGTTATCGGTAAACTGCGTAAAGCTCTGGAGCAAGATTTGATTCTTATTCGCTCCTTCCAACGCGAACGTTAGAAAGTCATTGGCAAAGCTTTGGCGATAGGTTGCCGTCCCTTCTTTGTGGTTAGTATCTTGGACGCTGTTGCCATAGGTTATGAATTGAGTTGTCCCAAAAGCACAGTCAGTCGGATGACACTTTCCAAACACCTGAACCTTCAAGGTGTTGGGCTGCAGAGCCGTTACGACAAAGCGAGTAATGCCGCGTGTATTGCTATCAACGTTGACCCAATTGCCGACAAAATCTTGAGGAGCTGCCAACGCAGGAGCCACCAAGCCAGCCGCAAAGAGTGTCCCACAAGTGGCGATCGTGATTGAGCGCTTTAGCATTTCAGAAACTCCAATGATTAATAAGGGATGGTCACGATCGATGCCGCTCACTCAAACTGGGTCTGGTTAGCGTCAATCGTGGATGGCTTCATCTTACTCACTGATATCATCACCTCACAGTACCCACTGGGGTTATCTTCATGAATCGCGACCCCGTTTGAGTGTCGATGATTCATCGGGTGGTTGAGAGGAATCAATCGCTTGCCTTGTTCGCCTTTACGTCCCAACCTGCTTTTACGATCGTATCAGGTGAACCATCCGCCTTCTGAGGCGTAAATTCATACACAACCTTGGCATAGTTGAGAGAGAGTTGATCGATCGAAACCGAAGTATCGCTACTCGTTCCGAATGAGGACACCAGCACATCAAATAGGGTAATTTTCAAGAACTCTATTGCTTTCTGCCCAGACTGCCGACAGGTGAGCGTTGCCGTTTTGAGAGGTTGCCCAGATGCTCCCGCGAGAAAGAGTTTGGGACTCGCCTTACTGGTAGACATCGTGAACTGGAAGGGTTGCAAATTCACCTTGCCTGCGCCTGCACCGCTTCCTGAATTGGATGAGATTGATTGACTCTCACCCCAAGACCAGGACTGAATCGCGATTTCGCACTCGTGCTGAGTATCTTGGCTGGCTCCCTCAATGCCGTCGATTTTTAGAAAACAGTCAACTTGACTCATGCTAGTTACGCTCCGTTAAATCGTGTCACTAGCACCAACAGGATTGAGCAATCGAATTTCTCTCAGCGCTCATGAAACTTTACACAGATTCACTCACCCAGCGACAGGCTTATTTTGAAGAGGTATCTTCAAAAATGAAGCAACCCAGCAACGGAGTTGAAAACTTTTCGTCAGCATCTTATCCGATGAGTGAAGCAGAATCTCGGTCAGTTTCGACACCAGCCCGAAGGAGTGCAGGACATCTCAGGCTTCCTCTAAACTGGTTCTGCAATAAACTCTCTCGTCTCTACTCTTAAAGCTTCCCGTTGAGATTGAAAGATTGGAGGATGACAACGAACGCCCCTAGCGCAGCGAAACGGTTCGTGGGCTGCCATTCCGGTTCGGTAGTGATTGAGGAGATCAAACCTCACGATCGTACCTAACTTTAATTGCATAAAACGTCAAACACAACCCTATCAATCAGTAGCAGAAAACAAAGCTAAAATGCGCCCCCACTGCTCAGGAGATTGATCATGTTAGACCTGACCTTCCATCAATTCGCAGTTCGCTTTCTTCAACCCATCGCTCAAAAAATCGACACGATCGAAATCCACAGTGTTGAGACAGCCCATTTCTTCTGTCGTCTCATTCCTTCTCAATGCCCGTTTGAACGAGATGTTCGCTGCTTCGGTCGTGTCTTACTCCACATTCCCCCAATGTGCAAATTGAACCCGTTCTATGAACAACTGGTAGCACTACGATTCAAGGCGCTTTGCTATTTGGTTGATGTGTGCGGTGAAGATATTGCAGCCTATTGTTAATCTATTCCGATCAATAACCCGAAGAATTAAGAAATTAATTTACTCTGCATCACTCAATCCCGATCGTAGTAAAATTACATAAATTACCAGAGAGACTAAGACGGGTTTTAATAGCCCCCCGATGGGTGCTTCTCCCTAAATCTCCTTTAGAAAGGGTTTAAAGCACATTCTATTCCAAACCCTATCTAACTCGCCTCCGTTTTTGCTGAGGGTTCCGGCGCAGCATTCCAGTGATCGTTACTACAGAACCCAGTAGCCCGATCACGTACTGCGTGTAAGGAGTTCGACGACGCTTGATCGCCGAGTGCTGAATACTAGAGGGTTTGTCGGGTGACTGGTCAGACTGCTTTGGAAGTCGGACTGCGTGTTTAGAAGGCTCGATCGGTAACCCGCGATATTTAGAATAAACCTGGGTGAACTCTGCTCCAAACAGCAAAATCTGAGCAGAATAAAACACCCAAATCAGTACCACAACCAGCGAGCCTGCTGCCCCATACGCTGAACCGACGCTACTACTTCCAAGATAAAGCCCCAGCAAAAACTTACCCAGATTGAATAACACAGCCGTCACACCCGCCCCAACCCAAAGATTTTTCCAGGGAATGTTAACGTCAGGTAAAAACTTATAGATTGCTGCAATCAAAACCGTGACAACACCAAACGAAATAACAAAGTTAACAAGTTGACCAACGATTACAAACCCAGGAACTAAACTTCCAAAATAGTGTGAGACCGCTGTTAAAATGGCTGATAAAACGAGTGAAACTAATAATAAAAATCCGATGACTAAAACCATCGCAAATGATAAAAATCGAGATTGCAGAAAGCTCTTAATGCCATTTCCAGGCTTTGGCTTAACTTCCCAAATCGTGTTGAGAGCAACTTGCAGTTGACCAAACACACCAGAGGCACCAAACAGCAGAACAATAACTCCGATAATGGTCGCGATCGTGCCTCCTGATCCCGGTCGATTCGCATTTTGAATCATTGCCTGAATCGCTTGTGCTCCTTCTCTACCCACTAAGCCCTGAATCTGTCCGATGATTTCTCCGCGTGCTGCCTCTTCTCCAAAAAAGAACCCGGCAATCGCGATCGCGATCAGCAACAGAGGAGCCAGAGAAAACACCGTGTAGTAAGCCAATGCAGCAGCCAAAAGCGGTACGTTATCTTCACTCCACTCTGTCGCAGTGTCTTTGATGAGCTTAAAGCCGTCCTGTAAGCGCATAGTTTACGTTCCTAATGTCAGAAATTTCGCGAACACGTCAGAGTCGTGACAAGCAGAATCATAAGAAATACCAATCAAACTTACGCCTGTCGTTAGAAGTAAATTCGCTTAAAACTGATAATTTTTAGAGCAAAATCGATCACCAGACAACACTTCTCAAAATTCATCAATAGACTTCTTGCAAAAGTCCCTGCCCTCACCCTGAATCCCCTCCCCAGCTTGGGAGAAAGACTTTGAAATTTGGTGCCCCTTCTCTTAAGCTTACGAGAGGGTTGGGGAATGAGGGCATCTTCAGACTTCTGCAAGAAGTTTAATGTTGTGGAAATGAATAGGGTTATAGCCCCGCGTAGATGTCTGCGAACAAAGAGCTTAAGCCCCTTGTTGCTGTGATAGTAACCCAGTGTCTTGATGCAATAGACCTCCTGCGCAAATGCTAGAACGCCCTCATCCCCCAGCCCTTTCTCCCAATTTTGGGAGAAGGGGAGCCAGTTTCAAAGTCCCTCTCCCAAACTTGGGAGAGGGATTTAGGGTGAGGGCTGATTCATGCAGGAGGTCTAATTCTGTAGTGCTATATATTTCTAAAGATAGAGGAAACCGATTTTTTTATGAACTAATCCATTCCCTGAGGTAGTGTAACTGACGACACCAAAAACCGTAGTCTAAACCTCGACGTTACAAGCTATTCTTTAACGAGGTTCTGTACTATGTCCAATTTAGAAAACAATCCTAAGAGAAATATTGCGTCTGATAGCGCCGATCGAGTCGAAGACGATAGCTACGATGCTCACATCATTCCAGCCGAAACAGCAGCGCGTCGAGAGCGAGAAGGCAACCTCTTTAAAACTCACCCTACAGAAGAGCGAGAAGCAGGTGCTCCTACTGATGATCAGACTGATTCAGAAAGTATTCGCACTACTGATGGTTACACAGTAGATAAAGAAGGACTAGTGAATAACTACGCGATCGAGCCAGAAATGTATTACGAAACTCCGGGTGATGCGAAGGCGCAAGCTGAAGCAGACAAAGCAGCCCGTGCTGAAGAGCTGAAAGAAGTCAACCAAAGCAGTCAAGGCGACCTGACCGAAGAGGGCGACCAGCGTGGTAGAGGGACAGGGGCTGTTTGACAAACATTCTGAGGACAGCGAGTCGCTCTGAGGTGTAAAGCTCACCTGATGAGATCTCTCAGATCCCCAACTTTTTTAAAGGAGTCGGGGATTTTTAGTCCCAAAGTAGTCTATATTTTTGATACATTTGGATGCGATCGTTCTGCGGATTCCCGTCAGCGACACCTCTCCTCAAGCATCCAAAGCTACAATAATTCTTATGGAACAAGAAGTTATCACCCTCCTCTCTAGCCGTGAGATCGAAAAAATGCGCCGAGCCGGACGCTTGGCAGCAGAGCTATTAGACTACTTAGAACCTCTCGTAAAACCAGGGGTCAGCACCCTCAAACTCAATGACGAAGCCGAACGTTGGACTCAAGCTCATGGGGCAAAAAGCGCACCTTTAGGCTATCACGGGTTTCCGAAGTCGATTTGCACGAGTGTCAATGAAGTCGTTTGTCACGGCATCCCAAATGCGAGACAAATTCTTAAAGATGGCGACATTATTAATATTGATGTGACGCTGATTGTCGAGGGCTATCACGGCGACACGTCTAAAATGTATTTTGTGGGCGAACCGTCACCCCTGGCAAGGCGCTTGGTTGAAGTGACAGATAAGTGTCGTCAACTGGGCATTGAGCAAGTTAAGCCGGGGGCTAAAATTGGCGATATTGGGGCAGCCATTCAAGACTATGCTGAGTCTCAGGGCTTCTCAGTGGTGAGAGATTTTGTCGGACACGGAATTAGCAATATCTTTCATACAGCGCCTCAAATTCCTCATTATGGAAAACGGGGTACGGGTAAAAAACTGCGTCCGGGGATGGTGTTTACGATCGAGCCAATGATCAATGAGGGCACCTGGGAAGTTGAGGTGATGAAAGATAAATGGACGGCGTTGACAAAAGACCGCAAACTATCGGCGCAGTGTGAACATACGCTAGTCGTGACCACCAGTGGCTATGAGATTTTGACTCAATAGTAGACGGGTGAGCATTGCTGAATCCAGGGATGAATTAGCCCTCACCCCCTCTCCTGCGGAAGAGGGCTAACGTCAGCGATCGTTAGACAGGATCACCTGTTGGAGAGTTGCCCAGCGATCGCAGTCGTGTCCGAAATTTTGGGTCTAGATAGCGCTGCTGTAACGTTTGCCAAGTTTGTAGGACATTAGCAACGTTTTGATCAAGCTGTTTTGACAGAGTAGGATAGGTGTGGTGAACCGATTCCTTGATCTGCGATCCTAGATAGCTGTGCAGCACCGCACTATCTTGAATCTGCCCCAACACTTCTTGAAGGGTTTTAAAGTCTGCCACTTGGACGGCATAGGCTGAGTCATAGAGGTCAACAAACAGCTCTGTTTGATAACGCACTCGCTTCATCTGTTTGCGGAGATCATGCAAAACAGGGCTGTGTTGTTTGATAAAGTCGTCAAATGTTTCTGGGTGGATGGGATGCACGATCGCCTGACCCTTCTCAAACGTCGCGTTCACTAACCAGGCAGGATGCAGTAACGTCTCACTGATTAACGGTAGCAATAGATCTGGTAAGACTTTTTGAATTGACAACTGAGCGATCGCTGCAAATCGAGGCGTTTCTAGCCACTCTTTAAATGCGTCTTTAAGGACATTATATTTCGACCCCTTGAGGGTTTGCTTCAGATTGGCAAAGTCGCGTTTGCGCTCTTTGTCCATCGTTTTGAGCAGCGTTTTTAATGACTTTTGCTCTGACGAAGGCAAGGTTGCCTGCTGCTGAGTTTTGAGTTCGGCGGTGAGCACGTCGAGATCTCTAACGGCACCCAGCGAGTGAGCGATTTTGCGGATGGCACGATCGTTAATCGACTTCGGCAACTCTAGGGCAAAGTCAAAAACGCCTATGGCAGTCCGTAACCGACGTAACCCCACTCTCATTTGATGCAGCGCTTCGGGATCTCGATCGTCGAGAACGTCTGACTGATATTTAATCGATTGCTTAACGTGTTTCTCAACGGCTGCGTAAGCAAAGCATTCTAGCGTTGCAGGTTGGGTAACTTTTTTTGTTGCAGGTTGGGTAACTTTTTTTTCTGTGGTCTGCATACTCTATAAAAAGAATTTGTGATTTAGCAAACGTTCCTTACGGTGCCATAATTTCAATCGCGTTTTCTCACTCTATTGATATAGACCTACATTGTTCCTTTAAACAATCCCTGCGGACGCACTAATAAAACGAGCACCATAATCAGAAGTGCGACCGCTAGTTTATATTCCGATCGCAGCCAATAAGTGCTGAGTTCTTGAGCGATTCCAATCACCAATGCCCCGGCGATCGCTCCATAAGGGTTGCCGATTCCGCCCAAAATCACTGAGGCAAACAAAGGCAAAATCAAGAACCAGCCCATATTAGGTCTGACCGCTTCGACTAAGCCCAACATGCTGCCGCCGAGTGCCGTTAGACTTCCCGCAATCACCCACGTCCAGATCACAACCCGATCGACGTTGATGCCGGTAACTCTCGCCAAATCAATATCGTCTGCCACCGCTCTCATCGCTTTACCCACTTTGGTATATTGCAGCAGATAATGCAGGGCGGCGATCGCGACGATTGCTAACCCAATCACAACGAGATTATAAAGAGGAATTCTCACTCCTGCAAACGGCAACGCTTCAGCAACAGGCAAGTTATAGCCCTGGTTACTGCCGCCCCAAAACAAAATAATGCCATTGCGAATAAAGAGAGCCAGCCCGATCGACATAATAATCAGCGTCGTTGAGGTGGCTCGCTTAGCCCGCATCGGTGCCCACAATAGCTTTTCGATTAGCAACGCGACTCCGACTGTGATCACCGATGAGAACGCGATCGACACCCAAATAGGAAGATTAGTCACTGTGTTGAGAAACAGCGTCAAATAAGCGCCCAGCGTCATGAAATCGCCGTGGGCAAAATTAGACAGCCGCAAAATGCCATACGTCAGGCTTAACCCTACGGCTGACAGGGCGATGATGCTACCAAGGGAGATGCCATTTACAATCAACTGTGCGATTTCGGTGTCCATTACTGAAAACGTTTAGAACTTATCGCTTGATTGTCTATGAATCAAGCAAGTTTGAACAGTCTAAAGCATCTCAAACGCAAAATGAGCGTGGAATCGCAGCCTAATCAAGGTCAAACTAGGCGGGCTTCGGCTTCGCTCAGCCCTCGACGTTCAATAATTGGGTTGAACGAAGTCGAAACCCACAGACAACGACAGCAGGAGAACTGGCGAACATTTCATGATCTTCAACGAAAAATGCCCATGAAAAAGCAGCCCCTACCCGGTTTGGACTGCCTTTGTGTTAGACGATGAGCTTCTCAATCTGGCTATATAGTGCCGCAGTTCATTGAGGGGAACCTCTTCCTAAAGACAGAGACCTGGAAACCCGCCACTGCTATGCTATTAACCACAAACAATTGCGCGAATGTATTCATTATCACCCAATTACACCACTATTTCAGAAACAGTCTGAGACGCACTTTTTCTAGAACCCTGAGAGGCAAGCTCGATCGCTTGAGGATAAATCAGATGCTCTTGACGATGAATCCGATTTTGCAGCGTTTCAACGGTGTCATCGGGCAACACTGGGACCGCTGCCTGCATGATAATCTCGCCGCTATCGACTTCGGGCACGACGACGTGCACCGTGCATCCCGTAATCTTCACCCCCGCTTCTAACGCTTGCTCGATCGCATGGTTGCCTTTAAAGCTGGGCAGCAAACTGGGGTGAATATTCAAAATTCGCTGGTCAAATGCGTGAATCAACACAGGCGTTACAATTCGCATCCAACCCGCCATGATCACCCAATCAACATCAGCCGTTTGCAGCGTCTGGACGATCGTCTGATCTAATTCTTCGCGACTGTCAAACTCTCGATGATTAACTAGCACAGACGGAATGCCCCATCGAGTTGCCCGATCTCTGACCGTTGCCCCCGGATTATTGTAAATCAGCACTTTAATTTCGGCATTGAGTTGTTGGTCAGAAATGGCTTGCGCGATCGCTTCAAAATTGCTGCCGCTTCCCGATGCCATCACTCCTAATTTTACAGGTGGATGGTTTGACGCAACTTGACTAAGACTGGGGGAAATCAAGCTAAGACTATCGCTGAGTGCCGGACTACTGCTCATCACGATTTGTGTAAAACTCAATCATAATAACAGCGAGTCTTGCCGCGCTCACCACAAGTTAGTCGCCCCGACAAAATGCCTCCCCTTCCCACTCACGCACACCTCCGTTCTATATCCTCTGATCTGCCTGATCGCCAACCCGATAGCGTGCTGTCTCGCACTTTGGATAATGGGACGATCGCCGCTTGGGTCTTTTTGTCGCCAGCGCTCATTTTGCTGGGCGTGTTTGTGCTGTATCCGATCGCGTATCTGAGCTATCTCAGTTTTACGACAGGCAGCTTTACCAGAGCTGGCGTGCATTGGGTTGGGTTGCGAAACTATTGGCGATTGCTAGTCAGTCCTGATTTTTGGCAAGTCTTGGGCAACACAGCTTATTTTACGATCGCTACCGTGATTCCCAGTGTGATTATCCCGTTGGGGTTAGCAGTCTTGCTCGATCGCACCTTTGCCTTACGAGGATTTCTTCGAGCCGCCTATTTTATTCCGTCGATCACGTCGCTCGTGGCGGTGGGGTTGGGGTGGCGGTGGCTGTTTCAAACCGATGGAGTGGTCAACGATTGGCTAGGTGCTATTGGAGTTGCCCCGATCGCGTGGCTGCAAGATTCCCTCTGGGCGATGCCTGTCTTGATTTTGTTAAGCATCTGGAAGCAGCTAGGATTCAACCTTGTGGTCTTTTTAGCAGGACTGCAAACCATTCCGGTGAGTCGCTATGAAGCAGCCGAATTAGACGGAGCAGGCGCGTGGCAGAAATTTCGCTACGTCACCTTGCCGGGGTTGCGTCCGACGCTCGTGTTTGCGGCAGTCACTACGGCGATTTTTACGCTTCGCAGTTTTGAGCAGGTCTATGTGATGACAGGAGGTGGACCGTTTAACTCGACTAATCTGCTGGTCTACTATGTTTATGATCAGGCATTTGCTCAGTTTGACTTTGGCTATGCGGCAGCAGCAGCAACTGTTTTATTGGCAGTGACGCTGATCTTAGTTTCTTGGCAATTGCGATCGGGCGAAGAACCCTAGGGACGAACAGCATTTGTCCCTGATTTAAACAGATGGGACTAACTGAGAGATGGGTCTCGGCTCCGCTCAAAGCTAGAACTCCCTGCGGGTTGAGCGGAGCGAAGCCCATCCCCACAAGTTGGCTTTAATGACACCTGTTTCTCACGAAATTCTGCCTCGTTAATTTTCGATAGGGAATGTTCGTTTAAACTCGTCCAGTAGGTCGTCCATTTCTTCTAGCGCCTGATTGACATCAATGCGTAAAGTTCCTAAATCGGGTTGTTCTAACAACCGAAGTAGCGACTCGCGTTTTCCTTCGATTAGTTTGATCCGTTCTTTAATAGTTTCGGCTTCCATAATGCTCTCGACTGGCTCCCCAAAAAGTTGAAATGTTGCTAATAGTTAAGCTTTCACAATTCTAATCAGCTTCGGGGTGAAGTGGTGGGTCGATTTGCTTTAAAAGAAATGGGTAGCAGACGATCGAGACGCATCTGCTACCCATTTCTCAGAATTAATGTTGCTCAGAAGCCTTGACGCGACACCAGTTTCTCAACAGTGGCTTGAGTTTGATGTAACAATTGTTCGCGACTGTCGGCAGTGTTAGTGAGTCTGGGCATCAGGTTGCGAGCTTGCAGCGCCATGTGAAGTTGAAGGTGGGCGACATATTCGCTAAAGTCTTCTCGAAGGGCAGGGTTGGGGGCTTGGTGTGAGCGCGATTCCAAAGTGTTCTCCTCTCCTAAATGCTGCACGATTGATTCACTCTCATGAAATTATCACAGACTTGAGAACTGTCTAAGAGGTTCGTAATGAACTTTAATCATTCTTTAGGTGGGTTGTTTGAGGAAAACGTAGGTTTGCATCGATCGTAAACCTTATGGTATGCTCACAGAGGCAATTAGGTCAGGAGTTGTCTCCCCGATCGAGTTGGCGCTATGAACGGGGGTTTAGCTCAGTGGTAGAGCGCTTGCTCGACAAGCAAGATGTCACTGGTTCAAGTCCAGTAACCCCCATAGAAAATGCATTACTCCATCAGCAGTTTGACAAACGATGCTGATCCTCTGGCAAGGGCAGTTCGTAGCCATTGAGGTTCAGATCTGGCATTCCTCGAAGATAGGTGCCGGATTCACAAAGACCATACCCCAGAAAATCTGACAGTGGTGCGTCACACTGCTCTCAACTTACTGACTCAAAAAACAACCGCAAAGCTCGGTATTCAGAACAAACGGCTGTGAATGGGCTAGATAAGTAGATAGACAGAATTATTTGCCACCGCGTTTCGGCTGCGCTCAATGCTCAAGAGCAGTGTCTGAGCGGCTTGAGCGCAGCCAAAGGCTAAACCTCACGGTGAATTTAATGTTGTTCTCCTATTTACGAAATTGTATTAGGACGCGCTGTTGTTGTTGAAGCATCAAAGGGCTTAAGCCCCTTGTTCTAAAGATGCGTTTGCTCTAGTTAGGAGAAACTTCTAGAGTTTGCAGATGCGCTCTAGAGTGACTCAAAGGCTGACAGCAAAGTCTTTATACTGGCATTGTGATTGAGAAAAGAAAACAAATGCTTATAGCGCAGAATGCCCTGACGATCGAGCAAAAATTGAGCAGACAACGGCGCACCTAATGCTTGACCCGTTTGATAAGCTCGAAACGTCTGACAGCTAGAATCACTCAACAAGGGCATTTTTAGCCCCAAATCTTGCACCACTTTTTTGCTTTGCTGAGCATCAGTGCTGGTGATCATCAAGACTTCTGCACCGCGATCAACAAACTGCTGATACTGTTCATTTAATGCTTTGATGTGGGGAAAGCAAAAGGGACAGTATTGCTTTTCAGTAAAAATGCGAGTGAAAGCAAGAATTATTGGACGATCGTTTTGATAATCAGAGAGTTTAACGGTGCGATCGTGGGTAACATCCAATAATTCAAATCCAGGAGTCACCGAACCCAACGTTAAACGATTGGTAGCGGGAATTGGAAAGAAGTTATTAAAGAAACGCTGATTGAGTAGACCGCTAAAGTCAGTGGAAGTCAGCATAGATTCAAATTATTCATAAAAAAATAGTGGATGACAGTCATTGACCACCATCCACTATTTAATCTTAGCGATTACCTAGAGTGCTGCAAAAAATTCTTTTGACTTCACAGAGTCAGGGTTCATCGTCTTGTCACCGGGCTGCCAACCTGCGGGGCAAACTTCCTCTGGGTGAGACTGCACATGTTGAATGGCTTGCAGTGTGCGAAGGGTTTCATCAACGCTGCGACCAAACGACAAGTTATTGATGGTCGAGTGTTGAATCACGCCGTCTTTATCGATGATAAATAGACCGCGCAGTGCAACGCCTTCATTTGAGTCAAGGACGTTGTAAGCGGTGCTAATTTCTCGTTTGAGATCAGACACGAGCGGATAGTTGAGGTCGCCAACGCCCCCCAGCTTGCGATCGCTCTGAATCCAAGCGAGGTGAGAAAACGCACTATCGACTGACACGCCTAAAATTTCGGTGCCGATCTTTTTGAAGTCTTCATGACGATCGCTGAATGCTGTGATCTCAGTCGGACAGACGAAGGTAAAGTCAAGAGGGTAGAAAAATAGGACGACATACTGACCGCGATAGTCAGATAATTTGATGTCTTTGAATTCTTGATCAACAACAGCCGTTGCTTTAAATTCGGGAGCGGGTTGACCGACCCGTAAGCATCCTTCGTTGGTTTGGGTCATGAAAAGAAATCTCCTTAGCAGTCTGTCTACTGTCTCGAAATGATGGTGCAGATCTCAAGCGCTTTGTCAAAAGACCGACTCAAATCATTTAAGAACTGTAACGACTATATCATAGTCATAACGATTTTGACTAAAGGGACGTGAGCGGATGAGTGATAGTTTAGACACGCGAGAATGGCTGCTGACCAATGGGTTGGGTAGCTTTGCGAGCGGCACTATTTGCGATGCACGAACGCGCACTTATCACGGATGGCTGTTTGCAGCGCTTGACCCACCCGATCGCTGCACGCTCCTCCTCTCGCACTTGGATGCGACCCTCGAAGTTGCTGGACAAGACGTTCCCTTAAGCACTCACTTCTGGCTGGGTGGCTCAGTCTCCCCGATCGGATATCGGTTTTTGAGATCGTTCTCGCTTGACCCTACGCCAACCTGGATTTGGCAACAAGATTCCTGGCGACTGACTCGCGAAATCATCCTGCCTTGTGGGTTAACGAACAGTCAGATCCCCCATTTTTCTCATCGGGTCTTGATTCGCTATACCTATAGTGGAAACGGATCGGCGATTCTGAGATTGCGTCCGTTAGTGGGCGATCGTAGTTTTCACCACCCTCAGCATCAATCTCCCGATTTAACGTTCTCACAGCAATTAGGAGCCAATTATTTAGGGCTGCAATCGTTCCGCATGGGGCAACCTGGCACTCCCTGGCAACTGCGCTGGAGCCATGCTCACTATCAGTCTGATAGCTTATGGTATGTGAGCTTCCACTACCCCGAAGAGACGCGACGAGGCTTGGATGACCATGAGGATCTCTATAGCCCCGGTTATCTGGCGGTGTCGCTACAATCAGGAGAATCCATCACACTAGAAGCCAGAGTTGGAGCCGAGATAGACTTGCCAATTTTGGCTGACAGCAGTTTCGATCATGCCCTGCAAGCCGAGCACGATCGGCTCCAGCCGTTTTTGGCTTCTGCAACCCATCCGGTGCAGAGAAAATTATTGAGAGCGAGCGATCGCTTCATTGCCTTCCGCACGACAACCGCCACTCCCACGGTGATCACGGCATATCCCTGGTTTCGGGACGTGGGACGCTACACGCTGATGGCGTTGCCCGGATTGACGCTGGTTCCTCAACGCTTTTCGCTAGCACGAAGCCTGCTGTCAATGCTGGGGCACTATTGCTATCAAGGATTAATTCCGAATGGGTTTGCCGAACCTGATGGAAAACCAATCTATAACAGCATTGATACCTCTCTGTGGTGGATCGAGATGCTAGGACACTATCTCGAAGCCAGTCAAGACTGGGAGTTTCTGACGCAGCAATATCCGATCGTCAAACAAATCTACAAAGCATTTACAGCAGGAACACTCTACAACATTCGCATTGATGCCTCTGATGGACTGGTGACGTGGGACGACTCCACTATGGCGCTCACCTGGATGGATGCAATGGTCAAAGGCGACCCTGTAACTCCGCGCCGAGGTAAACCGATCGAAGTCAATGCTCTTTGGTATTCGGCACTCTGTTGGGCAAGTCAATGGGCAGATATCTTGAGACAGACCGACTCCACAAATGCGACATTGACGAATCAAGCCCGTCGTTATGCCGAGCAAGCGCAGCAGGTCAACCACTCTCTACAGCGATTTTGGAATGTCGATAGCGGTTATTTATTAGATACGATCCAACCGGACGATCGCCGCAATCCGACGATTCGACCCAATGCGGTGTTAGCGCTCTCACTGCGTCACTGTGCATTCTCAAATGAGCAGGCGCGACAGGTGTTGCAGGTTGCCCGCGATCGCTTACTTACTCCTTATGGGCTGCGATCGCTTGATCCCGCCGATCCAGCTTATATCGGCACCTATCGAGGCGGTGTTTGGGATCGCGAATTTGCCTATCATCAAGGCACGGTCTGGAGCTGGCTACTGGGGGCGTTTTTGCGAAGCTGGCATCAGTTTTGTGGCGATTTGCCGTTGCCGTTTGATGGGCAAATGCTGCTGACTCACATTGAGCAACAGGGCTGCTTAGATGCCGTCTCAGAATTATTTGATGGAGATTTCCCCCATTTGCCGAGAGGGGCAGTCAGTCACGGAGTCGCGATCGCAGAACTGGTGCGGTTATTTGAAAATGACGCTTCAGTGCTGAGGGCTTTGGCTCCAGAGTTTCTCTAAACGCTCAATTTGCTCATTTAGAGTTTTAGAGCGCTGGTCGTGTAAGAAAATTGCCAGCCCTAAACCCGTAGGCAACACAAAATAGAGACATCCTAAAAGGACGTTAGAGAATTGACCTAGCTGCTCAGAACTCAATATTTGTGGAGTCGTTGAGGTGGGGTGCAGGGTTGCCGACTCGCCTGAGGCAGCCGCTTTGTCTCGATCGTCCGCTTGGCACATCAAGCCCTGGGTATCTTTCACACAGGTCAAATGCTCAATCTCGCCTCCTTTGGATGGGAGGGTTTGGGCAACCGCTAAAGAAGGAACGATCGCCACTACTCCAGATGCAATTAAGCTAACCGTTAAGTAATTAAAAAATTTGGTTCTCACAAGACAACAAAAATAAATTCTGTATCTAATACTACAGTTTTTGCGTTATTTAGGCAAGTTGCCGCGATCGCGTTGTTAGCACTTCTTGACTTTAGCTGTGTTTGGGTCACATTACTTCAGCGATCGCTGAGGATTTGTCACTGCACTCTTCGTTGAATTATCTGAATGATGACTGGCTTATGCAATATTTCCATTGAAGTGATTTAATTTTTGCAAGTTTTAAGACTAAAAGTTACTTGCAATACACTTGTGGCTTTCTCAGAAAATTACCTTACTTAGAAGAGAGTTAAAGAAGTTAAACCTTCTTAGGCAGCGATCGCATTAGTGATGAATCCTGGGTTGAAATCCATTTTCAGCGATTCACTAAGCGAAAGATTGCGATGACCAGATCTGCGATCAAAAGCTGGCTCTGCTTAGCTAATAGAAGCCAGATCGAATTGTTCATTTACATCTTCAAGGACTTAAATATGCTGCGTGGACTATTGTCTTTCAGAGGTCCTTATCGGATTCTAAACTTTAGCTGGTTTGCTTTCTTCTTGACTTTTGTAGTGTGGTTTAACTATGCCCCATTCACAAGTGTCATTCGCGAAGATTTGCATTTAACCGTTGCTCAAGCCAGAACGATCAGTTTGTGTAACCTAGCCCTGACGATTCCCGCCCGAATCATCATTGGCATGGTGCTCGATCGCTTTGGTCCTCGAATCACGTTTTCGGCGCTGCTGGTATATGCTGCGCTTCCCTGTTTGGCATTTGCATCGGCGCAAGACTTTAATCAGCTAGTGTTGAGCCGTCTGGCAATGGGGATCGTCGGTGCCGGGTTTGTGGTCGGCATTCGCCTAGTCGGTGAGTGGTTTGCGCCCAAACAAATTGGCTTTGCTCAAGGCATCTACGGCGGCTGGGGCAACTTTGGCTCGTTTGCGGCTGAAGCGGTGTTGCCCAGCATTGCCGTGGGGTCTGCATTTCTCTATGCGGGTCACGAAAATTGGCGGTTAGCGATCGCGCTCTGTGGGGTGATCTCAGCCGTGTATGGCGTAATCTTTTATTTCAATGTGCAAGACACGCCTCCCGGCAAAGAATATCAGCGACCTGCTCGTGATGGTGGCATGGAAGTCACCAGCCGCAAAAGCTTTTGGGCACTGACGCTGACAAACGTTCCTTTGTTTGGCGCAATGGCGTTGATTGCGTGGCGCTTGCAGTTGGTGAAATTTTTGTCTCCCTCTGTAATGGTTGGAATTTGGGGATTTTTGGCAGTTTTGTTTGTGATTCAGTTCTATCAGGCTTATCAGGTCAATCGAGAAGTCGTGAGCGGACAGAAACATTATCCGCCCGACGATCGCTATCAGATAAGCCAGGTGTTTGTTCTAGAACTCGCCTATGCGGTTAGTTTTGGCTCAGAGTTGGCAGTCGTTTCGATGCTGCCTGAGTTTTTTGAACACACGTTTAATTTGAGTCATCAAATCGCTGGACCTGTAGCGGCAACGTATCCCTTAATGAATCTGATTTCTCGCCCTGCTGGAGGCTTAATCTCTGATAAGATCGGCAGCCGCAAATGGACACTTACCTTCATGATTGGTGGGTTGGGCATTGGCTATCTGATGATGAGCCGCATCTCAGGCGACTGGTGGCTTCCAGCTTCGATCGTGATGACGATGGTGTGTGCCTTCTTTGTGTTTGGTGGAGCGGGTGCCACATTTGGCATTGCGCCCCTGATCAAGCGACGTATCACGGGACAAATCGCAGGCAATATTGGAGCATTTGGCAGTGTAGGGTCGGTGCTGTATGCAACTGCCTATAGCTTGCTGCCTCAAACCGTAGGCGGGAATCGATCGTTCTTTGAGATTTTGGGCGTGGCGGCAGTCGTTGTTTGCTTCTTGTGTGCGTTCGTTCTCAAAGAACCTCAAGTCTCTCAGAGCGATGTGTTTGAGGGAGAAGTGGTGACGGTGGGTCATTAACCTCTACTTCGAGACGGGCATGATTTCGGCAGATTTGATGAAGGTTTTGGGGTCAAGGAATGCCTGAAGCCTAAAACCTTCTGGCTCAATGGAGGAAAACTTTATCTATGACGATTCAATCTTCAGAGACCTCTCCTCAAATCGACATTAGCACCGTGGCGAACAGTCCGCTTTATAGCCGTGATTTGACCTATCAACAAACGATTTTGTGTGCGGCTGTGATTGGCATTGCGGGTGGGCTAGTAGCAACGGTCTATTACAATGTGCTAGAAGCTTGTCTCCATTTGGTATGGCACACGCTGCCCGCATTGGTTCTTCCTCATCTGCCAGGTGACATTCCTGCCGTCAATTATGTGTGGATTATGACCACGATCGGAGGCTTTTGCGTCGGGCTAACGCTACATTTTATGGGGCTGCCGGGTGAAGTCGCGATGGTGGTTGATAAAGTGCACGATCCGGGGCGAATTGAGTTGCGTCAAACGCCTGCGATGATCGTCGCGTCGCTGTTTTCGATCACGGCTGGGGGCAGCGCCGGACCAGAAGCCCCGCTCGTGCAAGTGATTGGCAGCTTTGGAAGCTGGCTGGGTGAGAAATTAAAACTGACGCTGATTAACACGCGGGTGCTGACTTTTTGTGGCATGAGTGCAGCATTAGGTGCTTTTTTTGGTGCCCCCTTGGGCGGTGCGCTTTTTGCATTAGAAATTCCTCACCGTCGCGGTTTGGAGTATTATGAAGCGCTGATTCCAGCCGTGCTTTCAGCCATTCTCAGCTTTTTTGTGTTCCGATTTAATACAGGGTTAACGATCGGAGGAATGTATCATTTTCCTGCCGTTCCTCCGCTGTCTTTGATGAATTTAGGTCAAGGTGCTTTCTTGGGTGCATTAGGTGCGTTAACGGCGTTGCTGTTTGTGTTAGTTTTTCGAGTGATTGGCTATCTCGTTAAATCGATTGAGCATCACACAATTTTATTAGCGACGATGGGCGGATTGTCGATCGGACTGATTGCGATCGTGATTCCTCAAACTCTATTTTTTGGTGAAAAAGAGATTGGCACGATTATTGAGACAGGTTCAACGCTAGGAATCACGATGCTATTGGTGATTGCAGTTGCAAAAATGTTAGCGGTTGGCTGCACGCTCCACTCAGGTTTTCGCGGCGGGTTTATTTTCCCGTTGTTTTATATTGGCGCAACGGTTGGCTTTGCCATCTCACTTGGATTTCCTGAAATTCACCCTACCGTTAGCATGATTTGTATGATGGCTGCCGTGAATGTTGCGATTACCAAAACGCCGATTAGTACGACTGTGATTCTGGGTGTCCTCTCTGATACATCAATGGTTCCGGTCGTGGTGATTGCAAGTTTTGTCAGTTTTCTGTTAACGACGCAGCTTTCTTTGATCAAAACGCAGCGATCGAGAACGCATTTTGCTGAAGAACTCCGCGCACTCCCGATTCCTGTCGAGGCTTGACGGCTCGATCGCAAGTAACGCTGTTAACATAGCAGGAGTTTAGCTCGAAGGCTCAAAAATGGCTCAGGAAAACCAGGCATCTCGCAATCAGCCGAGGTTTCGAGGAAATCGAAAGCTTGTCTCGATCGTTGCTGTTCTTCTGTCTATTGTGCTCCCCTCGGCGCTGAGCCTCATCGGGCTTTTTCTCTCGCTGTGGATCGTCATTCCAGCCCCGACTTTATTTTTGTTGCCGTTGGGAGTCGGTGCGCCAGAGATTAGTCCCTGGTTAGTGGGTGTAAACGCGATCGCGATTCTCCTGCTTCTGAGATTTCATCAAAGGTTGCTCTCTCGGTTATTTCTAGTTTGCAGTATCATCGCATTGATATTAAGTCTGCTGCCTCTAGCGCAATTCTCTTCTACCAATCAGCGATTCTCTGTAGCGATGCAGTCAGCATTAGGAACAGATTATCTAGAGCAAATTCCTCAAGCGAGACGAATGAATACTCGTTCGTCTCCTTTTGTGTTACTAGACGCGTTTCGTGGAATTCCTACTAGTGATGTTCGCTTCTCGCCAAACATTCAATTTGCGAATCCAGACGGTGTTTCATTAACGTTAAATCTCTATCAACCCTTGCAATCCGGGAAGTATCCGACGATCGTCATGATTTATGGCGGTGCATGGCAACATGGCACCCCTGACAGCGATGAATTGTTTAGTCGATATATGGCGGCACGAGGGTATGTAGTGGTCGCGATCGATTATCGTCACGCGCCTCAGTTCAAGTTTCCGGCTCAGTTAGAGGATATCAACGCAGCATTTAAGTTTGTGTTAAATCATGTGGATGATTATGAGATTGACCGTGATCGCATTGCCGTGATGGGACGATCGGCGGGTGCTCATTTAGCAATGCTGGCAGCGTTCCAATCGGATGCGCCTCCCATTAAAGCCGTCGTTGACTATTATGGTCCTGTTGAGTTGACGTTGGGCTATCGCGATCCGCCCAATCCTGACCCGATCGATTCTCGTGCGACACTCAAAGCGTTTCTAGGCGGCACTCCTGATGAGTTGCCAGATTTATATCGACAGGCTTCTCCTTATCAATATGTCACCCGTCCTCTTCCGACCACGCTGCTGATTTATGGGGGTCGCGATCACATCGTTCAAGCCAAATTTGGCAAAAGCTTATACGATCGCTTGCAGTCCGTGGGCAGTCGCGCTGTTTTTCTAGAGATTCCCTGGGCAGACCACGCCTTTGATGCCGTGTTTAATGGCGTGAGCAATCAGTTAGCACTCTATTACACCGAGCGATTTTTAGGATGGGCGTTGAGATAACTCATTTCTCTTTTGCATAGAATCCTAGATGATTGGCGATCGGGCGCTCATTCATCGGAATCTTGTTCTGAACGGGAGAATTCAAGAGTTTGGTGCCCGATGGTGTGGAAACTGCCAGCGTCACCGATCCACCTCCATCTAAATTGAGTGCTGCCTCAACGCCCAACTGTCTGACAAACTCGGTGACTTCTGCGATCGTCATGCCTTCGCTATAGAGACGCTGCTTGCCATCTACTAAAATTAGCCATAACTTTTGACCCGTTGCATCGATCGCAACCACCGATCGGGGATAAGGCTTGTCGGGTTGCCCCTGTTGATCAACGGGTTGTCCTGCCTTGATCAGCATCTCGTATCCAGCTACCGCTTGCATCGTTTCTGCCGGACAGGTTCCTTTTTCTGCCACCCGTGCTCGTTGATTGGCATCTAAACAAAGCGCTGCCCGATCGCCTTCTCCCGCAGAGTAGATTTGCCCGTCTGAGATGGCTTGCCCAACATTACTCACGCGATCGCCGACGTGAGGAAAGTAGTCCCAGGGTGTTTCTTCTCGAAAGCGGTAGAAAAAATTTGCATTGATCGCCAACTTCAAATTGAATTCGCTCAGAAACTTAGACGCGATCCGGGCGTTAGTTTCAGTGCCATCTAAAGTTGCTGATCCGGGAGTCACAAAGGCGCGAATTCCAGGCGCGGTCAAGTCGATCGTCACAATATGAATCACAATCGGACGAGGCAGCGATCGCACGTCTCGCCGATAGTCAATGCCTTGAAACAGCGATCGGGTTTCAGGAGCGCGAACCGGACGCAAAAAATGAGGAATCCCATACAAAATAATGGGTGTGAGGAGCAAACTCATCCCTACTACGTTCCCTAGCTGATTACCCAGCGATCTCAGATTCTGATTCATTCGTTTAAGATTGTGAACTCACCTGCCGCAGATCACCTCGAACGTCCAGTCAATAACCTCTCGGCGATCGGGTGCATTGGGGTTTATGGGTGAGACTGCGCTGCGAAGGACTCCTCAAGGTAATGCTGTAATTGCTACCAAGCCCCCAGCAACAGCCTGGATTTTTAACTCATAGCCTTCTAGTAAACCCATCACAACTAATGGATCTGCCTCTGACTCATTGATTTCAACTGATCTAACCTGACCATCTCAAATCACTAAAGCTTCATAAACGTTAAACATGCACAAACTTCCATCGCCTAGCACACCTTCTTGCTGCATATACCAGGTTAGATCTAGAGTCGTGATGACAGCAGATGGCAAAGTTAGAAAGCCTGTGTATCCAGTGTCAATGACTGCTTTAATTCCCTGATTTTGCTGATTTTCACCGAGTACGGCTAACTGTACGATCGCCTCTCGGTTAGCATTCACGTTTCCAAGAATCATAGGGATGTTGTGGGAGAGCGAAAACCGAACCGATGGACGGCACGATGCCCGATCCGAATTCCAAAGATTTGAGCTTCAGGAAGGCGCTTCAACAATTGCTTGGCAGCACTAAGACTATCATCAGCCACGTCAAAGTCTCCGGTTTCAATGTCGATCGCCACAATCTTGCCATGATTGCCTTCCTCAACTTGTTGACGCACCTGAGATTCATAAAGCTCATCGCCCCGTCGAGCAAATTCTTCTTTGCTGTACCGGGGTTGTCGAACTGTCATAGGATTACTCTCGCTTCAATCGTTGCCCTCTCATTTTAATCTAGGAGATTGCACCCACGGTCATAGTTCCAACCGCGATCGAGTTTTTGGACAGTGCTGTGGAAAAAGAGATGCTGGGTTGACGAAAGGAAACCCAACTTACGGCGACGAACGATCGCACTGCGCTCCATGCTTGATTCCCAGGCGATCATCGATTCTGATTCATTCGTTTAGGATTATGAATTCACTAGCCTGTCATCCTAACGTTCCGGGTTGTTAGACCGTGTTAACTTTGCTGAGTTCGACAAGACCGCCCTCAAACACCTGCACCGTTAGCTGATAGCCTTCCATCAGTGACATTCCAATCAGAGGATCTGAGTCAGCCTCATCAACCGGGAGAGTCAACGGATCTCCATCCCAAACAACGGTCGCTTCATAAACATTGAAAACACACTCGCTACCGTCTCCCAGAATGGCGCGTCCTCGCCTTTTCCATCTCAGATTTAACTGAGCAATCAAGTCAGAAGGCAGCGAAAGTCAACCATCAAAGCCTGTGTCTACGATCGCATCTTGCGTGTAAACCTTACCATCGGAACCACAAACTGAAAGGGGAATAATCGGCTCAAAATCACGGACAATTCCAGAGATCATACTGCTCTCTTCGTTCGCCCGCCGAATCGACGCACATGGCGGGAACCAACCCGAATAATCCAGATTTGAGCATTTGGGTAACGGGCTTCGAGGCGATCGCAGGCAGCGACTTCACTTGCATCCACCTCAAAGGCTCCAGTTTCGAGATCGATCGCCCCAATCTTGCCATGATTGCCTTCCTCGACTTGCGATCTCACTTGAGATTCATAGATCTCATCACCCCGTCGAGCGAACTCTTCTTTGCTGTAGCGGGGTTGTCGAACTGTCATGGGTTTGACCTTGTTTCAACTTAGCCCCTACATTTTAACCTGAGCAATGGAGGGGGCGATTGTCGAAGCAACAGAGGTATCAGACGAGAAGTGGTTGGGTTTTCTGGGTCAACCCAACTTACATCGGCGATCGATTGGAATCCGAGCGATCGCCGATTCTGATTCATTCGTTTAGGATTATGAATTCACTAGCTTGTCATCCTAACGTTCCCATTTAGCGGCGACAGTTATGACTTAAACGTAGCGCGAAGTCTCTGTAAGCCCGCTGCAATGGGGTTGTTATGCCGTGCTTCACGAATAATTCCCCGTAGGATATACCACTCAATTTTGTGAAGGATTGTCTCTCTGCTGTTGAATTTGCTGGACTTCATCGATCAACAATTCGGTTCCACGGGCGACGGCTTCAACCAATAAGCCATTTCGTAGGAAATTAGTTGCAATTTCTCTTCGTTCTCTCGCCTCTGCTCTTTCCTCTGCTTCTCGCCGAATAGACTGACACAACTGCGTCCAACCAAATGAATTCCTTGCTTCTCACGCCGCCAATCCTGAACTCAGTAAGCTGTTCATCAGTTAAACTTTCAGACTGATTGCTTCTCAGCAAGGGTTTCAGAGATCTCTTTACCCGATTTGAATGTGCAACCAGAAGCTCAATTTTAGCCTACTGACCGAGCTTTACCAAGGTCTAGCGCAACAGATTAGAGTAACTGTGTCCTTGCCGAAGCTTTTCATCCTAGGCGACTCAATAAAGGGCAGGAATCGGTGTAGTAATTGATTGTCCTGAAGCTTTGTCAATGGCACGGAGATTGGCAGTTCCACCCCTTGACCAAGTTCGACCATCCCAGACCAAATCTGAAAAGGTGCCATCGGCTTTAACAGTAGTGAAAATACCTATGCTTTTCGCCCCAGATGCGCCTGCAAGATCCTCTACAGCAAAGCGAACTTCGCCTCCAGGTGTGAAGCCTTTCCCGGACATATGAACCCAAGAGCCAAGTTGATGACGCTCAAGCCTCGTGTTAAAGACTAGATCAAGCTGCCGTGGGAGGACAAAGTTGTATCCGATAGCCTCATGTCCACCGCCTGCCGCACACCGCCCCTTGTCTGGGTAGCCGTTGTAGAACATCCCATGACATTTTCCACAGTATCTCCACTCGTTTTGAGCGGTTGGAATACCTGGAATATCATGTGGGAGGACAAAGTTGTATCCGATAGCCTCATGTCCACCGCCTGCCGCACACCGCCCCTTGTCTGGGTAGCCGTTGTAGAACATCCCATGACATTTTCCACAGTATCTCCACTCGTTTTGAGCGGTTGGAGTACCTGGAATATCATGTGGGAGGACAAAGTTGTATCCGATAGCCTCATGTCCACCGCCTGCCGCACACCGCCCCTTGTCTGGGTAGCCGTTGTAGAACATCCCATGACATTTTCCACAGTATCTCCACTCGTTTTGCCCATTAGGTTGCGCTAAAACAGCAGCGAAATCACTAACCAGAAATGTACTTCCTGTTCCAGCAATGAAACCGACACCTGCCTTCAAAAATTGACGGCGAAAAAGTTCATTAGACACAGCAGTATCTCCTCTTCAAATTAAGATATATTTTTCAAACCTACGTCCCGCAAGACAAAACGGAGACTTAAAAACTGAGAACAGGATCTTTGAGAGTGTGGCATAACTCATGTCTAGACTGATTTGGTCTATCTGACCTCCCCGATTCGGGTGATTAGACGAAAATTTGTCTGTCTAATCACCCGTTTTAGAGGATTAGGCTGAGAATTTTCTGTCTAACTCCTCAAATTCAGGACTAGGACAGGCGATTCTCTGCATAAATCTGCTTGAGTTAGAACTAGGCAGACGCTTGTTCACACCAGAAGCACATCTTTTCCCCAGAAACGACTAGCTTTGCAAGAGAAGGCAATACGCCCCTTCCAAAAAACTCAGCATTCCAAAAACCAAAAAACTCCTGTAGAATACATCGCAGTGATGGAGTCGTGCCCCGGAAATCTGATCTAGGAAATCAGACTCCGAGGACTTCCATCCCTAGTTAAACCATCTAACTCAGGAGGCGTTCATGATTGTACACCCTCGGCTTTGCGATGGGATCTTGAAAGGCTGGAATCAAGATCCTGCATACGTTTATTACCCACACGGAATATCTGAGACATCAGTGTTTTCGTCCTCTTTGAATTAATCGAGAGGACAAAAACTATGGGAGTTAGGACGATCGTGCCTAGCTCGATTTCGTTCACCATTGAGTTGCGTTGCTCGACGGAAAAGCATTATCGAGTCAGTGTCACGTTGGATTTGCAAGAGCGTTATATCTTCATGTCATCGGGCATTGTGCCCAACATTAGCGACAGCATTGAGGACTTTGTTTCACAACTGAGTGAGATTGCGTCTAATCAACTGGCATTGCTCAAATGGGATGGCACAAGTGATTTAACGACGGAGTATCAGATTGTTCGAGTGTTGCCGGGATATCAAGTTGAGCATTCTTCACTGAAGTTCAATATTGTCCTGGGCAATGGTTCACTGATTCAACTAGAGGAGTTGCACGACAAAACCACCATTCAACTGTAAAAAGTCCGGGAGTCGTTAATGACCTCTTTTAGGAGCGGCTCCCTGATTGCAGTTTGGAGATCGTGAGTGACACCCTTCTGTAGCGATCGTCGTGGATGAACAACCCAATTAAAGGTAGTACATTGCCATTGGTGCAAGACCTTAACTTTAATAGAAGCAGCAAAGCCTTTAGCAACTCTAACTTCAGCCTGAACGCAAGTCACGATCGCTCAAATGGAAGTTACAACTGTTTCAGTGAAAGTAACTTCAGCTTGAACAGAAGTCACGACTGCTTCAGCAAAAGTAACTTCAGCTTGAACAGAAGTCACGATCGCTTTAAGGTTGGCAACTGTACTTTATAGCGCGTCACAGTATGCAAAAATCCGATCTGATTTAATCCATGTCTCTTAGTATTTTCTATGGCTTCCTTCAACAACCAAAATCTCCAGAACCGATCGTTTCAAAAACAAATCCTCAACAGTGCTGACTTTAGCGGGTCTGATATTCGCGGCTGTAATTTTAGAAATGCTCAATTAGTTGAGGCAAATTTTGAGCGAGTCAAAGCCGGGATTTCGCCTCAAAAATTCATGCAATTGAGCGGAGTCATGGGTGCGATCGCGCTTCTAGTCGGAGATGCGCTTTCACGTCTAGTTTTTGGTGCGTTAGGACAGATACCTGGAAGTTCTGCGTGGTCATTTGTGCTGGTCTTATACGGAGTTTTGAGTGCAGTAGCGGTCAGTTCCGGCATCGGTTCATTGAAAAGTATTCCTCTAATCATTCGCAAAGTTGCGAGAACATTCTCAGCAGTTTTGTCCGGTGCATTGCTAGGATTTTTTTATGCCGGAAGTGCGTCGGGCAACAATTCTACACTCGCGATCGCCGGAGCCGTTGCCGCAGGTTCGCTGATGTTTTTTGCCAGCGTCTTCCTTCCTCAAGCGTGGGTTAAACTCACGATCGCGACTATTACAACCGTTACCACATACGGCGCTGCTTTTTTATCAGGCGCGACCGCGAGTATTCATCTCAGTGCTCAACAGATTGGAGTAGGAACAGTGGCTGCGATCGCGTCTCTCATTTTTGTCGGGTTAACTCTAAACTCGCTCAAACAGATTCTGCGATCGCTCCAACTCCTATCTACCACGTCCTTTAAAGGCGCAAACTTACTCAACGCCCGATTTGATCACGCTGAACTCCATCACACAGATTTTTCTCAAACCACCCGAAACTTTCATCAGATTTGATGTAGAGTCAGCAATACAGTCAGTGATTTAGCCTATGAACCTGATTCTTGTTGCCGCCGCGATCGTCATTTCCGTCCTGGTCTTCACCTGGCTGATCAAAGTTGTGAAGGCAACGGTCAGCACTGCGCTCGTGATCGCCGCGATCGTGCTGGTGATGCAATTTGTTTTTGGCATCGGAGCCGACAAACTGCTTCAGCAAGTCTGGGAGTTTGGACAATATTTGTGGCAGATGGTAATCAAGCGATAGCACTATCTTCTCATCAGAGCATCCTTCACCGATGACGGCAACTGGCGCATGATTTTTCCTTTTGTCAGATCAACCGCAACGAGCGTCACCCGTGCCGTTGCATAGAGAATGTCGCCCTCTAAAGATTGAATCTGAGAGTCGCAGTTAATCCGAACGCCTTCCATATCTGCGATGCGGGTTCTAACGATCGCATCCATTCCCATCCGAATCGCCTGATGATAGCGAATTGACAATTCCATCACAGGCAGATTGCAGCCCAAGGCAACCAGTTCAGCAAAGTCAATGCCCATCGATCGCAGGCACTCAACCCGCGCCTCCTCTAGCCACACCAAATAGGTGCCGTGCCACGCGCCCCCTGCATAATCGGTGTGATGCGGAAACGTTCTCACTGGGTAGTCAAACCAATCGATCGCAGCTACTTTCAGTTTAGGCTGAACGATGTTAGTCGTCGATAATTGTGGTTGTTCTGACACGTCACCCACTCTCCTAAAAATCACCCCTAGTATCTTAAACCTATGGCTGTCTAGCCGCCAATTGTGAACCATTGCAACGTTTTGCAAAATGGGTCAAGGGGGCGATCTTAAATACGATCAGAGCGAATTAAGTGAATCACTGGTGAGGCAAACTTATGATAGAAAGAATTTTGCTGGCTGACTCAGGAACCGGACAATCTGCAGCAATGCTCAAAGCGCTGCTAGAGATTCCTGCCATTCAACGAGCATTTGTGACCGTGCTGCATGTAGTTCCGGCTCAAGTCTCAGCAGATGCAATGGCGGAGAAATGGGAGGAAGGTGGCAGAGTGCTGGCAAAGGCGATTCAGTCGCTCAATTTAGACTCTGATCATGTCGCTGCCGTCTTGCGTCAAGGAGAACCAAAAGACGTGGTGTGCAAAGTTGCCGAAGAACTCAACACCGACCTGATTATTATGGGGTCTCGTGGCTTAAAGCGGCTGGTTGCAATCTTAGAAAACTCAGTTAGTCAATATGTGTTTCAGCTATCGTCGAGTCCGATGTTGCTGGTCAAAGACGATATTTATGTCCGCAAAATTAATAAGGTGATGGTGGCGATCGATAGTTCTGCGTCTTCCAAGCAATCTTTAAAGCTGGCGTTGTCTCTGGTTCGCGACATCAAAGGTGGGCAATTGATTCTGGTGCATGTCGATTCTAATGCTAAAGGAATTGAGAAGACAGGAGCCGATGCAGAAAAAGAGCCCAGTTTGGCAGCGGCAGTTTCTGACGTAAAGAAAGCAGGAGTCGCCTATCGCAGCATTTTAGCTTCAGGAAAAGCTGGGGAAGCGCTGTGTCGCCTTGCAGAAGACGATAAAGCAGATTTGCTGATGATTGGCTCTCCTGAGCGTCGCCCCTCGATCGCTAAGGGGTTGCCTGACCTCGATCGATTGTTAGGAACGTCTCTTTCAGATTATGTGCGGGTTTATGCCAACTGTCCGGTGCTGCTAACTCGAACCGCAGACTAATATCGGATTTGATCCCGATCGCGCATTTATCCGATGCTGTAGAGACGTTTCGGTGGAACTCTCACCAATTTTGTGTCATGACCGACGACGGATCGCATTCAAACATGATGCGTTGACTCGATGCTGTGGAGACGCTCCACCGAAACGTCTCTACTCGATTTTGTGGTCTTTTGATGCAAACATCGATTGATTTTTGCCTAACTCTTTTGCCCGATACATTGCTTCATCGGCTTGCTGAATGAGAATCTCAATCTCTTCACTATCGTGAGGAAAAATACTGATTCCAATGCTCGTAGTCACAAAAATTGTTTGCCCTGAAATCGCAAATGCTTGGGAGAGGGTTGTCAAAATTTTTTCAGCAATCCGGGTCACATCCTGCACATTTAGAATCGCAGGCAAAATGATTAAAAACTCGTCTCCACCAAGGCGAGCCACCAAGTCACTCGTTCTTAAACAGTTATTAAGCCGTTTTGCCACTGCTTGCAGAAGCACATCTCCCACTCCGTGACCATAAGTGTCATTAATTTTCTTAAAACCGTCCAGATCTAAAAACATTAATGCCACCGTTTGAGTGTTGATAGTCGCCCAATCTAAGCACTCGGTCAGGCGATCATAAAGAAGGTTGCGATTGGGCAATCCGGTTAAAGAATCGTGATTTGCCAGATAGTTCAAACGATCTTGCGACAGGCGTAATTCTGCATTTGATTGTGATAACTCTGCTGTGGTACGACGTAGCTCTTCTTCGATCGTTTTGCGTTGAGTAATATCTCGAATAACGCCGACTAAAAATAGATTTCCGGCAGCATCTTTATGCAGCGATCGCTTGGTTGCAATCTGATGCGTGATGCCATCTAAGCTGGTAAATTCCTCTTCGTGCTCAACCTCATTTTCATATTTAAAGACGAGTTCATCTTGCTGTCTAAAAACATCTGCTTCGTGTTTAGAGAATACGTCATAAGCAGATTTGTTGACTAACTCCTCGATCGGCTTTCCTAAAAACCTTGAATATGCCTCGTTTAAAACTATCCAACGATGATTTTTATCTTTGACAAAAATGGGATCAGGAATAGTATTAATGATGCGATGCAAAAATTCTTTTGATCGCTGAAGTTCTTCTTCCGAGTGAGCAATATAGCTGATAATTACGATCGCTGATAGCCATAGCGCCACCAGAGGAGGCACCACAGGCACAATCCACCCTTGCAAAAATGCCAGATAGCAACCGATCGTCAATCCCACACCCAGCGCTCCAATTGCCAACACTGAGCGTCTAGGAGATCGTAACCACCAACTCAAGTGGGTTCCCACAAACGACCAAACCCAAATCCATAGCCACTCTCCAGGCTCAACCCAAACTTTAAGTAGGGTTCGTCCGTCGAGCGTTGTGCTGATGATTTGACTAATAAAGTTCGCTTGCAGTTCAACTCCTGCCATCAGTTCTGGGGCTTTTGTCCAAGAACCGCTGTAAGGAGTCGCAATCAAGTCTTTTAGACTCGTCGCGGTTGAGCCAATTAAGATGATGCGATCTCGTAGCCCTTCGGCTGAGACTCGCCCATCTAAAACGTCTGCCACCGAAACGATGCGAAAGCGACGTGACGGACCTCGGAAATTGACCAGAGTTTGATATGCCCCGTCGTCTGCCTGGATGTAAACGCCATCATCAGAGCGAAACTGGGGGAATACGGCTCGATCAAGGCGTAAATAGTGAGAGTTCTCGGCAGCGGCTTGTTCTTCAATGCCGTTTGCTTTGAGATAAGTTAGCGCCAGCTTTAGAGAGAAACTCTTATAGAGGTTGCTGTCTGACTGCTTTTTCCAGTAGAGAAACGATCGTCGAACTCTGCGATCGGGGTCAAAAATAACGTTATTAAAGCCCACTTGACCGAGTTCAGCTAAGACTGGAGGCGGGGCGACTCCATCATTCTCGCGGTCTTTGAATTGCTCGACTCCAATCAAGTGTGGAATGTCACGAAACGTCTTAGTCAAGGCCGACTGACTTGATCCACTTGGCAAATTTCGATACAGATCGAGTCCGATCGCACGCGGTTTAGCGGTCTCAACCTTTCGCAGCAGTTGCGTTAAGGTCGTGTCTGAAATGGGCCAACTAAAGCGCTGTACATCTGATTCATTCAGTCCGACAATGACGATGCGATTGTCGATCGGCTCTAGGGGACGCAACCGAAAAAACTCGTCTAATGCTCCTAGTTCCCAGGGTTGCAGCAGCCCTATCAGACGCAACGCAATCACACAGCCTGCAACTCCGGAAGCGGTGATCCAAACTCGACCTCCTTTCCGAATTGCTTGAGTGAGCCATGTCCAAATCTGCTTTTGCCGTTTATTGGACTCCACCATCTGCTGATTCTGAAAAAGCTTGCCGTTGGAATCGCTCTGTGACGTAAGCGATCTTTGATCGCAAGTCGCCTGAGTCGTCTTCTATCACATGCTACTCCCTGTCTAAAGAATTATAACATGGGGTCTCAAAGCTCAAAAATCAATGGCTCTGATCAGGCTCCACAAGCCATTTGATGACTTGATAAGCGAGGCGTGCGTCATTGAGTCGATCGACTTCACGAATTCCAGTTGGGCTGGTGACATTGACTTCGGTTAAGTAGCCCCCGATCACGTCAATGCCAACAAATACCAGTCCGTCTCGCTGTAAGGTGGGCGCGAGGTGAGCGCAAATCTCGTGTTCTCGCTCAGTGATCCCCACCGATGCGACTCGTCCGCCCACTGCCATGTTGCCTCGAAAGTCAGTTCCGGTCGGGATGCGGTTTACGGCTCCGATCGGGCTGCCATTGAGTAAAATGATTCGCTTGTCGCCCTCTTTTGCTTCGGGTAAATAAGTCTGCACCATCACAGGCAGTTTGCCCTGAAGGGTGCTGATTTCAATCAGCGAGTTGAAGTTACGATCGCTCGGTTCTAAAAAGAGAATGCCTTCTCCAGCTTTTCCGCCCAAGGGTTTGAGAACTGCCGCTCCTTTTTTCTCTAGAAATTGCCGAATTACTGACTTGTCTTGGCTGACGATCGTTTCAGGAATCGCCTCGGTGAATTGCAGCGCATACATTTTCTCATTAGCGGCTCGAATGCCACTCGGCGAATTCAAGACTCGCGTCTTAGCGGGGTCGATGTAGTCCAGAATGTAAGTCGCATAGAGATAAGCCGTATCTACAGGGGGATCGGTTCGCATAAAAACTGCATCCATCTCTTCAAGCGGACGAAACGTCGGCGCGTCTAGAGAGAACCAGGACTCGATCGTCACCCAGCGACCGTCAACCAGTTTCACCGGGGTGAGATGCACCTGCTCTAACATTGCCCAGGCTTTGCTGTCGATCGCGCTTAATCGATTTGCCTGAGTAACCCAAACTTCGTGCCCCAACTCTTGTGCGGCTTCCATAATGGAAACGCTGGTGTCGTGAGTCGGGTCAAGCCGCTGGATGGGATCGATGATAAATGCAAATTTCACAATTATGTCCTTGGGCAGCGTTAAATCGGTCTAGCTGGCTTGCAGCAATGGGTCTAATTTTCCTTGACGATCGAGCGCATGAATATCATCACAGCCGCCGATGTAATGGTCATTGATGAAAATTTGAGGCACCGATCGCTTGCCGTTGGCTCGTTGAGACATTTTTGCTCGCCCGGGTTCATCACCGTCGAGATTATATTCGGTGTAATTAACGCCTTTGCCATCCAGCAAGGCTTTGGCACGAATGCAGAAAGGACACGTACTCCAGATGTAAATCTCAACGTTAGCAGCCATAGTTTCTCAGCGTTAGCAATGTTTCTTCATTTTAGAGGAGGGTGGGAAAATTGCGCGTTACTCTGGCGTAGTGCTTTGATAATTTGTAGGTTTGCTTTGGGGAATGGGAACTGGTCAAACTCTGCTAATGTCACCCAGCGAATCTCATCACACTCGATCGCCTGGGGTTCTCCGCTCAAATGCTGGCAATTGTGGACGTTCAGTGTCACCCGAAAGTGGCTGTAGGTATGATCGACGACAATAAGACGATCGCCAACCGTGATCTCAATGCCTAACTCTTCTCGAATCTCGCGCTGAATGCAGGCTGCGATCGTTTCCTCACCCTCAACTTTGCCGCCCGGAAATTCCCACAACCCTCCGAGTAAGCCGTCTGGTTTGCGGCGATCGATTAAAATCTGTCCCTGGTCGTTCCAGATCACCGCAACGCCAATCTGTTTGTGAGGCACGGGGGCACGAGTTTCTGACATTGGTATTTGAGATTGCATGTCTAAATTGTAAGCCTGACAGTGACTCTGCCACGGACAAACTAAGCAAGCGGGATTGTGAGGTGTGCAAACCGTTGCGCCCAAATCCATAAACGCCTGATTAAAATCTCGCCCGTTGTTTGGGTCAACTAAATTCTGAGAAAGCGTCCAGAGTCTCGGCAACGCTTTAGCAGTTGGAACGTTTAACGCAATCAGTCGCGCCAAGACGCGCTTGACGTTTCCATCCAGAATTGCCAACGGCTGATTAAAAGCTGCACTGAGGATGCCTCCCGCCGTGGTGCGTCCAATTCCAGGCAGTGCCAGCACCGCGTCTAACTCGGTTGGAAAAACTCCGTGATGCTGCTGCACGATGATTTGAGCGGCTCGGTGCAAATTTCGGGCACGGGCATAATATCCCAGTCCTTCCCAGGCTTTGAGAACGTGTTGAAGATCTGCTGCTGCCAGAGCTTGCACAGTGGGAAATTGCGACCTCCAGCGATCGAAGTAGGGCAGCACCGTTTTCACCTGCGTCTGCTGAAGCATGATCTCAGAAACCCAAATCGCGTAGGGATCGCGGGTTTGTCTCCAAGGCAGGTCACGCCCAAATTGGGAATACCAGGCGAGAAGAGAGGTACGTAACTCTAAAACTGCAAAAGGCGGCAGACCATCGGGGCGATCTGCCGCTATTCGATTAAATTTCACGTTAGGCAGCCCAAAGCGAAGGCTCGTCAGGAGTTAAAGCGACGAATTACCGAGGGTCAGACGTGCTATCAGCGACTTGAAAAGCAGCCTCAAACGTCATGCGCTGTTCGGCGTTGCGGAGAAAATAACCGCTCATCATTGCAGATGCCAGGAGCCGACCTAGATGCTCACGGCTCGTAGTGATGCTGACATCAAAATTATCAGAAGGCAGACCACCTAACAAGCCAATGATGTTGCGTTCAACGACTTGAAATACATCAGCAGAAGACGGCTTTGAAAGCTGAGCGATCGTTTCAGGGCTGAGAGACTGGACGTATTGCCACAGCACGCCAGACTCGCCATTTTTGATGAATTCTGGAACTTGATTGGATGTATCGTTCACGTTTATCAACCTCACTCAGAGGACGGAATCAACTTTTGTTAGACCTACTTTAACAACAGAAAGGGGCAATGTAAGTAGGTGAAACCGAACCGATCGAGGGGGATGCTACGAGTTTAGCTTGCCAAATATTCTCCCATGTCGCCTTTGCGCTTGCGGAGCTTAGTGAGTGCCTCGCGCTCAATTTGACGGACTCGTTCACGGCTGATGTTAAGCTGATCCCCAATTTTCGCTAAAGTCAGGGCTTTTCCATCTTCTAAGCCGAAACGGAGTGCTAAAACTTCGCGCTGCTGAGGGGTGAGATCTGCCATCAGAGTCTCCAGATCATTACGGAGTGCGGTTTGAGCGGCAAAATCTTCTGGGGAAGGTCCAGTATCTTCGAGAAGTTCGCCGAGTTCAGTATCCTGATTATCGCCCACCCGCAGATCTAGAGAGAGAGGAGAACGCGCCCGCTCTAAATATTCCCGCACTTGTCGAGGAGTCAACTCAAGTTCGATCGCCAGTTCCGCAGCCGTAGCCGCCCGCCCTAATTTTTGAGTCAGTGCTCGTTGAGCTTTCTTAATTTTGTTGAGTTTCTCGGTAATGTGAATGGGGAGGCGGATCGTCCGTCCTTTTTCGGCGATCGCGCGGGTGATCGCCTGCCGAATCCACCAGTAGGCGTAGGTTGAAAACCGATAGCCTTTAGTGGGATCAAATTTCTCAACGCCGCGCTGCATCCCGATCGTGCCTTCCTGGATCAAATCCATCAGGTCTACGTTGCGCTTGGTATATTTTTTGGCGACGGAGACGACGAGACGCAGATTGGCTTCTACCATGCGACGCTTGGCAGTTTCACCATCAGCGATCGTCTGCTGCATTTCAGCTTCAGATAACCCAGTTTGCTCGAGCCATTCCGACAGATTAGGTTCACGATCGAGCGTCAGAGCCATCTCTTCTTTGACACGGTTGATCAACGAAAGTCGCTGCACCTGCTTGCCGTAGAGAATTTCCTGCTCGTGGGAGAGTAGGGGAACACGACCAATTTCGCGCAGATAAGCACGAACAGAATCAGTTGGAGTTTGGACTGTCTTCATAACGCTAGATTGGATAGAAATGACGAGTTATAAGTAGTCGTAGAGTGACCTGAAAGCGACAATAGCCCTGATAAAAAGTGGATGTAGAGTGACCGAGAGGGAGCTAGATAACCTGATTGACAGTTATTCGAGAATTGAATGACTCGCGGCAGTAGAGAAATCTGTCTTTACTCGCTGCCTGACGAAGCGCATCTCTATAACGTTTTCTAAAAGGTGTGAGGCTCTATTAAGATTATGTCTGAACTTGTTAACAAAAGTAAAGATCCTGAGAGACATTAGTTCAGCGTGAAGGTGAAAGGCTGAAAAAGCTATCGGGCTGTCTTAGAGTCTTTAACGTATCGGTAGCCTACTCAGAAACCTATCCGACGACTGCATCGTTTGAGACAGAATTGCTCGATTTCTGATATTTGCTGAGGTTAGCCATAAATTCTTGATGATTTGCTGATATTTTTTAAGCTTTTGTCTATTAAATTAAGTTGTAAGGTGAACTAGCGATTCGGTTTTTTCTGGGCGACTCATCTTATAGAGATACTCCGATCGGGTCGTAAATTACATCTGCCTAGTGATAGAAGCTGTCGTTTCAGTGTAACTTCTATCACACAAAACAGAAAAACTTCTTGCAAAAGTCCCAAGATGCCC
Source organism: Phormidesmis sp. (assembly GCA_965277365.1). Classification (GTDB taxonomy): domain Bacteria; phylum Cyanobacteriota; class Cyanobacteriia; order Leptolyngbyales; family Leptolyngbyaceae; genus Phormidesmis_A. Next base: position 645,339 of record CBDICO010000013.1, on the reverse strand, counting down.
TTATTTGCCTACCCCTTCTCCCAAGCGTCGGAGAAAGGGAGCCAGATTTCAAAGTCTCTCTCAAGAGTGGAAGAGGAATTTAGGGTGAGGGTAGGGACTTTCGCAAAAAAATTATAGAAAAAGAAAAAGCTGACGGCTGAGCTGAGCGACACCCGACCTGGATGAAATCGGTGTCAATTGACAAAACCATCCATTGTAGTGCGTTCTGCGTGTTTCTACTGAAGGTATTCTTGCAGCGATCTGACTGTGAGTGGTTGAGACTGAAGAGATCGGATGGCAGCCGCCGTAGCCTTTGCCCCTGCGATCGTGGTGATGATCGGAATTTTGTAGCTCAGTGCCGTGCGACGAATCAAGCGATCGTCGGTCAACGCTTCTTTACCCGTCGGAGTATTAATAATGAGTTGAATCTGCTCATTTTTGATCGAGTCAAGCACATGGGGTCTGCCCTCATGAAGTTTGAGCACCAGAGCGACTTCTAACCCGTTTTTAATTAAGACTTTGCGGGTGCCTTCAGTAGCAACGACCTTGAAGCCCAAACTCATCAAGTCTTTGACGACTGGAACGACTGCCGATTTTTCACGATCGTTCATCGAGACAAACACAGTGCCCTTGAGCGGTAAACGTTGACTGGCGGCAAGTTCTGCCTTGGCGAAGGCTTTGCCAAAATCGGTATCGATGCCCATGACTTCCCCAGTCGATCGCATTTCGGGTCCGAGAATAGTGTCAGTGCCGGGGAACTTGTCGAAGGGCAAAACGGCTTCTTTGACGGAAATGTGTTTAGGAATGATTTCCTCGGTGAAGTTCAACTCTTTTAGGGTTTTGCCAGACATGACCCGAGCGGCAATTTGAGCGAGGGGATGCCCGATCGCTTTCGACACGAAGGGGACAGTGCGCGACGCACGAGGATTCGCTTCTAAGATAAACACCTGATCGCCCTGTACCGCAAACTGGATATTCATTAACCCAATCACGTTGAGGGCTTTGGCAAGCTCGATCGTCCAAGTGCGAATCTGATTGAGAACTGGCTCCGACAAAGTGATTGACGGAATCGAACACGCCGAGTCTCCAGAGTGAATGCCCGCTTGTTCGATGTGCTCCATGATGCCGCCGATCACGACGTGCCCGGTCATGTCAGCGATCGCGTCTACATCCACCTCGATCGCGTTCTCTAAAAAGTGGTCGATCAGAATCGGGTGGTCGGGTTCGATCTGAACGGCGTAGGTCATGTAGTGTTCTAGCTCGGAGTCGGAGTAGACGATCTCCATCGCTCGACCGCCCAACACATAGCTCGGACGAACCACGACGGGATATTGAATTCTCTGGGCGACTTCTCGGGCAGCTTCATAGTTACGGGCGAGTCCGTTGGGGGGTTGTTGGATGTTGAGTTTGCGGAGAATCTTTTCAAATCGCTCTCGGTCTTCAGCGGTGTCGATCGAGTCGGGTGAGGTGCCCCAGATTTTGGTTTGAGTTTGAGACTTGAGCGCTTCTTGAAGGGGAACTGCTAGCTTGAGCGGAGTTTGTCCGCCAAATTGGATAATCACACCTTCGGGGTTCTCCGCTTCGATGATGTTGAGAACATCCTCTTGAGTCAACGGCTCAAAATAGAGACGATCGCTGGTGTCGTAGTCGGTTGAAACAGTTTCGGGGTTTGAGTTAACCATGATCGTCTCAAATCCATCAGCACGGAGCGAGAACGACGCATGACAGCAGCAATAATCAAACTCAATGCCCTGCCCGATTCGATTGGGTCCGCCGCCGAGAATCATGACTTTGCGCCTGTCTGACGGCAGCACCTCGGTTTCTGCTTCGTATGCAGAATAATAGTAAGGAGTCAGTGCCTCAAATTCAGCCGCGCAGGTGTCTACGGTTTTATAGACGGGGATCACGCCGAGAGACTTACGATAAGCGCGAACTTCGTTCTCATGAGTTTTGGTGGCAAAGGCAATTTGACGATCGCTAAACCCTTGCCGTTTGATGGAATACATCTGGGCTTTGTCAAGACTTTGCAACGTCGTGCGTTTGAGCAGCTTTTCAGTCTCCAGCAAGTCGTGCATCTTGTCTAAAAACCAGGGATCGATGTTAGTTAACTCATAAATTTCGTCAACAGTCATGCCCATCTGCATGGCGTGGCGCACGGTGAAGATGCGATCGGGGTTGGGGGTGCGAAGTCCTGCCCGAATTTGTTCGAGACTGGGAAGCTTTTCTTGACGATCGCAGCCCCAACCCGCACGTCCTGTTTCTAACGAGCGAAGTGCCTTTTGAAACGATTCTTGAAAGGTGCGTCCGATCGCCATTGCCTCACCCACAGACTTCATTTGGGTGGTCAAAACTTGAGAGGAACCACTAAATTTCTCAAAGGCAAAGCGGGGAATTTTGGTGACGACATAATCGATCGTCGGCTCGAAGCTGGCAGGAGTCTTTTTAGTAATGTCGTTGGGAATCTCGTCTAACGTGTAGCCAACGGCGAGTTTTGCTGCCATTTTCGCGATCGGAAATCCAGTCGCTTTGGATGCCAACGCCGAACTGCGCGATACACGCGGATTCATCTCGATCACGACTAGCTCACCTGTCACCGGATTGATCGCAAACTGGATGTTAGATCCGCCCGTCTCGACCCCAATTTCGCGAATGATCTTGATCGATGCGTCCCGCAGCCGTTGATATTCCTTATCTGTCAGCGTTTGCGCCGGAGCTACCGTAATCGAGTCGCCTGTGTGAATGCCCATCGGGTCAATGTTCTCGATCGAGCAAATGATCACGACGTTATCGGCAAGGTCGCGCATCACTTCTAGCTCATACTCCTTCCAGCCGAGCAGAGATTTCTCAATCAAAATCTGAGAAGTCGGACTGGCATCTAAACCTGTCTGGGCGATCTCCTCAAATTCTTTCTGGTTGTAAGCAATGCCGCCCCCGGTTCCGCCCATCGTGAAGCCGGGACGAATAATCAAGGGATAACTTCCAATCTGCTGCCCGATCACGCGAGATTCTTCTAGAGTTTCTGCGAGACCAGACGGACAGACCGCGACACCGATCCGCCCCATTGCTTCTTTAAAGAGCTTGCGATCTTCAGCCATCTCGATCGCCGGAAGCTTCGCGCCGATCAGTTCGACGTTGTATTTGTCGAGAGTGCCATTCTTTGCTAATGCGACCGCGAGATTGAGTGCCGTTTGTCCGCCCATCGTGGGTAAGAGCGCATCGGGGCGTTCTCGTTCGATAATCAGGGTGACTAATTCAGGAGTCAGCGGCTCAATGTAGGTGCGATCGGCGGTTTCTGGGTCGGTCATGATAGTCGCTGGATTGGAGTTGACCAGAACCACTTCATATCCTTCATCTCGCAACGCTTTGCAGGCTTGAGTACCGGAATAGTCGAATTCGCAGGCTTGCCCAATCACAATAGGACCGGAGCCGATGAGCAGAATTTTGTGGAGGTCTTGGCGACGAGGCATGGTGAAGTTAGAGCCGTTGAGTTTAAATCCAACTCATTGTAGAGGCTTTCATTTACAGAATTGTTGCGGTTTTATCCATTCCGAAGATTTGATAACTTTAAATAGAGAGGACTGAGCAGATAGGGCGGCAAGAGAGCAAGGATAGGAAGAAACGTTAAGTTTTAAACACTAAAAATGGGATCTTGAGGAAGAAACTTGAAACGATTCCGATTTGAGATGAGGAGGATTTGATTCTCGATCAAACGTCTTCCATCTCATCCCCTTCGTTCAACGTTTTGAACCCACCCTCTCTGTAGAGACGTTTCGGTGGAACGTCCCCACGCTATTGGGTAAACATCTCTATGCCCTTGGGTAACCGACACCGATTTGATATTTAATCCATTGAGCGGTGTCATTGATGGAGACGCTCCAACGAATGTGGAGGAGACGTTCCGAAGGAGTAGAGACGTTCGGCGAATGTTATAACGTTCTACCGAAACGTCTCTACCGCACGGCTCCCGCGTATATCACCAATTGACATAACCGTTGCCGCAACGTTTCTAACCCCAGACGATCGCTGGCAGAAATAAATGCCGCTTGCGGAAATTCTTCTTGTGCCAGACTCAGATTTTCACCATCCACCTGATCGATTTTGTTAAACACCAGCAGTACCGGACCGGGCGCGATCGGCATTTCTGACAAGATTTTCATCACCGATCGGATCTGATTTTGCCAAGCTGGGTGCGACAAATCCACCACATGCAGCAGAGCATCGGCTTCGGTGACTTCCTCTAACGTGGCGCGAAACGCATCAACCAGCGACGAGGGCAACTCGTGAATAAACCCCACCGTATCGGTCAAAAGCAGCGAAGTCGATTCTTGACTCACCGAATCAATCACCTTCAGCCGCCGAGTCGTCGGATCAAGCGTCGCAAATAGCTGATCAGCCGTGTAAACTTCGGCATTGGTGAGGGCATTCAGCAGTGTGGATTTTCCAGCATTGGTGTAGCCAACCACTGCGACCGAGGGCACTTCTTCGTGCTGTCTACGCTGCCGCATTCGAGCACGATGCGCCTGAAGCTGCGTCACTTCTTGCTGCAATCGCGTAATCCGACGCTGAATCGATCGTCGCTCCGTCTCTAACTTGGTTTCACCTGGACCGCGAGTTCCAATTCCACCGCCTAATCGAGACATCGCTTGACCTCGACCCGATAACCGAGGCAGACGATATTCAAGTTGTGCCAGTTCGACCTGCAATTTTCCTGCGCCGGACTGGGCACGTTGGGCGAAAATGTCAAGAATCACCTCCGTCCGATCGACCACTCGCACCCCAATCAACGCCTCTAAATTGCGAACTTGAGTAGGAGAGAGATCGCGATCGAACACGACCAAACTTGCCCCGATCGTCTGGGCTGTGAGCGCAATCTCCTGCACTTTGCCTTCACCGACGACGGTTTGAGGATGGGGACGCGGACGCTTTTGCTTTAACGTTTGTAAGACTTCTCCCCCAGCCGTTTCGACCAGCCGCCCTAATTCTGCCAACCCATCTCGAAAAGCTTGCTGCGATCGGTTGTCCGTCAGTAACCCGACGACTAGCACCTGATCGTGATCACGATCGACCTGTTGAGCCGTATATTCGCGTCGAAACTCAGCTTCTAGCCCTTCGACTAATTCAATTAAATCTTGCTCGGCGATTTCGTCTAAGTTGAGAATAGGCGAAACTGTCCAAGTGGCTTCTGGGTGCGGCACTAAATGCGCCAGATATGCCCCTTTGATGTAGCCTGTTGCACCCCCACCGCGCCGCTCAAACCCGCCTCCTGTGAGGGTCAATGTTACGAGTGCATCTAATCGCTGCATTGCCATCGCCGTCAGTGCCGACTCGCCCGGAGGGTCTTGCTTAAGCTGGGTTGCGACACACCGGATGCCGCATAGCCTTTCTGCTCCATAGCGCGGCAACTCTGCTGGAAGAATCTGAGTTTGGCGCGGGTTCCCAACTCCAACACGCAACACCTGCCCGCGACGATTGATATAGGCACAAACAGGTTGAGCGATCTCGGTGCTAATGGCTGCCAGTCGTTGGGCAAACTCTGAGGTCGTGATGCGATCGCCCGGTAAGCGCTGATGATATAAGCGCTGCAACTGCTTAAGCTGACTGCTCTTTAAGCCTTGAAGATTTCCGTAGACAGTCTCGATAAATGCCACTCGCCAAACGCAACTCTCTCTATTTTAGATCCCCAGTTGACGATGCGCTTCAGAATCGGTGATGTTCAATCGAGTCTCATCCCGCAGAAACTCTGACAGGCTTGAGAAAGTTTGGGGTTTTCTCGGTATTTGTGCAGTCAAAATCCTTAAAGCTTCTGCAAACTTGGTGAAATTACGAAGTTGACTTTCAGTAAGCTGTGCCACTTTGTATTTAGATTCTTGAAAGACCACACAAACTTCAGAGTCGTCAAACTGCGATCGACCCGGCCTGCTTAAACCTTTAACTTTGCTCTCATTGCTGCTGTTCTCTATAGAACAGCAGTTTTTTTAATGGCTTGATGATTTAGTAAGCATTTGTTACAAAAATTTCACAAGCTACATATTGTGTCGTCTACTGAAGAAATGAGGAGAAATATTGCTTTCTCAAACTCTTTGCTGAAACCGATCTCAAGTTCAGCGATGCTCACCTAGACTGCTTAAACTAGCCAGAAAAGAGCAAAGGATTGAATTGTTGGATCTGACGATTTCATTAAGACTTGACCTGATCCACTATTCTCGTTAGAAGATCCATGTCTGGAGTTGTGGTATCCCGCGCTCTAGATGCTCACTTTGTACTTCGTCACTCTTAGGTTTATCTGAATGAATAGCAACGGACTGCCACCAAAACAGGGACTCTATGATCCGCAGTTCGAGCACGATGCCTGCGGTGTGGGGTTTATCGTGCACATGAAGGGCGAGAAGTCACACGCGATCGTCGAGCAAGCGTTGACCATTCTCGTCAATCTTGAGCATCGCGGTGCGTGTGGATGTGAAACCAATACTGGAGACGGAGCGGGCATTTTAATGCAGGTGCCTCACAAATTTCTCAAGCGAGTGGCAGCCGCAGACAACATTGTGCTGCCCGATGCGGGACAGTATGGCGTGGGCATGATCTATGCGTCGCCCGATCGGGTCACTCGCACCAAGAGTCGGCAGGTTTTTGAACAAATCGTGGCAGAAGAAGGTCAAAAGGTGCTCGGCTGGCGCGATGTGCCGACAGACAATTCTTCGTTAGGCAACACGGCAAAATCAAGTGAGCCGTTTATGCAGCAGGTGTTTATTCAACGCGCTGCGGGTCTGGCGAACGACATCGATTTTGAACGAAAGCTCTATGTGATTCGCAAACGATCGCATAATGCGATTCGAGCGACGCACATCGATTCGTGCTGGTATCCGTCGAGCCTCTCGTGCCGCACGATCGTTTATAAAGGAATGCTGATGACCGCACAGGTCGGGCAATATTACCCCGAACTCAGCGATCCCGACATCGAAAGCGCGTTGGCGCTGGTGCATTCTCGCTTTAGCACCAACACCTTTCCCAGTTGGGAGCGATCGCACCCTTATCGCTACATCGCGCATAACGGCGAGATCAACACAATGCGCGGCAACATCAACTGGATGAACGCCCGTCAATCGCTGTTTGAGTCAGACCTATTTGGCGACGACATGCAGAAGATTCAGCCTGTGATCAACGTTGAGGGCAGCGACTCCACAATCTTCGACAACGCGCTAGAACTGCTGGTCTTATCGGGTCGATCGTTGCCCCACGCGATGATGATGATGATCCCCGAACCGTGGACAGCGCACGAATCGATGAGCGACGAGAAAAAAGCGTTTTATGAATATCATTCCTGTTTGATGGAGCCGTGGGATGGTCCGGCATCGATCGCCTTTACCGATGGGACGATGGTCGGTGCGGTGCTAGATCGCAACGGTCTGCGTCCCTCTCGCTATTACGTGACGAAAGACGATCTGGTGATCATGGCATCTGAGGCGGGAGTGCTGCCGATCGAGCCTGAGCGAGTCGCCTTAAAAGGTCGTCTAGAACCGGGGCGGATGTTTCTCGTCAACCTGGAAGAAGGACGCATCATTGCCGATGACGAGATCAAAAACCAGGTTGCCACCGAGCATCCTTACCGCGAATGGATCAATCAGCACATGGTCGAACTCGCTACGGTGAAAGACGCACCCTTAGAGACAGATGAAGAGTTCACGCCGCTCATTCAGCGTCAGACGGCGTTTGGCTATAGCTTTGAAGATTTGCGGCTGTTGCTGACTCCGATGGCACGAGACGGCGTAGAAGCGATCGGGGCAATGGGTGCCGATACGCCTCTCTCCGTTTTGTCCGATCGACCCAAACTGCTGTATGACTATTTTCAGCAGCTATTTGCACAAGTTACAAATCCGCCGATCGACTCGATTCGTGAAGAGATTATTACGTCAGCCGAAACGACGATCGGCTCAGAGCGCAATCTCCTCAAACCAGAGCCAGAAAGTTGTCATCTGATCGAACTCAAAACGCCGATTCTTAGCAATGAGGAATTGGCGAAACTTAAGCATATCGATGAGGGCGAATTCAAGTCGGTGACGCTGCCGATCGTGTTCGATCCCAAAACAGGCGCGACTGGGCTGGAACAGGCAATGGATGAGATTTGCGCTCAGGCAAATCACGCGATCGCGGCAGGTGTGAATATTCTGATTCTTTCCGATCGCGGCGTAAATTCAGACAAAGCCCCGATTCCAGCCCTGCTTGCCGTCGCGGGACTGCATCACCATTTAATTCGTGAAGGCACTCGCACACGAGTCGGACTCGTCCTCGAATCGGGCGAACCCCGTGAGGTGCATCATTATGCAATGCTGATTGGCTACGGCTGCGGGGCGATTAATCCCTATCTCGCGTTTGAGTCGATGGCAGACATGATTCACCAGGGGTTGCTAGTCAACATTGATAACAAAACGGCGTGTAAGAACTATGTCAACGCCGCCACCAAGGGAGTGACCAAAGTTGCCTCTAAGATTGGAATTTCGACCATTCAGAGCTATCGAGGTGCTCAAATCTTTGAAGCGATCGGGCTAAATCAGTCGATCGTCGATAAATATTTCACCCGGACGGCTTCGCGCATTGAAGGCGCAGATCTCGAAGTCATTGCCAAAGAAGCGGCGTTGCGTCACAGCCATGCGTTTCCCGATCGCGAGGTCAACGGTCACACGCTCGATGTGGGCGGCGAATATCAGTGGCGCAAAGAAGGCGAGTCGCATCTTTTCAGCCCCGAAACGATTCACACTTTACAAAAAGCGGTTCGCAGTGGCAGTTACGACGCTTATAAGCAATACGCTGCCCTAGTCAATGAGCAAGGGCAAAAGCACTATACCCTACGCGGACTGTTGGAATTTAAGCAGCGCGAATCGATCCCGATCGAGGACGTGGAATCGATCGAATCGATCACCAAACGCTTTAAAACGGGGGCGATGAGCTACGGTTCGATTTCTCAAGAAGCACACGAATCCTTAGCGATCGCTATGAATCGTATCGGGGGTAAATCCAACACGGGCGAAGGTGGCGAAGACCCCGATCGCTACACTTGGACGAACGATCGCGGCGACTCGAAGAACAGCGCGATTAAACAGGTAGCCTCTGGTCGGTTTGGGGTGACTAGTCTCTATCTATCTCAAGCGCGAGAACTGCAAATCAAAATGGCACAGGGCGCAAAACCGGGAGAAGGCGGACAACTTCCGGGCAAAAAAGTCTATCCCTGGATCGCCAAAGTGCGTCACTCGACTCCAGGAGTCGGGCTGATTTCGCCACCGCCGCACCATGATATTTACTCGATCGAAGACCTCGCCGAATTAATTCACGATTTGAAAAACGCCAACCGAGCCGCGCGAGTCAGCGTCAAGCTCGTGTCAGAAGTGGGAGTCGGCACGATCGCAGCCGGGGTCGCTAAAGCTCACGCCGACGTGGTGCTAATTTCTGGATTCGATGGAGGCACAGGCGCATCTCCGCAAACTTCGATCAAACACGCTGGCTTACCGTGGGAACTCGGACTCGCGGAAACGCACCAAACCCTGGTTCTGAATAACCTCCGCAGTCGCATCGTCGTCGAAACTGATGGACAGATGAAAACCGGACGCGATGTCGTGATCGCTGCCCTGCTCGGCGCTGAGGAATTTGGATTTGCGACGGCTCCCCTCGTGACGCTGGGCTGCATCATGATGCGCGTGTGTCACCTCAACACCTGTCCGGTCGGAGTTGCGACCCAAGATCCACTCCTGCGGAAGAACTTCACCGGCGATCCCGCCCACACGGTCAACTTTATGACCTTCATCGCGCAAGAAGTTCGTGAACTGATGGCAAAGCTGGGCTTCCGCACGATCGACGAAATGGTCGGACGCACCGATGTTCTCGAACCAAAGCAAGCCATCGAGCACTGGAAGGCAAAAGGACTCGATTTCTCCAAAATCCTCTACCAGCCAGAAGTGGGTGATGAGGTGGGTCGCTATTGTCAGATTCCTCAAGATCACGGACTCGACAAATCCCTTGACTTAACGGTGCTACTTGACTTGTGTAAGGGCGCGATCGAGCACGGCGAATCCGTCTCAGCCACATTACCCATTAAGAATGTGAATCGCGCGGTCGGCACCATTCTCGGCAACGAGATCACCAAACGCTACTGGCACGGCTTGCCCGAAGACACCATCCAGCTTCACTTTCAGGGCAGTGCAGGTCAAAGCTTTGGCGCATTTGTGCCCAAAGGCGTAACCCTCAAACTCGAAGGCGATGCCAATGACTATCTCGGCAAAGGCTTGAGTGGTGGCAAAATCATCCTCTATCCGTCGTCAAAATCCACCTTTGCCGCCGAAGAAAACGTCATTGCCGGAAACGTAGCGCTTTATGGGGCAACCTCTGGCGAGGTTTACATCCGAGGCATGGTGGGCGAACGGTTTGGAGTGCGTAACTCTGGAGTGAACGCGATCGTGGAAGGCGTTGGCGACCACGGCTGCGAATATATGACGGGCGGCAAAGTCGTGATTTTGGGCAAAACCGGACGTAATTTTGCGGCGGGGATGAGCGGCGGCGTTGCCTACATTCTCGACGAGCAGGGCGATTGTGCGACGCGCTGCAACCCGCAAATGGTCGGACTCGAAACCCTAGAAGATGCTGAAGAAATCGCCGATCTGCGGCAACTGATCCAGCAGCACGCCGATTATACCCAAAGCCAAAAAGCCGCTAAAGTTCTCGCCCACTGGGATGATATGCTGCCCAAGTTTATCAAGGTAATGCCCAAGGACTATAAGCGGGTGTTGCAAGCCATTTCTACGGCGATCGCGGCTGGCTTAAGTGGTGACGACGCGCTGACCGCCGCCTTTGAAGAAAACTCCCGCGATGTCGCCCGGATCGGCGGCAGCTAACCTGTAAGGCGCGTTTTGGCTCCGCTCAACGCTCAAAGCCAGAACTGCGGGTTGAGCAGAGCCGAAACCCACTCATACGAGTTGACTCTAATTGAGCTTGCCTATTTAATCATCTGTCCCGACCTCCTTAATCACCGTCACTTCTGAGACACTATCATGGGAAAACCAACCGGCTTTATCGAATTTCTGCGCGAGTTGCCCTCTGACCGATCGCCCCTCGATCGCATTCAAGACTGGAACGACATTCACCAGCCTATGCCAGAGGACAAACTCCGCACTCAAGGCGCACGCTGCATGGATTGCGGCATCCCGTTTTGTCATAGCGGCACCTTGATTAGCGGCATGGCAAGCGGTTGCCCTGTGAATAATCTGATTCCTGAATTTAACGATTTGGTTTATCGCGGACTGTGGCACGAAGCGCTCGATCGCCTCCACAAAACCAACAACTTTCCTGAATTCACAGGTCGTGTCTGTCCTGCACCCTGTGAAGGTTCGTGTGTCCTCGGCATCAACAATCCGCCTGTCACGATTAAAAATATTGAATGCTCGATCGCCGATAAAGGCTGGAGCGAAGGCTGGATCAAGCCCGAACCGCCCGTCAAACGCACAGGCAAGAAAGTCGCCATCATTGGCTCTGGACCTGCCGGACTTTCGGCGGCGGCTCAACTCAACAAGTCGGGGCACTGGGTCACGGTCTATGAACGCGCCGATCGTCCGGGTGGGCTGCTGATGTATGGCATCCCCAACATGAAGCTTGAGAAAGAAGAAGTCGTGCTGCGTCGTCTCAAAGTGCTTGAAGAGGAAGGCGTGACCTTTGTTTGCAACACCGAGGTCGGCAAAGATTTGCCCGTCGAAACGCTGCTCAAAGTCTTTGATTCAGTCGTGCTTTGTGTCGGGGCGACCAAGCCGCGTGATTTAGCGATCGCAGGTCGCGAGTTAAAGGGCATCCACTTTGCAATGGATTTTCTCACCGCGAACACCAAAGCCGTTTTAAATCAGAGCAGCAATGGCAACTTTATCTCCGCCGCAGGCAAAGATGTGGTGATCATCGGCGGCGGAGACACGGGCACCGACTGTGTAGGGACATCTCTGCGTCACGGGTGCAAGAGCCTCGTGCAACTCGAAATTTTGCCTCAACCCCCGCAAGAGCGTACTCCTGATAACCCGTGGCCTGAGTGGCCCAAAGTCTATCGCCTTGACTACGGGCAAGAAGAAGCTGCCGCTAAGTTTGGCGACGACCCACGAGGCTACCTCACGACCGCAACCCATTTTGAGGGCGACGAAAACGGACAGGTTAAAGCAGTTCATACCGTCGAGGTAACGTGGGGGAAAAACGAGAAGGGACAATTCATCCCGCAACACATTCCTGGCACTGAGAAAGTGTTACCCGCGCAGCTTGTCTTATTAGCGATGGGTTTTCTCGGACCTGAACAACCCCTTTTAGATGCACTGGGAGTCGATCGAGATGCCCGCAGCAATGTCAAAGCCGACCACGACAAATACATCACTAGCCTTCCTGGAGTGTTTGCGGCTGGCGACTGTCGGCGGGGGCAAAGCCTGGTCGTTTGGGCGTTTAACGAGGGTCGTGGAGCGGCTCGTGAGTGCGATCGCTATCTCATGGGCAACACCGATTTGCCTTAAGGTCGGTCACTCGCTAGACCCAACCACCATTTGCACGACGAAGGGCTTGCCGCCATCTTTGTGATAGCGGTCTGCCCATTCGCGGAGCACCTCATCAAGTTCTTCGAGCGCCTGATCGATACGGTCTGGTGGAATGTCTAATTCTTCTAAAACTCGCATCACTTGATTTTGGCGGTCTGCCCAGTCTTTGATCAATCTAAAAAATCGAGCCGTGTCTTCTACCATGACATAAGCGCGTTCCTCCTGATCATCGGGTGAATAGGAGGCGCGGGTCAGCGCATAGAATGGCATCCCCCACGGTGAGTCGATGCGGGTGACGGTGCCTGAATAAATCAGACGACGCTTAATGTGTTCTGCCAGGGCTTCGCTCATCGGCATCTGCTGATCTAGAGGCAGATCTTCTTGAGAGCGAGCATGAAGAAACTCGATCAGGTCGAGAAACTGAAATGAGTTGACCAGTTGAGCATCGGGCAAGTTGGGCGGCAGCTTCTGTTCAATGTGGCGTTTTTCATCGGAGTTGAGACTGGTTCCTGGAACCCGCGATCGCCCAGGTTGCCAAGAATATTGCTCTAACCAAACATACGGAAGTTGAATGAGATAGCGAGGTTCTTGTGAACCCAGCATCTTTAACAGCCTTCCCTCAGTGAGTGCCTGTCTGACTTCTTCTACGATCGCTTTAACCCGCTTTGGCTCAATGTGGTGCAAATGCCCAGTCATTCGCAGGTTGCCGTCTTGCTCTAAATAAGTGGTGTAGATGGCGCATTTTGCGGCGGTTGCGGCTGCATCTAGAAATGCGCCATGTCGATGTCCACTTGTCCGCATCGCACTAAAGGCAAGGTAAAGCATGATCTGATCCATCGCGCTAGGGCTAAGAAGCTTGATCAGATCGAGATCATTGATCATATCAGAAGGAATCTACGAGGGAGGTAATACATACTATATCTGTAAATTTATGGAGACTCTAGCGATCGTAAATGATTGAATCTCTAGAGTTAGTTGATTGATCAGAGCGAGCTTAGAGACGACAATGCTCAGTCGCTTGAGCCATTCTTTATCACTTTATCTCTAATTGATATTATTAATTGTTCCTATTTAGTCTAAAAAGTTAACAATTGACCATTGAAAGCAAAAAATGGAAGCAATCTCTAAGGTAGGAGCTTCCATTTTTAGGTTGGCTTATGTCAAGAAATCTTAGGGAGCAGGACACAATCGGCACGTCAACCGGAGTTAAGCGAAGGCTTGAGTACTGAACGGAGGATCAAAACGACCTTCAATCCGTCCGCTTCCCCGGTGGGCAAGATAGTAGCTTCGTGGCTCTGAGTGAGTCAGCAAAGAAGTAAAAGAAACCTGCTTCAATCCAGGTAAAAACTCAACCTGGCGAAGACCTACCGCTACGGAACTGAGAAGCAAACTGATTAGAGTGATAGAGGTTTGAGCACGCATAGGTTGGGTCTGTTTCGGTGTACTTATTCACAGATACAGACCTTCTATGGATGCATCAGGATGAACTGATGTGATTTTTTTGAATTCAGTAATTCTACGTACCAAATTCTGCAATTATCACCTCAGCCCCTCCCTTGAAAGGCTGAGGAAGAGATCGAGTCTACCAAGATCCAGCTTCCACTGTAATTTATACTACCATTAATAAATATCTTGTCTCCGTGTTTATACTGCTCTAACTGTTGGTTAATGTCGGGCTTGAGGGTGACTAAAGCCCAGGCTTTTATGACTTGATTCGGTTCATTAAAGTTCTCCAAGACGATCGTGTAATCTTGCTCAGCGTGGCGGTGAAACGTGCCAGAGAAGTTTGGTATCGCGTTCGATGGAGCAGATAGGGTGCGAATTGGACAACATCCACTACTGGGGTATGCCTCTGGAGCGTCTAAGTAATAGTGCTGCCAGTAGAGCCAGTTAGGATGATGGGAAATGAGATTGAAAAAAGGAATGATGGCGGCAGGCGCGGTCGGGTCTTCTAACAGAGCAGTTTGCAGCGATCGCACCGACAATTCTCTGGGTTGACAAGCTTGCTCAATGCACAAGGCGGCTGCCATCCCTGCGGCTTGTCCAATCCCCAACACAGTGGGCTGAAGTCGAGTCGCTCCGTTCGCGATGTGAGAAACTGAGATATTTTTCTCGCACACTAAAAAACCATCAGTGACTCCTGGCACTAAAGCCCCATAGGGAATTGTGAAGGGAGTGCCTGTCCAGCGACCGCCCCAGCGAATTGATTTAGGTTTTAACGCAATATCGCCACTAGGATAATGATGATCGTTGACATAGTTGCCGATCGCGATCGACTGGCAGACCGTTTCAGCAATCTCACATCCTTGAGCCGTGGCTTTGATCGGCAGTGGGGCGACCTGTCCTTTAGGTAATAAATCTTGCTCTCTAACGGTGACTAACCCTGCAAGTCTTCGGCTCTCTCGATAATAAGGGTGAAGAGCATAAGCACTATCCTCTGATCGAGAGACTGGAAACACCTCCGCTGCTAGACCAATGTGTCCTAATTGAGATTGGATGAAGCGAGCAAAGCCTTGAGTGTGCCAGAGTGCTTCTTGAAGGAATTGCGATCGCTCCGCCTCCGTGCCGATTAGTCGCTCAACGCCTTCTCCATAATCATTGCCTGCGATCGGCCAATTGATCATGAAGCGGTTTCCGGGCAAGCGTCCGTAGTTCAAAAATCTTTCGGCTCCGTGATCTGCCCAAGCTTGGGTAAATTTTGCGCGATCGTAGTGAGGCGGTGCTGGAATTTTTGGAGCCAGTCTTTTGTCAAAGTCTTGAAGCACGACAACCCACGTTGGCGCTTGAACCGGATAGGTTTTGGTGAGCGTGTTGGGTGAGATCGGCGCACTGGGTTCTCCCCATTCAGACTGCAACTCCCAGCCCCAGCGATGCGCGATGTCTCCGAGTGCCAGCAAATCGCCAAGCTCGGTGCCATCAAGGGTGATTTGGGCGACGATCGTGAAGTCTGCAAAACGGACTCCGATGACTCGATCACCATCCTTCAAGACCTCTGAGGGCGTTTGTGCCTGAATCCAGGTCAGATTTGGGAGTTTGGCAACCCAATCGGCAAAAATATTTGCCCCAACTCGCGGATCGTAGGTGAAAAAACTTACCCAGGCGTTATCTAACCCTTCTGGCTGGCGGTGCTGCAACTCTTTTAAGAATGCGCCCCAAATCCCGGTTTGAAAGGCGGCTAACTCGTTGCCATCTGGGGCAGTTACTCCTGCGCTCGTCAGCATTCCTCCTAGCCAGGAGAACTCGCTGACCAAAATCGTATTGGCTCCGCGTCGAGCCGCTTGAATCGCTGCTGCCGTTCCTCCAGTGCCGCCACCCACGACGAGAACATCAGTCTTGAGAATCTGCATCGAACAAATATCCATAACAAGACGCTAAGGACATCGTACGAAACTGAAGTACACGATCGCGAACGGATCTAATTTCACGTTCACGATCGACGATTTGCTTTGATTCTTGACATTCAAGATAATCGCTTTGGGAAATGAGAACTTGGTCGAAGTCGTCGATCGAGTGATCGCTGAGAGTTGGGCGGCTTGTTCGAGTCGGATGCGTTGCTGCTGATGGAGCATGATGGCGATTTCTTGCAGTAGTTCACTTTCGCTCAGTTGGCAGCTTAGTGATATTCGCCTGTGGATTCCTAATCCAATACATTTACTGATCCAGATGTGATGATCATTCAAGGTAAACCTACTCGTTATAGAAGCAGTTGAGAACAGAGATTCTGCAAACTGCCTCCTTTTTATAAAACTTGGGTCAGCGTTTTGGTAGGAACGACGATCGCCCCAGACAAATCATCCAACTGCCCAGGCAGCAGCAGTTCATTAGTGATCGATTGTGCCAAGACGCGCCGATAGAGGTCACTCAACTGAGCCGCCACACCCGACCAGCTAAAGTTTCGCAGCACCCGCTCAGATGCCCGAAGTTTCAGCTTCGTTGCCCACAAATCATTTCCAAGAATGCGATCGATCGCCTTTGCAAACGCAGCGATATCTTGAGGCGGAACCAATAATCCGGTTTCTTCAGGCACGATCGAGAACTTCAATCCGCCGACCGCAGACGCAACGACCGGAGTTCCGCACGCCATTGACTCGATCGCCACCAATCCAAATGGCTCATAGTGACTAGGAATCACACACACATCGGCTGCTGTGTAATAGAGCGGAAGGCGATCGTGTCCAACCCGCCCTGTAAACGTCGTTCGGTTTGATAATCCCAACTCTTGCACGATGCGTTCAATTCGGAGTCGCTCGTCGCCATCTGGTTGAGTTGGAACGCTCCCTCCGACAATCACCAAACAGACGTTATCAGCACTGGCTTTTAGGTGAGCACAGGCACGAACCAGGGTTTCAATTCCCTTACGCGGATCAAAACGTCCAACATAGAGAACAATTTTCTCATTGGGTCGAAATCCTAGCTGCGATCGAGCTTCCGATTTTGGCATCACATGAAAGTTCTCGATGTCTGTCCCACACGGAATCACTTCGATGTGTCCCCGGCTAGAAACCAACGTCCGAAGCGCCTCTTGCTCTTGAGGACTGGTCGCAACGGTGCAGTTAGCTTTCTCTAAAATCTGGTGTTCAACGTCTAAACGAGTGTTGGCGATCGCCGGACGATTTGGAACCGACTGATACTTAATCGCACCTAATGAGTGATAGGTATTTACAAGCTGAATGTTATGGGTTTTCTGCACTTCTAAACCCACCCACGCAGACATCCAATAGTTGGTGTGAATTAACGGATAGTGATGCTTGGCTTGATAGGTTTGAAACGCCTCGACGAATGCTGGCATGAATTCAAACAACCGATCACGGGGAATAAATTCTTCAGGTCCCGCCGTTAAGCGAATCGTGCGGCAATGGGGAGAATGTTGGACGATCGTGGCATCATCAGCGTTGGTCTTGCGGGTAAACATATCGACCTGCCAGCCTAATTTTGCTAGCGCTTCACCCACTTGACGCACATACACATTTTGTCCGCCTGCTTCTTCTCGACCAATATCAGCAGCAGGGTCACCATGATCTGAAATGAGCGCGATCGCCTGTCGATTCGGAGCTTTAGAACGCGCTGAACTAAAGGGATCAAGAAAAGTGGAACTTGACGCATTTCGCTTATCGCTTAAAAGCACCATAATTTTCACCTCATAAACCAGTGGTTAGTCACGATCGACAACTGACAAATTCACTCATCGAAAACGGACTATTCAAACCAGGCGACTAACCACCACAACTGCAAACTCACGATTGCCGACTCATCAACACACGAAAAAAGTGACCCGTTTGATCCCCTTAGTTAATGTTGCTATTAGCAGCTAACCTAGGCAGACGACCATTTTTACTCGTCAATTTTCCCGTTAAAATCTGGAGATATGCTGCCTCATAGCCGTCCGTCATTTTCTGGACGCTAAACTGGTCAATCACATGCTGACGACAGGCGGCTCGATCGAGTTCAGGAATACGACTCAGCGCCGCGATGCACTCATCTACGGTGTCACACAAGAAACCCGTCTTGCCGTGAGCAATCACTTCAGGAGCCGAACCTAATCGCATTCCAATCACGGGCGTTCCGGCTGCCATTGACTCCACCATCACCAGCCCAAACGGTTCTCGCCAGGTGATCGGGAATAGAGTCGCGACTGCACTGCCCATCAGCGTATTTTTCTGAACGTGGTTCGCCTCACCCAAATATTGGATCTGCTCACCATCTATGTGAGGCGCAAGTTTTTGCTCGTAGAATTCACGATCGACGATATCGATCTTTCCTGCCATTTTCAGATTCCAACCTGTGCGCTTGGCAATCTCGATCGCTAGATGAGGACCTTTTTCGGGCGACAACCGACCTAAGAATGCTAAGTAAGGCGGCTCATCTGGTTGGGCATAAAACTTGTAGCTATCGACATCAATGCCGTTATAAACTGTTGAGACACAGTTTAAGCCGAGTGCTGGATCTCTCTGTGCGTTTGAAATGCTCACAAAGGGCTGCTGCCGCGATCGGTGAAACATCTTCTGGTTATCGGAAGTGAATACGCCATGTAGCGTATGAATGGTAGGCGTTTTGACAAATTTTGCGAACGGCAACGCGGCACAGCCCATGTGGGAATGGATGAGGTCGAAGTCTTGTGCTTGATCATAAACCTGGCTGAGTTGAAGCATTTCGTAAATCGAATACTCCTTCACAGTTGGGTCTTGGCGCAGGGCACGACTATGAACCGATTCGAGGGTTGCTAAACTGAGCGAGTCACCAGAGGCAAACAGCGTCACCTCATGTCCGCGTCGCACCAGCTCATCGGTCAACAAGCTGACGACCAGTTCAATGCCGCCATAAGCTGGCGGAGGAACCCTCTCCCACAGAGGGGCTACTTGAGCAATCCGCATATAAACCTCCTACTAAATGTCGAACTAGATTTAGAAGCCTTGATTTTAAATTTGATCCGCGATCGAATGATTTCGGAGCGATTTATCCCTATAGGGAGCTAAGTCAGGTTTACTTGAAAATTTAACACTTGCCAAGGCGGTCATTTCGTCTTGACAAGTGATGAAGACTACACATACAACAAGTGTAGTACGAGAATTTGCTAGGATTAGGCAAGTAAAAATACTTAAAAAAGAGAACTGCGATCGCAGTTCTATGACCTGCTTTTAGGGAAGGCGATCGAATTCTCTTAAATCACTTCACAACGATGAAGCAAGAGGCTTAAGCTCTCAAAAACGAAGCGGTTTGAGATAAAGCGATGGTATTGCAGAACACCTAGTTACAAGTTAAACGCAAAAATAGCTAGTATTTCTGAATAATTGTTCGTTTTTGCACACAAAACAGTTTATTCTTTGTTACAAGTTAATCCAGTAGAGGGGTTAACTCTAAAGAAATTTTACAGAGTTTGCAAGCTGAGCGTAAGAGGGCTGTGAGCCTTTTTTCTAAAGATTTTCTGATCTTTCTCAACCACCTCTCCTAGCCGTCTAATCTCCTGAGCACAGACAGCACCGCATCGTTGGATTTCTAGAGTTTGCCGCTCAGCCTAAACTGAGGATGGTAGGATCAGCATTCAAGCTAGGGGTGCCCAGTAGGGCTGAGAACAAACCCTTAGAACCTGAGACTGGGTAATGCCAGCGAAGGGAAGCTGTTTATCTTGAGGAATCGAATATGCGGATAGACTGGATCGCGAAGCGAAGCGGGCACAAAAACGTGTCTCAGATGCACTACGCCCGTCAAGGTATCATCACCGAAGAGATGCACTTTGTGGCTCAACGGGAAAATCTCCCAGCCGAGTTAATTCGAGACGAAGTGGCGCGGGGTCGGATGATCATCCCCGCCAATATCAATCACCCCAACTTAGAGCCGATGGCGATCGGCATTGCGTCTCGGTGCAAAGTTAACGCTAACATTGGCGCGTCGCCAAATTCATCAAATTTAGATGAAGAAGTCGATAAGCTGACCCTAGCGGTGAAATATGGCGCAGATACCGTCATGGATCTGTCTACAGGTGGCGGCAATCTTGACGAGATTCGGACGGCAATTATTAAAGCGTCGCCCGTCCCGATCGGCACTGTCCCCATCTATCAGGCGTTAGAAAGTGTCCACGGTAACATTGAGACGTTGACTCCAGACGACTTTCTCCACATTATCGAGAAGCACGCTCAACAGGGCGTTGACTATCAAACGATTCACGCTGGAATTTTGATCGAGCATCTCCCCCTCGTCAAAAATCGTCTGACGGGAATTGTGTCGCGTGGTGGCGGCATTCTGGCTCGCTGGATGTTGGCGCACCATAAGCAAAATCCGCTTTATACCCACTTCAACGACATCATTGAGATCTTCAAACGCTATGATGTCTCATTTAGCTTAGGCGATTCGCTGCGCCCTGGCTGTCAGCACGATGCCTCTGACGCTGCCCAACTCGCCGAACTCAAGACCCTCGGACAACTCACCCGCAAGGCTTGGGAACACGACATTCAGGTGATGGTTGAAGGTCCGGGGCACGTCCCGATGGATCAGATTGAGTTCAACGTCCGTAAGCAGATGGAAGAGTGTTCTGAAGCGCCCTTCTATGTGTTAGGTCCGTTGGTGACGGATATTGCGCCAGGATATGACCACATCACGTCAGCGATCGGAGCAGCAATGGCGGGCTGGTATGGCACGGCGATGCTTTGCTATGTCACGCCCAAAGAGCATCTCGGCTTACCCAACGCTGAAGACGTTCGCAATGGTTTGATCGCTTACAAGATTGCGGCTCACGCGGCGGACATTGCGCGGCATCGTCCAGGCGCACGCGATCGAGATGACGAACTCTCGAAAGCTCGCTATAACTTTGACTGGAATCGTCAGTTTGAGTTGTCGCTTGACCCCGAACGGGCGAAGGAATATCACGACGAGACGCTGCCAGCCGATATCTATAAGACGGCTGAGTTTTGCTCGATGTGTGGTCCTAAGTTTTGCCCGATGCAAACCAAGGTCGATGCCGATGCAATCACCGAACTAGAGAAGTTCTTGGCGAAAGAGCCTGTCGCACAAAGCTAACTCAGAATTAGCCACTTTTTTAGAATCCCGCACTTTGTCTAAAGGCGGGATTTTTTTGCGAACGATCGCCATAATGATATCGAGCTTGCAGACATTCGATTGTATGACTTTAATTTTGACGAACGATGATGGAATTGATGCACCGGGCATCCGGGCGCTGCTGAAGGCGGTGAAGGGGGAGGGAACGATCGTGGCACCTCGCGATCATCAGTCTGGCTGTGGGCATCAGGTGACAACGACAAAACCGATTCAGTTAGAGTCACGATCGGGCACTGAGTTCTCGATCGCCGGAACGCCTGCCGATTGTGTCCGCATTGCCCTAAATCATCTCTGCCCCGATGCGAGTTTTGTGCTGTCTGGAATTAATGCAGGCGGCAATATGGGCGCAGATGTCTATATTTCTGGAACGGTTGCTGCCGTTAGAGAAGCCGCTTTTCATAGAATTCCGGGAGTGGCGATTTCTCAATATAAAAAGGGAAAGAACCCGATCGATTGGGATTTATCTGCCTTTTGGACAGCAAAAGTTCTGGCAGAATTGCACGAGCAACCCTACCAGTCAGGGACTTTTTGGAACGTCAATCTGCCATATTTAGACGCTGGAATGAGTCCCGCGATCGTCTTTTGTGCGCCTTGCACTCAACCACTTCCGTGTGATTTTCGGCTTGAGGGCAATGACTTTTACTACTGTGGGAGTTATGCCGATCGCAAGCGCGATCGCGGTTCTGACGTTGATTTATGCTTATCGGGCAGCATTGCTGTTACAAAGCTAACCGTTTAGATAGATGATCTTTTAGCGTAACTGGTTAAACTCTTCCTCAGTGATGCCCAACTGCTTTAGAATTTCCTGAAACAACCAACTACCTATCTCTGCGTTGCCATGAATCGGAATTGTTGTTGCCCTTCCATCAGGATGTTTCCATCTGGCATGACTTCCTTTTTGCCGAACCTTCTCAAACCCCAATTTTCGTGCAATCCGCTCGACCTCTTTTGCTTTAGCGGGCATGGGTTATAGCCACTTCAACATCTTCGGGTAGTTCCTTACCTGCTTCTTGATACTCACTCTGAATCATCTCAAATACGTGGATAAGCTCTGCTTGCGCCTCTTCTGGAGTTTTTCCCCAAGCATGGCAGCCTGCAATTGCTGGAACATAGGCAACAAATGTTCCATTATCATCAGGACGCAGCACGATTGTGTAGTTTTTTAGCGATCGCATAAGTTAGAAAATAACAGTGATCACAGGCGTTGCTGAACAGCGCTATAGGTCTGCAAAATTCCGCACGAGTCTGCAACTCTCTCAGCGATCAGTTCATACTTTGAATCTGCAACGCCTTAATAGCCTTCTTCCTCATATTCAGGCTGTTTGACCTTCTCAGGAATTTTCAGTTCTTGAGGTGTGTAAGGCTCGTTGTCTTGATCTTTCCAAGGATCTTCTTCCGGGTCATCAAATTTGACTTCGGGTTCCCTTACCTCTTCAAACTCAGCCTCGGTGACATAATCGTCTTCGTCGTATTCTTCCTCATAGTTATCACGCGAGGTTGCCGCACTCCAATTGTCTTCCGCTTCCGCTTCGTAATACATCTCGGCTTGACGACGAGGAGCCTCTTGGCGCAACGGTAAGGGTTCTGGCTCACTCCAATTGTCTTCGTTCCAAGTCTCCTCAACGGGCTGCCGAACTTGAGTTTGAATCGGAGTCCGAACGCCGGAGGGCAATTGGTTTTCGGTGCGGATGGGGGCGAGATATTGTTCCGACTCGTCGCGCTCCCACGGTGGTTTGCCGATGCCGAGACGCTCTAGAATGCCGACGCTGACTTGGCTCATGCGCTCCTCAGCCCCTTCGTAGACGATCAGACGATCGGGTCCACTACTCACAATCTCGTCAATCGGAAGCTCATAGGTGCTGACAATTTGATCGGGGATCAACGGTAGTCCGATCGAGGCGATGGTCAGCGTATCGACTTTGCCACTATCAATGTTGAGGCGAAACCCGCGAACTTTGCCGAGCAATTCGCCTGTTTCAGTGATCACTTCACTGTTAATCAAGCTGCTGTAGCTGTCGAGATCAACGTCTTCGAGCGCGTTTTCGTCATCGACTAAGATCACATCGCCGACTTGCCGAATGCTCGTCAGCATCATCGGTTGGGGAGTGCCGTAAAAGAGATTCGGGCGGATGCTCAGGGCTACGACTTCTTGACGATCGACATCGACCCACAGTTGACTGATCACTCCGAGCCGTTTGCCTGTAGTGCGAGTGATGACCTGTGTTCCAAGGAGATCGGAGCGTTGGCGAAATTCTTCTGTCATTGGGTCCCGAATCCTATTCGTGCAAATGCTGTAAATATCAAATCATACAGAGGCACTTTGGGGCAGCTTTATCCCCAGAACTTGGGTATATGCGCCTCGCGCTTGAGTCACGCCAATCGTTCTTTCAGCAGATTCAATCATCGGACGACGCAAACTGACGACAATAAATTGCGCCTCTTGTGCCTGTTGTTTGATCATTCTAGCTAATCGCTCTACGTTTGCCCCATCAAGAAACATATCAACCTCGTCAAAGGCGTAAAACGGCGACGGGCGATAACGTTGAAGGGCAAAGATGAAGCTGAGTGCCGTCAAGGATTTTTCGCCCCCAGACATGGATGCCAAGCGCTGAATGGGCTTGCCTTTGGGGTGAGCCACTAAATTTAAGCCGCCGTTAAACGGATCTTGGGGGTCTTCAAGCTGAAGGTGCCCGTCTCCATCAGACAGGGTAGCAAAAATCGATTGGAAATTGATGTCAACGACATCGTATGCCTCTTTGAATGCCCGTTGCCGCAGCGTCGTGAAGTTTTCGATTCGCAAGAGTAATTCGGTGCGTTCTTCTTGCAGGGTTTCTAGCTTCTCGGTTAGTTCTTCGAGTCGGGCTTGCGTCCGATCGTACTCTTCTAACGCCAGCATATTCACAGGCTCCATTGCCTGAAGGCGTTTTTGCAGCGATCGCAGTTCGTGCTGAAGTTGAGACAAATCTTGAGTCGCCGTGTCAGGAATTTCTGGCAACGGGTCGGGAAGTTCGGCGCGTTGAGCGGTGAGTTGCGCTTGCAGGGCAGCAAGTTCGGTGCGACGAGTGAACTGAGTTTCTTGAACTTTGCCGCGCTGCCAGTCTAATTGCTGTTGACGACTTTGCAAGTCTCGCAGTTGACGATCGACGCGATCTCTCTGTTGTCGCTCTGATCCCAGAGTTTTTTCGAGTTCGGCGAGGGCGGCTTGCAGTTGGGCGATTTGGTTGCTGACCTCCAACTGTTGAGCGCTGAGGACGGATTGCTCCTGAAGTTGTCTGGTTTGCTGCGTGCGATAGTCCTGAATTCGCGCTTGACCTTGCTGAATTTTTTCTTCAAGGCGTTGACGCTGATTGCCTAATTCAAGCAGTCGTTGCTCGATCGTTCGCAGTGCCAATTCTTTTTGACTGAGATCGGATTCGAGCGATCGGATTCTGAGTTGAATCTGCTGCCATTCACTGTGGGTCTGTGACTGCTCTAAGTCCGCTAATGTCTGACGCAGTTGCTCTAATTCAGCGTCTTGAGCCGGAATCTCAGTCTCTAGAATTTGCAGACGAGTTTTAGCTGTCGTCAGTTCTTGAGTGCTTTTCTGGAGTTGTTGACTGACTTGAGACTGTTGAGCCTCTAATCGCTGAATTTCGGTTTGAATCTGCTCTAATTTGAGTTGCAGTTCTCGATGCTGCTGACGCGCTTCGGTAAGTTCCTGCATCGCTTTTTGGTGAGCGATCGTCGCCTTCGTCAACGCATCTTCACATCGAAATAGAATCATGTCGATGACTCGCAGCCGCTCTCTCAAAGTTGTCATTTCGGCAGACTCGCCTGCGTCCACCGTGCCGAACCGAATTGGCGATCGCCCACCAGAACTGCCGCCCGTCATGGCTCCGCTTTGTTCTAGCAATTCTCCGTCAAGGGTCACGATCCGATATTGCCCGATATAGCGGCGAGCGTCACTCATCGCCTGAAAAACCACGGTGCTGCCAAACACGTAGGAAAAGACTTCCCAATAGCGATCGTCGCACTCGATTAAATTAATGGCGAAGTCTACACAGCCACTCATGGATCGTAAGGTACTGGCTGAAGGAGGTCTTCCGGCTCTGATTTTGTTGAGGGGCAGAAAGGTAGCTCGTCCGGCGCGTTTTTGTTTAAGAATCTCGATCGCGGCGGCGGCGATCGCGTCATCGTCTACCACCAGTTGCCCTAATCGACCTCCAGCAGCCGTTTCTAGGGCGACTTGATAGCGCGGTTCTACCCGTCCCAGTTGGGCGACGAGTCCGTGTACACCTGACAGCCCCATTTTGAGAATGACTTGCGTTGCATGGGTGCCCTGCGCTTCTTGAATCGCCTGGGATTGTGCCTCTAGCTTGTCTAAAGTGCGCTGTTTATCTCGCTGCTCACTCAATAGGCGCGTTTGCGTCTCTTTCTGAATCTGGGCTTCTTGCTCGGCGGCAGACACCGCTTGCGCGAGAGACTGAATTCGAGCCGTGGCTTGCTCTAAAGCGGTTGCAAATTGAGCCTGTTCAGTTTGTTTTTCGGTGAGTTGTTGTTGGAGAGTGTGCTGAGATCGAGTCTGCTCTTGAATCTGACGATCGAGTTGACTGGCACGTTCTCGCAGTTGGGCTTGCTCGGTACGTTTTGGCTCTAGATGAGTTAACAACGTGTCGAGACGATGGCGCAAATCGGTTTGTTCTTGCACCCAGGCTTCAGCGCTGGCGGCAGACGCATTGGCGGCTTCGCGACTGGCTTCTAAAGTGTGTTTGGCTTCGTCACGCTGATGTCGCATTGACGCAAGATCGCGAGTCTCTACCGTTTGCTGTTCTTGAGTTAAGGCGGTCAGTGTCTGGGTTTGTTCGTGGATGTCTCGCTGCGATCGTGCCAAATTCTCCACCAAACTTTGGCTGGCGGTTTGCAAATCTTTTTCCTGCCGTTGGAGTTGACGAAGTTCTGCCTCGCGAGTCGCTAACGTGGATTGGATGGCAATCTGTTCCTCTTCGCCCAAAGACCGAACGTGAGCGTTGAGCTTTTCTAGCTCGGCGGCGGTGGTCTCGATTTCGGTGGCGATCGCCGCAATCTGCGTCGTCAACTCCGCGATCTCAGTTTCACCCGTCTGAATCTGCGCCTGCAATTGCTCGGCACTTCGGGCAGCTTGCCGATAGCGAATCACAACTTCCCACTGCTCTTTGGCTTGCAGTTCGGCGCGAAGTTTTTGATATTTCTCAGCTTTGATGCGATCTTGGGCAAGGCGATCGCGCTGATCGATCAATTCTTTTTCAACGATGTGATATTTGTCTTCTCGCTCTTTCACCGCGTCGAGCTTATCTTTGGCTTGGTTAATCTTGCGATCGAAGGATGCTACCCCCGCTAATTCATCAATAATTTCTCGCCGTTCGCGTCCGTTCATCGAAATGATCCGCGTCACGTCTCCTTGCAGGACAACATTGTAACCTTCTGGATAGACTCGAAGTCGGTTTAACTGCTCGTGTAACTCAGTCAGCGTGCAGGGTTCACCATTAATAAAATAGTTAGATGTGTAAGTACCTTGCTGTGTGACGCGCAGCTTTCGAGTGACACTCCATTCTGTGTTAGGAGTCTTGCTTGCACCGTTGCCGTTCCCATTCGTGTATCCGTTTTGATGAGATTCTAATTCGACCTCTTCGCCTTCAGGTTTGCCTAGTGTATTCAGCAAGTCGAGTTCATCAGAGAGATCAAATGTGGTAGTGACGGCGGCTTCAACGGTCGATCGTCCCCGTGTGCTTTGAGTGTGATTGACCAAATCAGGCAGACGTTCTGCCCGCATTCCTTTAGACCCTGCCAAGCCCAAACAAAACAGCAGTGCGTCTAACAGATTCGATTTACCAGACCCGTTAGGACCCGAAATCACAGTAAACCCTGGCAACAACGGAATCGGAGTCGTGCCACCAAACGATTTGAAGTTAGTCAGTTCGACGCGCTTGACGTACACAGGCTGTTCTGACCGAAAAATGGGCAATTTCTACAGTGATACCACAGTTAGAACAAATGTTCTAGGTATTTTCTGATGATTTTGAGCAATTGTACAGGCAAAAACCAGTTTGGGAGGTTTCTCTACCTGCAATAGACTCCAAAAACAAAAAGACGGTAGGAACAAATCCAGTCCGTCTAAAAAACTTAATTGATGTAGGGAACGGCACTATGAAATGACAGAATGATAAATCCTACGATCGCCACTCCCACCGAAAATCCCAATAGTTTTAAGCGCTTTTGCCAATTGTCAAATCGATCGGGAAGTAGCCAGAGAAGCAGACATCCAATCGTCATCAAGCTTCCTAGAATTGCCGCCGTTCCGCCAACCCAAGCCGCTACTAACCAGAGAACTAAATCCACCATGTCCGTCAACGATCGCCAGTCTAAATGAATCGAAGCTCTGGCGATCGCTGACTCATTATCGGTTATCTACACGTCATAAATGCGACACTCAGCCGCATCGGGGCTATCGGCACAGTAGCGATCGAGGCTCGATCGCTTATCGTCCTCTGGGTTAGGGCTCTCCGATTGAGCCGCTTCAACCGCAGTCCAAGCATCCACGCATTCACTCGATGCCGTCCCAGTAGTTGCACACGCAACCTGCGCCTGTTTCGTCAATTCTTGAAGCTGAGGGTCGCGATCGACACTGGTTTCTGAAGTCATCTGTTTATTTTCCTGATTTATATGAGGTCGGTGATTGATAAGACAATTTGAATGGGACGGTGAAATCCCTATACTCAAACTAGCCCTATTAGACCTGATCGGGCTTCCTCTCCAGACAGATCTTCTTTGAAGTAAGTCATCGCAAAACTTAACACCCTCCTAAACAAGAAGGCATAACCCCCTTTTGGTAGACTTATAAACTGAGAGCGCTTTTGAAGTGGCGCAAAATCAGCAGTTGGAGGACTTACTTCGTGGAAAACACGCTGGGTTTAGAGATTATTGAAGTAGTAGAGCAGGCTGCGATCGCCTCCGCTCGCTGGATGGGAAAAGGCGATAAAAACATGGCTGACCATGTGGCAGTTGAAGCCATGCGGGAGCGGATGAATAAAATCCATATGCGTGGTCGGATCGTGATTGGAGAAGGAGAGCGGGACGACGCTCCGATGCTGTATATCGGCGAAGAAGTTGGGGTTTGCACCCAGCCCGATGCCAAAACCTTCTGCAACCCCGACGAGCTAGTCGAGATTGACATCGCCGTTGACCCCTGCGAAGGCACCAACCTTTGCGCCTATGGGCAACCTGGCTCAATGGCAGTGCTGGCAATCTCCGAGAAAGGCGGTTTGTTTGCAGCCCCCGACTTCTACATGAAGAAAATCGCGGCTCCTCCGGCTGCTAAAGGTAAAGTAGACATCAACAAGTCTGCCACTGAAAACCTGAAGATTTTGTCTGAGTGCTTAGATCGTGCGATCGAAGAGCTCGTCATTGTCGTCATGAAGCGCGAACGCCACAACGGTCTAATTGCTGAAATCCGTGAAGCAGGTGCCAGAGTGCAACTCATCAGTGATGGTGACGTAGGCGCTGCCATCTCCTGCGGCTTTGCAGGCACTAACATTCACGCGCTGATGGGCATCGGTGCGGCTCCTGAAGGGGTGATCTCAGCCGCCGCAATGCGGGCAATGGGCGGGCACTTCCAAGGGCAACTGATCTATGATCCAGAAGTGGTGAAGACTGGTTTAATCGGCGAGAGCAAAGAAGCCAATATCGATCGTCTAAAAAGTATGGGCATCAATGACCCTGATAAGGTCTATGACGCGGCTGAACTCGCATCGGGTGACACCGTGCTGTTCGCAGGTTGCGGCATCACACCGGGCAACTTGATGCAGGGAGTGCGCTTCTTTAAAGGCGGCGCAAGAACTCAGTCTTTGGTCATCTCCAACAAGTCTCAGACGGCTCGGTTTGTCGATACCGTTCACATGACCGGACAACCCAAACTGGTGCAACTACACTAGGCTTTAAGAAGGTAGTGAATAGTAGAACCTGCTGCTATTCACTACCCATCGGTTATTCTTCACCTATTAAATTTTCAAACTCATTGGGTCTAGCCTCGTCATTTAGAGTGAATTTAAGATGAATATTGCCGTTGTGGGGCTGAGTCATAAAACCGCCCCGGTTGAAGTTCGCGAAAAACTGAGCATTCCCGAACCTGTTTATGACAAAGCGATCGCTGAGTTGTGCAGCTATCCCCATCTTGAAGAGGTCGCCGTTCTCAGCACCTGCAATCGGTTAGAAATCTATGTAGTCGCGATCGACACCGAGCAGGGCATTCGCGAAGTGATTCAGTTTCTTTCAGAGCACAGCAAGCTGCCTGCAATCTATTTGCGTCAATATCTGTTCACGCTGCTGCACCAAGACGCAGTGATGCACTTAATGCGCGTCTCAGCCGGGTTAGATAGCTTGGTTCTAGGAGAAGGACAAATTCTCGCTCAGGTAAAACAGTGTCACAAACTCGGTCAACAGCACAACGGCGTGGGACGGATTCTCAATCAACTCTTCAAACAAGGAATCACCGCCGGAAAGCGCGTTCGCACTGAGACCAGCATCGGCACCGGAGCCGTCTCGATTAGCTCTGCCGCTGTCGAATTGGCGCAGATTAAAGCCCAAAATTTAGCTGCCTGTCGCGTCTTGATCTTGGGCGCAGGCAAGATGTCTCGGCTGTTGGTTCAGCATTTGTTGTCGAAAGGTGCCACTCATATTACGATTTTGAACCGCACGATCGAGCGCGCCAATGAGTTAGCCAAACTCTTTCCTGACGCGACGCTTCATTTGGGTTTGATGTCGGAGATGATGCCCACGATCGCCGACTCCGATATTATTTTCACTAGCACGTCTGCCACTGAGCCAATTCTCGATGGTGCCAAACTAGAGATGGTATTGCAGCCCAATCAACATTTGATGCTGTTTGACATTGCCGTCCCGCGTAACGTGGACTCAAATGTGAATGAGTTGCCCCGCGTCCAAGCGTTTAATGTCGATGACCTCAAAGCGGTCGTCGCTCAAAATCAGGAAAGCCGCCGTCAAATGGCAATGGAAGCCGAACTGCTGCTTGACGAAGAAATCGACTCCTTTGAATTGTGGCTGCGATCGCTCGAAACCGTCTCAACTATCAGCAGTCTGCGAGATAAAGTCGAAACCATTCGCGCTCAAGAATTAGAAAAAGCGCTATCACGATTGGGCAACGAATTTGGCGATCGCCACAAAGACGTGATCGAAGCGCTGACTCGCGGCATTGTCAACAAAATATTGCACGATCCGATGGTGCAGTTGAGGGCACAGCAAGATATTGAGGTGCGTCGTCAGGCAATGCAGACGTTGACAGTGCTGTTTAATTTAGAACCGCCTTCTAATCAGCAGGCAAGAGTTTGAGCAAGACGACTGTAGGGACATCTCAGCGAAATGTCCCTACAGTGGACCCACACACACGCTGTCTTCTATGGAACCACCAGCACCGGGCAGGGCGATAAGCTAATCACGCGGTTCGTCACGCTCTCGTCTGTGCCTTCGTGGCTGAGTCCCAATCCGCGACAGCCCATGATGATCAAATCCGCCTCCAAATCGTCAGCCACATCGCAAATCGTAAACGCAGGTTTGCCTTCACGTTCTAAAACTTCGGCTTCAATGCCTTGTTGAGAAAACAGCTTTTTGGCATTTTGCAGCAGTTCAGCCACTGCCTCTGGTGATGCCATTGCAGCCGCAGCAGGGGCATCCGCTTCACGAGGCTCAACCACTGACAAAATAATCAAACGGCTCTGATGAGTTTTAACGAGAGTGGCAACGGTTTCAGCCGCCTGCCGCGATTCTCGACTTTGATCAACTGGAAATAAAACAGTTTTAAACATAAGATCTCCATGCTGTAAGAAGGATGAGAAATGAGGGATGAAGCCTTCATTCGTTTCCGATTTGCGCCATGAATTTGAACTTAACGCATTCGATCGGATTCGCGATCGACATCAGGACACTTTCATGGAAAATAAAGGTGGGTAGAAAGACTTATTCAGGAGACTGGTTCTGTGTCCAAGAAGACTGTAAACGATTTATCATCCTCTGATTTACAAGGAAAGCGAGTTTTAGTTCGGGCTGATTTTAATGTGCCTGTCGGTGATCAAGGCAATATCACTGACGATACGCGAATTCGAGCCGCGTTGCCGACGATTCAAAATTTGACCTCTAAAGGGGCAAAAGTGATTTTGTGCAGTCACTTTGGTCGCCCCAAAGGAGTTGATGAGAAACTGCGTCTAACCCCAGTAGCAAAGCGCCTGTCTGAAGTGTTGGGTCAGCCTGTCGTCAAGTGCGACGACTGCATTGGCGATGAAGTCGCTGCCAAAGTCGGCGCAATGAAAAACGGCGACGTGATCCTGCTAGAAAACGTCCGGTTCTACCCAGAAGAAGAAAAGAACGACCCAGAATTTGCGAAGAAGTTAGCCTCGATCGCCGATCTTTACGTCAACGATGCGTTTGGCACCGCTCACCGCGCCCACGCTTCGACTGAAGGGGTCACTCATTATCTCAGACCTTCTGTTGCGGGATTGCTCGTCGAAAAAGAATTGCAGTATTTGCAAAACGCGATCGAGAATCCTCAGCGCCCATTAGCCGCGATCGTCGGGGGCTCAAAAGTCTCCAGCAAAATCGGCGTAATTGAGACTCTGTTAGATAAAGTCGATTATCTGCTCATGGGCGGCGGCATGATCTTCACCTTCTATAAAGCTCGTGGTCTCAATGTGGGCAAGTCTCTCGTCGAAGAAGACAAACTAGAATTGGCGAAAACCCTAGAAGCAAAAGCAAAAGAGCGTGGTGTTTCTTTGCTGCTGCCGACCGATGTCGTTGTCGCTGACAACTTCTCCCCCGATGCCAATGCGCGAACCGTTTCCATTGAAAACATCCCCGATGGTTGGATGGGCTTAGACATCGGACCTGACTCGATCAAAGTCTTCCAAGAGGCGCTCAACCATTGCAAGAGCGTAATTTGGAACGGTCCGATGGGCGTGTTTGAGTTTGATAAGTTTGCAGCAGGAACCGAAGCGATCGCGCACACATTGGCAGAATTGACTCCCAAAGGCACCACGACGATCATCGGTGGTGGCGACTCGGTAGCCGCCGTTGAGAAAGTCGGTCTTGCAAGTCAGATGAGCCACATTTCGACCGGAGGCGGCGCAAGTCTAGAACTGCTAGAAGGTAAAGAACTTCCTGGAATTGCAGCATTAGATGAATCGTAAGTTTAACTAGCGGTGAATTCGATGAGTTTTTTCGCTCCGTGTTAGGGGTTTTTGCCTCTAACCCTAATGTTGGGAAACTTCCCAGACGTGCGATCGGAGCGGCAAACCTCATCGAGTTCTTTTCACGTCAGTCAATAAAAGTTGTGCCCTTGAGGCGGTCTCCGTGGGGATATTCACCCTTTCAGAAGACGAGCCGCTTAGTCTATTTGCTTGTTGGAAAATCTCCGCTCTTTTAGGACTGAGAGGATGTCAAAAACCTCATGCTCAAATCCAGCCAGGGAGATCTCGTCACTGGAGCGCTACTAGAAATGAAGTCCACCCCGGTTTCTGCGATCGCTCGGATCGTCTCGATCGTCACATTCCCCGAAGCCTCAATCTTAATCCGATCGTTATTTTGCCGAATTTTCTGCACCGCACTTCGCATTAAATCGAGCGGCATATTATCGAGCATGATGATATCTGCCTTATGCTGCAAGGCTTCTTCGACCTGCTCTAAACTCTCTGTCTCAACCTCGATCGTCAGTGGATAGGGAATGTGAGCACGGGTTTTAGCGATTGCTGCTCCAATTCCGCCCGCTGCAACAATGTGATTGTCTTTAATCATCACGGCATCATCCAGACCCATCCGATGATTGATCGCTCCTCCAACGTGAGACGCATATTTTTCTAGCAACCGCAATCCCGGCGTTGTCTTGCGTGTATCGACCAGTCGAACCGGAAGATCCTCAATTTTTTCTACATACTTTCGAGTCATCGTCGCGATTCCAGATAATCGCATCGCCAAATTTAGGGCAACCCGTTCTCCAGTCAGCAGCGCATCAAATGATCCTTGCATTTCGGCGATCGTCTCTCCCGCTTGACAAACGCCTCCTTCGAGAGCCAGCGCTTTAAAGGTCACGAACGGATCTAATAAGTAGAAGACTCTGGCAGCGATCAACAATCCAGCAATCACACCATCTTCTTTAGCAACCCATTTGGCAACCCCGATAGCGTGATTTTGCTGAGTGCCAGCCAGCAAGAGACTTTGAGTGGTGCGATCGCCTCGACCAATATCTTCTAAGAGCCAGTCTTGAAGGTGGCGATCGAGCAATAAGAACGGAGGCAGTATGGGGTTAGAGTGGTTCATCAAACTATCTGAGGGGTTGATCGCTAGACTTAATATTGGGTCTAGCCTATCGTCTCTCAAAGAAGATTTGAACAGTAATTTTCAAAGTTACAGGTTGCGATCTCCCTGAATCTGCATCATATAGACCCCTGGCAAAAGTCCCTGCCCTCACCCTAAATCCCTCTCCCAAACTTAGGAGAGGGACTTGGAAAGAAATCTGACTCCCCGTCTTCCAAACTTGGGAGACGGAGTTGGGGGATGAGGGCATCCTCGGACTTTTGCAAAAAGGTGAATAAAGAGGGGACTGAGCCGGGTGAGTGTCAACGAATTTTAGAATGATTGGGAGAAGTGTTTTGAATCAGGAACTGAATGCCGGATTGAAGAGATCGGCAGCGATCGTCGTATTTGACATTGATGGCGTGGTGCGAGATGTCAGTGGTTCTTATCGTCGTGCGCTCGCTGACACTGTGGAATGGTTTACTCAAAATGCCTCCCGTCCGACCTCTCAAGAGATCGATATTCTCAAGTCAGAAGGGACGTGGAATAACGACTGGGAAGCATCTCAAGAGCTAGTCTATCGATATTTTGAGACTCAGGGATCTTCACGCCGTGTGATCGACCTCAACTATCCAGAGTTAGTCGCATTTTTCCAGTCTAAATATCGCGGCACCGATTCCGACCATTGGACGGGCTATATCTGCGATGAGCCACTGCTGTTGGAATCTGCGTATTTAGATTCGTTGACGCAATCAAACATTCGCTGGGGCTTTTTTAGCGGCGCAACAAGAGCCTCTGCAAATTATGTGCTAGAGAAGCGATTGGGATTGCAGTCTCCAGTTCTAATCGCGATGGAGGATGCTCCGGGTAAGCCTGACCCTGCTGGACTATTTGAGAGTGTGCAGCGTCTTGAAAATCAACCTGAGTTGATGACTCCCGTGATTTATGTCGGGGACACCGTGGCAGATATGTATACGATCGATCAAGCGCGAACGATGCAGCCCGATCGAGATTGGATCGCGATCGGAGTTCTCCCTCCCCACGTTCAGCAAACCTCTGAGCAGATCACCTCCTACACAGACTTACTAATTCAAGCCGGAGCAGCCCTTGTGTTGAACAACGTGCAGGAACTCACGCCTGAGAAAGTTTTTGAGTTAGCGCAGATCCAATCTACTCGTCTTTAACCGTGACAGGCGAACGAACCTTAACTCCTCTGAGGCTCGATCTCAACTTAATACGGGTGCGTTATGCTCAGAATAAGCTACTACATTCACGGAGGGTATCAGCTATGAAGTTGCCACTACTGTTGTTAGGATTCAGTTGCCTCATTAGCTCTATCTCTCCTGCTTTCGCCGTGGCACCCGCCCCAGTGAGTGCTAATGATAACGTTACCTGGTCGAAAGTTGTTGAGAATCCGTTCGATGGCAAAGTTATCTACGATCGAAACTATAAAGCCGATTTTGTTTTGGTCACTAGTTGGTCAAGAAACGGTATTGGGGTCACCTACACTCAAGTCAGAACAGCCGTCATCGATTATGACTACGGTCATCGACGAGGATTTCGACTGGGAGGATTTGGAGGATTTGGAGGATTTGGAGGATTTGGACGGTCTGGAAGATTTGGGGGGTTTGGAGAATTTTCTAATGACGAACCAGTCTATCAACGCTTTGCCACCGAGAATGTGCCTGACTCGATTAACCTAGCAATCAGCGGCAAGGTTTATACCTATCAAAATGGACCTGTGTCTCCTGAACTTGCCGCAGTTCTCGCCAGTGCACCACCAGAAAACGTAAAGATTCGGTTGATCTGGCAGGACGGGAGAACGAAGGATACGGAGATTGGCAAAGATACGGTGAGAGCTTGGAGAACAGTTTTCAGTCCATCCTAATGATGTGGCACTGGAGTCCTATCAAGTCTCCATCAGAAAAGGGTATGCCTCCCTTTAGGAATCGGCTTATTGAAGGTTTAAAAATTTCTCTAGTGCAGCGGCGATTTGAGGAGGCCAACGACGGGTTGTTTTCACCCAGTTGATGTCTTTATAGCGACGATCAAGTCCGACTGCTGACACCCATTGACTCTCCGCTTCACCCTGTTTGCCCTGCACCCACAAAGCTGCTGTCAGGGCTGCCCGCATATCGGCAAACTTAGGATACTTGCGAACCAGGTTTCTCATCGTGCGGACTGCTTCCTCGGTTTGCCCAATTTGATATTGGGCGAGCGCATAGTTGGCACGAGCAAAGGCATATTGAGGCGCGAGGTCAGAGGCTTTTTGGAAGTCAGCGATCGCAACGTCCCAGTTGCCTAACCCAGCTTGAGCATTGCCCCGATTATTGTAGGCAGCGGGGTCTTTAGGGTCGAGTTCTAACACGTGATTATAATCGGCGATCGCCGCTTCCCATTGCCCCAAGCCTTCTAGCGCTGCACCTCGGTTGAGATAGGGATCAGGGGCACTAGGGGCAAGTTCCATCGCTTTGTTAAAATCAGCGATCGCACTGTCTAGTTTGTTTTGGCTGACTTTGGCATTGCCTCGATTGCTCCAGGCAGCAGGGTTGTCAGGGAAGCGATCGATGATTTGAGTCCAATCGCCTTCTGCGGTGGCAAAATCACCTTTATTCGTTGCTTCAAACGCTTGCTCTTTGAGAGTTTTTAATTGCTCAAATAAATTTAGAGCCGAGGGTTGAGGCAAAATTTCATTAGCCGCCCAAGCGAAGGGCATTCCTAACCCGATCGCTACGACCAGCAAAAACGCCAAACAAGATTTCAGCAAGCAACGCATTCGAGCACTCCAGATTCACGACATCAGAGAAAGTTGACTGTCAGGGGGCTGATAGCCCAAATGTTTCCACGCTGCCGCCGTCGCGATCCGTCCGCGAGGGGTGCGGCTGAGATAGCCAATCTGCATCAGATAGGGTTCATAGACTTCTTCGATCGTCTGCGAGTCCTCTCCTGTGGAGGCGGCGAGCGTTTCGAGTCCTACAGGTCCGCCGTTGTGCCGCTCAATCATAAAGCTGAGAAGGCGGCGATCGGTCCAATCCAATCCACACGGATCGACATCAAACAATTCCAGCGCTTCCGCCGCAATCGCTTGGGTCACCTCTCCAGAGGCTTTGACCTGAACGTAATCTCGGACACGTCTCAACAGACGATTGGCGATTCGAGGCGTGCCACGAGACCGCCGCGCAATCTCACAGGCACCCTCGGCAGTGATCGGCGTGTTTAACAGCGATGCCGTCCTCAGCACGATATGAGTCAACTCGTTGAGTTCATAAAAGCGGAGTTTTTGAATCAAGCCGAAGCGATCGCGCAACGGCGAAGTCAATGCCCCAACGCGAGTAGTCGCACCCACTAAAGTGAAGGGAGCCAGCTTGAGCGATTGGGTTCGGGCACTGCGCCCTTTACCGCCAATGATATCGACCCGAAAATCTTCCATTGCTGGGTAGAGCAATTCTTCGGTAACTCTAGGCAGACGATGAATTTCGTCAATAAACAGCACATCACCTGGTTGCAGCGTCACCAACAAGCCCATAATGTCACGAGGACGCTCTAGAGAAGGGGCACTGGTGATTTTGCAATTGACCCCCATCTCAGATGCCAAAATCAGCGACATTGTGGTTTTGCCTAAGCCTGGAGGACCATAAAGCAGCAGGTGATCCAACGGTTCGCCCCGGACTTTTGCGGCTCGAATGGCGATATCTAAAACATCTTTTAAGTCTTTTTGTCCGACATAATCGCTCAACTTCTGAGGTCGCAGCCGTTCTTCGGGTTTGCCGTTTTCTTCAGGCTCTGATTCTGGGCACACCAACTCTGTCCCGGCTTGCCTGCGATGTTGACGGGATTCAGCGACGCTCATCGGTAAGGGGAGGTTCCCCAACTCGGAGTTGGAGCGTTCTGGCTCAGATGGCTGTTTTCTAGAAGAGATAATCGCCATAATTGAGTACAATCATACCCGTAGACTTTAGAAAAAGATGAAGATCGCAGAGACTTTTCCGATTCCTGAGTCGATTTCTTTTGAGGAAGCCATCGCTCTGACTCAATCTTTTTTGGCTGAGATGGAGCAGGGGAGCCTATCCAACTCAAAAATTGAAGGAACAATCGCCGCGTTAGCTGCCAGTGAAAATGGAGCGCGAGGATTTTTCGTTACCTACCTCACCGATGCCCGATCGTTCGTCGATCAGCCGTCTAATTCTGTCGTAGAGGGGTTACGATCGTCGCCCGAAATCGTGTCTGAACTGCTAGTCAAGAATTTAGCCATGTCTACTGCGATGATTCTCGCTCACACGCGCAATCAGAATTTAGACATGGCGAAAGGGTCAGAACGCGTACAGCAGCGCACGGTGCAGTTGATTCAACTCGTGAAGTTGGCGATCGGGCAGACAAAGCTGCACAGGTTATCGGAGACGATCGCCACAGGTTCAGGACACTATCAAAGCTTTCTGGATCGATGGGGCTATGATGTCGAGCAGCGAGAGGCTATTCAGCAAATTCTAAAAAAAGTCATCACCTGACTTCTTCAAAGGATATTGTTTGAAGTTTAGAATCAAGCGCAAGATTTTTAAATTTGCCTTTTGCAACGAAACCAGAAAACTGTAAGCGAATTTTGTAAGCAAATAAACTCGTAATATCACTTGCTCCCAAATAGGACGATGCTTTTGGTAGTAATAAATTTGGCTGCGGCGATATTCTAAACGCAGCTTATCCGGCGTTTTGCTGACTGAATAGCCGCCAAGGTGAATCAGTGCCACTGAGGGAGCATACACGACTTTCCAGCCTTTAGTTTGGGCACGTCTGCACAAGTCTGATTCCTCGAAGTACATAAAGAATCTTTCATCAAATCCCGCCAGCGCCTCAAACAAGCATTTGCGGATCAGCAGTGCGGCTCCAATGACAATATCAACTTCCTGCATCTTGGCAAATTGCTGAATTATCTGGGGACGGTGATTTCGATCGTCAAACTGTTGTTTGAGCGCTTGACACTCGCCCCAAATGCTAATTTCTGGAGCGGTCGATCGCTGCAACCCTCCATCTGGGTTGAGAAGTCGCGGTCCGATAATGCCGATCGTCGGATCTTGCCGCATCAGATCAACCAGGTAAGGCAAAATATCAAAGGTCAAAAGGGTGTCCGTGTTGAGCAGCAGCAAAAATTCACCGTTTGCAAGACTGGCTCCTCGATTGTTGCCCGCCCCAAAGCCACGATTTTGACTCTGCCGCACCAGATGCACAGCCGGAAACAGCCTTTCAATCAGATCAGCGCTGCCATCGGTTGAGGCGTTGTCTACCACGATGACTTCATGCGCGATCGTCTGAAGCGTATTTTGCAGCGAATCGAGGCAATCGATCACCACCTGACTCCCGTTGTAATTGACCAAGATAATGGAAACGGTAGTCATCTGCCCACTCCTCTCAGCCTTGATTTATCTCCAAGCCCCATCCAGCTTGCCTCGAACTCCATGATAGGTTCCAAGAATACAGGCAGCCATCTTTTGAGGTTTAGATTTAGGGTCGAGCACTCCGATCACAATCAGCGTTGTAATCACGTATTTAATCCGCCTTAAACCGCAACTGATCCGGTTCAGCCCTTGAGAATAGGTTAATTCTAAGTGAGTATGATTTCGGCAAATATAGTAATGACGCAATGGAGAGTAAATCTGAAAAATCTTCTTTTTTCCGGCGAGTTGGATCGCGATCGGATCTCCAAAGCGATGCTGCATGATCGCACGAGGAGCAATCAAATTGTGGAAGCCTGCCCGTCGCAGCCGCAGCCCATAGTCTAGATCAACCCCATCAATAAATAATTTTGGATCGGGGGGTGCCACGTGCGCCCTACTAGCTAACCAAAGGAGAGATCCTGACGTGATCGGAGCATCGCACTCAAACGGCTCGGTCAAGCTAGGCGCTTTGTAACCCTGAAAACGATCGCCCAGAAACATCCCCGGTTCCACCGTTTCGCCTGTACGGGCATCGATTGCGTGAGGTCCTAAAATGCCGATCAGGTAATCTACTGTCGCGACTTGATCATAAGTCTTCAGCAGCAATTTTAGACAGTCCGGCGCAGGTTGACTATCTTGATCAAACATCCAGAGAAAAGTGTAGCCCTGAGACTCAAACCGCTCCACTGCTAGACTAATTCCAGCCGCAATGCCAATATTTTCAGGGCAATGGAGAACCTGAATCGCGAGATTTTGACTACATTCAGGATCTAAAACGAGCGGATTTCGAGAGTTATCGACCACTAAAACTTGCTCGATCACATAAGACTGATGTTGCAAAGCGTTGAGACACGCATTGAGAGCCTCAGCATCTTCATAAGCGGTGATATAAGCGGCAATGCGATAAGACTCACCTCTATCAACCTGTTCGCCATTACCGTCTATCCGAGAAAATTGAGTCATGGTTCACAGCCGTCAAGGAAAGAGATCTGCCGCTTCAAACCGCAAACCAGATTGATCTTTCTGGGAAAGAATCGGCAAGTCGGATAATGACCAGTCGATCGCTAAATCAGGATCATTCCAAAGAATACAGCGTTCATGCTGCGGTGCATAATAATTCGTCGCTTTATAAGCAACTTCAGCGACCTCAGATAGCACGACAAATCCATGAGCAAATCCCGGTGGCACCCAAAGCTGGCGCTTGTTTTCGGCACTCAGTTCATAAGCAACCCACTGCCCGAAGGAGGGCGAGCTTTTGCGAATATCAACCGCTACGTCGAGGATCGTTCCGAGTAGTGCCCGTACTAACTTGCCTTGAGGCTGCTGAATCTGATAATGCAGCCCCCGCAACACATTTTTGGCAGAGCGAGAGTGATTATCTTGAACAAATGGAGTGGCTACTCCAGTCTTGTCCTGAAAGGTTTCAGCGTTGAAGCTCTCGAAGAAGAAACCCCGATCGTCTCCAAAGACGCGTGGCTCAATCAACACAACGTCAGGAATTTCAGTCGAAAAAATATGCATAGCGGAAGCATAACCTTCAAATTGTTGTCAGTTTCTAAACATGCCTGCTTTCACTGTCTTAAGTTTTCGCTTCAAAAACCGTAGCTCTTGCACCATCAGGTCACGCAATTTAGGCTGGTAGGATTCAGCTTCAGTCACTAGCGATGCTGCAAACTGTTTGATTTCTGTTGCCTTTGTGACTTTCGTTGCCCGTAGACTGACGTAGAACTCACAGCCTTCTGTCTCATAAAACTCCGCAATCTCAAACCTCAGCAGATCGGCAGCGGCAATTTCTCCTAATAGCTCAAAGAACGAGGCGGGCGTAAACACCCAGCAATGAACATCGCAATAGTCGCCTGTTTCAAAAGCAGTTTTTGCAGCCGTCCATGCAGACTCGATCGTATGTAGCCGAACCAGTTGAGATTCATCATCCATGGCTTCGCTCCACGCGGCACTACCTCGATAGGTCACAGCAGAGCTAACGTGTTCAAAAATTTGTCGAGGAGAAGGTCTTCTCGATCGCTGCAAGTAGGCTTCCACTACTTCCGGTAACCGCGTTGTCAGGCGACAGTAATCAAAACATTGGCGCTTATCTGGAATCACTAGCGATAGAGTGCCGCCAAGTTTAAGAATTGCTCTGACCTCACTTAACCAGCCGATCAAGTCTGGCACATGCTCGATCACGTGAGACGCAATCACATAATCTAGCGGAGCCTCTTTTTGCAGCAACTCAGCTAGCCCTTTTTCGCCCCAAACGCGATCGACATCCACGATTTTACTGACATCAACATTGTGATTGGGGTCGGAAAAGCGATGACGCAGAACCTCAGTGGGGTCGTGGTCGATATAGTAAACTTGCCCCATCTCGCGAGTAACGATGGGTTTATCTAGCGGACCAATCTCCACTCCAACGTGAATTGCAGGGTCTATACAACGCAATATTTTATCGTTACGAGTCGCCATAGCGGTTTAGGAGATGAAGATCTAAAAGAGAGGACGTTCACAAGCGCTAATAAGTTAGTAATGGAAACGCTAGAGGTCATAGCCGTAATTGAATGGTTACCGATCTTTCAAGCTTGTCGGCGCTTGGCAAGCAATGCCATAGCCGGACCATTGGGATGATTGTGCTGATCGAAGTTGGTCGCTTCTACTTCAAAGCCAAAATGCTCTAGGCATCTAATCAAATCAGATCTTGTCATCCAACAGCTTGTTGGAGCGTTTCCTCCACAAAACCCTGCAAAACTGAGTGCAGATTGATACTCTTGCCGATAGAGGGTGTGTTTAAACCCTTCATACTCACCTTGAGTAGAGCTTTTGAACTTGGGAGCTAACGCTGGATTAGATGAAATAATTGCATTGTCATAGTAATGTGTCCAAATAAATAAATGTTCTGAACAACAGCGAGCCAGTAATGCAATCAACTCAGCAGGATTTTGCATATGGTAGAGCACACCACTTGCAAAGCAAACTTGAAAGCTTAGTCTTTCTTGACGCAGAAATTCTATGAAATCACCACACAGGAACTGAGCGCGTTTTAGATCAAGCAAATTTTTGACAATCAAGCATTTGAGGAAAGACCGGGTGTTTGCCTCGATCGCCACAATTTTAGACGCACCTAATTTTTCAAGCATATAGGTGTGTCCCCCTTCTAAGGGTCCTAACTCCAATACAGATTTACCTGCAACCCCGCCGATTTTATCGGTAAACCAGCTCACGCGGACATCATCGAATAGCAAATTTGAGCCAGCCTTTAGCTCAGAGTGAGGGCTAGGAAGCACTGATGCCCACTCACCTTGAAAAATATCCAGCTCATTCTGCGAGTTTGGGGCTGACTTAATATAAAGGTCAAGAATGGAAGGTTGAGACATGATTGAATTAGTTTACTGAGTAAGGGCTAGAGATCCTCGACTTCTTCAAATTCGGGGATCTGGATAGGGCTGCGAATCCAAACTGGGCAAAATGCAAAATTATATTATCAGCAAACTGCTTGGTCTAAACATACTTGATTGAATCTGTCTAGTAGTCAGGTGCTAAAGCTATAGTCTTCTCAATCTTTCGTCAATTGCAGGCTATGGCAAGGATCATTGGCAATCTCGCTTAACTTCTACCTCTTAAAGGGCTTCGTGTTTGCTAATAGAAACGCCTGTCTCGTTTCGGTATCGAATGCCCAAGCGCTCAATTTAACAGTGCCTTTAGGAAGCTTCTCAATCGGAAAGGTCTTATGCCACCGAACATTATGATAACCCTGGTGCTTTAGCTGTTGAGCAACATCGGGAGACTCATTTAACACTGCCGCGATCGCGAAAGCTTTCGGTTCACCTTTCGATGTTTCGTATGCCAAAACAACCGCATCAGCAGGCTGGGTTCGATCAGGAAAAATTGCCCAACCTGAAGCAAAAACCTCTGTTTCGCTAGTTTGAGTAACCGAATCTAAGTAACCGTAAGCATCCGAAGAATGCTGCCCTCCTTTCGCGACAAGATTTAGCATATTAGGACTTTCGACTAATGCTGGATTCAAGAAATGAATTTGATTTAAATGATTGATCTTAGGTTTAACCATGTCGTAGCTAGGATAAATTGTTGCTTCGATCGTCGGTTTTTCATCAACGAAGTTTACGAATAGCAAACAAGCTTTAGCGTGAAGCCGATGACGATGATTAAGCGCCATGACTTTAGCATGAGACGAATAAGTTAAAGCGTGAAGTATAAGGAAAACAACCACTAGGCAGAGGAGAAATCTCTGAATGGCGCGTGTTTTTCTAATTCCTTGAATGTGGCGGCTTTCGAGGGCATGGTTAGTAACAATTGTCAGGAGATAGATCAGCGACACAGCCAGATATAGCGAGAACGTAGTGTAGCGTGAAGGCATTGCTGCCTCTATTCCAAAACCCACTCTGCCTGCGGTTGCGATCAATGCGCTTAAACATGAGTAGACCCCGATCGCAACCCAAGGAATTGCACAACGGAGTAGCTGTCTATCCTTTTTGAACCGCAATAGGTA
This sequence comes from Phormidesmis sp., assembly GCA_965277365.1. Classification (GTDB taxonomy): domain Bacteria; phylum Cyanobacteriota; class Cyanobacteriia; order Leptolyngbyales; family Leptolyngbyaceae; genus Phormidesmis_A. Next base: position 602,035 of record CBDICO010000013.1, on the reverse strand, counting down.
GAACAAAACACAACAAAACAGAATGATAAGCACCGTACCGATGATTCGGGAGGGTTCCAGTTGACGATAGCCTAGAGGAGCACCCAGAAAAATCAAGAAGAAGTTTACTGCGTCGAAAGGATGCACTAAAGACGCTGAAAAGCTTGGAGTTTGAGGAGGCTTAACGTAGTTATGGAAGTAAAGAACTAAGTTTGAAACGCAACCTGTTATGCCTGCAAACACTAGCCACCGTTGAGTCTCTAATTCTCGCTTTTGGGAAAGCCTAGAGATAAAAGTGGCACTTGGAAAAACAATGAACCAAGAAAGCATCCCATTAGCATAGGAGTAAGTGCTAACAGTACACAAAATGACCAAGATTAGCGACTTTAATTTAGTCCCGAAATTAGAGTAAGAAACAATCAGCCCAGCCGCAATGCAAGCAATTGGTATAAAGGTAATAAGTTGAATTCCCCAAAGCCAGTTCTCAGACTGAACCGGACTAAAAACAAGTAAGTTGGCAAGAAAAATTAAAAGAAGCCGTTTATATTCAGTACCTCGAATAGTAATCAGACTAAGACGATATACTTGATAAGCTATTAAACAGGCTGTAAGAAAAATAACCAAAAATTCATATCTTATATCCCAACCTGTTATGAATGCCATCCCAAGAAATAATAAGCGCGGGAAAAGCTTTCGACTTTCATTATGTTGAGCGATCAAATCACTAAATGAAAGAGTGCCATCAGCAGCTTTGAAAAGAGCAGCGACTGGAGTGTCCCATTGATCCATCAAGGGTACATTGACCGCATTTTGTACCAGCAAAGGCACAAGCAAGAGTATGGGAAAAAGGGCAATGCAGACAACGGCAGCTTTTAAGATAGAAGAAGACGCTACTCCGTTAGGGATTGAGAATGATTTCAACTTCACACGCTCCATTGCTTCACATTTGAAAACAAGATGTGGTTAAACTCTCGACCACCATCAATCAAATCCAATTTTTTTGTCAACTATATAATAGGGTCGCCGCTTGACTTCTTCATAGATACGACCAACATACTCACCGATAATTCCTAAACAGATTAACTGAATACCACCGATAAAAAATGTAGTGGTTAGACCATACGCCCAAGATAGAAATTCTTTCCCTAAGACAAACTTGAAGTATACACCAGTTAAACCCATGATAAAAGCTGAAATCGCACAAGCGAATCCGAAAAGTGTTGCTATTCTGAGGGGCACAGTTGAGAAAGAAAAAATTCCATCAAGCGCCAGTTTTACTAACTTGATCGGAGTTACTCTAGGTTCACCCCGATAGCGCGGACCTCGTTCAACAAAAACTCCAGTCTGCTTAAATCCAGCGTAGGCCCGTAAACCAGTAATATATTTGTTCTGTTCGGGCATGTTTCGTAATGCTAGAACAACCTTGTGATCGATAAGGGAGAAAACTCCTGCATCTAAAGGAAGCTTTAAATTAGATAGAGAATTCAAAACCCGATAAAAACTGACAAAGCCCACTCTTTTCAACCAACTTTCCTTTCGTTTTCTCCGAATTGCGTAAACAACGTCATAGCCTTCTTTCCACTTTTGGGCGAAGTCAAAAATCGCGTTGGGAGAGTCTTGCAGATCGCCATCCATTAGAATGACGCTTCTTCCTTCTGCGTGGTCGATTCCTGCCGATAGAGCACACTGATGACCAAAATTTCTAGAGAGGGCAATGATTTTTATCTCGGAATGCTGTACGCTTAGCTCTGTTATAATCCTGAGGGAGAAATCAGTACTGCCGTCATTTACGAAAATGACTTCACTAGAGCCATCAAGCTTCTCTAAAGCTTGCTTGAGCTGATTCCAAAGCTCTAATAGTGTCTCGGCTTCGTTAAATATAGGAATGATAATTGTATAGTCTACGGTTGTGATCATGTCAGGGGCGGTAATCGATACAACTAAGATATAATATCAAGAAACAATTTTTAACAATCAAATTTTGCAAATTGACTAAACTAGAAATTAGAACCTTAATTCTTAAAATTCCGCTTTTGTAAAGAATGTAAGAGGTTGTATAAATTGGTTTGAGACTACAAAGTCAAAACTATAGACTACAGAGTGAGGCTATAGTCTTCTCGAACTTTCGTCAGATGTGGACTATAGCAAGGATCGTTGGCAATGATGTCTCGCCACTTGCCCTGCATATACAGCACTTCTTGTTGAAATCTAGCTTGCTTTTGCGGCGTATCTTCATAACCTCGGCTTTTAGATTCGTAGTGATAAAGAATCACATGGGGAAGATAGACGTTTCGATATCCTTTCTTCAGAAGCTTGAAGCAGAAATCAATATCATTAAACGCAATCGCTAAATCTTCCTCGAATCCACCCACTTGCTCAAATACATCCCGGCGGCACATCAAGCAAGCTGCCGTCACTGCCGCATAATTATTGATCGATTGAATTTGAGAAAAATAGCCGCTGTGATTGCCCGGATAATGCTTGTGGCTATGACCTGCCACGCTACCAATTCCAGCAACAACCCCCGCGTGTTGCAAGGTTCCATCTGAGTAGAGTAACCGAGCGCCCACAGCACCGACTTGAGGACGTTGCGCTTGCTCAACCATTGCCGTTAACCAATCAGAATTTAGAACTTCTGTATCATTGTTTAAAAATAGTAAGTAATCGCTCTGCGATTGTTCAACTCCATAGTTGTTGAGCTTTGAGTAGTTGAACGGAATATTAAGCGTTCGGTAGCGAAATCGCTTCGGTTCTTGCGTTTGCCAGTGCTCAAACACTGAGAAGGTTTCGAGGTCAGTGCTGCCATTATCTACGACGAGCACTTCGTAGCTTGCATAAGTTGTTTTGCCAAAAATAGAAGCGAGGCAGCGATCGAGCACTATTCCTAGATCTCTAGTCGGAATAATAATCGTAACTGGTTTCAATTCTCGAATGTCATAGCGAATCAAGTAGCATCCCGGATGCGCTTTGATCGCAGTGGCTTTTCCAGGTTCTCCCCGCCTTCGCAGCGCATCATCGAGCGCTTTTTCAGCAGCTTTTACTGCGTAACTCTTGCTTTCGAGGCTGTGTGCAGTTGAACGATCGTGAATCCGCCAGTGATATAGAATTTTAGGAATATGGACAATTTCACTTGTTTCTTCAGTTAAGCGAAGCACTAAATCATAGTCTTGGCTGCCTTCAAATCCGGGGCGAAAGCGACCAATTTGCTCGACTAGCGATCGACGATACACACCGAAATGACAGGTGTACATTCTCGATAAAAATGACTCTGGGCACCAATCGGGTTTAAAGAAAGGATCTTTAAGCTGACCTTTTTCATCAACCTTATCCTCGTCAGAGTAAATCATGTCTGCTTCGGGGTGCCGATTGACTAAAAGCGCGATTTCATAAAGCGCATCAGGCGTGAGCAAATCATCATGATCTAGCAAGGCAACAAAATCACCAGTCGCCAGCTCTAACGCTGAGTTAGAACAATGAGAAATATGACCGTTGGTTTCCCGAAATATCACTTTGATACGATCATCTTGGGCTTGATAAAACCTTAATAATTCATGAACATGAGGCTCAGTCGAGGCATCATCGGCAATGCAAAGCTCCCAGTAGGGATAAATTTGATTGATGACTGATGCGATCGCATCCCGCAAAAACGACCCTGGGGGATTGAACACAGGCATGATCACACTGATCAAGGGTTTGTATGGAAATATTTCAACTGTTTCAGCGAGCTTCTGTAGATCCGCAGGTCGAGGGACATTCTTTTCGCACCACTGAAAGTAACTTCCAGTCGGGGCAGGAGCCACGAGTCTAGCAGTAATCTGACTAGGCAAAACAGCAGAACTGTCGAATCGGAGTTTCAACTTTTGTTGGAGTTTAAGCCAAATGAGGCGCAGCTTCCAAAATTTGCTGGTTTCCATCCACCGAATCGTAGAGTTTGCTTGTTCAAGCGCCTGTTGAGACTGTGTGAGAAGGGCTTCTAATTCCTCATGGGTCATCGGCTTGATCCGTGGCAACGACTAAATTAACTCATTCGGGAAGAAGCATATCACCCCTTAGACACAAGCCGTTTAAAACGTGTCCAAACTTGGCGTAGTTTCCAAAATTTACTGTCCTTCATGGCAGCGATCGTGGCTTGGGCAGTTTCTAGTTCTGCTTGAGTTTGTTCAAGCTGTAATTGAAGTTGATTATCCAACTCCAATTGGGATGAAACGGTCTGCTCCAACTCCTGCATTTGCTTCAACAAATTGCCACGGTCCGTCTCTAACTCCTGTGTTTGCCCTAGTAGACTACTACGATGCACCTCCAGGTTTCCGGCATGAGACAATAAATTTCCAATTTGCTCCTCACGCTCTCGAATCATTTGGGGAAACCGAGTCACGTAAAGGCTCGCGTGCTTTAGGCAAAGGTAGTGCATCAACCGACCTCGATTTTCTGGAAACGAACAAACAATAGCCATCGACCCGATGCGAACCCGATAATCAAATAAAACCTCTGGAATATAGTGAAACTTCCAGCCTTTCTCAACAGCACTGAGCCACAAATCCCAATCTTCCCAGCCCGGAAGGGGCATGTTTGGATCGTAGCCCCCGCAATCCTTCCATAGAGACTTCCGAAAAACAGCACAGGCATCTATGTAGTTCTCCAAGATCAGCCTGCCTACGTCAAACTTTTCAGGAATCTCCCACGATCTCTGACCCTCTCCAAACCATTCTGGTTTCCCATAGACTACCCCTACATCGGGATTGTGATCTAGCGCATCAATCCCCTTGGTAATATAATCTGGACGAATTTTATTATCCGCATCTAATGCCAGAATGTAGCGACCTTGAGACTTTTCGATGCCATTGTTCCGTGCGCTCGCTAATCCTTGGTTCTCTTGATTGAGAATGAAATAACCTTGTTCTTCAAGGTAGCGCATCACATTCACCGTGACAGGATCGGTTGAACCATCATTCACGATCACCATCTCGTATACTTGATCAAGACAGGCTTCAACACTCGCGATCGCCTCCAGCAAATACTCACCTTGGTTATAGCAAGGGATAACCACTGACAAAATAATCGGCTGGGCTGAGGAAAATTCGGAAGGTTTCATCGATCGCTACAATGCTATACGCTGATAAGTATATCTTTTGATTTAGGGCTTTAACTGAGCATCTTTATTCTCTGCTTTAGCTGCATCCAGCGTGTTCTAAGCCGCCAGAACTTAGAAGTCTGCATCGCAGCAATCTCACCTTGAGCCGTCAAGAGAGCCTGTTGACATTGGATCAATTCAGCTTGACTTTGAGCAAGCTCAGACTTTAGAGGCTCAGTATAGTATCCCAAGCTACTTTGATATGCCTTTGGATGCACCATTTCTAAGGGCGGCATAGACGCTTCAAGTCCCAATTTGGGTAAGCGTGGGTAGTCTTCCAAGCAATCTGATTTAATAAACAACAGTGCATTTTGACTATACCAAGGCTCAACGTTTGGGTCATTCCAAACGCGATGGCGCAGACAATCGATCGCAACATAGCCCCGTTGCTCAAATCGCTTTACCCAATATCCCGTCCACTGCTCATTGAGGTGTCCCGTGCCACCCTGAAACGGAATCGCCGCCGAGAAAAGAATCACATCCGATAGCTGGAGCAGAGATTCAACAAAGCCATCAGCCGATGCGGACGGCAGATGTTCAGCAACTTCCAGAGACATCGCTAAGTCAAATTTCCGATTTAATCTGAATGGCTCAACTAAATTTTTAGCCAAAAAGGTTTCTGGCGGAATCAGCAATCGCTGCTGTTCCATATACTGACCATCTATGCCCAAATAATCCCGAATTCCTAATTTTTGCCAAACAGACAGCCATGAGCCAGTTCCACAGCCGACATCCACAACACTCTTAGGCTGAATCCACTCCTGAACCATCGGCAAAACATGCTTTGCTGAATTCAGCGAACCCTCTGAGTGTGAGCTATAAAAAGCTGAATCGTAAAGAATATCTTGACCCATAGTGAAATTGGCGACGAAAAATTAAGTTAAGAAGACACCTTCTGAGCAGTTGCCAGATAAGTCAAGCAAAGACGACGGGAAGGAAAACGGCGATCTAACCGAAGAGCAATTTGATTTAATCCACCGATTATTTTTCCTGCAAACCGAGGGAAATTCTTGAGCCAGCTTGAGTAATATTCGTCAAGCAGCATCTGTACTAAAACGGCAAATAGCCCTTCTAATGGCTGGATCTGAATCTCTTCAAAACCTGCTTGCTCTAGCAAATAACGCAAGCCGTACTCAGTATAACGGTAGAAATCAACAGGTTCTTCGTGGAGTCCCCAGACCATAGGCACGGTCAAGATCAATTGACCACTGGGCTTCAAAAGCCGATACGCCTCTTTTAACATCTGGTCAGGCATTTGAAGATGCTCTATTACCTGAGTCGAGAGAATGACCTCGATCGAGGCATCCGCTAACGGAATCTCATAACAGTCTGCACAGATATCAATATTTTCAGCATATTGGTGATCCACACAAAGATATTCATCGGTGTAGGGCTTAAATAAGCTTTCATATCCCCGGGAGTGCCCACTGCCAATATCTAACATTCGCCCTTTCACTCCCGGAGCAAGCTTTGCCAATGCAGCAACTATCGTAGAGCGGGCAATATAATGCGGGTCTTGAAGATGGGGCTTTAAGTAGTAGTCAGATGCTAGCATCGGTTTGTTGCTTTAGTCTTCACGGTGACTTTGTTTAAGAATGTAGGCAGATGAGAAGTCTGGCAACGATCGAATGCGGTGATTCAGTCTATGTTTACCTAAATACTCATGTACTGCCACCGAACAACCATCCCAGGCATAGTAGTCATCAATAATGATGACTCCCTTTTCGCTCACCAGAGGGTACAAATAATCTAAGCAAACCTTGGTTGATTCATACCAATCTCCATCTAATCTTAAAAGCGAAATTTTAAAGTCGGCATGGTTCTCGACGAAAGCGGGAATTGTGTTTTCAAACCACCCTTTGTGAAAGCACACCAACTCGTTCAAAAGACCCAGATGCGCGAAATTCTGCTGCACAAGCTCTAGATCAGCAGCACAATTATCGTAGTAGATTGGAGCATCAACTGCCTGTTGCCACTGGCGAGCCATCGGTCCATCAATGGGCTGCACTAGGGGTAATCCTTCAAAACTATCAAACAGATGAAGCTGCCGCTGATGGACGTTTAGCTGCACAACTTGTTCAGCCAGCTTTATTGCAGCCGAACACCCTCCTTGCCAAATTCCGCATTCCACAAACTCTCCAGGAATTTGATGTTCTAAAACATACTGAATGGCTCGAATGAGAAATTCAATTCCAGTGTCAGGCACCATGCTATAGGGACGAACCTGTTGCAAAATTTGCTTCACTTTTAGAGCAAAGGAAGGTTCATCAATATAGGAAGACTCATAAAATTTCATAACACTCAAAAATATCTTAAGGCAAGACTATCAAGGTTTCTGGAGAAACTAAATATCCCTCATGTTCTTCTAAACCACTAATTTACTGGGAGCTACGCTCAGTCTACGATTCACTGCAATCTCTCCTGGCACCTTTGCAATCCCCCAGTTTTTGAATTGACCGCTAACAACAATTGCAAACGCATCGTGAATCACGTCTAAAGAATCATAGTCTATATCTGAGAATTTTTGGTTTTCGGCAAGTCCCATAACCGCTAAGTATTCGCCAGCGGGCAACGCAAGCTGAATTTCAAAACAGAAGTCTACGGTTTCACCCTTCATAATTAGCCCAATCGGTCCAGGAGTATCCTCAAAAAAGGTATGCTTTCCCGTCACGAGTCGCCCATAGCGATCGCATAATCCCAACCCAAACGTCACATGCTCACAGTCCTCGTGAAACTCAACCACCATCACAACTTTCATCCAATCACCCACTCGAAACGATTGAGTCGGGCGATCGCGCTGATCGGTTAAGAAGACTTGGCGAATCGTTGCTTTGCCGTTAGTGACTCGATTATCTCGTTTAATCTCAATCAACCCAGGGCGACTGTCCATAGCATCTTCCTGCGTTACAGGCGACATGACTAGGAGTTGCTGATCCTGGTTCTCCACATCTAGAGGCAATATCGAGTCCTGCTCTGTTAAACCTTCAAATTCTAATCGGGCTGACTGATGGTAAACACCCGCCACATCATTAGGAGAACTTTGTAGAAGAACTTTTCCATCTTGTAGTAATGCGGCTGCCTGACAGAGAGAATTAACGGAGTTCATATCGTGGGATACAAATAAAATCGTTGTCCCGGATGCCTGAATTGCTTTAAGTCGTTTTAAACACTTTGCTTGAAAGAAGATATCTCCGACAGCTAATGCTTCATCAACGATGAGAATATCTGGGTTCACGTTGATTGCTACAGCAAATGCTAACCGAACAAACATTCCACTTGAGTAGGTCTTGACTGGTTGATCAACAAACTCACCAATCTCCGCAAACTCCTCAATCTCAGGAATTCGCTGATCAATTTCAGACTGAGACATGCCTAAAATGCGACCATTGAAGTAAATATTTTGTCGTCCCGTAAACTCTGGGTTAAATCCACTCCCCAGTTCTAGCAGTGCCGAAATCCTTCCATCGGTTCTCACACTGCCTATGGTCGGCTGAAGCGTACCTGCGATGATTTGCAGCAATGTACTTTTACCCGACCCGTTGCGCCCAACTAGCCCAAACGTTGAACCTCTAGGAATTTCTAGATCGATATCGCGAAGTGCCCAAAACTCTTCGGCACGAGACTTACCGGGCAATAATATCTCTTTCAAGCGATCGACCGGACGAGCATAGCGCTTAAAGCATTTTGAGACATTTTTGATCGAAATGACACTCTCTTCACCCATAATTTGACGGTAGCTCCTAGTTTCGTTCTAATGGTGGACGATCGTATCAAAATTAAATCGTCTATAAGACATCTGCAAACGCCGGACGCAAACGACGATAGACCCACAAGCCAGCCGAAAATATTGCCAGGGAAACCAGCCAAACGACTCCCCACTCTTGCCCGTGACGGATTTCTCCAACTAAAATTAAATCTCGATAGACCTCAACAATGATTGCCACAGGGTTGAGCCAAAAAATCCAAGCACCAAACCCGGCGGGAATGGCAGAAGAGGGATACATAATCGGAGTGAAATAGAACCAAAGATTCAAAATCACTGCCAGAGTCTGAGGAACGTCTCGTAGAAAGACCGTCAACCCAGCCACAAAATAACCTAGACCTGCCGTAAATAGAAGTTGAGGAATCCAAATCAAGGGGAGAAGCAAGAGGGTATGATGAATCGTGTGAGTCGTAAAAGCAATCATCACAATCAGCACCATTAAGCCAAAAGAACTCTCGACGAAAGCAGCACAGATCGGCACCAGGGGCAAAAGCACTAGTGGAAAAACCACCTTTTTGACAAGATTAGGTTGCCCAATCACCGCAGTTGCTGACTGCCCAAAGCCACTGCTAAAGGCGATCCAAGGAACTAACCCAGAAAATAACCAAAGCCCAAAGGTAAAATTGTTTGCGGGTAGCCCATGCAGACTAAGTTTGACTTTGAGCACGATCGAGAAGACATAGGTATAGACAAAGAGCTGCGTTAACTGATTGAGAAGGGGCCAAAAGTTGCCCAAAATAGAACCCTTATAGCGAGCTTCTAAATCGCGCTGTACCAAGATTTTGAGCAGATCTAACTTTGCTCCCCACGTTTTGGGAATCGGGAGGAAATGGGGAAGCTTTTCAAGTTTGCGGAGCATTCTTAGCAACGTTTGTGAATGGTTCTAAGTCAACTGAGGTGAGTGTGAAACGACTGAGTGCCTAACGTCAAGGCTAGGAAGGAATTTGTTCTACTGAGAAGATTAGGTTAGGACAGATCAGCGCAATTAAATAAATTAGCATTCATCAGAGCGGTATATTTTGGGAATTCTTGTGAACTTTAGAGTCAGGTCTGCCTCTAGTAGAACGCTCAAACAGTTAACAGCCTTAAAACTCAAGTGCAAAAGAAAGCTCTGATCACAGGACTCACAGGACAAGACGGCTCCTATCTCGCTGAACTTCTCTTGACTAAAGGCTATCAGGTTTTTGGTCTGGTTCGTCGCTCTAGCTCAGGCAAGGTCGATCGCATTCGTCACCTCTCAGGCGATGTCACCATTCTCTCAGGCGATTTGCTGGATCAGTGTTCGCTGATGGATGCGATCGAGCAATCTCAACCCGATGAAATCTATAATCTAGCATCTCAAAGCTATGTGCCCATTTCGTGGACTCAACCCGCATTGACGGCAGAATATACCGCTTTGGGCGTGTCTCGATTATTGGAGTCGATTCGTCGCTGCCATCCTAGCTCACGGTTTTATCAGGCTTCGAGCAGTGAGGTGTTTGGTCAGCCCGATGAGTCGCCTCAAACCGAACGAACTGCCTTCCGTCCTCGTAACCCCTATGGAGTCGCCAAAGCCTACGCTCACTGGATGACCATCAACTATCGCCAGCAGTATGGCTTATTTACCTGCTGTGGGATTACTTACACGCACGAGTCGCCGCGTCGAGGCACCGAGTTTGTGTTTCGCAAGATTACCCAGGGAGCCGCCCTGATCAAGTTGGGGCTGGCAAATGATCTGAAACTAGGCAACTTAGAGGCGCGTCGCGACTGGTGCTATGCCAGGGATGCGGTCTATGCGATGTGGCTGATGCTTCAGCAAGAACAGCCCGACGACTATATTATTGCGAGTGGCGAAACGCACTCAGTTAAAGAGCTAGTGGACTGTGCTTTTCGGTGTGTGGGACTCTCTTGGCAAGACTATGTTTCGGTTGATCCTGCTTTCTATAGACCCGATGAAGCAGTGCAGCTTGTGGGTTCGATCGACAAAATTCGTCAGCAGTTAGATTGGCAGCCTCAATACCCATTTGAGCAATTGGTGGAGTTGATGGTTGACCATGATTTGAAGGAGTTGACCGATTATAAGCATTAGCGGGATGCTTTTAGCCGGAGTGTAATGAGTTAATTGACAAAGGGAAAGGTCGAGTAACCCGTCGTCTTGGGGAAATTTTGCTGGGAAACGCTGAAAGCTTATAAACTGCTAATGACGTGGATGGCTCAGGTCGTGTCTCATCAGCTACTCATCAATCTATCGTTTTTGGCAGATAAGCCTACAGGTCACACGGTCTATGCAAATAGTCTACTGCCCCATTTGAGACGTTTAGACCCCATCTTGTTGACTTCGCAAACCTTTCAGGGCGATCGCTGCTACCCGATTCCGGCTAATTTGACTCCCGATCAAGGGGGAAAAGGACATCTCTTACGGCTTTTGTGGACTCAATTTGAATTACCAACCCTTTATAAAACGCTGAAGGGAAGCCTATTATTTTCTCCTATTCCTGAAGCTCCACTGTTTACAAAAATCCGTCATGTTGTGACGTTACATGACTTGATTCCGCTACGGTTTCTAAAACGGTTTTCTCCTCGTACTCCCTATTTCAAGCATTATATTCCTCGAGTTTTATCTCAAGCAGAACAGATTATTTGTATCTCTGAAGCAACTGCCCAAGATGCAATGAGCTTCTTTAATATTTCTGCTAAAAAAATGACCGTTATTCCTTCAGCGTGTGATGCAGAGCATTTTCGCTATTTAGACTTACCGACTCAAAATTATTTCTTATATTTAGGTCGCCATGATGCTTATAAGAATCTAGGACGCGCGATCGCGGCTTTTTCAACATTGCCCGATCGCGCTAGCTATGAGTTTTTGATTGCAGGTCCGTTTGACGATCGCTACACCCCCGCGTTGGTCGATCAGGTGAATCAATTAGGGTTGACCCATCAAGTCAAATTTTTGAGTTATGTGTCTTATGCCGAGTTGCCGACCTTGATGAATCAAGCGATCGCACTCGTGTTTCCGAGCCTGTGGGAAGGATTTGGACTGCCCGTTTTAGAAGCGATGGCGTGCGGAACTCCGGTGATAACCTCAAACCTATCATCTATGCCAGAGGTGGCAGGAGAAGCGGCGCTGCTCGTCGATCCTTATCATGTGGCAGCGATCGCTGATGCAATGCACCAAATCAGCCGCGACTCCACCTTGAGAAGTCAGCTGCGCCAACTCAGTCTCGATCGAGCCAATCAGTTTAGTTGGGCAAAAACCGCAGCAGCGACGGCAGATGTTTTAAGTCAGTATTTGTAAAAGTTGACCCGATCCCTGAGTGAGTTGCGTCGAAATGGTATGAGTTGAGCGAAGCCGAAATCCACAAACAGCGCAGCGAGGGGTTCTATTTTCGCGCAAGCCCCTACACCTCTGCTCAATCGCGTGAAATCAGCAGAACAACTCCACAGATAATTAACCCCATGCCAATGACGCGAATGAGTGGAACTGACTCGCCAAAGATAAATCTGCCCATCAGAACGGCAAAGATATATTGCAACGCCACCGCCGGACCTAACACACTCAGTTTCACACGAGTCAGCAGCAGAATATAGAGAATCGCGCCCATCCCGTAAAAGACGAGACCGATCAGCAGTTCTGGGGTGGTCACAATGCTGAGGACGTGACTGACGAAGTTTCCCGCATTGACTCGTCCTAGCTTTTGTGCGCCTGTTTTTAAGAAAAACTGTCCGCCTGTGCCTGCGGCGATCGACATTAAAAAGAAAGCAAACTCTTGAAAGTTCACAGGCAGCCCTTTGGTGAAAATTTATCTGAGATTTGTATGAGCGAGATCGCCTCCAACAGTTTACCGTAGCGGCACAGACAGAGATCGCTTAGGGGAAAATCAGAATTTTGTAGGTTTCTGGAGTTGGAGTAATGGCGAGATCGACTGCCATCGCCAAATCTTTGAGGGGATAGCGATCGCTGACCAGGGCATCGACATCAATGCGACGGTTAAACACAATCTCAGCCGCCAGTGACTGAACTCGATAAGACGAGCTATAGCTGCCCATCAAATCAATTTCTCGTCTATATAAAATATTGGGATTGATCGGAATTTCTAACTCATCGGGAAACTCGGCAAAAAAGAGAATCTTGCCTCCCTTGCGGGTGCAGTCCAGCGCTTGGAAAAAAGCTTTATCGCTAGGAACCGCCAGCAAACTCACATCTACGCCCATGCCTTGAGTGAGCGCCTGAATTTGGTTGACCAGATCGGGATCACGAGCGTCAAATGCGGCATCGGCTCCGACGCTGAGGGCTTTTTCCATGCGAGAGGGCATCAGATCGGTGGAGATTGCCCGCGCACCAAAATATTTGACTAGCATAATAAACATGAGTCCGATCGGACCTGCCCCTGTCACTAAAACGGTTTGCCCTGGAGCAATTTGCGCTTTTTTGACTGCCTTTAAGCAGCAGTTGGTCGGCTCAACAAAACTGGCTTGCTCAAAGGTCACGTCGTCAGGAATGATCATCAATCCGCCGTTGCGAACAATGTGACCGGGGACTTTCACAAACTCGGCAAAGCCGCCGCCACTGGGCGCAAATCCGGCTGTGGTAGTGATGTTTCTGTAGACCTCACACATTGAGAAATTTTCGTTGAGGCAGTAAGCGCAGTGCATACAGGGAATGTGATGCAGCACGACGACGCGATCGCCCGTCTGCCATTTTTGCACGTCCGATCCAACCGCCGCGATCGTTCCAGCCGTCTCGTGTCCAAAGATTCTCGGTGGCTCATAAAGCGGATATTTAATCTTCTTAATATCTGACTGACATAAGCCCACGACTTGAACCTGAACCAAAACCTCATCTGCTCCAATCTCTGGAAGCGGCACGTCTTCATAACTAAGCTGGTTAACACCGCGAAACACCTGCGCTTTCATCAGTCAAATCCCTTAAATAACTCTCCGTTAGTGACTTTACCACTAGCGATCGGGGAGCCGCATGACTATGAGACGATAACTTCGCTCGATCAATCACTGACTCCCCAACTTCTTATCGTTGAATAGTGATTTTGTTGTGCAACTCCTCTACTTGAATCAGTGAACCGTTACCGATGACAATGTTGAATTTCACGAACGATTGTTCAACTTGATATCCCGGCAACACTCGCACGATTTGATATTCAGTCATCAAATCACTCGTGCCATCCCATTTGAGCAATGCCAGTTGATGGGACGCAATCTCACTCAGTTGTGAAATGAAATCTTCAATGCTGTGACTCACATTCGGGAGGATGCCAGACGACATAAAGATATAACGAGTTTGTAAATCCAACGTAACGCTAACTCGATAACGCCGTTCTGTTGAGCATCGCAACTCAACGGTGAACGAAATTGAGCTAGGCACGATCGTCCTAACTCTCATAGTTTTTCGTCCTCTCGATTAATGCAAAGAGGACAAAAGTTCTGATTTCTCAGAAATTCGGTAGGGGCAAAAACTGGTTGCAGGATCTTGGTTCCAGCCTTTCAAGATCCCATCGCAAAGCCGAGGGTGTACAAGCATGAACACCTCCTGAGTTAGTGGTATTAACTAGGGATGGAAGTCCTCGGAGTCTAATTTCCTAGATCAGATTTCGAGGCACACCTTCATCGTTTAAAGTTATCGTAACCTGTTTCTAACAGCCCCTCGCAGCCATACTCTGACAGCTTCCGACGGCAACAGACGCATTTGAGTAAGCACAACATTAAAGAGCGGTTGAGTTACTGGTTATACCAGGCTTTGCGCCACTGCTTCATTTGGCTGATCTCGGCTTTCTGGGAAATGAGGATGTCTTTTGCCAGTTTTTGAATCTCTGGGCGCTTCGATTTATTTAAGGCATCCTGTGCCATTGTCAAGGCACCTTCATGGTGAGGAATCATGGCATTGAGGAAGCGCAAATCAAAATTGGTATCGGCTGCGCCCAAATCCATGCTCATCATCATGCCTGATCTCTGGTCTTGGCTCATTGGCATAGAGTGACCCATTTGGGAGCTGTAAGCGATCGGTTCTTGACTCGCTTTGGGATACCAGGCTTGCCGCCACTGCTTCATCTGGGCAACTTCTTTGTTTTGGGATTTGATAATGTTGTCTGCTAACTCCTGAATTTTTGGGCGCTTCGATTTCTGCTTTGCCTCCACTGCCATCTCTACGGCTCCTTGATGATGCGGAGTCATAGCATCGATAAAGCGGAGGTCAAAATCGGCATCGGCTGGACCCAAATCCATACCCATACTATGGTTCACGCCGCTCATGCTACCGTGATCCATTAAAGGGTTTCCGACAACAGTAGCGGTGGGGCTAGAGGTTTGCGGCTGAGAAGTCGCTTGATTTTGGGTAGAACAGGCAGTCAGCGTGCCGCCCAAAGCAGTCAGCGCGATCGCGGTCATTCCCAAGAGTCTTGTTTTCAATGCAACTCGCCTCACAGTCTAATCCTAACCATCCTAAACATTAATGAGACGGAGCACTACTTCATTCTGAAGACTCCAGCCCTCTACTCCTTTCCTAAAGAATTGTCGATCGACTGACTCTAACTTCGATTCGGAACTTGAATTCTGGCAGTACCTATCGGAATCTCAGCCCCAATTCCCGCTCGTTTAGCCGTCACCCCATAGAGTAGCGTGCTGCCTTGTTCTTGGTCAGTCCGCACACCCAGGATGTTGACTTCTAGAATTCGTCCAGACTCAACTGGCTGATTAAATATGATCTCAACTCGCTCTTTGCTTGCAGTAATCTTGGCTGGAACTTCTTTGCCATACGCGTCTGTGATCTGTACTCGATCGAACTTCGCCATTTGAGGCGGAATCGAAATCATCAAGTCTTCTAAAGACATACCAACCACCATCACTCGAATCATATGATTGTCATTCAGTAGCCTAGAACTGCTGATGAAAGGAGCCGTAAAGTTGAACTCCATTATATCCAGTCCTACAAGGGGAGACTGCGGGGCTGGAGTTGCAAAACTGGGAGACAGGGTTGCAGTTGCAAGTATCAGTGTAGACAAGCCGCCATAGATGAAACGACGCATAGTTTTGTCCTATTAGATAGCGCAGCCTTAGTTTGCAACGCTTATATTTGCTGATAAGCAAAGGTAGAGGCGAGCTTGTCATTCAAGCCATCTCGCACGCCGACAGAAGTATGGGAGGACGTGTGGTTCTGCTTTAAGATTTGTGAATCGACGAGCTTTTCAAATTTGCGCTTCTGTAGAGGTTGGGGAACTGTTCCTGAAGCTGTTTGAGTTTTGGTAAGTCATTCACCACCACATAAGGATAGGTCGGATTCAGATCGATAAAGTTTTGATGGTAGTCCTCAGCCACGTAAAACTGTTGTAAAGGAACAGTTTGAGTCACGATCGGCTTGCGGAAAGTGTGCGCCTGGTTCAGTTGCTCAATATAGGCTTGTGCGACTCGCTTCTGCTCATTGTTGGCAAAAAAGATAACTGAACGGTATTGTGTGCCGCGATCGGGGCTTTGCTGATTTAGTTGGGTCGGGTCATGCGCCACCGCAAAGTAAACCTTTAGAAGCTGACCATAGGAGATTTGCGCCGGGTCATAAGTGATTTTTACTGACTCAGCATGTCCGGTCATTCCAGAACTGACTATCTCATAGTGTGCCGTTGCAGCACTGCCACCAGAGTATCCAGAAACGACCTGAGACACTCCTTTCAAATGCTCAAAAACCGCTTCCATTCCCCAAAAGCAACCACCCGCAAAAACTGCTGTCTGCTCCCCGGTCGCTGTAGAAATATCGGTAGCGGGACTAGGAATCGTGCTTGTTGTGATCGGAGTCGGGAGAGCAGTACCCGCAGACGGCAGCGTGATTCGGAGGGTCATCGCAAGGGCAACAGCCGTTAGAGACGCGATCGACACCCTAAACATCAAACGACGGACAGACGCAAAACTAGTTGACATAGGGTTGGGAAGCTTTTTGAAAGTTCGATTATTTTCTACAGTAAACCGTCGCGCTGAGAATCTTCTAATGGCTACCTGAGAATTTCTGGATAATTTGCTGAGAAGACTAAGCGTGCGCGATCGTCTGATAAAACAACTATGAGTCAGCAAGAAGCATTGCCTAATGGCGCTAATTGTGAGAGGTCTTGCTGAGACAGCTTTTGAGAGATTATTCTACGGTAGGGTGCGATCGTTTTTCTCCACTTTTTAGAGAGATCCTGGAAGAAGTCTATCGCGAGAAAGCCACTCATTTGTTTAGATCAGAGATCATTACGGGATTGCTTATACTTTGGAAGTTGACCACGATCCTACGAGCTGAGTTTGAGCAATCTAACCCAGAGAAAATAAGGCGTTTCCACCCTACTGTTTCTCTCTGTTTTGTGACGGAACTCTTTGTGGCAACCTTGCTAGAACGAGTTGCAGAAGAAAAAAGCCCCCATCGCAGACCTATGACAAACCTCTGGAGCCAACTTTTTCAATCCGAAACGTTTATACCCCACGGACACTGCTATCTGTGGCAAACAAACCTGGTAGGGTTGCACGTCATCTCCGATGCGCTGATTGCCTTGGCTTACTACTCCATTCCCATCACTCTGCTCTATCTGGTGCGGAAGCGTCAAGATCTCCCCTTTGAATGGGTTTTTCTGCTGTTTGGAGCCTTTATCGTGGCGTGTGGAACCACTCACGTACTGGACATCTGGACTCTATGGCATCCGACCTACTGGCTTTCAGGCATAGTCAAAGCCTGCACCGCTTTAATCTCAGTGGTCACTGCCACTCAGCTTTTTCCCTTGATGCCTCAAGTGCTGGCACTGCCCAGCCCAGCCCAACTCGAACGCGCTAATGCCGCCTTGCAGTCTCAGGTGACAGAGCGACTCCGAGTTGAGGCAGAGCTAAAAGTCTACCAAACTCAATTAGAACATCTAGTGACCGACCGAACAAACGAGCTGATGCAGACCAATACAGCGCTGCAAGAAGAAATCAGCGAACGCAAGCGGATTGGACAAGAGCGAACAAAACTGCTGGCACGAGAACAGGCTGCCCGATCGGAAGCAGAGCAAGCCAACCGGATCAAAGATGAGTTTCTAGCGGTTTTATCTCACGAGCTGCGAACCCCGATGAATCCAATTTTGGGCTGGTCAAAACTGCTCTTGAGCAGCAGACTTGATCCGGCTAAAAGCCGAGAAGCCATAGGGACGATCGAGCGCAACGCCAAGCTACAGGTGCAACTGATCGATGATTTGCTAGACATTTCCCGAATTTTGAGCGGCAAACTCAGCTTAAATGTCAGTCCGGTTGACCTCAACAGCAGCCTCTCTGCGGCGCTAGAAACTCTACAATTAGCGACAGAAGCAAAGTCTCTACAAATTCAGACGACCCTTTCATCCATGCCTGTTTGGGTGATGGGGGATGATGCGCGATTGCAGCAAGTGATCTGGAATCTCCTGTCCAATGCGATCAAATTCACTCCGATCGGAGGTCAAATCGAGATTCATCTAACGCAAACCGAGACCCACGCCCACATTCAAGTGAGCGATACGGGCAAAGGGATACATCCTGATTTTCTGCCCTATGTGTTTGAGCACTTTCGACAAGAGGATGGCGCAATCACACGCAAATTTGGTGGGCTAGGGTTAGGGCTGTCGATCGTGCGTCAAATTGTAGAATTACATGGCGGAACCGTCAGAGCAGAGAGTCTAGGAGATTTACAAGGAGCGACATTCACGATACAGATTCCCCGTGCAGCTCCGTTGGTTGAGCATTCTTCCTTAAACGACTCTTCAACTCCCCCTACCGATCTAAATGGCGTTCAAGTTTTGGTAGTCGATGACGATGAAGACTCACGAAACTTTATCGCCTTCGTTCTGCAACAATCGAGGGCGATCGTCACGACAGCGGCATCAGGCACAGAAGCCCTTCATGCGGTGACTCAATCAAGACCCGATGTGGTAGTCAGCGATATTGAAATGCCAGAAATGGATGGCTATCAACTCGTGGACAAGATTAAGCAACTGATGAGCCTTCAAGGAAAAGAGGTGCCCGCGATCGCGCTGACTGCTCATGCGGGAGAGTTCAATCAGCAGCAGGCGCTAAAGGCAGGCTTTCGACGGCATTTTCCTAAACCTGCTGACTCAGATGAGCTAATTCGAGCCATTGCTAATCTGATTGAGTGAGTACAGCACGATAAATTGCCCTCACCCTAGCTCTCTCGCGCCTGAGAGGGAACCTCATCTTGCAAAGGAAACTGAAGGATGAACTGCGTTTGATTCGTGCAGCTTGTGACTTCAATAGTTCCGGCAAGGCGTTGCACTAGCTTCTTAACAAGTGCCAACCCTAGCCCTGTCCCGGCGTGCTTCCAGGGGTTCTGATTGGGGATGCGGTAAAACTTGTCGAAAATGTGAGGCAGTTCAGCGTCTGGGATCATGATTCCCGTATTGCAGACGCGAATGTGAATCACTGCCCCCACCACCTGACTCGTGACAGAAATAGTACCGCCGAGGGGCGTGTATTTGTAGGCGTTGTTGAGTAGCTCTGTCAAAATTCGCTTTAAGCAAGACTCATCGGTCATCATTGTCGGCAGGTTAGGTGACACGTCAACCACCAGCATCTGACCTTGCTCGCGCATCTGCGATTCAAAGCAGTGAGCTACCTCTGGAATCCAATGGTCAAGCGCGATCGCGTCCTGGTTTAGAGGCTGAATCGTCGCGTCCAATCGAGCCAGATCCAACAGATCGTTGATTAGCTCAATCTCCCGGTCACATTCCGTTTGCAGAATATGCACATACTGACACAGCTTTTCGTAAATGGGCAGCCTTTGGGCTTGCGGCAGAATGATCTCTAACATCTGGATTGCCATCTTCATCGTCGCCATCGGGCTTCGCAGTTCGTGAGAAACCGTGCTGAGAAAGTCGTCTTTGAGTCGGTTCAGCCGCTCTAGTTCTTCCACCTGCGATCGAGACGTGCGATACAGCCGCGCCTGACGGATAGCGGTTGCACACTGGTTCGTAATTTGTTGAGATAACCGCAGTTCCAGTTCTCCAAACACATAGTCTCGGTCAATGACCAGACGCAGATCTCCCAATACTCCCTGCTCATCAGCGATCGGGCAAAAGAGGGTAGTCACTCGCCCTTGAATCGGGTCAGGAGAAACGAGACACCATTGAAAGTGCCTTCCCTGCAACAACTGCCGATAGAGAATCGGGGAGGCAGACATCGGCAAAACCGTCCCCTGCAAAGACAGAAAAGACTCGGAATATTCATACTGGAGGATGGCGGTGTCTTGCTCCAATTGATAGAGGGCAACCTGACAACGCTTCACGCCCAAACCCAAACCCACCTCTACAACCGTTGTCTGAAGAATCTGCGTCTCGTCTAAGCTATCGCGCACCTTATCTGTGATTCGCTTCAGCAGAGATTCAAACTCTAACGCCTGCCGGAGTTGAGCCGAATATTGATGTTTGACCTCTTCAGCCAGCCTACGATCATGGGAATCTCTGCTAGTCAGATCATCCGAATCAGAACGATTTGTGACGTTAAATTTGGGGAGAGGGGAATCATCTCTCTTCCTCAAAAATCGGCGCAGAGGTGCCGAGAGAAAGCTGTGTGATGATAAGAATGCTCTGAGAAAGTCTAGCATCAGGGCAGATTCCTCTAAAACTGTCAAGCCCTGTTGTTTATTCTGCCCCAAAACTGATTAATGCTCGCGATTAAAAAAGGTGAAAAAAATAGAGATGAAACAATAGAGGTGTTGGCATTTCTCAGAGAAAAACAGCAGAGATGATTTCTTGATCAGCCAGTCACGATGGCTGAAACGATCACCGCTCCAACGCTAAACTCTAAAATTCTTTCGCGATCGGCGATCTAAAATTGCTAAGATAACCAGACCGAACCTAGTCAATTAAAGCCGCCATGCAAGCCCGTCGAATTGCCCGTGAACTGGCTCTTTTGAGCATCAGCCAGCTACCTGCCAAGCAGGAGCGCTTGACCACTCAAAAGCTTCAAGATGTTGTTGTGGCGGCGATTCGGACGTTAGCAACCGATGCCCGCGACACGCTAGAAACCGCCGTCGCCGAACTGCAACGCGGCAACAGCCGACTCTTGAGCAGTGAAACTCGCGCCAGTGATGTTGATAGCGCCAGAGACATGGTGAGAGACGCGATCGACTTAACCGAAACCGCTATCAATCGTGTCGGCAGAACTTTTGAGATTCCTGAATTTCTCCAGTTGGCTGACCAGCCCGATGTGCGATCGTACACCCTAGAGATCATTACTCGCTTCCACGAAGAGCGGGAAGCCGTCGATGCAGCTTTGACCAATGCGCTCGTCGGCTGGCAGTTAGATCGATTGGCACGTGTCGATCGCGACATTCTTCGCATTGCTGTCACCGAGATTATGTATTTGGGTCTGCGCGTTGAATTTGCCATCAATGAAGCCGTCGAACTCGCCAAACGCTACAGCGATGAAGAAGGATACAAATTCATTAACGGCGTTTTGCGGCGCGTTACCGAGCAACTTAAAGCCAAAGCAAAGCTTTCGTGATTTGTCGAGAACATCTTCAACTACATTAATCAGAGTGAGAGAAGCTCTAGGTATTAGCAATGACGTTCAACTGGTTCAATCGTAAATTCGATCAAAAGGCGGAAGAATCAAACGCAGACAAACCTGCCCAACCTGAACCTGAACCAACGCCTGCGGCAGACCCACCTGCCGTAGACGAGAACTATCTGAGCTTTGCAAAAGCGGCTTACGAGAATATCAAGAAGCGTCAGCAACATCAGCAAGAAGCACCCGAACCGATCAAGCCTCCTGAAGCAGTGGCAACGGTTCCTGTCTTGGAACAATCAGACGTGTTGACAGACCCATCTGAAGAACCCGAAACTCTGATCGAGGAGAACGTCGCCGAACCAGCCCCGGAGGGGATTTCGGTTGAGTCAGTCAACCAATTTTTGGAGATTTTAGAGAACGTTAAAGCAGATTTAGAAACCGCGATCGCGTCTCCTGAATCTCTTGAAATTTCCTCTGAAGGGGTTGACGTTCCGACTGAGCTATCAGCTCCTTTGCCATTTTGGGCACAGTCTGAGGCAGATCGAGAAGCCCGTTTAGAACGACTTCGCGCCACGGCGATCGAGGAAGAAGTCTCTGTTGTCGCCATTCCAACCCCCTTGATCGAGACCGGAGAGGCTCCAGCTTTTGCCCTAGATGAAGGGTTTCTTTGGTCAACCGAGGTTTTAGCGGCTCAAGGTCGTCGCGCCGAAGACATCACTCTCGAAGAAATTACCTGGCTAAAACGATTACGACAAGGCTTAGACAAAACTCGTCGAGGGCTGATCAACCAACTCAAAGCGATCGTTGGTCAAGGTCCGCTCAATCAAGATGCGGTGACTGAAATCGAGTCTCTGCTGCTGCAAGCCGATGCAGGGGTAGACGCGACCGACAAAATTATCGAGGCGCTGCAAACCAAATTGCGCGAAGAAGTGCTGCCTCCAGAACAAGCGATCGCCTATCTAAAAAAGCTGTTGCGCGACTTGCTAGACCGTCCGCTTCAGTCTCATAACCCGGTATTTGTGCCCGAAAAAGACAGGCTGAATATTTGGCTGATCACCGGGGTCAACGGGGCAGGGAAAACGACGACGATCGGAAAACTTGCCCACATTGCACAGAAGTCTGGGTATCAATGTTTAATTGCTGCCGCCGACACGTTTCGCGCTGCCGCCGTCGAGCAAGTCAAAGTTTGGGGGCAACGCAGTGGCGTAGACGTGATCTCTAACCCAGGACAAAACACCGATCCGGCAGCCGTCGTGTTTGATGGCATCGCCGCCGCTCAAGCACGAGGGACGGAGTTATTGCTCGTAGACACCGCAGGGCGACTGCAAAACAAAAAAAACCTGATGGATGAACTCAGCAAAATTCGTCGCATCATTGACAAAAAAGCAGGGAACGCCAGAGTTGAGTCTCTGCTCGTTTTAGATGCCACATTGGGACAAAACGGTTTGAGACAGGCGCGAGTTTTTTCAGAAGCGGCTCAACTCAGTGGAGTCGTGCTGACAAAGCTTGATGGCACCGCTAAAGGAGGCGTTGCTCTGGCAGTCGTTGAAGAATTGGGGTTGCCCATCCGATTTATCGGGGCAGGAGAAGGCATCGAAGACTTGCGCCCCTTCTCTAGCTACGAATTTGTGGAAGCGTTAATTAGCGGCTGATGAGATGTGATCGAGCCAGAATTTCTCTATTTGTCAGAAAATGGGGCACTCTGGAATTTAACAGTCGTTGCTTCTACATGTAATTACAACTCCAACCGATTAAATTTCATCTTTATGTTCGGTCTGGCTCCGTTGCGACTACAATTGCTTGAAATTATGAAGACCTGCCTGTGATTTTGCACTAGGTTAAGTCGTGAGCGATGATCCCTTAAAAATAGATGCCCCGCTTTGCGCCTCGTTCGCTAACATTGATGTTCACAACTGAGGCGCGACTCAGCTAGATTCTCTCTTTTTAGCTTATATTCTCTAGCACGGATGTTGAAATCCCTTATTTGCCCTAATGACTGCTGTGCCTCTTCCTAGACACCCCTCTCAGCCACCCGATCGCAACAGTGTCTCAGACGTAACGCCAGTAATTGCCCTCAAGGAACTGGTGGCACGGCTGAATCGTGAGCAGCACAAAATTCAAGATTTGTTGAGTTCGCTAGGATTTGCACTTCGCAGTTTTAATAACCTCAATCAGTTTCTAGAGTTGATTCCTCTCATGGCGAGTCGCGTCACCGATGCTGATGGCGGGGCGCTGATCATGTTTCGCTCCAACGGACAAGTCAAATTAGAGCGGTTGCACTGCCAAGATAATCATTGGGGACAAGAGATTCGTAAAGCGTTAGAAGCCGCAACCAAGCAAATCACCGCCTCCTTTGCGGGGTTGCCTGCCGCCGAAGGGTTGACTAAATCACCTCAAGCGATCGCCAAGCTTGATCACCAAGTCAGCCGTTTTCTCGGCTCAGACATTCAGATTTTTGGAACCGCAATTCTGGTCAGAAACATCGAACGAGGTCGGCTGTATGTGTTTAGTCGTGACCCTAACTATTCTTGGACTGAGACTCGTCAAAAACTGGTTCGATTAGTGGCAGATCAGACGGCGGTGGCGATCGAGAACGATGAGCTAACGGTCGAGCTTCGCAAAAAAGAACGGCTTGATCGAGAGTTAGAAATCGGTGCCGATATTCAGTTGCGACTCTTGCCCCGGCACTGCCCCAAAATCGAAGGGGTGGAATTAGCTGCGCTCTGTAAAACAGCGAATCGGGTCGGCGGTGACTATTACGATTTCATTCCGGCAGACTATGGGCAGATTCGGAAGCCAGACAGCGATAATGAATCGGGGCGTTGGAGTCTGACGATCGGCGATGTCATGGGCAAAGGTGTTCCCGCAGGTCTAATTATGACGATGACCCGGGGCATGTTGCGTGCAGAGGTCTTAAACGGACACTCTCCGGCTCGGATTTTGCAGCATCTCAATCAAGTGATGTATGCCGATTTGGAAAACTCTAATCGATTCGTGACGCTGTTTTATTCGGAGTACGATCCCAAAACTCGCATTCTGTCTTATAGCAATGCGGCTCATAATCCCCCTTTGTTGTGGCAGGCTAGCACGGGTACGATCGAGCGGTTAGACACCCTCGGAATGCTGATCGGATTAGATGCCGAAACGGAATATCAAGACGCTCAGGTGCAGCTATCTCCGGGTGACACCATCATCTATTACACAGATGGATTTACGGATGCGGCAAACCAATATGGGCGACGATTTGATGAAGAGAACTTAACCAAAGCCTTCCAGCTAGCCTGCCGCCAGTATGAAGATCCGCAGATGATTTTGAAATATCTGTTTGAGTGTGTGCAAAAGTTTATCGGAGTCGGCAAGCACAATGCAGACGATATGACGCTCGTTGTAATGCGGCTCTCAGGCGAAAATTAAGGGACTTGCAGTTTAGAGCCTCACCCGATCGAGCTTCAACTTCGGTCAGCCCTCGGCTATTGGCAAATAATTCTGTCTGTCTACTGATCAGCCAGTGGGTTGAGCAGTTCAATTAATAGGTTCGCAGTCGAAACCCACGGACACCGTCGCGAGGAATTCTATCTTCGCCCAAGTCCTTAAGTATTCATCCCGTTAAATCAGCAAAGGCTCGATCGCCCATCAACGATCGAGACCTCCTCATTCTCAATAGTCCTAAATCTTAGATCAGCTTGATTGCCCGAAAGCCAAAAAATAACGCCAGTGCTAACCCAAAAGCACCACCCAGAAGGGCTAAGTAAGTGATCACTGCTGACATAACGGCATACTCCAAATAAATCCTATCTTCAACTATACGGAACTATTGAGCCAGAAAGAAGAGTTGCGTTGGATGGCAAGCGCTTTCACCAATTCAGATAAGATAGCCAGTAAGGTTTTACTGCGCTACTTATCATGCACTCTGTTATTCCGGTTCCGTTACCTCAGAACGCTTATGCGATCGCCATCACTCCGGGCAGTCTCGATCACATCGGTTCCTGGATCACGGGAGAAACGCTGACCCTCAAACCGCATAGCAAGATTCTCGTCGTGTCGAATCCGATGATTTTTAAGGCGTATGGGCAACGGGCGATCGAGTCTCTGACTCACGCAGGATTTAAAGTAGCAAGCTGCATTCTGCCTGCCGGAGAACGCTACAAAACGCCTGCAACAGTGCAAAAAATCTATGATGCGGCGTTAGACAATCAATTAGAGAGATCGTCCACGATGGTAGCGTTGGGCGGCGGCGTAATTGGCGACATGACCGGATTTGCGGCATCAACTTGGCTACGAGGCATGAATGTTATCCAGGTTCCAACAACGTTACTCGCAATGGTCGATGCGGCGATCGGGGGCAAAACTGGAGTCAATCATCCCAGAGGCAAAAACTTAATCGGTGCCTTTCATCAGCCGCGACTCGTGTTAATCGATCCGCAAGTTCTCAAAACTTTGCCGACGCGAGAGTTTCGCGCTGGACTTGCAGAAGTGATCAAATATGGCATCATCTGGGACGCAGAACTGTTTAAGAAAATGGAACAGGCAAAACGACTGGATCAATTACGCTACGTCGATGATGGATTGCTGCTAGAGATTTTGACTCGATCGTGTCAGGCAAAAGCGCATGTCGTCAGCAAAGACGAGAAAGAATCGGGACTGCGCGAAATTCTCAACTATGGGCACACGATCGGGCACGCGGTCGAAAGTCTCACAGGCTATCGCGTCATCAATCACGGCGAAGGGGTGGCGATCGGAATGGTCGCCGCAGGTCAAATCGCAGTCGAGATGGGGCTGTGGGATCAAGAGAGTTGCGATCGCCAACTCGCCCTGATCAAAAAAGCAGGGTTGCCGACTCGTTTACCCGCTGGGATGGACATTGAAGCCATTCTCACGGCGCTGCAAAACGATAAAAAAGTCCAGTCGGGAAAAGTGCGGTTTGTGTTGCCGACTGCGATCGGAGTCGCGATGACCACTGACCAAGTGACCCCCGATATCATTCGGAACGTGTTGCAAACAATGTAATAAAAATAGATTGAAAATATGTCTGGCTGGGTTAGTCCTCAGTTGCAAATCCGCTTTGAGATCACGGCTGACACGTTAAAAATCTATCGTCCAAATGGAGAGCGATTTTTGAGCTTTACTGAGCTTGGACAGTCGAGAGACCAAGAACACCAACGCGCCGATCGACTAGCCGATCGGCTGCGAGAGATAGGTGTCGATCCTGACGAGAGATAAATAGTGGTTCAGATTTTTTGGGCAACCTGAAACGCTGATAGGTAGGAAACCTGAATCCCTTCACTAGAAACTCTCTCTAGCACTTCTCGTAGACTGATGAACACAGAATTTCGCTTAGATGGATCTAACATTCTGTAGGGTGAGAAGGTGTTTAGCAGCCTCAAATAATCATTAATGGAGTAAGTTATGCTGCACATCAACTGCTCAGACACCGAGGCTTTAAAGAGTCCTGAGTCAGCAACATCCTGAGTGAGTCCTTGAAGAATCTGCTCTTGAGTCGCTGAATCTTCCCGTTCCAAAATTAGAGACGGAGCCTGAGCTTGATAAACTTCATTGACCGCTTGATAAACCTCAAGAGAAAGTTGAGGCGACATATTCCACAACAAAATTAGAGAGCCATTCTCTCTCAACGCGGCTGCCGCTTTTTGACACCTGATTTCAGGCGGAGTCCAGTGCCATGCGTTGGCGGCTAAAACGGCGTTGAATCGCTCAGGCTCTAGGTGCCACTCTTCAAATAACGTGTTGACGATCGTTACATTCACATAAGCGGCACAGTTCTGTCGGGCAACCTCACACGCGGCTGGGCTAGGCTCTAAACAAACCATCGAGAAGCCCGATCGAGCCAAGGGAAGAGTGGCAATTCCAGGACCGCATCCCAATTCGAGAATGGTGGCATCTAGAGACAGTTGAGCGACTTCGATCGCGCGATCGATGAGACTCTGAGGATAGCGAGGTCTGGCTTTGTTGTAATCTTCTGCAACATCGCTATACCAGTTCTTGCGCTGGTCGGGGCTGTAAGTTGCAGCAACCTGGGCATACCAGCTTTTTGCTCGATCGGAATCGTTCATAACTTGGCACTATTCTTCGACTCGATAGCCCAACTCCGCGAGACGAGTGCGAGACTGTCGCCACTTAGGTTGAACTTTCACAAACAATTCTAGATAAACCTTGCCATCGATCAGCTTTTGCATCTGCTGACGCGCCGCCGTGCCAAGGTCTCTCAGCATCGTGCCGCCTTTGCCGATGATAATTCCCTTTTGAGACGGACGCTCGACAAACACCGTCGCCCACACGCGAGTAATCGTGTCTTCTTCCTGAACTCGCTCAATGCCGATCGCGACTGAATGGGGCACTTCTTCACGAGTCAGCAGCAAAATTTGCTCTCGAATCAACTCGCCCATGATGAAGCGTTCGGGCTGGTCGGTCACAAGATCGGGCGGATAGTAGTAAGGACCTGGCTCTAGATTTTGGATCAAGCCTTGCAGCAAAGACTCTAACCCAGCTTCAGTAAGGGCAGAAAATTTAGCAACCGTCCAGTTGTGTTCAGTCGCAAGAGCGCGATAGCTATTGTCTAAAAATAAATCGTCCTCAGATTGCTGGTCAGCTTTGTTGAGTCCCAAAATCACTGGGGTTTTGATGTCTTTGAGCAAATCGGCAATGTAGCGATCGCCTCCGCCCAACTCGACCGAACAATCGACCATAAACAGCAGCACATCGACTGAGTGAATCGCAATCTGAGCATTTTTGACCAGAACGTTGCCCAACTCATGATGGGGTTTGTGAATTCCGGGAGTATCGACGAAGATGATCTGCGCCTCTGGCGTGGTCAAAATTCCTCTCAAGCGATTGCGCGTCGTCTGCGCCACAGGGGATGTGATGGCGATTTTCTGCCCCACCAAATCATTCATCAGCGTAGACTTGCCAACATTGGGGCGACCGATGATGCCGACAAAGCCAGACTTAAACCCAGGAGGCGACGCGGGAATCGTATTAAAGCTTTCTTGCCCGATCGTGATGCCATCGTTTTTCGACATAGTGGAATCAATAATGTGATCTTGGATGCTGCTCAAAAAGATGCCTCAGAAGTCGATAAAGTCAGACTGAAAATTAGTGAGTGACGAGTGGCGATGAATCTGCTAGGTCACCGACAACTTAATTTAGTGTAGAAGATTATGGGCGAGACAAAACGCAGCGAGATTTTAACGATCGCTGGAGATTGTGCAAAACTGCTTCTAACCTTCTCCTCACCTGCAAACCGCAACAGTTAAAAACCGGGATGCCTTGAACGATTGATCAAGTTTTGGTAAATTTTAGGACTTGCTTCGGCATTATTTTGTAAATCGTGGGTCAAGATCTGGCATCCCGAATAAATCTCCTTGCGAGGTCCGATTCGATGCACTGTGACGAAGTTCATGAAAAGCGATATCGCACTCCACAACTCTGAAATCAAATTCTAATGCTTATTTCGCGGGCAACGTCACCGTGCTGTTGATGAAAGTCGATCGCGCGTTGATATTGCCCCAAGGACTGATACGCATTACCGAGACTTTGTATAAATACGTCGATTGGCATCAAAACTACTTTCGACTAATGCAGGTTGCCTTCAGCAAAATGAGACTTTGACTCTCGAAGGCGACACACTCGTTGATTCGGTTTGCCAACGCTGAGATTTTTCCCTGCTGCAACCGAGTCAAAGCCTGACCAAACGCTGGCTCAAAGCTTTGCAGCCAACTTTTATCGATTAGATAACCAGGAGTGAAGGCAGTCCGCTCAAGCAACCAAAAATCGATCCCGTATTTCTGGATCATCTGCTGGATTGGGGCTAACTCTGGACTATATTGAGCCTCAATTAACTCCAGACTTCGCTGACGAATTTGGCGATAGTAACCCAGATGAAACGGCAGGGCATATTCTTTGCCAATTAACACCGATCGCTGGGCAAACGTCGGAATATTGTTTGCCTCATCCGAGAGGGTTGCAATTAGACTGTCTTGAGGCTGCTTTTGCAGAAATTCATACAGCCCACTTTCCCCAGAAACGCGATAGTTTGTCGCGGGGAAGTTAGACGAAAAACTTGGAAATAGAATTAGGAATGCCCCGATTAATCCCGTGAGTGTCAGTCTCCAAATGAGGGGTTTCCAACGGCGAGAACTGACGAGATCTTCGCACTTGAGAATTACAGCATCTAGCAAGACGGTGAGTGTGATGCCTGCGGCGATCGCTAACACCATTCGCCCAGTGTGCGTCGTATATCGAGTCGGAAAAAACAGCTTGAGCAGCAGCGCGTGAGCTGCAAAAAAAAGTCCTAGAGACACGAGAGCCGTTTGAGCTAAGACCATAACTTCGCTCTTAAGATGTCTAATTAACGGGAAGCGAATCGGATTTTTAGCGACGATCGACAGCCCCAACCCAGCCCAGATCAACGGCGGCAATAGCGGAGGCAAAATGCCGCTATGCTCTCCGGTGAGCCAAAACCGCCAGAGATTAGGATCAAAATAGGGATGCCGTCCACCGGGATAAAATTCTGGCATCGTCAATGCTTCAGCTTTGGTCACGAGCGGGTTAAACTCTGCTGACAAAATCGCATAGGGCAACAGTGCCAGAAATCCCAATCCGGCTGCGATTGCAAAAAAAGGAATGCGTTCTGGCTGGAGATAAAAATGCCAACCTTCCCAGTTCCAAAGTCGTAGGAAGAGGACTCCGATCGTAATGAAAACCAGAGGCGGATAGATTAGGGCTTGTAGCACGATCGTAATCACTACACCAATTCGATTATGACGCAGCACATAGTATAAGAATGCTAGAAATAATAGATAAATGAATGCTCTAGGAGTCGCAGAGCTTAAATCGTCTCTAAACCACAGACTTTGATTCAACAATAGCATCGCGACAAAACCAGCCGCAGGAATTGGAAATAGTTGTAAACAAACCCCAAACCCGAAAAGAGTCGTCACCAATCCAATCAAAATAGGCAAAAATTTACTCAGCAACAATGGCTGAATGCCCAAGTTTGCAATCAGATGATAAATTGCTGCATATCCAGGCGGCGTAATCGATTTAAAATAGTCTGCAATCAAATCGTGAGGAAACAAAGACGGCTTGACAAATTGCTGCATCCAAAACACATATTCTCGCGCATCGTCTTGAACAATGTATTCTGCTCTAAACGCTTTTTGCAGCCCTAGACAGCCGTAATAAAGGGCAAAGCCGAGACTAAGACTCAGCCATACTGCGATCGACGTGTGACGATCAGTCTGATCAATGGGAGCCGTTAAAAGCCGACGCAAACGCAAGACTAGCATGATGGATTTAGTAGAATTCCGACTTTCTACTTTAAGCCAATTCCGTCAACACTTGTTCATAACCTTGTCCGGCACGCTCCCAGGTATAATGAATTTCCACAAACGATCGGGCTTCGCGAGACATCTGATCTCGTAGTAGAGGATTTTCAAAGAGCTGAGCGATTGCGTCTACATAGTCTTCAACTCGATTTGCCCGCAGTGCTCGTAATGGAGTATCGGCACCATCGACAGCTAATCCTTCTAAGCCTCGATCGCTGGCAACGATCGGAGTTCCGGCTGCCATTGCTTCTAGTGTTTTATTTTTGATTCCAAATCCGGTTCGCATCGGAATCACACAGACCGTTGCCTGGTGTAAATAATCTGCCATTGCAGGAACGCGACCTGTCACCGTAATGTCAGGACGACCGCCCAGTTGCAGCATTTCTGGAGTCGGACGTGCGCCGACTAGCGCGATCGTGGTATCAGGATATCTTTTCTGCAACTCAGGCAGAATCTCTAAACATAAAAATCGAGCCGCATCTATGTTGGCTAAGTTATCCATTGCTCCAATAAAAATGAGTCTATGTCCTTTTGGATCGGTAGCACGATAAGGAAATTCAGTGAAGTCTACCCCGTTGGCAATCACCTGGAACTGAGCCGTAGGATTGAATGCTTTTAATTGTTCTCGATCGTCTTCTGTCGTAACCACAATATCTGAGAATTTATTGCAGTAGCGTTGTTCATAGCGTTTGAGAAGCGGCAGATTTAAGCGATCGCGCCATTGATTTTCGGATGTCTGAGTCTGTAACTGATTTTTACACGTTCCATAGACTGAACTATGCACGTTTACAACAGTACGGATTATCTTTTGCCACTCAGAACGCACGTATATTTCATTGACGCTGTGTTCGCAGGTGAGCACATCATAGTGATGGGATTGAATCGCTCGATCGACCCAATCTTGCATTTCTAGCGAGTAAGAAGCCAAGACGCTAGGGGGCGTTCCCTGTTGTAAAAATTGGCTGAATCGCTGAATTTTTGAGAAAAAACCCTGCTGAGAAGCGGTGTGATTTGGACGATCGAACACGACTAATTCCGCGACCCATTCTCGTAATGCTTTAATCTCAGCATCGGTCACATCGGACGATTTCAACGCTGCCACTGTGACTTGATGATGCCGACTCAAATACTTCAGCAGGTTGAAGGTTCGGACTTGAGTCCCCCCCTGAGTGGGCGGATAGGGAAACGTTGCCGAGAGCATCAAAATGTTCATCACTAATGCCAAAAGGACTGAGTTAATGTACCCGTTTTAAGAGTTTCAGCGATTGTCTGTGCAAACCTCGCTGCTGTGGTCAATATTAGAGGCAGTTTACCGAGCCAGCTTATTATGCCGATCGTTAGCGTTTGCATTCCGACTTTTAATCGCAGAGAGTTATTGGCGATCGCCATTGACAGTGTTCTCCAGCAAACTTACCAAGACTTTGAACTCATGGTCTGTGACGATGGCTCAACCGATGGCACAGCCGACTTGATGGCTCAGTTCAACGATCGCCGGATTCGCTACATCAGACATCCTCAAAATATTGGCAAAAGTAACAATATGATTTCTGGCTTTCAAGCCGCAACTGGAGAGTATTTTATTAAATTTGATGATGACGATCGCCTGACTCCCAGCTTTCTAGAAAAAACAAGTGAAGTATTAAATAAAAATCCTCCTATTGATTTTGTTGGCACCGATCATTGGGTGATTGATTCCAATACGATTCGCAACGAACATTTGACTGAGTTAAACTCGCAAAAATGGGGACGATCAGAACTATCTCAAGGAATGGTTCAACACTTACTAGAAGTCACCTTCGTCAAACAAAGCTTTCAGATTGGGGCAACGCTCTTTCGGCGAGAGGTTCTCACTGAAGTTGGGTATATGCGATCGAACATTCAAAACTGCGAAGACAATGATCTACTCGTCCGACTGGCATTGGCAGAAAAACAAGCTTATTATTTGCCTGAAAGACTGATGGAATATCGCTTTCACGCAGAGCAACAGGGACTCGATCGAGCCGTTCCCTATCTAAAAGACAAGCTCAACTATCTAGAAAGCTTTCACTTTGAGTCAGAAACAATAGAGAAAGTTCGGCACGATCGCCTTCTAGAAACCAAACTTCTGCTCGGACTTCGACTGATTCAAGTCGGCGACACTCAAGCAGGACGATCGCTCATTTCTCAAGGAAAATCAGCGTCACCCATCAAAGCCCAAATCGGACTCGCATTATCCCGATTACCTGTGCCTCTACGACAGAAAGTATTGACTGTTTTGAAGCAGATAAAAGTCTCTTAAATTGATTTTTCAGAATTCGTATTGACAACGTAAATACATCTTGTTTACACTCCAGAACATGGATGTGTATTTCGTGCTAAACGGCATTACTTTTGTTTGGAATGACGAAAAGGCTCAGAGCAATCCTAGTAAGCACGATGGAATTACCTTTCAGCAAGCTGCCGAAGCGTTTTTCGATCCCCTTCTCGTAGTCATTGATGCAAGCCGCAACAATGAAGCGCGAGATGCTGTAATCGGACTGGATACTCGATGGAACCTGCTATATGTGGTTCACATTGAATGTGAGGAGAACGCAATTCGGATTATTTCCGTCCGTAAAGCAACCCGTCAGGAGCGAGAAAACTATGAAAATTGAAGCATTAAGAAAGCGATTAGACAAAAATCGTCCCATGACTAGCATCACAATCCGCATTCCTGAAGATGTAGTGGAAGACTTAAAACGTCTTGCACCGTTATTATGTTTTTCAGGCTATCAGCCGTTGATTCGGGCTTATATTGGTCAAGGGCTGCGTACCGATTTGGAGCGATTTGAAAGCGAAACGGTGACGGCGTTGATGGCGAGTTTGAAACGGCGAGGCGTAAGTGAGGAATTGATTAACGAGGCGTTGAGTGAAGTCGCTCATCGTTAAGAGCTGTCATTGATGTCACAACAAGTCTAAACAGTTTATTTAAGACGCGATTCACTCTGTAGCTTCTGCAAATCTTCGGTTAAAGCTTGTGCCCATTTTGCGGCTAAATCAGTTTGAGTAAACGGGATCTCGATCGAGCCATCCCGCTCCAAGACAAACTGCAACACGATCTTTTTTCCCTTACTCGGAGGCAATTGCAGATCTACCGTTTGCCCGTCTACTAATAGATGAATCTCTCGCACATCTTTCAGCGAAAATGTTTGCAAGTTCGCAGGTTCTTTTCGAGTTGGCTTGCCCCAGGTGAGCGTGTCGCCCTCTTGACCTAACACTGCATACACATCATATTTTGCACGCTGAAACGTCTCAGCCCAAGTGCGATAAGCTTCTATTTTTTGATATTCATTCCGACCTGCCCACGCGAGACCGATAAACGCCGCTAATAGAGGCAGCCAGAGAAGTCCGTGGATCATAATGCTGAGCGTTGAGTGGGGTAGCTTCCCTCCATCCTAACCAAGTCTTCAACTTAAAACTCAAAGCTCAAAATCTCAACGAACTCTGAGTTATCTTGGTAGACAAGCAAGACCTTCAGATAGGTGTTTATGAGAAAGCTAGTGCTGGCGGGCTTATTTTTAGCAGGGTTGATTTGGGCGATCGCAAGCTTTTCAGGCTTGGCGGCACAAGGCACCTATGACAGCATCGTTCTAGATTTTAGAGAAGACATTGATGCGACTCAAATTGAGCAGCAAGTGCAGACGATCGCTCAAAAATACAACATCCGCCCTCATCTAAACAGCAAATTCTCACAGCCCGATCACCTTTACACGGTCAAAGGTGACAAGGCTCTTTTAAACGCCCTCAAACATGACCTCAAGAACTACACCGAATATATCGAGCCAGACTACATCTATAGCATTCCAGAATCTCAAAATTCTAAAGTGAATGTTCTGGTTAGCAAAGAGACAACCCCGATTCAGGCAACAGGTCAGGCACCCAACGACCCGATGTATAGTCAGCAGTGGAATCTGCACAGCATCAACGTTGAATCGAGTTGGCAAGACACGAAAGGAAAAGGCGCAACGGTTGCCGTGATTGATACCGGAATCGCAGAAGTGCCCGACCTAAAGGAAACGAACTTTGCGAAAGGATACGATTTTGTCAACGATCGAGAAGATGCCAGAGACGATAACGGTCACGGCACTCACGTCGCAGGCACGATCGCCCAATCCACCAACAACGGGTTTGGAGTCGCCGGAATTGCTTACGAAGCAACTTTGATGCCTTTAAAAGTTCTCAGCACTAGCGGGGGCGGCACTGTTGCTGATATTGCCGAAGCGATTCGATTTGCGGCAGATCACGGAGCCAATATAGTCAATATGAGCTTGGGCGGCGGTGGTGAAAGCTCAGCAATGGCAGAAGCGATCGACTATGCCCACAAAAAAGGCGTTTTAATCATCGCTGCTGCCGGAAACTCTGGTCAGAGTTCAGCCTCCTATCCGGCTCGTTATCCCCACGTTTTGGGCGTTGCTGCTTTAGAGTCTTCAGGTCAAAAAGCGGCTTACTCTAACTTCGGTGCAGGTGTGGATATCTCGGCTCCAGGCGGTTCTACATCGGGAGAAGACACGGCAGGGGGAATTTTGCAGAACACGATCGACCCCTCGACTGGAGAATCGACGTTTGCGGCATTTCAAGGCACTAGCATGGCAGCGCCTCATGTAGCTGGCGTGGCGGCTCTCGTCAGCGCATCGGGCGTAAAAGATCCTGATGAAGTGGCGGCGGCGTTAATGCAGTCTGCTCGCAAGGTACAAGATGACGAACTCAACCACTTTGGGGACGGCAAACTTGATGCCGCCGCTGCCGTCAAACTGGCACTCAAAGGCAAAATTACCTTCAACGATTTCTTCCAATGGCTGCGCGATAGTGGCTATCTCAATCCGCGCTTCTGGATCGATGGCGGCGTGGTGGCGCTGGTTCCCAAACTGGCGATGGTGGTGGGTTCCTACCTGCTGGCGTTCTTCTTGCGAAACTACTTCCCCTTCGCCTGGAGTTGGTCAATGGCATCCGGTTTAGTTGCTGGAAGTTCGGGGTTGCTCTTTCTCAAGGGCATTTATATCTTTGACTTGCCGCAGGCTCCTCTACGGGTGATGGGTAGCTCGATTCCTGAGTTAGGTAGCTCGATTCAGGGCAGCGGCGCACTGAATCCATTGTTTGCGAGTGTGCTGATTCCTTTAGCGTTGGTGGTGCTGTTGTTGGGTCATGCTCAATGGAAATGGTTTGCGATCGGGTCTACGATCGGAGTCACTGCCTGTCTCGCGGTGAGTGCGGCGATCGATCCGCAACTCATGTGGCTGGGCGACGGTGCCCTCGCACGAGGATTTCTGATTGTGAATGCGCTGTTGTGCTACGGCTTAGTTTGGCTTGCGATTAAACCAGGAGACAAAATTGCATGAGTACTACTGTGAAAGGCATCATCGATCGTAAAGGGTTTGGCACCGGGACTTGGGCGATCGACTCCGAAGAGGGACAAACCTATGAACTTCACAAACCGCCCAGTGATCTGCAAAAAAAAGGGCTAAAGGTCAAAGTCGAGGGCAAGATTCGCGACGATATCATGACTTTGGCGATGATCGGTCCCGTTTTAGAAGTCCAGAAATTTGAGATTCTGAAATAGATGAACGTTCAGTATCGAGACTTTCTGATTCGCGATTGGAAAGCGCGCGATCGGCTTCTAGCGGCTGAAATTATTAGAGCAGTCCTAGCAGATTATGGGCTGGGTTGGGAACCACTGGGAGCCGATCGCGATGTTCTAGAAGTTGAGCAGTTTTATCGAGCAACAGGCGGCGAATTTTGGGTGATTGAGCAAGCGGGTCAGACAGTCGGCACAGGCGCTTACTATCCGGTGTCGCGAGGAGACAAGGCAGTCGAGATTCGCAAAATGTATGTGGTGCCAGAGGTGAGAGGGCAGGGGTTAGGGCGATTTTTGCTCAGGGAACTAGAGCGCACGATCGCTGATCGTGGCTTCCATCAAATCTGGATCGAGACTGCCAGCGTTCTCAAAGAAGCCGTCAAACTCTACGAATCGAGCGGCTACCAACCAGCAACAGGGGTCGAGACAGAGCGCTGCGATCGAGTTTACGTTAAACCTTTATCGCAAATATAGGTATGGTACAGACCAAAGTTTATGGATTGAGAGAGTATCTCGATCCAATCAAGTCTCAACGCTCCGATATCATTCATTCCTGTGTAATGGATACCCTTCAATATCCAGCCGATAAACGCGCCCACCGATTCTTTCCCCTCGATCGTTCCGATTTTTTCTATCCGGCAGGGCGCACCGATCACTACACCATCATCGAGTTCAGCATGATTGAGGGACGGAGTGTTGAAACAAAAAAGCAGTTAATTCGGTTGATGTTCGATCACGTCCAGCCGCTTGGAATCTCAACTCACGATTTAGAAATGACGATTTTTGAAACCCCTAAGCACAACTGGGGATTTCGAGGCTTACCCGGAGATGAGCATCAACTCAACTACAAAGTCGAGAGGTAACGGTTGCCAGAAATGACTCGCGATTAAATTCACTGCTACGGTTCGTCGGGGGAAGCCTCATTTTGCTGGCTTGGTTGCTGCGTCGGCGGGTTAGGCGTGGTCTGACTGGGTGTGTTATTGGCAGGCTGAACAAGAGTCGGAGCCGCAACCGGAGCCGCAACCGTCACAGGAGTCGGAGACAGTTGCTCAAACCCCAATAGGGCTGCCGATGTTTTGTAATACGTTGCCCACCGTCTTGTGTCGGGGCGACTGCTCCACTGCACTCGACTGACATCCAGAGTCAAAATAGGGGTTTCTGCTCCCTCATTGCGCCCGATCACAATCACCGAAACCTCACTGGTGAGAATATCTCGATCGAAACTGCGTTGAGCCGCTGCCCTCGCGACAATATCGGCTCTCCGAATCAGCGTGTCATAGCTTTCATCAGGCAAGCGATCGAGTGCCACGTCCACTCTAGTCGTGTAAGCTTGAACGACTTGCGGCGCGATCGCCCCTTCAGAAAACCAAATGCCCCCGGCTACTGCTAGCAACACAGCACACCCGATCAGGGTAAGTCTTGGCTTCACAAATCGATGAAGATGTTGGTAATGGCGATCGCTAGACATTCTAATCTCCTCTAATTTTGCTGGATGAAACACTCGGACATCCTCTAATCCAAAATCGATAACTTGGTCTTTAATGTTAGTTCTAGAAAAGAGATTTTTTCTATCATGTCAGCAGTTACGCAGTTCGGATCACTCTTTTTATAGAGGTAAACCAAATTGTTTAAAGCTAACGCTGTCGGTTCACTGCACTCTGTGCATTTGCTAACTCATTTGAGGTGTCTGGAATGGTCAACCACTGGGCGATCGCAATCGGAATTAACTACTATCAATTTCTCCAGCCCTTAAAATTTGCCCAGCAAGATGCCCAGGCGTTGTGTGAATGTCTAGTCACTGAAGCTGGTTTTTTGCCCAATCGATGCATTCTTTTCACAGACACCTCTCCGTCAGTGACCGGACGATCGACCTACCCCAGTCGCGGCAATCTTGAGGGCTGGTTTGACTACTTTGGTCGAGAACTTATTCAGCCAGGAGATTTGGTTTGGGTGTTTTTTAGCGGCTATGGAGTCTGCTGGAAGGGACAGGATTATTTGCTGCCGATCGAAGCGGACCCAGTAGATATCGCCAGCATGGGAGTGCCTGTACGATCTCTGTTTGACAGTCTCAAAGCGCTGCCGACCCAAGACATTTTGGTGCTGATGGATATTAACCACAGCCAAGCCGCTTTCTCAGGTGAGAAGGTGGGAGTTCACACTGCAGAGCTTGCCTGTGAAACTCGCATCTCAACGATTTTGGCAAGCAAACCTGAGCAGTTTTCTCATGAGGCAGCAGAGCTAGGTCACGGCTTGTTTACAGCCGCCTTGATAGAAGGATTGCGCGCTCACCAATGCTCGACGTTGGCGAATCTGGAAGAGTTTCTCAAAAGCCGTCTGCCAGAATTGTGTGAGCATAACGATCGCCCCGTTCAAGACCCTGTAATCGCCCTCGCGTCTCTAGACCAACTCAAT
Source organism: Phormidesmis sp. (assembly GCA_965277365.1). Taxonomy (GTDB): domain Bacteria; phylum Cyanobacteriota; class Cyanobacteriia; order Leptolyngbyales; family Leptolyngbyaceae; genus Phormidesmis_A. The sequence continues at coordinate 563,336 of CBDICO010000013.1, read as the reverse complement.
TTAGTGATCACCCCAGTTAATTGGACAGAGGCAGAATTGTGGACTCAGGGCGAGGCAAATCCGTTTGAGATGGAGGGTGACTTGTTTGACGTGGCAGATCACGAGACTGACCTCCTACCAGACTTGCAGCCTAACCCTTATGAGTTGCCTCCTGACGATTCGCAGCCCGTTGCCCCCCCAAGAGTTGAGCCACCGCGACTCAATGAGTCAAACCCAGAAATGCCCGTCGATTATACCGAACCCAGCGCTGCGCCAGTCCCACAAATTCCAAAGCCTGTCTCTGCTCCAAGCGTTCGTCTTGCACCTGAGACAGACGCAGAGGATCAAATGTTTTGGGAACGGCTTTTATTTGGCGGGGGGGCAATTTTACTGCTGCTTTTAGGCGGGGTGTTTGTTCGCAATTGGTCAACATTTTGGGGGCAAAAAGCAGCAACTAATTCTCAGCCGATCGTTCCTCCCTCTGAGGTGGTGACCACCCCCAAACCCAATCAGGCGATCGTGCCCAACTCAACTAGGCTTCCTACGACCACGCGATCTCAGACGACTTCAGTTCCATTGCCTAAAGACAGTCAAACAATTCTCAACGAAGCTAGAGAATTGATCAAACCGATTTCTGCGTCTGAGGCGAGTAAAGCGATCGAGCGTGCCAGTCAGATTCCGGCAACTGATCCACTCTATGCTCAAGCTCAAATGGATATCGATCGCTGGAGCCGCAACATATTAGAGATTGCTAAAACACGGGCGGCAGATAAATCTTATAAGCAAGCGATCGCGGCGGCTCAACTGGTTCCTAAAGGTCGCGCCCAAGTCTCTGCTGAGGCGCGAAAAGCGATCGCCGACTGGCAAAAACGACTCCGTTAATTAGGACACTATAAGAGTTGAAAATCTCACGAGAGTTTCGATTGCTGTGGACTGCCGGAAAATTCTTGGCGATCGCCTATCTCACGATTTGCCTGATCCTGTTTTTTGCCCAAGGTCGTCTGCTTTTTGTGCCAGATGCCCATGACTACAAAAGTTTGGACGCACTCAATCTGCCTCTCCAAGAGGTTTGGCTGCCTGTCTCGACTAAAACGGGCAACATTGAGCGCATTCATGGGGTGTGGATTCCCCACGATCGGCCACTAGCTACGATGCTCTATCTACACGGCAACGGCGGAAATATCAGCGTCGAAGTCAAAGCTCGTCGCTTTTATCAGATGGGCTTTTCGGTGTTGATGATTGACTATCGGGGCTATGGTCGCAGTCAGGGCAGTTTTCCGTCTGAGGCGACGGTTTATCAAGATGCTCAGACTGCGTGGGATTATCTGATCAAAGAACGTCAGATTTCTCCCAAAAAGATAGTGGTGTATGGACACTCGTTAGGAGGCGCGATCGCTATTAATCTCGCCAGCCAAAACCCGAATGTTGCAGGACTCATTGTGTCGAGTTCCTTCACCTCTATTCAGCAAGTGGCAGCGCAAGATTGGAAGTTTCGGCTGTTTCCAATCGACCTCATCCTCACCCAAAAATTCGACTCGGTTCAGAAAGTTCGATCCCTAAAAATGCCCTCTCTTTTTATTCACGGTATGGAAGATACGCTGATTCCGGTCTCGATCGGCAAAGCTCTTTATGAAGCGGCACCCCAGCCTAAACAACTGCTGCTAATCCCCCACGCAGGGCACAATCATAGAGACTCTGCGTTTGACAAGCCAGAAAACTTGCAGGTGATTCGAGACTTTGTAAATCGCGTAGTGAGCACTCCTTGAGAGGAATCACCAACGACCGCTAAGATGAATGAAAGAGTTTGCAATACCCAGAGGAGAATGGATGATTAGCCCGAATCAGGTTGAAGGATTGATCAAGGCTGGATTGCCTGATGCCCAGGTTCAGGTTCAAGACCTTACCGGAGGTGGAGACCACTATCAGGTAACGGTCGTCTCGTCTTTGTTTGAAGGAAAGCGACGAGTGCAACAGCATCAACTCGTCTATGGTGCCGTACAGCAAGCGATGGCATCAGAAGCCATTCATGCGCTGGCGCTCAACACCTACACCCCTGAAGAGTGGGCAACCACAAAGCCAGTATCCATCTAGTTGTTTATAAATTCTCAGAGAGCACATCATGACAGAAGCAACCCACGATCGCATCGGCAGTCTCATCAACGACAACAAAATCATGGTCTTCATGAAGGGCACCAAACTCATGCCCCAGTGTGGATTTTCTAACAATGTGGTTCAGATTCTCAACACGCTGGGCGTGCCCTACGAGACTCTTGATGTTCTAGCAGATTCTGAAATCCGTCAGGGCATTAAAGAATATTCAAGCTGGCCCACTATCCCCCAGGTTTACATCAACGGCGAATTTCTAGGTGGCTCTGACATTCTGATCGAGCTATATCAAAAAGGCGAACTTCAGCAAATGGTCGAAGTGGTAATGGCTTCCTAAATTTAGCCACAGCCTGCTGGTTGGGGGTAACAGAAATCTGTCACCCCTTTTTTAAAGCCTCTAAACGCAAAAAGGCACGTCAGCGACGCACCCTTCTTTTGCAGTTTAGCGATAATCTCGTTCAGGCTCTACCGGATTCTCAAAGTTAGATGAGTCGTAGAGGAAGCGAGTCATTTCTTCTTCGAGGCGATTAATTTGGTAAGGCTCTAAGCCGTTAGTATGTCGCAGTGCGGAAAGATAGCCATCGAGATAGAGGCGCATATCATCGAAACGGTATCCCCGGTTCCATAACCCCACCAAACCGTCTGTGAGTCTCTGGTAGTAACGAATCGTGAGCGTATCTTGAAGCATAGTGTCTCGCTAAATCGTGAACAGCCTTATGAGTAGAAACGTTTCAAGGTGGACAGGTTGATACACAGGCGTAGCTTAACTGTACGGAAGTACACTAATGATCTTAACATTAACCTTCTACATCCCTCCCTCTCTTTGTGTTGATATCTTTGGACATTATTATTTCTGATTTATTGAGAGCCAAAGAATCTAGGGTAGCAGTCGTTACAAACCCATTTCAGGGGCTTTGATACTCTTAAGTGCAAGCAGTCTCAGGAAAGCCAGCCCCCGTGGGAGCCGTAAACGTTCAAATTATTGAAGGAAATCCGCACCTGCGATCGCTACTTGGGTGGCACTTACAGCAGGCAGGACACCACGTACACCAGTCGGCAGACCTGCATCAAGCGCGAGAGGTCTTTTTAGTTCGACAACCCAACCTGGTGATCCTCGATTCAGAATTGCCCGATGGAGATGGCGTTGAGTTTTGTCGCTGGCTGCGTCAACAGCAGCAGGCAATGATTCTCATGCTCTCTGCCCGCACGACCGAACCCGACATCGTCGAGGGGTTGCGGGCTGGAGCAGATGATTATCTGACCAAGCCATTTGGGATGCAGGAATTTTTAGCGAGAGTCGAGGCATTGACTCGGCGAACTCGTTTAGCGTCACCCCCGGCTCATCTCGACTATGGTGACCTCAAAATCGATTTGGTGCATCGTCGTGTCCGATTTAAGGGAGAGTTAATCGAGTTGACTCCTCAAGAGTTTAGCTTGCTCTATGTGTTGGCACAGGCAGGAGGGGCACCTCTGAGCCGTCAAGACTTGTTGCAGCGAGCGTGGCCCGATGCGATCGACAATCCCCGCACGGTTGACACTCATGTTCTCTCTCTGCGCAAGAAAGTAGAGTTAGACCCTCGACAGCCCAATCTTATTCAAACGGTGCGGAATGTCGGCTATCGACTCAATTTAGAGATTCTCAACGCCTCTCTGCCTCCTCAAAATGGGCACGTCAACGGCAGCCAACGCAAGACGGCAGCTCGTGTGGGTGAGCGGATGGTGGTGAGCGAGCGCAGAATTTAATTTGGCATGAAGCGACTGAAATTTCTGCCTTCGCAGACCTACTCCCACTCAGCCGATTCTTTGGCTTCTGACTGACGAATGGTTGCTTTCAAGTTTTGCCAGTCTACTTGATCGCTCCTTTCGTTCCGCACTAATTCGCCTCGGTGCAGATGCAAGACGCGATCGCTGAAGGACTGAGCAAGGTCTAACTGGTGATTTGCCATCAAAATTGTGATTTCTGGTAAATCTTTGAGGATCTTGAGAACATGATCACTCCGTCCTGAATCTAGAGCTGACGTGGGTTCGTCTAAAAGCAGAACTTTAGGCTGAATGATCAGGGCACGCGCGATCGCTACGAGTTGCCGTTGCCCGACTGATAACTGAAGTTCGTTACGATCGAGCCAATCTTGAGGAACATGAAGCTTTTCAACCCACTTGTTTACTTGCTGCTCGGCTACTGTAAGGTTAACTCCTCTTAGCCTGAGCGGGTAAAGCAGGGCTTCCTGGACGGTCATATTCAGCAGTTTTGATTCTTGTTGGACTAAGGTGATTTGCTGGCGCAGTTGCAGCACCGGAATTTGGCGAAAATTCTGCCCTTCTAAATAGAGTGCTCCCTGTGTGGGTTCGTTTAATCGATTGAGCATTCGTAATAGCGTCGTCTTGCCCGACCCTGACGCGCCGACGATCGCGAGCCGCTCACCCCGAACTACTTCAAACGACAAATCTTGTAACAAATAGTGCGCTCCGATCGGCGTTCGAGTCCCCAGCTTTTTGCTAGACGCGACCCCTCTAGAAGCAAAACTAACGTGTTCTAAGCAAATTTGAGGCGGTACTGATGGGTTCAAAATCATTAAGCGTGAAATCTCATGCACCAGCTTACTTTGCTGCGTCAAACTTTGCAGCCCACGATGGTCAGGACACCTCTCAAAAAAAGTCCCTGGAGAGTTATCAGATGCCCCATCCAATCTTCTCCAGAGAGTCTAGTCTGTGCTCTATTCAGCTACTAGGATACGGACGAGAGGGTGTATCGAACCTCCTCCAGTCGAGTATGTTCACCTCATTCCAGCCGACTTAATTTAGGACTGAGCGACTTTGTGATCGGTGCCTAACAGTTCAGCGATCGCTTGATGCTCCGCCGGAAGCTGGGTCGGCAGCGCTTGTCGAGTGTCAGTGATTAACCAGTCAAGAGACGCGGCTTGCACGTCGATCGTGGCTCCTGTCTTATCAACGCAATAGCGACCAAACACAAGCTTGTCTACCAACCGCACCCCCGGACCCAACCGAGAATATTCAAAAATCACGCTGTTATCGACGGTTGCGCCACTGCACACCCAGCAGTTTTGACCAATCATCGCAGGACCGACGATTTTGGCACCATCTTCAATGCAGGTCATGCTGCCGATATAAACCGGACCCTGAATGTCTACTTTGTCCCAGTTGACGCAGACGTTTAGCCCGGTATAGATGCCCGGAGCCACTTCTCGCCCAGGAATGGCGACGTTTTTGACTTCACCACTCAAGACACTGCGAATCGCGTGCCAATAGTCGGGCACCTTGCCGATATCGACCCATTCAAAGTCCATGGGCAAGCCATAAAACGGCGCATTCATCTCGACGAGCTTTGGGAAGAGTTGACTACCGATGTCATATTCTTGACCTGACGGAATGTAGTCGAGAATTTCGGGTTCAAAAATATAGATACCCGTATTGATCGTGGTGCTCAGGGCTTCATTAACAGAGGGCTTTTCCTGGAACGCTTTGATTTTGCCCTCTTCGTCGGTGACGACCACGCCATAGCTAGACACCTCTTCGCGAGGGACAGTCTTCATGATTACGGTGGCGATCGACCCTTTTTCTCGGTGCCATTTTACGGCTGCGGTCAAGTCTAAATCGATTAGAGCATCGCCGCACAGCACCACAAATGTATCGTCAAAAAACGGGGAGAAATCCTGGATTTTTTTCATCCCACCCGCCGAGCCGACCGCTTCGCCGACTAGCTCACCATCGACGATCTTGCCCTCAAACGAGTAGCCGATCTGGACTCCAAACCGTTGCCCATCGCGAAAATAACTTTCTATTTCGTATGCCAGGTGACTGACATTCACCATGATTTCGTCGAAGCCGTGCTGCCTGAGTAGTTCTAATAGAAACTCCATCACAGGCTTTTGCAGAATGGGAATCATGGGTTTAGGAATCGTGTATGTAATCGGACGAATCCGCGTTCCCTTCCCAGCCGCCAGAATCATGGCTTTCATAAATCGCTCTCTCTACCCTACACCGATAAATTTCAGACGATCGACCGTCAATCTGGAGAAACTCCAAAACTTGATGGTCTCTACATTAAGCAAGTCAAGTCTAGGCGAAAGGCAAACTGTGCTCGACCTTGACGTGACCTTTAGTGACTATAACGGTTCTGAGTGAGATATGACACATCCAAAAGTCTAGCCCTTCTGTGTCGCTCTACCTAGCTATAAGTGTCTAGGTTTTGGAGTGGTGATTTCAGTCGAGTAGAACGCTGGCAGAGAGTTCGCTGAGTCCAGAGTTTGCTAGTGGCAGCAGTGAGCGAATCTTCAAATCTTGGTAAAACTCTTCTTGCGACAATTCGACTTTATTTTGAGCCGACAATAGCAATAACGCCCAAAATACTCCGACTCGCTCATGATTAGGGTGTGAGTCATGCAGATCTTCTTCCGCAGCTTTAGGTTTTTGATCCTTTAAAGCGACCCAAAACTCTAGCACGAGATCGAAATCGATCCACTCTTTGTCTTGAGCGACTTCTGTCCAGTGGTCATGAAAGAATTGCTCGATCGCCACCGCCATCTCTGAGAGGTTTTCTTGGTGAGCCAGTTCGGCGATCGTTCGCACTGCCTGAGCGCGAGACTGAGGCTTAGGGCGACGCAGCCGAGCGCGAGGAGTCTGATCTTCTAAGGTCGTGGCAATCAGTTGAAGCTGGTCAATGAGTTCTTTGAGGGTGACTCGCCGCTTTTGGGGAGGTCGTGCCACTGCCCTACGTCGAAGCTGACGCTCTAGATTGGGAGGCAACACAGCCCCACCAAAGCCTTCCCCATCGAGAAATTCTGCCCCTTCAAACTCATCGGGATCGGCAGCGATCGCTTCTGGCTGAGTCAAACTATCGGCTTTGAGCAACAGCAGCATTGACGCATAGAGAAATGCCTGCCCCGACTGTGACAGGTTCGACTCATACTGCTCTCGTCCGATCGTGGCGGCAGGCGTTAACTCGCTCAGAAAGCGATCGATCACATCAATCACCTTGACATCCCAGGGATCAATTTCTCCCTGTTCTGCCAGGTCAATCAAGAGAGCGATCGCGTCCTGTGCTAAAGAAAGGGTCATGAAGGCAAGGGGAGGGGTGAATGCTTTATGGTGGCACGATCTTGCAGAATCGACTACTTAATTTTGATTCGCACAAAATAGACGGCTGCTAGAAGAATGAACCCTAGCAACAGCAAAGGAACCAGCAGACTCCAGAGACTCTCAGGATTCGTCACTTCACGGATTGAATCCACTACTTTTACTGAGCAAACACTTCGGTTGATTCAGCATCCTGCGTCATGCTGGGCGGCAATAATCGCTGCTGCTCCTGAATTTCTGCCTTATAGCGTTCGACATCTTGCTCAAGTTCGTCGATGCGCTCTTCTCGAACCTGGAGTTCTTTGCGCGCGCCGATCGTGCGCTGGATCTGGCTCCACACGCTAAACACCCACGCCAACACCGCTCCGATTCCCATCGCTAAAATTAGCTCGATCGAGAGTGGTGCCTCCACCTGCACGCCTTTGATAACTCGAATCACGGCTGGCTCGGTGTTTTCAATGCCAAACAAAACGAGTGCCAAACAAATCACGAAAATGATTAAGAAATTAACTTGTCGCATCTTGGGTTCTCTCCAATCACGCCGCTAGTGGTCCAACGTCTTTAACAAAACGTTGCTTCAGGATTAGAAACTGGAATCGAGTTTAGCACTCTGTCACTCGATCGGAGGATAGTCTTTATGAACGACCTCCGTCACAATCACCTGATTTGGAGCGACACCGCGCAGCGCATCGATCGTGCCTTTAATCGTGCCTGCGATCGGGACAGCAATCACGACCCCTAAGAAACCGCCAATTTGCAGCCCCATCAGCAGGGCGATGAAAATCCATAGGGGGTTTAGCCCAGTGAATTCACCCATCATTTTGGGAGCCAGCACATTATCGCGGATTTGTTGCAGAATGACAGCCGCGATCGCGACTTGAAACGCCAGCCAGACACTCTGAAACATCACCAAAGTCGTCACCAGCCCGATCCCTAACACCGCCCCAATAAAGGGAATCAGTTCTGCAATGCCGATAATCAGGGCAAACAAGAGCGTGAAGGGCACTTTAAGCACCAGAAAAAATGGAATCAGTGCTCCTGCCATGAACAGCGCCAGCAAAACTTGACTCAGAAAAAAGTTGTGGAAGTTTTGCCGCAGCGACTCACTAATCGGAATGCCAAATTTGAGCGGCAGTAGATTGATGAGTCCCTGCCAGAGTTTCGCCCCATATAGCAGCATGTAGGATGCCAGCACAATGATCAGGATGCCGTCAATCAAGCCAGAAACCGTTCCTAGGGCAAGTCCGAGGGCTTGGGTGGCGACTTCTTGAATCTGGTTTTCGATTTGGGTGCTGACTCGACCGCCAAAACTTTTGAGGTCGATCGGAAAGTTTCGCGTTTTTGCCCAAGCATCCCAGAAGTCTAGATTTTGCCGACTCGCCTCTAGCCACCCCGGAATTTTTTCAAGCAACTGGGTGGTTTGGGCAACTAAGACTGGCAACAGTGTGACTCCTAAAATCACCAGCACGGTTACAGCTACCAGCAGTACGATCACGACGGCTCCAGCTCGTCTGATTCGAGCGCGTTCAAAAAACTCGACGGGGTAGTTGAGCAAAAACGCCAGAATTGCCGACACCGCCAGCACTGTCACAAGATGCTCAAAATAGCGCAACACCAACGTCACTAGCCAAACGTTGAGGGCGATCACGGGTCCACTAAGACCCAATATTATTAATTTTTGCAGGTCGGCTGAGCGGCGAGACATCCGGTAATTACGAGTTAGGGGCTAGAGGCGGCGCTGTCACCGGAGTCGGCAAAATGCGTCTAAGATAAATTCCACCAGCGACCATCGCCGTGATCGCCACCGTCCCGATTCCTAAAGGGTTGGGGAGCCAGAAAGCAGCTTCTAGGTGATTGCTTTGCCCTGGTTGCAGCGTCCAGATTAGCTGTCTGCCTTCACGACGGGCAGCGATGGCGGTGCCGTTTCCTTGGGTGATGCTGCGTGCACCCCAGGGTGCTGTCAACCCAAACTCTAGCTCAAGCAGCGAACCCGGACTCGCGAGTAAGCTGCCGTCTGGGGCAAGAATGCCCAGCGATCGCAAGTCCAGATCATAAATCACATGCTGACGCTCTAGCAGGAGGAAATTACCTTCCTGGACTTTGAGATGAGAATCTAGTTGGGGTAAGTCGAATTCTTTTCGAGTAGAGCGAACGTTTGGCTCGACGGTTGGGCTAAAAAATTCGTTAAACCTCGTCTCTAATTCTTTGCCACTGCCAAACGGAATCGTGACTAAAATCTCTTGATTTGAGAGGCGACGAGTTTTTCCCTGAATTCTGCGAACTCGTTTTTCGATGCCGTCAAGCCACTTTTGAGCCGTGCTGCTGTTCACACTGGTCAGGCGCTGATCTAAACGGATATGCTGTGTGATTGTCCCTCGATTTGGACTCTCAACCGTGATGCCTACCTCGGATTTGACGCAGCCTGACAGCACTAAGCTAGCGAGGAGCATCACCCAAATCATCCGCGATCGCTGCAAAAATCGCCGCACTGAATGGGCATCTAGTGATGCCACGTCACCTGAAAAGAGGGTCGCAGTTCTGGGGGGCATAGCGAGCAAGGTTCGTGAGTCCATTAACATCTAACACTACTTTAGGGAAATCAGAAGTTAACGGATGTTAAGAGACAGCCCTTTAAGGGCTAGCTCAGCCACACCAAACCGCCCACAATCAGTCCCACTGCAACTAGCGCCACCCAAATGAAGCGATTATCAGTGTTAACCTGACTCAAATCCACAGGGTCTGGGATGGCAAGACGGGGTTTTTGAGTCAGTTTCGGCGGAGTGGCAGTGCCAAATTTAGAACTCCCACGATTATCTTTTGCCTCACTGTCTGACAGTTTTGACAAATCAGGAATCTCGGTCAACCATTCGGGGCGGGTTTGCAGTTTGGGGGCTTCGAGAATGTAGAGCAAACGCTTTCCCTGCTGACGAGTCTTAATATCTGGGTGACGACTAATTTTTTGACAGAGGGCGATCGCCTCCGATCGCTGTCCGGCTGCTTCATAGGCGGTCACGAGCCAGATTTGCACTTCGCCACCCAAGCGTGAACCTGGTTCAGTCAGGGCACTAGCGCGTTCTAAATACTGTACCGACTTGCGGTATTCGCCTCGCTCAAAGGCATATTTCCCAGTTTTATATTCGGTGGTTGCCAAGTCTAATTGTTCAGAACTCACAGGATTTTTGATTGTCTTAGGCTACTCTTGCATCCTAGGTTATCTGAGGCATGAATTCTACATCCGTAGGGGCATTTGGAGCAGATAACAGGAACACCTCATTGACTTCAAAGTAGATCGGGGTTCATACCAGGATTGCGTTTGAGGACGATCGCTCGTTTATCCATCATCGTGATAAAAGCGGGCATATCAGGAGAAGCACGATCGGCAACCTGCAATTCGGCGACAACCTGGTTAAAGGTTTTGCCATCGGTCATTCGATAGGCGATTTCTTCGACTTCAGCCCAGGTGAGATCGCTCTGCACATAAGCTTTTGCCATGACGTTGAGCAGATTTTCCCATTTGTTGCCCTCGGCTTTGGTCAACATCGTGTGAGGAATGTTGAGAATCCGATCGAACTCGTAATACCAAGATTTAGGCTGACGCTTGAGAATATTCTCAAATAAAACCTGGTGATCTGTGTCACTGGTGGCTTTATCGGCTTCGGTCGAGACAATAAACATCGGCGCTGAATCTGCATTTTTTGAGCGTTGAAGAATCTCCTTGCCCATGTCGAGATAGACCCGCAAAGCCTCCATTTTAAAGCCTTTATAGCCAATCACCTGATCTGGCGGGGTATCATCAACCCATTCAAAATAGGTGTTGAAGGTTTTGACAAACAAATCAACGACTTTATTGCTGCTGCTGAGATAGGGCGCAAATAGCATCGCTCGATCGAGGTCTTGAGCGCGCTCAAACGCCAGCCAAGCCGCGAGAGTTCCTCCACCCGACAGCCCACCCACGACGACACGATCGCCCATCGTCTGCGCTTTTTGCAGCCAATCCAGTCCAAATTGCTTGTAGGTATCGGGGTTAGTAGGCAATGGTGGCGGATTGTCGCGATTCCAATTGCCTGCCTGACCGTGACCCGGCATTCTGGGAATCAAAACGTTATAGCCCGCTTGATAAAGCACCCGTCCCATGGGCAAAAATTGATAGGGAGCTGCCGTAAACCCGTGAAAGAACAAGCAGACTTTAGACGTGGGAGCCGCATGTAAGAGGAACTGCGATCGACAGCCCTCATTTTTTACAGGCAGTTTGGTTTCTTGGCGGTTCACCCGTTGAGCCAAGTTTAATGACGTGATGGGATAGCCCAGACGAGAAAGAAGGTTGAGCATAGGTAGATCAGGGGGGCAGGGGTCAGTCAGTGAGAATTCCATCTCCATTACTCCCCCGGCCTTCTCGTTACTAACGATTGCCCATAAATTCCGAGGCAACTAACATCGAGCCGATGCCAGTATCGGTAAAAATTTCGAGCAGCAGCGCGTGAGGAAGGCGACCATCGATAATGTGGGCAGCCTTCACGCCCTGAGCCAGCGATCGCACACAGCAATTGACTTTTGGAATCATGCCTCCAGACACCACTCCATCATCAATCAGTCTGCGAGCGTCTTGAATGTCGAGTCGCGGAATCAGGGTGGAGACATCTTTATAGTCGCGCAAAATTCCGGCGGTGTCGGTGAGCAAAATTAACTTCTCGGCACCTAAAGCGGCGGCGAGTTCTCCGGCAACGGTGTCGGCATTAATGTTATACGCCTGTCCGGTTTCGTCGGCTGCAACGCTAGAGACCACTGGAATGTGACCTGTTGTCACCAGCGACTCTAAAATCTGGATGTTGACGTTGGTGACTTCACCCACAAACCCGATGCCCTCTGCGTCAGCAGGACGGGCGGTAATTAAGCTCGCATCTTTACCACAAAGTCCGACAGCAGATCCGCCTGCCTGGTTGATCAGTGAGACAATTTCTTTGTTGACTCGACCAACCAGCACCATTTCGACGACATCCATTGTGGCGGCATCGGTGACGCGTAGCCCGTTTTTAAACTGCGGCTCAATGCCCAGTTTGTCAAGCCAGGAGTTGATTTCAGGTCCGCCCCCATGCACGACCACCGGACGCAGCCCCACACACGCCATAAACACCACATCACGGATCACCTTCTCTTTGAGAGCGGCATCCTTCATCGCGGCACCGCCATATTTAACGACGATCGTCCGTCCGGCAAATTGTTGAATGTAGGGAAGCGCCTCACTCAAGACTCGGACTCGTGTGGCGGCAGCTTTTTCAAAATATTCGCTTTCGTTGAGCATTGGCAAAGTAGAAAGATTGCTATGCAAATTATGCTACGTGAGACGATGAAACGCCGAATACCAGCTTAAAATTTTGTCTAATTTCCCTAGAGCTGCTTCATCACTGTTGGGATCAACGGAGCCGGAATCTTGGAGAATGCCAGGTTTTGCCCTTGAATGCCCTGTCGATCGTGCAGTGTTCTCACGGTCTGCACGAGATGAGTCATGGCGTTTTGATAAAAATCAGGCTTCTCTTGCCAACCCTGTACGGCTTGAACGTGGTGAAAGAGCGAGGATTCTAAATAGTGCGATCGAGTCTTTGCATCCAAACTAGCGCGATCGTCGGTAGCTAATTGATAATACGCCGACCCTAAATTGTTATGAGCTGCCCACACATCAAAGGTTAGAGATGAAGATGCGCCAACCGTTGCGAACGAACGAGCGGCAGCAATCGCTTCTTGATAAGCCGCGATCGCCGAGTGTAAATGATGTGATCGATCGTCGTAGTGAGTCGAGGGTAAGTTGGCAAGATGCCAGTAAGCGGTGCCCAAATTGTTTTGAGTGGCGGCATTGGCAGCAGGAGCCGATTCTAACGTGCGGTAAATTAGGGCGATGCGATAGGCTCCGATCGCCAACATCAAAAAGTCTTCTGGGGTGGCGTTGAGTTGCTCAGACGGGTCATGGCTGCGCGGACATTGAGACAGATTCCAGTAAGCGGTGCCTAAGTTGTTTTGAATCATGGCATAGTGCAATGGCTCCCGCTCTGAGTCGTAGTGGTGAAGCGCCTTAATATAAGCCGCGATCGCGCCCTGCAAATTCAGAATCGGCGTTTTGTACTGTGCCAGATTCCAATAAGCGGTGCCGAGATTATTTTGAGTGGCGGCATATCGCGATGGGTCATCGGTCGCAGATCGAACCATCAAAACATTTTGATACGCCTCGATCGCCTGCTGCAAATTTTCGACGGGATCTTCGCGGTAAGCTCGATCGCTATACACAGAACCCAGATTATTTTGAATCATCGCGTAAGTCTGCGATCGCGTTTCTGGATCGATCTTGCCCAGCGCGCACTGATAAGCATTAATGGCTTTCTCCAGGTTTGGCACTGCCTGATCTGTTGACTCACGAGACAGCATCCAATAAAGGTTGCCAATGTCGTTGAGCAAATTGGGTAACTCAGGTGAGTCTGGCTCTAAAAGACGCAGCGCTTGCTCATAGGCACGAATGGCGATCGTCAGCCCCTCGATCGATGAACTGCCTTGTTCGAGGCGAGTTCGATAGCAGTCTCCTAGCTGTTGATAAGCGGCAGAAAGAACGGCAGCAGAGGCTTGCTCAAGGTGCAACGCCTCTAGGTGCTGCAAGATGCGGAGTGGCTCGCTAGAATGCTCTACCTCGCGTGGGGAAGCGGCTTCTGTCGCAGCAATCTCTTGTTCGACACTGGCGAGAACCAGGTCGGTGATCTCAAGGTCTACTTGCGATTTTGCGGGAATGGGTAACGGCTGAGATCTGACAACAGACGGCTGGAGGTTAACGGCTGACGGCTGACGGCTAACGGCTGGAGAGTGAATGACTTGCGGGATGTGTTTTGACTCTCCGACTGGAGTGGGGTCTCCTTCAAATTCAAAGACTCCAGTGTGCCACTGCCAAAACTCAGGCACAGATTGCAAAATCGATCGACACCAGGGACGCGATACCCACAGCACCAGGTTAAAGTCTACGGTTGCGAACTGGTGAGCCAAGGTTTGCAGCGAGTTGAGAAAGTCACGCTGAAGGTGGACAGGCTGGCGAGTGAGCCGCTCAATGCCGACAATTTGAAAGCTGGTGATCGGGTCAAATGCCGATTTGATGCGGCGGGGATTGGTCGATCGCCAGTGATGAATTTGCTCTAAAAGATTTGGGTTTGATAGATCAAAGTTGAGCGTCACCAGGTTTGGAAGGTCGTCTGCCTTGCCATTCATTGAAGAATTGCCGTTCGTTGCATACTTTGGTTTTGACTCTTCAACGCCAAAGTTGAGGGGTGACGTTTCTAAGTCTGCTTGAAGTTTTGCTGCAAAGCGATCGCGTAGCTGCACGTCATCACAGACGGCAATAAAAATTTGACGACGCAGGTTGAGACTTAACGCTAGCCTCAAGCGGAGGTAAATGGGTTGGTTCAAGCTTGAGCGATGATAAGAAACAAGCCCGGTCACAGAATTGCTAGAGACAGGTTGCTGGTCAACGAGTGGCATCACGAGTAATCCGAGTCACGCAAAATGACGATGGTAGAGAGATGTCATTCTTTTCGACTCGGTTTAACCGATGTCAGGATGAAATGGACACTTCAAAAAGTGAACTCTGACAGTCTAGCTACTGATTATATTAAGCGGTCTATTGCAATTAGAGGAGTTCGATCGCTCGATAGAATGAGGTTGAGGGGTCGTAGTTGCTGTTCTTGATAGCATCCCTTAGACAAACCAAAGCCAGGAACTCACAACAGTAAGCGACCTGGCTCAGCGCTATTAAATTTTGAACTCTACTGAGCAAGGTAATCGCCCTGCTTTCTGATATCAAAGATTTTATGAGACAGCAACGGCAACATAAAGCAGACCACCTACCAGCAGAGCGCCAACGGTGCCCAAGATTAAATAGTTACGCTTTTGGGCTGCCGTGGGAGGAGTCGCTTCATAAACTTTGGGTTCGATCGCGTAGTTATTTAAGCGACCGCCTTCTTCAACGGTGTAACGCATAGGGTTCTCTCCTGAAGTTGTTTTGTTAAGTTTAGCAAATTTTTGGTTATTGCCTTCATTTTGAGATAAGGAATTTTAATGGTCTTGTCTTTTCATCATAAATAGAGAAAGAAAGCTAGATAAGATAGGCAAATGATCACCTGCCTACCTTAGACCTAACCCGTGATCGTGCCTGTCATCGGGGAACTCGCACTTGCATAAGCCTTAATAGGAATCCGTCCGGCTTGATAGGCAAGACGACCCGCTTCGGTTGCGAGGTTCATCGCCCTTGCCATTGAGATGGGATTGACTGCCTGAGCGATCGCCGTATTGACCAACAGCGCATCGGCTCCCATTTCCATCGCTTGAGCCGCTTCGCTCGGTGCGCCAATTCCGGCATCGACGACGACTGGAACCCTTGCATTCTCAATAATGATCTGGATGTTGGCGGCGTTTTTGATGCCTTGACCTGACCCGATCGGGGAACCCAACGGCATCACTGTCACGCAACCAACCTCTTCTAATCGCTTTGCCAACAGCGGATCGGCATTGATATACGGCAACACGGCAAAGCCTTCTTTGACTAATTGCTCGGCAGCTTCGAGAGTGCCGATCGGGTCAGGCAGCAGATATTTTGCATCGGGAATCACTTCGAGTTTGACAAAATTGTTGTCTTCTTGACCGAGAAGTTTTGCCATTTCTCGACCCAGACGCGCTACTCGCACCGCTTCTTCAGCCGTTTGACAGCCTGCGGTGTTGGGCAGCATCCAGATTTTTGTCCAATCCACAGCTTCAGCGAGTCCTTCGTGCCCTGGCGCTTTGGTCTGCACTCGACGCACCGCAACGGTGACAATTTCGCTGCCACTCGCTGCGATGCTGTGGCGCATTTCCTCAAAGGTGCGATATTTTCCGGTTCCGGTCATGAGGCGCGATCGAAACGTCCGTCCTGCAATAATTAAGGGGTCCTCGATCGTCGGATTGAGGGGCTTATCTAGCGTTTGCATCTTCTCAGTGCCTCGATTCATAGTGGCTGCGGACTTCAATTATGACGGAAATTGAAACGACTCGACTCTTATTGAGGCAGTTGAAACGATCTGACTTAGACGCGTTAGCTCAAATTTATCAAGAACAGGACGTGATACGATATCGGCTGCATTCAGCGCCTGCTTCCCGGAAACAAACGTTGCAATTGTTGCAGCAAATGTTGACTCATTGGGAGCAATATCGATTCGGGCGCTGGGCATGGATTGAGAAAGCCACGCGATCGCTGATTGGTCACGGTGGACTAGAACGCTTAGATGAGTCGAGCGTCGAAGTCAATTACCTGGTGGCAAAATCATTCTGGGGTCGAGGATTGGCGACTGAGGCAGCCCAATCAATCCTCAACTACGGATTTGAGGAATTGAACCTTGAACGGCTGGTAGCGATCGCCCATCCTGCAAACGTGCCTTCTCGTCGAGTCATGGAAAAACTTGGAATGAAGTGCGAGAAACCTGTTGAGGATTACGGCGTTGATTGGGTGCTTTATGCAATGAATCGCGACCAATGGAAATGCTTGAACAACGCATCTGATCGTTGATGAAGCACGAACTCCGCAATCAATAAACCTGTGATTGGAGCCAGCAAAATTCCGTTGCGATAGTGTCCAGTTGCTAAAGTGAGATTGCAATAGGGACTTGCCCCTAAAATCGGCAGTTCATCGGGCGTGGCAGGTCGAAATCCCCACCAGCATGCTTGAACCGGATAATCTTGCAACGCAGGATAGAGCCGAATCGCAGCCGACAAAAGATTCTGGATTCCACGGGGCGTATTGCCGGGAGTAAATCCAACATCCTCGCTAGTTGCGCCGATGATCATTCGTCCGTCTTGTCGAGGCACGAGATAGCTATCTGACCCATACAGGACAGTTTGCAGAGGCATCGAATTGGGCATCTGCACCGATAGCATTTGTCCCTTTTTGGGAGTTACAGGAATCGGCAAAAGGCTTTGTGACCAGGCTCCGGTTGCCAAAATGTAATGGTCGGCTTGCCAGTTTCCAGCAGAGGTTTGAAGGTGAGTGACTCGAGCGCCATCTGGCACAATTTTCTCGATTGTAATCCCGGTTTTAATCTCAACGCCCAATTCTTGAACAGCAACCCACAGCGTTTTTGCCAGCGATCGATTGTCTACCTGCGCGTCTTGAGGAAACCACCATCCGCTGGTGACATCTGAGCCTAATCCCGGTTGATGTTGATGAATAGTGGCTCGATCGAGCCAAACCGATTCTGAATGTTGAACAGTGGTTGCAGCCTCTTGATAAGCAGGTGCCAAAATTCCACACGCCCAGTAGCCCGGATTCAGCCCCGTGAGTTCTTCGAGCTTCTGGGTCCAGTCCGCATAGTGATCACGACTGCGGAGACAGAGATCGAGCATGGGGCTGGGGAGAATACGTTCGGCTTGAGGAGCAAGCATTCCGGCGGCGGCATGAGTGGCGGCTTCGGTAAAATCGCGACTGACGATCGTCACCGAGGCACCCTGTCGTCTTAGCTCTAGGGCGATCGCCAAGCTAATGACACCGCCTCCAATCACCAAAATCTCACCTGTTGACTGCATCGATCGCGGTAGATCCTATCGAGATTGTCCCATGTCTCTCAATCATCTCATTGTATCCTCCTCGCCATTAAAATTCCCCAAACCATTGCGGCTTGGGGATGGGGTGAGATTCACTGATCTGCACATTCGAGGAGAGGGGCACAACCTGGTTGAACTCTCAGCCCGTCTAAAAATTTAGTGATTTGAATTTCAAATCTCTAGACATCAGCAGCGCCTTCATTGCCTCTGCCGCCTGCACCTTCTTGATCGCCTTCAGCATCATCCATACGGTTGCTGTCGTAGCGTCTTCCTCTGGTCATCCGACCCGTGTTGGTGCGCTTACGAAACTTACGAGCATAAGCCTGGTTGCGGAGAGCTTTTTCTTTTTTTTGGTTGCGGCGTTTAGCCATGTTTACCCCTTTGAGACATCTATTAGCGAATGGTGTGAATGACGATCGTCATTTCTGAGAACTCGATTTAGCTCTCAGAAAAAATAGTTAGACGATCACTTTAACATAATCTGGACGGTCATCTAGATTCCAGGTTGGCTCGAAATCGTGGATTTTTCTCACAATCTGATCAAGTCTGCTGCAAGGGCGAGGGCATCTTCACGGGTTGTAATCTTGCCTTCTGCCCGTGCCAATTGCAGAGCCGCCAATAGCTGCCCGATGCGAGGTCCCGCTAAGAGATTTAGAGCACTCATCAGGTCCTGTCCGGTTAACAAAGGAGTTGGGTGAGCAACCGGATCATTTGCGTTTAAGAACCGTTGAATCAACATCGACATCGCTTCTAAAGGAGTCCCGGTGGCGATCGCTAAAATCGCCAACGCAGGAAACGTCGCCCCCACTTCCTTGAAGAAAAAATACTGGTCTGCCAACGTCCATTCCCTGATCGGATTGCCAGCCCTAAATCGAGGCAACCCCTTTAGCGCCACACTCACCGCCTGAATCTCAGCCCGACTATATTTTAATCGCCATAGCTGCGCCTCTGCCTGCTGGGGATCAGACGCTAACAGACTGGCTAACTTGGCGATCGTCAGCCAAGTCCGAGCTGACCCAGAGGCTTTAGGTTCAGACTGACCTGCATTTGCCTGTGACCCGCCCCGAATACTCCGAGCTAGTTCGGTCGCAAACTCAGCCCAGGTTTCTTGAAAGACTACCGTAGTTTGGTCAATTCCAAGCAGTCGCGCCAAACTTCGGGCATCGGCACTAGGGAACCAATCTTGCAGCAACCCATCTTGCCATGCTGCGTTTAGCCAGGATGTTCCGCGATCGCTGCTCAACAAATAATTCAACTCAGACTGGACTCGCTCTGCCGCAATTTGACTCAGTTTAGGAGCCAATTGCCGAATCACCCGTTGAGTTTCTGGCTCTAACGAAAACCCTAGCTGGGCAGCTTGACGATAAGCACGCAATAGCCTTAGCGGGTCTTCTGCGAGATTTTCTGCACACACCATGCGAAGCAGCCCACGTTTGAGATCGGTGTGACCTTGGAGCGGGTCAAGCAGTTGAGCCGTGTGGGGGTTGTAAGCGATCGCGTTCACCGTGAAGTCTCGTCGCCGCAGATCGGCATCTAAACTAGCGCCAACCTGCTGGGCAAAATCTGCCGTCCCCTGCTCAAAGACCACTCGTGCAATTTGACGATCGGCATCCAGCAAGACAAACCCCGCTCGATAGTGACGCGCGATCGCCTGTGCGGTTTCAACCGCGCTCGTTGGCAACACAAAATCTAAATCGAGATAGTCAGAAGGGCGATCGAGCAACGCATCGCGAACGGTTCCTCCGACTAGACAGGCAGAAGGCGGCAGCCAATTGAGGCTAAAGGGCCAAGTTTCAGGAGATAGGGCAGAAGAGGCAACCAAAACGTCTTGCCAACAATCTAAGCGGTGATTCAATGCAAACTCATCCCAAACACAATGCTTGCGAAACAACTCTGTAAAATAGAACTCTCGGACTACAACACGCTTTCATCCGACCGATCTTTAGTATGACGACTCAGGATTAAAGACGGGTGAGCATCTGGTAGAAACCGACTGATTTCGGACTCGATCGCTCAGACAACCCAATTGATCACCGTCTCCAAATGAGCAACATAAATCAACCTGAAAGCCCGTGATCAATTCGTTCGCCTGAGCTAGAGTAACAGAAAAGCATCTCGATTCCCGATCCGTCTCTAAGAGTCAGAACGCTTTAGTGATCCGGAGAGATTAACTACCATGTGTATTTGCGTAAATTGCCACTACGTAGACCGTTGCACCACTTACCACGCGGTTGAAGATCAGCACGAGCAGGCTCACCTGACCGAAACTCCAGATTTTGAGGCAACCGAGCCAACCATCAATGTCAATATTCGCGATCGCACCGACTACATTGAGATGGAGTGGGATGTGGTTGGTTGCCTGAGCTTTAAAAAAGAGCAAGGCAAGTGGGCAAAACTGCGCCCCGGAGAACTCGTTCCCACTTGAGATCGGGAAGAATGACACAAATCTTTAATTCATAAAAGTGATTAGATCTTAAGGGTTGGGAACAGTAGGGCAAAAATCAATACCTGTCCTCTACTGAACTCAGTCTAGATTTATGAGCTTTCTCCATCCTGCCCATCGTTCGACGGTCTTTGCAATTGCACTGACCGTCAGTTTTGCATCGTCTCTCATCGGCATCTCATCCGCATCTGCTCAAACCGAAACTCTTGCCCCGATTGCGGCTCCTATCCCATTAGCACCTCAGCCCCTTGAAGTGGCTAAAACTCAGCAAGAGGCTCAGAAATTCTATAGCCAAGGAGAAGGCAAAGCCAAATCTGCTAACTATCGCGGCGCATTAGAAGACTATAATCAGGCGCTTCAACTCAATCCTAGTTTCAGTCAGGGTTATGTGGCGCGAGGAGTCGCCCGATCGAACATCGGCGATCAACCTGGTGCCCTCGCAGATTTCGATCAGGCAATCAAACTCAACCCCTCTGACGCGATCGCCTATGCCCACAGAGGAACCACCCGCTTCAAACTGGGCAACACCGAGGAAGCGCTAGCAGACTTAAACAAAGCTCTAGAGTTAAATCCTAATTTAGCGGCAGCTTACGTGAATCGAGGCTATATACGATCGCAGGCAAACGATGCTGATAGCGCGATCGCTGATTTCGACCAAGCGCTGCGAATTCAGCCTACCTATACGCCTGCTCTGCTCAATCGTGGGTTTGCCTATTTCACGAAGGGCGATCGGCAAGCCGCCATCAATGACTTTAATCAAGCGATCAAACTTCAGCCCAACTACGCGGAGGCTTATATCAGTCGAGGCACCCTCAATCATGAAATTGGCGAAGATGACGCAGCCGTTAAAGATTTCGGTCAAGCTATTCGCCTCAATCCCACTAATGGATCTGCCTACTACGATCGCGGGTTAGCCCACTCTAAGCTCGGCAACCTAGAAGCCGCTCAAGCAGACTTTACAAAAGTGGTGCAACTTAACCCTGATAAACCAGAAGTCTTTCTGCAACGCGGCATGGTCTACGCTGCCCTAGAAAATCCTCAAAGCGCGATCGCTGACTATAACCAGGCGCTCAAACTCAAACCCGATTATGCCGAAGCGCTCAAAAGTCGGGGCGACTTGCTCACCGCAACCGGAGACAAGCAAGGCGCACTCAAAGACTATGACCAAGCCGTGCAGGTGCAGTCTACTTTTGCGTCTGCTTACACGAGCCGCGCTGAAACTCGATCGCAACTCGGCGATCGCCAGGGCGCGATTGCAGATTACAGCCAAGCCGTTAGCCTCAACGCCAACGATGCCAAAGCCTTTGAGAAGCGGGGCAAAGCCAAAATGGAGATGGGCGACGCGGGAGGGGCGATCGAAGACTTTTCTCAAACGCTTCGCATTGATGCGAGTGTGGCAGATGCCCATTACTATCGCGGAGTCTTACTCGCTAAACTGGGCAACCGACCCGACGCGATCGCTGATTTGCGCGAGGCAGGTGAGCTTTATCTTCAACAGGGGCAAGCAGACGGCTATCGCAGCACGATCACGCAAATCAGTCAGGTAAAGAGCCTTTAGAATCAGTCGGTTACTGTCTCAGAGATCCCTAACTTCCGATAGAGTAGATCTAACTACGTCCTGTTTGTGAAGACCTTAAAACTTCACGAACAGGGCGTTTATAGTTCGATCGAGGTAAGCACTGTCTTACAGGGGGTGGGAGATGATGATTACTGCAATAACTGTGCTGGTTGCGCTAAGCATTCTCGGCTGGGGCTATTATCGCGCCAAGCCATTTGGCAAATTAGGCATTCTCGCCTGGTTGCAATCGGTTGTGTTAATGGCTCCCTGGCTATTTTTCTTTGGGTTAACCACGCTGGGCATCTACCTCAACCTAGTAGGCGTTTTGCTGCTGTTTGTTGCCTCAACAGGACTCTATATCCTGATTGGGCGCAGACTTCGAGCAGTAGGTCAAGAAGATCTGGCTAAACGAGCGTCGGCATTTGCTAATGGAGAGGGTGACTCATTTTCTCAGCCTGAGTCATCAGATTCAGAAGCGGCGGAACTGTCTCCTGTCTTAGACCCCACTGCAAAGCCTGACGTTCTCCCGATTCCCGCTGAAGATCTCAAGGCGATTCAGGGAATTTTTGGCATTGATACTTTTTTTGCTACCGAAACCATTCCCTACCAGGAAGGCGCGATTTTTAAGGGCAATCTACGCAGCGAAGTAGAGCCAACCTTTGAGCGGTTGTCTATCAAATTAAAAGAACGGCTCGGCGATCGCTATCGGCTCTTTTTAGTCGAGAGTCAGGAAAACAGACCCGTAGTCGTAGTCTTGCCGAGCACCAACGATCCTAAACCTGCGACGCTGGCACAAAAACTTTTGGCAGGAGTATTGCTGATTGCGACGATCGCCACCTGTTTAGAGACTGCCGGATTTTTACTAGAATTTGACTTCTACAACTCGCCAGAACGCTATCGAGAAGTGCTCCCGATCGGGCTAGGAATTCTTACGGTTTTAGGCGTTCACGAACTGGGTCACTGGCTGCTGGCACGTCGTCATCAAGTCCGGTTAAGTTTCCCTTATTTCATTCCGACCTGGCAGATTGGCTCGTTTGGTGCCATCACTCGGTTTGAGTCACTGTTGCCCAACCGATCGGCGCTCTTTGATATTGCGTTTGCAGGTCCGGCGGCAGGTGGCATTGTGTCGTTAGCCATGCTGATTACAGGATTACTGCTCTCCCACGAAGGCAGTTTATTCAAGTTGCCGACTCAATTCTTTGAGGGATCAATTCTCGTCGGAACTGTGGCGCGAGTGATTTTAGGACCGTCTCTTCAGCAAGCGATCGTAGAGGTTCATCCCTTCACCATCCTGGGGTGGATTGGGCTGATTCTCACCGCCATCAACCTCATGCCAGCGGGTCAACTCGACGGAGGCAGAATCGTCCAGGCAATCTATGGACGCAAAACGGCTGGACGAACGACCGCCGCGACGATCGTAGTTTTAGCGATCGCCTCCCTGGTCAATCCGTTACCTCTGTATTGGGCGATCGTGATTCTAGTCTTGCAGCGCAACTTAGAACGACCAAGCCTCAACGAGTTGTCAGAACCCGATGACACACGAGCCGCTTTAGGTTTGCTTGCCCTGTTTCTAATGGTGATGATTTTGTTACCGCTAACCCCTAGTTTGGCAGGACGATTAGGAATTGGGGGGTAGCATACTATCAGCACGGAGGGTATCGTCTTTTTACTGAGCTTTGTTAATCATTTAAGAAAATTAGTTAGGAAGGACTGATTCGCAATCATAATTATTAAGGGAGCTCCCTACTGATCTTCCCTCTCGTCCTCATGAAACTATGTCAGACATCCCTCCTATTCTGCTTCTCCTTGATCTGAGTGCGCTGCTGGTGGGTAAGCCCCGCGAGTGGCAAGAGTTTGCACGCTTGGGCAAGTGCTATGTGCCTCAGCTAGTTTATGAAGAAATCCAAGCGTTAAGCACCGTTGGAGTTGAACGTAACCACGAGCAAACGGCGAAAGAGTTTTGCCGCTTTTTTGCAGAGAGTAACTGGCAACTCACCGGAGCAGGAGCCATGCATCCCTCACTTCAGCCCAGTGACGGGCAGAATATCAGCAAACGCGCTCGACTAGCGCAAGCGGTCGCAGAGTGTGCCTATGGGTTTGCTCGCAACAGTCCGGGTCGGCTTGTTGTGTTGATGTCTAACGATCAATCCTTGCTGAAACGGATTCAGGATTTGGGGGTAGCAAATTTATCTGGAGTGCCCGTATCAGCCATGCTGATCTGGAGTCGGAGCGGTCGGAGACCCCCGATCGTCGCTCAACACCTGCAAGCGATGCGCTCAACCACCGTCACGGTGAGCAGTGCGACAGTTCCACGTCGAGTTCAAACGGTTGCCCACTCAAACACTCGAACGCCGCCTCGACCCGTCAAACAGTCTCAACAACGTTTGCGCGCGATTCAGCCGCTCTACGATCGTCTCAGTCTATTGCATCAGATCACCTCTGGGATATCTGCCCTCGTAGTGCTAACGATCGCTCTCAGCATTGCCTGGTATGTCGTCCAACCCAGGAGTTTCAATCAGTTTCTACGAGCCAGAAATCTGCCAACTCTTCCTGAGATTCCTTCGCAAAACTAGCCTGGAACCTGCATTCCAATCTAGACCATCTGAGACTGTATCTACTTCAGTCCTCACGATTCACCTGCAATGTCCCTCAACCGTTCCGCTAAACTACTTGTCGCGATGCTAATCGTTTGTCTCTACAGCGAGTGCGGCAGTTTGAGAAATTGGTGCGAACTCACATGAAACCCTTCGATCGTCTCAGCTAGTCTGCCAGTCAAAGTTCGGCAGACTTCATCATGGTTATAGCCTCCAGTCAGGCTGGCACCGTGCAATATGCAGACAGCATTCAATCTCAGCCCTCGTCTCTCAAAACCATTTTTCAAGGCTGGAGCCGACTCGCAGCGCAGCAGTAACGATCGATTTCAAATCCTTCACATCCGTTAGTTTCCCAACCGTCAAGGGCACCTTGTGCTAGTTAGAAGTGCCGAAGACTCTGCAAAGGAGTGAAGGATCGCATGGGACGAGAAATAAAACCTAAGCTCAAGTTAATGATTGTAGACGATGAGCCAGACAACCTGGATCTACTCTATCGGACGTTTCGACGTGATTTTGAGGTGGTTCAAGCAACAAGCGCGATCGCGGCACTAAAAATTTTAGATCAGCAGGGCGAGATGGCAATCATCATCTCCGACCAGCGAATGCCCGAAATGCTGGGCACCGAATTTTTGAGCAAAACCGTCGATCGCTTTCCCGACACCATTCGGATTGTGTTGACTGGCTACACCGATGTCGAAGATCTCGTCGATGCCATCAATGCCGGAAAAGTGTTCAAATACATCACTAAACCGTGGAAGCCTGCTCAACTTCAAGTCGTGGTTGAGCAAGCAGCAGAAACCTATACTGTTCTAAAACAAAGAACTGCTGATTTGCAGCGTGCCCTTCGACGAGAATCGCTGTTTAACGCGGTCACTACCGCCATTCGCGAGTCTCTCGACTATCCCAGTATGTTACAAACGATCGTCGAGACTCTGGGACAAACCTTTGATGCAAGTTGCTGTGTGCTCCATCCAATCGAGGGAACCAGCATTGTGGCGCAATCTTCGCTCTACTGTTCACCCGAATGTGTGACGATCAATGGCGACCGCGATCGTCAAGATCCAATGGTGCAAGCAGTGCTGCACACTCGTAAAACGCAGGTCAGTCAATTCGGCAAAGATGCTGACATGCGACTTGTAGTGCCGTTGGCTTATCAGCAAGAATTGCTGGCGATTCTCTCATTTTATAGAGGCGGCGATCAGCAAACGAGCGCTAACTCGTCTCGCAACCCTTGGTCAAAAGAAGATATTCAACTGCTAGAAGGGGTTGCCGAACAAGCGGCTCTGGCGATTTCTCAAGCAAAACTTTATCAATGCACCCAAATACAAGCCAAACAAATTCGGGCTGAGTTGGCGGTTGCACGTCAAATTCAAAGCAACTTACTGCGGCAGTCATTGCCCAAACTCGACACCGTTAAAGTTCAGGCGTGCTGTCACCCAGCACGAGAGGTCGGCGGAGACTTTTTTGAAGTCTATCAGCATCCTCAAGGCGATGTCTGGCTAGCGGTCGGTGACGTATCAGGAAAGGGCGTTCCCGCAGCGCTCTTTATGGCAAGCGCCATCTCAGTGCTGCGGCGAGAGCTTTCTCAAGAGACCCCTCCTGAGCCAAACGTGGTGATGCAGAACTTAAACAGCATCCTCTCTCAAGATCTGGTTAGCACAAACTGCTTTATCACCATGGTTTTAGCGCGCTATTCACCGCTCACCAAGCAATTGATTTATGCCAATGCAGGACATATTTACCCACTGGTTTGGGCAAAACAGGTGGGAACTACTGCCGCAGAACAGGCAGCGGTGGAGCCAATCTATCTCAAGGTGCGCGGCGTGCCTTTAGGAATCTTACCGGACTGGAACGCGATCGCCGGAGACCTCACCCTCCATTCGGGAGAAGTACTGCTGCTCACCAGCGATGGCATCACAGAGGCGACGGTTCCTTCTCAAGAATTGACTTCTCAGCCCCCCTCCTTCAATGAAGGAGAAGCTCACTCAATGCTCAAACAGTCAGGACTTTGGCAATTGCTTCTTCAAGAACGGGAATGCTTAGATCTAAATCACCTTTTAGCCAAGATTCAATCACACAATGCTATTCAAGAAGATGACCAGACGATTCTGTCCCTGGAGGTTCTTTAAACATGAGAACTGAACTTCACATTCCCAGCACGCTACAGTTTTTAGGCATTGCCGAAAATTGGCTGCTCGGCAGTTTAGAAATTGAGCTAGGCGACCAGGTGAATTGGTCACGGCAGTCTAATCGGCTGCGGCTGGCGTTGGTAGAGGCATACTCAAACGTCGTGCGACATGCTCACCGCGATCGTCCAAATCTCCCAGTGCTGATTCGCTTAGAGGTGAAGGATCGAGATCTGGTGCTAGAAATTTGGGACTATGGGGAAGGCTATGACCTTTCGACCTACTTAGCTCCTTGCCCAACAGACAAACAGGAAAGCGGCTATGGTTGGTTAATTTTAAATCGGCTAATGGATAAAGTGGAATATCGCTTGCAAGTCGAGGGGCGCAACTGTCTAAAACTAGAAGCGAATCTAGTAGAAGCAATCAGTCCGGGGTAAAGAGAGAGGTCAAAGGTCAAAAGGTAGACAGCGAAAACAATGCTAAAGTTGCCACGATGACAAGTCATGACTAAAAAGGGTTGACTGTGACATCTCACCTCAAGGTGTGCTCCGATCGTCTCTATAAAATTGCCTCAAGATTTTTGCAGTCTCTTTTTAAGAAATACATCCTTAATCTAAGCAACATTGAGTGAATGGCATTACGAAACTGCATTAGAACGCTAAATCGCGTCAAAACAACAAAGAGCTTATGCCTCTGGTCCTAAACTATCTGCGCAGAGCTACAAAAGCCAGTATCAGTAGTGAGTTGTAATCTGGTATACGCAGAAAAAGCGCTGCTCTACCAGACAATAGCCAACAGTGCTGCGCTTGCTGTTTGGGAAATGCAAACCCTCATAAAAGATGCCCAAACTTCGTATAAAGAAACCGCTAAAAGTATTAGAAGCACACAAAAACTCTATAAGATTTTACTATACGCTCAAGATTTAACCGTTCAAGTCTGTCGATCAGCCGATTTATAATCAGCTTCAGGTTTCTGCATCTACTTGTACCAGTTTCTCATCTGCCCCTACCACCTTTTTCAAGAGTTGCCTTACTAGCATCAGTCTTTATAGGTTGATTCACATTGACTCGTCAGAGAGAACCTAAATCTATGCCAGCCATATCTGTTGTTGTTCCTGCTTACAATGCAGAGCGGACTATTTTAGAGACGATCTCGTCACTCCAATGGCAAACCTTTTCAGACTTTGAGATAATTGTCATCAATGATGGCTCCACCGATCTCACATTAGGGCGTTTAAGCACAGTTTGGGATGCCCGCCTCAAAGTCTTCTCCTACGAAAACGCAGGTGTGTCGATCGCTCGCAATCGTGGTCTTCAGCACGCCACAGGTGACTTTATCACTTTTATTGATGCAGACGACCTCTGGACACCCAATAAACTAGAGTCTCAGTTTGCTGCTTTAAACCAGTGCCCTCAAGCTGGAGTTGCCTACAGCAGAACTTGCTTTATGGACGAGCAGGGAAAAGCTTTTCATGTTGACAACACGACATTGCCCGAAGGAGATGTTTACGCGAAACTGCTGACCAAAAAC
Organism: Phormidesmis sp.; assembly: GCA_965277365.1. GTDB lineage: Bacteria > Cyanobacteriota > Cyanobacteriia > Leptolyngbyales > Leptolyngbyaceae > Phormidesmis_A. Next base: position 535,313 of record CBDICO010000013.1, on the reverse strand, counting down.
TTTCTTCTCAGCCCTGGCTCCAATCCTTTAGTTCGTCGGCAAGCGCTTGAGTCAGTCAACGGGTTTGACCCAAGCCTAACCCACGGTGAAGACTGGGATCTCTACCTGCGTCTCGCCTCTCGTTGGGAGTTTGTCGCAGTCAGTCAGCCCCAAGTTTTTTATCGTCAATCCGCTACCTCAGCCTCTTCGCAAGTCGAAGTTATGGAGCAAAACTCTCTTAAAGTTATAGAGAAGTCATTTCAAGTGGCTCCTCTATCTTTAAAACCGCTCAAAAAGCAGAGCCTTGCCAATCTTTATCAATTTTTAGCCCATCTTTATATCAATCGTTGCATAGAGAAAGACGGCGTTAATTTAGGCACTCAAAAGCTGCAAACAGCCATCAAGTTTTATCCTCAGATTCTCCTTCAAAAGAAGACTTTAGTGCTGCTCTTCAAACTCCTTCTCATGCGAGTGCTTTCACCCACGATCGCTCAAGATCTGCTCGCAAGCGTCAGCAAACTGCGTGCTACTCAGATGCAAGTCTCTCAAGATGATCCGATCGTCACGGAGTTGCGAACACTGCTGAGTCGTTGATGCGATCGTCTACTCCTGTCGGGTCAGAAATATCATGGTCTTAGTCAAGTTTTACCAGAAGGTGAAGTCTGCCCTCGCTTGGAGACAACAAAATCTTCACGCAGAAGTGCTGAGATATTGGATTTTGCATTTCAAGAGTCAGCCTATATTCTTAACCCAAAAGCCCGCGATCGTGTTCGCTCCTCATCCAGATGATGAGACTTTAGGCTGCGGTGGCATGATCGCATTAAAGCGTCAACAAGGAGTTCCGGTTTGGGTCGTGTTTATGACAGATGGACAAGACTCACAGTTTAATCACGATCGCATTAAGACGATCGCAGAACTGGTTGAGATTCGCAAACACGAAGCTTTAGCTGCTTTAAACACTTTAGGCGTTCAGTCCTCTGAGATTCGCTTTCTCGATTTACCCGACAGCAGTTTGCCAACATTACCCAAACCAAAGCGTCAGCAAGTGGTCGATCAGTTAGTTGATCTGCTCAAGATGACCCATGCTCAAGAAGTGTATGTAACCTACCGCAAAGAGATCCATCCCGACCATCAAGAAACCTATACTTTGGTGCGATTGGCAATTCTTCAATCTCAGCAGGCACTAGAACTTATTCAATATCCCGTTTGGGCAAATTGGCGACCGCAGCAGATCGACTTCAAGGCAGCCGAGATTGAGCATGTATATCGCCTGGAGATCGCTGACACACAAGACAAAAAGATGCAAGCTCTAGATGCCTATCGCTCTCAATATCTCCCCTTAGCACCGGGCGCAAAACCTCCTTTACCACCGGGGTTTCTCAAGTGGTTTGCCTCGCCCTACGAGATTTTCTTTAAGGTTCCCGATTAATAGCCGTCCTCAAAACAGTTCCATAGAAAAATGGGGCAGAAGCGTTTAAAGTTTGCCTCTACCCCACTCAAATACAATTTAGAAATTGAGCTATTCGCCAATAATTTCTGGTTGAGTTAGCTCATCAGACATCTCAACGATCGCCCGCATCACAGGCTTCATCATGGGATCATCCCCACTATCAAAATCTTCAAAACGCCGCCGTTTAGCACGATTTGCTACCTGAACCGTAATGCGATAACGATTAGACGCTGCTGAGATTAGTTCATCTGCCCGACGCATTAACTGAGTCGTATCAAACACAGGGCGCTTATGGAGAGAGCCAGATTTTGCCATAGAGATTGCCTTTGGTGAATAGTTCGCAGAAAACAAGAGCTACCAGATTCTATATGCCCATGAGACGATATAGTTTTGCGCAAGGAGTATGAAGATTTGAAAATCTTCCTCCATAATGCTAGATTCTCAAGCAGCATACTCTATTAATAGCCTAGACCTGACCTTGATCGCAGCCTTCATGCAAACAATCGCTTCCTCGTCCCGATTAAATGAATTTCATGCACATCAACACTCATTGAGACTGCTCGCCCTCGGAGACAGTTTAATTTATGGTTTTGGTGATCCGATCGGAGGTGGTTGGGTCGAGCGTCTGCGGCGACAGTGGATGACCCCTGGTAACGCTAATCACGCCCTCTACAACCTGGGAGTGCGCGGAGATGGGGTGCGCCAGGTCGCCAGACGGCTAGAAGACGAATTTCGGCATCGCGGTGAACTGCGAAACAAAGTCCCCGATCTGATTATTCTCTCTGTAGGAACCAATGATTCTCCTAGACTTGCCCGACTTGATGGCAAAAATTTCACCGAGTTTGAAGGCTTTCAGACTGGCATTGCAGACTTGCTCGATCGTGCCCGTCGTCTCTGTCCTGTCTTATTTGTAGGCGCAGTGCCCGTAGACGAGACTAAAATGCCCTTTCTCGACTGTCTTTACTATAACCACGCCGACCAGCACCGATATAAAGAAGCCACGCGCATCGCTTGCCATGAGCGACAAATCCCCTATCTAGACCTTTTTGACTTGTGGATGGCGCGTGGCATCACTTGGTGTCAAACTCAGCTAACCGAAGACGGGCTGCACCCTAATGTATCGGGCTATCAGACTCTGCTGCAAGACATTTTGAACTGGGACGCGCTTCAGCAGTGGATAGGAGTCACAGAACTGGTCACCACCCATGCCTAAGCTCATTGTTGCTACTGGGAATCCTGGCAAACTGCACGAAATGCAGGCGTATCTCATCGATCCCGCTTGGGAGTTGGCTCTCAAACCAGATGCGTTAGACATTGAGGAAACTGGGACGACTTTTCTTGAAAATGCTGGCTTGAAAGCGTCACAGGTTGCCAAGGCGTTAGGTCAGTGGTCGATCGCCGATGATTCTGGTCTAGAAGTCGCTGCCCTAGATGGTAAACCGGGGTTATTTTCGGCTCGGTATGGCAAGACTGATGACGATCGTATCTCCCGGTTATTGCGCGAATTAGGGGACAACCCAGATCGTCAAGCTCAGTTTGTGTGCGCGATCGCCCTAGCTCGACCGGATGGGACGATCGTCCTTCAGACCCAAGGCATTTGTCCCGGTGAGATTCTCGCGGCTCCTCGTGGGTCGGGTGGGTTTGGCTATGACCCGATTTTTTATGTACCAGCGCAAGGAATGACCTTTGCAGAAATGCCGCCTGACATCAAGCATGACATCAGCCATCGAGGACGCGCCTTTGCAGAAATGCTGCCCCAGTTAAAAACACTCAAATTCTAAGATTTATCCTGCGAAATCATGCCCACGGTTCCTTTAACAGCTCGAAGGTAATCCACAGGAGCCAGCAAAATTTGCGTTCCGCGTACGCCCGCAGAGATTGAAATAACATCAAAAACTTCTATTAACTCATCGACGAAAACAGGATAGTCTTTTTTGCACGCTAGAGCCGTAACTCCACCGCGAATGTAGCCCGTTAGCGGCTGCACTTCCTTGAGAGAAACTGTCTCTACTTTACGATCGCCCGACACCCGTGCAAGCGCTTTCAGATCTAGCTGAGTATTTCCTGGAATCACCGCTAGCAGAATGCCTGTCCGATCGCTCCGCACCACCAGCGTTTTAAACACTTGCTCTGGCGGAAATCCGATTTTAGCTGCGACCGTTTCAGCCGCTAAATCATCTGGGTCAACGTCATAATCGCGCAACTCATAGGCAACACCCAGATTGTCTAAAACGCGCACAGCATTCGTCTTCACTGCGTCTCTAAACTCGGTAGATAAGGCAAATCAGTCACTCCTAAATCGTATCCTAACTGGTTTAGGAGCGTTGCTATCTGACCACGATGATGAGTTTGATGATTGAAGAAATGCGTTACCAGCAGCCAGCCAGGTCGAGTTCGTGCGATCGGGCTAGTCATTCCCGTGTAAGTAAACGGCTGATTGAGCCACTTAGAAGACACGGTATCGCACCACTCTATAATTTGCTGGTCAGTGAGTTCCCGTTCGTGACGAAGCTCATCAAAGTCTGTGTAGATTTCTTGATCTAATGTTGCAAGAAAGGGCTGCTGAGTGAAACGTCCTAGCCAGATCCGATCGCCCACCAAGATATGATTTAACGTCCCGTGGATGGACTTAAAAAATGCGCCCAAATCCTCTCGACGTTTGATGTCTGGGATTTCAGAACAAATTCTATAGAGGTTTTGATTCATCCAATGGTTATAGTCTGCCATCGTTTTGCAATAGCTCAGATTATCCATCACGCCTCGCACAAACGCTAAGTTTTGAGAACTCTTGATCTTTTGCCTAAATATACGGACGCTACCACGATCGCTAATACTAAAAACATACCAGGTGAAAGCTTTTCTGAAAACAAAACAGCAGACGCAATAATTGTAATAAAGGGCTGGATTAATTGCAGTTGTCCAATTTTTGCAATGCCACCTAGCTCTAATCCACGATACCAGGCAAAGAAGGCGAAAAGCATACTAACAACGCTCACATACGCAAATCCGAGCCATGCAGAAATTACATTGTGCTGAGGGTTTAGCTGCACTGAAACACAAAATAGTGGAATTGAAATCGGCAACGACAGCACCAACGCATAGCAGATAACTCGCCAACTTCCGAGTTCTTTGGCTAATCTCGCTCCTTCTGCATAGCCCAATGCTGCACTAATCACAGCGAATAGCAATGCGATATCAGCAATGTGAAGAATCCCACCACTCACGTAGATGGAATAGATCACGATCGTGGCGCTTCCCACCACAGCAGATGCCCAAAATCTAGCTGTCGGCTTCTCGTTTGCTAAGATTACAGCAAATAACGCTGTGAATAATGGGACAAGCCCTATTACGATCGCGCCGTGAGAGGCAGGAACATAATTCATTGCATAAGCGCTAAAAAGTGGGAATCCGAAAACAACACCTAATGCTACAATAATCAGTTTTTTGATTTGATGAATCGTAGGCATTTGACTCTTCGTGATCCACAGTAGAGATAATCCTATAACACCAGAGACAACAGCACGACCAATGCCAACCGCAACGATTCCAAATAGAGGAATTGCTGCTTTTGTAGCAGGCAATGTTAAACCGAATCCGATGATTCCCAAACAGCCCCAAAGGTAAGCCTTAACTTCGTTATTCACTTGAATAGTTAGTGCCGTCGATCGAGCCAAGCCCGCACTTCTTCTTCAGAATTCAGCGAATTGAACGTTTGACTCGTCGGATCATAAATTTCGTAGTGAGATTGACCAAAGCGATCGTGCTTCTCTGTAATTCTCGGCTCTAACCGATTGGCAAACACGTTTGATAAATCATTCCATAAGTGTCTCAGATTCATTTGAAATTCTCCCTAATTACTTTAAACTTCGTTGATTCAGAATCAGTGGTCTTAATGTAAATATTGCCGGATCTTCTCCAAGCAAAACAGATGCAGTTGAGCTAAATTGTTATGGTTACAGTTTTGTTTTTTGCAACTGTTATGGCTGCGATCGCTGCAAATTGTATCTCTCGTAACTAAAAACAGGCATTTGAGCCATTGAGGAATCGCGATGACCCTCCAACCAATCGATTCGTCTCAACACCTTTATGAACACGTTGCCGATCGCATTCGCACATTAATGACTGAGAAAACACTGCAACCTGGCGATCGTCTTCCCTCTGTTCGCAAACTACACGAACAATTTTCGGTGAGCATCTCCACGGTTTTAGAGGCATACCGATTATTAGAAGATCAGGGGTTAATCGGTGCCCGTCCCCAGTCAGGATATTTCGTCAAACACGTTCACCCGCTCATCAGGGGTGAGCCAAAACAATCCGCGTTGCCCAAGCACAACTTCCCTGTTGAAGTCTCCCTCGCCTATCGGGTCGGAGTCACGATGCGCGACCCTAATAAAGTCAAACTTGGCGCAGCCGTCCCCGGTTTAGAACTGCTGCCGATCGCGACCCTCAATCGCCTGATGAGTCAGGTGATCCGCACTCACTCCGAAGCTGTTCATTCTTACTCGATCGCTAAAGGATGTGAAACGCTGCATCACGAAGTTGCGAAACGCTTAATTGATGCAGGTTGCTCCATCAATCCCAACGAGATTGTGATTACAAACGGCACCACAGAAGCGGTATATTTGTCTCTACGAGCGGTTACAAAACCTGGCGATACTGTGGCGATTGAGTCTCCCTGCTATTACGGCATTTTAGAAGCATTAGAATCACTCCACCTCAAAGCGCTAGAATTGCCCACCCATCCTCAAGAAGGTATCTCGCTCGATCATTTAGAAGCTGCCCTTGAGAATCGCCAAATTGCTGCCTGTGCACTCGTTCCAAACTTCAGCAATCCGTTAGGAAGCTGTATGAGTGAGGTCAGCAAACAGCGATTAGTTGCCTTACTCAACCAATACGATATTCCCCTAATCGAAGACGACATCTATGGCGATTTGCAGTTTGCAGGGACTCGTCCCAAAGCTGTCAAAGCCTTCGACACCGAAGGACGCATTCTCTACTGTGCGTCTGCCAGCAAAACCCTCTCACCCGGATTGCGCGTTGGTTGGTCAGTGCCCGGGCGCTATCAACTCAAAATCGAGCAACTCAAAATGGCAATGAATTGGATGACCTCAATTGCATCTCAACTCACGGTCGCCGCCTTTCTCGGAAATGGAGGCTACGATCGACACCTGAGACAACTCCGCCGCGCTTATCAGTCTCAAATGATTCGCATGACTCAAGCCATCTGCGACTACTTTCCCGCCGAAACTAAGGTGACGCGACCCACTGGAGGGTTTGTGCTCTGGCTAGAGTTGCCCAACGAATTTGAGGCAATGGCACTTTACGAAGAGGCATTAGACCATCAGATCAGCGTCGCTCCGGGCGTGATGTTTTCACCATCGGGCAACTATGCCAATTGTCTGCGCCTCAACTGCGGGTTGCCCTGGACAGCAGACCTCGATCGAGCGATGCAAACCTTGGGCTATTTAACTAAACGCCAGTTAGCCAAAAAAATGTTGAACGAATAATTCGATTTGTTGAATGGTTCAAATGCCTTCTATATGAAAGACAATATTTCTCATTCCCCTCTTCTGGAGTGATCACTACTAGATGATTAGAATCTTCTGATCACTCGATCGCGCCCAACAATTTTGCCCGATTCGCGTCATCAGAAAGCAAATAGGGTGTCTCATCTTAAGGTTCTGACTCAAACGAACCATGACTACTCATGATCTTGCTCAATTCGTGCAACTCCGGTTTTGGGATAATAATTTGCCAAAATTTGATGATAAGAATAGCCGTGTTCTGCTAAATTCAACGCCCCTAACTGGCTCATCCCCTTTCCTTGAAACGCCTCTGCAACAATATCATCGGAGGCTGCGTAGAGCGATTCTACGATGCCACCGCGATAGCTCACAAACTCTCCTGCTGTTACATCTACGGCTTGCTGAGTCCGATCGGCTTCTCTCGAAATGCCGCTATAAACCTGATAATACTCATCGGCTCCCATTTGATAGAGTGCGTTTGCAGGTTTGAAATAATAGGTCAACGCATACGATCGAGCCGCCACCGCCTGAGCTTTAAGCGCCTCCATGTGCCAACTCGGAGACACCTCACTGCCAACTACACTAGAGAGATAGTGCCGCAGGTTGATATAGTTCACCACCCAAATTCGCCCCTGTTGCGAAGCCAGCAAAAACTTACCGCGATAAGGTTTATTCCCCAAATACAGCACGCCTCCTGTGGCAGGTTCTACCCAAACCAATGCCGGGATCTGCCACGCACCTAAACGACCTGACTGCGCTGAATAAGCCGTTCCTGCGGTGAGTGAGTGCAAAGAACGCCCCTTCTCATCGGTCACGTCAGCCTCCGTAGACGATCCGATCGAGGCACTGTTCACGCCGATCGCGATTCCCACATGCATCTCGATAAAGGAATCCACCGTCGCCGTAGATGCTGCAAACGCCGCTTTTGCCTGTTCATTAATCGCAGCTTGCTCTTTTGTAAACGCCGCTGGATTCACAGGGATCAAACTTGCAGGGGGTTTGGATGAAGTCGAAGCCTTGGGTTGAGGAGACTTAGACGGAGCAGGGAGGGGAACCGATGCGATCGGAGACGGCACAACCGGACTCATGTGAGGGTTAGGCTGTTCTGTAGGCTGATTAAGCGCCAGCCCTGCTAGTGGAATGACTCCCAATAGGGGCAATAACAGCCAGGGACGCTGCTGAAACCACTTGAGAATTTGCTGTCCTGCCATGAGTTTGATATCCAATTTGACCACTAAGGAGAGCGTCTGTAATCACCTCCACCCTCGATCGTAGATTACCGGAAAACCGCTCGATTAGATTTGATTTAACAACCTTTTTTAGACTGGGCGAGAACGTAAGCGGAGATCTGTCTCCCGATCGCGCTTCTGGAATTGCAATCTCTCTCTGAAGACAATGCCTTCCTGACTGGTCTACGTTTTTTGCCCTGTAGTTATGGAGCAAATAGATTAGACATGGCAAAATGAATGAGGCATAACAATCACCATTGACCATGACTCACTCGCTAAATCTTGACGAAGCTCTGATTCAAGAAGTACTGGAGATTGATGAGCACCAGAATCTAGAAGCCGTAATCGAAGATGCTCTGCGCGAATACATCCAACGTCGCCAGCGCCGCAAGATTTTGGATTTATTTGGGACGATCGATTACGACGATACCTACAACTACAAGGCTCAACGCCAAGCGCCATGAGCGTGATTGTAGACACGTCCGTTTGGTCGCTGGCTCTGCGTCGTAATACTCCTGATGCGTCGATCGACAGTCAACTGCGCGCCTTGATTGCCGAAGATGAAGTGAGCATTTTTGGAGCCATTCGCCAAGAAATTCTTTCTGGTCTTCGCGCAGCCGAACAATTTGTTAGATTGCGCGACTATCTCCGAGCCTTTCCAGATCTGACTTTGACCCACGACGATTACGAAACCGCTGCCGAATTTTTCAACACCTGTCGCCGCAATGGGATTCAAGGCTCCAATACAGATTTTCTGATTTGTGCCGTTGCCTATCACCGAAATGATTTTATTTTTACCCACGATCGGGATTTCAGAACCTTTCAAACCTGTCTCCCGATCGCGCTTCTAGACTTATGACAATCCGCCATCAATGAGAAGCATAAGCCCTGACCTTCAAGAAGTTGAGATCTACGGAAGTTTTACTGACATCAACTTTCCACTTCAGAACGCGAATGTTTCATGTCTGAGGTGGAACGAACACTTCGTGAAGCGGAGCTGCCGAGCTTTGAACCCGGACAATCGAGCTTAGAGCAAGAAATTTGTTGTTTAAAGGGAGAACGATCGCGCTTTGGACTCGGACTCTTCAGTTCTGAACTCGGACGATCGTCCTTGAAGCACGAAATGTGTTGTTCGTAGCTCGGCAATCCAGAAGTCATCTGGTTGAATAGCCATCGTAGAGTCCTTCGTCTTTGGGTGCGTAACCGTTTAAGAAAGCATCGTGGCGACGGGCGATCGTTGAAGCAGGTTCGTTAGTCAACGGTGCAATGGTAATTAGCCATCGTCCTTCACCAATACGATCGGCGACTTCATCGGGTAAGGTCAGCTTTTCTCCAGTCTGAGGTGAAAGCAAAGAGGCAAAGAAACGCCTAAAGCAACACATCAACAATTCGCGGTTTAGAGGCGTTTACTTTTTGTTGGCGACGCTACTGCCTTTAGATGCCGCCCAACAACTGCGAGAAGACCTGATCCAAAACGCGGCAGATACTAACGACCACACAGTCAGCGATACGTTTGTGCGGCTGCTGCGATCGAGATAAGAATTTACCTGACGAAATAGATTCGTTTAGATTCACAAATCACAAGTTGCGCATCTGAATTATGGTGAAGGCATGGAATCAAGACAGAATGGACGAGATCGATAGTCACTCCGAAAACATAAATGATGCAAACTCAAACCCTGATCGGTAAAATCGATGCCGACGGTTATCTTCGGCTAGATGTCCCAACGCACCTACCACCCGGCGAGGTTGAGTTGGTTTTGGTTATTAACCCCGCTTCAGCCACATCCCGAAAATATGACTTTTCCGACTTGGTAGGGACACTGCAATGGCAGGGAGACGCGATCGCCATGCAGCGCACAATGAGAGATGAGTGGTAATCGATATCTGCTTGATACCAATGCGATTATTGCCTTGCTTCGCCGCAACCAGCAGATACTTCAACCCCTTCAAAACAGTGAATGGATTGGCATCTCAATCATCAGTCAGCTTGAGTTTTTATCATTTTCAGGATTGACCGAAGACGATCGCCAATTATTTAACCAGTTTCTTCAACGAATCGAAGTAATTGGGCTAAATCCTGATCAGGTTGACCTGATAGAACTGGCGGCTCAATTGCGACAAAAGTACCGTCTCCCATTACCTGACATGATTATTGCGGCTACAGCGATTCGAGCAAATGCTAATTTAGTCACTGCTGATCGACAGCTACAGACGATTCAAGAATTAACGATCGTTGATTTCGTGCCCTGATGTTCAAAGACAATCTCTCACTTCCTGCAAAGAAAGAAAGTTAATGTTAACAACTCTCTCCAAGCTGTTCACAAGCACCAATACTGACCCAACGACTAGAGCCATCTTCCCAGTGTTCTTTTTTCCAGATGGGCGCGTTGTGTTTGAGGGTGTCGATCGCAAACTGACACGCGTTGAATGCCTCCGATCGGTGAGGACATCCCACAGCAATTAATACGCTGATTTCGCCAATCTGTAACTTGCCCACGCGATGATGAATGACAACGCGATTTACGTCTGCCCACGTTTTGCGAATCTCTGCTGCAATTTGCTGAAAGACACGCATTGCCATCGGTTCATACGCCTGATATTCCAGCGACTCAACTGCTCTACCATCAGTTTTGTTGCGAACCATGCCGCTCATCACCACGATCGCGCCGCTTGCAGGATTATCTGCCAAGTCATAAACCTCTTGAAGCAGCAGGGGCGCAAAGGTGATGGCAAAGCGATCGTCGGGGTGCGGTTGAATCGGGTGAGATGTGGAGAGCGTCGTGGCAATCATAAAATCAAGCGGAGTGAAAGAACTGACTCTATTTTGCACAGATTCGATCGCTTACTGGAGGCGCTTTTTCTCACTGCGATAGCGAATAGTTTCTGCAATCAGTGCCACTGCGCCAGAGGCAACCATGAGAACCACGCTCAAAGCATTAATATCGGGTTTAACACTCGTGCGAATGCGGCTAAAAATCTCCATTGGGAGGGTTGTTGCGCCACCGCCAGCAGTGAAACTGGCAATCAGAAAATCATCCATGCTGAGGACAAATGCGAGGAGACAACCAGAGACGATCGCGGGCATCAATTCTGGCAACAGCACCATCACCAATGACTGATAGGGCGTTGCGCCTAAATCTTGGGCGGCTTCTTCGAGATGAGGATTGAGATTGACAAGGCGAGTTGACACCACAAACGCGACATACGATAAACAAAATACAGTGTGTGCAGCAACGATCGTCCATAAGCTTAACGGCACTGCGATCACCGCGAGGAATACCAGGGTCGAGACCGCGATCGCAATATCTGGAATGATCAAAGGCAAGTAAGATGCACCCTGATATAACTGCTTACCAGGAAATCGATAACGCGCTAATCCTACTGCCATGAGTGTGCCAGTGATTGCAGAAATTCCAACGGCACAGAATGCAACTGTTAAGCTATCTGATAACGCTGAGAGAATGCGGCTGTCGTTGAAGAATTTGACATACCAAGACAGCGTAAATCCGCCCCACTGGGCGCTGTTGGGCGACTGATTAAAGCTATAAAACCCCAGCACTAAAATCGGGAGGTACATGAAGCCAAACATCAGCACCGAAAATAGCGCTTGCCAGGAGATGCGAAGGGGACTTTTAGAGGGAGCTTGCATTTTTGTCGCCGTATTTGATGAGCAGCGCGATCGCTAAACTAACTGCCAAAATTAACACCATGCTGAGGGCTGAGCCAAATCCCCAGTTTTGAGTTGCGCCTAAAAATTGGTTATAGATCAGTCGTGCTGCCGTCATACTCGACGTGCCGCCCAACAGTTCAGGATTGATAAAATCTCCTAACCCGGTGATAAACACGAGTAGGGAACCTGCGGCAATTCCGGGCAGGGTTTGCGGCACGGTGACTTTCCAAAATGCCTGAGGGGGAGTGGCTCCTAAATCGGCGGCGGCTTCTAAAAAGCGACGATCGAGCTTTTCTAACGAGGCATAGAGAATCAGCACCATGTAGGGCAACAGGCTATAAGTCATGCCAATAAACACAGCAGGCGATCGGTTGAGTAAATCGAGCGTCGGTAACCCCAGACTTGTCAACAGCGTGTTGAGCACACCTGTCGGACGCAAAATGCTAATCCAGGCGTAGGAGCGCAGCAGTGAGGATGTCCAAAGCGGCAGCACGAAGGCTAACAGCAGCAAGTTGCGCCAGCGTTTGGGAGAGAGAAGCGCAATCCAATAGGCGACCGGAAAGCCCATAAGCAGACAGAGCAGGGTGGTTCCGGTGGCAAAGAGGAGGGATCGACCAATTACATTCAGCACATCTGACTGAAAGATTCGCCAATAGTTGTCTAGCCCCGATGGGTTGACAAGATCTCCGGGTTTGACATTGGGCACCAAACTCAATTCAAAAATCAACAGGGTCGGAATCACTAAGAGCAATGCCAGCCAAACGCCTGCGGGAGCCAACAGCAAAAGCGCTTGCAGCCATTGGGGAGTGTGAGCGATCGGGCGAGATTCAGAAGAAACTTTGGTAGACACAGGTGGAAAAAGATAAAGGATTAAGAGATAAGGGAGGTCTTTGACCCTAACTGCTCGTCAGCTTTGTCCAATATTTTTCATAGAGTTCGAGTATAGATTTATCTAACGGAGCCACGGTTTCTGCTTTATCGAGCAGATTTTGAGGCGGAAAGAGCGTAACGTTGTTCTTTAACGTGTCAGGGAGCTGATTGAAGGCAGCCTCATTGGGCGTTGCAAAAAATAAACGCTCAGTGACTCTAGCCGCGACTTCGGGTTGCAGCATGAAACTCAACCAGGCGTATGCGGCATCTGGGTTAGGAGCCGTTTTAGGAATCACCATCGTATCGCTCCAGAGTGAGGTGCCGCTGGTCGGAATTACATATTTGAGCTTAGGATTTTGATTCATCACGTTGACTGCATCTGCCGAATAGCCCATCGCGATCGACAAATCTCCAGCCAATAGCTGATCGCGCCAAGCATCCGTGGTAAACGTCGTAATGGTGGATTTGAGGTCTTGCAGTTTTTCGTAAGCTTGCTTGATCTGCTGTGGATCGATCGAGTTATAAGAATAGCCCAGTGATCGCAACACTGCCCCCATGACTTCCCGCACATCATCCATTAAGGTGAGGCGACGAGTCAGTTTATCTTTATGCGTCCAGAGATAATTCCAGTCAGTGGGCGGTTCTGTCAGCTTTTCGCTGTTGTAGATTAGTCCCGTTGTCCCCCAACTCACCGGAACGTTAAAGCGATTGCCCGGATCGTGGACAGACTGCTGAAATCTCGGCAAAATGTTCCGCAGTCCATCTAGGCGAGAATGGTCTAACTCACTCAAATAGCCCAGCTTCACCATCTGCGACACTTTATAGTCAGACGGATAGATAATGCTGTAAGTTCTGGCTTTGCCTGCCTGAAAAGTCGCCAGCATGGTCTCATTAGAGTCAAACACGTCAGAAATGACCTTGATGCCCGTTTGCGATCGAAACGCATCAATCAACTCTTGATCGACATAATTAGACCAGGTGTAAATATGCAGTTCATCAGAGGCACCTTGTCGCACCTGGTTGGTTTGCACTTTTGCCAATGTCCAGCCACAGCTTGAGAGTGCCATTCCTGACAAGCCTGCGATCAAGGTTTGCAAAAATTGCCGCCGAGATCGAGACGAATGAAGACAAGTCGCATCAGTCATAAGAGTCATTCTGGCAATGCCAGACAATCGTCTGCGCTCCACTGAAGATAAATGGGCGTATCACCATCGGGAACGTTGAGCGCAGTGGGCTGACGAACGGTAAGCTGATCGCCCGATAAAAGCTGTACTACATAATGCACATGGGTTCCGAGATACATGACATGCTTGAGCCGCCCTTCAAAACAGTTAAGCGAGTCGTCGGGCGGCGAGAAGCTGACCTTCACCTTTTCGGGACGCACACTGACGACCACCGCGCCAGAAGTAAGCGGCAACCCGTTGGTATCATTCGCAGGCTGCACTTTCATTTTCAACCCCTTGTCGGTGATGATCCACAGCATGGTGGGATGTGCGCCCTCAATTCTGCCGTGAAACAAATTTGTGTCCCCAATAAAATCAGCGACAAAGGGCGTTTGAGGTCGATCGTAGATTTGACTCGGTGAACCCATCTGCTCAACCTTGCCATCAACCATAACCGCGATGCGATCGGACAGGCTCAACGCCTCTTCCTGGTCGTGCGTCACTAGCACAAACGTCACGCCTAATTCTTGATGCAGATTCGACAGTTCGACCTGCATTTCTTTTCGCAACTTCAGATCAAGCGCCCCCAACGGCTCATCGAGCAAAACCACCGTGGGACGATTGACCAAGGCTCGTGCTAAAGCGACTCGCTGCTGTTGCCCTCCAGACAGTTGAGCCGGAAAGCGCTTTGCAAAGCCTTCCATCTTCACCAACTTTAAAGCCTCTTTGACTCGCTCTTGCATCTCTGCTTTGCCGCGCTTTTTAATGCGCAGCCCAAAAGCGACGTTCTCCCAAACCGTCAAGTGGCTAAATAGCGCGTAGTTTTGAAAGACCGTGTTAGCAGGTCGGCGATAGGGCGGAACGTTGAGCATCGACTGTCCGCGAATCAGGACATCCCCAGCGGTTGGAGTCTCAAATCCAGCAATCAATCGGAGAGTCGTCGTCTTTCCGCAGCCCGACGGACCTAAGATACTAAAGAATTCACCGCGTCGAATCCTGAGATCAACCCCATGAACAACGGTATCTCCGTTGAAAACTTTAAATACTTTTCGCAGCTCAACATCAAACTCAACATTGATGCCAGTGGTTTGCTGATTCTGCGTTGCCGTCTGAGACATAGTGACGATTTCCTGCGGTGATTCCCGGTTGTTGCGCCGAAGGTAGCTTGCCTGATCCCCGATGAAGATGCTAAATGTAACGTTTGGTTTATCTTACTCGCCGAACTTAAAGTCGTCAGGGAGATTATCGCTCTGTTACGTCTAGGTAACGTTATTTGAAGAATGGCAACGAGACCGTTACTCTACAATGGCGCTGTTAGCTCTAGACTGCCCATCTCAATGAATGAATTCTCAATTTAGATTAGTCGATCTTTTGCTCAATAGATTTTTTTGTTCACCTTCGCTCTGAAGACATCTTCAGTTGACTATGACTTTGCTCCAATCTCCTCCCAATACGATCGCTTATCAGAAACACACCCGCAGCGTTGGTCGAAAAAGCCAAGCCCTGTTGCTGATGTTTGGCGTTGCCGCGATGATTCTAGGAGGATTGGGTGGTCGCCTTGCCTATCTGCAACTAATGCAGGGCACTCAAAATCGAGAACTGGCGGACAGCAATCGCATTCGACTGCTTCCCAAACAGCCAGAGCGGGGGAAGATTCTCGATCGCAAAGGCAAAATCCTCGCAGGCAGTCGCCTCTCTCACTCAGTTTTTCTCTGGCCTCTTGCCCAAAAAAAAGTCGAGTGGAGCCATACGTTAGAGCGCGTCTCGAAAATTCTCAACATTCCCGTCGCTGATATTCAAAAGCGTCTGGAGACGGAGGGCTACAACTCCCCTTATCGAGTCCGTATTGCCCGCAGCATCAGTCCTCAAAAAGTCACGGCTTTAGCGGAAAGCATTGGTGAACTCGATGGAGTCCAAGTAGATGCAGAAGCCGTACGAAGCTACCCCAACGGTGATTTGGCGGCGCATGTTTTGGGCTACACAGGGGAACTCACCGATGATGATTTTAAGAAACATCATCTAGACCACTATCGGCTGGGTGATGTGATTGGTCAAATGGGTATTGAGGCGGCTCGTGAGCAAGACTTGCGAGGTGAGTGGGGTGGTCAACAAGTCGAAGTCGATGGGGCTGGAAACGTTGTCAAGATCTTAGGAGAAAAGCAAACTCACGCCGGAAAAGACGTGACCCTAACGATCGACCTCGACCTTCAAAAAGCTGCCGAAACCGCATTAGGAAATCGCAAAGGCTCGATCGTAGCGATTAACCCAAACAATGGTGAGATTTTGGCGATGGTGAGCCGTCCGGCGTTTGACCCCAACCTATTCTCGACTCGCATCTCAGAAAAGCAGTGGCAGCGCTTGCAGGGTGAAGACCACCCATTTGTGAATCGAGCACTGCAAGGCTATCCTCCCGCCAGCACGTTTAAGATCGTCACGACAACGGCGGGGTTAGAGTCCGGCAAATTTTCGCCGGATACGGTGCTAGCGACTTCAGCATCGATTCGAGTCGGCGGCATCGATTTTGGCGATTGGAACCACGCAGGATTCGGTCCTCAAGGCTTTGTGGGTGCCCTGACCTGGAGTAGCGACACCTTTTTCTATCAGATCGGCATGGGTGTGGGCGATCAAACCCTAATTCAATGGGCACGTCGGTTTGGATTTGGGCAAAAGACGGGCATCGAACTAAGCGACGAAGAAGCATCAGGACTGGTGCCAGATGACACTTGGAAACAGAAAGAAATCCACGAGGCGTGGTTTTTGGGCGACACGGTTAATATGTCGATCGGGCAAGGCTTTTTGCAATGCACACCGCTTCAAGTTGCAGGGATGTTTGCGATCGCGGCAAATGGCGGTTATCGCGTCAAGCTCCACCTACTTCAAGACAATGAAGCTGCCGAAAACTGGCGTGAACCGCTGAATTTGAAGCCCGAAACCGTTCGGATTCTCCACGAAGGATTGCATGGCGTGGTAAATGGAGGCACTGCAACGGCTGCGTTTAGTGGCACCGATTTAGCGATCGCCGGCAAAAGCGGCACCGCAGAAGATTTTGGGCGTGAGTCTCACACCTGGTTTGGCGCGTTTTCTCCGGTTGATAAGCCGCAAATCGTGGTGGTCGCTTTTGGAGAAAACTCTGGTGGAGGCGGCGGTTCGTTTGCGGCTCCGATGGTGAGACAAGTGCTAGAGGCATATTTCCACCCAGATAAAGCCAAGAAACAGCAGGCGGAAGTAGTCGCTGCACCGAGAGATTAAACTGTGGAAACCTTGCCGCTATGGAACAGACCTGGAATTCTAAGACCTATGCTGAGAATGCCCGATTCGTGTCCGATTTGGGGATGCCTGTGGTCGAATGGCTTGCCCCCCAACCGGGCGAACGAATTTTGGATCTGGGCTGTGGTGACGGAGCGCTGACCGTAAAATTGCAGGACTTGGGTTGTGAGGTGATTGGGGTCGATGCAAGTCCTGATTTTGTCAACTCTGCCCAATCGCTCGGACTCGATGCCCGACTGATCGATGGACACGAACTGCATTTCAACCCTGAATTTGATGCGGTGTTTAGCAACGCTGCGCTGCACTGGATGACCCAGCCCGATCGAGTGATCGATGGCGTGTGGCAAGCGTTGAAACCAGGAGGCAGATTTGTAGGTGAGTTTGGCGGAGAGGGTAATACCGCCTCGATCGTGTCTGCTCTCAACACGGCATTAGAGAAACGGGGTCTTGATGCCGCGACCCTAAATCCCTGGTACTTCCCGACGGTGGAAGATTATCAGACGCGATTAAAATCCAGAGGGTTTGAAGTCAGCAGAATTGCGCTGATTTCTCGCCCGACTCCTTTGCCCACAGGGATTAAAGGATGGCTGACAACCTTTGCAAATTCATTTACGGCTGCGCTACCCAGTTCAGAACGAGATGCTTTTTTAGAGGAGGTGACTGCTAGTTTAGCGACTACTCTTTGTGATGCACCTGGTCAGTGGATTGCCGATTATGTGAGGCTGCGATTTTCAGCTAGTAAAACAGCAGACTAGGGTTGACCCTCTAAATCGTCTGCTTTACCTTTCTTAAATTGGCTCCTCCGAAATTTCTGCCAGCAGAGGTGAATCATTGGGAAATCAATACCCGTGTTCAGTCCTCTCAATCGTCACCTATGTACGAGCAGCTAAAAAACTCTCAATTCGCTCGACTGCTTCTAATTACGTTCTTGATTCTCGTTCTCCAAATTCCGACTGCGATGCTTCAGGGGTTGGTGAGCGATCGCCAAAATCTCCGTCAAGAAGCGATCAGCAGCATTACGTCGAATTGGGGGCGAGAGCAAGCTATTTTAGGTCCTCAGCTCTATGTGCCCTATATTCGGCGATCTCAGGTTGGCAAAGATGAAAAAGCTGACGTGAAATATGGCACGTTTTTGCCGGATGATTTGCAGGTGAGCGGCAATCTCAAGACAGAGGTGCGCTATCGCGGCATTTTTGAAGTTCCGATCTATCAGACAAAACTGGATATTCGGGGTCGGTTTGTCCGTCCTGATGTCACGAGTTGGGGAGTGCGCCCAGAAGACATTTTGTGGGATCGCGCCGAACTGAGTTTGCAAATCTCAGATGCTCACGCCATTCAAACCCAAGCGACGTTGAACTGGAATCAAAAATCGATTCCGTTTACCGCAGGTCAGGGCAAATATGGCGGCGTAGAACAAGGCATTCATGCCAATCTAAAAGATCAGCTTAAGGGCGACAGCTTTGATTTCACCATTCCGCTCACGGTGAATGGCAGCGAGAAAATTTCTTTTGCGCCCTTCGGCAAAGTCACAAAAGTTAGCCTCACCTCTGACTGGACAAATCCTAGCTTTCAGGGCGTGTGGTTGCCTGATCAGCGATCGGTGACGACCCAGGGCTTCAATGCCACCTGGGATATTCCCTCGCTCGGTCGCAACTATCCTCAACAGTGGAACAATGAATCGCCTGTGAACCCTGAACTGATTCAGGCATCATTGTTTGGAGTCGATCTGATTTCGCCCGTCGATAATTATCGAATGAGCGATCGCAGCATCAAATACAACTATTTGTTTCTCATTCTGACGTTTGCTGTGTTTTGGCTGTTTGAGACCGCCACTCGCTTGCGCGTTCACCCGTTGCAATATTTGTTGGTTGGGGTGGCGATGTCGATGTTTTATCTGCTGCAACTCGCGATTTCTGAGCACCTCGGCTTTAAAGTTGGCTACCTAATCGCGACGGGTGCAGTGGTTGTTTTGATTACGGCATACTCGATCGCGATTCTTAGAGCTAGAAAACGAGGCGCGATTGTTGGAGTCATGCAGGTTGCGCTCTACAGCTATCTCTATGTGGTGCTGGCAAACCAGGACTATTCGCTATTGATGGGTGCGATCGGGCTGTTCCTCTTCCTGGCGATCATTATGTATTTCACCCGCCGCATGGAGACTCTAGAACCACCTCTCAAACCAAAGCGTTTAGAACCACAGCCTCCCCAACCTGAACCGCATTCTTCAGAGATGCCTTAGTTTAAAAAAAGTGTTCTCATCAGTGCAAAAGTCAATCAACCTTAAGATAGTAAGTAGACAGGTGCAATGAAAGTCGACTTGAGGGGAGGGTTTCGGCTCCGCTCAACTCGCTTACACTGGTGGCTTTGAGCATTGAGCGGACGAAACGCGTCTTCCGATTCATTTCATCTACCTACTGAGTCTGGCTAAACTGCTATCTTTAGCAGGTTGAACTGCTCTAACTACGAATTTGAACAGCGCCTGGTCAGATGCTGACTCAAAGAAAGGAACTAGGATCATCGTTACTCATAACGCTTTAACCAATGACTTCTCAATCTGATCTAACCAAGTGTGTTGATTCATTGGGACTTGCCCAAATTCAGCGACACGTCTTTATCTGTGCTGACCAGACCAAACCCCTGTGTTGCTCTAAAGAAGATGGGTTAGCCGCTTGGGACTATCTAAAAAATCGCCTAAAAGAACTCAAACTCGACAAACCCACGATCGAGCGCCCAACCTGCATTTTCCGCACAAAAGCAAACTGCTTGCGGGTTTGTGATCAAGGTCCGATTATGGTGGTCTACCCTGATGGAGTTTGGTATCGAGCCACTAGCCCAGAAATCATCGATCGCATCATTCAAGAACATCTAATTGATAATCAAATAGTGCAAGACTATGCGTTCTTGACTCATCCGCTTCCAACTCTTGCTCATTGTGAGGGAGATTACGCTCATCCGCTAGGTTCCGTGTCAAACCTGGAGGCGGATTCTACTAAAGTCGAACAAATTAAACTGATTGAGAATCATCCAGAGACGCTTAGCTAAACCCAGTGCTTTCAACGACTTAGGGCATCCTTTCAAGATTTCCCGTTTATTTCTGCATCGACCCTTAACGATACAGAAATAAATACCGCCGACTTAGAGTGAGATCAGACGATTAGTTGAGTGATGTTAAATTTACTGAGCAGTCGTATATAATGACACGAGAAACAAGGGGCGATCGCTCTACGCATTAGTCAACGATTAGAAATAACTCATCGGTGAATACTTCGAGATTTTTCACCAGAAAAACAGGCTTCAACCAAATTTCCGTTAACTTAAGCGATCAGTTCTGTAAAATGTGGCAGTTGATAGAACTCAGTTTCTACCAGTTTCTAACCATTAATCCCGATTAAGGCAGAGCGAGTGTCACAGCATGAAGGAAACTAGCGCAGGGAATCACAGACGGTTGCTGTTGATCGATGATGACCCCAACTTGATTTTGTTAGTCAAAGACTATCTAGAGTTTCGTGGCTATGAAGTCATCACTGCCGAGAACGGGCGTGAGGCTCTAGAGGTGCTAGAACAAGAAACGCCAGACATGATTATCTGTGATGTCATGATGCCAGAAATGGATGGCTATTCTCTTGTGAGTGCTATTCGCCAAGATCCCAAAACCAGTTGGATTCCGGTGCTGTTTCTCTCTGCAAAGGGGCAGAGCCAAGACCGTGTGAAAGGACTTAACATCGGCGCAGATGTCTATATGGTTAAGCCGTTTGAGCCAGAAGAACTGGTGGCTCAGGTCGAGTCTTCTCTTAAGCAAGCTTCACGGCTGATTCAGCACAAAGATTCTAAAGGGGGAGATAACTCGCCTAAGATTCAAGTGCCGTTTGATGTTGAGTTAACCCCGACTGAGCTGCGAGTAGTGCAGTTTGTGGCGCGGGGCATGGCAAATCGAGAAATTGCCGAAGAGTTAAATGTCAGCCAACGCACGATCGAAAGCCACGTCAGCAACATGCTCGGCAAAACGGGGTTGCACAATCGCACCGAGTTAGCGCGGTGGGCGATCGAAAATAGCATGGCGTAATCATTTACCTGCGGTTCATTTCAGCGTTGAGAGGGATGGTCTATAGAACGTTCCTCTCAACGCTTATGGGGTGCTTTGCTGAAGCGATCGCCCTGTCTGCTGAGACAATTGCTGAATCTGATGGGTGAAATAATCAGTTCGATAGTTGAGTTGTTTGGCGACCGCTAACCCTTGATTAAACGCTGTCAACGCCTGCGGATAGGCTTTGCGCGTCAGATGAATCTGCCCCATCTGGTCATAGGCTTCCATTAACCCGTAGGTGTCATAGGTCTGCTGCTCGACTCCTGCAAGATATTCGTAAACCTGTAGCGCGGCATCTAAGCGATCGTGCGATCGATATAGCACTCCTAACTTTCGCAGCGCATCACTGGCATAGGCGAGTTGCAAGACAGGTTGTGCCAGCTTAAAGGCTTCCTGATAATTTTGCTCGGCTAGATTCACCTGCCCGCTTGCCGCATAGTTGTCAGCAATTTTAATTTTGAGGGCAGGAATCAACTCAGGCTGAGATTTTTTTTGGTAAAGAGCCGCGAGTTGCTGCTGATATTGAACGGCTTGAGCAGGTTGTTTGGCTTGTTCGTAAACATAAGCCAGTTGAGTCAGATAAAAGGCTTGACTGGATGGATCGCCGCGGGTCTGAGCCAGCTTAAGCAGTTCTGTATAGGTCGTGGCGGCGTTGGGATAGTCAAACCAACTGAGGTGCAGTTGCCCGATCGTGTTCAATAAACTCACTTCTTCGGCAGCATCTTTGCGCTGACGGGCTTCTGACAACAATTGTTCATAAATGGCGACGGCTAATCCAGGCGATCGCACCATCTGATATGCCATCCCCAAGGCTTGCATAATTTGAGGACGTGATAGGTTCATCTTATTAGCTATCGGGGTTTGCACCTGTTTCTGAATCGCCTGAAGCCGTCTCGTAATCAGATTCACTTCATTGGACTGATTTTGCTTCCAGGCGCTATCGCCCACCCTACCCAGTGCGGTGACTTCGTTTAAGAAGCCTAACGCTCGACGCAAGCGCAATTCTCGGTTCCAAATCTCAAAAGCGTTGAGCAGATCGCCCGATCGATACTTCACGATCGCTTGGGCGTTGAGGTCATCTAGGGCAGTGCCCAGCGTCTGACGCTCCGATTCGCTTAAAGGACGCTGCCATCCTCCAGGCAATAACGGGTCAGGTGCCGTCAATTCTAAAGGGCTAGGCGGAAATTGATCGGGTTGAGGCGGTTTCTTTTGAGGCGGTTTCTGACCCGCAGGAGGCGGCTGAGGAGTCGGTGAAGTTGCTGCCTGTGCGGGAAGCGTCCCGATTAGGCAGAGAGATACGATCGTTTCTAGGCAGCGCTGGCGAAAAGAATTGGCAGTCATGAGACAAATGTTAGCAATCCCTAATGTGATGAGTGACTCGATTACGCCTAGAAGGTTTCAGGATTTAACCAGACACCCGCTCCTAATTCATGACAAGCCTCTTCAAAAGTCTACAGTCTCGTGACATAATGAAATGCTATTTGGCAGGTCAGTAAGATTAATCGTTAGGCTTAATATTCTACGAGTAATAACCCCCGATCCAGGAAAAACCGTTGAGGGTTTAACCAACGGTAGGCTTGTCAAACATCATTTATTAAGGTCTGAGCGAGGGTAATGTGAGGGTTTTGATTGTCGGCAATGGGGGTCGTGAACATGCCCTAGCTTGGAAGTTAGTGCAGTCGCCACAGGTTCAGCAGGTGGTGTGTGTTCCGGGCAACGGGGGAACTGCCACGCTCGATCGCTGTAGCAATTTAGCCCTGTCTCTCGACGATTTTGAAGGCATTGCGCGATTTGCCTTGGTGAACAATATTTCTCTGGTGGTAGTTGGTCCCGAAGTTCCGCTTTCTCAAGGGATCACAGACTCTCTAACCCAGCAGCAGTTAGCGGTGTTTGGTCCGACTCGTGAGGGTGCTCAAATCGAGTCGAGCAAGGCATGGGCAAAAGCGCTGATGCAGGAAGCCGGAATTCCGACGGCTCAGGCAGAAGTTTTTACAAGTGCGGAGGCTGCCAAGGGGTATGTTCGTCAGCAGGGTGCCCCGATAGTCATCAAAGCCGATGGACTCGCTGCCGGGAAAGGAGTCACCGTTGCACCAACCGTGAAAGCCGCAGAAGCCGCGATTGACACCTGTTTTGAAGGGCAGTTTGGTTCTGCCGGATATCGGGTTGTTGTCGAAGAATGCTTGCTAGGGCAAGAAGTCTCGATTTTAGCCGTCACCGATGGGTTGACAATCCGCCCGCTGCTGCCTGCCCAAGACCATAAGCGCATCGGAGACGGTGATACTGGAGAAAACACGGGTGGAATGGGAGCATATGCCCCGGCTCCGATCGTCACCCCGGCTCTAATGGCACGTATTCAAACCGAGATTTTAGACCCAACGATCGCTACCCTGCGCGATCGCCATATTGACTATCGCGGGCTTCTCTACGCGGGTTTGATGATTACGCCTGAAGGCGACCCGAAAGTCATTGAATTTAACTGTCGCTTTGGCGATCCTGAAGCTCAGGCAATTTTGCCCCTGCTCGAAACTCCTCTAGAGAAACTGCTGTTTGCCTGTACGCAACAGACGCTAGAGCAATTCCCCCCCCTCAAGTGGAAGTCTGGAGCCGCCGCCTGTGTGGTGATTGCCTCTGAGGGCTATCCAGGCAGCTTTAAGAAAGGGTTGCCGATTACAGGCATTGAGCAAGCTGAGACATCGGGCGCGGTGGTTTTTCATGCCGGGACTCAGCGCAAACATCAAACTCTGGTCAGCGATGGAGGACGGGTGCTCGGAGTGACCGCCGTTGGAGAGACCTTTGAGCAAGCGATCGCGCAGGCTTATCGAGCGATCGAGTCAATCCAATTTGAGGGGATGTATTACCGTCAAGATATCGGCTACCGAGTGAGAACGGTTAGCTCGACTCAAAATTGACTTATATTTAGATCAGAAAAGATAAGCGTTTGCAACCGTTCTTCAGCCTGAGAAGGTGGGCTTGATTGTCTAGCACTAGGCAACGGTCTATGAAAATTGCGAAGCGGCAAACACGCTCTAGTCCCTTATCTCTGGTCTTGACCTTGGATTCTTTCTTCAAATCTGTTCGAGAAGTCTTGGTGCATTGGTGGTCGGAGTTCACGCTTCAGACTAAGCTGATGGCGGCTGCGACGTTGGTCGTGTCGCTGATTATGAGTGGTCTCACCTTTTGGGCAGTTAACACTATTCAGCAAGATGCGCGTGTCAACGATACCCGCTTTGGCAGTGATCTAGGGCTATTGCTGGCGGCAAACGTGGCTCCGCTTGTAGGAGAAGACAACCGCACTGAATTGGCGCGCTTTTCTCATCGCTTTTATGGCAGCACGTCCAGCGTGCGCTATATGATCTATGCCGATACGGATGGTGAAATTTTCTTCGGGATTCCCTTTTCAGATTCTGAGGTACAAAATTCGCTCACCATTCGCCGCCGCATTCAGCTTCCCGAAAATTTTGCAGAGACTTCAGATCTGCCGATGGTGCGGCAACACTTAACCCCCGATGGTGAAGTAACCGATGTGTTTGTGCCGTTGGTCTATGAAGGCAAATATCTGGGCGTGTTGGCGATCGGCACCAATCCTAACCCAACGGTGGCAGCATCGTCTCACCTGACGCGAGACGTGACGGTGGCAGTATTTGTCTCGATTTGGGTAATGGTGATTTTGGGCGCGGTGTTTAATGCCCTGCAAATCACGAAGCCGATTAAGGAACTCGTAGTAGGCGTTAAAAATATCGCCAAGGGCAACTTTCAACAACGGGTAGACTTGCCCGTGGGGGGCGGCGTTGAGTTGAGCGAACTGATTGCCAGCTTTAACGAGATGGCAGAAAAATTAGAACGCTATGAAGAGCAAAACATTGAAGAACTGACGGCAGAAAAAGCGAAATTGGAGACGTTGGTGGCAACGATCGCCGATGGTGCCGTGTTGCTCGATACCAATCTGCAAGTGGTGTTGGTAAACCCGACAGCACGGCGCATTTTTGGCTGGGAGAACAAGCCCATCGAAGGAACGAATGCCTTATATTGTTTTCCCGTTCCGGTGCAGGTTGAACTAACTCGTCCGCTCTATCAAATTGCACGAGGCGAACTGCGTGAGGAAGCCGAATTCCGGATTACGCTGACCGAACCCGTCAACCGGACGTTAAGAATTTTGTTAAACACCGTTCTGGATGCTTCTAAAGAAAACGTCAAGGGTGTAGCAGTGACGGTGCAGGATGTCACTCGTGAAGCAGAGCTAAACGAAGCGAAAAGCCAGTTTATCAGCAATGTGTCTCACGAGTTGAGAACGCCACTGTTTAACATCAAGTCATTCATCGAAACGCTCTATGAATATGGCGAAGACTTGACCGAGGCAGAACGGCAAGAGTTTTTAGAAACCGCCAATCGAGAGACTGATCGCTTGACTCGCCTCGTCAACGACGTATTGGATCTATCGCGTCTAGAGTCGTGCAAGATTTACCACCTCGAAGCGGTCGATTTGGCACAGCCGATCGAGCAAATTCTTCGTACTTATCAACTCAACGCTAGAGATAAAGGCATCGAGTTGCTGCAAGAAGTGGAGGACGATCTGCCTCCGGTTTTAGGACATTATGATTTGCTCTTGCAGGTGTTTGCGAATCTGGTGGGCAATGCCCTCAAGTTTACAGAAACGGGCGGCAAGGTGATGATTCGCGCTTATTTACAGGCTCCCAAAACTGTGCGAATCGAGATTACAGATACAGGCATTGGCATTGATCAGGAAGATCAAAACGCGGTTTTTGAGCGATTTTTCCGAGTCGAAAATCGAGTTCACACCTTAGAAGGAACGGGTCTAGGACTCTCGATCGTCCGCAATATTATTCAACGTCACCGCAGTCGAGTCCGTCTGGTCAGCGAGGTCGGAGTTGGAACGACGTTCTGGTTTGATCTGGTGGTTTATCAGGATGAAGTGGCAGCGATCGAAGCCCTGAGGTTAGCCGAAGAATCTCACACCCTGGCAGCGGTGGTCCCTGAGCCAAGTGCTGTCACCGCAGGTTCATGAGATTTTAGAGAATGACCTTTTTAACCTCACCCCCTGAACCAGAAAGTTATGTTATCTTGCCTAGACTTCAGTGGTCAGCAGTCGGATCACGTTATGATCGGCAACGCTCTGATTGTCACTAACCCACCTTCAACGGTATCCATTTGTCGCCGATAACCCCGCAACATTTTCATCCCAAGCAATGGGTCTATGTTGGCTGAATTGATCTCAATTTCTCGGAATTGCCCGTCTCAAATGACACTCGCTTCGTAGATATCAAATAACGTTTCGCTTCCATCTCCTAACGTTGCACGATCGCGATAGCTCCACGACAGGTTATGTTCAGAAATTATGGTTGATGGGAGGCTCAAAAAACCCGTGAAGCCTGTATCGATCACAGCATTAACGGATTTGAGTTTAGCGCCATTCTTAACGACTACGGGAATCACAGCCTCATAATTCTCATTCACGTATCCCTGAATCATAGAGCGTCTTTTAGGCTCTGTGCGCCAAATCGATGAAGCGTACGATAGCCAAGGCGAACGACCAATGTTGAGCATCGGGCAAGCGATCGTAGAGTCTTCGAGTCGCGGTCATCGTATCCTCAGCAAGCTCAAAGGCTCCGGTTTCAATGTCGATCGCTACAATCTTGCTATGGTTGCCTTCCTCAACTTGGGAGCGCACTTGAGATTCATAAATCTCATCGCCCTGTCGAGCGAACTCTTCTTTGCTGTAGCGGGGTTGTCGAACTGTCATCCGTTTGACCTCGTTTTGACGTTCCCCTTGCATTTTAACTTTGATCGCGGCTCGTCTGGCTCAAAGCTTATTGTTAGGCTAGCTTGGGGCAAATACCGCGATCTAACTACCCGATCCCTAGCGTAGTCCAAGTTTGCAAGCCTTGCAGAACTCGATCGGTGGTGGCAGTCCAGCCGACGATGCCGCCCTGAGCGCGCACCATGTCTAACGTCGATTGCTTGAATTCTGGAAAGTAGCTCTCAGTCGCATCTTCGACTAAGAGACACTCATAGCCGCGATCGTTGGCTTCTCGCATGGTCGTTTGCACACAGACTTCAGTGGTCACTCCAGTGATCAGCAGGTGAGTCACGTTGCGCTCTTTTAATAACGGCTCTAAGTTGGTGTTATAGAACGCGCCTTTGCCAGGTTTGGGAATCACAATCTCACCGGGAAGGGGAGCCAATTCGGGAATGATGCCGTTCCCCGGTTCGCCTAAGACGAGAATGCGTCCCATTGGTGCAGCATCTCCGATCGTCAGTTTCCCCTTCCCCCGTTTGAGCTTTGAGCCGGGACAGTCTGACAGATCGGGTTGATGTCCTTCAGTGGTGTGAAAAATGGGGAGGTGCCGCGATCGACAGTCGTCTAATAACCGTTTTAGAGTCGGCACGATCGCTTGTAACAGGCTGACATCGTTTCCTAAAATGTCACCAAATCCGCCCAGTTCCATAAAGTCGCGCTGCATATCAATCACAATCAGCGCAATATTGCTGCCTTCGGGCAATTCGTAGTCATAGGGCTGTGCAGAGATAAACGTCATAAGTTTAATGTCCTGCCATGCTGCGTCCGATCGAGGCAAAATCAGCGTCGGCGATCGGGCTTTCATACGCGAATTTGCCTTCACTGATCACGAGAATGCGATCAGATAGTTTTAGCAATTCGTCTAAGTCTTCGCTGACTAACAGCACGGCAACCCCTCGGTTTCGAGCTTCTAAGATTTCGCCGTGAATATAATCGACGGCGGCAAAGTCTAGACCAAAACAGGGATTGGCGGCAATCAACAGGTTAATGTGATCTGAGGAAAGCTCTCGCGCCAGAACCGTGCGCTGGACGTTGCCCCCAGAGAGATTGCTGACCGGAGTTTCGGGAGAAGGCGTTTTGATCTTGAAGGTTTTGATCAAGCGTTGAGCAGCCTCTCGAATCGGCTTAAACAGCAGCATCCAGCCTTTAGCTTGAGGAGGACGATCGAACGTCCGCAGCGCCAAGTTTTCTGCCACGCTCATGTGAGGGACACAGGCATTTTTGAGCGGCTCTTCTGGCAGCACAAAGACTCGATGTTGAAACATTTCGGTGCGGCTGGCTCGATAGACTTCACCATTGACCAACACCTGTCCGGCGGTGGCAATGCGCTGACCTGCTAACACTTCGACTAATTCGCGCTGACCATTGCCAGAAATGCCCGCAATGCCAACAATTTCGCCACTGTTGACGGTTAGATCTACGCCTGCAACAGCTTCTAACCCATTGTCTTTATTGGCGTGAATCGCTTGAATTTGCAGCACCGGGGCAGGATCAGGATGCAGCGTCTTTTGGACGGTCTGCGGCGTGCGCTTTTCACCCATCATCATCTCTGCCATATCCGCGATCGTCAGATCTTTGACTCTGCCGCTACCAGCAAATTTGCCTTTTCGCAGGATGGTGATCTCGTCTACAAAAGCCGTCACTTCACGGAATTTGTGGCTGATGAGCAGTACGCTTAAATGCCCTGCGACGACTTCTTCACGAATTAAGCTCAGCACCTCATCGGCTTCACCGGGCGTTAGCACTGAGGTTGGCTCGTCTAAAATCAAAATCTTGCTTTTGAGATAAAGCTGTTTGAGAATTTCTAGTTTTTGCTTTTCTCCAGCCGCGAGTTGAGCCACGGGCACACTTAACGGCAGCTTAAACGGAGCCGTTGCCATAAACGCATTCAGCACTTCATATTCAGCTTTCCAATCAATCAGCGCAGCACTTTCATAACGACAGAGGACAAGATTTTCTGCCACCGTCATCGCTGGGACAGAGGTGAAATGCTGATAGACCATCCCGATTCCGTGTTTTTGAGCATCACGAGGGCTGTCGATCGCTTGCACCTGTTGATTAAATCGCACCTCCCCAGAGGTCGGCTTATAAAAGCCCATGACGCACTTTACGAGCGTACTTTTTCCGGCTCCGTTTTCCCCCAACAGCGCGTGAAACGTTCCGGGTTTTAAGGTCAGTGAGACGTTATCTAGTGCGATCAGTTGACCAAATTGCTTGGTCATATTGACGACTTCGAGTTCGGGGGGCAGACTGAGTTCTTTCATCTCGATCGTTTCGACTGCTGGATTCATAGGGTTTACCACATTTAGTAACGATATAAATGCAAACTCAGGTCAGAGTTCCTAACGCGCCCGGTGCGCCTGTGAGCGTCTTTTTAGGAGAACAGGTGATGATCATAATCAGCAGAGTCAAAATATAGGGCGACGCGTTGAAGAGATAATAACCGCCCTCAATGCCGACGGCTTGCAGCGCGGGTCCGATCGATTGTGCTCCCCCAAACAGCAGCGATGCCCAAAGACACTGAATCGGATTCCAACGAGCAAAAATCACTAAGGCAACTGCCATCAAGCCCTGACCGCTAGAAATACGCTCTGTCCAGCTACCGGGATAGTAGAGCGACAGATAAGCCCCGCCGATTCCTGCCAAAAAGCTGCCTGCAATAATGCACAGCATTCGCACTTTCTTAATCGAGATCCCCATCGCTAACGCCGCATCAGGGCTATCGCCCACGGCACGAATAAACAAACCCCAGCGAGTAGACTTAAAGAACCACGCCATCAACGGCGCAATCAACACTCCGACTATCAGCAAAGGACTCACTTTTAAAGCAGACTGAATTTGAGGAATGCTGCTCCACCAACCCAATTCAAATGCAGGAAGTTGAGGTGCAGGCGGTTGAATAAATGGCTTGCCTAAAAAGAAGGCGATGCCACTACCGAAAATAATCATAGCGATGCCGACGGCGACATCATTGACTTTGGGCTGTTGAGACAGCCACGCGTGGATGAAGCCTAACACCATTCCTGCCAGACCCGCGACTAACACACCGAGCCAGGGCGCGATCGCCGCTCCGACCGTCTTTTCACTCAGATAGGACACTGCATAGGCGCTCATAGCTCCGGTTAATAGCGTTCCCTCTAAGCCGAGGTTGACTTTGCCGCTTTTCTCGGTCAAACACTCGCCCAAACTCACAAACAAAAACGGAGCGCTACCCCGCAACATACCAGCCATGATGCCTAACGGAACGCCCCACCAGCCGAGTGCTTCGGTTGCCATTTCAATGTCTCCTTTTGTTAGATGCGATCGCGAACTGATTTCTGAGAATTTATCCCGCTACAGGTGTTGGAGAGGCAGGAGGTGTCGCTGCGTCGGGTTCTTTAAAGAGGGCGAATCGTCCGTATAAAGATTCGCTGTAGAGCACGACGAGAAACACTAATCCTTGGAAGACATAGACCGTGGCATCGGGTAAGCCTAACTGTCGCTGCAAGATGCTGCCGCTAGCGAGAATGCCACCGAGCAGAATGGCAACCACACTAGCCGCGATCGGGTTATGTCGGGCAATAAATGCCACTAAAATCCCCGCATATCCATAGTTGGCATTCAATGATTCGTTTGCCCGACCGTGAACGGCGGCAACTTCGACCATTCCGGCTAACCCAGCACATGATCCGGCTAGAAAACAGATGGCGATCGTCAACTTCCCAACAGGCAATCCGGCAATTCGAGCGGCTTTGACGTTGCCGCCTGCCGTCCGCGCTGCAAATCCAAACGTGGTGCGCTGGATCAGATAGTAAGCAATAATGCACACAACAATGCCGTAGAGCAACCCGTAATGGACTCGCGTAAACGGAATCGTGCCCAGCTTATCGACATCAGGAATCGGGAAGCTAGAGGGTTTGTTGAGCGAACTGGGGTCACGCATCGGACCGCCGACTAAATGGTTGAGCAGCGCGATCGCGATGTAGTTCATCAGCAGACTACTAATCGTCTCGTTGACGGCTCGATAGTGGCGCAACGCTCCCACGATGGCGATCCATATCCCTCCAGCGATGATCCCCCCGATCGCCATCACTAGCTGAACGACGATCGGGGGGGCAAAATCGGCGACGCTTAACCCAGCCGCGATCGCGGCGATTCCTCCCATGACGAGCGCCCCTTCATTGCCGATAATTATTAACCCCAATCGAGCCGGAAGCGCCGTGCACAAGGAGGTCAGCATCAACGGTGCCGCCCGAATTAAGGTGTTCTGAAAGGAGAACCAACTGCCAAACGCCGCTTTATAAATTGCCCCATAGACCTCAAAAGGGTTTGCGCCAGCGGCGGCACAAAACAGTCCGAACAGAAAGAGTGAGAAGATAAGAGCAGCGATCGGAATCGAAACTGCTTCGAGGGTTCTGCGCCAGCGAGAGTGAGTCAGCATACGCAACCGGGTAAGGATGATGAATGAATATAATGCTTTTTGTCGAATAAAAGTGCATCGTAGTGGACTAAATTTAACGAGCATGACGGGCGATCGGGTGCCCTTAAAAGTGCGAAAATTTGTGACGATTAATGTCTAATTTTTTATAAATGCCCAAGTCTTGGTTGCCTTTTCTAATTGCCTTTCTGTTACTGCGTCTCGTGTTTTGGCTAACGGCATTCCCAAATTCTGATGAAGCTTATTATTGGCTTTGGGGTCAGCATCCAGACTGGTCTTACTATGACCATCCGCCTCTAAACGCCTGGATTCAAGGACTGTTTACGGCGACTCTCGGACGGTCAATCTTTACGCTGCGGCTACCAAACTTAATCAGTAGCGTCATAATTAGTTACATTTATCATCAAATTGTTCGTTATCTCTATCGAGATTCAATTCAACAACGGTTTTGGGTCGTAATCAGTTTAGTCGTTGCATCCCCTTTATATTTTTTATTTTTAGGGTTGGCATGGCATGATCATCTGCTGATCCTGTTTTCATTAACCTCTGCGTATTTATGGATTACGTTTCTTGATGGTTACGTGATCAATGGTCAAGGAGAAACGTGGCGACTTTATGCTTCTGCGCTTGCGATCGGGCTGGCAATTCTATCCAAATATAATGCCGTCTTTGTGCCTCTCGGATTTTTCGCCGCGATAGTTGCCGATCGACGACTGCGACCACTTTTTGGGGATCGACGGCTCTATTTCGCGATCGCGATCGCGGCTACTGCACTGATTCCGATTTTGCTCTGGAATCTCTCAAATGATTTTCAGTCGTTTCATTATTATGTCGATCGCAGCATTCATCCGGTCAATTCTGGAATTAAATTAGGGTCATTCATTGAATTTATCGGTTTTTCATTCCTAGTTGTTTCTCCGTTTTATTGGAGAGGATTTTATCGTAGTCTCAAGCAACCCAGTCAGTTAATTCGCTCTGATTCTGTCTATCCTGCTGTCGCCTTTTGGATATTTTCGATTTCGACTGTTATTCTTACTATCATTTCTCTACTCTCTGCTGCGCTTTATTACTGGAATATTACGGCTTATCTTTTATTATTTCCATTACTTCCGTCCGTTTTGATTCAGCCTTCAATTATGAAGTCAAAAGCATTTTTGGGCTTTCAGATTTATGGTTTATTTTTTGCAAGCCTGTTGGTTATACATTATTGCTTTTTGCCGTTATCCGCGTTGATTAGCAAAGATGCTGATCCAGATTCACGAATGCTGTATGGATGGCAAGAAGTCGCAGTTGTCGTCAAGCAGCAGGCAACAGATTTAGAGCCATCTCCCCTATTGATCACCACAGATTATCGATCGGCATCGGCTCTGGCATATCAACTCAACGACAAAACGGTGAGGGCAATCTCCGATCGAATTGATCAATTTGACTTCTGGTATCCGAGCGATCACCCCTTTCAAGGCAAAAATGCGGTCATCTTATCGGATGATTGGTTTCCGGTTCAGTCAAGTCTAGTTGCCAAGTTCGATCGAGTCTCGCAACCTGTCACTGTTCCGGTAATTCGGTTTGGGGTGTGGATCAAAAATTACTATATTCAAAAAGGTTATGGGTTTAACTAAATGGACTGCATTCATCTCACAGGCATTCGCGCTTATGGCTACACAGGTGCGTTACTTGAAGAACAGATCTTAGGACAATGGTTTGAAGTCGATTTAACGTTATGGATTGATCTGTCACTCGCCGGACAGAGCGATCGACTGGCAGATACCTTAAATTATTGCGATGTGATTGAAACGATCCAACACTTGATCAAGACTTCTCGCTTAATGTTGCTAGAGCGATTGGCGACGCTGATTGCAGACTCTGTTCTCATGTTCGATCAAGTCACTCAAGTGCGCGTGCAGTTGATTAAACCTGCGGCTCCGATTCCTGACTTTAGTGGCAAAATCACGATCGATTTAACGCGCAGTCAATCAACCAGACGCTAATTTGTGAGCAAAGCGAGTCGTTTCGGGCAAGCGATATTTTGTGGTGCAACCCATCACATACGCGATCGCTGTTTCTAAACTAATGCGATGACCAGGCGAAATATATAAAGGGAGAGTGTTGGGGCGAGTCTTCAGCACGGCACCGATCGTTTCACCACGATCATAAAGTGGCTCCCAAATGCCTCGTTGATCCGGCACTTCGGCGTGTTTGCCGATCAGACGAGATTTTGCCACTCCGATCGATGGCAAATTGGTCAACACTCCCAGATGACACGCGATGCCTAAGCGCCGAGGGTGCGCGATTCCCTGACCATCACAGAGTAGTAAATCAGGCACGATTTTGACCGTTGCCAACGCCTCTAAAACTGCCGGAACTTCTCGAAACGAGAGAAACCCCGGAATGTAAGGAAATGTAGTGGGACGGCGAGCGATCGCCTGATCGCATAACTGCAATTCTGGATAACTCAGCACCGCGACTGCTGCACGAGTCACCGTCCCATCTGCCTCAAAGCCGACATCGACCCCCGCAACATACTGCACTGCGCCGAACTGATCGCGAGTAATGACCTCTTTTCGTAGGCTTTGCTGAATCTCGATCGCCGCTTCTGCCGTTAATACCCAATCATGTCGCTGCTCAATTTTCATGCTTCATCCCTCATCCTTCCTCTACATATCGCTCTACAATCAGGTTGTCTACCATCTGCGGGTGCAATGCTAGGACGATTGCTCAGTTCGCGATATCGAATTGTTAGGGTGCTGGGTTCAGGCGGGTTTGGTCACACCTATATTACTCAGGATACTCAGCGTCCTGGGCATCCGTTGTGTGTCCTAAAGCACCTCAGTTTTGCTAGTCACAACCCCGCTATTTTGCAGCAGGCGAGACGCATGTTTCTCTCAGAGGCAGAAACTTTAGAGAAACTGGGCGAACATGATCAAATTCCGCGACTGCTGGCATATTTTGAAGAAGACGAAGAGTTTTATCTCGTTCAAGAATTCATCGAAGGACATCCCCTCAGCGACGAATTGCTGCCAGGGAAAAAGCTCTCGGAAGATCAGGTGATTTTGCTCTTAGAAGATGTGTTGAGCGTCTTGGAATTTGTTCATGCTCAAAGTGTGATTCACCGCGATATCAAACCTGAGAATTTGATTCGTCGCGATCGCGACCAAAAATTAGTCCTCATCGATTTTGGTGCAGTCAAAAATATTGAACACACGATCGCAGAAGCTACCGGACTCACCGAGATGAGTCTGCCTGTCTACACGTCAGGCTATGGAGCCAGTGAGCAGTGTTTAGGTAAACCTCGCTTCAGCAGTGATGTCTACGCATTGGGTGTGATTGGCATTCAAGCTTTGACGGGGGTACGTCCGATCCAGTTGCCGCAAGACCCCAACACCTGCGAATTAATGTGGCGCGATCTGGTCGAAGTGCGACACGACCTGGCGACGGTGTTAGAAAAAATGACTAAGTTTCATTTTAATCAACGCTACCAAACTGCTGCCGCAGCCCTTCAGCAACTCCAGGAATTAGAGAATCAAACGAAAGCTCCGATGTCTCGATTTGATGCCGTTCGGGTTGCAGGAAGTCCCTCAATTCAGGACTCACGTTCAGCCAGACAACCCCGCCATCGATTTCTGGAAGGTGCCTCAATGCCGCTGACGATCGCCACTGGCATTGGCGCGGCTGCCGCGATCGCGATCGTCACTTGGGCAGTCACCCGCTCATCAGTGCCCGCAGCGCTACCGACGATGACTCCGACACCAATTCAAAATCAGATTAGCCTTGGCGAAAAAATTCTCACACCCGGAACCGTGTTGCCCCTCAAGCAAGAAGCCGCCGAACAGATTGCCGCCGGAAATCTTAGACAAGCTACCACCCTGTTAAACAAGGTGCGTCGAGCCGATCGTGGCGACCCAGAAACGCTGATCTATTTGAACAACGCTCAAATCGGTCAGCAAAAGTCTTACACCATCGCCGTAGTCGTGCCCCTCAGCACTCAACCCAGTTCTTCGGAAGAAGTGTTGCAAGGAGTCGCCCAAGCACAAAATCAGGTCAATCAATCTGGGGGAATTAACGGAGTGCAGTTGAAAGTCGCGATCGCCACCGACAACAGCAATCCAGAAGTCGCTAAACAAGTTGCTAAAGCCCTTGTAGACGATTCCACCGTCTTAGGCGTGATCGGTCATGGCACCAGCGACACCACCCTCGCCGCCGGCAAGATTTATGAATCGGGCGGACTGGTTGCGATCTCTCCCATCAGTTCAGCCGTTGAGCTATCGGGGTTTAGCCCCTATGTGTTTCGCACCATGCCCAGCGATCAACTGCCAGCAAAACAGCTTGGCAACTATATGGTGACGCAGCTTAAGAAACGCAAGGCGGTTGTTTTTTTTAACTCTACCAGTGCCTATAGCAAATCGCTGAAAGACGAATTTAGTAAGGCTTTATTCTACGGTGATAAAGCCAACGTGATTGAAGAAATCGACTTAAGCAAACCAGACTTTAACCCTGTTGCCAGTGTCGATCGAGCGATTCAAAAAGGGGCGCAGGTGATCATGCTGGCACCCAATAATGAATTCTTCGATCGTGCCCTTCTCGTCATTAACGCCAATCAAAATCGGTTGCCGCTTTTGGCAGGTGACGCGCTCTATTCATCCAAGACTTTACAAATTGGAGGAGAAGCAGCCGCAGGTATGGTTTTAGCAGTGCCGTCTTATCAATTTGAGATCTCAAAATCTGACTTTCAAAAACAAGCCCAGACGCTGTGGGGCAACCCGGTGCGATGGCGAACGGTGTTGGCATACGACGCGACCGAGGCATTGATTGGCGCACTTCAGCGCACGTCAACTCGCAACGGCATTCGCCGATCGCTGGCGAGTCCCGATTTCTCAGTCATGGGAGCCATTCGTCCCGTCAAGTTTTCTGAAAGCGGCGATCGCGCGATCGATCTCGAACTCGTGAAAGTGATGGCAGTTCGATCGAGCAAGCAATACGAATTCAGAGCGCTCTCAAACAAGAAATAAGCAATCCGAAACTTGCAACCCGACAGCAGATCCCTCTTGCTGGGTGAAGCAGCCCGTTAGAGATGTCCAATGCTAGGATGATCCTCATTTCAACACGATCGGATCGATGAGCACACTCATTGCCACTGGAGTCACTCTCGCAAAACTGCGCAATCGATTTGGCATTTCGTGATCGGCTGATTCTAAATTTTTCAGTGCAGAGTTTGCATCTAGTTCAGAACTAACAGAAGCAGAACGGATCGCGCTCGATCGAGTTCAGTAGAACTATTTAAGTCAGCTTGAAGTTCAGTCCCTGAATGAAGAAACCGTCAAAATGGTTGGGGTTTCGCCTCTGCTAGCTTTAGAGTCGCTCAGCAGAAATCTGGATTTGTTGTCGAATCAATTGCGCTAACTGTTCGGCACTGTCAACGACGGCTAAAGAGGCAGCTTGTTTGGTCATGTGTTGGAGTCGATCGGGCGATTTCAACAACATCAGGACTTGCTTTTCTAAAATATCTGATGTGAGATCTGCCTGTCGATAAACCTCTGCGGCTCCTGCTTGGGCAAAGATAGCCGCGTTGAATGCTTGATGATCCTCTGCCGCAAAGGGGTAAGGAATCAGAATCGATGGCGTGTGGGTGACCGCTAACTCTGTCAGAGTGCCAGCACCCGATCGACTAATCGCTAAGTCTGCCCGTTGAAACAGAGCTGCCATATTGTTGTAGAAAGGCAAGACACTATAGTGAGGATGCTGAAGACTGGTTGCGTCTGGATCGCTTTCACCCGTGAGATGCACAACCCACGCACCCGCATCAAACCAGGTTAGAGCAGCCTGTCGCACCATCTTGTTAAGGGCAACGGCTCCCTGACTGCCGCCAATCACCACAATCAACAGCACTTGTTTGGGAATAGGTAAATCGTCTAGACCGCTTAGAGCAGAGCGAAACTGCGATCGCACGGGCGTTCCCACACAGATCGTTTTATTGCGAGGCAAATAGGTGGCGGCGGCGGCAAATCCGATCGCGACGGCACTGCACCAGGGCGCAAACCAGCGAGTTACTTTTCCCGGCAAGGCGTTTGACTCGTGGAGAATCACGGGCAAGCCGAGCGATCGAGCCGCCAAAATCGCTGGAGCCGCAATATATCCGCCCGTGGTGAACACGCCATTAAAGTTGCCTTGCTTGAGCAGCATTCTGACCTGACGAATCGAGCGGATTAGTCCCAAAAGTATTTTGAGCGTACCGAGTCCTAATTTTTGTTGAAACCCGGTGACAGAAATGGTGTGTAGGGGATAGCGATCGCCGACGAGTTGTGTTTCTAACCGATCGGGCACGCCTAACCACTCGATTTGGTAGTCAGAAAGCTGTTCAGCCGTGGCGATCGCCGGAAAAACATGTCCTCCGGTGCCGCTTGCAGCAATCAGTAAACGAATCGGGCTTGAGGTAGATTGCACAGACAATTTTGAAATAACAGAGTGATTTTACCGCTAATTTCGAGTTGCGGTCATTGATGAATTCAAATGATAAATGACACAGAGTTCTGTAAATTGATTACTATCTTAAGTGGCTGACCTTTGCCCCAACTATTGAAACGACTTCCTATGCGCCATTTTCTGACTGTTCGAGCGACCTCTACTTCTCAGAATTCTAGACAGAATCCGTGGCGATCGCTATTTTTGCTGACGTTGGGGTTGGCGATCGTAGGGAGCGGAAATTTGGGGAGCGATCGAGCGAGTGCTGCCACGCCAGAAACAGCTCCTCCTCAGTTAAAACAGGCATTGACTCAGATTGACGCGGCGGCAAATCGCAAGAATGTGCAGGGAGTAATGCAGTTCTATAGCCCTCATTTTACGCATTCAGATGGGCTAAATCGGCAGTCCCTCGAACAGGCATTAAAGCTGCTTTGGGCACAATATCCTAATCTAACTTACCGCACAGAGTTAAAGTCTTGGCAACCCGACGGGCGGGGCATTCGCGCTGAGACGGTAACTTATATTTCAGGCACACAGACGGTAAATGGGCAGTCGCTTAAACTCGATTCAACCTTGCGATCGCAGCAGCGATTTGAGGGTCAAACCATCGTTCAGCAAGACGTGTTAGCTGAGGCAAGCAAGGTCATGTCAGGAGAAAACCCGCCCGATGTAAAGGTGAGTTTGCCAGAGCAAGTGCAAGTCGGGCAGGACTTTAATTTTGATGTGATCGTTCAAGAGCCTCTCGGCAGTGATCTGCTTGTGGGGTCAGCGCTAGAAGAACCTGTCAAACCGAGCGGCTATTTGAATCCGACGATCGCAGATTTAGAGCTACTCCCGTCTGGGGGCATTTTTAAAGTGGGTCACGCCTCTAACACCCCCGACGCTCGTTGGATTTCTGCGGTTTTGTTGCGGCACGGAGGCACCACAATGGTGACACAACGATTGCGAGTGGTTCAGGCAACCCGGTAGCTAATTAAGCTCCCTTTGAGTGAAAATCTCGGCACGGGCAACTAGGGTGTGTTTTAGAACTAAAGCAGCCATCGTCGGACTTTTAAAGCACGTCCTCATCTCAAGTTGTCCAATCTACAACTCGCTGTCCTAAAGTTTGAATCAGCCCGATCGCGGTTTGAGTCACCAGAGATCGGACTAGTGACGGTTCGCGATGTGTTTCCTTATTCAGTCGCCAACGAAAGATTTGGGCGGAGAAAGGTTTCTAGCCCCTGTATGGAAGGCGGCTGGTTTAAGAATGTAAATGTCTTGATCAAAATTCGGAATCTCTGGCGATTTGCGATCGCTGCTGACGATCGCTATGGAGCCGTCTATGGGCGGGGAATCGCTGCGGCATTGCTCGATCGCATGAATGCCGTTTATCCGATTCCGCAGTCTCCTAAACATCCGATTCATTTGATTTTGTTAGGCACAAGTGGCAGTGTGCAGGTGGCGTTAGGAGCCGTTCCTTATCTTCACGATCGTCTACCAACTAAGATCACGGTAGTGTCAGCCGGAGGCGCATTTGACGGAGAAGCAGGCTTTAACACCGTTGAGCAGGTCTATCACCTCAAAGGTCAGCGTGACTGGGGGGTTGAGGGCATTCCTCGCATCGTGTTCTCCTCTCGGTGGAGTTGGACGGTTGGCTCTCCATTTAATCAGGCAAAACAGCAGGGACGCTTTCACTTTTTAGAGAGTGGTAATCACACTCATGATGGCGATCAGGGCTATTTTGGGCAAGCGCTCGTCGATGGCACAAAAATAACTTACGCCGAGTTAACCCTGCAAATCGTCAATCAATTGTCGATCTGGTCAGTCAAATAATCAACTCATCTATACAAAGACTTGTCTTCAACCCTATTTAGGTTGGGATTTAATATTCAATAACTCCTTCTACTGATACAAGCTAAAACGGATGACGGGTCATAAGTTTGTTAGGTCAGTTACAAAATTTTCAACCGTGAAAAGTTAGGGCTGAATCAAACAAGCGATTCTGGAACTAGGAGTTTGAACAATGTTTTTTCACAAAAAAGAAACGATTCACACCGTCAACATTGATGAGGCAAATCCTCGTTTTGCTCAACTGTTGTTAGAGCAGTTTGGAGGAGCCACCGGAGAGCTTTCTGCGGCGTTGCAGTATTGGGTGCAGTCCTTCCACGTTGAGAATGCAGGCATTCGCGATATGTTGCAAGACATCGCGATCGAAGAGTTTGGGCACCTGGAAATGGTGGGCAAGTTGATCGAAGGACACACGAAGAATGTTGATCAAACCGATGCCTATAAAAGTACGCTCTTTGCGGTTCGTGGGATGGGACCGCACTTCTTAGATAGCCAGGGAGTTGCCTGGACAGCCACCTACTTAAACGAGGGAGGAGATGTGGTGCGTGACCTCAGAGCCAATATTGCGGCTGAGGCAGGGGCACGTCAAACCTACGAAGCGCTGATTAAGTTAGCAACTGACGAGGGCACGAAAAAGACGCTGGTGCACCTGCTGACGCGTGAGATTTCTCACACCCAAATGTTTATGAAAGCGCTGGATTCGCTGGGCAAATTAACCGATCCAATGTTTGGCAATATTCAACCTGACGAGACGGTTGATCTCTACTACAACCTATCCTCGAATGGTAAGGATGAGCGCGGACCCTGGAACTCAGAGCCTACATTCCGGTATGTTGCTGATCCTCTCAAGAGTAAATCTCCTCAATAATTGAGGTTGATTGAGATTCTTAAACTGCTTGCAAAAGTCTGGAGATGCCCTCATCCCCAACCCCGTCTCTATCTTGGGAGACGGGGAGCCAGATTTGAAAGTCCCTCTCCCAAGATTGGAAGAGGGATTTAGGCTGAGGGCAGGGACTTTTGCGAGCAGCCTATTAAAGATTCTGCCTCGTGAGAGATTAACTGAACTCTCGCGATCGCCCCTAATCAGAAAAACGTGTGAGGAAGCAAGAAAAGGAATATGTCAACATCTCAATCCGCAGGGCAAAAGACTTCTGCGCGTCAGCCCAAACAGCCCATCTACTCACCAGAACGGGTGCAGATTGAGCATCTCATCAGCCGAACCGAACCCTCTGACGATGAATTACATC
Source organism: Phormidesmis sp. (assembly GCA_965277365.1). Lineage (GTDB taxonomy): Bacteria > Cyanobacteriota > Cyanobacteriia > Leptolyngbyales > Leptolyngbyaceae > Phormidesmis_A. Next base: position 494,311 of record CBDICO010000013.1, on the reverse strand, counting down.
CGGGCAGTGATGTCATCCGGGGGTTGAGCCAACAGCCCAAAACTTTGCCACCTCGCTATTTTTATGACGATCGTGGCTCTCAACTCTTCGAGAAAATCTGTGATCTCCCAGAATATTATCTGACCCGCACCGAAACCGAGATTTTGCAAACCTGCGCGAGTGCGATCGCCGACATCACAGGCACCTGCGAACTGGTGGAATTGGGAAGCGGCAGTTCGACAAAAACGAGACTCTTGCTCAATGCCTATCAGCAAGCAGGGCACTCTCTTTGCTATCGTCCGATCGACATTAGCGCTGGCATTCTTGAAAGCAGCGCTCACAGTTTGCTACTCGACTATCCGACTCTGCACGTTCATGGCTTAGTCGGCACCTACGAACTCGCTTTGCAGCGATTGGCAACCAGTCATCTGCCTACCCGCATGATCTGCTTTATCGGCAGCACGTTAGGCAATCTCAACCCGCAGGAGTGTGACGAATTTCTTGACCAGATCAAAAATGCGCTGCAACCAGGCGAATATTTTTTGTTAGGCATCGATTTGCAGAAGTCTAAAGCTCAATTAGAAGCGGCTTATAACGACAGTCAAGGCATCACCGCCGAGTTCAATCTAAATATGTTGCGACATCTTAACCGACGATTCGAGGGCACGTTTGATCTGACTCGATTTGAGCATTTCGCCTTCTACAACGAGTCTGATCACCAGATTGAAATGCACCTGCGGAGTTTAGACGCTCAAACCGTTCAACTCAAAGCACTAGGGTTAACCGCCGAGTTCGATCGAGGAGAATCAATTTTGAGTGAAATCTCTCGCAAGTTTAGCCTGACCGCTATTCAACAAGACCTTGAGAGAAAAGGACTAAAATCGCTTCAGGTCTGGACAGACGCTAATCAGTGGTTTGGATTAATCTTGGCTCAGTTGCCGCGAAGCTAAATTGAAAGACCGCTAAACCCTTTCGGCTAAATACGATGATTCATGCTCAGTTTGGCGAATTTTAGATAAAATTGAATGGACAAATGGGATGCCTGTGTCATTAAATGGAATCAGGCTCTCAAACTTGTCATTTTTCAAGGTAACTAATGTCATGATAGTGAGAGTTTTCCTGGATTGAGTCACCGATCGCTGAATAGGCGTTCAGATCAAGGTTTATCCGCTAAAATTCAATCCAGGTGTGAAGGTGTGAGGAGATGAGCGATACAACTTCGTTTTTAGGAGGAGCCGCATTAGCAGGGCTAGCCGCCATCATTTTGTTGAAGGGTGGTGTGAGTGCGAATACGCCTGGTTTTTTGCCGTCTCAGCCTCTTCCGGTTCAGCCTTATCCCGCTACTACAGTGCCGACGATCGGGGTGCCTCCTACGACAGCCGCACCTGCAACCTATGATCTAGAGAAACAAAAGCTTGAGACCGATCAACTCAAGGCGCAGTTTGAACAGCAGCGCACACAAACCGAGCAACTCAAGGCACAGATTCAAAGTCAGCAAACCCTGATAGAAACCTTGACGGCTCAGACTAAAAATACAGGCATAACCTCTCTCCCAGCGAGAACTTCCCAAGGGCAATCCCAACCTTCAGATTCGTCTAATAATCCTGTGATGACGGGCATTCTCTGGGCATTGGGTGGAATGCTGCTGGCGTTTGGGGGTGGCATTGCCCTCGTTGGAATCTTTGTTTTATTTGCTCGTCAGCAGCGACCGTCTCGCACGATCGAGGTGATTCACGACGACTATCCCAACTATTTGCCTGCTCGACGCAAAGCGCAAGTGTTGCCCCAACGTCGCACCATCAAGCGCGTCGATGCAGACGACTGGGAATAAAAATTCTTTCTATGGCTCGTGAGTTAAATCAGATCGGTCATTGCAAAGTGGGTTTGTCCTCACCCCCGACCCTCTTCCAAACTGGGAGAAGGCGTTAGGGGATGAGGGCGAAGATCTCGACATTAATAAATCCGCATTTCTATAATTAAGCAATGCCTAAAAGCTGGCGTATTGATCAACGGCAGTTGACTCCTTATTTCTTCCTTCTGCCTGCCTTGTTGGTTTTAGGACTAACAGTTTTTTATCCAGCGATCCAGGCGTTTTACCTCAGCTTTACGCGCTATGACTTGATCGATGCGCCGCAGTGGATTGGAGTTGCCAACTTTCGTCGCCTGTGGGCTGATCCAATTTTTTGGCAGACGCTGCAAAATACGATTCTTTATTTAGTCTGCGTTGTCCCGATTTTAGTGATCGCTCCTTTAGGGCTAGCGATTTTAGTCAACCAAAAACTGCGAGGAATTCGCTGGTTTCGGGTGGCATATTACACGCCCGTGATTATCTCGATGGTTGTGGCGGGCATCGCTTGGAAATGGCTTTACGCCGATAATGGGCTACTCAATCAGTTTCTTAAGTTTTCTGGGCTGTCAATCGAGGGCATTCCGTGGCTGACGAGTCCTGATTGGTCAATCTTTAGCGTCATGGTTGTCACCGTCTGGAAAGGACTGGGTTACTACATGGTGATTTATCTAGCGGGGTTGCAGTCTATTCCAGAAGATCTCTATGAAGCGGCAGCGATCGATGGGTCTGACGGGTTCAGCAAACATTGGGACATCACAATCCCACTCATGCGCCCTTACCTATTTTTAGTGGCTGTGATCTCTGCAATCTCCGCCACTAAAGTCTTTGAAGAGATTTACATCATGACTCAAGGAGGTCCGCTCAATAGCTCTAAGACGCTCGTTTATTACGTCTATGAGCAAGCTTTCCAGAGTTTAGAAATTAGCTATGCGTGTACGATCGGGCTTGTGATGTTTATGATGATTCTCGCTCTCTCGGTGCTGCGATTAAGCGTACAGCGCTGGGAGCAGGAGACTTGAAATCGCAGAATCCCGACTTTTTAAAGCAGTCAGGATTCTGTCTCAGACTTATTCACCTGTCACGACATCCAGCACCCAAGTTTGAATCAAGTGATTGATCTGATCGGGAACTTCATCGTGAGGACAATGCCCCGCGTTGAGATAATATTCTGTCAGTTGAGGATGATAACTGCGGAATTTTTCGCCCCGTTCTCGTGCATTAATCCAGGGATCGCCTTCACCCCAAAGCATTAAAAGCGGCTTCGTCAGTTGATTGAGCAGCACATCTACCTTTTCGCCTTGGGGCGTACGGAAGACCGACGCAAACACTTTCTCAGCCCCGACCTCACAAGACGGACGATAAATCTCGTCTACAAGCTGGTCAGTAATCGCACTTTGATCGAGATAAACCTTCTCTAACGTCTTGCGAATCACCGACTTTTGCTTAATGTATTGAAATAGCCAAAAGCTCGCCCAATCTTGCCGAAATAATCCACTTACAATCTCGCCCATCACTTTACGAATGGGGTCTGGCTTAGTTGTGCCCTGAAGATCTGTAAACGGACCGGCGCTATTGATTAAGATCAATCCTGCTGCTGAGTCTGGACGCTGAGACGCGACACAAAGCGCAACATAACCTCCCAATGAGTTGCCCGCTAAAACGGCGGGTCGCCCGACGATCTCGGTGATGAATTGATCAATTTGATCGCGCCAGAGATCGCCGCTATAGGTCCAGTCGGGTTTGCCCGATCGCCCAAACCCCAACAGGTCGATCGCCCAAACCTCAAACTCTTGACTCAAACCGATAATATTTTTTCGCCAGTGATCCGTCGATGCCCCAAACCCGTGAATTAAGAGCAGGGGCGGACGCTGCGGATGCTGACCCGCTTTGACGTAGTAGATAGGCTGTTGCCGCCAGCTCCAATATTGACCCGGCACAGAAGTAACTGTGGGCGCTACCTGCATGATGTAAAGATAAAAGTCACTCTTGCTATTGTAGGGCTTACTGAAAGTGGATTTATAGACGATCGGCAAGGAGAGATCTGTAGAAATCCTACGTCGATCGTTCCCTGCCAATCTCATAATCTAAGCCGCGTTCTCTAGAATCAGTTCACGCTGCAAAGTCTGAGAATCTGCCTCCATCTCAACGGGTGCCCCTTCTTCGACCATTGATGCCATCTGACCGCCTTTTTGAACGAAACTTGTCACCATTGCAAACATCGCGTTGACTTTGCGAGTGCGCCACTCGTCGATCGCTTGCTCTGTTGCCGCGAGTCCTAAATATCTCTCCATTGCGTCGCGTAGATAAGCGGCGTGACCCGTCTCATCTTGAGCGATGCTAACCATGCCTCTCTTGAGATTGACGCTATGAGATTCATCCTCCGGTAGCGCATTCGCCATACGAAGAAAGTCCTTACTGGCATCCAGTTCGAGAATATAGGTGCTGGCGAAAAAGACAGACCACTCGATAGTTTCGGGCTTGAGTTGCTCTTGAGAAAAACCTTCAAAATAGGAATCAAAAAACGGACTCCGCTGACGCTCATTGGGTCTGCCATCAAGCCTTTTTTGAGGCAGCTTTTTGAAATCAATGACTTGCTTATTCAGTTGTTTCAACGCATGACCAAAGATTTGCCCATGCCGCTTTTCATCAGAGGCGTGGAGATCGAGCCGTTCAGCCAACCAGATATTTCCCTCAGCCTGGGCACGATCGCGCAATGCTTCGAGAAACGGCACCGAGCCAGACTCAGCCAGGTGAAACCCAGCCAGAACATTAGGTCGGGTTTGCAAATCTCTCAAACTGCGGGCTGAGATAAACGCTACCGCTCCAGACCCCGCCAGATGCAGAATTTGAGTCAAAAAATTCATAAAGTTTCGTCAAGAATCGATTAAGTGCGATCGTAACGCGCTTTTCACCAGGGTGAAGGATGTAAAAAGAGAATTCTGAGTTCATCCTTTATGGTTCCTCTCTCCCACGTCTTGAAGCGAATTCTATACACTGAAAGAGGCGAAAAGCAAAATCGTGTTAGGGGGTTCTGGTGCGCCTGTTTACGACCATTGCAGCGTTGCGTTGCTATCTAGATCTCTGTCGAGGACCCTTACCTCGCGCAGATGATTTTGCGAACCGGGGCTGTTTAGAAGTTGGACTCGTGCCGACGATGGGTGCCTTACACGCAGGGCATCTCAGCTTGATTCGACGCGCTAGACAAGACAACAAAATCGTGGTCGTCACCATTTTCGTCAACCCTCTGCAATTTGGACCCCACGAAGACTATCAGCAATATCCTCGGACTTTAGAGGGCGATCGAACACTCTGCGAACAAGCGGGAGTCGATGCCCTATTTGCGCCATCGGTCACAGAGTTGGGAGTCGATCGTCCGCACCCAATTCAGGTGATGCCTCCTGCGTCGATGACTGCTGGGCTGTGTGGTGCCTTTAGACCTGGACACTTTGATGGAGTGGCGACGATCGTCACCAAACTCTTAAACTTGATTCAACCCGATCGCGCTTATTTTGGGCGCAAAGATGCTCAACAGTTAGCGATTATTCAGCGTTTAGTAATCGATTTGAATCTACCCGTCGAAGTTGTGCCCTGTGCGATCGTGCGAGAGCCAAGCGGGTTGGCATTGAGTTCGCGCAATCAATATTTGAGTGTGGAGGAGCGTCAGCAAGCGACGGCTCTCTATCAAGGACTTTCTCAAGCCGAGAAAGCTTTTCGATCGGGAGAGCGCTTGAGTGCTAACTTAATTCAGGCAGTAAAGACAGAACTGGAGAAGGTGCCAGCCATGAAGACCGAATATGTTGAGTTAGTCCATCCGATCACCCTTGCGCCGTTAGAAGTGGTTGAGGACGCGGGGTTGCTGGCGGTGGCTGCCCGCATCGGTTCCACTCGGTTAATCGACAATGGGTTGCTTCGCACTCGCAAGCCGATTTTGGCGATCGACGGTCCGGCTGGAGCCGGAAAATCGACCGTTGCCCGTCAAGTTGCCGAAAAATTGAGCCTGTTTTATCTCGATACTGGAGCCATGTATCGAGCGTTGACGTGGCTAGTCTTAGAATCTGGAGTCGCCGTTGATGATGAACCTGCGATCGCAGAATTGGTGAGTCAATGTCACATTGAGTTTCAAGATCACCCATCCGATTCTCAAAGTTCAAAGCATATTTTTATCAACGATCGAGATGTTACTCAAGAGATCCGCGATGTAGACGTGACGGCAAATGTTTCGGCAATCTCTGCTCATGCGATCGTGCGAAAAGTCTTGGTCAAACAGCAGCAGCGCTATGGCAGTAGGGGCGGCATCGTGATCGAAGGTCGTGATATTGGAACGTGCGTTTTTCCCGATGCTGAACTGAAGATATTTTTAACGGCTTCGGTGCAAGAAAGAGCACGACGCAGACAGCAAGATCTCAAAAATCAGGGCAAAGGCGAAGTCAGTTTAGATGAGCTAGAACAATCGATTTTTGAGCGCGATCGCAAAGACAGCACTCGCGTCATCTCTCCGCTTAGAAAAGCCGACGATGCGATCGAGCTTCAAACCGATCATCTCAGCATTGATGATGTCGTGAGAGCGATCGTCCGGCTCTATCAAGAAAAGATCCGGGGTTCTCTCTAACGAAACGGTTAGCTAATTTGCTCCAGTAGCAGTTCATTGATCACCGTTTGGTAACCCATCCCTCGTTTCTTTGCCTCTTCTTTCGCCCAGGCTAAAATTTTAGGGTGGAGTTGAATGGAAATCAGCTCATACTTTTCTTCTTTATCTTTGGTAGGGATCTTTGGTAGGGCGACCCCGTTTCTTTAGTTTGATTCCGAATTGGTCGGCGATCGCCGCTCTAAATTCTTGGCTCTCTTCTGAGGTGACTTGCCCTGCTCTTTCAAACGGAAGCTCAGATTCCTGACTCATAATTCTTCACTGCTGTCTGAACTGCGAAGGATGCGACCCTCAAGATATTTACAACCATGACCACCGATTCTCCTAGCTTCAGACCTGTTTTATTGCCCAAGCAAGCGCTTCTCGCAAAAAGTTTTCATTGGGTGAATGTGGTGAGTTTATTCATCATGTTGGGGAGTGGATTGCAAATCTATAATGCAAATCCGGTATTTGGTGGACGGCAAGGAATGCACTTGCCACCGATCTTGATCGGCGGTTGGTTAGCTGGAGGACGAGACTGGCACTTTGCGGGAATGTGGATCTTCTCGCTCAACCTCATGTGGTATGGAGTCTACATTCTGATCAGCCGTCGCTGGCATCATCGATTTGTCGGACAAAACGATCTCAAAGCGCTGCAAGTCGGCAAGAATCCTAAACGTAAAGCTTACTCCTGGCATCGAATTGTCTACACGGCAATCATTCCAGTGTTGCTTCTAGCAATCTTGAGCGGTATTGGGATGTATAAACCTGCTCAGTTTTATTGGATTGTCGATTTGTTTGGCGATTGGCAAGCGCTGCGAATTGTTCACTTTATGACGGTGCCGATCGTGATTGGGTTCGCGATCGTGCATTCACTGCTCGCCCTCAAAGTCGGTGGCTCTCGTCTGCTCGAATCCATGTTTTGGTAACGCTGTTCATGCACTCTTTCAATCGTCGTCAATTTCTTCAAATGGCAGGGTTGTCTAGCACTTTGCTGCTGGGTGGCTGTGGCTCAGACTTGTTTGCTGGCGTAGTCGGACAGGTAACTGAACCGCTCAATCAACGTCTTGATGAGCTTTTGCTCAATCCGCAAAAACCTGTGCCTGAATTGCCGATTAGCAAAATCGAGCCAGACAAACTGATTGTGAATACGTTTGACTTTACCCCCATGATTGACCCCGTGCTGTATCGACTGACGATCGACGGTGAGGTCAACAATCCTATACAGCTAGGCATTAAAGAACTTTATCAGTTGCCGCTCACGTCAGTGGTGATGCGTCATGTTTGTGTTGAGGGTTGGGCAGCGATCGTGCAGTGGGGCGGCGTGCGATTGCGCGATTTAATTCAACTCGCACAGCCTAAAGAAACGGTGCGCTATGTCTATTTTCAGTCGGCTGACGGCTATTACGAAAGTTGGGATTTACGATCGTGTTTGCATCCTCAAACGCTAATGGCATACCAAAAAAACGGGGCACCACTGCCGATCAACAATGGTGCTCCTTTGCGATTGGCGGCTCCGATCAAGCTCGGCTATAAACACAGCAAATGGGTGACGCGAATCATGCTCACCAGCAATCTATTGCCCCAGAAAGGCTATTGGGAAGATCGCGGCTATGAATGGTTTGCAGGACTGTGACATACTCCTACGCTGACTGAGTACAGTACAGCGTAGGCTTCTCAGTGACTCCTGCTATCGCATCGGACGTGACCTGAGCTTTATTGACGGAATGCCCTACCGCCAAATGTTTGATGTTGATCGCTGCATTGTGGTCGCGGTCAAGTGTCAGCTTGCACTCAGGACAAGCATGAATCCTGTCTGAGAGGGTCTTAGGGACTTTCGTACCGCAGCCAGAGCAGTTTTGAGAAGTGCCGTTGGGATTCACCGCAATTGCCATCAGTCCGGCTCTTTCAGCCTTGATTGAGAGAATTTGCAGGAATTGATTCCAGCCAGCGTCATGAATTGATTTTGCCATTCTCGTTCTGGCAAGTCCTTTTATGTTTAGCTTTTCATGAGCTACGTTCTTCCCTTGCTGTAAAGGCTTTTGAGCGGTTTTGTAGTGGAAGTCTTTACGCTGATTGCTGACTCTTAAGTGAGCCTTAGAGACGCGTTTAATTGCCTTTTTGCGACGGTTAGACTCTTTCTTTTTGCGAGAAAGTGAACGCTGTAACCTTTTCAGACGTTTCTCTGCTTTCCGATAATGCTGAGGAATGGCAACCTCTTTACCTACATCGTCAGTTAAAAACGACTTCAACCCCATATCAATTCCGATCGTGTTCTCCATCCCTGGAGTATTAGGAAAAATAGTGGGAACGGTGGCATCTTCAAGACTCAGCACAACATACCAACCATCCGACTTTAGAACAATAGACGCTGTTTTGATTTTGAATCCATCAGGTAACGGTCGGTGCTGAATCAGCTTAACCAAACCAATCGTAGGCAGCTTGACAAACTTGCCTTGAACGCAATCTTGATTTACCTGTGGAAAGGTGAACGAACGATATCGACCCATTTCCTTGAATCTTGGCTTGCCTGATTTCTTACCGTTGCAGTCTCCTTTCAGCCATCGGTCAAACGTCTTTTTAACTCGTGCAACGCAATCTTGAAGAACTTGAGCATTGATATTGCGATACTCAGGAAACCACTTCTTTGAGTTGAGCAGATCCCGCTTCTGAGAATAGAAATCGGGATTGTCTTTAAGTTCGCTCAGATGACAAATTAACGGGCAAGCATTGATATCGCACCGATTTTGCTCATACCAGTTGAACCGCTCACCCAATCGGTAGTTATATTGTCTACGCAACAAATCAAGCCATTCACCCATTGAGGCGATTTGGACGGAAGTTGGACGTAAGCGATACTGGTAAGCGGTTCTCATTGGCTTACTTAGTGAGCGTGTTATTATTGTATCGCATAATTAAATACACGACAATGTATGAGCAGCAAAGAATCGGTAAATATTCGTCTTCCCAAAACAGAAAAAGAGAAATTAGATCAATACTGCTTGTCAGTTCAACGAACTCAAACGGAAGTGATTCGTGAATTTATTCGTTCATTGCCTGAGAGATAGGGCACTCGATCCAGTGCACCTGGCTTTCATCCCACACCAAACGAAGCGCTATGGTGTGGGGTCTCCCGCCGATTTAGCTAGCTGTGAGGATTAACGGTAAACTTTAAACATCGCTTACTCCAACTTCTCATTCTTTTGTAGAAAATCTGATTATGGTTGTGCTCACGACTGGACTAGATTGGCAGACGATCGCCAAAGAATTTGAAGCCGTAGTTGGCAAAAACGGAGTCATTCGCAAGCGAGAAGAATTACTGGTTTATGAATGTGATGGCTTAACCAGCTATCGAGAACGTCCCGAAATCGTGGTGTTACCTCGTACGACTGAAGACGTTGCTGCCGTGGTGAAGATCTGCGATCGCCATCAAGTCCCGTTTATCGCTAGAGGCTCAGGAACCGGATTATCGGGCGGAGCGTTGCCGATCAAAAACTCTGTTCTCATTGTCACGGCACTGATGAAACGCATTATTAGCGTTGACTTAGACAACCATTACGTCGTCGTTCAACCGGGCGTAATTAACAATTGGGTGACTCAAGCCGTGAGCGGTGTAGGATTTTATTATGCGCCTGACCCATCGAGTCAGATTATTTGCTCGATCGGGGGCAACGTTGCCGAAAATTCGGGGGGCGTTCACTGTTTGAAATATGGAGTCACCACCAATCACGTTTTAGGGTTAAAGCTCGTGTTGCCCGATGGCTCGATCGTCGATGTCGGCGGCGAGATTCCTGAAATGCCGGGTTACGACCTGACGGGCATTTTTGTCGGATCGGAGGGCACGTTAGGGATTGCGACAGAGATTACGCTAAAAATTCTCAAAACGCCCGAATCGATCCGCGTCTTGCTGGCAGACTTTACCAGCGTCGAAGCCGCCGGGGCAACCGTCTCAGATATCATCAGTTCAGGCATCATTCCGGGCGGCATGGAGATGATGGATAACTTCAGCATCAACGCCGTTGAAGATGTGGTCTGCACCAACTGTTATCCGCGCGATGCTGAAGCGATTTTGCTGATCGAAGTCGATGGGCTAGAAGTCGAAGCCGAAGCAAACAGCAAACGCATCGAAGCCATTTGCAAGCAGAACGGGGCGCGAAACGTGACGATCGCCACCGAACCCGATGAGCGGCTAAGACTTTGGAAAGGACGCAAAGCCGCCTTTGCTGCGATGGGTAAAATTAGTCCTGATTACTACGTTCAAGATGGCGTGATTCCTCGCACAAAATTAGAGGAAGTGTTACACGAAATCTCTGTACTGGGCGAGAAATTTGGCTATCACGTCGCCAATGTGTTTCACGCGGGAGACGGCAATTTACATCCTCTGATTCTTTACGATAATGCGGTTCCGGGAGCGCTAGAAAAAGTCGAAGAATTGGGCGGAGCCATTCTTAAACTGTGTGTGAAGGTCGGAGGCAGCATTTCGGGAGAACACGGCATCGGCGCAGATAAGCGCTGCTATATGCCAGAGATGTTTTCACCCGCAGATTTGGAAACGATGCAATATGTGCGTCAGGCATTCAATCCTACAGGCATTGCCAACCCGACTAAGATTTTTCCGACTCCTCGGACGTGTGGCGAATCATCTAAAGCAGGAGTCGCAAAGGATTTTGCAGGGGTCGAACTATTTTAGCCGTTTCAGTTGAAAGACTGGCGTGAAACTAAGACTCCGTGTTGCCGATGGTCGTAGGTTTCGACTGCGCTCAACCCACTAAAGCGTAGACGATGGCTGAGCGAAGCCGAAGATCGATCCACCGATACTTTATCAATCTGAAGATCCCCAATCGTCATTCGACTTCAAGCTGAAAACTTTCGTCAATCTTAATTTCTTGCAGCGATCGCCAGCCTGCTTGCCACTGCGATCGGTTGTTTAACAGTTTGGCATTCATCCAAAATCGCACAGTGGGGTCACAGGCGGCGACCATTTCAGCAAACACCCATTGCCCTTCGTTTTTGCGATTGACGACTTGAAAATGTTGCCATCCCCAAGTGGTTTGCTGTGCCGTCCATTTAGAACCAACCAGATAGGGAAACTTTTGTTTTTTAGACATGATGCAGATATCTGGTTTTTAAAGGGAACCTAAATCGATCGTGCCACAAATCACAAACAAACGTAGGATAGGGTGTCGCGATCGACCCTTTGTGAAACTCTTAAAATAACTCTTCTTCTGAAGTGAAATCCGGTTACTAATTTATGAGCCTCAAATCTTTTACGATGTCTGCGCTGCTGTTGACGATCGCCATCCCCGCTCAAGCCGAAAACTTAGATCACGTTCAGCAATTGATTTCGACCAAACAATGTCAACGCTGTGATCTGAGCCGAGCCGGATTAGTGTCAGCGCAGTTAACTGGGGCAAATTTAGGTCAAGCAAATTTGGTAGGTGCCAATCTCAGCCGAGCCATCTTAGCCGGAGCCGACTTAAGCGGCGCAAAACTAGCAGGAGCCAGCCTCAACGGGGCAGATTTGAGCGGCGCAAAATTAATCGGCGCAGACTTGAGCGGCGCAGACTTACGAGGAGCCTTCTTATCAGGAGCGGATTTCACCGATGCCCGAATGGAAAACGCTGCTCTGCAAGGCGCGATCGGGCTATCTCCCACCGCAGGCAACCCTGAAGATTTTTATCGCTGGGCAGTCGAAGCTGGCAAACAGCACCACTATGAAATAGCGATCGAGCAGTTTAATCAGGTTTTAATTCGCAAGCCCGATCACGCACTGGCTTACTTTGGTCGAGCGGTTGCCCGACTAGAATTGGGTGACAAAGCAGGGGCTATTCAAGATACCGAATTCGCAGCCACTCTATTCTCACAACAAGGTCAAAAAGAAAACGCTGACACGGCTCGATCGTTGGCGCAAACGATCAAAAATCCACCCAAAGAACACAAAGAAAAAGAGGGTGGCGGATTTGGACAAAGCATTATTAGCGTGGTGGGTGGGTTACTTCAACTGTTGCTATTTAGGTAATGAAAAAGATTAACTACAGCAAAGATACCGATGCTCTGTTGATCGAACTTTCCAATCAGCCGATGGCTTAGGCTGAAGATGCAGGGCAAGGGATTTTGCATTATTCCCAGGATGCCAAACTTGTTTTAGTTGAAACTCTAGCCTTTCGGCATTTGATCTCAGATGAAGCGGTGACTGCATTGATAGCTTCCTGAGAAAAACAACTTGATGCTTTGGGGCAACACAGATCGCCGCTGCTTACTTGAGCGGCAGAAATGGCAAGAACGTCTTGACAAATCTTCTCAGCCGCAAAAGCCTGATCGTCTTTCTCACTTTGGGCGAGAGTTCAGGTTGAATGGGTTGACCTTTTTGAATGTCAGCTTGCAGCTCAGCATATTCAGCCGCCGTCAGGGGTTTGCCATCGATCGGCGATCGAGCATCGGTGATGATCTCCGAGCGCAACACTTCTTCGGGCGGGTCATCAGCCGGAGGAAGGGCGAGAACGACTAGCGGATGAAGAATGAGAGATGAAGTGAGGAAGAATCCTGCGGTTACTCTACGTCGCGTCATAGCGGTTCATTGCGATCGGTCTTCAAATTTTACGCTCAAATCCCGGTGGTAAGGGTTCGCTACACTGGTGATGAACGTCAATTAGGCGCTCGAACAACCACGGATAGCTGTTTCGATAGCTAGGAATTCGTGCTAGTGGACTGAGTAACGCGGCGGCGGCAATATCAGCAACACTTAAGCGATCGCCGACTAAAAAAGGCTGATCTTGCCAGCGCAATTTCAACGCTTCTAAGCCAGTCTCTAAGCGCTTTTCTGCCAGCTCGACACTGGCAGGATTAATCCGATATTGTCGCTTTACGACTTGGATCACCATCTGGCTCATTAGCGACGCATCCAGCGATTTGCCTTCTCTCGATCGAAACTGATAATAGACAAATCGAGACGCAATTCCGAGGCTTTCATCGAGCCAATCTTCGAGCAGCCACGCCTGCGATCGCTGATTCACATCAACCGGGACGAGTGGAGGATCAGGACAATAGCCTTCGAGAAAGTGAAAGATTTGAGTCGAGTCTGCGATCGCTAAAGGCTGTCCTTCAAGTTGCGGCATCAAAACCGGAAGTGTGGTCAATCCTCCTGTGAGCGGCTTGAGTTTGAGGGCGTGCAGCCCGGGGGTGAGATTTTTCGACTTGATAGGGAACTTGCTTATAGCCCAACGCTAATCGAGCTTTTCGACAATAGTGAGACGTGCTGAATTGCAGAAGCAGCATAGTGACCAATGCGTTGTTTTCTCGAAATGTTATTTTAGACGAGTGCCATTGAGTTGAGGGTTTTTGACATGACTCTTTCAATTGATCAACTCGACATAGAAAATCTTTATCCTGACTCTGATGGTTTACCGATGGCAGAGAGCGACCCCGCACGCGACTATCTCCTCTATAGCGTTGAAGCTCTGAGCCTTTATTTTCAAGCCCGATCGGATGTCTATGTCTCTGGCAATCTCTTCATCTATTACAAACGAGGCGTGCCCGATGCAGTCGTTGCGCCCGATGTATTTGTAATCTTTGGGGTGGAAAACAAAAAGCGCAGAAGCTATAAAGCTTGGGAAGAAGAAGGGGCAAACTTCCTGCCTTTGTTTTAGAAATCACTTCCAAAACGACTCAGGAAAACGACGAAGAAGATAAGCCCAAAAAATATCAAAGTCTGGGAGTTTTAGAATACTTTCAATACGACCCGACTGGGGATTATTTGCGACCTCAGCTCAAAGGGTGCGTCTGATTGAGAATCGCTATCGGACCGATCGCCAGTCACTTCTCAAATGAGACGTTTTCACTGCACAGTCAAACGCTTGGATTAGATTTGCGCCTCATCGACGGAGAACTCCGATTTTATGAGCCTGAGACTGATAAACGGCTCTTAAGTCACGCTGAGTTAGACGCAGCCCGACAACAAGCAGAACAAGCTCAACAACAAGCAGAACAAGCTCAACAACAAGCCGTGCCGCGATTATTAAGATTAGGACTAACCGAGGAACAGGTCGCAGAAGCGTTAAGCCTGACTATTGAGCAGGTCGATCGCTTCAAAAATTGAGTGCAGCACTACCTTTGGCAGCAATCTATCTTCTAAAGTATAGAACGCTTGTATTGACCTCTTGAAATCGCGGTACGATAAACCCAGAAGGTCGATCGAGGCTCGTCATGAATCCAGAAAAACCATTAGGCTCTGTGATCCAAGGTTCGTTGAGCCAAGGGTTAGAAGTGCGCCTGCATCCTGATGTCTCGGTTGAAGAGATGCGAGTCGGCAAGTTTTTGGTCGTGCAGGGTGTGCGATCGCGCTTTTTCTGTATGCTCACTGACGTGTCTCTCGGAACCAGCAGCCCGCGCATCGTGGCAAATCCTCCTGATCCGAGTAACACATTTATGCAAGAAGTCCTCGCGGGCAGTGGGACGTATGGCACGATCGACCTTACCCCCATGCTGATGTTTACGCCCGAAGAGTCGATGAGCGAGGCGCAAGCGGCTAAAAACGCTGCCAAAACTCGTCACTCAACAAAAGGTCAAACTTCAAAAGCGGCTTCTTACGAACCCAACTCCAGCGCCAATATCGAACTGCTGCCCGTCAAGACGATTCCAAGTCACTTTAGTCAAGTGTTTGATGCCAGCGATCAAGACTTTCGGGCTGTCTTTGGCTGGGAAGATGACCCGACGCGGCGCAACTTTGCGATCGGACAACCGATCGATATGGAGGTGCCGATTTGCATTGATCTCGATCGCTTTGTCGAACGCAGTAACGGCGTGTTTGGCAAATCAGGAACTGGGAAATCGTTTCTGACGCGGTTGCTGTTGTCGGGCATCATTCGCAAACAGGCTGCGGTCAATCTGATCTTTGATATGCACTCTGAATACGGCTGGGAGGCAACTCGCGAAGGCAAACATTTCAGCACCGTTAAAGGGCTGCGGCAACTTTTCCCTGGACAGGTGCAAATCTTCACCCTCGACCCCGACTCGACCAAGCGCAGAGGGGTTCGCGATGCTCAAGAACTCTACATCGGCTATGACCAGCTTGAAGTCGAAGACCTGATGCTGGTGCGCGGAGAACTCAACCTCTCAGAAGCCAGTCTAGAAAACGCGGTCATTCTTCGCAACGAGTTTGGCAAAGCCTGGATTAATCGCCTGATGACGATGAGCAACGGTGAGATTCAAGAATTTTGTGAAACCAAGATGGGCAGCAAGTCATCGATTATGGCACTGCAACGCAAGCTGAATCGACTGGATGACCTGAAATACATTCGCAACAGTTGCCCCCATAACTACGTCGATCAAGTTTTAGAGTGTTTAGAAAGCGGAAAGCATGTGGTCGTCGAGTTTGGCTCTCAGTCAAATCTGCTGTCTTATATGCTGGCAACTAATATTATTGCGCGGCGCATCCACCAGGCGTATGTCCGCAAAGCTGAGAAATTTTTGCAGACCAAGAATGTTAGCGATCGTCCTCGTCAACTCGTGATCACGATCGAAGAGGCACACCGCTTTCTCGACCCCTCGACAGTAGGACAGACCATTTTTGGCACGATCGCCCGTGAGATGCGAAAATATTTTGTCACCCTGCTCGTGGTGGATCAGCGTCCGTCTGGCATCGATAACGAGGTTATGTCTCAAATCGGGACTCGGATCACCGCTCTGTTGAATGATGAGAAGGATATCGACGCAATTTTTACGGGCGTGTCGGGTGCTCAGAGTCTGCGATCGGTGCTTTCAAAACTTGACTCTAAGCAACAGGCTCTCATTCTCGGTCATGCCGTGCCGATGCCCGTGGTGATTCGCACTCGCCCCTACGACGAAACCTTCTACACCGAGATTGGAGACGTTGCCTGGGAAGAAATGCCCAATGATCAAGTTCTAAAGGCAGCCGAAGTCGCAAAAGCTGATCTAGGATTTTAAGATCAGTTATCCTCGAATGCGACGACCTGAAACCACTTTAGTATCGACTCTTTTGGTGAATGACACCGTTTTGTCATATCTCTTTTACCCTCCCGATAAACTTGTTAAGTAAAGTAAGCAGGCTCCACTTGATCTTAATACCTTTCGCATCCTAACAAATCTGCTGTAACCCTTATTAAGCAGCCAGTTAAAGCAATTTCATAATTTTTTCATAATTTATTTGAATCGCTCGATTTAGAACCGAAAAAAGGTTCGGTTATCCTCCATCTACACCACTATTCAGCCCTGTGTGCATAAGGCATTATAGATGAAGAAAGTCATTCACTCTTGACGTTGATATCTGATCTCATCACAGTCAAATCTTGCTCCCTCTTCTACCTATATTTTGTCTAGAAAGACCTGTAGATCAAGACTCATTAAATTCATCCCACTGGAGGACAACCGCCCCTTTACTTAAGATGCTATCTGTAATAATATGTAGAAATCGAACTCGGACTGACTTCAAGATACGCCATACCCCATTGATTGTCACCTTCTCTACACGCTGCGGTTCGATCACTAATCCATTCCTTTCAAGTCTTACTGAGATGTAATTCCTCAACCTTTCTCCTAGCACTCCATATCCATACACCGAGAGATGAAAGCTCTCTCTCCTCTAGCTAATCTTCGTGGTTGAGCTAGTGCACACTCTTCAATTTTTCCTGCCTCGCCCCACAGATTTTTATTTACGGAGTTCACTGCAACCATGACTACTGCCAAATCTAAAGAAAAGACTACTAAGTCCCCCTTCACGGCAGATATGGTGCGGACTTACTTGCACGAAATTGGTCGCGTGCCCATGCTGACCCACGAACAAGAGATTGTTTTAGGCAAGCAGGTGCAGCAGATGATGACGTTGCAAGAGAAGAAGGACGCTCTTGCCAAAACGCTAGACCACGAGCCAACTCATCAAGAGCTTGCAGATCACGTTCAGATCAGCGAAGCCGAGTTGACCAGCATCTTGCATCGCGGTCGTCGTGCCAAACAGAAGATGATCGAAGCGAACCTGCGCTTGGTGGTGTCGATCGCTAAAAAATACCAAAAGCGCAACCTTGAGTTTTTAGACTTGATTCAAGAAGGCTCTCTTGGGTTAGAGCGCGGCGTTGAGAAGTTTGACCCGACTCGCGGCTACAAATTCTCGACCTACGCCTACTGGTGGATTCGTCAGGCGATCACCCGCGCGATCGCGCAACAAGCCCGCACGATTCGGTTGCCGATTCATATTACTGAGAAGCTGAACAAGATCAAGCGAGTTCAGCGTGAGCTATCTCAAAAGTTGGGTCGTAGCCCATCTGCGATCGAGATCGCTAAAGAGCTTGAGCTTGAGCCAGAGCAGATTCGTGAGTTTCTACTCTTGTCTCGTCAGCCTGTCTCCCTTGACTTGCGCGTCGGCGACAACCAAGACACCGAGCTGCAAGACTTGCTCGAAGATGACGGTCCTTCGCCTGAGCACTATATGACTCAAGAGTCTCTGCGAAATGACCTCAACACGCTCTTGACAGAGCTAAACCCTCAGCAGCGAGAAGTCTTGACCCTGCGCTATGGGTTAGATGATGGCTATGAGCTATCTCTGGCGAAGGTCGGTGAGCGGCTTAACCTCAGTCGTGAGCGGGTACGCCAGTTAGAGCGGCAGGCGCTTGATCATCTGCGTCGTCGCAAAGCAAACGTGCGTGAATACATTGCTAGTTAGCGAGCGCACGTATGAATCGATACGGGATTTAAGGTCTCGTCTGATGAATAGGAGAGGGACGATCGTAATGATTACGATCGTCCCTCTCCTATGTTTAGTCTGTATCAATAGCAGGCGCACATTTCTATTTGTCCAGAAATTGATGACTCTTGCTACGTCTTATGACTATTCAAAAGGGGTGATTTGCTTGACGCTTTCTGTGTGATAGCGTAAGAGCAAAGGTTACGAAAAACTAAAGCCTTTGTTAAGTTTTAACAACGGTTTCAGAAATTTGTCACGCTGATATTGAAGCCGATAACAGTGGTCAATATGTTCACTGTCACTAAAGGCAATGATACAAATCTGACAGGATGATTTGATAGGAATTGGAAAGCAAAGTTCACTACTGCGCTAGAAAGTTTTTCTTTACAGTCGCGTTTTTCAGTAGTGCTTCCTAACTGATATTTATTTTCTGACAAGATGATGTACTGAGACGATTAGTGACTCTTCTGAGTTAGCCAATTCTTCTAACGTTCTCTCTTCTGATCATTCACGAGTCATCTCTTAATCTCAGGATCGTTTTCAACCAATTTATATCGCTTGCTGTGAGGGCACCCTGATGAAGTCGCAATTTTTATCTCTATCTTTTTTGACCATTGCGCCTCTAAAAACTCTGCATCGGCTGGTCGCGGGCGTGTCGCTTGCGGCTGGGTTGGTATCGATCGGGTTGCCCACTCAATCAGCACTTAGCGCCCAAGTCCCTTCTCAAGCACAACCTGTCAGCACGGCTGCTAAACCGTCTACTCTAGCGGATGGAGCCTATCTATATGGGCAGTCTGCGGAGCCTGATCGAATCGGGCAAGCCTATTTTGTCTTTGAGGTGCATCAAGGCAAAGTGCTCGGCGCGTTGTATATGCCTCGATCGTCTTTTGACTGCGCTTATGGTTCGTTTCAAGCCGATCAATTAGCGCTAACGGTGATTGACAGTTACGATCGCTCAGAAAATCCCTATGCGATTGCGCTTGCGAAAGGGGCAGCGGTTGCAACTCGTGGAAATCCTGCGGTGACTCAGATTAACTTAGAAGGGTTTGAGCCATTGGCAAAGTTAAGTGCAAACGACCAGCGCATTCTCAACGTTTGCAAACAAAATTATCAGCAACGAGCCTGGAAATAAGCCGATTTCAGGCTTCCCGTTCGACCAAGATGACATTTTCGGTGACTTTCTCAAAAGTGTCATCGTGGCTGATGACGAATAGCTGACGGAAGGTTTTGATGTTGGCGATCGCTTCTGCTAAACTCTCTCGTCTGGCTCGATCCATGTTGGTCGTTGGCTCATCAAAAAAGGCGATATTAATATCTGCCAACACCTTAAGCAACGCCAGACGAACTGCCAGCGCTGCACACATTTGCTCTCCTCCAGAAAGATTGATCAAACGGCGAGAATGTGCGCCTTCCTGCACGACAATCTCATAGTCACGAGTCCACTCTAAAGCTACATTTGGACGGTTAAGCAGTTCTCGAAATAGCTTATCTGCCTCGCGTGAGATGTTTTGCACATAGCGTTCAGTGATCCGCGGTCCTGCTTCTTTGTATGCTTTACGTGCGAATTTGATAAAGCGCTCAATTTTCTGTTTGCGCTTTGCTTCAATTTGGGCATGATCCCGCTTTTCTTTGACGGTTTGCAGCTTTGAGATCTGCACGTCGTATTCTGCGATGCGTTTAATTTTTTCGGGCAGTTGGGCAGTTAGTTGGGTCTGTTTGTCTCTCGCGTCTTGATAGGCGGTTTGCACGATCGCCACACGCACCGGATCAAACGTCTCTACTAGCTGTGTCTGCTGGGTTGTAAATTCGGTGCTGCGTTCTTGATATTCGTGCAGTTGTGCCGTCACGTCTTCTAGCTGCTGCTTGCGACCGCGATAGCTGTTTGCCGACTGCTGATGCTCAAGATAAAGCTGATGCGTGGCGCGATGTTCGTCCCGTAAGCTCTGCTGTTCACGAATCTGTTCGGCAAGATTTGCAAATGCAGCGAGTTGAGCATCAATGTGCGAGATCGCGTTCTGAATCTCTAATAAAGCACTCTGAAGTTTAGGTTGCTGAACTTCTAAAGTTGTCTGCTGCTGCAATTCTTGCTGCAATAATCGGGTTTTGCCGCGGGGATCATCGAGTTCTTGAAGCTGCCCGTTGAGATGCGCTAGCTGTTGCTGTAAGTCTGGCTCGTGGGTGAGTTGAGTTTGACCGTTGAGAATCTGCGATCGCACGTCTTCAACTTCGGCAGCTAAGGCTTCTTCAGCATCAAGTTTAGTATCGAGACTGAGAAACTGGATTTGCTGTTGACGCGCCGTTTGCAGTTGGGCTTGAACTTGTTGGAGATGTTGCTTTAAGCGATCGGCGAGTAGCTGTTCAGACAAATCTTCTAAAATGCCTTGCAGATCAGACATCAGTTGCCCTTGCAGCTTTGATCCGTTGCCTAACGTTGCCAACACTTCGGTCAAGTGAGGTGCCCATTTCGGAGCCGCTTGCTGAAGCTCTTTGAGTGTTGTCGTCGCCGATTGAATATGATGTGTGTAAATGCCTTCACGGGTTTGGGCTTGGGTGACAATGTGCCGCAGGTCAGCCTCAAACTGAGTCGCGGCATCAATGCGGCTGAGTTGTTGTTGATAGCGCTGCTGCTGTTCTTCGAGTTGCGGAATTTTTTGCACGATCGCGCCAAATGCCTCCAAGTCTTCAATCTCTTGCCCTAGGTGTTTGCGGCGGGTTTCGAGTTGAGTCAGACGTTTTTGATCGCGGCTAATGGTTTGTCGCCAGCTTTGACAGGTTTGAAGCTGTTGATTAAATTCTTGCTGCTGCTGGTCTAATTTAATTTGATGTTGAACTAAAGGCTCAAGACGTTGAATTTCTGCTTCAACTTGCGATCGCCGCTCCAACTGGTGAGCAATCGTGGCGAGTTTGGTTTGACGATCGCTTTCCTGTTTCACTAGTCCTTGACGCTGTTGCATTAAAGCCTGTTGCGTCCCGCGATTTTTCTCTAGCTCTTGTAGCGTTATTTCCGTTTGCAAAAAGGTTTGATAACTCGTGCGATGAGTGGTGCAAATTTCAACGGATTGTTCAGCTTGCTGAAAATCTAGTGTGAGCCGATCGACCTCTAGTTTTTTAGACTGAATCTGAGCCGATAGTTTTTCTAACTCGCGGGTCAACTGCTGCATTTGCGCCGCTTGAGTGCTGAGGTGTGCTTGTTCGGCTTGCAGTTCATTAAAGCGTTGCTGCCATTGGGTTAATTCGGCATTGAGTTCTGCAATTTCTTGACCAACCGTTTGCTGTTTTTCAGTGACGATCGCCCATTCTTCGAGCGCTTCATCGTAATGGGCGATCGTGCGTTCTAAACTTTCTGACTCAGATTTTGCATATTTCTCTAGCGTCAGCATTTGCTGATTTGCCTGACGATATTCTTCGACTTTGAGAATTGCGTCAAAAATCGGCTTGCGTCTCTCGGCAGTTTGCAAAAAGTCGGCGGTAAACGTGCCTTGCGGAACTCCGATCGTATTAGAAAACAGTTTGGCTAAATCAGTCCCCACTGCCACGCCTAAATGCTGTCTCAGCCAGGGTAAAACTTCTTCTCGAATGCGAGTGTAGGCAAGTTTTTCTCCGATTTGGGGATCAAAAAGTGTATAGCCCGATCGCGTACAGCGCTGAATCTCATAAGTCCGTTGGTCGTGACTGGAGATAAATGCAACTCGCGCCTGGGCACTCGCCGCCCCATTGCGAATCAAGTCTTCGACCTTGTAGTCACCTTTATGGTCAAACAGCACCCAGGCGATCGCTTCTAGAATGCTCGTCTTTCCGGCACCGTTTTCGCCGCAGATGGCATTAGTGCCTGGTTGAAACGAAAAGTGGCGATCGCTGTGAGATTTGAAGTTCTTAAGGCTAACCGAGAGAATTTCCATGACTTGATTGTAGGTTGTAGATCAGATGTTCTGACCACAATCTGAGTGGGATCTGCCCATAAAATTGATCACTCGCTGTCCGCTTCACGCTCTAATAAATTCTGTAATTGCGGCACTAGCGGAATCAAGTCATTCTGAACTGGTTTCCACACAGTCTCTAAAGAGATTTAAAACTATTCATGAGCTACGATTTTGCAACTTTATAAAAGATTAAAATTCTGGCGACCACAGTTCCACGATCGGGACTGACCAACCCGGAAACAGCGTGGGAATCGTCAACACATCGCCATCGGTGAGCCTGATCGGAGTACCATCAAACGATCGCTTGACTTCAATCCACCGCTCTTCTGGGTTGATCAAAATGCCGATCTGAGTGCCTTGTCTGAGAAACCCGTCAATCTTTTCTCTGAGCTTTGTCAGGCTGTCGGTCGGTGACTTCACCTCCACCATTAAGTCAGGTGCCAGTTCTGCAAAACTGCGAGAACTGCGACGCATTCGCTCTGCCAGCACAAACGAGACATCAGGAGCGCGAGTATCTGAGTTAGGCAGCGTGAAGCCTGCACCGGAAGCAGTAACTCTCCCCAATCGGTTTTCATCAACGTAAGGGAATAACTTGCCGATCACTCTTGCAGCCACTTCATCCGACTCATAGCCCGACGGACTCATGACAATAAGTTCTCCGTTGACTAACTCGATTTTGTGATCTGTGTCTAGAGCCTGATAGGTAGCTAAATCTTTGTTGGTTAGCATGGTTCTTTTTGAGTAAACGATCGGAGTAAGGCGTTAATCTCTTCGTCTTCAAACTCTAGATTGTAGAGGACAGCTTTTACGATCGTCGCATCGTCTTCAAAAGTCACAAATGTCATCCCGATCGTGCGCTGCTGGATCTCGGCAATGGCAGTGAAGATATCTTGCATTCTCAACTGCCAGTTTCTACAGGACATAAACACATCCTTGAGCACAGGCTCTCGTAGATGCTTTCTCAAAGCCTTCTGAGTTCCTGAATCCACTAGGCACTCTAGGAAACTCTCTAAATAGTTTTGCGCAGCGAAAAGTTGAAATAATCCATTAGGTTCAACGAACTCGACGAGAGAATCGACATCCCTATCAGGAGTCGCCTCGTCTCGCGCAACCAAACCAAAAAGATCGAGAGATTTCACGCTAGTTCTCTCAATTCAGCTTGATGGGCTGTCACAATCGACCATACCTGATCTCGTTTTATGGACAATCACCGACTCGTTGATTAGTAGCTTAACATCTGGTCTCATAATGGTTTCCAGCTTGGCTAGAAGCGTAGAATTTCTCGATCGAACCCTTCTGCGATCGGTTCAGTCTCCCAGACTAAGCCTTCGCCTGCTTCAAGAACGACCTCAATGAAAAGGACTTCGACAGCCGTTTGCGCGATCGACTCGTTGCCTTCAAACGACTGCAAATCTTCGGTCAACAATCGTAATTTGAAGCCACCGGGCACCAATCCACCGGGAGCCGTATTGCGAAGTTCAAAACGCCAACTCGATTCGGCTTGCGGAATCACTTGCAAATCGTATGCCTGACCCGCGATCGCTAATCGCCGTGACAAAACAGGAATGGGGGCTGAAATTTCTGAGCCGCGTGCGCCCGACAACGCGGGTTGAAGCTCGATTTGCTCCCAGCCGAGTTGTTGAGCCAGTGCCGAAATGCCAGTCTGGAGCCATTGCAGCACGGAAGTTTGAGCAGGAAGCCCCTGTCGGCGTTGAGAAAGCTGTTGTCGCCAGCCACCATGTTCTAACAGTGCGCCCCACAGATGAAAGGGAACCGCTAATCGAGGCTCGATCGCCGGATTGACAAGCCGAGCGAGCAAATTATTCGCCTGTTCTAGAGACAGCGCAGGTAATGGGGCAACATCGGCGCGAGTTGGTTCGGGTAGATTTAACTCGCGAGAAAGCCATAGGATATTGAGATCTGAAATCAAATCATCTTCGCTGAGAGAATAGGTACGATCGTCAGCATCATAATGCCCTCGTGTCTTCAGCCTGTAATGAGTGGTGTAGCCCCAAACCTTGACCCAGCCTTCATCGGGTTCGACCTGAACTGCCAAATAATAATCGGCTGCCCAACTCGGCAAATCAACCCACTCTTGAGGAATGCGAAGTTCGTCGTGGTCGATCGTTTCGGTAGGCATGATGACCAACCGAAGCCCGTTGAGGGCGAATGCCGTCCCGTTGACCAGTGACCAAATGCTAGAAACTGCTGCCGTATTCGTCCAGATTTTTGCCTGGGGTGATTCTTCTCGCAGCCAGGGCAGCAAAGCAGTCACACAAAGTTGATTGAGATAGGCGTTCCAGCGATCGTGGGGAATCGCAAACGATTGAGTTTGCCGCCAAATTTGCTGCGGGTCGGCTTCAGGAAGGGTGAGTAAAAGGTCGAGAGACATAGCTTAAGACAACTCCGAGCGTAGAAAATGTTTGAGTCAAGTAGCCAGATGAAATGAAAGCGTTCTTTACGAATTCGGCTTGTAGTGTTGTTGAAGCCACTCTTCTATCACCAGACTCATAGATTGAAGTAGGGCTGACGTGAGGGAAATATGCAGCGTGTCTTGACTCCAAATCGCTATAGTTTTGAGCAGTTGTTCTCTCGCTTTAGTGAGACGACGAGAAACCGTATATTGCTTAACTTCTAGCCGTTCTGCCATCTGTTGCTGGGTGCAATTTTCTCGATAATAGAGATGCAAAATTGCTTGAAGTTCCGAGTCGAGTTGCGCGATCGCCGCCTCTAAAATTTGATTAAGCTGCGATCGCTGCTCCTGTCGAGTCTGATCTTCTTCGTCAGCAATCAGATCGGCGAGAAGCGACTCTCTAGAACTTTCGGGCACATCGTCTAGCAGTTCTCCGGTGTCTTGACCTGCTTTTGGCGTATTGATCGAGACGAGATTAGGATTTAAGTACGATCGAGCGGCTTGAGCGCAAATATTCAGCCATTTTTCGAGTGTTTCGGGTTTGGCTGCGGGTAGGGACGGAGGACGCTCAGTGTTGTAGCGCTGCACGATCGCTGCCCAGTTTGCCTCATCAGGACGGGGAAGTTTGCGTGTTGCAGTCTCTTGAGTGGGAACGTAGAGAGATTTAAAACAACTCCACGCAAGAATATAAGTTGTAATCGTTTCCACAGACAATCCGACGTTTTGCAGAGACTCGACTAAGCGTTTTTGGCTGACTTTTCGCAGCAATGCCCAATTTGTGCAAATGTCAACTTCTTGGCGTTGCCTTAGCGTGTCTCGAATCGTACTCGTAAAGATAGCGCTAGCGTAATTTTTGAGACTAAATCCCTGTTGTGGATCAAATCCTTGAAGGACTTTTTGAACTTTGGCGATCGCCACCTGAAAACAATCGGGTAGTGTATATTGCGTCAGCGCAAAATTCGTCATTGTCTTTTGGGCTGACCAGTAGCAAGTCTCTTGTAGGTAAGCCGTCAAGTGAGCATTTGAATCGCGTCCTGCATCCTCTTGCCAGAGTTTGTACCAATAAAGCGCCCAAAAGTTACTCGACGTTTCAGGGTTGGAATGCTCTAAACATTGCTGCATCCTGCGTCTTAATCGAGCATCGATCGCCCAAGTAGACACACGATCGCCCTCAAACTGGAGGAACGTTGAAAAGATTTCTAACAGGCTTTGACGAGAACGCATAGGAGAAAGGTTGAGATTTTCTAAACGGGTGCATAAAGCGTCAGGGATTGCCCTAGCAGTCAGTATTA
Source organism: Phormidesmis sp. (assembly GCA_965277365.1). Lineage (GTDB taxonomy): Bacteria > Cyanobacteriota > Cyanobacteriia > Leptolyngbyales > Leptolyngbyaceae > Phormidesmis_A. Next base: position 468,542 of record CBDICO010000013.1, on the reverse strand, counting down.
ACTCAAAAAGACACTTCGATGAAATCTACACCGACTAAATTTAGTCTTTTGGGGCTGGCGGTTCCTGCGGAGTTGTGTGCGGCACTAATCGCGTCTACCCTAGTTTCAACCTCTGCAATGGCACAAGACTTTGGTTTACCTCCAATACTTCTGCAACAAAGTGGCTCATTTCGCAATTCAGACAGTCAAATTGTGATTCGCGTGGGCGATTTTAGCGATCGAGATTCAGCCTGTGGAAGCGGATTCAATGGTTCGCGATTGGGATCGGATGGCTTTGATTTTCCGCATCCTGGTGGGCAAAGTGGATATGAATTTTCGAGATCGGGACGCTCCCACAATTTCGACGTTCCCCAGTCGGGTATCTCATCGCTAACTTCTTTTCAGTTGCCCAGTGGCTCAAGAAATCCTGACATTATTGGCTGCATCGATACTCAACGAAATATTCTGTTTATTAATATTATTCGCTCTCAAGTTAAAGAGCAGAGTCTGCCTCCAATTCAAAATCCGCCTCTACAGACGGTTCCACCGATTAGACCTCTGCCCAACTCACCTGTTCTTCAGCCCCCATCATCATCTCCTCTGAATCAACCTCCGATTTACAACCCTAACCGTCCAATAGGGTTCCCTTCATCTTAAAGATCATGCAAAACAAGGGGCTTAAGCTCCTTAGTCTATCCAAGTTATTTTCTCTAGCCTCGTATGGAATCGATGTGCGTCAAATCTACAACCCAAAGCCACCAATTCTTGAGAAATTTACCTAAAAATATTTAGAAAGACCCCAAACGGACTCAACAACTGTGACCCAATATCTAACAGATTACGCCCTACGCTCTTGTGAACAATCAACACATCCCCATCCTGGACTTGCTGATCATCGGTCAAGTTTCGCAGATCCACGTCGCGGCGATCGACCTTGCCATTCTCATCCATCCGCACAAACGTTACCTTACCCAGCCTTGCTTTCTCAGTCAGACCACCCGCGATCGCCACTGCGCTAGATAGCGTACTATCCGGCGGCACCTCTACCTCTCCGGGCTTTTGCACCTCACCAACCACCCGCACTCGCACCGTTTTGGGAGAAAACACTGCCCGCGCCATGATTCGGCGGTCTATCGAATTGTCACCCTCTGCCTTGGGCACAAAAATGGTGTCACCATCCATCAAAGTCTGATCTGTAGAGGCGTTTTCCGATCGCAGCACGTCCCACAAATTCACAATCACTGGAGCCGCATCACCATTGGGACTGTATCGCCTCAGCACCACACGACGAATATCTGCATTGCGATTCACACCTCCCGCCTGTAGGAGTGCTTCTGTGAGCGTCGGGGTGAGAACTTGATTGGTGCCGCCGCTCGCATTCACGGGTGCCAAACTTTGCAGTTGAATTGGACCCGGACGCTGCACCTCACCGGACACGTTCACCCGAAGCGGTCGGAGTTTATTGAGACCGATCGTCACGACTGGATTTTTGAGCAATGGCTTCAATCGAGCTGTAACCTCTTGGGTTAGTGCATCGGGCGTTTTATGGGTAGCGACCAATCTCCCAATCAAAGGCAGCGTAATCGTTCCATCAGGCAATATGACCTGTGTTCCGGTATATTCTTCGTAATCATAGACCTTAATATCTAGGACATCTCCGGGTCCCAAGAAGTAGATCCGAGGTTCAGTTGAGCTGGTTGTTGCCGTCAAAGGAGGAGGCAACGTGGATAAAGACTGAGCCGATGCAGAGGTTTGAAGAGTCGTCGCTAATACGATCGTCAGCAAGAGGCTGTGTTGAAGTATGGGAGAAGTCATAGGGTTTAGGGAGTAAATACACGAATGTGCGGCGGACTGTCCGTTTGTAAAATTGGAGAAAGTTCACTTAGCAGAAACTTTGGCACCATTGAGCTCAGGCGTGACGCGATAGCCGTAGTAGCGATCAATGCCGTAGTAACTGCCCGATTCGTTGCTAGAAATGATGCCGTTCATCACCATGCCCAAAACGTGTTGACCTGATTGCTCTAAAAGCGATTTCGCAGTCGTGAGCGCACCTGTATTGACCACTCCAGGACGGACAACCAACAGCACCCCATCCGTCAATTTGCCCAGAGTCAGCCCATCTGCGGCGAGGGCGATCGGGGGCGTGTCGATAATGATAAAGTCATAATCTGCTTTTGCCGCTTCAATCACGGCGGCGATCCTCTGTGACTTGAGCAGCGCCATCGGGTTAGGCGGAATCGTACCCGCTGTCAAAGTGCAATCCTCAAAGTAACACCCGCTTGATGTGCCAATCGCAAAACAAAGCCGCTGTAATAATGAATATGGCTATGCACAACGTCATAGGAACCCTGCTTTAAAATCTGCTTAAGATTTCTCGCATATGCCCAGGGTTTTGAAGGGTTTAGGCAGGGAATAACTCAGCTCCCTAGCGATCGAATCTCATCTCATAGGATCTGTATTTATGTTTGTGTCAGCTCGCGACTCGCAACCCAACCGAAATTCCCCCACAGCCAACGTTTCAAGCGATTTAGAAGCCTATTGAGCGATTTTAGCCGTCTAGAGGCTTGAAGCGATGTCGTGGCAAGGCTTAGAGTCTCAGAGCGAGTTGTGGGTTGACACAAAAAGGTTTACATACTCTTCTCAGCATAAGCTTGTGGCTCTGTTGTATGTACCAGAAAATCCATTTGGAATTTGGTGCGATCGATCGATCTCAATACATTCATCAACCACGTTTCTGTTCCGTGTCGGTTCATGCCTCCGACGACTTGAAGAATTCTCATTTAACTTCGTCTCCAAACTGTGCAAAAGTTTGCCCCATCGTCAGGAAACTTTTGGGACATTTCTCGACTAGCATCAGACCAGCGACTTGACAAATTTTGCTCATAAAAGCTTCCCATGAATGAGTAGGTCTTGACCCACTCAAGCTGCCAGGAATCTGCAAACTCTCGCTGCATAATCTTAAAATCAAACCCTCGCCCTTGACTCGCTTCTTCAAGAGAGTGAGCCACATGGAAATCGACTAAGCGCTCAACTACCAATGAAGAGGGTTGTTGTTTAAACAGTCCTCTATGAAAAGCGGCTTTAGCTGCTTCCTTTGAAGGATTGCTTTCTAATCCAACTAATTGTTTGATTTTGGTGAGGTAGTTCTCAATTGATAAAAACCGGCTCCACTGCCTTTGCTGTAAGAAATCTTTGTATAACCGAGCGCATTTAGCATTCTTATAAAAGCGGCTAGAAGGCTCATGTCCCGCTAACCACACCACATTTTTACTTAGTTGAGGTAACAGATGATTGATCACACCGAGCGGATTCGGTAAATGGTGCAGCAATGAATTGGTTGCAAGTAAGTTGTAAGCTTGTTGACTGTCTGATTGACTGCTTAAATCAGAAATAAATACTGTATCTGAAAATAAAGGAGTAATTCTAGCTCGACAGCGATCAAGCATTTCTGGAGAAGGATCATAACAAGTTAATTGAGCAATGCTGCCTTGAGGCAAGTAGCGGAGTAGTTGTTCAGCTTCAAAGCCAGTGCCGCAACCGAAGTCTAGAACTCTCCATTCTTTTACCTCAGCAGTTTTAACTGCACGATCGGTCATTTCTTTCCAGATTGGGGGCAGTTGTTCATGGACTTCGGGGTGGCGATCGTCGTAGTCTTGAGCTTCGACGGCATGATAGAGTCTGTTGACTTCTAACACCAGATCTTCCGTCGGAAGTTGAGGTTGATAAGGAGCAAGAATCCTCGTGATAAAATCTGTATCCGTCATAACTTAAGTTGAACCGTAAGTAGGGGGAAGACTAAAAAATCAGAAGCCAAAAGTAGCCCATCATTGCAATGGCAGAAGTGATCACTACCGAATTAGCAGCACCTAACAGACCTGCCGTTGGGACAAGCCAGTAGCAGCTTAAAGCCGATACCAGAACTGTGGTCAGCAAGACGATCGGCTGTTTGCGAATTCGCCGTTTTGCAGTGGCTGCATATCCAAGAATCGAGGTGATGTACGAGAGCGCTGCGGCAATCATCAACCGAACGAGTAAGTTTGAATGTTCTGCAAATTCAGGGCTGTAGAGCAGACTCAGAACATCGTGCCCAGCAAAAACAGCAACTAGCACTCCAAACAACCCTAAAGCAAATGCAATCCCCACAAGTTTGAGAAGTAATCTGCGAAATCCTAATTGTTTTTCTGAAGCAGCCCCTTCGCCAATCGAGGACTTGCAGACTGTCCTAATGCGGATATAACTGTGGTTCCAACAACTTGCAAATATGCCATTGCTGCAAAAATGCCAAGGTCTCGCTGTCCTAAGTAATGCTCAATAAAATAGCGAGGTAGATTGGCATTGAGAGAAATCAACATCATTACAAAACCAAGCGGTAGCGAAACCCAGAATAACCTTAGCAATGTTTTGGTGTGCCATTTGAGGCTGAAGAGAGAAGAGCATTTCAGAGAGTCTTTCTCTAAAATTCCTTGCATGGTGTAGAAATTTGGGATGTCATACCAAACTAGGACAATTGCCCATGCAGCGACCAATCCCATTACGCCCCAAACTAGACTTCGCGTTAGATAAAGTGCAGTCGATAAAACTGCAATCGACAGAACTCCTTTGCCAATCATCGATATTGCAATACGATCCATCCGCTCTTGCTGTTGCAAAAACCCGTAGAAGACATCACTGATAGACTCGATCGCTTTAGCAATGCCGATTGTGAGAATTATCCATGCCGTGTCACTTTGGTAGCCTCCTAAAAGAATTGCTCCCACGATCGTTACCACTGCGAAGGTAGTAGTCACCAACCTCAACAAAAAATAATCTGCAAACTGATACTGTCCTTGAGTATCTGTGGCTTGAATGGCTCTCAGTTGCAGATTGCACAAGAGCATCATAGGTGCAGTCACTGCCAGTCCTAAAGTAAATTGCCCTACCATCTCCGGTGTTCCTAATTTGGCAAGCACCACAAGTATTGCCCACTGACAACCTGCATAAACCACGTTGCCAAGAAAAGTCCAAGAGAAGTTGTGCCGTAGCGTCAGAGGTTGAATCGTGTGCATTGTCCGTTATCCATTCTCCACTCGTACAGACAAATATCTTTTGTACTTTAGCTTCATTGGTAAAAGCAGACTTGTTTAAGTGTTCCTCAATTACTCCTATCGGTAATCCGAACTCATACTTAAGATTCCTATGTAGCCATGACTCTAAAGCTAACTTACTTAAGTATTTTTACGACGTTAATACTGAAGCATTGAGTACTTCTACGAGCTAGAAAGCCGATCGTTGATAAAAAATTGCCTGAAGATTTGAGAGTTTAGGTGAGCGCAGCGGTTTTAGAAACCAATTCACGCCTCCTTAATCTGTTTTACAGAGTAGGCTCCCTCCGCAAATTTTCAGACATGGAAAATACTGAAGCTTAGAGGCGCAACTGAATGGGAATCGTAATATTACGGAGAGAGCTAGGACTGATCCATTAATAGAAGGTAGCGAAATCTGGAGTCAGGCGGAGATCGGTCATTTCGTTCCAAAATAGGGGCAGTTGCTTGTGAGCTTCGGGGTGACGATCGTCGTAGTCTTGAGGCTCAACTGTGTGATAGATCTGGTTAACTCAATCGCGCGTCCGCTGAATAAAGTAATCTGAGACATAGGGTTTGATATGATTCACTCACTATTGACACGAAACTACTTCCTGTTCTCACTTTGCAAGCTTTTATTTAGAAAACCACTGATCGATCGAACCCGCTATGCACATCACACAATTTCTTCACGCGGCGATTCTCGTCTCTGATTTAGAAAAATCCGAGCACTTCTATGGGTCTATTTTGGGACTGACAAAAGTCGATCGTGCCCTCAAATTTCCGGGAGCCTGGTACGAAATCAACGACTTTCAAATTCATCTGATCACAGATGCCGCCGCTAAATCGGACGTGCAAAACTCCGAGAAATGGGGACGCAATCGCCATCTAGCCTTCTCAGTTGCAGATATTAATGCAGCGAAAGATCAGCTTCTCAACTATGGATGCGAGTTTCAAATGAGCGCATCGGGACGATCGGCGCTGTTCCTCCAAGATCCCGATGGCACGATCATCGAATTAGGAGAAAGATAAGTCAAAATGGAATAGAGACTGCAACGCTACCCCATCCATGAAAATTATTGCCTATCTCTACAGCGATCCGTTATTAGAATCAACGCCCGATCGTACACTCTGGGGATGGGAAGTTGATCAGGTTTATCAAGATATCGCAACCGAAAAGGCAATTCGTCCGCAGCTACAGCAACTTTTAGCCGAGTGTCAGATAGAGCCAATCCACTATTGTTAGTGCGACGATTAGAAGAGTTGGGCGACTCAGTGCAAGAAGTCAGCGATCGTCTTGCCAATCTAGAAGCGCTCGGAGTTCGTTTAGTGACGATCGAGCAGTCTGCATCCTCCTCCAATCGACCGATCGAGACGGATTCTGATCTGCGGGCTGACCTCCTCAATCTGCTGCAAGAGATGCAGATGAGTCAACGCAGCCGTCGCATTCGTCAAGGACATGCCCGCAATCGCGTCAAGGCAATGCCACCACCGGGCAAAGCTCCTTATGGCTATCGACGCAGCAAAATCGCTATGTGGTCGATCGGGCAACCGCGCCGATCGTCAAAGAATTCTTCGAGCAATTTTTGCTCTACGGATCGTTGCGGGGTGCGGTGCGTTATCTAGAGAAAAATATAGCAAAAAAATCTCGGTCTCTACAGGGCAACGGTGGCTAACCAATCCTGTTTATCGAGGCGACTTAGAATATCAAACCGGAGACGTAGTTGCTGATACTCATGCCGGAATTCTTTCTCGCGACGAAGCGGCTCAAAATTGATCGATTACTGCGGCGAAATCGTCGTCTTCCTTCTCGCACCGCTAGTGCGCCCCGATCGCTAGCCGGATTAGTAGTGTGCGAAACCTGTCAGTCTCCGATGACCGTGACTCGCGTCGCACCTCGCGGCAAAGACACAAAAGAATATCTGTATTGCGTCCCACTCGCTGCCCCAACAAGCCGAAGTGCAAAGCGATCGCTTACGAGGAGATTTTGCAAGCGACGATCGAGCGCATTTGTGATGATTTGCCTCGTGCCGTTGCAGAAGTCAATATGCCCGATATGAACCTCGTCAAACAGGGAATTGGAGGCGCGATCGCTGCCAAGCAAGCCATTCTCACTCAGCTTCCCGGCTTGATTGAAAGCGGCATTCTCGACACCGAAAGCGCAGACCTGCGTACCTATACTCTGCGCACTGAGATTGCTCAACTGCAAGGCAAACTCGCCCAACTGCCGCCCGTCAATTTGAGGGCGATCGCGCAAGCTGTCTCGATTCCTCAATTTTGGCTCGACCTCTCCGAACCCGAACGCCGCTTTTACTTCCGAGAATTCATTCGTCAAATCGATCTCATCCGCGACGAAGCTGACTGGACGTTAAAACTTGTCTTCATTTTTTAAGGAGTTGTCTTCACTGACGATTTGGAGGGTGGCGATCGTGTTCATCAGGGCACGTAGACCTTGTATTCCCAACAAGATTTTGATACCGTCTGCTTCATATACCTGTCTCAGAGATTATATTGGACAGTTCTATTAACCTTGTTCTTAAACACTCCAATTTCTCAACCATCAGTTGACCAACCGCCGTCAAAGTATCATGGTGATTTTCAGATAGTAACCACTGAAACTTTTTGGAAACAACATAGTACTCAAAGCCACGCATTTCTTGAAGGAGGTCCAACAATTGCTGCAATCTTCCCCTCATAAAGCCAGAAGTTCCCGTGGTGTTTAGTTCTACACCAATCTTCAGCCATGAACCAGACAGTTTTTTTCAACAGGTACAAGTTTCTTCAACACTGTGGGCGCATACTTTAACTGAATGGAGTATTGTGGTTATTTAAATGAATTCCACAACCGAATCCCCTGTGTTCTTCTTCTATCGGTTGTTGTAAATTTATCGATAATCGATACCAGGACGCTTTCATACTCATAGAGATTCAACGCTCTGAAGTCACTCGATGAGAGGGCTTAGTGCTTTCACAGCTTCTTCAATATCTACTCTAAAATCTACACGCTCACTCATAAGTAGAAAGTCAATAAACCGGCATTAACGCACTGATGAAACTTGACCTAAGGAGTGCCTTATGTCGATCGACTAAAAATTTAGATGGAGACACATTAAAAAGGTCAGATAATTCTTCAATATATTCTATAGTAAGTTTACGCTTCCGTTGAGAATTGCAGACATAATTGAACTCAGTTTTGAAAATAGGGATTAAGTCTTTTTGCTTGAAACCAAATTCATCAATCAGTACTTTAAGTAACTCAATACTACTTAAATCTGGAATTAATACATTCCTTTCTTCGTATTCATGAACGAGAATACCTAATACATTCATATAGCCTTGCTCTTCGGGCGTTATCTCGCCGGAGTCAATTCAAGCATCAATAACCTCTTGAACTTCAAATAACTCCACTTCGGATTTAGTTAGATGAGGCGAAAACTCTTGTAGAAGCTCGATGTATAGCCCTACGCAGATACTTTAGGACAAGGGCTTAACTCTCTCTGTTGCTTCAATAGAAACACAACGTCCTAACGCAATTTCGTAGGGCTATATCTATCAGATTCAGTTGTAACCATGTGTTTCTCTGGCGAAGTTTTTTGTAGTGTGATACGGACCTTCAAAATGTGGTTCATCTGCCAAATCAACAATAGCAAACAAAAAACGGTGAATGATAGGTTACATTCACCGTTTGTTATTGAAAAACTTATTTGATCTCACGGGGTTTGAGTCGTTCCATTAACAGGTGGCACAACTTGAATCGGAGCGGGTGTCACAGAAGACGGTTGCCCCTGAATGCGTTGCCGTTGCTGTGCTTTAAACTGTGCCGCCGCATCATCTAAGTTTTGCTGCTGTTGCGCTTGAAAATCAGCCGCATTCGTTCCGCCTGTGGTAAGTCGCTGTATCAGGTTAAGCACGCTGGTCGATGCGCCAGAGCTATCATTGCGGTTAGAGAAAATATCAGAAAGACCATCTTTTGATTGCGTATCGCTGAAGGGATCGACGTTCGTCACCTGCGCGATCGACGGTCGGGCAATCAAAGAAGCCATGCCCAAGCCGATGAGAAGATTAAGCGCAAACCAGGCAAGCGGCTTAACAGACTGAATCTCAAGTTTGGTTTTCATCGCCGTGGAAATCCTGAATAATGAATGCTTACTGCTAATTCTACCCAAGACGCAATAAGCTTGGATTTGCTCCTGAGAGCTTTGTTTCAGAACTTTACGCTAAAGTGCGCTTGAGCAAAGGCTGAATTGCCAAAAATGCCACCACGTTAAATGCCAGCAAGATCAGCAGAGAAGCTCCCATTGTAACGGCTCCCCACGGGGCATTTACGACGACACTGCCGAGATTCCAATCGCTGTGGAGATAGACATAGCGAATTGGCTCGATCGCATAACTTAACGGATTCAGCGTCGCAACCACCTGCAACCACTTAGGCATAAACGACAAAGGCACCAATGCCGTACTCGCAAACAAGAGTGGTAAGTTGGTAACGAAGATCACCGCAATCAGTTCGATGTGACCAGGAAGGGCGAACGCTAATCCTAAGCTCAACGCGGTTACGGCAAGCACAAGCATTAATACAATCAGTCCGACCAGCGCCAATCCTAACGCATTAGGCAAACCCGAACCGAGTAGTGCACTCATGACCACGATCGCGGCTGTCTGAATCAAACTCAGGGTTGTAATGAAAATTGCGGATGCCATGACGATCGAGAACCGAGACGCAAGCGGCGCGACTAACAAACGGTTCAAAAAGCCAAACTCGCGATCGAACATTACAGGCAATCCAGCATTCAATGCACCCCCAAAGGCTGTAAAGACAATAATTCCTGCGCCGAGAAACTGCCCGTAGCTGGCGCTCTCACCAAACAATCCTTGAGGCGCATTTTGAAACAGTGCCCCAAATAAGACGAGCCACATTAATGGCTGAATGATGCCTGCTGCCAAAGTTGAAGGACGACGCTGAAGTTGGATAAATAAGCGTCGAGTCAGTGCCAGAGTTTCTTGAATAAAATCACCGAGAGGTGTGGAATTTGGAATCGAGATCGAGCCTTCTCGATCGGTTAGAAACTCAGATTGGGGAGGAGTAATAGTGCGACTCATAAGAAAAAATTTGGATGAATGGGAAGAAATCTTGAATTTAAGTCAGTCGATCGAACTCAACTCTTTACTTACCGCATATTTTGCTTCTTTTCTGCTTTGACATCACGACTTCCAGCCGCCGCAATTTCGGCATCCAGCAACGTGCGACCCGTCGCATTGAGGTAGACATCATCTAAACTAGGGCGCGCTTGGGCAATGCCAAATGTGGGCAATCCGGCTTGTTGAAGCGCGTGCTGAATGGTCACCAAAGCCTCACTTTGAGGAACAACCACCAAGTTTAGAGAGTTTCCTTGAGCGCCATTAATAATCACTTCTTGAACGAGCGGCAGCGATTCGAGCAGGACTTTTGCCTGTTCAGCCTCCTCAACCGAGGAAAACTCCCGAATCCGCAGAGTGACTCGATCGCCCCCAACCTGATCTTTCAATTCTGAGGGAGTGCCCGACGCGATCACCATGCCGCGGTCGATGATAGCGACTCGATTTGCAAGCGCATCGATCTCTTCTAAATAATGGCTCGTAATTAAAATAGTCGTTCCTTGCTCTCGCAGTTCGCGCAAAAAGTTCCAGACGGCGACTCGGCTTTCGATATCCAACCCGACCGTTGGCTCATCGAGAACCAGCACATCGGGTCGGTGGAGAAGCCCAGCCGCCAGATCCAGGCGTTTTTTTAAGCCGCCAGAGTAAGTTCCTGACTTCTGATCTGCCCATTCGTTTAGCCCCAACAGCGCCAAAATCTCAGCAATTCGCGGCTTAATGGTCTGCCGTGGAAGATGATAGAGCGCCGCTTGAAGTTCTAGGAGTTCTCGCCCTGTCAAGACTTTATCGATCGCGACTTCTTGAGCAACATAGCCCAGACGTTGACGCGCCAACCGAGGATGCTCGATAGCTGAAACCCCCGATACCTCAATTTTTCCCGAATCGGGTTCCGTTAAGGTGCATAAACATCGCAGCGTTGTAGTTTTCCCGGCTCCGTTGGGACCCAATAAGCCAAAAATTTCACCCGATTCGACCTGCAAAGAAACGTCTTTGACGGCTACGATCTCGCCATACCGTTTCTGGAGTTGTTCAATTAGAACCGCAGGAGCCATGGTCACTCCTCCCTTATTTGATACAAATCTTTATCGCTGTTCTCTCTTATTGTAGGGAGCATTGACGAGATGAATTCTTTAAAGTCGTAATTCATTCGGTCAATGCCCCCGCGATTAGCTCCAAGGAAGCAGCCCTATTAGAATTTTCAGGTTAGAGAAAAGGGTAGCCGTCAATTGATGGGTCACAGGCAAGCTATCAATTCCCATCCCTGCACACAGCAACATCAAATAGAGAATGGAGTATTTGAACAGAGACTTTGCCACCATTAGTTCAGACGGCTCCTGGACTAGTTTCCAGGCTTTCTGGACGAAGACCCCACCGAGTAATAGCGCGATCGTTCCATACACCGCGCCCATGACGTGTAGCGGATAAACCAACAGCAGCGTCACTGGAATTAACGCCAGCGTGTAGTAGAGAATTTGATAACTCGTTGATTCGTTGCCCTCGACCACAGGCATCATCGGCACACCCACTTTGGCATAATCTTCGCGAATCATAATCGCCAATGCCCAGAAGTGAGGCGGTGTCCACATGAACACGATCGCAAACAGCACCCAGGCTGCCCAACTCAAATCACCTGTCACCGCCGCCCATCCCACAAGCGGAGGAATCGCCCCGGCTGCGCCGCCGATCACGATGTTTTGAGTGCTGTGACGCTTAAGCCAGTGAGTGTAAACCACGACATAGCAAAAGATGCCAGACATGGCGAGACAAGCACTCAGCAGATTTGCAAACACGGTCAGCAGCACGAAGGCAGTCACTGCCAGCGTAGTCGCAAAAATCAGCGCATCTCTAGGGCTGACTCGACCCGATGGCAACGGACGATTGCGAGTTCGCTCCATGATGTAGTCGATATCACGATCGTACAAACAGTTGATCGTGTTTGCCGCCCCGGCTGAAAATGCACCGCCGATCAGCGTAGTGACCAGCAAAATCGGAGAAACTTGTCCTTCAGCCGCGATCCACATGCCGCCTGCAGTTGTAATCAGCAGCAGCAAAATGATCCGAGGCTTGGTCAGTTGCCAATAGCTTTGAATGACGTGCAGAAAATCTTGATTGTGGCGAGAAATGCCAGGAAGCGCAGAATTTTGCATTCTCTAGAAGGTCCGAGTTGAGAGTAGGAGTGGGAAAGAATGAAAAAGATAAGTGAAATTCGTTAGCTCACGTCTCAGCGTTTCTCAAAACTGGAGCGTCTCGAAACGCCAAAACCGTGAAGATAATCAAAGTCCCCAGTAAAGAAGCTCCAACAGCTTGGTGAGCAACGGTCAGAGGTTCTACCTGAAGGTGAAGGCGGAAAGTTGCAACACCCAGCGTGATTTGCAGTAACAGACAAAATCCGGCTAGGTTTCCCCAACGGCGGAGTGAAGGATGCAAAGCAGGAGTCCGCCAAGACAGGACGATGAGCGCTAGAGTCGCGATCGTTGCCGGTACCACGCCCGCAAGATGACTGTTCATCACCGCGCAAAGCTGACTGGTGCCCAAGCATTGATGCAACGCCCACTGCGAGGAGACTAGCCCACCCAAAATACTTTGCAGGTAGACCAAAACAACGGCAGTCAGACCGACCCACTTCAAATAACCAACGTTTCCGGTTCCTCGCTGGGGTAGAAGGGCTGTGCCAATGACAATCAACGTGCTGAAAAACAGAAGTCCGGTTCCCAGGTGGGCAGTGACGATATCAAATCGCAATAGTTCGGTTACGGTTAACCCCCCTAAAATGCCCTGAACGATGACCAGGAATAGGGCAAACGTCGCTGCCCAAGGTGTCCAACCCGGAAGGTCACGCCGATACCACCAGGTTAAGCTGGCAAGCCCGATCGCGGCAAACCCCATCGAGGTCGCAATCAAGCGATGAAACCATTCTAAGAAGACCTGGAGATTCATCTGGTCGCGAGGGACAAACTCACCGTAGCAGAGGGGCCAGTCAGGACACGATAACCCGGCGTTCATCACACGAGTTGCACTGCCTAACGCCATTAAGAAGAGAGTCGCGATCGCCAACCCAAATACCAGACGAGTCACCCAAGTTTTAATCACTGTGGGGTCAGATGTTGAAACCACTGGCTGATGCAGGAAAGAGTCAGACATGAGTTAAAAGCCTTGGTTCTGATGCTTGAAAATAAAAGTTAATCAAACGACGAGTATCTACTCTAGCGTCTACTTTAGTAACGCAATTCTGAATCCTGGCAGGCTTTCGGAATTTCTTCGGATTGCGGATTCTGTCGAATTAAGGTTTTATCACCTTTACAGCTAGATCCCAAAGAGATTATTAAGGATGGTCAAATGGTTGCCCCCTACCGAGAGGGGTAGCTTACCGTGTAATTAGGCGAACGGGCAACACGGATTTTGAGCCTGGAGTCTTGAACTTGTTTAGGTGCAGTATGGTAGATCTATCTGCCTTAAGACACTCTCTAAGGTCAGATTCAAGCCCTAAAATTCGAGATTTATATTTAGTGGTCTTCATTTGGTCGCTGATGCGATCGCCCAGTTGTTTGTGAGATTTGACCCATCGTGAATATTCCAAGTCAGATTACAACCCTGCTGGCTGGTATCGCTCTGACCCTAGTCAGTTTCTGGTACGGTCAGAATCATGATCTTTTGCCCATCTCCGCTTCGGTAGAATCTGTCCGTGTTGATAGTCTCTTCAACCTGATGATGACGATCGGGACCGGAATTTTTCTGCTGGTTATAGGCGTGTTAGTCTACTCGGCATTTAAGTTTCGCCGCGAACCGGGAGACGAGTCAGATGGACCTCCCGTTCACGGCAATATTCCCTTAGAGATTCTCTGGACGGCGATCCCAGCCATTATGGTTCTGGGTATTTCAATCCTCAGTTTTGATATCTACAACGAAAACGGTGGCGCTGATCCGATGGATCACGCGATGGCGCATGGCAAAGTTGAGCATCAGATGGCGAGTATGCCGGGGTCAGCAATGGCAGGAACATTAATGGCTCAAGCCGCTTCCAATCAGCAGCAGGCAGAAGCGGTTGATTCAGACCCGACCATGGCTGCTCTTCGTGAAGATTTGCCGCCGAAAAAAGACATGCCGACGTTAGGCGTTACGTCTCCCAAAATTGGCGGCGCAGAGCCAGGAGCGCCTGAGTTTGTCGTCAACGTAGCCGGAATGCAATACGCATGGCTGTTCACTTATCCCGGCACAGAAGTCGTGACGGGTGAATTGCATGTGCCACTCAATCAGAAAGTGCTAGTCAACATCACCGCAAATGACGTGATTCACGCCTTTTGGGTGCCTCAATTTCGCTTAAAGCAAGATGCAGTTCCAGGACGGCAAACCGAAGTGCGATTCACCCCCAACAAACTGGGCGAATATCCGCTAATTTGTGCTGAACTGTGTGGTGCTTATCACGGCGCAATGAACACTAAAGTTGTCGTCGAATCTGCCGAAGATGTCCAGAAATGGCTTCAGAGTCAGCAAGTTGCTAGCGCTGAAGGACTCAGCAAAGCCGTTGCTACCACTCCGGCAACGATGACTGAAACCGAGTATCTTGCTCCCTACGCCAAAGAAGTGGGGATCAGCGCAGACACTCTCAAGCAACTCCATTCTGAGCACCATTCCATGAGCTAGTGGTTAGGGTGACTTGTCGTTACTCAACGGCAAATCACCTGTGACCTGTGATGAATGACAGAGAACCCTTGACATTTCCTATGACCCAAGCCGCACAAGTTCAAGAACAAGCAAATCTTCTTGCCCACGGTTCCGAACCGGACAAGAATGATTGGCGCAAATATTTTGGTTTTAGCACCGACCACAAAGTAATTGGGATTCAATACCTGGTCACGACGTTTATTTTCTATCTCTTGGGCGGCGTGCTGGCGACGCTGGTGAGAACCGAGTTAGCGACTCCAGCCTCTGATTTTGTCAGCCGCGAAGTTTATAACAGCCTATTTACCGTTCATGCAACGGTGATGATCTTTTTGTGGATCGTGCCTGCGGGAACGGGCGGATTTGGTAACTATTTGATTCCTCTGATGATCGGGGCGCGAGACATGGCGTTTCCTCGCCTCAACGCGATCGCCTTCTGGCTGATTCCGCCCGCAGGAATCCTTTTGATGTCGAGCTTCTTAGTGGGTGCCCCCGGTTCGGGGTGGACTTCCTATCCCCCTCTGAGCTTGATGAACGGCAAACCCGGCGAATTGATCTGGATTCTCAGTGTCTTGCTATTGGGAACGTCTTCGATTTTGGCGGCGGTAAATTTCATCGTCACCATCTTTAAAATGCGGATTCCTGGCATGGGGCTAAACCAGATGCCTCTATTTTGTTGGGCAATGCTAGCAACTTCATTTTTGGCGCTGGTCGCGACTCCTGTCTTAGCGGGTGCGCTGATTTTGCTGTCGTTTGACCTGATGGTGGGCACAAATTTCTTTAACCCAACAGGCGGCGGCGATCCTATCGTCTATCAGCACATGTTCTGGTTTTACTCCCATCCGGCAGTCTACATCATGATTCTGCCCGTGTTTGGGATGATTTCAGAGATTGTATCGGTGCATTCTCGTAAGCCAATCTTCGGCTATAAAGCGATCGCCTATTCCAGCGTCGCGATCTGCGGATTGGGATTAATTGTGTGGGCGCACCACATGTTTACGAGCGGCACTCCTCCCTGGTTGCGAATGTTTTTCATGATCACGTCGATGATCATTGCTGTGCCAACGGGCATCAAGGTGTTTAGCTGGTTGGCGACGATCTGGGGCGGCAAACTTCGCCTCGAAAGCCCGTTACTGTTTGCGATGGGATTTATTTCTCTATTCGTAATCGGTGGCATTAGTGGCGTAATGGTCGCATCTGTGCCGTGGGATATTCATGTTCACGATACCTACTTCATTGTGGCTCACCTGCATTACGTGCTGTTTGGGGGTAGCGTGTTCGGATTATATGCCGCGTTCTATCACTGGTTCCCCAAAATGACGGGGCGGATGCTCAACGAAACGTGGGGCAAAATTCACTTTGCTCTCAGCTACGTCGGGTTTAACCTAGCATTCATGCCAATGCACAAATTGGGAATTGAAGGCATGAACCGCCGAATTGCGGAATATGATCCCAAGTTTGCGGCACTGAATTTACTATGCACGATCGGAGCCTACCTCTTAGCAGTCTCTACTCTCCCATTCTTGGTGAATGTTTGCTGGAGTTGGGTTTATGGCGAGAAAGCCAGTGATAACCCTTGGCGGGGTTTGACGTTGGAGTGGATGACCACTTCTCCGCCTCCAGTCGAAAACTTTGACGCAGATCCCGTCTTAGCCACTGGACCTTACGACTATGGAATGGGCAGTCGTGCCACTCAAGTCGATGTTGCGTTCTCAGATGCTAGCGATCCTGCTCTTTCAGCCGGTCCAAGTTCTACGCTTCGGGCAAAACCTGACCCAGCAGTCGCGGCTAACCCCAGCGATCGAGTGGGTGAAAGCCACAACCGTTAAAGTAGTTGAGGTTTGAACTAAAGAGATTCGATTCAAGCCTCAACGTTTTTTGTCCTTTACCAAGACGCAAGATTCATGACAGGTTCCACCCTTGATTCTGCAAAAACGGCTCTTAATCATCACTATGACGAAGAAGTGGTCGCTGCTCATGGAGTAGAACACCACGACTTTCGACTCCTAGGTGTCATCGTCTTCCTGGTTGCGGAGGGCATGATTTTTCTGGGTCTGTTTATGGCATATCTCACTTTTCGATCGGTGGCGACAGAGTGGCCTCCTGCCGGGACCCCTCGCCTCGAATTGTTGCTGCCTGGAATCAACACCGCCATTCTAGTTTCTAGTAGTTTTGTCATCCACAACGCGGATACGGCAATTAAAAAGAATGATGTGAAAGGGCTGCGGCTCTGGTTTGGCATCACTGCTGCGATGGGCGCTGTTTTCCTAGCCGGACAACTCTATGAATACTTCCATCTAGAATTTGGGCTGACGACCAATTTATTCGCCAGCACTTTCTATGTGTTAACGGGCTTTCACGGGCTGCACGTTCTCTTTGGGCTGGTGCTAATGCTGGCAGTGCTGTGGCGATCGCTCAAGCCCGACCACTACAACAGCAAAAATCACTTTGGCGTAGAAGCTGCCGAGGTCTATTGGCACTTTGTCGATATTGTCTGGATCATTCTCTTCCTAATGCTTTACATTCTGTAGGGTGCTCCTACGGTGATACGGTTTGAACAGCCTCCAAGCGATTGGGGGCTTAATTTTTTTTAAGGAAGTCAGCCACCTTTAAAAAAGCCTGTATATTTTGTCTGTGACTTGTCAAACGCCTACTTAGCCTCCAGAGTGATTGAGCATGAATCTACCCTTTGTTTTAGATGTCGCGATCGGCTTAGTGTTTATTTATTTAATTCTGAGTCTGCTTGCGTCTGAAGTTCAAGAACTCATCACCACCCTCTTGCAGTGGCGGGCAAAGCATCTCAAGGAGTCGATCGAGATTCTCTTAGGTGGAGGCATAGAAGTTCCTGAGCACCAAGCCCAGGTCACAGCCCTGGTAGATGAACTCTATAACGACCCACTGCTGAAAAATGTGAACCAAGGAGTCGCAGAAGGCATTGCGCGTTGGTTTCGGGAGCTTACAAAATTATTTCCGGGCAACCGCAGAGGAGCCTATGGAGAACAATTAGCGACTGGTCCGTCCTACATTTCTGCTGAAACGTTTGCGACTTCTCTGTTGGAACGATTGGGAATCTCTAAATTAACCGATAAACTCACAGAAGTCAGGCTAGAAAAATTTGCAACCCGATTAGTCGGAACCTACAAAGTCAATGACAGTGGCGGAGTCGAGATTCCAACCAGTCAGGAACTCAAAGATAACTGGGAAGCTGGAAAAATCAGGCAGATTGTCGAGCAGGCAAATCCAGATCAGGCAGATTTAAGCACCGATCCTAACTTTGTGGGATTGGTGACAGATTATCACGAAATTCTCAAAGACTTTCGATCGAGGCAAGCCACTTTAAAAACGTGCGTTGAGCGGATGGGAGAAAGCCTCGATCGCTTCATTTTGGCAAGTTCTCCAACAGATTCTGAAGCGAAAGGAGTGCCTTTGCTCGGTCGTCTAAAGTCTTTCAAGCTAGGGATTTTTGGAGAAGATAACGAAAGGGCGATCATCTCTGGCGGACTCAAACCCTCGCTATCTGAGATTGCGGACATGGTGAATCAAGGGAGTGATGTTTATCAAGAAATCACCGATGCTTACGCAACGATTAAAACAAAGTTGCCGCCGATCGATGAGAAAATAGATGCATCCATGAATGCACAGCTTGATGCCTATAACAACTCTGAGACCCCTCCTCTAAATCTAAAGTTAAGTGACTTAGCCAATGAACAGCGTGATCTATTTCGCAACGCTGCGATTAGAGAACTTCCAGAAGAAGAATATACGCTATATCAAGATTACCAGTCATACATTGAGATTGAGAAAGGATTGACTAAGATCCCTGCCGCCGTTAGAGAGAGTCTGGCGGTTTTGGCGAGACGTGCTCAAACCAGAGTCAAGCAAACTGAGAGTGATATTAATCAACTGCGTGAAGAAGTTTCACTGTGGTTCGATCGCTCTATGTCACGCGCTTCGGGCGTTTATAAACGCAATGCAAAAGGCGTTGCCATTCTGATTGGTATTGCGATCGCATCGTTTGTAAATGCCGATACCTTCCATGTGTTTAATCGTCTTTCGAGCGATGAAAATTTACGACAAGTGATCACAAAACGGGCAAGCGATGTGGTTCCTGCAAATGGAGCTAGACCTCCTCTGGGTCAAGAGCTAGATGACATTCGCAAACAAACCGATGATGCGCTAAAAAATGTAGCGCTGCCGATTAGCTGGAATCCGACAAACTTGTCAAAACAATTTGACTGTCCTCCAGCTACGCCGATCAACCGAGAGAACGTCACTGGTGAACAGGAATGGACGACGGTGTTTGCGAGTTGTCTCAATCATCAACCTCAAAAGGGGACGCTCTCCTTCTTCGATAAAATTGGACTGACGACACAGGTTTTTTTAACGCATCCCTGGGAGGGGTTCAAGATATTGCTCGGTTGGATACTGAGTGGCATTGCGATCGCGATGGGTGCTCCTTTCTGGTTTGATTTGTTAAGCAAGATTGTCAACGTCCGCAACACGGGCAGCAAACCCAAGCCAGCCCCAGAGCAGTCCCCAGCGCCGTAATTGAGTCTTAGCCTGACTCCTAAATAACTGCTTATCAAAAGATCATGCGTTCAAGGGCAGTTTGCAGGTCTTGAGTGAGATCAGAAACGGCTTGTTTTCCAGCGCGGCGATTGCTGTGATAAGTGTCCCACCGATCGGAGACTGAGATCGGTTGCCCGATCGTCACATCGCCACATTGTTTGCCTAATTTCGGGCGATTGAACGCGTTGCCGCCTTTAATTTTGGTCATCATATCCCACATCAACAGCGTCGTCTCAGCAAAGCGTTCGGCGCTAGGCTTTTCTAAGACGTATTTGCCTGTGACGGCGACAAAGCTCTCGACTAGACGCATGTGCCAGATGCGAAGGTTCGCTTCTTCAGCGACACGATCGGCGAGTCCGCGTTCTAGGGGTGATAAAGTTTCTAGCTGCAAATCTTCGCGAAAGACATAATCCCATCCAGCTTGTTCGAGTTTGCGACAGCGATCGATGACGCTGCCTTTAGACTGAACGTTGAAATATTGTTCTGCCACTTGCAGCGCGACATTCAGCAACGCCTCTAATCGAACGGCAAACTCTGCATTTGAGCCAGGAGAAACGCCTTCAATCTCAGACGATTTTGCGGCAGTGGTCGGCAATACCTGATGATAGAAGCGGGTATAGAACTCTTCCATCACGGTTAATAAATGCTCTGCCAACTGATAGAGTCGATGATAAAGATGCCCTTCCTGCGTCCTTCCGCTTTCATCGTTCATTCCTTTCGACAGTCCGCTGTCGGCTTCTAGATCACCGAGCAGCTTTTCGAGCGCTTTCCAAGGAGGAGTGACGTAGCGATACTGAATTCCGATCGGCACGATTAAAACTTTTTCCGATCGTCCCGCTTTCATTAAGTCTTCAACGCACCAAAAGCCGAGTTGGGCGATTCCGGGTTCTAAAGGGCTGACGGTTTCGTTGTGTCCATTGGTTGCACCTTCGGGGGCTGCCAAGAGCGGGAATGCGCCATTAGCAAATAGGTCACGGGCAGACCGTAAGCCGACCCGATCGAGTTTGCCGCGATGAATCGGAGTGCCGCCCAGCTTAGAGTAGAGCCACCCCGCCAACGACCCTGCCCATAGGGGAATGCCGCGATCGTACATAAAATGAGCATGAGTAGGAGCCTTGAGCCGAATGCCTTGCTGTCGCGCAACTTTGGGCATCAAATAATGCAGCAAATAGCCCATGCAGATCGGATCGTGAACGCCAGGATGTCGAAATGCAAGCAGTAACCGCACCTTGCCCGATTGAAACTGTTGATAGAGGTGAGCTAATTGCTCAACATTTTCGGCTTCAACGCGAGTGAGCGGAGTTTTAAATCGCATCCAGAGCGGCAAGACGCGCTGCACGAGATTGACCACGTTGAGATCAAGATCTGGAGCAATAAATTCCAACGGGGGTTGAGCCTGGGTGAACGATCGAGGCGCAAGCCTCTTAGAAAATTGGGGCAAGAGAAACCTCACTAACTATCAACCAAAGGGACGGTAGCCTGCAAAAAGCATGAAGGGAATCTAGATAGGGGCTGAAAAGTCTCTAAGATAGAAGTCTGCCATTGAGAGCAAGCCTTTTTCAGTATTCACTCGCATCCCTCCTTCCTCCCATGTCTTCTCCCCCCATTCAATGGTATCCCGGTCACATTGCCAAAGCAGAAAGAGCGCTCTTTGAGCAGCTTAAGCGAGTTGATGTGGTCTTAGAAGTGCGAGATGCTCGAATTCCCATGTCCACGCATCACCCTCAAGTCGATCAGTGGATCGGCAGCAAAGGGCAAGTGTTGGTGCTTAACCGAACTGACATGATCCCCGCTCAAACTCGTCAGCAGTGGACGCAGTGGTTTCGATCGCAGGGACAAGAACCCAACTTTACCGATGCTCAACACGGCAAAGGCATTGAGGCAGTCGCCCAAGCAGTGCAAAACGCGGGCGCACAGGTGAATGAACGGAGGCGCGATCGTGGCATGTTACCCCGACCGATTCGGGCAGTCGTGATTGGCTTCCCAAATGTGGGCAAATCTGCATTGATTAATCGGCTGCTCAATCGTCGCGTCGTTGAGAGTTCTCGTCGGGCAGGAGTCACGCGCCAACTGCGATGGGTGCGAATTTCTGATCAGATTGAATTGTTGGATGCCCCCGGCGTTTTGCCCAACAAATTGAATGATCAAGAAGCGGCGATCAAACTGGCGATTTGTGACGATATTGGTGAAGCTGCCTACGACAATCAGCGCGTAGCGGCATCGCTGATCGATTTGCTCAAACAGTTGCAGAGCGATCGCTCTCTAGCAACCCGATATGGAGTCGATGCGGCTGAGTTGACAGGAGAAAGCTATTTAGAAGCCTTGGCAGAGCGGAAATATAAGGGAGACGTTGAGCGATCGGCGCGGCAGATTCTCAATGACTTTCGTAAAGGAATCTTGGGCACGATCGCGCTAGAACTTCCTTAATTTAAGCAATCACTTTTTCAAGTTTGCCTACTTTTTAACTGAAAGAGAAGTGATTAAGGAAACTTATTGCTTTTTCTGATTGGGAAGGCAAGAAACTTTGCGAGCGATCTGAATAAATGTAATTTTCACAACATCGGTATTTGAATAATCTTTGAGTTGAGATACTGTGCATATCGCTTCAAATAACTGTACTAGATTGATCGCATGAGTGCTCTGCGATACTTGAATCTTATCCTCTGAAACCGTTGCTAAATATGGGTCATCGCTTCTCAAAAAACTGGGAACTTTTGAGATTTGATCTCCGTCGCGTTCATAAAGCTTGTGTAAACAAATGGAAAACCTGTTTGTTTGTACCAAGCTGTTTTATATCTTTTGACCGCCTTATAGTGGAGTGAAAGATGGATGAAAACGCAGCTTTTTAGACTTAGAAACAAAACCCCGCCCACTTAGTTAAAGAAATAAATCAATTTACTTTACGTCCCGACTGCATAACTCTTCGGGTTACTCACTATAAAACCTACAAGATTCACTTGCAAGATTCATGACCGTTGCTCTATCTCAAAGTGTGCTGGGGTTTTCCTATGACATTAATTCGTGAAGTGGTACAACAAGCTCTAATGACTGGCTTATTGACGATCGAGGCTGAAAATCAACTGCGACAGCTTCTTGCAACTAAGTATGACAAAGAAGATTTGCGGGCATTTATGACGCTGCAAAGTGCAGCCATGTCCGGCTCGGTAAAGCAAGAATCTCGACATTTGGTTTCGTTGGCTCGGTGAGCAAGTTGGGGCATCTTTTGCACTGTGCGCTACAAACCACTCAAAATGACTCTATTTGTGGCAATCTGAGAGACAGAGAGAACTTCAACCCTATTTCTTTGCTGTCGAATCTTAACAACAGCCGTATGCAAACTTTGTCAACCCCCGTTCCGTCTGCTCCGATTTCTAGTGAGCTTTCTACTGACTCGACGATCTACCGTCGCAAAACCCGTCCTGTCCCGGTTGGCAGCATCACGATCGGAGGCAGTCATCCGGTCGCGGTGCAGTCGATGATCAATGAAGACACCCTGGATATTGAGGGATCGGTTGCGGCGATTCGACGACTGCATGAAATTGGCTGCGAAATTGTCCGCGTGACGGTGCCCAGCATGGCACACGCCAAAGCAATGGAAGAGATTCGCGATCGGCTGCACAAAACCTATCAGCCTGTGCCTCTCGTGGCAGATGTCCACCACAACGGCATGAAAATCGCGCTAGAAGTGGCGAAATATGTCGATAACGTGCGGATCAATCCTGGTCTTTATGTGTTTGAAAAGCCGAAGAGCGATCGCACAGAATACACGCCCGCAGAATTTAAAGAGATTGGTGACAAGATTTACGAAACCCTAGAGCCGCTAGTGGTTTCTCTGCGTGACCAAAACAAATCGATGCGAATTGGAGTCAATCATGGCTCCCTGTCTGAACGGATGCTGTTTACTTACGGTGATACGCCAGAGGGCATGGTCGAGTCGGCGCTAGAATTCATTCGCATTTGTGAATCGCTCAACTTTTATCATATTGAACTCTCACTCAAAGCATCGAGAGTGCCTGTGATGCTGGCTGCCAACCGCCTAATGGTGAAGCGCATGAACGAGTTGGGTATGGATTATCCGCTTCATCTAGGCGTGACCGAAGCGGGAGATGGCGAATATGGACGCATCAAATCCACCGCCGGGATCGGCACCTTGTTGGCAGAAGGCATCGGAGATACGATTCGCGTCTCTCTGACCGAAGCCCCTGAGAAAGAGATTCCGGTCTGCTATGGCATTCTTCAAGCCTTGGGGCTGCGGAGAACGATGGTCGAATATGTGGCGTGTCCGTCTTGTGGACGCACGCTGTTCAACCTAGAGGAAGTCTTACACAAGGTGCGAGAAGCCACTCAGCACTTAACCGGGTTAAATATTGCGGTCATGGGCTGCATTGTCAACGGTCCGGGTGAGATGGCGGACGCTGACTATGGCTATGTGGGCAAGCAAGCCGGACTGATCTCCCTTTATCGGGGTCGAGACGAGATCAAGAAAGTGCCTGAAGCAGATGGCGTTGAGGAATTGATTAATTTGATTAAAGGGGACGATCGTTGGATTGATCCCTAGGGTCAAAATAATCCAATCTCAGATATTGACGAAAAAGCCTTTCAGATGATGTGATCTGAAAGGCTTTCTCGTAATCAGGAGGTTGACATCATTTATTCAGCGATCGAACGATCGTCTGAAGTCTGTTGGTAGGCATAAAAGCTGGCGATCAGTGCAATCATCATCCACCAAAGCGTATTGACTGCTGGGCGGTAGAGCACCGTGTCAACCCATCCGTGGGCAAACATGGCAGCTAAAGCACCGAGGATGCCAATCAGCCAAAAACCGTCTCGATCGCTCATCTGTCTCAGCCGCTTCAGGTGCATAAATCCCTGATTAAACGTCACCAACAACAGCCACAAAAACGAAAATAGCCCAATCATTCCCATCTCAACCGTCACCTCTAAGAGAATCGAGTAAGCACTGAGCGCACTAAATCTCGCTCTCTGGTAAAGCGGATAGATTTTTTTAAACGGGGGATCGCCGGGACCGATCCCAAACACTGGATAGTCATGAATCATTTGCAGAACTGAAGTCCACACATTGAGTCGAAAATTGTTACTGCTGTCATCCCGTCCAGCAAAGATGCTGGCGACTCGATAGCGCAATAGAGGGATCGTAATCACCGCCAAAACAAACAGTCCTGCAATGGTGCCGATCGCGATCGGAAGTGCCCAAAGCCTCCAAAAGCGTGGCATCGCCGCACTCCACCAATACAACAGCAATACCAATAAAGTGAGCATCAACACCACTAAGCCAATCCAGCCGCCCCGACTGCCCGTGTAGTAGAGACACATGAAGTTCGCGATCGTCATCGTCACCGCCAAAAGTTTTGCAACCCAACCCCGCCATGCAAAAATTGCGGCAGCACTCAGCGCGATCGCAGGCAGCAAATAACCTGCTAGCAAATTTGGGTTTCCTAAAAAGCTATAAACTCTCACTGCCTCAGCGTTTGGAGATTCTGGATCAACCCACGTCGCCAGCGCCTCTGCTCCAAAAAACTGTTGATGAATGCCATAAACGCTCATCAGCAGCGCGACGTGTAAAAAGAGCGTAATTAGCCACGATCTCAGACGAGATGACCGCAACACCCTCGCCGCTAGCAAAAATAGCACAATATAAAGGGTGAGCTTACTCCATCCTGTAAACGCCAATTTCTTGACAGGAGACATCGCGGCAGAAATCGTGGCGACTCCCCAAAATAGCCCCACCATTAGATGAATGGGCGTTAACCCTGATCCTAAAACCGCTTTTTGCTCTGAGTCAAAACCCCGATCGTCTGAGATTGTCAACAGTGCCCAATAACAGCCACAGGCAAACAGCAGCACCCCCGTTAAGTCACTCGACACAAAGGGAGTCAACCCAAACACCGTGCTCAGGAGTGCTGCTCCGATCGGGTCTGCCCACTGCATCAGCACACTGCGCTTACGCCACGCTTGCAACGGTCCAACCAATCGATGCAAATAGCTAGCGCCACGCCACCGATAGAGCGGCATCGCAGAGAGTGTGACCTGTTGCCAAACCGAATTCATACGCGATCCCCAAAGCTTCAGAAAATAATAGCCAAGCTGCATTTAGGCTATGGTCAATTATCCTCAAAAACGGCTCGTTGGCAAGGGTTGTCATCTTATTGGCTCGTTGCACTTAACCGGGGAAGTGTAATCACATACCGATGTCCCGGCTCTGAGCCGCCTTGAATGAGAATTTGTCCGCCGTGCATTTCTGCCAGTTGACGACTCAACAATAATCCTAAGTTTCGGCGAAGAACGTCTGCCTCGATCGTGTCTGGCACGGCTTCATACTCAGCGATCGCGGTTGTCATCCGGTGATATCCCGATGACCCATTGCCGTTGGTGTAATCCTCGTAGTCGAGGCTCATGAGAGCAGCAGCTCCGGTAGGTGTATAGATTTCTGAGTAGCCCAGTCCGTCGCCAAAGCATGGATGAGACGACCAAAC
The DNA here is from genome assembly GCA_965277365.1 of Phormidesmis sp. Taxonomy (GTDB): domain Bacteria; phylum Cyanobacteriota; class Cyanobacteriia; order Leptolyngbyales; family Leptolyngbyaceae; genus Phormidesmis_A. Next base: position 442,645 of record CBDICO010000013.1, on the reverse strand, counting down.
GGTTAGCCTCAATCCGCCTCCCTTGTGAGAGACGTGGAGGCGGATCAGACTCCCGGCATTAGATACTTGAATCACACTAAACATTAGGTGATAGAGCATCTGCCGAATCTTGTGTTTGTCTAGCATCCAGAGACGGTTCCCAGGCTCGACTGAAAGCCGAATCGTTTGCTCTCTACGGCAGGCGGCTTGCTCTAAACTGCTGATGGCTTGCTGACAAAGCATCGCGATTTCAACGGAAGAAAAGTTCAGCGATTGGGCAGTGTCATCCATTTGTGACAGTTCTAAAATCTCTTTCACCAGAGATAGCAAATACTGCCCACTTTGGTGAATGATGTCCAGATATTCTTTCTGTTTAGGGGTCAGAGGTCCATAGATTTCTCGATTTAAGACGCTTGCCATCCCCATCACCGACGTGAGGGGAGTTCTCAGTTCTTGAGTGAGTTGAGCGAGCAGCTCAAATTTGACGGGCTTAGTTGCAGGGCTAGAGGGCTGAAGGGCGATCTCAGTGGCTTGCTTTCCGTGGGTTTTGGTGAGATGAGTGCGCTCATACTCACTCATACTCAGACGAGCAGTGAGCGCCAAAAATTCGCTGTCTTTCACTGTGAAGAGTCGCGGCAGCAGATCCATGACTGCTAACGAGCCGATGCACTCTCCGCTCGAAGTCAATAGAGGAGCACCCATATAGGCACGAATTCCGTACTGTTGCGTGAGAGTGCTATTGCTAAAGGCGCGATGATTGAGCGTGTCTTCGATCATCAACACTTGATGACTATCTACGACATGAACGCAGAACGATTCATCACGAGGCATTTCGCGCGATATTGCCAGACCATTCATCAAGCCCAATCGAGACAGCCCGACTGCCGACTTAAACCATTGGCGGTCTCGCTCCATTAAGCTCAAGATGCAGATAGGAGACTCTAAAAAATGAGCGGCGGTCTGAGTCGCCTCCTCAAAAATTGGAACGCTATCTGTTTCTAGCAAGCCCAACTCTGTCAGTTGTGACAGACGCTGCTGCTCACGCATTGCAACCGTTAAACCATCTAAGCGACAAAAAAGTCTGCTTTCAGGGATTTCCATTCCAACCCCAACCCCTATCGATAAATCCGTACTATCTTGTAATCGAAGAGACTTCTTTGTAGAACAGTCTTCATCTTTACCAAGACTGCCCTCGCCCTCTAACATCTGAACGAGTATGGGCAAGGGAGATTACTGAAGTTTGCGAGTTGCACACTGGATGTGGCTGGAAGATCTATATTTGTCTCAATATTTCTACATACGGACGATCGACTCGTTACTCAAACCAAGCAGGGTGCTCTAACAGAGCCGCAATCACTCGAACACCGCGCAGTTGATTCGATAGCGGCAGATGCCCTCGCGGTGCGTCTAGACTCCAGGTAAACTCATGGGGGTAGCGAGTCCAGTTATTGCCAGACTTCCAGCCAATCTTTGACCAAAGTTTGTCCCAGTTTTTGCCCACACCGAGCCAGATTTCACGCTGCACCGAGAAGCCAAACCGACCGTCTGAGTGAGCCAGCCAAAGGGCATTAATAGTCTGCAAGTCACTCGACGACAGGCTTTCAATCTCGGTGAAGTAGATCCACTTACGCTGCACTGCCGCAGACCCTGCAAGCTCACACAGCTTTTGAATGGTTAACTTGTCGGCTGCCTCAAACTCTTGCTTTGCGAGAAGCTGCTGGAGCGGAAGATAGTCGAGATTGTGCTGCGATCGTAAGGGCACTGTTCCGGTCGGAAAGTGCTGCTGAAGAAAATCAGCCACTTGAGTAGTAGGGGTGTTAAACAGCGCTTGATAAACTTTTGCCTCGACGACTTTAACCGGATTTTTGCTCGTCCTTCCTTGCTCTAAGGCGGGCTGACGCTCTTGCAAAAACTCCATTAAGACCGCTAGACCTGCGTCTCCTACGGCAATCAACTCATCGATGATCTGTAGCTGAACTTTCTCTGGCTCCGATCGCAGCTTATATTGCAGAGTCGCGACACTAGCGGGAATGTTGAGAGCCGAAGCGGTGTCTAGATTAGTCATGAAACGATTTATTCCAGTTTGCGGCAGGGAAGGCTAGAGATTTAAGATGCGGCGAATGATGGCACTGGTCGAACTAGGAACTTCGATTTGAATCAGTTCGACGCGACCCCCATAGGAATGAACAATCGACGCTTCGGGCAGCGTCTCGATTTTGTAGTCTCCTCCCTTAGCATAGATCTCTGGCTGAAGCGCTTCAACTAATTGAGCGGCTGTTGGCTCAGAAAATAAGACAACTCCATCGACTGATTTGAGCGCAGCTAGCACTTCGGCGCGTTGCAGTTCGGGGACGATCGGTCTAAGAGGTGCCCCCGTTGGCTGAGGTTTAATAGTCTGCACCGAGCGATCGCTGTTTAGCCCCACGATCAGCGATCGTCCCAATAGTTTTGCAGCTTGCAAATATCGGACGTGCCCCGCGTGCAGCAAATCAAAACAGCCATTGGTGAACACGAGAGGTCGCCAAATTTGAAGATCAGCCGCGATCGCCTGTTTGAGTTGGCTTAGACTATAGACACCAGAAATCTTCTCCATCTCAACAGTTTAGTTCTCAGCGACTTCCTGTTGAGAAGAATGTTCGTCGATGGGCAGCCGATATCCTTGCTCAAATGCAAACCGAACGAGTTGCGATCGATTTTCTAGTTGAAGTTTGCTGAGAATGTTGCTGAGATGAGTTTGCACTGTGCGGGGGCTAACAAATAAGTGCTCGCCAATTTGTTTATTGGTGTAACCCTGAATGACTTCCCAAAAGACTTTTTCTTCGGCAGGGGTAAGCGGAAGCGGAGTCGGAGTCGGAGTCGGGATGGCTTTAGACTGTTGCATCAGGCGAATGATTTCAGAGTGTATTCGGCGCGATCGTTCAAGCTGTGCCTCAATTTTTGCCAGCAGCTCTTTTGGCTCAAACGGTTTGATCAAATAGTCATCTGCTCCGATCGAGTGCCCTTGAACGCGGTCTTCTACGTCGCTTTTGCTGGATAAAAAGATAAACGGCACTAATTGACCCGATCGCGTGGCTCTAAGCCGACGACAAAATTCATAGCCGTCCATTTCAGGCATCAGCACGTCGGAGACAATCAGATCGGCAGGATCTTTTTCAAAAATCCTAAAGGCTTCTAGCCCCGATGCGGCATCTTGAACCAAGTATCCTCGCTTTTCTAAATATCGGGTCAACGCTGTCCGTAGGGTTGTATCGTCATCGACTACAAGAATTTTCTTCATTCACGTCTCCAGTTGGTCAGTTAAGTCGCCTACAACTGGCTCTCAGCGATCATTAGCAGGAATAGACACAAAGTTATCGGACGAGACGAGCTAGACTCTCGACAAAAATAGTTCTTGCCACCTCATCGTATTTTAGAATTCTTTGATATTGCTGAGTTCTACTGAATTTAGCATCAAGAATTGATGAAGAAATAGGCAATCCGTGGTCTATCAGGCTTTACAAAATTCTGGTAGCCTACCAAAACGGCAGCGCTCCTCACTTTATATACCCGACACTCTCTCCCAAAATTATGTACGAAAAAATCACTCCTCCCGCTACAGGTTCAGCAATCACCTTCAAAGAGGGTGAACCGATCGTGCCCGATTATCCCATTATCCCGTTTATTCGCGGAGACGGCACGGGGATCGATTTGTGGCCCGCCTCTGAAAAGGTGTTTGATGCCGCTGTCAAGACTGCCTATGGAGATCGGCGTAAAATCACCTGGTTTAAGGTCTATGCAGGCGATGAAGCCTGTGAGCAATACGGCACCTATCAGTATTTGCCCGAAGACACGTTAGCCGCAATTCGAGAGTTTGGCGTGGCAATTAAGGGTCCGTTGACGACTCCGATCGGGGGTGGCATCCGATCTCTGAACGTTGCGCTCCGTCAAATTTTTGACCTCTACGCCTGCGTTCGTCCCTGCAAATATTACAACGGCACGCCATCGCCTCACAAAACACCCGAAAAGCTGGATGTGATTATTTATCGTGAAAACACAGAAGATATTTATCTGGGGATCGAGTGGAAACAGGGCAGTGAGATGGGCGATCGCTTAATCAAGTTCCTCAACGAAGATTTAATTCCCAGCACGCCCGAACACGGCAAAAAGCAGATTCCTTTAGATTCGGGGATCGGCATCAAACCGATTAGTAAAAAAGGGTCGCAGCGCCTCGTTCGTCGGGCAATGCAGCACGCATTGCGGTTGCCTAAAAAGAAGCAAATGGTGACGCTGGTTCACAAAGGCAACATCATGAAATACACCGAAGGGGCGTTTCGCGATTGGGGCTATGAGTTGGCGATTGGTGAGTTTCGAGCCGAGTGTGTGACTGAGCGCGAGTCCTGGATTCTCGGTAACAAAGAGAGAAATCCAGATCTGTCTTTTGAAGACAACGCTCGTCAGATCGATCCGGGTTATGATTCCCTGACTTCTGAGAAGCAAGCCGCCATTTGTGAGGAGGTTAAATCGGTCTTAGAGGCGATTTGGGACACTCACGGAACGGGACAATGGAAAGAGAAAGTGATGGTCAACGATCGCATCGCCGACAGCATATTTCAGCAGATTCAAACTCGTCCTGATGAATATTCAATTTTGGCAACGATGAATTTGAATGGCGATTACTTATCCGATGCGGCGGCGGCGATCGTCGGCGGTTTGGGGATGGGTCCGGGTGCCAATATTGGCGATTCGTCTGCCATTTTTGAAGCGACTCACGGCACCGCTCCTAAACACGCAGGACTCGATCGGGTCAATCCCGGTTCTGTAATCCTGTCTGGCGTAATGATGCTGGAGTTTATGGGCTGGCAAGAAGCGGCGGATTTGATCAAAAAAGGATTGAGCGCCGCGATCGCCAAGGGTCAAGTCACCTACGATTTAGCGCGCATGATGGAACCTCCGGTCGAACCATTGAAGTGTTCTGAGTTTGCAGACGCAATTATCAGCCACTTCTAAGGCACGTAGGGACGTTTTGGGGGATGTCCCTACATCCGTTCGATCGACTCAGGAACTTGCACGAAAATAAAATCCTCAGGGCGGTTGTTCATAGCTTTCGACTTCGCTCAACTCACTAACTAAACGTTGGGGACTGAGCGAAGCCGAATTCCAGTCGATTGAGACTCTCGATTAGACGGCAATTCCCTACGCGAACGGCTCTAGCTGATCGACTCGCAGCCAGACATTAGGAGTCGGAACAATGCCAAATTTGATGAAGGCAAAGTCACCCTTTAAATCGATCACTTCGCCTTTTGTATCAAAAATATAGCTCGGAAACCGAGAATCACTGGCTTTGGCTTCCAGGCTATTCTCTAACTTTTCCCGCACCGCGCGAACCAAGTCACCTTTCTTGATTGCCATCGCCCACCTCGAAATTACGTTACCTAGCATTCTAAAGAGTTAAGCGCCTCTATTTCAGCCGATTTTGAGCAGATTTCATTAGTTTTTGCGCGTCTGAGTATTGAGTTGTGCCGGGCTTCACTTTGGCTAGCTCATCAACAATGGCTTGTAGTTCGCTAGCGACACGACCTCGATCGATGCCTTGCGGGTCGTTTGTTGTCACAGCCAGCAGATTTTTCTTCAGCCGTTGAGCTTCGTTAAATGCCTGCGCGGATTCCTGTTCGGCTTCCATTTGCACTTGGACTCCACTCAACGATTTCTGATAGCTGACAAGTTGCCGTTGGGCTGCAACATAATCGGGATCTTCGACCGTGATAGTGCTCAAACGATTGATCGCAGTCTGCCAAAATTTCTGAATCTCTTCTAGTTCGGCTAAAGAATGGGGCGGATTTTTTGCCGATTGGGTGGCTTCTTCAGCAAACTGCTTGGCGACCGTGATCAGGCTTCCGGTACGAGTGTTGTCTTTGGTGAATCCAACGACTTGTTGAAAATCTCGCTCGTAGGCTTTGAGCTTATTGTGTGCCATGCGACCTGCCAGCGTTTTTGACGGAATTTCTTGCAGGGTGTCGATCGCTGCCTGCCATTGTGAGATCGCTTTACTCTGTCCGGGCTGATCGGTTGCCTGACGATAGGCTTGTTGGGCTTCCGCGATCGCCTGATCTGCCTGTTCTATCTGAGTGCGGGCGTTGTCTTCCTGAAATAGCGTGGCATCCATACGGGCAATAGTTTCACGGGCAGAGCGAAACTCATCGATCGTAAAGTTCCAGCCACAGTGAAACAAGCTGCAATATTGACTCGGATAGTAGCCCACAAACCACACAGGCAGAGCATCCAGGTTTTTTTGAGCCGCGATCGCTTTGATTTTGCCTAACTCAAAATCGGCTGGAGACGTGGCTTGATTGACCAACTGATCGGCTTGTTCGATGTTGACGATCGCCTGTCGATAGTTTTGATCCATGCTGATAAAACTGGGCATCAGCAAGATGGGTGCCGATTTAGCCACCATCCATCTGAGCGGAGCAAAGGGCAAATTAAGCACCCAAACTCCGCCAACTAGGGCAATAAGAGCGATCGTAGAGTATTTGATCGCTCCCCAAGGAAACGGGGCTTGATCACTCGCATGAGGCATAGCGTGAAACTCGAAACGACTCTTCTCTCAAAGATGCCCCAAAAATCCTGAATACTGGAAAAGGACCCACGATCGGGGTCCTTTCTCAAATCTGACCTGTACATTTAGGATCAAGTCTGGCAGCGATCGTCCTGAAATACTTTACGAGTTGACGCTCACCGAAGCAGAAACAAAGCATCTTGACGTTGCTGCCAATCCAATAAGCGTCAGCACAATCAGGCTAAACCGCCTGCGGTATACCGGAACACCCTCACGAGTCGAACATCCGTTAAGGATATTGAGACTCTTAAGAGTTGGTGGTTTGAGTCGCCAAGAGTTGCTTGAGCTTCTCAAGATCTTGCGCCCAGCGCGGATCGGGTTGAATCGAGTCAGGATCAGTCGATGTCGTAGTGGTCGTGCGACGGGTCTTATTATTGGCGTTGTTAGTGCCACCCTTACGACGAGCACCTCCAGGTGAAGGCGCACTGACCGGAGTAGGTGTAGTTCCTTCGGGCTGGTCTTCTTTTTCCTTGGTGCGAGGCAGAGCCTTTTCGATTTTGATAGCGTTGTCTTTAATCTGAAGACCGTTAAATTTTTCGATCAACTGATCGGCTAATTCATCGGTTTTAACCGTGACAAACCCAAAACCACGACACTTTCCTGTTTTACGATCGGTAATCAGCTTAGCTGAAACCCCATCTCCTTCTTCTGCAAACACGGCTTCGAGTTCTTGCCGCGTCAGGTCTTCTGGCAAATTGCCAACATATAAGCGAATAGACATTGTGAGAACCTCCAGACTTTGATCCTAATACACTTGCTTTGAGAGCGTTCACCTGATGTTGGCTGAGAATGGACTAGACAGACTGATGAAAAACTGCCAAACTCCTCGCCAACTGTAACAACTCAGATAGTTTGTCAAAATTTAGACGTTCAACGATCTGCTGACGATGCCCCCAGATACGTTGAGGACGATCTTGGCTGAAAGACAACTCCTTAAGTTTTTGGTCACTGCTGGAGGACTCAGGCTAAACATTGACTTTCAACTGTTCTCCCAGGCGTTCCTGCCATTCTTAAAGTACCACGCTCAATCGCGCTGAACTTCCCTAGTCGTAGATTTCTGTCTCTAGCGTGATCCCCACTGCATCAACCGAACCCGCTCTTCTCTTCTCTCTGCCTAGAAGCAGATATAAAAACCAGCCATCGAAACTCGATCGGCTGGCAAGCTTGCTGTGTTGAAAGGAGAAATAACGAGACCGAGACACTTTAGCCACATTGATCGCGAGACACAGGACTGAACCACGTCTGGGGTCATCAAACTCCTGTGAAGGAATGTAACACTATAGGGCAGCAGGCGCAACTAATCGTTACAAAGTGGCGGTCTTCTACACGATTAAGAACAGTCCGAAGAGAATAGCGGTGCCTGCGAGCAGGGTAGACCAGACTTGATGCCCACTGTGGCTGATTCGTGCCCCTGAACGAATCGTGTCCATATCAATCCAGGGAGTTGCCCCGCGACGAAACCAGCCTGTCACCCGCACAGACTGCCCGACTAGATCGGCGGGACGGGTGACTTGAGGAAGCAGATTTCCGATCGCGCCCAACGGCGACAAGTAATGTAGTTTAATCAACCCTTTTGAGGTTTGCAGGAGTAAGTCTTGCCCTAACCAGTTGGCGATACCAGCCCGTCCTAGCAGCGTTCCTTCGAGGCGGATGGGTTGACGATCGCTCGGCAGCGCATTTGGTTTTGTCAGCAAGTCTATAAGGGATGGCGAGTCTGATTCATTTTGTGAAGCCGATCGACTCGGCTCCAGATTTTTGAGTTCTGGAAAAAAGGCATTGAAGCGAAGAAAAATTCCGATGCCTACCCCAATCATCATGAAGCCTGCAAAGAGGCTGTAGTCACTCGCTAGCCAGGAGATTTGCTGCGCTCCAAATCGATAGGCGATCTGAGCCGCAAACCAGAGAATCTGAGCGACGAGGTATCCTGCCGCGAGTCCAAAAAATGGCGCACCCTGCAAGAGAACCGATCGCGGGTTGCGATGAGACGGTTCTGATGGAAGGTCTATTTCTGGCTCTAACTGCCAGTGAAGAGCGTAGTGAGTGAGGCGTTGCAGACGATCACCCATCAAGGGGTGCGAGTTATTCAACACCAGCCAACCTCGATCGGGATTCATCAAATCCCAAGCCAGCAAAGACTCTAAAGACGTATGGGGATAGACACTACCTAAACTTAGGGCACTGCGACATCCTACAGGCGTGAGGAGATCAAAACTTTCTAGTAGATAATCAGTTTTGGCATTGTGTTGAATCGTTTGAGCCGTCGCGATCGTGCTTTTCACCAAGGCTCGAATCAGTCCGTTTGGGTTTCCGGTTAAATTGCACGCAGCCCGATCGCTATAAATCACTCGCTGTTTTGAGAGCCACAGCCCTGACCAGCGCAGTAGCCAATAGAAACTGTAGCTAAAGGCAGACCCGATCGCCAGCAAATCTGCCCCGATGCCGAGCAACACCGCCATCAGCTTACTTTCTCGTTTTCTAAGGGCACTTCTGGCACGCAGCCAGTCTCCTGCCTCTGCTGCCTTCCAATAAAGCGCATAGGGAATTTGAGTGACGATCGTCACCCAAGACATGAGGCTAAAATCCCAGTGCAGAATGTGACCGAGTTCACCTGCATAAATAGCCGCAATTTCATTATCTGCTAGTTGATCGAGCAATCCTTGACTCACCACGATTCGAGAAAATCGCCGCAACGAGCCGTAGGTAAACGCTAAAGGGGCTTGGGTCGGCACTACTCCCAAACGGGGTATCGGCATTTTTTGCTGCTGACAAAAGCGCTGAATAACTCGATAACTTTCTGGGCTATATCCTCCTAGCGTGTTAGCTGAGAGGGGGTGCAGGTTATATAACCCTTTCAGCAGGGCATCAAGCAGCCAGGGAGAGGCGACAAGCAACACACCCAAAATCACTAGAATCTGTAGGACTGGAATCTCTAATGACGGAATAGGACTGCTCCAGTGCAAAACACTGGTGATGAATCTGAACCAGAGAAAACCAACCCCGTTCAAAACTGCAAACACGCTGGAGATCAGCAGGAAAAGCCCGATCGGAGTTGCCATTTCTGCCCACTGCAATCGAGCCGGATTGAGTTTATTTAAGGATTGCCAACGCTGCGATCGTCCGGCACTACGCCACGTTGAAGCGGCTTGAGGTGGAGTAGCAGTAGATGATTGTTTAACAGTGGAGGGTGGATGGATGGGTAACGGAGCGCCTGCGTTCTTGACCGATGGCTGATCCGCTGCCGCTGATTTGGTTGGGGGAATGAAGACCGATCGCGTTCCATTCGTCTCAGCCTGCAAGGGAACAAATCCGGCTAAATCGGCAGTTTGTTCAACATCAGAATTTGTCCCCTTGTCCAACGTCGGATAGCGTTGCTCAATTTCCCTTAAGGTCTGGCTTGCCCATTCTCTGAGCTTGGCATTTGGGCTGTCATGCAGATGCTGGCAGACGGCGATCGCTTTTTTAGGTTGCCCACTTCGCCGATAAACTGTCGCCAACCACATTCGCGCCTTGATCGAGTCAGGTTGCTCTAAAGCACCCGCTTGAGACACGAGATATCGCTCTAACTGTTGAATCGCCAGAGGGTAATTGCCCTGTTTAATCGCTGCCAGACCTGCTTCAAGATTGGCACCCGAAGCTGGATCGGGGGGAGAAGTCATAGATTGCCTAAACGCACAGCGCTTTCAGGATACCCTAGAGTGCCGTTGGCTCTTTCCCAGAAACTACGGGAGCGATCGAGTTCAATTTCAACTCAGGGTTGTCAGATTGAAGCTGCTGACAGTTCCACTCGTTGCGAAACAGCAAGACAGGACGCTCCCAACTGTCTTTAACCGTCAACGTGTTGAAGATTCGCCCTACTTTTTGCAGCGCTTCCCAGCCGCCCTCAACCCACCGAGCCACTGTATAAGGAAGCCATTCTACGGTTGTCTCAACCCCATATTCGTTTTGTAACCGAAACTGCACTACTTCAAACTGCAACTGTCCGACCGCTGCCAGAATGGGGTCACGTTTGGCTTCGTCGGCAGAATACATAATTTGAACAGCCCCTTCTTCTCGCAGCTCAGACACGCCCTTGCGAAACTGCTTGAATTTAGACGGGTTGGGGTTTCTCAAATAGGCAAATAATTCTGGCGAAAAGCAAGGAATGCCTTCATATTCCAGCTTTTGCCCACTGTAGATCGTGTCTCCGATCGCAAACACTCCCGGATTGTTCAACCCGATCACATCACCGGGATAGGCTTCTTCGATCACTTCTCGATCTTGAGCAAATAGCTTTTGAGGACGAGACAAGCGCACCGTTTTTCCGGTTCGGGCATGGCTGACGATCATATCTTTCTCAAACTTGCCCGAACAGACCCGCACAAAGGCGACCCGATCGCGGTGTTTGGGGTCCATGTTTGCCTGAAGCTTGAATACAAAGCCCGAAAATTCTGGGTAGGTCGGCTCAATCTCACCTTGATTACTGTCGTGATTTCCGGGCTTCAGCGCATAGTCGAGAAACGCATCGAGAAATAGCTCAACCCCAAAGTTAGTCATGGCACTCCCAAAGAAAACGGGAGTCATTTTGCCGTGATGAACCGCTTCTAAATCAAGTTCGGGTCCCACGCCCTCAATCAGTTCTAACTCGTCTTTAAACTGGTGATAAAGCCCTTGCTCTAACAGCGTCTCAATGCGCGGATCACCCAAATCAATCACGGTATCGATCGCTTCTCGTTTGCCGTGTTCACTACGCTCAAATAGGTGAATCTGCTGGCTGCGGCGATCGTAGACTCCTTGAAAAAGATCGCCCATGCCGATCGGCCAATTTACCGCATAGGTTTGTAAGCCTAGTTCTTGCTCAATCTCGTCCAATAGCTCTAGAGGCGTACGACCGGGACGATCAAGCTTATTAACAAAGGTGAAAATGGGCAGCGATCGCAGCTTGCACACTTCAAAGAGTTTGCGGGTCTGCGGCTCTAAGCCTTTGGCAGCATCGATCAGCATCACCGCGTTGTCGGCAGCGGCTAACGTCCGGTAAGTATCTTCACTAAAGTCTTGGTGTCCGGGGGTGTCGAGCAGATTAATCTGAAAGTTTTGATACTCAAATTGCAGCACTGTCGAAGTGATGGAGATACCGCGCTGTTGCTCCATTGCCATCCAATCTGAGGTGGCATGGCGTTGAGATCGCCGCGCTTTAACGGCTCCTGCTTCGTGAATTGCGCCTCCATAGAGCAGCAGCTTTTCAGTCAGGGTCGTTTTGCCCGCATCGGGGTGAGAAATAATCGCAAAGTTGCGGCGACGCTCAACTGCTGTCTGCAATTCAGCCTGAAGTTCAGTGGACATACTTAGATCCAGAGGATAGATTCGGTGAAAGCCAGAAGTTTCACAATACCTTAAAGATAACGAGAAATGGAGTCAGGGGTGAGGAGTCAAGCGTACGTGAATTGCTCCCTTTGTATTCCAGATATCCTCATAGAAGACTCTCAATGTTGGAATCTAACGATTATGGAATCTGATCAACGCAAGCTTTTGTCTGCTCTGTGTCACGGGTCAATTTTTCTGAGTTCTTTGCTGGTTTCGATCGGCATCCCAGTCGCCATTTTATTGATCTCAGAGAACGCGATCGTTAAAGAAAACGCCAGAGAAGCGATCAATTTTCACATTAATCTTTACCTGTATGCCGCACTTGCAGGAGTGTTGGCAGTCACCGTAGTTGGCATCCCGATCGCAATTATGCTGGGCATTGCTCTATTGGCTGCCAGTTTTGTGATGCCAATTCTGGCGATCGTATCGGTGTTAGGAGGCTCCGATCGACCCTACCATTACCCCTTCATTTGGCGATTAGTTTAGCTGGAACAACAAGCCCAGCACAATATCATGCATCTAAATCGACTTGGAAAAGCAAATGGTCTTTCGGGTTAGTCGCTTAATTCGAGTTCGTAACGTCAGATGTTTACGTTCGATCTTTTGCCTGTTGATTTTCCCGACTTGGTGAACTTGAGCATTAAGGTGTCTTTCGTAAGCGCCCCAACCGTCCGTGTAAAATTGCTCAATTCCGAATGGCTCCAATAGCGCCTTCAATTGAATGAATTCTTGATCTTTATGATCTGCCAAAACATCAGCCAAGATTTGTCCAGTTGCATGGTCAATCCCCTGCCATAACCAGCGTTCTTGTCGCTTGCTGCCAACAAAGCTCCGCAGCTCATCGAGTTCAGCGTCTTCAGAGACTTTGACAATTTTAACGTGAGTGGGTTGAAGCGTTTGAATTAACGATGTGTTGACAGATTCGAGATGCCGTTCTTTTTTTTAGTGCTTCAATCACGGTGGTTGAACTAATCTCTAACACTCGTGCGGTATCTCGAATTCCACTGCCATTCCTCGCCAGGTCACTAATCTGCTGTCTGACTTTGGGTCAATAAGCTTGATAGGAGTAATCCAAGATAAAACCAGGGCGTGAACAGTCTGGATTTCGACACTGATATCGTTGTTTGCCTTCGGCGGATTTTCCTCGCTTGATCACATTCGTTCCACGGCAATTGGGGCACTTTACAGGTTCTAGTACCCTTAGAGTCTTCCCACTATTGGAGATAACGGTTCCCTAAACCAATGATGCGGCAAAAGCGGCGATCGGCACCTCACCCTGGTCCGCTCCCCAAGGAGAGGGAAATAAGGCTCTATACTCCTTTCTTGCAAGAGAGAAGGATTGGGGATAAGAGCAAAAGCTGCTCACAACTTTTACAGATTATTTAATCCGCGATCCTGAGCGTGGCGCGATCGTTCCCTCCTACATAAAACTGCCCACAACCAAGTCTGGTCATGGGCATAAGGACAGTTAAACGCTTGACCATATTATTGCTCAATATCTGAATGAATGAGGCGATGATTTGGGACGGTTGAAAGAGTGTCCATTGTTAAGGGGCATTAGGTATTTCTTGACTACAGATTAAAAGAATTTGGTTGCATCGCCCTCTTCCCTGTGTATCATTAACTCCCGAAAAGTTCTGACTCGTTTTTGAGACTCATCCGCCTTGAAGCAGCGTTTTACAATCGGTTGAGAAAAAAGTTTCAGGCGATCGATTTAACAGTAAACTGTGCCGCTAGGACGCTGTTCTCTAGAACGCTAATCATGACGTTTCTCTCTCCGCTTTATGGCTTATTTCTGCTCAGTGTCATCGGGATCTATTGGTCGGTGCAGCAGACGTGGCTGCGATCGTGGCTGCTATTTATCGCGAGTCTGATTTTCTATGCCTCGCTGCAAGCTCAATATATTCCGCTCTTATTAGCGGCGACGTGGATTAACTTTAGTTTGGGGCAAGCGATCGGGGCACCTCCTGACTGGCGAATTGAAGACTGGCAGTTTGCTCAACAAGATTGGAATCGCCGACGCATCAAGCTATTGGGCTTTGGAGTCGTGACCAATGTTCTATTGCTGCTGAGTTTCAAATATCTGCCGTTTATTTTGTCGTCGATCGGGACAGGTTTGGGTTGGTCGATCGCTCAAGAAAGTGCAGACTGGACCACTCAACATGTGATCGTCCCTTGGGGGCTGAGTTTTTTCTGTTTTGAGTGCATTGCCTATCTGGTGGATGTTTATCGCGGCGCACCTGCGGCACAAGAATTTCTGAAGTTTGCGGCTTATAAGTTGTTTTTTGCCAAGCTGATTTCGGGTCCGATCGTTCGCTATCACGCCTTCGCCGGACAATTGCAATCGCTTAAATTTCCGGCAATCGACCAAATTACAGAAGGGCTGTGGCTGATTGCTTGCGGTGCAGTTAAAAAAGGACTGATTGCAGATCGCTTAGATATTCTCGTCAAACTCAGTTTTGATAACGCCGAGCGAGCCGGAAGCGGCAATTTGTGGCTGGCGATCGTTGCCTACGGATTGCAGCTTTATCTCGATTTCAGTGGTTATGTCGATGTGGCGCGAGGCAGTGCCCTTTTATTAGGAATCAATCTGCCTCAAAACTTTGACTTTCCTTATTTCAGCACCAGCATTGCTGATTTTTGGCGACGCTGGCACATCACTCTGGGCGACTGGCTGCGAAACTATCTTTACTTCCCGTTGGGTGGCTCTCGCAAAGGGCAAACTCGGACGTATGTAAATCTAATTATCGTGATGCTGATCGCGGGCGTTTGGCACGGGTCAGCCTGGGGATTTGTAGTTTGGGGCGGACTGCACGGAGTCGCATTAGCAGTGCACCGATGGGTAGATCTGCGATCGCGCCAATCTCCTCAACTCGAACAGTTTTGGCAAACCATTCCAGGAATCGTGACTGCCTGGTTTGCCACTCAGCTTGTGGTTTTTACGACGTGGATATTTTTCCGGTTGCCGAACTTTAGAGATTCCCTGGTCGTCGTCCAAAGACTGATCGGACAGTCAGCCGATGCCCAGTTCGCTCAAAAAATTTATGGAGAAGCGATCGGGCTTTATCCGCTCCAGATTTCTCTCTTGCTCGGTGCGATTTTTGTAGGAATGGCATTCGCCTATCTTCTCAATCGGGGATTAAAACTTCAACTGACCTGGCACATCAAGCTATTTCTGATTCCGCTCTGTCTCTATGCGGTTTGGGTGTTAGCTCCTGAAGGCGGCTCAAAATATATTTACTTTGATTTCTAGCGGTTATTTCGGATGTTCTCTCGACATCTTGCATGATAGAGATAGGAGTTCTTTAAGAGAAAATCAATGAACCAGGACGTGAACGAATCAGTTGCGCTTCAATCGTTGCCCTCAGACACCGAAATCACGCGCACTCGCTATTGGGGCACCGTCACCCTGCTCGAAGAAGCCAAACGCTATCGCATTAACCGCATTGAGCTAAAGCCCGGACATCACATCAGCACTCAAATGCACTATCACCGCAGTGAACACTGGGTCGTGGTTTCAGGAACTGCAAAAGTGCTGTGTGACGGTGAAGAAAAAACGCTGGTGCAAAAACAGTCTACCTACGTGCCGACCTGCACACCGCACCGGGTTGAAAATCCGGGGGTAATTCCTCTGGTGATGATTGAGATTCAAAACGGGGAGTATTTAGGAGAAGACGATATTACTCGTTTTGAGGCTGATCCCGAGCTAGACGATTAGGCAGTCCTTTTAACCATTCAACAAGTCGCCCCATGAATATCCCAGTCCTATCACAATTGCCGATTCCGTCTTTTTTTAACCCCGATCGAGTGGGCGATGTGTGGCGGGTTCCTTATCAACAACGAGCGAGCGACGCTGAAGCTTGGGCAAAGCAGCAGAGCATTCGTCCCGCATCGGATGATCAGATGCGGGTTTGTCTGTTAGCGATCGACGTTCAAAATACGTTTTGTATTCCAGACTTTGAGTTATTTGTAGGAGGACGATCGGGCAGAGGCGCGATCGACGATAACCAGCGTCTCTGCGAATTTATCTATCGCAATTTGGGACTGATTACCGAAATCGCGCCGACGATGGACACGCACACGGCGATGCAGATCTTTCATCCGATTTTTTGGGTGAACGAGCGAGGTGAACATCCAATTCCGACGGCGACGATGATCCGGTTAGAGGATGTGCAAACGGGCGTATGGAAGGTCAATCCGGCGGTTGCTTATAGCGTGGCGAATGGCGACTATGAGACGCTGCAATCTCACGTCCTTCACTACACGCGCACGCTAACTGAGAATGGCAAATATCCGCTCACGGTTTGGGCATATCACTCAATGTTGGGCGGTATTGGTCATGCGCTGGTGTCGGCGATCGAAGAGGCAATGTTTTTTCACTGCATTGCGCGCAGCAGTCAAACCAACTTTCAGATCAAAGGCGACAATCCTTTAACTGAGAATTATTCGGTGCTGCGTCCTGAAGTGATGGATGGAATGGATGGATCAGCGATCGCCCAAAAGAACAGTCCGTTAATTCAAAAACTGCTCGATTTTGATGCGGTGATTATTGCAGGTCAAGCAAAAAGTCACTGTGTCGCCTGGACGATCGACGACCTACTGACCGAAATTCTGGCTAAAGATCCCAGATTAGCGAAGAAGATTTATCTGCTCGAAGATTGCACCTCTCCGGTAGTCGTGCCCGATGTGATTGACTTTACAGAACAGGCGGACGCGGCATTTCAGCGATTTGCAGAGGCAGGAATGACGGTGATGCGATCGACCGATTCGCTCAGCGATCGACTCACAAATGCTAACTGACAAACCCATTGCTACAGAACTCCAGCGCCTTTCTCAGCCGCGATCGACCTTCCTATTCGGTGTCAGGGAATCATATGAACCAGCTAGGTCAAGAACGTCACCCAGATAATCCTCGACTCCCTAACGTCCTAGAGTTGAATCGTAGTTTTGTCGTGCAACTCCTCCAATTGAATCAGTGAACCGTTACCGATGACAATGTTGAACTTCACTAAAGAACGCTCAATTTGATATCCCGGCAACACTCGCACGATTTGATATTCAGTCGTTAAATCACTCGTGCCATCCCACTTGAGGAATGCCAGTTGATTGGACGCAATCTCACTCAGTTGTGAAACAAAATCCTCAATGGCATCGCTAATGTTGGGCACAATGCCCGATGACATGAAGATATAACGCTCTTGCAAATCCAACGTGACACTGACTCGATAACGCCGTTCCGTTGAGCAACGCAACTCAACGGTGAACGAAATCGAGCTAGGCACAATCGTCCTAACTCCCATAGTTTTTGTCCTCTCGATTAATTCAAAGAGGACAAAAACATTGATTTCTCAGATATTCGGTAGGGGTGAAAACTGTATGCAGGATCTTGATTCCAGCCTTTCAAGATCCCATCGCAAAGCCGAGGGTGTACAATCATGAACGCCTCCTGAGTTAATAGTCCTAACTAGGGATGGAAGTCCTCGGAGTCTGATTTGGACGATCAGGCTTCGGGGCACAACTCCATCACTGCGATGTATTCTACAAGAGTTTTTGGTTTTTTGGAATGCTGAGTTTTTGGAAGGGGTGCGTTGCCTTCTCTTGCAAAGCTAATCGTTTTTTTGAAGGTGAGGGGCGATTACCCTTCCGAGGAACTGCGAAACAAGCGTTTCTCTACGATCTCTGATGAAAAGTGAGGGGAGATATACGGAAAGTTTCGGGGTATCTGCCCAAATCAGGAAGATATACGGAAAGTTTCCGTATAATTGATGGTTAGGTAGAGAAGATTGATGGAGACAGGAGATGGTGGCAGATATAAATTTCTTTGCTGATCTTCAAGAAATGATAGGCCAAGAGCTTTCCACACTGGGGTATCCTCCAGCACCAGGAGAAGATCTTGATGCTGCTTTGATACGATATCTCAATCTCCAGCGAAGAATACCACCTGTTCTTGCATGGACTATTAAGCAGTCTAAAGATTTGGCAGCCAAATCTTTTCCGCAGTCAATTAGATTAGGTTTGCAGCAGTTCATTAAAAAAGCTGAGTCTGGGCAAAGCTTAAAACCTCATCTCAGCAAACAGAGCGCTAATCCAGACTACAAAGACCTCATGTTTTACGACTGGAAAATTTTTCATTTTCATTTAGGGACTAACCCTGATCCAAAGCATCAAGGATTTGTTAAACGAACACCCGATCTCTTGTTTGCTATTGCAGACTCAAATACGGCGGGAATGTATTTAATCGACATCCATCTACATCCTGGAGCATTTACAAATCAAGACTTACTGAGAATTATCGAAGAGAATTGGGCTGAAATTCTTGAGCCGTACACCTTAAAGGGCGTTATTGGAGTGACCTACAATGCTTCTGATAACGATATTGGTAGTCTTCGGAAAGCTGGTATAAATACCATGCTTCAAACTCCTAGTGGTCGCGTTTTGGCACTTATGGGAGGGGGAATCACAACTGCTGGAACTAGTACTCGTAACAGAATAGAGGCAAATGGAATAGAAACTAGTGTTCGTCAACTAGAGGAATGGTTCATTCAGCAACAAGCTTTTGTAGAAGCTCATTTCAAAAGTAAATATGGTAAAAATTGGGATGACCTGATATTCAAAGTCAAATCCTTTGATTCACCAGTAAAAATAGAGGAAATAATAACAGGCGAAGTTCTTGAGATCCCCACCTAACAATTCAAATGCAGCGGACGGTCGAAAGCTGTTGATGGTGAGTTCGCTGTTGGTGGTGAGTTCGAGGTTGTCTGCCGCCGCTGATTTGAGCCGTTAGACGTTTCTGACCTCGGTTCAGCATCACCACGAGCTTGAGACCCGAAAAGTGTGAGGTGATTGAGTCGATCGCCCTAAAGTTTAGCGAAGTCTTCTTTGAGACGGATCAGGATGGATTGAATGATCGGATTCAGAGCGTGATAAGAACGAAGCCAAGTTTTGGCTTGAACCCATACGCCTTCAAAGTAATAGAGAGTTTAGTCGCACAGAGATTAACCGCATTCAAAAACTTGTTGAAGAACACAAAGAGCAATTGCTAGTAGGCTGGAATGAATTCTTTAACGATTGAACCGCTTGAAATGCCTACAATTCAGCAAGTGACAGTCACAGACGACACGCTTTCTGTGGATCTATCTGATGGGCGCACTATATCTGTTCCACTAGCATGGTATCCTCGCCTTTTGCATGGCTCGATCGAAGAACGTAACGACTGTCGCTTCATTGCTGGTGGTAACGGAATTCATTGGAATCAGCTTGACGAAGACATTAGCATCAAAAATCTGATTCTTGGTCAATCATCAGGCGAAAGTCAAAAATCGTTTCAGCAGTGGTTAAATAGTCGAGTGGCGACGGTCTGACAAGCCGCTGCACCCAGAACGCCGTAGTATACTCGGTTGAGTTGCAAAGGTTGTCTGCGTCCGGTGAGCGCGACCATTAGATGACTTTTCCAAATTTCTTCTATTAGAAGCCCGTTTTCTTTTTGGTCAGGCGGCTGTGTACTATAAGTATGAGTTAAACACTCGCTCATCGCAGTAGGTATCACCAGCATGACCGCAGTAACCCCAATCCCTCAGTCCGCCGCGCCTGCGTTTTGTGAAGGCATTCAACACTTTGGTGACTCACTCCCCGGTTTTGATCAGTATGGCAAAACCCCCACGATCGCTGAGGGCAAACTCGCGATCGCTGATTCCAACGACCTGACCGCCGCCTATCAGACGATGCTGACGGCGGATGCGTTGCGCTATCTGATCCTGCAAGTGACGGCGAGTAAGGCATCTGGGCACCCTGGCGGGTTTGCCAGCCAAGCCGAAGCCTACGCTGCGCTGGTAATGTTGGGTCACAAAAACATTCTCACCGAAGTCGGACATCATGCTCCCGGTTTTTATAGCGCGATGTTTTTAGACCGATCGCTCGAAGATATGGACATTCAGACCGTGCAGCAGTTGCGCGATCGCTTCCGCGAAAAGCATGGGTTATTGGGACACCTCTCTGGGCTTATTCCAGGAATCTTGGCTCCCGCAGGTCCGTTGGGGCAGGGGCAACACTTTGCGATGGCGGCAGCGACTCTGCATCGCGATAAGCTATTTCCCTTTACAGTCGGCGATGGGGGGTTAGGTGAGCCGTATATCGTCAGCGCGATCGCTCACTTCCATACGGCTTATCCGCAGGTGACTAACTTTTTGCCTGTGCTGGTCTGGAATGGCTACTCGCAAGAGCATCACAGCATGGTGTCTACCAAATCCAACGAGGAGATGATTGCCTACTGGAAGGGCAACGGCTTCGAGGAAGTCGTGTTGGTCGATGCCAAAGAGTTTGATGACCAACATCAGCCCGGAGATTATGTAGACAGCACCGCGTTCTCGTTTGAGCAGCGTCTTCAGTTTACAAAATCGGTGTTGACTGCGATCGATGGGGCTGCCCAGTCTGCCCTGGGAGGAAAGCTGACGGTCTTCATCATCAAGCAGCTTAAGGGTGCCGGAATGCACGCAAGAGGCGCAAAATCTCACAACCTCTATGCTCAACACACGCTTGATAATGCCGATATTATCGCAGCGCTAAAAGCTCGTGCCCTCACTCCTGCCGCCTGGGAACTGGTGCGAACCAACTGCGAACGGGCAGGAGGCGGACCAGCAAGCAAAACGGCGGTGACTGAATCGGTGTTGCCCTTACCTGATTTGGGTCAGTTGCCCTTAGAAGAATTTACTGTAGGCGGAGACCCCAAAGTCTCGACCACCGCAATGGGCAAGCTAGTTGGTCATGTCGGACAGGTCGATCGTGCCTTCACCGTCACCAATGCAGACGGCAACGAAGCCTCCGGGATTGCCAACATCAACCAGGCATTACGAATCATTCACCCAGTTGAAGACGCGCTCTATAACCAATCGCCCAACGGACAGGTGTATGAACCACTCAGCGAAGATGCCTGTGCAGGGTTGGCAGCAGGATTAGCGCTGATGGGGTCTCGATCACTCTGGTGTTCTTATGAATCGTTTGCGATCAATGGCTTACCGATTTGGCAAACGGTGACTCAGGCAATGGCAGAATTGCGCCGTCCCACGCCCTCAACGATGACGCTGTTTACGGCAGGGGCGCTAGAACAGGGGCGCAACGGCTGGACTCACCAACGTCCTGAAATCGAAGCATACTTTGCCGCGATGATGCGCAATGGCAATGTCTTTCCCCTGTTTCCACCCGACGCAAATAGTATTCAGGTTTGCTATGACTGGGGGCTGACGACGAAGAATAAGGGCATCGTGATCACGTCGAGTAAATCGCCACTCCCGATTCACACAACGTTTGAGCAGACTCGTCAAGCATTGAAGGATGGGGCGATCGTCCTCAAAGAAATGCCGAGCGCTGAAAGTCCGAATGCTAAAACTGTCGTGTTTGCCGTGGTCGGCGACATGATCTTGATTCCAGTGCTCGAAGCGGCGGCGCATCTCGAAGCCGAGGGACTATCGGTGCGAGTGGTTTCGGTGGTGAATCCGCGTCGTCTCTATCGCGCTCACGATGTCGCCTGGGATCTTTGCTCAGAGCCAGACGACGCGTTTCTCGATGATGCCAAGTTTGAGGCGGTGTTTGGTGGCGACGTGCTGATTGGGGTGACTGGAGGAGCCAGTGGCATGTTGGAGCCGATCATGCTGCGAAGCACTGCCAAGCGCGATACCTTCTCGTGGAAGCGGGGCGAAACCACAGCAAGCGCAGGTGAGCTGATGGCAGTCAACGGCATCACGGCGGAAGCACTGGCAAAACGTGCCCTGGATTTAGCGCACTAAGGGACTTGCGCGAAAATAGAATCCCTCGCTGTGTTGTCCGTGAGTTTCGGCTCCGCTTAACTCACTCGCTAAGAGTCGAGCCACCAGCGACTGTCGAGGGCTGAGCGAAGTCGAAACCCAATCTGATGGGATTCTATTAAACCGCAACTCCCTAATGTCTCTACTAATCGCTCGTAGTCTTTGATCAACGCCGGAAGTGAGATCGCTACTTTGGCTTTCCATTTCTGCAACTTTTGGGAAAGCTAATTAAAAGAAGCCTAACTCAGATCTTGCACCATCCTCTTCGCTGCGATTCTGTTCCGCCCCAGACTGAAAATCACGGGCGGGTGAATGCCAGAAACGAGGGAGTTCTAATCAGGTGCAAGATCTCAGCTAGCGCTAAATGCACGGTACACCGAAGCAACGGCGCTCCCCATGAAAGCATCCTTCCCGCCTAATGAAGACGATCGAATTATCAAACTGTTCAGCTACAACGTTCTCGATACGGCTGCTGAGACTGCCTATGACGACTTGACGCTCCTGGCTGCCCAAATTTGCAGCGCACCGATCGCCCTAGTAAGCTTAGTTGACATCGATCGCCAGTGGTTTAAGGCAAAAGTGGGATTGGATGCAAGTGAAACCCATCGGGATGTCGCGTTTTGTGCCCACGCGATTTTGGAACCAGAGGCGGTGTTAGTGGTTCCAGATGCTCGTGAAGACGATCGATTTGCAGACAATCCACTGGTCACAAACAATCCCAATATTCGCTTTTATGCAGGTGCCCCGTTAGTGACTCCTGATGGCTTTGCGGTCGGAACGCTTTGCGTCATTGACTATCAGCCCCATCACTTATCTAACCAGCAAACGCAAGCCCTACAAGCTCTGGCGCGTCAGGTGATTAGCCAGCTAGAACTCAGACTGCATCTTCAAGCACTCACGCAAGAAATGGCTGAACGCCATCAGATTGAAGTGCAAGTTCGTCTCCTAAATGCTGAGCTAGAACAGCGCGTTCAACAGCGCACACTGCACTTGCAGTTAGCCAATAAAAGTCTTAAGCTGTCTCAAACCCAACTGCAAACGCAGTCCGACCAACTCAAACTTGCTTTAACTGAACTCAAACAGACTCAGACTCAACTTGTTCACACTGAACGGATCTCAGCCTTAGGACAACTTGTAGCCGGAGTGGCACATGAAATTAACAATCCCTTGAGCTTCATTTCGGGAAATCTTCACTACGCCTGTGAATATTTTGAGAAGTTGTTGAGTTTTGTTAAGCTCTATCAACAATTTTATCCGACTCCTACAGCAGTCATCCAAGAAGAAGCTAACCAGATCGAGCTTGAGTATCTCGTAGAAGATCTTCCTGAGCTACTTTCTTCGATGAAAATAGGCACTGAACGAATTCAAAGGGTGGTCAATTCACTCCACAACTTTTCGCGAGTCGATGAAGCAGACCCTAAGCAGGTTGATATTCACACTGGGCTAGACAGTACAATTTTGCTGCTTCAGCATCGTCTCAAAGCCAAGTCAAATCGGGTCGAGATTAATTTAATAAAAGACTATGGCAATCTCCCGCTCATAAGCTGTCATGGTGGACAGATCAATCAAATGTTTATAAATTTGATGGTGAACGCGATCGACACCTTAGAAGAAGCGATTGCAACTGAGCCAGCATCGGTTTATACCCCTACCCTTCACATTCGGACTGAGGTGGCTGATTCAGGCTGGGCAAAAATTACGATCGCTGATAATGGCTGTGGGATGAGTGAAGCCACACAACAGAGAATCTTTGAGCCGTTTTTTACCACAAAACCGATCGGTAAAGGGACGGGATTAGGACTATCGATTAGCTATCAAATCATCCAGAAACATCGGGGCAAATTGAAGTGTTGCTCTACTCTCAGACAAGGTACCGAGTTTGTGATTGAAATCCCAGTTCACTTCCTTAAAGGGTGTTAGCACTTCGTATAACCTAGCTTGAGGGAGACATTCAGCCCTGATTGACGTTTTTGGAGAACTGCTAGAACTGGCTCAGAAAGCAGATTGTTTTCAACGTTCGCAACATCCTTTAGAATCAGCACACTCATTCTTTCTATGTAGAAGACTGGTGGAATTTTGGGTCGATCGCTAAGATGTGATAATTTCACAGGCTTCGCGATCGCCTTTTTTGTTCAAATTGTGGTGCCAAACAATGTTGCCAACCTATTCGCTGATCATTCCGATCTACAACGAAGAAGTCACCATTCATGAGCTTTATCGTCGGGTTAGTTCAGTGATGAATCGATTGGATGCCCCAGCCGAATTAGTGTTGATCAATGATGGCAGTCGCGACCGATCGCTGCCTCTAATCCGGGAGCTACACCAGGAAGATTCGCGGGTATGCTACCTGAGTTTGGCTCGTAATTTCGGGCATCAAATCGCGGTGACGGCAGGCTTAAACTTTGCAAGGGGTCGTGTGGTTGTGATTTTAGATGCCGATTTGCAAGACCCACCCGAACTGATTCCCGCGATGATTGAGAAATGGAATCAAGGCTATCAGGTGGTCTATGCCCAACGAACGCAGCGCCGTAAAGAAGGCTGGTTTAAGCGGTTTACAGCCTATGCGTTTTACCGTTTGTTAAAGAATTTAGCAGATGTCGAGATTCCGACGGACACGGGCGATTTTTGTTTATTAGATCGCCAAGTGGTAGACCTGCTTAACGCCATGCCAGAGAGAAACCGCTATATTCGGGGGCTGCGATCGTGGGTGGGCTTTCAGCAGACTTCGATTAAATTCGAGCGAGATCCGCGATTTGCAGGCGAGGTGAAATATACCTTTAGTAAATCCTTTGGGCTGGCAGTCAACGGATTGGTTTCGTTTTCTAAAGTACCGCTTCGCATCTCAACTTATGTCGGCTTGTTTGCAGCCCTAGTAGCGCTAGTGATGGCAGTCTTGGTGCTTTATTGGCGGATTTTTGTGCCCCATTCTCCTGTGACTGGACTTGCCACGATTATTGTGGCGATTTTCTTTCTCGGTGCGGTGCAACTGGTGAGCATTGGCATTCTCGGCGAGTATATCGGGCGGATTTATGAGGAAGTGAAAAACCGTCCGCTCTACACACTAGGAGAAGTGGCAGGGTTTGAGCGACAGCCTGAAGCGAGTCGATCGCGATAAAAGGATTGTGGTTTGATAGAGTCCCAACTGACCGGGCTTCGACTTCGCAGTGAGGGATTCTAGTTTCGCGCACGTCTCTAACGGCTGCGCAATTGTTCTATCAAAAGACCCCCTGAAAAGACTACAATGACCCCGCTACCCGTCTTTTTCACCAAACTTTTATGATGCGTTCTCGGTTCCTCGTCGCGTTGCTCGTTTTAGCCTTAACCGCTTGTAGTGACACCCCCACTAATCAAAGCGGAGGAACCGCACCGAAAGGACGATTAGCCACCGTTCTCAGTCGGGGTAAGCTCGTCTGTGGCGTGAGTGGAGAATTGCCCGGATTTAGCTTTGTCGGTAAAGACGGCAAATATTCAGGGCTGGATGTGGATGTCTGTCGAGCGATCGCTGCCGCTTTATTCAACAACTCAGATTCGGTCGAGTATCGCAACCTCAACGCCAAAGAACGTTTCACAGCCGTGCAAACCGGAGAAGTTGATGTTCTCAGCCGCAACACGACTTGGACGATGAGCCGCGACACCTCAGTGGGCTTGGAGTTTGCGCCCGTCGTCTTTTATGACGGTCAAGGAATTATGGTGCGAAAGGCAAGCAACATCAAAACCCTGGCAGACCTCAAAGGCAAATCAATCTGCATTCAAACCGGGACGACGACCGAGCAAAACTTGACCGATCAGATGCGAAAGCGAGGCATTCCCTATACGCCCGTCGTGTTTGAGGATGTGAATACGACCTTTGGCACCTATGCGGAAGGACGCTGTGAAGGAGTCACTGCCGATCGCTCTCAGCTAGTGTCTCGCCGCACGACATTACCCAAACCCGATGAGCACGTCATTTTAGAAGAACCCCTATCCGAAGAGCCTTTAGCGCCTGCCGTTGCCGCTGGTGACGCTGCTTGGAGTAATCTGGTGAGATGGACGGTGTTTACTCTGATCAAAGCGGAAGAATTAGGCGTAACTTCTCAAAATGTGACTCAGCAGGTAAACAGCCCCGACCCGACAGTGAAGAGATTTTTGGGTGCCGAAGGTGACTTAGGAAAAGGAATGGGTGTAACAAATGACTTTGCGGTGCGAATCATTCAGCAAGTTGGAAATTATGGTGAGATCTACGATCGTAACCTCGGTGCTAAAACCAAATTAAATCTGCCACGCGGACAAAACAATCTTTCGACCAAAGGCGGGTTACTGTTCTCGCCTCCATTTCGATAAAAAATTCAATCTGTCCTGTGTTCTGAGCGTCTTATGGGCACTCTAAGACGTTCACAAGCCTCTATACTTTGCGCTATGACCGACGATAAAACAGAGAGTTCGATCTGTATCGGCACGTTTGACCGCTCAGGAGTTCCGATCGCGGTTGCCAAAAAACAGTTGAATGACTGTGCGATCGTGGCGTTTCAAACGATTTCGTTAAATAGGCTGATAGCACGCTGTTTGTCGCTCGATCCGGCTGATATCACTTACATTCACAAAACAGATGGCTCCTCGATCAAAATCGAACGCAGCCCTAACGGGTTTACTGGATATCTCGGAACCTCTGGCTCAGAATGTCGTTAAGATTGAGCTAGTACAAATACTTTCCTTAATTCAGGTTGATCATGGCGAACGCAGACGATCGTAAGAAAAGAATCATGGAGCATATCGCTCGCAGTGTTGGAGCCTTTGGTAAAGATTCGTCGCCCCGCTCTATAGAACGCAAACAGCGCATTCTAGATCACATTCGACGAACGACGGGCTAAAAGAACCCTGAAATTCCACTGCAAATGAGCCAATCACCGTCAACGGTGCGCCAGGATCAATACCACTGGTGCGGCGACCACCATGAAAGGAAGCAAAGTAGTCAATGTTGAACAGATTCATGATGTTAACAGCTAAACGGTAGTTATTTTAGCGATAGAAAATGGCAGCGTTGGTGACAAAGTAATCGCCCAGCCGATAAGTGTTGTCTAAATTGCCCTCGCGATCGCCGACATAATTGAACCCGATCCCAAACCCTAACGTGGCAAAGAGTTTGCTTCTCAACAATTCTGCTTTGATGCCAAACTCTTAGCCTCACCCCTTTTCTGGTTCTATAAAATCGCCGCTAATTGTTGTTCCAGAGTTGGGATCACGTTGTCTAGTCTGTTTCACCGTGTCATAGCGCACCCCTGTCAGCAGTTTTGACATTATCAAGCAAAGCAACCTGATCTTGTACTTAGCTAACCTGTTTTGAGAAGTTAGAGCATTTGCTATAACTGATACATTTGCTGGGTCAGGTCGGGGATTGGCTCCATAGATTGGATCAAAAATGTTGAGAGCCGTTGGTGGTGAGAAATCTAATCCTGCAAAAAACCGTTCGGTCTGACGGCTGAGATCGAGACCGAACAGCAAGGTGTGAGCGATAGAACCTGTAGTAAATTTACCCGTAACATTAGTTTGAAGCGAGTAGGTTCGATAATCTAAATCACGAGTTGTGAATATTCGCGACAGGTCTCCCGTGGGTTCATCAAAGGCAACGGGAAAATAGAAATCGGAAACAAAGCGCTGCTTGGCATAGCGAAAGGCATTGTTAATTTTCCAGTTGTCGTTAAAGGATGCTCAACGGTGTAGCCTATGCTGAGGAATCTCTGTTCACTTTCATCGTCAGGTTCGTTGGTAATGCGATCGAGCGGCACTTTCACCACACCCGTCCCTACTGCAACCAAGCCAGTATCCAGCGGCTGTTTATTATTGAGCGATTCCAGGCTGACCGTAAAATCGGTGCGATCGCTCAGCTTCCAAGTCAAGCTGGGTGAAATGAATGTCCGTTGAGTGTTTTGGTCATAGCCTCGAAACCCATCATCGTTTTGAAACAAGGCATTCAAGCGATAAAGCACATTTCCATCAGCAGTGATGGGACCCGAGAAATCAATCCGGGATCAGACAACCCCACGACTACCCACTTGTAGTTCTGCCTCATAAAACGGGTTTGGCAGCAGCTTTTTTACTGACCGCATTAATCACACCGCCCGGTTGAACTTCACCATACAAAATAGAAGCTGAACCTTTAAGGACTTCAACCCGCTCTAGGTTTGCCGTTTCAGGAATCGACTGAAAAAAGTCATACTGCCGGAACCCGCCTCATAAAATTGGCGCACCACTAAACCCGCGAATGGTAAATTCAGTGAAAAGTCCCACAAAGTTCCACCTCTAAATAATTGGTTGATGGGTGAACGTGATTAGAATCAGGACAAGACAAGCTTGAGTCAATAGGAAGCAGAGTATGGCAAGCATCGAAGTGATTATTCGCGATGACGCAGGCAAGATTATCAGTCAGCGACCCGCCAAGGCAGTGAACCTGAAGAATGCCAGCTTGGACACGATAGAAGCGGACGTGGAAAACTGGCGGAAGGAAGCATTGCCCGACATTGAATCGCAACTACTGAAACAGGCACAAACAGAGTTTACGACAGGGGAAAAAACAAGTTAGGACTGTGCTGTAATGGGACACGGACAGTGACGTTGAAGACGCTGCACGGGGAATTTGAGTTTGCGATGCAGAAATATCAACTCGATGACATTTCGCTCAGTTTTCTAGAACTAACGCAACCCGAACCTGTAAGTTACGTGAGTCGAGGATTACAAGAGTTCAGCGTTTACTACAGCAACCGCATGAGCTATCGCGAGGTGACGGGATTAGTCGAACGACAGTGTGGCAGACGATTGTTGAGCGAGCAAACGATTTGGCAGATGGTTCAACAAAAGGGATTGCAAGTGAGTGACGCGATAGAACGGTCCGCCTTGCCACCCTTATCTGAACGTGAGTCGATTGAAATTGCGACTGCGATTGATTTATAGGAAGGTTCAAGTGCAGAAGTGGTGCTGTTTGATGATGGGATTGGGGTCAAAGCTCAGAAACCGCATCGGTATCCCGCATCGAACGCTGAAGTCGAGGCAAATCCGCCCGCTCATCCGAAAACAGTGATCACCGATGTGGTGATGCTGCAAACTGCTTCCGACCAATTTGAGTATCTGAGTGCCCCCATTGAAGCAGATGGGTCAGTGCGATTGCCGCTAGAAACCGTGGTTCAAGCGAAGGTGCAGCAGGTCTATGGTCACGCTACGACTCCACTCCCCTTAGTTGTCATCAGTGATGGAGCCAAAGTGATTCGGCAGCGATGGACGCAGACCTTTGGCGCGGATGTTGTGGTGATTCTGGACTGGTATCACTTGAGTAAGAAGGTGCAAGACCTCATGTCCATGATTGCCCGAACCAAACCAGAAAAAATCGAGCATCTCAAACGCTTGTTGGTCGAACTGTGGCGTGGACACACGCAAGCTGCACTGGAGTACCTCCACCCATTCGTCCACCCCCGCAATCGTGAGAAATGGCAAGAATTGATCGGCTATCTGGAAAAACACGCCCACGAAATCATCGACTACGAACAGCGTCGTCAAGCTCGAAAGTCTATTGGTAGTGGACGAGTCGAGAAGGCAGTGGATCAAGTGGTTGGGCAACGACAAAAGCGCAAGGGACGAAGTTGGCGACCTCGGGGAAGTCGCGCCTTGGCGCTCCTGAAGGTGCTGGAACTCAATGGTCAATGGCAGCAGTTCTGGTTCCCTGAACAAACTGCTTAATCAACGGATAATTTAGAGGTGGCTTTTTTGCGAATTTGTGCGCTGAAATCGGGTGCGCGGGTTGAGTGCCTAAGTTGGGTAGGTCAATCGCTGTTCGGACAGATCGACCCATCAATTTCTCGGTGTTTATCGCCCGAGATCGAACAGCTTGATCAGGGTGAAACTTTGTTCGATGTGTTTCCAGAGTTTATTCCATATCTTGAAAAAATAGCAGGAGCGCCGAGTGTTCGAGTTGGGGTTGAGGCGCTAGAGCAGGGATTGACCAATGTTGATTTGTGGGGATTTTTTCAGTTTCACACACGATTTTTGCAGCCGCATCAAGCTTTTGTGCAATCGCTCTTTCAACCGATTCCTGATCTCAGAGCAGCTTTAGAAGTCGGACTTGCTGAGTTGAGATCGCGCGGCAAGACGATCATTGAAGTCCACATCCGACGGGGTGACTTTGTTCGCTTGCCGCTGGCAGGATTTACCTTAGTGGTGCCGCTCGCGTGGTGGTGCGATTGGCTCGATTCGATCTGGAATCAATTTGAGCAACCTGTGTTGTTTTTGTGTAGTGACGAGTTAGAGCAAATTCTACCTGCCTTTGCCAAATTCAATCCGGTGACCTGCCATGATTTATCGATCGAATTATCGCAACTGCAAGCGATTGATGCTGAGTTTTATGTTGATTTTTTTATGCTCAGCCAGTGTGATGTCGTGGGTATTAGCAACAGTGTTTTCAGCTTTGCAGCTTGTTTGTTGAACGAGCAAGGACAACAGTTTTCTCGCCCTTGCTGGGGCTTCTCAATCAGTTTGTTCAGTTTGATCCTTGGGATAGTTTGCCACTGCTTTATATCGGCGATGGACAGCCCAAGATCTTGAAGCGCATTGATGAAGGTGCATCGGTAAGTAGCTAAGTGCAATTAAATATAAAACGCTCTAGTGCATAGTCCCCCGCTTGGCTCCGATTTTCCATGCCGTCCATCACTGCCATTGCCAAGTCATACTCATTGTCAAACATTTGTCCGGCAATTTCATGGCTTTTGAGTTGATGCCATTGTCCTTCAATCGGATTGAGTTCCGAACAATAGGGGGGTAGAAAAAAGAGCAGTCATCCTTGCGCTTGCCACCGCTCCCACTGTTGGCGAACCAATCTACTCTGATGCAAGGAGCCGTTATCCTGCACCACAACGGTCAAGCGCCCCGTTTGAGCCAAGGTGCCAGCGGCTTTAGCCGCAATCCACTCCATGACTTCAAGGGAACGCTCACTCTTAAATCCGCCCGGGGTCAGCGCAGACTCAAACTGCTGTCCGGGTTGCCATAAGCCGAGGATACTGATTCGATGCCCATACCGCTGCGGGGTCTGTTCGAGCCGTTTCTGCTCTCCGACGGGACTATAACGGTAGCTCACCGGACTCCACAGGCAAACGCCCGCTTCGTCCAGATACTTGAGGTCAAGATGCCCGTCTTGAGCGGCTAACTCTAGGGTCTTCAGGTCTGCTTGCTTGAGGGCTTTTTGGGTGGGGTCTTGCTTATAGCGATGACTTTGGCGAGTCCGTTTCCACCGATACCCTTTTTTTTCAGCAGTCGTCGTACTCGATCACTACTTAACGGGATGGCTCGCTCTTGCTGGAGCTTTGCAGCGAGTGGCACACTGTTGTAGGGGCGAGGGTCGTCTTGAATACACGTTTCGAGGTACTCCAAGTCAGCCGCTTGCCATTTTGCTTTAGCCCCTCGACCGGGGGCGTCCCATAACCCTCCTAAGCCCCAATCGACCCAGCGTTTAAGGGTGGCTCTGACCGTGTGTGGGTGGCACTCAAACATTTCCGCAAGGGCAGGCACGTTCCAGCCTTGGGCATTGAGTCGTCAGAGGTGCGCCCGGTCTCGCGTTCGCTGGGGCACCGTTTGAGCGACCCGGAGTTCGGCTAACATGAAATCTTCGTCAGAGGTCAAAATCACTCGCAGGGGGGCAGGCATCAGCAGCTAGTTGAGTCGGCTTATTATCTTATACTTAATTCCGCCTGCCTACTTAGCGCTTGCAACTGGCGGCAGACTCGGATTATTGAAATACCTCTGTGTTCAGGTGCCCATCAGTATTACAAGACGATGGCTCGTGCGAATTTATCTGAGCTATCAAGGGTCAGGGTGGCAAGGTGTGTTCAGGTTGTTTAATCGCCACTAATTCTGATTAGAACCAGTACGGAGAAAATTAGATTCTGTCGCAAGTTTTCCAAAGTGACCAACGAACTGCGTCAATCTCGTTGTCTTGAGCACTTACTCCAATGAATTGCAGGTAGTGTTCTAGACCTGTGGAGATGAGGGAAAATGAAACCAGCGTTTTTTCTCAATTCACCTGATGGTACTCGAACCTGTTCTTTGCCCCGACTGTGGCAGCGATGATGTGGTCAAGCAGGGTCGCTCGGACGAAGGCAAGCAACGCTACAAATGTCGCAACTCGGAGTGTCGGCGCTGCCCATTTATTCGCACCTACGCCTATCGGGGCTATCTGCCCCAAGTCAAAGCGCAAATCACAGAGATGACCCTCAACGGCAGTGGCATCCGAGATACCGCTCGTGTGCTGAAGATTAGCCCAACAACGGTGATTGAAGCGTTAAAAAAAAGATCGACACCTAAAGTCCGTCAACGAGGCAAAACTGGCTGAACTGGAGCCAACGCAAACCGTTGTTAGGCTGTGCCAGTGGGAAGATTTAGAGGCTGAAGTGGACGAGATGTGGGGTTTCGTGGGCAACAAAAAACAGGAACGTTGGTTGTGGCACGCCATTGATCATCAGACTTGCGCGGTGCTGGCGGTAGTGTTGTCAAACCATCAGGATAGTGCTTTCCTGGAACTCAAAGCTCTGTTAGAGCCGTTTGGGATCATGCAGTTTTATACAGATGGCTGGGGAGCTGATGAACGGCATCTTGATCCCGCTTTTCACACCGTGGGCAAAGCCAATAATCAGACCCTTGAGCGCAAGCATCTGACGTTACGCACGAGAATCAAGTGTCTAGCTCGGAAGAGGATTTGTTTTTCCAAGTCTGAGTGGTTGCACGATGTTGTGATTGGGTTGTTCATCAATCGCTATGAGTTTGGCTTAGTTATCTGAGTCTAAATCCACAGGTCTAGAACACTACCGGGCAAACTCTTCTTTGGTGTAGCGGGGTTGCCGAACTGTCATCAATTTGATCTCGCTGCGACTTGACTCTTCAATTTTAGCTTGGAGCGGTGATCGCTTGACTTCAGAGCTTGTGTCGGGTTTCGCGATGCTCTACCCGACCTACAAAATCCGCGATCGCACTCGCCTGACTGAAGCAGAATTAGGGCATCGGCGCGAATCGGTTCTGGGGAGAGTTCAGAGGGTTTAATTTCGGTCAGGGCGAGCGACTCTCCTAACAGCCAACTGGCAAAGTCGTCGGAGAAGTATTCGGCAAGGAATCGGCAAATGTCATGGTACAGGGAAGGATTGTACGGCTTGTGATGCTCACCTGATTTTGATCAAATCCAAAGTTTGATGGACGATCGGGAGGCTGCGATCGAAAAAACGCAAACAGCTAGGAAACACTAACACTGTGCGCCCCTTGCGAGAGGCAGCCCAACGGTTCGCTTGAGCGGCTGCAAATAGCCTTTGCACTGAACCAAACTCTTCTGCTAGTCCGCTCTAGGCGAATTGTTATACGGTGATCGTCCCAAAATTGACATCGAATTGAAGTCAACAAGCCAATTCCTATTGTGCAATCCCTTTGACTGCCCCGATCGCCTGTTCAATTCGTTTCAGCCATTCCAGATTTAGTTTGGGAATAACCTCGATCGCTTTCATATTCTCAACAACTTGAGCGGTGCGGCTAGCTCCTGTAATGACGGTACTTACATGGCGATTGGTGGCACACCAAGCGATCGCTAACTGGGAGAGCGTACAGCCGAGTTCCTCACTAATCGGTCGCAGGCGCTCTGTCGCCGCAATCCAGTCAGGGTTTGTAACCGTTTCTTGTAGCCAGATGTAACCAGGTAACGTCGAACGGCTACCAGCCGGAACGCCATTGGCATATTTACCTGTGAGGACACCGGAAGCAAGGGGGCTCCAGGTTGTTAAGCCTATTCCCAGATCCTCGTAAAGTCGAGCATATTCTTGTTCTACGCGCTGCCGATGAAACAAGTTGTACTGAGGCTGCTCCATTACAGGCTTATGGAGATGATGGCGATCGGCAATTTGCCAAGCGTTCATGATCTCTGCTGCTGACCACTCTGATGTGCCCCAATAGAGAGCCTTGCCAGACTGAATCATGTCATGCATTGCCCAAACCGTTTCTTCGATCGGTGTGTTGGGGTCAGGACGATGGCAAAACACGAGATCGACATAATCTAGCTGCAAGCGCTGGAGGGAACCGTCGATCGCATGACGTAAATACTTACGGTTGAGAGTGTTCTTGCGGTTGATTCCGTCGATAATGCCCCAGTAGAACTTGGTGGAAATGATGTAAGATTCTCGCTCCCAGCCCAGTTGTTTCAAGGCATTTCCCATCAAGGTTTCCGATTTTCCACCTGCATACACTTCCGCATTATCAAAGAAGTTCACGCCTGCATCTCTAGCAACGGACATTGTTTCCTTTGCAGCACCTTCATCGACTTGATTGCCGTAGGTCACCCAAGAACCAATGGACAATTCACTCACTTTTAGTCCAGAGCGTCCTAGCCGTCGGTATTCCATATTTATCCTCTCTAGAAATTTAAGTTTGCTGGCAAGTGGTTTGAGCGCAACAGCAAACCACTTGTTAATGGTCGCACTGTCTAGCGCCGAAAACCGCCTACTGTTTCTAGATAAGTTGGATTAAATCCAGCTAGAGCCTCCCTCACCTCCGTGCTGGGTGAGCCATAGACAATAAAGCGAAGCGGCTGAAAAACTTCGACAAACCGCGCTGCGAAAACTCTCTTAAAGGTGTCGAGGTGAGCGATCGTTGCCGCCCCATCCACATATCGCTCAAACAAATAACACTTGCCATCTTGACTGATGTGGTATTCGTAGTCGAGCGCTCCGCCTTCATGCGTCTGGACATCACTGACCATTTCTGCCACGAGTGTCTTTAAGGCTTGCTCTTGTCCTGGCTTGATTTCAAGCTCAACCATCCAGTGAACAGGGTTCATAGTCTCTCCTTGTTGTTTGTAAATTAAACGAGTCGTAAGGCGAGTGAGAAACCCGCCCATTGCACACCGTTACTTGCCAGATCCAGGTGCACCCGCAGGATAATCGTGTGCCTTGTGCATTCGCTGTTGGGCAACCAGCAGCGGCACAAAGTAATCAATTCGCTCAGGAGACCCTTGAGTGACAGCATGAATATCTTTGATGCCTACGGTTTGACCACTCACGCCCCAGTTTCCTTCGGTGATTTCGTGAATCAAAATCCAATCTCCAGCACGATTGGGGAAAGTGCCATCGACGTTGAGAACGCGGGCAACGATGTCATTGATGTCGTGATGCAGCTGAGTTTTAGCGACCTGATCAGCCGCGCCAAAGGGGTAAACCACATCGAAAATGAAGTAACCGCCTTGAGGTGCTGTTTTCTGTAATTTGCCGCCAACAAACCAGGAAGTTTTTGGATCGATCTCCTGAAAGATTACGTAAGCCAGAGATCGTGCTGTTGGATTATCATTGCCAATTTCAGCGATCAGAATGGCATGAGTGAATGCTTCAGCAAGTTGTGCTTTTTGAGCATCAGTGAAGGCATTGGCTTGGTGAGTGACTCGAAGTAAAGGCATAAGTTTTTCCTCTCTGTGTTATGAATGCGTGCCAAATAAGCTCTAATTGCGGGTTTCCGACTCATCACGCTCTTTTTATTTCGTTCGTGATGTAACAAACATAATGTAGCGATCGTAATCGCGTCAAGCCTTTTTCCAAAATTCCTCATTCTAGAAGCTAAAACGCTTGAAAATATTTCCTCTGTAGACAGTTAAGAGTCTTGCAGAAGCATTAAGATGGACGAGTAAGAGCTTGGAAGTAATAAAATGACGCTATCGGATAGGTGTGCTATGCTTAACTTATTCGTCTTATAGTGTCTTATAGTTATGGGTAAACCAACCTCCTCGCTGACAACTGCTCTTAGCATCAGAATTCCGAATGAGTTGCTAGATGCCGTTGCAGACTATGCAGCATCTCAAGGTCTGATCAATCAGTCGGGGCGTTTGGACAAACGCGGACAGCCTAACTTGAGTGCAGCAGTATCCAATTTACTAAAACAGGCATTGGAGCAGCTAGATCCTGATTTAGGGGGGCTATCTGATAGTGTCAGTTTGTCTCGGAGTAACCCATTGGAAGTGGAACTCGCAGAAATTGAGAATCGGCTCGTCGATCGCGTGCGTGATGCCGTTGCTCAGCAGCTTAATCAGTTCTTGAACCATTACGATGCAACTAATGACCGTGTTGAGGTGAGAAGCGATCGCACTGAAGTTAAACCTAGCGTTGAATCCAATTGTGAAATGGGCTCTGCATTAGATTCCCAAGATGCGAAGGCAGGTACTAAAGAACGAATTCTCCATGCAGTAAGCCGAGGCTTTCGATCACTCGGTTACAACGGCATCGGAGTCAACACCTTAGCTAAAGATGCTGGTGTCACTTCAGGAGCCTTCTACGGCTACTTTCGCTCCAAGGAAGACGCATTCTTGGCAGCAGTCAAAGGCGGACTTGAGGAGTATCGGGCGGGTATCGAAGCGTTTCAAGCCAATTATGGTGCTGACTGGTCGATCGCTTTAGCCGACTATTACGTCGGTCGTAAGCATCGAGAGGATTTAGCCTGCGGCTGTGCCTTGCCCACCCTTTCACCGGAAGTAATCCGCGCTAATCGCCGAGTGCGCTCTGTCTATCAAGCCGAGCTGCTCAAACTCAATGACGCAGTGGCTGCTGGATTAGCAATCGGGACTGCGACCCAAAAACGGGATACTGCTTGGGTGGTTCTGTCAGTGCTAACAGGCGGTGTGACGCTAGCTCGTGCAGTCTGGGATGAAGCTTTGGCTGAGCAAATATCGGCGGCGATTCACGATGCTGCTATTGCGATCGCATCTGAAAACCTTAGCGCTCAGTTACCGTCCCATCTGAACCAACCTGAACTTGACTTTAACTGCTAACAACTATGTTCGGGAGATCTTCCTAGCCATAAGTTTCATGTAAGCCGTATAACGATCTGAGTTGAACCGCACCGAGTCAATATAAGCAAAAATTGAAGCATTCTTGACCCACTTGGCAGTAGAAGGCAAAGTTGCTGCCTCAACCCAGAATCAAGCCTTCAACGCGATTCTTTTTCTCTATCGTGATGTGTTGAATCAAACGCTGGACTTTGACATTCAAGCAGTTCGGGCTGAACGATCGACCTACTTGCCCACCGTCCTAATACCCCAAGAAGTTCGATCGGTGGTTGCCCAAATGAACGGCACTTATTGTCTATTAATTCAACTGCTTTACGGAAGTGGAATGCGTCTCAACGAAGCACTTTCTCTACGTATTAAAGACTTGGATTTTGACCAACATCAAATCACCGTTCGTAATGCTAAAGGCGTGAACGATCGCGTCACAATTGTGCTCAACCGGGGTGGTCGGGGTGTCATCAGTCCATTGGATGCGCGATCGCTCCCCCTTCCCCATTTAAGTGAATCGCTCTTCAAAAATTCAGCATTCTAAAAAAACTCCTGTAGAATCCATCGCAGTGATGGAGTTGTGCCCCGGAAAACTGATCTACCAAATCAGACTCCGAGGGCTTCCATCCCTAGTTAATACCACTAACTCAGGAGACGTTCATGATTGTACACCCTCGGCTTTGCGATGAGATCTTGAAAGGCTGGAATAGACCTCTTGCGTGAATTAATTTCTGGCACAAATTTCTAATAGTTTGAACTCCCTAATTTGCCATTCACGCAAGAGGTCTAATCAAGATCCTGCACGCATTCTTTACCCCTACAGACCGTCTGAGAAATCAGAACTTTTGTCCTCTTTGCATTAATCGAGAGGGCAAAAAACTATGGGAGTTAGGACGATCGTACCTAGCTCGATTTCGTTCACCGTTGAGTTGCGATGCTCGATCGAACGGCGTTATCGAGTTAGCATGACGTTGGATTTACAAGATCGTTATATCTTTATGTCGTCTGACATTCTCCCGAATGTGACTGACAGCATTGAGGATTTCATTTCACAACTGAGTGAGATTGCGTCCAATCAACTGGCATTGCTTAAATGGGATGGCACGAGTGATTTGACGACTGAATATCAAATCGTGCGAGTGTTGCCGGGATATCAAGTTGAACGATCGTTCGTAAAGTTCAATATTGTCATCGGTAGCGGTTCACTGATTCAAATAGAGGAGTTGCCCAACAAAATCATTATCCAATTGTAGGAAGTTAGAGAGCCGTCGATTACCTTTTGAGGTTAGGCGGCTCTCTGATCGCAGTTGAGCGATCGTGAGTGACCCCTAGCGGATTGAAGTGAGCAACACTTTTCTGGCGTATCTTCTACACGCTGACCATCGGGTGCAGAATAGAGCAAGTCCCTCTGATGTAACTGTTTTTTATTCTTTAATGAGCTATGGTGCGCCTTAAACCTTGGCAATGGGCAGTTTTAGGATTGCCGATCGTGCTCGTGGTCAGCTTTCTTCTGATCGCCGCCGGATTGCAAATTCATGAATGGGGCATTAGCTGGATCTGGGCGATCGTCGGCTTATTATTCGTGGGCTGGCGCTGGCTTTTGGTGAAATGGACGCAGCCCGCCCTTGCCCAAGTCGAAGCGATCGTCACCGAACTCTCTGCTGACTTGCAATCAGACACCCCGACCACCGCATCTGCCAATCTATCGTTTCAGCAAGCCGAAGCCGAGCTACAAAAAATCTTGCAAGCTGCGCGCACCGATCCGCCGTTCTGGGAAGACTGGAACATTTTTTGGCTACGCTGCCAGACGTTGATTGGCGCGATCGCGCAGGTCTACTATCCCCAAACCAAGCAGCCGTTACTCAACATCTATATTCCCCAGGCTTATAAGCTGTTGCGCGGCACGGTTGATGACCTCGACCAGTGGATGCAGCGTTTGTCTCCGGCGCTCAATCAAGTCACGATTGGGCAGGCATATCAGGCATACGAGGTTTACCAAAAGCTAGAGCCATCAGCCCGCAAGATTTGGCAAGCGTGGAATTGGGCACAGTGGGTTCTCAATCCTGCGGCGGCGGTTGCGAGAACGGCAACTCAACGCACTAGCAGTCGCGCTACTCAAGAGCTGTTGTCTAATCTCAGCCAATTGATGCGAGAAGCCGCCTTGAGAAATTTGGGCAGACAAGCGATCGCCCTTTATAGCGGCAGTGCCAGCCCCAGTTTAGAAGCGGCGACGATCGTCCAGCCCATCTTACCCAAGGCTCAAACCCAAACGCTGCGAGACATTATTTCTCAAGCCAATCCGTCTCAAACGGTTGAGCAAACGCCTGTCAATCTGCTGCTAGTCGGACGGACAGGAGCGGGAAAAAGTAGCCTGATCAATACGTTATTTGTCGAAGCTCAAGCCGAGGTTGATGCGTTGCCAAGTACCGATCGGATTCAAGATTATCATTGGCAGACTGCCACTGGAGAAGCACTGACATTGTGGGATTCGCCGGGTTATGAGCAAGTCGATCGGGCAGAACTTCGCGATCAGGTTCTCGATCATGCGGCTCACGCTGATCTGGTTCTGCTGGCGACTCCGGCACTTGATCCAGCGTTGCAGATGGACCTAGATTTTCTCAGAGATTTGCAGACTGAGATTTCAGATCTGCCCACGATCGCCATTGTCACTCAAGTCGATCGGCTGCGTCCGATTCGAGAATGGCAACCTCCTTATGATTGGCAAAACGGCGATCGTCCGAAAGAAATCTCGATTCGAGAGGCAACTCAATATCGGGCAAGTTTGCTCGGTCAGACCTGCTCGTGGGTGCTGCCGATCGTGACAAGTGACAAAACCCGTCAAGCGTGGGGTGTTGAAGCGTTGTCGCTGGCGATTTTGGACTCGATCGAGCCTGCAAAACAGCTTCGTCTCGCGCGGTTTTTTAGAAATCTCGAAGCCCGGACGGTTGGGGCTGCTAAAATCATCGATCACTACACTTTTCAAATGGCGACGACGCAGGGGCTAACCGCGTTTCTCAAAAGTCCTGTTCTCAGCTTTATCTCGACATTAACGACGGGTTCGCCGACATTAGCGCTGTTACTGGCTGAGAAGATTCCGATCGAGCAACTTCCCGTAGTGATCGGTAAACTTCAACTCGCCTACGACCTGTTTGATCTGCTGACTGCTGACCAGCCTAATCCGCCCAGCTTTGACTTTCGGGCAATTTGGGGACTGTTGCTCGAAAATTCTGCCTCACCGGAGCACACGGCTTGGGCATTTGGTCACGCCTTGACGGAATATTGGACCCAATCGCTCACCCCAGAGCAACTGCGATCGCGCTTTGATTACTATTTGAAGATTGCTAGCCCGATCGTCGAATCGTAGCGGCTCGTCTATAGAACCCATTTGAGATCTAGTCATGCGCCAAACGCTTAAGCATCAGTCGGATGAAGCAGAGGTTGAGTTTTGCAGTCGCATGGTCTAAAGTGCGCTCAAAGTTCTTGACCTATCGATCGCAGTCGTATTCACGAGCGGCAGTGAACGCAAACTACTCTTATATCAAGCGTTAGGAGTTCCTGAAGTTTGGTTTTGGAACGATGGAGCGCCAAGGCTCCATCATCTCCGTCCTAGCGGCTGTCAATGCGTTGAGCGCGATGAGTTGCCAGGGTTGCAAGACCTCGTCGACTTTCTAAAGCGCTGCATTGTGGTTGCTGAAACCGCTGCAGGAAAGCCAATCAGAACGCTTCAGCCGAGAATTGCCAGTTAATCTACCCCCTCGATCGGGGCAAATCCCTGACGCTGAACGTTTTCGGTGACGACACGCGGCTCTAAAAATTGCAGCAGATAATCTCGTCCGCCTGCTTTTGAGCCGACTCCTGAGAGCTTAAAGCCACCGAAGGGCTGCCGTGCCACGATCGCACCTGTGATGCCGCGATTGATATAAAGATTTCCTACCTCAAAGTCGGTTTGAGCTTGCTGAATGTGAGACGGGGTGCGGGAATATAATCCGCCCGTGAGCGCGTAGGGCGTGCCGTTGGCGATCGCCATCGCGTCTTCAAACGTTTTAGCTTTCATCACCGCTAGAACCGGACCAAAAATCTCTTCCTGAGCGATTTTGGCATCGGGTGAGACGTTGGCAAAAATCACCGGACTGACGAAATAACCCGAATCAGGAACAGGCATCTCTAAGGCGACTTCAGCCTCGGTTCGACCTTGCTCAATGTAGCTCTGGATGCGGCGTTGAGATTCACCGTCGATCACAGGTCCGATCTGGGTGCTGGGCGATTCTGCGATACCGATGTTGAGCGATCGGGTGGCTTCGACTAATCGATTTAGGAAGATCTCATAAATCGATTCGAGGACGATGACTCGCGAACACGCCGAGCATTTCTGCCCACTATATCCAAACGCTGAATGCACCACGCCTTGAACTGCTTGATCTAAATCAGCGCTCTCGTCAACGATAATGGCGTTTTTGCCGCCCATTTCCGCGACGACTCGCTTCAGGTGTCTTTGCCCCGGCTGCAACACGGCAGCGTCGGCATAGATTTGACAGCCCACTGCCTGAGATCCCGTAAACACAATCATGTGCGTGTCGCGATGCTTGACCATATGAGCGCCCACGGTCGGACCGTCTCCGGGCACAAACTGAAAGACTCCACGCGGCACGCCAGCATCGATCAGAATCTCGGCAATTTTTGCGGCAATCACCGAAGAAGTTTCGGCAGGTTTGAGCAGCGCACAGTTGCCTGTGACGAGCGCGGCAACCGTCATGCCCATTGGGATGGCGAGGGGAAAGTTCCACGGAGAAATCACCAGGACAATGCCTTTGGCATGATAGCGATAGCGGTTGGTTTCCCCCGGCAGATCGTAGCGATCGCCCATCTCCAATCGCTCCATCTCGTCAGCATAATAGCGACAAAAGTCGATCGCTTCTGAAACTTCGCCATCGGCTTCTCGAACGGGCTTTCCGGTTTCTAACACCATCCAGGCAATCAGGTCATTACGTCGTTCAGCCAGCAGATCGCCTGCTTTGCGAAGAATATTTGATCGCTGAATCGCAGGGGTTTTTTGCCACGCCGGAAATGCCGCTTTTGCTGCCGCAATCGCGTGATCTGCCTGTTCGATGCTCATCATGCCAATCTGTCCCACCACTTCAGTAAATTGGGACGGATTCACTGAAGCCAATTTTTCAGAAGTTTCAACAAACTGTCCGTCAATCCAGGGCAGGTAAACTTTGCCTAACTGTTGGCGTACTGTTTGTAGGGTTTGTTGGAGGCGATCTCGAGACGCTCGATCGGCGTAATCTGTATCTGCAACATTGACAAAGTTATCAGCGTTGAGATTTGACGGCTTTGCTTCAGAAGTTCGAGGGGCGGCGAGTAACTCCTCGATCGGGCGTTCTTCAAGGCTCTGTCGCAAGAACGAACTATTTGCCGTGTTCTCTAGCAAGCGACGGATTAGATAGGACATTCCTGGAATTAAGTCGCCATAGGGACAGTAAACGCGGACTCGATAGCCCTGATCCACAATGGCTTTGGCTAACTTGTCGCCCATGCCATAGAGCGTCTGAAACTCAATCTGACGGGCGGGAATACTAAGCGCTTTAGCAATCGCGATCGCGTGTGCCTGAGTGCGAACGTTGTGACTTCCGATCGCGGCGTAGAGATATTCGTGGTTTTCTAAAAGCAATCGCGTTAGCGTTTCAAAATTGGCATCAGTTGCAGATTTTTCGTTATAAACGGGCTGATCCCAATCTTTCTGCGCTGCTTTAATCGTTTCTTGATCCCAATAGGCACCTTTGACCAACCGGATGGTTAATGGAGTGCCGCGTTCTTTTGCCCACGTAATTAGATCTTGCAAATCGCGTTTGCTGTCTCGCAGATAAGCTTGCAGCGTCATGCCAATCTCGCTGCGATCGCGAAACTCATCTTCTAACAAAATCTGCTTGAGAATCGCCAGCGTCAAATCTTTGTAAGCATACTGCTCCATATCAAAGTGAACGGCTGCTCCCAACTCTTTTGCCCGACGCAGCAATGTCCGAATTCGATCGCTGACGCGGGCTTGACTGCCTTCAGCATCCAACGGGTCAAACTGCGAGTAAAACGCTGTCAACTTCACAGACACCTGAACGTTGGGGAGCGGCTGCCCATCTGCCAAATCGATCGCCGGAACCGTTGCCCAATTTTTAGCGGCTTCGGTCAGTTGGGTCATCAGATCGAGATAGCGATCGAGATACGATTGAGCCTCCGCCTCGGTGATCACTGCCTCACCGAGCAAATCGACGGTGAAGCCCATCTTCTCTTTTCGCAGCCGTTCTAGCGTTTTGAGAACTTGTTTCGTCGTTTCCCCAGAGATGTATTTATGCGCTAGAGTTTCAACGGCGGTCGAAACCGTGGTAGCCGCTACCTGCCCCGGCATAGAGTCGGCGTTGGCAAAATTGAGTAATCCTTTCAGAGCAGTGGGTAGCTCGACACTGGCATCGCTCAAATATTCCTGCATATGACGGGCGATCTCGGCTTTGCTTCGCAGCGATGGCAAACAGTCAATAAAGCGAAATAGCTGCACCCTCAACCCCGGATTCTCCATCGTCCAGCCCAGAAGCTTATCATCCCAGCGCATCTGATCGCGCATTTGAGCAAAGAACGATCGAGAGTCGCGAGTGGCTCCGAGCAGTTGCCGCGC
Organism: Phormidesmis sp.; assembly: GCA_965277365.1. GTDB lineage: Bacteria > Cyanobacteriota > Cyanobacteriia > Leptolyngbyales > Leptolyngbyaceae > Phormidesmis_A. Next base: position 399,467 of record CBDICO010000013.1, on the reverse strand, counting down.
GATCGCTTGGGTTTGGGGTTCATAGATGCGGTCAGTCACTTGGGCAACCATAAATTCTCAGCCTTGTAGAGTGTTAGCAAGTCAATCAAACGCGTCTAGTCCTTCATCTCTCAAACGAAGACCGAAGGCTACTAGCTCTATTGTCAGTTCTCCATAAGACCCTGGAGGGTCAGACCGATAAAAAGATTTACAAAACAGATTTCATCTTGGGTGAACTGAGTTCCTCAATTTCGTATTGAAAGCCACAATCTTCAAAACTGGTATTCCTACTATAATTTTTCAGCGACCATCCTGAGAATTCAGTAAACTTGTGTAACAATACTTAAGTGTTTGAGACTGTGTTTGCCTTTATATCATCAGGAATCTACCATCCTGTTGTTTATTCGTTGCCCCTTATGAATGCCCTTGATGATGCAACTCTGATTCAGCAATTCGTTGCCCGTCGGATAACACTGACTACTAGCCCAAACCTACATATTGAGTCTGCTCCTAATGCCACCCAACTGCTGACCCAAAACGGTAAGCTTTTGGCAAGACTCGACCACTCGACTAAACCCGCGATCATGCAGGTTACACAAGGAATGCAATCCTCGGCACTCTTGCATCAAATTTTGCCTGAGCATGGATTTATGTTGATGCAGGAAGCGCAGTCACCCCGCAAACTGCCCAACGAATCGGGATTTATCTACTATGAGGCACAGCAGATTCCGATCGGCTATCAGATGCACTGCGCTGAAGCCAAAACTTTGTGGAAGGTTTGGTCGTCTCAAGCCCGTTCTCATCATCGGCTTGATAGTCGTCTAGAGTTGCTGCTGTTTACTTCTACTGCCTGGTTGCCGATTCAAGAAGTGTCGTGTCATTGGGGCGTTGTATCGATCAAAACGTTAATCAAGGCAGCGAGTCTTCCAAAGGGTGACTATGTAACGTGGCTACAAAAAACCAGCACAAAGGGTGAGTTAGGGCAGAGCGATCGTCAGTCAACCGTTCAAACTCCTACCCGTTCTTATAATTAAAATCTTCTAACAAGCCCCACAACTCTAGCGATGTAAAGTCAGGTACCACAATCGCCGCCCCAACCGCAGAAAGATCGGCAGGATCTTGAGTCGATGCAATCCCGATCGTCAAAATTCCAGCAGCGACGGCAGACCGCACTCCAGACGGAGAATCTTCAAACGCGATCGCTTGATTTGCCTCCAATCCAAATAGCTGCAAGCTGTGCTGGTAGGGAATCGGATCAGGCTTGCCTGCTGCTAGCTCTTCTGAGAGAACGAGGTGATCAAAGACGTGATCCAGCTTCAGCGCCTTGAGCATAAATCGCGCATTCTCGCTGGGAGCGTTGGTGACGACGGCTTGCTTGAGATGATGCGCGATCGCCTAATCAATGACCGAATGTAACCCTGCTAATGGAGTTAAGTGAAGGGCAAGCTCCCGAAATCGAGACTCTTTACGATCAATAAATATTTGGCTGTCTTGAGGTGATAATTGAGGCAACAAATCTGCCACGATAGCGGGATTCAACCGTCCGCTAATCTGCCGTTTATAGAATGTCTCGTCAATGGCTAAGTTAAAGGGCTTTAAAGACTCTTGCCAAGCCTGAAAGTGAACCGGATCAGTGTTTGCTAGGGTGCCATCAAGGTCGTAGAGAATCGCGGCTAGTGTCATAACTTAATGTTCAAAAATGCCTTGATAGTGCATTAAATCCAGCGACGTAAACACAGGCAGGCATTGAAAACACTGTTCAGCGAGTTCTAAGCGATCTTCTCGCTCCAGCATTGCGATCAGGGTTTGACGAGCGTTAATCAAATAGCGAACATCATTAGCCGCATATTTGAGCTGTGCCTCTGACAGATTTTCAGCATTGCCCCAATCTGAACTTTGAGCGCTTTTGTCTAACTCAACGCCCACCAACTCCTGAATCAGATCTTTTAAGCCGTGTTTAGGCGAATAAGTCCGGGCTAGCTTACTGGCAATTTTAGTGCAGAACAGAGGCGTAACGTAGATTCCTAAATGGTGGCGCAGAGTGGTGATGTCAAACCGCGCAAAGTGAAAGATCTTAGTGATCGTTGGAGCCTCTAGCAGCGTTTTGAGATTGGGTGCTTCTGTTTGTTTTTGAGCAATTCGCACGACGGTAACTCGATCGTCACCATCACACAATTGGACGAGACAGAGACGATCGCGCTGGGGCAATAATCCCATCGTTTCGGTATCAACAGCGATCGTGTCTGTCTGCAAATAATTCGCCAGCACAGTGGTTGGAAGATCACGATCGCAGATCTGAAAGTCTTTAGGTTCCATTTAGAGGTAGAGAAGCGGCAATAGAGATTAAACCGATCTCATATTACTATCCGCTATCTGCGAATAAAGATTTGCGTAAAGTAGATCTCTCCTTTTACGTTGCGACTGACTCCAATACCCGTTAGCCCATAGGTTCCTTGAATGTTTTTCAAGTGTCCAGGGCTTTTTAGCCAGCCCTCTACGGCTTGAGTGGCGGGATCTTCATAGCCCATGTTGTAAGCAATGTTTTCGGCTGCACCTCGATAAGGCACTGACTTGGCGATTTCTTTAACACGTTGGTCAAAGCCTTGATGACTAAAAGGCATTTTTCCGGTTGCCATGTCTTGACTGTGCTGTCTGGCTTGCTGAGTTAGACTGTCTGAGATCGCTAGAGCGGGAAGATTCTGACTAGCGCGATATTGACTGATCTGCTGATAGACAGCTTGTTCAAGCGTTTGTGCCGTTGAATCGGTGTGAGTAACTAAATTGACAGAGCTTATAGAAGACTGTGCTTGTATCGAATTCGTCAAAACTGCACAATTATCAGCGTGAGCAGAAATGCCCAAACCGCCTACAATTGCTAAGGCTGAGATCGTCGCTCCAGATAAAAGAGGTCTTAGCATGATAGAGCTTTTATACAACGTCTGCCGTCTATAGATATCATGAATACGGATTCTCATAGTGTGATTATAATCACACTATTTGAAAGAAATTACTTACCTTCAGCAATTTGTAAGCCCGACTTCTAACTACGAGAAACGTTGAGAAGGGTTAAACATCAACGATTGAAGAAGTTATACCCATTCGATTCTTGAATACGACAAATTATGGGTCATGGCACGATCGCTGAGACGTTTTACCGAAACCTCTCTACGGTATCTTTCCTTACATTTGAGGACGCGGATAGGGTTTGATTAAATTCGTTCCGCGATAGATGTGAAACTTATCGACTATCACACCTCCGCGCTGTAGGAGCACTTCTCCCAATTTTTCAAACTGCTGAAAGTAAGGCACATATTCTGCCGCAGAATCTTCATTGGTTTGAAACTGATTGGAGGTTAGATACAGCCCGGTTTTGCCAAGCCACTGGTCAGCCGTTGACCAAAACGCAAAGCCTCGCAGATCTTTTTTGTCAAAACAAGTGACCGGAATGGGCGCTAAAGGAGTCAACGCCATGCCGATATGTCCCGCCATGTGAAAGCGATTGCTGAAGATAAAATCAGCGTTTTTAAGGGCAGCTAAAAGCTCAGGAGATTTTGCAAAATTTTGGCGAAGCTGCACTACATCTACAAGTTCGATCGAGGCATCGTTTGCAGGTGCCAAAAATCCTCCAAAAATTCCGTAATGGCTCGGTTTTTGCAGCGTTCCTAGAGTGATGTGAGAGAGTGCAGTCAGCAGCAGCAGCAAGATCGCGATCGCTGATCCCCATAACCATCGCTTCACAAGTTTTGGGTGCCGTTCTTGCCAGAGAGCAGCCTGTTGACCGAGTAGAGGAGTCGCGGCAAAAAATCCGGGCATCGTCCAGGTGGGCAAAATCTGCTGATAGCCGCCAATCAACGTAAACACCAAAAAAGCTGGAACGGAGAGCCAGACGATGAGCCACTGCCGATCGCGCAGATGAGATAGGTCAGTGCAGACTTTAGGTTTAAACCACGATCGCACGGTGGATCGTCCGGCTCGACCCGCCGTTGAAAGGCTAACCCACCAGAGTGGCAGTCCTAATGTGGGAAACAAATAGGCACTGTGAAGGAGAGCCGTTTCAATCACCTGTGAGATCTGGTAACTCGTTGCCGGAATGCTGCGATTGCCTTGAAATCGAAACGAAACCCAGTCATGCCGCCAGTTCCAATAAATCACGGGGGAGAACGCGATCGTAAACAGAGCCATGCTGAGAAGAATCCACGGTGATCGCAGTGCCGATCGATGAGATGGACTCGTGAGACAAAATCCGATCAGTCCAGCTCCTAGCAGAACGCCGTGATATTTGCCCAGACAGGCAAAACCAACCAATAGCCCAATCACAGCCACTCGATAAGTCGGGCGATAGGGCGCATCATCTCGATCGAAAAATTCACAAGCAGCGACCCAAAGCGTCAGCGACCAGAAGACCATGAGCGGCGCATCGGGCAGCGTCAAAATGCCAAAGCCGATTTGAAAGATGGGCGCGATCGACGCGATCACCAGCGTCAACACACCTACCCGTTGAGAAAACAATTGAGTCGTTGCCCGATACAGAAAATACAACGTTGCCGTAAACAATAGCACTGCACCGAGTCGAATCGTGAGCGGCGACACAGTTCCGGTAAGCCAAATCCCAAACCCGGTAGACAGCGCAACAAGCGGCGGATGGTCAAAATAGCTCCAGTCAGGATGCAGCGTGTAGAGATAGTAATACGCTTCGTCAAACCCAGGCGGAAGCCAGAAGGCAACCAGGCTTCTAAACGCCAAACCTGCAACGAGGATTAGGATCACCGATCGGGGCAGTTGGCTCCACGCTTTCTGAATTGTTTGCATCACGACTGGGTTAACACCGAGAAACGAATAACCTGATAAATGCCAACTTGTTTGAGCCGTTGATAACTCTGAGGCGAAATGTCTGCCTCTTTCAACGTGCGGTTGGTTGTCACCATCAGGATTGATCGCTGAGTCTTTTGCTGGCGCACTTGTTCCAGGTAGGGCTTAATTTTTGCAGAGCGATTAAAGAATGTGATCGGCTGGTGGGTGTAAAAGACCAGACTCGGTTTCTCAAATGAATCAGTCGCCATGACGATCGGTCATTTTCCTGTCTGACCTGATTCACGATCTGAGCGACTTCTCTTAACGGAAGCTGTCGCTCTACATCCAGAATGCCAATAAACGGCGTAATGAAGAATAAGATGAACGCCGCATAAGTCGCAAGATTCACGCCCCAAAACAAATGTAGTTTACGCCGAAGAATCAAGAACGTGCCCACGATCTCGCCTCCGAGCCAAATCAAAACGCCAATCTGCGGCAGTCTTGCATCTTGCATTCGCAGCCCTAATTGAGGCATCGATGGATCGCGGTTGAGCCAATGAGGACTGTAGAACGTCACCACCGCCAACGTCACGCATAGAGCTAGGCTGACGTATACACTCACCTTTAACCCCCAACCTGGAGCGGGTTTTTCTCTCTGATCACTCCACCAGAGCGAGACGAGAATCGCCGCCGCCGGGACTAAAGGCAGCGTGTAAGTAATGTATTTCGTCACGGCAATCGTAAAGAACCCCAGCACGATCGCAAACCAGATCAGCGTGAATAATCCTAAATGGCTCGCTCTCGATTGGTGTCGCCACGATCGATCTCGAAGACTATGAGCGATCGCAGCAGGTAAATAAATTGACCACGGAAAAAACCCAATCAGCACAATCAGACTGTGAAAGTACCACGCCCCTTGATGGTGGTTTACTACCTGAGTGAATCGCTCTAAATTGTGATAACCAAAAAATGAGCTGATAAACACGTCTCCGTTTCGCAGATATGCCAGCACATACCACGGCACACTGAGACCCAAAAAAATCATGATCCCTGGCACGAGTTTGATCTCTCTCAAAACCTCCCGGACTTTGCCAACGCAGATTAAGAAGATTAAGACGATCGCTCCTGGCAACACCACGCCCACAGGTCCTTTAGTCAACACTGCCAGCGCTAACAGTCCATAAAATGCCAGATAAAATCGAGTCTGAACTGAAGGATTCTCAGGGTGAGCATATCCCAAAAAAAAGCTCAACAACGATCCCCCAAAACACACACTCAGCAGCATGTCTGAGTAACCCAATCGCCCAAAAAATAGCGTTTGCAAATTGAGGGCAAAGATCGCAGATCCCAAAAAGGGAAGAACTTTGGCGCGAGATTTGAGTTGCTGCTCAAAAAAACTCAACGTGTAGAAGCAAACCCCAATCAGCAGCGTTCCTGAAATTGCTGACGGCAAACGCGCTGCCCACTCATTAACCCCGATCGTGTCATAGGCGATCGCCATCAGCCAATAAATCAACGGAGGCTTATCAAATCGGGTCACTCCATTGAAATAGGGAGTGACCCAGTCACCTGTCACCGTCATTTGACGAGCCGCTTCTGCAAACAGAGGCTCTGTTTCGTCGAGTAGCCCAGTGCTGCCCAAACGATGAAACAAAACCAGCCAACTCAGCAGTGAGATCCACAGAATTGGCAAAAAACGAGTGATGTGCGGATGCCCGGATTGAGTAGCGAGTGAGATCGAGCGGTTAAACTCCTTCATGCCCTTCATCCTGTCTCAGGATTGCTCGAATCCTCTCTGCAACTTCATCGGTTTGCTCAACCATTGCCAAGTGACCACAGTCAGCAATCTCGAACACATTATCGCCACAACACCCAAATAAACGATGAAAACTGGCGAGATGCTGCACATATTTAGGTTCCATAATTGGATCTTGGGCACCCGCAATAAAATAAACAGGCTGCTTGAGTCGAGCCACCATTTGAGGCAGACAATGCACCTCAGCTTCGGTAGTCGAGTCTAATAATGCACCAAGAGCCGCCTCTGAGTCAGCCGCTACAAAATCGATTAAACGCTGTTGCGCCCAAGCTCGATCGAGCGTCTGCACCACACTTGCCCGTCGAAACAACCGCTCTAGGAACGGCACACGCGGCAACCAACGAGGACGCAACTTCACGATTTGCTTGCCAGCCTTGCGAAAACGCTCAAATTGTTCTTTGAGATAAATTCCGCCCCCAGCATTGACGCAAATCACGCCTTTGACGCGATCGGGCAACAGCTCCGCTCCCCACAGTGCCACACTGCCCCCCAGCGAGTGACCGACTAACCAGGCATTTTCAACGCCCAGTTGAGCAAGCAAATCGCCCAAATCTTGCGCGTATGCCTGCAAACTGTAGTCAGATTTATTCTGGCAGGGCTGCGAGTCACCAAATCCGCGTAGATCGTAGGACAGGCAAGAATGCTCGATCGCTAACTGCTCTACGATCGGCTGCCAATAATGACGACTCAACAGCCAGCCGTGAATAAACACCAAAACCTCAGACGAATTTGTGGGAGCCGTCAATTCATAAGCGTGCGGCGAACCCATTACATGAATGGTAGGCATCATTTCATCGTACCTTGAAGGCGATCCTAAACCTCTAAAACCGTCTCCCCAACAACCGCTGCTTCACGCCTTCTGCAATTTTTTGCCCTAAGTACTCCGGGATCAAACTCTCATTGGGACCCAGCAAGTAAAGAATTAACCGCGTTCGCCCTCGCCAAACCAATAAGTTGGCGTTGACCACTAATAAATCTTCTTGCCAAATTGCATACATGACTTTATAAAATAGCCCTGGCTGGTTATCGGCTTCAATTAACAGCGCAGGTAAATGAAACACGGGATCGACATAGAATTCTGCTTCGACTTGCTCTAAGCCAGCGTCTAGATTAAACTCGACCGCCAGCATTTCTTCAACCTCAAACCGTCCTGCCAAGGCTTCTCGAACGGCTCGACAGACGTTTTCAGAGGTTTTATCGGTCAGGGCTTTGCCGCTTCGAGACACAATCAGCTTAATGAACACCAGCATAGGCGGGTAGATTTGCCCATATAAGCTCAAGCTATGAATCGTCAGACCGTAAGCCGCTAATACCCCAAAAATGTCGCTCAACAAGAAAGACTGGTTGCGGTAGGCAAAATGAAGGGCACTTTTGCTGCCTTCTGCTTTTAGCTCAATGACGGCTTGGCGCGTTTTATAGAGATGGTAGGCAAGTCTAAGATTTTGCAGTTGAATTTCACTGCTAACAAATTGCTCATAAAACTGGGGAAACGCCCGATTAAAGCGCTTTAGCAATTCTACAGTCGTTGGTTTTAAGCCCGGAGCCATAAAGTGCAGGAATTCTCGCTAGATTAAAAGAATAGAGGAAAGAAAAGAGGCAGCGTGTGGTGAAAGCAACTTTAACGTCAATTTGTTACAAATCGGGATGAATTTTCTGGTTTCGATCAACCTATGGTTAACTGAAGGCATTTGCTTCTTCTAAGGAAGCTATCGAGAGAGAGTCCGAGCGATATACTGTCTAAGTACTGCTTCATATTTATTACCACACGCTTGCATGGGTTTCTGGAAGAGCTTATTTAGTGGGACTGATGCCTCCCCTGCCCCAAAGGCAGCCCCGATGGAACGATATGTCGGCGATGAGGCAGACGATCGCACCACCAACCGCATATTCTTCAGCACTGAACGGGATCTTGACCTGTATGAGCTAGAAGAACTATGTGATGCCGTAGGCTGGTCACGTCGCCCTTTGCGAAAGGTCAAAAAAGCCGTTCAATATAGCTTTTTGGTCGTCTCAATGTGGGAACAGCGAGGCGCGCAACGGCGGCTGATTGGGTTTTCTCGCGCCACCTCTGACCATGCGTTTAACGCCACCATTTGGGATGTGGTTGTCCATCCAGACTTCCAGGGGAAGGGAATGGGCAAAGCGTTGATGAAATACATGATTAAGAAGTTACGCAGCGAAGACATTAGCAACATTACGCTGTTTGCCGATCCTCAAGTCGTTAATTTTTATCGTAATTTGGGGTTTATGTCTGACCCAGAAGGCATTAAAGGCATGTTTTGGTATCCAGACTAGCTAAAGGTTCCCTCATTTAGGTGAGAGGGAGACGGGCGCAGAAGAATTTTGAGTTAGCCCAGCATCCGCGCCTGTCGGCTCCACTGCTCAACCTCTCCGATCTCAGGGCATAAGTCTCGACGTTGCAGGGTAGCGACTTGCAGCTTAAGCATTTGGCGATGTAAGCGATCGAGCGGAGTCTGAGCAAGCTGAGTCGGTGAAGCCACACCTGCATGAAGCAGCAAGCCACAATATTGACAGCCCACTCCAGGAATTCTTGCCAAATCTGCAAGCGCTATCCATTTATTGATATGTCGAATCGGAGTTTGTAGCTGACTTGCCAGATGACTGCGGGTTTCAGGCGTTTTGCCTTGATGCAAGAGTTGTAGGGTTGTATGGATGCCACAGGCGACTAAGCGAGTGTGATCGTCAGTGCTCAAACCAGGGAGGAGGGCGATCGCCCAATCCGCCGAGGCAATTCCCTTGGGTTTTGCAGAGCGAGGAGCTCCTTCAGGGCTTTGCGAAAGCCGATGACTAGGGGGTTTCACAAATATGCCTCAGTTAAAGACCAGGCATCCAGTTTAACGGACTTTTTAGGTGAATTATGTCTGAAGGTGAAAAGCAAGCTATACTAACTTGAGTGCACAACGGGATGTAGCGCAGCTTGGTAGCGCGCCTGCTTTGGGAGCAGGATGCCGCAGGTTCGAATCCTGTCATCCCGATTTCAAGTTAAATTCCTTGAAGCGATAAGTTTAGGGAGGTTTGGTATGGCTGAACCTTATGACACTCGATCGCTAAAAAGTCTGAGTAAATTCCAGGTCGATCTAACCGTTCTGTCGTCAGGCGCAAACGGTTGAGATGCTGAAACTAGCTAAATTGGTGTTACTATTTCCGAGACTCCAAATCAGTCAGTGGCGAATCTCGCTCACCCAAAAAACGTGCGTTCGTCGATCGCAAGCGCATTCTGGAACTATCCACCATTCAAACCTGTCACCCATTGCTGAGACTCCAACCCTGTCAACTTAGAAGTGCGACCTGTTGTGATTTTGAGCCTGTTGAAAATCTGAAGTCAATGGGTGGATGTGATTGAACAAGTTAATGCGTTATGTCAAATCCATCCAACTATTGCAGTCGTTGAATTAAGAGGAGTAAACCAAGCAAAATGAGGAGATGATCTGGCGCAGTCAGACAAAGTAGACAGGTTTTTTCCTCATTTGTGTTTCGGTTTCAATGTCGTTTTAATACTAGGAGCAATCATGAAATCATTGATTCGTTGGAGTGCTACGGTTGGTTTAGTCGGAACGACGATCGTCGGTTCTCTCGTGGGAGCAGGTCTGCGGGTGCTGGCGTTGACCCCAGAGCAGATTGTGCAAAAGCTCCGTCCGGTTCCGATGTTTACGATCGCTAATGCTCAAGGTGCGCCTTTAGTCGCTTCGCCGCCCAATGGTCAAAAAGGTAGCCCGGTCGCTGGCGTGTTTGTGAGCCAGAAAGATGCTCAAGCGTTTTTAGAAACGCTGAAAAGCAAAAACCCTAATCTGGCAAAAGAAGTGAAAGTGGTGCCTGTGTCGCTGGCAGAGGTTTATCAACTCGTGCAATCCAATCAGGGCAAGCCTGATCAACTCGAGTTTGCCTATGTGCCGACTAAGCAGCAGCTAGATTCAGCGGTAGCTGTCTTGAAGGCGGGAGATAGTAAAGTCACTCAGTTTAATGGCACTCCGTTATTTGTGGCACGGGCTGGCAAAGAAAAAGGATTTCTGACGATTCAGCAGGGCGATAAGTCAGTGATCCCAATGTTCTTTAATGAAGAAGAACTGCAAACCTTGCTCGATCGCTTCAAACAACAGCAGCCCAATCTGGCTTCTAGTATTGACATTCAAGTCTTTCCATTAGAAGGCGTGGTCGAGGCGATGAAAAAGCAGAACGATCCGCAACTCGACAAAATTGTGTTGATTCCGCCGAGAGAGTCGATCGAGTTTGTGCGATCGCTGGCACCTGCTCAAGATAGACCAGCCGCTCCAGCAGCGCAACCTCAGAAGTAAAGGTATTGCTGAGGTTGGGTATAAATCGATGAACTTGCCCTCACCCTAGCCCTCTTCTAAAAGGAAAGGGAACAAGATTTCTAGCTCTCCTTTCCTGCGGGAGAGGGGTTGGGGGTGAGGGCAATTCCTATTCAGATTAGCAACGCCGAAGTCAAGAGTTTTACGGGTCATTGCCGTAAACTGAAGAACCGATGACCTGTGAGATTTCTGGATTAGCTCTGTGGCAGTGGCGGCAAGAAGCTCGAACTTCTGCGATCGCCGCTGCCATTTTGCCGTCTGAGGTCGATTGGCTGCTACAAGAGTTAGCAGGACTCGATCGCTTATCACTGCGGCTAGAATCTTTCAAACATCAATCTCGAATCAAGTTAAAGATTCCATTTTCAGCATTAAAACAACGCTGGCAACAACGGATCGACCAACGCGTTCCCATTCAATATTTAGCGGGGTCAACTCCGTGGCGAAGCTTCATCTTAAACGTCTCCCCGGCAGTGTTGATTCCTCGTCCTGAAACAGAGGAGTTAATTGATTTAGCAATAGCGGCGACCGTCACAAATCCGGCATTGAAAATCGGAGAGTGGGCAGACTTAGGGACGGGAAGCGGCGCGATCGCGATTGGTCTTGCCGATGTGTTTCCCAACGCGATCGTTCATGCCGTAGATTGTAGTCATGAGGCGTTGGTGATCGCCAGACAAAATGCTCAGAACCTTAGGTTTGGCGATCGTATTCAATTTCATCAAGGCAACTGGCTAGAACCCTTAGAATCTCTCAAAGGCAAATTAAGTGGACTGGTCTCAAATCCGCCTTATATTCCCAGTCAAATGGTGCAAGAACTTCAGCCAGAAGTGACGAATCACGAGCCGCATCTTGCTCTTGACGGCGGATCTGACGGATTGGACTGTATTCGTCACCTCGTCACGATGGCTCCTGAATATCTGCGGTTTGGCGGCGTTTGGATGGTTGAAATGATGGTAGGTCAAGCCGATGCCGTGATCCAATTGCTGACAGATCGGGGGAGTTATAGCGAGATTCAAATTCACCGAGATTTAGCCGGGGTTGAGCGATTTGCAACCGCGATCGTCATCCAAAGTTGACTCATCAATGGATACAGGATTACATTACTAGTTCTTCCGATACCACAGTCTGATCAAGTTAGACTAAAAGCACTAAATTCCGGCAATGGGAATACTCTTATGAAACTCACTTACGATCTCTCGATGCAATATTGCTTACATTTCTCTCAGAGACAAACCAGAGCAAGTTGAGACGATCGAAGTTAGCAGCGAGATGAACATCGATCTGGCTCCAGACGACACCACTTATGGACTTGAATTGCTTAACGCCAACCAATAGATCGGAAACGCCGATCAATCAAATCTAGGTGTTGTGAATGAAGCATTGGGAGAATCATCAAAAATCAAGTTGTCTCTCAATCAGGTGTAATCAGAATCGTCTCCGCAGTTCTCAAAGACTAATTGGTTTCATAATTCCTCTTTAACTAAGGCTGTGTGCGCCGATCGAGCCACCTGTCTAATCTCCTCTAGGTCAGGCGGAGTCAACCCATTTTCTAGACTCAGCCACAGCAAATATTCGATGTTTCCGGCAGGTCCGACGAGGGGCGACCAGGTGAGTCCGCGATAGCTCCAGCCGAGTTGTTGGGCAGACTGCAAGACTTGAAAAATAGCTCCCGCTTGGTCTTTGGGATCGCGAACGACGCCTTTTTTGCCGACTCGATCGCGCCCGACTTCAAACTGTGGCTTGACGAGCAGCAACACCTCACGAGGCGCTTGCAGCAGATTCCACATCGCAGGTAGCACTTTTGTCAGTGAGATAAATGACACATCGACCACGCCCAAATCGGGATGGGGCTGATCGAGTGAATACAGGTCTTCTGGGCTGAGATTTCGCAGGTTTGTGCGTTCTCGTAAAATGACGCGGGGATCTTGTCTGAGTTTCCAGGCGACTTGCCCATAGCCTACGTCAATGCCGTACACCAGTTTTGCGCCCGCCTGCAGCAGACAGTCTGTAAAGCCACCGGTTGAGATACCACCATCGAGACAGATACGATCGCTGACCGCAATTTTAAAGAGTTGTAGCGCTTTGATCAACTTTTCGCCACCCCGGGAGACATAGGGCGATCGCTGCTTGATTTGAATGTCAACGCTGATGTTAACTTCGGTGCCGGGTTTGTCGATTAGTTGGCGATCGACCATGACTTCTCCTGCTTGAATCAGGCGTTGTGCCTGTTGGCGAGAGTCACAGAGGGCGCGATCGACGAGTAGCGTATCAAGACGTTGTTTAGGCAAGGGACGCAAGATTTTTAAGTTTGAACTCTAAGCTAGAACTACAGATCAGTTTTCTATCTTAGTGACAACTTCTTATGATGCACGGTTTCATTCCACCCGATCGCTTCTTTCCCTATCTCACTTGGACAGATATTCAGGAGATGCCTGACAAAGAAAATGTTGTGATTGTGCAGCCAATGGGAGCGATCGAGCAACATGGTCCGCATTTGCCATTAGGGGTCGATGCCGCGATTAGTGTGGTGGTATTGGGAAAAGCATTAAGCCAGGTGGATGCCAGCATTCCCGCTTATGCGCTGCCTTGCTTGGATTATGGTAAATCAAACGAGCATTGGCATTTTCCAGGCACGATTACGCTCAGTGCTCAAACGCTGCTGGCAGTGTTAATGGATGTTGCAGAAAGCGTGTATCGAGCCGGATTTCGCAAACTGGTATTCATGAATTCTCACGGGGGACAGCCACAGATTATTGAGATTGCAGCACGAGACCTACATCAGAAATATGAGGATTTCAGTGTGTTTCCGTTGTTCACTTGGAAAGTGCCAAATGTGCCGATCGAGTTGATCACTCCCAAAGAGTTAGCGCTGGGCATTCATGCTGGAGATGCTGAAACGAGTTTGCTGCTGTCAATCTTGCCTGAGCAGGTGAAGATGGATCGGGCAGTGGCAGAATATCCGTTTGATGAGCCACGATCGGGGTTATTGAGTATGGAAGGGGCGCTACCGTTCGCGTGGACAACACGGGATCTGAGCAAGAGTGGCGTGTTGGGCGATCCGTTACCTGCCACTAAAGAGAAGGGCGATCGTCTCCTCGAAGCGCTGGCGAATGGCTGGGTAGATGTCATTAAAGAGATCTACACGTTTCGACAACCGCAGGCGTGGCATTGATACGATCGCTTACAAATCATCTAGGTTTGTAACAAGCAATACTTCTTATTGGGAGATCTCATTAGAATTGGAGGCAATTAGGTGCGACAGCCTTGTTCATCCCATCACTGGAGAAATCAAATGGCAGAACTCATCTGTATGGTTCCGGTTCCAACGACGCTACAAGAACTTGATGAAGCGGTTAGACAGTTTCAAGTGAGCGATTTAGACGACTCTGAGCTTTATTGCCGATGGCAAGCCATCCGGGATGCGTCACTGGCGCAGTTGACGATCGAGACTGACAAAAATCTAGTTGCAGGTGGCGATAGTTACTAAGAATTGTGGCGGAGCCGAAACCCATCTCCACACGTTGACTTTAACGACACCTGTCTCCTTAGTTTGCCTCGATCGACCGTAGTCCTAGTAGCCGGGGCGATTTCTTGAGTCTCAATCATTTAACTGAATGAGTCGGAATCCTTTTTCCACTGCGACACTCAAAACACTGTTATTTAACCCACATTTCTAAATAAGGTTTTTGGAGCAGGTGCCCGATGTATGCTAGGTTCTGATTTCTGCTCCCCCAACTGCTATGCCGGACGATCGTCAGTTTGCTCCTGCTACCGAGCGCAATCGAGAGCCGATTCTTGAGGTGCTGCTGCAAGTGTTGCCGCCGACGGGCACTGTGTTAGAGATTTCTAGCGGCACTGGAGAACATGCAGTCTTTTTTGCGCCTCGACTCGCGCCTCGCAGATGGTTGCCGTCTGATCCCAACCCCGTTGCACGAGCTAGTATTAGCGCATGGCGATCGCATCACCCTGCTGAAAATTTAGAGGCAGCGATCGCGTTAGATGTCCATGATCCAATCTGGACGATCGCGTCAGAGCAGCAGAAATTGATCACGGCGATCGTCAATATTAATATGATTCACATTGCGCCGTGGTCAGCCTGCTTGGGGTTGATGAGCGGAGCGAGAAGACTTCTCCCGATCGGGGGGATTTTGTATCTATACGGTCCGTTTAAGCAGGGTGGCAAACAAATGGCACCGAGTAACACAGCGTTTGATCAAAGTTTGCGGGCGCAAAACTCAGCGTGGGGCATTCGGGATTTAGATGAAGTAGTGGCGATCGCCCAAACTCAAGATCTTTCACTGGTCAAAACTTACACAATGCCAGCCAACAATCTTTCGGTTATTTTGCGTCGTTTTTAGAGACCTGATCACTATTGATGAATATTGCGAAATGTATTTAAACATTGCGAAAGTTTATCGTTTAAAGACTTCCTCACAGCTTCCTCATATTTCAGTCCTATCGTCAAAAATAACACCAACGCTCTGCAAAAGGTGTTGGCGATAACATTCCGTTTTTGACCCGTTAAAAATGATCACTACATGCCCTTGTTGTTCTAATTCAATGCTGCGCCACGTTCGCCACGGATCGCTGTATTGGTTCTGCCGCACCTGCTGGTCAGAAATGCCCAACCTAAATTATTTTGTCGCTCGATCGCTTCCTGCTAAAGCTTTATTAGAGTCAAGTTACTCACTGCATCGTTAAGTAGATAGGTAGAATTAATTAGAAGACGCGTTTCGGCTCCGTTCAACGCTCAAAGCTAGGACTCCCAGCAGGTTGAGCCGAAACCCACTCCCGCAAGCCGACTTGAATTGTGCCTGCCTACTGACAATCTCAATCGTTTCGTGATCGGCTAAACCTCTACCTTTAGAGAGCCTCGATCGTTCGTCATCCATTGAATGATAGGAAGAACTGTGTTGACTGCCTACGCAAGAATAAAGGATCGAAAACGTACGCAGCACGCTTTCAAGATCATTTAGCCAGACCGATCGAACCGGAAAAACTGATTAAAGCTGTCATTAAAGCACGAGCCAGAGAGTTTAACCCCTCTGGCTCGTGAAGTCTAATGTTTGGGCATTGCCGAATCATCTGGGTATGACTTGATAAGTTGCCCTCACCCTAGCTCTCTCCTACAGGAGCTACCGTGTACACACAAATCGTTGAGCACTTCGTTTCAGTCGGCTTCAGCCCCCTAAATCCCCCAAAATTAGGGGACTTTGACCCTAAGCAATATCTTGAACTTTGACCCTTTTTCTGGCTCAAAGTCCCCCAGAATGGGGGATTTAGGGGGCGGAGATCTCGGCGATGAAGGGATCAGGAGGACTTGTGTGTACACGGCAGCCTACAGGAGAGGGAACAAGATTTCTAGCGCCCCTCTCCTGTGAGGGCAATTCATCCGCAGATTCAGCAACGCCGTTTTCTGAAATCTACCTAGGCAGCCATCTCAACAGCGACTTTTGATGGTTCCTGGCTGACTTGCACCTGACCATCTTCGTCAATATCGACGATCGCTTTGTCACCTGACTGAATTCGACCTGACAAAAAGGCTTCTGCCAAGCTGTCTTCTAAGAGGCGGGCGATCGCTCGACGTAGAGGACGCGCACCATAGCTGGGGCTATAGCCTTCAGAGACAACACGGGCTTTGAAGCGATCGCTCACGTCTAAGCGGATGCCTTGCTCATTCAGACGAGTAGCGGCTTCACGAATCAACAGATCAGCGATTTGAGTCACCTCATCGCGGGTTAGCTGACGGAAGACGATAATCTCATCAAGACGGTTGAGAAACTCAGGACGGAAGTAGTTTTTCAACTCGTCGTTGACCTGATTGCGAATGCGGCTATATTGAGCCGAGTCTTGAGTCTCGGATGAGATCTCAAAGCCCAAGCCTGTGCCACCTTTCTCGATCGCTTTCGAGCCGAGGTTAGAAGTCATGATCAGCAGCGTATTTTTAAAGCTGACCGTGCGACCCTTAGCATCGGTGAGGCGACCGTCATCCAACAGTTGCAATAACATATTGTAGACATCGGGGTGAGCTTTCTCGATTTCGTCGAACAAGATCACGGTGTAGGGTTTGCGGCGCACGGCTTCGGTGAGTTGACCGCCTTCGTCGTAACCCACATAGCCCGGAGGTGATCCGATCAGCTTCGAGACAGTGTGGGACTCCATAAACTCAGACATGTCGAGCCGAATCATCGCATCTTCAGAGCCAAACACATTGGCAGCTAAAGCTTTGGCAAGTTCAGTTTTACCTACTCCAGTCGGACCGGAGAAGATGAAACTGGCGATCGGGCGATCGGGACTTTGCAACCCAACTCTGGCGCGTTTGATGGCGCGAGAAACAGCAGTGACGGCTTCTTGCTGTCCAACAATCCGCTCGTGCAGAGTGTCTTCTAAGTGCAGCAAGAGAGCCGATTCAGATTCGGTCAGCTTATTGACCGGGATGCTCGTCCAGGAAGACACGACTTGAGCAATGTCTTCTTCGGTCACGATCGGGGAGATCACTGGAGCCACTTCTCCTGACTTCGAGCTGCGTGCTGCCTGAATTTGCGCTTCTAGTTCGATCTCACGATCGCGCAGTTTTCCAGCTTCTACAAAATCTTGCGATTCAACCGTAGCTTGCTTGGCTTGAATGACTTGACGCAGTTCTTTCTTAAGCGCTTTGGCAGGAGACTGAGCAGAGTGTCTCAGCCTCACAAGAGAACTGGCTTCGTCAATCAGGTCAATCGCTTTGTCAGGCAAGAATCGATCGGTGATATAGCGATCTGAGAATTTCGCCGCTGCTGCGATCGCAGTATTGCTAATCGTGAGTTGATGGTGTTGCTCGTAGCGATCGCGCAAGCCGCGCAAAATCTCGATCGTTTCGTCAACAGATGGTTCGCCCACCATGACGGGTTGGAATCGTCGCTCTAGTGCAGCATCGCGCTCAATGTGTTTGCGATATTCATTGAGCGTGGTGGCTCCGATGCACTGCAATTCACCTCTTGCCAGGGCGGGTTTGAGCATATTTGCGGCATCCGTTCCGCCCTCTGCGCCACCCGCACCAACCAGCGTATGAATCTCGTCAATCACCAAAATAATATTGGTCGATTGGCGCACCTCTTGCATGATGTTGTTGAGACGCTCTTCAAAGTCGCCCCGAAACTTAGTTCCGGCAAGCAGAGACCCGATATCTAAACTGATAATCTGTTTGTCTTGCAGCAGTTCGGGGATATCTTGATTATGAATTCGCACGGCTAACCCTTCGGCGATCGCGGTTTTGCCGACTCCAGGTTCGCCGACTAAGACGGGATTGTTTTTGGTGCGACGACCCAGGATTTGAATCACTCGATCGATTTCAGTTTGACGACCGACCACCGGATCGAGTTTGCCTTCTGCGGCGAGACGCGTCCAGTTAGTGCCAAATTCGTCGAGGGCGGGAGTGCGATCGCTCGCCGTTTTTTTGGCTGGACGCTCTTTGACGTTGCCCGCAGGAACAGAGGCGACTTGTCCGAGCGCCCGAATAATCTCGGTGCGAATCTGTGCCAGGTCAATGCCAAAGTTGGTCAGCACTTTAGAACCTACACCCTGGCTGTCTTGCACAAGGCTGAGGAGCAAATGCTCTGGGTGAACGTAGCGATGGTCAAGTTGGCGAGCTTGCTCAAACGCATTCTCTAAAATAGAGCGAGTTTTGGGGGTGAAGGGGAGATCTGCCAACGTTGATCCCGTCCCTCGACCGACAATCTTTTCGACTTCCAGGCGTGCTTTTTCTAGCGTAATGCCAAACTCGTTGAGCACAGTGACCGCGATCGTGTCTTTCTGTCTGAGTAAGCCCAGCAGAACCGCCTCGGTGCCCACAGAGTTTTGCCGCATTCGGCGCGCTTCTTCTTGAGCAAACATGATGGCGGCGATCGCCTGATTGGTGAAATTTTCAAACATTGAGACTTTCTCCACTAAGCTGTTTCAGCTTAAGCAAGCAGATCGCATGACGGTGGACATTTTTGGGGTGGCTGTGAACCCAGTCCTTGAGAATGTGTCGTAACGAGATCGTGACCTGCTTATCAACGTGTAAACTTTCGTTATGTTTCCCTACTGTAGCGAGGGCAAAACGCCCTCAACTAGGGAGGAAAACCGCCGTCAGGAGTGGGGCACAAAGTACGGTCAAAATGAGGGTCTGAGGGCGGTTAGTGCGCTTGACTATAAAGACTTTTTCTGAATGATATTCTTAACCGTTCTGTCACTTGAGAGATCTAAAGTTGAGCGATATACTACCTGCAACGGTAAACCGTTGCTCGAATTGTCTAGCTGCAAATTCTGAATCAACGATCGCGACTTTTGGGAGAATCAGCAAAATGAATCTTATCGCTTGGGCTATTTTGGGCATTGTGGCAGGCGCGATCGCCAAACTCCTCTACTCTGGCAATCAGGGAGGAGGCATTCTCAGCACGATGATTTTGGGCATCATTGGCGCGTTTTTGGGAGGCAGCGTCGTGACACTTGTGACGACCGGAACGATCGCTCTGGCAACGTTTCCGGGTCTTCCAGGGCTGGTTGTGGCAATTTTGGGCGCGATGATCGCGATCTTTTTATGGGGACTGGTCACGGGTGACGCAGCATAGTCGATGAAGCCGCTTGCAGAGATCTTGAAAGCTCCCTAAGTTCTTCATAAGTGGCGAACTTAGGGAGCTTTTGACGTTGGGAGTGGCTCGAATCAGGGTCAACGATGAAACGGAACCACGATTAAAGGAATCAGGACGAACAGCAGCCATAGCCACGATCGGCTCACCGATTCAGCCGATTCGGGTTCTAGAAGGGCGTTGATGCGCTCATCAAGTCGGTTTCTCACTGCCACACTGCTAAAGGAAGCACAGAATTCAGGCTGCATTTGAGGCGCGCTAACGACTGATAGCAGCGCTTCAGCGAGGAGCAGACTATCGACGTATTGAGATGCCCAGCGATCGGCTCTGAGTTCTCGCAAAATCAGCAGTTCTTGCCAGAGCGCTTCGGTTTGAGGTAGCCAAGCGGTTAAGCGACGCAGCCAACCCAGCCAAAAAAACCAGAAGGTATCGCGGTAGTGAAGATGCCCTTGTTCATGCACAAAGACGACTTCTAAGTGGGCAGAGTCGAGGGAATCTAACAATCCTTGACTGACGACTAACTCTGGCTGCCAGAAGCCAATCTGCGCCACATAAGGAGTCGGGATGTCAACCAGTCGAGCGGATTTGCCGGATTGCTCTAGGTTGGGATAGCGACGCACCTGCTGGAGCGATCGCCGTGCCTCGATCGTCAAACTCAGACCCAGAAAGATAGCGCTGCTGAGAAACGCGATCGCGGTGTAATAACTGCCCCACCCTTCCCACCAGCGCACCATTTGCCCACGCGGTCCCATCGATAAGAGGGCGATCGCGGTAGTCACAAGCAAGAGGGGCGACACCAGAAAAAAGCCGAGAGTGCGATGCCAGCGATCGCTCCACCCACCTGGGGGAATGGTGGCAATTTGACGAATGCCCCAAGCAACGCCCAACGCGGCTGAGAGCAGGATTAAGTGCATCATTGGGCTTCCCTCGCTTTACGGATGGCTTGTAGTCGTTGAGCGATCGCTTCTAATTGTTCGACGCTGGCTTGATCGAGGCTGTCGGCAAAGGCAGCGACGACATCGGGGTTGCCGACGGCTAAAAATTGGTTGAGTTGTTTATAGGCTTGCAGAGCGTTGGCTTCGGCTTTTGAGATCAGGGGCTTCCAGGAAAAGCTGCGCTCTTGTTTGTTGCACACCAGCCATCCTTTTTTAGTGAGACGGTTTAAAACGGTCGTCACAGAGGTATATGCCAACTCCCGATCGGGATCAGCCAGAATCCGATCGTGAATGTCTTTCACCGTTGCGCCTTCTAGATCCCAAACAATGTGCAAAATCTCTGTTTCTAAAGGACCGAGCGAAAGCTGTTTTGGGCGGTGGTGGGGTAGGGGAACCATTATCTCCAAAATCGGAAACTGCATCTCAATTAGCCTACCTGAAATTGAGGGAACAGGATTCGCTTGATGGTTAAAACTTCCGCTAAGTTCGACAGCTTGTCTTTTGACGCAAGGAAATGGGCAAGACAGAATACACATACCTGAATCACAGTACATCTGTCTCAGAAGTGCGTGACCAGCAACAAGTTTCATATCCCCCCGATTTCCTATTAGGAAGTTTGGGGGATATCCTTACGTGGAATTTTTTGTAGACTTTACCAACGATCTAGTTATGAAGAAGTTAATGTCGATGAGAACACTACTCGCAACGATTTTAATGACCCTCGCGCTATTGTTTGTTCCTTTAACTCAGCCTGCTTTTGCAGATGCTGACATTGCTATAGGGGCAAAGGTCTTTGCGGCAAATTGCGCGTCTTGTCACATTGGAGGCAAAAATGTGGTCAACCCTGCTAAAACGCTGAAGCAAGAAGCGCTGGCTCAATATGCGATGAACAGCAGTGACGCGATCGTGACTCAGGTGACAAATGGCAAAGGTGCCATGCCTAAGTTCAAAGGTCGCTTGACGGATGACCAGATTCAATCAGTTGCCGCTTATGTTCTCGCCCAGTCTGAGAAAGGCTGGTAAGTCAAATCGAGGAGCAGCTTACTATAGAAAGCGTTTGCAAGGACTAAGGATGATTCCGACGATGAGGTGAATCAGAGCATAGGAGAGCGGTCGGCGAGAAATCCAGCCTGACCCTAGTGTGATGGTAAGCCACAACAGACCGATGACTAGCAGATCAAGGATGTAAATGTCTACAGGCAGATTCAGTGCGCGAGCAGTTTTTTTACCCTAGAATTTCCCCTTGCTGATATTCATTAGACTTCTTGCGTGAATGGCAAATTAGGGAGTTCAACCTATTAGAAATTTGTGCCAGAAATTGATTCACGCAAGAAGTCTATTTATCCTTTGATAGATTCGCGATGATTGTTACGGTTTGCGAATGTAGCCCCATTTACCATCCACCATCACTCGCGCTAATCCTCCCGTAAAAGAACCCGCTTCGTCAAATTGAGGCGCGATCGCAACCGTTCCCGTCTTGTCGATATATCCCCACTGGTTGCCGATTTTAACGGGTGCAAATCCTTCTGAAAAGTCGGACGCAAAATCGAATCTGGCAGCGATCGCCCATTCACCCGTCTTATCGATATATCCCCATTGACTCCCGACTTGGACGAGGGCGAATCCGTCAGAAAAATCAGAGGCGAAGTCGAATTTAGGAGGCACGATCGCGGCTCCGGTTAGGTTGATATAGCCCCATTTTTCACCGACTCGGACGCGCCCGATCGCTTGAGAAAAGTTAAACGCACCATCAAACTGAGGCTTCACGACCAGCTTGCCCGTTTTATTGATGTAGCCCCAGCGATTTTGGATTCTGACGGGAGCAAGATTTTCAGAAAACTTCCAGGAGTCGTCGAAGGTTGGCTCGATCGCGATGCGACCCGTGCGATCGACGTATCCATATTTTTGACCGATTTTAACGGCAGCTAATCCTTGAGAAAAGCTCGACGCTAACTCAAATTCTGGGTTAATGACTATCTTTCCTTGTGGATTGATAAAACCGTAATGACTCCCTACTCTAATCGCGGCTAAGCCTTCTAGAAATTGTGACGCTCCTGCAAATCGAGGATAAATTGCCACATTTCCTGTTTTGTCGATGTAGCCATAATTGCTGCCCACTCTGGCGATCGCTAGCCCTTCTGAGAAAAGCGAATAACTCTCAAACTCGACTTGCGGAATGACGACGATTTTGCCCGTCTGATCGATATATCTAAACTGATCGCCCATTCGCACTAAAGCACACCCGTCTGAAAAGTTAGAGGCACTGTCGAACTGATGCTCGATCGCCAAATTTTTAATCGGCTTTATAGACGGTTGTGGATTCGATTGAGCAATCTGTTTAGGGAAAGCCTTTAATGGCTGACTCGACGGAATGAAAACGGCAAGCAAAACGAGCACAGGAATGATGCGTTGCCAAAGACGGATTGACATAGGAAGTGAGCCGATGCGCGAATATCCGTTTAGTGTAGCGATCGTTTCTCAAACTGTTGTCAGCCAATCAGCATATTGTCCAATCCGGTTTGCAGCTTGATTCCTTGAATCGAGTAGTCTAACAACTGCATCGGGTGCAGTACCGGGACGGACTTGCCTTGAAGTTGCAAATGCTTAGAAATCTGCACAAAACAGCCAATATTTGCCGACGCAATTAGTTGCGCTCCCGTGTTAGTCAAATTTTCGACCTTTTGTTGTCCCAACTCATCGGCGATATGAGGGTGCAAAATGTTGTAAACTCCGGCACTGCCACAGCAGAGAGCCGCGTCGATCGGTTCTCGCAACTGCACGCCCGGAATCTGCTTTAACAGTTGACGAGGTTGAATGCTAATCTTCTGTCCGTGCAGCATATGACAGGCATCTTGGTAGACCATGACCAACGGCTGATCTTGCAAGGGCGAGAGTTTAGCCGTTAATCCAACTGCCGCTAAAAATTCCTGTACGTCTTTAACTTTACTGACAAATTCCTTTGCCTTTGAGTGATAGTTCGGGTCATCTTGCAAAATGTGCGCGTATTCTTTGAGCGTGTGACCACAGCCCGACGCATTGATCAAAATAGCATCCACGTCGCTATCTGCAAAAGCATCAATCATCTGACGAGCAAAGGTTTTGGTCTGTTCTTCTTGCCCCTGGTGATGAGACAACGCGCCACAGCATCCTTGAATTTGAGGCACTACAATCTCGCATCCATTTGCCGTCAGCACGCGAACGGTTGCATCATTCACCGCCGGATTAAACAATCGCTGCACACAGCCCAAAATCATGCCGACACGATAGCGTTTTTGTCCCTCGGCGGGAATCAGGGCGGGAATCGTATCGTGAAATGCCCCTGCCGGAATCTTGGGCAGCACCGATTCCATTGCGGCGATTTGGGGTGACACTTGCTTGAGAAAGCCCAGCGATCGTACTAATCTTTGCAAGCCCGATTTTTGATAAAGCCCTAATGGACGCAGCAGCACGCGCATCCGATCAGGGTAGGGAAACACCGAGAAAATCAATTGTCTGAGTAGTTTTTCAGGCAGTGGACGCGAATGATTGCGCTCAATTTGTGGACGAGTTGCCGCAATCAGCTTGTCATATTGCACTCCAGAAGGGCACGTCGTCACACAGGCAAGACATCCCAAACAAGAGTCAAAATGCTGCACCGTTGCCGGAGAGAGCGGAATCTCACCCTCATTCACGCCATCCATGAGATAAATCCGACCTCTGGGCGAATCGGTTTCTTTGCCGATCACCCGATAACTAGGGCATGTAGACAAACAAAACCCACAGTGAACGCACGAATCAATCAGTTTAGGGTCAGGCGGATGAGAGGGATCAAATCCGAGAAATTGTTTTGCAGCCGACTCAGCAGGAGTAACCGGATTTTCTGACGTTTGCATAATTAAATTCCACCGACAAAGCGACGAGGACTCAATAGAGAGTTTGGATCAAACTGAGTTTTAATCTTCTGCATCAGATCCAGGGCATTTCCAGCGTAGCCCCAAACATCAACTTGTTGCTTAAAGGGAATTGGGGCTTGCAGCACCGAAAGATAGCCGCCTGTGGTTTGACAGAGCGATCTCAACTCCTGAATCATAAACGTCCGGGTTTCGCTGTTTAGAACTAACTGACCCACCCCACTCCCTAGATGAATGACGGCTCCAGCGTTTTGAGACAACTGCTCAATTTGGGTGAGAAGGGCGATCGCCTCTGATGGTTTAACTCCGATTTTGCAGACGATCGAGTCCGCTTCACCTACCATCTTTTCTCCCAATCGTCGCCATAGATCCACTTCATCGGTTTCTGGATAAAGACGGGATGAGAGTCCAAACGCAGCACCGACTTCGAGCGATCGCGCCGCTTGCTCCTTCACACTTTCAGCAATGGCTTGAAATCGAATTAACAGCCCCATCTCCTTGCCCAACTCTAAATCAGACATGGTTTGAGCCGATAGACCCTCGATCGCGGTCGGAGTCAGCGCCGAATTTAACAGCGTTTGGGCAGCTTGCGCCAATGAGTCTCGGTGCCCACTCAACACCACCGTCTGAGCAGCGTGAGAAATGGGATAGACCCGTAATGTCACTTGCGTAATGATGCCGAGGGTTCCATACGCTCCAGTTAGCAATTTCATCAAGTCATATCCGGCGACATTCTTCACAACCCGTCCGCCTGCCTTCACCAATTGCCCATCACTGCGGACGAATGAAATGCCTAAAATCATGTCGCGAATGCTGTTGTATCGATGCCGCAGTGCCCCCGTATCTGCCGTTGAGATAATGCCGCCTAATGTCGCATGGTCAGGGTAGTGAGGATCGATCGCCAAAAACTGCCCCGACTTTCTCAACATTTTTTGGAGATCAGAGAACTTTATTCCAGCTTCAGCCGTAACGGTTAAGTCTCCGATCGCGTGATCTATGACTTGATTAAGTCGCTCAGTGCTAATCACCAAATTTACACCATCTACCAGTCCGCCCCAGTGCAGCTTGCTTCCTCTGCCACAGGGCAACACCCGCAACCCCTGCTGCTTGGCATAGCTGATCACTGCCGCCAACTCTTCTGGCGTGTTTGGGTAAACCAGATGTGAGATAGAGCTATCCGGCATCGTCGCTTGGAGGATTGACGATCGCTGAGTCTCAGTCAACGTGTCCCAAGCACAAACGCCTGCGACTCCAACAATGCTCTCTAAAACTTGGGCAACGGCTTTCATGTGTGACGCAGTTCACTGCAAAGGGTGAGAAAACAGACTAACTATACCTACTATTACTGAGAGAAAGAATTACTGACTCAAAGGAGTCGACCGTTGAAGATCCTAGTAAGTAGGGAATAATACCCTCGCGCTCACCTAGAGATGTGAGAACTCAATCTCTTCTAAGCTCTCGATTATAAGGTGCCATTGCTCCTCCTTGTTGCGGTTATCTAGAGATTTTAGCGATGCAACTCACCGAATCATCATCCCCATTGGTCACGCTTCAACACACGATCGACCAGTGGATCAAGACCGCCCCTAATCACAACCCTGAGTTAGCAGCGCAGCTACGATCGGGCATATCAGACGTAAATGCCACGATCGCCCAAATTCAACAGCAGCTAACCTGGGAGCGAGAACAGCGTCAACGAGCCGAAGCCGAAGTTCGCTTTCTGGAACGAATGACGCAAGCGATCGACCAATCTGCCATTTTAGAATATCAGCGCACAGAAGCCGCTCTTCGAGACAGTGAAGCTCGCTATCGTCAGATTATTGAAACCGCAACTGAAGGAATTTGGGTCTTAGACGCTGACGAAAATATCGAATTTACCAACGAGCGACTGGCTCAACTGCTGGGCTACAACACCCAAGAGATGCAGGGCAGATCATTATTTGACTTCCTCGATAGTGAAGGGCGAGAAATTATTCTCCCCTGTCTAGAGCAACTGCGCCAGGGCAAGCAAGAACCCCATGATTGCAAATTTTGCTGCAAAGATGGAACAGATTTGTGGGCGATCGTCTCTGCAACCCCAATTTTAAATGCCCAAGGGGAGCAGACGGGCATCTTGGCGATGATTACCGACATCACCGAGCGCAGGCGCACACGGGCAAATTTAGAGCAATCGCTGTGTCTCCTGCAAACCACTTTAGAATCGACCGTAGACGGCATTTTAGCGATCGATGTCTTTGGCAACATTCTGACGATGAATCGTCAATTCCTGACTCAGTGGAATTTGTCCGATTCTGCCCTATCCCTGTCAAACGATCAGGAGCTATTGGCTACCACGGTCGAACTGCTCAAAGATCCAGGTTCTTTTCTACTCCAGTTGCAAATCGAGTTAGACCAGCCCAATCTCGAAACTCACGGGCTATTAGAACTGCACGACGGACGGTTTTTTGAGCGGCATTCTAAACCGCAAAAACTGGGCGATCAAACGATCGGTAGAGTCATCAGTTGTCGCGATATCACTGACGCTAAACGGGCTGAAGCCGCCCTTGCCGATCGAGAAGAACTGCTGCGAACTGTTGTCACCAACACTCCAACGATTTTATATGCTCTCGATCGCGATGGCATCTTTACCCTTTTAGAAGGCAAAGGGCTAGAGGCTAGGAACCTCAAATCAGGTGAAGTGGTCGGACGGTCTATCTTTGACTTATATGAAAACCATCCCGATATCCTCCAAGCGTTTCATCAAGTTCTCAATGGCGCAGAAAGCGATTTAATCTTGAACCTAAACGGGGTCACCTATGACAATCGCGTCACTCAGCTTCTCGATCAGCGGGGAGACGTATTAGGCATGATTGGAGTTGCAACGGACGTAACCGCGCGCAAACAGGCAGAAGAAGCGCTTTGCAATGCTAAAGAAGACTTAGAAATTCGAGTCGAAGAACGCACTACAGAACTTCGCTATACCAATCAGCAGCTTCAGCTAGAAATTGCTCAACGCACCCAGGTTGAGCAAAGTTTACGAGAAAGTCAAGTCTGTCTACAGTTGCTCCATAATATTTCCAGGGGCATTATCTCCGGTGTGTCTGTTGAGCAAGTCATCGCATCAACGGTTCAACAAATTGGACAGCACTTTAAGACGCTGCGAATTTTCTACGGGGTGATTATTAATGGGGTGATCACAGTCGTCCACTCTACTCAGCCCGAAACGATGATGATGTTAGAGGGGGCAATTTTAGACGTGACGCAAGCCCCTGAATATTCGGCACTCATTGAGCGTCGCTACCCGATCGTGGTTGCTGATGTGACTCAAGCCAACTTTTTAGCCCCCCTTGCAGACGGAATGCTCTCAAGAGGAACCCACGCCTTGCTCGCGGTTCGTGTTCAGCATTCAGCCCAGCAAATTGGGTTGCTCAGCTTCAACTCATCTGAGCCACGCCAGTGGAATGATTATGAAATTTCGACGCTCACCGAAATCGCTGATTATCTCTCGATCGTCCTTCAAGAAGCGCAAGCCCAGCAAGAACGCCAACGCGCCGAAGAGCGTCTCCGTCTATTTGAGTCAGTTGTCGTCAATGGACATGATTCTGTGATCATCACCACTGGCGACCCCAAAAATCCTCAGATTACATATGTCAATGCTGCCTTTACCGAATCAACAGGCTACGCGCCAGAAGAAGTCATCGGCAAAACTCCTCGCCTTCTTCAAGGATCGAGAAGCGATCGCGATCAACTCAACAAAGTTCGTCAGGCGCTACTGGATCACAAATCGATTCAGATAGAGCTAATTAACTACCGCAAAGATGGCTCCGATTTTTGGGTCGATCTGAATCTTGTGCCCATCCTGAATGATCACGGAACGTTGACTCACTATGTCGCCTTGCAGCGAGACATCACTGAGCGTAAATGGTCAGAAAAAGCGCTGATTGCGACGCAGGCACGTCTAAAGTATCTGCTCTTATCTAACCCATCGGTCATCTACACCTGCCATCCAAACCGCAGCCGCTCTTGCACCTTTGTCAGCGAAAACATCACTCAGCAACTAGGCTATGAAGTTTGGCAATACCTGAAAGACTCCCATTTCTGGCTCGATCGGATTCATCCCGACGATTTGCCTCTGGTGCTAGAGCATGTCCCTCAACTTTTCGAGCTGGAACAACTCACCTGTGAATATCGATTTCTTCACAAAGATGGCTCTTATCGCTGGCTGCGAGACGGCATGAAACTTTTGCGCGATCGCCAGGGGCAACCTGTCGAGATTATTGGCTCAGTGGTGGATATCACCGATCGTAAGTGGGTAGAAGATCAGATTCACGCATCGCTAGAAGAGAAAGAGGTGTTGCTCAAAGAAATTCACCATCGAGTCAAAAATAATCTCCAGGTCATCTCTAGTTTGCTCAAACTGCAAGCTGGGTATATTAAGGACGATCGCATTTTAGAGGTGTTTCAAGAAAGTCAAAACCGCGTCCGGGCGATGGCGCTGATTCACGAAAAGCTCTATCAATCAGAGGACTTAGCCAAAACTGATTTCGCAGAATATATCCATAGTTTAGCAACCGATTTATTTCGCTCCTACTCGGTCAACTCACGGGTGATCAAGCTCAATCTAAACGTTGAAGATGTACGTCTCAGTATCGATACTGCCATTCCCTGTGGGCTGATTATTAACGAGCTCATCTCAAACTCGCTAAAATATGCCTTTTCAGCAGGTCAGGCAGGAGAAATTAATATTTCTCTCTCGTCTGAAGCTGGCGACCGTTACACGCTCATCGTCCAAGACAACGGTTCAGGGTTTCCCACAAATTTGAATTTCCGCAACACAAAATCGTTGGGCTTACAGCTCGTTTGCAGCCTCATTAAACAGCTACACGGCACCATCGATTTAGAGCGAGATCGTGGAGTCGCCTTTAAGATCACGTTCGCCGAGCAAAAACAGAAGGGTTAGATGTCAACCGCTAATATTCTCATTGTTGAAGATGAAAGCATTATTGCTTTAGATATTCAAAATAGTTTGATCAAGGCAGGATATGCCGTAGTTGGGCTTGCAGCTTGTGCGGATGAAGCCCTCGATCTAGCAGCTCAGTTTATGCCTGATTTAGTGCTGATGGATATTCGTCTGCGCGGTGAAATAGATGGCGTAGAAACCGCCGAAAAAATCCGCAGCGAGTTTCATCTTCCGGTTGTTTATTTGACAGCACACGCGGACGAAAATACTTTACAGCGCGCAAAGATTAGTGAGCCATTTGGTTATATTCTCAAACCGTTTGAAGATCGAGAGTTGATTACCACGATCGAGATTGCTCTTTCTCGCCACAAAGCCGAAGTTGCCATCCGATTAGCGCTTGAAAAAGAGAAAGAACTCAATCAACTCAAATCACGATTTGTCTCTGTAGTTTCTCATGAGTTTCGCAATCCCCTAAATGCGATCCTGTTCTCAACTGAGCTTTTAGAGCGCTATGACTCTGAACTTTCAGCCGAGCGAAAGCATGGATATTTACAACGCATTCAAATGTCAGTGCGACGAATGAGTCAATTATTGAATGATGTTTTAACGATCGGGGAAACCGAGTCAGGAAACTTACCGTTTAACCCTCAACCGATCGACCTTCTCCAGTTTTGTCAAGACATTATTGACGAACTGCAACTGAGCGGATCGCCGCATTGCTCCATCCAATTGTCTCATAACCACACAAATTTTTTATTGTTTGAAAACTTGTCTTTTTTATGCTTAGACGAAAAGCTTTTACGTCATATCTTGACCAATTTATTATCGAATGCAATTAAGTATTCTCCCCAAGGTAAAAACATAGAATTTAACTTAACTTATAACAAGAAAGATGTCGTTTTCCGCGTTCAAGATTACGGGATTGGGATTCCAAGGAGTGACCAATCGCGATTGTTTGAATCCTTCTATCGCGCCAGCAATGTTAAGGCTATTCCTGGAACAGGTCTAGGATTATCGATTGTTAAACAATGTGTGGATCTGCACGGTGGCACGATTGAAGTAATCAGCGAAGTCAAGACAGGAACAACCTTTATAGTCACGCTTCCGTTAAAGCACTACCAGTCAACTTATGAAGAAAATCTTAGTCATTGAAGACGAACAAACGGTTCGAGAATCGATTTTAGATCTGCTAGAAGCAGAAGGCTTTAGCGGCATGGGGGGCGAAAATGGTAACGTTGGGCTGCAACTTGCCCACGACAACCACCCAGACCTGATTCTCTGCGATGTACAGATGCCTGATTTAGATGGCTACTCGGTCTTGACCAACCTCCGCCAAGCGACTAACACAGCAGATATCCCCTTCATTTTTCTCACTGCTAGAGGCACAAAGGCAGACATCCGCTATGGGATGGAGTTAGGTGCAGATGATTACCTTACTAAACCCTGCACTGCCACAGAACTGCTAGGTGCCATTTCAGGGCGACTTTCAAAGCAAGCGGCGCTCCTAGAGCGATATAACAAGCAAGCTGCAAAAACTCAAACCCAACTCCCCGATCCGGCTTCTCGTCCTGATTCTGTTCAGCAACCAGTTGTTGAAACCAACTATTCTTCCTCCCGCGATGGATTGCTCAACCATTTTTATCAAGAGCTACGCAATCCTCTGTCTAACATCAACATGGCGTTGCATCTGCTAAAAACTGCTCCGATCGCCACCCAGTTTGACCCCAGTATTGTCACGATTCAACAAGAGTATGGGCGAGAACTGTCAATTCTTCAGCAAGTTTATAAGCTACAAGATTTTCTGATGCCAGAAAGTGCCACTTTACTTCAAAGCTGCAAACTAATCGAGCTATTTGCAACTGATTTAGATGCAGCAGCCTCCAATAACTGACCTTGACCTCAACAGACGAGTAGGGGCGAACGCAAATTCGCCCTTTTTGGTGAGTAACGTATCGCTGTAGCCAACTGGATTAGGACATTGCCATACGTAAAATACCCGCTTAAACAAGGGCTTAGGGCATATTTTAAATCGATCTCGCTGCGATTCTGCCTCGCCCTGAACTGAAGGTTAGGCAGAATAGCGACGAAGACCGAGCCTTAAGACATACCCTAAGCCTCTTGTTCTAACCTGACTGGCGATCGCCATGATTGAAACTATTCTCTAAAACTAAAGGGGCATCGAATGATGCTCCAATTATGATTTAGCTAACAATTAATCTCTATCCAACGTTTTCAAACCTCATACCTCTGACATTACTCGACTTCACCGGGCTCAAGAATGCGTTGGAAGAGATAGCCCGTTCCTCTGGCGGTTAAAATTAGTTCTGGATTGCTGGGGTCATCTTCTAGCTTGGCGCGGAGGCGAGAGATATGAACATCTACAACGCGGGTGTCAACGTGACGTTCGGGAGTGTAGCCCCACACTTCTTGGAGAATTTCCGATCGAGAGAAGGGTTCGCCAGACCGACTAACCAGCAGTTCTAGTAGACTGAATTCCATGCCAGTCAGCCGAATGCGCTCATCGCCTTTATAAACCTGGCGCTTATTGGTATCAATCCGAATTGTGTTGATATGGATGACTCCAGAACTCGGAATTCCGGGTGCTCCTGTTTTCTCAACGCGACGCAAGACAGAGCGGATTCGGGCTTCTAGCTCTTTGGGAGAGAAGGGTTTAACCACATAATCATCTGCGCCTAGCTCTAAGCCTGTGATGCGATCGGCGACATCTCCTAGGGCAGTGAGCATAATGATCGGCACGTCCGATTCTTTTCGCAGTTCTTGACAAACGCCGTAGCCGTCGAGCTTGGGCATCATCACATCAAGAACGACGAGATCAGGCTCAGAGTTGCGGAAGGTTTCGAGTGCCTCTTCGCCGTCGGCAGCGGTGACGACATCATAACCAATCATTGAAAGACGGGTTTCAAGGATGCGGCGAATGCTTGCCTCGTCATCGACCACTAATATTTTTTCTTTATGGTTTTCCAACTTCTCTAAGGCTCCCTAGGTCAAATCTCTGATCGTTAATTTTTTGTACTTTATCATTAAGATAGTAACTCACTTCATAATTTTCAGTTCGTCAAAGTCTCACCGTCACTGATTTTCAGAGTTTCTTAACGATTGTCTAATTTGTGAAGGAATATAACAACTAATTCTTGTAATGCCAAAACTGCGATCGCACTTTGTTTGTAACCAATGTGGGGCAGAATCTCC
Organism: Phormidesmis sp.; assembly: GCA_965277365.1. Lineage (GTDB taxonomy): Bacteria > Cyanobacteriota > Cyanobacteriia > Leptolyngbyales > Leptolyngbyaceae > Phormidesmis_A. The sequence continues at coordinate 366,970 of CBDICO010000013.1, read as the reverse complement.
CCAATATTTTGGTCGTTGCCCTTCTTGTGCAGCTTGGAATTCTTTAGAAGAACAGGTGGCACGATCAACGACTTCATCGGCTGCGATTGGTCAAATGACTCAACGGAGAACCAATGGCAAAACCAGCACCTCGACCCGCAACACCACAGCACGGGCGGTTTCGTCGCTGACCTTACCTCAAATCACCGATCACCCTCAGTCTCGCTTGTCGTCGGGATATATCGAACTCGATCGGGTTCTCGGCGGCGGAATTGTGCCAGGTTCGCTGGTCTTGATCGGCGGCGATCCAGGGATTGGGAAATCGACGCTGCTGCTGCAAACTGCCAATCGACTCGCCACCCGATACCGAACTCTCTATGTCTGCGCTGAGGAATCGGGGCAACAAGTCAAGCTGAGAGCGCAGCGTTTGGGCATTGGCAAACAAGCCGTTGCCGATGATAGGGATGAAGAATCACTAGAGTCTGCATCGCCTCAACCCTCGATCGCCCCGGATGCCGACCTCTACCTGCTGCCTGAAACCGATCTAGACACAATTCTCGTGGAATTGGAAGCGTTAAAGCCTGCGGTTGCCGTGATTGATAGTATTCAGGCGCTTTACTACAGTTCGCTGAGTTCGGCTCCGGGTTCGGTGTCTCAGGTGCGAGAGTGTACATCGGTGCTGATGCAGGTCGCCAAACGGCAAAACATCACGCTGTTTATTGTCGGGCACGTCACTAAAGAGGGCGCGATCGCGGGACCTAAAGTGCTCGAACACCTCGTCGATACGGTGCTGTATTTTGAGGGAGATCGCTTCGCAAGTCACCGTTTGTTACGTTCTGTCAAGAATCGTTTCGGTGCGACTCATGAAATCGGCGTGTTTGAAATGGTCGATCAGGGGTTGCAGGAAGTCCTCAATCCGTCAGAGCTGTTTTTGGGCAACCGAGAAGAAGCCACGACGGGGACGGCAACCATTGTCGCCTGTGAGGGAACCCGCCCGATCGTAGTGGAACTACAAGCGCTGGTGAGTGCGACGAGCTACAGTTCTCCGCGCCGATCGACCACGGGCATCGAATATAATCGGCTGCTGCAAATCTTGGCAGTGCTCGAAAAACGAGTCGGCATTCCGCTCTCGAAGTTGGATGCTTACGTCGCCTCTTCGGGCGGGTTGAGCGTGGGAGAACCTGCGGCAGATTTGGGCATCGCAGTCGCAGTCGCGGCGAGTTTTCGCGATCGCTCGATCGACCCCCAAACTGTCGTGATCGGAGAAGTCGGCTTAGGCGGACAAGTCCGATCGGTGTCTCAAATGGAATTGCGACTCAAAGAAGCGGCAAAACTGGGATTCAAACGAGCGATCGTGCCCAAAGGTTCCTATTCAGATGTGCCGGGAATGGAGGTGATTCCGGTGTCGCGGGTTGTGGATGCAATGGCGATCGCGTTGGCGGGAAGTAAGTCGCGTCAACAAGCTGAGAGTGTTGAAAACGAGGAGTGATTGAGTGGCGATCGTTTCTTTGGGGGGGGGACGATCGCTACTCAGTAGCGCCCTTTAGCAGGCAAACTCTCTCTTGAGCATCATCAGTCGTGCTGACAGTATCTTAAATTACTCTGGTGTGACACGCGATTGAGACTCGTTAAAGTCGATACGAATTTAACTTCTCAATAAAATGTGGATTGGTTATTCTTACTAGCAGATCTGTCTAGAGCTAAAGATACCAGATATAATTATTCTTGGTAAAAAATAAAACAATGGGGCGAACCTTGTAATGCCTGCTAGAACCAAACGCTTTCTTCCTAAAGGAGTAATCGAGAATTTACTCCAGTGGAGTCTAACTTCAGTATGCCTTGCGTTATTTCCAATGTTGTTTACATCAATACTCCGGACATTTTTTTGAACGGTTCCACAAGGCTTTCAGAGCTTATGGTTCAAGGATCGAGCTATTTTTTCAAAGTTAGCTCTGCCTCTGACTTGAAAAAAAGATTCTGTCCACGGCAGGATAAGGGTTTGAGCCTTAAAATCTGCTCAAATTTTGTCCGGAGTATTGTTAAAAGGCTAGAGGATAGATTACAAAGTTAAGTAGTCTATTCTTACGAAATCACCACGTTCAACTCTTTTTTCATCTAAAACCATTCGCTTTTCACCTCTAAAGTCAAAAAGGTAAGGAGCGAAAGCATCTTGTCCTACAAGAAAATTATGGGTGAATAGGTACGGATCTCCGATACTTTCAGTCTCAATTTGACGAATTTGAGATTGGAACTGGTAGTTGCCGTACCATTGATCGTCCTCATACTCATCGTCTAACAGTTCTTCCTCTGAGTCACTACTAAAACAAAATTTCTCAATGCGTTGTCCGCTCTGATAAAAATCATATCCAATTCTGAGAGCACTATCACTAACTGAAAAAACTATAGCTTTGGAGTGGAGAAGATTAGATATAGAGTTTGCCTCGTTTTCTCCGAAAAGAATGCATCGAGATTGACTTGACAAGTCTCTCACGACCGTCCAAGAGTGCTTTAGTAATTGGAAAGCAAGAATTCCATAGTTTGCGACTTCAATTTCCTGTTCATAAACATCACGTTGCCAGCTTCTAATTTGCTTTATTTGAGTGATGGCTTGTGCTGTTTGCTCGATAGAGGCTTGAACCAGAACCAGATAGTCATTTACATCTGTTGTCTCGTAGCCTCTACAATCTCTTAACTCAATGCCGTCAATCGACTTGCCCATAGGGTTACTCTTTGGGATTATAGTAGTAATCTTAGCTCGTAGTCAGCCGTAATTATACGGTATAGAGCATTGCCTTTATGTGGTTTTGTGTAATCACATTAACTGATTTGTGTTCACTTTTCAAATTACTTTGCAGCTACTTTTCTAAGTATTAATTCTCAGTGAGGGTTAGTTGCTGTGCTTTCAATCCGTATTATTTACATCATTTTAACTCAACCTTTAAGGAATGATTAGAGTCATTGTGAGATGAAGTAGGTAAGCAGTCAGTCATGTGTTTTAGAAATGTAAAGATTTATCTGATTTTTCTACTTTCTGCTCCAATTCTACTACTGATGAACCCTTTAAAGGCTGTTAGTCAGGTGGTTAGAAGACCAGACATTGCAGAGCTATCATGTAACGGATTAGGATCTCCGGTAACCAAGAAAGATCTCATCAACCGTGCTGCTCAGCTAGGAATACCTAATGTAGGTAATATGGTTGAAACAAAATTTGAAGAGTTTGCTCTACGCAGCATGGGTATTCCAAAGTACCGTGGAGAACCATACACATCGCTCCTTAGAGCTGCATTAACCAATTCTAAGCGAGTGGCGGTAATGCCAGACAGTGTGGGGGATTTGGAGTACATACCCATTATCATTGTGAATGGAAAACCAGTACCACAGCCACCAGTTGTTTATGCGGAAAGCTCTTTCTACGATGCAAAAGCTGTAGGTGATAGAATTCGCCTTAAATCTTCTAGTTACCAAACTCTCGGCTTCCTTGATGCTTTACGAAGTTCACGAGCTGCCATATCACCAACTCCGCCATCTAGACTGCCGCCTCCAAGGCTTAATTTTCTAACTGTAGCGTCCACAATACTCCGGACATTTTTTAGAACGGCTCCAAAAGGCTTTCAGGGCTTACGGCTTCAGGACTGAGCTATTTTTTCAAGGTTAGCTCCACCCCTGACTTTGAGAAAAAGATCAAGCCTACGGCTGAATCAGGGTTTGAGGTCTGAAACCTGCTCAAATTTTGTCCGAAGTATTGGTCCACCAAGATTGATAAAGTGTAATAGACTTTGCAAATGGACAACCTGGAAGAACTCCAGGAGCGACTATAGGACCTGAAGTCGTCGTCATTCAGAACGTCGTTTGTAACAATAGTCCGGACAAAATTTGAGCAGATTTTGAGCCTCAAACCCTCATTCTGCCGTGGACAAGATCTTTTTCCCTAAGTCAGAAGCAGAGCTAACGTTGAAAAAATAGCTTGATCCTTGAACCATAAGCTCTGAAAGCTTTGTCAATACTTCGGACAAAATTTGAGCAGATTTTGAGACTCAAACCCTTATTCTGCCGTGGACAAGATCTTTTTTTCCAAGTCAAAGGCGGAGCTAACGTTGAAAAAATAGCTTGATCCTTGAACCATAAGCTCTGAAAGCCTTGTAGAACCGTTCAAAAAAATGTCCGGAGTATTGCTTTGTGGAACCGTTCAAAAAAATGTCCGGAGTATTGTTACATATATTGGTGTATTGATGACAGGCAAACATCTAGAACCAGGTTTCGACGGCATTATTCGAGCAGTGTCATCCAGAGGAGAGCTACTCATTGTAGCTGTTGCCTTGTTGGGCAAAGCAATTAGTGACATGTTAAAGAGATCATCGGCTAAAAACTTAAAGCTTTCTGTTGGTGGCTTTGTTTGCTTACAACCTCTTATCTTATGCTGCCTTTTCTACGCTCAAATTCAAACATCCAGTGTTCCTCTCAATCAGAACTTAATTCTTCTAATCTCGAATATGGCTATCGTTTGGGCTATTTGTATTGGTGCCGCAGGTAATGCAATGAGTGATCACTTCTGGAGTCAGATCAAAGCAAAGTATCGGTTAGGGGAACTGGTTCAGGGCACGGTTGAGCATCATGCACCGTTTGGAATTTTCGTAAACATTGGCGATGATGCAGTACGAGGCATCGTTCAGATTACCGATTTTGTGGATAGTGGAGATATGATCTCAGAGATGTATCCCGACCTTAATACACCTATCGGTGCAGTCGTAGTGGGATATACAGAGGATGATCGCAATCAAGTCTGGTTGAGTGTGAAGCCCAGTGTGTTGCAAAAAGCTTTGGTTCATCTCAAAGTCCCAGCTACAAGCAAACGATCGTGATAGGACATCAAAAGAAGAAATCGAATGAGTCTTGACCCCAGGGGTATGAGGACTCTCTCTGCAAGAGAAGCAACCAAGTGCGCGATCTCTTTCCAGCACGAGACACCAACTGATGAGTGAGCCGCTATCTAATCGACTTGCCAATTTTCAAAATATCCAAGTAGAAAACTGGTTTACATCATGACTCTCGCTATTCCCATCAACGCGATCAAGCTAACTCCCGGCAGCCCGTTAGCCTCAAGCTATCCGTTACGGTGTCAATCATAATTCCCATCAACGCGATCAAGCTAACTCCCGGCAGCACCGTCAGCATCCACAACCTATCGTGGGCAGACTTTGAAACCCTGATAATCGAGCTAGGCGAAAAGCGCAACACTCGCATCGCATATTACCGAGGCACTCTAGAAATCATGTCGCCCCTTGCCATTCACGAACGTCCCACCGCATTATTGCCCACATCCTGACCACCATTCTGGAGATCCAAGGGCACGATTGGGAAGACTTTGGTTCCACCACGCTTAAGCGTCCTGAAGTCGCTGGCGTGGAGCCTGATACCTGCTTCTATATCCAAAACGCCGATCGGGTTCAAGGCTGCACTGACCTAAATCTAGATGCCTATCCACCTCCCGACCTCGCCCTCGAAGCCGACGTGACTTCTGTTACAGCCGTCAGCGCTTATCAAGCCATGCGCGTCCCCGAAATCTGGGTCTACCGCAATCATCATCTCAAGATTTATCTGCTAAACGGCGATCGATATGTGGAATCTTCGACCAGTCCCACCTTTCCCGATTTGTCCCTAATTGATCTGATTCCGCGCCTCGTGCAGCAAGCGATCGCCCAAGGCACGAGCCGAATGTTGCGAGAACTCAGAACCCAATTTCGGTAATATCCCTTCAACTCGAAATTCGAGGATTTGACGATCGCATCTCACCTAACAAAGGCGCTAATTCCACAGAAGTCAAGTCACGCCATTGACCAGGCTGAAGCCCTTCTAAGCGTAGGTGAGAAATCGCCACCCTGACCAGTCTTAATGTCGGAAACCCGGTCGCGGCTGTCATGCGTCTGATTTGGCGATTATGTCCTTCGGCTAGCGTGATTTCTAGCCAGCACGTCGGGATATTTTTGCGAACGCGAATCGGTGGATCACGCGGCGGAAAAGCAGGTTCCTGATCCAGTAGCGCGATCTGAGCAGGACGGGTGTGATAATCCTGAATCTGAATGCCCCGACGCAGTGGTTCTAAATCTGCCTCGCTAGGAATGTGCTCAATTTGAACCCAATAAGTGCGGGGATGCTGAAACTTTGGGTCACTCAACCGATGCTGGAGCGCTCCGTGATTGGTGAGCAGCATCAGCCCTTCGCTGTCATGATCTAACCGACCTACGGGGTAGACCGATCGGACGGGCACATAGTCTTTTAACGTCGATCGCGGTAGCTGACTGTTATCAGTAAACTGGCTAAGAACGTTAAAGGGTTTATAGAACAGCAGATAGCGATGGGGCATAGACCTAGATTCAGCAACAGTCTTTAATCGATTCTGACGCGGAAGCGTACAAAACCAAAGTTGTTGCCTGCGGTGTTAGGAAGGTCGCCCAACCCAAAAATCACAGACCCGGTGGGGTTAGTCTGATTTTGGCAGGCATTCCCGGCGGGGAGGGGCGCTAACGGCGAGAACGGAGTGCCTCCCGATATAGGGGCGGTATTGTTTCGTTGGATCTGCGCAGTGTTGGCGACTAAGCTAGTGCCTGTTGGGATCTAGTCACAGAGATTGGTGCCAAACGCAGGGGTTGACCCATCCGATAGAAAGTAAACCGTGTAGGTCACTTCGTCTCCGCTGCGAATCTGGTTACTTCCCGTGACTCTAATTTGCCCTCGAAGCGGGATTTGTGCCCAGCCGGGGGCGTTGTCGTTCAGCGTTGAGGGGTCATCTTGAATAGCACTAAAGTCAAGCCCAGGAATGGACGTATCGTTGCGAGTCACGTTGGTAATTCGCTTCACCAGACGCAGCCCTTGACCGCCGATCGTGAAGCCAAAGTTAGCAGTCAAGACCGATTGCCTCGCGCCTAGTGTGACTGGAAGCGCGAGTCGGCGTAGTGGCGTTGGCACCTCCTAACGGCGTGACTGTCACCGCGTAGTTGCCAGGTGGTACATTTGCGAAGCTGTAGTTACCGTTGGCATCAGTAGTGGTCGTTCCGACAACAACCCCGGCTCGCGTTTGTCAAGGTGACGATCGCGCCACCGATTCCAGGTTCACCGGGGTCAGGAACGCCATTGCCGTTGAGGTCATTAAAGACGAGTCTTCCGATCGTGCCCGGTGCCGTTTGCAGCCCAATCGCTCGGTTTACTGTTTCTCCGGGAAGCACCTGTGCGGGCGGAATTCCCTGTGGGTTCAGAGTGGTTGTCGTAAATCCTGCTGGAGGAGTGACCGCCACGGTGTAAGCGATTCCGGGCGGCACATTGGTGAAGGTGAGGTTACCTGATGCATTCGTGGTCGTTGTCGCAACGGTATTTCCGGCTGGATCTCTAAGCGAAACGGGTACGTTCGGAACGCCTGGTTTCCCGGCTGGATTGCCGTCACCCACATCATCTCGAAAGACTAGGTTGCCGATCGTGGCGGGGAGTTGTCTGACTCCAAAGTCTACAGTGTCGATGTTGGCACCTGGCGGAAACACCACAGTCTGACTCAGGCTGGGTGCGCCTGTGGGAGTCGTCGGTGTGAAGCCAGCCGGAAGGTTGCTAATCGTAACCGTGTAGCCCGCAGGGTTTGAAGCAGGTAGACCCGTAAAACTGTAGGTTCCTGTCGCACTGGTAGTAGTGGTCAGGTTAACAGGATTATTGGCGCTATCTGTGCCTGTCAGAGTGACCGTAACCCCTGCTAATCCGGGTTCTGTACCGTTCTGAATTCCATTGTTGTCAAAGTCGTTAAAGACACGATCGCCCAGGGTTCCCGTTTGAACAAACACCCCAAAGTCTGCTGTGTTAATGGTTTGACCAGAGCCGAGGGTCACTGAAATGGGCGTAGTTGTGGTGATTCTAGAGCCGACTGGGGCAGTGGCGGTAACGGTGTAATTGCCAGGAGTAACATTGGGGAACTGGTAGTTTCCGGCTGGGTTCGTGGTCGTGGTTGCGACTACGGCTCCTGCTTGGTTTCGGAGAGTGACCGTCACTCCACCGACTCCAGTTGTTTCGCCCGGATCTTGAACGCCGTTGTTATTGACATCATTGAAGACCAAATCTCCGATCGTGCCGGGAAGTTGTCTCAACCCAAAGTCAGCCGTTGGCACATCTTGACCGGGATTTAGGGTCGCGATCGTCTGTACGAGTGGGGTCGTGTTTGAGAACCCAGAGGGCGGCGTAACCGTAACCGTGTAGTTGTTTCCCGGCGGCACATTGGTAAACTGATAGTTGCCGTTAGCATCCGTAACGAGAGTTCCTACAATGGTTCCGGCTGAGTTTCTCAGGGTGACGGTAGCTCCAGCGATTCCAGTCTCTCCGGGATCTTGAGCGCCATTGCCATTGAGATCGTTGAACACCGTATCCCCGATCGTGCCTGGACGCTGCCGAATTCCAAAATCTGCTGTGAGAATGCTCTGCCCTGCGGCAAGCGTCACCGTTTTCGGATTGGGATTCGTGGCAATAAAGCCTGGTGGTGGCTTTGCCGTGACGGTGTAGGTTCCTGGATTAAGCGTGGTGAATTGATAGTTTCCGGCGGCGTTGGTGACGATCGTCTGGTTAACCGGATTGTTGTTAGTGTCTCTCCCGGTCAGGGTTAAGGTGACTCCGGCAACCCCCGTATCTCCGGGATCTTGAATGCCGTTGCCGTTGGAGTCATTGAAGATTAGATCTCCGATCGAGCCTGACCCGGCGGTGATAGTCGTCGTTTTGGTGACGAACTGCGGAGTCGGGGCTGGAGAATTGGACTGTTGACGAATGCGAGTATCTAGAAACGAAGTCGCGTTAATCTGTGTGGTGTCTTGGGGCGGTGCGCCTGGGTTGGGCATCACCCCACAGGTCGGATAGTCTTGTTCACAGGACTGAAGATCTCGAAAGAGCCGAGTCGTGCCGTCGCAGGTTTCGTTCAGTGGACGCTGATTGTTAAACGCTCCTGTCAATAGTCAGTTGCCCACTTTGCCCGTCGCAAAAATGGCGGTGCTGACATCAAATCGAGTGCCATTTACGCCTTTGGGTAAGAAGTCTCGATATCGAGTGTAGAAATCGGTTCCCCCTGCGCCGATGCGAATGTTAATCGCACCCGACACCAAAGACGGACGCAGATTCGTGATGAACTCAACCTCGGTGTAAGCCTCTAAATTATCTGAGTCGGGTTGCCCCGGCAACGTGGTGGGATAGGCGAAAGGCGGCTCTGTCAGCTTCAGATCTTTTTTCGGCTCGTCGATCGCTGCCCGAACGCGCACCTTCTGCGGCTCTAGCGTAGACTGCAACTCAACCGAAAACCGCCCCTGTCGAGCAATGACTTGAAATCCGGCTCGATCGGTGTCAGCATCCGCACCGATAAATTTTCCAGCACTGCTGGTCAGCGTCACCGTCGCATCTGCGTTGATTGGAGTGCCGCTTTCATCCAAAATCTGTCTAGACAGCGTGACCGTCGATCGACCATCTGCCGGAATGCGAGACGCAGAGGATGGCACGATTTCGACGCGCACGATCGTCGATTTTGTCATCGGACTGACAACGGACGAACCTGATCCGTTCGCTGGAGGCGGGGTCGAGGCAGGATCTCGCAGAGATGCGGGAGGCAAAATCGGCGAGACATCTCGCGGACTCGGCGTTTGCTCTCGCTGCGTCGGCTCTGGAACTTGAGCAGTTTGAGTCGGTTTGGCAACGGATGGCTTAACTGAGTCAGCTTGAAGATCGTCGCAAGTTTTGAAAAACTAGGAAGCGGGGCGAGTTGGGGAGCGGTTCCTGCGGTGGTGCGCTCTGTGCTAGTCGTCGTCAACCCTTCAGACGTGCTCAACTTCAACCACTCAGGCGCAAGAGGTAACTCCGCCGCTTGACTGACTGCACCGATCGCAATCATCCCAAAGGTAGAGGTAATTAAACTGAGTCCAAATTTAATGGATGAGAGGTGGTGCATTACTTGCGTCGTCCCTCTCCAAAGGTTGGGGTTACTGCAAAATTCATTCTGACCAGACCGCCCGGAGCGACTTTAACCAGTCGTAATTGGCTGTTGTCTTCGATGCGGTAGCGGTTAGGTGCCAACGTATATCCTGGTGAACTGGTGAGATCGAGGGTGCCAGTACGATAACCTGCGATCGCGAATTGCAAAGAATAAAGACCATTTGCGTCAGTTGTGATCCGGTTGCCATCGTCCATGTAGATAACAGCATTGGGCACTCCAGGTTCTCCGGGTTGCTGCTCTCCGTCAAAGTTTTTATCGACAAACACGCGACCGATAATGGTGCCACAATCAGACAAAATCCCGTTGCGAATTCTCAGTAAATGGCTGGCAGTGTTGCTCGTTAACGGTCCTTGTGGGCTGGCTCCTTCAACGGCGAGGTTGCGCCCCGTGCCGCGAATTGCGTCAGGGGAGACAATGGCGGCGTAAGCTAGGGTCAAGGTTTGCTGCGGGGTCAGAGTGCCCGGAAAGGTGAAGGTGATCACCGATTTGTTTACAGTGGGTTGCGATAGGGTGCTGCTGACATCAGTGGTTGTGCCTCCTGTGGTCAGTGAAGCCCGCTGCGATTTTGAAATGTATTGCAGCCCTAGGGGTAGCGTATCTCGAACAGAAATGCTCGTTGCTGAGGCAGCCCCTGTATTGCGAATCACCAGCCGATAAACAACGGTGTCACCCGGCTCGGCGGCGGCTCGATCGCCCGTTTTTACGAGTTCTAAGCCGGGGCGGTCTGCCACTGTTGCCGCTACAGAAGTTGGGTTAGAAGTGACTCCTTGGACGGGAGTGGCCGGATCAGCAGCAGGTCGAAAGTTTCCGGTTGCTGTATTGGCTACGTCGATCGCGGTCTGACTATTTGCAGGCAAGATCCAACTATTTGAGCCTCCTGTAAAGGAAAGAATCAATACAAGACGCAGGAACCCACTCCCCAACGGTTTTGTCGGGAAATTCATCAAAAACACCACCACACTAATTTTTGTTATCGCAGGAACTGCTGACCGATCAAGAGCTTTTTAGTAAAGCTGCTCTCGACTTTGTAAGCTCGTTATACAAATGAATATTCTTTCTCGTCTCAATTAATAATCCGAACGAATAATACGGTAATTTCACTGGAATTTTTAAGTGTTTATAATAAATTATATTGCTTTCACAAACAAACAAAACTTTCTAGTAGCTGGGTGCGTTCATCCACCTCTGTGGTTTTGGTAGCAAATAGTTCGGTTTTTTAGACTCTACTTAAAAACGAATAGAGGCGAAAATCACTGAAATCTTAGTGGTTGAAGAAAAACGATCTCAACCTGTCGCTATTTACAAAAAAGCAATAGATTCATTGCTCAAGCGACTATTCTCCATCGTTGCCCCTCTGGATGCGATAACCTTGTCAGAGAGACGCTTTCCTGTTCCACCTTTCGCTATGACGCAAAGCACCGAATTTCTCAGTCACCTCAATGTTTCTCAACGCCAAGCCGTCGAGCATTTTTGCGGTCCGCTTTTAGTGATCGCGGGAGCAGGCTCTGGTAAAACCCGCGCACTCACCTATCGCATTGCAAATTTGGTATTGACTCATCGCGTCGATCCCGAAAGCATTTTGGCGGTGACGTTTACCAATAAAGCCGCCAAAGAAATGAAAGAGCGGATCGAGAGACTGTTTGCCGATCGTCAAGCTCATAGTGAGTTTGGTAAACCTCTCGCTGAGTTGTCAAATCAGCAGCAAATGAGCCTTCGATCGAAAGTCTATAAAACCATTATCAAAGATTTGTGGATCGGCACGTTTCATGCGCTTTGCTGTCGAATTTTGCGCTTTGACATCGAGAAGTTTCAAGACGAGAAGGGACGCAAATGGACGAAAAACTTCTCTATTTTTGATGAGTCAGATGCTCAAAGTTTAGTCAAAGATATCATCGTTAATAAACTGAATCTAGACGATAAAAAATTCGAGCCACGATCGGTTCGCTATGCGATTAGTAATGCCAAAAATAAAGGCTGGTCGCCACGAGATTTAGAACAAGAGCAGCCAAACTTTCGCGGCAGAGTGATTGCAAATGTCTACAGTATGTATCAAGATAAATTAGCTGAAAATAATGCTGTAGACTTCGACGATTTGATCTGGTTGCCCGTCCAGCTATTTCGCCAAAATGAACAGATTCGTGCTTACTGGCATAAACGCTTTCGTCACATCTTAGTAGACGAATATCAAGACACCAATCGCACTCAATATGATCTGCTGCGACTGCTCGTAACGAATGGCGAATCAGCCGAGTTATTTAACGAATGGGACTATCGATCGGTCTTCGTGGTTGGGGATGCCGATCAGTCAATCTACTCGTTTCGGATGGCGGACTTTAAGATTCTGATGGGCTTCCAGCAAGACTTTGGGGATAGTCTGCCCGATGACGACACCCGCACGATGGTCAAACTCGAAGAGAACTATCGATCGACAGAAAACATTCTGCAACTCGCCAATCATCTGATCGAGAATAACACTGAGCGCATCGACAAAATTCTCAAACCGACTCGTGGAGAAGGGGCACCTGTTTATTGTCATCGCGCCGATGATGAAATTGCCGAAGCCGAATTTGTTGTGCAGCAAATTCGCACGTTGCAGCACATGAATGCTGAACTGCATTGGGGCAAGTTTGCCATTCTCTATCGAACTAATGCCCAATCGCGTGCTTTTGAAGAATCGCTTGTGCGCTGGGGCGTGCCTTATAAGGTGGTAGGTGGGCTGCGATTCTACGATCGCAAAGAAATCAAAGATGTCTTGGGCTATCTCAGAGCGATCGCTAACCCATCCGATACGTTAAGCTTGCTGCGGGTGATTAATGCACCCCGTCGCGGAGTTGGCAAGACGACGATCGATGCTCTGCAAAAAGCCTCGGTTGAGTTGGGCATTCCGCTTTGGGAAATTTTGAGTGATGAAACCTCGATTAAGAGCTTGGCGGGACGCAGTTCAAAAGGGGTGATCAGCTTTGCTCAAATGATTCAAAAGTGGCGATCGCAGATAGATGTGGTGTCTGCTTCTGAGTTAGTGCAAGGCATTTTAGAAGAGTCCGGTTATCTGACTGATCTCAAAGCTCAAGGCACCGACGAAGCGGAAGAACGATTTCAAAACGTGCAGGAACTCTACAACGCCGTTTTGCAATTTGAGGAAGAAAACGAAGATACGAGTCTGATTGCGTTTCTCGCGGGAGCTTCTCTCGCCTCTGACCTTGATGACAAAGACGAAGAATCAACCAACGTTTCTTTAATGACGCTGCACGCCTCTAAAGGGCTGGAATTTCCCGTTGTGTTTTTGGTGGGATTAGAGCAGGGATTGTTTCCGAGTTTTCGATCGCTCGATGACCCAGCCGCGATCGAAGAAGAACGGCGGCTCTGCTATGTCGGCATCACCCGCGCTCAAGAGCGATTGTTTATCTCCTATGCGCGTGAGCGTCGGTTGTATGGAAATCGTGAAATGGCTCAACCATCGGCATTCTTAAAAGAGATGCCTAAAGATTTGATGGAGTCAAACATCATAACAACCGTCAAAGAGACAAAATCGGCGGTGGCTAAACCGCAGCGATCGACCGTTCAGAGTGCTGGCAGTGTCGAAACCGATTGGAGCGTCGGTGAACTCGTCGTTGACAAACGATTTGGGGTGGGTGAAGTCACTCACGTCTTCGATTCGGGCAACAAAATCTGTTTAGCCGTCAAATTTCCTGACATCGGGCGGAGAATTATCGATCCGAGATTGACTCCTCTGCAACGGGTGGATTGAAGCGATCGGATAGGGTTTCGGTAGAGTCTTCATTCGGCGTTGCTGAATCTGGTATGAATTGTCCTCACTCCCAACGCCTCTGCTGGGGGAGAAGCTGTTTCGTCGATTTATACCCAGCAGCAACGCCCTTTATTCGTGCTCTACGACAAACACATTGGCATATAGGTTCGCCACGATTTGCTGTCCTTGTTGGGTCAGATTCAAATAGCGTAAAGCATCCTGAATGTAAGGATGAACGCCATTCCAAAAAAACTTGGGGTAGTTTTTCCGCAAGTCACCTGGATGCTGATAGCCGAGAGCCTTATTGACTCCAGTTTCCTCAAACTCGTAGAACAGAGCGTTGATTTTCTTCAAGTAGCGAGGGTCACTGAGTTGACCGATCAAATCCGCCGCTCGCACTAGCCCTGGATAATGAATGGTATCCCGATGGTCTTCAGCACTGGGCACCGGAAAGCGCGTCAGTTCAATATTGCGCTTGATGATTTCGGCATCAATCAGCTTGTGTCCTCCAAACCGCTCCTCGATAAAGAGTTTGCCTCGATCGACGTGGTGAGGAGTCAAACTTGCATCACTGGCACCCGGCGGCAAGTTAATCATCGTGTGGTCAATGCCCGTCGCATAGAAACCGCTGCAATCGTCGCGACACACCCCTTTGACATAGCCAATGTCATGACAGTTAAGCGAGATGATGCAGTGCAGCCAGTCTTCGCACGAGACTCCTCCATCTCGAATCTGTCTACCGCGCAAAATCTCTTGCCCCACCAACGTGACGAGAATCGTGTGTTCTACGTCATGATAAAGGGCATCGCTATTAGCGATATTTTCGAGTGCCATGCTGCCTGCCCAGCCCAGGATGTCAGAATAGCTGGCTTTCAGGTTACCGTAGGTACGGTGATAGCCCTCTTGAAGCAGCCCGACAAAAGCATCGATAAAAATTTCGGTAGCATTAAACATTGCGGTATTGGGGGATGCGTCTAAACGAAGCGAGACTGAAGAGAAAGTAGCATCTCTTGCTGGCAACTGCTCAACATTATATAGCACTACAAAATTGCATCAGGGCGCTGGGTTACGGTCGAAGTAACAAGGAGATTAGGATGTGTTTTAAACCCTTTGATCTTCCCTAACCCTCGTTAAAAAGGCAGGAACCGAACCCCCTCAAAGTTTCCCTCTTTCAGGGCAGGGCTGTTCTAAAGAGGAGATGGATGCCGTGCGCTCAGTGCCTGAGTCCCTGCGTGATGGAGGCAAAGCCCTACGCTCGACACAGATTCCTGGCAAGGGTGCGAAGAATGGCAAAGTTAGCCGACGCGTAGCCTGCACCTACGGGTGTGATAGCCTCATCCAGCACGACATCTCTTGACCCGCGCAAAGCCTTTTCAATCTGCCAGGGTCTGTCTGTGAATGCGTTGACTCAACTTAACGGTATCGCTCGGTCGGGAACTGCTATCAACCCTCGTTTCGGGATAGGGCTTTCACCTTCGATCGAACACCCGAAATTTTGGATCAGCCTGAAACGGTCAGCGGCGAGCCAGATCTGCCAGGACGTGTGCTGCAAATGACAAAGATTGGGTGATGCACCCACCCTTACTCTAGATGATGGAAACTGACAGATCGGAGTACCATAATAAAAACCCTTCATACCCTCGATCGGGCAGTTGGAAGCCCCCCTGCACTCTTTGATTCAGGGTAAATGTGTCACGATGTAACCTCTATTGAATGACGATCGAGCCACCTTTTGATGAAGCCTCCCTACTCAAGCGAATTGCCCAGCAAGACCAAGCTGCCCTTGCAGACCTGTACGATCGCTACGCCCGAATTCTGTATGCGGTTGCCTTCAAGAGTCTTGGCTCTGCCCAAGAAAGTGAAGAAGTCGTATTAGATGTGTTTTCTCAAGTTTGGCGAACGGCTGCGAACTATGACAACACCCGGAGTCGGGTAGACACTTGGCTGTTTATGATTGCCCGTAGCCGTACGTTAGATCGGTTGCGTCGTCTCCAGCGATCGACCAAAATCGCACTTGCCTCCACGGATGCTGTTAAGAGCCAACCCTACCAACTGAGCGACGATCCGATTGAAGATGTGCTGCTCTTAGAACGTCGTGCCCATGTTTTGACTGCGATCGCTCAGTTGCCCGAAGAACAGCGTCAGGCGATCGAGTTGGCGTACTATAAAGGGCTGACTCAATCAGAGATCGCAGCTCAACTTAGGCTCCCATTAGGCACCGTTAAAACGCGCATCCGCCTGGGGTTGAGTAAGCTGCGAATCGCCCTAGGCACCTGGGAGCCAAGCTAGGATAAAGTTATTCCCACATGAGATGAAATGAACCACGAAGATCGCTGCTTTTGTGAACTGGCTCCCCTCTATGCCCTTGACCTCTTAGACGAACACGATCGGGCATGGATTGAGCAACAGGCGGCTGCATCTTCAGATTTGATGACTGAGTTAGCAGACCTTCAGGCAACGGTGGGAGCCATTTCTTATAGTGCTGAACCTGTGCCAATGGCAGCCAACCTCAAAGACCGTTTGTTTCAGCGCTTAAGCCAAGAACCAGTTGCAACTGAACCTGTTAGAGTACGACCTAGACAGGTTGAATCACAGCGGCGCGATCGCGCTTCCTCACGCCACCGCAATCCCAATTGGCTTCAGGTTGGGGGCGCGATCGCGGCTCTGGCAGCCATCACCTTATTGGTTGATAACTATCGTCTTCGCCAAACCACTCAAGAGGCTCAATCTGTGATCGCAGCCTTACAGCAGCCTGACACTATTCTCTATACGTTACGAGGCACTGACAAAGCTACGAACGCCTCTGGTAGTCTAGTAGTCAACCCAACCCAAAAAACGCTAATGGTTCTAACGCAAAACTTGCCTAAATTACCGTCAGGTCGAGCCTATCGTCTTTGGGCAATGCCAAAAGGTGCCACAAAACCATCCTTCTGCGGGCAGTTTAACAGTGGTGCTGCAACCACACATTGGTTGTCAAACTCAGACGCAGTTTGCAGTATGGCTGTTTCTCAAATGCTGGTTACGGCTGAGTCAGCGACGGCTCCACTGGTTCCGGCAGGTGATTTAGTGATGAAAAGTGTCTTGTGACTCGCTATAAGCTTGTGATCATAATAGGTTTTCCCTGGTGTTTCTGCGGCGATGTCGCATCTTCTACCGTGACCGCGACTTTTGAAACCAACGCCTCAGACCGATACACTTTAGGCACGACGATCGATCGCGCCACATTGCCTTGAGCATTGACGTTGAATACTTCCGTCAAAATGGCTCCCTTAGAATCAGTCGTAAATGGAGCATCCTGCTTTGGCAGCGTCCATAAGACGTAAACTTTTCCAGGTGGCAGTGGCGGCAGATTTTTGACCGTCAGGACGGCTTCTAAGGTATTGGGGTTGACGGCGACGGTTGCAGAAGCCGCTGGTGTGGCTTGGGTGCCCCTTAAAGAAAAGGTGAGGGAAGCTAATCGCTGAGTTTCAGTTTGTGAAGCTTGTAGCGTTTGGCGCAGCCGATAGTTATTGACTCCCAACACCCCAATGACGACAGCCGCTGCAACATTAAGTGCTCTGCTCCAAGGAAACGGCTTTCTGGTGAGGCTTCTGGGTGAGAGGCTTGGCAAAGTGGCTACTGTCATTGAGTGAGCGTGGGCATCGAGAACGGCTGAACGGAGATGTGCAGGAGGGTCTACGTCGGGCAAATCAAAAGACCGTTCTAGCGCTTTTTGCATCTGAGTTACCTCAAATGCGATCGCTGGCTGTTCAGTTACAAGCCGCTCAAATTCTGCTGCCTCATCCACGTCAAGGTCGCCCAAGACATATCCCGCAATGAGTAGCTGTAAGTGTTCTGAAGACATCGCCCAAGTCATAAGTATGATCATCCCATGTAGTCAATAAGGGTCTGGTGTAATCTGAGAAGACTCCGCCGAGTTCTCGTTTTGACCGTCCCTAATGGAATATTTAATCGTTCGACAATTTCTAACTCTGATCGTGGCATACTCCTAGAAATGTTTTAAGAGAGCCGCGCTTTGAATCCTAAAATATGGCTCTGACGAGGTTGAGAAAAATATTTTGAGTGAGATCTTCTGCCTCTTGAGCGTTGGTTAGGGTTTTGAGAGCTAACCTATAGACTAATCCAGCGTGGCGATCGTAGAGAGTGCCGAGAGCCGCCGCTTGCCTTTCCCTCAATGCTAAATATAGGGCGGTATCAGGCTGATCTAAGAGGAGTTGTTCTGGATGATCAGATGTCTCACGCATGAGAACATATCACGCTTGAGAATACGAACTTTAGTAGATTTCACGGATCATTCAAGCCTCATTTTGACATTATTACGATGTGGAGCAAGCGACGTGAAACAATCTTCCCTTTTAGCGGGAGGATTTATAGAATTCCTGCCTGGTGCTTTTGAGCACTTCTGCTCTTAATACGTGTCTAATGGTCGATCGGATGCATCAATCTTTTAACATCCGCAGTCAACTCGTTGAGAAAAAAGTAGGGAGCCAGTATTTTTCTCACACGTTTCCGAGGTGGTTCCTGGGTTTCAGCTATATTTAATGGCTAATTAATTTTGTACAGCTATTTGTGGTGAAACGCCAATAGCATTGAGCTAGTCTGTGACGATCGAAACGTTGAGAATAAAGCAGTGTCGCGATCGAATGATCTGTGACTGAATTCGACTCATTGATCGCACAAAACGCTGGCATGATGCTGAATATGATCTTCGATAAACGTGGCAATGAAATAATAACTGTGGTCATAACCCGGTTGCATTCTCAGCGTTAGCACTTGTCCCACTTCAGCACAGGCTTTCTTAAACAGTTCGGGAAAGAGTTGGGTAGCGAGAAATTGATCACTTGTCCCCTGATCAATCAAGATCGATTGGTGAAATTTGGCTTTTTGAATCAACTCAGTCGCATCATAATCGTGCCCCCGTGTCTGATCACCGAGGTAATGAGAAAACGCTTTTTGCCCCCACGCACACTGCATCGGAGCCACGATCGGAGCAAACGCCGAAACCGATTGATAGCGATCGGGGTTTCGCAGCGCACAGACTAGCGCCCCATGTCCGCCCATTGAGTGACCCAAGATTCCCTGTTTATTGGGGTTCACTGGAAAGTTTTTGTGAATCAGTGCAGGTAATTCATCGACAACATAACTATACATTTGGTAGTGATCGCGCCAAGGTTGCTCGATCGCGTCCACATAAAATCCTGCCCCGGTGCCTAAATCCCAGTCTTTATCTTCGTCAGGCGTTCCAGTATTGCGAGGACTCGTATCAGGAGCGACGATCATCAATCCATGTCGGGCGGCGAACTGCTGTGCGCCAGCTTTGACCATAAAATTCTCTTCAGTGCAGGTGAGACCAGAAAGAAAATAAAGCACAGGAACGGGGTGTAATTTTGCTTGGGGTGGCTGATAGACTGCAAATCTCATTTCACTATTGCAAGCAGTGGATGAGTGGCTATAGAAACTAACCTCACCGCCGAAGCAAAGACTTTCATTTAGAAGTTTCATAAACTTTAAAACGTTAGAACAGCACGAATGACTTCGCCTCGATGCATCAGATCAAAGGCTTCGTTGATTTGCTCGATCGGCATTACTTTTGTAACTAAATCGTCAAGGTTGATTTTGCCATCCATATACCAATCGACGATTTTAGGAACGTCCGTTCGTCCTCTCGCTCCTCCAAACGCGCTTCCTTTCCAGACACGCCCCGTCACTAATTGAAATGGTCGGGTACTAATTTCTTGTCCTGCTCCTGCAACGCCGACAATCACACTCACGCCCCAGCCTTTGTGACAACACTCCAACGCTTGACGCATCACATTAACATTGCCAATGCACTCGAAGCTATAGTCGGCTCCGCCTTTCGTTAATTCAACGAGATAGGATACTAAATCTCCATCAATCTCTTTGGGGTTGACGAAGTGAGTCATGCCAAATTTTTCAGCGAGGGCACGCTTAGCAGGATTGAGATCGACTCCGATGATCATATTGGCTCCCACCATTCTCGCTGCCTGAATTACATTTAAGCCAACGCCACCTAAACCAAAGACGACGATGTTTGCACCTGGCTCTACTTTGGCAGTGTTGACGACGGCTCCGAGTCCAGTGGTGACTCCGCACCCAATCAGGCAAACTTTCTCAAACGGCGCATCTTCCCGGATTTTGGCAACGGCGATTTCGGGCAAAACGGTGTAGTTTGCAAAGGTCGAAGTGCCCATGTAGTGATGAATCATTGTGCCGTTAAGCGAGAACCGACTCGTTCCATTTGGCATCACACCGCGCCCTTGAGTTACTCGAATGGCTTGACACAGATTGGTTTTTTGACTCAAACAATATTCACAGTTGCGGCACTCTGGCGTGTAGAGCGGAATCACATGATCGCCGGGTTTAACGCTGGTTACGCCTGACCCAACTTCGACGACAATGCCCGCTCCTTCGTGTCCTAAAATTGCTGGGAATAGTCCTTCTGGGTCGGCTCCTGATAGGGTATAAGCATCTGTGTGGCAGACTCCGGTTGCTTTGATTTCGACTAACACTTCTCCGGCTTGAGGCGGTTCAAGTTTAACCGTTTCTAAACTGAGAGGCTTTCCGACTGTGAAAGCAACCGCCGCTTGAATATCCATGACTTGCTCCGATGTAAATAGCCGATCGTGAAGAGCGCGTTAAAGCCATCTTTCACTATCTACTGTAGATGCGATTAACGGTCAGACGCGTTCGGCTCTGCTCAAAGCGAGGAGTCCTAGCGGGTTGAGCAGAGCCGAAACCCATCCCTGCAAGTTGATTTTAATGGCACCTAACTATATTTACCATTCACTTCGAGTTCTATCTCTCGAACTTCTTCTAAAGCCGCTCACCCCATGAGTCGCGATCGCCGCCTAACACCTGCGTCTGAATCTATTGAATGAATTCAGTATTGACTCGCTCTGAACTAAGGTGGAACTCAAAAATTGGACAGGTGAATAAGCTCTAAACTTCCTACCCATGATAGAAATGCGTTATTTTCACGTCCCTTTTTCTTAGAAAAGTTACGACACAGCGCTGACCCGTGATCGCTATTCCATTACCAACATCGAATTCAGTAAGTAATTTCTATCTCTCTTCAAGTAATAACCTTTAAACTCTTCTCATACTGAGTTGTGCATGTCTTTCATAAATAATGCTATTCAGGAACATTTCCTTCCGTGAAGCTATTCTTTATCGCTTTTCTACGGAACCTCTGGAAATGAAAAGAATTAATGAAGAAATCTCCAACTAATTGTGTTTTCAGAGGCTTTCGCTTTTGATGATGTACAGGATACATACGGAGACAGGTACCCGATACACAGCCAGCGTCCTCGCGTCAGTGTTTACATGCCTGTATATAACGGCAAAAACTATCTTCAATACTCCGGACATTTTTTAGAACGGCTCCAAAAGGCTTTCAGGGCTTACGGCTTCAGGACTGAGCTATTTTTTCAAGGTTAGCTCCACCCCTGACTTTGAGGAAAAGATCAAGCCTACGGCTGAATCAGGGTTTGAGGTCTGAAACCTGCTCAAATTTTGTCCGAAGTATTGATCTTAGAGGAGCGTTAAATTCTATTTGGAGTCAGATTTTGCACGACTTCGAGTGAGTCATTTCAGATAATGCCTCTACCGACGCGACTGAAGAGATCTTCTAAAGAATACCTTGCCAAAGATGAGCGCATTTTTACGCCTTTCTGGTTTGGCGGGACTCTAACAACACAATTCGACTTGTGTTTTCTACCTGGAGACTCGTCGGCGAATATTGCAAGGCGATCACTGAAACACCTATCCCCTTGTCTGAATCAAGCTCGGTGCTATCTAACAATGGTGAGTTGGTTGAGAACTCGCTGGATCAGAATGTTGAGAAAGTAACAATCGCTACCAGCTAGCCAATGGCTTTACACTGATGCTAACCCTGTAGCAAAATCACAGAAAGCTGGTCAGCTTGCCTAACGATAGTTGCAAATCATACAAGTATTTACACTGAATCTTCAACCACTCAAACGGTGAAATCTAGTACGTATACAATTAGTTCTGTAGCAAGATGGAACTAAAATCGAGTTCAACCAGTCAGATTGACCTATGTCATTTAGCAAATCTACTATTTTTTTGTTTGCAGTCGGGGTCGCTCTGCTGAAGGCGACCCCTGCATCTGCATTGCCGCTTTCACCCGGCGATCGCCTTCGTCTGTTCATTCCGGCTGATGCCGATCTTCCAGAATCTCAGCGAATTAGCGGTTTATATGAAGTTAACCTTGATGGGACTCTGCAATTTCCCTTCCTCGACCCCGTTCCTGCCGCTGGGTTAGAACTACCTGAAGTTGAGCAGCAGGTGCGGCGCACCCTAATCGAAAAAGGTTTATTTGTAGCGAATGGATTGAGGGTCAGCATCAAGGTCTTTCAATGGGCACCTGTTCAAGTTACCGTATCAGGTGCCACGTTTGAACCCGGTCGAGTATTAATCAATAGCCAGCCGACCAACTCGACAAGTGGCAATTTGGTGAGTATTCCGACTCCGATCGCGGGCACTATTCCCGTTTCAGGCAACTATCCCCCTGAGCGCTACCTCACCGCCGCAATTCGTGCCGCAGGAGGAGTTAAGCCAGATGCTGACATCAAAAATATTCACCTGATTCGCAATAGTCGAACCCAAGTGATTGATCTGTCAGGCGTGCTTTCTGGCAAATCAGAGCGAGATGTTCCCTTGATTGCGGGCGATCAGGTGGTCGTTCCTCGTTTAGAGAAAATTCAAAATGATCTAGTACGCCCTTCGCAGTTAACTCCTTTAACTGTTCCAATCTTCGTTTCCAACTCGACGACTCCCAACCCAACAGGGGCGATAAATCGCGCGACTGATTTAGCCTATGGAACGCGCTTCTCAAATGCTGTCGTTTCGGCAGGGTGTGTAGGTGGAAGTCTTTCTACCAATGCAAAGCGCCGAGCTACTCTCATGCAGACTGATCGTGCAACCGGGAAAACAACCGTCATCGACCAGCCTGTCGAAACCCTTTTAAGAAATTCTACCGACAACATTAATAATCCTTTTCTCATGCCGCGAGATGGGATCATTTGCTATGACTCTAAAACCGAGAATACATCAGGGGTTTTTCGCTTTATTACTGATGTCCTCAATCCCTTGAATATAATAAGAGGAATATTTCGTTAATGCTTATGAATGAGCTAACAAGAGCCTCCTATTCTTCCAAGCCGTCTATAGAGCGCAATGACTGGCAGGGCTATTTGCTCTTAGGTCTGGTTGCAAATGCTTCCATTTGGGGCTTGTCTCTGCTGTTCCTGAACGTCGCTAAACCAGTTTATACCAGTAACTGGGCGCTCACTCTGCCATCTAACCGCTCTAGCAGCAGCGTCACCCTGCCTCAAATTGGTGGAGGAAGTTCGCAAGTCAGTTCTCCCTTTGACAGCAAGACTCAAGATCCGCGCGAAAACTATAAATACATCATTACAAGCGAGTCTGTTTTGGCAGAAGCGGCTAAGCAGTTTAACATGACGGTTCAGAAGTTTGGTGAGCCCCGTGTCAAACTTGTCGATAGCTCTACACTCATGACGCTTGAGGTCAAGGGCAGCACTCCTCAAGAAGCTAAAGATAAGTCGATCGCGCTTTATCAAGCGTTTGAGGCAAAGCTCGTTCAACTGAGGCAGCAAGAGGCAATTGAGAAAAATCAAGGTATCAAGGCAGCCTTAAAAGATTCGCAGCAAGACCTTGAATCAACCCAAGAGCGTCTTTCTAGTTATAAAGATCGTTCAGGACTAGTGTCTAATAGCCAGATTGATCAACTGTCTAACGCGATCGAAGATTTGCGTAAGCAAAGAGCAGTGATTCTGGCAGACCAGCAGCAAGCCAGTGCCCGGTTAAAACAGCTATCTGCTAATCTAAACATTTCTGCTCCTCAAGCGGCCGATGCATTTACGTTAAATTCAGATCAACTGTTTCTCCGCAACCTCCAAGACTATAGCACAGCTACGGCTGAGACTGATCTTTTGAGCGCTAGACTAGGACCCAACCACCCAGCGCTCGTTCAACAACGACTAAAGCAAGAAGCCGCTAGGGCCGCAATGCTCGATCGCAGCCAATCGCTCTTGGGAAGATCAGTCAATCCAGAGACTTTGGCTCAACTGAACATTGGCAGCAGCACTAATGAGGTGAGAACGGGCAGCGCACGCGATACCCTCTTTCAAGAAGTGATTACTGCCCAAGTCACCGAACAGGGTCTTCGAGCCAGTGCTGCAACGTTAGAGCAGCAGATCGCTCAACTAGAAGCAAAGCTTAAGACACTGGGTCAATATGATTCCGCGCTAGATGGCTTGAAGCGAGACATGCAAATTTCCGAAGCGGTTTTCTCCTCAACATTGGGTAGTTTAAACCTTGGTAAAGCAGAACTATTTGGTTCCTATCCCCAAATTCAACTTGTTGCAGACCCTAGCCTGCCAGAAACTCCTAGCTCACCAAAGAAAACATTCGTGTTAATAGGTACAGCACTAGCGTCTATCCTAATATCCACTGGAATTGTGGGCTTATGGTTGCGCAAGCGTAGGCGGGTAACGTCTAGACAAGCTTCGGCACCGGAATTAAATTCTTATTCAGATCCTAGATCTCCACTGGGAGATTCTAAGTCTGCCAGAGCTATTGACTTAGGAACTTATCCAGATGCAGAGGCTAATCCTTCTTCTAAGCTCTAGCCATACTTGTGGCTAGAAAAAATCTTTGAGTACCTGTTGAAAAATTGCATGGCTAAGGCTCATCTGAAGCTTATAAAACCTTGTATTACTAGATCGTCATGAGTAGTTCGTTCGCACCAGGAAGCAAGACTTATGTCGACCATATCCGTGATCATTCCCGCTTATAACGCTGAGAAGACCATTCTGGCAACGCTTGAGTCAGTGCAAAAGCAAACTTTTTCTGACCTTGAGCTGATTGTAATTGATGATGGTTCAACCGATCGTACTGTTGATTTAGCAAACACATTGCAAGACTCACGGCTCAAGGTTTTCTCCTATCAGAATGGAGGCGTTTCAGTCGCTCGCAATCGGGGGATTCAACACGCAAGCGGAGATTTCATTTCATTCATTGATGCAGATGATTTATGGCTGTCAGATAAACTACAGCTTCAGCTAGAAGCTCTACAGAAGAATCCGGAAGCAGGAGTCGCCTATAGTTGGACCACCTTTGTAGACGAGAAAGGCACTGTTTTATATACACAAGAACCCGTTTTCCACAAAGGTGATGTCTATCCTCAATTGCTTGTTGAGAACTTCATTCTCAATGGCTCTAATGTTCTGATTCGCAGACAATTTGTCGAGGCTGTAGGAGATTTTCATGCTCCTCTGAAGTATGCAGAAGACTGGGAGTTTTACATACGATTAGCAGCTCTCTGCTCGTTTGTTTTAGTGCCCAAGCATCAAATTATCTACTCACGTTCATCGCAATCTGCAACGTCTAAAGTGGACGTGATGGAAAGAGACATCGTAGCTCACATCACAAGGGTCTTTCAAACAGTTCCACTGGAGTTTCAACCGCTTAAAAACCGAAGTTTGGCTTGTGCTTATCGATATTTTGCTCAACAGTACATCAGCTATGAATTGACTGATACTGTTGTGAACCAAGCTAGTCAAAAGCTGAGGCAAGCAGTCCGTCTTGAACCCAAAATTCTCTTGGATAAAAACACTCAAAAGTTAGCAGTTAAGCTGATTTTAATGCAGGTTCTGCCCTATAGATTTGTCAATAGCCTTAAAAAATCAATAGGTAAACCTTTACTAAATCATCATTCTTAGAATTATTAGGACTCTAAACTAGGATTTTAGCTTAACGAAATGTAATTAGACGAAATCTTCATCGTTTCTTAAAGCGTTAGAGATTATGATTTTCTAGATACTTCGACATCTAGACTAAGCAAGTTCATGGCTAGTCAGTGGGTGTAGTTCTCACAGTTTTCAAAGGTAATGTTCAACTTTAATCAACTTTGTACATAGTGAGGCTAGAAGTGATCAATCCTCGAAATTTTGAAGAAAAGCTGGTCTGGTACTCCATCATTGGCACTTACGGAATTACTCTTTTGGGAGCAATGTCTGTATGGATTCCCACGCTAGCCTGGTTTTTCTTGATTTATCTAGGTTATAAACTGTGGCATCAAAATGCCGATACCCCATTGCAAAACAGAATTGTGATTCCGGGTTCTGTTTGGGTATGGATTGTCTCTATGGCATTTATGGAAGTAGCTGTCATTGCCGCTCATATAGACTTCGATTTAGGGGCGCTCAAAATAGCTTCAGGTTCATTAACATGGATGCGATCGTGGGCACTCATGGCTTTGTTTCCGTTAGCTGGATGTCTCAATATTCGTCCACAGGTAGTTTATCGAGCTGTTTGCCATCTCTGTATACAGAGCATTCCTGTGTCTTTGCTTGCCTATATAGCCTTTAAGGCAAACGTCTTTCCTACCTATCTTACCCCTTGGTGGTATATATTCCGGGGAGATCCCATGCCCTATACTGTTGCGCCTCTTGGGTTTCCTTTAGACCCCGGAATAGATGATGAGTTTCGACTTAACCTATTCACACCTTATGCAAACTCTCTAGGAATCGTAGGGGCTGTTTTTTTCTTGATAGCACTTCAGGAACCTGACAAGCGATGGCGGATAGCTGGTGTAGTTGGGGCAACCATCATGGTTTTTGGCTCGATTTCCAGAATGACAACCCTGTGTTTAGTGATTGTTCCTACCTTGACGTGGCTACTAACGAGCTTCACTTGGCCTGTCAGAATTGCAGGGGGAGTGACCAGCTTTTTAACAGGTTTGTTTGCACCACTGCTACTTGAGTCTTGGAGAGCATTTTATGAGACAACCTTCACCGATTTTCGACAAGGTTCAGAGAAAGTTAGAAGAAAATTGGCAGAAATCGCGATCGCTCGATGGGAGACTGATGCGCCCATCTGGGGACATGGGTTTATTGCTGAACGAGGCCCTGAAACGGTAGAAGGGATGCCGATCGGCACCCATAACCAGTGGCCTGATCTGCTCTATCTCAAGGGGGTTGTTGGCTTTCTTGCATTTCTGGTGCCCTTAGCTTTGAGTTTTGCTGACTTATTGGTGAAAGCGCAATATAGTAAAGTTGCTAAACTGGGGTTAAGTTTGATTATTCTTTTAGTCATCTGCACCAATGGTGCAGATATCGAAGCTCCAACCTATCTCTATTGGCCCGGCTTGCTCATACTTGGGATGGCGTTTCAACCAAGAGAAGAGGTTTCAGCTCACTAAATGCACAAGAAGTGCTGAGTTATATAGACAAGAAACGTGGGCACTATAGATACCTGAGTCAGGCTATCGTTGGTTGACCATGCTTTCCAGTCATCGCCACTTGCTCAACTTGACTAGGTGGCAAATCTAAATCCTTCCTATCCCTTCAGTCGTCACAAGCCATGAGTTTTGCAGAGCAATTTAGGGGCAAGATTAGAGAGAAGTTTTCTAGCCAATTTGTCCGTAATATTGGATGGTTGGGTAGCTCTGAACTGATTCTCCGGATTGTTCGACTAGGTGTGACAGTTGTTTTGGCGCATCTTCTAAATCCTTATGATTATGGTTTGGCGGCAATTGTGTCAGCAGTCACCGAATTTACTCGTGTATTTATTGATGTCGGCGTAAATTCAAAAATCATTCAGGCAGATGAAGCGGAGGTAGAGGAACTCAGTAATTCTGGGTACTGGTTGAACTGGATTGTTTTTGTTGGGCTATTTTTTCTTCAGTGCCTAGCTGCTTTCCCAATTTCCTGGGCTTATAAGGACAGCACATTGATCCCGCTTGTTTGCGTTGCAGGATTGCCTTACTTAATTTGGCCCTTTTCCTCAATCAAGCTTGCTCGCATTCATCGAGACAACAATTTAAAGATTACGGCTATTCATAACGTTATTCAAAATTCACTTAGCCACATTCTATCGATTATTTTTGCGCTTTTGAACTTTCATGTGTGGGCGGTTGTCTTACCGTGGGTATTAACAGCTCCGGTTGGCGTTTATATTTACTGTGTGAGTCATTCGTGGCGACCGACCTCCACCTTCACGACAAAGCATTGGAAAGAGATTCTCAGCTTCGGCAAAAATATCCTAGGTGTACAACTTCTCAGAACTCTGAGAAACAACCTAGATTATCTACTTGTCGGACGGTTTCTGGGAATTCAAGCATTAGGGCTTTACTACTTCGGTTTTAATGCGGGGCTGGGAATTAGCTTGAGCATTATCAGTGCTTTAGGAACAGCAACCTTTCCCTATCTCTGCGCCGTGCGATCGGATTATGCGAAATTCAAACAGCGGTATCTGAGTAGTCTTAGAACGATCGCGTTCATGATCATTCCGCTTATTTTCCTGCAAGTGAGTCTGGCACCTTTTTATGTACCGATCGTGTTTGGTCAAAAGTGGGTTGTAGCCATTCCAGTCCTGATCTTAATTTGCCTATCAGCGCTGCCTCGTCCCTTTGCAGATGCTGCCTCCCAACTGCTGGTTGCTTCCAACAAACCTCATCTAGTTCTGCGCTGGGATGTTCTGTTCACGACTTTATTTATCGGTGCTTTGATGATCGGGGTTCAGTGGCAAGCCGTCGGGGTTGCGGCTGCTGTTTTGATCGTGCACCTCATCTCGATGCCTTTGTTTACGCTTTGGGCAACCTATTATACGTTTCCCAAACTCAAACATTGACTTGATCATGAATTGAAAGCTACAAAAATTAGGCAATGAAGAAAGTCTCTGTTATAATCCCGATTTACAAAGTTGAGAACTATATTGCTGACACAGTCCGGTCTGTGTTAGAGCAAACCTATCAGAATTTTGAGTTGCTGATTGTGGACGATGGCTCTCCTGATGGCAGTGTCGCGGTGTGCCAACAGTTTACTGATCCCCGAATCAAAGTGATTCGTCAAAACAATCGAGGTTTAGCAGGCGCTAGAAATACAGGAATTCGTCATGCCCAGGGCGATTATCTAGCTTTATTAGATGGCGATGATCTCTGGTTACCTAATAAACTAGAAAAACACGTTGATCACCTGGATGAATTCCCCAACGTCGGAGTTAGCTTCAGTCGTTCTGCGTTTATTAATGAAGCTGGAAGCCCTCTGGGAACCTATACGATGCCAAAATTGCAGCAGATCGAGCCGTCAGATTTGCTCATAGACAATCCGATTGGGAATGGTTCAGCAGCAATTTTGAGGCGGGAGACAATGGCAGCGATCGCTTTTGAGAGCAATCTTAACGGCAGTGAAGAAACATCTTACTTTGATGAGCATTTTCGGCAAGCGGAAGACCTAGAGTGCTGGTTGCGGGTCGCGATTCAGACTGAGTGGCAAATTGCAGGAATTCCTGATGCCCTAACGCTCTACCGAGTTAACTCAGAGGGACTGTCAGCCAATCTACTCAAGCAGTTCGATTTTTTAGAGGCGGTGATTGAGAAGACTCGCACTTATGCCCCAGAGTTGATAGCTCAGTGGGAGAAGCCAACTAGAGCTTATTCTCTGCGATATCTAGCTCGAAGTGCAGTCCGAATGAAGTCTGGTTCGACAGCCACTAATCTAATGCATCGTGCTCTATCAAATCATTGGAAGATGATTCTAGAGCAGCCACGTCGCACTCTGCTGACTTTAGGAGCTGCTTACGTGCTTAATCTTTTACCTCAATCTGTTTATGACCAGGTCGAAGGATTACTGATTAAGAGAACAAAGGTCATTTAATAGAATCGAAATCCTCAAGGTGAGGTTAAATAGTTTGAATTTATTTAGAAAATGAACATCCCTTCTACTGTGGGCTAGATCCTAAAACTATCTATCCAGATGACCTAACCTTCAGATACTCTCTAAACGATGGATCATGACTAGAGTACTCTACGTAATTCAAACCTTCAAAGCTCCTGAGCAGATTTATCGTCTAGCTCAAATTATCAAAACGTCTAGTCCAGCTTCTTCAATTATCATCAGTCACGACTACACGGTCAGTAATTTAGACCCGGAGCCACTGCAAAGTTTAGGCGCTCAAGTACTTAAGCTCAACGGCAAAGGAGGACGTGGGGATTTCTCAATGCTTCAGGGTTATCTAGATGCGATCGAGTGGGCTTATGATCAGCAGATTCAATTCGATTGGGTGATTAATCTCTCAGGTCAAGATTACCCAACTCAGCCACTTTCAGTGATTGAGCAGTTTTTAGAACTGACCAACTATGACGGCTTTCTCACCTATTTTGAAGCTTTCTCCAATACTAAAGAAAATCCTTGGGGAAGTCGGGAAGGACGAAACCGCTACCTTTACCAGTATTGGAGATCGGGGCTTGTCATCCATAAGCAGACATTTCAAAGCAAAGTGCTTGGTCGATTGGAACGCGTGATCGACCAAATTCAACCTTTTCTAAAGATTTTTTCAATCTATGACTGTGTGATGGTTGGCGCTAATGCCCGATCTCCAATATTTGATCAAAAATTCGTATGCTACGGCGGCTCCTATTATCACGCTCTTTCTAGCAAGTGTGTCAAATATCTATACGATTTTTCTCAAAAAAATCCGAAAATAGTTGAATATTATCGAAGAACGGTATGCCCTAATGAGTCATTTATACAAACTATCTTAATAAACAGTAGGCTGTTTGATCTTTGCAACAATTGTAAACGTTATCTAGACTTTGCTGATGAAGATGATAGTAGTCGCCCTCGTACGCTCAGTGCTGAAGATTATCCAATATTGATTCAAGACGATATTCATTTTGCGAGAAAATTTGAGCCATCTCAAGATAGCAAGATTTTAGACCTGTTGGATGCAAGAATACTTCAAAATCGAGAAGTCTCAATGGGGCAAGAAAACCTTTGAATAGCTGTATATAGAAGGCTACATCTTTCTGAGGAAACGAAAGCCCATTTTAAAAGCTCATGTTACTAATAGCAACAGTCTAGACAGTTTTAAATCACCCACGGTAGAACGCGGGTTTCAGCATCCTCGCTGATGTCAAATGTTAACGGTAGAATGCGGTTTTCAGCCTCTGTCTCAAAAAATGTCAGGACTATTGCAATAGTGAAACAAGATTTGAGGTATCAATTCGTATCAACGAATTGATACCTTTTTCAAGAATCTAAAAATTTCGGACATCTGATTAACTATCAATACTTCGGACAAAATTTGAGCAGATTTTGAGACTCAAACCCTTATTCTGCCGTGGACAAGATCTTTTTTTCCAAGTCAAAGGCGGAGCTAACGTTGAAAAAATAGCTTGATCCTTGAACCATAAGCTCTGAAAGCCTTGTAGAACCGTTCAAAAAAATGTCCGGAGTATTGTAACTATAGAAATTGAGTGTTGAAGGACTGAAATCTATTTTCTTAATCTTATAAGCAGCCGTTAAATAATTTTGAGTTAGATTTCGATAGATTCCTTCCATCAACTACCAACGGTGGAATGCGGGTTTCAGCTTTTGTCTTAAGAAATGTCCGGAGTATTGTTCCATAGTATTGATTAAAATCTATCAGCTCTGGTTTGTAGTTTGATCTAAGCACAAAACTGCCACGGATCTCTTTGGACTGTGGTCTGAAGGAGTGAGTTTGATGTCTTCAAGATCGCTAAAATTTTTAGACACACCTACGTACAATTGACATAGCAGTTACATCATTCAAGATTAGCCGTAATTTTACAGGTAGATTTTTAAGAAGACGTATAGGTCTGTAGATAAAGATTCAGTAAATGTGCAGATGCATACGTTGACTTCCCTTGTACGCCTCCACTAAATTACCTAATGAGCCTCATAACGCTAGAAACGTCCAAAGATTGGTTAGTACTTCCTCTGAGCTAGGATTTTGAGGAATGCCTATTTTTAGAGCAAGGGTCCTAACTTATTGCTCAAGCGGAGCAGCGTTGAGTCTTAAGATTTCGGTGATTTTTGAATGAGAATGACCGCTCATTGTGATAGAGCCAGCTTCAAATCTAAATCTCTTTAATTTTGGAGCAGTGAAGAAGTAGGCACTTTGAACCTGTGAAGGAATCTTAACTGCTCTATTGCTTGATGCTTTGAAGACAGTATATATAATATTTTTAGGATAAGGTTGATGAGACAGGTCAAGTTGCTTAATATTGACATTCACAACATCACAATGATCGAGATGCTAGACAAGATGCGTTTTGGTGGTGTTGTCTTTACTCCAAACGTAGATCATCTAATCAGATTGCAGAAAGATCAAGAATTTTACAGTGCTTATCAGATTTCTGACTATCGAGTTTGTGATAGTCAATTTTTGCTCTATGCCTCTAGTTTTTTGGGTACACCTCTTCAAGAGAAGCTTTCAGGCTCAGATCTCTTTCCAGCTTTTTATACCTACTATAAACACGATCGCAACGTTACAGTCTTTCTTCTAGGAGCTAGTCCTGGTGTAGCAAAGCAAGCTCAGAGAAAAATTAACTCAAAAGTGGGGCGGGATATAATTACTGCCTCACATTCCCCTACCTTTGGGTTTGAAAAAGATGAAGAAGAGTGCCAGAAAATTGTTGATTTAATTAACAAGTCAGGAGCGACTGTCTTAGCGATCGGGGTGGGTGCTCCTAAGCAAGAACTCTGGATTGCTAAATATAAAGACCAACTAAGAAACGTCAACCTCTTTCTAGCGATTGGTGCCACCATAGATTTTGAAGCAGGCAACGTTCAGCGATCGCCGAAATGGATGAGTCAAGTGGGGCTAGAGTGGCTTTACAGAACTCTTTGCGAACCCAAGCGACTCTGGAAGCGGTACATCATTGATGATCTGCCGTTTTTCTGGCTAGTCGCCAAGCAGCGACTCAATCTTTATCAAAATCCCTGGCTGTGTGAAGAGCCACCTCCAATCAATCAACACCGCTCTCCTGTGGGAGCTATTCGCCATCAGAAGCTGAA
This sequence comes from Phormidesmis sp., assembly GCA_965277365.1. Taxonomy (GTDB): domain Bacteria; phylum Cyanobacteriota; class Cyanobacteriia; order Leptolyngbyales; family Leptolyngbyaceae; genus Phormidesmis_A. Next base: position 334,359 of record CBDICO010000013.1, on the reverse strand, counting down.
ACGGTCATAAAGCAATCCTTACCAATTCGTTTTATAGATTGCCCTTGATGAAAGCGAAGAAATCTCGTTCTGCTGGGTCAAGGAAAGCGCTCCTCAATGACCTATCCAGGAACCGAAGCTCTCAGGACTGGTAGTTTTTCCATTGAGATTGCCCACTCTGATCAAACAAGGTTTGTGTGAACCTCTCGTAAAGTTAATTCGCTGATGAATCTCTGGATTCTAAGCTCTAAATCTATTTCCATAAGAATCAAGTAAGGTGATAACTAAATGGTAATGAGTCAGCTTTTGCTCTGGGGGGTTGATACCGTTCTCTGGGTTGGTGCCTCTAGCATTCTGTTTTTAAGCCTTATTCTTTTGACCGAGTGCACGGCTGCCCTTTTTCCAACGTCTGCGGGGGCAAGTCAATATTGTTGGCAAGATATCAAAGTTGCTGTGCTGGTACCCGCTCACAATGAAGAGAGGGGCATCTCATCTACGTTAGTTGGGCTGTCAGCCGCTTTGAAAAAACAGGATCGCCTTGTGGTGATTGCAGACAACTGTAGTGATGCGACGGCTGAGATCGCTCGTGGAATGGGCGCGATCGTCGTTGAGCGCCACGATCTGACCCACACAGGCAAAGGATATGCATTGGACTACGGGTTGCGTTTCCTTGAAACTGACCCGCCTGATGTTGTGGTCATCGTCGATGCTGATTGTCAAGTCGAGCCGGGAGCGATCGCGACGCTAAGCCAAAAAGCGATTGCAATGAAACGCCCGATGCAGGCAACCTACTTAATGGAAAAACCTTCTCATTCCACTCCTAAGCACTCTATTTCTGCCTTTGCCTTTAAAGTGAAAAACCTGGTTCGTCCCAGTGGGCTTGGGCGCTTTGGGTTGCCTTGCTTACTCACGGGGACGGGGATGGCGTTTCCATGGTCGGTCATTCGATCGGCAGATTTGGCAAATGGTCACATTGTTGAGGATATGAAACTCGGCTTAGATTTAACGATCGCTGGATATCCCCCTGTTTTTTGCCCCGATGCAAAGGTAACGGGCTGTCTACCCCAGTACGATCGAGCGGCTGAGACCCAAAGAACTCGCTGGGAGCATGGGCACCTTCAGTCAATCTTGACTTACGTTCCGGTTCTGGTGAAGGCTTCGTTGCAGAAGAGACGGATTGATTTGTTAGCGCTTGCCCTAGATCTATGCGTTCCCCCGCTCTCTCTCCTAGTCGTCTTGTGGATAGGCAGCACATTGGGTTCTCTGATGGCGGCTTTCTTGGGTGCGTCGTGGATACCCGTGGGAATTTTAGCGATCGCAGGGTTAGTGCTGATGAGTGCAATCTTGGTGGCTTGGGCGAAGTTTGGACGAGTTGACCTACCCTTGCGTGAGCTGCTTGCGGTTCCCTTCTATATTCTGTGGAAAGTTCCGCTCTATCTCAAATTTCTGATTCGTCCTCAAAAAACGTGGGTGAGAACTGAACGAGATGAGGTCAAGTCAAGCTGACGCGCTGAGCAGAGGGGTAAAGCTCTCAGATAGAAATGACGAGCGCTTTTAATCTTGTGGAACCTAGTGAAAGAATTTGTGTCAGTTCTACAATTAAGGGGTTGATTGACACAACTGGCAGAGGATGGCGATTGTGAAGCGACAATTACGACCGATAGAGAGACAAAAACGGTTGCCTCAATGTTTGAAATCTGTTTTTCGGGGTTTGTTGGGCAGTCTCTCGATCGCTCTTACGATCGGAGCCGCATTACCAAGTTCGGCAGCAGAACGACTCAATTTGCGATTGGGTCCGTTTGAGCAATCTGTTGCGGTCGGAGATTTAGAACACTTCGCCAAAACAGGAGAGATTCCTTCAACGCTACAACTCTATGCGCCTGTGTTGACTCCACAAGTGCGAAAATCTCTGACCAGCCGTTTGCAGCTAGACCCTAATTTCGGGGGTCAAATCGTTGACGAACTTTTGAAATCGCCTTCGGGAAGGCAGCTTTTGTCATCGTTGCAGCAAGCAGTACCTGGGTTAACCATTGAGCAACTTCAGGCAAGCTTTTGGTTAGCGGCTCGGCAGGCAAATGGGTTAGATGCAATCGCAGTTCTCAAAGCGATCCCGCAAGCAACGGTGACGGTGGATGTCACACAAGCGATCGAACTCGCCTCGCAGCTCAATTTTTCTTATTGGAAAAGTCAAGCCGTTAGTTCCTTATTAGAGCGCAGCCTCAAGACCGAAAATTCTGACTTTCGATCAAGTTTTGACCCATCTAATCCAGGTTCTGAATCGGTGCAGCAGCAGACGCTTTCACTTTACGATCGTGTCAGAAATCGGAACTTGCCTGTCGATGTATATTGGAGTGGCAAAACCCACGGTCCTCTTGTAGTTCTCGTACCAGGATTTGAGGCAAATCGGAGCTTTTTAGCCTATCTTGCCCATCATTTAGCGTCTCATGGTTTGACTGTGGCAGCGATCGAACATCCTTCCATTGCCCAGAATGGTTCGCCAATCTCGCTCAATCTTGACCAGCTTGTTCCAGCAAAAGAATTTATCGATCGTCCTAAAGACATTCAATTTATTCTAGATGAACTGACGCGACTCAATCAAGAATCGGGTGCACTGCAAGGCAAGCTCAACACTCAGCAAGTAACAGTCATTGGGCATTCTCTCGGTGGCTATGAGGCACTGGCGTTAGCGGGCGCAGAACTGAACCTGGATGAGTTGCGTCAATTTTGTCGGAGCGGCAATCTGCTACAGCGAGTTCCAGCAGACTGGCTGCAATGTGCGGCGACTGGGCTGTCAGAGCATCGTCTTAGCCTGCGAGATCAGCGAGTTGTGCAAGCGATCGCGCTTAACCCAGCGATCGGGCAAATTTTTGGTAGATCTGGGTTGTCTCAAGTCTCGACCCCTACCTTAATTTTGGCTGGAACTGATGACACGCTGGCTCCCGCCTTCAGCCAACAGCTTCAGCCCTTTACGCAGTTGCCTAACCCAAAATATTTGTTGACTGCGATCGGCGGCACTCATCTCAGCGTCAGTGATCCCGCAAATTTTGGAGACGCGATCGCTCAGGGAACGCTTGTTAAAGAGCGCCGAGGTCAGGACGTTGCACCACTACGTCGATTGCTTCAGGGAGTCAGCCTTGCCTTTATTGAGCAGACAACCTCAGACGCAAAGGCTTATGCACCTTTTTTGACTTCCGCTTACGCTCAGTCGCTGTCTACTTCAAACTTGCCTCTGCGCTTGAATGATCAGCTTCCCGCTGATTTGACTCGTTTGTTTACGTTCGCGGCGCTCCTTTAACAGATAAAAGATGAGCAGACAACCCACTCACCTTTTATCAATTAAAATCAAGCTGAGCCAGTTAGCTGCCAACACCTGCGGGAAACTTAATGTTTGCAGGAGCTTGTTGACCGTCAGGCTGAATCGCTTTGCCTTCGATAAATGAGCGGAGCATCCAAGCCATTTCCTCGTGTCCTTCCATCAGCCCTGTCAAAAAGTCTGCGGTTCCTTGGTCGTGAAACTCTTCAGAGCATTGGTCAATATGATCACGTAGATCGCGGATGATTTGTTCGTGGTCATCGACTAAGTTTGACACCATGTGGTCAGAAGGAGGCACGTCTCCTGTGTGTTCTTTGATAGAGGAATACTTCAAGAACCCTTCAGCCGTTCCGATCGGAAAGCCGCCCAACATCCGAACCCGTTCAGCGATCGCGTCTACACTTGTGCTCAAGATTTGGTATTGTTCATCCCACAGTAAGTGAAGCGAACGGAATGCTGGTCCGGTGACATCCCAGTGATATTTTTTGGTTTTGATGATTAACAGATAGGTGTTAGACAAATCTTTGTTCAACAGTTCGGTTACACCGTGGCGTTGCTCATCTGTTAAGCCAATGTTCAATTTACGCATCTTATTCACTCTCAAGCGCTGGTTTGCTATTGACCATTGCAACAAATCGACATACGAATAGCATCACTCGCAAGGATGAAGAATAGCCAAAGTCTGATTGACCTAATGGAATCTACATTTTCTAACTAAGAAATAGTATGGAACAATTCACTGACCCAGCAAGTATCTCAGTTGGATTTGAGTCGTAGTGTTTTCACCTGCAACCGAGACTGCTGCATCAGCAAACTTGGGTGCACTGACACCGATCGCTAAATTTCTTGAAAACCCAAACCCTTCAGTGGGCAGTCCTAAAAAATTCCGGTTTGCCTGCCGATCGTTGTTTTCGTCATGTAAGACTGCGATCGCATAGTTTCCGGGTGATAGCAATTTGAAGGTGACTCTCATCGGGGCATTCGTGATTTTTACGCACTTATTTTGCGCTGCTTTATCACCGTTTGTTAGGAAACTTTGACTGTTAGAGAACACGCTAACGCACATCTGCCCATTACGATTTTGCAATCCACTAATTTCAGCCGTTAAGGTACTTGCTGAAGCAGCGCTCATAGTTGACGTAAGGGTTAGACTGCCTAAAACAATGGTCAGACTCCACAGGCGAAAGCGGTGCAACATAGACATTATCTAAAGATTTACAATGGGAAGAGTAATAAGATTACATCGCTACAGCTACGCTACTGGACTGACCTTAACGCGATGGAGTAAGCGATCGGGCTGCTGATAACCCACATAGCGCACTTTAACCAATTCCCCCGGTTCAGCCTTGCCGCTCATCAATTGATGGAACTGGGGATCATAGGGAATTTCGCTGCCCACGGTGCCGATCGCTGTAATGCCCCACTGCTGGATTAATTGCTCGATCGGGCGCATTAGTGGCAATAATTTTACAGCCGTCAATTGGGGATTTTGTTGAGCAGCGTAAGCGGCGGCTGACCACTGCAACAGCCACGGCTCTAGCGTTTGGAGGCTCGTTTGTTGAAATTCTTGCCAAAGATCGCCTCGCTGCTGGCTCAGTTGAGATTGAAGTCTTTGATATTCGTGCTGAAGAGTGGCAGAAGTTTGAGGCGTTTCTTCTTGATTTTCTAGAAAGGTTTTGAGCAGATCTGCGATCGTCACCTGCAAGGCTTGACTGAGCTTTTGCAAAGTTTCTAACCGCATCTGCCCAATTTGCCCCCGCCGCAGCCGCCTAATTTGTTGTTCAGAAATGCCCGATTCTCGGCTAAGTTCTTTAAAAGTAGAGACACCCCTCGATCGCATCAAAGTCTGCAACTGAGGGGTGTGATCTAAATGGCGATTCATAGAGTTTTGAGTCAGAAATCAATCTAACTCATACCTCAAATCTCGTCACTATTCGAGTAGACTTCGCAGCATCCAGGCTGTCTTCTCGTGAATTTGCATCCGTTGGGTGAGCAAATCTGCACTGGGTTCATCATGGGCAGCATCCACAACTGGAAAAATCGATCGCGCGGTCCGCACAACCGATTCTTGCCCTTGCACGAGCAACCGAATCATTTCTTCAGCTTTGGGAACACCGGGAGTCTCTTCGATCGAGGTAAGTTTGGCATATTCGCTGTAGGTGCCCGGAGCCGGAAAACCTAACGATCGGATGCGTTCTGCGATCAGATCAACTGCCAGCGCTAGCTCGGTATATTGTGCCTCAAACATCAGGTGGAGCGTGTTGAACATCGGTCCAGTCACATTCCAGTGAAAGTTGTGAGTTTTGAGATAGAGCGAGTAGGTGTCAGCTAGCAAGTGCGATAGACCTCCAGCAATTTCTTGGCGCTTTTGGGGATCGATACCGAGATCAATGGGCATACCAGAAGTTTGAGTTGGCATAGAGTTTCCTCAGTTAATGAATGTGCAATGAAAAGCAAGTCAAGCGTGATTTAGGGTCCTTGACAAAGAGGAGCGTAAAAGAAAATTCTTTCAGGGGGTGAGTCTCCTCACCTTTCGTCACGCTAAATGGTTTTGCAGAATCGATCGAGGGGCACGACGAACCCGACACAAAATTGTCTCATGCCCCAAACGACTACACGCCTCATAGCGATGACAGCCAGAAAACCCATAATACTCTCCCTCAACTTCTAAGACATCAATGGGTTCTTGCAAGCCAACTTCTGCGATCGAGTCCATCAGCGCCGCGACTTTTGCCTGATCATTTTGTCGAAAGAGTGGACGACGAATTTGGTTAATCGGGATTTCCTGAACTCTCACCATCGTGCTTTCTAGAAGGCGTACTCTTAAATCATACTCGTTATGACTATGAGTTGCAACGGTTCGATTCCTCTTTCTCTTTTGCGCCTACCGACTACAATCAAACACATACGTCTTTAGATAGAGAACGATTTACTACGTCTAACCTAAGCGAGGAACCATCGTGACCGGGACTTTCATCACCTTCAATCGGCTGTCGATCGCGCTTACTGCTTTGTGTCTAGTAGGGTTTACGGCTCGATCGGTTAACGCGGCTACTCAAGATGAGGTCGATTTGCAGATCGGCGTAGTGCAACGATTTGGAGACAAAACAAAGGATGTGATGACGTTAAAAGCTTTGTCGGACGATCGCTTGACCTTACGTTTCACCACCAACGGCAAACTGCAAACGCTCACCACACCCAGTCTGAAGTTAGAGACGGTGATGCAGCCTTTAAAAGAGTCACAGGCGGATGAACGAGTCGTGTTCAGCACCCATCGCAGTTTTGAAACTGCCGAAGCTCAAGCTGAACAGTGGCGCGCTCAGGGGATCGAGGTCGAACTCGCTCAACCCGATCGCTGGCAGGTTTGGGCAAAACGCAGCACCTACAATACGCCGCTATTACGGCGGTTATTAGTGCAAAGCCTGCAAGCTAAAGGCATCCAAACTGCCCGAATCGATACCAAAATTCTCAAGCAAGTGCCGCGCCCGTCTTTTGAGTTAAATGGCTACCGCTACACGCGAGATCAGTTAGAGATCACGGCTGGAAATAGGCAGATTCAGGTCGATCGAGACAAAGACGATCAGCCCAGTCACACCTATGCAGGCAGCCTACGGCTTCAACCTAATGCTTACGGTAACTCGACGCTTGTGAATGTCGTTCCGTTAGAAGTGTATCTGCGAGGCGTAGTTCCTCACGAAATCGGCAGTTGGGCACCTCAACCTGTGTTAGAAGCGCAAGCGATTCTTGCCCGCACCTATGTATTGAGAAATCTACGCCGATTTGCGGTCGATGATTATCAGCTATGTGCCACCACTCAATGTCAGGTTTATTGGGGACTTGATGGAGCCGTTCCTGCAACCGATCAGGCGATCGCTGCGACACGCGGTCAAGTTCTCACCTATCAAAATGAGTTGGTCGATGCGCTTTACTCTTCGACGACGGGGGGCGTGACGGCTGCCTTCAATGATGTCTGGCGCGGCTGGGATCGTCCTTATCTACAAGCCATGATCGACTCAGTGAATCCGGTTTGGGATCTGAAAAACCGCAGCTTATCTAATGAGCAGAACTTGCGGACTTTCATCGCTCAAAAGAAAGGCTTTAACGAAGATGGCACCGATATGTTTCGGTGGCGTTATGAAAATACGCTGGCTCAGTTAAACCAGGATTTTCAGTCTTATTTAAAGAGCATTCAGCATCCTCTCGCGAACTTTAAGATGATTCAAAAATTGCAGGTGACGCAGCGATCGCTAGGAGGACGAGTTCTGAAACTTGCGGTCACGACCGATCAAGGCACGATCGAGCTAGAAAAAGATGATGTGTTGAATGCGTTTGAGGCACCTGCTAGTTTGCTGTTTTATGTGGATGCATTGGTGGACAAAAATAAAACGCTCAAAGGCTATGCGTTTGTAGGCGGCGGTTTGGGGCACGGTGTTGGGTTGAGTCAGGTCGGTTCCTACAATCTAGGCAAACTCGGCTGGACTAGCGATCGAATTCTGGGCTTTTATTTTCCCGGCGCACAGCTACAGCCAATCAGCAACTCGATTACTCTATGGCACGATCGCTCTTCTCTACCAGGGCAAGCAACCCCTAATTTCAGAAATAACTAGCCGAACGGATATCTTCTAACAGTGTTGTGGTGTTCTCATTCACGATCGCGACCGCATTAGACTTTTTTAGCTTTACCTCTCTGGGCAGGATTCATTCGACGTTCTAAAAAGCTAAATCCTTGTGATGAAAGTAAAGTCAACGCTAAATAAATGAATGCGACCGTTGCATATAATTCAAAAGGTCGATAGTTTTCAGCCGCAATTAACTGCCCTTGTCGGAATAATTCCTCAAAGCCAATTACCGCTACCAGACTCGTATCTTTCAGCAGCGTGATGAATTCATTGCCCAACGGCGGCAACATCCGTCGAAAGGCTTGAGGAAAAATTACATATCGCAGCGTTTGCACAGCATCTAACCCCAAAGACTGCGCGGCTTCAGACTGACCCGTCTCGATCGACTGAATTCCCGCCCGAACGATCTCTGCAATATAGGCAGCACTATTGCAACTCAGAGCCACGATCGCGGCTGCAAAGCGATTAAATGTAAAACTCAGCCCGATCGCTTGAAAAATAGCGGGAAGACCAAAGTAGATCATAAAAATCTGTACCAGCAGAGGCGTTCCCCGAAAGAAGTCGATATAGGCTCTCGCTGCCCACTGCAAAGGTTTGATAGCCGACAATCGAGCAACTCCAATCAGAGAACCGCCCATTGATCCTAGAAATACCGAAACAGCCGCGAGTTGCAGCGTAATCAGAGTGCCTTTCAGCAAGGTTGGGAGAGCGTTGAGAATCACATTAATCGATCCCAAAGCTGGCGTTTTTTGAGTTCCTTTATTGGCGAATGCAGATTCTGGCAATTGAGGCGGCTGGGCAGCAAACCATTTTTGATAAATCTGAGCATACGTCCCGTTTTGCAAAATGGTTGTGAGTCCTTGATTGACTCTCGGCAAGTTCGCAGAATTAAGTCGTAGCGGAATTCCATAAAACTCTTCAGTCAAGAGATTTCCAACGACTTCGATGCCTTTAAGACTGCCTGTTTTAATGGCATACAGCGTCACGGGCGAATCTTCAATCACCGCATCGACGTTGCCATTTCTCAATTCTTGGAGCGCTAGAACTGCGGCATCAAACGTGCGAATTGTAGCTCCAGGAATTCCTTGAGCCGTCTTCGCTCCCGTCGTGCCAATTTGAACCGCGATCGATTTCCCCTTCAAATCATCCAATGTCTTGATTCCCTGGGTTCCTGACCTAACCGCGATCGCAAGTCCGGCTTTAAAGTAAGGTCGCGAAAAGGAAACCGCCTGCGATCTCGTCTCTGTAATCGTCATCGCGGCAACGGCTGCGTCCATATTGCCCGCTTGTAGCGAAGGAATAATCCCATCAAAGGTAATGTTTCGGAACTCAACCCCAAACCCTGCTGCTTGACCCACGGCTCGAATTAAGTCCACATCAAATCCCTGGATCTCGCCGTCAGGTGCTCTAAACTCAAACGGCGGAAACACTGGCTCGACTGCGACGGTCAGAACCGACTTCTCTTGCGCCTTGCTCACAGTCCCGATTAGTAAGACACACAGTAAACCAAGCAACAGCGATCGCAGAAATCTGGTTCCTCGGAACTGAATCATGATGATAATCCCTACCAATAGACTGAAATGGAGTTATTTCTATAAAATCAGGTATTTCAGAACAATCACAATGTCTACAATCCAATATCTTTCCTAAGTATGAATCCTTCCGTGATCCGATTTGAGCAAGTGGAGAAAAGCTACAGTTCTCTAAAAGTTTTGCGTGGCATCAGCGGCTATGTAAACCGAGGAGAAGTGTTAGCGGTCATCGGTTCATCAGGCTGCGGAAAAAGTACGCTATTGCGTTGCCTTAATCGTCTTGAAGTGATCGAGCGCGGCGAAATTACGGTCAACGAGATGAACCTTTCTCAACCAAACTTGACCCATAAGCAACTGCGACAACTGCGATCGGATGTTGGCATGGTCTTTCAGCAGTTCAACTTATTTCCCCATCTCAGCGTGTTAGACAACCTGACATTGGCTCCTCGTCAGGTTTTGAGTAAGTCTCGCCCTGAGAGCGAGGAAAGAGCGCGACATTATCTCAATCAAGTAGGCTTGTCGGATAAAGCAGACGTGTATCCAGAACAACTGTCTGGGGGGCAAAAGCAGCGAGTTGCGATCGCCCGCAGTCTTTGCATGGAGCCGAAGGTCATGCTATTTGACGAACCGACCAGCGCTCTCGATCCTGAACTGGTTGGGGAAGTGCTAGAGGTGATGCAAAATCTGGCAGAACATGGAATGACGATGGTGGTCGTCACTCACGAGATTCAGTTTGCGCGTGATGTGGCAAATCGGGTAATGTTTCTCGATCAAGGGCACGTTGCTGAAGAAGGACTTGCCCATAAAGTACTCACCGAGCCTAAGAGCGATCGCTTACAGACTTTTCTGAGCCGAATGAGACGGGCAGCAATGTAACGAATGATCTCTCTTCTCTAAACAGAAAAACTCCATGACTTATCAGCTTCTCTTATTACGCATATTAGAAAAATCATAGGTTACAGTTCTTCACAAAGGCGTTAATGTAATGACATACATCCCGTTCTACTCAGAACACACAACCCCGTAATTATTTACCATGACGACCACCATTCAAAGACGCGAAAGCGCCAACCTGTGGGAGCAGTTTTGCTCCTGGGTCACCTCCACCGACAACCGCCTCTACGTCGGCTGGTTCGGAGTCCTAATGATTCCCACCCTCCTGTCCGCCACCATCTGCTTCATCATCGCCTTCATCGCGGCTCCCCCCGTGGACATCGATGGCATCCGCGAGCCTGTTGCTGGCTCCTTGATGTACGGCAACAACATCATCTCCGGTGCGGTCGTCCCCTCCTCCAACGCGATCGGCTTACACTTCTACCCGATTTGGGAAGCCGCATCCTTAGACGAGTGGCTGTACAACGGCGGTCCTTACCAACTCGTCGTCCTGCACTTCCTGATTGGCATCTTCTGCTACATGGGACGTGAATGGGAACTATCCTACCGTCTCGGAATGCGTCCTTGGATCTGCGTCGCCTACTCAGCGCCTGTTGCCGCCGCCACCGCCGTCTTTTTGATCTACCCGATCGGACAAGGCAGCTTCTCAGATGGAATGCCCCTGGGTATTTCTGGCACCTTCAACTTCATGCTGGTCTTCCAAGCCGAGCACAACATTCTGATGCACCCCTTCCACATGTTGGGCGTAGCCGGTGTGTTTGGTGGTAGCTTGTTCTCAGCAATGCACGGTTCACTGGTGACCTCCTCATTAGTGAGAGAGACCACCGAGAACGAATCGCAGAATGCAGGCTACAAGTTTGGACAAGAAGAAGAGACCTACAACATCGTGGCGGCACATGGCTACTTCGGTCGGTTGATCTTCCAATACGCCTCATTCAACAACTCCCGCTCCTTGCACTTCCTTCTGGGCGCATGGCCAGTGGTAGGAATCTGGTTCACGGCATTGGGCATCAGCACAATGGCATTCAACCTAAACGGGTTCAACTTCAACCAGAGCATCATCGACTCGCAGGGTCGGGTGATTAGCACTTGGGCGGATGTGATCAACCGTGCCAACTTGGGGATGGAAGTGATGCACGAGCGGAATGCGCATAACTTCCCGCTCGACTTGGCATCTGGCGAGGCTGCGCCTGTGGCACTGTCTGCTCCTGCTATCCACGGTTAGTTTTTGGCTTAATGCCGATAGTCTGAACCTCGAAAGCCCTTCACACTCGTGGGGGGCTTTTGAGGCGTTTGGAGTCTTGAATGTTAGATGGAGATTGTTCTCTAGCTTTGAACCATCAATAGACCTGTTGCGTGATCCAAGAGAAATCGCCCTGAAACCTATCCGTTACAATACTTCTAGTCGATTTCCTGCATTAATTTGAAACGCTCATTTCATAGCGCTTGTAGCCATTTTTTGAGTTATGACACAATAAGGTCTAATCAACGGTTATAAGTTGAGGGAACATTTTTTTACTCTGCAAGTCTTTTCTAGCAGGCGAAAGCTTTTAACTTAGCTGTCCTGTAACCTCATAGGTTTAGATGGGCTTAAGACCTTTCTGCGTATTATGTGAGTTTAAGATGAACGTTTTACTTTTATATCCTCTCTTTCCTAAAAGCTTTTGGTCATTTGAGAAGACCCTAGCATTGCTCGATCGTAAAGCCATGCTCCCACCTTTGGGACTGGTTACAGTCGCTGCAATGCTGCCGCAAGAGTGGGAGTTTAAGTTAGTCGATCGTAACGTCCGTCAGGTCACAGAAGCAGATTGGGCGTGGGCAGATTTGGTGATTTTGTCTGCAATGATTGTGCAAAAAGAGGATTTGCTTGAGCAGATTCACGAGGCAAAGCGGCGGAACAAGCCAGTTGCTGTAGGCGGACCCTATCCCACCGCGTTGCCAGACGACGCAAAACTGGCAGGTGCTGACTATCTGATTTTGGATGAGGGAGAGATTACGCTGCCTCTGTTTATCGATGCGATCGCACACGGCGATCGTTCTGGCATTTTTCGATCGGATGGAGTTAAACCCGATGTGACCCAAACTCCGGTGCCTCGATTTGATTTGCTAGAGTTTGATGCTTACGCTGAGATGTCAGTTCAGTTTTCGCGGGGGTGTCCTTTCCAATGTGAATTTTGCGACATCATCGTGCTTTATGGTCGTAAACCCCGAACCAAAAACCCTGAACAGCTTCTAGCAGAACTCGATCGCCTCTACGAGCTTGGATGGCGACGCAGCATTTTTATGGTGGATGATAATTTTATTGGCAACAAGCGTAATGTCAAACTGTTTCTCAAACAGCTTCAACCGTGGATGGTAGAACATCACTATCCTTTTTCTTTCGCGACGGAAGCATCGGTTGACCTGGCACAAGATCAAGAGTTGATGGATGCGATGGTGGCTTGTAATTTTGGTGCCGTCTTTTTGGGTATTGAAACCCCCGATGAAGAAAGCCTTGCTCTAACCCAAAAGTACCAGAACACCAGAGATTCGCTGAGTGAAGCAGTGCATACTATCACCCGCACAGGGATACGAGTGATGGCAGGATTCATCATTGGGTTTGATGGCGAAAGGTCAGGAGCTGGGGCGCGCATCGTCAAGTTTGTAGAAGAAACGTCCATTCCAACGGCGCTGTTTAGTATGCTGCAAGCGCTTCCTGACACTGCCCTTTGGCATCGGCTCGAAAAGGAAGAACGCTTACGCAGCAAATCTGCCAACATCAACCAGACTACTCTGATGAACTTTGTGCCTACGCGACCATTAGAAGGCATCGCCCAGGAGTATGTCGAGGCATTTTGGGAACTGTATGACCCGGAACGGTTTCTCGATCGTGCTTACCGTCACTATCGCCTTTTAGGAGAAGCGACCTATCCAAACAAGGGCAAAGCAACTCGAAAGAATGTGAATTGGGTGATGCTTCGAGCGCTGTTGACAATTTGCTGGCGGCAGGGCATCAAGCGCAAAACTCGCTGGCAATTTTGGCGTAATCTGTGGAGCATGTATCGCCATAACCCTGGTGGGGTGAGCAGCTATATAGCAGTTTGTGCCCAAATCGAGCATTTCTTGGAGTATCGCACGATCGTTCGAGATGAAATTGGGGCACAAGTCGATGAGTTTTTGAAGGGAGAAACTGAGGTGCAGCGGCAAGCCGTTGTAACCGTTAGGTAGAGAATGGGGCAAATAACGCGACGCTAGAAGCGTCAGCTTTGAAGCTCATCTAGAGAAAGCCTATAGCCAGGAGTTAAGGATTGCAGGAGTTAACTTTCTGCTGCAATCTCACATTTGTTTAAAGCTTGAAGCGCTTTCTGTAGATCATCAGTCAATTTCCGGGCAGCAATCTTAGAAGATCCTGCTCTGTAATCCGTAACTCTGAGGGGAGCGCCAAGGCAAATCTTGACGGCTGCGCGCCAAGGCACCAAGGAGCAGCTATAAGAAATATTGATAGGCACGATCTGAATTCCTAGATTTGCCTGACTTGTTTCTGATTGCAGGGCGAGACGAGCGAGACCGGGCTGTAGGCGATTGAGTTGACACGATCGATTCACCTGCAAATCTCCGCCTTCTGGAAAGATCACTAACACTTCCTGGTTTTGCAGCAGTGCAACACTGTGGCGGAGACTTGCGATCGCAGGATGCTCAGTATCGATCGAAAACCCTCCTAGCCGTCTAATAAACCAGCCCTGAAGTCCCGTTACTTCGTCTGCGCTGACCATAAACCGCAGTACCCGTCCTGTAACATCTTGACCTGCGGCATAGGGAACCATAAAGGCATCCCACCGTGAGCGATGAGTCGGGGCTAGAATCACGGGACCCGTCGTTGGAAGGTGCTCTCGACCTGATACTTCAATGCGTCGGAAGTAGAACGGGAGCAAGCCATAGCGCCCGATCGGATATACCAGAGAAGCCAACCAGGGAGAGAGACGAGAATTCACAGAATCTGCCTTTGCGCTCATTAGGGAAGATGCAGCATTTCGATCGAGGCTCCCATTCTGCTTGGTCGTTGGACAATATTCATCAACCTGATGATCTGGTTGCGAAAGGTCAGCAACGTTTGGACGGACGACAGGGCTATCACAGTCAGAAGAATTTGTCGGAATCATGGGATTGATCGAAATCATAATCGCACTAGGAAACAGATCGAGGCTTCATAAAGCGGGTGGATGTGCCCTTCAGTTTTTAACGTAATAGGTTTTGTAGTTCTTGAGTTTTCTAGAAGGACACTTCCGTGGGTGTCTATTCTATTTTTGACGATCGCCTTTCATTTTTCATGATCTGCGATCGGTCGCATGTTACCAAAAGCGAAACACGCCTTAAATTTTTTCTCAACCATCCATAATTTTAGTCATGTTCCATCGCGGCTGCTATGTTTTTTCAAGATGCCCGAATTTATCAAATTCTCTGCCTATCTTTATTTCTGATTTTAGGGATCGGAACGCGTGACTGGACGCTGCAACCAGGGATGATTTTGGCAGCGATTTCTACCTGCCTAGTGACTCAAACGCTAATGTTATGGTTGATTTGCCAAGAATCATCCGATGCAGAATGTAGGCAATTGGTGGTTAACTCGATTCCGAGTGCGTTGATTACGGCATTGGGATTAAGCCTGCTATTGCGGGCAGATCACTACAGCACGATCGTGCTGGCAAGTGTGACAGCAATTCTCAGTAAGTTTTTGCTGAGGGTGCATGACAAACACATTTTCAATCCCGCTAATTTTGGCATTGTCACGGTGCTGTTGCTCACCCCTGATGCTTGGGTATCACCGGGTCAATGGGGTGAAGAAAGCTGGTATGCGCTGCTGTTTGTCAGCGGGGGTGGACTGGTGCTTAAACGAGTTGGACGTTGGGACACCAGTGTTGCATTTTTGGTGGCTTATGCGGGGTTAGAAGCCATTCGCAACGTCTGGCTAGGCTGGACTTGGGACGTTTGGGGGCATCGGTTAATGAGTGGTTCACTGCTGTTGTTTGCGCTGTTTATGATCACCGATCCACGCACTATTCCGAATGCGCGAATTAGTCGATTGATTTGGGCAGTCTCGATCGCACTTCTAACCTTTATCCTTCGCAATTACTTTTTTGTTTCAACGGCGGTTCTCTGGTCGCTAATCGCATTAGCTCCTCTCAGCATTTTGCTCGATCGGATCTGGACAGCCCCTCGGTTTTCTTGGAATTCACCATCCGATGTCATTCCTGAGTTAAGTCCTTAAAACTACTCTCAACAATCAGTCTTTGTTCTCCTAACCTCTCAGCGTTGGAGAAGTTAGAGAATTTCTAGAATTTATGCAAAAAACTGTTCTCCCTAAGGGAATCTAATATGAAGTCTCCTCGTGTTTTATTCACGTTCCTGATCGTGTGTCTAAGCTGTTTTATTTTTGTACCAAAAGCGTGGGCATTTTGTGGCTTTTACGTAGCTAAAGCAGATGCCAAACTTTATAATCAAGCATCTCAAGTAGTGCTTGCTCGCGATGGCAAACGAACTGTGCTCACGATGGCAAATGACTATCAGGGCGAGGCGAAAGATTTCGCGATCGTGGTTCCCGTTCCTACCGTTTTGAAAAAAGAGCAAGTTCAGATTGCTAACTCAAGCGTCATCGATCGCTTGGATGCGTTTAGTGCACCGCGCTTAGTTGAGTATTTTGACCCCGACCCCTGTGAGCCTCAATATTCATCAGACGATGCCCTTCGAGGTGTTCCGGCTCCTCAATCGGCTAGTGCGCCTCGTGAAAATCGACGTGAAGCGTTAGGAGTGACGATCGAAGCCAAGTTTACGGTTGGGGAATATGACATTCTCATTCTCGGTGCTAAAGAGTCAAGTGGATTAGAAACTTGGCTGGTTGAAAATGGATACAAAATTCCTCCAGGGGCACGGCAGTTATTAAAGCCCTACATTCGTCAAAAGATGAAGTTTTTTGTAGCAAAAGTCAATTTAGAAGAGTTTGACAAATCTGGGTTTCAAAACTTGCGCCCGTTGCAGATTGCGTTTGAGTCGCCGCGATTTATGTTGCCGATTCGGTTAGGCATGGTGAACGCTCAAAGCGCACAGGATTTAATTGTCTACATCTTGTCCCCTAAAGGACAGGCAGAAGTGACCAACTATCGCACCGTTAAAATGCCTTCAGATGCTGAGGTGCCGCTATTTGTGAAAGACCAATTTAGCGATTTTTATAAATCTACGTTTACGACGGCTTACGATCGCGAAGGTAAAAATACCGCTTTTCTAGAATACGCCTGGGATATGAGCAATTGTGATCCCTGTTCTTCTGAACCATTAAACCGTCAAGAACTAAAGCAAGCGGGCGTGTTCTGGCTCGATAACCCTAGCGATAGCTCAACGTTTGTTCCTCCTGGTATCCCGCGTTCTAGCTTTAATTCATCCAGTGTGTTTATTACACGTCTGCATGTGCGTTACACTCGCGATAAATTTCCTGAAGATTTGATGTTTCAAGAAACCTCGAATCGTGATTCATTTCAGGGTCGGTTTGTGTTGCGTCATTCGTTTACGGGCGAGATGAACTGTTCGGCAGGAGAACAATATCAGCGATCGCTGCATCAGCGCTCTGAGCAACAAGCTCAAACGCTCGCACGGCTCACGGGTTGGAAGATTCAAGACATTCGTAAAAAAATTCCCCAGATCCAGAGTCAAACGCTTCCTTGGTGGCAGCAGCTTTGGGCGCTATACCCATTCTGAAAATTATTTCAACTGAGGTTTTAAGAGAGCAGCTTCGGCATTTTGTTGCGACGCTTTGAGAGATTGGGAACTCTAAACTCAATATTCTTAATCTCTTTAGAAATAGAGTTATGCAGCACCCGAAAGATGGACAGGCGATTCTGACTCAGGAAGTCCTTTTAAATCGAATCGCTAACCGAATTCGGCAATCGCTTGAGCTACAAGAAATTTTAAGCGCAACGGTGGCAGAAGTCCGATCGTACTTAGGCACCCATCGCGTCAAGATTTACCAGTTTAGACCTGATGCTCATGGGGTCGTGATTGCTGAATCTATCCAAGACGATCGCCTCCCATCTTTACTGGGGTTAAACTTTCCCGCCGATGATATTCCCCCTTATGCACGAGAGCTATTTGTTAGGGCACGGCAGCGATCGGTGGTTGATCTGACTTCGCATGAGATTGGTATCAGTCCGCTCAACTGCCCCAAAACCGGAAATCTGCTCGAATCGCAAGACATTCGCTATCGTCCCGTCGATCCGTGCCATGTTGAATATCTGACAGCAATGGGCGTAAAGTCTTCAGTCGTGGTGCCGATCGTGCTAGAGATCCGCGAAACGGGCAGACATCAGCTCCCGTCTCTTGACTCGGCGGCTCAGTTGTGGGGTTTGTTGGTGTCTCATCACGCCGATGCTCGTGTCGTCACTGAAGAAGAACTGCAATTCACTCAGGCAGTGGTCGATCAAGTGTCAGTGGCGATCGCCCAATCGTTTCTTCTTAACCAGGTGCGTGAACAGGCGCAGCAACAGTCACTCATCAATCAAGTCACTGCCCTACTTTACACCAGTCCTACGGTTCAACTGCAAGGCGCGCTAGAAGAAGCGGTGTCTGCGTTTGAGGGTGCGAGCGGTCGGCTCTATTTACTCCCTGACGGCGCTCAGGTTAGCGAACTCTATACCTGTGGAGAGCAACCGAGACACCTGGAAGGGAATCGTACGATCGAAGAAAACCGCCTCTGGCATCAGTATTTGTTCTCAGCGATTAATCACCAACCTGACAGCACCAAACCTTGGTCGGTTGAATGGATGCGATCGATCTACAATCTGAAGGAACCCCCGCAAGACTTCTCCTCAGACTTTAATGTGTGGGTCATTAGTGACCTTTATAAAGAACCTCTGCTGCGGACACTCGCCCCTTATTTTCAAGACACTCAAATTCGTGGTTTGATGATTATCCCGCTTCGCTATGGGGCAGAGGTGCTGGGCTGTTTGACCCTTTGTCGCAACGAAATCAATACCAAAATTCTTTGGGCAGGCAGTCACGACACCGATACTCGTCAACTGATGGCGCGTCAGTCATTTGAGACCTGGCAACAGCTTAAAACGGGGCAAGCTCAACCCTGGACAGAGGGCGATACGAAGCTAGGGCAAGCGTTAGGAGAGAAATTCTCAAACGCGATCAAACAATATCGTCTGCACCAACAAGTGCAAGCGCTCAATAGCAATTTAGAGCAGCAGGTGCAGACCCGCACTCAAGAACTCCAGCAGTCGAATAGGGAACTGCAAAAGTCAACCGCAGAATTGCAACAGACCTTCGATCGGCAGCAGACCATTTCTAAAATCATCACCAGGATTCGAGAATCGCTGGAACTGGATGTAATTTTCAGAGCTGTCGCAACCGAAGTTCGACAGGTGCTCAATGCCGATCGAGTCGTAGTTTATCGCTTCTATTCAGAAACTGACTGTCAAGGAGGAGAAGCCGTTGCCGAAGATGTGCTGCCTGAGTTCTCAACAATTTTAAATGCCGAAATCGCCGATCGGTGCAATTCAGAAGGGTTCATTCGCAACTATCGCCAAGGGATGATTCATGCAGTTCCTGATGTTTATAGATCTGGATGCGATGAGTGTTATCTTCAAATGCTGGAGCGGTTTCAAGTCAAAGCCAATCTTGTCCTGCCCTTATTTAGGCAAGACTATCTCTGGGGCTTATTGTGTATTCACCAATGTCGAGAAAGTCGAGACTGGCAAACCTCCGAAATAGAATTCGTTGTTCAAATTAGCCAACAGTTAGGGATTGCATTGCAACATGCGATGTTGCTCAACCAATCTCGTGATCAAGCCCACAAGCTGTCAAAAGCCCTCGACTATCTCAAGCACACTCAAAGCCATCTAATTCACAGCGAAAAGATGTCTAGCTTAGGACAGCTTGTGGCAGGCATTGCCCACGAAATTAATAATCCTGTGAATTTTATCTACGGCAATCTGACTCACATGAATGACTATATCAACAACTTGTTGGAGTTAGTGCAACTCTATCAAGAACACTACCCTGAACCGCCCGAAGCGATTCTTCAACGAGCTGAAGCGACTGATTTAGACTTTGTAGTGAAGGATTTGCCAAGATTATTCTCCTCTTTAAACGTCGGTGCCGAGCGGATTCGCGAAATTGTCCTTTCATTGCGAAACTTTTCTCGATTAGATCAGGCAGAAGTCAAATCTGTCAACATCCATGAAGGAATTGACAGCACCTTGATGATCGTGCAACATCGCACAAGAGTGAGTTTGTCTCATGGCGAGATTGAGATTTTGAAAGACTACGGGGAGTTGCCATTGGTCGAGTGCTTTGCAGGACAACTCAATCAGGTGTTAATGAATCTTATCGTTAACGCGATCGACGCTATTCAAGAACAGTACGATCGTCAAATCGCATTGGATTTAGCCCCTACTCGTGGAGTGATTACCCTCGCGACTCAACTGATTAGCGATGATTGGATACGAATTTCTGTCAAAGACACAGGAGTCGGCATCTCAAATAACGTGAAGTCAAAACTCTTTGATCCATTCTTCACCACAAAACCTATCGGGAGCGGTACAGGTTTAGGGCTGTCAATCAGCTACCAAATTATTGAAAAACATAGTGGCAAACTATGGTGTCAGTCTCAACTAGGGGAAGGTTCGGAGTTTGTGATCGAGATCCCGATCAAGCAAGTGGTGCCAACTCAGCCCTTGATTAGATCATCAATTGTTTAAAGCTCTTGAAAGCCCTCCAAAATTGGAAGGCTTTCAAAGGTTTATGCAGAGCTTTAAGACTCGAGTTGTCGATCAACTTGTCGATCAGGACAGCGATCGGCTTGTTAGTCATTGTCCCAAATTTCGTGACTCATCAGATCGCCAATGCGATCGCGCAGTAAAAAATTGGATTTTTCTAGTTCACACTCTATGCAAATCCATTCACGCGAGGGGATGTGCTTGCATAGGCTATAGATTGGCTGCTGACGGTTAACCACGCCTTTCTCTACGAGTTGGCGAACCTCATCTTGAATCATGGTTAGAGAGTACTGAGCTAGCTGTACCATTGTTGCTCTCCTGTAAATAATGAAATGAACGGTGTCAAAGCTCAAACGCTAACAAAAACTATTTTCCCTGTGTCTGCTACAATCGCGCTTTGTAGTGTCTTATACGGAATTACCTTTATTTTCGGGGCAAACACTCTTTGATTATATTAAGAAGTGTCACGAATGTCATCAAGGTCTGACTTCTTAAGGGAGAGCACACATCCTACGGTAAGCATCATTTAGCAAACTCACCAGATTCAAACAACCATCTTTGCTTTGCTAACTCGATCGCGAGTTGAATGGCTGCCTTAAAACTCGTGGCATCAGCTATTCCTTTTCCAGCGATGTCAAATGCCGTGCCGTGATCAGGTGACGTGCGAATAAACGGCAACCCGATCGAGGTGTTGACCGCTCGATCAAATGCCATCAGTTTGACGGGAATCAGCCCTTGATCATGGTAAAGCGCTAGATAACCATCGTGAGCGACCACAGGCGGATTTATTCCATACCAGGCTTGTCCCGGCTTTACCCAGAGCGTATCAGGTGGAATCAGTCCGTCGAGTTGGGCATGAGGAAAGCGGCAGCGCATCTGCTCCAACCAGCCAAACAGCCAATCGTGTTCTTCGCGTCCGAGTTGCCCTTGCTCACCACTGTGGGGGTTTAGACCTGCGATCGCGATTTGGGGCTGTTCAATCCCAAATTGCTGCAATGTCTCAACGAGGAGTTCGAGTTTAAGCGTCATCAGGTCTGGAGTCAGCGAATCCGCCACGTCTCGCAGAGGAATGTGCGTTGTTGCCAGCAGAGTTCTCAGCATCCAGCCTGTGTGGGGCGATCGGGCGACAAACAACATCCCAAATCGCTTGACCCCAGCTTTGTCTGCCAGTAGCTCAGTTTGTCCTGGATAAAAATGTCCGGCTGCTTTCCAGGCAGATTTAGCGATCGGTGCTGTTACGATTGACTCAAATTTTCCCGCTAGTGTGTGCGCGATCGCCGTTTCCAAGTACCGAAAACTCACTTCCCCACTGGCAGCGTTGCCGACTCCTAATTTAATTTGCCGCTCTAAGTCTGAATCTAGCGAAATATCTAAGATACTGAGTTGACTCGGATTGGCTAACTCGCAGATCGGAGACAGGCGATCATAAACCTGCTGAAGATGGGAGTGACTTCCGACGATCGTCACCTCTGCGCCTTCAGTCACTGTCGCATCAGCCAACGCTTTCAAAATCACTTCTGCCCCGATTCCTGCCGGGTCGCCGATTGGAATCACCAAACGAACACGATTCATAGACTCAAAAAGCCTTTTACGAAAAACCCGCTACTGAACTGGTTTACAATGCTGTGTGCAGGTTTAGATACTCACTCAGTAAACGCACCTGTTGATAAAACTGGGGTCAGATCGATGGACCCATAAAATTCATGGAGGATTTGATCAATGTCTGGAGAGATGTTCAACGCTGCCATTCTAGCGTTTACCCTGATTCCGGTAGGGTTAGCCTTGGGGTTTTTGCTGCTTAAAATTCAGGGCGGCGAAGAGTAAACGATCGCGAGGAAAAGGGAAAAAGTCAAGAAATTCTGCTTTGACCCTTTATCCTTCAGTCTTCTGATTCGTCTAAGTGTTCGGCAACTTCTCGATAAAGGTTGACCACATGATGGTCTTTGAGTGAATAGAAGACGTTGCGCCCCTGTTTGCGGTAGCCAACTAGACGCATTGCTCTCAGCGATCGCAATTGATGAGATACGGCTGACTCGCTCATTTTGACGACAGCAGCCAAGTCACAGACACACAGTTCTTGCGTTGCCAAAGCCGAGAGAATCCTCAGCCGATTGGCATCTCCTAACAGCGCAAAAAACTCTGCCATTCGCTGCGATTTCTCAACGCTGATCAGATTTCGGTGGAGCTGACGCACCTGACTCAAATCGACAGGGTGTTGAATGGTGCAATTTAACCCGTCAGGAGTCTGGCGCTGATCGCCCTCGATCGCGTTGATAGAGATAGAACTTGATTCACTCATAATAAAAGTTTACGAATCTGAACCTTCAATTAGCCAACACAGAAGACTGCTTTTAGGGTAGCTTAACAGCCCTTAAGTCAACACGTAGTCTGAAAGTCAACAGCACGTTAACCCCAGTTAGCTTATTGACCGTATCGTGTCTTACTTCCGATCGGTTACGATTGTAACGGCTCTTTTGAGAATCTCATCTGGTTGGGGAAGTTTCTCCGTTTAGTCAAATTTTCTGATAGAATCTGACAAAAAGTTAACAATTCGTCACAAATTCCTCATGAGTTTATTAATTGTGGGTGCCACTGGCACTTTAGGAAGACAGGTGACTCGTCGTGCCCTGGATGAAGGGTACGAGGTGCGGTGTTTGGTGCGGAGTCTCAAAAAAGCTGCCTTCTTGAAGGAGTGGGGCGCAGAGTTAATAACGGGTGATATCTGTAAGCCTGAAACCCTTCCTTCGGTATTGGAAGGGGTCACAGCGATTATTGACGCGGCAACTGCTCGCGCCACCGATTCTCTGAGCATTAAACAGGTAGACTGGGACGGAAAAAATAATCTCATTCAGGCGGCAAAAACGGCGGGGGTCGATCGCTATATTTTCTTCTCTATTTTGGATGCCGAAAAGTTTCCCAAAGTTCCGTTGATGGAAATTAAAGCCTGTACTGAGAAACTCTTGATAGAGTCGGGGTTAAATTACACAATTCTGCGTCCCTGCGGGTTTTTGCAAGGCTTAATCGGTCAATATGCAATTCCGATTTTAGAGTCGCAAGCGGTTTGGGTAATGGGTGAAACCTCTGCGATTGCCTACATGGATACTCAAGATATTGCAAAGTTTGCAGTGCAAGCGCTGAAAGTGCCTGAAACGGAGAAACAGGTGTTTCCGGTAGTTGGGTCGAGAGCCTGGGGCGCTTACGAAATTATTCGTTTGTGTGAACGGCTGTCTGGAAAGCAAGCGAGAGTGTCTCGGATGCCGCTCGGGTTATTGCGCGCCTTTACGAGTTTCGCCCGCTTCTTTCAGTGGACTTGGAACATCGCCGATCGACTCACTTTTACCGAAGTGGTGGCGACGGGCAAGCCTCTAGACGCTCCGATGGAGGAGGTTTATAAAACGTTTGGGCTAGACCCAAAAGATATGACAACCTTAGAATCTTATCTGCAAGACTACTTTGGTCGGATTCTCAAGAAACTGAAAGAAGTCGAAGTCGCTCAAGCTCAGATCAAGAAGAAGAAAAAGCCAACTGCTAAAGACGGCAAAATCTATCCAAGGTTCTGAGGAGTTGAAATGAGGTTTGCAAACCATCCGAGCCTCATCGCCCTACCTTAGAATGCTATGATCTCCAACTATTCGGTTTCTTACTGTGATACGGACTTTTACGCGTGCCTAAAGCTGGCATCATTTACAACGACGATAAACCGATCGCGTGTCAAACGGCTGAGGAGCTAAAAGACATCCTGACTTCGCGTGGCTGGGACGTGGCTCTTGCGACCGGAGCCGGAGGAATTTTGGGCTACTCTCGTCCAGGAAGCCCAGTTTGTCACACTCCCATCGATAGCTTATCTCCTCCAGGATTCGATGAAGCGATGAGCTTTGCTGTCGTGCTGGGCGGCGATGGCACAGTTTTATCTGCATTTCGGCAAGTGGCTCCTTGCAACGTGCCGCTTTTGGCGGTCAACACGGGGCACATGGGGTTTCTCACCGAGACTTTGTTAGAGCAATTGCCCAACGCGATCGAGACCGTTTTAGCGGGCGACTATGAAGTTGAAGAGCGCACCATGTTACAGGTGCAGGTCTTTCGAGAAGAGACCGTTTTGTGGGAAGCGCTCTGTCTAAACGAGATGGTGCTGCATCGAGAACCGCTCACCAGTATGTGCCACTTTGAGATTGAGATTGGCAAACACACCCGTGTAGACATTGCGGCAGACGGCATTATTTTGTCTACCCCAACAGGCTCGACTGCCTATTCTCTCTCGGCTGGAGGACCGGTGATCACGCCCGGAGTCCCGGTGATGATTTTGGTGCCGATTTGTCCTCATTCCCTTGCGTCTCGCGCTCTGGTATTTGCTAACAGTGAACCTGTTACAATCTTTCCCGCCAACCCAAACCAATTGGTGATGACCGCTGACGGCAATGCAGGATGCTATGTGCTGCAAGATGATTGCGTGCGCGTGCAGCGATCGCCCTATCTGGCTCGGTTTGTACGCCTCCGTCCTCCAGAGTTTTTTCACCTATTGCGCGAAAAGCTGGGATGGGGCTTGCCTCACGTTGCAAAACCGACTTAAACTACCAATTATTGCAAGACGTGCTACAACAGTGCTGAGGTCAAAATCTTTCATTCCCAGGTTTTATGAGTATTGCGACCCTTGATCACAGCCCTTGTGTTTTAATCGTTGAAACCGACGAAACCCTTGCTCACAGCGTGAGTTTAGACCTGCAAGAGTCTGGATATGACACGATCGTAGCTTACGATGCGGCGAGTGGTCTACGTCAAGCAGCCGAGCGACACCCGGCTTTAATTGTGGTCGATCGCATGATGCCTGGAGAATCAGGACTGTCATTTTGCAACCATTTGCGCGGGGCGGGAATGCGAACGCCTGTTTTGCTGTTGATGGCACGAGATGCGGTAGACGATCGAGTTGCCTGTTTAGAATCGGGAGCCGATGACTACTTTCTCAAGCCTTATCGCAGTGACGATTTTCTAAAGTTAGTCAAGCTCTATCTCAAAGTTGATGCTCCGGGTGCAGAGCAGTTGCGATTTGGTGATTTAGTGTTAGATCTTTCGACCCGTCAAGCGCTGCGAAATGGACGTGCGATCGACCTGACGATGAAAGAATTCGAGTTACTCAAATGCCTAATGGAGCATCCGCGTGAAGTGCTGACGCGTGAGCAAATTTTAGAAAACGTTTGGGGCTATGATTTTGTAGGCGAGTCGAATGTGATTGAAGTCTACATCCGCTATTTACGCCTGAAGATTGAAGACGAGGGCGAAAAGCGATTGATTCAGACGGTGCGTGGAGTTGGATATGTGCTGCGTGAAGCGTGAAGGGTCGATCAGAGTGTTAGATAGCCTCGCTAAATCTTTTTTAAGTCACCGCGGTCGATGGATGGGGCTAGGGTTAGGGCTGTTATTGATGGGATGTTCGCCTTCGTCTAGTTCTCAGGCTGCGTCTCAATCATCGCCCACTATTCAAGCCAGCACCGATTTGGGACAGAGTTTGCCAATCACGGCTCAAGCCACGATCGCTCGGCAGATCATTCAGCTAGAGGTTGCCAAAACCCCACAAGAGCAGGAGGTTGGTTTGATGGGTCGCACCAGTTTGGCAGACGATCTCGGAATGCTGTTTGTTTTTAGCCCCGCGAGACCGACCCAGTTTTGGATGAAAAACACCTTGATCAATCTGGATATGGTGTTTCTCTATAAGGGGGTCGTCAGGTCGATCGCCGTGAATGTGCCGCCCTGCACCTCTGATCCTTGTCTGACCTACGGTTCTACTAGCGATGTGGTCGATCAGGTGATTGAGCTACGCGGCAGACGATCAGCAGATTTAGGCTTAAAAGCGGGCGATCGAGTTCCCGTTCGGTTTTTTAAGACCAATAGAGCCACTCAAAATTAATAAGTAGGTAGATGCGCTTAACGGTCGGACGCGTTTCGGCTCCGCTCAACGCTCAAGCGAGGAGTTTCCGCAGGTTGAGCAGAGTCGCAACCCACCTCCACAAGCTGACTTTGATTACACCTGTCCACTTTGCTAAAGATGCGTTAGTTCTTTCAACTTTGACTGTATTGAATTAATGTTGATCTGTATTTGCAAATAGTATTGACTCCTAAGAGCTACTTATACCGATGCTTCATCAATCTGCCTATAGATAGATTCACTATTTTTCAGTCTTTCATAGCCTGGAATATTAATTTTCTGCTTTGGAAGGTTTGAGGAGATGAGCTAGCAATATTTTAGCCAGAGCATTGTAAAGGTTGAGTATTGAATTGAGTGTGAGTGAGCAGATTGAAATCTCTTAGTCCAGATTAAAGAGTGGCTACTGCTCGACCTTCAAGAGTAGCGAGTTAACTCACAATAGGCTCACTCAAAAGGTGAGAGAAAAATGGCACCTGCAACCCAATCCAGATTTATTCGTTTTTTGCGGGAGGAGTTAGCGCTCTCCGACTCTTCGATCTCGCTTGCCCTTAGACACCGAGATCAAAATCATGGTCCTCTGCCGATGATTCTTTGGCAATATGGGCTAGTGACGTTGCAACAGCTTGACCAAATTTACGACTGGCTAGAATCTGCCAAAGGTTAGACTCTACTATTGCTGCATTTAGGGTTTAATCAGGCGAAGGTTTCGTTGAGTGACGATCGTGAAAATTTTATTCCTCGATCAGAGTGGAAAGCTGGGAGGAGCAGAGTTATTGTTACTTGATGTTATAAAAAGCTATCCAGATGCATTGCTTGGTTTATTTGAAGACGGTCGATTTAGAGAGTTAGCAGAACTAAACCACGTTTCTGTAAAAGTTTTGAATCGTCAAGCGATTGCGGTTCGCAAAGAAAGTGGTTGGCTTGTCGGGTTGAGCAGTTTGGGGCAACTGATTCCATTGATTGCAAAGGTGGCGCGACTCAGCCGTGACTATGACTTGATCTATGCCAACACTGCCAAGGCTTTAGTAGTGGGAGCGATGGCAAGTTTAATGAGCCGTCGCCCTCTCGTCTTTCATCTCCACGATATTCTGTCGCCGGAGCACTTTAGCTCCGCCAATCGTCGGCTACTCGTAGGGTTATCCAATCAGTTTACGTCGTTGGTGATTGCGGTCTCTCAAGCCAGCCTGAAGTCATTTATCGAGGCGGGAGGTCGTTCTGAGCTTGGAGTCATGGTTTATAACGGATTTCAGCTTGAAAACTATAGCAGCGACCACTCTAGCCAAGACCTTCAGACTACAGCTCATCAGCTTCGCGCTAGTTTGGGACTTCAAGATCGCTTCATAATTGGACACTTTAGCCGCCTCTCTCCCTGGAAAGGTCAGCATGTTCTAATAGATGCGCTGGCTCAATGTCCGCCCGATATGATCGCCGTTTTTGTCGGAGATGCCTTGTTTGGTGAGCAAGCTTATGTGCAAGAACTGCACACACAAGTCGATCGCTTGGGCTTGAGCGATCGAGTTCATTTTTTGGGATTTCGATCAGATGTGGTGCCGTTGATGACGATGTGTGACGTGATTGCTCACACCTCCACTATCGCCGAGCCGTTTGGACGAGTGATTGCAGAAGCCATGCTGTGTGGGAAACCAACCATCGCAGCTCAAGAAGGGGGTGCTCTAGAGGTTATTGAATCGGGTGTGACTGGTTGGCTTGTGCCTCCGGGCGATGCTGATCAATTAGCAGAAACGATTCACCATTGTCGAGAGCACTGGGAAGAAACGCTGGCGATCGCCCGACAGGGACAAGAGCAAGCAAGGCGGCAGTTTAGTCTCACGACGATTCAGCAACAGATTCATCAACTTTTAGAACAAGTGATTAGAGGGCGATCCCAGCAACAAAATTGACTGAGCGAACTGAAGCCATAGCCTGATGTGTAGATGCCGCGATCGCAGAAGTTTTGGGGAGATTCTCACTTCAGAGAGAGGTAAATCCCTGCGTCACAGGTCATTCTCGTAAAGTACATCTGTTGGTATATGACCCTGAACAATACTTCTGTAAGCATATTTCTCCCCGCTTTAGCTGGAGGTGGTGCTGAGCGAGCCATGTTACATCTAGCACAAGGGTTCGCTGATCGTGGTCTCAAAACCGATTTGGTACTTGCAGAAGCCGAAGGAGATTATCTCAATCAGGTTCCGGCAAACGTCAGAATTGTGGATTTGCAGTCTAAGTTTCCGGTGGTGTTGTCAAAAACAATGGCATTGCAGCGTCATCTACAGCGAGAACAACCCACCGTTTTATTCTCAGCGTTGGATATCGTTAGTTCTTCTTTGTGGGCAAAGTGGGGTGCACGAGTTCCTACGCGGGTTGTGATGTGCATTCAGACTTACTTATCTGGACAGTTCCAGGATCATCAACCCAACACAATGGGAAAACTCAGACCTAAATTAGTCAAGTGGCTCTACCCTAAATCAGATGGACTGGTGGCAGCATCACGAGGCACCGCCGAAGATTTGGCACAGATCACATCCCTTCCCTTAGAGCGGATTCGAGTCATTTACAATCCAGTGGTCACGCCTGAAATGTTAGCGAAAAGCCGGGAGCCGATCGAGCATCCCTGGTTTTTGCCGGGAGAACCTCCAGTCATTTTAGGAGTGGGGCGATTGGTCAGTCAGAAAGACTTCTTTACGCTGATCAAGGCATTCGCTCAGGTGCGGCAACAGCGTCCGGCTCGATTAATGATCTTAGGCGAGGGTGGGCAACGGTTTCAGCTAGAAACTCTCATTCGTGAACTGAACTTAGACGGGGATGTGGCACTGCCCGGATTTGTAGATAACCCCTACGCTTACATGGCGAACGCGTCGGTGTTTGCACTTTCGTCTAAGTTTGAGGGATTTGGCAATGTAGTAGCTGAAGCGATGGCAACCGGAACCCCGATCGTCTCCACTGACTGCCCTAGTGGACCTGCAGAAATTCTCGACAATGGCACTTATGGCAAATTAGTGCCGATCGCTGACCCCTCTGCTCTAGCGAATGCCATTCTAGAAACGCTCAACAATCCTATTAGTCAGGACTTTTTAAGGCGGCGATCGCTAGAATTTTCGACCGATCGAGTCGTGGATCAATATATGGAAGTTTTGGAGAGAATGGCGCAACTCAACTAATGTGAGTCTTTCATAGTCTCAACCCCATTCACAAGATTGGCAGTGGCATCGTCAAGGTCGCGATCGACTCAGCATGTATACAAGCTCAAGCGGGTCACGATGTCGCGATCACAACTGCAATCCTGAAAAGAGCAGACAATAGACAATCTAGGGCGGTTAACTGTGAAGCGGGTGCATCAGGAAACCATCGAAGTTTATCACAATGCAATTCAAAGGACTTTGCGAAGCGAATCGCTGACAATGCCCAGACGATAGGAGGATTTTAAGGATGAGTCGTCAATGGTCTAACCCGATGAATTGGTTGAATCGGTTGAATCGATCGAGCATCTTGATCGTCTTGTCTAGCTTGATGACAGTTCCAGCGATTGCCCAAACGCCTCCGCAATCGAATCCTCCAGCTTCACGTGCCGCCGCGAGTCCTATCCCTGTAGATCAGGGCTATTTGCTAGGAGCGGGCGATAAAATTAAGCTCGATATTTTTAGTGTGCCAGAATATAGCGGCGATTATCAGGTGCTTGCCGACGGGACACTAAATTTGCCCCTCGCAGGCAGCGTCACCGTGCAGGACATGAGCCTTAAAGACGCATCGGCGGCAATTTCTAAAAAACTGAGCGAATGGTTGACTCGCCCGATCGTCACGGTCAGCCTACTGGCATCTCGCCCGATCAACGTTGCCGTGTCGGGTGAAGTGACGCGTCCCGGTTCTTATACGACGACTCTGAGTGAGGGAGGCATTCCCACGTTGACCAAAATGCTGCAACTGGCAGGCGGCATGAGTCAATCAGCCGATTTGCAGCGAGTGCAGGTGGTGCGACGATCGGGCAAAGGCGGCATAACTCAAACGCGCACCGTTGATTTACGGCAACTGCTTCGCACAGGGGATATCAGTCAAGATCTCCCACTGCGTGACGGAGATAGCATTGTCGTTCCCGCAGCGACCACTGTAAATGTAGATGATGCAAACCTGATTGCTTCATCAAGCTTTGCGGTTAGCACCGACCAGCCATTGAGAATCATTGTGGCAGGTGAGGTCAATCGTCCAGGTCCCCATAGCATTAAGAGCGAGACGGTTCCTCAAGCCCAAATCGGCGGAACGGCTCCGACGGTGGGCAACAAAGTGCAGGTGCCTACGGTGACACGGG
The DNA here is from genome assembly GCA_965277365.1 of Phormidesmis sp. Classification (GTDB taxonomy): domain Bacteria; phylum Cyanobacteriota; class Cyanobacteriia; order Leptolyngbyales; family Leptolyngbyaceae; genus Phormidesmis_A. The sequence goes on along the minus strand of CBDICO010000013.1, from coordinate 304,056 downwards.
CGTTACAAATCGCGGGCGGAATCACTCAATCGGCTAATATTCGGGAAATTGAAGTGCGGCGAAGAACCAATGCCGGATCGGAGCAGGTCTTAAAGGTCAACTTATTTGAACTGCTTGAAGCGGGTGATTCGCGTCAAGATATGCCGTTGCAGGATGGCGATCGCGTCGTTGTTCCGACCGCTACAACGCTTTCTCCAGCCGACGCTGCCATTCTTGCCCGCGCCAGTTTCTCACCTGACTCGATCGCGGTGAATGTTGTGGGAGAAGTCACCAAACCCGGAATTGTCCAGCTTCCGCCGAACACGACGCTGAACCAGGCATTACTAGCGGCAGGCGGGTTTAATACTCGTGCGAAGAAACGGGAGGTCAGTTTCCTGCGCCTCAACCCCAATGGGACGGTCGATCGTCGCGATATCGCGATCAACTTTGATCAGGGCATCAACGAGCAAAGCAATCCCCCATTGCGAAACAACGATACGATCGTTGTCGGCAAGTCCGGGATAGCTGGCATCGGAGATACGTTGGGCACCGTCTTCGCACCCCTGTCAGGCTTCTTGGGGATCTTCAACATTTTTCGTTAGCCACTTGCTCAAACCTTAGACGCATTTAGTACAGATCTCTTGCTGACTCGGTGATAAGCGGACGGTCTGCGCTACGATCTTTCTAGAAACCTTGCCACCATCAAGTGTCCAAACTCTAAAATTGATAAACAAAACTTATATTGTTCATTTGCCCCTTCTATTAAATCAGTCTTTACTTCCTGACCCTTTCATCCAGTTCCGACTACACTTTGTAGAATTGGAAAAGCCTCTACTTCACTAGGGAGAGTGGGTACAGTGTGCGGTTTCGCGAGAAACATGCTTCGCAAACGCATCTTTATAGATGACTAGCCATCATGGTGAAGTAGATGAGTGAGTTAGACCGTTGCTATCGAATTTTGGGACTCGAACCCGGTGCCTCGCTAGAAGATGTGAACCAGGCATATAAAGACCTAGTGTTCGTCTGGCATCCCGATCGTGTGCCCAAAGACAATCCTCGTTTGCTGCAAAAAGCAGAAGACAAAATTAAAGAAATCAATCACGCCCGAGACACTTTGCGGACTCATGGGCGCGATCATCAATCTCCCAAAGCCCAGCCCGCACAGCCTCAAAAGCAAGCCTCAAATTACTATCAGTCTTACTATTACCGTCCGCCGCAGCCCAGTTCACAGAGTCATCAAAGTGCGAGTCATTCTCAAACTAACGGGCACTCTCAAACCAATGGGAATGCTCAAAACGATCGTGCTCAAACTGGGCATCAGGCAACGGGTGGACAGACTCACGCACAGCCAAAAGATCAAAACTACTATACGCAGTCTCACTATCGGGCAGAATATCACCGATCGCCCGATCCCCCCACGCAACAGGCTCATACCCAAACCCATCACGCCCAGCCAGCTCCGCCCACGAGTCCTTATCCCCACTCGCCTTATTATCCGCCGCACCAGCGTGCCTATACGCCACCCAAACCGCAGGCTCCCGATTTAAGCGGAGCCGATTTGAGTGGGCAAAATCTTCAAGAGAAAGACCTATCGGGTCGAAATCTCAGCCACGCAAATTTGAGCAACGCCAATTTGAGTGATACATTTTTGCACAAAATTAATTTAGACGGAGCAAATTTGCACAAAGCAAACCTGTTTAGAGCAAACCTGCTTCAGGCGAGTCTCAACAAAGCAGATCTGCGAGAAGCGAATTTGATTGGCGCAGATTTTAGTGGGGCAGATTTGCGCGGAGCAGATTTGCGCGGGGCGAAGATTGGGTTTGACGATCGCATCATGGTTAAACTCACTGGCGCACTGCTGACGGGAGCTATTATGCCCAACGGACGAGTCCACGAATAATGAAGAACGGTTCTAGATAGACATCACTCCAAATCCTCTCCCTGATTAAGGCTAAATGCGTTCAACCGTTGATAAACTTCTCCCCGAATAGACTAACGATCGGAATCACTGATTTCTTCGGATTGGTATAACAACGCTTGCATTGCAGAGTAGTAAATAAGAGCTATCTCTAAAGCAATGAGAATAGCCAGACTTGTAACTTTCAGGTGATGCCTTTCTTTAGGGGATCGGCGACGATCCTGATTTCTCTAAAGAGATGATTGCAAGTAGGAGAACAAAATTAAATTCACCGTGGGGTTTGAGTTTCGGTTCTGCTCACCCCGCCAAGACACTGCGCTTGAGCGTTGAGCGAAGCCGAAACGCGGCGGCAAATATTCTGTCTATCTACTTGTTAGGGTGAAAATATGAGGAAGAAGACAGTCGGGTTCCTGTTAAAAAGGGTTGATTGCCACGATGGAGTTGCATCGCACTGTGAGACTTTGATTCGTGGGCTAAAAGCGGCGGGTTGGAGGGTCGTTTTGATCACAGGTCCTATCTATTGCAACGGCGACTCTGAGCAACGCGTTGAAATCTTCAAGAGCTTGGTCGATGAGTGGGTCGTCTTTGAAGACTTGAGACCGATGCTTCCCAGCGTGGCGTGCATTCGGCGCATTCAAGAACTCGTCAAACAGCATGGGATTTCTGTGTTTCATGCTCACGGTTACTCCATGTTAGTCGTTGCTCGTGTCCTCAAAATAGTTACAGGTTTGCAATGCGTTGCCAGCTTTCACCCGTCGTTACACAGTGATGACCCTAAGCAGATGGCGCAGGCAGTACTACGACCAAAGATTAGACAATATCAGCTATTTTTGCGGTTGTTTGCCCCTAAAGCCTTCATTGCTCTCTCCTCAGAAATTGAAGAATTTTTAATTCAAGATTTAAGATTTCCTGGTGCCCAAGTTCGCAAAATCTTACCCGGAATCGATACAAAATACTTTCGTCCCCCCACTTCTGAAGAGCGACAAAGCGTACGCGAAAAGTTTGGACTTCAGCCCAGGGATTTGGTCTGTGCCCTGGTTGGTCGGTTCAATTGGAACAAGGGACACGACGTTTTAATTGAGGCAGCAAGGCACGTGACCCAGGAATTGCCTGCCATGACTTTAAGATGCTTATTTTCAGGTTCGGGGCATCAGGAAAAGCAGATTAAAGACTACGCACTCGTGAGTGAAGCAGATTCCCGTTGTTTTCTGTTCTTAGGGTATGTAGAAGACTTACGGGAAGTGTATTGGGCATCAGACATTTTTACCTTGCCGAGTCGATCGGAGGGGTTTGGTCTTGTGGTGGCAGAAGCAATGGGTTGTGGAGCCACTCCCATTCGCACCCCTGGCGGTGGAGCGCGGGATCAGATTCAACAGGGCAAAACGGGCTACGTTGTTCCCTTTGACGATGCAAAGGCTCTGTCAGAAGCGATTCAAAACCTTGCAGATGCTGAGTTTCGGTTACAAATGGGACGACAATGCGTGCAGTATACGGCGATGAATTTTGATCGAGACTTGATGGTTCAGAAAACGGTGGAATTGTATGACGAATGTAGTGGAATGGATGAGAGCAAAGAGTTAGGAGTGGCTAACCCAACTTCCAGGTAATTGATCCTAAACTTTTCAGCGATCGAAGATGGAGATCATCTCCATTCTGAATCAGGCAACCGCGACCGTAGTGAACAGAAAGTGTCACAATAGGCAAATTAATTAAACGTTAAAGCTTAGTCAGGAGTTCCGATCGTGGAGTCTCGTTATATCCCCGCAGACATTGAACACAAGTGGCAGCACGTCTGGACGCAGCAAGGACTGAATCAGACTTCAGAAGACAGCAGTAAAGAAAAGTTTTATGCGCTGTCAATGTTTCCCTATCCGTCTGGAAACCTCCACATGGGTCATGTGCGGGTCTACACGATCGTGGATGTGATTGCGCGTCTGAAGCGAATGCAGGGTTATCGCGTGCTGAACCCGATGGGCTGGGATGCGTTTGGGTTGCCTGCTGAAAATGCGGCGATCGAGCGAAATATTCAACCCGCAAAGTGGACGTATCAAAATATCGATCAAATGCGTGACCAGTTGAATGAGTTGGGCATCTCGTTTGATTGGGATCGCGAAGTTGCAACCTGTTCGCCCGATTATTATCGCTGGACGCAGTGGATTTTTCTGGAATTCTTTAAAGCAGGATTGGCATATCAGAAGGATGCCACGGTAAATTGGGACCCGATCGACCAAACTGTTTTAGCCAATGAGCAAGTCGATGCCGATGGAAAATCTTGGCGATCTGGGGCGATCGTCGAACGCAAACAACTGCGTCAGTGGTTCTTGAAAATCACCGATTATGCCGAACAGCTATTAACCGATCTCGACCAATTGACGGGATGGCCCGACCGAGTCAAGCTGATGCAGGCTAACTGGATTGGCAAATCAGTCGGGGCTTATTTAGAGTTTCCGATCGTTGGCACAGATGAAAAAATTGGTGTGTTTACCACTCGCCCCGATACGGTTTATGGCGTGACGTATGTGGTGCTAGCTCCCGACCATCCGCTAACGCAACGGGTGACAACGCCCGATCGCAAAGCAGCCATTGACGCATTTATTCAAGAAGTCTCGACTCAAACCGAGTTAGAACGAACGGCGGAAGACAAGCCCAAACGCGGCATTCCGACAGGAGGGACGGCGATCAATCCGTTTACGGGCGAAAAGATCCCGATTTGGATCGCGGACTATGTGCTGGTTGAGTATGGAACAGGTGCAGTGATGGGCGTTCCGGCTCATGACGTGCGAGATTTTGTGTTTGCCCAGCAGAATGATCTGGCGATTGTTCCAGTGATCATTCCTGAAGGCAGCAATGCGACGGCTCCTTTGACGGCTGCTTATACCGAGCCAGGGATGCTGATTAACTCGGCTGAATTTGATGGAATGCCGTCTCCGGCTGCAAAACAAGCAGTGATTCAAAAAGCCGAAAATACAGGCTGGGGCAACGCTCGAATTCAGTATCGCTTGCGGGATTGGTTGATTTCACGACAGCGCTATTGGGGAGCACCGATTCCGATCGTTCATTGCCCTAACTGTGGTGCGGTTGCGGTGCCGGATGCTGAGTTGCCTGTCAAGTTGCCCGAAGATGTCGAATTTTCGGGTCGAGGTGCGTCACCGTTGGCGAAGTTAGATGCTTGGGTGAACGTGCCCTGTCCGACCTGTGGCACCCCGGCAAAACGAGAAACCGACACGATGGATACCTTTATGGATTCGTCGTGGTATTTCTTGCGCTACCCCGATGCTAAAAATGATCAGGCAGCCTTCGATCGCACGAAGATCAATGATTGGATGCCCGTTGATCAATACGTTGGCGGCATTGAACATGCGATATTGCATTTACTATATTCGCGGTTTTTCACAAAGGTGCTGCGCGATCGTAATTTACTAAACGTGAGTGAACCTTTTCAACGGTTGTTAACCCAGGGCATGGTGCAGGGCAAAACCTACAAAAATCCACGCACCGGAAAGTATGTGATTGCGACCCAAATTAAGGATCTGACGAGTCCGATCGACCCCGAAACGGGCGACAAACTAGAAGTCGTCTACGAGAAAATGTCGAAATCTAAATACAACGGCGTGGCTCCGGGAGACGTGATTCAGAAATATGGGGCTGACACCGCTCGAATGTTCATTTTGTTTAAAGCGCCGCCCGAAAAGGATCTGGAGTGGGAAGACGCAGATGTTGAAGGACAGTTTAGATTCTTGAATCGAGTTTGGCGATTGGTTACAGAATTTGCGGATCACAGATCAGGGGTCAAAGGTCAGGAATCGTTGAGTAAACCTGAGAAAGAATTGCGCCGATCGATTCACATTGCCATTAAAGAAGTCACTGAAGATTTGCAGGGTGATTATCAGTTCAACACTGCCGTTTCAGAAATGATGAAGCTAAGTAACGCGCTGAGTGATTCAATGCTGAAAGAATCTCTAGTGTATGCCGAAGGAATCGAGACATTGCTGCGGCTGCTGGCTCCTTTTGCGCCTCACATCGCTGAAGAGTTGTGGCATCGGTTAGGGCACATCCATTCGATTCATACGCAACCGTTTCCGATTCTCAACTCGTCTGCTTTAGTCGCGGATGAGATGACGATCGTCATTCAAGTCATGGGCAAAACGAGAGGGACGATTCAGGTTCCGGCTCAGGCAGATAAAGATGCGATCGAGCAAGCCGCCCGTGAATCAGATGCAGCGCGTCGGCACATGGATGGCAAAGTGATCAAGAAGGTAATCGTCGTGCCCGGAAAACTGGTGAATTTTGTCATCGGTTAGCCCATCTCAAAAGTGATTTAAATCACAAAAAAAGTCGAGATGGATCGCACAGTCTGAATCTTTCCGGTAGTACCCTTTAGGGTGAGAGAAAATTCGGTTGCTCTCTTACCCTATCGGTGGCACTGCGGTTCAGCAACTATGATTCAAGTTCCCCCATTATTGATTGCTCAAGTTACTGATATTCATTTGTTTGCCGATTCCCACCAAGAATTGTTAGGAATGCCCACAACAGATTCTTTTCAGGCATTGCTTGAACAATTGTCTCGACTCTCTCCTCAACCTGATCTATTGCTGTTAACCGGAGACTTGTCTCAAGACGGCACCCCAACATCCTATCGTCGTTTGCAAGAGATGCTGGCTCCGCTAGGTATTCCAGTCTACTGGCTACCAGGCAATCACGATGCTGACCGGGAAGAGATGGAGCGATCGTTTACGCATCCACTGTTCTTTGCAGATAAATCTTTTCAAGCAGGAGGGTGGCGATTTGTCTTGCTCGATTCTCAAGAATTGGGCTGTGTGCATGGTTCGCTTTCGGCAAGCAGTCTCGACGAATTAGATCGAGAACTCACTCAACACTCGCAGCAGCCGACGATCGTCGCGTTACATCATCCTCCCTTTCAAATGCACTCTGATTGGTTAGACACCAGCATTTTGCAAAACCCTGAAGAATTATTTGCGGTGCTCGATCGTCATTCTCAAGTGAAGCTCGTTTTGTTTGGTCACGTCCATCAAGAGGTTGATCGTCAAAGACGCGATGTGTCTTATTTAGGAACCCCTTCAACCTGTATTCAATTTGAGCCGAGAAGCTGCACGTTCTCGATCGACTCCCAAAAGCCTGGGTTCCGGCTCCTCAAGCTCTACCCCAACGGTGTTTGGAATACCCAAGTCAAGCGGATTTCTTATTCTCATCAGCTTGATTTAGCCGCGACCGGCTATTAGTGAAATCGAGGATGCAACAGGGCTTGCACAGGTTCACCTTGTTTGAGATGTTGCTCCACGATCGCCTCTACATTTTCAGGTTTGACCCGACAGTACCAGATCTCGTCAGGCAAGACTCGCACGGTTGCTCCCATATTGCACTGTCCTTGACATTCGCCGCCGACGATCGTCACTCCAAGAACTGGATGCCCTAAAAATTGAGCCAGCACCTCGGCTGATCCTTGTGCAAGGCAGCTTTGATGCTGGCAAACTAAAACCTCTCTAGGGCTATTTTCCAAATCCTTTCCCGCGACTGACCGAAGGAACGGTAAGACAGCTTTCGACTTGCGATCGCAGCACTTCGTGATCTAAGCCCTGCCCGATTAAAACCAGTTGATTTTTGGGAGTGCCCACCCACTGATCGTCATCTAGTGAAAATCGCTTACCGCTCAAGTGAAAAATGTGCCGTTTCGGGCTTTCATCAAACCAGAGAATGCCTTTAGCGCGAAATACATTCGTCGGCATCTGATTGTCTAAAAAGTGCTGGAATTTGCGAATGTTAAAGGGACGATCGCTCTCAAACGAGACAGACGTAAAGCCATCATTCTCTAGGTGATTAGAGTGGTGATGGTGTTCATGATCGTGGTCGTGTTCACATTTGCCGTGATCGTGATCGCAAGCCGCATGATCTTCGTGATCATGATGGTCATGCTCCTTCACTTCTTCAGCAAAGTATTGATCTGACTCAAACAATCCCACACTCAAAAGAGCTGCGAGAGGGGCTTGTCCTTTCACCGTCCGCAAAATTCTTGCCCCTTCTTTAATGTCTCGAATCCGCACTTCGAGAGCATCAAGATTCGCTTCATCGACCAGATCAGTTTTGTTGAGGAGAATAATATCTCCGTAGGCAATCTGACTGTAAGCGGCTTCGCTGTTAAACAAATCGAGGCTGAAATTTTCGGAATCCACTACGGTGATGATCGAGTCGAGTCGAGTCATGTCTCGCAACTCGGTGCCCAAAAATGTCATCGCGACGGGCAACGGATCGGCTAGTCCGGTTGTCTCAACGACAAGGTAGTCGATCGAATCTTGTCGCTCTAAAACTTTATAAACGGCTTCTACCAAGTCATTATTAATGGTGCAGCAAATACAGCCGTTGCTGAGTTCGACCATGTTGTCGTCGTCAGTCTTAATAATGAGTTCGTTATCGATGCCAATTTCGCCAAACTCATTCACCAACACGGCAGTCTTCAACCCCTGCTGATTGGTCAGAATGTGGTTTAAGAGCGTGGTTTTGCCGCTACCCAAAAAGCCTGTAATGATGGTAACGGGAAGCCCATGTTTAGGGACATCCATTGCTGATGCGGAAGAGGAGGCTGCTGTTTGCATAACGCGCTTGCTAGAAACATCAAAAAATGGTGGCAGTCAGGAGCCAGATGATTTCTGAGCAAATTCCCGATCGCCCTTTCCAATTATCGCTGATTTACGATTGTATGATAGGCACTCACAGATAATCGACCCGTTGCACCCCTAATTCTCATGCCCCTAACGCTTTACAACACTCTGACTCGCCGCAAAGAAGTCTTTGACCCGATCGCAGCCAATCACGTCAAGATGTATTACTGCGGAGTGACGGTCTATGACTATTGCCATTTAGGGCACGCCAGAGCTTGCATTGTGTGGGATACGGTGCGTCGCTATCTCAAGTGGCGCGGCTATGAGGTGCGCTATGTGCAAAACTTCACCGATATTGATGACAAAATTCTCAATCGGGCACGACAAGAAGGCACCTCAATGGAAGCCGTCGCTGAATTTTATATTCAGGCGTATTTTGAGGATATGGCGCGGCTAAATGTCATGGAGGCAGACGAATATCCACGGGCGACCCATACGATCGATGGCATCAAACGCCTCGTTCATGAATTAGAGCAGAAGGGAAACGCTTACCCCAGTGCGGGAGATGTCTATTACTCGGTTCGCAGTTTTCCCGATTATGGCAAGCTGTCTAGGCAAAAGTTAGACGAGATGCAGACAGGCGCGAGTGGACGAATTGAAGCGTCTGATCAAGAGAATCTGCCGCAAAAGCGAGATCCGGCGGATTTTGCACTTTGGAAGTCAGCCAAACCCGGAGAACCCGCGTGGGAGTCGCCTTGGGGCGCGGGTCGTCCTGGTTGGCATATTGAGTGCTCGGCAATGGTGCGCGATCGCTTGGGCGATACGATCGACATTCACGCTGGGGGCAATGATCTGATTTTTCCTCACCACGAAAATGAGATTGCTCAGTCCGAGGCAGTCACAGGCAAACCGCTTTCTCGCTATTGGATGCACAACGGCATGGTCAATGTGGGCGGCGAGAAGATGTCAAAGTCTCTCGGCAACTTTACTACGATTCGCGATTTGCTTGACGGCAGAGGCGTTGAGCCGATGGTAATTCGGCTGTTTGTGCTGGGAGCCAGTTATCGCAAACCGATCGATTTCACGGAGGAAAGTCTTGCCTCGGCTCAAAACGGCTGGAGCACTCTCAAAGAAGGGCTGCTCTTTGGATATGAGCATGGAGATGCCAATCTATCTCAATCCATTAACCAATCCTTTGCCGATGCGTTTCAAACCGCAATGGATGACGACTTCAACACATCGGGTGGGTTGGCAGTCTTGTTTGAGATTGCCAAAGAACTGCGACGAGAAGGCAATCTCCTCGTGCATCAGGGCAAAACCGATGCCCCGCTAGACACTTTAAATGAGCAGTGGCGAACCCTGGTCACTTTGGCAGATGTTTTAGGGCTAGAAGCCTCACCAGATGCGGAGATAATCTCTACGGATGAATTAACAGGCGCTCAAATCGAAGCCAAGATTCAGCAAAGACGAGACGCGAAGACCCTCAAAAACTTTGCAGAAGCCGATCGCATTCGCAACGAGCTTCAAGATCAGGGAATTACACTGATTGACAAACCGAGGGGTGAAACCCTCTGGCATCGCAGTTAGACTAGAAAATACCTAAATCGTTCCTCGTTCCTCTCTTGGGTGAACCCTTATCCATAGAGAGAAATCTATTGTGACTTGGCTAAACTTTAATAATGATTGTTGAATTATCAAAACTTCTCTCATCCCTCACGGTCTCAGCAGACTGGGTTGGGCTGAGAGCCACTCAGGAAGCCTCTACCCATCGCACCGTTCGAGATGGCATCCCCGAATATAACAGCACCAGCACGACTCAAGGCATCATGGTCGAAGTGTTGGTGGATGGTCAAATCGGCTATGCCGCAACCAATTCGCTGACCTTAGAAAGCGTCCAAGCGGCGGCACTGACAGCACAACGTCACGCGATCGCTGCCAGCAAATGGACGATCTATCCCACTCCGATCTCAGCTCGTCCCAAAGTTGTTGAAGATTACACCTCACCCATTCTTAAGTCATTTGATGCCCTGACTCCGGGCGAGATTAGTGAGATTCTCACGAAGATTTGCCACACCTTGAAGGTTTCTGATCAAATTGTTCAGACGAGCGCCACGGCAATCACGACCGAAACCGAAACCTGGTTTGTTAGCAGTAATGGCTCTGAGGCACATCAAAAGTTTTGGATGATCAGCACCGATTATTCTGCTACGGCTCAAGAGGGCGCGATCGTGCAGCGGCGATCCAACAATGGGGGAGTCGCTCACTGCTATCAAGGCGGCATGGAGTATTTTATTACGCCTGACCTGTGGGATCGAGTGCAGCGCATCGGGACTCAAGCGATCGAGCTACTCACTGCCGAAGAATGTCCGACAGAAACCACAACATTAGTGTTGGCACCAGATCAGATGCTGCTGCAAATTCACGAGAGTGTGGGGCATCCTCTAGAACTTGATCGGATCTTGGGAGATGAGCGAAATTATGCGGGCGGTAGTTTCGTCAAGCTCAAAGACTTTGGCAAGCGCGTTTACGGATCGCCCTTGATGAATATCACCTTTGACCCGACCGTATCGGGAGAGTTTGCCAGCTATCGCTTTGACGACACGGGCACTCCGGCAGCTCGTGAATATCTGATCCAAGAAGGCACCCTAATGCGCGGGTTAGGCAGTCTCGAAAGTCAAGCTAGAGCCGGAGTTCCGGGAGTTGCCAGCACCAGAGCATCGTCGTGGAACCGTCCGCCGATCGACCGCATGGGCAACCTCAATCTCGAACCTGGAAATGGTAATTTTGAGGAGACGATCGCCAGCGTCGATCGCGGCATTTTTATGGAAGCCAATCGGTCGTGGTCGATCGATGATCAGCGTCACAAATTCCAGTTCAGTTGTGAATATGGCAAATTGATCGAAAACGGCAAATTGACGAAGACGGTACGAAATCCTAATTATCGCGGCATTACACCTACGTTTTGGGGTAGCTTGGTCAAAGTTGGCGATCGCTCCACCTGGCAAATGTATGGCACCCCATTTTGCGGCAAAGGAGAACCCAATCAGGCGATTCGAGTCGGGCATGGGTCGCCGATCGCGGTATTCGCCAACGTTGAAGTCTTTGGAGGCGGATCATGAGCCAGACAGTCAGTTCCTTAGAGAGCCGCTTTGATCAACTGGTCGAAGCGATCAAAGCGGCTCTCAAACCAGACGAACACTTCACGCTGAGTCTCACCAGTGAGCAGAGCCAATTTACGCGATTTAATCATGCTAAAGTGCGCCAAACCGGATCGGTGAACGATGGCACGTTATCTCTCACGCTGATGCGAGACCAGCGTAGTAGCTATCATGAGTTTCCCTTCACGGGAGACGTAGAGGTCGATCACTCACGAGCCAAAATTGCTCTGGATGCACTGCGGCAGGAAGTCTCTCAGATTCCGATCAATCCCTATCTGGTGTTTCCATCTGGCACGGCGACCAGTCGAGAAATTTATACCGGAGAGCTTCTAACGATCGAGGAAGTAGTGCCGACCCTGTTGCCGATCGTCGCTGACTTAGATTTTGCGGGCATTTATGCGGCGGGATTAATGATTCGTGCCTATGCCGATTCGGTCGGACAAAAGCACTGGTTCGCCACTGATTCGTTCTCGCTAGACTACTCGCTGTTCACGGCTGACGGTCAAGCTGTCAAAAGAACCTTCGCAGGCGATCGCTGGAATCACGCTGCCTATGCCGCCAAAATTCAGGAGTCGAGAACGCAGATTGGTCTCCTCAGTCAAACTCCCAAACTGATTGATCGTGGACACTATCGCACGTATTTGGCACCTGCCGCGATCGCAGAAATGATCGAGATATTATCTTGGGGCGGGGTCAGCGAGGCATCTTATCAGCAAGGCGGCAGTTGTTTTGCATCTCTGCGTCGGGGGGAAAAGCGGCTCTCGCCCAAGTTCACATTGAGAGAGAGTTTTCGGCACGGGTTAGTGCCTCGATTTAACGAGTTGGGCGAGGTTGCGCCGCTAGAGTTGCCAATTATTGAGACCGGAGAGATGGTCAACATGCTCATCTCGTCTAAAACCGCAAAGGAATATAAACAGGTTGCCAATGGTGCAGATCAACAAGAAGGGCTACGATCGCCCGAAATTGCACCCGGTGACTTGCCCAGCGATCAGGTTCTAGCGACCTTGGGGACAGGCTTGTATCTCTCAAATCTGCACTATTTGAACTGGAGCGATCGCCCCACTGGACGCATCACGGGCATGACTCGCTATGCGTGTTTTTGGGTCGAAAATGGCGAGATTGTGGCTCCGATCGAGAACCTGCGATTTGATGACAGCCTCTACCAATTTTGGGGCGAGAACCTCGTCGCGCTGACCAACCTCCAGGAGTTTATCCCTGATATAGGCACCTATGGGCATCGTAATCTAGGCGGAACCTGGGTTCCTGGCATGATCGTGGATGACTTCACTTACACGCTGTAGAATCTATCTTCACACGAGAGCAAAATCCCTTACCGCTTCGTTGCTAGACAACGATCTGCCTACGACTCGATCGTGGATGACATAATTCTGCACGTGTTATAACTTCTATTAACAACAAATTTGAATGAATAAGCAAAGTATGTCTTACTCCAAAACCGATAAAGATAATTTTTTCGCAGCCGTTGACTCGCTGAAAAAATACAGAAGAGCTGAGATAACAGATGAGGCAGGTAAAGACCTCGTTGATACGCTTTACACTGATATGTTGCCAAACGAGCAGATTTTGAAAGCTTGCTTAACAGATAACACAACTTTCTTAATTGGAAGGAAGGGAACTGGAAAATCCACAATTTTTCTAAAACTGCAAAGAGAGTATAGGAAACGGGGTAATATTTTGCCTTGTTACATTGATGCGAAAACAGTATTTGAATCTTCTCAAACTGAATTTATTGGAATAGAACACTTGGAGGGAGTAATATCAGGCGATCCATTAAGTAAGTATATTCTTGAAAGGAATTTTATTCAAAGCATCTTGCGCTCCTTAATCGAAGAGATTCAGAAAAAGTCTGATACTTTCCTAGAAAAAATAAAGCAGTTTTTAGGACTTGGTGGAGTACAGATTGTTAGGGAAAAGCTTCAAAACCTAAACAGCAGCATTGATAACAATGAGCATCTTAAGTCTATTGAAGTTCCGTCTTTACGACAAATTTCGGTCAGCAGAAAGTTATCTGCTGAGAAGGGAAACGAGATAGCATCAAGCAAGGACAATAAAATTACAGGAAAAGCAAGCCCAAAAGATTTAGGAATTGATGCTGTTGCTTCTATCAATCGAACTATAAAGGATTCTAAGAAAAATTCTTCTGAGTCGGAAGAACAATTTTCGGATGTATTCTTAAAGATCTTTCAAATTAAAAATTTTATAAATCAGCTTAAAGAGATTTTGTCTTTGCTAGGAATTCGGAATCTTGTAATTCTCCTTGATGATTTTTCAGAGATTCCTGATCACTCTATGCGAGTTTTCGTAGATGTGATTTTAGCACCTCTAAACAACTGGTCTGAGGAATTCATCAAGTTTAAAGTTGCGGCGTACCCAAACAGAGTATATTTTGGAAAAATTGATCAAGGAAAAATTGATAAAATAAACCTTGACTTCTATGACCTCTATTCCGCCAGAGTCAATAAGAGTGTGATGGAAGAGAAGTCTGTTGATTTTACAAAGAGACTCATTGAGAAGCGTGTAGAGCATTTTACCGCTCAACCTGTTGAATATTTTTTTGATACTAAGAAAGAATCTATCGAGGAGTACTACGAACTAATATTTCAGATTTCGATGAACGTGCCAAGGATTATTGGTTACGTGCTTTACTACTGCTACGAAAGTAAAGTCGCTTACGGGAATCCTATTACTAGAGCCTCTTTGGAAGATGCTGCGGAAAGATATTATGAGTTGACAATTGAGCCATTTTTTCATAATACGACGTATTCTCTCAAATCGTTTGAAGAAAAAATTTCTATACTTCAACTCAGAGAACTACTACAAATTTTCGTGGATGAACAGAAACATATTCAGAGGAAAATAAGGACTGGGGAGTTGGTAGGAATCATTTATGATGTAGTTAGAAGCAACCCATACACAAGCCATTTTATTTTTAATCCAATACATGAGCAGTTCCTAAAGACATTAGAATTGAATTTCTTCTTGAGCAAATATAATGAAATGAGCGGTAGAGACCGCGGCAAGCAGTCTGTTTATTGCTTAAATTACGGTTTGTGCATCAAGCATAACTTGAGGTGGGGTTATCCGAAAGGAAGCGAAAATAGAAAGTATCTTATTTCTAGACCTTTCGACTTCAATAGCATCATCGAAGATTTCTTAAGAACATCAAAGCGAATTATCTGTATTAATTCCGAATGCAGCCGAAACTTTCCATTTGAACAGCTTCAATTTCTTGAGTTCACGAACATGAAGTGTCCCGATTGCCAAAGTCTAGTTAAGGTTATCTCTAACTCTGAAGCAATAGAAGCAGAACTTTCAAGGGTAGATAATGCTAAACTTTTACCGGATGTGGAACTTGGGATTCTTTATGAAATTCACAAATCAGAAAAGTCGCTTAAGCCGAAAGAAATAGCGGAAGGACTTGATTGTTCACATCAGTTAGTTGGTTCGAGAGCTAAGAAATTAGACGAATCGAAAGGACTAATTTCTAGAGAGGACGAATCTGGGCAGAGAGTTTACAAACTTACAAATAGAGCTAAAAACGACTACTTTCCAGAAACCGACTAAATTGAAGGACTGAGTACTTTACGATTTTCCTTGAAGTAATTTGGTCTTAAGTACAAGCATTCTCGAATTTCTGTCTCAGAATTAGGACTTAAGCTGTCCAGTTCAAAACGTGCCTGAAAACACCCTCCTCGCCGGACCTGTCATATAAATTCGATCGTCGATCGTCCACTCAATTTCCAGGCAACCGCCCGGTAGCTCGATCGTCGCGCGACGATCGCATCTTCCTGTCAGCACACCGGCGACCAGTGAAGCACAGGCTCCCGTCCCGCACGCCAAGGTAATGCCAGCCCCGCGCTCCCAGACACGCATTTTGAGATAGTCCGATCGCACCACTTGAATAAACTCAGTGTTAATGCGCTGCGGAAAAACAGCATGATGCTCAAACTGAGAACCAATTTGCTCTAAAGGAATTGCTGCTACATCGTCTACAAACGTGATGCAGTGCGGGTTTCCCATGCTTACACACGTTACCTGCCAGGTTTGATCAGCCACCTCTAACGCTCGGTCAATCACCCGTTGACCAGCCGACGCTAACGTCGTCGGAATCTCTGCGGCTAATAGGTGAGGCACTCCCATATCGACCGTGACCTGACCATTGTCTTCGAGTTTTGGAGTCATCACGCCTGCCAGAGTGTGAATCAGATATTTCTGTTTGGCGACTCCACGATCAACAGTTTCGAGATCGGCTAAAAATCGCCCCAGACAGCGAATTCCGTTGCCACACATTTCTGGCTCTGACCCATCCGAATTGAAGATTCGCATGGTGTAATCAGTGCCATCACGTCCCGGTAGAGCAAAAATTACGCCATCTGCACCAATGCCAAAGTGACGATCGCACAGATCGATCGCTCGATCAGGAGTCAAACACGGCTCAGTTGAAGCACGATTATCAACCAAAATGAAATCGTTGCCCAACCCGTGATATTTGGTAAATTCGACGCTCATAGATTGGTTAGTGTTTAGAGTTGCAATTGAGGAACAATAAATATAGAGATCAGCAGAATAGTCTTCTCACCGCTAACCCCATCATTTTAAGAAAGGAACCCAGCATGGCTATCGAATTAGATACAGGATTGCCGAGCATTCGTCAAATTCAAACGATCATTCGCGAAGAGACCGAAGTTGAGATGAAACTCGTCACAGGCGATCTGCTGACTGGAAAAATGCGCTGGCAAGATCAACATTGTATCTGCGTGTTGGATCAGTATGATCAACCTGCGATCGTCTGGCGGCAAGCGATCGTCTACGTCAAACCAAAAGCTTAATGCTCTCCTTAATCCTCCAACACGCTGCTTCCATTTAGGGACGACATTGAGATCGGCAGGACAGAAAGCTCAAGTTTAGGAGAAATCGAGGTGGTTGCTTGATTGAGCGAGTGAAAACTGCCGCACAGCAACAAGCGATCGCCCGCTTGCACGTCCACATCATCGTCGGGAAACCGCAAAAATTTGTTTTCTCGTCGAATTGCCTGGATTTGGATGCCATACTGCCGTCGCCAATCGATCTCAGAGAGGGTTTTGCGGACGATCGGGCTACCCTCAAACACCTGTATCCACTGGCAAGAGGCGTTGGGCGCAGGCACCGCCGCTTCTCCTTTGGCTAACTCATAAAACGCGGCTAATTCATTCGATTCACCTACAATTAATAAGCGATCGCCCTGTTCTAATGTAGTCATCGCATCGGGGTAGTCTAACTCAGCCCCCCCTGCCCGACGAATTGCCATCAACGTGACACCTGTCAACTGGCGAATATCCGTTTCTTCTAGCGTCATTCCGGTCAGCGGCGACTCTTCAGGCAACGGATACCACGTGCTGTTCATCTCCTCGGTGGCAGCTTTTAGTTCGCGAGAAATTTCAGATGAAGGGCGCTCTGGACGCAATTCTGAATAGTGTGAATTGCGGATTTGCTGAACTTCTCGCTGAATCGCAGGCAACGGCAACCCAACCCCATTTAATAAGTGAGCCGAAAGTTCTAAACTGGCTTCAAATTCGGGCTGAACGACTTCTCGTGCGCCCAACTGATAGAGCAACTCAATGTCTTTGCCCTGATTAGCGCGAACCACAATATCCAGGTCGGGGGCGATTTCCAGGGCACGTTTGAGGCAAAGACGAGTGCTCATCGGGTCAGGAAGCGCGATCGCCATTCCCTGAGCATGAGCCACCCCCGCTTTTTCTAGAACGTGTAGACTCGCTGCATTTCCATAAATATAGGGAAGTCCCGCGTCTCTAACTTGCTGAATTCGACTTTCTGACTGGTCAATCACTACGACTGGATAGCCACGATCCTGCAACAGTCGTACAATGTTTCGTCCAATTTGCCCATAGCCGCAGACCACTACGTGATTGGTGGTTGGCAGATCATCCGCGATCGCTAGTGGCACATCACTTTCTTCTAAATACTCCTTAAGGAATGGCAGAGTCTCTGCCCACAGAAATAGTCTGGGCACGAATCGCAGCACAAACGGCGTAAGCACCAGCGTTACAGCCGTTGTTCCTAAAATCAGCAGATAGACGCGACGCGACACTAGCCCCAATGATTGCCCCTCCCTGGCAAGTACAAAGGAAAATTCTCCGATTTGAGCGAGTCCTAACCCAGCGATCAGTGCGGTTTTAAGGGGATAGCGAAACAGTCGCACCAGGGGCGTAATAATCAAGAACTTGCCGACGAATACAATCGCGACTAATCCTAAAATCAACTCCAGATTATTCCAAAGAAAAAACGGGTCAATCAGCATCCCGATCGACGCGAAAAACAGCGACGCGAAGATGTCTCGCAGCGGCTCCACGTAGGTCAGCGTCTGATCAGCATATTCTGCCTCTGAGATCATCAGCCCAGCGACGAAGGCACCCATCTCGATCGAGAGTCCTAAATGCTCGGTCAGCAGGGCAATTCCCAAACAAATCGCGACCACTCCCAGCAAAAATAATTCGCGGCTCTCAGTTTTTGCCAACAGTCTCAGCAAAGGTGGAATCACCCAAATTCCAGCAGCAACGGCTCCGAGGGCAAAAAGTCCCGTTTGCAGCAGTGCCCAACCGACTGCCAGCCCAATTTCTTCAACAGGCTTATTCAGTGCCGGAAGCACCGCCAGCATCAGACCCAGCGCCAAGTCTTGCACGACTAGAACGCCTAACATCACCTGTCCGTAAGGCGTGCCCGTCTCGTTGCGCTCCATCAAACACTTCAGCACAACGGCAGTCGAAGACAGCGAGAGAATCGCCCCTAAAAACACGCCTTGTGCCGGAGACGTGACCCAACCCAAGCCTAGAGATGCCAGAGTGGTCACCGAAATCGTTAGCACGATCTGTAATCCGCCGCCGCCTAAGCTGATGGCTTTAACTTTGTTCAGCTCAGAAAAAGAAAACTCAACGCCCAGGGCAAATAATAGAAAGGCGACTCCAAACTGAGCCAGTGTTTCTACCTGCACAATTTCTTTAATCAACCCCAGCCCTGTCGGACCGACCACTACGCCTGCAATCAGATATCCCAGCAACACAGGTTGCTTCAGCAGTGCAGCAAGTAACCCCCCTACGGCAGCGGCAGCCAAAACCAAGACGAGATCGACGATTAACCGGAAATCTTCTTGCACAGGCTTCCTAAATATTAGAAGAAATATTACAGTTCATAAACTTTAGAATACTAAGTTTTCAGGGAATTTGCTGAGGGAATTCTGAAAGAGAGCCATTAACGTTCAGAACGATCGTGGTCGCCCAACTTGCAAAATGCATAACTTTTGTGATTCTGCGTGGGCGAAGTGTTGTCTAGCACAAAATCTAGGGCAAAATGAGGCGGGGGTTGTCTATTCAAACTGCTGCTTGGAGTTTATAAGGGCGCTATGAGCATAGAAAAGATTGTTGAACAAGCCTTACAAGACGGCTATTTGACACCAGCAATGGAAGCTGAAGTGGGGCGGATTTGCGACACAGCCTCAGAATTGTCGATCGAAGAATATATGGCTTTAGATCGGCTGATGGGCGCACTACTTACGGGCGAGGTGGTGGCAGTTCCCCGGAAGCAATTTATCAATGTGATGGAAGAATTAGTGTTGACAGAAGCGATCGCGCGAGTAGCGGAGATTGAAGCGACGAGCGATCGCACCTTAGATCTCGGTGATATCGCAGCGTATGCGCTCAACCGCTTGTTGCCGCTTTATGCGACGACCGAAGAAGGGGCATCCTATCAACGACAGCGAGCCAAAGAAGAGCTGCAAGGATTAATTGCCCAACAGGTGAGTGAATCAATCGCTCGCAGCCTCGATCGCCCTGAGTTCTTTCCTGAGCGGCAAGCTCTCGGCAAAAGCTCGAAGGACGAAATTTTGTCTCAGGTCAGCACGTTGCTTCAGGTATACGCGCCTAGCTTTGAGTCAGAGCCAAGCCGATAGGTCAAAAATTCAGGTTAAGCATTTCGTGAACAAGGGGCTTAAGCCCCTTGTTTTTTGTTTCAGACCTTTTTCAACAATACCCCGGACAACATTTGAGCAGATTTTAAGACTCAAACCCTTACCCTGCCGTAGATAGGATCTTTTTCTCCAGGTCAGAGGCAAGGCGAACGTTGAAAAAATAGCTCGATCCTTGAACCATAAGCTCTGAAAGCTTTGTGGAACCGTTCAAAAAATGTCCAGAGCATTGTTTCAAAAGACTCGTATAAACTCCCTTACTGCCGTTGTCCATAGGTTTTGACTTCGCTCAACCTACGGATTGAACGTTGAGGGTTGAGCGGAGCCGAAGCCCAGTTAGTTAATCGATTAAACTGCAATCCTCTAAGGTTTCACTGTGACGACTGTTCCCGCGGATGTTTGCTGATAAAGCTTACCGATGTCTGAGTTTCTCATTCTCAAGCAACCATGAGAAACGGGCTGTCCCACCAGCGTCTCGTCATTGGTTCCGTGAAAGCCGATCAGCAAGTTTCCGACTGACCCAAATCCAATCCACCACTTTCCGAGCGGATTTTTTTTACCAGGCGGCACTTTCTCTCCGGTAATTGGGTGCTGCCAGACAGGGTTCTGATACTTCTGAGACACTTTGAATGTCCCGATCGGAGTTTCCCAGCCAGGTTGCCCAATCGCCACTGGATAGCTAACTTTTACAGCGTTATTTTCATAAACGTAGACGCGACGATCGCTGAGATCAACCACGAGTCTTACCGATTTGACCTCTGCCACTTTCGGGGATGGTTTCGTTACTGGCTCTGATTTAACCCAGTTGGAAATTTGGATTTTAGACAAAAACGTATCAGGAAGTGCTGTAATCTGCCGCCATTGGGACGCGATTAATAAAATGCCAGTTCCCATACACAACAGCATCAAATTGTGAGAGACAGCACTGTCCTGAGTTTTTTCTGTCATTCTGCTGAGTCTAGTCAAAGCTCTGCTCAAGTTTAGAGTTTTATTAATCTAATTCTGTGAAGCTACTGTCGTCATTTCTGACTCACGATCGTACTTTACAAATAGCTTTCCGGAAGCGATCGCCATAAGCGTGAAGGTCAAGGTGATGACCTTCTCAATCAAAGTAAAAAGAGTTAAGACAGCAGAGCCTCATCAAGCCTTCTTCAGAAAAGGCAAAAACTTCACTACTCCTTAATGTCTAGCTCGGTTCCTTTTCAGAATATAGGGCACTTTATAGGTGCAGGGACGTTCTTAAGGTTGAAAGCGGCGATTAACACCGATTCAAAGCAATTTTTTGAATTTACAATCTCATCTACTTAGTGGTGTGTGAGTCTTGGAGGAGAAACAACGATGGCTGAGAAATTATTACTCGCAATCACCATTACATTCTCGCTCAATTGTCTTTTGGGATTCTCTACATCTTCAACGACAGAGATAGCAGAGACACAGCCGTTGCAGACGATTCAACATCAGGTGACAACCCTGTTGGCGAGTGCGTCTTTGCACAATAAGTAGCTTTAAGACCCTACCGTTAGTTAGATTTTGGCGGCAAGCAGTCACAGGTATTTTACGCCTCCTGCAAGATATGCTGGTGAAACAACCAAAAGGATTGGGAGATAATCAGGGAACTTCTAAAACAGAATTTGTGTCATGGGAGAAGGAATGTAGGAATGTTTAGAGCGAATTCCGCCCATGAGTCAATCCCTTCCTGTATCCTGGTCTTCGGTTGAGGCAACCGCTTCTCAAACGCCAGTGCAAGCAGAAAAACTCTCTAACTACGACTTAGTTTTGCAGTGTCAAACCGAGCACCGCCCAGAGAAAGCGGCGTTTGCCGAACTCATGCGGCGATATCAGTCTCACGTTGACAAAGTTCTTTATCACTTAGCCCCTGATTGGCAAGACCGTGCTGATCTCGCTCAAGAAGTGTGGATTCGCGTCTACCGCAACGTCAAGCGACTCAATGACCCGATTAAATTTCGTGGTTGGCTGAGTCGAATTGCCACTAACTTGTTTTATGACGAGTTGAGAAAGCGAAAGCGTAATTCCAGTCCGCTTTCTTTAGATGCGCCGCTGACGTTAGCTGATGGTGAGCTAGACTGGGAAATTGCATCAGCAACCCCCGGTCCTGAAGAAGATCTGACGACTCGCGAGTTTTATGATCAGCTTAATGAAGCGATCGCTGACCTACCCGAAGTATTTCGCACCACGATCGTGCTCCGCGAGATTGAAGGCATGGCATACGAGGAGATTGCTGAACTGACGGGCGTTTCGCTCGGAACAGTCAAATCTCGAATCGCGAGAGCCAGACATCGATTGCAGACCCAACTACAGCAATATTTAGACGGAGGCTGACGTTAAAATGAGTCTCTATGTTGTTACGAGTTATTTCTGCTAAGATTCTTTTCGTCGCAGTGATGACTCACGCTAGTTGAATTTCTTAGATTGACTCCGATACACTAACTCTCATGAATGACTGGGTATTCTCATCTCAAGAGAAGTGATTCCACGATGAACCCCGATTTAGATCCGCTTAATAATTCCATGCAACCATCTCCGATCAATCCGGCTTCTCCTGACCCTAAACGTTCGTTTGAGTCAAACACTTTGCAGCGCGATCGCTTCGAGTTGCTGAGTGCCTATTTAGATGGTGAAGTCACTGCTACTGAGCGCAAACAGGTTGAGGAGTGGCTCGTCAATGATCCTACGGTGCAAAAACTCCACGCCCGCTTGTTGATGTTGCGTCAAGGGTTCCGCTCTCTGCCTGTGCCGCAACCGAGTCAACCCGTCGAGCAGACGGTTGAAAAAGTCTTCGCCCG
Source organism: Phormidesmis sp. (assembly GCA_965277365.1). Lineage (GTDB taxonomy): Bacteria > Cyanobacteriota > Cyanobacteriia > Leptolyngbyales > Leptolyngbyaceae > Phormidesmis_A. The sequence goes on along the minus strand of CBDICO010000013.1, from coordinate 281,605 downwards.
CATTGAGCGTAGACCCAGGCTCTCTCTGGTTTGGGGGGGAACAGCGATCGCGGCTCTATTTGTAGGAGCAGTGACGATTGTTTCGCCGATCAGCAGACCTCCAGCTTCTCAGGTGGCGCTCAAGACTCCGCAGCCTGCGATAACTACTCCACAACCTAGTGCTGATGATGGATTATTGGTGGCGCTTGATCAACCAGTGCTGGCGATTCCTACCGAGGCGATCAACTCTAAAACCCCAACGGGAATTAAGCATAACAACTTTGCACATTAGAAGTTGACTCATCTTTGCTAATGGTTCGCGGCTGAGTTTGGCTGCGGACTATTTTTTGCGTCCCATTTGCCACTTGCAACGAGAATACCTTGGAGACGTTGAACCTGCTGAGGAGTCATCAAATAAGCCCAAGCTAGCCCAAACGAGTCATAAGTCAAACCAAAAACCTCGATCTGCTGACGTTGATAGTCATTTTCACCAGGTTTTTGGGCTGGAAAAAAGCGTTCTATCAGTTCTGGTTCGTGATTCTCATAGTCATCTAGCACGTCTAGAATTTTGGGATCTGTAAAGGAGAGCAATGAGCCATAAATCTGATCTGATCCGATCGTCATGGCAGGGTATCCAAGAGGCAGATGGTAGAGACATCCTAGTGCGATCGCAGGACACACGTCGGTTATTTTCTCTGCACAAAATCGCTGTTCAGGAGTTGCGCCCGGTTTGAGAATTTCTTCGGGCTGAAGAGTGCCGTAGGTGAAGATTTGAATCAAAGGTTGGCTCATCCGAAGCTTCTTGACGCGCAAGTCTAACTATTTTTAGCGTAGGATAGGTTCGCTTAAAAGTAGAGTGCGTTACTGGAATCGTAACGTCTCAACAAGCGACGCTACCTTAACTGCAAGAATTCTCGAACTACTTGCTTCACATCTTCTTTCTTGCCATCAACTCTATAGTTGAGTTCCTGCATTTTCTTATCGGAGATAGTGTTGCCCAACTGATCCAGCACTTGTTTTAACTCAGGGTGTTTGCGCAGTGTGTCTTGACGGACGATCGGAGCCGCTTCGTAAGGAGGAAAATAGTGGCGATCGTCGTTCAGCACCACGAGATCTAAAGTCGGAATTACGCCATCGGTGGTGTTGCCTGCCACGAAATCTACCTGCTTGTCAGTCAGTGCCCGATAGAGCAATCCCAGATCCATCACTTTGGGAGCATCTGCAAATTTAAGGTTGTAAGTCTTTGATAAGCCTGGAAAGCCATCTTCGCGGTTTAGAAACTCGAATCCAAATCCGGCACGCCATTGAGGAGTATATTTTGCTGCCTGTGAGAGGGTTTGCACCCTATATTTCCGGGCATCGTCACCGCGAATCACCATCGCAAACGAGTTGTTGAATCCGAAAGGTGCTGTCCATTCCAATTTGAAGCGCCGCGGATATTCTTGCTTCAGTTGCTCAGTCACTTTTTTGGCATCTCCGATCGCCGGAAACTTCAAAATCGTCGTATAAGCGGTGCCTGTATATTCTGGATAGATGTCGAGATCTCCAGAAAGCATTCCTTGTTGACAGAGCAGCGTCCCGCCTAAGTTGAAGCGGCGATCGACCTTCAGACTCGTTTTATTCTCAATTTGCTGCGCGAGAATTTCTCCTAAAATCACTTGCTCGGTGAAGTTTTTGGTGCCGATAACGATGCGATCGTCACCCGAATTGCAGGCAGAAACTCCAGATATTAAGGAAATTGTTAGTAGGAAAAAGACAAAAAATCGTTTCAGGTTCATTTCTTTACAGTAAGGCGACGCTCAATCCAACCCAGGAAAAAATCTGCGGTTAGAGCCATTATTGCAGCCGGAATCGCACCCGCCAAAATTAGCTGGCTATCAACCACCGCAACTCCCCGAAAAATGAATTCTCCTAAACCCCCTGCCCCGATCGCCGCCGCGATGGTCGCTAACCCCACGCCGATCACTGTCGCCAATCGGACTCCCCCCAGAATCACCCCCAATGCGAGCGGAATCTCGACTTGAATTAAAAGCTGTCGATCGGTCATGCCCATTCCCTTCCCTGCCTCTCTGACAGCCGGATCGACTCCCATAATGCCGATATAAGTATTACGAATGATGGGCAACAGCGAGTAGAGAATCAGCGCCACGATCGCCGTTCTCGCCCCAATGCCCCCAATCAACGGCACCGGAATCAGAAACCCAAAAATCGCCAAACTTGGCATCGTTTGCACTGCATTGGCAAAGCCGAGTACGGGTCTACTCAACTTGGGTTTGCGCGTGATCAAGATTCCAAGGGGAATGCCGATCAGAATGGCGATCGAGATTGCCGTCATAACCAGAAATAGATGCTGTTCACTGCGCTGTAAAATCTCTTCGCCATAGCGATTTAAGAATTCCATTCTCCTCTTGCCCTCAAAAATGCTTGCGCTTCTGGATGCGGCGATCGCCGAAATTCTTCTGGGGTTGCCAACACGACCAATTTTCCGGTTTGCATTAAGCCAATTCGAGAGCCGAGCGTAAAGGCTTCTTGAATGTCGTGAGTCACGAATACGATCGTTTTGCCCAGACGCTGCTGCAACTGCCGAAATTCTTGCTGAAGCTCGACGCGAGTGATCGGATCAAGTGCGCCAAATGGCTCATCCATCAATAGAATTGGCGGATCAGCAGCCAACGCTCTCGCCACTCCAACCCGTTGCCGTTGCCCTCCAGAAAGTTGGTGAGGATATCGGTCAGCAAAGCGATCGGGTTCCAATCCAACGAGTTTTAATAGCTCAACGACGCGCTTTTGAATTCGTGACGGCTCCCAGTTTTGTAGCGATGGCACGACTCCAATATTCCGCTCGACGGTGAAGTGAGGAAACAGCCCAACTTCCTGAATCACATAGCCAATCTGCCGCCGCAGTTGAATCGGATTCCACTCGCGAGTCGAGACCTCTTCGACTCGCACCTCTCCGATCGTGGGAGTCAGCAAGCGATTGATTAATCGGAGCGTCGTCGTCTTGCCACAGCCGCTCCGACCTAGCAAAACCAGGGTTTCTCCTGCCTCAATTCTAAAGTTGAGATTGAGCACGAGCGGACGCTGACCTAACTGATATGTGACGTTGTGAAACTCGACTGCGATCGCCTTGGCTATAACCTGCATTCTCAAACCGCCTCGACGGAGCAAATTCTGCTTGACGCATTAAAAAACATTTTTAAGTGGTTCTAAAGAGCGATTTTCCAAATGATTCGCCTATTCGATCTTTGAGTTGATTTGATATTAATAACCATTGCGATCGTATTCTCCTCCCATCACATCAACGTGATAGCGTTCGGGTGCTAACAACACCTGCATTCCTCTGTCTCCACACAAGCGTGAAAAAATTTGCAGTGAAGCCAGCTTCTCTTGCTGAAGAGGTATCAAATTTGGATACAAAGCTGTGATCTCAGTTAGCGATCGTTCAAATAAAGGATCTGTCTTCAAAGTGGCTAAAAAGCCATCAAACCCAAGGCAGCTTAATCCATAAATTAGTCGTTTGCTAAGTTCTGGTTGAGGACGATTCTTAGAACTAAAAATGTAACCACCGTGGGTGTCAATCTTGCCTGTAAAAAAGTCCAAAGTTAGGAAAATATAATCACGAAGACTTAGAAATGGTTTATTTAAAGCTTGACTGACAATCCCGATATTTTTCTCTTGACCTGTTTTAGGATCACGATACCTCTCCTGATAGTTTGTGCAGTCAAAATAGGTAAAAAGCTCAGCGATCGATTTCTGATTTTCCTCTAGCCCGATTTGCAGTTGTCGCTCTGACAAAGGCTTTTGTTCACGAATAAACAAGTAGTCTAGAAAGCCTAATCCAACAGCATCAATTAGCTGACCATCTTCAGATTGATTCACGACACCAAGCTGGTTTGCTTGTCGCGTTTTTTTGCTTCTTCCTAATAAGTTTCTGACCATCACATTACCCAATCGATAGCCCCCATCGCGAGTTTTTGCCGGAAAGCTAAAGTAGTTTGCAGACGTAGAAGCTAACTTAAGTGCCATGTCTCCTTCGTTGCAAAATAAGTAGGCTTCTTGAAAGCGACGCAGCGACGATCGTAAAGTGTTTGCTCGACCTGACACAATCGCTTCTGCTGGGATATCGGGCGCGACTAAAACAAGTTTTCCTAAACTAAACACACTACCAATGTCAGAAGAAGGGCTTTTGTTTCGATTATTTACATCCAGACTGCCGATCGAGCCGGGATCAAATACATCAGACAAAATTCGGACAGCATCCGTAACTACAAATGCGCCCATACTATGACCAATGAAAGAGAGCCGAATTCGTCGGTGATTCCAAGGCAACAGCGCTTGATTTAACTGTCGAATAAACTCGACAAAATCAGCTACGCCATAGTTAGAGGCTCGAAAAGTATCTCGAAAATAAACGGTCAGTCTGAGAGCGACGATCGTTAAAATTGGGGAGACAGCCACTAATGAAAGAATTAAAAGAAGCACAAACGCTAGGAGAACTTCTAAACCAGAAGTCCGAGATAATGCTGTAAAGATGCCAGCGATCGTTCCAATTAAACCAACTGCAATTCCAACGATTCCCAATTTTGAAATCAGGCTCATTGACCTGGGTAACGCCTGTTCAGTAAATTTAATTTTGTCTTTAAAACTTCCAGATTCATCTTCAGAAATTTTCTCAGAAGACCATCGATAGCCAATGACTAATAGCCCTTTTGGAGCCTGCTGATAATGTTGAGCAATGTATTCACAGGTCGTTTGATACCACCATTCAGCACCGGATTGTCCTGTATTGTAGCCATGAATCATCACTAAAATTTCTGCATCTTCCTGATGATCCTTGAGATGTTGAGTGATGTCTTGAATGAATGTCTCTGGATCAGTTTGATCTTTAACTTGTGATTGATCCTCGATATTAATGGGAGCCGTACTAATGACAAAATAGCCTGGAACTTGGCAATTTTCTAGCTTTAACTTTTGAATCGTGAGTAAATGATTGCTCATACATTTAGCCTCCGCTGATAGATATTTTGGAGATGCAACTATGATCGCATCATGATAGCGTGTCCTGCCAAACTCAGAATCGAGTTGACCTCGCATTTGAGCGAACTACACAAAAAACCTCCCCACTTCGTAATAATGGGGAGGAAATTAAAATTGATTTGTAAAGACAATTCGACAAAACATCTCTACAAATGATGGACATTAGTTAGAGTTCGTCATCCACCTCAATGTCGTCATCATCATCGTCATCTACGTCATCTACATCATCGACTCCATCATCAATCAGATCGTCATCCTCCAAGATAGGAGAAAAGACATCAGATTCTACTGCATTGGGAGCATCAGGAGTCACACCGCCAAAGCTCTCAAAGCTGAAGCTTGGACGCTCATCAAAGCTATCCAGCCCATAGCTGCGAGCCGTACGATCGTCAAGCACAACCTCGTTAAGATCGGCATCATCATCAAACACAGGAGAGCCATCATACGCGATGTCCATGTCAGGCGTTCCCGTCTCTTCGTAGGCATTGAAGCCCGTCCCCGCAGGAATCAAACGACCGATAATCACGTTCTCTTTGAGACCGCGTAACCAGTCAGACTTGCCCTCGATCGCCGCCTCAGTCAACACGCGAGTCGTCTCTTGGAAACTCGCCGCCGAGATGAAACTGTCGGTGTTGAGCGAAGCTTTAGTGATGCCCAACAGCACCGGAGTGTATTCCGCAGGCGCACCTCCGGTAATCGACATTGCTTCGTTGACCTGATCGATTTGATAGAGTTCGACCAGTTCACCGGGCAGCATCGTGGTATCTCCGCCATCATCGACGCGACCCTTAGAGGTCATTTGCCGCACCACAACTTCGATGTGTTTGTCAGAAATATCAATGCCTTGAGATTGATACACTGACTGCACTTCGTTAACGAGGAAGGTCTGCACTTCTCGCAAACTAATCATCGAAGCGTCGTGAATTCCCAGCGTCTCCTTATTCGCTTTGAACAGAACTTCTAACAGTTCGTGAGGGTTAGCCGGACCGTCTGTAAGCCGTTCTCCAGACAGAACTTCTTGACCATCGGAGATAATCACGTTTTGACCGGGACCGATCGGATATTCGGTAATCAGTCCTTCTTTATCCACGACTTTGACTTCTACTGAGTCGTCTTCGCCGTAGACCACTTGAGCGCTGCCTGATCGTTCAGCCAGGATACAAGACTCCTTGGGTTTCCGGGCTTCTAGGAGTTCCTCAATTCTCGGCAAACCTTGAATGATGTCTCCGGTTTTAGTCCGCTCAAAAATCAGCAGCACCAAGTTATCGCCCCGCTGCACCAAGTCACCGTCATCAACGTGAAGCACGGCACCTGGAGACACTCGATAAGGACGCGCAATTCGCATCGTCACCTGAGCATCGCCAACCTCAAGCACCTGCCCCGAATCTTCTAACTTGATGCCCGATGCCAGATCAGATCCTGCCACCATCAAATCACCAGGGTTGACGATAGGCTTCTTGTTTTTCGTCTCAATGACAACTTTGTCTGCGTCTCGAACAATCAGAATCCGACGAATCGACTCAGATCCGCCGCGAATCCCCTGAATCTCACCCGCTTCTTTACACTGAATCTCAGTTCGAGCAACGACCGCGCCAGGAGTGATTTGATCGCCGTCTTTCACTAAAACGCGAGTGTGGGTGCTGCCCTGAGTCGTATCCGCCGAAATATCACGACGGATCACTAGAGATTCTAGAATCACCAGTTGCAGGCGCATCACTTCAGGATCGGCTTCATCGGGAACTAACTCGATATCGGCAGCTAATTGAGCGTCTTTATCGATTTCTAGCAGTAGCTGAGTCCGCAGGAGGTCTACTCCTTCGACCGATCGCACCCGTTCGCCATCTTTGTAAGGCAAACGCTGAATGGCTCGTAGGCGAATTGCACGCCCAGAATCTTCGCTGACTGACTCCTGGCTAGGAACAGAAGGCTCATTGGGAACCTTAAATTCTGTCACCGGACGCAGCAAAATCGCTGGACCTTCAGGCGTTTCGACATATTCCGCATAGCGCAATTCGTCTACGGTCAGTCCAGGCATCACCTGCTGACCAGGATTCACCAATGCCGCTTCCTTCGTCACAACCGTATCGAGGTTGTCAATCATGTGGAGATCACCGGGTTTGACAACGATCTCTCGAAGAATGTCGTTCTTTTGAGTCACCTCAATCACGCCATTGCTTTGACAGAAAATGTCTTTGACCACTTCGGTGCCAGCCTCGACATATTGACCGTCTTCCACGAGCAACAGAGAAATGTCTTTGTTGACTTCATGGGCTTCTTCAGCAATCCACAATAGGGTGCCGCCCTGAATGACTTCATAGCCCTGCTTGGCTTTGCCCCGTTTAGCGATTTCGACTCCCGAATATTTGATGATGCCACCCGTTTGAGTGCGGTAGCGATCATCAACTAATTCGGCGACAGTCTGACCATTTGTAACTTGAGTACCAGGAGTTGCTTTTAGCAAAAAGGTCTGATTGCTGTTGGTCTCCAGCATATACTGGTCGCCGCCGCGCCCCTGGTGAGTTTCAATTCGTACACGAGCTTGATCGAGCATCACCGAAGCGGTAATGATCTCAATCTCACGTCCGCCTTTACCTTCAGCTTGATCTGGTAAACGAACCACTCCACCGTTTTCAGTAACGAGCTTCGTTTCCGCAATCACACCATTGGCTTGAATCTGGTCACCGTTTTTGACCACAGGTTCAGCACCCGGTGGTAAGTTATAAACTTCACCAGAAAGAATCCAGATCAAGCCACCTCTTTGAGCAATTCGAGTCGTGTTGCCCTGGCGGTCTTTCTTCTCTTCAGGCACTAGGTCTGCAAACTTGACTTCACCTGCCAAGTCGGAGGCTACGTCTTTGGCGGCTTTCTCAGTAGTTTTGCGTCCTCGACCTGTCAGGGGCACTTCTGCCATGATTTGCCCAGCTTTCACCTGCTGCTTATCACGGACTAACAGAGTTGAACCCTGCAAGACCGAGAAGGGCTGCTCCCGTCCATCTTTGCTTACTAAACGAACGTTGGTGTCAGATCCGGTAGATTCAACGATCAAAGCGTCTTCTCCATGGCGAGTCCGCAGGGGGCGAGTCCGCATGAGCTTGGGCAAACGGATTGTGCCATCAAAGTTGGCTTTTTCCTGACGTGCCATCTCACCTGTAAACACCCCACCCGTGTGAAAGGTTCGCATCGTCAGTTGAGTGCCGGGTTCTCCGATCGACTGTGCCGCGATAATACCGACCGCTTCCCCAATGTCTACCAGGTGTGCGTGTGCTAAACTCCAGCCATAGCACTGCTGACAGACCGATCGAGCCGCTTCACAGGTGAGGGGAGATCGCGCAATGACTTGCTCAACTTTTGCCCTACCGATTCGTCGAGTATCTTCGTTATTAATGGCTTGATTCCGTTGAATCAGCACTTCACCCGTTTCAGGATCAATCACATCGGCAGCAGCAACTCGACCCAAGAGACGATCTTTGAGGGGAATAAGGACGCGATCGCCATCCATCATCGGCAAGACGACGATACCTTTCTCCGTTCCGCAATCGAGTTCTCTCACGATTACGTCTTGCGACACGTCCACCAAACGACGGGTGAGATAACCGGAGTCAGCCGTTCGGAGGGCGGTATCCACCAGCCCTTTCCGGGCACCGTAAGATGAGATGATGTATTCGGTAACGGTCAGCCCTTCTCGGAAGTTGGTTTTAATCGGCAAGTCAATGATTTCCCCTTGCGGGTTCGCCATTAGACCGCGCATTCCGACCAACTGACGCACCTGGGAGATGTTTCCTCTCGCTCCAGAGAACGCCATCATATAGACGGAGTTGAGCGGGTCGTTGGCGCGGAAGTGCTTCACCACCTCGTCTTTGAGTTCTTCACTGGTTCCATTCCAGGTGTCGATCACTTTTTGGAATCGCTCAACCTCAGTGATTTCTCCGCGAGTGTAGCGCTCTTCGGTGTCTCGGATAGTTTCTTCCGCCGCCTCTAGCAACTGACGCTTGATCGGTGGAATCTGCAAATCATCCACGCTGATGGATACACCAGCTTTCGTGGCATAGCGGAAGCCCAAATCCTTGATCATGTCCGCTACTTGAGCCGTGCGGGCAGTGCCATAATTTGTAAATGCCCAAGCGATCAAATTGGTCAACTGCTTTTTGTTGACCACCTGGTTGCGAAAAAGTTGCTTTTCTAAATTCTGTGCCATCGTGTGCCCCACCTGTGCTGATTTTGGATTTTGGAGCTGGAGTTTGAATCTGACGAGCAATCCAAACTCCAAAGTCTCACATGCCCTAGCCTGCAATCTCGGATTTCGAGGAATGAATCCTAAATCGCTAATGCTTCCTGAATAGTTTTGTTGTAGATAATCCGACCAGGAGTTGTCTTGATGTATTGGGAGATGAGAGCGCCGTCTTGATCTTCTCGCGTCCGCCGATAGTTGTAGGTTTTAGTCACGATGCCATCAGGCGATCGATTCTCCTCAACCAATTCTTCCTCAACGTCTGGCATATCTACATCGCCATCAAAGCGCACCCACACATAAGCGTGTAAGTCAACTTGCTTCTGTTCATAAGCGTTGATTGCATCCTCTAAGTTGGCATAGTAGCCGCCTGCCCCTTCTTGAGCCGCCGGATTGTCTGCAGTCAGGTAATAGCAGCCCAATACCATATCTTGGCTAGGCGTAATGATCGGGCGACCCGTCGCAGGAGACAGAATGTTATTGGATGCCAACATCAGCAATCGTGCTTCGGCTTGAGCTTCGAGGGACAGGGGAACGTGAACCGCCATTTGATCCCCATCAAAGTCAGCGTTGAATGCAGGACAAACTAGAGGATGAAGTTGAATGGCGCGACCTTCTACCAGAATTGGCTCAAACGCTTGAATGCCCAAACGGTGAAGCGTCGGTGCCCGGTTCAGGAATACAGGATGTCCTTCGATCACCTCTTCTAGCACTTCCCAAACGGTGGGGTCGTTGCGCTGAATCAGCTTTTTCGCCGCTTTGATGTTGTTGACCAATCCTTGACGAATCAGGCGATGAATTACAAAGGGCTGAAATAGCTCGATCGCCATTTCTCTCGGCAGTCCACATTGATGAATCTTGAGATTGGGACCCACAACAATCACAGAACGACCGGAGTAATCTACCCGCTTACCCAAGAGGTTTTGGCGGAAGCGCCCCTGTTTCCCTTCGATGATGTCGGACAGAGATTTGAGTGGACGGTTGTTGGCACCCACCACCGTTCGACCCCGACGACCATTATCGATCAAGGCATCGACCGCTTCTTGAAGCATCCGCTTCTCGTTGCGGACAATGATTTCAGGTGCGAGAATTTCTTGAAGTCGAGCGAGACGATTATTGCGGTTGATGACTCGACGATAGAGGTCGTTTAAGTCAGATGTCGCAAAGCGTCCACCGTCTAACTGCACCATCGGGCGCAAGTCGGGCGGAATGACCGGGATCACGTCCAGCACCATCCAATCAGGGCTGGAACCCGTCGCGATAAAGTTGTCCATCACCCGCAGGCGCTTGATCAACTTGGCTCGCTTTTGACCTTTAGAAGTCGCGATATCTTCCCGCAGTTGCTCGGCTTCAGTGTCGAGCTGAATATCTTGTAAGAGGCGTTGGAGTGCTTCTGCACCGATGCCAACTTCAATCCCTGATAGCTTTGAGTCTTCGCTATAAAGTTCGTCCTCAATTTCAATCCACTGATCTTCGGTCAGCAATTGCTTGTAGGTCAGATTCTCTGCGTTGCCCGCATTAAGAACGACATAAGCGTTGAAGTAGACAATCTGCTCGACATCCCGCAGAGGCATGTCTAGCAAAATTGCCATGTAGCTCGGAATCCCCTTAAGATACCAAACATGGGCGACCGGAGCCGCTAGCTTGATATAGCCCATACGGTGACGACGCACGCGGGATTCTGTCACTTCTACGCCGCAGCGCTCACACACAATTCCACGGTGACGCACCCGCTTATATTTACCACAGTGGCATTCCCAATCTTTTGCAGGACCAAAAATTCGTTCGCAAAACAAGCCATCCATTTCAGGCTTGAGCGTCCGGTAGTTAATGGTTTCTGGCTTGGTGACTTCACCAACAACTTGCCCATTGGGTAACGTCCGTTCTCCCCACTGACGAATACGATCCGGAGATGCCAGACCGATTTTAACGTAGTCAAATCGCTGTTCTAGCTTTGGCATCGCTTAGTTAGTTCCTTATATTCTGTTGGCACTTGAATGGTGAAAGAGTATTGAGGTTTGAGCTATGAAGATTGAACTCAAACCTCAAACGCTCTTTTAGTCTTCTTCGTCGTCCATCGCTTCTCTAGAAATGGATTCGTAAGTCGGTCTGGACGGGGCACGGCGACTGTTTACGTCTGCCATTAAGTCAACCTCCATGTCCTTACTGCTGCCGTCTTCCTTGGTTTCGACCTTGTGAACTGCAACATCGAGACAGAGTGACTGAAGCTCACGCATCAGCACCTTGAAGGACTCTGGCGTACCAGGACGAGGGATGGCTTTGCCCTTGACGATCGCGTTCAACGCTTCGTTTCGTCCCTGCATATCGTCTGACTTAACCGTCAGCAATTCTTGCAGAGTATACGCTGCACCAAACGCCTCCAGTGCCCACACTTCCATCTCTCCAAATCGCTGACCGCCCTGTTGGGCTTTTCCACCCAGAGGCTGCTGCGTGACCAGAGAGTAAGGTCCGGTAGACCGAGCGTGAATTTTGTCGTCAACCAAGTGAACCAGTTTCAACATATAGGCTTTACCGACCGTGACAGGACGATCAAAGGGTTCGCCTGTCCGCCCGTCATAAACCTGAATTTTTCCAGGATTGTCAGGATTAAACAGCCAGTAGCCATCTTGCCCACCTGTCGCTTTAATTCGCTTGTCCTGAGCTTCGCTGATCTTGGCGTGAACGGTTTCTCTAGACTTCTCTTCCCCGTGCATTTCATCGAATGGCACAACCTTGAAGCGAACGTTCAGATTTTCGGCCGCCCAAGCCAGCAAGCACTCGTAGACTTGACCCACGTTCATCCGGCTTGGCACCCCTAGCGGATTGAGCACAATATCAACGGGTTTGCCATCGGGCAGGTAAGGCATGTCTTCGATCGGCAAAATCCGAGAAACAATCCCTTTATTGCCATGGCGACCCGCCATCTTGTCGCCGACTTGAATCTTGCGCTTTTGAGCGACATAAACGCGGACAACCATGTTAGCGCCTGGAGGTAGCTCGTCGCCTTGTTCACGGGTAAAGACTCGCACATCGACGATTCGCCCTTTCTCCCCGTTGGGTACGCGCAAGGAGTTATCCCGTACGTCTCTCGCTTTCTCACCGAAGATAGCTCGGAGAAGTTTTTCTTCAGGCGGCTGATCAGATTCCCCCTTCGGAGTCACTTTACCAACTAGAATGTCGCCCGACTCGACCCAAGCTCCGATCCGAATGATGCCTGTCTCATCTAACTGACGCAAGGCATCTTCACCAACGTTGGGGATTTCACGCGTGATTTCTTCTGGACCTAGCTTGGTTTGACGTGCCTCAATCTCAAATTTTTCAACGTGAATTGAGGTGTAAACGTCTTCCTGAACGAGGCGTTCGCTAATCAAAATCGCGTCCTCGTAGTTGTAGCCTTCCCAAGGCATATAAGCTACGAGAATGTTTTGACCGAGCGCCAGTTCGCCTTTCTCAGTTGCCGAGCCATCTGCCAGAATTTGACCTGCAATTACCTTGTCACCCACAAAGACGATCGGGCGTTGGTTTAAACAGGTGTCCTGGTTTGAGCGCTGATATTTCTGCAAAGCGTAGGTGATGTCTTTACCGCTCTGAGGATCACGTACTCGGATGCGATCAGCATCCACAAACGTAACCTCCCCATCAGTACGGCTGACGATCACCATCCCAGAGTCGCGGGCGGCTTGCCCTTCTAAGCCCGTTCCAACCAGGGGACGCTCAGGACGCAACAAAGGCACCGCTTGCCGCTGCATATTTGAACCCATCAATGCCCGGTTCGCGTCGTCATGCTCTAGGAAAGGAATCAGTGAGGTTGCCACTGAAATGATCTGAACCGGAGAAATCGCTACATAATCCACCTCTTGAGGAGTGGCAGTAGTGAAGTCTTGCCGATAACGGACAGCAACCTCTTCACTCAGGATGTAGCCATTCTCATCCATCGTGATGTCACCTGCCGCAACCCGCAGATCATCTTCTTCATCGGCGGTCATGTATATGGGAGCGTTTTCCTTAACGACGCGACCGTTTTCAACCGGATAGTAAGGAGTCTCGATAAATCCGTAAGCGTTCACGCGGGCGTGAGTCGCCAACGAACCAATCAAACCCGCATTCGGACCTTCAGGAGTCTCAATAGGACAAATTCGCCCATAGTGAGACGGATGAATATCTCGGACAGCAAAGCCTGCTCGTTCTCGCGTCAGACCGCCTGGACCGAGAGCGCTAATTCGACGTTTGTGAGTCAACTCCGCCAGAGGATTCGTCTGATCCATAAACTGCGATAGCTGGGAAGAGCCGAAGAACTCCTTAATTGCAGCAACTAACGGTTTCGGGTTGACCAGAGAAGCTGGAGTTAGAGAGTCAGCATCCGAAACGGTCATCCGCTCTCGAATGATGCGCTCTAGACGGTTGAGACCAACACGCACCTGGTTTTGTAGAAGTTCGCCCACCGATCTCACTCGACGGTTGCCTAAGTGGTCAATATCGTCGATGCTTCCCGTGTCAAACTCTAAGTTGATCAGGTAATCGATCGCAGACAAAATGTCCTGCGGAGTCAACACTCGCACCCCTTCAGGCACAGTGAGCCGGAGCTTTTTGTTTAGCTTATAGCGACCTACTTTGCCCAAGTCGTAGCGTTTGGGATCAAAGAACCGGGATTCTAAAAGCTGAGCACCACCAGAAACGGTCGGAGGCTCGCCTGGACGCAGCTTACGGTAAAGCTCCATTAGAGCTTCCTCTTCGCCAAATTGACCCTCTTTCTCGATCGTTTTCTGGAAATATTCAGGGTGACGCAGCGCATCAAAAATCTCGCCATCGCTCAACCCCAACGCTTTCAGCAGCACTTGAGCCGAGAGCTTGCGAGTCTTGTCGATGCGAACCCAAACCAGGTCATTTTTATCTGTCTCAAACTTCAGCCACGCGCCCCGGTTGGGAATCAAACTTGCGTTGTAGGTACGCCGTCCATTTTTGTCGGTTTCTGACTTGTAGTAAACGCCAGGACTGCGAACAATCTGGTTTACAATCACGCGCTCGGCACCGTTGATAATGAAAGTGCCCCGATCGGTCATCAAAGGCAAGTCACCAATAAAGACTTCTTGCTCTTTAATCTCACCCGTCTCTTTATTAATCAGACGAGTCGGAACGTACATTTGTACGGCATAGGTGCTATCGCGACGCTTTGCCTCATCAACATCATATTTAGGGCGCTTTAGCTTGAAGTCTTTCCCTAAAAAGTGAAGTTCAAGCTTGCCTGTATAGTCAGTAATAGGCGAGAAGCTGTCGAGTTCTTCGATCAAGCCTTCTTCGAGAAACCAGCGAAAGCTAGCCCTCTGAATCTCGACTAAATCTGGCAAAACAAAGGCGGGAGTGGTGTAGGTCTGCTCAGTCATGCGTCTCCTCAGAAGGGTCACGCCCAGCGCGAACCCCAGATTTTATACTATTTGCACAAATAGGTCAATGCAAAAAAGTTTGGAACCCCACAGGGAATCCAAAAAAGCTAGATATTTAGTTGTAGGTTGTTGGTCGTTCGTTTCGTTTCCAATTCTTCCAACAATCGATGGGTGATTTAATTGAGCATCCGACAGAGTCAAGCTTTACTGAGGAATAAAACCCGGTAGAAGCTCTCGTTCACAAGCCAGGATCTGCACTCTTTCCTATTATGGCGTAGCAAATCGGTTTTGTGGGTTGACGAATCAACAAATTTATGAGATCAAAGTCTACTGGTTAGTTTGAGGGAGAAAGACGCGGCTGAGAAATCGTCAAACCAAAGAGGTTACAGGCATTTTGAGTCGTTTGTGCCGCTAACTGCTCAACGGGAGTATCTCTTAGATGAGCTACCTGTTGAGCGACATACTGCACGTAAGACGGCTCATTACGCTTTTCGCCTCGTTTGGGGACGGGAGATAGAAACGGGCAATCGGTTTCAATGAGGAGACGATCGCTGGGCACCATTTTGGCAGACTCTTGAATCTGAAGTGCCTTTTTGAACGTCACCGTACCACTGAAACTAATGTGAAATCCCAAATCTAAAAACCACTGCGTTTCTTCAGGGGTGCCGCCCCAACAGTGCATCACGCCCCGCACCCAGCCATGCTGCTGCCAAAAGCCTCGTAACAACTCAGCCATCGGCTCTGCCGCATCTCTACAGTGAATAATCACGGGTAGATTGAGCTGTTGAGCAATCACGAGTTGCGCCTCAAACGCTTTGGTCTGCTGCTCTCGATTCTCTGCTTTGAAGAAATCTAACCCCATTTCACCGATCGCGACCACCCGCCGATCTGACTTTGCTAAATCAAGAATTTGCTGAGGAGAATTTACTGTCCACTTCTCTTCAACGTCTAGGGGGTGCAACCCCACCGCAAAAGAAAGCTCAGGAAATCGGTCAGCGAGGGCTTGAATTTCAGCAAACTCGGCTGGCTCGACGCACGAGTGAACCAGATGAACCAGTCCGGCTTCTCGCCAACGAGCAGCGATCTCATCTAGATCTGGCTTGAATGCGTCAAAGTTGATATGAACGTGGGTGTCGATCAGTTGCATTCTTAGGAAGCGGAGACCGTTTGGCGCTTGACTTCTCTAGAGAGGCGAGACTTTTTGCGGGCACCCGTGTTGGCGTGTAAGACTCCACGCTTGACCGCTTTGTCTATCTTACTGAACGCAGAAGACATCGTAGTTTTCACGGTTTCCAGCGCTTCTGGAGACGGTTGAGCCGCATAAGTATCGGCGGCTGCCATACACTTTTTCATCAGCGTTCGGACGGCTGATTTGTATGCTTTGTTACGGAGACGGTTCCGTTCTGCAATTTCGACGCGTTTAATCGCGGACTTAATATTAGCCACAGTAAATCCCGGAAGAACTTCAACTATTATTGGACACAAGAATCGCTAGACAAATTACTATAGCATTAACATCCGAACGATCGCATACACCCCAAAAATCCAGGTTAAGCTAGAGTAACGACTACTGGGTTTGTCTAGCATTGGCAAGGTCGCTAGAACTTTTCAAGCCCTTTTTCTAGACGGGTTATCTCAAGTCTGACACTCCTACACTCCATGCTGCGAATTATCACTCAGTGGGCTGAGGCTAAAACTGAACTGCGACGAATTTGCGATCGCACTCACGACGATCAGGTTGTTCATAAAGAAGCGACGGTTCGAGAGGTACTGCAAGCGGTTAAGCGACAGGGAGATCGAGCGGTGTTAGATTACACCCTGGAATTCGATCATCAAAAAATTAAGCCAGAGGAACTGCGGGTCAGTGGCTCTGAGCTAGATGCTGCTTATCAGCAAGTCTCTAAAGAGCTTCTCACAGCCATTCAGCAGGCTCGTCAGCAGATTGAGTCGTTTCATCGGCAGCGCGTGCCCAAAAGCTGGGTGCATTTTGGAGAGGACGAGATTGTTCTGGGCAAACGCTATACTCCGGTTGATCGTGCAGGATTGTATGTCCCTGGTGGTTTAGCGTGTTATCCCAGCACAGTGTTGATGAATGCGGTGCCCGCGCAAGTCGCGCAAGTTCCTCGGATTGTCATGGTGACTCCCCCTGGAAAAGACAAAGCCATTAATGCGGCGGTTTTGGTGGCGGCTCAGGAAGCGGGAGTCCACGAGATCTACCGAGTTGGTGGGGCACAAGCGATTGCCGCTTTAGCGTATGGGACGGAAACTATTCCAAAAGTGGATGTGATCACAGGTCCAGGCAATATCTATGTGACGTTGGCGAAAAAGCTGGTTTACGGGACGGTCGGAATTGATTCCCTAGCAGGTCCGTCTGAGGTCTTGATCATTGCGGACGAAACGGCAAATCCGGTTTACCTTGCAGCAGATTTGCTGGCTCAGGCAGAACATGATTCGATGGCAGCGGCTATTTTACTGACTACAGATGCTACTTTGGCGCGGAAAGTGGTGGATGAGGTTGAGCGCCAACTGATGGATCACCCTCGCAGAATCTTGACTGAAAAAGCGATCGCCCATTATGGTCTGGTGGCGATCGTTGATTCTCTAGAAGCTGCCGCCGAACTCTCCAACGACTTTGCTCCCGAACACTTAGAACTCGAAGTCGATGATCCGTGGGCGTTGCTGCAAAACATTCGTCACGCTGGAGCAATTTTCTTAGGAAGCTCGACTCCTGAAGCCGTCGGCGATTATTTAGCAGGACCCAACCACACGCTACCGACTTCTGGATCGGCTCGATATGCGTCTCCTCTCGGAGTTGAGACATTCTTGAAGCACTCTAGCCTGGTGCAATATTCGCCGATCGCGCTGCAAAAAGCGGCAAATGCGATCGACATCTTGGCAAAGGCGGAAGGGTTGCCCTCCCACGCTAATTCCGTTCTATTTCGAGTGCGTGATAACTTAAATCCTGAAACGTAGCTTGTCAGGAGCCAGAAAGAAAAAACGATGAGATTAATCACGGGAAAAGCGAAACTGCTCGGCGTGATTGGGTATCCGATCGAGCATTCTCTCTCGCCGATCATGCATAATGCGGCTCTTGCTGAAATGGGTGCCGATTTTTTCTATTTGCCTTTCGCGATCGCGCCCGAAAAATTAGAGCAGGCGATTCAGGGATTTGCGGCGATCGGCATCCAGGGCTTCAGCATCACCATTCCTCACAAGCAGACGATTATGCCACTATTGAGCCAGATTTCTGACGTAGCGAAAGCGATCGGGGCGGTCAATACTGTTTGGCGAACGGAAGAAGGCTGGAGCGGCACCAACACTGATGCGGAAGGATTTTTAGCGCCCCTGAGATCGAGGCAACAAGATTGGAGCCAATCCGTTGCCGTCATATTAGGAAATGGTGGAGCTGCGAGAGCCGTCGTTGCTGGATGCGTGGAGTTAGGCTTTGCTGAAATTCATATCGTCGGACGGAATGCTCAAAAGCTAGAAGCGTTTTCACAAAGCTGGAACAGTTCACTGAGGCTGAAAGTCCACTCTTGGGAGACGTTGCCTGAGTTGTTGCCGTATGCGGACTTATTAGTGAATGCAACTCCGATCGGTATGTCTCCTCACGTTGACAAATCTCCCCTCACGTCCGCAGAAGCTGATCGATTAAAGGCTGGAGTCACTGCTTACGACTTGATTTATACACCCAATCCGACGATGTTTTTGCAGCAGGTTAGCGATCGGGGAGGGGTAGCGATCGACGGGTTAGAAATGCTAATTCAACAAGGAGCTGCCGCCCTGCAAATCTGGACTCAGCAATCTGTTCCAGTTGATACGATGCGCCAAACTCTACGCGAGTATTTGGGACTGAACTAGAAAATTAGTTTTGAACCGACGCGGAGTCTAAACCTCCAACAAACCTTCCTGCTGGAAGTTTAGATTCCGCAAATTCAACTAAGACTGGGCAGCTAACCAACGAGCCGCATCTTTGGCATGATAGGTGAGAATCAGATCGGCACCTGCTCGTTTAAAGCTGGTGAGCGTCTCCATCACGACACGCTCTTCATCGATCCAGCCGTTGAGGGCTGCTGCCTTCACCATCGCGTATTCGCCTGACACGTTATAGGCGGCAACAGGCAAATTTGTCGCTTCTTTGACGCGATAAATCACATCCATATAAGACAATGCAGGCTTGACCATCAGCATATCTGCCCCTTCTGCGATGTCGAGTTCGATTTCCTTAATCGCTTCACGAGCGTTGCCATGGTCCATTTGATAGGTGCGACGATCGCCAAATTGAGGAGCCGATTCTGCGGCATCTCGAAAGGGTCCGTAATAGGCAGACGCATATTTTGCTGCGTAAGACATAATCGGCGTATCTTGAAACCCAGCCTCATCTAAGCCTTGTCGCACGGCTTGGACAAAACCATCCATCATGCCAGAAGGCGCGATGATATCGGCTCCCGCTTTTGCTTGAGAGACCGCCGTTTTTTTGAGCAGTTCTAGCGTCGGGTCGTTGAGAACTCGTCCCGATAAATCGCCGACTTCGAGATAGCCACAGTGACCATGAGGCGTGTATTCACAGAGGCAAGTATCCGCGATCACGATCAGATCGGGAACCGCTTCCTTCACCGCCGTTGCCGCTTTTTGAATCATGCCGCAATCGTGCCATGCGCCCGTCGCATCGGTATCTTTATCAGCAGGAATGCCAAACAAAATGATCGACGGAATGCCCAAATCGTAAACTTCTTTGGCTTCTTCGACAATTTTGTCGATCGACAACTGGAACACCCCCGGCATTGAGCGAACTTCTTTGGCGATCGCGTCACCCGGAACCGCAAACAACGGATAGATCAAATCACTGGTAGTTAACACATTCTCACGAACCATGCGACGCAGTTGAGGGTGAGCGCGCAGACGGCGAGGGCGGTGAGTTGGAAACATAGGGCTGATAGCTGGCTAATGTTGGCGATACTTTAAAAGTCTAGAACTTTCGGGAGTGCCATCACTCACTAAACTGATTACGAACTGTAAAGAGTGATTGGGGATGCGATCGAGAATTCACCATCCTCAAAACAAAAAAGCTGCCCATCTTGAGCAGCCCATCAATCAATTGAGAAGTCAGTTAGACCGCTGGAGCCGCCTCAACTACAGCCTCGACTTTTGCATAGACGCTGACTTTCTTTCTGCCTCTAGCCATCGGTTCAAAGGTGACGACACCAGGGATGAGCGCAAACAACGTATCATCGCTACCGCGACCGACATTGTTTCCAGGGTGAATTTTGGTGCCGCGTTGACGAACCAAAATGTTGCCCGCGAGAACGACTTGTCCGCCGTAGCGCTTGACCCCTAGACGTTGAGCATTAGAGTCGCGTCCGTTGCGAGTACTCCCTGTACCTTTCTTGTGAGCCATAATTTCCTCAACAGTTTTTGTAAGTCTAAATTAGGAGCCGTCTTAGTCTGTGAGTTGCTCTTTAGAGTCAACTACGTCTGCGAGTTGCTCTCTAGAATCAACCACTTCGCCATTGAGGCTAATGGAATCAATCATAATCCGCGTTAGCTCTTGACGATGACCCTGTTTTTTGCGGGTCTTCTTCTTGGGCTGCATTTTGTAAACAATGATCTTGCGACCTCGTAGATGTCTCAGCACCGTCGCCTGAACCGTTGCTCCTGCCACTAGAGGTTGACCAACGCTGATGTCCCCTTCATTTTTGACAAACAGAACTTTGTCGATCGTAAACTGAGCATCGACTTCATCTACGAGACGATTGATGTCATAGAACCGACCTGGCTCTACCCGCATCTGGGTTCCGCCCGCTTCGATAATTGCGTATGCAGTCATGAAATTGTCCTTAAAGAGTTGCCGTACAGGTAGCGGAAAGCCGCTTTATGAGTGTCCGACCTGATCCGAGCAGGGATTAGACAGCCAGTTAACTAGTATGCCAAATAAGAAGAAGCTGTGTCAACTACTACAAAAGTCAGCGTTTTGATTCAACGAGTGGCAAGATACACTAGAGATCAAGATTTTACGGTGTCTAAGCTTCTATGGCGCAGCAACCAGAGGTTGTTAAACAGAGTGAATTGTTAAATCAGTTTGTCCTCGATCGCTCCACGATGGCAGAGTTGGGACAGGTAGAAGTGCTGTGGATGTATCCCAAAGTGCATCGAGTGTTGGGATTTATCTGCAAATCAGGCTGGCTAGGACAGAAAAAAACGGCGTTTAACTTGGATCAGTTAGAGACGATCGGCGCTAATGGCATTCTCGTTACCTCCAGACCTATAGATACCGATGTTGAGAAAGTCCGGCAACTGGAAACGCTGGTGAGCTGGGAAGTTTGGACAGATGCCGGAAACAAAGCGGGAAAAATTATCGATTATCTGTTCAATTTGAGAACAGGTGAGATTGAGCATTACTTATTCGCAGTTAGCGACTGGAGCGGCATCACGGGAAGCGCTTATTTATTGCCCTCTAACTATGTTTTGAGAATCGGCAACAGACGGGTGTTAGTATCTGAAGAAGCAGTGCGATCGTTTACCGTTTACCGAGAAGGAATTCAAGAGAAGCTGACGAAAATGAC
The DNA here is from genome assembly GCA_965277365.1 of Phormidesmis sp. Classification (GTDB taxonomy): domain Bacteria; phylum Cyanobacteriota; class Cyanobacteriia; order Leptolyngbyales; family Leptolyngbyaceae; genus Phormidesmis_A. The sequence continues at coordinate 260,417 of CBDICO010000013.1, read as the reverse complement.
GGGGTTTCTTCAAGAAGAAAAAAGTCAGGTGACTCAAGAGTTACGATCGCTGTTTAATCAAGCCAAAACCGCAACTGAGACGGCAAGAGAACGCGCACAAATCCTAGCAGAGCAGGCAAAAGAAAAGGCTCAAATCTTAGCCGAGCAAGTCAAAGAAAGAACCTACGATATGGTTGAGCAATGGGATGAATTGGAGGGCACGATCGAGCCTCCTGACTTCTCTGAACCTGATCCTTTAGAGGATTGGGATGACGAGGATTTCATTCAGCCAACGGTAAACGTTCAAGCTCAACCTGTTGTTGATAAAGTATTTGGTAAGTCTCCGATCACTGAAGCTGAGAGTTTAGACGGTTGGGACAAGGAAGAGTTAATTGAACCACCCGTTAAACGTCAAGACGAACTATCAACCGCTGAAGATTTAGAAGACGATGATGACCCTTGGATCTGATGAGTTGGGTCTTTATGTCCCTTCAGATTTTGTTGAGTGGGATGGTTCAATTTGTGACTCAGCCACTGATTGGTATGAGGGTTGTTGTTCTCAAAGTGGAAAACGATTGAGATTGCCTCGCACTTTATTTGTAGAAGCGATCGCCAAAGGTTTAATGCGCCTTCTGAATGGGTCTCAAGAAGGCAAAATGTATGGAGTGTTGCTTGTTGAAACCCCTTTAGGTGAGCAGCGAGTTCTCAAAGCATTTTCTGGGCTGTTGAATGGCAACGGGATTGTTGAAGGATGGGTTCCGCCGATTCCGGGGCGCGATCGAGTTGCCTTTGAAGAGGCTCATGCTCTAGCGGTTTTAGAATCGATTAAGCAAGAATTAATTATCTTACAGAATTTATCAGAGCGATCGCATTATGAATCGATATTACAAGACTTCCAAGTTCGATGGAAACAAATTACACTGCGTCAGAATCAACGCAAAGATGAACGGCAAGTTCAACGTCAGAGGCTTTCTGAATCTCTCATAGGAGAAACGCTAGACGTAGAGCTTGAGACACTCAATGAACAAAGCCGTCAAGATGGATTCGATCGCCGACACTTCAAACGTCAACGAGATACTGAATTACAGCCCCTTAAATCTTCTATTGAGCAAGCAGATCACCGAATTCGTCAGCTAAAACAACAGCGTAAGCAGGTGTCTCGCCAACTTCAGGCACAGATGCACGCTCATTACTCGCTGACTAATTTTGCTGGTGAGTTTTTATCACTTCAACAGTTAATGCCTGACGGTTTGATGCCGACAGGAACCGGAGATTGTTGCGCCCCAAAACTGCTACATTATGCAGCAACTCATCGGCTAAAACCGTTAGCGATGGCTGAGTTTTGGTACGGCGCATCTTCAATGAGTGAGCAGAAAATTCAGGGAGAATTTTATGGGGCTTGCAGAGAGCGCTGTCAGCCATTGATGGGATTTTTGCTATCGGGATTGCCGCAGAGAGAGACGATCGTAAACCTCACTCAAACGCTGCCTATTCTCTACGAAGATCAATGGCTGATTATGGTCAATAAACCCCCTGGATTGCTCTCGGTTCCAGGTCGTTATCGGGATAGTCAAGACAGTGTTTTGAGTCGGCTCCGTCATTTATTGCCAGACGGTGATGCTTTAATGGCAGTGCATCGGCTCGATCAAGACACTTCTGGAATCTTAGTCTTGGCGCGCGATCGACCTACTTATCGTCATCTCAGTCAGCAGTTTCAGCAGCGTCAAGTTCACAAAGTTTATGAGGCGATGCTCAGAGGATTGGTGACTATAAAACAAGGAGTCATTGACCTACCGTTGTGGGGCGACCCGCACGATCGACCTATCCAGAAAGTTGATCATCAGCATGGTAAACCTAGCGTGACTCATTTTAAGAGACTGGCGAGAGAAAGGAATTTAACGCGAATTGAATTCTTTCCCGTCACGGGACGATCGCATCAAATTCGAGTCCATGCAGCCGATTTGCAAGGATTGAGAGCTGCGATTTTGGGCGATCGGCTCTATGGAGACGCAAGTCGCGATCGTTTACATCTTCATGCGAGAGAACTGAGCTTTGAGCATCCGCAATCTAAGCAGATGCTCCATCTAAAAGTAGAAACACCATTTTAAAGGTCACAAATTTCTTCTCAGAAGATTACTCGTTGAGAACTTGAATGTGATAGCTGTAGCCTTGCTCGGCTAAAAATAGCTGACGGTGACGCGCAAATTCTTCCTCACACGTTCGGAGTGAAACCAACGTATAAAACTGAGCTACACGCCCATCCGATTTAGGACGCAACACTCGCCCTAACCGTTGCGCTTCTTCTTGACGAGAGCCATATTTTCCCGACACTTGGATCAGCACATCGGCATCTGGCAAATCTAGCGCAAAGTTGCCGACCCGCGACAAGATTAGCCCATCAATCTGCTGATGTCGAAACTGTTCATAGCGACGATCACGCTCCCGTTGTAGAGTTTTGCCCGTGATTAATGGCAATCCCGTTAAATGAGCGATTTTCTCTAATTGCTCGATGTATTCACCGATGATCAGAATCCGATGTCCAGCTTCTTTTTCTAGCAATTCTTTGGTCACCGTCAACTTTCGAGGATTTTCGGCAGCGATGCGAAACTGTTGCCGTTTGGGCGCGATCGCGTAAGTCATCTGCTCGTCGGCATCCTGCGGAACGCGAATCTCGGTACATTCGGCGGCAGCGATGAAGCCTTGTCCTTCTAATTCTCGCCAGGGCACATCGTAGCGTTTGGGTCCGATCAGGGCAAACACGTCCCCTTCTCGCCCATCTTCGCGGATTAGCGTAGCGGTCAATCCGAGACGGCGACGAGCTTGTAGTTCGGCAGTGACCCGAAACACAGGAGCGGGCAGCAGGTGAACTTCGTCGTAGATAATTAAGCCCCACGATCGGGCGTTGAATAACTCAAAGTGAGGCTGCTGCTGATCTTTTTGAGACCGATACGTCAAAATCTGGTAAGTTGCCAGGGTGACAGGTGCCGTATTTTTGGTTTCGCCGCTATATTCGGCGATCGAGTCTTCTGAGAGTGAGGTTTTGTCAAGCAGTTCTCGTCGCCATTGTCGAACCGAGGTGAGGCTACTCGTCAGCACAAGCGTGTTTTCCTGCACAGCAATCATCGCCGCCATGCCAACCATAGTCTTTCCAGCCCCGCACGGCAGCACAATCACACCACTTCCGCCTTGCACCCGTCCGGCTTGATAAAACGCGTCTGCGGCTTCTTCTTGATAGTCTCGGAGATCAAACGGTTCGCCAGCCCGACTGATGCGACGCAGCTCGATCGCCAGTGCATCCCCCGTGACGTAGCCTGCGAGATCTTCGGCTGGATATCCTGCGGCTAGAAGGGCTTGTTTCAACACTCCGCGAAAGCCAGAATCAACCTGAAAGAGGCAATCGTTAAGCCGTTCACCCAAAAGAGGAGCAACTTCACCGTTGCGAGATAAGAGTTCGGAAAGGGGAAGGTCGGCAGTTCTGAGCAAGAGATGAACCTCATCATCCGATCGTTCAATCACGGTCAAACCATATCGTTTACCCAGCGCATCAATCTCTTGCGCGACCGCATCAGGCATCGGATATTTGGCGTGTTCTTGCAGTGCCGCTAACATATCCTCTACAGGCATTCCAGCCGCTCGTGCATTCCACACACTAAGCGGAGTAATTTTGTAAGTGTGAATGTGTTCAGGACTTTTGACAAGTTCGGTAAAAGGGGCGATCGCTTCTCGTGCGGCAGTCGCTCTCGGTGAGTGAACTTCCAGGAGAACAGAGCGATCGCTTTGAATAATTAAGGCGTTCTCAGGGAAGTAAGACATTGTGGATTCGGATTGGTTTAAAGATCGGTCATCGAGCAAGGCTTTTATTTTAAGACCGATTTTACGAATGAATGCAATCGTGCCTTTACCCGATAGCGTAGAGACGTTCCACCGAAACGTCTCTACCCGGAACTTTCTTCGTTATGCCGTTTGAACTAATGGGTAAGGATGCGTCAACTTATCCAATTGCTGCACTAACAAACTCAGGAATAAACCTACGTCTGTGACGACTCCAACTGATTCGACGGAGCCGCGATCGCTGAGTTTCGTCACTACTGCTGGGTTGATGTCTACACACACCATCTTCACTCCGGCAGGAGTCATATTACCAACTCCGATCGAGTGCAGCATCGATGACAACATCAAAATCATGTCTGCGCCCTCAATCAAGCGACTGTAGTCTTCCTGGGCTTTGACGAGATCCATTTGCGTATCTGGCAATGGACCGTCATCTCGAATTGAGCCAGCTAACGAGAACGGTACATTGTGCTGCACACATTCATAAATGATGCCACTCGTCAGCACACCACTCTTCACGGTTTCGGCAATGCTGCCATACCTGCGAACCATGTTGATCACTTTCAGGTGATGGCGATGCCCTCCGCGCACTGACACCCCCCGCTTCATATCTACGCCCAGAGACGTGCCCATTAAAGACTGCTCCATGTCGTGAACCGCGATCGCGTTCCCACCGAGCAGCGCTTGCACATAGCCTTCTCGAACCAAGTGCGCCAGATGTTCACCGCCGCCTGTGTGAATCACCACCGGACCTGCCGTCACCACAACCTTGCCCCCCCGATCGCGGATCTTTCGCAGTTCCCAGGCGATTTGCTCAACCACCAATTCAACCCGACGCTCACTCGAAACACCCGCACCCATAAAACTAAATTCTTGGGTGTTACGCTGTTCACGCGATTCGGTTTTGCGAACCGTGCGAATGCCATCCACCCCAACGACGACTCGATCGCCCATCTGCACATCTCGCAGCAGCTTACAGACAGGGGCGCTTTCCTGACTCGATAGTACGATCGCCGCATCCATCCGCTGTTTCTGCACTTTGACCCACTGCCCATTCACCCGCACTTCAGTTGGATAAATAGTAGTCACATAGAAGTCATCGGGCGCAACTCCCGTCTGAGTCACGGTTTCTAGCTCACAGTCACAAATCTCCTGCGGTGGCGGCAATGCTCCCAGGTCGATCCACTGACTCATAATCGTTTCCATGACCGCGTGAGAAGGAGCTGTTACTCTCACTTCTGCCGAAGAGGTGCTCTGCCGTTGTTCTCCTAAATTGAAGTTGAGAACCTGGAAACTGCCGCCTGCTTCAACGACGATATCCAATGCTTGATTGATCAACCCCGAATCGAGCAGATGTCCTTCTAATCGCATGACGCGACTTTCGATCGCCGCACTCGCATGAAGTTCTACCCGCACAGGTTCCGTCACGCGCAGCGTCAAACACTTAGACGCACCCCCTGCTTTCAGAAACTCTGTTAACGGAGTCTCAATCACCCGAAATCCTAATTTAGAAAGCTTTTGTCTCAAGTCATCGCTGGCTTGATTGAGAATGACAATTTCCTCAATGTTGACTGCGTTACACGCAAAGGTCACAGCGTCTGGTTCAGTGATCGGAATGCGCTTCGATTCGGGCACCCGCATCTCAATCAGCCGATTTGAGTAAGCATCAAATGCAGGCGGATAGTAGAGCAAGTAGCCATTACTGAGGGGACAAAAGCACGTATCCAGGTGATAGAATCGCTCATCCATCAGCCGCAGAGATAGCACTTCAATATCTAGCCATTTCGCCAAATAGGGATGTGAATCTAACTCCGATCGAAAGCCATACCCCGCCCAAAGCCAACGTCCTTCTCGATCGAGCAGTGCATCTCCCGCACCTTCAAAGGGCAAATCTTTGGGCAATTCATGTACTGTGTAGCCGTTTTCTTCAAACCATTCTTTAAAGAACGGTTCCTCTCCCTGTCGTTCTTTGTGAAAGAAACGGCTCAAAACGACTGTCTTACCCAACACCAAACCCGCATTTGCGGTGAACACCATATCAGGGATGCCCTTTTCAGGCTTGACCAGATCCACCATCGCGTGTTGTTGGACGACGCTATGAAGCTTTTGCCATTGTTCAACCGCCCGATCGCGCGACGACTTGTGGATGTTGCCCTCCATCCAAGGATTGATCACATAATCTACGTCGTAGTGATCGGGGGGACACATGAGAAACCGAAGCGAGGAAGTCATAGAAAAACTGGGGGTGTGGGGAATTAAACGCAACCAATTAGCCTAGTGAATGAGAAATTCACGCGAGTCGTTGTAGTTTCGGTTACGAAAGCGTATCTCTGTAGATAGATCTGAGCCGCACAACAGACATAGGCGATCAAACACTGTCTCTGAACATTCTAAAGAGGAAAGGGGGACGATCGCGCACCTCTCCCATCAGCAATTCCTGACAATCTTAAATCGTTCCTCTGATAGAGGGATTAATTTTGATTTAAGCTTACAGTCTTCTCCAGGTTCACGTTACGTTCAAATCGTGAGTGACGAACATTCATAGAGAGGAAATTCTTATGAGACAGGTTTTTTTAATGCTGAAACAAGTGCTTCACAAAGCCGTCGTGCTGATTGGTTTAGTCAGCCTGATCTATACAACTGGATTCTTTTTAGTTGAGCAGTCCAGCTATGCCGACACCACCAAGCAATCAGTCAAAGAGCAACCCTTGATTCTTGACGAACCTCAAACCGCAACGAATCGCGAAGCCGCCTATGAAGAAGCGATCGAGGAGGTTAAAAAACCAGATGGCTTAGAGAAAGAATATGAAAAAGATTTGAAAACTTTTAAGAAAGAGAATCCGGGTGAAAATCCTGTTGTCGAGGGCGCTAAAGAGTTAATCGATAAAGTGACTGGCAAAGGATAACTTTGTCGCCAAATCTAAGTTTCGCTTTCTCCCTAATAAAAAAGCCCTGATTAAGTCAGGGCTTTTTTCAGCTTAGTTCGTGATTAGGACGCGACTTTTACGGTCGATCGCTGCCGAGTTGGAGTCGTTGATTTTACAATCGCAGGCTCAGGATTTTGCATCAAGAAGACCAAAAGCGGATTGCTCTGCAACTCTCGCTTCAGCAACCGATGTAGCTCACGCTCGATCTGAACCTGCAAACCTGCCCAGTCCATCTCGATCTGACCTTCTAACTCACGAGCAAAGTCTTTCCAACGATCGCGCAACACTGCTTGGATGGTTTCCTCGACTTTAGCTTGCAAAGCAGGACGCTCAACCGCAGAGACAACACCTCTCAGGTGAACTTCTGGCTTCGAGAATAAATGACCCGCTTCGTCAACGGTCGCAGCGATCGTGACGATGCCATCTCCCGCTAACTGCTGCCGCTCTTTGAGAACTTTGTCATTGACCATTCCCGATCGAGAGGTGTCAACAAGCTCGATTCCAGCCGGGACTTTGCCTGCTTTGCGAATCGAGTCTTTGCCTAGCTCAATCACGTCACCGTTATCGATGATCACCATATTCTCAGCCGGAATGCCCGTGCTTTGAGCCGTTTGGGAGTGCTTGACCAACATCCGATGCTCACCGTGGACAGGCAAGAAGAATCGAGGACGAGTCAAACCAATCATCAGCTTTTGGTCTTCTTGACAGCCGTGACCCGAAACGTGGATGCCCTGATCTTTGCCGTAAACGACTTTGGCACCCTGCATCATCAATTTGTCGATCGTGTTCACTACCGCGATCGTGTTGCCCGGAATCGGATTTGCCGAGAAGACGATCGTGTCGCCTTGTCTCGCTTTAACTTGACGATGTTCACCATTTGCAATCCGCGTCATGGCAGACATCGGCTCACCTTGCGAGCCAGTCGTCAAAATCAGGACGCTGCTATCGGGCAGTTTGTGAGTCATGTGCAACGGTTGCAGCAAATCATCTTCGCACTTGATGTAGCCCAAGTTACGAGCGTGAGCAATCACGTTAAGCATTGAGCGACCAATCACTGACACGACGCGGTTGTGCTTCTTCGCGAGTTCCAGAATCATATTGATCCGGTGAACTGACGAGGCGAAGGTCGTGACGAGCAAGCGTCCTTGAGCTTGAGAGAAGATGCGATCGAGATTGGGAAACACCGCTCGTTCAGACGGAGTAAATCCTGGAACTTCTGAGTTGGTAGAGTCGCTGATCAGACAGTGAACGCCTTTCTCGCCATATTCTGCCAACTTCTGAAAGTCAAAGAACTCGCCATCGACTGGAGTGTGGTCAAACTTGAAGTCACCCGTGTGGACGACAATGCCGACCGGAGTGTGAATCGCAACGGTGAAGCTGTCTGCGATCGAGTGAGTATTGCGAATAAACTCGACAAAGAAGTAGGAGCCAAGTCTAACAATATCGCGAGGGCGAACCGTGCGAATTTCAGTGCGATCTGCCACGCCCGCTTCTTCTAGCTTGCCCTCTAAAAGAGCCATCGCCAACCGAGGACCATAAATCACCGGAATGTCAAACTGCTTGAGGTGAAAGGGAATGCCGCCGATGTGGTCTTCGTGCCCGTGGGTGACGATCATGCCCTTAATTTTGTGGCGATTTTCGCGCAGATAAGTCATGTCGGGCAACACGATATTCACGCCGTGCATTCCATCGGTTGGAAAGGCTAGCCCAGCATCTAGCAGGATAATTTCGTCGCCATATTCAAACACGCAGGTATTCTTACCAATTTCGTGCAGTCCGCCCAGGGGAATGATTTTGAGCGCATCAGGAGAAGCGGTGTTTTGGGTCATTTGGAGCTTCGTAGTAGGTTTCAGATTCGGAAGATTAGTTTTCAATGGATTGGATGTTAGGTTTTGCAAATTACGAGGTGGAGATTCAATACGTGAGAGTTGTCAGCGCATATAGAGCCATTTGTGGAGGTAAGGATCTGAGTCAAAAATGATCGTCTACATACAACCAGGGCTTTGCAGAGTAGAGGGTAGGTCTAGAGATCGAGCAAAGCAGACCGACTCAGCGCCGCTGATGGGCTATTTAATTGTCAGGAAACTTTTGGCAGCTATTCTTTAAGAAGGTTAAGCTCTGCCATCACTGCCTTTAAGGTAGCGTGAACGCTATCATCTGGGTCACAAAGCGGGAGACGATATGAGCCAACATCCCACCCTTGGAGCTTTAAGGCTTCTTTAACAGGAATCGGATTGGTCGTGATAAACAACGCCTTGAATAGCGAAAAGAGCTTGAGATGAATTTGAGTTGCCACCTGCACTTGACCGCTTTCAAACGCCTGAATCATTTGCTGAAGTTGAGAACCCACCAGATGACTAGCAACACTCACGACTCCCTGACCTCCGATCGCTAAAACTGGCAATGTTAAAGAGTCATCCCCAGAGTAGATCGCAAAATCGGTAGGTGTCAATTGTCTAATTTGACTAGCTTGATCAAGATTGCCACTTGCTTCTTTGACAGCGACGATATTGGGAATTTTAGCAAGCTGGGCGATCGTTTCAGGCAAAAGGTTTTGGCTAGTGCGTCCAGGCACATTGTAAAGCATGATCGGCAAATCAGGAGACGCTTGCGCGATTGCTTCAAAGTGCTGATAGAGTCCTGATTGGGGAGGCTTGTTGTAGTAAGGCACTACCTGCAAACTTCCGTCTAATCCCATCTTAGCGGCTTTTTGGGTCGCTGCGATCGCCTCCGCCGTCGAATTTGACCCTGTTCCTGCCATGACTTTAGCATTCCCAGCTACGGCGTTTTTTACTACCTGGAATAGCTCAAATTCTTCATCCCAGCTTAAAGTTGGCGACTCACCTGTGGTGCCACAAACCACGAGCGTATCGGTACCATTATTTGCTAGATAATTAGCCAACTTTTCGGTCACTGCATAGTTGACACTACCATCCTGATTGAATGGCGTAATTATCGCAGTTAAGACTCGTCCGAAATTTACCACATGCTATCACTCCTTGATGGTTTCGATCATGCCCTTAAACGATCGCGGCAATCTGAGGCTTTAAGAGATTTTTCTCAATCAACAACTCTGCAATTTGAATGGCGTTGAGGGCGGCTCCTTTGCGAATTTGGTCGCCACACAGCCATAACTCCAGCCCGTTGGGATTTGAAAGGTCTTGGCGAATCCGACCGACTAACACTTCATCTTTACCAGTTGCGTCGATCGGCATCGGGAAGTAGTTTGCTTGCCAGTCATCCACCAGCTTTACGCCTGGGGCTTGACTCAAAATCTTTCTTGCATGCGCCACATCAAATGGGCTTTCAAACTCCAGGTTAATCGATTCTGAGTGAGCGCGGAGGACGGGAACCCGTACACAAGTTGCCGTAATTTTCAGGTCATTCGTCCCAAATATCTTTCGAGTTTCGTTGACCATTTTCATTTCTTCCTCGCAATAGCCTTGCTCGTTGAGCTTGGAGTTGTGGGGAAATAAGTTGAACGCAAGCGGGTAGGGAAAGATTTCGGACTTAGGTTCCTGCCCATTGAGAATCGCCTGAGCCTGAGTTTTGACTTCCTCCATTGCCCGTGCGCCAGCTCCACTCGCTGATTGATAAGTGGAGGCAACGATTCGCTTAATCGGCTGAATTTGGTGGAGGGGATAAACTGCCACCGCCATCAAAATCGTCGTGCAGTTTGGATTCGCGATTAAGCCCCGATGACCAGCGACAGCTTCTGGATTCACTTCTGGAACGATGAGCGGCACAGTAGAGTCCATCCGAAAAGCGCTGGAGTTGTCAATCATTACCGCCCCTGCCGCGATCGCTGTCTCTGCCCACGCTCTAGAAATTGACCCTCCGGCTGACGCTAAGACAATATCAACCTCTCGAAAAGATTGCTCATTCACTGCCTCAACGACTAGCTTTTCGCCCCGAAACTCTAATGTTGTGCCTGCCGATCGAGGAGAAGCTAGTAGTTTCAGATTTGCTAATGGAAAGTGACGACTTTTTAGAAGTTCCAGCAACTCTGTGCCGACTGCGCCCGTCGCCCCCAAAATCGCAACTCGATAGGATTGACCCAAAATTATTTTCCTCCAAACGAAACAACTCAACAAACAGTCTAAAACTTAACTCTTCGCTCAGTCTTTACAAGCATAATCAATGTTGCTTTCAACCAAGCTCTTGCAAAAATAGGTTTTTAATAAGGCAAGATGACGATTTTAAAACTCTAATCAATCGTGACGCGAACTTTGAATTTACTTTAGAGACTACCGCGCTTTCAGAAAATTCTGCAAAAGGTTGACGTAAGTTTGCTTGAAAATCTTAAGTAGATTCCTAAGATTCAACCACAGAAATAAGTCAAGCACGTCGAGAATCGGTTAATATTGCTAACTGCGGCGATGTCAACGATGCTCAAAGATTTCTTCGGACGGTTGAATCTGAATCAATCTATGGAACGTAGTTACATCATAAATTATGGAGTTGCTCCTAAGAAGGGGTAGCGACTCAAGCGGTAATCTTAGTAGGTTCTGTTCGTCTGGCAGTTTGTCCCGATCGGGCTAACCGTGTCAAAGAAAGATCTTTAAAGTATTAAGAATTCAGCGACGATCGTTAGACTTCGCCCACCCACAAAACTGTATATCGTTTGCAACTCATACGCCAATGAAAGTCACCCAGGAAAAACTTCCCGCCAGCCAAGTTGGTCTGGAAATTGAAATTACGCCAGAAATGTCTAAGCAGGCTTATGAGCGGGTGCTACAAGAATTTACCCGCTCAACTAATATTCCTGGGTTTCGCAAGGGAAAGGTGCCTCGCCAAGTGCTGATTCAGCGCTTTGGTCCGACTCGCATTAAAGCGGCGGCTGTTGAAGACCTCGTAGACAAGGCTCTCAAAGAAGCGCTTCAGCAAGAAAAAATCGAAGCGATCGGCAACTTTCAATTGCGCTCCTCATTTGATGATTTGATCACTCAGTTTGAGCCAGGAAATTCGCTCACTTTCTCGGCTGCGGTGGATGTTCAGCCAGAGGTTGACCTCCAGAAATACCAGGGTTTAAGTGTCCAGGCAGAAGAAGTCAAGCTTGAAGAGGGCAAGGTCGATACCGTTCTAGGCAATTATCAAACTCAAATGGCGACTCTCGTTCCGGTAGAAGGAAGAGCCGCTCAGAAGGGCGATACCGCGGTTGTAGACTACCACGGGCGCTTTACTCCCGCAGATGAAAACGCTGAAAAACAGGATGTCCCTGGTGGTCAAGCTGAAGATTTTCAGATCGAGCTAGATGACGGAAAATTCATTCCTGGCTTTATTGATGGCATTGTCGGCATGAATGCTGGAGAAACAAAAGAAGTCTCAGTCACGTTTCCTGAAGACTATCCTCAAGAAGAGTTAGCGGGTCGCCCTGCCACCTTCACCATGACTCTTAAAGAATTAAAAGAAAAAGAACTGCCTGAACTGGACGATGATTTTGCTCAGGACGCAAGCGGTGGAGATTATCAAACGATCGCTGATCTGCGCGAATCTCTAGAAAAGCGCTTTACCGAAGAGGCAGAACAAAAAACCAAATCCAACAAAGAGCAGGCAATTTTGGATGAGTTGATGACTAAAATCGCAGTCGAGCTACCTGAAACGCTAGTTGAGCGGGAGGTTGAGTTCATGATCACTCAAACTGCCATGCAACTGCAAAATCAGGGCGTTGACATTAAGCGGTTGCTCAATCAAGAAACGCTGCCCATGCTGAAAGAGCGTTCTCGCCCCGATGCGATCGACCGCATTAAGCGCACGTTAGCGTTAGGCGAAGTCGCAAAGCGAGAATCGCTGACCACAAGCGATCCTGAAATCAACGATCGAGTGCGTGAAGTGATGGCAGATTTAGAAGGTCGCGATGTCGATCCTGAACGCCTTCGGACTGCGGTTGCAGAAGACCTGCTCAAGGAAAAAATTCTCAACTGGCTTGAGGAACACAACACGGTTGAGCTAGTTCCTGAAGGAAGTCTGAAAAAAGAAGAGGAAGACCTCGAAGACGATGCGATCGACGGAGATGAAGACGTTACGATTACCGTAGAAGCCTCAACCGTCGAAGTCGAATAGAGTCTCATTCAGACGCTAAAACTTCTTGAGACTGACCACTCTGATCGATTTCTACCGAGTTCAAACCCCAGACGAGTTTTGTAGGATCGACCCCAGTCTCAAGTGAGTTAAGGCATAATGTGTGCATGACCAGAGCAAAATTCTTTGTCAGTCAACTTAATCAAAAGTGCCTTCGAGCAGTGCCTTGACTCTATGCTTCAATCTAAGTCTCCCAACCATTCCATTACCAATCACGCTCCCTCAGACGTGATGTCCATGGCTCTGACCAACGTCGTGCCGATGGTGGTTGAGCAGTCTGGGCGTGGGGAACGATCGTTTGATATCTACTCTCGCCTGCTGCGTGAGCGCATCGTGTTTCTTGGAACCCAAGTCGATGATGCGGTTGCAGACTCCCTCGTCGCTCAGATGCTCTTTTTAGAAGCCGAAGACCCTGAAAAAGACATTCAAATCTATATCAATTCTCCGGGCGGCTCTGTCACCGCAGGTATGGCAATTTACGATACGATGCAGCAAGTTCGCTGTGATGTCGTGACAATCTGTTTCGGTCTAGCAGCTAGCATGGGTGCATTCCTCCTGTCTGGAGGTACTAAAGGTAAGCGCATGTCGCTTCCTAGCTCTCGGATCATGATTCACCAACCGTTGGGCGGTGCTCAAGGTCAAGCGGTGGATATTGAGATCCAAGCCAAGGAAATCCTCTATCATAAGCGCAAGCTAAACGAGCTACTCGCTGATCACACAGGTCAGCCATTCGAGCGAATTGAAGCAGACACTGAGCGTGACTTTTTCATGTCGGCTCAAGAAGCAAAAGACTACGGTTTGATTGATCAAGTAATCACTCGGCAGAATCTTCCCAAAGTGGAAGTGCCTGTCGCCGCAGTAGGTTAAGAGGCAGGTATGTCAAAATACGACTCCCATCTAAAATGTTCCTTTTGCGGCAAGTCCCAGGAGCAAGTCCGCAAACTCATCGCGGGACCTGGCGTTTACATCTGTGATGAGTGCGTAGACCTGTGTAACGAAATTTTAGATGAGGAGTTGTTTGACTCTAGTGCAGTCCCTCAGCCTGTGCCTCGCAAAGAGCAAACGCCCGAAAAACGTCGGGTTCGCTCTGCTAACCTCTCTTTGAACCAAATTCCCAAGCCCCGAGAAATTAAAAAGCATCTTGATCAGCACGTGATTGGTCAAGATGAAGCAAAGAAAGTTTTGTCGGTGGCAGTCTATAACCACTACAAGCGTCTGAGCTTTACCCAAGCTAAAAGCGGCGGAAAGGCTTCCACTGATGACCCAGTTGAGCTACAAAAGTCAAATATTCTGCTAATTGGTCCAACGGGTTGCGGTAAAACTCTTCTGGCACAAACGCTGGCAGAGATTCTAGATGTTCCTTTCGCGGTGGCAGATGCGACGACGCTGACTGAAGCAGGGTATGTCGGTGAGGATGTTGAGAATATCTTGTTGCGCCTCTTACAAGTGGCAGATTTAGATGTTGAAGAAGCTCAACGTGGCATCATCTACATTGACGAAATTGACAAAATTGCTCGTAAGAGCGAAAATCCTTCGATTACTCGCGATGTTTCTGGCGAGGGTGTTCAACAAGCTTTGTTAAAAATGCTGGAGGGCACTGTTGCAAACGTTCCTCCTCAAGGTGGGCGCAAGCATCCCTATCAAGATTGCATCCAGATCGACACTAGCAATATCTTATTTATTTGCGGTGGTGCGTTTGTTGGATTAGATAAATCCGTTGAACAAAGAATCGGTAAACGATCGATGGGCTTTGTTCAAGGTGGCGACAATCAGCCTTCTAAAGACAAACGAACGGCTGACATTCTTAAACACCTCGAACCTGATGACCTCGTAAAGTTTGGCATGATTCCCGAATTCATTGGGCGAATTCCGGTCATGGCAGTCGTCGATCCTCTAGATGAGGATGCACTAGCTGAGATTCTCACCGAACCGCGCAATGCGTTGGTGAAACAGTTCCAAAAGCTGCTGAAGATGGACAATGTGCAGCTTGACTTTAAGCAAGATGCTGTCAGAGCGATCGCTCAGGAGGCATACCGTCGAAAAACAGGAGCTAGGGCACTTCGCAGCATTGTTGAAGAATTAATGCTCGACATCATGTATGAGCTACCGTCTCGCAAGGACGTGACTCGATGTTCGATCACGCGTGAGATGGTTGAGAAACGCTCAACTGCCGAACTCTTGATGCACCCTTCCTCCCTTCCGAAGCCCGAATCCGCTTAAAATTGAGTTCTGTGTTTTGAGTTTCAGGTTTTAAGTAAACAAATCCTAAACTCAAGATTCAATCACTTAATATTTAAGCTTCTGAGATGCCATACGCAACGGTCAACGGGTTTAATCACTATTACGAATGGGTGACGGATACTGAGCATTGCCAGCCAACTGGAAAGCCGATCATGGTTTTTGTTCATGGGTGGGGAGGTTCGTCAAGCTATTGGGAAAGCACGGCTCGATCGCTTTCAAAGACTTTTGATTGCCTTCTCTACGATATGCGTGGATTTGGACGATCGCGCTCAAATACAAACCAAAAACCACTTCTTGCGGAGTCTCCAGACACAAAAGAGCAGCTTAGCTATGAGCTAGAAAGCTATGCGGAAGACCTCGCTGGCTTGCTAGATGCTTTGGGGTTGAAGCGAATTTATCTCAATGCCCACTCAATGGGCGCATCTGTTGGGACGTTTTTCTTGAACTTATATGGCGATCGGGTTGAGCGAGCCATTCTTACATGCAGTGGCATTTTTGAATATGACGAAAAAGCGTTCAACGCCTTCTACAAATTTGGAGGTTACGTCGTCAAGTTTCGTCCTCGCTGGCTCTACAAGTTACCGTTTATGGATCGGCTGTTCATGCAGCGCTTTTTGCATCGTCCCCTCTCTGGTGAGATCAGCCGCGCTTTTTTGGACGACTTTCTCATGGCAGATTATGATGCAGCGTTAGGAACGATTTTTACTTGTGTGAGCAAGAAAGCGGCTGATGTGATGCCTGATGAGTTTGCTCGGATTAAAGTGCCAACTTTATTGGTTTCGGGTGAATGTGACATCATCATTCCACCCGAATTGGGTCGTCATGCAGCCGAACTCAATAACAATATTGAATATTTTTTGATGCCAAATACGGCTCACTTCCCCATGCTGGAAGATGCCTTAACCTATCTTCATAAAGTACAGGAGTTTTTGGGAGTGAAAAGCCCTGCCCAAGTTTGATGAGGTCAAGCAGTCTGCGAAGCCCCAAAGAGCGATCGGACTTTATGAGCCGCCAAATCTACTCCAGAGATCGAGAGGTCGAGCGGTTCCCAAAGCCCAGGACAGTGATGCACTTCACGGTACGCGGCTTCAGTGAGAAGAATCTCGCCCCGCCTAGCTAAGTCTTCACCCAACTTACAAGCGAGGTTCATTTCACTGCCATAGACATCATTATCTCCAACGACTAGCACCTCTCCATATCCAATCCCAATGCCAGCATAAATATCCTGATCGTCTGGTAAGCCTGTATTGGCTGCGGAAAGGTCTTTTAAAATTGAGAAAGAAGCTTCGATCGCAGACACCACATCAGGAAACATTGCAAATAGATTATCTGCCTCTTGTTTAATCACTCTGCCTCCAAATTGCAGAACGATCGGCTCACTAATGACACTCATCCGCTGAATCATTCCTAAAAAATGCAAGATGCCGTAACGCAGAGTGAGCCGCGAAAACCCTGCCATATCCAGGACGAAAATCGCGCAGGTGTGACTAAACACCTCCTGAATTTGCTGATCAATCTCCACAAGTTTTTCGGACTGATCATTGCGAGCCTGCAACAACCGAGCGAACTCTATCCGAGTGTTCTTTCCTGGAATCATATGTCGTTTTGAGAATGGGTTACTTTCAAAGATTCCTCGTATCTGCTAGATTGCACCAACCGCGATCGCCACTCACCGACGACCTGCTGCAACCGAGACGGCAACCAGTGATCGTACGGTGAGTAAACAGGTAGGCGAGGCATAAAGTTCCACCCAGCTTGATTGAGGGCGGCAGTTAACTGCTTCACCTTCGGATGGGGATAATCCGGATTAACCTCATCGTGAGGACTGATTCCACCTAAGTCTGTGGCTCCGGCGGCTAAACATGCGATCAGCATCGATGGCTCTTGAACTAGATTAGGAGGAATTTGCAGCCCGATCGTGTCTGGCAAAATCTGACGCGCCATTCTAATCGTTTTTAGTAAGTCTTCTGCCCCAAAAGCAGACCCTATGAAGGATTCTTTTCGCCCAGGGCTATAAGGTTGCAAAATGACTTCCTGAATATGTCCCCACCGTTTTTGAATGTGAGCGATCGCAGTTAAACTTTCCCGGCGATCGCGCTCGGTTTCTCCAATCCCCAACAATAACCCGGTCGTAAAGGGAATTTGTAGCTCTCCTGCCAAAGCTAACTGCTGCGATCGCACGTCTGGCACTTTACTTGGCGCATGACGATGAACCGTCTTTAAAAGCTCTGGCGTAATTTGCTCCAGCATTAGCCCCATTGACGCATTGACTTCTTTAAGCTTTGTCATCTCAGTGACGCTTAAAGGTCCGGCGTTAGTATGAGGCAAAAATCCCATTGAGAGAGCAAGCTCACAAAGATTGTAAATGTGCTGCAACCAATCGGTTCGCCGATCGCTTTGAGGATAAACTTCTCCACTCAAGACGAGAATTTCAATCACCTCCTGAGTTTTCAGAGATTGTAGAACTTTCTCTGCATCAGCCAAACTCAACCAGGGACTCGTACCCGGATCGGCTCGAAAGTTACAGTAACTACATCGGTTAAAGCACTCATAAGTGGGAACTAATGTGTAGGCAGGGCTATAAGTCACAGTCTGCAAAAAAGAAGCCATTGCGCCTTGTTATCAAAATGTTTGAGAATCAAAACTTTAGACTTGAAATAGTCCATCATTCCAAGTCTTAAAGCCTTTCTTGATCTCTAACATGCGTTTTGTGCGATCGTCCAACCCAAACCAAAAACCGACTCATCTGGAGTACCAAATTTTTCTCTGCCCTAACACGCTCCTCCGTTTTGCATAGACATTTTTCACATGAGTCTTCACCGTGTTCAAACTAATTTGCAGCATGTTTGCGATCTCCTGGTAGGTATATTCTTGCCGTAGGAGCATCCAGATTTCAGCTTCTCGATCGGTCAGATCATATTTTTGGCGATCGATCCACAAGTCCTCCGTTAAAGCTTCATAGCAATCTTCTAACAGGACTAAAATAGACGGCTCGTGACTCGTCGGATTGGAGCCAGTTGCACCAGTCACCAACCAACGTACTCGTAGACGAACGCTGTGTCCTTGATTTCCTTGATACTCTGCTATGAGGAGTTCCTCTTCTAACTCTGCTCTAATCAACCGATGACAGACTTCAGTGATGACGGATGGAAGACTCGCGTTCTCCTCTTCTTGACTTAATTGCTGACAAAGGTTCTTTGCCTTTAAGTTTATGTAAATGGGTCGAAGGTTGCGACTAACCACAAAAACTCCTTCTGACATTGACTCAACTAAACTACGCCAGAGTGCATCTAACTCAAGACTTTCTGAAGCGGCAATGTCATCTAACAGGGCTGACTCTGTGCTCTCTAAACGGTTAGGAGAAGGGCGCAGAAGGGGAGTCGTATCCTCCAAATCACGCTTAGACGATCGAAAACCAGACCTAGAGCGAACTGGAGATTGAAACCGAGACGGTACAGAAAACAAACGGGCTGTCATGGGGCAAAATCCTCAAGCACTGGAGGTATTTTGCTACCGGTGATTCTGAACTTGCAATGAGCACTCTGTATTCTTGTCTAAGGTTACGAATTACCTTCAAACACGCTGAAAGAAGGTGAAGCGATCTGAAGTAGTATGAAGGTTATTCTATTCCCTATCGATAGGGGACAAAATAACTTTCATGCAGCAACCGTAGACACATCGCTATACGAGCAACTAGACCAGTTAAGTCCAGAGCCTAGCGGTGACCGTTCAAAACGCAACTTAATAGGTACAAGCAATAAATATTCGAGACAGCAACTAAATAAAATCTAGGCAACAACGACAACGGAGGATTTCGCTCACCACTTTGCTTATGGCTGATTTCTTAAAGGTAAATTAAGCTTCCTACTTTGCATTATCTAAGAACTGCTTTATGAGTACGTCACCCGATCGGGTCTTTTTCCGAAGTTTCTTACAGGACGGTTCTGCTTCATGAACCCTAATATTCTCAACAATTTATTTCCTCTAGAGCATCAAAAGCTTTATGCCTCTATGCTACAAAAACGAGGCGGATTAACTCGTCGCCGAGCAGAGTGTTTTGTCAGACTTTGGGCTTATCTGCTGTTTAAGCAACAAGAAGAGTTGACAGGAAAGTCTCCTAATCCGTTGAGCACACTAGAGCCTCCAGAAGGCTTGGTTGCGTGTACTCACCGGGAAGCAGCAGAACTATTTTATGGTGATCAAGAACGAGGCAGCGATCGAGCGGCTGGCATGATGATCGATCGCCTAGCGGCTCTGGGGCTGTTAGAGAAACAGTACGATGGTCAAACGCTATGCCTGCAAGTGCGGTCTTTACCTGAGCTGACTCTACTTCAAGTCGAAGCACCTGTAGAACTATTCATGGACGATTTTAATCCTCGCACTGATGCTATTCCAGTTGCCCATCTCTATGCCCGCAGCTATGCCGAATTGGTTCGAGATGGGTCAGTGGTCGCTAAGATTGCCAGAACATTAAGAACATGGGCACAAGAATATCCCGTAGGAATGCGCGTCATCCGGCGATCTGACAACCTTAACGTCGTTGGCATCTTCATTCTTTTTCCGGTCAGCAGCGAGTCAGAGTTTAACTTCTTTCAGCCCCCCAGCAAAAGCTTCTACCTCACATCTGACAACCCTGTAGACCCTTTTAAGATGGCAAATGTGAATGACCTTAACTGCACGTCGGTCTACATTCGTGCCTGGATTATCGATCCTCCCTTTTTTAACGCCTCAACTCTCTATCAACTGCTAGAAGATACTCAAGCAACGTTAAATCGAATGCAATCTGATTTTCCGCAGCTTTGCGATTTATATTCCATTGTTCTTCACCCAGTTCATGAAGAACTGAGGCGAGTGCTAGGGTTTGAGCGAATTTATCAGGATACTCAGCGCTCTTACTCCTGGGTTTACTTAGCAGCCGATCTGTTTACAAATCTTGACCTCAAGCAAGCGTTAGCTAACCTCAGAATCAGTGAGCTTTCTTAGGACTGTTAAGCGAAACTCTCGTCTTCTAGAGACAGCTTTGTATAAGGAGCGCTCAAGCCTTCGTTACAAAATGCCTACAAAATATGAGAGCATCTTAATTATCTGCTTTACAAAAAGAAATATTTACTTTACTATCTAGACATGGGACGGAAAACCGCCCTACACCTTATCCATTTTAAGCCATCATAACCTCATGACCACCACCCTACAAAGACGCGAAAGCGCCAACCTGTGGGAGCAGTTTTGCTCCTGGGTCACCAGCACCGACAACCGCCTCTACGTCGGCTGGTTCGGAGTCCTAATGATTCCCACCCTCCTGTCCGCCACCATCTGCTTCATCATCGCCTTCATCGCGGCTCCCCCCGTGGACATCGACGGCATCCGCGAGCCTGTTGCTGGCTCCTTGATGTACGGCAACAACATCATCTCCGGTGCGGTCGTCCCCTCCTCCAACGCGATCGGCTTACACTTCTACCCGATTTGGGAAGCCGCATCCTTAGACGAGTGGCTGTACAACGGCGGTCCTTACCAACTCGTCGTCCTGCACTTCCTGATTGGCATCTTCTGCTACATGGGACGTGAATGGGAACTATCCTACCGTCTCGGAATGCGTCCTTGGATCTGCGTCGCCTACTCAGCGCCTGTTGCCGCCGCCACCGCCGTCTTTTTGATCTACCCGATCGGACAAGGCAGCTTCTCAGATGGAATGCCCCTGGGTATTTCTGGCACCTTCAACTTCATGCTGGTCTTCCAAGCCGAGCACAACATTCTGATGCACCCCTTCCACATGTTGGGCGTAGCCGGTGTGTTTGGTGGTAGCTTGTTCTCAGCAATGCACGGTTCACTGGTGACCTCCTCATTAGTGAGAGAGACCACCGAGAACGAATCGCAGAATGCAGGCTACAAGTTTGGACAAGAAGAAGAGACCTACAACATCGTGGCGGCACATGGCTACTTCGGTCGGTTGATCTTCCAATACGCCTCATTCAACAACTCCCGCTCCTTGCACTTCCTTCTGGGCGCATGGCCAGTGGTAGGAATCTGGTTCACGGCATTGGGCATCAGCACAATGGCATTCAACCTAAACGGGTTCAACTTCAACCAGAGCATCATCGACTCGCAGGGTCGGGTGATTAGCACTTGGGCGGATGTGATCAACCGTGCCAACTTGGGGATGGAAGTGATGCACGAGCGGAATGCGCATAACTTCCCGCTCGACTTGGCATCTGGCGAGGCTGCGCCTGTGGCACTGTCTGCTCCTGCTATCCACGGTTAGTTTTTGGCTTAATGCCGATAGTCTGAACCTCGAAAGCCCTTCACACTCGTGGGGGCTTTTGACATTTTAAAATGATCGAGCAAAAAAGGTTTTATAGACGTAGCCAACTGGATTAAGACATTTCTGCACGTAAAATACCAGCCGACTGAATTAAGAGGCTTAAGCCCCTTGTTCTAACCTAACTGGCGACCGCCATAAGAGAAACTTAGACTTTTTGTAGAACACGATCGTAGACTGCAAGAAAGCTTCTACCTCATATTTACAGTCATGACGCTAACGCAGGTTTGGGGATCTCTTCTAATCTTTATAGTCTGCCCGATCGTGGGAGGACTGCCTCTGATCGACTGGCTGACGTATGGAATGACCAAGAAGCGATTAAAGAATCTTGGCACTGGCAATGTGAGTGTCTCAGCCGCTTTCTATCACGGTGGGCGATTAGTCGGAATTCTAGCTGTTCTCTCAGAAGCGCTGAAGGGAATTGCAGCCGTTTTGCTGGCTCGTGCCTTTTTTCCTGACAATGCTGAGTGGGAGATTATTGCGTTGATTGCGCTTGTGTTGGGTCGTTATTGGCTCGGTAAAGGGGCAGGAACAACGAATGTTGTTTGGGGGTATGCAGTGCATGATCCAATCTCGGCTCTACTCGTTTTTTTGATTGGTGGAATTGGCTTCACGATTTTTCGAGAACGCACTCAGGGTCGAGTTGGCATTCTGATTTTGTTCCCTTTGGTGACAGCGCTGCGTCATTCTCAAGATTCGGCACTGATTGTGATGACGATCACGCTAGGGGGTCTCTTAGGATGGATTTACCGAAAGCTTCCAGATGACTTAGAGATGAAGCCTGCGACCGCGCAACAAAATTCTCAATCTATGTTTAAGTTTTTTCGGGGCGATCGAGCGCTCATCTCTCTTGACCAGTCATTGTCACCTCATAAGGCAGGAGAAAAAGCAGCAACCCTGTCTCATTTGAAGCGATTGGGCTATCCCGTCCCGGAGGGTTGGGTCTTGGTGCCGGGTGATGATCCGGCACCGTTGATCGAATTCCTTCAGCCGTCTGTGGCAGAACCTTTGGTCGTGCGATCATCGGCGATCGGAGAAGATTCTGAGTCAGCTTCGGCAGCCGGACTGTATGAAACTATTTTGGGGATCACGAAGCGAGAAGGCTTGTTGCCTGCAATCGCCACATGTTTAGAGTCTTATCATCAAGCATCAGCAGTTCAGTATCGGCGCGATCGCAAGTTGCCAGATACTTCAATGGTAGTGCTCATTCAAAAGCAGATTCGAGGCGCGTTTTCGGGAGTTGCGTTCAGTCGCGATCCGATTTCTCGCCAGGGCAACGCGGTTGTGATTGAAGCGCTTCCGGGTGATGCAGCATCGGTTGTGTCAGGGCAAGTGACACCAGAGGCTTATGAGGTTCAAGTACCTGATTCTTCAACTTCTGATTGGGGTTTGTCAGATAATCAAGCTCTAGAGGTGAATGGGTCGGGTGATACTCCACTCCAATTGGTGCAGCAGGTGGCTTTTCTGGCGCGTCGTCTTGAAGATGAATATCACGGCGTTCCTCAAGATGTGGAGTGGACATATGATGGTCAGACTTTATGGGTGTTGCAGTCTCGACCGATTACAACGCTGCTGCCGATCTGGACGCGCAAAATTGCGGCTGAAGTGATTCCTGGACTGATTCATCCGCTTACGTGGTCGATTAATCGCCCGTTAACGTGTGGAGTTTGGGGAAAGATTTTCACGATCGTGCTAGGCGATCGCGCTCGACGACTCGATTTCAACCAAACTGCAACGCTGCATTATTCTCGCGCTTATTTCAATGCCTCACTGTTGGGTCAGCTTTTTCGACGGATGGGGTTGCCTCCCGAAAGTTTAGAGTTTCTCACGAGGGGGGCAACGTTTAGTAAGCCTCCGCTTGAGTCAACGCTTCGCAACTTACCAGGGTTACTGCGATTATTGGGTCAAGAATTGCAGCTTGAGAAGAACTTTCGTCGAGACGATCGGGGCAAGTTTTCTCCCTTTCTAAAACAAGTCTCGGTGCAACCTGCGATTGAGCTATCTGCTTCTCATTTGCTAGAGCGAATTGATTTAATTCTTGAATTACTGGAAGTAGCGACTTTTTACAGCATTTTTGCTCCATTGAGTGCGGCATTGCGAAAGACAATTCTAAAAGTCGATGATAAACAGATTGATAACGGAGATACACCAGAGGTAGCAGCATTGCGATCGCTGCAAGCATTAGCGATCGTAGCTTGTGAGAATTTATCTAGTAACGCTTGGAATAATTCAGCAGGGACACAATCCCTAAGCAGTTTGGAATTATTTGAAATACTAAATAGAACGGAGGAGGGGCGAGACATTCTCGATCGTTTTAACCAAATCTTGAATCGCTACGGCTATTTAAGCGAGGTAGGAACGGATATTGCAGTGCCCACTTGGAAGGAAGATTCACACCCTGTTCAAGAGTTGTTTGCTCAATTTTGTTTGAACCTGCCACCTAAGCCAAAATTGGTTCGGTCAAAGGCTGGATTAGTACAGCGTCGGTTTAGCTTAAAAGGACGAGTCACAGAGGTTTATAGTCGGTTGTTGGCAGAGTTGCGATGGAGCTTTGTCGCATTAGAGGCTGACTGGCTAAAAGCGGCAGTGTTGACTAATCCTGGAGACATCTTTTTTTTGGAGTTAGCAGAAGTTCGGCAAGCTGTGAGTCTTGATCAAACAACCCTTAACCGGATTCCTCAAATTATTGCTCAACGTCGATCGATCTTGCAAAAAGATAGTCAGCTTGAGTCAGTTTCCATGATCGTTTATGGCGATGATCCTCCCACTCCCGTTTTAAAAAACTGGCAGTCTTCCCGACAACTGCAAGGAATTGGAGCCAGCCCCGGACAGGTTGAAGGACGTATTAAAGTGCTGCGATCGCTCTCCAATGTGGGAGAGATTGGTCGAGACCTAATCCTCGTCGTTCCTTACACAGATTCAGGATGGGCACCTCTTTTAGCCAGAGCGGGTGGATTGATTGCAGAAGTCGGAGGTCGGTTGTCGCATGGCGCGATCGTGGCTCGTGAATATCGCATTCCTGCGGTGATGGATGTTCAGAATGCAACAAACCTTCTACGAGATGGTCAATTTGTCCGGATTGATGGTCAGAGGGGAACAGTGGAAATTTTAGATCAGGAATAAGAGCAGAATTGCTCGATTGTATCGGTAACATTCTCGCGATTGAGATTGCGAACGATCGTCAAAAAATCACGCATCACAACGTCTAGATTTTGCTCACTGAGCAACGGGACGTGAACAAACAAAGCGCGGGACTGCGTTTCTTGAAGATGCGACAGGACAGAGTAATAAAGATGATTACACACAAAATTTCCGGCATCATGGCTGATCTGAGTGGCGATCGTCCCTTCAATCAGAGCAGCCAAATCGATCGAAGTTTGCAACACACTGCCCTGAAATTTGCCGTTTGACTCTACGGTCAAGACTTGCCGACTCTCAGCCATCCCACAGCAGATGCTCACGTCTGGTTGAAGACGATCGATCGTAGAAATCACTTCTTTGGGAGCCGTTTGAAAATCGACGCAAATTTTTCTTAAAAAGTGGCACGGGTGAGCGATTAAATTCTGTCGAGAAATTTCACTCAACAAATCATCTGAAGAATTAGAGACTTGGTGAGGTTGCCAGGTATCAAATGAGGTTAATAATAGCATTATGCTACGGTTAAATAATTTATCAACACTTCGTAAGAGGCGCTCAGAACCGTACCGGAGTTTTATCTGAATTGAGTGATATTTGCACCATAGCACTTCTGAATTTACTCCTGTTCAAGATACTCATTGGCTCTGTTCTCTTAGGGTGTTATATGCAGACTGGCTCAAAATAAATCATCGACCTCACCCGATCGGTCTGTAGGTTTAACGCTACCCAAGCCGCTAAAGACGCTAAAAAAGATGCTGCTTATCTCGCGGTAGCCAAAAAGCTCTTGGGGCAAGATTCTAGTGGAAACGACTCGCTCACAAAGTTAGTGGAGACTAGCCCGGACTTATTGACGACTGCTGCTAGAGACTATTGTCAAGCCCGACAAGATGGAAAGTCTGAAGAAGAAATTATGAAGAACACTTATCAGAAAGATGGGTATAAAACCCCGATCCTTTAGGACGGCTTTTCTTGCTCTCTAATGTACTGCTTAAGCACTTCAATAGGTGCGCCTCCAACGGAGCTAACAAAATAGCTAGGACTCCATAGGGCATCTTTACCGAACGGTTTAGGGTGTCCAGCTTGACCATAGCGACGGCTTGAAACACCTTTAAGAGCATTCACCATTTGAGAGATTGAAAGCTTTGGAGGATACTCTACCAGCGCGTGAACATGATCAGATTCACCGTTAAATTCGAGAATCTGAAAGTCCATCTTCCTTGCAACTTCGATAAACGATGTTTCTATCACCGCTAGACTCTCAGCATTCAGAATTTTGCGACGATATTTAGTCACACAGACCAAGTGAATTTGCAAGTCTGAAATACTATGCCTTTCCTTACGGAATTGGGTTGTCATTCTGTGCAGACCCAGTTAGAATGTACTTGCAGACCAATTCTAGCACAAGCCATGAAAGCTCGGTATCAGTACAGATTCTACCCAACAGACCAACAGAAGCAGAGCCTAGCTCAGTTGTTTGGTTGCGTCCGGGTTGTCTGGAATGATGCGTTAGCACTTTGCAAGGCTTCAGAGAAATTGCCGGGGTATAACGCACTCTCAGAGATGCTGACTCAAGCAAAAAAGACTGAAGCTAGAGAATGGCTTAAAGGGGTTTCGTCGGTTCCATTGCAGCAGTCATTGAGACAGCTAGACGTTGCCTACAAGAACTTTTTCAATTCTCGCAATGGGAAGAGGAAGGGCAAAAAACTAGGTTCGCCTAAATTCAAAAAGAAATCTAAACAGCAGTCAGCTACCTTTGCTAATACTGCTTTCAAGGTTTCTGACGGGATTGTCTACCTGGCTAAAATCGGAGATCTTAACCCAATTTGGTCTAGAGAACTACCCTCAGAACCTAGCTCTATTACAGTGATCAAGGATGCCGCAAATCGGTATTTTCTCAGCTTTGTTGTAAATGTTGAGCCTGTCAGTCTTGAAGCTGAAAACCAAAGCATCGGGATTGATTTAGGCATTAAGACGTTTGCATTCATGAGCAACGGTGAAAGGGCTGAAAGCCCCAACTACTCACGCTTAGACCGTAAGGTTAGAAAGCTGCAACGTAAGTTAGCCAAGCAACCGAAAGGAGCCAGGAGGAGAGATAAGACACGGCTGAAAATAGCCAAACTTCACAACCAAATTGCAGACAAGCGTAAAGACTTCCTGCACAAACTATCAACCAAAATTGTTAGAGAGACTCAGTCGATTGTTTTGGAAGATCTGAATGTGTCAGGCATGGTCAAAAATCGCAAGCTTTCTAGAGCGATTAGTCTGCAAGGTTGGCGAGAATTTAGAACGCTGTGCGAGGCAAAGTCTGAGAAGTTTGGTAGAACGTTCACGGTCATCAGCCGATGGGAGCCGACAAGCCAAGCCTGCTCTGATTGCGGGTATCGGTGGGGCAAGCTCGATCTAAAAGTCAGAACCGTTCAGTGTTTAAGCTGTGGGTCTGTTCATGACAGAGACGAGAATGCAGCAAAGAATATTGAAAAAGTCGGGGTAGGGCATTCCCACGACTCTAAATGGACGATGAGAGGCAGTAAGACACCTTTGGGTGCAAGCTTCAGTGAAACGTCAAGAATCACCGCTCCTTCAGGACGGTGAGTATGTCAACGAGAATTGATGGCATCTTTGGAGAAGGCTGGCTCAGACGCGGCAACCCGCCAGGAAGCTGAACAACTTCAGAGACAAACGGAAGCTAAAGTCGCTCCTATCGAGCTTGCTAGGACACTCGCTTCACAACAGTACTGTCCGACTTTGAGTCGCCGATCGAGCCAATAATCGACCGCCAAATTCCCAGCCCTTTCCTCAAAAAAGTGTCTTATGCTGAGTCCCGTTTCACCATGCACTGTGTAGTAGGCTTAGAAGCGGGAACTTCGGTATTGTATGACTCCTTCTCCAGCCTCTAATAAAACGTCTCATCGCAAAAATCTTTGGTTTGAGCGAATGATGGCGACGATCGCGGTCGCTAACCTCGGTCTCGTTACCTTCAATCTGACTTACGTGCAATGGCGCGATTTTTGGTTTCGTCGAGTGCCTATTGTGACTCAGCGCTATGACCCTGTAAAAGGCATCGAACCGCACCGCGACACCGATCAATACTTGAAAACCGTTGATGGTTTAAAGCAAGACCTTCAGCAAGGAGGATTGCAGAACCCGCAAGTGGGGCAACGCTTACAGGAGTTGCGAGATCGCAGCACTGATCTGATTCAAACAAACCCATTTGCAGGAGCAAACAAAAGCGGTGCGCTGGAGAAAATCAAAAATCGAATGCGAGAGCAGGTTTTTGGGCAACGTCGCAATGAATCGGCTCGTCAGGCATTCAATCAGTTTTGGAGTGTTAACTACCTTCAGCAAAAGGGCGTTGCTCGCGAACTGCAATTCTTCGATCGTCAGATTCGTCCCTTAATTGCCGCTAATTATTATCGCTCAATTGGAGAGAATGGCGAGTTTACCGATTGGTTTTGGCTGCTCGATCTGCCGTTTGTCGCCCTCTTCGGGCTGGAGTTTTTAGCACGAACCTTTTATCTCAGCCGCAAATATAAAAGTTTGAGTTGGTTCGATGCGATGCTGTGGCGCTGGTATGACGTGTTTTTGCTATTACCCTTTTGGCGGTTGCTGCGAGTCATTCCTGTGGCGCTGCGGTTAGAACAAGCGAGATTTATCAGTTGGGAACGGATTCGCACTCAAGCAACTCAAGGGTTGATTTCCAACGTTTCAGAAGAGCTTGCAGAAGTTGTCGTCGTGCAGGTCATTGATCGAGTCCAGGCATCGATTGATCGAGGAGAATTCGCACGATGGTTGGCTCAAACTACATCTCGTCCTTATGTTGATCTCAATCAGCGTGACGAAATTCAAGAACTCACAAGCCACCTGATGAAGCTAACCGTTTATAAAGTGCTTCCTAAAATTAAGCCTGATTTAGAAGCGCTGTTGCGGCACAATGTTGAGGCGATTCTCAATCAATCTCCCGTTTACCAAGGGCTAAAAGCGATGCCACTAATCGGTGATTTGCCTCGACAACTGAATGAGCGCTTAGTCGCTGATGTGACCGAAGGGGCATACAGCGCAATCATGGCAGCATTAGAAGATAAAGCAGGGGCAGAGTTGATCAACAAATTGGTCAAAAATTTCGGACAGGCATTAAAGAGTGAGATGGGAGAGCAGCGATCGCTTCAAGAGGTGCAATTACTCATCACCGATCTGTTAGAAGAAGTGAAGGTGAACTATGTGCGCCGTTGGTCAAGCGAAGATATTGAAGGGGTTTTAGAAGAAGCGCGACAGATTCGCCAGATTGATAGACAGTAAATTGGACTTAGAGGAGACGTTACTCAAAAAACCAGAAAAGGCATAGAGATTCCCCCTTGAGGAAGCTCTACACCTTTGTATGACAAAGCTAGAAGTCGGGGATTTCTGCCCTTGCAACTTCTAAAATTCGTGCAGACTCTATTTGTTTCCTGTTTGTTGGTCCTTCATCACAGTGGATGTTCCTGGCTTGGGTGGCGCGGGCATGGCGGCTGAATTGACTGTGGCTTTAATCTCAACGCTTTTGACCCCACCGATCTGTTTTGCGAGAGGCTCAATTTTTTGAATCTGCTTCTCGTCTACCACGGTTCCCATGACCGTAACTGCACCATCTTTAGAAGAGATTGCCAAAGCGCTTGCAGGTAAGTTTGCTTCAAGCTTCGATCGCACTTCACTTTGAATATCATTATCTGATTTGATAGACTTGTCACCTGCCGCATTGTTGCGTTGTTCAGCAGACCGAATATCAGAGTTTAGTTGCTTTCTGCGGGTCTCACTGGTTGCGTCATTTTGATTGGTTTGCGCGGTCGGTTCTGACATATTTGGGCTGCTGCTGCCAGTTGTCGTGTTGGGTGCATCACTGCTAGTTTTAGCGACTCCACAAGCTGACAGACTCAGAGCCAAAGCACCGCATAGCAAAAGAACTGTAGTTTTTTTCATTATCTTGATACCCTATGATTTTGTCCAAAGAACTCAACAATTTGGTAGCGAAATCATGTCTGATTTCGCTACCTGCATCACTGACTAGAGGCGATCGTCAACGGCACGATCGGCATTTACAACCGGATGACCGTCTGTGTTAACTTCTAGTTCTTCACGGCGTAGAGTTTCTTGAGCCGTTACCGTTTCTTCAGAGACTTCTTTGCGAATCGTCACTTCTTCACGCACAAACGCTTCTTTGCGGATGTCAGGAGTCTCTTCATAGACTTCCATCCGAATCGCTTCAGTGTTTCCGAAGGCAACGTCACCCGGAACGACCGCTTCGGTGCTGCCAGCGACGCGCTCAATCACAACACGCTCTTTGTCAATGGGAACCGACACTCGCGCCGTTTCGGTTTCGACATGCTTCCCGATCGCGACTTCTCCCGTTTTTTCACGGTCTTTGTCTACAACCAAGCGCTCTTCATAGAGCTTGATGGTGTCATCACTCGCCCGAACGGGTGCAGGGGCAACTCCTGTTACAGGCTGATTAATAACCGCTGCACGGCTCACTTCAGCAGCCGGAATGGCGTTGACGCTCCAGTCCCGAACTCCCTGGTGCTTTAGAATGGTTTCAGCGCGAAGAATTTCACTTTCTGAGCCGTCTACGATGACGAGATAGTCACCGTGACCAACCCGATCGTTGTAGTGTTGCGCTTCTTTTTCAGGAATTCCCAACCCGACTAGACCACCCAACAAACCTCCCGTTGCGGCTCCGATCGCGCCCCCTGCTAACGTGGTTGCCAGCGCGGTTGCAGTTGCTCCTGCCAGCATGACAGGTCCGACTCCAGGAATGGCTAAGGTTCCAAGCCCGACCAACAAACCCGTTAGACCGCCTAATGTGCCTCCCGAAACGGCTCCGACTCCTGCACCTTCGTCGGCTTTATTGCCAACTTTATCTTTGACGGTTGCCCCTTCAATTCCACCTGGGCGATCGCCATCTTTTGTGACTACCGAAACTCTATCCATGTTGAATCCGGAATTTTTCAATTCATGGAGTGCTTTCTCTGCGGCAGCACGAGTAGGAAATACTCCGACTGCTCGATGATCGTATCTGATTCCTGTATCTTCACGACCTAATGCCATTTTCCTATTCTCCTAAGTACTTCAAGTTCGTCGATTGATCGTCGAGAGAACGTTTTATCCCTGTGCTGCTATTGACACTCTTTTTCTTGAAGAATTCATCGGCATTTGGGATAAGGTTCTTCTCTATCGCAAGAAAGATTAAGGGACTGTGTAATTTTGACACGTTTATAGGCTCCTCGATCAAGAGGCTTACTAGCATAGTTTTTGACCTGTTTCCATCAGGAAAAACCCTTACTGCTCAGTCAACAAGCTTGAATCAAGACTTGCCAATAAACTCATGTTTGAAGGTGTCAATTTTCTGAGAGAGTTCTTGGCGCTGCGAAGCCGTGAGTAAATAGCGATAAACGAACCAACTTGTATAAGCGACACCAATCAACTCAAACAACGGTGAAAGAACTGGAATGCTAGTGGCAATGGTGAGAACTGCACCTAAGATTGATAGTACTAACCAAACGCTTGCAATTCCTAACAAAACCCAACCAATCGTAATCAAAATCGGTTTATAAGGCTGCGAAAACTCAGACGTATAGCCGATCGGATCATTGAAGAATGCTGATATTCTTGCCTGGTCTCTGAGCCAGTCTTCAGAGGGTGGCGTTTCTATGGTCGTGTTTTGAATGACGATCGGGTCGCCTGTTGGCATCTCGATCACCGTCGTTTCGGTCTTAACTTGAGCAACGTCTTGATTTTGCGTAATTTCTGTAGACATGATTGACCTCCTAATTTAAACGGTTTGCAAAAGATGACCCGTTGGGGCAAATTGCGGTCTGCCCCAACGGATTTTAGAACCGAGTCCCGACTGCTAAGAAACCTGCGATCGCCGAAGCTGCCAAAGAGGTCAAGGCTACGCCAAATAACCACCAAGCCGCGTCTGCCGCCATTTTCTGTGCCTCGATCGCTTGTTTCTTAGCGTGCTGCCTGACTTCTTTGATGCGTCTCTGAGTCTCTTGCTGAATGCGTTCAGCCCGATCTAATACGCGATCTCTCGCGCCTTCAACTTGAGCGACAATGCGGTTGGCATCTGCCTCAGAGATATCTTCACGAGAACTCAAAACCGCTATGAGCGTGTCTCGATCGAACTCACCCAACCGATGCCGCAATGCCTCGAATCCAGCTTGAGGGTCATCAAACAGCTTGCTAAAGTCTTGCTGAATGCCTTCATAATTGAGTTCAGGACGCTCTAGCAAGTCAAGATAATCGCGCACTTTGCCAAACACACCCTCGATCGCAGATTGGACAGTTTGCTGCACTTTTTGGATCTGCTCGATCGATGATTTAAATGTTGAATCAACCTGGTCAGCAATCCGATTGGCTTCCTCTTCAGTCACGTCTTCGCGCTGAGAAAGTAGAGCCACCAGGGTCGAACGATCGACCTGTGAAAGGCGATCACCCAGGTTTTCAAGTCCGCTTTGAGGATGTTGCAGCAGCAATTGCAGATCGCGCTTGATTCCATCAGGATTCAGCTCTTCTTTCTGGGTGTTTCGCAGATAGTTTTCGAGACTGGTCTCAAAATCGATCACTTGCTTTTGGGCACGTTTCGCCAGACGACGCGGGGCTTTAATTGTGTCCCGAATGGCAGTTTGCACTTGCTCGATCGCTTGATTGACCTGCTCTTCGGTTAAGTTGCCTTGTTGGGTGAGCAGTTTGACTAACGTGTCTCGATCGACCTGAGACAAGCGTTCTCGTAAGGCAGAGGTTCCTGCTTTTGGGTCATTGAGCAACGTTTGCAAATCGCGCTGGATGCCTTCGGGATCAAGTTCTTGCAGGTCGGTTTGACGCAGATAATCTGCGATCGCTGCGGTCGTTTGCTCAACCTGCTCTTTGGCTTTCCCCGCAACTTTCTGCGGTGCTTGCAGAATGCTGTCGCGAACAGACTCGACTTGATCTAGAACTTGATTGACTTGATCTTCGCTCAAATCTTGACGCTGACTCAGCAATTGCACCAACGTGTCTCGATCGAACTGAGAAAGTCGCGATCTCAAAGCGCTCAACCCCGCTTCAGGATCGTCAAACAGGGTTTTCAAATCGCGCTGAATGCCATCAGGATTCAGTTCTTCTTTCTGAGTATTTCGCAGATATTCTTCGACCTTACGACGAAGTTCTTGCGCTTCAGACTGCACCCGATCTTGAGCATCTTTGGCTTGGGTAAGGACGCGATCGCGAGTGCTTTCGAGTTGTCCGACAATTTGGTTTGCCTCTTCGGGGTTCACGTCTTCGCGCTGCCCTAGCAACTTCACCAGCGTATCGCGATCAAACTGACCTAAACGGCTGCCCAAAGCATCCAGTCCGGCTTCTGGGTCGTCTAAGAGCAAGCTAAACTCACGCTCAATGCCGTCAGGATTCAGCTCTTCTTTGCCCGTTGACTTTAAGTAATTTTCAACTCGGCTGCGAAGACCCTGCGATTGGGTTTCCGATTCAACCGTTTGCACAGAACTAAAGACTTCTGCCCGAATGTCTTCTAGCTGACTCGCAATTTCCTCAACTCGTTCAGGCGTGAAGTCGTCTCGTTGCGACAGCAGCTCAACAAAATAGGTGCGATCGATCGACTCCAATTCCTTCCGAATCGCACTTGGATCGGCTTGCGGATCGAAGATTACATCTCTAAATTCTTGTTTAATCGTCTCCCGATTTAAGTGCCACGGCGGAGAAGACAGCAAATAGCTTTCAAGATCGGATTGAATCACGCTAAACGGCTTTGCTGACTTTTCAGAAATCTGTTTGCCTACTTTGTCGGCTTGCCCTTGCAGCGTTGTTTTCAACTGTTGCAGTTGCCCCGAAATCTTCTCGACATCCAAATCCGAGAGATTGGTGTTTTTCATCACCTGACTCAACAGCCCACCCAACCCAAGTTGCAGCGCTCGATTGGTTAGATTGCTCCCCGGAGTCAGTGTGCCCGAAACAGTTTTGACGAGTTGATTGAGTTGACCAGTCATCGCTGCCGACGTGAGATCTTCAGGCTTGGCTGACTTCAACAAGCTGGCTAACTGCTCAGTCACATCTTGCGAGTTTCCTGATTGACCGACAACGTTCTTCAAAACGCTTTCTAGCTGATCAGCGACTCGATCGACATCCTGCTTTGAGAAGTCTGTGCGGCGGCTAACTAGATTAACTAAAGAGTCGCGATCGATGTTTTTAAGAAAATCGCTGTCCTTAATATCTTTCAGATCTGAGTCTTTTAACAGCGTCTCAAACTGCCCTTTAATCTCATCGAGATTTAGTTGAGGCAATTTCAGAGTGCTTAAAGAACTTTGCAGCGTCTTTTGAATGCTGTCAGGGTCAAATCCAGAGGTTAGTTCTCGACGAACTGCTGCCGTGATTTCTTCTGCGGTCGAAACCACTTGATTTTTAGCGACATTTGCGCCCAGTGCAGTCGTTGCTGCGCCCATGATGCCCTGCATTCCCGCCGTAGCAGTGCTGATAAAAGAGCCAATCAACGAGCCGACCGCACCAGAACCTAGCCACACGAGCACAGAGAAATAAGTTGCCCAAATGACCACGCCAAGAATTGCGCCGAGTGTCGCACTCCCGACTAAGCTAAGTTTCACCGCTAGGAAGCTGGCGATAAACAGGGCGATCGATACAGTGATTAATACAAACAGCCCTAATTTTGTCTCAATTCCGCGAATGCTATCGCCAATGCTTTCTGACTCATCAGAGTCTGACAATATGCCAGGGCTTGCAACAAAAGCAACCGATAAATTAGTTAGCAGAAATTGGAAGGCAAATGCCATCATTAACCCCGCAACTAGCGCAACCAAAAATTGAGGACCAGAAAATACAAGATCTTCTTCGAGTGCAATCACTCCTGGATCTAGCGAAACTTGCGCCATTTGCATCGGGTGGCTACCCAGTTCTAATATCAGCTTTAAGGTTTGGAACATAATGTTTCCTCCATTTTTAAAGTTGCTTGCAAAGTGTATTGCAACAATTTAGAGCCTTCTCACTGCGTCTGAGAAGACCAAAATCGGTTCACTCGATCGATCGAGGTACCGCGTTGCGGTTAAATCGGATCTCAAGCAAAATCACTCTGTCTACTTTAAATCTATGGAGAGTTCTCTCAATCAACACCTACCGTTAGAAATAGGTTTTTAGAAAAAGCGGTTGGTAGCAATCTTTTGCAATGAAAGGCTTTAGAGGCTGAGTTTAGGTTAGTTTTGTGACTAGAAGCAACTCCAACCTAAGAAGGAGGAAGAGCGTCAGGTGAAAGTTTAAGTTTAAGTAAAGTCAACGTAACAGCTTTAGATGCCGGAAGCGATTAATTTCTAATGTAGAATTTAATCCTAGCTGCGATCGCCGACTTAGCAGTGCAAGTTTGAGTTTAAAATCTGATATGAATCCTTTAAAGCTGCGTCCTGAAGACTGTTCAGCTTTTGGACGGCTTGTCTTACAATATCTTCAAGAAAATCCGCAAACCAATATGAGTCAGCTTGCCAAACAAGTGAGAATCTCGCGGGCTGGGCTAGGCTGGATTTGTCTCAAGCGTAGCGGTATCGAAGAAGAGACGGCTAGAAGAGTCGCTCACGCGATCGGGGCTGACATGACTAAAGTTGCCCGTCTCGTCCACGAAAATAAACTAGAGAATTTGATGGATGCGAGTGGATTAAATTATGTTGCTAAGTTAGACAACAAGTCAATCAAAAAACCTATTCCAGCAGAAGACGCGATCGCTGGGTTAAATTCTGTCTTTCATGCGTTTCACTATGTAACTAGAAGTGTTCCAGAAGTGGAAAAGCCTACTGATTTTCAAATCTACAAGCAGGCGTTTGACATTGTGAAAACGCAGTTTCTAAAAGACAGAAAGATATCTAAAAAGTAGGCGCTGATGTTTGGCTATCACCGCATAGGAGTGCGCGGCAGGCTTTGAATCTGTTTCGTGGCTCTCGCAACCTGTCGATAGGTACGCCCTACAGCCCGTCCATCAATATAGAGTTGACGAGTCGGGTAATTTTGTAGCACTTCAATCAGCGACACCCGATTATCTTTTGCAGAAAGCACGATCGCGGCTCTGAGTGCCTGTCGATTTGCCTCCCCTACTGGAGTTTGAATTGCTTCTCCCAGTTGATTAAGCACCCGTTCTCCAGTAGGACTGTTGAGAAACCGATCGAGCGTCAGCAAATCGACGTTCACTTCTCGATTGAGCGTGCGACGAACCGCATTAGGCTTTTGGCGAAATAGTCGGAAATAGCCGCGCAGGGTAGGCGACACTTGACCTGTTCGAGCAAATTCTGCCAGTTGGGAGACTGAGATCGACTCTCCAAACACCCCATAGCGAATCACAATTGTCTCAGATGCCATTCCTCTGGAGGCAGTGAGCGCGATCGTAGGAGCAATGAGCAAGAGGGTACCAACACGAACGACCCATCCCAAACCACATTTAGAAAAAGCAGATTTGACTCTCATGAAAAAAGCTCAAAGTCCTATCTTATACCTATTTATTTTTTGGATACGACCTCTGAATCGGTGATTGCAATATTGGGCAGAGATGTTTTGGTGAAATGTCTTTACGGCGTTGGGACAATCCACGATTAACTGCATTTGTTTATAAAATTGGTATTAATTAACTCTAAACCCTTGATTTGTGACAATCTCCCCCGACAATTATGGCTTACACCTGCTAGCAATCGCATTTAGGATTCTACTTTCTGCATCAGATAAATTTCGATCGCGTTCTGCAAGTTGTTGGCACTGAGCAAATAACGGCGCAGCAAAATCACTATCTAACTGTTGCAAAACTCGGTTCAATGGCTGAGGAGTTTGCAGATTCATTTCGATGGTTTTAAGGGAGTTTGAGTCAAGTTGCAGCGTTTTCAATTCTGGCAAAATGTCTTCCCACGTTTTGTTGGGATAGCTGGCTAAAATCATGTGCGCCAGAATTTGATCCATTATAATTTGTTGCGCGATCGCAGCATTCAAATATTGTTCGCTTTCTTGTTGAATTGCTTTTAGAGTTTCTGTGGTCGGTTCATCACCGTCTGCATTCAGTTTAGCTTCATAAAAGCGACTCGCTGCGTAGCCAACGGAGTAAAGAATGGTTGCGTCGGTGCTGGCTCCAATTAGGGTTCCTGCCAGCGGCACGTTTCGCAAAAAGCCTAAGCCTGCTTTCAAGGCGTTGCCCCCACCCAATGCCAGTCCGAAGATCGCTAATACTTCACCTCTCCGCGCTGGATCGTGCAAATCTAACCCATAAGCAGCAGCAATTTCATAGACAAGTTCAGTTTGCAGGGCAGTTGTGGCAGCAAGGTCGATCGCCAACAGTGCCACCGCAAATCCAGGAATCAAGCTGCTCATGAATCCGATTTTTCCAGCATCAATGGCTTTTTTGACCATCAATCGATGCACAATCTGGCTAGACGATTCTTTCGGGTATTGCTGCTGGAGTGCTCGAACGGTGGATTTTGCTTTTTCGACATCGACTTGACCTGCTATGCCCAGCAACCAATCGAGTCTCAACACACTCGCCACTCGTTGCACAAGAGGGTTGTCTAGCCCTGGTATTTTTGCAAGAACCCCGATCGCATCTCCGGCTTCTGTCGTGGTGCTGCTAACCAAACGAATAGCTTGATCGGTAGCCCCTTTAGCGATCGCAATAGTTGCACTCAGTAGCTCTGTGCTAAAGTTGATTGCTTGAACGATCGGATGAGATTCCGTGTTCTGCGATTGGGGTGAAGTTGGACGCGGTGCATTCATCGGGGGTCAAATCTTATTTGCAGCATCTCTATCTTATCGGGGTGCCACTTCCTGTCATCGTGCTTCAGATAGGGATTTTAGAGAGGCTGATGATGCACACAGCGATCGCACGACCCGCTCGGATTGATAGCGCATCGCAGCAGCTCCAATCGAGCATTATACAAACAGGTAATATCACCAATTACCCATCGCCCGTCTAATAAGCTGACATCAGTGGGGGCATCAAATTTCTGAACATAAAGCGCAATCTTATGAAGCTGATAGCGTCCTGACTTAAGCAAATAGCGATGCCGACGCTCTAACACCACATAAGTCTGATCCTCAAATTCTAGATAGGCTCCCGGCTGGGGATGCCAGTCTAAAGAGAGATGCCCCAAGCTAAAAGGAGGTTCAATGAGAATAAGTTCTGTGGAAAGAGAATTTAGCTCCATAAGCAATCGATACCGATGGACTGCCTTACATTAATGCCTTTAAGTCATTGGTGAGAGTCTGTAGTATGAGCGTCTCTCCTGGGAAAAGGCACGATCGAGATATTCACACTGCCGAAAACTATCGCAATCTAAGAATGGCTACAGGGATACCAAATTCATCGATATCCCTGAGCTAGTCTCTTATAGAGCGGCTTGACGCTCTTTGGTGGCTTTGATTACTTCCTCAGCAATATTGCTAGGACAAGGTGAATAATGTGAGAACGACATTGAGAACTGTCCACGTCCAGAGGTCATGGTTCGCAGGTCGCCAATGTAGCCAAACATCTCACTCAACGGCACATCTGCTTTGATGCGCGCGCCAGTTTGTCCAGTTTCCTGAGACTTCATCATGCCCCGGCGACGGTTAAGATCCCCGATCACATCCCCCATGTAGTCGTCGGGTGTAAACACATCGACGTTCATGATCGGTTCAAGCAATTGAGGACCGGCTTGAGGAACCGACTGACGATAGGCAGCTTTAGCAGCAATTTCAAACGCCATCGCGGACGAGTCAACTGGGTGAAATCCCCCTTCTAAAAGCGTGAACTTCAAGTCCATGCAGGGGAAGCCAGCCAACACACCTTTATCGGTGCAGCTTTCAAAGCCTTTCTCAACAGCAGGCCAATATTCTCTAGGCACTGAGCCACCCGTCACTTTTGACTCAAACTGGAAGCCGCTACCGGGTTCGCCTGGCTCGATCACATAGCTGATCTTCGCATATTGACCCGAACCGCCTGACTGCTTCTTGTGGATATAGCCATCTTCGAGGCGCTTGGTAATCGACTCGCGATAAGCCACTTGGGGTTCGCCGACTTCCACCTCTACCCCGTGGGTGCGCTTCAAAATATCCACTTTGATGTCGAGGTGCAACTCGCCCATTCCTTTGAGAATGGTTTCGCCGCTCTCCTCATCGGTCATCATGTGGAATGATGGGTCTTCTTGCACCATTTTAGTGAGTGCTGCTCCCATCTTCTCTTCGCCGCCTTTGGTCTTGGGTTTGACCGAGATTGAGATCACAGGGTCAGGGAAGACCATCGGCTCTAACGTTGCGGGATGTTTGGGATCGCAGATGGTGTGTCCAGTGCGAACGTTTTTCATGCCGACGATCGCGATGATGTCACCCGCCTGAGCCGAGTCAATTTCCTCGCGAGAGTTGGCGTGCATCTCTACCAAACGGCTAATCCGCTCGGTCTTGCCCGTCGCCGTGTTAAGCACAGTGTCACCCTTCGAGATCTTGCCCGAATAGAGGCGCGTAAAGGTGAGCGCACCAAAGCGATCGTCCATGATCTTAAAGGCAAGGGCGCGGAGTGGCTTTTCTGGATCGACGACAGCAAACGTGCCCGTTGCGTTTCCTTCTAAATCGACTTCAGGCTGCGGAATCACTTCCATTGGGTTAGGCAGATAGTCAACTACTGCATCTAACACCAACTGTACGCCTTTATTTTTGAACGACGAACCACAGTAGGTCGGGAAAAACACCAGGTCACGGGTGCCTTTACGAATGCAGCGCTTCAGCGAGTCGATATCTGGCTCGTTGCCTTCTAGATACTGTTCCATCAGGTCATCGTCTTGCTCGATCGCCAGTTCAACCAATTGCTCGCGATAAGATTCGACTGCCTCAACCATATCGGCAGGAACCTCTTTAATCTCGTAGCCCATTGGATCGCCCGACTCATCCCATACCCAGGCTTTGCGGGTTAGGAGATCGACCATGCCGCAAAACTTTTCTTCAACCCCGATCGGCAGCACCATCACTATCGGTTTTGCGCCCAGCACTTTGTCTACTTGCTTGACGACCCGATAGAAGTCTGCGCCAGTGCGATCGAGCTTGTTGATGTAAACGATTCGAGCCACTTTTGAGTCGTTGGCGTAGCGCCAGTTGGTTTCTGACTGTGGCTCAACTCCACCTGAACCGCAAAATACCCCAATGCCGCCATCCAGCACTTTAAGAGAACGGTAAACCTCAATGGTGAAATCGACGTGTCCAGGCGTGTCGATGATGTTTAGCTGGTGGTCGTTCCAAAAGCAGGTGGTCGCAGCCGACTGAATCGTGATCCCACGCTCTTGCTCTTGCGCCATGAAGTCTGTCGTCGCCGCGCCTTCGTGCACCTCACCGATTTTGTGAATCTTACCCGTTAATTTCAGGATTCTTTCTGTGGTAGTGGTTTTGCCAGCATCGACGTGAGCGAAGATGCCAATGTTTCGATACCGAGTGAGGTCTTTCATAGTTGCTGTTTAGATTAAATGCGACAAACCGTGGGTTGACCACCTGCAAGCGTTCTTTACAAGGAAAATGATGTTGCTTTTGCAATCAGTACAGGCTGGATTTCAATCACTCGAACTATCGAGGATTCCCTTTCACTAGCCCTGGTCATATTACTTATTGTAAAGCGTAGAGCGGCAAAGCTACAGGGGACTCAGAGATCAGCCCTGAGCTAGAGGGAATCAGCCATACTTTAAGGGGGCTCCCATTATAGCGTTCTGAGTCTGCGCTCTGGTCTAAAAAGGTTCTCTGCCAGCAAATCTGACAACTCACGGTTAGGAAACTTAACTCACTCGCTTTAGTCGAAGTTCCATTTCACGATCGTAAGGTTAGGAGATTCAAATTCCCCTAACCTCGCGATTGATTTAAGCTGGTTTATTCTTCTAAATCAATGTCCTAATAAATCTACAGGCTTGAGGTTTTTCCAGTCTGTGCCTGTGTCTCGATCTCATGCACCTCGGTATAGCCCATCGTGCCAGCGATCTCTCTCAATAAAGAGATCTGCTGATCAAAATCGAGTCCTTCGACTTGACCTAATGCGCCTGTGATCGCTTCAGATGCGCTGTAGCCTTCAGGCATTCCTACCACTGACTCGCCCATCGCTTGCGCCCAGGCATACCAAACCAAAAGTTGATTATTTTCTTTAAGCGCCCCATAGTTGCGGGAATAATCGGTGTCAGCGCCATTCACAATGTCGCGCATCACATTGAGTTGGTTTTCGTGAGAAAGATGATAAAAATCTCCTAGCAAAATTGGCGCTAACTCTGGCTCAGCCGCCGCAGGAGCCGCAGGAGTGATCGAGTCGCCCATTTTTTCGTAAACGTAATACAGAAACGCTAATTTACCGTCAATATTTAACTTGTCATAAGACTCGATCGCTTTTTGCCCCTTTTCATCAATATATTGAGATCGCACTGTGCCACGATTTGCAGACTCAGCCATAATCATCTCCCTTAAGTAATTTCTGTTGATTTTAGAGATTTACCAGGACTTGTAGTTCTCTAGCGACTACCTACCGACCGAACTTGATCCCCTCTCTAAAGCAGGAGATCAGCCCAATGAGAGAGCATTATAATCTGTCTTCAGATAGCTTAAAAAAGCTGGGATCACTCTGGTAGTGTTACAGCGAAAGGGGTCAACTTAGAACCCGAACTTCTCTCAAAAATCTTCTCAAACAAATCGATAACAGGAGCTTTTTATGCCAGAAACCAATAGTGATTTGAATCCGTCTCAGAGTTACGACGCTCAACAAGTCTCAGAAGAAATCGCGGAAGGTAGTCTTCCGGCTCCTCAAGTTGATGTTTCGTCAGACTATGAAGCCTCAAAAGAATTTAGCGTTAGTGAGATCGATCGCACGGGTGAAGGAAAAGCAGCCGCCGAAAAAGTCACTGCTCATGCCGTTGAGATGCACGACCCTGAAGCAGCCGAATTTAAGGCAGAACCAACAGGCGATCCAGGTGACTTTCTCAATATGGCAAAAACGATCGGGCACGAGACAGGGGCACACGGCAACGTCAGTGATGATTTGATTCACAAAGCGATCGAAAAAGGGCAACCCGGTCATCCCGAATCGTAAATACTCCAATGGCTTCTTCAAAGAGTCGGGGGTCTTTGAAGGAGCCGGGGGTCTGGCGACCGCGATGGAATCAAAGCAGCCACTATTTTCGGGCAGGCATCACTTTATGTTGAACTGCGTTTTGAACTGATGGAACAGGCTGACCAAAGTGATTTGTGATGGCTAACCCTACCAGCCCAGACAACACAAGCACCAAAAAGCTCATTAACGCTAACGTCAAGTAAACCCCGATCGGGTTAACGACCCATCTCGATTGAGTGCCCTCTTGGGTCGGTAGGGTGATCTTCTTCAGACGATTCAAGTTGTGGCGAGTGACTCTCTCACCCGTCTCGTCGGCTAACAGCGATCGCAAGTTGATTGCGGCTGTGAGGGCATCATAAGCGGTCGTAACTTCTTCCTGGCAGAACGCTAAGGTGCCAAGTTGATGCAGCCCCCAAGCTTCACTGGCAGAATCTTCTAACGCCCAAGCTGCTTGCAAACCCCAATTGAGCATTCGTTGCCAGGTTCCCCACTGTTTGCTGAGTGCTAGTGCGCTTTCTAGCGATCGCACGAGTTGCAGAGCTTCTGCCCATCGACTCTGACTGATTGCCCACTGAATGGTGTGAATTAGGGTTGCTCGTTCTGCGAACAAGATATCGGGCAATTGCCGATGGTTTTCTGCCCAAGGCAGTAGGTGAGCCAACACTTTTTCCATCCAGGGAGCCGAGTGTGAGGCTTTTTGCAGAACGTCAACCAGGCTAGATGATAAACAGTAGTGGTGCCCCTCAATCTGAAGCAGATGACGTTGCATCAGGGCTTGCAGACTCGGTAAAGGATTGGGCGGACCCGTAATCATTGCAATCTGTTCGGGTAGTAACCCGACATGCCCCATCGCCACTAAGACTGCCATAATCCAGCGTTGAGGTTTGGGTAGTGAGGCAAGAATCAGCCGCGTCAGCGATGAGTTGAGATTGTCAGCCTGAAGTTGGCTCAACACAGTCTCTAGAGACATCTTGTCTTCTCGTGCCAGCGCTGCCACTTGCAAAAGCTGTTGCGGATGCCCTTGCAAAAGTCTCCAAAGCGATTCGATCGTCTTGGCTTGAGGAAGTAGGGGGGGCGAGGCTCTTCCAACATTTTGTGGGGCAAACCGTCCTAGCTCTTGCTCAATCAAAATCACACTGTCTTGC
Organism: Phormidesmis sp.; assembly: GCA_965277365.1. Classification (GTDB taxonomy): domain Bacteria; phylum Cyanobacteriota; class Cyanobacteriia; order Leptolyngbyales; family Leptolyngbyaceae; genus Phormidesmis_A. The sequence continues at coordinate 217,664 of CBDICO010000013.1, read as the reverse complement.
AGCGACAAGCCATTTAGTCTAAGCGATTGCTCTTTCAAACAGCGACGATCGCGGGAAGCAATTAAGAATGTGCTGTTGGGCAATGTAGCAATGAGTTGCTGAAGATCAGTTGCCGTTAGCTCGTCATCATCTAGCAACAGCAACATCTGCCGATCGCGAAGCGCTTGATGAAGGTCACTTGCTGACAGTTTGACGGGCGGACAACTGAGATAAAGTGCATCAAATAGGGTTTGTAACCGATCGCTAACGGACCCAATTGAACTCAAGTCAAAAATTCCGTCTGGATACGACAAAGTCAACTCAGGACGATGTGCTAGATAGCGCAGCAACACTGATTTGCCAATTCCGGCTTGACCGTAGATCTCGACAGTTTGTTTGGCTTCTAGGGCGACAACTGCCGATTCAATCTCAGTCTGCCGACCAATTAGACTTGAGAAGATGCGGGGAACTTGCACGATCGGAGCCAGTTTTGACTCTATCACTGGAATCTGATCTTCAAGGTCGCTGAGCAAAACTCCATGCGCTGACCCTATAGATAGAATGGCGTTACCAACGGCTAACTGCCCAATCGTTTCACACTGAAGGGCGGTCTCAAGTTGGTTAAAAAGAGTCGGCTGAGACATAGACAATGACTGCACAAGAACCTTAGCCGCAAGACGGCTTCTTTAGAATAGCAACTGAACTTGTGCAGAAACAGTGTATTAACTAGCGATTAAGAACATTCACTTCTGACAGCGCCTCAGAGTTGGGTGGCTCGACGCGATCGTAGAGTTGGTCAATCGCATCTACAAAATCTTGAATGCCGTCAAATTGACAATAAATCGAGGCATAACGAATATAGGCAACTTCGTTGAGCGATCGCAGGTGGTGCAGCACCAGTTCAATAATCTCAGCGCTAGTGACTTCTCGCCCAACTCGCTGCTGAAGGTCAGACTCAATTTCTTCGGCTAACCCTTCGACGCGCGATTCCATAATCGTGGTTTTTTCGCACGCTCTGACCAGTTCTCGCAAGAGTTTTGAGCGATCGAATGATTCGCGTTCTCCACTGCGCTTTAGCACCACGATCGGCACAAACTCAATGCGTTCATAGGTCGTAAATCGGTGAGTGCACCTTAAACACTCACGCCGCCGCCGCACACTTTGACCTGATTCTGCCGATCGTGACTCAAGCACACGATTATCTGGATGATGACAAGAAGGACATCGCATAAAGTACAGAACACTGAGAGAACAACTCTGTCAGAGGCGATCCTCTAATCAGACGTTTCAAATTAAAATCAAGTTACGAGCCAGCCTAACACTGGTCTCTAGCTCCTAACCTTTTCATGATACCCCTAGCGTGAGAAGTGGCAATATTTTTTTGTTTCCACTATTCCCAGCGTTAAATCTATAAATAACTCTGTTGTCAGCCTCTATTTATGCCGTTACCGACTGTGATTTTGCCCGGATATCTTGCAGGTGCGATCGACTATCAAGGTCTTCAGCAAATTTTGATTGAGGCAGGCTATCCGACCATAATTGTGCCTCTGATCAGGCGAGATTGGCTGCCCACGCTAGGCGGACGATCGGTGTTGCCGATTTTAGAGCGACTTCATCAAACGGTTGAGCAAGTAAGGCAAGACTATGACTCGTCGCAAATTAATTTGATTGGGCACTCAGCCGGTGGTTGGATTTCTCGAATTTATTTGGGTGAGTATCTCTATGATGTGCACGGAGTTTTGGCGAACCGTACTTATGTTTGGAAAGCCCATTCTGTCGTATCTAACCTGCTTACGTTAGGAACTCCACACACCAGTTTTGAGCGCTGGACTCGCACGAATCTAGATTTTGTCAATCTGACCTATCCCGGTGCGTTTTATTCAGACGTGAACTATGTCTGTGTGGCGGGTAAAGCAATTTATGGAGAACGTCGTCCGGGCAGTTGGTTGGCGCATAGCAGCTATCAGTTAACCTGCGGCAAAGGAAACGAGTGGGGAGATGGAATTTGTCCGATCGAGTCCGCTCATTTAGACGAAGCAGAAAATCTGACCCTTGACCACGTTAGACATTCACCTCGATCGGGCGGGGTTTGGTATGGCTCTCCAGACGTGGTGCCGCAGTGGATGAATTATTTGGCGTGAGCGATCGCGATCTCTGCGTTTAGAGAGAGCAAACGAAGTATAAAGTTTTGTATCTTTAGAAGTAAGTCAGCTTAACTTAATCAACGTACACATAACCCAGCAAAACGAGTGTACTGCTCATGAAAGACGTTTCACTCCCCTTCATCTTCAGACGACTATCGACAATTTTGGCAGTAGCAACGCTGACATTGACCCTGATTGCAGCCAGTAGCGGCATTCTTTTAGCCTTTTATTATGAGCCAGCAGCAGGCGGAGCCTATCAGTCTCTCAAGTCTCTTGACACAGACGTTCCCTACGGTTGGCTCGTCCACACAATGCACAGCCTGTCTGGTAATTGGGTGATCGGAGTGGCATTGATTCAAATTGTAGTGATGTTTTTGGGTGAGCGATTTCGTCCTAGTTGGCTGACTGCTTGGATGAGCGGCATTTTCTTCACGCTGTCCGCGATCGGGCTTGCTTGGACAGCGATGATCTTAGGGTGGAATCAGCTTGGGTTTTGGCGGCTCAAAATTGAATTAGGCACGATTGAAGCGATTCCCCTAATTGGGACGCAGTTAAGAGACATTCTCACCGGAGGCGGCGCAGTTGGAACGGTGACTATTGAACACCTCTATGCAATTCATAGTTATATTGTCTCGATTGCAGCGGTCGGGTTAGCCATCATTCATCTCGGCAGTCTGCTGGTTCAAGAACGAGAAATTCAAGCAGAGACGTTATCGGCGCTCTTTCTAGAAGAAACCGAGATCCAGGCATCGGTAGAAGCCAACTGATCGTAAAAACGCTAGTGTGAATCAACGATGAAAGGACGATCGCCGTTTTCTGGTTGTCGATGGCGGCAAGTTAGTGGGCATCACCCAAGTCGATTCAACGAGAACTACCGATCGACCGTTAGTGGGGGATCAGTCCCTCAATTCGATCAGGACTCCCAATCCGTTCCCGGTAAGTCCGACTGATCCCTCACTCAAGTTCTCCATGTTATTGAATCGCTTTATTGAAGTCATTCTTATTTGCAGCGATCGCACCTGCCACATTTAAAGCCCGTCGCCTCTTCTCCAAATCCAAATGCCCGTAGCAAAAAGCTCCAGCGACATCCCCGCGTTTTAAGATAGTCTCGCATTGGTTGCGTCGAGTTAGACTGGCTTGACATTTGAGAACGGTCAGATTGATGAATTGTATAGTGGAAGGGGTCAGACCACGTTAACTGTCCAAGACTCTGTAATCGTGAAAGCGCGATCGGACTCTCTTTGAATTGCTTGGCAACCTCAGTTACGTTTCCCTGCTGGGGGAGTTTTTTCAGAAGTTTCTCTGCCGTTTGCTGCTGTGATTGTCCTTGGGTTTCAAAAAATTTCCAGCGCTGTTGATCTTCCGAATCGAGCCAGCCACTCACCAGCGTTAACGCTTTTGCAGGTTTGCCATCTCGTCCCGCTCGTCCGATTTCCTGCACATATTCACTCAGCAAAAACGGCGCATGGAAGTGAACAATCCATCTGACATTCGACTTGTTTATGCCCATACCAAACGCACAGGTACATACCACAAACTGAAGCTCATCATTGAGCCAAGCTTGCTCGACCTGGCGACGATCGCTAGCTCCCAACCCCGCATGATAAGCTGCCGTTTTAGACCCCTTCTGTCTCAACCAATCTGATAGTTCTTCGCTGTCTCGCCGCGTCCGCACATACACTAACCCCGCTTGTCTCGGTTGAGCCTGAATGAACGTCAGCAATCCTTGTCGTCGTCCTCTCGGAGTCTGCACAGATCGAACCGTCAGACTGAGATTGCTGCGATAGGGATTCAGCCTGAAGATCTGCGGATTCTGTAACTGTAAAACTCGCTCGATGACTTGCTGAACTTGAGGATCAGCCGTTGCAGTGAAGGCAGCGATCGCGATTCGAGTTCCGGTGGGTTTGTGCTGTAAGAGTGCCGATCGCACTGCCCCCAGTCGATAATAAGCAGGTCGAAATGCCTCCCCCCACTGCGCCAGACAGTGCGCCTCATCCAAAATAATGCCGTTGATTTGCAATCGGGGATCACAAAGTCGCTGCCAAACTGGGACACTCAAAAGCGTCTCGGGCGAGAGATAAAGCAGTCGAAGCTGTTGAGCCTCGATCGCCCAAAGCACTTGTTTACGCTGTGGGGCAGAAAGCTCGCTGTGCAGCAATGCCGCAGGTAAATGACGCTGCCGTAACTCCTGCACTTGGTTCTCCATCAGAGCAACGAGCGGCGAAACCACGAGCGTCAGTCCAGTTTGCATCAACGCCGGAAGCTGAAAGCAAATCGACTTGCCGCCGCCTGTAGGCATGATGATCAGAGCATCCGTTTGAGAGAGCAACGTCTCAACGATTTCACCCTGCGGCGATCGGAAGTCGTCATATCCCCAAATTTGTTGGAAGGCTGATCGAATATCGGTCACCGAAAGGGGAAGTCGAGAAAGATTCATATCGTCTAAGAAGTGCTCTTCCTAGAGTGCCCGCTCAAAGGATTTTGATTGGCTTCAGATCCCTCAAATATGCGAGACTGCTTGTAGTCCGTCAATCTTGTTCTGACGGGAGGCACTGTCATGACACAATCTGATTCTTCACCCACGCTCAAGCAAATTGCCAGCACCTTCCGACTCACAGGGTGGATTAGCTTTTGGTCGCAGCTTGTGTTGACGATCGTATCGGGTGCGATTTTGCTGTTTGCTCCGATCGCAAGTCGAGGAGTCGAGTCAGCCAACAATCCTGGAACAAATATTGGCGTGGTTTTGACCGTCTGCGGCATTATAGCGCTGGGCTTTAATATGTATTGGGCAGTGTTTCGCTACATTCCGATTGGTCGTCGCTTGCAGGGCGCTGCCTCTACCCGTCCTAAAAAAGCAGACGCAATTCAAGCGTTGAGAACCGGATTGATCGCAAGTCTAGTCGGAATTTTGCTGGCGCTACTCGGAGCCGAAGCGATTATCGGTCTGCTGTTTGGCAAAGCTTTGAGTCAAGGAGCCGCAGGGTTTATCAACACCGACCAATCGAAGTTCATTAAACCTCTCGATATTCTCGTAGTGCAAGCCAGCATTAACGTGATTTTGGCGCATTTCGTGGCGATCGCCACCTCGCTCTGGCTCCTCAACAAGATGAGTCGGCAATAGAAGATTATTTTTCTAGCCAGTCTAAGATTTGGTTAAGCTGCTCTAGAGACACCAATCCATATTGCCAAAGCACCATCGGCAACGGTCCGCGCTCTTGTTTAGCATAGCGAATTGCCATCGCGATCGACGATTGGGCAAGACACAGATCTTCTTGTAAGAAATAAATAAGATGAGCGTTACCGCGATTAAAATTTGGCTCAACTTCTTCTAATTGATATTGTTCAATGACTTCAAGTGGCAGCACAGACATTGTAGAGAACCCCTGATGAGATGATGGATGCGTGAATTTAGGTGTTTATAGTACACCAGAATTGTGGATTAAAAAAATAAATTCAGTAAATTCTCGGTAGACGTTTCATCCGCTTGCTACCGCTCTACACAAATAGTCTAGAAGGAACTTAGTCCCTTGTTGCTTCGATTTCTGCGTCTAGTTAACCCACAGTTCTTAGGTACTGAGCTTTAAGTTTCCGTAGAGATTTAGAGCGATCGCGGGTTCTCATCCCAATTTTGTTTTTGGCTGTGAGCGATCGTGGGTCATTGCGAAATCGGTGAGACGTTCCACAAAACCTCTCTACGGCATTGCTCATTCTTGATCGTTTGCGGCTCGTTCTTGGGCAAGGGTTGTCTTGGCTTGCTGCCAAAACTGTTCCAACTCATCCAGGCTGTATTCTGCAAGCGGACGATCAACCACCGCTTCGATCTGCATTAATCGTTGAATGAATCTCTGATTTGTGCCCTGCACGGCTTCTGAGGGATCGAGATCGTGCCAGCGAGCAAGATTGACCAGGGTAAAAAACACATCGCCTAATTCTGCTTGTTGGGCAGCTTTATCTTCGTGCGCGAGAGCGTGTTGAAATTCTGCTAATTCCTCTTGAAATTTTGCCCAAACATCGTTGATCGAGTTCCACTCAAACCCAGCAGCAGCGGCTTTTTTAGAAATCTTCATGCCTGCCATTAGTGGCGGGAGCGATCGGACATAGCGTTTTAGCTGATAGGTTAATCGCTGTGTTTCTGCAAAGTCTTGCCCTTTTTCATCCGCTTTAATTTGCTCCCAATTGCGATGAATCTCATCTAAATTCTCAACCGTTACGTCAGCAAACACGTGAGGATGCCGTCGAATCAGTTTTTCACTAATCTTTTGCGCCACCAACGACAGATCAAACTGCCTCTCGTCACCCGCAATCTGCGCTTGCAGCACCACTTGCAGCAACAGATCGCCTAACTCTTCCGCGATCGCGTCATTGTCTCCACTGCGAATCGCGTCCACCACTTCATAGGCTTCTTCAATTACGTAAGGAACCAACGTTTCGCGAGTTTGGGCTAAGTCCCACGGGCAACCCCCATTGGGCGATCGTAGTTTGGCAACGACTTCAATGAGATGTTGCAGCGCGTCGAGAGTTGCAGTTTGGTTCGATGGAATCATGGTAAGTCCTTCAGCAGAATTGACAGTCTCTACTTTATCGCTCATCCTTTCGCCCGGTTTCTACCAATCTTTTTCAGTTTCTTTTTATAAGCAGACACCAGCCAATCACTAGCACTGTGACTGAGTGCACCTAATTCCAATCCGATTATGCTTGCAATCCATTCGCCAGGATGCTGCTGTAGCGATTTCCTTAGCATTTCAATACTATTCTCAAATCCCTGTTGAGCGAATGTCTGCCAGTGGTCGATCGTGCCCAAAGTCTGTTGAGCGATCGCTACACTCAAAATCAGAACAGTGCCTACGATCGCCACCCAGACCGAGAGATAAAGAATTCGGACGATCGTGCCCACAATCAGCCCGTGAGAAAAGAACGATCGGTGACGCATACTCTTACGATAGGGCAACCAGATCCACCGCAAAAGCCCCCACCGCTTATATTGTTGTGAGTAGATATCTAAATCGGGTCCAAACATCAATCCGCCGACTAAAAATGCACCCGAAACCACAAGGGTTAGGTTGCCGCTTTGGGTCAACGCAAAAGCACTTCCGGCGACGAAGGGCAGACTCCAGAGGGTGATGCTGTCGTGAGTGCGACCAGAAGGCATGAGGGTAAAGGCGCGAAGAATTCTAGATTAGATCCTATAGACAACTGGCGCTATCTGATACAATAGATTTGATCAATCGGGCGATTAGCTCAATGGTAGAGCGCCTGCCTTACAAGCAGGATGTTACTGGTTCGAGTCCAGTATTGCCCATCGGGTTCAGGGGATAGCCCTAAAGAAGTGTAACTACTCAGGTTGAAGGATAGTGGCATTGTCGGACTGCCCAAGAAGCTTGGTTATGTCGCAAAAACGATCAGGTGTGGAAGCTCAATTTTCTTTAACCTTACCCTAAAAGGCATCCCCCTCTCTGTTTAAGTGGAAACACTTCTTGCCCGAAATCATTGTGTTGAATGAGCGGGGGGACTGTCGCTACGCTCTGAGCTACTGAGATTGAGAGGAGATGATGGCGGAACAAAGAGTGGAGGTGGACATTCGACCCTCCATCGGTGGGGATTGAGCTACGCCCCAGAACTGGACAAACGCGTTCGATCTCATCTGAACCAGACCAACGATTCTTGGCGGGTGGATGAGACGTACATCCCCATCAAAGGAGTGGAGAATCTCTTTACCGATTGGTGCATTCGATCGACAACCCCTTGGACTTCAGACTGAGTGCCAAGCGGGACGGCAAAGCCGCAGCCCGGTTTTTTTGCAAAGGGCTGAAGGCAGCTCATACTCAAACTCCACGAGTGATCACCGTCGATAAAAGTGCTGCCTATCCGGTGGCAGTCAAAGCGTTGAAAGCGGATGAAGCCCTGGCAGCCGAGACAGAATTACGGCAGAGTCAATCCATGAATACCATCATTGAGCAGGATCACCGCAACATCAAGCGATTGACTAAACCAATGATGAGATTTGGGTCATTCAATACGGCAAGACGAACCTTAAGAGGCATCGAAGCAATGAGTATGATTTGCAGAGAACAAGGGAAGGAAATCCGCAGAGGGGACAGTATGTCTCAAGTAAAATTTATTGCAGAACTCTTTGGAATTAGCGCTTAACGGAATGCGAACGAGATACTTGGTTTGTCACTAAAAAGTATTTGCGACATAACCTCAACTAGAGCGAATAGCGCAGCGAAGCACAAGAGGGCAGGATGGAATCACGGCTATCTCCTCAAAATCTTGGCTCAGTAATTTTCATGCGTTTGCCCTAGAGCGTTAGGCGACTTGCGCGGCTTGGCTGCGCGCTATTATACTTCTGAAGGCGACAGTGAAATATGAGAGCCAACAAGAAACAAATGAACAATTTAGCTCAGGAAGCAAGTTCACTGTTTGCCTGTTTGTCGCCCGGAGATTTGATGATCTTGGGAGCGCGTCCGGGGCAGGGTAAAACTCAATTAAGTCTCGGACTCACCGTTGAAGCATGAAATCAGGACGACAAGGAGTGTTCTTCACGCTGGAATACAACGCGGCTGATGTCCTCGATTTATTCAAAAGTATTGGAGAAGACCCCGCGGAATTTAGCAATCTATTCAAATTTGATACTTCCAATAAAATCAATGCTGAATAAATCATGGCACAGCTTTTGGATATGCCAGAAGGCACAATAGTCGTTGTTGATTATCGACAACTCCTGGATCAGAAGCGCGACAACCCTGAACCATAAGTTCAGGGTTGCGCGTTAAAATCATTCGCAAGCGAACGCGGTCTCATAATAGTGTTTCTTTCACAGATTGCTCGTTCTTATACTTTTTTGGTCGGAGGTTTTCCAAGTCTTAATGACGTGCGCTCACCCAATCTGCTGGATATTACGCTTTTCAACAAAACTTGCTTCCTTAATGGCGGTGAGCTACAGTTTTCCGCAGTGAGTTAGCCCAGAGCAATCAGGTTTCTTAAATCCGCCTAACAAGGCGCTGTACCCGATCGCCTACAGATCCATTCCCTATGCTCGCAAGCTCACTTCGGTCATCCCGCTTTCGGCGGCGGATGAGCTTAGCGTTAGGCTGTCCTTGAAGAGGAGCTTCATGAAAGTACGCATTGCGATGTTTCCAGAAACGAGAGTGGCAGCAATCACTCATGTGGGGTCACCGCAACACGAACACGACACGGCACGCAAGCTGATAGCGTGGAAACTTGCGAATCGTCTACTTGATCAAGCGAAGTATCGAAGCTATGGCTTGCACTATACTGATCCGAGAACGGTCAATCCCAAAGAGCATCGTGTGGACTTCTGTCTCTCCATTGATCGGGATGTGGGTGCAAACTCCTACGGCATTCATGAGATGACTATCCCTAGTCTGCGATGTGCATTCGCCCGCGATATCGGTTCGCGCTCTAGCAATAAGGCAGCGGCATATCTATATGATGAGTGGTTACCCAGTAGCAGGGAATCGCTCTCTGGTGCTCCATTCATCTTTCACTACGTCAATGTCGGCAAAAACGTGAAGGAGAAAGAAACGATTACGGATGTTTACATGCCCTTAAAGTGAGCGGGGTCAGAGTAAGCGGTTCTGTCGCAAAAAAATGAAGTACGCTACTCATGGTAGGAAAGATTCGAGTTTCAAAGCTCCCCTACTCTACCTGTAGCGTAGCCAGACTTTCTTGCAGCACAACCGAAAATCGCGCTAAAAATCGATTCGTGCAAGAAGTCTAATGACTATTTGCGTCGTCAGGATTCATCTGACTTCAATATCATCGTACTTTTTGAGATGATAGACGACGGTTGAAATCAGCCAACTCAGAATAAAGATGGCGATGATGCAATATCCAATCACTCCAAAGTTATCGTCTAAAGAACCGATAAAATCCCAGAAGCCTCCTTTTAACTGCAACTGATCCGCAATCAGACCTAACGCTTCAATCCCACCGACTAATAAAGCCACGAGAACTGAAACCAGCGTAATCGTCATGTTGTAGTAGAGCTTACGGATGGGTTTGACATACGCCCAACCGTAAGCACCCAACATCAGTACTCCATCTGTGGTATCGACCAAAGACATCCCCGCCGTAAAGAGTGCTGGAAAGATCAAAATCGACCAAATGGATAACCCTTGCGACGCTTGACTTGCAGAAATGCCCAGTAGCGCTACTTCTGTGGCTGTATCAAACCCCAAGCCGAACAAGATGCCCAGTGGAAACATATGCCAGCTTTTGGTAATGAGCCGAAAAAGTGGGCGGAAAAAGCGTCCCATTAAGCCCCGCTGATTCAGCGATTCGTCTAGAGATTGTTCATTATAAGCCCCGCCGTTTTTGGCGATTTGGAAGGCTTCAAACACATCCCAGAGAACAAAGAGGTTAACGATCGCAATTGCCAGTAAAAATAAAGCTGAAACCGAAGTCCCAATCAGTCCGCCGACTTTTTCTAAGGCTGGAAAATCGTTTTGGATAAAGCCAGTCGTGAGCGCAACGGCGATCGACATCGCAATTACAACCATCGAATGCCCTAGAGAAAAGAAGAATCCGACTGCGATCGGTTGCTTGTTCTCCTGCATCAACTTGCGAGTCACATTGTCGATCGCGGCAATATGATCCGCATCGACCGCATGGCGTAGACCAAAACTATACGCTAACACTGCGGTTCCCAACTGCAAGGGATAGTTGTGAAACGCGAACAGTGCTAGCATCCACACTAAAACATTAGCGGTCAATAGAAAGCCGTACAGGTTCGCGAGCTTACGACGCACATGGCGCGGGCTATCATTCAAAACCTGTTTCAGGATTGATACCATTGTGTTCTCCGTAGATGTGGGATAAGAGTTCTCAGGGCTGCCAGCAGACAGCGCTCAGTGCCGATTGTTGACATGAGGGATGTTCAAAGTTCTTCAGGCAGATGTGGCACGCTGTAGAAAATCAGCGTGCTTTGCTTCAGGTGTAGCGAGGTGAATGAGCTCGACATTTAACAATCGGAGCAATTCAATGATTCAGTGGAAAGTACGCCGTACAGAGCTGATGCTCCAGTCCTAAGCAGGCGTAGAAGGCAAAAAGCGCGATCGCCCAAAGCACTGTCCATTGATATGCTCCACAGCAATATGATCTCGCTGCTGTGGATGAGGCTAATCGTAAGAGCAATGGCAGTTAGGCAATTATGCCGTAACCTGTTTGCCGCCATTGTTCGACTCTCTATTTTTTGATCGAACCCGAAAACATTGTTTAGACATTATCTGTACCTCGCAGATAGAAGTGAATATGAACAACGATCGGCGGGCATTCTGACTCAGAGAATAAAAAACTCTCCTCACAGTTGCGGGACAGCGCCGGACTTACACCGAACTTTCCCCCTTACGTCTGATGGCTGCTTCCCATCAAAACCGATATGGCTATAGAATAGCATGACCTAAAAAGAATCACATGATCAGGACAGTTCGGTGTCTCAAGTGAAGTTCATTGAAGAACTTTTCGGAGTGAGCGCTTGAGACGACGAGATTAGCACAGTTCGTTTGTCACTCTAAAAACTTTGCGACACAACCATCTAAAATGGATTCTATAGCTGTCGCAATCTTAAATTAGCTGAATTACGCCTCCGGAGAGGATTATCTCAACAGCCTTTTAATCGTTCTATACGACCGCATGAGTGCGATGAGTCCCCAATCTTGAGTCTCTAGAAATGCAGATTCTGCAATTTCTTGATCACGGGTGTAGACAGCCTGCGGTCTGAGATTATTTTCTTTAATCTCTAGATAACGACAAGCGAGATAGTGGCGGCGATACCAAGCAGATCGATGCCAACGCTCGTAGGTTGGAACTGCAACATCAATCAGAAAATCTTGCCACTGTTTAAGAATATTTCCGGGCATCGTTTCTACTAATCGGCGTTGAGCATTTTCTACCATTTCTCGGCGCAACAGTGGGTTATCACGAAGCTGCTGAAGCGCAACCAGTATCTCCTCTAGAGAATTGACTTCTAAATAATCTCGTTCAGTTTGACGTTGGCTGCGAAAGCCCGATTCGCAACCCAAGATCGCACAGACATTTCCATGCCAAGCGTTGTAGAGTTTGGTTGCAGGTTTCCAACTGTAATCGTCTTGATTTTGGAAACGACGTACCGCTAAAACAGCATCCAGATCACTGTAATCATTCCACTTTTGGGGGTCGCTGATCAAATGCCACTGTAAGCCTAGTTTGCGGACTTGGGCTTGCCAATTGGAATCTTGTAGTTCAGGTGCTAGATTTTTTTCGATGCCCAAATAGGCGATATGGAGAAAGCGATCTCCCAATGTCGGATTTCGCTGGATGATGCCAGGTTGTACCCAAAGCGGAATATAATGCCCTGCTCTAACAAACTTTAAATCGTTAGGGTTTTGCACAATTTCAAGTTGGGCGTAAGGATGGCAATCGTGGTCTGCCTTGATCGAAATGATCAACTGGTTTGGCTGAGGTTTTAGATGGAATGGTAAAGAACTTCGGTGAGCGAGAATGATTCCAGTTTCGGGTAGACTGCCCACCAATTTGCAGGGAAAATTAGCCGCTTTGAGGTGCAAATAAGTTTGTAGCGTCCAGCAATAAACTGAATTTCCTAATTCTGTCGTTTTCAGAACTTGAGCAAATTCTGACCAAGAGATGTCTGTCTCCTCCGACATTCCTGGTGGAAAATCGCCTTCAGGGATATAGAAATAAATGGGAGGCAACTGACTAACCATGGCTGGGTATTTAATGTGGGAATGATATTAGAGGCTGTCTGGGAAGGAGTAACCTTCTTGCGTAGAGGAGCATTCGGTAGATGACCGATCGAAAATCGTGAAAATTATTATCTAAAAGATGCACCCTTACAGGTGTAGGTTGCATCCTCTCCTGTAGAAACATCTTTCAATTCCATCTAGTGTTGACTAGAAAAGCCCAGATAGAACGAAGGGTGAATGCAAACTGAGACTCTCGGCGATGTCATTGATCTTGATGGGGTTCCAGTAGAGGATTACATTAGAGACCAAGCTCAAGGAGTTGGACTTATTTATAATCTCCTCGTAATTCCCCTTAGTTGTAGTGACCTGCAATCATAAGTCGTCAAACCTGCAATCAAGTCCAGGTTCAATTGCAACGAATCCTGGTTTGAAACTGTCTTGATTGCAGGTTTGAATAATTTATATTGCAGGTCGCTACATTTAGCGGTCGAAGTCGTATCGCCAGGAAAGCCAGGTGATCAGAAAAACTACGATCGCGATTATGTGGACAAGCGAAAAGAGTACGCAGGGCGGAGCATTCCTAAATATTGGCTGATTGACCCGCAGCAGAGCACGAGCACAGTGCTCTCCCTCAAAGGGAAGCAGTATTGCCAGGTGGGGCAATTCAGAAAGAGCGATCGTATTCTTTCTCCCACATTCCCAGAGCTGAAACTTACGGCTCAACGAGTCTTAAACGCTGATCGCTAAACCGCTAGGTTCCGTGAGAAATTGTGAGATGGGAAGTTACAGTTCTACGGAGTTACGCTTTCACGCAAATTAATCTAGGGTTATGCCCCTGGGAGCAGTGAGTCTAAATGGGCAGAATAGAACCGTACAGATGAAAACATAAGGAACACAACTCATGATTCTCAACAAAAAAATTGCAACGGCATTGACAGGCTTTGTTCTTCTAGCTGGAATGGGCATCTCTGCTAAAGCCACCTTTGCTCAGACCACTCCCAATTCAATGTCCATGACTTCTACTGTTGCTCACGAAAAGCATCCAGAACTTCGCGCTGCGCTTCGCAGTTTGAAAGTGGCAAGAATGGATCTGCAAAAAGGAGCGCATGACTTTCAAGGAGAACGAGTGGAGGCGCTGAAGGACACCGACAGAGCGATCGCCGAAATCGAGCAAGCTTTGAAGTCTGATCGTCACTAAAACTTGGTGAAGCTTGCAGTGTCGATTATCGTCGGCGCGACGATGATCGGCTGGACTGGCAAGGCTGCAACTGGCAAACGATTGACCGAGATCGCGCCCTAGACTACAAATGGCTTAAATCGCTAATCAGTTATCTGCTGAACGTCCGATTTTCTCGTTCCTCAATTAGCACAGTGGCAACGGAGGAATGGGCGTTCTGCTAGGAACTTCTGCGTCGTGCACCAGGAGGTTAACTCGCTAGTAAAGCCGTTCGCCGATCTCTGAAATGTAGTCATGATGAAGCTTATGAAGATCCGTGACACTGTTTTACACGTATCCCAACTCAATCCCTACTAGAGCGTAGTTACACGCAGCCCGCTTGAGTCTCGAAATGGCAGACTGAACGAACGTAGCTACTACTGCTGGATCTCAAGCAAGAGGCATGATCGTTTATGTGGGCTTTGACACTTCCCTGGTGGGAATTAATCCTTCGCAGTCTCCTCGTCTATGGTTTCTTATTAGCGCTCCTGCGGATCTCAGGCAAGCGGCAGGTGGGACAACTTGCCCCGTTTGACTTGGTACTGCTGCTGGTGCTCAGCAATGCCGTGCAAAATGCAATGAATGCGGGCGAAACATCAATGGTGGCTGGTATGATTTCCGCAACTACTCTAGTCAGCCTCAACTGGTTAGTCAGTCTCGCTACATACAAATCAAAAAAAATAGAAGCGTTGATTGAAGGGCAGCCAAGAGTCTTAATTCATAACGGACAGCTGGATGAGACTGCCCTAAAACAAGAAAAACTGACCCATCATGAGATCATGGCGGCACTCCGGGAAGCTGGATGCAGCCGGATAGAACAGGTACATGCTGCTATTTTGGAGAACAACGGTCATATCAGTGTTCAACTTAAGCAAGTACAACTCAAATCATCGACCGCAGCGGTGAGTACTTCTAGTTAACAGCAGTGACCCTACAAGTCAATCAACATTTTGTGCTGCTTCGTCAGCAACTTTTTTCAGGTCTTTGCAGGGTATTGTCAATTTAACTCGATTTTGCCTTGTTTATTGAGAATGAGTGCACTTCGAGTCACGAAATGGTCAGCCGTCCAGCCTCCGAAAGGGGTACGACCTCTATTTGATATGCTTAGAGGGTAGTGGAAAAGCCGTATTGATTCAGCTTGTTCCAGAATTGATCCCAACGGGTTGAGGTTAAGACCAATGCTCTCAAACTCAGAATCGCGGCGGCTCCCTTCTCCTTCCAACGCATCCCGGAACCCCATAAACGTTGCTTAATCACGGTTTTGCAGGCAGCCTCCGTGACTCCAGAGCCAATCGGATAGTGTCTGCTGCGGTAAAGGGCGTAGTTCATCTGATGGTGATGATTCTGGAAGTAGGTCACTGCTGCTGCCAAGTTCTCTTGAATCGTCTTCGAGTGTGCTGAGGATTGAGATAACTCCAGCATCTGTTGGTAGGGGTACGACCTCCAGTTGATTTAGAAGTTCAATCATGATATTTAGTCAGTGACGCAACTCAGAGAGGCAAGGATGGGCGCTCAATTGCTGAGTCAATCCGGGACGCAAGTCAGGATAGAAGTCACCGTAGAACTGAGTCGTTCCCTGCTGACAAGTGAAGAAACCATTCAGGAAAGCCTCAACGAGGCGGGTTGTATCGCCACTACAGTCGCTCTTGAGTATTTGGACACCGATGGGTCAGCGATTGAGATTGCCGGAGACGTGATGCGAACCAAGGGCAAGCAGCCGAAAGCGTATCAAACGGGTGCGACCTCTATTTGATATTACTAGAGAGCAATGGAAAAGCCGTATTGATTCAGCTTGTTCCAGAACTGATCCCAACGGGTTGAGGTTAAGACTAAGGCTCTCAAACTCAGAATCGCGGCGGCTCCCTTCTCCTTCCAACGCATCCCGGAACCACATAAACGTTGCTTAATCACGGTTTTGCAGGCAGCCTCCGTGACTCCAGAGCCAATCGGATAGTGTCTGCTGCGGTAAAGGGCGTAGTTCATCTGATGGTGATGATTCTGGAAGTAGGTCACTGCTGCCGCCAATTGATCCTGAATCGTCTTGGACTGTTCTGAGGATTGAGATAGCTCCAGCATCTGTTGATAGAGGTGAGTGGCCGCACCGAGATCGTGTTTGAGATGATGACAATTCTCCTGAAGCCAATGCCGTTGCAGGGCTAAATTCGTGGGATAAAGGGCAACCGCCACCGCGCCGAGATAACCAGAAGCATGATAGAAATCCAGCACCTGTTCCTGCGTATGGAGGTTGAGGAATTGCCAGGTTGAGGCAGCCCCATCCGCAATCCCGATATAGGTGGCTTGGGGATACCGAGCTTTGGTGCGCGCAATTTCTCGCTCTAGCCGTTCCAGAAACGTCTTCTTGCCGTATTCGGGAGTCGCTCCCATATAAATCGTGTGTTGTCGGTCTCCAAACGCGTCATAGAGACTGATGGTGCCGACCATGGCTTCTCTCCATCCGGTGTCACATAACAGCATACAGGTGCCGTCTAAGCCGATGGCAACACTGGCAATCTCAGCCTCTAGTTGAGGGGGCACATAGTTCCAGCTTTCTTCTTTCACCTCAATGATCGTGGCAACCGCTTCGCTGACACGTTGGATGTAAGATACGGCAACCGGGCGTTGATGATTGTCCGCCAGGTCTCGCTGCACGTCTCGGACGGAACCATACGCCAGTTTCGAGGACACTTGTTTCGCAAACAAAGGAGTGGAGGTGATGATGATGCGAGACGCTCGCTCTAGCGGACAATCCGTTTTACCTCCGCCAGAGCGCTGATAGACATGGCGTTCAATCACGACTTCTCCATAGGGGGTTTGATAGGCTTTCGGTTGCTTGCCCTTGGTTCGCATCACGTCTCCGGCAATCTCAATCGCTGACCCATCGGTGTCCAAATACTCAAGAGCGACTGTAGTGGCGATACAACCCGCCTCGTTGAGGCTTTCCTGAATAGCTTCTTCACTTGTCATCAGGGAACGACTCAGTTCTACGGTGACTTCTATCCTGACTTGTGTCCCGGATTGACTCAGCAATTGAGCGCCCATCCTTGCCTCTCTTAGTTGCATCACTAAGGTAATATCATGATTGAATTGCCAAATCAAGTGGAGGTCGCACCCTTCTAGAGCGTCAAGCAGAAATTGAGCAAGAGTTGGGCTACCAAGACAAAATCAAGCACACCAATGGTCAACGCTTAAGGGAATTAGCTGGCGTAGAGCAGTTGCAGCAGCGTCTGGATGATTTGGAAGCGCAGGAAAAACTGACCCGTGAGAAGCTGAGACAGAGTCGGGCAAACCTCCGCCAAGCAGTTTCTTCATGGGGTTATATGGTTCTGCTGGGGGATGCTACGGTTCAATCTGCTAATCTTTGAGTGTACAGCAACAAGTTGATCTAGCTGAATGAGAGATGAAATAGCGAAAATAGAGGCTCTGAGCTACTACGCTAAAAAGTTTCAACGGCTAAGAGTCGATCGCGCTCATGGCATAGCCCCTCATAAGCCTATTTTGCTGCTATCTGTTATCGAACAAATTAGACGAGAAACTATTACAGAGAATAAAATTTATCTATCTTCTGAACTGATTCAAACATTTCTCAAATACTGGAGTTACTTAGGCTCATTCAATCACAATCCAGATATTTCTAGACCTTTTTTTCACATGAGAAGTGGCAAGTTTTGGCATTTGTGGGCAAATTCAGATTATATAAAACTACTTTCTTCTAAAGAAAAGCTAAAAACTCTCGTGGAGTTTAACAACACTCCGGACAGTTTTTTGAACGGTTCTACAAGGCTTTCAGGGCTTGCAGTTCCAGGATCGAGCCATTTTATTAAAGTTAGCTTTGCCTCTGACATTGATAAAATGATCCCGTTCACGGTTGAATCAGGGTTTGAGGCTTAAAACCTGCTCAAATTTTGTCCGGAGTGTTGGTTTAAACAAGCAGTTAAATACGCATACCTAGACGAAGAGTTATTTGAGTTTCTACAAGACCCGATCTCAAGAAGTAGTTTAGTTACTGTGTTAGTTGGTCGTTGGTTTTCGAGTAGGTTTGAGCTAGTTGAGCAAATCTCAAAAACCGACGAGTTTGGAGACCTATCAGAATGTTTTAGAGATAGCTATGAGGAGCTTTATCAGTAGCAATGTCAAAAAATCTAATCTACTACAACGACAAGTTCGCTAACCTGAAAGTTGATAGAGCAAGTGGAGTTCCTGCTCCTCATCAACCAATTTTACTGCTTTCTGTGATTGAGCAATTTGAGAGAGGCAAGATTTCTCATAATCAGATTTACCTGACTCCCGAACTAATTGCGACTTTTCTCAAATACTGGTCGAATCTGGTGACAACTGATCATCATTCAGATATTTCTCTCCCCTTCTTCCATCTATCAGGAAAGAAGAAAATTAAATTTTGGCATTTAATGCCTAATCCTGGATTTGAAGCTGTTACTGCAAGCGGAACTAGAATTAAAGGCTTATCCGCACTCCCAATACTTCGGACAAAAACTGAGCAGATCTTGAGGCTCAAACCCTTATTCTGCCGTGGACAAGATCTTTTTTTCCAAGTCAGAGGCAGAGCTAACGTTGAAAAAATAGCTTGATCCTTGAACCATAATCTCTGAAAGCTTTGTGGAACCGTTCAAAAAAATGTCCGGAGTATTGCACTCCGTAACACATTTAAATATGCGTATTTAGATGATGAATTGTTTGAATTTTTACAAGATGTCAGTTCAAGAGTTGAGTTAGCTAAGACTTTGGTCTCAAAATGGTTCCCGACAAAAGCTCAACAAGTAGAGAAACTTTATCAGGTTGATGAACTCAATAATATTCAACTTAGGCTATTTGAAAAAGGTGGCGCAGTTTACACAGCAGAAGATATTAAAGATCAAGATAAGACATTTGTGAGAAATGCTGCCTTTCGTCGAAACGTAGTTTCTTTATATCAGCAACATTGCGCCCTTTGTCGATTGAAGATAGTCAGTCGGGACAGCCAGAATATTGTAGACGGATCGCACATTAAACCATTTTCGGAATTTCATGATGATTGCTTTGATAACGGGATCGCCCTTTGTAAAAATCATCACTGGGCATTCGATCGAGGTTGGTTTAGCATTAGCGACAATTACAGAATTATGGTTCCTCAAGATCGCTTTCATGAAGAAACTCCAGCAAACACACAATCACTGAAAGATTTTGACGGAGAGGTCATTCTTCTACCTAATCAAAGCAACTACAAACCAAGAATTGATTCTCTTCAGTGGCATCGCTCTTTCTGGAAGATTGCTTAACTTAGCTCTTTGTTCTCCTCTGAACCATCACCCATATAGAACCCATTTGACATCTTTTCGCGTGATACTTGGCTTTGAAGTAAGCCGTTACTCTGCGATCAACGGTAGAACCTGCTTAGAAAAACTGTTTTCTACCAGAAAATGGAGAAAACCAGCTATCTGCAAGGCTTTCGGTTTCAGGATCAGATCTCAAATGGGTTCGGTGGTGTTCTAGACATGGGGATCACGGCTGTCAAACCGCACGTCCAAATTCATAGCGATTGATAAACAATCCAATGACAACGTCATGCAGCCATTCGGACTTAGAAAAGCAAATCGTCTTGCGCGCTAATCGCTTAATTCGGGTTCGTAAGGTTAAATGTTTCCGCTCAATTTTTTGCGTGTTCCACTTGCCAACCTCATGCTGATCTTCATTCAGCAACCGGGCATAGGCTCCCCAACCATCGGTGTAAAACGTTTGAATGCCAAACGGCTCTAGCAATGCCTTTAACTCGACCAACACTTGCTCTTTATGGTCTGCTAGCACATACGCCAAGACTTGCCCAGTTTGATGATCGATCGCGTGCCATAACCAGCGCTGCTGTTTTTTGGATTGAACGAAACTCCACATTTCGTCTGCTTCAGCTTCTTCAACCTGTTTGACCATTGTCACAGCCGTTGGCTTGAGTTGTTCTAATAGCGCTTGATTCACCGGTTCAAGATGACGATCTTTTTTTTAACTCTTCAATCACGGTGGTCGGGCTAATCTTGAGCACCCGTGCCGTATCTCGAATTCCACTGCCGTTCATCGCCATATCACAAATCTGTTGCTTCACAGCCGGTAAGTAGCCTCGGTAGGAATACTCTAAAACAAAACTGTGACGAGGGCATTCCCCATTCCGGCATTTATATCGCTGTTTGCCTTCAGCCGTCTTGCCGTGTTTGACGATGTTCGTGCTGTTGCATGCAGGGCAATGTACCGGTTCAAGTACCATCGCAGTATTTTTGGTGTCATCTAACTTATTGGAGTTCTCTTATTCTCCCTGATCCTCATCCCCATGTCTAGAACACCACCATGGGTTCTATAAGGCTTCTTGCCCGATGACTAAAACCATCTCTAAGCAAGGCAACCAAGTAGTTTTAGAGACTTCGTAGCTAAAGGAGTTTGAAGCTAGTCTTATCGTGAGACACTGGGTAAAAAGTTTTTGATGCAAAGAAAAATCTGGAATCTAGCTCATAAAACCAATCAAGTCCGTAAAAATTCTTAACTTACTTCTCATCTATAGCTTTTGTATTTAGCCAGTAGTCCCAGAAACAGTGTGACAGTTAGTTTCCATGTTTACGTTTCAGTTTCCATGTTTACGTTTCAGTTTCCAACTTTAATGTTTCCGTACACAGGCGACGATCGCTCCTCTCATTTCAACTGCCCCGATCGGATAATTCCCCAAATCAACCACAACCCTAAAAAGCTGGCGGCTGTAAACAAAACATCACTCACCCAATAGACCTGACTCGATTGAGTATTGGCAGAAATAATCGCCGCTCCGATAATCAGTGACCCGACCACAACGCTAAACGACAGACGATTTGCAGACGTGTCTAGGGCGCGACGAACCGGATCGAGTTCTCTGACCGACACATTCCACTGCAAGGTTTCTGAGGTGACTCGATCGAGCAACATCTCCACCTGACGAGGGGACTGCAACGACAGGTTTTTGACATCAAGTGCGGCTCTAAGTAAGGCTGCTAGGGGGGCTTCTCCAACGATCTGACGCTGAAACACTTCCGTCATCATCGGGCGAATTTTATTCGGAATGTTGAACTCAGGATCAAGAGTACGGGCGATGCCTTCTAGGTTGGCGATCGCCTTTGCACACAGTCCCAAATTTCCAGGAATGCGGATTTTATTACTCCGCGCAACCTGCAAGACTTCGTAGACGAGCTTGCTGAAGTTGACCTGCGAGATATTGAGGCTATAGTAGCGACGCAGCAGTTGATCAAATTCGGTTTCGAGCTTGATGCGATTGATCGGTTGAGTTGGGGGAGCAAGTTGCAGCACTAATTGAGTACAGCGCTGGGCATCTAGATTGACGATCGACAAAATCAATTCCAGCAAGATCTGCTGAGTGCGCGGGTCAAGCCGCCCAACCATGCCACAGTCAAACAGCGCGATTCGCCCATCTCGGAGATAGAACAGATTGCCGGGATGCGGATCGGCGTGAAAGAATCCATCAAGACAGATTTGCTGAAAAAACGCTTTGAGCAACAGCGTCGAGACTTCTTCGCGTTCACTAGCGGCATCACCATCAAACGCCGGATTTGCAAACGAGGCAGCTAAGAGCGGCACCCCATCAAGCCATTCCATCACCAGCAGTTTCTCAGTCGTGAGATCCCAGTTGATTTCTGGCACGGTGAGGCGACCGGGTTCAATCCAGCGAGATTCTTGCAGATTGCGTCGCAGCAGATCGGTGTTGTGCGCCTCCTGCGTAAAGTCGAGTTCGGCTCGTAGCGCCTGGGTAAATTCTTCAGCGATCGAGACAATATCGTAATACTGTCCAAAGTCAGTTTGGGCAACGAGCTTTGCAATCAGGCGAATTAGGGCAATGTCTTGCTCAATGACGATTTCTAACCCCGGACGCTGGACTTTTAGCGCTACGTCTCGACCATCTTTGAGAGTAGCGCGGTGAGTCTGAGCGATCGACCCTGCGGCAACAGGCTGATAGTTGACTGACGCGAAGGTTTCTTCGAGCGATTGACGCAATTGTTGCCGAATCACGATCTCAACTTCTAGCCAATCGACCGGAGGCACCTCGGCTTGCAGAGTGGATAGTGTATCGATATATTCAGCAGGCAGCAGATCGGGACGGGTGCTGAGGAGTTGTCCGAGTTTGACATAAACGGGTCCAAGCTCGACTAAAATATTTCGCAAAACGGCAGGAGGTGGCAGTTTTGGCTCATCAACCTTGCCGCCCGTCAACAGCCGTTTCATATAATCCCAGCCGTTGCGAAGCACGACTTCGACAATTTCACCTTGTCGAGAGCTAGTTTGAACGATGCGTGAAAACATAGAAAGATAGGTAGGGCTTAATTTAGTGGCTCATTATCAGCCTAACTCCTAAAACCTATCGTATGTAACGATTTTCAGCTATCTAACTTTTGAAGCATGGACGGGCGGTTAGCCGTCCGATCGAGCGCCTCCTAAAGCCTAGAAAACGAGCTAGTGTGAAAGTAGCTCCTCTGGAGTAAAAGTCTTTGAGCAAGGCGGAGAACAGGGATGAATCGCTTCTTGAGCGTTGCAGGAAAACTGGTGGGTAGTCTGTTTTTGTGCGGAGGCGGCACGGTGACGATCGGGCTGCTAATTGGTATGGCGGCATGGCATCCTGCGGGATGGGCAATGGTGGCTCTGTGGGTGCCAACGGTGATCTTCGGTTTAGCCCCTTCTGCGGTGGGTGGATTTCTTCTCTACGGCAGTTCTAAAGCCCATCGTCACGCACTTCGAGAACGATTTTTTCAGCTTTTACAGATTCATCGAGGGCGGGTTTCTCTGATCGATTTCGCGACTGCGACGAGGCTAGAACCCGCGATCGCCCGTCGCCATCTCGACGAATGGGCAAAAGCCTGCCATGCCACGTTTGAAGTCACCGATGGCGGAGACGTTTACTATGTGTTTTCGGCTGACCCGATCGCCCTTCCCGGCGACGCACATGCTCAAGAGTTTCGTCGAGCAGTTCGTGAATTTGTCCGCTCTTGGTAAAGGTGATGTTGTTCCAACGTAAGGAAATAGACATATCATTTTCACCATATTGAGTTTGTTGTCGCCGTTTGATAACACTTATCACGGGCTAATCACTTTTGGGTATCGAATCACGGTTGTTGCCGAAATCTGAATCTATGCCTGAAACCCTCTCCTCATTTTGGTATCTGTCGATCGAGCAAGTAAGTAGACAGGCGCAATTAAAGTCGGATTGTGGAGATGGGTTTCGGTTCCGCTCCACCCGCTAGGAGTTTTGGCGTTGAGTGGAGCCGAAACGCGTCTTCCGATTCATCTACCTACTTATTAGATCACCTCAAAAGTTGCTTTTAGGGCTTGAGTCGCTAAGAGGTGCAGCAACGTTTAAGTACAGCAGCCCATACACTACCTCCTACTTCTGGATAGTCGCTAATGAACTTCGAGATTAATGGAAAAACGATTTCTGAGATCATTATTGGCATGTCAGATGGGCTGACGGTTCCTTTTGCACTTGCGGCGGTCTAGCGGCGATCGGTCAAAGCCATGTTGGGTTGATTGGAGGATTAGCTGAATTAGCGGCTGGTGGTATTTCTATGGGGCTAGGAGGCTATATTGCTACTCAGAGTGAGTAAGATACCTATCGGGCAAACCTTCAGGGAGAACATCGATCGATTCTTGAATGTCCTAAAGAGAAGATTGAAGAAGTTCGACAGATATTAGTAAACTACGGGTTGCAAAAAGAAGCGCTAAAAGGAGCCGTCAAGGGCATCATCTCGAATCGGAAAGGGTGAACCTAGTTCATGATGAAAGAGAAACTCGGAGTGGAGCAGCCTCAGCCCAATCAAGCGCTTAAGACAGCGCTGTTTATTGGTGGATTTTATCTCGTCGGTGGCATTGTGCCCCTCTCACCTTATGCGTTTGGCTTATCTGTCAACACTGCTCTCCATTTCAGTATGGGTGTTACATCATTAGCTTTGCTGTTGTTTGGAGCGGTCATAGGCAAGTT
This sequence comes from Phormidesmis sp., assembly GCA_965277365.1. Classification (GTDB taxonomy): domain Bacteria; phylum Cyanobacteriota; class Cyanobacteriia; order Leptolyngbyales; family Leptolyngbyaceae; genus Phormidesmis_A. The sequence goes on along the minus strand of CBDICO010000013.1, from coordinate 193,634 downwards.
TACCTCTGTGCCAGCCCTCAAAAGTGCTTTAGAGACTTTCATGATGGGAAGTGTGGCGGTTGCTGCGGCAGCCTATGGGTTAGCACGGTTGCTTACGGGACATTATTAGAAGTTAGTCAGGATCTGATAAACCCACAGGAGTTGAACAGGAAGCGATGAATCAACAACTTTCCACGTTTTGGGGCTTGCCTGCGGATCAAGTGTTGACTTTAATGCAATCCACGCCAGCAGGTTTAAGCCATCAGGAAGCCCAACAACGCCTTAGCCAGTACGGGGCAAACAGCCTGAAGCAGAAACGAAAGTCAAATGCACTCACCCTGTTACTGAACCAGTTCAAGAGTCCGATTATTTTGATTTTGATGGCGGCGGCGATTCTCTCCGGGTTCCTGGGAGATGTCATTGACACCGTAATTATTCTGACGATCGTGCTAATTAGCGGGCTTTTGGGCTTCTGGCAAGAGCGGGGAGCGACCGATGCGGTCGCCAAGCTCCTAGCGTTGGTGCAAGTCAAAGCCACCGTGCTGAGAGACGGTCAATCTCAAGACATCCCCAATGAGGACGTGATTCCCGGTGACATTGTAGTGTTGACTGCTGGTGATAGTATTCCCGGTGATTGTTTAGTTTTAGAGTCAAAAGATCTATCGGTGAATGAAGCCGCGCTGACGGGAGAAACCTATCCTGCTGACAAACTGAGTGGCGTATTGCCTGCCGAAACGGGACTCAGCCAGCGCACGAATACCCTTTATATGGGCACGAACGTGATCAGTGGAACTGCGAACGCGATCGTGGTTCAAACTGGCAAGCAGACTGAATTTGGCAAAGTCTCAGAACGCCTGAAACTTAGACCACCCGAAACCGAATTTGAAACGGGACTCAGCAAGTTTGGCTACTTTCTAATGGAAGTCACGTTGATTCTCGTGGTGCTGATCTTTGTTGCCAACGTCTACTTGCACCGTCCGGTTCTGGAATCCTTTCTGTTCTCTCTCGCCTTGGCTGTGGGATTGACTCCCCAATTGCTCCCCGCGATCGTCAGTGTGAACCTGGCTCGCGGTGCCAAACAAATGGCGATCAAGCAGGTGATTGTGAAACGGTTGCCCGCGATCGAGAACTTTGGCAGTATGAATGTGTTTTGTACCGATAAGACAGGCACGCTGACAGAAGGAGAGGTGAAGATTCACAGTGCGGTGAATGTGGAGGGAAAGGAGAGCGATCGGGTGCTGCTGTACGCCTATTTGAATGCGGTATCTGAATCCGGCTATACCAATCCGATCGATGCTGCCATCCGTGAACACAAGTCATTCGATATTTCTGGCTATCAAAAGCTCGATGAAGTGCCCTACGATTTCAATCGCAAACGCCTCAGCATCCTGTTTGCTAAAGACAATACGCATTTAATCATTACGAAAGGTGCGCTGAAACCAATTCTCGATGTTTGCTCAAAGATCGAGACGGGTGATGGAAAAACCATTGATCTTGCCCCGCAGCAAGACAAGATTCAGCAACGGGCTGAGGAATTAGGCAGCAAAGGATTTCGAGTCTTGGGAGTGGCTTACCGCAACTACGATCGTGACTCCTTCAGCAAAGACGATGAAACGGATCTGACGTTTTTAGGCTATCTTGCCCTGTTCGATCCGCCCAAAGCAGGCATCGCAGATACGCTCAAGAAATTGAGGGAACTCGGTGTAACGACAAAAATGATCACAGGCGATAGTCGAGCAGTTGCCATCAGCATCATTCAACAAGTGGGACTGCCAGAACCCAACGTGTTGACGGGTGGCGAGCTGCAAACGCTCAGCGATGAAGCACTCATGCATCAGGTTGAAGACACCCAGGTCTTTGCCGAAGTGGAGCCAAATCAAAAAGAGCGGATCATCATCGCCCTCAAAAAAGCGGGAAATGTGGTGGGCTATCTGGGTGATGGCATTAATGATGCCTCAGCGCTTCATGCTGCCGATGTCGGCATCTCTGTTGAGAGTGCGGTGGATGTCGCGAAAGAAGCCGCTGACATTGTGCTGATGCAAAAAGATCTCAATGTCCTGGTTGAAGGCGTGAAGGAAGGAAGAATCACCTTTGCCAATACGCTCAAGTATGTGTTTATGGCAACCAGCGCGAATTTTGGCAATATGTTTAGCATGGCAGGCATTTCTCTGGTGCTGCCCTTTTTGCCCCTGCTGCCCAGTCAAATTCTGATCACCAACCTCCTGACCGATTTCCCAGAAATGACGATCGCCACCGATCGGGTCGATAAGGAACTGGTGAATCAACCTCGCCGCATGAACATTGCGTTTATTCGCAACTTTATGCTGGTGTTTGGGTTACTCAGTTCAGTCTTTGATTACCTCACGTTTGGGGCACTCTTGTTGCTGCTGCACGCCAACCCATCGCAGTTTAGAACAGGCTGGTTTATGGAATCGGTAATCTCGGCTGCGCTGATTGTGCTAGTAATTCGGACGCGGCAATCTATTCTCAAAAGCAAACCCGGAAAGTATTTACAGATGGCTACGCTGGCGATCGTCCTAATCACGCTCCTCCTTCCTTACACGCCGATCGCAGGTCTACTGGGATTTCAGCCTTTGCCGATCGAATTCCTGTTGGTGCTAGCCGCCATTGTCGGACTCTACATTCTCAGTGCAGAACTTGTCAAACGAGTGTTCTATCAACACGTCCGGTCTTAACCCTACTTTATGGTCTGCTCGGCTTCTAACTAGCAGCTTGAGTTATTAGACTTTCTTCGTTACGATAGTTTCGTTTGTGAAGCTGATTCACTTCAGCAACTACCACATTGTTTTCTAGAAAGGGCAGAACTGATCGCCTTACTGTTCTTAATTTGAATGCTTGTCACCCAACAGCCTGTTCTACGACGATTTTGGTATCCTGTGATGCCGATGACCGCGCTCTCTTCTAGCCAACCTCAACCCTTTGAGTTGCTTGGACAAAAGATTGTGCTGTGGCTGACTGAAGAAGGACACCCAGCAGCGATCGCCGATCGCTGCTGTCATCGCTCTGCTCAGTTATCAAAAGGCGTAGTCATCAACGGCTGTGTGCGATGTCCTTATCACGGCTGGTCATTCAATCCTAGAGGATCATGTGTTCAAGTACCACAACTGCTGAATGATGAGGCGATCCCTGCCAGCTATCGGGTGCCCTCTTATCAGTGCGCCGATCGCTATGGCTATGTTTGGGTTTGTTTAGCACCTGATCCGCTGGTGCCAATTCCTCACATTTCAGAAGCAGATGACCACAAAATGCGGCTGATTCCACAGTTTTATGAGCAGTGGCAATGCAGCGGATTGCGGGTCATGGAAAATTCGTTTGACAATGCTCATTTTAGCTTTGTTCATGCCGCCTCGTTTGGCGATCAGGCTCAACCTGCCCCTGCCTCCTTAGTCATCACGCCCCAAGAGTTTGGTTTGCAGATGACCTCCGAAGTTCCGGTTATGAACCCGATCGCTCAACAGAAAAATCTGCAAATCGCTGAAGCGACTACCGTTCGCCAGGTACAAGCAACATGGTATATGCCATTCATTCGCACGTTGAAGATTACCTATCCAAATAGATTAATGCACCTAATCGTTACAGCAGCTACTCCTGTGAACGATCGCGCGTCTCAAATTGTGCAGTTCTGCATTCGCAACGACACCGAAGCCGATGCTAAAGCCGCTGAGATCATCGCCTTCGATCGTCAGGTTGTTTTAGAAGATCGAGACGTGCTTGAATCTACTGACTATGATGTCCCGTTAGACATTCAAGCAGAACAGCACATGGCATCTGACCAACCGGGCATTATCATGCGTCGCAAGTTAGCTGCGCTGCTCAAATCATTCATCTAAATGAGAAGATTCCGGATCGTAGCCGTTCACGATCCAATCGTTTTCTGGCTCTCGATCGAGACGCACCAGACATGGTATAAGGTCTACAGTCCTGGGTCTAGTGTATTTCGTTGGTAGGGTCAACCATGACTGAACTCGATTTTGTGCTCTTGACGGTCTATCTTCTGTGCATCACCTATGTCTTATACGAAATTGTTAACTCGTTTAATGATGAGTTTACGATTCGACTAGATCAAAAAGAGTTAGACCAATATCTTCAGTCTCTTAACCTGCAAGACATCGTTAGCGTTAGCTTCAAATTTGACACCCATTACGAATTTGACAAGCTTAAAGAGTTATCGATTAGCGTTAATAATAAATCTGATGACTATCCCATTTACATCGATTGGGATGATTGCTCAATGACTGATCTAGATGGACGCTCGCGTCGAGTCACACGCCTACCTCCAGGTAGCACCCTCGATCTGTTTCAAAATCAGGTTTTCAGCGTCATCGCCCCCGGCAAAACTCTCAAAGAGAGAATTGCCTCTGAAGATATGCTTGCCCGCAAAGGAGACAATGGGCTTTTAGTCGCAGAGAAGACGATCATCGATCTGACAAAGCCCGATCCCAAAAAATCAAGTGAAGCTCAACGAAAACGCTACAAAGAATTTATGGACAGCCAAACAGAGCTAAAATTCGCTCTCTATTTGGCGATGCGGCTTAGAGGTTCAAATACTTCTCCGACGGGCGATCGAACTCGCATCCTCTGCAACTTCACTCTCACCAAACTCAACTGGACTGCTGGGTTGCCCTGGAACCCCAGGAAATAGTTCTCAACCATCTCCAGCTAAACTAAGAGAGGAGAAGAGTCAGCGCAGGCAGTTGCGGACGGTGGGAACCCCCATCAGTCTGAGGAAAGTCCGGGCTCCCGAAAAACCAAACCTGCTGGGTAACACCCAGTACGAGCGATCGTGAGGATAGTGCCACAGAAAGATACCGCCAACGGAAGGGATAAAACCCTTTCTCTGGTAAGGGTGCAAAGGTGCGGTAAGAGCGCACCAGCAGCATTGAGAGGTGCTGACTCGGTAAACCCCGGTTGGGAGCAAGGTCAAGGAACAAAGGTTGGTTTTTTTCCTGTTCCGTGCGATGGCGGTGGGCGACTACTGTCATAGAGAGCCGCTTGAGGCATCTGGTAACAGGTGTCCCAGATAGATAACTGCCCTTTAAGTGCACTGCACTGAGAGAACAGAACCCGGCTTATGTCTAGCTCTTCTCCATTTATGGCTCTTTAATCTAAGAGCTTAGTAATTCCACAAAACGTCTAATATCTAACGCGGAAGCCTTAATTTCTCGACATTTTTAAGATTAGGTCGGGCAGTGTGTAGATTTAACAAAGTCACCCATCGAATTAAAGGGATGCCGTTGACCTGCACTACGATGAAGTGACTTGAGAATCTGCCTGATTGAAGATGACCGCCTTACCTACAGCCTGTAGGATGACCCTGTGAATAGTCAAACTTTTACACTTCTCACCCCATCTAGCCGTTCAGAGGTTGCCCGCCCGACTGAACATCTTGTTGCCATCAGTGAACAAAAAAAGAGTGGGCTAATCATTTGCAAAGAATTTCATGCCGAGTTTGCAGGTCCGGGCGCTGCGATCGGCAGTCTCGTCGAGCCACATTATCGGGCAGTGATTGCGATTGGGTCACCAGAGTTAATTCCAATTAAGTCGTTTGACGAGCGCCGGAGAGCCTACGGGCAACGAATTCAGTGGGGACGATGGTTACAGAGAATCATCGAAAACCCCGAACCGACCTTGAGAGCAGAGCGGCTTTTGGCTGGGTTTGAAGAGTTTTTCGGTCGTCAAGTGGTGATTAGCTTGCCGAGCGATGTGTTAGCCATGCTAGTAGGAGTCTTTCCGAGCACGATCGATGTCGTACGATCGCAGCACTGGCAATCTAATAAATTAGTTAATACCGCCTTTCGTCCCAGTTCTGATCAACTTAAGGTGACGACGATTAAGCTCGATCGAGCAGTTCCAGAAGTCAATGAAGTTCCTCTGCTGACAACTGCCACCATTAGCGAGATTCAGCGCACCTATGCCGTGTTGCGATCTGCTTGAGCATCAGAAATCGAGGGGGGAGAATAAGGTGTAGGGTGGAGAAGACCGCTTTCATCTCCCGCACTGTAGGATGACTTTACTGTATCCCCGCCGTCAACAACAGCTACAACAAGTCGTTCAACGATTGGGCTTGCCCAAAACAGCGCCAATTAAGTGGGAGTTGCTAGATTTAGCCTTGACTCACTCGACCGTCTCAGCCGAAGAGAACTATGAGCAACTCGAATTTGTAGGAGATGCTGTAGTCAAACTCGCGGCGGCTGAGTTTTTGCTAGAGGTCTATCCTCACTTAAAAGTTGGCGAATTTACCGCTTTGCGATCGGTGTTGGTCAGTGATCGCATTCTCGCAACTATTGCAGATGACTATGGCTTCGATCGCTATCTGCTCGTTTCGCCAAGTGCTATGGCAGATGTGGCAGGGCAAGAGTCGCGAATGGCAGACTCTTTAGAGGCAGTTTTGGCGGCTCTCTATCTCAGCACCCATACCTTAGAACTGATTCGACCTTGGCTCGATCGACACTTTCAGCCGCTCTCGACCGAGATTCTGGCTGATCCGGCTCGACAAAACTACAAGGCAGCTCTGCAAACCTGGACTCAGGCACATCAAAAAACGTTGCCTGACTATCGCACTCAAGAAATTGGGCAAACTCACAATGACCCTGATCGCTTCACCTGTGAAGTGTGGATTCAAGGACAGTGTCTGGGGCGAGGCACAGGGCGATCGCGTAAGGCAGCAGAGCAAGCGGCTGCACAGGTCGCCTTTTTAGCCTTGAGTGGTCAGTAGCGATATCCAAATCTGCTGGGTAATCCAAGGAGTTTAACGATGTCAGACCGAACCGGGGTGGCGATTTTGGGGGTGGGACGCTGGGGTGTTCACTTACTGCGAAATTTTTTAGAAAACCCTCTGGCTCATGTAGTGGTGATCTCTGACCCCAATCCAGATAATCTGAGCAGGGCTTCTACGCAGTTTGGCTTGAGCGATCGAGTCGTGTTAACCCACGATTGGCAAACCGCTTTAGAAACAGAAGGCGTTGAAGCCGTCGCGATCGCCACCCCTGCCGAAACCCATTTTTCTCTGATTACGGCGGCTCTCAAGCAACCATTACACGTTCTATCTGAAAAACCATTGACGTTGACCGTGGAAGAGTCCGTTCAGCTTTGCCGTCTGGCAGAACAGCAGCACCGTCAACTCGTGATTGATCATACTTATTTATTTCATCCTGCCGTTTTGCGTGGAAAGGCGGTGATTCAGGCGAAAGAATTAGGCGATTTGCGCTATGGCTACGCGACTCGAACTCATCTCAGCCCCGTCCGATCAGATGTCGATGCTCTGTGGGATTTAGCGATTCATGACATCGCAATGTTTAACCACTGGTTCAAAGAAACGCCCTGTCAGGTGCAAGCCAAAGGGACGAAATGGCTTCAAAAAGGATTATCGGATGTGGTATGGGCAACGCTCACTTATCCCAGTGGGTTTGAGGCAACGATTCATTTATGCTGGCTAAACCCTGATAAGCAGCGAAGACTGTGTGTGGTGGGCAGCCAGGGAGCACTGATTTTTGACGAGCTTTCGCCAGAGTCGCTCTCAATTCAGTGGGGGCAACTTGCCCAGCAAGGACAGCATTTCGTCCCAATTGATCAACGTCGTGAAGTTCTCAGTTTGCCATCGAGTGAGCCACTTCAGCAGGTGTGTGATCACTTTCTGACCTGTGTCCGACACAACCAGCCTTCAGAGATTTCGTCAGGTTGGCTAGGAGCGGAGTTAGTTCATTGTCTCGTCGGACTGACTCGATCGATGCAGCAAAATGGACGATCGGTGTCTCTTCATCCGCTGCTCAGACACTAGCGCTGTCAGCTTTGAGAAACTGTAATGGACTGCACTTCGGTAAGTTGGTTCGTCGAGTTGCGGCTGAGGTCTGGTGGATCGATCGCTCCGACAGACCCATTCAGCGGCATCGGTTCTAGGAAAGGGAGCCAAATCCGGAAGGTGCTGCCTTTATCTTGGGTCGAGTCAAATGAAAGCGTGCCGCCGTGCAGTTCAGCGAGGCGTTTTGTCAGCGATAATCCTAGCCCAGTGCCTTCGTGTTTACGAGTTAAAGAAGAGTCAATCTGTTGAAAAGGACGGAACAACAGATGCCAGCGATCATTAGGAATGCCGATGCCTGAATCTTGGACTTCTAGACACAGATAGGGGGTGTTGGGATTAACAGGACTGCGATCAGGGCGATTGTCTTGTTCTAACTGGTGTCCATAACCTAGCCAAACTTTCAGTTTCACCTGTCCACCTTCGGGCGTAAACTTGACCGCGTTAGACAGTAAATTGATCACCATTTGGCGCACACGGCGTTCGTCAATGAGCACCCGATCGACCCGATCGTCCAATTCTAAAACGAGTGTTAATCGCTTCATCTCTGATCCTGGCTCGACCATTTTGAGACACTGACGACAGAGGTCTTGAATCGGCACAGGTTGCAGATTGAGTTCGACTTTGCCCGCCTCGATTTTGGCAATGTCTAGCAAGTCGTTGATGATTTTTAGCAGATGAAGAGCCGCATCATCGGCTTGTTGCAAAAATTCTAGCTCTTCGTCTCGATCGTCACAGCACCCATCTCTGACCAGCCGCACACAGCCAATAATCGCGTTGAGCGGGGTTCGCAACTCGTGGGATGTCGTCGCCAAAAATTCGCTTTTTAGCTGGTTGGCGACCTGGGCTTCTTGCCATGCCGTTTCGAGTTCTTTTGCTCGCTCTTCTAGCCGCTCTACCATGCTATCGAGGGCTTCTGCCAGGTGATTTAGTTCTCGAACTTTGAAATTTTTGGGTGCACGATCGGACGAATCGCGTTCTCGAATTTGCAACGCATAGTCACTGAGTTGCTCGATCGGACGGGCTAAATCTCTGGCTAGATAGAGCGTTGCCAGCAGGATTGCCGTCAAGAATCCGACCATGAGAATTGAGAGAACTTGCTGAATTCCGTCAAGGCTAGACAGCGCGGTGGTCAGAGGGGTGGCGGCTAAGATAACCCAGGTTCGAGTGACGTTGCCATCCATCGGCACTTGCACCGAACTGTAGCCTGCTAGCCAATCGGCTCCGTTTTCTTCAAACGTGGAGAGATAGAGCGAGCCTTGTTTGCTGACGATCGCCTCTCTGACTAAAGTTTGCAGACGGTCAGAGTTGCCTGCTTGATAAATCGTTTGCCCCACTCGATCAGGGTGGGGGTGTGCCAAGATAGTGCCATCTTCGTCAATCACGACCGTATAGCCAGTCGGCTTTGAGGCGCTAACCTCACGGTGATGCAGCGCAGACTGGAAACTCAAGACATAGCGAAGTAGACTGACTTGGCTCTTAGAGTTCTGCGGCACATAAACCGGAGCGCTCAATACGAGACGAAGTTGATCATCGTTTTGGGCTGGTAACTTTATCGGTTGAGCGATCACCTGCACCGATGCTGGGTTGATCAGCACTCCGCGCTGCTGCTTTGCCCAGAAATGAATTGAAGTCTGAGCGATCGGCAATCGACCACAGGTGCTGGCAACCACCTGCTGGGTCTGAACATCGGTCAGTTGCACACACTGCACCTCGATCGCTGAAGCCTGCTGCAATTGCTCTAAAAATCCTTGAAGTTTAACAGATGGCTGAGATTGCAGGGCAGCAGCAGCGGTTGCCGTCGCTAAATTAGTTCTTAGAAACGTGAGGGCATCGTGAACTCCTTCTCCTGTTCTGACCGCACTGGCAGTCAAGCTAGTCCGCGCCGTTTCGAGTAGCCCCGATCGAGCTTTGTGATAGGCCACAATTTCTCCAGTCACTAAGACGGGGATGCTGAGGAGCAAAAGACGCGCCAGCAAAATGCGACGAAAAGAGGAGTGACCGAGTTTAGCCATAGAAGCCTGTAACCTGAGATGGATAACCCAATCACGATCGCAATTTAATCAGACCCTATAGGAGCCGCTCTAAGTCAGATTAGAACTGGGTTAAGAACGATCTAGTTCAGAAAAGAACTTAGTAGAGATGTTCCCAAAATAGCCTGTTTTTAGCTCAGAAGTGGATGGGATGCCTGAATATAAACCCATGAATAATTGAATATGAAAATTAAGACCTGATTGAACATTTTATCGATTTGACGGATGCAGTTGATTCCATTTTTGAGAAAAGTTCCTCATACGACGGTGATTTTGGCGATCAGCGCTGACGGCAAAATTGCAGATGCGACTCGTGCCCCGGCTCGGTTTGGGAGTGCGATCGACAAACTCCACCTCGAAACGCAGATTTCCCAAGCCGATGCCGTCTTATTTGGGGCAGGAACTCTGCGGGCGTATGGCACAACTCTTAAAGTTACCCAGGCTGATTTGCTAAACCAACGCCAGCAGCAAGGGAAGCCGCTTCAACCCGTACAAATCGTTTGTTCGGGTTCGGCAAAACTGGATGCTGAGGCGCGGTTTTTCTCGCAGCCTGTGCCGCGTTGGTTGTTGACGACAGCGATCGGAGCACGTTGGCAAAGCCGAGACGAATTTGAACGAGTTTTAGTCGCGGAGTCGAAAGCAGATTCTTCAAAAATCAACTGGCAAGAAGCCTTTGAGCAACTCTTTGCGCTAGATTTGCAGCGTTTGGCAATTTTGGGCGGGGGTGAACTGGTGGCTTCACTATTCGCCGCCGATCTAGTTGATGAACTCTGGCTAACAGTCTGTCCGTTGATTTTGGGGGGCGCAGAGGCTCCGACTCCAGTTGAAGGAGTGGGCTTTTTAGCAGGTGTGGCTCCTCGCTTAGAGTTGTTAGACATTCGACCTGTGGATGAGGAGGTGTTTTTGCACTATCGAGTTAAACGGGGAGTCGTTGATATACAGGGCAATCAGACCTAAAACTTAATGTTAGCTTTCAGGTCTGATAAGTTAACGACTAAGATCACCGGACGCAGGCAACCTTCGCAACTCACTGGCTATTTTGCGGCGTTCCGATATAGGGGCTTGTTAGCTGGCGGTTCAAGGCAGTAGCTCAAAATAATCACAATGGCTTGGACGAAGAATCGAAAAATCTCGACGATCAAGCGTGTAAACGCGAATGATGTTTAGTCTTTTAGCGAAGGAGTTGGGAACGAGGGCGGTTCATACTTGAATTCAGCAACGCCACCGCTACTCTTCCGCCAGTGCTTGACGGGCGGTTGGATCAACTAAAGATTCTAGAACTCGTTTGCTCGAAGTGGGTGGTGCTAGAGGCGTTAACGAAACTGCATCAGGGCTGACAATGCCGCCCGAAATAATCACCTTAAATGCATCTTCGATCGGCAGCGCCAAATTAATCACACCTGATTCAGGCACGATCGCATACCAACCCGTTGTTGGATTTGGCGTTGTTGGAATGAAAACACTTAACATCGCATGGGGGAAATGAGACTGAACTTCAGCCCCGATCGCTCCTGTGACAAACCCGATCGACCAGACTCCAGGGCGAGGATACTCCACCAGCACGACACGCCGAAACCGACCGTTGTCTTTAAAGAGCGTTTCTAACAGTTGCTTGAGGGTTTTATAGATAGCTCCTGCCAGAGGAATTGCTTGCAGAATCCGTTCGCCAAAATCTAGAAGCCACCGTCCGGCAATGTTTCGTGCCATCAGCCCGATCAAAAGGATGCACAGCAGGGGCACTGTTGAGCCAACCGTCAGGTTTAGCAGGTTTACCAGAAATGGATTGAGATTATCAAACGGGTTGATCTGCTTAGGAATGCGAGTCAGAAAGTTGATCACCCAACTTGCGATTGTAATCGTCAGCCAAATGGTAGTGGCTAATGGAATCACCACTAACAGACCCGCAATCAGGTCATTTTTTAAGTCTTGCTTCAGACGTTGGATCACAGGTAGCCCTCTTTTTCAACTGGCTGCAACTATCACAAAATTGAAATCTTGACTTAAATTGAAGCAATTACGAGTCATGAAAGAATCTTAAAAGACAAAGGATTCAAAGCACATCGGGGATTTTGCACCTTTAGGGTAGAGCAACTCTCAGCCTCACAAGAGTTGTTATCAACATCTCTACCCTATTTGTAGAGCCTGTAAAGAAATGTTGCAAGTCCATAGCGATTTCTCAATCTGGGGTTTTTCTATTTAACCATCGATCCCCGATCGGGAATATCCGAACACGATTGGTATCTTATTTAACATTATGGCTGCGAAGGAAAGTCAGGAGTGGAGCTTGAAATAGGCTGATGCTTCATTTCCCAAACTTTTAGCAAAATTAGATATTCATAAAATGCCTGCAAGGTACACCAGGCAAACCCAGCGTGACCATCGAGAATGCCACCGAGCAAAAAGTACATATAGACAAAGCGCACGATCGGACGAAATGGTAGCCGCAACGAGAGATTTTTGAGGGCACGTCGGCGATCAACTTCTGATTTGCCAAACCATAGATCGCCCCATTCGATCGTACCTTTTTCAAGCTGCCGAATCGTCTCGATCGCTTCGTTCGTCGAATAGTGATTGTGTTTGTCAATCCAGCGACTCATGCCCTTGCTAGAGGTGTAATGAGGGTAAGTTTCTTTGAGAAATCCGGTTGAGCCTTCAACAACTTCGCGCTCGGTGTGCCCATAGTCGTCAAACCAGACTTTATGTTTGTCAAACAGCCGCAGTTGATAGCGAGGATACTGAGTGCTGCGACGAATCCAGGTTCCCATAAAAATCACCCGCTCGGCAACATAATATCCGACGTGTTGGGGCTGCTGAACTGTGGTCAAACATTCCTGAAACAACGCGGAAGTCATTCGTTCATCGGCTTCGAGAATGTAGACCCACTCATGCTTCACTGGAATCGATCGCAACATCCAAGTGCGCTGTTTGCCGTGACTCTCAAACTCATGTTGAATCACCCGCACCGGATAGCGACTGGCAATTTCAACCGTGCGATCGCAGCTCAAAGAATCGACAACAATCACGTCATCTGAGAGCAACGCAGACTCAATGCAAGCAGCAATATCGATTTCTTCGTCGTGGGTGAGAATAAAGATTGAGACCATACCGGGGTGTTTCAATGCTGGATAAACGGAAACATATAACCCTACGCAAATACTTAAAGACAAAGGGCTTAAACCCCTTGTTACTTCGATCTCAACCCAGCATCCTCATGCAATTTTGTAGGGCTATATAACAAGCGGCTGACGATCGACAGAAACTCCGTCAACGGTCAACCGCTCAATTTGAGAATAGACTCCTTTAGCGGATCGGAGCCTTGAGCCGAGAACCTCTAAAAACTCCCAGTTCTCGCATCCCTAGCCAGCCGATGATGCTATAGCCTAACGCTAGGAGGAGACTGCTTAACGCGACTCTAACACTGGTTTTGCGGAAATCAGTTTCGGCTTGGGCTTTGAGTTGCTTTTGCTCATCAGTAATCTTAATCAGCCCCTGATTTCGGAAATCTTTGGCTTTAGACTCGATCGCAGTCGGATCGGTCTTTAACTGCTGCAATTCTTTTTGCGCTTGGGTCGCTTGAGCCAACTGGTCGCCCTTGAGTTGCCCACTCGCGATCGCTTGACTGATTTGCGCCAGTTGCTGATCGAGAAGTTGACGCTGCTTTTCATCTTTAAGGGCAGCCGTTAACTGATCTTGACGCTGCTGAACTTTGTTATTGAGATCAGCAGTTAGATTTGCGGCTCGATCGTCGATTTGTTTGTCTGACTGCTCGGCAAGAATGCGCGTGTTATTCATGCTGAGGGGCGCGATAAACAGAAACGCCAAGCCCAACAGACTTGATAAAATCAGTGCCCAAAATCTGACACTGAGAAACGGTTTGCCTCGGTTGGAGGCAATCGTTCCTGATTCTAAAAAGTAGCTGAGAAATAGGAAAGCAAGCCCGATCATGGGAATAATGCCACGATCGACCAGTTGTGTGAAGGTGCTCGCGACCCAGGCATTGTCTTGCGACTTAATCGGGATGAGCAGAGTAATAAAATCGATGAGCGAAGACAGGATTAAGATAAATCCTACTAGCTTGAGAATAAGGGGGGCTGAGTTGGTTGCTTTCATCCGACTAAAGACATGTGTAAGGGTTGGGTTAACTTCAGACAAGGTAAGAAATGGTTGCGGGGGCGTTTGCTGCCTGAATGAAGCGGATGGATGATCCGAGTCTTATTGTGGCAGTCATCTGGCATCAAGCTCTACAAACCTTTTAATTTAGAGAAATTGCTACCCGTTCAGAGTTCCACAAATCTCTTAAAAAATCACGCCCAGGTGCCCGATCGTCTGGAGTCGTCTAAACCTGTGTGAACTATCTGAGGAAACTCGGATATTTTACATGAATTGACTTGCAGCGATTCAGATGCACGAATAACTTATCAGAAGTTACTTCTCACGCGGCTTTGCACAAGACTGAGGGCTGCGATCGAAAGTTCCTTGAGACAGCAAAGACCAGACCATTTGGGGTAGCGGTGATGGATAGCGACTTTGTGGTGGCGCAGTCGAAGGGGCAACTGCTGCGCGTCACTCTTGCGGGGGAGACATCGGTGCTGACCTGCAAAGTGCAGGGTTCGGAATTCCGTTTAGCGTGGCAGTGCGGAATGAGGATGTGTTTGCAACGACAAACTTGAGATTTGTGGTCAAGGTCGATCGAGCGGGGAAGGGAATCGCGATCACAAATCTTCTCAAGTCTCGGTTCGGCGTTCCTTCTAGGATTGCAATGATTGACAACAGCTTGATTGTGACGATGAGTTCTAGCGATTTGCTCAGGATCATAGAGTCAAACTGTTCAGCCTTTCTAAAGACTCTTTAAGTAGCTCAACACATCTGCCATCTCTTGCGGACTCGGCTGAAATTGAGGCATAGGAGGTGTTTTGCCGCTAATCACTTGATCAATTAACCCAACGCGAGACTTACGAGCCGAGACCCCTTTCAAACTAGGTCCCACTTTGCCGTCTGCCATCAAACCGTGACAGCCCGCGCAATTCATTTGAAAAATAGCGTGTCCTTGAACAGCATCTCCCGATCGAGACAGCACTTCTCTAATATAAGGATCAGGCTTGTATAGCTGTCGAATGCCAAAAACCGCTAGCACGATCGCTAGCATAACGACCAGAGCGCTCAACACAATTCTCTGCCCAGGGCTTTCAGGTTTAACGGTTTGATCGTTCAAGACTCTTAATTAAACGAGATGATGTAACAAACTATTCGTTAATTACTAAGCAGATCTTAACAAACTTCGTCCCATCTGAACTGATAAATGACTCTCAAGACAGGTGCTGACTTCCCCTGAGCGACTGATGCGACTAAGATAAGAAAGAAGGATGCCCCGATCGAATGGGTCAAATCCTCAAAATCTTAGGAGAGCAACCATGATTGAGCCAATTTTGTTGGGCATTGTGCTGGGTTTAGTTCCCATTACTTTGGCGGGGCTGTTTGTCGCTGCCTACACTCAATATCGTCGTGATAATCGACTGAACATGTAAAAGGGCGTAGAAATTTCAACTCAAAGGTATTTCTTGAGACCTTTAGAGCGATTGGGATAAGGGGCGAACGCTGCTTATCCTATTTTTTGGTTAAATGGTGGTTTAGTTGTCATACCGATGACAAAGTTCGCCCTTAGACTACAGCTTAAGATGCTTAACCTCAATTGATCCAGGTGAGGTGGGCATCCTTGACCTGTCATTGCGCCTCTAGACTTATGGAATTTTCTATTCAGTACGTGCTTCTCAATGCGGTTGGCATTCTCTATGACAATGCTCGTTGGATGAGTTGGAATTTATTTTTGGCGATCGTGCCGCTTATCCTCAGCGTGTTGCTGTTTCGTCGCACGCAACTGGGAACATCGACTCTAATGGTGCCTCCCTTGCCGCTTCATCTCAGGCATCGATCGTGGCTTTGGTGGGTAGGCGTTTTGATCTTTATTGCCTTCTTGCCAAACGCGCCCTACATTTTGACAGATGTGATCCACTTTATTGATGAGGTGCGTCAATATGCTCACTCTATTTGGGTCATCACCTTGGTATTGATTCCCCTCTATGTGTTTTTTATCTTTGCGGGGTTTGAGGCATATGTCGTATCGCTGATTAACTTAGGCTATTACCTAAAACAGCGAGGACTGGGGCGCTACATTCTCAAAGCTGAATTGGCGATTCATGCTATGAGCGCGGTTGGCGTTTATTTGGGGCGTTTTTTGCGCTTTAACAGTTGGGATATTGTGACGCATCTCGATTCTTTAGCGATGACAATCTTAGATGATGTGTTGGCAAAACGTCCTTTATTGACGATCGGGGTGACGTTTCTGTTGATAAGCGCGTTATATGCGCCGTTAAAGCAGGTAAATCTCGCGATCGCAGCTTACCAAAAAACAAGTTCCAAACGTCTAAGATCTGCGAATTCTGTGCGCCTCTAATCCTGAAATAATCTACTTTTGGACTCTGCCTAGCCGTTTTTTTTCGGCTTGGTCGATCGCATGATAGGTCGATTCGACTGCATTCAGGTTGACCGAAATTGCCGTGATGCCCCACTGCACCAATGAGTCAATCAAACTAGGCGATTGAACAGGGGCAAGACCACAAATCGAGCAAGGGATGCCAAGTTTGTGCGCGGTTTCGATCAGTTGGGCGATCGCTCTCAGCACTGCGGGATGGTGTTCATTAAAAGCGACTGACATTAAGCCCAGATCGCGATCGACTCCTAGCAGTAGTTGGGTTAAATCGCTGGTTCCGATCGCGATGCCTTGCACGCCTGCCTGCACATATTCGGGCAATAAGAACAGAATTGAAGGCACTTCTGCCATAATCCAAAACTGAAAATCGGGGTGATGAGTCAGCCCTGCTTGCTCAACTCGCTGTTGACAAAAGATAAACTCCTCGACGGTTCGCACAAAGGGCAACACCAAGCGCACGTTAGAATAGCCCGCCTGATAAACCTGACTTAAAGCAGTAAGTTCTACGTCAAAAAGAGCCGGATTGAGCACATAGCTAAATGTGCCGCGCACCCCTAACATCGGATTCATTTCAATCGGCACATCGCTGCCGTCTAATACCCG
Source organism: Phormidesmis sp. (assembly GCA_965277365.1). Taxonomy (GTDB): domain Bacteria; phylum Cyanobacteriota; class Cyanobacteriia; order Leptolyngbyales; family Leptolyngbyaceae; genus Phormidesmis_A. Next base: position 176,716 of record CBDICO010000013.1, on the reverse strand, counting down.
AAACTCGTGCGATCGCAGATCCAACGATCGATAAAAAACAGGGCGCGGCGCAAACGCACGGGCAAATTTGCTGATTTGAGTAGACAGACGATCGCTGAGTTCGTCTTGTCGTCCTTTTTGAATCCACCAGTGAGGATGATGGTGATCTAAAAGTTCTATCATCATCAACTCAGATCGCAACATACCAATGCCATCGACGGGCAAATTCACGGCTCGATCGAGCAGGTCTGCTTGACTCAGATTGACCATTAGTTGAGTGACGATCGGAGATCGATTTTCAACGGTTGCAGAGGTTTGATTGAGGAGCGTCTTTTCTGGCTGGGCTGCAAACTCACGTTTTAGGCGTGCAGTCGCTCGATAAACGGTTCCGCGATCGCCATCAATCAACAGCAAGTCTCCCGTTTTGATCCGTTGGGTTGCCTGACTCGCGCCGATCACCGCAGGAATGCCCAATTCTCTGGCAACGATCGCGCCATGACTGGTCATTCCGCCTTGTTCTGCAATCACTCCGGCTGCCTGTTTGAGCAACGGCAACCAGTCAGGCGTAACTACAGATGTAACCAAAATCGTTCCCGGTTCGAGGTCTGTCGGCAAGTGCTGAAGACTGGAGATGACGCTGGCTTTGGCGATCGCTCGCCCTGATGCGGCGGCTAACCCGGAGACGATCGGGTGACTAATTTCCTGATTTGGGGATTTGGGATGGAGCGAAACGGACTCGATTGAGTCTTGAGTCAGTAGAGGAACTGGTGTCTTAATTTGCGTCAGATAAAGCTGCGTCTGATCAAGATCGGTCGGATATAACACCCATTCCAGCAAGAGCCGCGACTCGAAATCTGGGGTCAACTGTCGAGCAAGCTGCACAAACTTCTGCAACTGATCGGCATCTAAAACAAACTGTTGATCTTGAGCATCTTGAAGCAAATTGAGTTGAAGAGGATGACAACTCCCCTCTTCAGAAGATTCTCGAATCTGATAGGCGATCGTTTTGCTGCCTAGTTTTTGCGATTGCACCCCGGCATTGTCTACATCCAACCGATAAAAGTCTGGTATCACTTCTCCATTTGCGATCGCGGGTTCTAACCCCCAAGTCGCGAAAACTTCCCAATCGGTATGAGTGTTTTGCAGATAACCAGAGGCGATCGCAGATCCGATCGGCTGCACCAACACGTTGAAATGAAGCTGATGGAGTTGAATCTGCGATCGCTGCCAATACACCAAATTTCTCGCTCGGAAAAGCTCTGCCCAAAGTTGCTTTAAGCCAATTTCTAGAGAAGATTGATCTGCCCAGCAAACTTGAGCCTCGATCAGGTGGCAGCTTCTGAAGGCAGAGGAGTGCTTAACCCTTTTGTTTTAGCCAACGCTAGGGATGGGCGCAGAATCACGGCTTGAGAACCCATCATTGGAGGCAACGCTTGCACAGTGGCTTCTAGCTCGACCATCCATTGAGTGGGCAGAGGAGCCGCCACGATCGTGTGACGAATCTGTTGGGCGACTGCCTGGAGTTGTCTTGCATCTTCGACGTTGATTCGCAAAGAGGATTTTGCCAAGTCCAAAAAGAGCGGGTCTGACCACTCTATCCCGTCCAGAAATTCTCGAAACCACTGGGCAGAAATAGCAAACCCAGGAATGACGGGATATCCCTTCTGCGCCAGGTGGCTGAGGCGAAGGGTGCGATCGCCGACCTGCGAATGCTGATTTGATTGGATCTGGTCGAGCCAGTAAAGGTTGTCCACAATCCCTGAGCGAACGATAGTCCGATCGATTCTAAAGCACTGATCCCTCTTCTCTGAGATTGCTCAAGATTGAATGAATAATTCAGAAAGATTTGAGGGCACGTTAACCAGGTCTTCAGTCGTTAAGTGTCAATGTTGGCTCCTGTGCGATCGTTCCTCAATCTCTTTCTCCAATCGGCTTGTCCGCTTTGTCAGCGCGCCACCCCAACTGAGTTTTGCGCCAACTGCACGCGCCAGCTTCAGCAAAATAAATTCTCAAATCCCGCCCAATTTTGGCAAGAGCAACCCGCCGTGTTTGCCTGGGGATGGTATGGCGGACAGGTTAAACAGGCGATCGGGCAGCTTAAATATGAGCATCAGTCTCAGATTGCTCGTCCTTTAGGGCAGTGGTTGGCACAGGCTTGGGTAGACGCTAACCTCGATCGTTCCCCAGTGATTGTAGTGCCGATTCCGATGCATGGTGAGAAGCAAAAGCAGCGAGGTTATAACCAAGCAGAATTGATTGCTCAAAGCTTTTGTCACTTTACAGGTCACTCAATGCAGGTGAATGGGTTGGAGCGAGTCCGATCGACCGAGGCGCAGTTCGGTCTTTCTGCCGCTCAACGAGAACATAATCTCCTTCAGGCGTTCAAGATTGGAAAAGCCTTTCAAACAAAGAAACCTCAACATCCAGTGCTCTTGCTTGATGACATTTATACGACGGGTGCAACTATCAGAGCGACGGCTCAGGTTCTGCGTCAGCAAGGAATTCGAGTGCGAGGTGTCGCGATCGTAGCAAAGGCGAGACTGTGGAAAGACGAAGCGACCTCTTAGCAAGAACGCGCGATCGAGGGAGGGGGAAACTCAGATGCTCCAAAAATCGGACTGGGATCTAACCCTGTAATTTGTTGAAAGTCTTCAGGCGTAAGGCTGCTAGAAATAGAGTGAGTCTCCCAATTTTTTAAGCGATCGTGCATTTGCTGCAAAAACAAAACGCCCGTTTGCATGGGCACGTTGATCCAGCTATCTACTAAAGTTTCTGCCAACGCTAACTCAATCAACGGCATTGCGTAAGTTTGCAACAACTCATCTAAATAGCCAGCAAACGCTTCACTATCCTCTCCGGCTAACTGATAGCTGCTGACAATATGTTTGACTCGCTGCTGATTGATTTGCTCCTCAAGGGTCATCCAAGTTCCAGTTAAAATGGTTGTCGTTCGTTGGCTTTATTCACCTATCGCTGCTTTTAGGATATAACACTCCGATCGAAACGCTTTAGAGATGATTTTAGCGAACATTTTTTGGGTTTGCTGACCCGATCGAGATGACAAGTGAGCCAAGGTGTGAGATAACCCAACTCATACCCTTTTGCCTTCAAACCTCTATGGATCTCAAAGCGCTGATTCGTGAAATTCCAGATTTTCCTAAACCCGGCATTTTGTTTAAAGACATTACAACGCTGTTGAGAAACCCGCAGGGGTTGACTTATACGATCGATACCCTGGCTGAAAAGTGTGCGAATCTAGCTCCTGATTACATTGTCGGCATGGAGTCTCGCGGCTTTATTTTTGGCGCACCCCTGGCTTACAAAATGGGAATCGGCTTCATCCCCGTTCGCAAACCTGGCAAACTTCCTGCCGCCATTTACTCAGTCGAATATCAACTGGAATATGGCACCGATTGTCTAGAAATCCATCAAGACGCGCTGAATTCTGGCTCACGAATTTTGATGGTGGATGACCTGATCGCTACTGGAGGAACCGCCGGAGCCACGGCACAATTAATTCAGCAAACCGGGTGCGAGTTAGTTGGATGTGCTTTCGTGATTGAGCTAAAAGACCTCAACGGACGGCAGCAGCTTCCCAACGTGCCTATCATTACGCTAGTTGAGTATTAGGATATTATAAATCTGTCTGACCCGTGACTCAAACATGACTCTATCTGCTCGTGGACGACTGCGATCGAGTTGGGATCGCTTCACCGACGCAATCACCAATGAAACGGCTGTATTTGTGGCAAAGCGGCTGCTGCAAGCCTTGTTGACGTTGCTATTGGCATCCGCTCTGAGTTTCTTCATCATTCAACTCTCGCCCGGTGACTATCTCGACACGCTAAGAGAAAATCCCAAGATTTCACCCGAACGCATTGAGCAACTCAGACAGCAGTTTGGCTTAGATAAATCCTGGGCTGAACAATATTTTCGGTGGCTGTGGCGAATTGTCACCCAGGGCGATTTTGGCACGAGTTTTGCCTACAATCGATCGGTGGTGTCGCTGCTAATAGAAAGGGTTCCGGCAACGCTACTGATTGCGATTTCGTCACTGGTAGTCACGTGGGTGATCGCCATTCCGATGGGCATTGCTGCTGCGATTTATCAACAGCGCTGGGTAGATCGGGTGCTGCAAGGCGTTAGTTATACGGGGCAAGGGTTTCCCAGTCTGATTACGGCTCTGCTGCTGTTGATTTTGGCACAGAATACGTCACCGATTTTCCCAGTAGGGGATATGACCAGCATCAATTACGCCGATCTGTCGCTCTTGGGTAAAATCCTGGATATCGGTTGGCACATGATATTGCCGACGATCGCCCTCAGTGTCACTAGCTTTGCTGGATTGCAGCGCATCATGCGAGGGCAACTCCTCGACGTGTTGCGCCAAGACTACATTCAAACGGCACGAGCTAAAGGACTGCCTGAAAATCGAGTCATCTACGTCCACGCGTTGAGAAATGCGATTAACCCGATCGTCACCCTGCTCGGATTTGAGTTCGCCAGTCTATTAAGCGGAGCTTTTATCTCTGAGTTTTTCTTCAACTGGCCTGGTTTAGGACGATTGATTTTACAAGCTGTCCAGGTTCAAGATTTATATTTGGTGATGGCAAGTCTGATGATGGGCGCAGTCATGCTGATTTTAGGTAATTTAATCGCTGATCTGCTGCTAAAAGCAGTTGACCCCAGAATCAACTTGGCGGATATTAATTAACTCTTTATGCTGTCTGAAACCTATTACCTGATCCGCTCCAGAATGGATGGTAGCTATCTTGCCGCTTATCCAAATCAGGATGATCGTGACAAGGCTCGATCGCCCCAAAATGGCTATGTTCTCTTATTTCGTGAACATTTTGATGCGTTGAGCTATTTGAACAAACACGCAGCAGGAGTCAGCGATCGCTTCTCAGTAGAAACGATTCCTGGAACGCAGCTCACGAGTGTGCTCGATCGCTGGGGCTTTAAAGGCTTTGGAGTCGTAGAAGATCCGCTCTTGCCGCGAGTAGAATTTATGTCTAAAGGATAGTAACCACGATCGCATCTATCATTTGATAGACAAAATAGCTGCGGAGAAATAGCAAAACGTCACTCTAGATACAGACGCGACGAAGTCAGAACTTGTGAGTAGATAGACGCAGACTAAACTTGAACCTATCGCAAAAATCTAGTTTCCATTTGGAGGAAATTTGTATGAAGTCTCTTTTATCTACGGTTCGTGCTGTTCTTACGGCTTGTCTCTGTGCAGTCTTAATGTTCTCGTTAGCAATGCCGACTCAAATGGCTTCTGCTTTGCCCACCAAGAACCAACCGATGAAAAACGAAGCGAGTGACACCGCTAAGAAATATGAGCGCACGGCTAAAGATGCGATTGACCAAGGCGGACCTCAAGGCATCAAAGCAATTGAGAAGCGGGCGCAAAATGGCGCAGTCAACGAAATTCAAGGCACTGCTGGCATTGAAAGCATGAGTCGCCCTTCTAATTCTCAGGGCATGGGTTCGATCGAGGAAACGTTGAAAAAATCTCTTGAGAAAGCTGAAGGAAAAGCAGGCGATGCAGTTGAGTCTGCTAAAAACGCTATGCGTTAACTGGCTTCAGGGTCAAGCAGCATTAACTTTCGCTTAGGGACAGATCTGGAATCTGCCCCTATTTTGTATAAGCGCTATGGATTAGACATTGCTGCACGTAAACCCCGTCACCTGCACAAGGAGGAGCTTAAGCCCCGTGTCCTAACCTGACTGACGATCGCCATAGCTACTTTTCAACTCGAACTGCAATCACGCTACTCGTAAAATTGTAGGCAGGTCCATCTAGCTCGATCGAGGTGCCGACCTTAACTTTCTCGCCCCCCAACACCGGACCATCTTTGGTCATTTGTGCTTTGCTAACCAGCGTCAAAACCATGTCATTGACAAACGCCACCTCAAGTCTAGGGTCTGCTATCGACTTCACAGAGCCATCTGGCTGCGGCACCAGCGTATTGCGAGGCAAAAACTTCACCGCCTTTAGAGTCGCTTCTCCAGACGGCTGCTTGCGGACAATGATGCTGGTTTTGTCGCCCTCTTTGATTAAACTCTTTGGATCGGTGGCACTTAGCCCACGAACGACCACATCAACCTCGATCGGCTTAGGTGCAGAAAGTTGGGCAACTGAGCCAGAACTTCCTGGGAAGAAAAAGATACCAAAAATCACCATCAAAATGACGAGTCCTGCCCCGACATCGAGAATGCTAACCTTGCCGAATAATCGACCTTGAGAGTCTAGAAGAGCCATAAATACCAATCCCAGTTGCGTTGTGAAAAGAAGCCAGTCTTAAAAAAGGCGCTCAATTGCGCATATACGGTAGTGAGTTATAGCACGCTACTGACTGCGGAAATCCATAAATTTTGGAGTTTGGTGAAGAAATCCTGCTAGCGTTTGACTCCCAAGACTACCATGACGATAGTCAGTAGGAGAACAAAATTAAATTCACCGCCGGGTTTGGGTTTCGGCTGCGCTAAACCCACGAAGACACTGCTCTTGAGCGTTGAGCGAAGCCGAAACGCAGGGGCAAGTCATTCTGTTTATCTACTTAGGAGGCTTGGAACTGATTCTCCTTGATCTACCCTCAGAAAGGTTGCATCAGGGAACTTTAGAGCAGAGTGCAACCAATTTCCGTTAACAAGCGTCTCATGTCCAGACGGGTTGCCCTCAAGTCGGTCTGAACGCATTACACTCCTTTTATCTGAACTCATAGTCTTATGGTGAATCAACGCTTTCAACGATCGTACCATCGCTGGTTTTATCCTCTGATCTCTCTCTTGGTTGCCGTCAGCCTTTGGATCGGTCAACCTCTTGCCTCTCAAGCCTTTTCTTGGGGAGATTTACTTCTGCAAGGCATTCAAGTGGTGCAGTTGTCTAGTCTCAACGATCGCCAAGAAATCGCGCTCGGTCAGCAAATCAACAACGAAATTACCGGGAGCCAAGTCAAAATTCTCCGCAACTCTAGAGTTACAAACTATGTCAATCAAGTCGGGCAACGTCTCGCCGCTAGGAGCGATCGTCCTAATCTGCGCTACATCTTTCAAGTTGTGGATGATAACAGCATCAACGCCTTTGCGACGATGGGCGGCTATGTCTATGTCCACAGTGGTTTATTAAGAGCCGCTGACAACGAGGCGCAGCTTGCGGGCGTCATGGGGCATGAAATTGGTCACATTGCCGCCCGCCATGTCATCAAACAAATGCGAGAAAGGTCAGTCGCTCAAGGGTTATTGGGTGCCGCCGGACTCGATCGCAGCACCGCTGTCAATCTTGGGGTTCAACTCGCGTTAAATCTCCCCAACAGCCGCAAAGACGAATATGAAGCCGACCAGCGAGGCTTAGCCACCTTGGGTCGAGCGGAATATGCTCAATCGCAAATGGCTGCTTTTATGCAAAAACTGGTGACGGGGAAAGCGTCAGCCCCTATTTTCTTAAGCAATCATCCCGCAGCCGCCGATCGGGTAGTTCGGTTACATCAACTCACTCAACAAAATCCCACCACTGGCACCGATGGCTTAAATAGTGGAGACTATCGTGCCAGAGTTCAGGGAGTCTGAATCTACCTACAACGGTTTCGCATCACGGGGACGGACGGTTTCATGCCCCTCCCCTTTAGACTTTCACAAGACGAGCCATCTCATCGCTGCAACGCGTGTTTGCGCGGCATCACCCGACTCGGCTCAATTTGGATGGTTGCTTCTTCTAGCATTAATGTCCGCACAGAGTGTGTATAGACATTTACCTGATAGACTTTGCCGTTATCGACATCTAACCCCGTGAGCCAACCGCTCTTAGGGTGATAAGCACCTGTGTCGATGCCTAGCCAGCCTTGCCCCTTAGCGATCGCACCCGGAGTCACCCCCGGAAACGTAAACGTGATCGTGTGCCCTGTGATAATCAGCTTATTGGCAAAATAAGGCTGAGGGCTGCTGTGAAACTCTTCTCGAATCCAGCAAAATTCATGAGAGGTTTGCTGGTCAATGGGTAACCCGGGATGAACGCCTGCATGAACCAACCATAGATCGCCCAAGTCAAGATAAGTTGGCAGCGATCGCATCCATTCGATATGTTCTAGTAAAATGCCAGCATCGCCATAGCTAGCAACGGTTGCGCGCCCACCGCTTTGCAACCAAGCCTGTAGCGCTGGGGAAAAAACCTGCCCATTAGGGAACGATTCGATCAATAGCTGCTCGTGGTTGCCCAGTATGCATTGATACGAGCTTTTTTTGACGAATTCGACGACTTGAGCGCTTTGAGGACCTCGATCGATCAGGTCGCCCAGAAAATAGACTTGATCATCGGAGTCGGGCGCGATCTCGTCTAGCAGAGTCATTAACCCGTTGTAGTGACCGTGAATATCACCAATGACAATGCGACGAGGAGAAGTGGGGGTCATGCGATCGCCTTTCTTGAAAAAGAGGGGACTTTTGAGAAGAACGGCACCTGAAATCTGGGAGCCGATTTCCCTACCTTTCAGGTAGCCGTTTAGCAGGGTGTGATTCGTCAAACCTACTGCTGAAGTGTCAGTGGATTACAAACTTTGTTCCTTGAACCGATTATGCCCTGATAATCTCAGTCACTCACAGTTCAAGTATCAAAAAACACAAGAAATCTTTGAAAGCTTCATCTTCCTAAAGCTCTCAAAAATTGTTGCAAATTCGACAAGAGACTCTGTTTCGTTGCTTGCCCTCCTAGCGCTTTGGCAAAAATCTCATCCAGTTTCTCAGAGTCGGGTCTTTCTCGTTCTTCAGCAATGGCTTGATAAACCCCATCGGTCTGAAGCCAAACTTGCCACGGGGATGGATAGAAGCGCGTTAAAGCAGTTTGGTCGTCTAGAGGACGTAGGTAATAGCACGGCTCCACAGTGCTGAGAAAGCGATCGCGCAATTTCCGCCCTGCGTAGCCAATGCCGATCGTCGCTACATCTTCCAATCGGGGATTGAGTAGAATGATTGGACGATCACCTACCGCGTCGCAAATCTGCTCAACGGGCGCAACTTCTACGGCACTGGGCGCAATAAACAGATAGAGCTGGTCGTCTGGGTCGATGTGTTCTTCAACCGATGTGGTTTGGCGCGACCCCGCCACATCTAAACTGCGAATCTGAAAAGGCACGTCACCCCAATCTCGCTTTGCTAAAGCTGCGGTTCCGGCATCGGTGAAAAAAACTTTGAGACCTGCGCCCAATTCTGCAAAAGCAGGAACAAATTTTTCCGCTACGGGCAACGGTTTGAGTTCGGGAAACAGTAGCTCGACTTGCAGTCGGGTATAGCCTGCCGTGATCGCTGCTTGGGTGGCAGTTTGGGCTTGAGCGATCGCGTCGTCGAGAGTTGAGGGAAGTTGAGCCATTACAAAAAGTCAGGAGTTACGAACTGAGACAATAAAGCAGATTTCTCTCGACAAAGAACGATTAAATGGTGGAGTGATCTACATTCTTCCTACACTACTACACCCTATCCTTATGCTGAGTTCAACGAGAGAACTGTTAGAGACAGCACAGCGAAATATTTACGCGATCGGAGCCTTCAATGTCTATAACCTCGAAGGGGTGAAGGCTGTCATCGGGGCGGCAGAAGCAGAACAAAGTCCGGCAATGCTGCAATTGCATCCGAGCGCTCTGGTCTATGGAGGCGTTCCCCTCGTTGCGCTGTGTTTAGAAGCGGCGCGATCGTCGATGATGCCGATTTCAGTTCATCTCGATCACAGCACGTCTGCTGACGATATTCGCATGGCGCTAGACGCTGGAGTTATGTCGATTATGGCGGATGGGTCTCACTTGCCCTACGAGCAAAATAGGGCATTTACGAAAAAAATGACGGAGTGGGCGCACGAAAAAGGAGCGATCGTAGAAGCAGAAATCGGCAGAATTAGCGGCACCGAAGATGGTCTGAGCATTGCCGAAAAGGAAGCCAAGATGACCGATCCCAATCAGGCGGTAGAGTTTATCAAAGCCACGAAGGTCGATTCTTTAGCCGTGACGATCGGCAATGTCCACGGAGAATATAAAAGCGAACCTCGACTAGACTTTGCCCGACTCGAAAAAATTCGCCACCTCGTAGACGTGCCTCTGGTGCTGCACGGCGCATCAGGACTGCCAGAATTTATGATTAGCCGCTCGATCGAGCTGGGTGTCTGCAAGTTCAATGTCAACACTGAAGTACGACAGGCTTACCTGCAAACTCTCAAAGAGGGACTCTGTTCGTCATCCCTTAAAGACTTGCTGGACTCAATGGGCGCGGCGATCGAGTCAATGCAATCTGTCATTGTGAAAAAGCTGCAACTGTTTGGCTCGTCTGGCAAAGCCTATCTGCATCAATCGCCCTACGCTGAGATGCTGGCAGCACCCAGACCTGATTAATTTTGATCAATCTGCCGTTTATGGTGAACTTCATTAGACCAAAAGGTTGCCTACTATGTAGCTATGACTCCGAATCAGACGTTATCAAACTACATTAATGGGGAGTGGTGTGACGCAAACGCCACAGAGTTTCTCACGATTTTTAACCCCGCTACGATTGAGGTCTTGGGCAACGTGCCGCTTTCTTCAGCGAGTGAAGTCGATCGGGCAGTTCGGTCTGCGGCAGATGCCTTCAAAATGTGGCGACGAGTTCCGGCGACTGATCGCGTGCAGTATTTATTTAAGCTCAAAGTCTTATTAGACGAGCATTTTGAAGAGATTTCCCAAACGATCACGCAAGAGTGCGGTAAGACGTTAGCCGAGGCAAAGGGTGAAATGCGACGGGCGATCGAGAATGTCGAAGTTGCCTGTGGGATTCCGATTTTGATGCAGGGCTACAACTCTGAAGACATCGCTAAAGGCATTGACGAAATGATGATTCGTCAACCACTAGGAGTCACAGCGATGATTACGCCCTTTAACTTTCCAGGAATGATTCCGTTTTGGTTTATGCCCTACGCGATCGCTTGCGGCAACACCTGCATTGTCAAACCATCTGAGCGGGTGCCCCTGACGATGCAAACAGTGTTTCGTCTATTAGAACAAACGGGTTTACCCAAGGGTGTGGTCAATTTAGTCAACGGTGCCAAAGCTGTCGTGGATGCGATTCTAGAACATCCCGCGATTCGATCGGTGAGTTTTGTCGGCTCAACTCCGGTAGCAAAATATGTCTACACGCAGGCAGCAGCGCATGGCAAACGAGCACAGTGTCAAGGGGGCGCAAAAAATCCGGTGATTATCTTGCCCGATGCCGATATTGACACGACGACTCGAATCATGGCAGACAGCGCTTTTGGCTGTGCGGGGCAGCGATGTTTAGCAGCTTCGGTGGCGATCACGATCGGAGATGCCCAGAAACCGTTTACAGACTCGATCGCAGAGGCGGCTCGATCGCGCAAAGTCGGCTATGGATTAGATTCCGGCACTCAAATGGGACCTGTAATCACCGCTCACAGCAAAGCTAGAATCGAGAGTTTAATTCAGCAAAGTGAAGCAGAGGGTGCAAAAGTCTTGGTCGATGGTCGGCAGCCTGAGATATCAGGTTATGAGAACGGCTATTTTGTGCGTCCAACGATTTTGCAAGATGTAAACCCGGCGGGAGAAATTGCGCGAACCGAGATTTTTGGTCCGGTGTTGAGTTTGATTCATTTCGAGACGATCGACCCAGCGATCGCCTTGATTAATGGCGGGCAATACGGCAATATGGCGTGTCTCTTTACCTCTAGCGGGGCGGCGGCTCGCAAGTTTCGCTATGAAGCTGAAGCCGGAAATATTGGCATCAACATCGGCGTAGCTGCACCTATGGCGTTCTTTCCGTTTAGCGGTTGGAAAGAGAGCTTTTTTGGCGACTTACACGGGCAGGGACATCAGGCGATCGAGTTCTTTACCCAAACCAAAGTGGTGATCGAACGCTGGCAAGATTGGACAAGGCAATTTTAGAAGTTTTTGAACCAACTTTCCTCAAGCGATTGCTTATAAGCAGTATACTGTCACGGTGTTTGTGCGCGATCGGGCAGTCATGGCAGAAGAAAACAAAGAACAGAGACACCCCCAGTGGAGTAGCGATCGTCAAGTCACTGATGCCCTGCTCAATGGCGAACCGACTGACTATAATCTGGCTGAGTTGGCGCGGCTCAAGATTCGCTATAAAGGCTTTCCGGGGGCGAGAGACATTCAAGCCGATTTAGAGAAAATCTTGAATCAGTGGCACCTCACCGAAGAGACGTTGTATGAAAAAACTCGTGAAATTCACGCAATGGCTCAGGTTTATAAGGGTCGTGGGGCAAAGCGAGACGACTGGAGTTAGAGGAATTAAAACATGGAATCACAGAAAACCGCGATCATCACAGGTGCCTCATCAGGCGTGGGTTTATATGGGGCAAAAGCGCTGTCTCAAAGGGGCTGGCACGTTGTTATGGCGTGTCGAGATCTTGCAAAAGCCACCCGTGTCGCCCAAGAGATCGAGATGCCACCAGACCGCTACACCGTGATGCCGATCGATTTAGCATCTCTAGAAAGTGTGCGACAGTTTGTGAAAACCTTTAGAGAAAGTGGCAAATCGTTGGATGCGATCGTGTGCAACGCTGCAATTTATATGCCTCTGATCAAGGAGCCGTTGAGAAGCCCCGAAGGATATGAGTTGAGCGTTGCCACCAACCATCTCGGTCACTTTCTCTTGTGCAATCTGATGCTAGAAGACTTAAAGCACTCTTCAGATCCGCGACTGGTAATTTTGGGAACTGTGACCCACAACCCTGACGAACTTGGAGGCAAAATTCCGCCCCGTCCCGATTTGGGCAATTTTGAGGGCTTTGAGGCAGGGTTTAAAGCGCCTATTTCAATGATTGATGGCAAAAAATTTGAGCCTGTCAAAGCTTATAAAGACAGCAAAGTGTGTAATGTGTTGACCATGCGAGAACTGCATCGGCGCTATCACGACGCAACTGGGATTACCTTCACTTCGCTCTATCCGGGCTGTGTGGCAGACACGCCGCTATTCCGCAATCACTATCCTCTGTTCCAAAAAATCTTCCCGTGGTTTCAGAAAAACATCACTGGAGGGTATGTGTCTCAGGAGTTGTCGGGAGAACGGGTTGCAATGGTGGTAGCTGACCCAGAATATAAGCAGTCTGGGGCTTATTGGAGTTGGGGCAACCGCCAGAAAAAAGAGGGCAAATCGTTTGTGCAAACCGTGTCTCCTCAAGCCCGCGATGACGAGAAAGCCGATCGGATGTGGAATCTAAGCGCAAAACTCGTCGGGTTATCTTAGCGATCGAGTCATAAACCCAGTCTTGTCAGAGGTGTTGAGCAATCTCGAAACGCACCCACTTTCAGGAATAATGCGTTTCGCGTAGCTCAAATTTTGGGCTAGGCATTGCTGGAATAATCTGGGATAGGTCTTCTAGCGACCAGAGCATACAGCACGTCTGGATCAAGGTCAGCGCCATTTTCCCAAACGATCGTGCCTAGCTCTGGATGGATTTGGGCTGTGGTAAAGTATGCCCGATCTTGCAAGGGGGCAAAAATTCCAGAAAACTGAATTAACTGGCTGATATCAACTACTCCTTCAATGCTGTCGTCAAAACGTAGCAAGAGTTGATAGCCTTCTAACGGTCTGACAGCAACAATGTCTCTCAGCATAACTATTACTCCAGAGGTTGAACCGATTCTAACGGCTCTTGCTGTCTAGCTAGCTCCCAGTTTTGTAGCAGTTTGGCTTGATGAACAGATGCCCACTCGATGACGAGTCCTAATACTCTAGAGGAAAGCTTCCCTTCTAGGATTTTAAGGGATTGAATCTCAATGATGGCTTTTTGTTGACCATAACGCACATGAAAATGAGGTGGAGAATGGTCGTTGTAGTACATCGCGATGATGATGCCAAAGAAGCGGCTAATTTCAGGCATTGGTATCCTCTGTTTCAAGGGATCGCAAGATCATCTGGGTAGTGGGATGGTCGGAGAGTTGGTTAGTTTTGCCTGCTTCAACTGTCTTCCGCACCAAGTATCGAAAATTTTCCCAGGCACGTTGAATGCTGGGATGATTTTCTGTGTGCGTTTTTTGGTTAATCTCCAGCGATCGTAGCAATAAGGGTTCAGCTTCGTTATAGCGTCCCTGTGACGTGTATAACAGCGCCAAATTGTTGAGGCTGGTTGCCACATCGGGATGGTCGTCTCCTAACTGGCGTCGACAGATGTTGAGTGCCTGGAGGTAGAGCGGTTCCGCGTCGCTGTAGCGTCCTTGCGAGGCATACAGTGATGCCAAATTGTTGAGGCTGGTTCCCACAGAGGGATGGTCGTCTCCTAACTGGCGTTGCCTGATGTCGAGTGCCTTCAGAAAGAGCGGTTCCGCGTCGCTGTAGCGTCCTTGCGAACGATACAGTTCTGCCAAATTGTTGAGGCTGCTTGCCACATCGGGATGGTCGTCTCCTAACTGGCGTTGCCTGATGTCGAGTGCCTGGAGAAGGAGCGGTTCTGCGTCGCTGTAGCGTCCTTGCGAGTTATACAGTCCTGCCAAATTGTTGAGGCTGCTTGCCACAGAGGGATGGTCGTCTCCTAACTGGCGTTGATAGATGTGGAGTGCCTTCAGATGGAGCGGTTCCGCGTCGCTGTAGCGTCCTTGCGAGCGATACAGGTTTGCCAAATAGCTTAAACTGGTCGCTAAGAGGGTTAAGTCAGCGAGAGTTTCACGGTGAGCGATCGCCGATTTAAAGGCAGCGATCGCGTTGGCTTCCTCTTGCGGGCGGTCAACTGCAATGCCCCGTTTTAATCGCTGATAATAGGCTTCGCCCAAACTCTCATACAAACTTTCTAACAGAGGAGAATTAGGATCTTCAGTTTGCAGATCGGCAATTTGCTGCACCAACGCATCGGGTTCTGCCACGGGCGCAGATTGATTTGTTAGTGTGCTGCCATCGGTTGACCTGATATTGGGTGCGCTCTCTAAATCTTGCTTAGGTGACACAAACGATGCTGCGATCGGCTGCACAAACTCAAACACCCCACCGCGCCAACTCCAAAAATCGGGAGCCTGCTGTGCTAACCCTTGTGATATAGATTGCGTCACCCACAGCACGATCGGAACCTCAAAGTCTCGCAGCCCTTCTCGCGTCCACTGCACCGAAAAGAAAAACCGCTCTTGGGCAGACTTTGGCTCCTGCAAGCGCACCCCCAACAGTTCATCACCACCCCGTATCGTCACCATAATTGGCGGGTTGCTTGGTCGATCGTCAAGGTGTGCCTGCCAATCAACTAAGCTCTGCTTGAGGCTGGGCTGCTGCCGATCTAACCGCACTTGGTCACAAATAATCCCGTTTGCCGTCAGTTCTGCCTCATAGGTGCCAATCAGTTCATCTCGATATCGAGGGTTATCACACACCGCAATCAATAAATTTAGCTTATGCAAACTCGCCTGCACCGACAGCACCAATCGCCGTAAATTACGCTGGTTTGCAGCAGCTTGTTCTAAAGCGTCAGTTGTGGCTGGTTGAGACATTGATCGTTGTCCTAGTCAATCAGTTTCCTCTGTCGAAGCAGATCCACGACGATCGGATGCACGTTATACCACAAATCATCATTCTGGTATTCCAGCACCATCAGTCCGTGCAGCAATTTTACAAAGGCATCACCATCGGCATCTTCGTTATTGAGCGTGTTATAAACCTGTACCAAAACCGGAAATAGATTCGTCCCGATTTGTCGAGCAAAATCATTGCGAAGATTCCGCAGCGCCTCCTTGAGAATCGCATCATCAATCATCAAATCAGTCCGATCGGGTTCAAGCTCCAATTGCACCATACATTCGGTGCAGCATTCTCGCGCAATTCGCACCAGTTCGCGCATTACGCCCCCACTTTTAAGCACCATGCAGCGAGCCGTCTGTGGCTCAATACGTTCAGCAGGAATGCGTTTCGTTAACACCTCCAAGAAAGTATCCACCGTTTTGGCGATCGGTTCTGCCTCAGAATTATGACAGTCTTGCTTGGGATAAAACTTCGCCACTGGAAACAACTGCGGACGCACAATGCCCTCAGAAGTCAGCGCCCCCATCACCTGCGGCTCTTGAATAGCTGAAATCGGAATCGTAAATACAATCCGAAATCGGGGTGAAAACAACACTTTGATGTTTTGGCGATAGATCGACTCGACCAGATCTAAATCCAGCTTATCCAAATCATCAATCACCACCAGCACAGGCTTTTTCATCGTGGTTTCGATCGCCGCAGCAATGCGATCGGCTTTGCCCACCAGATCCGCTACATTCTTTTCGTAAACCCGCTCAATCTCATCTCGAAATGCCTGTTCTTGCTGAAAGTTTAGGGTTGCCATCTGGAGGAGTTTATCGACTCCGAGTCCCATTGTAGACTTTGAAATTTGCTCGGTTTTTTGCTTGTGGGTGGTCATCATCCAGCCCAATACACTGTCTTGAATATCCTCTGCAACTGAGATCTGCTTTTCAGTCGCCGCGCTCAACAGTTTTAGGGCGATCGCATAAAGAATCCTGCGATGGGTAACAGCCGATGGCTCCATCAGATCTGCGATCGAGAAAAACACAACAAAATGCTGAGGCTGCATTTCGACTGCAAATTGTTTCAACAAGGTAGACTTGCCACAGCCACGATGCCCCGCAAACACAAACTTTTGATCCTTAGTCGAAGCCTTCACTTCCTGCTTTAGCCGCACCATCACCTCGCGCCCATAATTCACCCGAAACTTTTCAATGTCTTCTGGCTTGATCAGGGGAAACAAGTCAAGATCTCGATAAGCTTTTTGATAAGTAGAGAGGATGGATTCGGTCATGTCATCAGAAAGTCTGAGTTTAGCCTCCATCATACCGAAACACTTGATCAGTGCTGCACTAGAGCATCAGACTAACGATTTTGTTATTTTGAGAGTAGCAAAACGCAGCCTTGACGGTGTATGAAAGTTTATGGCGAAGTCGGTGCAGGAACGAGACTTGAGGGCGATCGGGTGATTCCAAACGCGGGTTCAGTCACGCTCGGAGTCTCTATAGGCTGAGGTGATGTCGTCGCATAAGGTGCAAGCACTTGGGCAACCTGCGTTTGTTGCTGCAACTGCTGCGTCGAAGACGTTAACCCGCTCAATCCTTTAATCAAATTCCGCAAATCTTTTCGTAGTTGCGGGTCGCCCGTCAACTCGTCTAAGTCTGCCGTGATTTTTTGAGCATTTTGAAAAGTAGCTCTCGCAGAATCGAGCGTCTGCTGCAAAACCATGAGATTTGCGGGATTGTTGAGCTTAACAGATGCATCACGCAGATTGGTCGATGCCTGAGCCGCGTTTGCCGACAGGGTTTCTAGATTTTGCAGCAGTTGCCCTTGCTGAATACGATCGAGCGTCGGACTCAGCCGAGCCACGGTTAAACGCAACTGTCCGCTGGTCTGATTGAGATTATCTAACGTTGAAACTAAGGTAGCTCGATTGGCGGTGACTAAACTGTTGACCTGCCCGATCGTCAGCCCAAACTGGTTTGCCGCGTTGCTAATCGATTTTGCAGTCCCAGAAAACGTGCCGACTTCCTGTTTAGCTGATTTCACCAAGCCTGTGACTTCTTTGCTCAAAATGGTGATCTGAGCGGCGGCATCACTGCTATTTTTGGTCAAGGAAGTAATATTTCCCGTAAACTGCGGCTCGCTGTAAACATTGGCAAACCGGATGCTGGCTCGCACTAGCTCATCGGTGCTAATGCCCAAGGTGCCGTTGATGTGAGAATTTTCACAGAGAATCACTTCTTTATTGCAGTCTCGATCGAGGGGTTTTGCCGCAACCGCTTCATCCGCCAACGGCTTACGAGGAACGATATCCATAACGGTTTCACCGAGCAAACCCGATTGATTAATCGTCACCTCTGAGTCGTAAGGGATAATCAAATTGGCAGGCGCGATATCAATCTGAATCGCTACGCCATTGGGGTTGGGTAATATGTGGCTAATTCTGCCCACCGTCACTCCCCGATAGCGCACGGGAGACCCTGGCTGCACGCCTCCCGTTGTCGCAAACTCTACTGTGACCGAGAAACTGCGATTGCTAGGGTTAAAGCCGCGCAGCCAGAGAATCAAGCCCCCAAATAGCCCCAAACCCCCTAAAATCAGCAGCCCTACCGAGCCTTCTCGAACCATTCGCGATCGCATAGGCTTATCCAATCACCTGTATGGGTCCTTCCACGCTACCGCTAAAAAACTGACGGATGAGTGGATTGTCTGTGCTGTCAATCTCGTGAACTTTGCCCTGCCACCGCACCTTACCCTGATGAAGAAAGAGGACTCGATCGGCAGTTCGACGAATCGTGCTTTGCTGGTGAGTCACCATCACATAGCTCTGACAGCCTCCCTGCACCGTCAGATGCCTGACTAAATCTTCGATCACCGTGGAGGCGATCGGGTCAAGCCCTGCTGTTGGCTCATCGTAGAGTAGCATGTCTGGCTTATCGTTGGGGTTGTCTGGGTTTGCCATGATGGCACGTGCAAAGCTGACTCGTTTTCGCATTCCGCCAGAGAGTTCTGAGGGGTAGCGATCGTTGATGCCCGATAAGCCCACCATTTCTAAGCGTTGCGTAACGAGTTCGCGAATGCGACGGCGGGGAAGGCGCGATCGCTGATAGAGCGAAAATCCAACGTTTTCTCCGACCGTCAGCGAGTCAAAGAGAGCCGCTTGCTGAAACACCATGCTGATATTAATCGGGTCGGCTGCATCTTCGATCAATCCCTGCCGCAGTCGCCCCCCAATATAGACTTCTCCTGCGTCAGGTGCCAACAATCCGGCAATAATTCTCAGCACAGTCGATTTGCCCGTGCCAGAGGGTCCGATAATGGCGAGGGCTTCTCCTCGGTAGATAGACAGGTCAGTGTGGTCTAGGACAACGGTTTGCCCAAAAGTCTTACAAACTCCTCTTAGTTCGATTAACGGTTCGCTCATTCGTTTGAGAATTAAACCACAGGGTTGAGGAGAACTGGAAACAGGCGATCGGCAGGCGGTTTAGGGCTTAAGAATGGAAATTACTGGATTGAGGGCACGATCCTATCATTCGCTCTTATGACTCTATCAGAGTCCTGCTTCTTCCTTTCCTCAAAGTGAAATCGACCTTTTCTGTTCTCGGCTTCCTCCTTTCTTATTGTCAATTAGGAATGGGAAACTTGAGTTATCCTGCTGTCAAAGGCAAGTAATTTCTCTAAAATTCCGGTCAGCCTTTCTTCCGTTCTGGGCATAAAGCACCAATGACAACAAACCGTTTACTCAAGCAGGCAATGCGGACAATCAGGCAAGAATCTCGTCAGTTGGCTCCGATCTGGCTGGGACAGTGGTTTAAGTGGTTGGCTCCAGGTTTGTTTGTCAAGCGCTGGATGTTGATCAGTGCCGGGGGGGTGCTACTGGTTAGTTTGGGGCTGGCGATTTGGGTAAAGCTGACTCCGATCTTTTATTTGCTACAGTTTGCGGCTGATTTGTTAGAGACGTTGAGCCGTCTGTTGCCAAGTTATGTGAGTGGTCCGCTTGTCTTAGTTGTGGGAGTACTGCTGGTTTTGTGGGGTCAAACTCGCACCTTTGGCTCACTGACAAATGTGTTGATGACCGATCGCGACGAAGAATTAGTCGATGTGCTGCTAACGGCGCGTCGCTTAAATCGCGGTCCCAGAATTGTGACGATCGGCGGTGGCACAGGTCTGTCTACTTTGTTAAGAGGATTAAAGCGATCGAGCGCTAATATCACGGCGATCGTCACGGTGGCAGATGATGGCGGCTCGTCAGGGCGACTGCGGCGGGAGATTGGGGTGTTGCCTCCCGGAGACATTCGCAACTGCATCGCCGCGTTAGCCGACGAAGAGAAATTGCTTACAGAACTGTTCCAATATCGATTTAAAGCCGGAGATGGATTGGTTGGGCACAGCTTTGGTAATTTGTTTCTCACGGTTTTGAGCGACATCACCGGAGACTTTGAACAAGCCATCACTGCCAGTTCTAAAGTTCTCGCCGTGCGAGGACAGGTTTTACCCGCGACTCTCAGCGATGTCCGCCTGTGGGCAGAACTCGAAGACGGTCGCCGCATTGAGGGCGAATCGAGCATTACTGGGGCAAACGGTAAAATCGTGAGAATTGGCTGCACGCCTCCCAACCCGCCTGCTTTGCCGAGAGCGCTAGAGGCGCTTTATAAAGCCGATTATATTGTGATCGGTCCAGGAAGCCTCTATACCAGCGT
Source organism: Phormidesmis sp. (assembly GCA_965277365.1). Classification (GTDB taxonomy): domain Bacteria; phylum Cyanobacteriota; class Cyanobacteriia; order Leptolyngbyales; family Leptolyngbyaceae; genus Phormidesmis_A. Next base: position 156,551 of record CBDICO010000013.1, on the reverse strand, counting down.
GATTCCTAACTTGTTAGCGCCCGCCATTGCAACTGCGATCTCTGAGCGACAAGTCCCGTGTGTATATGTGTGCAATATTATGACGCAGCCGGGAGAAACCGACGGATATAGTGTGGCAGATCACATTCGAGCGATCGACCTCGCGTGCGGAAAGCCGTTATTTGATGCAGTGTTGGTGCAAAAGCAGCCGCCTTCTGCAAAAGCATTAATTCGCTATGCCGAAGAACACTCTCATCCCGTGGGGGTCGATCGCGATGCCGTGATGAAACTCGGACGACGGCTCATTCGTGCCAACGTGATGCACGAAGACGAAGAAACGGGGTTAGTGCGTCACGATTCGGAGCGGTTGGCGCGGGTGTTGCTGCGGTGGTATGGGCGGCGATTACGAGAAGCTTAATCCAGTTGCACCTGTCGCGGAAGAACTTCTGTAACAACTTTCTGGACTCTGTAGAATCTCTCATGGTTCTCTAGAGATAGGTGTTGGAGAGACTCAGTATGTCTGGTCAAAAACGGTGGAAATGGTTGGGTCAAGTTGGGGTAACGCTGGGAGTGTTGGTGTTGGTATCGGCAGATTTGCCAATACCAAAATTAGTGGCGGCTCCTAACCAGAAAATACCCTCGCCTCAAGAGGCAGCAAACCAGGCAGAAGGGTTATCTCCGGTCAAGTTGACTCAGATTGAAGTGGATGATGTGATGCGCGATCGTCTGCGATTTGATCCGCAGTGGCAGCCGATTTTGCAAGCCGTCCGTCAAGATTTACTTGAGGTCAAATGGGGAGATAGCAAACTCACTAATCCAGTTTGGAAGCAATATGGCGCAAAGGCTTATCCCTTACTGGAGTATTATGCACGGTCTCGCGATGCTGTTCGACAGGCGTATGGAATGGCAGGAATTCGCCATCTAGGCAAGCCTTACACAACCCTTTGGCTGACCAAACAGGTGCAGCGTCGATCGTCTACTCCTGATTTTTATCTGCTTACAGGCAAACTAGATACTCTACTCCTAGAGTCGGGCGACGCATCAGACGATCCAAAAGCCTGGGAGCGAGAATTTGGATTGGATGATCCGCAGGTGCGATCGCGGCTGATTCAATTCGCTAAACAGAATCTAGAGCCGGAAAATTCTCCAGATTTCTATGATCAGTTCAATTATGCTTTTTTAGCCAATCTCTTGGGATACGACAAGGTTTTTCCGTCACCAGGAAATCCAGCCAAACCAATCCCTAACTTGTCTGAATGGACAAAGTTTGAACAAATTTCTCAGCCGAATCAAAACCAAGTTCAGGCAGCGATCGCTTGTTATCAGGCACTTCCTGCTGCCTCCCGCGAATATTTATTGGTCAACCGTTTAGGAGCGGTCAAAGCAGGTCAGATTTCGCCGATCGCCAAAGCGTTATTCAAATCATTGGCAACAGACGCACAATCTCCCGATCGAGTCTGGGCAATCGCCGAACTTGATCGCCACAACGATCCGCAAGGTTCAGCGCTGCTGCAACCACTGCTCAATGGTGATTTACATCCGCTCTATAGTCTGACGCGCAGTGTGTTTTATGACTTTGGTGGAGACGATGCCGATCGAGGTGCCCACGCCTACTATCTGCTGATTGGCATGGCGACGAAATATCCGCAGTCCAGATTTATTCGAGCGTGTCGTGAGTATGGAGATCTAACAGGACACTCCTACTTTGGAGGCGACCCTCGGAGTCAAAAAATGCTCGATCGCAACGCCAAAAAATCCGCTGCCGATCGGGTGCGAGATTGGCAACAGTGGTTAAGTCGCTATCCCGATCATCCGGGGGCAGATGATGCCACTTATCTGCTGGCACACAGCCTGCAAGATCAGGGCGATATCATGGGTGCGACCCGTCTTTGGTTAACGATGATGACGAGTGACATCGGCGATCGGGATGCCCTCTATCTCGCCTATCCTCACATCAGAACGCTGTTAGATGTCGGACTCACCGCCGAGCAGATTCAGACGTTATCACAGGAGCCAAATTACCAAGCGATCGCGCCCTTATTGCGCTATGCAGTGGCGGTGAAAGCAGCACGATCGCAGGACTATGCCAAAGCGCTGCAAACCTCCGAGAATTTGAGTCTGACGGCAATGCCTGCCAAAATTCTAGAAAGCTATTACAAAGCGGGTTGGTCGTGGTGGACGGGTGACAAAACCGCCGAAGTGCAGCAAGAAATGCAAGCTATGCTCACCGAACAGCGTCAACGCTGGCAGCAACTTCTGACGTTGAAAACAGAAAACACTCCCGACTCTCGCTATCAGTTGGCATCCAATTGGGCAGGAGAAGGCGGCTGGAAGAATGGCTATTTGCCAATCTGGGACGGCTCCAGAACTTACTACTTGCCGACCTACTACAGCACGAGTCAGCGCTCTCCAGTTGAGGCAACCGATCGCTGGGATTGCCGCTTTTGGTGGGTTTGTGACCTCTCAAAACGAGGCGAGTCAGCCGTGCGACAAGCGTATCAAAGCGGTAGTCAAAACGCGATCGCATTATCGCTCTATCAGCAGTTATTAGATGACCCTAAAACGCCGCCCCACCTGCGAGAGAAAACGCTCTATATGGTGGCAATGACGCTGCTCTGGCAGTGGGAAAATCACGATTTGGGCGAAACCACACGCATTCATCCCCCGGCAGGTGTTCCTAAAGGCACACAGCGATTTAACCCGGATACAGACGAGACATCTCCTGATATCGGCGAGGCTTATCAAACTCGAATCGACGGCATCTTGACCGAGTTACAGGTCAGATTTCCTAACAGTTCTTATCCAGATGATCTGCTGTTTTCGAGCTACTTTTTGAGTAATCAGCCTCGCTATCTTCAACAACTTGTGCAGCGATATCCGACTAGCGATCGCGCTGCCGAAGCCCAGTTCCTGTTAGCGCACCGAACATCAAAGCCGAAATGAAGTCATTCTCTCTTCCCACTGCAACGGCAACCCGCAAGTTAGGCATTCAGCTAGGGCAAACGCTCTCGGCTGGCAGTGTGCTGCTGCTAGAAGGTGACTTGGGTAGTGGGAAAACTACCCTCGTGCAGGGCATCGGGGAAGGTTTGGGCATTAAAGACTCGATCGAGAGTCCCACGTTCACACTGATTAACGAATATCTACACGGACGTGTCCCGCTCTATCACTTCGATCTCTATCGTCTGAACTTGTCTGAAACCGCCAGTCTCTACCCAGAAATCTATTGGGAAGGCATCGAAGTCGAACTTGGAATTGTGGCGATCGAGTGGGCAGAGCGGTTATCTCATAAGCCACAGAATTATTTAGAAATTCGACTGGAATACGATCGTGATTCTGGTCGTCAAGTCACCCTCAATTCTGCGGGTGACTTTGACCTGGAGTCGATCATCTTTGCACTACAAAGTTGAGCAGAGTTTAGTGGCTGTAGATGTTGAAACGACCTACCCCTAAAAACAAACCAGAATCGCTATTGCCAGATGGGTAGGCGGTGACTCCATATTGATAAATGCCGCCAAGCGCTGGATTGCGAACCACGTCTAGAGCAACCGTTACCGTCTGACCCGGCATGATCGGAGGATTAAACACAAACGTTGCTTCACCAGGGGTTGTTTCTCCGCCGATCGCAGCCAAAGATACCGCCGTCCCACCCGCAGAGCTATCACCCCAAAAGGCATAGCTCTGACCCACATCTAGCAAAAGGGTTTCTGTGTTTTTCTCCTGCACTAATTTGATTGCTTGCAGCGAAGCTCCCGCATCTTCAGGCACTCGAACCGTGAATTCGTAACTAGACGGCGTGTAGGCAGCCGCAAAACTAGCCGCCGTGCGAGTGAGCCGAGGTGCATGGTCAAAGTAGCTTCGACCTGCCAACTGACCTGCATTTGCAGAGGTCGCGACCAAAGAACTAGGGACTAAGATGCCCAGAGCGATCGCGACCAACCGTGAACTGACAAAACGAAATTTGAAATCCGTGATTTTATGAGCCATCTTTATGACCTCCAGAAGAAATTCCCTGGTGAATAAGGCGTTCATGGAAATCCGAAAAATTCTAAATCGTCAGGTTAAATGCCTATTTAAGGAATTCTGTCAGTATTGTAGGCTACGGTTGTCTTTCAAATTTATAAAAGAGAAGAACCTTAATAACGATCTCATCCCCCAAACTGCAAGGCTTGTCCTCGTACGTCTAGATTGAGTTTTCCGTGATCGTAGACTATTTGCCCCCCGACGATCGTCACCTGTGCCCAGCCTGTCAGACTCCAGCCCTCAAACGGACTCCAGCCACATTTAGACAACACTTCCTCACGCAAAACCGGATGATAATTCTCTAGATCGACGAGCACCAAATCGGCATCATAGCCGGGAGCGATTACCCCTTTGTTGGGAATTCGATAGGCTTTTGCAACAGCGGTAGACATCCAGTTTGCAACCTGAGCGATGGTGCAGCGTCCCTGAGCTGCTTGAGTCAACATCAGCGCCAGCGAAGTTTCAACTCCCGGCATTCCAGAGGGCGTATTTGGGTAAGTTTGCGCCTTTTCTTCGAGAGTATGGGGCGCGTGGTCAGTGGCGATAAAATCAAGAACTTCATCTAACAGCGCCTGCCAGAGAACCTCATTATCGTGAAGCGATCGTAACGGCGGATTCATTTGTGCCATCGTGCCGATCGTCTGATAAGCGCTAGTATTCAACAACAAGTGCTGAGGAGTTACTTCTGCGGTGACCCACGCAGGTTTGTCTTGCCGCAACAAATCAGCTTCTTCAGCCGTAGACAAATGCAAAATGTGGAGACGACGCTGATATTTTTTAGAGAGTTTTAGCGCTAACTGAGTCGCCTTCAATGCCGCTTGATTGTCCTGAATTTGGGAGTGGACCGATGGATCAGTCTGTCCGGCAAACTGGGCACGACGATCGCGAATTCTCGCCTGGTCTTCGGCATGAACCGCAATCAAGCGATCGCCCTTGGCAAAAATCGGATCGAGTGCAGTTTCTTCATCTACCAGCAAATCACCGTGCATCGACCCCATAAAAATCTTGATGCCCGGTGTTGGATTTGCCTCTGATAAGTCGGGCAAGTTTTCAGCCGTTGCGCCGATAAAAAATCCATAATTGACGAGACATTTTTCAGATGCGCGTTTAAGCTTATCGTCTAACGCGGCTTGAGTCGTCGTCAACGGGCGGGTATTCGGCATCTCTAAAAATGAGGTCACGCCGCCTCGCGCACAGGCACAACTCGCCGTAAATAAGTCTTCCTTATACTCCAGTCCTGGCTCTCGAAAATGGACTTGAGGATCAATCACTCCCGGCAACAAAGTCAATCCAGTTGCGTCTAATATAAGGGTGCGATCGCTGATCGGCGAAAGACCTGCCCCAACCTCAACAATTCGCCCCGCCTGAATCTGCACTTCTCCTACAACAAATTCGCCACTTGGCAGCAAAATTTGAGCGTTTTGAATCACCAGAGATGGAGAAACCATGATAAAAAATACTGATTTTGAATGGACTGGAAGAATCTAGATTATAGGTGGATAGTAGAAAGTAGAAATGCCTTGTAAACTTTCTTGGCTGAGATCATTAACAGGTGACTTGGAACGACTGGTCAATTTCGGGAATAGGGCTGATCGCGGAAATACGCCCAAATCCCTTCCTCGTACTCCAGATTTTGAACAATTTCCATCGGACTTTTATTGAATAGAAAGTAGAAATGCCTTGTAAACTTTAGATCATTAACAGGTGACTTGGCTCGATTTGACTTTTATTGAATAGACTAGATGGGCAGCCGTTGCCCTGCTCTAACTCCTGTTTTGACTCTGCACTTAAAAACTCCTATGACTCGCGTAGAAAACTCGGCACCCAATGACAAGCCTCAACCAAAAGATGAAAATCCCTGGTTTGAAGGGCTTAAAACGATCGGACTGAGCGCAATTTTAGCGATCGGTATTCGTCAATTTGTAGCAGAAGCTCGCTATATTCCGTCTGGCTCGATGTTGCCAACGCTGCAAATCAACGATCGCTTAATCGTAGACAAACTGAGCTATCGGTTTAACACACCTCAACGGGGCGACATTGTCGTGTTTTCGCCCACCAGCACTTTAGAGAAGCAAAACTTCCACGATGCGTTTATCAAGCGGGTGATTGGGCTACCGGGCGACAAAGTAGAGGTCAAGGGCGGACGTGTTTTTGTCAACGACCAAGCTTTGAGAGAAAACTACATCGAAGAAGACCCTCAATATCAATGGGGTCCGCAAACGGTTCCCCCCAACTCTTATCTGGTGTTGGGCGACAATCGCAATAATAGCTATGACAGCCACTATTGGGGTTTTGTACCCCGTGAGAAAATTATTGGTCGCGCTGTTGTCCGGTTTTGGCCTCCCAATCGAGTCGGAGAAATCACACCAGAACCAAACTATAAGCCGTAATAGTTAGGATTCAGGGCACCAAGTACGAACCACCCGCCCAGTCAAAGATTTATTGAGCCAGGGAGTGTTGAGCGATCGAGACTTCAAACTCTGGCTGTTCACAGTCCACTCTAGTTGCGGATTGAATAACACGAGTTCCGCAGACTGATCGGGAGCGATCGCGTCCAGTTTTTGCCCTAAACACGCGGCGGGACGAGTGCTAAGACTACTCCATAGTTCTAAGGCTGACCACTGTTGAGTGGTTACCAACGTGTGCCACAGCAAGGGGAGCGCAAGTTCTAGACCGATCACTCCCGATGGTGCTTCTGAGAAAGCGACAGTTTTTTCTTCGTAAGTGTAGGGCGTGTGATCGATGGCGATCGCGTCGATCGTGCCATCTCGAACGGCTTGCAAAAGGGCAACTTGATCGCTTGGATTGCCTAGCGGGGGTTCCAGTCTCAGATTGGGATCGTAGTGCTCGATCGCGTTTGTGTTCAACAACAGGTGCATCCACGTCACGCTGGCAGTAATCGGCAACCCTCGTGTTTTCGCGGCTCGAATCAAGTCCACACTCCGTGCGGTCGAAATTCGCATCAGATGAATGGGTGTCTCGATCGCTTCAACACATTCCAACAGAGCCGATAGCGCAGTCGTTTCCGACATTGCTGGATCTCCAGGCAACCCAAACCGAACCGACTCAACGCCCTCTCGCATCACGCCATTGCCGACGAGCGATCGGTCACATGCCCACAGTGCCAAAGGCTTGTGCAACGGCTGAAGGTACTCCAATAATCGTCTTACTAAAACGAGATTGTTAATCGGCTGTCCATCTGCAAAACCGACGACTCCTGATCGTGCCAGTTCTGACAGTTCGGTCATGTGTTGACCTTTGGCATGAAGCGTTAAAGCTCCCCAACAAGAGAGGTTTGAGTTTTGATTAAACCAGGTGACAGTAGCAGGATTGTCGATCGCAGGTTCCGTATCCGGCAGAATATTTAACCGAGTGAAGCCCCCCATGATCGCCGCTTGACTGAGCGATTCTAGAGTTTCCCGTTCTTCAAATCCCGGTTCTCCAGAATGGCTGTAGAGGTCAACTAGCCCTGATCCCAAAACTAAGCCTTGAGGAGCGTGAATCTGAGCGGTTGAAGGAATTCTCTTGATGTGAGGCTCGATCGCCTGAATCACCCCATCTGCGATCATCACATCGACCACTCGATCGACCATCGCCACCGGATCGAGCAGACGAACTTGTTGGAGCAGTTCGATCGTCATAACGCTTTTCTAAAGTGCCCCGGCTGCGGTCTTATCTAAAACGCCTCCCAAGTGCGTTGTGATGTTCACGGCTTGCAGGAGGGGAGCCGCCTCAATTCCATAGGGGTAGTCGATCACGCTGACGGCTCCATTGCCCTGCTTAAAGTTCCAGAAAGACTCGGCACCTAAACCTGCAACGTGACAGAGAATCGCTTTGTTAATCGCATCGTGGGCAACGACCAAAATCGTGAAAGGTTCGTCAGCCAGACGAGTTGCCGCCACGTTGATTAGGTCTTGCCATGCCGCGATCGCGCGACTCCACACGTCTTGCAAATTTTCGCCTTCGGGCATCTGCACGGTTTCGGGGTGCTGCTGCCACTGATGCAGCAAACCGGGATAGGATTGCTCGATTTCGGCTTCTAGCTTGCCTTCCCATAAGCCGTGACTGATTTCTCTCAAGTCATCTCGCAGGTCAAGCTGAATCTGAGGATGGTGCTGAAGAATAATTTCTGCGGTCTCTTTGGGACGCAGCATTGAGCTACTGACCGCCTGATGAATGGGAACAGATTTGAGAAACTCACCCGCTTGAGCGGCTTGCGATCGCCCATTCTCATTCAGCGGCACATCAATTTGTCCCTGAAACCGTCCTTGTCGATTCCACTCGGTTTCACCATGCCGCACCAATAAGAGCCGGAGTCCCTGACTTTTAGACTTGCGAGACGGCAGCGTTTCGCCTAAATGAGACGTGATATTCAACGACTCGATTTGTACAGGCTGACCAAATTCACCAGAGAAATTGAGAATGCTAATGCCGCAGTTTGAGATGTGGAACCGCTGATAATCTTCGGGCTGAAGTCCGATCGCGGTATTGATCAACGCCCGATTAATGCCACTATGCGCCACGATCAAAATCGTCTGTCCCGTATGGTTGGGCAGAGTAGTTTGCCAAAATTGACGCGCTTGCTCATAAATCGCCGGAACGGGGAGAAAATCGACGCTACCGTTTTCGTCTGACAGACTCATCTTCAACAAATGAGGCTGCGTTCTCCAAGCGTGATATTCATCGGGATATTTCTCCTCAACTTCGTTAAACAGCAACCCTTCCCAAAGCGGCAGATTAATTTCTCTCAAGTCTTCGCTGGTTTGCAGTTGGGGAGCCTGAACGGAATTGGATAGGATCAATTCTGCTGTGCGCTTTGCCCGCATTAATGGACTGCTGTAAGCCGCATCGAGAGAAATTCCTTTGAGGGCAGTGGCAACCTGCACCGCCATCGATTCCCCTTTCGCAGTCAACCGCGACAAATCACAGTGTCCCTGCACTTTCCGCTCAACGTTGTAGCTGCTCTCGCCGTGACGGACGATGATGACGCGAGTAGTCAAAGGGAAATCCTCCATTGGGTAAAGTTTCGAGTCAGGAAGATTTTACCCCGTCCAGCGTTCTGATCGCCAATTCTGCTAAGTTTGACGATGAGGCACCGATGCAAATAGATTGGGAGAAGTCATGACGTTGAAGCGGTTGGTTTTGGGCGCACTGACGATTTTGGCGATCGTCTTCGTGGTGAGCGATTTAGTCAATAGCTGGAGTCAACCCCAGTTCAACAATCGCTTAGAACTCTATGAGACGGATCTGCTACTGCAAGCCTCTGAGTGGCAAGGTGATTCGCCCGATGCCCGTAAGCCTCTCCCAGTTGAGAATCCGGTCAAGTCAGCGCTAGAAAGCTACAAAAAAGCGCGAGACACTGCTCAAACAGATATTGCCAATGCCGAGGGAAAATTAGAGAAACCTCAGTCTAAAACGCTTATAGTAGGCGACTCCGCTACAACGACTAAGCAACTCATCAAGCAAAAATCGCTCCTCAAAGAGTTAAACCTGCGCGTCGGGCTTCTACAAGCGCAGCAGAAACAAGTCAATGAAGCGCTGAAAACCTGGGCTTCTGTAAAAGAGGGTTCTGATGCGACAGCAATCACTGCAAAAGTTCTGTCAGGGCTGTGGAGTCAGCCCCCTTTGCTGTTGCCCAATGCAGAATCGCAAATCAATAAAAATCTAAATGGATGGTTTCGCACTCGATCGCTGACCAAACTCTATCAATTGCAGCAGCGATCGGACGCACTCAGCCAACTTCAAAGCGCCGAACAGCAGATTGCAAAACAGGCATTCACCCGATGGGCAACGGCGAATGCAATTCCCGCGATCGCCATATTCTCAGGTGCATCGCTGCTGATTTTTCTAATCGGACAGTGGGCAGTCAAAGGCAAACAAGCCCTCTTAGCAGGCACTAATGACATCCGGTGGTCAGTGCCGTGGGATGGTGAAATTGTTTGGCAGGTGTTGGTGGTCGGTTTTTTCTTAGTGGGGCAAATTGTGTTACCGATCGTCAGTCAATCGGCATTGGCGACGCTCAAAATTAATCCGGCAACCTTGGGAGAACGGGCAAAGGCGACTTACTACCTGGTAACTTATGCCCTCTTGGCGGCAGGCGGATTAAGCGTTTTGTATCTGTCAATCAAATCATTCTTGCCGTTGCCCGATCGCTGGTTTCATCTCGACCTCAAAGGCAAATGGTTTTTGTGGGGTCTAGGGGGATATTTAGCGGCGTTTCCTCTCGTAATCGTGGTGTCATTGATCAATCAGCAAATCTGGCAGGGACGCGGCGGAAGTAACCCAATTTTGCCGATTGCGCTAGAAGGAAAAGACGGTCTTGCCATTGCCATCTTTTTTGTGACGGCAGCGATCGCGGCTCCATTTTTTGAAGAAATCTTTTTTAGAGGCTTTCTTCTGCCCTCGCTGACTCGCTATTTCTCGACTTGGCAAGCCATTCTCCTCAGCAGTTTTTTGTTTGCGGTCGTTCACCTGAGTCTCTCAGAAGTCATTCCCCTGATGACGTTGGGCATCGTTTTAGGATTTGTTTACACCCGCACTCAAAATCTTCTCGCCTCCATGCTGCTGCACAGCTTGTGGAATAGCGGCACTCTGCTAAGTCTCTTTATCTTAGGAAGCGGAAGTTCCTAGATTCTGGATGCCCCGAATTTCCAAGACATCTTGGCTTTTTTGTTCGTTACTTCTTTTAGGTGGGCACATTGAGTGCGAACTCTCATAACCAAAGGCTAAGACTATGACGACCGGAACTTCTAATGACGCGAGCAAAAAAGTCACGGCTGGCATTTGTGGAATTTTACTGGGTGCCTTTGGCATTCACAAATTTATTTTGGGATACAAGACAGAAGCGCTGATCATGCTGTTAGGAAGCCTTTTAACGCTGGGTGTCGGAGCATTTGTCTTCGGCATCATCGGTTTGGTTGAAGGAATCATCTACTTGACCAAAAGCGACGAAGAATTCATCAGTACCTACATCACGAGCAAAAAAGGCTGGTTTTAAGATCTGCTGACGATCGACGCTCTCCAAATCCTGGTTTTTTGCGCCTCTTTCACAGCATTTCACCAGGATTTTTTGATCCCACTTGAACTTTAATTAAACGCCCCATGCTGAAACCTAAAAAAATTGCTTCGGTCGTCCTCTTCGCTACATTGGGCGCAGGCTATTTCGCAACGTTCTCAAACTTGGAGATTAATTTCTTCCTCAGAAACTACCTGATTTTGGTTCCTGCTCAGTTAGGTGTGCTGATTTACCTATTTGGATGGCGACGTAATTCTCCTTCAGCGATCGCTAACTCAGAAAAGAATTAAAGTTTTTCGGTCGATCTCACAAATCTTCATCTACTCTCAAGAAAGGAGCCTGTGAACTACCTTGCTTGAGTGTGCGATGCAAATCACGTCAAAAACAGAAATCAACGCCCCCATTTCAGACACGATCACGATCGATGTGAGCGGCATGAAGTGTGCAGGCTGTGTCAAAGCCGTCGAGAATGCCCTCACTCAAGAGCCGGGGGTGATTTCTGCCACGGTGAATCTCGTTACAGAGTTGGCAACGGTTGAGTGTGAATCAGTCATCGATCCCGCACACTTAGCCGAAAAATTGACCGAAGCCGGATTTCCGAGTCAGCCCCGCTACTCTGAAGGCGCTCCAGACGACGCAGGCTTAATCGATCTTGCAGAACGGCGACGATTAGACACCCAACAGCAAACTCGTAGCCTGACGATCGCGATTCTTCTCCTAGTGATCTCGACGATCGGGCACCTCAATCAACTCGCAGGCATCACCATTCCCGGACTCAGCAATATCTGGCTGCACTGTGGGTTAGCCGCGATCGCGCTGGCAGTGCCGGGACGATCGATGATTATTGACGGCTGGCAAGGCTTGCGCCGCAATGCTCCCAACATGAATACGCTAGTCGGGCTGGGCACTGTTACCGCTTTTACCGCCAGTTTGATTGCGCTCCTGTTCCCCCAACTCGGCTGGGAATGCTTCTTTGACGAACCTGTGATGTTAGTCGGCTTCATCCTCCTCGGTCGCACCTTAGAGCAACGGGCAAAAAGTCGGGCTGCGTCGTCTCTTCAGGCGCTTTTAGCCCTTCAACCCCAGACTGCCCGACTGGTTAGAAAGAATGGACAAGAACCCCTTGATCCTGCGTCCTTTGTCCCTCATCTCTCGACTGAAATCTCGGTCGATCGGATTCGCGTCGGTGAGTGGCTGCAAGTGCTGCCGAGTGAGAAGATTCCCGTCGATGGGGAAGTCGTCGCTGGGCAAACCACAATTGACGAATCGATGCTGACGGGTGAACCTGTCCCAGTGCAAAAGCAACCCGGCGATCGCGTCTCAGCCGGAACACTCAACCAGTCTGGCGCGATCGCGATTCGAGCCAATCGCATCGGCAAAGACACCACCCTGGCACGAATTATCAATCTGGTCGAAGATGCCCAGGCGCGCAAAGCCCCGATTCAGAAATTAGCGGACACGATCGCAGGTTACTTTACCTATGGCGTGATGACGATCGCCACGCTCACCTTCCTGTTCTGGTATTTTATTGGCACTCACATTTGGTCACAGGTTTTAACGGCAGGTCACGCATTGGGCAGCGAACACGCCATGCACCACCTTGATCCGTCCGCCGTCACTATTCACCCCTCCCCGCTATTACTCAGCCTTAAACTCGCGATCGCCGTTCTGGTCATCGCCTGCCCTTGTGCCCTCGGACTCGCCACTCCAACCGCAATTTTGGTCGGATCGGGCATCGGTGCCGAGCGAGGATTGTTGATTCGAGGGGGCGATGTGTTAGAGCGAGTTCATGCTTTAACGACGATCGTGTTTGACAAAACGGGGACGCTCACAACTGGGTGCCCGATCGTCACAGACTGCATTACTTTCAAAACGTCCGATCAAGAAGAACTCAACCTGCTACAACTCGCGGCAACCGTCGAGAGTGGAACCCGTCACCCCCTTGCCGATGCGATCGTTCAGGTAGCCAATCAGCAAGAACTTTCCCGACTCTCCGCTCAAGATTTCTACACAGAGCCAGGTTTAGGAGTTTCTGCAACGGTTTCGCTTCACTCAGAGCCGCAATCTGTTTGGCTCGGAACCCTCACTTGGATGGAGCAAAATGCAATTGTAGTGAGTGAGACGGTTCAGGCTCAAGCACAAACGCTGGCACAGGATGGTAAAACGATCGTGTATGTAGCCGTTGATAAAACTCTGATGGGTTTGATTGCTGTCGCCGATACGGTGAGGGCAGATGCCCAAGAAACCGTTGACTCATTGCAGCAAATGGGCTTGCGAGTCATGATGCTGACGGGCGATCGTCGCGAAACCGCCCAAACTGTTGCAAAAACCCTCAACATTCCATCAGAAAATGTGTTGTCTGAAATCCGCCCAGAGCAAAAAGCAGACGTGATTCGCGCCTTGCAAGCCGAACCGGGAATTAACCAGGTTGTTGCAATGGTTGGAGACGGCATCAACGACGCGCCTGCGCTGGCTCAAGCCGATGTGGGAATCGCCCTCAAATCAGGAACCGATGTCGCAGTCGAAACGGCAGGCATTATCTTGATGCGCGATCGCCTCACCGATGTCGTCGAGGCGTTGCACCTCAGTCGCGCCACCTTTGGCAAAATTCGGCAAAACTTGTTTTGGGCATTTGCCTATAATTTGCTGGGCATTCCGATCGCCGCAGGCATCTTGCTGCCGAGATTTGGAATTTTGCTCAGTCCTGCCGCCGCAGGTGCTTTAATGGCTTTTAGCTCCGTCAGCGTGGTTACCAATTCGCTTCTGTTGCGTCGAGCGTTTTCTGCGCCTCGTGCTTGAAACCTGCGTACCTGCTTCCACTCTTGACTAATTTGATTTCATCAGGGTTTATAAAGTGTCTCAGCGCTGTGTTCTAATGAATTCAGAGACTTTCTCAACGATTGTAAAAGCCCCTGAATTGCATGAGCACTGAGTCCCTTTCAAACCTGTCGGGTATCTTAACTAGATAGGTTGCCAGTCATCGTTTCTCACTCGCCAGCCCTTCGACTTTTCATGCCCTCAGAACCGCATCAAAATCATCTCTTAATCATCGAAGACGATAAGGGACGACGTGAATTTATCCTTGACGCACCCGTTTATTCGATCGGGCGAGACCCAAAATGTGATATCCGGTTAGTGTCTCAATTTGTGTCTCGTCGTCATGCTACGTTGCTTCAGTTGCCCAACGAAGACGGCACCTACTATTATCGAATTGTGGATGGCAACCTCAAAGGTAAGCCCAGCGCCAATGGCTTGCTAATCAACGGGCGAAAGCTGCAAGCCCATGATCTCAGAAACGAAGATGAAGTGGTGTTTGGTCCTCAAGTGCGGGCAATCTATTACCTATTAAGGCGTGAGGCAGTTCTGACGGTTCCGCCCGATGAGTTTGACATCACGCTAATCAGCCCTAATATGATCGGTGACCCAGAAGATTGAAGGAAAGGTCTAGACAAATAGCGCTCTCCGTGAATTCAGATAGCGGTATATAATATCACTCGACCCGATCGGTTTTGATCAGTCCCCGTCTCCCCTAAATTTACGATGCCTTTCGATCCATACCAAAGCCATTTTCTAATTGTAAAAGATGACACCGGAGAGCGAGAAGAACGGCTCGAAAAATCTCACTACTCGATCGGCAGAGATGCCGAGTGTGATATTCGACTAATCTCGCAGTTTGTCTCTCGCTATCATGCGACGATCGAGCAGCGAGCTAACCCCGATGGCACTTGCTCTTATCACATCAAAGACGGTGACCAAAACGGCAAGCCTAGCGCCAACGGGCTTTTGATTAATGGTCGGCGGCTGCGATCGCATGACTTGCGCGATCGGGATGAGGTAATTTTTGGTCCTCAAGTGCGCGTGATCTATCACTTGCTCAGACGGGATGCTTATGCAACCGTGCCTCCCGATGAGTTTGATATCACCTTGATCAATCCGGGCACAGCAGAGCTAGACAGTTTAGACGAATAGCCTAGATCTGCGATCGCGGGTTAGCCTCCAACGGTTTCGATCAGCCGCCAATGCTTGTTGTGGCTGATCGCTTGGCTGACCTGCGTAAACACTTGACGGCAGTGATTGTCTACCTGAAGCGGAAGTTCTTCATTTTTGATCACAAAATTCATCCGAACTTCTTCTTCGGTCACGATCGTTTTATCGACAAAAACCTCTACTGTTACTAGCTTTGGAAAGGACACTCGCCCTGGAGTCTCGCGCGCCATAATGTAATCTCCAGTGTCATAGATAATGTCCATGCTGCAAGACGTGAGCGTCTCATTCAGAATGGGTTGGAGATTATTAGAAGAGATCCCAACCGTGATCAGACAGGTGTAACGAGCCATAGCCAACCCCAAGCGTGCGACGAACGAACTCTTCTATGATACGTTCCCAAAATACGTTAAAACGATACCTTGGTCTGGTGTCATACCAAGGTTTAGTTTAAGCTGAAGTGTTTTCCTACGAAAGTCCTTGAGATTTTTATAGCGGATTCCTCTCGGGTTGACTTATTTTGCAAAGCTTTAAAAAGGCGACTGTAATCGGTCAATTTTGTCCCCTAACGAATGGTGATGATGGACGGCAAATTCATTGTGTTTGAAGGGGTTGAGGGCTGTGGCAAAACTACCCAACTTCAGCGATCGCACCAGTGGTTATTGAATAGCGGTTGGGTGCCCAATCTGCAATCAAAAAGATTCGTGAAGCAACTGCTGGCTACTCGTGAACCCGGTGGCACTGATCTGGGGGTGGGCGTGCGACAGTTGTTGCTCAATCCTACTAAAGAACCGATGCACGATCGAGCAGAATTATTGCTCTATGCAGCAGATCGTGCCCAACACGTCCAAAGCTTTTTGCGCCCTCACCTGGCAGAAGGCTCGATCATTTTGTGCGATCGCTACACCGATTCCACGATCGCCTATCAGGGCTACGGGCGAGGACTCGATTTTGCGCTCATTGATCAGCTTAATCAAGTGGCGACCAACGGGCTACAAAGTGATTTAACGCTATGGCTCGATCTGGATGTAGAGCGCGGGTTAGCTCGAACTCAGAAGCGAGGAGTGAGCGATCGCATTGAGCAAGCCAATTTAGAATTTCACCAGCGTGTACAGCATGGGTTTGCTCAACTGGCGGCAAAGAATCCCGATCGGATTGTTCGCATTGATGCCAGTCGCAGCGAATTAGAGATAGCTGAACATATTGAAGCCGCCCTCAGTCAACATCTGACTCGTTGGTATGGAGCGATTCAGGGCTAACGGATTAGAATGGCACCGCTATAAAAAACATGACTACTTTTAATTCATTCATTGGACAGCCTCAAGCGGTTGAATTGTTGACTCAGGCGATTGCGCTCGATCGTGTCGCTCCTGCTTATCTGTTTGCGGGGGCTTCCGGTGTGGGCAAACGTTTGGCGGCTGAGGCATTTGTCAAACTTCTAGTTTCAGACTCGCGCCAGAGAGTCGCGCAGCGTAATCATCCCGATGTGCTTTGGGTTGAGCCGACTTATTTGCACCAAGGTAAACGGCTCTCACCCGCAGAAGCCGAAACAGCCGGGGTGAAGAAAAAAGCACCCCCACAAGTGCGCCTCGATCAGGTGCGAGAAATTTCACTGTTTTTAAGTCGTCCGCCCCTGGAAGCCGATCGCTCGATAGTCATCATCGACCAAGCTCAAACCCTGGCAGAACCTGCCGCTAATGCCCTACTTAAAACACTGGAAGAACCGGGACGCGCGACGCTGATTTTGTTAGCGCCCAGCGCCGACTCTCTGCTGCCTACTCTAGTCTCTCGCTGTCAGCGCATCCCGTTTTATCGGTTAAACTCAGAGGCGATCGCTCAGGTTCTCAACACCGCAGGCTTTAGCGAAATTCTGTCCCATCCACAGGTTTTGGCATTGGCTCAGGGAAGTCCGGGAGACGCGATCGTCCATTGGCAAAAGTTCCAGACGATTCCGCCAGAGTTATTACAAGCCGTGACTCACTTACCGAACTCACTTCGAGAAACATTGGCGATCGCGCGTCAAATCACTAAAACTCTAGATAGTGATGCCCAACTCTGGCTAGTGGACTATCTGCAACAGACATATTGGCAACAGGCAAAACTGAGCGGTCAATCTGCTTTGCCTCTGCAACTTCTTGAAAAGGCGCGAGATTATTTGCTTGCCTACGTCCAATCGCAGTTGGTCTGGGAAGTGACGCTGCTAGGAATGATGCAGGTTTAACCAATCCAAGTCATAAGCCTTTAGGTAATCCCGATCGCTGAAAAAGCTCAATATGAGACAGCGAGAATGTTGGAGCCAGATCAGTCACCTCAAACCGGATAGTTTGAATTCTCTTAGCGAGAAGCCATCGTGGTGCCGCATCTAAAGGAACGATAACCTTTCCTTGTTTGGCAGAAAAGCGTACCACTGCCTCTTTGCTCAGGTTTCCGCCTGACTCGCTGCTCCAATAAAACTCTAGAATTGGTGCGGCTGATTGACCGTCACTCAAAAAGTCAAAGGTGAGAATTCCTGCATCTTGCCCGTTCAACTTCAAGCTGGAAACATCAAATTCGATATAGGGAGCGAGACCCGTAACTCGATAGGTTGTCCCTGTTTTCTCGACGGAATGCAGGACTGGAACTGCCTGATCGCTAATTTCTTGAACAGACTGCAACTCTGACTTCAACGAGTCAAATGACTGTCCCCACGATCGCGGAATTCTCTGCAAATTTTGGGTCAAGAACGCTTGATCGAGCAGATTTAATTCCACGCTCGGCACTCTGACTTCATTGATCGAGAGGGGCGCTAAAAGGGACTGAAGCCGCTCTAAGCGATCGGGATGCACCCCATAAATCAAGCCCTCAATCTGCACCGGGACGTAATGAGCAACCACATAGCGGTAGAGCAAGTGAGAGCGTAGCGCTAGAGTGCCACCATCGTGAAGGATATTGTCGGCTGCAATGAGCGCGATCGGGGGTGGAGTAGCATCTAGATTTGCGATGGCGCGTCGCTGTTGATTGCGGTGAGGAAGGTTATAGACTGCCCCTGCCTGAATCGGCGGCGGATAGCCCAGATAGAAGTAATCTGCACCATGATTGGTTAAATCTAAATAGGTTTCTCCTGGGTTTAAAACCGCCTGCAAGACTCGCTTAATCTGCCTCAGACGCTTTAGCTGTTTAGCAGAATAAATGACGACGCGATCACCCATCATCGGCAAGCCCACTTGAGAGCCATTCATGAGCGCTACCGAACTGATATCGATCGTTCGGACAGGTTTGCTCATCAACGGTTCAGGGCTAGGTAGCCCAACGAGCATTCCTCCCAAGACTGCCACTACCATCAGCGAAAACGCCTTTCTGTGAGGTTCTAGAGCAGTGATCAGGACGATCGGCAACAAGAGACAAATTGACCATACGCTGGCAATGCCGAGGCGAGAGAGCACACCTGGATCAATTCGTCCCGCTACACGAGGAATAAACAGCACCGTTAAAAGCACGATCGGGATCGCAAAGACAGCATAGCGCCCTCGCACCGTCCAGGTTTTATCGACGATCGCTCTAAACAGCAGCAAGCCTGCCACAAGCCCGACTAACATCCAGGAGGTTCTCATGACTTCCCAGAGCGAGTAGCTGAGATTGGGATTAGTGTCACGACTACTCGCCCAGCGAATCCCATAAGCAACTGAGTTGATCGATGACTGCTCGATCGCATACCGAAGGGCACCGAACAGCATTTTTCCGAGTGGGGTCAGCCAGAACAGCAACCCTAGCAAAAAGCCGCCCCCGCACGTTAGAGAGATCAGCGATCGTCGTTCTTTACGAATGGCTTGAACCAGCGCAAATGCGGCTAACGGCGAGGTAGATAACAGCAACAGTCCGGCTTGACCGGGTGCAAACAGCAGAAACGCAACCCCGATCGTTACCCAAATTGCCAACCAGCGCGACCATTGCCGCTTGAGAAAGAGATTTCCTAAAAGACATAAACAGACCGTCACCATCGTGTCAATTTCGGAAACGCCATTGCTGCTAGTCATCAGCAAAAACGCTAAAAAAGCAGGCAATGTGCCGATCGTTTGAGAAACGACTAAGAAACCAAGACTGAGATAGGGAAGCAATAGAAACGGATTGGCATAGATTCCAGTCGTCCAGCTAAAAGCAGCCCCCAAGAAAGTACTGTTTCCAAAAAACAAGTTGGCGAGAAATCCAGGCACATAATTAATCAATCCTCGTGCAGGTTCATAGTCCCAAAACGGGATGTAGTGGAATGATTGAAGAAGCCACCACGGAAGCAAAAACTCTCCCCAGTGATAATCATCTACCGGAATCGTATTGGCTTCGATCGCTTGTGATTTAACAAACAACAAAAGGGCAATTAGACCCAGAGGAGACACCACCGAGAAAATAGAGGCGGCATCAGGAATGCGAACAAATTTCTTAAATCGAAGCAACCAATCCACATAAGTAGCCACTACTAACCCGCTTAACAAAACTAGCAACGGGAGTGTGATGGGTTGCCCATAATATTCGCCATTGATCGCAGACCAGGGCGTAGGCACCAGAATGAAGAAAAAGAGCGGGAAAACCCCCTGCACTGCCCACAGCAAAAAACGCAGTCGTGAGCAGAACACAGTCGGTTTTGCTGACCACTGCCACCAGATTTTGGCAAGAAACCAACCGAGAACAGCGAACCCAATGCCAGAGACGATCGCCACTTGCCCACTCTTTTCTAGCTGCCAGTCTAGATTGACTCGACCGACAAACAGAGTCAAAGCACTCCCCACCAGCGAGGCAAAGAGAAGATAGAGCAGACTGCCGCCTACCCAGTTGAGATAGTCTTGATCGGATAGATTCTGCACTCGCTTAACTGCTAGAGCGATGGCAAACCCGATCGTCAGCAGCACAAACAGCAGTGACAAAATAACGACTTCTAAAGCGGTTTCTAAAACAATCTTATTAGGATCAACTAGCACTCCACCGAGTAAGATGCCAAACGGTAAAAGTGAATAGATCAATAGCTGGCGAAGCGATCGTTCTGCAACGGCTCCGTTTGCTTTTAGCACATAAGATGCCAGAGCATAAAGCCCTCCATAAATCAGAAAAAAGCTAATGACAAAACTAAATAAAAGAATATAGTCAGGTTGCTTTGATCCCAGTCTCCACGCAAGATTGCCTACAATCAACTGAGAATAGCGCTGGGGCTTCAGGCTTGCCAGCATAGACGCAATGGCAGCCACGACTCCTGATAAAAATAGAGCGGTGAAGATATACTCCCAGTGAAATATAAATTGATTGGGGCGATCGAGGGGCGGATCAGAAGTCATAGTGAATCCTTTAAAGGAATCTTGTCATGATTCGTCGGGGTCAGTTTCTTCACGATCGACAGCAATTTTATCGCGGCTGTTGACCACATTAATTTGCTGTTTGCGCGTCAAAACTAGACTTCTACTTTCTTTTGTAATGATGTAAAACGGACGATTTTGATTTGTCATCATCAGTCGCGATGTGTATTCTGACAGAATCGCTAAAATCGTGAACAAAATAAAAAACATAATTGAATTTTGCATTGAGAGAGTTGTCCACCCTTCTGCAACGTTCGATTTAAAGATATTTACCAACACCACCCAGACGCTGTAGAGAACATTGAGAAAGGCTCCGATTAATGCCAATGAAGAGAGCAACCGCAAGGGATGGTGAGACGATAGAAATACGAGGCGAAATGCGCGTGTAAATGCCAATCCATAGTCTCGTTTAAACGGAAGACCCGTACGATTAATTCGCTGATAGGTAAAGGTTTGATAGTTAAATCCAGAAAATGCAGCGATGACTAGAAACAGACTGTACCGATCGCCATTGTCTAGAAAAGCATTGATCGCTCGTCGCGTATAAAGTCTTAATGTTGAAGCTGAAATCGGCAGATCCTCATGGGTGAGATTGCGATAGATCCGAAAGCATGTTCGACGCGACCAATTATAGAAACTGAGTCTGCCCTTAACTCGATCGACCCGGAGACCATAGACGATCTCTGCGTCCATCTGATAGAGACGAATCATCTCAAGCAGTGGCTCGATCGGATCAGAAGTTGGGTCAAGTGTAATCACGACATCTCCGATCGCTTGCTCTAATGCTACGACAAAAGCACCCTCGTCAGGAATCGACCGAGCCAGACAATAAAGCTGAATGTTGCGAATAGAGGGCTGAAGATGCTCGATCGTCTTCACGGTTTGATCGGTCGAGGCATTGTCTACTAAAACAATCTCATAGTCATAAAAGGCGGAGTTGAGCAATGCAGAAATATCTTGCAGATAGCTTTCAATCCACGCGTCTGCATTCCTCACGGGTGCTACGACTGAGATCAACAAATCTGACTTATTTGTAAACTCATTATTCATCAGTTACTTCTGCGTTATGACAATAGAGTTAGGATAACCATCTTTTATCGGATCAAGTGCTGAACCTGAAACCCAGATTTTGTTGCCCTGAATGGCAATGATTTTACGGGTCTCACTGTGAGCAAACGCGACGCTATCCCCTACATAAACGGTTGAGATCTGGGAGTCGTTAGTTATAAAGCCGACCTGATTAGTAGAGGCGATCGAGATGCCGTTTTTCCAGGATTGATTAGAGATATCTGCTGGCTGCAACTCTTTTTTCACCGTAAAGGTGCTCAGAGGTAAAAACACCTGAGCTTGGCAGCGTTCGATCACCAGCGTCGTTTGCTTTTCTGGATAGCCAACTAGCTTCAACACTGACGGAGTACCCAGACGATGTTCGATAGGAATGTGCCAATCTTGATGATGAGGCGGTAAACCGTAGGCGCGATTGTTCAAGTGACCCAACGATTTTAGAGACGGCGTTTGAACCTCGATCGCATTGATTAACCCTCTTCCAAATATTGGAACCCAAGCGTTTTTGACGTTCAGATGATACTTTAACGCCAAGTCTACAAAATAAACATCGTCTTTTTTAGTTTGAGCGAACGAACGGGTTCCCCGTACTGGAGGTGTTCGCTGAGTGTTGACAATCAGGTCAACAGAATGGTCACTATTGCGGCGAACGGTACATTCAGCAGTGAGGTTTTCGATCGTCTCAGCCGTTTTTGAACGCTGCCAAACGATGTTGTAGTGACTCGCTTCGATCGGTTTATAGACAGTGGCAAAATTGCGGTAAAACCACCAGTTTGTGCGGCGCACCCACGCTTCCCAATCAGTAAAATCTTCTCGGATTGTTGTGATATATTCTGGCATCGCGGCTTTCCAGCGATCGAGATAGCGGGTTCGCGCTCGATCACCGAGGGCGTGAATAATATAATCAATCCCAGTTGCGTTTTTTGACCCTACCACAATATCCATCATCGACGCATAGGTCGAAAGCATTCGTTGGGTGGGAGGAAGGGTCTGAGTTTGCTGCCGGATGCGCTCTGCAATTTGATAAGCAGGTTCAAATCGCTTGTTTAGCCAACCATCAAGTTCTTTCGTGTAAAAGAAACTTTGATTCTCGTAGGATTGAGATGAAAGGGGATGAACAAACGTCACCAACAGAATAGCTGAGATGGAGAGAGTCAAAAAATAACCTAAGAATAATGCACGAATGATGCGAATTACCGGAGCCAAATAGTGATGGCGCTGCACAGATAATCTTAAGTGTCGCAGACGTGAACTGAGATTTGCTTGTCTAATTAAGATACTGATTGCCACAAACACAACAAAATAGGAAACAAAATTTGTCGGTGTGTAGTATCTCCAAAAGAAAGTGCCTCCTAGTGAAGAAAGCGTTCCCGCTCCAAAAACAGTGATGCCGACATACACCAGCAGCAAATGGTTCAAGTTTTCTTTACCCCATAGAACTGATAGACCGACAATCGTTAAAGCGCTCAGATAAATAAAGAAAAAAGGATGCCCGAAATAATCAATAATATCTTTTAGATCAATAGTCCGGACAATTTTTGACAGAAAAGCTATCCGTCCACTAGGGTGCAAATAACAAAACCGCACCGGATGGATAGCCACATGGAAGCTATTGTACAAAGCCTACTGACGAAAGTGGGCGTTTTCGCAAACCGCAAGTGACGTTTTTCGTGACGCTGTTTTCGACCATTCTGATTGTCTGCGGCAAGGTGAACTTCACGAATTTGAGCCGTTATAGTGAGTTGGATGAGAAGACATACCGACGGCACTTCGGGGCAGAGTTTGACTTCACCTCGTTCAATGTAGAACTGGTCAACCTTTCACCCAGAGCAGGACAGGCGTTGCTGTTGGTGATGGATGGCTCGTTTATCGCCAAGAGCGGCAAAGCGACAGAAGGCATCGACTGGTATTGGAATGGCTGTAATAGTCGGGTTGAGAAAGGCTTAGAGATTTCGTTAGTGGGCGTGGTGGATGTCGAAGCCAAAACCGCTTATGCGTTGTCTGCCCAACAAACCCTCGCCCAAGCAGATATCCCCAGCGAGATCACGCGAATGGATCAATATCTCTATCATCTCGAAGCTGTGCGTCCGCATCTCCCTCACCAGGTGCGCTACTTAGCGGTCGATGGAGCGTATGCCAAAGCAAACTTTGTCAGTGGGGTCGCGCACTGCCAGCTAGACGTGATCAGCAAACTGCGCTGTGACGCGAATCTCCGCTATCTCTACACAGGTGAGCAGAAGATGCGGGGCAGACCTCGCAAGTACGATGGCAAAGTGGACTTGACCGACCTGAGCCGCTTCACCTTTGTGCAACCCCTACGACCAGACGTTGACCTGTACACCCAGCGAGTGTGGCACGTCTCCTTGAAGCGGGAGATTCGAGTCGTCTACCTCATCGACCGTCGCTCTCCTCACCGAGTCGGCACCTGTTTATTGTTCAGTACCGATGTGGACCAAGACCCGCAGCAAATCGTTCAGTTCTACCAGTTGAGATTCCAGATCGAATTTCTCTTCCGCGATGCCAAACAATTTGCAGGTCTGGAGGATTGTCAAGCCCGTGACCTGACCAAACTGGAGTTCCACTTTAATGCCAGTTTAACTGCCCTAAATCTCGCTAAAGTGGAAGCCAATCAGCAGCAGTCAGGGCAGGAGCGAGTGCCTTTTTCAATGCCATCAGTGAAGCGACGGGCGCTCAACCAGCATCTCCTCAACCGATTTATTGCAACCTTGGACTTGGAGCCAACCTTGATTAAATCCCATCCCAACTACTCAACCCTTTGCAATTACGGCATCATCGCCGCTTGAAATTGTCCGGAGTGTTGTTAGATCAAGAATCTTTCCTGCCTGTAGCCCTTTCAGGTTCGCACTATTGAACTGTCGCAACTCAAAATACCAAAATTGATCTGATGCAACACCACGACTTTCTCTAAGCCATTGAAACAGATGCCCATGCGTCAAAACAGAGCCTAAGAGCAGAAATGTTAGCGTTGCAGACATCAGCACCCCACCTATCTGCGGCAGCTTTCTCACCGTATTGCTTTTAACGAGGTGAACTAGTGTGATGGCAAACAATGCGATCGCTGATGGAACTCCATAATCATTGGACCAAAGCGGTTGAGCACCGACCAATGCTCCCAGAAAGCAGAATTTTGCTCTAGGTCTCTCTTTTAGAAAATGAAATCCAATTAGACTAATGCAGCAGGAAATCGCGGGTAACGCACTTCTCAACCCAAGATTGCTATTTCCAGGGAGCATTAACTCTTGCCACCGATAAACCAAACTATAATTTAATGAATAATTTACATCATTCAACAGCGATAGCGAAAGTGGCTCAAAGAGTGTTATTAAAAGTAGAGTGATAATGCTAGAAGAAAAAATAATTGAGCGTTTTAGAGAGAGTCCAACAAGCTTAAATAAAACGCAGTAGGTAAGCCAGTGAAAACAGATGAGAAGAAGAGAGTTGGCTGCTAAAGAAGCAGAAAGACTACAGCCGAATAGTGAGGTCAAAAATGCTGTAATAGTAGTTGTTCCTAACCCAAGGTAAGGATTAAAGTCTTCACCCATCACCTCACCATTACAAATCCGACGCAATGGATTAAAGGTTTGAAAGACTCCATTAATCGGAAAAAAAGCTAGGTTTAGCTTGTGCTGAAAGACGTAGATGTAAGTGGTGAGAAAGGCACTCACGGGGGAAGCGATCGTCACCACTCGTTCTAAAAATGGAGCGATCAACTCGTAGATGCGAGTGAGTGATCGAGGGGCTGAAACCATGAACTATCCACTGTGTGAAATCGTTAGAGCTATGTGTCAAAATAGGATTCAACGGCAGCTAGGGCATCATAAATGTTATCGATTTTAGACCCCAACATTGAGACAATTCGAGGCTGTCGCGGGTCTACTTCAAACAAAATTGGACGACCATCATCGCCCTCATTTTTGACTAAAACGGTTTTGATCTCCACCAACGAATCGCAGTGGTGAGTCTCCTTTAAACACGGCATATAGCGTTGAGCATCTCGAATCATATAGCCAAATGTCGATCGCACATCAGCCGTAGCCAGCACATCATAAGCTGTGGGCAGTGAAGGCGGCGATGATTCTAGCCAAGACCCATGAGGCGTATAGCGAACGTGGGTAAACGTGCAGAGATTACGATCGGGAAATGGCATAAACGAGAAGAATGGACCATCCATCACCGTGACCGACACGTCTTGCAACTCTGGAGGCAACTGCACCAACGCCAATTCGGTAATCTCGTGCTTTAATTGCAGCCGCGTCGGTAAAATGCCTTGAATTGTGTTGAGTCCTGCATAGGTGCAGTTAAACACATAGCTGGCGGAGTGGCAGCCGCCCTGACGGTCTAACACATTCAGCTTGCCGTCTGAGCGACTTTGCACTTCTGCAACCGTCGTGTTTAACTGCACCTTGACTCCTGCTTGTGCCAGTCGCTCAATTAACAACCGCCGCAGCACTGTCGCATCAAAGGCATATTCCTGAGTCTCGTAGACCGCCGAAATTAAACGCGGCGAAAACAGGTGAGACCACTGAGGCTTGGCTGGACGCAGTGGCGCTTCGATGCTTCGACAAAAGAATTCAAATTGATGAGCGCTGACTTTAGAACCAATGCGAGCGATCGCGTAAAGTTTGGTGAATTGATCGACGATCGCCGGACGGAAGTCTCGCAGAAACCGCATAAAATTCAGCCGACTGCGATATGCCGTGCTAAAACTGCGCGGATAGTGATAGCCACCGTGTAGCCGTGCTTGATTGTGATAAGAGGCGCGAGTCAGCAAATCAGAGGCTTGCTCTAGCAGCACCACGGCTGCTCCCTGACTTGCTAGATAAGCCGCCACGCTGCACCCATAAAATCCGCCGCCAATGACGACGATCGGTTCTGTCATATCCTCTACCGCCGTCTAGTCGGACGGTATAATCCCAATGCCGCTCGAAACAGTTGCCCCAGCATGTGAAAGAGGGTTTTGAATCCTTTAATTTTGCTAGGAATTTTTCCGGTTTTTGGATAGACGCGAGTCACTGGCAGTTCCTTAACTCGGTAGCCCAGTCTCGGTGCCATCACCGAAAAATAGTAGTGCAGATTGTAGGTGTCAAAGACGTGGCGGAAAGGTTGGAGTTGTGGGTTGAGCAGGAACGATCGACTCAAAGCGCGAAAACCATTCGTGGTGTCGGTGTAGCGGAACCCCGATGCCAGCGTAATCACAGGTGCATGAATGAATTCGACCGCAAGTTTGCGAATGAGTGGGGTGTGTTCTTCAAATCCGCCTGCAATGTAGCGAGAGCCTTGAATATAATCAAAGCCTTGCTCTAGGGCATTGAGAAAGTTGGGAATGGCAGCGACTCCATCTTTGTTGTTGCCATCGATGATAATAGTGCCGTCGTAGCCTTGACTGAGCGCATAAGCAAAAAACATCCGCAGTTGAGCGCTGAGTTTACCACTGCCCGTCTTAGTCAGTAGTGTTCTTACCCCGACTGGAATCAAGCGATCGGGCATCGTCGAGCCATCGGTGCTTTTGCCATCGGCGATCACGATATCTGCCAGTTCGTGCAACCCCAGATCATACATTTGCTGCAACTGCGATCGAATTCTTTCTCCCTCGTTGATGATGGGGATGCCGATGCAGTAGCGAGTCCGACGGGGTGCAAATTCGGTTACGACAAAGGTTGGCACTTCCCATTCAGAAGAGATCGGCTGAGGAAAGTGACTTGAAGGGTTGCTACTCAAATTCAAAAAGTCTCTGCTCATAGTCCCTGATAAAGTTGTTGGACGATCGCGATCGCTTGCTCGACACTTTGGATCGGGTGAGCCGATGCGCGCATCTCGATCGAGATCCACTGCTCCCACCCGATCACCCGCAGCCCTTGAGCCATCTGGTCATGAGCCACTTGAGGAGCCGCAAAATCACTGAGATTGGGTTCGCTAATGTGAACGTGTTCTAACACGTCGGCTGCCGCTTCTAGCGATCGACCGATATTATCCCCTGCCAGGTGCATTCCCGCCGCATCTAAGTGCAGCCGAAACCCAGGCGAGTTGACCGCTTGGACGAGATCGATCCCCTGTTGACTGGTAGTGACGAAGTTGCAGCCATAAATAGGCGGATTTGGCTCAATGCACAGACAAACTTGGCGCTGGGCGCAATAGTCTCCGACTTCTGAGAAGACATCTACAGCAACCCTGAAAGCGGTTTGCTCATCTAAGTCACCACGATCGCGATTTTTAGGCGCACCAAACACCATCGGGCGTGCTCCCAAGGACGTAGACAGATCGGCAACTCGCTTTAAGTGTTCGATCAGGGAAACCCTTTGATCAGGAGTGCCAAAGAGCTTTAAATCGGGTTTGCCAAAGACGATCGCTTGCAGAGACGAGCACACCAGATCGTGATGCTGTAGAGTTTTTAGACAATCGGCAACGTCAACCTCACTAAATTGCCAATCTGACCACAGCCGCGTTGGAGCAATTTCTATCGCAGCGACGTTGCCCTGCAATCGTGACAGCATCTCATCGTCTAAGTCTGATGTCCATGCAATGTTAGAAATTGCCAGTTTCACGTCGGTCGCTGCCTCTGATGTTGAATAAACTGCCCAATATCGGTGAGAATTTGTGCCTGCGACAGGATGTATCCAGAGTGCCCATTAAATAAGTCAGCATAGCGGGTCTTAATGTTATAAAACGCAGGAGCAGTCGCCTCAGCTCCGATCGCCAAATCAGGAAAGAACCGACCCTGAATGCTCTGGGTTGCGACTGGCTCGGTCGCCATCACCATCACACGTACATCGTTATCTAAAATCACCTGAATGTCTGCCCACAGCCGAGATAATCCATACCACTGAAACTGGCTATCGGGATGAATTTTCTCTAGCTGATTCACGTTCAGTAGATCGAAAATCACATTTTTCTTTAGCCCTAATCCAAACAGCCCGGGCAATCTAATAATGTGGGCAATGGGAAACTGGTCAGCCACAAATTCTTCTAAAAATAAGCGATTTTGTCCGTAAGGATGATTTTTTTGACTCGTGCAGTCAAACGACTCGTCGGCATCGGTGACGCGGGGGAAAACGTCGATCGATGAGATCAGCACAAATCGTTTTGCCTGGGTCTGCTTGAGGCAGTCAATCAACTGCTGCACCAGCACTTTGTCTGCTTCGGGGTGCTGATTTGCCCACCATTTTTTTGCTTGAGGCGCAGCACAAACCAGTAGCTCAAATTCTGTTCCTCGAATCTCAGAGATCGTGCGTGAGTTATAGCAAGCATCAAACGAGGCAAGGCGGGTCAGATTGCTGCCTACAAAGCCTGTGTGTCCGATCAATCCAGTAACCGACATAAGCGACTCGCGATCAACATCATTTAGGATACTGTCATCGCCCTACTAGTTGATTTTATCGCTGCCCAGTGACAATATAGGCGACTCGTTTGCCGATATTGGTCGCATGGTCAGCCATCCGTTCTAGATGACGAATTAAGAGCACCAACAGCACGATCGGTTCAACGACTCCTTTGACATCCGACTGCTGAGTCAGCAACGTGTAGAGAGTTTCGTAATCTAAATCGACAGCATCATCTTTATCGCGCACCTCTAGCCCAGAGGCAGCATCGAGATTGGACAGCGACACGAGACTCATCGCCAACATGGCACGACAGCGATCGAACATCAGTCGCACTTGCCCCATGTGCGGAGAAACGGGGTAGGGAAACAGCCGGACTGCCACTTCTCCAAGGTTTTTGGCATAGTCTCCGATTCGTTCTAAGTCGCGCACGAGCTGCATCAGAGCGCTCAAAAGCCGCAGATCTTGGGCAACTGGAGATTGCAGCGCAATCAGATTGACGCAATCTAATTCGATCTGCTTATAGAGGCGATCGATTTGTTTATCTTGCAAGATAATCTGGTCGGGGGCATCTAAATCGCCTTCAAATAATGCCTGTCGTGCCATATTGCAAGAACTCTCGACCAGTGCACCCATTCGCAAGACATCTCGCTGGATGCGCTTGAGCTGCCGTTCAAAGTGGATGCGGAGGGGTTCTTGACCTTCTAAAGGCACGGTTTTATACATTTCTGAGTATTTGATTTATAAAGTTCTTCATCGTGAGCGTTTCACTATAGCAACAGCATGAGAGGGGTGCTGGTATCGTGAAAAACCTTTTGGATAATTTCAATGATAAAACGATCAAAGTCTGATATATTCTCTGATTCTAAGCTTTCTCATATTGAGTTAGCCACGATCGCCACTCTTGCGGTAAATTGCCAGTGTAGCAGTCGCCTATAAACGGACTGCTTTCCCTACCACCTTCTAAAATGAACATGAATGCAACCCCTCTCACGCTGAACAGTTCTCGTTTTGCCATGTCTGATAATCTGACTCCTGCGTCGCTGTTTGCCGTCCGCGAATCGTCTTTGAGCGGTGCGCCGACCCAATCCACTAATCACAGCTTATTTGCTCAGTTACGCAGTCAATTTCCGACGGGGGCGTTGACCTCAGAACTCGTGCAGATTCACGACGGACAGTTTGTGGTGCGTGCCTTAGTGCAGGTTGGAAACGCCATTTTAGCCACCGGGATGGCAGCCGCCGATCGGATTGAAGTCGCTGAAGATCGGGCAAGAATCCGGGCGATGGAAGTGTTGGGCATTGCGCCGACGGCTCCTTCTGCTTATGAGGTTCAGGCGCAAATCATGACAGAAGCTCCGAGAGAAACCGAGTTTTCGGCTGCGTCGCTGAATGCTCTTAAGGATGCCAAACTTCCCGCTTTTGAGAGCCAGGAGATTGAAGAGATCGCCCCGCCTAAAGCCATCAGTGGATACCCAAAAAAAGAGGTTCTTGAGAAGCCCGTATCCACGATCGGCGGCTCAGATGACTTCCTCTCTACGTTTCCTGGGTTAGACCTGCCTGAAGCGGTGCAAGCCCCCGTTGAGGTTGACTATGATTACAGCCAAGATGGTGACGACTTGCCTAAAGAGACGGTTTCTCAAGTGCCGCAAGAGGAAACCGAGGCGGCGAAAGTCAGCGTTCCTGATGTGACGTTTTCTAATGATCCGATCGACCTGTCAGACGCGATCGCCCAAATCGGCACTGAGATCGAGCGCATCGGCTGGACGAAAAAGCAAGGCAGCAGCTATTTGCAACAAACTTACAGCAAGAAAACCCGCGCCGAACTCACAGAAGACGAATTGCTAGAGTTTTTGCACTACCTAAAAGCGCTGCCCTCTAAAGGACATCCTTCATTGAGCCAGATTCCGTTTTAACCAATGTTAAGAAGAAGGGATCAGCTAGAATTCTGGCTCATCCCTTCTCAATTGCTTTACGAAGCGTGAACGACTACGGGGGTGACTGCCGAGGGGCGACGATCGATGACTTGATCGATCAGTCCGTAGTTTTTGGCTTCTTCGGCAGACATAAAGAAGTCGCGTTCGGTGTCTTCTTGAATTTGCTCTAGAGGTTTGCCCGTGTTGTCAGCCAAAATCTCGTTTAAGCGTTGCTTAATGTAGAGAATTTCTCGTGCCTGAATTTCGATATCGGTGGCTTGACCTTGGGCACCGCCGAGGGGCTGGTGAATCATGATCCGCGAGTGAGGGAGGCTCATTCGCTTGCCCTTGGTGCCAGCACTGAGCAAAAATGCGCCCATGCTGGCGGCAAAACCGACGCAAATTGTGCAGACATCAGGGCGGATTTGTTTAATCGTGTCGTAG
Source organism: Phormidesmis sp. (assembly GCA_965277365.1). GTDB lineage: Bacteria > Cyanobacteriota > Cyanobacteriia > Leptolyngbyales > Leptolyngbyaceae > Phormidesmis_A. The sequence continues at coordinate 125,476 of CBDICO010000013.1, read as the reverse complement.
ATGCCCATCCCGGCTGAGACCGAGCCGCCCGGAGAGTTGACGTAGAGATAGATGTCTTTTTCGGGGTCTTCAGAGTCGAGGAACAGCAGTTGAGCGACGATCAGGTTTGCCACCTCAGCGTCGATCGCAGATCCCATAAAGATGATTCGCTCTCGCAGCAGACGAGAGTAGATATCAAAGGCGCGTTCGCCTCTGCCCGACGTTTCAATAACGGTAGGAATCATGGAGGCTTCCTGTCCTTGATAATTTTTTTCATTCTAACGAGTTAAGGGACAAGCCGCTAAACGTTGTCTCGACAGAGAACACTCTCACGCATCCGCGATAAACTCATCGTCATAGAGTTTTAGTCGTTGCCATGACGAATCGCCTTGCCCAAGCCCAGAGTCTTTACCTTCGCAAACACGCCGAAAACCCGATCGAGTGGTGGACATGGTGCGAGGAGGCGTTAGAAACGGCAAAGCGAGACGATAAACCGATCTTTTTGTCGATCGGCTATTCGAGCTGTCACTGGTGCACCGTCATGGAAGGCGAGGCGTTTTCGGATACGACGATCGCCGATTATATGAACGCAAATTTTTTGCCGATTAAGGTCGATCGAGAAGAACGTCCTGACCTCGACAGTATCTATATGCAAGCGCTGCAAATGATGGTCGGTCAAGGCGGATGGCCACTCAACATCTTTCTCGCACCCGACGATTTGGTGCCTTTTTATGGCGGCACTTATTTTCCGATCGACCCTCGCTACGGGCGACCCGGATTTTTGCAGGTGCTTCAGTCAATTCGTCGCTACTACGATTCTGAGAAAGGCAAACTCAATGGAATTAAAGCCGAGATTCTGAAAAACCTGCAAAGCTCTGCAATGTTGCAACCTGCTGCACTCAGTCGAGACTTACTCAAAGAGGGCTTAGAATCCAGCGCGGGGGTTCTGTCATCCAAGTCACCGGGACCCAGTTTTCCAATGATTCCCTACTCACAGGCAGCACTGCGAATGGCTCGATTCACTTGGGACGCACGCTACGACGCGGGAGAAGTCACCACTCAGCGCGGCTTGGATTTAGCCCTCGGCGGCATTTTTGATCAGGTAGGTGGTGGATTTCATCGCTACACCGTTGACCCGACCTGGACAGTGCCTCATTTTGAGAAGATGCTCTATGACAATGGGCAAATTGTTGAATATTTAGCAAATCTGTGGGCAATGGGCGTTGAGGAGCCAGCCTTTGAGCGATCGATATCCCTCACCGTGCAGTGGCTCAAACGGGAAATGACCACCCCGCAAGGCTACTTCTACGCGGCTCAGGATGCGGATAGCTTCACCACGCCCGATGAGCCAGAACCTGAAGAAGGCGCGTTTTATGTATGGAGCTTCGACGAGCTTCAGACCCTACTCTCTGCTGAAGAATTGACGGAACTGAGTGAACAATTCACCCTCACCAAATCAGGGAATTTTGAAGGGCTAACCGTACTTCAGCGTCGGCATCCAGGTAAACTGTCCGATCGGGTAGAAGGCGCGATCGCCAAGCTATTTCTAACCCGCTATGGTGCCTCTGCTGACGATCTGACGACATTTCCTCCTGCTCGAAACAATCACGAAGCCAAAACAACCGATTGGTCAGGTCGCATCCCGGCGGTGACTGACACTAAAATGATCGTCGCCTGGAATAGCCTGATGATTTCTGGATTGGCACGCGCTTATGCTGTGTTTCGAGAGGTGGAGTATCTGGAATTGGCGAGTCAGGCAGCCGAGTTTATTCTGCGAAACCAGTGGATCGAGGGGCGATTTCATCGCGTCAATTATGAGGGCACGGTAGAAGTGTTGGCACAATCTGAGGACTATGCGCTGTTTATCAAGGCGCTGTTAGATTTGCATCAAGTGACTCGCAGCCTTCAGCCAAGCACCCCCGAAAATCAAACCCACTGGCTAGACCACGCGATTCGGGTTCAAGAAGAGTTCGACGAGTTTTTGTGGAGTGTGGAACTGGGCGGCTATTACAACACGGCGAAAGATGCGAGTCAAGATTTATTAGTGCGAGAGCGGAGCTATGTCGATAATGCCACCCCGGCAGCCAATGGCATCGCGATCGCCAATCTCATCCAGTTTGCCCTGCTCACTGAAGACCTCGATTATCTTGACAAAGCTGAGCAAACCTTGCAGGCGTTTGGCAGCGTGATGCAGGAGTCGCCTACCGCTTGTCCCAGTTTATTTATCGCATTGGATTGGTTTCGCAACTGTACGTTAGTGCGATCGAGCGCTGATCAAATTGCAATCTTAGAAACTCAATATCTCCCAACTGCTGTTTTTGTGCGAGAGCCTAATCTCCCCCAAGGAGTCGTCGGCTTGGTGTGTCAGGCACTCAGTTGCAAAGAGCCAGCCCGGAGTTTAGACCAGTTACGCTCGCAGTTACAGCAAAGCTTAATTCGAGAAGGATGACGAGTTCTAGGGGCTAGGAGTCGGAGTGGGAATCGTCATCGGTTGACTCGGCGGAATTTTGTCTAGCGTAATCAACGTTTCGATCACAGATTTGACGATCGGAGCCGCCACTGTCGAGCCAAACGCGTCTTCGCCTTTTGGTTCATCAATTACAGCAACCACCACGTAGCGAGGAGCCTCGATCGGAAAAATTCCCACAAAGCTCGTGATCTTAGCGTTCGCTTGATAGCCACCGCTCGAACTTGCCTTTTGCGCCGTTCCCGTTTTTCCACCAATGCGATATCCCGGAACCTGAGCGCCTTTCCCTGATCCCCTCAACACCACAGCCTCCATCATTTTCAGCACAGTTTGAGTCGTAGTTGGCGAGAAAATTTGCTTTGGAGTTGATTGCTGGGGCTGCCAATAGGGTTGTCCGCTGCTGTCATATAGCCCTTGCACCACATGAGGAGTCAATAGTTTGCCGCCACTCGCTAAAATGCCGTGGAGTTGAAGCAGTTGAATCGCGGTGAGCGAAAATCCTTGTCCAAACGCAGTCGTGGCGATATCCACCGGAGACTCTACAAACGTCTTGTGGTCTTTTAGTTGCCCTGCCACCTCAAAAGGAAAATCAGATCCGGTGATCTGTCCCAGTCCAATCTTCTGGAGCCAACTGTAATAAATATCGGGCTTCATCTGCTGCACGATATGCACCATGCCCACGTTGCTAGAATGCTCTAGAATTTGCGTGACAGAAATCGGTCCTCTTCCTCCCACATAGGAATAGTCAAAGTTCTGGATGGGCCAACCGTCGATGTAAATTTTGCCTTCGTCATTAAAGACTTGATCGGGCTTAATTGCCCCAGATTCTAAAGCGATCGCCACATTCAACGGCTTAAAGGTCGAACCCGGCTCATATAAATCAGTGAGTGCCCAGTTCTTAAACTGCTCAAGTTTTGCCTTGTAATATTCATTGGGGTCATAAGATGGATCGCCCACTAACGCCCGTAGAGAACCATCTTGGACATCCATCACCAAGACAACGCCTCGTTTGGCAGCGTATTTTTTCACCTGTTGCTGAACGGCAACCTGAGCGGCTCGCTGAACTCGGCTGTCGATCGTCAACTGCAACTGCAAATCATCAATATGCAAAAAGCCACCCGGCACCTGATCGGGCATAACAGCACCCATTCCCGTTCGGCTTAAGCGCACTGATTTGACCGATCGCTCCAGCAGATTTTTGTGACTATATTCCACGCCCGCTTGACCGACTTGATCGACATCGACATATCCGACGACATCCGCCGTTAAGTTTTGCTGGGGATAGAGCCGTTGCTGCTGTTGGTTTAAATCCAATCCATCGAGTTGCAGATCCCGAATCCGAGCGGCAGCGTTTTCTGCCAGCGAATATTCTAAGCGGATGCCACTTTCAGCCGAGTCAAGCTTGCGGTTTATATCAGCCGCAGACCGACCGAGAATCGGAGCTAACTTTTCGGCAACTGTCGGTTTTGGCAGCTTAAAAGCGTTTGGGTGGGCATAAAGCGTATAAACCGGATGGTCGATCGCTAGCATATTGCCGTTGCGATCGACGATCGGGCGACGCGGAATAAACGGACGCAGATAAATCATCTGCTGCGATCGGGCTTGCTTCAACAGATCAGGAGACTGCACGACCTGCAATCTCACCAGATTCAGCGTCAGCAACACTGCCCCCATGACCAAAATCGCCCACACTAACAGAAGCCGTCGATAGGTCGATTTTGCTTGGGGGATAGGCATCTGCCGCAGCGATTTCACCACAGCCGCCAAGCGACGAAACCGTTTAGAGCGAGACGGATAGGAGGAGCTGCCCATAAGTCAGAAAAAATAAAAGGTGAGGAATGCCAGGATTAATGGGGAAGACAGCGCCTGCTCATCCTTCATCCCTCATCGTTGGGTCTAGTAGCCAAGAGGCGCGATCGGAGACGCTTGAGGAGCCGGACTCGCACCCGCAGCAAGATTCCGAGCCGGAGCGGGTTTGAGGAAAATTAAACTGTCGGGGGTTTGAGGCACCAGAGTCGTCCCAGGACGCACCGCTTGATCGGCAATTTTATTCTTTAAGACTTCGCCGTTGGTGGTCATCTGCCGCTCGTTGCGCCGCAAATGCTCTAGTTTTTGATATTCTTTGCCCCAAAGCTGTTGAGCGTAGACCGTCCAGCCGTAAACGACCAGCACCGATCCCGCCAGGGCAAATGTAGCGATCAGTGAGGCTTGCTGCATTCTGACCAGCGATCGCAACCAGCGCGGCGGAGCATCAGGAGAAGGCAACCGTCTCACCGTCATAGGATTGACCGACTGAAGCGGCACTTTTGACGATCGCTGAGAAGTCTGACTTGGAGCGGGCAATCGCGAGCGATTGCGTTTAGCAGGAGAAGAGTTTAGCGCGGCAGACATAGACTTTAGCAGCACTCCGATAGCAACACACTCACGCCCAGATTTAACAGAACTGGAACTTGAATCTCAGTCATTTAGACCCAACAGAAATGACTCAGAACGCCCCTTATTGTATCTGGAGTCTCCCAGTTTGGAGACTTTATTTGAGAAACTGTCTACTGACTATTGGCAAAACTAGCCGACTCATGATTCGCTTGTCGTCTAGCTGATAAAGATTAAATTCTGCACCCATCTGCTTCATCAGCGATTGGCAAATTGCCAGATGCAACCCTGGCGGCTTGTCCAACGCTGAGGGAGCCAGAAGATCAACGCCTCTCCCGGCTTCTAAGTCTTCGAGAAGACGTGGCTCGATCGTGCCGTCATCTGTGATCGACAGCTCAATCCAACTCGGATCAAGTTGGCGACACCACACATCAATGCGTCCTCCAGTCTGCGATCGCTGACAGGCAGTGAGCAGCAGTTCATAAAGCACTAGCTCGATTTTGGCGATATCTCCCGTGATCATAGCGTTGGTTTCGTTGTGAATTTGTGCCCAAATCTGACGCTGTTTGATCAGGGTGTCTACGCGATCGAGCGCCCGTCTCAGCAAACTGGCTAAGAGAACGGTTTCTGTTTTGACCTGCAACTGCCACTGCTCATCCTGGATGACTTGCTGCATTGGGTCGATGACATCGCTCAACTGGCGTAAAATTTGCTGCTGACGAGTCGCCGCTAGCGCATCTTGATGGGGAGTGGGGACTTCTCCTAAGCGTTTGACCCCGGTTTGGACCGATCGATAGAAATCTTCGAGGCGACGTTGCTTATACCAACTCAGACGCTCTAGCCGTTCTCGCTGCACCTTGAGGCTTTCTGACAGCATTAGATAGCGGCGCGACCAGGCAAACTGGCTGACCAGCGTGCCCAAGGCGTTGAAGTGACGATCGACCCAGCGACGCTCCAAGTGGTCGGCAATGATTAAAATAGCGGTTGGTTCGTGCTCAGGAGCCGTTCGCAGTGCCATCACTAACAGTTGACCAATGCCCGGAGCGTTGAGCCAGTGCCGCGTTTCTGCCGGAATGTCATCGATCGACAGGGGCAACAATCCTTCATGCTGCAAAGCTCGATTGACTAAGGTATCGGTGTAGATTGAGACTTTAAGAACGGGATGAAAGCTAAACCGTTTTTCAAGGTTTCCAGGCTGAATCAATCGCCCTGTGCCGCGACCGGGGGACCATGAGATCAACGCCGCGATCGGAGCCTGAAGAATCTGCGCGATATATTGCAGCGCCGATCGCTCCAGCAATTCTAACTCCTGGGTTTGCTGAATCGCCGTCAGCCCCCATTGAATCGTCTGGTAAACCTTTTGCTGCTGGTCATTTTGCTTTTGCAGCTGCCACTGCCGCAAAATCAAGCCAATCTGCTGGGCAACTACGTGAGTCAGTTCACATTCTGGGTTACTCCACGCTCGTGGGGCATCATGACAGACTAAAACGACTCCTTCAAGTGACTGTCCGGCGGCAGTGTTGCAAGCTAGGAGCGATCGTACGCCCAACTCCAGCAGCAGATCGCGCCAGGCTCCTAAGCGCAAATCCTCGTCTAAGTTCTCAATCGCAATCGTGGCTAACGTGCGTTCAAGCATCTGCCAGTCGAGTTGAGCCAGCCGTTTGAGGGTGCTAGAAAGCGGACGACGGTTGTTGGGATGGCTTTGATAGCAGACTTCAAACTGATCCATCTCTCCGTCGTATGTCAACACGAGAAAGCGATCGGTTTTGAGCCGCTTGCCCAAAAGCTCGGCGGCGTTTTTTAGCGTCACCTTCCAATCATCAGCGCTGTAGATGGCATGAGCAATTTCGGCGGTTAACACCTGGTCGAGTTTGGTTTGCTCGACCGTGGTTTCCATCTCCTCTAAGGGTGATACCAGTGCGATCAGTTGCGCTGCTGCCCGCAGGTAGTTTTTCTCTTCGTCCTGCCAAACTCTAGCTTCGCTGCCTTCTGCGGCGAGAAACCCCATAAGCTGATTTTGGTAGAGAATCGGAGCCGCCATCAGCGATCGAGCACGAATATGCTGCATCAGGCGGCTAGTCATATCTGCCTTCAGCGAATTCAGCGACTCCCCGATCGACACGACTTGATCAGACGCTAGAGCTTGATAAAAGCTGCTCATCTCCTGCACAGTGATCCCCGAAGCAGGTTGGTTATCTTCTAACGCTCTATAAGTAGGTTTAGCGTTAGTGACGCGTCGCCAAAAATAGCGCTGTTGCCGCTCAAACCAATAAACGCTGGTGCGCGACGGGTTAATGAATCGATGGCTTTCTTCGACGATCGCTTCGAGACGTTGACCGAGATTAGGCAGCGATCGCAACTGACCCAATAAGCTGAGTAACGGCTTTTCTGGACGCTTAATTCGCTGTTGCTGCCATTCGGCTTCAACTTTTTCTAAGACCGCCGCTAAACCGCCCAACACGATCGACAGTTGAGCTTTCTCATCAGTGCTGGGAAAGTGCCCCCACAGCCGTGATCCCAAGATCGCCACGCCAAAGCAGCGATTTTGATAGGAAATCGGAAATATCATCGTGCCTTGAATGGCGTATTTTCGTGCCAGTTTGCACCATTCACCCGCTCGCATTTCTTGCCGCAAGTCTGCGATCGTCACCGGACGTTGCTGAATCACCACCTGCTCTAACAAATCACCTGAAGAGAGCGAAAATCGCTGTTTGAGAAAGGCAAACTCTTCGCCACCTAGTAGCTTGCCCCCTTTGCCAAATAGACGATGATCGGCTCGATCGTAAAACCCTACCCAAACCAACTCAGAGTTAAAACTGCTTTTGAGATAGGTCAGTGCCGTTTCGACTAAGACATCAACGTCGGTTCCTTCGCGTAAAGTTTGCAGCACACGACCCAAGGAAACGAGTTGCTGTTCATAGGCATTTGGCTCTTTCGACTGACCCATGTTACGCACTGCGGAGATACAAAGGTTCAAAACCTAGAGTGCCCTCAGAATAGCCCGTTTTCACGCTACGGTAAGGTTGCTGCTGACGGGCACCCAACAAATTTTAGACGGGTGAGGACTTCAATCACCATCCACCCGTCACAATGATGAAAGTCCTTACTAATCTTCTCCATTGACGGATCTCTATCAGGCAATAATTCGCCCAATTCTTTTTTCTGGCATCAAAGCTGATCCTGAGTGGCTTCACCAGCAGACTCTGCGATCGCTGAACTGGCTTGATGTTGGAGTTTCCCCGATAGCCCGAAAATGGGTATTATCTCAGCTAGACCGATCCTATTGTCTGAGCGACGATCGCCTCAAACAGACGCTATGGGGGCAAGATTTTGTGAACCCGATCGGGCTGGCGGCTGGGTTTGACAAAGACGGCATCGCAGCAAATCTTTGGGCTGGCTTTGGCTTTGGCTTTGCAGAATTGGGCACGGTCACGTTTCAGGCTCAACCGGGCAATCCGCGTCCGCGTTTGTTTCGGTTGTCCGACGATCGCGCCGCTCTCAATCGGATGGGCTTCAATAATCAGGGAGCCTCCGCCTTAGCCGATCGGCTTCAGAGATTGCGCGACACCAACATTCCGTTAGGGGTGAATCTCGGCAAATCTAAAGTCACGCCGCTCGATGAAGCCACGGACGATTATCTAGGCAGCTTTCGATTATTAAAAGAGGTGGGTGATTATTTTGTGGTGAATGTCAGCTCGCCCAACACACCGGGGTTACGATCGCTCCAGTCCACTGACCAACTCAACCCAATTCTGTCTGCTCTCCAGCAAGAAAATCAGGAACAAAAGCCTTTGCTGATCAAGATTGCGCCCGATCTGGAGTGGGAAGATATCGCGGCTGTAGTCGATTTGGCTCAACACTACAAACTCGCTGGCATCATCGCCACTAATACCACCATCCGCCGCGACGGGCTCAAGACCCAAACGCTGCAAACTACCAGAAACTCGGTGGCTGAAGAGGCGGGTGGCATCAGTGGTGCCCCGCTGCGACAACGATCGACAGAGGTGATTCGGTTCATCTATCAGCAAAGTCAGGGGCAACTTCCGATCGTCGGAGTGGGCGGCATTTTCACGGCAGACGATGCGTGGGAGAAAATTACGGCGGGGGCGAGTCTGATTCAGGTTTACACGGGCTGGATTTATGAAGGTCCTGGAATGGTGCGTCGAGTCTTAAAAGGACTGTTGCAGAAGTTAGACGATCGAGGACTCCATTCTCTACAAGCCGCGATCGGACTCGACAATCTGAACACCGACTAAGTTTTGACTATCTTAATTTAAAGAGATTTTGTCAACCCGTTCCTTTTCATGACAGTATTGAAAAGCAACCCATTTTTGGGAACCTTGAGCAACGATCGTAGGAATGACCTCTAGGTCAGCTTGAGACCTTAAAGATGGCGGTTCGGCTACCTAGTTTAAGGCAGTCTAAAAAATCACTCGGCACGCATTCAAAGGGTGAATCTTTAGAATTTGTCTTAGGGCAACTAAGCAAACAGTAGTAGTACATCAAGGTCAGCCTTTGAGAAACTTAGAGGCTGAAACTGGTTTAGTCACAGGCTCCCACCTGTTGAAATGGGGAAAATTCACAGGCTGGTGCCGTCTTGCCACTGGTAAAACGGGGTTCAGACAAGTTTTGTGAAGCAACGCATCAGACAACAGAACGAAGACTCACGAGGACATATCGCTGCATGGAATTCTCGATCGCCGACTTACTGGCAAACTTTATAGATGACAAACTAGTGGCACCGAAGGCTCTAGAGAAAAAGCTAGAGTGCTACGATGAAGCCAGTCTTCGGAAGCTGCAAATCGCTCTTGATGCCTTAGAAAAAGTTGGGATTTTAGTCAAAGAGCGCGGTAAATATCGTCGAGTCGCCGAAGAGGGCGTAGTTGAAGGCAAACTGCGTTGCTCTAGTAAGGGGTTCTGTTTTGCGATTCAAGATGTTGAAGGCTCAGAAGATATCTACATTCGCGAAAGTCAACTGAGTCACGCCTGGAACGGTGATCGGGTGTTAGTCCACGTCACCAAAGAAGGCAGTCGCCGCCGCAGCCCCGAAGGAGAAGTTCGGCTGATCTTGGAACGATCGAACCCCTCAGTGTTAGCGCGGATCAAAAAAGCAGACGCAGGCGATTTTCGGGCTGTGCCACTAGACGATCGCTTACTGTTTGAACTCAGCCTCAAAGAAAACGGCAAAGCCTTAGAAGACGCGATCGATCATCTCGTTCACGTTGAGGTAGAGCGCTATCCCCTCGGACAACACGCCCCCCTGGGTAAAGTTGCCAAAATTCTCGGCACCGACTCAGAGGCAGCAGATGTCGATATCGTATGCTGCAAACATGACTTGCCGCGTGATTTCTCTGAGGCAGTGTTGACGGCAGCAAAAGGCTTATCCAACAAGATCACCAAAGTCGAACTCAAAAAGCGGTTAGATCTGCGAGAGTTAACTACCATCACTATCAAATCTCACGCGACTGACAGCGCTGATGATGCGATCACCCTCGATAAAACAGACGATGGGCACTGGCAACTAGGCATCCACATCGCCGATGTCGCGCACTATGTCGAAGTGGGTTCGCCTCTCGATCGAGAGGCACAAAAGCGAGGTGTATCGGTTTATTTGGGCGACATGGTGCTGCCGATGCTGCCAGAGCAGATCACCGACAATCTCTGCTCACTCCAGCCTGAGAAAGACCGACTCGCCATCTCCGTCTTGCTGATTTTAGATTCTGAAGGGCAGGTGGTCGAGTTTGAGATTCAGCCGAGCGTCGTTCAGGTTAACTATCAACTCAGCTATCACCAAGCTGAACTTATTTTGGCAAATCAGCCCACCGAAGAAGTGCAGGCATTTGAGCCTGTGTTTGCAATGTTGGCTCAACTTAACGCGCTGAGTCACGCCATTAAAGACCAACGCCGCCAACGAGGAGCCTTTGAACTGAACTTGCCAGAGAAGATTTTTGCTCGATCGGACGGGTCAGAATCCCCCGAAGAAGCTGGCAAATATACCTTTAGCAAATTTCACTACGACGATGAAGGTGCGTTGGGAGCGGTCGTCGTGTCGTCCACGCTGCCGATTCACTCAATGATTGTGGAGTTGATGCTGTTGACGAATCAGACCGTTGCCACTCACCTTCAGTCTTTAGAAATTCCGGCGGTTTATCGCGTTCACCCAACCCCTGACCCCGACGACGTGCAGGAGTTAATCAAACTTGCCGTCAGCATGGGCATCGAACTCAAGCTAGAGCAAGAAGATGCCGTTCGCGCTCAAGACTATCAGAACTTTACCCACAAGTTCGCTGAGTCAGACTCAGAGCGAGTGTTGACCTATTTGCTGCTGTCTACGCTCAAGCCTGCGTTCTATAGCACAACTCCAAAATCACACTTTGGCTTGGCATTAGAGCAGGGCTATACGCATTTCACATCGCCTGTTCGCCGCTATCCTGATTTGCTGGTGCACCGAGCGCTTCATGCCCTGTTTGAAGAAGGACGCGATCGCCGCTCAACTCGTGCCAAGGAAAGCGTTAATTTACGCCACAGTTCCGCCGATGGTCAAGTCACCTGGAATGTGCTGCCCCCCGAAATTCAGCAAGAGCTAGAAAATCACTTTAGCGCCGTGGTAGTCCATCTCAGCGAACGAGAAAAACTCGCTCAAGATGCTGAGAATGACTTAGAAGGGCTGAAAAAAGCCGAATTGATGAAAGAGCGCACGGGCGAGGTCTTCCACGGGTTGATCACAGGTGTTCAGTCCTATGGTTTGTTTGTCGAGATTGAAGAACTTTTGGTGGAAGGACTGGTTCACGTCAGTTCGCTGAAAGATGATTGGTATGAGTTTCGGTCTCGTCAACAGACGTTAGTCGGGCGCAAAAATCGCAAACAATATCGATTGGGCGATCGCATCGAAGTCCAGGTCAAGAGCGTTGATTATTATCGTCAGCAAATTGACCTGATTGCGGTAGGCGGTGGCAGCGAAGCGACCGAGGAAGACTTGGAATCTGAAGAGGTTCAGCCCGATCAGGAGTTTGACGGTGAGGAATAACGAAGCCTCTCCCCGCCGACCTCTAATTCTCGGCATCTCAGGGGCTTCTGGACTGATTTATGCGGTTCGGGCACTGAAGTTTTTGCTAGAGGCAGACTACGCGATCGAACTCGTTGCCACTAAAGCAACCTATCTCGTGTGGCAAGCCGAGGCAGGCATCCGAATGCCGTCCGAACCGATGCAACAAGAGGCGTTTTGGCGGCAGCAGTGCGGGGTCGAAACCGGGGGCAAACTCACCTGTCACCCGTGGGGCGATGTGGGCGCAAATATTGCCAGTGGCTCCTTTCGCACGATCGGAATGCTGGTGATGCCGTGTAGTATGAGCACTGTAGGCAAACTCGCAGCCGGACTCAGTTCCGATTTATTAGAGCGAGCGGCTGACGTGCAGCTTAAAGAAGGTCGCAAGCTGGTGATCGTCCCTCGCGAAACGCCCCTGAGTTTAATTCACCTCCGCAATTTGACGACGCTTGCAGAAGCCGGAACCCGCATCGTTCCTGCCATTCCTGCTTGGTATCACAACCCCCAAACCATTGAAGACTTAGTTGATTTTGTGGTTGCTCGCGCTTTGGATCAGTTAGACATTGACTGCGTGCCGCTCGATCGCTGGAAAGAAGGATAGGATCAGTCTTGAGTTTAGACTCTTGAATTCTGAGTTCATCTCTAACTCAAACCGTCCACCCTCTTTGTCAAAGATGCCGATTATTCGTCTGATACCACTGCTGGCAATGGCAGCCATTCTGCTTCTTTTTGCGTTGCAAAACTGGGCACCCTCCATGCAGCTAGTATTTTTGGGAATTCGATCGCCCGCCTTTCCTCTAGCACTGTGGATTTTGGGTGCGATCGCGGCAGGCATCCTCACAAGCCTGGTCATTGCGGGACTGTTTCATCTAACCGGATTCACTGCCCAGAGACGACCACGAGGACGAAGACCCGCCACCCAAAATTCTTCAACTAATGATTATCAGGCTCCCAGATCTGCTGAACCCGCCCAAACTCGCACCGCTTGGCAAGCAAAACCTCCAACGTCTCAAGATGATGGCTCTGATTGGGAAGAAGACGCTTCAGACTGGTTTGATGACGAGTCCGTCGCTCGCCCTAAAGATTGGGAGTCAGACAGACGACGCGCAGACTCGAAGCAGGAACCTCGATCGGATCGCTCAAATTTTTCTTACGGTGCTTCTCAAGAATCAGAGCCTAAAAAAACTGAGTCAGTCGTAGATGCCGATTTTCGAGTCATTGTGCCGCCCTATCGCAATCTTGACCCAGATAAAAGAGACGATGACTTTGACTAATCGCGAGATGACTTGGCGCTAGTCTAGTAGTAGAAAGCTCATTTATTTAGGAAAATCTCTTGTTAAAAGGAGTCAATCTTTATCTCATCGGCATGATGGGGGCTGGTAAAACCACGATCGGGCGCTTACTAGCAGAACAACTCAACTACCAGTTTTTTGACACTGACACCGTGATTGAGCAAGCAGCAAGACAGCCAATCACTCAAATTTTTGCCGAATCTGGAGAAGAAACCTTCCGGCAGTTAGAAACGCAAGTTTTATCTCAGTTGTCACACCACACTCGATTGGCGATCGCCACAGGCGGCGGAATCGTTTTAACGCGCGAAAACTGGAGCTATTTACGTCATGGAATCGTCGTGTGGCTTGACGTTTCGATCGAGCAATTACATCAACGGCTACAGCACGATACCAGTCGTCCACTTCTTCAAGATCAGAACGCCGAGCGTAAGGAAAAACTGCAAAGGCTCTTAGAGCATCGTCGTCCACTCTATTCTCAGGCAGATGTGCGAGTCACGACTCTAGCAGATGAGCCAACGACTCAAGTCGCTGCACGAGTTTTGGAGGCGATCGCTCAAAAGTGCCAGGAAAAATCACAACTCGATCAGCGTCTTAGATTACTGAATCAAGAGACTCCTTATCAAGTTGAGAACTAAAACCAGCGATCGGGCATCAGCCAGAAGATTACTGATGCCCGATCGCCGAGACTAACTAACTCAATGAGTCCTCATCCAACCCAGAAGGAATACCCAACACAGGGCAGGGAAACGTCTTTCCTAGTTGCTGCACTAATGGGTGCTTGACAGATTCACAGCCCAAAATCAGCAGAGACGCTGACTCAGCTTGAACGACACTGGTTAACTCTTCGTCAACAGAGCCAAAACGTAGGTGGGTTTTGAGAGAACCGCGCCACTCATCGGCTAAACAACGAGCCTGCCAGAGAATCCGATCGGCATGTTCAAACACGTCTGCCATGCCCATCTCAAGACTAGGGCTATTGACCTCAAAGACTTCAGGCAGTTCAACCAAAGCGGTTGTTGAGCGAACGAGATCGAGCGGTTCGCGAGTCCATCGCTGTGTTTGATCTGTCATTGCAGCAAACCTCGATCGCTTTTGGCTCGATCGATTATCAACTACATAGACGACCTGAACCGTCACCTGTTTTCTCGTCGCTAACCGAGTTTGGTGAGCAATCCATAACGTGAGGTCAAGCGCGGTTTGACTACGGGGAGAACTCGAATAACCTACCACCAAATTGATGTCTTGCTCAGAGCTGGTCTGAAGCGATTGCGCTTGTGGTAAAAGCACCATTTGACTCACTAAGTCGCTGCGACCTAGCGTGCTTTGAAGGCGCACAAGCATGGATAGAATATTCACAATAAAAACCTCTCAAGATCAGGGTTTGCAGAGAGGTGGGTCAGGGGTTTTGCCTCCAGCGTTTCTTGAATAAGCGACGCTAAGAAATCAACCAGGAGACCCCAATGACCGTTGCTCATAATAAGCCTAAGTCTTGGGTACTCCTCCCATTGCCGACGGAGTTAGCTGACGGGCTAAGACTGGAAGGTGTCTCTCTCAAGTTCTCTGAGATTCGCCCCAAAATAAGGTTGGTTCCTCCGCTTTGAATGAGCGGTTTGCCAGATTAAGCTGGTCAACCCTGCATTCAGATTAGGCTACCCACTCGAATTACATTCAGATTGAGCGGTCAGCTAGTATAGGCTGCCACGAAAATCATCAGTGATTAATCTACGATAGCTAATTCGTAAATCTCTGATACTTTGAAGACAAAATCACAGTCAAATTTGATTTGTCATCAATCTTTGACTAGCGTAGCAAACTTTGAAATTATAACAGTGCGATTAATCCTTTGAATGTCCCCTTAAAAATGTATATAAAATTACAGTTAATTTTGCTAGTAAGCTTTTGAGATACGCTTTGAGAGAAACTTCACAATTGGCATCTCTCTGAAGATGGATTTTGTAGCCCTAATTTTTTGTTCTTCAATAAAGTTATGCAGAGTTTTTTAATCCCATAAGTTTGAAAAACTCTGCATAACTTTTAGAAATAGTTGCACCTTAACAGGGCTGCGAATGGGTGGTCGCTTCCAGCATTTTCTTATACAAACGAGTCGTCCTTGCGGATTTTTGAAACTTGCCTAGAAGCTCTAAATAAGCAAAGGGAATCACAATGGGCCACAAAAGCGTGGCGATCGCAATCATCCCGACTGAAAGCTGTTTTTCTTTCGCGGTTAGTTCTGTGTCTTCTTGGAAAAAACCTAGCCAGTTCATAAATAGAATCGGCATTAAGAGACAGTAAAAGGACAGTGGAAGAAGTAAGAGTGGCTGCATCGCAACAACGCTCCTTGTAGATGTTTGACTCGTTGAGAGTACGTACTTGGTCAAGTGGTCTCCCTTTAGCTCACCAATCCCATCCAAACCTGAGCTAAAGCGCCTTCTATACAAATATCAGTCGCTGGGTAAGATTCTATGAGCGTGAATACCGAAGCAGCATAAACAGCATATTGAAAATAAGTATTTTTACGTATTGATTAAGAATTTTGTGACTCTTGATGGTATCCAAATAACAGAAGCAACAGCAAGTGACCTCTATCAGGAAGATTAAAGTTCCCAACCTCCAAACCCTCAACTTTTACAGCGCACTCACATTTTAACCTGCTTTACAATCTGAACAATGGAGGAAATAGTAGTTAGGCGAGTACCGAACCTTACTTACCGAACCTTACTGTATAACTCATGTTACCCGCAAGTCTTCTGACCACCAGTAAAGGTCGGTGTGACAAATAACCTATGCCCTGTTGAACAATAACCAAACTCCTACGAGAGTAACAACAACGCCTGAAACAGCTCTGAAACTGACTTTTTCACCCATCCAAAGCGCGATCGGAAGAATAAAAAGTGGACTGGTATTGGTCAAGGCTTGCGCCACTCCTGTCGCTGCATACTTCAACGAAATCTGCTGTAGCCAGATTCCTAAGTAGGTACTCATGAAAGCAGTGCCCGCAACGACGATGAAGAGGCGACGCGATTGCAGAGTTTTCACCATCTCTCTAGAAGTCTGCCGCATCGCAATCCACAGCGCCAATCCGATCGTGCCTCCCACCAGTCGAATGAGTGTACTCCAAAGGGGGTCGATTTCGGTTCCGCTTAAGACGGCTCTTGAAAGCACCGCTCCGATCGATTGTCCTAATGCAGCTAGTAGCCCGAACCCAAGCCCTCGCCAAGGGCGAAAATGAGTGTGAGCCGATTCAGGAACTCGTTCAGCGACCACCCAAAATACGCCAGCAAGAGTAAGTCCAACTCCCCACGAGGCAGTTGACGAGAGATGTTCCTGCAAAAATAGCAGGGCGAGTAAGGCAGACAGTGAGGGGGCAAGGGTTTCGAGTAACAGGGTGCGTCTTGCCCCGATGCAATTGAGCGCGTTGAAATAAGCGGTGTCTCCCAAGGCGATGCCTAAAATTCCGCTTAGGATCAGCAGACCCCAGTGGGTCACGCTGATCGAGGGTAGACACTGCCCTCGCAGGAGGAGCGTGAAGAGCAGAAGGACAATTGCGATCCAGCCTTTCGTGAAATTTAGAATTAAAGGAGAAAGCTGCCGTCCGACTCCGATATAAATTACGGACGCACTTGCCCAAATCAAGGCAGCACTTAAAGCGGCAAGTTCTCCTCTAAATAGAAGTAGGAAAGACAGAAAATCGAGAGACATGAGCAGCGATCGTGGTTCGTCCACGTCAACCCTAACGCCTTTCAGTTACTCAGAGATTACGGAAATGTTTAGATCGCGCCCGTTTTTCACCCTGACCGCTAGAGTAAAAAGTGTTCTGACCCGACTAAAGGAACTGGGGGACGATCGCCTCTCTCCTCTATCGTTGAAAATTAATCACCATCACATCTAGGAGCGAATGCATGGTACAGGCACAGCAAGGTGATACCGTTCGGGTTCACTATACGGGCAAGCTAGACGACGGCACAGTGTTTGATTCGTCTACTGACGGCGAACCCTTAGAGTTTACGATCGGAGAAGGCAACATCATTCCCGGTTTTGAGGGTGCTGTTGTGGGGATGAGTCCCGGTGATTCCAAAATAGAGACCATTCCGATCGAGCAGGCGTATGGTCCGCATCGAGAAGAAATGGTGCTGGTGATCGAGCGCGACCAAATACCACCCGAATTAGATCCAGAAGTGGGGCAACAACTTCAAATTCAGCAGCCTTCGGGCGAAGCGATTCCGGTCGTCATCACCGACGTTTCTGACTCAGAAGTCACCCTTGATGCCAACCATCCTTTGGCGGGCGAAGATTTGGTCTTTGAAATTCAACTTGTCGAGATTGCTTGAGTCGGATAGCTCAATGCAACTCTAAACAGGCTTTGCAGGTCGTCACGACGAAACCGCAGAGCCAATTTTTTGATTGATTTCCGTAATCGATTTCTATCAAACTGAAGACGATCGCTAGACGAGAACTCGTTTATATTGCTTCCTGTACCAGATAAAGATCTCCAAAGATTGTTGTATTCTTGGGTAATCTTGCTCATCTGCTATAGGGTAGGCTACATAAGGATTTGACACGCTCAGATCATGACTTTTGGCGGCTCGATCGCCGCTCAATATTTGACAAGGCTGCTTGTGCATGGTTTCTATCTATATGGACTCGTTAATAGTTAAAAAATTATGAGGAAGGGACTGCTGCACAAGCCCATCGTTGTTTTTGGTCCTGTTCTTGACAAGGTAATCTTCACTCATGTAGTGGTGATTGGGTTGCCGACCATTCTTTATTACTGCATTTTGAAGAGTGGATGGAACTTGCTGCCTCTACATCTTCTGATCCCGATTCTCTATTTTGTGACTTCGGTGGTGGTGATTGGGGAAGCGATGTCAACGGCGATCGCCTACTCGTCTCCGCGCAATCAGAAGCCCAAGCTAGGAGCGCTGCAGCGATTTTTGCGAATGCCTCGCACCTATGCCATGCAGCGAGAGGATTTGTCTGAGCCAAAACGTCCGTTGCCTAGATGTTCGCTGATTGTGGTGGCTTATTTGCCCAACGAACAGCATATTATTCTCAGCACACTCAACTATATTCTCAATCATGTCGATCGTCCTGAAGCGGGGCTAGAAGTGGTTTTAGCTTACAACAGCCCGATGAGGTTGCCGATCGAAGATGAGCTAGAACGGCTAGCAGAGCGACATCCAGAGTTACGGCTGCTTCCGGTTGAAGACAGTCGCTCTAAGGCAGAAAACCTGAATGCTGCGCTAAAAATTGTCACTGGGGAAGTGACTGGCATCTTAGATGCTGACCATCGCCCAAATTCAGATTGTTTTCGTCGTGCCTGGAGTTGGCTGGCTAGCAATCGCTACGCTGTTGTCCAGGGGCGCAACGTCATTCGCAACAGTCGCACGAGTTTTCTGACTCGCATGATTGCCGTGGAATTTGAGTGTATGTATGGGGTCAGTCACCCCGCTAAGTCTCTGTTAGCTGACACCGGGATGTTCTGCGGCTCAAATGGCTATTGGCGAACGGCTGTGTTGAGGCGCATCCGCTTTTCGCCCACGATGATGACTGAGGATATTGATGCCACGCTGCGAGCGCTGCTGAGAGGGCATAACATTGTCCATGATCCTGGAATTATCACGACAGAGCTTGCCCCGATCGACCTACGATCGTTCTGGTTTCAGCGCAAGCGTTGGGCACAGGGCTGGCTCGAAGTGACGCTCAAACATCAGCTTCCTCTGCTGCGCTCTCACAAGCTAGACGGCTGGCAAAAAACCTATTGGTCAATGCTGCTGGTCTATAGTGCGGGGTTTCATTTTGTGGCGCTTCAGATCTTTCCGATGTTGTTTAGTTTGTCGCTGACTCACACTGATCCGCCCGCGATTCCGCAAGGCTATGTGTGGGCGACAACGGTGTTAACGCTGTTGAGCGGTCCGTGTCAAACGCTTGTCGCTTGGCGTGTCAGAAACAAAATTGTGAAGAATCCGTTCCGAGATTTTGTGCTCTACTGCTTGTTTATCCCGTTTTATTGCGTGTTTAAGAATGTGATTGCCATCATCGCGATTTATGATCACCTCCTCGGAAACACTGAATGGGTGGTAACGCGACGTGGTTTTCGAGAGTCTATACCGACCCCAACTTCAAGCCGTGCAGTTTTACGTAAAGCTAGCTAATTGAGGTTTAGCGGGTTCTTTCTCAATGGCTCCTCCACACACCTTCTGAGCCATCTATCTCTGTAAAATCAATTTAATCTCTGAAAGTCGTTTGATGTGCCACGTTTTGAATCGTCAGTAGCGGCACTTGGTAGAAATATTGACGCTGAAATTGTTCTTCTTGAACTGCCGCAAAAAAGTTTTCAATTGCCCTTTTAGCTTGGGCTGCTGAAGCGATCGAGTCTTCTACATTCTCCCAGATCACCTGAAAGCCGTAGTCTGAATAGATCACCTGAAAGCCGAGAAACTTCAGGGCAAGAAACCCATTCTTTAAAGCTAAGTCGCCAATTTCTAGTTGCTTGTAGAGTTGCTGGCGCGTGGCAGTTTTTCCAGTTCGGCTGAGATATTTGGCGATGCCGATCAGAGTTTGCCAGATTTCACCTGGTGGAGACAGTTTGGGGGGTGGATAAGCGATCCCTAGAGTCTTCTGTTCTCGAATGGCTCGACGAAACCAGACTTGTAGCTCATTCCAACTCGTTGGACAGGTTTGAATTTTGAGACAGTCCGACTCGGAGGGACTGCCTTGCCGACAATCGACGATCCAATCGATCTGAGGAGCGCGGCTTTGAATCGAGTCGGTACAGGGGCGAACGGCAACTAAACGGACTTCATACTGTTTTCGATAGGTATTGTTTTCGAGTTCGACGATCGCGTCACATCGTCCTTGAGGAATCTCATAGCTGTAGTGCCCCCACCAAACGCCCGGAAACCCAACCGATACAGAATCATCTAGAATGGCAAATCGGGTTTGAATGTAGCCAACTTTCTGCCCTTTCCAGTCTTGAGTGTTGCGATGTCTGCCAACCTCAAACCAGCAGTTTTTAATCAATAGTTTGGGAATCGGATTTCCCATGCCGCAGGGTTCGAGGAGTCGGAGTTCTTGATAGAGATTTGTGCTCAATTCTTGAACGGTGATCGCTAGATCGGCTTGAATCGCAGGCGCGATCGCCTCAACGCCGCCCATTTGCTGCCGTAATCGCTGATTAATCGCCTGGGTAAAGAGGGGCAGATTTTCGATTTTGAGACTCAACCCTGCTGCAAAGGGATGCCCTCCAAATCGATGCAGGAGATGCTCTTGATCTTTGACGAGTTGATAGAGATCGATTTGATTCACCGATCGGGCAGATCCACGAGCGAGGGCAGAGGCTGGGACTGAATCACTTGAGGGTTGCTCAGTCGTCAACAAAATCGTTGGTCGCCCATATTCTTGAGCAATCTGTCCCGCGACCAGTCCTAAAACTCCAGCACTCCATTGATCATCCACTAAGACGATCACGCTGGTTGTCGAGAGGTCAAGATGCGCTAGTTTAGCGGCAACTTGTTGAGCAACGTCTTTTTGCAAGGCTTTGCGGCGAGAATTAGCCAACTCGGTTGCCTCCGCGAGTTCTCGACAGCGCTGAACATCTCGGCTGGTGAGCAACTCGACACAAAAATGAGCATCGCCCTGAATGCGGCTGACAGCGTTGATTCTAGGACCCAACCCGAAGGATATATCAGTGGGTCGATCGCCCGATCGCTTACACAATTCCAGCAGTCGAGTAATACCAGGACGAGTTTGCTCACTGGGTTTGCGCTGCGAGTGAGTCTGAAGTTGCTGAATGCCTTTTTGCGCCAGATATCGACAATCTCCTTTAAGTTCGACAAGATCGGCAATTAGCCCGATCACCACCAAATCCAGCAAATGATGCAACGGCTCACGAGGCACGTCTGGTAACGTTTCATATAATGCTTCAATCAGTTTGTATGCGACAGCAACGCCTGAAAGACTCGCAAGTGGGTGATTTTTTGGAAAATAACGAGAATTGACGATCGCCCGAACCGGAGGACGGCTCACGGGTAACGTATGGTGATCCGTAACGATGACATCGATTCCTAACCTGTTGGCGTAGTTGATCTCGTCAAGATTCGTACTGCCCGTATCGCACGTCACAATCAAGCGACAGCCTCTCTCTTTTAGAAGAGATATTCCCATTTGAGACAGCCCGTGAGACTCGGTGAGCCGATTGGGAATGTAATAAAAAAGCTGCTGATTTTGGGTGAAAAACTGTCCTAACCCATCCCACAAAACGGCGGTTGCGGTGACACCATCGGCATCAAAATCGCCCCAAATCGCGATTGTTTCCCCATTTTGGCGGGCGGTTTGCAGTCGCTCAACTGCCCAGCGTATTTCTTGCCCAAACTCAAACGGGCTAACAGGCTGATAGTCATCAGGATTCAAATAACCCGGTATCTGGGCAAGATCACGAATACCCCGACTCCACAGCAGTTGAGCCACATAGTCTCCCTTGATTTGAGGAAGATGAGACGCGATCGCCGCTACAAATTCTTTGGGCGGCATCTCTGATGGCAACACCCAGGCGTTTGCAAGTTTTTGAGCATTGGTGCGATCGGACAACTCAGACATCTAATTCCTTTAAGATTTTGTGTTGGGGCGACGACGAGGACGCTTCCAAATTGCCCGATCTGCCTTTTCTCGCTCATAGGCAATCAGTCTGCCGTAATAATCGTGTTCGCTCAGATTCATCGACAAAAAGACGTGCTGCCGCATATTGCCAAACCCTTTGCGGGTGAAGAATTTGAGGGCTGGAAGATTTTCGGGATCGGTGTCTACCATCATAAAGCGCGCCCCATCATCGATCATCCGTTCTACTAGCTTATCGACTAATTTGTCTGCCACCCCGCGCCGTTGATAATGGGGTGCAACGCCTAGCCAAATGATGTAGCCATAAACCAACGTGGATTTATTGATGATGGTGCCCAACACAAATCCGGCAAGCTGTTCGTCGATTTCAGCCACTAAACAATATTCGGGATCGGTGTTGTAAAGCCCGATCACTTCCCACTGATCCCAAGTGCGATAGATGTAGGGATAAAGTTCGCTAGTGAATAGTTCTTCGCCTAAGTGATAAACGGTGGCAAGGTCGTCAATCTCCATGTCTCGAATGTCAACTGGAGAGGGATGGACTTCTGGATTTGAAGATGTCATAAGAGATTTTAAAGAGGAATTTCTTCAATGTCAGCGAGATCGGGGAATTTTGTTGCCTCGATCGAGCCTCCAGTTTGGTCTCGCGATCTCTGACATCGCAGCGCAAATCCACAATCGTCACAGGTTGCGGTGTGAGGAATTTGAGGAAACGATTCTCCAGTGGTTTGGTAGCGATCGAGCCAGCCTGTTAACTGCTGAAGGAGTCGAGCCAGATCTTGCTGAATCTTGCTGTGTTGGGCACTGTCATAATCAAATCGCAGACTTTGGGGTTCGGTTTGATCGGCTTCTCTCGATTGAAAAAACCAGTAGGTGATCGAAATTTGCTCAGGTTGATAATGACTCGTTTCCGCCATCACAAATCGATAGAGCTTCGTCTGCCAATTTTCTGCCAACCGTCTAGATTTTTGAGGCTTAGGGTACGTTTTCCAGTCTAGAATCTGTGCCTGTTGCTCAGTAAAGATCAGCAAATCATACACAACTGTGATCAGATGTCCCTCAAATTCTAAAGTGCGTTGATGTTCGCTTTGACGCAAAACCGGACTTGCTTCATTCAAGGACAAAATTTTTGGAGCCGCTCCCACAAATGCTGTAAACCACTGCCGCAGTTGATCATCTGCTTGAATGAATGGCTCGATCGGTAGCCCCATTTCTCTCTGCTGCATCAATAGGTGAAACCGACTTCCCAACATCAGACGTTCTTGCTGTTCTGGAGTGGTTGGGGATGCCAACTGCTCTAAATAAGTGTGCTGAAACTTGCGGGGACAGGTTTCGAGCAGGTTTAGCTGTCCTTGAGAGAGGCGCATAATTTTCTATCCTTTCGTCAAAACAAAGACGCTTCCCTCATTGCCGCGCCCGATTCGCATATCTCGATCGAGATAGGTCGTGTCGAGCCAGCCTCGTTGATCGCGATTATCAAGACTAAACTCGATCGCCGTCAGTTTCTGCCCCGACTCAAGCTGGTGAATAAAGTGATCAGGCGTTTGATAATTTAAAAAACGCTGAAATCCTAAGATCGATCGCTCAAATTTGACATCGACTCGCTTCTCAGAGACAGGTTTAAACTGTGCTGCCACACTGACAATACCTTCCAAAAAAGGCACTCCATAAACCTCAGCAATATTATAGATCTTGGCTTCTAAAGCCCGAATTGATTGATAAACCTGTCCCAACTTGAGAAACGGAACTTGATCAATGCCTAAAATGCCGCGACTCGTGGTGTAGATCAGCCGCCAATCTCCTTCGAGCAGGTCAAGAGCCTCGATCGGTCGCGGAGTTGGGTTGCGATCTTCAAGTTGAGCGATCGCTGATAAAATCGCTTGTTTTTGTAGCTCGGTCGTTAACAGCCCCCGATTTTTGCCCGCGATCGTTTCTAACAGTGCCGATTTCCCGATCATTTGCACTCACCCTCGTAAACAGTGGTAGCCAATGCCTTCAAGATACTCGTCGTCATCGGCGATCGGGCAAGGTTACTACAAACTTTTTTGAACTGGAACGATCGAGATCTATAGACAATTTGTGCGTTTGAGAAAGACAGCTTGACAGGGTTAAAGAAATATGCGAACTTTTTTGAGCCATTTTCTTAAGTCGATGGTAGACTCTGGTTGTTTCATAGGGTCTAAACTTTAAGAAGACACCGTTAATTTTTGTTGTGAACTGAATCGCTCCATGACTTATAATCCCTCGTTACGTGAAGAGCCTCGTGATCAGAGAGCTGCCGTGATTCCCGTCCAGCAAGAGTCCTCGATTCTCGACTGGCTCGAAAAGTCGGGTCGGCTGCTGGCTCGTGAAGTTCAAGAAGTTGAAGTAGGTGTCACCGAAGACGTTGATGATATCAATCAATTCATCTCGGAAGACGACAATTCATTCGATCTAGATGATGATGACGATGATTTAGATGTGGAAGACTAAAGTGAGTGGGCAGTCTTTGTAGAGAAGGGGAAAGCTCCTCTTTAACAAAGGCGAATAATGATCAAACTCTCCAACTCTTTTCCGAAGAGTGTTGTTGAAATCGTGTGGTGTAATGTGCGGAGTGAAGTGAGAATCTCGTGGACGCTAAATTATTTACAGATCGATCATTCAGTCTCTCAGGAACGCGGCTCTTTTTGTTTCTGACGATCGGACTGACCGTTTCTGCTATTGCGCTGGATGCAGTGGCAGGACGACCCTTTCATCAGGTGGCATCGCTGACTCTACCGCTTTGGGCAAGTGCGTTAGCAACGGCAGGAGTCGGGTTTTGGGCAGTGCCTTTGCTAAAAGCCTTAAAAGCAGGGCAAGTCATTCGTGAAGACGGACCGCAATCTCATCTCAAGAAGGCAGGGACCCCGACGATGGGAGGAGCCTTTTTTGTTCCCGTCGCGGTGGCGTTTGCACTCGTCTTATCGGGGTTTTCAGCCAATGTAGTCGCTGTGTCAGCGTTGACCCTGGCTTATGGCTTGGTTGGATTTATAGACGACTGGCAAATCATTCGTTACAAATCCAACAAGGGCATTTCTCCCCACTTAAAACTGGGGCTACAAGTCTTCTTCGCAGTCGTGTTCTGCGTCTGGCTCTACGTCAGCCATCCCATCAGCATGACAACGCTGGCGCTTCCGTTAGGGTTAACCCTTCCCCTCGGAGTTCTATTCTGGGTTCTCGCTGCCTTCACTCTGGTCGCTGAGAGCAACGCTACCAACCTGACTGACGGAATGGATGGTTTGGCAGGTGGAACCGTTGCGATCGCGCTCCTCGGTCTAGGTGCCTTAATCGGAACCAGCTCTCCCGATTTGATGATCTTCTGCGCCTCCCTGAGTGGTGGCTGTCTAGGCTTCTTGGTGCATAATCGAAATCCGGCTCGTGTGTTTATGGGAGACACCGGATCGTTAGCGCTAGGCGGTGGGTTAGCAGCCGTTGCTCTGATTACAAATTCGCTATTCGCGCTGCTGATTTTGAGCGGACTGTTTTTCTTAGAAACCCTTTCTGTGATTGCTCAGGTTGGCTATTACAAAGCCACAAAAGACTCGAATGGTAATGGGAAGCGATTGTTCAAAATGTCGCCTTTCCACAATCATTTAGAGCTGACAGGCTGGACAGAAACTCAAGTCGTCGGCTGGTTTTATGCGATCGCCGCCGTTCTTGCCGTTCTGGGTCTGACGATTCGCTAATCTTTGCTGCGATTTACCAAATTCTTAACCAGTTGAACGTTTTGTCGTAAACTTTGATAAGATTGTAAATCGTCACCCGGAGAGATGGCTGAGTGGTCGAAAGCGGCAGATTGCTAATCTGTTGATGGATTTAGGTCCATCCGAGGGTTCGAATCCCTCTCTCTCCGTTCTCAATCACGAGTAAGCGCTAGATGTTTAGGACATCTGGCGCTTTACTGTTTCATAGCAAATTAATGACTTTTCTACTCTTTGAGGGGCAATTAGTTTAAGATGAGGCTCATTTCAACTGATGAGACGTTGAGGAATCTAACTTCAAATGACTAAATTGGCTTCAGCAAAGGGTTCAAATCCTGGTGCGGCGATCGCTCTTGCAGCAGTAACGATCGCAGTCGGGTTTCTCACGGCTGCCTGTCAAGAAGCTGCCCCTCCTCCTTCTCAAGGAACGGCTTCCCAAAGTGCGACGACTGCCAGTGACATAAAAGGCTTAAAGATTGGCTCTCTGCTTCCGGCGACGGGTGATTTAGGCTCGATCGGGCAGCAAATGATTGCCACCGTGCCACTTCTGGTCGAGACAGTGAACAAATGCGGGGGCGTAAATGGTGAACCCGTCACTCTGACTTCAGTGGACGATCAAACTGAGCCATCGGCAGGCACTGAAGGGATGACAAAACTTGCAGAAGTTGATAAAGTTGCCGGAGTCGTTGGCTCATTTGCGAGTAGCGTCTCAACGGCTGCGCTGCCGATCGCCATTCGTAACAAAGTCGTTTTAATCTCTCCGGGCAGCACCAGTCCTGTTTTCACTCAACAGGCAAAAGAGGGCAAGTTTCAAGGTTACTGGGCACGGACAGCTCCACCAGATACTTATCAAGCACAGGCTTTGGCAAAACTAGCTATTGAGCGGGGCTTTAAAACAGCAGGCACGGTGGTTATTAATAATGACTATGGCGTTGGCTTTGAGAAAGAATTTAAGCAAGCCTTTAAGAAGCTCGGCGGCACGATCACCAACGACAGCAAGCCGACGCGCTATGACCCCAAAGCCACTACGTTTACCACAGAAGCCAGTGCCGCTTTTGCTGGAAAGCCTCAAGCCGTAGCTGCGGTTCTCTATGCCGAGACAGGTGGTTTAATTGTAAAGTCAGCCTTTGAGCAAGGCGCGAGTAAAGGCACTCAACTGCTATTAACCGATGGTGTTTATTCACCCGATTTTGTCGCGAAAGTGGGCAAAACTAGTGATGGTAAATCAATTTTGGCAGGAGCGATCGGAACGGTACCGGGTGCCAATGGCAAAGCGCTCGACGCATTCACCAAACTCTGGAAAGAGAAACAAAATCGACCTCTCGCACCTTATGCAGCTCACTCTTGGGACGCAGCCGCGATCTTAGTGCTGGCGGCTCAAGCTGCAAAATCTAATACGGGAGACGGCATTAAGAGCAAACTGCGCGAAGTCACAAATGCACCCGGCACTGAAGTCACCGACGTTTGCCAAGGACTAGACTTGCTCCGCAAAGGTCAAAAGATTAATTATCAAGGCGCAAGCGGCAATGTTGATATTGACGAAAACGGCGATGTAGTGGGTAACTACGACGTTTGGACCGTGAAGGATGACGGATCGCTAGAAGTGATTGGTAAAGTGAGTCCGCAGTAGGGAACGACTGATGACTGACGAAAATTTCATCATTCGTCAGTCATGGGTCTGCCTGAAGAGGACATTAATTGATCTAACCAATTCTCAACTTGAGACTGGAGGCGGTGAGATGATGAAGAGACTTCGATCGTCTTTAACCAATCCATCGCTTCTAATGCACGGTGATAATCTGCGATCGCGTAGTTCCAGTCACCTGCTAGATGGTAGGTGCGTCCCCGTGCTCCATAGATATGACCTTCTAAAGCAGTGGTGTTGGCACTTGTCGAGAGAAATTGAGTAATCTGCAAGGCATGGTCGAGATTCTCAATCGCTTGGGGATACATTTCTAATTCTCGGAAGGTCACGCCCTGATTAATCCAGGCTCGGACGTTTGTGGGATCAAGGTCGATCGCCGTTTCATAATCCGCGATCGCTTCCGCCAATCGCTCCTGAGCAGCGTAATAGTTAGCCCGATTATTATAGGCACTCGCCAATCGACCCTCTAACTTAATCGCGTGATTGTAGTCGGCTAAAGCGGCGGCAAACTGTCCACTTTGAAAGTAGACTAAGCCTCGATTGTTATAGTCGATCGCACTACGAGAATTGCGCTCAACCAGCAGATCAAAGCCCTCGATAGCGGTTTGGTAGTTTCCGCGACGCGCTTCGGTGAGCGATCGTTGACGCAATAGACGATCTTGCTCCGTCGGTTCTAACCAAGTTGATTTTTGGCTGGGCTTCAGAGTGTCTAGAGAACTCCTGCGATCGAGTAGTTTGCGACGATTACGACGTAAACTTCCCTCAGACTCGCGACGAGGAACATAGGCACTTCCACTCTTAAGATAGCTTGGACGCAGTGGCTGAAGAGATGAGTTGTGGCGACTTAATGAAGTACGGGCGTTCATGCATTTCTCACTAGGCTAGTGTGTTTAAGCTTATAAACTCTCTGATTGAAGTTTTTTGTCTACGGGTTATGAACCCATACATCTAGGGTTAGATTTTGATTAGTTAACGTTTTTAATGCGTTGGATATGGGTCACTTCAAGTCGAGTGATCAACATTTCTGAAAGACAAGAGCATTGATAGAGCAGTCAGGAAGCTTCCAGTAAAAGGTCTTCACTGTGAGACGCAGATTGTCGGGAAATGGATCACATCTTCACAAAAGCTTTGTGCGTTCTTAATATTCCCAAAGAGGTAAAAACTTAACCGTCATGATCACCAAAATTTTGTTGAGAGAAGTCAAGTCAAGGCGCAGTGATGCTGATAAGTTGATAAAATGCAGTCCTGTTCAGCGATCGTGCCAGTTTTATCTGGTCCCTAAAAACGGCTTATGACGACCACATTTTCCTACCCCAACACGACCGATTTGGCTTCAGATGATTATCTGGTGGTAGGTTTAGCGACTTGCTTTATCAAAGACGATAACGAGGTTCATCAAGTCAAAATCGTTGAGCCAATTCCATCAGCGGCGTTGGAAGCGATCGTCAAAGGCATCCCTACGTCTTATGAAATGGCAATCGCGACCACAATGGGCACAGTGATTGCTGGAGAAACGCCTCAATTGCCGGATGGGTTTCCGATCGAGGCTCAGTTTTGTGACGATTTTGTTTACCGAGCCACCGCCGCCGCCCGAACTTATAAAGCAAAGCCAGTCGCTCAGACTCATATTCCTGTAGGCAGCAATCGCACCGATTTTAATCACTCCACCGAGCGCAAGCGGGTTCTAAACTCAGAGCGCATCGTCAGAACCGAAGACAATGTGAAGCAGCACGAACATACCCATAAGGTGTTGTAGAGGCGTTTTGCTGGGCTGTCTTCGTCTAAGTTTAAAATTAAGCATGATGCAATCTCCAAAAAATCTATCTGCTATAGAATAGTACAAGAGTACTCAATTTTCAACCATCATTTCAATCTCATTGCACTGTCTTAGAGGATTTAATTCATGCTAAAGCTTTATGGTGTAGGGCGCAGTCGTGCCTCGATCGTCCAGTGGTATCTCGAAGAATTAGCCATTCCCTACGAGTTCATCGTGTTAGATTTGCAGGCGGGAGAGTTGTCACAGCCGACTTTTCAGGCGATTAACCCCTTTGGTAAAGTCCCGGCGATCGTCGATGGCGACTTCACTCTTTGGGAGTCGGGCGCAATTCTCATGTATCTCGCTGAAAAGTATGGAAAAGAATTTGACTCTCTAGAGAAACGAGCCACGATCGCGCAGTGGGTTTTGTTTGCCAATTCCACGCTGGCATCCGGCATATTTGGCGCAGACACCAGAGAAAAGGAAACGCCTCGCTTAATGCAGCCTCTGAGCGAACTGTTTCAGCGTCAGCCGTTTGTGTTAGGTGATCAATTTAGTGTGGCAGATGTGGCACTCGGTTCTCTGCTGTCCTACATTCCGATGATGTTGAAGCTTGACTTGAGCGCTTATCCTGGTGTGACGAGCTACATTCAGCGCATGGCAGAGCGTCCGGCTTTTGAGAAAGCGATCGGGGGTCGCGGCTAGAATCCAGAATCATTTAGTCAGAGCTTGGCTTAAATCTTTCTGGTTCGTAAACTGAGAAATCAGACCCTAACTCTTCCTGCAATAGATGTAATACCTCTTGGGCGGCTGCCCTAAACTGGTCTGCTTCTCGATCGCTCCACCGCGAAGATTCTGGAACATCGTCCCAGTCTAAGAATGTATCGTGCCAACTCACGAGAAACTCGATACGTTTCTGTAACGTTTGGGATATTGGTATGGCGCTGCTCGCAACTGGGTAACCAAAGCGTTCGCGAGCAGCATCATTCATGCACCATAAACAAATGCCTGAGCCAAAATCGAAGGAATAACGAAGTTTGTACATTGTCTCTACCAGCAGCCTATAAAAAAGGAGCAGTGTTAACTACCCCTTTTTTATGATTAAGTTTCGTTTGATATAAAACTATCTAAATCCGACGGCTGCTTGCCAAACGAAAGCCAGCAACAAAAAGAAAACGGGAATTACGGGCAGAACGTCCACCAGGGGATCAAAGATGGCGTAAGCTTCGGGCAATTTTGCCAAGAGCAAGGCTGCTTCCATGAATCGATTGTCTCCAACACAAAATTCATAATTGACACCTACTGTAACACGATCAGAGGTTCTCAAAATTACGAAGTTGGCGCTAACCAACGCGCAAATTCTTCTTCAAACGTCCTCTTGAAAATCGCGGCTCGAATTCGTTGAGTAAAGCCCACCAATTCAGTAACGTTATGAATTGAGAGCAAGGTATAGGCTAAAAGCTCTTGGGCGCGCAGTAAGTGACTCAAATAAGCGCGAGTAAAATTTTGGCAGGTGTAGCACGAGCAAGCCGAATCGAGCGGTGTAAAGTCTTCTCTAAATCTGGCGTTTTTGACATTCCAGCGATCGCCGCCCACCAGCGCAGATCCATGTCGTGCTAGCCGAGTGGGAATCACACAATCAAATAAATCGATCCCAGCCGCGATCGCTTTCACCATTTCTCGATAGGTGCCCACACCCATTAAATAGCGCGGTTTATCTTGCGGCAAGAGTGGAGCCGTTGCTTGCACCACCCGATCGATAACTTCGGGCGCTTCCCCAACACTAACTCCGCCGATCGCATACCCCGGTAGATCTAAATCGGTCAACATTCGCACCGCGTCGGCTCGAAGATCTAAATATTCGCCGCCCTGGACGATGCCAAACAGCGCTTGATCCGATCGTCCGTGTGCCTGAATGCAGCGTTTCAACCACTCGTAAGTGCGATCGGTCGCCTTCTCAACCGCATCGCGTCCCACTCCTGACGGCGGACATTCGTCAAACGCCATGATCACATCTGCCCCTAAAGCATTTTGAATTTGAATCGATCGCTCAGGAGTCAAATGAATCATCTGCCCATCGCGAGGCGATCGAAACGTCACCCCGTCGTCGGTAATCGATCGCATCTCGCTCAAACTAAATACTTGAAACCCGCCCGAATCGGTCAACATCGGACTCGACCAACCCATAAAGCGATGCACGCCTCCTGCCCGTTTAACGATATCCTCTCCAGGTTGCAGGTGCAGATGATAAGTATTGGACAGCACCATTTGCGCGCCCGTCTCTTTTAACTGAGCAGGAGTCATGGTTTTAACATTTGCCAAAGTGCCCACAGGCATGAAACGCGGCGTTTCCACAATGCCGTGAGGGGTCGAAAAAATCCCGGCTCGTGCGTGGGTATGACTGCATCGAGCTTGACACTGAAAAGAAAAATTACTCAAAACGGACTGATCCCGCGATCGACAGAATTTCTATTCTAAAGAAAGACAGAGAGGGAGAACCTGCGATCGCGCTAAAACGCATCATCGTCGTCAATTTGCACATCCCAATTTGCAGACAGCACTTCGGCAACCATTGCCTCTAGAGCCGCAGCATTGATGCTTCGATTCGGATGCTGCAGCGGGTTAGAGAGTGGGATCAGCCTCAATTGACGGCTATCTTGAATCAAATCAAAATAAGTCTCCTGCTCTGACGACTGGCTTAACTCTAGATAATCAAAGCTGCGGACATTGATATAAAGCGCGTGATTGGCAATCAAGGTCGCTCGTTCGGCATCGGCAAAGACTTCTAAAAGACACCCCTCTCCCTGGCTCGTGATCGCACCATCTTGGGTGTGAATATAGCGGACTCGATTCAGGTCTGTCAGCAGACGGTGCATATCGCGCTTATCAACGATCGTGCCTACGTCAATGATGCAGGGGGCTGGAAGCCTTGTGTTCTGGGAAGGTTGGTCATGACTCATATCTGAAAGCCCTTGGTTTTGCTGACCCTGAGTAGAGAACTCTCTACAGTCATTATGGCTGGAAAAACCAATCTGCAACTTTAAACAGAGTGTGAAGAGTTTAAATTCTATGAAGTAGGAGAGGTGAAAAATGTGGTCAGTTATCAGGCGGCTCCCCCAGAAAATCATCGCAGGAGTTGCGTTCTACACCTGTATCCCGGTTCCGACTGCCTGGGGTTTAGAGTTTGGCGGTATCGCCCGAATTGCCCCTCTAATCGGCTTATTGATCGCGGGACTTTTAGGATTTTTAGATTGGGGGTTGCACTGGGCAGGAATGCCGATTCTGACTCGCAGCGCGATCGTAGTCGCTGCTTGGGTCGCCATCACGGGCGGCTTACACCTCGATGGCGCGATGGATAGTGCCGATGGATTAGCCGTAACCGACCCCGATCGTCGTCTACAAGTCATGGTCGATAGCGCAACCGGGGCATTTGGAGCAATGGCAGCAGTCGTGTTATTGCTACTCAAAACCGTTGCTTTGAGCGAGCTACCGACTGATCGAGCCTTTCTATTGATGGCAGCAGCCAGTTGGGGACGCTGGGGACAACTCGTCGCGATCGCTCGATTCCCTTATCTCAAGCCAACCGGTAAAGGCGCATTTCACAAAGCCTCGATTCACTCTCTCTGGGAAGCGTTTCCGACTCTGTTGCTATTAGTTGGATTGAACTTCTTTGTTTGGCACGATCGCCCGGTTCTAGCCGCAGGCGCGATCGTGGGAGGACTGGCGATCGCGATTCTCACCGGAGCCTGGTTTAATCACAAATTAGGCGGACAAACCGGAGACACTTACGGCGCGATCGTCGAATGGACAGAAGCGCTATTTCTCTGCTTACT
Source organism: Phormidesmis sp. (assembly GCA_965277365.1). Taxonomy (GTDB): domain Bacteria; phylum Cyanobacteriota; class Cyanobacteriia; order Leptolyngbyales; family Leptolyngbyaceae; genus Phormidesmis_A. The sequence goes on along the minus strand of CBDICO010000013.1, from coordinate 92,754 downwards.
GACTCTGACTTTCCACTGATTTGTGAAGTGCAGAACCGCAGACTTTACAAAACTGGGCATTTGAGTCATGAGACGACAACCCACACCCTAGACAATCAATCTGAACCTGGTCAGCCGTTTTAACCAACCGCTTGATCAAATTTCCCAACTGCCACGGAATTAAAACGACTCCCGTGAGCAGCATTAAGACGGTTAACAGACGACCCATTTGTGAATTTGGAGTGATATCTCCTAACCCAGCCGTCGTAATCGTAGAAATCGAGAAATAAACCGCATCCAAAAATGTGCCAAACTCTTGAGAATTGCTCGAATGCTCAACTTGATAGATCAAGCCTGAATAAACAAAAATAATTGAGAAGAGAGTGAAAAATATGCGGGTGAGAATAACACTATCTTCACTGCTGATGTGACCAAAAATGGTGCCACCTTCGATAAAACGAATTAGGCGAAGAATGCGAAACCAGCGAAATATCCTCAGAAAGCCAATATTTGCGGAGCTTACCAGGAACGGCACGATCGCCAGCAAGTCTACGATCGAGTAAAGACTAAAAAGATATTTGCTTCTCTGCTCAGCCACCCAAAACCGCAGCAAATACTCAATCACAAAGACGACAAGAATTCCGTCTTCTAAGACACTTAGCTGCTGTCTCAGAGCCACCGGAATTTTGTAAGTTTCTACTACAAAGATTGCAGAGGAAACTAGAACTAATCCTGTGATAAAAAGATTGATTCCTTTCCCCAACGGAGATTCAATATCTTCCAAATAGAACGCAATCTTTTCTCGCAAGGACATAGATTTTGGAGGTCAGTTCTTGAATACCTTACCGTAGCCCATCAAAATTGAACCCTCTGAGTGCTTGATGGGTTCCATCATTCACGTCACAATAGATGTAAAGTTTCGTATCTGATTCTTAAATGACGAGAGGCGATATCCGGAATGAGTTCCCGACTATATGACTATGATTTGGCAATCGTGGGCGGTGGTGTCGTGGGAGCAACCCTTGCCTGTGCCTTAAAAGATTCAGGCTTAACGGTGGTGTTGATTGAAGCTGAAGCCCGATCGATCGCGACTGCCAAAGGGCAAGCCTACAATATTTCTCCTCTCTCCAGTCGCATTTTTAACGGCATTGGTATTTGGAACCAGATTCGCCCCCAGCTTGAAACCTATACTAAGATTCGCCTCTCAGATGCCGACTATCCAAACATAGTGCAGTTTGTGCCTCAAGATTTAGGTGCCGAAACGTTGGGATATGTCGCCGAGCATCAAGTTTTAATCAGTGCCCTTCAAGATTCTCTGCGGCGAAATTCTCACCTTACCTGGCTGTGTCCTGCAAAGGTCGTGAAGACCGATATCCAACCCGACGGGGCAACGCTGCACGTGTTAACAGATGGAGAAATCCAACAAATTCGGACTCGATTAGTGGTTGCCGCAGATGGGGCACGATCGCCACTCCGTCAGCAAGCCGGAATTCATACTCACGGCTGGCAATATTGGCAGTCTTGTGTGGTAGCAACCATCAAACCTGAGAAATCTCACAACCACACTGCCTATGAGCGATTTTGGTCCAGCGGACCGTTTGCTATTCTGCCTTTGACGGGCAATCGATGTCGAATTGTCTGGACGGCTCCCCGCGCTGAGGCAGCCGCGATCGTGGCGCTAGACGACGACCAGTTTCTCAAAGAACTCACTCGGCGCTATGGCGATCACATGGGCAAGCTGGCACTAGAGGGCGATCGCTATGTGTTTCCAGTGCAGTTGATGCATAGCACTCGCTATGTGTTGCCCCGGTTGGCACTGATTGGCGATGCGGCTCATTGTTGCCATCCTGTTGGTGGACAGGGCATCAACATGGGCATTCGAGATGCGGCGGCTTTGGCGCAAATCTTGCAAGCTGCCCATCAGCAAGGCGAAGATATCGCAACTCTTAAAGTCCTAAAGCGCTATGAACGCTGGCGCAAGTGGGAGAATCTGATTATTCTGGGCTTTACAGACATTCTCGATCGCACCTTCTCAAATAATGTGTTCCCGATCGTGTTAGTCCGTCGTCTGGGTCTGGGTGTTCTTCAAACCGTGTTGCCTGTCAAGTCGTTTGCTCTTAAGTTGATGACTGGCTTAACTGGGCGCGTTCCTAAACTTGCTCAAAAACAAACCTCTTTCCATCCCTAATTGTTAAAGAAAGATCATGAAACCAAAAGCTGTCGTTCTTCTTTCAGGTGGATTAGATTCTGCAACATCAGCAGCCCAGGCGATCGTAGATGGTTATGTCGTCATTGCACTGTCTTTGAACTACGGGCAACGGCACGATCGCGAGTTAATTTTTGCCAAGCAGATTGCAGCCTATTTAAAGATTCAAGACCATTTTGTGATGGAGGTGAATCTGGCACAGTGGGGCGGTTCTGCTCTAACAGATCAAGCGTTAGCGGTGCCCACCGACGGCACTCAGTCTGGAGACATTCCGATCACTTATGTTCCAGGACGAAACACGGTGTTTATCGCTATCGCTCTTTCTCTCGCAGAGGCAAAAGGCGCAGAAGCTGTCTATTTGGGCATCAACGCCGTTGATTATTCAGGCTACCCCGACTGTCGTCCTGAATATTTACAAGCCTTCCAGCACCTTGCAACTCTCTCTTCAAAAGCTGGATTGGAAGGAAAAGCCCCAAAATTAGTCGCGCCCCTGGTGACAGACTCAAAAGTCGATATCGTGCGTCGGGCATTGCGGTTAGGAGTGCCGATCGACCTCACTTGGTCCTGCTATCAAGGCGATGAAACCCCCTGCGGAGTCTGTGATTCATGCCGGATTCGCGATCGTGCCCTGATCGACGCAGGTTGCTCAGACTTAGCGACTTCTAATAGGACAAGCTTTTTGCAAATCGGAAAACTTTGAGCAGAAGTGTTAAGAAATTGCTTCAAAATATGAAGCGACTATGGGAGTAGAAACCCAAAAATTTGTTAAAAGCATGAACTAAAAATCTAAAGAAATTCAATAGATAAAGAGGCGCATAATCTTTGACTTACAACGTCATTGACATTCCCTAGAGAAACTCTTGACCTTTTTGCGAAGGCTGTTTTGAAGCGATGCAAAAAATCGTCTTGAAACTTATTTGAAAGAGGATTGAATTGTTACAGAAATCTATAGAAAAGGCTTAAAATCTGGCTCTCTGCCTCTCGTTAAAGTCGTCAAGATATTTATACCGTAAGCTTTTCAAAGAGTCAGTTGAGAGGAATCTATTGCCATTTTAGATCTTATAAATCAAATGCTCAAGGCTCCACTAAAGATTCAACGATATAAAAACATTTGAGCCTAAAGATTAATCACTGAAAAACTAAGAAAAATGGAAGTAGCGAATCGGAAGCCAGCCCTTAAAAAAGCAGCATCCGAAAGGTTTTGGTCACTTAACTCTTGAAAAGATGAATTTTTTGCCTCCTCTATAGTAATAGTCAGGTTGGTATACTTCATCATGAAACTCGCATCAAGTTACGTTTTACTTTTATTACAGAAAACTGAAGATTTGCACGGGTTGGAATCTTTTCTAGGACGTTTAAAATGTGCCGTAGAAATTGTCACCTCACCAGAGCAAGCCGTCGATCGGGTTCATCACAGTCCGCCTTGCCTGGTAATTGTGCAAGGCAACTATAGAATCTGGTCACAAAAGCTTGTTCGCAAGCTGAGAGCGATCGCTGATGTTGACAACATTACGTTAATCGCGCTGACCGACGCTCACGCCCCAAGTTGGCTTCACCAAGAAGAAAATCCAGGGTTTGACGGCTTTTTGGTCAATCCTCTCAGTTCTGATGTGCTTTCTTCTCTCATTCAATCTGCTTCAGCACGACAGCTTTGCCGCCTTGGTAATTGACACTCTCTGCAACAAAACAGCCGATCTGTAAGGCTCTGAAACATTACTTCTCCGCAGATCAGTCATTTTTATTAAGTTAGGTTGAGATCTAAACTCCTCGCTTTATGCAACTTGCTCCGCTCTATCCGCTCATTTATCGCCTTCTCAAACCGAGCTTTCCTAGCTGCTTATGGACAGGTGATCAAAAGACTCCCCAAATCGCCCTCACCTTTGATGATGGACCTTACCCTCCCTATACGTCTTCCTTACTAGACGTGCTCGATCGCTATCAGATTCCTGCTAGTTTCTTTTGGCTGGGCATTTGCGTAGAGCGATCGCCTGCCCTCGCTCAAGCTATTCACCAGAAAGGATATTGGATTGGATTGCATGGCTACGATCATCGATCGTTTGCTACCCTGTCTCCGACTCAACTCAAGCAAGACTTAGAGCGAACCCAAGACGCGATCGTCACCGCCTGTCAGGGTAACGCCCCCACCTTGATCGATGTTCGCCCCCCCAACGGGCTGTTTACACCCAAAACATTACGCTTGCTGAATCAATGGGGTTATCGTCCAGTGATGTGGAGCGTGATCCCAGAAGATTGGGTGCATCCCGGCGTTGAAATCGTCGTGCAGCGAGTCTTAGATCAGGTTCAAAATGGCTCAATCATCGTCCTACACGATGGCTACTATGGCGGTCGAGATGTAGCCGAAACCGTCGATCGGTTGATTCCTGCTCTGCTCGATCAAGGATATAAATTTGTGACCGTCAATCAGCTATGGGCAAATGTCAGCATTGACCTACGATCGTCTGCTTCATGAATTAGCTAATCTTCAGTTTTGGATAGATCAAACCCTGAATCATCAAATCTCCTAATCTCATTACAGGAGAAACCGTGGTAGACACAACCTTCAAAAGCCTTGATTTGTAACGGTTTTGATTATCCGAGACGATTAAAACTATTCTAAAAAATGCTCCAGAATTTCAGCTTGTTTAAGTTTAAATGGTTGAAAAGATCATCTAACTTAATATATAGCCTAGTGCAGCGTCACAGCTTAATTTTAGGGTAGACCGAAGTCAATTTGCAGCGAGCATGATCGATTTTCATCTGCCAATCAACCCCGCGTTGAATGCTGTTAACATCGGTTGACCAAGCCTCTGTTTCCTGTCGCAACGTTTCGATATCTTCGAACCGTCTGCGACTGACACACTGTCGGGTGAGAGAACTGAGTTCGTTCTCAGCAATGTTTAGCCAACTTCCATGCTTTGGCGTATGGCGAAACTCGATTCGACGGACTAACTGACGTGCTCGTTCTGGCTCGAAGGCTTCGTAGAAGGCTCCTTTCGTGTGCGTGTTCAGGTGGTCAGACACCAAAATGATTCGTTCGCACTCAGCGTAGCGACCCTCCAGCAATCGTGCCATTTCAATTGCCCAATCGATTTTGGTTCGATGGGGACGAACGGCAACGTCCCGCCACCCTGCCAAAGCTTCAGTAAACATAAAGATACTGGCTGTTCCCGCCCGTTCATACTCGTAATCGATCCGTTGACCATGCTTGGCAGTTGCAGGACGAGCCTTGCGGACCTCCTTGTGCAACTGCACAGGCTGTTCATCCATGCAGAGCACCGGACACCCTGGATCGTAAGGTTGAGCATAGGTTTCTAACACCTCCTCCATATGTGCCACAAACTCAGCATCAGCATCCGGTGGAATCACCCAATACTCAATCTTGCGGTTGGTCATTCCGTTTTTTTCAGTGTCCGTCGAATCGTTTCATGGCTAATGCTGTCCACAATGGACAACTCGACTACCTTGCGCGATAACAACCGCAGTGACCAGTTCGCATAGCCTTTAGGCGGTGCTCCTAGACGCAGGGCAATGATGTGAGCTTCCTGCTCCCCGTCGAGCAGCTTCTCCACAGGGGGAGTGCTGCGACGCGCACCATTGAGGGCTTCCTCAAATCCCTGCTCGACTAATCGCCGTCGAATATTCTCCACCGTTTGGGTGCGACAACTAAAGGCTTCGGCGATCCGTTCGTCTGTCCAGTTTGCTCCTTCAATGTCTGCTTTTAGCAGAATCTGAGCACGGCGAACCTTTTGGCTGCTGCCACTCAGCTTTTTAATCATTTCCCGTAGTTGCTGCCGTTCCTCATCAGTTAGGCGGACGATGTACTTCTTCTGCATAAAACACCCTCATGCTTTATACAAGTTCGTCGATTTGGACGAGTTTGCCAACCCTAATTCTTAAATATGACGCTGCACTAGAGCTAAGTTCTTAATTTTGGGCTAACGTAACAACATAGAGATGTAGCAAACCGTCTAACCTTTAAGTGCGATTTAGAGGTGGTATTGGAACGGGATTTAGCGCTGATTGGTCTCAGTCATCTCTGCGCCTGATTTTTAGAATCAACTGTTTAGTTCAGACCTTCGTGTCAACTGCTGAACAGTGCGGACGCTAACCTCTGTAGCGGCAAAAGTTCCTGACTGCTCTAGTCACCAAAAGATATGTGAGTAGACCAGATTTCGTCTTCTTTTCCTAACTTTGTAGATTAAAGCAGATAAAAAGGGTGCAACTTTTGTGAGAAAAGCTACAATCGGGGAGACATTAAAACATTTAGCAATAATGACCTGTGCGTTGGTATCTCTACCCAGCATCGCTTTTGCGGGAATGCAGTATGCCCTGAATTCCGCATGGTCACTAACGGCGCTGCTAATTAGAGAGATAACTCTCTAATTAGCAGCGAGTTTGCTAACGGCAAAAAGCCCTTGGCTTTATCTGTAGCCAGATTGAACGATCTACCGTTCTCCGGTGCTTAGTTTTTTCCATTTTCACCACTTTAAGGAGCATGAGGAACGCGGCATGACCCAGGCCAACAACGTACTCGAAGCACTCAGTCTTGGTACCCCCTCGGATGAACCACTTGACACCGAAGTCGAGCTTTACGATGAAGACGACCAAGACGAACCGGATTCTCCGGCAGATGATGACACTAAAACAGGCAAGGCTCGCGCTGCCCGTCGTCGAGCACAAGCCAAGAAAAAGCACTACACCGAAGACTCGATTCGTTTGTATCTGCAAGAAATCGGTCGAATTCGTCTGCTGAGAGCCGATGAAGAAATCGAACTAGCGCGTAAAATCGCAGACCTGCTAGAGCTAGAGCGCATTCGAGTCAGGCTAGCAGAAAAGTTGAGCCGTGAGCCTCAAGACAAAGAGTGGGCAAGCGAAGTCAATATGCCGTTAACCGCGTTCCGGCACCGTTTACATTTGGGTCGGCGTGCAAAAGACAAGATGGTGCAGTCTAATCTGCGTCTTGTCGTATCGATCGCCAAAAAATATATGAACCGAGGTCTGTCCTTTCAAGACCTGATTCAAGAAGGCAGCTTAGGGTTGATTCGTGCAGCAGAAAAGTTTGACCACGAAAAAGGCTATAAGTTCTCAACTTATGCAACCTGGTGGATTCGTCAAGCGATCACTAGAGCGATCGCTGACCAATCACGCACGATCCGCCTCCCAGTTCACTTATACGAAACCATTTCTCGGATTAAAAAAACCACTAAGCTGCTCTCTCAAGAAATGGGTCGCAAACCCACAGAAGAAGAGATTGCTACTCGAATGGAAATGACGATCGAGAAACTGCGCTTTATCGCCAAGTCTGCTCAGTTGCCGATTTCGTTAGAGACCCCGATCGGAAAGGAAGAAGATTCCCGTTTAGGTGACTTTATTGAGTCAGACGGAGAAACCCCTGAAGATCAAGTCTCCAAAAACCTTCTTAGAGAAGACCTCGAAGGCGTTTTAGCCACCCTCAGCCCTCGCGAGAAAGATGTGTTGAGACTGCGCTATGGCTTAGATGACGGTCGGATGAAAACTTTGGAAGAGATTGGACAGATCTTTAACGTCACCCGCGAACGGATTCGTCAAATCGAAGCGAAAGCGCTTCGTAAACTGCGTCATCCTAATCGCAACAGCGTTTTGAAAGAGTACATTCGATAATTCAGATTATGTAACAGATGGAACGTAGACAATACGCTCCTAAGATAGATTTAAAGAGGCTCAGGGGTAAGACTCTGGGTCTTTTTGTAGATGCCTCCCATCAAAAAAGACAAAAATACGGGCACCTAGTTAGGTACCCGTAAAATTAGCTTTCAAGGTTGACCAAACGTTTAAGAAGCAGCAGCTATAGTAGACCTAAAAAGCGCAATGTGCCTTCACCAGAAAAATATTCGGTCGCCAGTGCAGCAACAAACCCGATCATGGCGAAGCGACCATTCCACAGTTCAGCTTGAGGAGTGAAGCCAAATTTCCAAGCGTTGCGGTCTTCAGAAGCGATAGGAGCCGTTACTTTTTGTGTACCTTGCATGGTAGTTACTCTAAAGGTGCATTAGCTATTCACAATGTAAACCAATATTACATTTAATGTCAAAGCATTAAGTGAAATAGTATCTGTTCATCTCATAAGCTCTACTTATCAGGTTTGGCTTTCGCGGTCAAAACTAAATCCTATGCCAGAAATATGAGGTTATGATGGGAACTATTGATTGATATTTGTTAAAAATTATCAATGATTGTTTTCCCATCTGTTTTATCAAAGATTAAAGAATCGCTGACTGAGAAAGTGTTTTTCGGTCAAAAGCCTTCGGCAGAGTTGATTGCAATCTTGCTGGTCTACTTTGTGCAAGGGGTTTTGGGATTAGCACGGTTAGCCGTTAGCTTTTTTTTAAAGGATGAGTTAGGGCTGAGTCCGGCGGAAGTATCTGCCCTGCTGGGGATCGTGGCACTACCCTGGATGATTAAGCCGCTATTTGGCTTCGTTTCGGATGGGTTGCCTATCTTTGGCTATCGGCGACGACCCTATCTAATTCTTGCAGGAGTTTTAGGGGCGCTGTCCTGGGTCATGTTGGCTACGATCGTGCATAGCCCGTGGGCGGCAACTTTGACGATCGCGCTGGGTTCGCTATCGATTGCGGTGAGTGATGTCATTGTCGATTCGCTTGTTGTAGAACGAGCGCGGTCAGAGTCTGTCAGTGGTGCAGGGTCACTGCAAGCCCTCTGCTGGGGCGCGTCTGCGGTCGGCGGATTGGTGACAGCCTATCTCAGTGGCTGGCTGCTGACAAAGTTTGATACTCGGACAGTATTTGAAATTACGGCATTCTTTCCATTGATCATGTCTGCGGTCGCGTGGCTGATTGCTGAATCTCCAGTGACCGAAAAGTCGGACTGGTCGAGCGTGCGAACTCAACTAGGGCAATTAAAACAAGCCATCACTCAGAAAGCAATTTGGATGCCTACTGCGTTTTTATTTCTTTGGCAAGCAACACCCACAGCAGAATCTGCATTTTTCTACTTCTCGACGAATGAGTTGGGGTTTGAGCCTGAGTTTTTGGGGCGAGTACGGCTTGTAACCAGCATTGCAGCGTTAGTCGGCATCTGGGTTTATCAGAGATTTCTCAAGGCGGTGCCGTTTCGGGTCATTTGCGGCTGGTCGATCGTGCTGTCATCTGCTTTGGGCATGACGATGTTGCTGCTGGTCACTCACGCCAATCGAGCGATCGGAATTGACGATCGCTGGTTCAGCTTGGGCGATAGTTTAGTCCTTACCATTATGGGTCAAATCGCATTCATGCCCGTTTTGGTTTTAGCTGCAAGGCTTTGTCCGTCAGGAGTCGAAGCGACCTTGTTTGCGCTGCTGATGTCAGTTGTCAACTTAGCTGGACTAGTATCTTACGAGTTTGGGGCGGTGTTGACTCATTGGCTAGGTGTGAACGAAACCAATTTTGATAAATTGTGGTTGCTTGTGCTAATCACAAACCTCAGCACACTATTGCCTCTCATCTTTCTAGGTTGGTTGCCTGGAGCCTCCGAAGAACTTCCAGAACAAAAGACTTCAATCATTACGGTAGAGATTGATTCGACTGCTAAACCGTTGGGGCTTTTACCAGACTTGGTTACGGATGTAGCAGACACTTAATCGGTTCAATTTTATAGATTAAAGAACTAGTACAGTCGTTGACCACTACCAACCCATAGTAGACAATCCAAAATTAACGCTCTGAATCACAAGTAGCTATGCAAAGTTTTCAGCTTGGCGAACACGCGTCTACAGTTCCAATTACGCCCTACAATACACAAGAGTGGCAGAGAGGATATCGCTCTCTCAATCAAGAAAATGATTACTGGATTGATGAAGTAGAAGGACAGATTCCACCGGAATTAATCGGCACTCTATTTCGGAATGGACCAGGACTCCTAGATGTGAATGGGCAGCGAATTCAACATCCGTTTGATGGAGATGGAATGGTGTGCGCGATCGCCATTAAAAACGGACGGGCACACTTTCGCAATCGCTTTGTTCGCACTGAAGGATACATTGCAGAACAGAAAGCCGGACGCATTCTCTATCGGGGCGTATTTGGGACGCAAAAGCCAGGAGGCTGGTTAGCAAACGCGTTTGACACCAAGATTAAGAATATTGCCAATACTCAGATTCTCTATTGGGGTGGCAAGTTACTTGCCCTTTGGGAAGCGGCAGAACCTCATCGACTTGGCCCGCGAACGCTAGAAACATTAGGGCAAGAATATTTTGACGGAGCCTTGCAGCCTGGTGCACCGTTTGCAGCTCATCCTTGGATTGATCCGGCTTCTCAGTTCGATAAGGGTGCGCCATGTTTAGTCAACTTCTCGATCAAAGCAGGGCTGTCTTTTACGATCAACATTTATGAGTTAGATCTGGCAGGCAAAATTGTCCGTCAGCATAACCATCCTGTGCCGGGGTTTGCCTTCATTCACGATTTTGCGATTACACCCAACTATTGCATCTTTTTTCAGAATCCTGTCGCTTTTAATCCGGTGCCTTTTTTGATGGGAACCCGATCGCCCGGTGAATGTATCAAGTTTCAGCCTGATAAGCCGACGCGGGTCATTGTGATTCCTCGCGATGCTGCATCACGCCCCAAACCGATCATTCTTGAAACTCAATCAGGATTTGTTTTTCATCACGCCAACGCTTATGAGCAAGATGGCGAGATCGTTATGGACTCGATTTGTTACGAGAATTTGCCCTCGGTAGAATCGGGTGCTGACTATCGCGAAACTGATTTTAATGCGCTCACTCCGGGTCAGTTGTGGCGGTTTCGCCTGAATCTAGAAACGAAAGCGATCGAGCGGCAGTTGATTGAGCCTCGCTGCTGTGAGTTTCCCTTCATTCACCCAGCGTCGGCGGGACGAAAGCACCGCTACATCTATGTAGGAGCCGCTCACACATCAGAAGGAAATGCTCCGCTTCAGGCAATCTTAAAGGTCGATGTCGAGTCGGGTCAGCGTCAAATCTGGAGTGATGCCCCAAATGGCTATGTAGGAGAACCTGTGTTTGTGCCTCGTGTGGCGGCGGGTGAGTCAGGACTCTATACCAAAGTTGAAGGTGATGAAGATGACGGCTGGCTGTTTACGATGGTGTATGACAGTGAGCGAGATCGTACCGATGTTGTAATTCTAGATGCCAAAGATTTAGAGAAAGGCGCGATCGCTCGTCTCCATCTCAAGCATCACGTTCCTTATGGGTTGCATGGTAGCTTTACGCCACACTACTTTGAGTCATAGGCATCCTTTAAGCTAACCGCTCCAATAAGGCGGCTCTAGCCTGTTCTCGATCGTCAAAGTGAATCTTTTCGGTGCCTAAAATCTGATAATCTTCGTGCCCTTTGCCTGCGATTAGCACCCCGTCTCCGGGTTTGGCTCGCAAAATCGCGGTGCGAATGGCGGCGGCGCGATCGCTCAACACGAGAGCCTGCGCAGAGCCGGGAATTCCCTCAACAACATCTTCCAAAATCTTCGCTGGGTCTTCAGTTCGAGGGTTATCGGAGGTGACAATCACTTGATCTGCAAGCGTCGCAGCAATCTTGCCCATCTTGGGACGTTTTGTACGATCGCGATCGCCCCCACACCCAAACACGCAGATCATCTGCCCCGGAATAAAGGGTCTTGCCGCCCTGAGCATATTTTCTAAACTGTCGGGCGTGTGGGCATAGTCTACAATTACGCTGATGTCTTGGGCGGGCTTAATCTGCACTTGCTCCATGCGTCCGGGCACTCCTGTAAATTCGGGGAGCGCATTGACCATTGACTTTAAATCTAATCCTAAATGCAATCCTGCTCCGATCGCTGCCAGCATATTTGCTAGATTAAACTGCCCGACGAGCGGCGATCGAAATACCAGATCTCCCTGTGGAGTGTGCAGCATTCCGCTCACATTATCTGAACCATACGTTAAATCACTCGTCCACAAATCTGCTAGTTGTTGCGTGCTGTAGCTCCATACTTGTTGCGGGTTGAGTTGCTGAATTAATCGCCGTCCGTAGAAATCATCAAGGTTAATGATGGCTCGACCTTTGAGATAATCGGCATTAAACAACAGCGCTTTTGCCTGAAAGTAGTCTTCCATATCTTTATGAAAGTCCAAATGGTCTTGCGTCAAATTCGTAAACACTGACGCTTCAAACGGGCACCCCATCACACGCCCCTGTGCCAACGCGTGAGAACTGACTTCCATCACACCCACTTCACAGCCTGCCGCGATCGCGTCTGCAAACTGACGCTGTAAATCAACGGCAAACGGTGTAGTGTGAAGGGCGATTTGCTGAAAGCCTTGCCAACGGGTGTAGAGCGTTCCAAATAGCGCGGTGGGTCGCTGGCTTTTTTCTAACAAAAACTCGATCAAGTGAGTCGTCGTAGTTTTGCCGTTGGTTCCGGTCACGCCAACTAAATTGAGTTTTGCAGCCGGAGAGCCATAGAATGCAGATGCGATCGCGGCACATGCCTGACTCATATCCGTTGCTGAAATCACGAGAGGCGGCGTTTGAGATTTGAAAATTGGATCTGCCAGCGCTTTAGCCGCCGCTTCAGGAGAGACGATCGCCGCAATTGCTCCTGCCGCGATCGCGCTTTGCCAAAAGTCTCCTCCATCTACACGGGTTCCAGGCATCCCAAGAAATAAGTCTCCTGGCTGACACACGAGAGAGTTTGTCGTTAACCCTTTGATCTCTGCACTTAAAGCGGGATGATCGGCAAACGGCTCAATGCCAGAAGTTGTTGACAATAAATCGTTTAGCTGCATTCGTTCTCTCCTTGTCCCGTGTGCGCCTATTTTTATCAAGCTCACGACTCAAATTTCTGTAACAGGCTTTCTAATTGTTGAACTGTAGCGCGAGGCGAAGGGCGAGGCAAGGGGCGAGGCGTAGGAGAAGCATCGACATAAAGCACCGGAATTTCATATTGATATGCCTGAAACCAGTCGTCGCAAGTCGTGATATCGCGAATTTCAAGCTCGATCGCCACTGCCCGAATCTGTTCTAACTTTTCTTGTAAGCCTTCACACAGATGGCATCCTGGTTTGCTGTAAAGAATTAATTTCATCAAGGCTTGACCTTCTGATAGAGGAATCGCCGCTCGATCGTATCTAATCTGGGATATTCACCTTTAAAGAGTCGGGGATATCTACCCCCCTGATTCGTCATGTCAGAGGTTATTCCAACAAGCGAACAAATTGAACGATCGCTGTCACAGCGAGTTCAAAGTATTTATAAAGACGAGCTAGGAGTGTGCCCGGATAGAGTAGTCTGTCAGTTTTTTGACCAAAAACTGGCGATCGCTCGCGAAAAAGTCACGACTCCTTATGAACAGCTTCTATTATCAAATGAGCGCGTCGAGTCTGCAAAAAACATGCGATCGCATCTAGATGCTGCCCTAAAACCTCGCCTGATTGAATTAATCGAAGAGATCTCTGGCGTGGCGGTCAAAGCCCTACTCAGCGACACGGACCTCATCTGTGATGTGTCTGGCATGATTGTAGTCTTAGGCGATGTGCCCCCTGTTCGGAATGTTGAATCGATTCCTAACGTTAAAAAAGAAAAGTGAGCAGGTTTCAGATTTGATGACTGCTATCCGATGACAACCGTGCGGTTTCCATAAACCAAGACGCGATTTTGCAGGTGCGATCGCACGGCTCTTGCCAGCACCACTCGCTCTAAATCTTTGCCTTTGCGAATGAGATCACTGACATCATCTCGATGGCTGACCTGCACCACATCCTGCTCAATAATTGGACCTTCATCCAGGTCTGCGGTCACATAATGGGCAGTTGCTCCGATAATTTTAACGCCCCGCTCATAAGCTCTCTGATAGGGATTTGCCCCCGCAAATGCAGGCAAAAACGAGTGATGGATATTAATAATATTGGGGAATTGAGCCACAAATTCTGGGCTGAGAACCTGCATATATTTTGCTAACACCACCAGATCGATTTTGTATTGCTGCAAAAGCTCGCTCTGTTTCGCTTCCTGTTGGAGTTTTGTCTCTTTTGTAATTGGAATGTATTGAAAGTCGATATTAAATTGCGTCGCGATCGCACTCAAGTTTTCGTGATTGCTGATGATTAACGGAATCTCGGCGGCAAACTCTTTTGCTTGCTGTCGCCAAATTAAATCAAACAAACAATGATCTTGACGACTCACCCAAATCGCAATCCGAGGCACCGTATCAGAAAAGTGAATTTGCCATTTTGCATTCAAGGGCTGCGCGATCGCTCTAAAGGCGGGTTCGATCACGTCACGGGGCAAGTTAAACCCCTCTAACTGCCACTCAATGCGAGCGAGAAACAGTTCAGCCAAAACGTCGGTATGTTGATCGGCGTGAATGATGTTACCCCCGTTTGAGTAGACAAAGTTTGCAATTTTAGCCACCAGTCCTTTTTGATCGGGGCAGGAGATCAGAAGCGTTGCAGTTGGGCTAACCAGCATAAATTTGCTATTCGGGGTGTGTGACTATTGTGGAGTTGTTGGAGTTGCGTTGCGGGTGCCTGGGCTACTAGGCGATGCTGGCGGAGCAGAATCTGGGCTGCTGGGAGATGGTTTGGGCGTTTCTTTAACCTGTTTCCAATCAAAGAGCGGACGATCGAGGGCGTTTTGGAACTCGATCGACACTTGCAACACCGCCAAATCTTGAGCAGAATTCTCTGGGGGATCAGCAAGAGCATAGAGAAACTGACGATTGAAATTCGGTTTGCCTAAAATTAGTCGATGAACTTGATTGCTGGTCTTCACCTCGATCGTCGCGTAAGGTGGCTCTAACCCAAACTCAGCTTTACGAGCGGCTAGAGTTGGGAGACTACGATCGCTTTTGGCAGTTGCAATTAAGTTCAACAAAAATGCCACAGTTGCCTCATCTGCCGTCGTTTTCTGAGGTGAAACCATCTGCCAAGACGACGTTTTTTTAAGTCCAGTTTGCCCCGCCGGAATCACCATCGGAATTTGCTCAAATTTCAGGGTTTGTTTCACCGTTTGAATCGTAAATGATTGAATATCATCTTCCTTGAGCGCAAAAATAGATTTACTGGTGGTCTTGGCGACTGGCGGCTGAGACTCTTTTCTCAACTCAGAAAAATAGACGAATCCGCCTAAAAGCAAGGCACTAGAGAGCAGAATTAAAGGAATTTTTTGAAACTTCATAACGCCCAACGATCGCATATGGGGGAAAATACCGGACTTCTCAGGGTTCAATTTTAAGCGTTGAGTCCTGCATCTGACTCAATGTGCTCAAAAGAGAGGTGTGTGCGATCGTTTCCACGTTACGATCGTGAAGTGCTAACGTGCACTTATAAACGGTTCCAACCCAAAATTGCATGAGTCTGCTTACCTTACGATCGATTAAAAAAGACTTCGGCATTAAAGAATTGCTGAGAGATGCCAGCTTCACAGTTGAAGAAGGCGATAAGGTGGGGCTGATTGGCACCAACGGGTCTGGCAAATCGACGCTGCTCAAAATGATTGCCGGATTGGAGTCGATCGACGCGGGGCAACGGCTCGTCAATCCGAGTGCCCGACTGATTTATTTGCCGCAGCAGCCCGAAATTGATGAAGACCACACGGTGCTTGAGCAAGTGTTTGCCGATAGTGGCGAGCAGATGGCGCTGGTGCGCGAATATGAAGAGCTTTCTGACAAATTAGCTCACGGGCAAGGTGACCAGAACCAAATTATGGCGCGGTTCTCTGAAGTATCTGAAAAAATGGACTCGACTGGAGCCTGGGAACTCGAAACCAATGCCAAAATTATTCTCACCGAGCTAGGAATTGAAGATCTTAGCGCTCGAATCGGCGATCTCTCAGGCGGCTATCGAAAGCGAATTGCCCTGGCGACGGCTCTGCTGTCTCAGCCCGATATGCTGCTGATGGATGAGCCGACCAACCATCTGGATGCACTATCGGTTGAGTGGTTGCAAAGCTATCTCAATCGCTATCGAGGTGCGCTGTTGTTGATCACCCACGATCGCTATTTTCTCGATCGCGTCACCAATCGCATTTTAGAAATCGATCGCGGTGACCTCTACGCTTACTCTGGCAATTATTCCTACTACTTAGAGAAAAAAGTCCTTGCTGAAGAATCTGCCGCCAGCACGCAACGCAAACATCAGGGCGTATTGCGTCGCGAATTAGAGTGGCTGAGTCGCGGACCCAAAGCCCGAAGCACCAAGCAAAAAGCCCGCATCGATCGAGTGCATGAGATGCGCGATCGCGAGTTTAAACAAGCCAACGGAAAAGTCGAGATTGCTACAGCAGGTCGGCGAATTGGCAAGAAAGTCATCGAAATCACCGATGTCTCAAAATCATTTGGCGATCGGACTCTGATCAAAGACTTCACTTACGAATTTAGCCCGGACGATCGAGTCGGCATCATTGGCGCAAACGGTGCCGGAAAATCGACGCTGATGAATTTGGTCACAGGGCGATTGGCTCCCGATTCGGGCACGGTGGAGATCGGCAGCACGATTCACATCGGCTATTTTGATCAGCACTCAGAAGATTTGCTCAACTCGCTCAATCAAGATCAGCGAGTCATTGACTATCTCAAAGAAACTGCCGAATTAGTCACTTTGGCAGACGGGACGGTGATCACAGCATCTCAAATGTTGGAGAAATTTTTATTCCCCGGCAGTCAGCAATATTCGCCTATCCACAAACTGTCTGGAGGTGAAAAACGACGATTATTTTTGCTGCAAGTCTTGCTGAGTGCGCCCAACGTCTTAATTTTGGACGAGCCGACCAATGATTTAGATGTACAAACGTTAGCAATTCTCGAAGAGTATTTAGAGGATTTTAATGGCTGTGTGATTGTGGTGTCGCACGATCGTTACTTTCTCGATCGCACGGTCGATACCGTCTTTTCGCTCGAACCGGGTGGCAATATCCGCCAATATCCCGGCAATTACTCGGTTTATCTGGACTACAAAAAAGCAGAAGAAGATGCCATTAACGGCAAAACAACTGGGTCAGATAAGAAGTCTGGGAAACAAATTGAGCAGCCAACTGCGGCAAAACCTGCGGCATTGAGTAAGGCTCGAAAGCTCTCCTACAAAGAGAAACGTGAGTATGAAACCTTAGAAGCTCAAATTCCGCAAATGGAAGCTGAAAAAGCCGACATTGAGAAAACGCTGTATCGCAATCCGCCCGGTGGCTTCTCGGATGTGGAAAAACTTTCGGCACGAATGGCAGAGTTAGAACGCACGATCGAAACTTCTACCGAACGCTGGCTCGAATTGGCAGAACTGGCAGCCGAATGATGTGATTGACTGCCCCAAAAAACAGCTCCAGTCTGTTCGCCACGGCTGACACTCTTCACGTTTGATTTGGCTTCACCTGCTTAAGCCTCTAGCAGAAAGCGAGGTGATTTAACTTTTTGGATCACGATCGCTATCTTGCCAGGGCATTAGAGACACACCATACTTACTTCTTTCGATGCGATCTCTGAGTTCTAGCGATCGCGACTCGAAGGGCTGCTACTGCACGGATCAGACTTGCAGTAGCATTGATTGGCTTTTCAGTGGTGCTGAGAAGTAAAGTCAGGACGAGTACCCAGGAAAGCGGATTGGTTGGGTCGATTGGAATCTGAGGCAAAGTTGTGGGGAGTTGAGGCTCGATCGATTGGATAGGTTGAGTGGAGTTCAGCATCATTGAGAACCTTTTGAATTTCGATGATTCAAGACTATTGGCTTTGAGTGCGATAAAAAATCCCCAACTCATTGAAGGTTTGTGGATTATGGTAGAAGCGACGTAGAAGATTGGTGCGAGTGAGACGCTGAACCTATGGATTGGGTGGAATTTCTGGAGGATTTGGCAACCCAATATGAACTCTCCCATGACCAACAGCAGGCGTTGATTGCGCGGTTTGATCCGAAGAATTCCAGCAAGACCGAGAAGCAGATTGCAGACCAAACCAAAGATGACAAGAACAACGATCGCTTTGCAGGAGAGGCTGCGTTTAAGAAGCTGATGACCGAGGTGTATCGCAAGCTGCAACCGTTTTGCCCAGAGTTAGAAACCTTAGCGAAAGGGAAGCAGCTGAAGCTGAAAGCTTTTTTACAGGAGAAGTTTAAGCAGCAGCAGTCGATTCCAGACCTGCCAATTCCTAGAAGTGTTGCAACTGGGCTGAAGGTGGGTGCGCCATTTCCGGGAGTGAGGTTGCCAGATAACTTTGTGCCACGTCTCGAATTTGATGCGGTGAAGCAGAAACTGCTGGCAGAGGACGATCGGGCGTTGGTAGTGAGCGCGATCGCGGGTTTAGGCGGATTGGGCAAATCGGTGTTGGCAACAGCGTTGGTGCTAGATAATGAGGTGCAGACGAGATTTGCAGATGGGATTTTGTGGGTGACGTTAGGGCAGAACCCGGAGTCTCGTCTTCAGAGTTTGTTAGGGGATTGCATTTATCAGTTGGACAAATCGCAGAAGAGTTATTCAGCAACAACGTTAGAGGACGCTTCAAGTTATTTGCATACCCTGCTGCTGGACAAGCGGGTGTTGCTGGTTGTAGATAATGCGTGGAATGGGGCGCATGTAGAGTATTTTCGGGTTGGAGGCGCTAAGTGTCAGTTGTTGGTTACGACGCGAACTGCCTTTATTCCTGGGGCAAAAAGACATGACTTGAAGGTGATGTCGCCTGATGAAGCCTTAGAACTAATCCAAAGAACATTAGGGCAGCAGTGGACATCTGCTATGAAACAACCTGCACAAGAATTTGCCCAGTTACTTGGCTGGTTACCCTTGGCGCTCCAATTGATGGCGACACAGGTCGCACGGGGGCGGCAGTGGGAGAATCTGCGGAAGGCATTTCTAGATGAAAGGGAGCGATTACGCACGCTAGACCGCTGCGATGTGAAATTAAACCAGTTATCCGAAGAAGAACAGTGTGACTATAGTTTGCGTTCGTGCTTGCAACTAAGTTTAAAGTGGCTGGAGCCAGAACTGCTGGAGAAGTTTACGTGGCTAGGGGTACTACCAGGGGATGCAACTATTCAGGAATCGATGGCAGTAACGCTTTGGAATCTGTCAGATTGGGAAGCAGAAAAAACTCTACTGGATCTCTACGATAGTTCGCTTCTGAGCCGTGGGATTGATGCTTGGAAGGACAAACCAACGTATCGCATCCATGACCTTCTACAGACGATGGCAGAGGAGTTAATTCAGAAACCTCAAACTAATGATGAAAGCGGAGGTCTGCCTGGTTTAGGTTTAAGTCCTTCAGAAGCCCAGGCACAGATTTTAGAACGATATCGCGATCTCTCGACGGATCGTCGTTGGGATCGATTGCCAAATGATGGATACATTCATCGCCATTTAGTGTGGCATTTAGAGCAAGCAGGGCTTGAAGATGAAATTCATACACTGATGGCGATGAGCGATGAGCAGGGGCGGAATGCTTGGTTTGAGGCTTGCGATCGACTGGGGCAACCTGCAATTTTTGTGCAGGATGTGAAGCGAGGGTGGGCGATCGCGGAGCAGAGTTATGAGGAGGATAATACGAGGTCGATCGTGTTGCAGTGTCAATACGCATTAATCACAGCGACACTGAATAGTTTGGTGGCGAATTTGCCGATCGGAATGATGGCGACGTTTGTACAGCGAGGGTATTGGACATCAGAGCAGGCTTGGGCGTATGTAGAGCAAATGCAGGATGAGGATAAAGTGGCTGAGGCGGTTCGAGAGCTTGCGCCGCATTTGCCTGAGTCGATTTTTGGGTTAGCTGTTGAGAAGACGCGATCGCTTCAGGATGAGAACCTTCGTGCATCGGCATTGAGTGCCTTAGCCCAGATTAACTCAGCTTACTTTTCAGAAGCGTTGGCAGCAGCACAGTCGATTCAGGATGAGAACCTTCGTGCATCGGTATTGAGTGCTTTGACCCAAATTGACTCAGCAGACTTTGCACAGTTGTTGGCAGCAGCACGGTCGATTCAGAATGAGTACTTTCGTGCATCGGTATTGAGTGCTTTAGCCCAGATTAATTCAGCTTACTTTTCAGAGGCGTTGGCAGCAGCACGGTCGATTCAGAATGAGAACCTTCGTGCATCGGTATTGAGCGCCTTAGGCCAGATTGACTCAGCAGACTTTTCAGAGGCGTTGGCAGAAGCACGGTCGATTCAGGATGAGAACACCCGTGCATTGGTATTGAGTGCTTTAGCCCAAATTGACTCAGCTTACTTTTCAGAGGCGTTGGCAGCAGCACGGTCGATTCAGGATGAGAACACCCGTGCATCGGCATTAAGTGCTTTAGCCCAAATTGACTCAGCTTGCTTTTCAGAGGCGTTGGCAGCAGCACGGTCAATTCAGGATGAGAACCTTCGTGCAGAGGTGTTGAGTGCTTTAGCCCAGATTGACTCAGCAGACTTTGCACAGTTATTGGCAGCAGCACGGTCGATTCAGGATGAGTCCAGTCGTGCAGAGGTGTTGAGTGCTTTAGCCCAGATTGACTCAGCAGACTTTGCACAGTTATTGGCAGCAGCACGGTCGATTCAGGATGAGAACCTTCGTGCATCGGCATTAAGTGCCTTAGCCCAAATTGACTCAGCAGACTTTGCACAGTTATTGGCAGCAGCACGGTCGATTCAGGATGAGAACCTTCGTGCATCGGCATTAAGTGCCTTAGCCCAAATTGACTCAGCTTACTTTTCAGAAGCGTTGGCAGCAGCACGGTCGATTCAGAATGAGAACCTTCGTGCATCGGCATCAAGTGCTTTAGCCCAAATTGACTCAGCTTACTTTTCAGAAGCGTTGGCAGCAGCACGGTCGATTCAGAATGAGGACAGCCGTGCATCGGCATTAAGTGCTTTAGTTCAAATTGACTCAGCAGACTTTGCACAGTTGTTGGCAGCAGCACGGTCGATTCAGAATGAGGACAGCCGTGCATGGGCGTTGAGTGCTTTGGTTCAAATTGACTCAGCAGACTTTGCACAGTTGTCGGCAGCAGCACGGTCGATTCAGGATGAGTCCAGTCGTGCAAGGGTATTGAGCGCTTTAGCCCAGATTAATTTAGCTTACTTTTCAGAGGCGTTGGCAGCAGCACGGTCGATTCAAGATGAGTACATCCGTGTAAGGGCATTGAGTGCTTTAGCCCAGATTAATTTAGCTTACTTTTCAGAGGCGTTGGCAGCAGCACGGTCGATTCAGAATGAGAGCCGTCGTGCAGAGGTATTGAGTGCTTTAGCCCAGATTAACTCAGCTTACTTTTCAGAGGCGTTGGCAGCAGTAAGGTCGATTCAAGATGAGTACATCCGTGCATGGGCATTGAGTGCTTTAGCCCAAATTGACTCAGCAGACTTTGCACAGTTGTTGGCAGAAGCACGGTCGATTCAGAATGAGTACCGTCGTGTATGGGTATTGAGTGCTTTAGCCCAGATTAATTCAGCAGACTTTGCACAGTTGTTGGCAGAAGCACGATCGATTCAGAATGAGGACATCCGTGCAAGGGTATTGAGTGCTCTAGCCAAAAAATTACCTGAATTGTTGGTGCTCCTAGCCTTCGCTGCTATCGACACCATCATCCACAAATCCAGCCGCGCCAGAGCCTACCGAGCCTATCTCCCTCGGCTTTCCCTCGTCACCCTCTCGCACCCCGACTGGCAATCTACCCTCCACCTCCTCGCCCACCGCGATCGTGCCGACCTCATAACCGACCTCGCCACCCTGCATCCTGCCATTCTCCATCTCGGCGGAGCCGCCGCCATCCGAGGCATGGTCGATGCGATGCGCGACGTGTGCCAACAGTGGAAATAAACACGGGAAACTTATTGAATCTGAACAGTCTCCACGCTGATTTCTGTGACTTTTCCCAACTGGGCATCATTGCTCATCAGCACCGCATCCATTGACCAGGCAGTGGCGCAGACAATCGCATCCGGCAGCTTCAAACAATACTTTTTACGCAAGGCGATGGCAATGTTTTTGATGTTCTCATGCAGACCTATCACCGTCACCTGTGACAAAAACTGCTGAATCCTCAATACCTCAGCCTCACTAATCGCAGAATACGAGAGCATCTCTATCTCAGTGATTACAGAGATACAAAACTCACCTACGGGCAAAGGCTCAAGCAACCGTCCACCAGGCAGATACAAACCAATATTTGTATCAAGCGCGTATCGCGTTGCCATCAAGCCCACTCGTCCCGCATTTGGCGCTGAAACTCCAGGGGATCTTGCTGAAGTTGAATAGTGCCATTGAATGAGTTCAGATCAACAATTTTAGGACTGGGGCGATCGCTATCTTGCAACTGCGCTTTCAACCAGTTCTGCTCTTCGGGTGGTAATGCCTGAATCAATTGCTTAATCGATTCAACCAGTTGAACATTCACCGTGATCACCCTCTTAGCATTGTTCTTGATATCATAGCTTGCACAAATCCCTATGGCTTCCATTAGTGCAAGTCTTTCTTGAAAAGATCGAAACCTCTACAGAACGTTGGCTCGAATTGGCAGAGTTAGTCACTGAATGATTCGTTGGCATTCAAAAAAGCAGCCCCGATCGATTCATCAGGGCTGTTATTTCTTGATTGAAATTTGGCTTAAATGTTTTATGCGTCAGGCAATGAGCGACTGGTGTAAGCATCTGTCGGAAAGGCAGGAACCCGATCGCGATAATCAGTCTCGACTCCAGTAATCGCCACAGCCAGTTTCTCAAACGACTCAGAGCGCCAGTTCCGCTCGTGAATTGGCTTCGACTGCTCTCCACGAAAATAAGCTTGGCTTCCTAACAAAGCAACCGCCACAAACCCGATTACAAATAAAGCAATTAGTAGAATCATCGCAAAACCTCTGAACTAAAAATAGGGTGAACGTTGCAGATAATGAGATTTGATCGCACTCAAATTGATTTAGTGAATCGAAAGCGTCACAAGCATCAACGCTGCAACCAACACAATCGCAGCAGCACCTTGAACAAAATATCGGCGCTGTTCTGCAATAGACGGATATTCTGCATAAGACATTGCAGGCTCGATCGCATAATTGTTAAGAATGCCGCGCTCGTCAGTGGTAGTGTGCATGTCGTTTCGTCGTTTGTTGCTTTATGTAAACTAACGTAACAATATTGTTACGAAATGTCAAGAAATTTGCAAATAGTTGGCAGTTGTGCTAGACATTCCCTTCGTGTTCAACGTCTCGATCGAGGACTTGACGCTCTTCAATCTCTCTGTTAAGTTCAGAGTAATCAGTTTTCGAGCGACGCACTTTGATGTCTCACAACACATTTTTCTTTTTTTGGCGCGAGGCGGTTCACTTGGGGTGAATGTCGTTCGTTGTGAGCGCCCCGGTGAACCGCAGATTAACGTCTGCGGTTTTTTAATGTCCTAACTGTCTTCTTCCTCTCATGCCTCACCTCAATTTCTGGCGATTTAGCGGTTACTTTTTTGTCCCAACCAATTCTGGGTGAAGCTGTCGTGCACACGTTCGTCAAGCCCGGAACTTACAGGTTTCGGGCTTTTTTATTGTTTAGGAGTTACACCATGAAAGATGCAAAGTTAGTGGTCAAGTCTGAGTCTCGTCAAAACACGATCGTTCATCTCTCGGATCACGTCGCGATCGGGGGACAAAAAATCGTCATTATCGGTGGTCCTTGCACGGTCGAAAGCCTGACGCAAATGGAAACCGTCGCCCATCACCTACAGTTTGCTCCTGTGCAAGCGCTGCGAGGCGGAGTTTATAAACCTCGCACATCGCCCTACGCCTTTCAAGGGATGGGATTAGAAGGGCTAGAAATTTTGGCAGGGGTTCGCAAACGATATGGGATGCCTGTTGTCACTGAAGTGATGGCAATTTCGCAAATTGAAGCAATCGCCGCCTACGCAGACATGCTGCAAATTGGTAGTCGCAATATGCAAAACTTCGACTTGCTGAAAGCGATCGGGCAGGCAAACAAACCCGTTTTGCTTAAACGAGGACTGGCTGCGACGATCGAAGAATTTGTGATGGCAGCCGAATATATTGTGAGTCACGGCAACCCAAACGTCGTTTTATGCGAACGCGGCATTCGCAGCTTTGACCCCTACACTCGCAACGTGCTAGACCTCGGAGCCGTCGTCGCGTTGAAACAAATCACTCACTTACCTGTAATCGTCGATCCTAGCCACGCTGCCGGAAAGCGCGAATTGATTGCCGACCTATCTCGTGGCGCGATCGCGTGTGGTGCCGATGGTCTGATCATCGAGTGTCACCCAGAGCCAGAGCAGTCCGTTTCTGATGCCCGCCAAGCTCTGACCCTCGACGCGATGGTGAATTTAGTTCGCAGTGTAAAACCCGTTGCTGAAGCGATTGGTCGTCAGGTCTATGAGGTTCAACATTCGCGGTTGGCGATCGCCTAGAAAAATGAGAGATGAAACTAACGGGTCCACTTCATCTCTCATTCTTCATATTTTCTAGATCACAGTTCCATCGGGAATCAATCCGTTCTTCAACACCACCACAATGCCACTGCGGATATAGAAGCCTAGATTTTCTCGATCGGCTTCTTCGACCCGATCTTTGTTGACAATATGGACGTTGCAGCCGATGCGAGCGTTCTTGTCGATAATGGCACGACGGATCACCGAGTCTTTGCCAATTCCTAACGAAACTTGAGAATTATCACAATCGAGTCCTGATTGTCGCTCAGCATAGTCTTCATAGAAGTCAGCCCCCATAATCAGCGTGTCTTCGATCGTGGCTCCTCCCTCAATGCGCGATCGCACCCCTAACACTGAATGGCTAATCCGGCAGTCTTTGAGAACACAACCTTCGCCAATCAATGACTCAGTGATTTTGCAGTCTAAATATTTGCTGGGAGGCAAAAAGCGATGACGGGTGTAAATCGGTGCTTGGTCATCATAAAAGCTAAACGGCGGATTCGGCTGTTGAGTCAGCGCTAGATTTGCCTCATAGAAGGCTTCGATCGTCCCGATGTCTGCCCAATAATCGTTAAACAAGAACGCCTGAAGATTGTGCGTCTTGGCAGAATTTGGAATGATTTCTTTGCCAAAGTCGGTCTGATCGGGGTCTTGCCGCAACAGCTTCATCAATGCCTCTTTCTTAAAGACATAAATGCCCATTGAGGCAATGTAGGGGCTTTCTTTCGCTTGTTCGGGAGACAGCCCCAAAACGGTTGTATCTACCTGCATCTCCCTCAACGCGTCACCTTTGGGCTTTTCGCTAAAGTCGATAACTCGCCCTGCTTGATCGATCTTCATCAACCCAAACTCAGAAGCGTGACGCTCATCCATCGGCACGACTGAGAGCGTGACATCAGCCCCCGTTTCGCGGTGACGCTGCACAAACTTGCGATAGTCCATCCGATATAAGTGGTCACCAGAGAGAATCAGGTATTCATCGACATCCCACTCTTGAAACAGCCACGAATATTGGCGCACTGCATCGGCAGTTCCTTGAAACCAGTTCGGATTTTCGGGAGTTTGTTGAGCCGCTAACACTTCGACAAAGCCATCGTTAAACCCAGACGAAAAGTTGTAGGCTCTGGTGAGGTGTCGGTTGAGGGAAGCGGAGTTAAATTGCGTGAGAACGTAGATTTTAAAGATTTCTGAATTGATACAATTACTAACTGGAATATCAATTAAGCGATACTTCCCAGCGAGGGGCACCGCGGGCTTTGCACGTTGCTTCGTTAATGGATATAGGCGAGTTCCGGCTCCCCCGCCTAAAATGATTGCTAAAACTTTTTTCACAAAGAAACCTCGTTGCTGCCACTTCAACTCCCATCAATAGTGTCTGTCTGTATGGTGCCGTTGACAAGGGGTAAACGAAAGAAGATTGTCAAGTGGGGATCAAGGGGAATAGATAAAGGTTATTTTTCCCTGCTATTTTAAGGATAAAAAAGGACGATCGCGCTGTGACTGACCCCATCAACTCCCCAGACCTCTTAGCTCGAACGTCACTCTTTGCGCTTGCGGTTGAACTCAAAGCCCGCATGACTGGCTTCTCAGGGTGGGAAATGCCTGTGCAGTTTAGCAGCATTGGGCAAGAACATCAGGCGGTTCGCACGGCGGCTGGGATGTTTGACATCTCTCACATGGGCAAGTTTGCGCTCAAGGGCAACGATGTTTTGAGTCAAATTCAAACCTTGGTGCCGTCTGATCTCAGTCGGTTGCAGAGGGGTGAGGCGCAATATACCGTTTTGCTCAATCGGCAGGGTGGCATCATCGACGATCTGATTTTTTATTATCAAGGGCTTGATGTGGATGGGGATCAGCGGTGGATGATCATCGTCAATGCTGCTACAACGCTCAAAGATAAAACCTGGATGCTTGACCATCTCGATCGCACTCAAATCAGTTTTGAAGATTACTCTCTGTCTAAAGCCTTGATCGCGGTGCAGGGACCTGATGCAGTTCGCCATCTGCAAACGTTGGTTGATGCTGATCTCGCTCCAATCAAAGCGTTTGGACATTTGGAGGCAAATATTTTGGGTCAGCCCAGTTTTCTGGCTCGCACAGGCTACACCGGCGAAGATGGATTTGAGGTGATGGTTGATCCAAAAATCGCGATCGAGCTTTGGCGATCGCTCCTCGCCTCCGGTGTAACTCCTTGCGGGTTGGGAGCACGCGATACCCTGCGATTAGAAGCGGCAATGGCACTCTATGGGCAAGACATCGACGACATCACCACGCCCCTTGAAGCAGGCTTAGGGTGGCTCGTGCATTTGGATACCAAAGGCGATTTTATCGGTCGATCAGTGCTTGAACAGCAGAAAAAATCCGGTGTCATTAAACGGCTTGTTGGGCTACAGATGCAGGGTCGCAACATTGCTCGTCACGACTACCCAGTGCTACACGACGGTCAAGAAGTGGGCATCATCACCAGCGGCACTCTCGCTCCAACAGTGGGATACCCGATCGCCCTTGCCTATGTCCCGATCAGGCTGGCTCAGGTAGGTCAGTCCCTTGAAGTCGAGATTCGAGGAAAACGCTATGGAGCGATCGTGGTCAAGCGTCCTTTTTATAGCGCCAAAAAGCCCTAGTGCGTATCTGCATTCATCAGGTCTCAAAGGCATGTGGAGCGAGCCAGCGATTGCAGGTGATATGAGTTTTTCGATTACCATAAAGTCATTGTTCGTCAATTGACTAAAGTTAGCTATGCCAAAAGCAATCTGGAACGGTGCCGTTTTAGCAGACAGCGATCGCTGTGAAGTGGTGGAAGGAAACCAATATTTTCCCCCTGATGCAATCAAGCAAGACTATTTCAAAGAAAGCAGCACCCACACGACTTGCCCCTGGAAGGGGGTTGCCAGCTACTACACGATCGAAGTCGATGGACAGGTTAACAAAGATGCCGCCTGGTATTATCCCACTCCCAAAGATGCTGCCAAAAACATCACAGGCTACATCGCCTTTTGGAAAGGAGTAAAAGTCGAGGCTTAGGACGTGCTTTAAAAGTCTGACGATGGGTGCTTTAGCTTTGAAGATCCCTCTAGATCTCCTTTTTCAAGGAGAATTTTGAGGGGTTCGGTTCCCTCCTTTTAAAGGGGATTAGGGAGGAGCAAAGGGATTAGAACACGCCCTAAGCCCCTTGTTGCTTCAATATCAACCCAGTGCCCTAACAATTTCGTAGCGCTAAGTAGGTAGATAGAATTGACGGTCAGACACATTTAGGCTCCGCTCAACGCCTAGAGCTAGAACCTTTGGTTGGCTGAGCGGAGACGAAACCCATCTCCACAGACCTTAATTCGCCTGTCTACTTATGAGAAGCATTCAATTCTTTCTGACAGCAACTCTTAAAAGTAAGAGTTGATAGGGCTGTTTCGGCAATTTTTGCCAAAAGAAAATAAAGCTTTTATAGTTGACTGAAAACTATTAAGGCACCCTGTTTTTTATGTGACACTTCGTAAACAGACCATCCTTAATTCACGATTATAAACGCACACATTACAACTGAAGTATAGAGAAGTTACTTCACCAACGTAATCACAACTCTAGGTTCCTGATTAGAGAATTCAAAGATTTCTACTTACAAATTCAGAGCTTTTAAGACTCATTAATAAGCCCTCAACTCATTAGAAATCATTAGAATTCTTAGGAACAAATCAACCCATTCTTACGACTTTAAACGTAAGAGAAACATCAAAAACCAAGTACTCAGAAAACCGAAAATGAAACTCTCTCTTAAAGCTCTCTCAACTCTTTCTGTGCTTTCTGCACTTGTTCTAGCTCCTACCTTCCTGAGTGCAGGATCTGCGTCTGCCGAACCCGTCCGCTTCGACGGAAGCTATGTCGGCGCAGGCGTGACGGGAGGATTCACAAATGGCGGACGCGATAATGATGCGGCTGTGCTGGGTGGCAACGTCCAAGGTCGCTTCGCAGTCCCTGGCGCACCTGTCTCTGTCAGAGGCGCGGTGGTCTTCACCGGAGACAATAGCGCTGTGATTCCTAGCTTGACCTACGATCTACCGATTAATAGCAAAACAAACGCCTATTTTGGTCCCGGTTATTCCTTTGTGCAAAACCACGATCGCTCTTCTGAAGTCGGTAACAAAGATTCAGCCGTGTTGACGGCTGGGGTAGAGTCTCAAGTTGCAAAAGGGGTAGTTGTCTACAGTGATTTGAAGTATGGCATTAACGCCTATCAAGGCAGTGGTGCTGGCTCCTTAAGCGGCAGTGCTGGAGTTGGACTTCAGTTCTAACTCAAAGCTGTTTACAACTCGGATAGTTCTGTTTTCTTCTAGTGCGTTCTGTTAATTTCAACGCCACTTAATCTAATCGGTTTCCAACATTGATTGGGAACCGATTTTTATTATTCTTTTTTTTGACCCAAAGAGAGAGGTAAATCTTAGCTATTTCTAGCAGACTTAAGTTAAGAACTATAGCTAAAGACCCGATTAGCAAGCATCCAAGGTGCTACACCTATAGATTTTATTGGAGTTAATCATGTCTAATCCTGTCAAAGAGAAGATTTCAACAGATTTAAAGCAAGCAAAAGAAGTCGGACAGCTTCGCACCGATCGGATTCGTGAGATCGTGCAGGCTGCGGTTTCTCAAGTTGCATCAGAGTTAAAAACGGGTTCTAGTGAGCTACGATCGCTGGTTAAAGATGCATTTACATCAGCGATTTCGGGCATTCAAGAGAGTGGCGAACATCTCAAAGATGATGTAACAGCTTCAATTGAAGGCGTGATTGACGGCATCAGCCGAGCGCAGCAGACCAAGATCAGCGAAACGGAGGCAGAGGTTAAGCGTCTTCAGGCTCAACTTGATCAAGAAGAAGACCAACTCGATAAAGATGTTGAAGAAGGTCTAGCAGGGCTGAAAGAAGCCAGTCAAGATATGTCAGCCGAAGTCAGAGAACAGATTGAGCAAGCGATCGACACCCTTCGCAACAGTGAGGAAGTGTCTTTGTTGAAAAAACGCTATGCTCAACTTCAAACCCAGGCAGCCATCTTGAGAGCAAACTTGGCGGCTCGCAGTGAGTCTTATTACGATCGTGCCCAAGATCATTTAGAGGATGCCAAAACCTGGTATCAGCAAGCTCGCCCTAAGGCAGAAGCCGCCAAAGAGCACACAGATCAAAAATTCACCGAACTAGAAGACAGACTTGGCGAAGCTGGAAGCGCTTTAGCCAAGAAGGAACGGCAGGTTCGCAGTTTGTTAAGAGATTTGCTTAAACAAGCAACCGACTCATTGAGAGACGGCGATAAAGAGACTGTAAAACGCCCGATCGCCGATCTCCCTCCGGCAAGACAAATTGAAATTGACCTCGACGAAACCTAATAAGGGCGTGGTTTAGAACTTTCTCGCTGCGATTCTGCCTCGCCCTAAACTTGAGTTGAGGGCGGGATGGGAACGAAGATCAGAGTGTTAACACACTCCCTAAAGCGAATATCCGACTAAACGCGAAGAGACGGGAACGAGAAGACTCATTCAAGAGATTCTATGCGCCCGTTTCTTCGATTGCTCGTTCTACAGACTTTCGCAATCGCTCAACCTCCTCTAAGATAGGTAGTTCACTGCAACGTTTAGAGGAAGCAATGGCAGAAACCCTATTCTTCAACGCCCTTCGAGAAGCCATTGACGAAGAAATGGCGCGTGACTCTACTGTGATGGTGATGGGTGAGGATATTGGTCACTATGGCGGCTCTTATAAAGTCACCAAAGACCTCTATAAAAAATATGGCGATTTGCGACTGCTAGATACTCCGATCGCTGAAAACAGTTTTACGGGTATGGCAGTCGGAGCCGCAATGACAGGGTTGCGCCCGATCATCGAAGGCATGAATATGGGCTTTCTATTGCTAGCGTTTAACCAAATCGCCAACAATGCTGGAATGCTGCGCTATACATCGGGCGGAAACTTCAAGATTCCGATGGTGATTCGCGGTCCGGGTGGAGTCGGTCGGCAGTTAGGTGCCGAACACTCGCAGCGCTTAGAAGCCTATTTTCAAGCAGTTCCTGGCTTAAAAATTGTCGCATGTTCGACTCCCTACAACGCTAAAGGTCTGCTTAAAGCAGCTATTCGAGACGATAATCCTGTCCTATTTTTTGAACACGTTCTGCTCTACAATCTCAAGGAAAATCTGCCAGACGGTGAATATGTGTTGCCGCTCGACAAGGCAGAAGTGGTTCGTAAGGGCGAAGACGTGACGATTTTGACTTACTCTCGGATGCGTCACCATGTCATACAAGCCGTCAAGACGTTAGAAAAAGAAGGCTATGACCCAGAGGTGATCGATCTGCTATCACTCAAACCATTAGATTTTGAGACGATTGGGGCATCAATTCGCAAAACCCATCGCGTCATAGTGGTTGAAGAATGTATGAGAACAGGTGGCATCGGTGCCGAAATTGTGGCTTCGATTAACGATCGGCTCTTTGACGAGTTGGATGCTCCCGTGTTGCGGTTGTCGTCTCAAGATATTCCTACGCCTTATAACGGCGCAATGGAAAATCTGACGATCGTGCAACCCCAGCAAATCATTGAAGCGGTCAGAAAAATGGTAGCCGTCAAGGTCTAATGGATGGGTGCAGGCAAGCGCATAAAAATTGGCATTGCTGAATTCGGGTATGAATTCCTAAACCTGCCCTCACGCTAGCCTTCTCCTTTTGGGAGGGGGGACAAGAGTTCTGGCTCCCTTCTCCTTGGGGATGAGGGCAAATCATACCTGTATTCAACAATTCCAAAAATTATTAGTTGAGTCCAATAGCTCACTGCGGCGACTAACCCTGACCATTAAGATTTTTGGCTTGTCTTGTCAATCTGAAATAGCCAAACCATCAGGGCTATCACCCCGATCTGAACGGCTAAATTTGGGAGAGCCGCTTCGACATCGCGACCTGCTAAAATCTGCGCTAAGAAGACCACTGCCCCGATCGCGCCTGATGCTCCAAATGCCCCATAAATAAACTTCCTTAAACCGCGATAGGGAGCCTTTGCTTCTGCTATCAGGTAAGCATATTTTTTGGGGTCAGTTTGTTTAAGGGTTAGACGCTTGGGTTTAGAGTCTGTCATGGATGTTGTAAGTTTGTGAGGTCTGAGATTATCGTGACATGAGTTTGAAGAGATCGGGCTTTGTCGAGAAAATCAGTTGCGATCGAGCAAATTGTGTGACAGAAGATCATTCATTCTGATATGCTAGTTAACCGTGCTGCCGATGTGGCTCAGTGGTAGAGCAATCGATTCGTAATCGATAGGTCGCGAGTTCAAATCTCGCCATCGGCTTTCTTTCATGGATTGGCTTTCAGCTTGTGACAAAGGTTGTAGGCGGGTCACTGGAAGTCAAATATCAGGAGCGATGTTGGACAATTTTGGATAATTTTAGATCTTTTCGGGAGTAATTTGAGGACAATTTGAGGACGATTGAGTGAGGGTCTGATGGGGAAGGCACCAAAAGGGACGGTCGCGATCGAGGTTCGCAGTCATCACCTGCGTCTGAGATGGCGGGTGCATGGGGTGCAACATCATTTGAGTCTGGGCTACCCTGATACCCCAAAGCATCGCAAAATTGCTCAACTCAAAGCCAATCAGATTGAGTCTGATATTTTGTTCGATCGCTTTGACCCCACTCTTGGTAAGTACAAATCGATTGAAGAGGCGGTCAAACCGACTTCGCTGCGAGAACTCTACGATCGCTACATTGACTACAAGCGCCCTCAATGCAGCCCTAGCACGATGGGCGGTCAGTATAAGAATTGGCGCAAGTGCATCTCTGAGCTACCCACCGACAACCCTAGCGAAGCGGTTTTGATTCGAGAGTGGGCGCTAACTCACATCAAACTTAACGCCGCTAAACGACTTCTAGTCTCGCTCAATGCCTGCTGCAATTGGGCGATCGAGTCTGGGTTTCTGGAGAAGAACAGCTTTGAGGGAATGGCAAAGCAAATCAGGCTCCCTAAGAAGCGCAAAGAAGAAGAGGATATTCACCCCTTTAATAAAGATGAGATCGATCGGGTGATTAATTTATTTAAATCCAATAAATATTACAAGCATTACACTCCGTTTATTACCTTCTGCTTTCTCACGGGATGTAGACCCAGTGAAGCATTGGCTCTGGAGTGGCGGCATATCGGCAAACGATTTGAGCGCGTGGTATTTGAGCAAGCGCTGGTGATGGGTGAGGATGGGCTAAAAGTCAAAGGAGGACTGAAAACACAGGATAGAAGGGAATTCCCGTGTAATTCTGCTCTCAAGGATTTATTGAAGTCGATGGAGCAGAGAGAGTCAACCGATCTCGTATTCCCTAGCCCTACAGGGAAGTATATCGACTTTCACAACTTTGCAAACCGAGGCTGGAAGACCGTTTTAGCTGACGCTGGGATCGCTTACCGCAAACCCTATCAGACTCGCCACACGTTTATCACACTGGCATTGCAGCATCTCTCAGTGCAAGACGTAGCGGCATTGGTGGGCAACTCTCCAGAGATCATCTATCGCTGCTATGCCGGGGTGAGTCGTGATTTAGAGGTTCCGGCTTTGTTCTGACATTCATACGCCTCGATCGCTGCTAAATGAGCAGCCGGATCATGGCGATGTTGCGCCCAATGCTCAATCAGGGGCGATCGGTAGCGAATCGATCGAGAGTTAATTTGCTCCCAGTGAACGCCCTGGATTAGTTCGCCATTGAGCCGATATCTCTTGAGTGTCACGTCACTCAGCTTCGTGCGACTGGCGGCTTCGTGCTTATCAATTAGTTCGTATTGCATTGTGTTTAACGTTTAACTTCTTGTGATGCCGTTTGATAAGCTTTTTCGAGCCTGTCCCAAAGGGCGCGATCGCCGCCTTTGTCAGGATGATGAGTTGTTGCCTGCTGTCGATAGGCGACTTTAATTTCTTCCCAGGTGGCATCTTTTGAGACTCTCAGCACTTCCCACCACTCTTTATCGCTGCTAGGGAGTGCCTGATAGCCCGCAAAGGCTTGCTCGATCGTGCCGACTCCCCAGCGCTCTTGTCCTCTTAGTGCGGCAATATGCAGTCCAATTGCTCGAATATTGTCCTTAGTCAAATCCCACTTGTCGCAAGCGAGACAGTAGGAGCGACGATTCCAATCGAAGTAGAGCGCTACGCCTGGGTCTGATGGCTCTTTTTGATTGGAGTAGGGCAACCCATCACGACGCAATGTGACGTTGGTTGACAGCGTGACTTTGACGGCTCCTAGTTTGTCTAGCTCTGCAAACAGATCGTCTCTTGCTTGAGCAAAGCTGACCTTGAATTGAGCACGTTGCCGGAAGCTGGTGCGCGGTTGGTCTGGAGGAAAGTGAAGAGGAAAAGGGTCAGGAGTCACTGCAAACACCTCCGGTGCATGGCACATGATCACCATTCTTTGAGTTGGCACCCGCGATCGCTTGCAGGTTTCGCAGCCCCTCGATCGCTGCTGCCAGGGCAATCATGCGGTCTTTGGTGTCTGCCTCTAGATAGTCTTGCTTTTGCAGCTTGATCACTATCCAAACTTGCTTGTCGATTAACTCCTGAATGTTCATCGATCGCTCTCCTCTTTTGCTGCCCACAGTTGCACTAATAATTTGGTGGCTGTCATATCAACGGGTACGCGAGTCTCCAAATAACTCTTGATGGCATTAAATAGAGATGCCTGAATATCAAGGTTTCCAAAGGGGAACGCCCAGGCTTCAATGATTTCTGCTGAGATTTGTTTTGCTTTTGGATCGATGATGGCTCTGTCGTCAAAGTAGTCTCTAACTTGCTCGAATAATTCTTGCGAGAAGATAATGGGATGTTCAGTCATCGATCGCCCACTCAATCGCGATCGAGCCAGCCTCAAATGCTGCTTTGTGTCGCCACTCGGCATGGAGAACTAAATTCGCTTGTACCCATTCAGGACAGTCGAGCACTTTCTCGGCGTATCCCGTAGGGACCGGTGGCTCTATTTGCTTCTTCTTGCTCATAGAACCTCGTGATACGTGACAGACCAACACTCCTTTTTGAAGCCAAGGGGTTTATTCATGATTGATACTCCTTTTAGAAATCTCTGACTCGATTTGCTCTAAAGACAGTCCCGAAAGGCTTGGAAATCTGTCCATATACCAGGAATAGTCAGTGTAGTCAGGCGTATCGATATCCACAGCCCACAGCCCCGGCTCGGACTCGAATAGAAGAATACTGCTGTTAGCGGTGGAGTGTCGCCACCGTCTGGAGTCTTGCCTGTTCATGACTAGATCGCCCTCAACTCGCTAACTGAAACCAATTCAATGTCCTCACACCCCTCAACTCGCACTAACGCAACATCGGCATGGACTTGAAAGATTGCTAACCGCTTCATCTCAAACAGCTTTGTTAGTCGAGGCTGCGCCCCTGAGTATCGGTAGTAGTGAGTTGAGAGAGTTAAAGGATGCTGATCCGCCTCGATCCGCTGTAACCGACTAGGTTTTGGAGACGGATCGGCTGGAACGCTTGATATCAGGGAATGTGATCCGATGTAACCGTTTGATCCACTTTTTTCTTTAAAACTAGAGCTTTTAGACGCAAACTCTAGGGCGGGTGTTTGTAGAGCTTCTGGGTTTGGTTTTGCCGCAAAAGTCGGTAACACCGGATCACGATCCCCTAAAACCCTTTCTGGCTCAAAATTCTGGGATGATCCGATAGGGTGATCCGAGTCGGATCGAGTCGGTAACACCGGATCATCGGAACGGAACGGAGCCAGCCAAACTTTTCGTCGATCGCCCTTGTACTCTCTGAATGATTTCTTCCAGCCCGACTCGCGCAGAATCTTCGCGACGCGAATTAACTGCCCCTGGTCTTGTCTGCCAGATTCAATTTTGAGCGCGTCGTCCAAGATGTCACGGGCGCTGACGATTTCTCTGCTGCGAACGTAGTCGCTGACTAAATCAAACCAGGGGTCGCGGGTTTGAAATTCGGCGGCGATCGCGGCTGAATCTTTTTTTTCTGCATCACTCAAATCCCAGCGATCGCCACGCTTATACATCGCCACGGCTGCCGCCCAAATACGATCGCGCTCTTGCTCGACCAATCGCTGATCGATCTTCTTCCTCACGGGCACCACCCAAAAGCGGCGGTTCCCGGTTGAGTCGCTTAAAAATTCATCCTCGTTAGTGGAGCCGACAATAATCGACTGACGCTTCATCTGCACCACGGCTCGACCATAGGGGGGTCGCAAGCGATCGTTTTGGCATGATAGAAAAGCTTTGGTGCTAGAGATGTCGCGCCGTCTAAAAATAGTTTCAAGCTCTGCCCACTCCACGATCCAAGCGCCGTGCAGCTTCAGCTTTTCATCTTTGTCGCTGACCGATGCAAACGAGTCATCAAACCAGCCTTGACTCGCCAAAATCCTAAAGAAGCTCGATTTACCGTAGTCTTGCGGTCCTTGCAGGATCAACGCCTCATCATGCTTGCAGCCTGGGTCAAACGCCCTCGCGACGGCGGCGATTAAGGTGCGAACCGTCATCACGTTGCTAATCGGAGCATCGGCTCCAAAGTAGCGCTTTGCTAAATCATCCAGAATGCTAGTATCGTCGCCAAATTCCTCGTAAACCGAGTTGAGATACTCCACAACGGGCGAATACTCGTTCGCCTCTGCAATCTCGACAATCATGTCCTGGACTTCTTCGCGAGATGATTCGAGATAGATTTTGTGATAGACCCCTAGCCGTAGACGTGAACGATCGAGGTTAAACGGTGTGCCGTCAAGCTCAATCTCTTTGCTGAGTCCGTTGAGCCGCAATCGATCTTTCAGCAGCGTTTGCAGCAGCCGAAACTCTTTGATCTGCCTGGGTTCTTTCTCGACCTGTAGCGCCTCACCTTTGGCATTCTTGCCGAGAAACGTTTTACGCCATTCCTCGATCGTCATCGCATCTTCAATCAGCGCGTCTAACGCCTCTTTACCATGAGCCACTAGAAAATCGTCTAGCCCCTTTGCCTCTCCTGCTGGCAGTAAAACAACCGCCACGATCGCGCCTGCCGCTGCAACCAATCGACCCAACTTATCGAGCGCTTTCTGAACGTCGGGGTTCGTCATCAGGTCATTGTCGAAGATTAGATAAACAATCCGCCCAACTTGACAAAACTGTTTGAGCTTGGCGTTAAGCCTGCCTAGCTTCTGCCCGTTGCTCACGCCCGTAATGGCGATCGTGGCATAGCCTTGCGACAATCCCGACCCTGCTTTTTTGATGCCTTCGGTAAGACATAAGGGCTTTGAGCGATCGTCCTTCACCTTTCGCCAATAGTCCGCATCTCCGGTATCTAGAAAGAGCGGATCTGCCTGCACGCCAGACGCGCCTAAATATTTCTGCCACTTCCCCGGCTTAGGAGTGCCGCCAGAGTCAAGTTGAGGCAATGGGTTGTCAGGTTTATATTGGCACCCTGTCAGCGTAGACTCGCCTGTTTCAGGGTCAACCCCGGAAGCCAACCAACCGGGAACCAACTGATCAGAATGTTTCCAGCGTCGATCGCTATTCCGATTCAAAATCCTATCGAGTTCGTGCGAGTCTTCGATCGTGCGAAAGTTCAATGCTGCAATTTCAGGTGAGATGCCCGACTCCATCCATTCTGTCCAATGGCTCTCATGCGTTCCGGCGGGTTTAGCTTGTGCTAAATTTACTTGATTGTTGTCGTGATCACTGATGCGTTCTGTTTGGTTCATTGTTATGATGTGTATAATATTAATTTTTTCGTTGCGGCTCCCATCAGAGCCGCTATTTTTTGGCTAAGGGTTACTAACCTCCTGAATCCACTGCAAATAAGCCGTGAGCAACGCCACAGCAGGCTCCTGACTCATCACGACAACCGCCGCCCTAACGCTAGAGAGCAGAATTTTCCACCAGCCGATCTCTTTGACATCGATCAGAAAGTCACCCTCATAAACCCAACAGCGTTCGGGTTCAAGCTCCGACCACTTTTTGAGCAAGTCTTGAATCATGCCGCACCTCTCAGAATGTCCGGCGACACAGGCACCCATTGACCACGCCTGCCAACCAATAGAATTTCGTGAACAGCGACGTTCCCGTGCTGTTGTTTGAATCGATCGACGGCTTCCTTCAAGGTCATGGCGCGAACCTCAAAAACCTCAAAGTCACTGTGGTGGAACTGATAGAGAATCTTGGGAGGTCTACGAAAGGGGGTCTTTCTGTGGTTCACTTCGCCACCTCCAATCCATTGAGAACTAGCTCTCGAACTGGCTCCTTCAAGCTCAGAGGAAGTTTGAGCGGCTGCGCTCGACCCGCTTCAATGTCTCGAAGCTGCGCCTCTAGCTCGATCGCCTGCAGTTGTTTCTCGCTGGGAAACTCAACCGGAGAGGCACCAATCACGCCAGGCAATGGGCAAACGCCGTAATAACGAGGGTTTGTCAGCAGCTTTTCTTGAATGAGCGGCATATACAAATCAGGGAAGCTGTATTTCTTGTGAATGCGAGTCACCATGTCTTTGAGATGCCTTCGCTGTTTGCGCTCTAGGGTGTGCGGCTTGTAGGGCTTGGGCTTATAGCTAGCCGCAGTGCCCAGAAAGGGATCTGGTTCTAAGTCGGGCACATCCCACCAGGGCGGCGGCAATCCGTTGCGGCGGTTGTACTCAGAGCGAATTGTCCTGATATCTTCGGTCGCGATGTCTACGCAGTTTTTCCAGCCCCGCCCTGGGAACAGTTCATTCGCAACTGCTAGAAAGGCTTGTCCTTCAGCTCGAACTTTTGCAAACATCGCCTCTTTTTGAGGATCAATCTGGGGTGCTGGAATAGGCGGCGGTGCAAATAGAGTGAGTTGCTGGTTCATCGCGTCACCTCCAGACACTCGATCGAGACTAATTCGACACCTCTCTTTAAAAGACATTGCGGACAATTGCGAGAAGACGGTGACAAATCTTGAGACGTTTTGACCCAAGAGACGGGAAGCCCAAACTCAAACAGGGTGTTGAGTTCAGCGATCGGGCAATCGCCTTTGAGATGGACAAAAGAAGGCAGATCGAGCGAATTCATAAAACTTTTCGGTAGATACACGGATGCTTGAGATGGATACTGATGCCGATCGAGGTTTTTTTGAGGTATACTGCTGTTCATAAAGCAATCGCTGAAAGGGTTTTAAGGCTTTTTTGGTGTTTGTGGTCACAGAACAGAGATCGGCTTTTAGCGGGTTTTTGTGGGGCTGATATCAGCCTTGGATCGATCTAAGGGTCGGTCAGATCAACCGAGAGGGAGATCGAACGTCAGAGAGCAAGTTTGCAGCTTGCGTTCTGGTAAGAAGTTTTGAAGAGACTTGAAAATTGAGAAGCCGTTCAGGGTGCACCCTGAACGGCTTCTTTATGTGGATTTATTTGACCATCGCAGACACTGACTTGCCATTGGCTGTCAGGTAAAGCTCGATCGCTTCTGTGATGGCTTCCGAAAAACCTTTGCCTTTTTCGGCGGCAAGAATTCGTATCTCTCTATCAAGGCTTCGCTCGATATAGTAAGTGCCTTTTAGTTTGTCCATGTCAGCTACCAAACCAACAAATTGATCGTTCAACAATCAATATACCGGAATCCTGGTGAAAACGATCGTTTTGTTGATTATTCTGCTGACATTTATTCTGATGTCACGGTCATCGCTTTGACGGTAGCCTGACAGACAGACCTAACGATGATCAGATGAGTGACTACGAGCCGCGAGAGCGACTAATAGAGTTGTTAAGTGAGATGCAAGGCGACTCTTCGCTTCGGGCGCTGGCAAGACGGTTGAAGGTTAATTACGCGAGTCTCTCGTCGTACATTATGGGAGAGCAGTTTCCCGAAGCCAGAAACCTCGAAAAAATTGCCATTGTGAAAGGCTGGACTCGAAAAGAATTAGAGGCTCACCTGGAAGGGCGATCGGTAGAGCCGACTCAATCGATCGACGAAATTTTGCAAAACGTGCGAACACTCTCGCCCAAAGACGCGCTAAGAGTGGCGCGAGTCGCCTTGGATGTTGCTGATTCTGGTGTTTAGTCTTCTTTGGATTTCAGTTCTAGCGATCGAGTAGTGGCATCTTCTAACAGTCGTGTGACCTGACTCCAATCATCTCCATTGCTGTCTACGATTTCAGCTAAACGATCTAAAACTTCTGGCAGTCCGTATTGCTCGCATAAGCAAGAGAGGGCTTGCTTGAGTGTTTTCTCTTCAGAGGGCATTGCAAGTATCGAAATGGGGGTTGCCCTACTCTACAAAACTTATCGCTAGAGAAAATCCATTATTCGGGTGTTGTGACGACTGACCGATCAAAGAGAAAATCCATTATTCGGGTAACACATGAACGATGACCCAACTAGTTACCTTGACTACGCCAGCCCAACGTCACTAGGAGCTACTGAATACTTGCTGCTAGTCGTCCTGGCTCTTGCCGTCGTCTATGGTCTGTGGAGCACGATCGCTAAGAAGGACGATTAGAATCAAGATGCCCAGCATTACGGGCGTTCGTAATGCACCAAAGGCGATCGCCACCCTTGACCGGAACCAGCGATCGCTTTTGCGTTTGGGGAATGCTGAGTCGGTAAAGTTCCGGTCAGAACCCAATGAAAAGAATTTTGTTAGCTGCTGCTGCTGTGGCGCTGTCAAGTTGTAGTCCAAGCCCTAAAGACTTGGGGACAAGCCACCTAGACTTGATCAAATCTGGCAAAGTAAGCCAAGCAAATCAGCAATATTGTATGAAGGGCGAAATCCTGAGACTGCATAGCATCAAATCGTTTCAGCCTGTCGAGTCTCAGCCTAAAAATCGCGATGAATTCTCATATGTCGAAGTGACCGCGAAGATTGACACCGATCAGGATCGCTTCAAGAAGGTCACAACAGATGGCGTTGAGACTCTCAAGAAAGAGATTTTGCAGCAAGCCACGCTAGAAATTTGGAATTCAGATGACTTCTACCAAGAACTAATCAAGACAACGGCAAAACTCAACGATTTATCTAGATCATCCTCAGCTCTAACAGGCAGTGTATTTAAGGCTATGCCTTCACCCGATCGCTCTAAGGTCAGCGCTGAAAAGCTTTGTGTTTTTCTCCCCTATGAGCAGTTTGAGAGCGATGAGCTAAAGTAAGCCTCGATCGTTCTCTCACACAAAAGCCCTGCCAGATTGTCTCTAGCAGGGCTTTTGTGTGAGCTTACTTGCTTCCGTTCACACAGATCAAAACCATTGCCGGAAGAATTTTCTGTAACCTCTCTAGATGCTGAGGCACATCTTCTCTAGGGAACGTCCCCACATACGACACCACGTTATCGACATCCAGCGAGTTTCGACCAATCCAGCGCGAGCCAGCCGGATAGCCCATCGCATCGATCGCGAGTTCAATCTCGGATTGAATTAGCTCGTCATCGGTCTTTTCGTAGTCCACGTAAATGACAGTCTGACCGGGTTCTGGGGTTTCTAGCTCTGGACACAAGTATCCTTGAGTATCCGCCCAGACTGCTTGACCAATCCAGTCATGAACTGAGACTTGCAGAGGATGGATTTTAGACGGTTCTGCTTTGATGCCGCGACGCAGGCTTACAGCGTCTTGTCCAAACCGTTGAGCCAAGTTGACCCGTTCGCTAACGAGTTCTGAATAGCGTCCCTCGCTTACGTTCAACTCATCTCTAAGCACCGCGATCGAGTGAATCCCTTGAGGATATTCTTGCAAGTGTAGATTAATTAAATAGCCACTTGATTCAAGCTCTCGAATCGCGGCGATCGGGTTCTCGGTGATGGTCAAATCCAGGAACAGATAGGCTTGACCGCAGACAGGCTTGATCGGTTTAACAATGTTTTCCAGCTTTTCAGCAACAGACATAGTGATCTCCCTTTAATAAAAAATACAGTCCCAATTGTTGCCCTGAAAGTGTTTAACCTCTTTTAGGGTTCGACCTTTAGCCAGCGTTTGACACTTCTTTTCAGCGTCTCTGTATTTGCCTGCTACAACCGATTCTGTTTGCTGGTTCCCATTCATGCGCTCCATTTCTTTTTCTGGGTCTTGCATTGCTGGCGCAAGGGGTTGTTGTGCTGGCGCAGAATAGCCGCCGCTATTGCCACTTCCTAAAGGGATTGCCCCACCAGCCGGATACATTTCATTCGGCTCACAAGATGTTAGAGCGAGGGCGAGGATAGCGACACCGGAAGCGATCAGGGTTTTACTTCTCATTGCCAATCTCCTTCATGGTTAGAAGGTCGCCTACATCGCAGCCGAAGTAGTTGCAGAGAGTCTCAACCGTTTCAGGATCTATACGCGCTGTCAGCGGTTGCCCATTGTAAATCTTGTTGATAGTGGTGTGCGAAAGCTTCAACTCAGCCGCAAGCCGCCGCTGAGTCATTCTTGGGTCTTTTTCCACCATTAAGTTCGGGAGTCGGCTAAACACTTTCCTCATTCCTCTAATTCTATTAGGTTCCAGTATAGGGGTAAAATGTTTCATTTAGCAGAGTTAATAGAGACTAAATAGAAATTAAATTCTTTTAAGTGCTTGACATGTCTCAGACGGTGGAATATATTTAATTCATGGCAAGCGACACACACCACAAACCGCTTCCCAACAATCTTTAAGGAACTCCAAACCATGAACCTCTCAACCATCGCCACCGCTTCCATCGCTACCCTCAAGTCCTTCGCTCGATCGAACGGAATCCTCCCCACTGGCGATTTGCGCCTTAAGCAAGTCTGGGTCGATGCCGTCTCTGCATTCCTCGCGACTGCTCAAGCCAAAGTGTCCGAAGTCGTCGCCACTGCCACTTCGCCCGAAGCCGTTGCCACCTACAAAGCTTCAGCCGTCATCGCTGCAAAGTTCGTCTACCGCGCTTTCGTTGTTAGCTGTCTGCTAGCGATCGCTCTAGGGCTATCCGCCGCCGATACGTGGCAAGCCTTCAAAACTTGGCTAGAGGCTCAAAACCTCACCCTCAATCAACCCGTGGCGATCGTCCGAGTCATCGCTTTAAAGACTCGCGATCGGGTTAAACGCTTCGCCGCTCACTGCGGGGATCGTCTCCAAGACTGGGTGAAAACTCAAACCGTTAGAGGATTACACGCCCTCGATCGGGGAGCCATCCAACCTGCCCAAGAATTCCGCAATCGCATCAACGCCGCTCGGTTTGTAATTACTCGCTAATTTAATGGCTCAACGGGGGAGTGCAACGCAAGGTAGACCCGCAAATCAAAACCGCCAAACCCCCTAGTTTGTTCAGGACAGAAGGGCGCGGCGGTTCAACTGAACCCCATAACGAGGTAACTCAATGCTATCAGCAACAGTTCAAAACGTCGCACAGGTTCCCTGCACCGAAGGTGTTCGTCCTTCAACAATTCCCGATGAACGCGGCTCCGGTCGCATTTCTCTCACTCGCAAGCCTTACGACCTCTTCCAACAGGGGCAAGTCGTCTTCAATCACGACGGCAACAAAGGCTCCGGCTTCTACTGCTGCACCCTGCACCGATCGTCAGGCACCCGTCAACTACTCGGCGCGATCGAGTTCAACCCCCGCACCGAATGCTGGCAAATCACCCACGTCGATCGCACTCCCTGGTTTGATGGCGCTAACTTTCTCAACCACACCGAAGCCACCGATCGCCTGATCGAGCTTCACAACTCACGCACCAAAGCATAGGAGTCAGCCCGGAATGCA
The DNA here is from genome assembly GCA_965277365.1 of Phormidesmis sp. Taxonomy (GTDB): domain Bacteria; phylum Cyanobacteriota; class Cyanobacteriia; order Leptolyngbyales; family Leptolyngbyaceae; genus Phormidesmis_A. Next base: position 49,595 of record CBDICO010000013.1, on the reverse strand, counting down.
ACCTCAACCCATCCGGGCGGAACCCACCGCCCTCAACTACAGCACCACTTACAGCTTTTTGCTGATGGTCAGAGCGCTCGCTGAACTGAGCTACTGGCAAGATTGCCAAAAGCGCTACGGCATCGGAGAAGTCACCCTCAGCACAACTCAAACTCATTGGGTCGTCAGAGTCTCAGGCGACCTCGTTAAAAAAGTCATCCCCTTTTAAATTATGGAACTCGAAGACATCAAGCAAGAGATCAGACAAATAGGCGCGATCGCAGTTCTCAAGAGAGTTGCCCAAACTTTAGCCGATGTAGGGATCAGCGATGTCGAGCCTTTGTCTGCTCACCTGGCGATCGAGCTTGAGGAATTAATCCTCTACAACGAAGCCCCGAACGCTACGCAACATGAAACGATCGCTGATACCGTCCACGATTTCATGTTCAGCGCTCAATAGTTTTCCGGCTGCAGCCTACAGCCGCAAGCGAAGGCATGCGGGCGCAAGCTCCCCGCCTGGTTCACTGTTCAAATTCAAACGGCGATCGCTCTTCCTTCCACAGACCAGCGATCGCCGTCAACCCTCAAACATCTCAAGGAGTCACCTACAATGCTACGTCAACTATTACTCGTTTCCGCTCTGACTGCTTCTCTTTTGACTGGCTTGGCTGAAACCGCCAAAGCGGAAAGGGTCTGCACAACTGGCAACTCTGGCACAGTCTGTGTCGATACTCCTGACACGGGGCCAGTGATCGTGACTTACGACCCCAACAAAAAGAAAAGCAGCGACAAAGATCCGGCTCCCAAGAAAGCGATCGATCGAGACAAGTCAAAAGGCACAAAGTTCAACCCCTGCCCTGAGCCAACTTCTTGTCCAGAACCTACCAGTGGCACCGGAGGGACTGGCACTCGTTAAATTCTGAAAATAGGAAGCTCAACGATCGTTGAGCCTCCTGATTGACCCACAAAACGAACCCAAGGCAGATGAGGCGCAAACAGACCCCAGACCCCAACCTGATCCAACTTAGTATTTTCGACATTCGACCTCGCAGATTTAAATCGCCTGACAGGTCGATCGAGGAAATGATTAAAGTCTGTCCGGCTTGCCAGAAACCTTTTCTAGCAAAAAAAGCAAAGCAGCAAAGTTGCTCTCTGTCATGCGCTGCAAGTTTGGGCAAAGCTCAGAAGGCAAGTCATGCGTCTCTCGCCAAATTTGAGAAAGTTCTGTGGTCGAGTGCAGAGTGTGAACAACTAGCAAAACTCGCTGGAGAAATGCCATTTCCTGAGCTTTATCAGTGCTTTAGCAGTTGGGCTAAAGAGAACAATTTTCCTGTTAGATCTGAAATAACCGTTAAGCGACGAATTAGCATCCTGGGACTTTCCCGAAAACCTATTTTCGATAACTGGACTCCTAGCGAACTGGCTAAACTTCTGCAAACAAAAGAGATAAATGTTTATCGCTGGATCAAGAAAGGATGGCTGAAAGCCCGCAAGGTACAAGATGCGTTCTGGGCGGTATCGGCAACTGATTTTGCTGAGTTCTGCCTTAATCATCCCAAACAAACGAAGCTATTAAACCCATTCGTGTTGCACCTCATCAAAGATAAAGCAAAGAAAATGGCTAACAGCAAACCGCCCGATCGAGCCTCCTAAAACTCTAGAACCCCACCCCCAAAACTATGAATAAACTCTGCATTCTCGACAAAGACGGCACGATCGTCAAACCTGCATCGGGCGAAACATTTGTTCAACACCCTCAAGATCAGGTGCTATTGCCTGGAGTAGAGCGCACGATCGCGCAAATGGCATCTGAGGGCTACACGTTCGCGATCGCTTCTAATCAAGGCGGCGTGGAGGCAGGGCACAAAACTTTGAATGACGCGTTCGCTGAGATGCGCTACTGTCTGGAATTGTTACCCCAGATCGACTGTGCTTATTTCTGCCCTACGCCTCCCAAATCAAGCGGCGATCACTGTTGGCAGGTCTTTCGCGGATTTGAAAGATCGCTGAGTTGGAATATCTTAAATTTCGGCTTCAACACGGGATTCCGAAAGCCCAACCCCGGAATGCTTCAACTAGCTGTTTGTTTTGGCAAAGCCGATGAAGTTCTCTATGTGGGCGATCGGGATGAGGACAAATTAGCGGCTGAAGCGGCTGGTATCCCGTTTCAACACGCCGAAGTCTGGAGAGGGGAGAAAAGCCCGTTTTGATCAAACAAGTCACCTACACCCCTTGCCCCGATTGCAAATTCCCTGCCGTGGGTTGTGAAGCCCCTATCAACATCTCCTCTCGATCGGCTGGCTCAAAGTCATCTGCCAGTGCCAACCTCTCACCACACCGCCATGCAAACCGTCACCGAAACCGCCCAACTCCTAGCCGCTCTCGCCCAACAAAATCAACTCTTGAGTCAGATTCTCGATCGCCTCAAACAACCCAAACTCGGACTCGTCGAAACTCCTAGTACCCTATGGATTTATGCCAACCGTTCCAATAACTGCCCCTGGTACACCATCCGAGACGGTGAAGTCTCGCCCGTGCTGCAAACCGCTCTCACAGGCTATCTGAGCGCCCTCAAGTTTGAGAAAGTCGATCGACGCGGCAAAGAAGTGATCAAGCTGCAAGCGTTCATCAAAGCAGATCGCCCCTACTGCGTTGAGTCGGGCTATGATTCCCACTTCTCCAAAGGGTTGCTGTCAGCCGTGGCAATGCTAACGCCTGAGCAATTGCGCCAACCGATTACGATCGCCCCCCAGCCTGGTAGCGACGAGTCAGTTTTGTTCTGCCGTGTGTTCGTCGGCTCTGAGCTTGTGAGAACGACCTACGACGAGCAGACGAACTGGCGAGAGATTAGCCGGGGGGCGATCGGCGCTGTCAAATTGGCAGTGCAAGGGATGCCCGTGAGTGATTGGTGACAATCAATCTGCTCAAACAAAAGCCCCTCTAGTTACGCACTGGAGGGGCTTTTGTTGTTAGTCCAAGCAACCCCATACTAGTGAAGCGCCGGATGGCTGGAGGGAAGCAGCGATCGTAAGTTGATTTTTCTGCACGGTTGAAGGTTGAACCGTGCAGAAAGTTTGGTTATTTACTTAGTCACCTCCCCAAACAAAAGCCCTTCTGGTTTGCGCTAGAAGGGCTTTTGTTTGGGGAGGTGTTCTTATTTCTCGTCCTCGTCATCCCCGTTCATGATCTGATCGACCAATTCCTCGTAGGTGATGCCGCGCTGCTCTGCAATGTCGCGGATCATCATTTCAATCTCGCTCTTATTCGCCTCAATTCGAGCCTCAAACACATCCACGATCAGCTTTGAGATGGGGCGATTTTTAGCAAACGCCCAGAGCTTGCCCCACTTGTAATGAAAATCGCTAAATCCCTTGAGGCTTAATCGCTTCTGCCTGGTTGCCATTTCTAAACCCAACTGAGTCACCTCTCTTAGAATATTCGAGAAAAGATTACTCCTATTTTATTGCTCAAATAGTGGCTAAATGATGTAATTCTGCCAGCCATTGTGCTACTTTTATTTTATCGATTTCCACACATGGAAATCTGAAACCCAACAAAACCGGGGAAATGGTTCAAACTTTTGCACATGAAACTCAAGCCTCCGAGATTCAGCTACCGATCGCTTACGTTCGCGGTTGGTGTGATGAGGTTGCCGGAAAAACTATTCCAGCCTCAACGTTTTCTCGTTGGTGTACCCGATTTTGTGTGTCGGGTCGATCGGAGGATGAAGCCCCCCTCTCGATCGTTGCGGGTCTAGTCACCTGCGCTCTCCTGCATCTTGTAAATGCTCGAAGCTATTCCGGCTCTGGCTATAAACGTCTATACCCCCTAGTCCACCGTCGAGTTTTGGAGATCTGTAACCAATGTTAAAAAATGGCGTGTCCGATCTAGTAACTACAAATTCTGAGATTCCCGTTCCCGCGACTCCCAAGCGGGGCAAGAAAGGTGAAGCTGCTCGTCGCAAGCTTGCCGACCAAGGAGCCTTGCAAATCGACAGCGCGATCGAGAATGCAAGAGCGATTGTTGGCGAAACCTCTGATATCGTTGCCAGCGTCTACGCCTCAGTCCCCGCCATGATCGAAGTCGAATCGGCGGCTAAGGTCGAAGCTCAAATGCCTCTTATCGAAGCAGAAAACAGCCGTCGTCTCGTTGCAACAAAAGAATCAGTGCGTGAAGCGCTTGCCGAATCCAATCAAGCCGTATCTGCATTTCTCAAGGAGTTTGGCATCGAATGACCTACTACGATCGCTACTTGAAACAAGTCTCAACCGATCGCACTCAGCAAGTTTGTGAGTCGGCGGGTGCGCTTGCCAAGAGTCAGGCGGCGATCGAGTTTGGGGTCTTGCGAAACCTCAACGGCATGACCGACCATGAGCTATCGCAACTCATCAGCCAAGAAATTAACCAAGCGCAATCCCAGCAGGCGACACAGTTCGATCTGATTCGGCATGAGTGGCAGATGCGGTTAGCGTTCATGAGCGCGATTTTTTCACTCAAGTCTAAAGTCTGGGTGCTGAGTGCATTTATTCTAGGGTTGGTTCTAGGCGTGTCCCTGGCTACTACCTGGGCAACTACGACCCGCAACTGTCCTCCAACTCAACAGAGATAATGATTTACCTTCCTCAAAAACTCCTTGCCCAGACCGATCGCTCAACCTTGTCACTGCTGATGATCATTGCCGAGCTTGGCAAAGGCAAAGGGCGACATCGCATGATGTTCGTTCACAGACAAGACGGGCAAATCGTATCGGTTGAAGACTACGACTACAGCCTCACAAAGTTTCACGTCCAAGATCTCGTCAACCAGGGCGAAACCCTGATCGCTCAATACACCGACGACGATGCCCCAGAAACGCGCTGCAAAGTGCGAACGATCGAGTCGTCAGACGGTGAGTTCTATTTAGAGTTTCTCAACGAAAAGACCGCAATCAAAAAAATCCCAGGCGGGTATGAAGTGCTGAGACAAACCCCGCCCAATCAGCAGGTGAACTATGCAAACCCAGGCTCAAGCGCCATCACCGCACTATAGTCCCCCGACTCTAGAGCAATTCATCCTCGATCATGAGCAACGCCTGACGGCTCTCGTCACCAGCAACGAAGAGATCGTCGGTCATCTCAATCAGTTAGGGCGGCTCCGGCAGCAGCAACGCAGCGAATACGATCGCGAGATTAGCGACCTCCGAAGTCAGATTGTTGATCTCAAAAGTCAGGTTTCAACGCCTCGATCGTGGGTCGTTCTCTCGCTTGCTGGCGTGGTCGGGGTTGCCTTGCTATCGGCAACCTCCACAATGGTTCAGAATCATCAACTTGCCCAGATGGAAGCAAAAATCTATGCTCACTCGACACCAGCCCCTAACGCAAAGACTCACAAAAATTGACGACTCAGACATCATTTTCTATCCGCGATCTGTCTCCCTTGCCCCGATTGAGCCGTCACCAGTGGAAAGGCAACCCGCTCATGACCCAATCGCACTCAAGCTATTTTTGATTGCCTTCGGGTGCCTGGGTGCGATCGGGCTAGTCATCGTGGGTTTGTTGATGGGTCGCTCATCGGCTCCCGTAGTGAGTCCACCTCCTCAAGTGGTGGTGGTTCCTGCCCCGGCTCCGGCTCAACAGCCCAACAAATCAAGCTGTCTGGTTCTCTGTTCTCAGTGAGGCAACTATGTTTAAGTCCCTAGCAGGTATGTTCGATCGGTTTAAGTCCTTAGAAGTCCGAGGGCTAGAGGGCGCGACAAAGCCCTCTGAATATTTTGGATTGCGGGATAACAAATGGCGGGATGTTGAAAAGTTTGCCAACGGGTTGCCTTGGGATTTTCCACTAGGGCAGATCGGACCTGATGACGTGAGCCACGCCGGGGGCGATCGTACCTCCCTACTGGCTCAACTTAATCACTGGAAAGAGTATCGCAAACTGCAAGAGCAAAATTTAGATACCTTTGCCGACATTCAGGCTGAAAGATTGACGACTGCCAAGGCTGTTTTGGCGGCTCGATATGCTGACGCTCAAAACGACTCAAAGCTCAATGATGCTGTCTATAAGCACTCGGCTCAGATGGGGGTTCTGGCTCAAAAGAACCTCAATTCTGAAGAGCTATCGCGGCTGCAAATGGAACTCGGCATCAAGCTTGAGAACCATAAGCACAACAATAATCAAGACTATGAATCGGCTCAGTTTGGAGAGCAGGTCAACCTTGAATCAACTCGATTAGGAGTGAAGAAAACAAGCCTGGTAGATCGCTACCGCTCAATGCGTCAGCAAGCTTTGACCCCTTCCGAGAAGCAAGAAACCTACGCCCCCACACCAGGGCGTGTGTTGCGGTTTGGTCGGAGGGCGAGCTAATGGTCGATACCCTCGCAACCCTCAAACTAACCGGGATGTTTTTCGCTGGAGTCGCCTTGTCAGCTTTGCTGCATGGCGTTCTGTCTCAACTCGATCGAGGGGTGTTCTTGCTACCCGCGATCGCCATTCTCATTCTATTGATCAGCTTCATGGTCGAAGATCACTTGCAGCCTTATGGCTTTTTGGTGTTTGGCGTGGCAGCGATCGGCATCCTTTTGTGGAGTCTTTGACCAATGCAGCTTTCATCAATTCTTCAGGAGCTAAAACGAGAGCTTGCCGTTAGACAACGGGTTTACCCAGACTGGATATCAAATGGCAAGCTGACTGCTGATACCGCTCAACACCGAATTGACGCAATCAAAGCAGCGATCGTGCTTCTTGAGAAAAGCGAACCGCAACAGCAGGAGTTGTTCTAATGAGACTTCTTGAACTGCATCCATTCCTTCGCCCCTCGGTTTCACTTCGCAACAGAGGAAAGCTGCCATCTAAACCAGGCGTATATTACGCGCTGCAATGGTGGAAGCCGTTTGCACGACCGCTCTACATCGGTGAAAGTGGCAATATCAACGCCCGATGGAATAGCCGCAACTACGGCGATCACCATCAACTTTATGCCCTTAGTAATCGGTTTGGCGTGAGGCTTCACTATCGCATCACTGCCACGAAATCGGCGGCTCAACGGCAAGAAGCGATCGATATCCAACGCTATAGACCTACTCTCAACCGCAAACTAGAGCCGCTGAGAAAAGACACCCTCAGAGACGTTCTAGACTTCTGCTCTGACTCAGTTTTGATTGGTGCAGTGTTGTCAATATTGATGGTCGCGATCGTAGGAGTTTTGAGATGACTCAATCCCGCAATGCTCTTATTTATTCATCTGGGTTAATCATCGGCGCGATCGTAGGCATCGGTCTATCACTCTCAACCCCTAAACCTCTACGGATTCTGCCACTCGCAGCCACGATCGGGCTATCAAGTGCTGCTGCTTACTTTGCTCAGAAGGGACTCAGACCCGCCGAAATCGAAGCGATGGATCGAGCGGCTGAATTGGCTTGCCTGGAGGCAGAGCGAGAAAATGCTCTTGAAGAGATTCAAGAATCGGATGATATCGAGCGCGAACTTAGCACCTACGAGCGACGGCTGAATATTGAGGCTGAGGCGATGCGCCGCACGTTTCCCGCCAAGATTGAAATGCAGAGAATGCAGCAGCTACTCTATCCTCCTCAGATTGTGATCAACCAGTCTGCCGCAAAGGCTGCGGAAGTGATGACGGCTCCCAGCGTGGTTGCTACTCCTGACGGGTTGTTTGACTGGAACAGTCTCAAGGATGCCGATCGCCATCCGATGCTAGGCATGATTGCCAAAATGGGTGGCGGTAAATCGCTGCTGGTAAAGTGGCTGGCAAAATACATCATGGGTGGCACTGTCTCTGTCATCGATATCTATGGCAGCAAGAAAGAATGGGAAAGCTGCCATGTGATGTGGGACTACGAAGAGATGGTGCTTTGGATGGCAGAGGACAACAAAAAAATCGAGCGTGACATTGAACTATACCGGGGGGAAAAGCGGGACTTTTCGCCTCAGTTGGTGGTGCTGGAGGAAGGGAAGGCTACAATTAACCGCCTCAAGAAACTGGCGCTTTCGAGCGAGGCAGAGGAATATCTTGCGGGGATCAAATCTGCAACCAAACCAGGCGCAATCGTGTCGGAGTGGCAGCTTAACTACGAGTCAGTCACCCGAAAAATTCGCCGCAGAATGTGCTTGGTTTCGACCAACATGAATGCGTCCGTCATCAACATGAACGCCGAGAGTCGAGACGAGATGACGATTATCTTTCCCGGTCGGGAAGGCATCAGTAAGGCGCTCAAAGATACGTCGATGCTCAAGTTGGGGGCAAGGGGGAATCGGGAAATTCGAGAGAAGTTAATCCAGCAGTTGCAGGGCATCGAATACCCCGCACTGGTTTACCACGATAATGAGTGGTTCGCCGCCGCTATTCCCAGGCTGGATGAATTGGGCAATCCCGTCAACTCGGCTCCGATTGTGGGAACTCCACCAAAGCTAGACCAGATCGAGGAACTGCCCACAATTGCAGAGCCACCTGTGATTCCTCCTCAAGTCAAACCTCCCACCATTCAAGACCTCAACAAACTGCTAGATCTAGAGGTTGATGATGAAGATAGCGATCGGTGAGTTCGATCGCAGAGCGAAAGAGAAGCAACTGTTCAAAAATCCCCTAGCCTTTAGGCGTGGGAAATATCAACGGAATCTACCGAACTCCAAACCTTACCCTGCGGGAACCTTAGCCCCGTAGGGTTTCTTTTTGTCCCATGAACTCGTTCCTCCCGATCACCAACTCCGATCGCCGACTGATGAATGCCGTCGCCCTAGCCCAATTCCGGGAGGTCTATCCCGTACCGGAGGGCGCGATCGTGCTCCTCGCTTTTGATGGGCAACTATTGATCACCGTCAAACAGCCGTCGGATGTCGATCATTTAATAGATGATGCCTACTGGCTAAAGTCCAGAGCCTATCTATCTCTAGGGGTTTCCAAGGTGTCGATCTGGTTTGCAGGAATCGAGGTGTGGTGCGAGTCAACTAAATCTGAAGTAATATCAGAGACATCAACCTTGTTATCCGACCCTATGACTACTGCAACTCTTGAGCGCCCCGCAGAAGCCCAAGCCGAAACCCTTCTAAGCCCGATCGTTGAAGCACCTCCCAAGTTCATGACGATCGATGACCTGTGTGCAGAGATGAGCGTGATCACGGGCCGCCCTGTTGCAGACCTACGATCGCAACTCCTCGAAAGCGCCCCCGTCTTGTTTGTTTCAACAGCGTCAGCAGATGAGTTGTTGGATCGGCAAATCAGAGGGTTGCAAGCGATGCGCGATCGGTTGCGTTCGTCGTCCGTGGCATCGGTTGAGAAAGAAGTGACCACTCCTAACGGCAACCAGTCACCCGCCGCCAAGCCAGCCGCTAAAAAGAAATCTCACGCCAAAAAACCAGCACCCAGCGCGGAACCGAGTGCGGAACCTGCCGCTAAGTAAAATCGCAGAACTCAGAGAACGTCTCAATTTGCTGGCTGAGTTGTGCGATCGCCAGATTCCCATTCCTTCATCAGATCTCAAGATGGTGCTCGATCGCCGCTCTCTCGGACAGCCCGTGACTGCCTATGGGTTTGAAGCAACCCCGATCGGCAGGCAATCTGGGCAAACGCTCTGGAAGATTAGCAAAATTTCTGGTTAGTCCAGCCTTGGTTAACTGCGTTACAACGCAGAAGTCCAACGAAGCAGCAAGGGTTTCAGCAACTGGCACACTACGAGAGAATCAGTATTTCAGAATCTTGTAGTACGGTCGGCTAGTCCATTTTTAGTTCAGGTTTTGTAGTTGGCTTGTAGTATGCCAGTTTGCGCTTCGCTCGGCATCCCCACCGCCCAGCCCTGCACATATAATTCTAGCTCTGGAGAATATTGAGCGTGAATTTTGCGGAGACACTCCCATAGTGTTAAGGTTTCGACATACTCACAGACGCAACAAATCTGCAAATCTTGAGCCATCCTCATCAGCCCACCCACGATCGCTCGTGCTTTCAAATTGTGCTCAACCTGCAAGATTAGATGCCCGTCGATTTTGATTCCGTGAAAGTTGAACGTGCACAGCCTGTTGATGCCGCTATAGGCCTCTCCGATATCATCTAGCAGCACAGGGAATCGATCGCAGAACTTTAGCAAGATCTCAACCTGAGTTAACTCGATCGCGTGGCGTTCCGTAATCTCAAGGACAACGTCTTGGCTAACATCAGACAACAACCGCACGAATGCCGTATCGACCAGACTATAGGGTGAAACGTTGACCGCATAACGGTTGTAGACTGGCAAACTGCAAACTTGCTGCAAGATCCAGGAATCAAGCTGCATCAAGCCTTTAACTGTGGAGATACGATCGAGAAAGGCGATCGGAGTGCCGTTGTTGATTCTCAGCAGCACCTCAAAATAACGGGCATCATCGGTTGGCACTGAGGTGATCGGCTGAATGGGTTGCAGCACGATCGAGAGAGCGTCCTGCATGGTTTTAGCGATCGTGTCAGCCACAACGATTTTCAGGAAATAAACAAATGGTTTCGATCGCCAGAATCTCCTCCTCAGAAAAATTGACTTGATAGGGTGGTTGCTGCATCAGGAGTGCCTAGCTGGAGCGGGATTAACAGGTTTGCGTTTCGGTGGCTGAAGCACATGGTCGCGCCAGATGTAGTGCTTGGCAAACAGATCGAGCCACTCTAGCCAGGGTATGCTGTCGATAAATTCTTCCCACGTCAATAATTCAAGTTGGGTATTGAAAATCTTGTAGGCGATCACTTTAACAATCTGTGAGGCGTAGCGATTGCCTCGGATGGCTCCGGCTTCACCCTGAAATTCGCAGATCCAAGCACCAATAAGATTGGCAGTAGGCACCCGATAGCGACGACCTTTGGGGTCAACCAGGGCGCGATCGCGCATCCAGCAGACGACGACCAGGTGAGAACCATCCACATCAGCCTGCGTTTTAAGCTCAGTTGCCAGTCTTCGGGATAGCTGAGTCTGCCAAGGCTCAGAGTGAGTTCGCGCGAGGCTACAGCGAATTCCGAGTTCCTGTCTAAGCTGCGCTCGATCGAGCAATACAAGGATAAGATCGCCGCTCGACTGTCGCCGGACAATTTTCCAGAGTTCGACGCAGCCGGGAATATCGGGGTCTTCAATCCGGTAGAGGGCAGTGTTAGCGTTGTAGGTGTCGGCAACGATCGTGGGTCGGTGCTCAACGCTTCCCAGCAAAGATTTAATCCATCGGGCAAATCCTCTTGCCCAGGTTCTGACGCTTCCCACATCGGTTAGAGTCCTTTTGCCTTCTCGAATTCTTTATCGACTTGCTCAACCTTGGTAGGCACCAGCAACCCGACTCCTAGCGCGATTCGGGCATCAGAATGCTCATAAAAACCTGTGCCGATCAATGCGATCGCCGCGTATTTGATAATTGCCGACGACTTCAGCCACGGTGAAAAAGTTTGAGCCATGCCAGCGATCCGCGTGTGGTGGGTGCGTCTCAACTGGGGCGTGAGCAGTCCTATCTTTTTAAGAGTGCCCAAATCAGGGGTGATAAGACAACGAGTGAACTTGAGCATTTGGCTTAATTGCGTACACATCTGCTTTGATCGATCGCCGGGTTGTCGCTACCCCTAAATCGTAGAGGTCGATCGTGAGCTTTTTGGCTTTAGTTGGCTCCCACTGATCTGCTGGAATAATCAAGGCTTGCTGAGTTGAATCGGAGTAGACCCCTCCCAAATTGACTTGATAGATTTGCGATCCAATCAGGTTTAGCGATCGGGCTGAGTCAGTCGCCCAACTCATGTCGCCGCCTAACACCCTTTCTGCGTGGGTCGAGCAATTGACTAAAACCATGCTTTGGGAAAACGATTCAGAACCAGGATAAGTATTCTCAACTTCGTGGCTATAAATAGCTGATGTCGCCAATTTGCCCAAAATAAGCGGACGACAAAGATCAACATCGCGATCTGTGCGTCCGCCTCTCCCCCCAAGCAAGAAATGAGCGGTAGAAAACTTGGCAATAGTAGGAGCGATCGCGTTGTATGCTGAAACTTTGGACTCAACGTCTGGGATAGAAGCAGAAAGACCTCCTGGGACTAGCCGGACATTTCCTAAGTATTGGCTAAACGTGTCAAACGCAATATTGTCCGCCGTGTAGTTTTCGTTTGGAATTAATTGAGTCCATAACCCATGTCCCACAAAGTACGGATTGAAAAACGCAACCCTAAATTCTTCGTTGTAGGGCGTGTAGTCCACAGCCCATGAGTCTTGTCCTGTAATGGTTTTCATCATCACAGAGGCAAGTCCAGAGCCGTCCTCATGCTGCAATCCGACGATATAGCGATCGCCCTTCCCCGCATTGCTCAGTTTGGCGATTTTGAGAACTCGCGCTGCTGGGATAACCCCGATCCGCTTAGGAATCCGGCGATCGCCCCCAATATAAATCGCCCGATCGCTACCCTCAACCACGCTAAACAAGACCTTGATCTTCCCCCCTGTTTCTGGTCGAGGTCTCGATCGTCTGTCGGTGTGAACCACCTCTCGCACCGTGGCAGATTCGTGCTGACCAATCACAATCCAAGAGCCGCCTGTCTGCCTCAATGCAGAAACCTTTGAAGGGCTGCACTGATTCCAAGCGGTTCCGGTTGCGGTGGTGGTCTGCCCGTCTACAGGATTGCGATAAGTGAACGTGATCGAGCCGCCTGGATGGGCTGCACCTGAAATAACGCCCTCAACAATATTCACCGATCGAGCGTGAAGCGAGTTCAGTTCATCCGCAATTTGTTGAGGAGTGCGATTGGTCACGATAAGCTTTCGTAGCCTTCTGACGAGAGATTGTACTCGTCCGGCTTCACCCACTTGTAGCCGCCTGAGTATCTGGGAACCGCAAAATAAAGATGAGTATTGGCATCGTGAGTGCTGCTAGAACTGGTGGGCGTTCTCGTAAATCGCTCGATCATCTGCTGTCCCGCGAAATCAGCGAAGATCGAGAGCCTGATTTGCTGCCACTGCCCAGAATAATCGTCATTTTGTGCCACCTCAGAAAAGATCGGGCGAGTTCCGACCGGATGCCAATCGCTAGAGGACGCGGTGCCGATCGCGACCCAAATCGTGCCCCGCGTGACCACGGCAGAAGCTCCCACATAAACCTGCCCATCCACTCCGCTCTCCCCGTTGCCTACATAGTTCGGCTGCTGAATGATGTCAGATCGCTCGTCCACGATCATCTGCCCGATCGTCGTAGGTGTGTCGATCGGCTTACCGCTCTGCACCGACACAGCCGCGCCTCCAGACCCCCCGCTCCCGCCGCCTGTTGTGAGATCGCTGGCATACGCGATCGTTTCTAATGCCCCATTGCTCGGCGCTTTTCGCTTGAGCCTGCCATCAGCATTATCGACAAACAGCCCTGTCTCGTTAGCCGCGGTCACGACGCTGCTGGGATCAACCTGAGCAAAAATCACAGCACTAGCAGCCGTGACAACTCCAGGATCACCTTTGTCACCCTTATTGCCTTTATCCCCCGTAGCCCCATTGGTTCCGTTAGTTCCGTTGGTTCCGTTAGTTCCGTTAGTTCCGTTGATTCCATTGGCTCCTGAATCGCCTTTATCGCCTTTACTGACAAACACTATCCAATAGAGATGGGTGGTGTCATTTTCTGGAGCAACTCCGATCGAGGGTGAGATCGCTTGATAGGCTCCGCCCAATCGAGTAACGATATTCCCAACCACATAACTGCCGCCTATTAGCCAATTCCCGCGAGGGGTGATCTGGCTGTTGTCGTTGATCAGCCACGCCCCCGGAGCACCGAGAGGTTTGCCCGTTGGCTCAATCACAGAGTAGTTATCGTCCTGAGCCACCGATGCCGGATCGTATCGGTAAGGATTTTTCGTTTCCGCAGCATAGCGCGTTTGATAAGCAATGATGCTGCTTAATGGCACGGCTCTAAGATCAGCGATCGCGCCCACTGCCTGCGCCCAATATTGACTCGCTTCCTCAACTTCAGCCAAGGTGAGGGTGCTCGTATGCAGGCATCCATCCAAAGCGCTGTGGCTAATCGCGCTAACCTGAGTGCCATCAAATTGATAAGCAAATGCCACCTCGATCGTACCTGCTGGCAAGTTGCCCAATCCCGCGCTAACCGCCGATGCTGACACCGCATCAAACAGACAAAAGTCAGGCGTTGGGGCAGTTGGGAGATTCTCGATCGTGGTGCCTGAACTCCAATCACTCACCTGAAAAGTTTGGTTAGCTCCGTCAATAATTAGCCGCCCTGAGAAGGCTTTAATCGTTGCAGTCCCGCTCACTGTTGACCTTATATATATGATGAGCAACTGACCGTTAAATTGTCCCTGGCTATTCCCCGCTAGAAGTGGATCGGGGTAGTTAGCGCGAACTGTACCCGTCGTGCCGTTTGAGGGATAAGTACAGATGATATCGATGCCCGTCGTGCCGTCGATCGAGGTTGCAGCACTCCACGGACTCGCGTTACTCACCCCCGCGATCGTTGATATCTTGGCTCTGATTGCCTCAGTGTCGAGCAATGGCTCTGTTTTGAGGTAGACCGAACCGTTTGAATTGATGTAGAGAAACTGATTGAAGTTGGATAGCAGCCCCACAACCAGAGTCGGCGCGACTCCGAGGAACGATCGACTATTCACCATGCCCGATCGCTTCAAACACTTCGCCCCAACTTTGAGCGGAATCACCAGCCCTCGATCGAACTCAGGATAAATTCTGTCTCCCCAAGCATTCCCGCCCTCCACAAACGCCCCAGCTTGCAGCGCTAACGCCACACTCACCTTGATTAGAGACTTATTGACGATCTGATTGTTGAGGAATTCAGGTCTGAGGTTGGGGTAGATGTCGATCGCATACGCCTCGTCCGGCTGCAAATCGTCTTCTAAAATCAGATCCGTCTTTTTGTTCTCAAACAAAATCTCTTGGTCTAAGCCGCGCATCGTTTCACCCGTGGGCAGGGTGGTGCGAACCGAGCCGTCTAGAGTGTTTACGAAACCCCTAAAAACAACTCTCAGCAACCCTTCAAACAACCCGGAGGCAGGCGCTTCACCCAAACTCACAGCAATCATTACGCGCAATCCAGCCGGAATCGCATCGTCGCTGTCATTCACCAACCAGAAGCGATGCCCCGGTCCGTTCTGCCCACTGCAAGCATAAGGGGGCACCACGATCGCGGCTTCGTTAATGCCCCTCACATCCTGAGCGCATCCCCCTGCGTCGGTGGTGGAGTCTACGATCGTAGAAAAGCCTCCGACTCTCAGCCAGTTCCCCGGTGCGGGCGCAGCGCTGAGAACAGAGGCAGCGTTCTTGAGTGCAGAAAGCGGATCATACTCGAAAACATACGCCAGCGCTGCAACCCCGCGACGCATTCCCCTGATCAGGTTGGTAGTGGGGAGATTGGCAGGTGAGGCTACGATCGCGCTCAGATTAAAATGCTCATCGGTTGAAAGTGTGACGCTAGCAGGTAAGGCAATATCAGCCCCCCCGGAATCGTGAGCCGCTACTCTGGCAACCTGTACGAAATTGCTAGGGGTGTTGCTGACAGAAGCTGAAATTACAAAGTCGCTGAAATACTCGCCCGGATTGCGAACCGTGTCAGGCAGGGTAATAGTGAGTTGCTGACCTACCCCGATCGCGACCGGTCCAGCGATGGAACTGAGCAGGTTATACCCCGCCACATTTTGACCTTGCAGTGCAAAGTAGAGCGTTCTACTAGTAGTATTTGACCCGCCGCTTGTGACGTTTAGCGTGGGTAAAGGGAGGCTCGATCGACCGTTGGCGAATTGGAGCAGCATGGAAATCTGTAAAGGCTTTCGCCTTCAGAGTTCCCTGAGTGGTAGCCCGATCGTACGGGCACTCTAATCGACAGAGTTGGCAAAACATATGGAATCAGAACTCTCGATCGAGCAACAGTTTGAATAGATGCGACGAATCATCCCTCCAAAGACGATCTCATTCATAATAAGAAAACCCTTTTGTGTGTTGCCTATGACCACTGAAATGACTGACTTCTCAGCTATCACGTCAAACTGGACTTCTAACGGAATGCCTGACGGTGGCATTGCTACCGGAATTGGCTTTACAATCGCATGGCAGCGCGGTGCACTCAACGTCGAAGGTCGAAACGGAGCGTTCATTCTAGACGTTCTTCAGGTGTGTCAAAAGCAACTTGAATACTATCAATCGAGGCAGTTTGCCTGTGAAGAAAACGCCCAAGCGCTCCAGTATCTTGTTGGTGCGATCGACACTCTAGAATCGCGACGCAACAGACGAGACACAGCCGGAACATTGGGGACTCACCAGCCGGACGAGAAGCCACTGATCGATGTATGAACTTTCCTCAAGCGTCAGTGGGAGCCAGCACTACTTAGGTTTCTGCTTCATAGCAACTGCCCTCAAAGCGACTGCTTATCGGGTCTTATCGAGCGCTGTGAGTAGATCGACGCACCGGAACTGATGCCCCACGCTTGAAGACGATCGGATCGCCCCCATAGCTCGCGTTGATTGCATTGCCCCCTTGAGCTAGTTCGATCGTGGGTGGCTGAAACAACCCCGCAAACAGGTCAGCAACTTCTTCTCTAGTGGCGATTCGGGTCATGATTTCCTTTTTAGTACCTGACTTGCCACAAAATCTCAGAAGTCGCCGCCTTCCATGCTTCCTGAATTTTTTCAGGCAGAACAGAAAAATCGGGCATTGGCTCTCCTCGATAATTCTTAAAATCAGTCGTCTTGCCATAAGCGCGGTAAGCAGCAAAGGCAAGCCTTGCGATCGCGACTTCTTTAGAAATCTTGCCCCAGCCCAACCCCTGATCGTCAACGTGCCAGCATTCAGGGTCACATTGACAGCTAGAAATTTCAGAGATTGTTAACTCGCCTGAATTAACAAACACGCCATCTCGATCTGCTGGATAATTTGTTTTGCTCATTAGTGACTGCCTCTTTCTGTTTTGATTGGGTCTATGCGCTTCAACGCGGTCATGATATCCAAGTCGCTTGGAACAGTGTTTCCATACTCTCCTGTAGTCGCGATCGAGCATCCCCGAATGAAAGCCCAAAACATTAAGCGATGAGGTAGGCGATATGCCAGCCACAAGTAAAAGCCGTCTCTCATTTTAGGAAGTTCGTATTCTCGCAATATGCGAAATTTGTCCATCATTAGTAGTTCCCCCTGCCCTGCAAGTTGGGTGGAATAATCTGCCCGATCGTGAGTCCAAAACTTCTAGACCCAAACGATTGAGCGGTTTTAGGATTTGCTCTCTTTGAGATGGTGAACGGAATCGTCCGATCGATGCCGCATTTAACCTGAGTATTCTGCGGAGCCACCAGTAAAGGATACCCATCAAGCTCGCCTTGAATCAAAATGGTGTTCTCCACGCTGATCACCCTGGTTAGATGAGTCGTGCCCCCGTCGTCAAGCTGCAAATAGTCGAGCGGTCTGATGTTGAAGTTGGTGGCGATCGTCGCTGAATATTCTACCGATTCGAGAATATCTCGATACTTCAAATCAGTTTGCGCTCCAACAATTCCTTGATAGAGATAGTTCGCTTTTTGGAACCCGATCGAGCTAGTAGACGGCTGATTAGGGTCATATCCCGGAGTGCACAAAATATAGTCGAATTCCGCCTCTTGGGGCGACTTATAAATATTCGGGTTCCCTGAATCTGGCTCTGGTTCTTCCTTCTCATACACGTCAGGTAAGCGCTGTGCGGCTCCTGGTCGTCCTGTATTGGCTGCAAAGGTGCGTTTAGCGGTGTATTCGCCAAACTGCCCACCCTGAGACGCGATTTCATAGTCGTAAGAGATAAATTGATCGTCGTCAGTGTTGGCTTTTTTGAGCTTGTCGGTGTAGCCAAACGATCTGTCACGAGTGGCACGACTCGACAAGATTTTGACCGCGTGTTCAGTCAGCCGTTCCTCCCCTTGAGTCAGGTCCGGTAGTGGGTCGTCTGCTGTGCTGTCTGGGTTGCGAGTGTGGCTAAAGTTGTTGGTGTAGTGTAGCGATGCTTGCTCAAACATCGGCTCGACAAAGTTGGGGTTTTTGATTGATACCAGGCTACTGCTGCCGTCTGGGTTGCATCGCTTCTGAGTTTCAGAGGGAATCGGATTGAGTTGCACATCGCCGTAGTAGCCTGCAAATTGCTGTAAAACTTTTTGCTCAACGGCATAAATGGAAAAAGTTTTGAACCGATAGAGCGAGGCTTCATCGGTGCTCTGCTCATCGGTGCCCTCTAGTCCCAGCAGTTCTAGGGCATCGGTTTCTTGCTTATAGCGTCCTAGTCTGAACCCGATCGTTTTGCTGCCCAACAGATAGCGAGTGTCTGGGGCAAAGCTGGTTTCGGTCGTTTCCTGCTGCACTACTTGCCAGAAACTTGTAGGCAGTCCCACGACCGGACCGTGTTTAACGGTGTCGCTTGTGCTCAGATCCTCACTCACCTGAGAAGAGGTGAACGCACAACCGTAGACCGTGCGGACTTTGTGAACCTCAATGCCGTCGTGAGTCGTGATCTCAACGTGCTCTTGAGTAGGTCCGCTCGTATCCCAATTCATCCCCATATTGCGGATCACCTGGAAAGTTTCCGGTGGCTGGTCGGCGTTGGAGTTGCCCGATATCACCGTTTTGATCACCGCGTCCCGATGTTTCCAGTGGCTTTGAGCGTTATTTCTGCCCTGGGTCGATTCGCCGCCCAGAGTTGCGGGTTCTGAAAATTCACCTGTGAGTTTAGACGCGGGGTATTCAACCGCATAGCCTTCTACGCCTGGGCTGTTGGTTGCGTCACCCTTGAGAGCGATCGAGAGTGCAGGAACCGTATAAGCCCATTGCCCACCCGATTCAATATCTCTGGCATACACGGCATCAGGGCGCGTGTAGTCGATGTAGCAGCCGTTATGTCGCTTGAGTGAGTTAGCGGTTTCCTCCCATAGTCCGGTTGCCCCGCGTGGTGAATCTTTGGGAATCGGCACACTCCAAACATCCAACGGTGGGACGTTAGCGATCGGGATCGTGCCCCCCATATACCGAACGTTAGCGATCGGCTTGATCCCTGCTTTTGCAAAGATCTCAGCCTGAGTGCTGGCAGAACTAAAGCCGACAAACTTAGCCCCCACCCTCTCTGCAAGCTCACTCACAGACACTCTGAGCGGTCGAGCCTTCCTCAATGCCTGGTATGAGGTGAATAGCTGACAATCGGGGTCATTGTACGGTCTGCCATCGGGGATAGGCGGATTAGCGCTAGGGATTAGGAACACTGGACGCTGGTATCGTTTCGCCTCCCACTTGCCCCCTAGCGATATCGACACATCCCAGTAACGCCCCGGTGCGTCGTGAGTGCTGATCAGTTTTTTGGTGTAAGAGGCAACCAGGAAACCGATGCCCGCAAAACTTAGCTCGGTGCCACGCTTGAATCTGGCATCGACCAACGCACAATCTTCATCGCCCACCACTCGCAGGTTGATTGACCCGCTCGGATGGTTCTCTGCGGTCAAGCTCCATCGCACTTCAGCGACCACGGGTAAGCCGTAGAAAACTTCTAGAATCGACGGATCTATATAGTCAGTGGGAGTTGATTCAACGCCGCCCAAGATGTGAACAGGCAACCCTGGAAGGATGGGCACAAGTGGGGTCAGCGTGGCGATGTTGCCTGATAGCGTAAATTCTCCGGCTCTAGGATTAGCGGGATCTTTGGCTGGCACATATATATAGTTGCCGATCGCTATCCCGTCTACTTGAACCAAATCACCGATATCTAGGGTGTTACCTGTGGTGATGGCGTTGATAGTCACGGGTGCTGCTGTGACTATCAACCCTGGCAGGGTATAGCTTGCTTGCAGGTCAATCTCACACAGAGGCGCGAGTCGATCGCCCGTCTCAAGGTAAGCGATCGGGGCTAGATTTACGTCGCCGGCGACGGCAGGAAGTTGAGTGTTGTTGAGTGTCCACATGAGGGATGCAAGCTTGAAGCGATCGCACAGTCCTATTTGTTCAGAGTGCCCCTCAACGGAGTCGCATCTTCTTCTCGCGAAACTTCAGAGTAAAACCGCCCTTCAGCCATCCCCTGCCATCGTCAGCCATGACCCGACCGCTTTGTGCCTGTGGAGGCTCGATCGCTCCTACCCTCAACGTATAGCCCTGCGCTCTGTCCTCGGCTTCTGGCAGGCAGAAATCAAACACTCTTAGGTCAAGCTTGGTACGTTTATCAGGTGAAGTGCTGAGGGTTGCGATGCGTTGAAGGATGTAGAAAATGATGTCTCGATCGTCCGATATCTTCAAATCAAACCCCGGCGCAAATGCTCTCACTGCATATTGTTCTGCGTTCAGCGTTCTGATGTATTCCGGTTCGCCGCTTTTATAGGTAGCGTTAGGAATATATTGATCCGGGCTAATCATTAGCCTAAGACAGTTGACCCCGTTGAATACTTCCCAGTCGCAATCACGACCGCCGAAGTCGGTTCGGAGTTGGGCAGGGCACTCGATTAGGATGCGTTGAATGGGCATTGGGAGGTAGCGATCGGGTTCGGGTTCGGGTTCGGGTTCCCTTTCAGGGTGCCCAAGCGAGGGAAAACTGATTAACCTTCCCCTTGACATTAATCACTATATATACATATATACGATGATTGAGAGGTCAAGCAAAACGGGGGGCGGCAGTCCCAGCAAACCAAAAACAAGGAAGACTATGGAATCATTTCTAAACTCTCAAGCCCTAAAAAACAAAATTACAGCGCGAGTACAACTGCATCAAAATCAAGACGAAATTGTACAAGGCACCTACTGGGAAAACGGCAAAGGCTGCTTGTGGGGCTGCTCTCTTGAGTCGAAAAATCCTCACAGCATTGTTGAAGCTGAGTTAGGCATCCCTCGAATAATTTCACGGTTGAGTGACAAGATTTTTGAGGGATTGCCCAACGCCGAAGCTAAATTGTTTCCCCTGCAATTTCATCAAGCCCTCCCAGTCGGAGTTGATTTGCACTCTGTTTGGGATAAGTTTGCCTACTGGCTAATGGACGAGATCAAGTATTTCGCAAAAGGCAAAAAAACGATCACCACAATAAATTGTGTACAGCAATTGTATGCAGCGCGATTAAAGGGAGAAAATCCGTCTGTTGAAGAATGGGAAAATGCTGCTGATGCTGCTGCTCATGCTGCTTATGATGCTGCTGCTGCTGCTGCTGTTTATGATGCTGCTGCTGCTGCTGTTTATGATGCTGCTGCTCATGCTGCTCATGCTGCTCATGCTGCTGATGCTGCTTATGATGCTGCTGCTGCTGTTTATGATGCTGCTGCTGCTGTTTATGATGCTGCTTATTATGCTGCTGCTGCTGATGCTGCTGCTGATGCTGCTAGATCGAGATTTTATAGTAAGATGCGCGACAAGCTACTGATGCTATTGCGGCAGTCCGATCGCCTTTAAGCCCAGCAAACTGAAAGCTGAGTTGTCGCGAGTAAGCTTACGCCCAAACGATCGCTGACCCGTTTGCCGGAACTGGCACAGTTTTAATTGCTTGCGAAAAACTAGGAAAGACTTGCTATGCCACGGAAATCGACCGATGGGAGCACGCCACAGGGCAAAAAGCGCAACTACAACCCTAAGTCTCTGGAAAATTTGCCTCCTAAAAAAGAGGCGATCGCCACGTCGATGAAGCTGCCTCAATCAACCCGCGACTTGGCACGAATGATCGGGGACGGTGACATGACCGCAGGCGTAGAGCGGTTGTTTGCGATTTTGCCTGTGTTTAATCAGTGCAAATTGATTTTGCAGTTGATAGCGGAGAAGCCGGAGAAAGCGATCGAGCTTCACGACCAAATTGAGTCGGTTTTGCTAGAGCTAGAAACTTTGGAGATCGATCGAGTGCATGAAGAGAGCATCACGAAGCCGCCGTCTTGGTCTTCGCCAATCGAGCCACATCATAAAGCTGGTTGAGAATCTGTTGAGAGACCGTCTCAGCCGCTTTACCGTTTGCAATATCCGCCCCATTCAGGTTGTTAACGATCGAGTTGGTCTGGTTAACATTTCCCAGCCTCCCCAGCTTGGCGAACCCTTGAGCGATGCTCTGCTGAATCGCCTCTTTCAGACTCTTCACCCCGCCCTCAGATGTAGCCACGGCTTGCCCTGTCCCGGCTGGTAGAGCCTGCTGGACACCGAAGCCTTGAGGGATAAGAGCCTGAGTTGGCGCGGTGACTCGGTTGATCTGCTGTTGAATTGCCTGTTTGCGGAACGTTTCAAAGTCAGGCAGGTTTGACTGAGGAATATTCAGCGTCGTATCGTCAAAAAATCGGGCACTTCGGGCTTTGTTCTCAAACTCGATCGCTAGCTGCCGATCGTCGCCCTTCCCCCTGGTTTCTTTGGCAAGGTCAGCCCGTGCCTGGTCGCGTTGGGAGTCTTGTTTGTAAAAGAGCGATCGCCGCTTGGCTTCGTCCAGACCCGCTTGCTGTTGCCCTTGTTCATCCAGCAATTTGCCCTGATAGCGAGTCCCGATCGTTTCCTCTTGAGCCGCTTGAACTGCCAACACTGCTGCATTTTTATCCGCCGCCGTCGCTTTAGGATCGGCGTTAGTCTTGCCTTGTTCCGCGATCGCTTTGGCGAGTCCAGCATCAGCCTTGGATTGGGCAATCCGGTTCTGAATCTTTTCTCTCTCTAGAAGGGCTTTGTTTTTAAGCTCCTCCAAATCGAGAGATTGCCGCTCTAATGCCTGCTCTCGATCGAGGAAGGCGAGCCTCGATCGAGCCGCTTCCTCTCTCAGCTTGTGCTTCTTCGATTCGCTCTGAGTCAAGGATTCAGCGAGTTGATACTCAGAGTTAACATAGCCAGAAATCGCACCCTGCAAGTCTTTCTGGGCAGATAACAGCGAGTTTTGACGCTCTAGGTTCTTAACCAAGAAGTCTTGACTTGCTGACAATCGCTGTAACCCTTGCTCTTGCTCAGTGTAAGAGTTGAGGGCAGCTTTTAGCTGCTGATCAATTTTGTCTTGGATGACTTTAGCGGTTGACTCCTGCTGTTCACGCTCATTTTGCAACAGCGAGAGCGTTAGTTCCCCGGTGCGTTGACGGCTGGCTCTAAGTTTGGCTTGACGTTCTTCTTCCTTCTGTGGGTCAGTGAGTTGGGGCAATGCCTCGATCGCTTTGCTCTTCTCAACCTCTAGCTTGAGTTCCTGCTCGGTGATCTTGCGTTTGGCTTTGAGGTTCCGATCGGATGCCTCAGCTTCTCGAATCTCGCGCTTGTTGAGTAATTTCTGAGTGGCAATCTCTGAGTCAGTCTCAACTTTTTTAACCAGGTCAAGGGCTTTTTTCTGCGATCGCTCCAAGATGGCGAGTTTCTCGTTCTCAAACTTCTCAAACGACTCGACCCGCCGCTTGTTGATATCTGCTTCCTTGGCGGCGAGTTCCTTGATATCTGCGGCATCGGTGAGCGTGGCACGTTGCTTTCGGATCTGAGCTAGCTCCGTATCTAGGCGCTGCTGGGTGATATCGAGCGACTGATCAGCGACTTCTTTCTCACTCACCAACCCTTGAGCCTTCATTCCCTCTAAAATGCGCTGCTGTTCATCGAACTCCTGTAGCTTCTGTTTGAACGCCAAGTCGCGAACCGCCTTTGCCGCTTTTGCTGCCGTGCCTTCAGCCTCCTCAAGCTGCAAGGTTAGCTGCTTGGCAAATTCACCCTTGCCCCGCCCTTCCTTATTTTCCTTTTCTAAAGTGGTGCGGATAATTTCAAGCCGCTTGTCTGCTTCTTGAGCTTTTAGAGCGGTGGTTTCCTTCTCGGATTCAATCTCCCCGATCGCGCCCTTGCCAACCCGTTCGTCAATGTTGGCTTGGGCAATTTTGGAAGCGCGATCGCGTTCATCAAGTTCTTTTTTATACGCCTGTTCGCGCTTCTTGGCTTCAAGTTGAACGACCTCAGTTTTGGCTTGCTCTAGCTGCAATCTCAGTTGCAGATTGTCGGGCTGATTTTCGACCTCTTTCTTAAGAATCTCAACTCGCTCTTGTGCTGCGAACCGTTTCGCCTCGGTGATTTGCTGCTCTGCGTCTACCTGAGTCAGCTTGCCCTTGCCAACTTGCTCCTCAATATTTGCCTGAGAGATTTTGAGAACTTCATCCTGGTGAGTGAGTTCTTCTTTCATCGCCGCTTCTCTCGCTTGTTTCTGAAGCTCAAAGTCAGCGCGGGTATCTGCCGCTAGTTTGCGGAGCCGCTTTGCCCCCTCTTCGGCACTGATTAGCCCTGCCTCAACTTCTTCTTTGATCAGAGGAATGATGCCCTTAGCTGCCTCGTCAAACTTGGCTTGGTCAACAGGGTTGTCGATCGTCTTTTGATATGCCTTAACTCGGTTCTCAAGCTGCTCAAATTCTTTGCCACGTTCAACTAGAGGCTTGTTGTCAAAGGTGATGTTTGAAGACAGACCGCTTAAAGTCTCCTTCATCTTCTCCAGTTCTTTGATCTGGGATGCCTGGTTTGCCCTCCCTTCGTCTCCAACCGCTTTAAACTTTTTGATCGAGGCGATTTTTTCGTCAATCTGGGTGATTTGCTCTTTGCCTTGAGCCGCTAGTTTCTTGTTGGCTTCTAGCTCTTCTTTCGAGAGGGCCACCCCAGATTTTTTAGACTCATCGGTCTTATCCTTAGCGGCTTTGAGCTTGGTTGCAAGCGAGATCGAGTCTTCAGATACCTTGTCCGTCTGTTTGCCAAACTCTTCTAGCTCGTCGTTAGACACCCTCAAATCATTGGTGTATTTAACCAACCCAGTGAGAGCGATCGCCCCTGCTAGTGCGATTAACGGAGCGGCTGCGGCTGCGGCTGCTAGAGCCAGGGGAGCAAGCTCGGCAATCAGAGCGCTAAACCCTCCAGCTTGAGCCGCCGATATTGCGGTAGTGATCGCCTTGCCTAGCGTAAGAAACCGCGCCCCGATCGAAGCGAGTCCTACACCTTCTAAAGCCGCGCCCATTAACGCGATGTTGCTAGCAAGATTGGTGAAGAAGCTAGCGACCTGTGTTGCAATCAGGGCTTGAAGCTCGGTTCGGTAAAGCACAGTTGCTAGTGCCAACGCTCCAACGGCTAGCGTCGTCACGGTCACGGGGTCGGCTAAATCAGCAATGATTTTGAGAAACTCACTGACCTGCACCACGATTTGACTCGCCTGCACCACGACCTGAGCGATCGCCGTTCCCACCTGTATGAAGATCGGGGTTAAGTTTTGAAAGGCAGACAGTAGAGCAACGGCTGTGTTGCCGAGCGCTACGCCGAGATTGTCGATCGCGGGTTGAAATGCTGTGATGATCGGATTGACGACATCCAAGATCGCCGTGACAGCAGCCACCGAGAAGTTTTGTAGCGCCTCCTGTTTTTCTTTAATGAACTCGTAAAACTGATTTAACTCTTTAAGGAGTAAATCTAGAAGCGGTGCCCCAGCTGCCTGAGTTGTAAGTTGCACAATCTCTTTGAGGTTGCTCGTCACCCCCGAAAAGCTTTGAGCCGCTAACCCCTGAGCCTCTCTCAGTGCCTCAGTTTTAGACTGGATAAATTCGTAGAGCTTGCCTTCTGCCGCTTTGGTTCTGACAATCTCGTTGCTGATGCCGAGCGACTTAGCAAGCTGGTTGTAGGTGGTGATTTCTCCACGAGCGATCGATTGGATCTCTTGGCTTCGTTGGAATTCTGACAAGCCGAGCGTGGTAGACGCTGCGGTGAGCGCGATCGTGGTTTTCTCTGCCTGTTTGAGGTTTAAACCCAATCCCCCCGATGCCTGAGCGATCGCTTGAAACGACCCAACTAACTCGGTAGACGTGACCCCCGCGAGAGATAAGCTATCCGTTCGCAGGACGTTGAGTTGCTCAGATACGGCGGTTCCGGCTGCTTTAATGGCATCGATCGGTTTGGCGACTGTGTCCCCGTCAACCTTGACTTGCTGAGTCGCAGCGAGTGTGGCTGAAACCGATAGAATCTGCTGTCTAAGTTCAATGTTTTGGGCAATTAAACCCTCAAAGACGGGACGGGCTAGATGTTCCAGTTCCCCGATCGCGCCCGTGACCTGGTTAAAGGCAAAAGCAGTCTTGACGATTTCATTTTCGGCAACCAGTTCATGAAAGCCTTGAAACGCCCTGATTAAAGGGTTTCCCTGCTTAGAAACGCCCTCAACGCTCTTGCCCAGTGCATCAAACCCAGACGCACTCCCACTCAAAGCAGCAGCCGCTTGCGATAGCCCTTTGAACTGATCAGATGTCAGCCCTAGTGATTGATTTAGCTTGTCAAACTGATCCGACAAGCTAAGTTTGACAGCGCCGAATTGCTGGATCTGTTCTAGAGCTTTTGATGCCTGCTCCGCACTCAGCCCTAACGCCTTGGCTAGTTGATCAATCTGATCAGCGCTGCCGTTAAAGCCCTGATTTAATATTTGCGAGAGTACATCAGCCATTGAAACGCCCAGGTCAGGGTGGGTGCGTCTCAACTGAGGCGTGAGCAGTCCTGCTGCTAGGGTTCCCTATTTGGGTTGGGCTAGTCGATCGAGCGACCTCTAACCATTTCCGGCTTGGTGCGATTAGATCCAGTGGGTGCTATATCTCCAGCCCACGGTTCTGTTTTGGTGCCACGGCTGACAGTTGATTTAGGTTTCTTGTACCCCATCGCTTGATTGAGTTCGTCTGTGGTGTGATTGGGCTTTGTTTTGTGAAGATTGACAACTGCGTCCGCCTGCTCACGAGTTTTAACTTTGATGCGGATCTGTTGATTGCGGTGATTGCGTCCAGACACGATAAATCCATCCCCACTGCTAGCAGATCGAACTTGAAGCTTAACGGAACGCTGTTTTGCGCGGCTTAGTCCATCGATCTCTGTAGGCTTCACCTCACTCACCCGATCGGCGACCTCACGAACCCTCGATCGACCACCCGTATCACCCAACCCAATATCAGCGCGGCGTGATTCCTTCTTGCTCAAATTCTCAACACGAGTACCCGACTCTGCCCCATATTGCCGTCTCAGGTTGGCGCGATGCTCGGCTACGCTTACGCCGGGAGGTGGGGTATGAGCAAATGATGACTTGGGCTTTTTGCGCTTAGATTCAATGTCGGTGACGGTTGCAGGTTTTTTGCCTTTGCCGCCCCTAACCGCTCTCAGTCCGGTTCCGCCCGTCGCCCGATCGACCAGGCTGGCTACTCCTGTTTGCTCCCTAATTTGCCGTGCTTGCCTTTGGGCATCGAGATCAGCCGTACCATCTTGATATTTAGAGCCAATCTTGTCGGCTTGTTTAAACAAGTCTTGTAGTGACTGTTTGCCCCCATCAACAGCGCTGAGATGCCGATGTTTGTTCGACTCTTCTTTGCTGATTACGCCGTGTCTGTGCATGGCTTTGTCGGCTTTCCTCATTCTCGTTTCCAGGGACTCGACTCCGGTTTTGTTGCCCCCCTCGATCGCTGATAATTTTTTAGTTTTTTGTGGAGTGCTAGCGGCTTCACTTGCTCTAATTTGTTTCGCCCGATCTGGATGACTCCTCTCAAGTTCGAGTAGCTGTTCCTTTTGTTGTTTGAGGCGGTTTTTTTCTCGCCCAACAGAGTGAGAATGTCCACCCGCATTATCTCTCAGGGTTTTGATGCGGATTTTAGTCGCTTCTATATCTGATTTTGCTAGAGCAATTCGTTTCTCAATCTCTTGGGCTTTGGCTTTGTTGCCCTTGAGTGGCTTGTTCTCTGGCACCCCCGCCCTAATCGCCTTCACTTCAGCCCCAAACGCCCGTGCAGCAACAGCTTTCTTCTCTTTGGGGTCTAACTTACGCCCCAATGATTTCTCTTTTGCCTTCACAGCACTCTTAATCGATCGGACTAACCGACCTTTAATTAGCGCCCGTTTAGTTTCGTTGTCTGACAAGTTCTTAGCCGCATTCTCAGAGGCAAAGCTACGCGCAAACCCATGCTTTGCAGTGGTGGATTTAGCGCGATTAGTGCCCTTAGCGGCTGATTTGCGGGGAGTGCCTTGCATCCCGATCGCTTGAGCAATCTGATCTGTTGTGGCGTGGCTCCAGTTTTTACCGAGTTTCTGAGAGAGTGCCTTGCGCTGCTCTGGCGATCGGGTACGGACGGCTTGAAAAACAACTTTACGAGTAACGACGGGCATGAGGGATGCGTGTGTAGCGTGGGTGCATCCCTACTCAGGCGAGGGCAGTCCTTGCCTGAGAGTGCCCAAATCAAAAAGAAACCCTGACGATCGAGTGACCATCAGGGTGTTGTCAGTTCCAACCAGTCGATCGTCCCGTTTCGATCGGTTGATGCGATCGTACTATCTCTTATTTTTTTTGCGAGAGGGCTTAAATGCTTTGGGTGCCACAGGTTGAGGTGTTGTCATTGGTTGACCCCTCAAATCTTTGACGTACTCCGCAAGTTTTGAGGTGTCAATGTTGTTCGCCGATTCTAGAACCTTGGCAACAATTAGAAAGATCTCTGTAATCTCTAATCCTGCTACTCCGCAGTGCGTTGAACGGCTTGAGTCGTTAAACCACACCCGATCGCTTGGCAACGTCGGAAACAGCGTGAGCAGCCCATTTGCTAGATCGCGAATAAAATCGGCATCGCCCAAACCCTGCAAAAGCCTGGGCAGCATTTTGGATGCTGACTCTTTGGTTAGGGTCGTCAGGTCCTCCCCGTCCTGAAAGAACAGGTTAAGGAGCGGCATTGCAGCAGTAAAGGTGCTGAATTGGGCAACGTGTTCGCTGTCGTCGTGAAGGGTGATGGTCAGTGACATTAGAAAAAGTTGGCTCCCATGGCTTTAAATTGAGCCTCGATCGAGGCTTGGTTTCTCTCGAATAATTCCCTATCCTTCTCTGACTGCAACTCTTTGATCGCCTCCTCCCCTCTGAGCAAGTTTTGAGCCTGCTTAAGGATGTTGATCAGATCTTGACGGCAATAGCGACGGGTCATTTCTAAGGCGCTGCCCTTAAAGCACAACTGCAACGCTGCTACCAGGTCAGCGTCATCATCTCCGCTCGTCAGCCTGATTTCGTTGTCTGGCTCAAACGTGGGCAAGCTGTAGCCCATCAGCGACTCTAAACAAGACAGCCCTAAGACGATCGTGGGATCATCCGGGCATTGCTCGTCATAGTTTGTAGTAAGAGCCGTCGCAATGAAAAAGCCGTGCCGCGATTCGCTGGTTAGCTTGCTCACGTCGAAAGCAGGCTTCAGAAGGGATGCGATCGCCGCATAGTATGGCTCAAAGTTGCCGAATAGAATCGGGTCTGTTTGGGGCAGATAGGCATAGTCAAAGCCCTGCACGAGCGTTAGAAGCTCAACGTGATAGGCTCTGATTTTGGAGGCTCGATCGAGCGTAGGAGCCTCTATCAATAAGAAGCTCCCGTCAATAAAGTCCAATCGCTGAAAGGGTTTCACCTTAGCACGCCGACTTTAAAGGAATTGAGACAATATCGTAGCCAAGCCCGGAAAGGCTCGTTACGTCTGTCAAGATGCTGAGTTTGATTGTCCGATCGGGGTTGCTCGTGATAGCGCTGCTCTCGGTGCGTGAGCAGTTTTTCGCTGAAACCGTCCGTGCCTGGCTGTCAAAATCAATGCCCTGGGCAAAGACGGTAATTAGCCCGATCGGAGTGGCTGTAACCACCGTGGCACCCGTAACAGGCGTGGGAACCCAAACCTTGATATCAACGGCTTTGGTTGCCAGTTCAGGAGAAACCGTGAACGCCATTGCCGCACCGATCGACATCTGATCGCCCACTAGCGTCGCGGTCGTGTCTTCGATCGTGATTTTCTTGGCAACCTTGGTTAGCGGATCAATATAGGACGCTAACGCTTTACTGGTTGCCCCGATTTGATCAGTCACAGACTGCCCGATCGTGCCCGCAGGACGAACAGCAGGAATCGAAGCCGAGTTAAACTCAGCCAATGCCATCACCGTAACGGAACCTGTAGCAGGGGCAACAACGTGACCATGTAGGAGCGATTCAAGCTCCATCACCGCCATGCCAAACTTGATTTCGATCTCTGGCTCAGAGCCTTTGGGATAGGTGAAGTCGATGACTTCGCGACCATCGCACGACTTAGTCATGACCTTTTCGATCTTGTCGCCTGGGTTGATGGAGATCTCCATCGGATTAGAGGCGATCGCGATCGGAAGGATTACCGTTACTCCATCGATCTGAACCTGTCTGCCAATAAAACAACGGGTAATTGTTCGGAAAGCTAAAATTGCGTCGGTCATTTGGGGATGCGGTGTGTAGTGGGGTGCATCCCTACTCAGGCGAGGGCAGTCCTTGTATATGTTCAGGTTTCCCAATTTGAAGGGAACTCTAGCCGCACAGCATATATGAAGTTCTATCGTCTCCCGCCAGCCTAAGCCACTGGCGGTTTTTGTGTGTATCTATTCGTTGGCTGGGTTTGACACTCCCCGGCGTGAACGCACGGGGATTCTTCTCTCTACGATTCAACTTGCCCTGACAGGATTGCTCCAGCCAGGGTAGAGGTCAAATCTCCAGAAGCGTTGCTTGCATCAAGTGCAAAGGTTCCCGTGTGCCCCACGGTGCCCAATCCTGAGTTAAGGATGTTTATTCCGGCATTATGATCTCTGCCTAGGACGCAGCCACACTGACAAGCATGAGTGCGGGTCGATAGAGACTTCTTCACGATTGCGCCACAGTTCGAGCATTCCTGAGACGTGTAAGCAGGATTTACCGCAATGGTGATTCTGCCAAACACTTTGCCGAAATACTCTAACCAAACTCTGAACTGATACCATCCCGCATCGTTAATTGATTTAGCGAGACAGTGATTCTTGACCATGTTCTTAATCCTCAAGTCTTCGTAGACGACTACATCGTTAGATGTGACTACGCACCGTGCGAGTTTCACCGCATGGTCTTTACGCTGTCTACTTATCTTGAGGTGAACTCTTCCTAGCAAGGTTCTCGCTTTCCGCCTGTTGCTAGACCCTTTGATTCTGCGAGAAACCAGTCTTTGTTTCCGTTTCAGCTTGATTTCCCCAGTTCGGTAGAACCGAGGATTCTCAACCTTGTTGCCCATTGAATCGGTGTAGAAGCTCTCTAACCCAACATCTAGCCCGATGGTTTGATGACTCGGTGCAATCACTTCTACTCGGTCTACATCCACGCAAAACTGAACGTACACACCATCTGCTCTCTTGACCAATCTGACCCGTTTGATTTGGTCAGGTTGATAGAAGTGCAGATCACGAGTGCCTTTCAGCTTGAGTCTGCCGATTCCTTTCTTGTCGGTGAACGTGATGGCTTTCCGGTTCTCAGCAAGCTTCCATCCTGACGACTTATATTCAACAGAGCGGTTATCTTTCTGGAATTTGGGAAAGGCTTTCTTGCCAGGAATCTTCTTTTTGCAGTTGTCGTAAAACCGAGCAATGGCTGACCAGGCTCGTTCTGCACTAGCTTGTCTCGCCATTGAATTGAGTTCGTCAGCAAATGGAAACTCTTTCGCAAGCACAGCGCAGTATTTGTTGAGGTCGTATTGAGTCTTGCCCAACCCATCCATCCAGAAGCGCAGGGCTTTGTTGCGAATGAATTGAACAGTTCTAACCGCCTCATCAATGGCGCTGAACTGCTGTGATTTTCCGTAAGCTTTGAACTCCAAAACGAGCATGATTGATTCCTGTTTTAGCTCAGTCTTATGTTATCACGCTTGACATAAGATGTATTGAGAATCTTTCTGTGTCGATATCTAGGAGATTGAGCGCTGGATCGAGCGCTCACGGCTTATATCCCTGCCCTGAAGGGATCAGGGTTTTACGCCTGCTTTTCGATAAGTCTTTCACACTCAAGCAAGCTGGCTACAAGTTCTTGGGCGGCAATCGCATCAAGATTGGGAATTGCGTGTTTCAGTATTGGAACTCCAGAGAGATTGAGGGCACGGTCAAGACGCTCACTATTAAACGGACTCCACTCGGAGAATTGTTTATGGTCATCGTGGTGGACAGCGTTGATGAGCCTGAAACCAAATTCGAGACGAGTAGAATCGCTGGATTTGATTTCGGTTTGAAAACGTTCCTCACCGTCTCTGATGGCTCCCA
Source organism: Phormidesmis sp. (assembly GCA_965277365.1). Classification (GTDB taxonomy): domain Bacteria; phylum Cyanobacteriota; class Cyanobacteriia; order Leptolyngbyales; family Leptolyngbyaceae; genus Phormidesmis_A. The sequence goes on along the minus strand of CBDICO010000013.1, from coordinate 17,674 downwards.
GATTGAATCGCCGCAATTCCTGAAACAATCGCTCAATGCCATCAAGAAAGCCAGTCGCAATCATTCCAAGAAGCGGAAAGGTTCAGCCAACCGAGAACGCGCTCGGTTGAACTTGGTTCGCAAGCATGAAGACGTGGCAAATCGCCGCTCTGATTGGTTCTGGAAGTTGGCACATGACCTAACGAATCAATTTGATGTTTTGTGCTTTGAAACGTTGAATCTCAAGGGAATGCAGCGTCTTTGGGGACGCAAGATCTCAGATTTGGCGTTTGGCGAGTTTCTGAAAATTCTCGAATGGGTAGCTCTCAAAAAAGGAAAGCAGGTTGTCTTCATCGACCGATGGTATCCATCCTCTAAGACTTGCTCAAATTGTGGGCACATCTTGAAAGAGTTGGCTTTAGATGTTCGTGAATGGCGATGTCCGTCCTGTCAGTCTGTAAACGGACGCGATGAGAATGCCGCGATAAACATTCAAAGGGTTGGGGCATCAACCCTTAAGTTAGGTGATGTTAGACAGGCTTTGCCTGCAATTGCTGTTTGAGCTTAGAATCCCCGTGCGTTCACGCCGGGGAGTATGTCAATGATCGTCAAATAAGTCACTCAGTTTTTCAACTTGGCAACCAGCAGCATTTTTATGCCCACCCCCGCCAAAGGTTTTAGCGATCGCGCTCACGTCGAAATCATTCCCGTTCTTATCCGATCGCAGCGACACATCAAACTTTTTAGCGCCTTCATTCCAGCTATAAGTCAGCACAAAGTCTTTCTCTGGATTCTGCTTGTAAAGGACGCTGCAAAGGTCAGAGGCAAGCCGCACATCTCCTGATTCAAGCTGCACTGCCAAAACATTCTTGCCTAAAACAACTGAACTGAATGCTGTTTGAGCGAGAGCGGCAATGCGATCGCGTTTCGGCTTCAGCAGGTGCTGACCTATCGGCACCAAAGAACCGTGCAAGGCTCCAATTTCAAGACTGCAATAGAAATCAATCTGCCTGAAGCTTCGACCCATAAACGCAACCGCCTCATGAATTTCTTCTGAGTAGGGCAGATTAAAATTCCACAAATCGCGGTCTTTGACGTATTCCAACCACAACGGAGTTGGCTCCAATGGGAACAACGTACTCCATGTCAGCGTTGCGCCTGATTCATCCATGTCGAAGATAGCGCTCTCAAACTGGCTTAAATCATTCATCGCAGTTTTATGATGATCGATCACTGTCACCTGAACGCCTGCGGCTTTCCATTCGTTCAGGGTTGCGATCGGGAATGAAAAATCGACAACCAGGACGCGATCGTAGTGAACAACGTCGATCGGGTACATATTGGGATCGTATTCGTAGCTGACAATTCTAGGGGTGTTGCCACCGTAGCAAGCCCCAATCAATTCAGCATCAGGATACTTGCGACGAGCGACCCATGCAGCCGCGATTCCGTCAGGACAGTCGATGCCGTCTTTAACTTGATGATAGATAATTGCAGTTTTCATGAGTTTGGGGGTGGGGTACTAGAAGGTTTAGGAAGCTCGATCGGACACCCGATCGAGCTTCCTAATTTTCAGAGATTAGCGGGTTCCAGTGCCTCCGATGCCACTGGTAGGTTCTGGACAAGAAGTTGGCTCAGGGCAGGGGTTGAACTTTGTGCCTTTTGACTTGTCTCGATCGATCGCTTTCTTGGGAGCCGGATCTTTGTCGCTGCTTTTCTTTTTGTTGGGGTCGTAAGTCACGATCACTGGTCCCGTGTCAGGAGTATCGACACAGACTGTGCCAGAGTTGCCAGTTGTGCAGACCCTTTCCGCTTTGGCGGTTTCAGCCAAGCCAGTCAAAAGAGAAGCAGTCAGAGCGGAAACGAGTAATAGTTGACGTAGCATTGTAGGTGACTCCTTGAGATGTTTGAGGGTTGACGGCGATCGCTGGTCTGTGGAAGGAAGAGCGATCGCCGTTTGAATTTGTGAACAGTGAACCAGGCGGGGAGCTTGCGCCCGCATGCCTTCGCTTGCGGCTGTAGGCTGGCAGCCGGGGGACTATTGCTGATCGTAGAGTTGCTTGAGTTCGATTTTTTCTTGGGGCTTGAGTCGAAACCGAGAACCCGATCGATAGAAGGCTTCTGGAAACTCACCGATCAGCAGGTTGAGGTATTCGAGGGCGATTTTGACTTTCACGGTTAACCTCCGAACATATAGTTTTGAACGAGTTGCTCGATCGTTTTGGTGGGTTCGTAGTTTTCAATCTCAACTCGATAGCAAGCAGATGCGCCCGAACTGTGAGAGTGAATGAGCCGCGCTTGAGGGTGATAAAGGCTCAGTTGCAGATATCGGAAGCTGGCAGGAACTAGACCGACCCACCACTCGCTATAGGTGTTGTTGTGACTGAACGCGATCGGGCGGTCTGATAGGTTTCGGTTGTTCATTAAGCTTCTTGATAGATAATGAGTTCTTCAAGTTCGGCGGCAAGATGAGCCGATAGCGGGTCGTGTTTGGCGATCGTGACCAAGGCATCGTGAACCTGTTTGAGGAAAGCGATCGAGCCAACGGTGTAGATTTGATTTTGGATTTGTTCTGTGGTCATGGCTGCAAGTTTTGTGGTGCGCTTGCCCAAGGCGCGGACACTGGGCAAGCGGTCTAGAAGGGCAGGATTCGGGCAAAGACGCAAGCGTTACGCTTTGGACTGACTTTTGAGTCGTCGCCCCAATCGGCGGAAGCCTTTAGCTTGCAGATGCCGTCAAGGAAGTCGAAGCACTGTGAACAGGTTGGAGTTGAGGAGATGCGACCGGAGCCGCGCTCGTCATTGGAAGGAATTCGATCGACGTTTTGAACTGTTGCTGATAGCATTGATTTACCTCGTCATTGGGGTTTCGTTTGACCCGCCTCGCTCTGTGCCTTAGAAACTAGGAGCTTGGCGGGTTTTGGTTTGGCAGGGCTTTTAGCGTCGATCGCTGCCATTGGACGGGGAATTAATTGAGCAGGGCAGACTTGGCAGTGTTGATCCGTTGACGGAACTCTGTAGCGGGTTGGATGGCGTTGAATGCGATCGCGCTAGTCGTCGTTTTGACTGTCAACCCATGCGGCGATCGCTTCTTTGGTTGCGTCAGAAACCTCTCCAGTGCGATCAACGTCGGCGGCGGCTTGCTCTTTGAGATAGTCGGGGATAAAGCTCATGGTCGTTGTCTCCTAGATAGTGGTCGGTGTACTCAGTTTTCTCCGTTTTTATTCTGGTAGCTGACCCAGTACTGCGCCCTTTGCGCCGGGGAGGCGGTGAGGTGTTGCCTCATGTCAATCAATATAAACCAGTTGGTTGTTATCTGTCAAGTGGTAATTAAAAGTTTCTACTTGCAACGTTAGAGCAAGCGGACTACAATCAGGCAGTACAATTATTTGAGAGGTTTCCACGGTGCCTGTTTTGATAGTTAGAGAAATTGTTAAGCGCGAGATAGAAGTTCCTGCCCTGAGCAAGCGGATTAAGCAAGCTCAAACCGACAGTGGATTGTCGATCGAGAAGGTAATTCGATCTGTGGATATCAGCCGAACCTACTGGAATCGGATCGTTGGCGATCGAGATATGGTCATATCGGCTGATTTGCTCCGCAAGCTTGAAGGATTCTTCAAAGTTGATTTTGGGGTGAGCTTCGATGATTAACCAAGCCCGATCGAGGGGTCTAACCCAGTCGTGAGTCTTAGGAATCACCGCTCCTTTAGGACGGTGAGGATGTCAACAAGCCCAAGTGCCTGCGAAAGGGGAAGGAATCTGCAACCTTAGCGAAGCTAGGTTGTAGAGGATGTCAAAAGACTTGTTTGTATTTTTATAAGAAGTGTTATTATTCGATTAGCCAATACCAAGGCGGTTGTTCCCGTCAGCTTTTCACCAATCAAAACCGATGAATAAAGAACCTTACGGGCTAAACGTAAACATCCCGATCGAGCTGCATCACCGGACAAAAATTGCTTCTGCTCAAAACGGGCAGAAGATTCGCAACTTTGTAAGCGAGGCGATCGAAAGACATATCGCACACACAGCGAGGCAACGGCTCAATCAAGTGGCAGAAGCTTCGATCGCTCATTAGCCCGAATAAACAAAGAAGCGACTCACCCCCAGACTTCGCAAGGGTTGCAACCATTCACTCATTCAAATAATGCTCATGACAATCTTTTTCTCATCTGCTTAAACAAAATCGATCGTGACTGTGATGGGTCGCGATCGATTTCAAGTTTCAGTCAGTTTAACGGACTGACTGAATAGTTTTCTTCAAGGTAGTCTTTAGCAATTAACCCCGATATGAAGAATATTAGCATAGCGACAACTGTTGTGCATCCGTTTGACGGTGTGCATCGTGATACATCCAGCTTTCCGCCTCCGTTTTTCTATCTGCAAGCAGAGTTGCAGCGCTTGCAGTCCTTAAGTGATGCTGTTCGTAGTTCCGGCAGTGTTGCCCCTGCTAATTGCTGGCTGGTTGAAAGCGAGCAGTGCAAGGGCAAGCGTGTCTATCGCTACGTCCAACTTCGCAACGCTTCTACCGTTAAAACCCGCACACTGGGTCGTCCCAATTGCGCTCAGCATCTCGACTGGAAAAGACGATGCCAACGACGATCAGAGTTTCTGCACGGTTCAACCTTCAACCGTGCAGAACAATCAATTCACGAGTGGGTTGGAGAAGAGGTAAGCCAATGACCGAGCAACTCACTCTATTTGCACCGCCGCCTATTCCAGCACCCCAGATTGATCCTGAGAAAGAGGCGATGTTTGCGAGAGTTCGGGCTGAAGGGCAAGCATTTCTAGCAGTTGCGAATGAGTTATTCCCAGGGCGCGGCTGGAAAAACTGCGTAGACATCGCGACCGAAGACATCAGAACAATTCGCTCTGAATACAACCGCCGAAACGGGTTGCCGCCGCCCTGGTGGGATTGCCCCGACGTAGAGCCGACTCCAAGCACTGCGGCTAGCTACAAGCCCAAACCCTACAAGCCCCACCCTTTAGAGCGCAAACAGCGAAGGCATCTCAAAAACATGGTGACTCGCATCCACAAGAAATATAGCTTTCCCGATTTGTATATGCCGTTGATTCAAGAAAAGCTGCTCACGAACCCTCGCTATTACGGCGTTTGCCCACTGCCGGGGGTGATTGATGCCAGCCCGGTTGAGTTTCCGAGTGAAGCGCAACTGCAAGCGATCGAGCTAGAAAACCAACTTCGAGATATCGAGTCAGGGAGGGCGCAACCGATCAAGCTTCCTCTGAGCCTGAAGGAGCCAGCGATCGCGCTGTTGGCGGCTTATGTGCAGTGGTTAGAAAAGTCGGAGGCGAACGAACCTTAGTCAAAAAAAATAGCGGCTCTTATCAGGAGCCGCAACCGAATAACTAATACTACAGCTATCATAACAATGAATCAATCAGAACGCATCAGTGAACCGCAAGAGAATCAAGTAAATTTAGCACAAGCAAAACCCGGTGGAACGCCACCCGCAACCGCTTATGACCCAGCAGCCCAAAACTGGAATTGTCAATGGCAAGACTATAAATACGGTTCAAGCTGTTGCACTTTAGAGGAGGCGATCGAGGGTGTCATCAACTACATCTATGACGAACTAGAGACGTTAGAGAGTCAAGGTGTTGAGATGCCGTACTTCTCTTCCCGCCTAGAAGAGATTCGCTCGGAGTGCATCGCGACAGGCGAAGCAAAGAGCAAATCTGATTGGTGGGGCATCTCTTGGATGGGAGGTACAGAAGAATGAACCTTCCTCGCCCTGAGCAGTGTTGCTGGATTGAGAACGATCATCGTTTTGAATGGGAGCAAGGGAGCGGCGTTGATGCAGACATCGTTACGCTCAACGTTCGCACCTTAGAAGATCTAGCGATTGACGAGAATAGCAGAGAAGCCAGCGCCCCGATCGCTGAACGCCTCAACTGGAAAGTTGTCCGGTTTGGCAACCAAGTCAAACAGAATATACGCGGCTGGTGGGTGAACGGCGTTGACCCGCTCAATGACTTCAAGCCGATGGAGTGGGGGCGATTTAAGCCGGATATCCCATTTATCGATCGTAAAAAGAACAAGCCCCAAAAATACGCCAGCCCTTATGGGGTTTCGAGCCGTGCGACATTTTTAGATGTCCCCGATCGGATTTGGCAACTCGTCAGCGATCGCTGTGGCATCCCCGTCTCCGGCTCATCGTTCTGGCAATGGGTTCTAGAATGCAATGTTCCGATCGTTCTCTGCGAAGGGGAGAAAAAAGCGGGGTGTTTGCTGAGTTTGGGCTATGCGGCGATCGCCTTGCCGGGGTTCAGGAGCGCAGCAAGAAGCAATGATCGATTAGGAAATCCACTGATTAAACCTGAGTTGATTGCTGATATCGCGGCATTTGCAAACCTTGATCGAGTCGTCAATATTTGCTTTGACTACGAAACGAATCAGAAAACGGCTCGTGACATCCGATCGGAGACTAAAAAGCTTTGTCGCCTTCTCAGTGGCAGCAAAGCCGATCCCAAAGTTATCACTCTGCCCGGTCCTGAAAAGGGCGTTGATGATTTTGTCGTCGCAAGAGGCGGGGCGGCGTTTGATGCCCTGCACAGCAAAGCTTTGCGTCTTAGCCAGTGGCAAACCAGCATCTACAAGCACCTGACTCACGAGGTTGCAGTCCGGCTCAATCAGCGCTATCTCGGAACCCTGAACCCGCCTGACACGGCAAAACTCATCGGTGTAAAGTCGCCCAAGGGCAGCGGCAAAACTGAAGCGCTGATCGGAGTCGTTGAGCAAGCGATGGCACGAGGGCAGCGCGTGCTACTGCTCACCCACCGCGTTCAGTTGGGTCAAGCGATCTGCGATCGCGTCTACATTCCCTATGTCACCGAGCTTCGCAGTTCTGAAGAAGGTGATCTGTTTGGCTATGGTTTGTGCATTGACTCACTGCATCCAGAATCACAGGCGAAGTTTAACGCTTCTGACTGGGAAGACGCGATCGTCATCGTTGACGAAGCAGAGCAGGTGTTTTGGCACCTGTTAAGCGCCAACACCGAAGTGAACAAACATCGGATCACGATTCTCAAGCAACTCAGGCAGCTTTTTCAGCAAACTCTCACCAGTCCCCACGGCAAGGTGATTTTGATGGACGCAGACCTAACGGACGTGTCCATCAAATTCGTGCTCAAGACCGCAGAAGCCGAACTCTGGGTTAAGCCTTGGATCGTCGTCAACGAATGGCAAAACCCTAATCACCGCATCTGCTACCACTATCCTCAAGCCAATCCTAGAGCCTGGTATAGCGCCCTCAATGAAGCGGTAGACGAGGGCGATCGATTGTTTGTCACGACTCACAGCCAGAAAGTCAAATCGACCTGGAGCGCGGTCAACTTTGAGAAAGACATCCTCAAGCGCCATCCCAATAAGAAAATCTTGAGGATTGACTCAGATACGATCTCTGACCCGTCTCACCCCGCTTATGGCTGGATTGCCAGCACCAGCAAATTTAACAACCTGCGAAAGCAGCTAGGCGACAACCCAACAGCCAAACCCGACGATGAGGTATGGGAGGCGAAGCGGATTGAATACGCTCAACTGCGAGAATCTTTATTTGGCTACGACATAATTATCGCAACTCCTTCCATTGAAACCGGAGTGTCGATCGACATTCGCAATCATTTCGATTCAGTTTGGGGCTGTTTTTGGGGGGTGTCAGGAGTAACAGCAACTCAGCAGCCGTTAGCACGGGTACGCGATAACTGCTCTCGTCATGTTTGGGCAGCATCCTATGGCGTGGGCAGCGTGGGCAACGGCTCTGCCTCAAAGTATTCGCTGATCCAGTCGCAAGCCAAGGTTGCTCAAGCCAACATCTCTCAACTTCGCCGCTCTGGGTGGGACTTTGAGGAGGATGAATTTAAAACCAACGACGCAGCGCTCAACACCTGGGCTGAGATGGCGTGTCGGCTCAACAGCGAGATGTTTAGCTATCGAGAGTCGCTGATCGAGGGGCTAGAGCAAGAGGGCTATGAAATTCGATTGCCAGAAGCGATCGTGTCCACTGAACTCATTGATTCACTGATCATCACTCGCGACGAAGGCTACCAGGAAGAAAAGCAGAGCATCGCTGACGAGGAATTAGTTTCAGATAGCAAGGGCGAGGAACTCAAGAGCAAGAAAAGTCGCTCAAAGTCCGATCGCTATCAGCTTCGCAAGTGGACGCTTTGGAAACGCTACGGAATCCCGGTGTCCACCGATTTGATCCAGAAAGATGATGATGGCTGGCATCCCCAGCTAAGGCTGCACTACTTCTTGACTGTTGGAAAAGAGTTTTTTGAGCACCGTGAGCAGCAAAACGCCCATAGCGCCATCAAGAGTGGCGAGATTTGGTATCCCTCGTTTAATCGCACTCAGCTAGGCGCAAAACTGCGATTCCTGGAAGCGGTGAACTACCAGGCGTTGTGCGATCCGGCTGAACTTTACAGCGCTGATCACCCTGCGGTTGTTCATGCTGAGAAAGTTTGCAAACAGGACGCTTGGGCAACCAAAGCGATCGCAGGGTTTGGAGTTCGTGAAGACGATGCCCCCATGAGCATCGTGCAGAAGATTCACCGCATGGTGGGCACTGAATTGATGTATGGGGGGCGGTTGGGTTCGAGGGGCGATCGTCAGCGCGTCTACGTTTATTTTCCTCCAGAGGACGGAAGAGAGGAAGTTTTTGATTGCTGGCTCAAGCGCGATCACGAGGCAAAAGCCGAGCGAGATAACGCGGCAGCTTACGCACCTGTTGCAGCGTAGCCGTGTCCACCAAACTGAAGAACTATATATTTACGGCGAAGGACACCGATATGAGCAAGCAAATCTCTCAACGACATAGATCAAGCCGAGCCAATCCTCGAATTCTTCTATTCGAGTCCGAGCCGGGGCTGTGGGCTGTGGATATCGATACGCCTGACTACACTGACTATTCCTGGTATATGGACAGATTTCCAAGCCTTTCGGGACTGTCTTTAGAGCAAATCGAGTCAGAGATTTCTAAAAGGAGTATCAATCATGAATAAACCCCTTGGCTTCAAAAAGGAGTGTTGGTCTGTCACGTATCACGAGGTTCTATGAGCAAGAAGAAGCAAATAGAGCCACCGGTCCCTACGGGATACGCCGAGAAAGTGCTCGACTGTCCTGAATGGGTACAAGCGAATTTAGTTCTCCATGCCGAGTGGCGACACAAAGCAGCATTTGAGGCTGGCTCGATCGCGATTGAGTGGGGGGTGCCAGATAGCGGTAAGTGGTGGCGATTTGCTCAAAAGAGGATTTAGCTATCGATAAAACAACCGATTTAATCACATAAGGTTTAACGACACAAACAACGCTATGAATACACCTCAAGTTGGCTATCCTCATCCTGAATCGCAAACGCTGCTCTATTGGAGAAACGAACAGTCTGGAATGCTAGCGATCGCCGTTCATCGACTGTTTAATCGTCTGCCACTACACGATGACTTGATCAACCATCTCCGAACCTATTGCCAACACTGGGCAGACTTTGACGGTTGGCAGGTGCTGCCTGAGCAAAAAGAAGATTTAGCACGGCTACGATCGAGCGTCCGTGAAATCAAAACGACAGAAGATTTAGACGCTTGGCTAGGGTCTGCTCTAGAGCTAGGAATTGACCCTCTAAGAGGAGGACGATCGTAATGTCTAAAGGATTTGGCAAATCGCCCAGCAGCGAACGGGTTCCCCGCAGCGAAGCTGATCGTATCGACATTGATTCAATGGTCGCCCTTCGCAATGGAGAACCCTATGTGCGAATCCAGTGGGGCAAAAACAAAACACAGATGACGGTAAAAGAGGCAATGGATCATGCGGCTGGCATCATGCAAGTTGCCGCCGCTGCAATGATTGATTCCCAACTTGTTGAATGGGCAAAAAACAGGATCGGTTCTTCGCCAGAGCAAGCAGGGCAACTCCTGCAACACTACCGATCGAAGCGGCTATCAACCAACCTACCCAGCTTGACCCTGAATATCGATGGCGAACCAATGCGCCCCGATGCGATTCGAGAATCCGCAATGCAGATGATTGAAATGACCTTTGGGGGTGAAGCCGAAGCTTATCTCACGGTGTTTTTGCTCGAAGAGTTGGGGCTAGAACCTAATCAGGTAGACCAGGTGATTCAAGAATTTCGAGAAATGCGCGGAGCTACAACCCTTTGGGCGACAGAGGAGGACGATCGCAATGACTAAAGGATTTGGCAAACCCAGCAAACCAATACAGATGGACCCGCTCACAGATGCGGCTGAAACCCTGCTCCTGATCGCCAAAGGGATTAAGAAACCTTTAATCTTAGCAATGCACCCACCAGACAATCACCACAACTTGAAGCCCGGACAGGTGCAAGGGACAGCTAGTACAGAGATTCGCCCTGGTTGTGATGGGCTGGTGATTGCGATCGCGGGTTCCGCCGATGAGGTGCAAGCGCTTCTGGATCTGGTGATGAGTTGGTCGGACAAGAAGAAGGAGGGCGATCGTGATGTATAAACTAATCACCTGTTAATTTTGCAATTTGTCCTCAAAAAGTCCTTAATATCAGCCCAAAGGGAACACGATCGACCTGAATAGATGCGACGAATCATCCCTCCAAAGACGATCTCAATGAACTGCTCCGACCCGCTTCGCTGAGGTCGGAGTTTCCTCCGAACACGCTAGACCGATCCTTGCTCCTTACGCTTCGCTGGAACCGCTTACCAACCATGCTGAGAAATCTCGCACAGAAAATAGAGGCTTTTCCTCGGCGTTTGACGAGGCTAGTTCCTAACCCCGGTAAACAACGCTTAGGTTGCTTACAGAATCTATCCGTGGGTCACAGCCAAGTGCAACGCGACACGGTTCTCACGAAATCTGTGGTTCCGAAGACTAGCGCTACTTGTCTTGATTGGAGTAGCCAATTGCTGCCACGGTGTCACCACGCTGCGGGTCAGATAGGCATTCCTAGCACTGTAGAGGCTCTACTACAGAAATTGCTCTCTACCGTTATACCACTCGTCACACGGTTTGGAGTCACGGCATCGCCGAAGGAATGCCGATCGCTGAAGCTGCAAAATATGCAGGCAACCGACCTGAAACGATGGTCAGACATTATTTGGGGTCTGTGAGCAAGTCAGAGATGCCAGATTTGTTAGGCGGGAAGGATTGATGCCTGCTCATTCAATCGATCACGATCGCGCGCATCAACTTCCTGTTGAATGAGCATGACGGCTGAAGCCATAGCGGTAATGGTGCTCGCCCTCGATCGGGTGTCGATGATGCAAAGGTCTTTTCTTGCCAACAGCAATTGCAGGCAAAGCCTGTCTAACATCACCTAACTTAAGGGTTGATGCCCCAACCCTTTGAATGTTTATCGCGGCATTCTCATCGCGCGGGTTAGCCTCATGCCGGAGGCTCCGGCTGCCACATGATCGATGCAAAAGGAAGCACTAGCTCTTTTACCCTCGACCTATTTGGTCAATGAAAAAAGCGATCGTGCACTCTCACGATCGCCAACTAGCGTTAAAACTCAAAACCCTTTAAAGGGCGGTGGTGCCACCTCCACAGCTAGGTCGATCGGCAGAATTAACCGGAGGTGCCGTGGGGTCTGCTGCTTTTGCAGCCGCAGGCGTGTTTGCTTCACACAAAACCGCCGTGGTAGTCGCATCGCTGGATGCTGTCACCACCGAAATTGCCACCATGCCTGCATAAGACTTGAGAGCCTCTTTGCTGGAGGTGCCGTAGCTGATCACGTTCTCAGCAGCCGCCGTAAACGTGTAGGCATAGTTGTCTGTCTGGGAGGGCACTGGGGTAGCCAGAGCCGTCAAGTCAGACGCGAACTGGCTTTTCTCCAAATAGTAGGCTTGCTGTACTCGGTTAAGGGTACCGACATACTGTTTAGCCTCAGCCTGCTTGGCTTTGTTGGCTTGGTTCAAGAAAGAAGGCAGAGCGATCGCAGACAGAATGCCGATAATGATGATCACCACCAGCAGTTCAATCAGGGTGAAGCCCTGGTCTTTCTTCCTGCCTGCTAAATGTTGCAGAAACTTTGCTTTGAGTTCGGGTTTCATTGAGAAGATCTCCTAAGAATGGGTGCCCGATCTCAAGAAAGAGATCGGGCGAGTGTGATTAGGCGTTATAGCGTGGAAGAAAGCGGAAGACTTGCAATTCCTCAATGAAGTAAGCCTTTAGCTGGATTTCATTCACAGACATCCCGTTGCCGAGCGTTTGAGATAGCTCGATCGTGAAGGTGCTTAACGGAGCATTCAGCGCACTGACCCCCGTTAAGTCGATCGTCTGGAGTGAACCTGTATCCGGCTGAACTGCTCCACTGTAAAGCTCTGTTGAGCCGTTGAGGATTCTGATAGCTCTTGCAGCGTAGATGCCACCACCGTCGCTACCGTTGCGGATCAAGAGGCGGTTGATGTAGCTCGACGCGCTCATCGCGACCTGCACATTCAACCGAGTAATCCCATTGGAGATCACCGGGGTCAGCGCGTTCATCGGAAAGTTGAGGTTGCCATCGTAGAGGTGACTCATTGAGAAGGTCAGCCCGCTATCTGAATAGTAGGTGTAGTCGCTCTCGTTGGTTGCACTCCAGTTCAGAGCATTAAACAGTGTGATGTCTCGGCTGCTCACCGTTGCAAACCCATCGACCAACGCAGCTAAAGCTACAAGGCTGGGCTTACGGCGGCACCACACCACGAGGGCGTTGTCGGGGTATTGCGTCGGGCTGAAGATCGAAACTTCCGCATAGGATTTAGACGAATCGAGTCCACTAGGAGCAGTGGAAGGCAGATTTGCGTAGGTGTAATAGCAAATCTCAGGCAGAGGCATTTGTCTGTAGGGAGAAACAACCTCGTTGATTGGGAAGACCTTCCAATCGATCGCCGAAGAGAACCCAGGCACGTAAAAGCGCGTTACATGATTAGAGGCATCCCACACGCCATTCGTCAGCAACTCGTCTTTTTCGAGCGCGGCATGAGACTGAGCGATCGCGCTCACCGCCAAAGTCCGATCGATCTTGTCACTTTGCAGAGCCAAGATTTCGGTGCCGTGAGTAACGATCGTGGCACGAGCATCCGTCAAGCTGGTGTTGATCGCAGCATCACCTGCAATTCGAGCCGTCGCTTCAGCATCAACCGCACTTTGCAGCGTCGCATCACCTGCAATTCGAGCCGTGGCTTCACCCGAAACAGCACTAGCGCGAGCCGTCGCTTCAGCATCGATCTCAGATTGTAGAGTCGCATCAGCACTGGTGCGGGCTGTCACTTCAGCATCAACCGCACTTTGCAGCGCAGCATCACCTGCAATTCGAGCCGTGGCTTCACCCGAAACAGCACTAGCGCGAGCCGTCGCTTCAGCATCAATGGCGCTTTGCAGGGTAGTGTCAGCGCTAGTCCGATCGCTGACTTCTTGAGCCAAATCGACCTGACTTGCTTTGGTGCCAACGGTGGTGGTTAGGGTTGCATCACCTGCTGCGCGAGCGGTTGCTTCAGCGTCAATGGCGCTTTGCAGAGTCGCATCACCTGCTGTCACCGTTGCTTCCAATCCAGAAACCGCACTAGCGCGAGCCGTGGCTTCTGCTGTGATGTTGGTTTGCAGAGTCGTGTCAGCATTGGTTCGAGCCGTGACTTCAGCCGCGATCGCCGCATTTTGAGCCGCATCAGTTGTGGCTTGAGCCGATACGATCGTATCAACCGCAGACTGATCAGCTTTGAGCGCGATCGCCGCATTTTGAGCCGCGTCAACAGTGGCTTGATTAGAAACAACCGCATTGAGAGCAGAGGTGGAAGCCTTGCCAGAAAGAGCAGAACCCTGAGATGAGATCGTGGCTTCTGCTGTGTCCAGTCTGCCGTCTATGGCTAACAGGTCGTTTTCTTGAGTGGCGTTAACTGCCTCGATCGCGGTAGCTCTGCCTGCAAGTGCCGCTTCAGCCGCTTCAGCGCGAGTCACTTCACTGGCTAAATTGGTCGAGATCGTCGCTGCCCCGGTTGCCAAAGCTGCTTCTGCCGCAGTTGCGCGAGTGACTTCGCCAGCTAGATTGGTTTCGATTCCCGCAATCCGATCGAGGAAGCTTTGAGCAATTTTAACCGAATACTGGTTGTCTCCGGTCTGAGTGACCACAACCACGCTATCGCCAGAACTCACCGACGGGTCAGTGCTGTCAATCTTGTCCCAGGCGGAACCGTTGTAGAGCACATAGTCGCCCGCGCTCAGACCAACCCCAAACGCCGTTGAGCCATTGGTCGAAACCCGGTAGAGGTCGCCTTGGGCAAAGGTTGAAGTGCCTGTTGCTGCCGCAGGAGTTGCTTCGTCTGCATGAGCCACGCCCTTATAGCGAACTCCACCCACGATCGCGCTGCTGATCAGCGTCTGCACCTGAGCTTCGGTCAGCAGATTTAAACCACTGATTTCGCTTTGCAGAGTCGCGTCACCGCTTGAAATAGAAGCCGCGAGAGACGACTCTAGTTGAGCGATCGCCGCTTGCAGCGCTGCCTCGGTTGCAGACAATTCCTCGTAAGGAACCGCCATGCCGTTAACCTGCCCTGTTGCAGGCACTTTTACGCCGGAGGTGCCCTGATAATTAGCACCTACGAACTCTTGTCTGAATGTCGTCATGTAAAACCTCGAAGAACTTGAATCAACTCATCGACCTTGCTTTGCAGCAAGCTTGTACTACCCTCCGAGCAAGACTCGGTACGCGATCGCGATCTCTGTAGAGATTGAGATGGCAACGCCAGGGTTAGAAATTTTGATTAAGATGCGATCGGTGATCACTTCTCCGTCCAGGAGCGTGACCACGATCGACGTTGGATCAACCGTCCAGTTGTGAATAATTTCGCGAGATAAAATTGGCTCTGATTGCACAACCTCCAGCCGCCGCGTCACCCAGCCGTGGGCAGCCAGTTCGCCGTAGGTCATGTATTGCGGGTGAGGATTGGTCGCCGCGATGTGTTCAGCAAGAGCGATCGCCCCTGACAATCCCTGAACCCCGCCCATTTCCACCACCTCGATCGGGCTGCTGCTCACCTCTACTACAGAAGTCAGAGGATTGACCTCAATCACCCAGTCTTCAGCCGCAAACTCTACGTCAAACATTGGGTGCCCCCGGATCAACGCTGGCACCGCCCTTGAGAATGCGAACAATTTTCCCCAGCGAGTCAAACAGTTTTATCTCATAGAGATAAAGTCCATAGGGCATTAATCCTGTTTGAGTCGCGGTGAGAGTGACTAAAAGCTTCCCCGTCGTGCGATCGCCATCAAACACAAAGCTCAACGGCGTTTTGTCAACCGCCATATATCCCTTCATCACAAACCCAACCGCCTGACAGCCAGTAAGGTCGATCGGACTTCCAGCCACGCCTCCCACCGTGGGGTTTCTGAGGGTGATAGGCAGGTTGAGATCGCTAAACTGCACGATCGCAAGTTCCATCAGCCCACCCTCATTTGATTGCTGCCGTGGGAGTCCGAAATCAGCCCCGTGTAGGGAAATAATCGCTTCTTAAGGAGGCGGATATTCTTAGCGGGATTGAGTTGATAGCCGTTGCGATCGATCCGTGAGGGGTCAAGCGATAAACTCTCAAACTCAGCCAGAATCTTTGCCACTCGCGTCACTTTGGTCTCATCTGAGTCAATCGAGACGATCGCGCTTTGCAATCGCTGTACCGGGTTCTCAAACGGGTTGAGCATCGATGCTGCAACCTCAAACCCAGCATCCCCGACTATCACCACGATCGGCTCGTATGGAATTTCAAAAATCTCATGTAGCAGATGCTTGTGGTCATCGGTGAGGGGCATAGCGGTTAAAAACTGATTTGAGATTGCAGAGCCGTCCAATCAACGCCTTCAGCCTTGGCGATCAAATCCTCGATCGCTGCGTAGGGTCGATTGGAAATGATCTTTTTAGCGATCGCGGTGCTGACTAGCGGCAATGCGATCAGGTCCTTAAGTGAGGCGGTGTTGATGGGCAAGAGAGGCAAATCGACGGGGGCATCCACCACAGGAGCCGCTTGCACCCCTGGCAGGGCGCGGCGATAGCCTTCTAAAAGAAAGCGATCGACCACACTATCAGGGATTTGCCGAGCCTCTCCGTCCAGAGAATAGAGAATAGGCATGGTGTTAGGCGCTCAACATGAAGCAGCCGCAACGGTAGTCGTTAAACGTGGAGCCACTCAAGAGCGAGTAGCGCATGGATGATTTGAACTGGTTGATGTCATAGCCACCCTGCCAAATTTGCAGCATCAAGCCTGACTGATCATCTTTGGCACCGACCATCGTTGCGCCTGCCCCCTCGGGAGGTGCTTCCATTTGGCGAGTGTCGTAAATGAGAGCCTGTTTTTTGTAACCCACGTTGACCGAGGGAATCCGAGGCAGGCTAAAGCGCAATCCACCAGGCAGGTCGTCAAAACCAATCTGTTCGCCATTGGGCGCAAAGGGCACCATATAAATCTGCTTGTTTGGGGCATCGATCCGCAAAATCACGCCATAGGCGATCGTGGTGTTATCAGACAGGCTGATTCTGCCAATTTGCCCTACCGCTACGTTTTGGAGTGCAGTGCAAGTCAAGTTGAACACGATCGCCCCTAGAGGAGTTGGTGTTGCGTAGTCTGCCTTGAAGAAATAGCTCAAATCAGCCGCAAATCCAGCGATCGGCAAGAATGGCTCTAGCCCGCTTACGGTGTCAAGATTGCTGCTGCCTGCTTGTAGCCCGTTGCGTCCAATCACATTGGAGGAGCCGACCATAAAGCCCATCCGCTCGACCCAGCGACCGATCGGAAGACCTTTTTGAATCAGCGATGTCAGACCCGCCCGATCGTAAGCTGCCCCAGCATCAACCGGAGTCTGAGACCCCAAATAATCAGCTTTAGCGCGGGTCGAGATCACCGCATACAGATCACCAGGGGGCACATCCTCTTCTTCAAGTGCCGCGCCGCCGTCGATCAGCAAGTCTTGAGTAAAAGGGGTAAACGTGCCCTGTGTTTCGTTGGCAACAATGCGGAGCGGCATATTAGCGCCATACTGCACCGCCCCGATCGAGGCATGAGTGGGAGTGCGAAGTTTGTTGTAGAGGTCAACGTCAAAGCCTTTGGTGATCGAGAACGCGATCGCCGTGCCTGCCTCTTTCAAATACTTCTCAGTGCCGTAATCGCTGGAAAAGAGCGGCACGCCTGCGGTGTAAAGATCGTCGAGTTTGAGGTTCCCGGTCACGTAGCCGATGTCCTGCTGACTTGCAGGAACGCCCGATCGCGGGTTGTATTTCTGTGCGTCTGCAATTTGAATGCGACGAAACTGAACGTTGGCCCCAAAGCTAAACGCGCCTTCTCCATAGCCGCCCATTGCAGCCGTCGAGAAAACCGACATGAGATTGAGTTGTGCTAAAGCTGATGCTGCAAGGCTGGTGGGCAAAATCAGCCCATCATGCCCAAAAGTGACGATACCCATTGAAGGATGCAGTGTGTAGTGGGGTGCATCCTTACTCAGGCGAAGGCAGTCCATGTCCAAAATTTGTGGGGGAGTTTTCTCCCCTCGTTTTTAGGATGCCCGATCGGGCATCTAATCTATCGAGATCGCCGGAGAACTGCGACTATAACGGTACTCCGTTTAGTCGTATGGGGGATAGGCGGACTGACGGAGGCACGGAGTCAGGCAATTTCTTGGATATCTACACAGATAATATCTCGGTGTAGATATGGTACTATTGCACCATGATCAC
>CBDICO010000012.1:0-1184770 GCA_965277365.1 Phormidesmis sp. | reverse complement strand
TTCATAGGGTCTTTCTGTCCAGGTGCAGGTAGTCCGTATCTTCACAGACACTCCTATTTCGCCGAGCCTCTCTCCGAGACAGCGCCCAAATCGTTACGCCTTTCGTGCGGGTCGGAACTTACCCGACAAGGAATTTCGCTACCTTAGGACCGTTATAGTTACGGCCGCCGTTCACCGGGGCTTCAGTCGCCAGCTTCAAAGATTGCTCTCCTGACCGACTTCTTTAACCTTCCGGCACTGGGCAGGCGTCAGCCCCCATACTTCGTCTTACGACTTCGCGGAGACCTGTGTTTTTGGTAAACAGTCGCTTGGGCCTCTTCACTGCGACCACCTTTCGATGGCACCCCTTCTCCCGAAGTTACGGGGCCATTTTGCCGAGTTCCTTAGAGAGAGTTATCTCGCGCCCTTGGGTATTCTCAACCTTCCCACCTGTGTCGGTTTAGGGTACAGGTAATCTTGGATTAACGTGTTTAGAGCTTTTCTAGGAAGCTTGACCTCACACACTTCGAGTCCGTAGACTCTCGTACTCATGCCTCAGCTCAAGTCGTTTTCCACCGACTCTCATCACCTCGAACACTTGAACCGCCAACCAACATGCGGCTGTGTTAGCCTTCTCCGTCCCTCTGCACAATCCAACATCAGTATCGGAATATTAACCGATTGTCCATCGACTACGCTCTTCAGCCTCGCCTTAGGTCCTGACTCACCCTCCGTGGACGAGCCTTGCGGAGGAAACCTTGGGATTTCAGGGCATTGGATTCTCACCAATGTTTGCGCTACTCAAGCCGACATTCTCACTTCTGCTTCGTCCACACCTGCTCTCGCTGATGCTTCAAACTACAACAGAACGCTCCCCTACCGATTCATCGATAGATAAATCCCACAGCTTCGGTACACAACTTAGCCCCGTTCATTTTCGGCGCAAGAGCGCTTGACCAGTGAGCTATTACGCACTCTTTTAAGGATGGCTGCTTCTAGGCAAACCTCCTGGTTGTCTGGGCACTCTCACCTCCTTTATCACTGAGTTGTGATTTGGGGACCTTAGCTGGTGGTCTGGGCTGTTTCCCTCTTGACGATGAAGCTTATCCCCCACCGTCTCACTGGCAATCTGTTCACAAGGTATTCAGAGTTTGACTCGATTTGGTACCGCTCTCGCAGCCCGCACCGAATCAGTGCTTTACCCCCTTGCTATAATCATTGCCGCTGCGCCTCAACACATTTCGGGGAGAACCAGCTAGCTCCGGGTTCGATTGGCATTTCACCCCTAACCACAGGTCATCCGCTGATTTTTCAACATCAGTCGGTTCGGACCTCCACTTGGTGTTACCCAAGCTTCATCCTGCCCATGGTTAGATCACCCGGGTTCGGGTCTATAAATACAGATGTACGCCCTATTCAGACTCGGTTTCCCTTTGACTTCGCCATTCTCGGCTTAATCTACCTGTACCTATAAGTCGCCGGCTCATTCTTCAACAGGCACACGGTCAGACGTTTAAATCGTCCTCCCATTGCTTGTAAGCTGATGGTTTCATGTTCTATTTCACTCCCCTTCCGGGGTTCTTTTCACCTTTCCCTCGCGGTACTGGTTCACTATCGGTCACACAGGAGTATTTAGCCTTACGAGGTGGTCCTCGCGGATTCACACGGGATTTCACGTGCCCCATGCTACTCGGGATTCAACTAGTATCATTAAGCTTTCGACTACGGGACTTTCACCCCCTCTGGTGCAGCATTCCACTGCTTCGTCTAGCCGCTTGAGTCCATATCGCTGTCCCACGACCCCAAAGTGCATGCACTCTGGTTTAGGCTGTTTCCGTTTCGCTCGCCGCTACTTGGGAAATCACGTTTGTTTTCTCTTCCTACAGCTACTAAGATGTTTCAATTCGCTGCGTTCGCTCTTTCCACCCTATGGATTCAGGTGGCAGTATATAGGGTTGCCCCATTCGGAAATCTCTGGATCAATGCTTGCTTCCAACTCCCCAGAGCATATCGTCGGTAACCACGTCCTTCTTCGCCTCTGTGTGCCTAGGTATCCACCATCAGCCCTTGTTAGCTTGACCACTTAAAATCAATCAACATTGGTGTCTGTGATATCTGTTTAGTCTTCTGATGAATTGCCTTCTGAGCTACTCACTGAAAGACTACTACTTTCTACCTGACAAGTTTCTATGCAGTTTTCAAGGTTCTGACTGGAATCATTCCAGCAGGCTCTCTATGGATTAGATGAGTTGCTGAAATTGAGTCGGTTCGGTTCTTCGAGGAAAGCTCTCAGCTTTCAGTGGAGGTTAACGGACTCGAACCGTTGACATCCTGCTTGCAAAGCAGGCGCTCTACCAACTGAGCTAAACCCCCTCGTTTGTAAAGGTGGGCCATCCTGGACTCGAACCAGGGACCTCACCCTTATCAGGGGTGCGCTCTAACCACCTGAGCTAATAGCCCATAACCCGAACCAATCTTACATAGCTTGGAAGTCAACACTCAAGTCCTCAACGACCTTGGGATGACCAGCTTTTCCTCTACTAACTCAATCCATAAGACTGAGCCCTCAAAAAAAAACGGGTAGGTCTCCCTATAAGGAGGTGATCCAGCCACACCTTCCGGTACGGCTACCTTGTTACGACTTCACCCCAGTCATCAGCCCTGCCTTCGGCATCCTCCTCCGCGAACGGTTGGAGTAACGACTTCGGGCGTGGCCAACTCCCATGGTGTGACGGGCGGTGTGTACAAGGCCCGGGAACGTATTCACCGCAGTATGCTGACCTGCGATTACTAGCGATTCCGCCTTCATGCAGGCGAGTTGCAGCCTGCAATCTGAACTGAGCCACGGTTTATGAGATTTGCTTGTCCTCGCGAACTTGCGGCTCTTTGTCCGTAGCATTGTAGTACGTGTGTAGCCCAAGGCGTAAGGGGCATGCTGACTTGACGTCATCCCCACCTTCCTCCGGTTTGTCACCGGCAGTCTCTCTAAAGTGCCCAACTGAATGATGGCAACTAGAAACGAGGGTTGCGCTCGTTGCGGGACTTAACCCAACATCTCACGACACGAGCTGACGACAGCCATGCACCACCTGTGTTCGCGCTCCCGAAGGCACTCTTCCCTTTCAAGAAGATTCGCGACATGTCAAGCCTTGGTAAGGTTCTTCGCGTTGCATCGAATTAAACCACATACTCCACCGCTTGTGCGGGCCCCCGTCAATTCCTTTGAGTTTCACACTTGCGTGCGTACTCCCCAGGCGGACAACTTAACGCGTTGGCTACGGCACTGCCCGGGTCGATACGGGCAACACCTAGTTGTCATCGTTTACGGCTAGGACTACAGGGGTATCTAATCCCTTTCGCTCCCCTAGCTTTCGTCCATGAGTGTCAGCTCAGGCCCAGTCACGCGCTTTCGCCGCTGGTGTTCTTCCCA
Source organism: Phormidesmis sp. (assembly GCA_965277365.1). Taxonomy (GTDB): domain Bacteria; phylum Cyanobacteriota; class Cyanobacteriia; order Leptolyngbyales; family Leptolyngbyaceae; genus Phormidesmis_A. The sequence goes on along the minus strand of CBDICO010000012.1, from coordinate 1,181,361 downwards.
ATATCTACGCATTTCACCGCTACACTGGGAATTCCCGTGACCCCTACCTAGCTCTAGTCTTGAAGTTTTCACCGCCGTTACGAAGTTGAGCCTCGCGCTTTGACAGCAAACTTTCAAAACCACCTGCGGACGCTTTACGCCCAATAATTCCGGATAACGCTTGCATCCTCCGTATTACCGCGGCTGCTGGCACGGAGTTAGCCGATGCTGATTCATCAGGTACCGTCATTGTGTTCTTCCCTGATAAAAGAGGTTTACGACCCAAGAGCCTTCCTCCCTCACGCGGTATTGCTCCGTCAGGCTTGCGCCCATTGCGGAAAATTCCCCACTGCTGCCTCCCGTAGGAGTCTGGGCCGTGTCTCAGTCCCAGTGTGACTGGTCATCCTCTCAGACCAGTTACTGATCGTCGCCTAGGTACGCCATTACCGCACCTACTAGCTAATCAGACGCGAGCTCATCTTCAGGCTATAAATATTTCACCCCGAAGGGCACATCGGGTTTTAGCAGCCGTTTCCAACTGTTGTCCCCGTCCTAAAGGCAGATTCTCACGCGTTACTCACCCGTCCGCCACTATCCCCGAAAGGACCGTTCGACTTGCATGTGTTAAGCATACCGCCAGCGTTCATCCTGAGCCAGGATCAAACTCTCCATGTTGTTCATCACATGAGGCTTGTTCAGCTCACTATCCAAATAAGTCCTAAAACTTATCTCTCGCTCTTTCCCTAATTCTCGAAAGAATTAAGAACCATTTACTTTGACGAGGTTTAAGTGCTATTATAACTTCCAAACTATGCAATTGTCTTGGTTCTATGCGGTGAAAGTCGCCTCGCTTTCGCTTGCCTCCTTCACCGCTTAATGAATATAACACTACCCAAGAAAAAGTGTCAAGTGTTTAAAAGCACTTTTTTCTGTAAAGCCTCCAAAGCTGTTGTAGTAAAGAAGTTTGAAAGGAATCAACTTATTCAGGGCTGTCAGAGATTCGAGAGGTTAGAGCTTTTTATTTCTCGTCTCTCCCTCAGTTGTCTACTTCACGCTATCTAAACCGCTTAGCAACGATTCCTGTAACGCCTCGGTTAAAAGTTGAGCAGTCAATTTGTCAGTTGGCTGCTGATACTGTTCAGTGTGGAGAGAAGGACCAATATAAACAAAGACTTCAGACCTTAAAGAATCGGTAGGACTGTAGTGAAGAGATATTGGGATAATTGAGATTGGCTGAGGCGAAAGTGCCTCGGCTTGTAACACTAAACGGGCTAACCCTGTTTTGAGGGGACGTAGAGGCTGATCGCGAACAATGCCGCCTTCAGGAAAGATGACTAGCTTTTTGTGGTTGTGGAGCACCTCGATCGCCATCCGCATACTAGAAACTGTGGGACGCACTGGGTCGACTGAAAAGCCACCCAAATGTCTGATGAACCAACCTTGAACGCCAGTCATTTGGTCAGATCTAGACATATATCTGAGGGGTTCTGTACTCAATAGAGCAAGTATTAGCGAATCCCATCGGCTAAAATGTTTGGATGCGAAAACAGCCGGACCTGTTTGAGGAAGATTTTCGTGACCCACGATCGTGATCTTTCTAAAATAAAGATGCATGAAAGCACGATGGATAGGAACGATCGCCCAATAGAGCCAAGGAGTGACTTTAGCAGATTCAGACACAGTTAATTGCCTAGAGTTTTAATTATGGGGATTTGAGGAGGCGTAGCATCGGGAGAGGAGAATAGAGGAAATCTACTTCAACAGAGCGCTGATCGTTGGTTTCAAATTTAGCGTAATCAGAAGCTGCACGTTTGCAGACGAAAATTGCCGTGAGCGGAAGTTTCGCAGTAGTTGAGGACAAGAGAGAGGTGTGTTTAGTGATTGAGATGGAACGCGCTGTAAAGGAGAGTCTAGTGAATAGGCTAATGAGCAGTTTTAGGGTTTATACCTTCTCGAATGTCGTTCGCTTTGAGGGCAAATTTCAGCGGAGTGACCGTCACGGACGCGGAACTTATGTCTTTGCCAACGACCCTCGAAGCGAAGGAGATTGGCGAGAAGGTCGGTTTGAGACACAAACCAGTTGGACGGGGTTTTAGGGAATAATCAAGTTCCAGTCAGAGAAAGTAGCGGCTTGACCGCAGCACTGATGATTTTCGTCTAAAACATCCCAGAGGATCACATCTTCGATCCAAAAACGTTGTCCAGCGCTGGAGATGCGAATGCCCCGATAGTTGCGGATATAGCCGTTGGTTTTGGCTTCTAATAAGAGACGATCGCGCTCAATCTGTTCTACAAGCTCTGCCGATCGTCGAGAGGGCAGTTGGATGAAAGCATCCCAGTCAAACTGCCACAACGCTAACGCCCGAGCATTGCCATAGTTAAAGATGGGATCAGATTCAGTACTATGAGAAACCACCACAAAGGGAGATTCAAAGAGCGATCGTGCCTGATCTTTAACAGAACTTGTCACTAGCGGCGTTTTCGTCCAATGTTGAAAACTTTTGATTAAGCGTTGGCTGTGACGGATCACAGATTTTTGCTGCCAAGGATGGTCGGTCATTTAGAGAAATAGTTCTCGCAAGTAGTATCACAGGCGGGATAAACGGTTTGATAGGTGCTGGAGCGTCGTCCAAATAAAGCATATCGGTTGTCACGGACTTGTTCATAGACGCGATCGCCCATCCATTTCACCCCTGGTAAACGTTGATATGCTGCGACAAACACTGCGCCAAAGGGCAAGATGCGACCGATTTCTTCGGCGGCGTTGCTGCCTTGCCAACGGCGATCGAGATGTTGATTATCAATCAACATCATGCCCATTTCACAATCTTGAGCTGTGACGTTGTAGCGATCGAGTCCTGATAGGTCTTGCATAGGGAGATATTGAAAGCGATCGCCCTGATCTAACGTTTCGAGCAATTGCACTAGGTTAGAGCAAAGATTGCACTGTCCGTCATAGATTACTGTGTAAGTCATTTGATACCGAAAAAACTGAAGTCTTCTTCTACTTTACAAAACGCTGACGGAGACGACCCACAAAGAGGTCCACTTCGGGAAGTTTGAGGCGACTGGCAACCAGTGCAAAGACTCCCAAGCCGACAAGACCCGATAGGCTGAGTTGCCCAATGAGAACAAATAAACCATTCGTTCCTAAAAACGTTTGGGAGGCGAGGAGAGTGCCCCAACTGGCGAGACCTGCCAAACCACTTCCGATCGCTAATCCCATAAATGGAAGTGCCCATTCTCTGAGAGGCAACCCGTTTAACTTGCGATCAAGAGACCACAAAAGCGCAATCATTGAGATGACGTTTACAGACACCGTGGCTAAAACTAAACCTGGTAGACCCAGAGGTTTGATCAGAATGAAATCAAAAAGAGCATTGAGAAAGATATTGACAATACTGATGCGGAACGGCGTATCTCCATCGCCCAGAGCATAGAAGACTCGAACTAGAACATCGCGACTGAGATAGACAAACATGCCGATCGCATACGCCATTAAGACCACTGCGACTAAATTAGAATCTCCTAATTTAAACTCGCCCCGCTCGTATACCACTCGCACGATCGGAGTTGCCAACGCAATAATCAGGGCGCTCATCGGCAACATGGCGATCGCCGTCAACAACAAGCCTTGTCGGATTCGCGTTTTCAACTCTGCCCAATCTTTTGGATCAGATAGCCGAGAAAAGACGGGCAAAAACGGCACCAAAATCATGTTTGAGAGAATGCCGAGAGGCGTTTGCACGAGCAGATTGGCATAATCCAACGCTGAAACCGCCGCACCAGGATTAGGCAGGAATGACGTGAAAAACATATCGGTGTAGACGTTGATTTGCAGCATTCCCGACGCAAACAGCGCAGGAGCCATGACCTTCATTACATCTTTAACCCCAGATTGCTTGAAGTCAAATCCTAATCGCAGTCTACTTAAACCTGCCTTGTGCTGTGCCCACACTTGGACTAACCACTGCAAAATCGTGCCGATCAGGGCTGCCCACGCTAAGACAATGCCCCCAAGCGCTGCGTATTCAGACTGTCCCATTTTGTCTCCCAACGTCAGGGCGAGGGCACCGATTCCGGCGACGATCGTCACACTTGAGAGCAGCGGACTCACCGACGGCAACCAATAGAGATCAGCGGCGTTAAGCGTTCCAAACCCGATGCCGATCATGCCTGCAAACCAGACGATCGGAGCCATGATTCGCAATTGCTGAATGGCGATTTCTCGAACTTCCATTCCGTGAGCGGTTAGATGGAGTCCCGGCGCGATCGCGTCAATGCACTGAGGGGCAAGCGCCATTAAGACCAGAGTGACCCCGAGCAAAACGCCTCCGACCAGCGTGGAAACCGTTTCGACTAGGGGCGCAGATTCTGCTTTATCTCGCTTGGCAAGCGCGCTCACCATTGCACTGTGAAACGGCCCATTAATTCCGCCCAACAAGATCAGGAAAAAGCCCGGAATGATACTCGAATATTGATAGGCACCATACGCCGCTTTTGTGCCGAAGGCAGCCGCGATCGCGACTTGACGCACCAGTCCAAACACTTTACTGATCAGAGTGGCGATCGCCACAATTCCGGCAATGCCTGCCAGAGAGCGAGAAGGCTTGGACGATTCAGACACGGGGACTCGTGGGATAAATGACTCCCATACATTTAATCACCTTTGGTCAGGAGAGCCGAGAAGAAAGACAGAATAGAATAGCCTTCAAATTTTAAGCCTGTGGAGAAAGCGGTGAAGCACAAATTTTTGTCTTGGATTTTGGGATTGATTGCGATCGGATTGCTGGGATCACTAACTGCCTGTGACTTACCGCAAGTGAGTGCAGAAGATCGGTTGTTCTTACCCTTATCACTAGAGTTTTTGGGAGCATACACGTTGCCCAAGACGACCTTCAAAAACACTTTGGTTGGAGGATTATCAGGATTGACTTACGATCGCCAAAAAGATCTCTTGTACGCCGTCTCAGACGATCGCAGCGATCGTGCCCCCGCGCGTTTTTACACGCTGAAACTCGAACTCGACTCCGCTCAATCGTCGCTCAAGCAAGTTGCAGTACAGGATGTCACAATTCTGACGCAAGAAGATGGACAGCCCTTTGCAAAAAACACGATCGACCCAGAAGGAATCGCCCTCTCCTCACGAGAATCCGTTTTTATCTCTAGTGAAGGAGTCATTCATGAGGGGGTGCCGCCGTTTATTGGAGAATTTGACCTTGAAACAGGTCAACTGCGCCGCAAACTTCCGATTCCAGAGGCGTTTTTGCCTGACAGCGACAATCCGCTTCAGTCACGAGGCGTACAAGATAACTTGGCGTTTGAATCGCTAACGCTGAATGCACAGGCAGCCAGTATGAAAGGGTCTGAGCCATTTCGACTTTTTACCGCAACAGAATCTTCGCTCTTACAAGATCAAGAGTTGTCCGACCCAAAACAAGGGGCGAAAAATCGTTTTTTGCATTACTTAGTCGAAAACGATCGTGCCACTGTGATTTCAGAACACCTCTATCAGTTAGACCCTAAACCTACGTACGCTGTTGAGCACGGATTGAGCGAGATGGTTGCGATCGACCAAGCTGGACATTTTCTCAGTTTAGAGCGATCGTTTGGACTGCAAGGATTTCAGATCAAGATTTTTCAAGCCGTGAGCGGAGGGGCAACTGATATATCGACGATCGAAAGTTTGCGTGACTCAAAAGGCATCGCCCCCATCCGCAAAAAATTAGCAATGGACTTAAACGAGTTAGATCTCTCGTTAGATAACCTGGAAGGAATGACGATCGGACCTCGCCTTTCCGATGGTTCTCAGAGCCTCGTGCTAGTCAGCGATGACAACTTCAACTCTTTGACCCAAGTGACTCAATTTTTGCTCTTCAAATTGAAAGGGAAGATGTAGTCTCACGCTTTAGAATGCTTTTAACTGCTTTCAACACTGTTCGACTTTACCCCGTCACCCGATTTAAGTCATGACTCATTCCACCGATATTGCATCCTTGCTTCGTCTGATGGCAGCCGATTTCAGCAATCAAGACCAAGCTTATGAAAATCCACCTTTTTACGCTCACATTCGCGTCTGTATGCGTCCTCTACCGATCGAGCTATTCTCAGGAGCCAGTCTTTTTTTAGAACAAGCCTATGACTATGCGCTTAACGACCCCTACCGAATGCGCGTTCTAAGATTTGCTGAAAAAGATGGACACATTGAGATCGAGCATTATCAAGTGCGAGAGGAAGCAAAATTTTATGGGGCATCCCGCGACATCAGTCGTCTGCAAACCCTAACGATCGACCAGCTTGAGAAAATGACTGGCTGCGGCATGATTGTTGAATGGACAGGGCAGAGCTTTAAAGGGCGAGTCGAGCCAGGAAAAGCCTGCATCGTAGTTCGCAAAGGTCAGACGACTTATTTAGATAGTGAATTTGAGATCGACGACCAGCGATTATTGAGTCTCGATCGCGGCAGAGATCCTGAAACCGATGAGTTGATGTGGGGTTCTGTCGCAGGACCGTTTCATTTTGTGCGTCGAACGAGCTTCGCCAATGAAGTGAACCGTTAAAAGTAGGGATCATCAGGGTAATGACAGGGTTAAGAACGAATTATGCCCTTAGATAGTTGTTGCTCCTCAACCTCCAAAACCTAATCCCTGACACACGAACCTTGAGTCCCGATTCCTAAAACTCCTATCCCACAGCGTCCCTAAACCTGGTAGATTTGGCAAAGTATTCGCGAAGATATAGCAAGATGAAAGTTCTAGTGATTGGTGGTGATGGCTATTGCGGTTGGGCGACAGCGCTCTACTTGTCGAATCGAGGTCATGAAGTCGCGATCTTAGACAGTCTAGTGCGGCGATATTGGGACCTGGAACTGTGTGTTGACACCCTCACCCCGATCGCGCCGATTCAGCAGCGACTTCAGCGTTGGCACGACCTAACAGGCAAATCAATCGAGCTATTCATCGGCGACATCACCAACTACGAATTTCTCAGCAAAGCGCTGCACAAATTTGAGCCAGAAGCGATCGTCCATTTTGGAGAACAGCGATCGGCTCCATTCTCAATGATCGATCGCGAACATGCCGTACTCACCCAAGTCAATAATGTGGTCGGAACGCTGAATCTGCTCTACATCATGAAAGAGAGCTTCCCCGACTGTCACCTGGTCAAATTAGGAACAATGGGCGAATATGGCACGCCCAACATTGATATCGAAGAAGGCTATATCACGATCGAGCATAACGGTCGCAAAGACACGCTGCCCTACCCCAAACAGCCGGGTAGTATGTATCACCTCAGCAAAGTCCACGACTCTCACAATATCCACTTTGCCTGCAAAATTTGGGGCTTGCGAGCGACAGACCTCAATCAGGGAGTAGTTTACGGCGTTCTCACCGACGAGACAGGCATGGATGAATTGCTGATTAACCGTCTCGACTATGATGGCGTATTTGGCACGGCACTCAATCGGTTTTGCATTCAAGCCGCTGTTGGGCATCCGCTCACGGTCTACGGCAAAGGCGGGCAGACTCGCGGATTTTTAGATATTCGCGACACGGTGCGCTGTGTTGAGTTGGCGATCGCCACCCCCGCGAATGCTGGAGAGTTTCGCGTCTTCAATCAATTTACTGAACTGTTTAGCATTGGTGACTTAGCCACAATGGTTCAAAAAGCAGGTGGTGCAGTCGGCTTAAACGTTGAAGTTAAGAATTATGACAATCCCAGAGTTGAGAAAGAAGAACACTATTTCAACGCCAAAAACACAAATTTACTAAACCTGGGATTACAGCCTCATTACCTTTCAGACTCGCTGTTAGATTCACTGTTGAATTTTGCGGTCAAATATAAAGATCGCGTCGATGATTCGCAAATTTTGCCGAAAGTGACCTGGAAGCGCTAACGCATGAACCTTCGAGTTCTGATCTTGCTGCTGACAACTGTTCTACCTGAATTAGAAGCGATGGCAATCAGCACATCGAACCTATGAAAGACTTGCCGCAACTGGTGCAAATATTAGGAGACCTATCGATCGCAGAGTCAGCAGAAATGAGACACCGCCTCAACTGTTTTGCAGAGGGAATAGTCGTTTTAGTCGGGGGTGTGATTGTAGCGATCGCCGTACATGGATGCACACTCCCCAAGCAGCCGTAACCGTTTTATTGTTCATCATCTTCATTTATGCGAATCGCTTTATTTACTGAGACGTTTCTTCCTAAAGTTGATGGCATTGTGACTCGGTTACGTCACACGGTTGATCATCTCCAGCGATTAGGCGATGAGGTCTTGATTTTCTCGCCAGATGGAGGGCTGACGGAGCATAAAGGAGCCAGAATTTATGGGGTGTCTGGGTTCCCACTGCCCCTTTATCCAGAGTTGAAGTTGGCACTGCCTCGTCCGGCGATCGGAGAAGAACTTGAGCGCTTTCAACCCGATATTATTCACGTCGTCAATCCTGCCATTCTCGGTCTAGCCGGGTTGTTCTATGGCAAAACTCTCAATATTCCTCTCTCTAGCTTCCTATCATACTCACCTCCCCCAATATCTTCAGCACTATGGGCTAGGCGCACTAGAAGGGCTGCTCTGGGAGTTGCTTAAAGTGGGACACAATCAGGCAGAGCTAAACTTATGCACTTCAACTGCAATGGTGCAAACTCTCACCGAGCATGGGATCGAGCGAATTGACCTCTGGCAGCGCGGCGTTGACACCGAAACCTTTCAGCCCGATCTTGCCAGTCTAGAGATGAGAAATCGACTCAGTTTAGGACATCCCGAAGATCCGCTATTGCTCTATGTCGGTCGCTTGGGTGCAGAAAAAGAAATCGATCGCATCAAGCCAATTCTAGAAGCCATTCCCAATGCCAGACTCGCCCTTGTCGGTGACGGACCTAACCGTCAAGCCTTAGAAAAATACTTTGCAGAGACGCGCACTCATTTTGTCGGATATTTAGGCGGTCAAGACTTAGCGGCTGCGTTTGCCTCTGCGGATGCGTTTGTCTTTCCCTCCCGCACAGAAACCTTGGGATTAGTCTTATTAGAAGCGATGGCGGCAGGGTGCCCCGTAGTGGCGGCTCGATCGGGCGGCATTCCTGACATTGTGGAAGATGGAGTCAACGGTTATTTATTCGATCCGAGTGATGACCAAGGCGCGATCGCGGCTACTCAACGTCTTCTATCCAATCAAGAAGAACGAGAAACGCTACGTCGCAATGCCCGACAAGAAGCCGAGCGCTGGAGTTGGTCAGCCGCAACTCGCCAGTTGCAAAGCTACTATCGGAGGGTGATCGCGAGTCGATCGCTGTCAGCCGTTGCATAAGACTTAAAGACTTGCGCGAAAATAAAAGCCTCCGCTGCATTGTCAGTGGGTTTCGGCTTCGCTCAGCCCACTAATGAAGGGTCGCGATTTAAACGAAGTCCAAGCCCGGTCGGTTGGAACTCGACTAAACAGCAACTCTATGAGGTCTCCGTCTCGGACGATCGCGCCTTCATTCGCCAGCCATGCTTGACCACCTGACGCGCACGAGCAATCGCCAAACAATCATTGGGCACATCTTCGCTAATCGTCGAACCTGCGGCGATCGTCACATCTTTGCCAATGGTCAGCGGGGCAATTAACGCGTTATTGACTCCGGTTTTGCTGCGATCGCCGATCGTAGTGCGATGCTTCTTCACGCCATCATAATTGGCTGTGATTGTGCCGCCGCCAATATTAACTTGAGTTCCGATCGTGGCATCTCCCAAATAAGACAGGTGAGACGCATTGGTGCAATCGCCCAATGTGGAATTCTTCAACTCGACAAAGTTACCAATCCGGCAGCCTTCGCCAACTTCGGCATGACCGCGCAGATGAGCATAGGGTCCAATTCGAGAGCCAGACTTGATAATGCTATCTGTCACAACCGAAAAAAGAACCGTGACACTCTCCCCAATTTGACTATTCTCAATTAAGCTTCCCGGTCCAATTCGGCTCTTGGCTTGAATCAGGGCGTTGCCCCGAAGATGAGTCTGCGGCTCGATTACTACATCGGCTTCGAGGGTTACGGTGTCTTCGATCGTGATGCTGTCCGGGTCAATCAGTGTTACCCCTTGAGCCATCCAATCATCTTTAATGCGAGTTTGCAAAATTCCGTAAGCGGTAGCGAGTTGCTTACGATCGTTAATGCCCAAAATCTCTTGATAATCATCAACATCGACCGTCATCACTGGACTGAGATAATTTACGGCATCAGTCAGATAATATTCTTGCTGATCGTTACTGCTGGTGAGATTCGGCAACACCGCCTCTAAATCCTGCCATCGGAAGCAATAAATTCCGGCATTCACGCGCCGATTTTGCTTTTGAGCGAGACTGCAATCGCGGTCTTCTATAATCTGAGTCAGAATATTATTTTCGTCACAAAACACTCGCCCATAGCCTCTAGGGTTGGGGATTTGAGCCGTTAAAATAGTGGCTGCGTTATTATGTTCTTGATGCGTCTCTAGCAATCGTTGCAGCGTGGCTGGTCGCAGTAGCGGAACGTCACCATTCAGAACCAACAAACTTCCTTCAAATCCTTTCAGATGTGGCAGCAGTTGTTGAACGGCGTGTCCGGTGCCCAACTGCTCAGTCTGCTCAACAAACTCCACCCCAGCATAGCGATCGCCGTGCTTCGTCATTGACTCTTTGACAAGCTCTCCCCGATAGCCGACAACCACCAACCGCCGCACAGGGTTAATCTCAGCCGTGCCGTCTAAGACTCGCTCAACCAGCGATCGGCTCCCCAAGCAGTGCAGGACTTTTGGCAAGTCCGATTTCATGCGCGTCCCTCGTCCAGCCGCCAAAATTGCTACTGCTACCATGTCTTCTTCGTCTATTTACTCCACCGGAGTATACCTTGTGGTTGAGTGTTGTTTTCATTCAGAATAGGAACACCTAGCAACATTAATTAAGAATGAAATACACGATCGTGATTCAACAGTCAGACGAAGATCAGTGCTTTGTCGTTCTGTTACCCGAATTCACAGATGTTGTGCAACCTGTCACTCACGAGACCCCTACGATGAGACATTTAAGAATGCTGAAGAAGTTTTAGAACTTTTATTTTAGAACTTTTAGTAAAGTCAGCCTTTGAATCAGGTGAGCCATTACCCCCAAAAAGGTTTGGACAAACGCTTCAAATGACCTGATGATAATTTCCTGCGAACTTCACGATCGCCTCGTAAAGTCTTGAACAATCGACGCTATGATCGATTTCTTCGATACTATTGCCACCCTCTAAATTTAGGACTTTGCTCAGTGACTCAGACCCATTCAGACTTCCTGGCAAGCGCTGATCCCGCGATCGCCGACCTGATTCAGCAAGAGCTACATCGCCAACAGGATCACCTCGAACTGATTGCAAGCGAAAACTTTACCTCTCCTGCGGTAATGGCGGCACAAGGCTCAGTGCTGACCAACAAGTACGCAGAGGGGCTACCCGGCAAGCGCTATTACGGAGGGTGTGAGTTTGTCGATCGCGTCGAGCAACTCGCCATTGATCGTGCCAAAGAACTATTTGGAGCCGCTCACGCGAATGTGCAGCCGCACTCTGGAGCGCAGGCGAACTTTGCGGTATTTTTAGCTCTGCTTAAGCCAGGGGACACGATCATGGGCATGGATTTGTCCCACGGCGGACACCTGACTCATGGCTCTCCCGTCAACGTGTCGGGCAAGTGGTTTAACGTCTCTGACTATGGTGTTAGCCAAGAAACCGAACAGCTTGACTATGATCAGATTCGCGATTTAGCGATCAAGCATCGTCCCAAACTGCTGATTTGTGGATATTCTGCGTATCCACGGGTGATTCAGTTTGATAAGTTTCGCGCGATCGCCGATGAAATCGGTGCGTATCTCTTAGCCGACATCGCCCACATCGCTGGACTCGTCGCTACCGGACTTCACCCCAATCCGGTGCCCTATTGCGATGTCGTCACCACAACCACGCACAAAACCCTACGCGGACCTAGAGGAGGATTGATTCTGACTCGCGATGCTGACTTAGGCAAGCAGTTTGATAAAGCCGTGTTCCCCGGTTCGCAAGGTGGACCGTTAGAACACGTCATTGCAGGCAAAGCCGTCGCGTTTGGAGAGGCACTCAAGCCAGAATTTAAGACCTACTGCGGTCATGTGATTGAAAACGCGAAAGCCCTGGCAGCACAGCTACAGCAGCGTCAATTCAAAATCGTTTCGGGTAGCACCGACAATCATCTAATGCTGGTGGATCTGCGCTCGATCGACATGACAGGCAAACTCGCTGACCAGTTAGTGAGCGGAGTCAACATCACGGCAAACAAAAATACGGTGCCGTTTGACCCAGCCTCGCCGTTTGTTACAAGCGGTTTGAGATTGGGATCTCCGGCGATGACCACTCGCGGCATGGGCACGGCTGAGTTTACTGAGATTGCAAACATTATTGCTGACCGTCTCCTCAGTCCTGACGATGAGACGGTTGCTCAAGATTGTCGTCGTCGAGTGGCTACCCTTTGCGGACGGTTCCCTCTCTATCCTCATCTTTCTCAATCCGTTCCTGCACTGGTCTAAGTCAAAGAGCCGAAGTTTGAGTGTTTCTCCGGGCACTCACCAAAATGGAAGAAGTATAGCGGTAGGGCATTCTTGAACGAGTGCCCTACTGTGTGTTTGGGCAAAACGGGATGCATTTACAGAGGGGCAACCCAGTCCTAGAATCTCATAGGGATGTTTTCAACTCTCCCAAAATGGTTGTGCTTAATAATTCTTTGCTGAGTATCGTCTGAGATGTAGTAAACTCTGCCTGACAACTTACTGTCCTCCTTATTGATATTTCAGATGCCCTTTCATCTGTATCACTTCATTGCATTCATCGTTTCTGTGCTGGTTGTCTTCTGGAGCACCCCGATCGTCAAGAAGATTGCTCTCAAAAGTGGACGGGTCGATCTCCCTGGAGGTCGCAAGGTTCATAGCCGCCCAATGGTGCGACTCGGCGGCGTGTCAATCTTTCTAGGAGTCGTCGCTGCCCTGCTCGTCGTCTGGTGGACAGGCGGATTTGGCGTTTTACCCCCCGGCAAAGAATATGAGGTTTGGGGAGTGACGATCGGAGGTCTCGCCTTCTTCCTGATTGGACTCGCGGACGATTTATTTAATCTGTCTCCAAAAACGCGATTAATCTTACAAATCATCGTTGCTAGCCTTGCCTGGAAAGCCGGGGTGCAGATTGAATTTCTGACCAATCCGCTCTCTGGTTTGTTTCCCCTCGCTGACTGGATTAGCCTCCCAATCACCGTAATCTGGCTCGTAGGCATGGCAAATGCCGTCAACTGGATCGACGGTTTAGACGGGTTAGCGGCAGGTGTTTCTGGCATTGCTGCGATCGTCATGCTGATCACCTGTCTGTTTATGCAACAGCCTGCGGCGGCTCTGATTGCGGCAGCTCTTGCAGGCGGGACTTTAGGATTTTTGCGCTATAACTTCAATCCTGCTCAGATTTTTATGGGGGATGGAGGAGCCTATTTTATTGGGTTCACTCTCGCAGGGGTAGGCGTGATCGGGCTGGTGAAAAGTGTTACCACCGTCGCGGTCTTATTGCCTTATGTCATTTTGGCAGTGCCGATCATTGATATGTCGGCAGTGATTCTCGATCGTCTCCGTCACGGCAAGTCTCCCTTTATCGCAGACAAACGTCACCTCCACCATCGTTTACTTAAAGCCGGACTCTCTCATCGATTAGCGGTTCTATTTATCTATTCGCTGACGCTGTGGGTCGGCAGTCTAGCTCTAGCCGTGTCTGGAATGCCGAGTGGTTTAGCCTATGCGATCGGGGCAACAGCCCTGCTCAGTTTTACGAGTTGGCAGGTGTGGCGCACTGCCCGATAATGAAACATTCAGTCCCTCAGTTTTATTCTTCATGAGTTCAAGCGCAGAGATTATCAGCGTTGGCACTGAGTTATTGCTGGGCGATATTCTTAACTCAAATGCTCAGTTCATCGCGCAGCAACTTGCTCAGTTGGGCATTCCTCACTATTATCAAACCGTGGTGGGCGATAACCCCGATCGCCTCAAGCACGCGATCGCCATTGCCTCTGAGCGGTCTCAAATTCTGATCTTCACAGGCGGGTTAGGTCCCACGCCCGACGATTTGACGACCGAGACGATCGCTAATTTTTTCGATACGCCTCTAGTCGAAAACTCAGAAGTAGTGGCTGACATTACTCAAAAGTTTGCTCAACGTGGGCGAGCAATGACCGACAACAACCGCAAACAAGCGTTGATGCCAAGAGGAGCAGGGGTTCTCTACAATCCAGTGGGCAGCGCTCCGGGAATAATTTGGCAGCCTCGATCGGGCTTGACCATTCTCACATTCCCAGGAGTGCCGACTGAGATGAAGGAAATGTGGCGACAGATTGCTGTGCCTTACTTAAAAAGCCAAGGGTGGGGTCAAGAAATCATTGTTAGCCGCCTTCTCAAATTTTGGGGTCTATCAGAGTCGAGTCTGGCAGAGAAAGTAGCAGACTTTTTTGATCTGCAAAATCCTACCGTTGCTCCCTACGCCAATTTTGGGGAAGTCAAACTTCGCATCTCTGCAAAAGCGTCTTCTGAGGAAGCGGCTTACCAAATCATTGCCCCCGTTGAAGAGCAACTTCGGCAGATCGGCGGATTAGATTGCTACGGCAGTGACGAAGACACGATCGCTTCAGTGGTCGGAGACTTGCTCACGATCACTCAAACGACGCTCAGTATCGCTGAATCCTGCACAGGCGGCGGGTTGGGACAGATGCTGACGAGTGTTCCTGGCAGTTCGCGCTATTTTTGGGGCGGCGTGATTTCCTACGATAACTCCGTCAAACAAAACTTATTAGGAGTCGATCCCAACGCCTTGGCACAGCACGGAGCCGTCAGCGATATCGTGGCGCAGCAAATGGCGATTGGGGTACGATCGCGCCTTAACACCACCTGGGGAATAAGCATCACAGGCGTTGCAGGTCCCGATGGTGGCACTGAGACAAAGCCTGTAGGGTTAGTGTATATCGGGCTAGCAGGTCCCGATGATCAGGTCACAAGTTTTGCTCATCAGTTTGGAGTGCAAGGGCGCGAGTGGGTTAGACACGTTAGCGCCTGTAGTGCGATCGACCATCTGCGTCGGAAACTTCTCAGCGATCCCCTAATACACGAATAACCTCTTGATCCCAGCGTAGAATTCGTTATCATTTGAGAGTGACGAAAAAATGATCAAAGTGACAGTTGGTTTTCCGGTTACACCCTGTTAAGATCTAGATCAGGTTTTCGTGAAGGTTTGGTCTAGTTAAGTCAAGCTTAAATAGATCGGCAAACAGTCCAAGTGATATTCAAGGAGCCGTCTGTTCAATGGATTACATTGAAAAGGTGTTGGAAAAGCTAAAAGAATGGACACGCAGACTCATCGAAGCGCTGCTAGGTCCAGAGGTTCAACCCGAAGCAGAGCCAATTCCAGTGCCTGTGAATGACCCGCAGCGTCGTCGTTAATTCCTTTGTTCTAACAATCGATTGCAAAGCATTTTGGTTCTCCACGGACCGAACCTTAATCTTCTAGGTAGACGAGAACCTGGGGTTTATGGAGTGGTCACGCTGGACGAAATAAATCAGATGTTGGAGCGGGAAGCTCATGTGTTGCAGATCAAGTCTGTTGCGCTACAGTCTAACCACGAGGGTGCTTTGGTAGATGCAGTTCATAGCGCGTTAGATCACCATCAGGGGATTCTAATCAACGCTGGAGCCTATACTCATACGAGTGTGGCACTACGAGACGCGATCGCTGCCGTCAATCTCCCAACGGTTGAGGTTCACCTGAGCAATATTTATCGACGCGAAAAATTCCGTCATCATTCTTACATTGCTGCGGTGGCGATCGGGCAAATTAGCGGCTTTGGTGTCGAAAGTTACCGATTAGGGTTGCACGCACTGGTAAGTTATCTCAAACAGTCTTAACGGTACTCACGATTAATAACTCTATAGAGGCGTTGAATGCAGCGTCTTTTTTGATGGAAAAATCAGTTCACTTAGCGGTCAATGGTACTTTGATGCAAGGGCTGGAATTGAATGAAAATTTGCTTTCAGTCGGAGCAACCTTCATTCGAGAAGCGACAACTGAGGCAGCGTATCGGCTGTGGTCAATCGACGATCGTCACCCTGCGATGCTAAAAGTGACGGCAGGAGGAGCCGCGATCGCGGTTGAAATATGGGCAGTTTCGGCTAGTGGAGTCAGCACGTTATTAATGCTAGAACCTGCTGGGCTGTGTATTGGCAAAGTTCGCCTGACGGATGGCGAAGAGGTTTTAGGCGTTCTAGGAGAACCCTTTCTCTGCGAAGGAAAGCGAGAGATCACTCCGTTTGGGGGGTGGCGATCGTACATCCGTGAGTTGGCAAATGACGAATAGCTAAGAGAGTGCGTTTAGGATTGAGGAGTTGGAATGACCAATCAAATAGATTCGGCTGAATGCGTTGATCGCATCGCTGCACTCATTGGCTTGCCGATCAGCCCTGAGCACCATCCGGGGGTGGTGACAAACTTCGAGCGAATTCAGGCGATCGCGCAACTCGTGATGGAGTTTTCCCTTCCTGAGACGATCGAAGCTGCTCCCGTGTTTGAGCCATGAGCCAGTCTCACCCCGATGCAACTCAGATTGCAGAAACCGTTCGAGGACAAAAGGTGTCCGCCCGATCGGTGGTTGCAGCAACCCTAGCCCACATTGCTACACAAGACCAAGTTTATAACTGTTTCACCACGGTTCTAGCTAACTCTGCGTTAATCGATGCCGATCGCATTGATCAGGCGATCACCACAGGTGAAGATCCCGGTGCGTTGGCAGGAGTGCCGTTTGCGGTCAAAGATTTGTTTGACATTCAAGGAGTGACCACGTTATCAGGGTCTAAAATCAGCGCTGAACAGCCACCTGCGTCGAAGGATGCGACCTTAGTGACGCGACTCAAACAAGCTGGAGCCGTGTTGGTCGGTGCGCTCAACATGGACGAATATGCCTATGGGTTTATCACCGAAAATGCTCATTATGGAGCATCGCATAATCCGCATGATCTGAATCGAAGCGCAGGCGGATCATCCGGCGGATCGGCAGCAGCGATCGCGTCTGGTTTGGTGCCAATCACGCTCGGTTCAGATACCAATGGCTCGATTCGAGTGCCCTCAGCCCTATGCGGGATTTTTGGTTTAAAGCCAACTTACGGACGACTTTCTCGATCGGGTGCTTACCTGTTCTCAAGCAGTTTTGATCATTTGGGTCCGTTTGCTCGATCGACTCGCGATATTGCCACCGTCTTCGACGTACTGCAAGGCGCTGATCCCACTGATCCGGTTTGCACCCAGCGTCCGCCCCAGCTTTGTGCCCCAGAACTCCACAAAGGATCTGAAGGACTGCGGATCGCGATCGCGGGCGGCTATTTTGCAGAAGGGGCAGAACCCGAAGTGTTTGAAGCGGTCGAACAGGTTGCCAAGGCGTTGAACACAAGTCAGCGAGTCAGCATTCCAGAAGCTCATCGCGCTCGTGCGGCGGCATTTGTGATTACGTCTTGCGAAGGGGCAAATTTGCACTTTTCAGATTTAAAGACTCGACCTCAAGATTTTGATCCGGCGACTCGCGATCGCTTCTTAGCCGGATGTCTCGTTCCGGGTCATTGGTATGTGCAAGCGCAACGATTTCGCAGTTGGTATCGCGATCGCGTCCGTGAGATTTTTCAACACGTTGATATTATTTTGGCTCCGACTACGCCCTGTTCTGCGCCGCTCATCGGTCAGGAATACATAACCTTAAACGGGGTCAAGGTGCTGACCCGCCCAAACTTGGGAATGTTTACGCAACCGCTCTCGTTTATTGGTTTACCGATTATCTCGGTGCCCATTCAGCGATCGGATCAGTTGCCGTTAGGGGTGCAGATTATCGCGGCTCCTTATAATGAGGCTCTCGTGTTGCGCGTCGCTTCCGAACTGGAGACACGCGGAATTGTAGCTGCTCCCGTGCCTCGCTAAAAATCTGTCCTGTCTAAGGTAGTTATGAAGAAATCGTCACTTGTCGGCTCTCTGCTGCTCACCGCCGGATTGGGGCTGAACTCGATCGTGCCCCAGACTTATGCTCAAGTTGCCAAAAAGACGCAATCTCCGATTACTCGCGTGTCTCCGTCCAAAATCGAATTGCTCAGTGCAGGGGCGCAACCTCAACAGGCTCTTCGCTTTAGACCTGTGGTGAAGACAACCGAGACAAGCACCATCCTTTTAAATACTGATGTAAAAATGTCGACTCCAGGAAGAGCGGGTGTACCACGATCGACCAAATTGCCCTCGCCTAAAATGACGATAGAAACGATCGTTAAAAAAATTGCCCCCAATGGTGACATTCACTACACGTTGCGCTATACCGATGCAGACATGACAGGCGATGCCTCAATTCCGGCTGCTGTGCTCAACAAGGCGCGAACTGAAGTAAAGAAATTGGTCGGTGTGAGCGGCTCGTTTGTGATGGACGATCGAGGACATACAAAATCGGTCAGTCTATCGATTCCAAAAGGAGTAGATGCTACAACTCGCCAACTGTTAGAACAGTCATTTCGATCGCTCGACCAGCTTTCTGCCCCTCTACCTCAAGAGGCTGTTGGAATCGGTGCCAAATGGAGAATATTGATGCCCGTCACGCTCTATGGAATCAGCCTCAACCAAACAGGAACCTATGAGCTAGTGGGTTTAAAAAACGGGATTGCCACTCTTAAATTAAGTCTTGATCAGCAGGCACAAAATCAGAAGGTCGCGTTCCCAGGATTGCCCAAAGAAGTAGATTTGACACTGAAATCGTTAAACACAACTGGGCAAGGACAAATGACAGTGCGCCTCGATCGCTTGCTGCCCTCGATCGCGACCCTCTCCATGACTTCATCATCTCAGATGCAATCAACTAATCCAAAAACATCTAAAGCAATGACGATCGCAATCGAAACTCGAATAGAAATGATGATGCAGTCAAAATAGCGATTTTTAGGAACAAACAAGCGGATTTGCCCCTAAAACTCTACTCATAAGAATTTCCAGACACTTTCCCGCGAAACACGACATAGGAATAGAGGTTATAAAACAACATCACGGGGATGAGAGTACCCACAAAAATGATCATGATCACTAACGAACTAGGATCAGCCGATGCCTCATAAATAGTGATCTGAGTGGGAATAATGTAAGGAAACACCACTAGCGCTAATCCTACAAAAGTCAGCACAAATAGAAGAATCGTCCAGATAAAAGGGGCGCGTTCTTGTTTACGATCGAGACTTTTCAACAATCGCCAAATCAAGAAAATTCCTAAAAAGGGAATCACGGCAAACACATACAGCAAGGGTGGTTCAAATAATTTAGTCCGCGCACTCTCATAAAAGATCGGCGTGCTAACGGTGATGAAAATTGCTCCAATCAATGTCGTCCAGGCTGAGAGTTTGGCAGATTGATAATGAGTTGTCTGCAACTCTCCTTCGGTTTTCCAAATCAGATAGGTTGAGCCAACCAACACATAAGCCTGAATCAGCGTCAACGCCACCAGCACCGATTGCCAGGTAAGCCAATCCCAAGTGCCGCCGATAAAGTAGCCTTTCTCATCGACTTTGATCCCAAAGAGAACGGCACCGAGCGCAAATCCTTGACCGAGAGCCGCCGCAAAACTCCCCGCACCAAAGGCAACATTCCAGAAAAATTTGCGGGTTGCCTGTTCACGAAACTCAAACGCTACTCCCCGAAAAATAAACCCAAACACCATGACAAAAATCGGGATGTAGAGGGCACTCAAAATCGTCCCATAGGCGCGGGGAAATGCCCCAAATAAACCGCCTCCCATCAACACTAGCCAGGTTTCATTCGCGTCCCAAATGTTGCTAAGGCTGGTCATCAACAGTCCGCGGCGATCGTCGTCATCCGAGGTTAATGACAAGATGCCGACTCCTAAATCAAAGCCGTCGAGCATGACGTAGAGAAAGAGAAACAGACCCAAGATGCCAAACCAGACCTGCGGCAAAAAATACTTCAGCGTTTCCATGTACGTTCCTACTGTTGGGCTTCTACAGGACGCTCATCGGGCACAAACTCGCCAGGAGTAGTGTCGATCGCGGGTTGATTCACATCGGCTCCTGGAATGGGCAAGTCAAAATTAGGACCCTTGCGGACAATGCGGCTGCCAAAGTAGAGATAAGACACAAACAGCAGCGCATACACGGCGGCAAAACAGAGCAGGGACGTTAACACGTTACTGGCTGGCAACAGCGAAGCAGAATCCACGGTGCGAATTTTGTTATAGAGCGTCCACGGCTGACGACCTGTGCAGCGGACAATCCAGCCCGTCTCGACCGCAATATAACCAAGCGGAGCCGAAAAAATCCAGGCGCGCATCAGCCAGCGCTGCTTGGCAATGTTTTCATCAGATAGTTTGCCGCGCAGCCATTGGACGGCAGTGAGCAACGTCATCGCGGCTAAAAAGAACCCAATCCCAATCATGATGCGAAACGAGTAGTAGATCAGTCCCAGTGCTTGGGGACGGTTCTCTGGCTTCCATTCCTTCAAGCCGAGAACGGGTTCAGACAGATTTTTCTTGAATTCCAAAATGTAGCCCAACGCTCCAGGAACGCTAATCTCCCAGTCGTTTTTCTCAGTTTTTTTGTTCGGCAGGGCGAGAATCGTCCAGTCGGCAGGCTTTCCGGCGGGTGAGGTTTCCCACTGAGCCTCCATTGCGGCGAGTTTGGCAGGTTGATAGCGATAGACGAGTTCGGCACTGACGTGACCCACATAGATTTGCAGAGGAGCTACGATCAAGGTGATCGCGAGGACGAGCTTCAGGGTTTTGGCAAAGAAGGCAGCGTGGCGATCGTTCAAGATATACCAGGCACTAATGCCGCCGATCACAAACAGCGAAGTCTCAAACGTGGCAAAAAACATGTGCGTAACACTCGTCGCTGCCGACGGATTCAGGAGCGCCTGAAAATAGTCCGTCACCATAAATTTGCCGTCCACCAAATCGCCCCCGGCGGGAGTCACCATCCAAGAGTTTGCCGTCAAAATGAAAACGACGGATAAGTTTGCGCCGATCGCCACCAAAATCGTAGCCAGATAGTGAATGGCAGGGTTGACGCGCTCCCAGCCAAACAGCATGATGCCTAAAAAAGCGGCTTCGAGCATGAATGCCCAGGATGCCTCGAATCCCAAAACGCTGCCGAAAAAGTTGCCGACTGCATCTGAGAAGGGTGCCCAATTCGTCCCAAACTGAAATTCCAATGGAATTCCGGTGGCGACTCCGACCCCAAAATTGAGGACGTAAAACTTTGCCCAAAACCGAGCATGGAGATAGTAGTCAGGATTGCGAGTTTTGAGCCACAGCCCCTCAATGACGACCAGATAAATTCCCATCCCTGTTGTAAGAATGGGAAAAATAATGTGAAAGATGGCGGTCAACGCAAACTGCATCCGCGACAGCGTAACAGTATCAGACAAAAAATCCATTCGTATCTCTCCAATCCATCCAGGATCTTGTGGAATTGCTGTTATCCAATTCGTAGCGGAGATACTTCGATCGGTGAGGTTTTCTAAGAATGTTTTAACGTGTTGATGTCGTTTAAAACACAAAAAGAATGAATGGTGAAAAATTTGAAAATGAGTTTTACAACGCGTCTTTTGACACAGCGAGCGAGTTCACTACCCGACCCAACTAATTCATCATACCTAAATGCACAACTGCCTGGTATTCCCAATTACCAGAGTCTTTGAGTGAATCCTCTAATCAATTCCTTTTTCAAACCAAGGATTTTCTCTAATATAAATTCAAAGTTTAATGGGAATCTCTTTGATATTCTGATAGCTCAAAGTTCAGCAATGATCATTGATTGTCTTAATGAATGCTGTCGAATCAGAAACCGCACCAAATACGCCACCTTGCATTTTGACCATCTTTAAAGCCGCGAGATGATTGCCGCGATCCGTTGCGCCCGTGCAGTCAGAAAGCAAGAGACATTCATAGCCTCGATCGTTGGCATCTCGCATCGTCGTATGCACACAAACATCTGTCGTAATGCCCGTTAGCACGATGTTTTGAATGCCTTGACGCTTCAACAACAAATCTAGATCGGTGGCATAAAACGACCCCTTGCCCGGTTTATCGATCACCGCTTCTCCGGGCAACGGTGCCAAATCGGGAATGATCTCCCAACCCGCCTCACCCCGCACCAAAATCTTGCCGCATGGACCGGGATCGCCAATGCCTGCCCCAATTTGCCGACTGCGCCACTGTTTATTTTCGGGCAAATCCGCTAAGTCGGGTCGATGCCCCTCGCGGGTGTGCATGACGTGAAAGCCTTTGGCACGAGCCGCCGAGAGCAGGGTTTTGATGGGCTCGATCGGTGCCCGTGTCAGCGACAAGTCGTAGCCCATGCGATCGACATAACCCCCGATTCCACAAAAATCGGTTTGCATATCGATCACCAAAATGACCGTATTCTCTGGGCGCAAATCCCCATTAAAAGGATAGGGATATGGATCTGCTTCTACATAACTTCCCACAAGCCACCTCTATCAGGACTGAACTCCGATCACTAAAGGAGTGCCGTCGTAGGAACGAGTCGGTTCAGAAAATCCACAGGCTGTGCCGTCTGTGTGAATCACTTCATCTTCCCAAGGCAAACGATAACCGCCTTCTACCATATCCTGCATATAGGTGTAGGGACAATCCTGAGCACCGCCTTTGACTGCAACATAACCGCGATGCCCAAACTGGTAGATATTATTCTCAACTGCCCAAACACGACGGGCTTCTTGCACCAGCTTTGGGCGCACCTCTCCGGTGATAATTTCGTCAGGGCGACCGTTGCCCGTCACAAGAGGAGTGCCGTCAAAATTGACGATCGCCCCTTCGCCCATTGAGTCAAAAGTGCCATCGCTGCCACACATACAAACCGACGCGGTGTAAATCAGATTACAAAACGCGTTTGCCTGATTTGTGATGTTCCAGGCGTGACGAATCGGAGCGGTATAACCTGCCGTACGAAGCAGGATATCGGCTCCCTTATAGGCGCATTCTCTCGCCATTTCAGGAAACATCCCGTCATGACAGATAATCAGCGCCAACGTGCTGCCATTGGGACCTTCACACACGGGGATGCCCAGGTTTCCGGGTTCCCATGGCTCGACAGGCACCCAGGGATGCAGCTTGCGATAGTAGAGTTTGAGATCTCCTCGATCGTCGATGATGATCCCACTGTTATAAGGGTTGCCGTGGGGGTTGTATTCCATGATCGAGAAACAACCCCAAATTCGGTTTTGTTGACAGGCAGCTTTAAACGCTGCAACTTCGGCACCGTCGAGCCGACACATAATCTCTGGATTGGTATCCATCGATAACCCGTGCAGAGAATATTCTGGAAACACGACCAGATCCATTGAGGGCAGGTTGCGTCGAGCTTTGGCAACCATGCTACAAATGCGCTGGGTCTGCATTGCCAGATCATCGGCTGTCACGACAGTCGGCAACTGAAGCTGCACCAGTCCTAAAACAACGCCATCGGGCGATTTATTGAGTCCACCCAATCCACTCATAGTCGATCTCCTAAAGCTTGCAGCGTGATGTGCCTACCTTAAAGATCTACAGAAATGGGAGAACGAATTGAGTATTGATCAATACTTTTTGTGTGTGAAGAGGCGATCGCTTATGGAATCAGACTCAGACGCTTTAGCTCTGCGGTGACTTTGCCTTCCATGTCAGATCGAGTGGAGGGGTCCATCATCTGTCGCTGAAAGCCATTAAACTCGTCTTGACTGAGCTTATATTTGTCATAGACGATCGTCTTTCTCTGAGTAGCAAACGCAGCACAGATATCTCTGACCCGATCGCGCACGTTGGCTTGAACTTGATCAATATTGCTGCAAACATTGCTAGGGGCATTGCCGCCCGTCAGTCTCTTGACTTCCTCATCAAGGGGTCTGCGGGTGATTTCTAGCTCATACGCGGCTCTGACATATCGAGTAAAGACAGGCTCTTGAGCCTGGGCATAAGCAGCCGAATCAAGCAGATGAGAGGTCTGCCTCGATAGGTTTGGCGTGAAGCCAGAAAGCAGACCCAACGTCGAGAGCATTCCTAATGCCAGCGATCGAGCCAGCATTTTAGTCAAACGAGCAGGTAAATGAGAGGCGCGGTTCATCATAGGTAGTGTGACATTCCGAAAACTAGCACACGGGCGGCTGTTACTGATCATGAATTATTTTATGGGCAAGAAGTTCCACAAAACTGTGAGGTTTTGAATTCAATCGTCAAGTGACTTTCGTCATGAATCTCTTATGTCTTGAAGAGTTGACACAACTCGATCGCTTTGGTCTGCAAAGTCGAAGTTTCTTCTGCCCCACGTTTAAGGCTAAATTCTAGCTCAAGGAGGAGCGGCAAGGTCTGCTGCAACTGCTTTACAGAGATTCTAGCAAGCTCTTTTTGCAGAAAATAAAGCTTCTTGGGATTATTGAGTTCGGCAGCTTGGGCGATCGTGCGATCGTCTCGTTCTCCCGACTCCAGCATGACTTTGATCCACAAGCGCTGTCGAAACTGCCCGATCAGAGTCGCCAGAATTTTAAGAGCAGGTTCATTTTGACGCAACAATTCTGTCACTAGTTCCAACGCTCGATCGGTCTTGCCTTCAAGAATTGCCGTGACCAATTGCAAGCTGGTTTGAGTGCTGGCAGTAATCAGAGGGGCGATCGTGTCCACGGTTAATGGCTTGTTTGACTCACTGCCCAACAATCGAATCTTTTCTAAATCGCTGTAGAGTTGCCGCGTGTTGTTGCCAACTGCCTCCGCTAAAAATTCGGCACTGTCGGCTGTCAGCTTGACTCCGAGTTCTTGGGCGATCGTTCGCACCTGCCCAATTAACAAGTCGGTTTTCCACGGTGGAATCGGTGAGAATTCCTGAATAGAGGCATATTTTTGAAGCAATTTCGTCGATTTGAGCCGTCCGTCTGGCTTACTAGGGCTGGTGAATAGCAACGTCGTTGTCTTCAAAATTGAGGGAAGCGTCCGTTCTAGCTCTGACAGCAGACTTTCTGAGCAGCGTTGAGCCAGAGTTGTATCGCTCAGCCAGACAAATCGATCGCCCGCTCCAAATGGCGGAGTCATTGCCTGATTGAGTCCTTGAATCACCGCATCAGGGTTGTCAGGAGTCATTTTATCTACATTAAAGCTTTCCCAAGCGGGGTCAAGCACCTGTTTCTGAAGCGCTTTGACCGCTTGAGCGATCGCGAAACTGTCTTCTCCCCAATAGAGGTAAATTGCCATACACGAGTTTTAGACCTTGGACTTTAGACTGTAGACTGATCAGAGTTCAGCGTCCAGCGTTTTGATTCTTAAAGATTTCTTAAGATGATCCCCGTTTTACAAGGGTTGGGCAGAAATGCCGAGATGACTCCAGAGCAAAACGGCACTTTGCCGTTAGATTAAGGGTGGACTTTTAAACACATCGATTTACAGCGCGAGGCGATCGAGATTGGACGAAAACTATCAGACCTACCTTAATCGGGTGATGCGGATGACGCTCCCAGACACCTACAGGTCGCAGGTGCAGCACATTCAAAAGTCGCCCAAGTTTCAACGGCACTCCGTTAAAGGGTGGCAACCTACCGATTTTCCGGGCTACACGGTCGTGACTCCATGCGGAGCCACCGATTCCAAAAATGCCGCTTTTTACGATCGCTTGAAACCTTTACAAGCACACTTGGTGCAGCAGTTAGGCAAAAGTCTTCTGCTTCCAGTGCCACCCGAAAGCTTTCACATGACGCTGGCAGATTTGATCTGGGACAGTGCCTATCGCCATGCTAGCGAGAATCCTGACTTTGAGGGGCAGTTGCGCGATCGCATCGCCGACAGTTTTCAGCAAAGCCAAGCGATTTCTCGCAATCAGCCGATTCGATTTCAAGCATTGGGGTTGATGGTGATGCCACGGGCGATCGCACTCTGTTTGGCTCCGACGGATGAAGAATCGTACGATCGAGCCCTCAAACTACGTCGAGCAATTTACCAGAACCCCGACGTGATCGCGATCGGCATTGAGCAGCAATACTACTTTACGCCGCATATCACGCTGGGCTATTTTGGCGACGTTGAGACGGAGATAGACTCCGATCGATTAAGCAAAGCGCTAGACGACTTTAATCAACAGTGGGTAGACGGTCAGCCTCAAGAATTTTGGGTTCATCATGCAGAACTTCAGAAGTTTGACGATATGACTCACTACTATCGAGAACCCGATTGGGCTGCGTTTAAGTTTTAATCGCTTTACAAATTAAATGCCCATAGAACTCCTGCTGTAGTCAGCAAAAAGAGCAATCCCATCGCCCCTGCCAGGGGCTTTTTTTTAAGCCCAGTCAGCCATTCAGAAGCGCGTCCTGTATATTGAATCAGGTCGGCTGAGTCTAGACTTGCCATCCCAAAAACCCAACCCGCGTGTAAGCCCCAAGCCAGCCCTAACTGATCCAGATTGACAACCTGCGCCAAACACAGCACCATGCCCATCAACCACAGCCCCGGCAGTTGAGGAATGTTTTCTCGTCCTTCCCAAACCAGATGAAGCAGTGCAAAAATCAGACTGGAGACGATCGCCCCACTCCAAAGCCCATAAGCCTGCTCTAGTTGACCTAGCAAAAATCCTCGAAAAATTAGTTCCTCGGTGACACCAATCCAAAGTCCTAAACACAACGTTGGCAGAAGCACCGATCGCAACTGCTTCCAGTTCTCTGATTTCCACTCGATCCAGCCTAGTAAAGTTTGAGCGCCAAACAGAATGGCTAATCCGATCGTTCCCAACGCCAGACCTTGACTGACTGAGATGAGAAGATCAAGATTCCAGGACAGCCCATAGCGAGTGAAAGGAACCTTTTGAACCCAGGCAGCTACCCAAAGCACGATCGGAGCCAGCAGATAGAGGGACGCAACAAGCGGCAATTTTTGACGAATCTCTAAAGGCTTAAACGGGTGCCACTTGAGCGCAATCGCTAACGGCACCGCGATCGGCAACCAAATCGCCACCCAAACTGCAAAAAAAATACCTACCTTTAACGGCACCGACGCTTCCGCAAAAAATGGGTGAGCACGATCGAAGAAGGTAGGCATAAAACAAAATAAAAGAATGAAGAATGTTAGCGATCGCGCGATCGTCTTTCAAGCTAATTTATTCTTCCTTCTCGATCGCACCGTTTTGCTCAGTCTTATCGGCATCGATTTGAATGAGATGAATGTGCTTATAGCCCAGCTTAATTTCAAACTCATCGCCAGGTTTTAAACCCATTGCTTTGGTGTAGGCTGCACCAATCACAATTTGCCCATTTTGATGCACACTCACCCGATAAGTCGGCTCTCGCCCCCGACCATCTTTTGACCCTTCTGGGCTGAGTGGAACCCCTCTTGCCACTAACAGGGCATCATAGAAATCGGTTAGGTTGACGCGAGTTTGACTATTTTTAGTAACCGTGTAATAGCCACAACGCTTCGCAGTTTCCCGACGTGGCAACTGTGACAGTTCTTTTACTTTTTGAAGTAACGCTTTCCCTGTTAAAGGGGCAGTTGCAGTTTCAGTCATCTGCTACAGAATATCCCTAGATTTCTAAAATGGTAAATAGAGTCAATGAGTGATGTTTGACCTAATAAAATATATCTCTAATCTGCTCTATTTGCACAATATCTTTGTCTAGGTTATCGAGTATTTGTTAAGTCAATAATCTTTTCTCGATCGTTGCCTGAAGCTGATAATTTTGACTTACTGACTCTAACCCTGCCCTAATTCCATCAGAGATTGCATCAAACAAGTGATCCAAATCTCTGGCTGTAAAGCTCGTCTTTGGGTATCAAGTGGTTCTATCAATTTGTGTGAGATGCTAGACTAAGAGTTGTAAAAGTGCTGATTCTAGCTACTGTAAGCAGTTTTGTATTTGCAAATCAAAGGACGGTTTTTTCTGTAAAAAGCTATTAACTTTAACAGCCACTTATTCAAGAAATAGCACTCTCTTCTAGCTACGGTTTCTCTCATTCCGCATCTTTCAGACCCTCAAAGTTGCAGTTTTTGGTTTCTAGAATGCAAGTTGTTTTCAAGATTGTCCGCCAAAATCAAGATTCTTTACCCAGAGTTGAGTCTTACACGCTTGACGTTGAATCGAGCAATACCATTCTTGACTGTCTCAATCAAATTAAGTGGGAGCAAGACGGCACCCTTGCCTTCCGAAAAAATTGTCGCAATACAATTTGTGGCAGTTGCTCAATGCGAATTAACGGTCGATCGGCGCTGGCTTGCAAAGAAAATGTGGGCAGTGAACTGGCTCGTTTCTCAACCACTAAAATTCCGGAAATCACGATCGCTCCAATGGGCAACATGCCTGTGATTAAAGACCTCGTGGTAGACATGCAGGGCTTTTGGGCAAATCTTAAAGCCGTCGATCCCTATGTCAGCACGGCAGCACGGCAAATACCAGAGCGGGAATTCTTGCAAACGCCAGAAGAGCGATCGAAGCTCGACCAGACTGGAAACTGCATCATGTGTGGGGCTTGTTATTCTGAGTGCAACGCCCGTGAAGTCAATTCTGGGTTTGTCGGTCCTCATGCGTTAGCCAAAGCTTATCGCATGGTGGCAGACTCTCGCGATGAGCAGACCGAAACCCGACTCAACCATTATAATCAGGGCACTGATGGGGTTTGGGGGTGCACTCGCTGCTATCTCTGCAATAGCGTCTGCCCCATGGGAGTCGCACCGATGGATCAGATTGGCAAAATTAAGAACGAGATTTTAGCGCGTAACGATGAGCCGATGAGTCGATCGGTTCGTCACCGTAGAGTCCTAATTGATCTAGTCAAGCAAGGCGGCTGGATTGATGAACGGCAGTTTGGCTTACAGGTTGTGGGTAACAGCCTTAAAGATCTTAAAGGACTGATGAGCCTTGTCCCGTTGGGGCTACGAATGCTGAGTCATGGCAAACTGCCAGGGAAGTTTGAGCCGTCTGAAGGGGCAAAACAGGTACGATCACTAATCGAATCTGTCCAGAAATTCAAGGCAGACTCAACCCATTCTCAATCCTAAAAAACCACTCTCATCTAAATTAGTTATGACTTCCCCATCCACTTCAGAAACGCCGATCGCAGAGCAAAATAGACCCGAACCCGCGTTCGGTTGGACAGCCTACGCAGAGCAAATTAATGGACGCTTTGCCATGATTGGCTTTGTGAGTCTGCTGGTTCTAGAATTCTTTACCCGCCAAGATTTCTTTACCTGGTTGGGCTTGAGATGAATTCTCTATTACCGGGGGTCTGTGGGCACTCCTAGCGGCTGTCCGGCACGGTTATAAAGCAAGATATCCCACTGTCCTCTAGCGTTTGACTCAAACGCGATCGTGGCTCCATCGGCGCTAATCGTTGGGTTTCTCACCTCGGCTCGGATATTTTCGGTCAAGTTGCGTAACTGGCGAAAGTCACGATCGTACAGATAAATCCCTGTGATTCCCTGGCGACTCCCAGCGAACACAATATATCGTCCGTTGTCTGAGATTCCTGGACTTGATGCCATCAAATCGAGAGAATTCAGCCCTGGCAAGTCAAGCAAGCGCTGCTCAACAATGTCATATAAATAAACATCTTGACTGCCCCGACGATCGGACACAAACACAAGATAACGTCCGGCGATGCGGGGAGACAGATCTGAAAATGGACTATTCAGACTCCGCCCCCCTGGATCAAACGGAAACGGCAGTAATTGCACACCTCCACAGCCATTGAGCAGGGCAGCGATCGTAACCAATCCCAAAAGACCAAAACGCTTCACACACAAAACCTAATTAGGGAGCTGTCGTCGGTGAGTTAGTCGGGCGATCGTTGGGAATGTCTAACTCGACAAAAGCACCGCGATCGAGCACTTCAATATCCCACTGTCCGCGAGTGCTGCTCTCAAACGCCACATATCGCCCATCGGGGCTAATGCTGGGACGACGCAGCCACCCTTGATAGGCAGACATCAACACCTGCGACTGCTGAGTCGCTTGATCGTAGAGCCGAATCTCAGGGATGCCGCGATCGCTGGCAATATAAGCGAGATAGCGCCCTGTATAGCTGAGACTCGGATTTTCAGCGATCGCATTTGGACGATTGAGGCGTTGCAGATTGATGAACTTCTGCTGCTCCAAGTTATACAGCAAAATGTTGCGGCTTCCGTCACGGCTCGACACAAATGCCAAAATGCGACCATCACCACTCAGAGCAGGTTGCTCATCGTTATAGCGGCTATTGAGCGACATTGACCCGATCGGCGAGACACCTGTGGGGCTGCAAGCGGCGATCGCACCCAGCAAAAACAACTGAGCCACTAGACTAATTCTCGATCGCAGTTCACTTTTCACATCACAAACACCAATTCATAACGAATCCCCCCAACTTCAAGGCAAGAAGCAATGGGGGGATCAAGACAGGTGAGATTAACGATCAACGCGCTCAAATCAACTGAACGGTCAAATCAAGACCCACCCCAGTTATCAGTCTCGTCGTCATTTGGCTCAACGGGACGATAATCGACGTAATCTGAAGACGGCTCCTCTGCATCTCTGCGGCGACTGGTGAGATCTTCATCGGTTGGGCGAGGTCGTCTCGGTGCCGCAGACCCCTGAGAAGGATTGCCAGACCGAGGAGCAGAGTTTCGATTGCGAGGGCGATCGCCATAGTCATTATCAACGGTCGCATCAATCACTGGATAGTCTGGACGAGAGCGAGGTTTACGAGTTTTGTCAGAAGAGTTTAACCGCTCGTCACGAGTCCGATTTGCGGGGCGACGATTGGCGCGATCGTCATCGTCATCCCGCGTCGATCGCACCTCTCTAGTGCCCTGAATTCGAGGACGACGAACCCGCTCGTCGATCACGTCTTGATCTTCAAACTCAGCGCTTTGACGATAGCGAGAGCTAACCGGACGATCGGAGTCTACGATCGGGGTGTTGCGTTTCGCCTGCTCAGTTGAAACTTTACGAAGGCGCAAATTTTCAAGCACAAAGAAGATAGAAGCGCCCGTTAGCAGCACTTGACCAAACTGCATAATCGGGTCAAAGCGCCAGCCATAAAAAATTAAAATCAAGCCGCACAGCAAGCCAACGGCAGAAAAGAAAATATCAGAATCTCTCGACAATTCAGGACGGAACGATCGAACCGCATAAAGCCCTGCTCCACCAACCGCCAAAATAATCCCGGAAATACTAGCTAGATTGAACTGAAAGTTAACCATTCCCTGTCTCCTAGGTAAGCCTTATCGTAGCGAGTTATGCCTAAGATCTCCACTTTAGCAAGCACCCACTCGCTCAGACCTATCAATTGCTTTCTAATGCCTTATTGAAGCCTAAATCTTGCACTTCAAAGCAAAAACCTCAGCTTTAGCAGGGAGAGCGAACCGATTTCAACCACTGCCCCACTACAACCAAGGTTTTACCATAGTCAGAAAATTGATTTGATGAATGCCTACGTTAAGTTAAGAACGTTGGACTTTATCTTTCTGGCTGATGAAGATCAGCCCGATCGTGGCGGGAACCAGCACCACTATCACGCCTGCCAGCAAGCTCAACAAGAAATTTGTTAAAGAAGGTGTCATAGTCTCAATGTCCTCTATCTACAACAAGCGAGTAATCCTAATTTTAATAGTTTGTCACACAGTTGTATAGATAGTTGAGAAATGGGATCGCAACCTACTTCTCGCACTCATTCAGAACTCGCCCGACTAAAGTTAGAATTAAATCAAGACTTGTTGACAAAGCATCATTTTTTACAAAGCGTCTTATGATTTCTTCGACTGTCGTCTCATTGACGTTGAGCATCTTGCTCGGGCTGATGATTTTTCTGTTTATTATTCGCATCGTCCTCACTTGGTATCCGCAGGTGGAGTTAAAGAAATTCCCCGTTAGTGTGGTAGCGATTCCGACCGAACCCTTTCTGGCGATTACGAGAAAGCTGATTCCGCCAGTGGGTGGCGTAGATATCACCCCGATCGTCTGGGTCGGCTTATTTAGCTTGGCGAGAGAAATCTTGCTCGGACAGCAAGGGCTTTTAACCATGCTGAATTGACAGACAGCAGGATGAATTCTATCCCTCATTTTTTGGCTGCATCACTTTTTCAACAAAGTTCGTGTAGATTTCACCTCTGAGAAACTCTGGCGTTTCTAGAATTTTTTGATGAAACGCGATCGTCGTTGGCAATCCCGTAATAGCGCATTCTCGTAATGCTCGCTTCATCCGGCGAATCGCAGAAGGTCGATCGGTTGCCCAGACAATCAGTTTGCCGATCAGCGAGTCATAGTAGGGCGGAATCTCATAATCGGTGTAAACGTGAGAATCCATTCGCACACCCGGTCCGCTCGGTGGCAGATAGCCGCTAATGCGTCCGGGGCTAGGACGGAAGTTAAAATCAGGATCTTCGGCGTTGACACGACACTCGATCGCATGTCCTCGTAAGACAACCTGATCTTGGGTAAAACTCAACGCTTCACCTTGAGCAATGCGGATTTGCTCGGCAATCAGATCAATTCCTGTAATCATCTCCGTCACAGGATGTTCAACCTGAATCCGCGTGTTCATCTCCATAAAATAGAAATCGCCGGATTGGTCGAGCAAAAATTCGACGGTGCCTGCGCCCACATAGTTAATAGACTTAGCCGCGAGAACGGCAGCATTGCCCATCTTTTCACGCAACTCTGAAGTCAGTGCAGAACTGGGGGCTTCTTCTAACAGTTTTTGGTGACGACGCTGAATCGAACACTCCCGTTCGCCCAAATGAACGACATTGCCGTAGCTATCCGCTAAAATCTGAAACTCAATGTGTCGAGGATTTTGAACATATTTCTCGACATACACGCCTCCGTTTCCAAACGCGGCTTCTGCCTCACCTTGCGCCGCCATGAAGAGTTTGCCAAGATCTTCATCCACCGTGACGAGCCGCATTCCACGTCCGCCGCCGCCCGCCGTCGCCTTGATGATCACGGGGTAGCCCATCGATCGCGCGATCGTCCTCGCTTCCTCTTCATCCTGCACCAAACCTTTACTGCCAGGAACAGTCGGCACTCCGACTCGCTGCATCGTCTTTTTAGCAGTCGATTTGTCACCCATTGATCGAATCGAGTCAGGTGAAGGACCGATAAAAACAATTTGATGATCCGCACAAATTTCAGCAAATCGGGCATTTTCTGCCAAAAAGCCATAGCCGGGATGAATCGCTGTAGCATTCCGGGTCAGCGCCGCCGCAATAATGTTGGGAATGTTGAGATAGCTTTTACTACTAGGGGGTTCACCAATGCAAACCGCTTCATCTGCGAGTTGCACATGCAGCGAGTGACGATCGATCGTGGAATGAACCGCAACGGTGGCGATCCCCATTTCTTCACAGGTGCGAAGAATTCGTAGGGCGATTTCCCCCCGATTGGCAATCAGAATTTTCGAGAAACGCATTTTCTATACTATGGGTTCTGTATTCAGAAGATTCACACTTCTGAGGGACGCTGGAATATAGCTTGCCGTGTTTCAACATAACCGATTCAGGATGGTCATTGTTCATCCGTAGTCTGACAATTTCAATCACCAGAGACTTGTCTCATGACAGCAGAGGCTAGCCCTGACCAGATGGGGGTTTTTATATGTGCTGCGTCTAGCCCGTCTGCTGCCCAAGTGTTGCAGGTTCGCAAAATAGAGTAGTGCCCAGTCGCTTCATAAAACCCACTTGTGGCGATCG
The DNA here is from genome assembly GCA_965277365.1 of Phormidesmis sp. Lineage (GTDB taxonomy): Bacteria > Cyanobacteriota > Cyanobacteriia > Leptolyngbyales > Leptolyngbyaceae > Phormidesmis_A. The sequence goes on along the minus strand of CBDICO010000012.1, from coordinate 1,147,628 downwards.
AGGAGTCTTGAATGCGAATCGGTTGCCCATGAGAGTCACGTTGAAACGAAGCTTTGATAAAGTCTACTAGTTGCAAATAATCTTTTTGACTCACCCCGACGCATTTCAATTCGACGTTTTGCTCGTTGGGTAATTCTGCATAGCCTTCTACATATAAAGCAGTCGGGTTTCCAGGCATAAATAAACTTCTGAGAACACTGGAAATCTTGACCTCTGACCAACTGGGTGTATTCCTATAAAAGTCTCGATCGCCCCAGCCAAATTTAAGATATCGATAGCCTTGTTGAGCATCTCGCCCAATCTGATCAAGGGGCAAAAACTGTCCCCAGTTAAAGGCTTGATTCTGCACTGGAAGCATCAAGTTGACGTGCATCGGGTCGCCTGCAACATAAATTCTAACCGGTTGATTTTGGCAATTATGCGAGGGCATTCCCCATTTTCTAGGCGTGAGGTAGCCAATTCCGAGAAGGATTGTGGTGATTGAAATGGGCGTGACGAAATATCGCAGGGTTCGCTTTAAAAAAGTAGCAGGTCGCTTAAAAGAGTTTTGATTCATGATGGGTGGATCAATTTCTGCCATCACCCTATCGGTGCGATCGTACATTGCATTCAAGCTGCTCAAAAAACTTCACACTCTGAAGGCAAACTAACCACAGTAAAATCTGAACGTGTCGCAGAAGGAATTGATTCTATGGCGAAAAAACCTGCTCCAACTGAGAAAAGAATCGGGCTACCAAGAGTCAGTTGGCAGCAGTTTGAGACACTGTTAGACGAGTTAGGAGCTAATCGCACGGCGCGACTCACCTACGATCGGGGCACGCTCGAAATGATCACTCCGCTCGAAGAACATGAGCGCTGTAGTCGCTTGATCGAGTCACTCATTCTCGTTGGTGCAGATGAGATAAATGAGCAGCTTCACCCGATCGGAGCAGTCCGGCTCAAGCGTGCAGATTTAGAATGTGTCGCTCAACCCGATGCTTCTTATTACCTGACTGAAAAAGTCCGACTCTCAAATCGGGCAGAGCTCGATCTCAACCAAGCTCCGCCTCCTGATATTGTCGTCGAAGTTGCTATCACCAAAAGCGCTTTAAACACGTTATGAATTTATGCTGCGTTAGAACTACCAGAAGTTTGGCAATATTGCACGACGATCGGAGATAACGTCCTTAAAGGAAATTTGCTGATCTATCAGTTGCAAAACGGTGAATACGTTCAGCATCTCGAAAGCCCGACATTTCCGTTTCTTCCCGCAAAACGAGTGTCAGAGTTCTTGGATCAGAGCGATAAGATCGGGTTAGCTCAGGCACTGACAGTCTTTCGGAGTTGGATTCAAGAGCAGCAATCGCTCAACACTTAATGGATCTTTTTAACTTTCACGAGCCACAAGGGGTAGAAGCCCCGATCGTAGCAAATCTTCCTCACAGTGGCATGTTTGTGCCTGACGCGATCGCCGCGCAATTTACCCCCGACCATCTGCAATCACTCCCCCATACCGACTGGCATCTCGATCAACTCTACGCATCGCTGCCTAATTTGGGGATCACAGTTCTGCAAGCCACTCACAGCCGATATGTCGTCGATCTCAATCGTCAGGTTGGAGATCCCGTTTTTGGTAGCTTTTGGACAGCCGTAATTCCTGAAAAAACGGCATTTGGACAACCGATTTATCAATCCATTCCCAGTCAGTCAGAAATTGAAGAACGGGTTCACGACTTTTATCTGCCTTATCACGATCGCTTGGCGGCAATTTTGCAAGAAAAGCTCGATCGCTTCCGCAAAGTCTATCTCCTCGACCTCCACAGCTTTATGGGACTGATCACCGATCAAATATGTTTAGGCAATCGTAATGGAGAAACGTCTTCAGAACTTTTGATCTCCATAGTGGAAAAGAGTTTTCTAGAAGCAGACTATCAAGTTGTCAGAAATAAAGTCTTCACGGGAGGTTATATCACTCGACATTATGGTCAACTGCCTGGAGTCGAAGCGCTGCAAATCGAAGTTCGATATCCCGTCTATTTAGACAGCACTCAGCTTGAAAAATCACAGCCTCCTGACTGGCGTGTTCCTCAGTTTGATGTTGCAAAGAAAAAGTTTGATACTATTTTCGGCTCTCTCAAAACCATGCTTACCAGTCCGCCACCCACCTGTCCTTAGCCACTTCGGGACTTGCGTCAAAATAAAGGATCGATGGATCGGACTTCAGCTTCGCTCAGCCCTCAACTAGCTAGTGGGTTGAACGCAGCCGAAACCCACGGACAACAGCCGTATGGAAGTTGATTTTCCCATAAGTCCCTCAAAACAGCTCCCTAAAGCCGAGCCACACACCCCACGCATTACTTTATCGCTTCATAATTAAACTCCACACTCATTAGAAGCCTTGATGAAGATGCACAGACATCCGAAAAGACACCAGGAAATTGCCGTAGAAGTGATGTAGTTCGAGCGACCGACTCATTTGAGCAGAATCCTGTTTATCGAAGTTCTCTTTAGACTCAGTTCAGATTCAGCCAATTGGCGTTAAGAAGGCAGCTTCTTGCATAACCTTCCGAATTGAGCGCTAAACGAGATGTAGAGAGTAGAAGACATTGATACCTGTCGATCGCTCCAATCAACTCAGTCGGGCGCGAGGCTATGGAACTCTACCGCATGTTCTCTAGTCCCAGAAGACGGGAACACTATCACAAGCAGCCGACTGACCCCATTTCTACCGAGAGCAACTGAAAGACTATGATGCCAGCAACCTCTTTTTACGCTGATGCAGAATACGGAAACTCTTCTTTAGAGAGCTTTCGTCCTCAGAGCTACGATGCAGGGTATGCCGATCGTGACGCAGAGCCAGCGTCTGATGACCTGATGGATGTCGAAGTTGAGTATGTCGATCGAGCAGGACTGCTCGTACCCGCCCGTCGAACGACTGACTTGGTGAGGCTATATCTTCAAGAGATTGGTCGCGTCAGATTGCTAGGTCGAGATGAGGAAGTCTCAGAAGCTCAAAGAGTGCAGCGCTATATGCGACTTTTAGAAGAGCGGAACGAAGAGGCTCTTAAAGGCAACGCCGCGATCGAGCGATACGTGCACTTGATAGATGCCCGCGATCGTTTAACGTCCAGTCTAGGGCATCGCCCTTCTCTAGAGCGTTGGGCGGCTGAAGCAAGTGTGACCGTCTCCGATCTCAAACCCATCATGGCAGAGGGCAAGCAGCACTGGGCAAAGCTCGTCAGTCTGCCTGTCGCAGAACTTGAACAAATTCAAACTGAAGGACTTAAGGCAAAAGAACACATGATTAAGGCGAATTTGCGCCTGGTGGTGTCAGTTGCCAAAAAATATCAAAATCGCGGTCTAGAACTGCTTGATTTGATTCAAGAAGGCACGTTAGGTCTAGAACGCGCTGTTGATAAGTTCGATCCGACAAAGGGCTACCGATTCAGCACTTATGCTTACTGGTGGATTCGTCAAGGCATTACTCGTGCGATCGCCACTCAAAGCCGCACGATTCGCCTCCCGGTTCACATCACCGAAAAGCTGAACAAGATCAAGAAAGCTCAACGCAAAATTGCTCAAGAGAAAGGGCGGACTGCCACGATCGAAGACATCGCGGTTGAGCTAGAGATGACGGCTCCTCAAGTGCGAGAGGTGTTGCTGAGAGTGCCTCGATCGGTGTCTTTAGAAACGAAAGTCGGCAAAGAAAAAGACACCGAACTGGGTGACTTGCTAGAAACAGAAGAAATCTCGCCTGAAGAAATCTTAATGCGAGAGTCACTTCGCCGTGATTTGCTGCAACTGCTGGCAGACCTAACAAGCCGGGAGCGGGATGTGATTCAGATGCGATTTGGTTTGGGCAGTGATGGGCACCCTTACTCACTCGCTGAAATCGGTCGAGCGCTCGATCTGTCACGCGAACGAGTTCGTCAGATCGAAGCAAAGGCGCTGCAAAAATTGCGCCAACCCAAGCGCCGCAATCGTGTCCGTGACTATCTAGAATCTTTGAGTTAGAACAATTTGATTAAAGTAAATGCAATTTTCATCTAGAAAGAAGCCTAAACCGCTTCTGTACTGGTTTAGAGGCATCACCTCACCACCTCCAGTCTTGAACATTATTCTCAACAAGGTGACTTTCTTGCAAATCACCTTGTTTTTTTATATGCTATATTCTCAAGAAAGGAGGCTTTGTTGAGAATATGAATGCTTCTGTGTACACCGCAGCTTCTCTAAAAGCTGAACTAAACGAAAAAGGTTGGCGCTTAACTCCACAGCGCGAAACCATCTTGCAGGTCTTTCAAAACTTGCCTAAAGGAACCCATCTGAGTGCAGAAGATCTCTACGAAGCGCTGCGAGCAGATGGCGAAGGCATTAGTCTATCGACGATTTATCGCACCCTCAAGATGATGGCGCGAATGGGAATTTTGCGGGAGTTAGAACTCGCTGAAGGGCATAAGCACTATGAGATCAATCAACCTCACCCTTATCATCATCACCATTTGATCTGCGTACGGTGTAGTAAAACGATCGAGTTCAAAAGTGACCCCATTCTCAAAATCGGCACCAAAGCAGCCCAGAAAGAAGGCTATCATCTGCTCGACTGCCAGTTGACCATTCACGCCGTTTGCCCAACCTGTCAGCGATCGTTGCTGCCCAGTTAACGATAAGCAACTCTGGCATCTAGACCGCGTGATCGCAGCAAATCCGACTGCTTCTCGGCTTTGTTTTGATCGGGGAAAGCCCCTGCCAAAACATAGTCGCCAAGCTTAGACTTTGCCATAAACGCGTTGGGAATCACCTGTCTAACTTTAGATAGTGTGTTGTAATCCTGTTTGGGGACAACGACGATGAAGCGGTTCACAGAATCATAATTGTTTTGAGCCGTCATCCCCAACGCACTCAACGTTTGTGCATCGGCAACGCCCGTCACTGGGAGTCGGCTGTCCTGCTGAAAGCGCTGAACTGCATCGCGGGTTTGAGTCCCAAAATAAGTCGTCGTTCCTGTTCCATTGAAATAACCAAGGTTTTGGAGGCGACGCTGAAGGTCTTCAACATCAGATCCACTATCTCCAAGGCTTAACTGCCGCCCTGATGGATTGTAGCCAGTGTCAGAAGCGGGATTGTAGCTAGTGTCGGGAATGGTCGTAGAAGACCCTGCAAGCGCCTGCGTAACTTGATAACCTGCAATTCCATCCGCAGTCAGCCCGCGTGCTCTTTGAAGGCTAATCACTGCATCTTCGGTCTGTTGCCCAAATACACCGTTGATCGCGCCACTATAATAACCTGCTGCCCTCAAACGACTCTGCAAATCACTGACAGCAATTCCTTGATCGCCCTGCTGAAGAACTCCGCCATAGGTGGCATTGCTAGAATTTTGGTCAGAGGTGTTAAAGCTTTGGCTAACCGTTTGACTACCTCTTGATAGCGCCGCTTCGGTGGCGGGTCCAACTACACCATCGGGATCAAGTCCGTGTCGCTGCTGGCACTCAACCACCGCTGCTTTTGTCACAGCACCAAAAATGCCGTCAGCAGAACCGTTATAACAACCAGCCGTCGCTAACCGACTTTGCAAGTCAGAAACCTCAGCGCCCTGATCCCCCTGCTGCAAAAGCGCCATCGCAGAATTGGCAATGCTCAAAATTGTCAGGCTGACGGCAATGCTCAAAAACTTAACCCAAGCTGCACCAGAAAGTTTCGGCCAATTTAGCCCATTTAATAAAGGGATGGAGCCAGGTTGAGCAACGGGTCGATCGCTGTCAAGCAACTCGTTAGCACACGCTAAATGCAAATAAGCAAGGGTTTCCATAGTCTTCAATCAGGGGGTATTTAACAAGGCTAGTGTGAAAAGTCTTTTACTTTTTCTTGACAAACATTTTAGCCTTATCACCGATAGAGTGCCTATACCCTGACATCAAACCACTACTCTGCTTAAAAGTCTTCTCCTGGTAGATAGAAACGCTACTTAACTTTACTGATTGTTTTTCTCAATGTTGCCAGCTTTCACCCAGCCTTCACGATCGCTAGCTGGCAGTCTTACCTTTTGCCAGTCACCATCAGAGCTAGTTTCCAACACGGTTACTTTGTCGTTGTATTCAATACCGCCAATTTGTCCCGAATCTCGACCCGGTGCATCTCGAAGAATTAGCCCAATCGATTGGCTGACTCGCCCTTCGTAAGCCCCTGCTGGTAAAGGTTTAGGAGAAGGAGACGCATCAACTATGTCAGGTTGATCAGGGGAACTCGCTTTAGTAGGTTTTGCGGTCGTCTTAGTTGGCGAAGATGGCTGGTCGTTGGAAAAGACAGGTCTGGGGGGTGGAGTGCTTAACTTCGCAATGAAAAATTGAGCGGCAACAAAGCTGCCTCCCGCCAAGAGCGCGATCGCCAAAAAAACTCCTGTGAAGACTTTTAATAAACCCGACCAACTCATGGTAGTTTCCCCAAGAACGGCGAAGCAAGGAGAATCTTAGCATCTGTCGGCACAGATGCACGGGGAATTTGGCAGATCTGCTGATTATTCAGGCTGTTGGAGTTGGCGTTGAATGCGATCGCTCAAACTACTGTGTTTGGATGCGAGTCGTGCCTTTCCTGCGGCTGCCCATTCTTGCAAGAAGTCAATCTGTTCTTTTGCAGTCCGGGCAAGGGGGACGATTTGACTTGCCGCTTCTAAGATGTCGTCTGTGATGAAATCCCGATTTTGGCTAAAGCCGAGGTGCATCGCCTCAATCAAGGTTTGCTCAATTTCTGCCCCAGAGAAATCAGGTGTTTCATAGGCAAGGCGTTCTAAATCGTAGTGCTTGAGGTTGTGAGGACGTAACCGAGACAGATGAACGGCAAAAATGGCTCGTCGCTCTTCTTGAGTGGGTAAACCTACGAAAAAGATTTCGTCGAATCGCCCTTTTCGCAGCATTTCGGCGGGTAGAGACTGAATATTATTGGCGGTGGCAACGACAAATACCGGAGACGTTTTTTCGGCTAGCCAGGTGATGAACGTGCCAAATACGCGGCTAGTCGTTCCGGCATCGCCTCGACTGTCTAAGCCAGCAAAGGCTTTATCGATTTCGTCGATCCAGAGAATGCAGGGAGCCAGCGCCTCAGATAGCTGAATCATTTGACGAGTTCGAGATTCTGACTCGCCGACCAATCCTGCAAACAGGCGACCGACATCTAGCCGCAATAGTGGCAGGTGCCAATGGTGAGCGATCGCTTTTGCTGTCAGCGATTTGCCTGTGCCTTGAATGCCAACTAAGAGTAAACCTCGCGGATGGGGCAACCCATATTGCCGCGCTTGCTCAGAAAAAGAACCGCCTCGCCGGAATAACCAGTCCTTAAGATTGTCCAGTCCACCGATATCAGCAATGTTTTCAGTTGCAGGATAGAAATCTAGGATTTGAGTTTGGCGAATCGTTTGACGTTTTTCTTCAAGAATTAAATCAACATCATCGGGCTGGATTTCACCGTGCAGCGCGATCGCTCGTGCCAAAACTCGTCGGATTCGCTCTGTGGACAAACCCTGGCACGATCGAACTAACTCATCCAAAACTTTTGCATCTAGCCGTTGCCCCGTTGCACCGAGTAATCGCTCAATCTCAATCCTGATTTCTGCCCCATTCGGAAGGGGAAACTCCAGCACGGTCATGACTTCGCTGAGATCATCAGGAATCGCAATCTGAGGAGACAGTAACACCAGGTTCTTCGGTTGAGATTTGAGGAGCCGCGCCAGGTTGCGAAGTTTACGTGACACTGAAATGTCTTCTAAAAACCGATGGAAATCTTTTAAAATAAAGATCGCGGGGGCACTCGCCGGAAGCTTTTCGACCAACTCTAATGCTTGGAGAGGATTGCGCTTGCCAAACCCGACATCATTAGGATTTCCTTGATAGCCATCGACGAAATCCCAAATATAGACCGCGCGATCGCCCTGACTTTTGGCGCACTGTACGATCGCCGCTTCGACTCGTTCCTCTTCGCGTGTTGGAATGTAAATAATTGGATAACGCGCCCTTAACAGCAGATTAAACTCGTTGCTGAAGCTCATAGCAAAGGTGGGGCAATGGGGACGGATGGCTGAAGCCGTAAGCGCCTCCTTCTAACCGTACATGATGTCGTGTTCTTGATATCTCTCTCTATGAAGGAAGCTGACCTTTTAATGCCTCCAAGGATGCCCAACGTCGATCAACTCCAGGATTCAGCACGGTATCTGAGACTTCAATCCCGGCGCACTGCTGGTCGCACAATTGCTTTTGAGGAATCGCTAAACACAATTGTTCGTAAAGCCAATCTGTCGGTTTGAAGAAACCATCAGGCGGTAAGCTCTCGACCAGATCATCGACGGACAGATCTTGGTCAATGGGCAGCATTCCTGAGTCATCTTCGGCATCTGTGAGCCAGATTATTTCTGATGCAGCAACCGATAGGCGGTGATTGAATTGCTGTAGGCAGCGATGACAAACCAGCGTTACGATCGCGTCTGCCTGGGCTGAAACCTCAAGATAATTTCCCTGGTGAGTGACGTTCAAAACCCCCTGTACTGGGGTAAGCGTCTCAATGCCCTTCAGGTTTTCTCTAAACTCGATCGTTTCAGTCCGTTCGTGCGCCTGGGCGATTTGAGGAATATGAATGGGTTTCATCTTCGGGAGTGACCCTCCTAAAAACTGAGAAGCCCGCACATTTTCAGTACAGGCATTCTTTACAACTTTACTATTCTAACGATTAAGCGGATTCTCCATCCAAACTGGCTGGTTGAACCACTAAGCGACGATCGGGTTCTTGCCCTCGACTATACGTTGTCAAATCAGCACTTTCCTTGAGAATCGTATGAATTTGTCGCCGCTCGGCTGAAGACAGTGATTTGATCTCAACCTCTTTACCCGTTTGCCGAACTTCTTCAGCCGCTTGTTCTGCAATTTCTAACAGTTCTTGCTGGCGGCGTTGACGATATCCAGCTAACTCAATAGTGTAGGCACCCTGCTGGTCGTTGGCTTTACCTAAATTAAGCGTAGAGTTTGCCAAATACTGAATCGAGTCTAGTGCAACTCCTTGAGCTCCAATCAAGGCTTCAATTTGGTCAGGCTTCAAAGCTGAGTCGTCGATCGTCAACCAACAGCTAGGTTCTGAGAAGGTTTCCTTCATCTCAGTGGTGATCGGTGCAGACAAATTTGCCAGCTTCAAAAATTCTTCTAGCCACTGCTGACCCAGTAGTTCTTGACGATCGCTCATAGTCTTTAATTAAGCCTTCTTTTTGCGACCGGGTTCAAATGGGAGAGTCGTTTCTCCGCCCTTTGCGTCTCCGCTCTTCGCTTCTTCAGCATCGACAATCTTTTGCAGATTTTCAGGGAGCGGCTCTCTCGATAGGAAGAACGTTTGCGCTGTTTGAAAAATGTTACCAATCACCATATACATCAGCACCCCGGCAGGAAGCGGGAAGAACAAGAACATCCCAGAGAAGATGACTGGAGTGATTTTGTTTACCGTGTCTTGCTGCGGGTTGCCACTCGCTCCACTTTGACCAGAGAGCATCTGGTTCACGTAGAGGCTAAGACCAAAGAAGATCACCATGCCGATGATATCCCAGTGGAGAGCGCCATCGGGATCGATCGCTCCCACCCGTCCCAACGCATCGATAAAGAGAAAGCCTTTGTTCGCCGCTAATCCGGGGACGATCGCTTGAAGAGTGACATCACCGGGCTGAAGAGCTTCGATCGTGCCATCATCCTTGATCTGAATCCGTTCTGCCCCACTGACCACCTTAAACTTAGGAGTCAAATCGCTGTCAGGATACTCAGTCACTAAGGCATCAAATGGCTTGCCTTCGGTCGTCTGAAACTCAATCTTGGTTTTCTCACCTACTGTGAGACGAGTTCCGCTCGGTGCAACAGCGGCAATTTTGGTATGAACGCTATCCGACAGATAAATGTTTTGAGCAGGCGTGACAAATGCCTGGGGCTGAATCTGCTCAATCTGTTCTCTGGGCAGAATTTGGAGATTTACCGAGTAAGGCACATCAGAAAAGGGTGAGCCTCGCAGCGTCGCAAACAGCGCAAACAGAACAGGCATTTGCATTACCACAGGCAGGCATCCCGCAAGCGGATTACCAAACTCTTTGTAGACTGCACTCATCTCTTGTTGCTGCTTGGCAGGGTCGTCTTTATAGCGCTCCTGCAGCTCTTTCACTCGCTTTTGCATCGCGGGTTGAGACACCTTCATGCGGCGCATACTGCGAATAGAGCCAGCGCTGAGCGGGTAAAGCGCAAAGCGAATTACCAAAGTCAGTGCCACGATCGCCAAACCGTAGCTAGGCACGATTCCATAGAAGAAATCGATGATCGGCAGCATTACGTTGTTGGAAAGAAAGCTTATACCGAAGTCCATTCGCCTTACGTCTCTACCTAAAAGTCTGAGTTTGCTGAATTCAATTTGCCAAGCCTGAGTACAAGAATCTTGCACGCTGGTTAGAACAAGCTTCAGTGTAGCCTGTAGTTCGCTTGTTAAACGATCGAGAAGTCAAGCCAACAGGTCGGGATATCCGAACGGTTTAACCGTGTTTACCCAATGCACCGCTTGCTTTTTTCGCTCGTTCAGAAAGCTTCTCATTAATGAAGTCGTAGGTTTCTCGAAATTTGGGAACCGATCGCATTTCAATTCGGCTGCCATCTCGAAGCGTCAACACCATGTCTCCCCACATGCCAAGCCCACGCGGAACGGTGACCACTTTGGTGATATCGGCATAAATGATATCAACTTGGTCGCGACCCATCCAACCACCTGTGACTCCGACCCGCCGATCCGTTATTCGGTAGCGCAGCCACAGCGCCCGGACAATTGAGCCGATCGTGAGGGGCAAACAAATGACGGTCGGTGCCAAAAGTATGCCGATGATCAGATCCCCGATGTGAGGTCCACCCTCGTAATACACCGCTTCCTTAATTGCCATTTAATACCTCAGCACTGATCAACAACTGCTCTAATTCTTGCAGAAATTGAAAATAATCGCACTCAACTGCTTGCGGACGCACAATGATCACGAGTTTCCAGCCAGAAGCTAATCGAGGTAACAAGTGCCGCAACGCCGCTCGAATTTGCCGCTTGATCCGATTACGAATCACCGCTCGCTTGCTGACTTTTTTGCTGATTGAGATGCCAATTTGAGAGGGTAACTCTAAAAGTTGCTCTAGCTCAGGAGATTGTTTAGAAAGCTTTGAGTGATGCAAAGCTCTTAGAGTCAAATGGGCTGAGTTGCGTCGAAGTCCACGTTGGTAGACTCCGTTAAAATCTTTGCGATGCTTTAGTCGATTGGGTTTAGACAATGCCAAAGCAAACCTCACCGTCGATCGTGCCTGACCCGCTCACGGCTCTTAGCCAGAAACGCTTAACCGAGCGCGTCCTTTCTTGCGACGAGCCGTGATGACTCTCCGACCGGTTGCCGTCCGCATCCGGGCACGAAAGCCAGATTTTCTTCTTCTTTTACGGCTAGTTCCTTCTAGAGTTCGCTTGGTCATTGTCGTTGTTTCCGCTAGTTGAGATGTGAAAAAGACCGTGTAAAGCCACAGTCTATAAATATAGCACTATGTTTAGCGACTCAAATCGAGGAAATTTGAGGCGATCAAAAAGCCGGGACGAATGACATCCGCCCCGACTCAACTCTCTGCCCAAGCGATTAGCTGATGGTCACAATCCAGGTACCGATGTCACGCAGCAGGGGCACGTCTCCCGGAGACAAGACTCGGCAATTGAAGTAAAACATGCCGCCACTGCTGGGGTTTTTGACATTTGAGAAAATTAGCTCCACATTCGACCCTGCGGGAACAGGATCTTTAGGGGAAATCTCAATCACATAGTTTTCTTTTTCCCACTTGACTTCTTGAATGGCAACTTTTTGGTCGTTCACCATCAGCTCAACACTTTTGGGATCGAAGGTGCCTTTGTAATAGTCGGGATAGTCGATCGAGAACTGAGCCACTGCAACCTTCATTCTTCTGCGCTCAATTCTCAGTCGGTAGCGATCCCACGAGTTGGTGTTGCCGCCAAAGTCTAGCCGATAGTTGAGCTGGTTTTCGCTCTTCACGCCACTGAAGAGGGTGAGACCTGGCAAGCCTTGAGAAAATGCCACGATCGGAAGCCCTGCGACAAGGCAGCCCGCGATCGCCAAAGTTGACACAACACGTCGCATCGAAAATCCTCTAAGCAGCATAGGCGTTTGACCTGAAGAACTAGGGTGAGTGGTTGAGTAAGCAGACTTCATTAGTATTGACCTTATCAGGAAACTAGGTGAAATGACTCAGTGAGGAGCGACAGGTAAAAGGTGACGCATCAACAGACTAAATTGTGCCTTGATATAGAAAAACCTCTGGAAATTGATTTAGCGACCCTTTATAACGACGCAAATGCAAGGATTGAAAACACAACTCAACTCACAATTCACAGACGTTCACAACTTAATTTAAGTTAACATTATCTCTCGCTTTCTACCTCTTAAAGAAGATGAGGGCTTCTTTAACCGATTCGTATGATAAGTTTCGCAGTAGTTGAAGCGGAAACATTTCAAGCAACTCAATGTAAGTATTAATTATTTTCAATGAATCACGAATTGAATTTAACATCTTCTAAATCCTTAAAGCTTGAGTGAAAGGGTGATCCCCAAATGACGATCGTCTCAATGTTGATATGGAAACTTTAGAATTCATAAGAAAAAATCTGACCCAACCAGGGCGACGATCGCAGGGATTTCGCAGCCTTAGTTGGGTTGCTGCTTTTATAGTAGGCGCGCTGCTAATTGTGTTGCCTGTGCGATCGCAGCCTGTCGTTTTAACCTTCTTGATGAATGCCCCGGAAGTACCTCCGTTTCGACCCATTATTCAAGAATTTGAACAAAAAAATCCGGGTATTCGTATCAACATGGTTGAAGGTCCAAATGCCTCAAACTTGATTGAGGATTTGAATACTTCTGCGTTTCTGTTGGGTGGATCTCCCTACGATCTGATCAATATGGATATTACCTGGGTGCCCAAATTTGCGGCAGCAGGTTGGTTAAAAGATCTCACGGGTCTAATTTCTCAAGAGGAACTCTCGCAGTTTTTGCCCGGTGATATTCAGGGTAGTCGCTATCAAGACAAACTCTATCGGCTTCCTTGGCGCACTGATGCGGCGGTTTTATATTATCGAACTGACTTGCTCGATCGAGCAGGGCTAAACCCTCCCGAAACGTTTGCTGATTTGACGCAAGCTTCTAAGATCTTACAGGATAAAAAAGCTGCCCAGTGGGGCTATGTCTGGCAAGGACGACAGTATGAAGGCATTTCTGCAATGTTTGTCGAAGTGCTGCAAGGCAATGGCGGCTTTTGGGTTGACCCTAAAACAAAGCAAGTGGGCTTAGACCAACCGGAGGCGATCGAGGCTCTCAAATTCCTGCAAAACACCATTCAGCAAAATATTTCACCAGGTGGGGTCGTCAACTATATGGAAGACGATGCCCGTCGTCTGTTTCAAAGTGGCAACACCGCCTTTATGCGAAATTGACCTTATGCATGGGAATTGCTGAACGCAGACGATTCTCCAGTGAAGGGTAAGGTGGGGATTAAAACAATGATTCACGCACCCGGTTTGAGCAGCGCCTCTTGTTTAGGAGGCTGGGGCATCGCCAGCACCAGTCAACATCCTCAAGAAGCTTGGAAAGCCGTGCAGTTTTTCACCAGTCCTGAAACTCAAAAGAAGCTGATCTTGGGGACAGGCTATTTGCCGAGTCGTCGCGCTCTTTATAACGATCGAGCACTGCTAGCAAAATATGACTTTTTCCCACTGATGTTGAAGGCGTTAGAAACTCCAGCCTTGCGCCCTCCGATCGCTCAATATGCTCAAGCGTCCGATATTTTGCAACGCTATCTCAGTGCTGCCCTATCGGGACGAACCCGTGCAGAAGAGGCGATGCAGTCAGCCGCTAAAGAAACCCGAACCTTACTGGGAGCCTAGTTTGTCGTTATGGAAGATGTCATTCGTCAACGACGGGCAGGGTGGGCACTTACGATTCCGGCGCTACTGATTTTGGCACTGGTGTTTGTTTACCCGATCGTTAGAGCCTTTTGGCAAAGCTTTTTTACCCAAAACTTAGGAACTCAGCTTCAGTCCGAATTTTCAGGATTTGCAAATCTCACCCGCATGGCACAAGATGGACGGTTTTGGCAAAGTTTAGAGAACTCGGCTGTGTTTACGTTCTTTTCAGTGCTGCTGGAGTTTATTTTAGGGTTGGGCATCGCTCTGGTATTAAACCAGACGTTTAAGGGACGAGGCATTGTGCGAACGATCGCCATTCTTCCCTGGGCGTTGCCAACTGCACTCATTGCGCTAGCGTGGACGTGGATCTTTAATGATCAATATGGCGTTGTCAATGACATTCTATTGCGATTAGGACTTATTCAAAGTGGAATTAACTGGTTAGGCAATCCGACCTTAGCAATGGTGTCTGTGATCGTGGCAGACGTTTGGAAAACGACCCCGTTTATTAGCATTCCCTTACTAGCGGGATTGCAGTCGATTCCGGGTGACTTGTATGAGGCTCAAGCGATCGATGGCGCGACTCCCTGGCAGAGTTTCCAACAAATCACGTTGCCGTTGCTGTTAACGCAAATCGTGATCGCACTGCTGTTTCGATTTGCCCAAGCCTTCGGAATTTTTGACCTGATCTCAGTGATGACGGGGGGCGGTCCGGGGGGCGCGACTGAAACTGTTTCTCTATACATCTATGCGACGATTATGCGTTATCTAGATTTTGGTTATGGTGCCGCTTTAGTAATCGTGACCTTTTTGCTGCTGGTGTTAGTTGTTGCGATCGCGAGTTATTTTCTGAGTCGATCTAGATCCACATCAGGAGCCGTTTAACCATGACTACTATTTTTTCAAAATACATTAATCGTGACGCTCCGACAGGAGCAGATCGCTCGATCGTAAAACGACTAATTTTACCAATCTCAGCAGGGTTGACCGTTGTCTTTTGCCTTGCCCCAATTCTGTGGCAATTGTTGACTTCCTTTAAACTAGACGCGGATATTGCGGCGATTCCTAATGTTTATATTCCAGGTCGATATACGTTAGATCACTATCAGGCTTTGTTTGAGCGTCGTCCGTTTTTTAACTACATTCTCAATAGTGCCATTGTCTCGATCGCGTCCACAATCCTGGCTTTAGGATTCGGAGCACCTGCGGCTTATGCTCTAGCGCGCTTAAAACTCCAAGGTGAACGCATTCTGTTAGCTGTTATTCTATTGATAACTTTATTTCCTCCAATCCTATTATTTTTGGGATTGCTTGAGGTGATTCGATATTTACATCTTGGTAATAATTATTTAGCGCTAATCATTCCCTACACAGCCATTAACTTACCGTTATCGATCTTGGTAATGCGGAGTTTCTTTCAGCAATTGCCCAAAGATTTAGAAGACGCTGCCAGAGTTGATGGATATAACACCGGAAGAATGCTGCTAGAAATCGTGTTGCCGATGACGATTCCAGCCCTTGTTACAACCGGAATTCTCACCTTTATTTCTGCCTGGAACGAGTTTATTTTTGCCCTCACATTCATCACCCAGGAGGATATGAAAACCGTTCCGGTTGCAGGGGCACAGCTCGGCGGAGCTTCCCCGTTTGAGGTTCCCTATGGTCCGATCGCGGCGGCAACCGTCTTAGGCACTATTCCCTTAGTGTTACTCGTGCTCTTTTTCCAACGTCGAATCGTGCAAGGTTTGACCGCAGGGGCTGTCAAAGGCTAGTTATTCCTTATTCTTTTTAAGTGGTTATGGATAAACAACTTGAGCTTGTCGATTTGCGCAAAGCTTATGCTCCGCAGATCGTTCCCGTTAAAAACGTGAGCCTGAGCGTGAAGCAGGGAGAATTTCTGACGCCTTTGGGTCCGTCGGGCTGTGGCAAGTCAACGATTTTACGAATGATTGCGGGGTTAGAGCAACCCACGAGCGGTAAAGTTTTGATTAATGGGCGAGATGTAAGTCGATTGGGTCCGGGCGATCGCAACATTGCGATGGTGTTTCAAAGCTATGCGCTCTACCCGCACATGACGGTGCGTGAAAATATCGCCTCTGGGTTGAAACTCAGAAAAACGCCACATGGAGAGATCCAGCAACGCATTCACGATGTCGCTGATTTTCTGGGCTTGCATGAGTTAATGAATCGTAAACCCGGACAACTATCGGGAGGACAGCGCTAACGAGTCGCTGTTGCTAGAACGCTGGTGCGTCGCCCAGATGTGTTTCTGCTAGATGAGCCGCTCAGTAACCTGGATGCGTTGCTGAGAGAACACGTCCGGGCAGAACTCAAGCAGCTATTCCAAACACAAAATGCCCCGGTGGTGTATGTGACTCACGACCAAACTGAGGCGATGACGCTCTCGACTAAAGTAGCCCTGCTCAACAACGGCTTTTTGCAGCAGCTAGACACTCCAGAGGGCATCTATAGTCATCCTGCCAATCAGTTTGTGGCTGGGTTTATTGTCAGTCCTCAAATGAATTTCTTGCGCGTTCCGTGTGATGGAAAAAGCGCGATCGTCGGCAATACCCCCGTCTCCCTCCCTCATGGAGTCACTGCCCCTACAGAAGTGGTGTTAGGAATCCGTCCAGAACATGTTCATCTAGCAACTTCTGAGAACGAACCCACGATTCACGGGCAGGTGGTTTTAGTCGAGAACTTAAGAATGCACAATCTGGTGAGCGTTCAAGTTGAGGGCACTTCAGAACCGATGAAGGTGCGATCGCTGATGGGAATGAGCGATCGGGTTAGCAAGGGTAGCTCTGTAAAATTGGCGTTTCCGATCGAGTCGATTTACTGGTTTGATGCCGCAACAGGCGATCGTGTGTCAGGTGCCCCTGCAAAAGTGATGGTGGAAAGTTAGCAAATCGTTCCTTTAGACATAGTTTTTGAGAGATAGAAGTGACGCTAACAATCGTTCGTTTGAGATAGATGATCTCTGATCAAAGTTATCTAAACTGAAAGATGGTTAGAGAAAGTGGGTTAGTGCTCAGTTTTCTTAATAATCATCCATTACAGGAGGAACAGCCATGAACTTGCAGCTAAAACGCACTTTGGTGCCAGGTTTACTAGCTACCAGTTTGGTTGGAGCGACTTTTGTCTCTGCAAAACCCGCGTCTGCTGACCAAAACTTCTTGCGGGATATTGGCATTGGAGCCGCGACAGGCGTAGTGTCTGGTGTGGTGACAGGGCATTCGGTGTTACCAAACATTATTAACGGCGCAGCATCGGGGGCAGCGGTCAATCAATCGCGCGATCTCTTAACTCGCAAGGGTCAACGCCCAGACTTGCTCAAGGATGCGGCAGTCGGTGCGGCAGCCGGAACGGTGACGGGGCAAGTGGTCAATCGTCATCATACGGTGAGAAATGCGGCAAATGGTGCGGCGGTCGGAGCAGTGATCAACCTTTTAACGCCTAACGCTCGTCGTTAGAGAGTGGAGTTTAATGGAGTCTCAACAATACCGGGCTTTGACTTCGCTTAACCCTCAATCCTCCGCTAGTGGCTTGAGCGAAGTCGGAACACACGGACAACCGCCACTCTAAGCTAACGGGTTGAGCGAAGTCGAAACATAGGGGATGTAACGATCGCGATTCATTGAGAGCCAAATATCAGAGGCATTCTCTGACATTTGGCTCTTAGTTTTTCAGCCATGCTCGCTTGATTGACATAGGATTGTTTTTGACCTCAAGCGATTTGCCATGTCTATCAAAAAGATTCTGTCGATCGGGCTACTCATCTTCGTTCCGATCTCGATCGCAGCCGAAAAGCTAGAGTGGGGAACTTTGACAGTTTTCGTGACTTCGGCGTTGGCGATCGTGCCGTTGGCAATTTGGTTAAGCACCGCTACTGAAGAAGTGGCAGTCGTCACAGGTCCTTCAGTTGGTGGCTTGCTGAATGCTATATTTGGCAACGCTACCGAGCTGATTATCGGTCTAGTTGCACTCAGAGCCGGACTGATTGACATCGTAAAAGCCAGCATTACTGGAACCATTGTCAGCAACTTGCTGTTAGCGATGGGGATGTCGATGTTTTTTGGGGGATTACGGTTTAAAGAGCAAGAATTTAAACCGATCGTGGCACGGGTCAACGGATCATCAATGACGCTGGCGGTGATTGCAATTTTGCTGCCTTCAATGGCGTTTCATTTTGCCGGAGGAGTCGAAACGCTACCTGTTAAAGAACTCTCAATCACGGTTGCTGTGGTATTGATCGCAGTTTATATCATGACGCTGATCTTCTCGCTCAAAACTCACAACTATTTATACGAAGTCGGCATAGCTGAGCTAGGAGGCAATAGGCGACCCTCCAGACATCGACCTAACGTGTGGTTTTGGCTCGGAGTTTTGCTAGTTTCGACGATGGCAGTCGCCTATGAGTCTGAGATTTTTGTGGGCGTAGTCGAATCAGCGACAAAAGGATTAGGGTTAACATCTCTGTTCACCGGAGTGATTCTCTTGCCGTTAGTAGGCGGTGCCGCAGAATATGTTACGGCTGTTGGCGTTGCTGTTAAAAATAATATGGATTTATCGGTCTCGGTCGCGATGGGATCAAGTTTACTTGTTGCGTTATTGATGGCTCCGATATTGGTATTAGTAGGGCAAGCGATCGGGCAACCGATGGATCTGAGTTTTAACCCATTTGAAGTGGTGGCGGTTGGCGTTGCGGTGCTTGTTGCCAATCTGATTAGCTTAGACGGACAATCGAACTGGTTAGAAGGAATTCTCTTGTTAGCAACTTATGTGATTTTGGCGGCGGCGTTCTATTTTCAGCCTGCGTGACGCGATTTAAGATTCAGTTGCACCCGTTCTCGATCGCCCTCACTCGCTACAATAAGGGTCTAATCCCTTCATCGATCGTGCCTACTTTGACTGCCACAAACCCCCCAAAAATCGTTCTTGTTGATGGTCACTCATTGGCGTTTCGCTCCTACTTTGCGTTTGCCAAAGGGCGAGATGGCGGACTTCGCACCTCAACGGGCGTTCCGACGAGCGTTTCTTATGGGTTTCTCAAAGCGCTGTTAGAAACGGTCGAGTTAGAAAAGCCAGAATATATCGCGATCGCGTTCGACTTGGGCGGTCCAACTTTTCGCCACGAGGCAGACGACACGTACAAAGCCGATCGCCCCGAAACGCCCGAAGATTTCATGCCCGACTTAGAAAATCTTCAGGTGTTGCTCAGGGCAATGAATTTGCCGATCGTGGTGACTCCCGGCTATGAGGCGGATGATGTGATCGGCACTTTGGCACTCAAAGCGCGGCGAGAAGGCTTTGATGTCAAGATTTTGAGCGGCGATCGTGATTTATTTCAGCTAATCGATGCTGAGAATCACATCAAAATTCTCTACATGAGTACCGTCTATGGCAGAGGCACTCAGCCGCCTAGAGAATTTGGAGTGCAGGAAGTCAAAGACAAAATGGGCGTGTTGCCATCGCAAGTTGTTGACTTTAAAGCGCTGTGTGGCGATCCATCTGACAACATTCCAGGTGTGAAAGGTATTGGCGAAAAGACGGCTGTGCAACTGCTCACGACTTATGGATCATTAGAGAAAGTCTACGAATCGATCGCCGAAATCAAAGGGGCGGTTAAGAAAAAACTCGAAGATGGACGCGATGCTGCCTGTCATTCACAGTGGATGGCGCAAATTCATTTGGATGTGCCGATCGAGATCGATCCCGCCGATTGCAAACTTCAGGGCTTTGACGAAGAGCAAGTGACTGCGCTGTTAGAAAAATTTGAGTTCCGATCGTTCCTCAACAAAGTCAAAAAGTGGCGCTATCAACTCACCAGCGACGACACCGAGTTATCGGAAACGGAAGGCACGATCGAGACAACCGCTCAACCCGCTCAGAAACCAGTCCCTCGCTATGGCGACAGTGACGATCTGTGGTTCTTCAGCGCCGAAGACACCGTAAACGCTGAGAAAATCCAGCCCGTGATTCTCGCGCCTCGGATCATCGACA
Organism: Phormidesmis sp.; assembly: GCA_965277365.1. Classification (GTDB taxonomy): domain Bacteria; phylum Cyanobacteriota; class Cyanobacteriia; order Leptolyngbyales; family Leptolyngbyaceae; genus Phormidesmis_A. Next base: position 1,127,663 of record CBDICO010000012.1, on the reverse strand, counting down.
CCCCCGAAAAACTCCACGAACTGGTTGCCATTCTCCAAACCTGCAAAAATCCCCAAATCCCTGTTGCATGGGACACCGAGACGACCGCGCTAGAGCCACGAGACGCAGATTTGGTCGGCATCGGCTGCTGCTGGGCACCCGAAAAAGACACGGTGGCTTACATTCCGATCGGGCACTCATCCGGCAAAAATCTAGACAAAGCATTCGTATTAGAAACGCTGCGCCCAATTTTAGAAAGTGCTGACTATCCCAAATCATTGCAGAATGCCAAGTTCGATCGCTTAGTGCTGCGATTCCAGGGCATACACCTCGCAGGCGTAGTTTTCGACACCATGCTTGCCAGTTACATCATCAATCCCGAAGGTAGTCACAAACTCGGCGACTTGAGCCAAGCTTATTTAGGCATCCGAGCGCTCGACTACACCGACCTCGTGACCAAAGGCAAACTCATGGCAGACATCGACATTGCTGCTGTCGCTGACTATTGCGGCATGGATGTCTACAGCACCTTTCATCTAGTGCCCAAGCTGCGATCGCTGCTCGAAGACGTTCCGCAACTGCACCGTTTGCTATTAGAAGTTGAACAACCGCTCGAACCCGTTTTAGCCGAAGCCGAAGCCTGCGGAGTCCGAATCGATGAACAGTATTTGAATAACTTTTCAAAAACATTAGAACGCGACTTACAGTCGCTAGAGCAACGCGCTTATGAAGCCGCAAATGAAACATTTAGCCTCGGTTCACCCAAGCAATTGAGCGAGTTGCTGTTCGATCGGTTGGGACTCGATCGTAAGAAATCGCGTAAAATTAAAACCGGATTCTCAACCGATGCAGCAACGCTAGAGAAACTGCAAGGCGATCACCCCGTCGTTGATTTAATTATCGAACATCGCACCCTCTCAAAATTAAAATCAACCTACGTCGATGCGTTGCCAAATCTGGTACGCCCCGACACTCATCGAGTTCACACCGACTTCAACCAAGCCGCCACCTCAACAGGTCGGTTATCGTCGTCTAATCCCAACCTACAAAACATCCCCATTAGAACAGCGTTTAGCCGTCAAATTCGCAAGGCATTTATCCCGGCAGAAGGCTGGCTGATGGTGGCGGCAGACTATTCACAAATCGAGTTAAGAATTCTCGCGCACCTCAGTCAAGAACCCGTCTTGCTTGAGACTTATCGAAATAATCAAGACGTACACACTTTGACGGCTCGGCTGTTGCTCGAAAAAGACGACATCAGTTCTGAAGAGCGACGACTCGCAAAGATCATCAACTTCGGTGTGATCTACGGCATGGGTGCCCAACGGTTTGCCAGAGAAGCCGGAGTCAGATCCTCCGTTGCCAAAGAATTTATTGAGCGGTTTAACGATCGCTACTCCCGTGTCTTTGCCTATCTGCAACAAATGCAGCGAGAAGCGATCGCTAACGGCTATGTCGAGACGATTCGTGGTCGGCGGCGTTATTTCAACTTTGCCAGCGACTCACTCAAACAATTGCGCGGCGTGAACCCTGACTCGATCGACCTGAGCAAAGTCAAAACTCGTGACCAATTTGACGCACAGCTTTTAAGAGCCGCTGCTAACGCTCCGATTCAGGGTTCTAGCGCTGACATTATTAAAATTGCGATGGTGACGCTTCACGAGTTACTCAAGCGATATGATGCGCGTCTATTGCTGCAAGTGCATGACGAACTCGTGTTTGAAGTCGCTCCCGATGCTTGGGAAGAATTGCAGCCCCAAATCAAATCTCAAATGGAAACCGCCGTTAAGTTGAGTGTGCCATTGCTCGTCGAAATCCGCGCTGGTCAGAATTGGATGGACACCAAATAAACCGCCCTCAAAAAGATTTGTTTGCACATTCAGGGCATGACTACTCCAGAGGATTTCTCCAACGAATGTTTTTCTGATTACCTACGATCGCTGTGTGAGTCTGACGCGCCGTGGTGGAAAACCTATGCGTTCATGGATGAAATCGATGATGCGACCTGGTTTGAGTTTGAGCTAGATAGCAAAACTCAAGACCAGCCCAAGCAAACAGAGGAAAAGCCCAGTGAGAAAACGCTACCTGTTTTGCAAGCTATTGAAGACTAAGGTCACGAGAAAATTCTGATTGTGGGAAGTCCGGGGGCGGGAAAATCAACGCTCTTAACAAGACTCCTTTGGAAAGCAGCACAGAACGCACAGCAAAATGCAGAGGCTCCGATCCCAATATTGGTAGAGCTAAAACTTTATAGTGAAGCAGGAATTTGGGAACTGATTCAGACTTCGCTAGAAAACTGCAATCTTTATCTCGAAGTCTCAGACATCAAAAAACTGGTAGAACATCGACGGTTGCTATTGTTGGCAGATGGCTTTAATGAGTTGCCAAGCGATCGCGCTAGAAATGATTTCAGAAAATTCTGTGGTCGCAAAATTCTGGTGATTGTGACATCGCGGAATGGGACGGATGACTTGGGACTAGAGCGCAAACTCCAAATTCAACCACTGACGAATGCCAAGGTCAAAGCCTTTTTGCAAAGTCGCTTGCCAGGTTATGCTCAAGCGCAGATTAAGGAATTGGGCGATCGAGTCAAAGACTTTGGGCAAACACCGCTAATGGTGTGGATGCTATTCAGCATTTTTCGGCAAAATGGCGACATCCCAACCACTCGCGGAGAAGCATATCGAGCTTTCACCACGCTCTACGCCGAAAAAGCCAAAGAGGGAATTGATTTAGATGAATCACGGAGCTTGTTGAGCAAACTTGCCTTTGAATTAATGCACTCTGACAAGCCAACTGATTTCCGGTTAGATATCAGTGAAGTCGATGCCCAAAATTTAGTCGGATCTGAAAAAGCTCTCAAACATTTAGTGAGAAATCACCTATTGCAAGCCAAAGGCAAACCTGGAAATTGCAGAATCAGCTTTTGTCACCAATCGCTTCAAGAATATTACGCAGCAGAGGCGTTGCTGGTGATGTTGCGAGACAAGCATCCAGATGTAATGGATGACCAACGCATACAGTATTTTTATTTGAATTATTTGAAGTGGACAGAGACGATCTCGATCGTGTTGTCGTTGATGGAGGATGAAGCGATCGCTGTAGGTATGGTGCGATTGGCTTTGGAAGTGGATCTAATATTGGGGGCAAGACTAGCAGGAGAAGTATATCCAAAATATTTCATACAAACAACTGAAATTGTCCTACAGAAACTAGGAAGTGTTGCACCTGAGAACTCTGACTGGCTTAAACTTAAGCTACTAAAGAAAATAGGTTCAAAGGCAATAGCCAACTACCTGATTCCTTTTCTCAATCATCCTAGCAGCACAATCAGATCTTATACTTACCTCACCTTATTACAGGAAGCCCCTGAAGCCATATCAGAGACTTCTCAAGCCAGAGAAGAATCAAATTGGATTCGACAAATCATTGAGGATAATTCTGAGAGATTAGAAACCGAAAAAGCACTTCCATTAGGTTCAGAAACTGTGATGGAGTTGGTATCTGAAGTTAGGTTTATCTATGAGGATTGGATGTCTGAAACACTAAACCGCAATGAGGTAATCGCCAAACTGGTTCCTATGCTGCAAATGCCAGATTTAAAGACCCAATGGAGCGCAGTTCAGGTGATAGGTAGCTTTAAGGTTGAAGCAAGTGTTTCACCTTTACTTCAAGCGATCGAAGATCCTCAATCATCTGTCTGTTGTAGTGCAGCGGTAATGCTAGGGAAGATTGGATTCAAATCAGCAATACCAAAACTGACTCAAATTGTTAATCAACACCCAAACCCTAGTGTACGTTATTGGGCTGTTTGTGCTTTGCATATTATTGGTTCAGAGGAAGCAATTCCAGGCATTCTTCAAGCAATGCAAGATTCAGATATTTTGGTTTGTCATGCAGCAGTTGAGGCTTCTGAAAAGTTTGACTCTGAAGAAATTTCTCTAGGACTACTAGCAATCATTTCGCACCCAGACGCGCAGACAAGTAGGCTGGCGGCATACAACCTGCGACTTCTGAGTGTTAACGAAAATATTGCGAAGCTTCTTAATGAACAACATCTTCAAACTTTAGTCCAAGCACTCAATCATTCGGATGAATGGGTTCGCTGGCGCATTGTTTTCACTTTGTGGAATGTCGTGTCTGAAAAAGTTATTCCACTTCTCCACCCTAAACTTAACCATCAAGATTGTAATGTCGCTTGGAGTGCAGCTTTAGTTTTAGGAAAATTTGGCTGCGAAGAGGCGGTTCCGGGACTAATTCAAATGATGGATCACTCGAACCTTACTGGATACCCGGATATTCATGAAATTTCCTACACAGCGGCTTATGCATTAAGTCAGGTTGAAGGTGATGTGGCTGCCAAGCATTTACCAAAACTCATCAATTTACTTCCAACAAGGTCAGGGCAAGATGCTCTTCGCGCCATTACAGCCATCCAAGACAACTGCCAGTTCTACAACTATGAGATTGCCCAGTGGAAACTAGCGCCACACACGATTGAGCGATCGTCACCCATCACCATCCAGGGCGACTACATCGCAGTCGATAAAATTGAAGGAGACAAAAACATCATTGATCGGGTCGGCAACCTCAACACAGGTAATGTCACAATCCAAGGCAACCAAAACGGCGAAACCTTTAATCTGTAGGAACTTATGAAAGCGATCGAGACCACTGCCACTATCAACGACCTGGGTCAGCTCACCCTCGACGAGCCTCTCACCCATCCTCACCCTAGCCGCGTCCGCGTGATTGTCCTCATCCCCGAAGACGACGAACCCGAAGACGACTCGATCGAGACCATCCGTGAAGGACTCTATCAAGGGTGGCAAGAAGCCCTGACAGGAAGAACCCGTCCCATCTCTCAACTGTGGGACGGCATGGATGTCGATTGAGCCACTCGTTCAGGTCACGTTTAGCGATCGGTTTGAAAACGATATTCGCAGGCTCGATAAACGCTATCGTCGCATTCGTCTCGACATTCAACCCCTTATCGAACGACTTGAATCAGGCGAACTTCTGGGCGATCAAATTCCTGGGATGGACTATGCCGTCTTTAAAGTCAGGATTAAAAACAGCAGTGTTCAAAGAGGCAAAAGCGGCGGCTATCGCGTCGTCTACTACCTCAAAACCCGTAATCAAATTCTATTTGTCACAATGTATTCTAAATCCGATCAATCCGACATCACTGCCACTGAAGTCCCAGAGATCCTCACTCGTGCTGAAGCCGAGCTAACGGACTCAGAAGGGATTGCAGAGTAGAAGAATTGCGTTGATTCCGTTATAACCGCTACATATAATGACTAATTCACCCAAAAGCCAACCAACATTTCATATCAACAGCGTCGGCAATCTCAACACAGGGGATGTCATAATTCAAGGCGATCAGATCGGTATTCAGCATAACGCCGCAGATCCTGAAATCAAACAAGCGATCGTAGATCTTCAAACCGTGATCGCGCAACTTCAAATCCAATATCCTCACGTCGCCACTGAAACTGAAGCCTTAGCCATTCTTGACGTAGAATTCACCGAAATCAAACGAGATAAGACCCATAAACTCGCTACTCTTCGCAAACAATTGCTCAACCCCGATCGCCACCTCCAAGCGACCAAAGCAACTCTGATTGAAGTTGCGAAAAGCGCTTACGAAAACAGTCTCATTGTCAAAGCTATCATCACTTATCTCGATAAACTCAGCGAAGAACCCAACCACGGAGTCTAAAAAGATTTTAGTCGCCGCAATAGACAATGAGATCGATTTCAACGTCGCCTAAACCTGCTAAACCTGTCACCCCGATCGTCGTTCTTGCAGACCGACAGTGACGATCAAAGTAGGACGCGTAGATTTCGTTTACGGCTGGCAGATAACGCAAATCAGTAATAAAAACCCGTGACATAACGACGCGATCGAACCCTGTCCCGGCGTGAGTCAGGACAAGTTTGAGATTCTCCATCACCTGAGTGGTTTGTTGCTCGATCGTGCCTATCCTCATGTCACCTGTTGCCGGATCTTCAGCTAACTGTCCGGTGACAAATAGTAAATCACCCGCCCGAACCGCATGACAAAACGGACCGAGAGGAGGAAGGATTTGATCAGGCAGCGTGATGTATTCCAGCATGAGTTTTTTCAACAATAAGCAGCCATCTTAAACCATCGTAAGAAGCAAAACTCACTAGGCTACCTATCGAAGCGGTTGCCACCAATCCTCATGAGTGAGATACCATTCCACAGTTTTTCGGAGTCCTGTTGAAATCGTTTCGGTGGGAATCCATCCCAACTCGCGTTTGATTTTAGTCGCGTCGATCGCATAGCGGCGATCGTGCCCCGGTCGATCGGTCACAAAGGTGATTAACTCTCGACTCGGACGCACCGGAAGATCGGGCGACAATTCATCCATCAAGTCGCACAGCAGATGGACTAAATCGAGATTCTTGACCTCGTTATTGCCGCCAATGTTGTAAGTTTCTCCTGGGTTTCCTTGATGAACGACGATATCTAACGCTCGACAGTGATCGCCGACGTAGAGCCAGTCTCTGACATTTTGCCCATCGCCATATACAGGTAGTGGTTTGCCCATCAAGATATTAATGCAGGTCAGAGGAATCAACTTTTCTGGGTAGTGAAACGCGCCATAGTTGTTAGAACAATTTGTGGTCAGCGTTGGCAATCCATAGGTGTGATGATAGGCCCTGACGAGGTGATCGCTACCTGCCTTTGATGCAGAATAAGGGCTGTTGGGCGCATAAGCCGTCGTCTCAGTGAAGGCTGGATCGTCCGGTTCTAAACTGCCGTAGACTTCATCAGTTGAAACGTGTAAGAACCGATCCGTCACAGGACGCGATCGCCGTTGCCAGTGCTGACGGAATGATTCCAACAACGTAAACGTTCCATTCACATTGGTGCGAACAAAGCAATCGGGATCAGTAATAGAACGATCGACGTGAGACTCTGCGGCAAAATGCGCTACTGTGTCAATCTCTTCTGTTTGCAATAACGAATCGACCAACGCCCGATCGCCAATGTCACCATGCACAAAGCGAACTGTTTCTTGCTCTTTCAGATCACTCAGGTTTGCCAGATTGCCTGCATAGGTCAGAGCATCCAAAATAACGATGCGATCATTGGGATAGCAGTTAAACCAGGAGTGCACAAAGTTTGAGCCAATGAACCCTGCGCCACCTGTGATCAAAATTCGCTTAGGAACTCGTTGATTTGATGTCATGTCACCTCGATTTGGCAGTCGTCTCCAATCATAAATCTCAGCGCTTTGGGGCGATGCAGCGCACTCGTCAACTGCACTCGTTGCCCAATCACACTATCCACAATGCGCTGATGAATTCCAGTAATTTTAGTCTCTTGCAAAATGACACTATGTTCTAAATCGGCTTCGATCAAAGTGACCCGATCGCCAATGCTGCTATAAGGTCCGATAAAACAGTTTTCTAAATAGCAATCGTCTCCGATCATCACCGGACCGCGAATCGTGCAGTTAATCACCTGCGATCGCGCCCCAATCTGCACCCGTCCGATCACTTTGCTCGTTTCGTGCAGATGCCCCAACCCATCCGATTCTAAACAGGTGTCTAAAATAATCCGATTGGCTTCTAACAGATCATCTTTTTTCCCAGTGTCGAGCCACCAGCCTTTCAACTGACGTGCCTCAACCGACTGGCGTTGATCAATTAACTGCTGAATTGCGTCCGTGATTTCCAACTCTCCACGAGCAGACGGCTGAATCTCGTCGATCGCTTTCTGAATCAGATTTGAAAAGAAGTAGATTCCTACCAGTGCCAAATTTGACTGCGGCTCTTTGGGCTTTTCAACCAGTTTCAGCACTTGCCCTTGATTATCCACAGTGGCAACCCCAAACGCTGACGGGTTTTGCACCGGACGCAACAAAATCAGCGCTGCCGCCGCCCTTGCCTCAAAGTCTGCCAAAAACTGGCACAAATTATCTTGAATCAGGTTATCGCCCAAAAACATCACAAACGAAGCATCGCCCAAAAACGGACGGGCAATCTTGACCGCGTGAGCCAGCCCTGCGGGTTGATCTTGCACGATATAAGTAATGGTTGCCCCAAAGCGATCGCCATTCCCCGTTTGTATCTGCACTTCCGCCCCCGTTTCAGGGCTGATCACAATGCCAATGTCGGTGATGCCCGTTGCGACGATCGCTTCGATGCCATACCAAAGAATCGGCTTATTTGCCACGGGCACCAGTTGCTTTGCCCCGGTGTAAGTCAAGGGTCGAAGCCGAGTGCCTTTGCCGCCACTGAGAATGAGTGCTTTCATAACGTCTCAAAAAAACTACATGGGGTTGCGAACGATTCAAACCGATTCTTTGAGATCTCGCAGCATCTGTCGGAGTTCTTGCCGCCAGTGAGGGAACGAGGTCGCCATCCACGCTGAGAGCTTCTGCGTAGACAACACAGAATAGAGCGGTCGCTGTGCCGGGGTAGGATAGTCAGCGGTGGCGATCGGAACAACTCGCTCAACCTTTAACGGGAAGTTGAGTAGCCTCGCTTCCTCAAAGATCGCCACGGCAAAATCGTACCAGCTAGCCACCCCGCTTTGTGCAAAGTGATAGGTGCCCATCGCCGCCGAAGTCTCTAAATGAGGAAGTAATTGCGCGATCGACCGCGCTGAAGTCGGAGTGCCCACCTGATCAGCAACGACCCGCACCTCCTGCCGCTCTGCTCCGACTCTCAGCATCGTTTTGACAAAATTGCTCTTGCCCTGCACGCCATAAACCCACGAGGTTCTGAGAATCAGGTGCCGATCGCAGCCTTGCCGAATGTTTTCTTCGCCTGCAAGCTTAGACGAACCATAGACATTTAACGGGTTCGGGGCATCGTCTTCTTGATAGAAGGTTCCTTTACGCCCATCAAACACATAATCTGTCGAAATGTGAATCAAGGCAGCCCCGATATGACTAGCGGCTTCAGCCATGATCGCAGGCGCGATCGCATTAATCGCGTAAGCGAGTTTTGCCTCGGTTTCAGCTTTGTCAACAGCAGTGTAGGCAGCCGCGTTGATAATCACATGGGGATGAATCTCTAAGATGAGTTGACGAATCCGATCGGGTTGAGATAAATCGAGCGTATCTCGCGCCACACTCACCAGGGTTTCTGAAGGCAATGTTTGCTGAAGTTCGCGCCCAAGTTGTCCAGAACTGCCAATGAGTAAGATCTGTTTCATAGAGACACCTATCGAAAATCAAACAGCATTAGTGTATCAATCTATAAAGAGATTAACTGCATCAACGGCAATCGAGCATATCTGATAACCACGGACGCACTGAGTGTAAGCGGCTTCTGTAACAGCTTGAGTAAATCTACGATCGGTTTTATATAAAACTCACATCGATAGCGATTTTAATCTTAGGAAATTTTAACCTGACAATTTCGGCTGAGGCGATACATCTCGATATGAGGAAGGTGCATAATAACTAGAGAAAATGTCCTCAATCTCTCTAAACTTAAAGAAACTCACTGCTCTCTATTAAGTTGTCTGGGCAAAAGATCTAGAGGTAAAATCCAGTCAAAATATCTAAAGTATCAGGTGCGAAGAGGGAACCCAGTTGCGTTATGATAAGGCTTCTGAACTCTTAATCTGTTCAAAGCAAATCTCTTACAATGGTGGAGAGGTGAAGGTGTAGGCTGCACACAACAACTTTGTGCATACGCATCGACAGGAGGCGAACCCTTACGGAGATACCACTGGGAAACTATTAGCATGGTCAATCAGAACACTTTAACTATGGATGTCGGCTTTACTCACGAAGATTTTGCAGCGCTGCTCGATCAATATGACTACCACTTCAGCCCTGGTGATGTCGTCGCTGGGACGGTATTTAGTCTAGAGCCAAGAGGCGCTCTGATCGACATCGGTGCTAAAACTGCTGCCTACATTCCCATCCAGGAAATGTCAATCAACCGCATTGACAACCCTGAAGAAGTGTTGCAGTCTAACGAAACACGCGAGTTCTTCATCTTGGCAGATGAGAATGAAGACGGTCAGTTGACGCTTTCGATTCGCCGCATTGAATATATGCGTGCTTGGGAACGGGTTCGTCAGCTTCAGGCGGAAGATGCAACCGTGCGATCGCTCGTGTTTGCCACCAACCGAGGCGGCGCACTGGTGCGAATTGAAGGTTTGCGCGGGTTTATTCCCGGTTCTCACATCAGCACTCGCAAGCCCAAAGAAGAATTAGTGGGCGAAGAGTTGCCTCTGAAATTTTTAGAAGTCGATGAAGAGCGGAACCGTCTGGTTCTCAGTCATCGTCGTGCTCTGGTTGAGCGCAAGATGAACCGCCTAGAAGTGGGCGAAGTCGTGATCGGCACGGTGCGCGGCATCAAGCCTTACGGTGCGTTTATTGACATCGGCGGCGTGAGCGGTTTGCTGCACATTTCAGAGATTTCTCACGACCACATCGACACGCCTCACAGCGTTTTCAACGTCAACGACGAAGTGAAGGTGATGATCATCGATCTTGATGCCGAGCGCGGTCGGATTTCGCTCTCAACTAAGCAGCTAGAGCCTGAACCGGGAGACATGGTGAAGAACCCTGAAGTGGTTTACGAGAAAGCTGAGGAAATGGCAGCAAAGTATCGTGAGCAGATGCAGATCAATCAGCAGGGCGCTGCTCCAGCAGCCGTTGCGGAAGCGATCGAGGAGGAAATCGAAATCCCTTCTGCTGAAGAGGAAGCAGTCGCTCCTGAAGAAGTTGAGGCAATCGCTCCTGAAGAAGAGGAAGCAGCCGCTTCTGCTGAATTAGTTCCGGCAATCAACGAATAATCGCAGTCAAATTAACTTAATGATTAGAGAGGGAGCCATCCCTCTTTTTTATTGAGAGACTTGCGCGAAGATAGAATCCCTCACTGCGTTGTCCGTGGGTTTCGACTCTGCTCAACCTATTCACAGAAAGTTGAGGGCTGAACGAAGTCGAAGCCCAGTCGGTTGTGACGCTATCAAAGTGCAATTCTCTGAGCAGCATTTAGAGGGATGTATGGCGACGATTTACTGTGGTGCCAAGACGTTTCAAAACGTGGAAGCCATTCTCTTCGACAAAGATGGAACGTTAGCCGACTCCCATCAGTTTTTACACGCATTGGCATTAGCACGATCGAACGTCGTCGAGGCTCAAGTGCCCGGAGTCAAAGAGTCTTTATTAAAGACATTCGGGCTGGTCGATGGACAAATCAATCCCGTTGGGTTGATTGCGGTTTCGACCCGTCAAGAAGACGAAATCGCGACGGCTGCCTGCATTGCCGCTACTGGATGCGACTGGATCGAGGCAAAGACGATCGCTCATACAGCTTTGTTAGATGCCGATCGGGTACTCCCTCAAAAAGCCAAACTGACTCCCCTGTTTGAAGACGCACTGCCATTACTTCAATCCCTTGCAAGGTCGGATCTCAAAGTCGGCATTCTCTCGGCTGACACCGAAGAAAACGTGCGCGATTTTGTCAAATTCTATGATCTCGCGACTTATTTTCAGTTGCAAATGGGAAGCCGCAATGGACTCAGCAAACCCGATCCTCAACTGCTGCATCTGGCTTGCTGCGAGTTAGCTGTGTCTCCTACCGCGACTCTGATCATCGGAGACTCTAACGCCGATATCGAACTGGCAAAACGAGGCGGCGCGATCGGCGCGATCGGCGCGACTTGGGGCGGCACTCACCCAAATCAGTTAGCCAACGCAGATGTGATTGTCGATCGCTTCGATCAGATTCACCTGTTGGCGTGAATCTTAGGCAACTTGTACAAAGGGAATTGCGTCTTTAGTAGCGATCGAGAATTCTTTCGGCGATCAGAAACCATAGAACCATCCTCTGTCCCATTAAAAATGCTTGGAGCTTTTTGATCATGCGATATTTCCTGTTGTTAACGCTGCTGGTGTTTCCGTTTGTGGTGAGTCCGATCGCCCGTGCTCAATTCACCGATCCGACCGTTCAAGCTAAGGTTAAAGAGATTGAGGCACTCAGCCGCGCCAAAAATCTAGCTCGTCAAGCGGGCGAAGCTGCCAACGGTGGGATAGGCGTTTATCGGGCTGAACGATCGATGCACGGGTCTGCTGCCCAATCTCCCTATGTGGATAAAGGTGATTTTTGGCTCTTTACCTTCAAAGGCAGCGCTCCCGGTTCTGACACCCCGTTTGTGGAGAGCGAAGTGCGAGTAGACAAAGCCGATTTTAAGACAACCGTTCTTTACAATGGGGCAATTCGTTAAAGCGTTTAATCGGAGCATTTTCTGCACGCCCTCATGAATTCTTAAATCTGTGTCAGGTCTTGCCGCGGTCCTCGCCCAATGTAAAGCGTCATCAGCACTTCTACAGACATCTTTCAATGATCCGCACCCTTCTTGAGCGATTCCAACGGATCGATCGGAACTTGAATCGAAACGGCTTCTGTTGATCGAGGGTAAAGTTGCGACTTGAGGATTTCATCAGGGTCATTCATAAAGTTTTCTCTCAGCACAAACGACATCCATCCGTTGAGGTTTAACTGAGAGAGGGTTTCCTTTCTGTCACTAAAGTCAAGCTCACCCATTCTCCTTTATGGCTATAGCGCCGAATTAAACGCTGACGCAAATTAGGTTCAAGCAGCCACCCCACCTCTAAAAACAACGGTTGCCCCGATCGGATCTGCATCGGACACGTCGAAGAAGCCCCATCGGGCAATAAAATCACCTGCACCGCATCAAATGACAGCACCGAATCCTGAATGACTGCTGTTGAAGTCAAGATTTTCTTTCCCTCGATCGCTATCTCTTGCACCAACCGATCGCTTCCTTCACGACGCAGTTTTAAGGATGATTGATAGGTATCAGGCGATCGCCAGTCTGGATAAATTGTCACCGCCTCACCGTGCCACTCACCAATCAGATCCTCGATCGTTAACAGTGGACGCTCTGGCGCATCCGTGCCCACTCGTCGCTCTCGAATTAGGGTTAATTGCTCAAGTTGGCTCTCTTTGTTAAATAACTGCACTAAACGAAGGCGACGATCGCCATGCAGCAACGCCAACTCTGCCCCAAATTGGGTATAAGGCGCAAACTGCATTGCCCCTTGAGAAAATGACCCATTCTCGTAAAACCTGAGTCCGCCACCGATCGTGTCATACTCCAGCACAACCTCCGACTTCCCGTCACGGCGCAGCGTCAGGCGCACCTTCTGATTATTATCTAGCCCTTCTAGAGACAAAAGAGTGGGCGTATCGCTGAGAAATTCTCCTCGCGGCGAGAGTTGAGTAAACGAACCCTGCCACTCTCCTAGATTTTGTAGGAAACAGTCCCATTGAGATTTCATAGAAGATTAGCGAGTTGCAAAACGACGGACTGCAAAGAGACTTCCTAACAGACCAACCGAGCCACCAAATCCTAGCAAGATCAGCGGCAGCGCGATCGTGTCGATCGGACGAAGCGACCCATCTGTTGCCCAGAATTGTACAAACTCTGGCTGTTGGGCTATGAGGTTCTGCAAAAAATGTCCGACTGCCCGAATCAAGCCCCAGGCGATCGTTGCCCCCACAACCCCAAACACAACGCCCTGCAAAATAAATGGGAAATAGATCCAGCTTGAGGTTGCGCCCACTAGCTGCATCACCTCAATCTCTCGGCGACGCGCCATGACAATCAGGCGAATGGTGGTGCTGATGACGGCGATCGTCGTCAACGTCAACAATCCCGTAATCATCAAACTCAGCCAGCTTAAGCCGCGATTGAGTTGAGCAATCCGCTTTACCGCTTCGTCTACATACTGAACGTCTTCGACCCCTTGCAAATCTTTCAGCTTTTTCGCCAAAACCGGGACCGATGCTGAAGATTTTGCCCTCACCTTTAATTCATCTACCAGGGGGTTTCCCTCAAGCTGTCGAGACGCATCTTTGAGATCAGAAATGCCCAGATCCTTAACCAAACTTGCCCAAGCTTCTTCTTTAGAAATGCTCTTCACCACTTCAGCTTCTGGAAACCTTTCAATCACAGGTTTGAGCATTGCCCCATCCACTCCGGTTTCTAAATAGGCTGAAACTTCTAGCTGACTGCCCACTTGATTGAGCAATCCTTCTAGCTGCCAAGAAGCCTGCAAACCAGTGCCAAACAGAAATAGCAGCACCGTCACCGTGCTGATGGCTGCCCAATTCATCCAGCCGCCGCGACGCAACCCGAGCAGCGTTTCTCGCAGCAAATAATCTAGCTTTGTTAAAAAACGAAACACACGTTAGTCCTAAAGTTGGTCGTCTCCGTTCTCTTTTATCACCAAGTTGCCAAAGCTTCACAAAAAATCTAGCCAATCTCAAATTGATTCAACAATTGCGATGATGATAAATCTACTCGATACCGTCGAGACGCTTCGATGGAAAGTCTCACCAGTTGCGCCATCACCTACAAACCATCGCATCCAAAAATAAGATGCCCTAGAGACGCAAAAATTTTAGCCCTTGGGTGAGTCGCCAGAATTGGTTAAGATAGATTTAAAGCGGAATCAGTTCGACCTTTGTTATTTATGTTGAGAAAGTAAGTCCATGACTTCTGAAGTTTTGGTTGAGAAGAAAAAATTAGCGAAGCCACCCTTAGAGGTTCATCAACTCGGCGATCGGGTGTTGCGTCAACCTGCCAAGCGGATCTCAAAAATTGATGCCGAGATTCGGCAAATGGTGCGAGAGATGCTGCAAACGATGTATAGCGAAGACGGAATCGGGCTGGCGGCTCCTCAAGTGGCGATTAACAAGCAGTTGATCGTCGTAGACTGCGACCCCGAGAATGCGGCGGCTCCACCTCTGATTTTGATCAACCCGATGATCAAAAAATCGAGTCGTGACTTTGAGGTCGGGCAAGAAGGCTGTCTCAGCATTCCGGGAGTCTATTTAGATGTGACGCGACCCGAAGCGATCGAGGTCTCGTTTAAAGATGAGCACGGTCGTCCACAAATCATCAGTGCAACCGGGCTACTATCCCGCGCCATTCAGCACGAGATCGATCACTTGAATGGAGTGCTGTTTGTTGATCGAGTCGAAAACAAACTCGCTCTCACCCAAGAACTGACAAAGCGGGGATTCTCGTTTCACGCTGTTAAACCGATCGCTTAATTTTTTTAAGCTTTGAATGATTCACTGAACATTCAAAGCTTAAACTTAAGATTATTGATTAAAGGTAAGAACTTCGTGACTCCAAAAAGTGGTGTGTTTTTAGGAGGATCGTGTGTCGCCGCGATCGCCGCTGTCGGCTCTGTGTTTGAACTGTCTTCTGGTAGCCCTCAGCTAGGCGGGACATTGACGGGCATCATCTTCGCTGTCAGCGTACCACTCACGGCAATTTTCTTTTACACGGCAGTGCTCGACACAAAAGCAAATCAGAAATAGCGATTGCATAACTAATTCTCAATGCAAATTCATCGTTCACAGCTCATAATTTAATCAAGGGTGCTCAGTGTCAAGGATAGGATGTTTTCTATACTAGCAATAGACTCACATCTCTACCGGATGTCCCCGGCTGATGCCATTTGTTGGAATCCGTAACCAATGACGGGTGAATCCCTTGCGATCGCTTCTTTGCGGCAACTGCCCGACGGAAGCTTTTCTAAACAAAAACCGCTAACCTATCCGCTTTTTATTGAACAAATTGTCGCGATCGGGCGTGATCCCCGGTGCCAAATTGTTCTCGATCCGCTTATTTACGGCTCGGTTTCGCGTCGTCATATTGAGATTCGCCCCACTTCCATAGTGGCAGAGGGGCAACCAACTTGGTGGGTGTGTGACCTTAATAGCTCAAATGGTACCTACCTTAATGGCAAACGACTGCGGGGATGCAGAGTTTTGCAGGCAGGCGATCGGGTGTCTCTAGGGCAAAACGGTCCAGAATTCATCTTTGACTATTGCCACGAGGTAAGCCCTTCACTTCCCGCAATCAACAGCACGTTGAACGAAATCAAGCCGCTTCCACACCCATCACGACCTCCTAGAAATTCTGTCACGTTTACTCAACTTTTTCCGATCGCCTCATCAGGATTAGATTTGAGGCAAAAAGCCTACCTTGCTCCGGGCATCATCACCGTTGGCTTTGTAGTCAGCCTGTTTGTGGCGATCGGAAACGCTATTTTATTCAACTTCTTATTGGCATCCTATCTTGCCCTCGCTGCCTACTATTTCGTCTATCGACTGTGTGGCAAACATAAGCCCTGGTGGGTATTGCTCACGGCGGGGTTAACCACGGTGCTGCTGTTGCGAAGCCCAGTTTTACCCCTTTTCATTGTGCTGTTTCGACAACACTTGCCGGGGCAAGTGCCCGAAGCAGGAGAGCCGATGAATTTTGTAGTGCTGCTGATTCGGATGTTTTTTGGAGCCGGACTGATGGAGGAATTACTCAAAGCCCTTCCTCTTTTGGGGTTTTATCTATTAGGACGACTGCTTCCGACTCCGTGGAAAGAGCGCATTGGCATTTTGGAACCGTTGGACGGCATTCTCTTGGGGACTGCCTCAGCAGTTGGCTTTACCCTTTTAGAAACACTGGGGCAATATGTGCCAGATATGATTCAAAACACGACGTTGCAAGTGGGTGACGGACCGAAACAGTTAATGGGGCTGCAACTGCTCATCCCTCGTCTGTTAGGCTCTATTGCAGGACACATGGCATATAGCGGCTATTTTGGCTATTTCATTGGGTTAAGCGTCTTAAAACCCAGACAAAGTGGAATTATTTTAGGAATTGGCTATTTATCGGCTGCCAGTTTACATGCGTTGTGGAACGCGATGGGTTCAGTAAGTCCTTTTATTTTGGCGCTTGTGGGAATCGTGTCTTATGCCTTTTTAGGAGCTGCCATTCTCAAAGCGCGGACGTTATCACCAACACGATCGCAAAACTTTGCCACTCGCTTAAAACAATAGAAACCTTTCATTCTTCACCCTCTCGCATTAAAAATATTCCTTACTTTAGAGAGAGGAATAGAACAGCATTCGTTCTTACGCTCTAGGAGCGTGCTGAAAAAGTGTCAGGATTTTTCAGTCGTGGAAAGAGCTCACGCCTTATATGCAATCAATAAGCCATGAATTTTAATTTGTTTCGCTTCAAACCCGTCTTCTTGCCTCTCAGTGTTGTCTGCCTAGCGGTTCTTGCAGCAAACTTGAAGGCAGAGGCAAAAGACTCTCCTAGCAATGCCCTTCCTGCAGAAAGTTCTGTCAGTTTGCAGAAAACGAGCGTTCAAGATTCGGCTAGTCTTACCCGATCAACTGCGATCGTGGCTCGTGTTGCCGATAGCTTAGTCAAGCCTGTTCCGGGTGAAGTGACCACGACTGCGATCGGGTTATCGAGCCTACGATCGTCTCAAGCCGTGAAGACTCCTGCTGATGTCAACGTTACCGCGTCTTCTACCCCATCTGGAACGATCACAGCTCAGCAAGACGTAGGTCCTGCTACCACCAGCCCTTACGGAACCTCTCAACCGTCTCCATCCAGTGCGCCCATTCAAATTCAGACCTCTCCGCAGCCTGTTCAAGCTCCGATGCAGACGCAGACGACTCCACAGATCCAACCCACTACCCCGACTGAGATTACTCCAACCACTCCAACTCAGACAACCCCAGCCACTCCTGACTCAACCACTCCTCAAATGATGGTTTCTCCGGGTCGGACGACCCGATCGGGATCGAGTTATTTCGGCGTTGGTGGCAACATTGGTATTGGAAGTGGCGATAGTCAACTGGGTCAGAGTAGCTTTGCGCTGATTAGTAAGATTGGCTTACTGCCCTCCTATTCAGTGCGTCCTTCGATCTTGTTTAGTGACAGCGTGACGATTTTGCTGCCTATCACCTACGACTTCTCGTTTGGGGAAGGTCCGACTAAAACGCTGGGCTTTTCAGCCGCCCCTTATGTTGGGATTGGAGCAGCAATTTCAACCGGAGGTGGGGGCAATGCTGGACTGTTGCTAACGGGCGGTGTTGACGTGCCCATTAGCTCACAATTTACAGCAACCGCGGCGGTGAACGCCACCGTGACTGGAAACCCCGCTATTGGAATCTTGTTAGGCGTTGGCTACAACTTTAACGGGTTCTAACTGATTCGATGAGAGAAGGCAAGGGACTTAAGCCCCTTGCCTTGTTGAAGCGATCGGGTGGGATGGTTTACGGTGCTAATTTGATGTCTGAACGCGATCGGTCATGGCGGAGACGTTCCACCAAAACTTCGCTACAGGCGCGGGTCGATTCATTAATCAATTTGGGAGAAGAGACAACACGATTGAGGCATTAATGCTGCGATCGTGAATCGTCGCTTCTAATTCCTGATGATAAACACCTGACGGAATTGACCCACAGCCTCCATAACGTGCCATGACTCGCTGTTGCGCTAACACATCTGTGCCACAGTGATTGGCAGGTAGCTCTCAATCATAACTGCACTTCAGCGATTGAACTAGCATCAAGGTCTGATCATCTCTGAGCAGCCGAAAGTCGCGATAGGTTTGGGAAATCAGACTCGCGGTCATGATTGCCAATGCTGAGGGCGATTATGGGTAGGAACGAGACTATCAACCATTACCATTTCATACACAACTCAATAATGCTTAAATATGAGAAATAGGTAACGAGTTTATTCACTACCTATTAGCGCTAAATTCCTAATCTTGACATCACAGGGATGTCATGACTTGAATCAGTTCAGTTGATAAATCTATATCAGAGATATCACGCTTCTTAAACAGAACACCTGCTAAGAAGTAAATATTTCCTGAATAAAAGGCTTTACGACTTCTGCGTAACTCAGAGATGTGATTCTTGACTTTGGGTTCAGAGCTGTAGTAACCAAATTTTAGCGGTGTGATCATAAAGTCAGCAACACTATAATTATTTGCAAGCGCATGGGCAATCGTACCCACTGGATTAGAATAACTAGACACTAACAGCATCACATTTGGATAGTCTAGCGAAAGCAGCCGATTTGTAATCGTTGCACCATCGGCTCCTCCGTACAGCAACGGCATCGTGATATTGTCATCCGGTGCAGGAATGTAAGGTGGATTGGCAATCAGATATTGAGCATCCGATCGGAATGTATCAAAGAACGACTGATTACAAACTGAGTATTGATGACTCATATCATAGTGAGCAATTCTAGACTGCGCGACTTCACACGCTGACGGATTCAGTTCGTAGCCATGAATCTTACCGTCAAAATTTATTCTGGTCAAAGAATTGACAACCGGAGTTCCATCACCGCAGCCAAACTCTACAACCAGATCAGAACTGCTGCACTGATTAAATACTAAACGTTCTAAACAATGAGAATAGAAATGAGACTCTTCAGGACAAAAGAAAACTTCCTTCTCAGAGAAGGATCGCGAAGATCCGGAAGAGCGCAATAATGTTCCAGTCAAGGTAATGACCTCACTTTAGGGATGGAGTTATTGATGAAAAAAGTTTGGTGAAGGACAAACAACTTGATTGCCATTCAAATGCTAAGGTGCCGAAATCACGGGTAGAGGGGCGGTTTGCTCACCCTGACGAATAACTTGTACTGCGGCTGCACTGGCTCGATCGCCCATCAGTTTTTCCTGGTCATAACCTAGCAAGATTTGCCAAGCTTGATCGGGATACATCTCAACTAAAGGCAAAGTCACGTTTTCGATCATCCAGCGTCCGTGTCGCTCGTCTTCTTTGATATGCAGATCCCAATAGCCCATTGCCCCATCTGAAAGCTGCAAGCGTTTTGCTGCGACTAAATAAGTGCGATAAGCCGATGGTCCAGCAACTTCAAAGAAGGCAAGTCCGCCGTTGTATCGCAGAAAATGACGTTTGCATTCGGTCAACAAGAAATTATGGTTAATGCTAGCTAACACTTCCCAGGGCACCAACTCAAAATAGGCTTCTGGTTGAGTGCTGAGTCCGAGTTCGGTCAACATTTGGGCAAAGAATGTGGAATGCTTGCGAGATAGACGACCATTGCCATATTCTTCGAGCAGCACTTTGGTAAGCGTCGCTTGCACCTCATTAGCTGCGCCTCCCAAAATGCGAGACAGACGGCTGGCTTCGATCAATCCATCAAACGACGTAATTGCCAGTAAATAACGATAGCCTTCAAACGTCATCTGCTCACGCATATAGTGAGCATCGATCGAGAGGGGTGGCTCAAGATCAGCCCCAAAGCGATCGAGCAATGCCTGTTTTGCATCCAGCGACTGATACTGATTGACCGCGAGTTTTGATAACTCCCAGTCTTGCCAGGTAGTTTCGATGCGATCGCGGATTTGATGCAGGTAAAGCGATCGCTCATTGGTATAGTGCCGCAAATCATCATACCAAAAAAGATTGAGCCGATTAATGCGGTAAAGCACTCGCTGAACAAAGCGATGAGCCACCTCTGACCCTTGTGAGGTTTGATAAGCGTCTTCTAATGCAGAAGTCAAGGCACTTTCAAAGAGGCTAACCGTGGATGAATGAGCCTGTAGATTACGGTCTAAATCCTCAACTTCGATGAGTTTGATAAACGCATCTTCAGCCGTGTAATAGGGATTATGTTTTAGCTGGTTTTCTAAAGTTTTGGGAATCACCCGTGCAGTTTCTGGAAATGCAACTAAGCTACCTTGCATAGATCGTGCTTTCAATTTGTATTTTCATTTACATAGTGATTTATATTTTTGGTGAATTCCATCTACTGAAGAGATAGATTGGTCAATCTCAAGGTAGAGTTTGGGTGTTCTAGTTTTCATCTAAAGGTAGACTGCTCCATAGTTTAGAATCGTCTCCAGTCAAAGTCATTTCATCTGTTTATTTCTCGATCGGTTGTGCAGCTTCAGAAATCACAGGAGTTAGCTCATTCACGTTTGTAAATAACCATTCGTCTTCTAACTTTTTGATTGCCAATTCTTTTTGCTTGGCTTCTACCTCGATCCAAGGAGCATGACGATAGGAACTCGGCACCACGGTAATGTAATCGCTATGACGCTGATCTCTAAAGGTGTCTGCCCCATTTGAGATATGCACCATTTGCCATTCTGGAGTCGCCCACGTTGATCGTGCTGCCTCTAGCATTTCTGCAACGGTGGAATCCTCATAAGTGTCCACCTGTTCGTGAATCACATGATGATGGGCATCAAATAACATCGGCACGTTGGCTGACCGACACACATCAAAAATATTCTGGCTGCTATAGGTGTATTCATCATTTTCCAGTGTCAGCCGCGATCGCACATTGTCAGGCAATTCTTGAATCACGCGAATTAATCGCTCTGCTCGATCGCCTTTTCCCCCATGAATATTCATCAACGCCCACGGAGATTGAGGAAGTCTCAAAAAATCCAGGATTCGGGCGTGAGTTTTGAGAATTTTGATGCTGTTGTCGATCACATCAGGACGATCGGAACTCAACACCACAAACTGATCGGGATGCAGCACTAATCGGATGTTTAGCTGTGACGCTCGATCGCCCACTAACCCCATTGCCTCCTCAAATTCTGATAGGACGCGATCGCCAATCTCATCATCAGCAAACGGAAATAGCCCAGAACTGAGGCGATAAAGTCGAATATTGTTGAGGTTGCAGAACTCGATCGCCTCGCCCAAACGCCGCAGGTTGTCAGCATAGAGTTCTCGCAGCATTCGCTCCTGCTCCAAAGAGTCAAACTGCAAGAGTCGCTTGCGGGTTACCGTTCGATAACGGACTGCCTTAGATGATGTGACACAGACGAGTCCTAATTCAGGTACCATTATTCCTCAATTTTCTTAAGCGATTCGGGCTTATGAATCGCTTCTTTTCCCGTCTTGTCGCTCTCAACTAGATACTCAGGATTCTCTTTTGAAGCATCAAAGTGATGTCCTTTTAAGTCAGTGGGTTCTGTAAGTTCTTTCTTAACGGTGCCATCTACTGTGTGACCAGAACTATTCCACTCAACTCGATCGCCTTGCTTAAATGTTTCAGTCATCGCTTGTTAATGGTTGTGTTCTTACACTTAACCTTATTAAATTGCCCGATCGCTGACCTCTGTCTTTATAATCAGGAAGGACGATCGCCCTTCATCCATCGTCTCCTCCTCTAGGTAGGTGCTATGAATAGTACGCACTACTCTAGAGTCACAAAAGATGAGCACTCTACAGTAATTCACCATGACCTATGACTATGATTTGTTTGTGATCGGGGCAGGTCCGGGGGGGTTAGCCGCCGCAAAACAAGCTGTACACTATGGTGCGCGAGTCGCGATCGCTGAAGCCAGTCTTCTGGGGGGCACCTGTGCAAATCTGGGCTGCATTCCTAAAAAACTGATGGTGTATGCGGCTGATTTTGGTCACTTGGCAGAAGCTTCTAAAGGCTATGGCTGGAGCGGAGAACAGCCTCACTTTAACTGGGCAGAATTTGTCAAAGCGAGAGATCACACGATCGAGGGGTTTCGACAATCCCATGAGCGAGCGCTGACTAAATTAGGAATTCATCTGATCCACGATCGGGCACAGTTTATCGATATCCACACTTTAGAAGTCGGTGAGCAAAAAATTACCGCCGATTACATCTTGATTGCGGTGGGTGGTCACTCCAAAAAGCCCAACATTCCCGGCGTTGAGCACACAGTCGCCTCTAAAGAGATGTTTCACCTCCCACAATTGCCGCCGCGAATCGCCATCATTGGGGGCGGATACATTGGCGTTGAGTTTGCAAGTGCGCTCCAAGCCTTCGGGACAGATGTTTTTTTGATGAACCACAAACCCCGCATCCTGAACGAATTTGACCCCGCCATTAGCACCGCTATTCACAAAGGGTTGACTCAACGAGGCATTCAGATCGCCTGCAATACCACCGCTAAAGAAATTATTCCGACCGATCGAGGATTGCAGCTAATCTTGTCAGGCGACTCCGCAGATATCACTGCTGATCTAGTGCTGTGCGCGATCGGACGCACTCCCAACCTAGAAAATCTCGGCTTAGAACGGATGGGTATTGAAATCGATCGGAGCGCGATCGCGGTCGATGCTTACAGTCGCACGAGTCAACCTAATATCTTCGCGGTGGGCGACTGCACCAATCGCAAACAATTAACTCCGGTTGCGCTATCAGAAGGTCGGGCGTTTGCCGACACTACCTTCGGCGATTATGCTTGGACAGTGGATTATGACAGCGTGCCATCGGCGATTTGCTGTCGTCCCGAAGCCGCATCGGTAGGCATGACCGAGTCACAAGCACAGCTTCAACTAGGCGATGCTGTTCGCTGTTATCAAAGTGAATTTCAGCCGTTATTTCACAGCTTGAGCGGTCAAAACGAAAAAGCTTTAATTAAGCTTATTGTCAACGGAGAGAACGATCGAGTAATTGGCATTCACATCGTCGGTGATCACGCGTCAGAAATCTTACAAGGATTTGCACTGGCAATGAAACAGGGAATCACAAAGCAAGAACTTGATCACACGATCGGGATTCATCCGTCTTCTGGTGAGGAGTTTTTCTCAATTCGCTAAAGCTCAGGATAGTTCTCTTGTAGCTTCCTGAATTCGTCCTACTCTTCAGGAAACGTCTGTAAGCTAGAACAAACCTTGCTTTCGGTGCGATGATCAATCCTGAATCCGTCAATTCTCACCCTACAATTGACCCCGGCACCGCTCCGCCAATCTCTCAAGACATCACTCCAGAACCCGAACTTTGCCCGTGAGATTCAGGCGAGGCGGTTATTTTGTTATAAAAACTCCTTTCCACCCCCGATCAAGCAGACCCACTGAATCTAGGCTTCAACAAGCTGGTTGTCTTGCCGCAAACACGCTTCGATGAAACCATCTAATTCGCCATTCATGACATCTTGAATGGCAGTCGTTTCTACCCCGGTGCGAAGATCCTTCACCATTTGATAAGGGTGAAACACATAGTTGCGGATTTGATTGCCCCAAGCCGCTTCGACAATATCGCCTCGGATATCAGCGACTTCTTTGGCTCTTTGCTCTTGAGCGATGATCAGCAGTTTGGCTTTAAGAATCACCAGGGCTTTTTCTTTGTTTTGAAGCTGCGATCGCTCCTCGGTGCATCTCACCGCAATTCCGGTCGGCAGGTGCGTAATTCTCACGGCAGTCTCGACTTTGTTGACGTTCTGCCCCCCTTTGCCCCCCGCACGAGAAGTCGTAATCTCTAAGTCTTTGTCAGGAATGTCTAACTTAACGGACGTGTCGATCATTGGCATCACTTCTACCCCGGCGAAGCTCGTTTGTCGCTTGTCGTTGGCGTTAAACGGCGAAATTCGCACGAGGCGATGGGTGCCCTTTTCGACTTTGAGATAGCCGTAGGCATATTTGCCATCAATCTCTAAGGTGGCAGACTTAATCCCCGCTTCGTCGCCCTCTGACTCTTCGGTGAGATGCACTTTATAGCCATGAGATTCACCCCAGCGCGTATACATTCTCAGCAGCATCTCTGCCCAGTCTTGAGCGTCGGTGCCACCTGCCCCCGCATTGATTGTCAGAATCGCTCCTTTCGTGTCGTAGGTGCCTGACAGCATTTGCTGAAGCTCCCACTGGTCGAGATCTTGCTTGAGTTGATGGGTTTTTTGCTGTCCTTCTTCCAGCAGCGAGTCGTCCATCTCTAGCTCCAACAATTCTAAAATCGCCTGAGCATCCGCAAGAGACGTTTGCCATTGCTCAAACTGCTGGAGATGAGATTTATAGTCGTTGAGTTCTTGCAAAATCTGTTGAGCTTTGGTCTGGTCTTCCCACAGTTCAGGCTGGGCAGCGACTTGCTCTAAGTCTTGAATTTTGGCGGTCAAAGCGGGAACGTCAAAGATACTCCTGAGTTTTACCCAGGCGATCAGATAACCCTTCAACGTCGCGCTTTAGTTCTACAGTATCCATACGATCGATTCGTTTCCCTTAAACAGCCTTGTTTATTCTAGCGGCAGTTCGATTAGAGTTGATTCATTCATCCGCATCTAGCCACCAACATGGGAGACCTAGAACACCCATTTCAGTCGTTTCTCAACGATCTCTACCTCAAATATAAGCCTTTAACCGATGGCACCCTAGCCAGCTACATTCCTGAATTGGCGAAGGTCGATCCCGACTGCTTCAGCATTTGTGTTGTCACCGTGGACGGGCGGATCTTTGAAGTGGGAGACGCGCATCAGCTATTTACGATTCAGTCGATCTCGAAGGTATTTGTCTATGGCATGGCGCTGGCAGAACACGGGCGCGACAAAGTGCTGACTAAAGTGGGCGTTGAGCCAACGGGCGACCCGTTTAACTCTCTGATTCGCCTCGATGAATCGTCAAAACGACCCGATAACCCGATGGTGAATGCGGGTGCGATCGCTACCACCAGTCTCATCAAAGGCACCGGAGCTACGGAGCGCTTGAACCAAATGCTCGATATGTTTCGTCGCTATATCGGGCGAGATGTCTATATCGATATGTCGGTGTTTATGTCGGAGCGAGCGACGGGGCACCGCAATCGAGCAATGGCACACTTGATGCGACATTTCGGCATGATCGACGAGAAAATCGACGAAGCGCTAGATCTCTATTTCCAACAATGTTCGCTGATGGTCAACTGTCGCGATCTGGCAGTGATGGCGGCAACGTTAGCGAATAAAGGAGTGAATCCGATCACGGGCGATCGAGCGATTCCGTCTCACTACATTCGAGATGTGTTGTCAGTGATGTATACGTGCGGGATGTATAACTTCGCGGGTGAATGGGCATATAAAGTCGGAATTCCTGCTAAGAGTGGAGTCTCAGGTGGCATCATTGCCGTGGTTCCCAATCAGGTAGGAATCGCGGTTTTTTCGCCGCCGTTGGACTCGCACGGCAATAGCGTACGCGGCATTAAAGTCTGTGAAGACCTGGCGCGTGAATTTGAGTTACACATGTTTGACTTGCCGATGGGCTGCTCTCACTTTCGGCAGACATTGGCAAACGAACCGTAACAAATCTACGTTTTGGGTTAGCCGACACGGTATAGTCACATCAGAGGCGTTTGCCTCGCAGTTTTTACTGGGCAACCGTTTAGGAGAGAGTAATGGTCAGGAGACAACCCCCCGCTAATTCCAACAAATCAACCCCCCACAAACCGCCCCATGCTTCTGCGGTAGATGCAGAACTGCTACCCAAAGAAGCGGAGAAAAGTGCCAAGCCAGACGAGCTGGAATTAAAAGATGAGTGGGCGATCGCGCCAGTTGATGCTGAAGTTACTGTAGTTGCAAAATCTCAGCCAGCCTCCTCGACCCCAGCCGAACCTGAACTTGAAACCGCCGCTGTTCCTGCGCTAGAAGTAAATTTGATGGCGCTCAAAGAGTCTTTAGAGCAGTCAAATCAAAAAGAGCAGCTTCTTCAAAAAAGCGTTGAAGACCTGCGATCGCAGCTTGCCGAGCAAAAAACACTGGTACAAAAGCTGCAAACCGACCTAGAAAAGGCTAACAGGATTCAATTAGAGCTAGATAAAACTCAAAAAGAAGCGCTGAAATTAGCTGAGTCTAATCAAGCACTGATTGACGAAAGTAAAGCCTTCAAGCAGGAACAGCACACGTTGAAAGCAGACCTCGCGACCCAGGCAAAATCTGCTCATAAAATTCAATCAGAGCTAGATAAAACTCAAAAAGAAGCGCTGAAATTAGCTGAGTCTAATCAAGCGCTGATCGACGAAAACAAAGCCCTTAAGCAGGCACAGCAAACCCTAAAAGCAGAACTCGAAACCAAGGCAAAATCGGCACAGCTTACAGTGCAACCTGCCCTTGCAAAACCTGCGGTTGAGAGTAGAGACGATAGTTTTCGCAGACAGCAGGCAGCAACGTTGGCTCATCCGGTCTTTCCGAATGGACCGATGTCAAATGGATTCTCAGATCAGGATATCGGCTGGTTTGACTAAATCGCGTCAATTGTCACCCGTCAGTTGCACAATAAAAGCAGTGACGAAGGACAAAAAATGATGAGAACTCTATCGATCGACATTGGTGGAAGCGGCATTAAGACCCTGGTTTTAGACGAATCAGGCGAACCTCAAACAGAGCGCAATCGCGTCGAGACTCCTCAACCCGCTAAGCCTGATTTGGTGATTGACGCGATCGTCTCTCTCGCAAACCAGCAGGGATCGTTTGATCGGGCTTCGGCTGGGTTTCCAGGCGTAGTCCGCGCGGGCATTACCGAAACCGCCGTGAATCTTGACCCTGCTTGGATTGGGTGCGATTTTGCAAAAGCCTTGAGCGATCGTTTGGGCAAACCTGTCCGGGTTGTCAATGATGCCGATATGCAGGGCATGGGTGCGATTTTGGGACAGGGCGTTGAACTGGTGATCACGCTCGGTACTGGGTTTGGGTCTGCCTTATTTCTCAATGGCAAACTGGTGCCCAATTTAGAAATGGGACATCACGAATTTCGTAACGAAGAAACCTATGAGCAGCAGTTAGGACGAGCCGCTCTAGATCGCGTTGGTCAGAAAAAATGGAATCGCCGCTTAGAGAAAGCGATCGAGTCCCTCAAAAATCTATTCAACTACGATCGGCTCTACCTGGGCGGCGGCAACACCAACAAGATTACGATCGAGTTGCCGCCCAACGTCAAAATCGTCCCCAATGTATCCGGTCTATTAGGCGGAATCGTGTTATGGCGAGATTAGCCCGTAGAGACGTTCTGATAGAACGTCTCTCTTCGCAACGATCGCACCTAAACGAACATTAAAATCGGTTGCGATCGTGTTTCTCATCAAAATTAATCAACGGACCTTTCGGCACAATCCGATTAGGATTAATCTGCGTCTGACTCATGTAATAGTGTCGTTTAATGTGATCTAAATTGCAGGTTTCTTTAATCGCCGAATGTTGATATAAATCTTTGAGATAGTTCCAAAGATTGGGATAATCAACAAGGCGTTTGAGATTGCATTTGAAATGACCATGATAGACCGGATCAAATCGCAACAGCGTTGTAAACAGACAGATATCGGCTTCGGTTAAGCGATCGCCACACAGATATCGCTGCATTTCTAAAACGGTTTCCCAGCGATCGAGATTCTCAAACAATTCTGTCACGGCTGCTTCATACGCTGATTGAGACGTTGCGAATCCAGATCGATACACTCCGTTGTTAATCGGCATATAAATTGCGTCAATCGTCTGATCAATCGTCTCGCGTAAGTCTTGAGGATAGAAATCGCGATCGGACTTCGCGATCGTGCCAAATTCCAAATCAAACATCCGCATGATTTCGCGAGATTCGTTATTGACGATCGTCTGGTTTTCTTTATCCCACAATACAGGCACCGTAATGCGCCCAGTGTATTTTGGGTCAGCTTTGAGATAGATCTCTTGTAGATAGTGAGCGTGATTCACCGAGTCAGGAATCGCCCCCGGTTCTTCAGAAAACGCCCAGCCTTTATCGCTCAAAACGGCATCGACGATCGACAGCCCGATCGCCTCATTCAGTCCCTTAAGGTGACGCATCATTAGAGTCCGGTGCGCCCACGGACACGCCAGCGAGAGATAGAGGTGATATCGTCCTGCTTCAGCTTTAAAGCCGCTCGATCCGTCGGCGGTGACGCGATCTCGAAAATGAGTCGGCATTCGATTAAATTGACCTTTTTCGTCGCGCTCTGTCCACTCGGTCGTCCATTTCCCTTCGACCATCATTCCTAGTGCCATTGCGATCTCCTAAAATAGGTTTGAATTTTGAGTTTTGACTAGACCTCTTGTAAAAGTCCCTGCCCTCACCCTAAATCCCTCTCCCACATTTGGGAGAGGGACTTTGAGATTTGGCTCCCCTTCTCCCAAGCTTGGGTCGAGGGATGAGGGCATTTTCGGACTTCTGCAAGAAGTTTATTTAAGCAAGGTCAAACAGCAGCACTTCAGCGTCTTCTTTGCCCATTAAATCAAGCACGTCTTCTTGGCTGACGGCTGCTGCATCGCCTTGCTCTAGACGCTGACCGTTCAGCACAATCGAACCGCGTGCCACCTGAACCCAAACGTGGCGATCGCCGTTTACCACGAGAGTCACCTGCTCACCGTTCCCTAAAATTGTGGCGTAGAGATTGAGATCTTGATGAACCGTGACCGAGCCATCGCGACCATTTTGAGACGCAATCAGGCACAGCTTTCCACGCTTTTCTGCGTCTGAATAGGCTTTTTGCTCATATTCAGGCTCTAGGTTTTTTGTGTCGGGTAAAATCCAGATTTGCAGCAGATGGACGGGTTCTCGATCAGAGTGGTTATATTCGCTGTGAGTGACTCCAGTTCCGGCAGTCATGCGTTGCACCTCTCCCGGACGCATCACGGCACTGTTGCCCATGCTGCCACGATGTTCTAGCGCACCGTCTAACACATAAGTAATGATTTCCATGTCGCGGTGAGGATGCTTGCCAAAGCCTTGTTTAGCCGCTACCCAGTCTTCGTTGATCACCCGCAGGTCACGAAAGCCCATAAACGTCGGGTCGTAATAGTCGGCGAAAGAGAAGGTGTGATAAGAGTCTAGCCAACCGTGATTGGCGTGTCCCCGATCGTTTGCCTTACGAATCGTGATCATCATTGCCTCCTAAAAATTCACGGTACGAGGGTTTGTTTGCGCTTTGAATGTTTGAACTCGTACTGTCATAAAAATAAGATAACACATCGATTGTTTAGGTGCAAACAATCTTCAGCCGTCTTTAAAATCTCCGATTTCTTGAGAGAACCGGGGAGTCCTGCTCTAGCCCATTCGTTTCGTAGAAGGAATAAAAACTGGAGTTGATCGAGCAAACCGTGTCCAGTGATTGCCTGCACTCAGATAGCCGATTTCAGCCATATAGGTGCGATCGCTAGCGGGAATTGGCACATTGCAGCTTAAAGCCAGATCATCACAGTCAAACTGCTCAAAGCGATCGAGGGTTTGGGTCGCAGGATCACCTGTGGTGTCATAGAGCCGCACCATTAGACGCTCTCCTCCTTGACGGGGAGCATCGGCTCTCAACGATCGCGGCACATCCCATCGGATGGTCGCCCATTCAGCACTACGCGGCAGAATGCTAATTTGCCCCTCAGATTCGGCGCTAGGGAGAGGATCTAACTTACTGACCGGAGCCGCCAAGTTTGCTGTTCCCCCATTCGGGACTGGGGCTGATTGACTGCGACTCCCCGATAGAAACGACCATGCGGCGGCACCTGCTCCCCCCGCGATCGCCGCACCTGCCGCTAGTGGCGATCCTCCGATTGGGGCTGCATCGCCCGGAAGATTGGGGGCGCTTCCCAAAAAGTTTGATGATCCCAAATGTTGACCTGAGTTCTCAGCATCTAGACCTGTTGTATCTCGATCGTGGTCTAAATATGACCCTGCTCCACCTGATGGAGAATTAAGCGGCGATCGAGTCCCCTCTAAATCCTGATTAGACTGGTGAGGATCAAACTCGCCGGGGAAATTGGCATCTTCATAACCTGGAGGTGGATTGTAAGCTTGAGGAGACGGACGCGATCGCCCTTTACTCAACATCCAAGCGAGCGCAGCCAGCGAGCCAACGGGCAGCAGCCACCACCCAGAAAGCCCTCTTTCAGGTTCAGCTTCAGCCGTTGCCCCCGAAGAAGGCGCGAGGGCGGTTTGATTATTGGGAGCTTCAACCGTCTGACCCGATGGAGCATTGAACGAAGCCGCCTTATTTCCGGGTGAAGAATTTTTTGCAGCTTCCCCCCCAGCGTTAGCAAATGGGTTTACTGTCCCATTCGCAGCTTTTGAGTTTGGCACCACTTTTGCAGCAGTCATGAGGGCGATCGCCTCAACGCCAGAGGCTTTAATCGCGTCCTGCCCTGCTTTGGCAGTCGCATATCCCAAAAATGCCTGAACCGCAGGAGTCGGTGCCCCCTGATAGACGTAGGATAACGATTGCGAAAAGGGATATTTAGGATTGGTCGGAGCCGCTCCGTGCATGAGGACGGCTTTCACCCCAGCCTGACCGAGCACTTGATTGGCTGGAAGATAACTAATGCCATCTGTCCCCAATTTTTGAATCACCGCCGCCGCGCTTTCATCATTGAGCTTGACAGCAGTAGCACCCGTCTCAAAGGGGGCAGTTTCAAATGCTGGATATTTTTGGAACGCCTGACGCGTATCGTTGACAGCAGGACGATCGACGACCCGAATTGCGCCTGCGGTTCCTCCTACCTGCGACCAGTTCTTGATTTCACCTCGAAAGATCTTAGCGAATTGGTTGATATCTAAACTTTTTGATAGGGGATTTTTTGTGCCCACGACGATCGCGATTTTGTCTCGCGCAACAGGCACGGCGATTAATCCCTCTGCTTTTTCTTGAGCCGTGAGCGGACGACCGATCGCCGCTAAATCTGCCTTTCCACTGAGCAATGCTTGTAGCCCCGCCGAAGTGCCACCCGTCTCAACGCTGACCTGCGTACCGGGATATTGCTGCTCAAAGTGCTGCTTTAACGACTGACTGAGGTTTGTCATGCTGGTTGAGCCATCGATCCGAATCGTTGTCCCTTGAGGCACCGAATTGGGAAGCGAAAAGTTGACCGACTGTGCCAAAACTGCCTTGAAAGAGCCGATTAGGGGTTGCGAGACTGCACCTACAAGGAGCACGAGGCTACCGACTGAAGATTTTTTTATCATTGTGTTTGCACCACCAGATTGTAGATTTTATTAACGCTGCGATTCTAAAAACAAGATCGGTCGTTCAGTCCTTTTATAGATCAAACCAGCAAACTGAATAGAATCAACTTATGACGAATTTACGGTTCTGACTAAAGACCTAAGAGTTTATTAATGCGAGGTCGCGATCGGGCTGTGATCAAAGGATTCGATCAGAAACTATGAGAAGATTGAGTGCCTCTCTCGGCATCCTCTTCTAGAATCGCGCCTGTGACTCACCCTACGACTAAACCGCTAACTCCACTCTTTAAAGACGCATTTAAAGAGCAAGTGCGAGCTTATTTTGAGCAGATTGCACCCGACCTCGATCGCTGGAGTCGTCGCAACAAATATTACTACCAAGATCTCGATCGCCTTCATCAATTCTTGATTCCTTCGGGTAGTCGCGTGTTAGAAGTTGGCTGCGGCACGGGCAATCTGCTTGCGGCGTTAGATCCTGCTGTCGGAGTCGGCATTGATTTCTCTCAAACGGCGATCGCCATTGCCCAATCAAAATATCCTCATCTACAGTTCTATTGCCTGGATGCTGAAGCGCTGAATCCGAAAGAGTTTGGGAATGACATCCCCTTTGACTTCATTGTGCTGTCGGGCGTGTTGGGACATTTGGGAGACATCCAGCAGGTTTTGCAGCGACTACAAGACTTTTGCCATCCTCGAACGCGGCTGATTTTGACGTTTCACAACTTTTTGTGGCAGCCACTTCTACACTTCGCAAATCGCTTGGGTCAACGCCGTCCGCAACCGCCTCAAAGCTGGCTTTCAATGACCGATGTTCAAAATTTGCTGAAGATTACGGGATATTTACCGGTGCGATCGGGTCGTCGATTCCTTCTGCCTAAACCGATTCCTGGACTAGCGTTTCTGCTCAATCGCATCGTTGCCCACCTGCCCGGAATCAATCACTTCTGTCTCACACATTACATCGTCGCTAGACCCGATCGTCCTGCAAACGTGAATGCCACCACCTGCTCGGTGATTATCCCCGCCCGTAACGAAGCAGGCAACATTCGAGGCGCGATCGAGCGCTTACCCCCACTCGGCAGCCACACTGAAGTGATTTTTGTTGAAGGACATTCTCACGATGACACTTGGGCAGAGATCCAGCGAGTGGTAAATCGGGGGCACGATCGCTTGATGCTTAAAGCCTTTCAGCAGTCAGGGAGGGGAAAAGCCGATGCGGTGCGATTGGGATTTGAACACGCAATAGGCGATATTCTGATGATTCTTGATGCTGATTTGACCGTTCAGCCCGAAGATCTGCCCCATTTTTTTGAGGTGATCGCCTCTGGTCGCGGAGAATTTGCCAATGGCTCTCGGTTGGTCTATCCCCGATCGGGTCAGGCAATGCCCTGGCTGAATAATTGGGCAAACAAGTTTTTTAGTCTAGCGTTTTCGTTTCTGTTGGGGCAACCGCTCAAAGACACGCTTTGCGGTACAAAAGTTTTGCGCCGTGAAGACTACGAAAAAATTGCCGCCGGACGCAGCTATTTTGGAGACTTCGACCCCTTCGGAGATTTCGATCTCTTATTTGGTGCCACTAAATTAAGTTTACACATGGTCGATGTGCCCGTGCGCTATCAGCCCCGCACCTATGGAACCTCCAATATCGCTCATGTGCGTGAGGGCTTAATTTTGCTGCGAATGTGTCTGTATGCATCTCGCAAAATCAAGTTTTTTTAGGCGTTTTGGCGTGAGAAGCGATCGACCAACTGATCGCGAGACTGTTGCAGCAAAATCGGCGTAAATTCTTCTGGAGACAACTCTAGGAGCGGTTCAATAATGGCAGACAGTGACGAATCAAGGGTGCCGAATCGGATTTTGAGCAGGTTCTCGATCGTGGTTCGTCGCTCTGCCAAAGTCCCTTCTTGTCTGCCTTCTTGTCTGCCTTCTTGTCTGCCTTCTTCTAAAATCTCTTGCTTTCGCTGTAAATAAGCTGGAGATAAGTTCATCAGTAATTCGCCTTCTTGCTCGTTTAAGTTGCCCCGCTCTTCTAGAGTAGTGCGCCAACTCGATAAGATGTCTCCAATACTATCCCGCAGAGGGTAAGCCTCTGACAATGTGGTGAATTCTCGAATCGCTTGTTTTTGCACGTTTCCTCGACCCAAAAGCCGCAGCCAAAGCGTATCGACGGTTTTAGGAAGTTGATGAATCACTACAAGCCCTGTTCGATAAGATTCTGGCAGCAGATATACGCCTTTCATCCACGAAGACGGTTGAGCGGCGGCAAAACTTCTACGCAAGTCAGCAGACGCAGTGGGGACAATCAGCCACAAGTTTGGAAGGTCAGTTTCTTGAAGAGTTGTCTTCTGACGCTTTGCCTTACGCTGCAAGTCACTGTGCAAAAGCAGCAATTTGAGCAGACAATTTCGGATTTCTGCCCGATCGACCGCGTTCCGAAACGGCTCCAGTAAACAGGGTAAGGCGACGAGTTGACCCAGCAATCCGAGGTCTTGGCGTTGAGCGATCGGGGTAGCGTTGGGTAAAAACCAGATATCGGCATAACGGCGTTCTCCTTTAATGGGGAGATCGGATCTGACTTCGCCAAAGGGTGCAAGTAATTCACCCAAAAGCTCTTTTGCAAACTGGTCATGGGGCTGAGTGGTCATGGAATCGATTCAGAAGGATCATCTCACTCAGATTCAGCAACTTTTTTGAAGAAATTATGATTGCGAGGTGAGTTTCCGTCGGAATCGCTCTCCTTTACCGATTTTTTGAGTAACTCGTCCGCGATCGCATTCCATTCATCTCGCATCCCTTTATCTTTGTCGTCATTGCTTAAGAGCTTGCCCTTCTGATCGGGATATCGGGTGTAGAACCGGTCGTTGACCGAGCGCACAAAAGCACCGTAATCAAGCCCCAATTCTCTACAGCGAGTTTCTAAGTCAATGGCTTGAGACTGATCAGTTTGAGGCTTTGAACCTTGAGCGAATTTTAACGCAGGTGCAATGCTGGGAACTAACGCCAAAATTTGCGGCACTGCCCACGTCACTAGCGCAATCACAAGCCCAAAAATCACGAGTCGATAAATCAGTTTAACGGTTCCGAACACCGCAAATTTGACGACTCCGAAGACTCCCCGTAAAACGGCTCCGATTAGATAAGCCGTTCCTTTAACGAGCCAGACTGGAGAATAGAGAATCGCATTGAGGGACGATCGTTGAGACTGCTGAGGAGCGACTTGTCCTGACAGTCTCGCCTTCACCACAGTCGTTGCTCGTCTGCGTCCCACCAACGCCAGCGTGTTTTGCTGAGTCAGTGAGGGTGGGGCGGCTGCCACAGGTTGAGCAACGGGGGCAGGTTGGATCTGGATGGGCGAAAGAACCGCTAAAACATCGTTTGCTGAGGGATAGCGATCGCTGGGTTTATAACTCAACAGTCGATTGAGAACAAATGCCAATTCAGGATTTACCGTGACATGGCGCTGCCAGATCCAGGTTAGTGCCACTGGGTCATAAAGCGATTTGGGGTCTCGTCCGGTTAACAGCACGACACAGGTGACTGCCAGCGCATATAAATCGCTACTCGGATTTGCGGTGCCTGCCTGGAGTTGCTCAGGAGAGGCATAACCTGGTTTTCCGACGAGCGTGTGCTGGGTGGGTTGGGCAAGTTGGTTGGCGAGGGCTTTGACCACTCCAAAATCGATCAGGACGGGTTTTTGATCGGGCGATCGTAAAATAATATTGTCGGGCGCAATGTCTCGATGGACGATTCCAGCACTGTGAATGTAGGTCAACACAGGCAAAATCTGATGCAAAAGTTGCAGAATTTCTGATTCGCTAAAGCCCTGCCCCTGGCGTGAATCCATCAAGGCTTCATAGGTGGTGCCTTCAATATAGTCTTGGGCGAGAAAGAGAAGTTCTCGATCGAGATAATGCACGCGAAACATTTCTCGAAAGCGAGGAATCTGAGGATGGCGAAGTTGATAGAGTACGCCTGCCTCGCGTGTAAATAGATCTTCTGCTTTTCGTAGATTGGCAGCGCTTTGATCCTGGGGTGCAAATTCTTTGAGCACACAGAATTCATTAAAACGATTGGTGTCGATCGCCAGATAGGTTCTGCCAAATCCTCCGTGCCCCAACACACGCTCGATGCGATATCGGTTTTGAATCACGGTGCCATCAGGAAGCGGTGAGTGCATAGCAGTAGGGGCGAACGTGTAAGTGCAGTATTTTAAGCGACCGACCAGAAATGCGCCTTACAAATTTAGCATTCCACCCTCCAAAAATAAGTAGATTGTAGGCAGTTCAGAGATCGACCCAGTTCTGCTCAGAATGTTGGACAATCGATCAAGCATTGTGTCGTCTTGCTAACTTGTGAATCGTCGAGAACTTCTTAAATATCTCCTCCAAACTTCTGATGGATTGATGCAGCTAGCTTGATTGGAGGCTGTCAAAGCAGGACGATCGAACCGCTCTTCCTCTTGAGTCTGCTGAATCCAAAAACCCCGCTACCAGATCACCTGATTACACCGCTAATGGACTTGAGGATGGCAACGGCAAAGACGGCAGTTCGGAAATTCTAAAAATTCAGGTCACATTGCAGACTTAAGAGTGTGGCAGCGATCGTCAAATCGCGCTAGATTCAAAGGAGGGTGCATTTGCTCAACACCAGCGTCAACCCCAGTAAGAGCTATGTTAAAACGTCTTTTGATGATTGCCTTGTCGATTTCTGCAATCCCGATTTGTGGAGGAGTCGCGATCGCGTCACCGGGCGATATTGGCGGTGCCCCTGTCAAAGCCGTTCCGACTCCAACCACTTACACCCCGATTTACTCTCAGACTAACTATATCGATCAGTTTGGCGTTCCTCAATCGATCATTATCGTTGCGCCGACCACTACCTACGACAGTTTTGGGTTTAGCTCTATCCCTTCAGTGAGCTATCCCCAAACGGTGATTGTGACTCCTAACCGCCAAACCACCACCATTCGAGGTCTGCTAAAGCCGAGTGTGCCTTTTCACCCGTCTCGATCGTGCAATCAGTTGACGTTAGGGCTAGCAAGCGGTCGATCGGTATCGATTAATTCCAGTTCGGGGTGTTGGTAGGTTTTGAAGAATCAAGCCGCTGTCACCGTTCCTAAATCGACTGGAGAGAGATAGGGCTGCATCACCTGACCGTCTTTAAACCAGATGACTCGATCGGTGCATCGCGCTACATCCGGTTCGTGGGTCACCATTACGACCGTCATACCGATCGCATTGAGTTCGGTAAAGATTGCCAGAATTTCTTTGGTCGTTTGAGAGTCCAGCGCCCCCGTTGGCTCATCTGCCAGCAAAAGAACGGGGTGGTTGACGATCGCGCGGGCGATCGCGACTCTCTGCTGTTGCCCTCCCGATAATTGATTGGGTCGATTGTTGAGGCGGTTTTCTAGCCCGACTCGAATCAGTGCCTCGGTTGCCCGTCTGCGGCGTTCCTCCGTTGGAACGTTAGCGTAAACCATCGGCAGCATGACATTTTCTAGGGCAGATAGCTGCGGTAACAAGTGAAACTGCTGAAACACAAATCCCAGTTTTAAGTTGCGGGTGTGTGCCAACTGTTTGTCGGCAATTTGAGAAACATCTGCGCCATCAAGATAATAGCGCCCAGAGGTCGGACGATCGAGGCATCCAATAATATTCATCATGGTAGATTTGCCTGACCCAGACGCGCCCATAATGGCACAATATTCACCCTGTTCGACCATCAGATCGACCCCCGCCAAGGCATGAACTTCAGTTTCACCAGAGCCGTAAACTTTGGTAACTTCTTCGAGACGAATAATAACGGGATTTGCCATAGCAAAGAATGCATCGTAGGAGAATTAAGCGCTTCTGAGTGCCACGATCGGGTCGAGTTTTGCCGCTTGTCTCGCCGGAATCACGCCAAAGACTAGCCCGATCGTGCCAGAAACGCTGACGGCAAGGGCGATCGCCACAGGTGAGACACTGGCACTCAACGGGGATAAAGCGCCGACTAATAGAATTCCACCCACTCCAACAGCCGTGCCGATCACGCCACCGGCGGCTGAGAGCAACACTGCCTCAATCATAAACTGGATCAGAATGTCACTTTCGGCGGCTCCGATCGCTTTCCGCAGTCCGATTTCCTGAGTGCGTTCGCTCACCGAGACCAGCATGATATTCATAATGCCGATGCCGCCAACTAACAGAGAGACCCCGGCGATCGCCGCCAGCATCGCTGTCAACCCGCCTGTGATCGTGCCGACGATTCGCAGAATGTCTTTTTGAGTTTGGACGGTGAAATCATCTTCATTCATGATTTTGTGACGGAGCCTCAGCAGATTTGTGATTTGAAACTCGGCGGCGGGGACACTCGCTTCGTTCTTGGCTGAAACCGAAATAATTGAGACATCCAAGCCATAGGGAGAAGTCCGCCCAGTTAAGACGCTAGCAGTTGTTGTTAACGGAACGTAAACCGCATCATCTTGATTGCTGCCCAAAAATGAGCCTTTCGACTGCATAATACCGATCACTTCAAAGCTAATATTGCGGATGCGAATTTGCTGCCCGATCGGGTCTTTTCCAGCAAAAAAATCAGTCGCAATCTGAGAACCTAGTACAGCAACTCGATTGTTTCGCTCTAGATCTAAATTAGTAAGAAAGCGTCCTTTTGCGACATTAAAATCACGCACTGAGAGAAACTCTGGGGTAGTCCCGGTGATTAAAGAACTGCGATTGCGTCCGCCATAAATGAGGGGCAGTTGTGCCTGACGTTGAGCCGCGACTCCTTCCACTGAAGGCACCTGAGAGGCGATCGCTTTAGCATCATCCCAGATCAGCGTTCTTGGCAAGTTTGTCGTTCGTTGTCTCGCTTGACTAGAGCCAGGAGATACAAACAAAACATTGGGACCTAATGACTCAAACTGCTCTGATGCTAATCTCTGTGCCCCTTGCCCAATGCCGATCATAGCAATCACTGAGGCGTTGCCAATTACCATTCCTAGCATGGTTAAACTTGTTCGCAGTTTATTTGCGGTTAGCGTTTTGACTGCCATTTTTCCGCTTTCTAACCAGTCCATTGCAATGCCCCTTTAATTATTTTTAGTAGCTCCCGGTTTATCTTTGATAATTTCGTCAAGCTTTTTGCCGTCTGGGAGTTGCACAAATACTTGATCCCCTGTTTTCACGCCATCCATGATTTGGGTTTGATTGTTGAGATTAGTCCCGATCGTCACAGGTTTAAACTGAGGCTGATTTTTAGAGTCAGGAACCAACACACCCGTCTGTCCTTGCTTGGTGACGATCGCCACCGTGGGTACGAGCATCGCTGATTTAAGCTGGTTGCCCAAGAAACTGAGATCTGCGTTCATGCCTGACTTAAGCTTTTCTCGACCAGTTAGCAGTCGAATTCGCACCTGAAATGCTGTGACATCTCGCTCAATCACCGCTTCAGGTGAGATCAGCCGAACTCGCCCCTGAAATGTCTCTTCAGGAAACGCATCGACCTTCACCTCGACTGCTTGACCTGGCTTGATCTGCCCAATATCAATTTCTGGAACTTTTGCTAGCACTTCGAGATCACTGGCAAGTGCCACGATCGAGGTCGAGGTCGCTGAGGTCGTCGATGAGGCAGAAGTCGTCGGAGTGACAAACGCCCCAACGCTGGCATATCGCTGCGTAATCAATCCAGCAAAGGGCGCACGAATCACTGTGTCTGCGATGTTGGTGTCAACTTGTGTCACTTGAGCCGCCGCCGATGCGACTCGCGCTTCTGCCTGACCAATTTCCTCGCGAGTCGAGCCGTTGCGACGCTGTTCTAACTGCTGAACAGCCTGATCGTATTGCGCTTGAGATTGGCTGAGTTGCGCCTGTGCCTGATTGAGCGTTTGCTTGGCGTTCTGCTCTTTCCGCAAAAATTCTTCTAACGAATTGGTTGAGATCGCCCCTTGTCCTGCAAGCTCTTGCTGGCGGCGAGTTTGAGATCTTGAAAACTCTAGTAACGACTGAGCATCAGCCACCTGTCCACGCACGCGATCGATTTCTCCTCTCGCACGAGCCACCTCAGATTCGGCTTGCCTGACTTCTTCAACTCGCGTTCCGGCTTGCAGTTGGGCGAGCCGCTGCTGTGCCTCTTGCAGGTTCGCAACGGCTTGAGCGCGTTGAGCGTGCAGTTCAGAACTTTCCATCCGAGCGATCGCCTGTCCTACCTGCACGCGATCGCCCTGTTCGACAAACAGATCGACGATTCGCCCAGAGGTTTTAGGACTCAGGTTGACGGTTTGGATAGGCGCGATCGTGCCACTCGCTGTAATTCGCACGGTCACGGTCTCTGACTTCACAGGCACCGTCAACTCAGTTACATCTTGCGTTGGAGTTCCTCGCTTCAGAACCCCGTAGGTCACTGCGGGCACAGCGATGGCTCCCGCGGCTATCAGCCCGATTAGCCATGCAGCAGGCTTTTTACCAACTTTGCCAAATAGAGGAATTTGCATCGGTAGAGTCCTGAGATAGGACGAAAAATCAGAAAATGAAGCGCATCGATAACGAATCTAGTGGTGGAGTCTTACGCTAAAGAACTTAACGGTGATTTGTCCGTAAAGGGTTCGCACAGGTTCAAAAGCTCTTCACAAACCAACGATTAACAACGGCTACTTGCTTATAGTTTACACTTCGTTACTTGTTCGTGTCATAGAAACTTAACGAAGCTATTTATGATCACCCAAAACTAGGGAAATCCTAAGATTGTTAGTAAAGCATCAGATGGGAGTCTCTGAGAAATCAGTATCATAGGCATATTGCTATTGCTGCATTTGTGCCCTAAATGCTAAGAATGAGTCTATAGGTTGACCTTTATTTAGGATAAAACCCGGCAAGATCTTCAAATCGATCGAGTCAGAAAGCAACGCTCGAATGTTTTTTTCGTAAAACAGTTCAAAGCTTTCGGATTTGCCCTCAGTCCGAATGCATTCAGTACAATGATCTGACTGCCATTCTCTGCCCTCAGCCTGTGACGATGATAGCCTATGAGTCCCTTGCCTAACCGCCCTCTTCAACCACCTAAGCCTCCCTCATCCCAACCATCTTCCGATGAGGGGGCACCCAATGTTCAAACAGGTGCAATCGACAATAGCCATTCTGAACCCTCCAACAGTTCGGATATGCCACCCTTAGCTCGACCCCCGTTGATGCGTCCTGTCGCTCGACCTGCTGCGCCTCCAGAAGTCACCGAACCTAAAAAGCCTGAGCCTGTTGCTGCTGCCCCCATACCCACTGTTCCGGCTGCGACCGCAGACGTGCCAGCCCCCACTCAAGCCGAGTTGGATGGCTTGCGCCAGCAGCCGATTCCGGCACCGAGCGAACCCATGCAATATCGAGCGATCGGGCTACTGCGAGGTCGCTATAAAGCCGAAGACGAGCAGTTTACTCGTGGAACCCTGACGACGACTGATGGCACTGATATTCAGGCGGTGCTGTTGGGTCGGGTGATGAGTCTGGTGAGAAATCATCTCGACTTAGAGCAAGACCATCTGTGGGTAGTCTATCCGCGCACTCGTGAAAAAGAGCAAGACTTACACGCCCAAATTGTCGGGGTGTGGGAGCCAGAAAAGCTGAACAAGTCAGAATCTGAAGAGACGAGCGAAGAGGAGCCAAGCATCTCTTATCAGCCGTCGTCTGAGGTCGATGATGATTATTTCTCGATTCGAGGCGAGGTGATTTTTCAATCGCCAGAAGATAACTCGATCGTGGTGAAGATTCAGCAAGCTCCTCGCAAGAAAGACGGCGATCGCATCAAGTCTTTTAAGCTCAAGCTCGAAGGCGGCTTGACTGGAAAAGTTGTTGGCTATTTCTGGGATCTGCAAGTTCGTCGGCAAGGCGACAATTTGGTAATTCATCAAAGCAGCCCGATCGGGATGATTCCGCCTAAAAAGCGATCCAAATCTTCATTCGATCAAGGCGATCGTCCTAAACGAGATTTTGCCCCTCGTCCTGGTGGCAGCTTTAATCGGAGTTCGCGATCGACTCCCAACGCAGCAGCGATTAGTCCTGCACCCGTGCGAAAAGATCCGTTACCCAAACCTGTTAAGAAGCAGAATCCGGTGACAGAAGGTTAGAGACTGTTCAATCAATGGCTGAGAATGGGGGGCAGATGGCTATCTGCCCCTTATTTATTTGATTTATTGGACTTCCTGCGCGAATGCTAGAACGCCCTCATCCCCCAGCACCTTCTCCCAAGTTTGGGAGAAGGGGAGCCAGTTTCAAAGTCCCTCTCCCAAGTTTGGGAGAGGGATTTAGGGTGAGGGCTGATTCATGCAGGAGGTCTATTGGACTTCCTGCATAAATTCTGATATCTGATGCAGATTTTATACTCGATCGCCAAACATCATCCAATACGTCGCAACCGTTCCGACAATCACCGCAACGTAAAATAATCGGGCAGCATAGTCGAGATAATGCACCGCTTTTTGATGCCCCTTCGCTCGGAATCGCTCTACTACGAGACCTATCAAAATACAAAACAAACAGAGACTAAAAAAAACGTAGAACCCATATTCGATCGCCACTGTGTAGCCCGTGTCAGAAAGCTGCGCGTTAATCGACGTTAAAAGCACCGCACTCGAAAGCAGCGCCGAGATCGCCACAGTCAGCCGCTCTTTTGCCAAGTTTTCTGAAAAGAACAGGGTGCTGAAAAGAACGAGAGTGAGGAGTCCTAATGGCAGAAGCGTTTTAATCAGAAATACTGAGAAGCGACGCTGTACCGTAATCGTGGAACTGAGTCCAGGATAATCAATGCGGAGGTTAGAGTTAAATAGGCGCGGATTGCCTTTGGTGGACGTGCTGCTAACGGTTTCTTGAGCATAGAGCAAATCCTCAAATCTCCAGGATTGCAGAGACTGATAGGGCTTTTGCTGATCGCTTTTGCTGCTTCCAGACAGTCTCAGTCCGACCGTATCGATCACATAGATTAAGCGATCGCTGGGTACTTGCGCGTTTTGAAAATAGATTTTGAGCTTTTGGCGATCGAACGGATAATCGCGAAAGTCATAGCTGCCTTTAAACTCTCCTTGAATTTGATAGAGACGGTAATTCAATCCATCGACGACCTTGGACTGAATCGTAGCTTTTGGATCGAACAGCGGCAGGGTTTGATCTAAACTGTTGGCGACCCCATTGGGAAAGTTAATGGCAGTCGGCTCAACATTGCCGATGTAGCGCATCCAAAGATAAAAATCGGCAGTAAAGCTAGACTTGCTTTGATCGATGAGGCTAATTCGATTGATGTCAATGCCTGTATAAACAACCTCTTGCCGCCAGAAATATTGATCCTTAAATTTGTACTGAAGATGCAGAATATTTTTGGCTTTGAGTTCCCGATCTAAATCTGTGAGCGCCAAATTTGCGACG
Source organism: Phormidesmis sp. (assembly GCA_965277365.1). Taxonomy (GTDB): domain Bacteria; phylum Cyanobacteriota; class Cyanobacteriia; order Leptolyngbyales; family Leptolyngbyaceae; genus Phormidesmis_A. The sequence continues at coordinate 1,084,773 of CBDICO010000012.1, read as the reverse complement.
GGAGACAGTTGGACTGGAGCCGAGATCAGACGTTGACCGATGTACTGTCCGACTCGAACGGGCGGGGTGTTATCGTGAGTGACATCGAAATAGATCGGACCATTTAACCCTTGAATTGCCACCTCTCGGCTGTTGATTGCCTCTAGCTGATCGCGAATTAATTTACGATCGCTCTTGTAGCTGGCAGGCGTGTTTTTAACCTTAGCTTGTTGAATCGCCAGGACTGCAACTTTTGCCGCATCATAATAAGCAGCACCGACATAAGAGGGTCGATGACCATAAGCTTTTTTATAAGCACTGGCAAATTCTTGAGCATCGCTGCTAGCACTATCAAACAGCAACGGCGCTGGAATATAGATTTCATTGAGAAAATAGCCAGGGGTTTGTTTTTCTTCGTCGTATTGCTCAAATAGTTTGGGAGACGTTTCGCGCACCAGACTCTGGCTGCCAATCAGCGGAGTCTTGAGTCCACGGCGGCGAATCGCCACAATAAATTCTTTGGCACCAACCTCATCCATAGCGAGAAAAACTGCTCCAGAGTCGGGATCAGCCGCCAGTTCATTCACAATTTGAGCGACGGTCGGTCTTAAATCGTCTGTACTCGGGTCAAACTTCCAAGCGTGCTTTAGCATTCCACCCTCGCGCTTGAACGTCGTTTCAAAGGCTTCATCAAAGGTTTGCCCGAGGCGATCGTCGGAGTAGATAATGCTCGTTGTCTTAAAGCTCAACGCTTGCTGAGCATAGAGTGCGATCACGCTGCCCTGCACCGAGTTGGTGAAAACAGTTCGGAAGTAGTAGGGATTTGCCTGCGTAATAAAATCTTCGCTAGAGGTGCCCGTAATGGCAGGAATTTCAAGCGCGTTGTAGATCGGGGCGGTCACGACTGAGACAACACTATTGAGATGACCAAGCACGACTAATGCCGGAGATTCTTCAATTTTCCGAGGAAGTCCGAAGACTGTTTTCGGATCACCTTTGTCGTCAAACACCAAAGCTTTTACTGGGTGTCCATCAATACCGCCTTGTTGGTTGATCGAATCTAGGTAAAGCTGAACACTCTGCACCATTTCTTTGGCGGCAGCATCTCGAAACCCAGTAATGGGAGCCGCCACCGCGAGGTGAATCGCCTGACGATCGTCTTTCGACTGCACCTGTTTCCATATTCCAGCCAGCAGCATCACAATTAACAGTGTGAACAGCGCGATCGCCAGATATTTAGTAGCAAACCGGTTTGATTTTAAATCAGTCAGCCATTGCATGGGTCAGTCTATCCTGCTTATCCGCTTAAACCGTTCTGAATATGAACCAATAGATTGCGATCGTCACCAGCACGGCGACGACGTATAAAATTCGGGCGGCGATATCTACTCGCCTTGCAACCAGCTTTTTCCCGTTGAGGAGTAGACGATCGCTGACAATGCCCACGACAATCGTGAATAAGGTCAAGCCGAAGAAAAGATAAAACACATATTCTAAAGCGGTGGTGTAGCCGACTTCGGGCAATTGATTGTTTGCCCCCACGAGTAATACCACACCCGTGATGATTCCAGAAACGGCAACCGGGGGACGTTCCTTAACGAGATTGGTCGGAAAGTAAAGCGTCATCATGGGCACCAATGCCAATAACATTAGAGGCAGTAGATTTTTGACCAGAAAAATCAAAGAGCGGCGCTGAAGCGTCATCGTCACACTCAGTCCTGGATAATCGACCCGATTTTCGGCATTAAAGAACTGAGGATTTCCCTCAGTTGAGGTCGTGCGGATGGCTTCTTTGGCGTACTGAATGCTTTTGAATTTCCAGAGCGGTAGTTCGTAAGGCTTCTTGGCGACGGCAGTATTAGAGATTGGCAATCTCAACCCAAAGGTGTCGATCGCGTAAATTAATCGATCGCTGGGTGTCGTCAGGTTCTCAAAGCGAATCGTCAGATTTTGTTGGTCAAACGGGTAGTTGTGCAGATCAAACCGACTCTTAAACTCCCCGTCTAACTGGTAAAGGCGATAGTTGAGACCGTCGATCGTATCGGTTTCTAAGAGAGCCGCCGCATTAAACACAGGCTTATCAGAAAACGATTTTTTACCGCCCGGAAACTCGATATCGGTGACATCCGCACTCCTATTCGCGCTGTTTGAGTAGCGAAACCAAAGGTAAAAGTTTGCGTTAAAGCTAGAGCTTTTTTGATCCACGCGACTGAGTTTATTGACCTCAATGCCCGTATAAACTACCTGCTGTCTCCAGAAATAATCATTCCCGATTTGCAGAAGATTGCCAGCTTGCAGTTCGTGCTGCACATCAATCCGTTCTGGATTAAAGACCGTTTCAAACTGCGCGGGGGCAGAAACGAGTTTTCGCTGCTGAAACTGAGCAATTCGTACGGGCTGATTTGCGTCGCGGGTGGCATTAAAGTAGAGCGGACCGGTCAATCCTCTCGGTGCATTTTGACGATTGTTAATTTTACTGAGGGCTTGGTAAACAGCTTCACGGTTACGCTGTCGTTCTACTCGGAGATCAGCGTCGTCGTGAGTTGCGGGCGTGAGTTGCAGGTCGGCATTCCGAATGGCCTCGACTGCCAAAATTGCTGATTCATAAAATTTTGTACCCACGTAGGACGGTGAGCTGTGATAACGCGTCTCATAAAGAGTGGCAAATTCCTGAGCATCGATCCCAGCGCTGTCGAACAGCAGGGGTGAGGTTGCATACACGCCATTGGTGAAAAACCCCGGCGATCGCTTTTCTTCGTCGTGTTGCTGAAAGCGATCGGCAAACCCTTCCCGAGAAAGCGGTTGACTAACGATGATTGGAGGCGTTAAACCCCGTCGCTTCAGCGCCACCAGAATCGCTTCAGCCTGTTCTTCCGATCGCATAGACAAGTACACAATTCCAGCATTGGGATCGGCAGCGAGGGCTTTGACGATCGTTTGAATAGACTCGATGGGTTTGTCAGTGCTAATGTCCCAAACGTGTTCGATCGTGCCGCCACTTGCCTTAAAGGCTTTGCTGAACTGCTTTGTTAGTTTTTTCCCATAAGCGTCATATTCAATAATGCTCGCAGTTTGAAACTTTAACGCTTGTTGTGCATAGATGCTGAGCACCTCCCCAACCATCGACACTGTGTAAGTATTTCGGAAATAGTAAGGATGTTCTAAGGTAAGGCTGTCAGTATTGGCGGTCCCTGTAATCGTTGGCAGATGGGACTTGTTATAGATCGGTGCACTAACCGTAGAGGGTTCTGAACTCCGATGCCCAAGTAGCACAACGGCTGGGCTATTCACAATATCTTGTGCTCGTTTTTCTGCAACCATTGCATTGGCTTGATCATCAAACGTCAGCAACTTCAAGGAATGTCCATTAATACCCCCTTTCTGGTTGACAGCATCTAGATAAAGCTGGACACTTTGCACCATTTCCTGACCTGCTTTAGCTTCAGTGCCACTGATCGGGGCGACAAGCGCGATCGGGATCTCACTGACTTGATGATGTGTCAAGTTCAGCCATGCCCCACCAACGGCTGCTATGATCATCAAAGCAGCTAAAGCGATTGCGAGATACTGAGAAAATCGGTTTGTGTTAAGGCGAGTAATCCAAGTCATTAAGTTATTTTCTCTAGTTAGCTGGCAAAAGACAAGGAAAAGAGCAAAGCCCCGTAATTTAATGGGTTGCCAAACCTGACTGATACTGAAATTGAGCTTGCAATCCTGGTATTTCTAAATTTGAATTCATCGCCAAACGAAGTCTACTTCTTGTAGACGATAAACCCAGCGATCGCATCTAATAACGCCTGTGGTTCGTCAGCTCGAATCGAGTGACCGCTGTTCTCAAAAATTCGCAGATCTGAGTTGGGAATGGCTTGGGCAATTTCTTCTGAAAATTCTGGCTGACAGATCCAGTCATGCCGTCCGGCAATAACGAGAGTCGGAGCGGTGATTTTGGGCAACTCAGACCGAATGTCATAGGAGCGGAGAAAGCCGCCAAACGCGACGTTAATCGCATCAACTGAGAGAATCGTGCGATCCCAGCTTTCCTGTTTGGCGTTGGGATCATAAGTGACAGAATACATCGATCGCATCAGCCGAAAATAGTCTCGCAACTGGTCTTCGGTTTCAAAGTTGCCATGCCAGAGATATTGGGCGATCGCGTTCTGTTCTTCGGTGCCTCGTTCTTTCAAGATCTCTTGGGCGCGGTTCAAAAAGCGAGAATCGGGAACGGTGGCGATCACAATTAAATGAGACAGGTTTTGCGGGTAGCGAGTCGCATAGGTCAATGCCACCATGCCGCCATAGGAACCGCCAATGACAATGATTTTGCCCAATCCTAAATGCTGTCGCAGCGCTTCCATATCCTCGACATTGTTGTCGAGCGTGTAGGTCGATTTGTCGCCTCGCGCCGATCGTCCCTGCCCACGATGGTCAAAATAAACAAGCTGCATCTTCCGACTGAGCAATGAGAAAGTCGGCTTATAACTGCTGTGATCAGCCCCCGGACCACCATGGATCAGAAACGCGACAGGTTTTTCACGCATCTGAGCACGATCGGGCACGAGTCCTGATCCTTCTACATCGAAGTAAAGAGTGGTATCGCGAACTTTGGCAAACATCAACTACCTCTCAAATCTTGCGGAATGAACACTCGATCGTGAGGAATCGGCGCGACGGCTTCACTCAGCATAAACGTCCCGGCTTCGATCCATTGCTTTAGCTCTAGGGCAACTTGACGGGATAAATAGAGACTCGCCAATGGCGCAACCCGAACCAATTTGCCGTCGATCGCCAGCTTGCCTGACTTGAGTTGGGCATAGCTCACCAGCCCAAAGGTAGGACGAACCCGACGAGGAATCGAAAAATCGACGACAGGCGCGACCAAATCCTTATCCTGCACGGCACAGTGAGCGACAACTTCCTCGGTCAGCACCGGGAGCGGAATGCCGACTCCTAGCATCAGAGACGCACCATAGCCTTTAAAATAGCAGCCTCTCACCCATCGGGCATCCATTTGCTTGGCATCGCCAATTAGTGCCAGGGTTGCCGCAGGTCCGATCGGAGTTCGATTAGGCAGTCGTTTTTGCAACGGAAAGTGTTGTGTTCCTTCCCAGGTGACGTAGCCGATCGCGCCGCCCAAAAAAACCCGCGTCCCGATGCCGATTAGCTGTAGATCGGGATCGTTTAGCAAGGGAGAAATCGCACCGGGATTGGAGTAAACCGCATTGCCTAGCTGGGGCTGAAGTGGACCTAAATAAGTAAACAGAGGTCGATCGCCGCCATTGACTCCAACGATGAAATTTTGATAGAGATTGCGCGGATTGAACAAATAAAATTGATTGATGCGATCGCGAGAAATCGTCGTCTCAAATGAAGCGCGAGGATAGCAGTCTGTCACTTGCCCGATCGCTCTCAAATGCACCGATTTACCCGCTATCAAATCTTCGATCACATGTCCACCCCCACGAGTAGAATTTCGTGATTCGTCACCATCGGCTCCCTCACCTATAGTGGAATACTCGACCATTTGCGAGGCTCCAATATAGAGATCGACGGCTCCAAACCCGGCATAGGCAGAGACTCCATCGATCCAGCATTGCCGAATTTTGATCGGCGGATCGGTCTGTCCCAAGTTGAGAATTGCGCCCGATGACTCCATTGGCTCAAAGGTGCCAGTCGTAATCACATCGACTTCTTTCGCTGCCTGAGTGACTCCGACCTCTACAACTCGTGCTTTCAATTCTTCTACAGTTTGCACGATCGCTTGTCGGCGCGTGATTTTGTCATTAATTTCAGCGATCGTTCTCATGTCGTCTATTCCTGGCTGCTCACCGCCATTATCCCCCCATCTCTCCGACCTTAACTGTCCCTACGATAGATGAGAATAAACGGCTAAACATCGCATCTTGAGAACGTCATCAAATGATTTGTTATAGGAGACCCGGAATGCTTTTACAAGAAAAACAAACTGGAAATTTAGTTGAAATCTTAGACTTAGAAGAACTCTTTAACCCAGTGCAAAACGAGATTCACGGTCGTGTTCAGTCTGGGCAAGAAGAGCAAGACCCCGAACCGATTAGCAAAGACACCTTGCTATTTCCCTCGGGCGAAACGCTGCCTCGTTGCTGGATGGATGCTGACTATCACAGCGTTCATTAGAGTGGGCTAAGTTAGAACGATCGTGACGGCTCAGCGAATCGGAATAATTTGTTTGACAAAAAGCCGCACGATCGGCACAATAGAGACTGCGCTAATAAATGAAGCGCCCTTAGACGTGAGGGACTGTAGTTCAATTGGTTAGAGCACCGCCCTGTCACGGCGGAAGTTGCGGGTTCGAGCCCCGTCAGTCCCGTTAAGAGAAAGGATGAAGAATGAGGGATGAAGGATGAACTAAAATTCATTCGGCATCGTTTAACCTTCATCCTTTTTCTTTTTTCGCCCCTCATCCCTCACCCTTATGACAGTTCGCGTTCGCATTGCTCCTAGCCCAACCGGAAATCTACACATTGGCACGGCAAGAACTGCTGTATTTAACTGGCTGTTTGCTCGTCATAACCAGGGTCAGTTTATCTTGCGGGTTGAAGATACTGACGTGGAACGATCGCGCCCTGAGTTTACGGACAACATTCTAGAAGGGCTGACGTGGCTGGGGCTGACGTGGGATGAAGGTCCGTTTTTTCAGTCAAAGCGGATAGATTTGTATTGTCAATCCATCCAAAAGTTGCTCGACCAGGGTTTGGCATATCGCAGCTATGAGACTCCCGAAGAACTCGACGCGATGCGGAACGCACAGAAAGCCAAAAATGAGGCTCCTCGCTATGACAATCGCCACCGCAACCTGACCCCCGATCAGCAGGCTGCTTTTGCGGCGGAGGGACGCAAGCCTGTAATTCGATTCAAAATTGAGAACGATCGAGAAATCTCCTGGAATGACTTAGTGCGGGGAACAGTTTCCTGGAAAGGTCGCGACTTGGGCGGCGATATGGTAATTGCCCGGGCATCTGAAGGCGATGAGATCGGTCAGCCGCTCTATAACTTTGTCGTCGTCGTGGATGACATTGAGATGGGCATTACTCAGGTGATTCGTGGAGAAGATCACATCGGCAACACGCCCAAGCAAATTCTGCTCTATGAAGCGCTTGGAGCCACCGTTCCAGAATTTGGACATACGCCACTGATTCTCAACTCAGCAGGGGCAAAACTTTCAAAACGAGATGGAGTCACCTCGATCGCAGACTTCAAAAAAATGGGCTACACGCCCGAAGCGCTAGTCAACTATATGACGCTGTTGGGCTGGTCGCCTCCAGACTCGACCCAGGAGATGTTTAGTTTGTCTGAAGCGGCAGAAAGTTTTAGCTTCGATCGAGTCAACAAAGCTGGAGCCAAATTTGATTGGGATAAACTCAACTGGATCAATGGGCAATATCTACACGCGATGCCCGTTGATCAGCTCACAAATCTGCTGATTCCTTATTGGCAAGAAGCAAGTTATAAATTTGATCCGGTGGACGATCGCCCCTGGCTAGACCAAATTTCTGCGGTGATTGGGGCAAGTCTGTCTCGCCTTGACGACGCGATCGAGATGACTCGCTACTTATTCATCGCAGAGGTTGGGTTTGACGAAGAAGCCACCACACAGCTTCATCAAAATGGCTTGGCAGCAGCGTTAAAAGCCGTGTTAGACGCAATTCCTTCCGAATTGTTAACAGATGCAACCCTTCAGGAAATCGTTAAGCAAGTTGTCAAAGAGCAAGTCATCAAGAAAGGCTTTTTGATGAAATCGCTCCGGGCGGCTCTGACAGGTGCTCTCAAAGGACCTGACTTAGTGCAGTCTTGGCTGATTTTGAATCAGCGAGGCATAGATCGGCAGCGATTGCAGCAAGCGATCGCCCTGGCAGAGATGGCATCCTGAAGAAATTGGGAGAAATCACAATCATCCTGCCTCACAGGTTGATTGTCTGAACACCCACAATTAGGTTAAATTTGATTAAGATACTTCTCATTAAAAGTTTGGAAGCCTGTCGATCGACGGTCTAAATGAGAAATCACTCTACAGGCAAAGGTAAATTGATTCCTTTAGCATGGGGAAAGTGATTGCTGCTGAAGAAATTCCACTTTTATTTACAATTGAGATTTAACTTCAGATTTAATCATTGTTGACGTACTTAGAGGTTGCCAGTTTATGAAAGCTTCCTGGAGAACCATACTGTTGTGGGCACTGCCCGCCTTAGTGATTGGGTTTTTCCTATGGCAAGGGTCATTTGCCCCAACTCCTGCCACTGTGGGCAAAAACACCGCCAGTACCCGCATGACCTACGGGCGTTTCTTAGAATATTTAGATGCCGATCGGGTCAAGAGCGTTGATCTTTATGATGGTGGGCGCACTGCCATTGTCGAAGCGGTCGATCCTGAACTGGACAATCGTCTACAGCGTTTGCGCGTTGACCTACCGGGCAACGCCCCCGAACTCGTCACCCGTTTGAGAAGTTCGGGCATTAACTTCGACTCTCACCCGATCCGCAACGATGGCGCAGTCTGGGGTCTACTCGGAAATCTAGTCTTCCCGGTTCTGCTTTTGGGCGGATTGTTCTTCCTGTTTCGTCGTTCCAATAACGTCCCTGGCGGTCCTGGGCAGGCGATGAGCTTTGGCAAGTCTCGCGCTCGGTTTCAAATGGAAGCCAAAACAGGCGTGATGTTTGATGACGTAGCAGGCATCGAAGAAGCCAAAGAAGAACTGCAAGAAGTCGTCACCTTCCTCAAAAAGCCGGAGCGATTCACGGCAGTCGGTGCTCGGATTCCGAAAGGCGTTTTGCTCGTCGGACCTCCTGGAACAGGTAAGACCCTGCTGGCAAAAGCGATCGCAGGTGAAGCCGGAGTTCCCTTTTTCAGCATCTCTGGGTCTGAATTCGTCGAAATGTTCGTCGGTGTGGGTGCTTCTCGCGTCCGCGACCTATTCAAAAAAGCCAAAGAAAACGCTCCTTGCATCATCTTTATCGATGAAATTGACGCAGTGGGTCGTCAACGGGGTGCAGGCATCGGCGGCGGCAACGACGAGCGAGAACAAACCCTCAACCAACTGCTGACCGAGATGGACGGCTTTGAAGGCAACACGGGCATCATCATCATCGCGGCAACTAACCGGGCTGATGTGCTTGACTCTGCGCTACTGCGTCCGGGTCGCTTCGATCGCCAGGTTCAGGTGGATGTCCCTGATATCAAAGGTCGTCTGGAAATTTTGAACGTCCACGCCCGCGATAAAAAAATCTCTGACGAGGTTTCTCTGGAAGTGATTGCTCGTCGCACCCCTGGATTTTCTGGGGCTGACCTTGCCAACCTGTTGAATGAAGCCGCCATTCTCACCGCTCGTCGTCGCAAAGAAGCGATGACCATGCTAGAGATTGATGCTGCGGTCGATCGGGTGGTTGCAGGCATGGAAGGCACTCCACTTGTAGACAGCAAGAGCAAACGCTTAATCGCTTATCACGAGATTGGACACGCCGTAATTGGTACGTTGGTCAAGGATCATGACCCCGTACAAAAAGTGACGCTGGTTCCTCGTGGACAAGCTCAAGGGTTGACCTGGTTTACTCCTTCAGAAGATCAAGGGTTGATTTCTCGCTCTCAAATCATGGCGCGGATTCAAGGTGCTTTAGGTGGACGGGCGGCTGAACAAGTGATCTTTGGCGATGCAGAAGTCACAACTGGAGCCGGAAACGACTTGCAGCAAGTGACCGGTATGGCGCGTCAGATGGTAACTCGTTATGGGATGTCTGATCTAGGTCCGCTGTCGCTCGAAAGTCAGCAAGGCGAAGTCTTTTTAGGTGGCGGCTGGACAAATCGATCGGAATATTCTGAAGTGATCGCGGCTCGAATCGATGGTCAGGTGCGCGAAATTGTCGCCCACTGCTATCAAGAAGCTTGTCGCATCATGCGCGAAAACCGTGAAGTCATCGATCGCTTAGTCGATCTGTTGATTGAGAAAGAAACGATCGACGGTGATGAGTTCCGTCAGATTATGGCTGAATACACCATAGTTCCTGAGAAAGAACGCTACGTTCCTCAACTGTAGATTCAGAACTCACATCTTATAGGCTGAGTGGGGATGGCAAACGCTGTCCCCACTTTTTTCGTGAATCTGTTATTTCAGACCCAAGCCAACCTTGCCTGCATAAATGGCTTGATTACCCAACTCATCCTCGATTCGCAGCAATTGATTATATTTAGCAACCCGCTCACTGCGACAGAGAGAACCCGTTTTGATCTGCCCCGCACGAGTCGCGACGGCTAAATCCGCGATCGTCGTATCTTCGGTTTCACCCGATCGGTGACTGATAATGGATCGAAAACTATTGCGCGTCGCTAAATCGATCGCTTGCAGAGTTTCAGTCAACGATCCAATCTGGTTGAGCTTGATCAAAATCGCGTTGGCAGCTTTTTGGTCAATTCCTTTTTGCAAACGAGTGATATTTGTGACGAATAAATCATCGCCGACCAACTGACAGCGATCGCCGATTTTCTGCGTTAACGCCTGCCAGCTTTGCCAGTCATCTTCGTGTAACCCGTCTTCGATCGACACGATCGGATAGTGGCTCACCAGACTTGCCATATAGTCAATAAACTCGCTCGGCGCGTGAGCCGACCCATCGTAGGTATATTGCCCATCTTTATAGAATTCGCTAGCGGCAATGTCTAGCGCCAAGGCAACCTCAGTGCCGGGTTTATAGCCTGCTTTCTCGATCGCTATCATCAACAGATCCAATGCCGCTTGATTCGACTCTAGGTTTGGTGCAAAGCCGCCTTCGTCACCCACCCCTGTCAGCAAGCCTTTGTCGTGCAGCACTTTGCTGAGGGAAGCAAACACCTCTGCTCCCCAGCGTAGAGCCTCTTTAAAACTCGTCGCCCCGACTGGGACAATCATAAATTCTTGAAAATCGACGTTGTTGTCGGCGTGAGCACCTCCGTTGATTACGTTCATCAACGGTACGGGGAGGAGATTTGCCAATGGTCCGCCGAGATAGCGATAGAGCGGCAATCCAACGGATTCGGCACCTGCTTTTGCGGTGGCTAGCGACACCGCGAGGATTGCGTTTGCGCCTAAATTGGACTTGTTGGGAGAGCCATCTATCTCGATCATCATGCGATCGATTTCTTCCTGATTAACAGCGTGTAACCCAATTAGTTTGGGTGCCAGGATCTCTTTGACGTTTTTAACCGCCGTCAAAACGCCCTTGCCCCCGTAGCGACTTTGATCGTCATCGCGTAATTCATGAGCCTCAAAGCTTCCGGTAGATGCCCCGCTTGGCACCTGAGCAATTCCCATCGCACCATTGGCGAGATAGACTTCTGCCTCGATCGTCGGGCGACCTCGTGAATCTAGAATTTCACGAGCATTTATAGCCTCAATGGCGGTGTCCGAAGTGTCAATCATTCTCTATAGACCTCAGATAGAAGGGAGGAAGGATGAATGGCAGCAGTTGCCCATCGCTTAGAATAAGCCCTTAGCGGACATTCTGGGCTGATATTCACGGTGTCTCAAGATTATTGAGAGAGCCTGTGAGGTTTGTCAGAATGAGCAAGAGTCTTAAAAAACAGGAGAATCGACGATGCGACTACTACACACCATGCTGCGAGTCGGCAATTTAGACGAATCACTGAAGTTTTATTGTGAGTTTTTGGGCATGAAACTGCTGCGGAAGAAAGATTATCCGGACGGCGAGTTTACGCTGGCATTCATCGGCTATGGCGACGAATCAGACAACACTGTAATTGAACTGACGTATAACTGGGGCAAAGATCACTACAGTTTGGGTGACGCTTATGGGCATATCGCGATCGGAGTCGATGATATTTACGCGACGTGTCAGGAAGTGGGCGATCGGGGCGGCAAGATCACGCGCCAACCTGGACCAATGAAGCACGGTTCGACTGTGATTGCGTTTGTCGAAGATCCCGATGGCTATAAAGTCGAGTTGATTCAGCAAAAACCTTTAGAGCCTGCCCCTCAAGAAACCTCGTCTAAAGCCACTGTGTAGAAGAAGTCTCCTAAATCCCCCGATTTTGGGGGAATTTGAGCTTATACTCCTGATGGATTGATTATGGGCGGTTGTAATGTCTGGTCAGACAGCGCCCGTGTGAGGAGTGAGACGGTGAAGCAGGTTAAATGGTTGGCAGTCAGTTTAGGGAGCCTCAGCGTTTTCGCGCAGCCTCTAGCTGGATGGGCAGATGAAGCAAGCGTTAAGCAGGAAGTTTCGCAGGTTTCTGTTGGAGATACTTCACACAGCGTGGAGAGGGTTGCCGAACCGTCTGCGATCGCGACTCCCGAATTCATCGCCACACCCGATCTCACGCCCGAAGACTCAATGGCGCAAGTTACGTCAGTCTCACAGCTATCGGATATCAAGCCGAGTGATTGGGCATTTCAAGCACTGCAATCTCTCGTCGAGCGCTATGGCGTGATTGTCGGCTATCCAGACAGCACGTTTCGCGGCAACCGTCCTCTGACTCGGTTTGAGTTTAGTGCGGCTCTCAGTGCAGTGCTCGGTAAAGTTGAAGAACAGCTTCTCGCGGGGGATGTTAGCGGCACAGTACAGCAAGATGTCCTGACGATTCGACGGTTAAATGTGGCGTATGGAAACGCCTTGAACGATTTACGATCGCGACTCGACAGCATCACAAGCCGCAACATTCAGTTGACCGATCGCCAATTTTCAACCACCACCAAACTCAACGGACAAACCATTTTTGCCGTCACCAATGGCTCTCAAGACGCGCTGAGTCTGGCATCTCGAACTCGATTGAATCTAATTACCAGTTTTAACGGTCGCGATCGTCTAGTCAGTCAGTTAGAAACAGGTAATAACGGCAGAGATGCCGTTGCGAAGGCTCAAAATCGAGGGCAAAATTTGCTGGGAACCACAGGCATTTTGGCAGATGGCGGCGGTTTAGACTATGTAGGGGTCGATCCTCAAGTGCGCCTCAGAAAGCTCTATTACGTGTTTCAGCCGTCCTCAAACCTTGAAGTCGCAATCGGGTCTAAAATTCCGCCCAGTGATTTTGTCGATCGCAACAATTTCGCGAATCAGTCAGGCGATAACTTCAACTCTAGCTTTTTTGCGAATAATCCTTTAATCGTGCAAAACGAAATCGATCGTCCGGGCGGTGCGGGGGCGGCGGTCTCTTGGACAGTTCGCGATAACTTGATTTTGCGCGGACTCTATGCCGCCACCGATGCCGCAAATCCGGCTAAAACGACTAACGGCGGGGGCTTGTTTGGCGATCGCTACCAGGGCACTTTAGAAGTTGAATATACACTTCCTAAACAGCCGATCACCGTGCGGCTACAATATACTCACGCAGAAATTAATGGCAGCACCATCAACGCTGGGGGGATTAACGCAGAATGGGCACTCGATCGTCCGTTTGGCGTATTTGGACGATTGGGGTTTGGCACCTATAGCGGCTTCAACACGGCGCTAGGGCAAGATTTAGATCTCAGTCCTAAAAGTTGGGCGTTGGGTTTTGCAGTGCGAAATTTCTTGATCCCCGGATCAAGAGCCGGAATTGCCCTGGGTCAACCCTTTATTGAGAATAAAATTGGCAATGCCACCCAAACAAATTTAGAAGGTTATTTCGGTTTAGCGTTGAGTGATCATCTCAACATTAGCCCCGGATTTCTAATTGTTTCTAACCCTAACAATCGGGCGAGTCCGAAGATTTGGGAGTGGTTAGTGCGGTTTGGGTTTGAGTTCTAGAAAGCTCATCAATAACAGCGAACAGCCCATCACTAAAGGCTACAATGGGATCTGGAGAAGCCGATTTAGAAAGACCGACTGGAGAACATGCAACCCACTGACCCAAGCAAATTTACTGATAAAGCATGGGAGGCGATCGTACAAGCACAAGATGTTGTCCGGCGCTATAAACACCAAAATTTAGAAGTTGAGCATCTGATCACCAGCATCTTAGAGCAGAAAGACGGTCTGGCAAACAAGATCTTGACAAAGGCTGGGGTCGATGTGCAGCAGTTGGGACAGCAGGTCGATGACTATGCCAAACGCCAGCCCAAAGTCGGCAACACTGAGCAGCTTTATTTGGGTCGCTATTTAGATACGCTGCTCGATCGCTCTGAGTTAGCGCGCAACAATTGGCAAGATGACTTTATCTCGATCGAGCATTTCTTAATCGGGTTTGCTAACGATCCCCGCTTAGGGATGAAGCTATTTCGAGGCGTTAATCTCGACACAGCGACGTTAGAAACCGCCATTAAGGAGGTGCGTGGCAGTCAAAAAGTCACCGATCAAAGCCCTGAATCTCGCTACTCGGCGCTAGAAAAATTTGGACAAGATCTCACCGAAAAGGCAAAAGCTGGAAAGATTGATCCGGTGATTGGACGAGATGAAGAAATTCGGCGCGTGATTCAAGTGCTGTCTCGCCGAACGAAAAATAACCCCGTGTTGATTGGCGAACCGGGAGTCGGAAAAACCGCGATCGCTGAAGGACTTGCCCAGCGCATCGTCAACAATGACGTACCGGAATCCTTGAAGAATCGCGTCCTGATCTCGCTCGATATGGGATCTCTGATCGCCGGAGCCAAATATCGCGGCGAATTTGAAGACCGTCTCCGCGCTGTTCTCAAAGAAGTGATCAATTCCGATGGGCAGGTCGTTCTCTTCATCGATGAGCTTCACACCGTCGTCGGAGCCGGAGCGACGCAAGGCAACATGGATGCAGGCAACCTGCTGAAACCGATGCTGGCGCGAGGTGAACTGCGCTGCATCGGTGCCACCACGCTCGATGAATATCGCAAATACATCGAAAAAGATGCCGCCTTAGAACGACGCTTCCAGCAGGTCTTAGTCGAGCAACCATCTGTCGAAGACACGATCTCGATCCTGCGGGGACTTAAGAATCGCTACGAAGTTCACCACCAAGTCAAAATCACTGATTCCGCTTTAGTTGCTGCTGCCACGCTTTCGAGTCGCTATATCGCCGATCGTTTCTTGCCCGACAAAGCGATCGATTTAGTTGACGAAGCCGCCGCCAAACTCAAAATGGAGATCACCTCAAAACCTGTTGAGTTAGAAACTATCGATCGTCGCTTGATGCAGCTAGAAATGGAGAAACTTTCTCTCGAAGGTGAAGGCAAAGCGGCATCTACAGGAACTGCGTTTCGTCCTTCAAAAGACCGCTTAGAGCGCATTCAGCAAGAAATCGACGAATTAGGAGAGAAGCATCAAGGGCTGAGTTCCCAATGGCAAAATGAAAAGCAAATTCTAGAGGGGATTAACCACCTCAAAGAGGAAGAAGCACAGCTTAAAGTGCAAATCGAGCAAGCTGAACGGGCATACGATCTCAACACGGCTGCCAAGCTAAAATACGATCGCCTCAGCACTGTGCAGCACAGTCTAGAAGCCCAAGAAGCGCAACTCCTAGAAATGCAGAACAACGGTTCAACCCTGCTCAGAGAACAAGTGTCTGAAGCTGACATTGCTGAAATTGTCGCCAAGTGGACAGGCATTCCGGTGAATCGGCTGCTGGAGTCAGAGCGACAAAAACTTCTGACTCTAGAACACCATTTGCATCATCGAGTCATCGGTCAACACGATGCCGTTGAAGCCGTGTCAGCCGCCATTCGACGGGCGAGATCGGGCATGAAAGATCCCGGTCGCCCGATCGGATCATTCCTCTTTATGGGTCCAACCGGAGTCGGTAAAACCGAGCTTGCCAAAGCATTAGCGCAGTTTCTCTTTGATGCCGACGATGCAATGGTGCGGATGGATATGTCTGAATATATGGACAAAAGCTCTGTGATGCGGGTGATTGGGGCACCTCCCGGCTATGTTGGCTACGAGGAAGGCGGGCAACTAGCGGAAGCGGTGCGTCGCAAACCCTACTCGGTCGTGCTGATGGATGAAGTCGAGAAAGCCCACCCCGATGTGTTTAACATCTTGCTGCAAGTGTTAGACGACGGACGAATTACCGATTCTCAGGGGAGAACGATCGACTTCAGCAACACCGTGATTGTGATGACCAGCAACATTGGCAGTGAATACATTCTTGATGTTGCAGGAGATGATTCTAAATATGACGAGATGCAGCGACGGGTGATGATTGCCCTACAAAAGCATTTTCGCCCTGAGTTTCTGAATCGGATTGATGACACAATTCTTTTCCATCCGCTCAGTCGGGCTGAGTTGGGCGAAATTGTCGTATTGCAACTGAGACGCATTCAAGCCATGCTAGCCGACAAAAAAATCATCATCGAACTTACCGACGCGGCTCGAACTTACATCGCTGATTTGGGCTACGACCCAGTTTATGGTGCTCGTCCGCTCAAGCGTGCGATTCAGCGAGAATTGCAGAACCCGATCGCCACCAAACTTCTGGAAAACACCTTCGTCGATGGCGACACCATCCTCGTCAATTTGATCGACAAAAAGTTGTCATTCAACAAAAAATCCCCGTAGAGACGTTTTACCAAAATGTCTCTCTTCCCGACGATCGCACCCTGTCACCCAGTCCCAAAAAACAACTCCCAAATCTAGGTTTGGGAGTTCACTATCTTAGAATCAAACCCTCGATCGCGTCCTACAGTTTGCTAATAATTCGCTGCACGATTTGCACGCCCGTCAGCGCTTGCCAGCCAAACAAACCCATAATCACCACATTCAACGAAATGTGCGTATAGCGTGCCCAGTCTTGCCCTTTCTGCATAAACGGCGATAGAGCAGCAGACAGAGCGATCAACGCCGTCATGCTCAACCCCGCCAACAGGTGCGACCCAACAAACAATTTGCCACTGTTGATATAGGTGATCGCCATACCCGCGATCGAACCCACCACCATCAACGCCAACACCAATGACCCGATCTGATAATGCTTAAGATTGAACTTTCCTTTAATCAGATCTTTCTTAAGTTCGCCTTCTGCGGCACGAGTTCGACGAATTTGCACCCCCAAATACAGGGCGTAAATCGTCAATCCAAACAGCACCCACATCAAAGCAGGGTGCACGAACTGACTATAGACCTTAACCGATTCTGGAATTCTGTCCAAGGGCATTGAGAGTTCTCCGTGTGCGAGGAATGTTGTAAAACTTAGCATAATTGGTTTAGTGCAAAAAGTGCCGGATGCCCGTAAACACCATCACGATGTCTAACTCATTAGCTGCGGCGATCGAGTCTTGATCTCGCAGACTTCCACCAGGTTGGATAATTGCTGAAATTCCGGCGGCTGCCGCCGATCGCACAGAGTCATCAAACGGGAAAAACCCGTCACTGGCAAGAACGGCTCCGTTTGCTTTCTTACCTGCTTGCTCTAAAGCGAGTTTGACCGATCCAACTCGATTCATCTGCCCTGCACCCACTCCGATCGTAGTGCGACTTTGGGTGACAACGATCGCATTAGATTTGACGTGCTTACAAATCTTCCAGGCAAACAGCAGTTCTGCAAGTTGAGCTGGAGTCGGCTTTTTCTCAGTAGGCATCTGCCACTGAGTCGGATCAGCCACAATATCGTCAGAGGCTTGAGCGAGAAATCCCCCGGCGATCGGTCTCACAGTTTCTTTTGCCCCAGCTAGAAAATTTGGCAGCAGTAACACCCGCAGTTTCGATTTAGCTTGCAGAATTTCTTGAGCTTCAGCTTCAATTCCTGGAGCGACGATGCACTCTAAAAAGGTTTTGGTCAAAGCGGTTGCAGTTGGGGCATCGATCGCTCGATTAAATGCCACAATTCCACCAAACGCCGAAGTCGGGTCGGCATTAAATGCTTTCTCATAGGCTTCTAATAACGATGATCCCATCGCTGATCCACAGGGGTTTGTATGTTTAATGATCGTCGCGGCTGGATCATTGTCTAAAGCAGCAAATTCAGCAATGATCTGTCGGGCTGCTTCTAAATCAACTAGATTGTTGTAGCTCAGTTCCTTTCCCTGAAGTTTGGTTGCCGATGCCCAGCCTGTCGGGGTGGCTCCCGTTTGATACCAGGCAGCAGATTGATGGGGATTTTCGCCATAGCGCAACGCTTGTAGTTGAGGTCCCATCAAGGTGAAATTGGTCGGAAGTCTGGCACTCTCTGATGCTTGTTGCTCTAAGTAGGTCGAAATGGCACGATCGTAACTCGCTGTGTGCTGAAATGCCTGCAACGCGCAGCTTTGACGAAACGAGAGAGACGCATTTCCAGGGTTCCGTTTCAGTTCTTGCAAATAAGCATCATATTGACCTGGATTGCACAACACCGTGAGATGAGCAAAATTCTTAGCCGATGCCCGCAGCATAGCCGGACCGCCGATATCAATATTCTCGATCGCGTCTGCTAACGTCACATCAGGTTTAGCGATCGTCTGCTCAAAGGGATAGAGATTGACGACTACAAGGTCGATCGGGCGAATGTTCTGTGCCTCCAAATCTGCCAAATGGTCGGGCAGACCGCGCCTAGCCAAAATGCCGCCATGAATTCGAGGGTGTAGCGTTTTCACCCGTCCGCCTAGAATTTCGGGCGCTCCGGTGTAATCAGACACTTTTGTGACGGGCAATCCAGCATCTTCTAACGCAGTTGCTGTGCCACCACTACTGATGATGTCAAACCCGAATTCTTCGACCAGGCTGCGTGCCAGGTCAATCAGTCCCGTTTTGTTAGATACACTCAGCAGGGCTAGACGTGCCATGAATTCAAAATCCTCAGTCGTTAAATCGCATCTTTCAGAATAAGGGAAGTGCCAGAAGAATGGGCGATTACCTTTCAGGAACGGCTATGCAATTGAATGGCTTGAAGATTAAGAGTATTAACTTAGGGTGATAGGCGATGTGCAACTTTTAACTGGTCACCAAGCGATCAAACTGAAGCAGTTCGTGACCACAGCGACGATTAAGCCAACAGCAAATGGTATGTGCCAGGATTTTCCGATGAAGTCGGCTCGTCAAATGCCACAGATCCCTGGCTTGAATCCGTTCAAAATGGAAGTGTTCTGCTAGTTGCGAGTTCACCGTTTCGATCAACCGTCTGACTTTCTGAAGTAAGGCGATCCAAGCTTTAGGACGGGTATCGGTCATATTGGCTCGCAAAGCAGTCTGTAACTCGACTCCAGCGCCTCGCAAAGCGTCCCGCAGGTCTTGGCTGATATAACCTTTGTCTCCAATGACCATCCCTTGAATTTGACCGAGGATCTCCCAGAGCGCTTCTCGCTCATCTGCATTCGCAGCAGTCAGGGTGAAGCCAGTAATGATGCCACTGGCACTGACGCTGAGGTGTCCGCGAAAGCCATAGAACTTCTCGTCTTTTGCAGCACAGTATCCATAAGCGGCTTCCCCTCGAAAACTGCGGCAGCGTCCAGCATAAGTGAGACAGCATAGGCGGAGCGGCAATCCATCCACGAGATGCACGTCATCCTCGAACGCGCCCAACTCGACCGCTAACCGTTGCTGAAGACGCGCTTTATACTGCCAGAGGTTGGCTGCTTGCCTGACAAAACTAGAACGACTGGTCAATTTCGGGAATAGGGCGCGCCAATGATCGCGGAAATACGCCCAAATCCCTTCCTCGTACTCCAGACTGCGATATTCGCCAACAATTTCCATCGTCAGAACTTCTGCGTCACTCAGGGCAGGCATAAATCCTCGGCTCCGGATCGGTTTGCCTTGAGTCAGCGCCTTGAGTTGATCGTCTACACAGCAGAAAACCGCAATGATAAACTCTTCAATAGAAAACATTTTTCCCACCTTAAACTTCTGTGTTTCTCTTCTATCAGAATTTTACGGTGGGGTTTCCTCATCTCATCTAAAAGTTGCACATCGCCTGGTGATTGACTAGGGTTTCAACAGCCGCAAGCCACTCAGCGTTACCAGCACCGTGGAACCTTCATGTCCAATTACGCCCAGTGGTAGCGACATCCCTCCGGCAAAGTTAGCGACCAGCAATAGCACAATGAATCCGAGGGCAAAGGCGACGTTTTGTTTGACGATTGCTTGCGATCGCCGCCCCAACTGCACAGCCGCCGCAATTTTGGTTAAGCGATCGGTCATCAACACAATATCTGCTGTTTCCAAAGCGACATCGCTACCTGCTGCCCCCATCGCAATTCCTACGGTTGCCTGAGCGAGAGCTGGGGCATCATTAATGCCATCGCCCACCATTGCCACTGATCCGTAATGCTGTTGCAGTTGCCGAATTAAATGTAATTTATCTTCCGGCAGCAATTCAGCGTGAACTTCCGTGATGCCAACTGCGCGAGCGACACTCTGGGCGGTTTCCTGGTTGTCTCCAGTCAGCATGATTAGGTGCTTAAGCCCTAGTTTTTTCAGGTGAGCGATCGCCTCTGCTGCCTCTGGTCTCACGTGATCGGCAACGGCAATTATCCCTATCACCTGATTGGCTTGAACAACCCAAACGATCGTTTTACCCGCTTCCTGTAAGGCGGATGCCTGAGATTGGAGTCTGCTATCCCACTCGGCAACGATCGGCTGTATAAAGGTCAATTGACCCACAACCACAGATTGTTGATTCACTCGTCCAGTGATGCCTTGTCCTGGATGCGCCTGAACGGATGTTGCAGTTGGGAAGGTCAAGGGGGCGGCACGACAGATTGCTTGCCCGATCGGATGCTCTGAGGCAGACTCTAGCG
The DNA here is from genome assembly GCA_965277365.1 of Phormidesmis sp. Taxonomy (GTDB): domain Bacteria; phylum Cyanobacteriota; class Cyanobacteriia; order Leptolyngbyales; family Leptolyngbyaceae; genus Phormidesmis_A. The sequence goes on along the minus strand of CBDICO010000012.1, from coordinate 1,064,183 downwards.
CGGCGGCAACTTGCAGCACCTCGGCTTCTGAATGCCTAACGGCAGAAATGACCGCACAAACTTCTGCCTGCCCAGTTGTGAGAGTACCTGTTTTGTCAAAGGCGATCGCCTGCACTCGCCCCATCAACTCCAACTGTGCCCCGTTTTTAAACAGAATCCCCTGTCTGGCTCCATTAGCGATGCCAGAGAGCAGGGTAGGCATAATCGCCGCCATCAATGCACAAGGGGACGCCACAACCAGGAAGATCAATGCCCGGTAGATCGTCGTTTCCCAACTCCAGTGCCACAAAACAGGAGGCAGCAGGGCTAACATAACTCCCACGAGCACAATGAGTTTGGCATAGCTTCGCTCAAACCGCTCGATAAACTGCTGCGAAGGTGGTAGTTCGGTTTGTGCCTGTTCCACCAGTCGAATCACTCGCTGAAGCAGGCTGCTTTCGGGCGATCGATCGACTTGCAGTTTTAATGCCCCGTTCCCATTGAGGGTTCCAGCAAACACTACTTCTCCCACTGTTTTTCCGACAGGCATCGACTCTCCGGTAATGGCTGCCTGGTTGATCGTGCTGTAGCCTTCAGTGATCACGCTATCTGTGGGAATGAGTTCTCCCGGTTTCACCAGGATTTTGTCTCCGATCGCCAGACGGTTGATCGCCACTTCGGTCTCCCCACCCGATCGTAAGACTCTGGCAGTGTCAGGAGTCAGACTCATCAAACTGCGAATGCTGCGATCGGTGCGTTGCATCGCATAGTTCTCCAATGCGCCGCTAGTTGCAAAAATTAAAATCAGCACTGCTCCATCGATAATCAAGAAATACTCCTGTCGCCACAGTCCCAATCCTGCTGCTCCCAACGCTGCCACAATCATCAGCAGGTCTACATCCAGTTCCTTTTCTTGAAACAAAGTGGTCAGACCTTCACGAGCACTTTCATACCCACCTACAACATAGGCAGCTACAAGCAGTAATAGCGCGATGCCTACCCATGCCAGATGCAGTGCCCACCAGCCCAAAAACACCAGCACTCCACAGACAATAGCTGCCAGAACCCCGCTTGGTGCTTGACTGAAGATTCCCAAGCGATTTTGCAGCAACCCAATTGAATTAGACATGAGCAGTTATCTAGACGACTCTCTCACGCTAAACCTTGACATCAGTGTTAAGGTCAAGGTGTTCATCAGATCCAGTCATGATTGTGAGTCAAAACTTAACGATCAAAGAATTAACGGATGTGGTTTGCGAGTCTCTAAAAGGCGGAGCCGAACAAGTCACGCCTCGTATGGTGCGGCACTATCATCAGCTAGGATTGATGCCTCAGCCAGCGAGATCGTCTGGTAACTATCGCCTATATTCCGACCAGGATGTGCAACGACTCAAACGGATTGTGGCTCTGAAGCAGCAGGGGTTTCAGCTATCCCATATTCAAAAGCTGTTAGAAGTAAAGCCAGAACTTGAGCAAGAAGCATTAATGGCACAGTTGCAGCAGCAATATCGCACTGTGATGCAGCAGATTGCTCATCTGCGGCAGACGGCGGCAGCACTCGAAGGATTGTTGGGACGAGATCACCACTGCCAAATAATTCAGGCTGAAGCCCTTGCACAACTCAAGCAGCTAGAAGTCGAAACCCAAGTGAGCCTAAACGGTTTAGATCAGCTTTGGAGCGGTTTGGATGCTCAGGTTCATGCCCATCCTGAAGCGTTTCAAGAATCGCTGCAACGGCTATTGCCTGATTTGAGCATTTGGGGCACCTCTTCAAAGCGATCTGAGATTGAAATTGATTTACTCTCCCAGCTTGTGCTTGCTTGTGGCGATGTGAGCCTAGTATCGTTTGTGCGCTTGAGCCGGGAGCCGGAACGAAATGCGATCGCGGCGGCTCGTCATGCTCTGCAAGCGGGTTGCTCGATCGTGGTCGATACAACGATGGTAAATGCCACTCTAGATCACACACGATTGGCACATTTGAATTGCCATATTGAAACCCTAATCGCCAATCCGCATCTTCATAGCGCGACAGAAGTAGAACAAGCGTTTTGGCATAATCAAACGCTTCAGCAGCGGGTGAGCCATTTGCCAGAGAACTGCATTTTAGTCGTCGGCTATGCGCCATCGATTTTGTTGGCAGCTTGCACTGCGCTAGAAAAGGGGTTGATTCGCCCAGCTTTGATCATTGGGATGCCGATCGGGTTTAGTCATGCCCCGGCTGCTAAGCGAAAACTGATCCAATCTGGGGTTCCCTACATTACGATCGAAGGCACATTAGGCGGTGGATTGCTGGCTGCAACTAGCCTAAATGCGTTGGTGGAATCACTTTTAGAGAAACCGGATTGTCACTGCTACTTGGGCGAAATCGACTGTCGATGAGGATTTCACCATAATGAATTCAGATACAGAAAAGGTCGAATCGCTTCTGTGACTGCTGCCGCATATTCTTCATGCAGTCCCAAGGTTCTAGGCATTCGATGCACCTGCGCACCCACGACCTGAGGCAACCCTTCCGTTTCTGCCTTTGATTTTGGTATGACTACTATCCCTGGAACTGATAACCATGAAAAAGCAATGTCCTGGTTATCGTAGATGGGTAACATTAATGATTGAAGAACCTGTGTCTCTAAACGCGATCGCCATTCCTCCAAAGTCTGGTAAACCTCCGACGGGTTTAATTGTCGTTCTGCATGGTTGGGGTGCAAACGCTCAAGACGTGGCGTTTCTGTGCTCAATGCTAGAACTGCCTGACCATCAGTTTATGGTGCCCAATGCTCCCTTTCCCCATCCCTACGGCATTGACGGCAAGATGTGGTATGACTTGTCAAATAGTTTGACGTTTGGTTCAGATATCAGCACTCAACGCGATCTGGTCACAAGCCGACAACTGCTGATAGATTGGCTGATCTCTCTTGAATCTAGCACTGGAGTTCCTTTATCTCGGACGATGTTAAGCGGGTTTTCTCAAGGAGGTGCAATGACGCTTGATGTTGGGCTGCATTTGCCTTTAGCGGGGCTGATGGTGTTGAGCGGCTATCTCCACGGAGCCGTCTCGCCTCAAGAGTCTGTTTATCCTCCTATTTTGATGGTGCATGGGAGACAAGATTCCGTGGTTCCTCTCTCGGCGGCTCGAAGTGCTTACGATCGTCTCTTAGCTTTAAATGCAACCATCACTTACAAAGAATTTGACATGGGACACGAAATTTCACCGCTCGTCCTGAATGAAATGCAGCAATTTATCCAAAAAACCATCGGTTAGAAATTATTCATTAAACAACTTGAAAGGTTACCGTTCGGCATCCTTCCCAAGATTGAGGTAAAATTTCGTGCGAAAAGCTGGGTGAGTGGCGCTGAAGTTGGCTAACATGCGAGAACAGCTTGACAGAGGGACAGAGGATGACGACTTCAAATATCGAACAGGTAGCGGTCTCGAAATTGACCGAAGTTGATGTAGCAGAACTGGCTACCCGGCTAGAGCAAGACAACTATGACAACGTGTTTGATGGGCTAACCGACTGGCATTTGCTGCGCGCGATCGCCTTTCAACGCCCCTTATTGGTCGAACCCTATCTCTATTTATTAGACCTAGAATCGTTTGACGAAGCCTAGAACCGTTCATGCAGGGTAGACGTGTCTTGATCGGGGTAGGCGGCGGCATCGCTGCCTATAAAGTTTGTGTGGTTGTCTCGACGTTAGCAAAAGCTGGGGCAGAGGTGCAGGTGATTTTGACTAACTCTGCCAAAGCGTTTGTGACTTCGTTGACGTTTGCTAGCCTCAGCCGCCATGCTGCTCACACAGATGATTCTTTTTGGCAACCGACGCACGATCGTCCGCTTCACATCGCCTTGGGTGAATGGGCAGAAGTCTTTGTCATTGCGCCGCTCACCGCTAATACGTTGGCAAAGTTGACGCATGGCATGGCAGATAATCTGCTGACTAACACGGTGTTGGCTTCGACTTGCCCAGTGCTGCTTGCCCCCGCGATGAACACCGATATGTGGCAGCAGCAGAGTGTGCAGCGCAATTGGCGACAGATTCAAACCGCTCGGCGCTATCACGTCGCCCATCCGGGGGAGGGCATTTTGGCGTGCGATCGCGTCGGCACTGGGCGGATGGCAGAACCTGAAGAACTGTTGCCCCACATCTATTCACTGTTGTACACTCACGGCAAACGAGATTTGACTGGAAAGCAAGTTTTGATCAGTGCTGGAGGCACACGAGAATTTCTCGATCCAGTGCGCTTTATTGGCAATCCTTCAACAGGCAAAATGGGGGTGGCATTGGCTCAAGCAGCGCTGCATCGCGGGGCGATCGTCACTTTGGTTCATGCCCCGATCGAGCCGTATTTACTGGCTCCGCTTCGCAACGTTCGCCTGATCTCAACAACGAGCGCGACCGAGATGCAGCAAGCTATGCGTAAAGGTCTCCCAGACTCAGACTGGATTGTGATGTCGGCGGCGGTGGCAGATGTCAAACCCGAAACTTACAGCCCTGAGAAACTCGCTAAACGAGAGTTGCCCGATCGCTTGTCTCTTTCTCTAGTGCCCGATATTGTCGGAGAGTTGTCAACGCTCAAACATCCTCATCAGCGTCTAATAGGGTTTGCGGCTCAATCAGGAGACCTGATCACGCCTGCTTTAGAGAAATTGCAGCGTAAAGGATTGGATGCGATCGTGGCAAATCCGATTGACCAACCAGATAGCGGGTTTGGAGGAGACACGAATCAGGCGGTGTTTCTCGATCGATCGGGTCGTCAAGTCCAGATCCCGCTGGGCAGCAAATTGCAGATGGCGCATCAGTTGATAGACTTTGTACAAGAAATTCCGCTAGAGGATGTCTGAGAAATTCATCTATGTCCTTGATTTATCAGTATCCTCTCCTCTATTCGGGCATTTTGCTCAAACGCTACAAACGATTTTTTGCCGATATTGAGTTGGCATCAGGAGAGGTGATAACGGCTCACTGCCCCAACACGGGACCGATGACAGGACTTTATCTTCCCGGTCAGCCTGTGCAGGTGTCTCGCAGCGACAGCCCGACGCGGAAGCTCCCTTACACTTGGGAAATGATCGAGGTGACTGATCAGTGGGTATCCGATTTGGGTGGGGGTCAACACAGCATTGCCAAATCGAGTTGTCAAATTGGCTCTCGAAAAAGGTCTGTTTCCAGAATTAGGCAGTTACGACACTATTCGAGGTGAAGTTGCCTATGGACAGGAGAAAAGCCGCATCGATTTTCTGTTAATGGACGATCGAGACCGTCCTATCTATATTGAAGTTAAAAGCACGACTTGGACGGATCAGACGATCGCCGTCTTTCCGGACACAGTGACCACACGCGGACAAAAACACCTGAGAGAACTGATGTTACTGCTGCCCCACTCAAGAGCGGTCATGTTGTACTTTATCAATCGCGGTGACTGCGATCAGTTTGCGCCCGGAGACAGCGCTGATCCTGTGTATGGTCAGTTATTGCGAGCCGCGATCGCTCTCGGTCTAGAGGTGTTGCCCTGCCGATTTGACATAACTCCGACCGGAATTTCCTATCTGGGTCTCGCTAAGTTAGCCTTCTAGAACAGAAACCTCAGAGTCTTTCATAACTAGATTTTAAAGATTTAGTAAAGGGTCCGTGATTTGCCAACCACCTTGAGAAAGAGGTGAGGATAAAATTCCAGGACGCACTAAGATTTTTGTGCTTAAATAAGCCTTGGTCACAACACCCAAGCCAAAACCTGGATTGGGATACTCGATCGCTTAATTCTCCCCTGACAAATGCCCCCTCAAGGAGTGAAGGAATGCAGCAAGCCCTGAAATCATTCATGACCCGACTCAGATCCGCCACCAAAAAATACCTAATTCTACTCGCAGGATTGGGCTTTGCGACGGCTCTCTTACTCGGATGGAGTCAAGGCAACGCGACCGCCTTAGAACCTGGATCAACTCAAGCAGCCGTCACTCACGCTTGGCAAGGCGCATCCTTCCCCGTCGAAAATTTTCAGGGCTATACCTCTCCGTTTGGCTATCGACAATCGCCCGATGGTGCGGTCAATCAAGAGTTTCACCGAGGGTTAGATATGGCAGCTCCTGAAGGTAGCTATATTCGCAGTTGGTGGACGGGCAAAGTGGCTGAAGTCTCTGATAACACTGCGTGCGGCACCTCGATCGTGATCCAATCCGGCGACTGGGAACACGTCTATTGCCACATGAATGGTCACGTCGAAACCGATGGCAATGGAAAATATTTGAGCGATCGCATAGGCGGCATTCAAATCTGGGAAGGTCAAATGGTTCCTGCGGGTGCTCGCATTGGTCGCGTCGGCATGACCGGACGCACTACCGGACCTCACCTGCACTGGGGCTTAAAATATGCCCATCAGTTAGTTGATCCGGCAATAGTGCTCAGAGCCATGTATGCCGAGCAAAGAAGTTCACAATCAGTATCGAGCCTACCTTAAAAATTCATCAAATTTAGAGAGGGGGATATTTCGATGGACCCCTATTCTTTTGTGGCACGACGGCGGCGACACCGTTCTGAGCAGTATTTCACCTCATCCCAGTTTTTCTCCCATTTTTTGCGCCAGGTAAACGGCAATCCACAAACCGGACACACTTTTGTCGGTAAATCAGACTTAGCGCGATCGCGTCCCATAATTGAGAGAAAGCTAAACGTGTTGAACTCTCTAAATTAGAACGCACATTTAAAGCGCTTGTCAGCATTCCTCAAACGTCTCTGCGATGACTGAATCTGCCCTCGATCGAGTCCGCGTTATTTTAGTAGAGCCAGCCGGGGCGCTGAATGTTGGCTCGATCGCTCGGATCATGAAAAACATGGGGCTATCTCATCTGTTTTTGGTGAATCCTCACTGCGATCCTCGATCGGCAGAGGCACGACAAATGGCAGTCCATGCCGATGACGTGTTAGCAGCCGCGCAGATCACAAAGGCGCTGCCAGAGGCTCTAAGAGGATGTCATCGAGCGATCGCCACAACCGTCCGAACTCGATCGCTGGATATGCCTCTTGAGCATCCTAGAGATGCTCTACCCTGGCTGTTAGAAGATTTTCAAGCAGACGGACAAACCGCCCTGATCTTTGGAGCCGAAGAACGAGGACTTAGCAACGAAGAACTTAATTTTGCTCAACGGTTCGTCTATATCCCTTCTAGCCCGATTTATCCATCGTTAAATTTGGCGCAGGCAGTCGCGATTTGCTGTTATGAACTGTCTCAAGCACTGGACAGCGAGAGGGCAGAAGTCCGATCGTTTGCACCCGATACCCGAACCTTAGACCCTGCCCCTTTAGAGGCGATCGAAGCCTATTGTCAACATCTCGAACGGCTCTTGCTCAAAATCGGCTATCTTCACCCTCACACCGTCAATAGCCGCATGGAGAAATTTAGACGGCTCCTCAATCGTGCTTACCCATCCGCCCCAGAAGTCGCTCTATTGCGAGGCATCTTGCGTCAAGGCGAATGGGCACTCACCCCAAAAGACGAGTAGGTGAATAATCTTCTAACTCCTACTAAACAATTTGCCTAACTCAATGTAAAATCCCTACATCTAGCCGGGAAGGTCTTCGTCCAGATTGGTTGTCCCATAAACGTAAAGGACACCTATAATAACCATTCAAAACTTGCTTATTTCACGGCGTTCATCAACAGGGAGTTATCTCAATGTGGGAATCTGGCAACGACCCAACTACGCCATCTGAGGACAATTCCTCAACTCATCAGCAAGATGCGTCTATGCGTTTTGTGTCAGTTCCTCGCCCTGTCAAAGCGTCTCGTCAACGCCTCGCAGACCGTCGATCGCGCAAACCAGAAATGCCTTCGCGAGGTCGAAAGCCCCCTGTTTCTCCGGCTCCCAATGTGCAGAAGGCTGGCTCCCGCCCTCCCCGCCCACCCTTAAAGTTTGACGAAAAACTGGGTAACTCCGATCGCTTGCAGGAACTGCGCGATCGCCGTCGTAAAGGGACAGTCTCTCCTTCTGAAAACCGCCGCCTCAACCCCGTTCCTAAACCCATAGCGCCAAACCCCCAGCGAAGAAGCCGCCCGCCTCGCAAGGTTTCTATGCTGTCTACTGGCACGGTGAGCGCTTCCCCCCGTCCTCGCACTCGATCGGGTACTGCCTTAGTCTATGGCACTCGCCTACTGATTTTAGGAGTCGGCTTGGGAGTTCTTGCCGGAACTATGCTGTCGGCATGGGACCCCGCTCGTTATTTTGCTGCCGGAGCCTCTCAGTCAGACAAGACTGAACAATCTGCAACCATTACGGCAACTCCTCAAGAACAGCAGCCAGCCCTGACGCTAGGGCAAGAAATTTTGCCTTTAAAGAACGACATTCAAACCTTAATTGCCCAGCAGCCTCAACTGAGTCCTGGTGTGATGCTCGTCGATTTAGATACGAATGCGTTTCTCAATATCAACGCCTCCGTCGCCTTGCCCTGCGCCAGTACGATCAAACTTCCGGTCTTAGTGGCATTCTTTCAAGACGTGGATGCAGGCAAGATTCATCTCGATGAACTGCTGACGATGCGCCCTGACTTAATCGCCACCGAGTCAGGTGAGATGCAATATCAGCCTCCCGGAACCCAGTTCACCGCGTTAGAAACGGCGACTAAAATGATCACCGTCAGCGACAACACTGCGACCAATATGCTGATCGATCGCTTAGGTGGTAAAGAAGCCTTAACCCAGCGCTTTCAGTCATGGGGCTTGACTAACACTGCCATTCGCAACCCATTACCTGATATTGAAGGCACCAATACCAGCAGTGCTCAAGATTTGGTCACTGCATTAGGGTTAGTCACCAATGGCAAACTCATGTCACTACAATCGCGCGATCGCCTGTTAGAGATCATGCGTCACACCGCCAATGCTTCTCTGCTGCCGACTGGGTTGGGTGAAGGAGCGACGATCGCCCACAAAACGGGCGGCATTGGCACAATGATCGGAGATGTAGGCTTAATCGATATGCCCAGTGGTAAGCGCTATCTGATCGCAGCAATGGTCAAGCGTCCGCGCAATGATGAACACGCCGAAGAGTTAATTCGTAAGGTGTCTCGTCTAACGTATCAATATTTCAGTCAACCGGTCACACCTCAAGGGGCTGCAAATCCGAGTCAGCCAGCCCAATCTCCTGAAACCAGTCCCCAAGGCAGTTCTCCATTGCAAACCAGAGTCGCTCAACCTTAAAAGGCTGATTCTTACACTAAAATGGCTTGCTCAACCTCATCGGCTGCTTTCATCGCGTCTAGCTGTTGCCAAATCTCATTGAGCAATGGCTCTAACCCTGCGCGGGTGACGGCAGAGATTATGAAGACTGGGAAACCTGTAAGGGTTTGAAGTTGAGCCACGATCGCGTCTAAATCTCGATCGCCATCTACAGCGTCGGTTTTGTTAAGGGCGATCATTTGAGGACGATCGGGCAAGCCGCGACCATAAGCGTGCAGTTCTTGGGTGATGGTGTGATAGTCAGCGATCGGATCGTCGGCAGTCGCATCAACTAAGTGCAGCAGCAAACGAGTCCGCTCAATGTGACGCAAAAAGTCGTGTCCTAACCCTGCCCCAGCGTGTGCCCCTTCAATCAGTCCAGGGATGTCAGCGAACACGGTGCCATCTCCGGTTGGTTTGCGAACCACACCCAAGTTGGGGATCAGCGTCGTGAAGGGATAATCTGCAATTTTGGGACGAGCCGCCGACAGTGCAGAAATCAACGTTGATTTTCCGGCATTAGGTAAGCCAATGATTCCCACTTCTGCCAACAGCTTGAGTTCTAGTCGCAGAAACCGACCTTCGCCTTCTTGACCGGGCAAGGCTCGTTCGGGAGCGCGATTGTGGTTGCTGAGGAAGCAATGATTTCCGGCACCGCCCCGCCCGCCTTTGGCAACGCAAAATGTTTGACCGTTTTCGGTGAGATCGCCCAGCAATTCATTGGTCTGAGCGTCGTAGATGACGGTGCCACAAGGGACTTCAATGATCAAATCGTCTGCTGAAGCGCCCGTCCGTTTGTTGTTTCCGCCTTTTTGCCCATTTTCTGCTTTATAAAGACGGTTGTAGCGGAAGTCTAACAAGGTTTGCAGGTCTTCACTGACTTGCAGAATCACAGACCCGCCTCTGCCGCCGTTTCCGCCCGATGGTCCACCTGCGGGGACATATTTCTCGCGCCTGAAGCCGATGATGCCATCGCCTCCGTCACCCGCCTGAACCTGAATTTCTGCCTGATCGATGAATTGCATGACCCTAAACTTTGAAGCCCTCTGTTGTGATCTTAAGTGCCTAAGCTCTTCTTGTGGTTAGCTCAGAGAAACTTAGGGAATGACCATTATAGGTTGAAACTATGCATTGTCTTCAGCATGGGACTTCTTGGCGATCGCTTTTAAAGTGAAGCCGCTAGCGATCGCGAGAGGATTTTGTACAATAACGTTAGCCCAGATGTCAGCGATTGTTAACCGAATCAAGCTATGGGCTGGGTCGTTTTTATTTATACGATATATCGGGTAAAAAAACTCCTGGAACTTGAAGGACAGCTAAATTCAGCCCAGACGGACAACGATTTTGTTTTGCTGAGAGGTAAAGATTATTTCCAGTTATATGATGCTATGAGGCGACGATTGGATCAATTGCCGAGGACAGTCTTTGTAATCACCAATATTTAGGCAAGATGATCAACGGCTAGTCACGCTGGCAAACCATTGCATATTAGTTGAAGCAAAGAAGATAATGCCTTAGCCTTTTGATGTCGATGCTCAATACCGGGTGTCTTTTTGGATTGACTGACGAGAGCGATCGCAATCATTATGAGGTGGACAGTTAGCAGCGATCGCGCCTGTCAGTGGTATCACCGATCGCTGTCCAAAACCGTCTTGAGCTTGAAAAAATGCGGGGCGATCTCAATTATGTTTAGCTGGCTTAACCGAAGATGGGGCTAAACAACCTCAATCTCAAACTCTTGAAGATGCACTCTTAACTTAGGACTAAGCTTGACTAGAATCGGGAAATTGGCGCTAACAGGTCTGCCCCGCCACTCAGTCACGATCGCCAATACTTCGCCTTCTTGCCCCTTGATGTCGAGCGGCTGGTTTCGATGCTCTGGATGGTGATAAATAACGACAGATTCAATAACACGAACACGCGCACCAGCTTCCATAATTTTTATCACTTCATTGTCAAGAGCATTCACCACGATCGGTCAAACCCAACTGGGCATATCAACAGCTTTTTTATCTTTGCACAAGAGCGTCCCCTTCTCACGGTTTGAGAAAACTGTTGGGAAATCGTTCGCGCAGTTGTTGAAATCCTGCTGGGTCAACTGAGGACCAGATTCCTGCACCCACAACCCCACTTAAAATCAGCATTAAAACCAATTTCACTGTCAGCCCAATGGGGTTCGACTTTTTTCGTTTAGGAGATATCTCCTGGGAAACAGGAACCTCAACCTCTGGCAAACTCAGATTTGCAGCCAATGGATCACTCACCTTCGGGTCAGGGAGTCGGATCTCTGATAGTGAAGAAGAAACGTGACAATAAGTGAGCACGATCGAGGTGTTGTCATGTCCATTTTTCTGATTTGCCAGGTCGATCCAAGACCGCACAACCGACTCTAAAGAGACTTTTTCTTTGAGAACTAGATCAGCGTACTCTGTCCAAGATTGCTCAACTAAGCCGTTGTCACTCAACCCATCCGAACACAGCAGCAGCAAGCCATCTTCTTCCAAAATAAATCGCTGCACACTGGGGTTAAGAAACTGGCTGTCTCGCGTTCCCAGCGCTTGAGTGAGTGCCCCTGCATCGGGGCGTTTGAGCACATCTCGATAGAGCGATCGTCCCTGTTTAATCTCTCGCGTGATCACATCATCGTCCACTGTGAGTTGATGACAGTAGTGCTGCGTAATCCAATAAGCGCGACTGTCTCCCACGTTGACGAGATAAAGCTCGTGGGCATTGTTGGCGATCGCTCCACTCGATAACGTGACTCGCTGCGGAATCTGAAGCGCCATCACAAGGGTTGTGCCCATCCGCCGTCGAGATTCTCGCTCCTGCTCGTCGTTTTGGGCAGAAATCATATTGTTGACAACCCGCACGATCGCTGCCAGTTGTTCTGCCAACAAATCGGGCGGCATCGGCTCAGACTGTTGAGCAATCTCGGTCAATAGCGCTCTGACTTGTAGCTGAAGCGACTGCACTGCTAACTGACTGGCGACTTCGCCGCCCTCATGTCCGCCAATGCCGTCACAGACGATCGTCAATCGCGGACTCAGTTCATCATGGCTTTGAGCGTGAGCCGTCACGGGATAGCAAGTGTCTTCATTGTGCGATCGCTGCACTCCAGTATCCGTGGCTCCGACGACTTGCAGACGCAGCGGCAGTTGGGCTGACTGGGCAATCAACTGCTGGTTGAACAGGGCTGAGACTCTCTGAAAACTGGCTCCCTGCTGCATCTCGGCACAGATGGAGGTGAGCGCGTCTACGATCGTCGCCTTTGACTCTGGCACCCACACAAGCCAGCACTGTGCCAGGTTTGAAAGAGAAGGATTTGCAAACGAGGCTCTGGCGTAAATAGGGTCTTCCGAGTCTTTAATCAACTCTTTTAACCGAACTCGCCACCCTTCGACTCGCAGGTTATCGGGTGACAGCAAACTCGACGCGACATTTAAATCCATCAGAGGAGTCCACAACTGCAACATCTGCCACAGCCAGTAGATCTGACGCACTGCCGAGGCTTGAGTCCAGGCTTCAAAAATGACAGGTTGCAGAGTTCCCGCATCGTCTAGGGGGAAATTTTCTAATAAGAGAATCTCTCGATTTGTGTCTTCATCTTGATAAAACCCATAAACGTGCGGCACATGCAATCGTTGAGCATAGAGGTGCAAATAGGGCAGCGCTTCATCAGGCAGCATTGCAGGCACATAAGGCTCTATTTGAGGTTGAGTGTCTGCCCAAATGTGAGGCGCGACCACCTGATATCGATCGCTTACGATCGTTCCTGGTAGCTTTTGAGCGGCGACCTCTCCCACTGCCCAAAGATAGGGATACCCCTGTGATTGCGAACTGCTCATGCGCTTAAAAACGTTTATTGTAGGGCGTTTGTGACAAAATCAAGCATCAAAAATTTGAAGGATTGCGGAATGAAGTGGGCACTCTTTGAAGAATGACGTAAGTGGCTTAACTCGGTGGGTTAGGATAGCCGATTTTAAGCGATTCGTCTCAAGTCGCTTCACAAAACTCTTAAGAGGGTTGACACTTTATCTAGCGATCGTTCCTTTGCTCAAAAACAGATATGTCTCTGACTCCCGCTATGATTTGGCTTTTGGCAGGGGTTGCCCTTTGCCTGATCGAGTTTGTGTTACCCACGGCGTTCGTTGCCTTCGTGATGGGACTCAGTGCGCTGATCGTTGCTGCTGTCTCAACCGTTCTTCCCCTCAACGCGCAGATCATTCTCTGGATGGCGCTATCTGCGGTGATGGTGCTGGGGTCTCGTCGTTTCATCAATCGCAAAGCAGATCTCAAACTGGATGCAACCGACGCAGAAACGTTGACCGAGCTGCTGCCGGGGAAGCTGGGACGGGTACTCTATGAGGGCAATTCGTGGAGCGCTCGCTGTGACACCTTTGATGGGACGATCGCGGCTCACCAAAAAGTCTATATTGTCGGACGCAAAGGGACGACGTTAATCGTAGTGCCCGAAGGGTTGGCACAAGAATTCTGATCATTCACCCGTTCAATTATTAGGAAATTAAAGCTATGTGGGGTTTATTGATTGCAGCAGTGATTGGAGGCGGAGCGCTCTCTAGCGTCAAAATTATTCAGCAGGGCAACGAGGCATTGGTCGAGCGATTGGGGAGCTACGATCGTAAACTTGGTCACGGACTCAGTTTTGTGATTCCTGGACTCGACAGAATCGCCTTTCAAGAAACCGTTCGTGAAAAAGTGCTCGACATTCCACCACAGCCCTGCATCACCCGCGATAACGTCTCAATCACAGTCGATGCGGTCGTCTACTGGAAAATCGTAGACATGGAGAAGGCGTATTACAAAGTGCAAAATCTCAACGCTGCTGTGGTGAATCTGGTTCTCACCCAAATTCGGGCTGAGATGGGTCAGATTGAATTAGATGAAACCTTTACGGCACGATCTCAAATTAACGAAATCTTGCTGCGCGATCTCGATGTTGCCACCGATCCCTGGGGCGTGAAAGTCACTCGCGTTGAGCTACGCGACATCATTCCTTCAACCGCCGTGCAAGAGTCAATGGAATTGCAGATGTCAGCCGAGCGACGCAAACGCGCCTCGATTTTGACCTCAGAAGGAGAACGAGAGTCAGCCGTTAACTCTGCGAGAGGCAAAGCTGAAGCCCAAGTTCTGGATGCCGAAGCCCGTCAAAAATCGGTGGTTCTCGCTGCCGAAGCCGAGCAAAAAGGGATTGTGCTCAAAGCCCAAGCCGAACGACAGCAGCAAGTGCTTCGCGCTCAAGCCACTGCCGAAGCGATTCAAATTGTCACTCAAGCGTTGAAGAGCGATCCCCGTGCTGCCGAAGCCGGAAAAGTCTTGCTTGCCTTGAGCTATTTAGAGATGGGCACGATCGTCGGCAAGAGCGACAGCAGCAAAGTTATGTTTATGGACCCTCGTGGCATTCCCGCCGCACTGCAAGGGATGTTGTCGATCGTCGATGAAGGCAACGGCAAAGCCTAAGAATCTGGTTCCGACTCCAATCCTGGCTGGTTCTCAGTTTGGCAACGAGTACACAGACCAAAAAACTCCAGCATGTGGTAATAGATTTTGAACTGGTAAGACTTATGTAGCTGTTCTTCTAAACTGTGAACCGGGCATTCGTCGATCGGAATCGAGTTGCCACACTGCACACAGGTTAAATGATGTCTATCTTCTTTGACCAGGCTATACAGCGCTTCCCCGTTGGGCAGTGTTCTCACCTGCACCATGCCCTCTAGTTTGAGTGCCTCTAGAGCACGATAGACCGTTGCCAGCCCCATGCCTTGCTCAAGGCTGCGAAGTTCGATATAAAGATCCTGCGCTGAGATGGCTCGGTTCAGGATTTTTAATGTCGTAAGAAGGCGTTCTTGGCTGCGGGTGCGGGTTCTCATGAGAAGTAGGTACGATCGTTTAAAGTGAATCTAAAAATCTGTCTACTCTAATTGTAGAAGTTCGTCTGTTTTCATCTGGCTGCGGTCTTAGAATGGAAAAGCTGTCGCATTCAAGACGGTCTTTCTAGCAATCAGGACACGGCTGTGACTCAAAACTATCAAGCTCAAATCTATGTTACTCTCCGTCCTTCGGTCTTAGACCCTGCGGGAACAGCGGTGAAATCGGGACTGTCGCATATGGGATATGACAACGTTGAGCAAATTCGGATTGGCAAATATGTTGAGTTGACGATCGCTGCCGACAGTGAGGACGCGGCTCGTCAGCAGTTAGACCAAATCTGTGATCAATTACTGGCAAACCCAGTGATTGAAAATTATCGGTTTGATTTGCAGCAAGTGTCTATACCTCTGAACGTCGGCTCATAAATAAAGGATAAGGGATGAACGTTGGAGTAGTGGTTTTTCCAGGATCGAATTGCGATCGCGATGTGGTTTGGGTGACGCAAGGGTTGCTCAAACAGCCGACTCGTATGATTTGGCATGAAGACAGCGATTTGTCTGATATTGATCTGGTGATTGTGCCCGGTGGGTTCAGCTATGGTGATTATTTGCGATGCGGGGCGATCGCGCGGTTTTCTCCGGTCATGCAAGCCACGATCAAACATGCAGAACAAGGAAAGTTTGTTTTAGGCATTTGTAATGGGTTTCAAGTTTTAACTGAGGCAAACTTACTGCCCGGAGCGCTGGTGAGAAATCGGGATCTGCATTTTGTCTGCGATCGAGTGCCTCTCAAAGTCGAACGAACTGATTTAGCCTGGACAAATCATTATCGAACTGACGAGGTGATTACACTTCCGATTGCCCACGGTGAAGGCAGCTATTATGCCGATGCTGACACGCTGAAGTCATTAGAAGACAATCATCAAGTCTTATTCCGCTATTGCAATGCTGAAGGCAAATCCGACCAGTCCAGCAACCCCAACGGATCGCTGAATCAAATTGCTGGCATTTGCAATCGTCAAGGCAACGTGTTGGGCATGATGCCCCACCCAGAACGCGCCTCTGATTCGAGTTTGGGCAGCACTGACGGACTGCGGCTATTTGAAGGAATGCTAGGAGCGATCGCGACCATTCGTTAAACCTAAAAGCTTTTATTAAAGAATTAGCGCTTTGATATCCGGGGCGCTTTTTAATGTGAAGATTCGCAAAATTAAGGTGAAGGAAAGTAAAGACCATCGAATCGGATTCAATGATTTAAACGCCTCAAACCACCGAAATACGACCACGACTTCATGACTAAAAATCAATGACTTTAAACGTAAAGATGTCTAACCAAAACGAATGCTTGGAAGCCTTGAAACTTCGTTAGGATGCCATCGTTAAAGCTCAAGAAAGTTAACACGAGTCTACTGGAAAACTAAAGATAGATTTCAATAAGATATAGAAGGTAAATCTCTTACCGATCTATTCCGATTCGACTACATTCTTTGTCGTTTCAAGTAATCATTTAAACCTATGACCACAGCATTACAAAGACGCGAAGAGAGTAATGTTTGGGATCGCTTTTGCAACTGGATCACCTCAACCGACAACCGCATCTACGTGGGTTGGTTTGGTGTCCTGATGATCCCCACTTTACTCAGCGCAACGGTCTGCTTTATCATCGCTTTCATCGCTGCACCTCCGGTTGATATTGACGGCATCCGTGAGCCTGTGTCTGGCTCCCTGCTGTATGGCAACAACATTATGACAGGCGCGATCGTGCCCTCTTCTAACGCGATCGGCTTACACTTCTACCCTATTTGGGAAGCCGCTTCACTTGATGAGTGGCTTTATAATGGCGGTCCTTATCAACTGATTGTGCTGCACTTCTTGCTGGGCATCTTCTGCTATATGGGTCGTCAGTGGGAGCTATCCTACCGATTGGGAATGCGTCCTTGGATCTGCGTTGCTTATAGCGCTCCGGTGTCTGCGGCAACGGCGGTCTTTTTGATCTACCCGATCGGACAGGGTTCTTTCTCTGACGGAATGCCCCTCGGCATTTCTGGCACCTTCAACTTTATGATCGTGTTTCAAGCCGAGCACAACATCTTGATGCACCCCTTTCACATGTTGGGAGTTGCGGGTGTGTTTGGTGGCGCTCTGTTCTCGGCGATGCACGGCTCGTTGGTGACTTCATCGTTGGTTCGGGAGATGACTGAAAACGAGTCGCAAAACGCGGGCTATAAGTTTGGGCAAGAAGAAGAAACCTATAACATTGTGGCGGCACATGGCTATTTTGGGCGGTTGATTTTTCAATACGCCTCGTTTAACAACTCGCGATCGCTACACTTTACTTTGGGTGCATGGCCCGTTATAGGCATTTGGTTCACGGCGCTGGGCATCAGCACGATGGCGTTTAACCTCAACGGGTTCAACTTTAACCAGAGCATTCTCGACTCTCAAGGTCGGGTGGTGAATACTTGGGCAGACCTGATCAATCGTGCCAACCTGGGGATGGAAGTGATGCACGAGCGCAACGCTCACAACTTCCCGCTTGACTTAGCAGCAGGAGATGCGTCTCCGGTTGCTCTCCAGGCTCCGGCAATTCACGGCTAACACGTTCGGCTGATCGCTAAATGAAAACGCCTCCTCATTAGGGGCGTTTTTTGTGGTCTCAACTCAGTTGCACGACGGGCTGATCGTTCAAGAGAGTTCGGGCGGTGAGCAAATCCTCAACGGTGATGCGAAGAAAGCGCTGATCGTCTACCTGAAAGTAGACTTTGATGCGATCGCTCCCTGGCGACCCGTAAGGATCGAGTTGGGCAATATTGCGCGCCCCGGCTCGATCGTTGAGCGGCTGCACTTGAGTTTGGCTGCTGGCAAGACTGCGGGTGACGAGTCGATCGCCGTCAAAATAGACTTCTGTTTGGGCGGTTTCGGTTCCGAGTTCGCCGATGATTAGCTCAATGCTAGGTTGATTATCTAGAGACGCGCCGAGCACTAGTTCAACCGGGTTTTGCATCGGGTAAGGCTGTCCAGCTTTAATCAACGGATGCCAACTGTGGCACTTATTGCGTCGATCCCAATAGCGAATGCCATACCCGTGATAGAGAAAATCTTTAATCTGAATACCCTGGCTGAGTTGCAAAGCACCCTGCGCGATCGCTTCAAACGGCTTTTCACACCGAATTTTTGACGCATCAAAATATTGCTGCACCCACGTCTGCACTGCTGGAATCTGCACCGTTCCGCCGACGAGCAGCACGGCATCAATATCTTTTACCTCCAGTCCCTGTCGTCGCGCTTGCTGAAGAACTTGACCCATTGCCTCGTCTAAGTTTTCAAAAAACTGGTGCTCAGTGAGAATCTGCTCAAACTGACTGCGAGTTAAAGACAAGTCGTAGCTCTCAAACGTTTGATCATCGAAGTAAACTTCTTGCGCTTGAAGTTGCAGCGAGAGTTGAATTTTGAGCCGTTCTGCTAGACGTGAGATTAACGGAGTCGCTGCGATACCTTGAGTGGTTGCAAAGTAATCGACAAGCCAGTGATCAATATCCGAGCCGCCTAAGTTTTGCCCTGCCTTGGCGAGAACTCTGGCGATTTTGGGCTTCTGTCCCGACTGTTCGGCAAACGATTTTTGCCCCCATCTCAGAATGAATCCAAGCGGTTTTGCTTGAGGTTGCTCGTTGATATTTAACTGTACGAGAGACAGATCTAACGTGCCGCCGCCAAAATCGAGAACGAGAAGCGTTTGACGATCGCTGAGTCCATATCCCAAAGCTGCCGCCGTTGGCTCATCTAACATCCGCACTTGGTCAATGTTGAGCGATTGACAAACTCGACCTAGCCACAATCGATATGCCTCAAAGCTATCAACCGGGACGGTAAAGACGATCGACTGAGCAATATTGGGATCGGTGGCTTTGAGTTGGGTAATAATCTGAGTCAAAAACCAGTCACCTATTTGCTCAAAGGTGACGATTTGCCCGTCTAGTTCAGGCAAAAAGCCCTGCACACTGGAGCCAATACCCCGCTTAAAGTTGCGAAAAAATCGAGAATGGGTAGCTAAATCGAGGGCACGATCGCGCACTTGCTGCCCGACAACCACTTTTCCTTGTTTGGCATTTTCGACATAGAGCAAACTAGGAATCAGAGGCGGATTTTGCCCTGCGCGAAACGAGATGCCGGGGAGAGAAAGGGTTTCTGGCTGTTGCGTTACCGGGTTCCAGCGAGTGACGACGGTGTTGCTGGTTCCAAAATCAATGGCATAGGTCATCGGTTCGTGAAGGTAACAACGGGACGGAGAGCGACTTCTTGTTAAATCGTAGCAAAAGGGTTGCTGAAAAACCTTTTGCTCAAAGTTAAAGAATCAGCATGTATATCGAGGGAAATATGGCAAGAAATCAAAATATTTCTTAATATGTACAAAACAGAGCAGTGGATGACTGAATAGACCCCTTACAAAAGTCCCTGCCTAAATTCCTCTCACACACTTGGGAGAGGGACTTTGAAATCTGGCTCTCTTCTCCTAAGCGTGGGAGAAGGGGTTGGGGGATGGGAGCATCTTTGGACTTTTGTAAGAAGTTTAGTAAATTCACTGGTTCATCTATATGGCATAGCCGCAAAGGGACTCATATGACCCGTTCGCAACCTTCCGATTTGATGCCGTTCTTAATGAGTCTCAAAAATGGGATTTGGATTTTGGGCGTTTCCTCCTGGTTATTTGGGATTACCGATCGCTCGATCGCAACTCTCTCGGATGGCTACCTTTCTGCCCTCGATATCGTGCAATTATTTACTGCATTGTTTTTCTTTACTGGCTGGCTATTGTTAAAGCCTGTGAAACCTCCGGCGGTCACTCAAGAGAACCTGTAGGAAGTAGCCCTCTTCCTCGTGAGCATCTATTTAAAGACTGGCGTGAAAAAATCTTCGGTTGCTGTTGACTGTAGGTTTTGACTGCGCTCAACCCATTGGCACACCGAGGAGGGCTGAGCGCAGCCGAAGCTCTTACTGGTTACTCGATTAACGTGAGGAAGGGGTGCCACAATCCTAGTCTTTGTTCCTAAAGGTGCGCCTAAACACCCACTGCATCAGATCAGGAAACAGACGATTTGAGGCGATCGATAAGTTAGCAGAGCCGACCACTACTTCGGGATGTTTGTGCTTCACAGCATCCCAAATCGCTTTGGCAACATCATCAGGTTTCTCAACTACCGAAATGCTGAGAACTTGCTCAAGCTGCTGACGACGTGCTGCTACATCGTCTTGGGTTTTGCCTCTAAAAATCGCTCGCTCCATCAGGTTGCTTCTAATCAGATTGGGATAGATGCCACACACGGTAATTCCTTTGGACGCAAGCTCTGATTGCAGCGATTGTGTCAATCCAGTAACCGCAAATTTGCTGGTGGTGTAAGGAACCAGATAAGGAACAGGCACTTTACCACCTATCGAACTGAGGTTGACGATCGTGCCACTCTTGCGCTCAATAAAATGCGGCAACAATTCGTGAATGGTGTGAATATAACCCCATAAATTCGTGTCGATCGTGGTGTGCCAATCGTCTAGCGAAAAGCTATCGACTGAGCCAGACGCATAGATTCCGGCGTTGTTGATCAGCACCTCGATCGAGCTATATTCTACGAGTCCTTGCTGCACTAAATTCTTGACCTGCTGAGGATCTCTGGTATCGGTCGGAATTGCTATTGCTGAGTAGCCAAGGCTTTTAAGTTCTTGGGCAAAGGCTTCTAAGCGATCGGGCTGACGGGCAGCTAAGACAAGATTGTAGCCATTGCGGGCAAACAAAAGCGCAGTTGCTCTGCCGATTCCTTGAGATGCCCCAGTGATCAAGACGGTGGAAGTCATAGAGTTTGTGGCGTTAGAAGAACTGTCTTTTAGTGTGCTCGATCGAGGTTGAAAGTCGTCTGACTTTTGTGGAATATTCACGGCACAGGTTCCCACTGCGGCAAGGTGGGGAAAGTTAGTTCTTACTTGAGACGTGCACTAACAAAGATGCTTTAGGCAAACTTACCAAAATATCAGTCTTTAGAACCGTAAATAGGTTCGTTCTAGAGATGGATAGCGGGGAACACTGAACCCCATAGGATGAAAACTGCAAATGAAACCAAAAGAAGCGTGACTGAATAATTGGATAAAAATTTCGATATCGCGTAGGTCACTACTTTTTTAGGACAAGGGACTTAAGCTTTTGGTTGCTTCGACCGCAACCCAGCGTCCTAGTGCTATGAGGTTCAAGCGATCGCCATAAGCCTCTAGAGAGGTGTATATTAACTAAGCGGTTGTTAAAATTTGTAAAGGCTTTAACAGCTAATGTTTATCAACGCACTCTTGATTGAGTTACCAAGCCCTTGTTCCTGTCCATTTGCCATTTTTGTGGAGTTAACTGCGTGACTCAATCCAGTCAAATCTTTGCGCCAATGGCGCGACTCTCTAATAATGTTCCAAAGCAAGATGCTCTATCTCGCAACCGAGGAATTTTGGTTGCTCTTAGCGTTATTGGAACCTGGGCAGTCAGTTTAATTATTTTACTATCGATCGAGATCTCTCAGCTTTCGATTGGATGGAGAATTGCATTAACTATCTGGCAAACTTTCTTATACACGGGGTTGTTTATTACTGCACATGATGCCATGCACGGAGCGATTTCATCTAGCAATCCAAAACTCAATCAGTGGATTGGCTCCTTTGCGTTAATCGTGTATGCCCTGTTTGACTATAAAAAGATGGTGAGAACGCACTGGCTGCATCATCAGCATCCTGCAAGTGAAACTGATCCAGATTTCCACAACGGCAAGTTCAAAAACTTTTTTGCATGGTATGGCTACTTCATGTTCCGCTATTGGAGTTGGACTCGCTTGTTTGGATTAATGGCGATTTACAATATCGTTAGCATTGGGCTTCACGTTCCAGAAGCAAATCTAAACTGGTTTTGGGTAGTGCCCTCGATTGCCAGTTCTCTACAACTTTTTTTCTTTGGCACCTATTTACCCCACCGCGAACCAGCAGGGGGATATGTCAGCGAAATTCGTGCTCAAAGCAGTGACTGGTCTGTTTTCTGGTCATTTATTACCTGCTATCACTTCGGCTATCACGCAGAGCATCACGAACAGCCCAACGTTCCTTGGTGGGGGTTGCCTGAGCTTCACCAGAAACGTGGCTCACATGAGTAAGTTGTGCCACCACAATGCACAAACTGCGATTTTTAAGGTCGGAGTCAATAGATGATCGCACGAATTAGCTCAACGGTTTTGTTAGATGAGCTTGAAAGCCAGCAGGTAACGCTCGATCGATACGCAAACCCTAATGCTTACCCATCAATAACGCTTTCACCTGATTGATTACTTCTTCAAAGTCGATCGGCTTGCAGATAAAGCCGTTTGCCCCCATGTTTAATGTTTGATCAAGGCTTGGCTGATCATATCCCGACACTAACACGATCGGAATAAACGGCAGGCAACCATTTTGCCTAATCCGGCGAGTTACTTCAAACCCGTTCATGTCGGGCATCATCACATCTAATAAGACCAGTGCAGGAGGGTCTGCCGCTATTTTTTCTAATGCCACTTGCCCACTATTTGCTACGTCTACCTGATATCCCTCGCTCTCTAAAAGAGTTTGCAGTAAGAAAGAATTATCGGCAACATCATCGACAATTAGAATGCGATCGTCGGTTTGAATAGGATGATGAAGCGACATACTCATAGAGATGTAGGGATATGGGTAAAGTACATCCTGCTCGATCTAGGGCTTGAGCGTCCTCATCCTCAAGAAGTATTACTTATCACAAAAATAGATTAAGTCATCAATTTCGGTCAAATATCTCAGTTCAACAGTCCGGACAGTTTTAAATCGCTAATAGGGGAACGCGGGTTTCAGCCTCATCACTGAGGCAAATACTAACAGTGGAATGCGGGTTTCAGCATTTGTCTCAAAAGATGTCCGGAGTATTGCCAGTTGAACGGCATATTTTTATCGAATTGTGTTCTATTTTGGGGCTGAATTAGCGAGAAATCGCTGACCATCCTCCTGTTGAAAGATCAGAAATCAATCAGGCTCATGGAACACGCCCGACTCTGGATACCCTGGTGCATCAGGTGCGATCGCAGCGCCTGGAAAAAGTTCAAAATCAGTGTGGCACCTTGCAGTCATTAAATAACAGCCATCCGATCTAAATCGACGATATCTACGGTGATGTCAATCTCTTAGAAGAAATCGCTAGCCAACAGTGGTCTGAGATCGGCGATGTTCACCGAGAAATCATCTGCTGAAAACATAGGGTAAATAGATTCAAAATCATTTTGTACCTTGAGTCTTGATTGACCAGCAAATGGTAATCAGGGGAGCCACCTAATTTTGTAACATACAGTACAAATTGAAATCTTTAAGTCTCCTCCCACCCTTTGGCACGATCGACGGCACGCCGCCAAGTATCGAGTAAATCACTGCGGCGATCATTGCTCATCGTCGGCTCAAATCGGCGATCGACCTGCCAGTTTTGCACGAGTTCGGCTGCGTTTTGCCAATAGCCGACCGCCAGCCCTGCCAGATAAGCCGCTCCTAAAGCCGTCGTCTCTGCCACTTTAGGACGAACGACCGAAACCCCCAAAATATCTGCTTGAAATTGCATCAGCAGATCGTTACACGCCGCACCCCCGTCTACTCGCAACTCAGAGAGTGGCAAATCAGAGTCTTCACGCATGGCATCTAGCACGTCTGCACATTGGTAGGCGATGCTTTCTAGTGCAGCGCGGGCAATGTGGGCGCGGGTCGAGCCACGGGTTAACCCCACGATCGTGCCGCGTGCATAGCTATCCCAATGGGGTGCTCCTAGCCCGACAAACGCCGGAACAAGATAAACGCCGCCATTATCAGGAACACTTCGCGCGAGTGGCTCAATCTCGGCACTGGTTTGAATAATGCCTAGCCCATCTCGCAGCCATTGCACTACAGCACCCGCGACAAACACACTGCCTTCGAGGGCGTAATTTGTACGATCGTGAATCCGCCATGCGATCGTAGTCAGCAATTTGTGTTGAGACACGATCGGCTGACTTCCGGTGTTGAGCAGCGTAAAACAGCCCGTCCCGTAAGTATTTTTTGCCATCCCTCGCTCAAGGCACACCTGCCCAAAGGTGGCGGCTTGCTGATCGCCTGCAATTCCGGCGATCGCGATTCCTGTTCCAATTCCATCGCTGGTGTAGCCATACACATCTGACGAGCTTCGCACTTCGGGCAACAGTGATCGAGGAATGGTAAGAATTGACAGCAGTTCATCGTCCCAATCTTGCGTGTGAATGTTGAATAACAGAGTACGGCTGGCGTTGGTCACGTCGGTAATGTGCAGTCGTCCGTTAGTCAGCTTCCACACCAGCCAAGAATCGATCGTGCCAAATGCGAGTTCACCCCGATCGGCTTTCTCTCTTGCCCCTGGAACTCGATCGAGCAACCATTTAAGCTTTGTACCACTGAAGTAAGCATCGAGCAATAGTCCGGTTTTTTGCTGAAAGATGGGTTCGTGTCCGTGATCTTTTAGTTCGTCACAATATCGAGCCGTGCGGCGATCTTGCCACACAATCGCGGCATAGATCGGCTGACTCGTCGCCCGATCCCAAACGAGCGTGGTTTCTCGCTGATTGGTGATCCCGATCGCTGCAATGTCACTGGCTCGAATGCCAAGACGGGCAAGCGCTTCGCTCGCGACTCCAATCTGTGATGACCAAATATCATTGGCATCATGCTCTACCCAACCGGGCTGCGGAAACCGTTGCGGAAACTCTTTTTGAGCTACAGACAGCATTTCGCCCTGGTGATTAAACACGATCGCGCGTGAACTGGTGGTGCCCTGATCTAATGCAAGAATATATTGATTCATTACTCAAACGCCAAACAACACACAGAGAGAGGAAATCCAGCCGCTAGAAGCCATGCAAAAAACAATGTGTTTCCGATCGCATAAATCCATGAATTATTCAATAGTGCGGACACGAACGCAAATAACGCCATCACTACCGGAAATAACGGTAACAACAAAAACATAAAACCTAGTTTTGGCAAGATGATGATCACTCCTAGAAATCCGGCGATTAACACCATGCTTTGACCAAACCACCAGCCCAGCCTTGTAAACCAGCGAGTATTCTGCTGCACCATTCCAGACGCTAAAAACCACGGAAAACAAGCGATCGCGATCGGTAACCAAATCATCAATCGAGCCGGAATCAGCCACCATTGAAGCCACACGAGCTGCGCCATTGCCCCAACTGCAACCCCAAGCAGCCCAAATAACGCGATCCCAAATCCGACCAGTCGCCAACTCACACGGGGAATCTGCCCCAGAATTCCCAGCCAGGTTAAACCTGCGATTAAGAACCAGATTCCAACTGCGCCGCCGACCTGCACACCGCCCAACGACTGCAAATCAACCACCGGATCGAGCAGTCGCAATCCGCCAAGAGCCACGATCGCAGACCCGACTAATCCGCCCCACTGTCGCCAACGAGCAATCTTTAAGTCAGGGGTAGCAGGTAGCAACAGGTGAGGAGCGATCGCGCTTAACAGCAATAGCCACCCGACTAGATGCACAAAATACCAGATCATGCGGCGATCGACATACTCACTCTGCGATGTGCGGTTGAACGTCGAATCAAGCCACCGCAGCGCTGTCTGATGACTCACTTGACTAAACAAAATCGTAATATGTTCAACGGTTGGTACCGTCACCAATTCTCGCGCCTTACCTTGAGCAAATTGCTCATTTGCGCCGCCTGCATCCTTCAACAATTGTTGAGCATAGGGTAACAATCTACCTTCCCAGGCACCGATTTGCAGTTGCAGATTGCGAGGCGCTTGTGGAGTGACAGGTTGCCCTCCGGGGGAGATGGCGATCGTTGCCGCAAATTGCTCCCTATCTTGAACTCCGGCAGCAATGACTACACCGCTTCCCATTGAGTGCCCCAACAGAGCGAGACGAGTGCGATCGACCTCTGGCTGCTCGACTAAAACCTGCCGCGCCACGTCAAGGTTTTTTTGAAGTTCAAATCCTTTTAACGGATTGGGATTGGCTCCATGACCGTCAAAATCCCACAACATGACGGCATAGCCTGCCCTTGCCAGCACATGACCATAGCCCAACATCAACTGCTTAGACCCCGCAAACCCATGAGCAATCAGAACTCCTGGAGCGTTTTGCGCCTGCTGCGGAGCCATGTATAACAAAGGAACCTGAGCGTGCTCAAACGATCGGACCACTAGCCCCGATCGAGCCGCAAAAATGCTCCACCACGACAGTCCAATTAAGAGAATTGCTAAGAGCGATCGAAGAATCTGCCCCCATTTTGACCCAATCATTTTATAGCGATCGTCACGATGTCATAGTCTAAAGGATTTAACTCTAGAAACTAAGCAATCAGCGATAAGTCGAGCGATCTTACGCTGACGGTCTGCCAAAAATTGAGCAATTCATCTCCGACTTGCTGCGGGTGAGCCGTGTGAAAAAAGTGATGCCCCTCTGGAACCCGCCGCAAACTATCTTCTGGCTTCAGCCAAGGTAGCCACCCTGACAGGGTTTGAGGATCAACAATCGGGTCGGTGTTACTGCCATATACGAGCAACGGCTGTGAGATTCCTCCCCTTGCCAACTCATGCAGCTTAAACAGAGAGTGAGGAATTGGAGATAGTTCTAAATCACGATCGAGCCTCACTACCAATTCTTTTGCCGGAAGCGGTAACACACTGCCAAATAAACTCCGCGCAATTTGAGCTAGAAGCTGATATTGACTACAGGGCATCAACTGACGCTGAATGTAGTAATGCGTGTGCCAGGTAATTGCAGGCTGTGGTGCCACAGCAAGGAGGGACAGCGATCGCACTTTTTCAGGACAGAGACGCGCATACATTAAGCCGATCACGCCGCTAATGCCGTGACCTGCGAGATGAATCGGAGTATCGCAATTCTGAAGATAATCATCTAACAACGTCACAGCATTCTCTACAGAACTGGCTTCATCGAGAGTTTGATAATATTCCCACTGAGCAACGCGAACGTGAGGAGACAAATATCGCAACAGAGGTTGATTGAACGATTGCAAACTCGGACTCGCACTCAACCAAAGAACTTCGGGTAAATGAGACATGAGAATTCTAGAAATGAATGACATTGGAATCGTGAACAGTCAACACCAGGTTATAGATTAATCACCCAGGGTAAATCGTGAGTGTCTCGATCGGGCATACACCGATTCAGCAAAAAGACGAGTCTCGATCGAGTTTGTAGTGAGTGAGAGATATTTGCAGGAATGAACACAAATATTCCTGGCTCTAATGTCACCGTTTCTTCTTGAATAATCAGGCTGCCATTGCCTTCTAAGACCGCGATCGTGATGTCTTTGGCATCACAAATTTCTGGCAGTTGCACGTCTGCCCCCAAGCTCATCAAATTTTGCTGATAGAGGGACTGGTCGCCATCGCCATGTTGAACGATTTCTACATTCAGAATTTGATGCGGCTGTGACTGCATTGGCAACAGTTGCAGGTGAAAAGGACGACGAAGATCAGCAGCTTGTGCCATAAAAGCCTCCAGGATTAGGGGTGATAAATTCTGTCTTATTGAGATATAAACTCAATAAACTCCTGCTCATCTTACCACCATTATTGAGAATTTATTTCATTAATGATGAGAGCGATCGGGCTAGCGTCTCAGACCCTGCATTCACCTCAAAATTCTGCACAGCAATTAAAATGAATGCACAACGAATCTAGGGCAATGCAGAGTCTATGCAAAATATTCAAGTCGTGAAGACTCAAATCCCGATCGATTACGGGAAAGTGGCTGAGTTTTGTAAGCGCTGGAAAGCAACAGAATTTGCTTTGTTTGGTTCCGTGTTGA
Source organism: Phormidesmis sp. (assembly GCA_965277365.1). Lineage (GTDB taxonomy): Bacteria > Cyanobacteriota > Cyanobacteriia > Leptolyngbyales > Leptolyngbyaceae > Phormidesmis_A. The sequence continues at coordinate 1,036,225 of CBDICO010000012.1, read as the reverse complement.
GAGATGACTTTCGCCTAGATAGTAGTGATATTGATGTACTGGTGTCGTTTGCTCAAGATGCTCACTGGACACTTTTAGATTGGGTAGACATGGAAGAAGATGCCAAGAAAATCTTTGGGCGAGAGGTTGATTTAGTGAGCCGTCGAGGGATTGAACGTAGCCGCAACTACTTACGACGTAAAGCAATTCTTGACTCTGCCCAGGTAATCTATGCAGCCTCGTGAACAAAACTATTTGTTGGATATGCTCAATGCAGCAAAGCTAGCTCAAGACTTTGTTGCTGATATCGGCTGGGAAACGTTTGAACTTGATTTGATGCGTCAGTCGGCGGTCACTCGCCAACTTGAGATTGGATTTTTATAGCTAGCACAATACATCCTGCACCGGAAGGGACATCAGCGATGGAATGATGACTTTACCCAGAGGAGAATCCGAGATGATGAGTCATGAGCTAGAAGTTTTAGTTGAAAAACGGGTGACTTACACGCTCCAGTTCAATGGACAAGTTTTTGTGATTGAGAATGTCCCTGCTCGCATCAATGAGGAAACAGGAGAGCAATTCTTTTCTCCATCGACCGTGGAGCATTTACAGCAAATTGTCTTGACTGGTCAAGAACCCGATCGCTTTGCCGAAGTTCCTGTGTACAACTATGCAGCGTGACGCAATTAATCCCAATTTGGCTCGACAACTAAAGCGTTTTGGTCATTACAGAGTAGACTTGCAGTTCCTTAAATTTTTAAAACTAAAAAGGTCAGAACAAACATCGTCTGTTCTGACCTGATCAAATTATGCGTCACTTATTGGTCGGTTGGAGGCAACACGAGTTTCTTCACCAGACCCAACCGATCGAGACCTCTAATCGCCCACCACGTCATATCAATTTCCCACCATTTCCAGCCTGCTTTTGCCACATTGGGGTAGGCGTGGTGGTTATTGTGCCAGCCTTCACCGTAGGTCAAAATCGCCGCCCACCAAAGATTTCGCGAATTGTCGTCTGGTTCAAACGTGCGATAGCCCGTTATATGACTCGCAGAGTTGATCAACCAGGTGCTGTGCCAGAGCAAAACGGCTCTCACAAACACTCCATAAATCACAAACGACCAACCACCTGCTAAATAAAGCGCCACCCCGACCGGGATTTGAAGCAACAAAAAGTGCTTATTGATCCAGCGATAGAACGGGTCACGATCGAGGTCAGGCGCAAATTTTTTACACTCGTCATAGTCAAAAAACTTTGACTGTGGATAGAACAACCAGAGCATGTGACTCCACCAAAATCCGCGCTTTGCCGAATAGGGATCGAGATTTACATCTTCGGTGTATAGGTGATGCTGCCGATGCCCAGCCACCCAAAAAATCGGTCCGCCCTGCAACGCTAACGCACCAATCAGCGTGATAAATCGCTCTAACGGTTTCGGCACTTGAAAACTGCGGTGCGTCAGCAAACGGTGATATCCCAAACAGATGCCAATGCTGCCAAACAGCCAGTGCAGCACCAACGCCACGCCCAACGCTGACCACGAGAAAAACCAGGGAGCCAACAGCGCGATCGCGTGAAACGTCCCGAAAAACCCGACATTCACCCAATCTAGCTTGGGTTCTTCTTGCAGCGGAGGCAATGGTTCACTCGAAACTGTAGGTTTAATAGAAGTAGAGGTCATGAAAATCCTTTATCTAAATGATGAGATTAATGTGCGATCAAGCAGGCAACTCGATCGACAAACCCCTCAACGCACGAGTAGACATCTGCGCTTCTGCTAGAAGACCGTTACAGTAGAGGAGTGAATGCAAGTGCTGCTTACATTTACAAGCCTAACAAGTCTTCGTGATTTCTGCAAGTGCTACTTGCATTTTGTCTATGTCTTCTCTACGAAACCCCACCCGCCAACGGTTAATCACCGCTGCACTAGAGCTATTTGCCTCGCAAGGAGTCACTGAAACAACGACCAAGCAAATTGCAGAACGAGCCGATGTCAACGAAGTAACGCTATTTCGGCAGTTTGGCAATAAACACGGGCTGCTGTTAGCCGTAATTGAAGAAGCCGCCGTTTTTACGACTCTGGGGCAAACGCTGGTTGAGCAAGCCCATCAGACGAGCAACCTACATCAAGCGCTGAATGAGTATGCGACTGCCTGCCTACAAGCCTTAGAGCGAGTGCCGGAGGTGGTGCGATCGGTGGTCGGTGAGGCGGGGCAATATCCGTCTGAAAATCGACAGGCATTGGGGCAAGGATTCACGCAAGCTAATCGCTATGTCGCTGAATATTTTCAAACCGTGATCGATCGCGGACAGCTAGACAGCTATCTATCAGCCGAACGACTCGCGAGTTTGCTAAATGGAATGCTGTTAGGGTATGCCGTAATTGAGTTTACGAGCGAATTTCATGACCTCTGGCAAGACCGACAGGATTTTTTAGAGAATCTCATCACGTTGTTTTTGCATGGAGCCGTCTCACCTTCGGAGTCATCAGGCAGTTTGGTGCAGGTGGAACGGGACACGATCGAGCGAGTCGCCGATCTCCCATCCCAGTTAGTGCATTCGATTTTGCAGCGTGCCAAAAAACAAGGGTTGCAGCCTTATGCCTTGGCTTATGTGTTGTTTGGAGCAGGATTGAGTGGGGCAGAAGTAGTGGAATTGGAGCGATCGCATTACATTCACGACGCTCATCAGCAGCTTTTGCAGGTAACTCAGGGCGATGTGCGGCAGGTACCCGTCAACCAGTGGATTATGGGCAAACGCTATGGGTCTTACACCAAAAATCCGTTAACTCAGTGGATCAAAAGCCGCAAAGATCAGCAATCAGCCTTGTTTCTCAACGAGGCTGGAAGACCTCTATCTGAACCCGATCTGCGGCAACAATGGCGAGAATTAACGCAAGAATTTCTGACTCCCGAGGGGCAAGCTCCGACGATCGAGCAGCCTCAACAAACCTGGTGCATCGAAATGTTGACGAGAGGAATCAAGTTAAACGATTTGCAAATTCTGACAGGTTGGAGTGCCGATCGACTCCAACCCTATCAACATCGAGCTAGAGAAAAAGCTGCTCTAGAAGAAGCCATTCGTCTCGATCAAAAGGTCTAAAGCTCAACATCGACCTCTGAAACTTGAGAGATCGTAAAGCACCCCTAGATCGGGCTTCGGCTCCGCTCAGCCCTCATCGGTGGGTCGGTGGGTCGAGCGAAGTCGAAACCTACACCAATCTCTAACTACTGAACCAATCCTGCTCTGAGGGCGCGCACTGCAACCTGAGTCCGATCGTCAGCACACAGCTTATTCAAAATGTTGCGAACGTGCGTTTTGACCGTTCCGACTGTGATGTAGAGCTTTTCGGCAATTTGAGCGTTGCTGCATCCATCGACGATTAGCCGCAGCACTTCTAGCTCGCGCTCGGTGAGCGGATAGGTCAGCATCATTTCGCTATCTTCGTCAGACAAGCGATTGATATTAATCGTGCTAGAAGCAGGAGAGGTAGTCGCCTGGTCAGGAGGCGTTTGCACTTGATGAAGCACAATTCGAGCGATCGCCGGATCGATCCAGGCGTTGCCCTCGGCGGTGGTTTTGACAGCTTCAGACAGGCGATTAAAACTCGTGTCTTTCATGCAATAAGAATCTGCCCCTGCCGCAAATGCCGCCAGCACCACAGATTCGTCATCTTGCATGGTCATGATTAACACGCCAGTTTTTGAAGCAGATTCTTCGGCTTGAGATTTTTTAAATCGCTGAGTCAACTCAATGCCCGTCATGTCAGGTAAGCCCACATCGACGATCGCAACATCAGGTCGGGTAGTTTCTAGCAGTTTCAGCCCTGATTTCGCGTCTCTTGCTTCGCCAACAATTTCAATGTCTGGTTGCTGCTGCAAAATTGCACGAATGCCAAATCGTGTCAGATCGTGATCTTCAATTAAAGCCACACGAATCGCGTTCATCGTTCACTCTCCATTAATCTTGCAATTGGTAGGGCAAACATCAATTCGAGGTCGCTGATGTTGTCTCGAACAGGGAAAGTTACCCGATTAGTACATGATACTACCTCTCAGGTTCAATACTAGAAGGTAAGATTCTGATTCTTTGTCTATCGAAAGGCAGAGCTTGGATGAGCGTGTTTAATCACTGCCAGCAATTTTTTGAGAGGGGCGATCGAGTCTCAATTCGCGGCTAGGAATTAACCAACCCGTAGCTGTGAGTAAAAGTCCCAACGCCAAACATCCCATATCCCAAGCGAACCAGTGGACTCCGGGTTTAACAGGATGAATGCCTAGAGTTTAGTGGTCAACTAGCCCTTCAATCAGATTAAACGAGCCAGCACCGATTAAGATTGAACCGAGCAAAGATTTAGATGACTTAATCAAATATGAGTCTTGATAGGCACGCCACAGTTAAGATCAATCCACTGATAGTCAGAACGTAAGCACCAATATGAAATATTCCGTCCCAAAAGGTATTAATTTCTAGATTAGCAACGTTATCACTAGGACGAACGCTACTTAACATATGGTGCCATTGCAAAACCTGGGGTAAGACAATGTCATCAAAAAACCCTGCTAACCCTATGCCAATCAAAATTTCTGCCACAATTAATAGCCTGGAATGATTTTGAGTCTCAGTGATCGGGGGAGCGATCGGGGCTGAATTCATGATAAAGCTTTCCGGGAGTAACACGACTGACACACTATAGTGACAGTTTCCCATTCGGGCTGAATCAACCACTTGAAAGGTTAGTCGCTCTTCTTTGTTTGCTGCCTTTCTGACCGTAGACAGATAATAAATGTTTAGCTGAGTATTTCCCAAAATAGAAAAATATTTTAGAGGTTCAATCATCACGGAATGTAAGTTTCTTAAGAATTACTGATACTTTTGGATTCAGTGTTAACCTGTTTCTCTGCTAGTGATCCATCTAAAACGTTTGGAAGCAGAGAGGTTAAATGTTTTGTTCAGCAGTAGACCGAAAAGACAGCAATCAGATCCTCTGGCAAAATGGCTTACTCTAGATTGGAATCGACCAGAACGATCGTATAACCCAGATGTTCGTGATTTTTTAGCTGGATTGCTGGATTATCCAAAAGATCGCGTTGTAACTGAAGATGCAGGTGGGGGTGGCTATCCAGAAATTAAGCTACTGACTCCAGAGAAAATTGCTTGGGTCGTGGGAGATCTCAAGAAAGATGATGCAGAACTCAATACAGAGAGTGGACGACGCAAGCTGTGGAACCAAAAACGTAAGTATGTTGAGGGCTTAACTCGGTACGTTTTATTTCTAACAGCCCATTATCTTTGGCTCGTTTTGCCAACGGGTGAGGCAGTTGAAGGATTTGAAGATCCATGCAATTTGTCTGAAATCACGTTTGAAGAATTACGGGAAAGGCTGAAGTTTCTTTCCTACGAACAGGCGACTCACTCTAATCAGTGGGCGACCTTTATTGATGGACAATTGCCCTACGTTTACTTAAAGTTGGATGCCCCTGAGACGCTCGATCGGCTGCGGCAAGATTTGCAAACCAGCTTTACCGAGTTGGGCATTGCCGCGGAACAAGCGATCGCGACTTTGATCCAGCAGTATGAAGAATTCAAATGTCAGGAACAGGAAATTCAACGAAACTTAGTGGATACGGGTGACACACAGCGACGGGCATTAGTGCGGCTACGGTTTAGGTTTGACTTCCATCGACATTTGTTTGAGGATCTTTTACCTCGATTTGAAGACCAATATGGGCGAGATGTCAATGCAAAAGGCAAGCAAGTTGAAGAACGAATTCGAGAATCCTTCATTGCCGATTCTGTTGCTGTGCTGGTTGCTCGTGTGTTGTTTTTACGATTGGTGGAAGATCTAAAGCTAACGAAAAAACGACGATTATCCAACGGAGGACCGCGAGATTGGGCAGCATTTGTGGATCAGTTGACGGGTGATGCCAAAGCTCTGGTGCAGTTGGTAGCTAAAGATGTTGGGCGGCTCTATCACGAGCCATTTGAGCGCAACTTATTTGACTGGATCTACGAAACCAACGGCGCGTTAGATGAAGCGTTGCAGCGCCTAATTTTGCGATTTAATGCCTATGATTTTTCGGGGTTGTCGGAAGAAATCTTGGGGGACATCTATCAAACATTTTTGCCCACTGCTAAACGAAAACGGTTAGGAGAGTTTTATACGCCTGCTGCGATCGTCGATTGGTTGTTAGAGCAAACAGTGTTTAGTCATGGTGAGGGAAAATTGCTTGATCCATCCTGTGGCAGTGGTTCGTTTTTGGTGCGTTATGTTCATCGTTGTCTGCAAGATGCAAAAACCAGAGGATTGGATGCAGATGCCGTTTTGCAAGAGTTGCAGACAACCGTTTGGGGATTTGATCTAAACCCGTTTGCCGCGTTTATTAGTCACTTTCAGTTGATGTGGGCGTTGGTGCGCTTTAAGCCTTCGACGAACCCAGTCAATGTTCCTCAAATTCATGTCTACAACTTAAACAGTCTGCTGCGAGAATCGGATCTGGTTCCGCTATTGGGGGAAGGATTTTTGGCTCCTGGTTCGGCAGAGCGGGATAGCGGGCAGTGGAAATATATTGTGGGCAATCCGCCTTATATCCGGGCAGAGCGGGTGAAGTATAACGATGAGATGCGCGGGCTATGGCACCAAATCTGGGGACAGAATGCGGATACAGGTTTAGTGTTTCTCTACCGTGCTTTGACTGAATCTCTAGAGGCAGGTGGCTTTTTAGGCATGGTTGTGAGTGGTGGTTATGCCAACTCAGAAGCAGCCGCGAAGGTGTGGAAATTGCTTTATCCACGACGAGACGCGGCTTTACGAAAAATCGTTTGGTTAGAGTTTGCTGGAAAACAGTGGGACGCGAGTGTGATTCCTATGCTGCTGGTGATCGAAAAAACTTCGGCGCAGGAAGATGATGAGATTGAACTACTGGTTCCGGCAACGTGGCGAAGCGATGAGCCGCCCGTCAAAATCAAGTACAAAGATTTTTTTGATGCTAAGGTCAGTCCAAGAGTTACAGATATCGACCCCAGTAACACAGCAGAAGCATTGTGGGGAGACTATTTACTGCCTCTGCTGCATCCTGAAGACGTGCCAATTCTGAAAAGGCTATATCCCAATGGCAACGGTGGAAATGTAGTGGAGTTAAAGGAAGCTGTTGCACGGCAACTGAGTCGTAATAACCGCCCTTTCTGGTTTACCTATGGAATCCAACGGGGAGGCACAGAAGTTACAGCAGAATCGATCGGAACAAATTCTGTTCAAGTTGTTGCAGGACGTAGCATATCAATGGGCTGGTCAGGAGAACCTGTGGGCTGGGTTAATTTAGATACTGTTAAAGAACGACAATATGGCAAGCTGGGTCTGTGGGCAAGCCAAACCCATGAACGTTTCCTTGCAGTTGCTAAGTTCACTCTCGCCCCAACCGCTTCAATCGTATCAAGTCGTCGCGAACTGTCTTTGGCAGCAGTAGATACAGTGTTAGTTGCCCTGCCCAAGTTAGGTGGAGTTTCGCTAGAAGCAGTTGCAGCCTATTTGAACAGTCAACTGGGTCTATCGCCTGAGTTATGCTAATGTGCTTTGAAACACGTTTTAGCTGCCATGCAACCCTTGCTGACTCAACTCCTCAACTTGCCAGGAATGGACGTGGAAGATTACCAAGATCGGGGTCATGAACTCATTCTGGAAGTCGAAGCCCAAAGTGCACTTGCGAGTTGTCCGCGCTGTAGTCAGGTGAGCCACCAGTTACATCAAAATCATGGGCATCGAGTGCGTGATTTAAGCATCAGCGAGCGCCCCGTGTTCCTGAAGCTCAATCGTCGTCAATTCAAATGTCGTCCGTGTGGGAAACCGTTTAGTGAAGCGTTCGAGTTTGTGGGTAAACGTCGAGAGTATACCGACCGCTTTGCGGAAATGATTGTGCAGCAAGTGCGTCACAGTGATCTGCATAACGTTGGGGTGAATTATGGACTCACGGATGAAGAAGTCGCGTCAATGGTGCAATACATCGCCAAAAAAAATGCGCGTGGACGTGAGCGGACTGCGGCGATTGGGACTCGATGAAATTGCCTTGCGGAAAGGACAAAAAGATTACGTGGTGGTCTTGGTGGATTTAGACCAAAGGTCGTTGATTGGATTGGCTCCATCGCGCAAACATGAAGACATTCAGAAAGTCCTAGAAGGATGGGGTCGAGAGGTTCTTAACCAAATTACGGAAGTCAGCATTGACCTATCTGGGAACTACCGAGGATTGGTCAGGAAACAGATGCCGAAGGCTCAAGTAGTCGCAGACCGATTCCACGTCGCGCAATTAGTGAATCGGGAGTTGAACCACGTTCGCAATCAAGAAGTCAAGTCAATCAACCTTGATGTCGATGAACTGGAACAAGCACGAATTGAAAACGTTTTGAAGTCAAGCAAGTATGCTCTGCTAAAACCTGAACAGAATTTGACGGATAAACAAAAATCAACGTTAGAAGCAGTCAAACAAGTTTCACCCCGTCTCGCTCAAATGCATCAGCAAAAAGAAACGCTGAAACAGATCTTTGATACGGCTGTGGATTGGGAAGATGGAATTACAAAACTAGGTGACTGGTTAGCCGGAGCCGAAACGACGTTTCAGACCAGTGTTGCCACGATGGATCGATGGCTGGAAGAAATCGCAACCTACTTCGAGCATCGCACCACGAGCGGGGTTGTGGAGGGCATTAACAACAAGCTCAAGTTGATTAAGCGCTCTGGCTATGGGTTCAGAAACTTCGCCAATTTTGAGTTGCGATGTCTAATTTGCTGGCACCTAGATTTTAGTTCTGCATAGTTCACCCGATAGAGCCAGTCAACTTGCTCGTTTTTACTGGGCTACAAGGCTACGTTCGGGTGTGTTAGAAGGCTCTTCGCGTACAACGTTCTATCCGCGCACACTTGAAGCTCTACCTTGGGTCAAAAATTTAGAGGCGACGATCGAGCAGCGCTTAGTAGAGGGTTACAACGAACTGGCACAGTTAGCAGCGATCGCTAAAAACAATCCTGATGAATGGTTATTATCTGAAGTTGAGACACGAATTGCAACAAGTCGGTATAAATTGAGCGACAGAAATTTAGGGCTTAACTTTTCTAACTGGAGTCCTGAAGATGTGCAAGTAGAAGAACTGAGTTTAGACGGCAACAGTATTCGAGCCGGATTATTTTCTCTAGAACTCGTAGATGCCGATGTTGCTGAGTTAGTCTACAAACTTTTGACACTCAATGCCGATGAAGACACCACCATTTCTAGAGCCATTATTCAGAAATTACTCGTTCCTCAAGACTACGCTGCTCTCATGTCAACCTATCGACACCGATTAGCGGGCTTTCAACAAGTCGAGTCTGATTTTTTTGCAGCACTCGCCCATATCGATCAAACCGTTTATGAAATGTTTGAATTGACCGACGCGGAGAAAGCTCATATTGAAACTCGTCTGACCAGCTTTCCGCTTAACAAGCTTCAGCCGCGCTATCCTTGGCAAACCGTTAAACCCAGACCCATTAAAGCCTATACTAGCGATCGCTTCGCCTGAAAAACCGCAGGTGCTTCAGTAATGATGGCGTTCTGTTCATCCCAATCGATAGCCAAATCCTCGAACTGTAATGATGTATTGAGGAGCGCTCGGATCAATCTCTAGCTTCTCTCGCAGCCAACGAATATGCACATCGACTGTTTTTGGGTCGCTCATAGATTCGATGCCCCAAATGCTCTCTAGCAGTTGGTCACGAGAAAACACACGACGCGGATGCCGCATAAATAACTCCAGCAGCATCCATTCTTTGGGAGACAAACTCACCGCTTCGCCACGTACCGTCACCCGATATTCTTGGAGATAGAGCATCACCTCTTGAAATTCAAGCACAGGCTGCTCAAGCGTCTGGGCAGAAAGGTGGCTGCGTCGTAGCAACACTCCACATCGGGCGATCAGTTCTCGCAAGCCAAATGGTTTGATCAGATAATCATCTGCTCCCACTTCTAAACCAACAACGACATCCATTTCGCTGCCCCGCGCACTCAAAATTAGAATGGGAGTGAGATTGTTTTGTTGTCGCAGCGATCGACAGATATCCAACCCATTCACATCGGGAAGCATCAGGTCTAAAATGATCAGGTCGATCGAGAAGGTTCCGTCCTCTCTCATCGTCACACTGCGAATTAAGTTAAGCGCCTGTCGCCCATCTTCAGCCGTGATCACTGTATAACCTTCGTCAGTCAGCGCGATCGCAACCGTTTCGCGGATGATAATTTCATCTTCGACGAGCAAAACACAAAGCTGTTGAGAAGACTGCTGGAACTCAGGGATTTCAGACGGGGGCATAAACGATCGAAAACCCTAACTTCATTAGCATCGAGTCGCATTTATCAGCATTCATTACAATGTGACGTTAGAGGTTAAATCTGATTAAAGATCAGGTTAACTCAGGTTTCCTGTCCACAGGATCGCTTAAAGCGCCATGCTAGAGAAGAGAGTCTGCCGTTGCCATCAATGATGAATTCTTCTCACCCATCACCTCATCAAGCGCTAGTTGACCAACTCGATTTGATGATTCGAGCGCATTATCCAATTCTTTATCTGGTGGCGATCGAAGAAGCGCCCGTCGAGGATATTTTGCGGCAAGTTGCGGCGAAAACTCAGCCCGATCGCACCGTTCTACTCTGGGATATTGTTCGGGGTTGGAGCGATAACAGCACCGACAAAGGCAGCGTGATGGGGGCGTTGGGACGGATTGCCAAAGCTGCAAAACACGATGCCGTAATCTTTGTACTGCGAGACTTACATCCATTTCTGAAGCAACCCCACAGCAAAGATAGCGTCCCGATCGTGCGTGAGTTAAAAAACCTGGCGCACGAACTTAAACGCAGCCGGACTACGATCGTGCTACTCAGCCACACGCTAGAACTGCCCGTCGAATTAACCGAAGCCGTGACGGTAATTGATGTGCCGTTGCCGAACGCGATCGAGATTGACGCGCTGATTTCTCAACTCGTGATGCTAGACAAACTGCACCTCACCGGACTCGCCCGCGAACAACTCGTTAAAGCCTGCCAGGGATTGAGTCGATCGCGCATCGAACGGGTGTTAGCTAAGGCGCTTGCTGCTAAACAACAGGTCAATGAAACTGACATTAACGAAGTCTTAGATGCCAAAAAACAAGCGATTCGGCAAACCGGAATTTTAGAGTTTTTCACCGCAGAGCGATCGCTTAAAAGTGTGGGCGGGTTAGAAAATCTCAAGCAATGGGTGAGAATGCGGCAAGATGTCTTCACCGAGGAGGCGCGTCGATATGGCATTCCCAACCCCAAAGGGCTGCTGTTGGTAGGCATTCAGGGCACTGGGAAATCACTCTCCGCCAAAACGATCGCGCATGAGTGGCGGTTGCCTCTGCTCAGACTCGATCCGGGTCGGCTTTTTGGCGGCATCGTGGGAGAAAGTGAAAGCCGAATGCGTCAGATGATTCAAATTGCGGAGGCGATCGCACCGTGTGTGCTGTGGATCGATGAACTCGACAAAGCGTTTGGCAACTTGAACAGCAGCAGTGATGGTGATTCGGGCACGAGTCGCCGCGTCTTTGGCACTCTGATCACTTGGATGCAAGAAAAAACCAGCCCTGTATTTATCGTTGCCACCGCAAATAATGTGCAGATTCTCCCGGCTGAACTGTTGCGAAAGGGACGGTTTGATGAGATATTCTTTCTCAATTTGCCGAGCGATCGAGAGCGACAGGAGATCTTTAAGATCTATCTACAACGATTGCGCCCCAGTCGTTTGCGAGAGTTTGACTGCGAGAAGTTAGCCTGGACAGCCCGAAATTTTAGCGGTGCAGAAATCGAGCAGGTGATCATTGATGGAATGCACAGAGCTTTTGGCAAAGGTCAGAGTGGACAACGCCAAGATTTCACAACTGATGATATTTTAGAATCGATTCAAGAAACGGTTCCTCTCGCGTCGATTTCTCAGCCGCAAATAGAATTGTTACAACAGTGGGCAGAACGAGTTGGGGCACGCAACGCTAGTCATTAAATTATCACGCAAATGAACGCTAAACCCACTAAGCAAGATATCCAAGCCGCAACCGGAAAGATGATGTGTGATATTCTCGCCCCTGACTTGACGATTATGTTTTGTGGCATCAATCCAAGTCTCTACAGCGTGGCAGTCGGACACCATTTCGCACGTCCCGGCAATCGCTTTTGGAAGGCAATTCACTTCGCAGGATTTACAGACCGATTGCTCAAACCTTTTGAAGATCGAGAGCTTTTGCAGTATGGCTATGGGGTGACGAATATCGCTGATCGAGCCACCGCACGAGCCGACCAGCTCACTTCCGAGGAACTAATTGCAGGGCATCAACAACTCGCCGCAAAAGTAGAGCATTATCGTCCAAAAGTCCTCGCCGTGCTAGGAATTAGCGCCTATCGCACTGCATTTGCTCGACCCAAATCTACGATCGGACGACAGCCTGAGTGCATTCACGACACGATCGTTTGGGTGTTGCCTAACCCTAGTGGCTTAAATGCTCATTATCAGTTGGATGATTTGACTCGATCGTATCAAGAGCTTTTAGTCGCAGTGAAAGTCTGATTTTAGAGCCACGATCGACGATTTGCGAAGCAAGTTCTCCTTGGGATAATCGCTCTCTCAATCAACAAATTTTTCAAACGATTAGGTAGAACGGATCGCTTTGTATCTTTCTTGAAGAGCGATCGCTGGCGATATCCTTAATTTAGATTACGCCTAGCTCTCAACAGGTGAAGTCTAACGGCTCAAATTAGCGGCGGCAGACCAAATCGACCTCAGCACTAATGGCGCTCAACTATCCGCTGCATTTGAATTGTTAGCTCTCATGTAGGCTTCGTGGAATAGACTTTGCTTGCACAACAATGGCTAGATCGTTTGTCACAATTTTGTTGTCAAATTCTCCAGTCTCCGCCTCCAAAAATTGAAACCACTGACTACCTAACTTGTTTATAAAATCTGTTAACGAATCTGGCGCTCTCTCACTATAAACAGGAATCCACAAAAGGTTTGCATAATTATTACCTGGAATATCAACGTAGTGATTAAGTGTTAAGTATACAAAGGCATCTATAGATGAATACGAATGAGTCAGAATCTCGCATATTATACCTGTGATAAATCGAGGTTCAAGAGAGATAAAATCGTCATTTATTAGCAGTAAAACTCCCGGTGTATTTGGAAGATCTAGTTCTCTTTTAGTTTCTTTAAGTTGCGTGTTTGCTTTTTTAAGAATTCGACTCAAAGCGGGTCGAAACAGGCGAAGTAGATCACTTATGTATTCCCTCGGCTGTTCTGCACTGTGAAAAATTGCACTGAGAGGCATCTGACCTTCTGAGAGATACTTCTTGACAAGCTCGATTTGTCTATCTCGAAATGAATCGGTTGTTCCAAAGTCAGTTTGTAATGTTTTCAGCTCTGCAATAATATTCTCATTGGGGAAAAGATAGTCAGCATTTTGAAATGAGGGATTGCCAGAGAGAAGCTCTGCAATCTTTTGACCTTCAAAGCTCTTTACGAAGCGGTCGAATGTCTCCTCGGCTGGTACAGCCGGGGACGACTTTACCGTACTCAGAGTTCAAAGCTTTACGAAGCGGTCGAATGTCTCCTCGGCTGGTAGTACTGGTTTCTTATCAAGCCAATCAGGTAAATTCATATATTTTATGAGGTTAAGCGCGAGCTAACTTGTTATTAGAGAGAAATTCTCTGCATGTCATACCAAAACGAATGGATCGGCAGGAACATTCTGTATATCACTCTCAATCGGTTGGATCGGCAGAAACTTTCTGTTATAGTACACCGACCAAGATGGATCGGCAGAAACTTTCCGCATATTGCCAGAGCATACGGGAACTTCTTAAGCATTAGCAAGCACATGGCGTACTGTTAAATTCGCGATCGCTCCCCACCTTTCCAAAGAAACAGTCGTTCCCCATCTCAAAAACTTAGCATTCCAAAAAACAGAAAACTCTTGTAGAATACATCGCAGTGATGGAGTTGTGCCCCGAAGCCTGATCTAGGAAATCAGACTCCGAGGACTTCCATCCCTAGTTAGTATCAGTAACTCAGGAGGCGTTCATGATTGTACACCCTCGGCTTTGCGATGGGATCTTGAAAGGCTGGAATCAAGATCCTGCATACATTCTTTTTCCCTATCGAATATCTGAGACATCAGTGTTTTTGTCCTCTTTGAATTAACCGAGAGGACAAAAACTATGGGAGTTAGGACGATCGTGCCTAGCTCGATTTCGTTCACCGTTGAGTTACGTTGCTCAACAGAACGGCGTTATCGAGTCAGTGTGACTTTAGATTTGCAAGAGCGTTATATTTTCATGTCATCGGGCATTGTGCCCAACATGAGCAATAGCATTGAGGACTTTGTTTCACAGCTGAGTGAGATTGCGTCAAATCAACTGGCATTGCTCAAATGGGATGGCACGAGTGATTTAACGACTGAATATCAAATCGTGCGAGTGTTGCCGGGATATCAAGTGGAACGATCGTTCGTGAAGTTCAATATTGTGATCGGCAATGGTTCACTCATTCAATTGGAGGAATTGCACAACAAGACCACCATTCAACTCTAGGACATCAAGGAGCCGCTGATTACCCTTTTGAGAGCGGCTCCTTTGTTTATTTAAGTTAGTGGACAGGATAAACGAGTAAGATACATTTTGGCTCTGCTCAACGCTCAGATTTAGAACTTCTAGCAGGTTGAGCGAAGCCGAAACCACCCAAACACGTTGACTTTAAATTGCGCTGATTGACTTAGCGCGAATCAAGACTCGATCGCTCACTCCTTGAGCTTTAAAGCTATTCCCTCAACGGTTGAAGCTGATTTAACTCCTAGCAGACGATTGATCGTCGGCACCACATCGATATTGCGAACCTGCTTAAACGTTCTGCGATCGATATCAGGACCCGCCGCAAAAAAGATTGCACTCATGTTTGGTTTCTGTGGGTCATAGCCATGAGCGCCATAAAAATTGGGAACCGAAAACACGGCACTGACTGCGGCATCGTCACCAACACGGGGCACGACAAGAGTTTGAGCACCATCGAAGTTATAACCCTCTTTCATCGTGGCAAAAATATCTCCACTGTCTTGACCGATGAATTCATTCGTGCCCAAACCAAACCTGGGATCATTGAGGTCGCTCGATCGAGGGCGAGCATAAATCTTGTCAAAAATTCGCTTGCCCTCGCGCTTTGTGTAAGTTGGGTTGGGATCTTCTAACTCCTTGAGCGCCTCAATCACCTGCTGCTGCAACGTTACATATTCGCTTCGACTCACCGTGCCATCGGGTTCACGTCCTTGCAGATTGATATAGACATTGACCGCAGGACCCGATGTAACGGCTCTGACTTTGGTGGCATCGAAGCCTTTGCTCGTCAGAAAGGCGTTTAAGCTGACGGTCGTATGAAAAGCAGAAAAGCCGTGGTCAGATACCACGATGACGTTCCGGCGAGGAATTCCACCGCGAGTCGTTCCAACTGCATCAATCACTTGTTGAACCGCACGATTTGCAGATTTGTAAGCAGTTTGGACATAGGTTTGATAACGAGCGATTTTTGCAGCATCTTGCCCAGCGCCGATCGTGTTCGCATCAGTCGGATTGGTGGCTTGGCGAGCATCAACCGTGAGAAATTGATGTTCTGATCCATCCGGCTGCTCAATGTAGATCATCACCAAATCAGCATCAGGGTTTTTAGCGATCGCTCTTAGCGCCACACGGGTCTGATAATCCACAAAGGTGCGAACTTGGTCTTCATAGATGTCTTCTAATTCGATATCCGGGAAATCAGTCAAACCGGGACTCAGCCGCTCTGTGATCCGAAAATCGGATTGCGGTGCCCAAAAGCCAACCGCTTGATTGATATCGTCTACATCGGCTAACACTGCTGGGTTGCGAGGAATTGAATTCGCAGAGTATCGTACTAATCGAACAGTAGATAAATCGGGTGCTAAATTGCTGACATAGAAAGCGGTTCCGGCTTTATTAGAACTGCCTTCTAGATAGAACGGACTCGACTTTTTGCGCTTAGCTTTGACAAATGCCGCACCTGTCGAGGGCAAACTGCCTCCCGATCGAATTCCGCTTTTGGCATCAAAAAAGACCAGCGTATCGTAATTGGTTTGGCGATCGTTGCTCGTGTCGAATGCCGCAACTTGCAGGTCATAACTCACGCTGCCGACGGTGAATTGCTCCAGCACACTCGTTTTTTGCAGCACCGGACTATAAGATGTTTGACCTGCGGCGGTCAGTTGATCAGTGGTCTGAGTTGGGGCGGCGGTGAAGTCTCCGGCACTGAGGCTAAACCCCTTCGCTGACAACCCCGCAAATCCGCCAAACGGCACTGTGTAATCGACCGTTCGCACTTGGGCAGATTGGACGATCGGGCTATCTACGGCACTAGAGAGTCTAATGTCTGCGCCGTCGGCTCCTGGAAAGGTTGCGGCAACGACTTTTTTTCCGTTTTGTCTGAGCTTAATCCAAATCGGTTCAGCCGTTGGGTTGGCACTTTCGGTTACGCCATTTGCGTCTATTGAATAGCCTCCGATCGGAGCCGCAAACCCACTCACCGTTTGCTTAAACGGACTCGCAACCAGGTGAAAACTATTGGCAGCGACATCATGGCGGGCAGTCGTAGATCCAGAATTAAGGGTGGTGTGACAGGCAGCCGTCAACGATGGATTGCAAGTTATATTGCGTTGTGCCGAAACGCCTCGGCTTTGCAGCAATCCTAGCCCTGTGCGACGGTTGAGAACTCCGTTTGCTAAATATTCGTCAATCATGTGAGGCGTTGCGCCATCGAGTGAAATCAACACAACCTGCGATCGCGTAGTAACACTTTGAGCAATCGCTGTATGAATCACAGTGACCAATAAAAAAGTCACTAACGCAAATGCGAACAAACGTCTAAATAGACGGCGACTAAAAATATTGGCAACGTCCTGAAAAACTGTAGAAGGGGATCGGAAGATGCGCTGAAGAATTGGAGAGAAGCTAAATTCTCTCCATTTGTTGTTGTTCATTGAGGTGGAATCTCTGAATGGTTGAGTCGATGTACAGTCTACCGCCACGATATTAAGCGCAGACTATAGTTCGATTAACGACACCCCGCGAATCGTGCGAACGAATTTCCATAAACTGCCCTAGACGCACTCTAAAAGCGCCTCTGTCGCGATCAATCCCTCTACCTGTGAAACATCTCTTAAAGAGGAGCGATTTGATTAACTGATACACCCTCTGACAGAGAAGAAGTTGGAACGATCGCAGTAAATTTGAAGAATAAGTTTTTGTAAATTTTCCTTACTTCAAAATGTCGGCATTGAGCAGGCGTTTAGATGACGGAACAGTGCCTTGACGATCGACAAAGCAGAAGACTGGTTTACAACGGTTGTAGATACACGGCTTGATGACAAAAAAGCGAACTTGCCCCAAAAGTTAAAGCTGCAAGATCTAGATCGGAATACTGTCAAAAAGTTTGAGAAAACTTACCTGGCATCTTCTAAGTTTGAGCATCTTTATGTGGACGAAGACTTCCGTTTAGTGAAGACGCAGCGAGAAGAAACGCAAAGACCGTCTTACACGATCGCGGTTCGCAGACGATAATTTGACGTGAGGGCATTAGATATTTAACGCGATGAGCGATCCTGAAACGTCCGTAGAGACTGCCCTCACCCCAGTCCTCTCCCGCAGGAGAGGGAACCGGAACTGTCCGAAAGTCTTTCTTGGGAAGAAGGGCTGGGATGAGGGCAGGTTAGTTGCACATCGCGTTGCATTTAGTTCTCACGCTTAATTGCACTCTCATGCCATTCTTTGAGCAGGAAGTTAGATAACCAGGTTAGACACGCGAAGATCAACACACCTGTTAACGTGATCATAAACAGAGCAGCAAACATTCGAGGAATTTGCAAGTTATAGCCTGACATCAAAATCTGATAGGCTAATCCTGACTGAGAACCTCCAGTTCCAGCCACAAATTCTGCAACAACTGCCCCGATCAGCGCTAACCCGCCGCTAATTTTTAAGCCTCCTAAGAAATAGGGCATTGCACTCGGCAATCGTAGATAAATTAAAGTTTGCCAACGGGAAGCCCCATATAAATGAAATAGGTTAATGAGGTTGTGATCAACGCTACTTAGACCCAGCGTAGTATTTGAGACGATCGGGAAAAATGCCACAATCCACGCACAAACAATTAATGCTAGGAACGTGTCATTCTTCAACCACATGATGATTAGTGGCGCGATCGCCACGATCGGAGTGGTCTGCAAAATCACCGCATAGGGAAAGAAGCTGCGTTCAATCCATTTGCTTTGAGTGAATAGAACTGAAATTAATAGCCCTGAGATGGCGGCTGCAATGAATGCGATTAACGTCACTTTTAAGGTGACTAACAAGGACGGAAACAGTTCGCCCCATGAACTGATTAACGTTTGAAAGACTAGAATCGGTCCCGGCAGCAGATAAGGGGGCATATTTGTCACCCGGACAAAGATTTCCCATGCCGCGATCGCCAACACTCCCACTGCTCCCGGCGCTAAGATATTGGGTGAGAGAATCCGTTTGATTAAAGGAGGTCGAAATTTTGGCGCAGAGATTTCTCGCGATCGGGTTCGGCTCTGAGCCGATCGACTCACTTTACCCGACAAATTACTAAAAAGATTAATAGACGCGGGAGGGTTGATTCGCCCCATTCGCAACAAATTTTGTAGCTCTAAAATCAAGACCGCCAATTGCCGCCAAAACATCATGATTCAGTT
This sequence comes from Phormidesmis sp., assembly GCA_965277365.1. GTDB lineage: Bacteria > Cyanobacteriota > Cyanobacteriia > Leptolyngbyales > Leptolyngbyaceae > Phormidesmis_A. The sequence goes on along the minus strand of CBDICO010000012.1, from coordinate 1,017,439 downwards.
CCTTTAAAGAGTGACAATTTGCAGGTCGCGATCGCTTCCTTTGAGAGACGCTTCTGCGAGGTGCTGAGACACTTCTCGACAATAGCGGTTGTAGTCGAGTGATGTGCGAAACTCTTCGTCGCGAGGGTAAGGTGCCTTGATCGCCACATCTGCCACCACACGACCGGGACGCGCTGCCATCACCACAACTCGCTGAGACAAATAAACCGATTCATAAATGTTGTGAGTCACAAAAATCACCGTCCATCGCAGTTGACTCCATAGCGATAAAAGGTCGCTGTTGAGGCGGCTACGAGTCATCTCATCCAATGCTGCAAAGGGTTCATCCATCAGCAGCACATCTGGTTTTGTCACCAACGCCCGCGCGATCGACACCCGCATTTTCATGCCGCCTGACAACTCACGCGGATAGCATTTCTCAAACCCTTGCAGACCCACCATCGCGATCGATTCTTCAACGGCTGCCATCGCCTCGCGCTTCGGCATTTTTGCCAGCGTTAACGGCAGTTGTACATTATCCTGCACCGTTGCCCAGGGCATCAATGCTGCTTCCTGAAACACATAGGCAAGTTTAGGCGTTCGTCCCTGCCCCCACTCCAGTTGCCCCGAACTCATTTGCCCCAGCCCTGCAATGATCCGCAATGCTGTGCTTTTGCCGCAGCCAGATGAACCTACTAAACTGATGAACTGCGACGCACCGATTTCCAGGTTCATATCCTGCAAAGCGACGGTGCCGTTGGCATAGACTTTGTTGATGTGGCTGAGAGTAATCGTAGGAGTCATGGCAATCGGGGTTTGTGAATATGGACTGCTAATACGTGGCGGCTAACCGACTCGCAAGATACTCTCCTGCCAGGATGGGTGGATATTGGGGGACCCGATCGGACGAGTCTAAACAGGTGATTTCAACCTCTGGATCTGGATCACAAAAGAGGGCGATCGAATAGCGCGATCGCTGGCTATCTGCTCCGATCGGAACTGCCACCCGATGAGGCGTTGAGCTTAACTGATCGTTTGTCCAACGCTGCATGGCATCGCCGACATTAACCACGATCGTATCCTCAATCGGAGGGGCAGCAATCCAATCTCCCTGCCGAGTTCGCACTTCTAATCCACCTACGCCATCTTGCAGTAGTAGCGTAATGCTGCCGTAATCAGTGTGTTCTCCTGCCCGAAGTTGTCCCGACTGAGGACTCTGAGCCACAGGTGGATAGTGCAGCATTCGCAGAAAATAATGGCGACTGTGCTGATCGGCAAAGAATCTTTCAGGTTGATGGAGGGCGATCGCAAATGCCCGCAAAATGTTGGGAGCAACGTCTGTGGTACACAGTCGATAAAACTCCGTCACCACGTCGCGAAACGCCTCCTGATGGGGAAGCCAAACCGACTGGATGCCCATATTAAACGCTTCCTTCAAATCCCAGGGATTTTTGGGATTTAGCCGCTCTTTTTGCAGCCCGACATAGCCGCAATTAGTCTCGCTCGATCGAGCCAGTTGTTCCTTTACCTCGATCGACAGATCAAAGAATTGTTTGGACTGATCGAGTAGATCCGCTAGGAGCGATCGAGGAATTCCAATGTTTTGCAGATACATAAAGCCGACCTCATGACAGGCGACATAAATCTGCTCAACAACGGCTTGTTTTTCAGTCATGCTTCCCTCGTAAAAGGGCGCAAAATCAATCACCGGAATGTGGGTGGTCATAGCCAAAAAATTGCCCCTGCCTAAACTTGATAAGCTTGCACCCCTTTATCCACAAACTTTAGCGTATAGGCTTGCTTATAGTCGGTTCCTGCTTTAAACACGCCAGCCGTCACCATTGAGTCAAAAAATGTTTTCCAACGCTCGTCGGTCATTGCCCCAATGCCTTTGGTTTCGGCATCTCCGCCATTCACAATTTTATATTTGTCAAACGTCGATCGCGCATAGGCAAGCTGCTCATCCGTCATTTCAGGATTGTCTTTTTTAATCAATGCGTCACCCGGAGCCGGATCTTTGAGGTAGCTATACCACCCTATAATCGACGCATCGACAAAGCGCTGCACCAGATCAGGATTTTTCTCAACTAGCTCTTTTTTGGTTTCGATCGTCGTGGCATAAGGCGCATAGCCAAAATCGGCTAGCAAGAAAACGACCGGATCAATTTTTCCGACTTTTCTGATAATGTTCGGCTCTGAAGACACATATCCCTGCTGGGCAACATTTTTATCCGCTAAAAAGGGACCAGGGTTGAAGTTATAGTTGCGCTTTTGGTCGTCCGTAAAGCCATATTTTGACTTCAAATAAGGCCAATAGGTTGTGTATGCCTGAGTAGACATCAAAATGGGTTTGCCCTTGAGATCAGCCAAATCTTTAACTCCAACATCCGGGTGAGCGATCAACACCTGCGGATCTTTCTGAAATATGGCGGCAACCGTGATTTTGGGAATGCCCGACTCAACAGAGACGATTGCATCAGCCCCATAGCCCATATAAAAGTCGATCGCGCCGCCCATCAAAAGCTGAGTGCCATTGACTTGAGGTCCACCCATTTTGAGCGTCACATCTAGCCCGTGGTCTTTATAAATGCCTTTAGCAACGGCTTGATAAAAGCCACCATGCTCGGCTTCTGCAAACCAGTTGGTGCTCATGGTGACTTTATCGAGTTTGCCAGCGCTCGCAACGGGTGACGCGCTCGGAGAACTTGTAGTTGAAGAACTTCCTCCATTAGAACAGGCAGCCACAATCCCGCTGCCCAATGCGAGCGAACCGTATTGGATGAATTTGCGGCGACTAACGCCTTGATCGGAAGATTCTTGGAAGTAACTCACGCTGGGTTCCTTTAGGCATATACCGAGTGCAGTATAAAAGCCGAAAACATTGGATTTTGTAGCCCAGAATACTTTCTTGGATGAATGTGATGAATATTACTACTTAGCCTAAGGCATGATAGAAAATTAAGACGACGACTCGATCAAACTTATTAGCCTGAAGTGAGCGATCGTCGAAATTTCTGCCAACGCTTGAGTGATTTCTGCGGATAATGAATTCTTTAATCGTCGATCGAACGCATTTAGAATGGAAGATTTGCTGTGATTTTTAACCGCAACAATAAACGGGAACCCAAACTTATCTTTATAAGCGTGATTAAGAGATTGAAATCGAGCATATTCTTGAGAACTCAATCGATCCAATCCAACCCCTGACTGCTCTTGCACAGAAGCCTCAGCCATTTTTGCTTTGCTGCCCAAATCAGGATGAGCGCGAATCAGCCGGAGTTGATCTGGTTGGCTCATTGTCTTGACGATCGCAGTCATTTTTTGATGCAAATCATCTACATCCGCAAACGGGCGCTGCTCCCACACTTGTTGCGCGATCGTCGGAGTCTCCTCAAACACAGCCCCCAACCGCTCAACAAATTCTGACTGGCTCATCTGATTCAGTTGCGCGATCGAGTAACCCATTCAACTCCCTCGATAAGTGCTGTAAGCCCAGGGTGATGACAGCAATGGAACATGATAGTGAGCCGTCAAGTCTGAGATGCCAAACTGAATGGGAACTCGATCGAGAAACGGCACTGTCTGATCTCCCTCAAACTGAGCGAAATAGGTGCCGACAGAAAACACGAGTTCATACACGCCGATCTTGAATTCGGCATCTGCCAACAATGCCACATCTGTGCGTCCGTCAGCATTCGTGACGATCGTTTTTAGCAATGTTTTTTGTGATGGAGAATCGATTGCAAAAAGCTCGATCGTCAAATTAGCCGCCGGACACCCGTGCGCGGTATCTAAAACATGAGTGGTGAGTTTACCCATCTGCTCGTCTCATTTAATGTAACGGTCCCGCCAAGATTGTATTAGAAATCGCATTGATAATATCGCTCCCATCTTCTCGTTTTAATTGTTCATACCACTGCTGCGTTTTTTCAGGATCTTTACCGTGGGTCATGTGCGATCGCTTTCTTGCTCTCAGCACAATATCTGCCGTTCGTCCCAGTCGTTCTGACTCATAGCGTTGAAGTGCATCTTCAACCCCGATCGTCGTCGAACTCAGATATCGCGTCAAAACTTCAGCATCCTCGATCGCTTGACAGCCTCCTTGTCCCAAATCAGGAGCCGTGCTGTGAGCCGCATCGCCCAGCAGCGCCACGCGACCGTCAACAAACCGTTCTAACGGCTCGATATCATGAATCTCCACTCGATTAGTCTTAAAGGGATCAAGTCGCTCAATCAGCGTTTGCACAGGGTCAGCCCAGCCCTTAAAAAAGCTCGTCAACTCGTCTCGATAGCTGTCTGGAGTGCTCACGGAACCCTTGGGAATCGGCACATCAAAAAAGAAATAAAATCGCCCCTCTCCCACAGGCATCATCGAAACGCGCTTATGTTCACCCACATAGATCACCCAGCTATTTGCCGGGGCTAAATCCTCACTGATTTGCACCAGTCCATTCCAGTTGACATAGCCGACATAGTGGCGATCGGTCGTCTGCCCTAAAACGTGTTGACGCACGATCGAATGAGTGCCATCGGCTCCGATCAGAAGATCGCCCTTTGCGGTGCGTCCGTCTTCAAATTGGGCAGTGACCCCCTCCTGGGTTTGTTCAATCCCAATACATTTGCAGTTGAGATGCACTTGATCAGCCCCAAACTTGTCTAGAAGCATGTTCTGGAGATCAGTTCGAGTGACTGGATAAGGACGCTGCCCCACTTTTTGCACCAGGGGAGCCAGACTGAGATCGGTCAAAAGCTCTCCGGTGTGGCTATGATATTGCATCCGATCCATCTGTCCGCCAATTTGGGCGATCGCTTTACCCAGACCCAGGCGATTCAGCACCTTAACCCCATTTGACCAGAGAGAAATTCCAGCCCCAGCGGGTCGCAACTCGCTGACTCGATCGTAGATTTCGACCTGATAGCCGACTTGACGCAGAGCGATTCCTGCCGCCAAACCGCCCATTCCCGACCCAACGATTATAACCTTGAGGTCATCCATCCCCGACTCCTTTCAGCTATCAGCCCAAACTGCAAGACCTGTAGACTCACTACCGTATACTGAATACTATGATCAGAACAATGACAAAATACTGTAATGACCATTACGAATTAGGACGGCTGCGGCAGATAACTACTGAGAGGCAGCCCTCTAGAGAGGTCTCTCCAACGCTTTCTTAAGTTACATCAGATTCTAATCGTTATCATTCTGGAGTTTTCGCAGTGGGTCTTTCACCACGATCGCTACACCGTCCTCAATCTCTTCACGAACAGACCTATCAAGCTCTGCGAACGGCGATTCTTACAGGTGAATTGGCAGGAGGCGATCGAGTGATCGAAAAACAGTTAGCAGACAGGCTACAGGTCAGCAGAACCCCGGTTCGAGAAGCACTGCGGCTCTTAGAGCGAGAAGAGTTAATTACTGCCGATGCTAGTGGTGGTCTACGAGTTGCGACCCTCTCAGTTCATGATGCCGCCCATCTCTATGATTGCCGCATTGCCCTAGAGCAAGTGTCTGTGTCAGAAGCCTGCCGTCACGCCACGCCTGAGCAGATGGACGCGATCGATCGGGCAGTCACCCAAGCCGAAAAAGCCATCATCCAAGAACCACACCAGTTGACCCCTTACCAACTGTTGCACCTCGACTATGAGTTTCATCGCCTAATCGCTAAAAGTGCAGGCAATCCTTGGCTGGTGTCTTTCCTCGATCAAGTGTTCGACAAAATGACCTTACTGAGAATTCGGACGATGCAGCACAATCCTCGTGTGTTAGAGATTTGCAGTGAACATCGACAAATTTATCAAGGGATCGTCAATCGTCAACCTAAGGTTGCTACCCAAGCCATTCAAAATCATCTGATGGCAAGCAAAGAACGAGTGATTCGAGAGATTCAAGCCCTTTAAATCACCTCTTCCTCTTTGTGAGTTTCAAACACACAGTCAGACTGCGGATGAGCAATGCAGATCAGCACATATCCAGCCGCGATTTGCTCTTCGCTCAAATATGATCCCTCAGATTGATCGACGGTGCCCTCAATCATCTTGGTCGTGCAAGTAGAACAAACCCCTTGACGACAGGAAAAAGGCAGTTCCATTCCCGCTTCTTCCGCCGTTTCTAGAACATATTGATCCTCAGTGACCTCGATCGTTTGATCAATGCCCTCGGCTTCGTTAAATAATCGGACTTGATAGGCTGCCATGCGGTTGAGGCTCCAATGCCAAAGACGACGAACTGACAGACCTATCGTAGTTAGCCTGATTATTCTCCACGTCTATCTAAAGTGACACTATTGAAGGTATAACCGTTATGCCAATTTGATTCTTGAATGCGACAACTGACCGATTATGGCGCGATCGACGAGACATTCACCCGAAGCGTCTCCATAGCATTGGGTGCCTTCATTACCTGTTCATCGGTTAAGGTTGGTATCACTACTCGGCAATAAAAATGACAATTTAATTGACTTAAAAGCTACGCCGTTCAACACTTGTAGTTTGCGTTCACTCTATGATTGGCTTGCGCATCGACTTGATCTGTCCTCGCTTGGTTTTGTGATCGAGCCGTTTCCTTTGAGAGCCACGGGTGGGTTTAGTGAGTTTACGTGAGCGCGGCACTGTCACAGCGCGGGTGATTAATGCTTGCAGCCGTCCTAATGCTTCTTCTCGGTTTTGCTCTTGGCTGCGGTGTTCTTGAGCCTTAATCACGACGATCCCGTCTTGGGTGATGCGATGATCACTGAGATTTAACAGCGCTTCTTGATAGCGATCGGGCAGCGATGAAGCCTTGATATCAAATCGTAAGTGAATCGCAGTCGCCACTTTATTGACGTTTTGACCGCCTGCCCCCTGCGATCGAATCGCATTCATCTCAATCTCGCTTAACGGAATGGTGACGTGTTTAGAAATTTGCAGCATGGGAGAACAGTAGGAGCCTTCCAAATTTACTATCACAAACAACCCCCGATCGTATAGCCCTACACAGCTACTCTAGGACAATACAGCATCAGCGCAGCTCGATAAACATGAAATGCTAATAGTGCAATATTGCGGGGCTATTCATAAGAGACTAAGTGCAATCCTCAGGCAGGTTGCTCTTTGGGTCTCAAGGTTTGAACCGTCGAAACTGCGATCGCCATTGTTCGATTGCGTCAAGATCCATTGTGATTGAGACATTTCACCCCTCCGTGCAGCCGTGTACCCACATAGTCAAACGAAATTCCCGAAGCCAGAAACTGCCTAAATGCTGCCTAGGAGTGCTTGATTACGGATAACGAACCGCTTAACTCAGGAACTAAGCTCGATAGATAGGCTGCATCCTCTTTTCCTTGTAGCCAAACAAAAACTTTGTTGTATTTAGAACAAATTAGCTTTAACAGCTTGCGATCTAAATCAGGATTCGGTTCATAGTCAGTCAGCATTACCCACTTTCGTGATCTGCATCCTGGTAGAAACGGCTTCTATTAAACAAGAAATGCCCAAGATTTTAGAGAAGTCGTCTGACTCCAGTCGCCCACGAGCTGATAGGGTTTGCCCATTATCACTTGACGACAAACGTTTGACGACTGAGCGATCGCCCTTCTAATGACATCTTCACCTGCCACGTTCCTGGCGGGGTATCTGCTTTGAGTTGATAAAAACAGTAGGTTGTCCAGACCGATTTTTCGATGGGTTGCATTTGATAGGTGCTCTGAAGAACCGTTTGCCCTGACGGATCAATCCATTCACACGTCGGACTCAAGCGATTGCCCAATGGGGCATCTTGCAATGTGACTCGATAAAACACCTTGGACTTGCTTTGGCGATCGATTTGACCCGAATAAGTCTCACTGCCATTCGCAAGAGTAACTCGATTTTGCAAGACAGAAATTTGTGCGATTTGCTGTTGATATTGTTGATGTAAAAGCGCTGTGGTTGCGATGCCACCTGTGAGGGTGACTGCAATCACAGCGCCAATCAGCCAGCTTCGTTTTTGCTGTCTTGAAAGTGCTTTGCGGCGATTTAACTCCACGATCGCTTCGTCTAGCAAATCATCAGGCAAGCTGAGTTCGTGCAAGACTTGCCTGACTTGTTCGGAGGACAACTTTTCCTCACTCTGTTTTGAGAGTTGCCCCACTCCAGTGACAATTTGAGTTAGCTGTGTTTGGGTGAGATGAGTATCCATATCAACGGGTGCAATCGTGGTTGCCCATTAATAACACGTCTATCGAATCTTGCACGAATTTTCCGCCGTTCGTTTAGTTGATTGAAACGCTTAAATACGAACATAGGACAGTGATCTCTGTGCCCCTGTCAGTTGGTTGATGGATGCGGGTTAGCGATCGAGCACTTCACCCATTTCATTGATATTTAATAAAATCTCACCATAGTCAGGAATCCATGCCAGCCAATAGTCTTGGGCATATTGACATAGCAGCCACGCCTCGTCAAAACTAAATGCAGTCGGCGGATTCAACACCTTCACCCACATCGAAGGTGCAAATTTGGGTAAGCGAGATCGTTCCCGTCTTTGCAAAATCTCCCAAGCGAGAGCACTCATTGTTTCGCTTTGAGGTGGGACGGATGGAATAAAACAAAAGTTAGTTTGAAGCATGAATAAATTCTCTAAAGCGAGAAAGCGATGTGGAGATTAGTCTGAAAACTGTTGGGCAGAAATCAACTATTCTGTAGTCTATGCTACAGTTTATTATTCTAAAAATTCCGCTTTGTCGTAGAAATTTACGAAGTTTTACGTTTCGATGGGTAGCTCGATCGTGCTGCCTCTTATCACAAATCTAGGACGCGTTTCGACTCCGCTCAACGCCAGACTTACGGCAGTTGAGCGACCCGCGGGTTGAGTGAAGTCGAAACCCATCCCACGCGCAAAATTCGCCCTCTCAAACATTGCTGGGTTAATAAATCGAATTGTTATACGATCGAGGCTCCTTTACCTCAACCTTCCCTATGTCTGCTGTCGCTGCATCAAATCCCCTGCAACGCCTTCTGCGCTATAGTCGCCCTCACCGCGCTCAAGTGTGGCAAGCCAGTTTTTGCTCAGTTTTGAACAAAATCTTTGACTTGGCACCGCCCTATTTAATTGGCATGGCAGTTGATGTTGTCGTCAAACGAGAATCATCTTGGATATCAAAAGTTGGTGTCACCAGCATCATCGGGCAATTGGCGGTGTTGTCGCTGCTGACATTCTTAATCTGGAGCCTAGAATCGCTGTTTGAATATGCCTACGATCGGCTCTGGCGCAACCTGGCACAAACCTTACAACATGAGCTGCGACTCAACGCCTATAGCCATTTGCAGGAGCTAGAACTGAGCTTTTTTGAAGAGCAAAGCACCGGAACGCTGTTATCCATTCTCAATGACGACATTAATCAATTAGAACGGTTTCTCGATAGCGGTGCCAATGAGATTTTGCAATTCGTTACCACGATCATATTCGTCGGTGGTACATTCTTGTTGTTAGCACCTGGGGTCTCGTGGTTTGCAATGTTGCCGATTCCATTCATTTTATGGGGTTCGATCGCGTTTCAAAAACGTCTCGCCCCTCGATACGCGGATGTGAGGCAAAAAGCCAGTTTGATTAACAGCCGATTAGCCAACAATTTATCGGGCATTGCCACGATCAAGAGTTTTACGGCTGAAGACTATGAGCGCGATCGGGTTGCTGTCGAGAGTCAAGCCTATCGTTCTAGCAATCGCCGCGCTATTGAATTAAGCGCTGCGTTCGTTCCGTTGATTCGCATTATCATTCTGGTTGGTTTTACTGCAACCCTCTTTTTAGGCGGCATCGAAGCGGCAAACGGTCGGCTCTCAGTTGGCACTTATGGATTTATGGTGTTTATCATTCAGCGACTGCTGTGGCCTTTTACCCGCCTGGGGCAGACGATGGATCAATATCAGCGAGCGATGGCATCAATTAATCGGGTGATGAATTTGTTGGATACGCCGATCGCCATCCCAACGGGCGATCGCTCACTGCCGATTCATCAAGTGCGCGGTGAAGTCACTCTTGACCAGATCACCTTTGCCTATCAGGGTCGCGGTCACGCCTTAGAAGATCTATCGCTCCACATTCCCGCCGGACAAACAATCGGAGTGGTAGGCGCAACCGGGTCAGGAAAAAGCACACTGGTTAAATTGCTGCTGCGATTTTATGAGATTCAGCAGGGGCAAATTCTGCTCGATGGCATTGACATTCGTGAACTGCGGCTGCGTGATTTGCGTCGCTGCATCGGTTGGGTCAGTCAAGAAGTTTTTCTCTTTCACGGCACCGTTGCAGATAATATTGCCTATGGCAGTTTTGATGTGACGCGAGAAGAAGTGATGCGATCGGCAAAACTCGCAGAAGCCCACGAATTCATTCACGCATTGCCCGACGGGTACGACACGATTATTGGGGAGCGCGGTCAAAAACTATCGGGTGGGCAGCGCCAAAGACTCGCGATCGCCCGTGCTCTGCTCAAAGATCCGCCAATCCTAATTTTAGATGAAGCCACGTCTGCGGTGGATAACGAAACTGAGGCAGCGATTCAGCGATCGCTAGAATATATCACTCAAAATCGCACCACGATCGCGATCGCCCATCGCTTATCCACAATTCGTCACGCAAACCGTATTTATGTGATGGATCATGGGCATATGGTCGAGCAAGGCACTCACGAGACGCTGCTAAAGCAAGACGGAATTTATGCGGCACTTTGGCGGCTGCAATCTGGGATTTCAGAGTCTAGAAGTCTGAATTAGGCGCGATCGAGTGTTCTTGCAGCACCTCTAGAGCAACGACTTTGAGAGCCGCCTCGTGAGTGGCAGACAGGACGATCGGAGGTGCAACTCCAGAGTCGAGGGCTTCTTTCCAGCGAGACACACAGAGACACCAACGGTCTCCTGGCTTTAGACCGGGAAAATCAAACATCGGCATCGGTGTACTTAAATCGTTGCCCTGTAGCTGGGTATAGGTGAGAAATTCTTCGGTGACTTGGGCGCAGACAACATGAGCTCCGACATCCCGCGACTCTGTCTCACAGCAACCATTGCGAAAAAATCCGGTCATCGGAGACGTGCTGCAAGTCTCTAGCGTTTTGCCTAATACATTCTTTGCGTCTGTCATCACTCAGGCTCCTAGTGTCCAAAAGGGGAAGTCTTGGATTCATTCCCTTAAGGATATTAGACCGAGTGCTTTGTCGATCGCCACACCCGATGCTAACCTGCCTACCCTAAGGGACTTGCACGAAAATAGAATCCCCTGCTGCGATGTCCGTGGATTTCGACTTCGCTCACCTTACTAGTTGAGGGCTGAACGAAGTCGAAGCCCAGTCGGTAAAACTCTATTAAACTGCAATTCTCTAAGGAGTGATCTCCAAAGGAGTCTTCAGCTTCAAATTCACATCCGTCCCCTTTTTGAGAACGACTTCACCCCCCGGACTCGACAACACAAACGCTGTCGCCGCTGCCCCGCCTGCCAATCCACCATGCTTAAATTTCGCCTTATCTCCCAAGAAATGACCTGCAACGGCTCCGCCCAAAATAACGCCTGCGTTTTGCAAAAACTTGCCTTTCGTTTTGTTTTCAACTTGCGTGTTTACCAGCGCGGCATCGATCGGATATTGATTCCCATCTTTGAGCACAACATCATCTAACACGAGGTGCAAACTCGCCTTCTTGCCTTTCTCTGCCTTCACTACGTCTTCTAAATGCCCTTGAATCGTCGCATCTTTTAGCGACCCATCTTTGCCCTTAAGCGTAAATGGCTCTTGATCGCGATCTTTGCCCGTCGAGACATCTTGCTGAAGGTCAGTGTGAATGGTCGTTCCTGCGGCGATCGTGCTAGCGGTTGAGGTCGTGGCTTTAGGGCTATCTGTTGACATGGATGTGGTGTCATCTGATTTGCTACACGCGATCGTGCTACCAATCAACATCGCACTCAACAGGAGAGACAAATACTTTTGCATGGTCATTCAACTCGGTCAATTTAACAGAACCACACTACAATAAAGCTCTCTGCACCCACTAACTCAATTATTTTTTGATGTTTTGTAAATAATCAAAAGCCCCAAACGCTCAGGAATTTAGGGCTTTATTCACGCTAGACGCATTCTTCTAGAGAGGAGAGTTTAACAACGACCTGACTTAATTTGCTGCTGTGCTCAACTTATCAGCCTCTCATCGCAATTGAGTCACTCTTAAGGTAGGATAACGACTCACTCTAGAGTCGGGAAGTAGATGAGACCTTTTGAACTATGCAGTACACCTTGAGAGAGATCGTGGTGAACCTGCCTGCAAACAACTCACTGAACAACCGTTAGAACAAGTAATCGCTCTGGCAGAAGCGATCGTTAATCAACCTTCGGATCAGGATGTCCAGGTTCAATTGCGCGAACATTTCCTTGAGCATCGACTAAAAACTTTCTCCTATCAGTCGTTATTCCTATATATCCTGCATATTTAGTATAGTTCTGCTCAACGTCTATAGAATCAGCATCGGAGTGAAGGATCGTAGGTTCTGTGAACTTTATTAGTCTCGTGTTGTTGGTGACATTAATACTGGCGGGAGGATTGCCATAAATTTTATATAGCTCATTGTGCTGATCTCAGATAGTGGCTGGGTTGCCTGGATAAATGAATAGAATCTTAGTCCTTGAAAAATTCATGTTTTTCTTGGCACTTATCAGCAGGTTTAAGTCGATATAATCTGGATCATTCAAAAATGGTTGGAGCAAAAGTAACAATGCTACTCCAGCCAGAAATAAGATAGAAAGTTGTTTCAAGAGCGTCAACAGATAATTCTTCACAATGAATTATTAACCTCGAAGCCAAATTGGGGAACTATTCGGCTCCCTTATTGCAGTTTAGCGATCGAGCCTCGATCAACCAAAATTTGTTGCGTCAGCAAATCGCGAACCGTTGCAATTAGCTCTCGCTGCTCGGTAACTTCAAACTGAACTGAGATGCGATCGCTGCCCACTTGTCCCGGCGGATTGAGGTGAGCCACACACACTTGCTCGTGCTGACGTTCTAGCGATCGGTAAGTCTCTTGTTGACGCATCGGCAAACTCGTCATTCTGCCCTGCTCGTCATATTTTACTTCTGATTGAGAAAGTACCGCCACCTCTCCAATGTCGAGACGAAGGTCGGTTTGTCCCTCAATGGCGGCTTGCAAAATCAGAGGTTCAGCCCGCTGACAGGGATAGCGATCGCCCTGTTCAAATAGCGAAAAATAGGAATACGATCGAGTGTAAGGTTCCCAGAGACGAATCGCGTAGCTGTGGCGTAAAGAATCCTCGATCGTCAGTTGACTAAGCGCCAATGCGCCATGACAAACTGCCTCAAAGGGTTTATCGAGTTTGACTCGCTGCCGTCCAAAATAAGATCCGATCAGTTGCTGCACCGATGGAATTAAACAACTGCCGCCGACAAGCAACACTTGCTCAATATCCGACTTAGAGATACCTTTTGAAAGCGCGATCGTCAGCACTTCATCGAGCGATTGTCGGACTTGTTCTAATAGCTGCCGCGTTTCGAGAATGTCTTCTAACCGCGATCGGGTCAGATGCAACTCATAAGCCATAAATGTAGATTCGTCGAGCCAGCTTTCTTTTGCCTCCTCAGCGATCGACAATCGGACTTTGAGACGCTCGGCAATCTCTAGTAAGGTTTGATATCCGATCGCGCCCACCTCAACCCTTGAGGAGCCAATCTGATGCAAATAATCTTCGACAATCCACAAGTCAATATCTTCGCCACCCACGTAAGCATCGGCTTTCGCCAACACTTCTGCTCGTTGCACATCAGATCCTGCAACCGTTCGGACTAAGCTCAGATCGAGGGTGCCGCCGCCAAAGTCAACGACGAGAACGAGAGAACCAGGACACTGCACCGCATAACCCAAAGCTGCCGCCGTAGATTCATCGACGAGTCGCACGTCAGCAATCTCAAGCCTAGCCGCCACTTCGCGAAACCATCCCAAGTATCGCTCAAATGCTCCGATCGGAACCGTAAAAATGACTTGAGAAGGATAAATTTGTTGTCGTTGGAGTTGTTGCCAGATTGCTTGAATAAATTGTTCAGATACCCATTCAACCCTGTAAGATTGTCCATCAATTTGACGATCGGGCGGTTGAAAATCAGCCGCTAAATCTCGCTTAAATGCTTTGAACAAGCGATTGGGCTGAGACACTCCCAAACGCTGCGATCGCACCTGCTCACCTAATACAATGTGCCCCGCACTTTTGATAAACATCAGTGTCGGAATCACCGGAATCTTGTCATCTAATAGCCGTGAAATGGCAGGAAAGCGAATCGTTTTAGGCGTTTGAGTATCGGGTTCGAGAATGCTGATAACCGTATTTGTGGTGCCAAAGTCGATCGCAACAGAAATCATAAGCAGATCACTCAGAATTCATAGCAGGAAGGGTGCGACTCACTTTTGCGGGGCAGAGAATTTGGTGTGGATTGTCTCTGCGCTGATATCCCACAAAGCGGATGTAAACGCATTCTCCAACATCCATATCATCTACATCAGGTTGATGAAGGCGCGGATCGTAAGAGACAGACTGCCAGGGAGACCCGATCGCTTCAATGCCCCAATTTTGCAGCAAATTTTCTAACGACGTAAAGAGGGCGATCAGATTTCGGGCAGGAAGATTGGGCATTGTCTGTGCCATTTTACAGGCACTGGGATAGTTTGTGAGGAGCGTCTGCAACTGCTCAAAGGCGGCGTTGCTAAAATCTGAAGAGAGTTGTGCTTTTTGTGATATTAATTCTTCGCGTAATCGTTGACATTGCTGTTGGAGTTCAGTGATTTTTAGTTCACTATCTTGAGGTGGATTGCTGCGATCGACCCCCTCACTCATCCAGCCTAAAATGAGAGAACTGCACCCAACTGTGAGGACAATCCCAAATCCAATCAGGTTAGAATCGGTCATTAGATTCCGCCTTGACGCAGCGTTTGAGTATCTTCTACTGCTAGGAGTTCATTGCTTTCATAATAGTCTGGCAATAATGTTTGCGATTCGATAGTTCCGATCGAGTGTTCAATTTCTGAGGTCAAATTAGTGCAAGTTGTGCCCGATCCGTTAAGCACCGTTTCGATAATCTTGCCATCTTTACCAATGCGATACTCAATTTTTTGATAGTCTGTCATGCGATTCTCCAAAGTGATCTATACCCATCCTACTCGTAGGGCGATGACTGTCTAAATTCTGCGATCGCATCCTCAGTGCGCTGCATCAGATCGGGATCTTCAGGTCGCGCCTCAGACATGAAAAAAACCACCACCGCTAAAACTTGAGAATCGATGAGAATCGGCGCTCCAAATCCTGCCTTAACGCCAAACGCTTGAGCGATTTGATGCCGCAAAAAATAGGTCTCTGGGTGAGCCGATGCGTCCGTCATCCATTCTGGTGTTTGAGATACCCATACCCGCCCCGGCAAGCCCTCGTTTTGACTCAACACAAATGCTTGACTGCAAAGCTGAAACTGCGACCACGCGATCGCGCGATGAACCTCCATTTGATTGCTCGAACACCAGGCAGGGCTTAACTCTATCGTTTTGAGAGTCTCGTCAGGAAGCCAGGATTCGCCATACTCCCAGTCAGTCTTGGCACACACAAAATTCAGCAACGCTGTCAGCATTGTATGAGTCGATGCTGAGGTTCGAGGAAAATTAGCGGTCTGTTCAAACTGAGTCATAGTAAGAGTCTAAGTGAATTAAGTTAGAAACTAGAACCGGTTTGCCAGCCAGGAATCCAGTTTGTTCCGGCGAGGGGGAGACGTGCCATCGCAGCCGCCTCGATCGTTAGAGCAACCAGGTCTTCGCGCTCCAGGTGATGAACATTTTGCTTTCCACAGGCACGGGCGATCGTGGTTAGTTCCATGTTTAGGGTCTGTAAATAGTTTTTGACGCGACGTGCTCCGACCTGTGGCTCCAGACGTTTCTCTAGCGCTGCATCTTGCGTTGTGACTCCAACTGGACATTGACCTGTATGACAATGATGACAGTATCCTGGGGCGGTTCCTAACGCGTTGTAGTCTGCAATCGCTGAATGATGCACATCGTTTTGAATATAGGTTTCACTGTTGCAGCCTAGAGCCATGAGAATAGCTTGCCCGATCGAGACCGCATCTGCCCCCATTGCCAGCGCTTTAGCCACATCTGCACCCGTGCGAATGCCACCCGACACAATTAGCTGCACCTTGCCTTTCATGTCTAACTCTTCGAGCGCTTCCACTGCTAACCGGACGGCTGCCAGCGTCGGAATGCCAACATGCTCAATAAAGGTACTCTGAGTCGCGGCGGTGCCCCCCTGCATTCCATCGACGACGATCACATCTGCCCCAGCGTGAACGGCAAGTTTGACATCATTAAAGGTGCGCGATGCGCCGATTTTAACGTAGATGGGCTTTTCCCAATCGGTGAGTTCTCGCAGTTCTTGAATTTTGATGGTCAAATCATCGGGTCCTGTCCAATCAGGGTGGCGACACGCCGATCGTTGATCAATCCCTTCCGGTAGCGTTCGCATTTCTGCAACTCTAGGATTTACTTTTTGTCCTAATAGCATTCCACCGCCGCCCGGTTTTGCTCCTTGACCAATCACTATCTCGATCGCGTTTGCTTTCCTGACATCATCAGGGTTGAACCCATAGCGAGACGGTAAACATTGATAAATGAGTGTTTTAGACGAGAGCCGTTCTTCCGAAGTCATGCCGCCATCGCCTGTTGTCGTGGATGTTCCAGCTTGGGTGGCGGCGAGTCCGATCGCTTCTTTAACGTTGGCAGAGAGTGATCCAAAACTCATGCCTGCGATCGTGATTGGCATCTCTAGCTCGATCGGTTTTTTGGCGTAGCGTGTGCCCAAAATTGTCTTTGTAGTGCATTTTTCGCGATAGCCTTCGAGGGGATAGCGACTCAACGACGAGCCGAGAAAGACTAAATCATCAAAGTGAGGTAAACGACGTTTTGCGCCTAATCCGCGAATTTCATAGAGTCCATGAGCGGCGGCGTTTTGAATGTAGTTGAGAATGCGACGATCGTAGCCTGCTGATTCTTCGAGAGAGAGTGATTGACCTGATTCGGATTGATTCATCGTTAATAGTCCTGATTAGCGTCGGCATTCCAGTGATAAAGTCGCTTGGCAGAAGCGATGCGCTTGAAGTCTTTGGAGTCGTGAGAAAATCCGGCTTTTGCGAGTAGCTCACCGACGGTTTGATAGTCGGTGTCTGACATCGGCTCAAATTGGGCATCCGCTCCCAGCGATTTTACGTTGCCGCGAATGTAGATCACGGCTTCATAGAGAGAATCTCCGATCGCGTCGCCAGCATCCCCACAAATCACGATCCGTCCCGCTTGCGCCATAAACGCCGAGAAGCTGCCTACACTGCCTCCCACCACAATATCGCCCCCCTTGAGCGAGATGCCACAGCGCAGACTCGCGTTGCCATCAATCACAAGCAATCCTCCTTGAGCAGACGCACCTGCTGAGACGGATGCGAAGCCTTTCACGTAAACACTTCCAGACATCATGTTTTCAGCAACGCCCGTGCCTGCATTGCCGTCGATTGTCACGTTTGCTATCTGATTCATGCCCGCAGCATAATAGCCAACGTGACCCGTAATCTCAACGGTGATCGGCGAGTGAAGTCCTACGGCGATATTATGGGCACCGTCTGGGTTAATGATTTTGATTGGGTTCCCATTTGTACCGTGATGGAGAAACTGATTCACTTCGCGTAATGAAGTTTGCGACAAATCAAAGATTACACTGTCCATACATACAGTTCCTCTGGGGCGGGTTCATAGAGATGGGCGTGATTGATGTCGGGCAAATGAGCCAGAGAGCGAAACTCAGACGCGATCGCGACATAGTCATCGGTCTCGGCAACGATCGCGGGTTTGCAGGCAAACGCATCTCGCACCAGGGCAAGTTTATCGACGGTTCCCATTAGAAATGTGTAGAAGCCGTCTAACTCCTCGAATCCCTTCTGGAGCGCGTTTTCAAGGTCATCACCTTCCCGCATTCGCCACTCTAAAAAGCGACAGGCAGCTTCGGTGTCGTTATCGGTTTCAAACTGAATGCCGCGTGGCTCAAGTTTGCGGCGGATCTCATAGGGATTAGAAAGAGAGCCGTTGTGGACGAGACAAAAATCTTCCCCCGCCGTAAAAGGATGGGCGTGGGCGGCGGTGACTGCCGATTCGGTCGCCATGCGGGTGTGACCAACCAGGTGAGAGCCTTTGAGCGATTTGAAGTGATAGCGATCGCTGACTTGTTGGGGCGTTCCAGTGTCTTTATAGAGATCAATCGCTCGTCCGGTAGACAACAGATAGAGGTGTGGGTAGTGATGTTTGAGCCACTGTTTTACTGAGTTTGGATCGGAATTAGAGATCACGATCGCGTGATTGCCTTGACTGTCAATTTCGGTGTCTCCCTCAAAGTGGGATTGAAATTTATAGAGCAATTCCGACCAATTAAATGCTTGATCCCCAGAGTAGAGGCTATATTTGCGATGACCTGCGTCCAATAAATCTGTAAAGATCGCAAGTCCGGCTGAGTCAGAACCTCGATCGCTCATCCCCACCAACATCGGCACCATCATTTCGCCGAGTAATTTTTGTAGTTCAGGTTTTTTAACCAGCAGTCCAACAATTCCGCACATAATGTATTTTTGGGTTGTTAAAAGAATTCTAGATAACGTTGGACTTCCCATTCAGAGACGTGGCGCATATATTCGACCCATTCCATTTGTTTGAGATCGATAAATTCATCGGCTAAAACCCCTAATGCGTTTTTAATTACACCATCCGCAGCAAGCGCATCGATCGCTTCTTTCAAACTCTGCGGTAAGATGTGAATTCCTTTTTCATTTAGTTCTGCGTTGGAGAAATCATACAGATTCACATTCCACGGTTCACCCGGATCGAGTTGTTTTTCAACCCCATCTAACCCAGCAGCGATCGCGGCGGCTGTTGCTAAATAAGGGTTACAAGAGCCATCCGCGAGACGCAATTCTAACCGTCCTCCAGGAACGCGCACCAGACTCGATCGATTGTTATCGCCATAGGTAATGTAGGCAGGTGCCCAGGTTGCCCCACTCAGCGATCGACCCACCACCAACCGCTTATAAGAATTCACTGTTGGTGCACAAATAGCAGTCAACGCAGGCGCATGGGCAAGCAATCCTGCCATGAAATGATATGCCAGTTTTGACAAGCCTAAATTTCGCGTGTCGGTGTCGTCTGCAAAGATATTTTTGTCATCCTCCCACATGGACATGTGCATGTGCATTCCGGTGCCCGTGCGGTTGGCAAACGGTTTGGGCATAAAGGAGCAAATCAGCCCCAGTTCTTTAGCGATTTCTGACGCTGCCATTTTGAAAAAGATAAAGCGATCGGCAGTGGTTAAACAATCGGTGTAGGTGTAATTAATTTCAAATTGACCGTTTGCGTCTTCGTGATCGATTTGATAAACATCAAAATCAGCCGCTTGCAAACTCGTCACCAATTTCTCAATAAACGTCAAGCTGCGAGACAGTCCTTTGTAGTCATAGCAAGGCTTATCGAGCGTATCGGTCGGATCACACGGATGGATTTTACCCTGCTCATCTTTGCGAAGCAGCATAAATTCTGGCTCAACTCCGGTGTTGAGCAGCCAACCTTTTTGGGTCAAGCGTTCGATTTGCTGTTGCAAAATAAATCGAGCATCATAAGCGTAAGGCTGACCGTGGACATGTCCGACGCAAACAATCCGAGCGAATCCGGGCATCCAGGGCACGATCGACAGCGTTGACAAATCGCCCACCGCCATAAAATCGGGACTGTTGGGCTGCATTCCCAAACCCCACACGGCAAACCCCGCAAAGCCAGCCCCCGGACACAGAATATCTTCAAAGTGCGAGGCAGGAACAGCTTTTGTTTTGGCGGTTCCGTGCATATCAACAAACTGCGCCAGAACAAACTTGATCTGATGGGTTTCTAAAAACTGCTTGGCTTCTGCTGGTGTCATGATCCTGTCCTTTTTAAAGATTAGCCCGACTTAGATTAACCGATCGACACCGACGACTCCTCCGCCTAACTCTTGCACGATCGCGCCCAACGTCTCCCATAAATACGCTCCGAATGTGCCATCACACCAGATCCGATATTGGTCAGGCGCGATCGGAATAATGGTAACGCTAACGCCAACCATTAACGTCAAAATCACAGGATGCTGATCGAGCGAGAATGATTGGAAGTGAACGCTACAAGTTTGCTGCAACAGGTTGGAAATCGCTGTACCACACAACACGATCGCGGCATCTTGTCGCAACACTGGATACACACGATCGGGAACGTGCTGACACGCCTCAGCTAATCGCAGCGCAAAACTACTGTGGAGACTATCTTCGATCAAGAATTCAGTCAAGCCGAGACGAGCAATGATGCCGCCATCAGGAAGAGAACACCAGGTGTTAGCCCGATCGGGCACCTTCAAATCTCGACTCTCAAGCCAAGCGGCGGCTCCGGCTCCTTTAACCCCAAAGCGGGTGAGAAATGACAGATCAGCAATGCCTAAATACGCCGCAGTCTGCTCATCTCCAGGAATTGACACAAGAGACGGCATTCCATTAATGTCGCGCCAGGTGCCGTTGAGGGACTGAATCCGATCGTGGTTGGGGCTGATTCGACGCATCATACCGTCACCTCCTCTCGCTGAGTCACGTCTTCTCGCTGACGTAACTGATCGGGATCGTAGAACGGAGTTGGGGTGATAATCGCAGAGACGATCGTGCCGTCAGATAGTCTGATTGAAAGGCGATCGCCGATCGTCGCTAATTCTAGTTTCACATAAGCGAGTCCGATATGACGGTTGAGACTGGGACTAAATGCAACACTCGTCACGCGCCCTGCAATTTGATCGCGATCGATCATCAAGTGACATTCCTGCGGAGGAGTTCCTTGAAAATTCGGGTCAAGCATGAATCCGATCAGGGTTTGCTTAACGGGTCGCTTTGCCAAAACTTGTAAACTGCGCTGACCGATGAAAAAAGGCTTGTCCATCTTCACTGCCCATTTAAGCCCCGCCTCTAGTGGAGTCGTTAGCCCATCGGTATCTTGACCAATAATCAGATGCCCTTTTTCGAGTCGCAACAGACGCTGTGCTTCAACCCCAAACGGACGAATATCATACTCAAGTCCTGCTTCTAACACCAGATCCCACAATGCTGGAGAGTATTCTGCTGCAACATGAATCTCATATCCCCACTCACCCACAAATCCGACTCGCATTAATACTACAGGGATCTCTTGAATTTGGGCTTCACGCACGGCAAGATAAGGAAATGCAACGCTAGAGAGATCTAAATCAGTCAGCTTAGATAAGACATCACGGGAATATCGTCCTGCGAGATTGATCGCCGATCGTGCCCCTGTTAAATTCACAATTCCACAGTCTAGCTGCCACATCGTATTCAACCGAGTCAACTCACGATAGATAGGAGTCGCGCCCGATGTCGTCGTCGTAAAATAGAACTGCTCTGCTCCGAGTCGGGCAATGATGCCATCGTCGATCGTCACTCCCGTTTCATCAAGCATTAGAGCGTAGCGCGTGGTGCCAATTTTCATAGTGCGATAGCGTCCGGTGTAAACTCGCTCTAAAAAATCAGCCGCATTTGTCCCACGAATCTCAAATTTGCCCAACGTTCCGACATCAATGATGCCCACCTGATGCCTGACTGCCTGAGCTTCTAGACAGATACACTCTTCGCGAGCTTTGCCCGATCGAGCGTAATATTCGGGTCGTTTCCACATTCCCGCCAGCATAAATTTAGCATTCAGGGCAACGTGACGGCTATGTAATGGAGTGCGTCGCTCAGGCGTAAATCCTCGCCCTGCTAGATGTGACAACGGAACTGGATGAAAGAAGGGTCTAGAGGTTGTGGTTCCCACTTCACCAGGGGTCTTTCCAGTGATTCGTGCCAAGATTCTTAACGCATTCATATTCGAGTGTTTGCCCTGACTCGCTCCCATTCCCACCGTTGTGTATCGTTTTAGCAATTCAATGTTGTCAAATCCTTCTTGAGCAGCGTTGGGAAAATCTTTATACTGCAAGTCTTCATCGAAGTCTACAAAATTCTTGCCATTGGGATGTTCCACGATCGCCCACGGGTGAGAAGGAGATTCTCGTTCGGGCGGGATTGTCACCTGAATGTATTCTCCTAATCCCAAATGGGCTGCTGCTTCTAGACCCGATCGACGACCGTCAATTAGCTTTTGTTCAAACTCAAACACGCCATTGACGCGACCACAGGCAAACACGCCAGACGGCAACTGATTGGGAACAAACTGCTGCAACCCTTTATCAAACCGCATTCTAGTGCCCGCCTGGTAGAGCAGGTTTGCCGCAGGTGCCCAGCCGACACTCATGACAATGCCATCACAGGCGATCGTTTGTTTAAATCCGGTTTGTGGGTTGCCGTTTGCGTCGATCGGGCAAATCACCGCCGCCGATACGCCATCTCGACCCGGATTGGCTCTCGCTTCATAGACGCAATACCCTAAAAAGATGGGGATGTTTTGCTGGTCTAGCGATCGTGCCACGTCACAGTTGAGAGAATCACGCAGATCAACTACGGCAGCGATCGTGATTCCATGCGCAATCAAATCGATTACGGTTTGATATCCATCTGCATTGGCAACCAGGACAACAGCGCGATTCATCGGCTTGACTGCGTAGCGATAGATTAACCGTTGCGCGGCACTCGACAGCATGACACCCGGTAAGTCATTATTGCGAAAGACCGCAGGTTGCTCATAGGCTCCATTTGCGGCAATGATTGCTTTTGCACGTAGTTTCGTTAAGCGATCGCGATCTAATAACGGAACCCAGCCATCAGCGTAGTATCCTGACGCTTGCGTTTGTGTGTAGAGACGAATTCTCGGATGATTCTCGACAGCGTTCAATAATTCGTTTGTTTTCTCGACTTGACCTGGTTCGTTCCCCAATTGGTAGTGACCCGATCCTCCCGCTTTAGCATTCTCATCGACAATCACCACGTCTGCACCCAGATCTGCCGCCGAAAGCGCTGCTGAGAGTCCTGATACACCTGCTCCGACGACTAGCAGATCACAAAAATCATAGCGTTTGGCAGTCCGAATGTGAGGAGTCGAGAAGTCTATTTGTCCTAATCCCGTCAGGTTGCGAATCAGGCGTTCCCACATGGGAAACAGACGCTTGTTGTTAAACGCTTTGTAGTAGAAACCAACCGGGAGAAACGGCGAGAAAAAATCGATCGCGCTGGCTCGATCGCCCATCACTCCACCGAAGGTATTAATCGCTGAAAGTGCCATTCCATCTTCTAGCGGCGTGACATCTGCCCGGACATTCAATGTCTGCCCGGACTGCATGAGAGAATTCACGTCATGATTGGCAAAACTTAGGATTCCGCGTGGACGGTGATATTTGAAGCTGCGTCCTAAAATTTGTTGACCCGATGCCCAGAGCGCACTGGCGATCGTGTCCCCCACATATCCTGTGAATCGAGTTCCTTCAAAGGTGAACTCGATCGGGCGGCTGCGATCGAGCCATTCTCCTGAAATGGGGGGCAGTCTGCGTTGATTCATGCGACTTCACCCCATAGATAGGTGCGTAAAATTTCGTCGGTTTGCGTGTTGCGTTCTGCGATAAACCAGGTGTTGCTCGGCGTGTGACACCACCATTCCTGTTTAATTCCTGCTGCCCCGTTACGATGAAACACAAACTCACCCCAAGCTTTATCATCTGTGGTATTTGGGTCAGGCATTGGTCGCACTTCTCCCGCACACGCAAACTCTAAAATCGATCGCGCCCCATTGACCGGACAAGTCATAAGTTTCATGGTTAGTGCCCCACTGATGCTGCGCCTTTTTCACCCACCAATTCGTAATTCTCAAATCGAGACAGCGAAAAATCTTGAATGAGATCATGATTGCGATCGTGCGCCACCGTATACGCCATTGTTTTGCCGCACACGGGCGTTGCTTTAAACCCCCAAGTGCCCCAGCCCGAATCGAGATAGAACCCCTCGATCGCGGTCTTGCCCATAATCGGCGCAAAATCGGGAGTCATGTCTGCCATGCCTGCCCATTGACGCACCACTTTGACGTGAGACAAAAACGGAAATAGCTCTAGCATGTGGGCGGCAAGTCCTTCGGCAAAGTCAAGCGTCGATCGAGTGGAATGCAACTCATAGGGATCAAGTGAGGCACCCATGACTAATTCTCCTCGCGCCGTTTGGCTAACATAAACGTGCAGACTGCCAGAGACAATAATCGGGTCAAGCCACGGCTTCATCGGTTCGCTGACCATCGCCTGTAGGGGATGAATATAGAGCGGCGATCGTAACCCTACTAGATCCAGAATCCGAGGCGTAGATCCGGCGACTGCACACAAGACGCGAGGCGTTGAAATCGTGCCGTGGGAAGTCTCGATTCCGGTGACGCGATCGGACTCAATTTGAATCCCTAACACTTCGGTTTGTTGATGAATCTCGACTCCGCGCCGATCGGCTCCGCGACCATAGCCCCACGCCACCGCATCGTGACGGGCAATGCTACCAGGAGCGTGATAAAGTGCCCCCAAAATAGGAGCGTGACCTCCACAGGTCATATCCATCATTGGGCAAGCTTTTTGCACTTCAGCAGGATCGACGAGTTCGCTATCGATACCAAAATGTTTGTTGACTTCTGCTCGCCATCGCATTGTTCTGAGTGATGCGTCAGTGTGTGCCAGCGTGAAGTGTCCGCGATTAGAGTAGAACAGGTTTAGATCGAAGTCTTGGGATAAGTCTTGCCATAGGCGCACCGATTCATCGTAGAATTTTACGCCTTCTGGAGTGAGATAGTTCGATCGGATAATCGTTGTGTTGCGTCCAGTGTTGCCGCCGCCGATGTAGCCTTTTTCTAGCACAGCGATATTTTTCATATCATAATCGCGTGCCAAATAATAAGCGGCTGCCAATCCGTGTCCACCCCCGCCAATAATCACCGCATCGTAGCTCGACTTTAAGCGATCGGGTTGGCGAAACATTCGCGGTTCGGGATGGTCTTTTGATAGAGCAAATTTTAAGAGACGAAACGGCATGACAACTCCTGTAAGTTCTCATTAGAAAACTTAAGTCACTATCATGAGTCAAAGTTTCATGGGTGTCAACAAAGTTTCTTGCTATGATTCAGATTCAGCGAGACGATCGAGAGCTATCACCATGACAGAAGCCGCAGCAAAAAGCACAGAAGTCTCTTCTAGCAACTCTTTAGAGCGATATTTAGGTAATGCGATTCGAGATCTGCGGCAAAAACATGGACTGACGATCGCGGAGGTCGCCGAACAGGTGAGCATCTCTCGCGGCATGTTGTCCAAAATCGAAAATGCTCAAACGGCGACGAGTTTGGAGACGATCGGGAAGTTAGCGAGTGCGTTAGGCGTGTCGCTCTCGACGCTATTTCGCAACTATAATATGCCAGCAGGCGGCGCACAGCTTGTTAAACAGGGCGACGGGATGGAAGTTGTGAGACGCGGCACGAAACGCGGACACACTTATCATTTGTTGGCATACGATCAGGGTCCGACGAAGTTGTTTGAGCCGTTTTTGATCACGATGGATGATGCGTCTGAGGTCTTCCCCACGTTTGAGCATCCCGGCATCGAGTTTATCTATATGCTGCAAGGCAAGTTGGAATATCACCACGGCATCCACACGTATTTATTAGAGCCGGGAGATTCGTTGAGCTTTCGGGGTGAGGTGCCTCACGGTCCTGAGAAGCTGATTGAGTTGCCGATTCGGTTTCTGGCGATCATTTATTATGCGGTGCCGACTGCCTGATGACGGGAGGCGATCGAATTAAATCAACCCCCGATCGGGCTTCGGCTTCGCTCAGCTCTCAATATTCTGCTAGTGAGTTGATCAAAGCCGTTCGTGAGTTCCCAAAAGTCGTTTGTGAGTTCTCAAGAGTTGCTCTTGGGTTCCCCGGAGTCGTTCGCGGGTTCTCAAGAGTCGATCGTGAGTTGAGCGAAGTCGAAACCTGGACACCGAAGCGAGGGATTCTAGTTTCGCACCAGTCTCTCAAGCACCTAGACCTCGCCCGAATCGGCATCACCATCAAACACGATGATAAAGGTGCCGTCGGGGATGAGTCGCCGCAAAATGCGTAAATAACCATCAGCATCAGAGCCGTTGCGACACCGAGCGACGACGATGCGCTGCATATTGGGAAGCAAACGCACGACTAACCACCTATTGAGGCGGTCTCGATAGGGCATAATAATGAGTGTCTCCATTGAGTTTGGAGCTTGAGCCAGTGCTGAACTTTCCACGGGACGCACTGGCTTTTCGCTTGCTTGAATATTACCACTCTTATGCAGATCAGTGATCAAACCTGACCAAAAATCACTAAACCGCATACGAATAGTGATTTAAGTCTGAAATCATGTCCTTGAACCTATGACCAAAAGAATCACCTTGCCACCGTTAGGCGAACATGATGACGACTGGATAACAATTCTCGCTTGGCTTTATAGCCGCAGCAGGTCAAGTCAAGCGGCGGCTCTAATTAGTGTTGGAGTTGCAGCGCAGAAAGCTGAAGTTGCAACGATGTTGGAATATATGGCTCACAAGCGGGGTGTCACTGTTGATGAGTTAGTTAAAAGTATTTTGGGTGGGACGATCGACGACGATCGCGACGATTCTATTGATGAAGAGTGAGAATCAAGCTGACATCGCTTCTGAACGAACAGTCGGTCGATCTGCCTGAGTGGGTTGGCGAAGCATCTTTGCTGGGAGAGTTGCGATCGCGACTGTGTTGCCGAGCCTATCGAAGAACTCAAAGCTATGACCTGTTTCAAGTCCTGGGATGTCGTGACGATCGACGACTGCGCCGATATCTCCAGCCCGAAGATTTTCATTTGGGATGTCATGCAGAAGAACAACGTCTGTGTAAAGTGGAAAGTCCATCATGTCTTCTCAGTTTCAAACTTTAACGTCAGTTCGACAGAAGTGGTTTGCTCCGGTTGCGAATTCAGGAAGTCCCCTAAATCCCCCAAATTGGGGGACTTTAAGCCAAACATCCCGATTCAAAGTCCCCCAGAATGGGGGATTTAGGGGGCAGAAGCTGCTACTAACGAAGCAAGAATCACTCGTCGATCTGACGTAACTCTACTCTCTCACGGTCACCATGCGATCTTCAATGCCCTCCCAGGTTGTAGGCGACACTCGCACGGCGGCTTGTCTGCACTGCACCATCAGCCAGTTCGCATAGAAATAGTTCTCTAACGCTTTAGTTTCTGCTTCAGATAAATCGACTAATTTTGAATCCAGATTGAGGGCGTTGTACCAAGTGTGTAGAACTTTATCGCGAAAAGCTTGGCGGACTTCGACAGGTTGATTGTCCTCGGGAGTCTGGGCTTTCAGAGCTTTTAGTCGAGCGATTAACACAACAAAGTTTACAGATTTAAAGATTTTTGTTTTCTCAAAAGCGCGGGCGCGGGCGCGGGCGAGGGCGAGGTCGAGGTCGGCGCGGACGAGGTCGATGTCGACGAGGACGATATCGATATCGAGGTCGAGGGCGAGGAAGAGGGCGAGGGCGAGGTCACGGGCGAGGGCGAGGAAGATCGCTGCTGCCCGTTTAGCCGCAGGCTTAGAGTTTCCTGCTGATCCTGCCGTTGCTTGATTTGCCCACATGACCAATGCTTTTAATTTTGGAGTGTTGAGATAAGTTTGAGCTTCTTTCTCCATCAGCAATAGTAGTTCATCGGCTCCGCCGCGCATCAACCCTGCTCCTAAAATAAAAACTTCCTTCCAACGGCTTTCAGTTAGGTGTTCTGTCACCAATGTCCCAATCTGTCGCTTGTCGTCAATACGTTGCGCGGTCAAAAATTCTTGCAGGGTCAAATGCGAAAACGAGTAGATCCCATCTGCCCGTTCAACCAAGATGCCGTGCTGCACTTCAATACTTCGCAGCACTTTCGCTCCGTCTACGCCTTTCTCGTCAGGCAAGATTTCTTTGAGCAGTTGCTCAATTTGGTCGGTGATTTCACGCCGAGTTGAAAACAATCGATTTTGCTGAAAGCTATCATGGGCAATCTCTGCCAACATCATCTCTTTGCGCTTGGTGTCTAGCCCTTTATAAAGGTCGTCTTGCGGAATGCCTTTTTCGGCTGCCCATTCTTCGAGCAACACCCGCAGCGCCCGTTCATAAAGCGTCGATCGGTTCGTCGGAAACTTGCGCGATCGCTCATACAACAAACAAACCAACGTCAGCAGCAACGGCGTTTGCGTCAGTTCTTTAGCAGCCGTGTGATCGTCACTATTTAATTTTTCCCAGCAATCAACAGCGATGTCAGGCTCTCGACGAAACCAGTTGTCAATAAACTGTTTGATCTGAGCATCATCAAAATCTGCCATCGCCACATCGGTAAACAGCCGAAAGTTATGACGATAAGCCGCGACCCGACACGACGCAATATAGCGATTTTGCTTGTGAGCATCGACAAAGTTTTGAATCTGGATAATCGCCTCATTCATCCGATCGGTTGCCACTTCGTCTAAACCATCAAGCAAGACCAACAGCTTGCCTTGCTGCAACAGTTTTTGCGTCGATTCTTCGGGCGACGGGAAGCCACAGATGCGAAACTCTTCGGCGATCGTCTTCTCAATGTTGATGTCCCCTTTGTTAAACACTTTCAGGTCAACAAACACCGGAATGTAGCCCGGTTTATACGCTCCTTTGTTTCCCTTCAGCGCCTCTAAGCCCATGCGCCGCAAAAAGGTTGATTTCCCGGCTCCGGGTCCGCCCAACACCATCAAATATTGCTTATCGTTCGCGACCTTTAACCCTTCTTGCTTGGGGCAATCCTTCCCCTGAAAACTGCGACCTGCCGCGAGTCGATAGGTGTCTTCGAGGGCTTGTACCGATTCAAACCGTTGTAAGGCTCGATCGTCTAAAAACTGCACGGCTGCATACACGCTCTCCAGCGTTACAGGTTCTCGCATCCCCAACACTTTGAGAATGCCGTGACGCTTCTCGTAATTCTCGACATACTTCTCGCCAGCCCGGAAGATTAGAGTTTTCTTCGCATCGTTCAAGCCTCCACCCATCCAAGCAGCCGCTTTACCTCCGCCCTCCCAAACACTTTTGATGACAATCTTGCTAATTTCTAGGGCGATCGCAGAGGAAAACGGGTCAAGTGTCATCGCAATATCCAAAAGCATCTAGAGAAGCACCACTAGCCTACTCTAGGGAAAGGGAAAGCGACCAGGTCAACCCTCTTTTCGAGATTAAAGCCCGATCGTTCGAGTTCAAAGCTGCAAGTTTTGAGATTAAAGCTCGATCGTTCGAGTTCCAAGCTCCAAGTTTTGAGTTCAAAGCTCGATCGTTGGAGGTCCAAACTCAACGCTCTATGCCCACATCCAACCACCCCACTCTAACTCTGTCAAAAGGAAGAAGCTTAACGATTCGTACCCGTAGTAATCTATTCACTACGATATACTCAGTGTGAACTTTTAATTATTCAAGTAAATCGATTTAGTAACCTAAACTATTTTTTACCCGATCGCTCCCCGGCTTAACTCTTCATTTAACAGGTTGGAGATTCATGAGTGGCGAAGACATCAATCGAAATTTAGTGAGTCGGTCTACGACCGTAGATCCAATCCTTCCACAAGACTCCAATCCTTCAAACAAATCGCGTCCTCCTCGCTGGCGACGATTTCTAATTCCGGCACTGATTATCCTGGCACTGTTGGGCGGAGTCGGCTGGATCGTGTTTAGTCGAGTCATCTTGCCGATGATGATGGCGGGTCAGATGAAGTCACACCCAACTCCCGTCCCACTTTCTAACCCCAAAACAGCGACGATCGCCGATAGTTCTGACTATGCGGCTAGTTTAGATTCGCGTCAATCAGTCACACTCCAACCGCGAGTGTCTGGGCAGGTCTCAGCGATCTACGTCAAAGCGGGCGATCGCGTCACCGCAGGTCAGACGCTCCTGCAAATCGATGCTGCCGAACAGCGTGCCCAAGTTGCCAGCCGCACTGCTGCCGCCCAAACCGCCAGCGCCGATATTGAGTCTGCTCAAGCCGATGTCACTAACGCAGGAGACACCCTACGATCGCTCGAAGCTCAACGCGCCGCCGCCGCCGCCAATGTTCAGCTAAGTCAACAAGAATATGCCCGTTATCAAGACCTCACCAATCAAGGAGCCTCTAGCCAACAAATCTTAGATCAACGACTCAACACCCTGAGAACGGCACAAGCTTCATTGCGACAAGCCGAAGCCGATGTGCAGGCACAGCGATCGGTGATCAGTCGCACCCGCTCAGGTGTCACCAAAAACGAACGGGCACTAGAGCAAGCACAGGCAAACATTTCTGAAGGGCAAGCTCAACTGCGAGACTACACCGTGACGGCTCCATTTACGGGGACGATCGGAGATGTTCCCATCAAGGTGGGGGATCAATTGAGTCCGACAACTCAACTGATGAGTGTGACTCAAAATCAGCAGTTAGACATTCAGCTTCAGGTTCCTCTAGAGCGAGCATCGGCTCTCAGAATAGGGCTACCCGTCAAGCTAGTAGATGACCAAAATCGAGAAGTGCAGACAGGGCGAATCTCGTTTGTTGCCCCCAACGTCGATGCGGCTTCTCAGTCGGTGCAGGCAAAAGCCACCTTCGACAACCCAGGTAACTTGCGCTCCTCGCAGTTTGTGCGCGCCAGAGTCATTTGGTCAAACAGTCCGGGCATATTAGTGCCGACCTCGGCAATTTCCCGACTCGGAGGCAGAGACTTTCTGTTCGTCGCTGCTCCCTTTAAAGAATCAGGATGCGAGGCACCTGCGGCTGCACCCGGAGGCAAAGCCGCAACCGTCGAGCCAGACCAATTAGTGGCGGCTCAAAAACCCATCAAGTTAGGCAAAATCGTCGGTAACGATCAAGAAGTCTTAGAAGGAGTGAGCGCCAGCGATCGCATCGTCACATCGGGCATTCTGCAACTGCAAAACTGCGCCCCGATCGCAGAAGCCCCTAATTAAGATCTGAGCGTATCGGTTGATTAGGACGTATCTGCAACCCGTAAGAGATTTCCCATCTCCCTTAAAAGGGGGAAGAAATCTATCCAAAGTCTCCCTTTTTAGGATGTTGGGAAGATCTCAACCGCTCTCAACGAAGCCAATTGAATTTGTAGATAGATCCTAGAATCTCTCACCCTTCACCCCCTACGAGTCTGTATGATTCTGTCGATTTCTAATTTCTTTATTCAACGTCCCGTGTTTGCGACCGTGTGCTCGATCGTAATTACGCTCTTGGGGATCGCCTGCATTCCGACCTTACCGATCGCTCAATATCCCGACCTTGCGCCACCCCAGGTAAACGTCACCTCAAACTATGTGGGCGCAAACGCTGAAGTGGTAGAATCGACCGTCACCGACCTCCTAGAGCGGGAATTGAACGGCATTAATGGGGTGAAATACATTAAATCCACCAGTGCCAGCACCGGAACGAGCAATATTGCTTTAACGTTCGATTTAGGACGCGATCAAGATTTAGCAGCCGTCGATGTGCAAAATCGCGTCTCAACCGTGCAGTCACGCTTACCAGGACCTGTGACCCAGACAGGCGTGCAGGTGACCAAAGCCAACAATAACTTTTTGCTGGCGATCGGGCTATATTCCGATCGCGATGAAAAAGCTGGAAAGGATCTTTACGATGATATCTATCTCAGCAACTACGCCGACCTCTACATTTCCGACGCGATTAAGCGGGTCAAAGGGGTTGGCGGGGTGCAGATTTTTGGAGAACGCAAATATGCAATGCGACTCTGGCTCGACCCCGAACGACTAGCGGGTCGATCGCTCACGCCTCAAGATGTCGTCACTGCCCTTCAAGAGCAAAACATTCAAGTCGGAGCCGGACAGATCGGACAGCCACCCGCCCAGCCCGGACAGCAGTATCAATATGCGGTCACGGCTCAAGGGCGACTCAAAGATGCCGAAGAGTTTGGCAATGTCGTCGTCAAAACCACCTCTACTGGAACGCTGATCAAACTGAGTGATGTTGGTCGGGCTGAGTTAGGAGCCGAGAATTATGGATCGGTGTTGCGATTCACGCCCAACGATCGAGTCACTCACCGGGGTGTTGGCATTGGCATTAACCAACAGTTTGGTAGCAACGCTCTCGACGTTGCAAAAGCCATTAAAGAAGAGATTCGCTTACTTTCTGGGAATTTTCCGCCAGGAATGCGCTACGCGATCGCGTTCGACACCACCACCTTTATCGAAGCGGGCACCAAAGAAGTGATCACTTCGCTAATCCTAGCGATCGCGCTGGTGATTGGGGTGATCTTCCTGTTTTTGCAGAACTGGCGATCGGCGCTGATTGCCGCGATCGCGATTCCCGTCGCGCTGATCGGCACCTTTATCTTCGTCAAACTGCTCAACTTCTCAATTAACACGCTGACCCTGTTCGGATTAACGTTAGCAACAGGTCTCGTCGTCGATGATGCGATCGTCATTGTTGAAGATATCACCCGTCGCATTCAAGATGAGGGGTTGCGACCCATTGAGGCAGCGATCGCCTCAATGAATACGCTAATTAGTCCGGTTATTGCCACATCGGTTGTGTTGATCACGGTGTTTGTTCCCGTGGCATTTTTCCCAGGCACAACGGGACAGCTTTATCGACAGTTTGCGTTGACGATCGCCTTCTCCATCACAGTGTCCCTGTTTAATGCGATCACATTCACGCCGATGTTATCCGCGCTGTTGCTCAGACGCGGACAAACCCCCAACAACTGGTTTTTCAATCGCATTAACTGGGCGATCGACCACACTCGCGAAAGCTATAGTCGCGGCGTTGGCAGCGTGATTCGGCGCAAAGGACTGGTGATAGCGGTCTTCTCACTCGCGCTAGTGTTAACTTATTTTGTCTATAACTTTGTCCCTAAAGCCTTCATTCCCGATGAGGATCAGGGGGTGTTTATCACCGTTGTTCAGGCACCTGAAGGAGTCTCACTCGACTACACCGAGCACGTATTAGAAAAAGCTGAGGCGATTCTCAAGCAGCAGCCCGAAATCTCAAATATCTTTGCGATCGGCGGCTTTAGTTTTAGCGGAGCCACTCCAAACAATGGTCTAATTTTTGCCACCCTCAAGCCGTGGGAAGACCGAACTGGAGCCAACCAATCCTTAAAGGCGATCATCGGTGGGTTCTTCCCAAGACCGTTTGGTTTATTTCCCAAGCTGGCATCGATTCAGGAGGCGGTTGTTTTGCCGTTCAACCTGCCTGCCATTCCGGGCATCGGCAGCTTTGGTGGCTTTGAGTTTCACCTGCAAGACCGCACAGGGCTAGGCTTTGCCGCTCTCGGTGAAACCCTCGGTAAATTTCTCGGTCGAGCCACCACCTATCCATCGCCTCAAAGTCCTGCTCTGACGGGGCTGCGACCTAACTTTAACGCCAACACGCCTCAGATTTCGGTCGAAGTCGATCGGGTGCGGGCAAACCAACTGCAAGTCTCACTACAAGATATCTTCAGCACGCTGCAAATCTTTCTAGGATCGACTTACGTGAACGACTTTAACCAGTTCGATCGCGCCTATCGAGTCTATGTCCAAGCCGATAGTCAGTTTCGGTCAAATCCCGACGATATTAAGCGGCTCTATGTCCGCAGCGCTGCAAACGGGACACAACCTGGGAAAATGATTCCGCTGAGCAACCTGGTGAAAATCACTCAGATCAACGGTCCTTCAATCATCACGCACTACAACCTATTCCGATCGGTCGAAATCAACGGATCTGCTGCCCCCGGCTCAAGTTCGGGTCAGGCAATCACCGCGATGGAAACGGTTGCTCAAGAAACTCTGCCCAGAGGCTTTGGCTACGAGTGGTCAGGGCTTTCGCTTGAAGAACTTCAGTCAGGTGGTGCCGCGATTTTCATCTTCGCGCTCGGGATCATCTTCGTTTTTCTGACGCTATCAGCCCAATATGAAAGCTTCATTGACCCGCTGATCATCATGCTCACCGTGCCTCTGGCAATTTTGGGAGCACTGGTAGCCGTTCTTTTACGCGGTACGGCAAACGATGTCTACACCCAAATCGGATTCGTGATGCTGATTGGGATGGCAAGTAAAAACGCGATCCTGATTGTAGAGTTTGCCAACCAACAGCGAGAACACGGTGAAACGATCGCCCGATCGGTGACCGAAGCCTGTCGAGAACGATTACGCCCCATTCTCATGACCGCGATCGCAACCGTCGCTGGCGCAATGCCCCTTGTGTTAGCTACCGGTCCCGGAGCCGCAGCCCGACAATCATTAGGAACGGCGATCGTCGGGGGAATGTGCGTCGCAACCGTTCTCAGCTTGTTTATCGTCCCGGTTCTCTACGTCGTCATCAAGTCAGCAGCCAGTCGCTTTCGCAAATCGCCGCCGCCCACTCCCGCCATTGCTACGGTGGATGGCTCGCTAGATGGGCATGATGGTGGTCAGCGATCGAGAGAACCTGTTGCTCGATCGTCCTCTGACAAAACTCCATCGGGTCATTAATATCAGGTGATGCTGGCTCAAAGTGCAGTAGTACGATCGGCTCTGAACCTAATCCTAAATACTCATTAGGACATCTGTTGCGTTGTGAAACAGTCCTTTCAAAGGAGTCTACAGAATCATCTTGAGTGAACCACAGTAAGATATTCAAACAATGTTTCACATTAGGGGAGTATTTGACCCGATGACAGCACAAGCACCTGCATCGATTTACGACGTTTCCGCAACAGGCATCGATGGGAATCCGTTGTCATTAAGGACCTACAAAGACAAAGTTTTACTGATTGTAAATACGGCTAGTCAGTGTGGCTTTACTTCTCAATATCAAGGGCTACAGGCGTTGTACGATCAGTATGCCAAGCAAGGATTGGTCGTTTTAGGATTTCCCTGTAACCAATTTGGAGGGCAGGAGCCAGGAAACTCAGACCAAATTCAGTCCTTTTGTGAAACTAACTTTGGGGTTTCCTTCCCACTTTTTCAGAAAATCGAGGTAAACGGGAGCAATACCCATCCGTTATATCAGTATTTGACTAAAGCCGCCCCTGGCATTTTTGGTACTGAGGGTGTTAAGTGGAACTTCACCAAATTTCTGGTCGATCGCAATGGAAAAGTTGTTAAACGCTATCCCTCAACCGCGAAGCCGGAGGATTTGGCGAAAGATATTCAGGCATTGCTATAAGCGCTGATCAGCAAGATGTGACCTTTGCGATATCTACAAAGCACCGTGCTACTCAAGTGGGTTGAACTCTGACCGATACTTGAAGCGTTATGGATTGACGAGTCACCGCTTCAATTTCCCGCAACTCCTGATGAATAAAAGACGATCGAGATCCCCAACGATCGAGTGTGCCCTGATATACTGTTTAAGGTGAATTTTTTTACCTTAGCCTTAAGTGGCGCTTACTGATGTCTGTTGGATAGTTGACTCCATGCATAAGACCCAAGACCTGCACGTCGTTGAAACCAGAACGTTAATGGCTCCAACAGCCCTCAAAGAAGAAATCCCGCTCACCGAAACCGCCGCTGCGCTCGTTGCCACCACTCGCGATCGGATTCGCAAAATTCTCAACCGTGACGACGATCGCTTACTCGTTATTGTCGGACCTTGCTCAATTCATGACGTAGACGCTGCCTACGAATATGGGCAAAAGCTGATGCACCTGCGGACTGAATTGTCCGATCGCTTAGAGATCGTCATGCGCGTCTACTTTGAAAAACCGCGTACCACCACAGGTTGGAAAGGACTGATCAACGATCCCCATTTAGATGAGAGCTATGACATCAATACCGGGTTGCGAACGGCTCGCAAACTGTTGATCGATCTGGCTCATTTAGGAATGCCCAGCGCGACCGAATTGCTTGATCCGATCATTCCGCAATACATCGCCGATGTGATTACCTGGAGCGCGATCGGTGCCCGCACCACCGAGAGCCAAACCCATCGCGAAATGGCATCCGGGTTATCGATGCCCGTGGGCTTTAAGAATAGTACCGATGGCAATTTGTTAACTGCAATTCATGCAATACTCGCTGCCAATCATCCCCACCATTTTCTAGGCATCAATGCTCAGGGGTTAGCCAGCATTGTTGGTACGACAGGCAATCCTGACTGTCACATCATTTTGCGAGGCGGCAAAGGGGGAACTAATTACGGAGCGGCTGACCTTGAAGAAGCGGTTAGCCAACTCATCAAGCAGGGCATTTCGACCCCGTTGATGGTTGATTGCAGTCACGGCAACAGCAGCAAAGATCACAATCGCCAAACGATCGTACTTCAGTCGATCGCCGAGCAAGTTGCAAGCGGCTCTCGTCACTGCATGGGCGTGATGATCGAGAGTCACCTCGTCGCCGGAAGTCAGTCAATTCCAGCCGATTTAAGTCAACTTACCTACGGGCAAAGTGTGACGGATGCCTGTGTTGATTTTGGGACTACGGTCAAGATGCTGCAAGATTTGGCTCGATCGATCAAGTCTCAACCTCAAGCGATCCTGGTTTAACAATTCTCAAAATGCTCTTTAGCCAGGTTGTTGAAACTGAGCCATTAACCAAGCTCCGACTTTCGATTGGTCTGTTTCACGACTTTGCCGAAGGGCTGTTTCTAGCGTGGCGATTACCCCAAGGGAGAACTGCAAAACAACCGCTAATCTGGGTAAAAACAAAATCTCCTGCCGTTGTCTGTAGGTTTTGACTTCGCTCAACCCGCTGGCTGAAGTTGAGGGCTGACCGAAGTCGAAGCCTGCTCAATGCTTTGGATGCCATTCCCTAATCATCATCGATCGGACGCATGGCTTCTCGTGCCAACATTGCTAAACCCGCTACGCCCATGCTGACAAACCAGACATATTGATACCAATAGTGTTGAATCTGGCTGGTTGGCGTTAATTCAGGATGCAGTGTGCAGAGATAAAACAGCAGAAACACCATCATCAGTCCGCCAAACCCAGTGAAGGTTAACCCCATTATGATTCGGGCGGGTTTGAGGTCTGCGTCGGTGATGTTATCAATATCAATGTCTGCCAACCGATCGAGAGACTCGTCTGCAACTTGAGAGGCTTCCCCTAAATTCATGGCGATCTCTGACGGCAGAAGAGGAGCGATCGCGGTGACGGTTTTGAGTCGTAGCGATCGCTCGGTGTCTCGCAAGAGTTCCAAAGGTTTGCGTGCAGGGGGGTCAGCAAAGTCAACTCTATCTGATATCTCAGGCTCAAAATCCATATCGCTCACTGATCGACTTTCATCAATTCTAAAGGAGCCAGGGACTTTGGATAAGATTCACCCTTGTTTTTGAAGTTCGTCGAGTTTGGCAAGCACTTCTCGACTGTGGACGATCGGATTTACCCCAGTGAACGTGGCTTTGAGGGTTCCTTGAGGGTCAATAATAAAGCTGTGCCGCGATGAAACGATGCCCATCCAAGAGCCATAGGCTTTGCTGATTGCGCCCGTCGTGTCGGCGAGCAGGGGAAACTTTAGCCCTTCAGAATCACAAAATTCTGCATGAGAATCGACATCATCAGCGCTGATGCCCACAATTTGAGCGTTGCGATCGAGATATTGGGGCATGTCTTGCTGAAACTTGCGGGCTTCGATCGTGCAACCCGACGTAAAATCTTTGGGGTAGAAGTAGGCGACAACCCACTTTCCGCGATAGTCTGTTAGCGAGATGTTGCCGTCTCCCGTGTTGGTCGGTAGCGTGAATTCTGGAGCGGGTGCATTGACGGGAGGCAATTTGCCGCCTAGAGCTAGTGCGTTGGGTACAACGTTAAATGTAGCAAGCAGGATCAGGCAGCAAACCAGTAAAGTCTTGAGAATGATTTGGCGAAGCATAAGATAAATTTGAGAAAACTCTGTAATAAAAGTTTACCTTAGCGGTTACGTCTTACCAAATGCTACTTAACTCTGAAATGGCTTCTGAGTTAACCATTCAAGCGCACAGGGTACGCAGAGGTGCAAAAATAACTGTGGCAAAATTGAGGAGTGAGTTATTTTACCGACTGCTGAACAAAACTTCGCCAGCGTTTGCGTTTGCCAAATGATTTCTAACTTTTACCGCAGCGTTGAGCTGTTTCGATTTAGCGATGGAACTGGTGAAATATACATCTTTGCTGGTGAAGAACTGCAAATCGTAATTCCCCGTGATGGAAAGTGGAGATTCATTTTATGAAGCCAAATTATGAAGAGATGAGCAATGCAGAACTGAGAACCTACTGCCTTGAGCACCGAGAAGATATTAGTGCGCTAGAAGCTTTTTTTGCCCGTCGCAGTCCCGATTCTGAGGCGGTTTGGTTTTCTCCACCTAAAACACTAGAAGAATGGAAGGAACAGGAAGAAGCGTTTCGGGTAGAAATTGAGAAGCGATCGAAGAAATCTAGTTAACTCAAAAAAGCTCGATGAAGAAGTTTGATGTTGTAGTAGTAGGTGGCGGTCCGGCTGGAGGACAATGTGCCCGAACTTTAGCAAAATCGGGTCGAAAGGTTTTGTTAATTGAGCGCTTCAAAGACTTTACTAAAAACAGTTTTTCTAGTGCCGGAACTCCTTTAGAAACCTTAGAAAAATTTGACCTACCCGAAACTGTAGCGGGCAGTTTTTGGAATCAATTAGTCATCGTCACGTCTAGTAAACGTGGAGCTTGGAAATCTGAAAAGATGCTGGGAAGTGTTTTAGATTTCACGAAGCTGCGAGAATTTTTAGCCGAAGACGTGACTGCTCATGGAGGCGAAGTATGGATGGGATGCCGATATGTCAGTCACCAAACTCAGCAAGATGAAACAGTCATCACGATTAAAAATAATCTCATTGGGGAAGAGATTTTAGTTAGAACAAAGATTTTAGTTGATGCAACGGGACCGAATCGATCGCTAATCCTTCAAAAGGGAGATCTTCAATCTAAATTCACGACCGGAACTGGTGTCGAATATTTAATCGAAGTCGATGAGCAATCCTATCAAAAAAATGCTGAGGCATTAACGTTTTTCTTAGGTCATAAATGGATTCCTAAAGGCTATTCCTGGATTTTTCCGATGGAGGGAAATAAACTAAAGGTGGGTGCAGGAATCGTCAATGGTGAGCATCGAGTCGTCAAAGAAACCGAGCCGCTTAAACATTATATCGAATTGATTATTCACGATTACATCAAACCGGAATTCTACAAAATTACTGATATTCACGGCGCAACTGTCAAATATAGTATGGGGTTGAATGATGTTTATAGTCGAGATAATTTAATCGCGATCGGGGACACTGTTTCAACCATCAATTTCTTAGGTGGCGAGGGAATTCGACATGCGATGCTCAGTTCTGAAATCGCCTGCCGATACATCCAAGAATATTTAGATGGTCAAAGAAACGATTTTGATGACTATCAGAAAGAAATGCATCAAACCTTCCTTGCAAAGTGGAAAGTTTCGGAAAAGTTGGGCATGAAAAAATATCTAGAAGATGCCGATCCTTTAGTCGATAAAGTCGTCTCTTATCTAGAGCCAATGAAGCTAGAAGATATCGTCGATGTCCTGTTCTATTACAAATTTGAGAAGGTTTCTAAAGGATTTTGGTCGTATCTATTGAGAAAAGTTCGATCGTTCTTCAAGCCCTTTAAGAAAGCCTAAAGGATCTGCGGTTTAATAAAATCCCAACCGATCGGGCTTCAACTTCGCTTCGCTCTCGACTCTCAGCTAATAGGTTCATAACTGCTCGTGGGTGCGAAGTCGAAATCCACGGACAACGCCGCGATGGATTCTATTTTTACGCAAGTCTC
The DNA here is from genome assembly GCA_965277365.1 of Phormidesmis sp. Taxonomy (GTDB): domain Bacteria; phylum Cyanobacteriota; class Cyanobacteriia; order Leptolyngbyales; family Leptolyngbyaceae; genus Phormidesmis_A. The sequence continues at coordinate 977,692 of CBDICO010000012.1, read as the reverse complement.
TAAGTCAAAATCGCGCCTCCCATTAAGCGCTGATAGCGATACTCAAGTTCGGCTTTCATGGCTGCCCATTTTTCGAGCGTGGGATCTTTCTCGATCGTTCTCTCTGCCGCACTTCTCGCCAGTTCCAGCACTTCTTGATCGTCTACCAAACTCGCCAGCGCAAAATCTGGCAAACCTGATTGTCGCGTCCCCAACACTGCACCGGGACCTCGAAATCGCATATCCATTTCTGAGATAAAAAATCCGTCTTGTGATTGCTCCAACACCTTAAGCCGTTGACGGGCGGTTTCGGTTTTAGAACTGCTCATCAGCAGACAAAATGACTGAGCCGCCCCTCGACCGACTCGACCGCGAAGCTGGTGCAGTTGCGACAGCCCAAAGCGATCGGCATGTTCGATCAGCATCACTGACGCATTGGGGACATCAACCCCGACTTCAACGACGGTGGTCGAGACGAGAATTTGAGTCTGGTTGTCTCGAAATTGAGTAATCGATGCGTCTTTCTCAGCAGACGACATTCGCCCGTGCAGCAAGCCGACTTTAAATTCGGGAAAGACCTTTTCCTGAAGTTCTTGATGTTCGTCGATCGCCGATTTCAAATCCAATTTTTCTGATTCTTCAACTAGAGGCAACACCACATAAATCTGGCGACCTTGAGCGACTTCACGCCGCATTAGCTCATAGGCTTTTAGGCGTTCTCGACCCGCCAGCACCGTGGTTTGAATCGCCTTTCGACCCGGCGGCAACTCATCGATTTGACTGACATCTAAATCGCCGTGAAGGGTCAATGCCAGCGTTCGAGGGATCGGGGTTGCGGTCATCGTCAACACATGAGGGTGTTCCCCCTTTTGCTGAAGTTTTGCCCGTTGATGAACTCCAAAGCGATGCTGTTCGTCAATCACAACCAAGCCCAACCGATAAAAGTTCACGGTGTCTTGAATCAGCGCGTGAGTGCCAACGAGTAAGGGCAGTTCTCCGGTTTCGAGTTGGGCGTGAATCTCGCGACGTTTAACAGCTTTGGTCGAGCCTGTCAGCAACTCCACAGGCAGATGCAGCAGATTGAACCAACCGACCAATTTTCGATAGTGCTGTTCTGATAAAACCTCGGTTGGAGCCATCAACGCGCCTTGATAGCCTGACTGAATCGCGGCTAACAGCGCAATCACGGCAACCACGGTTTTGCCCGATCCCACGTCGCCCTGAACTAAGCGATTCATTGGGACGGGTTTTTGCAGATCATTGAGAATGTCGTTGACGACGCGATTTTGAGCGTTTGTGAGTTCAAACGGCAGTTGTTTATAGAAATCATCGATCAGCTTTCCCGTCGGCGCAACCACAGCGCTGGCTTGGATGTGCTGCTGATTCTTACGACGGTTGAGCAAGCCCAATTGCAGATAGAAAAATTCGTCAAAGACGAGGCGACGACGAGCAGCGTCTAGCGCGGCACTGTCAGGCGGGAAGTGAATGTGAGAAATTGCCTCCGCCAGACCAATCAACCCATATTCATCGCGCAAGCCTTTGGGCAGAGCTTCTTGCAGGCGATCGACCGCTCCCAATGCCGTGGTCATCGTCCGTCGAACTAAATCTGCCCCAACGCCCTCAGTGAGCGGATAAATTGGCACAATTCGCCCGACGGTTAATGAATCAATCTCGTCGTCCGCTTGCCCCAAAATCTCTAGATCGGGATCTTCTAAGGTCATGCCAAACTTGGTTTCTTTCACAAAACCCGATGCCGCGATCGCTGCCCCAACTGGATATTGACGCTTCTGCTGTTCTTGCCAACCGCGATTGCTGTAGCGAGTTCCGGCAAAGAAGCGGCTGATTTTCATCTGTCCCGTCGAGTCGCGGATCACGAGTTCGACGATCGTCAGCTTATTATTGCGCGGACTGGTAAAACAACTACAGCTTTTCACCGTCCCGATCAGAGTCACAGTTTCACCTGCTTTCAACTCTCTAATCGTGACCTGACGCGCATAGTCAAGGTGATCTCGTGGGTAGTAATAGAGCATGTCTCGCACGGTGAGCAACCCCAGTTTTGCCAGCTTCTCAGCACTTTTGGGTCCAACTCCCGGAAGATATGTGAGAGATTGATCAAGCGAAATGTTGTGATTTGATTCGACGATCGGGCTTGTGCGCAGATTCGCAATCGATTTCTTAACGGATGGCTGCTCGGCAGAGTAGGTCGATTTTTTCTCGGTTTCCTCAGAGGCTTTTTTGACCTGAAATAGAAATCGTCGCGTCTCAGCCACCAAATGCTGACGCTGAGAAAATGTCAGATCGGCATAGCTGGCAAACTGAGAGGCGATTTCTTGACAGTGGTTTTGATCTCGATCGGGCAATGTCGCGTCCGGCTGGCTGAAATTGAGACGCAAAAATTCACCGAAGTGATATTGATTTCCCTCCAGGTTGTTAAATCCATGCTCTGCCTCGACAGACAGGGCTTTTTGCAATCTCACCAAATCCATAGTTAAAAGAGTGCGCAATTAAAAATAGAGCCTATGTACTATTTTTAATCATTAATTGGACGATTTGCTTCGATGAAGTCTAGCAAAATTTGTCGATGAGTTGTGCCCAACGGTCGAACTTGGTTGGCTCGATCGGAGAAACAATCACCTCGAATAATATCTTCTACTGAGAGCAATCCTAGATCCCAGCCTTCCATCAGGACAAGTTTCTCAAGTCCCACGGTCAGAGGCGCATGAAAGACGTGACGAATCACTTTTTCGTCGCTGTAGTCCTCAAATTTTGTCACACTGGGCATCGTGTAGCCAATTTCTTCAACCAATTCTCGCTGAACGGCGATTTTTGGGCTTTCTCCTGGCTCAATGTGTCCTCCAAAAAAGCCCCAACAGCCCGGATGGACGATGCGGGGATCGTTGTCTCTAAGCTGCATCAAAAATCGATTGTCTTGATACAGAATCGCGATCGCGACTTGCACCCGATCGTCTTTCGCACAGTTATCTACGCAATTCATGACTCTACGATTTATTGACTGGAACGGGTTCGGCGGTTCCCTCTTGTTCGATATAAATCGACCCTTGATCCCTGCCATCCAACACAATACGCTGATAGCGGACTTTTCCGGTGACTTTGATTTCTGTTCCGGGTGCGGGAGGTGAACTTTTTGTCACGACCCAAATTTTGCCCGTCGAGTCTTGAAGCTCGTAGGCGCTCAACCCTGCTAACGGCGCTAGGGCACCCGTTTTGCCCTGTAAGTGAACCGTAAAATCGGTTTTCTGCTTTTGCAACTCGCCAATCTTAGCGGTGCTAAAGTCGAGGCTCGAAAGCATTGCTTCAGGATGAAACGTTGTCTTTTCTGGTTGGAGAACCGGACTACTACAACCCACTAGCCCAACTAACAGAGACAGTCCAAACCCGCGCATGAGAATTAGACTTTTTGTAAAAGCCCCTCCCCTCACCCTAAGTGCCTTTCCCACAGGTGGGAGAGGCACTTTGAAATCTGGCTCCCCTCTTCTCAAGCTTGGGAGAAAGGGTTGGGAGATGAGGGCATCTTCGGACTTTTGCAAGAAGTTTATTGAGACGTTCGATCGCATCGCTCACCTACCTGTTTTGACGAATAGACGGCAACATCGAGCCTGATTCAACCGTTCTCAGAGACTATCAGCAAGGCATTCCACGGTAAACTAAGTCTGCAATGCTAGGAGAAGTTGATCGAGGTATTAGCACCGATCGGGTTTTTTCATGGCGATCGTACTCTTTCTTGACCTAAAAGATACTCAGAGCACCCAGAATTTTGAATTTGTTCTCACTCAAAATTCATCACTCACCGTTTCATTTTTTATGACAGCCCAACTTCTTGACGGCAAAGCTCTAGCCCAACGAATGCAAGCAGAGTTAGCCCAGCAGGTTCAAACACTGCAAGCCAGCTATCAACGCCCTCCGGGTCTAGCCGTTTTGATGGTGGGTGACAATCCCGCTAGCGCTGCCTATGTGCGAAATAAAGAACGCGCTTGTACCACTGTCGGGATTGCTTCTTATGGCAAACATTTTCCAGCAGACGCGACTCAGGCTGAGTTAGAACAGACCATTCAAGAACTTAATCGCGACGATCGGGTAGACGGCATCTTAGTCCAGTTGCCCCTGCCGGATCACTTGGACTCCGTAGCGTTGCTCAACCAAATCGACCCCGATAAAGATGCCGATGGGCTGCACCCTCTGAATCTCGGACGGTTGGTGCGCGGTGAACTAGGGCTGAGAAGCTGCACCCCGGCTGGAGTGATGCGGCTTTTAGAAGCTTATCAAATTGATCTCAAAGGTAAACAAGCGGTCGTCATGGGTCGTAGTATTTTAGTAGGAAAACCGATCGCGCTCCTGTTATTAGAAGCTGACGCGACAGTGACGATCGCCCACTCTCGATCGCATGATTTGGGGGCGATCGCTCGCAGTGCTGACCTTCTGATTGCCGCCGTAGGTCGCCCAAGGCTAATCACCCCTGAGATGGTCAAACCGGGCGCAGTGGTGGTCGATGTCGGCATCAACCGCATCACCGACGAAACTGGCAAAAGTCGATTAGTCGGTGACGTTGATTTTGAGGCAGTCCTGCCTGTTGCCGGATATTTAACCCCGGTTCCGGGTGGAGTTGGCGCGATGACTGTGACCATGCTGTTGCACAATACAGTATGGAGCTATCGCCAAAAATTTTGAATGGCGAGTTGAAGATTCAACATTCACAACTCTCTGTTCAGAAGTGACTGCGAGGGATGTTAGGAGGGAACCTATGGTAGTGACGGACGAAACACAATTTTCAAGACGAGCCTCTCAGTTTGACTTGCGCGCTTATCTATCGACTAGGCAAGAACAGGTAGAAGCTGCCCTCGATCGCTCCCTCCCGGTGATCTACCCCGAACAGATATATGAGGCGATGCGCTATTCGCTGCTGGCAGGTGGCAAGCGGTTGCGTCCGATTCTCTGTTTGGCGACGTGTGAACTGATGGGCGGCACGATCGAGATGGCGATGCCGACCGCCTGTGCGCTGGAAATGATTCACACCATGTCGCTGATTCATGATGATTTGCCCGCGATGGACAACGACGATTATCGTCGGGGCAAGCTGACCAATCACAAAGTGTTTAACGAAGCGGTCGCGATTCTGGCTGGCGACGGATTGCTGGCATACGCTTTTGAGCACATCGCTGAAGAGACCAAAGACGTTCCTACCGATCGCTTAATGAAGGTGATTGCCCGTCTCGGTCGAGCTGTGGGTGCAGCGGGGCTAGTTGGCGGTCAGGTGGTCGATCTGTACTGTGAAGGTGCGTGTGATGTAAAAATTGAAACGCTCAACTTCATCCATGCCCACAAAACGGCTGCCTTGCTAGAAGCCTCGGTCGTCAGTGGTGGGATCATCGCTGGAGCCACTGAAACCGATGTGCAGCGATTGTCTCGATATTCTCAAGCGATCGGGCTAGCGTTTCAAATTGTCGATGACGTGCTAGACATCACCTCGACTCAAGAAGAGTTGGGCAAATCGGTCGGCAAAGATTTACGCGCTCAAAAGGCGACCTATCCTAGCTTTTGGGGAATCGAGGAGTCGAAACGCCAAGCCCAACAGCTAATCGAGCAAGCCAAATCAGAAGTCGTAGGGTTCGGCGATCGTGCCTTGCCCCTGATGGCGATCGCTGATTTCATCACAGCCCGTACCCACTAATATTTCATCCCTCATCTTTTAAAAAATGCAGGACTTTGGCGACTTACTTGATAACAGAGTGCTGCTCGTTGCGATCTTTGCCTGTCTGTTAACTCAAGCAACTAAGTTGATTGTTGAATTGATTAAAAATCACAAATTAAACTTTCGGGTGGTGGTTGAAAGCGGCGGAATGCCAAGTTCTCACTCTGCTTTGGTGACGGCTCTCGCGGCTGGAGTTGGGCAGACTTCAGGATGGGCAAGCAGTGAGTTTGCGATCGCCACGATCGTGGCGATCGTCGTTATGTACGATGCAGCAGGAGTCCGTCAGGCGGCGGGTAAGCAAGCCCGAATTCTCAATCAAATCATCGACGAATTCTTTCAGGGAGAACATCAATTCACCGAAGATCGCCTCAAAGAATTGTTAGGACATACTCCCGTTCAAGTCATTGTCGGCTCGATTTTAGGGATTGCGATTTCATTCGGCGCAGAATTTGCGTTCGGTCGATAACCTACCGTTCTCCGACGGCGGGCGGGGAAATTTGGACGCTGGATTTCAATAAGGTGACGCGACGACTGTCTACAATCATGACCACAAACCCCCGATCGCTCAAACTCTGTAGTATGGAATTCGCCGCACTCTGATTTGTGGTGTAACTTGCCAGTAGATAGGGATGTTGCCCGTAAGACACTAATCCCACCTCTTTTTTAAGTGCCTGCTGTAGTTGGGATGCTAACTCTGGCTTGTTAAAATAGTTCACCAAAACTGCATAGCCTGCACCGAGAGGTTGAGGATTGTACGTTGGGGTATTGGAGGGACTTGCTGATGGGGGATTTGTAATAGCAGGACTCTGAGGGACATTTCCGGCGATCGAAGGGCGTGCCACAAATGCCTGAAGCCCAACCGTCTCAGTCAGATATTGCGCCCAAGAACTCGCGGTTTCTGCTGTGTTGAAACCACTAACGCGAGTCACTACATCATTGAAATAACGACAAACCGTAGTGCTGGTATTGTTCGGCAGCACTTTGCGTAACTTGGTTTGAGCGTCTGGCGTGGTGCTCACCACTAAAAGCAAATATTCACCCGCATTGGGGGGCTGACATTGAGGATTATTTGATTGCGCGATCGCAGCGTGAGGAGTTGTCACCAATAACCCAACGATCGCGGGAAGTGCTTTTAAGCCAGTCCAATAAGAGCGCACGATCGTCGGGTTCATAGTCTTTGGCTGCAAATACCTGAGTCGAGTCAGTAACTTTGCAGATTATCACGAAACGGTAGCCAGAGAAGCTAACGGCTGTGGAATCGTTTCTGAAACCTGGAATCCACCTGTGATCACATATTCTAACCTCAGCTTTAGCCAGGTAATAAATTGTTTGTTGGTGGAGACGATCGCTGCCGCAGGTTGAGGACATTGAGCTTTGATCGCTGCCATTTCAGGCGCTTCGAGAAACGCAGGCTGTTTGACGAGCCAGAAATCGATTTCTTTTTCGTTTTCCTGATAGTTGCGAGTCCGCTCTTTAAAGATTTCGTCGATCGGTTCATCTTCGGTCAAAAACTTCTGACTCGCCAAGACATAGTAATAAGTCGTCATTACAGGTTCCCTTTAATCGCTTGTTTCATTTCTCGAACGGCGCGTTCTAACCCAACTAAGGCAGCACGGCTGATGATGGTGTGTCCAATATTCAATTCTTCCATGCCTGTGATCTGTGCGATCGGGTAAACGTTCCAATAAGTGAGTCCGTGTCCGGCGTTGACGCGCAACTGGGCAGCGATCGCGTGTTCACAGCCGTCTGCTAAGATTTGCAACTCTTTAGCGCGGCTCTCTTCGGTGTGTGCCTCAGCATACTGTCCGGTATGTAGCTCGATAAATTTGGCACCCGTCGCAGCAGACGCATCAATTTGACGGCGATCGGCATCAATAAACAAACTGACGGGAATATCTGCGTCCTGAAGTTGATGGACGACGAATTTCATGCGATCGATCTGCCCAGCGATGTCTAAACCGCCTTCAGTCGTGACTTCTTCGCGCTTTTCAGGCACGAGCGTGACGTAATCGGGCTTGATGGTGAGGGCGATCGCTACCATTTCATCAGTCGCTGCCATCTCTAAATTTAAATGCGTTCGCACAGTTTGCCGCAATAGCTGTACATCACGATCTTGAATGTGCCGCCGATCTTCACGCAGATGCACGGTGATGCCATCAGCTCCAGCCAGTTCTGCTAAGACTGCTGCTGCGACTGGATCGGGTTCTACCGTGCGTCGAGCTTGCCGAATCGTGGCAATGTGATCGATGTTGACTCCAAGTGTAGGCAAAGCGTTTGTTCTCCCAAGTGGACACTTGATTTTAACGTGTCTTCATTGCCTCTAAAGCGTTTAAGCTAGAAACGTTCTAATGGCGAACCGTCAGACTAGGAATTCACCATGTTTATCAGCTTGATTGCAGACTATGGAACGGGCGATCCTGCCTTTTCGGAAGTGACTCAACGCCTGTTGACAGGCATTCCTCAAGCGCAGATTAATCTGCTTTCAGTTCCGCCGTTTAGCACGCTGGCAACGGGCTTTTGGATTGCTCAACTTGGCTTAAATCCGGGTCCGGTAGAGCGATTGATTTATCACAATTGTGCCCCGCGTCAAGATGACCCTGAAGCCCGACAAAACAACGAAGGTGAGGGGTTGACTTATGCGCTCTTAAACAATGGCGTGAAAGTCGTTGGCGTAAACGCTGGATTTACCCTCTCGTTTATCAAAAATCACGCTCAGGTTTTACAAATCGTGAATGTTTCGAGAGGTGGATCACAGTTTCGATCGCGCGATGTCTTTCCTCAAGCTGCGGCAGCGATCACCAATGGAGATTTCAGTTTGTTAGGCGAGATCCTTAAGCCGGATCAAATTCCTGATGTGCCGAGCGATCGAGTCGCTTGGGTCGATGGATATGGCAACATCAAAACCACGATTCCGGCTCACACGCTGATGATAGAGCCAGAATCTAAGGTCGTGATTCGGGTTGGCGATGTGGTCAGTGATGCGATTTACTCAGATGGGAGTTTTCGCGTTCCTGAAGGCACGTTGGCGTTTGCTCCGGGCAGTTCTGGCTGGTCGATCGATGGCACTGAGACTCGCTGGATGGAGTTATTTTTGCGCGGTGGCAGCGCCTGGGAGCGATTTGGTAAACCGCGTGTGAATCAGAAGGTCGCGCAGATTGGTTAGAAACATGCACGAAAATAGAATTCCTTGCTGTGTTGTCCGTAGACTTCGGCTTGGCTCAATCCACTAGCGGAAAGTCGAGGGCTGAACAGAGTCGAAGCCTGAGCAGTTGGGTCGTTGCTAGGATCTTCACCCTCAATAAATTTATAAACGCCAATGGTCATGAGTGGAGCGAGGAATCAAAACGCTGTGAAAAAATTTCTGAAACAAGTTCGATATCAACTTAAACACGCTTGGCAACCTGGATTTTTAGCAGCATTAGTGACGATCGCTCTCATCGCGTCCAATTGCAGCAACCCTTCTCCAAACTCCTCTAGTGGAATCGCTCAATCAAGTGTTTTGGTCTACGGGTCGGGTGGTCAGCCTATTAATCTAGAATCGGGCAACATTACAGACGGCAACTCAATTATTGTTCACAATCAAATCTATAACCGTCTAATCGAATTCAAGCCAGGAACCACAGAATTACAGCCCGGTTTAGCAACTTCGTGGACGACTTCACCCGATGGCAAAACCTGGACATTCAAATTGCGTCAGGGCGTTAAATTTCACGATGGCACAGAGTTTGATGCCAACGCGGTGAAGTTTAACGTCGATCGCTGGTGGGACAAAAACAATCCTTTTGGCTATCGCAACGCTGGCAAGACTTATGAGATTTGGGAACAGATTTTTGGTGGCTCTAAAGGCGAACCCAACTCACTGCTTCAGACTGTAGTTGTGACCGATCAATCTACGATTCAGTTTGGGTTAAAGCAACCGTTTGCGGCGTTTCCAAGCACGATCGCGTCGGGTTATTTTGGCATCGCTAGCCCGACTGCGATTCAAAAAGCTGGGGCGAGTTATGGCACACCTGCTGCCGGAGCCGTTGGAACCGGGGCATTTGTGTTTAAAGAATGGCGATCGGGCGATCGCATTGTTCTCGAAAAAAATCCCAATTATTGGAACGCTGGATTTCCGAAAAGCAATCAATTGGTGATGCGATTTATTACCGATCCTGCCGCACGACTGGCACAACTCCGCGCCGGACAGCTTGATTTTACCGTCGATCTTGCGCCCGATCAAAAGGCAGAAATTGATCGAGACTCCAATCTCACTGCCGTTGCCCGACCTTCGTTTAATGTCGGCTATCTGGCACTCAATCCGACTTATAAACCACTAGCTGATGTGCGAGTTCGGCAAGCGATCGCTCATGCCATTAATCGACCCGCGATCGTCAAAGCCTTTTGGGGAGACTTGGCAGAAAGCACGCCTCATTTTGTGCCGTCTACGCTCGCGTGGGCGCAGTCTTCAGCCTTAAAAGAATATGACTACAACCCTCAAAAAGCTAAAGAACTGCTGGCTCAAGCAGGCTATCCCAACGGCTTCGAGATGGATTTGTGGTATATGCCCGTCTCTCGTCCCTACTTCCCGACTCCGAAGCCGATCGCTGAGGCGTTTGCCGCCGATCTCAATGCAGTAGGAATTCGCGCCTCTCTCAAAACAAAAGACTGGACGGCTTATATCGCCGATCGCCTGAAAGCTCCTGGCTATCAGTCCTTTATGTTTGGCTGGACGGGCGACTATGGCGATCCAGACACGTTCTACTATCCTCACTTTGGGACGGGTGGCACCAAAGATATCGGGAATTGGAAGAACGATCGCATTCTGCAAGCGTTAGATCAAGCTAGACTGACCTCCGACCAATCAGCCCGATCGAAACTCTACGCAGAAGTAGACGAAATTTTGCATCGAGAGGTGGTGCGGGTTCCGATCGTGCATTCTAAACCCCTGCTCGTTTCTCGCAAGTCGATCGACGGTTGGCTCCCCAGCCCTTTAGGAACTGAACCCTTTGAAGCAATTTTCAAACGATAGAGACGTTCAATGAGTCGCCCAGAAATCCCCTTCAACGCAGTGCCTTGCGGAACGAAGTAAGGAGGAGTTGATGAAAGGTAGGACTGAAGCTTCTATTTTCTCGTAATTTCTAACTAAAAATTGCTGTAAAGCCTTGCCCTTTCGTCCTATATCAGGGTAAATGAAGACGCTACCGGAAAGGCTTTTTGTGATGAGCATCGATTTTGGACGAGAAACCTGCGGCACTCTCGCGGCTGCGGAAACACGAGAATGGCTCGTCACCAACGGCATTGGAGGATATGCAGCAGGCACGATCGCAGGGCTTTTGACTCGTCGCTATCATGGGTTACTCGTCGCCGCGCTTAAACCGCCTCAACAGCGGATGCTCCTGGTCACAAAGCTTGATGAAAGCGTTCGTTATGACAAAGAGTTCTATTCTCTCAGCACCAATCGTTGGACTGGCGGCATCGTCTGCTCCAATGGCTATCGTCACATTGAGCGATTTTTTTTAGAAGGAACGGTTCCCGTGTGGCGGTTTGCGTGTGGTGATGCCTTGCTCGAAAAGCGCATTTGGATGCAGCAAGGAGCCAACACCACTTATGTGCAATATCAGTTGCAGCGAGCAACTCAGCCCCTGACGTTGACGCTCAATGCAATGGTCAACTATCGCGACTATCACAGCGACACCCAAGGCAACGGTTGGCACATGAGCGTAGACTCGATCGGAAAAGGGGTTTGCATCTCAGCCTCCCCAGAAGCTACGCCGTTTTATCTCTTGTGTCGGGGCGCAAAGGCAACCCCAATGCACGATTGGTATTACGGATACGAGTTAGCTGTCGAGCACGATCGTGGGTTAAACGATCGAGAAGACCATCTCCACGCTGCCACCTTTGAAGCGACGCTGCATCCGGGCGAATCAGTGACATTTATTGCCAGCACCGATGCTACTCCTAACTTAGATGGCGAGACGGCTCTACGCGCCCAACACACTTATGAACAAAGACTGCTCGATCGCTGGAAAATTGACCAAGGCAAACAAACCGATTCTGCCCCAGCTTGGGTTAGACACTTAATTTTAGCCGCCGATCAATTCATCGTGAACCGATCGCAGCCTAACAACCCGAATGGGAAAACGATCGTGGCAGGATATCCCTGGTTTGGCGACTGGGGGCGAGACACGATGATTAGCCTACCGGGGTTGACGCTAACCACGGGTCGCCCGGAGATTGCTCGATCGATCATTCAGACCTACGCGCTACATATCGATCAAGGAATGCTGCCGAACCGCTTTCCCGATGTGGGAGAAACCCCGGAATACAATACAGTCGATGCAACATTGTGGTATTTTTTGGCGATTCAGTCTTACTACAACACCACAGACGATCGAGACTTGCTGCACGATCTTTTTCCAGTTTTGGCAGAAATTATTGACTGGCACTGTCGCGGCACTCGCTACAACATTCATCTCGACCCAGCAGACGGTCTGCTTTATGCCGGAGCAGCCGGAACGCAACTCACCTGGATGGATGCCAAAGTGGGCGATTGGGTCGTGACTCCGCGCATTGGCAAGCCCGTCGAAATTAATGCCTTGTGGTATAACGCTCTGCGAATTATGGCGAAGTTTGCTCGTCAAATCGGCAAACCCCATCGAGAATATGATGCGATGGCAGATCGAGTTCTGGCAAGGTTTCCCCGATTTTGGAACGAGTCTGAGGGCTATTGTTACGATGTGCTAGACAGCCCTGATGGCAATGATGCGGCGTTGCGTCCTAATCAAATTTTTGCGGTGTCTCTGCCCGAAAGTCCGCTGACAGCGATGCAACAAAAAAGTGTAGTTGATGCCTGTTCACGATCGCTGCTCACGTCTTATGGGCTACGATCGCTTTCTCCCTCGCATCCCAGCTATCAGGGACACTATGGCGGCTCTCAGCTTCAGCGAGATGGAGCTTATCATCAAGGCACAGCATGGGGTTGGCTAATGGGGGCATTTACGATCGCTCATCTACGGGTGTATAACAATCCGGCTAAAGCGCGTGAGTTTTTAGAGCCGATGGCGAATCATCTGACTAATCACGGGGTCGGTAGTTTGAGCGAAATTTTTGAGGGCGATGCGCCGATGACTCCACGCGGTTGTTTTGCTCAAGCGTGGACGGTAGCGGAAGTGTTGCGGGCTTGGTTTGCGATCGGGCAAGTCTAGAGATTAGATGAAACTAGAGGCGATCGCTGTGGAATTGGAACGAGAGGTGCGATCGCTGAGGAACAAAGTTAGGATAACGAACGAGATAAGCGGCGACGAATAAACTTGAACGAAGCGCAAAGTCTTCAAATCGACGCTTCATCGACTTATAGCTAGCTGTCTTCACCGAGATTTTCAAAATACAATCCCAATGCTCTGCAATCACCTCTCTCCTATCAGTGCTTTGCCAAAGAGACTCAAGGTTGAAAGCGAGAATGTTGGAGCGATCTCACTTGTGCAATGGTTTCAAAGTCGCGATCGTTGTGAATCAGAAGTAAATCATGCTCTAAAGCAGCTTGAGCGATACAACAATCAATCGGACTGCGAACCGTAAGTCCTTGACGGCGCAAATCGTAATAAATTCGCGCTGCCGCTTGCCAGAAATTACTTGCGGGTTCGACGTAATCTTGGGTTTCGAGGTAAGTGGAGAGGAGAGTCCACTCCTTTTCGTTCAAACTTCCCTGAAGCAATTCAAGCTGAGTGAAGCGAGTGAGTAAAACTTCACGGTCATGAATCAGGGCTTCAAGTTTCTGGCGGACTTGACCAGTACGATCGCGGAAGACGCTGATCCAAACAGACGTATCAATCAGCAGCATGACGAGTCTCACGCAGAGCTTTGTGATCGAAGTCTTCAGTAAATTGAATCTGTCCCGCGAGATCGAGGAGATTTTTCTTGCGGCGCGATCGTACTAGTTCTTGCAAAGCTAGACTTACTAGTTCCTCTTGGGTAGAGAGGTTGGTCAGTTGAAGGGCTTCATTAAGAAGAGATTCATCAAGGTTTAGAGTAATTTGCATGGCTATGGGACGGTTGATTTTAAAGTCAATTATAGCGACGCGCTTTCTTTGAAACGTGAAACCACAACGCCGCGTTCTCCTCTGACCCAACCCTCTTCGACTTTTAAGCAATAGTCTTGATATGCAGACTGTTGCAGTCAGCCCTTGCAGGTTTTAATATCTACAATAGAGCCATCAGGAAGCAACTAACTTGCTACCTTTCTTCGATAATATCAAACAAATCATTTCAAGCTTCGATCCATCGCTCTTCAATCTCGGTGTTAGTAGCTATTACATAAATTCACTCACGCCTCAATTTAGCCTTTTTGATTTTGAGATCGAAACCGTCCTGAGCTAAATTCTCGTTTTTTGAGGTGTTTGGTGTCTCGTCCGGTGACTCGCTCTCGCCACATCCGAAAGCTAGAGGGTTTCATCTCGCGACGCATCAGGGCGATCGTTTGCGGTTCGGTTAAGCCAAACTGAAGCTCGATCACTTCAAAGGTCGTTCGATCTTCCCACGCCATTTCGAGGATGCGATCGCGAGTTTCGCTATCTAATTCTGGTAAATCCATCTTGCCCATAGAACTTATTTCATCCATTCTATCGGCAGGGGTGAGAAGGGACGGACTAGCTCGATCGCGGATAATAGATGAAAGCTCCACCCAACCAAACTGGTTAAGAAATGGAAAGCACACGTTCACTCAGACCCTAAAATTTTGCTTGGAGAGCCAGTCATCAAAGGGACACGGCTAGCCGTTGAGTTCGTTCCAAGACTCTTTTCAGAAGAGTAGACGGAACAGCAAGTTTTAGAGAGCTACCCAACACTTAACGCTGAATCGATTCAAGCAGTATTTACTTTGAGGAATGGGTTACCGTTGTGGAGCGCGATCGGATTCGTCAACGCCCCTGACTGTAGTTATTACCTGACTATCTTACAGGGATTGGTTCGCGGCTCTCTTCGGCTTGTTTGACGGGTTTGATCGCTGGAAAATGCCGATCGACTAAAGCAGGGATTTCTTTTGCATTAATCTTGCAATAGCGAGCTTTTCCAGGCATCACCACATTGGGTCCTTTGCTACAATTTTTCATGCAGCCTGTGCCTTTGATGGTGACTTGATCATCAAGTCCTCGATCGCTGAGTGCTGTTTCTAATGCTTGACAAATTGCTTGACCGCCTCGTTTCATGCAGCTTGATTTTTGGCAGACGAGAATCGTTTCTTGCGATTTTTTGACCGCAGGCGTTGGTTTAGCAACCCCAACTGTAGTGAGCGGAACAATGGGTTCAATGAAGTCAGCTTTGAGTTTAATGATTTGGGTAGCTCGATCGAGCTTTTTTCTGCCAGACACGCGCACCCAATCACCCGGAATCAAGACACGATCCAAACCAGCCCGTGCTTCTTTCTTTAGCTTAATAGAGCATTCACCTTCGGCGGTCGCAAGCTGCAATCGCTTATTTTCGTGATTGTCTTCAGGTTGATATCCTAGAAAGCGTCCTTCTAAGCTGAACGTGGTTACTTGGCTCTTCTTGGATTTTGCCATTATTAAACTCCGGTGTCACAAGTCAATTGATTTTTTCTGAGCTGACGCTCTCCGTTTATTGAAAGTGATGTTCAACAACGTTTATTTCTTAAGATTACAGCAAAAAATTTTATTTGCAAACTATTCTCATTAAGAATTTAAGAATTGAGGTTAGAGGTCATCCACGTCAAGCAGTGTCTATGACTTGTCGTGCGATAGTGTGATGGCAGCAATTTTGAAGGCACTATGGCGGCAACTCCTCCGATCGTTCTCGCACTAGATTTTGATGGCGTTATTTGTGACGGGCTGAGAGAATATTTTCAAACAGCGTGGCGGGCATATTGTCAGATTTGGCAGCCCGATGATGTGACTCCGAGCGAAGAATTAGCAGCGCAGTTTTATCGATTGCGCCCTGTCGTTGAGACGGGTTGGGAGATGCCGATTCTGATCCGATCGCTCGTGTCGGGCACTCAAGAACGCGAGATTTTGCAGAACTGGGCAACGATCGCTGCCCAAATCATCACAGACGATGCGCTAAATGCGGCAAGTGTGAGCGCGATCGTCGATGAGATTCGCGACCAGTGGATTGCCACAGATTTAGAGAGTTGGTTAGCCGAGCATCGCTTTTATCCAGGGGTAGTAGAACGGCTGCGTGAGACGTTGGCGAGTTCGACTCAGTGCGTCATCATCAGCACAAAAGAAGGACGGTTTATTAAACAGCTTTTGCAACAGCAGGGGGTCGTGCTATCCGATCGACAGGTTTATGGCAAAGAAGTGAAACGTCCGAAATATCAAATTCTCAAAGAGCTAACGCTTGAGTATGGAGAGACCACTCCGATTTGGTTTATTGAGGATCGATTAAAGACACTGGAGACAGTCAAAAAACAAGCAGGATTGGAAAATGTAACGTTGTTTTTAGCAGATTGGGGATACAACACGATCGCCGATCAGCAATCGGCTTTAAAGGACGATCGGATTCACCGCTTGTCGTTGGCACAATTTACCCAAGATTTCGAGGGTTGGTCTGTTTGAAAATCGGCAAAAGTTGACAACTTAGCGGCGCTCTAGATTAAAATCACTTCATCTTTAATGTGATCTAGAGAGGTCAGATTCTTCAAGCGACAACATTGACCCGAAGCTAGAGGCTCTTATCGATAAGGTAGACAGCATCTTAAGAGGGGTGCAAGCGTCGCAGTTTGAGGTGCGGGGTGACGAGCGTTTATTTAGCGTGATCAGCCAGAAGATCCAAGCTGAACTAGCTCTCCATGAACTCAAATCGATGATTTATGAGCAGCTCGAAGTTGCTAAAAAACAAGCGGAGAACAACCAGAGATTAGTCGAACTTTTAGAAAAGCAAAGCTACACGATCGCGCGTTTATCTCAAGCGTTAGAAGCTTTACTCAAACAACAGGGTGCGCTGCAACTATCGGTGTTTTACTCAGTTTGAGTCAGCTTTGCAGAGTAGATGTGCCACGATCGAGCGTCTGCTGAAGCTCCATCTACGAGCGATCGGCGTAAAACGTAAGTTCCTTTAAAATGCTGCACTGCTTGGTTTTGAGCGGTCGCCGTCAAAGTTACCGGAATTGTGACATACTGCGAACCTGCCGCCCCTTCTATTTGACTCGGTTCGCCAGTCTGGACTTGAGTAGATGCCGTGTCTGCAAAACCATTTTTGAACGCCTCAAGGGTTTGATGACTGGCGAACCCGTTGTCTTGCCAAGTGCGATAGGCTTGCTCATAATCTCGGCGATTAATGGCGTTGTAATAATTTTGAATGACTGCACCTACATCCTCCGATTGAGACCTGCTGGCTGGGGGTGAAGTGTTTAATGAGGAAGCCGTAACTGCATTGGTTTGTAGATTATGAGACCTGCTGGCTGGGGGTGAAGTGTTTAATGAGGAAGCCGTAACTGCATTGGTTTGTAGATTAGATGATGCAGGACTATTTTTGAGTTCTGAGTTTTGAATCGAGCTACAGCTTGACATCCAGCCCAGCATTAAAACACTGATAATCAGAGAACGAATGGTTTTCATGGGAATTTTTTATCGCGAAAGCTGTTTTATCTATAAAACTAAACACACATCTAAAATAGACAATTCCGCATCAAAAACTACACCTGGATAAATTTCTCTCTACGGGAATACTCTCACTCTATCTTAAGAAATAGAACGTTCGGCTTTTAAACAAGTCGATAGTCCAATAATGAGTGAGGTCACAAAATTGGAAACTCAGCAAAACCCTATTCTCAGAAAAACTACAATGCTAAATCTTCCAAATTATCTGCTGAACCAACCCTGAGATTCATGCGATCGTTCTTTTATTAAAAGCTGCCAACCCCTGATTCAATCACTTTCGTAAATTATTGATTTCTGAAAGTTTGTACTACCGGATTGAAGCAGGTATGCTGTTGATGAGACACTACGCAAATTCATGCTTGATCTGACCAAACTCGCGCAGCAAATGCAGGGCATCAGCCAACACCTCAGCGTCGAAGCTGTGGCGACTCGGCAGCGATTAGAACGCGCTCAGTTTTTGATTGAGCAAGCCCGATCGCATCAAGACGAATTAGTTGAACTGCAAGAAACCTGGCGAGATCGGATGATCTTTACTGCTGCCACTCCGATCGAGCCACTTGACACCTACCTTGATATCAGCGCGGCTCCGGCGGCACACACCGCGATCGCCACCGATGGTTCTCAAATTGCTCCCAGTCACCACGAAATCGCCTACTGCTATCTGATCAACGTCGGGCGAATTGTGTTGCACTATGGGCAAAGCAAACTGCCGCTTTTAGACAGCCTTCCCGAAGTCTTTTATCGTCCTGAAGATCTCTATGTCTCTCGTCAATGGGGCATCCGCACTGAGGAATGGATGGGCTATCGGCGTACTGCATCTGAAACGACGATGCTGGCAGAGCTTGCTTGTGCGCTCAATGACGACGCTAGACGACTGCAAATGCGCCAGCAGGGGAACTTATCACCCCAATCCTTCATTACTCATCCATCGGTTGCGATGGTCGATGGCTCTTTAATTCACTGGTTTCTGGAGCCAATGCCGCACGAAGCGAGAGATATGATTCTTACCCCCATTCTCAAAGCGTGGGATCAGTTACGATCGCTCCGCGTCCCTCTCGTCGGCTACATCAGCGCATCTCGAAGCGGCGAGGCATTAAATTTTTTACGATTGCAAACGTGTCCTTTTTTGGCTCCTGATTGCAGCACTTACTGCGCCGGAAAAACAGAACGTCCGCCGTGCCAGGTGCTTGACCCCCTTAAAGACACAGCACTCTGGGCAAAACTTTTACAACCCGGACAGCGCAGCCCCCTCTGGCGCAGTTCTGCCAAGATTTTGGATTTGTATGGCGATCACACCATCCACTTTTGCTATATGAATGTCGGCAGTGAGATCGCTCGTGTCGAGGTTCCCGCTTGGGTCGCACAGGATGCAGACCTTTTAGACTCTGCATTAAGTCTGACCATGGCACAAGTGCAGAAAGGGTATGGCTATCCTGTCGCGCTGGCAGAGGCACATAATCAGGCAGTGGTGCGAGGCGGCGATCGTTCTCGTTTCTTTGCATTGTTAGAGCAACAAATGATCCGAGCAGGATTGAGAAATGTGGGCACATCGTATAAAGAAACCCGCAAGCGCGGCAGCATTGCTTAAAGGAAGAAGCGGGATATCGGGCAGGTAAAATTAGGGAGCAGTGGTGAGGTTAATAGATCGTCACCCAACAGCGTCACTACTAGCTTGAGCATTGCCTGCTGGCGGCGATACACTTCCATTTGTTGCAATTGCCAATTGAGAATCCAATACTCTTGTACACCCCTGGAACCATAGAGCTTGAGTTTGGCTTCTCGATCGCGTTGTTCATTTGCTAACCCTGGAGACAAGATCTCGATCGCTAACTCTGGCGCGATGATCAGATGTCCGGCTTCGTCTAATGCAATAGTTAAACGGGTTTTACTAATCCAAACAACATCAGGAATCACGTTGTCAGCATCGGTGAAAATCAATCCCGGAGCCATAACTGCTTCCCCAAGTCCTGTCTCAAGGGACCAATCTCGAAGTTCAGCACCCACGTTTCCACAGGTTTTCTGGTGCTTCCAGTGAGGCGCTCTGGTCACGAACAGTTCTCCATCAATAATTTCATAGCGATTGCTGCTTTCGGGCAATAGCTCGATGTCGGAGGTTGTCCAATGGATTCGCTCATCGGTAGTCTGGCTCATGGGGCATTGTTTGGGGTAAGTTGTGAGCGAAACATCAACTAAAGAATACTGCTAAATTGCATTGTTTGGGGTAAGTTGTGAGCGAAACATCAACTAAAGAATACTGCTAAACAATCTAGTTTTGCGAGGGCTGATGCGTGGGATAGCATGATACTCACCCGTAGTTTTCACAACTTTGATTTCGCCGAAGTCAAGCGGCGTTTGGCTCCCGTCTGCTCTAATTATGTAGCCGATCGCCTCTGAGAAATACAGTCTATATTGTTCGTAATCATCCTCTTCGTCGTCTATTCCAGTTCGCTCTCCATTCTCGATGATAGTTTGCGTAACTCGTTCTAATGTTTTGCAATCATTGAATACTTAGGCTCTGCCTTCTCTCCGCAGCCGCCGTTGGACTTGTGATGTCATAGGCAAATGGCGATCGAAGAGGCTAGATCGGGGATCTGGGGTAATGTCTCGGTTGATTCCGCTCGTAGATTGGGCGATTGTCCGCTAGGTCAGAATCTCTATTGATCATGAATTTGTTGAACATCAGGAATGCTAAACCTTTCGACTTCAATAGAATTTTTGAGGCAAAGATCGCACACTAGGAAGTGATTCACATTCTAGGATGCTGCGCTATGTCCAATTCTGATCAATCGTTGCGTTACCCTGACACGCGTAAAATCGAGCAAAGCGATAACTATCATGGGGTTGCGATCGCTGATCCCTACCGATGGCTAGAAGACCCTGACTCTGACGAAACAAAAGCCTGGGTTGAGGCGCAAAATCAAATCACGTTTGGCTATTTGCAACAAATCCCAGTGCGAGATGCGATTCAGAAACGTCTAACGCAACTCTGGGATTATGAAAAATACAGCGTTCCGTTTAAAGAAGGAAATCGCTATTTCTATTTCAAAAATGATGGATTGCAAAATCAAAGCGTTCTCTATACGTTGAATGCTTTAGACGGCGAACCGAGAGTGTTACTCGACCCCAACAAACTCTCAGATGATGGTACTGTGGCGCTTTCTGGGCTATCAATCAGTGAAGATGGCGCGTGGATGGCGTATGGCTTGTCTACGTCTGGCTCTGATTGGCAAGAGTGGCGAGTGCGAGAGATTGCAACTGGGGAAGACACGAGTGATCGCTTGCAGTGGATCAAATTCTCTGGCGCATCGTGGACTCATGATCACAAAGGCTTTTTCTACTCTCGCTATGACGAACCGAACGAAAAGACCAAGCTAGAAGACGCGAATTATTTTCAAAAACTTTACTATCATCGGCTCGGCACTAATCAGGCTGAAGATGTCTTGATTTACGATCGCCCCGATCACAAAGATTGGGGGTTTCAAGGCGGCGTGAGCGAAGACGGACAGTATCTCATCGTCTCGGTTTGGCTGGGCACCGATCCGCGCAATCTCATTTTCTATAAAGATTTGACGATTCCCGATGCGCCTGTGATCGAGCTGATTAGCGATTTTGAGGCAAGTTTTAGCTTTGTCGATCGTGACAAGACCGTGTTTTGGTTCCAAACTGATTTAGATGCGCCACGGGGACGAGTGATCGCGATCGATGTCACTCAGCCCGATCGTCCAAACTGGCAAGAAGTTATTTCCCAATCGGCAGAAACGCTGGAAAGTGTTGGCTTACTCAATCAGCAATTTGTCGCCTCGTATCTCAAAGATGCTCGCAGCGAGGTCAAAGTGTTTGACTTACAAGGCAACTTCATTCGAGATGTGGCATTACCTGGCATCGGCTCCGCAGGAGGGTTTGATGGCAAGCGAGAAGACACCGAAACATTCTATAGCTTTACGAGCTTCACGACTCCGCCGACAATTTATCGCTACAACTTAACGACCGATGAAAGTACGCTGTTTCGTCAGCCGCAAGTAGACTTTGATTCTAATGACTACGAGACTCGCCAGATTTTCTACAGCAGCAAAGACGGGACGCAAGTACCGATGTTTATCACTCACAAAAAGGGCTTGAAACTCGACGGCAACAATCCGACTTATCTGTGGGGTTACGGTGGCTTTGGCATGTCGCTAACGCCCAATTTCTCTGTAGGTATCCTGGTTTGGATGGAGCTAGGCGGCGTGTATGCAGCGACAAATCTACGGGGTGGTGGCGAGTATGGTGAAGACTGGCATCAAGCCGGGACGAAGCTGAAGAAGCAAAACGTGTTCGACGACTTCATCGCGGCGGGAGAATGGCTGATTGCAAACGGATACACCTCATCGTCGAAATTGGCGATCGCCGGAGGCAGCAATGGCGGTTTGCTCGTCGGCGCGTGCATGACACAACGCCCTGATCTGTTTGCTGCCGCTCTGCCCGCCGTTGGCGTGTTAGATATGCTGCGGTTTCACAAATTTACGATCGGCTGGGCGTGGATGTCTGAATATGGCTCTCCTGAAGACCCAGAAGAATTTAAGGCGCTCTATGCCTATTCGCCCTTGCACCAACTCAAGTCAGATACGGCGTACCCGGCGACGTTGATCACGACCGCCGATCACGACGATCGAGTCGTTCCGGCTCACAGCTTCAAGTTTGCGGCGGCTCTGCAAGCGGCACATTCAGGGTCACATCCCGTTCTGATTCGGATTGAGACCAAAGCAGGACATGGGGCAGGGAAACCAACTGCCAAAGTCATCGAGGAAATTGTTGATAAGTGGGCGTTTTTGGTTAAAACTCTAGACTTTTCGCCCACTCTCTAGAATTGCCAAAGGATTAATACGCCTATCGCAATTCTCTATACAGTTTTTGTCTCTCGCATCGGTAAAGATAGTCTGTGTCCTAGAGTCAAATCACCATAAACTTAGCTTCCGTGAGGAGGCTATTTTTTTGAGTAGAATTCTCAAAATGCAAAAAGAGCGGACAGCCTGTTCGCTTTCTTGAATCGTTAAAAATGATTTTAGTTGGAGACTTCTGCAAGCTCAACGACGTGCCCAGAAAAATCTTTGACTAAGAAATTAAGCGGTTTCTCACGTCGAATCTTGTGTTTCAAACTTGATGCCTGAACACGCAGCAGAATTTGGTCGAGACAATCTCGATCGAAGCAAACATGACGCTGACGCTCTTTTTCGCCCAAACTTGCGCCCGAAATGACGTGAAGCTGCGTGTTCTTTTTAAGCTGATACCACAACCCATCGTTGCCATTGCCTCGTGCTGTCGTGCTGCCCAGATTGCCAGACAAATACATGGGGCTGATGCCTGCGGTGCCAAGTGACTGCTCGTAGTTGTAGTAATAGTGCAATGGCACATCCGCCACCGGGAGATTTAGCATTCCTTCATAAAAATCTCGTGCCAACTCCACATCTGACACCATCACCGTATGCACCTTGGGTGCACTGGTCAAAAACATCCACATGGCAACGGCATAGGCACCCAGCAGCATGACCATGATTCCCTGGGTGGAGAATAAACTATCTAATCCCATAGAAGACCAAAACGAGTGGACGATCGTAGCCGATTGACAAATCTAGTGATCAGTATCCCTGACTCTACTTATTCTATCAAGCTGAGTTTGAGCAAATCCGTAACGAAGGTGATAAAAGTTTATAAATTTGGGTGATGAGGGCGATCGCTAACCAGATAGTTGAACCGTCTTAACCTCAAAAAGACGCTACATTTTGCAAAAAAAGATGTCCAGATCGAGAAAGACGCTGTATATAGTTACAATGCACGTCCTATAGTTTGAATCCAAGCTGTGGCTATCCCAACTTTTCCAGAAGCCAATCACCCGATCGTCAAATCGCTGTCTCATTACAGTGATCAAGAATTACTGACACTATTTCAGCGATATCCCGATGCTGGGCAACACTTCACCGCGATTTTTTGCCGATATAGCCCGATGGTGTATACGCTGATTCAGCATCAAGCTCGATCGCCCGTCCAGGCTGACTATTTGTTTGCTCGGCTGTGGCGACATCTCTTTTTTGAAATGGGCGGACTCGATCTGCGATCGTTTGGCTCCGAAGAAATCACGTTTCAGAGTTGGTTAATTAACGTCACCGCCCTCTGCATCAACCAGGCAGAACTGCCGCCCGTTGAGGAGATTCACTATAACTTACAGGCAATGTCGCCGCCCTTTTGGTGCTATATCGATCGAGCACTCGATCACCTGCCGCCGACGCTGCGACTGATGGTGACGCTGGCACAAACCTTTCACTGGAGCGACACCCGAATTTCTGCCTACCTGCAAGCAGAGGGCGAACACATTCCTCCAGCAGAAGTCAAAGCGCGGCTGAGAGAGGGCTATCAGCTATTAGAAACGACTTTACCAGACGATATTAGAGTCATCTATCTAGATGGGAACGCTAGTGTTCAAGGATACGGATTGGATTCAGCACCTTATAAAGGCTAGTCTGAATCAGTCACGATTCTTGATTCGCTTAATATTGCTGGCTGGAGGTTCTGAAATGCGTTGGACATTGGCACGGGTGGCGGTTGGGTTGGGATTGGCTCAACTGTTGGCAGGTGGAGTTGTGCTGACTCCGGTGGCGATCGCATCAGACCTGAGTGATCAGTTAAGTATTAAACTCTACAACGGCACTCGCGGCAATTCTCGCATCGAAGCCGATCGGCTTGTGCGTTTAGGCAATCAGCAGCAGCAAGCTGGATTTTCGGATAAAGCGATCGGGTCTTGGCTACAGGCGCTAGAAATCTATCACACCATCAAAGAAACTGAGGCAGAAGGCACTACTTATGAAGCGCTGGGGAAAGCCTATTCGCAAGTCGGACGATTTACTGAAGCCGAAGATGCGGTGCGGCGCAGTTTAGCGATCGCCCGTGACACTAAAAATTTCCAAAATCAAATCTATGGGGCTAACAATTTAGGCACCTTGCTGTTGCAGCGTGCCAGCGTTTCGGAGGCACAAAAAGCGTTTGCAGAGGGCTTTAAAGTCGCTAAAGACATCAATGATCCTGCCGGACTAGGCTTGTCGTTGAGCAATCTAGGACTTGTCGCTTACTCCCAGGGCAATTATAAAGATGCAATTCGCTACTATGAGCAGGCAAAGCCGTTGCGTGAGCAAGCCAGCGATCCTGGAGTAGCCAACACGCTGAACAATCTGGGCGATGCCTATCAAGCGATTCACGATTATCGGACGGCGCTGGTGAGCTATCGACAAGCGCTGTTTGTCTCCCAAAACAGTCTCGATCGTCCCAGTCAATTCCGGGCGTTAGAAGGGCTGACTCGGGCGTTCTATGGGTTGGGGCAAAACTCGAATGCTTCTGAGACGCTCGATCAGCGATTGGCGCTGGCGTTAGAGCAAAACGATTCTAAACAAGTGATTTCAGCGCTCAAGGGTTTGGCGCAATTCTATAAAGCCAAGGGCGATTTGACTGCCGCCGATAGCTATTATCAACAAGCGTTTGCCATCGCTCAAGGGATTAACGACACGCAAGAGCAGCAGGGATTATTGACACAAATTGGGACGCTGCGATCGGGCAAGTTTATTCGTTGACGTGGGAGAGCGGCGATCGCGAATCAGGACGAAATCTTAAAACGCCTCTATGCGGCTTTCGATCCGTTTAAGCTATTGCCAGCAGGTGATATCGCTTACACCGATCTGGAGCAGGTTCGAGGAGATGGCAGCATCCTGAAAGAGTTGGGAACCGAGATTTTGAGCTTGGAACGCAACACCTACCAATTCTGTTCAGGACATCGGGGAGCCGGAAAATCGACTGAACTGCTGAAACTTCAAAAATATCTTGACGAGAAAAACTGCTTTGTCGTCTATATTTGATGCTGACGAATTTGATGCTGACGAAGATGATATCGACACTCAAAACGCTCAATATACCGATATTTTGCTGGCTTGTACCCGTCATTTGCTCGAAGATCTTCAAGGCAGTGCAAATCCCAGACCTGTCTTGAGTTGGCTAGAAGAATGCTGGGATGATCTGAAGGACTTAGCAAATACCAAAGTCGAGTTTGAGAAACTGGGTGTAGAGGCTCAAATCAACCAGTTTGCTAAACTTACGGCGACGTTGAGGGGCGTACCCCGTGTTAGGCAGCAGATTAGAATGGATCAATCCTCACACGATGATGCTCATCAAAGCGCTTAACCAGGGTATCGATGCTGCTAAAAGGCATTTGCCGGGTGGTCGTAAGCAACGGGTTGTGATTGCCGATAGCTTGGAGCGGATTGTGCCGATTTCGCAAGAAGACGGGCGCAGCAATCACGAACATATTTTTGTCGATTACAGTGAGCAACTGACGGTGCTGCATTGCCATGTAAGTTAGTGCGCTCCCACGGGTGGTCATCGCGACTTTTTGATATTGAATTGATAGTCCGCTCTAACGCTCTAAGGGTTTCTCGTCGTTTCTCTCTTCGATCGCTAGGAACTCTAGACGATAGCGATAAAGAGCAACGGGAATTTCTCCTGCTTTAAAATAATTGGGGTCTTGAGGAGATAGGTAAACAGCCGTAATTTGGTTAGCCTCGATCGGAGTTCCTCTCTGATAAGCCGTCGTTGTCTCAACCTGGTTGAGATAAGGCTGAGAGGTGCCGCGAAAGACTTGCTGAAAGATTTCTGTAGTGATGAATTGGTCAATGGCAGGGGTTTCGACAGCTCTTGAGTTGACGATCGAGACCAACTGACGATCTCCACGCAGCAAAGTAATTTGACGATTGGGAGAACTCGGATCAACTTTGACCGCAAGAACGGCTCGATCGCCCAGATATGCCTTGGCTAAATTCAAACCGTTGAAGGCTCGATCGGCAACGACTTCTGTCTGACTGGATTTTGATGGCAATTTCAGCGCTCTAAGAATCGGATTTTTAGACACAATGGTTTGCCGAACAAACCGCACATCAAACTCGACAGGCTGATTGAGATACTCGCGATTGCTCTCAAATCCTGGCGTGATCATGTCGGGTGCAAGCGGTGCCACCAAGTCAACGAGAGTGCTTTTGACGTGCCAAGTTCCGGCTAACCAAGTAGGGTAGGCTAAATCTCCCTCGGCGGCTTGCACAGTGGGTTTGCTTTGCCAATCGGGAAATGCGGCGACTCGCTTCGATAAAGTTTCTGCTTGGACAGGAGCGCTGCAAAATAGCCAGACGAGAAGCAGTAGGGAACAGATAAATTTCATCTAAGAAGTCTCTAAAAGGTGCCGCGTGTCACCCCTAATTGATTTTGTAGATTTAGCGATCGCCAGAGTTGAGAGCCGTTAATTTCTCCTTTTAATAGCTTTTGATAGCATTCGATCGTGCGTTTAACCTGTTCAGTAGATTCATTGACAAATTCAATCCTAAAGTGATTAACGCCTAGTTTTACAAGTGATTGCAAATATTCTGCGCCTGTTTGAGCTTTGCCGTTAAAAACAGTGTTGCGGCATCCAGCATCGGCGGTGAGAATATGATCGGTGCCGACGCGATCGCGCAACTTCACCTCATGCTTTTCGCAGGGTCGTCCGCAGTTGGTGTAGTCGGTTCCGTCAGACATAAAGGCGCAAAAAACGCAGTGTTCCATGTGAAACATCGGCATATGCTGATGGATTGTCACTTCATACCAATCGGGCGAACCGCTCGTTAATAAGTCTTGCAGTTGCGAAATGTTTAAGTCATAAGACGCGGTGACTCGTTCCAACCCAAAGGTCTGGATTAAGTAGTCTGCGGTCAGAGCATTGGCGACGTTGAGTGAGAAATCTCCGATGCAGCGATCGGACTTAAAAAACTGAAGCTGGTCATAATTTCGCACCAGATAGCCATTGGCTTGAGAATCGCGAACCTGTTGCAAAATCCAATTCTCGCCAGATTTTGTGATTCGCGGCGGCGCAACCCAGATGGTCTTGTCTCCGCGTTCTCTCACCAGTTGCACCGCCTGTTTATAAGCCCGCGGATCTTCAAACTCGCAATAAAGCGTCTGAATATCGGTTTCTAACGCGGCTCGAAGTTGACTCAAGCTACGGACTAAGACGAGAAGACTGGGAGCCGACACCGTGCGATGAGAAATGTTAGGCAGCAATTCTGAAAGCGTCGCATCTGAATTGATCTGCCAGCGCTTCGGTTTTGCCCGTAGGGTTTCTAGCTGAGTGACCATCTCTCGACGAATGCGATTTAACTCACTCACAGGCAGCATCACGGTTCCGTTGAGATGATTGGTCAATCCCTCTAGGCGAAAAGGAGTGTTGCCCAGTCGTCCTAATTGTTCTTGTAAGCGATCGCTTGTCAACGGTTTGTTGTGCGCCTCAACCAACGGCATCTCAGACTCAACTTGCACGATATGACCGATGCGATCGCGACCAATCACAACCAAAGATTGTCCAACGTCTCCATGAATCTCAAGATCAATCGGACGCTGAAACTGAGGCGTGTCTCCTGCAAAGGTTTGTCTAATTTGGCGATCGAGATCTGGGTCACTGGTTTTCCAGATGTGATCGCCGAGATGAATGCGTTTGAAATTCAGCGCACCGCGTCCAAATGCAAGAATTGTGTCTTGTCCGTGAGGCTCGATTGTGTAAATCCGTCCGCCTTCTTCTGATGCTTCAGGATGTCCACTGTCAAAAACAACGCCATCACCGGGCTTCAAAGGCGCTTGTAATTGCACTGTGATCTGTTCATTGCGAATGCGGGTGACTTCGCCGAGATAAACGCCGCGCTTCTTACCAAATCGAGCGTGAACTAATTCCTGATTGTTGATGCCCTCAAACCATCCGGTGTGTAGCCCTCGCGAGAATGCCATCTCAAGCCGATATCGGGTTTCTCCGGGAGTGGTAGATTCTAGATCTGACATGACC
Organism: Phormidesmis sp.; assembly: GCA_965277365.1. Classification (GTDB taxonomy): domain Bacteria; phylum Cyanobacteriota; class Cyanobacteriia; order Leptolyngbyales; family Leptolyngbyaceae; genus Phormidesmis_A. The sequence goes on along the minus strand of CBDICO010000012.1, from coordinate 949,539 downwards.
CGATCGAGCGCATCTCGATAAACTCGCGTCACGGTTGCTACATATTCAGGCGATTTTAACCGCCCTTCGATTTTGAGGCTGCTGACTCCGGTTTTGACGAGTTCTGGCAGCACGTCTAGCCCTGCTAAATCTTGAGGACTCAGCAGATATTTACGATTGGCTCCAGCGTGTTCGTTCGCGTTACCCAAATCGATTATTTGACCATCCGAAATCAATTCATAAGGCATTCGGCACGCCTGGGCGCACTCGCCGCGATTGGCAGACCGTCCGCCCAGTGACTCACTCGTCAAACACTGCCCCGAATAAGCGACGCACAATGCTCCATGCACAAACACTTCTAACGGCAGTGAGACATTTTTCTCAGCAATCTGCTGCTGAATTTTGTCAATTTCTTTAATCGAACATTCACGAGCTAGCACCACCAACTGACACCCGATCGTTTTGGCAAATTCGACTCCGACAGCGCTGGTAACGGTCATCTGAGTCGAGGCGTGAATCGGAAAATCAGGCGATAAGTGACGAATCAGGCGACAAATGCCAATATCTTGCACGATCGCCGCATCCACCCCAGCCGCAATAATGGTGCGGAGATAGTGTTCTGCCTCAGTTAACTCGGTCGGAAAAACCAGCGTGTTGAGCGTGACATAGCCTTTCACACCGCGACGATGCAAAAATTCCATCAACTGCGGCAAATCAGCTTCGGTGAAGTTTTGCGCCCGCATTCGTGCATTGAATCGCTCTAAGCCAAAATAAATCGCGTCTGCACCGTTCTCGATCGCCGCTTTAGCGCAGTCCCAATGTCCAGCCGGGGCAAGCAGTTCAGGGCATCGCAGAGCATGAGTGGATTGAGGAACTTGGTTTTCGGCGGCGTGCATGAGCGTTGAGAAGATGGCGGCTTCTCTATGATAGTTGGGTGTGGAGTTGTGCGGACTGACGACGAAATCCTCTATCGAACTCGTCCGACGATGAACTTGAGATATCGCCCTTCTGGAAATTGTGCCGGAACGGGATGGTCGATCGCGTGTCCCGCTTCGTGAATGATCTGAACTCGTCGCCCTGCTGAGGCACCTGCTGCCGCTAACACTTCATTAAACACTTCTGGGCTGACTTGACTCGTGCAGCTTGCTGACACTAGAAATCCGTCAGGGGCAACGCAACGCATCGCTAAAGCATTTAACTTGGTGTAAGCGCGCAGGGCAGCATAGCGATTTTGCTTACTCTTAGCAAAACTGGGCGGGTCGAGAATGATTAGATCAAACGAACGTTTTTCTTGAGCATAGTTGTCTAGCAACTCAAAGCAGTCTTGAGTCATAAAGGTGTGGCGCTCTGGATCAAGGTGATTGAGGGCAATATTTTTGTCAGCCGACTCTGCCAACCCTTTGCCGATATCGACGCTGGTGACGTGACGAGCATTGCCCCGCAGCGCATAAAGCGAGAATGCTCCCGTGTAAGCAAAGCAGTTGAGTATGGCTCGATCGCGACTCAACCCTTCGACAAACCGCCGATTTTCTCGATGATCGAGAAACAATCCAGTTTTTTGTCCGGTGTGCAGATTCACCTCAAACTTCAAGCCATGTTCTTGCACGACGAATGCTTCAGGAGCGGGTTTGCCCCACAGCAGTTGGGTTTTGCTTTCACCCTCGGCACGATCGCCCGAATGCTGCGTTCTGAGAGAAATTCCCTCAAGGGGTTTAATTGCAATCAGCGACTTGACCAGCCAGTCGATTAATTCTTCTGCCCCTGGCATGTAGGTCTGAACAACCGCAAAATCGCCATACAAATCAACGGTTAACCCCGGCAACCCGTCGCCTTCACCAAACAGCCATCGATAAGCAGTGCAGCCTTGCTCTCTGAGAGACGATCGTAACTCCCAGGCGGCTTGAACCTGCTGACGAAACCAGGGAGGGGTTGGCAGATCCCGATCGGAGAAAATGCGAATCGCGATCGCGCCTTGGTCATCCCACAAGCCATAGCCCACCCAACCGCCACAGCGAACTTTCACCCAGCTTCCTGACGGCAGATGCAGATCTTTAGAAACGTGAGTTCGATAGACCCAGGGATGCCCTCTCACTAAGTGGTCTCTGAGAGTGGTGGGCAGATGAATTTCGTGGAGCTTTGCCATTGAGATCGGGGGGCGTTGAGCGACTATCGTGACAGATTCTGCAAATCGCCGCAATCGTAGTTCGCGATCAAGCTAATTTCTGATAAAGTATTGATAAGTTTTTAACTTTTTCTTTATAATCTGTGAATTCGCACTCCTGAGACTTTCCAAGATATGCATTTAACCACGATGTCAGATACACAGTCTGAAGCGCAGATGCTCTTAGAAGAGATGCAGCCAGGTCATTTAGAGATTCAGCAAGAAGATTGGGTCAAAGATCTGCTCAACAAACTTGCTCCTGAAGAGCGTCACGTTGTTTTGAATGCTTTCAGAGGTCTCAAGCGATTTAATCGCAAAAAGTCTAGCTAGATCTAAACTGACTTATTAGCTCTGCTGCACTAATTCTTGCACAGGCAATACCGATCTTACTTTTGTTAGTACGTCTTCAAAATCGATCGGTTTATGAATCAGCCCATTGACTTCAACCGCTTCAAGCATCGATAGCTGAATCTGATCGTAACCCGTCACTAAAAAGATAGGTAGAGCCGAAAGATCGTGATTTTGACGGATCTGCTGAGTCACCTCAAAACCATTCATTTCAGGCATCATAACATCTAGCAACACTAGATCTGGAGCAGACTGTTGAATCTGAGCGATCGCCGCACGTCCGCTATCCGCGATTTCGACGTGATAGCCTTCACTCTCTAAAAGTGCTTGCATTAAATCAGAGTTATCGGCAACATCATCAACCACAAGGATTCGAGGAGTTGCTTTACACTGCGGAGTCCAATAGTTCATCAAAGTTAGCACATCTTAAAAAAGGTCTTTTGTTAAATTATCCTGCGTCAGACGTTACAATCTTCTCATTCTCTAGAGGGATTTACAGCAGTCGATTTGTTAAAAAGGATACTAATTTCTAAAGCCTACTCCAAAATATTCCGATGCCCTTGCGATGTCCAAATCTACACGGTGGAGGATGTAAAGCTTAGACATTTTTGGCACTGAAGAGAACGATCGGGTATTCAGCATCTAGCAGTTGACAACTCCCTAATCTCTCTGCAAATTTCGCTATCCTTATATCAGTAAAGCGCTACAGGTAAAGTCATTTCATGCTAAACCGTCTGAAGATTGGCACCAAAATTGGCTCAGGGTTTGCACTCGGTTTAGCAATCTTTTCTGTCGTTGGGTTTATCGCTTATCGGGGCACTCATCAATTAGTCGAGAGTGCTCATGAAGAGACACACACTTACCAGGTGTTGAGTGATTTAGACGAGGTTCTTTCACTCGCTAAAGATGCTGAAACAGGACAGCGAGGCTATATTCTCACCGGGGAACAGCGCTATCTTGAACCCTACCAGAGCGCGATCAAAAAGATAGGACATCAAACAGAAGACATTAGAAAGTTGACCGCAGATAACCCCAGTCAGCAGCGCAATCTGGATGCGTTAGAACCTGCAATTAAAGGCAAACTGGCAGAGCTGCAAGAAACGATCGACCTCAGACAGACCCAAGGGATCGATGCATCGCTGACCGTCATTCGCAGCGATCGCGGCAGGCAACTGATGGATGAGATTCGTCGCGTTATTGGGCAAATGAAGGCAGAAGAGCAAGAATTACTCCGCGCTCGCACGGGAGCAGCCGAAACTGCCGCTAACAATACGCTCGCAAGCATTGCTTATGGTGTTCCGATCTCGCTCGCGCTACTGACGGTGCTGGGAATCTTGCTGAATCGACACATCTCTAAGCCGCTAAATAGCGTGTCTAGAGTGGCAGAAAAAATTGGCGAAGGAGACTTATCGGTCAGTCTGCCTGTGAGCAATCGTCAAGATGAAGTCGGAGTTTTGACGCGCACGATCATTCAAATGATCAGGCGGCTACGCGAAACTACTCAAAGAAACGAGGAGCAAACTTGGCTCAAGACCAATTTGGCTGAAGTGAGTCAACGGCTGCAAGGGCGGCGCAATTTAACAACCATTTCAAACTTGCTGTTGTCAAATCTTGTCAAGATTGTCGATGCGCAACGAGGCGAATTTTATGGACTGAGTGAAACGAGTGGTCAGCCACAGTTAAGACGGTTAGGCAGCTATGCCAGTCAGCCTCGATCGCTGTCTGATTCGATTCAACTGGGTGAAGGACTGGTCGGGCAGTGTGCTCTTGAAAAGCGTACCATTCTCTTAAATGATGTCCCCAGTGATTATTTTCAAATCAGTTCAGCGTTGGGAAGTGTGTCTCCTCGCAGTTTGATTGTGTTGCCTGTGATGTTTGAAAAACAGGTCGTTGCGGTGATCGAGTTGGCTTCATTAAAAGAATTTAGCGAGGCGCATCTAGACTTTTTGCATGAGGTGAGTGACACGATCGGAGTAGCGCTCAACACGATCGCGGCTGATATGCGAACTCAACAACTGTTAGAAGAGACGCAAACCCTTGCCGAAGAACTGCAAGCTCAACAAGACGAACTGCAAGAGAGCAATCAGCAGTTAGAAGAGCAGGCAAGAATTCTTCAGGCATCAGAGATGCAGTTGCAGCAACAGCAAGAAGAATTGCAGCAGTCAAACGAGGAATTGCAGCAGTTAAATGAAGAGTTAGAAGAAAAAGCAGAATTACTAGAAGTTCAAAACCAAGAAGTTGAACATAAAAATCAAGAGATTGAGGATGCGAGACAGGCGTTAGAGCAGAAGGCTGATCAGTTAGCTTTGTCATCAAAATATAAGTCAGAATTTTTGGCAAATATGTCTCACGAATTGCGGACTCCATTGAACAGTCTGTTGATTTTGGCGCAATTGCTCAAAGAAAATTCTGGAGGCAATCTGAACGAAAAGCAGGTGGAATATAGTCGCACAATTCACTCTGCGGGCAAAGATTTGCTGGAGTTGATCAACGATATTTTAGACCTAGCAAAAATCGAGTCGGGTACGCTGTCGATCGAGCCTGAGCGTCTTTCTTTCTCAGATCTAAAACTCTTTTTAGAGGGCACTTTTCGTCAGGTTGCTCACACTAAAGGATTAAGCTTTACGATCGAACTCGATGCTCAGCTTCCTTCAATTATCTCGACTGACCCCAAGCGGTTGCAGCAAATTCTCAAAAATCTGCTGTCGAATGCCTTCAAATTTACTGAGCAAGGAAGCGTCACTCTCCAGATAAAAGTCGAAGACAGAGTCGCTTTAGCGACTCCTCAAGCTGAAAGTCCGGTGATCGCGTTCTCGGTAATCGACACGGGAATTGGCATTCCGATCGGGCAGCAGCAGGTGATTTTTGAAGCGTTTCAGCAGGCGGATGGCACTACCAGTCGCAAGTATGGCGGAACTGGACTAGGGCTGTCTATCAGTCGCGAATTGGCACAGCTTTTAGGAGGCGTGATCGCTCTGGTAAGCAACCCTGGAGAGGGAAGTGCATTCTCACTCTATTTACCTCAGATTTATCAAAAACCGACTACAGATGTCAGAGAAAGGTTGTCTGCGGAGTCAGGGCGTTCGATTCGTCAAGCCTCTGTGCTGCCTTCTGTAGAGCCAGTTTCTACCACGCTATCTTTAAATGAAGTTGAGGACGATCGAGACCTGATTCAACTGGGCGATCGCTCAATGCCGGATGAAAATCGCGTTTTGCTGATCATTGAAGATGACATTAATTTTGCTCGAATCCTGCTAGATTTGTCTCGACAACAGGGCTTTGACGTTTTAGTCGCACTGCGAGGCGGTTCGGGGTTAAATTTGGCGCGTCGATTTGTTCCCGACGCAGTTTTGCTCGATCTGCACCTCCCCGATATGGACGGCTGGACGGTGCTCGATCGCGTCAAACATGATCCCAATATTCGGCATATTCCGATTCACATTATTTCGAGCGACGATCGCTTGCAGCGTGGCTTCCAGCTAGGTGCGATGGATTATTTACAGAAGCCAATTTCTTCAGAAGCGTTAACCGAAGCGTTATCAGAAATTAAGAGCTTTGTGGATCGTCCGATTAAACGCCTTTTGGTGATCGAAGATGATGCGGTGCAGGCTCAAAGCATTATCGAACTGATTGGAAATGGTGACGTTGAAAGTATAGCGGTGGGTTCAGGAGCAGAGGCGCTCGAAGCATTGCGCTCGACTCACTTTGACTGCATCATTTTAGATTTAGGCTTGCCCGACATGAATGGCTTTGAGCTGATGGAGCAAATTCGGCAGCAGTCTAGCAAATCAAAGCCGCCGATCGTCGTCTACACAGGCAAAGAATTGACTCGCCAAGAAGAAACTCAACTGAAGCGATTAGCCGAAACGATCATTGTCAAAGATGTACGATCGCCAGAGCGGTTACTCGATGAAACGGCTTTATTTTTGCATCGAGTAACCGCTAATTTACCTCAGCCTAAACGTCAAATCTTAGAAGACTTGCGCCAAACAGACTCTATTTTGACGGGTAAAAAGATTCTGATTGTCGATGACGATGTGCGAAATATTTTCGCAATTACTAGCTTATTAGAGCGTTATCAAATGCAGGTTGTGTTTGCCGAAAATGGCAGAGATGGCATCACCACGCTAGAAGAAAATCTTGATGCTGGCATCGTTTTAATGGATGTAATGATGCCAGAAATGGATGGTTATGAGGCGACTCGTGCAATTCGATCGCAACCTCGGTTTCAATCTCTGCCGATCATTGCGCTAACGGCAAAAGCGATGCAGGGCGATCGCGAAAAGTGCATCGAAGCGGGTGCGTCTGATTACATTACAAAACCTGTGGACACTGACCAATTGCTGTCGCTCTTGCGAGTTTGGCTCTATCGCTAGCGGGATAGGTTGCTTTAGGATAAAGTCTTCTGCAAACGCCTTTGAAGGGACTGATCAAATGTCTAATGAGATTGTTCAACTGTTGGTAATTGGGTTAGCGGCTGGGATCGCGGGCGGTATGTTCGGCATCGGTGGCGGAGCCATTATGGTTCCGGCAATGGTGCTGATAATGGGAATGGATCAGAAGTTTGCAACCGGAACCTCGCTCGCAGCTCAAATTCTCCCGATCGGAATTCTCGGCGCGATCGTCTACCAGCGTAATGGCAATCTCAACATTCGAGATGCCGTTTTAATCGCGGCAGGCTTAGTAGTCGGCAACCTGTTTGGAGCGCTTTTCGCCAATCAGCCATTTATCAGCAGCGATTTGATGAAAAAGCTCTACGGCATGTTTCTATTCGGAATCGGGTTTCGCTATCTATTCTTTCGTTAACGCTTCCATTTGTCGTTGATATTCTTTCTCAGTTACTAACGCTTGAGTGGTCTCGACGCGATCGAGAAACATCACTCCATTCAAATGATCACATTCGTGCTGAAAAATCCGAGCCACGAAATCGGTCATTTCCATTTTTTGCAAACTGCCCTGGCGATCGGTATATTCAATCTCGATCGCCTGATATCTCGGCACCCGCCCCCGAATGCCTGGAATGCTCAGACAGCCTTCCCATCCAGTTACCGTTTCAGTCGAGTGAGACAAAATGTGTGGGTTCAGAATTGCCGTCGGCTCCATCTCTGGCGCAGTCGGATAGCGAGGATTTGGACGTGATGCCACAATCATTAACTGATACGATCGCGCAACTTGTGGCGCAGCAATTCCCACCCCATTCGCCTGTTTAACTGTCAACAACAGATCATCAATCAGCGTCTGAATTGCTGGATCTTGAACCTCCAAAATGGGAGCTGCGATCTGGCGCAAAACCGGATGTCCCAACTCAATAATCTCTAGTAATTCACTCATGGTTCAATTAACTCTTACTCACTTTGAGCCGTTTGAGTCGGAAATGCGCCTGGCTGGACTGCAACGGTCATCGATCGACCATTGCGATTGACTTCCACTTGCAGCGATCCCCCTACCGTACTCGCTTCCACCGCATTCTGAACTTGCTCTGCTGTCTCTACTGCCTGACCATTAATCTTTTTGATCACATCTCCAGCCCGCAGCCCAGCCTTAGTTGCTGGAGAATTCTGCATGATGCTAAAGATCAAGATCCCCCGATCGTCCTGCACGGTAAGATTCGCTTCTCGATCGCTGTTAATCTGCTTCTTCAGTTCAGGGGTCAACGTCGTCATCCGAATGCCCAGATAGGGATGATTCACCTTACCCGTTGCAATCAACTGTTCCGAAATCTTTTTCGCCGTATTGATAGGAATCGCAAATCCTAATCCTTGAGCGCCGCCGCCAATAATTGCCGTGTTCATCCCGATCACTTCGCCGTGCTGATTTAACAACGGACCGCCCGAATTGCCCGGATTGATCGCCGCATCGGTTTGAATAAAGCTCACCCGCTTATCAGGAACGCGCACCTCAGCACTGGTGCGACCCGTCGCGCTGATGATTCCCGCAGTCACCGTGTTGTCTAATCCGAGCGGATTGCCGATCGCGATCGCCCACTCACCCGGACGCAATTGATCTGAGTTGCCCATCGTCACCACGGGCAGATTGTTTGCCTGAATCTTGACAACCGCCACATCGGTTACAGGGTCTTGACCCAACACCTTGCCCTGAAACTCTCGTCCGTCTTTAAGTTTCACTGATACGGTGTCTGCACCATTGACGACGTGTGAGTTAGTCAAAATCAACCCCTCACCATTGATAATGAACCCCGACCCTGTGCCTCGCTCAACTCTAGTAAATGGTGTATCGGGCAGATCTGAGCCAAAAAACTGCCGAAAGAAGGGATCGTTAAAAATAGGAGGAACCTGCGTTTTGACGGTCCGAGACGAATCGATCCGCACCACAGCAGGACCGACTCGCTCGACTGCTGTCGCAATAAAATTAGGATCGGTCGAAGACAAAATAGCATCCGTTCGGCTCTGAGCCACTTGCGTTTCTGCCGCTTGAGCAATGGCAGGCTGCACCATAGGCACCGGATTTGATGAAGACAACCAACGATCGCCCATGACGGCTGTCCCAGCTCCCACGAGCGGCAGCATCAAATAGATCGCAGGCTGCCTCCACGAAAATCTACGGGGTTTAACGGTCGAAGAGGAGTCTGAATCATGTGGCATCTTCATCGAATCTCAATTCTCCTGACTAATCGCAATTGATTTATAGCTTGAATTTAGACTTTCTTTATGACAATTGGGTCGCGATCGCGTCACACCCTTGTGAATATCACTACCCGTTGTAGGGTCTAGACGCTCTCCCAGTCATTTTGCTCCCTGTTTTTCCAAGTCATTCCGACCGTCATTTCAAGTTCATGCCCCAAACATCAGATTGACAAACCCATTTGATAATCTATGCTCACAGGTGAATGAATGGTAAGAGCGAGTAGGCTGCTGCAAACTGTCTAGGATCACCCTATTTGAATTGTGCTAGCGATCGCTGTGCCCAAGAGATAGGTTAAAGAATGCCAGATGCAGTCTCTTCGCTCTTTTTTATAGTTTATGAGATCTGCTAAATTTCTATCAGCGTAATTTCCCCAGCAGTTTTAATTGCTGGGTTTTGTTTTGTAGGAGAACAAACACTCAGAGAAATCTCTTCGTTCTCATCAATCAAATTTGATTACTTGACCTCCATCTGACTACATTTAATAACAAGAGTCGAGTCGGCAATCTATCAACAGAGCGTTTTTGAGGGAATCCAACCTAAAAGACATCAAGAATAGAAAAACTACGTCATCCAGTAGACTTATCTATACGCCTCTGCCTTAAGAATTGACAGTTAGAATGTTCTTAAATCCATCCTGATTCGACTCAAAAATCGAATGTAAAAAAATCACAACATCAGTGTAATATGAATCAAAAGGCTAACATTGAGTCAGGAAACGTTTCCTAAAGCAGGTTAGTAAGGTCAAGCCAAGCAAACTTATTGTCATTATTTCAGACTCAAGTTGATGACTAAAAAGAAAAAGATTGAGCCTCTCATCGGTGAAACCCTACTCAAAAAAGTAAAAGAGCTAGAGAATCTTAACAAAGAGGAAAAGGCACGCGAGTGTGGCTACTATACGGTCACAAAAAACGGCATTGAGCGAGTCAATATGATGAAGTTCTTAAATGCACTCATTGATGCAGAAGGAATTGAGCTTGATGGGAAACAGAACACCAATGGGCGAGGTGGACGCAGCGCCAGCTATCGCATTAGCGTTCAGTCAAACGGAAATTTGCTGATTGGGGCTGCCTACACTAAGCAAATGGAACTGCACCCCGGAGACGAGTTTGAGATTTCTCTAGGGCGGAAGCATATTCATCTGCGTCAGGTCGATCGCCAAGACGAAGTTTCTTAGTGCAAATCGTTTTGTCCAGATGCGTTGGGCAAGATCCTCTGAACCCCCTTGAGGTACAAAGATGATTCTCAGCTTCAAAGCGTGTTGACCTCTTACTCCGCTACTAATTCAATTTTATGGAAACGATTGATTGGCTGACTGTCATACCTGCTGGACTCGCGATCGCTATTTTTGTTGGTGGCATGTTGATGATGTTTACAGGCATCTGGACAGCCCGCAATAAGTAAGGCTTTCTATTTTTTAAGACGGTTGAACTTCGCGTACAGGCGTTGTCAACGAGTTTGAGTTGAGATTGGATAGTTTTAGAGTGGCTTGCTCTGCTTGAGTCAAACTCGATAAATAGGGCATTAGTGACCCGCGAGTTAATGCCAATTCGCACGTCAACGTCACGTCTTCTTGCGTCAACAAACCCAAGATTTGATGAGGTGTTTCTCGATCGAGGACGGGCAGTTGATCAATGCCGCGTGCAGACATGCGATCGAGTGCCTCGGTTACCAACTCGTCTGGATAGGCGTAAAGAATCTCAGTTGTGCAAATCTCTGCGATCGTTTGAGTCATCAACGAATGATCTAACAGGCAGACTTTAATCTGAGTTTGCTCAAATCGAGCGATCGTGCGGTTGATGTCCTGCAGCGTTAAAATTCCGACGAGTTGCTGCTCAGAATCAATCACTAAAGCGCTGTGAAGATGTCGCTCTGTTAGGGAAAGTCCGGCTTGAAGGAGCGGCATTGACTGAGGCAGCCTCACAAAATCTTGCTGCATTGCTTCAGCAACCAACATTGTTTTAAGCACGTCTTGAACCCGGTTTTTCTCAGGGTCAGCTTCAATTTGCTTGAGAGTTTCCCCTCGTGAATGGTGATTGAGCCGCTCTGCTAGCCAAGCGCTCAGCCCGACGGCTGCCATCAGGGGCAAGACGATGCGATAGTCGCGAGTCATTTCAAACAGCAGCAGAATCGCGGTTAGCGGGGCACTCACACTGGCTGCTAACACCGCCGCCATCCCTACCATCGCATAAGCCGGAGGAGCCGCAATACTAGACGCAAACCAAGGCAACGCAAACGGCAAAATCTTCCCGTAAGCGGCTCCTAGCGTTGCTCCTAAAAACATCGCTGGGGCAAAGATTCCGCCGACCAAACCGCTTCCTAAGCTCACCGCCGTGACTAATAGCTTGACGACCAGTAGGGTGAGCAATAGTCCGAGCGAGAACTCGACATCTCGCAGCATCGCTTCGACGGTTTCATAACCGACTCCTAAAATTTGAGGCAGTTGCAGCGCGACCAATCCGACACAGAGACCGCCGATCATGGGGTGAATTTCTCGCGGCAGACTGCCAAACCAAGCCAATCCCGGAATGTGTCCTTTAAAGCAATCTTGTGCCCATTTGAGCGATCGTGTATAAGCGATCGACACCAAACTCGCAAACAGCCCCAACCCCAAATAAAGGGGTAACTCTAACGGACTGCGAACTTCATAAGCGGGAAGATCAAAGGCAGGTTGAGAACCCAAGCCAATTTGAGCGACTAGAGCAGACACCACGGCTGCAAGCAGGACAACACTTGCCGCAGAAGTGGCAAAAGTCGTGCCTAAAACGACTTCTAGAGCAAAAAAGACACCTGCGATCGGGGCATTAAATCCCGCTGCCAGTCCTGCTGCTGCCCCAGCGCCTAACAATAATCGCTGGCGTTCTTGAGACACGCGCAGAGCTTGCCCTAAAAGAATGCCTAAATTTGCTCCAATTTCGACGCTCGGTCCTTCGGGTCCGAGCGATGCCCCTGACCCCAGAGACACGGCGGCGGCAACCATTTTGGCGACAGGGCGAATGGCGGAAACTTCCTGTCCTGCTTGAACGGCGGCAATCAAAGAAGAAATGCCGGGACCAAAATCTTTCCACCACCAGCGCATTAGCCCAACAATAATGCCACCTAAGGTGGGGACACACGCCAACGTCCACGCACCCAAATGAGCGATCGTGCCCATCAGATCTTCCAACATCAAATGATGCAGAATCTCAATCAAATAGTGAAATATCACCACCCCTAGCCCAGCCCCGCCGCCGATTAGCACGGCTAAAATCAGAACGATCGCTTCTGGCGAAGATTGCAGACGGTTTAAAGTGCCTACAAACGGAGGAGTAGAAGAGGATGAAGGTGTCGGGTTGGGCAATAGAACTTTTGTCAGAGGGACAGGAGACATCCGGAACTACTTACATTAGATGGCGTTAAATTTTATTTCTGTATTCTTATTGTGAGGCATACGTTCTAGGGAAAACAAGCAAATTGGGAATCTGAGAAAAGTGGCGAGGCAATCGTTGAAAAACTTGGGTAAACTAAGTGAGTAAGAGGCGGTAATCGTAGCGAAAGATGATCCGTGTCTTGAATATTGGACAGCGCCCTAAAAATTGGGTCAGAATAGCCGAGAGTCTGGCTTAAGAAGTCTTCTTCTGCTCAGAGTCAGCCTCCTTCAGAAAATTGTCAGTTTGTTTTCGATAGCAGAAGTGCCTGATGAACGCCGACACCTTCGATCGTCCTTCTTCTCCTTGCCCAGTTTGTCACCAGGTGGGCAGTCTGCGATCGCTCAAGATGGTCGATGGGCTGTTGACCTGCCCCTATTGTCGTCAGCGATTAGTGGTGAGTGTCAGTGGTCACTATGTGCGCGACCCCTTCACGTTTAGACAGCGAGTGACGAGCCGGATGCTGCGTCGTCAGAGTCGCCCGATCGCCAGAATTTTGCGCGACTCTGGCATCTCAAAACACTCTTCTTTACTTGCCCTGTTGGGAAGCCTGCTTTTCTTTGGGTTGACGATGGCTGCGGTGAGCGAAGTGAGTCACCAGCGTTTTCCACTTCAGAACACGTTAGAGCAGATCGTCAAGTTGGGCGATTCTGAGTAGAGAGCAAAGGCAGAATCAAAGGCTGTCTGGCACCTGAATCCTGATTCCTTAACAAAAATTTAATTAATAAAATAATTCTGAGAGTGTTGACTCACTTTTCTGTAAAGCTGTGTAAATAAACAGGGTAGGTTTTTTATCAAATTGTGTCAGTTATTTCCTAGAATGCTTTTCTGGTGGGCTTTTTCTGGTAAAAAGATATATGTAGATAGGTTGCTGTCTGCGATCGCTAAGTCCAAAATCGGCTTCATCTTTCTTCACAAATTCTCTATTTAGTTTGACAGCCGCCTCTAATTTGTCGTCAGCCTGAGTCTCAAGCTTGGGGCAATGAGAGTTGCTTGTTTGAGTCTTTTGCTTCATCCCGATTTACCCCTAGAGAACACGCCCTTCAAGGAGTCTGACCGCATGTTCACTCACGTCAAGCCCACCATTCGACACATTTCGCCCGACAATCTTCAGGGTCGGTCACTCGTGAAGGTGGTTTACGTCGTGCTAGAGCCTCAATATCAAAGTGCTCTTTCCGCCGCCGTTCGATCGATTAATAAAGCTCATCCCAATGTGGCGATCGAGATCAGTGGCTATCTGATTGAAGAACTTCGTGACCCCACTAATTACCAGAATTTTCAGAAAGATGTTTCGGAAGCAAATATCTTCATCGCCTCACTGATCTTCTTAGAAGATCTTGCCGATAAGTTAGTCGCTGCCGTTGAGCCTCATCGTGACCACTTGGATGTCGCGGTGGTTTTTCCATCCATGCCGCAGGTGATGCGCCTCAACAAGATGGGCAGCTTCTCAATGGCACAATTGGGGCAGTCAAAAAGCGCGATCGCGCAGTTTATGAAAAAGCGCAAAGAGAAATCTGGCGCTGGCTTTCAAGATGGAATGCTAAAACTGCTGCAAACCTTGCCCAAAGTGCTGAAATATCTGCCGATGGACAAGGCGCAAGATGCGCGCAATTTTATGTTGAGCTTTCAATATTGGCTCGGCGGATCGCAGGAGAATTTAGAGAACTTCCTGCTGATGCTCACCGATCGCTATGTGTTTAAGGGCATTAAAACCACAGGTGATTTGTCGTATCAAGATCCCGTCACCTACCCAGATATGGGCATTTGGCACCCGCTTGCGCCTGCGATGTATGAAGATGTCAAAGAATATCTCAATTGGTTTAATTCGCGCAAAGATATTTCTTCAGACTTAAAAGATCCGCTTGCTCCGTGCATTGGCTTAGTGCTGCAACGAACGCACTTAGTCACCGGAGATGACGCACACTACGTCTCAATGGTGCAGGAGTTAGAGTCGATGGGCGCACGGGTAATCCCGGTGTTTGCGGGCGGGTTAGACTTCTCGAAGCCCGTAGAAGCGTTTTTCTACGATCCGATTAAGGGCGATGCGTCGATCGTCGATGTTGTCATTTCACTAACGGGATTTGCTTTAGTCGGCGGTCCGGCAAGACAGGATCATCCTAAAGCGATCGAAGCCCTGACTCGATTGAACCGCCCCTATATGGTGGCATTGCCGCTGGTCTTCCAAACGACCGAAGAGTGGCAGGATAGCGACTTAGGGTTACACCCGATTCAAGTTGCGTTGCAGATTGCACTACCAGAATTAGATGGCGCGATCGAGCCAATTATTCTATCCGGTCGAGATGGCAATACGGGCAAAGCGATCGCCTTACAGGATCGGGTTGAAGCGATTTCGCAACGGGCAATGAAGTGGGCAAATCTGCGTCGCAAACCCAAGCTCAACAAGCGGGTGGCGATTACGGTGTTCAGCTTCCCACCCGATAAAGGCAATGTCGGAACCGCCGCTTATCTAGATGTGTTTGGTTCCATTTATAAAGTGATGGAATCGCTGAAGCACAATGGCTATGACGTACCAGAGCTACCCGAATCGGCGGAAGCGCTGATGCTCGAAGTGCTGCACGATGCCAGAGCGCAATATAACAGCCCCGAACTCAACATCGCCTACAAAATGTCGGTGCCCGAATATGAAGAACTTACGCCTTATCACGAGAAGCTAATTCCTTCTTGGGGTGCGGCTCCGGGGCATCTCAACACCGACGGTCAGAATCTGCTGATCTACGGCAAAGAGTTTGGAAACGTCTTTATCGGGGTGCAGCCGACGTTTGGCTATGAAGGCGACCCGATGCGGCTGTTGTTCTCTCGATCGGCGAGTCCTCATCACGGGTTTGCTGCTTATTACACCTATCTAGAGCAAATCTGGAAAGCTGATGCCGTCTTGCACTTTGGCACTCACGGATCGCTAGAGTTTATGCCAGGTAAGCAGATCGGGATGTCAGGCGATTGTTTCCCGGACAGTCTGATTGGTACGATTCCAAATCTCTATTACTACGCGGCGAATAATCCGTCTGAGGCGACGATCGCTAAGCGTCGCTCTTACGCCGAAACCATCAGCTACTTAACGCCCCCGGCTGAAAACGCTGGACTGTACAAAGGTTTGAAAGAATTGGGCGACTTGGTTGCGTCTTACCAAACGCTGAAAGACACGGGGCGCGGCGCTCAGATTGTAGACACGATCGTCGATCAGTGCCGCATTGTGAATCTGGATAAAGACATCACCTTACCCGAAGTCAGCGCCAAGGAACTAACGGCGGAAGAACGCGATACGGTGATTGGCAAGGTCTACATCAAACTGATGGAGATTGAATCGCGTCTGTTGCCGTGTGGATTGCATGTGATTGGCAAGCCTCCCAGTGCTGAAGAAGCCATTGCGACATTGGTTAATATTGCCAGTCTAGATCGTCCTGAAGATGATGTCGTAAGTTTGCCTCGGATCATTGCCACTAGCGTTGGTCGAGAGATGGATGACGTGTATTCTGGCAGCGATCGTGGTGTTCTCGCAGACGTTCAACTGCTGCAAGATATCACCTTGGCAACTCGTGAAGCCGTTGCCGCCATGGTCAAGGCTCAAACCGATGCCGATGGTCGCGTCTCAAAGGTGACGAAGCTCAATTTCTTCAACATGGGCAAGAAAGAGCCTTGGATCGAAGCTTTGCACAGCGCAGGTTACACCAAGGGAGATGTCGAGAAAATCAAGCCCTTGTTTGAGTACCTGGAATTTTGCCTCAAACAAGTCATTGCCGATAACGAATTAGGCGCATTGCTCACCGCACTGGAAGGGGAATATATTCTTCCCGGTCCGGGTGGCGATCCGATTCGCAACCCGGATGTGTTGCCGACGGGTAAAAATATTCACGCCCTCGATCCGCAGTCCATTCCTACGGCGGCGGCGGTGAAATCTGCGAAAGTGGTCGTCGATCGTCTCCTGGCTCGTCAATGTTCTGAAAACGAGGGTCAATATCCCGAAACGATCGCCTGTGTTCTTTGGGGCACCGACAACATCAAAACCTATGGCGAGTCTCTCGCACAGATTCTCTGGATGGTTGGTGTGCGTCCGATTCCCGATTCGCTAGGACGCATTAATAAAGTAGAACTAATTCCTCTTGAAGAATTGGGTCGCCCTCGAATTGATGTGGTGGTCAACTGTTCTGGCGTGTTTCGCGACTTGTTTATTAATCAGATGAACTTGCTCGATCGAGCCGTCAAAATGGCAGCCGAAGCCGATGAGTCGATCGAGATGAACTTCATTCGCAAACACGCGATTAAGCAGTCTGAAGAAATGGGCATTAATCTGCGTCAGGCGGCGACTCGTATCTTCTCAAATGCTTCAGGCTCTTACTCGTCGAACATTAACTTGGCAGTTGAGAACAGCACTTGGGAAAACGAATCTGAACTTCAGGATATGTATTTGGCTCGCAAGTCGTTTGCGTTTTCGTCCGACAATCCGGGTGAGATGGGGCAAGACCGCAAGATTTTTGAGGCGGCTCTCAAAACGGCGGATGTGACGTTTCAAAACCTCGATTCGTCTGAGATTTCGCTAACAGATGTGTCGCACTACTACGATTCTGACCCGACAAAAATTGTGTCTCGACTGCGAGATGATGGCAAAAAACCTGTGTCATTCATTGCTGACACAACGACTGCAAACGCCCAAGTGCGAACTCTTTCAGAAACAGTTCGGCTCGATGCGCGGACAAAACTTCTCAACCCCAAATGGTATGAGGGAATGTTGAGTCATGGCTATGAGGGTGTGCGAGAACTGTCGAAGCGATTGGTCAACACAATGGGTTGGTCAGCAACGGCGGGAGCGGTTGACAATTGGATCTATGAAGACGCAAATGACACGTTCATCAAAGACGATGAAATGCAAAAGCGATTGCTAGATCTCAATCCAAACTCGTTCCGTAAAATGGTGACAACATTGCTAGAGGCAAACGGTCGCGGCTATTGGGAAACGAGTGAAGAGAATCTCGATAAACTTCGTGAGTTATATCAAGAAGTCGAAGACAAGATTGAGGGAATTGAGTAGCTCAGTAGATCAGTAATCTTTTCTTCGTGGGGTAGATAGCTGTGTCTACCCCTTTTTGTTGTCTAGGTTTGTAGATTTCTTGAACCCTTAGAGAAAGACGTGTTGTTCATACAGTTCTTTCAATCAAGTAATCACACTCATCTAAGTTGATTTTGATGTCAGTGACCTTTCGTAACAACTTTGGTGGTGCGTCAAGTTTTGGTGGGTCGATTAAAATTAGAAAAACATTTACTCCCAAGCCTAATCTATGGAATGTCGGCTCTGCGGTTGTCCAAGCATCCCTAAACATGGCAAAGCTCCGAACGGTAGCCAACGGTATTTTTGCTCTCAGGGGGCAAGAGTTGGAAAACAGACGGATGAATTGATTGAAGAGTGAGTCGTCAGCCGCGAGGGAAAAACGGATTGTAACCAATGGAATCGTGATGATTGGGAAGGCTACGATCGCGTCGTGCCCGTGAGGTTTTCCACTACATTGGCAACGATAAGACGCAACGACTAGAGCAGACGAATAGCATTGTCAGACAACAAACCGGACGTTGACACCTTAGACCAAACAAGTTTAGCAAGAAGTGACGACCCGATGAGTCGTGAGCTACTTCAATTGGATTTGGCAGCCTAATCGGTTTAAGACAACAGTAGCCCAACGTGCGGGATTAGCATTGTGACCTTAGACTGGGCGTGGTCTTTTAGCTCACCTCACCATTATCGGAGGCACAACCAAATTTATTAAGGAATGGTGATCGAGTGCAGAAGTCGATCGACGATTACTCTCGCGTTTCGTCCCCCAGCCGGAATCATTCGATGGGCGAGCACATGAGGCGCGAGTTGCTTGACATCATCGGGGATTGCATACTCTCTGCCGTCTAAAAATGCCAATGCCTGCACGCCTTTTTGCAGCGCCACCGTTCCTCTAGGACTGACACCGAGCGTGATTTCTTCATCTTTTCGGGTCGCTCGTGTCAGGTCGAGCATGTAGTGCTGAAGTGAGGTTTCAACCTTGACTTGAGCGCAAAGGCGTTGAAGGTCTTGCACGTCTTCTAAAGAGATGCAGGGCTGAAGTTCTTGAAAAGTATGTCCCTCTTGAAGCCGCTGCAACATTTGCAACTCCTCGCCTTCAGTCGGGTATCCCAGCGATAGAGCCAGCGCGAAGCGATCCATCTGCGCCTCTGGGAGCGGAAAAGTTCCTTGATATTCGATCGGGTTTTGAGTCGCAATCACAAAAAACGGACTGGGCACCGATCGCGACACGCCATCTACCGTTACCTGCTTTTCTTCCATCACTTCCAGCAGAGCAGACTGGGTGCGAGGAGTGGCGCGATTGATTTCATCCATCAGCAGCACGTTTGCAAAAACGGGACCTGCTAAAAACTCAAACTCACCAGAGTTGGGGTTCCAAATATTGGTTCCGGTGACATCAGTGGGCAACAGATCAGGCGTACACTGCACTCGCTGAAACCGACCGTCGATCGACTTCGCCAAAGACTTCGCCAGCAAGGTTTTTCCAACACCAGGGACATCTTCTAGAAGGGCGTGTCCTCCTGAGAGTAAGGCAACCAACACGAGGCGAATTGCTTCAGATTTGCCCACGATCGTGCGGCTGAGATTTTGCGTCAGTTGCTCAATGCGATCTCTCATGTCTAAAGTTTTGCCCCTGAACGCTTTTGCTCATCATACTGAAGATGCCCAAAATTGGAGCATACCTAAAGCGAACATCACTCACGAAATAGGAACTAACATCGCTCTAGCGGTATCACAATCTGCTTTGATCTGAGTTTTTAGCTCGTCCAATGAGGCAAATTTTTGCTCTGAGCGAATAAACTGCTCAAGTTCTACGGTGAGCGTCTGACCATATAAGTCACCCATCCAGTCGAGAAGGTGGACCTCGATCGTTTGCTGTGTGCCGTTTACCGTCGGACGGTTACCAATATTCATCACACCCAAAACAGGCTGATTATCATTGAGCGCTTCACCCAACACCCGGACTCCGTAAACTCCTTGCCGAGGCAAAAACTTTTCAGGCGGCACCTGTAAATTAGCGGTCGGAAAGCCGATCGTCCGTCCTAGCTGCTGACCCTCGACTACTTCACCCACTAAACTATAAGAACGTCCTAGCATTCGGTTTGCCATTGTTAAATCTCCTTGATCTAAGGCTTCACGAATCACAGAGGTGCTAATCCGACTGCCGTTAAAGGTGAACAGAGGCACGATCGTCACCCCAATGCCACAAGCTGCTGCAATTTTGTGCAGGTCAGTGGCGGTGCCCGATCGTTTACATCCAAATCGAAAATCTTGCCCAATGCTGACCTGTTTGGCTCGCAGGTGCCGCACTAAAACTTCTTCGACAAACTGTTGTGGGTCTAGCGCCGCTAGCTCTCGATTAAATGGCAGCAAAACTAACTGCTCAACTCCCATCATTTGAAGCTGATGTGCTTTTTCAGCTTGAGGAGTGAGGAATGCACGGGGCTGTCCGCTAAAAAACTCTCTGGGATGAGGAGAGAAGGAGACAACAGTAGAGCGATCGCGCCCCTCACGATTTAGGACAGGCAAAATGACTTGTCGGTGCCCTTGATGGATGCCATCAAAATTTCCTAAGGCAACGGCAGTTGGAGTGAGAGAGTTGGTTAGAGAAGAAGTGATCCACACGCTTTACATTTTGACATACATCACTCGGTGAATTCCGCAATTAAATAAAGGAATTTATAAAGAAATTTGAAATCAGGATAACCCCTACTGTAGTTTTTCGCTGATCAAAGTTCCAATCCGTACAAAACAAGATTTTGTGACGTAAAAAAGCGATCGCGCCTCAAAGACGATCGCCCCTATTTCATCCATGCTTTCCCTAAAACCTAAGTACCCTTTGATTTCGATTCGTCTCCATCTTTCTCGTAGTACATCGGTGGCTCAACGGCGAAGTTATCGATTTGACCTGACTCGGTAATGACATACCCATCTGTAGTTTTCAAGTCGGATCTTTTTCTAGGGCGGCAGCGGCTGCTAATTGTTTTTTGTTCTTTTCAACATCAACCCCCGATGGAATGCGCTCATCAGCAGGGTTAACATCAGTCGGTTGTGCCGTTTGGACTGCCCACTGAATCTTCGACCGCACCTTTACCCGGCTGTGCACCTGTAGGATTTGATTCTCGGCTCATAGCAGTCACATTTAGGTTAGTTGGCATCTAAGATCCGTCAATCGAGTCGTGCCTCAATTCCTTCGATGGTGATAGGTTAGTGAGCTAGAAAGAAGAGTTTGTGGATCTGAGTGTCTGATGTCGAAGCTTTATTTAATCAACCTGTGGGCATGGTCTCTGAGCGCTATCTTGCTTTACGCTTTTCCTGTCTATGCTCAAACTCCTATCTCAGTGACTCAACCAAACTCTAGAGTCTCAGTGTCTAGTCCTTTAAAACAGAGCGAAGACCCCCAACGCGTTCTTCAACAGTTGGCGATCGCAGATGTCATTTATCTAGGCGAAACCCACGATCGCGCTGATGACCACCGTGCTCAACTTGAAATTATTCGATCACTTTATCGGTTGCGTCCCAACTTGGCGATCGCGATGGAGATGTTTCAGCGCCCCTATCAGTCGGTGCTCGATCGCTATTTGGTGGGAGCGATCACCGAAGCTCAACTCAAAGAACTCAGTCAATATCAAACCCGATGGGGCTTCGAGTGGGAATATTACGCTCCAATTTTGCGATTTGCTAAAGAGAATCGACTTCGAGTGATTGCTCTCAACACCCCGACCGAAGTGACTCGAAAGGTGTCTCGTGAAGGTCTAGAAAGCCTGACGGTCGCAGATCGCAGATTTATTCCTCCGATCTCTGAGATTCGGGCAGAACCAGAAGCCTATCGCGAGAGAATGCGACTGATTTATCAAGAAATTCATCAGGGTAAAAGCAATAGCCGCCAGTTCGATCGCTTCTTTTTCGCCCAAATTCTATGGGATGAAACGATGGCAGATCGAGTCAGCCAATTTCTCCAAGCGAATCCTAAAACTCAGGTTGTGGTGTTGGCAGGTCAAGGGCATATCGTCTATGGAGACGGAATTCCGAGTCGGGTAGCTCGACGGACGAAAGGAACGAAACGCCGATCGCTGGTGCAAACGCTCATTTTGCTCAATCCAACTGAGGATATGACCGCCCCCTCAGAGCCAGCGATCGCTGATTATTTCTGGAATGATCCATCTTCTAACTCGCCTGTTTTGGAACCAAATAAATTGCGCCCGAAATCCAGGTAAGGGCAACCGAGATCCAAAAAGCAGCCAGTGAGATAGATTGCCAAGGATCAGGGAGAGGAGCGATCAAGAGGGCGATCGCTACAATTTGGCTCACGGTTTTGAGTTTGCCCCAAAAATTTGCTCCTTGGATCGCCCCGCCTTGCAGCTTGGGATCAACGCGCCATCCCGCGATCGTCAGTTCTCGCGCTAAGATCATAAACACTCCCCAAGCCGGAATCTGTCTTAACTCGACGAGAGACATTAGAGGAGCCAACACCAGCAGCTTATCGACTAACGGATCTAAAAACTTGCCCAAATCTGTGACTTGATTGAGCTTTCGGGCGAGATAGCCATCTAGCCAATCGGTGCCTGCTGCTAGCAAAAAGACCCCTACCATAATCCAGCGCGTTTGCGGAGTAGGAGCGTGTAAGCCATAGATCAAGAAGGGCACTCCGAGTAGGCGAGAAACGGTGATCCAAGTGGGCAGGTTCATAGGCTTGAGCAAATAGCATCCGACCTAAGCATAAGAAAATAGGGACAATCCGCACAGGATTATCCCTATTGTTAACCATCTAGTAGAGCCGAAATGGTTGATTAACAAGCTCCACGCTTATTCAAGACAACTCCGATCGTTCTAAGAATCAATTTCAGGTCGTAGGCGATCGACCATTTTTGTTGATAAGCGACATCCAGTTTCACAATGTCTTCAAAATCGATCACGCTAGAGCGACCGTTGACCTGCCATTCTCCTGTCATACCAGGCTTCACATTCAGGCGCGTCCAATGGTGAGGCTGATATTGACTGACCTCATCTAGAGTTGGAGGACGCGTTCCGACTAAGCTCATTTCGCCTTTAAGCACGTTCCAAAACTGAGGAAGCTCATCAAGACTGGTGCGGCGGAGAAACGCGCCAATGTGAGTGACTCGCGGATCATTTTCGTTTTTAAAGATGTTGCCTTTTGCTTGGTTTTCGACCAGGTGCTTTTGCGCTTCTGCATTCATCACCATTGAGCGAAACTTCCAGATGCGAAAGGGGTTTCCTTTGACACCACAGCGCATCTGGCTATAAAAAATAGGACCCGGATCGTCGCGCTGAATGGCGATCGCGACCGGAATTGCCACGATCGCGGTGATGCCTAAGCCAACCACCGCACCTGCAACGTCAATCAGTCGTTTGAGTTTATTATGCACCGACGAATGGAGACGCTCCGATTCAACAGGACTCGAAAGATCGATCGTAGAAACGTCTGCTTCTGGAGCACGTTCAAGCAGGATTGAGTAGAGGGGAGAGGAAATTTCAGGAGACATCATCGCAGTAGCAGCCAATTTTCTTTACAAGGTTGACCTCACTGCCAATATATTCAGTCTCCTCATCAGGCGGTATAGAAAGGCAGGGCATTTGCTCAATCTTTGAACTGACCCAAGTTTTTATGAAGTTCAGATAGGGTTTGCGAAAATCCTCCTTGAATGGTTGCCCTATGAATTCAGGGACCTTTGCCAGAAGTCTAGTCTCTAGAGACTCAAGAAGTCGAGGATTCATCTACAAACAAATCATCCACGTCAGCCAATTTGGCTGCATCGGGCGGAGACGAGAATTGAGACAGGGTTGACTCAGAAGGTGCGCCTTGATCCTCTCTTTCTAAATGAGAAAGCTCCTCACTAAGTTGATGTAAAATGCTCTGGTCAAGCTGAAGGTCTAGCGCTGCATTCTGAGCGGAGAGAGGTTGAGGCAACAAATTCTCTTCTGGGATGTAGGTGGTTGCTGCCAGGGTCTTTGAAGACTCCTTAGTTTCAGGAGTTAGTTGCTCTAACAAAGCAGTCAGGGTGTGAATTGAATCAGACTCATTGAGGAAAGTTTCAGCAGATTGTGAATTAGACGGTAACTCAGTTCCGGGATAGGGAAGTAAGATTTTAGTCGAGTCAAAAACGGTCTGCGATAAGTTGGGAACGATCGCACGACTAATCATGGGTGATACTTGCGTCTGAGTTGGCTGAAACGGCAGATTGCGACTAACCACCTCTGGCTGCAAATAAGAAGAGGCTCCACGACCTAACTCCTGCGCCAAACGGTTAACAAGCGCAGTAACCAACGCTTCTCGAATGACTTGCTCTCCTAAGCCGTGAAGTTTGTCGAGACCTTGCGAGAGTGAATTTTGGTAAGCCTCAATGTCTTGCTGCAATGACTCAAAGATGACTCTTAAAGTGGTGTCGAGTGTTCCTAGCACTTGATCTGCCCGATCGTTCACGTTCTGTAACTGATCTACTTGAGAAGACGTTAGATCCGGTGAGTTAGACGACTGATCTAGCAATTGACTTTGTTTGTGAGCCTCTAACTGCCGGACTTCGTGCCTCAACGCATTTCGTTGCTGAGTTAAGGTGATCACCTCAGACTGTAAGGGTCTCAGCAGCGTTGATCGCAACTCGTTCATCTCGTGGATCATAGACTGCATCACCTGTTGAGCGTCGGCTTCTGACTGATTTAACGCCGCAGTTTTTTGCGTCGTCTGAGCAGAGATTGCCAGCGATCGCTGCCTCACCAAGTAGTCACGAACCTGTTGTAAGACTTGACGCTGCTGACTGAGCTGCCCACTCGCTGCCCAAGGAAGCCGAGAAACGGTTTTGCTGAAAGTGCCGTCAATTTGGTCAATGAGTGTCTGAATGAGATCTATCTGAGAGGTCACGATCGCGTCCTTGGCTAAAGTTTTGCAGAACTGAAGAATGCGTTTCTTGAAACCCCTTACAGTCTTCGTCTAGCACCTCCCCTTACCGCAGAATCTTTTCATGGGTATGGGCACAAAAGCTAAACTTCCTTCAGCCTACACAGTCTTTGCAAGGAGCTTTCTAGAAAGGTGCAATCTTCTAAGGATTAGGGGGATGTCAGCAAGAATTCTGAATCATCCAGAAAGTTTATTCGGTCAGAAAAAACGTCTGGAATATCACCAAATCATAGACAAAGCATCAGGATTAGATTGAGCTTTTTCAGCAGTATGGCGAGATTTTTTCTGCGCTTGATCTGGCTCTAGTTGTCCTTTTAGGTTTTCATCTAGTGACAGCAAAACTTTAGGCTATGATATCGATTGGTTCGCGCCAATCAATGATTAAATACACCAAATTTCTTAAAAGTGGCGATCGCCCAATAAACTACGGAATCCTTATCGATCCTCAAGCTCCTAATTACTGTATAAATTGATTGTCACAACTCTTTGTCTTTAATTATCTATATTTTATTTGCTCTGAGAACTAACCTCTGTTAAGTGAATAATTTTTAGGTTGAGTTCTCTGAAAATCTAGCTTCTCATCAGCGTGACCTGCACCCCCTCGAAACAAAGTTCTAATGGATGATTGGCATAACTCACGAGACAACTCTTCTAGTGTATCGATTGCCTCTGCTCCCTTTTTTGAGGGCTTGCCCGATGCAGCGATCGAGAAAGCGATTACCCATGTGGTGATGCGAAGCCACCCTGCAAATCAGGTCATTCTTTTAGAAAACGATTGGGGAAGTTCGGTTTACTTTATTTTGACGGGCTGGGTGAAGATCAGAACTTATAACCTAGACGGCAAAGAAGTCACCCTCAATATTTTGGGTAAAGGAGAACTGTTTGGAGAGATGGCACCGTTGGATGAGGTGCCGCGATCGACCGATGTGATCACCCTGGCTCCAACGGCGATCGGCAATATGCCCGCTCAAGATTTTGTGCAACTGCTCAACGCTGAACCACAGGCTGGCGTGAGACTGGCTCAACTGATGGCACGTCGTCTAAGACAGGTTAATCGACGGCTCAGACTTCGAGAGTCAGACAGCACCTCACGGGTGGCAGACATTTTATTGTTTTTGGCAGAAGGTCAGGGCAAACGCAGCCCTAGAGGAATCGAGATCCCCAATTTGCCTCACCGAGAGTTGAGCAGCTTGAGTGGTTTGGCACGAGAAACGGTGACGAGAGTGTTAAGCAAACTAGAGAAAAAGGGGCTGATTGAGCGCGATCGAGACACGCTCTGCATTCCTGATTCGCACGCCCTAGAACGGCTGATGATTTAATAACTTGGACAGAAGGTTCAGGGCGGGATAGCAACAAAGACCAAAGTTTTAAACCACTCCCTAAGCCCCGCTTCTAGCGCGATCTTTGCTTGCGAAATGTTCAACTTACTTTTACTAGCCTCTTTAGAGCAACGGCTGCATTTCTAAATAAGCTTGCAGGTTGAGTTGAGTCAGTTTTAGATACGTATTGTCGATCGTCAGGTTGCCCCGCAAAAATCCAGTATTTGCACCGGGACACAGAAACCGCAGTGTGTCGGGCGTAAATTGGTCTAACAGCGCTTGGACATTGCGAATTTGACGACCCCAGTGAAATGTTTTGGCAGTTCTGAGGGGAGCGGGGTTGCCGTAGCGATCGGGCACCAGATGACGACCCGAAAATAACACGCCTCCCCAGGCGTTGTGATAGAGACAAGACGCGCCAGGAGAGTGTCCCGAAGTCCAGATCACGCAGTTGGCGGCACTGAGGCTCAATTCTTTTTGAAAAGTAGTTATCTTCAATCCTGGCAGAAGATAAGCTTCCTGTTCTTGAATCACAACTTCGCAGCCGAGTGCCTGCTGAATGTCTCGGACTTTACCGATGCCGCCTCGATGGGTCATGACCAACGATCGCACTCCTTGAGTGTGCAAAAAGTTGCGATTTGTCTCATCCCAGGCTGGACAATCTATTAAGATGTTGCCTTCTGTTTCTACAATGAGATAAGCCGTTCCGCCTAATGTGTCACGATTGGGCGAAAACGCAAAAATGGAGTGAGGATAAGAGCCATCGTCACCACTCAACACGAGACGAGGCTGTTTAGAAGATGTCGTTCGACCAGATAAACTAGGCTGAAGAGAAGGGGGAGACGAAGGTTGTTCTGAAGACACTGTTTTTTAAGACTTTTGCTTAAGGACTGGCAATTTTGATAGCAAGGAGTTTGCTCTTGTCGATCTTCCCAGACTGTTGAGAGTGCTGCAAAGAATGCAAGAATATTAGGCTTTAGTGAGGTTTATGAGTTGATTGACTCACTCATCTAGACAGACGATGCTAACAGGTTGAGTGCTATGGTTGAAATCCCGTCTAGTTATTTATCAACTGCCCAGTAAGGCTGTGCGGCGGCGTTCCTAAGTCCACTGCATCATAAATTCGTAAAATTCAGCGCATGATCTGGTTACTCGTACTAGGACTGATTACATACTTTATCGTGCAGAGAGTGACTGGGATCACTCGTACTCCAGTCTGGGCGCTATGGCTGGTTGCTATGATGCCCGCATTTTCGCTCACCGTTTGGGCACTGGCATTTGGAACTCAGCGACGAATGCCTTTAGAGCTAGTCATTTTGCTGTTTGTGGGCTGTTTGGCGCTTTATCTTTACCTCATCCAAAGGGGGCGAATTGCGTCAACTTCTGCAATCGACTCTGCTGCCCCTCAAGTGCCATCTTCGGTTCCTGAGAGGTCTGATCAACCGATTTCACGCCCGATCGACCAGGCAGAAGAGACGAGCTTAAAAGGTTGTTTTCCCTGGTCGGTCTATTATTTGCAAACGATCGACTATCGCCCCCAAGCGGTGATTTGCCGAGGACAGCTACGCACCACGCCCGAAGTGGCGTATAAGACGATCCAAGAAAATGTTGAGGGAAAGTTTGGCGATCGCTTCTATGTCGTGTTTCAAGAAGGGGTGAACGAAAAACCGTTCTTTGCGCTGGTGCCTAACTCTCAAGCCAGCCTAGAAGCGAGACAAGATCGACGGCTGACCCGTCCGGGGATTGCTTTGGGGTTAGCGGCGATGACCCTGCTGACTACAATGCTGGCAGGGCTTGAGATTGCAAAGAAGCAAGCCACGTTAAACCCATCAGTATTGGTGCAAGGATTGCCTTACGCCCTAGCAATCATGGGATTTTTTGCGGTGCGATCGCTGGGCTATTATTGGACAACACGCCGCTATCACATCGCTGCAACGCTGCCCTACTTTATTCCAGTGATTCCCTTGCCTCTGCTGCCTTTGGGAACGGTTGGCTCATTTATTCAGATTCGATCGCCGATTCCGCATCGTAAGGCGCTGTTTGATGTGGGCGTAATTGGCGCATTAGCAGGATTCGCGATCGCGCTCCCTCTCCTTTACTGGGGCTTAGATCATTCATCTGTGGTGGCTCTCCCGCCAAAACCGGGAGCCGGGTTACTCAGCTTTGAAGCACTGAATCCCAAATATTCTCTGGTGCTGGCAGCGTTAGGAAAATTAGCGCTGGGAGGTGAATTAGTGGCTCAGAAAGCGATCAATCTACATCCAATCGCTGTCGCGGGTTGGATTGGAGTGCTGTTTAGTGCCTTTAATCTGATGCCCGTCGGACAGTTGGATGGCGGACGGATGGTTCACGCTATGTTTGGGCAACGCACTGGGGCGGCGATCGGGCAAATTTCTCGACTGTTGCTGCTAATTCTCTCGTTTGCTCAACAACATTTGCTGCTGTGGGCAATTTTTCTGCTGCTGCTTCCCGCCACTGATGAGCCTGCGCTTAACGATGTCACTGAGTTAGACAACTCCCGCGATGTGATTGGGCTTTTGGCTCTGGCTCTGGTGCTGCTAATCATTTTACCTGCGCCCAAAGTCGTGTTGGCGTGGTTGAACCTTTAGATTATGAATACCCAAGTCACCTCGATTCAAGCGCTTTATCAGAATCTTCTCTCGTTGCTGGTCTATCGAGAGATGTTGAACGATCGGGTCGGACAAGCCTTTTTAGAGTTGTTGCAGTCGTTGATCCGTGCAGACAGTGCAATCGCGCTACAGGCTTATGGGGCTTGGTTTTTGGCATTAGCTGAACGCAATCAGGGATGGCAGGATTATGTGCTCGATCGGCTCTTAACCGCAGAGAATTCTTTTTCTCGACAGCAATCCGGCGAGTTACCGTCTGCGTTGATCAAAGCGGTGAAGCGGGACTTACAAATCTTGCAGAGTCTTTATCACGGTCGGAGTGAGCAGATTTGCGAGTGGGTTAGCCAACAGACTTCTGCTGAAAATTTAACGGCTTGGTCAGATGAATTGTCTCCAGAAAAGATCTCTACACCGCTCAAAGCCAAGCTGAGAACGATGCTGGATTGGGCGGAAGCGGTAGATGAATTATCTGCCTACTATCGAGAATTTGGGACGGGAATCTTCGCGGAATATCGGGCTTTTAGGTGGGAACGTGGGCAACTGGTGGCGATCGTGCATCCCGATTTGCAACAGGCATCTAATCTAATTGGCTATGAGACTCAGCGCGAGATGCTGCTCAAAAACACAGAGTTCCTGCTGTCAGGGAATTCGGCGCTGCATATCTTGCTTTACGGCAGTCGGGGATCGGGAAAATCGTCGCTCGTCAAGTCGCTGCTGCGGCAATATCCCGATCGTCAGCTTCGTCTGATCGAAGTCGGCAAATCTGAACTCAAAGACCTGCCCGCGATCGTCGAGCCGTTGCGACATCTATCTCAGAAATTCATTATTTTTGTAGATGACCTCTCGTTTGAGGAAGATGACGATGCGTATAAAGCGCTGAAAGTCGTGTTAGAAGGCAATCTCACTGCGCGTCCTCAAAATGTCGTCGTGTATGCGACCTCAAACCGACGGCACTTAGTGCGTGAGTTTTTTGACGATCGTCCTCGACCTAAAGATGCTGACGAAGTTCATCACTGGGACACGGTGCAGGAAAAATTATCGTTTAGCGATCGCTTCGGCTTAACGCTGACCTTTGAACCTGCGGATCAAGCAACTTACCTAAAAATGATTCATCACCTCGCACAGCAAGCGGGAATCACATTAGAGCCACAGGATTTAGAGTATCGAGCCTTGCAATGGGCAACGCGACACAATGGACGATCGGGCAGAACTGCACGACAGTTTGTTGATTTTCTCACCGCCGATTTAGCTCTATTTGAGCATCCTGACCCATGACCTATCAACGAACAGTGCGCTTTGCAGATACCGATGCGGCTGGCGTTGTCTATTTTGCTAACGTCTTGAAGATCTGCCATGAAGCCTATGAAGAAGTTTTAATCACAGCAGGGTTTGATCTCAAATCATTCTTTCAAGATTCTGAGGTTGCGGTTCCCATTGTTCATGCCGATGTTGATTTTTTTCGACCGTTGCACTGCGGCGATCGTTTATCGGTGCAAATCAATCCACATCCCATTAACGACAGCGAGTTTGAAATTATCTATGAGATTAGTTTGGTGGGCTTCGATCGTCCTGCTAGTCGAGCGCTGACTCGTCATGTGTGCATTGATCCGGTGGGTCGATCGAGAAAAGAGTTGCCTCCTAAATTACGGCAATGGGTACAACACTAATCCACGGGTACCAAGACGTTATCGAGAATGTCTCTACACCTCTTGCCCAGAAAAATTTAGCTGTTCGTAGGATAAGTTGGCACATTCTTATTTCATTTGCTAGACTTGGCGTAGTCATAACGACTTCATCTTAGAGATTGCGTCCCGTTTCCTCTCTCGACATAGGCAGATTTGCGTTAACTTCTGCAAACTAAGGGGTAAAGCGCACTCGTCACAGGCTTTTTATTCACAGATAGGAACATTAAACATGGTCAAGATCGCTGCAATTGGAGGGAGCTTACGATCGGGTTCCTCCACTTATTTAGCACTTCAACAAGCTGTCGATCGCCTCACGGCTTTGGGTGCTGAGGTCACACTGCTCGATTTGCGAACGATGAATCTGCCATTCTGCGATGGTGGAGACGACTATTCGGCTTATCCCGATGTCAAGCGGCTGCAAGAGGTGGTTAAAGAAGCAGACGCGATCGTGTTAGCTAGTCCTGAATATCACGGCAGCGTCAGTGGTGTCCTAAAAAACGCCCTCGATTTGATGGGCTTTGAAGAAATGGCAGGCAAAGTTACTGGGCTAATCAGCGTCTTAGGCGGACAGGCAAACAGCAACGCCCTCAACGATTTGCGCGTTATTATGCGATGGGTGAATGCGTGGGTAATTCCTGAGCAGGTTGGCATCGCGCAGGCGTGGAAAGCCTTTGGTGACGATGGCAAACTGTTGGATGAAAAACTTGCTGAACGGTTCGATCGCTTCGCTCAAAGCCTCGTAGACAACACGCGCAAGATTCGTGGCGTAAATTAGAAATCTGCTCAATTCAGGAGTTTTTAAAATGACATCAGCGATCGTGACTTCTACACATCTAACCGATAGCCCTCAAGAGTGGGATTTGTCTGATCTCTATCAAGGATTTGATGACCCCAAATTAGAGCAAGATTTAGACAGTTTGCAACAGGCAGCCGCAGAGTTTCGCAGCCAATTTCGTGGCAAGGTGACCGAACTGATGCCTGATCAGTTAGCGACGTGTCTCAAGACATTGGAAGCGATCGCTGAAAAATCGGGCGTTCTCTACACGTTTCCCTCGCTGATCTTCTCGGCTGACACTCGCAACACCGAGGCAAAACAGTTTTTAGACAAAGTGATGGAAGCCCTAACAGGAGTCGAAAACCAGCTTTTATTCTTTGACTTAGAGTTGCAAACGTTAGAAGCTGGGCAGTTTGATGCCTTCCAAAATTCAGCCGTTTTAGCACCCTATCGCCACTATTTGAGTCAAATTGCCAAATACCGTCCGCACACGCTGTCAGAAGACGTTGAGCAGACTCGCAACCAAGACAGCTTGACCGGAAGGCAGGCATTTATTCAACTGCGATCGGTTCACCTCGGCGAACAGCAGTATGAGCCTGTCACGACTCCAGATGGCAAAACTGCCACTACAGAAGCTGATTTAGGGGCACTGCTTTTTCATCCAAATGCCGAAACTCGCCGTGCCGCCTATCAGTCAGTTCGCAAGGTGATGAATCAGCACAACTCGCTCTATGGCTTCATTTTGAATACGGTGGCACAAGATCACAAGATCGAAAATCAGATGCGGAGCTATGACTCGACGCTGCACAAACAACTGATCGCCGATGAAGTTTCAGAGCCAGTGTTTCGCGCGATTATGGAAGGCACTCGCAGCCGCTTCGACTTATTCCAGCGCTATTATCGGCTGAAGGGAGAAGCTATTGGGCAAAAAATTCGCACCTGTGACGTGTATGCCCCGTGGACAACGGGCGATGAGCAAATCGCGCCCATCCCTTATAAAGCGGGAGTCGAGACGCTGATCGCGGCATTAGAGCAGTTTGATGTCAACTATGCCCGTCGCGCCGAAGAATTCTTTTTGAACAATTGGGTTGATGCCAAAGTTCGGCAGGGCAAGCGAGGTGGAGCCTTTTGCGCCTACACCTACGGCAAACACAGCTATTTATTGCTCTCCTACACCGACGATTACAACTCGCTGTTTACGCTAGCTCACGAGATGGGGCACGGGCTACACTTTGCCTGGATCGACGATCGTCAAACCTATTTCAACAGCAATCCGCCGATGGTATTGGCAGAAATTGCTTCCACATTCAACGAACTGCTGTTGCTCGACTATTTGCTCAAACAGGCAAAAGGTGACAAAGCGTTAACGAAATCTCTGATTACGCGCCAATTAGAAGATCAGTTAAATCTACTGTTTAGACAAAGCACGATTAGCCGATTAGAGTTAGCGGTGCACGATCGGGCGACTCAGGGCAGTTTTAATCACGAGTTTGTCAATCAGGAATGGACAAAGCTCTATCAAGAACTCTGTGGCGATGCGGTCGAGGTATTGCCAGAGCATCAATATGACTGGGCGCGAATTGGTCACATCTACTTCAAGCCGTTTTATTGCTATCAGTACACTGCGTCGAATATCGTCAGTTTGGCGTGTTACCAAAAATATCTTGAAGTCGGCAAAGCGTTCATTCCCGGCTATCTGGAGCTATTAGCGGCGGGCGGTAGCCTGGATCAAGGGGCAGCCCTTCGTCAGTATGTGGGGGTTGATCTCGAAAATCCTGCAACAATTCGCGGGGCGCTGACCTATGTTGAAACGCTATTAAATCAACTTCAGTCAACGCTTTAATAAATGAGATTCACGTCTGCACACCCGACTCCCGCGTGGGGTAGGGAAATCCGATCTTAGCCATCGGTAAACGCTACTGATTACAATGGGAGCGATCGAGTCATCCTCGTCCAAAACAGGGCTGAGGTCTTTTGAGTAACCAGGACTAGACTATGACAACGATTTTAGAACAAGGGAATATCAGTATTCATACTGAGAATATTTTTCCGATTATCAAGAAGTGGCTCTACTCCGACCACGAGATTTTCTTAAGAGAACTGGTATCTAATGCGGTAGATGCCATTCAGAAACTCAAAATGGTATCAACCTCGGATGAGTTTTCGGGTGAATTGGGCGAACCGGAGATTGTGATCACGATCGACCCCGAAAACAAAACCCTTGCAGTCTCCGATAACGGCATTGGCATGACTGCCGACGAGGTGAAGAAATATATCAACCAGGTCGCCTTTTCTAGCGCTGAAGAATTTGTCGAGAAATATAAAGCTAGTAGCGATCAGCAGATTATTGGGCACTTCGGTTTGGGGTTCTACTCGTCCTTCATGGTGGCGAAATATGTGACGATCGATACCTTGTCTTACAAAGCCGACTCAAAGGCAGTCAACTGGTCGTGTGATGGTTCGACTGAGTTTAAATTGTCAGAGGGAGATCGTCCAACTCGCGGCACTACCGTTACTCTGGCACTGCAAGACGAAGAACACGAGTATGCAGAACCCTATCGAATTCGGCAACTAATCAAAACCTACTGTGACTTTCTGCCCGTCTCGATCAAACTAGAGGTGATTGAGCCACCCAAGGAAGGGGAAGAAGCCAAAGCACCCGAACAAATCAACCGCCAAAAAGCCCCCTGGAAAGAGTCACCTAAAAATCTCACCCAAGAAGACTATTTAGAGTTTTATCGCTACCTCTATCCATTTCAAGAAGAGCCATTGCTGTGGGTGCATCTCAACACCGACTATCCCTTTATTGTCAACGGCATTCTTTACTTTCCGAAGCTCAAGCCCGATGTTGATGTGTCTAAAGGACAGATCAAACTGTTTTGCAATCAGGTGTTTGTCAGCGAAAACTGTGAAGAAGTGATTCCTAAGTTTCTGCTGCCGTTGCGGGGTGTGGTTGATAGCGCCGACATTCCGCTCAACGTGTCGCGAAGCTTTTTGCAGAACGATCGCACGGTGCGCCGCATCGCAGACTATATTGCTAAGAAAGTCGGCGATCGCTTAAAGGAATTGTATCGCGACGATCGAGAGCAATATATTCGATCGTGGCAAGACCTGGGCACCTTCGTGAAGTTTGGCTCAATTAACGACGATAAGTTCAAAAAGCAAGTCGAAGATATTCTGATTTATCGCACTACCGCTAATCTGGTCGATGACGCTCCTAAAGTAGAAGTGCAAACGTCAGATGGAGATGCTTGGCAAGACACATCTACCATAGTCAGCAACACTGTGGATGGTAAATCTTACACAACACTGAAAGAATATCTAGAACGCAACAAAGAACGCCACGAGAATCGCATCTTTTATTGCACTGATGAAATCACTCAAGCAACCTATGTGCAGCTTCACACCAGTCAGGGTTTAGAAGTCCTGTTTATGGATTCGTTTATCGATAGTCACTTTGTCAGCTTCCTAGAGCGAGAATATACGCAGGTGCAATTTGCACGAGTGGATGCTGAGTTAGATGATACGCTGATCGACAAAGAGCAGGCTGAAATTGTCGATCCCAAAACCAATCAGACTCGCAGCGAACAGGTCAAAGAACTGTTTCAAAAAGCCCTCAACAAGCCGAAGCTGATTATTCGCACCGAGGCACTCAAAGGAGACAACCCTACCAGCACGCCCCCTGCAATGGTTCTTTTACCAGAGCAACTGCGCCGGATGCAAGAGATGAATGCGCTGTTGCAGCAGCAAAATATTCAATTCCCTGAAGAACATATTTTGTTAGTCAACACGACTCATCCGATGATTCAAAACTTGATTAACCTGAGTCAAGGCGCGATCGTCACCGAAGGTCAATCTCCGTCAGCAGAACTTGCCAACATGATTTGTCACCATGTGTACGATCTGGCGTTGATGGCACAAAAGGGGTTTGATGCCGATGGCATGAAAGCGTTTGTGGAGCGATCGAACCAGGTGTTAACCAAACTCACCGATCGGGCAACTCACTAACCTCTGATCCAGAGTCCGTAGTGATGTCATTGTCATTACGGACTTATAGAAAATCAATTACTTCAACGTTAGTGCCCGATTCCATCCCAGAATCGCGGCATTTTTTATGATCTATCCATGAGCTAAAACGGAATATCATCGAGTTCGGGCTGATCGATCGGAGCAGGTGCCGCCGGAGCTTTAGTCGTCGTCGTTTTCGCCCGTGGAGTCGCCGCAGGTTTGGCAGATGGAGCCGCCGCAGGTTGAGCCATTGGTTGAGACACCGTTCCCGCAGAAAACGCACTCGCTGTTGAACGAATATCGCCCCCATCTAAGGTGTAAATCTTCTGCACCGTCATTTCTGCGGTCTTTTCTTTAAATCCTTCCGGTCGATCGACCGTGTTCATCGTCAGGCGACCCTCAAGAATCACCCGATCGCCCTGGTGATAGTTTGCCTGAATGTCTTGCGCGATATTGCCCCATCCGACAACTTTCAGCGTCACCGGAGGCTCTTCAGGGCGCAACCCAGAAAACTGAACACGCATTTCAGCGATCGGCGTTTGGTTATCAGGTGTAAAGCGGAGTTGAGGATCTTGAATGACCTCTGCCATCAGGATGCAGCTATTCATAAGTGTTCGTCCTTTGTCTTGAGTCGATTGTCTGCTGTGAGTGAGCTATTTTAATCGATCCTCACCCCTCTTCTTAATTTTAACTAATGCACCGACGTTCAAGAACTGCTCACTAATACACACTTTCCATTTTGATTTCTTCGACTCCCTGCTCTTGATACACAAACTCCTGCACTCGCAGACGATATTCACGCAGCGTCTCATCCACCCAGTCTCGATCGTGACTATTGGCGTAAATATGCACCAGTGGTTCTCCTGCGTCGGGCAAAATCAACACCCAGCTATCGCGCTGATGATTAAAGATTTTCACCCCGTCGATTAGCTCTAAGCTCTCGACTGGATGGCTTTCAACTAAATGACGCATCAAGGCTCCTTTGACCGTCCAGGGACAGCGCACCGAATAGGTTTTGTGAGAAATTCGAGGACAGTCTGCCCGAATCTGAGCCAGCGTTCGCTCTTGCAAGGTCAACATCTCGATCAGCTTCGCAATGCAAAACATCGCATCAAAGCCGGGATGCAGTTGTGGAAAGATAAAGCCCATCTCACCACTGCCGCCCAACACGGTGCTGGCATTTGTGTGACAGGTTTCCATTAGCGCCGTCGGGTTTGCCTTGGTGCGAATCACTTTGCCATCGTGACGACGAGCAATCAACTCGACCGCACTAGACGCGTGAACCGGAACCACGATCGTCCCTCTAGGGTTTGAGGTCAAAATCATATCGACCATCAGCGCCGTTAGCGTCTCGCCCCGAATTGGGCTGCCTGTCTCATCGACTAAAACAAGCTGTTCTCCGTTCGCAGAGACCTGCACTCCAAACGTTGCTTTCAGCGCTTCGACTACATGACCGAGTTGATTGAGCAAGCCTTCTCGATCGGCGATCGTCGGAGCCGTTTGAGTCAAACTCGCATTCAGCACGACGGCATCGCAGCCAAACTTTGCTAGCAGTTGAGGCAAGACTGCCCCCGATACTGCATAGGCGTAGTCAATCACCACCTTAGAGCTACTGTGATGAACGGCGTGCAGGTTCAGGTGTTTCTCAAACCCGCGACTGTAGAGATCAAGGGCGTGATTGACGAGCACCACATTTCCAATTTCTTGAACTTGCGCCCGTCGGAAATCTTCCTTAAAAAAGGCTCCTTCGATTTTCTTTTCGATTCCTTTAGAAATATTGATGCCTTTGCGATCGAAAAATTCAATCAGAATGTGATCCGATCGCTCTGGGTGAACGCGCACATGGATACCACCGACAACGTTCATCGTCGGCATCACCGATCGAGCCACCGGAATCGAAGTGGCTTCTAAATTCTGGACATTTATCCCGACTGACATCAATCCAGCGATCAGCGATCGCGAGACCATGCGAGCGATCGGGCGCTGATCTCGCGATACCGTGACGTGAGAACCTGGTTTTAGCGTCGAGCCATAAGCCGCCCCTAATTTAACCGCAAATTCTGGAATAATATCGACATTCGCTAGTCCTGACACGCCGCGCTGCCCAAAGAGATTGCGGTGAGCGGCATATCCCCAAATCAGATTGGTGTTGAGCGTCGCTCCTGCCTCGACGCTTTTGCTGGGCCAGACCCGCACATTTGGGCTGACTTGTGCCTCTTCCCCGATGCTCGATAGCGGACCGACTACTGCCCCTTCTAAAACGTGTGCGCGACGATCGACTCTAGACCCTCGCGCAATCACGCACGCCCGGAGATGCACTTCTTCGCCAATCATCACGCCATTCCAAACGATCGGACGTTTGAGATCGGCATCGGTGCCAATGGTGACGTTATCTCCGATCGCGGTTCCACCCTCGATTTGAACTCTGGCACCAATGCGGCAATTATTGCCAATGATCACAGGAGTCTCAATGCGGGCAGACGGATCAATATAGGTGTTTTCACCCACCCAGAGTCCCGGCGATCGCTCGGTATAAGGAAACGTCAGCTTCACTTTTTGCAGCAGCCCATCATATTGAGCTTCTCGGTAAGCATCGAGATGCCCTACATCACACCAATAGCCATCAGCAACATATCCATATATCGGCTCGTCTTTCTCTAACAACAGAGGAAAGAGATCCTTGGAAAAGTCAGTTTCTTCGCCAAACGGCAGATACTCCAACACTTCTGGCTCCAGAATATAGATACCCGTGTTAACCGTATCTGAGAAGATTTCGCTCATCGAAGGCTTCTCTAAAAAGCGGCGAATTCGATAATTTTCATCCGTGATTACGACACCAAACTCGATCGGGTTTGGCACTCGCGTCAAAATTAAAGTCGCCTTGGACTGTTTGCGCTTGTGAAACTGAATGGCTGCCGTCAGATCAAAATCAGTGATGCTGTCTCCACTAATCACCAAAAACGTGCCGTCTAGCAATTCGACAATATTTTTGACACAACCCGCCGTGCCGAGCGGCTGATCTTCCTCGACGGCATAGGTCATCTGCACCCCAAACTCGCTGCCATCCTGGAAATAATCTCGCATCGCATCAGGCAGATAGTGCAGCGTGGCAATCACTTCTCGAATGTGGTGACGCTTGAGTAAATTAATAATGTGCTCGGCGATCGGACGATTGAGAATCGGCACCATCGGTTTAGGCAGATCGCAGGTAAGGGGGCGCAGTCGCGTTCCTGATCCGCCTGCCATTAGCACTGCTCTCATACGGTCTCCTTGCTGGTTTGCGCGTAGCTTTGGTGTGACTTACTAACGCTCGATCGTTGAAGTTTAGTCAATGAAAGCTGCTTAACTTTATTGGACAATGCCAGCGATTTTTGTGCCATTAAATCTAACAATTGTTAGCGAATTATTTCGATATCCAGGATTTTGGGTGATCAAAACTGCAATGTTCAAGAAATATTGCAGACTATCTCCCAATCTCAACGTTTTAGATACACACTGACCCCTAGTAGTGGATCAGGGCTTGCTAGAATCGCTAGTAGTTCTATTCTCTTTGTTTTTATCGTCAATTGGGGGTTATGAAATGGGGATACTTGGCTTTTTGGCATTTGTTGCTTACGTTGCTGGAGTTTGGAAATTTTGGACAGGCTTTCGTCGCACCAATTTCAGTCAAGGACGGCTTCATCTCGCGTTGCTGTGGCCTGTCTTGCTGTTCAGTAAGTCCTACCGCCAAAATTTTACAAAAGCACTGAAGGGATAAGCGTCTTGAATGAATCCCTAGATTGGCAATCGCAGATTAATGCCGTTGCTCAACGGTTTAACCAAGAATATCGAGGAGAGCCATTTGACCTCCCGGAAGAAGTGCAAGAGATGCCGATCTTTCGGGAGCGTACCTCTGGCATTTTGCAAGCCAAACTCACTTCTCCGTTTTGGCAACTTGCCCAACCGCAAAAAAATCAGCGCTGCCTGGATATTGGCTGTGGAGTCAGTTTTCTGATCTACCCCTGGCGAGACTGGGGAGCGCTCTTTTATGGGCAAGAAGTCAGTGCTGTAGCACGAGATTTGCTGAATGCCCGTGCTCCACAACTCAACTCGAAGTTGTTTAAAGGTGTGAGTTTAGGGGCGGCTCACGAGTTGCACCATGAGGCTAACCAGTTTGATCTGGCGATCGCCACGGGGTTTAGCTGTTATTACACGATCGATTACTGGCTGACTGTTCTCTTTGAGGTCAAGCGAGTTCTTAAACCAGGCGGAGTCTTTGTTTTTGATGTGCTACCCGAATCGCCGTTAGCCGAAAATTGGGCAATTTTAGAAACCTATATGGGAGCAGAAGTCCTACTAAATCCCTTATCTGAGTGGGAAAAAGCCATCAAATCCGAAGGATGGAAAATCGTCAAGACGCTACCTGGTGAGTTGTTTCAGATATATAAGGTGACATTTTAATTTCTGCCAAAAAATAGGGAGCGTTCTATTTAGAAACGCCCCCACTTCATTGTAATTTAATCAGCCTATCTTACAGAATTCACCAAACTTTGCTGCAAAGGCTTGGCTTGATTGGGCTGTGCGAGTGCCGTCTGCTCAAGAACTGCAAGTGCCCGTGCATATTGAGGATCTTGTTTGGTGCCGATCAGCTTGGGATTGGTCGCCAAAAACTTCCGTTGAGCATCAGTCAAATCGATCTTGATATCTGGCGTAATGCCTTTGTGACTGATATCAGTTCCGGCAGGTGTGTAGTAGTGAGCGATCGTCACTGCCAACCCAGACCCATCCGACAGCGAGTGAACTGACTGCACCAACGCTTTGCCAAAGGTCTGACTGCCAATCACCGTGGCGCGCTTATTGTCTTTCAGCGCTCCTGTCAAGATTTCGCTGGAGCTTGCCGAGTTGCCATCGACCAGCACCGCTAGAGGCAGCTTGGTTAGAGCATTGTTGTTCGCCATGAACTCTTCTTTGCCGCCCTTACGATCAACGGTGCGAACGATCGCGCCTTTATCGATCAACATGCGACTAATCTCGATGCTGGCTTGCAGCAGCCCACCTGGATTGCCCCGCAGATCTAACACATAAGCATCGACCTTTTGAGCCGCTAAATCTTGAATTGCACGCTGCATTTGTTCAGACGCGTGGCTGCTAAACTCATTTAGACGAATGTAGCCGACTCGATTCTTGCCTTCTTGTCTGAGGCTATAGCGAACGGTCTGTAGCTCAATTCTGGCTCGTGTTAGAGGCAGATCAAACTCGCTAGTGCCATCCCTTCCGATTCTCAGCGACACTTTTGAGCCGACTTCGCCGCGAATCTGGTTAGAGGCATCTTCGACACTCATGCCTTTAGTTTGTTTGCCGTTGATCGCAATGATGCGATCACCCGCTTTAATACCCGCCTTGATCGCAGGAGAATTTTCGAGCGGCTCAACGACCGTTAAAACTTTTGTTTTCTCGTCGACTTCTAACCGGATGCCGACTCCAGAAAGCTCACCAGAGGTTTGACTGCTGAGAGCCTCATATTGTTTAGGGTCCATGAAGCGAGTGTAGGGATCGTTTAGCTTCTTAAGGGCATCGCGCAGAGCATCATACGCCTGTTGCCGCGAGGTATAGTTCTTATCTAATAAGCCTTGACGAACTGCGCCCCAATCGGTTCGATTAAAGGTGCCGTCTACATATTCGCGGTTCACGATTTGCCATGCTTCGTCAACCACTGTCTTGGGGCTATCTTGCAGAGCCGCTTTAACAGAGCGATCGGAGCCAAATAGCGTGAGGGTAGCTGTAGCAGCCACTACGCCACTGCAAAGGGCAACTTGGAGAAGCGGGAAGCGCCTGGTAGGTCGATTCATCGAGTTGTTTTAGGAGTGAAGTGGATAGTCGCAGCGAGGCTGCATCCGTAGACAAGCTTTGTAGAGACCCGTTAACGGCTCGCAAAGTGATTGTCAACATCGTAACGTTCTCTTAAATAGACTGAGCAGAGCGCGTCGATTGCGAAGCCGTCTCCGAAATCAGACACGGAGCTAGGTTAGATTTAGAGTACACATGCCCGCACGGAGAGCCACAGTGAATTTATGACAGTTTATAAAGTGTCTCTTTCCAGGGGCGGCGGTGATGCACTGACAGGTGTTTGAATTTTTAGGTAGTCGCTCCATGTCAATCTAACTGAATTTGGTGGAATATTCTAGAGTTGAGTGGCGAGTTTTATTAACTTTCTTGAAACCTAATTCATCGCCTGCTTTGGAATAAAATACCGTCTCAAAGAAATTTTAACTTAAGAGGCTTTTGCGATGGCAGTCAGTATCAATCAATACCGTTGGCGATCGTGGGTGCTGCATATCGCGATCGCGGGGTCGGCGATCGCAGGTATCATCACGATGCAGCGCCTTCAACTCAACAAAAATTCTCTCTGGATTGAGAACCCCCAACAAGCTGAGCAGCAAGAAGCCCTACAACTGGGTCTGTTGCAGAAAATGCCCACCTTTGGCTTTGACAATATGATTGCCAACTGGACACTTCTCAACTTTTTGCAATATTACGGCGACGAAGAAGCGCGGAAGCAGACGGGCTATTCGTTGAGTCCCCAATATTTTGATTTAATTACGCAGCGCGATCCTCGATTTGTCGATAGTTATTTGTTTCTATCAGGCACGTTGTCTTATCAGTTGGGTGAGCCAACCCTATCGCTCGAATATCTCAAACGAGGAACGGATGCGCTCTCCCCGCAAAATAACCCCAGAGCGTTTACAGTGTGGCGCTATGCGGCTCTCGATCAACTCCTATTACTGGGAGATACTCCTAGCGCGATCCATTCGTTAGAGATGGCATCAAAATGGGCAAATGAAGTGCCAGATTATCGTGAAGCTGGCTCTATCTTTCAGAAAACGGCTAACTTTTTAAAGACCGATCCTGATAGTCGTCTCGTGCGATTTCAGGCGTGGGGTTCGGTTTATCAACAGGCAGAAGCGATGAACGATCGACAGACTCAAGCCCGCGCTAAACAAGAAATATTAGCTTTGGGGAGCGTAGAGAAAGTAGATGAGCAAGGAAGACATTTCTTTGCTTTTTCACAACCTGCTAAACCGCAGCCAAATCCGTCAGGTGCAGCAAAATAAAAATCCCTTAATGGGTAATAGGGACTCCATCGGTTGAGATGGATCACGTCAACATTGACAAAGCTCATCGGAACGTCTCAAGATGTTTCTGTTGATAGGGATCACGAGTCTCTACGATCGCTGACCAAACGCTAAAATTCTTTTAACTTAAAATCTGCTGAATCATTCGATTTGACTGCGATTCATAGCTGCCGCCAAACAAGTTGAAGTGATTGAGAATGTGATAGAGATTGTAGAGAGTTTTACGGTGTTTATAACCAGGTTCTAAGGGAAAAGTCTGGTTATAACCTTGGTAGAATTCAGCCGGAAACCCGCCAAATAATTCTGTCATGGCTAAGTCAACTTCACGATCGCCCCAATAGGTTGCCGGATCAAACATCACAGGTTCGCCTGATCGAGTCGTGGCGGCGTTGCCTGACCATAAATCACCGTGGACGAGGGAAGGCTGAGGGTGATGGTTTTTCAGCAACTCAGGAATAGCAACGAGTAAGCGATCGCTCTGAGGAAAGTGCCCGCCTTTCTGTTTTGCAAGCTGAATCTGATAGCCCATTCGATGGTGGGTAAAAAAGCTACTCCAGTCCGATGTCCACGAGTTGATTTGAGGGGTTGCCCCGATCGTATTGTCTCGCTCCCAACCAAAAGCCGTCACTTTTCTGACTCGGTGAAGTCTCGCCAGTCGTCGCCCCATTTCTTCCCACGTTTGACTCGTTCCTCGCCCCACGTCTAGCCACTCCAGCACGAGATACGCAGAGTCTTCTACAGCCCCCCAACAGATCGGATTGGGCACCAAAATCGTCCCAGTCTCACGCATCTGTTGAAGTCCTAGCGCTTCGGCGGCAAACATAGCGATCTGGCTGGCTTGATTGAGCTTGACAAAATAAGTCTGTGTGCCATCGGTGACTTGATAGCCTTGATTGATACAGCCTCCGCTAACCGAGCGCCGATCGAGACTCTCAAATTTCTGCCCTGTTGCCTGAGTGATATGTTCAGCAATCTGTGTCCACATGTTGACTCTAATTATTTGTATTGAGCCAAGCGTCTAAATCGGCGATCGTTCTAAAATCCAGTCATGCAATCGCTAACGTTTTGAGTCGAGCACGATCGAGCGTCGAGATGCGATCGTGATTCTGCTGAGAAAGCGGTCCAATTCTCTGCTCCAACTGCCGGAGGATCAGCGATCGCTGCCCCTGTTCAAGCCCCTGAGCCTCAGCCCGCTGCTGGGTTGCTTGCTCCCACTCTAAGAATGCTTCTGATAATGCCATGAAGATGCTGTAATAAACCGAAGAGCAATGCTACTGTACTTGACTTAGGTTATTGGTTCAGTTTGTCTCGCACCAGTCGATCAACACACGTTCGTACAGAAGACGGTCGAGAGCCGTTGTGGGATTAACAAGCTTACCTACCACCGCTCAACTTTGACGTTCGATTACACTAATGTCGATCGCTGACAATAGCAAAACCAATCATGATATCTCTGCATTTAATGTATCAGTCAAAGCTGGCTGATTCAGCCCATCCATTGCTAGTTGTTGATGACGCTTCTCTAAGAGAGTTTTATTCTCCCGGTTTGATAGTCACAATTCCATAAGCTGAGGTGGGGAGATAGGTTTGAGCAGCCGCCTGCAACTCGTCAATTGTGAGAGATTGAATGTGCGTCGGGTAGTTAAACGCTGGCTCTAAACTGCCGATTTGCGATTGATAATAACCATATAGACCCGACCGATCGCTAGGAGTCTCGTTTCTAAAAATAAAGTGATTGGCAACTTGAGTTCGCACTCGTGACAGTTCAAAATCGGTAACAAATTCAGCTTGCAAGGTTTGAATATGTTGAACGATCGCCGCTTCCACAACCTCTAAATTC
This sequence comes from Phormidesmis sp., assembly GCA_965277365.1. Taxonomy (GTDB): domain Bacteria; phylum Cyanobacteriota; class Cyanobacteriia; order Leptolyngbyales; family Leptolyngbyaceae; genus Phormidesmis_A. Next base: position 905,661 of record CBDICO010000012.1, on the reverse strand, counting down.
TCGACAGGCAAATGAGCCGACACGCAAAACAATCCCTGATGGCGATAGGTCATATTGCTGGCAGAAATGCTAGTCACTAGCCCACGTCCTTCACGCAAATCTTGCACGAGTCGAGCAGTGCGTCCATGTCCTAAAACACTTGCCAACATATCCAGCGCATAGGTTTGTGACAAGTCATCAAGTCCCGGTACGCGCCAGATCATGGTTAATCGCGCTTGTTGGAGGCTAGTATCGACATACTCCCGACGCACAATCTCTGTAAACGGTCTTTCGGACGGATGTTGGCTTCTAGTCGGCTCTTGAACTCTAATTTTTGACTCCAAGTGATTGAAACTATCTTCAACGACGCTGATCAACGTCTCGACCGGAAGGTTTCCGATCGCCACGGCTGTCATCGAGGACGGCTGATACCACTGGTGATGAAAGTCTCGCATCTGTTGAGCCGCCAGACTTTCGATCACGGTGGCAGGTCCGAGCACTTGTCTACGATAAGGGAGTTTATCAAACGCCAAATCGGTCATGCGCTGATAGTTGCGGCGGCGAGGGTTGTCTTCCGATCGCCGAATTTCTTCTAGCACTACAAATCGCTCTCGATCAAATCCATCGTCAGGAATGCTGGCATTGAGCACGACATCCATTTGTAGCGGTGCCAAGTCTGCAAAGTCTTTCGGAGCCGTCGTGATGTAATAGTGTGTGTAATCTTGGCTGGTCGCCGCGTTAGTGACTGCGCCGCGTTCTTCAATCTGTTTTTCAAAGTCACCGCTTTTGAGGCGAGCCGTTCCTTTAAAAACCATGTGTTCTAAAAAGTGCGCCATGCCATTAATCTCGTCTGACTCGATCGCCGACCCGACATTCAGCCACACATTCAGATTGACCGCCTCGATCGGAATCTGCTCGGCAATAATGGTCAACCCATTCGGCAATCGGTGAATCGTTGGGGCGTTGAGTTTGGCGATCGAAGCAGACTTGACAAGAATTGAGGTCATGATTTGCCCAGTGTTGGCGACAGCTTCATTCATTTTAATGGTCTCAAAGTCTTAAAGGTGAAATTTGGGGTAGGAAGAGGACGCTAGAATATGATAAGTATTACGAAATGTAACATTATGCTTAGACAGGGTGCTGCTAACAAGCCTTCTCGCGTGGTCGCGATCGGTGCGGGAATTGGCGGCTTAACGGCAGCAGCTTTGTTGGCACATCGTGGATATCCAGTGTTGGTGTTCGATCAGGCATTAGTGCCTGGTGGATGCGCTTCGACTTTCAAACGACAGGGCTTCACCTTTGATGTGGGTGCGACTCAGGTTGCAGGATTGGAACCGGGCGGCATTCATCACCGAATTTTCTCTGAGCTAGACATCGCTCTGCCCGAAGCGACTCCTTGCGATCCTGCCTGTGCGGTTTATTTGCCAGGAGAAACTGAACCGATTAGCGTTTGGCGTGATCCTCAAAAATGGCAAGCCGAACGAGAGAGACAGTTTCCGGGAAGTGCTCCGTTTTGGCAGCTTCTCGCAGACTTATTTAAGTACAGTTGGGCATTTCAGATGCGCGATCCAGTTCTGCCACCTCGAAGCATTGGGGATGTGTGGCAACTCACAAAAGCCGTCCGTCTCGACACGTTAATGACGCTGCCTCACACCTTCTCAACGGTTGGAGATGCGCTACGAGGCTACGGTCTCGGTAATAATCAGCGCTTACGAACCTTTTTAGACTTGCAGCTTAAACTCTATTCTCAAGTCAACGCTGAAGAAACCGCTTTGCTTTATGCTGCAACTGCTCTAGGCGTTTCCCAAGCGCCACACGGGTTGTTTCACCTTCAGGGCAGTATGCAAGTGTTGAGCGATCGTCTCGTCTCTGCTTTAGAACGAGATCGCGGCAAACTCTTCATGCGTCACACGGTCGAAAAGATTCACCTCAAAGCGGGGAAACCTATAGGAGTCACGATCCGTAACCAAAAGACAGGCGAGAGTTGGATTGAGCCGACCGATCGAGTCGTTGCCAATGTCACTGTTCAAAATCTGATGCAACTCTTAGACGAAGATGTACCCAAAAACTATCAGCGACGGGTCGATAAGTTGCCTCCGTCTTCTGGTGCGTTTGTCATTTATTTAGGCGTTGATCAGTCTGCGATTCCTGCTAACTGTCCGCCTCATCTGCAATTCTTGTATGACTACGAGGGCGCGATCGGAGAAAACAATTCGCTGTTTGTCTCAGTCAGCCATTCGGGAGATGGTCGCGCCCCAGATGGCAAAGCCACGATTATTGCGTCTTCGTTCACTGATTTAGCCCTGTGGTGGCAGTGTGACGATTACGAAGCGCTGAAGCAGAAATACATTGCGGACGCGATCGCTCGTTTAGGACAATTCTTCACCTTAAATGAGGAGACCCTAATCTATCAGGAAGCGGCAACACCTCGCACTTTTCAACATTTTACGGCGCGTGATCAAGGAGCGGTCGGCGGCATTGGTCAGCGAGTGCAGACATTTGGTCCGTTTGGGTTTGCCAATCGCACTCCGATTAAAGATCTGTGGCTGGTGGGTGACTCGACTCATCCGGGTGAGGGCACGGCAGGAGTCAGCTATTCGGCGTTAACCGTGGTGAGGCAAATTGAGGCAGAGTCACTTTGAGGCTGTGAGGTCAATGCTACGATCGTGCCTAATCTTTCACGGTGACGTGTGATGAATCTTCCTCCTCAGCTATAGCAAGCCGTCGAAAAGTGGGCAACCTTGCAGGGAATTGAATCAGAGCAGTTCAATGTAACCGATTAACGATCGAGTTGGGTAGTTTGTTTGTTCTATTACAATCTCGCTTACCCTAGAAGATAGGAATCTGAGCGACACCGATGACCTATCAACCGCTTCATCATAAATATCGTCCGCAAACCTTTGCCCAACTGGTCGGGCAAGACGCGATCACGACCACGCTTTCTAATGCGCTTTGTCAAAGACGAATTGCACCCGCCTATCTCTTCACGGGGGCACGAGGAACGGGAAAAACGTCGAGCGCTCGAATCTTTGCAAAATCGCTCAACTGCATTGCAGTGAACGCGCCGACCGATGCCCCCTGCGGTGTATGTGAAACCTGTCGTGCCATCACAAACGGCTCTGCGCTGGATGTGATTGAGATCGATGCGGCGAGTAACACCGGAGTTGATAACATTCGCGAATTGATTGAAAGAGCGCAGTTTGCTCCGGTGCAGTGTCGATACAAAGTGTATGTGATTGACGAAGTTCATATGCTCTCAAATGCGGCATTCAATGCGTTGTTAAAGACGTTGGAAGAGCCGCCCGATCGAGTCGTTTTTATCCTGGCAACCACTGACCCTCAGCGCGTGTTGCCGACCATTATTTCTCGCTGCCAGCGCTTTGACTATCGTCGAATTCCGTTAGAGCCAATGGTGCAGCATCTAGCGATGATTGCTGAGAAAGAGAGCATCGCGATCGCTGACGATGCCCTGCACCTGGTCGCTCAGATTTCTCAAGGCGGATTGCGCGATGCTGAAAGTCTGCTGGATCAGCTTAGTTTGTTAGCAGGCGAAATCACCGTCGATCGGGTTTGGGATTTAGTGGGTGCTGTACCAGAACAGGATTTGATGGCACTGGCGGAAGCGATCGCGACGAGCCACTCAGAAGCCGTTCTCGACCACACGCGACGGTTAATGGATCGAGGACGAGAACCCCTGATTGTGCTGCAAAACCTTGCGAGTTTTTACCGCGATTTGCTGATTGCTAAGACTTCACCGACTCGCAGCGATTTAGTGGCGATCACGTCGTCTACCTGGCAAAAGCTCTGCACCTTTGCTCAAACGCAAGACTTAGGAACCATTCTCGCGGGGCAGCAGCATCTACGCAGCAGCGAACTGCAACTCAAAAATACGACTCAGCCTCGCTTGTGGTTAGAGTTGACGTTGCTGGGGCTGATGCCTGCCGCGATCGGCGGTCAATCTACTGAAACTGATCTGAAACCGTCGATCGTGCCCACCATTCAAGAGCCACCGCAACCAATCTCTAAGCCCCTTGTGCGAGAAACTGCTTCAGAACCTCTTCAGGTCACTGCGCTGACTCTACCTGAAAATACCGCAACCCAACTCAAGGATACTGGTGATGATTTAGCGCAAACTTGGCAGCAGATTCTCAGCTATATTGACATCCCATCCACCAAAGGGATAGTCAGTGCCAACTGTCACTTGTTAAACGTGAGCAAAGACGAAGTGACGGTAGGGGTTAAGGGCGAGGCGATGGTTAAGATGATTCAGCGAACGATGCTACTGATTGGCAAGGCATCGGCTAAAGCGCTTAAGAGAGCCGTGAAAGTGAAATTGCAAGTGTCAGAGGTTGGCACATCGAATTCTGCATGGTCGATCGCCGATCAAGATGCTGCCAGAACACCTGAGCAGCCTTCAACCAATCGCCCGCCAGAACCGAGTCGGCAACCCCCGCCGGAAGTAGCCCCAACTTCTACAGTGAGCGAGGTTGTTGAGATAACTCCTCCTGTGGTGAAGCCTGAAGACATGACTGCATCTGACGTGACTCAAACAAAGGGGTGGGAAGAAGATGAAGTCACCAAAGCCGCAAGAAGTCTGGCTTATGCCTTTAACGGTGCTGTTGTCAATTTAGACGATGAGCTAGATGTGCCTGTCGATTCTGAGTTAGCCGTGAGCAGTCCTCTTGTGGCAGACACGATCGAGCCAGAAGAACCCGAAGACGATGATGAAGACGATGTTGACTTCTAATCTTTAAATCAAATGGCAGTCTATCAAGTCAGAATTTTAAACTCGGATCAGAGACTCGAGCGCACCCTCTCGGTCCCTGATGATGAATATATTTTAGAGATTGCCGAAACGATGGGCATCCGGTTGCCTTCGGGATGCAAACAGGGAGATTGCTCAGTCTGTGTAGCGAAATTGATTGACGGTGAGATCGACCAAAATGAGCAAGTGTTTTTGCGCCCTGCTGAAGTAGAGGCGGGTTATATCGTAACGTGTGTGGCATATCCACGATCGGACTGCACCCTGATCACTCATCAAGAGCAAACGCTCTACAAATCTTCGCTCTATCACAAACCAGAAGGCTCTTGATCTGAACTCAGTCCTTGTTGAATCCACGTCAAACAATCGGACTCGCTCTCGAAGATTTTGGGAGCTGCAATGTTCTTCAATTCACTCGGCGAATAGTGATCATAGAAAACCTTTCCGGCTTGACGTAACACAACGATCAGATTATTTCGATAGGTGTAGCGATGTTTAAAGTAGTCAGTCTCACGGTCGATCTCGGTATGTTGCGTCAAGTGTTCTCTAGCGATTTTAAGAATTCCCTCGATCGTGCTTGAGAAGTTTTCAGAAGGATTTTTAGCTTTGTGAAACTTCCCTCTATGTCCTAATTCTGACAAGAGCGTATAGGAGTAGATTTCTTCTCCTGCCATCAAGCCACCTACAAACGGAATGATTAAGTATTCTCGATAGGTAGCTGAATGTTCATACAGCAATCGAACCATTGTGTTTTTGACTTCAACGACTGAAACGCGATGGGTGACTCTCCTCTGAAACCTCTAAAAACACTGCCCTCACCCTAGCCCTCTCTTACTGGGAGAGGGAACCGGAAATGTCCGAAAGCCTTCTCCCTCAGAAGAAGGGTTGGGATGAGGACGAATTAGTTGCCCATCGCGTACTGAATGATAAACAGATTATCTCTATTTACCAGTCAGCGTTGGAATTTACTAGTGGTGATGATGTCCGTGATCGTGGCTGTGATCATGCCCATCGTGACTATGACCGTGATGATCAGGGTGATGAGTTTGCGATGCTGCCAACGCTGGATTCACCGCCATTGCTTGCTCTGACATCAACGCCTCGATCTGCGGATGCGCCCAGTCTGCCACCATTTGCAAGAAGTCGGGGTCGTCGTTGACACACGCCATTTGCACATAGGTGACATCAGGACGCTTTTTACGCAGCCCGTGAATGATGTGATCGACATCCAGCAGCGTTTCGTGATTTTCGGTGGCAAACCCGATCGGCATAAACACCAGTGCGGTTGCTCCCAAATCGATCAGGTTTCGTGCCGCTAAGTCTGCGTTGGGCTGAGTCCAATCGATCAGGGGTGTTTGGTGATTGAGCCAACCCACCGAGATTAAAGGATATTTGTAGAGTAGACGTTCGCGGACCCGATCGTAGAGTTTTTGACTTTCATCAATCCCCGACGTAAAGCCCTTTGCTTTGTGCGGACATCCGTGATTCATCAGCACAACCCCGATTTGAGAGGGCAAGTGCGCCACTGCTAAATCAGACTTGATTTTGTCTTCGACGAGCTTCGCCATCAAATCGATATACTCTGGCTCAGAGTAGAACGAAGGAATGTAACGGGTTCCTTTTAGCCAGTGCTCTTGACCGGGATCTGCCAATGCTGACAGCGCCTTATTGACTTGCTCAACGGCAATTCCGCTCGTGAAAATTGAATCTACAACCAAAAGCGGGTAGATCAGAATTTTGTCGAATCCTTCTGCTTTGACTTCTTCTAAAACTTGCTCAGGCAAGAAAGGCTTGCAGAAATTAAAGGCTTTAAAGACTTTGACCCGATCGCCCCAACGCTCTTGCAGTGCTTTTTCAACGCCTGCTCTCTGCTGCTCAAAAATGGCATTGTGAGGAGAGATAAAGTGATCGTGTTGGTGACTCCATTCGTGCAGGTCAAACACCGCTAAAAGCTTTGCTAAAGGTGGATAGACCCAAGTCGGAACCGGAGCAAACTTGGCAGTCAGCAGGTTTAACGCCTGTTCGTTATAGTTAGCAAAATCTTCATAGCTTTCAACTTCACCGTAGCCCATTAACAAAACGGCAACACGATCGCGAGGAGTCGAGGCTTCTAATCCAGACTGATGGAGTTTTTCAGGGGTAGCGACCACTTTTGGTTCCTCAAATAAACGTGGGTAGTGCCAGTTTGTCGCGACTCGAAAGGCAGCGAAAATCTCGACGTACTCAAGGCTAACATCCCCCATAGAGGGATAGACATCCGAAAGGTTACGACATCGTTAAAATCAATCTAAAGTGGGAGAAACGGTAGAGCCAGCATTGGATGAAAATTGTCATCTGTCCAGGAATTCATCGATCGCATCTCACTCAATGTTTTGTTGCAGAGTTGCAGTTGAGCGATCAGCCTCTGATTTTTCCGACCGAAAAAGCTCCTGTCTACTCGCCTTTGCATGTTTTAGAATTCTTATCAAGTACGAATTCGATCGCACCTTTGCTTTTAGTCGCATTTAGCGCTGGGGTTGTGGGCGCGATCGGAGCGGCTCGTCTCTGGCAAAAGCAGGGTGGCAGTATTCAAGCATTGATTGCACTTGATGGATGGGGTGTTCCTCTCGCTGGAAACTTTCCGATTCATCGCGTCAGTCACGATCGTTTTACAGCTTGGAGTTCGGCGGTGCTTGACGAAGATGGCTCAGACAGTTTCTATGCTGACCCGGCTGTCGATCATTTGACGCTGTGGCGATCGCCTCAAACCGTCCGGGGGCAATGGATACCTGCAACTCAAGATTTGCAACCTGTCTCGACCACAGCCGCCAGTTTCATAACTGCGCTATTGCAGCGATATAAAACCTCTAGCTAAGCCCAACACTTTAATGTATCCCGGCTCTACGTCCTCCTTGAGAATCATCCTGGGTAGACTGTCGCTAGGGTGTATTTTAGATAGAGTTGTGACGGGTCCAAGTAGACAGACGCATTAACTAAACACTGCATAATGTTTAGACTTGACCCGTAGAGAGGGATTTCACCTGATTTTTAGGCGATATTGATTCTATGCTTCCCACTCGTTCTCAGCCCTCTCAAACTGGCTTTTCAGCGCTACTTCACAATCGCCCCTTCATGTTGTTGTGGGCTGGACAAATCTTGTCTCAACTAGCAGACAAAGTATTTTTTGTGCTGTTGATTGCATTGCTAAGTGACTACGGCTCTTCTCCCGAAACCGCTAACTCAATGCGCTCTGCGGTGATGATTGCCGCAACGTTACCCGCCATTTTTTTGGGATCTGCGGCGGGCATTTTTGTCGATCGCTACGATAAGAAAGCCATCCTGAGCGGCTGCAATATTTTGCGCGGAGTGATGCTGCTGCTGCTGCCCTTGCCATTCTTGCCCAAGGCATTTGGGATTCTACTGGCGATCGCCTTTTTGGAGTCAGTGCTGACTCAGTTTTTTGCGCCAGCCGAACAAGCTGCGATTCCCTTGTTGGTCAAGCGAGAGAATTTGCTAACGGCGAATGCAGTCTTCACCACGACAATGATGGGTTCGTTAATTGTCGGATTCGCGATCGGTGATTCTCTGTTAGGCAAGGCGTTTGAGTTTAACCCTGACTGGGGGCGAGAAATTTTAGTCGGTGGGCTGTATTTGTTGGCTGGGGGTGTGCTTTATTGGGTGCCTCTCAAAAAAGAAAAGCAGAAAAGTGAGACAACGATTGTGCATCCGTGGAGCGAGGTTAAAGAGGGGTTAGCCTACTTAAGAAAAGATCAGTTAGTCAGCTACGCGATGTTGCAGCTCATGATTCTTTACTCGGTGCTGGCAGCTCTGGTGGTCTTAACGGTCAACTTGACGAGCAAAATCGGCTTAGAGCCGACGCAGTTTGGGCTATTGCTAGCAGCAGCAGGTGTAGGCATGGTATTTGGGGCAGGCGCTTTGGGGCACTGGGGCGATCGCTTCCGTCACAAGCCGCTTCCTCTAGCTGGCTTTGTCTGCATGGCATTTGTGCTGACGATGTTTTCGTTTACCTCCAACAAGGAACTGAGTTTTATATTATCGGGCTTCTTCGGGCTGGGAGCCTCTCTTGTGGCGGTGCCGATGCAGACAGTAATTCAGCAACGCACACCAGAAGCGATGCGAGGTAAAGTGTTTGGCTTTCAAAACAATATTGTGAATATCGCTCTCAGCGTGCCTCTGGCGATTACAGGACCGCTCATTGACGCGATCAATAATCTGGTTGCCCACAATCCTCAAGCTGAACTGGGGTTACGATCGGTGCTGATTGGCATGAGTGTTGTGGTGACGATCGTGGGCGTTTGGGCATGGCGCAGCACTCGGCGAGTTTTGCAAGATGTAGCGTGAGATGCCTAAAATGTCAGCAAAATTTGACATATTCGCCAAGACATAAATTCATTAGACTATAGAGATAGGTAGGGTTGTCGCCCGATCGCTCACAATGAGTCTCGACAGGGATCGGAATCAGCACTACACTTGATTTCTATCTACTGCATCTTTAGATACAAAATTATCCACTTAGACGGTTTGGCGAGGTTCCCCAGTGCAATTGCAACGAGTGGCAGTACAACGGGTGACAGGTGGCTTTGCGCTCATTGACAGCCTTAGACGGCACGGCGTTAAGCACATCTTCGGGTATCCAGGCGGAGCGATTCTGCCGATTTATGATGAGCTTTATAAGGCAGAAGCGATCGGCGGCATTCAGCACATTCTAGTCAGACATGAGCAGGGGGCAGCCCACGCCGCAGACGGCTATGCTCGTGCAACAGGGCAGGTTGGCGTATGTTTTGCCACGTCGGGTCCCGGTGCGACCAATCTGGTCACTGGAATCGCGACCGCGCACATGGACTCGATTCCGATGGTGGTGATCACAGGACAAGTGTCTCGACCTGCGATCGGCAGTGACGCCTTTCAAGAAACCGATATTTACGGAATCACGCTGCCGATCGTCAAACATTCCTATGTGGTGCGCGACCCTAAAGACATGGGGCGGATTATCGCAGAGGCGTTCTACATCGCCAGCACGGGCAGACCGGGTCCGGTGTTAGTCGATATCCCCAAAGACGTGGGCACTGAAGTCTTTGACTATGAGCCTGTTGAGCCGGGTTCTGCGCGGTTGGTGGGTTATCGCCCCACTGTGAAGGGCAACCCGCGTCAGATCGGGCAGGCATTGAAGCTGATTCGGCAAGCTAAACAGCCTTTGTTGTATGTGGGCGGCGGCGCGATCGCAGCCAATGCCCATGTCGAAGTGAAAGAACTCGCGGAGCGCTTCCAGCTTCCGGTGACGACTACTTTAATGGGAATCGGTGCTTTTGATGAGCATCATCCGCTCGCAGTTGGGATGTTGGGAATGCACGGCACTGCCTACGCCAATTTCTCGGTGACGGAGTGTGATTTGCTGATTGCAGTTGGGGCGCGATTTGACGATCGAGTTACAGGCAAGCTCGACGAATTTGCCTCTCGTGCCAAAGTGATTCATATCGACATCGATCCAGCAGAAGTGGGCAAAACGCGATTGCCCGACGTGCCGATCGTCGGCGATGTCCGTCAGGTTCTCATCGATTTACTGGAGCGCAGTCACGAAGATGGCGATCCCTCTCAGTCGGTTCAGACGAGTCAATGGTTAGAGAGAATTGATCGCTGGCGCGAAGATTATCCGCTTGAAGTGCCTCGCTACCCCGATAAGCTGTCTCCTCAAGAAGTCATTGTCGAATTGGCGCAGCAAGCTCCCAATGCGTTCTACACTACCGATGTCGGACAGCATCAGATGTGGTCCGCACAATTCCTCAAAAATGGTCCTCGGCGCTGGATTTCTAGTGCGGGTTTAGGCACGATGGGCTTCGGGCTTCCGGCGGCGATGGGCGCTAAGGTTGCGGTCGGGGATGAGCAGGTAATCTGCATTAGCGGCGATGCTAGTTTTCAGATGAACTTGCAGGAGTTGGGCACGCTGTCACAATATGGAATTGCCGCCAAAATCGTGATTATTAACAATGGTTGGCAGGGCATGGTGCGCCAGTGGCAAGAAGCCTTCTGGGAAGGGCGCTATTCGTCGTCGAATATGGAGCCGTCAATGCCCGACTTTGTGAAGTTGGCAGAGGCTTACGACATTAAGGGCATGATGATTAGCTCTCGTGACGAGTTAAGCAGTGCGGTTGCTGAAATGCTGTCCCATGACGGACCGGTGTTGCTGGATGCGCGAGTTAAGCGAGACGAAAACTGTTACCCGATGGTGGCTCCGGGCAAGAGCAATGCTCAAATGTTGGGGTTGCCCGATCGCAAGAGTTTAGAACGCGCCACTGAACTGATGTATTGCAGCAGTTGCGGGGCGAAAAATGTTGCCAGTAACAAGTTCTGCCCCGAATGTGGCACAAAACTGTAGGGCGACTGAACCCGTCCTAACTCTCAGCGATTGGGACTAAGGACGGTTCTCATCAAGCTCTAGCAAGTCGATGCAGCCACATGAAATTTACGCCTTCGGGTGAGCTTTTGCTTTGGATCAAACTATTCGAGTAGTGCAAATTTTCCCCTGTGAGGTCTTTGCGATATCCGTAGGCTGTCCACTCGCCGTAGGGATCGTTGACAAAAAAACCGGTGCGATCGTAGCCGCGAATCACGATGATGTGACCAAAACTGGTGAAATATCCGTGAATGATACATGGGCGACCTTCGGCGATCGCTTTGCGGATATCAGAAAGCCTGCCCTGCGTCGTAAAGTCATCTTTAACCCCATAGGCGGCTGCCATTCTCGCTAAGTCTTCTGGGTCGTGGCGATTTAAGTGATTTTGCTCCATATAACGATAGAGTTCGTCTTCAAACTGCACCGCATTGGTCTTCTGCCGAATCTGAAAATAGCGCATCACCATCGCAAAGCTGGTGACATTACACGCGCCTCCCGGATTCTCGGCGTTATCTAACTGACTTTGATAGGGCACGTTTAAACGCTTGGTTGCAGGAAGCCCGATCGTGGGTAAAACGATCGACAAAGACGGTCTGCGCATGACGGTTGCGACTTGCCCCTGACTGTCAATTAACTGAACGTGAGGCAGATAAACAAACCAGGTATTGCGCGGTGGATTGCCCAAAAACTCACTGACTAGCGCAATCTTGAGGTGATTGTTGCCCACCAGTTTCCAGGAATGAATCTCGAAGACTCGTCCCGCTTCGATATTGACCTTATCTTGAGCCGATAGCTGTGCAGAATCGCCAGTAGACTGCTTGAATGTGGTAGTTTGGAGGACTTTCAGCTTCATGATGTCACCGTTTATCCAATCGGGTGCCTTAAGAATTTTGTCATAGAGGATTGAAAGAACAGATTACCCTATCGGCAACCGCGATGTTAAGGAGACGTTCCGGTGGAACGTCTCCGCAGGATTTGGGAGATTATGACTCGCTTGAGGCAATTTCTAATTGTTTGAGGGGCGATCGCTCAAATTGTGCCAACAAATCTGCGGGATTGTCATAAATCGCTAGCGCACCCGATAGTTGAGAATCGTCGAAACCGCCACACCGGAACGCAATCACATCTACGCCTGCTGCGTTTGCCGCTTGAATATCGTAAGGGGTATCTCCTAACATGATGGCTCGATCGGAGTCTAATTCCCCTTTTTTTAAAGCTGCTTGCACCAAATCAGGAGCAGGCTTTGAGTGGTCAGCATCATCCGACGTTGTAGCGGGTTCCTCTTCTAATAAATCATCCACTTGAGCGGCTTTGAGCAGCACAGACAGTTCTTCGCTAGTAGCCGAACTTGCAATGACTAGCTTAAATTCCTCTTGCTTGAGTTTTAGAATTAAATCCCGTGATCCCGGTGCAGGAGATAAGCTAGAGCCGAATTTGTGGATGATCAGTTCTTTGCGACGATCGGCGATTTGTTTTCCTACGCCTTCGTCACCCGAAAGTTCTGGAACCATGCGCGGAACCACCTGATCGGCACCCATGCCAATCAACGGACGCACCTGCTCAAATGAGATGTCATAGTTAAATGCGGTAAACGCTTCGACCCAGGCGTGGGCATGAGCATCGTTGCTGATTACCAGCGTCCCATCAACATCGAGAAGAATGCCTTTTTTTGAAGCTGTGAGATCTGAGAGATTGTCGCCCACTTTAGCGATCGTCGCCTTGGCATTTGATGCAAGATCCGATGCCCCTTGCTGAATTCCGGCGGCGACTCCGCTAATATCTTGAGCCAGTTCTTTTGTGACATCTGATAAGGTATCCAACGGTTGACCCGATCGCATTAAGCCAAGTCTGTTGCGAGTGGTGTAGTAACCTGATTGATTAGATTTCGTGTTTTCGAGAGATGCTCCATACGCGCCCAATGTGCCGCCCAAAATTGCGCCGATCGGACCAGCTACCAGCGCACCGAGAAACCCTCCGATCGTGCTGACTCCCACGACCCCAACGGCAGGATGGACAGACGGAGTTGTGACTTCTTCAACGACAGAATCAATCGTTGTGTCGATAGAATTTGTGATAGTTTCAGTCTCATTCGTCATACCGCCCTCCAGATGTTCAACAGATCATTTCAGAACGTCTCATTTTAAGAAGCCTGACCGAATGCGATGTCTACTTTAGGAGCGATCTTGTTAGACCGGTTAGGGGCATTCAACGATCGAGAATATAATAGATCTAGATAACGCCAGGAAAAGCGGCGTTAGACTCGCAGACAAGTGGGAGAACACAATTAAATCCACCGTGAGGTTTGAGTTTCGACTTCGCTTAAGCTGCTCAGACCCTGCTCTTGAGCGTTGAGCGAAGCTAAAACGCGGCGGCAAATCATTCTGTCTATCTACTTACTAAAGAGTTATTTAGGTCATTCATCTTTTCAAGATTTAACGCTTGCAATCCTCTTCATAAAGCTAGCTTGCACCTCTATTTCGCTCCATCAAACTCTACAAAGAATTAAATTTAACGATTGGGAGAGTCTGTAATGGTTACTGCCAAAAAATTAGAGATTTCTACTACAAATCCAGATCTTAAAGAAAGAGCATTTGTGCTGTGGTTTGAGCAAGTAGGTATTGCAGACGTGCCATTAGTTGGCGGCAAAAATGCTTCTCTGGGAGAAATGATCCAACGGCTAACTCCCACAGGTGTGAATGTCCCGACTGGGTTTGCGACGACTTCTTACGCGTTTCGCCATTTCATCGAAAAAGCAGGATTGAAAATCCGTCTCCAGCGACTGCTTGCGGATTTGGATGTGTCGGATGTCAACTTGTTGAGAGAGCGAGGCAGACAGGCGCGAACTCTGATTCTAAACACCCCATTTCCGTCAGAGTTAGATGAGGCGATCACCTCTAACTATATGCACTTGTCTCAACGCTATGGGGTTGAGGTTGAGATGTGTGACGCGTCTGATGATTTAGAAGCCTGTCTCAGCCGCCATAGCGGAGTCGATGTGGCAGTCCGATCGAGCGCCACGGCTGAAGATCTTCCCGACGCAAGCTTTGCCGGACAGCAAGAAACCTATTTGAACATCAACGGCATCGATCGTGTTCTCAAAGCATGTCATCTGTGTTTTGCGTCGCTGTTTACCGATCGAGCAATTTCTTATCGCACCACCAAAGGCTTTGATCATTTTGAGATTGCGCTCTCAGTCGGTGTGCAAAAAATGGTGCGATCGGACTTAGCAGCATCGGGCGTGATGTTCTCAATCGACACCGAAACCGGGTTTAGAGACACGGCTCTGATCACAGCCGCTTATGGTTTGGGCGAATCTGTCGTGCAAGGAGTCGTCAACCCCGATGAATATGTCGTGTTTAAGCCCACGCTCAAGCAGGGGTTCCGTCCACTTTTAGAGAAACGACTGGGCAGCAAAGAGATCAAAATGATCTATGACATCGGCGGTGGAAAGTCGACAACCAACGTTTTGGTGCCCAAATCAGAACAGGTAAAATATGCGCTGCAAGATGACGAAATTCTCAAACTAGCAAAGTGGGCGTGCATCATCGAAGATCACTACGCTAACGTGAGAGGAATGGATAGCCCAATGGATATTGAATGGGCAAAAGATGGCGAAACAGGCGATTTATTTATCGTGCAAGCTCGACCTGAAACCATTCATTCTCAAAAAATCGGCAACGTTCTAAAGACCTACAAACTCAACAGTAAACCCACAACCAAGTCATTATTAGTCGGTCGCGCTGTTGGTGAAATGATCGGACAGGGAAGAGTCAGAACGATCGTCGATCTTCGCAAACTCGATGAATTCCAAGAAGGCGAAGTGTTAGTCACCACGCGCACCGATCCCGATTGGGAACCGATCATGAAAAAAGCCAGTGCGGTGATTACCAATCAAGGCGGACGCACCTGTCACGCTGCTATCATTGCGAGAGAATTAGGAATTCCGGCGATCGTCGGCTGTGACAACGCTACAGACATTCTTAAAGATGGGCAAGCAGTCACCGTTTCATGTGCTGAAGGCGAAGACGGGCAGGTGTATGACGGGTTATTGCCCTTCGCGATCGAGCATCTTGAACTTGATGCGCTGCCTCCCATCCGTACTAAAATCATGATGAATGTGGGCAACCCTCGCGAGGCGTTTAGACTCTCGCTGATTCCCAACGATGGGGTCGGACTGGCTCGCACTGAATTCATCATCGCCAATCACATCAAAGTGCATCCCTTAGCCCTGCTGAACTTTGACACCCTTAAAGACAATGGGGCGAAATGGGAAATCAGTCAGTTGACTTCTCAATATCGCGATCTCTCCGACTATTTTGTAGATAAACTTGCATCGGGCATTGGCATCTTAGCGGCTGCGTTTTATCCTAAACCTGTGATTGCGCGAATGTCGGATCTTAAGAGTAACGAATACGCAAATTTGATCGGCGGTAGCGAATTTGAGCCACACGAAGAAAACCCGATGATGGGCTGGCGAGGAGCATCGCGCTACTATGATCCCAAATATCGAGACGCATTTGGGTTAGAGTGCAAAGCCTTTAAACGAGTCCGTGATGAGATGGGGCTGACAAATATGATTCCGATGATCCCGTTTTGCCGTACGCCGGACGAGGGGCGAAAAGTCTTGGCAGAGATGGCAAAGCACGGACTGATTCGCGGTGAAAACGGCTTACAGGTTTACGTCATGTGTGAGCTACCCAGCAACATCGAACTTGCCGATCGCTTCAGTGAGATTTTTGATGGTTTCTCGATCGGGTCAAACGATCTCACCCAGTTGACGTTGGGACTCGATCGCGATTCTGCCCTAGTGTCTCACTTATTTGACGAGCGCGACGAAGCCGTTAAACGTAAATTACGGCGAGTCATTGCCACGGCTAAAGAATTCGATCGCAAGATTGGCATCTGTGGACAGGCACCCAGTGACTATCCTGAGTTTGCTGAGTTTTTAGTCGAGTTGGGCATCGACTCAATTAGTCTCAACCCCGACTCGGTGCTAAAAACACGACTGGCGATCGCCAAAACCGAAGCAGCAATTCTCAAGTAACTCCCTAAAATAAACTT
Organism: Phormidesmis sp.; assembly: GCA_965277365.1. GTDB lineage: Bacteria > Cyanobacteriota > Cyanobacteriia > Leptolyngbyales > Leptolyngbyaceae > Phormidesmis_A. Next base: position 889,468 of record CBDICO010000012.1, on the reverse strand, counting down.
TTTGCAAAAGTCTGAAGATGCCCTCATCCCCCAAGCTTGGCAGGGCTAATTTATTGTCATGACAAAAAGTTAGATTGGTAGGGATGTCTCAAGTAACCGGAGATGACCGTCAACTTAAGGCTCTTCCGAGCTTTTGGTGATCCAGAATTTTGAGCAACCGAAACTCAGCAGGTGCGTTGGATGAATCTGAAATTACGCCACTTCAGCTACGAGTTCTCTCGATTTTGAGGATGTTGTAGAACACAGATCACCAAAAGCTCGGAAGAGCCTCAATCTGTCCATCTGCCGCAACTTTGTGATCAATCTCTTGCGCCTGAATGGGCTTGACTCGATCACTCAGGCGTTGAGAGCAATCTCGCATGACATTCCTCGCCTTTTACATCTCGCACAATAAATTAGCCCTGCCACTCGCTGGGGAAACCAATTGAATGGAAGCAATATAGAAGAGTATTCACACCGTAAATTATTTTGTATCTCCCCAGTGAGGCAATAATTCAGAGGGCGATGATTCGGCTAATGCTGCAACGGTTAGGTGAACACCAGGAGAAGACTTAACAATTGATTTAGAAATGCGCTCTTAAGCTTCTCGCTTCACATCGCGGTTAGCCTGATTCACCTGCTGCTAGCGCTAGCGATCGCCCTTGCCATCTACAACTTTGCAATGAATCAGGATGCCCAGCAGTCAATAAAAACGCATATGTGTAGATTTTAGTAGAAACTCGCCCAGTTAGATCTGAAGTGTAAAGGCACATAAAACGTAGGGCTACTGCACCTTTACCTGCTACCAAGACTGCTCTTAATTGAGTATTTAAGACTCACTGAATCCAGAAGGTAAACTAAGCTTCTATCACCAATCTAGCTTAGTTTACCCTCCAACTAGCAGCTATCAAGTTATTCCGCTACAGGACTCGCTCAGGGCTGCTCTTACGTTCCTGGTGAAACGTTTACTGATTAGCGGGGTCACCATAGGGGTCTTCACTCGCAGGTTGCACGTCACCAAACTGCCCTGCCTCATTGCCCTGATTAGCGGGATCGCCATAGGGGTCTTCACTCGCAGGTCGCACATCGCCAAACTGCCCTGCCTCATTGCCCTGATCAGTGGGATCGCCATAGGGGTCTTCACTCGCAGGTCGCGGTGGCTGGTCATCGGATTTCGATTGCTGGTCGTTCAATAGAGCATCAGCCGCTTTGCGTAAAAAATCGCCTACCATATTGCCTCTCCAGTGTTAGTTAATTGAGCATTGCGATCGGGTGAATGAGTTCTGTCGCTTCGTGCATCTAATAGGTCGCTGACTGAGCTTCAGGCAGGGACGTAAGGTCACGCCCAGTAGAGTGGTTATCATACCCCTGATACTCACGGTACTGGTCGGCTGCTGCCGCTGGTACTTGAATGCCATTCGGTGGTGGCGTGACCCAATGCGCTTGATGATTGGCATCACGGTAGTAAACACGACCGTTTTTCGAGAGGTAGTATTGCCCATTCGCGCCCGCTTGTGCTTGAGCGTGCTTGTGCTGATTATACAGGTAGTAAAGAGCCGCCGCGCCAGCCAGCACGATCGTCCCCTTCTGAACATTATTCAGTCCATTCTGCTTCACCACCGGAGCCGCTCCAGGAGCCATATTAGTAGTAGCAGTAGTATGAGTATCATCCACTGGTGGTGGAACTGCTGCCTGCCGCTGTCCACACGCGATCAGCAGAGGCAGCGTTAGAAGCGCTGAAAGCATAACAGCCGTTGGACGGAAGATGCGATTGTTTAAGAGTATCGTCATAGTCTCTATCTCCTACACCTGAAACTTAGGGCTGCGTTCTGCCCAACGCGATCAAAACTCTCTTGTTGTGACCCCACATTATTGGAAGGACGGTGGACTGTCGTCATGCTTAAGTAGGACTTTCCTGATTAATCGTTGCACCTGAAGGCGTAAAGCTGTTTTGTCATGAGTTTGAGATGATTCTCTACGTCCGGTGAGTTTGGTTGTGATGTAGCTCAGGCTATCAGTTAAAGCAGTGCTCAAAGTCTGTCAAGCATGTTTAGTGACCTTATTGGCTTTGTGCGAGGTGGAGTAAGCAACGAGACCCACGATTAGCATCGCTAAGACCAGGCTGATCCGTCCTGTACCAAAGCCCATACCGCCAAGGTCTTGAGCTTTACCGAGCCAATCGGCGAAGGAAGCACCCAGGGGTCTAGTCAGAATATAGGCGAGCCAAAAAAACCCAACCGCGTTGCCTCCTGAGCGCCAGTAGGCGATCGCGGGTAGAGCGAACAACACGGCAAACAGCAATCCTGACATGAAGTAACCCAAACCCAGCGTGGAGGCTGTCATGTCGCCAGCGGCTGTGCCCAGCGCGAACGTAGCCATGACCGTGACCCAATAAAAGCACTCGCGCCGAAATGTGTTGATCTGCTGCATCGACAGCGTCTTTTCGCTCCAATACCAAACGGCAAAAATCAGGCTCAGCACCCCAGAAAAGCCAGCGGTTGAGATGAGATATGAAACCCCTAAGCCCACATGGATGGCATCAGCCACCATCGTGCCGAAAATCGCGACCATTGTGATGGCTAACCAATAGACCCAGGGAAGATAACGATGGACTGCAAACTGGATGAGTAATGCCACGATCAAACCAATTCCCCCAAGAGCCACCGCAAAAAGCGGGTTCATCTGATGGGCGAGGTAATCGGAAGTCGTCTCGCCCATGCCCGTCGTGAGCAATTTGATCATCCAGAATAAGACGGTCACTTCTGGCAGCTTCTTGACCAGTCTCCTTCCACGCTGTGCCGCTTGATCTGGGTGGTATGGGTTTGGCTTCATCTCTGAGTGGCTTTGAGTTGGGACTTTGCTCATGATAGGGCGCGTCAGCGATCGCTACGTCTACTCGTGCTTCCGATCGCCAAAGCTTTAAAGAATTGTCAACGCTTTAACGATTTTCTGTGAAGCATTTTGAGATTTATAGCGGTTGCTTGTGCCTAGAACGCTAAGAGAGAGTTGAGCCGAGATACTGGCAAGGGCGATTCATTCTGGAGAAACCCAGTTTTGCTAGCCTTTAGACCGCATCTCCTCGCCCTTCACTTTTTCCCTAATGTAGAGTGAAGTCAGGCGTATCGCTCAGTCGGGAAATATCATGGAGAGTCAACTACCAATCTGCATCCCCAGCCCACCGTGGTGGCAACTGATGAATTGGATCGCCGACCCACTCGGATTTCAGGATCGGTGCAGCCGAAAGTATGGGGATATCTTCACCATGCGGCTCAGCGGGATTGGGTCTTGTGTCGTCGTTGGCAATCCGCAAGCCATTCAGGATATCTTCAGCCAAGATTCTAAATTTGATGCAGGGCGTGGGAATGCCATTGCAGAAACGCTGCTGGGGCGAAATTCTCTAGTGTTAATGGATGGGGCTCGTCATCGGCGAGAACGAAAGTTACTAATGCCTCCCTTTCATGGGGAACGGCTACAGACCTACGCTCACCAAATCTGCCTGATTACTGAACAGGTCGCGAGTCAATGGCAAGTCGGTCAACCTTTTGTGGCTCGGACTGCCATGCAGAAAATTAGCCTAGAAGTGATTTTGCAGGTCGTTTTTGGCTTGAGCGAAGGGGAGCGCTATCAACAGCTTCAATCCCTCCTTACAGATTGGATCGACATGACTGATTCTCCCCTACGATCGAGCATGTTATTTTTGCGGTTTTTACAACAAGATTGGGGGTCGTGGACTCCTTGGGGACGGATGAAACAGCGACAACGCCAGGTTCATCACTTGCTCCAGGCAGAAATTGAGGAGAGAAGAGCGAGGGGAAACGAGGCGCGTACCGATGTCCTCAGCCTGATGATGGCAGCGCGGGATGAAAATGGGCAAGCGATGACCGACGAGGAATTGAGAGATGAACTGCTAACGATTTTATTTGCTGGACATGAAACCACGGCAACCACCCTGGCTTGGGCGTTCTATCAAATTCACCAACAGCCAGATGTCCGTGAAAAATTGCTCAACGAACTAGACAAGGTAGGGAAGAATTCACCGCCTAAAGAGATTGCTCAACTGCCCTACTTGACCGCAGTTTGTCAAGAAACGCTGCGGATGTATCCCGTCCTGCCGACGATTTTTCCACGCATCGCCAAATCGCCCGTGAAGGTTGCAGGATGCTGGTTTGATGCTGAGACAACCTTAATGCCCACGGCTTATCTAGTGCACTATCGGGAAGACGTGTATCCGAATGCTCAACAATTTGAGCCAGAACGGTTTCTTGAGCGCCAGTATTCTGCTTCTGAATACTTTCCGTTTGGTGGTGGAATTCGGCGATGTTTGGGAGATGCCTTAGCTCAGTTAGAGATGAAGCTGGTTCTCGCCACGATTTTAACCCAGTATCAGCTTGCCTTAACCGACGATAAACCAGTTAACGTGCAGCGTCGTGGGTTTACCCTTGCTCCTACAGGCGGGGTTCGGATGGTGATGACTGGAAAACGATCAACAAGCCATCTCAAGGGTCAGCGATAAGCTTTGCTGTCTAACTTAATAGTAAATATCAAGCTCATCATCGTCGGAGCACTACAGTTGAGACTCTGCTTTGAAAGGATGTGTCCTGCGTTGTAGATCGCTTGGCAGGCTCAGCCTGACTCAAGTTTTTTGGTTCTGTGGCAATTTTTTTAAAGTGACGATCGAACTGTACCAATCTCGTTGTCTTAAGCGCTCACTCCGAACAGTTCTGCAATGAACTTCACTGAGAGACATTTGATGAGAAGTTTTCTAGTTGATTGGGTAAAGGACGCACGGTTAACTGGCTATGGATTAGCAATGGCACTTTGGCTAACAGGGCTTTGTCCAAAAGATAGGTGATCCGATCGCCCACTTTCCACGGTTGGTCAACCAACATGATCTGCAACTGCTTATCGCGCTCTATCAAAAGCGGCAGCAAATCACCAGTTGCAATGCAGCCCTGCAACTCATCTTGCTGCGCCTCAAAACTCTCCGATTGCAATAAGATCTCGACTAGCTGTACATCTTTTCGGGCAAGAGACTGGCTCCATTCATCCAGGGAGACTTGGGGTGCAAAAGCAAGCTGAACTCCTGTTGCAGCCAGACCTGGACGATCGCTACCGTCCAACGGGGATTGAGAGAGTATGGCGACTGTGTGGGGGCGAAACAACTCTACAGCCCGTTGGGCTAAGATTCCGTTGAGTTCTGGGTTGTTAGTGAGTGCTAGAAAGGTATTCAGTGTCACGACTCCCTCTGCTTCTAGCTCTTCCAAATCTAAGTACTGGCTGATGACAGGGACATCATTTAGCTCGATCGTGGTTGAATCGCAATCGCTAAGGTCAATTAAAACAACCGTCTCTCCGGCTTGCTGAAGTAACCGAACTAGCAGTTGGCTAAACGGGTTACTACCGACGATCACGGTTTTGACTTGGCTCACACGCAGCCCCAGCCAACGGGCAACCCAACCTGCTGTAAGTCCTTGAATCAGGACTGTCATGAAAATGGTCAGAAAGACGAGGGCTTTGAGCGCATCGCCACTCTGGATGCCTGCTTCAGTCAGAGCAATGGCAAACAAAGATGCCATGGAAGCGGCGACGATGCCACGGGGTGCAATCCAGGACAGAAATAATTTCTGTTTCCAGCTAAAGCCTCGATTCCAGGTCGATAGCAAAATATTGATCGGGCGAACAAGTAGCATCAGCACTAGCACAGTCAGGACGCTGCTTCCACCTAAATCAAATACGCTCGCAATCGATAGGTCAGCCGCTAGTAAAATAAACAAGATCGAGTTTGCTAGAATCCCCAACTGTTGATTGAACTGACGAATCAGGCGTTCTTCAGGGACAGTAGCAGCGCGCAAAATGATGCCCATCAACACTGCGACCAACAGCCCTGATTCGCTTCGGAGTGCCTGGGCTAAGCTGAAAGCTCCCCATACGGCTGCTAGTACTACCAGATTTTTTAATTCTTGTGGCAATGATTTAGATTGTTTGAGCAACAAACTCAGTAGACCGCCTGCGGTTAACCCGATCGCGATCCCAATACCTAGCCGTAGTCCCAAACTTTTCAGCACTAATAACGGGATTGCCGCGCCGACCAAAACCAGGGGCACTTCATGACGACTCAAAATAATATTAAGGGTGACCACTGCCACGATCGCACCAATGGGATCGATCAAAATCCCTTCACTTTCCAAAAGTGTTGCGACCCGTTGTTCGACTCCAACCAGCTTGAGCAAAGGAGTCACCACTGTGGGTCCGGTGACTACGACTAATGAAGCGTAAAGGAAGGCAATATCCCAGGGAAACTGAGTCAGGACATGGGCAGCGATCGCGCCGCCTAAAAGGGTAATCAGCACTCCGATCGTCACGAGATTGCGAAGGCTCACCGAAACGCTACTCAGATCACGAATCTGTAAATTTAGCCCTCCCTCGAATAAAATCAGGGCGATCGCTAAAGAAACGATCACTTCTAAACCGTTCCCTAGAAGCGAGGGTTCAAGCAATCCTAAGCTGCTGGAGCCTAACAGAATACCAAAGAGCAGCAGTAGGACAATGCTAGGAATCTGAAGCCATCTGGCTAAGACTTGAGCGCCGATACCAATTAATACAGTTGTACTGATAAGAACCGTAAGCGGTAAGGAATCTGTCATTAAATTCAATCGATTAAAGTAGCTGAAATAATCGTCTTGAGGCAATCATAGCGGATGATAGCAGCTTCGTTTTAAGGCGCTCATCCTTTCTAGTAATTGCGATTTCGTCTTGGCTAAACTTCTGAGGCTGACACAGCACACAGTGCTGAAAAAACTCGATCGATACTCTCCGAAACGAAATGACCGCTTTGCAAACCGAAACTCAGGGCTTGAAAAGCAGAGCAATGAATAACTTTAGGCAGAGGTTTATTCTACTGATTTTCTTTATGCTAGTCGCAAGGATACGGCAACCGGGTAATGAACGTAGAACTATCAGCGCTTCTAGACAAGATGCATGTAATGCTGAGGGATTTAATCACTCTATTGCCAAACATCGTAATAGCGTTCGTTGTCTTTGCTATTTTCTTCTTTGTTGCTAGAAATATTAAAAAAGTCGTTAGAAACCTGACAAGGGAACGCCGAGCCGCACGTAATTTAGGCATGGTGCTAGGACGGCTGGCGCATGGCGTAACCATGTTGGTTGGGTTATTTATCGCCTTATCGATCGTGATTCCCTCGCTCAAAGCCAGTGATCTGGTACAGCTGCTTGGAATCAGTAGTGTCGCGATCGGCTTTGCGTTTCGAGATATCTTACAAAACTTCCTGGCTGGTATTCTAATTTTATTAACTGAACCGTTTCAAATCGACGATCAGATTGTTTTCAAAGATTTTGAAGGCACGGTCGAGAGTATTCAAACACGAGCAACGATCATTAAAACTTATGATGGTCGGCGGGTTGTCATTCCCAATTCTGAACTCTTTACCAACGCTGTGACGGTTAACACCGCCTTTGAGCATCGCCGTCTCCAGTATGATGTGAGCATTGGCTATAGTGATGATATTGCTCAAGCAAAGCAATTGCTGTTGGAGGCGATCCATGAAACGGAGGGGGTCTTGGAAACACCCGCCCCTGACGCGATCGTGGTTGAACTGGCAGGAAGCAGCGTTAATATTCGCGCTCGTTGGTGGGTTGCACCACCCCGTCGGGCTGCTTTGCTAGACCTTCAAGATCGAGTGTTGACAAACATCAAAAATAAGCTGACAGCCAATGGGATTGATTTGCCCTTCCCAACGCAGCAAATTCTCTTTCATGACCAAACTGAAGAAACCGATGGCGATCGGGCTCGGCAGCGGGAAGGCTGGCCTGCTGGCAAAGGCAACGTGCCGCAACCACGCAGCATCAGGAGTTCGCTCAAACGACTTACTAAGGTCAAAGCTCAACGAAATGGCTCTGAGGGAGAGGCTGTGACGCATTCTTCGGAACAGGAGCGTGATGAAAACCAAAGTTAGCAAGCTGTTGATTCACTGCATTCTAGCGTTTGGTGTGTTCCAACGGTGATGGTTATCGTGGTGATCGGGCTGTCCTGTGTGACCATTCAAATCGACCAGAACTTAAAAACAGACTTGATTAGCGGAATGGGCTGAGCATATGCTCTCGGTTCAAGCGGCTCACGGGCTATTTTGTCTGCGATCGCGGGTTCAATGGTGAGTGTAGCCACGACTGCTTTTTCGATCACGATCGTTGCCCTTCAGATGGCAGGATCACCACGCTGAGCGAACCCGAAAGCACCCGTAAAAACTGCTTGAGGTTGGCTTCGATCGCGACTTCGCTCAATGAAGATTCAACTGCCATAGGTTCAAGGAAAAATTACGTTCACCCTTAGTCTAGGGCGACATGACTCCTAGTTCTTGATGACCGTTAGAATCGCAGGTATGCTGGGGCATAAAAAGGGCTTGGAGCTGAGAAGGAGAAAAGTATGGTGAGTGACCTGCGTAAACGCTTCCAATACTTTCGGCGTAGAGGAGCCACACTGGAGCAATTGCAGCAGCTTCAGACCGACTTGTTAACAGAATCTACACCTGACGCATCTTATCTGGTCTTAATCGTTGGCTCCTGCGCGATCGCTACCTTTGGTTTGCTATCAAACAGTGCAGCTGTCATCATTGGCGCGATGATTATTTCTCCCTGATGCTGCCGATTCGGGGCGTTGCCTTTGGTGCGTTGCAGGGAGATCTGCCCCTTTTTCGGAAAGGACTGATTGCGATCGGCATCGGTACGGTGCTGGCGATCGCACTTTCCTTTAGTTTAGGGAAATTGGTTGGACTGTCCAGCTATGGTAGCGAAGTGCTGGCTCGTTCAGAACCGACGCTGCTCGACTTGGGCATTGCGATCGTGGCAGGCAGCATTAGCGGCTATGCTAAAGTGCAGCCCAAACTGGCGGGAAGTCTGGTAGGCACTGCGATCTCTGTTGCGCTGATGCCGCCTATCTGTGTCATTGGCTTAGGACTATCGCAAGCAGACTGGTCGTTGAGTTGGGGCGCAACACTGCTCTACCTGACGAATCTTTTAGGCATTACGCTTGCCTGTATGCTAACCTTTTTGGTGGCAGGTTATGCCTCTCTGCAACGCGCTCGCAGGGCGTTACTCTGGACAGTGGCATTAACCGCTGTTCTGGTTGTCCCACTGGGCATCGGTTTTTTCCGCCTCGTGCAGCAAGCACAACTGGAAACAAGTCTGAAACAAGCGCTGCTCAATCGTACCCTGACCTTTCAGCGTTTGGGACTATTAAAGATTCAAACGAATTGGCTGACGAAGCCACCAGAAGTATATTTGAGTGTACACGCTCAAGACCCCATTACACCCAAGCAAGTATCTCTGTTGCAAGTCTTTGTCGAGCGCGAAATGAAACAGCCATTCACACTTGTTTTCATTGTCGGTCAGGTGCAAGAAGTCCGGGCAGGTGGTGCTTCACCGATCGATAAAAACAAAAAGATCCCCACGAACCCATGAGCCAGGAGCAAAATCGGGCGTTGCTGAATGAGAAGGTAACCTCTGGATCGTAAGCACCGGGTAACAATCCACCGATTTGTTTAACCCAAGTCATGACGGTCGTATGTGAATTCCTTTACTCCGCTCAATGCCTCGAAAACCCATGCCGTTAACCTACGTCTTGAGGCACTCCCGCTTAGACTCCTCTGAATAACTGGAGGAAGGGTCATAAGTTTCGATGAATTGTCGCCGATAAGTCTTGCAGATGTAATTTTGTTTACCTCTTTGCCTGCCGTTTCTGCTGATATCGATTGAGCTACATTCGGGACATTGCATTGCTTTCACCCTGATTTCATATCCCTATTATGCAACGCCCATATTATGACCTCGGGTTAAATTGGATGAGTCAAAGCCTGCACTTCTTCTAGCTCCATGCGGACTCAAAGCCCAGGCGATTTTACGAGTTCTCAGCGCTTCGAGCAGGGGTGGTGACCCAATCTTAACTACGGTTTTGGAGAACCTTGGGGACATCGGTCTACCACACTCCTAACATACCAGGAGACAGTCTGTCTCAAATGAAGTTTATCGAAGAACTCTTTGGAGTGAGCGCTTAAGACAGGATGATTGGCACAGTTCGTTTGTCACGTTAAAAAATTTGCGACAGAACCGTTTTGGATGCTGTTGGCGAATGTGGTCTACGCGTTTCAGACGGTTTACACACCTGCATGACTCCAAAAGTGTGAGAGACAGGTAGTTGTCATCTGCAACACCGCTTGTTTATGGGTTTATCATGAGTGCGTCCCAAGGCTAGTGAAGTGTATGCATGAAGAGACTCCAGAAAAACCATCGCGGCAAAAATCGGCTTCTCTGTGGAAGCAATTGACGCGCGGTGCCCCTTTGGCTGTCATGCTGGCAGCCGCTCTGTATATTCTTTATGCCTTGTTGCCGGTGCTGCAATTAGTCGCGATCGCTGTCCTGATTGCAGTAGTTTTGCGCACCTTGCTGCGCTGGTTACAAAAGGTCGTGAAGGCTCGCTGGCTCGCTATTCTCCTTTTAGTTGTCTTGTTAGGCGGTTTTGGCGGTTTTCTCGTCGCTGTGATCTTGCCCAGTTTGCTGGATGAAATCCAGCAGTTGCTCGTCGCGCTGCCCAGTTATCTCACGGCGCTGACGGCACTATCTGTCAAGCTGCATCGTAGTTTTAGTTTTGTGCCTGATCTTTCACAAGGCTTGATGCAGTTTCGGCAGTTCGCTGATCAACTTTTAGGCACATTTCCACTGTTGCTCAAGCAGACCCTTGGCGCAACGATTGAGTTGGTGGCGACGCTTATTCTGGCGCTTTACATGGCCTACGACCCGACGACGTTGATTGGTGGCGTTTTGCGACTGGTGCCACATCGGCAGCATCGCCGCTTTCATCGCTTGCTGAAAGCTACTGGCGTGCGCTTACGTGGCTGGATTTTTGGTACGGGCGTTGCCATGCTGTTCCTTGGTGTCGGAGCCACTCTCGGTCTTTGGGCGTTGGGAGTGCCGCTGGCGCTGCCGTTTGGGGTCATTGCTGGGTTGCTGGAAGTCGTACCCTACTTTGGCTCGATCGCAGGCACCTTTCTACCAGCACTCGTCGCGCTGACCCTTTCACCCTGGAAGTTTCTCTCGGTGCTGCTGCTATTTCTATTGCTGAATCAAATTGATGCTCACTTGGTGCAACCCCTAGTGATGGGTCAGCAGGTGAATCTCCACCCAGTTGTCGTCATTCTGACGTTTCTAGTGATGGGTAAACTGTTGGGGTTGATTGGGCTGCTGTTAGCAGTACCTGCTGCAGCCGTCTTCGTGACGTTCATTGATGAATTTGCGCCCCAAGACACAGCCGCTGAGACCACCGTGGTTTCGAGAGCGCCTCGAGAGTGAGCCTGTTGCTGGGGGATCTGATAGCGGGCAAAGGTCGTGTTCTAGACGTGTGGACTCTGCAATACTGGAGGTGCGTTTTCAGTCAGGATAAATCCGATGGTCCTCGAACCCGTTCTTTGCCCCAGTTGTGGCAGTGAGGATATCGTCAAACATGGTCAATCTCAAGCCAGCAGACAGCGCTACAAATGTCGAAATTCAACGTGTTCTCGCTGCACGTTTATTCGAGCGTATCGCTATCGCGGTCATCTGCCAAAGGTGAAGCAGCAAATTACAGAGATGGCATTGAATAGCAGTGGAATTCGCGACACTGCTCGTGTGCTGAGGATCAGTCCAATCACCGTGATTGAAAATCTCAAAAAAAAGTCCTCAGTTGCAAGCGGTTAATGAAGTCCGACTGCTGGAACTCGAACCGACCCAAATCATTGTGCCCCTATGCCAGTGGGAGAATGTCGAAGTTGAACTCGATGAGATGTGGAGTTTCGTGGGGTCAAAGTCGCATCAATGCTGGTTGTGGCACGCTGTGGAGCACCAGATGGGAAGAGGGTTGGTGTATGTGTTGGCAGAACACAGAGATGCCGCATTTCTAGAACTGAAAGCGTTGTTGGAACCCTTTGGCATCACTCAGTTTTATGCCGATGATTGGAGAGCATACGAGCGTTACATCAGATCAAGCCTTTGACGATTAAGACGCATGGACGCAGAGCCAAGAGCCTCTTTCGTTACGGGTTTGACCATCTCCGCACCATCGTCCTCAACTTAAACCAAAAAATGGATGAGTTTCTAGATGCTCTCCGTTTTTTGTCCTGTACTTATCTGTTTGATACAGCCGGAAAAGCCAGTACACAAATGGTTTTGGAGTACATTAACGATCCGCACTACGGCTGAATTTATTCAGCCATTCGCTTATATCCCCCGGCTAAAGCATGGGAGCTTTACGCATCACGCCTCGGAAGCCATATCCCTCTGGACATATTCCTCCTTATAACTTGTGGAGGATGCTGAAAGCTCCTTGACTCAGCCATTCTGACTACAAGCGTTGTTTTACACAATTACCGGGCTTGGCTGACGCAATTGTTTGATTGCGGGGGTTTGGCGATGGAGAGGAAATTTCTATGTTTCAACTTTCAGATGTTACTTGGAAACTCAGTCAGATTCCCTGGCTGATGCAGTTTCCCGTCGATCGGGGACTTAACACTCCCGAACAGGCAGCATTAGTATTTTCAGGTCCAAGATTTTTCGTGGCGCTAATTTCAGGGTTAGTATTAGCGTTTGCGTTCCAAATTTTGTTAACAAACCTGTCTGTTGCGGCAGGTATTTCTTATTTGGGGCGTTCTTCTAATTCTGATCATGATGATTCTCATGAATCAGGCAGCGTTGGCGGAACGGTTCGCAAAATCGAGTTTGCAGTGGGCTTATGGACTTTGGTTACCGTGAGCATTGCGTTGTTCGTCGCATGTTTGTTGGCGGTCAAATTAAGTCTGCTGTCTAGCGCTGGATTGGGCGCGATCGTCGGTCTAGTGATCTGGGGTGCTTATTTTGTCCTGTTAGTCTGGTTTAGCTCAACCACCGTTGGCTCTCTGGTTGGCTCATTGGTAAACAGCGCTACGTCCGGCTTTCAAGCGATTTTGGGCACAGCAACGGCTGCGGTTGGCGCGAAAGCGATCAACCAACAAGTGGTGTCTACGGCTGAGGCGGCAGCAGCCGCAGTCCGGCGCGAGTTGGGGAACGCGATCGATCCAACTCACATTCGCGACTCGATCGAAGACTACCTCGAAAAAGTCCGTCCGCCTCAGTTAGATATGACGCAAATTCGCGGTGAGTTTGAGAAGCTGATCAACGACCCGGAATTGCAGTCGATCGCCGGAAGCACCTCTCCAACCGAAGTCATTGATCGGTTGCGACATATCGATCGCAACACGTTCTTAAATCTGATTAGCAATCGCACTGATATCTCTAAAAAAGATGCAAGTCGCCTAGTCGATCAGTTGGAATCAGTTTGGCAGAAAACGTTGGGTCAGTTTCAGCGCAAAGACCCCACTGCCGAACTAACTGAATATTTGAAAACCATTCAGTCTGGCTCAGTTAACACTGACGAGTTAAACGCAAAGCTCGATCGTTTGACCGAAGAAGTTCGTCGCCAAGGGCAGATGTCGCAAAACCCACAACAGTCTGGGATGGCTGCGACGGGTCAGCCTCCTCAACAAGGTCAGCCTAGCATGATCGACCAGGCGATGCAGTTTGGCTTTGCGACGCTCATGAACACGGTTATGGGACGTACTGACCTCTCTGATCTCGATGTCGAAAAGATTTTGGGACAGTTCAAAACTGCGAAAGACAAAGTAACTCAAGGCGCAAAACAGGTCGGGAGCCAAATTTCTGATAAGGCTTCAGGCTTCAGCCCAGTTAAAGCAGATGTCGAAAACTATCTGCTCAACACCTACTCCTGGCACCTGAATCGGGAGACGCTAGGAACCGAATTTAGAGACGTTCTCTATGATCCTGAAGCCGATCCAGCCTTGGTACGTCGTCAGCTAGAGCCACTGAATCGCGGCGACTTTGTAACCCTGCTGACTCAACGCGGCGACCTTCCTGATGCTAGAGTCGCAGAGATTGCCGATCAGCTAGAGACGATTCGGACTGGCATTCTAGGCACGGTGCAAGCGGCTGATGAGCAAGGTCAGTCTCAGGATGTGCGGAGCCGCTTTGAGAGTTATCTGCGATCGACCGACAAAGCCGAACTTAACCCCGACGCGATCGAGCGCGATCTATCTCTGCTGATGCAAGACCCCGACGCGGGCTTTGATGCTTTACAGAGTCGTCTGGGTCAGTTCGATCGAGATACGGTTGTGCAGCTATTGGCACAGCGCCCCGATATGTCTCCAGAAGAAGCTGAGCATGTTGTCAGTCAAGTTGAAAGTGTGCGCGATCGTGTGCTCAACTCGGCAAAAACGGCTCAAGATCGCGTCAAATCTGAAGCCGACGCTCTGCGGATTAGAGTCGAATCTTATCTGCAAAACACCAACAAAGACGAACTCAATCCTGACGGCATTAAGCGCGATTTCAAACTGCTGTTGGACGATCCGCAAGCGGGTGCATCTGCATTGCGCGGTCGGTTGAGCCAGTTCGATCGAGAAACCCTCGTACAACTTCTTGCCCAGCGCAAAGACATGACTCCTGAAGAAGCCGATCGGGTCGTCAGTCAGCTTGAAGATGTGCGTCACAACGTCATCCATGCGCCGCAAATCGCCGCAGGTAAGGCAAAAGAACAGGTCGATCAGGTGACAACCAAGGTCTCTGACTATCTGAGAAACACCAATCTGCAAGAACTTGATCCCGATGGCATCAAGCAAGACTTAAACACACTCTTGAGCGACCCTAAAGCAGGAGCCTACGCTCTGGGATCGCGGCTTTCTCAGTTCGATCGAGAGACTCTAGTTAAACTACTGAGCCAACGTCAAGACTTGAACGAAGAGCAAGTAAACCAGATCATCGATCAAGTTCAAGGATCGCTTCGCAGCATTGCCCGTGCGCCTCGTCGTTTAGCCGCCCGGACTCAACAGCGAGTCATGAACTTTGAATCGACTTTAGAAGAGTATCTTCGCAACACGCACAAAGCGTCACTCAACCCTGAAGGCATCAAGCACGATCTGCAAATCATGCTGCGTGACCCTCGACTAGGCTTGAGCAACTTGGGAACTCGCGTGGCAGACCTCGATCGCCCGACGGTCGTGGCTTTACTGTCCCAACGCCAAGACATGACCGAAGAAGAAGCTAATCGCGTCGTCGATCAGGTGCTATCGGTGCGTGATCAATTTATGGCGCAAATTCAGGGCATCCAAGATCGCCTTCAGTCAGTGGTTGACGGCATTTTTGCCAGAATTCGCGACTATTTGAATTCGCTCGATCGCCCCGAACTCAACTACGAAGGCATTCGTCAAGACGTGCGGACAATGTTCCACGATCCTCAGGCTGGCTTTGATGCCATGCGCGATCGTCTGGGCAGCTTTAATCGCGAAACGCTGGTAGCACTTCTTAGCTCTCGTGAAGACATCTCAGAAGCCGATGCCAACCGGGTCATCGACCAAATCGAAGGCGCACGAAATACTGTCCTGCAACGAGCGGAGCGTGTTCAAGAAGAGGCACAGCGTCGTCTAGAAGCGGTCAAACGTCAGGCGAAGAAGCAGGCAGAAGAAACGCGCAAAGCTGCTGAGACCGCCGCATGGTGGTTGTTTGGCACTGCCATTGTGTCGGCTGCGGCTTCTGCAATTGCCGGAGCGATCGCCGTTTCCTAACATCGGTTCATTGGAATCACAACATAGCCTCCGATCGGGGGCTTTTTTAATGGCTGTAAATCGCACGTCCGATCGGACAAGTTTATTTTGCAGAATCGCTTGCCTCGCTATCATTCAAGTAATTGACAGAACTCAGTGCCCTAAGCGCGATAAAATCAAAACCTTAAAAGAGCTTCGGAGGCTAAGACCCTTCGATCGTGGGGAAAGCAACAGTCATGGCGTTAATTGTTCAAAAATATGGGGGCACCTCGGTTGGATCGGTCGATCGCATTCAAGCTGTTGCCCAGCGAGTCATCAAAACCGTCAATGCTGGAAACTCAGTAGTGGTAGTTGTTTCAGCGATGGGCAAAACGACCGATGGATTGGTTAAACTTGCCAACGAGATATCGAGCAATCCGAGTCGCCGCGAGATGGATATGCTGCTCTCGACGGGGGAACAGGTGACGATCGCACTGCTCAGTATGGCACTGCAAGAACTCGGACAACCCGCCGTCTCGCTCACAGGCGCACAGGTTGGCATCGTCACCGAAGCGCATCACACTCGTGCCCGAATTCTCAACATCGCCACCGATCGCTTAGAACGCCACCTCAAAAAAGGCGAAGTCATCGTCGTTGCCGGATTTCAAGGAGTCAGCCGCACTGAGGATCTAGAAATCACAACGCTTGGCAGAGGCGGTTCCGACACGTCTGCTGTCGCGCTTGCTGCCGCACTCAAAGCTGACTTTTGCGAGATTTACACCGACGTTCCGGGCATTCTCACCGCCGATCCGCGACTGGTTGAAGATGCCCAACTCATGACCGAGATCACCTGCGACGAAATGCTCGAACTCGCCAGTTTGGGAGCAAAAGTTTTGCATCCTCGTGCGGTTGAGATTGCCCGTAATTATGGAATGCCTTTAGTCGTGCGATCGAGTTGGACCGATGATCCGGGAACTTGGGTCACGTCGCCGTCTCCGCAGCCTCGATCGCTCGAAGGATTAGAGATCGCCCGTCCCGTCGATGCCGTGGAATTTGACACCGATCAAGCCAAAGTTGCCTTGCTGCGAGTGCCCGATCGTCCGGGTGTTGCTTCGCGGTTGTTTGGTGAAATCGCGACTCAGAGTTTAGATGTCGATCTCGTGATTCAATCCATTCACGAAGGCAATACTAACGATATTGCATTTACCGTCACTAAAAATTCTCTCAACCGTGCAGAAGCCGTCGCTAATGCCATCATTCCAGCGTTGACCGCCCATCAGCCTCCCAGTTTAGAAAAAGCGCCCGAAGTGATGGTCGAGCCGCAGATCGCCAAAGTCACGATCGCCGGAGCTGGAATGATTGGTCGTCCGGGGGTTGCCGCTCGAATGTTCTCCACATTGGCAAATGCTGGTATCAACATTCAAATGATTTCGACCTCTGAGGTGAAAGTCAGTTGTGTGATTGATCAACGCGATTATGAGAACGCGATCGCCACCCTGTGCCACGCGTTTGACATCACCAAGTCAGCCATCGATCGTCAACCCAAACCTCAAGCAACCCTCACGACTCAAAACCCCGTTCGCGGCGTTGCCCTCGATCTTAAGCAAGCCCAATTAGCGATTCGTCATGTGCCCGATCGTCCGGGCATGGCGGCGAAAATCTTCCAACTTCTCGCAGACAATAACGTCAGTGTCGATATGATCATTCAGTCTCAGCGTTGCCGAGTGCTAGATGGCGTGATGACTCGCGATATTGCCTTTACCGTGGCGCAAATGGACGCAGAAGCCGCTCGGACTGTCTTAGAAACGGCGGCTCCTGAGTTGGGCTGTGGTGAAATTGCGGTGAATGTGGCGATCGCTAAGGTCAGCATTGTCGGCTCAGAAATGGTCGGTCAACCCGGCGTTGCTGCCCGAATGTTTGACGCGTTGTTTAAGCAGAAAATCAACATCCAAATGATCGCAACGTCTGAGATCAAAGTCAGTTGTGTCGTCGCAGAAGATCAGGGAGTCATGGCTCTACGGGCGATTCATCACGCTTTTGGTCTCGCAGGAATTCAAACAATCCAGGTTTCAGCATAAATATCTGTACAATTGATATGTCCCTATAGACAAGCTGTGATTTGCAATGAGTGACAAAGAAGCAGTGCTGGAACTTGTGAAGCGTTTACCTGCGACTGTATCTCTGCGCGAGATTCTGTGGGAGATTGAGTTTATAGCGGCGGTCAAAGAGGGCTTGGACGAAATTGATCAAGGACAGGGCATATCTATTGAGTCCGTAGAACAGATGATTGAAGCATGGACTACACCGTAATCTTATCTCCGAAAGCAGTGGGAGATTTGGAGGCGATCGTCCGATATATTGCATTAAACAATCCAGAAGCAGCTAGGAAGGTGGGTCAAAATCTCCTCAACAAGACCAAAGAACTCAGTCAATTTCCGTTCAAAGGTCAGCAGGTGCCAGAATTCAGCAGTCCTGGCATTCGGCAAGTCATTCTTAAGCCGTACCGCCTTGTGTATCGAGTCGAAGAGGATAAAAAGCGCATCAGTGTTGCTCGATTCTGGCACTCATCTCAAGGAAACCTAGAACTTTGAGGCTGTCTGAGTTGTATATTTAGAGAGACTTTTATGATTGAATGCATCATTCAGCAGGTAATATCATCAATTCCGCCAAGTTCAGGAGATGATTTGATGGGGTTTGCAATTGATGTAGAACACTATTTGGATTCCTGCGAAGCTATTGATAATATTTCTGTTTCAGAGACTCAAGATCACGTCTGTTTGTTAGAGATACGAGGTGACATAACAGACCAAGTTTCAACCGTACAGGAAATCAATAAAGTACTAGCTGCTGTTTGGCAAGGTTTAGCCTATCGCAACTTTCAAGCTACGTCTTGCCAGTGGTACAGAGAAGCCACCATTTTTCGCTTCGTCACTGTTGTTTCGGGTAATTCATTTTACGTTACAGGCAAAATAGTGATCGGCGGCGGCAAATATCCACTTCTTGTCGAGAGATATGACCAGGATTTTGGGATGCTTGGTTGTCTCTCAACAATGGGCTAACGAGATATTGGAAGATGAGCAGAGCCTTTTCGCTTTATTTCAGACCTTTTTGTCGTTACTCAACCTAGCCACTGTGAAACTCACGTCGTTCATGCTGAAATAACCAGAATTGCTTTTGGGCACTAAAAAAGCAGTCGATCTCACTACACGATCGACTGCTTTCAAATTAATTCGGGTGAGGACTACATCATTCCCATTCCGCCCATGCCACCCATTCCACCCATTCCGCCCATGCCACCCATATCGGGGGCACCACCGCCAGCAGATTTTGGCTCAGGCTTCTCGACGACGAGCGCTTCGGTAGTTAGCACCATACCCGCGATCGAAGCCGCATCTTGAAGTGCCGATCGCACCACTTTTGCCGGATCGACAATTCCAGAAGCGATTAAGTCTTCGTAGGTATCTGTCAGCGCATTGTAGCCAACGTTGAAGTCTAGACCTCGGACTTTCTCGACAACCACAGAGCCTTCGACACCTGCATTATCAGCGATTTGCTTTAGAGGAGCTTCAAGCGCTTTCATCACAATGTTTGCGCCGATCTGCTCTTCATCCGTCAGAGTTGCCTTAAACGCTTCAAGTTTGACCGCTAAGTGGATCAGCGTAGTGCCACCACCCGGAACGATACCTTCTTGCACGGCTGCTTTCGTCGCGTTGAGGGCATCTTCAATGCGGTTTTTGCGATCTTTGAGTTCGGTTTCGGTTGCGGCACCAACCTTAATGACTGCAACGCCACCCGCCAATTTCGCCATCCGTTCCTGAATTTTTTCTTGATCGTAGTCAGAGTCAGAGCGCTCCAGTTCACTACGCAGTTGAGCGACGCGCTTTTGAATATCACTCGAATTTTCTCCACCCGCTACGATCGTGGTGGTATCTTTGGTGATTGTCACTTTGCGGGCAGAACCCAGCATTTCTAACGTCACAGTGTCAAGGCTTAAGCCCATGTCTTCAGAAATGACCTGACCGCTAGTGAGAACGGCGATATCTTGCAGCATGGCTCGACGACGTTCGCCAAAGCCAGGAGCTTTAATCGCCGCCACGCTAAGGACACCGCGCAAACGGTTGACTACCAGGGTTGCAAGTGCCTCTCCTTCGATATCTTCAGCAATGATCAACAGTGGTTGCCCCCCACGAGCGATCTTCTCCAAAACCGGAATCAGGTCTTGAATCGAGCTAATTTTCTTGTCAGCAAGTAAAATTGCGACGTTCTCAAATTCTGTGATCAGACGCTCGGTGTCGGTGATGAAATAAGGCGAGAGATAGCCGCGATCGATCTGCATCCCTTCGACCAAATCCATCTCAGTGGCGAGAGACTTTGACTCTTCGACTGAGATCACACCATCTTTGCCGACTTTATCCATCGCTTCAGAAATCATTGCGCCGACTTCTTCATCGCCGCCCGAAGAGACGGTGGCGACTTGTGCGATCGCGTTGCCTTCAACGGGCTTAGCGACAGCGGCGATTTCTTCCACAATTTTGGCGACGGCTTTCTCAATGCCGCGTCGCAAACTCACGGGATTGGCACCTGCCGCGACGTTCTTCATGCCTTCACGAATCAGCGCTTGGGCAAGAACCGTCGCAGTGGTGGTGCCGTCTCCAGCCAAATCTTTGGTTTTAGAAGCCACTTCGCGAATCAGAGCCGCGCCTGTGTTTTCGAGCGGGTCTTCGAGTTCGATTTCTTTGGCGATCGTCACCCCATCATTGACAATTTGAGGGATGCCAAACTTCTTTTCGAGCAATACGTTGCGCCCCTTGGGACCTAGCGTAACTCTCACGGCATCCGCAAGAGCGTTGACCCCTCGCTCAAGCGCCTGCCGAGCTTCGTCTTTAAAGACCACAAACTTTGCCATATCAATTCCCCAGTTCTCTACCTAGAAATTTAGCACTCGTTCAGGCAGAGTGCTAATTAAGATTAGATCGGAAAACCGAACGAGCGCGGAAGAAAAGTGAAAAATGAAGATTCTCTGTATAGGAAGGGTTAAGCGTAGAAGCCGATTCGGGCAGGAATTCTACAAGGAGATTGCAGCCTAATGGAATACCAATCGACCGGGTTTCGGCTCTGTTCAGCCTTCAACGGTTCAGTGAGTGAGTCGAGCGGGTCGAAACCCATTTAATCCTCCAACGTTCGACGAGTGGGTTAAGCGGAGTCGAAACCTACAGACAACGGCAGCGAGGGATTCTATTTCCACGCAGGTTCCCATGTTCTTACGGAAATGAAATTTTTCACCCAACAACCGACAAAGTGGCAAACGGCGCTCATCCTCACCATAGGAATTTTGGCAGTTTCAACTGCGGCGATTCTAGTTCGGTTGGCGACTCGTGAGGCAAATATATCTACCGTCGGATTTAGCTTCGTGTTAGCTGCATCTCGATTAATCATTGCCTCTCTGGTACTGCTTCCTAATTGGCAAACGATTCGCCACAGCAATCTCAGTTTTTCGGCGCTGCGATATGCCGGAGTTGCCGGAGTTGCCCTCGCTGCTCACTTTGCGACTTGGATTACCTCGTTGTCGTATACGTCGATCGCTGCCTCGACGACGATCGTCACCACTACCCCGATTTGGGTTGCTCTCCTTTCTTGGCTGTGGTTTGGTGAGAAACCCAATCGCGTCATGATGTTAGGGGTTTTCATCGCGTTAATTGGAGGAGCCACGATCGGATGGGAAACGGGTGACTCCATAGGCGCGAATCCCCTGTTAGGAAACGGACTGGCGCTGATTGGAGCCTGGACAGCCAGCTTATATCTTTTATGGGGGCGAGAGGCACAGCGACGAAATTTAAGCGTAGGCAGTTACAGCACGATCGCTTACAGTGTGGCAGCGATCGTGCTGTTGCCGTTGCCCTTAATTGCCGGAACCGCTTACACGGGCTACTCTCCGCTCACCTATGGGTTGATGCTGCTGATGGCGATCGTGCCTCAACTCATCGGACACACCAGCTTAAACTGGGCAGTTCGCTGGATATCACCGATGCTCGTGACGCTGCTCAATCTATTTGAGCCAGTTGCCTCAAGCGGATTGGCGTTTGTGATGTTTGGAGACGTGCCCGGAATGCAAGTTCTGATCGGCGCAATGATTTTGTTAATTGGGGTGGGAGTCGCGATTGCCGCTAAACGCTAGGAGGATTAAGAATCCACTCTTTGTAGCAAAGCAATCACGGCTAACTCATCCGATCGCAGCGCATAATCGTCTTCTGCTACCACATCGACAAATTGCTGCATCACTTCATGCAACGACGCATCCATATACGCCTCTAAAACGGCAGGATGCACATAATATTTCCGACACGTCGCCGGACGGTTGCCCAGATGCGACGCGACGGTCTTAAGTGCCTGGGTGATGTTTTTCTTGGCGGCTGTTTGGGAAGTAAAAACGCCAATCTCAACTAAGTGAGATGCCGCTAAAACGGTTCCTGCCCAGGTGCGAAAGTCTTTTGCGGTGAAGCCGTGCCCTGTGATTTCTCTCAAATAATCATTGACATCAGTGGAGGTGATATCGTGTGGCTGCCCATCTTCAGCCATGTATTGAAACAACTCCTGACCCGGAATTTCTTGACAGCGTTTGACAATTTTCGCGAGACGACGATCGCGCACTTCAATCTCGTGATCTACCCCACTCTTGCCGCGAAACTGAAACTGAATTTTAGAGCCCGAAATCTGCACATGATCATCGTGCAGCGTTGTCATGCCATAAGAGTGATTGGTCTTGGCATATTCTTCATTGCCGACGCGAATGCGAGTTAGTTCCATCAGTTTGACGATCGCGGCTAGCACTTTCTGTTTGGGCAGACCTGACGCTGACAAATCGTGATCAAGCCGTCTGCGAATATCGGGCAACGATTGACTAAAGGCAATCATGCGCGTAAATTTTGTCTGGTCGCGAATCGATCGCCAGAGCGGATGGTAGCGATATTGTTTGCGTCCTTTTGCGTCGCGTCCGGTAGCTTGCAAGTGACCATTTGCAAACGGGCAGATCCAGACATGATGATAAGCAGGAGGAATTGCCAGCGACTCAATGCGACGAATTTCTTCAGCATTGCGAATCGTCTTGCCATCAACCCCAACATAGGTGAAGGTTTTCTTGCCCGATCGCTTGCGTTCGATGCCCGGAATGTCATCCGTGACATATCGCAAACCAACTGCCTCAGCCGACTCTACTGGATCGGTCGGAGCCTCAGTAGACAGAACTGTCTCGATTTCGTCCTCTAGAATCTGCGATTCAACATTAAGCTGCATTGATGATTAGGTCGAAAAATTATGTTGCTCTATAACAACCACCCTAAGCAATTCGAGATAATCTGAAATCTACACAGCAGACTACGCAAAAAGGATGACTGGGAAGAATTTTTGCCGACCTTACCAATGATGGCAAAACTGGATCTGATATAACGTTGACTTGGATGACAGCGTGACCCACCAACTTATTTTGATTAAAAACTATGCAATTCAATCTTCCTGACGTTTTAGCAGACGTGACCGCAGCCTTTGAGCGCTATGAAGCCGCTCTGGTCAACAACGATGTCACAATGCTACACGAATCATTTTTAAATAGTTCCCATACAATTCGCTATGGCGTGACTGAAAATTTATATGGATATGACGCGATCGCTGCCTTCCGCGATGCCCGTTCTCCGCTAAATCTCGATCGCATCCTCCGTAACACCGTGATCACCACCTATGGAGAAGACTTTGCGACGGCAAACACTGAGTTTCAACGTAAAGGCTCTGGGCTGATCGGTCGGCAAAGCCAAACCTGGGTCAAGACTCCTGAAGGCTGGCGGGTCGCCTGTGCCCACGTTTCGCTGTTGGCATAAGTTGGGTTGGCGCTCAATTGGGTTTCGACTGGCTCTAAACTATGAGTAGTAGGAGATGGCACAATCAACCTCTACCGACTATATGGTCGTTCTGGCGTGCAGTCACCTGAAACGCTAAGCGTTAAACATTCTGCCTCACATCTAGACCTCTATTGTTTGACTCCTCTCAATTTTTAAGCTAAACCCATGAAGTCTTACCTGGCTGCCGCAATTCAAATGAATAGTCTGCCTGACTTGTCTAAAAATCTGGCTCAGGCAGAAGAACTGATCGACCTGGCAGTTCGCCAAGGCGCAGAGCTAATTGGTTTACCAGAAAACTTCTCATTCTTGGGAGACGAAGACGCAAAACTCGCCCAATCAGAGACGATCGCTCAAGAAAGTGAGAAGTTCATCAAAACAATGGCTCAACGCTTTCAGGTGTCGATTTTGGGCGGTGGCTTTCCGGTTCCGGTCGAGGGTGGCAAGGTTTATAACACGGCGCTACTTGTCGATCAGAGTGGGCAAGAAGTGGCGCGTTATGAGAAAGTTCATTTATTTGATGTCAATCTGCCCGATGGCAACACGTATCACGAGTCTCAGACAGTGGTAGCAGGGCTGCGAGTTCCTCCCGTTCATCCCTCTAAAGACTTGGGCAATATTGGCATCTCGGTCTGTTACGACGTGCGGTTTCCAGAACTTTATCGCCAACTGTCGCAGATGGGTGCCGAGGTGCTGTTTGTCCCTGCCGCGTTCACCGCTTACACCGGAAAAGATCACTGGCAGGTGTTGTTGCAAGCGAGAGCGATCGAGAACACCTGTTATGTGATTGCCCCTGCCCAAACTGGACGACACAACTCGATTCGGCAATCTCACGGGCACGCGATGATTATCGACCCGTGGGGCGTGATTTTAGCCGACGCTGGAGACGATCCGGGGGTGGCGATCGCCGCGATCGAGCCTGCCCGTTTAGAACAAGTCCGTCGCCAAATGCCCTCGCTGCATCATCGCGTTTTTATCTAAACCAAAAAATGTCAAGAAATGACTACCATTAAAAGCGACGAATCAAGCGTGCTCCATGACTGTTTCTCTTCCCTGGCTAAACTTTCTCAATGGGACTCATTTCCCCATCAGCCAGACTGCGCCCATTCTAGCGGCAGCGACTGAATCAGAAAATAGCTCGATCGTGCTAGCCAGCGTTTTGCTGAGTCTGGTAATTGTTTATTTTGCCAGCAAGCTAGGCGGCGAACTCTGTGCTCGAATTGATTTGCCTCCCGTCTTGGGTGAATTAGTAGGCGGCGTTTTGGTCGGCGTTTCGGCGCTGCACCTGCTGGTGTTTCCGACGAGCGGAATCGATGCCAGCAGTTCTCTGATCATGCAAATCATGCAGACGAGCGCTCATCTCAGTTCAGCACGATTAACCGCAGTCTTTCAGACACAGAGCGAAGTGATCTCGGTTTTGGCAGACATCGGAGTCGTAATTTTGCTGTTTGAGATCGGGCTAGAATCCGATCTTGAAGAACTGATTCGAGTCGGACCGCAAGCGACGATCGTGGCGGTGATCGGCGTAGTCACTCCGTTCGCCCTCGGCACGGCGGGGCTGATGCTGCTCTTTAATGTCACTGTCGTCCCCGCAATCTTCGCAGGCGCTGCCCTGACCGCAACAAGCATCGGCATTACGGCGAGAGTTTTAGCAGAAATTGAGCAACTCGCGTCTAAAGAAGGACAAATCATTGTCGGTGCTGCTGTGCTTGATGATGTGTTGGGCATTATCGTGCTGGCAGTAGTGGCAGGGCTGGCAAAAACAGGCGAAGTGCAGGTTGGCAACGTTATTTATCTGGTGGTCAGTGCAGGGGTCTTTTTAGTCGGCTCAATCTGGCTAGGACGGTTGCTCAACCCGGTTTTTGTTGCCTTTGTCAATGAGTTGAGAACAAGAGGTCAACTGCTGATTACGGCACTGATGTTTGCCTTTTTGCTCTCGTACATAGCTGCCATGATTCAGCTAGAGGCGATTTTGGGAGCCTTTGCTGCCGGATTGATTTTGGCAGAAACCGAGAAACGCAAAGAGCTCAAAGATCAAGTGGTGCCGATCGCCGATATGCTGGTGCCCATTTTCTTTGTGGTGGTCGGTGCCAAAACGGATATCAGCGTTCTCAACCCCTTTATGCCAGAAAATCGGGAAGGGCTAATCATAGCGGCGTTTTTGGTGGTGGTGGCGATCGTTGGCAAGGTGGTGACTGGCTTTACATTAGTCGGACAATCACCGCTCAATCGCTGGGCGATCGGCATTGGCATGATTCCGCGAGGGGAAGTTGGGTTGGTGTTTGCTGCCATTGGTGCTTCTAGCGGAGTGTTATCCGATTCGTTGCAAGCGGCGATCTTGGTGATGGTGATTTTGACGACATTTATTGCCCCTCCTCTGCTGCGAGTCGCGTTCGCAGATCAGGCGGCGCAGTCTGCTTTGTCTGAAGAGGCGGCGATTCTCAACGCATCTGCCCTAATCGATGCGGTTGATGATGGATTAATTACAGAGATAACCTTGCTCGAAAATAAGCAGATAGCAGATGAATGAGTCTTCGGAGTATCTGTTCATAGATAGTGTCCGATCGCTCAACTCAATTCGTTCAAAATCACCAAAAAAAAGTTTGAGCAGAAAGCAAGTATATTAAAATGCTGTAGCCTAAATCTAATTTTCATCAATTGGATAAATTGGCAAAAATGCGTTCATACAAAATACGTTGCTTTCTCACTCATTTCTCTTATGCAATCAAATTCTTTAAGTAAAAATCTCATAGAACCGTTCCGAAACTTGAATGCCGATTTCTGCGTCTTCGAGATTCGAGGGTGCATTAGATTTCTGTGATTTTCACAAATTGTCCAGAAAGGCGTGATCAGCTTGAGAATATTAAAAGGCAAAAATTGCATCATTGATGTCTCTAGAGACCTTGCTGGCTCTATGACTGAGCATCGTCTTTACCCTTGGATGAATTTTCCTCACGGTGGGGAATGCTCTACGATATTCAAGTTGTAATGGCAATCTTTAGAATTCTAGGCAGAGTCAGGATGCCATCTAACTCAGCCTTGTATCTGCTTGAAAATGTGATCGATCGCAGGAATTTATCTTTTAGATTCAAATGACTTTCGATTTGTCAAACCCGTCAGAGATGCGAGGCACACCAGGAGAAATTGCTTTGAAACGCAACGAATTATTGTCTCAACTAGTTGGAAGAAAGCCCAAAAAAGTGAATAGAAACGTCGTCAAAGGAGCGACTAATTTCTGCTTTTTTCTGTTACCTTTTGCCCTTTTTCTGATTACATTGCCCGCTCAAGCAGCCAGACTGCAATTTTGGCGGTTTGATGCCAACCGAAACCGTTTAGAATTCACCACCGATCAGGGAGTACAACCCAGAGCGCAATTGATTGCCAACCCGACTCGACTGGTGATTGACCTACCCGGAATTCAACTCGGTCGCCCTGCGGTGACGCAACCGGGAAATGGAACCTCGATTCAATCGCTGCGAGTGGGGCAGTTCGATCGAGACACCGCCCGCATTGTGGTGGAGTTGGCACCGGGCTACACGATCGACCCCAATCAAGTGCGATTTCGGGGCGCGTCTCCCCAAAACTGGACAGTGCAACTCCCGACTCCTCAATTGACCTCGGCTCCGAGTCCGATCACATCGGGCGATCCGTCATCGGTGACGGTGCCGACGATCGGCTCCACCAATCCGGGGACGGTGACTTCGACGACGCAGATTCAAAGCATTCAACCGACACCCGACGGATTTTTTATTCGCACGAGTGGCGGTCAGCTAGAGACGCGAGTGCAGCGCACAGGCGACCGTCGTCAAGTGCTGGTCGATCTCTACGGAGCGTCGATTTCACCAAACTTGCCGTCTCGCGACTTTCTCGTCAGCCGCAACGGAGTCAATCGAGTGCAGGTGACACAACTACAATCGTCTCCCCCAGTGGTGCGCTTAACCCTGTTGATGTCGTCACCCAACAGCAGTGATTGGCAGGCGAGTGCCAGCGGCTCAAATGGGATTGTGCTGCTGCCTCAAGCCGGGACGGCAACCAACCCCGGCAGCAACCAGCCTCCGCTATCTCGCCCAGAGTTAGCCACTGTGCAATCGGTCGAGTTAGATGAAGGTAGCCGACAACTGTTGATTCGCTCCGATCGTCCGATCCGCTACACCTCTGGCTGGGATCGAGCGTCGGGAGCCTATCGAATTACGATTCCGTCTGCGCTATTGGATCGATCAGTGCAAGGACCTCGACTCACGGCGAATAGCCCGTTGCTGCAAGTGCGGCTGCGGCAAGACGATCCGAGCACGGTAGCGATTTTGCTTTTGCCCGCCTCAGGGACGCAAATTGGAGAGATTAATCAACCCAATCAGCAGCTTCTTGCTCTGCAACTGCGGCGATCGTCCCTATTCCCGGTGCTGCCCTCGTCAGGGTCTCCAGGATCTAGCACGTCGGTGCCACCCGCAACAAACGTGCCGCCCCTCTCTTTACCGCGCATTCCCAACGGCAAAATCGTGGTGGTTATCGACCCAGGACACGGCGGACCAGACCCCGGAGCTGTAGGAATTGATGGTCTGCAAGAGAAAGAAATCGTCATGGATATTGGTCGCCAAGTTGCCGCCGCTTTAGAACAGCAGGGCATTCAAGCGGTTTTGACCCGCACCACGAACGATGTCGATGTCGATTTAGAACCTCGCGTCAGCCTTGCCGAACGAATCAACGCCACGCTGTTTGTCAGCATTCACGCCAACTCGATCAACCTCAGCCGTCCGGATATTAGTGGCTTAGAAACCTATTATTATCAGAGCGGAGCCGGGTTAGCCCGATCGATTCACAACAGCGTCTTGCAAGGGACAGGAATTCAAGATCGGGGCGTTCGGACGGCGCGATTTTATGTGTTGCGAAAAACCTCAATGCCATCAGTTCTGGTTGAAGTAGGGTTTGTTACGGGTCGAGATGATGCCTCTAAACTCTCAACGGCTGCTTATCGCAAACAGATGGCAGACTCGATCACCCGTGGAATTTTGCAGTACATTCGTTAGCAGTCTGCATGGGTGGAGATTGAGTCGATCGGCGTTAGCCTTTAGACTTAAAATCATCTAGACTTTTTTCTCGCTGAGGTTTAAGGTCTGCGGTGAGTGTGTGAGGAGTTAGCGTTCATTACATGAAAAATAAACCATCCGACTTGGGTCGGCAAACTGAGTTTTCGCTCAGCCAATTTTCGTCTAGTCAAGCGTCGATCGGGGTGTTTGATAGTGGGGTGGGGGGGCTAACGGTTTTACGAGAGCTTTATCGTCAACTGCCCAACGAGTCGATTCTCTATTTTGGAGACACCGCTCGTTTGCCTTATGGAACCAAGTCTCAAAGCGAAATCATCAACTATGTGCGAGAAATTCTCACCTGGATGATGCAGCGTGGGGTCAAAATGGTGATCATGGCGTGTAACACGAGTTCCGCACTGGCGATCGAGATGGTTCGCTCTGAGTTTCCAACGTTGCCGATTTTGGGCGTGATTTTGCCAGGGGCACGAGCTGCTGTACAGGTGGGCAACCGCATCGGCGTGATTTCGACCCCCGCAACAGCCGCCAGCAATGCCTATCGTGACGCAATTTTAGAAGTTGACTCCACCGCAGGCGTGTGGCAGGTGGGTTGCCCTGAGTTTGTGCCGATTATTGAAGCAAATCGGATTAATGACCCCTACACCTATCAGATCGCACGAGACTATTTAGAGCCTCTGCTTGAGCAGCAAATCGATACACTTATCTATGGCTGCACCCACTATCCGCACCTTGCCCCAGT
This sequence comes from Phormidesmis sp., assembly GCA_965277365.1. Lineage (GTDB taxonomy): Bacteria > Cyanobacteriota > Cyanobacteriia > Leptolyngbyales > Leptolyngbyaceae > Phormidesmis_A. Next base: position 860,214 of record CBDICO010000012.1, on the reverse strand, counting down.
GTTGAAATCGCTGTTGCCCCGATCGGTGCAACTCATCGATCCCGCTGTGCATGTCGTTGCGGCAGCGTCTCAAGAACTCGATCTGTTGGGCTTAAAACAAGGGCGATCGCCTAAACCCACTGAGTTTTATGTGAGTGGCAATCCCCAACCGTTTATTGAAATTTCTCGGCAGTGGTTAGGATGCGCCCCTCTCGTGCAGCAGGTGAGCTTGCCAAGCGTAATTTGGCACCCGATCGCCCTAGAGTCAGAATCACCTTCGCTTTGAGAATCGAATCAACTAGAAGTTGACAACTTAGGTAAACGTTGGGTGCGAATTTTATGAAGATTTTGTGCTCAAGTCTCTAACCTGATTTGCATTGCATCCTGCGTGGAACTCTTTTAAAGACTAGATCTCTTGCAAAAGTCTCTGCCCTTACCCTAAATCTCTTTCCCAAGCTTGGGAGCAGGGTTGGGGGAGGTGGGCAGCTTTGGGCTTTTGCAAGAAGGTTATTGTAATGAATGCTCAGATTTGTTTCACCCTAATTTCTACTTCAATGGCTTTAGAACCTTTTCAAAATCATGTTTTTGTGATTGAAGACGATCGTGGGCGGCGAGAGTTAAGGCTAGAAGAAGTCACTTACTCGATCGGGCGTGATCCTAAGTGCGATATTCGGCTGGCATCGCAGTTTGTGTCTCGTCGTCATGCGACGCTGTTGCAGTTACCCAACGATGATGGCACTCATCACTATTACCGCATTGTAGATGGCACACTCAGAGGCAACCTCAGTGCAAATGGGTTACTGATTAACAGTCGTAAAGTGCGCACCCATGATTTGCAAAATGGGGATGAAGTGATTTTTGGTCCGCAGGTGCGCGCCATCTACTATTTGCTCGAAGCGGGTGCTGTTGTACCTGGGATACTGAATGACTTTAACAAAACGCTGATTTCTACGGGTGACGAGCTATCTTCTTAATTTAACGAAGTTCCCTAAAGGTCTGAGGTGCTTTCTGAATGCGAGATTAGGTGAAATCTACGGTTAAATTTACCTCGGTTTCTAACGTGGCTCCTGGATCGAGATGGAATAACCGATCGCCTGTATTCAATGCATCCCGAAGGGCACTCCAGGGTTCTAAACAATAAAAGTCTTTGCCCTTGAGCGTCCAAAAAACCAGCGCCGAAAATTCAGGGCTGTAGTTGAGTGCGATCTGAGTGTGACGACTGAGATCAGAAACACTGGCAACCTGACTGTTTAACTGAGGAAATGCCCAATCGATCTCAGCCCGATCGAAGTCAAAAGTATTCAAAAATGGCTGCATTGCTTGAGATGGCTGATCCAACGCTTCAGTCGATGGGATCTCAAATCGCAATTGCGGTTTGTCCAATACCAAAAAGTAAGGATGAAACCCGATCGAGAAGGGCATCACCTCACTAGACCGGTTGATATAACGCTGTTGAAGAGACAACGTTTGACCTTGCAACGTGTAAGTAAACTCAAGCTGAAAATCAAACGGGTACACGGCGCGAGTCTGGTCATTGCTAGAAAGTCCTAACGTTAAGCTGACTTTATCCTGCGTCACTCGATCGAGCACGTCCCAGGGCAAATCTCGTGCAAACCCATGCTGTTTGAGCGTGTAGGATTGCCCTTCGCGTGTATAAGTGTTGTCTGGCAGGTTGCCACAGATTGGAAACAGGATTGGAATGCCCCCACGCACCGACACATTCGGGTCAGCAAATCGGGCAGTATCCATATACAGTAATTCTCGCCCCTGCACCTGCCAACTTGTAATAATGCCACCCCGATCGGGCACCACTTCTAACCGTGACTGGGCAGTCTGGTCAGTCAGAATATAAGTGTCATATTGCTGACGGCGAAACGCGATCGCAAACACAGGCATCATCCCAAGTGAATTAATAGGCTATAGAGTAACAGGTCGCTGGATCGCAAAGGAGTATTCTGCTCTACTCTCTGGGGGTCACAGCCGCAGCAACCTGAATAGAGCCAGAATCGGCATATCGCTTCTTCATCGGCTCTAAGCTATTGATGGGGCTAGGAGCGATCGACGCAGGCTCCACCCCTGGCGCAGAGGCATCTCCCTGCTGATTAGGGAGCACTGAAGGACTCGGCGTAGAATCGGGAGTCGGACTCTCTGATGGCAGCGCAGAGGGGCTAGGGCTAGGAGTCGAGATAAAAGAACCGTCTTTCCAAGGTGCGGTGGCGGGGTTGCTAGAGGGCGAACTCGGCGGTGTGATCGGCGTGTCAGCATCGGGAGATGGAGCCGGACTCGACGCATCAGGCTGAATCGAGCTAGGCGTTTGCGGACTCGGGGAATCGGCAGGACTGGGGGAGTTGCTGGGTTGAATGACCTCTGGGCTAACAGGTTGGGGAGACTGAACAGCAGTGGGAGTTGCCGCCGGAGCAATCACCGTTGTGTTTGTTGTGGCATCTAACACCACAGATGACTTCATCGGCTCATGGAAAATGTCTGAGACGTTCTCGATTTGGCGCAAAATTTCGGTGCCGCGATCGCCACTCACGACTTTAGGTTGAAATCCTCTCACCTCGACGGGCACAAATTCCACCTTCATCTGCTTGTCTTTAAGTGCCACTTTGAGAACGGCGGTGTCATAATCGCTCACTGACTTGCCGCCAAAGATGAAATTACCCAGTGAGTAGACGATCGGACGACCTTTATAAATCTCTGCCCCTTGTAAAACGTGGGGATGATGCCCGACCACGAGATCAGCACCTTGGTCGATCGTAAAACGCGCCAGATCCATCTGAGTGTCATTGGGATATTTCGCTAACTCTTCGCCCCAGTGATAGTTCACAATCACCCAATCGACTTGATTGCGAATCGCTTTGATGTCAGCAGCGACTCGATCGTTCTGGCGAGAATTTATTCCGGCAACGCCGTCTCCTGCCGCCTGAAAATCGCTGTCATAATAGCCGAGGTAGGCGATGCGTTGCCCTTTAACATCCAAAATTTCTGGGCGACGGGCTTCCTCGATCGTCCGTCCTGCCCCAATGTGATGAATTCCAGCTTGATCTAAAGTTTTGATGGTGTCTTCTAACCCAGCCGCCTGGTAGTCCATCGCGTGATTGTTTGCCAGCGTCACAAGGTCGATGCCGCCATTTTTCAACACCTGCACATTTTCAGGATCGACTTTGAAGTTAAACTGCTTGTCGGGTAAGGGTGTGGCTGACGTAGTAAAAGGCGCTTCCAAATTCACCATTGCCACATCTGCCTGACGCGTTTCGCCCATTGCCGAAAATGCCCACTGGCGATCGCTGCCAACCGAGTCAGTATAGGCATCAGTGAGGGTCACGTCTCCGCCAAACATCAGCGTCACGGTTGGATCATTCGCATCCTGCACACGGTCAGGAGTCTCAACAGGGACGTTGCCCATCACCGTGAGAACCGTATTCGGGCGGGTTGTAGTCTCGATCGCGGCAGGAGATGCTGATGCAGTCGTTTGGTCAGTGGGTGCATCGCTATAGCCTAACCAGCATCCGATGATGAATGCGGCGGCAGTGGTGCCTGTGAGGAGCAGCGATCGCAGCGCCCGAAACTGCACTTTCTGCCGAGTCGCTTGCTGGACTCGCGATTTAATCTGACTCGTTCTGCGAATAGAAGGGGCTTGTTTATCCAGAAGTCCGAGTTTGGCGCGTCTTGCCGGAGACAGCACCCGCACAGATTGCCGCCAAATCACTTGCGGCTTGCCTACAAATCGCACGGCGATCTGCACCCCTTCGATCACGTCTGAGTTGAGCTTCCAGAGGTGATGACAGATAAACCGCACCAAGCTGCTGCGATCGGGGGGCTTAACGGTGCGATCGGGCAATGGATGACATTCAACGAGCACCTGCAAACATCCCGACTGAGGGGCTGACTCGACTCGTGCAGATAGGTTGTGAGGCAAGAGAAACACATTGAGCCAATAGGCAATGGCTCGAAAATTGCCAGATCGCGCTAGTTCCAACACAGAGGGGTGATTAGACTCGCCCGTGTAACTCATACTGCAAAACTCCCACACGCAACTCGAAACAACAAGAAGATACCCCCAGACGACCGCGATCGCTAAACCTTCGTCGCGTCTATGATGCAAATCACAGAACATTAAACTCTATATCTCTTCGTTTGCACTAAAATTCTTTTTTCGATCGGCACGGGGGAGGCGATCGAGTCTGAAGTTCAAAAGACTGCTTTCTTAAAAAGGCAAAAACCAATAGACCCCAAATCGCTTTGTCATGTCACGCATACTGGTGAACGTACTCTGCACGATTAGCGCGGCGGCGGCTGGATGCTTGGCAGCAAGATCGATCGCCATCGCGCCCCCCACTGAATGCCCATAAATGACAATTCGATTGGGCGAAAGTTTACGCGCTTGAGTCAAATAATTCCAGGCGGCTAGAGCATCTTCATACAGTTGAGATTCTGTTGGAAATGCGCCTTCGCTCTGACCAAACCCTCGGTAGTCAAATAAGAAGATTGAGTATCCCAGTTTGTGAAACTGAAGTGCTTGGCTGACATTTGCGCCAATGTTGATTGCATTGTGATGAAACTATAACATCACAGGTGCATCAGGCTTTTCAGCAGGAATCCACTAGCTATGTGTACGATCGCTTTGCCCTCCCGTTTTTGGAATCGGAATCCAAACATCCTGATACTTGAGTTGATATCAAAGAGGGCGTATGCTCAAGTTGATGGGTAGGAAAGAACATGAGTCGCTGCTGTTGGAAGTAAAGCGCAATGCAGAGTAGACTGCATCCGATCGCAAATCCTTATAGGCAGAGTCGCTCTCGAACTAATTTGTTGCTAAACATTTTGCCAAAGCCCTTATAAGGATGGCTTTACCGTTCAACCCAGTATAGATATCGCCTCGAAAATTAAGAATTTATTTGTACTTATATATAGAGTGCTTAATCTACTAGAAAAACGATCGTCGGCTTAGTCTAACTCAAGGTCTGATAGCCTTTGATGTTGACATTGGGCTGCCGCCTCTGCGGGTAAGGGCTTGCTAAACCAGTAGCCTTGCATCGCATCACAGCCAACTGAGCATAAAAACTCCTGTTGCTCTGCCGTTTCCACCCCTTCTGCAATCACAATTAAATCCAATCCATGACCCAATGCGACGATCGCGCGAATCAAAGCAGCATCTTTCGCATCCGTCATTAAGTCTTTCACAAACGCTCGGTCTATCTTCAAAGTATTTAACGGGAATTGCTTGAGCGTAGCCAACGAGGAATACCCAGTGCCAAAATCATCAATTGAAATATAAGTTCCCATTGCCTGCAATTTTTCCAATACCGAAATCGTCACGTTGACATCCTGCATTGCAATGGTCTCAGTAATCTCAACCTCTAAATATTGAGCCTCTAACCTAGTTTCAGTCAATACACGATCGATCAACTGCGCCAGATTTTGCTGCTGAAACTGACGAGCTGAGAGATTGACAGCGACCCGAATTGGCGGTAACCCTGCCTCCTGCCAAGCTCGATTTTGGGCACAAGCGGTTTGTAGCACCCACTCCCCGATCGCATTAATCTGCCCAGTTTCTTCTGCCAGGGGAATGAAGTGGCTTGGCGGAATTAGCCCCCGCTCTGGATGCTGCCAGCGCACCAATGCCTCCATCGCCACAATCTGTCTAGTCTTGAGGTTCACTTGTGGCTGGTAGTGCAACACAAACTCACCCCGATTCAACGCTCTGTAAAGGTCATTTGCTAGCACCAGTTGATCGAGGGCTTGAGTGTTCATATCGGCTGCATACAGTTGAAAATCATTTTTGCCCTGCTGTTTTGCTCGATACATGGCTGTGTCTGCATTCTTCAACAGCGTCTCTGCATCTTCCCCATCGTAAGGAGCAAGCGCAATCCCAATACTTGTGGTGACATGAAGCTCCTGCCCATTGCACTCAAACGAAGTTTTAAGGGCTTTGATGATTCGTTGAGCAATCTTAGTTGCATCGTGAGCAGACTTAACTTGGGGCAAGATGAGTGTAAACTCATCGCCTCCCCAGCGAGCGATCGTGTCATTTTGCTTTAGACATTTAGCGAGACGTTGCGCAACCTGTTGCAGCAGTAGGTCACCGCTGGCATGTCCTAAGGTATCGTTAATTATTTTGAAGCGGTCTAGATCCAGAAACATCACGGCAAGCATCTCACCCCATTGATGAGCATGTGCTAAAGCAAGAGAGAGCCGCTCATCAAACAACAGTCGATTTGGCAAGCCTGTTAAACGATCGTGGGAGGCTTGATGCCGAATCATGTCCTCAACCCGTCGTTGCATCACTGCCATATAGAGATGCGTTCCTAACGCTTGTGCCAGCTTAACCTCATCTAAGCTCCACTCTTGCGCCAGCCCCTTTTTAACTTCTCGCCATGCCTCAAATGATCGACGTGGGTGAAGGTTGCGATCGTCCTGATCCCAGCGACCTGCCCATAACGTTTCTGTGTCAATTTCGGCACGAAAGATGCTGAGACAGCCAATACATTGCTGCCGATACTGCAACGGGACAATCAGAATTGAACGAATTGCCGTTGTCTCAAAGGCAGGGGCTAAAAATTGAAGCTGCGGGTCTTGATAGAGATCGTGAATACTGTGGAGTTGAGGAAACGTGTTAGGATGGTCAAAAGGACTATGCTCTGTGGCGGCGGGTGATTCCAGCTTACAATCGAACCCACTACTATTTCTAGAGTCTAGAGTGGTTGCGGCGATCGTTCCCATTGCTTGTTGCCAAAATTGGCTTTCTTCTACCTGGGCTAATGTAGGCTGTTCACCATAAATATACAGTTGGGCTGCCTGTCCAGTGGGGTCAGCACTAACATAGAGTCTGCCGCCGTTTCCTCCAAACGCTTCAACGGTTTGATTTAGAACCGACTGGCGAATCTGGGTCACATCACAAGGAGAGTGCAAAAGCCGACTGATCTGATTAATCATCGCCTCGTGCCGAACTTGCTGTCGAGTTTGAATTAAAAGACTGGCTTGAGCAATGGCGATCGAGAGTTGATCAACCAAAAGCTGCACCACTTGCAACTCGTCCTGGGAATACTGGTGCGGTTCGGCATGATGCGAGACTAATAATCCCCAGAGCTGTTTTTGATGAAGAATGGGAACCACGAGCGAAGAATAAACGCTCATCGTCGCCAAGTATTCAGCGTGACATGGATCGACCGGACTATATCGAATCTGCTCAACGTCTAAATGCTCACCGGTCTCTAAATCGTCGAGTTGATTTAATATCTTGCGCTGAGAAGCAACATCAACAATGACTCGCAGGCGAGACTTGATGAATAAGTCGCGAGCATGAGGTGGGATATCACCAGCCGGAAAATTGAGACCCGTCAACGACGGTAGACGGTTTCCTCGGACAGATTCAGCCAGAACTTCCCCACTCCCATCTGGGTGAAAGTGGTAAATTTTGACTCGATCCGTTTCTAGAAATGCACAGGTTTCTTCAACAGTAGTGTCTAAAATCTCTTGCAGCTCTAGCGATTGGCGAATTCGATTGGTGATGCGATGGAGTACGCCCTGATAATCGAAGGCTTGCCGCCGGGTTTTCGTCTTGTTTCTGCGTTTCATAACTCGTTGCAGGGGTTTGGGTAATCAAAGCTCTATCTTCAAAATACCCCTTAACGAGTATACTTAAATACCTCACATATTTAGTTTACGGTTTGTCTCATCAACGCTTCAAGTTAGGAAGCTGAAGAGATGTATCGAGATAGCTGAAAATTGACTTGCTGCTGGAAACAGGGTTTACCTGCTGGATGCTGCTTTGCTTATCAACCCCGACGATCGCTCTGATTTTAAGCCCAGACAAACCCTAAAACGTTTAGTTTTATGCCCTGCATCTGTAGCGCTCCTATGTTGAATGGATTCAATTCGATCAAGCGCGACTCATAGCCTAATTCCTGAGCGATCGCGCCCAGTTTACAGTGACCCAGTCTACAGTGCTCAAATGGGCTAAGTTCTCTTTGGGTATCCCAAAACTTTTGAGGGTTGAGGAAAGCCCGAAAGACTTGATTATGCAGATCCTCTGGCTAAATATTTCTTAAAGACTTATTCTAACCTGTATCTACTTCGTCTGAGCCAAAATGCATGATGGCAGTATAAATCGACCTTAATACAATTCTAGATAGGTGGTTTAGTCGCAAGGAGAACACCATTGGGAATACTACACGGGTAATCATTGCCACCCCTAGTTACGGGCGTTAGACAGCCCTCGCTCCCCTGGTTGTCTTTGCTTCCTTCAAGTCTGTTTTCCTATAAGAATATGCTGGAACTGGTCAAGAATCTTCTGTCGCCAAGTCAATACATCCCTCATGGGCATTTCTATTTGTGGCAGACTCCTTTAGTAGGGCTGCATCTCCTCAGCGATGCGCTCATTGCCATTGCCTACTTCTCTATCGCCGCCATGCTCGTCTATTTTGTGCGAAAGCGAGAAGATATTCCGTTTTCTAACCTATTCAAGTTGTTCGGTGCGTTTATCGTTCTCTGCGGCACTGGGCATTTACTTGATATTTGGACACTCTGGCATCCAGCTTATTGGGTTTCGGGCGCAGAACGGGCAATCACCGCGCTAGTTTCCTGTTACACGGCTCTGCAACTCATTGAATTGCTGCCTCAATTTTTGGCACTGCAAACGCCAGAGCAACTGGAAGCCATCAACCGGGAACTAGAGAAGCAGGCGACTGAGCAGCAGCGCACCGAGGAAACCCTGCGAATGATTGTCGCTGGAACAGCCAATGTTACGGGGAACGACTTCTTTGCTGCCTTGGTGCAGAACCTGGCAACAGCGCTTGATGTGGCGTATGTCATGGTCTGTGAAACAGTTGACGATTCTCCGCAAACGCTGCGGAGTCTTGCTTTGTGGTCAAATAGACAGTTAGCGGAAAACATTGAATACGACCTGTCTGGCACTCCCTGCAAAGGGTCGATCGAGAGTAGGTCGCTGTGTATCCATCCTGACCAGCTACAACAGCGTTTTCCTGATGCGTCCAAGCTCAAGGAAATGGGAGCTGAGAGCTATGTGGGTGTGCCTTTGTTAGACATCCATCAAAAGGCAATTGGTCAACTGTGTATTTTCGATGTCAAACCCTTTCTGATCGACGATCGCACCAAAGCTCTATTGAGTGTATTTGCAATGCGAGCGTCTACTGAGCTACAGCGCAAATGGGCAGAAGATGAGAAACGCCGCGCTTATAAAGATCTAGAGTCTCGGGTCAAGGAGCGGACGGCTGAACTGGTGACTGCCAACGTTGCTTTAGAAACCGAGATCCGGGAACGAATTGTGGCAGAGGCAGCATTACAGCAGAGCCGGGAGCAGTTTTCTAAAGCATTTCACTCAAATCCCATCGCCTCGTGTATCTCGACTCTCAAAGCAGGACAGATTTTGGATGTCAACACCAGCTTTCTAAATTTGTTTGGCTATAGCCGTGAGGACGTGATTGGTCGAACGTCGGCGGAGTTGCAAATCTGGGCGAACCCAGCAGACCGCGATCGCACCATTCACGCCTTACAGCAGCGATCGACAGAACTGGACATCCAATTCCGCATTCGCTCTGGCGAAGTCCGGGAAGGGATGGTTTCCTTTGAGAAAATCGAACTTCAGAGAGAAGCCTGTCTCATCAGCATGATTTTCGACATTACAACTCGGAAGCAGGCAGAAGCAGAACAGTTGCAGCAAATGAAGTTGGCAGCGCTGCGAGCAGACACTGGCACCGCCTTGACCGAGAGCGACTCCTTGCAAGATATGTTGAACCAGTGCGCGATCACCCTGAATGAAAATTTTGACGCTGCCTTTGTCCGCATCTGGACGCTCAACGAATCCGAGCAAATGCTGATCCTGCAAGCAAGTGCCGGGATGTATACTCATCTTGACGGTGACCACAGCCGCATTCCCGTGGGTCAGTTCAAGATTGGATGGATTGCCCAACAGCGTCAGCCCCATTTGACTAACCAGGTGACGATCGATCCGCGTATTTCTGATCATGAATGGGCGAAACGCGAGGGCATAGTTGCCTTTGCGGGTTATCCATTGATGATCAAAAACCGTCTTTTGGGAGTCATGGCAATTTTTGCCCGCTACCCACTCACTAAACAAACTCTTAGAGAGATGGCATCGGTTGCTAGCGCGATCGCGATTGGGGTCGATCGCAAGCTGGCAGAAGAGATCCTCCGTCAAACCGCAGAACGAGAGCGTGCAGCCGCTCAGGTGTTCCAACGGATGCGCGAAACCCTGGAACTGGAAACCATCTTTCGCGCGACGACCGAAGAATTGCGACAGGCGATCGAGTGCGATCGTACCCTGGTCTATCAATTCAACGCCGACTGGAGCGGACAAGTCATCGCTGAATCAGTCGGCGATAGATGGAATGCAATTATTCCCGTTCCGATCGCAAGGTCTGAGTTAAGCCAGGTAGCCGTCGATCAAACCAACTGCATTATCAAGCGGTTAAACGGTACCGAGGTTTTAATTCGAGATACCTACTTGCAAGAGAATGCGGGAGGACTCTATCGCCAAAAAACAAATTATTGCTGTGTAACTGATGTTAATCAGCAGGGGTTTAATGCCTGTTATCTAGAATTGCTTGAGTCGCTTCAGGCACGGGCTTATATTACCGTTCCAATATTTTGTGGCAATCAATTGTGGGGATTACTGGCTGCCTACCAAAACGCCAAACCTCGCTATTGGCAGTTAGCCGAAATTCAAATGGTGTCAAAGATTGGCGTTCAATTAGGGGTTGCTGTGCAGCAAGCAGAACTCCTTGCCCAAACGCAGCACCAAGCCCAGGAACTCAAACAGGCAAAAGAAGCCGCCGATGCTGCAAATGGGGCTAAAAGCGAATTTTTGGCAAACATGAGCCATGAACTTCGCACCCCGCTCAACGCGATTCTGGGCTTTACGCAGTTGATGCAACGAGATTTATCTCTGCTAGCAGATCATCAACGATCGGTCGAGATCATCAACCAGAGTGGTGAACATTTGCTAGGGTTGATCAACGACGTATTGGAAATGTCTAAAATCGAAGCCGGACGGGTCACCCTAACCGAAACAGAGTGTGATTTGCACAACCTACTGCATAGTTTAGAAGATATGCTGCAACTCAAAGCCCACTCTAAAGGGTTGGAACTCATTTTTGACGGTGACTCAACCGTACCGCGCTACGTCAAAACTGATGAAAACAAACTGCGTCAGATATTAATCAACCTGTTAGGTAACGCCATTAAGTTCACCGATCGGGGCAGTGTAACCTTGCGTGTAAAAGCAAAGTCAGTTGAACATGAACAAAACGCAGTAGAACCCGCCTGCTTAGGTTATAACGCTCAACGTTTAATGTTCGAGGTCGAAGATACTGGCGCGGGAATTGCAGCAAATGAGTTAGGTGATTTGTTTGAGGCATTTAAACAAACCCACTCTGGGCAGCAATCCAAAGAAGGAACGGGATTGGGACTACGGATCAGTCAACGATTGGTGCAGTTGATGGGCGGTGAGATTACGGTTCAGAGTGAGCCGGGTAGAGGCAGTTGCTTTGCCTTCCATACTCAAGTTGAGCTAGCTGAAGCCACAGCGATCACAACCACAGTAAAATTTTCACCGATTGACCGCCCTGTTAGCACTGTGCCAAAACAAGGCAATCGCCGCATTCTCATCGTAGAAGACGATGCAGTCAATCGGTTGTTATTAAACAAAACCTTGAGTAGGTTAGGATTTGACCTTCAAGAGGCTGAGAACGGGCAAGCCGCGATCGCCCTCTGACAACAGTGGCAACCCCATCTGATTTTCATGGACATGCACATGCCAATTCTCAATGGCTATAAAGCTACTCAAAAGATTCGAGAACTAGAGCAGAGCCGCGAACCTACCCATCCCTCCCCTACTCATCTACTCCCTCACCCTTCTACCAAAATTATTGCTCTGACAGCCAGTATCTTTGCTGAACAGCGGCAAGATAGCCTGACAGCAGGTTGCGACGATTTTATCAGCAAACCGTTTCGCCGCGAGGAACTGCTTGAAGTGTTGTTTAAACATCTAGACGCGCAGTATCTCCATAAAGCTGTGGGGACAATCGCGCCCTTAACCCCTCGTGAACCGGTCTATTGCCCAGATGCGTCTGCCCTCACCATCATGCCAACAGCATGGATTGCCCAGTTACACTTTACTGCGGCTCAAGGCAACGATGTCGAGAGCCTCAAGCTGATTGCTCAAATCCCTCCTAAATACACCTCACTGATCAAAGCCTTGAGCAACTTGGTTGAAAAATACCAATTTGATCAGTTAATAATGCTCACCCAATCCCCTTAGAGAATTTTTAGGACAGACCGATGGACCGTGAAAGCAACCTCAACCATTCCTCACTATCCACAGATCAAACGGACATCCTAATTGTGGACGATGTGCTAGAAAACATCCGCCTCTTGTCAAGAATGTTGGACCTGAATGGCTACCAAACCCGCAAGGCGACCAACGGTGCAATGGCGCTGACTGCTATTAAAGCAACGTTACCCAGTTTGATTTTGCTAGATGTCAGAATGCCTAACATGAATGGCTATGAGGTGTGTCAACGACTCAAATCAGACCCTAAAACTGTTCACATACCTGTTATCTTTTTGAGTGCAGCAGATGATATCACAAATAAGATAGAAGCGTTTAGAGTGGGTGGTGCAGACTACATTACCAAACCCTTTCATGTAGAAGAGGTCTTGGCACGGGTTCAAAATCAACTCTCTATCATTGCGGCTCAACAAACGATTCATCAGCTTAATGCTCAGTTAGAGAAACGGGTTAAAGAGCGAACTCAGCAGCTAGAAACTGCAAATTCGCAACTGTCGGAAATGGCATTCCGTGATTCGCTCACTTGGTTACCCAATCGAGCTTTACTCATGGAGCGTCTCCACAAAGCACTGAGTCAGCAACAGACGAGTTCTGAGGATCAGTTGGCTGTGCTCTATCTGGATTGCGATCGCTTCAAGCCCATTAACGATTCTCTTGGGCATCAAGCAGGGGATGATCTGCTCATCGCCATCTCTCAACGTCTAGGTTCTGTTCTGCGGCAAGAAGATCTCCTCGTTCGTCTAGGAGGTGATGAATTTGTCATCTTGCTCGGCAACTTGGTAGATCCTTGGTCTGCAACTCAAGTCGCCGAGCGAATTATCAAAAGCTTCGCACTTCCCTTTTGTTTAAAAGAGCGAGATGTATTTGTCTCATTTAGCATTGGGATTGTCTTAGAGGGTTCAACTTACGACGATCCTGAAGAACTATTGCGAGATGCTGATGCAGCTATGTATCAAGCAAAGGCTTCAGGGAAAGACCAGTACCAAATCTTTGAGCCTTCCCTGTACCAAACCGTGTGCCATCGATTGCAGCTTGAAACGGATTTAAGGCAAGCCATTCAGCGTCAGGAATTAGCTCTGCACTATCAACCCATTGTTGAATTGGCAACAGGGAACATTGTCGGGGCTGAGGCATTGCTTCGCTGGCAACATCCCACTCAGGGCTTCATTCCGCCAGATCGATTTATTCCCATTGCTGAAGAGACAGGGTTCATTTTAAAACTGGGTCACTGGGCACTCGGAGAAGCTTGTCGTCACCTTCATCAGTGGCAAAAACAACACGTTGTAACCTCATCATTCTCGGTCAGTGTGAATGTATCAGCTTGCCAGTTTGCTCAACCTGATTTTGTCAAGCAGATTGATGAAATTTTAGCAGAAACCCAGATAGCTCCTCAGTGCTTAAAGCTAGAAATCACTGAAACAGTGCTCATGCAAAACATTGCCTCTGTTACCGATAACATCAGCGGCTTACAGCAGCGATCGATTCAACTAAGCATTGATGATTTTGGGACAGGCTACTCATCACTTAATTACCTTCATTCATTTTCGGTTGAGAATCTCAAGATCGATCGTTCGTTCATCCATAGATTGCATAAAAAGAAAAGCAACTTTGGAGTAGTGACCGCAATTGTTCAAATTGCCGAAGCACTGAAGATGAATTTGATCGCGGAAGGCATTGAAACAAGTGAACAACTCGCTCAGTTAAAGTTGTTGGGCTGTCAGTTTGGTCAGGGCTACCTATTTTCTAAACCTTTGCCTTCAGAAGATCTGGTTGATCTTTTGTCTGCCACTACTTGTCAGAAGTATTTAGAAGCTTCACCTCACTCACCTCTTTAAACCCAAAGATGAATGATTCAACGCTTGAGAGACTTCTGCAAATTGTTGTTGAGCCAGTGCTTAAGCCTGTTTCGATCGGGGTGCATCGCTGACGATCGACTTGAGGCGGTGCCACAATTCAAAGTTGCTGATGTCAGTTCTCTTCGCGTCTGGCAGCAAATTGCAGGCTTGCTGCCAGCGAATCTGTCCTTGGTTACGACTCAGGTTCAGTGGTTCTGACAGCTCCGTATTTCGCTTCTCCGGAGCGGCTCTCAGAAGTAAGTGGTGTCCATCGTTCTAATTGAGCGAGATTTGTCGTTCGATGAGTGACCTGTGCCAGCGTCTGCTGCCATTTATTTAGGAGAAAAATGCTCGCCGTCAGGGTAAATTTGCTTGGCAGTCCGATGACGGTTTACCAAAGGTTGCAGGGGGTTCGTTCTGCTTCAGTCAGGTGCAAAGAGGTGGGAACTCATCTAGGCAGGAGGCTACTGGGTAGTTAAGCCTACCTATCATGGAGCCAGCATTGATAGGTAGGCTCTACTAGCTAAACCGCAGAGCTTTTTCGTTCTAAAGCAGAATGATTAGCTTTGCCGTTTTTGCTGGTCTGGTGGGTGTGACCATTGTTGTTGCGAGGTTGAATCACGCCATAACCTCCGTGGTTACGATCGTAGATCACGTTAATCTCATTCGTTTCAGCATTGCGAAACATATAGAAATCGTGGTCAACCAGTTCCAGTTGTTCCATTGCGTCTTCGACCGTCATTGGTGGCATCGCAAAATATTTAGTTCGCACAACTGTAGCGGGGAGTTTGGGAGTGCGATCGAGTGCCAATTCTGGCACGACGGGCATTTCGCTCAGGGTCTCTTCGGTTTTGAGGGTTTCGTCGTAGCGTTTGTCAGAGCGCTTCTCTTTATATTTGCGGAGTTGTCGAGCAATCTTGTCAGCTACTAAGTCAATGCTAGCGTAGAGACTGTCGCTGCCCTCTTCAGCCCGAACAACGGCACCATTAGCATAAATCGTGACTTCAGCAATTTGTTGGGGGTTGATTCGGGGGTTGCGAGCGACCGACAAATGCACATCTACTTGAGTGGTGAGTGTTTGGAAGTGGTTAACCGCTTTCTCGATCTTTTGGTTGACATACTCACGAATCGCATCAGTGATCTCAATGTTTTTGCCATGAATGACAAGCTTCATAAAGCTACTCCCCTAAAAGATTTGGGTGATGGCTTCACCCTAACACTTTGTATTCTGGCAAACACTCGTCTTCAAAATGGTTTGCATCCCTTGATAATTCTTGACTAATTCTAATCAGATTTATCTCAATGTTAGGGTAATTTTCGCTTGATTTTTATGACTCTTTAACGCAAGCTAATGAACGGGCTATTTAAGATCTGTTTGTTTATAAGGTTGACCCCAATCTGTGAATGGTTCTGCATCCTCTGATTTTGCTTCCCGGCGCTACTGTTTGCTCAAAAACCGGGGTTTGATGCCTTATTTAGAAGCGTGGGAATGGCAGAAGTGTTTGGTCAGCGATCGTAAGCTCAATCCCACTCTAAAAGACGTTCTGATTTTGTTAGAGCATCCGCCTGTTTATACATTAGGGCAGGGTGCAACGGCAGAATTTCTTAAGTTTAATCCGACTCAAAGTGAGTACGAATTGCACCGCATTGAACGCGGGGGTGAAGTGACTTATCACTGTCCGGGTCAACTGGTCGGCTACCCAATTCTCAACTTGAATGATTACTGCAAAGATTTGCATTGGTATTTGCGGCAATTAGAACAAGTGATCATCCGAGTTGTCGGCATTTATGGATTGGAAGGAACGCGCATTTCCGGTCTAACGGGCGTTTGGGTTGAGGGTCGAAAAGTCGCAGCGATCGGCATCAAGGTCAGCCATTGGATCACGATGCACGGATTTGCAATCAACGTCTGTCCCGATTTGGAGGGGTTCGATCGCATTGTTCCCTGCGGCATTGCGGATAAGCCTGTAGGCAGCTTGGCGCAGTTTATCCCCACGATCACAGTGGAACAGGTGCGGCATGAGGTCGCGATCGCGTTCGCAGCAGTATTTGGGGTCAAGTTCGTGAACGCCTAACGTTGATGAATTGCCTTCATCCTCAAGGAGAAGGGAGCTAGAACTCTCGTTCCCTCTCCTGGGGAAAGGGTTCGGCTCATATTAACTCGCGCACGTCAGTCACTTGACCCGTCACCGCCGCCGCCACCACCATCGCCGGACTCATCAACAGAGTTCGTCCTGACGATGAACCCTGACGACCCTTGAAATTGCGATTTGACGAAGACGCACTGAGTTGCCGACCTTGCAGCTTATCGGGGTTCATCGCCAAACACATTGAGCATCCTGCTTCTCTCCATTCAAAGCCTGCGGTTAAGAACACTTCGTGTAGACCTTCCGCTTCTGCCTGTTTTTTCACCCGTTCAGAGCCGGGAACGATGAAGGCTTTTACGCCGTTGGCAACGTGTCGTCCTTTGGCAAACTTCGCGGCTTCTCGCAGATCACTGATTCTGCCGTTGGTGCAGCTTCCGACAAAACAGACATCCACTTTTGTGCCTTGAATCGGCTGACCTGGAGCTAAATCCATATAGAGATAGGCTTCTTCGGCGATCGCTCTCTCGTCTTCCGCGATGCCATCCTGCATGGGGACAGATTCATCAACCGCAATGCCTTGACCTGGAGTAATGCCCCAGGTAACGGTCGGAGCAATGTCAGCCGCATCGAACACAATTACATCATCGTAAATGGCATCTGCATCGCTGTGGATATTGCTCCACCACGCGATCGCGTTATCCCAATCATCGCCTTTAGGAGCAAAATCACGACCTTGAAGATAATCATAAGTGACTTGGTCGGGATTCACATAGCCACAGCGCGCACCCCCCTCGATCGCCATGTTGCAAACGGTCATCCGTTCTTCCATGTTCATTTGCTCAAAAGTCGTCCCGGTAAACTCATGAGCGTAGCCCACGCCACCCTTTACGCCTAATTTTCGGATGATGTGTAAAATTACGTCTTTGGCATAGACTCCGGGTTTTAGAGCACCGTTGACTTCGATTTTGCGGACTTTGAGCTTCGAGAGTGACAGCGTTTGTGACGCAAGCACATCGCGAACTTGACTGGTACCGATGCCAAACGCGATCGCGCCAAATGCGCCATGAGTGGACGTGTGGCTGTCTCCACAGGCGATCGTCATCCCAGGCTGAGTTAATCCTTGTTCGGGGGCAATGACGTGAACGATTCCCTGACGACCCGACCCGACGTTATAGAACGTGATGCCATTCTCTTGACAGTTCTTTTCTAAGGCTTGCATCATTTCTTCTGCCAGCGAGTCAGCATAGGGTCGCGTCTGGTTTTCAGTCGGGACGATGTGATCAACGGTAGCGATCGTCCGATCGGGAAAAGCCACGGTCAGTCCGCGTTCTCTCAGCATCGCAAACGCTTGAGGGCTGGTGACTTCGTGAATCAGGTGTAACCCAATAAAAAGCTGAGTTTGCCCAGACGGAAGCGTTCCGACGGTGTGTGCATCCCAAACCTTATCAAACAGCGTCCCTTTACTCATGGCGTTTTGTCGTGGCTTATACAGAACCGTTGAGTTTCGATTCTACCGCACAAGTTAGGAGGTGCGAGGTGTTTGGTCAGGGTTGAATGACGATCGGAAGCCCAAAGAACAAAATTGTTCCCCCACAAACTTCAACGCAGCAATGATTGAATTTTGTAGTACAAAAACTCTTACCACTGTACAATTCCAGTGAATACGAGAGGAACCATCATGCGATTGGGTAAAGTAGTCAAATCAAATTCCCACTGTGATTATGTGGTGCAGTTGGATGACGAAATGGATTTTATCGATGCCCCTAAAGCCGATGACTATGGGTTTGGCACCTTCGTCAAACTCGAAACGGAAGAACGTCATTGGGCGATCGGCATTGTCTACAATTCTCAACTGCTCAACCCGATGTTTATGAATATGGGTCCTCGTCTATCGAGTGAACCTGATCCGCTTTTCACACCAGATCTAATTAACGAGACTCGGACTCTGTTGTGGACCGTTCTCGTCGGCTGTTTAGACCAACACAACGGCGAATTCTATGGAGTGCAGGGCATTC
Organism: Phormidesmis sp.; assembly: GCA_965277365.1. GTDB lineage: Bacteria > Cyanobacteriota > Cyanobacteriia > Leptolyngbyales > Leptolyngbyaceae > Phormidesmis_A. Next base: position 841,964 of record CBDICO010000012.1, on the reverse strand, counting down.
CGCGAGTGGTGGTTCCGGTCAACACGCCTGTGTCCACCATGACACCCGCCGAAGTTCATCAGTTTCATTTGAATCAGGAGCGCCGATCGCAGTTCTGCTATTACAGTCACCTCTTGCACTGTGGCGGCACGTTTTCGACTCAGCTGACTCACCAGGTTTTGCAAGAATTGATTGAGTCAAAACTCTTCCGAGATGCCGAAGAACGCGCGCTCATCGTGCTCTGTAGAGAGTTAGCATGGAAAACCACGATGGGCGCAATGCGATAAGCAAGTGCCTCTAAAAACAAAAAACCCCAGCCGTGAAGCCAGGGTGAATAATCAGGGTGCATCTACCATTCCTCTATTCCCTAAACCACAGACGAACCCGGAGGTTTTTTAGAAAAATCCGCGATCGCTCCCCTAAGACTCTGCCTCTAAACACAAAAAACCCCAGCCGTGAAGCCAGGGTGAATAATCAGGGTGCATCTACCATTCCTCTATTCCCTAAACCACAGACGAACCCGGAGGTTTTTTAGAAAAATCCGCGATCGCTCCCCCGAGACTCTGCCTCTAAAAACAAAAAACCCCAGCCGTGAAGCCGGGGTGAATAATCAGGGTGCATCTACCATTCCTCTATTCCCTAAAGGAGAGATGCCATCCGGAAAAACCTGCGAAGATCTTTTTTCACCTTGAACCTGAAGCCATGCACCATGCAGTATCCTAAAACCTCAGACGGGCGCTATTTTGTGGTCAAAGGGCGACTCTGGCGATGTTCTAATCCTGAGCTAAGCGAAGAGGAACGATCGAGCCTCGTCAAAGACTTAATGAGCGCCCGTCGAGCCGTCAGACACGCTTTAGAAAACGACGATGAAACCGTCTTAAAAGAAGCACGTCAGCACGTCAATGCTGCCAAAGTCGCGCTCGGCGAGCGAGGTGCGGTTTGGTGGACAGATGGTGCACCCGACTTTAATCGCAAGCTGGTTAAAAATACGCCCTACGCAGAGTGGTATGAAATGATCGAGTCATCGTCTACCCTTTAGATCGGGTTTGGTCTGAGTGTTTGCGATCGAGAACGCTGCCTGATAAAGTTTCTCGTTCGTCTCCGCCGACTTAAATAAATCGACGACAGGATTGGGATAATCAACGCCTAATCTCACGCCAAATCGCTGTTGTTCGACGGGTAAAAGTTTCCAGGGTTCATGCACTTTAGAGGCGGGCAGACTTACCAATTCGGGGAGCCAATGCTTCACATAGTCACCTTGCAGATCGTAATCTTTGGCTTGCTTTGTGATGTTAAAAAACCGAAACCCACGGGCATCATTTCCGACCCCGGCGGTGTAGTTCCAGTTTGCCCAATTGCTGCACACGTCATAGTCAATTAGCCGTGACTCAAACCACTCGGCTCCCATCTGCCAATTGATGCCCAAATTTTTGGTGAGAAAACTTGCAACGTTTTGCCGTCCGCGATTAGACATAAAGCCCGTCGCCGCAATTTCTCGCATATTGGCATCCACAAGCGGAAATCCGGTTTTACCGTCGCGCCAGAGATTAAACCGCTCCCAGTCCTCTTTCCAAGGTAATGAGACTCCTTGTAAGCCCGATCGTCTAAAAATTTGCGTCCCATGCTTGACACAGATGAATCGAAAATAATCGCGCCACAGCAACTCAAAAATTAGCCAATAGGTCGAGTCATTCTTAATTCGCTGAGATTCATAATCCTGCACATGCCAATAGATATAGCGAGGCGACAGACATCCCAACGCTAGCCAGGGTGAGAATTTTGATGAATAATCTGCCCCCAACATTCCGTTGCGAGTTTCTTTATAAACTTTCAGATGATCGTGTTGCCAAAAATAATGGTTTAGTCTGGCGACACCCTGCGTTTCTCCGCCCTTAAAAGCAATGACCCCACGCGAATCAGAGACGGAAGCTTCTAGCCCAAAATCGGACAGGATGGACAACTCGCCCGTTTTGATATTAGGTAGTGCAGGCAGCGATCGAGGCGTGGGAAACATCTCGTAGACCTTGACCTCTTTTTCGACCTCTTTCCGAAACCGAGTAAAGAGGTCAGGAACGTCTTGAATGTCAAAAGGCAAATCATCAGGATGATAGAGAGTGTGCCCCCAAGAGGTGACAGTCGGAATGTTTACTTCCTGCAACTTCTTCTCAAGTGCTGTCTCTACTGCTAACTCTTCTGACGTAGTTTCGCGATAAAACCGAACGGTTGTGACTCCTAATTCTTGCGCCAAAGCAGGAATAATTTCTTCGGGAAATCCTTGGCGCAGGATTAGATCGCTTCCGATCGCTCTCAATGACTCCCGCAAATCTGCAATGCTCTCAAGCAAAAACCGAGCACGAAACGATCCCGTCTTAGGAAACCCGTAAGAAGTCTTCCCAAATTGTCTAGGGTCAAAACAATAAACCGGAATCACATCACCTCCAGCCTTCAATGCTTTTGTGAGCGGCTCATGGTCGTGTAAGCGGAGGTCATTGCGATACCAAACGAGAATTCGTGGCTGAGTCACAAAAGAACTTAAATCAAGATTGCTCCTTGATCTTAGCGTTTATGAAGAAAAGTAACGAAGTAATTCTCGTCAAAAAACAGAGGACGAAACGCCCATTGAGCGATCGTCCTCTATCTCTCTATTAGTAACCCCTTCAACCCACGATTAGCCAAGCAGTGAAGTCTGCATCGCTACTGAGACTTGGACCTGCTCCAATGCGCTTTTGAGTAATTGCAGCGCTAAGATTGCCAAAATCGCAGAGAAATCGAGTCCGCCGAGGGGAGGAATAAACGATCGGAAAATATTCAGGTAAGGATCAGTGAGTTGGCTCAAAATTGAGAAGGGAGGATTGAGCCAGTCAATCGTGGGAAACCAACTAAGTAAGATCCGAATAAATAGCAGCACCAGATAAATGCCGACAAAGCCACTAATCGTGCTGATGAGCAATTGCAAAGGGTTCATAAAATTGCGGATTCCTTGTTAAGTCCAGGGGTTTGTGGTTTGCAGATAGTTTAAGCGATATTGGCATGATTGTGATCGCTCTCACGAAGCATTCTAGCGCTATGGCTCTTCGGTGAATGACCGTTCGCGATCACTCTCGGCTGTTCGTCCATTCACGCTGCCTAGCTGATGCCTCACATCGTCGATCGCATCATTGAGTTGAGCAATCTTATCTTCTAGGCTGCGTCGAGACAGTTCCATATTTTGCTCAGTTGCGCTGCGAATCGATCGCTTTTTTTGACCGTCTTCAGGCTTTAACCGGGGTTCTTTGGTCATACCTTCTAGTCGTTGAGCCGTCAATAGAGACCCTAACACGCCTCCGATCACACTGCCCACGATCGCGCCTAAGACAAAACCACCAGAAAAATTATCTTGTTGACTCATCACTCATCATGCTCAATTTCAACTGAGTCGCCCTTCTAGCTTAACGCCGTTCGACCAAAACGATAACTCAATTCACCTCATTAAGTGCCAAATGTGCGATCGCCCGCGTCGCCTAATCCGGGTACGATGAAGCCTTTTTCGTTTAGCCCTTCATCAATTGCCGCCGTATAAATATTCAAGCTGGGATAAGCAACACTCAACTTTTGCAGTGCTGGAGGGGCTGCCACAACTGCCACAATTCTCACTAGTGCAGGGTCAACCCCTCGTTTAGTCAATTCTTCCATTGCCGCGATCGTGGTTCCTCCCGTCGCCAGCATCGGGTCGGTAATCAGTACATGAGTTTGAGGACTGATCTGGTCAGGAAGCCGATTGAGGTAGCAACTCGCCTCTAAAGTTTCCTCATTTCGCACCAGTCCCAAATGATAAATCGAGGCTAAAGGCAGAATCCCTTGCGCCCCATCAAGAAGGGCAAGTCCGGCACGGAGAATCGGAACCACCACGATCGGCACTTCGGGATTAATAAACGTTGCGGGACAGGGTGATAGCGGAGTCTCGACCGTTGTCTCGATCGTCGGGAGCCATTCACGAATCGCCTCATAGGTGAGCCATCGCCCCAACTCGGTCATAGCACTGCGAAAGAGGGCGGAAGGAGTCGCCGCATCACGGGCTACGCCCAGCCAGTGTTTGATCAGGGGGTGAGGCGGAACGTAGACACGCAGTTGAAGAGTCATAGGCGATCGGGCAACCTCAGTAGGTCAAACGTTTGAATCATCATACTCTCTTCCTACCTCTGTTTCAGGTAATCTCGGCAGGTTGTAGGTAAAAAGATGCTATCAACTTTGGTGGACAGGATTTCTCTAAGAATTTGTTGGGATTACTTGCAATAGTATTGACAATAATTCTCAAGCAGTTTTATAGTGCTTTGTAGTGTTCTCCTCTCTAGAGGAATCGGCAGGAGGGGTTAGGCGGTAATTGCAGGCTGACCCCTTTTTTTGTTTAGCCCAATCGCGAAGGCAATTCTCTCCGTCTCCTACCGCGTACTCAACTCCGATACACTGAAGAGTAGTGGCATTATCATCATTTTTTCATGGCTTCTGTCTCAACTCCTTCTGAATATCCCGCAGAGTATGACGCGATCGTCATCGGTTCTGGCATTGGTGGATTAGTCACCGCCACTCAACTTGCCGCCAAAGGAGCCAGCGTTTTAGTGTTAGAGCGCTACTTAATCCCCGGAGGCAGTGCAGGTTATTTTGAGCGATCGTCTGGAAATGGTGAATCGGGCTATCGCTTTGATGTCGGCGCGTCGATGATTTTTGGCTTTGGCAAACAGGGCACGACGAATTTGCTGACTCGCGCCCTAGATGCCGTCAATATGAGCATTGAAACTATTCCCGATCCGGTGCAGATTCACTATCACTTGCCTGATGGATTAGAACTAAAAGTCCATAAGGATTATGAGAAGTTTCTGCAAGAACTGATCGGACAGTTTCCTCACGAAGAGAAGGGAATTCGGCAGTTTTATGGCGAGTGTTGGAAGGTGTTTAACTGCCTCAACGTCATGGATCTGCTGTCGCTGGAAGAGTTGGGCTATTTGACGCGGGTGTTTTTCCAGCATCCGCTTGCCTGTTTGGGGTTGGTGAAATATTTGCCCCAAAACGCCGGAGAGATTGCGCGTCGTTTTATTAAAGACCCCGCATTGCTGAAGTTTATCGATATGGAGTGTTATTGCTGGTCAGTCGTTCCGGCAGATAAGACTCCGATGATCAATGCGGGAATGGTATTTAGCGATCGACACTATGGCGGCATCAATTATCCCAAGGGTGGCGTCGGTCAAATCGCTCAAAAGCTGGTAGAAGGTTTAGAAAACGCGGGGAGCCGGATTGAATATAAAGCTAGAGTCACCGAGATTTTGCTAGAAAACGGACGCGCTGTGGGAGTCACCCTCGCCTCTGGTAAAACCTATCGAGCAAAGCGAATTATTTCTAATGCGACTCGCTGGGATACCTTCGAGAAACTTATACCCGCTTCTGAAATGCCTAACGTTGAGAAGAAGTGGCAACAGCGCTATCAGCAGTCACCGAGTTTTCTCAGTCTGCATGTGGGAGTTAAATCAGAAGCCCTGCCGATCGAGACAGAATGCCATCATATTTTGTTAGAAAACTGGGACACGATGGAAGCCGAGCAAGGCACTATTTTTGTCTCGATTCCGACGTTGCTCGATCCGAGTCTTGCACCCGATGGGTGTCAGATTATTCACACCTTCACGCCGAGTTGGATGGAACATTGGCAAAATCTATCGCCTAGTGAGTATGAAGCCAAGAAAGAGGCGGCGGCAGAGCGAGTCATCGATCGCTTAGAAACCATCTTCCCCAACCTGAGCCAGCATCTAGATTATCAAGAAGTCGGCACTCCTAGAACGCACCGTCGATTTTTAGGACGCGATAACGGCACTTATGGTCCGATCCCAGCTCGTAAGCTGCCTGGACTGTTGAGAATGCCCTTTAACCGCACGGCGATCGCGAATCTCTATTGTGTCGGTGACAGCACGTTTCCGGGTCAGGGCTTAAATGCGGTGGCGTTTTCTGGCTTTGCTTGCGCCCATCGTGTTGCGGTCGATTTGGGGTTGTAGGACGGTTTTAGCCCGTAAGCTGAAATCTATCAAATCTGTAGCTAAAATCACAAACATCAACCCGAAATTTACAGATCTTTCTGTTTATGTCGAAAGGTGAATATCGCGAGAGATATGATTTGGTTGATCCCAGAGAATAACTACCCTTTTGGATACTGTTGAGTTTTGATAACAGCCTCTATTAATATGAACAAGGATGAGTTCAACCAGTTTTGACCCACGGTTGAAATAAAGTTGAGAAAAGCTGCATTCATCATTTAGAGAATGCCCTGGTTATCTCAGGTTCAGATAGTTTATTGAAGTTTAATCAACGACTCGGTAATTCTATTCCTATCTTTACGGAAACCTAATTCTCTGTATGTATCCTGTTAGTGAGGTACAGGTCAATCGTTAGTGATAACTCTCTTAGCCTATTCGCCCAGAAAAGATTGACCCATCCAGACCACAAAGGTAGCTTTATGTCTAATACAGAACTGACTTTTTCATTACTGCATTCTGATCATTCAAACCAGCCGCGTTTTGATCTACTCAATCCGATTCGACGGTGGTTAGATGGGGTTGAAATTCACGATCGCAAGCTTGCCCACTTCATCTGCAAAGTGATCCCGGCTCAGTGTCCGTTTGAGCACGATATCAATCTCTTCGGTCGCAAAATTGCTCACATTCCGCCGATGTGCAAGATTAACCCACTCTACGATCAGTTTGTTGGGTTAAGATTTCGCTCACTTTGCTACCTTGTTGATGAATGTGGCGAAATTCTCTAATCACTAGAACCCGATATAGACGTAGCGCCCTCAGCTACTTCACCACCAAGGGCGAAATATTCTAGACAGGTAACGCGACTAATTGAGACTCGATTTCCTCGTGGCTGAGATCTCGACCAATGAAAACCAGGCGAGTTTGTCTCGCTTCTTCGGGCTGCCAGGGGCGATCGTAAAACTGCTCAAAGCGCGATCCCACTCCCTGCATCACCAACCGCATTGACTTGTTAGGAACGGCAACAAATCCCTTGACGCGATAGATTTCTTGCTGTTGCACCAATGTTTCTAGCTGGGCTTTTAACTGTGACGGGTCAAATGCCCGATTCAACACAACATGGGTCGAGACAATCTGATCATCGTGGTCGTGGTCTTCCTCAAAATCGTGATGACTAGGACGGGCTTCTAAATCATCTTCAACGGCAGCATTAAAGCCAAGCAACACATCAGAGTCGAGCGTTTGACTTCGACCATTTGAGACGATTTTCACCGCTCTAGAAAGTTCGCGCTGCACCAACTCTTTGACTTGAGCTTGAATGTCTTCACCTACTAAATCAGTCTTGTTGAGAATCACGAGATCCGCACAGGCAAGTTGATCTTCAAAAAGTTCTTGTAGAGGCGTTTCGTGATCGAGGTTGGGATCAGCCTGTCTCTGCGCTTCGACGGCTTGTAAGTCACTTGCCAACGTGCCTGTCGAAACGGCTTCGCAATCGACGATCGTAATCACTCCATCCACCGTCGCCGCGTTGCGGATCTCGTGCCAACGAAAGGCTTTAATCAACGGTTTAGGCAATGCCAACCCAGAAGTCTCGATCACGATGCAATCAAGGCTATCTCTGCGCTTGAGAAGTTCTAGCATCGTGGGCAAAAATTCTTCTTGAACGGTGCAGCAAAGACAGCCGTTGGTCAATTCAACAATGTTAGACTGCGGCTCTACTTCACCGTCTGGGCAGACTTCGCACGACTTTAACAAGTCTCCATCAATGCCCAATTCACCAAACTCGTTGACCAAAACGGCGATGCGTCTGCCCTGATTATTTTGGAGCAAGTTACGAATCAGAGTCGTTTTACCGCTCCCCAAAAAGCCCGTAATCACCGTAACTGGAATCTTTGCAGCCATTTTGTCTCCTTTCAAACTAGAATCCTGGCGGCTTAGTGGTTCTCAATCAGAAAATCATCAAGCTGCCAGGATTCAAAATAACGCGAGTTGTTGAGAAATGGTAAGCGGGGCAATTATTCAGCCGTTGCCATCTCAGTGGTGCCACGATTGCGCTTACGAGTCAGCAAGTTAAATAGCTGAACGCCGATCGCTTTAATCAAATTCCCTTCTAGCTCTTGGAACATTTTCATGTTCAAACCAAACGCGTCGTTGGCTTCGTCGACGATGCGATCGTCCATCGCGTCATCCACTGCAACTTCATTTAGCTGTTGACGATACATGGTTTTGAATGCTTTTTCGTCAGGAATCTGCTTAAACGAATAAAACGCTAACCCCTCTTCATCCGACAAGTTCATGGCGTTTTGAGCAATTTTTCTCAGAATTTGTCCGCCCGACAAATCGCCCATATAGCGAGTGTAGAGGTGAGCGATCAGCAACTCTGGCTGAGTCTGAGCAATGTCATGAATGCGCTGAACGTAGAATTTGGTCGCTTCAGACGGGGCAACTTCTGCCTTCCAGTTTGCGCCAAAATAATAGGCGAGGTCTTGCTCCAGGCTGGCTTTGCGCTCTAGCTCTGGAAAGTAGAGTTTGCCGAGAACAGCATGGTCACGATGATTGTGCATCTCTTCTTCCATCGCTGAATAGACGAAGTAGAGATTTGCCACCAGTTTGCGGTAAGAATTCTTCTCGACCGTGCCCTTCAAAAAACACGAGATAAATCCTGTGTTTTCCGCCATCGTGTGCGCTTTCTTGGTGCCCTCGCGGAGTTTCGTTGCTAAATTACTGCTCATTCTAAACTTCCCAACACTAAAGTAGTTTGCTGGCGTGTTAAGCCTCAAAGGTCAATCGAAGTTAGATTTCGGATCTACGAAGCTATAAAACTCTCGAATCCAAAATCGGTAAAGTCCGCATCTTTTGCTACGTTAATCCGATTTGATGAGCGTTTTTATTACAAATTCTTACATTGGGAAGGGGTTAGACCGGGGAGGTCAGTCAGCGATCGAGCCACAAATTTTTGAATCTATAGCATCATGGCTGGTTGATCGCCGTTTGAACCTGTTGAATTTGCTCGATCGTCAAGCCAGTAATTCGAGCAATGACATCAGGAGACATTCCCTCTCTCGTCAGATTCGCAACAATCTGTCTCAAAGCCTCTTCCCGACCTTCTTCTCGACCTTCTGATTTAATTAATTGATAGGTGACAGACTCTTGCATAATGTCTCTCCGCAACACTTGCTGAATGACCTCTGATTCCAATACTAAACCAGCGAGAATGAAGGTCGATGCCAAAACATTACTTTGTGCCCGAGGGTCAGGCATTTGATCGATGAGTTGAGCAACTTGTCGGAGAGTTTGAGCACGATCGCTAACCTGGCTTAAAACCGCAAACGGCAGCAAGCCTGGGGACTGTAGAAAGGCACTCGCTGGCTGCTCCCAGAGCCGAATCACTTCAAACTCGTGACGAGTTTTTTCTAAGGTGAACGCGTTTTGCTGCACAAGGTCAGACCCGGTGGACTGTAGATAGATCACGGCTTGGCGCATTTGCTTTTGAGGAAAGCGACGATGAACTCTCAGCCGATAATCAATCATGCGAAATGGGATATCGGCTTTGGGTTATGTCTGAAACTCCAGGTGCAAAACGACTTGATCAGATTGCAGCAAAATTAGAGCATCGGCGCGAATGGGTTCAAGTGAGAGTTCTCAAGGGCTGAGTTCGGTTAGCTCGATCGATTCGCCCAGCAGCCAAGTGGTGAAGTCAGTCGAGAAGGATTCGGCGAGGAATTTGCAAATGTTGTCAAACATTGAGCAAACTACAAATCCTGATGGGTGAAAGGTTTAGCATTTGTTCCAGAGTAAGTTGCGGCGATGTGTCCGTTGCCGACTAACTGATATTTGTAGGTGACGAGTCCTTCTAAGCCGACCGGTCCGCGAGGGGGCATTTTCTGGGTGCTGATGCCGACTTCTGCGCCAAAACCATAGCGAAACCCATCGGCAAATCGAGTTGAACAGTTGTGATAAACGCCTGCCGCATCGACTTGAGCCAGAAAGGTGTGAGCCGAAGCTGAGTCTTCAGTGACGATCGCGTCTGTATGTCGCGATCCGTAAGCATTGATGTGCCCGATCGCGGCTTCTAACGAGTCCACGACTCTAATCGCTAACGTTAAGTCACTATATTCAGTTATCCAATCTTCTTCTGTTGCCGCAGTGATGTTGAGAATTTCACGAGTGCGTTCATCTCCTCGTAGTTCTACATTTTTTGCTTGCAGTGCAAATACAGCTTCTAGCAGAAACTCCGACGCGATCGCTGAATGCACGAGTAAAGTCTCGATCGCGTTGCAAGCTGCCGGATATTGAGTTTTAGAATCGACTGCAATTTTGATTGCTTTCTCGATGTTGGCAGTGCGATCGACATATAAATGACAAATTCCTTCTGCATGTCCTAACACAGGAATTCGGGTGTTGTCTTGCACAAATCGCACAAATGAATTTGACCCTCTAGGAATAATCAAATCCACAAACTGATCGAGTTTTAATAACTCTAGCGTTTCTTCCCGTGTAGTTAATAGTTGTACAACCGATGGATCGATTTCTGTTTGCGCTAACCCTTGATGAATCGCTTTCACAAGGGCTTCGCAAGAACGGGTTGCCTCTCTCCCGCCTTTAAGAATTACGCCATTTCCTGACTTGATCCCCAGACTCGAAATTTGCATCACGGCATCGGGTCGCGCTTCAAAAATCACACCCAGTACTCCTAACGGACAGGTGACTCGCTTGAGGGTTAGTCCCTCATCCAGTTCGCGGTTGATTTGAACGACTCCGATCGGGTCTGCCAATCTGCCGACATCGCGCACTCCAGCGATCGCTGCCGTTAATTTCGCTTCATCCAGCTTTAATCGCGCATAAAGAGCCGGGGCTATCTCTGCAACTTTTGCGGCTGCACAATCGGCAGCATTGGCGGCGAGAATCTCGATGGCATTGGTTTCTAACGCCTCAGCAATGGCAGCGATCGCTCGATTCTTCACATCAGCAGTCTGGGTCCCCAAATGACGGGCGGCATTGCGTGTTTTCTGAGCTAACGCAACCAGCGAGATTTCACCAACAGGATTTGAAGCAGCGTTCGAGACAGTCATGAGGAGAACAAATGAGGATTTTGTGATCTCCAGATTAGTACATTGAGAATGGCACGGTCGCAAACTTTACAACTCAAATAGGATTGTGATAGTAGAAAGAACTACTCAGCGATCGCTTTCTCTAAATCTGACAGCAGTTTTGTTTTTAACTTCTGTCGATCGCTCTTTCTCGTCACAAACCAAATCTGATTTGTAGCAGCATTGTCTGGCTTTAGAATTAGCGTTGATTTATCTTATCTGAACTGTTTTTCGCATAAATAATCGAGTAATACGCCAAAGCCTGACTTGATTGCCTGTCGAATTCCGCACAGACTGGAGATCAATCGTGGTTTGATCTCCAGTCTGTGTCCAAAGACAACTCGCCAAAAGTTAAATCCGTTTGTAAGATATCGTCAAGATCACACCGAGTCATCGTTTGCAACGATACTATAGGCGACACGGGCAGAGAAACCGGGTTTTAGCTTCCCGGAGTGACTCATCCCAAAGCGGCATTTGAGAGCGTTTCGCAGGGAAAGCTCATGGTAAACAAGAAGCTTTAAGTCTCCTGTCTGCCCCGGTGTTTTCTCTAGGCTCCTTTAAGACGGATAGACTCTGAATTAGCCGGAGGAACACAGACGGTGTAAGCAGCTACTAAAAGCTAACGAGTAATCGCGTGGGACTACCCCCCTAATCAATATAAAATTTATAAATAGAAAAATTTCTTTGCATCGCGTCCAATTTTCCCAAAAGTTTTGGGCAAACTGAAGCAACAAGCCCTATGAGCGAAAGCTTTGAAGAGATCTAGAACTTTGATAGCCTCGATCAAGATGCCTACCTTTAATTGGTGGCAACGATTATTCTTGTTTTCTGATGGATGACCCTCTTAAAAACCTTGACTAAACCAGATTTTAGAACGCAAGACTTCAACTTGGTATTGTCTTCAACGAGTTTGAGTCATGAGTCCAACTCCTCACTGTCTAGAAGCAGAAGATACCAGGGAGGAATCTATGGCACTTGAACACCTGATAACCAACTCAGTAACGGCAAACCTAAAACCTCTCCCAGAGTCTGATTGGCTGCTTCGCACGGTCGTAGAAAATCTCAATGATGGCGTGATCATCACCGACGTAGAAGATTGCGTTTTGCACGTCAACTCTCGCATGGCAAAGCTAGTCGGGTGCTCAGTGGCAGAAATGGTAGGCAAGCCTGCTTATCAATTTTTTTCAGCGATCGAAGGCTGGCTTCAGTTTCAAACTGGGCAGTCTGAACAAGACCGCCAAAATTTCTATGGCTGGAAGGAAGGACAACTCAAGCGCAAAGACGGCAGAAAATTTTGGGCAGAAGTCAACGCCACGCTGCTCTGCACCGACACAGGAGAATCGACAGGCACTCTGATCACGGTCAAAGATATTACTGAACGAAAGTGGCTCGAAGAATATCTGCGACTTCTAGAATCGGTCGTGGTAAATGCCAATGAAATTGTCATGATTTCTCAAGTAGAACCGACAGAAGATCCTTTAAGTTTACGAATTGTCTACATCAACGATGCCTTTTTGCGAGGCACAGGTTACACCTCGGCTGAAGTAATTGGCAAATCTGCTCAACTGCTGTTGGGCATCTATACCTCCGCCAGCGAACTCGATCGGATTCGTACCAACCTGCTCAACTTTGAAGCCGTCAAAGCCGAACTGATTCTCTATCGCAAAGATGACACCCAATTTTGGGTTGATCTCAACACCGTGCCCATCCGCAATGAGCAGGGGCAGGTGACGCACTTTGTTTCCGTCATGCGCGAAGTGACCGAGCGCAAGCAAGCTGAAGAACAACTTCGCCTCAACGCTTTTCACGACTCGCTGACAGGCTTACCCAATCGTCTCCTGTTTATGGAACGGCTGGGGCAAACCGTGGCTCGCTCTCGACAAAGTGCAGATCATCAGTTTGCGGTGCTGTTTTTAGACCTTGATCGCTTTAAGGTGATCAACGATAGCTTAGGGCACCTGATTGGCGATCAGCTTTTAGTCGCGATCGCTCGACGACTCGAAGCTTGTGTGAGCCGCGAAGATACCGTTTCTCGGCTGGGCGGCGATGAGTTCACCATTCTGCTAGAACGCATTCAAAACCTAGAGGATGCCAAGAAAATTGCAGAACGTGTACATCGTGCTTTATCGACTCCCTTAAATCTGAATGGACATGAAGTGTTTACCTCCGCTAGCATCGGCATTACGTTGAGTACGACCAAGTATGAATTGCCCGAAGATCTGCTGCGAGGGGCAGACATTGCGATGTATCGCGCTAAAGCGTCGGGCAAAGCCTGCCATGAAGTGTTTGATACCGAAATGCACACGCGAGTCGTCAAATTACTGCAATTAGAAAATGACCTGCGGCGAGCGATCGAGCGGCAAGAATTTCTGCTCTACTATCAGCCGATCGTGTCGCTCGCGACTGGGAAAATTATGGGGTTTGAGGCACTGGTGCGCTGGCAGCATCCCGAACAGGGCATCGTGTCTCCGGCAAAATTTGTGCCAATGGCAGAGGAGACAGGGCTAATTATTCCACTCGGACAGTGGGTGCTGCGAGAAGCCTGTCGGCAAATGAAGATTTGGCATGTCGCCTTTCCTCATCAGCCGCCCCTGAGCATGAGTGTCAACTTGTCGAGTCGCCAATTTTCTCAGCCTAGTCTGATCGGGCAGATTCGCCAAATCCTCTCTGAAAGTGGGCTAGATGCCCATCATCTCAAGCTGGAAATCACCGAAAGCGCCATCATGGAAAACACGGAGAGCGCGATGGATATGCTGTTGCAGCTTAAGGCAATGAACATTCAGCTTTCGGTGGATGACTTTGGCACAGGCTATTCATCGCTCGGCTACCTCTATCGCTTTCCGATGGATTTGCTGAAGATCGATCGCTCCTTCATCAGTCGAGTCGATGTCGATGGCGAGAAGCTGGAGCTAGTGCGAACGATCATCACCCTGGCGTGGAATTTGGGGATGGATGTCGTCGCTGAGGGAGTCGAAACCATAAAGCAACTGGCACAGCTCAAAGCCTTGAAGTGCGAATATGCTCAGGGCTATCTGTTTTCTAAACCTATGGTCAGTGCCGATGTTGAGAAACTGCTTCAGGAAGAGCATCCGTTTAAGAATATTTCTCAAGTGCTGCTGCCCACAGGTCGTGGGCTTGATGCGCTCTGAGAGACTACTCTTCAGTCGTCTCTACGGGGGTTTCTTCCGAGGTTTCTTCAACAATCGCCTCTGGTTGCGGTTCAGGCGCGATCGGAGCCTTGACAGGTTTGGGACCTCGCATCAAAGCAGGATTCGTCATCTGCTTGGGTTCGTCGTCTTGAGAGCCTCGTTTGCCTCTACCTGAAGAACGATCGTCACTTCGACCTGCTGGGCGATCGTCACTTCGACCTGCTGGGCGATCGTCGCTTCGCTCTGATGAGCGCTGAGGCTTTGGGGGAGCAGAAGGCTTTGAATCTGACGCTGGGGAAGAGGGTTCAGACGAAGGTGTCGCCTGCCGTTCAGATTTTTTGATGGGACGTTCTACCATTGTTCGCTTCTGTTGACTCCTTTGGTATCATATCTTGCCTGGTGACGGACTGATCTGATTTTTCTACCCGAACCGAACGCAGATCAGACGGCTTTCACGCTGGCAGAAACCTGAGAATATTATTCACACTTCGTTACACTTAAAACCATAGACGCAGGAGTAACGACTCCACTGACTCAGAGGTCGATTTATGAATGGCAATATTCGCATTGGTCAACTGTTTGGCATTCCCTTTTATGTCAACCCGTCTTGGTTTTTTGTGCTGGGGCTGTTTACCTGGAGCTATAGCAGTGGCATCGCGGCTCAGTTTCCAACGCTAGCGAGTGGAGTGCCTTTGCTGTTGGGATTGATGACTGCCCTACTGTTATTTGGCTCGGTGTTGGCACATGAACTAGGACATAGCTTTGTTGCACTGCGTCAGGGCATTGGGGTGCAGTCGATTACGCTATTTTTGTTTGGCGGACTTGCCAGCTTAGAGAATGAATCGAAGACTCCGGGGGAAGCTTTTTGGGTGGCGATCGCAGGTCCGATCGTCAGTCTTTTACTCTTCGGGCTGTTGAGCATCCTTGCATTAGGCACTGGAGCAACCACGCCGTTGACTGCGATTCTCAGTCTTTTGGCTTCGATTAACTTAGCGTTAGCCCTCTTTAACTTGATTCCTGGGTTGCCGTTAGATGGTGGCAACATTCTCAAAGCGCTAGTCTGGAGAGTGACAGGCAACCCCTATAAAGGAGTCGTGTTTGCCAGTCGGGTCGGACAGGTTTTTGGCTGGGTGGCGATCGTATCGGGTCTGCTACCGATCGTCCTCTCCGGGAGTTTTGGCAGCGTTTGGAATCTATTAATTGGGGTGTTCTTGCTGCAAAATGCGAGTCGAGCAGGTCAATCTGCCCGAATCCAAGAGCAATTTGCAGGGCTAACGGCGGCAGATGCAGTCACTCCCAACAGTCCAATTGTGTCTGCACAGCTTTCGCTCAGAGAGTTTGCCGATCAGCAGATTCTCAGCCGCGACAACTGGCGTAAGTTTTTGGTGACCAATGCAGACGGGCAATTAGTTGGAGAGATGGCAGTGGATGCCCTGCAAATCATCCCGGTTGAGCAATGGACTAATCTTCAGATTCAAGCGTTGATGAAACCGATCGAGCCATCGTTGACCGTTGAGGCTTATCAACCATTGTTAGAAGTGGCAAAGCTTTTAGAAGAAAAGAAACTGCCTGCCTTAACGGTCATTCGCGATGGCGGAATCTTGGTCGGAATCCTAGAGAAAGCCTCGATTCAAACATTGCTTCAGCGGCGAACTCAAGTCACTCCTGCCTAACAGAGAGCAAGTAACAGGGATCGCGGTGTTGCCCCGATTCCCGTTACTCAGAACTTCCTGAATATTATAAATTGGTTGTCTTTTGGTTGAAGTGATCTTTAGTTTGTCTAGACTAATGAGAGCTTCTCATTCTTTTGACAACTTCTTGGTTGCCTACCCATGCTCGATTTAAGTCAACTGCTAAACAAGAAGATCGAGACCATCACTCAGCAATGGGTAGAAGCCGTCTCTGTCGATCGTCAGATCAAAAGCGCCGATTCGCTGTCTCATTCTGCGATTAGAAATCATCTTCCGAAGGTTCTCGAAGCGTTGGTGACAGTGCTGTCTCGCTCTGAAGTTAGCGATACTCAGGCAGTGATTCGTGAAAGCTTGATTCACGGCTCTCATCGGGCTGGACAGGGCTTTGATGCAACTGAAATTGCACGAGAATATCATCTCCTGCGAGTCACCGTCTTTAAAAATCTTCGGTCAGATCTCGTCAAAACCACTCCAGAGGAAATATTTCGGGTGCTCGCGCTGATTGATCAGGTGATTGATGAAGCGATCGCGCAGTGTTTTAAGAGTTATATGAAAGAGCGACTGCAAGAACTCGAAAGCCTGCAAAGCCAATTGATGCTCAACAATCAAGAACTGAGTCGATTGCTTCGGGCGAGTCAAGATAATATTGCTCACCTGGCACATGAGCTAAAAACGCCCTTGAGTTCGATTATTGGCTATTCAGAGCTATTTCTAAAACAACAGCGGCGATTGCAGTTGAGAGACTCTGTTCCCAGTTTGGAGCATATCGATCGCGTGGTGCGAAATGGTCGCCGCTTGCTGCGCTTAATCAACGATTCTTTAGAGCTTTCCCGTCATGAGACGGGCGACATTGACCTGCGCTTAGAGTGGACCGAGGTGCAACCGATGATTGAATTAGCTCTAGAAGTGGTGCAACCCTTAGCCGAAGTGCAAACCCTGGATCTCGTGTGTGACTGTGATTCAACGCTTCCTCAAGTGTTGATAGACTCGTTTCGGCTACAGCAGATTTTAATTAATCTCGTGAGCAATGCCATTCGCTACACTCAGTCAGGCAGTGTGACGCTGGCGTGTCGGGCTTTAAATGCTGCTCAATGGAGCATAACCGTTAGCGATACTGGAATTGGCATTGCGCCAGAGGTTCAAGCCCGAATCTTTGAGCCATTCTTTCGAGCGCAGCCTTCTGACCCAGATCCCTCGATCAATAGCACTGGATTAGGGTTAGCGATCGTCGATCGACTCGTGAAGCGATTGCAAGGCACAATCTCAGTCACATCTGAAGTCGGGGTAGGATCTACGTTTACGGTTGTGTTACCCATCAAAATTGTCATGCCTGCTGGATCTTAGCGATCGCGCCATTTCTTACTCACTCAGGATCGTGAATTAAATTAAGATCGGTCATTGCAAAATGGATTTGCCCTCACCCCCAGCCCCTCTCCCAGTTTGGGAGAGAAGAGTCCGGTTCCCCTGATCCCAAGCTTGGGATCAGGGGTTAGAGGATGAGGGCGAAGATCTCGACAGTAATAAATTTGCATTCCTATGTCACGCAATCTTCCACTAACTTTTAGCGCTTCAGTTGATCGCCGCTCGATTCGCTGGGTGATTGCGATTTTGTTTGCGATCGTGCTGCTATTAGAATATATGACCCCGGCTGAATATGTATTTGGCTATCTCTACAGTGGGCTGATTGTGCTGGCAGGGTTTCATCTCAGCCGCAAAGAAATTTTGCAGACGACGATCGTAGCCGTGGTTTTAACGCTGTCTAATCTGTGGTTTCCGTCGATGAATGGCATCACAATGGCGACGATCTCCAATCGAGTCATCACGGTGTTGGCGTTGATCGTGACCGCAATCTTGAGCGATCGCAATCGTCATTATCAAGAAGCGATCATTCGGCAGCAAAATCGTCTTCAGGCACAAGAGCAACTGGCGCGACTGCGAGAAGATTTTGTCTCGACCCTGACCCATGATTTGAAGACTCCGCTTTTAGGGGCGATCGAAACTCTCAAAGCTTTTCAACAGTCAGAATTTGGAACCGTCAATTCCGTTCAGCAAGAGATTTTGGAGATGATTACGCGCAGTCACCAGACCACCTTACAAATGGTCGAAATGATGCTAGACGTGTATCGCAATGACGCAGAAGGATTGCAGCTACACCTCGAACCCGTTAACCTGGCGATCTTAGCCGAAGATGCCATTACGACCTTGCAAAACCTAGCGGCGACGCGACGAGTTCACCTGACGTTAAACTATGGCGACTCAGACTTTCGCCGCTCGCTTTGGGTAATTGGCGATGGACTGCAACTTCAGCGAGTGTTTGCCAACCTACTCACTAACGGCATTAATCACGCTCCGAGAGGCAGCAAAGTTGAAATTATTTTAGAGTCTCACGCCTCACATCAAACTGCGAAAATCACTGATACTGGATCGGGCATCACGCGTGAAGAACTGCCTCATTTGTTTGAGCGATTTTATCAAGGCGATGGTGATCGGCAAGCCAAAGGTTCTGGGCTAGGCTTATATCTGACGCGACAAATTATTGAGGCGCACAATGGTACGATTTGGGCAGAGAACCGACTGCCTCACGGGGCGATCTTTGGGTTTCGACTGCCCGCATCGGTAGGATCATGAAATCTGATATTTTACGAATTTTATTGGCTGAAGACGATGAATTGTTCCGGCTAGGTCTGCGAATGCGCCTACAACAGGAACCCGATCTAGAAATCATCGCAGAAGCCGAAGACGGGGAAACTGCCGTAGGATTGACTAAAACTCACTCGATCGACCTGGTGCTGTTAGACGTTGGCTTACCTGGGATCGGTGGCATTGAAGCCTGCCGCCAAATCAAACAGCAGCAGCCTCAGTTGCCGATTTTGGTGCTGACCTCTCGATCGGAAAAAAATCTCATCGCTCGTTTGATCACAGCAGGCGCGCAAGGCTATTGTCTGAAAGGAATTCCGGCTGAGAAGTTAATGTTAGCAGTCCGCTCGATCGCGGCGGGGGCATCCTGGTGGGATCAGACTGCAACGACCGAAATTCAAGCTGCTTTTCAAAACGAGCCGTCTCCGATTCCTCCATCTGATAATCCCCTCACCCGGCGAGAGCAGGAAATTCTGGCGCTCGTGGCGACAGGCAAATCAAATCAAGAAATTGCGGACATTCTCTACATTTCGGCAGGAACCGTGCGCGTCCATGTCCATGCAATTTTGCATAAATTAGACGTGCGCGATCGTACCCAAGCAGCCGTTCTTGCGATTCAAAAACAGCTAGTGGGCGCTGAATTTCTAACATCAAACACTCGTGAGGCTTCACCCTAGGAAGCTAGAGAAAATAACTCGGACAGACAAGGAGCTTAAACCCTTGTTTAGCCTGATCTTTACTGATGAGAGGTTCACCTTATTTTTATGAGCATCCTTAACAATGCTCGCGCTTGTCTCAAATCTGTCTTTAGAGTTAAGACAGTTGGCAAAGAATTTAATACTGTTAAGGGCTAGTGGTTGTTTAACGCTACTAAGATAGCAAAATGAATGTGCGGGTCATCGCTATGCAGATGAGTTCTGTTTAACTCGTCACCTTTAAGACTGGATTGCGATCGTGAAATTGCTAAATCACTCAAAGTTTTGGTTACTCGGCATTGCGACTGCACTAACTCTGCTTCAGCTTCAGCTTACCTGGCTGAGTCGCCACAACGAATTACTTGAACCTAGTGTTCTCTGTTGGGCAGCCGTCTGGTTCTCGCTTTGGAGAAGGCACGCTTCCCTGAAACTGAGAAGTGGAATGGTCTCAACGGTTCTCGGTATGTTGGTGATTGCCTGGGTGCTAGTGAGAAGTGCATCGGTGTCAGGGTATGACTCTTTTTTGCGAGTTTCTCCGATAGGGTCAGCGTTAGGACTTGCCCTGTTCGCCTCTGACTTAAAAGGGCTGAAGCGCTATTGGCGAGAGTTTTTGATTCTCAGCTTTGTAATGATTCCGATGACAAGTGTGATGTCACTCGTTGATATTTCTCCATTAACCGCAAAGTTTGCAAGCACTCTACTCTGGCATTTAGGGTTTAGTGTGACCCAGCAAAGTGTAAATATTAGTCTTCCGACCGGGACTGTCGAAGTCTATGAGGGATGTTCTGGCATTACTTTTATTGTTCAGTCGCTTACGTTAGCATTTTTATTACTGATGCTGTTTGTGACAAATCCTATTCAAAAGCTATTCATTCCCCTGTTAGGAGTTGTGATAGCTTTTGTAGTGAATGGCATTCGTGTCGCGTTAATGACCGTCTTATTTGCATCTTACAATCTAGCGCTCTTTGATTATTGGCACGTTGGGTACGGATCTCAAATCTTTTCTATGATCTCGATCGCTCTATTTGGGTTGAGTTGCTATTTTATGATTTCTCCAACAGACCCCAGTGACGAAGCCTATGGAGCCGAGTCATGAAGCAGTGGCAACGATTTAGAACAATCCTGCTAGCTGTCACATTCGGCAGTGTTTTGCTGGTTTTAGGTAAGTCGGTTCTTTATCCGATCACGGTGGATCACAAGATTCTGACGTTTGATTTGCCTGACAAAATTCTGCTTAGAGGGTGGCGGTTTGTGGGTAGCTATCCCCTGACAACTCAGAGCGCTCAAAGCCCTGGGCTGATGACGAGCGTTGATGAAAACTCGATCGCTGCCCGACACTACCGATATGTGCAAAATGGGGTGCAGCTAGAGATTGAAATGCGACATTTCGCCAACTCATACATTGATGTGCCGTCTATTATTGAGGAATCGACTTTAGGGGCTAAAAATCCAACGATCGTCCTGCGCGATCTCCCTGGAATCGGTGCTTATGCAGTGTTTAAACAGCAGGGACGCACTCATTTGAGTACCTGCATTAGACCACTAGGACAAACCACGGTCAGCGATCGCCAGTTTCAGCAAAGTCAAAACAGCGTTGAAGTGTTGTCCGATCGGGTTGTGCCCTGGTTTTTGGGTCAGGCTTCGCTGCGAGATATGCGATGCTTATGGACAAATCTATCGATCTCAGCAAACGCCAGCCCCGAGACCGATGAAGAAATTTTGAGCCGTGCCTGGGCATCTTGGCAACCCTGGTGGCGACAAAACTTTCCGTCTGTTGAGGAGCGGTAGCGCTTCAGACTCGTGCAATAGAGTCTTAACGGATCGGGCTTCGACTTCGTTCAGTCCTTGACTCTCATCTATTAGGTTGAGCAAAGTCGAAATCTACGGACAACGCAGCGAGGGATTCTATTTTTAGACAAGTCCCTTATTGCTTTTTGCGGCGCTGGCTGGGTCGTCGTCTCATCAATACGATTAAGCCAAGTGCCATTGCGGAACCTAAAAACGTTGAGGGTGTTGGAACCGGTTCTCCTGGCAGACCCCCACTCTCCGGTGGAGTGATTGGCGGAGTTATCCCCGGCGGATTTGTCCCCGACGGAGTTATCCCCGGCGGAGTTATCCCCGGCGGATTTGTCCCCGGCGGAGTCGTTGTGGGAAAAACCACTCCGGCAGGTGACGAATGATTATTGTTATTTCCACCCGATCCCAGAAGCGCAATTGCCCCGCCTAGACCCAACACGCCTAGCCCGATCAGTCCAGCACCTCCACCTGTAGCACCACCGATCGCAGGAGGCACTTGCCCAACTGCGCTAGGAGGAATTACCCCACCCGTCGTCGCATCAGATGGCGGAACTGTTTCAACCACGGCTGGCGGCGCGATCGCAGCCGTTGCACAGGCAGTCCCACGTAAACGGACAATAAAATCGTCAAAGTCTCGGTCTTGCTGCTGTCGATTTTTTACCAACTCCGCCCCCGTGTCATCCCACGCCAGAGTCATGCCGCTTGGGGTGCAAAGGTCAGTCGGAGTGCCTGTAAAAATAACTTGTCGCTCTCGGTTGGGGTTGAGCGTGTCTGTGGAATACACCGTTCCAGCAGGGCGACCATTGAAAGTAGACTCTAAATAGAAAACATAGTTGTTGTTTGCCCGAAACGTAAATTGGGTGACTGCCTGTGGAACTGCCCGTCCGGGGGTTCCCAAAAAGTCGAATCGAGTGCCTCGATCGTTTAATCCAGTCGATGGACGAGCGATCGGGGCAGGATCATCGGCAGGCTTAGTTTCAACCAACAGAGGGGTTTTTTGCTTTGTGTCAAGGTTGAGCACCCCAAACGTGGATTGGTAAGCTCCATGAGATTCTAAAAATCTTGACTCAACCGCGGTGTCACGATTAAACCTCAAACCACTATTACCGAGTGACAAATCTGCCGCGATCGCATGGGCTGAGAGGTTGCTTGCTAACCAGCTAACTAATACTCCTAACGCAACGTTGGACGGACGATCGGGTCGTTGAGACGATTTTTGAGTCTGATCACTCATCACAGGAACACCAAGAACACTACTGTTAAATCGGGATACAGGTGAAAAAGGATCTCTTAGATTCATTGGATAGGATAATTTCTCAACCCAATAACAGAGATCTAAACATTAGAGACAACGTTCGTAGGGAAATAGAAGTGGAACCTCGCACTCAATAACCCATTTTATTCCCTCATAGTGTAAAAACCCTTAGATCAATAATCATCGGTCTTCCGATATATTCATTAAGCAGAGATTCTGCATCCTAACATTGATGTAGTTAAACCTAATCAAACATAAAAATATCTGCTAAAGATAAAAAACTAACAGAGCGTTTTATTCTCAGCCGCGCTAGATCGCATCCTTAAATTTCAAGTAGTTAACGAATAATATAACCCTACGCAGCTACTTTAGGACGTGTTTAACAACTCTCTCACTGAGATTCTGCCTCGCCCTGAACTGAAGTTCGGGCTAACCTGGGAAAGACCGTTCAAACGGACTCTGGATCGCGTTCAGTCCATTCAGACGGACTTGCCGCTATTAACTCTAACTTCAGTTCAGGGCGAAATAGCAACGAATACCAGAGGTTTAAAACACACCCTAAGCCCCTTGCCTCGACTGCGCCACAGCATCCTAATGTAATATGGTGGCTGATAAAACTTGCCCTTATTGGCACATGAAAATTTTAATTTCCACAAAGTTTAATGTTGTCGAATAATTCAAGCTCAGGTTGCTGAAAGACTTAAGCAAACCTTACCAAAGTGAACACCACTCTCTAGATATTGCAGGGCTTCATGGGCTTGATTAAAGGCAAACACTCGATCGACGACGGGTTTAATTTGGTGCAACCCGATCGCTCGATTCATCGCTTCAAACATCTCGCGACTGCCTACATAAATGCCCTGAAGTCGAATATTTTTTTGCAAAATTGTTACAGTGCTAATCTCTCCTTGAGTCCCCGATAAAACTCCAAACAAACTAATGTGTCCGCCTACACGAACAGCGCGTAGAGAATTGTTTAGAGTACTTGATCCGCCCGTTTCAACCACATGGTCAACGCCGATTTTATCGGTCAAGTTCCAAACGGCTTGATCCCAGTTGGGAGTCGTGATGTAATTGATGCCTTCAGAGGCACCCAGTTGTCGCGATCGGGCTAATTTTTCGTCACTGCTAGAGGTGATAATGACGCGTGCCCCTACGAGTTTGGCAAACTGAAGTGCGAACAGAGACGCGCCTCCAGTGCCCAACGTCAGAATGGTGTCTCCTGCTGTTAAATTGCCCGTCGTAATCAGCGCGTGCCAAGCCGTAACTGCTGCACAGGGTAGCGTTGCCGCCTCTTCATCCGTCAGATGTTGCGGAACCTGAACGACTCCTTCTTGATCAAGCGTGACATATTCGGCGAGTATGCCCTCGATCGCGCCTCCCAATGCTGACTTTGATTTTTTGGCTGAAAGCTCACCCGATAGCCACGTTTGCATAAAAATGCCTGCAACTCGATCGCCCACTTTGACCCGAGTTACGTCTTTCCCAATTTCTATGACTTCGCCCACCCCGTCTGAGAGAGGAATAAACGGAAACGGCTGTTTAGAGCCATAAGCCCCTTTGACGGTCAGCAAGTCTCGATAGTTGAGTGACCAGGCTTTCATCTTGATCAGCACTTGTCTCGCATCAGGCTGAGGGTCAGGACGATCGACCAACACGAGCGCGTCTAACCCTGTGTTTGCATGAACTTCCCAAGCTTTCATCTGCGTCTCCAGGGGTGATAGAAAGGTTCTTCTAGATTTTAGGACTTGGTTGGAATGCAGACATTTGGAGCGCGGAGGTTTGGGAACTCGATCGTCATTACCGTTAAAGTCTTCAAATTCACTTGTCGAATGGCATGATTATTGGTATCTGCAACGTAAAGATGAATGCGAGTTGCACTCAATCCTGATGGCTCAAAAAACTGGCTATTAAGTCCTTCACCGTTGAAATGTCCTGCGGTTCCAGTTCCTAAAATGGTGGTACAAATGCCCGATCGGGTGACGTGCTTAATTTTGTGATTGTAGGTATCGGCGATCCACAAGCCATTAGCAGTGGACTCGATGCCCAAGCAATGCTGAAGCCGAACTGCTTCACCTGTGCCATCGACATCGCCAAAGCCATAGAGCGATCCACTTCCACAAATCGTTTGGACATAGGGCACATCTTCTAAACCGACTGCCCGAACCGAGCTGGTTTCGCTGTCTGTTACAAACAGTTTTTTTTGATGAAGGGTAATGCCACTCGGTTGAGCAAAAGCAGCCTCCTCAATTCGTCCGTCCACGCAGCCTTCTGCCCCAGTGCCAATGTAGGTTTCAATGGTTTTTGTATTGAGATTCATCTGCCAGATCTGATGAGATCCTGCCATTGCGATTAGGAGACGATCGCCCCTAAATTCCAAATCCCAAGGAGAATTTAGCGGAATCTCTAGTGCGTTGCCCCCATGAGGATAAATTGTGTGGCTTTGTGCGCCTGTGCCCGCGATCGTGCTTACCGTTTTCTCATTCAAATCTACTTGCCGCAGCGCGTGATTATTGGTGTCAGCAACATAAAGAATTTGATTGAAGCGATCGATCACCATGCCTTGAGGTGCAGAAAATTGAGCGGCTGAAAAATTGCCATTCGTCAGTCCTTTCTGATCTGTGCCGATCAGATCAAGAACGTCACCCGTGAGCGTTGTCACAACGATTCGATGGTGTCCACTGTCTGCGATAAATAAACGATCGCTGGCTTCATCTGCCAAAACTTTACCTGGAAACAACAGAGGAGTCATGGATTCCTGACGATCCATGATCCATTCGGGATGGGTAACGATCGTGCCTTGATGGTGGTGGTGAATGATTTTTGCGATTAGCTCGTCTAAAAATTCGCGTTTGCCTTCACCTGACACGAAGCCGACGATATAGCCTTGCGGATCGATCACTGCAAATGTGGGATACACACGCACTGCATACTGCTGCCAAACCTCAAACTCGCGGTCTACCAAAACTGGATGCTCAATCTCATAACGCAAAATCGCCTGCCGAATATTCTCTGTATCTTGCTCATGGTCAAACTTCGCGGAGTGAATGCCGATTACCGTCAGGCTGTCTGAGTATTTTTGCTCCAAATACTTTAAGTCCGGTAAAATGTGCAGACAGTTGACGCAGCCATAAGTCCAAAAGTCTAGCAAAACAATGCGCCCCTTCAGGCGTTTGAGCGAGAGGGGACGATCGGTGTTTAACCAGATATAGTTTTGAGGCAATTCGGGAGCACGAACACGAGCCATGATGGTTGACTAGATTAAGACTCAACCTCTCAACCTTAACGAATAATCATTTAACCCTGGACGGTCACACCGCCGAACATGCTGCGGTTCACCTCACTCGTGAAGATTCCGTAGGGAAAGGCGGGGTCGAGCGCACTGCTCTCACTCAGTGTCTGAAACTGTTCCGGGGCGAGACGAATCTCCAGCGAGGACAGGTTATTGTGCAGTTGCTCAAGCTTACTGGCACCCAAGATGGGCGAGGTGATCCCAGACTGCGCCGAAACCCAGGCGAGAGCAACCTGTGCCAGCGGACGCTCAACCTGTGCAGCAACCGTCCCTAGTGCATCGAGCACGCGCCAGTTGCGATCGGTGAACTTCTGGTTGCCGAAGGGATTGCTGCCGCTCAGCCGCCCCTGTCCAGTGGCTCCCTCGTCTGCACGCTGATACTTGCCAGCCAGAAAGCCACCCGCGAGTGGACTCCACGGGCAAATACCCAAACCACACTCGTGAGCAGCGGGTAGATGTTCGCGCTCGATGCTGCGCTCAACGAGAGAATACTCAAGTTGCAGGGCGATCGGTCCAGGAGTACTGTGTGCTGTGGCGAACGTGGCTGCTTTAGTGGCATACCAGGCAGGCACATCCGAGAATCCAAAGTAGCGGATCTTGCCCACGCGCACTAGGTCGCCGAGCGATTGCAGCACCTCCTCGACGGGTGTGACCATATCCCAGGCGTGCATCCAGTAGAGGTCAATGTAGTCTGTTTGTAGCCGACGCAGCGACCCTTCGATCGCACGATGCAGATTCTTACGTCCGTTTCCGCCAGCATTCGGGTTGCCTGGTTCGCCGCTGTGAAAGGTGAACTTCGTCGCAAGCACCAGTTGATCACGCAGGCTGCGATCGGTGATATATCTGCCGATCAATTCTTCGCTGCGACCCTTCGCATACACGTCGGCAGTGTCGATGAAGTTGCCGCCAGCCTCGACGTAAGAGTGGAAGATGGACTCGGAGACATCATCGGGCGCACCCCATCGCGGAGTGCCAAAGGTCATGGTACCGAGGGCGATCGGGCTGACAATCAAGCCAGAGCGACCAAGAGTACGAAAGGCGGTGAGACTCATAGGGTTTCTCCTCTAAATAGAACACTGTCATCTGATGCCTAGAATGCGCTGGCTGTTGGGCGGACAATCACTTCGTTGACATCGACATCATCCGGCTGAGACACGGCATACAGGACGGCTCTGGCGATCGCGTCTGGGGATAGGGCAGTTTTGCGGAGTTCGCTCAACATACCTTTGGCTGCCTCCTCCGTGATATCAGAGCCGAGTTCGGTCTCCACCACGCCAGGAGATATGATGGTCACGCGGATGTTTTTAGACTCCTGGCGCAGACCGTCAGAGATTGCCCAAACCGCATACTTAGTTGCAGAATAAACCGCGCTGGTAGGTCCCACCCTATGTGCAGCGATGGACGCAGTATTGATAAATTGTCCACCGCCTTGCGCTTCCATCATTGGCAAACCTGCCGCAATGCCGTTCAATACACCGTTGATGTTCACGTTAATCATATTGTCCCATTCCTCAACTTTCAGAGCGTTCATCGGAGACAAAGGCATCACGCCTGCATTGTTAAAGATGACATCAACGCGACCAAACGTGTCTTTGGCAAATTGAATGAACGCTTTCACATCCTCACGATTAGTGACATCTACGGCTTTGAACTCTGCTGTGCCGCCTTCGTTGCGGATCGACTCAACAATTTTTTCTAACTTTTCCGTGCGTCGTGCGCCTAGAACAACATTTGCACCGTTTTCGGCGAGTCGCTTAGCGGTGGCTTCACCGATGCCACTACTCGCTCCCGTGATCGCAATGACTTTGTTTTCTACGTTCAACATAATGAGTTTCCTTTTAGGTTGGCTTGAACTAAAGAAACATACCGCCAGAGACTTCAATTCTCTGAGCATTCACCCATCGGTTTTCTTCGGAGAGCAAGGAGGCGATCGCACCTCCAATATCATCCGGCACACCCACGCGACCAAGAGCCGTTTGCGAGGCAATGAATTTGTTAATTTCTGGATTGTCACGCACCGCTCCGCCCCTAAAATCGGTCTCAACTGCACCCGGAGCCACTACATTCACTGCAATTTGTCTAGACCCTAATTCCTTCGCCATGTATCGAGTCAGCACCTCGATCGCCCCTTTCATTGATGCATAAGCGGCAGAGCCGGGTGAGGCAAATCGGGTAAGACCCGAAGAGATATTAACAATCCGTCCTCCATCTTTAAGCAACGGGAGTAGGTTCTGCGTCAGGAAGAAAACGCCTTTCACATGAACGTTCATCATTTGATCAAATTCTTCCTCCGTCGTCTCTGCAAACGAAGCCTGTAATCCAGTCCCAGCATTGTTGACTAGGAAATCAAACTGCTCTGTTTGCCAGGTATCCCGGAGTACCTGCTTAACCTGCTCTACAAACCCCTCAAACATTTTTGTGTCAGAAGTATCAAGGTGTAGGGCAACGGCTTTAGTGCCCAATGCTGAGATCGCAGAGACAACGCCGTCCGCTTCCGCTTCACTGCTGCGATAGGTCACAATTACATCGACTCCTTTTTTTGCCAGCGCCAGTGCTGTATTTTTGCCCAATCCTCGGCTTGAGCCAGTGACTAGAGCGATTTTTGCCTTATTGTTTGTCATTGTCTGATCTCTGCATTGCGCTTTCGTTATCGGTTTATCGTAGGCTTGCAGAGCGGTTCCTTAAATACATAAACCTCGCAGATGATTGCCTAATCCTCTCAAGCAATGCGCGAGTCAGGGAGAAGATTTTCTATAATGAGCGCAACGGGTAAATCACTCAGGAATTCGGCATGATGATCGCAACACTGAGGCACGATACATCTATCCATGCGTGTCAAAAACTAGCGGCATTAGTGACCCAGCACACCGATGGCAAGGGAGATGGTGCCCATTCCACCGCGATTAGTCAATTAGAATTTCTGCGGCAATCTGACGCTGCCACCACCATGCAGGGTATCTGCGAACCAATTCTCGGCATTGTCGTTCAGGGCAAAAAAGAAGTATTGCTAGGTGAGGAAACCTATTGGTATAGCACAGCTCAATATCTGGTTGTCTCGGTTGATTTGCCAATTTGTGGATGTGCTGTGAAGGCGACACCCGATCAGCCCTATTTAGGCTTTAAGTTAAACCTGGACTCAGTTCAACTCTGTGACATTATTGCCCAAACTAACCTAGATATGGGTAGGAAAGAAAACTCGGTGAGAGGCTTGTTCATCAGCGATGCCGATGCCCCCTTGATCAACTGTGCTATCAGGTTGACCCAACTTTTGGATACGCCGCAAGATATTCCGTTCCTAGCACCGATGATTATTCGCGAAATCTATTATCGGGTTCAATGCGTCAGATTGCCACATCTGGCAGCAATATGCAGCGCATTGCTGAGGTGATCAAACTGATCAAGGCTGACTTTACAAAGCCGCTGCGGGTTGAGGATCTCGCTGAACAAGCCAATATGTCTGCTTCTTCGTTCCATCGCCATTTCAAGGAAGTTACCTCCATGAGTCCACTGCAATATCAAAAACAATTAAGACTATTGAGAGCGCGTCACCTGATGCTTGCCGAGAATGCGGATGCGACTCAAACTGCCTATCAGGTCGGTTATGAGAGTCCCTCACAGTTTAGCCGCGAATATTCGCGGATGTTTGGTGCGCCGCCAATTAAGGATGTTGGACGTTTACGGATAGTTTGAACATGAACCCTCCGGTTGTCGTTGAGAGTGGGCTCGGTTAAATGTGGCTCTTTCGGAGTCGCGTTTTGCGCTAATCGCCACTTAAATCGTCACTGCACCGTAACGACGGGATTGGTCGGTTGAACTGCCTTGATGGGAGTGGATTCTTCAGACGGTGCCTCTAAGGTTTCGGGTGACTTGATGGGAACTTCAGGAGACTCGATCGAACCAGAAGGACGACGAAACGGATTCGGAGGTTTTCTTGACTGAAACGATCGCGGTTTCTGAGGTTCAACGGGGTCAATCTCAGGCTGTTTTACTTCGGTGGGTTTGACTTCGACTGCTTGAGGGCTAGGCTCGATCGTGGGAGTTGGCTTTGGTGAAGTCAGCGGAATGCCCAATCGACGCTCTAATTCTGTCTTGAGCAGAGGATTAGGCGATTCGGGTGCTTTCGTTTCTGCTGGCTCTGGTGCGGGTTCCTCGATTTTATCTAAAGGTGTCGGAGCCTCACTTGGGGAAGGCTTTGATGTCTCAGCAGGGCGACGGAAGCGATCGTAGAAACTACGTTTTTGTTCAGCTTTAGGAACTTCGATTTCTGGAAGCTTTGTTTCTGGAATTTCTGGCGCAGGTTCTCCGATCGGCTCCACAATTTCAGACGGCACACTCAAAGTTGGCTCAGGGATGGCAACAGGAGAAGGTTTGGGGCTTTCAGGACGTCGGAAACGGTCAAAAAATCCTTCCTTCGGAGTCGCCTTGATCTCAGAAGGTTTCTCTTCCTCTAACTTAGGGGCAGGCTCTTCGATCGGCTCTACTGGAGCAGGTGACACCCTCGGAATTGGTTCCGGCAAAACACTCGGAATCGGTTCAGGAGTGGGGTTAGGAGACGGTTTAGCAGGTTCAGTAGAACGACGGAACTGATTGAAGAATCCACCTTTAGGTTCTGTTACAGGTGCTTTTAGGGGTTGAGGCACCTCAGGTTTGGAAGGTTCGGATGGCTCAATTTTAGGAGCAGGCACGATCGCTGGCTCTTTCACCTCTGGAGACGGCAGCACTGGAGCCACTATCGGCATCGGAGACGGCTCAGAACTCGGTTCGGGTGTCTCAGCTTTATAGTTAGAATCAACAATGCTGCGAGCTTGAGCAAACGAAAGCTCATCGCGGACTAGCTTAGAAAGGGTGTCTTTGCCGTTTGGCGTGTAGGTAAAGCTCCGAGCCAGATTGTTATAGACATTTTGAACCGGATTGCCCTTCTCATCGATATACTCCAACTGCACCCAGTTTTTACCAGGAGTGAAGCCTTTAAGATAGAGCGGTTGCCAGCGATCGAGCACAAATTCTGAGCCGTTCACCGTCACTTTAATCCGCCAATCTGCTATATCGTCTTTCTCATCTTCTTGAGCCACAATATGTAGCGGCGCATTTGTCAAGAAGAAATCGAGCATGATCGGCTCTGCACCATACACCCCCTGCGGACGGCTGTAGGTTAGTAGCGGCAGTGCTGAACTAGGGTTGTTATCAGGAGTTTTTGTGAACACATGAAACGTCGTCTGAGCATATGAACCTTCATTCTTAAAGCTTTCATGCCAGGGGCGACTCGCAAAGGCACGAATGGTATGAGTGCCTGGGGATAGGTCTTTGAAGACAATCGGCTGGCTCACATCATAGATCGCTTGATAAGGCTGGTTATCTAAGAAAAGGTGGAGATGAGGTCCTAACTCCAGTTTCTCATCCTTAAATAGAGGCAAATCTTTGACTTGCAGGCGAACCGATATCGTGTCATCTTGCAGCACCTCGCTAGCGCGAGGAAATACGATCGTCACTTGCGGCTCATACTGCTCCAGCACTGCTCGAAGGTCTTGAATCACTTCTGGCGGCGAAACCTCGGAAATCTTGCCTGCTAGCTTGATCGGAGCTGCTTTCGGGGCAGACGATCGCGCCGTGACTGCGCGAGTTTGAGAAGCCTCACTGCGCGAATTGCTACCACACCCCCACAGATTTAGAACGCAAACCAGCAGTCCAGAGATGAGCAACGTTCTTGCAACACTACGCCAGCGATTGATCCCAAACACCAGGCAACACTCCTAATCACATCTAACTGAGCCATCCATACGGAACTATAGCGGAAAACATCGAATCCTCTCTGCTAAATTCTGGATACAAACGCCCAGAGCGCTGAACACTCATTGGTTTTGCGAAGATATATTAATAATAAGTTAAATAAAATATCGACCTTCTTCTATAAAATTGGGTATTTTTTACAATTATTTAGGTATGTAAACTTAATCAACAGATGCTTGACTTTTGAAACTTTGTCAAAAGTCAGAACCCAGTCATCATCAACCATCCACCGAATTTGAATTATTGTAAATTCCTGTCAAAAACGCTTTCATCTAAGACCTATAATGACTCGATGAGAACCCACAAAGGCTGTGCTCACGACGATTGCAGATATCTGACCTAGTTGTGAACAAACCCCACCTCTCAAATCGATCGCTCACTCTGCACTCACAGTTACAAAGCTTCGGCTTTTGGACTCATGAACCTAGTTATCGAGTGCAGGTCAACGTGCGGCTTAGGTCGCAAACGGTTTGAAGACAGAAGGGAGCCTGATTTTGGGGGATTCCTCGTTCCTTGTCTAAAGAGAGGAGAGTCTCAATGACAATTAGCCCACCGGAGCGCGAGGCAAAGGCACGGGTGATCGTTGATAAAGATCCGGTTCCTACTTCTTTTGAGAAGTGGGCACAGCCAGGTCACTTCGATCGCACGCTGTCTAAAGGTCCAAAAACCACCACCTGGATTTGGAACCTTCACGCTAACGCTCATGATTTCGATAGCCACACCAGCGACTTAGAAGACGTATCTCGGAAAATCTTTAGTGCTCACTTCGGTCATTTGGCAGTGGTGTTCATCTGGCTGAGTGGCATGTATTTTCATGGCGCTCGCTTTTCAAACTATTCATCTTGGCTCGCAGACCCAATTCACATCAAGCCTAGTGCTCAAGTGGTTTGGCCAATCTTCGGACAAGAAATCCTCAATGCCGATGTCGGCGGCGGCTTCCACGGAATTCAGATCACCTCTGGGTTCTTTCAACTGTGGCGCGCATCTGGCATCACCAATGAATTTCAGCTTTACTGCACCGCGATCGGCGGTCTAGTCATGGCTGCTTTAATGCTCTTTGCTGGCTGGTTCCACTATCACAAGCGCGCTCCCAAACTGGAATGGTTCCAGAATGTTGAGTCGATGCTGAACCACCACCTATCCGGTCTGTTTGGGCTTGGCTCTCTAGGCTGGGCTGGACACCAGATCCACGTATCTCTACCCATCAACGAGTTACTCGATCGCGGCGTTCCGGCGGATAAGATTCCTCTGCCCCACGAGTTCATCTTGAACTCTCAGTTGATGGCAGACATCTATCCTAGTTTTGCCAAAGGGCTAACTCCTTTCTTCACCCTCAACTGGGGCGAATATGCAGACTTCCTCACCTTTAAGGGCGGTCTAAACCCTGTCACAGGCGGTCTATGGTTGACCGATACCGCGCATCACCACTTGGCGATCGCTGTTCTGTTCATCATCGCGGGTCACATGTACCGCACCAACTGGGGCATTGGTCACAGCATCAAGGAAATCCTTGAGGCACACAAAGGTCCTTTCACGGGCGAAGGGCACAAAGGCTTATACGAAGTTCTGACCACTTCTTGGCACGCTCAACTGGCGATCAACCTGGCAATGGTTGGCTCCTTGAGCATCATCGTGGCTCAGCACATGTATGCAATGCCTCCCTATCCCTACTTGGCGACTGACTACGCGACGCAGTTGTCTCTGTTTACTCACCATATGTGGTTGGGTGGTTTCTTCATCGTTGGTGGAGCCGCTCACGGAGCCATCTTCATGGTGCGGGACTACGATCCCGTCGTGAACCAGAACAACTTGCTCGATCGAGTGATTCGTCACCGCGATGCGATCATTTCTCACCTCAACTGGGTCTGTATCTTCCTGGGCTTCCACAGCTTTGGTCTCTATGTCCACAACGACACCATGCGTGCATTGGGTCGCCCTCAAGATATGTTCTCTGATACGGCAATTCAGCTTCAGCCTGTCTTCGCTCAGTGGATTCAGAACCTGCACACGCTGGCTCCGGGTTCCACGGCTCCTAACGCACTGGCTCCCGCTAGTTATGCGTTTGGTGGCGGCACGATCGCGGTAGGCGGCAAAGTTGCGATGATGCCGATCGCGCTGGGGACGGCGGACTTTTTGGTTCACCACATCCACGCGTTCACCATTCACGTTACAGTTCTCATCCTGCTGAAGGGTGTGCTGTATGCTCGCAGCTCACGCCTGATTCCAGACAAAGCCAACTTGGGCTTCCGCTTCCCTTGCGACGGTCCGGGTCGGGGCGGCACCTGCCAGGTTTCTGGTTGGGATCACGTCTTCCTCGGTCTGTTCTGGATGTATAACTCCCTCTCGATCGCCATCTTCCACTTCAGTTGGAAAATGCAGTCCGATGTGTGGGGAACGGTCAACGCTGACGGCAGTGTCGATCACATCACAGGCGGCAACTTCGCGCAAAGCGCCATCACGATTAATGGCTGGTTACGTGACTTCTTGTGGGCGCAAGCTTCCCAGGTGATCACCTCCTACGGTTCAGCACTGTCTGCCTATGGCTTGCTGTTCTTGGGTGCTCACTTCGTCTGGGCGTTTAGCTTGATGTTCCTGTTTAGTGGTCGCGGCTACTGGCAAGAATTGATCGAATCGATCGTTTGGGCACACAACAAGCTGAAAGTCGCACCTGCCATTCAGCCTCGTGCTCTTAGCATCATCCAAGGTAGGGCTGTGGGCGTTGCTCACTACCTCTTGGGAGGAATTGTCACAACCTGGGCATTCTTCCTAGCTCGTGCATTGTCGTTAGGTTGAGCCAGGAGGAATCATAAAGACTTATGGCAACTAAATTCCCAAAATTTAGCCAAGACCTTGCCCAAGATCCTACAACTCGTCGGATTTGGTATGGAATCGCTACGGCTCACGACTTTGAAAGTCACGACGGAATGACAGAAGAGAAGCTTTACCAAAAGCTTTTCGCCACTCACTTCGGTCACTTGGCAATCATCTTCTTGTGGGCATCGGGCAATCAGTTCCATGTGGCTTGGCAAGGCAACTTTCCTCAGTGGATTCAAGATCCGCTGAATGTCCGTCCCATTGCTCACGCGATTTGGGACCCTCAGTTCGGTAAGCCTGCGGTAGAAGCGTTTACTCAAGGTGGCGCAAACTATCCGGTAGATATCTCGTATTCAGGTCTGTATCACTGGTGGTACACGATCGGACTGCGAACCAACGGCGACCTTTACACAGGTGCCATCGGCTTGTTGCTGCTGTCGGCAGTGCTCCTGTTTGCAGGTTGGCTGCACCTTCAGCCCAAGTTTCGTCCGAGCTTGGCTTGGTTTAAGAATGCTGAGTCACGTCTAAACCACCACTTAGCGGGTTTGTTTGGCGTTAGCTCACTAGCTTGGACGGGTCACTTAGTTCACGTTGCCATTCCCGAATCTCGCGGTCAGCACGTCGGCTGGGATAACTTCCTAACTACGCTGCCGCACCCTGCTGGGTTGGCTCCCTTTTTCACTGGAAACTGGGGTGTCTATGCTGAAGACCCCGACACTGCGAACCACATCTTCGGAACGGCTCAAGGTTCAGGGACAGCAATTCTCACTTTCTTGGGTGGCTTCCATCCGCAAACCGAGTCTCTCTGGTTGACGGATATGGCGCATCACCATCTGGCGATCGCGGTGATCTTCATCATCGCGGGTCATATGTACCGCACCAACTTTGGCATCGGTCACAGCATCAAAGACATGCTGGACAGCAAAAAGGGTCTTGTGGGTGGCAAGTCAGAGGGTCAGTTTAACCTGCCTCACCAGGGGTTGTACGACACGATGAATAACTCCCTACACTTCCAGCTAGCGTTTGCGCTAGCTGCGTTAGGCGTGATCACCTCGCTCGTTGCCCAACACATGTATGCGATGCCTCCTTACGCTTTTATGGCGAAGGACTTCACGACTCAAGCGGCGCTCTATACCCATCACCAGTACATCGCTGGATTCTTGATGGTGGGGGCGTTTGCTCACGGGGCAATCTTCTGGATTCGGGATTACGATCCCGAATCCAATAAAGGCAACGTCCTGGAGCGAGTGCTTCAGCACAAAGAGGCAATCATCTCTCACTTGAGTTGGGTGTCTCTATTCCTAGGCTTCCACACTCTCGGTCTATACGTCCATAACGACGTAGTAGTCGCGTTTGGAACGCCTGAAAAGCAGATTCTGATTGAGCCTGTGTTTGCACAGTTCATTCAAGCTGCTCACGGTAAGGCGCTGTATGGACTGAGCACTTTGCTGTCAGACCCCAACAGCATTGCCTCGACTGCTTGGCCCAACTTCGGAAACGTCTGGCTTCCAGGCTGGCTCGAAGCGATCAACAGTGGCACCAACTCCCTGTTTCTTACCATCGGACCTGGCGACTTCTTGGTTCACCATGCGATCGCGCTGGGTCTGCACACCACTACCCTGGTCTTGGTCAAGGGTGCGTTGGATGCACGCGGCTCTAAGCTGATGCCCGACAAAAAAGACTTTGGCTATAGCTTCCCTTGCGATGGTCCGGGTCGGGGCGGCACTTGCGACATCTCTGCCTGGGATGCCTTCTACCTGGCAATGTTCTGGATGCTAAACACCATTGGTTGGGTGACCTTCTATTGGCACTGGAAGCATTTGGCAATCTGGTCAGGAAACGTGGCTCAGTTTAACGAAAGCTCGACCTACCTCATGGGTTGGCTCCGTGACTACCTCTGGCAGTATTCGGCTCCGTTGATCAACGGCTATAACCCTTATGGGATGAACAACCTGGCTGTTTGGTCATGGATGTTCCTCTTAGGTCACTTGATCTGGGCAACCGGATTCATGTTCTTGATCTCCTGGAGAGGCTACTGGCAAGAGTTGATCGAAACTCTCGTTTGGGCGCACGAGCGCACTCCTCTTGCGAACCTGATTCGCTGGAAGGACAAGCCCGTTGCTCTCTCGATCGTGCAGGCTCGCTTGGTAGGTCTGGCTCACTTTACAGTTGGCTATGTCCTCACTTATGCAGCCTTTGTGATTGCGTCTACAGCAGGTAAGTTTGGTTGAGTCTAAACTGATGCGATAGCTAATAAAATCCTCTGCCATCATGGTGGGGGATTTTTTGTGAGTAATCACTGATATCCTACGCCCGTATAAATGCAGTTTCATAGTGCCATATCGGCTCATCTGTCAAATTAAATACATCGGTAAGATATTCACATTCATAAAGAACGAGTCAAATTGAGGGCTGTTTTAGTAATCGAAGAAACTTGTGCATCAAGATTGGTTCCTAAGTAAAAGAGTTGTCGGTATAAACACTCGACTCATTAGGGGATGCAGATGAAACTACTGAAATATTTTGACCTCAATCGACGTGCAATCAAACCTAAGAAGTTCGATCGTCCAAACATTGAGACTAAGAGCCACTTTATTCAACAATGGCTATCGCCTACTCCTGAAATCAGCGTAAGGTCGCGTGAGAATGTTTTTATATCGTTCTGGACAGCATTCACTCAACGCCAAGAGGGGCAACTATCATTTGCTGACCAACTGCTGATGTATCTAGGCGTGCTGTTAGGCGTTTATTTTAGTGGCGTGATTCGTGCCCAGAGTTCTAAGCCGACGTTTATTCTTGCTGCCTTTATCGCCCTCTCGATCGTGCCCATCACCTTTGAGAAGTTGAGTATTAATCCCAAAGTTCCGCTGTTAGTGAAGTTTGGACTGTTTGTGCAAAATGGCGTGTTTTGGGATGTCATGTTTCAAGCGATCGGAACACACCACTAATCATTCTGTACCAAAGCCGCGACTTGCTCGATCAGCCGTTTGAGTAGGTCGATCGACTTCACCCAATAATCGCTGGCTGCTGCTGCCAGAGAGTGAACTTTTTCTTCCTGAGAATCGTCTGTCAGCAGCGCCAAGATCTTAAGGTTTTGCGTTGCTGGATCTGCTCGCAGCGTGCGAATGATCTGATCGCCATCCACTCCAGACTGCTGGATATCTATCAGGACAATAGTGGGTTGTACCCTCGCAATCTGTTTGAGAGCAGTGCTTCCCTCGATCATCCAGATCACTTGATAGTCGGCAACAGTCAACCAATCACAGATGAGAGTTGCCGTCTCCTCGTGAGCTTCGATCAGAACAATTCGTTGATGAAGAGTGGACGACTTTGCTCTCTGGCACGGTCAACGGCAGACATCGCTTGAGAGGGCAAATGCACGGTGAACTGAGAGCCGACCCCGACCGTAGATTCTACGTCGATCGTGCCATTGTGCAATTCAACTAACTGTTTCGTCAGCGCGAGTCCCAAACCTATGCCTTCATAGTTGCGCTGATAAGACGCATCTAACTGCTGGAACTTCTGAAACAAAGGGGAATTTCTGCTTGAGAAATACCAATGCCAGTATCTTCAACTCGGAGAATTGCCGTCTCTTCGTTCACCCAAACTCTCAGAGTGACACAGCCCTTTTCGAGCGTGAATTTGATGGCGTTGCTGAGGAGATTGGTTAAAATTTGTTTGACTCGCTGTGGGTCAGCTTTGAAGCGATCGCGGAGCGCGTCTTCCTCAAAACCCTTGCATTTCGTTGACTCTTTCAACGATTCTGCTCCTAGATTCAAGCTGAGATGTAAGCCTAGATTTTTCAGGTCGGCTTTTTCTTGCAGAGAGTTGAGCGTTTGTCGTGCCAGTTGAAAGAGAGAAAACTCACGGATATCTAACATAGCTGTTCCGGTTTCAACTTGCGACACGTCTAGAATGTCATTGATCAGCGCCAGCAAATGTTCTCCACGGCTCTGGATCGTTTGCAGATATTCTTGCTGTTTTTGCAGCGTTAACGCCCCTTTTGCATCGGGTTGAATCCGTTGATGACGGAGCAGGGTTGCCGCCATACCAATAATCGTCGTCAGAGGCGATCGTAGCTCATGACTCATGGTGGATAGAAACTCTGTCTTCGCACGACTTGCCGCTTGAGCTGTCACTAGCGTATCCTTAAGATCTTGAGTTCGATCAATCACTTGCTGTTCTAAACTTTGAGTCTGTTGATGCAACTGGGCATAGAGCTTTGCTGGATGGATCGCGATCGCCAAATGTTCCCCAATTCGGTTTAAAAAAGCCTTCTCACTCTCTTGCCAGTGGCGCGACTGTGCAGATTGATGGACGATTAACAATCCCCATAACTCGTCTTGTACCACGATGGGAGCGACTAACTCGGCTGGCTCTTGGTGGCTTGACCGATGCAAAAAATGAGCCGATGTGAAGGGGGATTCGTGCTCGGTTTCTCTCGATTCGTAAATGATGCCATTGAGATTAGGCACAGTCGTCTCCCAGAGAAACGGCGCATCAGGAGTTGAATCAACCCAACACGAGGGAGCCGGAATATTGAACTGATAGATGATCAGTCGATCAACTTGCAAAAACTGTCGCACCTGATGAACTGCCGTTTCTAAAATCACAGGTAACTCTAAACTGTGGCGGATCAGCGTTGTCAATTCATTTAACAACCGCTCTTGTTCGACCTGCTGCCAAAGCGAGTCTTCGATCGAGCAATGAAGAGCCTGAGCCGGGATCAATCGCTCAACTAATTGCCGCGTAAACTGACTTTGACGCTCAGGGTCATTGGGCTGAAGAGACTGCTTTGCTTGCTTAAACTGCTCAAACAGAGCCGATTGATCAGGCAAAAGGGTTTCTAAGTGCGTTAAAAAGACGGTAATCTCTCTCGGATCGAAGGTCAATCTAATCTGACACCAGCCATCAGAAGGAGCAGAGTGCGATCGAGCAGGCTGAGTCTGCGCCGTTTTGCCTTGCAGCAAAGCGCTAAATGTCGAAGACACTACCACGACATAGCGATCGGATCGGCTTACGTCCCATTCCGACGGCGAAAGCGTCCCCTCAGTCACGGTTAAGTCTTTGGGTTCGACCATCTGTTTGAGCAGATCGCCAACCTGTTGAAAAACAGTCCAGGGCAGGGTTTGATGTAAGCTTTGGGTCTGGGAGCTAGGCATATTTCCTGGTCTGGACAGGACAAAATCAGGATAGAATCACTCCACGAGAGACGTTGCTGCGATTCCTATCTACACAATGACTCACTTATTGAGAGCAACACGAGATCGATTTTGAAGCTTTGCTTAAGTTTAGAGTGCGCCAACAAAAGGATTTCTCGAAACAAGACAGTGACTTAAAGGTAGCTCAAGCAAATTTCAGGAACGAGGTAAAGCTCTTTAGATTGAAAGCGATCGCACTCAATCCACCG
Organism: Phormidesmis sp.; assembly: GCA_965277365.1. Classification (GTDB taxonomy): domain Bacteria; phylum Cyanobacteriota; class Cyanobacteriia; order Leptolyngbyales; family Leptolyngbyaceae; genus Phormidesmis_A. The sequence goes on along the minus strand of CBDICO010000012.1, from coordinate 802,375 downwards.
AGCGACAAACGTCATGGCTGTCTCGGTTCCGATCAACTCGCCTAGCTGATGAAACTTAGAATCAACTAAGTCAGCCTGATAAAACTGAATCCATTTTGTCCGGGGTTGCTCTCAAACACAAATCAATTTTCGCTCACTCCCAAATATCGAATGGTGCCTAATTCTGCCTGAAATTCTTGCTTGAGCGCGTCTAGACTTGCCTCACCAAACTCAACGCCGCCACCCAAACAGCGATAGAAAAAGCGTTGCTTAACGGAGTCATAGCCTTCGGCAACCAGAATGCGATCGCCATCCCGAATCAACCCCAAACCCAAGGCACGAATCTGCTGACGTTTATTCATTCAGTTCAAGATACTAAAAATGTTCTTTGCCCAACTTCAAGAGCTCATATACCGTTTCTTGAAAAGTGTCTAGTAGGATGAAGCTAAGAAATGAGATAGGGTGAGCAATGAGTAGAGGTTCAAAAATTGAGTTTGGAACGGATGGCTGGCGCGGCATTATTGCGGATGATTTCACGTTTTCTAATGTTTGCAAAGTGACACGGGCGATCGCCCGCTATCTAGACACGACCTATTCAAAAGCTCGTCCGGTTCTGATTGGCTACGATACTCGGTTTTTGGCAGATCAGTTTGCTAGTACAGCAGCCGCAGTGTTAGCAGATCTCGGTTGGAGGGTGCAAATCGTCGATCGAGACTGCCCGACTCCCGTAATTGCCTACAGCGCTCGTCACATCAACTCGGCAGGCGCGTTGATGTTTACCGCGAGTCATAACCCGGCTCCCTACTGTGGAATTAAATACATTCCTGATTATGCAGGTCCGGCAACGACTCAAATCACCGATGCCATCGTCGCCAATCTCGATCGCGTGTCGGATGCCCCTCCAAGCGGCAACTCGTCTGGTAAGATTTCGATATTTGACCCCAAACCCGCTTATTTAGAAGCTATCTACCGCATTTTGGATGTCGATCGGATTCGCAATGCCAAAATCAAGGTTAAATACGACGCGCTTTACTCGACTTCTCGTGGCTATCTCGATACCGTTCTGACTCACTGCGGGTGCGAAATTGAGAGCTTTCATACGTACCGCGATGTCTTGTTTGGCGGCGGAATGCCCGAACCGAAAGGAGAACAGCTTGTAGGTCTTGTGAATGCTGTGAAGACCGATCAGGCAGATCTTGGACTCGCAACCGATGGAGACAGCGATCGCTTTGGCATTGTCGATGAGCAGGGCACAGTTCTTACCCCCAATACCATCCTGTTACTGTTGGCACGGCATTTAATTAAAAATAAAGGCAAGCGAGGCGCGATCGTTCGCACGGTTGCCACGACTCGGTTGCTCGACAACTTTGCTGCAATTTATGGGTTAGAACTCTATGAAACCGCCGTTGGCTTTAAGTATATTGGTGAAAAGATGCGGCAGACTCCAGTGCTGATTGGAGGTGAAGAATCGGGTGGGTTGAGCATCATCGGGCACATTCCCGAAAAAGATGGCATTTTGGCAGATATGCTAGTTGCAGAAACGATCGCCTATGAGGGCAAACCTCTCAGCCAACTCGTGCAGGAAGTGATCGTCGAGGCAGACGGTCCGCTTTACAATCATCGCGTCGATTTGCGTCTCACCAATCCTCACAAAAAAGCCGTTTTAGACTCCTTTACTCAAAATCCGCCGACCCAAGTGGCAGGACTCGCCATTAAAGAAGTCGGTCGCAAAGACGGCATCAAACTCTATCTCGAAGAAGGAAGCTGGATTCTGCTACGTCCATCTGGAACAGAACCCTTAATCAGAGTTTATTTAGAGACAAATTCGCCCCAAAAAGTGAGTCAAATCGCTGAAGCAATGGAGCGATCGATCCGTCAACTCAAACCCGTCAACTTCTAACCTTTATGAAATCGTTTGCAGCCCTGATCACGTCACTGATTATCACTGTCTGGATCGGAGCGATCGCCCTAATCTCCGTTCAAAATGCTACCCCTGTCTCCCTGCGGTTTCTGAGCTTTCAGCTTGTCGAGATGCCTTTTGGGTTAATTCTCGCCTTTAGCGCCGGGTTAGGAGTGACCGGAGCGGCGATCGCGCAACCGCTATTAGGCTTTTCCAGTTCTCAGCCCGATGACGATGACGACGATTTCTAGAACCGTCACCACGTATAAACCTGCCCGTCAATCAGCAGCCGAGTGATGCCTTTAGCTTGCAGATGAGGCGCAGCTTTTTGCAAAACGCGACTATCAGGAATCTTGATCACGCGCTGAGTGCGAATATTAGAAAATCGCTTGGCAACGCGATGATTATCAAACACAGGCAGCGTCTTCTCTTGGGTCTCATCAGATGGAATCTGCCCCAACTCACCAAACTCCCTAAGCGGACGGGCAACTAGTTCGGCAGCCCGATCGACCACTAAATAACACGTTTTAGGAATCGATGCTTCAGCGAGAGGCAACACCCGAACAAACGACGCTGAGCTGAGTTGAAGAGTCGGCAATAGGGAGCCACTCTCACCATCGTCAAGGTCATCATCTAGATCGTCGTCGTCAAGTCCCTCTTCTAAATCATCGTCGAGATCGTCAAGATCATCGAGATCATCCTCTTCATCGTCTTCAAAGGTTTGAGATGCGGCAACCTCTTCTGACCTAGGGTCAGCCAACTTCACCACTTTTTTCACTACGGGCGCAGTGGCTAGCTCCTCAACCACCTCAGCGATTTCCTCGATCGCTGCATCTGGCTCAGACTCAACTGACGGACGTTGGCGCGATCGACGAATCGGGGCAGGCACTACTCGTTCAGGGGTCGAATTTAAATCAACCGAAGCCGCCAGAGGCATCAACTCAGGCTCAGGAACCTCTGCAACCACTGAGGTAGGGATCTCAAGAATGCTGCCTTGAACGAGCATCTCATCTGATTTTCGAGAAGACCCCTCAGAATTGCGCGAAGCAAAACGCTTTTGCTGAATCAAGCCTTCATATTCTTCGGCGGGCAAACTGCTTTTGAGAATCCGGCTGATGGTGGTATTGCTTACGCCATATTGATTTGCCAGAGTGAGCGTGGTCTCTCCGAGCTGACGATATAGCTCAACAATGTGGTTTTTGTCAGAATCAGACAGTTTGCGAGGAGTCATGCCATAGTCCATGAAAGGCGTTGAAGCGATCTCTGACCAGAAGCCATTAGCTCACCAGTCAGCACTTCCTATTCTAAGTCTAAGCGCTGGCAAAAAGCGTGAAAGACGACTTTGCCTGACTAACCCCCTTTTCTAGGCTCGTCTTCGTCCTCCAGCGCGACGAGAGCGACTGAGATCATATTCTAGGGCTGCACCAATGCCAAACAGCACCCCGCTTAACACCCAGAAGATCTCCAGCAATCCGCCACTCTGATAATTTTCGAGCCGTGCTGTCGCATATTTAAACCACATATCCGCGATATACAACGAGAATGCCGCCGCCGCAATCATCCGCCAAGATTGTGAAAAGCGACCCCCCCAGAAGGCAAGCAGCAGCGTCGTCGCCACAATCAAAATGAAGACATCTGCCATGACGTAAAAATAGTCTAAAAACAATTTGAGCGGGGCTAACGCCTTTTCAACCGCCGATACCCAACCTGCAGGAGGCGCTTTTTGTCCAGCCTCTATCTTGGTAGGCTCTGCTTTTTGCACTACTGGGACAGAGGGCACAGGCTGAGGAGCGATGATCGCTTTGGGCGCAGTTTGAGCCGGCTGCACTTTAGGAGGTTGGGGACTCACCTTCGGAGCGGCTTGAGTCGTTCTAACGGCAGGTTTTGCCGGGGTTGTTTGGGCAGACACAGGTTTGATGCCAAAGATATCAGCGTTTGCAGCCTGTTCGGGGGAAATCGTCAACCAGGTCGCAAACGCGATGCTGATTGCCCCAATTCCGGCAACGATGCCCCACTGCCAGATCTCTAGGTTGAGACGACGATCGGCAAACGCCATCACCATCCCCCAACCCAAAAACAGATAAGTCGGGACGTAAAAGAAATCGCCCGGTGACACAGCAGCATCTCGTCCTAAATAGGTCTCCCAAAAGGTGAACAGCACGCCTCCCAAGAAATAGCACAGCATCCCCATGCCGATGCCAAACCAGACTTTGCGACCACTGACAATTTGCGGGCTGCGCCAATTTCTAAAACACAAGATAGCCGCCACCAAATAGGCAAGCAGTTCAAAAACAGACGTGCCATAGGAGTACCAAAGCGGACGGTCTTGTCCAGGTTCAGCCACACTAAACAGTAGAAAAAATAACAGTGCCAGCACCGCCCAAATAATCTCTGTGAAAACGATCGCTTGCACCGAGAGAGACTTAGCAGATTTATCGATCGAGGTACTCATAGACTAAAAAGTAGAGCGATTAAAGGAAAAATGCAGATTCAGCGGAGGCAATGGTGTATGTTACTGCACTCGCAGGCACTGGATGAAGATTTTTGAGGCTAGTGCCACAGATTGCCACCGGGCGATCGAGCCATCCACGCCAAGAAGCGGCTACGTTCACCCGCAGGCAGGTCTTGCAGCGCTTCGAGGGTTCGGGGAATGAAGGGAGATTTGCCAAAGTAGTTTTTGCCGATGCGGTGCAGATCTTGCAAGAGAAGCGTCAGATGAGCTTCTTGCCACGCGGGGGTTTGCAGACTATCAAGCGGGTTGACGGTCAGCAGTTGCTTAATGGCATCGGGCGACTCGGTTTGCGGAAACCGCCCCTGTCGAAACACATCAGCAATATCTTTTTGAAAGGTGACTGCCTGTTTAACCCCCATCAAGTCTCCAATGTCGATGTACATTGCTTGCAGCATCAGCAGACAAGCTTGAGTCAGCATAGGAGCCGTTGAGCCAATAGCCTCATTCTCTTGAGTTTCGTGCGCTAACTGATCGAGCCGCACTTTGCCCCAAATGCTGTAGCGATCGGGTTCTTCTAATAAAACGCAAGCTTTGCCTTGATTGTCGGTTAAATCGCGCCACAATGCCCGCGCCTCCTCTTCTTGGTTAGCATTAAACACACTGATCAGGCGAAAGGTGAGTCCCTGATAGCTAAGAATTGGAATCTTTTGATCTCGTTTGGGGTGTTGGATGCTGGAGATTTCCACATCCTGCCGTTTCAGAATGAACATAAAACAGCTAGTTATCTCCTGTCGAGGTTAGGGGGCGGCGGGTTTGAAACATGAATGCGTGAAAGCTTCGACTCAAAACAGGCTCTCTACTGGAGTTTGAAGAGAAAAGGCTACCAGCGGTGTAACCTCAAAAAATCCTCTCCTGGAATTTTTTCATAATCAACACACCTCCTTTAAATTCCCTTTTTCTGGCTTTCAGTGTACACACAAGTCAGAGAAGATCTGGCTTATTTGTGATATTGAGACATTATTTCTGGGTCTGACAGTCTATAGAATGAGAACAAATCTGTTAGGAAGCGCTCGCAAGCTCGTTAGAATTGTATAATGTCTAATCAGTCGGAGACAAAAATCCTGACTCCATTTGCAGCCGGGGCTCTTAGCTCAGTGGATAGAGCAACCGCCTTCTAAGCGGTCGGTCACTGGTTCGAGCCCAGTAGAGCCCGTTGTTAACTGAACTATTCAGCGTAACCCTGGAAGCACTCATTCATAAAGCCTTCAGGCTACACCGTTTATCCCAAAACGAGAGCAAGAATCGAGCACGACCGTTAGAAAACTTAATGACGCAGCTCCTGGAAGCTGATCATTTCGCTATGTAAAGGTAAGAGAGCCTTCATTCGCGAAAGGAAATCGCTGGTTTGATCGTCATGGCAACAAAGCGGTGCTGTTGGGTCGTCTGGTGCTCGGAGTGAGAACGCTGAATCCTCTACCAGCAGGAATGAGTGGGATGCGGTTAACGCCTTTTTTGGGTTACTCCACGATCGGCACTGCGATCTGGATGACGATATTAACTGATGCCGGATATCTATTGGGAGAGCACTACGATCGAGTCGATGATTATTTAGCTCCCGACTCAAAGATTGGTTTGGGCAGTCTGATCGTAGCTTTGATAATCTGGGTGATGCAACGAAAGCAAACGCAGCGTGTGAAGTGAGGAACAAATGAATTTTGATGCGGCTCACCTGGGGCAATGGTTTAAGGAAATTGGTCCGATCTCAGCTCATCTCGTGATTTGGGCGATCATTTTTGCAGAATCTGGATTACTGATCGGGTTCTTCTTGCCGGGAGACAGTCTGTTATTTACGGCTGGATTTCTAGCCTCTCAAGACATACTCAACATTCAATATTTGACGTTGGGCTGTTTTGTAGCTGCTGTCTTAGGAGATAGTGTCGGCTATGTGACGGGGAATCGATTTGGACGAAGACTATTTCAGCGAGAAAATTCCTGGCTGTTTCACAAAAAGCATTTAGTCTCTGCCCAAGGGTTTTACGAGAAATATGGCAAGAAAGCGATCGTGCTGGCGCGATTTGTGCCGATCGTTCGCACCTTCGCGCCGATCGTGGCAGGGATTGGGGCAATGCACTATCGCACGTTTCTGTCTTATAACGTCATCGGGGGATTGATCTGGACGTTTGGCGTGACGCTGTTGGGCTATTCTTTAGGAGCAGTGATTCCAGATGTTGATAAATATCTCTTGCCGATTATTCTGATCATTATCGTTGTTTCGCTTCTACCTTCTGTCTTTCACATCTACCAAGAACGCAAGTCCAGCCGCCATTGAAACACCGTTCTAACTATTGGCAACTCTCCACCTATCTTCGCCCCCAGTGGAAGATCATTGCTCAGGCAATGGTTTGCACCCTGATGTTTACGGCTACATGGCCTGTTTTGGCATGGCTGGCGGGGCGAATGGCAGAGTTGATTGGCGCGGGGAAAGTGGGTGCCCTCGCTGAGCTTACGAGTTTTGCGGCGGTTGTGTGGGTTGGGCAAAAGATAGTGCAATATGGGCAAGATACCCTGATGGCAAAAGCGGCGCTGTCGATCGCGCTCCAGTTGCGTCAACAAGCCTATGCCCATCTGCAACATCTCAGTCTCAGCTATTTTGAGACGATGCAAACCGGAGATCTGGCATATCGACTCACCGAGGATGTCGATCGCATTGGCGAGGTGGTCAATAAGTTATTTCACGAGTTTGTGCCCAACGTGCTGCGACTGATTGCCGTGTTGGGCTACATGATTTGGGTCAACTGGCAACTGACGCTAGCGACTCTGATTATTGCGCCGCTGCTAGCAGTGATTATTGGCTGGTTTGGAGAGCGCCTGCGAAAGCTATCTCATCGCAGCCAAAGTCGAGTGTCTGATCTGTCAGGGCTGATTATTGAAATGTTGAGCGGCATTCGCTTAGTGCAAGCGTTTGCAGCAGAGGAATATGTCATCGATCGCTTCAGTCGTGAGGCAGAGCGCAATCGCCAAGCCCGCTATGCAATGGAACGACTCAGAGCTTCTCAATATCCCGTAGTGGGATCGCTCGAAGCGTTGAGTATGCTGTCATTGCTGCTGTTAGGCGGATGGCAGATTTCTCAAGGGCAGTTGACCGGAAGCGGATTTATTAGCTATGTCACCGCCGTGGCGCTGCTGTTTGAGCCGATCGCCACAATTACCAGCAGTTATAACGAGTTTAAGCAGGGAGAGGCATCGGTCGATCGGATTTTTGATCTCCTGAAATTGCAACCGACGATCGTCGAGAAGCCCAACGCGCCGATGCTTGCCCCCGTGATGGGAAAAGTCGAATTCGGCAACGTCACCTTTTCTTACCAGCCCGATCGACCCGTTTTGCAAGACTTAAATCTGTTAGTTTTGCCCGGAGAAATGATTGCGCTTGTCGGGGCATCAGGAGCCGGAAAAACCACCCTGGTGAATTTGATTCCTCGATTTTATGATCCCCAAATAGGCGACATTTGGGTCGATGGCACGAATGTGCGAGATGTCTCACTTCGTAGTTTGCGGCGACAAATTGGGATCGTGCCGCAAGAGACGACGTTGTTTTCAGGAACGATCGCTGAAAATATTGCCTTTGGTCAACTCGATTTTGACTTGAATGCGGTCAAAGAAGCCGCCAAAATTGCCAACGCGCATCAGTTCATCAGTCAGCTTTCAGATGGTTATGACACTTGGGTGGGTGAGCGTGGTGTGAATTTGTCAGGCGGACAGCGACAGCGGTTGGCGATCGCTCGTGCCGTGTTGCTCAATCCCCGAATTCTGATTCTTGACGAAGCCACCTCTGCCCTTGATTCTGAATCTGAATCGCTCGTTCAAGAAGCCTTAGAGCGAATCATGCAGGGGCGCACCGTGTTTATCATTGCTCACCGTCTAGCAACTGTGCGACGCGTCGATCGTATTTTAATCGTAGAGAAAGGTCGAGTCGTAGAATCCGGCACTCATTCTGAACTCATTGCTGAGGGGGGGCGCTATGCTCGATTCTATGCCCAGCAGTTTAGCTAGTGGCTACGCCCTCGACTGGCTTCTCTATGCAATACTCCATTCACGCACCCAACCCGTTTATTTGCCAAAACTTGCCTCGACTGTTGCCCGATTGGTCATCGCCTGCTCGATCGGTGCTAGTCGTCTTGCAGCCCTGCCAAATAGAATTGATGCAGTTTACGCCCGAAACCGAGGCTCAAAAACAACAGCTTCGGCAACGGTTTTTAGAATTTGGGCTGGCGATCATCCACACGCTTCGTCAAGCAGGACACCTCGCAGACTTGTTTGATCCCCGAACCGGACATCCTCTCCTATCCCAAGCGGGAACACTACGACTGGATGATGTAGCCGTTATACGATCGACCTTGGGCTACTCGACCACTCAATTTGGCAACTGTTGCGGCATCTTGCATCCCCATTGGGGAAGCGCTGTTTATCCCTCGATTTTGATTTCTTCAGCCGAGTCTAGCCAGATCAAATCCGCGATCTCTGAAGTAGACGGCTTGCTAGAAACCCACCATTCTTTGAGTGGCTGCGGCAGTTTGACTGAATAGAGCGTCACCACCAGCGGTTCTTGCATTGCTTGCCCGACAATTTCGACGCTGTAAGACGGACTATTTCTGGTCGCTAAATCCGCGATCAAACGTTTGCCGATGCGTCGCCAACTCGGTTCTTTGCTGTGCCACTCAATGCGACAGCAAGGGTAAGGAAGGGTTTCTCGATCGAACAATCGACAGCAAGCCCCGATGACTCGATAGCTAAAATGAGCACCCGGGCTAAAAAATACCTGTCCATATTTTAACGGGTGGGACCTTAGAGACCGTTGCTCTAAGCCTCGATCGTCACGACTTTTACTTTCTTGACTGGGGAGATTCACGACTGACCCAAAGGAAAACAGTTGACCAAGTGTTAGGTGGAGAGACTTTAAGCGTGAAGTCTCTCTGATCTTGATCCTAAAGCATGACTTTCAAATCGGGGCATGTCTACAAACCTGAGACGTTCTCACTCGATCGAACTGCCTTGAAAATCATCGACACCCGCAATCGACCAATTTGGGTCAAGTCGAGGTAAGTAGACTCCCAGCCCGATCGTAGTTTCATCACTATTCATCAACCAGATGGCGTTCTGTCCAGTGCGATAATTACGCCAGAGTAAATCTAACGTTCCATCGCCGTTATAGTCTCGCAAGCCTTCGACGTGCCAACTCAGGTCAGTGACTGAAGGTAGATAGAGAGCCTTCTCAAATTTCATACCATTCATCTGCCAAATCGCGTTCTCGCCCGTGCTGTAGTTGCGCCAGAGGATATCCGGTTTGCCATCGCCGTTAAAATCTCCAACCTCTTGAATTTGCCAATTTGAATCTGGAACACTAGGCAGATAGGTGCCTGACACCAGAGTGGTCCCCTTCATCTTCCAGATAGCAACCTGTCCGGTTTGACTCCGCCACAAGATATCTACGTTGCCATCTTGATCAAAGTCTTTAATTGCCTGCACTTGCCAGTTAGGACCTGGAGTGGGCAGATAGATGCCTTGTTTGAGGCTCATGCCATTGAGCGTCCAGATGGCGGCTTGCCCCGTGTTGTCGTTATACCAGAAGAGGTCTAAGAAGCCATCATGATGGAAGTCAGCAACTCCTTCAATTTTCCACGCAGTGTCTGTAACGGACGGTAAGTAGACCCCGGCAGTCAGCGTAGGACCATTCATCTGCCAAAAACCAACGGTTCCATCTCGATAATTGCGCCAGAGAATATCTATAGCGCCGTCTCGATTAAAATCACCCGTTGCTTGAACTTGCCACCCCAAATCGGGAACTTTAGGCAGGAAAGTCTCTCCACTATAAGGACTGCTATCTAGCTTCCAGATGTCGGTTTCGCCCGATCGAGCGTTGTGCCACAGCAGATCGAGGCTACCGTCGCCACTAAAGTCACCGATGTCAGAAATGACCCAGTTGCGATCCGATCTAGTCGGTAGGTCTACACTCGTAGCGTAGGTCGTGCCATTCAAATACCAGATCTTATTGTCACCCGACTGAGTGTTACGCCAGAGAATATCGAGATTGCCATCCTGATTGAAATCGCCAATCTTTTGAACTTGCCATGTGGAATCTAAGCTAGTGGAGAAGAGCGAACCTGTAACATAGGCTGTGCGATTGAGTTCCCAGGTGCCGATCTCGTTGGTTGCTTTGTTACGCCACAGCAGGTCGAGGCTTCCATCTCTATTAAAGTCACCAATGCCTTCAATCTGCCATCGTGAATCTGCTACGGGTGGTAAGTAGACAGCACTAGAAAATTTTGTTCTATCTAGCAGCCAGATTGCATTCTCACCTGTCTGGTCATTACGCCACAGTAAATCAGCTTTACGATCGCCGTTAAAGTCACCAATGCCTTCGATCTGCCAGCTTAGATCAGGCACACGCGGTAAATAAGAAGCGTCAATTAGAGTGGTGCCATTCAGATTCCAGGTGGCAATTTCTCCGGTTTGGTAGTTGCGCCACAGCAGATCGAGTTTGCCATCGCCCGTAAAATCTGCAACGCCTTCTACCTTCCAAGCTAGATCTGGCACTTTAGGCATACTGGAGGGCGTGACGATCGAGCCTAAATCCGTCCCGTTCATCAACCAGATGTTGATTTCCCCGGTCGCTGTATTGCGCCAGAGAATGTCTAAGCTACCGTTCCCGTTAAAGTCTCCTTTTGCTTCGATCTGCCAGGTAGGTGCCTGAGTCGGCAATTGGCTACTTCCAGCAAAGGTGGTGCTGTTGAGTTGCCATAATAGCGTGTCGCCTGTCTGCTGGTTGCGCCAGAGAATGCCGGAGTCGCTGATGATGCCTAAATCTTTGTCGTCATTGACGATCGTAGCTGTAGCGCTGACGGCAGTGGTCAGGGTTGCGTTCGTTGGATTAGCCAGGTTGAGTTGAAAGGTTTCGTCTTTCTCAAAGCGAGTATCACCGATGGCATTGACGGTTAGATTTTTACTGGTTTCACCAGGATTGAATGTGAGCTTGCCAGAAACGGCAGTATAGTCGCTTCCTGCGGCGGTTGCCGTACCATCTGCGGTGCTATAGGCGACGGTAATGATTTCACTGCTCGCTGCTGATAAGGCAACGGTGAAGACATAGGGAGTAGAGCCACTATTGCCTTCTGGCTGACTGAGCGTGTTGGGGGTCAAGCTAATGGTGGGGCGTGTATCGTCATTCGCGATCGTGGCAACAACGCTGCCATTCTGGGTTGAAATCATGCTGCCGATCGCAGCATTACTCAGACTAACGGTAAAGGTTTCGTTATCCTCATATTTCGTATCACCATTGGCAAACACCGTAAAAGTTTTGCTGGTTTCGGTCGGCGCAAAGCTCAACGTTCCAGTCGCTTGCAGATAGTCATTATCCATGAGCGTTGCCGTACCGTCGGCGGTGCCATAACCAACCGTAATCGCTTGGCTGCTGGGATTTGAGAGCGTCGCTGTAAATGCATAGGGCGTAGTGCCGCTGCTGCCTTCGGGCTGACTAGGATTGGCGGCGCTGAGGCTAATGGTTGGCATAGGATCATCGTTGACGATCGTGCCGCTAATCGTGCTTACCGGAATAGTCGCGTTTGTCGCGTTGCTCAAATTGACGTTGAAGGTTTCGTTGCTCTCATACTTTGTGTCACCAACCGCAGCAACGGTGATCGTTTTACTTGTCTCAGTGGGGGCAAACGTCAGAGTTCCAGTAGCGCGAACATAATCGTTATCGGCAAGTGTCGCGGTGCCGTCGCTCGTATCGTAATTTACTGTGACCGTTTGAGCCGTGGGATTTGAAAGTGTGACTACAAATAGATTAGGACTCGCCCCATTTTCGGGCTGACTCGCGTTAGTAGAGTCAACACTAATCGTCGGGGCAAAATCGTCGTTGAGTAAAGTGCCAGTACCTTGACCTGTTCCGGTAATGTCTGCGTTATTTGCGCCCGTTAATTGCACCGTGAACGTTTCGTCTGGTTCAAACTTGTTATCACCCGTGGCAGATACCGTGATCGTCTTTTTGACCTCACCGGGGTTAAAGGTGAGTTTGCCAGACGCTTGAGTATAGTCGTTGTCCGCGATCGTCGCGGAGCCGTTGCTCGTGCCATAATCTACCGTCACCGTTTGATTAGTAGGATTTGAGAGCGTGACCCCAAACTCGATCGGGGTGATGTCGCCACTTGCCCCTTCTCGCTGAGTCGGGCTGTCGATATTGAGGGTAGGACGGCGATCGTCATTGATTAAAGTTGCGATTCCTCGCCCATCAGCATTTGAAATATCGGCATTGCTGCTGGGGTTTTGTAGGTCAATAAAGAAGCTTTCATCACTTTCTAGCGTGTTGTCTCCTATTGCAAACACCGTAATTTTTTGGCTGAGGGTGCCTGGTGCAAAAGTGAGAATGCCAGACTGAGCCATGTAGTCGTTGTCAAGCGTGGTTGCCGAATTGTCTTTCGTGGTATAGCCGACCGTCACTGCCTGAAGCGAACTCGTTGAAAGCATGACGTTAAACACATAGGCGGTCGTTGACCCTAGGTTGCCCTCGTTTTGAGTCACCCCACCGTCAATGCGAATAGTGGGGCGAGGCGGATTGTCATCATTGAGCAAGGTGCCTTTCCCGACTCCGGCGGCAGCAGAAATGGTGGCTTTGGTGGCTCCACTGAGAGTGACGTTAAAGTTCTCGTCTGGTTCAAACGTAGTATCGCCGTTTGCCAAAATTGTAATTTTCTGGCTCAAGTCACCGGGGTTGAACGTGATCACGCCAGAGGCTTTGACATAATCGTTGTCTGCCAAGGTTGCCGAGCCATCGCTCGTGTCATAGTTAGCTGTAATCGTCTCAATGCTGGCATTTGAGAGACTCGCCGTGAACACATAAGAAGTCGTGCCACTGTTGCCTTCGTTTTGAGAAAGGTTATCGATGCTGATGGTGGGGCGAGAGTCATCATCGACGATCGTAATCACTCCTTGCCCTGAAGCCACTGAGACATCTGCATTTCCGGCTTGACTTAGTGTGACTGTAAAGTCTTCGTCGCCTTCAAATTTGGTATCGGCTATGGTCGAAACGGTGAGCGTTTTGTTCAGTTCGCCAGGGTTGAAGGTGAGCGTCCCAGATACTTGCGTGTAATCGTTATCCGCGATCGTTGCCGTACCATCTGCCGAGTCATAGTGAACGGTGACGGGTTGAGTGCTGGGGTTAGAGAGGCTGACGGTGAGGGTGCCACTCGTGCCTTCGGTGATGCTGATTCTCTGGTCGATGCCGATCGTCGGTTGGAGATCGTCGTTTTTAATAGTGCCGATGCCGATGCCCTCAGTTGCAGAAATCAACGCACCCGTGCTAGGGTTCCGCAACATGACATTGAAGGTTTCGTCTGCTTCTAGCTTGGTATCGCCATTGACGAGCACAGCAAAGGTTTGGGTCAGCGTGTTGGGCGCAAATGTGAGGGTGCCTGTTTTTGATTGATAGTCGTTATCTGCGATCGTCGCCGTACCGTCCTGAGTCACATAGTCTACTGTAATTGGATCGCTGCTGGTAGCAGAGAGACTGACAGTAAAGACCATCTCAGTCGTATTTTGATCACCTTCATTCTGACTCACACTGTCAATTTTCAGTGTCGGAGCCATATCGTCATTCACGATCGTTCCTTTGCCTTGAGCTTTCAGAATTCCAGCTTGTTTTGCATTGCTAAGATTGACAGAGAAATCTTCGTCTTTCTCAAAATTCGCATCGCCATTTGTAACAACCGTGATTGTTTGAGTGATCTCGCCTGGATTAAACGTAACTGTTCCCGAAGCACTCAAATAGTCATTATCAGATGTTGTTGCAGAACTGTTAGGAACTGTGCCATCTGCGGTTGCAAAATCGACCGTGACAGTTTGATCCGTCGGATTGCTTAAACTAACAGTAAATAGATCATTCTTAGTAGTGCCCGTGTCTCCTTCAGCATTGCTCACATCGTTAATACTGACTAGAGGAAGAGGATCATCATTCGTGATCGTTCCCGTCGCAACAGATCCTGAGATTGTGGCATTTGAGGAATTGCTGAGGTTTACTAAAAACGTTTCAGTGTCTTCATATTTGTTATCTCCATTTCCTAAAACAGTAATGGTTTTGAGCGTTTCATTAGGGGCAAACGTCAGGGTGCCAGACGCAGCTTGATAATCGTGATCGGCGATCGTTGCATTCTGATCCGCTGTAGCGTAATCGACCGTAATAGTTTGATAACTGGCATCCGATAGAGAAACAACAAAGTTATAAGCGGTGGTGCCACTATTGCCTTCTAATGCCGTTGTGCCCAGGATTTGCAGCGTCGGAGGAGTAGTGTCATCAGAGGTAATGATGCCCGTTGCCTGATCAGTGGCAGAAAGGTTGGCATTGTTTGAATTCGTCAGCTTAACGAAAAACTGCTCATCGACCTCAAACTTTCTGTCACCTTGCGAGAAGACTATGATAGTTTGACTGGTGGTATTGGGTGCAAATGTAAGGGTTCCTGATGCAGCCGTGTAATCGTTATCCGCGATCGTCGCGGTGTCGTCGATCGTCGCATAATTCACCGTAACTTCCTGGCTGCTCGATTGACTGAGATTGACGACGAATAGATAAGGAGTAGTGGTCCCGCTTGTGCCTTCAAGCTGGGCAGCAGGGGTTGTAATGCTTAACGTGGGACCCGGATCATCGTTGAGAATCGTTCCAGTAGCGGTGCTGGCAATGGGTACGATCGTGCCGTTACTAGGATTCGTCAACGTCACCTGGAAAGTTTCATTAGGTTCAAATTTGGTATCCCCATTGACTAAAACTTGAAATGTTTGAGTGAGTTGACCTGGCAAAAAGGTTAAGCTGCCTAATGTGGCGATGTAGTCATTGTCTGCCAACGTTGCGGTGCCATTTGCCGTCGCATAATCTACCGTGACGATTTCGGTACTAAGATTTGATAAACTCGCTGTAAAAACAAAGGGTGTAGAACCACTGTCTGTTTCATTCTGACTGACGTTCGCGATCGTGATTGTCGGCTGCTGATCATCATTTTGAATCGTACCGGTCGCACTAACCGCAGTAGTTAATGTCGCATTTGTCGCTCCGTTTAGCGTAACAGTAAAGGTTTCATCGGGTTCGTAGTGATTATCGGGGATCGTGTTGATGTTAATCGTTTGGGTCGTTTGACCCGGAGCAAAGGTAATGCTGGCGTTGACAGCAGGCATGTAATCGCTATCCGCGATCGTCGCAGTGCCATCAGAGGTGCCGTAGGTGACAACAACACTTTGGGTGCTGGGCTGAGATAGGGTGATAATAAAGGGAAACGCGGTAGATGTTGCAGTCCCTTCTGGCAACTTGACTGGTGTTGCATCCAAACTAACGGTGGGAACTACGACTGCTTTTGCTACCGACAACTCTGAGGTGTTGCCACTCGCATCTGTTGCAGTAGCGGTGATTAGCTCTCCGAGGGCGACCCCAGCAGCCGTAAAGCTGAATGTTCCAATGCCGGTTGCATCGGTGGTGACATCTGTGAAGCCGAGGAAGGTTTTGCCTTGAGCCGTACCCGTTGCATCATTGCTAAAAAATTCAACCCGGAACTGAACGCTTGGGGCACTATTTAGGGTTCCACCGATCGCGGCTCCCGTTCCGACTGGCTCGGCGATCGTTAACACCGGAAAGTTTTGCAGATCGTTTGCTCCGCTGTCTCCATCGCCTGGATCATTGGCAGTTACACCATCGTTGCCAAGGTCAATGCCTAAGCCCGTATTGCCCGTGAATGTGTTGCCCTGAATTCGGTTTCCGGTAATTGTGCCGACGATCGCCACCCCCGATCCTTGGTTTGCCGAAAGATCGTTTTGCTGAATGGTGTTGCCGCCTTGAGTATCAATCAAAATGCCGTCTTGAACAAAATTTTTGATCGCAAGTCCTTGAATAGTGCTACTTCCGGCAGAGAGGTGTAATCCGCTAGTTGTTCCGGCAGCCGCGCCGTCTAAAACAATTAAAGGAGCATTGATATATCCGGTTTGAGTTGTGCCGTCAATGGTGACGCGATCGCTGAGAATTGGTAGAGCAGACTGTAGGGCGATCGTTTGCGCTCCAGTCCCCGGAATTGCAAAGCTGATTGTATTAACGCCAGCGAATGCATTCGCGTTAATGATTGCTTGACGAAGTGATCCTTCCCCACTATCGTTCGTGTTGATGACAACGGTATCGTTTGCCAAAATAGTCGTCGTCGCTGTGTTGTCACTCGTGCTGATCGCATACCCCGAATTGGTTGCGTCTGCGGTGATCACTAGCTTTAAAGTCTCGTCTGGTTCCGCTTGAATGTCGTCTCTAGGAGTCAGCTTGAGGTCGATCGTGTCTGTGCCACTCAAGAATTTTAGAATAATCTCAGTGGCTGAGACACTGACGATCGTCGCCAATGCCGGATCGACAGACAGATCATAATCCGTCGCCGCAGCCGTGCTAGTTGGGTCGATCGCGAGTTTAACGGTCAGTTCTCCCGCGTTGCTATTGCGCTTGATTTGATAGATTGACGGATCGCTAGCGGGCGTTGTTTCACTGGCAGTTGCGTCGATCGTAGTCAGACTCACCACGGGCAGCAGTGCTTGACCAAACACGTCAAACTTATTGTTAAAGTCGCCCGAAACTAGATCACCTGCATCGCTAACAAAAGCAATATAGCCACCACTAGCACTGAGTACTGGAACACTAGAATCCCCTTGTCCACTATCGGTTCCGGCACTGTTCTGGCTGATTAGCGTTGTGGTGTTGAGCAGTAAATCTCGGACGAAAACATCTTGTGCGCCATTCGTGTCACTGGTAACAAGATTATTAGAGTAGCTGGTAAACGCCACAAACCGTCCATCTTGGCTGAGCAGAGGGCTAAATGAGCCAGTTCCGCCAAATGAGCCACCCGTTCCGCTGCCTGTGCCACTATCGCTGCCGTTTTTATCAACGCTAACTAAAATCGTTCGGCTCTTAGTCGGATCATTAATATCAATTTCGCGGACAAACACATCTTGAGCCGTGTTGGTATCAGTGGCGACTAACGTATTAAAGGTGCTGGTAAACGCGACATACACTTTACCTCCATAGCTGCTGATCACCGGACTTGTTGCAAACGCTCCACTCGCAGGTGCACCGCCACTCACAGTGCCATAAGCTCCCGCAGAATCAACACTCACCGCTGTCGTTGTGTTCTTGACCAAATCTCGAATGAACACATCCTGAGCCGCGTTAGTATCGTTGCCAAACAAATTTGTTGCATTGCTTGTAAAAGCAACATATTGTCCATCGCCACTGATAACGGCGTTATCTGAGTCTGCATTAGCGATCGTGCCTGCACTATTTTGACTAATCAGTGAAAGCGAAGTGGTTTGGCGATCCCAGAGAAACACCTGGTTTTGGGCAGTCGTCGGCGTTGTCACTAAATTCGTGCCGTCACTCGTGAAGGTGATGAACCGTCCGTCATCGCTAATCGACGCATTCTCAGAGGTGCCATCGCTGCTGTTCGAGTTCCCATTCGCATGGCTGACCAGCGTAGTTGTTTTGGTCGATCGCTCCCAGACAAACACATCCTGTTTTGTGTTGCCATCGCCACTTACCAGATTACTTGCCAGACTGGTGAACACGACATATTGACCATTGCCGCTAATAATCGGATTTAGCGAAGCCTGATTACCGCTCGTCGTTCCGCCGTTGATTTTGCTGATCAGCGTCAGAGTATTGGGCTGCGATTGTTCCCATAAAAAGAGATCGGAGGCTCCATTCGTGTCACCCGCCACCAAATCAGATGCGTCGCTGACAAAAACAACAAACTGACCGTCGCGACTGATGACTGGACTATAAGAATTTCCATTTCCTGACGAACCTCCTGAGTTGCGACTAATCAGCGTCACCGTGTTGGTCTGATTGTCTCTAACGAACACATCTTGAGCGCTATTGACATCGTTAGGCGCTAATTCAGGAGCCTTGCTCGTATAAACCACATAGCGACCATCAGCACTCACTGAGTTGCCCATCAGCGTCGCGTCTTCACTCCCCGTCTTGGGCGTAAGCGCTGGGTCAGACCCTTGACGAGATACCAAACTAACCGCGCTAGTTGGATCTGCGACCGTCGGCAACTGGGCGATAAACACATCAGCCGCGCTATTGCCGTCCCGGTTGACCAGATTGCTGGCTAGACTGGTAAACGCCACAAAATTTCCGTCGGCGCTGATTGCAGACGTGTAGACTGAGATGCTAGTGGGGTCATCTGCGGGAGAATCGTTATCTCCGATCGCAGTTGCACTGCGGCTGATCAGCGAGGTCGTGCCATCCGTTAAATCATGAACAAAGACATCGCGCTTGCCATTCGTGTCACCCATCACTAGATTGCTGGCACTGCTGGCAAAACTAATTCGCTTGCCGTCTCCGCTAATTGACGGGTCAGACGAGACATCGTTGCCAAACACCCCAGCACTGTTACCACTCACTAGAAAAGTGGTGGACGCATCAACGTCTCTGACAAATACGTCTTGCTTGTTGTTCGTGTCAGCCGCCGCCGTCAAATCTGTGGAGTAGCTGGTAAACGCTACATACTTCCCATCCCCACTTATGACTGGGTTGAGAGAGCCACTCGCAGCAAAGGGATCGGCTGATTTGTTACCACTATTGGTTCCAGCGCTATTGACGCTGATCAAGCGAATCTTGTTGGCAATGGTACTAGCACTATCCCATAAAAAGATGTCCTCCGCGTTGTCGTTATCCAGTGCATCTAGGTTAGTTGCTGCGCTCATAAAAGCGATGCGGCTCCCATCATTGCTGATAACTGGGTTAACCGATCCCCCGTTCGCTCCGGTTGGGCTACTACTGATTAAGGTCATCATGTTATTTACACGACCCCAGCGAAACACATCTTCAGTAAAGCCATTGAGGTCGATCGAGGAGGCAACTAAATTACTGGCATTGCTGCTGAAGGCGACAAAATTGCCATCTCGACTCATTGAAAAATTGGTCGATACCCCTTTGTTGCCACTCCCGTTTTTACTGCGATTTCGGCTGACGAGCATGAGTGCATTTGTGCTCGCTGATCCATCCCACTGAAAGACATCAGGCTGATTATTAGTGTCAGCATTGCTAGCCAAGGGAGAAGTCAAGTTTGTCGCATCGCTCAAAAACGAGACGTACTGACCGTTATCACTAATAACAGGATTATAGGAATCTCCACTTGAAACTTCGCCATTGTTGGTGCCGCTCACTAGACGCAGCGTGTCGGTGCTAGTCGCGCTGTCCCATTTCCACAAAAACACGTCTTTTTGCGAGTTTTGATCACCAGAGGCGAGATCAGTTCCATCGCTCACAAACGCCACCGACAAGCCATCGCCACTAATCACCGCGTTCGATGAAGACCCATTCGAGCTACCTGTTTTGCCGAGATTGTGGCTGACGAGTTTTAGCGTTTGAGTTTGACGATCGAGCCAAAACACATCTGATTTGCCATTTTTGTCGGTGGCATCCAAACTGCCCGAATTGCTCGTGAAGACGATATAGCGTCCGTCATTGCTCACTGAGCCCGTGCCCAAGCTGCCGCCCGTGCTATCACTTCCACTGACTAAAGCGGGATCGATCGGAGACAGCAGATCAACGGGCAATACGTGATGATAATTTGCCAGGGTAGATGCCTGAAAGACCAGACCCGCCGCAATATTACCCGTGTGAACTTCTAACGTCCAGTTCCCGCCTTCTGCTTGATCGCCTGTCCGATCATTAGATGCGGCAATATCCGCCCCAGTCATCTGCCCTAGACGCTGCACAAAAGCAAGACCTTGTGAGCCCTGTGCAACATTGCAGCCATAAAGCAGAATATCTGCATCCGCAGTCAGCGCCTGTGACCAAGATCCTATTTGCGTCGCATAGCGATCGAGGTTTTGCCCATCTAACTCAGTGCTGCCTAACTGCAATCCACCTGCCTCGCCATGCGAAACGATATGGAGGCTAGAGATGCCAGTGCGCCCTACAAGAGTTTGGGTAATTTGGGTGACTGCATCGGCGATCGGGTCGAGTATATGAACCTCAGTTCCCGCCTTCACCCCTGCTACCAGGCTCTGATAGTCCGTGACGTTAGCCTCTATAAATAGTAGAGACGTGGCTGCACGAGTCTGCAATGCGAGAGTGGAAATCGGGGCTGCGAGAGGATTGCTACTCGCAGCCACCGCAGGTGCAGCATCGGGGGACAGCGAGTTCCGGTTCCAAGCAGATGACCCAGTAAATTCCATAATGTTAAACTCCTCGCAAGGTGACTAGGGGCTAGAGATGACTGAACAGCCGCCGCTATTTTTCCCCGAATGTCCGTAGAACACTCATTCTTTAAGAACAAACACGCAATTCTTTCGCCCTCAAATGTAAAGTCTTTACACTTCTGTGACCGGAAGCTGTTGGCGCTTAAGGAGGCGATCGCTCTAGGTGCGTGCTGTGTAAAGTTTGAGTCTCGAATCAGAATATACTGAAGAGATGTTTGCGAATTTTTTACCTGCTGACGTTGCCCGTCTTAGCGAAGCAACCTCGATCGCGCTGGCACATCAGATCACTCGTCAAGCGATCGCGACTCCCTTGATCGAAGACCCGATCGAAACGGCTTACGTCCATCAAGGCGCAGGCGGAACCCCAATTTTGCTCCTCCACGGGTTTGATAGCTCCGTCTTTGAGTTTCGACGGCTCCTGCCGCTCCTTGCCGATCAGCAAGACACTTGGGCAGTCGATTTGCTAGGATTTGGGTTTACCGATCGTCCGATCTCAGCCTCATTCGATCCGACTGCTATCAAAACCCACTTACACGCATTCTGGAAGACTTTGATTAACCAGCCCGTGATTTTAGTGGGGGCATCGATGGGCGGGGCAGCGGCGATCGATTTTGCGCTCACCTATCCTGAAGCGGTCGCACAACTCGTGCTCATTGACAGTGCCGGATTTGCCGCAGGTCCGGCTGTCTCTAAGTTTCTGGTACCACCGCTTGGTTATTTAGCCACCGAGTTTCTGCGCCAGCCTAACGTTCGTCGCCAAGTGAGTTTAAAGGCGTATGTCGATCGCCACTTGGTGACTGCCGATGCCGAGCTTTGTGCCGCGCTGCATCTGCAACGACCTGGCTGGAGTCGATCGATTATCGCATTCACCAAAACCGGCGGCTATAACTTCCTTAAGGACAAAATTTCGCAGATTTCGCAGCCAACCCTCATTCTCTGGGGCGACTCGGATCAAATTTTAGGCACTCAAGATGCAGAGCGATTTAGAACTGCCATTCCGACGAGCCAACTGCGTTGGATTCAGCACTGCGGACATGTGCCTCATCTTGAACAACCAACGATCACGGCTGAGTCCATTCAAGTCAGACGATAATAAAACATCGGGTTTGATTACTGCCCATGAAACAACTTCTCAACGATGAAGAAATTTTCACTGAGCGTGACATTAGCCATCTGACGATCGAGAACGATACCCCTGTGGACAATTTTCAATCTGATGAGCAGCAGCGCTTGCTCGTCGAACCGCTCTATCGTTCTAAAGCGCTGCCAGTTCCGTTTTGAGCGGCTGCGAATGTGAGGCTGTTCTATAAGCTCAAAGGTGATCCGATGGTGCCCGATGTCCTGCTGAGTTTGGGCGTGCAGCGCTCCGATGACTTTTTCCAACGGCAAAATCGCTCCTACTTTGTATGGGAATTTGGCAAACTGCCCGAAGTCTGCATCAAGTTCGTGTCGAACCCAGAAGGCGACGAGGTGAGGCTGAGTCAGCAATCGCGTCAGCAAGGCAAGACGATTGTCAAGAAAAAGCTTTACGCCCAAATTGGGCTACGCTACTCCGGTGTCTTTGACCCGTTGCAGCAGATTCAAGGGGCAGATGAAATGGATGGAGCCTTGCTGCGGGTCTGGTCGATCTCGCCAGATGGCTACCCAGAACTGACTTCGCCTGACGGCATCCGCGCGATCGGGCAGTCGGTCTGGTTAAATGCAGCAGGCATCGGTTTGACGCTGTGGTCAGGACAATTTGAGGAAGAAGTGACACGGTTGTGGTTACGGTGGTGCGATCGTGACGGGCAAATTATTCCTACTGGAGCAGAACGAGCAGACACAGAATGACAACGAGCAGATGCAGAACGGCAACGAGCAGACCATCTAGCTGAACGCTTACGAGCAATGGGCATAAACCCAGACGAACTTTGATCGAAGCGGAAGATCTGACTCATTGCAAAAAAGCCTTAGAACCTGCGTAGAATGAGTGATGGTATCGTCGCAAGATCGAAAGGGAAATATAGTATGGGTAACGCCGTTGGAATGGTGGAAGTGCGAGGTTTACCTCCAGCACTGGCGGTAGCAGATGTCATGGTAAAAGCTGCTCGTGTCACCTTAGTCAATATGGAGAAAGTGAGCGGTGCCTACGTGACGATTATTGTTCGAGGAAGTGTGTCTGAGGTCAAGATGGCAGTCGAGGCAGGCATCGAAGCCGCTAAGAAAATTCACTCCAACAAAGAAGGCGATAAGCTGTTCTTGTCTTCTCATTACATCCCACGCCCCAGTGATAATTTAATGGTGGTATTGCCGATCGAATACACCGAAGACACCGATGAGTTTAGAGTCTAGATCGTGAAATTCACGTCTATTCCCTTCGTGCGAGAAGCTAGAGAAAGGCATTGACCTTGAACAATTCTTTGGTAGGACTGAATACATTAACTCAGGATCAATTAGATGCCTGGGTCGCAGTTGCAAAAACAAGAACGCAACTAGGACGACTGCCTGACTATATTCCGCTTCTTGCTCAAATAAAGCCCAATACGGTTGCGGTTCAGATTCAAACAACGACCGGAAACACGATTTCGGCAGGTGAAGTCAGGCAACCGTTTGCGTTAATGAGCGTGATTAAGCCGTTTTTGCTGCTGTTTGCCTTAGAGCGACTCGGCGCGGATGAAGTTTTTAAGCAGGTGGGAATGCAGCCCTCTGATCAGCCGTTTCACTCCCTCACGCAACTGAGTGCCGATCGCGGTCATCCCCGTAACCCCATGATCAACAGTGGGGCGATCGCCATAGCTTCTCTTTTACCTGGGAAAGAGGGTGCGTCTCGATGTGATGGGTTGTGTGAATGGCTCAATCGTCTCGCAGATACCCATCTGACGCTAGATCAAGCCATGCTGACCTCAGTGCGATCAATGGCGAATGAATCGAACCGAGCGATCGCGAATATGCTCTCACAAGCTGGATGTTTAACGTCCGTTGAGGCGGCGCTGGATACTTATAATCACCTCTGCTGTTTATCAGGAACCGTCGAAGATTTGGCACGATTGGGCTTACTCCTCGCGTCATCGTGTAGGGTTGCTCGACAGCATCAGCAAATCGTCAATGCTTTAATGCTGACCTGCGGACTCTATGAAGCATCGGGCGCGTTTGCCGTGCGAGTCGGACTGCCCACAAAGTCAGGCGTGAGTGGAGCGTTGTTATCGATCGTGCCTAAACAGGGCGCGATCGCGGGGTACAGTCCAGCGATCGACCTGACCGGAAACTCGGTTGCCGGACTTTTTCTGCTAGAAGAGTTAGCTGCCCACTTCAACGTCAGCGTTTTTGGGTAAATCAAAAAGACGCATCGATGTGGCGCTACAAAATTGCATTAGGACTCCGTGGTGCTGTCAAAGCAACAAGGGGCTTAAGTCCCCTGTTCTAAGGTATCTGGGTAGGGGTAGATCAAGATTCTAAATATTTCTCGTAGCCCATCTCATCTAGCTTGGCTTGTTTTTCCATCACTGAGTCAGCCAGACTTTGGCGATAGCGCTGAACCTGTGCCAGCAGAGCAGGATCGTGACTTGCAAGGATCTGCACCGCTAACAACCCTGCATTTTTGGCATTGCCGATCGCCACGGTTGCCACCGGAATTCCGGCGGGCATTTGGACGATCGAATACAAAGAATCTACGCCTTGAAGGTGCCGACTTGCCACGGGCACGCCAATCACAGGCAAAAGCGTCAAGGCAGCAACCATTCCGGGCAAGTGAGCTGCGCCGCCTGCACCCGCGATGATTACTTTGAGTCCGCGTAGATGGGCTTGTTTGGCATAGTCCACCATGCGATCGGGGGTGCGATGGGCTGAGACAATTCTCACTTCATAAGGCACATTAAATTCTTCACAGGTAGCGATCGCGCCTTGCATCGTGGGCAAGTCTGAGTCACTGCCCATAATAATTCCGACTAGCGGTTGGGTCATGAGTCTTGTCCATCTTTGACACTTTTAATAATCCGAGACAGATCCGTCTTTTCATCGATAGCAATCCGAGTTGGTGAACCACTGATGATGCCTTCAAAGTTGCGGAACGAGTCTTTGATGTCTGGACCTTGAGCGCTGATGGTGTATTCACGAATGCCTTTATCGTGCCAAGAACCGCGCATCTTAAAGACGTTGAGCGCCCGCGACATCTCACCGCGAATCTCCACATATTGCAGCATGATGATCGTGTCGGTGATGGTCGAAATGTGAGAGTCGGTAATCGAGTGAGAACCCATAAACTGATCGGTGGTGTTGGTGAAGAATCCAGTGATTTCTTCTTGTTTGGCGAACCCAGTCACGCCGATCACAAACTGGCGGAAGGCATTATTGCTGACTCCACGGGCAAGGGCAGAGAGCGAATCGATCGCAATCCGCGACGGCTTAAATTCGGCGATCTCTGACTTAATAATCTGTAAATGATCTTCTAACCCTGCCGACTCAGGATAGGCACAAATGATTTTGAGTAACCCTTTTTGCTCTAAATTCTCAAAGTCGATGCCCCATGAATAGGCGTTGCGAGACAGTTGAGCGCGAGACTCTTCGTAGGCAAACAAGATGGCTCGATCGCCCCTCTGACACGCTTCCTGCAAAAACTTGCTGACCAGAAGCGTTTTTCCCGTTCCGGTTGCCCCAGTGGTTAAGATAATCGAGTCCTTAAAAAAGCCGCCGCCACACATCGTATCGAGCCTCGTCACCCCAGACGAGACGCGGATATTAGACGATCGCTGAGTCAGGCGCATCGCTCCGAGCGGGAAAATATTGATCCCCTGATTGGTAATCGTGAAGGGATATTCGCCCTTCATGTGAGTGGTGCCGCGCAGTTTGAGCACTTCAACCGTCCGTCTGCGCCGCTCGCCCTCTAAAACGTTTCGCACAATTACCACATTATCTGAGACAAACTCCTCGACCCCAAATCGAGCCACCTGACCATATTCATCAACCCGTTCAGTGGTCATGATCGTGGTTACACCCACCTGCTTGAGTCGTGCCACCAATCGAAAAATCTCTCGACGCACCACGCCCGCCGCATCATATTGTTGAAACACCGCTGTCACGGAGTCGATCGACACTCGCCGCGCTTTATATTTGCGAATGGCGTACTGAATTCGCTCAATCAGAGCCGATAAATCAAAGTTTCCCACCACATCCTGCCCTTCGGGATCGGGAGACGCGTCGAGAATAAATAGCTTTCCTTCGTCGATAAATTTCTGAAGATCCCACCCAAAGCTCAATGCATTTTTGATGATGTCTGCTGGCGATTCTTCAAAAGTGACAAAAATTCCTGGCTCGTCAAATTGGGTGATGCCGTGATAGAGAAACTGAGCGGCAAAGAGGGTTTTTCCGGTGCCTGATGTGCCACTGATCAGAGTGGTGCGACCAATTGGCAAGCCTCCATGACTAATGTCATCAAAGCCCTCAATTAGGGTGCGAATTTTTTGGACACCAGACATTTCTACTTGATTGCGTGATTCGCTTTGATTCGTTTGATTCATAAGAGGTGTGGTTCAGACCAGAGCCGCAAACATCTAAAACTGAAGGCGACTACACTAAATTTGTTTACTAAAAATTGTCTATTGAGCGTTTTCTAGCTATCGATTTCCTCTTCACGAAGTTCTTCGTAGAGAAGATCGAGTCCGATTAAGACTTTTTCTCTATCTGAAAGGTCACCAATAATTTTACGAACAGGTGGAGGCAGAATCTTGGCTAACGTTGGCGTTGCTAAAATTTTATCCTCCTCAGCCAACTGCGGATTTTTGAGTACATCAATTACTTTCAGCGCATAAACTCCTTGAAATTCTTTCTCTAAAATATCGTTTAATGTTTTGAGCGCCCGAATTGAGTTAGACGTGTTTCCGGCGACATAGAGTTTGAGAACGTAGGTTTTCTTTAAGGAACTCATGGTTTCTAGGAGGCTTCAAAAGCCAGTCGCGGATCGATAAATCTTCACTTGCAAATTTTAAGACTCTCCGGGAATTGATCGCCGATACATTTCACACAAATGCGCGATCGTATCAATCAGAGTCAATCGATAATCGAGCAAAATGTCTTCACTCCGCCCCTCTAATTTTAGCTGTTTGGCAAAGTCATCCATTAACTCCATGTGAATTTCAACAATTTGAGCGACGGGGATATCAGCAAAGAAAATCGTATTTATAAAGTCATCGATTCTTTGATTTAACCCAGTGTCATCCATAAAATAGTTTAGGATGATCGCCCGATAATCGAGCCGCAATTGACTTAAAAGCTGTTCTCGTTCAACCAGCGGTAGACATCGCAAAAACGTCTTAGCGTTGCGCTTGTAATAGATTCCCAGATAGCCCAATCGCTCTTTTAGCTTCTCAGTCAACCGCCGCTGATGCAACAGCAAAAAGTTTTGAGGGCTGAGATCGGTAGTCATATCCGGTCTAGACGAAGCGTTGGGCAAACGGCAAGACGGCGCGAGGTTGAGAAATTCATCGATCGCCTGATCAATAAATTCGGCAATCTCCTCTACTTGATGAAGAGGCAGTCTGATTTCTGCTGAATGGTAGAGAAAAACTAACTGCGCCTCTAGCTCCGCAACCCCAGAGTAGATTTCTGGCTTTGTGTCTAAAATAATAGTCGGCAAAAGTGTTGTGTGTTCGTGCAGCCAAGCAATCAGACGCGGCAGTTTAGAGCCGTTTTGCAAAACCAAGCAGTCAAGCTGCTGCCTCTGCTGCTCAATCAGTGAGAAGAACGCGGCATCAGACTCTGGCAAAGTGACGGTGTAACGTTCTTCTGGAAGTGCGTCATGTCTCAGAACCTGTTGAGTCAACTGACTCGAATCGAGGAAAACGCAAACAAATTGCTTGGGACGGTGCACGGTAAACGGTGAAGCTATCAAGGCTAAATAGACCCACGGAATGAGAAAAACGGTGAAGTGGACTTTTAACGAAATGGAGCCCGATCGGAAGGTTGAGAATCGATTGCTAAAGTCTCAAGAGTCTTTATAGCAGGATTTTTAACTCATTACTTAATACTTATTTAAGAATACGATATTTGATTAACGATCGTTACAGGAAGATGAGCGCAGACTGCTCAACCTATCACCCTGAGCGACCCAGAAGCCATGTCCCCCACCTATCCTGAGTCACCACATCCAGATTTGTTGCTGTTTATTGCAGCCCCGCAACATTTGATTTTTCTCGAAGTCCACCCTATAAAATGGGGTACCGAATCTAATTTGTTCCCTGCTTCGGGACTGGCATAAAACCGTCAAATCACTAACATATAGACATTTGGCGCTATTTTTCGGTTCACCTTACAGTTTGGCGGGTTTTTCATGGTGATGCAGACTGCCTCCCTTAGCGACTTTCTCGAATTGGTGCCGATCTGCCCTCAGACTGCTACCTTGACGATCGCAGCAGAAATTTTGGGCGAGAGCGTCTGTGGTCATTTAGTCGTCGTCAATCGGCAGCAGCATCCGATCGGGCTGATTCAGTCTCGCAAATTGATGTCGTTATTGGCGGGGCAGAGTGAGGTGTCTGCTAGCACTCTCAAGCAGTCACTCTCTGAAGTGGGTTCTCCGATCGTGGAGACCTTACCCACTCTATTAATTGACCAAACCCTGAGCGAGTCTGAACAGAGCTTAAGAGGCGGTTCCCATCGGTTTTGGGCTGCGGTCGATGGCGATCGCCACTTTTTAGGACTGGTTGATAGCATTTATGTGTTAAAGCTCATTGACCTGGCTGGACGACAAGAGACCTCCAAAGAGGTAGATCTGATCGCTGACCGCCCTCCCGCAACTCCTGCCACAGAAGCCGACCATCTGCTTAAACAGCAGTTGCGCGTTCAAATTGCAAAGCTGCGGTTTGCGTCTCGAAGATCGGACGGCACCCCCCTTCAGCCACAGCCCACTTTATTTTCTCCCTCAACCGAACAGTCACCTGCCGCGATCCATTCCTTGATGCAGGTTTTAGAGCGGCTGCCCGTGCCGATGATGCTGCAATCTAACACGGGGCGAGTCGTCGCTCAAAATGCTCTTTGGCAGCAACAGTTTGATGAGCTGGCTGACCCCCACTGGGTGCAGCACGATGCCGATGCCGTTTTAGAATTTGCGACTCATTCTAGACCGCCCACTCGATCGCCCGACTCTGCCTGGAACCCATCTGCGGAGTCCTCAACTGATATGCCACTCGGCAGCTTTTGTCGGCTGGGATCGACCTCTAACACCTGCATTTGCGTCTGTCCGCTCAAGAATGGTCAAGAGCGAATTTTGCACCTGATTAAGATCCCGATCGGCACCGTCTCCCCCCAAACCAAATTAGAGTTCACGTCAGGCTGGCATTCATTCGACCGTTACCCCAATTTAGAGCCTCGCGCATCGCATTCAGCCAGAGCCACTGAGCATCTCACCGCACTAGAAACTGAGCTGGAGTTAGCTGGAATTGCCTGCCCATTGCCTCTAGTTGAAGAAAGTTTGTGGTTGGTTTTAGCTCAAGATGTCACTGAGCAACAGCAAATTGCGAGAGAATTAGCTGCCAAAAACGCAGATCTCGTGCAGCTAAATCGCCTCAAAGACGAATTTCTTGCCTGCATCAGCCACGAATTGAGAACGCCGCTCACCGCCGTGTTGGGCTTGTCGAGTCTACTCAAAGATCAGCTTTCGGGCACGATGAATGAGCGTCAAGTGCGCTATGCCCAACTGATTCATCGCAGTGGACGACACTTGATGACGATCGTCAACGATATTCTTGACCTGACACGCATGGAGACAGGTCAGCTAGAAATCACGTTAGAACCCGTCAATATCGCTACGATCTGTAATCGCGCCTTTGAGCAAGCACAGCAGTCTCGACTTGAAGAAGCCAAACCTGAAGTCGGACAGGAACTCCCGTCTGCTCCGCCGACCTTTACATTAGACATTGAGCCAGGGCTTGAAACCCTGATCGCAGATGAGATGCGGCTGCGGCAAATGTTGTTAAACCTGCTTTCAAATGCACTGAAATTCACCAATGCTGGCGGCAAGATTGGGCTGCGAGTCAATCTCTGGGAAGGCTGGGTTGCCTTCACCGTTTGGGATACTGGGATTGGAATTCCGGCTGAAAAACAGCATTTGATTTTCCAAAAATTCCAGCAGTTAGAAAACCCTCTAACCCGGCGATTTGAAGGAACAGGACTGGGATTGGTGCTCACTCAACGGCTGGCACGACTGCACGGAGGCGATGTCACCTTTATCTCAAAAGAAAATCAAGGCAGTCAATTTACTTTGCTGTTGCCGCCGACTCATCCTCAATCGGCGATCGATCCTAACCACGAATCTGTTGTATTTCCCTCCGTCTCACGATCGCCCCACAATCGGCTCGTGCTAGTCGTCGAAGCGGTGGTGCGCTCGATCGAGCATCTCTCTGAGCAGTTGAGCGACCTTGGCTATCGCGTCATTATTGCTCGATCGGGTACCGAAGCTGTCGAAAAGGCGCGCCGACTTCAGCCCTGCACGATTTTGCTCAATCCGCTTTTGCCGACTTTATCGGGTTGGGATGTGCTGACCTTGCTCAAAGCTGATCCGCAGACGCGACCCATTCCAGTGACGGTAATGGCGACGAGGGGCGATCGTGAGCAAGCCACTCGCCATCATGCCGATGGGTTTCTCAGCTTGCCTGTCACCAATCAAGCACTCAAGCAAATGCTTGATCAAGTGGCTGAAGAATCTCTGTCTAGTCAACCATCTGAGTTGATCGGTGAGAGCTTAGTGATTTTGCGATTAAGCCCAATTCGCTATGGTGAACAGAGCAAAACCATCGCAAAAGCCACGATCGACCTCAATCATCTTCTCCACAGCCGCAATTATCGAGTTTTAGAAGCCGATGATCTAGAGCAAGCTGAGCTTTTGGCACAGGTTTGGAAGCCTCATGTCGTATTGCTTGACGCGGCAATGCCTGATCCGATCGCCTATCTCAGACACTTATCTGAGCAAACATTCCTCGCCTCTTTGCCCCTCGTGACGTTAGATCAAGCCACAACTCAAGCCGCCAATCAAGTTCAGGGGTTATCGGTCTTTCCCTGCTTGGCACCCCTATTTGAGCAGTCGTTAGCGTCAGGAAAGCCAGAAACCTCGGCGCTGTTGCAGGTGATTCAAGTAGCAGCAGGGTTTGCGTGGCGACCGTTGGTGATGGTGATTGACCCCGCTAACTTGGCTGAAACGCTAGAGGTCGGCATCTCAAAACCGCCTAGAGAAACCGAATGGCTGTCTGCCATGATCCAATATGTGCAAGCAGCAGGATTTAGGGGAGTAATGGGGCGATCGTGGGCTGACGTTTCCCAAAAAATACAATCAGACAGCGTGGATCTCATTCTATTTTATTGGACTGATGGCATCCCTCAACCCGCGACAACAAAAGGGCTAGAGACTTTGAAATCTCTGCCGAGTAAGCCTCCAATTCTGGTTCTCAATCATCGTTCTGTGGTCAAAGAAAGTCCTGAGTCACAAGACGTTACCTCGTTTTCTGCTCTCCTACACGAAATGGCGGCTCCGGTGGTGCCACACTCGCTTTCAATGGATGAATTGCTGATTCAGATTCATCAAATCTTGGCTTGATACCGTTGCTTAACGAGTGAACATTGTGCTACTGGCTAACTCACAGAGTCATGAGATCTTCAATTTCGCTAAAGCTCTCAGGATCTTTAGCCGAAACCAGATTAAATTTAATTCCAGAAACCCCTACGCTCCACTGGAAAAGATTGATTTCATGACTTTAGATATTATTGAACTTGATGGCAGAAAATTTGCCCCTGCCGATCAGTTGCCTCTACCAGAATGGGCGTGTGTTTTAAATGAGCGTCCGCAGCCTGTGCTCACGCTCAAAGACGACGATATGTTTCTGTTGACTGACACTTTTGGCAACATTGGTGGCTCTGCCGACGATGGTCGCAACAGCAGCATGGGGTTATTTTGCAATGACACCCGATTTCTAAGCCGGTTAGAATTGCAGATCGATGGACGATCGCCGATTCTCTTAAGCAGCACGGCTGAAAAAGGATTTGCCCTCTCAGTGCTGTGTACTAATCCTCGGTTAGACGAGAGAGTTTCGGCAGAAAATATCGGCATTAAGCGCGAACTCGTCCTGAACGGCGGCTTATTTGAAGAAATCGAAATCTCTAACTACAGCACCGAAGCCGTGAGTTTTGAACTCAGCGTTAGCTTTGATGCCGACTTTATTGATTTGTTTGAAGTCAGAGGGTTCGATCGGACTCAACGGGGTCAACTGCTGCGGCAATTGCCTGATCACCCGATCGAGCCTTTAGACCCAGAATCAGAACCCCGGTTTGCCCTGCGAATCTCTGAAGGAACGCCCGTTGAATTAGTGCTGGCTTATCTGGGGTTAGACAACGCCCTTCTAGAATCGCGAATTCAATTTCTTCACCATCAGCCCGACTTCTTTAAAGGCTATACGGCGGTTTGGCAGCTTCACCTAGAGTCCCATGAGACCAAGATTCTTAGCTATCGCTTACAGATGTTGAGTAATGGGCGATCGGTGTCCAATGTTGATGCTCCCCGAACTCTGGGGCAGGCAAAAGCGGCAGAGGTGATGGAAGAACACACTTGGCAGCAGCAAGTGACTCAGATCCGATCGGACAAAACCACCTTCAACCGAGTCATTGAGCGCGCCGAGCAAGATGTCTATCTACTGCGGCAAACCTTTGGCAAAGGAAAAGCCCTCTCAGCCGGGGTGCCGTGGTTTTCAACGCTGTTTGGTCGCGACTCGATTATTGCGGCTTCTCAAACCTTGCTACTCGACTCCCAAATCGCTCGTGAAACGCTGACCATCTTGGCGTATTACCAGGGCAAGGTTGAAGATGAGTGGCGCGAAGAACAGCCCGGTAAAATCTTGCATGAGATTCGCTTTGGTGAAATGGCACGCTGTCAAGAAATTCCCCACACGCCCTACTACGGCACGGTGGATGCAACTCCACTCTGGCTGATGCTCTACGCTGAATATTTTGCCTGGACTGCTGATTATGAAACCCTCGATCGCTTATGGGGCAATGCGATCGCCGCAATGGATTGGTGCGATCGCAACCTCAAAGAAACGGGATATCTCAGCTATGCCCGCAAATCAAAACGCGGACTCGATAACCAAGGCTGGAAAGATTCGAGCAACTGCATCGTCAATCGCAAAGGGCAACTGGCACTCGGCGCGATCACCCTTTGCGAAGTGCAAGGCTACGTCTATGCGGCAAAAGTCCGGTTGAGTCAGATTGCTCGTATGAAAAAGCGCATCGACCTTGCCGATCGCTGGGAAGAAGAAGCCAGAGATCTCAAAGTCCGCTTTAACCGAGATTTTTGGATGGATGATCAAGACTTCTGTGCGCTGGCATTAGATGGAGACGGGAAGCACGTAGACAGCATCACCTCTAACCCAGGTCACTGTCTACATTTGGGCATCTTCACGCCCGAAAGAGCCTATAGCGTGGCAGAACGGTTGCGCGCCCCTGACATGTTTAACGGCTGGGGAATTCGCACTCTCAGCAAGTCGTCTCCTGCTTATAATCCGATGGGCTATCACATCGGGTCGGTGTGGCCTCATGACAATGCGATGATCGCGATCGGGCTGCGGTCTCTTGGTCTGGTCGATCAAGCGTTAGAACTGTGTAAAGGCTTGCTCGACATGACGCGCTATCAGGCTTATCAGCGTCCACCAGAATTATTTTGTGGCTACGATCGCACCGATGACAACGAGCCTGTTCAATATCCAGTCGCGTGTTCGCCTCAAGCGTGGGCAACAGGCAGCATTTTCCAGCTTGTCCACATGATAGTGAATCTCGTCCCCGATGCGCCGAGCAACTATTTGCGAATCATCGACCCCGCTCTGCCTGAGTCGATTAATTATTTGGGATTGCAAAATTTGCGCGTCGGTTCGACCTTACTGGATTTGGAGTTTGAGCGATCGGGGTCTTCAACTGCCTGCCGCGTCTCTAAAAAACGTGGAAACTTACGAGTTGTGATCGAAGCATAAAAAGCCAAACGCTGAATTGTTATTCCCGATTCAGCGTTCGGTTCCTTGAACGGGTTGGCATTACTGGTCTTCTGCATCTGCAAACAAAGACTCTAAATCGCGTCTACCACTAACGATCCGCATAATCTCAACAACATCATCTTTGAATCGATAAAGGATAATAAATTCTTTTAGAGAAAGTCCGCGCAGATAAAGACGAATATGAGAGTAGCTACGCCCCATTTCTGGAAAAGAAACTAGCTGATGGCATCTCTGATTAAACGCTTGAAACCATCGATCGCCCGCTTCTACATTTCGAGCTAGAAAATAATCACCAATCTCATCGAGATCGTGACTGGCTTCAGGTGCGATGATGTAGCGACGCATTCCTTAAGACTCACGAGCTTGACGAAATTTCTCTAAAATCCGGTTAACAACGGCTTCACCCTCAAGACCTTTACCTTGATCTAGAGAAGCGGCTGCCGCGTCTACTTTCTCACGAGTTTCTTCAATCCACTGCTGATAATCGCTATCCCGCTCCTCTAGCGCCCGAAACGCTTCTACGATGATTTCATCTACAGTTTGGTATTGACCACTTTGAAGCTTTGCTTGAATAAATTGTTCTTGTTCTGTCTTCAAAGTAATGTTCATATAGCAGTTTCTCTCTCTAGTTCCATCATAGAAGTACTTTAATAATAGAGTGTTGCGTTTTCCCTAATAAAAAAGGAGGTCGAATAGACCTCCACAGCTAATGCTCAGAGTTAGCAAACTTTGAAAAACCTAATCAGGCTCAACCTAGCTCTTAGGCAATGCCCGTGTTTGCGCCAGCTTTGCCCGTCGCCAATTCAACCTTGACAATCTTTCCGCCCATTTTTTGAATCCGTTGCTGCTCACGGAACCAGTTGTCATAAGGAACCAACTTGGTGAAATAGGTATTTTGCAGTTCCCGTTGAGTGCGGGTGCGGGTCAAGCTAGGAACGCAGGCAGTAACCTTGAACATTCTCATGGGTCTTATAATCTCCTGAGTAGGCTGAGGATGAATGTTGAGCAGTGAGCGTTGAGTCATGAATTTACTCAGACCCCACTTCAAAGCTCGGATCGATGGAGAGAAATTCTCAAAAAGTTAGCAATTCAGCCTCTCTATAATGTCAACGCCGATCGGCGCAGGTGCAGACCTTAGAGAGCGAGTGCAAATCTTTTAGATGCGTAAACAAAGATTGATAGTTAGAAGGTTGAAAGTCGAGAATCAATGCTAGATCGCTAAAACCATTTCTCAGACTAGCCTTCGACGAGCTAACACTCATTCCAGACTTTCAACACATCAAGGTAAATGATGAACTTTGAATGCTGAACGATGAATCTAAATTCATCCCTCATGCTTCATGCTTCATCCTTTCATTAGCTCAAGCCAGAGGAGATGTAGTCGAAGTAAACGCCCATCTCTTTACCAGCATCAGAACCGACCAAACCAGCGGTGACTTCTTTCATCGCTTGAATCGCCTGCACAGTTGCGCCCACAGGTACGCCCAAAGAGTTGTAGGTTTCCTTCAAGCCGTTGAGCACACGCTCGTCGAGGATGGAGGGGTCGCCAGCCAACATTGCGTAGGTGGAGTAACGGAGATAGTAGTCGAGGTCACGGATGCAAGCAGCGTAACGACGAGTCGTGTACATGTTGCCGCCGGGACGAGTGATGTCCGAGTACAACAAGGACTTGGCAACGGCTTCTTTGACGATCGACGCTGCGTTAGCGCTGATCGCAGTGGCTGCACGAACCCGAAGTTCGCCTGTTGCAAAGTAGCCCTTGAGCTTTTCAAGTGAGGAAGTATCAAGATACTTGCCTTGAACGTCAGACGTGTTGATAACTGAGGTAATTGCGTCTTGCATGATTTAATTCCCGTAAGTCGCGTGGTCTTAATGTGAATGCGTGAACGGTCGGAGGCAGTGATTACTGCATTGCACCGATTACATAGTCGAAGTAGGAGCCAGCTTCAGACGCGTCTTCAGAAGACAGCAAGGAAGCAGCTACGTTTTTCATCGCACGAACGCCTTCAGCAACCGCAGGAATGGGGGTGCCCAAAGAGTTGTACATTTCACGAACGCCGACGATTCCGATTTCTTCGATCGGAGTTACATCCCCTGCAACCACTCCGTAGGTCACTAGGCGGAGGTAGTAGTCGAGGTCACGCAGGCAGGTTGCGGTCATTTCTTCGCCGTATGCGTTTCCACCCGGAGAAACAACATCAGGACGCTTTTGGAACAGTTGATCGCCAGCTTGCTTGACGATGCGCTCGCGGGAGTCGGTCAGAGTTTGAGCGATCCGCAGGCGACGCTCACCCGTGGTGACAAAGCCTTTGATCCGATCTAGTTCGCCGGGGCTGAGGTAACGAGCTTCAGCGTCAGCATTCACGATTGATTTCGTGACAATACTCATTGATGGATTCCTCCAAAAGTAATGTAACCGAGTATGTTTAAACGGGAGTTCCGTATGGTTGGGTTAAGTCTACTTGCGGCTAGTTACTCAGCTCATTGAGATAAATCATTGAAGCTGATATCTGGGCTGGAACTGGTTGAATAGATCCGAGACACCGATCGGTAATCTTAGCGACACGAGCGTTTTGACTTAACTACCTTCCGCAATTAATTTTGCGGCATTGTGTTCACCATCCTGGTCAGTTCGCAACATTTTGTAATGTTGTCCTCATCTTTGTTTTTTGTTGAGGATGTGACGATTTCGCCGCAATCTGTGCTGTCTTGAATCGACAACGTAGACCCGCTATCAACTGCCACCCTGACTTTAAGAAAACTCCGTCTCAGTATGTTAAGGCTGATTCTGCTCTGAAGTCAAAGGCTGATTTGTATCGATTGATTGAGCAGAGGACTCAGATCTTTAACGATCGTCAAACCTCTAGAAGGATAGGCTGTGGTGCGAGGCGAGCCAGAACTTGCTTCAGCACCATAACGGTCCAATCAATATCCGTGATCGTAGTATCTCGCCCCAACGTTAGGCGAATGCCTGATTTAGCGAGTCGATCGCTATAGCCCATCGCCACCAAAACCGGACTCGGAACCAGCTTGCCGCTGTTACACGCAGATCCAGCACTGATGCCGATTCCGGCTAGATTCATCTGCCGCACCAACGTTTTGCCACTGAGCCTATCTCCATCCGCATGGTGCAGAGAAAAGCTGACGTGATGAGGCAGACGATTCCAACGATCGCCCGTCGGCACTAATCCCGGTGTATCAACCAGTTGATCAAAGAGTTGTTCGCGCAGGTAGATTAAGCGAGGCGTTTCGATCGCCATTTCTTGAACTGCCAACTCTGCTGCCATGCCAAACCCAGCGATTGCTGGAAGCGCCTGAGTACCTGACCTCAACTTCGATTCTTGTCCACCACCGCCCAAAAGTGGCACTAACTCCACACCCGGACGGACATAGAGCGCTCCGGCTCCTTGCGGTCCATAGAGCTTATGGCTCGACAGAGATAATAAATCGACCGGGAGTTGCTGCATGTCGATCGGCAACCGTCCCGCTACCTGCACTGCGTCGGTATGAAATAATGCCCCATGAGCACGAGTTATCTCACCCAATTGCATGATCGGCTGAATCGTTCCAACCTCACTTTGACCGTAAATAATCGACACCAGCACCGTGTTAAAACGCAACGCAGATTGAAGCTCGATCGGGTTGACTCGCCCTAAAGAATCGACGTTCAGCCGTGTGACTTGCCAGCCCCACTGTTCTAATAGCCGCACAGGTTCAGCGATCGCAGAATGCTCGACGCTAGAAATAATCATGTGCTGCGGTGTCGTATAGTTTCGTGCCACCCCCATGACTGCCAAATTGTTTGACTCTGTGCCGCCAGACGTAAACACGATCGTTTCAGACGGAGCATTCAACAGCCTTGCGACTCCAACTCTGGCACGTTCTAGCAACGTCGCTGCCTGTTGCCCCCAGGCATGAAGGCTGGAAGGATTCCCCCACTGTTCGGCTAAAACGTGTTGCATCAGCGCGATCGCCTCTGGGCGGGTGGGCGTAGTCGCGCTGTAATCTAAATAGATTTGCATAAGTCACTCAGCAGAACAGATCTAAAAATTGCAATTCTTTTTGGGTACGCTACAAAGACAGGTTGCTTGCCCCAGAATTCTCAATCTAGCTTATTGTGCGTCCAATCAACTCTCTCTCCCGAAGTTTATATGCTGCTGCCCTGGCACTTGGCTTAACCGCGTGTCAGCCAGTTCAACCGCAGTTGCCCTCTCGTCCTACTCCGTTAGCTCAAGATGCGCGGGTGCAGGTCTACACCAATCATGAACCTGCGTCGCAATACACAGAGCCTTATCGCAAACAGACCCGATCGGGCGACGATCTAGAACAAATTATCGTAGATGCGATCGCATCGGCTCACACCAGTGTCGATGTTGCCGTTCAAGAATTTCGTCTACCTAAAATTGCCAAGGCTTTGAGCGATCGTGCCCAAGCTGGGGTGAAGGTGCGGGTGATTTTAGAAAATAGCTATTCACGCCCAATCAGCAGCATTCGTTCAGATGAAATCGCCAAACTTCCAGAGCG
This sequence comes from Phormidesmis sp., assembly GCA_965277365.1. Lineage (GTDB taxonomy): Bacteria > Cyanobacteriota > Cyanobacteriia > Leptolyngbyales > Leptolyngbyaceae > Phormidesmis_A. The sequence continues at coordinate 764,253 of CBDICO010000012.1, read as the reverse complement.
CGATCGCGATCGTTACAGCGAGTCCATCAAGCTGATCGATCAAAACGGCGACGGACAACTCAGCCCTACCGAAATCAATCAGGGTGATGCGCTGGTAATGCTGGACAACGCCAAAATTCCTCGCATTGACGACACGGCTGACGGGACTCGCGGTAGTAATCTGATGCACCACAAATTTGTGATTGTGGATGGACGCACGATCATCGTCACCTCCGCGAACTTCACCCCGTCCGACGTTCACGGAGATTTCAAAACCCTCACCAGTCGGGGCAACGCCAATAACCTCCTCAAAATCGATAGCTCAGAGTTAGCGGCTCTGTTTGCCCAAGAATTTAATCTCATGTGGGGTGACGGACCTGGAGGCAAGAAAGATAGCCTGTTCGGAACCAAAAAGCCCCATCGTGCCCCCCAACAAGTGCAGTTAGGAGAGGTCTCGATCGAGGTGCAGTTCTCTCCATCATCGCCCGCGCTCCCGTGGGAGCAAACCACCAACGGCTTAATTGGCAAAACGTTGAGTCAAGCCAATGACTCGATCGCAATGGCGTTATTTGTCTTCTCTGATCAGCCATTAGTGAATTTACTAGACATTCAACGTCAGAAAGGGGCGAAGATTCAAGCGCTGATTGAGCCTAGCTTTATGTTTCGCCCCTATAGCGAAGGGCTGGATATGCTGGGCGTTTCGCTGGGCGATACCTGCAAACCCGACCCGAACAACCGTCCTTGGCAGAACCCAATAACGACGGTTGGCGTGCCTCGCTTGCCTCCGGGCGACTTGCTGCACCACAAGTTTGGCATCGTCGATGGGCAGACCGTGATCACCGGGTCACACAACTGGACAAAGGCAGCGAATCAGGGCAACGACGAAACCCTGCTGGTGATTCACAGTCCTGTAGTGGCGGCGCACTATCAGCGAGAGTTCGATCGACTCTATACAGATGCGATTTTAGGGGTGCCTCCTGCCATTCGCCGCAAAGTTGACGCTTACGAACAACAGTGCGGAAAGCCTACACCATCAGCGTCGATCGTCCCCGCCCCTAAAAAACGAGATACGCCCGCAAAACCTCACCCGTCTACACCAAAACCTTCTCCTGAGACTACAAATCAGCCAGTGAACCTAAACACAGCCACCCAAGCAGAACTGGAAGCCTTACCTGGAGTTGGTCCCAGTTTGGCAAAACGGATTATTGCCGCTCGTGAACGGAAGCCTTTTGCGTCGTTAGCGGATCTCGATCGAGTCTCAGGAGTCGGACCCAAATTGCTCGAAAAGTTACGCGATCGAGTCACCTGGTAAGAGTTAAGAAACTTGCACGAAAATAGAATTCCTCGCCGCGTTGCCCGTAGATTTCAACTTCGCTCAACCCACTCTGGGAGTCGAGGGCTGAGCGAAGCCGAAGTCCGAGTCAGTAAGGATAGGGTTTCAGCCTATCCCTTTGAAAAATTAACTGAACATTGGACTCACGAATCTCGATTGTTGACGATTAGAATCTCGCCCTTTAACATTCGTTGAGCTGCATCTAGAAGCGCTTCTTCTAAATAAGGCTTTGTAAAATAGCCGCTTGCCCCCAGAGACGCTGCCATCTGACGATGACGATCGGCACCGCGAGAAGTCAGCATCGCGATCGGCAAACTGCTCAAATTGGGATCTTTCTGAATTCGCGACAGTAGCTCTAAACCATCCATTCTAGGCATCTCAATGTCGCAGAAGACGATATCGCAAGGCAGACCCGCTCTCAGCTTCTCCCACGCCTCTTGACCATCGCGGGCTTGCTCTACCCGATAGCCAACCTTGTTGAAGGTCATCGACAGCAGTTCGCGCACCGTAATCGAGTCGTCTACAATCAGCACTGTTGGCTCGGTCTTCATGGTGATCGTATCGGTTGACTGCGATGCCCCCTGATCCCACATCGTGCCCACATCACGACGGATGCGACCCATTGAGAGATCGATGAGTTCTAACACGTCAGCGATCGGCATAATTCGACCATCGCCTAGCACCGTTGCACCTGCCACCCCGATCGGCTTCGGCACCGGACCTTCTAGTTGTTTAATTACAATCTCCTGTTCACCAAGCACCTGATCGACTTGCAGCGCCAGATAGTTACCCGCACTGCGGAGCACCACCACCGACACCAGATCGTCTTCCTGGTTGCCGCCGTAAACATTGCCTCGGCTGAGATGGCGATTGTAGCCCAACAACTCAGTCAAGGGGCGCAAAGTCAGAATCGAATCTCGCCACGCGATCGCCGGATTTCCTTCTGAGTCAGTTTGAATGCGCTCTTTAGGAATGTCGAGCATATCTTCTACCCCATCCATCGGGAAGGCGATGCGGGCACGATCGCTGATGCAGCACAGTGCCTTCGAGATGCTGAGGGTGAGCGGCAAACGCACTGTAAACGTGGTGCCCTTACTCATGGCTGAGTCAGTGTTGATGACTCCCCGAATTTCGCTCAAACTGGTACGCACCACATCCATGCCCACGCCTCGACCAGAGAAGTCATCTGCCTGATCCTTGGTGGTAAAGCCAGGATGGAAGAGAAGGTCATAGATATCTAACCGAGCCATCGTTTTAGACTCGGATAATGTAATCAATCCTTTCTCGATCGCTTTGACTTTGACGCGCTCAATATCGACACCCGCCCCGTCATCAGACACCGAGAGCACTGTCTGGTTGCCCTGATGAAAAGCACGAATCGTAATTTTACCGATGGGCGACTTTCCGGCTGCTCGACGCACATCGGGCGTTTCGATGCCGTGAGTGATTGCATTGTTGACCAGGTGAGTCATCGGATCATAAAGATGCTCTAGAATCATCTTGTCAATCAGCGTGTCGCGACCTTCAATCACCAGTTCTGCCTGTTTACCACACTTCATCGCAATATCTCGCACGGCACGAGGGAGACGATCGGCAGTCTGAGCAAAGGGCACCATTCGAGAGCGGGTTAGCCCTTCTTGCAGTTGGGTGGTTACCTGCCGGAACATCCGCGTCACTTGATCGGTTTCATCAACGATGAACTCAATGTCAGACGCAGACTCTCGAACTCGCACAATTAGCTCAATCATCTCTTGTGAGAGCGAGTGAAACCCTGTAAAGCGATCCATCTCCAGAGGGTCATACTCAACTCCAGACGAGTTGCTGGGGGTAATCGCGCTACTATCTCGCATCGACGTGCTAAAGATAGAAGGCGAACGCTGATTGCGGCTGGCAAGAAGAGAGCTTTCTAGCAGCGATCGTTCGTACAAGTCCTGCATTCGCTGACCGACATCGCTTAATTGCTGAACCTGATAGAGGAGATTATCGAGCGACTGCCGCAACCGTTCTTGATCTTGCTCCAAGCTATTTCGGTTGACCACCAGTTCACCGACCAAGTTACTGAGGTTATCCAGGTGTTTGACCGGAACCCGCATGGTCTGTTCGCTGAGTCCTTTCCCAGGTCGGTTGGTGCGCCGTGCCGATTGAATGCTGTTTAGACTCTTAGCGACTGGGGTTCCTCCCATCGTTTTGTCTGCGTCCTCCAGCATCTTCTCTAGATCGTCAAACTCCATATCAGAGTTAGTAGAGGCGGAGAAGTCTGTTTGAGCCGTAGCAGCGAATGTTTCAGGTGCGTCTGCTAAAAGAGATTCAAGGGCATCAAAGTTTTCAGAGGTTAAACCTTGGGAGATCGGGGAGAGGTCGTCACCCAGCAAATCGTCTAAGTCATCAAACGGATCAAATCCTGCGGCTGTCTCATCTGGCAAAGCGTCTAGGCTCTCTGCTTCAGCCGTCGAGTCAGCCGCCTCTTCACCAAACAAAGAATCTAAGTCATCAAAGTTTGCTAGGTCAGAGGCTTCAGACGCATCTGAAAAGGTTATATCTAATAAATCATCCAAATCGCCAAACTGATCGTCAGTCGCTAGATTAGAGTCTGACTCAAGATCTTCCGTTCCTAGAATGTCTAGCTCAGAATCGTTGCCGTTAGATTCGTCAAGGTTGTGAGAGGCTGCCATTGCTGCTCCCAACGAGATCATGGATGCTGAAACACCCGCTCCCAAGAGAGGATTAAAGCCCGGATCGCCAACCATTTCAGTAGACGAGGTTTCGGCTTCTAGGGGTGCAAAATCACCCAAGGCGATCGCAGAGTCATCAAAAGGGTCAAACCCTAAATCGAAGTCATCATTCTCGGTGCTGCTGGTTGAATCCTCTAAATCGAACATCAGATCCAGATCGTCTTGTGCCTCCTCGGTGTCTTGCACAGAGGCAGTTTCTGTCGAAAAGTTGAGTCCTAAATCATTTAGTCGAGTCTCTGAAGCGTCTGGTTCAAAAGTCACAGCTTCTGAAGAAGAAAAGAGATCAAAGCTTGACTCATCTAAGTCATCTGTAGAGGATTCTAGAGATAGCTCGTCTGAATTGAGTCCGAAAAGGTTTTGAGCAGCGATCGGGTCAAACTCACCAGGAATTTCTAACGCCTCACTCTCGTCATAGGAGCCTATTTCAAACAGTTCACTTTCTAGATCAAGAGAGGGACCAAGGGTTTGTTCTGTCAATTCTGGCGCGAACTCGTCACCTAGCAGATCATCTAGACTGTCTAAGGGATCGCTATCTAGCAAATCAAAGTCTGAAGCAGTCTCTTCTTCGCTCGCAGTTAGATTCAGCAAATTATCCAAATCGTCTGAGGGCTGCTCAGATTCAGAGCGATCGAGTGAAAGCGGTAAATCAGCGATCGACTCTTCGCTAACCTGCTGGTCATCTGCTATTGGAAAGCCAAGAAAGTCGGTGGTCTCTAATTCTGAGGCAGGAGTATTAGCAAATAAAAGTCCCAGATCCTCAGAGTTTTCGTCGAACAAACTGTCAAGCTCATCGCTGGTTTCCGAGGCGTTAAGATTTAGGTCTAGTGACTCTTCAGACGGATTAAAATTAAAGTTGGATGAATCTTCAGACCCGAATAGTTCTGCTAAATCAGCGTTTTCTGACTCGGGATCAGGGTCTGAACTGAGTGAAGGAGTCTCAGCAGCAGAGCTTTCGCCTAACAGATCGGTCAGGTCGAACTCATCCTCACTCTCTAACCCTAAGAAGTCATCGTCTAAATCAGTCAGATCTAAGTTGGGTGAAGTATTTGGCTCCAATCCATCTTCTTCTGTCAACAAATCCAGGTCGTCTGATGTTAAATCAAGCTCAAAGGCACTATCAAAGCCTAGTTCATTCAAAGAATCTTCAGGCTCTACAGGCTCGATCTCTAATGAGTCTAGTGTTTCTTCGTTACCCAAAAGACTCATTAGCGGCGGATTATCGCTTTCCTGCGAAGTCATTTCTAAACTAAACGGAAGCTCACCGTTTGCCGATGTTAAATCGAATTCCGTTGAGTCATCGCTTCTATCGTCTATCAATAAATCATTAGAGTTCTCTACTGAGAAAGGCAAGATATCAGAGCCAAAGTCTAACCCTTCTAACCCAGCGTCCAAAGACAGTTCATCCTCTAACGAGCGATTAGATGGATTCCAAAGATTGTCAAAGGGTAAGAGATTATCCGTCGCTTGATCATCGGGAGTGAGAGAAAGTGTTTCTAAACCCTCTGCCGAGATCGCAGGGTCTTCAGTTAGACCAAAATCAAGGTCAGCCAAATCCCCAAATGGGTCGTCTGTCAAAACACCAAGTTCATTCTGATTATCTGATTCAAGCGTTGAAACTTGAGGAGATTCTCCTAACTCCAAGCTTTCCCAGGGATCAGAAATTGAGGTGGCAGGGGCTTCGTCTAACGCAAGGTCAAAATCGAGGTCGTCAAACGTCGTGTCTTCATTCAGCACGGGGCTAGATGACGCGATCAAGTCGTTTAAAGGCTGATCCTGGTGCAAATCCTCCTCGTCTAGCTCCGCAAATAGCTCACCCAAACCTCCGATCGGAGTCGCCTCATTCTCTATTTGGGGTGAAGAAGGTGTCTCCAAGAGGTCATCTAAGGGTTCGATCTCGCTGGTCAAATTCAGGTCGCCAAGGTTATCTAAATTCAGTTCGTCAAAAGGAGTCGAACTCTCTTCAGAGGTTTCTAAACCAAACAGATCAAAATCATCGGGATCTGAAGTGGTTTCAAAAAGAGGTAAGTCTGCGATCTCATCTGAAGTTACAGAATCAGGCAGGTCTTCTAAGAGGTTGTCTCCAAACAGGCTTGTGAGATCGTCATCATCTGCGTTGCTATTAGCAGAAGTTGCGGTAAAACCGTCAAACAGCAAATCTGAAAAGTCGCTATTCTCCTCTCCCGATGACTGGTTGAAGTCAAACATTGCCGATTGAGAACGTTCAATCACCTCTTCTTCTTGCCAGGTGGCACCGAGATCAGGCATTTCTCCTTCAAACAGGTCTGCCAAGCTATTGAGTTCTGCCATGCCGACTTCAGGACCGTTGCGATCGCTCGACCCAGACAGTTCAGTCTCTTTTCCTAAACTGCTGTCATGACCAGACTCAACCAAAGGAGCAGCCAAGTTTAGAGTGTCTAGCCCCAATGAGTCTGGAGAATTAGTTTCAGCCGCAAAGTCTATTCCCGACAGATCTAGGTCATCGTCTGCATCAAGATTATCTGTAATGGCAAAGAAATCTGCCAAATCGTCATCGACCGCTAATGGTAATGCAGCATCGATCGGCACGAGGGCGATCAGTTGTTGGCTAGGTGCAACATCCCAGACCCGACCTGCTAAAACAGATTCCTGCGCCTGCTTAAAGTCTTTAAGGACGATCGGAGCCAGCGCTCGATAGGAATTATTGGAATCAGCGATCGCTTGACTTGCCAGATTCACCAAACTGCACCATTGATCGAGATCGAAGGCTTCGCCCAACCCTCTTAACCCGGTGCAAATTTCTTGGAGGCGATCGCGTCCGTCGGGCAGTGTCTCCGCCTGTCGAAATAGTTGCAGCATTTCGCGCAGTTGGACAGGTACATCGGTTTGAAAAATCAGCACCAATGCGCTGTCTGAAGAGAACGTGGCTGGAGGCGCTGCGATTATCGGCTCACTCGTTGCTATGGGAGTAGGTAGACCTGCCGCACCTTGACGCTCTAGCAGATTAAGATATTGCTGAAGTTCCTCAAAAACAGGCTCAACGCCTGCCATCGTTGCATTAGACGTTTCTTCACTTAACCCAAACGGACTTTGTAATTGCTCTAATAATTCTTGAAGCGTGTCAAACATCCGTAGCAGAAGGGTTTCTACTTTTTGATCCGGCTTGATTCCAGGCGTGTCTTTAAGAATTTTGAAGAAATCTTCTAAACGGTGCGAGGTCTTTTGAATGCTGTTCAGACCTAGCATCGCGGCTCCACCCTTAACCGAGTGAGCCGCCCGAAAGACTTCATTTACCATTTCTGGGTCTGCGATCGTGTCTTGCAGATTCAACAAACCCTGCTCAATGGTATTGAGGTGGTCTTTTGCCTCCTCAATGAAGTAGCCCATAATTCGCTGCTGTTGTTCTGGCTGCATCGCATTGTCCCTTTCTATGGTTAGAGTGTCCCCCGTTCAGACCCGTTTAGTGAGTCATTTAGAGAAGGCTTAAAGAAGATGGATGATCTTAGACTGAGTGCTAAGTTGCGCGTCGAGATCATTGGAGTCGTTGAACTGAGATCATTTGAAATGGCTTTGAGTAGATGCTTTAAGGTAACTCAATTAGGATAGAAGCTTCCTTTAGAAGGGCTTGTGATTTGCACTACTTTCGCTCGATCGCCTCAACCCGGAACCGCTCCACGGAGGTCAGTAGATCGCGGGCAACGCCAACCAGATTTTGCAGCGAACCTGAGACTCGCTGTGCCTCTTGCGAGGTTTCTTGAGCCGTCAGTTCGACCGATTGCATCACCTGAGCCACCGCGCGAGATGTTTCGGTCTGTTCGACCGTATCGGCAGTAATCGAGGTTACTAGCGTATTAATGCGGGTTGACACCTGAATAATGTCTTCTAGCGATCGCTTTGCCTGTTCTGCCAGTCGCGTACCCTCAATCACCTGCTGGGTGCCTTCTTCCATTGCGGTCATGACAGAGCCAGTCTCACTCTGAATTTGCAGCACGATTTGCTCGATTTCTTTCGACGCTTTGGCGGCTCGGTCTGCGAGTTGACGCACCTCATCGGCGACGATCGCAAAGCCTCGTCCCGCTTCTCCTGCCCGTGCTGCCTCGATACTGGCGTTCAAAGCCAGCAAGTTGGTACGGGAGGCAATCTGAGAAATCAATGCCACGATCTTAGAAATCTCTTGAGAAGACTCCGCCAGACGTTTCACCTTGCGAGTGGTTTCAGCCACCGTTTCTCGGATTTCTAAAATCCCTGCCACCGTCCGCTCTACCGCTTCGCCGCCCTTAAGAGCAGTTGCCGATGCAGAACGCGCCACTTCTTCAGCCTCACGAGCGCTTTCTGCCACCCGTTGAATTGAGTCGGTCATCACCTGGACTGAGTTGAGAGTGACAGCGAGTTCCTCTGCTTGTCGCAGCGCATCTGATGACAAACTGCGGGCAAACATTTCATTCTCGGTCGAACCTTTGCTGACCTGACGGGCGGCTGTCTTCACCTGCTGCACGATTTCTCGCAGGTTTTGAATCGTCAAATTAAAAGAGTCAGCAACCGCGCCTAGCACATCTGCCGTCACCTCTGCCTGCACCGTCAAGTCACCTCTCGCTGCGCCCTCCACATCGTCAAGGAGGCGAATTACCTGACGCTGCAAGTCTTCTTTTGCTTGCTCTTGCTCTTCTGCTTTGCGTTGCGCTTCGCTAGTTGTGGTTAGAATGACTCGTGCCATCTGGTTAAATCCACTAGATAACTGACCTAGCTCATCTTCTGAATAAACCGTTGTGCGCGCATTGAGGTTGCCCTGACACACGGCATCAAATTGGGCTTTTAAGTCATCCGTAGAACGCTTCATTTGCTTAGCGGTGACTTGCCCCACCGCAAACGCTGCGCCTCCTCCACACACACCACCCGCTAGAGCCATCAAAAGCCCCGTGTTACGGAGTTGAGAAACCAAAGCCGGATTGTTCTGCTGGGCGGCACTATTAGCTGAGATAAAGCTCACCACTGCCACTGCCACGGCTGAGACGATTCCAGCCGCTCCCGCAACAATTAACTGCTTAGTTGCCAGAGGGCGGTTATCGATGAATGCTAAAGGACCCTGTTCGACAGTAGGACTGGGATCTGCCGTTGGGTTGTCTATCTGAGTAAAGCTGGGGACTTGCTCAGACGTATTAGAGATGCTAAACAGTTCGTCATCACGGATCGTGGAGCGATCGTGGTCTCCAAACGCCATTGTGCCGCTGTCTGACTCGATCTGCATTCCGTTTATAGACAGCCCAAAACCACTCCCAACCGAAGGACTGGTAAATCCCGCTGAGTCTTCAGAAAGGTCGAAGTCAGACAAGTTACCCAAATCATCGAAGTCTTCAAAGTCGTCTAGGAAATCAACACTGCTCCGGCTGTCAGCGGAATTTGAGCCAGAATTCAGGCTTGGTTCAGAAGGAACGCCCCTAGGAAGTGAATCGAACCGATTAGGTTCGACGGATGCGGCAAAATTTGACTCAGCCGATTCATCAAGGTCAGGACCGCCCATAAAGAGCGTGTCTTCGCCCATTACACGATTATTCAAACTGGGTCGATTAGGGGGGTCGATCGGCGCTTCTGGCTGCGGAAACGATGGAAACGGAGATTCATCGGTTTCGTTTGGAAAATCTGGACTAGAAAATACACTGTCAAATTCGTCCATCGCTGCCGGAAAGTCGTTATCTAGACTGGTATCAGCAGAAGATGGGCTAGATTGATGGTCGAAGGCAACCCGATCGTTTGACCCACTATTGGCATTTGCACCAAAATCATCCAGGTCACTCAGCGCGAATGGATCGTCTGCAAGCGTATTGCTTTGTGCAGATGCCCTACCATTATCATTGCGGCTATTGAAAGGGCTGCCAAACGGCTCGCTGCTTTGAGACGGCGGCGATTCGGGCATATCCAGATCCATCTCATCGAGCATAAAGTCATTAAAGTCATCTGGCTGCTGCTGAGTCACCGATGCTCGATTTGCGGTATCAAACTCATCAAACGCTCCAATTTCTGCTTCGTGACTCTCAGAAAAGCCATTCGCTGGCTCCCCTGAAAACTGGTTTGCATAAGTCAAACCGCTGTTGGCATAATCAACAAACTCGGTATCAGACGTGAGGTTGAGAACCGTTCGATATTGCTCTTGAGCAACACCATATTGCTGAAGCCCATAGCAGTAGATGTGTCCCCGCAGAAGTCGAGCGCTAGGGTCTTGGGGGTATTCATCGACTAAGCGATCGACAATCTTCGCCGCTTCTTCATACTTGCCCTGCATATAGGCTCTTTCAGCCTGTTGATAGTCTTGGGCAAAGTCAGTCCCGCGTGCCATGTGCCTTCTCCTGCAAGTGCTTGTATGCCGTTGTTCTCAAAGTTCTGCTCTTAAGATTGAGTTTGATAGGTGGCAAACTTAGAAAAAAGTGAGCAGTCGGTGTAAAGTGAAAATAATACATCTGAATAGTGGTCGATGCTGGCTGAGACTACAAAAGTTGTCTTCGATCACTCCGTTGCATTGTATTGTACAGACACGGATTGGTTTTGGCTCATTATTATGCTGCCCACCGCGCCGATCGTAGAATCGCTATCTGGTCAAGCAACCGCAGAAACTGACTGTCTTGATCATTCAATACCCACTCACCCCGCAAGAAAGGCGCGACACTGTCAGGGGCAGCACTTGACATCTGCACCTGGTCGACATCTAGCCACTCCATGCCAACGATGCGATCAACTGCCAACCCCAACATAATGTCCTGATCTTCGACTGCGATCACAGAAATCTCAGGACGATCTGTATTTAAAGGGACTGGATCGCCTAAGAATTGACCTAAATCTGCAACCCAAACGACTCGTCCTCGCACGTTGAGCGTGCCCAACAGTAGAGGCGACACGTTGGGGACGGGAGTAATCCGATCGGGCGATGGAGACAACACCTCTCGAATGCCAGTCGCGGGTAGAGCAAACTCACTGCCCGAAGGGATATAGAACCGCAGGTGTAACTCCCCTTCAGGGCTTTCCAGTTCCTGAAACTCAGGGGCTTGATCATATCCTCTACCCGTTAAAAAGTCTGGATTCCCTACCATCACTTCTATCCCTAACCTCGCAATAGTTGTTTAACCGTGCCCACTAATTCAGTGGGCTGAAACGGTTTTGCTATATAAGCATCTGCCCCTTGCTTCATGCCCCAATAGCGATCGAATTCTTCCCCTTTAGAAGAACACATCACCACAGGAACCTTCTGCGTCTTGGGGTCTGCTTTGAGCCGACGACACACCTCATAACCATTCATGCGAGGCATCACAATATCCAGCACAACCAGGTCAGGACGATGCACTTGAATCTGCTCTAACGCTTCGACCCCATCTGTGGCAATGGTGACGGTTAGCCCACTTCCCTTGAGCAGATCTGTGATCATTTCCCGTTGAGTGACGCTGTCTTCCACGACCAGAACTGTACTCATAACCCTTTACCTGCTTGCTGGATTGACCGATGACGGGTGAAATCCACCGTTGTTTACCTTAAACTATGTAATCACTAAAGTACCCCAATCCCTGAAAGAATCAGCTTTTCGATAAAATAAGCTGACTTAAGTGAGATTGATTTCTAACCCTTCTTCGAGAGCATCTGCTAGAAGTTGGTCGGCTTTAGGCTGGTCAGGGTGTCCCACACCTACATACTTTTCTAGCAACATTAATAACTCACTTTCTCCAAATGGTTTGGTTAAATAATCAGTCGCACCGACCATCCGGGCTTTAACTCGATCAATAAAGCCATCTTTGCCCGTCAACATGACGATCGGGGTTTGACGAAACGCCGTTGACTTGCGAAGCATGGCGCAGATTTCATAGCCATCCAATTCTGGCATGGCGATATCACACAGAATCAAGTCTGGCTTGAGTTGAAACACTAGGCTAAGCGCTTTCAAGGGGTTGTCGATCGCGGTCACTTCATAGCCGTGTTGATTGAGAATATATTCCACGGTTTTGCGAATCGTGGCACCATCATCAATACAAACCACTCTAGGAGTCTTAGTAACTTGCCAAAAATCGAGATCTCTCGCCCGAACTTTTGACCCGCTCCCAGACTCTTCAGAAGCAGGATAAGCCAAGTGAAGCCAGCCTCGTTTTACATAGGGATAAATTGCCCTGGCAACCGTCAAGATGTCACGGTTCAGATAACGCGCGATTTGCCGCAGAGACGTTTTACCATCTGCATAGCGATCGAGCGTAATGAATGTGGCTTCGGGCAGTGCCTCTTTTAAGGAAGCCCCGTTAGCAACCACAGGACATTGATCGGGTGAATGAATGTGAGGATGGAACTGCTTCCACTCTTGCACCTGCTTAATAATCTTTGTCACTAGAGGGGCAGTCTCTAGCGTCATTAGCTGCGGTGCGAGGGGAGTGCCCATCTCAAAAATAAAAGATCCCTGATGCAAACTCAGGAGGTCAAACAACGTTTCATGAATCATGCTTTTAATCACACTTCGTGCTTGAGCGGGAGTTAAGCTGTGATTCTCCATTAACGCCCACAGATAGCCATATTCTGGAGCATTGAAGGCAGCGATCGAAGAAGACGCGATCTCGTCTACCGCAGATTCTGCTTGATAGCGACGCAGATAATCCCGCAGTCGAAGCAAACTAACGTCAGTTTCCCCAGCGTAAACGATTTGACCGTTGAGGAAAAAGGCAAACCAGGAATGACCACTCAAAGGCTTAGTCGGACGAGTGTCGATCGGGGACGCAATATGAGTAGGCGGCAGTGGCGAAGATGGATAGGCTTCAACAAAAAGTTCGCCTGTACGCTGACCTAGCTCAATCAATTGCAGGATGCTACGGATGTCAATCTCACTCAGTTGTCCTTGCATTCAAGTTAATTTGTCTCCTCAAAGCAATCCGGCACTCCGTATCAATTTTGCCCTCGATTTCAATGAGAGCAATAGTTTTTTTGCTCATCCGTGAAACCACTTTTATTTCTCGGCATTTTTAAGGTTAGGTTAATCCTAGATTGAGTCCGGATTGTTCCTCAAATTTGCCACAGTAATGTAATAGTGAATACAATTGTATCTATGAAATCAATGAGAATCAAACGGTTGCCGCTAATCTCACAGCTTGATTTAGTTTCGGTGTGACTTGAAAATTTGATGAAATTTCTTCATGCGAACGAGCAAAGGCAATGCTAGATTATAGGGCAATGACCCAATTCACAGAATCTTGAGGGTTACTTGAGTGAGCTTGTACGAACTGAGATGCGTCCGGCGGAAAGTGAGACAAAATTCTTGAACGGGTGCTCAGTTAGACTGATGGAATTGAAAAGCCGTGGGCATAATTGAGTTTAAGAACGCTGAAGCCTAGTCGGTTTGGCTAAGATAATTGGCAAGCTGAATGGCTCTGATGAAAATTTGGAGCCGCTCGTCTGTTTCTGGCTTCATTACCCTAAGCTGACGAACAGAATTTCAGTCCATTCGGGCAAATTGCGGTCTAGGATTGGGCATAGACACAGAAGAGGGCTATCAGCGTGCTGTATCTAGCAGAAGTTATACAAAAAAAGGGCGGAATTATCGGCGGCGGTAAGTCTGAATTCAAGCTGCTTGCCTGTCAACGGTCTGAGCAAAATTGGAGCGCAGCCAGTGACGAATCTATTCAATCAGACGAAGCAAGTCGGTTTAGCCCCGGAACTTTGTTACTGGTAGACCTAACGGCAAATAAGCAGGTGCAGCGCGTCCAAGAAGCTGGGCGACCTTTAGTCAGCATTTTGCAAAATTTCTCTCGCTTGCAAGAAAAGTTTAAAAATCAGGAAGACGAGATTGAGCAGTGGAAGCAGTCGCTCACCTACCAAAGCCAAGAGCTAAATCGGCGCGAAATGGAGATGGAGACGCGGCGTGAGCAACTCCAGCAGTTAGAAGAAGACTTTGAGCAGTTAGAGCAACAGCGTCAACAGTTTGAGACGACTCGCGATGAGATCATGCGCCAACAGACGGAGCTAGAGCGCAATCGTCAAGAGCTAGAGGGCGCTTGGGATCAGCTACAAGGACAGAAGCAGCAGGTTGATGAGCAGCAATCTCAACTGCAACAAGCGTCTGTTTTAGACGATGAACAAGCTCAAGCCATTCAGGAGCTTTTGGGTCGGCTGTCTAGCTCACACTTCTCGCCCGAATTGATGCAGGAGCAGGTTAATCAGACTTCTGAGTTAGCCAATCAGCATCAGGCGATTTTGAGCCAACATTGGCAGAATTTAGAGCAACAACGGCAGGCTGCACACCAGATGCAGGAGGAGATCGATCGCCAGTCGCAAGATCTCGATCGCCGCTGGCAAGAGTGGCACCAAGCGCAAGAAGCGTTAGAACAGGCGAAAGTCGAGGTCAAGCTTCAGCAAGCCGTTTTGCACACTAAGCAGGACTATGCTCAGATGCTGGGGCTACAGATCCGGCATCATGATGATTTGTACCAACAGCTTTTTCGCCTCGCGGAAGGAATGGAGGCAACCATCAGCTCAGTCGATGTCGAAGCGCTAGACAAAATGCCTTTAGATGGGCTTCAGGCAGTCATTCAAGACTTTCAGCGTGACTTTGAGATGTCTTCTAGTTTTGTCAACGGGCAAGAAGAAGAATTGGAGTCTAAGCAGAGAGAGCTTGAGGAACTGAAAGCCAAGATTGAGAAATCTGGAGAGTACGATCGGATCGCTCTAGAATCTGAACTTGCAGATGAGCAAGATGCCTATCAATTTCTCAATCAAACATTAGTCGGTCAACGTCGCAGTCTCAAGGAAAAGGAAAGCGTTTTGCGTCAGCACCGATCGGTGTTGGCACGAAGACAGGGCAGAAGTGATTCAGAGGCGAAAGAGGGAAATATCGATTTGAGCCAAGTGTTTACCCAGATTGATTCTCTTCGACAACAGCAGGCGGATGAGTTGCAAAAAATTGAGAATGAGCTTGAGCAAATTCGCAATCGCATTCAGGAAACTCAGGAGATGGTGAATGGACGATCGAGTGAGCAAGAAGCCACCCGCAGCGAACTGAAACACCTAGAAGAAACGCTGAAATCTCAAAGAGTCACCGCCGCCGAACTCGCAGGCAAAGTCAGTCTTTATCAGGAGATGATGCAGCCGATTCAAGACACGGTGGACGGGTTGCGACATCAGCTTGAGGCAATGCAGGACACGATCGCACAAGTCAACGAGGCGAAGAATAATCAGAGCGGGGCGATCGCTGAAATGCAGGAAATTGTAACTAACTTAACCGATAAGCCTGAGTTTGCATCAACTTGAACTGATAATTGTCACTGAAGAGTTCATTTTTAGGCTACATAAAGCAGAGCAGACATCGCCTGCCCTGCTTACCTATCTGCTCAAACTTTAGAGCAAACCAAATCGAGAATTCAGACTTAAGATTTGAACAGACTATAAAGACCATAGACTAGCGCAGTTACTGCAACCGCAGGCAAAGCAACAGATGCAGCCACGACTGCAACTCCGCCAACCATGCCAGCGCCACCCGTAGCTAGTGCGCCACCGCCGAGAGTAGCAAGGGCAGAGCTAGTTGCTACTGCACCATAGTACCCAGCCGCGTTTGCTGTTGCGATTGCACTCCCATAGACTGCGGCACCTGTAGCAGCCCCTGTAGCAATACCAGCAGTACCAGTAGCACCAGCAGCAAACAGTTTATTGTTTTTCATGAAATCCTTTAGTAATAAATCAGTAAGGTTTTATACCCCATGCATCAAAAATAGCACGTAAACACGGGTGCCTAAATATACAGCTTTAGGTGTGAAAATACTATGTTGACATTGTGAAGACAATGCATCTCCTGAAACCTACGCTATGCTGCAATCAAAAGCTGAAATCGAAGAAGTTGCAAAAATGATTCAGAAGAAAGTGGAAGACTTGAAGACAAGTTAAAGTCATGAGACTTTGAAGCTAGGAGCAGGTGCGCCACAAAGCATTCCTGATGTGCTGAGGTCTTCATCGATTTCTTCCCAGCGGATGCCATAACCACCACCTGCAACTCGCCAGTTTGCCCGTTGGCTAGGGGTTGCATTTAGCAGTCTGGGATACCACACGAGAGGCACGATAATTACTCGACCATCCATCAAATCAACACCAATAGTTTCTTCTGTAAATTGAACGTTTTTAACTCTTTCATCTGCTCGAATCGCCAAAATACCCATTCCAAGCCTCCAGTAGCGTCTGCTGATTTTCTTCTACGATCGTTTGCAGTTTCCGAAGTTCTTTGGCGCTAAAACCAATATTGTTCGTTAAGCTGACAGACTCTAACCAAAATTTAGCGGATGAGTCATCACGATCGACGTGAATATGCGGTGGCTCATTCGGCTCGTGACTGTAGAAATATAACCGATAGGCACCAATTTTTAGAACTGTCGGCATATCCTTAAAATTATACAGAAGCCATTAACTAAGTTTTGACTACAATCCAGTCGCCGTTAACTTCAGCGATCGCCCCTCCCGGAAACGGATCGGTGCGTGAGCGATTGGGTGCGGCAATCAAAGCAGTCATCTTCTCAATATGCTCAAAGTTTGGGCTGAACGTCAGAGTTTTTTGCAAGAACTGGCGAACGATGCGACGCTGAAGTGCTAGAGGAGCGGAGCGGAGCAGTGATCGATTTAAGGCTGAACGATCGACACCCATTGCTTTTTCTCTCAGTTCAGATGCGACGCCTTCGAGATACTCAACGTCGGCGGTGAGAAGTTCGGCGGTCTGGGCAAGAGTTCGTTCTGTTTGGGGATTGAAGTGAGCCTGCAAATAAGGAAGCAGTTCTTGACGGATGCGATTTCGGACGTAGGTTAAATCTTGATTGGTGCTGTCTTCCCAGATTTGAAGATCGGAGTCTTGACAGAATTGAGCGGTTTCGGCGCGGGTCATGTCTAGAAGAGGACGAACTAGACTGAGAGTTGAAGTGAGTAATCGATTCCAGGAAAGTGCTTGAAGCCCATCGGCTCCACTGCCTCGCATGAGATTGTAGAGAAGAGTTTCAGCCCGATCGCTAGCCGTATGACCTGTCATGATCGTCGTGAATCCATCCGTCTGAGCAATCTTCGTAAAACACTCATAGCGCCACTGTCTTGCATCGGCTTCGCTTGCAGGGATTTGACTCGCAACTTCCAAATAAAACGGGACTTGCCAAGACTGCGCCAGAGTCGATACAAAATCCGCATTCTGCTGAGAGTCCGATCGCCAACGATGGTCACAATGCACGATCGCTAATTGCCAGCTCCACTTTGGCTGCAAATCTAGCAAGAGTTTGATCAAACAGAGAGAATCTTGCCCTCCAGACACCGCCACCAACCCGCGATCGCCCTTTTTTAATAAGTTGCGTTCTTTGAGAGTGCGATGTAGTCGATCGTGGAACGGTGTCCAGACATTGCGGCTCATGGATGGCTTTAATAGGTGCCTTCGTCTAAATCTTCGTAGATGTTCTCAACAGGTTTAGTGCGAAGTCTGCCAGGTGCAGTTGATCGCTCAGGCAATCTTCCAAGCTCTTTGTCAGGCAAAAATTCTAGGCGAATTCTGACTTTGCCACGCTGCCAGCCGCCTGTGCCAAATCGCAGCGCTTCACACGCCAGCCCATCGCCAAACCAGTCTTCATTTTCTTCTGACCAGTTATCCTCTTGCTCATTAATTGTTTCCGCCAGAGCATCGAGAAACTCACTGACTTTGAACGTCGGATTTGACATGAGAACTCGACCACGGTCGACGAACAGCACTTCGTCATCTCTTAAAGGGCTATAACCGTTATCCATATTGATTTTATTGTGAAGGTTTGAAATTGACTAAAGGAACCAGCCGTAGCTGTGAAGCCCTTTGCCCAGGAGGTTAACGCCCAGATAGCAGACCCAAACGACAACAAAGCCAGTCGCCGCGAGAATTGCAGGACGGCGACCCTGCCACCCTTTGGTGATTCGAGAGTGGAGATAAGCCGCAAATACAAGCCAGGTAATCATCGCCCACGTTTCTTTAGGGTCCCAACTCCAATAAGAACCCCAGGCTTCATTTGCCCAAACTGCCCCAGCAATAATTCCGATCGTCAAGAGCGGAAACCCTAACCCAATCACCCGATAGCTGATGTTATCAAGCGTATCAGCCAGATTTAAACGTTGAGGAGACAGCGGAATTGCTTGGGTCGGGGCAGAAAGCACGGCAATCCCCCCACTTTGCATGGCAACGGTCGTCAAAGGCTCTTCTGATTCACTCGATCGCGTCAACCGATACGCTTTATCACGGTAGGCACCCGTTCCCACTGAGCTACCGCGCAGTTCGACATTCTGACCACGAGTGACGACTAGAAAAGCGATTGCCAACAGTGCCCCAACCATCAGCGTGGCATAGCTCAACATCATGACGCTGACGTGCATCATCAACCAATTGGACTTGAGGGCAGGAACAAGCGGCGCAGAGGCTTGCATCCCATCAGGCAGGGTCAACGCTGCAAAAGCTGTAATTGCCATCGCAACGGGTGTGGTTGCAACGCCAACTAAGCGACTGCCGCTCATATTTTCAGCAAAAAGATGGATGGTCGTGATCCCCCAGACCAGGAAAAACAGCGACTCATAGAGATTACTCAACGGGAAGTAACCCGCTTCTAGCCACCGTGCGCCTAAGAGAGTTGCGATGCAAAGATTCGCGATCACCATTCCTGCCGTCCCCAATGTGGACAGATAGGGAAGTTGAGGAAATGCCGCACCCGTCCAATAAATCAGCATTGTGACAAACAGGACGGCAAACGAGAGATTATCTAATATGCCTTGAAGCGCAACCAAATCCATGCAGTGTTTCTCCCCTTGTCTGAGCTAGGTCTCTAGTCTTTGCAGCATGATATCTGCAAGATCTATTGTAAGGGGTGATGGAGTGACGAAGTGACCAGGAAGCGGACAAACGAAGCCCTGTCTGACCCGCAAGACTTCCCAACTTCTTTAGGTTTTCTTCTCGTTTAGTATCCATAAGAGCCAGACAACTTTTGTTACAAACGTCAGAATAGGAGGAATTACATCATCAGATCTGAAGAGGTGCTCGTGGCTTTATATGCTGAGTTACATCGCCATCTGGGGGGATCGGTGGTTCCCAGGGTGCTTTGGCGTTATTTGCATCGGAGTGAATCTGCTTTAGCCGCGCGCTTTCCTGACTACTCTGAGTTTGAAGACTTTTATACTCGACCTCGCAGCACGTTAGACGAGTATTTAGAACTCCACACGCTGGTTGAGGGAGTTCAGACGGCTGAGGCGTTGCCCTATTTCATCTATCGCCTGATGCGCGGGGCATATATTTTTGAGAATCTCGCGTATCTAGAGTTGCGCTACACGCCATTTTTGAGAACAGATCCTCAATTAAGCCAATCTCAGCGCATCGATCGAATGGCAGAAATTGTCCAAATTGTCGGTCGAGCGAGTCAAGTCAATGAATACCCAATCGTCAGCAGCCAAATTCTGTGTATGCACTCTCGGTTGCCCTATGAAGTGAATCGGGCGATCGTCGATTTAGCCGCTCAATCTCCTGACTATGTGTGCGCGATCGATATAGCGGGCGGCGATGCTCACTATGCCGAACGGCTCAATGAGTTTGTCGAATTATATGCCTATGCTCGATCGCTCAATATCAAAACAACTGGGCACGTCTACGAAACCAGCGAAGGCTGCTATCCAGAACTGCTGCCTTACTTGATGAGAATTGGACACGGCATTCAGATTCCGCTCCTTCAGCCCCATTTACTTAAAGAGGTGGCTCGCCGGGGACAGTGCTTAGAAGTGTGCCCGACCACGTATCTAAAAACAGGGACGTTGGATGACATTCGCCAACTGAAATTGGTGTTCGATCGCTGCTTTGATGCCGGGGTCGATATCGCCATCTGCACTGACAACGCCGGACTGCACGATGTCCGGTTGCCGTTTGAGTATGAAAGCTTGCTGACTCACGACATCATCGGGTTTGAGCAGCTACAAGCCTGTCAAGATGCTGCATTCCGCCATGCCTTTGCCTGGAACTACGCCCAGCGTCCTGCCTCCATGCTGACAAACTTAATGAAGACAGAAGTCGGCGCGATTTAGTCAAAAAAATGAGTTCTGATTTGTGAGTCAACCAATTTAACTCGCGAATTAGAACTCAATCCTCATTCAGTTTCTAAATTCCCCGTTTGAGAGCCACTTCGACTTGCTGAAACTCTTGCTCTAAGCGAGTCTTTAGCTTTTCGGGAACCGGACGATTAGGATAAGAACTATAGTGACCCGCCAGGGAGTTGAGCGCCGTCCGCATAGTAGTAAATGAGCTTAGTTTTAGAATTGCCGGATCACGCTGGTAGCGCGAGGCAAAGTCATTAATGCTTTTACGGGCTTCTACCCGAACCGTAACCTTATCAGGAGAATCTGCTGGCAGCGTCAAGGCAGACCGCAAGCTGCTAATGACTCCTAACGTGTCTTCACGGTAGTTTCCAGTGAGTCCGGTCGTGGAGTCAGAAGAGCAACCCGTTAGCCCGATCGCTACGACCAACACCAGAGCCAGTATGCGAGACAAAAAGCGCTTCATAAGCAATTGGTGAGGAGACGTGACAGTCTTACAATCCTATCGCGATTAGGGACGGGAGGCTCATTCTCTTAGAAAGTGAGATGGACGATCGAACTCACAAGTTAACCTTTTCTCACAAACTCATTCGCTAGAATGGTATCTAAATACACAGTTTGTTTTATAATAATGATATAGGTAACATTTTGAAACTTTCATGAAAACTAACTGGCAACACTACAAAGAACTAGAACTCATTCCTAGCTCCGCACGCGAACCCAGACGCAACAAGCTCGCGATCGTCTTTCCTCTAGACAAGATGTGGCAACTTTTCTTAAACGCGCTTGTGCAAGAACATTTATATGAGCAACGAACAGAATATCTAGAGCGTTGTTGGACACTGAATTACGCTGAACCTTACACGGTCAAAACCGCCGATCAGTTGCACAAGCTTTGGTCACTGATGGATTAATTCAAAAAACGGCAAGCTTTTGTAACGTAAGGGAATGTGAATTTTAGAAGCGGTACTGCCCATACTCTCCATTAGAAATGGCAGATGGGACAATCAATTCCTCTGTCTGAGTTGACACACCCTTCTCGAATTCGGGCAGACCTGCAATGAGCCTTCAAGAAAAATTATTGCGCCGCCTCACCCATCGCATTCAGCGATCGCTCCCCTTAAAAGAGCTTCTGACCGCGACCGTGACAGATGTTTGCGTATTTTTGGGCAGCGATCGGGTTGCCATTTACCAATTTCACCCAGACGAGAGCGGACAGGTGATCGCCGAATCAGTTCGAGGCGATCGCTTGCCATCGCTGCTAGGTCTACAGTTTCCAGCAGGTGAGATCTCTGCCGACGCGCAAGAATTGTTGATCGAGTCGCAGGTTAGATCGATCGTCAATGTCACCTCTGGACAAATCGGGCAAAGTCGCTGGCAGACTGACGAAACTGGGTTTGAGCCGATTCAATATCGCCCCGCAGAACTCGATCATCTCAACCCCTTGAGCGAGATAGGAGTGCAGTCTTCGCTGGTTGTGCCGATTATCTCTCATAACGGACTTTGGGGCTTAATCGTTTCCCATTACATTGAGTCTCACGACGTTCTAGAGAGCGAAATTCAAACGGTGCAGTGGGTAGTCGATCAATTGTCGCTGGCGATCGCGCAATCCATTTTGATGGGTCATGTCCGCGAATTGACCGATCGAGAAGCCGCCGTTCAGCGCATCTCTAGTTTGCTGCATTCACTATCGACGATCGAGCTACAAGCTGCCCTAGAAGAGACCGTTGCGACGCTTCAAGGATCAGGTGGCAGACTTTGGATTCAATCTGAACCTTTAGACTTGCCTAACCCGCCATTGCCCAAAAGCTCGATCGCGCCCAGTAACGACATTCGACTCTACACCTATGGCGTTCAGCCCGATTTTCCTGACGAGCCGCCCTATCATTTGATTGAGCAGTGTAGTGTCTGGCAAATCCGCTTCAAACTGAGAGAGGCTCACGTTTGGGCGATCGATGACCTCTACCACGAGCCAGACTTTGAGGAGGTGCAATCTGCTTTTAGTGCGACATCGGTGCGAGGCGTGTTGATGATGCCCCTCTGGTATCGCCATTGCTTGTTAGGATATCTGAGCATTTTTCGCCCTCAAGCAGTTTCTAAACAGGTTCATCAATGGATGCCCGAAGAGATTGAGCTAGCTCAGGCGCTAGGGAACCAGTTTGCGACTGCCCTTCAGCAGCATGAGCTGCACCAGCAACTACAGGGTCTTAATGCCAGTTTAGAAGCCCAAGTGATTGAACGCACGATCCAACTACAACAATCTGCCGAACAACTCTCGCAGACATTTCACAATTTGCGTAAGACTCAGACTCAGTTGATTCAAACCGAGAAGATGTCTAGCTTGGGTGAGTTGGTCGCAGGAGTTGCTCACGAAATCAATAACCCGGTTAACTTCATCTATGGCAATCTTAATCACGTCAATGACTATGCCCGTGACCTGCTCACTTTGGTTGATACTTACCAAGTGTGTTATCCCAATCCAAATGAGGAAGTAGCGAAACAGATCGATGCAATAGACCTAGACTTTCTCATAGAAGACTTGCCGAAAACGCTGGCTTCGATGAAAGTGGGAGCCGATCGCATCCGCCAAATTGTCTTATCTCTCAGAAATTTCTCTCGTCTCGACCAATCAGAGATGGTACCTGTCAATATTCATGAAGGACTTGACAGCACACTGCTGATTTTGCAGCATCGACTCAAAGCAAAGTCAGACTCTGTAGACATTAAGCTAGTGAGAGACTATGGCGATCTCCCAGTTGTGGAGTGCTATGCCGGACAGATCAATCAAGTGTTTATGAACGTGATCAACAACGCGATCGACGCTCTCGAAGAACACTTGGACACAGTGAGCGTACCTACGATTTTGATTCGCACTGAGCGGTTAGGGAGAGATCGAGTCGTCATCTGCATCAGCGATAACGGACGGGGAATTCCTAAAGACTTTCAGGACAGAGTATTTGAAACATTTTTTACGACTAAGCCGATCGGCAAGGGCACCGGAATAGGACTTTCGATCAGCCGCGAGATCGTCGTTGAGAAACACAGAGGCATTTTTAAGTGCTATTCTCAGCCCGGACACGGCACAGAGTTTTGGATTGAAATTCCGATTCATTCTAGTCAATAGCCGTTCTGTGTTGCTCGACTTCTGCTCTTAATAGCCCTACGAAATTGCACGATGACACTGGGTTGCGATCGAATCAATAAGGGGCTTGAGCCCCTTGTCTAAGATATCTGTGTAGGGCTATAGAGTTAGGAAATTGGGGGCTTTCTGGGGAGAGAAACTGAAAATCAAACCGAAAGAAAGCTCCAGTGGGTTGTTTCTCTAGGGCTGTGCGCCTGCCTTTAAAACCCCATCCTCTAGATAAGCCACACTATCAGCAACATCAATAATTCGAGGATCATGGGTGACGATTAAAACTGTGCGTCCTTTCTCTTTAGCTAGATTTCGCAATAGCTCAATAACAGCGTGACCATTATGAGAGTCAAGAGCGGCGGTCGGTTCGTCTGCCATAATCAAACGTGGATTTCCGGCTAGGGCACGAGCGATCGCAACTCGCTGCTTTTGCCCGCCTGAAAGATCTTGAGGGTGTCGTTTTGCTTGCTGTGAAAGTCCTACCTGATCCAACAGGTCTAGTGCCTGTTGGTAAGCCGCCCCTCTACGAATGCCTTTGAGATTGAGGGCAACTTCAACATTTTCTGAGGCGGTCAATGCCGGAAATAAATTAAATCCTTGAAAAATAAAGCCAATATTTTGAAGCCGAAAATGTGCCAACTTTGAGCTAGACAGTTTAGAGATTTCTTCTCCCAATAGGCTTACACTCCCTGCGGTGGGGGTGAGAATGCCTGCCAGAATGGAGAGTAATGTCGTCTTGCCAGAGCCAGACGGACCCATCAAAAGCTGAATGTCTCCACGCTTGACATCTAAATCGATATTTTTTAATGCCTGAAACCGCTCGGCTCCAGATTGATAGACCATTTCTACTCCACGAGCCACGATCGCGTTGACCTCTGTTCTCTCAGCACTGATAGAGAGATTGGCTTGAGAAGCACTCCCGGCACTTTGCAATAGATCGATTTGGGTAGCAGTCATTCGTTAATCTGTTGAATTAAAGGATTTTTTTAGATAGCAGGGTGTGGGGAGCCATTCACAAGTTTGAATTCTGAAAGATAGATACAGGGTTGAAGAGATCAGATCCAGAGATTTGTTAAAATTCTCGCTCATACCTCCAGTCTACCTAGACTCCCTGAGTTTCTATCAGTGAAAAAATTGAACCTTAACGATCGCAAATTGCTCATCTCAAGATTATTACGAAATTTTACAACTTTCATTAAGCCTTGAAAACGATAGCCGGATCGACGCGTGTAACTTTTTGCACTGCAAAGAGAGCAGATCCTACGCACATAACGACCGTCAAAATCAGCACCCCCCCTGCTGTAGCAGGAGTAATTAGGATCATGATGCCTTTAGCGGTTTGCGTCCAAGCGCCAAGTCCGATACAGAATGCCATACTAGGGATGTATCCTAAAATTGCCATCCACAGCGCTTGCTCTAAAATAACGCTGTATATAACCCAGTTTGACGCGCCCATCGCTTTAAGAGTTCCAAACTCGCGTACGTGGTCAGTGACGGATGAGTAGAGAATTTGACCGACAATCACCATGCCTACCACAAATCCTACGGTTGCCCCCAAGCTGAGAATAAATCCGACTCCCGTTCGTTCTGACCAATAGACGCGGGTTTGCTCTGCGATTTCGGCTTGAGTGTAGACCCGAGTGTTAGGGAGGGCAACTTCTAAGCGTTGTTTTAACTGCTGCAAGTCTTGCCCTGCCTTAGCGCGCACTAATACATAGGAGATGGGATCAGAGATGCTGAGACTTCGAGGAGGGGTAAGCGGGGGAGTCGCTCCATCTAAAGGAGCATTCTCAAAGTTGTTGGTGCAAGCGATATCGCCTTTGGGTTGCCGAGTGCAGCTTACTGACGTGTTCAACCCTGCCGTGGCGTAGGCGTTGGCATTTTCTAACGAGGTGAAGATAAAGGCGCTAGATACGATCGACTGCGTATCTTGAGATAGCCCCACAATGCGAGCGGGGAGCATCCCAATTTTGCCTTGTTCCCCTAGTTGCGTTTGCCCCAAATTCTTTAGACTGGAGCGATCTACTACGACATTAAAGGGCTGTTTTGCTGCATTTAGTTTGCCTTCGGTGACTGCCCAGCCAGCAAACAAGCGACTGTCGGGATCAAAGCCAAAAATTCTAACGGGCGTAATCTGCCCCGAATCGCTACGCCAAACGCTCGATCGAATCATCAATGCTTCGGCTCGTTCAACCCCAGGAACTTTTTGAGCCTGGACAACTTTCTCAGCCGCGATCGGAGAGGTTAACTCCAAATGCACCATTTCTTTAGAAGCAACCCACAGATCGGCAGTGGATTGATCAATTAAAAGCGCTGTCGATCGAGTGAATCCTCTCAAAATGCCGACTTGAATCGTGACCAAACTCACTGCAAACACAATGCCTGCTTGGGCAACGATAAAACGAGGAATGTCTTCAAAAAGATTTTTGCGGGCGATCGATGCCATTGGCAAGAGGGGAGACGGGAGGGTGGTTCTGGACACATCTACAGGTTACATTTCTCTAGTCTATGCAACATGACCGCGGTCGTGTGCTACCCGTTCCTAACCGAGGACAGTTTACAGAGTGTCTGTTTTGTGGATCGGGCTTCAGCTTCGCTCAGCCCTCGTTGATACAGTGAGTCGAGGGCACTGCTGTGCCCCCAACCAGGTCTATGCAGCTAAATGCCTTTAGCCTCTAGTTCCGACTAGCAGTGAAGGTGATAGATGTTCTGGCAGTGATTGACGTAAACGATCGCCATATAACGCCAGCGCATTGCCATTGAGGAGCAGGCTGAGATGATCGCGATCGTAGTCTGCTACTTCGGCGGCAGACTTGACGCAATCTTTGAGAACGCCGTCCCAGTGACCATAATCGCCAGAGAAACAGGTGAGATGCTTGCCCATTTCGCCCATCGCCAGAGGCAGATAAGCTGGGGCGGGATCATCTGATTCAAAGGAGGTGAAGATCTGTCCGCGTCCAAAATATTCCATCGGGTCGCGGTGACGCAGATCGTAGTGCTCGTATAGGCTAGAGTCATCGATTTGCGCGGGGTCGTGCTGCTTATTCCACATCAGATCAAACAGATTTTTTGCCTGACTAATAATGTTGCTGTTGTTGTGAACACCCCGTTCCTGAATCATCAGCTTGGTGAATTCCATCAACGCGGGGCGATAGGGAGTTTTAGGATTAAAGTCGCGAATGCGCTTCTCCCAATGCTCATGGAAGGCGTGAGCGAGGTCAGGCAGCCAACCACAGCCTCCTTCAAGGAAGCCAACTCGCAGAGTGGGGAACCGTTCAAATACGCCATCAAAGACCATGCGAGCGAGTGCCATTTGCTGTTGATTGCGCTGCACAAAAATGTGACTGAGCACAAACGTCTCCATGTGATCCGCGATGCCACTGACCATGTAGGAACCCGGTCCGCCGTGAATGCCGATCGAGACATCCAACTCGACTGCCGCTTGCAAAATTGGCTCAAAATCAGAATGGCTGAGAGTTTTGCAGGTGCGAATTTCTGGGAACGCATCGGGCGCTTTGGGGTGCGGAATAGCGATATTGGGCGCGATCGACACGCCGATCATGCCAAGCTCGTTGACGCAACGGTGCATCTCCCTGACAGCTTCGTTGACATCCTGCATCGGCAAAACTCCGATCGGCTTAATGCGATTGCCATAGCCGCGACAGTCTTCAGCCATGTAGTTGTTGTAAGCACGACAGAGGGCGATCGCCATGTCTTTATCCAGGATTGAGGAGTAGCTCAAATTCCAGGTGCCATAGACCACCTGAATATCTACGCCTTCTTGATCCATGTGTTCTAACCGCACCTGGTTAAACATGGCTCCCAGCGTGGTTTCTGGGTGAAGATTCCGAAAGCCCCCTTTTCCTAAGCCCTGCGGTTGCGGATAGAGCCGTTCTAAGTCGTTCTTACCCGTTGCGGGGTTAAAGTCGATGACTCGCATCCGTTGATCGCCCAAGTTATCGACGATGAGACCCACGCGATCGCGATATTGTGGCTCGATATAGTCGCGAATCACGAGAGGATTCTCAATTTTGTGAGCGTCTGCGTCGATGACTAGCAAGTCTTGATACATGAAATTCTCCGTAGTGTAAAAGGATTATGAGTTCGTGCTGAAAGCTGAACCCTTACTATGCGTTTGCCTTGTGCCTGAAATAGTGCCAAAGCTGACGTAAACCAAACCAATGCTCAAATGACCAAGAGAGAGAAGCCAGAATCGTGATGCCGGGGTATTTGACAAAGGCAGGTTCGTTTTTCTCGAAGAAGGCGTGTCCACCTAGAGCAAACACTTGAGTCAGCAATAGACAAACGAGAGTGATTCGCCAGTCGTAAAACAAGTAAACGACTGCGACGATCGCTAACGCATTTGTTAAGTGATGTAACGCTTGGTTGATCGGATTTTGATGAGAGGCGACAAAGTGCGCCCTTGCTTCCTGGAAGTAGCTCATACCGCTTCTCCCTGTCCTTCTCTAAGGGGATTTTGGAACGATAGCACAGAGAAATTTAGGAGTGAGGGGAGCGATCGAAAGTTTTTGGAATTGGCAGCAAATTTGCCTTTTCTAAGCTGCTTGACCTAAAACCAGCGCAGTTGCCAATAGTTTTTTTCGGGTTGACTCAGTTCTTCGTCGGTTAACCAATCTACAAGTTTATAGGTGCCAAACACGTGATCCCACCAGTCTACAGCGAGTCCAAAATTGTGATTCCACATCCCATATTTGTGGTGTACATAGTGAACGGGCATTTTCATCCAAAAGCACTTAGTCGGGTTTTCGTGCTGTAGCTGATGAGCATAAGAGGAAAACGCTGCATAGACAAACCCGCCCAAAAACCAGCCGATGCCCGCCGAAAACGAGTGGAAAAACATTAAACACAGGACGATAAGCGTGCCTCTTACATAATCACGAAATTCCCACAGCACGCCCTGCGCCTCATTGCGGCGATGGTGATCACGATGCCGCTCACCCACTTTTAACGAGACGTGCATCAAACGATGTAGCCAATATTCGACTAAGCTTGCCAAAACGAACGCGATCGTAAAACAAACGACTCCCACCCCCACGTTTACTAGCACCGCAATTGCTCCTTCAACACTGGTTAATCCACTTTCAATATTGTGCCACCGTCTTTAATAAGGGAATAGGTCAGATCTGAAAGATGTGGCACGATCGATCACATAACCACTTTTAAGTCAAAACAGCATGATTCAGAGATTATTGATCATTGGACTGAGCGCGATCGTCTTCTGGACCAGCGCACTGACCCCTTCAGTCTTTGCCGCCGATTTGGGCAACGGTGCCAGCGTGTTTATCCAGTGTGCGGGATGTCATGCTCATGGCGGAAATATTGTGCGCCGCAGCAAAACGCTGACCCTGAAGGCACTTCAGGCAAATGGCTATGCAACTGAGGCAGCGATCGCTCAACTTGTCACCAACGGCAAAAATAATATGCCTGCCTACAAAGATCGGTTCAGCCAAGCTCAAATTCAAGAGGTATCCGCCTACGTGGTGGAGCAGGCAAAGAAAGGCTGGAAATAAAGTCTGAACTTAAATTTAACAGAGGCGAGAAAAATGGCTGACCAGGTTGTGCAGTGGCTAAACGAAATTAAAGACCTCAAACAAAAATTACAAGCAGCCCAGGAAGTTCAGGAAGCCGCAAACGCCAGCGCTGACAATTGGCGGAAACTCTATGATAGAGAGGCACAGCAACGGCGTACCGAAGCTCTGTTGACTCGACAAACGATCGACGCTCTCAAAGCTGAAATTACCCAACTTCAAAGCCTTCCTAAAGGCTTATCAGACGGATTGGTGTCTCAATCTATCCCACGCTCGATCGAGACACTGACCACTGTTGATGAACTCAAAGCCCGATTGCTCGATTTGTGGACCGAGCACGATCGACTGACTCAAGACCTCAAATCTGAGCAAGCCGCCCACGTCCAAACCCGCAAAAATCTCACCACTGCATTAGGCGATACAGTGGATTTGTTGACAAAAGTCCGAGAACAAGAGGGCTGACTAAAATCCCATCGCCGTTGCAACCGTGTCTAAGTCGGGTGCAATGCCCTGCTGAAATTGATTTTGGCTATGTTTGATAGCCGTGTCAGGATCTTTTAGCCCATTGCCTGTCAGAACACAAACCACCGATGCCCCAGTCGGCACTTGCTCCTTTACCTTCAGCAACCCAGCGACAGATGCAGCGCTGGCAGGTTCACAAAAAATCCCTTCTCCAGACGCTAGAAGACGATACGCATCCAGAATCTCTTCATCGGTGACCGCATTAAATTCACCCTTGCTCGAATCTTGAACCGCGATCGCTTTTTGCCAATTAGCAGGGTTGCCGATCCGAATCGCGGTTGCCAGGGTTTCAGGATGACTGAAAATATGCCCACTCACCAGAGGAGCTGCCCCCGCCGCTTGAAAACCCATCATCTTCGGGAGTTTTGTAGAACGTCCTTCTTGGTGATATTGGCAAAATCCCATCCAGTAAGCGCTGATGTTTCCCGCATTGCCTACGGGAATGCACAGCCAATCGGGTGCGTCGCCCAACACATCAACCACTTCAAATGCAGCCGTTTTTTGACCCTCAAGGCGATAGGGGTTGAGCGAATTAACTAACGTCACAGGGTAGTTTTGCGACATCTCGCGCACGATTTCTAAAGCCCGATCGAAGTTGCCTTGAATCGCCAACACTTCTGCCCCATAAAGCAATGCCTGAGCCAGCTTGCCCAGTGCCACATAGCCATCGGGGATCAGCACAAACGCCCGCATTCCGCCACGACGAGCATACGCCGCCGCCGCCGCCGAAGTGTTGCCCGTGCTGGCGCAAATCACCGCTTCTGCCCCCGCTTCTTTGGCTTTAGAAATCGCCATTGTCATGCCGCGATCTTTAAAGCTGCCCGTCGGGTTGAGACCGTCATATTTCACAAACACTTTCACCTGCCGACCAATCTGAGCCGCGATCGCAGGTGCCGGAAGCAAGGGCGTATTGCCTTCATGCAGCGTGATCACAGGAGTTTTATCGGTCACGGGCAGATAGCGCCGATAGCCCTCAATCAAGCCGCGCCAGTTCTGAACTTTGGGCATCGTCTCAGAGAGGGGATCATCTTGAATGGACAGACTTAAAGTCACAGGGTTGAATGTTTGAATGCGACAGGTTTAAATCCTAGTCTACTACAGAGGGTTAGAGTGTCCTGTCTCTCAAAGGAACTTAGAAATCTCTCTGCCAGTCGATCAAAACAAAGCACTTTATACAACGTTGTGTAAAGTTTAGGTTAAGATAATTCTCGGTGTGAGTAAGTAAAAATTTCTAACACATATGACCACGACGAATTCAAATAGTCAGTTTAGTAACACCGCAGTGTATGAGCATCACCAAGACCGTTCCAGCGCCTCCGATCATGAGTGGATTCGATCGCTTGAAAAGATGAAGGCACTCTATCAAGCCGATCAGCAGACAAAGTTTCTCAATCTTCACGCCGAAACCGAGTCTCTCTTGCATCAGCTACAGATTCTTAAGCAACAGCGACAGGAAGTTAGTTAAAGCAGCAAAAGCCTCACATTCTAGAAGCGGTGAGTGTGAGATGAATGCGAGCGAGTTGAGAGGCGTTCTCTGACCAATGTTGCAATTAGCTGAAGGACTTGTTCTAATGTTCTAAGCTGAAGCTTATGAAACTTCCTGATCTTGCGGCATCAACTCATCGTTGATTCAGGGCAAGCGGCTTACTCTTAGCCAGCGATCGCGCCGCTGATGTTGAGGGTTCGAGCAATCTTTTGCTGCTTTTGCCCTTCATCCTTGTTGATCGCTTCAACCTCTGTGTGATATACGATCGGGCGAACGTTTCAGGAGCTTTCAAGATGCGTTATTTCGTCTTTCAGAACTTTTGCGAATATGCTTAGTGAACTCAGGATGATTCTCTAGATCTTGCTCTGATTGAAGCACTGGCATCTCGATCCAATTACCCTCCATAGGAAGCCTATCTATGTAAGCGTAGAATGTTTCTTGGTCTTCGCGATGAGCGAGAACATAATTATGTAACTCTTTCTGACTCATTGCGTGAAAGTTTGGCTGACTCATCTGATGTACCTCCATGTGCTGTTGGAACATAGTTCGATGACGTTCTCTTCACCTGCTAAAAAGAACATATTTCCTGTGCGTTGATCCAATCTGACCCGGTTTATAGGCAAGTAGAGTTTAGCTTATCTATCGAGCTAGGCGATTTTAAGGTTTTTGAAATACCAATAGAGATTGGCAACGGTTAAATCTGAGGCATCTTGCCAATTTGACGGCATAAACTCAATTTGGAAGGAACCTGATAGGCTGCATGAAAGCTCTGGAACTCTCAGAAGCTGTCTGGCAAAGCAAGCAGCGAGTCATCGAAGTCTCAACCTTTGCCATCCTGGAGGAAGTCGGCGAAATTATCGGATGGTGGAATCGCCTTCAACAAATTGCAGCCGAAGAAAAGACACAAATCATTGAGCAAGCTAAACAGGATTGGCTTAACCAGATAGAGGAGTTAGAGAAAACGTTCTTTTTAGATGCCAAAAATCAGCATCGCGCAGGAATTGGCTGGGCTGATAAAGCTGGATTTAGGCAAGAACTACCAGTTAAAGTGGAGTCTGTCTCTGAAAGCTTAGATGACAAAATTAGAAGGCTACTAGACCAACTTCTTCAAGAATTCAATATCAGACGCTTACACTCAGTGCAGGTAGCCGCCGATCTGCTAGATCCAGAATTAAAATCTGGAACCATACAAGAAAAAGTAAGCTTGCTAGCAGAGTTGAAAAATGGGTTTGATCGAAAGTTAGATACCCTGTCTGATAAGCATAGCCTTAGTTTATTTCAAGGTATCGATTACAAAATAGCAGAGTGGAAGCAACGCTTTGGAGATATCTCGTGGGAGGAAGTTGTGGAATTTAGAGACAAAGGGCTTGAAAAAATCGAGCAGCGAGTTGAGCTAGTGCTCAACGATCGTCTTGCCATGCTCGAAAAAGTCGTAAAATGGGCACTCACCTTCTACAATCATTTCCTCACCCTGCAAAAGCGCTATCAACAAGAGACACCCGAACAGAGCGTAGCAGAAAAAGCTTGGCTCGATCAGCAAAGGCAACAACTACAACAACTATTAGATAGTGTCGAAATAAATCTGATGTTTACTGCTTGATTAAGGGTTGCTGTTGATAGTGCACCAATCACTCGATAAACGGCTGAAACCACGATCGTTCCTAATGTGACAACTCAACTATACAAAAAGCCTCCAACTCCGATCGCGGAATTGAGGGCTTTCAGGCAAGTGTCTAACCAAATCTTAGGCGACCCACTTTTGAGCCACGATTTCAGCCAAATCAACAACCCGTTGGCTATAGCCCCACTCGTTGTCATACCAGGCGATCACCTTCACCATGTCGCCGCCCATCACCATCGTCAGGTCCGCATCAATGATCGAAGACTCATCAGTCCCCGCATGATCGCTCGACACCAACGGCAGATCGCAATACTTGAGAATTCCTTTCATCGGACCTTCGGCAGCGGCTCTCAGCACTTCATTGACCTGTTCGGCGATCGTCGCTTTCTCAACCTGAACGACCAAATCAACCACCGACACGTTTGGAGTCGGAACCCGCATGGCAATTCCGTTCAGCTTGCCTGCCAATTCAGGCAGCACCAGAGCTACGGCTTTTGCAGCGCCCGTCGAGGTTGGAACGATATTCATCGCAGCAGCCCGTGCCCGACGAGGATCGCGGTGACTCGCATCTAGCAGACGTTGATCACCTGTGTAGCTGTGAGTCGTGGTCATCGTGCCTTTGATGATGCCAAAGTTTTCGTGAATGACTTTGGCAACGGGGGCAAGACAGTTAGTAGTACAGCTTGCGTTACTAATAATGTTGTGTTTGTAATGGTCATAATCTTGATGATTTACGCCCACTACAAACGTGCCATCGTCACCCTTGCCAGGAGCCGTAATCAACACCTTTTTGGCACCAGCATTAATATGCTTAGATGCGCCTTCTTTGCTGATAAACACCCCGGTTGATTCGATAATTAAATCAATTCCCCAATCCTTCCAGGGCAAGTTTTCTGGGTTGCGATCGCTGGTGCATTTAATTACGTGACCGTTGACCGTAATGGTGTTTTCGTCAGCGCTCACATCAGCATTAAACTTACCTAACATCGTGTCGTAAGTCAGCAAATGAGCGTTTGTTTTAGGGTCAGACGTATCATTGATAGCGACTACTTCTATCTGACTGCTCGCCCTGCCCGCCCAGCAACGCATGAAGTTTCGCCCAATGCGTCCAAAGCCGTTGATCGCTACTCTCATGACTGCGCTTGCCCTCTGTATGATAAATACCTATTGATGAGACACATCATATCGTAAAAGGTAAAGAAATTATTAGAGGAAACAGGCATTGAAAGAGAGGGATCAAGAGGCAGGGATCAGAGGTCAAAAATTGAGAAAAAGCTTGACCATTGGCAGAAATGCGGGAAACTCGGCGATCTCCACTGACTCATTTGTGATCGGTGTTCACCCATCAGGAGCAAACGGGGCTGATGGAACGATGTGCAACTCGGCACTAAACGACTCATCGAGAGCCAATTGGCTTAGAGCAGTCTCAGCAATCAGCAGGTGCCTCTAATGAATTGAGTTAACCGTTTTCTCCAAGATTGCCAGCTTCGGCATCGCCAAGATGTAATTGTGAACACTGGTTTCAAACAAAACTCAATCTGCCATCAATTTTTTATTCTGTGTGCTGATTCGAGGAATTCAGGTTATTTTAGATGGCAACTCATTTCAACGCTAAAAATCCCTTGAATACTAATGAGTTTCCATCAGGAACTGACTCACTTAATCGTGTAGTGATCTAGCTAGGGTGCCGACTGATGTGAGGTCAGTCAAAGGAGTTGGGAAAAATCTACTTTCTTGCTAAGTCAATCAGAAAGCCAATTTCGCGGTTTTGAATCAAGGAGAAAGAAAATCTCATTTATCTATACCGTGAAAAAGCAATCCTTGATATGATAGCGCGTGTTATTGGTGTGGTGTGTGAGGAGCTAAGATGCTGAATTCCGTCGATTTCAGCGGCAGACCATTTCATTTTATTGGAATTGGTGGGATTGGAATGTCAGCTCTCGCTTACGTTTTAACGAAGCGTAAGCTGCCTGTTTCCGGTTCTGATGTTCGCTTAAGCCATATTACGGAGCGCCTCGAAAAACTAGGTGCCCATATTTTTGGTAGTCAAGATGCGTCTAATCTTGAGTTCTTTAAGTCTCAACCTGACTTGACTCCGGTGGTTGCCATTAATCTTGCTTCGGCAACGGTTGCGACAGTTGAGCCTTCTATCAAAAGTCGATTGTCGAAGACCGAATCTGCTTTATCATTGCCTCAAGTCGTTTGCTCTACGGCGATCAATTCTGGGAATCCTGAATATCGGGCGGCGATCGAGCTAGGCTGTCCCATTTTTCATCGCTCAGACATTCTCGCCGCGCTGATTGCAGATTATCAAAGCATTGCCGTTGCTGGAACTCACGGCAAAACCACGACCAGCAGCCTGATTAGCTATATGTTGCTGATGGCAGGGCTTGATCCCACAATCATCATTGGGGGAGAAGTTCCCGCTTGGGAAGGCAACGCCCGTCAAGGGCAAAGCAAGTATTTGGTTGCAGAAGCCGATGAGTCAGATGGGTCGCTGGTGAAGTTTTCTCCTTATATTGGCATCATCACGAATATTGAACTTGACCATCCTGACCACTACAGCAGCCTGGAACAAGTGGTAGAGACGTTTCAGACGTTTTCAAGCCATTGTCACACGGTGATCGGCAGCATTGACTGCCCAACGGTGCGCGATCGTCTCAAACCCAGCATTCGCTATAGCCTTCACGTCGAATCTGAAGCCGATTATACTGTCGATCAGATTGACTATCACCCAGAAGGCACGATCGCCCGCGTCTGGGAGCAGGGACAGGTGTTGGGGCAGTTGAGCATCAAGCTTTTGGGTGAACACAATTTGAGTAATGCGCTGGCAGCCGTTGCGGTGGGTCGGCTGTTGGGATTAGAGTTTGCGGTAATTGCAGGGGCGATCGCTGACTGTGAAGGGGCACGGCGGCGATTTGAGCATCGAGGCGCATTTAACGACATTCTATTCATTGATGACTATGCTCACCATCCGAGTGAAATTCGAGCCACACTTTCGTCTGCCCAAATTCACGCCGGGTTGACGGCTTCTAAACGTCGGGTTGTAGCAATTTTTCAGCCGCATCGCTACAGTCGCATTCTCACATTCCTTACCGAGTTTGCCGAATCGTTTAATGACGCAGATGTGGTCATTGTGAGCGACATCTATAGCGCTGGAGAACCCGATTTAGGGCAAATTAACGGTCAGCAGGTTGCAGACTCGATCGCGAAGCATCACGCGAATGTTTACTACCAGCCTTCGCTACAGGCGGTCAATCGCTTTTTAGACAAAACGTTGACTCCTGGAGATCTGACGCTTTTCTTAGGGGCAGGAAACTTGAATCAAATCATTCCCAGCGTCATGGCGCATCAACAGGGTGTTGAACAAAACTCACCTTTAGAACGGTGCAACCGCTCTTAGGGTATGGCACAACCATCTTAGAATCCCGTGCACGAGATTCTATCAGGGTCTTCAGTTGGAGCATTCAAACACCTAACTATAATCATGACTCTCTCAAGCGATCCCCGGACTTCTTGCGCTTCTCACATAACAGACTTTTCAACTCGCAGCACTCTATCAAGAGCATTCACCATCACAAGCGATAGTCAAACGATTTCACTTCCTGGCACTGACAGTTTGTTAAAAGCCAATGTTCCCTTAGCAAGCTTAACGTCCTTCCGGGTTGGAGGTCCGGCAGAGTGGTATATTGCACCGCGCCGACTTGAAGAGCTTCAGGCAAGTCTTGAGTGGGCAGAGTCTCAAGGACTGACCGTGACCACGCTAGGAGCCGGATCAAATCTGTTGATCAGCGATCGTGGGCTTCCAGGTCTCGTGATCTCGACCCGTTATCTGCGGCATAACCAATTTGATCACACGATTGGGCAAGTAACCGTTGGTGCCGGAGAGCCATTACCCCGGTTGGCATGGCAGCTTGCCGATCGCGGCTGGCAAGGGTTTGAGTGGGCAGTTGGCATTCCGGGCACGGTGGGCGGAGCGGTGGTGATGAACGCGGGCGCACATGGAGACTCGATCGCAGACATTTTGGTTGAGGCGCACGTGCTGCTTCCCAATGGGCAGATTGAGATTCTCACACCCCAATCGCTAAATTATCGCTATCGCACATCTGATTTACAGGGTGGTTACTCAGATGGAAAAACGGCTTTGCGGCGACGGCTGGTGACTCAGGCAACGTTTCAATTCCAACCAGGTGCTAACCCTGCTCAGGTTTTAGAAATGACTCGGCAGCACAAGCACCAGAGACTGACCACTCAACCTTATGATATGCCCAGTTGTGGCAGTGTGTTTCGCAACCCTGACGCTTATAAAGCAGGTTGGTTGATTGAGCAGACTGGATTAAAGGGTCACCAGATCGGCGGTGCTCAGGTCGCCCAGCGTCATGCAAATTTTATTCTCAACTGCGGCGGGGCAACCGCCAGTGACATTTTTCAACTGATTCGGTTTGTGCAGCAGCAGGTGCATCAACAGTGGTCACTTTTCTTAGAACCAGAAGTCAAAATGATGGGAGAGTTTCAGCCGCTCTGAGACGAAGCAAATGCGTAATTTCACCGAAGGCTGGTTCGAGCAGTAGAGTGAACTGTTTAACTACTTCTTCTATTTTTGGTTGATATACTGAAGATAATTGTTGGGAACTTTGCAATAACTCTACAAGTCACGGTGATTTGAAGAACTTAACGTAAAGTGACTGCCTGTGGTTTCACTAACCTGGGTAGGCTTGGTTTTAAGAAGGGTGCGTCGATTCCATCACTACAAACAGAATTTCTCTATTGAGTGAAAATGCGAGATAGAAACGATCGCGTTCAAATTTCATCTGCTCCTCCGGTTTCTCCCAGAGCAAAATATCTTGGCAGCTATTTAGTTGAGGCGGGCTTGATTACACCCGCTCAGGTTGATGTGGCGCTGAATGATCAGAAGATCATGAATGATATGCGATTTGGTGAAGTGTTAGTAGCACGGGGCTGGGTTAAGCAACAGACGTTAGATTATTTAATTAAAAAAGTCGTTGAACCCGAACAACGGGCGGCAAAGCCATCTCAACTAAAATCTCTCAGCCCTGATGCGTCGTTAAGCCGTGCGATCGTTAAGCAACCCCTTCCTGCGGTTGTCGCAAGACACTCTGACCTGCTGCCAAACGAGCGCAAGCCTCTTCCTTCGGTGTCAGGTGACGATGGGGTGAGTTGGGTGGGCTAGAGGCTAAACAGCCACAGCCACATCGGTAAGGTGAAAAGTAGCCCGATCGAGCCGACGGCAAGAGATGTCACGGTAAAATTTTTGTCTAGTCCATAGGTTTCTGCTAGCACTAACGTTGCAAAAGCAGGTGGCATTGCCATTTGCAGCACGATCGTGTGTTTAGTCGCTTCGCTAATAGGCAAAAAAGGGAGGCTCAAACTTACTGTCAGAGGCACTAACAGCATTTTGATGGTCAAGCTGACTGTAGCGGAATTGAGGCGAGAAAGTGACGGTAACTGACTGAGGCGCATTCCGATCAATACAAGTGCCAGTACGATCGCGCTCCAACCCGCCTGATGCAAGCTAACTTCTAACCATCCCAGTAAGGGCACATTGCGTCCAGAGAGACCGAGTGCAAAGCTCCAGAGTGCCGGATTTTTGAGCAGGGCGAGGGTAAGCTGCGATCGGCTTTTGGTGCCCAGCCCAAATCGACTGGCTAACACAACGCCTAAGCCATAAGCGCCCCAGGTTGTGCCCAGCATGTCGTAAAAAAGTGCCCAGGCAAAGAGTTTTTGTCCGCCCAAAGCCAATGCCACCGGGAAGCCCAGATAACCTGTGTTACCCACCATTGAGGCGAGTAAAAAGCTGCCTTGAGTGGGCTTGCTCCAAGTCGGGTGATGGTTGATCCACAGCCAAGCGAATCCTGCACCCAATAAAATGGCGACCCAGGCAACGATCGGAGCGATCCAGACTTGCCCCGATAGGTCAGCCCCCCGCAAAAACGCGAAAATGCTGACAGGAACCCCGATTCAAAATAAAAACCGACCTAAATAAGTCGCAGCAGTTTTGGGTAAATAATGTCCTATCAACCAACCAAAGATCGCCCATCCTATAAGTGGCAGATAGAGCTGAAACAGTTGAATCGCAAGATTGGGCATGAAGTTGGGACAAAATTTGCATTCCTGAACAGAGAATCGGTATCTTTAGGGGTAGCTTAAAAAACTTTAAGCTTATCGATCCGTTCTACGAACTTTGACGATCGAGACTCTCTTATCGTGATCCTTTCGATAGGGTAGCGTCTCTAAATCGTTCACGTCGATCGTTCACGTCGATTGCAACTTAAGAAGTGTAGGAACTCTCGCTTTGAATAACGCTGGTCTACCTGGGAAACCTCCCAATCATCAGGCTGCATCCTCAATGGACGACATTCCAGAAGCTCTGCGAGAGACGAGCGAACCCAAGCCGCAACCTCGTGCCAATCGAGTCGGGCTGATCATTGGCTCGGCGGCGATCGCGCTCGGAGCAGGTGGTTGGGTTGCTTACAATGCGCGTCAGGCAAGTCCGGTCATTCCGACTGCGATTTCTTCCGCGCCGAGTGGCTTGATCGCGGCATCTCCGGATGCGAGTCCGTCTCCCGATACTTTGCTTGGACATTTTGCCTACGCTGAAGCGCCCCAAGCTGAATTGCAAGCTATCAGTAGTGACGGTGGGATCAAGCTTCGCAAGTCAGCCGCCGAAGCCTTTCGACAAATGTCGAGTGCGGCGCAAGCAGAAGGAGTCATTCTCACTCCGCTTTCGGCATTTCGATCGCTCAGTGATCAACAGCACGTCTTTTTTGAAGTCAAAGCCGAACGATCGCAGACTCCTAACCAACGAGCCGAGGTCAGCGCCCCTCCTGGCTATAGCGAACATCACACGGGGTACGCGATCGATATCGGAGATGGCAACACTCCCGCGACCAACCTCAGCCCTAACTTTGATCAAACGGCTGCCTTCAACTGGCTTAAACAGAATGCTGTCCGCTTTAATTTTGAGATGTCGTTTCCTAGAAACAATCCGCAGGGCGTAAGCTATGAACCCTGGCACTGGAGATTTGTGGGCGATCGCCAAAGTTTAGAAACCTTTTATAAAGCGAGAGGAAAGCAGTAATCCTGTAAAAAAGCAACAAACGATAAAGTGAAAGATATCCCCCGTTCTCCCTCTTTTCTGATGAATCAAGTTGCTCTTAATCTAATCGCCATCTTAATTTTTGCGATGACCGTGACGACGATACTCGGTCCGTTAATTCATGTGTCTTCGGCGGTTCCAGCGATCGCCATGTTTGCGGTGTTGGGCATCGCTACGATCGATTCGTTTACGTGGCAAGGGCGAGGCGGCGTAATTTTATTGGATTGGCTAGCGAGTTTTTCTCCGACTCATCGTGTTCGCGTGGTGAGACATGAGGCAGGTCATTTTCTGGTCGCTCAACAATTGGGAATTCCGGTAACGGGTTACACGCTGACGGCATGGGAAGCCTTTCGACAGGGGCAAGTTGGGCAGGGGGGTGTGCAGTTTGACACGCAAGAATTAGACACTCAGTTGCAGAAAGGCAAACTCTCGGTGCAGTTGGTCGATCGCTACTGTGCCGTTTGGATGGCAGGTGGCGTTGCCGAAACGCTGGCATATGACTCAGCAGAAGGCGGCGCGGATGACATGCAAAAACTTCGCATGACATTGGCGCAACTGCGGCTACCCAATGCTGAAATTCAGCAAAAAGAGCAGTGGGCAGCGCTTCAGGCAAAAAACTTACTCCAACAAAATCAAGACGCTTATGATGCCTTAGTGACAGCAATGGAGGAGCGCAAGCCGATCGAGGAATGCTGTCAACTCCTCAAAGAGAATCTTGATGT
This sequence comes from Phormidesmis sp., assembly GCA_965277365.1. Lineage (GTDB taxonomy): Bacteria > Cyanobacteriota > Cyanobacteriia > Leptolyngbyales > Leptolyngbyaceae > Phormidesmis_A. The sequence continues at coordinate 724,027 of CBDICO010000012.1, read as the reverse complement.
AGCGGGGTAAAGTCGAATCTAACTTTAAAAATGTCGCTAAGGCAACCAGGGATATTTGCGAAAATCAGGGCTGCGTTTTTCTAAGAATGCTTGTTTGCCTTCAGACCCTTCCTCGGTCATGTAGTAGAGCAGGGTGGCGTTTCCGGCGAGTTCTTGTAGCCCTGCTTGACCATCGCAATCGGCGTTAAAAGCAGCCTTGAGGCAGCGAATCGCGATCGGGCTTTTCTCTAAAATTTCTCCTGCCCACTGAATGCCCTCGGCTTCTAGTTGCTCGATCGGCACCACACAATTCACCAATCCCATCTCTAATGCTTGATCTGCGGTGTATTGGCGGCAGAGATACCAAATTTCTCGCGCTTTTTTCTGTCCAACGATGCGCGCCATATAACTTGCGCCAAATCCACCATCAAAACTGCCAACTTTAGGTCCGGTTTGTCCAAAAATGGCGTTGTCAGCGGCGATCGTCAAATCACACAGCAGATGCAGAACGTGCCCACCGCCGATCGCATATCCGGCAACTAAGGCGATTACGACTTTGGGCATCGATCGAATCAAACGCTGCAAATCAAGGACGTTTAATCGCGGTGTGCCCTCTTCGTCAACGTAGCCACCGTGACCCCGAACGCTCTGATCGCCACCTGCACAAAACGCATATTTGCCATCGGTGTGAGGTCCGGCTCCGGTGAGGAAAATTACCCCAATCCGGCTATCTTCACGGGCGTTGCTGAACGCATCGTAGAGTTCGACTACGGTTTTAGGACGGAAGGCGTTACGCTTATGGGGACGGTTGATGGTGATTTTAGCGATGCCGTCCGTCTTGTGATAGAGGATGTCTTCGTAGGGTTTGACGAGGTGCCATTCGACAGTCATAGAAACTGGGGGTTAAGGATTAATTGATCGGGCAAGCTGCCTAAATAATTGTGCCGCCATTGGGCATCGGCAGAGCGATCGGTCTGCAATTCTAATATGCGGATACCCTGAGACGGGAGAGGATTGAGACGATCGACCAGTTGATTCCAGGTGCAAATCTGCTCATACTCTACGCTGTAGGTTTTGCAGAGATTAGCGAAATTGATGTTTTGCGGCGTGGCAAAGAATTCTTCAAACGGGGGATTGAATTGTGAGATCGGCAGCATTCCAAAAATTCCGCCGCCGTTGTTGTTGATAAGGACGATCGTGAGATGTCCGACTAAATGATTGCGAAGTAAGAATCCATTGGTGTCGTGCAAGAGTGCGAGATCTCCCGTTAATAAGACGCTGCTGTGGTGGTGGGCAACACCTAGCGCGGTTGAAAGCGTGCCATCAATGCCGTTTGTACCACGATTAAAAAAAGGCTGGACGGCAAAATCTCCGGGTTTCCAGAAAAACTCGACATCTCGCACAGGCATACTGTTGGAGATAAAGAGCGACGTTTTGGTAGGCAAACATTGGGACAGCAACCAGGCAGCCTTGCCTTCAAATAGAGTTTCTTCAGTCGTCATCGTTCGGTCGATCGCGGATCTGATTTTGGAGTCGGCGGTTTGCCAAAGCTCTAAATAAGGACTGGGCGATCGAGTTTCAGCAGCCAGGTTTTCTGCAAACGATTCGACAGAGATTGGTAGATGAGTCGTTCTGCCGTGAAGCGGATCGAGATTACGATCGCTCGGATCGATCACCCATTGTCTCGGTTGAACTTGAGTTAACCATTGCCGCAGTTCTCGACTGGTGGGCATCTCTCCGACTCGAATCACCCAGTCAGGAGCCAGTTTTTCAGCTAAATTGCGGTTTCTCAAAATCAGGTCATAGGTCGAAACCAGATGGGGATTGAGGCTTGCGTAGTTGCGGAGAGGAGACAATCCTTCTGCGAGGACGGGCATTTGCAGCGATTTTGAGAGATGGGCGATCGCTCGACAATACCGCTCTGGTGATTTGGGTTGGGCACATCCCGCGATAATGATGCCGTGAGAGAATTGCGGAATTGCAGGAACTAGGCAATCAGGGAACGCAGCAGGGAGCGGATAAACGTGACCGAAGAAGGTTTCCGCGTCAAAATCCGCTTCTAGAGACTGAGCCTCTGGCTGGAGAATCGGGACGAGCGGATCGCGAAACGGAATATTAAGATGGACAACTCCGGGACTCAACCCCAGCGATCGCTGCCAGGATTTCATCAGCGTTTGGCGTAAGTATGCCAGCATGGACAATTCGATCGAGGGCAATGCCAACTCTGTGTAAGCTTTGGGATAGGAGCCAAAAAGTTTTTGCTGGTCGATCGTTTGTCCAGCGTTGCAGTCTCGCAGTTCTGGAGGACGATCGGCAGTCAACACCAATAGAGGAACGCGGCTTTCACTCGCTTCAATAACGGCAGGATAGAAATTTGCGCCAGCCGTGCCAGAGGTGCAGATTAACGCCACAGGGTTGTGAGTGCGTCGCGCCAAACCCAGAGCAAAAAACGCTGCTGATCGTTCATCTAAAACCGGAATCGCTTCAATCTTGGGATGTTGAGCAAAGGCGATCGCCAACGGTGCCGATCGAGAGCCGGGACAGATCACAGCCGTAGTTAGACCGAGACGCTGAAGGGTTTCTGCCAGGACGGATGCCCAAACAGTATTCGTGTTGCGGAAGTCGATCGACATTCGGAAAAATTAAGCTTCTGGATTAATTCCTTGCGCCCAGCACATGAGAGCGGCGGAATTCTCTATTAATTGTAGGCGGCACATTAGCAACATAGAACCAATCCGGTGACTCTGCGCCTCGATCGGGGGGATCAGTTATCCGCCAATAGATGCCGCTATCTTGACCGATGCAATATTGCCTGTCAGAATGGCGCTGTTGCAAAATTGGCTCGATCGAGTCCGTCAACACAACACTTTGCGGGTGTTCTTGAAAGTTCTTCACAGAAGTGCCATCTGATTCGGGAAGCGGCGTGTGGTTAGGCAGTTTTGTGTAGGTTGGTAAATCTGCAAAAGAGGTCATAGCACAGCACTCGCGTCTCTCTATTAGTTAGGGTAGTCGTTTGCTAGACCAGTGCAGCTAAAAGCGCTTGTAGCTTGAGTTGAACCTCGGCTAATTCTTTATCGGGATTGGAACCCGCGACAATTCCCGCTCCGGCAAATAGTCGAGCGTGACATCCATCGAGCACAGCGGAGCGAATTCCGACCGCAAATTCACCGTTGCCCTGGTAATCGACCCACCCGATCGGAGCCGCGTACAGCGATCGTTCAAACTGCTCATAGTGACGAATCTGGTTACAGGCAAGTTCTCTAGGTGCACCTGCCACCGCCGGAGTAGGATGCAGTTTAGCAACCACGTCTAGCAGGTGAATGTGGAGTGGAACGGTGGCGCAAATCGGAGTGTGTAAGTGTTGAATGTTGGGAAGTTGCAGCAGACGAGCCGCCGATCGCTGCGTCTCTAGCCCCAATTCTGCTAGATGGCGAGTGATGAAATCAATCACAACTTGATGTTCGTGGATTTCTTTTTGATTCGACAGCAACCGATCGGCAAATTGCGCATCGTCGATCGCCGTTTTGCCACGAGGGGCTGAACCGGCTAAAGCATCTGTTTCTAACTGCTGATGGTGAATTTTGACTAATCGTTCTGGACTTGCCCCGATAAAGGTTTGTCCCTGACAGTTATTAGTTGAAAAAATATAGCAATTTGAATAGAGATTTCGTAAACGGTTAAGGGATAAAACTAGATTCAATGGAATGGGTGAAGATACGTCTAATGCGTGAGCTAAAACAATTTTATGAAAGTGATTATTTTGAATCAATTTCAGTGCAGATAAAACGGACTTTTTGAAATGATTGATGTGAGAAAAGTCTTGTTTTCTGAGGAGATTTGGAGGATCGATCGCTAAATCAATCACGTTATATTTTACGGAGCGAATCGCCTGAAATCCTTGCCATATCTCACGAGATGTCTGAGCTGGGTCTAGTGTTTGATCGAGGAAAATATTCGCCACGATCGTGCAGGAATTCGCTTTACGAGACACTTGCCAGCGCGGGAGAAAAACTGATGTAGATGGAAACGACGAATTCTCGTGAAGGGACTGATCGAAGAATGAGAAACTACAGAAAAAATGTGCTCCAGAAAACGGATTTTCTGAGTCTCCAAACTGAATCGCATTTGTTGAAACATTGCGGATAAATTCTTTCGCCTCACCAAACCGATTCTTGCCCTCAGTGTTAAGCTCGATCACCGTATCGATCGCTAACATCGCTTCTTGCTGACCGCTTTTCTCAAAATAAAAATGGCGCTGATCAGGTTTAACCAACGCCTGAAGAACTGCCAACGGATCGACAGGTTCTATCGCTAACGAAATGCTGACAACTTGGGGAGATTTACGACAGTTTGCTCGTTTGCAAGTCGATAGAAATTGAGCGATCGCGGTTTGGTTTTGAGTACGATCGAGCCGATAAGGGGTAATAGTCATGCGGATATCAGTAAACCCATCTCTATGCTGATTCTAAGGGCTGAAGGCTTGGAGTCTCGATCGATCGCCGCCCCGTCACCTTTAACCGAAAATCGTCGGGCGGAACAAATGTGATGCCGCGCCGCACTGGACGCACTGGACGATCGTAGTTGGTTTGAAACTCGTAGTTTGATAAAACGGTTGCCATCACGAGCTTCATCTCAAACAGCGAGAGCGCCATGCCAACACAACTCCGACTGCCGCCGCCAAAGGGCAAAAACTCAGACGGCGAGAATTTTTGAGCGATAAAGCGCTCTGGGTTAAACCGCTCTGGGTCTGGATAAGTCTCGGCTCGATGATGCGCTAAATAAATGCAGGGCACCAAAATTGCCCCTGGCTCAAATTCATAGCCCTCAATGTGGACGGTTTGTTTGACTTTGCGCGGCTGAGAGATAAGGGCGATCGGATATATGCGCAGGGCTTCTTTGCAAACGGCAGTCAGATAAGGCAACTGAGAGAGGGTGGTCGGATCGGGATTTTTGCCCAAAGTTCGTAGTTCGGTGAGCAGACGATCGAGACTGTCTCGATGACGATGAATCCAGTAAAATGCCCAAGCTAAACCCGATGCGGTGGTTTCGTGTCCGAGCAGCAGCAAGGTCATTAACTGATCTCGCAGTTCGACATCGCTCATTGATTCGCCCTGATCATCGTGGGCAGTCATCAGCACTGAGAGAATGTCAGTTCGACCGTTGATGGATCGGGAGCGGCGATCGTGAATTTCATCATAAATCAGCGCATCAATCTCCTGCTGTTGCGCCAAAAAACCGCCCCACGGACTCCAGCGCCCCAAATTTTGCTGAAGCATTGGGAAGAAGAATTGCGTCGAGTAAAGCGGTGAAGTAATGGCTTCGAGTAAATAACTCAGCAGTTGTTTGAGCCGTTCATATCGCGCACCTGGCACCATGCCAAACACAACCTGCAAAATCACCTGAAGCGAGATTTCTGACATCTCTTCGCGAATGGTCAGCGATCGTCCGATCTGCCAATCTGACATCTGTTGCCGAGTCAGATCACAAATGACACGCCCTTGACCATAAAGCTGTTCTCGATGTAAGGCAGGCATGAGCAACTGTCGCTGTCGCTGATGGCGTTGTCCTTCTTGCATGATCACCGACTGATCACCGACTAAGGGCCGAAAAATGTGAGTCACCTTGCCAAACTCAAACGAGTCTGCCAGGGTCGTAAAAATCGCCTGAATCGAGGCAGGATTATTAAAGAAAACGACAGGCGGAGAGTTGACTCCTAACACCCGCAGCGTGAAAGTGTCTCCATAAGTTTGGGCACAGCGTTCGAGGAAGTTAATCGGTTGAGCCACGATCGCAAGGGTTTGCAGCAGCGACGGCAACCGAGATCCATCAGGCAATTTCATCAAGGCATTTTTATCGAGCGTCTGCGTCTAGTCTAAAGGGATTCAGGTGTCGAGGTTCGAGGAATTAAAAGTCTTAATTTAGGGTTACGTTGGGCAACTTGGAAGAACGTTGAGCAACAGGATACAGAATATGGCAGGGAATGAACTAGAGATTTCTAGATATTTGCTTGTGAATAAGGGGCAGATTCACTTAAATCACATTGGGCGAGTGGAGGATGTTGCGGCTCCGATCATAGGGAGCGATCGCTATATTTCTCTTCAGACTCTCGACGACCTTTCTCGGATTTCGACCGCTCACTCGGGCAAAAAAGCCGATGTTTATCTCAACGGTCAAGGCATTTCGCTCAAACAGTCTGGTGGAAGCTTTGCCTTTAACCGCTTGCAACGGGCAAATCTCTCTGAAGTACATACCAGCTTAGGCTTAACTCATCCTGAAGTCATCATTGCTAATCTAGATCGGGAGGTTCAAAGGTTTCACCGAGGTCTACTTCTCAGCAGAAATCAACCCTGGAAAAACTTCTTCTCGGAGGAAGATTTTAAGACTCTGATGATTTTTCTAATGCTGAAAGGCAGCCCTAACCAAGGTTTATCAGACCATCCAGCAGAATTTATCTTAGAGGCAGCCAAAACGGTAAATAGCAACAGCGATCTAGCGCTTTATTCCTTTGATGAGTATTTTGAGCGGTACAAACTAAAGTTTGAAGTTGCCATTAGAAGACAATGGATCGGTCAGGAAAGTGATTCTGAACATTCCAGAGCGTTGGGAATATCGCGCAAGCTCGAGAACGCGCCTTGGGTTTTTGATGATGTTGTCGGGCAGCCAAAACCACACAAGATCACCCAGCGAAGATGGCGCAGGGATTTTCCTGAGTCCGAACGAAGGACAGTGTATTTCTTAATGATTGAAAAGAAAAAATAATGGGCAATGATCTAAGCAATCTGAAGACTCAGTTGTTTCTGTAGAATAGCGGTCTGGGACTGTTTAGATCTAGAAAATAAATCTTGATAGATCACCTTAGCCAAGGCGAAACTGAGATTAGAAGGAACTGCATTGCCAATCATTTTATAAGCGGCACTGAGATCTCTATAGTAAAAAATAAAATCATCAGAGAAGGTTTGAATCCGGGCGCATTCTCTCACAGAAAGTCTTCGGTAGGAAAACGGGGATTGCTCATCGAAAGCAAACTTGTCTTTCTCAATAAACCGCATCTTACTGGCTTGGGGATGCAACGGAGCGTGTCTACCACCTGCTTGAATGGTGAATGAAGGTTCATCCCAAGAGCGAACTCGGTTACGAGACATATACATACTAGAAAATCCGCCAATCATATATTCATGATTGGGCAAAAGACAGACCTCGGCGTTGGTTTTATTCGTGGCTAGCGCTGGAATTGCCGTCTCTCGTAAATCCCAAATAGCGTTTTTAAGCGTAAGAATTTTAGGGGACAAGTTAACTCCATCAAAGTCAAATTGCTTTTGAAGATTGCGATGGTAGCCCACAAAAATCACCCGTTTCCGTTCCTGTGGGACATTATGATTTGTGGCATTGAGCAGTTTAAGAGAAACACTGTAGTTGACTGATTCAAACGCTGCGATGATGTTGCCCAGGGAGTGACGATGTTTCTCATGAAGCATTCCAGAGACATTTTCAGCCAGAAAGAACAGTGGTTGCTTCTCCTTCAAAATGCGAACATATTCTAGAAATAATTTACCTCGATCGTCCTCCAAACCTCGCTGAGATCCTGCTTCGCTCCAACTCTGGCAGGGTGGTCCACCGATGATTCCTACACAGTCAGGAACTTCAGTAGACAAAACTTGTCGAATGTCTCTCCTATCTAAGATGGTGTTGACATGGTTTGCTTCATACGTTGCCCAAATGTCTTTGTCATACTCGTTTGCCCAAACAATATCAAAGCCTGCTTTTAGGAATCCTAAGTCTAATCCGCCACACCCTGAGAAGAGAGAAACAATTTTGGGAGTCATATCAAATCAACAAATTCGAGAAAAAGTCTGAATTCTAGAATGAAACATATTCCATTCCAGAAGTTTGAGCGGCACGCTTATTAGTACCTTTGTTTTGTTTAACAGAATTTTATTCGGCTCGTTAGTTAGTTGTCAATCCAGTACGTTTGCATTAATACAGAGTTTCTCGCTGTGGACGCTGCTTGAAGTCGTCCGCTTGATTGCTGTTGTAACGTTTCTATAACACCTCTCCAATGCCTCAACCCAAATGGGAGACTGAGAAACACAGCATGATTCAGTCTTCTGGCAGCTAGAGGAGTTTTGTGGATGACGACCAAGACGATCGATCAAGCGAGTAAAAAACTCTGGTTTGCCGCCATTAAGCCACCGATGTATAGCGTCGCCATTATGCCGATTTGGGTCGGTTCAGCCGTTGCGTTTGCTGAAACCGATCGGTTTAATGCGTCCATTTTCTTCACGTTTTTAGTCTCTGCCATTTTGATTTTGGCTTGGGAAAATTTTAGTAATGACGTGTTTGACTCAGAAACCGGAGTCGATGTCAATAAGAAAAATTCCCTGGTGAATATGACGGGCAATAAGTCCCTGATCTTTTGGATTAGCAATTTTTGTCTCGCAGCAGGACTGTTAGGTGTCAGCACGATCGCCGTTCGACAACAAGATTTCACGGTGATTGGGCTAATTCTGCTGTGCTGTGGAATCGGCTATATCTATCAGGGTCCGCCGTTTCGCCTCAGCTATAAAGGGCTGGGAGAAATTCTTTGTTTCTTTGCGTTTGGTCCATTGGCGTTTGCGGCGACTTATTACAGTCAAACAAAAGCCTGGTCGAATACAAGTTTGGCAGCGTCGATCGTCGTCGGCATTGCCACTAGCCTAATTTTGTTTTGCTCTCACTTTAACCAGGTGAAAGACGATGCCGCGATCGGCAAAAAATCCCCAGTGGTGCGGTTGGGGACGAAGCGATCGGCGCAGCTTTTACCGTGGGTCTGTGGCAGTCTCTATGGGCTGACGACCTTATTTGTGATCGCGAATATTTTCCCTGTTTGGACGCTGCTGATTTTTCTGAGTGTGCCCGTCGCCCGAAAGCTTTGCAAGTTTATCGGGTCGCAGCATGATCAACCGCACAAACTCACATTCTGTCGATTAATTGCTGTCGAACTCCATTTCTGGAGCGGGTTGCTTTTAGGGTTGGGGTTTGTGTTGACGCAACTGGTTTAGCAATGCGATTTGAGTATTGTCCTTATCGTCGATCGTTTCGTCAGCCGTTGCAAACGAGTCATGGAGTCTGGACGGTGCGAGAAGGAATCGTTTTGCGTCTCATTGATGATGCTGGTTGCGTTGGCTTTGGTGAGATTTCGCCGCTTGCTTGGTTTGGTTCAGAAACCTTTGAGGAGGCGATCGAGTTCTGTCAGCAGTTGCCTGAAGTGATTGATGTTGAGACGATCTCTACCATTCCGACTCATTTATCAGCGTGTCAATTTGGGTTTGAATCTGCACAAGAAATGTTAGGGGCAGAATTTTCTCAATCCTCTGCATTGACTCACAGCGCTCTTTTGCCGACTGGAGCCGCCGCCCTTACTGACTGGCAAGACCTCTGGACGCAGGGATATCGCACCTTTAAATGGAAGATTGGCGTGGCTGATATTGAGAACGAAATTCAGCTATTTGATCACCTCATCCAAACACTCCCGGCTGAAGCGTTTTTGAGATTAGATGCCAACGCTGGGCTAACGTTCTCACAGGCTGCAACGTGGCTTCAACACTGCGATTCACTCAGCAAACCGACGCTCGAATTTTTAGAGCAACCGCTTGCAGTCAGTCAATTTGATCAGATGCAAAAACTGAGCCAAATTTATTCAACTCCATTGGCGATCGACGAATCAGTTGCCACGTTGAGTCAGTTGCGCGACTGCTATCAAAAAGGCTGGCGAGGAATTTTTGTGATCAAACCTGCGATCGTCGGATCTCCATCTCAGTTACGCAAATTCTGCCAAGAAACCGCGATCGATGCCGTCTTTTCTTCGGTGTTTGAAACCATGATCGGACAACAAGCCGGACTGCGATTAGCCGCAGAATTATCGCTCAAACATCGTGCGGTTGGATATGGCACATCTCACTGGCTTGACGAAGAGGAGGGCGATCGACAATGGCAAAGTCTTTGATTCAGCATCGACAACAAGAAAATTGGCTCATCGGCTACAGCAATCAAGAACTCACTGACTCAGCAGAGCAGCGATATCAGGCACTCAAACGATATTCAACGCCTCCGACCATTTTGTTAGCTGAACGGAACCCGATCGAGTTTCTCGCAGGATTCATCGCGGCGTGTTCTGCCAACTGCTCAATTTTTTTGGGCAACCCCGATTGGGTCGAAGCCGAATGGCAGCAGGTGGTTGAGTTAGTCACGCCAGATTTAGTTTGGGGAGACGTTTCATGGAATGTCCCGAAAAAATCACCCGTCATCCTTCACGCTTCACCGTTGATCATGATTCCGACGGGGGGCACATCGGGTAAGATTCGATTTGCGATGCACACTTGGGAGACGTTAACCGCATCTGTGCAAGGATTTCGACACTATTTTGAAGTTGATCGCGTCCATTCTTTTTGCGTGTTGCCTCTCTATCATGTGAGCGGCTTGATGCAATTTATGCGATCGTTTCTCTCAAATGGACAGTTGGTAATTCTCCCTCGGAAAGCGCTAGAAACTGGAGAGGCAGAGTCTATCAATCCCCAAACTTTCTTTCTCTCCCTGGTTCCCACCCAACTTCAAAAACTGTTATCTCACCGTCAAACCGTTTTCTGGCTATCCCAATTTGAAACGATTTTGTTGGGCGGTGCGCCTGCTTGGTCAGATTTGCTGAATGAAGCGCGATCGTATCGACTTCCGATCGCGCCGACTTATGGCATGACTGAAACTGCCTCGCAGATTGTCACCCTCAAACCACAGGATTTTCTAGCCGCCAAAGTCGGATCTGGTCAAGTCTTGCCCCACGCTCAAATTACCATCACAAGCGAGACGGGCGAACCATTAGCGATCGGTGAGGCTGGAAAAATCACCCTTCAATCCGACTCATTGATGTTGGGCTACTACCCCAATTTTTTGCAGCAGCCCATTTATCAACCGGATGATTTAGGATTTTTCGATTCGCAAGGCTATTTGCAGATCGTCGGACGCGACAGCAACAAGATTATTACCGGGGGAGAAAACGTCTTTCCGGCAGAAGTTGAGGCGGCGATTATGGCAACCAAGCTCGTCAAAGATGTCTGCGTATTAGGCATCTGCGATCGCACCTGGGGGCAAGCCATCACTGCCGTGTATGTTCCTCAACATGCAGACGTTTCTCACCAAACATTAGTCGCCGCTCTTGAGAAGACCCTCAGCAAAGTCAAGCGTCCCAAATATTGGGTATCACTCGAAAAATTGCCTCGAAATTCTCAAGGGAAGGTCAATCAACCACAACTCAGGCAAATCATCGCAGCGAAGACTGACATACCAATGATTCTTGCCAAAGCTTAAACACAATAAACTCCGCCCGTTCGCACAACGTTCCGGGAAGCGAGTCGCCCAACTCGGCTAAAAAGATGCCCTCCTCGCTGCTCGTAGTTTGCGCGATCCAGGTTCCTCGCAGGCTGACCTCGATCGAGTCTGCATCGCATTGACAAAGCGCGATCGTGTCATTGAGCGATCGCTGCACCACTGCATCTAGCAGGTTCCAAGCCTGCAAATTTGCAGATAGCAAAAAGGTCGCAGTGCCCGGTTCAACGATCAGCCGTTGCCCAACTCGCATCGCCAACACAACCCGCAGCATCACCAACTCTTCGAGAGAGTGATTGACCCGCTCGATCGTGATTCCCGTTTCGGTATAGGTAAACTTCAGCATTCCTGGTTGCTCCTATGTTCCAGGGTTTACAGCGTTTCAAGGGTTTACAAAATGACTGGACAATTAAAAACCTCCGCTTCTAATCAGTGTGAAGCGGAGGCTAGAAAAACTACTTGAGCGTTTCCTGGCTAAACTGGGACAGGAACGCGCCTGCCCCTCCCGCTTCGGAGTGATGGGTGCTGACGACTGGGGGTAGTCTCTGGGAACTTGCGAATAAACGGCAAAACTACGACTCTGCCCGCTCCGCAGGGATGATCACCGACACGGTGCCCCAGCCAAAACGATGTAAATGAGAGCCGTAGAGATTTCATTGCAGAAGATATTAGAGGACTTAACTTTCAGTCTACAGTTAACATACTACACTTGTAATATAAAAGTGTCCAGCTACTTTGGAGGAAGACCATGCACGCCTTAACTCGCACCACTACCACCGACATGGAAGTCACCAGCATTCGTCTGGAACGAGAGTTAAAGGAACAGTTAAAATCGCTTTCTGGCAATCAGGGCTATCAGGCATTAATTCGAGATATTCTTTGGAACTATGTTCAGCAAAAATCGCGTGACTATACACCGATCGTCGCTGCGTCTGATTTTCGAGCCACGATCGAGGCAACCGCTCAACAAGAAGAACACTGCGCCCTGACGGGAACGGTGATTCGATCGGGCGACGCAATGATGCTAGGGTTCACCACCGAAGGAAATCTAATTCCGCTCAGTCTGGGCAGTCTGTCATGAAATGAACGTTTTGAGTTTTGAATGCGTTAAACTCAAAACTCAAAACGATTCCAAGCTTTGCTATGATAGTGAAGCAGAAAAACGCGGATGTGGCGGAATTGGTAGACGCGCCAGATTTAGGTTCTGGTTTCGCAAGAAGTGAAGGTTCAAGTCCTTTCATCCGCATAGAATCAACTCGTTCGCTGTTGTAATAGAAAATCTCTGAGCGATCAAGCAGTCATGTTTGAGCGGTGCGATCATCCATCTAGCTGAATGACCGTAGATTTCACTTTCCTAGACGGGTCTAAAAATCCGCTTTGATCGCGACGATGCGCTAGCGAAGCTTTGTGAGTTTATGTTGAATGTCATCCCAAATGATGTCATTAATGGCAAAGTAAACGTGAGCAAGAATATCACGGAGTCCGGCAACTTTTCACGATTCAATATGGGGATCGCGATCGCAGATTTCAGTAGGCATTCTTTTAACAGCTTCGCCGATAATTTGCAGTCATCCAGGTAGAGCGATAGGGTACGCGACCTTAATCGCTCCTTCTAAAACGGTTTGGCGAATTTGAGATTTGAGCGATCGCTGGGTGACGAGATCAACCGGTCTTGCAAACAGGTCTTTGAGGAAAAAATTTAGATCCCTGTAGCGATCGAAGGAGACAATTCCTTCAAATTCAACTAGAAAGTCGAGGTCGCTGGTCTCGGTCGCTTCATCACGGGCAACCAATCAGTTGTGGTGTCTATGGTTATTCCCCAAAAAAAGCATCTCAAGTAGAGATTACAGAGATAGTGATTTTTTAAAGGGTGACGACACAATTGAGGAAATAATATTCGTCTGTTTTTCTGAAGAGATGGGTCAGATATATTGACAAGCACTGTCGCAATTTCTCTCCGAATCTTGAGATAGAAGAGTCTATCAGTCAACCTTTTTTAAGACCCTAATTTCATTCATCCGATAGATTTCAAATTGTCACAAATCTGAGAATTTGAGAAAGTAGTCAAAGCCGTCAGAACAAAGCCATGCTGGGGATCAACGAAATTAAAACGGTCGCGCTGCTAGGGTTGCTGAGTGGTCTGCTGGTGTTGGGCGGATATTATCTAGTCGGCGACGAACAGGGTCTTTATTTGGGGTTGGCATTTGCTGCCATAATGAGCATCGGCTCCTGGTATTACTCCGATAAAGCTGCCCTCGCTGCCTACGCGGCTCAACCGATCGAGCGAGACGAAGCCCCTGAATTATTCGACATGGTAGCCAAGTTGAGCGATCGAGCAGGCATCCCTATGCCGAGGCTGTTTTTTGTGCCTACCAAGTCGCCCAACGCCTTTGCGACCGGACGCGACCCTAATCATGCTGCCGTTGCAGTTACTCAGGGGATTGTAGATTTGCTGACTCCTGAAGAATTAGAAGGAGTTTTAGCTCACGAACTGACTCATGTCAAAAATCGCGATACGCTGACTCAGGCAGTGGTGGGTACGATCGCGGGTGCTATCACTTTTTTAGGACGAATGCTGACGTTTGGAGCGTTGTATGGTCCGGTTTATCGCGACGATCGACGCAGTATCAATCCTCTCGGTCTACTCTTTTTGATCGTTCTTGCGCCCCTCTCAGCCGCCGTTATTCAGTTAGCCATTTCCCGAACTCGTGAGTTTGCCGCCGATCAAGGTTCGGCAATGCTCACACACAATCCACAAGCGTTAGCGAGTGCGTTGCAAAAACTAGAAGCAGTCGGTCATGAGATTCCAATGAATGGCAATCCGGCAATGTCACCGTTATTGATTATTAATCCGTTGTCGGCTGAAGGATTGCAGTCTCTCTTTCGCACTCATCCCTCCACCGAAGAACGAATTCGTCGTCTGTTAGAAATGGCACAGCAGCAGACTCCAGTAGCGGCTTAAATCGCTTGCTAAAACGAGGAAACCTGAGAGGATCAAAAAGACTGTGCTAGAAAGGAATGAAACCTCCCTATCTCTGGAGTCGTTTCCTCATGCGCCGCACCGATCCAAACGATCCAAGCTCGATCGCTCGTGAAATTAGAACTCATGTAGTCGTGTTGGGTGGAATTGTAGGGCTGCTATGGATAATTGAGATTATTAATGCCTTTTTAGGCGGCAGACTCAATTTTTATGGCATCATTCCTCGCACCAGCATCGGGCTGCGGGGGATTTTGTTTGCACCCTTTTTGCACGCCAGCTTTGCCCACTTGATTAGCAACACCATTCCCTTTGTGACGCTGGGCTGGTTTGTGATGCTGCGCGAAACGAGCGACTTTTTTCTGGTTTCGACGATCGTCGCCCTTGCAAGTGGCATCGGAGTCTGGCTGTTTGGCGCTCCGGGGGTGCATTTAGGGGCAAGTGGCGTAATTTTTGGCTACTTTGGCTTCTTGCTATCACGCGCTTATTTTGAACGCAGTGCTTTAGCAGTTGCCCTGTCTTTAGCCGTTGCCCTCCTCTATGGGGGACTGATTTGGGGCGTGTTGCCCTCCCACGTCGGTATCTCTTGGGAAGGTCATCTATTTGGTTTTGCGGGAGGCATTTTAGCAGCAAGTTGGCTGTCAAAAAGACGTTAAGAAAATCACTCCGCTGATCTGAATCCCCAGCTTCTTCAATCAGTCGGGAAGCGTTTTCTTTGGGCTTTTCTGCTTTACTCAGTCAAACATCGGATCGCTTCTAGTAAGCCTCTCGCTTTGTTGAGGGTCTCCTCATACTCCTTTTCGGGTTCAGAATCAGCAACTAACCCTGCTCCAGCTTGAACACTGACAATGTGTTTACCGTTACCTTGCGATCGCACCACCATCGTGCGAATGGCGATCGCCGTATTCAACTGACCCTCAAAGTCATAATAGCCATACGCTCCAGAGTAGACTCCGCGACGACACGTTTCTAAGTCATGAATAATTTGCATTGCCCGAATCTTGGGTGCCCCGCTCACGGTGCCAGCAGGGAAAGAGGCTTTGAGCAAATCCCAGGCGGTTTTGTTGGGGGCAAGTTCGCCGACAACGTTGCTGACGATGTGCATGACGTGAGAGTAGCGCTCAATCACCATCAGTTCGTCTACTGTGATGGTGCCGTTAACGCAGACTCGTCCTAGATCATTGCGTCCGAGATCTACAAGCATGACATGTTCAGCGACTTCTTTCGGGTCTTGCAGCAGATCGTGCGCGAGAGCGTCATCTTCTTGAGGCGTTTTGCCCCGACGACGCGTTCCAGCGATCGGGCGCACCGTAGCTATTTTGGGCGCACCTGGCTCCAGCCGTTCTGCCTTGACCATCACCTCTGGACTAGAGCCGATAATCTGCCAGTCGCCAAAGTTAAAATATGCCATATAGGGCGAAGGATTGATCAGACGCAGCGATCGATACAACCCAAACGGATCGCCGTCATATTCTGCTGAGAGGCGTTGAGAAATCACAACCTGAAAGATATCGCCCGCTTTGATATGGGCTTTTGCCGTTTCAACGCTGGCGCAAAATTCCTCTTTGGTCGTGTTGCTGGTGAGTGACGCGATGCGATCGCGATTCCCCGATTCAGGAGAGTTCCAGGACAGAAGGGTGGCTTGTTCAGATAGGGGAGATTGGAGTTTGTGGACGAGTTGAGTCACCCGATCGCAGGCTTGCTGATATGCCTCTAGTGGATTGATGGTAGGATCTCGCAAATCCGCGTAAGCAACTGCCCAAATTTTGCGCTTCACCTGGTCAAAGATCAGCACCTGATCGACCTGCATCCATAAACCGTCGGGTAAGTCTGTCTCGGTTGCTGGGTAAATTGGGACGCGTGGCTCGATCCAGTTAATTAATTCATAGCCCCAAAATCCAAACAGTCCACCAATTCCCGGCGGTAGCTGCGGCAGTTTAACAGGCTGAAAGGGCGTAATACATTGGGATAATGTTTTAAACGGGTCGCCTTCAAACACTTTCTGAGAACCATCTCGATGCGTTTGAGTCGTGCGGTTGCCTCTCGCCTCTAAAATCCAAAGCGGGTCACAGCCCAAAAAGCTATAACGAGCAAGTGTCTCCCCCCCTTCGACCGACTCTAATAAAAAGCTGTAGGGTTGCCCTGCACACACGCGATACCAGGCAGAGACAGGCGTGTCTAAATCGGCAACCCATTCCTGATAAACCGGGATGAAGTTGCCCTGCTGGGCGAGGTGTGAAAATTGAGAAAAGTCTGGGAAAATCATGTCCTCAATTGTACAAGGAGAGAGAAGGTCAAGACATACAAAAATTCAGGAGCCAGACATCAGGCACGAATGGCTGACATTTGACTCCTGAACGATCGTAAAAATTAAACAGAAATCGCAACCCTCAGATTAAGGATCAAAGGCTTTGCGGCTGCTGAACTTAATTTTAGCGGCATCTGGGTTAGAGCCAATATTGCGCGGAACGCTATTGACCGCTACCCGACCAGGATTGACCTTTTCGGGGAACACACCATCAGCCGGGTGAAGATATTGAATCTCGCCATTAGGAAAGATTCGATAGATCTTGTAGTTGGTGATCTTGAACTTGGCACGAAGCTGTTGACCGCCTAATGCGATCGCCTGTTCCTTGCGAGCAAGATACAGGAGATTGTCGCCTTCACGCATCTTTGCAGCGCCACCAGTGGGCATTTCAAACACCTGTTCTTTTGGACTAGTCCAGGTGATTGCGTACTTCTCTTCTACTAGGGCTTTGGTCAGCAGTCCACCTGTACTGCCACCGAACAAAGGAGCTTGTCCAGTAAGAGTGTCTGACATAGGTCTCGCTCTAAACGTTTTTAGGCATCCTATCACCGAGGGTTTACCTCGTTAACCGAACTGTTACAGTTGTTCGCAATTGATGACTGCGATTAAAATTGACAAATGCCTAAAGAATTTGCGATCGGTTCCAAAGTCCGCGTAATTGCGCTGCCGTCCTATGTGAAAACGGCTGACCCAATGCCGATGTTGCGTCCCCCCGACGTAATTCACATTGGCGAAGAAGGCATTGTGCTCGATCGTCGTCCCGGTGGCTATTGGGGCGTGCGATTTGCCAAAGGCTCATTCCTGCTCGATAGCGAATATTTAGAGAGTTAAGCAACAGGCAGCAGAATCTCAAACTCTGTACTGGTTGGCTCTTGGGTGCCCGTGTCAGAAGCATGAATGCGAGAATAGACCCTGAACTTGCCGCCGTGTCTAGCCGTAATGATGCGATAGCTAGTCGTGAGGCTGGTTTCTTTGGCAAAGGGTTGATCACTCGCAAACGCTTCGATGAGTTGGTGTTGAGTCTCTGAGGTGATGCCAGAGCCATTGTCAGAGATGCGAATCGAAACCCAACGAGTGTCACTCTCGCGTAACGTACACAGATCTGTTGTGATCGTAATGCGAGGATGGGTTTTAGAGGAACGATCGCACTTGAACTCCAAACTCAGACGATCGCCGACTGCTTGATGGAGCAACCCGTTGATTGACCGACTGAGAAGATTCATAAATACCTGACTCAGTTGCCCAGCAAAACAGGGAACAGGCGGCAGTTGACCATAGTGTTTGACAATCTCAATCTCGCTGCTAATGCGGCTTTTGAGCAACAGCAGCACGCCGTTGAGACACTCATGCAAATCTGCGGGTTTGGGATACACTTCGTCGATGTGACAAAAGTTTTGGAGACCGTTGACCAGCTTGGATAGGCGTTCTGCGCCCGTTTTGATGCTGTCTAAAGTTTTTGGGAGATCGTCGCGCAGATAGTCAAGCTCGATCGCGTCCTGAATGTGGGCGATTTCGGGAGTCGGCTGCGGCAGCGCTTTTTGGTAAGCCGATATCAGCGCTAATAAACTTTGGCTATAGTCAGACACATGACTGAGGTTGCCCCAGATAAAACTGACCGGATCTAAAATCTCATGAGCGACTCCATCGACCAAACGCCCTAAGCTTGCCATCTTCTCACTTTGCAGCATTTGCAACTGGAGCCGCTCATATCTCACCTGTGTCTCAATGCCCCGAATCTGCCAGTAAGCGATGTTGAGCGCGTGAACGTCTAGCAGGTGATAACCCGACGAATGTTGAACCACGATCGGGTCTGTCAAATATTCGGGCGATCGCCGCAGAGCCTGCTGTGCCGCGCTGAGAATAGACGTAGTATTTGCCAACATCAGCCAAGATTTGGGCGCATAGCTTGACAAAACCTGCAAAGGCAGACTTAGAAATAACTCCACGCCGTGAGGACGCAGCAAATACTCCAGCAATTGCTGCCGCGAAATCATGCCGACAAACCGCTCTTGTTCAACTAATATCACTCCTGGCAACAGAGGATTTTGTTCAAAAACTTGCGCCACTTCAATTCCTAAGCAACTCACATCTGCCTGAAACTGATAGAGAGGCAACTCTTGCAGGGCAGAGTCAAGGGTTAATGCTTGAGTGCTTTCTTCTAAAAAAATGGGCGGCATCAAGTTTAACTGAGATTCATTCACGGGGTTAGAAAACACAAAGGCACTCGTCTAGATTGCAATTGTCAGACTTTACATTGCCCAAATTTGCCCGTGTTTGCTCATAATTACAGAGAGGTTTCGGGTTTCAGACTTTAAAGCTGACCCTGACTTCTGTTTCCTGTCCCTGTTCCTTGCATGAAATTACTTTCTTTTCTACTACGGTCTTCTCGCGGCATGGTGGCGATCGCGATTCTCACAGGGTTTATTAGTGGGGGCAGCAGTGCGGCTCTGATTGCGCTAACGAGTCGAGCCATTGGGTCAGGGGGAGCAGTGGGTGCGATCGCGGGCATCTTTGTCGCATTAGCGGTGATCTCGTTGGTGACGAGTGTGATCTCGCAGGTGGCGCTGGTGCAGTTGTCACAGAATGCAGTCTTTAATTTGCGATTGGGGTTAAGTCAGCAAATCCTCTCTTCAGAGTTGAGCCATTTAGAACATCTGGGCAATGCTCGCACCTTGGCAACGCTGACTGAGGATGTGAATGCGGTTGCCAGTGCAGTCGCTCTTTTTCCTTATTTGTGTATTGATTTGGCGACGATCGTCGGGTCGTTTGCCTATATCTGCTGGCTTTCGTGGCAAGGGTTTGCGATGGTGATGGGGCTGTTTGTGTTAGCCATCATTACTACGCAGGTGTTGCTCAAACGTGGGTATCGATTCCTCAAGCTAGCTCGTGACGATCAAGACCAGTTGTTTAAGCACTTTCGCACCATTACCGACGGCATTAAAGAACTCAAACTGCACTACGATCGTCGCCAAGCCTTCTTATCCGATGACCTAGAAGCGGCTTCTGCCCGCTATCGTCGCCATAATGTCAGTGCGCTGATTTTATTTTCGATGGCGAGTAGCTGGGGACGGCTGATCTTTTTCTTTGCGATCGGGTTTGTGTTGTTTGCGTTGCCTCAAGTGTTATCGGTTCCGTTGCAAACGCTTTCGGGTTACGTCCTGATCTTCACTTACGCAACGTTGCCGTTAGAGAAACTCGTTTCAAAGTTGCCTACGCTGAGTCAAGCGAGTGTCTCTCTAGAAAAGATTGATCTGTTGGGGTTGGCGCTTCGCAGTCGCTCGGAGTCTAGCCGCGTTCCGGCGGCGCTCGATTCTCACTGGCAGCGCTTAGAGTTTCGAGACATCACCCACCACTATTACAGACCGGGAGAAGAGAGTAATTTTGTTTTAGGTCCGATTAATCTTGCCTTTCATCCAGGAGAGTTGGTGTTTATTGTTGGGGGCAATGGCAGTGGCAAGTCTACGCTGTCAAAGCTGATGACGGGGCTTTACATTCCTGATGCGGGTGAGATTCGGTTAGACGGACAGTTGATTACCCAGGACAATCGAGAATGGTATCGGCAACATTTTTCTGCGATTTACGCCGACTTCTATTTGTTCGATCGGCTTCTTGGCATCAATCGTTCAGATTTAGATGCTCAGGCTCAGGCTTATCTCAAACAACTGCACCTCGATCACAAAGTCACGATCGCTAACGGCAGACTTTCGACCATAGAGCTTTCTCAAGGACAGCGAAAACGCTTAAGTCTTCTCACTGCCTATCTAGAAGATCGTCCGATTTATCTGTTTGACGAATGGGCATCTGACCAAGATCCGACGTTTCGAGAGCTTTTCTACACTGAGTTTTTGCCAAATTTAAAACACCAGGGAAAAACCATTTTTGTGATTAGTCACGACGATCATTACTTTCACGTTGCCGATCGCATGATCAAACTCGACTATGGCGCGATCGAGTATGACAAGTCAGCTCTCGATCGTCAGTGACAATCTGGGATCGTCTGTATAATATCGGTCGGACGGTAAAATAATCAGTGGTTTCTCTCATGAAAAATTCTCTGCTGCTAGTCGGAACGCTCTTATGGATGTTGATCGCGACTCCAACGCTGATCACTCACGCTGAGATGTCCGCCTCGTCTTCTCAGACCATTAGCCAGGGAACCACAACTAAGATCACGCTCGACGCGAATCAAAAAATTAAAGCCAAAAAGATTCGAGACAACACGCTCAAGCAAATCGTCGAGGTACTCAACAAAGATCAGAAGACTCAGTTTATTAACGCGGTCAAGAACGGCGGCAAACCAGGACACGTGCTGAAAACGATGAAATTAGGAAAAACTCAGCAAGCGAAAATCTCAAAAATCGTCTCAGCCGCAAACAGAGAACTGGAGAGCATCTTACGTAAAGACCAGCTTGAGCAACTCCGCAAAAATCGCAATCGACCTGACACAATTTGATCGCTGAATGAACTTTCTCGATCGAGCCACTGTCTAATATACAAAGCTACTCAGTTGGCTTGTTGACACTCTAGGAACCTCAATCTCAATGAAAAAACTTTCTCTATTACTACCCGGCGCGCTCGCGCTACTGCTCTCGGCGGCTCCTGTTTTAGTGGCTCATGCTCAATCGACTGCACCGACTGCACCGACGGGTCAGAGAATGCACAAGCAGAATCGACTCAATTTGACCGCCGATCAAAAAGCGAAACTCAAGACCATTCGTGAAAACACCCGCCAGCAGATTGAAGGCGTTCTCACCTCTGAGCAGCGCGCAAAACTTCAAGCCGATCGCGGTCAAGGCATGAAGCGAGGTCAGGATTGGAAGTCTCTCAATTTGAGTGCTGATCAAAAAGCTAAAATCAAGCAGATCAGACAAGCGTCTCGCAGTCAAATGGAGAGTGTGCTGACTCCAGAGCAGCTCAGCCAAGAGCAGCAATATAGAAGTCAGCGCCACGCTAAACCTGCTCAATAATCGACAGCTTTCATAAACTCGATTAGGCACCTCGAAAGGTGCCTTTTCTTTTGAGAAAATTGCCTCAGTTAAAAAGTTTCACCATTCTTAATAAAGAAGCTGATTGACTCGATCGCTGATCCTTTCCCTCGATTTAATCGCCCCACAAATCAAGGG
The DNA here is from genome assembly GCA_965277365.1 of Phormidesmis sp. Taxonomy (GTDB): domain Bacteria; phylum Cyanobacteriota; class Cyanobacteriia; order Leptolyngbyales; family Leptolyngbyaceae; genus Phormidesmis_A. The sequence goes on along the minus strand of CBDICO010000012.1, from coordinate 702,285 downwards.
TCAACGGCTGACAATCTCTAGAATCCACTGCTTTTAAACAGATTCAGTCAAGAATTCAGGCAGATCAAACCCCTTGAACCGCAAGATTGAACCCGAGACAGGAGAACCTACGCCAAACTGAAATCCTCTCGTAATTTGTCTATTGTTCTTATTTTTACAGAAGACAGGTTATAAAAGCTTAAAAATCTCCTTATTATGAACTGGCACTAGCTCTGGTCAATTTAACCTGTCAGAAATTCTCACAACAGCGCTTTACCCCGTTTTACTATCCAATTCATTTAAAACACCTCTTCCAATCATCTGCAACATAGTCAATAATGCATTCAGAGATGAGAGACACAGGGCTGGCTTCGATGGGAAGTCAAAGTGAATCAGAGCTAATCGTCTGTTTTAAGCTCCCAGCGCTCACCCCTTTTGAGAAAAGATTAGGAGAAACAACTAGTGAAACTTGCAGTTTACGGAAAAGGTGGAATCGGTAAATCGACTACCAGTTGCAATATCTCTGTTGCCCTGGCGCGGCGCGGCAAAAAAGTTCTGCAAATCGGCTGTGACCCCAAGCACGACAGCACATTTACCCTGACAGGCTTCTTGATCCCGACGATTATCGACACCCTGCAAGAAAAAGACTATCACTACGAAGATGTCTGGCCCGAAGACGTGATCTACAAAGGTTATGGCGGCGTTGACTGCGTAGAAGCAGGTGGACCTCCGGCGGGGGCAGGCTGCGGTGGCTATGTCGTGGGCGAAACCGTCAAGCTGCTTAAGGAATTGAATGCCTTCGATGAATATGACGTGATTTTATTCGACGTGTTGGGCGACGTAGTGTGCGGTGGGTTTGCGGCTCCCCTCAACTATGCTGACTATTGCCTGATCGTCACAGACAACGGCTTTGATGCCCTGTTTGCCGCCAACCGGATTGCTGCCTCCGTGCGAGAAAAAGCTCGGACTCATCCGCTCCGTTTAGCAGGTCTGATTGGCAACCGCACCTCTAAGCGCGACTTGATCGATAAATATATCGATTCTGTGCCGATGCCTGTGTTAGAAGTGCTGCCTCTGATCGAAGATATCCGCGTCTCTCGTGTCAAAGGCAAAACTCTGTTTGAGATGGCAGAAACAGAGCCGTCGTTGAACTACGTTTGCGACTACTACCTCAACATCGCAGACCAGATTCTGGCGAATCCTGAAGGGGTCGTGCCCAACGACTCGCCCGATCGTGAGTTGTTCTCGCTGTTGTCTGACTTCTATCTCAACCCGACACCCCCCAAAGCCGAGGGCGAAAAAGTCGATCTGATGATGGTCTAAAGAGAGTTGTGAGTTTCGAGGGTTGAGTGCTGAGTTGTTAGAAGATGGTTTAGAACTCAAAATTCAGCCCTTAACACTCAGGTAACTTGTGAATATTGAGAACCTCCGTCAATCGCTTAAAGACAAATGGTTAACCTACTATCGAGATAACCGCCCCTGGCTAACTCGTCTGGCAGTTTGGGTCAACTGCAACGGGCAGAGACGACCCTCTTCCAGTTTTATTTTGGCAACCCTTTCTGTTTTAGAGCCAGAATTGACCGTCATGTTGCCTTTAGTCGTCGAGCTTAACAGCAGTCCCGATCGCATTGTGATTGCCTTAGGTCTGAACTTTAACCCCGATCGTGCCCTCGAATCACTCAACCAAGTCGATGAAGAGGTCAAACTGCTCCCCGCCGGAGCCAAATCAGCAATTCCTGGCTCTGTCAGCCGCGTCTACTCCAAACGAGACGAAGACTGCGGAGGGTCAGGTCGCAAATAATTTTTGGCTCATGTTCAATTTCTTCTAATCCTTGATCCCTGAGAGGACTATTCATCCCATGACTCTTGCCGATACTCAACCTCAAGCGCTAAATTTTGAGTGCGAAACGGGCAACTATCATACGTTTTGCCCGATTAGCTGCGTCGCTTGGCTCTACCAAAAAATTGAAGATAGTTTCTTTCTGGTCATTGGCACCAAAACCTGTGGCTATTTTCTGCAAAACGCAATGGGTGTGATGATCTTCGCCGAACCCCGCTATGCAATGGCGGAACTTGAAGAAGGCGATATCTCGGCTCAACTCAACGACTATGAAGAACTGAAGCGGCTGTGTACGCAGATTAAGCGCGATCGTAACCCCAGCGTCATTGTCTGGATTGGCACCTGCACGACCGAGATCATCAAAATGGACTTGGAAGGGCTGGCACCCAAACTAGAAGCTGAGTTGGGGATTCCGATCGTCACTGCCCGCGCGAATGGTTTAGACTACGCATTTACCCAGGGCGAAGACACCGTTCTAGCCGCAATGGTGCAGCGTTGCCCCGATAAGCCCGTGGGCGAAGTCGAGAAAGAAGAGCGCAACTCGATCTCTAAACTGCTGAACTTCGGACGCAAAAAAGAAGAAGTCGCGGTTACAGAATCCGAATACGCCAAGCACACACCGCTAGTGCTGTTTGGCTCTCTGCCTGATCCCGTGGTGACTCAACTGACGCTAGAACTCAAAAAGCAGGGCATTAAAGTATCGGGTTGGTTGCCTTCAAAGCGCTATACCGAATTGCCTGTGATTGAAGAAGGCTATTTTGTATCGGGCATTAATCCATTTTTATCGCGGACGGCAACCACTTTAATGCGTCGTCGCAAAACTAAATTAATTGGGGCACCGTTCCCGATCGGACCTGATGGCACTCGCGCCTGGATTGAGAAACTCTGCTCTGCGCTCGGCGTTGAGCCAAAAGGACTCGTCGAACGAGAGGCGCAAATTTGGGAGAGCGTCGAAGACTATGTGAAACTGCTGCGCGGCAAGTCTGTCTTTTTTATGGGCGACAACCTGCTCGAAATTTCTTTGGCTCGGTTCCTGATTCGCTGCGGGATGACTTGCCCCGAAATCGGCATTCCTTATATGGACAAGCGCTATCAAGCTGCCGAACTAGAACTGTTGTCCAAGACTTGCAGAGAAATGGGCGTGCCGACTCCGACGATCGTCGAGAAGCCCGACAACTACAATCAGATTCAGCGCATCTACGCCCAAGATATTGACCTCGTCATCACGGGGATGGCTCACGCAAATCCTCTAGAAGCACGGGGTATCAATACCAAATGGTCGGTGGAATTCACTTTTGCTCAAATTCACGGCTTTACTAATGCTCGTGATGTTTTAGAGTTAGTGACTCGTCCGTTGCGCCGCAATAATTCTCTCAAAGACCTCGGCTGGGACAAATTAGTGAAAGACGCAAAAGTTTGATTGAGAGGTTATTTTAATTCTTCAGGGGTGCGACAACGTGCCCCTTTTTTTAGGCAGACGGTTTGAGATTAAAATAAGATTTGCTAGTGCGATCGTCACCCCACTTTGAATTCGATCGTTCAATCCATTCTGATCCATTTCAAAGAATACTTCGTCGAACTCTAGGGCGATCGACTCCATCACCTCACACTTTTCGGGTCTCAAGCTCGTGGTGATGCTGAACCGAGGTCAGAACGTTCCGGTTAAGCAGCTACCAATGATCTTCACCACTACACCGACCAACTTTGCTAGTCCGCTCCAAGCGAATGTTGGGCGGCAATGCAATGAGTGTTGCCATTTCTTTTAGCTTGCAAACGGTATTCCAGTTACGATCAGTCTTGGGTACACCAAGTAGCTTCTCGCTACTCGCAGCAAGTTTAGACCTGCCGACACCTTCTGGTGCATGTAGATAAAAAATGCTACCAATTAAACAAAACTGCTCGCTATCTTTCTTCAGACTTTCCAGCTTCTTCAAATTCGGGTTCTTTGGTGCAAATGATAAAAAACCTACGTGCAACGAACTAGGTTCAGATTCTGCTTCTGGAAATGGGTTGTCCGTAAGTACCGTTTCAACTTTAGAAAGTCCAATCACAAGAATATGTGGCTCAAATCCACGTCGTTTTCTGATTTCAATTCCAAGTCTTTTGGAGAAGCTAGAAATGTCTTCTGACGCACTTTGAAATAACACATTGCCACTTTGAATGTAAGTTTTGACATTGCTAGCACCAAGGATCTCAAAAATGGACGCGAGCTCCTTCATTGGCAAAGAGTTTTTACCGCCAACATTAATGCCCCTGAAAAGCGCAATATATGTGTACATAAGTCACCATACAAATTCACTGACATTTTCAGCCCAACTTCTTTTTAGAGAGAAAATTTCCGCATATCCTACCAAATTAGGTGGATAGACGGAATCTTTCTGCACATTTTCAGATTCGGTTCGGCTGTCAGCGATCGCCCCTTCATTCCCCATGCTTTACTGCTGCACTCAATTGACGTGAGCCTAATTCCTGACATCGCTGGTCGATCGCCTCACTTGTAGCTACAATGTAATTACATTTGCGGTGATCTCACCATGAGCGCAAGCATTAGAACTCGAATTGTTAGAATTGGCAACTCTCAAGGAATTCGTATCCCCAAAACCCTTCTAGAGCAAAGCGGGATTTATTCAGACGTTGAGATCGAAGTGCAAGGCGATCAGCTTACGATCCGTGCCGCCGCACCACAATTACGGAATGGCTGGGACATTGCATTTTCCTCAATGGCAGCACAACGTGACGACATCCTTCTTGATGAAGCCAATATAACTGATTGGGATCAAACAGAGTGGGAGTGGTAGTCAAGCGATTCGATGTTTTTCTGATTAATCTTGATCCGACCCAAGGCAAAGAGATTCAAAAGACTAGACCCTGTGTTATCGTTTCGCCCGACGAAATGAACTGCTATATTGCAACGGTGATCATTGCTCCTATGACTACCCAAAGTCGAGCCTATCCGACTCGCATCCCTTGCCAATTTCAGGACAAGGCTGGGCAAATCATTCTCGATCAAATCCGCACAGTAGATAAAACTAGATTGGTTAAAAAGCTGGGTCAAATCAGCCATAATGAACAAAGATTAGTGATGGACACTTTAGCGGAGATGTTTGCTGAGTAACAAGTTTCACTCGTTAACTAGGCAGAAATTTCGCGTTGCTGTTGGCGTTCGCGAATTCGATCGAGCGTCCCAACCGGGATAGCAGAAATTAGTTGACGTGTGTAGGCTTGCTGCGGATGACGATAAATATTTTCAGCCGTGCCGACTTCCTCGATTTTGCCGCGATTCATCACAATAATTCGATCGCTCATAAACTTCACCACACTCAGATCGTGAGAAATGAAGATATAAGTCAAGCCAAACTCAGATTGCAGTTCTTTGAGCAGATTCAGGACTTGTGCTTGAACCGAGACATCCAGGGCTGAAACTGACTCGTCGCAGATAATAAATTTAGGATTGAGAGCCAGCGATCGAGCAATGCAAACCCGCTGTCTTTGACCGCCCGAAAACTCGTGGGGATAGCGCTTCATCAAATCGGGATCGAGTCCCACTCGCTGCAACAGATAAGCCACCCGTTCTTGATGTTGTTTGCCTTTGCTTCGCCCATAAATTTGGAGTGGCTCCATCACCGCTTCACCAATGTTGAGGCGCGGATCAAGAGAGCTATAGGGATTTTGAAAGATGATTTGCGCTTCTCGTCGCAACTGTCGAACTTGTTTTGATGGCAGCGATAGAATGTCTTTTCCTTCAAACAAGACTCTTCCACTTCTTGATTTAACCAGCCGCAGCAGGGTGCGTGCCAGCGTTGTTTTTCCACAGCCCGACTCACCCACTAACCCCAACGTCTCACCGGGATATACGTCAAACGAGACATCATTGACTGCCATCACATAGCGCTTGGTTTGCCCAAAGATTCCCCGCACCGGAAAGGCAACCTGAAGATTTTGAACCGAGACGAGGGGCGGCTTTTTTTGAAGCTCCTGCAAACGCGAATTAAATTCGACCTCGCTGATTTCCTCGGCACTTCGCAGCGCTGCATTTACGTCCTGCTGTTTTGCTTTGATCAACGTTTCGCCCGTCGGCAGTCTAGACACTTCCATAAAGTCTGAGACGGTGGGCAAATATCGGAGGCGACGATCGGGCTGAGGGCGACAGGTCAAAAGCCCCTTCGTGTAGGGATGTTGGGGATTAGAGAAGATGTCTAAAACCGAGCCATATTCAACAATTTTGCCTTCATACATTACGGCAACTTGGTCTGCAATCTCAGCAATCAAGCTCAAATCGTGCGTGATAAACATCATGCCCATGCCGCGTCGATCGCGCAATTCTCGCAGCAAATCCAAAATAGTGGCTTGTACGGTGACATCAAGCGCGGTGGTCGGCTCATCCGCAATCAGCAGTGTGGGATTGCAGGAAATCGCCATCGCGATCATCACACGCTGAATCTGACCGCCCGAAAGCTCGTGAGGATAGCGATCGAGCATTGCCAATTTCTGTCGATTGATCTGCCGATCGATCTCAACTCCGCTAGGCTGCGTCCCGTTTGGATAAGACTCTTCTAGAAAACGGCGTTTAAGCTCCTCATCCGATGGCAGCAACTGCACTTCTTGCAAGAGTGAAACGGCTCTGCGCTGTGCCTCAGAATCAGAAATCTTTTGGTGTAGACGAATCGCTTCCGTCAGTTGAAACCCGCACGTATAGACCGGATTCAGCGAACTCATCGGCTCCTGAAAGATCATCGCCAGCCGATCGCCGCGATAATCTTGCAACTGCTTAGTCGGAACCCGCAGCAGATCAACAGATTCTCCGATCGTCTCGGCATCTCTAAACCAGATTTCGCCTCCCGTCACCCGACCCGGCGGATTGGGCACTAACCCCATCACTGCTAGCGACGTAACTGATTTTCCCGAACCCGATTCTCCGACAATTCCTAGCGTTTGCCCCCGCTTTACCTGAAAGGAGATGCCATCGACCGCCTTCACCGTCCTAGTATCGGTTTTAAACTGCACATGAAGGTCACGAACGTCTAGGATAATCTCACTCATAGGTGCCAAGAACGCAGTTAGCGGAGTTTTGTAATCTGAATTACGTGGATCTTAACAAGGGTTGCGAGATCACGATCGTGATTAAGTCACCTGTCATGGGTTGATTGTCATTTGTTCCTGACCAATGACGCTTTAAAGCATCGACAGTTCGCCCACAACATCCAGACGTTTGTAGCGCCCGATCGTTAAATAGGTTTCTGACAGTGCTTCAGCAACCGAGGGTGTAATCCAGCCCATTTGTTTGAGAACGTGAATGGCGATCGCATATTTCGCTCGCTTCGCCCCATCCATTACTTTGATCGCTAACCCCAGACCTTCGCCCACTCGTCCCACGCATTGGACTCCTTCAGCCCCAGATTTGCTGACGATTTCGCCTTCCGTCAAGCGCATCAGTTCCGTGTCAAATTCTCCGTCTCCCGACACCATGATTGGGTGGTGGGTCATTGCTCGTGAGATGCGCTCCATGTCTAAGCTGTTGCCTGAAGCAAGTTGAGCATAGAGCCACGCCATCTGCCGCAGTTGCATAAAATAAGTCGGCGCGCCGCAGTCGTCTTTTGCCACAATAAATTCTGCACCCGGAATCTTCAATAGCTCGGCAATCTTCGCCAAAATCAACTGCTGAATCGGGTGACTAGCTTGAAGATAAGTATTGAGCGGTAGCCCACGCTGCTGACAGACTGCCAACATTCCGGCATGTTTGCCAGAGCAGTTGTCTTGTAGCGGACTCTGTTTTCCTAGGGGAGTGGGACATTGCACCACACCCGGATCGATGTCTGCTCTCCAGAGAATGTTGAACACTTGTCTAACTTGATGAATCGATCCTTTGTGAGAGCTACAAATAATTGCGAGATCCCGATCGGTCAAGCCATATCGCTCCAACGTTCCAGTCGTAGTCACTGCCAATGCCTGAAATGGCTTTAACGCAGAGCGGGCAAACGTTGCAGTTTCTGCATTTCCTGCCATTAGTAGAATGCGACCACGATCGTCACAAATCACCGCCTGAGCATGATGCACAGACTCTACAATTCCTTCGCGCAGAAGCCTGACTTCAAGCTCTGCTGATGCGTGAGTTCTTCTTCCCCTTGTCATGTGTAGAACTTTATCATTAGAGGGAGACCAGATAGAAAAAATTCATAAAGCCCACCAAGCCACACTGCCCATGCAGAACGCTAGACCTACAATTTGAAACGTGCGGCTCAGGCGTTGCAAAATGGGTTCGACTTGATAGCTCACAATCAGGCGATCTTGGGTCAAGACCTCTACCGGCTTTTCCCAGGTTTGCCCGTCATACCAACCCGATTCTTCATAAAAAACGGTGGTATTGAGCAGTCGAGTCTTGACATAGCGCCACCCCAAATAGAGGCGCAGCAATGCCAATGCGGGAATGATGCTGGCTCCAGCGGCTGCCAATAATGCAAACTGAGTCGGGTGTTTAGCAGGCGCAAAACTCACTGCCGCAACCGGACCGGCAACCAACCAACTCAGACCCCAAAGCACGATCGTCGGTTTAACATAGGCAAACAGATCAAGGGTTGCCCACCGAAAAAACCAAGATTCTTTGAGGTCTTGATATTCGTTAATCGGTCTCTGTTCTAACGGGACTGGGCAAACCACGGATGAATTCATAGCCAAGCCGAGAAGTTGAGTCTATCCGTCAGTATAAAAGAGTTTTGAGCTTTGAGTTTTAAGATTTGAGTCACTTGAAACGGGGTGAAATGACGCTTTACTTAAAACTCAAAACTGCTCTAACGGGCTATCTCTGCGTAATCCATGCGGGGTGCATGTCCCCAAAAGGCTTCCAGGTCGTAGCGCTCTCGCTCTGGAGGCATCAGGACATGGACGATGACATCGCCATAATCTTCAAGCACCCATGTTCCTTCGGAGATGCCTTCTGAGCGAAGAGGTCTGCGATTCATTTTCTCAAAGATTTTGTCTTCGATCGAAGCTGCGATCGCCCGAACTTGCACTTTAGAAAAGCCTGTGATCACCACAAAATAATCTGCCAAAACCGTCACTTCACCGACTTTCATCAGGGTGATTTCTTCTCCTTTACGATCGTCGGCAGCTTCAGCAGCAAGCATTGCCAGTTTGTAGCTACGATCGTCGGGTGCAGGTTGGGTGGTGCCAGAGAAGGTAGAAAGAATTTGCGCTTGGGTGAAATCTGTCATTAATGGTTAATGTCCTTGTTTAGGTTGTTAAGAAATCGCTGCGGTCATGGGAATTAAGCTACACGGTAGGGCGGCATTGACGTAAACTCCAAAATGTTAATGTTTCCTAGGACTGCGTTTGAGAACTCGTTGTAAAAACCAGTTGCGAGTCAAAACGGTGCGAGGATGAATAGGATGACGAGACTCTAGCAAATGTCTCAATGAACAATCTGCCGATCGCCACACGGCTTGGTCTAAATCTTGCCGACTAATTTGCCGTAATTCTTCTAGCTCAGAGGTATTCCCCCGTCCGGGTTCTAGCCCGTCTGCCAAATAAACCACACAGCTTAAAGGACTCATCCCCGGACTGCCTAACGTGTGATCTCGAATTGCCTGCAAGACTTCTGGGTCACGAACGCCAAATTCGTCTCTTGCGACGATCGCCCCCACTTCGGCGTGCAGCAGATGCGGATTTGTAATATCGACTGGGTCAAGAGCCAATCCTTCTCTTTGCGCCATCTGCAATAGTCGCAGGGGCTTAAAAAACTTCGCTAAATCGTGCATCAATCCAGCTTGGGCAGCTTTTTCTGGGTCCAGGCTATGGCAAGTTGCTAAGTCGATTGCCATTTCTTCCACGCGCAAGATGTGTCGCACCCTAGTTTCGGGGACGTTTGCTTTTAACCAGGTTAGAATAACCTCACGTCGATCGCGATGTTTGGGTGGCGATAATGGCTTTAGAGATTGAGACACAATAGAAGTCAGAGAACTCCTGGATTCGCTAATCTCATTTTAGCGTATTGGACTCGATCGCTTCAGCAAGCATTACATCTCTAATTATTCTGCTTAACGGAACCATCAACGATTCTCGAATCGAAATGCTAATCCAAGATTTAGGTCAAGCCGTTTCATAACCTTGGATGAGGCGATGGCAAGTGAGATCCTTAAGCAACCGATACCTGCTCACCGCTCTCGGCTGCCAGGGCTTCGAGCCGCTCCTGCTGGTCTTGAGAAATGCAGCTTTGAATCAGTGTTTCTACATCGCCTTCTAACAGAGACGCTAACGGAAAGTTTTGACCTAAACGATGGTCGGTGATGCGGTTGTCTTTGTAATTGTAGGTGCGAATCTTTTCCGATCGCGACCCCGTTCCTACTTGCGATCGCCGCATCGACGTGACGGCTTCCTGCTGTTCTCGCAGTTTGATTTCGTAGAGCTTTGCCCGCAGAATTTGCATCGCTCGTTCGCGGTTTTGAAGCTGCGATCGCTCCTCAGTACAAAAGATCCGAATCCCGGTTGGCTTGTGCATTAGGTCAACGGCAGTCTCAACTTTGTTGACGTTCTGACCGCCTGCACCGCCCGATCGAGCCGTGGTCAACTCAATATCTTTGGGGTCGATGTGCACTTCTACTTCATCAACTTCGGGCATGATTGCCACGGTCGCGGTAGAAGTGTGAACTCGTCCTGATGCCTCAGTCAAAGGAACTCGTTGAACTCGATGCACCCCCGCCTCGAATTTAAGTTTGCTGTAGACTCGATCGCCCTGAATTTCTAGCACGACTTCTTTAAAGCCGCCCATATCCGCTAGAGATTCGCTCACCAATTTGACCCGCCAGCCTTGACGCTCGGCATAGCGAGAATAGAGCCGAAGCAGATCCCCCGCCCAGATGCTAGCTTCGTCGCCACCCGTCCCCGCCCGAATCTCCAACATGATGTTTCGTTCGTCATTGGGATCGCTGGGAAGCAGCAAAACTTTGAGGCGAGATTCCAACGCGTTTGATCTGTCTTGAAGTTCGCCAACCTCAAGCGCTGCCATTTCTTGTAACTCAGGATCGTTGCCCGCTTCCTTTAAAATTTGGCGGGCACCCGCTAGATCCTGTTGAGTTTTCCGCCAGTTCTCATAGGTATCAACGACTTCTTCCAAGGAAGAACGCATCTTTGCCACCCGTTGAAACTCAGGCGGATCTTTAGCGATATCTGGATCGCCTAGTCGTCGCGTTAACTCGTTAAAGGTTTGTTCGACCGAATTTAACTTTGCTAATAGGTAGGCTTCAGCCATAAGACCACACAAAAAATAGGGTTTGCAGCTAGGTTCCAATCTGTTGCACGATCGCCAAGATTGGAAGACATTAATTTCGGAACTGACTCCAAAATCACCTAGCTGTCCTATTTCTTGTCATCGGTTGTCGCGGTTTCGTCCACCATGCCATATTTCCGCATGAAGCGTTCCACCCGACCTTCGGTATCAATAATCTTTTGAGTGCCTGTGAAAAATGGGTGATTGCCAGACCACACATCTACGTTGAGTTGAGGCTTGGTAGACCCGATCGTCATGACAACTTCGCCGTTGCAGTAGACTTTGGCTTCGGGATACCACTTGGGATGAATATCAGGCTTGGGCATTGAGAACCTCCATTGCTAGATCAATTTTAACACTTTGGTCAGGGAGTCATCAGCGATCGACCCCTGACGAATGACACCATTAGCGCTTCGAGAACTGTGGAGCTTTACGAGCTTTCCGCAGACCGTATTTCTTCCGCTCTTTGGCGCGAGGGTCACGAGTCAGATAGCCTTCAGTTTTGAGGGGCTTACGATTTTCAGGGTCGAGTTGGCAGAGCGCACGCGCCACACCCAGACGAATGGCATCCGCTTGTCCGGTCAGCCCCCCCCCGTGGGCGTTGACGAGAATGTCATACTCGCCTTCCAGTCCCAAGGTTTCGAGAGGAGCTTTGGCTGCTGACAAATATTCTGGGTTGAATTGGAGATAGAGATCTCCAGGCTTGCCGTTGACGGTGATTTGACCTTCACCGGGAACAAGGCGAACCCGTGCTACGGCAGATTTACGGCGACCTGTGCCTAGATAAACGACGCGACCTTCAGTGGCTTGCATTAGTTAGCTCCTTTCGGGATGGTGTTGATTTCGAGAACTTGGGGTTTTTGAGCCGCATGAGGATGATCTGGACCTGCGTAAACGTTCATTTTAGTGAACAGTTGGCGCCCCAGCGAGTTCTTCGGCAACATTCCTTTAACGGCTTGTTCGATGATGCGCTCAGGGATGCGCGCTTGCAGTTTCTCGAAAGTCTCAGTCTTCATACCACCGGGACGACCAGAGTTGCGACGGTAGAGCTTTTGACTGCGCTTTTTGCCCGTCACCTCAATCTTTTCAGCGTTGATAATAATGACAAAATCGCCTGTATCCATCGAAGGGGTGTAGGTTGGCTTTCGCTTGCCGCGCAAAATCATCGCAACTTCAGTCGCGAGCCGTCCGAGTCGCTGATCAGTCGCATCTACAACGTACCAATTACGCTCTAGAGTCGCTTGAGGTGGGAGATAGGTTTTTTCCATGACAGTGTTTCGGTTAAAGGGTTAGGCGGTTCTAAAAGAACCTGGCTGGGCGATCGCTAGGTTAACTCAAGCAATATTCAGGAGCCGTTCTAGGAGAATGTTTTTCGACGGTCATCGCAGTTGGCAACACAAACCTGGGTTGAGTGTCATACCAAAGTTCGGGTGGAAAAGGCGATTCAGGATAGCCCACTCTCAGCAGACACAAACCTTGAGGAGGGGCTGCATATTTCACTTCGTCTCGTCGCTGCGCTGTCCAGAGTTGGGTGAAATCATCAGGCGATCGCTCTCCTCGTCCAACCTGCACCAGCAAGCCAACCAAAAGACGCATCATGCCATAGAGAAATCCGCTGGACTGCATTTCGATGGTCAGAACTGACCCTTGACGCTGACACTCTGCCGCCTGAATGTCTACCCAAGAGTGCGGACGAGTCGAACCTGCTCGGTGAAAGGCTGCCATATGATGCCGCCCCACCATTGGATCAAGGGCTGCCTGAATCAGCGTCTCGTCCAGTGGTGCATGGTAGTAATGCCACGCAAACGGGCAGACAAACAAGTTGGGACGTGCTTCTGTAAATAAGGTGTAACGGTAACGTCGCCATGCGGCAGAAAATCGAGCGTGCCAGGTTGAATCGACCAATGCAGATGCCCGAATTAAGATATCGTTTGGCAACCGCGAGTTCAAAACGTCTGCCCAGCGATGTGCCGGAATCAAGGTTTCTGCGTCAAAATGAGCCATTTGAGCAGCGGCGTGAACTCCGGTATCGGTTCTTCCTGCCGCATGGATGACCACAGGGCGGTTAAGCACCGATCGCAGCGCTGTCTCAATTTCTTCCTGCACCGTGCGTTGATTTGGCTGCCGTTGCCACCCATGAAAATGAGTGCCCAGGTATTGAATAACCAGGACAACCCGTTGAGTGGATTGTGATTCAGCAGCCAGCATGGTGGGACTCAGGTTAGCTCAATAATTGCCATCGCTGCGTTATCGCCACGACGAGGAACGGTGCGAAGAATGCGAGTGTAGCCACCTTGACGATCGGCGTATCGCTGCGGCGCTTGCTCAAACAACGCATGAACGAGTTGCTTGTCAAAGATGTATCCCATCGCTTGCCGGCGAGCAGACAGAGAGCCATCTTTGGCGAGAGTAATCATTTTCTCGGCTTCCGATCGGAGAGCCTGAGCGCGAACCTTAGTCGTTTTAATCCGACCGTTGCGAATCAGTTCGGTGGTCAAGGCTCTCAAGAGCGCTCGACGCTGATCCGCAGGTTTGCCTAGCATTGGAACTTTACAACGGTGCCGCATAGCTTTAGGGGAGGGGGTCAGTTACAAGAGTTGAGGACATTAAGCATCCACACTGAAAGCTGTAGGGATGTTCGCATGGAACGTCCCTACAAACGAGTTAAGAACTAACTAGGCTTAGAGGATTTCTCCATCGGCAGGGTAATTCCTAAACGTTGCTGAAGGGCTTCAACCACTTCTTCGGCAGATTTCTGACCGAAATTCTTTATTTCGAGCAGGTCTTCCTGAGTGTAGTCGAGCAAGTCAGCGACAGAATTGATTTGCGCCCGCTTCAAACAGTTATAGGCACGAACCGAGAGTTGAAGTTCCTCGATCGGAATCTGACTCTCAGGACCTTCGTCACCCGCAAAATCATCGTCAACAGGCTCAGAGGGAATGTCTTTGAGCGGATTGAATAGATCCACGAGCATCGTTGCCGCTTGACTCAACGCCTCTTGAGGAGTCAAACTACCATTCGTCGAAATCTCCATGATCAGACGGTCTTTCTCTAAGAAACCGCCTGCTCTAGATTCAACACTGTAGTTCACCTTACGGACAGGCATGAAAACAGAGTCAATTTGAAGAAAATCGAGCGCAGCTGCATCTTCACGAGCTTTGTCAACTGTCCGATAGCCCTTGCCTTTCTCGATTCTGAACTCCATCTCTAACGTTGAGTTAGGAGCTAAGGTCGCGATGTACTGATCGGGATCGACTAGCTCAACATCTGACGGCAAATCGAACTGCTCTGCGGTCACTGTTGCAGGACCTTGCACGAGCAAACGTCCAATCTGAGGCTGAGAAGAGTGGCTTCTAAAAACCAGCTTCTTCATATTCAGCATGATGTCGAGTACGTCTTCTCTCACCCCTGGAATCGTGGCGAACTCATGGCTGACACCCGCAATCCGCACTGCTGTCACGGCTGCTCCTTCTAAATTGGAGAGCAACACGCGCCGCAAGGCGTTTCCGACAGTGGTTCCTTGACCACGCACGAGGGGTTCCAGAACAAACTTACTGTATTGGCTCTGGTCTTTGTCCGTAGTGGACTCTACACATTCAACCTGAAATTGTGCCACGGAGTGACCTCCTTCTCCTTCTCGCTGAGGGTGATTTACCCTCATTTGACTCTGAAATCACATCTTGCTACTCAATGCCCGAAGACATCTTGCAGCGTTCATCACTCACTATAGAAATCCGTGCAACTTATACCCGGCGGCGCTTGGGTGGGCGACAACCATTGTGAGGAATGGGAGTCACGTCACGAATCAGGGTGATTTCCAATCCAGAGCCTTGCAGCGCCCGAATTGCTGTTTCGCGTCCGGCTCCAGGTCCACTGACCATGACTTCACATTGACGCATTCCTTGATCCATCGCGCGGCGGGCTGCACTCTCAGCCGCCGTTTGAGCCGCAAAAGGAGTTCCTTTTTTTGCGCCTTTGAACCCACTGGAACCCGCCGATGCCCAAGACACAACTTCACCCCCCGTGTCAGAGATGGTGACGATCGTGTTGTTAAACGTGGATGAAATGTATGCCACCCCACTCGGCACATTTTTCTTTTGCTTACGGGGTCCGGTTTTTCTAGTTGGTTGTCTCGCCATGTCTAAACTCTAGATCTAAGGTTCTAAATCAATGTGTGATTAAGCTGGCAACCTGCTTGAACACGAGTCTCAAGCGCAACTACACAGTTGCCAGAGATTAATTACTTCTTACCGGGTGCCTTCTTCTTACCTGCAACGGTACGACGACCACCTCGACGAGTACGAGCGTTGGTGCGAGTTCGCTGTCCACGCACGGGCAAGCCCAGACGGTGACGACGACCTCGATAGGTGCCAATGTCCATCAATCGTTTGATGTT
Organism: Phormidesmis sp.; assembly: GCA_965277365.1. Lineage (GTDB taxonomy): Bacteria > Cyanobacteriota > Cyanobacteriia > Leptolyngbyales > Leptolyngbyaceae > Phormidesmis_A. Next base: position 686,811 of record CBDICO010000012.1, on the reverse strand, counting down.
CATATTTTCCACCCGTCTCAGGTCGCCTTCAACCTGATAGCCACTCTCAACGGCTTCCCTGAGAGTCGAAACATCTGCATCGCTCAAATCTTTGACGCGGGTATCAGGGTTTACGCCTGTTTTGGCGATCACCTCTTTTGCCCGTGTCAACCCAATTCCGTAAATGTAAGTTAGACCAATCTCGACGCGCTTATCGCGGGGAAGGTCTACTCCGGCAATCCGTGCCACGCTTCTCTCTCCCTAACTTGAACTGCTTGAGGATATTCGTAATCACACAAAACCTTAGTCAAAGAAGCCCTCTTCCTCTCTGACTAAACACTTGATTTAGCCCTGGCGCTGTTTATGCTTGGGGTTTTCACAAATCACCATGACACGACCCCGACGACGGATGACGCGGCACTTTTCACAAATCTTCTTAACGGATGCTCGAACTTTCATGCCCTAACCTGGCAACACTGCAACAAACATAACATCCTAACAATTTTTTATAGGAGTTGTCAAAGATATCATTCTATGACTGGGTTTAAACGGCTTTTGCGCACTCTACTTCTTATTTCTCAGACGATAGGTAATTCTACCCTTTGTTAGGTCATAGGGAGTGAGTTCAACTTTGACTCGATCGCCCGGAAGAATTTTGATGTAGTTCCGACGAATCTTCCCTGAAATGTGTGCCAACACGTTGAATCCGTTATCGAGATCAACGCGAAACATCGCATTCGGCAAGGAATCAATGACGGTTCCTTCCATTTCGATGAGGTCTTGCTTAGACAAACTTAAGTGCCTCCAATACTGTGAATAATTTCAGAAGTCAACAGAATCTGTGCAGATTTTTATCCACTTCTTTGAGTTTAGATCATTAAATTTGTTTTTAACCTTCCAAGCACAGTTTGTTAATCTCAATCTGTGGTAAAGGCGTATCACAAGGAATGGTTTACTACTCAAAGAGTCTGACTGACGATTGCTAAATGACTTGATTGAGGTACATCGCTACATCTTCCATTGATTGGCTACCGTCGATCGAGGTCAGCTTCTCACGCGTCTGATAGTAATCAATCAGAGGTGCAGTCTGCTCTCGGTAGACTTCGAGTCGGCGACGAATCACGTCTTCGTTGTCATCTTTGCGACCTCGACTGAGCATTCGCTCAACCAGCGCCTCATCAGGAACATCGAAATTAACGACTCGATCGCAGGTTTGATTTAGCTCTGTGAGTAGTCCATCCAGCGAGTCTGCCTGCACAACTGTGCGCGGATATCCATCTAGAATCCAACCAGGTTCGGCATCGGGTTGCCCTAGTCGCTCTCGAATCAGATCGATCACGAGTTGATCTGGAACCAATTCGCCCCGATCCATATAGCCTTTGGCTTTAATGCCTAGAACCGACTGCGCAGAAACGGCTGCCCGCAGAATATCCCCCGTTGAGATGTGAGGAATATGGTGCGAGTCAGCTAACACTTTCGCTTGAGTTCCTTTGCCTGCCCCTGGTGGTCCTAGAAAAATTAATCGCGTCACTATTGTTTCACCATTCCTTCATAGCGTTGCGAGATCACGTAGGTCTGAATCTGTTTTGCGGTGTCGATCGCAACGCCCACCAAAATCAGCAGTGATGTAGCCCCAAACCCTTGAAAGGTCGGAACTCGCGTTGCGCTTTCAACGAACGTCGGCACGATCGCCACAATGCCCAAGAAAATGGCACCCAAAAACGTCAATCGATTCAAGACGCGCTCAATATATTCGGTGGTCGCTTTGCCGGGACGAATGCCTGGAATACTCGCTCCCATTTTCTTCAAGTTTTTCGACATCTCATCGGGCTGAACCACCAAAGACGCATAAAAATAGCTGAAGAACAGAATCAGAACGAGATAAAAAACACTGTGCTGCCAGGAAGTAGTACCCAAATAAGTGCTAATGAACTGACTGATTGAGGCATTCTGAAACGCTTGAGCGACCAACGCAGGAAGCGTCAGAACAGTGGAGGCGAAAATAATCGGCATCACACCGCCTTGGTTAAGACGCAGCGGCAGGTAGCTGCTTTTCTCCAAATAAGTCCGACGACCCACTTGGCGACGCGCAGAAATAATCGGAATTCGGCGACTCCCTTCTTGGACGAAGACGATGCCGACGACCATTGCTAGAAAGACAAGCAGCAAAATCACGACCCCCCCGACCACATTGCGATCGCCACTCTGTGCCAACTCAAAGGTCTTACCCAGTGACTTAGGCAGCGTCGAGACGATGTTTAGAAAAATCAGCAGAGAAGCGCCGTTGCCGATGCCGCGTTCAGTGATTAACTCGCCCACCCACATCACAAACATTGAGCCTGCGGTTAGAGCAAGCACCGTCTCAGTAATGAAAAGCGGACCCGGATCGGAAGCAAACGGGCGGAGTAACCCGATCGTCAGCATCAAACTCTGAACCACTGCCCAGCCACCTGCTACATATCGCGTGATCTGGGAGATTTTGCGTCGTCCAGCTTCGCCTTCGTTTTTCTGCAAGTCTTCTAGCGCCGGGATCGCGGCGGTTAGCAGTTGCAAAATAATCGAAGCGTTAATAAAGGGAAGAATGCCTAACGCAAAAATCCCCAACGTTCCTAAACCGCCCCCAGCGAATAAGTCAACAAAACTCAAAGCCGAGTTGCCTTGAATATTGGCGGCAAAAGCGGCGCGATCGATGCCTGGAAGCGGAATATAAATGCCCAGACGAACCAGAACCAATAAGCCGATGGTCAACAGCAAACGACCTCTCAGTCCGGCGGCTTGAGCCATCTGAACAAAGGTTTCCTGCGCGGTTGGAGCTTTATCTCGACTAACGACCATAAAAGGATACCTCTTACATACACTCGCAGTGGTCTCGCACAATCACTCATTGACAGGTGCCACAGACTGCAAAGCGTCATCCCTCAAGTTGAAGGACAACGTTTGCAAATTCTTTCAAATGACTCGTCACAGACCCTCGCTCTACGCTTTAGCGCGATGCCAGGTCGGTTTGCCAGCCAGCACTTCACACGTTCCACCTGCTGCCTCGATTTTAGCGCGGGCATTCTTTGTAAACACCGTTGCCTGAACAGTCAACTTCACTGACAGATCGCCATCGCCCAAAATCTTGAGCGGACCATCGTCAGTCGTCACAATTCCAGCGTCCATCAGGGAAGACAAATTCACTTCAGTATTGGCGGAAAGAGATGCCAAATCACCGACGTTCAAAATCGTAAAGTGCTTCCGATTGATGACGGTGAAATAGCTTAATTTAGGCAATCGGCGATAGAGAGGCGTTTGCCCCCCCTCAAAACCGGGGCGAGTCGGACGACCCGATCGCGACTTTTGACCCCGCATCCCGAAGCCGCCGCTTGCGCCTTGTCCCGCCGCAATGCCTCGACCAATTCGGCGCTTGCGCTTGGTTGAGCCTTCTTGAGGCGCAGCATCTTCTAATCTCATAATTCTGTTGCTCTTAGTAAGGACTACTCAAGAAACAGGTGAACCGTAAATCACGATTCACCGTTTGCTCAAGTTGCGTAGAGATTTTCGATCGGAACGCCCCGCTCTTCTGCCACATCAGCAAAGGTGCGGAGGTTATCCAACGCGCTAACGGCAGCCCGCGCATTGTTGAGAGGATTGCCAGAGCCGAGCTGCTTCGCCAAGATATTCTTGACACCCGCGAGTTCAAGAACGGTGCGAACCGCTCCCCCAGCAATGACTCCTGTACCCGGAGCGGCGGGGCGCATCATCACTTTTGCACCGCCACCAGCACCCTGAGCCGGGTGAGGAATGGAATTCGATTTGGTCAGAGGCACTTCGACGAGGTGCTTTTTGCCATCTGCCACGCCTTTCTTAACCGCGCCGATTACGTCACTAGCTTTGCCGACACCCACGCCGACTTGACCCTTTTCGTTTCCGACGACGACGATCGCGCGGAAGCTGAGTTTTTTACCGCCCTTGACCACCTTGGTCACTCGGCGGATTTGCACGACCCGCTCTTGCCAGTCTGATTTCTCTTCGCGAGGCTTGTTGCTCTTACGACCTTTTGCCATGTTGTTTCTCCTAGAAGTCTAGACCAGCTTCGCGGGCAGCTTCGGCTAGCGATTTTACCCGTCCGTGATAGAGGTTGCCCCCACGATCGAAGACTACTTTTTGAATGCCCTTAGCGATCGCCCGTTGAGCCACCAACTTGCCGACTTCAGTCGAAGCCTCACAGTTGGAGCTTGACTCAATCCGATCTTTGATTTCTGGCTCGACGGTCGAAGCAGAAACTAGGGTGTGTTGACTGGTATCGTCAATCACCTGGACGTAAATATGCTGGTTAGAGCGAAACACTGCGAGACGAGGACGCTCTGAGGTTCCGGTAACGGTGCGACGAACCCGTGCGTGACGACGACGGGTTGATTCTCGACGAGTCATTTTCATGATCTATTTCTTCCCTTTACCACCAGTCTTACCAACCTTGCGTCTGACGGCTTCGCCAGCATATCGAATGCCCTTGCCTTTATAAGGTTCAGGAGGACGTACCGCCCGAATTTTGGCGGCAGTATTTCCCACAATTTCTTTATCGATGCCACTGACAGTCACGTTAGTGTTGCCTTCAACCGCGACCTGAATTCCTTCTGGTGGAGCAATATCTACAGGTTTGCTGTAGCCCACGTTGAGAATTAGGTTTCGCCCTTGAACTTGGGCACGATAACCGACACCCTGAATTTCGAGCTTTCGCTGGAATCCGGTAGAAACCCCTTCAACCATGTTGGCAACGAGAGTGCGGCATAAACCATGACGTTGTCGAGCTGCGCGAGAATCATCTCGCTGCTTGACCTCGACCGTCGTTCCATCTTGTTCGATGATCACTTCAGGCGGCAAAACTCTAGAGAGTTCGCCCTTGGGACCTTTGACTGAGACATGTTGCCCATCAATGGTGACAGTCACCTTTGCGGGAACATCAATAATGCGTTTACCAATCCGAGACATAACTGATCACCTTTTTTGAATAAAAGCTGTTCGCTGTGAGCCAGTCAACAGCAACGACTAATATCCAGACTCACCAGACATAACAAAGGACTTCGCCGCCGACTCCGGTGCGCCGAGCTTCGCGATCGGTCATGATGCCGCTGGATGTCGAGACGATCGCAATGCCGATGCCGCCTAATACACGAGGCAGTTCTTTGCGGTTTGCGTACACTCGTAGTCCGGGTTTGCTGACTCGCTTGAGGGCAGTAATAATCGGTTTGCGGCTTTTGCCCCGATATTTGAGACCCAACACGAGATGACGCTCAACGCCTTCTCCTGCTTCTTCATAGTCAGCAATAAAACCCTCTGCCTTCAGCACATTGGCAATGCTGCGCGTCATCTTAGTCAGTGGCACTTTGGTCGTTTGGTGTCTTGCTAGGCTTGCATTTCGGATGCGAGTCAGCATATCTGAAATTGTGTCGTTTACCGCCATAGTTCCCTCTTAATGAAACTGCATCAGTTGTCCCGGAATGGCATGCCCAGTTCTTTAAGCAGGGCGCGACCTTCTTCGTCGGAGTTTGCAGTGGTGATGATTGAAATGTCCATACCGCGAATCTGATCGATGCTGTCATATTCGATCTCCGGGAAGATCAACTGCTCTCTCAGACCTAGCGTGTAGTTTCCTCGTCCGTCGAAGCTCTTGGGGCTGATGCCTCTAAAGTCCCGAATGCGAGGCAGCGAAAGATTGATCAAGCGATCGAGAAAGGTAAACATCCGATCGCCGCGTAGAGTCACCATCACGCCGACGGGCATTCCTTCACGGATTTTGAAGCCTGCGATCGCCTTCTTGGCACGGGTCACGACGGGCTTTTGTCCGGTGATCGTCGCAATCTCGTTGATAGACGCTTCCAACGCTTTCGCGTTTTGTGAGGCTTCACCGAGTCCCCGGTTGATCGTAATTTTTGCCACTTTCGGAACCTGATGGAGATTCGTGTAACTGAACTGCTCCGTCAGCTTCGGAACGATCTTTTCTTGGTAGATATCTTTTAATCGTTGAGCCATAGTTTAGGTTCCTCTTCCCTGGGCTTGGTCAGGGGCTAGTAGAGTGATGAGATGCAATACCTGCGTCTCTTAATCGATGATCTCGCCTGTCTTCTTTAACATCCGAACTTTCTTGCCATCTGCGTTGACGGTGTAGCAGATGCGGCTTGCCACTTTCTGCTTTTCGGAGTAAACCATGACATTAGAGCTATGAATCGGCGCTTCTTGAGTGACAATTTGACCCGATTCACCCTCTTGCTGAGGTTTGACGTGCTTGGTGCGAACGTTCACACCCTTAACGACAACTTTGCTCAACTTAGGCAGGGTTTGCAGGATTTCGCCAATCTTGCCTTTGTCACTGCCCGCGATGATTTTCACGGTGTCGCCTTTTTTGACGTGCATCTTGTGACGCACGACTTCTTTTTGAACCCTTGCCATTACAGAACCTCCGGAGCGAGGGAAACGATTTTGGTAAAGTTTTTCTCGCGCAATTCACGAGCAACGGGACCAAATACCCGCGTGCCTCTGGGGTTGCCGTCTTGGTTGATAATAACGGCGGCGTTGTCGTCAAACCGAATGCTCATACCGCTATCGCGTCGCATCGTGTGGCGAGTCCGCACAATCACGGCGCGCACCACATCGGATTTTTTGACCGCCATGTTAGGCAACGCATCTTTCACGACGGCGATGATCACGTCACCGACTCCGCCATAGCGACGATTACCGCCGCCAATAACTCGGATACACATCAGCTTTCGAGCGCCGCTGTTATCCGCCACATTCAGATAGCTTTCTTGTTGAATCATGTCTAAGTCCCTCGCATTTAACCTTTAGAGGCAGTACCCAGGATTTCGGACACGACCCAACGCTTGGTGCGGCTGAGAGGTCGGGTTTCCTGAATACGGACACGATCGCCCGTTTTGCACTTGTTTTCTTCATCGTGCGCTTTATAGCGCTGGGTGTTGACGACAATTTTGCCGTATTTAGGGTGAGCGGATCGGTTCTCGATCGCTACAACGATGGTTTTATCCATTTTGTCGCTGACCACTACACCAACTCTTTCTTTGACTGCCATTGCGATTTACTCCAGTGAAAAAGGATGAAACAAAAAGGTGAATTTAGAACCAGATCTTGAGTTCAGCCTTTTAGTCTTCAGTCTTTTTCAACTGCCGCTCTCGCTCGACGGTCAGCAGTTGAGACAACTGGTGGCGTGTGTGCTTGAACAGGTGAGGCTTTTCTAATTGGCGAGTGCCTTTTTGCATTCTCAGCGTAAAAAGCTGCTTTTTGACAGCAACGATTTGGTCTGCCAATTCTTGTTCGCCTAGATTTCTGGCTTCTTCGATCTTAGGAAGAGGCATAGGTTAAGACTCCTCCGTGGTTTGACGGGTAATAAACTTTGTCTTGATGGGCAGTTTGAATGCTGCGAGACGCATGGCTTCACGAGCGATTTCTTCGGTCACGCCTGCAATCTCAAACATAATGCGACCGGGCTTGACCACTGCGACCCAAAACTCAGGTGCACCTTTACCCGAACCCATTCGGGTTTCGGCAGGGCGCATCGTGACGGGCTTGTCAGGAAAGACGCGAATCCAGATTTTGCCACCCCGACGAATGTAGCGAGTCATCGCACGACGACCGGCTTCGATTTGCCGAGAGGTGATCCAGGACGGCTCTAGAGCCTGTAGACCGAAATCTCCAAAGTTGAGATCGCTGCCGCGAGAAGCCATCCCTCTCATGCGACCGCGCTGCTGTTTGCGGAATTTAGTTCTTCTTGGGCTTAACATGACTCGATACCAATTAAATTCAGGAGTCAGGAGTCAGGAGTCAGGAGGATTTCTCCATCATCCTTTATCCTTCGTTCGATCGGTCTTCAAATTGTTGGCGACGACGCTGTTGACGGCGACGCGGTTGGTTAGAAGGCGGAGCAGCATCAATCAGTTCTTGACCAGGAATAATTTCACCCTTGAAGACCCAGATCTTGATACCCAAAATCCCGTAGATCGTTTGAGCAGTGACGTATGCGTAGTCAATGTCGGCTCTCAGCGTATGCAGAGGCACCCGACCTTCACGAGTCCATTCAGGACGCGCAATTTCAGCCCCATTTAGACGACCACTGACTTGGATTTTGATGCCTTCAACGCCAGCCCGTTGAGCCCGTTGAATCGCTTGACGAACGACGCGACGGAAGGAAACCCGACGCTCTAGCTGCTCGGCAATATACTCACCGATTAGGGCGGCATCGGCATCAACGCGAGCCACTTCGACCACGTTGACGCGAATTTGACGATCGCTACTTCCCAACGCCTCTTGAAGTCCCAACCGTAGAGTCTCAATCCCAGCACCGCCGCGACCGACAATGACTCCAGGGCGAGACGTGCGAATTTCTAAGTCAATCTGATCAGCTTTACGCTCGATCCGAATCTCGGAAATTCCGGGCTTCTTAAGGTTGTCAAGATTTTTAGGATTCTTGGCGAAAAACTCGCGAATCTTGAAATCCTCTTTCAACAGTTCAGGATAGCGGCTAGTATCGGCATACCACCGAGAGCGGTGATCTTTGATGATCCCCAGCCGAAACCCAGTTGGATTAATTTTCTGTCCCACGAATGCGTTCCTCTGAGATAAAGCAGTTTAAGTAGGAATAACTGAACTAGGATTCGGCTCCGGGAGCCACTGCCACCGTAATGTGACACGTCGGTTTGCGAATTTGGTAAGCGCGACCCTGTGCCCGTGGTCTAAACCGCTTTAGCGAAGGACCTTGGTCGGCGAATGCTTGGCTGACCACCAAACCTGCGCGATCCATGCCTCCGTTATGTTCAGCATTTGCCGCCGCCGATCGCAGCACTTTGAGAACAGGCTCACAGGCGCGATAAGGCATGAATTCCAGAATAATCAGTGCCTCCCGGTAAGACAGCCCTCGAATTTGGTCGAGAACTCGGCGCACCTTGTGAGGAGACATGCGGATGTAACGTGCGATCGCTTTAACTTCAGTCGTATCAGTAGCCATAGTTTTCTCCTTGACGGGCGAGAGGCGAGGGATTGAGAATCAGACTTTCATCCGTCACCCCCCGCGCCGCCCTTTCTCCTATCGACGTGCTTTTTTATCGCTACCCGCGTGTCCCCGGAACGTCCGAGTTGGGGCAAATTCGCCGAGTTTGTGACCGACCATTTGCTCAGAGACATAGACGGGAACGTGCTGACGACCGTTGTGAACGGCGATCGTGTGTCCAATCATCTGGGGCAAAATCGTTGAAGCCCGTGACCAGGTTTTGATGACTTGTTTGTCACCTCTGGCGTTAAGTGCTTCAACCTTGCTCATCAGATGGTCAGCAACAAAGGGACCTTTTTTGAGTGAACGTGCCATGTTAGGTTTCTCCCTAAGTCAAATTACGATTCCCGTCCGCCGCGTCCCCGTTTCGAGGACTTACGACGACGACGCACAATAAACGCGCCGCTCAGTTTCTTCTTGTTGCGGGTTTTGCGTCCCAAGGTCGGCTTACCCCAAGGTGTGACCGGACCAGAGCGCCCGATCGGTGCCCGTCCTTCTCCACCACCATGCGGGTGATCTACCGGGTTCATGACGCTACCGCGCACTTGAGGACGACGACCTTTGTGACGGGTGCGTCCCGCTTTACCAAGGTTGATGTTTCTCGCTTCGAGGTTGCCGACTTGCCCGATCGTGGCGTAACAGTCTTTGCGAATCAGCCGCACTTCGGTCGAAGGCAGTTTCAACGTGACGTAATCGCCTTCTTTTGCGGCAACTTGAGCCGCCGCACCTGCTGCCCGGACGATCTGACCGCCTTTGCCCGGAACGAGTTCAACGTTGTGGACAATCGTACCGAGGGGAATCTTTTCGAGCGGCAATGCGTTGCCAACCTCGATCGGAGCATCGGGACCCGACCGAATCACGGTGCCGACTTTCAGCGTGTTGGGGTGAAGAATATAACGCTTTTCACCATCTGCGTAGAACAGCAGCGCCAAACGCGCGTTGCGGTTGGGATCATACTCGATCGCCGCCACCCGTGCAGGAATGTTCAGTTTGTCGCGACGAAAATCAATGATGCGATAGAGACGCTTGTGACCACCGCCCCGGTGGCGACAGGTGATTACGCCTCGGTTGTTGCGTCCTTTGTCCCGGTGTTTGGTCGTGGTTAAAGACTTTTCTGGCTCGGTCTTAGTGATCTCGCTAAAGTCAGAAACGCTACGCTGACGACTGCCAGGGGTCAAGGGTCGATAAATTCGGATGCCCATAATTTGCTACTCTCAGGGGTTTCTAAACTTCAGGGAACAAGGTGATTGAATCCCCATCAGCGAGGGTGACGATCGCTTTCTTGTAGTGAGGTCTATGACCTGCAAACTTGCCAACGCGACGAGCCTTACGAGGAGGATGCTGAGTCGTCACTCCAGTCACCTTGACTTCAAACATGAGTTCAACGGCTGCCTTAATTTCGGGCTTGGTTGCCTTGGGCTGAACCTCAAAGGTGTATTGGTTGAGTTCCAATCGCTGAGTCGCCTTCTCAGTAATGATCGGACGACGAATCAAATCCGCTAAGTTGCGGGGGCTAAAATCACTCACCGTATACCTCCTGGATCTTCTCAAGGGCAGCAGGGGTCGCCACAATGTGGTCAGCTGCTAGCAAATCAAACACGTTGAGGTTATTTGCCGAGATCAGTCTGAGCTTCTCAATGTTGCGAGCAGACAGATAAACCGTCTCGTTGCGCTCCGCCATGATGATCAGCACTTTCTTATCTGGCTCAATGCCCCAACGACTAAGCGCCTGCACCATTTCCTTTGTTTTGGGACGAGGCAACTGAGCCGTGAAATCCTCTACCACAATCAAATCAGCGACGCGACTTTGAAACGCAGTCCGCAGTGCCAACCGCCGCTCTTTGCGATTCATTTTGATGGTGTAATCTCTAGGTTTGGGTCCAAAGATCACGCCGCCGCCACGCCAGAGCGGAGACCGAATCGATCCGGCACGGGCGCGTCCCGTTCCCTTTTGTCTCCAGGGTTTACGTCCACCCCCGCGCACTTCGGCACGGGTTTTGGTCGAGGCGTTGCCCTGACGCTGATTCGCCAATTGACGAACCAGCGCGCGGTGAACCACATGAGCCGCGCTTTCTTCTCTGGCGACTTTAAGCTCGATCGAGGCTTGCCCCGCATCTGCTCCCTGCCAGTCTTTTACTACACAATCAACCATTTCTGCCTCCTTCTGCCCTAGCGCCCAACTTTCTTAGCGGGCATGATTTGCACCAGAGCGCCGGACTTACCGGGAACTGCTCCTTTGATCAAAATCAAGTTCCGCTCTACATCCACTCGCACCACGGTCAACTTCTTGATCGTGACTTGCGTTCCGCCCAAACGACCTGCCATGCGCTTACCGGGATAGACGCGTCCGGGGGTGGTTCCTGCTCCAGTCGAACCGGGAGCGCGGTGGTTTTTAGAACCGTGAGACATGGGTCCTCGGGCGAAGTTGTGACGCTTCTGATAACCCGCAAAGCCTTTACCGATACTGGTGCCCGTCACATCGACAGTCTGACCTGCTTCAAAGATGTCAGCTTTAATTTCTTGACCTAACTCGTAGGCGCTGTAGTCTTCTGAAGGGAGATATTGGCGCATCTCAGTGAGATGACGCAGGGGAGCAGAATTGGATTTGGCAAGGTGCCCCAATTCAGGTTTGCTCAATGACTTGACTCGTGTTTCACCAAACCCGATTTGAACGGCAGTATAGCCGTCTGTTTCGCGAGTTTTGACTTGGGTGATGGGGCAGGGTCCTGCCTGAATGACGGTGACGGGAACTGCGAGTCCTGTTTCGTCAAACACTTGAGTCATGCCGAGCTTTGTGCCGAGAATGCCGACAGCCACGGTAACTGGTCTCCTTTTCTACACACTTGAACATAGCGAAACCACGACTTTGAGGCGCAGCTTCGTTATCGAACGGATTCCACGGTCTGAGACCAGATGAATCTTACCTCTCTGATTTAGGAGGCAGCGGATTCCGCATTTCTTTAGACACTTTGGTCGATTGTGCAAAGCGGCTTGAGAGGAACCGAATCGGCTCTGCTCTTTTGTGCTTCTCCCGCCTGGACTTGAACAGGGGACTGCTCAGTATCCGTGAATGGCTGGGGTCAAACGCGCAAGCTGGGTTTTGCAAACCCTGAAGAAGTCTTAGCTTCTTCGCCCGAAGTCTCAAAACAATTTCCCTCACACGAGATGAAGAAGCGTTCTAAGATGCGCTACAGCATATTACTATAGCCCAAATCTGCTAACTTCGTCATGGAAATTGCACAGCTAGAAATTTAGCGACAATTAAGCAGTTTAGTACAGTGGAGGCACGATCGTCTACTAAGTTTCCAGATTTCTTTTCTAACTCGTTTTGCGCCGCCGACCAGACGCTGGTTTCTTTTCTTGAGGGCGAGTCTGCGCGATCGGAATCGTAAAGTGAAACTGACTGCCGCGCTCTTTACCGCCTGACTCTGCCCAGATGCGCCCACCCCAGCCCGCGATGATCTGACGACAGATAGCGAGTCCGAGTCCGGTGCCGCCTGTAGTGCGACGCAACGCTCCTTCTTCTTGATAGAAGCGATCGAACACCGTTTCGAGTCGGTTCGATTCGATGCCTCGTCCCGTGTCGGCGATCGTGACTTCTAGCATTTTGCTGCCGTTGCGCTGCACCTCGATAGTGATTTGCCCACCAGAATCGGTGAATTTGCACGCATTGTCGAGCAGTTTAGAAATAACTTCTACGAGCCATTCGCCATCGACCTGTACGAGAGGTAACGTTGCCGGAAGTCGAGTCGTGATTTTAGGCAGAGGAGTGTTGTATTTGTGGGATTGAAGACTGCTCAGGGCGAGATCAACACATTCCTCTAGGGGTAACGGTTCGAGTCGCCACTCAATCCGACCGCTTTCAAGGCGAGAGAGCGTGAGAAAATCTTGAATCAGCTTCCGCATCCGATCGGCATCCGTCAGCGCTGAGTTAAGCATGACCTGACGCAAATCAGCCGACATATCAGGCTCGGTGGCGAGGCTCTCAAGACAGACTTGAATGGTGGAAAGAGGTGTTCGTAGCTCGTGTCCGGTGATAGCAATCAGATTGCTGCGAGTGCGATCAAGCGCTTCTAGCTGCTGGTTGAGGTCTTCTAAGTTAGCATAGGCTTCGGCTTGAATCAGGGCGACTCCAATTTGAGTCGCGATCGCTTCAACCATCTCCAATTCACTGCGCTCCAGCTTGTGAGGAACGGTATTGCAGTAGTGAAGTTCAACCATTCCTAATAGCTGACTTTGGTTGAGAACAGGCACCATCAGCCACGATCGAATCTGTCCGTCTTGAGTGAGACCGCGCTGATTAGCAAACCGTTCGTCAGTGTGCGTGTCCTCAATATAAACAGGCTCCTGCTTTTGAATGACCTCCTGAAAGAGAGGATTTGCCTGTAATGACCAGCTTTGACCAACAAGCGATTGGGTTTCAAACACCGATTGTCTTTTGGCATCGCCTGAGCCTGAATACCCGCAGCTTCCTAGAAACTCATGCTCCAGCGTTGCCATCTCATCGGTTGATTTGCAGCGATAAATCAGACAGCGACCCGCTCCCAGCACGGTTCCCAACTCTTGCACCGCCACTTGCAGAATTTCATGGGGATTCAGCGATCGCCGCACCGCCGCCGTGATGGAATTGATCAACCGCTCTTTGCGTTCTTTCTCAGCGATCGACCGATAGGCTTTGGCTAATTTATATTGTCCGGCTTGGAGGTAAGTTACGAGTCGCTCGGCAAACGGACCTGGATCGACTTGATTAAAGCCAGTATTAGCATCGGGTTTTAGCGTTGCCAACATCAGCCCAGTCTTAGCTACTAAATCGGGACGATAGCGCTGAATTCGCTTTAGCAGCAACTCTGCCGACTCACAAACAATTTGGCGATCGAACGTCCAGATTCCTTCAAAGCGACGAGACTGGTCAACATGCAAATCTTGAATGTTAGCAGGCGGATCGGGCTGTCTTCGTTCACGGCAAATTAGACAGGAAGCATAGTGTTCGCCTAACACGACCAAATGCCATTCTTGACTGAGGGCATCGGCTGGCTCAAATGCGATCGTTTCATAGTCTTGAGAGCGATCGGAAAAATCGCTTTCAGGAGCCGCCAACACATAAACCTGATTGGTGCGTTCTGCAATTCGCAAATAGCGATGAGCTTCTTGCCGATAAAACCGTTCTCGCTGAAAGCTAGCAATCACCAGAGGACGATCGACCCCCGCCAAAACCTGGTCTTCCATCGCGTGTGAGAGGGCGGTGAGCGAAGACTTGAAATAGAGTTGAGGGCGAATCTGAGGAAGGGCTTTTAGGAGTTCTTCGAGGATGGATTCGGGGATGATCATCGATGGTGCTCTACCAGCCAGACTGGATAACATCCGGCAGTCTAAGACGGGAATGCCCTAACTGACGAATCGAATAGGTGGGAGGTTCTCAATGGGAACCGCAGCAGAAACGGTATGAGCCACGACTCTGCCTAAGATTGTAAAAGCTTAACGTCATTCTGCTGCTATCTCCTAGTCTTTCTTAACCACCGAAGTTAACTACAGGACAAAAAACGTAGAGCCTTCAGGAACTCGTCCATTCTTTGGCTAAACTCAGTGTCGCTACAAGCTGCTCATTACAGGTTTGTTGAATGGGAATTTCAATAATAAATTCGGCTCCTTGTCCAAGTGATGAAACGCACTGAAGGGAGCCGCCATGTTTCTCAGTCACAATCTGGTAGCTAATCGACAACCCCAATCCCGTACCTTTGCCAACTGATTTGGTGGTAAAAAAAGGGTCGAATATCTGTCGGCAAGTCGTTTCTGTCATTCCCATACCATTATCAGCAATCCGAATTCGTACTTGATTCGAGTCTTTTTGCTCAGTGTAAATGTGAATTTGACCCTGTTGGTCGCACTCCTCTAACGCATCTAATGCGTTACTGAGAATATTCATAAACACCTGATTTAACTGTCCGGCATAGCACTCGACCAGAGGGATGTCGCCGTAGTGCTTGATCATTTGACTCGCTGGACAGCCATGCTTCGCTTTCAGTCGATTTTGCAAAATCAGGAGTGTACTATCGATGCCTTCGTGGATATCAACCACTTTCATCTCTGCTTCATCCAGGCGGGAGAAGTTGCGAAGAGACAAAACAATTTCTCGAATGCGATCGGACCCTACTTTCATCGAAGTCAAGAGCTTCGGTAAATCCTTTAGTAGAAAATCGAGGTCGATCGACTTAGCTTTGGCTTGAATTTCAGCAGCAGGCGGATGGCAATGCTGCTCATAAAGTTGGAGCAAGCAGATCAAATCCTGGATGTAGGCTTCGGCGTGGTTGAGATTGCCATAGATGAAATTCACCGGATTGTTGATTTCGTGTGCTACTCCAGCGACGAGTTGCCCCAAACTCGACATTTTTTCACTTTGCACCAGTTGGGCTTGAGCTGAGCCGAGTTCCTGTAATGCTGTTTGTAGTTCTTGCGCCTTCTGCTCTAGGCTACGACTGTACAATTCAGACTTATCACGAGAAAGCTTGAGTTGCTCAATCATGTTATTAAAGTTTCGCGCTAGCAAACCCACTTCATCTTCAGTTAAAACCGGAGCCTTTTGGTTCAGATCGCCAGAGGCGACTTGAGTTGCCGTATGAGCAATCTTGAGAATCGGCTCCGCAATCCGGCGTGCCAACCCATATAGTCCCAGAGAAAGCACTCCCGCCGAAACCAGTCCCAATAGCGTGATTTGCTGGGCTAACTGTTCAGCGGGTCGATTGGCAATATCTTGACGCTGCTCGACTAGCAAGCTCAATCCGAGATTACTTAAACTTTGGTAGATTCCCATCACAGGGATCTGGGCATAGTTTTGATACAGCCCGCTGCTATTTGATCCACGCATCGCCCTATCGATGCCCAAGCTAGAAACAGCCTGACCTGTCGGTGCGTTGCTAAGCGTATCAGAAACTAACGTATTGGTTGACCCCACGCTCCCAACCAAGTATGAATCAACGGCTTGCCCTAAATCAGTCTGCGCTTTGACGATTTGGCTCAATCGATCGAGATTGAGATGGATGGCAATCATGCCAATCCGATCGCCAGATGCCCCTCGGATCGGGGTTGCAAACGTGACAATTAGCTTGTTGGAAACTGGACGCGTATAGAAAATGGGTGTGGTTGGCTCTCCAGGATTGACCGCCTCAAAATAGGTCAAATCAGCCGAAGACTCGTACTGTCCTTCACGGGCTGAATGGGTGGAGGCGATGATGTGATCGCTGCGATCTAAAATCGAGACTTCGGTGAAACTGCCCCGATTGGCATCGAGTGAGGTGAGGTATTGCACCAGTAAAACACGGGCTGCGGCTCGCTCTCGTTCACCCGTTTTTGGATCTAGTAGGACTCGACTTTGACCTTGCACAATTGGCAGTTGTGCAACCGATAGAAAGATGCGCTGCTGATCTTCAAACCAGCGGCTAATTTCATTTTCTTTAAGCGTTGCTGCCACACTCAGTTGATTAAATGCAGACTTTTGCAGCGAGGCTTGCGCCCGATAAAATGTCACACCTCCTGTGATGCCTACTGAAACGAGAGATAGCAGGAGAAAGTAGCCAGAGAGCCGCGTTGTCAGATGCTGCTGCCACTGTTTCATCATGTCGATCCTTCAAACGAACTGCGGACTACTGCCATTCTGAAAATATTTGCTGAATTTGCCGGATGGCTTCATCCGCGCCTTGCTCAACGGTCACGGTATTGGTTGCGATTCGACTGATCGCATTTCCCCAGACATCCTTCTGGAATACTTGACTATAAGCCGGAGCCTGTACCGTGTAGAAAGTACGAGTGGGGCGATCGCGCAGTGTTTTCGATTGAATGGGAATATGGGGGTCTGCTGCATTTGTCCAGAAAGAATCCTGCCAAGCCATCGGCATCACCGGAAAAAAACGTCCTCCCAGACCTTTCACAAAGCCTTCTAACACTGAGGGTTGAATCAGGTAGGCTAAAAAGTTTTTCGCGGCTTGCTGTTTCTGAGACGAGGCAAGAATCACGGCTTGATTGATTGAAACTAAATGCTCCATCGGGTTGCCATCCGGTTTATTTGGGAAGTCAGCCGTACCGAGCTTCTTAAAATACACGTCTTCGTTATTCCGCTGCGACACTGGAATGGACATTGAACAATTCACAGTCATGGCGACACTGCGATTTAACAACGCCTGATTGTTGTCGGGTGATGACCAGTGGGTTGCGGTCGGTGGAACGTAACCCTGCTTGTAAAACTGGGTGTACCAGTCTAGGCAGTGAATAATGCCTAGACGCACATCAGAACCGAGTTGCAGTTTACCCTGTGCATCTAGCAACTGGACGTTATAGGCTTGCAGAACATGCTCGAAAAAAATATAGGTGTCTGAATTGCGAGGGGAAGACTGAATGCCTAATCCATAAAGGTTGGCATCCTGCGAATGGAGGTGATCTTGTACGCCCTTCCAATAGTTCCAAAAGTCATCCCACTGAGTCGGAAGGGTGCGATCGCTCAACGCAGCTTGCTGAAGCAGATCTCGCCAGTAGAAAATATAGGTGGCTTCCTGACTGAGCGGCACTGCAAAGTAGCTCCGTTTTTTCTCTACATTGTTGTAGAATGAAACCGCTTCCAGGGCAGTTGGAACATAGGCGGCTTTTATCGGTTCTATGAGATCGGAGACATTCGCTAGCTTTCCTTCCCAAGCAAAGCGCGGATTGAGTGCTAAATCCCCCTTGTAGGCATATAGAACATCCGGCGGATTGCCAGACTCATAGGCGCGTTCTAACTTTTGCACAATGTCATCTTGCCGATGAAACGAAAGATTGACCAAACTGTTACTTTTCCTTTGCCAATCTTTCACAATGTTCTGAATGGCTTCGTCCTCCGCCAAGATCAACCCCTTGGACCACCAAATTTCAAGAGCTGCATTAGATTGGTTAGCAGGTTGAGGAGTCATTGGAACCTTCGCCGTACAGGCAGCTACTAAGGTGCTTAACGTCAACCACATCGCTTGTCGTCGAGTTGAACGATAGCGGAGGAAACTACGGTAGTCATGCTGATTTTTCACGGGTAACGATACCTGATAGGCAATGGGTATGACTGAGAGCAAGCATGAGTTAATCTTCTCAAGCGGTCATATTTGCCCTCGTATTCAGAGTTTTCCCAAATGCCTGATTAAATTTAGGTGTCGTGGTGTTATGAGAGAAGAAAGAAATTTCAGTAGAGAATTAGGGGATCATCTGGCATGGATGTCACTCATTCCCCGCTCCCTGAATGTGGATTTATTAAGACGGGCATTCGTGCCAGGTGACCCACTAAGGCTTCGTCAGCAGCGATCGCCATAACGCTATTGCTCCAACAACACTACGGCATGAGCGGCGATCGCTTCTTCGCGCCCCACAGCATCGAGCTTTTCGTTGGTAGTGGCTTTGACCCCGACTCGATCGAGCGGCAAGTTGAGAATGGTGGCGAGGCGCGATCGCATGGCTGCAATGTGGGGCTTGAGTTTCGGTCGTTCAGCCACCACCACCGAGTCGATATTGCAAATCTGCCAGCCTCTGTCTTGAATTAACTGATGCACTTGAGCCAGCAAAACCAGGCTATCGGCTCCTGCCCACTGCGGATCGGTCGGTGGAAAATAGTGTCCGATGTCTCCTAAGCTTAAGGCTCCCAGCATGGCATCCATAATGGCGTGGGTGAGAACATCGGCATCACTGTGCCCTAGCAGTCCGGTTTCGTGATCAATTTTGATGCCGCCTAAGATCAGATCCCGTCCGGTGACGAGGCGATGAACGTCATATCCGTTGCCAATTCTGATGGTCATTTGAAGTTAATCAATCAGGTTCCTGAGCAGTCAGACTTTAGTTTACTTTGCGGTGGAGTTGATTTGAGAAGTTGGTCTACGCTGCTTTTCGGCTAGGTTGCGCGGTGCTATGGTCTGTCCTTGAGAAAAGCGTTTTTCAAGCCGATCGAGCGCCATCCAAATCAGCCCAGACAATGATATTGTGACGCTCGAAATCACTGCCGCTAATGGGGTGTTTATCCAAAGAGGCAGAATGGGAATCGTCGCAAGTCCGATCGCTCCAATCCCAAGGCAAACGGTGCGGATTTGCTGAACTTTGGCGAGGGCGGTGCGGCAACTGGCGCAGTTTTTGGTGTGGGAGTGATAGCGATCGAGCAATTGTTCCTCTAATAAAGCGGGAGTCAACTCTTTGCCCCCAAAGGGATCGGCTTGGTATTGATTGACCCATTGCCGCAACTCGGTCACAAAGCGATCGGCTCTAGTGGGCAGATAAAAGGCTTTAGCAAAATTGGGGCTACCGCCGTGGTGTTCTAAAGAGCGTTCTTGACGGTGAAGGAAAATTTGATCGTCTTCAAGAATGGCGTTTTGACTGGTGTGAGAATACCAGCGAGGCGTAATTTTGATGAAAAATGCCGGAATTTTTGAGGAAAACTTAAACGGAAAAATCGCAAACAGCCGACATTCTCCTTTCCGAATCGGGGTGGCATAAACGACTGTCAGCGTTCTGCCAAACTGTTTTGAGGTGAGATCATGCCACATCAAACCCGGAGCGATGAAGATCGTGTCTTGCCGTCCCAAAGTGCCTCGCCGTGGACCTTCTTCCCATACGCCCCGAAACCCCTGACGATCGGACTCGACCACTTCTAAATCGACCGGAGCAGCATTGGCTCGATTGCCGACTGATTTATGGTGCGTGAACGGCAAGTGACTGGAGTCTAGGACGTTTTCTAACAGCGTTAGAGCATCGTAGGGCAAATCGCGAAAGGTATTGAGACAGACCCACTCGCTCGGAGATTCATCGAGCGCATCGACGATCGGAACCATGACGTTTTGAGCATTTTCGGGCTGACCTGCGTAGACAAATAACATGCCCTGACGCGTGGCAGTCGGCAGCGAATCAACACAGGCTCTTTTGGATTGATGCGCCATTGCGTCGGCACTTTGTTGGGGAATGCGATCGCACTGTCCGTCTCCTGCAAATGCCCAACCGTGATAGGGACATTCCAGTAACCCATCTTCAGCAATTCTGCCCTGAGACAAGGGTGCGAGACGGTGAGGGCATTGGTCGGCAAACACTCGCCAGGACTGAGCTTGCCGATCCCACCAAATGACGAGATCCCGTTCCATTAGCGTGAACGTTGTCAAGGTTGCCGAGTCTAAGTCTGCTAGATAGGCGATCGGATACCAGGCTTCTTTCCAGTCGAATCGAGTGGAATCATAACCACCTGCCGGAAGGGAACTGTCCTTGAGTTGAGGAGATGCGATCGATTCCAAGTTCATACAACGTGAGTGAGACAAGGCTGACCGTTCAATTTTATCGCGTCTGTGCTGAGTGTGAAGATTTGTTGACTCAAGACTGATGTGCCGCTTCGATGCAGGTTTGAATCGTGGCGGTGGTTTTGATTGCCTGAATATTGACGTGAGAGGCACAAGCTCGATAGCCCATTGTTTGAAGAGTTTTGATTACGCGCGATCGCTTGGGAAGATCCATCTTGCCGCGTTTGCCGATTTCGCCAAGCGTGTAGAAATAAGGCGGCAAATCCGATTCTTCTGCCATCAGACTGAGCAATGCAGCTTGTTTTGACCACTGCCACTGATCTGCGAGACTGGCTAGTTTGTGCAATTGCTGTGCGTTGTGTAGCGCTCCGAGCCACATTGCCCCGCTGATTGTTAGCCAGTGTCCATCGTGAGTGCAATTAGTTTGTCCCAACTCGCGCCACGAAACGGTTTGATAATTGCCGCAGCGATGACAATAGCCCAACAATCCATAAGTTTGACTGTCGAGTTGAGGACGGGCAACCAGGCGCAACATGACTCGATAGGTTTCGCCCAAAAACAGCGAGAACACTGGCTCAACTCCTAATCCTTGTGCTGCCGCAATTTGTTGGAGACTGCCGATCAAGATTCTCAGCCCTTGTTCATGCGCTGCCGGATGGGAACGAGCATAGCTGCCGTAAAGCGCTAAACAGGCATCGGATGCGTGTCCGGTAGTGGTGCGTCCGTCGGTGCTGGTGAGATAGAGCAAGCCTCCGATCGCAACTGCCCCCAGACAAAAACTCAAATAAGGAGCAGGAGACCCGAAGCAATCGACATCGACCAAATCATAAAAATCGTGGCTGTTGTAGCACTCTGAAAATACGCGTTTGGCATCTTGATGGGTCACTTTAAAGGGGATTGGAAGCGATCGTTCTAAATTTTCCCGCAACACTGTACTAATATCTGGACTGCTATCATTTGCCCACACCCAATCTGCCTGACTTTCTAGGCAATATCGCAGCGATCGCACTCCCGATCCCGACATAGAATCTAAGACGCGCAACTGCCCAATCTCGGCACGATGAACGGCAGCCGCTAACACTCCCAAGTCTCTTGCTATTTGACCATTGGAACGGTAGAAAGCGTTGCCAACTTGAAAGGTCGCTTTTCCTTCAGTTTGCCAGTCTGAATCATTCATTTGTCCGACTTTAGAATATGTGCAAGACTTCCAATATCTCACGTTCTCCTGTTGCGCTTTTATGGATTTAAAAATCACCCAAGCAGCTTTACCCGGACGTTCTGGCTATTGGGACATTGGCATTGTGGGCGATCGGATCATCGAGATTGCCCCCACGATCGCGGCTCCCGCCCCGATCAGCTTGAATGCGGATCAAAAGCTGGTGATTCCGGGTTTAGTCGATGCCCATTTTCATCTCGATAAAGCGCACTTGCTCGATCGCTGTCACGGCATTGAAGGCACCTTTGCAGAAGCGATGCGAGAGACTTTGAAAGCGAAAAAAGAGTTTACGATCGCCGATATTCAAACCAGAGCCAAACGGGCGATCGAACGAGCGATCGGGTTTGGGGTGACGACAATGCGAAGTCATGTTGAAGTCGATTTAGTGACAAAGCTAACAGGAATGCAAGCGTTGCTGCCACTTCGTCAAGCCTATGAGTGGGGCATGACGCTTCAGCTTGCTGTCTTTGCTCAAGAAGGGATCACCAACCAACCAGGAACCCTAGACTTACTACGGCAAGCGATGCACATGGGCGGTGATGTGATTGGGTCTGCGCCTTATGTCGATCCCGATCCAGAACATAATATTCGTATTGTGTTTGATATTGCTCAAGAGTTTGATTGCGATGTCGATTTTCATCTAGATTTTTTAGATGATGAATTGCCGCTCTCGTTGCCGTTTGTGATTCAAGAAACGTGTCGTCGAGGTTGGCAAGGTCGAGTTTGTCTAGGACACATGACGAAATTAGCGGCGCTCTCTCCAGCAGAGTTGGCAGCGATCGCTCTTGCAATTCGAGAGGCGAAAATCTCCATTTTGGCGCTGCCGGCTTCTGATGTTTATATCATGTCTCGCAAAGATACCCATAACGTTCGTCGTGGCGTTGCGCCAGTCCATCATCTTGCTGAGATGGGCGTGAATGTCGGATTGGCTGTTAACAACGTGCAGAATTTGTTTACTCCATTTGGCGATGGCGATGTGCTAAAAATTTGTACGCTGTTAGCGCAAGTGCTTCAGCTTGGCACCACAGCGAGTCATGAACTGTGTTTAGAGATGGCAACTCATCGCGCGGCTCAAGCGATCGGATTCCCCAATCATGGTTTGGCACCTGGACGCGCGGCAGATTTAGTCATTTTAACGGTGGAAACTGTGACAGAGGCGATCGGAACAGCACCCAGCGATCGCACGGTGATTAAAAACGGAAAGATCGTGGCACAGAGTAAGTTACAGCAGAAATTGCTTCAGTGATTGTGGAGCGTTTCAAGAAACCATCAATGACTTCCAAAGTGTTTCCTTTCAACAAATCTAGAGCTAGAAACCATTAATGTTGCCTATTAACTCAAAGGCAGCTTTTCGCTACTTTCAAATAACAATAACTCTTAAAAAATAGGCGCTTGCTCACCTCAAGTTAAAGAGATATATTAACGAGTTTCGTATATCACAACACTGTAATAAATCGAATATTAACTGACAATATCATTTCACAAGACGAAACTTCTATCTCAAGGTGGAACTAGGTTTACCTTCCTTTAGGTGGAAGATAAAAGAGAATAATTACCTCTATGTTATTATCAGTGAGCCTTGAAGCAAAAGCGAGTTCTGTAATTGAGACGTTAGCTCACTGTGATTTACTGTTTAACTTCCCTATCAACCATCAATATTTAATCTATTGAGACAATCTATGTCCCAATCTAATTCTTCAATCACCTACGATCTCGTTCAAAATCCATTAATACAAGGTGAAAAACAGTTAAAGCTGCGTTGGTCAAATCAAGATAGTTTCATTTTAGAAGATACGTTTCCAGAGGTGCCTGACCTCGTTTGCCTATCTCACTTACGCTGGGATTTTGTCTATCAACGTCCTCAACATTTGCTAACTCGGTGCGTTCAAGAACGGCGAGTTTTCTTTGTTGAAGAGCCTTTTTTTGACACCCAAGATCAAGCATGGTTAGACATCAGCCAGCGAGAGTGCGGCGTTTGGGTGGTGGTGCCTCATCTTCCAAAAGGGTTGAGTCACGAGACGACGATCGCCCTCCAAAAACAGATATTAGAAGACTGGTTCAAAATTTATGGCATTCGCGACTATATTTTCTGGTATTACACCCCGATGGCGCTAGCTTTCACCGATCACCTTCAGCCGTTGGCGATCGTCTATGACTGTATGGATGAATTGTCTGCGTTTCAAGGGGCACCCCCTGAGTTGCGGCAGCACGAAGCCAACCTGTTTCAGAGAGCCGATTTGGTCTTCACCGGAGGACAAAGCCTTTATGAAGTCAAACGACATCAGCATCCCAATGTTTATGCGTTTCCAAGCAGCATTGATGTGGCTCATTTTGTTCAAGCACGTCAGGCGATCGTCGATCCCGTTGATCAAGCCCACATTCCTCACCCGCGTCTTGGCTTTTATGGCGTGATTGACGAGCGCATGGATATTGATCTGTTGAAAGGGGTCGCGATCGCTCGCCCTGATTGGCAGTTGGTGTTGATTGGACCGATCGTCAAAATCGATCCTGCTAGGCTGCCGCAGTTTCCTAATATTCACTATCTCGGTGGCAAATCTTATTCGGAGTTGCCTCACTATCTAGCAGGCTGGGAGGTCGCGCTATTGCCATTTGCCCGCAATGAATCGACTCGGTTTATTAGCCCGACTAAAACCCCCGAATATCTCGCCGCCGGAAAGCCCGTGGTTTCTACCTCAATTCGGGATGTCGTGCGCCCCTATGGAGATCTGAAGCTGGTACAGATTGCCGATACAGTACCGGAGTTTGTAGCAGCCGTTGAAGTCGCTCTGCAAATCCAGCAAGATTCTGGGTGGCTCGATCGAGTCAATGCGTTTCTGGCTCAAACATCGTGGGACAAAACGTGGGCAACCATGAGTCATTTAATCGAATCGGCGGTTTCAACCGTTAAACCCTCGGCTGTATCGCGTTCATAAAGACGGTTGATACGATTCAAATAATAAATAGGAATGATTGCTATGTTTGACTATTTAATTGTTGGGGCTGGGTTTGCTGGCAGCATTTTGGCAGAGCGACTTGCCAATCAGTCAGGCAAGAAAGTGCTGATCGTCGATATTCGCAACCATATTGGCGGCAATGCTTACGATCACTACAACAAAGCCGGAATTTTGGTACATAAATATGGTCCGCATATTTTTCACACCAATTCCCGCGATGTGTTTGAATATCTGTCTCACTTCACCGAATGGCGACGCTATGAGCATCGAGTCCTTGCCAGTGTCGATGGTCAACTGGTGCCGATTCCGATCAATCTCGACACGATTAACAAACTTTATGGGCTGAAACTCAACTCCTTTGAGCTTGAGAAATTTTTTGAGTCAGTTGCAGAACCCAAAGACTCGATTCGCACCTCTGAAGATGTGGTGGTCAGCAAAGTTGGGCGAGAACTGTATGAGAAATTCTTCCGCAACTACACTCGTAAACAGTGGGGCATTGACCCCTCTGAGCTAGATAAATCGGTTACGGCTCGTGTGCCCACCCGCACCAATCGCGACGATCGCTACTTTACCGATACTTATCAAGCGATGCCGCTCCACGGGTTTACCCCGATGTTTGAGAATTTGTTGAATCACCCCAATATCAAGGTGATGCTCAACACTGACTATCGAGAAATTCGAGACATCATTCCCTTTAAGGAGATGATCTACACCGGACCAGTAGACCAATTTTTTGATTATCGGTTTGGCAAATTGCCCTATCGATCGCTCGATTTCAAGCATGAAACATTAAATGAGTCTGTTCATCAATCTGCGCCCGTCGTCAACTATCCCAACGAGCAGCTCTATACGCGAATTACTGAGTTTAAATATCTCACCGGACAAGAGCATTCTAAAACCAGCATCGTCTACGAATTTCCGAAAGCAGAAGGCGATCCTTATTATCCAGTACCGCGCCCTGAGAATGCAGAACTCTACAAAAAATATAAAGCCTTAGCCGACGCAACGCCCAACGTAGAATTTGTCGGACGACTCGCTACCTACAAGTATTACAACATGGATCAGGTCGTGGCTCAGGCGCTCTCGGTTTACGCAAAACTCAGCGATCGGACTCGCTGGCAGCCCGAAGAGAAAAACGGTCACGCTCTTGCGGGGACGGCGCGTTGATTGAATGAAGAAAGACGTTCCACCGAAACGTCTCTCCGGTAACGGGTCGATCTAGAGATCAGTTGGGGTTGCACTCGATCGCTCGGCAAATTTGGATTGGAGTCTAGGGATGAGAACATCAATAATCAGCCAGCCGTTAGAACGCTGGCACCCATACGATCGCGCACAGATTTCAGCCACTCACACTCAAAAATCTGAGGTCGAGCTGTGGGCAGGTGTAGAATGCACTGTGAATCGTGTGGGAGATGACTATTTTGATCAGTTAGAACGCAATGGACATGCGGATCGGATCACAGATTTAGACTTATTTGCATCGCTGGGAGTTACGGCAATTCGCTATCCCGTGCTATGGGAACGGATTGCTCCAGCATCGCTCGATCGAGCCGATTGGTCATGGTCAGATCAGCGATTACAGCGACTGCGAGAGTTAAACATCGATCCGATCGTGGGCTTAGTTCACCACGGCAGCGGACCCGATCACACGAGTCTCATTGACCCTGCTTTTCCTAAGAAACTCGCTAAATTTGCCCAAGCAGTCGCGACTCGCTACCCTTGGGTGAGCCACTACACGCCGATTAACGAACCTCTAACCACTGCACGGTTTAGCGGTCTATATGGTCACTGGTATCCTCATGGACACGATCCCTCAACCTTTGCGTGTGCCTTAATCAATCAATGCCGCGCGATCGTGCTGTCGATGCAGGCAATTCGGCAGATCAATCCTCAAGCGAAACTCATTCAAACCGAAGATTTAGGGAAAGTGTTTAGCACTCCCCTGCTGGTCTATCAGGCAGACTTTGAAAATGAGCGACGCTGGTTAAGCTTTGATTTGCTGTGTGGTAGGCTCGATCGCGCTCATCCTCTCTGGAATTATTTGTGCGGAATTGGAATTTCAGAATCCGATTTAGAGTGGTTTCTAGACAATCCTTGTCCGCCCGATGTGTTGGGCATCAATCACTATTTGACCAGCGATCGCTTCTTAGATGAACGGCTCGATCGCTATCCCGCTCAACTCCACGGCGGCAACGGTAAACACGACTATGCCGACCTCGAAGCGGTGCGCGTCTGTGCTGAAGGCATTTTTGGACATTACAATCTTCTGCAAGAAGTCTGGAATCGCTATGGGCGATCGATTGCCTTGACCGAGGTGCATTTGGGCTGCACTCGCGAGGAGCAACTACGCTGGTTTAATGAAGCCTGGACTGCGGCAAACCGATTACGCAAATCAGGAGCCAACATTCGAGCCGTCACTGCCTGGTCGCTGCTCGGTGCTTATGACTGGAATACGCTTTTAACGCGAAGTGAAGGATTTTATGAACCGGGCGTGTTTGATTTGCGATCGCCCACTCCTCGCCCAACTGCCCTTGCCCACATGCTGCGCCATCTCGCCGATGGGCAAGACTATGCTCACCCAATCTTGCAAGAGCCGGGATGGTGGCGACGATCGCAGCGCTTAGTTTATCCGGCGGTGATGGCGATCGATGCGCCATCGGTGTTTTCTCAAAATGGGTCACTCCCTCAAAAAGCCTCGGTTGCCCCGATCGTGATCACCGGAGCTACAGGAACTCTAGGACGTGCCTTTGCCCGTCTCTGTGAGATGCGCGGCATTCCCTATCGGCTGCTGACGCGGCAAGAAATGGACATCACCCACTCACGATTGGTGACTCAAGTTCTAGCCGATCTCAAGCCCTGGGCAGTGATCAACACGGCTGGATATGTTCGGGTTGATGATGCCGAGCAGCACCCTCATTTGTGTCGGCAAATCAACGCAGATGGAGCCGCCATTCTCGCTGAAGCCTGTGCTGAGCAAGACATCTCGTTCGTCACGTTCTCGTCGGATTTGGTGTTTGATGGCAACCAGACAAAACCCTATGTCGAAAGCCATGAAGTCGCGCCGTTGAATGTCTATGGACACAGCAAAGCGATCGCTGAACAATGGGTTTTAGCCACCAATCCGCGTGCCCTTGTGATTCGCACCAGCGCTTTTTTTGGACCTTGGGATGACTATAATTTTCTGACGATCGCGCTTCGCACTCTGGCGTCGGGTCAATCATTTCTTGCCGCAGACGACACGGTGATTTCTCCCACCTACGTTCCCGATTTGGTGAATGCCACTCTCGATTTGCTCATCGATCAGGAATGCGGACTGTGGCATCTAGCAAACTCTAGGAGCCGTTAGCTGGTCAGAATTTGCCCAAGAAACTGCCCGTCTCGCTGGGTTTAACCCGTCTCAAGTCAAACCGTGTTCGACTCGATCGCTAAAGTTAGCAGCTCCTCGTCCAACTTACGCCGCACTGACTAGCGAACGGGGTATCTTGCTCCCATCACTGGATCGGGCGATCGGGCACTATCTTCAAGCGTGTGGCTAATTAAAGCATCTGCAAAGGTTGCGGTTGGCGTGGACGCGGAAACGCTATATCTAACGCTGTGAGGTCCATCATCAGTGAACGAAATGTCTAACGCTGCGTAGTTTTCTTGAATGCGATCGCGCCGACTCGATTTTGGAATCACGATCACATTCTCTTGATGCAACAACCACGCGATCGCCACTTGCGCCGGGGTCACATTCAATCGGTTTGCAACGGTTCCAAGAGCTTGATTTTTTAGAATTCGACCTTGCTCGATCGGAGAATATGCCATCACCGGAATCTGATGCTGACGGCACCACGGCAAGACATTCCACTCGATTCCTCGGCGGCTGAGATTGTAGAGGACTTGATCGGTTGCAGTAAGATGACGATCGAGCCGATGTGTCTCTGCTAAGTCGCCTTGGTCAAAATTGCTCACGCCAAAATCCCGAATTTTTCCCGATTGCTGCAATTCGATCAACGCTTCAAACGTTTCTGAAAGCGGCACTGAACCACGCCAATGCAGCAGATAAAGATCCAGATAATCGGTTTTCAGGCGCTTTAAACTGCGATCGCAGGCTTGAATGGTTCCCTTACGCGTGGCATTGTGGGGATAGACTTTGCTGACTAGAAAAATGCGCGATCGTTGCCCTGCGATCACATCCGCGACGATTTCTTCTGCACCGCCTTCGCCATACATTTCGGCGGTGTCAATCAGCGTCATTCCCAAATCAACGCCAAACTTTAGAGCCTCGATTTCTGTCGATCGCTGTTTTGGCGTTTCTCCCATCCGCCAAGTTCCTTGACCTAAAACTGGAATCGCCGCCCCTGACGGAAGTTGAATTGTCCGCATAAAGAATCTCCGAAATTGACTTTTAATGACTTCGCCGATCATAGAGAAAGACTTTAGACGGCTCCTCTAGCGAATGATAGGGAAACTTGTGTCCTTAACTTTATTCTTGAATAGGGTCATGGCGAATTTGGTGAGACGCTCCACCGAAACGTCTCTACAGGGTTGCTAAATTTGTCCTCTGACGTTGCGATTCGGTTGAATTCTCGATATCGTGACTGAGATGGAACGCCGCGACTCTTCAAACACGTTATGAATTACAGGCTGCTCAAACAAGAAGCAAATCTGCTCTACAAATCTCTATTGCCACTTTTATCGGTGAATGCAACGTTTGCAGAAGTCATTCTGGCTGATTTAGCCAAGATGATTCAACTCTGTGGGCGCAGCAGTGGGAATGTTCGCGAGGCTGAACTGTTGGCATATCTCGTGATCTATGCCCTGATTAAACGCGATGCCGAAAAGCTAGACGTAGCGATCAACCGATGGGATACGTCGGCAGATGAACGGATTAAATATCAAAAATTAACGCTGCAAATTATCTTAAACTTCACCCAAAATCAGCCTTCTGACTCGTTCCAGTTGCCCTCAATCCTAAATCGATTGGATGAAGAAAAAGGAACGAATTATCTGGGAAACGCGATTAATGCAATTTACAAATTTGCTCAAGCGATCGTCAAAGCTGATGGCACAGTCAGTTTGCAAGATTTAGAAGCACTCTCCTTAATCTGGCAACAGCTTCATTCCTATCAGAAGTTAGCTACTGATCAAGAAGGGTTGCCTGCTTCTTCGCCTCAAACGTCCGATCCAGCCGATCTCGATCGAGTCTTAAACGAGGCACTCGCCGAACTCAACGACCTGATAGGAATGAGCAACATCAAAGAAGAAGTGAAGACGCTTGCCAACTTTCTCAAAGTGCAAAAGATTCGATCGGAGCGAGGTTTAGCAAAAACGACGGTTTCCCTGCACGCGGTTTTTTGTGGTCCACCTGGAACGGGAAAAACGACCGTCGCGCGATTAATGGGACGCATCTATAAAGGATTAGGATTTCTTACCCAAGGGCATTTGGTCGAAACCGATCGCTCTGGCATGGTGGCGGGCTATGTTGGTCAGACTGCAAAACAAGTCGATGATCTTGTCAATTCGGCGCTGAATGGCGTGTTGTTTATTGATGAAGCCTATGCTCTGGTACCCGGAGAATCAGGGCGTGATTTTGGGCAAGAAGCGATCGATGTTTTGCTCAAACGCATGGAAGATCACCGCGATCGTTTGGTGGTGATTGTGGCAGGCTATACGGATGAGATGACGACGTTTATCGAGTCAAATCCGGGGTTAGAATCGCGCTTTAATCGCTATTTTTATTTCAATCATTACAAGCCAGAAGAGTTGCTTTCGATTTTTGAAAACATGGGAGGCAAAAGCCATTTCAAACTGGCTCCGGGCACAGGTGAAAAACTGCAAAAGTTGTTTGAAGATCTCTACGAACATCGAGATAAAACCTTTGGCAATGCGAGACTCGTTCGCAACTTATTTGAGAAAAGTCTTGAACGGCAAGCCAATCGGTTAGCGGTGCTTTCATCTCTCAGCGATGAATTGCTCACCACGCTATTGCCCGAAGACATTCCTAACCAGGTGTCAGGCGTTCAAACCGGAAGAACAGCGTGATTAGAGGGCTTCCGAGATTCACACACCTGTTAACAGATCGCTATTTTTTCTGTTTATATTCGCTACCGTCTGGCATTCTAGCACCTCCTAGTTTCGCTCCTTCTAGCGTTGCTCCTGCCATTTTCGCATTGGCAAGATTGGCTTTCTGGAGGTTGGCTTGATTGAGATTTGCCCCTCTAAGATCGGCTCCTTCTAAAGTGGCTTCTTGCAAATTTGCACCCGACAGATCGGCGTTTCTTAAATCTGCCCCAAATAGATTGGCTTTAGTTAAATTTGCGCCCTGCAAGTTGGCATCTTTGAATTGAACCAAGGCTAGATTGGCACGATCGCCGTTAATCTTTGCCAAGGTCGCAGAGTTGAGTTTAGAGCCTTGCAGCGCTGCCCCACTGAGGTTCGCACCCGTCAAATCAACGCCATCTAAGACATAGCTATAAAGATTAGCACCCGTCAAATCACAGTTCACACATTCGCCAGAATTGAGTAATTTTTGTACCTGAGTTGGATTGGCGGCCATCACAGCCGCCCCTAACGTTAAGCTCAAAGAGAACGCGATCGGAAGAGAACGTTTCATAATAATCGGCTGCAAACGGATGACCTAAGCATATCGGAGGAGAACCCCTATGGATACCTATTACAAACCAGAACACTTTCCTCATTCTGGTCAAATTGGGGAGGGCAACCCTGAGTTATCAGAAAAGTTTTTTGCTGATTATGGAGCCGTGTTTGCAGAAGAGGCTTTGTCAAAATACCCATAAGTCGTAGGTAGACAATTACAGTCTCCCTGTAACTTATTCTTCCATTTGTGTGTGACAGTTTCCGAAAGATTACAGAAACCTTTTTAGAGTGAAATTAGCGAGATCGCATCTCACCGCCCCTCCGGTCGTTATCAATATCGTCCCATTCACGGATGTCTGAAGTAGATTGATCCATCGCATTCACTCACCCGAAAATCAATTTCCGGGCGAGAGTTTCAGATCACGCTTGAGAAACGGGTTGTCGGTTTGCGGCAGTTAATTTTGCTTGCAGGTCTGACCAGTGAACGTCTTCAAGATCGGGCAGAACTACATCGGCGGCTCCCACTCGATCGACGGGACCTAACCCGATCGAGCGCATTCCTGCCGCGATCGCCGCTTCGATTCCTGCTGCTGCATCTTCGACGACCACACATTCGGCAGGCTGCAATCCTAACTCATGGGCGGCGAATAGAAATAGATCAGGAGCAGGCTTCGGTTGGACGACGCTGTGACCATCGGCGATCGCGTCCATCAAATTGGCGATTCCCAACTTTTCGACGACTGGACAGGCATTTTTGCTGGCGGAACCCAAGGCAATTTTGATTCCGGCTTGTTGCAGTTCGATCAGCAATTCTCGCGCTCCGGGCAACAAATCTCCTGGAGCAATGTCTTGAATCGACTCGACATAGTAGTGATTTTTACGATCCATCATCTCTTGCAATTGCGCTTCAGAATAAAGTCTATTGCCCACGATTTTGAGCAACGATTCTCGACGAGATACGCCTCTTAGCGCTTCGTTGGCTTGACGATCGAACGGCAATCCTTCTTCATCGGCAAGTCGCTGCCAAGCGCGATAGTGAAACTCTGCCGTGTCGGTGAGAACGCCGTCTAAATCAAAAATCAACCCTCGAACATCAGAAAAATTTTGATTCGCAGGCGTTGAAGAATCGGTTGGATTTGTCATTGTAGTTTCCGTTGTGTCTGCGATGTGAGTTTCATTCTTCAAATCAAATTCGTGCCATTGGTCGCGCCAATGTAGCTTAAACTTTAGACGCGTCCAGCTAGGAGGCAAATGAGGATGGGCGACAGGTCCGGTTTCGGTGATCTGCACGCCGCCAAATCCCCAGACGACAGCTTGCCAAATGCCCCCCGCCGATGCACCGTGAATGCCTTCAGAGGCGTTTCCTCTCGTGTCTTCGATGTCTACTAAAACGGCTTGCCAGAAGCGATCGGATGCCTCCTGCACGTCTCCTAAATCAGATGCCAAAATCGCGTGAATTGCAGGTCCGAGCGACGAGCCGTAGGTAATATCGGTGCGTGGCGCATAATAATCCCAATTGGTTTTGAGAGTTTTGAGATCGTAAGGAAACTCTTGAGACTGACGCATCAAGTAAATCAGCATCAACACATCCGGCTGCTTGAGCACTTGCCGCTTATTGGCTCCATCAATGCCTAAAATGGACTGCATGGATTTGGTGCGCGGTTCATAGTCTGCTAAGTTGATATCCTCGATCTTGAAGAAATTCTCAAATTCCTCAATCAATCCTGTGGTTGAGTCGTAGGAAATCCAGAGATTGTTGATGATATCTTGCCACCGTGATCGCCGCTCAGACGTGAGTTGCAGCGTTTGCTGTAGCTCGATCGCTTTATCGGGATAGTGATGAAATAACCAATCAAACACAAGCATCGCTTTTTCGAGATGCCATTGTGCCATCCGATTCGTAAACGCGCTGTTATGCACATCATGTTCGTGATATTCATCCGCGCCAATCACTTCGCGAATCTCATAGCGTTCCTGTTTCGTGTTCCATTCCACACGACTACGCCAAAACACGGCTGTGTCGAGAATTAATTCTGCCCCACAGTCTCGCATCCATTCATCATCACCCGTCGCCTTCCAGTAATACCAGGCACCATAGGCGATGTCGGCGCTAATGTGAATCTCGCGATCGCGGCACCAAATCCGAATATCTTCTGCATAGGGATCAGCCGGAGATGCCCATCGAGGCGTGACTTCGTCGCCCGTATCGGCACTTTCCCAGGCAAACATTGCGCCCTTATAGCCGTAGTATGCCGCCTTGCGTCGTGCTCCTGGCAAAGTGTGATAGCGATAATTTAAAAGATTGCGAGCGATCGCAGGCTGCGTGTAGGTGAAGAATGGCAGAATAAAGATCTCGGTATCCCAAAAAACGTGCCCGCGATAGCCAAATCCCGCCAACGTTTTAGCCGGAATGCTTACCCGATTATCATGGCGAGGAGCCGCAATCAAAAGCTGAAACAGGTTATATCGAACAGCAAGCTGCGCTCTCACGTCGCCTTCAATCACAATATCGCTGCTCTCCCAGTTTTGATTCCAGGCTTGCTCGTGAGCGCTTAACAGCGTGGAATAATCGGGCAGAGCGGCGAGTTTTTCTTGCGCGGCGGTGACGGGCGACTCGAATTCTCGCGAAGTAAACACAGTGAGCAGATTCTCGATCGTCACCGTCTGCCCCGTGATCGCCATAAAGGTTGTCGTTAAGGTTGGATAGCCCGGAACACTTGACACCTGCTGCGATGCCTCGATTCCTGAGATCGTGATTCCCGATGCCATTGCCAGCTCAATGCGAGAGCTACGAGTCCGAACTTGGAGCCAAACGCCGTGATCGGTTTTGCCTTGATTGAGCCATTCCCAATGGTTAAATCCCTGGTTTTCAGGATAGCCATTGATGCTCGCCTGCACTTCGATAGAGCCATCAAAATCGATGGGTGTGATCTGACAGCGCAACGCTACCACGTTTTGATCTGCTAAACTTGCAAACCGCTCAAAGTTCAAATCAACCGTCTTGTTTGTGGGGCTGCGCCACCGCACCGATCGAGTCAACACCCCCCGCCGCAGATCCAGCGAACGCTTATAGCTCAACACTTCGCCTTGATCCATCCGAAAGCGATCGCCGTTGACAATCACCACAAGCGGCAGCCAATCGGGGCAGTTGACCAACTCGGTATACATCACCGGGACGCTATCATATACGCCATTGATCAAAGTGGATGGGGATGCGCGAGGATAGCCCTCCTCAAAGGTGCCGCGCGTTCCTAGATAGCCATTGCCGATCGTAAAAACGGTTTCTCGATGATGCAGTTGAGCAGGATCAAAGTCAGGCTCGATTAACAGCCAATCTTTATAGATAAACGGCGAAGCAGAAACTGGGTTAGCCATCGTCACGACAGTAGGTAGAGGAGGTTTACAGAGAGATGTAAGATCGTGGATTAAATAATTTTAGAGAAATGGTCGGTTTGCGGCTCAATATTATGCCCTCATCCCCTAATTTCTCCCCTAAGGAAAATGGACTCTTGCTCCCTCTCCCTGGGGCTATCGTATATACACAGATCGTTGTCACGCTGGCGTGTGCCAAAGGCATCGCTTCGTTTCAGTCGGCTTCAGCCCCCCAAATCCCCCAATTTTGAGAGATTTAGGGGGCGAAAGATTCTGGCAATGACGAATCGATCAACTTGTGTGTACACAGTAGCTCCCTGGGGTAAGGGTATTTAATTCACGATCTCTAGCGCTGCATATGCGCTTCTAAAATCAAGTCGGCTCTTGGCTTATACAGTAGATAGAATAGCGCGTCTAGATATCGCAATAGGGCTTCTCGATCGTCGCGAGAGACATAGCTCCAAAAACCGTAAGTTTTTGCTAGCAAGAGAAGTTGTTGGGTGTGTAACTTCCAGTTATATTGTTCCCGCACTTGCTTAATCGCTCGATCGGAAATCGTTTGCCAGTATTGCGGCTCGGTTTCACATTGGGTGACAAAATTCAGGATCTCCTCAGCCATTTCTTCTTGATTCGTAGGATTAATATGGAATCCGTTTTCTTGGTCGTGAATGATTTCTAACGCGCCGCCAAACTGAGTCGCAAAGGTCGGCAACCCCGAAATCATCGCCTCTAAAATGGTGCGTCCAAATGCCTCAAAGTGGGCAGGCTGCACATAGACACCTTGACGATCGGCGATCGCCCGATAAATTTCGCCCAACTCTACGCTGGTGAAGTTCATCCCAATCACCCGGACTCGATCATGCAGGTGATATTCGTCCAAAACAGCGTACAGCTTTTTGATTTCCTCGGCTACTGCGAAACTCGGTGCCTGACCTGAGTCGAGATTATTAGTGACTAAAATCAAGTTGCAGTGTTTTTGAAGCTCCTGACTTTTGCCAAAACATTCTGCCAATCCAGCTAGATTCTTGATGGGTGTCATCGGCGCGAGTGCTAAAATTGGTCGCTTCTTGAGGTCAGTGAGTGACCCGATCGTGGTCGGATCTTGACGAGTGAAAAGCAGATTATAGAGGCGGCTCTGCAACCCAGAATCGCGGTCATCCGCCTGACTATAGGGGAAGAAAAACTTTTCATTCACCCCTGGCGGCACGCGGTTAAATTTGGGGCTAAATAAATCAATGCCATCAACTGCGTGATAAAGCTGCGGCATCGTAAAGCATTTATATGACTCATATTGACCCATCGCTTCGGGAGTTCCTACAATCTCTTGGTAAGACGACGTGACAATAAAATCCGCCGCATTCATACTAATCAAATCTGCTGTAAATTGTGCAGAAAAATGATACTGATCTTCGAGATCTTGCCAATAGAGATTGCTGAATAGCCACTTTGGTTTTTCGAGAGAATGAGCAATGGTGCAGTAAATCGACTTAAGACGGCGAGATAATAGAAATGCAACCAAATTGCCATCGCTGTAGTTGCCGATAATTAAGTTTGGACTGGTGCCGAGCTGTTTGAGAATAGCGGCTTCGGCATCGATCGCAAACGTCTCCAAATAGCCCCAAATCTCATATTTAGAAATCCAGTTTTGGGTAACTTTGGGGTTAAATTCTCGAAACGGCACCCGCAAGATCCAGGCGTTTTCGGTGTCGTCTACTTTTTCAAGCCGCACCCCGCATTGAGTGCCCTCACAGTTGGGAATCAGGCGCGTCAGAATCAACACCTGCGGCTGAACATTCAGTAAGTCTAGCCCCGCGAGTTGAATGTCTTCTCGCAGTTTATTTTCTAAGCTTCGAGCTTGATCCAGCACGTAGGCAACCTGTCCCGTAGTTTCGGGTCGCCCTAACACGCTTTCTTGCCCAATCCATCCATGAATTGAGACTAGCACGACTCGAAAGGTTGCCGGAATGCGGCTTACAAATGCTTCTAGAATGGCGGGTTCGGGGCTAGTGATTAGCCGATCGAGCAATTCCAATGTCTCAGAGGCTCGTCCGGCTGTGTTGCCCCATCCCGGCTCAAATCCCAATTCTTGCAGTTGCTCATGCACCTTGCTATAAGGCTCATCGTCCGATCGCAGCTTCAAAAAGCGCAATGCCTGTTTGACCTGTTCAGCCATCTCTTGACCAGAATGAATCTGATCGTTGATCAATAGCTCGATCGAGTCATAGTGGCTCAGATTCAACACGTTAAACAACGCCTCTAGCCAATAAGCCGAATCACTGAGTAATTCGTCGCACAAATAGCGATCGAGAAACGCCAACCCTTGTCCAATATTTCTCGGATCGCGAATGGTCGGTGAATCTTTATAAAATGGGCGAAGATCAAGTTCTAAAATGCGAGACTGACCCCGATCGACAAAGCGATCGCGGACTTCTAGCAACGCTTCGGGAGACATTTGCTCAAACTTGCTTAAATCAGCGCTCAATCGCCAAACCTGTTGGCTACCAATCCACGGACGCAGCACAAACCAGGTTTCTCCTTCTTGAAAAATCATCTCATGGGTGTGGTGCATGAGTTCTCCGATCGAGGAGGCGTGAAAGAAGTAGGCGGGCTTTTGAGCGTCGTGACAATAATCTGCAAATGCCTGCAAAATTTCGGTTCTCAGGAAGTAGCGCTTTTCTGGAGTGGTAAGCGCATCAATCACCCGATGGAGAGCCGTTTTTTCGTCGCTGTTTAGAACAGCTTGAACCAGTTCATGCATACAAACAAAGTGTAAAGTGCCGAGTATAGAAATTCGACTAGAAATCTCTCTTCAGAATAAATGAACCCTCCCATTTAACTCTCTATCGATAGATGCAACTTTCAGATTAGAGTATAAGGCAATCTATAAGACAATCGCGTTGAGTAAACGAAGCCGTGCTTATCGTTGACTAATCAGTGGTTGTGAGGCGATCGTTGGGGAGACGTTTTGGTAGAACGTCTCTATGGTAGGGTGGGTGGTTGACTAGACTAGCGACGATCACTACTAATTCGTCGGGGTTAAATGGCTTGGCTAAATGCTGCTGAAATCCAGCCGCGATCGCCAGTTCTCGATTGTCGATTCCGGCATAGGCAGTGAGCGCGATCGCTGGAATCTGTTCACCTCGATCGCGGATTTGTCGAATCAGCGCGTAGCCATCTTCGTCTGGCATTCCGATATCGCTAATCAAAATATCAGGCGGATGATGCTGCATGACTTCTAGCGCTTCTCTGACGGTAGAGACGGACGTGACGATCGCAAACGCAGACTCTAATGCCGTGGTCACTAATTCACGCGCATCGGTTTCATCATCCACGACTAAAACCCGAACGTCTTTGATCGACGACGGTTGCCTAGTCTTTGTGACTTCCGTGTTCACCTCTTTATCCTCCGTTCTTTTGAGCGGTAGCCTCACCGTAAAGGTTGCTCCTGTCCCGTCTCCCAGGCTGTGGGCGTGAACGGTGCCGCCGTGCATCTCGACGATGTGATGCACGATCGCCAGCCCTAACCCTAATCCGCCATACGATCGCGTCGTTGAACTGTCTGCTTGCCGAAACCGATCGAACACATAGGGCAAAAATTCAGGACTGATGCCCTGCCCTGTATCGCTCACCGTGATTTTGGCATCGCTGCCCTCAGTCACTAAAGAAATTTCGACTCGCCCACCCTTGGGCGTGAACTTAATCGCATTCGAGAGCAAATTCCAAACCACTTGCTGGAGCCGCGTCACATCCCCCACGATTGTGCTCACAGTCGGATCACTCTGCGACTCAATCTGAATTTCTTTCGCCTCTGCGCTCGATCGCACCGTCTCGATCGCCCCTACAATCACCTGCGCGAGAGACACCTGGCTTACCTTTAGCCGCAGTTTGCCTGTGATAATTCGAGACACCTCTAGCACGTCTTCGATCAGTTGCGCTAAGGATTTTGTGTTGCGATCGACGCTTTCTAAAGCTCGTGCTGTGGTGTCTGCATCTAGCTTGCGAGTCCGTAGCATGGTTGTCCAGCCCTGCATGGCGTTAAGCGGAGTGCGAAGCTCGTGAGAAAGCGTTGCCAAAAACTCATCTTTCATGCGGTTGGCTTGCTTTAATTCTTTGGTTTGTCGCTGCAATTCGGCTAACAGTTGAGCGCGCTCTAATGCAGTTGCGACTTGATCACAAACGACGCGCATCAAAGCAAGTTCGTCTGCGTCAAAGTTTGATCGATTGCGCGTGCCAAATG
Organism: Phormidesmis sp.; assembly: GCA_965277365.1. Lineage (GTDB taxonomy): Bacteria > Cyanobacteriota > Cyanobacteriia > Leptolyngbyales > Leptolyngbyaceae > Phormidesmis_A. Next base: position 648,158 of record CBDICO010000012.1, on the reverse strand, counting down.
CCAGAGTGCCTATTAACTGATCGCGCGCTGCGAGAGGGTAACAAGCGTATGCTGTCACTCCGATCGAGCGCACTAATATCGCTTGATCACTCTCGGATTGCTGCACCTGCTCGATCACAATTGGAGTGCGATCGCGAGCGACAATTCCACAGACAGATTGACCGAGCGCTAACCACTCGATCTCCAACGCATCTGCATCAGACATGCCACTATAGGAGTGAAGATGTAGCATTTGACGCTCAGAGTCAAACAGATAATTAACATAAACTTCGAGTCGCAATTGCTTAGACAGTTGATTAAATAAACTGCTAATAAATCGGCTAGGCTGTTCGTGGATCAGCAGACTGCTAGACATGCCATATAGGAATCCTAAGCGTTGATTGGTTTGAGTGTTGACATCTACCAAGCGTTGCAGTCCCGATTCACTTTGGCGAAGAGCAGCTTCTGATTCTCGCAGATCGGCGGCAGCGCGTTCAGCCGCGAGTCTCGCCTGCATTTGGGCACGGGTAACGCCAAACAGCACAAAACTGATAAGGATGCCGCCCCCAAAAATTAGAGGAGCCTGCTGCGATCGAGAGTCTAATTCCAGTTCAGGACGAGAGACAAACACTAAGCTCCAGGGTCGTCCGGCTACCTCAAAGGTGCGAGTTGTCGTGAATTTCGGTGATTGATTCAACTGAGAGCGGCGATGCAGCAGATTTTCTGGGCTTAACTGGGTGCCGTCATACACCTCAAAATCGACAGGCGAGGAAGTCTGTCCGTTAAAGATTCCACGCAGCAAGTCGTCGGCACGAAAGGGGCTGTAGACAAACCCAATCAGCATCGCGCGGCGAGCGGCAACCGTTTCTGGAATGCTGCCCTTCTGATAAACGGGTAAATAGAGCAAAAAACCAGCTTGTTGCGTCGCTTCAACTTCTTGAATCAAGATTACTCGCCCAGATGCCGCCGGGTTGCCAGAATCTCTCGCCCGTTCCATCGCTGCCCGTCTCGTCGCTTGTGAAAACATATCGAACCCGATCGCGCCTTGGCTACGCTGATCAGTCGGTTCTAAATACACGATTGGGAAGAACTCATCTCGTGGCGGTGAGGCGGGTCTAATCGAAAAATTGGGCAACCCCTGCTGGCGAAGATTGGTCACGACTGATTCAGCATCCGCCGATGTGATGCGTTGAGCATAGCCAATGCCCTGCATCCCTGGATAACGCTGCCGCAACCCTAATCGATTCACATAAGCTTGAAACTGCGATCGAGTCACCTGCCCAGTCGCCGCAAATAACCCACTTCCCGATCGCAGCAAAGCCGTGTAGGTTTCGAGACGATTTTTAATCTCGTCTTGAGTGCGCTGCACAGCATTCTCAAATTGCAACTGGTCTCTGGCTCTGGCACTAATTGCAGCGTAGCCAGAAGAGAACACTGTTAGGAGTAACGTCCCTCCTAAAACGATATACGGAAGCCAAACGCGACGAACTTTGGTCTGAGGCAAGGACTCAGTTCCTGGGAGACATCGATCTATTGTAACCATGCTTGTCTGATCAGTCACCATCCCCTACTCGGTAGAAATTGCTGACCTTGTCGCTTGTAAAATGATTTGCTCAAAACGCTCGATCAAGAGACGATCGCGACGTATGCCGAAATCGTAGGGCACTGGTGAGAGCGCTGGGAAGTCGAAACGCTCACATTCTCGCACCGACTCGATTCACTTCGGGGCAACCTACCCCGACGAGCTAAAAATATCTCATCGGATCGACGGGTTCCCCATTTTGTCTGACTTCAAAGTGCAGATGAGGTCCGGTCGAAAGCCCACTAGAGCCGACTGCGGCGATTGGTTGCCCTCGCTCGATCGCTTGCCCTTCAGAAACATAAACTCCGCTAGTGTGACCATAGAGAGTGGTGATGTTGTTGCCGTGGTCAATGATTACTGCATTTCCATAGCCGCCATACCAGCCAGCAAAGATCACGACTCCTCGATCGGCGGCTCGAATCGTGCTGCCATAATCGGCGCCAAAATCTACGCCAGAGTGAAAGCGCTGATAGCCTAGAATCGGGTGCATTCGCCAGCCAAACCCACTGGTGATCTCGCCATCGCTGGGATAGCTCATTTGCCCCGTGCCCAAAACAACGATGCCATTTTTAGCGCGTTCTTGGGCAACTCGCTTCTGAATCAGTGAGCCAACGCTTTGAGAATCTTGCGCGAGTTGAGCTTCGGCAGCTTCAAGGGCACGTCGATCGGTCTTTAAGCGATCGACGACTTGATTTTGATAGGTTGCCTGAGCTTCAGATTCCGATTTTTGCGCTAAAAGCTCTTGGGTGATCAACGCAATTTGATTTTTTTGCTGCTCAACTTGGTTTTGTTGATGATCGAGCCAATCTGCCTCCGATTTTAGGTCGATGAGAATCTTACGATCGGTTTTATAGACACGACTAAGTTGATAGCGACGATCGAGAAAATCATTCAAACTCTGACTTTGCAGCAGCACTGCCCAGCCGTTACTTTTTTGCTGACGCTGCAAAAAACGCAGTCGCGAACCCGTGGCTGATTGCCTCTGACGATAAGTGCGATCGGCAGAGTCTAGCGCGGTTTGCAGCTTCTTAAGTTGCTGAGTGGCTTTTTGCAATTTCGTCTCATTTACCTGAAGCTGCGCGGCTGTCACCTGAATCGTTTTGTGAATCCCGTTGAGATTGCCCTGAGCGGATTTCTCTAATTTTTGTACGCGATCTCGCTCTTTTTGCACCGCCGATCGCTGCTGGTCAATCTGCTGCTGCTGTTGCTTCAACTCGTCGAGAGAACCGCTTTCTTGAGAAAAGGCTGGGTAAGCGACCCAAATTAGACTCACCAGACACACGACTGCGATCAGAATTCGTATCCTAACTCTCAGTCGAATGGCTAAAGTTTTTGTTGTTTTGAGCAACCCGGCAAGCATTCCCTCACACCAATGGCGTGGTCAAATCAGACCCCATTAGACCACAGATCAGAAAAGCGGCTCACAAATCAAAGCTAAAGTCCCTCGCTGCGTTGTTCGTAGATTTCGACTTCGCTCAACCCACTAGATAGCTGATCAGAGCTGAGCGAAGTCGCAGCCCGGTCGGTTAAACCTCTATTAAACCGCGATTCCCTTAGCGCGATCGCGACCCACCGTGCAGGGCTGAAAAGGCAATTTCGCCCAATGCCCGATGCGCTGCCGTAGTCGGATGAATGCCATCCCAAAATAGGAAGGTGTCGGGCTGACGACAGCGATCGGGAGCCGAGAGGCAACCTGTCGTGACGTTGGTAAACCCAAACCTGGCTGGATCAGTTTCGGCTGCTCGATAGAGCGCACTTGCGTCTAATTGAATGATTTGAACTTTGGCTTCGAGTGGTTTCAGAGACTGAGCCAAACTAAGGTTGTGAGCCTGAGTGACCGCACTGAGAGGGCTAGAATTGCTCGTGTTGCGCGTCGAGGGAAGCTGCCCCAAATCAGGTAAGTTGCCGACTAAAATTTTTTGGGCACCTACCTTTGAGAGAGACTCGATCGCCTGCATCAGATTTTTAACTACGATCGTCGGATTGGTCGCCCCTTGCAGATAGTCATTTGCGCCTGCCCAGATGACATAAAGCGCCTGCGGATCTGCCTGAGCGTGAGTTGTTGTAAAACTTTTCACTTGAGTTAACAATCCAGGAACTCCATAGGCACCATTGGCTTCAGTGGTTGCCCCTCCTGCCGCAAAATTATGCGTGCGATCGAGAGTGACTGCCAGCTTAGACGCGAGATGCTCAACCCAAACCGGACCGTTTGAGTAGCGTCCTTGAAAATAAGGTGGGCTAGGAGGATAGGCTCCTCCGGTGGCGTTATAAATGGTGCCCGTGTCAGAGAGACTATCGCCAAACACATAAAGCTGATTGATGGGGCTGACTGCCTGAGTGCTATCAGAATTCGGTAGCGACGTTGCAAACACGACCATAGTAAATGTCAAAAGCGCTAAAACGGTTGCAAAGATGAGGTTCATTTTCACGGTTTCAATCAGGGTTCGCTTGAATGAGTCGATCGTTAAATTCTTTAAACTAGACCTCATGCAGAATGAAGTTAGTGACTCATATAGCCAAAAACCTTGAAATAACTGCGATTTCCAATGTAACAAGCCCGTTGGATGCGCCGAGTGCGTAAACCCGAACCGCTAGGGGCAAAGCCTCTCATCTAGAAAAAAGTATTCAGAAGATTAGAGAAAACAACGTGAACAGACAAAGGGCTTAAGTCCCTTGTTTAGCCCGATCTTTGCCTGTGAAATGTTCAACTTATGTCGACTAGTCTCCTCAATCAGGCATTAATATCGACCGACCCGATCGCCCTGTGATAAGTCGCCCGCACACGAGGACCAAAAACAATCAAATCGTCCGTTTTGAGCACCCAGGTCTGTTGCTTTTGCCCATTCACCAGAAGCCCGTTAGTGCTCGGTCTCCCGTTCAGATTGCCATCTGTGATGGTGTAGGTATAGCTGCCATCTTCGTGATTTACTCGCCGCAGCACTGCATGATATCGAGATGCAAACTGCGATCGCAAACAAATATCATTTTTCGGATCTCGTCCGATCGTGTAATGCTCGTTTTCTAACACAATTTCGCGCTGTCCGGCATCGTCTTCGACGATGAATAAAGACTGTGGACACCCCACCGATTCAAACCCGTCAACCTCTTTAGGCGGGGTTGATTCTCCTTCTATCAGTGCTGTCTCGTCATAGCCATCTCCATACCAGGTTGGCTTAGTGGTCGGTTGCCGCAGCGAGTTTAGCCCAAGCTGCTGAGACGCTAACAGGCGAGCTTGCCACGAAACCTGATCATCTGCTTGCAGAGATAGGGCGCGATCGTAGTTAGCGATCGCTTCGGTATAGCGTTTTAGCTCAACCAGGGCATTGCCGCGATTGCGCCAGGTCAGATAGCTTTCAGAGTTAAGCTGCAAGGCGCGATTGTAGCTGGCGATCGCGTCTTCATAGTGACTCAACCCATAGAGCAAGGCATTGCCGCGATTTTGCCAAGCTCTGACATGAGCACTATTGATTTGTAGCGTCTGATCGTAGCATTTGAGCGCTGCTTCATAATCTCCTAACCCATATTGCAGAGCATTGCCGCGATCGTGCCAGATCTCGTCAATAGCTCCCTGACTTGGCTCAGTTTCTAAAGCGCGATCGTAACTCTCGATCGCCTCAGAATAGAAGCCCAAACTTTCCAGAGACAACCCGCGCTCATACCAGGCTTCCCAGAAGTCCGATCGCGCTTGCAAAACTTTGTTGTAGTGGGCGACCGCTTTTTCATGTTCTCCGGCGGCAGCACAGTCAAGCCCGTGGCGGAAACACACGAGAGCATTACCTGTCAGGGGAAGACGATCGGTATCGAGCATGGCTGGATCTATTAAAAATTTTCCTAGCCTTGATTATTTTGAGCCTACCACAGGACGATTGAGGATGAACCGCGAACCTGATGAGATTGCTGAGTTTTCATGGGAACTATATAAAGTCAACAAAATTTATTCCGTGTATTTACTCTATTCACCTTCCACGAACGAGATCAGGAAATCTCTTAAAATTTTAAGAGCGAATAATTAAACGAGTTCTAGAGACCTTCCAGCAGATCTTCTAAAGAAACTTAAGTCTGGGTATATTATTTAACACGGGTAAAGGGGCGATCGTGTGGTAGCCTCCTCAAGGTCAGTCGGTGAGAATACAAAGTTATGAAAAAACGAGTTGGGCTTCCAATCTTAGGGATATTAGTTGGCTGGGCGGTTGCTTCTCCGTGGCTCTTCGCCGTTGGGCAACAAACGTTGCAGGCGTTGTCTGCCCCAACAACCCAATCTGCTTATCCCCCGCCCAGCTTTACACAGACTCCCGTTATAGAGGCTAAAACACTCTCAACTGAAGTCGCTCTGTCTACTCAAGATGAGATCAGCTTTCAACGGATCATGAAATATGCTCGCGATCGTAATTTATATCAGCGTCCCATCGGAACCATAATGCAGGCAATAGCAGAACAGCTATTAGACACTCCCTATCAAGAAAAGCTGCTAGACGAATCATCAACCGAAACACTAACCCTATCGCTTCAAAAATTTGACTGCGTATTATTTATAGAAAGTGTATTAGCAATGACTAGAGGAATCGCTAAACAAGATTATTCAACATCCACCTACGTTCAGAATATTCGTGAACAACGGTATGTAAATGGTGAGATGAAGGGCTATTGTAGCCGTTTGCATTACTTCTCAGAATGGCTTGCCGAGAATCAAAAACGAAACATTGTGAAAAGTCTTACCTCAGAGTTAGATGGCATTCCGATCAACAAGACCTTAAATTTTATGAGCGTTCACTGGCAGGCTTATCCGCAGCTTGCCCACAGCGAAGCCAATCGTCAGTGCATTTCTGAAATGGAGTCAACCCTAAACACCGCTAACATTCGCTATATTCCCACTGACCAGATTCAGAGCAAATACGCCGCTTTGAAGTCGGGAGATGTGATCGCGATCGCGACTAAAATCCCCGGTTTAGATGTGACTCATACGGGATTGATTTATCGCAGCTCAAACGGAGATATTGGCTTGATCCATTCTGCCCCGGTGAGAGGCGTAATGATTTCTCCTAATCTTCAGCACTACGTTGAGAGAGTAGAGGACGCGATCGGCATTCTAGTCGCCCGTCCCGTCGATCCGCGCACTCCTTAATCCACCCGTTCACTCGTGGCTGCTTTGCCCGATCGCTCCCCATTCACCGACAGCCCTGCTGGAGACCTTTGCACCACTCCCCACTGGCTCGACAGACGTTGTAAAAGGGCTTCTTGCTCTGATCGAAACCCCTCTAGATTCGCGTTGCCACCATTCATTACCACAAACCAAACGACTCCCTTTTTGGTCGTCGGCAACGCCCCCGCTAACGCACTGACTGCATCCAAACTGCCCGACTTGGTGACTGCCAACGCCGGAATTTTACGCACATCCAACACGCCCGTATCTCGTCCAACGACGGTGAAAACATCGGCAATCGTGAGCTTGGATGGTGCGAGAAATCGCTCGATCGCCAAAAACATCGCACAGACCGCACGGGGAGAGATCCGATTTTCGGTGGCTAACCCTGACCCATTCACCAGCAGCACTTCTGACTGCGGAACGCCCGCCGCCTGAGCCGCCTTAAACGAGACAACCTTTGCCCCGCCCACTGTGCTGGCGATGATTTCTGCCATCACGTTGTTGCTATAGCGATTCATTTTCTTGAGCAGCTCAGCCAACGGCAGCGATTGATGACGCAATAGGGATTTAACGTTAGCAGGAGCGGCGTTTGCGACTTTGACAGACCCCGCGATCTCCACCTGCGGACGAGGAGTTCCAGAGGGCAAGGTAAGATATTGGGCTTTGGCTTCTTCAGTCCAAGTGGCGGCATTTAATCCTTGTTTGAGCAACGCTCCTGACTGTTGAGTGTCTACCTCAAAGTTCATATAAAATCTGCCGACGACAATCACATTGCCCGTCACTTGGCGAATTTGTAGCTGATTGAGCAGATTCCCCACCGCGATCGCGTCTTCCCACACAAATAAGGGATCGCTGCCGCCTTGAATCACCAAATCTCCTTTGAGAATGCCGTTCTCGATCGTTCCTGTTGATCCAATTTCGGTCACAAACCGATGATCAACGCCAAAGGTTTGCAGCGCGGCTAAAGAAGTCGCTACTTTGGTGAGCGATGCTGCCGATAGGGGCGTAGTGCCTTGATGGTTAGCTAACAGCGTAGTGCCTGACTGCATCCACACGCCCTGCGATTTTTCAGGAAACCCCTGACTCGCTAATTTTTTGAGATATTGCTGAATCACACTGCTCGTCGCGGCATCGGGTGAAGTGGGTGCGGCAAGCACAAACGGACTTTGACTGGACGGTAAAGAGACGGGTGAGGAAATCACTTGAGGCGCGATCGATTTAGACGCTTCAGCCGTGCAGCCAGTCGTCAACCCTAAAACGAGTAACGCAACCGGGAAGGAACGAGATTTGAGCATGATTTTAGAGAAGAACTGCCACAACATCACAGCGTTTCTCAGGACATGCTAAGCGATCGTTCGTCACCAAATCACATTTCTCACAAATTTTTAGATCATTTGTTCTAATTTTGCGTGATTAAAGTCGTTCTACCGGAACATCTCTATGGGGGCATCTCATCTTTTATCGGGGAACTATGCGTTCGCGACCTCCAACGCCAGGGTTAAATAATGACGCAAGTTCAGCTTGAGAAATCTGATCGAGAGCGCCTTCTAAATCATCTTCTGTAAAGTGATAACCCCGCTCAGAGGCAATCTGAATAAACGCTTTAGGATCGTTTATAGCTTGTATTCTTGATTGCAGAGCTTGATCTTCCTTAACAGCTTTAAAAAATTCTGCGGCACGATGTTGAGACATGATTTCGTCCCTCGTTTGTGATGATAGTAAGAGCTAAATGTAGACAACCTTTTTGCAGATGCGTCGATAAAGTTGGGAGATCCAACTTTGTGCAAAAGGTACTTTAAACTCCCTACCTTTAGGTTAGAAGGAATCTATCGGGGCGTGAAAGATTCGATAGCAAAGTTTACTAATATGTGAACAATAATTACAGTAGTGATATTGTTTACAGGGGGACTACTGGATTAAAATTTGTCTGTTTGATGCCACCCTTTTAAATTGGGGTAGCATTTTTTGACTTTCTGAAGAGATTCATTCACTTTCACGACAAATTTTTTGATGCAGTGAAGCAACCAATTTTTAGGACAAGCCGTCACATGATTAGCTTTAAATTCACAGGGCAATTTATGCGATCGCGATGGGTCGGATTAATCGGTAGTTTTGGAGTCAGCCTTTGCCTGAGCGCACTGCCTGTTTACGCTCAAGTTTCAGAAACTCAGGTTGGAAAAATGGTTGAAGCGTTGCGGCAAGCAGCCCCTAAAACGGCAACTAAAGATGATGGTCTCTATAGCGAATGGCAGGTGAAGCCAGACGCAATTTCTCGCTGGTCAAAGCAATGCATGGGTCGCCAGCTTTCATCAAGCGAGTTTGAAGCCAATCCTACAATGGCGCGATCGGTCGTCACTTGCGTCATTCGCGATGTCCTACGTGACGAATATCGCGCCAGTGGCAACAACGAATTTATGGCGGTGCGACGGGTGGCTGCTTGGTGGATGACAGGCGATGCCACCAGCTATAGCAAAACGGCGATCGCGCCTTATGTCGAGGAGGTCGTCAGTCTCTATAAATGGCGGACTCCAACCACTGCCACTAATCCTACCCCTGGGACGAATAGCGATCAGACCTCGATCTTCGATCGCTATATGCAAGCAGGCTATGCTGCCGATCAGCAAAAAGATGCGGCGACTGCATTGCTCTATTTCTCACGGGCATTAGATGAGCGTCCGAATGATCCGTTCGCGCTCCAGGCGATGCGAAATGCTCAGGCATCGATCGAGCGATCCGTTAAACCGTCTCCCAAACCCTCAGCCGACCAACCCTTTTCTAAGCCTTAACCGATCGTGATTAAACCACTTCTTCAATGGATCATGGCTGGCGCAATAGTGGCATATGCCCCTGTCGCGTCTGCCGTCGAATGGACAAAAATTTCTGAAAACTCTGTAAATGACAAGTTCTTTGTCGATACAAATTCGATTCAGCGCAACGGTTCAAGCGTCTGGTATTGGGAATATCGCGAGTTTCCCCAGCCAAACAACGCCTTTTTAGACACCAAAATTGATCAGCCGTTACACGGTGCCGTAATTCGCTGGTCGGTAGACTGCACGATCAAAGCGCAGCGCATGAGAAAGGTCAATGCCTACACTAAAAACCGGAAGCTGATTCAAAAGTTTGAGTATGGCGATAGCGGAATGCTCTCTCAGCCAAAGCCGGAAGCAGCGCCTACGCAGTCGTAGACTATGTTTGCACCCCTAAAGATGAGGCAAAGCCTGAGCCTAAGTAGGTGGAAAGGTACAGATCGATAGTTCTCCTGTTATCTATTTAACCAAGTAGAACTATTTGATATGGGCTATTCTGTGTCTAATGTTTGTTCTTATGTTGGATAAGGATCATGCCTGAACTAGAACTTTTGGAAGAGAAAGAAGAGATAAAGTTTTTTGAGGAAGATGAGGATCAGGGAACTGAGCTTGACTCCAGTACAAAACGGGTGTCCGAGCTAGAGGAGATTGCAGGAATCGTTGTTGCAGGAACTGACTGGACAACAGCCACCGTACTTGATCAACTAGTTCGTGGCAATATTCAACTCAATCCTAGATTTCAAAGGCGAGACGCATGGAATGTAACACGTAAAAGCAGATTTATAGAATCAATCATGCTCGGATTTCCAATCCCGCAAATTGTGTTGGCTTCCAATGAAAAAGAACGTGGCAAATTTATTGTTCTTGATGGCAAGCAGCGCTTACTTACAATTCTTCAGTTCTATGGGAGAAGTGAAACTCCGAACAACAAGTTTTCTTTGAAAGATTTAGAGTTTAGAGCAGATTTAAACGGTCATACTTATGAAGACTTAAAAAGTAGTCTCTTTTCTGAAGATGTACTTGATCCTCTTGACAATCAAACTATTCGTACTACACTAATTCGTAATTGGCATACAGAGAATTTTCTCTATAAAATATTTTTGCGTCTTAATGTAGAAAGTACGCCTTTGTCCCCACAAGAGCTTAGACAGGCACTGCATCCTGGCGATTTCATAAATTTTCTAGACGATCAATCGATCAAAAGTCAGGCTCTGAGGAAAATACTCAAATCTAAAAGCCCTGACTTCCGGATGCGTGATGTCGAGTTGCTACTACGTTATGTAGCATTTCACTATTTTTTGTCTGAGTATCGAGGTAATCTTAAAGCGTTTCTTGATATGACCTGCGAACGTTTGAACAAGCATTGGAAAGAACAAAATGGTGATGTTCATCACACGGTTTGTCAATTTGAAAAGGCAGTAGAGACAACTATAGATATATTTGGAGAAAAGAAGTTTTCGCGTATGTGGTTGAGCGACTCTAAAGTTTATCGAAGTCAGTTTAACCGTGCTATTTTAGATGTGATGGTTTTTTACTTTTCAGATGATCTCATAAGAGAAGCAGCTAGGAAAAAGAAGGTAGCGGTAGAAGATGCCTTTAAAGAGCTGTGCGCGTCGCCTGATAAGGGATTTAGAGAAGCTCTTGAAGGAACTACGAAGAATGTTCGTGAAACTTACGCTCGACTTTCGTTGTGGGGAGAGGCTTTGTTAAACGTTTTAGATATAGAGTTTAAGTTACCTCAATTAGAAGATAATCGTATCCTTTTCAAAGGGTTACGATAGATTTATTCAAGTATGCCAAAATCCGCTAGGTTTCGTACTTTATCCAAAGAATTGAGTAGACTGAAAAAACAATTTCTCCCTAAAATTAATCCTACAGGTTTCTACTCTGATAGGCAGTTGGCTCTTACTCTTGCATATCGGGTTTTAGCTCATGCTGAAATTGAAGCTTATCTCGAAGACAGAGCTTGGGAAGTTATTATCAACGCCAAGAAAAATTGGGATCACACAGGTAAGCCCTGCCGGACTTTAATTAGCCTTGTTGCATTTTCTGGTCAGGTTATGGAGATACCACCAGATACACTTACTCCTGTAAAACCAAGCAAAGCAGTTCCTCTAGAGAAGATAAAACTAAATAAGAAGATAGAGTTATCCATTAATTGCTTTAAACGAGTTATCGATCAAAATCACGGGGTAAAAGAAGCTAATCTCTTAGCATTGCTTCTACCAATAGGTATAGATAGTGATGATTTAGATCCTGCATTATTAGCTACCATGAATACATTTGGAGAACAAAGAGGAGTCGTGGCACACTCCTCAGCAATATCTTATAAAACAATTCAACCACCTGATCCTAATACCGAATTGAATACAGTACAGCAAATCACTACAGGACTTTTGCAAGTGGATGAGTTAATAAATCACTTGAGAGCATGAATTCTTCCATACCGTACTTACTACAAAAAGTGTAGTGGGCTACCCAAAATAATCTTAGCTGCTGGCTATAAACGTTAGGCTCATGGCTTTCAAATGAAATAGAAAGCCATGAGTGATTTTATGATTTCAAAAAGGGAGACTGCTCGAAGGTATTGTTCATTCTTTCCATTCGCTGACCCTTGAATAAGTAAGTTTATGGAATGAACGCATTTTATTTCAATAACCATGCTGAAGATTTTACAAGTAGCCGGAGGAGATGAGGTAAGAACTAATCACCTGTCCCATTCTTCGACTTTGGCTTGTTTAATTCTTTGCACTTCGCGTCTGCGGCTTGATGCGCTTCGACATATTCCTTGCCGCCTAACATCACATCACCATAATATTCATAAGGCGATTTGCCGTAAATGGGCAACGACTCATCTTCGGGATAGTCTTCTTGAGCTTCCTCGATCGCCTTCTTTAATTGCTTAACCGTCAGCCGTTGAGCCGGAAAATAAAAAAGCTGATCGGCTTTGCGATTGAGATGGGAAAACGTCGGATCGACTAATCGATCGCTCAACTCTAACCAACCATGCTCGATCGGCTTAAAGGGCGCACCCTCATAGACCAAAAATCCCTGCACATACGTTGCGTCTTCTGTAACCAACGCCGCTTTATAAGCATTGTCAAAACTGGCTTTTCCTTTCGTCTTTACCTGCTTGGCAACCGCTTGAGATTGCTCAACATCCAATGGCTTATCCATCTGCGACCCACCACAAATCACTATCTCAAGAGTAGTTCACTGAGAGCAATTGGTGATTGAGAAAAACGACAAGTTCTTTAACGGTGGAAAGGCGATGCAGATCAAAGCAATGGCTGATATCGACCGCAAAGCGATCGTAGAAATCGTCACAGAGATTGGCTTCCCAATCAAACCAGCAGACTAAGGGGAGATTCAGGTCTTCGATGAGGCGATCGCTAGGCAATAGGTGAGCAGACATCAAGCCAGAATAGACTTCCATCTGCTGATAGACAAATTCTGCAATCTCGCTAGAGATTTCTAAAGGTTGCCAAAAAGTTTTATACCAGGCACTTGAGCTATAGAACAGGCGATCACGCAAGGCAGAATTAACACGGTGTCTGAGCCGTAAATCAGGACTCAGATCTCCATAGGTTTTTAAGCTTTGAATTAAATTGATCAACCTGCGCCACATGCTGAGTGATGTTGTTAAAAGAGGTGATTTCCTCGCTTGTTTTCAGTATTCCCACTGTGAAATCGAACTCTCTGTTTATCGAAAAACTCGATCGCGTGACTGCATTGCTAAGTTAGCCGTTCCATAAGCTGCCTCAGTCTGACTCGATCGGCGCACAGAAACTCGAAGGTGACGCTCTCGAATCACAGCCCAAGACTCGTTAGTCGCACCTCCTCCAGCCGTGTAGACTTGCGTTAATTTACTCGCGCCAAAAGATTGTAACAGGCGATAGCCTTCCGCTTCAAGTCGAGCGATGCTCTCTAGCAACCCGTGCAAAAACGCAACTCGATCGCTAGGACGTGGCGCTAATCGAGGCAACAGATGAGGATCGTTGATGGGAAAGCGATCGCCTGGTTTGAGCAGAGGGTAATAATCAAGTAGACTTGCTCGATCGAGAGGAATTTGCTGACTGAATTCTGCGAGTTCTGCGTCGCTAAAGAAGTGTCGCAGCACCGCACCGCCTGTATTCGAGGCTCCACCGACTAGCCATAAATTTCCGAGCCGATGGCTATAAATTCCGTAGCGACTGTCTTCGACACGGGTTTGACTGAGCAACTTCAGCACCAGCGTTGAGCCGAGAGATGTCACTGCCTCACCGGGGTTTTTGACTCCACTCGCTAAGAAGGCGGCGATGCTATCGGTGGTTCCGGCACAGACGAGGCAGGTGGAGGGCAAATCAAATTGGGTCGCGATCGTCGGTGTGATTTCTGTGATCGGGGTTCCGGGTGCGACGACGCGAGGCAGCAATTCTCGAAATGGGAGAGCGTCGAGCCAGTCAGGATAGCAGAGCCGCTCTACGTCATAGCCTAACTTGAGGCTATTGTGATAGTCGCTGATACCCAGTTGCCCGTGCAGTAGACATGCCAACCAGTCAGCTTGATGAAGAAAAAAGTGAGCCGATGCAAAATCGGGCTGTTGACTCCACCACATTAGTTTGGCAAGGCTAGAAGTCGCGCTGACAACCGTGTGATTTGGGGGGGCGATCGCCTTTACCTGATCCAGCACATCGGCAGCCCGAGCATCGTGATAAAGAAGCGGTTCTCGAATGGGTTGTCCGTGTGAATCGCAGAGCAGCACCGTTGAGGACGTGCCGTTAATCGCGATCGCGCCGATCTGCGATCGCATCGGCTGTGGAATTTGCTCGATCAAACTGAAGAGTGCCGTTTGCCAATCTGTAGACACCTCCCCAGATGAACGCTGAACAAACGGATAACGGGATTGAAATTGAATCGCCCCACTCAAATCGATGAGCATCGATCGAGCGCCAGATGTGCCAAAATCTAACCCTAAATAGAGACTCATAGGATTCACGACAAATAATGGACGAGATCTAACTTGAGCGTGAAGTGTTGATGGTCATCCTCGCATCTAATAGACAGCAAGCGTAGATGAGGCAACTCTAATGGAAACCAAAAATCAAGTGAGTCAACCCACAATGAGACGGTTAGGTCAAACGGATGTTGAGTTGACTCCGATCGCCCTTGGCGGAATGCCCCTTTCTATTAGCGGCAGACCTGACGAACAGCAGGCGATCGCCACCATTCACAAAGCCCTTGATCTGGGCGTTAATTTGATCGACACGTCAGATGCTTATTGCGTAGACGAGTCAGATAAACATCATAACGAACGGCTGATTCACAAAGCCATTCAGCAATATGAGGGCGACACGAGCCGGGTTTTGGTCGCGACCAAAGGGGGGTTAATGCGCCCCAACGGTGCTTGGACGCAGAACGGCAACCCTGATCATTTACGAAAAACCATTCGTGAGAGCCATGCAGCCTTGGGGGGACAGGAGTCGATCTCGCTCTGGCAATATCACTCGCCTGATCCCAACTATTCCATCAAAGATTCGCTGACTGCGGCAAAAGAGGCGGTTGCAGAAGGGTTAATTCGATTTGTGGGGGTGTCTAACTTCTCGGTTGAGCAGATCAAACGCGCCCGCGAAGTCGTCGAAATTGTCTCGGTGCAAAACCAATACAACCCCTGGCATCGCCAACCAGAGTCAGACGGCGTGCTGGACTATTGCCAAGTCGAGGGCTTAACTTTTCTGCCGTGGAGTCCGTTAGGGGGCAGTCGGCGAGTTAAAGAATTGAGCAACGTGGCAGCGATCGCACAACTCGCACAAGAGAAACAAATCTCCGTCTACGCACTGGTGCTGGCGTGGATGTTGACAAATCCCTGCATTGTGCCGATTCCGGGTGCGACGAAGCCGGAGAGCATCGCCGACTCAATGACAGCGGCTCAAGTGACCTTGACGGATAAAGACATAGCCGTGATCGATCGGGCAACTCGATCGTGAATATTCAGATCCCCGGCTTCTCAAAGAAGGGGATCTATAGCCCTACACAGATAATTTAGAACAAGGGGCTTAAGGTGTTGTTTACAAGTCCGACGATGCGGGCTTTAGCTTTGAAGATTTTGTTGGGATGGTGTCAGCATACTGCCCTCAAACACGGTTAGGGATGGAGCTACAAGCGATGCGAAATCGGGAAGGTAGCGAAATTGAGATAGTGCAATACTCGCCGCATGATTGCAGTTAGACGGCATGGGTTTCAGTTTGGCTGCCTTACACACCCCAAAAGAACGATTGAGCAAATCACCGAAAGCGGCAACGATTGAGTGATCACCGTGAAAAGGGACTTGTAAACCACATTCTAAGCGCCGAGGTTGAGCCAGAACCATGTTTCAGCGTGTGACAGGCTGATCTCAAAGTAGCCCACAAGGCAGAGAACGGTGATTAAGAAAATGACGCTAAATCGTTTCATGGTTTCCTCAACAATATCTTTTGTCTTCATTGCCAATTCTGAAAACGAACTGTGAGTCCGCTAGGGTCTTGATCTCGCAGTTCAGCTTTGTCAAACAGTCCGCTTGCGAGAACTGACTGCCCCGGCTTTAGCGTTTCGTTCATGAAAATAGGGACGATCGCGATCGGAATGTCAGCACGATTAATTTGTAACTGAATCATTTCTATCTGAATGGGGCGACTGCTGCGATTCGTAATCGTGGCTTTGACCTTAGACGATAGAAATTCTTGATTGGGAACGTCTAGACTGAGGTTAGTGACCACGATCGGAGACAGTTCAGCCACATTGTCAAGGTTGCATAAGGCAGTTAGATCGACCGTTTGATGGGTCGTAATCATGTAGCAAAGCGAGTCTTGAGTAAAAGTAGAGCGCGGCGAGGAAACCGCGTTAGGAGCGACCAGTAGCACGATTGCGGTAGATGTAAAGATTTTTTTGAGCATGACTAACCCCGTTTAAATTCTGATAGAAGGTTTAGAGCGTGCGATCGAGGAGTGCTTTTGTCGTAATGCCTAAGCCAATCAACGTCACGAATAGGGCACTCATCGCCGGAAAAAATTTGCTTTTAGATGCTTGAATTGGCAACCGCTCAAACCAATCTTTGGCATAGACCAGCGTTAACCCAATGGCGGTCAGCACCCCTGCTAACCCCAAGCTAAACGCAGACACTAACGCGAGTCCAAACCCGATGCGACCCAGCGCGATCGCGCTCAACAACACCACTAATGCTGAGGGGCAGGGCAGCAATCCGCCTGAGATTCCTAACGCTAAGATGCTCGACCAAGTAATCGGAGATCCGTCAGCACCGGGCGGTAAATGAGAATGTCCGTGAGCATGACTGTGATCGTGAGGATGATCATGACTGTGATCGTGACTGTGATCGTGGGAATGATGATCATAGTGGTGATGGTGTCCTGGTTCCGGTATCACTGTTTGAAAGATTTGGAAACTGCGCGATCGCTGAATCAACAAGTTCAATCCGATGCCCATCACTAACACACCAGACACCACATTTAGCCAGGGAAATACTGCTTCGGTTAGTACAAACTGAGACGTGCCGAGCATCACCAGACCAAGCGCAAAAATGCCGATCGTGTGAGTCAACGTTACGGTCAGCCCCAGAACCAGGGCATGATGAACTTTGCTGCGAGAACCGACTAAATAAGCACCGACGATCGTTTTGCCATGACCGGGAGACAGAGCATGAAATCCGCCCCAGACAAATGCGATCGCTAGCGCAACTAGCGTTGCAGACAGGCTATGGTCTTCTAGCGTGATCAATCGGGTGAAAGCATCATTGGTTCTGCCGGTTAGCGCTTGACTGGGTTGATTGATAAACGGTATAGACAAAGGTGCAACAGATTGATCAGACAACAGAGACGGATTGAGCGTAAAGGAAACTTGACGCTGATTGAGAGGACTAGTTAGCAAATCGGTCGGATAGTCTGTCAGGCGTTTTGTAATGCTAACAGAAGTAGAAACATCACCCTGAACAGGAACGTCAGCAGACACTGTAATTTCACGCCAGCCTAAACGCTGTGGATAATAACTATCTTCAAATTCAATCAACTGATTTGTGATAGGTGACGCGATCGCGCCCTCAAGTCCACAAGTCAGGCGCAACGTCTCTAGCCCACCGACTCCGGACGGAAATTCGACATTTGAGCGAGTCAAGGAGAGTGCTAAAGGCGATTGGTTGAGCCGTAAATTTAAATGAGACTTCACCTCACGGCACTTGTCAGCAGGATAATTTCTCGTCTCGATCGCATCGGCTGTGTGATTGCGATCGAGATCAAGCTGTCGAATCTCCTGAAACGCTGGAATCTCTGCCATATCTAAAACGTAATCAATGCCAACGTGATCACGCTCTACATGCAGCCCTGCATAGTGATTGATGGTAAAGTTGCCAAGTGGATGAGCATCTGCAAACGGCACCCAGACTAGAAAAACCAACACGATCGCAACGATCGAGGTCAAGCAATTGAGCAAAGTTCTCATAACAGGTTGCAGATTAATTGAGAAGACTGAAGTGAACGCATTTTGTGTGGTTGACCAGCGATTCGGGCGTTGGGCTTGACAGCACTTTGAAGCCTTTAATCTTGCTCAGTTCTGCCTCGGTTAATCCCCCATATCGTTCGTTTGCCTCTGCCGTCATAAAGACATATCGCTCGATCTGAGTTTCGACAATGCAATCCACCACAATCACGCCCGGAGCACTGTGAATGAGATAGGTAAGATTTGTGCCAGACACCGCGAGATCAAACTCTAACTGCCACAGATCCTCGATCGTTTGAATCTCTGCAACAATCATCGCAACGTCAGCAGGGTGATTAAATCCATAAAAACGTCGTTGCATTATGACTCCACTTTAGTAGGGGATAGGGTGGCTAAAACTTGACGCGCTTCAGCCGCATATTTGTGATGAAACTGAGGATTGAGACGCAGCGCTGCACTGAGTTGCTGAATCGCAGTCTCGCGATCGCCACTGTGCAGTGCAATCATGCCGTGATGAAATCGCAAGAGCGGATCTTCGGTGCCATAGCGAGTCGCTTGCTGAATGGCGCGTTGCGCGGTCTGCCATTGCCCATTGGCGGCGGCTGCCCACGCTAAGGTATCTTCGGCATAGATATCGTCGCGAATGGCAACTTCTCGTTGAGCAATCTCCAGCGCTTCGGGTAGGTGAACCCCGTGCTCGATGTAATAAACGGCTAGGGCACGATCGTAGATGCCTTTAACCTGGCTGAGGCGTGCTACCACTTCGATCAGATCCTGGGTAGCGGCGGCTCCCGGTGAGTCTCCGAGAGCCTGTTGTGCGTCTGCTTTATATGCCAGCGTTTCGACGAGCGGCACCCACTCAACGCCCTGATTGGCAGCTTCTAAAGAGGCTTGCCATCGATGTTGAGCGGCATAGAGTCGAGCCAAACCCGTAAATGCCGCTACATCGTGAGGAAAGAGGGCGATCGCTTCTCGATATCGCTGCTGAGATCGAGCCAAATCGCCCGCCAAAAATGCCAGATCACCCGCTCTCACATGAAACCAGGCACGTGTCTCAGCAGGGTTAGTGTAGAACTCATCCATTTGCTGCATGGCGGAGTCCATCTGTTGTCGCGCTGCCGATAAGTGGCTGGTTAATTCCAGGTATCGAGCCAATACTGCACTATGTCCTGAGTTGTCACCTGATTCAGTTGTCAGCGTTTGCAAGAATTGACGAGCCGATTCATAATCCCCCAACTCCATCTGAATTGAGGCTTTGAGAGACGCAATCTGATCAGTCGCAGTCAATTTTTCAGCATCCGTCACAACCTGCAACGCCTCCTGAAATTGATGCTGTGAGAGCAACGTTGAGGCTAACAACATCAAAGCCCCCTCGTTATGACGCGGTTGCAGCGCTAGCGATCGTCGGGCTGCTTGTTCGGCACGGAGCAAATCTTCGACATCTGCCCGTTCTCGAAAGCGTTTGAGATAGTGATCAGCCAGCAATCGCAACAGCAGAAATGAATCAGGAGACTGACGCACCTGCTGCTCATAGTTGCGGATAATTCCATCGCGCTCTAGATAATCGGGAAACACCAAATCTGATTGCATCTGAGCAGCAATCAACTCTTTGCCAAAGCCCAACGCGAGTGTAGACGGGTGCCCTAGCAGAAACACTAGGAGGCTGACTAACACCCAAAACAGCCCCAATGATCGTCTAGTCATAGCCCTTAAAGAGGATTACCTAAATAAGGGAACTTGGGCAGAAAGTTGGCATCATTTGCACCGACGTTGTCGCTGGTCAACGCTGGAATGGCACCCGCTGTAATGCCAGTCACCGCGCTGCCAAACACAACCGATGCTGTCACATCAATCACGTCATCTTTCGGTCGTCTGCCGCCAAAGTTTTGACCTAACTGAGTGCCAAAATAGCTCCCCGTTGGTTTAGACAAGTCGGCTTTAATCACATCTGGAATCGCGACCGAGATCACCGCATCTGCGATGCCTTTGGGTCGCCCGATCGTCTTCACAAACGATTGAATAAAGTTTGACTGATTGGGCGCATCGACGGTCGGAGTCTGAAGATTACTTTTGTTGTGCGCTTTGAAATCCATAAACAATTCATTCAACGCTGGGACGGCTAATCGCTCAATTTGGACATAATTGCCGCCTCTGAATCTGGGAGATTGAACGCTGGTGGTGATCCAGGCACCGATCTTTCCAGTCCCTAACAGACTTCTGGGTAGCTCGACCACAATTGAATGCACGTTAAATGGAGCCAGCGTGTCTTTGGCTTGACCCGGAGGTCTAAACGCGGTGACCGTGAGCGGCGGACCAGGATTCGGCTGGGCTTGATAGTTACGATCGGGCAAAATCTTAAAGAATTGCTCCAGATCAAAGAAGAAGGGATCTTTGCGTTCTCCTACAAAAACGTTTACTCCCCTGCTCGGTTTAAACGTCTGATTCAACGCCCCCCTGCAAGTTTCGCGAATCAGTTGTGATACGGTGCCCACTTTGTGGGGGCGACCTGGACCAAATACTGAAACAGACTGCTTGCGTCCACGACCATTCACCCGAAATTGCAGCACCAGATCCTCAACGTTGTCGCCCGTCTTATCGATCTTAAATTGATAAAGAACGGCAGGGTCAAACGGTCTCACCTCGCCGTGAGTAATGAGGGGGTCAAAGTCCATTGCTAAAACGACTTTGCTCGGATCACTCGGACTCTCAAACACAAACAAATCAGTCAAGTCGGCAGCGGTCAGCTTAGTGGCTAAAAAAGTGGTGTCTTGGTGGTCTGAAGCCAAAGCGGGAAAGGCTGTTAAAAACGTCGCCAGTAAGATCGCACAAATTCCAGTCATGCGGAGCCAACCTTTAGCCGATCGCTGAATGAAAGAAACGACCTTATTGAGGACAGATTTCTCTAGAAGAAAGGTGCATTTGCCAGCCAGTGCATCAGTGCTACCCCGGACATTGATTCTCATAATGACTCTCCTTAAAACTCTTTATCCTGTCTGTGAGCTTGACGCTAGGGTTAAAGCTGTCTCAAGCCGACACACGCAGGTATACGCACACAAATTCAAATCGGATCTGTAAGCAATAGAGAGATTTACGGACAATAGAGAATTCACGGAGAATGCAATGCGTTAGCGCTCTTTAGACACGATCGCCGCATCACAACCAGAATTGAAGCTGAACGTTAAAGTTTGATTCCTGCGAGATGACTGCGCGGATCAGAACGGCGGTTGTCGCGGATCTTCTCATAAGATTCTCGTTCGATCTCGCTCAACTCTTTAGGAGGCACGATCGTCAGCTTGATCATCAGATCAGTTCTCTCGCCTTTGAGATTTTTCCAACCCTTGCCTCGCAGTCGCAGCGATTGACCAGATCGCACCCCAGTCGGAACGTTAACTTTCACCGTGCCATCAGGAGTCGGAACTTCAATTTGAGTCCCTAAAACGGCTTCATCAGGCGCGATCGGCACTTCACAGACTAAATTGTTGTCTCCGTCAAGCTGAAAGAACGGATGCGGCGTGAGTTCAACAATCAGATAGAGATCGCCGCGTTGACTCGTGTAGTGAGGGCTAAAGCGCCCCTTGCCGCGCATCCGAATGCGTGTCCCAGCTTTGGCACCTGCGGGAATGTTGACATCAAACGTTTCGCCGCCAATGCCCAACCGTTTTTGTGCGCCATTAAACGCCTCTGCAAAGGTCAGCGAAATGGGCGCTTCGACATCCAAATTGACTCCGGCAGTGGCGCGATCATCAGAGCCAAACCCTGAGCCACCCGGTGAGGTGCGATAGCCGCTAAAGGGATCGGCAGTCCGCCCATATCCTGTAGCGGCGCGTCCAAGGAGATCATTGACAAATTCATCAAAGCTGCCGTAGCGCCCAAATTCAAATTCGTCAAAGCCGGGACTGGTGTTGGTAAAGGGCGATCGTCCTCCACCTCTAGGTGCCCCGGCTCGGTCTGCCTGTTGCCAATATTGCCCAAACTGATCATATTTTTGGCGCTTATCGGTGTCAGATAGCACTTCATAAGCTTCGTTGATTTCTTTAAATCGAGCCTCGGCTGCTTTGTCACCCGGATTCATATCAGGATGATATTGCCGCGCCAGTTTACGAAACGCTTTCTTAATTTCATCTATGCTGGCAGTCTTGGTGACTCCGAGAAGCGCGTAATAATCTTTAAAGTCGGTTGCAGCCACCTATTTTTCTCCTCTAAAGCTTTAATTTAGGTGAATCGTGTATCTCTATCTCTATGATGCCCCAGGCATTTCAGAGACGCTATTTAACGGTCTAAGTTCGATCGAGCATTTCGGCGCATCATGGCAGGTTTAATGCGTCTCAAGGCAGAAGCCGGAAAGCGCCGATCGTAGTCTTCGTCTGACATCTCGGCTAACTCGACGAGAGTTGGAGCAATGTTGTCGGGGTAAGGCTGAAAGTCGGTCACATCAGTCTCCTGAGCAAAGCGCTGATTCCAGGGGCAGACATCTTGGCAAATATCGCAGCCAGCAACCCAGCCCTGAAGATGTGGCGTGATGGTTTCGGGGAGGGCTTCAGCACGGTTCTCGATCGTGTGATAGGCAATGCAGCGATTGGCATCGACGACAAAAGGTTGCGTGATGGCTCCGGTGGGGCAGGCATCAAGGCATCGGGTGCAAGTGCCGCAGTGGGCGGTGTGAGGACGATCACGAACGAGTTCTAAATTGGTCAACACTTCGCCGAGAAACACCCAGGAGCCGTAGTCTCGCGTAATCACGTTGCTGTTTTTGGCGATCCAGCCGATGCCTGCCTGCTGTGCCCAAAATTTGTCTTGCACGGGTCCAGTATCTGCATAGTATCGCGCTTGAATGTCGTCGCCTTGTGCCGCTATCCAACTGGACAACGCCTTAAGTTTTTTGTGCAAAATCCGGTGATAGTCTCGCCCCCAACCGTAGCGAGAAATTTTAGCGTACTGAGCACCATCGGGTCGATCGTGCGGTGTGTAGTAGTTAAGGGCAACGCAAATCACTGATCGGACTTCAGGCATCACTAAACGGAGATTTTGCCGTTTGGAGTGCGTCATCCATGCCATGTCTGCCTGATAGTCTCGATTGAGCCAGCTTTGCAGCGAAATGACTGCCGCTTTTTCGTCGTCTGACCCGATGGGCACGATCGCGACTCCAACCTTATGAAATCCAACGTCTAAGGCTTTTTGTTTAATTTGATCTGTGAGAGTTGAATCTCGATCGGTCATCTTTAATATCTACGGTGGAATCGTAGCGATCGCGAGAGTTGTCTCAATGTTAGGGTGCGAGGTTCGTAAGACAGATAGAAGCAGCCTAACTTTGGTTGCAATTTGTGAAGATATGTTGCAGTATAGGTCTATCGAGATTTTCCTCGGTCAACTCATTAGTCAAATATCTCCCTAGAGGCAGGACTCGTCCTGCTTCTTTTGTTTATTGTGCGGTTAAACTTCATTATTAAGCCGCTATGCAAACTGCTGACTCTGATGCTGCGACTCTCCCGATCGTAGACATCACAACTCCCACGATCCTGAGTTATTTTGAGTCCTTCAATGCGGGTGACTATGAGGCGACAAGTCAACAGTTTGCGACAGATGCTACGCTACACCCGCCATTTGAATCACCTGTCGTAGGTCGAGACGCGATCGAGCACTATCTCAACGCTGAGGCGAAGGGAATCACGGCTCAACCGCAGCAGGAAACGATCGGGCAAGTTTTAGAGGATGGCTGCACTGAGATTCAAGTAACGGGTCGGGTAAAAACGCCTTGGTTTGGTGTGGGTGTGTCATGGCTTTTTACACTGAACGGTCAGCAAGAGATTGTCTCGTTAAAGCTGAAGCTAATTGCATCTCCTCAAGAGTTGTTGAAGTTGCGACGTTAATGACTGCCTAAAATTGTCTGCGGTAGGTTGGGGGATGATGCGATACTGAGCTATCGTCCTCCTTGCAACCCATTCTCTTGAAGTTAACGACTCGCGGACACTATAGCGTCAAAGCTTTGCTCGATCTCAGCTTTCAGCCGGAGTATGGTCCTGCGGCAGTGAAAGCGATCGCGCAACGACAAGATTTGCCAGCCCCCTATTTAGAGAAGTTGCTGATTGAGATGCGGCGGGCAAATTTGGTGATTTCTGTGCGCGGCGCTCATGGTGGCTATCAGTTGGCACGTCCTCCTGCACAAATTTCGCTAGGGCAAATCTTAGAAGCGGTGGGAGAAAGCGTCGAACCGTTACCGCGTCACACTCCTGACGGGGCACAAGCCGAAGACTGGGTGACGTTTAGCTTGTGGAATCGACTTCACAAAAAGCTAAAAGAGGCGCTTTATGGCATCTCTCTAGAAGACCTCTATTACGATGCGCGAAGCTGGCAGGCTGCCCAGGGGGAGGAAGCAAGCTTTGTGGTTTGATTCGTGGACGGGAATTAGCGTGATCGTGATCGCTGCTCTCCTTGATTATCTGATCGGTGATCCGTGGGGATGGCTACATCCGGTGCAAGTGATGGGGTGGACGATCCATCACTACACAAGACTGGCTTTAAAGGAATTCAAGCATCCGGCATCGTTGCGATTTGCAGGAATGATCCTCACGATTCTCATGATCGTAGGCAGTGGTGTTATCGGATGGGTGATTGTGTCAATCTCAGCAGCATTACATCCAGCATTCGGAGTAACGATTTCGAGTATTTTGTTAGCGAGTTGTTTTGCAGGGCGAAGTTTACGATCGGCAGCAGCAGATGTGTTGCAACCTTTAGCAGATGGGGATCTCAATCATGCCCGATCGCGGCTAAAGCAATATGTTGGACGCGATACCGAAAACTTGTCTGAATCAGAGGTTTTACGGGCGGTGTTAGAGACGGTGACTGAAAATGCAACCGATGGTGTGATGGCTCCGTTATTCTATGCGTTGCTCGGTTCATTCCTGCCAGTTGTTGGGAGCGTTCCGTTCGCGTTGTCGTATAAAGCGGCTAGTACATTAGATTCGATGATAGGATATCGTACCCACCCGTATCGAGACATCGGTTGGTGTAGCGCTAAAACAGATGATGTTCTCACCTGGCTTCCGTGCCGATTAACAGTGTTGACCTTAGCGTTTCTCTCTAGAAAGCCTCGTGACATTTGGCGAATTTGCCAACGAGATGCCCCTAAAGATTCCAGCCCTAATTCTGGTTGGAGCGAGTGCGCCTATGCGGTAGTCTTGGGGGTGCAGGTCGGTGGAACCAATTGGTATCACGGGGTAGAAAAGCACAAACCTCTGTTAGGGAACCCCACTCAGCCGATTACTCCTGAGCGAATTCGGCAGGCGTTGACGTTGACACGACTGGTTTTTTTGAGTTGGTTGGCGATCGCGCTTTTAGGCTCGATCGGGTTAGCAGTTTATCCGCATTAAAACAGGGAGTGACAAATTTATGGGATATGTAAACTCGTTTCGATCCATTAAAAGAATCTGCTCTCTGAGCGTTGTCGTCTCGATCGCGCTGGTTCGATCGACTCCAGCGATCGCGGCTCCAACCGTTTTGCTCGATCGGGCGAGTCAAGGCATGGTCGTGTCTGCCCATCCGCTTGCGACTCAGGCGGGGCTATCAATGCTGCAACAGGGAGGAAACGCGGTAGATGCAGCCGTTGCCACAACCTTTGCGATTTCGGTGGTTGAGCCATTTTCGGCGGGGCTGGGTGGAGGCGGATTTTTGTTGATGTATCAAGCAAAAAGCAATGAGACAAAGGCATTAGATTTTCGAGAACGTGCGCCGCTCAATGCCATGAAAACCATGTATTTGGACAACCAGGGAAAGGTGCGCCCAAACGCGAGTACGAATGGATATTTGGCAGTGGCAACACCCGGCACGATCGCAGGACTCTATGAAGTGCAACGCAAATATGGACGCTTACCGTGAAAACGGTGATTGCTCCAGCGATTCAGTTAGCAGAAAATGGTTTTCCGGTGAGTTGGCGATTGTAACCGCAACAGCAATGCGGCTGCCAACGTTGCTCAAAAATCCTGATGCACAGAAGATTTTTACTCACAACGGAAAGAGTTATCAAGTAGGTGAGCAGTTAGTGCAGCCGGAATTAGCCGCTACATTACGATCGGTGTCTCAAAACCCTCAAGATTTTTATACAGGGACGATTGCGACGGCGATCGCGACTGATATGGTAGCAAATCACGGATTGATTACACAAAAAGATTTGCAGCAATATCGTCCGACTTGGCGCGATCCGGTATGTGGTGATTTTCGGAAAGCACGAGTTTGTTCAATGCCGCCGCCTTCGTCAGGAGGAGTGCATCTGCTGCAAATTCTCAACATAATTGGCGACACAGATTTGAAGACGTTAGGGTGGCACAGTCCCGATGCGCTGCATTTGTTGGTCGAGTCGATGCGAATTGCTTACGCCGATCGTGCGACTTATCTCGGCGATCCTGATTTTGTCAAAGTCCCGGTTAAGGCGCTGATTAGCCCGATCTATGCTCAAAAACGACGGCAGGAAATCAACCCTCAAAAAGCGACTCCTTCGAGTCAGGTGAAAGCAGTTGACCCTGCATTGCTGCAACGTCTCACTAAAGAATCGGTTGAAACGAGTCATCTCACGGTGGTGGATCGCGATCACAATGCTGTCAGCTTAACGTTCACAGTGAATCTCGGTTTTGGTGCAGGAGTCGTCGCCAAAGGAACGGGCATCGTCTTAAACAACGAGATGGACGACTTTGCGATCGCGCCCAACACTCCCAACGCGTTTGGACTCGTGGGCGGAACTGCCAACGCGATCGCGCCGAACAAAATTCCGCTATCGAGCATGACCCCGACGATCATCACTGAAAACGGTCGGCTGCGATTAGCCGTAGGCTCACCTGGCGGCAGCACGATCATTACAACGGTATTGCAAATTGTCTTAAACGTGCTGGTCTACGATATGGATATTCGCAAAGCAGTTGCGGCTCCGCGTGTGCATCATCAATGGCTGCCCGATCGCCTCAACGTCGAGCAGTGGGGATTAGACACGTTGACGATCGCCGAGCTAAAACGCCGAGGATATCAGATCGAAGAACGCCCCAGTTGGGGAAATGCCAACGCGATCGTGGTGTTGCCCGATGGTTCTCTAGAAGGGGCAGCAGATCCCAGAGGCGAGGGAGTCGCATCGGGGTTTTAAGATTTAGTGATTACTCTCTCTTAAGAAAGTTGCCTCACCTAAATCAATCACGTTAGTCTGTTGCAA
This sequence comes from Phormidesmis sp., assembly GCA_965277365.1. GTDB lineage: Bacteria > Cyanobacteriota > Cyanobacteriia > Leptolyngbyales > Leptolyngbyaceae > Phormidesmis_A. Next base: position 620,994 of record CBDICO010000012.1, on the reverse strand, counting down.
ACCTGTGTCTAGACTACGGTGATCACGATGCAACCTCAGCCCGAAACTCACACTCACGATTCTCATAAACTACAGCGAATCGCGATCGCGTTGCGTCTGGCAGGTTGGGCAAGTTTTTGGTTAGAGCTAGTGTTAACTGCCGCATCGGGTCTAGTGTTAGCGCTTGCTATCTCTGGGCGAAGCTTTACCCAATCGGTAGTGACTCCTCTTCCAGGTGGCGGCATTGCTCAGGGGGTGACTCCGGGCTTGGGCATTGGCATTTTTTGGGCAACCTGCGGGTTAGCGGTGCTGTTGTTTGATCTCTATTTAGCGTTCCGATATACGCAATTTGCGAGACGGCTCCGAAACCCAAATCCGGCGGCGCATCCCAAAAAGGCAGATGTGATGCAGGTCTTACGTTTGGGCGCGATCGTGGGTTTGGTAGGGTTAGGGGTCACGATTTTGGGCGGAGGAGCCTCATTAGGGGTCTTGCTGTCGAAGTCGATCACTCAACCTCAAGGGGTTGCCATCTACGATCCGAGTCGGATTATTCGATCGGTCGATGTCTTTGTCGCGATGGCTAACATGAATGGGATCGCAGGGCATTTTGTGGCGACCGTTGCAGCATTGGGGTTAACTAGCTGGCTCGATCGGGCGTAGTCAGAGAGTTGTGTAGAAATAAAACTCTGATATATATTTACTCCTTGCAGCCGACGAAAAGACAAATCACGCATAAGATTTGAAAATCCTCAAGCGTGGATGAACTCGCTTCAATTAGCCTTCTAGGTTGTCTGTTGAGATTTAGTTGCAGAACTATGTGTGCGAGACAACTCTTAGAAACTTTCTGGCTACACTCGTAGATATTTCCTTCAAAAGTTGCTCGTGCATATTCCCTCCGAAGAAATTTACAAAGAGATATTCTATAAGGCAGCAGGTATCTGGTTTATCCTCGCTTGGGCACTGATACGCACACGATTCTTCTGAAAGCCCATACAAATGTTCTAAGAGCTGTCATGAGCCACCAGCAGGACAAGACCCTTTATTGGGGTTAATCCCCTCAAAGATTTGGGGTTAGAGCCAGACTGGCAAAATCAGCAATTGAGAGTGTTGCCTCTCGATGTCAAAGAGGCTTAATTTAACTGTTTTATGATCGCTTCAGTCACTCTTTTTCGTCCATGATCCGCCTCTCCCAATAAAGAAGAGTAAATGCCTTCGCTGCGGCTGGATCAATCGTCTCAAGCGCATCTCGGATATCGATCGCTGATTCAGCAGAAGGATCTCGATTTTCGTTCACCCATCGGCTAATGTTTCCAGAAGCAATCCCCATCGTGGATGCTAGTTGAATTTGACTGATTCTGTAGGTCGCTAACACCTGCTTAAGCGCTTTGCCTGCTGTTCCCATTCACAAGATTCTGTTAGAAGCTCATCGTTGAATAACTCAGATTCCAAACGGAATAAATAGTTTCCAAATGGAATTATCTGTGTATAATGAGTAGTACCCATCTTGAAATACCCTTCGATTGAAGCCGATGCTGCTTAGCGTCCAACTTCTCAGCATCGGCAGTAGTCCCCATTTGCAATAGAGACAAACCTAATTATGACCTACAGTGACCGTTTGAAGCACTGGGCGATTGTGCGTCTTTTACCCAAAATGCAGCGAGTCGTGATTGAGCGCTTCCACCGACGAGCCGATGCAGACGGACATCTTCAGCTTCTACAGCAACGCATCCCGACTGCGACCTTTATTGTCGTGTTTGATGGGACGATCGCCAGTGACTCCATCCAAAAAGATATTTGAAGGTATCAACTAACTGATTGGACTTCGACTTCGTTCAGCCCTCTCCTCTCCTCTAGGGGGTTGAGCAAAGCCGAAACCCCGGTCAACGTCGCGAGAACTTCTAGCTTTGTGCCAGTCCTTAACTCTGCAAAATGGCTCTTTATCGGTTAACATCGCGCACCTCCACCAGCACTGATGCCACCTCAAAATAGTTACAAAACTCAGTTAATAATGCCAGTTCTAACCTTTGAGTTAGTCGTCTTAACTTCTGGAGTTCTGCATCCGTAAACTCAAATTCCGTCAGGTCGATCGAGGTTGAAATCAGAGTCGGTTCTGCTTCAGTTGATGACGGAGTTTGCATGAGTAAGAAGAACTCCTCGACCAGTGCCAAATTGCTTGATGTCATAACAAATTGTGAGTGGGACAGGGGGAGAAATTGTTCTGGCAACAGCCATGTATTGCCTAGAAAATGAGCGATCGATTCAGATGTTCTTAGAGCAAAGGACTTGCCCTCCTGCCCATACAAACACCCAAACAGCAGCTATAAAACAGCTTGTGCTTGATAGTAGCTCTCAATTAGACCCGATTGTTTCTGTCTTGAGACAGACTAACCCTACTATCGAGAGAACCGCGATCGAGATTCATCCAGTCCTAATCGACAACAGAAACGATACGATCGCCAATCGCTACGCTAAATGAGCGAGTTGTCATTAAGGAAGTCTATATCTTGATTCCAATCACCCATCTTTTGATCCATCCGCCAGCACTCAGCCTGTGGGATAAAACTAGCGGCACCTGGATCAACGTCGCTACCATCCTCGGAGGCACCCTCATCGGACTTGTCTTAACCGAAAGTCTGCCGACTCGAATGCAGCGCATCATTACCCAAGGGCTCGGCTTGCTGACGCTGTTTTTAGGAGTCACCTTGGCAGGCAGTTTATTAAAAGTCAAAGCAGGTTCGATCGATGGGGTAATTATTGGACTGTTAGCGATCGTTTTGGGCGGTCTGCTCGGTGAGTGGTGGCAGATCGAAACCCAACTGCAAACGATCGGCAACTGGCTGCGCGATCTCTTCAAAGGAGGTGGCAACTTTACTGAAGGATTTGTCGCCGCCAGTCTATTGTTTTGCATTGGTCCTCTCGCAATTTTGGGCAGCCTCAATAACGGCATATCGGGCGACCATGCGCTGTTATCGATCAAATCTGCAATGGATGGGTTAGCCTCGATCGCCCTCAGCAGCAGCTACGGCATCGGGGTCGGATTCTCTAGCATTGCCATTTTGTTCTATCAGGGTGGATTATCGCTCTGCGCTGGTTTTTTGGCGCAAGTGCTGCCCGATCCAGTGAATGCCCCTCAAGTGTTATTAACCTCTGGAGTGGGTGGCTTAATGATTATGGGATTGGGATTGAACTTACTAGAAATCACACAGGTAAGCATCGCGGCATTTCTTCCAGCATTGCTGCTTGCCCCGCTCTTTTGCACGATCGCTCAACGGTTGGGTTAGCAGTCCCATCAATCTTAGGAATACAAACTAACTAACAGTGACCATCTTTGAGCAAACGAGAAGATATGATTCACGGGCGATTATAAAAGTGGTGACATTGATAAAGCTGAGATGACTGTTAGAGCAACTACCGCGATCGCTTCCTCCAATCCTAGAAACGATTTTTTTAAGATTTGATTCCAAATTCTAAAAGGTCTCTATAATTGACGACGATGGTCATAATGGTGACAGCAGCGTCAACGGCTCGCGAATTGAAAAATCAATCTAGCAGTCTCCACGAGTCACACATCGTTTGTCAAAGCTCATCGGGTTAAAACCTTCTGTTAGGGGATACCTGGAGAAATTAATTTACATCACCCCATTATTGAGGACAACAAAATGGCAATAACCAAGCGAAGATCACCCACATCAACGCTAGTGTCAAAAGGTGCAATCAGCAGTGCATCGTCAATCTTAGGAGATTTACCCGAAAAGCCTAAAGAAATTTGGTCACTGCGAGAAGCGATCGATTTGCTAAAAGAACCAATTTCAGCAGCGCTCGATCGTGGCTATAGCTACGCAGAAGTTTCAAAAATGCTAACGGAAAAGGGAGTGGAAATCAGCCCGTCAACGCTGAAATATTACCTCTCATCTGCGCGTAGAGAAAAAGATGGTAGCAAGCCCAAAACGAGAAGACGACGTAAAACGCAAGGTATTACGCTAAATCCAGAAACGGTGACATTGACGAATGGAGCCGCAAACGGGGCATCCGTAAAGCCTGCCGCAGAAGAGGCTCCTGCAAAACGCCCTGACGCAACCACAGCAGCCAAAGCCAAAACGACTGCTAAGACTCCTGCAAAATCTGCTCCGGCAGCTAAGGAAAAACCTGCGGCAACCAAAGCCAAAACCACCTCGACAAAAGCGGTTGCTAAACCCCCTTTTACTAGAGGTCGCAAAAAAGCGGCTGAATAAAGCGGCTCGATCGCGCGAGATAGGGGCAAGGCAGTGAGTGCGGAGTCCCTTGATCGATTTTAGCGATCGCCACTACCCATTCAGCCGATACTGTAAATAACAGACGATTAAACCCTGCGATGACTGTAAGGGTTATTTTGCGGTTTATTCAATCTTTAGAAATTTCATTAGGCACTCACCATGAAAGAGCTTTTCAACTCTTCGATGCCAGACAGCCTTGACGCTTTCTGGATGCCATTCACCGCAAATCGTCAGTTTAAATCGCAGCCTCGGTTAATGGTGTCTGCCAACGGAATGTATTACACCACTGTTGACGATCGTCAGGTACTCGACGGCACCGCAGGGTTATGGTGCGTCAACGCTGGACATTGCCGCGAAAAAATTATTGCCGCAATCCAAACCCAGGCAGCCACCCTCGACTTTGCCCCCACGTTTCAAATGGGTCATCCGGCTCCGTTTGCGTTAGCCGATCGTCTTGCTAAAATGCTGCCCGGAGACTTAAACCACGTTTTCTTTGCAAACTCTGGATCTGAAGCCGTCGATTCTGCCCTTAAAATTGCGCTGGCATATCATCGGGTTCGAGGAGACAGCAGCCGAACGCGACTGATCGGACGAGAGCGCGGCTATCATGGCGTAGGCTTTGGCGGCATCTCAGTCGGCGGCATTGCCCCCAATCGCAAGTTCTTTGGCAGTTTGCTTCCGGGGGTTGATCACTCTGCCCCACACGCACAATTTAGAGCAGAATGCGTTTACTCGCGGTCAGCCAGAGTGGGGCGCACATTTAGCCGATGAGCTAGAGCGACTGGTGACGCTTCACGATGCCTCGACGATCGCAGCCGTCATGGTCGAACCCGTGGCTGGCTCGACCGGAGTGTTGGTTCCTCCTAAAGGGTATTTAGAACGGCTAAGATCGATCTGCGATCGCCACGGCATTCTCCTAATTTTCGACGAAGTGATCACCGGATTTGGACGACTGGGAACGGGGTTTGCTACTGACTATTTTGGAGTCCTCCCGGATTTGATGTGCGTGGCGAAAGGCATTACGAATGCGGCGGTGCCGATGGGAGCAGTGTTTGCGCGTGACGGCATTTATGATGCGTTTATGCACGGGGCAGAGAACGCGATCGAGCTTTTTCATGGTTACACCTATTCCGGGCATCCTCTCGCGTGTGCAGCGGCTCAAGCTACGCTGGATATCTACGAAGAAGAGGGCTTGTTTGACCATGCAAACCATTTGTCTGGCTACTGGGAAGACGCAGTTCACTCGCTCAAAGGGTTTCCCCACGTTATCGATATCCGCAATCTGGGATTAGTTGCCGGAATCGAATTAGAATCAATTCCTGGTAAAGTTGGGAATCGTGCTTATGATTGCTTTGTGCGTTGCTTTGAGAACGGATTATTAATTCGGACGACGGGCGATATTATTGCACTGTCTCCACCTCTGATCATTCAAAAACAACACATCGATCACCTGGTAGAAATGCTAGGAGCAGTGCTAAAAAAAATCGATTAATTCTAAAAATGAGACGTTGTGTAGGCTAATTTTCCCAACGATTAGAGCGTACTTTACAGATTCTATGGTGGATTCTTTAACGTTGAAAATTCTCTTAAGTCCCCTTTTTTAAAGAGGGTTAGGGAGGCTTAAAGGGATTTGCAACCCTAGATATCTAAATTGAGTTGAAGCCCCGATCGGCGACATTGGTGCCCAACCCTGATTAAGAGATGCCTTCTAGAGCTTCAACCGACCAAAAAAGGCGATCCCCAACGATCGACCGATCGCCTTTCTGTTATTTTGTTTAACTTCTCCCAAGTTTAGTTAAAATCATCGTTTAGTGTAGTCTTGGTTACTTCTTCTGGGCAATCGCCAGTTGTAGGGTGCCCAATGCGGACAAAATTAGCCAATTTGTAGGAGACAGCAAAACAGCCTATGTCTGGTAAGAACGATCGCACAGGAATGACCCTGGAAAACCTCAAGCAAGCCCTGAAAGACAACCTCTACTATATTCAGGGCAGAGATGAGCAGTTTGCCACGCTCAATGATTACTACATGGCGTTGGCTTACAGCGTGCGCGATCGCCTGACCGATCGCCGCATTAAAACCGCACAAACTTATTTTAAGAAAGACACCAAAGTTGTTTATTATCTCTCTGCCGAGTTTCTAGTTGGGCGACTTTCATCTCACAACTTGATCAACCTGGGCATTTATGACGAGATGAAAGAAGCTGCCAAAGAGATGGGGCTAAACTTGGACGACCTGCTAGAGCGGGAGGAAGAACCTGGCTTAGGCAATGGTGGGCTTGGGCGACTCGCCGCTTGTTTTCTTGACTCGCTGGCGACCTTGGAAATCCCCGCGATGGGATATGGAATTCGCTACGAATTTGGCATTTTTGACCAACTGATTGTCGATGGCTGGCAGCGCGAACGCCCCGATAACTGGCTGCGCTATGGCAACCCCTGGGAGATTGCTCGCAACGATTACACCGTCGAAGTCAAGCTGGGCGGTCACACTGAGGCAGTCACCGACGCTCAGGGCGGCTATCGAGTCCGGTGGGTTCCGCAAGCGACGGTCTATGGTGTGCCCTACGATACGCCTGTGCCGGGATATCGCAACAACACCGTCAACACTCTGCGCCTCTGGAGTGCTAAAGCGAGTGAAGACTTTAACTTCCAGGTGTTTGACGCGGGCGAATATACGCAAGCGGTGTCTGAAAAAACCTTCTCAGAAAACATTTCAAAAGTTCTCTATCCCAACGACCACACCCCTCAAGGAAAAGAACTGCGGCTTCAGCAGCAATATTTCTTTGTGTCCTGTTCGCTGCAAGATATTATTCGATCGTATTTACGCAACCACGATAATTTCGATACGTTCCCTGAGAAAGTGGCGATTCAGTTAAACGACACTCACCCCTCGATCGGAGTTGCCGAACTGATGCGACTCTTGATCGACGAACATGCTCTCACCTGGGATAAGGCGTGGGACATTACCCAGCACACCTTTGCTTACACCAACCACACGCTGCTGATCGAGGCGCTAGAACGTTGGTCAGTCGGCTTGTTTGGACGGTTACTGCCGCGTCATCTAGAGATTATTTACGAAATCAACTCCCGCTTTTTAGACGAGATTCGGCAGAAGTTTCCGGGCGATCGGGCGCGACTTGAGCGGATGTCGCTGATTCAGGAAGGCGATGATAAGCACATTCGCATGGCGTATCTAGCATTTGTGGGTAGTCACACCACAAACGGCGTTGCGGCACTACATACTGAGTTGCTCAAGCACGATGTGATGCGTGACTTTTTTGAGATGTATCCAGAGAAGTTTCAAAACAAGACGAATGGCGTAACTCCGCGTCGCTGGCTGTTGATGAGCAATCCCAAACTCTCGGCTTTGATTACGAGCAAGATTGGCGATCGCTGGGTCAAAGATCTGTCAGAACTGAGACAGCTAGAAGCCTTTGCGGATGATGTTGAATTCCAAAAAGCATGGCGTGAGATTAAGCAAGACAACAAGCGTACCCTTGCGGATTATATCCAGAGCAACAGCGATCTCGAAATCGATCCCGATTCGCTGTTTGATGTTCAGGTCAAACGCATCCACGAATATAAGCGGCAATTGCTAAACGCCCTGCACGTCATCGCTCTCTATAACCGGATTAAACAGCACGGTGCTAACCCAACTGACGTTCCCAGAACCTTTATCTTTGGTGGTAAAGCGGCTCCTGGCTACTTCATGGCAAAACTGATCATCAAACTAATCAACTCGATCGCTGAAGTCGTCAACAACGACCCTGATGTCAAAGGGTTGTTGAAGGTCGCGTTTTTGGGCAACTTCTCGGTCTCGCTGGGGCAGATTACCTATCCGGCTGCTGACCTATCTGAACAAATTTCAACCGCCGGAAAAGAAGCCTCTGGCACCGGGAACATGAAATTTGCTCTGAGCGGGGCACTGACGATCGGCACTCTCGATGGTGCTAACGTCGAGATTCGTGAAGAAGTGGGCGAAGAAAACTTCTTCCTGTTTGGGTTAAATGCTCAAGAAGTGATGGCAATGAAGGCTCAGGGCTACAATTCCTTAGCCTACTACCGCAACAATGCCGAACTCAAAACTGTGATCGATCAGATTGCGTCTGGTTTCTTCTCGCCCAAAGAACCGGAGCTATTTAAGTCGATCGTAGACTCACTCTTATATAAAGATGAGTATATGCTGCTGGCAGACTACCAGTTTTATGCCGATTGCCAAGAGAAGGTGAGTCTGGCATATCAAGATCAAACTCACTGGACGCGGATGTCAATCTTGAATGTGGCGCGGATGGGCAAGTTCTCATCAGATTACACGATTAGTGAGTATTGCAAGAGCATCTGGCACGTTCAGCCTGTGCCCGTCTCTCTAAATGAGTGTGAGTTGCCAACGGTGGAGTTAAAGCCTAGTTTGGTTGACTAAATTTCAACCGTTAAGACGTTGATTGAGCGCCTGTCCTGAAAGGAAACATCCTTATGGGACAGGCACTTTTTTGAGAATCTTTACTCATAATCGTCATCGTGTAATGGCAATTGCACCACAAAAGTCGTCAAACCTGCTCCGCTTTGCACCTGAATGCTGCCACCCAACCGCTCGACTAATTTTTTGACAAGTGCCAATCCTAATCCGGTGCCTCCTTGTTTCCAGGGGTCGGCTTGAGGGACTCGATAAAAGCGCTCAAAAATGCGAGGAAATTCTTTCTCAGGAATCTCAGCCCCAGAGTTGCTGACGGTTAACTCAATGTGGGGCGACGACCAATTTGCCAACACCAGAATCTCGCCATCCGGGGGCGTATATTTGCAAGCGTTGTTGACTAGCTCGACGAGAATACGCTCTAGGCTGGGCTGGTCAGAGAATAGAATGGGTAACTGAGACGCGACCGTAACTGTGAGAGTCTGTTGGCGTGCTTCGGTGCGTTTATAGAATGGCTCAACGATCGAGGGCAACCAATCTTGCAGACAAATCGGTTCGGGGTAGGTGGTCTGGGCACCTGATTCTAAACGCTGCAAGTCTAGTAAGTCGTTGATCAGCTCGGATTCACGCGTACACTCCTTGTCAAGGATGGTTAGATAGTGCGATCGCCGGGTCTCTTCGGTCGAGAGCTTGAGGAGTTTGATTGCCATTTTCATATTGGTTAACGGCGTACGCAACTCGTGAGAAACGGTACTCAAAAACTCATCTTTGAGTTGACTCATGGAATTGAGTTCGTGTACTTGTCGGTCTAGATTTTCTTCGACTCGCTTGCGATCGGTGATGTCTTCTAACAGCAATAAAATACCGTCTAATGGCTGGGAGTCTTTAGAGTTGGCTGGATAGATCAGAGGCTCAAACTTGAGGGAGATCCATCGGTCGCCGCGCTGCACCTCATAGGGGCGTGCTTGACTGATTTGATGCAGCGTTGCGATCTGTCCCCACTCGTGAACACTGATCCACTCAGGCACGAGATGATGTTCTAATGGGCTGCCTCGCTGAATAGTCAGCCAGTCTGCTGCAACCGGATTGCAAAACCAAACCAATCCATCTAAATCGGCAGCAACTAGCCCGACTGATAGACTGCGAGCGATCGCCGCTTGAGTCGATTGCGATCGTCCAAATTGCTCGGTTAAAGTGGCGAGTTGAGTCACTCGCTGCATGGAGGGCAGAGCAGCCATCGGATGCGCTAACTCAGATTTCAACTGCGGTGGATTCACGAGATCGGGTTGATAGACCTGCCAAAGCTGTTGCACTTGCTGTTGAAGCAGCGCATTTAGTCTTAAACGCTCTAACACGATTGCGGTCAGAGTTGTGGTAAAGACTAAGCCTAGAGGCAGCGCAACAGGCAGCAAATAGCTTCCCTTCAGGAGAGCAACGCTTATGCCAACCCATCCCAAACTTGAAATCGCCGCGATCGCCACTTGCTGTTCAGTACGGCGATTGCCGATCAGCCACCCAAACCCTGGAGCCGCTCCAATAAAAATGAGCAGCAGCCAAGCTCCGTCGATCGGCTTCAAGATATTGTGTTGCAGCAGATTGTTGATTAGCGTTGCCTGAAGATGCACCCCACTCATCAAAGGGGTTTGAGCAAAGGGCGTGAGTTGTGGCTCAATGCCTGTTGCGGTCACGCCGACGATCACAATTTTGTTGCGAAACACTCGATCGTTGACCTGCCCCTGAACCACGTCGGCAAACGAGTATTGCCGCGGCAGGGTTCCTACCCAGTTGAGCCAGAGGGGTTGACTCAGATCAGGAGACTGAACGACGGCTTGCGTCAGAGAGTAGCCTTCGACTGCCGCAACGCCCAGCGCACGTTCGCCATCGTTCTGCGGCTCTAGGCGGCGAATCAGTCCATCAGCGTCTTGGTGAATTAGAATGTGCCCGGTCGCGAGGGCTGCTGAACGGAGGGGTAACACGGGCAGTAGAGGTTGCCCTGAGCTATCCCTGCCTTGTGCCAAGATCACCTGTCCAGCTTGAGACATGGCATTCGCCAGCACTGCGTCATCGGGGGTCGATTCAGACAACAGCACGTCAAAAACAATAACGCTGGGTTCAGCCTTGTCTAACCTCTGAATTAACTGGGCATAGGTGCGTCGTGACCACGGAAACTGCCCCAGCTTGCGAATGCTGGCATCGTCGATCGCCACTAACACCAGGCGATCGTCCCAAGGAATCTCTCCCCGAAGTTGGAATAGAGCTTTATAAGACAGATTTTCTAACGGCTGCAAAGCCCCTAACTTGAACATTGCTGCCATCAATAAGGCAGTGATGCCTCCTGGTAGGAGCCGCCATCCATACTCACTCAAGCGCCAGTTCATAAGTCTCAGTTTTTCCAAGCGGGGTGGTAACGACGACCTTGACGCGGGGGCGAGACGAGGCATAAAATAGGCTACTAAATCGACCGTCACGATCGGTGGATTGGGCAACACCATTAACCGTGAGGATATTGACTGGATCAGTTTGACCCAGCAATCGAAGCCTACGAACTCTTTGCGAATCGATTTCTTGCTGCACTCGATAGTGCAAACTCGGATCATTCTTTAACCGTATAGGGGTTGAGGGCGATTCACCAGAAACTGTAAGGTTCTGATACCCCGCAGCGATTCTAACCGCGACTCCGTTTGCAGAAAACACGACGACTCCCTGGCGCGTCGCCAGCCCTGTTTTGCCACTCGGCTGAACGGATAGACCAAATTCGGTTCCTCGAACGCCGCTCATCCCAGCAGGCGTTCTGATTTCGAGACGTGAACCGGAATGATTAAAGCGACGTAACTTTAGAGAGACCCGCCCTCGAGGGACTTCAAGTCGAGTAATGCGCCCGTTGTCAGCAGCCATACTCAACGACTGCACTCGCAGCAGTGTGTTTTCAGAAACGCTAACTGTGCCTACTCCAGTGTCAACCATTAGGGTAGCTGAGGAGTTTTTGCCCGTCGAAAGACTGTCTCCTGGCAGTTCAAGCCGATCGCCTATTTGTGCCGCTTTTTGAGCAGTGCCTCGGCGATAAGTAACGGCTCCTTCAACCTGCTGGACGGCAAGCCAGCGATCAACGCGAATTGGAATGGAGCCTTGAGCCGTCATTTTTGACCCATTTAACAGCGCCAAACTTGTGATGAATGTCGCGGCTAGCAATGGCTTGTGCTTCATAAATTATTATTCTTCTACAGGATTGAATCCAGATTCTCTATGGTAAGGCATGAACAGACCTGGCGACCAAGGTAATCTTTTCCATAAAGTTGTGATGAAGTACACAGATTAGTAGGCAGCATACTCCCGTCGAAACCGCTCGGTGGGTGACAGCTTTGCCTGAGTCACCCTACAATTTCAGTTCATCTGAGTTTGTCACTGTTATGAAATTCTACATCCGTTTGGCTTTAGGACTGTCTCTGCTCCCGGCAATGGTTGTCCGTGTACCCCAGGTGGCGGCTCGATCGGTCGATCAAGACGTTGCTTGTGATGTGCTGGTAGTTGGAGGCGGATTGGCAGGCGTGGCGACTGCTTATGAATCGCTAAAATCGGGTCATACGGTCTGTTTGACTGAGATCACAGATTGGCTGGGCGGACAGGTGTCGTCTCAGGGCACGTCAGCGTTGGATGAGAAAAAAACGCAGCGATCGCGGCTCTATTTTCCCCAGGGCTATAACGAGTTTCGTCAGCGACTCCTCGATCGCCACAAGGATCAAAAAACGCCGGGAAACTGCTGGGTGAGTCTGGTGTGTTTTTTGCCCAAAGACGGTCACGAAATTTTGCAAACCATGTTGCACGAAGCTGAACAGCAGGGACACGGTAAACTGCGATTTTTTCCCAACACGGTGGTCAAGGATTTGCAAGTGGGAAGCGTTGGCACAGGGCAACAGATTCAATCCGTTCTCAGCATTCAGCATCGCCCCGCATCGGGTGCGCCGCCTTTGAATAGTGAGCCATTGTCTCAAACGATCACCGACCTCTACAGCGAAGATGATTCCGCTCGATTCAAAAAAACGATCGTTCGCTTTGTGCCGCCGCTCTCTGGAAAATGGTATGTCGTCGAAGCCACCGAGACCGGAGAGCTATTAGCGTTAGCCGATTTGCCCTATCGTCTCGGCATCGATGAACGATCGTATACCAATCCGTCTTCGTCTAGTTCTAGTGATGATCCTTATTGTCCACAGGCGTTTACTTACACGTTTGCAATGGAGGCAACGGCAACGCCTCAAAGTGCCGAGCCACCAGCATTTTATCCGCAGTATGCTCAGTCCTATAGTTTTAATTCTGACCAATATGCCACGGCTCCAGAATTGGTCTTTACCTATCGACGAATTTTGAGCACTCAAACTAGCGCGGGGTCGAAAACGATCGCGCCCGGTGATATCTCAATGCAGAATTGGAACTGGGGCAATGACTATGCTCCCGGCACGTCTGTTGATAATTATCTCTATACGCGACAGCAGCTTGCTTCAACGGGGCAGCTTACGCCCGGAGGCTGGCAAGGAGGTCTGCGAGTCAGCAGCCTGCAAGGCGGCGAGGAACAAGCGCTGGGCTACTTCTACTGGTTTGCAGCAGGCACGAGCGATGCCAAACTGGCAACCAAGAAACCGTTTCCGAATGTGCGATTTCTGAAAGGATTTGATTCGCCAATGGGCACCGCTCATGGACTGTCAAAATATCCCTATATTCGCGAGTCGAGGCGGCTGATCGGACGCTATGCTTACGGCTATCCGAATGGGTTCGCGATCGACGAAATCTCAGCCTCTCGCAAAAATTTTCGCGACACTCCTTACTACCAAAATCTCCCTGACGACACCTATCGAAATTTAGCCACAGCATTGGCGGGGTTACGCACGATCGACGTGATTCGCGGCAAGGTTTCTCCCCAAGAATTGCAGTGGCGATCGCGGGCACATATTTACCCTGACAGTGTGGGCATCGGTCACTATAATCTCGATTTTCACCCCTGCATGGTCGAGTCGCCGCCCGAAAAACCAGGCAATCAAGAACGCCCTGGAGAGCGGCAGGGAGCCGATGAAACCTATCCATTTCAGATCCCTTTACGGGCGATGATTCCGCCGAAACTCGATAACTTATTGGTGACGGGCAAAAGCATCGCACTGGGTCACATCAGCGCCTCGGCATATCGGGTTCACTCGATCGAGTGGTCAGCCGGAGCTGCTGCTGGAACCACTGCATCGTTTGCGCTAGAAACGGGAACGATGCCCTATCAGTTAATCGAAAATCTACCCAGAGCGAATGCTAAGTTGGAGCAGTTGCAAAAACGCTTAAATGCGAATGGAAACCCAACGGCGTTTCCAGATACGTCGATTTTGAATCTCAACTGGAAAGATTGGAGGTAACAAGAACGGTAGGTCATCGCAAAAACGGGCGACGTTCCACCGGAACGTCTCTACAGCCTATTGGGTCACCCCGTGATTTGCTGCGCTCATTGACGATAAGAATCTGGCTTGCAGTCTACAAAACTGAGGGCTTCCGAGTCGAGCAATCCAGCGATCGCTCTGCTCCACGAAGTGTTCGCCATCTCTAAAACAGCCTCCACGGGATATTCAATCTCAGCAGGATGGTCTAAATACGCTTTCCAAACGTGTTCTGGTCATGCCTTCAGAGTGGTTTGTGCGGTCGCGGGATCTCAGGGTTGAATCGTTTGAGACTGCTGTATGGTCAGTTTCTCATCGTTGTCGCGGTCTGCCGGAAGACGATCGCCCTGGGGTGACCGTTGCTCTGGGCTGCTGCGATCGCGGCGATCGACGCTGAATCGGCTCAGGCTTGGCGTTGGGATCAGGCTCAAACCCTGCAACTTCTTCTTGAGGCAGCGATCGCTTCATTTGCTTTTCGATGTCTGCGAGAAGTTTGTATTCATCCACACACACCAGGGATAGCGCGGCTCCGGCTGTCCCTGCTCGACCTGTGCGCCCAATGCGATGCACATAGTCTTCGGGCACGTCGGGGAGATCAAAGTTGACGACCTGCGGCAACTCACTAATATCGATGCCACGGGCGGCAATATCGGTTGCGACTAGCACCTGCACCTTGCCGTCCTTAAATTTTGCTAGGGTCTGAGTCCGCACCATTTGGCTTTTGTTGCCGTGAATCGCTAGGGCTGTAATGCCTCCTTGAGTCAACTGTTTGCACAAGCGATCGGCACCGTGCTTTGTGCGAGTAAACACCAACACCTGAAACCAATTGTGTTGCTTAATCAGATGAGTCAGCAATTCAGACTTACGATCGCGGGCAACTCGATAGACTTTTTGGTCGATTAGCTCGGTGGTGGCTTTGGGCGGTGCCACCTCAATTAGGACGGGATTGTTGAGAATCGTTTGAGCCAGTGACTTGATCTCATTTGAGAAGGTCGCAGAGAACAGCAGATTTTGTCGTCGCTGGGGCAGCTTGGTAAGAATGCGGCGAATATCGCGAATGAATCCCATATCGAGCATCCGATCGGCTTCATCAAGCACGAGGATCTCGATGTGTGACAAATCGATCGTGCGCTGCTGCAAGTGGTCGAGCAGTCGTCCGGGGGTGGCGACGAGGATATCGACGCGGCTTTTGAGGCGACGAATTTGGGGGTTGATGTTTACTCCGCCAAAGATCGCCATTGAGGTGAGATTGAGGTGTTTGCCATATTCGCGGACGCTTTCTTCGACTTGGGCGGCGAGTTCGCGGGTGGGGGTGAGAATCAGCGATCGAATTGGAGGATGGCTAGGCAAGTCTGAAATGCGTTTTTCAGAGAGCCGTTGCAGAAGCGGAAGTGTAAAGCCTGCTGTTTTGCCTGTGCCTGTTTGAGCACCTGCTAATAAGTCGCTGCCGCGCAGAATGGCGGGGATCGCCTGCATCTGAATCGGAGTCGGCTCAGTATAGCCGCGTGCAGTGACCGCACGAACGATTTCGTCAGACAGACCGAGGGTTGAAAAAGACATGAGACTCCAGAGATAACATCGGTCTGTTGCCGTGGGCGGCACCAGTCTTGGCAGACAGATATGGGTTGAAGGGTTGACGCGATGTTCGGTTCTGAAGACTGGAAGCGACTGCCAACTTAACTATTCTATAACAATTGTGGATGGAAGGGAGTGCGCCAAAGTTGGGAATGACTGCGATCGAGGAATTGAGTCATTCACCGTTCTACCAGAAGGTTGAAGGGAGATCCGTGAACTGCTCGATCGTAGGTGATATAGAATTCACTCATTCTCGGTGCCGATACTGAAATAAAAGGTCAGATTTCTAATGAGGTTGGGCATGACATCGCAATCTGGAATTCGAGACAATCACAGCCGAGGGACGGTCGGAGACTTTTTGCAAACCAAGATTCAATCGGGTTCTAAACTCTCGATCGTGTCAGCTTATTTCACGATCTATGCGTTTGAAGCGCTGAAAGAACACCTGACGACGATCGCCGAACTGCAATTTTTGTTTGGTGAACCGCGTTTTGTGCGGTCGCTCGATCCCGATCGCGTGGATAAAAAAGCCTTCAAGATCGAAGACGAAGGATTGACGTTGAGCAATCGGCTTCAGCAAAAGCGCGTGGCGCGAGAGTGTGCGGATTGGATTCGCGAAAAGGTGCAGATTCGATCGATTAAGCAGGTCAATTTGCTGCACGGCAAGATGTATCACATTGCTCCACAGGGTGACAGACCGGATGCGATTTTGGGCAGTTCTAACTTTACGGTACGCGGGTTGGGGTTGGGCAGGTCGGGCAATAATATTGAACTCAATTTAGAAGTGCAAGATAAGCGCGATCTGTCTGATTTGCAGGCGTGGTTTGAGGAGATTTGGGGCGATGACAGCGCTGGTTGAAGATGTCAAAACGCAGGTCTTGCAGTATTTAGAACAGCTTTATCAAACTCATTCGCCACAGTTTATTTATTACAAAACGCTGTTTCATATCTTTGAGCAATTTCTGGCAGAGCAGGACTTGAGCGGACTGCTGAGTCAGAAAAGTCAACTGATCGACACGGCGATCTGGGAGGCGTTGTTTGAGTTTCAAAAAGATGGGGCGCGGGGCGCGATTAACAAGATTTTGACTCACAACGGCTGCATTATTGCCGATAGCGTGGGCTTGGGCAAAACCTACGAAGCGCTGGCGGTGATCAAATATTTTGAGTTGCTCAATTATCGGGTGCTGGTGCTGTGCCCTAAAAAGCTGCGGGAAAATTGGACGGTGTATCAGGCTCAAAATAATAGTGAGTTGAATCCGTTTGGGCGCGATCGCTTCAGTTACACCGTTCTATCTCATACCGATTTGAGTCGCGATTCGGGGCGAGTGGGCGATATTAATTTAGAGACGTTTAACTGGGGTGCTTATGATTTGGTGGTGATTGATGAGTCGCATAACTTTCGTAACAACACTAAAGGGCGACGCGATGAAGACGGCAATGTGATTCGTCAGAGTCGCTACGATCGCTTGATGCACGAGATTATTCAAGGCGGCGTGAGGACGAAGGTTTTGCTGCTGTCGGCGACTCCGGTGAACAACGATTTGAAGGATCTGCGAAATCAGTTTTATTTATTGACCGAGGGACAAGACGGGGCGTTTCAGGAGTCGATCGGGATTCGGAGTTTGCAAGAGACGCTCAAAGTCGCCCAACGAACATTTACGACCTGGGCAAAGTCAGGAGAGCGCAAAACGAGTGAGCTATTGGCAAAACTCAGTTCTTCGTTTTTTAAACTGCTGGATGAGTTGACGATCGCTCGATCGCGCAAACATATTCAGACCTATTACAAAGACACGATCGAGCAGTTAGGCGGGTTTCCTGAACGGCAAAAGCCCATCTCTGTCTATGTGGAAGAGATTGATTTAAGAGGAAGATTTCTGTCGTTTGACAAAATTAATGACGAGATTTCTGACTATCAGTTATCGCTGTTTAATCCCTTCAAATATGTTTTAGAACCGTATCGAGAACGCTATGAAGATCGGTCGGTGTTTGGGCAGGATGAACGCGAACATCATTTAGTTGGGATGATGAAAGTAAACTTTCTCAAGCGGTTAGAAAGCTCGGTGAAGTCATTTGCGATCACAATGGAGAACACGATCGCTAAAATTGAATCCCTACAAGCCCAACTGAGAGAACATCAAAAAACTGCACAGGGCGTTATCGAAGTTCCATCGCTCAATTTGGATGCGATCGATGATGAAGAATTTCAGGCAGCCACCCGAATTGGTAAACGAGCGTATGAGATTTCTCACCTGGATGTGAAGGCGTGGCTGAAAGATTTACAACGGGATAAAGATCAGCTTGTGGGATTATTAAGTCCGGCTGAGGCAGTCACGCCCGATCGAGATGCCAAACTCGCTCAGTTAAAGCGGCTGATCGAAGAAAAAATAAACAATCCGACCACTAATAAACAGGGAACACTGAATCGGAAGGTGATCGTGTTTACGGCGTTTGCGGATACGGCAGTTTATCTTTATGAATCGCTTCAACCGTGGGCAACGAGATTAAATATTCATTCAGCGTTGGTGACGGGAAATTCTGCTAACAATAAAACGACGTTGGGGAAGGTTGATTTCAATTACATTCTGACGAACTTCTCTCCGATCGCTAAAAAGCGGAGTCAGATTGACTCAATGCGGCAAGACGCGGAGATTGATTTGCTGATTGCGACTGACTGCATTTCTGAAGGGCAAAATCTGCAAGACTGCGACTATTTGGTGAACTACGATATTCACTGGAATCCGGTGCGGCTGATTCAACGGTTTGGGCGCATTGACCGAATTGGTAGCCAAAATCTCACGGTGCAGATGGTCAATTTTTGGGCGACGGAGGACTTAAACAAATATATCAATCTCAAAAATCGGGTCGAGTCGCGAATGGCGCTGGTGGATGTGACGGCAACGCAAGAAGACAATCCGTTTGCAGATGTGGAATTGATTAGCGAAGAGTTGAAGTATCGCGATCGCCAACTCCTGCGACTCAAAGATGAAGTCTTAGAACTGGAGGACTTAAACGAAAGTGTTGCCCTGACTGACTTTACGCTTGATGACTTTCGGATTGAGTTGAGTAAATATATCGAGAGCAATCGCCAACTGCTGCAAGATGCGCCCCTCGGACTTTATAGTGTGGTGCCGACGCATCCTGACTATCCGGTGATTCAGCCGGGGGTAATTTTTTGTTTGCGCCAAAAAGGAGACGGGGCTGCTGCGAATCAAATCAATCCGCTTCAGCCTCATTTTTTGGTTTATCTGCGCGATGACCAGGTAGTGCGGTTTAGTTTTGTGCAGCCGAAGCAAATTTTAGAGGTGTATCGGCTGCTGTGTGCCGATCAGACGGTTGCTTATGAGAAACTGTGCAACTGGTTTGATCAGCAAACTCAGCAAGGCAGCGATATGAGTGTGTATGACGAGTTGCTCACGTCGGCGGTGAGTGCGATCGTGGGCACCTTTAAGACGCGATCGTTGTCTCAGCTTCAGTTGAGTCGCAGTGCGGTGTTAGCTGACACAAAACAGCAGGTGCAAGACATGACCGATTTTGAGTTAATAACGTGGCTGGTGATTCAACCTCTTGAAGTCGGGAAAGCTCCTAAAGCACTTTGAATTCTAAATTCTTGCGGAATTGGGATTATGTCAGATTCATTTTTTGTTGTTGTAGAGTCTCGACCTCCCCTAGCGCTCTTAAAAAGGGCTATCGTGTATACGCAAATCGTTGAGCGCTTCGGTTCAGTCGGCTTGTGCCCCCTAAATCCCCCATTCTGGGGGACTTTGAACAAAGATAGCAACTGGGGAGAGGGGGCACACTTGGAGAAGTCGTCTTCAATTAGCTTGATGAATTCTCGGCGCATTCGCGGAACCACTCCGAACCTCATTGCGGCGGCTCGACAGCTTCGACAAAACCTGACCCCTGCTGAGAAGGTGTTGTGGGAGGCTCTAAAAAACCGCCAACTGAACGGCTTGAAGTTGCGCTCTCAGCATCCGATCGAGTCTTTTATTGTCGATTTCTATTGTCCTCAGCATCGATTTGTCATTGAACTTGATGGCGCAGTTCATGATCAACAAGGGGAGTATGATGCTGCCCGAACTGAAAAACTGAATCATCTGGGATATCGGGTGATTCGATTTCAGAACCGAGACGTGATATTAGATTTAAGTCGTGTTCTCCAGCAGATCGTGATCGCCATCGAACCCTAGTATCCTCTTCTCAAAGTCCCCCAGAGTGGGGGATTTAGGGGGCGAAAGATTTCGGCAGTGACGATCGATTAACTTAGGTGTCCACGGTAGCCTTGGGGGGCTAGGGGGATCGCCCTCAGCATTGGTAATAAGTATTAATTGATTTGGTATTAAGGGGCGGATTTCTAGAGCGATGACAGTCGAGAAGTTTATTCATTCAGGAAGTTTATTCAACATGAGCAGTGAAAAACACCTAAAAGAGAGCATCTTGCGAGATCTCAAGCGGTTTGAGCAGGGGGATTTGGTGGAGAGCGCGATCGCCCTGTTTCAGACGTTGGGCTATGGGACTGATAAGCGAGTCAGCTTAGAGGAGCCAACGGCGGCGAGCTTTTTGAATAGTTTTAATGGTGATGGCGTTCTCAAGCCAGAAAAGGCGCGGGTCGATGAGTGGCAGTTTGTGGATCTGCTGTTTCAACTCACGAAGGACGAGATTGTTGGAACTGATCAGCTTGGCATTCGGTTTGATGATGGGGCGGTTGATAACACGATCATTGAGTCTTATTTGTTTTTTGGGATTCGACTGCGGGATGAGTCTTATTCGCGATCGAAGCTGGCGGAGATCACTCGCGAAGTCAATAAGCTGTTTTTGATGCCTGTGATGCTGGTGTTTCAGCATGGGAAAACGTTGACGCTTTCGGTAATTAATCGGCGGTTGAGTCAGCGAGATAGCTCGATCGACGTGTTAGAAAAAGTGACGCTGATTAAAGATATTGCTGTTGCGACTCCGCATCGTGCCCATGTCGAGATTTTGGCGGATCTCTCGCTAGAGCAGCTTTATAAAACGCATAAGGTGAGCAATTTTGTGGAGCTGCACCGATCGTGGCAAAAAACGCTCGATAGCTCAGAACTCAATAAGCGATTTTTTAAGGAAGTGTCGAATTGGTATTTTTGGGCGACGCAGCAGGTGACGTTTCCCGATGGGGCGGAGAAAAATCAGGCGGTGCGAAATGCAACGAGTGTAATTCGATTGATTACGCGGCTAATTTTTGTGTGGTTTCTTAAAGAAAAAGGGCTGGTGTCGGATCAGTTGTTCGATCGAGCGCAACTTTCACACCTGATTGATCTGGAGGCGGTTGAGTCGAGCACCTATTACAAGGCGATTTTGCAAAATCTATTTTTTGCGACGCTGAATCAAGAGATGAACACGAACGCGAAACCGGAAAATCGTAAGTTTCGACATCAGGGAAAGACACGAGATCAACACTATATGGTACACAACGTTTATCGCTATCGAGAGTTGTTTAAACAACCGGATGCAGCGCTAGCGTTATTTGCAACGGTGCCGTTTTTGAATGGGGGATTGTTTGAGTGTTTGGATCGTTCGGATAAAGAAAATTCTAAGCAAACTTGCCGGATTGATGGGTTTAGCGATCGCCCCGATAATCCGTTATCTGTCCCTAATTTTTTGTTCTTTTGTGACGAGCAACGGGTGGATCTCAATCCGATTTATGGCACTAAAAATAAGCGCTATGATGTGCGCGGATTGATTGATATCTTTAATAGCTATAAGTTTACGATCGCGGAGAACACGCCGATCGAGGAAGAAATTGCCCTTGACCCGGAACTGTTGGGCAAGGTGTTTGAGAATTTATTGGCGGCATATAATCCTGAAACTGAGGCGACGGCACGAAAGCAAACGGGATCGTTTTATACGCCGCGTGAGGTGGTCGATTATATGGTCGATGAGTCGCTGATTGTGTATTTGATGACGAAGATGCCCTCACCCCCAAATGACGGCAGCCTCAGTCGTTCGT
This sequence comes from Phormidesmis sp., assembly GCA_965277365.1. Lineage (GTDB taxonomy): Bacteria > Cyanobacteriota > Cyanobacteriia > Leptolyngbyales > Leptolyngbyaceae > Phormidesmis_A. The sequence continues at coordinate 599,394 of CBDICO010000012.1, read as the reverse complement.
CGCTCCGTTCCGATCGGCTTGTGCCCCCTAAATCCCCCATTCTGGGGGACTTTGAAACTGGAGTCATGGCTCAAAGTCCCTCACTTGTGGGGGATTTAGGGGGCGAAGATCTCAGCAATGACAGCAGTCTCAGTCGTTCGTCGCTCCGTTCCGATCGGCGTGTGCCCTCTAAATCTCCCATTCTGGGGGACTTTGAAACTGGAGTCATGGCTCAAAGTCCCTCACTTGTGGGGGATTTAGGGGGCGAAGATCTCAGCAATGACAGCAGTCTCTCTCAACGCTTACGACAGTTGTTTTCTTACAACAGTGAAACGCATCAGTTTACAGAGGCGGAAGTTGCGGAACTGATTAACGCGATCGACACGCTAAAAGTCCTTGATCCGGCGGTGGGTTCGGGGGCGTTTCCGATGGGGATTTTGCAAAAACTGGTGTTTATTTTGCGGAAGCTTGACCCGAATAATCAACGCTGGAAACAACAGCAGCGAGAGCGGGAAATTAAACCTGTGTTGGATGATATTCGATTGGCGAGGCGAATTAACTATGACGCGGCGAGAGAAGAGGCGATTCGACAGTTAGAGGAGCAGTTGCAGAAAATTGAAACTGATTTTACGACTAATGAAATGGATTATCCGCGTAAGTTGTTTTTGATTGAAAACTGCATTTATGGAGTTGATATTCAGCCTGTTGCGGTGCAGATTTCTAAACTGCGATTTTTTATCTCGCTGATTGTTGAGCAAACGGTTAACGATGACGCTCTCAATCGTGGGATTTTGCCGTTGCCAAACTTAGAGACAAAGTTTATCGCGGCTAATACGCTGATGGGGATTGAGCGACCGGAACAATTACTATTGCGCGATTCACGAATTGAGGAAAAAGAGAAGCAGTTAAAAGACGTTCGGCATGAGTTTTTTAAGGCACGATCGCCGCAAAAGAAACGCAAATGCCAAGACCAGGATGATGAGTTGCGATCGCAGATTATTGATCTCCTCAAAACAGAGGGCTGGTCAGACAAAACGGCTCAATTGTTGGCAAAATGGGAGCCTTATAACCAAAATTCGTCGGCAGAGTTTTTTGATCCTGAGTGGATGTTTGGCGTGTCGGATGGGTTTGATGTGGCGATCGCCAACCCGCCCTATGTCAGACAAGAATCGATTAAGGAACTCAAACCCGCTTTCAAAGAGCGATATGAGTGTTTTACGGGCACGGCAGATTTGTATGTCTATTTTTATGAGCGGGCGGTGAATCTGCTCAAAACTAATGGCGTGTTGACTTACATTTCGTCAAACAAATATTTTAGGGCGGCGTATGGTGAAAAGCTGCGGCAATTTTTGGCGAGTCAAACCACGATTTGTCAGGTGATTGATTTTGGCGATGCGCCTGTGTTTACTGCCATTGCTTACCCAACCATTGTAACAGCGATGAAGCACACACCCACGTCTGAGCATCGGTTTGGGGCTGTGAATTGGGAGATGGGGCAACCTGTTGAGGCGTTTGCGGCGGTGGTCGAGTCGGGGCGGTTTAGTATGGCACAAAAGGAGCTTTTAAAAGGCGGTTGGCAGTTTGCAAAGGATGATGCGCTGCGATTGCTGGAGCGATTGCGAACAGTGGGAACGCCACTCGGTGACTAGTAAATGGACGGTTTTATTACGGTATTAAGACCGGATTGAATGAGGCATTTGTGGTGAACCGAGAGACGCGCGATCGACTCATTGCCGAACATCCCTCGTCTGCTGAAGTTCTCAAGCCTTTCCTACGTGGTCGCGACGTAAAACGCTGGAAAGCAGATAATCCTGATTTGTGGCTACTCTTCATACCGTGGCATTTTCCTTTACACAAAGATCCAACAATAGAAGGTGCTTCAGAGAAAGCGGAAGGAGAATTTCAGAAACAGTTCCCTGCTGTCTATAATCATCTATTGAAATTCAAAGACCAGTTATCAAATCGAAACCAGGCTGAAACAGGTATCAGATATGAATGGTATGTCTTGCAAAGATGTGCCGCTACTTACTGGCAAGAATTTGCAAATCCCAAAATCATTTATCCAGATATTGCTAGAAACTGTGAGTTTAGTTTTGATACAAATCATTTTTTTCCAGACTGCACATTATTTATCATTCCCGACGTACCACTTTACTTAGTTGGAATTCTAAACTCAAAAATTATTCAGTTCTTCTTCTCGCAAATTTCTCCAAGAGTTCGAGGAGATTTTATGCGCTTTAAATCAATTTATGTCAAACAAATTCCAATTTCTAAAATTAATTCACCTCAGAAGTTTGAGGCAATCGTTTCATACGTTCAATTCATCAACAACTATCTAAATTCTCTAGACTCAGCCCAAGATAAACAGATGTTGAGTTACTTTGAGCAAATCATCAACGGTTTAGTCTACGAGCTTTATTTACCCGAAGACCTCCACACCGCCGGATGCTCGATCGCTGCTCATCTGCCAACCTTAGCCCCGATCGAGAACCTTGAATCACTGCGATCGCTCTTCGATCGGCTTTCCCACCCCGATCATCCGCTCCAACGCAACTTGATCCAGTTACAAAATCTAGACCTCATCAAACTGATTGAAGGCAAACACTGAAGAACGAACTTGGAGCGTGGATAAGTCTCGACTCACCTATTAACCCGGCGATGATTGATCGGTCATTGCAGAACTCTTTCGCCCCCTAAATCCCCCAAAATTGGGGGACTTTGAATGGGAGAACTGGCTCGAACTTTGCAACTCTGCCTCGCTCAAAGTCCCCCAGAATGGGGGATTTAGGGGGCACAAGCGGACTGAACCGAAGCGACAAAACTGAAGTGTAATCTCAATGATTGCCAGGTTAATACGATCGAGACTCCTCTAAACCACAAAACCCTAAACACTTGAAACCTCTATAAACTTACAAGAAATTCGTGAACAAGCTCTATGGCTATCACCCGACGAACCGCGATCTCGACTCAACACCCTCATCGAAGCTCTGCAATCTCAACCCAACCCAACCGCACCAAAAAAAAGAAATCTATCTCGCATCAAAAGAATTGCTCAACGCACAGGTTCAGATCTCAGCGACGACGCGATCGCAAAAAACTACACCGACTATCTAACGCAACAATATTCCTGATGCAAGTTCATCCACATCTAAATCTTGCTGCCCAATCCAGAGGTTTCACGGGCGATGGCTCAACGCGTTGGAGAATCAGATCCAATAGTCTGTGCGAGAACTAAGTGAATCAGGCTAGTGACGAGGCGATCGTAGTCCATCGGCATCACGTCTTTGCCGTGGAGGATGTGCTGCACCAACATATAAGACACGAGAGAACCGAAGAAGATTTGAGCGACAGCTTCAGGGTCAGCGATGCCGAGTTCTGGATGCGACTCAAAATATTGACTGAGTAACTGTCGCCCTTGCTGAATCACAGTGGTCGTAAATAACTTGGCTAACTCTGGAAAGCGATCGGACTCGCCGATCATTAGCCTGATTAAGCACAAATAATTTTGGTCGGCAACTTCAGAGCGATATATCTTGGCGATTTGCCGCAATAAGATGGCAGGCTCACCGCATAAACGATTCCCGTCATAAACTTCTCGAAACCGGGAAAGCGTCATCCATTCTAAGAGTGCTTTAAATAGCCCTTCTTTATTGACAAAGTGGCTGTAAATCGTCTGTTTAGACACACCTGCTTCAGTGGCAACGCGATCCATGCTAGTTCCCGCATAGCCGCAACTGAGGAACACACGCATGGCTCCCTGCAAAATCTGTTCTTGCTTGGGCGTGATGCTAAACGGGCTAACGTCGATTGAAGTCATGGATAGGCGATCGCGGCTTACGGGCAAGGCATTCGTAACGGAGAAAAGATGGCTCTCCGAGATATTAACTTTTTCTAACCCCTATTGTTTGATCATACTAGACAGTCTAGTATGATTCTCACATTGAAGCAGTGTCTCGATCGCCGCTAAAGAATGCGAATTTATGAATGTCAGATCTTCACCCTCATCCCCTAACCCCTTCAGTTTGGGAGCAGAGAAACCAGACTCTTGCTTCCCTCTCCCAAACTGCTACTGTATACACACAAGTCTTCCTGATCCCGTCATCGCCGAGATCTTCGCCCCCTAAATCCCCCATTCTGGGGGACTTTGAGCCAGAAAGAGGGTCAAAGTTCAAGATATTGCTCAGGGTCAAAGTCCCCTAATTTTGGGGGATTTGGGGGGCTGAAGCCGACTGAAACGAAGTGCTCAACGATTTGTGTGTACACGGTAGCTCCCAAACTGGGAGAGGCTGGGGGTGAGAGCAAACCCACTTTGCAATGACCGATCTTATTTAATTCACAATCCTAAGAGTCTCTCTATCCTCCAATCGGATTACCACCATGACTCAGCTTATTCCCAAACCCACCGAGCATCTTCCAGATTCCTCACCGTCAAACGCTAAAAAGCGGCAGATTCCTAAACCTTTATTGGTGATTCCGATCGGGCTAGCGATCGCCGGGATTGGTTACGGAATCTGGCAGTTGATGCCGCATCCAGCGCCCACCACCTTACACCTGAGCGGACGGCTCGAAGGCTATGAAACCGACATTGGCGCAAAAACAGGCGGACGGGTGAATTTCATCGCAGTGCGGGAAGGGGATGAAGTCAAAAAGGGACAGGTCTTGGTGCGGATCAATGATGAGGAGATTCAGGCACAGTTGAGAGGAGCCACGGCAAGTGTGACAGCGGCTCAACAACAAGCGCAACAGGCACAGGCTCAAATTGATGAAATTGACAGCAAGATTCGTGAGGCAGAGCTAAACCTCACCCAGTCAAAAGGCGATGCCACCGGGCGAATTAGTCAAGCACAATCCACCGTTTCGGCGGCAAACGCTCAACTGGCAGAAGCGATCGCCCAAGTTAAACAAGCTGAGGCGCAGGTTAGACAGTCTCAGTCATCGCAGAGGTTTGCTGCCACTGACCGCGATCGCTATGCCCAGTTAGTTTCTCAGGGTGCAGTCAATCGACAGCAGTTTGACCAGGCACAAACCGCCTTTGAGACGGCTCAAGCCTCTGTCGAGACGGCTCAGGCAACCCTTTTAGCCCGTCAAGCGGGAGTGAACGCGGCGCGAGATCAGTTGAGGGCGGCTCAGGGGGGCTTTACTCAGGTGCAAACGACGGGGTTAAATCCCGGCATTCGAGACGCGCAACTGTCGGGGTTTTATCAACAGCGCCAGCAGGCAGTGGCGCAACTCAAACAGGCACAGGCACAAATTAAAACGGCTCAAGAAAAGCAAAAAGAGATTCAGGCGCAGCTTGATTATTTGAATGTAACCAGCCCGATCTCAGGCATCGTCACGGCACGCCCGATCGAGCCTGGGGCGGTCGTGGCTTCGGGCAAAACGATGTTAACCGTGATGGATTTAAATTCGGTTTACCTACGGGGCTATGTGCCAGAAGGCGATATCGGCAACGTTCGAGTCGGTCAACCTGCCAAGATTTTTCTCGATTCCAATCCCAATCAAGGGCTGACTGCGAAGGTGTCAGCGATCGATCCTCAAGCGTCATTTACGCCCGAAAATATTTACTTTCGCAACGATCGAGTCAAACAAGTGTTTGGAGTGAAGTTGACGATCGACGATCCCAAGGGCTTCGCAAAACCGGGAATGCCAGCCGACGGAGAAATCTCTTTAGAGTCCCAATAATCGCCTCTGGAGGTTGGAGTCATGATTCAAAAAACGGTGGAAACTAGCCCGACAAAAGAAGTCCGAGATCTAAGTCCTGTGTCTTCAGATGATGTGATTCGCGTCGTCGGATTGCACAAACACTACGATCGGGTAGCGGCAGTTCGGGGCATCGATTTTGCAGTGCAGCGCGGCGAAGTCTTTGGGCTGATTGGACCTGATGGCGCAGGCAAGACAACCACGTTTCACATTCTGGGCGGCGTGATGGAGGCGACCACCGGAGACGTGCAGGTGTTGGGGCAACCGCCACGAGATGCGCGATTAAAAATTGGCTATCTGACTCAGCAATTTTCGCTCTATCTCGACCTCAGCATTGACGAAAATCTGCGCTATGTGAGCGGACTCAGACAAGTGCCCGATCGTCAATTTTCTGAGCGGCGCGAAAAATATCTGCGATTGATGAACTTAGAGAAATTTGGCGATCGTCTTGCCGGAGAGCTATCGGGTGGCATGAAGCAAAAACTTGCTCTGTGCTGTGCGCTGGTGTCTCAGCCTCAAGTGCTGTTGCTCGACGAACCGACAACGGGCGTTGATCCCGTCTCCCGGCGTGAGTTTTGGGATGTGTTGGCGGCACTGTCGTCTGAAGACGGCGTGACGATCGTGGTGGCGACTCCTTATTTAGACGAAGCAGAACGCTGTAATCGCATTGCGCTGATGTATGACGGTCAGATTCAGCAAATCGGCACGCCTGCTGAGTTGAGAAACAGTTTAGGACTGCATCGCCTCGAAGTGCATACGCCTCAGTTGCAAGCCGCCGAGCAACTATTGACTGCGCCATCTGACTCGATCGTCGATGTGCAGACCTTTGGCGATCGCTTAGATGTGCTGGTCAAAGATCCCCAAACGGGAGAGGCTGAGGTGCGGGAATTATTTCAGCAACATCACCTGCAAGCTGCCACGATCGAACTTGCTGAACCCACCCTAGAAAATGTATTTGTGACTCGATTGCGTCAGCAGGGATCAGCCCCACAGTTTTTTGAGTTCCCGCGATCGAGAGGCGGCAATCGAACCATCACGACCCATTCTGCCTCTGATTTTGCGATCTATTCTCACACCTTGAATCGGAATTTTGGCAGCTTTCAAGCGGTTAAAAATGTCAATGTCGAAGTGCGCTACGGTGAAATTTTTGGCTTACTTGGAGCCAACGGAGCCGGGAAAACGACCACGATTAAAATGCTGTGTGGTTTGCTCCCCGCGAGTTCTGGCGATGTTTCCCTCGGAGGCGAACGCGGCAATCTCCGCAGCAGTGAACTCAGGCGACGAATCGGCTACATGAGCCAAAAATTTACCCTCTACGATGACTTGACCATTCTGCAAAACCTGGAATTTTATAGCGGCGTGTATGGCGTGCCCCGCAAGCTGAGACGCGAAAAAATTGACTGGGTAATCTCCACCTGCGGACTCGAAGGGCGAGAAACCCTGATTACTGGGCAGCTTCCGGGCGGTTGGAAACAGCGCGTCGCCTTCGGTGCGTCGGTGATGCACGAACCCGACATTCTATTCCTCGACGAACCGACTTCTGGCGTTGATCCCCTAGCGCGTCGCCAATTTTGGAAATTAATCAATGATTTTGCCCGCAATGGCACCGCTATTTTAGTCACCACTCACTATTTAGAAGAAGCCGAACAGTGCAATCGCATGAGCTTTATGGTGGCGGGTGAAATTGTGACAGAAGGGTCGCCCAGCCAGATCAAAGCCTCCCAACCGGGACAGTTGATTGAAGTAATCATTGACCAGACTCAAGCGGCTTCTAATCTACTCAAACAGCAGATGGAGTCTTGGCGGGTTTCGATCTTTGCCGATCGCCTACATGTTGTTGTCGATGATCCCGATCGAGACATTCCCAACCTGCGATCGCGTCTCGACTCCGCAAACCTCACCGTTCATTCTTTACGTCCGATTCCCTTCTCGCTCGAAGATGCCTTTATCGGAGTCGTGCAGCGCTCTCAGCCATCATGAAACGAATTCTCGCCCAGTGCCGCAAAGAATTAGCGCAATTTCGTCGCGATCGCCTCACTCTGGCGCTTGCCTTTATTTTGCCTGTGATGACGCTGTTTATCTTCGGGTTTGCCATCCGATTAGAGGCGAAAAATATCTCGATCGTGGTGCAAGATCTCGATCGCAGCAATCTCAGCCGCCGATATAGCGAGGGACTGTATGAAACCAATCAATTTGTTCCAGTTCAGTGGAGTGGAGATGACCCGCTAGATGCGCTCGATCGCGGCATTGGTAAAGCCGCTGTCATCATTCCGCCCGACTTTAACCGAGACATCACTGCCGGAAAAACCAGTACGCTCCAAGTGTTGATTGACGGCACTGATGTCAACAATGCACGGGTGATTAAGAACAGCATTCAAGCGTTCACTCGATCGTTCGCGCAAGATCAGGGATTGATGGCAGAAACCAGCAAAATCACCGCCCGACTCAGACTGTGGTTTAATCCGGGGCGACGAGAATCGCTCTATATTGTGCCGGGGGTATTTGGCGTAATTTTGGCGATTTATCCGTCATTATTGGCGGCGTTGGCGATGTCGCGAGAAAAAGAGCAGGGCACCATCTTGCAAACCTATGCCTCTAGCATCAGCGCGGCTGAGTTGCTGTTGGGCAAATGTCTCGCCTATTTTGTGGTGGGTGTTGGGCAAGCGCTCTTTGTCATCGCGTTAGGGTGTGCTGTGTTTCGCATTTGGTTTGTGGGCGATCCGACTCCTTTTCTAATCGGGACAGGTATCTTTTTGATCGCTAGCATTATGTTTGGCTTACTCATTGGCGTTCGAGCAAATAATCGCAGTGTTGCCGTTCAGGGTGTATCTAGCGCTGGATTTTTATTAGCATTGCTGTTATCAGGATTTATCTACCCATTGAATAACATTCCGTTTCCGTTGTCGCTCGTGACCAATATTGTTCCGGCTCGCTATTTTATTGAGATTAGCCGAGATGCCTTTGTGCGCGGCACCGGATGGGCAGGTGTTTGGACGGCTCACCTATGCTTAGTGGCGCTGGCATTTGTGTTGTTTAACATTGCCCGTCGCGTCATGGGTCGAATGCAATTATCAGGTTGAGGGTTTGAGTAATGAAACTGCTGCGTCGGTTAAGTGAAAGTCGTTTTTGGGCATTGACTGTGAAAGAAATCGGTCAGATTTTGCGGAACAAACAGTTGATTTTTCTGTTGGTGTTTCCGCCGACCGTGCAGCTATTGATTTTTGGGTTGGCGTTGAACCCCGATGTGCAAAACCTTAAATTGGGGGTGGTTGATTATTCCAACACGCCGACGAGTCGAGAATTGGTGTCAGCACTCACTGCAAATGGGGTGTTTCGGGTCGATCGCACCCCTCCCAATGAGCAGATTTTAGGCGAGCAAGTCCGGCGAGGTGAAATCACTACGGGACTCGTGATTCCGCCGACCTTTAACCGCGATTTGAAGAGCGATCATACTGCCGAAGTGCAAGTTCTAATCGATGCAGTCGATGCCAACACTGCCGGAATTGCCAGTGGTTATGCTGCCCAGATCATCAACCAGTTCAGTCAGCAATTAGCTCCTCAAACCCCCGCGATCGAGACTCAAGCTACCATTCTCTACAATCCTGGATTGGTGGCTAGCTGGTTTATCGTCCCCGGAGTCTTAGGGCTGGTGCTGAATTTAGGTAGCTCACTCGTCTCCACAGCAACCGTGGTGCGCGAAAAAGATACGGGCACGTTAGAGCAGTTATTGATGACTCCAGCCGCCGCCTGGGAGATCATTCTGGCGAAAGTAGTGCCGCTCTTTGTCTTGCTGTTGGGAGAAGTCATGCTGGCAGTCACCGTTGCCACGCTAATCTTTCATGTCCCCTTTCGCGGAAACTTTTTCTTATTTATGGGCTTCTCAGGACTCTATATCTGCGTCGGCATTGGGATTGGATTTCTCTTAGCCACTATTTCGCGGAGCCAGCAGCAGGCGATCCTCACGTCGTTTTTTATCAACTTGCCGCTCATCCAACTATCAGGAGCGATCGCGCCGATTGAGAGTATGCCGCGATTTTTTCAGATCTTGTCGCTGCTTGACCCTCTCAGGCACTATGTCAAAATTGCCCGGAGTGTTTTGCTCAAAGGCAGTGGATTAGAGGTGCTGTACCCAGAAGCGCTTGCCCTGACTGCTTTTGCGATCGCTCTACTGGCAATTAGCACCTATAAATTTCGGACACAATTAAGCTGAATCGTTTGGTCGATCGTCAACACAAGCGTTATCCTGCTTAAGGTTGTTGATCTGAGATTTCCCTCCTAAAAAAGATAGGCTCCTTAAGCTCTAAATTTAATGGATTGCTGGGGTCGATCGATTCCTGCAAAAGATCTCATTTCAACCCTTCTCTAAATCAAGTCTCTCTAGAAGTTTCCTTAGTCTGTGGGCTACCAGAACCGTATGAAAATGTCTTTTCATTTAATTCAAGTGGGTGTAGGAGCTTTGATCGCCTTTGGCTCTGTGGGTGCGGCTTACTCACAGACTTCGCCATCCGGTCAGCCCCAGAAAAGCCCTAATCTCACTACAAAGTCGCCTAACCTGAAAACGATCGCGGCTACCTTTGAGGGTGAAACTGCTTCGATACGCGAACCTTCCGCAATTGCTAAAATCGCCCAAACCTTTGAAGACAGCGCACCAAAATCGGCTGAACCTCCGCAAAAAATGCCCTCTCCCTTGGCTCAAGTCCCCCTGCCTCAATCGCCGCCGCCGATCGCCGCGCTACCCGCTTTAGAGACTGCCAAACTCGTCCAATTTTTTACCAACGAGCCACAAAAGGCTTCAGACTCAGCCGTTGCTCAGATTCCTAAGCCTGTTACGCCTCCCCGATCGACCCCGCTTCCTCCCTCTAATTCTCCCGCTCCATCTTCGCAACCCCCCGCGACCACCACGCCAGCCCCTGGCATACCTGCCCCCACTCCCACGACTTCTAAATCTGACCTAACGCCCGCTCCTACTTATCTCAATTCACCTGTCAATCCCCTGTTATTTCCCACCCGCCCCGAAGAAGTGCACTTAGCCGGGACTCAATTAATTAGCTTGCAGCAAGCGATCGAGCTAGCCGAGCGCAATAACCGTGATCTTGAGGTGTCTAAACTTCAGTTAGAAAGCAGTCGATCGGCACTACGCGAAGCTCAAGCCACTCTCTACCCTACCGTGGGCATTCAGTCTAACTTGACTCGCTCTCAGAGCGCATCGGGTGATATTTCGTCGAGGTTGCAGTCGCAGTCGGCGCAGTCTCAGCTATTTGGGGCGACTGGAAATGGCAACCCGACCAGCACCAGTCTGACCGGAAACCTTCAGGTCAACTATGACATTTTTACGTCAGGTCGAAACAGTGCTCAGAGACGAGCCGCCGAACGCCTGGTGAGAGCCGCTGAGTTAACCGTTGAGCAAACTCGCGAACAGTTGAGGCTTGACACAACCAATGATTATTACAACCTGCAAAACGCCAACGAGCAGGTGCGAATTAACCAGGCAGCCGTGATTAATGCCCAACGAAGTTTGAGTGACACCCTCGCTCAAGAACGGGCAGGGTTAGGCACCCGCTTTGATGTGCTGCGAGCGCAGGTCAACCTTGCCAATGCTCAACAGCAACTGACCAACGCGATCGCGACTCAGGGCATTAATCGTCGTCAACTCGCGTCGCGCTTAAGTTTGCCAGAGTCGATCAATGTCTCGACCTCTGACCCCGTGCAGCCTGCCGGAAACTGGACACTGCCGATCGAAGACACGATCGTCTTAGCCTATAAAAATCGGGCTGAACTAGAGGAACAATTGGTGCAGCGAGAAGTCAGTGAGCAGCAGCGTCGAGCGGCGTTGTCAACCTTGGGTCCGACGGTGAGTGCGTCCGCTAGCTATAACCTGCTTAAGAACTTTGAGACCGACCTCAGTGCACCAGGCGCGGGCTATAGTGTTGGGCTGCAAGCTCAGTGGAACTTTTTTGATGGCGGAGCCGCTCAAGCGCGGGCAGCCCAACAAGAACGCAACAAAGAAATTGCCGAATCTCGGTTTGCCCAAAGCCGCAACACAGTTCGCTTTCAGGTTGAGCAGGCATACATTAATTTGCAGTCAAACCGCACCAACATCGACACGACGACGACGGCTCTCTCCCAAGCAGCCGAAGCGCTACGACTTGCCCGACTGCGCTTTCAAGCCGGGGTGGGGACGCAAACCGATGTCATCAATGCAGAAACCGATCTGACTCGTGCTGAAGGCAACCGAGTGAGTGCAATTATTGGCTATAACCTTTCTCTTGCCCAACTGCAACGAGCGGTCAGCAACATTGCAATCCGGTAAAATCGGTAAAGTTTTGACCGTCTTTTTGAGGATGAATCTGCTTCTCTCGCACCCTGCCAAATTGATGAATCATTCAAATCTCTGCTGGCTTATTGTCCTCGATCGCATAAGTTCAAGCCACAATAAACTAAATAGGTCTGAATTTAACGACTTAAACGCCAGTCGTTCTCTCTTTTACATCCTTGAGGATTGCTCCATGACTCCACGTAAACTGTCCGCTTCCACTGTTCAGAAACGAGTATGCCAAAGTTCTTTGTTGCTGTATGGACTCGGCTGGGCAGTCGGTTCAGGCTGTTTGAGCAGTGGCATCACCCTCGCCCAAACCCCGACACCCGTAGCAGATCCGATCGTGGTTGACGTGGCTCCGGCTTCTTCATCTCCGGCGGCAATCGCTCCAGAACCCTCTACTCCAGAATTTTCGGCTTCGGCAACGCCCGCCGATGGGGGAGAGTTGTTTATCGATCGCACAAACTACAAGGTAGGAGCCACTGAGCGCCACGATCCGGCGCTAGATGCAGCAAATCGCGCGATCGCGCGGGTCGATCGAGTTGGCGTTCCGGTGAGTGTGGCTCCAGCACATTTAGGTTTGGTGAGTGTTTCCTCAAGCGGCATTGGTTGGAGTTCTCCGGGAAGCACCACGGCGATCGGGCGAGAATATAGCACTGTGCGCGACTATTACAACCGCACGATTCGTCCGCCTTCCCAGTTGGGAAATGGCAATATTCGACTGAGTTTTCCGCTCTCGATTCCTGCGGTGATTACGTCGGTGTTTGGTTGGCGCATTCACCCAATCACGGGCGATAGCCGCTTTCACTCTGGCACCGATCTCGGCGCACCGATGGGAACTCCGGTTCTCGCCGCTTATGCGGGTCAGGTGGCGTTTGCAGACTTTTTGGGTGGATATGGATTGGCGATCGCGATCAATCATAACCAAGGCACTCAGCAAACCCTGTATGGTCACTTGTCAGAGATTTTCGTCAAGCCGGGAGATCTGGTGAAGCAAGGCGCAGCGATCGGGCGAGTGGGCAGCACAGGAGCCTCGACCGGACCTCACCTGCACTTTGAGTTTCGTCAATTGACGACTGAAGGCTGGGTCGCAATGGATGCGGGAACCCAGTTAGAAACCTCTTTGGCGGAGTTGGTAAAGTCGTTGCAGGTTGCTCAAACGTCGGCGAAACCTGTGCAGTAAGTGTCATATCCCTAATCTCCGTCCCTGAAATTTTGGCACAAAGCCTCAGCTTCTTCACAAAGTCAAGCGTCTCACTGTGAATAATTGTCTATGCCGATCAGAATTAATTCGTTCTTTAGATAGATTGGCAACTCTATCCTTGGCAAGACAATAAAAAGTGTGAACAGTCGCAATAAGTGTAGGCGATGTGCAACTTTTAACTGGTCACCAAGCGATCAAACTGAAGCAGTTCGTGACCACAGCGACGATTAAGCCAACAGCAAATGGTATGTGCCAGGATTTTCCGATGAAGTCGGCTCGTCAAATGCCACAGATCCCTGGCTTGAATCCGTTCAAAATGGAAGTGTTCTGCTAGTTGCGAGTTCACCGTTTCGATCAACCGTCTGACTTTCTGAAGTAAGGCGATCCAAGCTTTAGGACGGGTATCGGTCATATTGGCTCGCAAAGCAGTCTGTAACTCGACTCCAGCGCCTCGCAAAGCGTCCCGCAGGTCTTGGCTGATATAACCTTTGTCTCCAATGACCATCCCTTGAATTTGACCGAGGATCTCCCAGAGCGCTTCTCGCTCATCTGCATTCGCAGCAGTCAGGGTGAAGCCAGTAATGATGCCACTGGCACTGACGCTGAGGTGTCCGCGAAAGCCATAGAACTTCTCGTCTTTTGCAGCACAGTATCCATAAGCGGCTTCCCCTCGAAAACTGCGGCAGCGTCCAGCATAAGTGAGACAGCATAGGCGGAGCGGCAATCCATCCACGAGATGCACGTCATCCTCGAACGCGCCCAACTCGACCGCTAACCGTTGCTGAAGACGCGCTTTATACTGCCAGAGGTTGGCTGCTTGCCTGACAAAACTAGAACGACTGGTCAATTTCGGGAATAGGGCGCGCCAATGATCGCGGAAATACGCCCAAATCCCTTCCTCGTACTCCAGACTGCGATATTCGCCAACAATTTCCATCGTCAGAACTTCTGCGTCACTCAGGGCAGGCATAAATCCTCGGCTCCGGATCGGTTTGCCTTGAGTCAGCGCCTTGAGTTGATCGTCTACACAGCAGAAAACCGCAATGATAAACTCTTCAATAGAAAACATTTTTCCCACCTTAAACTTCTGTGTTTCTCTTCTATCAGAATTTTACGGTGGGGTTTCCTCATCTCATCTAAAAGTTGCACATCGCCTAAGTGTGCTTTTCTGAATGACCGATGCATTATCCGAAAGTGTGCCCGAAACTCTACTCCCTGCTCATGAAGCCGAGCGACTGGAGGCACTACAGCGATATCAGATTCTAGATACCCCTACTGAGATTGTGTTTGACCGCATTACGATGCTGGCGGCTCGAATATTTGACATCCCGATCGTGCTGGTTTCACTGGTTGATCACTCTCGCGCCTGGTTTAAATCGAGTTATGGGTTCGACCTTTGCGAAGTGCCACGGGACAATACCTTCTGCAACTACGCGCTGCTCAACAACGATCTTCTCATCATTCCTGACACCCACAAAGACGAGCGCTTTGCCTGTAACCCGTTTGCCCTGAGTGAGCCAGGGGTTCGCTTTTATGCAGGTGCACCCCTAATCACCCATGATGGCTATAAACTGGGTGCGCTCTGTTTGCTGGATGGTAGTCCAAGAGGTGATTTGAGCGATGCCCAAAAAGCGACCTTGACAGACCTCGCGGCGATGGTTGTCGATGAGTTAGAGCTAAGACTTGCTGCCAAAAAAATTGCTCAAACCGATGCTTCCCTTTTAGAGGTGACTCAAGGCGTTTCAGTTGTCACGGGTAGCGCATTTTTTCAGGCGCTCGTGCAGCATTTTGCCAAAGTTTTAGACGTTGACTATACCTACATTGGGCTGGTGGCTCACCGAGACAATGCAGAGATGATCGCCACGATCGCGACCTGCGCTCACGGTCAAGTTGTCGAGAACTTTGCCTATTTGCTCAAAGACACTCCCTGTCGAATGGTGATTCAAAAAGGTACGATTTGCTGCTATCCGCGTCGAGTGCAGGCGCAATTTCCGAACGCGCCTCTGCTGGCTCCGCTCAATATTGAAAGCTATATTGCCGTTCCCTTTTTCGACTCGACGGGAGCGGCGATCGGGCTGCTGGGCGTGATGGATCGCAAACCGTTGGAAAACGTGCAGCTTGCAGAGTCGCTGCTGACGGTGTTTGCGCTGCGAATTGCCACCGAGCTAGAGCGCCAACAGACCGAGGAAAAGCGCGCTCAGATGCTAATTCGTGAGCAGCAAGCCCGCGTTCAGGCAGAAGCCGCTAACCGCATGAAAGATGAATTTCTAGCGGTTCTCTCTCACGAATTGCGAACTCCGCTGAATCCGATTTTGGGTTGGGCAAAACTGCTGCGGAGTCGTCTGCGAGAGCCGGAGACAACGCGCCCCCTTGACCGTGCAAAAATGGATCAGGCGCTTGAAACCATTGAGCGCAACGCAAAATTGCAGACCCAATTAATCGATGATTTGTTAGATGTTTCGCGCATTGGGCAAGGTAAACTCAGCGTTAAGATTGCTGCGGTTGATCTGGCATCCACCATTCAGTCCGCGATCAACACCGTGCAATTAGCGGCTCAGGTCAAGTCGATCGCAGTTACCTTTGAGCCGCCATTGCTGCCAATTAGGGTGTCAGGCGATGCAGGTCGGCTTCAGCAAATCGTCTGGAATCTGCTGTCGAATGCCGTGAAGTTTACACCCTCTGGAGGACAAGTCACCATTGATTTAAAGCAGGTCGATCAGTCTGCTCAAATTAAAGTTAGCGACACGGGCACAGGCATCTTGCAAGACTTCTTGCCCTGGGTATTTGAGCCATTTCGGCAGGCAGACAGTGCCACAACTCGGCATTTTGGTGGGTTGGGGTTGGGGTTAGCGATCGTTCGGCAACTCGTCGAATTGCACGGTGGCACAATTCAAGCACACAGCTTTGGAGAAGGACAGGGATCGACGTTTAGGGTCAGGCTACCCCAGTTAAAAGATGAAATTATGAAAGATGAGTTAATGGATGAGCACCCAATGGTTAATCCTGCCACGTTGAGCAATTTACGAATTCTTGTCGTGGATGACGACCCAGACTCGCGAGAGTTTGTTGCTTTTGTGCTAGAAGCAGAAGGCGCGATCGTGACCACCACTGCATCGGCACTGGAGGCGTTAGAATCGATGTCACGGTGCCAGCCCGATGTCTTGATCAGTGATATCGGGATGCCTCAGATGGATGGCTATCAGTTGATGCGCGAAATCAACGCCCGCTTTGTGTCTGCGAAAACTCCCTTGAAAGCGATCGCTCTCACGGCTTATGCTGGAGAAGCCGATCAGCAGCAAGCTCTCTCAGCCGGGTTCCAAATGCACGTCTCTAAACCTGTTGATCCGTCCGCGATCGTGGCTGCTATTGTGAGCCTGACTTGATGGTTTGCGGATGCTTGAGTGAATTGGATTTTGTCAGACGGAAAAATCGTAAGTTGTTCAGACAAGCCGACATCAAAAGTCCAGCGATGAACCCTGTCCACAGTCCTTGAGCACCGAATGGACCAATAATCCCTAAAAAATAGCCGATCGGAAGCCCCACCATCCAATAAGAAATTAAGTTAAGCAGCATCGGCATCCGCGTATCTTTTAAGCCTCGTAGGGCACCGATCGCTACGACTTGCAGCCCGTCAAAGATCTGAAAAATCGCTGCCATCAGCAGCAACTTCACCGCAATCCCTTTGACCTGAGGATCGGAGGTATAAAATCCGGCGATCGCCATCGGAAGATAAACCAGTACTAACGATGCACTCGTCATGATCACCACAGAAATTACGAGGCTCGTCAATCCGCTAAACCGTGCGTCTGAAACATTGCCTTGCCCGACTAACTGCCCGACTCGCACAGTCGTCGCGATCGAGAGTCCGAGTGGCACCATAAAGCTCATAGCAGCGATGTTGAGTGCGACCTGATGCCCCGCTAAAACGTTGGTTCCGAGTCCGCCGATCAGCAGTGTGGTGGCGGCAAACATCCCCACTTCTAGAATCAGGCTTAACCCGATCGGAAGTCCTACTTTCAGCAGTTCTATGAGTCTTTTCGCACTGGGTCGATCCCATCGCTCTAGCAGATTAAAGGGTTTGAGGTGGCGATTAATCCCCACATAAGTGATCATACAGGCGAGCATCACCCACCATGCGATCGCCGTTGACCATCCGGCTCCCACGGCTCCGAGTTCTGGCAAGCCAAACCGACCGTAGATCAAAATCGAGTTGCCGATGATATTACACGCCAATGCCACCAGTGTGAAATACATTCCAGGCTTCATCATGGCGATGCCTTCATTAAATAGCCGCAGCGCCATAAACGCAAACGCAGCCGGAAGCCCCCAGCTAATCGCGTGAATATAGCCATCGGCAATCGCTACCACTCTGGGTTCCATGCCTATCCAGCCGAGCACTGGAGCGAGATGCCGCACGATCAAGAAAATCGGCAACGCGAGGATCTGACCTAAATAGAGACCCTGACGCACATAGGCACCGATCGCGGGTTTCTGACCCGAGCCATAAAGCTGCGCCACGATCGGAGACAGCGCCATCAAAACGCCGTTGGCAAACACTTGCAGCGGGAAAAATAACATCGTTCCCGCCGCGATCGCGGCAAGATGTTGAGCATTGTAGTGTCCGACCATTACGGTGTCTATAAAAGGCATCAGGTTTTGCCCGACCTGAGCCGCCATCACGGGAATCGCGAGTCGAAGAATAGTTCGACTTTCTGTGGGATTGTAAAATAGTTTGTGTCAGAGGGTCAGAAGTTTGATCTAATAAACCTCTACCCCCCAACTTAACAACGATGACCTTTCGACCTGAATTGCTCGATGAATTGCTTAAAAGCTATCAAAGCCCAGAAGATTTAGTCGGAACCGGAGGCATTCTCAAACAATTGACGGCTGCCTTAGTAGAACGATGTCTCAATGCAGAAATGGTCCATCACATGGAGGAGGAACACTCAGAGCCAACCACAGCAACCACGCCTCGAAATCGACGCAACGGACACAGCAAAAAGACAATCAAAGGAGAGTTTGGCGAAGCCGAGATTGCTATCCCGCGAGACCGCAACGGAGCCTTTGAACCCGTCATTGTGCCGAAAGGGCAGACCCGATTTGATGGGTTGTCTTACACAGTCCCCTTCTTACTCAGTTCCCTACGGAGGGAAGCCCTCCTTCAGGACTGAGCGCTACGGAGGGAAACCCTCCTTCAGGGCTGTGCGCTGACAGCAAAATTCTATCGCTCTATTCGAGAGGGATGAGCGTGCGCGATGTCCAAGCGCAGTTGCAAGATTTGTACGGGGTGGAAGTCTCAGCCGGATTGATTTCCAAAGTCACCGATGCGGTGGAAGAGGAGCGAAAACTCTGGCAGAATCGAGGACTTGACCGGGTTTATCCGATTGTCTACTTCGATGCCATCGTCGTCAAAGTCCGCCAGGATGGACGGGTGATTAACAAAGCGATTCACTTGGCGCTGGGGGTGAATCTGGCAGGGAACAAGGAGCTTTTGGGCATGTGGATGACCCAGAATGAATCTGCTAAGTTTTGGTTGTCCATTTTGACCGAGCTTCAAAATCGAGGCTTGAAGGATATCTTCATTGCTTGCTGTGACGGCTTAACGGGATTTGCTGATGCCATCGAAGCCGTCTTCCCAAAAACTCAGGTGCAACGCTGTATTGTCCATATGGTGCGCAACTCGCTCAGCTACGTCTCCTACAAAGACCGTAAAGCAGTGGCGGCTGACCTCAAACTGATTTACACGTCCAGCACAGAAGCCCAGGCAGAGCAGCAACTTGTCGAGTTTGCCGAAAAATGGGACAAACAGTACCCGACTATCAGTCGTTCTTGGATGAACCACTGGACGAGAGTGATTCCCTTCTTTGCCTTTCCACCAGAGATTCGTCGAGCTATTTACACGACTAACGCCATTGAATCGCTCAACATGACCCTGAGAAAAGTGATCAAGAATCACCGGGCGTTTCCCACCGATGAGTCTGCCCTCAAGGTGATTTATCTGGCGATGCACAACATTGCCAAAAAGTGGACGATGCCTATCTCCAATTGGAAGCCTGCTCTCAACCGTTTCGCGATTCTGTACGAAGAGCGATTTCCCCTCTAATTTGACCCTTGACACAAACTAGTTGAGTGCGACACGTTCTCTCGAAACCGACCTTGGTTGGGAGATGAGAGGCAAGGTTCCGAACCTTGATAACTGATGTTTGATCAGGGTGAAAGCCCCTTCCTCCCGGTAGTGGAGTGACAGCATAGCCCCCAGGTTTGCGACTTGCCATCAACGCCTGAAGCGGGGTTAAACGGCGGTAACTGGAAGCCTACTCTGGAATCCCGCCTAGCAAGTTGTATAGGGATACGCAAGGAATCCATGTTTGAAAGGTCGTGATTTGTAAGCGGTGAAATCAGGCTGACACACCGCAGCCAAAAGGCACAGGATAAAGAGGCGGGCATCTCAATAGTGACCCGTAACTACCCTCGATAAACCCGGTCTAGAGTGGAATCCTAAGTACAACAACCATCAAACATCGGAACGTGGGAACCCCACTGTCCTCTCTGGGTAAACGTCGAAACCCAGAGTGAGTGCTAACGATCTGGACAGTGGGATTGGGATTGTGTAAAAAGCAAACGCTTGAGGTAATGCTCAGGATACGCTGACGTACACACTGCAATTTGGACGTAGACAACCCTAGTAAAGTACAAAAGTCATGAGTCCGTCACTTCAGACGAGATATGAATGGAGACACTTACCCTGGAAGAAAATTCAGGTGAAAGTGTTCAAGCTTCAACGGCGGATCTACAGAGCCAGTCAACAAGGCAACGTTAAGTTAGTTCACAGATTACAACGGTTACTGATCAAGTCCTGGTACGGACGGCTCCTCGCTGTGCGACGGGTTTCACAAGACAATCAGGGGAAACGAACCGCAGGGATTGATGGGATTAAAACCCTCACCCCTTGCCAACGTTTGCAATGGGCTCAAGCCCTGAGTCAACTACCGTGTCCTCAACCCTTGCGACGGATCTGGATTCCGAAGCCAGGAAAATCAGGGAAACGCCCCTTATCGATTCCCGTCATGGCAGACAGAGCCGCTCAAGCGCTGATCAAATTCGCGCTTGAACCCGAATGGGAGGCAAAACTTGAACCCAATGTCTATGGCTTTCGAGTCGGGAGGTCATGCCAAGATGCCATTGCAGCGATCTTCAATATCATCCGCCAACGCCCTAAATATGTGTTGGAAGGGGATATTTCCGGTTGTTTTGACAACATCTCGCATTCCGCCTTACTCAAAAAGACCCAGGCTCCACCGTTCATTTTGCGACAGCTTCGAGGTTGGCTAACGTGTGGAGTTCTGGATGGAGGCTTCCAACCGACTGAACGTGGAGTGCCTCAAGGCGGGGTCGCGTCACCGCTTTTAGCGCTGATAGTCCTGCATGGGTTAGAAACTCACCTCAAGTCATTGGGAACCAAACAGCACCCGATCTACAGCGTGTTTTACGCCGACGATTTTGTGGTGTTCACTACTTGTGAATCCGACCTTCATCGCGTCAAACTCGCACTTGAACAATGGCTGCAAGAGGTTGGGCTAACTCTGCACCCAGAGAAAACGAAACTTAGTCACACCTTGAAAGGTCAGACTGGCTTTGATTTTCTTGGCTTCTCGGTTCGACAATATCCGGTCGGCAAGTATGCCTCAAAACACGGCTTCAAGACGTTGATCAAACCTAGCACGCAGAGTCAAACGCACCACTTGGAACAAGTGAAAACGATTGTTTCCACACATCAAGGGGCAACCCAAGCTGGACTGATCTGTCACCTCAATCCGGTCATTACCGGATGGTGCCAGTATTACTCCACGGTGGTCAGCAAAGCAGCTTTTGCTGCGATGTCTCACCACTTATTTGGACGGCTACTACGTTGGGCAAAGCATAGACACCCGAACCTGAACAGTCATCAGATTGTATCGCGCTACTGGCTAGTCAACCAAGGGGGCGGCTGGGTGTTTCAGACTCGCGAAGGACTCATACTTCGAGGACACCCTGAAACGCCCATTCGTCGCCATGTTAAAGTCAAAGCCAGTCGCTCTCCTTATGATGGAGACTGGCTCTACTGGGGCAAAAGACTCCGGAACTATCCCGGTCTCTCTCCCTGGAAAGCCAACCTCTTGAAACAGCAGAACGGCAAATGCGCTCATTGTGACCTTCATTTTTTCTCAGAAGACTTGATAGAAGTGCATCACCACGATGGGAATCATCACCATTCAAGCTATCAAAATCTGAGGCTTTTGCATCGACACTGCCACGACCAGATCCATGCAACAGAAACCGAGCCGACAATTGGTATTCCTGACACGGAACCGAGTTGGAGAGGAGCCGGATGATTCTAACGAATCACGTCCGGTTTTGAAGCCGAGTCAGGGGGGTGACTCCCTGGCTTAGGCTAACCATACCCCTTTCTGTCACTAAAAGGAGCGGATAATTTTGAGGTAATCGAGCCATTGTGAATGAAATTACGGACTGATCTCTTTTGCGGAGATGGACAAGAGACTCAGACTATAGCCTAGCGGAAAGCGATGTCGCCCCCCGATCGTGCAATGTTGAGTCAGTAGACCTCCCGCATGAATCAGCCCTCACCCTAAAAATCCCTCTCCCAAACTTGCTACCGTGTACACACAAATCGTTGAGCACTTCGTTTCAGTCGGCTTCAGCCCCCTAAATCCCCCAGAATGGGGGATTTAGGGGGCGAAGATCTCGGCGATGACGGGATCAGGAGGACTTGTGTGTATACAGTAGCCCAAACTTGGGCGAGGGACTTTGAAACTGGCTCCCCTTCTCCCACCCTGGGGAGAAGGGGCTGGGGGATGAGGGCGTTCTAGCATTCGCGCAGGAGGTCTAGTAGGTAAACGGGATTAACGGTCAGACGCGTTTCGGCTGTGCTCAATGCTCAACGCCAGAACTCTAAGCAGGTTGAGCAGAGCCGAAACCCACCTACACGGGTTGACTTTAATTGAGCCTGCCTACTTATTTTTGAATTCGGGTCGGAATGAATTCGCCCTCACCCTAGCTCTTTCCTGTGGGAGAGGGAACAAGAATTTCTAGCTCTCCTCTCCGGCGGGAGAGGGGTTGGGGATGAGAGCAGATTTATGGACAGAAACCCTATCGTTCAATCAACCCGCAACTGATCGAGAGGCTGAATACCCAACCACTCTAAATCTTGTTTAAGTTGTTTGAGTTGGGATCGATCAACCAGCAGCAAATCTGGAGAAAGTTGAGCGACAAAGCGCGATCGTAGCCGTTCACTTTGGGCAATGGCAGCAAACACGTCTGAATTAGTGCAGCGCAAAACGATAATGTCTGCCATCTCAAGCGTCGGCGGACGACCTGCCCAAGCGGTCAACGCAACCCTCAATAAAGGCGGAAAGTCATCCGTGCGTCTGGCATCTAAAAAGTCTAGAATGTCACTGGCTTTATTACCTGCTTGAGCCGCCTTAGAGATACTCGCTTGTGTCAGTGCCCAGCTTTTAGAAGAGCGCTTCTCCATCCAGCGTTGTAACTGAGTATCTAGCAGCAGATCCTTTACGGATTTTGTTTGTGTTATCTCGCCCGTTTCAGTTATTTTTAAGCAGCGATCGAAGGGCTGATCATATCGAATCGTTTGTTTAATCCAAGTTTCAATCGCGGGTGTATTCAGTTCAATGAGTAAGAAGCGATCACCCAAAATTTTGCCGCTCAATCCCTGATTGATTGCTGTCTGCATTGATTGAAAATCTGCAAACTCGATCATCTGTGTGTCTCGTCGTAATGTAATTTGTTCTCGCAGTCCTCCCCATTGCTGAAGATCAATCTCCACATTTTGGGGCACCGGAACCTTTGCCCCGGTTCGCAGCGCGGCGAGAAACTCGTCTACCGATCCGCCTCGCTCTAACCCGCGATAAACCGATTCACGAGTTAGTCGATAACGCGCCGTGTGCTGTTGCATATCGAGACGATCGCCATAGCGATCAAGAAAGATCATTTGCGATGGGGCAACTTCATCCACATAGACCAAAAGCTCAAAGTTAGGCTGCACAATCCATGCGGGTTGCGGAGCCATTTCCGCAAACGACGCAGCTAATTCTGGATGCAGAATAATTTGCCCTAACTCGGTGACTCTAAAACTGACGATCGCTTCGTTTTGATTTGAGGATTCAGATTGTGAATTCCAGCCTAATTCGACAATGCCTAGCAGATATAACCACGTCGATAATGCGTAACGAAACCAATGTCGCTCGCGTTCTCGCCAGTCTTTGCGTCGCTGATCTCTCCAGCGTTTTGCAATCTCTTCGGGATCGACTCCTGCCATGCGAAACTGCGAGGGAATAAATCCCGTCAGTGAGAAGCGATCGCCAATGCGCTGAAACAAAAACAGTTCTAAGTCATCGAGACTAAACCACTTAGACTCACCCGACGACACCAACTTCAGCACGAGTAATAAGATCTGACGCGCCTCAACATAGCTGCTGGCATCAAAAAGACTGCTGGCTCTCCATTCTGTCCATTCCCCAGCGACACTCAACCCAACCAACATCTGACTCACCTGAATCGGATAGGGACGATTGGCAAACGTCTCGATCGGGGCAGCTAACTCTAGCTGAGTGTCGTCACTGTTGGGCATCAACAGCCCCGCATAGACACTCGCTGCTGTCAGAGCGATCGTCGGCTGCGGAAACCAAAACCCATCAATCAGCGTGCCGTCTTCCTCCCATTGCTGCGCCTTCATCAACTTGCGAAGACTATTGACTTGAGGAACGCCCGACTTGGTGAGTTTAAGCCCACCCAACCCGCCGATCGCTTGCAAAAAGCCCAAGATCGTCAGCACCACACTCGCAGGGCGACGATAAGACGACACCTTGGGAGCAGTGGTTTCTTTGAAGGTCAACGCCGGAAATTGCGGTTCAGCGACTTGCGCGAGAATTCGTTCGTCCGAAACCAGGTATTCAAAGTTTAACCCGTAGCCATAATAACCATCGGTGGAGTGAGTCGTCGCAATCAATATCCCACTGCGAATCAACTCTTGGGCATAGGCGATCGCTTCATTGCCAAATTTATTCTTAGTGTCAGGCTGCTCAAATTCTAATAGCGCTGCCGTAATCATCACGGTGCGAACTGCCACCCTGCCGCCTTGGGCTTTGGCAAGCTCTAACGCCAAGCGCTGATAAGGCTTTAACCGCCCAATCACCGCCTGAATCTGTTTCGCGTCTTTTAACCCACGCGTAATCGCCGCGATGCACTGACTCTTAGAAGTCTGTTTCTCTGCATACCCCCAAGACTTTGCCATGTCGTGAACGAGGGGCTGCGCCAGTTGAGTGAAATAGGGATCAAATCGCAGAGACATCACATTCTCCTACAGCACTTTAGGGAGTTGCCCCAGCTTTTTGAGGCGCTCTAATAATTCGTCAAGCTTACCGGGTGCGACGATCGCCGTCAGGTCATTCAACCGCGTCAGAATAAGCGGTGCAGTCCGAGGATTAGATATTAGGGTATCTAGTAAAAGCGGTGTAGCAACCTCAATCAGCGACACTCGATCGTGCAGGGTTGCGGTCCCTTGATTTGAGGAGGCAGCTTTGCGTTTCGCCATAGCAGATCAGACTTGACAGCATTGAACTTCAGAATATCGCACTCACGCTGATCTCGATCAATGTTCTGTCAATACCCTCATAAACGATTTCTTCAGGCATTTGATCGGATCGCACTGCTCAATAAACTTCTTGCGAAAGTCACGAAGCTACTTCTGGAGTGTGGCTTGGTTGACCACTACTTGGGATTTGAGCGTGTGCCGCTTCTTCTGACCGGAGTAGAATTGTCGCTGTTTTTTGAGGACGTTCCACTGGGGTTTCCGTCACATCAACCATGAGGACTTCGATCTTAGAGTCCGCTGAATGGAGTGTCTTCTTTCCCAGCAACGCAAATCGTCCTGATCGAATCAGCCCCAATTCGACTGCTCGAATGGTTCGCTGCGTCGTGGATTCATCTACTCCCTACGACTGAGCCAGATGAAAATACGTGCGGTATCCTCGCCAATCCTGCAAGGTCATTGGAGTTAGTTTGGGACACTCAACTTCGAGGGTCTCCCCGGCTTGCGCTTCTGTCGATCGTTTGCTTCTAGTCTCGTTACCATTCCAGCGCAGGTCTCTAGGCGAATTCCACAGAGGCATTTGAATGCTTCGGGTTGAGCGCCTGGACTTGTTCGTAGGTCATGAACGTTGCCTTCTTGAACGCCTTGTACTGATTTTGCAGACTTTTGCCAGAAGTCTATTTATTTTGTCATGTCTAATTTGTTTGTGACTCGACATCCAAAGTCTCTTAATCTATCGGAATCGGCAAAAATTCCGATAGAGATGTGAAACAATTAAGCGAGGCTACTGGCTTCTGATTAGCAGCAGTGTGGGAATTTAATGCAACACGAACGTCTTTCGACTGGAATCTTGGGGTTGGATAAAGTTTTAGAGGGTGGACTCATTCCTCAACGAGCTTACCTGGTACGAGGAGGACCTGGAGCGGGTAAAACAACGCTGGGAATCGAGTTTTTAACGGCAGGCATAACCCAAAACGAATCCACGCTCTTTATCTCTTTAGGGGAGGCGGAAGAGCAAGTCCGATCGAACGCGAGTCGCCTCGGCTTTGATACTCAAGCAATCACCTTCCTAGACCTCAGCCCCACTTCAACATTTTTTACGGAGGTCGAAACCTACGATATTTTTTCTCCGGCGGAGGTCGAGCGAGAACCCACTACACAGCGCATTGTGGAGCAGGTACAGCAGCTTCGACCCCAACGGGTCTTTATCGATGCGATGACTCAGTTTCGCTACCTCTCAAGTGATGTGTTTCAGTTTCGCAAGCAGGTGCTGTCGTTTTTGCGGTTTTTGCTAGAGCAAGGCGCAACGGTTTTGTTTGCCTCTGAAAGCAGCGAAGCGAACCCGGATGATGACTTACAGTTTATGAGCGATGGCGTGATTGATTTGCAGCATGGCAAAGGAGAGCGAAGTCTCAGCGTGACCAAGTTTCGCGGATCTGATTTTCAGTCGGGATCGCACACGTTGCGATTGCTCAACACGGGCATGGCAGTCTTTCCTCGACTGCAACCCGATCGCTATGAACGCGACTTTGAACTAGAGACAATTTCGTCAGGGGTGAGCGAGCTAGACGCAATGCTGCATGGGGGCATTGAGCGCGGCACCGTCACGGTTTTAACAGGTCCAACTGGGGTCGGCAAAACTTCGCTAGGCATTCAATTTGTCAAAGCGGCAGCAGAGCGGGGAGAGCGATCGGTGCTTTACACCTTTGAGGAGGCGGTCGGCACCCTGATCCAACGTGCCGAATCGATTAGTACACCTGTTCAAGAAATGATTCAGGCTGGCACTCTGTCGATCGTGGCGATCGAGCCATTGCATCTGAGTCCCGACGAATTTGCCAGCATGGTGAGGCAAGAAGTCGAGCAAAAACAGGTACGGATTGTCATGATTGACAGCGTTGCAGGCTACAAGCTGTCGGTGCGAGGAGATGATCTTGTCACTCATCTTCATGCGTTATGCAAGTATCTGCAAAATGTCGGCATGACGGTGATATTAGTCAACGAAACCGAAAGCATTACTGGAGGTTTTCGAGCGACGGAGATTGGCATTAGTTACCTCGCAGACAACATTGTGTTTTTACGCTATTTGGAAATGCGCGGCGAAATGCGGAAGGCGATCGGCGTTCTCAAGAAGCGACTCTCTAACTTTGAGCGAACGCTGCGAGAAATAGATATCACGTCAGACGGGATTAAAGTTAGGCAACCTCTGACTCAACTGCGCGGTTTGCTGACGGGTATCCCAGACTGGATCGACGATCGTGACTCCTAAAGCCTCACCGCAAATCCTGGTTCTCGATCGCAATCGTCGCAATCTAGAATTGCTGACTCAGTTTCTAGCCCAGCAAGGGTATCAAACGTTGCCCGTAATCTGTCTAGAGGAGGTTGCCTCAACCCTGACCCAATTCTCTAAGATTGACTTGGCACTGATCGATATCTCTGGATTCGATTCCAGCATTTGGTCAGTGTGTCAACAACTTCGTGAGCAGGAGATTCCCTTCCTCGTGATTTCATCTCGTCATCAGGTCGCCATTCAACAAGCGAGTATTACTCATGGTGCCGTAGGACTGTTAGGAAAACCGCTGGTGATGCGAGAATTTTCGCAGTTAATTCGAGCATTGCTGCAAGGATCGGAATGAATCGAATTCTTATTCTGATCGAACACCGTGAAAACCGCCGTCTGTTGTCGGAGTGGCTCAGCCCACGCTATCAGGTAATTGAGCCAGAGTGGGAGAAAGGCGGTATGAGTGAGTCACTGCTGGCTGAGTCTTTTGACTTGTGCATTATTTGCGGCAGAGCTTTGGATCGGTTATGGCAGGCAGTGCAGCGCCGACGCGATGCCGAACATCCTGTTTCGCTGCCATTTCTCTTAACCACGAACCGTCCAGACGTTAGATATATGACGCGGCAGGTGTGGCAAAGTGTCGATGAACTAATCACTCAACCGATCGAGAAAATTGAATTGCAGGCACGGGTCGAAATCTTGCTGCGATCTCGTCAGCTTTCTCTACGGCTTCAGGCATGTGAAGTCATCACCGAGCAGCAGATTGCGGCGCGGCAACAAGCCGAAGTGAAACGCGATCGGGCGCTTTCTGCTCAGCGCTACAGCGACGAACAATTTCGTCAAATGGCAGAAATTATTCCCAACGTGTTCTGGCTCCTTGACATTCAAACTCGCCAACCTATTTATCTCAGCCCAGCCTATGAGAGAATTTGGGGACGATCGCGGGAGGAGCTCTACGCCAACTTCGATACCTGGATTGAAATGATTCACCCTGACGATCGCGCCCAAATGCAAACGGCACCCGATCGCTGTTTAGCTCAAGGCGCTAGCGACGAAGAATATCGAATTTTTCATCCAGACGGCTCAGTGCGGTGGATTCGCGATCGAGGTTTTGTCATCTATGACTCACAGGGACAGCCGTCTCGCTTGGCGGGTGTTGCTGAAGATATCACCGATCGAGTGCGAATCGAAGCCGACCGCAAGCACGCCGCAGCCGAGCGCGAATCCTTGCTAGCGCGTGAGCAAGCCGCCCGCGCTGAAGCCGAAACCGCCAATCGCATCAAAGATGAATTTTTAGCAGTTCTCTCTCACGAACTCCGCACACCGATGAATCCAATTTTGGGCTGGGCAAAGCTGCTGCAACAAGGCAGACTGGATGCAACCAGAGCCACCCAAGCGATCGCGACGATCGAGCGCAACGCCAAACTGCAAGTGCAACTCATCGATGATTTGCTCGATATCTCACGAATTCTGCGCGGCAAACTCACCTTAAACACGCTTCCAGTTCATCTAGCCGCTGTGATTTCTGCGGCGATCGACACGGTTCGTCTTGCATTAGAGGCTAAAGCCATTCACCTTAACGTCTCGCTTGATCCAGAGGTTGAGCAAGTGTTGGGCGATGCCACTCGATTGCAGCAAGTGGTCTGGAATCTCCTAACCAATGCCGCTAAATTTACGCCTGCCGGAGGACACGTCACGATTAGATTGATTCAGCAGCAAAACCAGGCTCAGATTTGGGTCAGCGATACAGGCAAAGGCATTCATCCCGATTTTCTGCCCCATGTGTTTGAGCATTTTCGTCAAGAAGATGGAGCTACAACGCGCAGGTTTGGCGGATTAGGGTTAGGACTCTCGATCGTGCGTCAGATTGTCGAGCTACACGGTGGCGAAGTCAGCGTCAAAAGTCCTGGTGAAGGACACGGCGCAACATTTACCGTCTGCATTCCGCTGATGTCTCAATCGGTTGCATTGCCAGAGGTATCTCGATCGGGTCAATCAATCGTCGATTTATGCGGGGTAGAAATTTTAGTCGTCGATGATGATGCAGACTCGCGCGACTTTATTGCTTTTGCCTTAGAGCAAGCAGGCGCGATCGTCAAGGTTGCAGCTTCTGGCGTTGAAGCCCTCCAGATCTTTGATCAATCTCCTCCTGATCTTCTAATTAGCGATATTGGAATGCCGGAGATGGATGGCTATGCGCTGATGCGCCATATCCGATCGCTCACTGCGACTCAAGGAGGAGACGTTCCCGCGATCGCGCTGACTGCCTACGCAGGCGAAGCCGATGAACAGCGAGCAAAATTGGTCGGGTTTCAAAAGCATATTCCTAAACCCATTGACCCCATAGCTGGGATTGTTGCGGTCTCCGAACTCGTTCGCTCTTCTAGAAAATCCCCTTGATTAACCCAATATTTATACATCCACAAAAATCTTAATCGACTGATCACCTGCCAAACCGCGCTATAATGAGAACAGTCAAGGGGCTGTAACGGTTTCGACAGGCTGGCGAACGTCACAACGTGATTCAGGTCGAGAGGGAGTCTACTCTCGTAAATATCGGCTCAAAACACAGTACATGCGAACAACATTGTACCCTTCGCTCGTAAAGCAGTCACTGCCTAAAAACCCCTAGCGGTTCGAGCGTCTACGATTTGACACCGTTAAGGATCGTAGAACAACCCCAACGGTTGCTCTAGCCGATCGCCTCAAGTCGGTTTTCTAGCTAAGACAATACTTGAGAATCCCACCGTTCGGGATAATGAACGGTTCCCGCTTCGAGGATTAGAGAAGCTAAACCTGTGAATGAGCGGTGTGCTAATACCCAGTTTGGACACGGGTTCGACTCCCGTCAGCTCCACTAAATGTCAAAAAGGGGATGTTCTCAATCAGAACTCCCCTTTTTTATTGAGCCTCATAAGCTTCTGTAAGTGTCATACCCAATTAGCCGATGCTAGACAGACGATAGATTTACCCGTTGCTGTAGAGACGTTTTGGTGGAACGTCTTGTCGATCGTGCCATGATCGATCATGGGTTGCAGTCAAGAATCGGTATCAGCCTTATTTTGCAAGAGATTGACCGACACCTTTTTCTGCAAAATATTGGCTGAGAAACGTGTTGGCAAAGGAGAGCACAATGGGAGCTAACACGATCGCTAATGCACCATGTACTGCAAATCCGGGTACCAGAAGAGACGCTAGCCAAAAACAAACCCCGTTTACGACCAGTGAAAACAAGCCTAATGTCACAAAGGTGATGGGTAGCGAAAGAAGAGAGAGAACTGGTTTAACAAATGCATTGACCAATCCGATCGAGATCGCTGCTAACAATGCAGCAGCAAATGTGTTGATATCAACTCCGGGAACGGTGAGGTCAACGATCAGCAGACTTAGCGCAGTCGTCAACGTAGTCAAAAAGAATCCAAGCATAGTTATTTCTCCAAATTAAGTGAAGTCGAGTCAGAAAGTGCCTTGCTGATTGGCTTTTTCTTCGGATTTAGCGATCGCCCAAATTGCGTGAATTACACCAGGAATCCACCCTAGAAAGGTGAGCGCGATGTTGATCAATAGAGTGGTGCTGAACCCATAGGCTAGAAAAACACCAACAGGGGGTAGAAGAATGCCAAGCAAAATGCGAATGAGTTGCATAAGTAACCTCAATGGGAGTGATAAAAGAGTAGGAATAGAAATCTCGATCGTGGACGTTGAAGCTAGAGTTTAGCGGCGGCAGTTTGCAAAAGGTCTTTTAACTGTTGCCGAATTTGCTGTTCTTTCCGGGCAACCGACGTTCCGGCTTCACCGACTTTGTTCTCAAACTCCGTTTGCTTTTGTTGAAGCGGATCGGAGCCTTGGGCTTCAGCGTTTGAGATCGCGGTGTTATATCGGTCTGCTAGTGTTCCGACGCGCTGTTTGACCGCATGGTAGCGATCGCCATATCGATTTGTCAGCGTTGCATCTAGAGTCATCCAGCGACTTCTTAACTCAACAGACAGCCGATTTTTAAGGGTGGTGAAGAGATTTTTGATCACCCCTTGAGAACTGCTTGAAGTCGTCTCTTCAGAGGAATTTGAACTCTCTTCGTTGAGGGTGCCAGCGATTGTAGAGAAACTGTCTTTGGCGATCGTGCTCACTTCGCTAGAACCTGCTTTGAGTTCGGTCACGGCTTGAGACGCAGCCTCTCGGACGATTTCACCAATGCGAACGGCTCGCGTTCCTCCTTGGGTTTTAACTTTTTGAAAGTTAGCTGTGATGCGGTCTTTGATAGAGTCAGTCATGGTTTACCTGCTATTGAAAGTTACAAATTTGGACGGATCATCGGACTAACCGACTGAAACGGTTTCTGGATTAGTACTCTTTGTTTTGCGCGTTTTAAGCTGCGCTAAAAGCAATTGAGAAACTTCTGTAACCAGAACGGTTGCAATGACTCCATCATCAATCCAGCCTAAAATCGGAAGGGCATCGGTGACTAGATTAAAGGGACTCACGAGATAAACTAAACTACCTAACACGATCAGCCAACGATACTTAGAATTCTGCAACGTGGTGCGATACCAGGTGTAGAGCGGTTGAGTGAGGAATTTCATCGGTTGCCTTTTGGTTGACAAGACTATCTTCGCAAACCCCTCGATATATTTCTGGTGTTGATAACCCACGATTTTGTCGTAGCATTCCCACCTAATCGACTTCTGCAATCGTCTTAGCATTCGGTGGATGTTTTTGCAGTAGTCTTAAAACCATCCTTCAGATGAACGTATCTCGATTGATAGGGAGAGTGAAAACCATTTACCTCCTTTAGATAGATGCAGGTTGGTATATCTTCCAGGTGACTGAGCTGCTCTCAAATTTAGCCATTTAAGTAGATAGTACAGAGTTATTTGCCGCCGCGTTTCGGCTGCGCTCAAGGCTCAAAAGCCGTGTCTTTGCGGGTTGAGCACAGCCGAAACCCACGGTGAATTTAATTTTGTTCTCCTATTTATCATCGCTAGATGCAACGTCAAAAATAAAATCCGTTTTGTAGTTTTTGCTACAGAAATATATTAGAATTATGGAGTCGGAGAAAAACTCTGTTAATCATTTTAGAATTTTGCATTTTGTGAATCATGGCTATTGCACTTCAAGTCAACCCTTCTGAGATTTCTGCTCAACACCAAGCCACGATCGCGGCTTCTCTCGTTCATCGGCTGGCAGTTGCAAAAGCAACTCAAAACAATCACCTCATCGCTCTGTTAGAGAAAGAGCAACGTCAGCTAGATTCCACCACCCATCCGCTGAGTTTGTCGATTGCGACCACTGTCAAACGAGCTTGGCAATCTTTATTAGATGCCCTCGATCGTCACTCTCAGCTTTCGGTTAAAAGAGTCGCTGGTGAGTCTGGCATGATTTTTTGGCACGCCTACGATCCTCAAACTGGGAAGTCTCTCTATGCAGAGTCTTCTTCAGAAGTCGTGAAGTGGATCGAAGACAATCATCTAGGACAGTAATCGCCTCAGATTGGGATTGAAATGTTCTAATCAAACCCTAAACTACTCCCTAAAATCCCCAGTCAGGGGAAATTTGGGAGCGATTTTTTAATGTCACTTTAAAATAGGGGCATGTTCACATCAAAATGCAGTCAATACTCATGGAGTGAAGGCAGGTCTCGATCGCTAGCCCACTCCCTTCTCTTAGCCAGCTTGCTTTGAGTTTGACGAATATAAACGGCGAAAATGGGTTTGATCGCAGGGTTGACTGTGAATCAAAGCATTTGATCCAAGAATTCGCAACCAAAGGATTCAAAAGGTTGTGCGATGGATGTTAGAGCGATTATTCAAAGATCTGATTAGAGAGATTGTGTAAAAAGACTACTTTTCTTAAACCTTATTAAGGCGTATGGTGAAGTTGAACGAGGAGACTTTATCGGCACAACTATGGCTCCACTGGTCGCAAACTATTATCTGACCTACCGCTGCAACGCTCGCTGCCACTTTTGTGACATCTGGGCACTCGAACCTAAACAGGAAGCATCTTTTGAGACGATTCAGAAAAATCTAGCTGATTTGCGTCGTCTGGGTGTCAAATATGTTGACTTTACGGGGGGCGAACCTCTGCTTAGAGCCGATGTCGCTGAGGTTTTTACTGAAGCCAAGCGGCAGGGCTTCACCACGAGCATGACCACTAACACGATTCTCTACCCTAAGCGCG
Source organism: Phormidesmis sp. (assembly GCA_965277365.1). GTDB lineage: Bacteria > Cyanobacteriota > Cyanobacteriia > Leptolyngbyales > Leptolyngbyaceae > Phormidesmis_A. Next base: position 566,135 of record CBDICO010000012.1, on the reverse strand, counting down.
CTAAAGAAATGCAGGGCTTGGTAGACTTTCTCAACTTCTCGCTGGACGGGGGCGACGCTGAAACCCACGATCAGTCGAGAGGGGTGAAGATTTTTGACACGTTGGTCGAGTCGGTCAAAATCGCTCATTCATTGGGAGAATATCCCGTTCTCAATCACACCGTCACAGCCCAAAACTTTGGACGGATTGGTGAAGTCGCCGAGCTAGGTCAGCGTCTGCAAGCCCGCATTTGGCTCAATCCTGCGTTCACTGCCCACAGCAACTACAACTCTAAAAAGAACCCCACCCCTGACATGGTGAAGGCGATCGAGGTGGCTGCTAAGAAATATAACAATCTTGGCTACAATAAAGCGGCTCTGGCGTTTATCGAGGCGGGTGGCAACGACACCGAAAAACCTCGCTGTAAGGCGGTTGAAGCGGTGATCGCGATCAGTCCTCACGATGAGCTGCTGTTGCCTTGCTATCACTTTGCTCAAAAAGGGTTGCCGATCGAGGGTCGGCTCTACGATCTCTATCGGCAGTCAGAAGAAGTCGAAGAGTTTCGACAATCGCAGGGTAAGCTGTCGGTCTGTGAGGGCTGCACCGTCTGGTGTTATCTCATTCCCAGCTTTTTTAAGGGTGTAGATAAATATTGGCTGTTAAACCAAGCAACCTATGTCGGAGAATTCTTGGCAAGAAAACGATTCTTACAACGAGCTTGAGTCTCTTCCCGAAGAAGCGTGTGCGGCGATCGCTGCCCTCGTCGGAGACTTGCCCGAACCATCGGAGTTTGATGAGGTAGATGACAAGCCCTATCCGGGGTTCCGAGGGCGTAGGCGAAAAGCGGCTACTGTCTTAGTCGTGATTTGGGGCGGCACGATCGCGCTGCACCTTGTGACGTGGGGCTATTGGTTTGTCTTGGGGCTAACCACGTTAATGGGGTTACACGCCGCGAGATTTTTGTTGGCGCGTCCGTCTGATTTGCCAGAGCCACTCTCGGATGACACGCGGGATTTGTATCCGCATGTGTCGCTGATGATTGCTGCCAAAAATGAAGAGGCGGTGATTGGCAACATCGCCGATCGACTGTGCAATTTAGACTACCCTAGCGATCGCTATGAAGTCTGGGTAATTGACGACAATAGCACCGACAAAACGCCGATTCTTTTAGATGGTTTGGCGAGTCAATATCCACAACTTAACGTGTTTCATCGTCCCGCAAATGCTGGAGGCGGTAAGTCTGGCGCACTTAACCAGGTGTTGCCACTGACTCAAGGCGACATTATTGTGGTCTTCGATGCCGATGCTCAAGTCGAGTCGGACTTTTTGCGAAGAGTCGTGCCGATGTTCGATCGTCAGCAGGTTGGTGCTGTCCAAGTTCGTAAGGCGATCGTGCAAGCCGATCCTCGGTTTCAATCCAAAGATGCCAATAACTTTTGGATTCGTGGACAGATGGCAGAAATGGCACTTGATGCCTTTATTCATCAGCAGCGAGTCGCGATCGGCGGTGTGGGCGAACTGCGAGGCAATGGTCAATTTGTCCGGCGCACTGCCTTAGAGCAAGTCGGCGGCTGGAACGAAGAAACCATTACCGACGATTTGGATCTGACCATTCGACTCCACGTTAATCGCTGGGATATTGATGTTCTCACCGTTCCGGCGGTCTATGAAGAGGGTGTTACTAGCGCGATCGGGCTGTGGCATCAGCGCAATCGCTGGGCAGAAGGCGGCTATCAGCGCTATCTCGACTATTGGCGGCTGATTGCTAGAAACCGCATGGGAACGCGTAAAACCCTGGATTTGCTGATGTTTTGGATGATTCAATACGTCATTCCTACGGCGGCGTTGCCCGACTTTTTGATGGCGATCGCCCGCAGCCGTCCGTTGCTGCTCAGTCCGATATCGGGGTTGACGGTGACGCTGTTTTTGTTCAGCATGATGGGCGGACTGCGACGCATTCAAAGAGTCAGCAGCGTTGAGAACAAGCTCCGACAGCCTTCTAAAGGATTTGACTTCTCTATATTTGTGGCATTGCTGCAATCTCTACGCGGCACGTTATATATGATGCACTGGCTCCCGATCGTTGCCAGCACTACGGTCAGAATGTCCATTCGTCGCAAACGATTAAAGTGGGTCAAAACAGTGCATCGTGGCGTAGACGACTAGCGATCGGAGCAGAAACAAACTCCTACACGGCAGTCTCTAAGATAAAGTTGTAGCGAGTTTGCTTTAGCGTGTGATAGAACTAGAGGAGGTAGGTGTAGGACTGTAATCTACCGAAAGGCAGTGAAGGATTACTCATTTAAAATTAGAAATGAAGATGTCAACCATCCAACGTTTTTGATTTTAGATTCCTCAAGATAGATTACACCACAGATAGGTTAAACCCTCCCCATAAGTATGCAAAGCGAAGCCCCCGTCTCAAAACCTATTCGATCGTTGGATGACGCGATCGAACGCTGCCAAATCTTAGGAATGCGCCTCAGTCGCCAGCGTCGTTTTATCCTAGAGCTACTTTGGCATGAGCAAGAGCACCTATCTGCCCGCGCGATCTACGATCGCCTAAACCGTCAAGGTAAAGACATTGGGCACACCTCGGTCTATCAAAATCTGGAAGCACTCTCTGATCAAGGAATTATCGAGTGCATTGAGCGATCGGATGGTCGCCTTTATGGAAACGTCAGCGATGCCCACAGCCACGTCAACTGCATCGACACCAATCAGATTTTAGATATTCATATCGACCTGCCCGAAGACCTGATTCGTCAAGTCGAAGCGCAAACAGGTGTACGAATCACTGAATATCACATTGATTTTTATGGCTATCGTACTGAGAAAGAAGCTTAGAGATTTGGCTTAAAAACTTTAGTCCAGGGATCGTCCGCTTCACAGTGATCCCCGGAATTTTTGCATTAACAATTTGTCAGACATTCATCGATCGTTACTCCCGGACGCTCGTTATTCTGAGGGGATATGGAAATAGCCGTCAGCAAATGAGGGTAAGCGAGTCAAAATCGGCTCAATCAACTGCCCAAACCAACTGTAGAATAGCCGAACCCTGACCTGTGCGATCTGCTGAATTCATGGCTAGAAAACCTTCGACTCTCTCCTGGCTTCAGGTCTTCCAAAAACCTCGCTCCGAGAATGCAGACCAACCATTACATCCCCACTCATCACCAGATGACCTGTTAAACTCCGAGATAAAAGTTACTCATCAGGACGTTGAACCCGCTACGCCGCCCCCAAAACGACGCGCCGCAAATCGCTGGGTCAAACTTCCCAAAGCTGCTGCCCAAAAGGTTTCATCGGGGACGAAAGGCACTCTGCGAACCTTAAGCCCGATCGCAGCCGCTTGGAAATGGCAGATCATCTGGTTAGGAATTCTTGCCGCAGCAGGCGGAACAGCCGATTGGAGCATTTATCTGGCTCTCAAAAGTTCCTCCGGCAGTTGACTGTCAGCAGATTTCTAGCTGGTCGGCTGAGTCAGAACGGCTGTTTTGTGCTCAACAAAGTGCCTCGTCAGGGAAGCCAGAGCAGATTTTAGAAGCGATTAAGCTGGTTAAGAGCTGGACACCAGAGCACCCTCTCTATGGTCAGGCGCAAGGGCTGATGCAAGACTGGTCGAATGCACTGCTGATGATAGCGCGCGATCGAGTCGCTCAAAAAGACTTAAAAGGCGGCATTGCTCTCGCCAACCAAATTCCTAAGTCGAGCGCGATTTATAAAGATGCTCAAGTCGCCGTTAAACGCTGGCGAGAAGAATTCAACAAAGGGCAAATTCTCTACGACAAGATTCTCATCGCCCTCAAAAAACAAGACTGGAATTTGGCATCCGAGCACATCGCTTCATTAAGTCTGATCACCGATCCCTCCTGGCAAGATCGACTCAGCGAAGTTCGGCAACGCGCCACTGATGAGAAAGCCGCCTGGCAATATCTCAAAGATGCCCGGACTTTTGCCAAATCGACTGCGCCTGAACAATGGGGACGGGCGATCGCGATTACGGACCCGATCAGCCGTAAAACCTTTGTCTGGGAGCCAGCAAAAGTCGAGGTGCTGCGATGGCGCAATACTGTGTTTGGGCTGGCAGTGGCTCGGTTAGACAAACAGGATCTTGTTGGGGCAAGCACTCTAGTTAGTTCGATTCCTGCCAGTGTCATGCTCACGTCAGACAATCAAGACTTAATCCGATTGATTCGAGCCAAAGAAATCGCCGCCGATACCGATTATCGTCAACCGCCTCTAGAACGCCTCGCACCTCTGTGGCTGGCGACTCAGCTTTTGCGACAGATTAATGCACAAAGTCCATTTTATGCTCAAGCAAAAGTTTTGTTACCCCGGTTAGATCTGCAAGCACAAGACCTAGTGCAGCTTAATTTTGCAAGCGCTTTGTCAAATGTTCAGCAGCTTCCGATTTTAGACCTGGCGATCGACCAGGCGAAACAGATTTCACCCAAGCGTCCGCGTCGCCTTCATGCCCAAACGCTGCTTGCCCAGTGGCAAAAAGAAGCCCAATGGATGGAAGATCGCCCTGTGCTGCGGCAAGCTCAACAACTGGCGAAGTCAGGCAAACTTGACTCTCTTCGATCGGCAGTGGCGTTAGCAAGTTTGATTAAGCCCAAACGGGCACTGTCGCAAGAGGCGGAATCAAATATTGTGAACTGGACAGCGCAGATTCAGACGATCGAAGACAAGCCGATTTTAGACGAAGCTAAAGCGACCGCAACCTCTGGAAAATGGGGACAGGCAATTCAAATAGCGTCAAGGGTGCAATCAGGGCGAGCGCTCTATGGAGAGGCTCGATCGCTGATCGGAGAGTGGGTCTATCAAATTCAGATTGCGCAAGATCGCCCGGTTCTCAATCAGGCGAGTGGTTTGGCAAATGGAGGTTATTTAACGAGAGCGATCGATGTGGCATCTCAAATTTCACCAAGCCGTGCTCTTTATGGAGAAGCTCAAGGTGCCATTGCGCGCTGGTCAGTTGAGCGGGCGGCGATTTGGAGAGCGCGAGATCAGGAGACTGAAAGTCAGTCTAGTGGTTCAGCAGAATCTACTCAAGAGCCATCTTCAGGTTCGGCTTCACAATAGTTGTGGGAGTATGGGAAACATGACAGACCTGTAGAGGAGTTCGTCTGTGTCGCTTGATCGTCCAGTAAGTCGCTTGTTACAACTCATTTTAATCGAGGCAGATCCCGCTTTGCGATTGGGACTGCTGACTGGATTGAGTCGATTTGAAGATCTGCAAGTGGCAGTCGAAGCTGAAACTGGCGCATCGGCGTTGAGAACGCTGGCAGATCGCATGAGAAGCATTGCCTCTATTGATGTGATTCTTCTGGATTTAGAAAATGCTGAATCTTTTCGATCACGCTTAACTCTTGATCTGCTACGGCAACTCAAAACTCAATATTCCAATCTGCCCATTTTGCTGATCGGGTCGCTGCCAGACGAGATCGCGCTTGAAGCCATGCAGATCGGCGCTGAAGGATATTGCGCGAGAGGAAGCTCGATCGCAGATCTGGCAACGGCAATTCGACAAGTCGCATCGGGTCAGGCTTATTGGGATGTGGAGCGATTGCAAAGTTTGACGATCGTGACCTCACCCGAACGATCCTTTAATCCACTAAGAGGAGCGCGTCAGGCTCTACGCTCGTCAAGTCTTCAACAAATCGAAGCCGCCCTAATCGAACTTGATAATCAACTGCGATCGTCCGGACTGTCGCTGCTCGATAAAGCCATTCTTACTGGGCAGCGTCGAGAGCTTAAAGCCGCTCGATGGGTGGTGAAACGGGTCCTTTCTAGCTCAGATTCAGCACCAGAACCCGCGAGAGTTTTAGCTCCCTTAAGCGAGCCTCTGCGATCGCTCCCGTCTAGTTCTCAACTCGTACCCGATTCGCCTCCAGAAATGACAGTTAAAGATCTTCAGACAATTTTGTTTGATGGCATTTCTGCCAAACTGCAATCGAGTTTGGAAAACCTGACCCATTCGCCTTTAGAAATCGATATTTTTCGGGCAGAGCGAAAGCGAGAACTTTTTTACATCATTTTGCGACAGATTGAGGCGAGTTTAGAAGAGTTGCGGTTTTCTCAAATTCAGCCCCATCAGCTTGTCGAAAAACAGTCTGTAATCCTGCGCGACTTGTGGCAAGCGATCGCTCTAGACTTTTTTGGCAGATATTACACTCTGCGCGTCAGAAACCAAGACATAGAAGTTGTGACAGCATTACTTCAGGGCGAGAAAACGGTTCAGACAGCGATTCTAGACAAAATTCCTGCTGTGATGGAGTTATATGCTCACCTGCTGTTTCAGACTGCATTAACGATCGACAATACCGATTATTTGATTGGATCTGCTGACGCGATCGCTCGTGCTACCGATCTGTTAGAAAATCTCACCATTCAGCTTGCAAACGCCGTTGTGCAGCCGTTGCTGAATCGCTTTTCAGACTTAGAAACCATCAAGCAAAGCTTTTACGATCGTCGGCTTCTCTCCACCCGCGACATTGAGCGCTTTCGCAATGATTTATCTTGGAAATATCGCGTCGATCGCTATGTTTCTGAACCAACCGCTATTTTTGAGAGTCGATATTCATTATTTGTGTTCACTGGTCAGGGCATTGTGCGAATGTTTATTTACGCCCCACGCCGCAACGAGCTTGAGCAACTTGCAGGCGTGCGATTAGCCGTGACGTTAGCATTAGAGACCCGAGATGCAATTTCGCCCCGATTGAGATCGGCGATCGCATTTCTAGGCAGTGGAGTCGTCTACCTTCTCACGGAGGTGATTGGGAGAGGATTGGGGCTAATTGGTCGCGGAATTGTCAAAGGGATTGGGAATGCTTGGCAAGATAGCAAAAGATAACTCAAAGCTTTGAGTTTTGAACTGTGAAAATGTCTGTAGAATGCACGTTAGACCGTTGCATCATTAAAAAAGCTATCTTTGATGCTGGACTACTTCTATAAAACGAGTCATTCTTTAGTTTCTGATTAAGCTCAATGGGAGCACATATATGATTGAGTCTCTACTTGGTGCATTCACACTGATTATTCTGGGATACATGATTGGTTCTGTCAGAATCATTGACCAGGGTGACGAAGCCCTAGTGCAGCGATTAGGGCAGTATAAACGCACCTTAAAGCCAGGGCTGAACTTTGTGATCCCGTTTATTGACACGGTTTTGGTCGAAACCATTCGAGAACAGCTTTTAGATATTGACCCCCAACAAGCATTGACCAAAGACAACGTTCCGATCGAGATTGATGCCATTATTTTCTGGCGGATTTTAGAACTTCAAAAAGCCTATTATGCGGTTGAAGATTTAGAAGAAGCGCTGAAGCAACTAGTGATCACCAATCTGCGGGGAGAAATTGGTCGCCTGTCGCTTGAAGATGCAGTTTCATCAACCAACCGAATCAATAGTGAACTGCGCAAACCTCTAGATGAAGCGGCGCGTAAGTGGGGAATTGAGGTGATTCGAGTCGAGGTGCAAGCAATTACTTTGTCATCGGCTTTGCGAGAGTCTTTAGAGCAAGAGCAGATTGCCAAAAGTGAAAAGAAGGTAGCGCTTTCGAGAACGGAGGCAACGGTGCAGTCGATCGAAGAACTCGCACGAGCATTACAAGCTCAGCCGAACGCTCAAGAAGTGTTGCGCTATCTAGTCGCCAAAGATTATGTCAACGCCAACTTAGAGATTGGCAAGAGCGGTAATTCTAAAATCGTCTTTATGGACCCCAAAGCTCTGAACGATGCCATTACCCACTTGATCAGACCGGATGAATTTGAACCAGGAACGGGCAATTCTTCAGAAGGAAACAGCACAAATTAACCAGATAAGTCGGTAGGCAAAATTAACTGTAAGACGCATTTCGGCTCTGCTCAACGCTCAAAGCCAGAACTTCTAGCGGGTTAAGCGGAGAAACGCGTCCTACGGGTTGACTTTGATTGAGCCTATCTACTTAGATTTAACTAAAATCAATCTGGGCTTCAACTTCGCTCAACCTACATTTTCTTGAGCGTTAAGCGGAGTCGAAACGCGCCAAATAGCATCGGCAACGCGGCAAACGTCGTGCATCTCTGAGACATCATGAACGCGCAAAATATCAGTGCCTCCGACGATCGCACTCACACATGCTGCCGCCGTTCCCCACCCTCTTTTCTGCGGGTCGGGCTGGCTGAGAATTTGACCGATAAACCCCTTGCGAGACACGCCTACTAAAATTGGACACCCTAAGACTTGTAACGCAGGAAGCTGGCGCAGAATTTCTAAGTTTTGCGTTTGTTTTTTGGCGAAACCGATGCCAGGGTCAACGATGATTTTATGGCGATCGATACCTGCTGCGCTCGCAACTCGAATTCGCATGTCTAAAAATTCGACAATCTCACCCATCAAGTCTTGATAATCGGTGAGGGTCTGCATGGTTTTGGGAGTGCCTCGCCTGTGCATCAACACGATCGGCACGTCCAATTTTGCCACGGTGGGAAACATCTCTAGATCAAACGTCCCGCTAGAAACGTCGTTAATCAAGTCGGCACCTGCGGCGATCGCGGCGTTTGCCATCGCTGCTCGTGTGGTGTCGATCGAAATCGGCACCTGGGAAAATTCTGGGTTTCGTCGCAACGCTTGAATAATAGGGATGACGCGATCGAGTTCTGCCGCTAACGTCACTTCTTCTGCATTGGGTCGAGTCGATTGTCCGCCAATGTCTAAAATATCGGCTCCGCTCGTGACCATTTTTTGCGCCTGATTGAGGGCAGATTCCAAGCTATTAAACTGTCCACCATCGCTAAAGCTGTCAGGCGTGATATTTAATACACCCATCAAATAGGTTTGTTGCCCCCACTGAAAGGTGCGATCGCGCAGAGTCATCATCAAGTTTTTGAGGAAAGGGGACAGATCAGCGAATTCACTTCATTCTATCCTCACAAACTAGAATTTTATCTCATCATCAATTTATCTAAATCCATCGTGAATCTCAGAGAATTCAACCGGATTCGGTAGTTGAAAAGACACTTCAGAATGCAAAACCTATGAAGAATAGGGATATCTACTGACACAGCTAATCAAGATTTTATGAATAGTTGGTTATCTTTCCTGACTTCTACGAGCGCCCTCAGTGCTGGCATTGCCTCGATCGTGAGTTTTAGCACCTCCAAAGCAAATGCAGCCCTTTTAGTAGGTAACACCACAGGCGACAACGTGGTCATCTACGATGATGCTGGAAACTTTAGAGGTGATTTTATTGCACCCGGCGCTGGTGGGTTACTCGAACCCGATGCTCTCACGTTTGGACCAGATGGCAATCTCTATGTCAGCAGTGGTAGTGGGTCGTCAGGCGAAATTTTGCGCTATAACGGCAAGACGGGCGCTTTTATGGATACGTTTGCAACAGGCGGCTTAATTCGTCCTTACGGAAGTGCATTTGGACCAGACGGCAAGCTGTATGTCAGCAGCTTTTTGACCGACCAAATTTTGCGCTATAACGGCAAGACGGGTGCCTTTATTGATGTCTTTGCCTCCGCCAAGGAAATTCCCCGATCTGATCGCAAGTCAGGGCAACTCAACGGACCTAATGGTCTGCTATTTACTGGCGATGGTCGTCTGCTAGTGACCACGGAGGGAAGTGTTGCGATCGCTGATCCGACAAAACCAGGTTCATTTACAGCAGACTTTAGCGGTGGGTTTGCTAGCCAAATTTTGAGCTATAACCTCAGCACCGGGCGGTCATCTGTCTTTGTTGACCAACCCACGCCTTCGCCTGACAGCCAGGGCTTTGTGAGCTTTTTGGGGTTAGCCACGAATCCTCAAGGTGACTTGTTTGCTAGTGACTTTGCCAATGATATTCGCCGTTATGACCTCTCTAGCGGAGCCATTAAACAGACCATTTCTACGAATTACACCGGGGTTGTGCCGAGCACGAGCTTTATCGGCAACCTGACGTTTGACCCCAATGGAACGCTTTATAGCGTGGGCTTTGACCAAACTACTAATCAAGGCGCAATTCTTCGCTACAACGGATTTACTGGGGCACCCCTGCCGTCTGCTGGCAATTCGAGTGCGATTTATGTACCGACCAACAAAGCGTTAAAGCGCCCGATCGGAATCACCTACACGGCAATCAAAGTTCCAGAGTCAGAAACCGTTGTTGGAACCGTGGTGATCGGGTTATTGAGTGCACTGCTGTTGAAACGCCGAGAGCGAGCAAACCCTGCGATCTAACTGCCTTTGAAAGATGAGAATCAAGGGAACCCTCATTGGCTTTAGTGGTTCGATCGTTCAGCACGTCTGTCTTGCATAAACTCGATCGGCTGCCCTCGCGCATATCGCCTACCCTGTTCAGCAGGTCGTTAGCCTTGTCAGAGGCTGCGATCGTCGGAAGTAAGCCACCCGGATTTTAATAAAGGTAGCCTAAGCGATTGGGTTATCAACGAGCAACTGCTTAAAGCGAATCATCGACGAATTAAAGGTTTTGGCATCGATCGATGTTTTAAAAGCTTTTCAGAGTGCTGTCACAGTAGTCTATGACATAAGCACTAAGAGTCTGCGGACGGCATAGCGCTTATCGATGGACAGAAGCTTCGATTTGAAATTAAGCTAAAAAATCTTTCAATAGTCTGAATTAAAATCTAACAATAGAGAGAGGTTGAATCTGAACGATCGCGAAAGAATAGTTGAAACTACAGATAGCTATTATTAGGAGACTTACGCGATGACCTCTTTTATCGCTCAATTCGCAATTCCTGGCACTGAACTTTGGCACTGGGAGGGAACCCCAATAATTATCGGAGCTTGTCTACTCGTCTTAATTGTCGCTAGTCGAACCATTAAATATCCTCACACCGGAGCCAAGATGCCGCTTCCTTTTTCCAAATTGCTATTCAACGACATTAGCGTTGCAGGATTTTTGGCTTCAATGAGCTTTGGTCATGTCTTAGGTTTTCTGGCAACGTTAGCACTCGCAAACACAGTAGCGCGGTAATAGCATTTAGTCTGGCAATCTTAACCTGATTGTAGGGACGTTCCACGGAGCGTCCCTACACACCTCAATTCTGTGATCAATTCAGATATCAACCTGGTCAATATTCAACTCACTAGACCTCACGTGTTGAGCGCAGCCGAAACACATCCCGCAGGCAACATTTGCACCCTCAAACATTGCCAGATTGATAGAACCTCAATGGCAAAGCGCAAATTCTGATAGGATCGCTCAGACAGCCCAGTACACAGACTCATTGTGTATTCTAGGCATTTCCACCGGCTGCGCTAATGTCACACCTCGATCGCTTACCTTCCGCTCTCCACTCAGGGCTTGCTCTGACCGCGCTTGCACCCATGCAAGACGTGACTGATCTGCACTTCATGAACGTGATCGCTCACTACGGCAGTCCCGATTACTTCTTTACTGAATATTTTCGCGTCTATGCAAATTCAGGTTTAGATAAAAAGACTCTGAGATCAATCACCGAAAATTCCACCGATCGCCCCATTTTTGCTCAAATCATTGGCGAAAGTATTCCTGACTTAGTACGCATTGCTCAAGAGTTGAGCCACTATCCAGTTGCGGGCATCGACCTTAATATGGGATGCCCCGCCCCCAGAATTTATCGCAAAAATGTGGGAGGCGGGCTGTTGCGTGACCCTGACAAGGTAAATCGAATTCTAGGTGAACTTCGCGCGGCGGTGAATGGACTCTTGACAGTCAAAATGAGAATCGGCTTTGAAGACACGGCTCACTTCGATCGCATTCTCAACTTAATCAATCACCACGACATCAATTTACTGAGTCTGCATGGTCGCACCGTCAAAGAAATGTATCACAGCGATGTACATTACGATCTGATTGCTCACGCTGTTCAACAAGTCAATTGCCCCGTTTTAGCGAATGGGAATGTCACGTCTGCCACCTCAGCAGTAGAAGTCTTATCGCGGACGGGAGCCGCAGGGGTGATGATTGGTCGCGCTGCCATCCGCAATCCCTGGATTTTTAAGCAAATTCGCCAATTTCTAAGCGGTCAGCCCGTTGCGATCGTGACTCTAGCTAATGTGCATGACTATATTGAGCGACTACGACAAACAACCACGGCTCTGGCGGTGCCAGAACGAGCACGGGTTAGCTATCTCAAGATGTATCTCAACTACATTGCTCAAGGGGTAGACTCAGCAGGCGCTTTTTTGCGAGCTATGCGGCTCTCCCAGACTGAAGCTGAACTATTTGGAGTCTGCGATCGAGCTCTATTGAGTAACCCAGATCAAGCGTTTGCCCTAGAGCCGTATCCCGGATTGACTGCCCGTCCCAAGTCTGAGACTGCCCGTGAACCGATCGTGATTTCCTAGTCCTTAGAACTCTTTTGGAATAGTCAGTGATCGCTCACACAGGTAGATTTGCACGAGGATCAAAGGTTTCTAACTGACGTAGCTTTTCATAAAGCTCGCGTTCTTGAGCCGTTATCTCTTTGGGCATAACAATTTGCAACTCAACAATTTGGTCGCCCCGTTCTTTAGGCGCATCCCCCCGTGTATCACTGCTGATTTCGGGATAGCCTTTATTGGCTAACCGCAACCGCTGACCCGATCGAACTCCATTCGGAATCGTCATTTTCACCAAACCGTCTAAGGTTGGAACCTCGATCGAACCGCCCAACACTGCCTCACTAGGCGTAATAGGCAACTGACACACGACATCAGAGCCTTCTAACTTAAAGAATGGATGCGGTGACACCTCAATTTTGAGATATAAATCGCCCCCTGACATCCCCTGTCCCTTGAGTCGAATTCGTTGTCCTGTGATCATACCAGCAGGCATATTGACTTCGAGCGATCGCCCATCTTCAAGCCGAATTCGCTCTCGTCCGCCTGAGTAAGCTTTTTCTAACGGCACCGTTAGGCGTGCTTCGGCATCGCGGCGAGTCGTGGTCGATCGGGTGCTAGGAATGGTATAGCTCGTTTTGCTGGTGCCGGGACGATAATAGTCGGCTTGAGGGGGGCGTGCGCTGGTGGTGTTGGTTGTCACACGCCGATTGAGCAACTGATCGACAAAATCGTTGAAGTTGCGATATTCCCCAAAATCGACTTCTTGAGAGCCATTGCTGCCCGCTTTATTCCAGGCATTTTTTGCGGCTCTGGCGGCTCCTTGAAATCCTCGCTGCTGCCAAAACTTGCCAAACTGGTCATACTGCGATCGCTTAGTGACATCTCCCAGCACTTCATACGCTTCGCCGAGTTCTTTAAACTTCTCTTCAGCCGCTTGATCGCCAGGGTTGACATCGGGATGATATCTGCGGGCTAGTTTGCGATACGCCGTTTTAATTTCGTCGCTCGTCGCATCTTTTTCGACCCCCAAGATTTCGTAGTAATTTCTGAAATTCTGCATAGCGTTACAAGGAGGAAAAAAGAATGAGGGGTGAAGAAGGAAGATGAGATCAGGGACTTACGGAAAAATTCTGATTACTGTTGTCTGTAGGTTTCGGCTGTGCTCAACCTGCTGGCGGAAAGTTGAGGGCTGATCGCAAGTCGAAGCCCGGTCGGTTGGGACTCGGTTAGACGACAGTTCTCCAACCTCATCCCATTCGTTCTATAGCCAATCGTCTTCTTCGTCCCAGTTATCTTGGCTGTAGTTGGGGCGACCCGGACGTTTTTTGGAAGTGTCATCCCGATTAGGACGACGATCGCCGGAGTCGTAGGGGAGATCATTACGGTTGCTATAGGGATCACTTTGAGAACTCCGTCTCGGAGCATCGTTGTCTCGATTTCCAGAGGCATCGTTGCGTGGAGGACGGGCAGCAGGATAGTCATTCCGTCTAGGCGAATCAGCGTCGTTGCGTCTCGGAGCATTGTAGTCGCGATCACCATAAGAATCGCGACTAGATGTGTTTCCAGAATCGTTGCGTCTGGGCGCGTCGTAGTCTCGATTCGATGTGTTTCCAGAATCGTTGCGTCTGGGCGCGTCGTAGTCTCGATTCGGTGTGTTTCCAGAATCGTTGCGTCTGGGCGCGTCGTAGTCTCGATCGCGAGGTACATTTCCAGAATCGCCGTTGCGTCTGGGCGCGTCGTAATTGTTGTTGCGTCTCGGTTCCGAAGAATAATCGCGGGGCACGTTTCCAGAATCGTATCCGTCTCGCGAGTCGCGTCTGGGAAGATCGTAGTCGCGACGAGAACCGTAATCGTAGGCATCGCGGCGAGGCGCATCCCAGCGATTATCGCCGCGAGCACCATAGTCGTAGGGATCACGACGATCGTTGTAGTAATCGTCATCATAATCATCGTCGAGGAAGAAGTTTTTGATCGACTCAAAGAAACCGCCTTCTTCGTCACCCTGATTTTGCTGATAGACTTCTCGGTTTAGCTCATAGAGAACGTCTTTGAGATTGGCTTCAGCAATGTCAACACCCCGATCGTTGTTATCTGCCAGTGCCTCGCGCAATTGTCGAATCAGTGGCTCAATTCGCGATCGATAGCTGCTGACAAACTGCATTCCAAAGTCGAGTGTTGCTTCTCGAAGTTGTCGTTCGGCTTGAAAAGTCAGCGCTTCCGCCCGATTACGCTTCTCAATTTTTTCCTTGCGAAGTCGATCGACCTCTGCAAATTCTTCGGCATTGCGAATCATCTGCCGCACTTCTTCTTCGCCCAGCGTTGAAGCGCCCTGAACAGTGATGCTCTGCTCTCGCCCCGTGGTGCGATCCATTGCAGTCACTTGCAAAATGCCGTTGGCATCCACATCAAACGACACCTGCACTTGCGGAATGCCTCGCGGCGCGGGAGGAATGCCCATCAGCTTAAATCGACCGAGCGATTTGTTGCCCGATGCCATATCCCGTTCGCCTTGCAGAATATGAACTTCTACCATCGTCTGATTGTCTTCTGAGGTCGAAAACGTGTCCGATCGGCGAGTCGGAATCGTGGTGTTGCGAGGAATCAATTTTTTCATGACTCCGCCGATCGTCTCTAAACCGAATGACAGCGGCGTGACATCCAGCAGCAGAATATCTTTGATTTCTCCGGCAAGAATTCCTGCCTGAATCGCGGCACCGACGGCGACAACTTCATCGGGATTGACGTTTTGATTGGGTTCTTTGTTGATGATCGATTGCACTACCTGCTGCACCATCGGAATACGCGTTGAACCGCCGACTAGCACAATGTCATCGATATCCATCGGGGTCATCCCCGCATCCCGAAATGCCTGTTTGAGCGGTCCGCGCAGTCGAGAGAGCAGATCACCACAAAATCCTTCAAACTGCGATCGAGTCAGCCGAGTTTCGATATGCAGCGGTCCGTCTTCATTCGCGTCAATGAAGGGCAGATTAATCTCGGTGACTGCCACCCCAGACAATTCGATTTTTGCTTTCTCAGCCGCTTCGGTGAGTCGCTGAAGTGCCTGACGATTTCGCCGCAGATCGACTTTTTCTTTTTCCAAAAATTCTTCAGCTAAGAAGTCCACGATTTTCTCGTCGAAGTCGTTGCCGCCTAGCTGCGTGTCGCCGCTTGTGCCTTTGACCTCAAACACACCATCCCCCACTTCGAGAATGGATACGTCAAACGTGCCGCCGCCCAAGTCAAACACGAGAATGGTTTCACTTTGCCCGCGATCGAGTCCATACGCTAAAGATGCCGCCGTTGGCTCATTGAGAACTCGCTTCACCTCTAATCCAGCAATGCGCCCAGCGTCGCGGGTTGCCTGTCGCTGCGAATCGTTGAAATAAGCCGGAACGGTGATCACGGCTCCACTGATCGGCTCACCTAGATAGCGTGCTGCTTCGTCTGTCAGCTTTTTGAGAATCATCGCCGAGATTTCTTCGGGGGCAAAGGCTCGATCGAGCCTCGGACACTTGATCCGAATGTTGCCCTCTTCATCTTTGCGAATCGTGTAGGGCACTCGTTTCGATTCAGGTGATAGCTCGCCGTATCTACGACCAATAAAGCGTTTCACCCCAAAAAAGGTGTTTTGAGGGTCGAGCACCGCTTGCCGCCGCGCCATTTGCCCGACTAGCCGCTCGCCCTCCTTATTAATGCCGACCACGGAGGGCGTTGTTCGCATTCCTTCTGCGTTGGCGATGACGACGGGTTTGCCGCCTTCCATAACTGCCACCACCGAGTTTGTAGTCCCCAGGTCAATACCGACTACTCTTCCCATGCCTTGCGGTGCTCCTCGCGTGTCTAACTAAATGTTGAGAACGTTTGCTGGATTTATTCTATCCTGCTAGTGAGGAAGTCAAAAGAATGTGCCCAGAGTAAGGGTCATGACTCACCCTTACTTTTGGGTCGAAAGGTATATCCTAGTACACTCTGGTTTGATTGAAGTGCATACAGTCCTTACTATCAAAGATTTCTAAGTTGCCATTACCCAACCTTGAGAAACGTGACTCTAGCACTGCAAAACCATTTCACGATCGTCATCAATGGCGCACCGGTTCGCCTCACAGACGTGTCGCCGACGATGACCTTGCTGCACTATCTCCGGCAAAGCGGACGGATTGGCACCAAAGAAGGCTGTGGCGATGGAGACTGCGGCGCGTGTACCGTGGCGATCGTCGCTCAAGGCTCCGACGGCAAACCGCACTATCAAGCGATGAATAGCTGTTTGATTCCGTTAGGAGCAGTGGCGGGGCGAGAAATCGTCACGGTTGAAGGGGTGAGTCTCGACAAGTTGCATCCGGTGCAAACGGCGATGGTGCAGACGGGTGGATCTCAGTGTGGCTATTGCACTCCAGGATTTGTGATGAGTTTGTTTGCGGCTTACTACGATCGCACCCTAAACGCTGCCTGCGTCGAGGGTAATTTGTGTCGCTGTACGGGTTATCTGGCGATTCGTCGAGCCACTCAACAGGTGGTAGACAATCAACCGGATGCTGACGATCGGTTTCACCAACACTTGCAAACTACCCATGCGGACTTGAGTGAAATTTCTTACAACGGCAGCGATCAATGGTTCTATCGTCCAACGCGTCTACAAGATGTGTTGACGCTGATGGAACAACATCCGAAGGCGACGCTGATTGCAGGAGGGACAGATTTAGGATTGGAAATTAGCTATCACAGTCAACACTATGATGTCATGATTTCCCTCGAAGCGGTGACAGAATTGAAAACGCTGGAAAGCACACCAAATTTTGTGGAAATTGGGGCAGCCGTGCCGTTAAGTCACCTTGAAGAGACCCTACGCGGAATCTTTCCCAGCTTGGATGAAATGCTGTATTGGTTTGCAGCGAGACAGATTCGGACTCGTGCTACCCTCGGCGGCAATATGGGAACAGCGTCTCCGATCGGAGATCTCCCACCCGTTTTGCTGTCACTCGATGCCGAACTGAAACTTGCTAACTCAATGGGCGATCGCACGATTCCCCTCAGTGATTTTTTTAAGGGCTATCGACAAACCGACTTGCAGCCCGGAGAAGTGATTGTTTCGGTGAAAATTCCTAAAGTTAGCGCCTCGACTCGTCGCTTAAGTCAAGCTTATAAAATTGGCAAACGGGGAACGGATGACATCAGTATTGTTGCCGCCGCGTTTGTGATCGATCTGGATGATGACGATCGCATCCTTCAGGCTCGACTGGCTTATGGGGGAGTGGCAGCGATTCCGATTCGGGCGATCGCGGTCGAACAGATGCTAATCGGCAAACGGTGGAATGACGAAACCATTCAGCACGTCAAACCAGCGCTCAAGCAGGCATTTACGCCATTGACTGATTTACGAGGCAGCGCAGATTATCGAAACCTCCTAGTTGCCAATCTGTTTGAGAAATTCTTTGTAGAATTTGGGGAAGCACCCATTCAGGCACTGGAGGTGACCGCATGAGCATCGGCAACCGCAAAAGCCACGAGAGCGCAGAAGCCCATGTGAGCGGCACCGCACTCTACACCGATGATCAGCGCCTTCCGGCTGGGATGTTGTCCCTGTTTCCCGTCTTAGCTCCTCATGCAAAGGCGCGAATCACCAAAATTGAGGTGTCTGCGGCTTATGATGTCGAGGGTGTCGTCACCGTTTTGACCGCAGACGACGTTCCCGGCGAAAACAACACGGGGGTGATTGTCCACGATGAGATCTTGCTTGCCACCGACGAAGTGAGCTATTGGGGACAGGCGGTGATTTGGGTCGCAGGTGAAACCGAGGAAGCCGCTCGCCTAGGAGCCGAAAAAATCGTCGTTGAGTATGAACCCCTCGACCCGATTCTTAGCATTAAAGACGCGATCGTGGCTCAAAGTTTTCACAACTCGCCTCAAGTCGTGCGTCGCGGCAATCCTGAAACTGCTCTCCAGTCCGCCGACTTCTGCCTGAGTGGAGAAGTAGAAATGAAGGGACAAGACCATTTCTATCTCGAAACTCAAGCGAGTTGGGTCATCCCTGATGGCGAAGGACATTATCAGGTTTATTCATCCACCCAGCACCCGACCGAAACTCAAATTATTGTAGCGAGAGTGTTAGGCATTTCAAGCAATCAAGTCGTCGTCACCTGCTTGAGAATGGGCGGCGGATTTGGTGGCAAAGAATCGCAAGCCAACCCCTTTGCATCGGTGGCAGCGATCGCGGCTCATAAAACAGGTCGTCCGGCACGAGTCAAGCTGAGACGACATCACGACATGATTCTCACGGGCAAACGGCACGGCTATTTGGGGCAATATAAGGTTGGATTCACGGCTGACGGCTTGATCACGGCACTGGATGTTGACCTCTATGCCGATGGCGGCTGGAGTCTCGATTTGTCTCCTCCCGTGCTGCTGCGAGCTATGCTGCACGTCGATAACGCCTACTACATTCCCCACCTTGAAGTGCGGGGACAGATTGTGAAACTCAATCGCGTCTCAAATACGGCGTTTCGGGGTTTTGGCGGTCCTCAAGGAATGGTGGTGATCGAGGACATTATCGATCGAGTGGCTCGCACCTTAAATCTGCCGCCCGATGTCGTGCGCGAAGGCAACTTCTATCACGGCACAGGTGAAACCAACACAACCCATTATGGACAAGAACTCTACGACAATCGCCTTGCCCGAATTTGGAACGAGGCAAAAGCACTGCGAAGCAGTTCTCCGTCTGGAGTCGGCGCTAATTTTGAGGAACGACAAGTCGCGATCGCTCAATTCAATCAAGCCAATCTTCACAAAAAACGCGCTATCGCCATTACGCCTGTTAAATTCGGCATCTCGTTTAACAAGACCCAATATA
Source organism: Phormidesmis sp. (assembly GCA_965277365.1). Lineage (GTDB taxonomy): Bacteria > Cyanobacteriota > Cyanobacteriia > Leptolyngbyales > Leptolyngbyaceae > Phormidesmis_A. The sequence goes on along the minus strand of CBDICO010000012.1, from coordinate 547,004 downwards.
ACCAGGCAGGAGCATTGATTCTCGTTTACGCCGATGGCAGCATTCAACTCAACCACGGCGGCACCGAGATGGGGCAAGGGCTGCACACCAAAATGCTGCAAGTCGCGGCGCAAACCTTGGGCGTGAGTCTCGATCGCTTCCGCATCATGCCTACTAGCACCGATAAAGTGCCCAATACCTCCGCGACCGCAGCTTCTAGCGGCTCAGATCTCAACGGTCAAGCCGTCAAAAATGCCTGCGAAACCATTCAGTCTCGTCTCGCCACCGTCGCGGTGAGAATGATGACCCTCGACACACCAGAAGATTTGGTGTTTGCTGACGACTGGATTTATTGCCGCAGCTATCGTCAAAATCGCGTTTCGTTTGCCGATGTTGTGAAGCAGGCATACAGCGATCGCATCAGTCTTTCGGCAACGGGCTATTACCGCACGCCCAATATTTATTGGGATGAAACCACGGGCAAAGGCAGACCATTCTACTATTTCGCCTATGGTGCGGCGGTGAGCGAAGTCGAAGTGGATGGATTCACAGGCACCTTCAAACTGCGTCAGGTCGATATTGTCCATGACGTAGGCGCGTCGCTCAATCCACTAATCGATCAAGGGCAGATCGAGGGTGGCTTTGTGCAGGGCATGGGCTGGCTGACGATGGAGGAGCTAGTTTGGGACGCTCAAGGACGACTCCGAACGGATGCGCCTAGCACTTATAAGATTCCGACGATCGGTGAAGTGCCCGAACATTTCCAAGTGCATCTGCTGGAACGAGCCGCTCAAGATGGCGTAATCTATGGCAGCAAAGCGATCGGAGAACCTCCCCTTATGCTGGCAATCTCAGTTCGAGAAGCAATTCGATCGGCGATCGCCGCGTTTGGTCAACCGAGTCAGGTTTTCCTCACGTCTCCCGCCACGCCTGAAGTGATTTTGTGGGCGATCGAGCAAGTCCGCGCTGAGTCTTCTCCGATGAATGTGCCAATCGACCTCGGTGTGCTATTGCCTTTTAAATGATCGAGTTTTATCGACAATTTGCCCAATGGTTAACGCAAGAACCTGTTGTGCTGGCAACGGTGACGAGGGTTCACGGCTCGGTTCCGAGAGAAGTGGGCGCAAAAATGATCGTGTGCAGCGATCGCATCTTCGGCACGATCGGGGGCGGTGCAGGCGAAGCAAAAGCCATTCAACAATCGCTGATCGTGCTTGAAACGGGTCAAAAACAGAGGATTGAAATTGATTTAACAGGCGCACCTCAGCGAGAAACTCAAGGGATTTGCGGCGGCAAAATGCAGGTGTGGTTAGAGCGTTGGTCTGGAGAAGCGGCGATCACACTAGTTCAATCCATTCTACATTTGCTCAGTGAACAGACTGTAACGTTGGTGACTCCATTTGATACCGATCGCGCTCCTTACCTCGTACATTTAGCTGAATCTACGCCGCCTAATGCTTTTGTTGAAACGCTGCAACCGCCGCCAACTTTATTAATTATCGGCGCAGGTCATGTGGGCGAATCGTTAGCAAAAGTCGCGCACTTAATTGGATTTCAGATTATGGTGCAAGACGATCGTCCAGAGTGGGCAAATTCACAACGATATCCTGATGCTGCTGGAATTTTTAATGACCCGATCGATCAAGTTGTCGAGCAGTTCTCAATCCATTCAAACTTATATGTTGCTCTTGTAACACGCGGTTATCAATATGATTTAGCCGCTTTGGAGGGTTTATTAAACCGTGATATTACTTACGCTTACATTGGGATGATTGGCAGTGAAAAACGGGTGCGACAGGTGTATCAAGCACTTGCAAAAATTGGTATTTCTGAGAGTAAGCTAAAAGGAATTTATGCTCCGATCGGGTTAGAGATTGGAGCGCTAACGCCCGAAGAAATCGCAGTCAGCATCGCTGCCGAACTTATTTCGGTGCGTCGTAGGGAAGTTTCCTAGTGTCTAAAGGCATAACTCCCACATCTTAAGAAATCTCATAAACAATCAATTTAGCAGCAATAGTTTCCATTGTATTATTTGGAGATTTAACTTTCACGTCTCTAAGATCTATTGAACCCAAACTTGCCAGCGTTTCAATATGACTTCTGTCGGGTTCAGAGAAAGAAAGATATTTTGATGTCCTCATCAAACAATACTCCGGACAAAATTTGAGCAGATTTTAGACCTCGAACCCTGATTCAGCCGTAGGCTTGATCTTTTTTTCAACGTCAGGAGTGGAGCTAACATTGAAAAAATGGCTCAGCCCTGAAGTCGTAAGCCCTGAAAGCCTTTTGGAGCCGTTCTAAAAAATGTCCGGAGTATTGATCAAAACGAACAGTTGGAAAGATTTTTCTAAATCTGAGGTGACATTTAGATAGTCATAGGCTTTGAAAGGATGAGCAATGTCCCACATACCTCTCACTCTTAGATTAGTGATGCCTAACGGATCAACTTTGTTCACTCTCGCTAACTCTTTGGTTACGCTTAACTCAACTCCTCGAATCTCAGCGATGCTGTTAATAATATTACTTCTAACCCTTTCGTAAACTTCTTTGCTTGCTGCATAACAGTCGCCATAAACCAGCCACAATGAAGATAGCTGTCTTTGCCCTCCAATATGACCAATGCAATAGATATTATCTTTTTCAATCCAATCTTCACATTGTCGGCAATCAGAAAGAATCATTAAGCTATCAGCAAACAACTTTGCAGACGGATAAGAGCTATTAAGAGCTATCCTTGCGGTTGGGGTTGTGATTTTTTTAACTTCAACAGCATCGCCACCCCTGATCATAAAGTCTGGTGGGTTATTTGCATTACCACCCCAGGAGAAAACACTTCTATGGGCTTCAGCCTTCTCACAACGATCGCTAATGCTGATCGAGTCCGCAAATATGTCTTTTGCGAAATCTTCTAAAGCATCTCCAACCGAATTAATGCGATTTTCACTTCGATAGTATTCAATCACATCAGGAATTCCGCTGTCTACGATCGTTTTGATCGCTTTAAGAATATTGGTTGACGCTTGATAAGTCATAACACTGATCCATCAAATTTCTAACTTAATTCTAAAAGCATTTGAATAGACTTCTCATTTTTCCCTAAAACAACTTCATCTGAGTGGCTGATTAAATATGAGCTTTTATTTAACTCTTGAGTGATAGATTTTGCTATTTTACAAGCAAAATTAACCGGAACGGCATTTCCTATCATTTTGTATGCAGACGCTAAATCTTGGTAGTAAAAAATAAAATCATCAGGAAATGTTTGAATCCTAGCGCATTCGCGAATAGTCAATCTTCGATAGGGAAATTGGGAAGATGGATCAAAAATCCACTTGTCTTTTCCAACATGAATCATTCGATTAGCCTGTGGATGAATAGGAGCATGGCGACCACCCGCTTGAATTGTAAAAGAAGGTTCACCCCACGTTCGAACGCGATTTCGAGACATATAAATACTAGAAAAATCGCCTTGCATATATTCATGATTTGGTATTAGACAAGATTCACTATTCGTCTTACTTCTGCCGATCGCTGGCAACTCAGATCCCTGCAAATCTTCGATCGCTTGCTTTAAATCACAACTATTTAGTGTAGATTTCACTGCGTCAAAATGAAATCTTTTTCCTAAACTAGCGTGAAAGCCAACAAAAATAACGCGCTTTCTTTCTTGAGGAACATTATAATTTTTAGCGTCTAGCAGTTTGTAGGTTATGAGGTAGCCAGCCTCTTCAAAAGCCGCAATAATATTCTGCAAAGCTGTTTCATGCTTTTTATCAATACTTCGGACAATTTTAAGCGGCGATAATGCCGTAATTACAAAGGGTGGGATAGTTGGGGTGGGATTTAATTACACTCGGCTCCAAGTCCAAGTTTGTAATAAAGCGGTCGAGGAGATGCTGGTTGAGCGCCCGTCGCTTGACACTGGTCATAGAGAAGGGCACCCGCTCCTGCCCTGACTGCTTGTGGTTCGTCTCAACTTTCGCGAGGTTGAGGGCGGTCAAACTGGCATTAAAGTGAAACTCGAGCTTTGCCAGGTCACGGGCTTGGCAATCCTCCAGTCCTGTAAATTGTTTAGCATCGCGGAAGAGAAACTCGATCTGGAATCTCAACTGGTAGAAGTGATAAATTTGCTGTGGGTCTTGTTCGACATCGGTACCGAACAGTAAGCAAGTGCCGACTCGGTGAGGAGATCGACGGTCTATGAGGTAGACGACTCGAATCTCACGCTTCAAGGAGACATGCCAGACCCGTGCGGTGTACAAGTCCAGGTTCGGCTGCACTGCTTTGATGAAGGTGAAGCGGCTCAGGTCGGTGAAGGTGACTTTGCCATCATACTTGCGAGGTCTACCCCGCTTCTTCTGCTCTCCCGTGTAGAGGTAGCGCAGATTCGCATCGCAGCGCAATTTGCTAATCACGTCCAACTGAACGCTGACTGCCCCACTGACAAAGTTGGCTTTGGCATAGGCTCCATCGACGGCTAAGTAGCGCACTTGGTGAGGTAGGTGCGGACGCACGGCTTCGAGGTGATAAAGATATTGATCCATCCGCGTGATCTCGCTCGGAATCTCGGTTTGGGCGAGGGTTTGTTGAGCAGACAGGGCGTAAGCCGTCTCGGTTTTGAGATCGACGACTCCCACTAACGAGATCTCTAAGCCTTTCTCGACTCGACTCGCACAGCCATTCCAATACCAGTCGATGCCATCCGTGGCTTTGCCGCTCTTGACGATAAACGAGCCATCCATCACCAATAGCAACGCCTGTCCCAATCCTGCCGTGAGGTTGACCAACTCGACATTCAATGGGGTAAATTCAAATTCCGCCTTAAAGTGCCGCCGATACGTCTTCTCGTTCAACTCACTGTAGCGGCTCAAGTTCGTGAAGTTGACTCTGCCACACACCACTAGAATGGTCGAAAACAACGTCACGAAAAAGGTCACTTGCGGTTTGCGAAAATGCCCACTTTCGTCAGTAGGCTCTGTACAATGGCTTCCATAGCTATCTATCCGGTGCTTTTTGTTTGTAACCGCACCCTATCCGATGGATAGCTTTCTTGTCAAAAATTGTCCGAACCATTGTTTTATGTAGCATTCCAGAAACATTTTCAGCAAGAAAAAATAAGGGCTGTTTGTCTTTTAAGACGCGGACATAATCTAAAAAAAGCTGACCCCGTTCATCCTCTATCCCTCTTTGACTACCAGCCTCACTCCAACTTTGACAAGGAGGTCCACCAATAATCCCAGCACAATCTGGGATATCTGATGAAGGAATATCTCTAATACTTCTTTTGTCAAAAACTGTGTGAGGGTGATTTTTTTCGTAAGTTTCCCAGATTGTCTTGTCAAATTCATTTGCCCATATGATGTTAAAACCTGCCTTAGAGAAACCTAAATCTAGTCCTCCACAACCTGAAAATAAGGACACGACATCATTTTTCATCAGAAAACCTGTGTTTATCGACTGACTGTTGCCGCTCAATCTTGGCATTCTACGACATCTACCGAAATCTAATAAACTATTTAAGGTCTAAATGGATAGTAGATCGAGTTCCTTATTCGACTCAATTCGCTCACCCCTTGCAAAGAATCGTGATCGGGTTTTAACGATGCCGCACTCTCAACCGATCGTCAACCTACCTCAGAGTCTCATCAAACTGCTGCCAGTAAGGTAGGCTATTTTTAGTCTTTTAGAAAATTTCTTGCATGACTTCGACGCTCTATCAACAAATTCAGCAGTTTTATGATTCCTCTTCGAGCCTGTGGGAGCAGGTTTGGGGAGAACACATGCACCATGGCTATTATGGGGCAGATGGTCAAGAGCAAAAAGAGCGCAGACAGGCACAAATCGATTTAATCGAAGAATTATTGCGGTGGGCAAACGTCACCCAAGCTGAAAATATTTTGGATGTTGGCTGCGGTATTGGCGGCAGTTCGCTTTATCTGGCAGAAAAATTTAAGGCGAAAGCGACGGGAATCACGTTAAGTCCGGTGCAGGCAAATCGAGCGATCGAGCGTGCCCAATCCGCAAACATCAATGCCCACTTTCAAGTTGCCAACGCGTTAGATATGCCCTTTGCAGACAATTCTTTCGATCTGGTGTGGTCGTTAGAAAGTGGCGAACACATGCCCGACAAAGTGAAGTTTTTGCAAGAGTGTTACCGAGTTCTCAAACCAGGTGGCACCTTTATTTTTGCAACGTGGTGTCATCGATCGACCGATCGCCAAGCGCTCACTGCCGATGATCAAAAGCATTTAGAAGACATTTATCGAGTTTATTGTTTGCCCTACGTGATTTCGTTGCCGAAGTATGAACAAATTGCCCGTGAGGTGGGTCTACAAAACTTGAGATCAGCAGATTGGTCAACTGCCGTCGCCCCTTTCTGGAACGTCGTCATTGATTCAGCGTTTACACCCGCCGCCTTTTGGGGGCTTTTGACCTCCGGTTGGACGACCATTCAAGCCGCCTTGTCATTGGGATTGATGAGCCGAGGCTACGATCGGGGGTTGATTAAATTTGGGCTAATCTGTGCCACAAAATGATGGAACGAACCTGATCTCTGACGATTACATCTATTCGTAAATTCAACCTTATCTATGAGCCGCACTTCTCCAAAATCGTCCGTCTCTTCGGTTCCTTCAAACTCCGTTGCCAAATACGCTCCCTGGCTTTATGCCTTCTGGAAGTTCTCTCGCCCTCACACCATCATTGGCACCTCTTGCAGCGTCATAGGCATGTATGTTATCGCTGCTGCTAATCAATCCTTCTTCCCGTCTTCCTTTTTCTTTCCTCTTCTGGCTTGTCTCTGTGGCAACGTTTATATCGTTGGATTAAATCAGCTAGAAGATGTCGCGATCGACCGCATCAATAAACCTCATTTGCCCTTAGCTTCTGGAGAATTTTCGCAATCGCAAGGAGTCGCGATCGTCACCGTCACGGGCATTTCGGCAATCCTTCTCGCTGCCTTGCAAGGGCAATATCTGCTAGGAATGGTGGGATTGAGTTTAGCGATCGGCACTGCCTATTCGTTGCCACCGATTCGACTCAAACGGTTTCCCTTTTGGGCATCGGTGTGCATTTTTAGCGTTCGAGGCGCGATCGTCAACCTCGGATTGTTTTTGCACTTTAACAAGGGGTTTCCGATTCCGGCGAACGTATGGGCGCTGACGCTATTTGTGTTGGTGTTTACGTTTGCGATCGCGATCTTTAAAGACGTGCCTGACATGGAGGGCGATCGGCAATATAACATCAGCACCTTTACCTTACGAATTGGTCAGAGAGCCGTATTTAATCTGTCTCGTTGGGTGTTAACGGTATGTTATCTCGGAATGATCGCGGCTGCATTCTGGTTGCCGTCGGTGAATGCGCCTTTTTTGATGGTGAGTCATCTGATATTGGTGGGCATCTTGTGGCTGAGAAGTCAAAAAGTTGACTTGCAAGAACCGCAAGACGTGGCGAAATTCTATCAATTTATTTGGAAGATGTTTTTTCTGGAATATTTGATTTTTCCGATCGCCTGTCTCTTACGCTAACGGCAGACCAAGCGATCTTTGACCATTAGGGAATTGCGGTCTAATTGAGTCTCAACCGATCGGGCTTCGACTTCAGCTAGCGGATTAGACGTTTAGCCAATAAGTTGGACGTTTAGCTGGTGGGTTGAGCGAAGTCGAAACCTACAGACAACGAGACTGAGAGATTTTATTTTTACACAAGTCTCTTCAGACAGTTCAGAAGACTGAAGGGTGAAAAGATAGGTTTAATTCATCCCTCATTTTTTGGCTCTATGACTTCAGTGGGCAAAGTTTATCTCGTCGGCTCTGGACCTGGAAATGTCGATTATCTTACTGTCAAAGGTCATCGACTCCTGACTCAAGCAGAAGTGCTCATCTATGATGCCTTAGTCGATGTAGAGTTGTTACAACTCGTCCCCGATTATTGTCTCAAGCTCAACGTGGGCAAACGGGGCGGAAAGCCTAGCATGAAGCAACCTCACATCGATCGCCTCCTCGTCAAACAGTGTCAACAAGGCAAGCAAGTCATCCGTCTTAAAAGTGGAGACCCGTTTATTTTTGGACGCTCAACCTCCGAGATTCAAGCATTAATTGCCGCCGAGTGTGACTTTGAAGTTGTTCCGGGCATCTCGTCGGCGTTGGCGGCTCCTCTGCTGGCGGGCATTCCCCTCACCGATCAGGTTCTCAGTCGCTGCTTCACTGTTCTGAGCGGTCACGAACCCGATAATCTAAACTGGCAGACTCTCGCCCAAATTGATACTCTAGTGATTCTTATGGGAGGACAGCATTTGTCTGTGATCGTCCAGCAATTGCAGAAACAAGGACGATCGCCTCAGACTCCGATCGCAATTATTCGGTGGGCAGGGCACCCGCAGCAGCAGATTTGGATCAGCACACTGTCCCAAATTCTGGCACACTCAACCAATCAATCGCTATCGCCTTGTGTCATTGTGATTGGCGAAGTTGTGGGGTTGCGTTCATTTCTGCAATCATCTACTCATCTCCCCAATCTGCCTTTGGATGCTTAACCTCGCATATCTCAGGCGATCGTGCGATCAGAATGCAATGAATTTCTGTTGATATAGTCCTCTACCCGACATGTGCTGTGTGTACCCTTCCTCTCTCTAGCAAAACTATTCTCGTCACTCGATCGGCGGGGCAGTCGAGTCAATTTACTAAGCTACTGCAACAGCAAGGCGCAACTGTGGTTGAGATGCCCACTCTAGAAATTACGCCGCCCTCAGATTGGCAAGATTTAGACGACGCGATCGCTCGACTTAATGAGTTTGATTGGCTGATTTTGACATCTGGCAACGCGGTTGACTATTTCTTTAATCGGTTAGCATCGCGACTGCAAGATGTCAAAGGTTTATCTGAAATTAAGATCGCAGTGGTGGGCGAGAAAACTGCATTTATTCTTAAGCAGCGAGGGTTACAGGCAGATTTCATTCCGCCTGCGTTTGTCGCTGAATCAATGGTCGCCAATTTTCCAGAGCCTGTGAGCGGCAAGAAACTGCTGTTTCCTAGAGTAGAGACAGGCGGACGAGAAGTGTTGATGAAAGAGTTTAGTGAGCGAGGGGCGGAGGTGACAGAGGTGGCGGCTTATCAGTCTGGATGCCCTGTGACGATCGACCCCGACGCGTTAGCCGCTTTGCAAAATCGCCAAGTCGATGTGATTACGTTCGCCAGTTCTAAAACGGTGAAATATTTCTGTCAACTTATCGAAACGTCGCTCGGTGAAACGTGGCAAGCTTATTTAGAACATGTCAGCATTGCCTCGATCGGTCCTCAAACCTCGAAAACCTGCCATGTTCTCCTCGGACGGGTTGACGTAGAAGCCGAAGAATATACCTTAGAAGGACTGACTCAAGCCGTGGTTAAACTTGCGAGTTGAGGTCTAGCGATCGAATGGGGGTGATGGGAGTGGCACTTGAGACAAATTCTGAAGCGACTTTACCGGAACAGATGCTTGAATTAGAGCGCTCTCAACGTGGCACATTTAATTAATACCGTGATCGCGCTCTCCGCCATCGAAAAAATTCTTCTAGAAAGTCTTGCAATCTTGTATTGTGCTTGAGACGTTGAGAGTCCCATGCGATCGCAACTCTCATTAGAATCTCAGAAAATGTAGGAGACGGAATCGCTAAATCTCTGAAAGATTGAATCTTGAGTTTTTGGTTCATTGCAAGCGCGATCGTGCCAATCAATTCACTCGCATCAGTCCCTACAATGTGCGCTCCTAAAATCTCTCCATTTCGGCGTGTGATGATTTTAAAGATTCCAGTTAGTTTGTTTTGAATGTGCGCTTTCGCTAACGGTTTGAAAAATTGCCGCACAACTACAACATCTTTTCTATAGACTCGAATGGCTTGAGACTCCGTTAAACCAACCCAAGTAAGCTGTGGATTCGTGAATACAACTTGCGAAATCTGACCATCGTTAATCTTAAATAACGGGAAAAACAACGCATTCTTTAAGGCAATATTGGCTTCTTTTTGAGCGATCGGGTGAATGCGACTGCCGCAAACATAGATTCGATTATTCAATGTTTGTAGTTTTGTGTTGACGCGAACCGGAAACGAAACGCCCATCGCTTCTAGATTCAAAAACTCTAAATTTGGTTGTGATCCGGCTGCTAGAAGAATTTCATCTGTTTCGATCGCTTCGTCACCCGCTTGAACCCACTTTTTAGATTGAATCGTTCTCACTTGAGTAACGTGAGTGTGAGTGAGAACTCGAATTCCTTCCGCTTCTAACTGAGATTGGATTAGAAAAGCAACTTCTCGATCGGCAGTTTCTAACATTCCACGGCTCACAATCAAAGTGACGTGAGAACCCAATTGAGTCAATGTTTGGGCGAGTTCAATCCCGATCTCGTCATCGCCAATAATCACTAACTTTGATGGAATCATTTGCCCCAATGTTTCAGGCGTTAAATAGTCTGTGGTTTGCAATCCTTCTATCTTTGGAATCAGAGGAATTTGAGCGGTTGCAATTAAGAAAGCCCGCGATCGTAGCACTCGCCCATTGACAACAAAGCCAGAAAAAGGCTTGCGACAAAATTCACCTATACTCGCAATAAATTCGATGCCTAGCGATGCTAAAACGGCGGGCGATTCCAATTCTTGAAGACTTGCTGCGATCGCGTCTGCCCATTTTTTTACCTCCGTCAGTTGAGGCGCTTCGGGAACCATTTCTGACGCATAGAAACTGAGTTGATTTGCCCGATCGAGACGTTGAGAAATGTCTCCAATTTCTGCAAAGGTGCGCCGGACGATCGTCGAATCGGGATGAGTGGCTTGCTCCACGATCGCCACTCTCGCGTTTAGTTGTGCGGCAGAGACGGCGGCGTGAATTCCCGCAGGTGTGTTTCCGATGACAACCAAATCATAGTCAACTGGCATATAAGAGAATCGCAGGTTAATAAGTAGTGGTACAGAATTCATGACTCACAAATGGGTTTGAAAGCCTCAATCCACTGTGACATTGTGTGTAAACTAGCTTGTCCGACGACTTAAAGCACCGATACGGGCTTCGACTTTGCTTAGCCCTCGCCAACACTAGACCTTTCGCACAAGTCTCTGCCCTCACCTTAAATTCCTCTCTCAAGCTTGGGAGAAGAGGTTGGGGGATGAGGGCAGTTTCGGACTTTTGCAAGAAGTTTAGTCTAGTGGGTTGAGTAAAGTCGAAACCTCCGGACAGTAGTGCCCAGAGATTTTATTTTTGCGCAAATGTCCAAGCGTCTACAAAATATCGGTTAAGCCTGCGATCAGGCGTTGATTTTCAGACTCAGACCGAACGGCTACTCGAAAGTAACGATCGCCCAATTCTGGAAAACTTAAACAGTCTCGGATCAAAATCTGGTGCTGTTTTAAGAGTCGCTGTTGAGTCTCAGGCACTGACTGATCTGACCGCACTAAGAAGAAGTTAGCCGCACTTGCATAAGGATGCAACCCCGGCAGGGCTGATAACCCTTGAAATAGGTTAGGTTTTGCGACTGCTAACCAATTCCACGTCTGCTGCTGAAACTCGGTATCTCCTAACATCGCCTCAGCCGCAACCGACGCTAAAACATTGACCGACCAGGGATCTCGGCGAGTTTTCCACACATTTAGGTAATCGGGATGCGCGATCGCATATCCCAATCGCAACCCAGGCAGGCTATAGAATTTTGTCAGCGATCGCAAGATCACCAAATTTGGATGGTGCTGCACATCGTCGATTAAACTTTGCTGACGATCGGGGGGCAAAAAATCCATAAATGCCTCATCGACCACCACTAGCGAGAATTCTTTTAAGCACGATAGAATCGACTCTCGTAAAAACAGTTGCCCTGTCGGATTGTGGGGATTGTTGAGCAATAAGCCTTCACAAGTCGGTTGAATCACGGAAGCGAGATCGATGGGGACAGACTCAAAACCTCGCTGATCTCCTGCAAAATTAAACGGACACCGATTTACCGTCGCATCAAAGGCACTCAATGCCCGAAAATAATCGCTAAACCCCGGTGTGATTATCTGCGTAGCCTCTAACTTTGCCAAATCCCAGCAAGCCCAGGTGAGCAACTCGGCAGCCCCATTTCCGGGCAAAATCCAGTCGATCGACAATTGATGAAACTGAGCGATCGCCGATCGCAGACACCTATATTCTGGGTCAGGATACTCCCGCACCAGATTGAGATTGGCTTGAATCGCCGCGATCGCCGATTGAGGAGGACCCAATGGGCTAATGCTGGCAGAAAAATCAAGAATGGCAGAGGGAGAACAGCCAGCCAGTTCTGCTGCCCAAGCTAAATTCCCCCCGTGCACTGGTCGATTCAAAAAAGTTGCCTGTTGAATAATTGAGTGCGTTACTTGGCAGGAGGAGCGACCTTCTCCTTAAAAAGCTTTCCAGCCGAGAAAGCAGGAACCTTCGTTGCTGGAATCTCCATCTTATCGCCCGTTTTAGGGTTGCGCCCTTCACGAGCCTTGCGCTCACGCGACTCAAACGAGCCAAACCCTACGAGCGTTACTTTGTCACCCGAAGACACCGCTTCAACGATCGTTTCGATCACAGCCGTCAAAACGGCATCGGCTTGTTTTTTGGTGACACTGGCTTTGTCAGCGACGGCATCTACAAGTTCGCCTTTGTTCATATAAGTCTCCTCAGAGGTTGTCTTATGAGTGGGGTATGGTGTCTCATATTGAGACTAAAAGTGAATGTTCGAGGGGGTCGGCTCAAAATGGCTGAAACTCCCATTAACTCGAATTTTCAATGACCCATTCTATAGGCTGTTTCGTCAATGTGGAGCGTCAAAAGCTTTAAGTTATATAGACTTCAGCATATTTTAGCCAAATTTGAGCAATTTGATAAGCATTTGTGCTTAATCACAGGATTGATTCGCTAAGAAAAGTTACGATATTCCCGCTCTCTCTGGTTTTGAGTCGGATCTAAGGCGCGATTTCGGGGAAGAAGAATGAATTGCGATCGTGTCTCATGTGAGAAAACGGCATTAATGAATCTGCCCTCACCTTCCCTCTCCTGTTGGCTACTGTGTAATCCGTCATCACCGAGATCTTCGCCCCTTAAAACAGAGCGACGAACGACTTGTGTGTATACAGTAGCTCCTGTGGGAGAGGGCTGAGGTGAGGACGGATCTCTCAGTTCCCATTCGCAATGCCCAGAAAGCTCACATCCAATCCACCGCAAATTTTCGTTCTAGCGTTCCTAGCCCCAATTGATCAGACCCGATCGCAGGCACTTCAAACAACGCCACCATATCTTTAAGGCTGGGATTGCCGCGACTTGCTCCTGTTAACCCTTTGGCAATCACTAAGCCGCAATAGCCTTTTGTCTTTTTGCAGCGCTGATCCCATTTCTTTCGCGCTTGTAGATGAGTCGGATCGTCTTCCTCAAATTCACCAAACAGGTGAAGCTCGTCGTTGCCCGTTTGCAAAAGTCCGAGATCATAGTGATCGCCCACAAATGGGTCAGCCCCCGGATTAAAGCAAATTCCTTTAATTCCACCAACTGATTGGATCTCTGCGATCATTGCCTTTGCCTTCGGACGCGACGTTTGAATCAAAATCACGGGCAATCCTTCCCCCACTTCGGTGGGTTCTCCGGGCTGGTGATAGTCAAGCTGCGATCGCATTTGCCCTACCGTCTCCCACGGAATCACACCCAAGCTAAGAAACGAGTTTTCGGGCACCAGGTCATCACGGATCACCGGAAAAGCCGCAGCTTCGTCATCGCCTACCAGCGCAAATAGTTCGTCTGCCACATCGGGCAGCGTCGCCACTTTGACCGACACCAGAGCGATCGCCTCCTCCGCCCCTTGGGGCACGGGAACTTTATAGCGACTGCTGATCGGCGGGAAGGCATCGTTTTCTAGTTTGCGGCGATGTTGACGCACAAATCGATGCAGGGCTTCGAGCATCACCGAGAGCGCGATCGCTTCTTCGTCGTAGAGAAATGATCGAATGCCTTCTAACGGATGCAAATTGCCAAACACAGGCTTGATGTCTGAATCGTCGGATTCTGCGAGATCGAATTCTTCGTTTTCAAATTCTTCATCTTCACTGTCCGCTTCGTAAGTGACAAACAGGCAGTCTTGTCCTAAAAAAGCCTCTTCCATCTGTTCGAGCGACTCGTTTGCCAGCACTCGTTGCCGAAATTGCTTGAGAGAATCGAGCGATCGATAGAGCAAAATGCCATACTCCATGCCCAACATGCCCATCACAGAGGCATAGACAGTGCCAAGATCCCAGTGATTCAACTCGATTTCTAAGATCTGATGATCCCCCAACACTTCCCACGGAGCATCTTGCCAAATCTCTTCTGCCTTCTCAATGAGTTGGTCGGCAAACTGAGGCGGCAATTTCGGCGGACGGGTGTCTGCTACATCTTGAAAGCCGCGAAAAATCTCATCAATCAGCGGCAGTTCGGGCACATAGTCTAAAACGATTTCTAGGTTTTGCAGCACGCCTCGTAGATAAAACTGAGTCTCTCGATCGCGCACCACAATCTTTTGCGGTCTAGCGGGTTGCCCAGGATTGTGAGGATGCTCCATCGCCCGCAGCAGAGTTCGCACGATCGCTTCTGGTCCGGTTTCTGCCGGAACCACATCCATTGCACGCACAACGCCCATCGACCCATCGACCCAGAGAATGCACTCACCGTCTGGCTTAGAGGGTGATGCACTCGGCTCTGTCCAGTCTGTCTGTCCCATGGGTGAACCGGATGAGAGGGGACGACGATCGCCCTCCCAGACGCTGGGAAGTTGCGGCAAATCAAGGAGCCGACGACGAGTAGCACGATTGAGACCAGTCATAACCAAGCCAGATAACAGAAGAACAGAGCAGACATTCAGGCAGCAGACTTTATATTAAACGTTAATTCTTCTCCTCACCGACATTCTGCAAAGCCCCTTCTTCAGCATAGCTAGCCAGGTCAAGTTATGCGTCACGGATCAGTTTTCAGCAAATAATCGATAAGATAGGGGCATAGACACAATCAATTTTTGATGTAGCCAAGGAGTCAGACGGGCAGATGACACAAACAACCCAGTCTCAACAACGCGGAATTATGATGAGCGAGACTGCGCTCAAGCATGTAATGCTGCTGCGAGAAAACCAAGGAAAAGATCTTTGTTTGCGAGTCGGCGTTCGGGGCGGCGGCTGCTCTGGCATGTCTTACACGATGGATTTTGAAGACCCGAATAACATCCGTCCTGATGATGAAGTCTATGATTACGGCAGCTTTCAAGTGATCAGTGATCCTAAAAGCTTGCTTTATCTCTATGGTCTGATGCTGGATTATAGTGATGCGTTAATTGGCGGTGGATTTCAATTCACCAACCCCAACGCTAGCGCGACTTGTGGCTGCGGAAAGTCATTTACGACGTAGGCGATCGTTGGTCTTGGGTCATGGGTTCGGAGATAATAGCTCATGACCGATTCATTTGTTCAAATTTCTAGTTCGACCATGACCCAAACTATTGAAACGCTCTTTGACGAAGGGCTTGAACGCTATAAAGCTGGAGAAGATCCAGAGGCGTTAATTCCGGTGTTTAAAGACATTTGCGATCGCTCTCGCAAAAGTAGCTCTGCTTGGACGTGTCTAGCATGGCTTTATTTATTGGCAGATAAACCTTTACTGGCACTGACTGCGGCTCAAAAAGCAGTCAAGTTAAACCCTCAAGATCCTCAGGCGCGGGTTAATCTCGTGGTGGCGATGTTAGAGCTATCAAAACCTGGGGTCAGACCTCACATTGAGATTGCCCAACAGTTGACAACGCTGCCTGAGTTGGGTGATGAAGTCAAGCAAAACATTGACGACGGATTTAGGCGTAAGCCCAACTGGCAGAGTTTGCAACGTGTGAATGCCTGGTTATTTGAGTCTTAGATTCAAGACTTGTCAATAACTCGATAGAGTTTGCCTTACGAGGTTGGCTCTATTTTTTTGACTTTATGCAATCCATCATTAGACTTTTTGCAAAAGTCCGAAGATGCGCTCATCCCCCAATCCTTTCTCTCAAACTTGGGAGAAGGGAAGCCAGATTTCAAAGTCCTTCTCCCAAACTTGGGCTACCGTGTCCACACAAGTCCTCGTAGATTCGTTTGAGTCGGCTTATGCCCCCTAAATCCCCCAAAATTAGGGGACTTTGAACGAGATAAATGGCTTGATCTCTAAAACCTCGCTTCATCTCAAAGTCCCCCAGAATGGGGGATTTAGGGGGCGAGGGTCTCAGCGATGACTGATCGAAAGACTTGTGTGGACACGGTAGCAAACTTGGGAGAGGGATTTAGGGTGAGAGCAAAGACTTCATACCATCCGTCATTCTCAGAAACGAATGAGTGAGAACTACTAAAGCTAGAAGAAATATTAAGCTCGATCGTGTCCTTCTTTCCTAAATCTTTCCCTATAAAATAGCTGAAACTTAAGCAGATTGTACAAATAGCAGAAATCTATTCTATTTCCGCCTTGCGACATCTAAGTTCATGAACTGTAACTATTACGCTTATAACTTAATGAGAATCTCAGAAAGAGGATGCTACTATTCAGTGAACAAGGCAATGAGCTAGTTTCATCATTTTTCACCGTTAGGATTTGATGTTTTTCTTGAGTGCTACGTGCGAAAAACGCATTCGAGAAACAAGCGATTTCCTATCTAAAAAGAGTTTCGTCGATCGACGCGTCAAATTCCTATTTCAACGGTGAAAAGGAGTGGACGTTTCTCATGCAAACTGTTCTTAACTTAAGGAGCGAAAGCCATGTTTGTCGAAAATGTTGCGGTCAAATCAGGAACCCGCAACCACAAAGGCTATTTTGTTCAGCAGGCTTCGGGCTACCGACTCATGGAGATTCATGAGTCAGGTTGGGCAGTGATATGCATTAGTGATTCAGTTTGTCATTATGTAGACCCAGCCAATTTACAGCGATCGCATCACAAAGAGTTTCCAACGTTTGAAGAGTTGTAGAGATTCTTAGCGAGTGAATGAATCAATAGCTCTAAAAGGCTGCTCTAAATTTTAAGGGCAGCCCTCTTTTTTGGTAGGCTAAAACAGGAACGCACAAGAAAAGAAGACCCGTGAAAGATCAATTCTTTAAGTGGCTTAATTTTATATTGATGCTGGATCTGTTTCTGGTGCTGTTTAGCTTTGCGTGGCTGCTGGTGGCGGTGATTGGTCGTGGCGCTAAGGTTCCGTTGGGGTTAGATCTTTGGTATAAACTTTGGGAGCCTGTGTTTACCCCGGCGATCGGGATTCTGATGGCAGGGGCAATTTTTAGCGGTGCTGCTAGTTGGGTTGCTAAACGGCTCAATCCCGATTTGTGAGCGTTGATTAGCGTTATCTTAAGGGTTGGTTGCCCATCGACTAATGCTGACGTACTAACTTGCCATGCCGCGATTTCTCCATTTGGCTGATGTTCACCTGGGCTTCGATCGCTACGACAGCAAAGAACGCACTAAAGACTTCTTTCTGGCGTTTGAAGATGCGCTAAAAAAATATGCGATCGAGGCTCAGGTCGATTTTGTGGTGATTGCAGGCGATTTGTTTGAGCATCGCACCATTCAGCCCAACATTCTCAACCAGGCAAAAATCTGCTTTCAGATGCTCAAAGATCATCAGATCCCGGCGATCGTGATCGAAGGCAATCACGACAATCGACCCTATGGCACGCAAACAAACTGGCTTAAATATCTCGCCCAAGATGAATTACTCATTCTGCTAGAGCCAGAAACCGTTGACGGGCAAGTCATTTACGAAATGTGGGATGGCGAAGCGGGCGGATATATCGATCTCGATTGTGGCGTGCGCGTGTTGGGTTCGCAGTGGTATGGAGCGTCTGCACCCAAAGCGATCGAGTCTTTAGCCAACGCTATTCAACAACTTCCGGCGAGTCCGGGCTACTCGGTGATGCTGTTTCATCACGGGCTTGAGGGACAGATCGCCCGATATCAGGGAGCATTACGCTACACCGATTTGCTGCCGCTCAAAGAGGCAGGTATTGACTATTTAGCACTGGGTCACATTCACAAAAATTATAGTGAGCAAGGCTGGGTGTTTAACCCTGGCTCGACTGAGGCAAATAGCGTTGAAGAGTCGAAATACGATCGGGGTGCTTATCTGATCGAGCTAACTCCAGAGGGCGTTCAAGCCGATTTGAAACAGGATTATTATCAGCGTCCTTGGGTGAGATTGCAGGTGAAAGCACGAGGTGATGAAAGCCAAGAGCAACTTGAGGAAGTGGCGATCGTGCACGTGCAATCTGCCATCAAATCCAAACGCATTATCCCCGATCAAGCTCCGATAGTGGAGTTACGAATTGAAGGACAAGTCGGCTTCGATCGCCTAGATCTCGATGTCAAAAAACTTCAGCAGCACCTCAAAGATCTCACAGGAGCCTTGATTTTTCTGCTGAAGTACGAAGTCGATAGCGTTGAATATGCGTCTCCTTTGTCAGAGGAGATGTCTCGATCGCACATTGAGCGCGAAGTTTTCACCGATTTGTTGGTGGCTCACAATACTTATAAGGGGCGATCGACCGAGCTTGCCCAAGGATTAATTGACCTTAAAGATCTGCAATTGCAAGATCACTCTGAGGTCGAGCTCTATGACTTTGTGCAAACCTTGCTGGAGAATTGACGGTCGGACGCGTTTCAACTCGACCCAACGCCAGAAATCCTAGCGGGTTGAGCGGAGCCAAAACCCACCCCACAAGTTGACTTTAATTGCGCCTTGTCTGATCAGTTCAGCACCAACTCTCTTGATGCGCTTGTTTCTTGGATTGGATGTTGCCCAAGTGTTTTTTGACGGTATCGATCGTAATATACAACCGAGCCGCAATCTCTTTACGCGGCAAATTGCAGCGCTTGAGAAACCAGACCTCAGCTTCACGGGGCGTTAAACCATATCGTTTTGCCTCCGTCACTGCCAAGCTTTGAAGTGCCTGCTGCTGATCTTCGAGCCTGACGAGCATACAAAGTTGCTGCAAGTCATCGAGTTTGAGCCATTGCACCCGAATGCGAAACGTTTGAGACTGGTCATTCGTGATTTCTGACTCAATCACTAACGGGCGATCGCCATAGAGTTCACGGCTCTCAATTAATGCCTCACACGATCGCAACACTTCATCGGGCACTGCATGATTGCGCTGGGTCAAATGCTGACAAATTCGAGTGCCGGGGGTGTTGGCATAGACAAGTTCGCGCTGCAAATCCAAAATCAAAATGCCATCAACGAACCCTTCGAGTACAGAAGTCAAAAAGTGATTGGTTTCTAAGGAACTCATGTTCATTTTCCTGGGGGGCTTGAATGAACGGTAACTATTGCTTCACTACGGTTGAGTTGGCGGTGTTATGCACTGTCGTCTCAATTAAATTTTGGGAGTTCAGGTTGAAGCATTGCCTGCATCTCTACATAAAAGCTAAACGAGTTGTTTGGGCATGGCAGTGAGAAAAAGTTAGGACTTCGATCGCCGCAACGTTATAAAACGTTAGTTCACGACTCGAAACACTTGTGAAATCAACCTCATAACCTCGCTACAGTATTTGTGAGGAGACTTTTATGCGTTTTAGAAGCAATCACCGGGAATCTACGGACGCTCTGTTGGATCTTTCAATAGAAGGTAGCCCGATCGAAGCAGAATGGCGACAGTGAGCCGAGATCGGTGTAAACCAGGGAAGACGTTCAAGGGTGCATTGAGCCATGACGATCGAAGAAGCGCTAATCGTGCTAGATAGCCTGATGGGGCGAGAACAATTGTCCCATTTACAAGAGACCGTGTTTTGTCGGGCGTGGGACGGGCAAACCTACGAGCAAATTGCAGGCACGGTCGGCTATGACTCTAACTATGTGAAACTGGTCGGCTCTCAGCTATGGCGGTCTCTCTCTGATCACATCGGTCAACGTGTGACCAAAAATAACTTTCGAGTAGTGCTCAGGCAGCAGGTCAAAAGACAGGGTGAAGGTGGAAACGAAGACCTCCCTCTCGCATCTTCCTCAACCTCTTTGCAAGATTGGGGCGAACTGATTGACACCTCTGATTTTTGTGGGCGATCGCAAGAACTGACCGAGCTAGAGGGCTGGATCGTTTGGGATAAGTGCCGTCTTGTGACTCTGCTGGGCATGGGCGGAATTGGTAAAACCGTGCTCTCAATCAAGCTGGCAGAACGCCTGCAAGAAACCTTTGAGTGTGTGATTTGGCGATCGCTGCGGGATGCACCTCCGCTTGATAGCATTTTGTCTGATCTCATTCAATTCCTCTCTCATCAGCAAGAGATTGAGTTGCCTGACTCGGTAGACGGCAAGCTAGGGCGACTGCTGCACTATTTGCGTCAGCATCGGTGTCTGGTGATTCTCGACAATGTTGAATCTATTTTAGGCACAGGCGAACAGGCGGGACATTACCCGATCGGGTACGAAAGCTATGGCGAGTTGTTTCGGCGCGTGGGTGAAACGGTGCATCAAAGCTGTGTGGTGATGACCAGTCGCGAAAAGCCCAGAGAAGTCGCCGCCCTAGAAGGGACTGCCATTCGATCGTTCAAATTAACTGGGTTAGACGAGTCGGAAGCTAGAGCGTTATTAAAACCGAAGTCTCTATCTGCTACGACTACTACCTTTGAGCAATTGATCGATTTGTATGCTGGAAATCCGCTAGCTTTAAAAATTGCGGCGGCGACGATTCAAGAATTGTTCGATCGCGATGTTGCAGAGTTTCTTAGACAAGGAACGGCTGTATTTGGCGACATTTCTAACTTATTAGATCAGCAGTTCGATCGGCTTTCTGACTTAGAGAAGCAGATTATGTATTGGTTAGCGATCAACCGAGAAGGCACGACGATCGCGGATCTGGCTGAAGATTTGGTGCCGATCGTGCCTAAGCGTCACTTAATGGATGCGCTGGCATCTCTAGCCCGTAGACCTTTGATCGAAAAACAAGGCGCGAGGTTCACTCTACAACCTGTGGTCATGGAGTATGTCGCTGAAACCTTAATTGATCGGGTGTATCAGGAGATTCTCACTCAAGACCTGCATTTATTTGTGAGTCATGCGCTGATCAAAGCCGATGTCGAAGATCAGGTACGCGCGAGTCAGATGCGGATGATTGTGCAACCCTTGCTCGATCGCTTAACTGCTCTGACTCACTGCAAATCAGAGATCGAAAAAAAGCTGAAGAAAGTGCTGTTGACGCTGCAAAATCGGGATGACTGCGCGATCGGATATGGTGCCGGAAACGTAATCAATCTGCTGCGGCAACTCGACACAGATTTGACTGGGTATGACTTCTCGAACTTATCAGTGTGGCAAGCACAGCTTCAGGGCGCAACCCTTCACCAAGTCAACTTCAGCCGCTCTGACTTGAGCAAATCGGTGTTTTCTGAAACGTTGGGCAATGTCTGGTCTGTGGCGTTTAGTCCTGATGGTAATGTGTTGGCGGCAAGTGACACAGCCGGAGAGATTCACCTGTGGCGACTCTGTGATCGAGCCGGAAATTTGCTGCGCCATCGCCAAAAGCTGCTCACCTGTCAGGGACATCATCATTGGGTTTGCTCGATCGCCTTCAGTCCCGATGGTCAAACCTTAGTCAGTGGCAGCGTCGATAAAACTGTCAAAATTTGGGATGTGAACACAGGAGACTGTTTGCAAACCTTTGAAGGACACAGCGATTGGCTAGTTTCGGTGGCATTTAGTCCAGTTGGCTCGATCGTGGCGAGTAGCAGCGTCGATCGCACCATCCGCGTATGGGATCTGCAAACGGGAAAATGCCTGAAAATTCTAGAGGAACATCAACACTGGGTTTGCTCGATCGCCTTCAGTCCTGATGGTCAGACTTTGATTAGTGGCAGCGACGACAAAACCCTCAAGTTGTGGAGCATCGAAACAGGAAACTGTCTCAAAACTTTAAAAGGTCATACGAGCGGCGTGCGTGGAGTCGCGTTCAGTCCCGATGGTCAAATGGTGGTGAGCGGCAGTCAAGATCACACCGTCAAGCTCTGGGATCTAACCACTGAGCGCTGTTTGAGAACTTTAGCAGGACACACCAATGAGATTCGCTGCGTCAGCTTTAGCCCTGACGGTCAGAGTGTGGCAAGCAGCAGCTTCGATCGCACCCTCAAACTCTGGGATTGGCAAACCGGACAGTGCTTAAAAACTTTGCAGGGACACACCGCCCCCGTTCGCTCAGTCAGTTTTAGCCCCGATGGTCAGAGTGTGGCAAGTGGCAGTGCCGATCAATCCGTTAAACTGTGGAATCGCCAGACAGGTGAATGCTTCAAAACCTTTCAGGGTTATACCAATTTTGTGTTGTCGGTCGCCTTCAGCCCTGACAGCCAAATTATCGCTAGCACCAGCGCTGATCACACGCTCAAACTCTGGGATCGAGAAGGGCAGTGTCTAAAAACTATGCGTGGACACAGCAATTGGGTCTGGTCTGTGGCATTTAGCCCCGATGGTCAAACCCTTGCAAGCGGCAGCTTTGACCAAACTATCCGACTGTGGGATCGGCAAACGGGACAGTGCCTCAAAATTTTGCGTGGACACAGCAATTGGGTCTGGTCTGTGGCATTTAGCCCCGATGGTCAACGGCTCGTGAGTTCTGGCTTTGATCAAACCGTTCGGCTTTGGGACATTGCCACCGGAGAATGTTTGCGCGTCTTAACCACTGAGAGCCGCATCTGGTCTGTGGCATTTAGCCCCGATGGAGAACGGATTGCGATCGGACTCGAAAATCATCACATCCAACTCTGGAACCTTGACACGGATACACCGCTCATTTCCCTTAAAGGACACGCTGGGCGCGTTTGCTCAGTCACCTTTAGTCGCGATCAGCAAACGCTTCTCAGCAGCAGCGATGATCACACTGCCAAACGCTGGAGCTTACATACTGGAGACTGTTTGCAAACGCTGCACGATCGAGATTGCGTCAAGTCAGCCATCTTTAGCGCCGATGAAAAAACCATCATCAGTGGTGGATTAGATCACACCCTCAAATTCTGGAACGCCACCACAGGAGTTTGTGAGCAAATCTTGCCCGGACATCGCGATCGCATCTGGTCAGTAGCTTGCAGTCGCGATGGCATGACGATCGCCAGTGGCAGCGAAGACGAAACACTGCGCCTCTGGGACGCAAAAACCGGGGCGTGTCTGCATGTGTTTCGCAATCCTCGACCGTATGAGGGCATGAAGATTACTGAGGTGACAGGTTTAACTGATGCCCAAAAAGCAACCCTCAAAACACTAGGAGCCATTGATGCCAATATAGCGACAGTAACCGAGGAACGTTAGCCTCCGATTTGGGACATGGTGCGGCTGTAGGTACCGACAGTGCCCGACTGACGCTGTTTGTAATTAATCTCTGGTTTTCGCATCAAAAGATTACGGACTTGTTCGCGCAAATCGGAGGTCGGAATGCCCGATCGTAACTTTGTTTTGAGGTCAAGCTGTCCGTCTTCGTTGAGCAGACACGGGCGCAGCCAACCATCAGCAGAGAGCCGCATTCGATTGCAGCGATCGCAGAAGCATTCTGACATTTGACTGATAAATCCCAGCGTTCCTTTCGCTCCTGGAATTTGAAACACATCGGCGGGTCCGTTTCCTTTCACCTGAGATTCAGTCAGCCCCCAGCGATCGCGAATCTGTTGGCGCAGATCTTCCGAAGTCACCCATCCTTTGTGATTAAAGAGATCATCGTTTCCGATCGGCATAAACTCAATAAATCGAATATGCCACTCTCGATCGAGACTCAATGCGGCTAAATTTAACACCTCGTGATCGTTGACTCCTGGAATCACCACCACGTTGAGCTTTAAAGGATTAAAGCCCACCCGATAAGCCGTTTGAATGCCGTTCCAGACTTGTTGCCAACGCGATCGTCCACGATTGCCAACAATTTTATCGAAGGTTTCTGGCTCTAACGAATCTAAACTAATGTTGATGCGCCGTAGCCCTGCATTATAAAGATCTTGCGCCAGCCCTTCTAGCAGAAAGGCATTGGTCGTCATCGACAGATCTTGAGTTTCAGGGAATTGAGCAATCTCTTCGACAATCTGCACCACCCCCGGACGAATCAGAGGCTCACCTCCCGTCAGCCGAAATCGGGTAAACCCGACGGGAATGAAGACGTCGCGCAAGAGGGTTGAGAGTTCTGCTTGAGTCAGCAAATCTTGCTGCAACACATAGTCAATGTCTGCGCCCTCTGGCATACAGTATTGACATCGAAAGTTGCAGCGATCGACCAGGCTAATTCGGAGATAGTCAACTTGATTCATGCCTCCATTGTGACGGATGAACGCGATCGCTTCAATGAGTCGAGGTGAATAGGAGGAATGACGGTTGGGTTGGGGGTATCGATCAAGATCGAGGACTGAAAAGCTTCAACCGGAACCACCTAAGTTGATAAGGTCAGACAGTGCGTACCAGTCTAAACACAAACTATCGATAAAGTGATTGATCTGTATGACCTCTAACGACATAGAAAAACTGACTAATAGATTTCAACTTAAAGCGATTTGGATACTTGTAGGAGTAAGTTTTCTCATTTTATTTTTGAGTAGCAGCTTAAGGCATGAATTATTTCAATCATCAGCCTGGGATCTAGGGATTTTTGATCAAGCCGTCTATCTGATTTCTCAAGGAAAACCACCTATCTCTTCTTTTCTTAGGTTTCATATTCTAGGTGATCACGTCGCTCTCATTCTTTACCCAATCTCGATACTCTACCGAATTCATTCTGACGTACATTGGCTTCTAATAGTTCAAGCGCTTGCTTTATCTCTAGGAACCTATCCACTTTTTAAGTTGGCAATATTCGCTGGCTTAACCTCAACTCAGAGCATGGTTGTAGGAGTAGTTTATTTGCTCTATCCAGCCGTTTTTAATATTAATCTGTTTGATTTTCATCCTGAAGTGATTGCCCTTCCCTCAATCTTTTGGATGGTTTTAGCTGCCCGATCGAGATGGCTCAGACAATTCTGCGTAGCGTTAGTGATTACGCTTAGCTGCAAGGCTGTTTTGTCTCTAACTGTAGCTGCTATGGGGCTATGGTTGATCATGGTTGAAAAGAGAAAGTGGTACGGAATTATTGCTCTTGCTAGTGGTATTGTCTGGTTTGTAATTGCCACTCAAGTCATCATCCCTGCATTCGGTTCAGAAGCCTCTATAGTCCGTCATGTCGTCCGATATAAAGATTTAGGGAACTCTTTTTCTGATATTCTCCTAAATATTCTGACAAAACCCTATCTGATACTAGGACGCATCTTTTCTGTAGGAACTCTAGAATATTCGGCTCTTCTATTTTCCCCTGTAATTTACATTTTTGCTACTAAAAATCTACGATCTCTACTGCAACTTATCCCAGCAGTGCCCGTTCTAATGATGAATATACTTTCAAGCGACAATGCACAAAGAGATTTAGTGCATCAATACTCTTTGCCTATCATTCCATTTATCTTTCTAGCAGTTATTTCTTCTTTGCAGTCACCACCTAATCTGCTTAAGTTAAATAGGTATAAAAGCTATAGAATGATTTTGTGCTGGGCTGTATTAGCGTTTTTGATTCTTTCTCGGCTATCTTTTTTCTTTGGTTCATACTACAACTCGATAGACACATTACAGTCAACTAGAGAGGCGATCGCCAGAGTCCACACCCAGGATGGTGTGCTGACTACAGCAGAAATCGCGCCGCACTTAACTCATCGATCGAGTGTCAATTTCACTAATACTAATTCTTCCCAAAACATAGATAAATTTCGCTACATATTACTGAACACGCGTCACCCTGGTTGGATGAGCAGTAAACAGATCGCTACTGATCTAGTAAGTCAATTAAGCAATAGCAATCAGTTTCAGCTAAATTATCAAAAAGATGATGTCTATCTGTTCATAAGAAACTGAGTTCTAAGAAAGGCTCGATCGTCCCCCCTAGAATCAACTTCAGCAAGTGGTAATCTAAGGTTCTTCAGAGAGTTGCAGATCTATGGGTTGTGCTTTTGATGACATCAGTGATTTGATCACCTGTCGAATTGAGTGTCCTTGTGACTCGCGCACAAACACCAACGGCAACAGCGCCACTAATCGCACGACGCTAGAGAGAGCAAACATTCCAGGCAAGCCGCCATAATCTGCGAACTGGGCAAGATATCCGCCAGCCGTTGTGCCTAGCGCACCGCTCACCCCTGCGATCGCTGCTGCTACTGCAAAATAACTCGCTTGATGTTTAGTTGGAGCGATCCCCAGTTGAATATTGTTGTTGCACAGGTCGATCGCTGCCCAAGTTCCGCCGCCGAGAATGTGCAGCAATGGGAGCCATAGCCAGAGCGAGAGGGCGTTTGCCCCAGTGCCTAACCAAAAGAGCGGCGTGACAGCAACCAAAACCCCGACGAGCAAAAGCAGCGATCGATTGCCAACTCGATCGGCGAGTTTGCCCCAAAAGATCAGCATCAGCAAGTTTGCTCCAGCCGCCAAACTATTGTAGAGCGTCACCCAAGTCACATCGATCGCCAGGTTATCCAACATGTAAAGGTTAAAGAAAGGCGCACTGAGATTAACGGCAAACATCCACACGCCAAAGTAGAGCAAAAAACGCAGAAAGTTACCATCTTGCAAAATCGGTAAGGTCGCAACAGACTTGATTCTAGAAGCTATGGATTGAGGGTTTGCAGCGCTTACCGATTCCTCATTAACAACCTTCGCTGCTGCTTTTTGCTCTTGGGGATTCACATCGACCATGAACCACTGATAGTTCAAACTCACCAGCCCCATAATGATTCCTAAGAGCACGACAAATCCATAGCCCTCGATCGTGCCGCGCGGATAAATGGACACGATGACTCCCGCGATCGGAACTGCGATCAAACACGTCAAACTTGCAGCACTATTGCGAATTCCAAAATAGCGTCCTCGCAGTCGCCGGGGCACCAGCACTGCCAGCCAGCTTAACCAGGCAGCGCTCCCCAATGCTCCTAAGAGATGAGTGGCACAGACGATCAGCAGCGTCCATTGCACCAGCAGATGCGAATCTAACTGTCCCCAACTCGCAACCGCGATGCCTGCCACCAGTAGCAACCAGATCAAACGAGCGGGGGTATAAATCCAAAAGCAGTACATGTGGCGGCTGCGGGTACGATCGCCCCAGTAGGCACCCAAGGGCTGAATCAAATTTGCCAGCATGGGAATTGATGCCGATAGCCCAACTTCGACTGGGCTGGCATGTAACTCTACCAAAAAGTTACTGAGCAGCACACCGCCGACGATGTTGGAGAAAATCGTCGCAAACACCCCATCGATCGTCGAAGCTCTTAAGCTAGTCCGCAGCGCATCTTTCGGGATTTTAGAGTCTGGCTCGGTTGCCGAAGGAAATGAAGATTCGGTTCCAGTAATCGGTTCTGGAGACCCTTGAGACAGGTGGGTGAGCGTTTCTATCGTCCCTAAATCCACTGCGTACCTCTGAGTTCTAAGACAGACGGCGTGCGACTTCGTTTCTCCAACAAAGTTTAGCGCGATCGCTTCGTCAAGCTTAAGAAATTCTCAAGGGTTGCAAACTCTCCTTTTGAAGGATTTCTCACCTGTCTCTACACGATTAACCAAATTTCTGCTTGGCTTGCTCATAAATCTCGATCGTGATTTGGGTCGCGCCTGCCTCTAGGGCGAACTTCTCAATTTTTTTACGGGCGGCTGGGCGCACAAAAAACGGAATTTCTTTCAGTCTCGCTTCTGCTTCGCTTGTCCACACGATCGAGTCACTCATCATTTTGCCTCCAACACTACCATCCTTTTAACACAGGTTCTCTTAGCAGTTCACGAGTGCCTCTAGTGACGGTGAGAAAGTTTCCTTTAGGCGTTTTAGCCAGAGTATATTCAACATCCTTGTTAACGGCGTAAAAGTAATTGCCTCGGGGATCGAAGTCTTTTAGAGGTAAGCGAATGCTTTGCCGACGATCTTTTTTGCTAACTCCCACATAAGAATTAGGATTGTCTCCGCCGCAGATGCTCACCCAATAACTTTTGGTTTCCATTGTTAAAAAGGTGCTCTCACTTTTGCGGCAATAGTTTGGGATCGCTTGGGCAAGCAGCAAAGGCTGATTGGATTTGCTAGAGGAAACTGTCTGCGACTGTACTGGAGAGACTGCAAAACAGCAAGCTCCGAGGGCGATCGAGACGCAACTCAAAGCAGACTGAAAATGCGATCGAGATTTCATCAAAATCATAACTGATTTCCTGTATAAAAAAGTACGTCTACTCTACTTATTAAACCGCATAAATACGAGTAAGAAAAAATAATTTGGTTGAATAGGCTTCTCAACTAAGAGTACGATCGTCAACAGGTCTCTCTGCTCTCTTTCCTAAAATTACGGCATGGATTTAGCTGATTTAGCATTCACTTCAGCGTTGGATCAAGCTCGGCTGATCCGCACTAAGGAAATCTCTCCTCTTGAACTCACTCAACTCTATCTACAGCGCATTCAGCAGCTAGACTCGCAGTTGGGCAGTTTTTTCACGGTGATGAGCGATCGAGCGATTGCCGATGCCACCCTCAAAACCGAGCAGCTAACGGGTGATGTTTCAGAGTTACCCGCTTTCTTTGGCGTTCCGATCGCCATTAAAGATCTCAATCCTGTTGCAGGGGTGCCGCATTCAGTTGGGGTGAAGATTGCCCTTCAAAAAAACATTGCCAAACACGATGATTTAGTCGTGACGAAAATCAGGCAAGCAGGATTTGTGATCCTAGGCAAGACAGCAACCTCTCAACTCGGTTCGTTTCCTTACACAGAGCCGCCTGGGTTTCCTCCTGCCCGCAATCCCTGGAATTTAGACTACACTCCTGGCGGGTCAAGTGGCGGAGCAGCAGCAGCCGTCGCCGCAGGATTTTGTGCGATCGCTCAAGGGTCTGATGGCGGCGGTTCGATTCGCGGTCCGGCAGCTTGCTGTGGGTTGGTTGGGCTAAAGCCGTCACGAGGCAGAATCTCAAATGCCCCGGTGGGCGATTATTTGGGAGGCTACTCAGTCAACGGACCGATCGCCCACACAGTCGCAGATGTTGCCGCATTTTTAGATCTCACATCCGGGTATGTGACGGGTGATCCTTATTGGCTTCCCAATCCTGAGCCGTCTTTTTTGGCAGCAACTCAAACCACTCCAGGCAAACTGCGAATTGGCTGCATCACCTCATTTTTGCAGATCGGAGATGCCGATCCGATCTGTTGCGATGCAGTGCAAAAAATGGCACGACTGCTCGAAGGGCTGGGTCACGAAATCGAATCAGTCACCCCAAATTTTGGTGATTTGATCGATCCCTTTGTCACCATTTGGCGCACTCAAACCGATGTCGGCATTCCCCCATTTTTCTTAGAGCGAGTCAATCGATGGCTGTGGCTCCGAGCGCGCTTTACTACGGCAAGTCATTATGTGCGATCGCTCCATCAACTCCAGCAATTTGCTCGGCAAGTCGTTCAGGTAATCGAGCCGTTTGATGTGTTGCTCACGCCCACTTATCTACATCCAACTATTCGAGTCGGTGAGTGGGCAAAGCTAAGTCCGGCAAAAACGATCGAGCAGATTATTAGATGGATTGCACCGTGTCCAGCCTTTAATGTGAGCGGACAACCTGCTATTTCGCTGCCTGCCGGATTTGATCCCAAGGGTCTGCCGATCGGAATTCAACTAGTTGGTCGCCCCGCCGATGAAGTGACGATCCTTTCATTAGCAGCGCAAATTGAAGCAGCGCAACCGTGGATTGGAAATCGCCCAAAATTTAGTGAAATCAGCGGCTAGGCAGTGTTCCAAACCTCTGATCTCCGTTTCTATCCCGCCCGAACCTCAACTCAGGGCGAGACAGAATCGCAGCGAAAGAGGTTTAGTACGCCCTAATCCTCTGGTTCTTTGCGAATTGAGCAGCGCTCGAACCAGCCCTGATATAGATCAAGATGACTTTGATCGTCCAGTTCAATTTCAATCCGAATCTTTTTGCAACCGGGTTGAGCTTGATGAGCGATCGAGTCAAGCAGCCAAGCAGCCGTTTTAGGGGAAGAAAACTCACCGCTAATCGTTAAATTTGAATTAGTTCGTGAATCATTTGACTGATAATCTCTGAGTTCCAACCCATCGATTTCACCGTGTCCTAAATCGATCTCTGCTAATTGTTTATAGTCTGGACTAATTTGCTCGACAATCAATTTTTCACGCCGGACAGGAACTTCAATAATGTAGGTTTCGATCTCCTTGCGAACAATGACCTCTCCAACTTTATGTTTATTATAAGAAACAGCTAATCGTTCTTCTAAAAGTCGAATGCTCTCTTCTTGCACCACTTCTCCTGATATCGCTTTTGGAAGTGCTGTGTGACCCAGAAATCCTTGAGCTTCGGCAGAAATCGGCTGATTTTCTAATCCCTCTAGAGAGGTCAGATCAATCTCCTGGGTTTGGTCATTTGGCTCAGTTGAAGGATGCATAGATAGTTGATAGTCTGGAAGGTTTCTAATAGTAGCTTGAGTTAATGTTACCGAAAGAGTATGCGATCGCGATCGTACCCAACTCACAACGCGGCTAGGAATCAAGAATAAACGCTGCCCGTTATTTACGTCTGGCTGAGAAACCACTAATTGCAAACGCTGTTGTTCATTGAGAATTAAGTCATTGACCTCGCCTACAAAGCGCCCAGATGGATCAATGACCGCAAAGCCTTGTAGTTTATTTTTTAGTTGATCTAGTCTGTTCCCTAATTGATCCGTCGCTGAATTATCACCTGGATGTGGCTTCGCAGAAATTTCACGATTCATAGATCTAATGAGGTTAGCTGATTTTTTGTAAAAGCGTGGGCAGAGCCAATAAATAGCCCTGCCCGCCCAGTTTTAAACGCTCAAAGCGAAAAGATTAAACGTCTGACCAAACACCTTGAAGAAGGTTTAGACAATCCTTTAGCTGCGAGATTTGGTATCGCCATCAATTACAGGACGACCTTGAGTATCAACGTCCAGTTCTTCGCGACGAAGTTGTTCTTCAGCATTGACGGTGGCTTGATCGACAACCTTTGTTACCCGCACTTCTTCTCGCACAAACGCTTCTTTGCGAATATCGGGCGTTTCTTCGTAAACTTCCATTCGTGCGACTTCGCCTTCGTGAAATGCCTCGCTGCCAGGAGTAACAGCCGTGTCAGTGGGAGTAGTGCGCTCAATAACGACCCGCTCTTTCTCGATAGGTACAGAAACTCTAGCCGTCTCGGTTTCGACACGCTTACCAACTGCCACTTCACCTGTTTTTTGGCGGATTTTGTTAGCAATCAAACGCTCTTGATAAAGTTTGAGACTAGGGTTTGTGCTCTCGGTGATGTCGTATAGGTCGGCATCAAGATCGTAATTGTAGGTGTCACGATCGTAGGTCGGGCGAGTTGCACCCAGATTCGCAGTGGTGGGATCGATCGCGCCTGCACCCATTGAAGACCCAGCGTAGGCAGCGCCTTCAACAGGAGTTGGAGTGTTCAAGCCAGCAACCGTGTCGAGAGGAGTCGCACCCATTGCAGCCGCAGCGCCCATCGCCGCACCTGCTGCGGAAGGACGGTAGACGTTCCGCACTTCTTCTTCTTTGTCGTAGTCAAGCTTTAGATCGTCGGTGAATTCTGGCAGTGTTTCGACTTGCTGCTTGGTCAAGCCATCGGCATAGACGTGGCGAGCACTGTAGTCGATGCGTGCCCGTCCGATCGGAAGCATCACTTTTTTACCGAAGATCCACGCACCTGTGTTGATAACCAGATAGCGGAACCGTCCCTCTTCATCAACTAAAACATCGTTCACTGAGCCAATTCTTTGATCGCCAGAATAGAGATCCAATTCTTTAACGTCTTGACCATCAAAGTGATCGCTATAGTTTGGGTCGAAGTCTTTGATTTTATAAAGTGCCATCTCATTTTCCTCAAACTTGTTCTTGCCCTTGCTCACTAATAATAGAAACTGATTTCTCAAATTTCCTCTTTCTAATGACTCAATCGGCTTCTCTCTAATGGCTGAATTGTGCTCAGTTTCGGGTAAAACAAGCCGTTCTGGAACGGTTTCATTAAGGTGGAATTAACGTTTGACTGAGGTAGGCGATGTGCAACTTTTAACTGGTCACCAAGCGATCAAACTGAAGCAGTTCGTGACCACAGCGACGATTAAGCCAACAGCAAATGGTATGTGCCAGGATTTTCCGATGAAGTCGGCTCGTCAAATGCCACAGATCCCTGGCTTGAATCCGTTCAAAATGGAAGTGTTCTGCTAGTTGCGAGTTCACCGTTTCGATCAACCGTCTGACTTTCTGAAGTAAGGCGATCCAAGCTTTAGGACGGGTATCGGTCATATTGGCTCGCAAAGCAGTCTGTAACTCGACTCCAGCGCCTCGCAAAGCGTCCCGCAGGTCTTGGCTGATATAACCTTTGTCTCCAATGACCATCCCTTGAATTTGACCGAGGATCTCCCAGAGCGCTTCTCGCTCATCTGCATTCGCAGCAGTCAGGGTGAAGCCAGTAATGATGCCACTGGCACTGACGCTGAGGTGTCCGCGAAAGCCATAGAACTTCTCGTCTTTTGCAGCACAGTATCCATAAGCGGCTTCCCCTCGAAAACTGCGGCAGCGTCCAGCATAAGTGAGACAGCATAGGCGGAGCGGCAATCCATCCACGAGATGCACGTCATCCTCGAACGCGCCCAACTCGACCGCTAACCGTTGCTGAAGACGCGCTTTATACTGCCAGAGGTTGGCTGCTTGCCTGACAAAACTAGAACGACTGGTCAATTTCGGGAATAGGGCGCGCCAATGATCGCGGAAATACGCCCAAATCCCTTCCTCGTACTCCAGACTGCGATATTCGCCAACAATTTCCATCGTCAGAACTTCTGCGTCACTCAGGGCAGGCATAAATCCTCGGCTCCGGATCGGTTTGCCTTGAGTCAGCGCCTTGAGTTGATCGTCTACACAGCAGAAAACCGCAATGATAAACTCTTCAATAGAAAACATTTTTCCCACCTTAAACTTCTGTGTTTCTCTTCTATCAGAATTTTACGGTGGGGTTTCCTCATCTCATCTAAAAGTTGCACATCGCCTTGAGGTATATTTTTATAAATATTTTAACTGCGACACTTCTAAAGTGCTGAGAATTGGTGACTCGGTGCTTTGCCCCAATTTTTGATAAAATTCTCTGTTTAGTATAATTTAATTAAAAATGAAGACTCAACCCTGGTTGACTGTGGTGCAGCAGCAACGGGCGATCGCGGTGATTCGTGCTCCTCAATTTGAACTCGGCAGACAAATGGCACGAGCGATTGCCGCAGGTGGCATGAAGCTGATCGAGATCACTTGGGATAGCGATCGTCCGGCTCAGTTAATTCAACAGCTTCAGTCAGAGTTGCCAGATTGCACGATCGGAACTGGGACTGTTTTGACGTTAGATCAATTGCAAGACGCGATCGCCGCAAAGGTGGCGTTTGTCTTTACGCCTCATGTGAATGTCGAGTTGATCCATAGAGCGGTCGATCTCGAGATTCCGATCATTCCAGGTGCGTTGACTCCGACGGAGATTGTAACCGCGTGGCAAGCAGGAGCCAGCAGCGTTAAGGTTTTTCCAGTGCAGGCTTTGGGAGGAGCGGACTATATTCGCAGCCTGCAAGCTCCTCTTGGTCAGATTCCTCTGATTCCAACGGGGGGAGTCACCTTCAAAACGGCTCAAGATTTACTCGAAGCGGGAGCGGTAGCGATCGGGCTAGCCGGAAATCTATTTCCAAAAGCCGCGCTAAACTCTCAAAACTGGGCAGCAATTACGCGGCAAGCCAGCACTTTGATGAAGTTATTAAATGTGGCGGTAAATTAGCGGAATCTGATGAGAGAGTACTGTAGATAATCTCAGGTCGATCAATCGTGGTCAGAGTTTTGAATGGTGCTACAAGTCCATCGACTCTTGACCTCCTTAAGATTTCTTGTGCCGCAGGGTTGCATTCGCCAGTATTCAAACACGATTTAATCAATAAGGATGGGAGGGACTCATGATAAAGTGCCTCATGAAGAATCGATGGTTACGCAACGCTAGAATTGTGGTGAGTGCTCTAGTTGTGATTACTCCAGTGAGTCTTTGGGCAACGTCTGCTTTAACAGAAATTCCAACCAATGCAATCGCACGCGCAGCCGATCCGGTTAAAGGCGAAATGATGAATTTAAAGAAATCAAATAAACGCTGGATAGAAGTTGATTTAACCAAACAGCGATTGATTTCGTGGCAAGGAAAGAATGCCTTGAGTGCCGTGATTGTCTCAACAGGAAAACCCTCAACGCCAACGCTAACAGGAGTGTTTCAGATTCAATCAAAGCTGCGACTGGCGCGGATGCAAGGCGATGACTATGACCTATCAGATGTGCCGTTTACCATGTATTATTCGGGTGGCTATGCTATTCATGGAGCGTATTGGCATCATAGTTTTGGCACTCCGGTAAGCCACGGCTGCGTGAATGTGGCAGTCGATCATGCAGAAAAGCTATTTGATTGGGCATCGATCGGCACTCCGATCGTAGTTCACAACTAAACAAAATCACAAAAGCCGCGCACCCGCTCAACTCGTTTAGGGGCGTTCATGTCGCTAAATAATCGAATGGCTTGATAAAAATGCAGTCCACTGTCTTCAGCTTGGTTCATCCGTTGGTAGGTGATGCCAAGCTGCAAATGGGCTTCGGCAAGATCGCATTTAGCCCCGATTTTGCTCAAGAGTTCGATCGCTCGAGAGTGATGAGCAATTGCAGGTTCAAATGCCTGCTGTTCACGATAGAGTTGGGCGCTGCCGTGCAGGGCGTTGGCTTTAATTTGGGTGAAGTGATTTTCTTCACAATACAGCGTGGTTCTCTGGTAAAGCGTTAACGATCGCTCGATCTCACCTACGTTGCGATAGGTCGCGGCTAAATAAAGGAGGCTATAGCCCGCTCCCCACGTCGAAAGTTGGCTGAGCAAGGCATCAGAATCGACTTGGTTTGCAAACTCTAAAGCAAGCTGTTCAGATCCGGTGCTGGAATATAAATAAGCTAAACAGCATTGAGAATAGACAAGATAGCCTGAATGTACATTGTCTTGCTGACTCATCGAATAAACCTGCTTGAAATCTTCGATCGCCGCTTCAACTTCCCATAAATCTTTTTTGCATAGCCCTAAATGTAAGAGAGTCGAGACTTTGAATTGGTCTTGATTAAACGTTTCTGAAATCTCCCCAGCTTTTTGGTGACACTCGATCGCTGCTGGAAAATTTCCGGCAAGCCGATAGATATAGCCGAGTAAGTTATAGAGCATTCCCGATCGATGATCAGGTTGGACGTTATCAATAATGCGATTGATCGCAGACACCATTTGCTCCATTAATCCCAGTCGATAAAACAGCCATCCTAACGGGATTTCTTCTCCCCACTGGCTGTTTCTAAACTCGACGATCACGTTGCAAGCTAGCTCAAAGTCATTAATCTCTACATAGTGATAATAGGCTTCTAACGCTCTCAGTGCATCGTCTACGGTGTTGACAATGGGCACACTTTGCATCCAAAACTCGGCGGCTTTTTGATGAGCGATCGTCCATTCGTCGCTCGGTCTTAGTCTCGCGATCGCCATAGCTCGAATGACTGGATGCAGCCAATATTTTTGTTCGCGTCGCCCTTCTAGCAGCGATCGTTCTTGCAAGGATTTGATCACTCGTTTGTGTCGATCTAACGGCACATCCCACAAAAGACCCAACACCCCTTTCGTTGAGATAAACGAAATGTCTTGATAGCGATAACACCCTAGCCGACACAGCAATCGATAGGCATCTGGATCAACCGTCTGCAATCGAGTAAATTGACTCGCCACTAAATGATTTAGCTCTTGCTCGATCAGCAAATCATCTCTGTTTTCTTGCCAATAGGCTTCAATATTTCCGTCAGAATCGCTCAAGATCGCCCCACTGAGAATATTCATTGCTTTGGCGTTGCCCCCATACGATCGCCACATCTCAGATAAAGCCCCAGACTCAGATTGAATCTGGCGATTGGCAAAAAACTGCCTCCAATCTTCTTCGCTGAGGCTATCTGGGCGATAAGGCTGTACACCAACACTCGCTTCAAACAGGCGCTCTCGACTCGTAATTAGCGTCACCGATCGCACTGAAGAATCGGCTAACACTCTCAGCAGATCAACATAGCGACGGCGAGTGTCGATAAATCTGCCTTCCCCATTCAAAGCGGATTCTAAATTGTCAATTAAGATGCCGATGCGCTGATTGGGGTCACGTAATCTGCGGCGCAGTCGCTCTAGATTGATGCCAAAGTCTCGTTCGGTCTCTTCTTTAAAGTTGCCGCGCAGCCATTCTTCAACCACACTTTCAGCCGGGGTAATGCTCTCTTGTTGGGTAGGCATCCACAGTTCTAGCTGTAGATCAAACCCTTGAGTGTCGAGATATTTTCGCGCAAGGGTGGTTTTTCCCAGCCCGCCTTCACCTTGGATGACAATAATTTTTGCGTTTTGATTAACCAGCTTATTGAGATCCGCGATCGCGTGTTCACGCCCTACAAAGTTAGCGTTGTCAGACATCTTAGTGATCAGTTGCACCCTTAGCATACAGGCTCGATGTTGTCTTTCTAGGGCTGATTTAAAGTTTGGTTTGCTAACGTTTTCTCCAAGTGCCTGCGTGAGTAATGCACAGAGTCGGGCACCCAAAAACCGCATATAGCCTTCTTCATAACCTAACTCTTGGGCTATCTGCTCATAGATTTGTCCATCCCAGGCTCGTTTGAAAATTTCTCGCATTACGTCATCAAAATGATCTCCCGTTTCTCTAAACACCAGTTCGTCTGCAAAGTCTAATGCTTCGTCAACACCCATTTGCCAGCCAGTTACTATTTTTCTCTCTATTGTAATGATTAGCGATGAGCAGGCAGAGATGGAACGACGATTCTGACATCGATTCACCACTTTATCGTTTTATGACTAAATAGAACGATGGAGAATATCCAACGTTTTCCAACAAATCGATCGAGTCCAACGTTTTCTCACAAGAAGGGTCGATCGAGCATCATACATAATCCAGCAGACACCCATCTAACGATTGCGGAATGATAGGAATGGAGGTACCCCAAATGCCTCAACGAAGCCAAGGTGAGGAGAGTCGTGCTTTGTTCCAAGCCGTCACCAGGAGTTGCACTTATGCCTTATCCAAGCTCTCAGAGAAACTTATCCGCGTCGCAGGCTGACTTTCCCTCTTCTCATTTTGGGGTCGCGATCGCTCCAGACCTAACGATCGCACTGCTAACAGCACGAATCAATACCCTCTGCACTCAGATTGTCGAGATGCAGACTCGATTAAAGGAGCTAGAAGAAATGGCTTACCCGATCGATCGCCGATATCGTGCCCCTGATCCTGAGAACACGGTTTATAGCCCGATCGTCAAACTTTCCTTCAAAGCGATGAAGCTATTGTTTCTGTTTTTGGCAGGGTTTCTATTGGTTTATGTTCTCGCTGGCAGCCTCGGCGTGCGTTCCAAGTCATGGATGTGTTGCAAATTCTGCTGTCGGTTTGGCTAGATGCCATTGGCTGGGCTAGTCTTTTGCATCATTGCAATTGCTGCCATCATTGAGTCGCTAAAATAATTTCCAAACCCCGTGGAGACGTTCCACCGGAACGTCTCATCAACGATCGCTTGTCGCGAGAAAATCAGACATTATGATTGAATCTGGGTTGCCATCTAAACACAAATTGCTCGAACTCGATCGCTAACTCATGAATTCAAAACCCAAGATTTCTGCGATTTCTTTGAGCGCGATCGTGCTGGCTGGCGGACAAAGTTCTCGCATGGGTCATGACAAAGCGCTGATTGAGATTTCAGGAATTCCACTACTGAGACGTGTTTGTGATGCAGCATTGGGTTGCACAAATCAAGTGGTTGTAGTGACGGCGTGGAGCGATCGCTACCGCCCAATTCTGTTTTCTCATTGCCGTCTAATTGCCGACCCTCAACAAGGACCGCTAGTAGGCTTTGCTCAAGGCTTAAGGCAAATCCGAACCGATTGGGTGTTGCTGCTGGCGTGCGATTTGCCGCGATTGCAGGGTGAAGAGTTGCAGTCTTGGCTGATTGAGTTAGAAACGGTTTCGCCTACTGCGATCGCGCTGTTGCCTCACAGTCAAAAAGGCTGGGAACCCCTCTGCGGATTTTATCGCCGCACTTGCTTACCTGATTTACAGAATTTTATTGATCAAGGAGGACGATCGTTTCAATCCTGGTTAGCCAATCAATCTGTGCAAGAATTGCAGCTAGAAAACCGAGACATTTTATTTAACTGCAACACTCCCAAAGATTTAGAAGACTTTATTCACGTCGATCGCTAAACTCAAAAGCGGTGAGTTTGTAAACGGCTGTGACCCAATTTCTATTAGTGACCGATTTAGACAACACGTTAGTCGGTGACGATCGCGCTCTTGACGAACTCAATCAACGCTTAACTCAATGTCGTCAAGTCAACGGCGTAAAACTGGTCTATTCAACGGGACGATCGATTACGTCTTATCAGCAGCTATCAACCGAAGTAAACTTACTAGAGCCAGACGTGTTGATCACCGCCGTGGGAACGGAGATTTATTACCCCGGCAATATTTTAGATCAAACCTGGACAGAGCAGTCCTCGGTAGGCTGGAATCGAGGCGCGATCGTTGCCATTACTCAGCAATTCCCTCAGCTTGTGCCGCAGCCGGAATCTGAGCAGAGGTCTCTCAAAGTCAGCTTTTTGCTGGACGCAGAAGATGCCCATATTTTGCCAGACCTCGAAGCCAAAATTAAGCATCAAGGCGTTGATGCACAACTGATCTACAGCAGCAATCAAGATCTCGATATTCTCTCAAGCCGAGCCAACAAAGGAAACGCCCTCGCCTACATTCAGCACGTGTTGAACTTTGAACCTAGTCGCACGATCGCGTGTGGTGATTCGGGCAACGATATTGCCCTGTTTGAACAAAAAACATTGGGCGTAATTATGGGCAATGCTCAACCAGAATTATTGCAGTGGTATCACCAAAACCAGAGTGACGATCGCTATCTTGCCACCGCTCACTGTGCCGCCGGAATCTTCGAAGGCTTACAACATTTCGGCTTTCTATAATAAAAGATGAAGGGTAACTCCTCTCGTCCCACTTCACCCACCCTTCTCTATGATTGGCTATCTCAAAGGAACGATCGCAGGCGTTCAAAAAAGCAGCAAGCACGTCACCCTCACTCTTGAGGTCAATCAAATTGGCTACGATCTACAGATCGTGCCCCGACTGCTGCAACAATTACCCGAAGTCGGCGAAGATGCTCAAATCTTTACCCATCTCAACGTGCGAGAAGATCAGGTGACGCTGTTTGGCTTTAGTTCATCTGCCGAACGCGATCTGTTTCGGCAACTCGTAAGCGTTAGCGGGATTGGTCCTCAACTTGCACTAGCTTTACTTGACACCCTCGGACTGCAAGATCTCGTTCAGGCGATCGTAGCAGGCAACACCCGTCTGCTCTCTCGCACTCCCGGCGTGGGCAGCAAAACCGCTGAACGCATCGCTCTAGAGTTAAAAACTAAACTTGCCGAATGGCGGCAGCAGGCAGGCATCGCGATCGCTCCCGGAGCCGGACCTGCCGCCAACATTCTCGAAGATGTCGAGATGACCTTATTGGCGTTGGGTTACACCGATCAAGAGATTACCCAGGCACTTCAAGCGGTTGGACAAAGCACTACTCTCTCTAAAACAGACGATGCTGAGGCTTGGATTCGGCAGGCGATCGCGTGGTTGAGCCAATAGCTCAAAATTCTGTCGTGGATGAGGGCGATAGATGAGGCGTTTACCCGATGGCAGGGAGATGTTCCACCAGACCGTCTCTATGAAGGGTTCATGATCAACAATGGGGGACGACCTCGACTGCTTGGATCAATTTTTGAAACCGTGCGTCATCTCGAATCGCTCGAAAACTCAGATCGGTTGTCGCCATGCCCCGAATCGTATGGGGCGACAACTGAATTGCTCGATCTAAATTTTCTAATGCTCGATCGAGGTTTTGCTGAATCGCATCAGTGCAGGCTTTACCATACCAAGCGCTGGCACTGCGATCGTTTATCTTTAAGCAATTATCAAAACTGACTAACGCTTCTGCATGGCGATGCAGTTTGTTGAGGACTACGCCTCGATAGTTCCAAACGTAGCCGCAGTTTGGCTTGATCTTGAGCGCCCTATCAATATCGAGCAGAGCGGCTTGCTGACGATTTAAGCAGGAGAGAGCGATGCCCCGGTTACACCAAGCTTTGTGAGTGTCTGGATTGATCGCTAACACTCGGTCGAAGCTGGAGATCGCATCTCGATAGCGAGAAAGATTAAGCAAAATTTTGCCATGATTTTGCCAGTTGCGATAGTCGGTTGGCTCAAACTTAAGGGCTTGACGAAAGCTGGTTAATGCGTCTTCATAGTGGCATAGCTTGCCGAGTGAAACGCCGCGCCCTTGCCACGCCAGCGCATATTGAGGACGCAGGACGATCGCCCGCTCAAAGTTGGCAATCGCGTCTTCATAGTGTCCTAGCTTTTCGAGAGCATATCCTCGACAGACCAGCGCATCGACATTATCTGGCTCAACCCTTAATACTTGCTCAAACTTAGCGACTTGTTGCCCATACACGCTAAGCAGCGACAGCGATTTTCCCCATCGATGTCTCGCTTCCCACAAGTCTTCCTCAAGTTGCATATCGCGCTGGGCTTATGCCTCTCCAGAATATCGAACTGTCAGCAGCCGCAAAAAGCGTTTGTCTTGCCGGAGTTTGTCAAAGTCAGTATTGGTCTGGGCAATTTCACGATATTCGTCGGGGTTTAGCTCGATCGCTCGCTCTAAATGCTCAAATGCTAGGTCAAATTCGCCTTGAATGGCATGGCAACAGGCTTTGTTATACCAGAGGGTCGGAGTGTTTGGCTTGAGTTCTAAGGCTCTGTCGTAGCTGGCGATCGCCGCGTCGTGTCGCCCCAAGAGGTAAAGAGCATTGCCGCGATTGGTCCACGACTCTTCAAAATCGGGCTTAAACTCTACCGCTTTGTCATAGCTGGCGATCACTTGTTCGAGCTTGCCCAATTTGCGAAGGGCTAACCCTCGGCTATACCACGCCCAATAATAGTCAGGCTTAAACTCAATGGCGCGATCGTAGCTATCGACAGCTTCCTGATAGCGTCCCAGATTTTTCAGCGAGATGCCTCGGTTATACCATGCCCAGTAGTAGTTTGGCTTAAACTTGATTGCCTGGTCATAGCTGTAAATTGCATCTTTATAGCGAAGCAGTTCATCTAAGGCATTGCCGCGATTGTTCCACGCTTCTGGAAACCCAGGCTGATAGTTGAGAGCTTGGTCATAGCTCTCGATCGCGTCTTCATATTTTTTAAGATGATAGAGAGCGTTGCCCCGGTTATACCAGGCATCAGAGTAGTCGGGGTTTAGATTGATCGCCGCTTCGTAGCTGTAAACGGCAGTTTCGTAAGCTTTCGTTTTGTTTAAATACAGTCCCTTCTGAAAGAAGAAGGTCATCTCAACGTCTGAAGTTTGGCTCATCGCCTGAGTTTGTCTTAACTTAAAGGGTCTTCGTTAAGATTCCCAGTCAGGGGAAGTCGATCGCCATAAATTCAAAGAAGATTTATCAGGTTAGATTCAAGAAAAACGCAGACGAAGAATCGTCTCGTGTGAAGTCAAAGCGAAGGAATTTGGTTTGCTCGGATTTCAGCTTGCATCGTTAAGCTTCCGGGTTCGACTTCCATCGTTTTGATTCGCAAGATGATTTCTTCGAGGTCGAAATAGGGCTGACTGACGATTTCTTGAAGTCTGCTCATTAGAGCTATCATCAAGGGAATCGAAACTCCCTGCCCAGGAACACAGCAAAAGGTTTCGAGTAAAATCGGCTGAGTGTCAGTGCAAGGACACGCGACAGCAGCAAAGCCAACTGAGCGAGTTTTAGCTGTTTCGTTCAACGCGATCGTTCCACTAAAGTGAATTTTCCCAACCTCTGACAAACGAACTTCTAGAGGGAATTTTATTACGATCGTGACTCGCTTCCCCTCAACATCAAGGTCTAGAGGAGGTAGTTTATCTTTTACATAAGCTGAATTCAGCGCATGATTAATATCAGATTCAGTGAGGACAATTCGGGCAGTTGTATTGATCGGTTGATCGAGCTTAATGTCTCCTAAAAGTGCCTTTAAAGGATTGATTGAAACCCGATCTGTTTGGACTTCGATCGATTCTAAACGAATGTCTTCTTGAATCGTCAAACCGTGTCCTTCTACTGAAATAGAGTCTACTTTTCCCTGAGCTATTTTTAATAAGTCAGTTTCGACGCACACCTCTATATTCTCAGCATCATCTAGTTGACTCGATAACCCTAACTTTATGGCTTGTGAGATGGCTTGTTCTTCTAATCCAGGTTGATCTGACATGAATGGGGGGTGTTGTAAGTTTGGATTGCTATTAGTCTATGAGCCGCTAGTTAGCTTGATATCTGCATTTTGGAGGAACAAAGATGAGGGTTTTAACGAAATTTTCTGGAGTAGTCAGTAGTCAAATACCCTATGTAGATACCTTAAGACAATGGGCTTAAGCTCCTTGCTGAGTTGACCGCAACCCAGCATCCTCATGCAATTTCGTAGTGCTATGTGAAGGGGCGCGATCGCGTTCCAGTTGACGAGCCATCAACCAGAGTTGATTGAGGTCGCCTTTTAGATGAGTGAGTCGTTTGCTCCTTGGATCATCAGTAATGGGCATAGACGCTGAGATCATGGATGTTTATTCTGAATCTCCCTTTTCAAGCCGTTTTTGCCAATCGGCATCGATTTGAGCCGCCCGATCGCTCTCTTGATCCACTAAATCGCGTTCGGTTGTGTAGATCAAATCGTCGTTGCGGATCACTGTTTCGGCAGCAAACTGTTGAGCATAAGAGAGTTTTTGCTGAATGACTGGATCGGCTTTTTTCAAGAGTAGTGCTCGCTGTTGGCGTTCTGCATTGCGATCGCTGATCGTGCGGTTTCGCCATCCGATCCAACTATTGCGGATGACTGGAATGGAGAGGTAAGCGACGCTGTAACCTAACGAGAGAGTCGCGATCGTTTTCACAAAGGTAGCAGCCGTGCCGACCAGCACAACTCCGCCTGAGAGTGAGACATTGAGCACGATTGCCAACGCCAAAAGAAGCGCCCCCAGTGAAGCGGCTGCAATGATTTGCCCACGACTAGCGCGACTAAATACATAGCGATATTCTTGGAGATAATCGGAGACAGATTTGCGTCGCGATTCAGTCACCGTCGTCTGCAAATCGGGAAAGTGATAGACAATTTGCCCATCTGGACTCACTTCAGGTCGCCCATTAAATCGTGCCAACACAGGCACCATATATTGCTCATATTCTTTGTCGTAGCCTTTGCCGACTTCATTTAAGAAGGGCGAAATTTGCTCGGCAATCACCGCCCCTCGACTGTTGCGAATCACCGTCGCGATCGACTGCCATCGCCGCTCTTCTAATTCTGCATTGGGGTTGCCATCGCCA
The DNA here is from genome assembly GCA_965277365.1 of Phormidesmis sp. Classification (GTDB taxonomy): domain Bacteria; phylum Cyanobacteriota; class Cyanobacteriia; order Leptolyngbyales; family Leptolyngbyaceae; genus Phormidesmis_A. Next base: position 503,484 of record CBDICO010000012.1, on the reverse strand, counting down.
AATAAGAACGAGAAGACCGCTTCTAAAAAGTTGATATCGCTCGTGCTTCCGCCCTGGTTGCGACGACGAGGAGACGGACGATCGTAGCGATCGTAATAATTAGGATAAAAAATCCAGAACAGGTTGGGAAACCCCACGTTGGGAATGCCGATTCCTCTACCCCCACTGCGATCATCACGACTGGAATTTGCAGCCACGATCATTAAGATAATGGCAACGATCGCGAGGGCAATCAGCAGCATCAACACAATGCCAAACGAAATGCGGATGAGATAGAACAGCACCCGCCAAACTTTTCCCAGCCATTCTTTGAGTCGTAGCTGAAAAAATTTGTTTTGCAGCACACCCTGAACATCTTTAGGAAACAGGTAGACGACTTCGCCTGACTCTGCAACCTGAAGTTGTCCTCCCACAGCAGAGGCAAGCACGAGTAGCCCTCGCTCTGCGAGATTTACATCCAATCCGGCTTGAGAGGCGACATCGCCCACAGTGACCCGATAATCGAGTCGCTCAACGGCTTTTACAATAGCGGGATCGGGAGTCAGATTAGAGTCCATGCAGTTTCCCTTCAAGAGGTGTATCTCCAGTATAGGAAAGCGCGATCAGGAACTTGGGAAGCAATTTAAACTTCAAACTTCAAACTTCAAAATCTGCCCAGGCGCTAAACTACAATAAGTGTCTGAAAGCTGCATGACCTAGCCGTTTCAATCCTTTACCAAGCACCATATGCCTAGAACTCAACGCAACGACAACTTCATCGACAAAAGTTTCACGGTGATGGCAGATCTCATCTTGAAGGTCTTTCCGGCGAGCAGACGTGAAAAAGAAGCCTTTGCCTATTATCGAGATGGAATGTCTGCTCAAGCAGATGGCGAATATGCTGAGGCGTTAGAAAACTATCATGAAGCGCTGACGCTCGAAGATGACGAAAACGATCGCAGCTATGTTCTCTATAACATCGGCTTAATTCACGCTAGCAATGGCGAACATGAAAAAGCGCTGGAATATTATCATCAGGCGATCGAGCTTAATCCTCGCTTGCCTCAAGCCGTGAATAATATTGCCGTGATTTTCCACTACCTCGGTGAGAAAGCCAAAGACGAAGGCAAAGACGAAGAAGCAGAAGCCTTGTTTGAAAAAGCTGCCGACTACTGGAAACGCGCTATCAATCTGGCTCCCAATAACTACATTGAGGCTCAAAACTGGCTTAAGACCACTGGGCGATCGACGATGGATGTTTATTTCTAACCTGGATGAGTTTTGAATTCAGACGATCGATTTTCTGAATTCAAAGCTTAATAGTCTTTGTCTCTTCCAATTTATTATTAAATCTCATGCTCGATCGTGCCCAAGTTCAAAAGGTGGCTCATCTCGCTCGGTTGCAGCTAACGCCCGAAGAAGAAGCAACATTCACCACTCAACTCAGCAGCATTTTGGATTATTTTGAACTGCTGAGTGAGCTAGATGTCACAGATGTCAAGCCGACGACTCGTGCGATCGAGGTTAGCAACGTGATGCGCGTCGATCGTCAGCAACCCTATCCTCGTGAAGACATTTTGAACGGTGCGCCCGATCGCGAAGGTGAATTCTTCAAAGTGCCGAAGATTGTCACCGGAGATTCATAACAATTGTCTGAACAATCGTTCACACAACGGGGTGATGAGTCGATTACAGCGCCTAGTCGTCATTGTAGGCAGGTATGCTTAGGTCAAACACGTCCTAAATTCGTCTGCCGAGAATCACTAAATCTTGGTCTCCTCTATCAAACTTGGCAACTCTGGGTAAATACCCCCACTGCTCAAAGTCAAACTGCTGAAATAACTTCAGACTAGGATGATTATCGGCAAAGATAAACCCTAACAATGTGGCTAATTTGAGAGCCGGAGCCGCGGCGATCGCGCGCTCTAAAAGTTTTCGCCCAATTCCCATTCGTTGATAATCTGGGTGGACGTAAAGACTCAACTCAGCCGTGCTTTGATAAGCAGGTCTGCTGTAAAACGGCTGAAATCCTAACCATCCGGTGACGGTGCCATTAATGTCGATTACCCAAAGTGGATAGCGGTTAGAGGTGTGGGCTTGAAACCAGGCGAGACGACTCTCGATCGCCACAGGCGCAAAATCTGCGGTGACAATTTGGCAGGGAATCGCTGCATTATAAATGGTGACGATCGAGGGCAAATCAGCTTCAATAGCGTCGCGGATCATGGGGATTGAATAGCTAGCGGTGATCAGTTGCGAATCAGCTTAATCCAAAATTGCAGCTCTCACGGTTATTCGTGGACTTGATTGGAGATCCATTCTAAATAGGGCTGTGATCCGGCGACGATCGACAATGCAATAACCTCTGGCACCTCATAAGAGTGAATTTCTCGAATCTTGGCTTCCAGTTGAGCAAATCGCGATCGTTCAGATTTGATCAACAGTTGCCACTCTTCGTCGCGATGAATCGTTCCTTGCCAGGTGTAAATCGAAAACACGGGCAGCAGATTTACACAAGCCGCGAGTTTTGCCTGAATGAGAGATTCTGCGATCGCGTCTGCCTCTTGCCGCGAACTCGCTGTCACTAACACAATCTCGTAACGTCCTGTCTCTTCAGTCATCAGGCTTAAACTATAATCACTCTCTATTATTTTCAAGCCTCATGTTCAAAAAAATCGCCCTCACCCTGATCTGGGTCGGATTTGTCAGCTATGCTTTTTTGCTCGCGCCACCCGACAGCCCCGATACACTCGACATGATTAAAAATCTGTCTACCGGAAATATTCAAGGGGTTAATCCTTTAATCGTTGCACTGTTTAACATTATGGGGGTGTTTCCCATGATTTACAGTTGCGTGATGTATCTGGATGGCAAAGGGCAAAAGCTTCCCGCCTGGTTATTTTCGACGGCATCGTTTGCAGTCGGAGCGTTCGCGATTTTACCCTACTTGATTTTTCGCCAATCTAATCCGACGTTTCCGGGGCAAAAGAATTGGTTTCTCAAACTATTAGATTCTCGTTGGACGGGCGCAGTGATTGCACTCGGAGCGATCGCGCTAGTCTTTTATGGCGTGACTCAAGGCGATTGGAATGACTTTGTGCAGCAGTGGCAAACTAGCCGATTTATTCATGTGATGAGTTTAGATTTTTGTTTGTTGTGTGTTCTATTTCCGACATTATTGGGTGATGATATGGCGCGGAGAGGATTGACTGACAAACGAATTTTTTGGGCGGTTTCTTTGGTGCCGTTATTTGGCGCGATCGCTTACCTCACATTGCGTCCCCCTGTGATTGAGCCGTCAAAAGCAGAAGCCATTCGCCAACAGCCTGCATCGGTTTAAACATGAAGAACCAAAGCGATTGGATGCGTTCCCCAACTGATTTGAAGTTGCAAAATGACGAGGTTCAAGTGTGGCGATCAACCCTTGATTTGCCTCTAGAATCTATTGATTTTTTTGCAAAACTTCTGTCGTCAGATGAGCAAATTCGCGCCGATCGCTTCCGGTTTGCTCAACATCGTCAGCGATTTATTGCCGGACGCGGCATTCTGAGATCGCTCCTCGGTCGCTATCTGCAAATCGCACCCGATCAATTGCAGTTTACCTACAGCGAAAAAGGAAAGCCCTCTCTCGCAAATCAACGGTTGCAGTTCAACGTTGCGCATTCACAAGGATTAGCACTTTATGCTGTTGCGCTCGATCGTCCCGTTGGCGTTGACTTAGAACAGATTAGAGCGATCGCAGATTTAGACTCTTTAACTCAGCGTTTTTTCACATCGAACGAACACGCGGCGATCGTCGCCTTACCTGCAAGTCAACAATCCCATGTTTTTTTTCGTTATTGGGTGTGCAAAGAAGCCTATCTCAAAGCAACAGGTGACGGACTCGCGAAACTGCAAGAGTTGGAGATTTCTTTAGATTCAAATCAAGCATGTTTGACAAAAATTTCTCAAGGAACGGTTGCAGATTGGCACCTGCGAGAATTAGGGCTTGAAGAAAATTTTGTGGGAGCGATCGTCTCGTCTAGCCACCATGACAACCTCACTTGCTGGCAATTCTAACCAAAGATTTACTTCGCAAGAGATAGTTCGTAAGACCCTAGAAGAAAACTATCCCACGAGAGCAAGATGTGTCAATTGAAATATTCGTTAGACAATACACCCACTTCGCTCTGAGCGTCATTAAATTTTCACTCTTGGGAGTTATATGACAAGTCCTATCGAATTTAATCTATTCGCACCCTATAACCGGGGAGTTTCATTAGTCGGCTCTTTTTCGGATTGGAAAGAAATCCCTATGAAGAAAGGGGAAGATGGCTATTTTAGAACCAATGTTGATTTAAAAGATGGGACTTATCAATATAAGTTTCGAGTGCAGTCAAAAAGCTGGTTTTTTGAGCCAGATCAATGGGTCGATGTCACCGATCCCTACGCAACCGATGTCGATGGCAAGAGCGCCTCTGAGAACGCGATCGCTCACATCAAAGATGGAGAACGCATCGTTGATATCTATGTGTGGAAACACGACGATCAGCCCCTTCCCGCCGATAACGAGCTAGTGATTTATGAACTGCACATCGCTGATTTCTCAGGGGGTGAAGCCAATCACGAGGGGCGCGGCACCTATAAAGATGCGATCGCAAAGCTCGATTATCTTAGTGATTTAGGGGTCAATGCGATCGAGCTAATGCCTATCAAAGAATATCCGGGTGACTATAGCTGGGGTTATAACCCCCGTCACTTCTTTGCCAGTGAATCGAGCTATGGCGAAACGGCAGAACTCAAGCAACTGATTGATGAATGTCACGGGCGCGGAATGCGCGTGATTATGGATGGAATTTTTAATCACTCCGAAGCGTCTGCCCCTCTGACTCAGATCGATCACGACTATTGGTATCACCATCAGCCCCGCGACCCTGACAACAATTGGGGTCCAGAATTCAACTACGAAGAATACGACGAAAATCTACAGACCTATCCTGCTCGTCGCTTTATTGGCGAAGTCGTGCGCTATTGGATTCGCGAATTTCACATTGATGGCATTCGCTATGATGCGGCGCGACAAATTGCCAACTACGACTTCATGCGCTGGATTGTGCAAGAAGCCAAAGCCACGGCTGGAGGAAAACCGTTTTACAACGTTGCTGAACATATTCCTGAAACGCCAAGCATCACAAATATTGATGGTCCGATGGATGGCTGCTGGCATGACAGCTTTTATCACTGCATCTTAGAACACATCACGGGCGACACTTTTGATTTAGAGCGACTGAAAGATGTGATCGACTGTAAGCGTCAGGGCTTTATGGGCGCAACGAATGTCGTTAACTATTTGACTAATCACGACCACAATCATGTGATGGCAGAATTGGGCGATCGTGGGATTCTCGATGAAGAAGCCTTTCGTCGAGTCAAGCTGGGTGTCTCGCTGCTAATGACGGCAGTGGGCATCCCATTGTTGTGGATGGGTGAAGAGTTTGGCGAATATCATTACAAAACCCAAGACCAGGCAAAGATTGACTGGACATTGTTGAGTGGCGACTTAAACCAAAATCTTCACGGCTATTACAAGGGTTTGATTGCTCTGCGTGAGCAAAATCATGCGCTTTACACGGAACAAATTGCATTCATCCACGAAAACCCTGACTCAAAAGTGTTGGCATACTCTCGCTGGAATGATGAAGGCTCTCGGGTCGTTGTGGTTGCCAATTTCTCAGACGAGTTTCTAGGAGGCTACAGCATTCCTGATTTCCCTGAAGACGGCACCTGGCACGAATGGACGGGTGACTATGACGTGCAAGTGGGCGATCGTCACTTGATGACTGATTTAGGGCCGCACGAAGCCAAAGTGTTTGTGTGGCGATAGAGATGCGATCCATATCTACCGTTGTTTAATCGCAGCAAGCCGCTATGACCCGTCCGATCGAGTTCAAACTTTTTGCTCCTAACAATCAAGCAGTTTCCCTAATTGGCTCTTTTTCTGACTGGCAAGAGGTGCCGATGCAGACGGGAAAAGATGGTTATTTTCGCACGCAGATTGATCTGGAGGATGGCAGTTATCACTATAGGTTTCGAGTGCGATCGAATAGTCCTGTGCTCAAAGATCAGTGGGTCGATATCAACGGTCCTTAATATGACCGAAATGGATCACAAGACTGAAAATGGCATTGTTCGAGTTAAGTCAGGAGAACGGCTCATCGATACCTATGTTTGGCAACATGATGGTTGCTCTCTACCTGTCAATCAGGATTTGGTGATCTATGAACTGCACCCTACTGATTTTTGCGGCAACCGCGATTTAGACGAGCCGGATAAATTTAGGTAGGCGATCGCTAAACTCGATTATTTAACCGATTTAGGCGTGAATGCGATCGCGCTAATGCCGATCACTGAATATGCCGGAAGTTATCGCTGGGGCTACATGGTGCGCTACTATTTTGCCCCTGAATCGAGCTATGGCAAACCCGAAGATCTCAAGCAGTTGATCGATGAATGTCACGCGAGACGAATCCGTGTCATTTTGGATGGCATTTACAATCATACCGATGATCAAAATCCGTTATTGATGCTCGATCGTGACTATTGGTATTACCACGATCGTCACTATCCTGATGATGATGCAAACTATTGGGGTCCCGAATTCGACTACACTCGCTACGACAATCAGCGAGACATTCGCCCCGCGTGGAGTTTTGTGGGTGATGTCGTGAGATTTTGGATTCAAGAATATCACATCGATGGCATTCGCTATGATGCTGTTCGGCAGTTAGCAAACTATGAGTTTTGCGGTTGGCTGATGCAGCAAGCTAAACAAGCCGCAGGCGATAAGCCGTTTTATAACATTGCAGAATACATTCCCGACACGAGCGACATTGTTATGCCAAAAGGCGTGTTTGACGGTTGCTGGCACGAGAGTTTTCGCTATTTCCTCAAAGACATCATCACGGGTGGAGATTCGAGTCTTGATGAACTAAAATCTGCGATCGACGCTCGGCAACAAGGCTACTCGCTGACTACAAATGTGGTGAATTATTTAGCGAGTCACGATCGAGAACATATGCTCGTCGAACTAGCAGACGTGGGCGTTGTTGGAGAAGCCGCCTTTCAGCGAGTCAAACTTGCCGCCGTGTTGCAGTTTACCGCTCCCGGCATTCCGATGCTGTGGATGGGCGATGAGTTTGGGCAATCGACGCACAAAACTGAGGTGACAACGACTCCAAATCCGCTCGATTGGGCGTTGCTCAACCAAGACGCAAATCGCGATTTATTCGAGTTTTACAAGCGTCTGATCGCCCTGCGACACAATAATTCTGCTTTACGGACGGAAAACATCGAGTTCTTTTACACCCACAATGACAACAAAGTGCTGGCGTTTGTGCGCTGGGCTGAAACGGGCGATCGAGTTGTCGTCATTCTCAATTTCTTAGAGCAATCTTACAAGCAGTACGAAATTTCTTCGTTTCCGGCAGATGGGCGCTGGCGATCTTGGACAGGTGAGCAATTTGAAGCAAAAGATCATCAATTAGCGATCGACCTTCCTAGTTTTGGGGCGTTCATCCTGACAAAAGAGGGAAGTTAAAAACCCTCCTAGTTGAGCGACAATAGAACGTCGATCGCTACGAATCACCTCCTATGTCCCTAGATGCTGTTTTTACCGCTCAACTTCGTCAGACTGCCGATCGTTTATTTCACCTGATCGATCAGTTTTCTCAAGCAAAAATTCTGATCGTGGGCGATTTGACCCTAGACGAATTCATGACGGGACAGGTTGAGCGGGTGTCTCGTGAGGCTCCGGTGTTGATTTTGCGGCACGAAACGACGCGACAAGTCCCGGGAGGTGGGGCAAATGCGGTGTATAATTTTGCCCAACTGGGAGCCACGGTGAAAGCAGTCGGTCTATTGGGTAAAGACCAGCAGGGGCAAGCCATCCAGCAGATCTTTCTCGACGCAGGAATTGAGACGCAGGGCATTTTTCTTGACCCCGATCGCCCTACCATTACCAAAACTCGCATCTCTGGACACGCTCGTCAGTCGGTCACTCAGCAGATTGTGAGAATTGATCGTAAGTCCGATGATCTGCCGTCGATCGAACTTCAGCAGCAGATTGCAGATTATATTCATCAGCACGTTAAAACGGTGGACGCGATCGTCTGTTCTGACTATGGCGATGGCACGCTCACTCAGCCTGTGATTGAGGCGGTGTTGACTCATCCTCGCGTCATTGTCGATGCTCAAATTGGACTCGATCGCTACCAAAAAGCGACTCTCTTTACGCCCAATCTGCCTGAAGCAGAACTCGCGACCGGCTATAAAATTACCAACGCTGCCACCCTCTCTCAAGCAGGACGGGACTTATTAAATCTCACCCAAGCACAGCAATTTTTGATTACGCGTGGCGATCAGGGAATGACGTTGTTCGATCGCGATCGAACCGAACAGCACATTCCCGCCTTCAATCGGACTGATGTGTTTGATGTCACGGGTGCAGGCGATACCGTTGTCGCGGCTCTCACTCTCGGTCTCGCGGCTGGAGCAACCTTTTGGGAAGCTGCCGTTTTAGGTAATCTTGCCGCCAGTATTGTCGTTCGTCAATTTGGCACGACGACCACCAATCCTAATGAGATGAAAGTAGCTCTAGAAGCACTGCTTGATGAATGGTCTGAGGGTTAGCTTTTTTCAACGGGTTGGCAATCTTCAGATGAAATCTATTTCACTCATTGGTAACAGCAGGGTGTCTTCGATTTCTTGACGCACGTCTCGACTGACATAACAATCGCTATTTAGACAATCGACTAGAAGCTTATTGGCATCGTGATACTGATGTAGCAGTTGCTTTTGTTTATCGCTAAACTGCCAGTCATGACCAATGTTTCGATATTCGATCATTACTTCTCTTAGATGACTTGTCCAAGCCTCACCTTTCAATTCACACCACTGTTGATATGAACTTATCCTTTCGCATATGTCGCCTTTTTCAGTAAAAATGAATAACTGATGGTTAAGCTTCTGTAACTCTTGTGGAAGTTCAAAATCGTTAGATTCGCTAATAACATTGCATACAACTTCGATAATGAAAATGTCAGTTTTCTGAACTGCGTGATAAGCTAAAGCACAGACAGTATCGAGGGCGACCCCAGAGTATATAAGACTATTATTCCATGATGCAATGTCAAGATCTAGATCAAGGGAGCAAGCTAGACTAGGTGCAGCAGGTAGAGGATTGACACAACGTGACGGATCGGTGTTATAGCAAAACATAAGTTCACTGCCGTAAGCAAAGTAAAAGGCTCTAACTGCGGCTTGTTTGTACGATGTTTCAACTGAGATAGATTTCTGCTCAAGCCACTTCAAGAATTGCTGCAATTTTCTGTCTGGGTTCAAAAATTCATCAATTGTTCGTTTCATCTTCAATAGTAGCTCGTCAGCATTCCGCATCATGCTTGTGGTCAACAAAAAGACTTCACGCCAGCGCTTCTCGGTAAGATGTTTGACCAAGTTTTCATAAGCAGAATTGGCAACGATTTCTTTTGAAGCAAAATACTCTTGAAAAGTCAGGTGAGAAAATGAATAGATGCTTTTTGCGCGCTCTACAAATAAACCATGTTGGGCTTCAATAGACTTCAAAACTGCTTCGCTATCCATTCGCAAAATCTCTGGGTCTGAGTCAACATTGGGTAAGTTGCGAATAAAATCAGAAATGTATGCTTCTAGCGTTTTTTGTTTGAAAAAATAGTCTTCTTTCTCAAACGTTATAAGCGCAATTTGGCTCAAAAGATCTTCTTTACGTTTTAGGGATAGATTTTTATAAAGTTGATCTCGTTGGATGTTACGCTTTCCATCCCACTTTTTTAGCAAAATATCTAAGCCTTCTTTATAAAGCTCAGACCGATTTGTTGGAAAGTCTGCATTCTCTCCAAAGACAAGACAAAGCAACGTCAGTAGCAAAGGGCTACTGGCTAATTCTTGAATCGGTTCATTCTCTTCTAGTTTTTGAATGAAGTGTTTTGCTTTCACTGGATCACTAAGCCGAAACCAGTTTTGCGTAAAGATCGCAATCTGTTGTTTGTCAAAATCTGCCACTTCGACTTCAGTAAATCGTTCAAACGTGTATTCTTGTGCAGCAATTCGACAAGTCATCACAAACTGATTGAGATGAAACATATCAGCAAATTCTAGAATTTGCTGTAAAACTCGTTTGGTATCTTCTTCTCGAACTTCATCTAACCCATCTAACAACACCAACAGTTGACCCTGCTGCAAAATGTTTCGCAAAGCCTCTGGAGTGAGCAACTCAATAAGCTGACTAATGTATGTGAATAAATCAGGATTTTCTTTAATTTCAGCAAAGTCTTTGAGCGTAATAAAAATAGGGATATGGTTCGCCTGAAAATTGCCCTCAATGCACTGCATCGCAAGATATTTTAGAAAGGTAGACTTTCCTGCACCTGGTTTGCCCAACACCATGAGTTTGCTGTGCTGCTCTACAGCTTTCAATCCTGGCACTCGCTTCTCAGTAATTCGGTTTAGTCCTGCCCGATCGAACTCCTCAGCCCCGCAATTCTGCAAAATCTCTGCAATTTCCAAACGTCTCCGTCCCGTAACTCGCTCCAAAATATTGACGTTCGTGTAAATGCCGCGTTCTCCAGTTAGCTCGATCGGTTGCTCCATATCTAACACACGCATCGTGCCGCATTTCTTACGAACGATCGGCTTAATCTGTTCACGAATTGCTTGGACGATCAAATTAATCTCAACACTATCTACGTCTGGTTCTGCTGGTCGCTCAATAACGTCTTCCCAATTTAAATCCAGCGCAGTGCAAAGCTCGACGAAGTTGTTGCGATCGATCGGCTTGCCAGCAAAGAAATTACTAATGGTACTTCGAGATACACCAGTGTCGCCAGCTAAATTTTCTTGCGTCCAGTCGGCAGCGTTGTACTTTCGTCGGATTTGTTTGAGTCCTTCTTGAGACGCATGACACGATCGCTTTGCCATTACCGAGAGCCTAAATTTGAGTGTTTGTGAGCGATCTTACACAACTCACGCAAGTCACGCACAAATCAAACACATACCCCATCAAGAACTCAAAGAGTGGCTTGAGAGATTGGATATATCGAGTTAACCAATCCCCGCTATGCTTCAAAATCAGAAATTCAACAAGAAAAAGTGGCTGAAAGTAATCGAATTCACGATCGTCGGTTTTGCGCTTTGGCTCAATCCCAGCGCTAGTTTTCTAATCTTTCTGCTGAAACTCTGCTTTCAACTTCTATACGCCATCCAAAAAGACGAAGAGAAGTAGCGATCGGAGAAATACTTTGCTCGATCAAAGTCATTCACTTTTCTCAACTGCTCCATACAAAAAGCGGCTCTGCATTAAACAGAGCCGCCTTCAACAAAGGTCAAGATATTTTCTAACGAGCAACGCCTTGAGCAACGGCGGAGTTAATCGGCTTCATTAAATACAACCGCAGCAGTTGCCACGCATTTGAAACATAGAGAGGAAGCTTCTGGAAGATTTGCAGCGCTTTAGGAGTGCTGGAGGTCGCGATCGCTGCCAACTCACGGTTGTTCTGCACACAGACATCCAGGCGTTGATAAAACTCTGGGCTGTCTACATCCAACATCACCGGAAACACTCGCCCTGCGGTTTCATTCGTCTTCTGAATCACGTAGGTCTCATATTCACGAGCATCAATTCCTAACACTTCATAAAAGCCCGGTTCTTGCGTGTCTCGGATATACATCGTGCCAAAGACCGCCAATAAAAAGAACCGACACCAAAGCCGTGCTTTCCAGGTGTTGAGATATTGCGGTTGCGCCTTCATAATCGCATCAAAAAAGTCGCCGTGGCGATTCTCATCCTGACACCAGTTTTCAAAAAAGCGGAAGATGGGATAGATCCGTTTGTCAGGATTGGCTTGAAGATGACGATAAATTCTAATGTAACGCCAGTAGCCAATTTTCTCAGAGAGATAGGTCGCGTAGAAGATAAATTCTGGCTTAAAGAAGGTGTATTTGCGGCTCTTGGTCAAGAACCCCAAATCAAGCGACAGATTAAAGTCTGACATCGCCTTATTGAGAAAGCCAGCATGACGGGCTTCGTCACGAGCCATCAGCGCAAAGCATTCTGCCAACAAGGGGCTTTTATCTTTTAGTTTACGGCTGAGTTCTTTATAAAGCAGAAATCCAGAAAACTCAGAGGTGCAAGATCGCTCTAAAAACTCTACAAACTGCTTACGAGTATCCCAATCCATGTTGTCCCACGATTGGTCAAACTCGGCATCGCGCACAAAGTGATGCCGATTGTAATCAGCCCGAAACTCTTCGAGAATGGCTCTCAGTTCATCTTCGTTGGGCGAGATATCCATCTTCGCCATTGCGTCAAAGTCTGTGGTGTAGAACTTCGGCGAGAGGATGGTTTCCTTGGCTGGAACTTTAATTCCAGGGCGGAGTTCTTCAAAGCCAGGTCTCTTAAGGGAATCTACCATGATGATTATTGCTCTTGTTCTAACTTCTGCGGCTACAGGGTGGGCGTTGATGCAATATTTCAATACGCCGATCGCGTCACACGGATACAGGAGTGGAGTTTGAATACGCTCCCTAGTCTACCAAGCTAGGAGGTGAGCAAAAAAGCGCTTTTCGTTAAGAGTTGCAACAGAGAGGCAGGGTTGGGCAGTCTGCGATTGCAAGATGCCAGAAATTCGGCTCATCGACTCCCACATTGAGAGCAAAGTTTCTATGATGAGGAACGAGAGCCTTCTAAAAACGCGTGAAGATATGAACAAAGTTGGCACCGCTTATGTTCTCTGGCTAGGCGGAATGGTCGGACTGTCAGGGCTTCATCGCCTCTACAATGGCAAACTCTGGACGGGGTTGCTTTGGCTGTTAACGTTTGGCTTTTTTGGGTTGGGACAATTAGTTGACTTACTGCTGATTCCCAAAATGGTTGAAGCACACAATATCAAGCTTTCGAGTCGTCTGAATGCTTCATCTGGGATAACGCCCAATGAGATTGGAATTCATCGTGTAGTCGAGCCATTGAGCTTGCAGGCTTATCGAAATCAAGCGATCGTTGACCTGCTAAAAGCTGCCGAAGCGAGAAGCGGTAAGCTTTCGGTGACGCAAGGGGTGATCGCAACAGGTTTAAGCTTCTTTCAGGTTGAGGACATGCTGAAAGAAATGCTGAGAACTGGCTATGTGGAAATCGGCAACGATCCAGAAACGGGCGTTGTCGTTTATGATTTCAAAGAGATGTAGACCTGTGAGATAGGAAAGGACATTTCATAAAACGCCCTTTCACCTCATCCAAATAAGACGGCTAATTTCTCGCTAGCCACTTTTGACCATTCAGACGTTGAACGGCACCAAACACTAAAAGATCCAGGGTGACTCTACGCTCGTCAATCAAAAATGATTCCATTGTGCTAGAGTTACCCGTGCTTTCGGCACACGAGAACCCTTTTAGACCATTAATATTTTCATCGAAAAAATAGATATTGAACTGTCGAGGCTGTTTAGTGGCTTGCCACTGCCCAACGATTTGCCAGGATTCATTCGCCTCGTACCCTTTGAGAGGAATTTTCTTTTTCGCAAACGTGAGGTCAATATCAGTCACGCCTAATTTCGCAAGTCCTTGCTTAAGGGCAGGCAAATAATCTTCCTGGACAAACTCAGTAAAGGGTTTATCTTCCAGAGCCGGGGCTTTTTCCTTTTTGGCTTTGGCTGGCTTGACCGCTTCTTCACTAGGAGTCGTTTCTTGTTTGGTTCCTGCTTTCGGCTTGACTGTATTCGGGTTATCTTCTGCGCTGACAGCGGTTGGGTCAGGCGCGTTGGCAGTAGGAATGCTGGTCGTTTCGGGAGACGAGGTGCTGGGTACGTTGTCTTCTGCCACATCGGGAGCTTGCTTTTCAACTGTGCTAGGGGCGACTTCGCCAGCGTCGTTGTGGTTGGTTGGGTCTGCCATAGCTCAAGTGACTCCTTTGGTTAGTGGGTCGATCGCGAGTGAGACGAGGTTCAATCTCTGAGTTCATAATAAACGATGGATACCAGACAGACTATGGCATTTGGCATAAATCGTGCATCAAAATTGAGATCAGAAACCATCGACAAAGACCATTAGCACTTTGAGGCACGTCAACATGGATCAGCGATCGCCAGTCATAAAACTCAGCGTTCTCATTGAAGGAAATGGATTTCCGATTTTATGTCTACATGGGCATCCCGGAACGGGACGAAGTTTGTCGGTGTTTACGCGCCACTTGTCTAAGCGATTTCAGACGATCGCCCCTGACTTGCGCGGATATGGCGACAGCCGAACGCAGCAGGATTTTTTGATGATCGATCACCTGACTGATTTGGAAGCAGTGCTCGATCGCTACAATGTCTCTCGCTGTCTCGTTTTAGGGTGGTCATTGGGCGGAATTCTAGCGGTCGAATTAGCGCTGAAATTTCCAGAACGGGTGAGCGGACTCGTCTTGGTCGCGACTTCTGCGCGTCCGTGGGGAGACCATCCGCCGATTAGCTGGCAGGACAATATTTATACCGGAATCACCGCGATTCTCAATCGATTACAACCCGGCTGGCAGTGGAATATTGACACCTTTGGCAAGCGATCGCTGTTTCGCCATTTGGTGCAAACTCATACGCCTGCGACTTACGAATATTTGGCAAACGAAGCCATGATTGCCTATCTCAAGACATCGGGATTCGCGACCCGATCGCTCAATGTTGCGCTTCAGCAAGGCTATAACCGCCTGTCTGATCTCAATAAAATTCAGTGTCCTTCTTTGGTGTTAGCTGGGGAAAAGGATCGGCACATCACGGCTGCATCGAGTCGAGAGATGGTGCGATCGCTCCAAAACTGTGAATTCCATTGCTACCCCAATACGGCTCATTTGCTGCCATGGGAGATTCCCGATCAGATTTTAGGAGATATCGATCGCTGGTTAGTCGCTCATCTTGAAGTCGTTCAAACGGTCTAAAAAAGAGGGACAAGTTGAATCAACTCATCCCTCTTTACGTTAAAGCTGTCTGCTCAGAATTCCTGAGATTTGAGCTTTTTTGACATCCTGCCCCATTTCTTCGTCGTAGACCGTTAAATTCGTGGGGTTACAGCGCTTTACCTTGATAAGGATATTTTGCGCGCCTTCTTTCTCCAGATCGTCAACATATCTGCTCTGACTATCTTTGGCTTCTTTAACACTTGCAAAGGGACCAAAGTAGTAAAGGCAGTGGGGGCTATCGGTCGTGATCTCGACCCACCAAGCAAGTCCGAGAGCGCTTAAAAGATCTGTCAATAAATCATTCATAGGCTTCGTCGATTTAATTAAATGTGCTAGAGAGTGCCCTACACTCTAAAATCGCAGACTTAACGGTCCAAGCTTCTTTATACTTGGTTACATTTTATTTTTCAATTACATCGTCTTCTTCAGGGAACTCATGTGAATGGTGCTTGCCCAACGTTGCCGATAGATCTCGTAGAGGGCCATTCCTGCGGCGACCGATGCGTTTAGACTCGGCGTATTGCCTTGAAGAGGAATGGATACCAAGACATCACAGCTTTTTTGCATCGTCAGGCTGAGTCCTTCGCCCTCTGCCCCGATGACCAAAACAGAGGCTTTTGCAAAATCAACGGTGTGAATAGGCTGGCTCGACTCAGCCGCCGTGCCATAGATCCAGAAGCCCGCTTCTTTTAGCTCTTCTAAAGCGCGAGTCAAGTTAATCACTCGTGCTACAGAGAAGTTCTCGATCGCCCCTGCTGCCACTTTCATCACGGTAGAGGTGACTCCGACCGCTCGACGCTGAGGAATCACTAGCCCCTGTGCGCCCAAGGCTTCAGCCGTGCGGATGATGGCTCCCAAATTGTGGGGATCGGTGATGCTGTCTGCGACGACGATCACGGGATGCTCAGAGGCAGCTTTTGCTTTCTCAATCAATTCGCCCATTTCAACATACTCGTAGGGCGCAGTTTGAGCCGCAACGCCTTGATGGTTGCCCCGACTGGTGATCTGGTCGAGGCGAGTGGGTTCGACTTCATCAATGACGGTGCCGTTAGCTTTTGCCTCAGTCAGCAGCGTGTGAAATCGAGGATCATAGCGTAAACGAGGCGTGATCCAAACGCGGTTGAGGGAGCGATCGCCCTGAAGTGCCGCCAAAACGGTGTGCCGACCATAGATCAGATCGGTGCTATCTTCTTCATCATCGGGAACTTGGGGATCAAATTGATCGGCTCCATAGAACGAGCGTTTAACTTCGCCGCCATAGGAAGCGGGTTTTGCTGCTCCATAAGAAGACCATTTTGCGGGTCTATCCGACTGTTGTTCGGATCTGGAATCCGATCGTCTGGGTTCACGAGATTTGTAGCTAGAAGGTCTAGAGTCGTTGGATCGAGAATCCGCCTGTCTGGGTTCACGAGATTTGAAGTCGGGTCTGGAGTCACGATTAAAGTCGGGTCTAGAGTCGCCCGATCGAGAATCTGACCGTCTGGGTTCACGAGATTGAAAGTCTGATCTGGATTCGCGAGGTTTGAAGCCGGAGCGCCTCGGCTCACCCGCTCGCAGCTTTGGTTTTGCAGAATTGCTTTCGCGAGGTTTGTAGCTGCCTTCGGAGCGAGGGTTGGGACGATCGGAACCTCTGTCGGAGTTGAATTCGCGACGTTGATAGCCACCTTCTGAGCGACTGTCTTCGCTGCGAGATGGGCGTTCGGATTTAAATTTTCCGTTTCGCTCAAATTTCTTGGCAGGGCGATCTTGTCTCTGATCACTATCGGAATCAGGCTTTGTGTAAGCGCGCCCTTTTCGTCCGGCGATGATGCGCTTGCCTTTGAGCTTGGGCTTACTCACATCACTGCTAGCGGATCGATCCTGATTGTCAGAATCGCGTTTCTTGATATACATAAGTTTAAATTCCTGACAAATTACAGTAATCGATCGAGCAGTTATTCAACCCTAGCGGACGCTATTCATTTGTTTTTGGGGACGCGACAAGCTCTAAAAGGCTAAACAGTTCTAATAGACGGGGCGAGTCAGTAAGGTAAAGATAGCCGATGAGCGTTTCTAAACTGGTGGCTTGCTGATAAATTTCGGGATCAGCACGTTTGTGACGGTTAGATGCCGCGTTACGACCTCGCTTGAGAATCGCGTGTTCATCATGGGTTAGGTAAGGTTCAAGCGATCGTAAATGGTTCGCCTGACTTTCTGCCCGCACTTGAGCGACAACGTGCTGGTGATAATTCTCTAAACGCATGGGCGGAAACAGGTAGCAGCGTCGAACGTGAAGCTCATAAACTGCATCTCCTATATATGCCAACGCCGCAGGAGAAAGACGTTGCACCTGAGCAGATGAGAGGGTTTCAGATCGGTGACTGTCAAGCCTCAAATCAGCTAGATTGCTCTCTAAACTCTCTGAAACTCTTAGCTCGTTTGGGGTCACACGCTTGTCTCGCCTTGCCAATGGCACCTTTTGATCAGTGACATCGACCCAGAATTGATCCTAGCAAATCGATGAAGATCTATCATGACACAAAAAGATCGCTATCCAGCACCTCTGGATAGCGGATAAGTGACACACCACTTCTTTAAGCTGCCTTGACGTTTTCGATCGCCACCTCGACAGAGGTTTGCAGCGCCAAGAATTTCTCTAAGCGAACTAGCTTAACCGTCTGAGTCACACGAGGATTAGTCACGATCTGTAACGTGCCAGTGGCAGTCTGGGCTTTTTTGGCAACTTGCACCAGAGCACCTAGACCCGAACTGTCAATAAAGTCGATCGTCGAGAGATCTAAAATGACATTTTTAGGTCCGTCTTCAACACATTTGGTAAGCACCTTACGGAAGGTTGGCTCTGAGAATGCGTCTAGCAGACCTGTGAGGCGAAATATTTGATAATTATCCCTAACTTCGCGAGTGCCTCTCAAGCTTACAGTTAGGTTCAGTGGCTCAGGAATAGAACCCTCCTAGCTCCAAAATCCAAGAATTTGAGGTTTCAGTATACACTCTTCTGGGAAACGTTTACCACTCTTTTTGAGCGTGTGATCCCTCATCCTTTTTTGTATTCTCTCATCGCGGTCACAAACTGCTCAAATAGATAATCTGCGTCGTGGGGTCCGGGGCTGGCTTCGGGGTGATATTGCACCGAAAACATCGGCAGGGTCTTGTGGCGCAGTCCGGCGATCGTGCGATCGTTCAAATTTAAGTGGGTGACCTCGATCGTGGCATCAGGCAGCGACTCGGCGGAGAGCGCAAAGCCGTGATTTTGGCTGGTGATCTCGATGCGATCGGTCAGTCCCGCAGGCTGGTTTAACCCCCGGTGCCCAAATTTGAGCTTAAAGGTTTCTGCCCCTAGCGAGAGTCCTAGAATCTGGTGCCCCATGCAGATGCCGAATACAGGCTTTTGTAAGGCTAGTAGGGCTTTTGTCGTTTCGATGCCATCAAGATTGGCAGCGGGATCGCCTGGTCCATTTGAGAGAAAAATCCCGTCTGGGTTGTGTTTGAGAATCTCTTCAGGAGACGTGTCAGAAGGGACGACGACTACGCGACATCCATAGCTGGCAAGCCGACGCAGAATGTTGCGTTTGATGCCAAAGTCAAGTGCCACCACCGTAAACACATCTTTACCTGGTTGGGCGGTCGGGCTAAACTCCCAGTCAGCAGCCGTGACCTCAGACCATTCGTAGGTATCTGTGGTCGTGACTTCTTTAACGAGGTTTAATCCTGCCATGCTGGGGGCATCCTGCACCTGCTCTAACAACTCGCCGGAGTCGAGAATTTCGGTCGAGATTGCCCCATTCATCGCCCCGGTCGATCGAATCTTGCGAGTTAGAGCACGGGTGTCAATGCCATAGATGCCGATGACGTTGTGCTGCTTAAGGTAGTCTGATAGCGATTGAGTCGAGCGCCAATTGCTGGGACGATCGCAGATATTCCGAGCAATCACGCCGCGCACATGAGGCACTGCCGATTCATCGTCGTCTGGGTTGACCCCAGTGTTGCCGAGTTCGGGATAGGTGAAGGTGACAATTTGTCCTCGATAGCTGGGATCAGTTAAGACTTCTTGATAGCCTGTCATGCCCGTGTTGAAGACGACTTCTCCGATCGTGGTTCCAGACGCACCAAACGAAAAACCTTGATAAACCGTGCCATCTGCCAGCACGAGCAAAGCGGGTTGAGCAACGGAGAGAGACATAGGGAGAAGGTGCAAAAATGATCTTTGGCATTATCGCACGAGTCTTTTAGGTTGTGCTGTTCTTACCTCATTTTTGCCAAGCTTCTCTGAGATCGGAGATAGTGGATAGATTGCCCCGATCGTCAGGGAATGCTAGGTCTGGGGGATCGACGACCTTACTCATTATTTTTTGCTCAATTCATGCTGAAATTATCCCGGTCTGGCATTTCCTTGTGGTTGGTTGCAGGCGTGTTGTCTCTCAATAGCTTGGCGTGTAGTCGCGCAAACAGTCTCAGTCAGAGCACTTCACCACCCAAGTCTTCACCTGTGGCTGCCGCCAGTCCTGCTGAAAAATCGGTGAAGGAACCGGAGAGCGAAGCCTATCAGTTAGCGATCGACAAAGCTCAAAGCGCGAAAAGCATGAGTCAATCTGTCCAGTCAGCAGACGATTGGAAACTTGTAGCCAGTCGGTGGCAACAAGCGATCGCGCTGCTGAAACAAGTTCCTAAAGCTGACCCTAACAAAAAATTTGTCAATCAAAAACTCGCCGAATATCAGCACAGTCTTACCCTCGCACAAAGCCGAGTTGACCAGACGGGGAACGATCGCGGTGAAACGCTAGAGTCTAAAATCGTGGTCGATACGCCCCTTACCGATGCGCCGAGAGAGGCAAGTGCGTCTGGTGTGGGAGACGGCAGCAGCTATCGCGCTCGCATCAAGTATCACCAGAGTCGTATCCCGGTAATTGACGTGTTGTTTAACGGCAGTCGTCAGTTTGACATGATGGTAGACACGGGGGCATCGGGCACCATGATCACGCCCGACATGGCGCAAGCACTCGGCGCAAAAACCATCGGCACTACAACAGGGATGACTCCTGCGGGACGGATAGAAGTTGCGGTCGTGATGCTCCAATCGATTCGGGTCGGCACTCGAGTTATTCGCAACGTGCCCGTGACGATCGGACCCGTCAGGCTCTTAGGTCACGATTTCTTTGGGACCTGTGATCTGACAATCAAGCAAGAAACGATCGAGTTTCAGCAGTGCTCAGGCTAATAGAAGTTTCTAACGAAGAAATTTCACCAATCGCTCTAACGTCTTCCAGGCGGCACCTGAAGCCAAAATTTCTTTTGCCAGCGCAATTCCGGCTGAATGATCCGATGTCACTTCCCCGACTTGCAGAGCGAGAGCTGCATTAAGGGCAACGACATCCTGCTGTGCCTGAGTGCCTTTGCCTTGAAGCACGGCTCGCAAAATCTCAGCATTGGTTTGCACATTTCCCCCGCACAGGGCTGAGATCGGGGCAGGAGCAAATCCGAGCGATTGGGGATCGATCGTCGCTAATTGCACCTGCTGATCAGACAGAATGGCTAAATCAGTCAGGTCGCCTAACCCGGCTTCGTCCAGGCGTTCTCGACCGTGGAGCACGATCGCGCGCTTGGTGCCCAGAGCGTTGAGTGCCTGAGCGATCGGTTCCAGCAAAGTTGCATCAAACACGCCGATCACTTGCCCACTCGGTCGCAGTGGATTCACTAACGGACCTAATAAATTAAACACCGTTCGCACTTTGAGCAACTGTCTCATCGGTGCTACGGCTTTTAAGGCAGGATGCCAACCTGGAGCAAACAGGAATGTAATGCCCACGGCTTCAACCGCCGATCGAATCTTTTCAGCAGGAGCGCCCAGATTGATTCCTAGCGCTTCTAGCACATCGGCAGACCCGACTCGACTGGATGCCGATCGATTTCCGTGTTTTGCCACCGGAACTCCCGCTGCCGCCGCAACAAAAGCAACTGCGGTCGAAATGTTAAAGGTAGATGCTCCATCTCCTCCGGTGCCACAGGTATCAATCAACGGCGTGGCAGAAATTGCCGATGCAGACGATTGCTGTTGTAAAACTCGCGCCATGCCTGTCAACTCTGCCGCAGACACACTTTTTGCCTGTAGAGCAATCAGCAGCGCACCCGACAACGCTGGAGGAATGGCATCGGTCAACCAGCCTTGCATAAGATCTGCCGCTTGCTCTTGAGACAGTGACTGACGATCTAATAGCTGCTGTAGCAGACTTGACCAGAAGCCGCTAATGTCTCTAAACTCTCTAGCAGCATCTGCACCCGATGTTACGGGAATTGAAGAAGATTGAGTCATAGTCTCACGGGTTAGAGATTGAATTTAGCTCGGAGTTGTTTTAGAAACAAACCTATTCTGTTGAATGACAAATTATACCTGACCTGACTCCTTCAACGGTTACTGGCATTCTGACGAGCAGTTGCTCAAAGCTTGCTGAATCTATCGTCCCGTCTCATAGGATAATTTAGAGAGTCTCTACGATCGCCATCACCATGCAGCTTGAGTTTGTCCCAGTTGAAGAATTTTATTTTGCGTTGACGCTGGCAGTGCGGACTCTAGAAGATTTGGCGACTCCCGAACTGGTAGAGCAGGTGAACGCAAAACTGACCGAGAAGTTTGGGCAACCTTCAACCGTGGCGGCAGCGAATCAAAACAGCTTTAACTACGTCTTTCGCGTCAAGGATTATGACAACTCTCCGTCTCCTCAATTAATTGTCTCGATCGCAGATTGGCAGGGTAGTTTGCGTCTCAGCAGCGACTATGGTTGGATGTTGGATGAAGACCGGAAGCCTGTGAGAACCGATCGCTTTGAGCATCGATCGAAGTTTTCTCATGAGGTGCGATCGTATTTAGGAGATTGGTTAGACGTGCCGTTATTAAAAAGTGGTTTATAGCGTTGAAATCACACCGAATAAGATGGTCGCCATCGCATCGACACTATAGAGTTCGATACAGCGCTTTCTGGCTTGAAGTCCGCGATCGCTAGCTTCTCCAAAGTTATTAAAAATCCATTGAATTTTGTCTGCCAATTGTTCGGGTGAGTTTGGCGCAACTAAATAACCTGTGTGATTGAGAATGTCGGGAATGTCGCCAACATAGGTAGATAGAATCGGCTTTGCCATTGCCATGCCATCAGTGAGCTTAAGTGGAAACTGAGCTTGAGCCGTGAGCGTGTCTCGCTGCGGAACGACGACTACATGAGCCGCAGAAACGATTTCCGGCATTCTCTCAATGGGTTGTTTTGGAAGCTTAATAATCCAGCGCCCCCAGCGCTCGATCAGCGTGTTGTCGTAATTGTCATAAGGACTGCCGCCAATGATCACCAGCCTCAGACTCGGATCATTTAATTGGTCTAATGCAACTAAAACATCTTCAACGCCTTTGTGCGATCGAGGTGCCCCCGGAAACATTAACGTCTTGTAGTCTGACAAGCCATACTGTTTACGAACGGTCTCAGGATCGTAAAGATCAGGGTTGAATAAATCGGTGTCTTTGCCATTGGGAAGATAAACACCGCCGAAGCGATTTTTGAGAAATTGAGTGTCGATCGTTACTGCATTTGCCCGATCGACGATTTGCTCAGTCCACTTCACATAAAGCGCGTGATCAGGGTGTCTTAATTGACCATTTTGTTTAAAGAGATCCCGATAAAGTTGCTTGAGAGACGGGCGATAATTCCAATCGTCTCCCCCGTGCCAACTGAGTTCCCAATCATCCATATCGAGCAGGAGAGGACGACGAGTTTGTAGCTTTTTGAGCAGCGATAACCCAAAGCTGGTCGGTTTAGGTTTAACCGCGTAAATGATATCTCCATCAATTTTTTTGAGGAGTTGCGAGGCAGCTTTTAAGACTTGCGGATACTTGTCTCCCGGAACTGACTGAACGGCGATTCCATCAGGAGGAGCGGCATACCATTCTGATCCAAACTGAAAGCCTACGACTTCGACTTGATAGGTTAGCTTTTTTAAGACTTGTGCCAGGAGAAATGCCCGAACTGCGCCACCACCCGACAAGTCACTGACGACTAGTGAGATTTTAGCCATCAGTCACCCGCCTTTAAAAGACAGTAACCGATCGAGAGGTTTTGATAAGATGCCTAAGATTTTTTGAGGCAGGTTATCGGTTTTCTCGTAAAGCAGAGTAGTCGGAATTACTTGTCGAATCATGAACGCTAACTTGAGTCTCGATCGTCCTCGGATTTTGATTTTTCCCTCCCATAAATAGATTGGAAATTGAACAAACTTTGCAAATTGCTCGAATTGCGTTTGATTTTTTTCTTTAATTGAATCGTCAACAAAAAATGTCAAGCTGCGCTGGCAAAACTTCATTAGATCGGGATGTTGATCTGCCACTCTCTGATAGAAATCAGCGTAGGACTTGACTAAATAAGTCCAATCATTCGTCATGTTGGACTGATGCTTTGTATAAAATGCTCCAACTAATGGAGTGTAGATAAACCTAATATTCTCAGACGCAATTTCTAACGCAAAGTAGCGATCGACCATCGCCTTTAGCCCTTCTTGAAGAGGATATTTCAAGAAAATGCTTTTTCGCATTAACGTGACTTGCTGAAGGGCAGGGTGAGGAGAACTCGACAAAAAATCAGGGGTCAAAAGACGTTCGATGAATTCTTCTTTAGTTAAACGACCAATGATATGAGGCTGATGATCAATCATCGTTTCATTAGGGTCGATTAGCACTCGATCGTAATCACAATAAAAGACGACTTCTTTGTCTTCATATCCGGCTAAGTGCTCTAGCTGAAATCTAGTTTTATCTTCGTGAATCCAATCATCAGCATCAAGACATTGAATCCATTTTCCTTTAGCTTTAGATACTCCAAAATTACGAGCAGAGGCTAACCCACCATT
The DNA here is from genome assembly GCA_965277365.1 of Phormidesmis sp. Taxonomy (GTDB): domain Bacteria; phylum Cyanobacteriota; class Cyanobacteriia; order Leptolyngbyales; family Leptolyngbyaceae; genus Phormidesmis_A. The sequence goes on along the minus strand of CBDICO010000012.1, from coordinate 479,626 downwards.
CTCTTGAAAGTAATAGCTGACTCGTGGATCTAGCGCCATCAAATCATCTGAAATCTGACGAGTGTTGTCAGTAGAACCATCGTCAATAATGATGCACTCTAAATCAGTCAACGTTTGCGAAAGGACACTTTTGACAGAGCGATCGAGATAATGACCCTGGTCATAGCAATTGACAATAATTGAAACAAGCGGTGTCATTAAATCACTCCAACTGAATTAGGAATTTGCTCTCCTGGATGAGGCTAGTCAATGACTTTAATGGTACCTTTCTTAACTGAGTCAAAAATGAGGTTCACTGTGCGCCGTTCTTGAGACGTGATTTTATGATTAGAGAGGAGAAGCAAAGTCATTTGAGCATAGTCTTGGCGATTTAGTTGCCCTACACTCAAAATATGATCGGTTGTTTTCTTAAAGGATGCAGTATTCCTGATTTGACAGATTCGTACCATCGATCGTGCCCGTTATTCAGTGTTTTTAGGGGTATTCTCTTTAGTGTTGACCAAAAAACCTTGCATAGAACAAAGGTTGAATGAAAAACCGTAAAGAGTTCATCAAGCCGCTTCTTTCAATCCTTATATCGCTAGTCAACAGCTTCTGCACTCAGGGAAAACACGGTTTTACTCGTAATATCACTTATGGATGTTCACAGAATTTCTGCGCTTTCAGACAATTACATTTTTTTGCTGCATGACCCCAGTTCTCAAATTGCTGCCGTAGTCGATCCGGCTGAACCGCAACCTGTGTTCCAAAAGCTTCAAGAGCTGGGTGCGCAATTGGTTGCGATTTTTAACACCCATCATCACGGCGATCATGTTGGCGGCAATCGAGACTTACTCCATTACTTTCCGGACACGATCGTCTATGGCGGTGAATACGATCGGGGCAGAATCCCCGGACAGACGGTGTTTTTGAAGGATGGCGATCGAGTCAAGTTTAGCGATCGCTCCGCCGAGGTTTTGTTTGTCCCCGGTCACACTCGCGCTCACATCGCTTATTACTTTCCGCCGATCATTGCTGACGAGCCAGGAGAACTTTTTTGCGGTGACACATTATTTTCAGGAGGCTGCGGCAGATTGTTTGAAGGAACACCCGCTCAAATGGTGGACTCCCTCAACAAGCTTCGCGTCTTGCCAGACAATACGAGAGTTTGGTGTGCCCATGAGTACACGCTGAACAATTTGAAATTTGCGGTGACGATCGAGCGAAACAATGCCGACCTCCGATCGCGCTTTTCAGACGTTCAAACGGCTCGAAGCCATCACGAATCTACTATCCCTACCTGGTTAGGAGTCGAGAAACGCACGAACCCGTTTTTGCGATGGGATCAGCCAGAGGTGAAACGGGCAATGGGCGATCGTGATTCAGTCACGACATTTGCAACCCTGCGAAGACAAAAAGATATTTTTTAATCAAATTTTTAGGCGATAGGCGATCGCAAGCCATTCGTGCGATCTCACCTGATCAATTTCTTCAAATCCCGCCTCTGTGAAGGCTTTTGCTAACTCTTCGGCATACTCGATCGTGAACCCCGCCGCGATCACCAGTCCTGATTGATTGTGACAGAGAGCTTGGCGAAAATCATGCACCAGGGCGATGTGGACTCGTGCAAAGATGTTGGCAACGATTAGGTCAAATGTGGCAGTCGGCTCGATCGTGGGCACAGTTTCCGCCGTGGTGCCGCCCATCCAATGTCCCAACGTGCTGCCCTGACCGAGACTACCTTCCATTACGGTGACGTGCAACTCGACTCCGTTTTGCCGAATAGCAAGTTGAGTAGACTGCACCGCAATTTTGTCGTTGTCTAACGCTAAGACGGTGGCTCCGAGTTTAGCGATCGCGACACTCAAGATTCCTGAGCCGCATCCCAGATCCAAAACGTTCATCGTCGGGCGGATGTATCGCTCAATTAACTCAAGACTGAGCATCGTTGCGGGATGGAACCCACTGCCAAAACTCAAGCTCGTATCTATTTTTAAGAGGATGTCGTCTGGCTGCGATTGGTACACTGCATTCGCTGAAAGCACTACAAATCGCCGTCCGATCCGATGAATGCGAAAATCGAGATTTTTTGTAGGTTTCTCGGCGATCGTCGCGATCTCAAGGGCGCTAGTCAGTCCGGTGCGATGTAAGGGAGAGAGCAAGTCTGCGATTTTATCAATCTGCGCGATCGAGCCAATTTCGTTTGAGAGATATAAACAGATAGTGAATGCCCAATCTTTCTGATTTGGGTCATTTGCGATCTGGATTTCACCCGTGTAGTCAACCTCAGATAGCAGTGTATAGACCCAATCAACTGCCTCGTGAGTAGTATTGAGGCTTAACTCTGTCCACGACATTTTCTTATCCTTTAGTTGAATCCGATCAACAACAGACTCTCATCATATTGGACATTAATGAGGAATTTGAATCGCAAATGTCTTTCAGTCATGGCGAAATCGATGAGACGTTCTACCGATATGTCTCTACAGCCTTGGGTGAATTTATTGTCGATCGCCTTTAGGAGTCGATTTGGTACTAACCTTCTAATCTGATAGATTGCGTTCACGCACTATCTATTTTCTTCGCTGATGGATGTCATTTCACCTTGGCACTGGCGATCGCTGCCGCTCAATCACAGAACTGGCTCCGATATATTTGCAGCGTTGTTTTGGTCAGACGATTTAGCGATCGCAACTCTTTTAGAAAGCCCTGATCTCTCGTCGTCTGTTAGGTCATTAGCGAGATACTCTATCTGTGCGGGTGCTCCTCGTGTGGTTGCCGGACAGTTGCAAGTTTGGACTCCGGCGATCGGGGAAATTTTGCCGTTTCTGCAACAGTTGATCGATCGTCCAAAACCTGCTGTCGAGGGTGTTGAATCGCTGCCCTTCACCGGTGGTTGGCTGGGCTGGCTGGGCTATGATGTGGCGTGGGAAATTGAGCGATTGCCTTACCTCAAATCTGATGCGTTGCCGTTTCCGACCGCCTATTGGTATGAGCCGGATTGCTTTGCAGTTCTAGATCATCAGCGACAAATTCTATGGTTAGCTGCAACAGAGTTCAGCCAACTTGACGAAATGCAGAAGAAGTTGACTACGCATAAAAAATTACAGGATTCGAGCCAATATTCTGCTACAAAATCGGCTGCGTTTCATTGGTCACAAACCGATTATGAATCTGCCATTCTGCAAGCTAAACAACACATTCAAGCCGGAGATATTTTTCAAGCAAATTTATCGCTCAGATTTGAAACTCAAACTACTGCCGATAGCTGGTCAATTTATCAAGCATTGCAGACGATTAATCCGTCGCCGTTTGCGAGCTATTGGCAAACCCCTTGGGGAGCGGTGATCAGTTCTTCTCCTGAGCGATTGGTGCAATTGCAGGGGCAACACGCCCAGACTCGCCCGATCGCCGGAACTCGTCCTAGAGGAATCACATCGGATCAAGATCGTGAATTTGCTCAAGAGCTTCTCGACAACGCGAAAGAACAAGCTGAACACATCATGCTAGTGGATCTAGAACGCAATGATTTGGGACGAGTTTGTGAATGGGGATCGGTGATAGTCGATGAATTGCTAACGATCGAGCGCTACAGTCACGTCATGCACTTAGTGAGCAATGTTGTGGGAACGCTGAAACCTCACTACAATGCAATCGATTTGATTCGAGCAGTCTTTCCAGGTGGCACGATTACAGGCTGTCCTAAAGTGCGCTGTCTAGAGATTATTGAAGACGTTGGAACCCGATCGCCGCAGTTTATTCTACGGGTCGTGCGGCTATTTGGATTTGCGCGGAAACTTGGACTTAAATATCCTAATTCGGACGCTACTGTATGCGCCTCAAGCCGACGGAACCAATATTGTCTGGGGGCAAGTCGGCGCTGGCATCGTGGCAGACAGCGACCCAGAGCGAGAATGGCACGAATCGCTACACAAAGCGCAAGCCCAACTTGCTGCACTGAAACTCGCAACTTCGAGCGAAGATAGGGAGTAGAAGGCTATTTCTCCTCTATTCAGCGTTTGCTAATGTCTGAGTTATTTCCCCCGATCGACATTCTGATTCTTTCAAATGGACCTGGAGAACTCGCGACCTGGGTTAAGCCCGTGGTGCGATCGCTCCGGCAAACTTTAGGAACCGATCGTACCCTGGTTCGCATTTCTGTGGTGCTTTCGCCCTGTCCAAATGCCAGTGGTCAAGAGGCTAACATCGCCTTGAGTTATCCAGAAGTCGATCGGGTTCAAGCGGCTGAGAAGTTTTATCCTTTTTTACTCCAAGGCAAAACGGCTGAAAATTGGAACTGGCACGATCGGGGCATCGTTCTATTTTTGGGAGGCGATCAGTTTTTTACCGTGATTCTCGGCAAACGGCTGGGCTACCGGACGGTGATCTACGCTGAGTGGGAAGCTCGATGGCATCGCTGGATCGATCGCTTTGGGGTGATGCGTTCAGAAATCGTCGATCGTGCCCCTCATCAACAAGCGCATAAATTAACCGTCGTCGGTGATCTGATGGCAGAAGTCGCGTCTCTGGCAAGCGACATAGACGAGATATCTCATCCTGTCTTTTCGGAATTGATCGGTGTTTTGCCTGGATCAAAGCCTGCCAAACTCGCTCAAGGAGTGCCTTTTTTATTGGCGATCGCCGAACAGATTTGGCACGATCGTCCTCAGTCTCGGTTTGTAATTCCAGTTGCACCAACGATCGATTTACAAACCCTTGCCCGATTCGCAGATCCGCAACAGAATCCAATTTTGCCGCTTGTTGAAGGGGTTAGTGCTCAATTAGTGTTGCCCACCTCCGACGCAGAACGTCCCTATCTAGAGACGCAAACCGGCTTGCGAGTTGAGCTTTGGCAAAATCAAACCGAACGAATTCCAGTTTATTCGTTGCTGACGCAGTGTGACTTGTGTTTAACCACGATCGGAGCCAATACCGCCGAGTTGGGAGCGCTAGCAGTGCCGATGATTGTTGTTGTGCCGACTCAACAACTTGATGCAATGCGCGCCTGGGATGGCATTCCTGGACTGCTTGCCAACTTGCCCGGTGTGGGTTCAAGTGTGGCGAAACTGATTAACTGGCTCTATCTACAGCGAATTGGGTTGTTAGCATGGCCCAACAAATGGGCAAACGAAGAAATCGTCCCCGAACTAGTGGGTCGGCTTCAGCCCAAGATTGTGGCAGATCTTGCCCTCGACTTTCTCAACCACCCTGAGAAACTGCAACAGATGCGCGAAAAACTCCGTAGTGTGCGTGGAGCGCCAGGAGCCGCGAAAAAATTAGCTCAAATCGTGCGCGAAGAAATCGAGAGATTTTCCTGACATAGCTGTAGCCAACTGGATTAGAACATTGCTGTTCTTAAAATACCCACCGCCTAAACAAGGAGCTTAGGAGAATTCTTGGAAAGAGTTTACAAGAATTCTGCTCTTCGGCTTCGCTCAAGACACGGACTTTTACCTAGCTTCGGCTCCGCTCATCTAGCAGATTAGATAAATTGTTTACTGGAAATCTCCTTAAGCCTCTTGTTTGAGACTGCCAACCCACACTGTCTTAATGCAATTTCGTAATGCCATAACGAACCAAAAAAGGGGTAGGTAATTTACCTGCCCCCGCATTATTTAAAGAATCTGGTCGAGCTTATTCTTCTACAAATTCTTCGTCTTCTTCATCCTCTGGGTCAGCCGCTCCGACCGAATTGGCGGAAACCACGGCTCCCATTTCGAGCTTTTCGCGCACCAGTTTCTCAACTTCCTTCGCGAAGTCAGGTTTCTCTTCCATATATTTGACGGCGTTGTCGCGTCCCTGGCTGATGTTGTCGCCGTTATAGCTATACCAGGCACCCTTTCTGACAATCACGCCCGTCTCTTCTGCCAGGTCAACTAGACATCCGATCGTTGAGATCCCCTTACCAAAAATGATGTCAAACTCTGCAATTCTAAACGGAGGCGCAACTTTGTTTTTGGCAACTTTTACTTTGGCGCGGTTTCCATATTCTTCGTTGCCTCGCTTCAAGGTTTGAATCCGACGAATGTCGAGACGCACAGAAGCGTAGTATTTCAGCGCTTGTCCGCCTGTAGTCGTTTCGGGGCTGCCGTAAGTAACCCCAATTTTTTGACGCAATTGGTTGATGAAGACAACTGTGCAGCCAGATTTACCAATGTTTCCGGTGATCTTGCGAAGAGCTTGGCTCATCAGACGGGCTTGCAGACCCATGTGAGAATCGCCCATCTCCCCTTCAATTTCAGCACGAGGGACAAGAGCGGCTACTGAGTCAATGACCACAATATCAACGGCGGTCGATCGCACCAACTGATCCACAATCTCTAGGGCAGCTTCCCCAGTGTCAGGCTGAGAAATCAGCAAATTGGCGATGTCAACGCCCAAAGCGGCTGCATATTTGGGATCGAGCGCGTGTTCAGCATCAATGTAGGCAGCCGTTCCGCCTGTTTTTTGGACTTCGGCAACTGCGTGCAGCGCCACCGTCGTCTTACCCGAACTTTCGGGACCATAGATCTCAATCACCCGACCCTTTGGCAAGCCACCACCCAGCGCGAGATCTAGCGTTAGAGCGCCGCTTGGAATGGTTTCAACCTTCATCCGGGTGGCATCCCCCAGACGCATAATGCTGCCTTTCCCAAAGTTGCGCTCGATCTGGGTGAGCACCATCGTTAGGGCTTTTTGCTTATCGGAACCTTCGGTTGTCTTACTGCTAGCCATTAGCGCCTCAAAATAGAAAATTGTAAAGAGGAAGAGATTAGGATTTGGAGTCTGTCAGGGCTACTCGGGTCTGACCTTGTAGCATGAGGTAGGAACTGCGGTAAAAATCAGCCCATCGTTTAATGCTTCTTTCTCCAGGTTACACGCGATGTCATTGAATGTGCCTAGCTCGATCGTGCCAGATTCTGCCCTATCAGTGGGTGAGTTAACCACCCACATTCAACTGCTGCTTGAGCAAGATCACCAGCTCCGTCAAGTTTGGGTGACGGGGGAGGTTTCTAGCGCATCGAAATATCGCAGTGGGGTGTTTTTCACCCTGCAAGATCCCGGTACCAAAGCCAGCATTAGCTGTGTGGTCTGGAATAGCCAACTCGACAAATTGGCGACTCTGCCAGAGCCAGGAGAACAGTTGATTTTGCTGGGTCGAATCAGCCTCCATCCTCAACGAGGCAGCTACCAGTTGATGGTCTGGCAAGCGCTCCCGGCAGGAGAAGGGCTGCTGGCTCTGCGCTATCGGCAGCTAAAAAACCGCTTAGAGCGAGAAGGACTCTTTGACCCAGAAAGAAAGCGCCCCTTACCCGCTCACCCTCAAACCGTTGCAGTGGTGACATCGCCTCAAGCTGCTGCCTGGGGAGACATCCAACGGACTCTTAAACGTCGCTATCCAGGATTGCGGGTGCTGTTTTCTCCAGCGTTGGTGCAAGGAGAACAGGCACCCGCATCGATCGTGGCAGCGATCGCGCGAGTCGAACGAGATTTTAGAGCGGATGTACTAATTCTATCACGCGGTGGCGGTGCGATCGCAGATATGGCGTGTTTTAATGACGAATTTGTGGTTCGGGCTGTGGCAAATTGCTCGATTCCCGTTATTGTGGGAATTGGGCACCAGCGCGATGAGTCGCTAGCAGACCTCGCAGCAGATGTTTGCGCCCACACGCCGACCGCCGCCGCCGAGCAAGCGATTCCATCTCTAGCAGACCTGCACGCCGACCATCAGGATCGAGTTCAGGCACTCAATTCTGCCGTGATGCACTATTTGGAAGACGAAAACGATCGCTTACATAATTTGCGCGATCGGCTCAAGCTGCTGAAGCTCGATCGTCAACTCAAACAAGAAGTCCAGGTCGTGACTTGGCTAAGACAACGACTGATTCAGTCCACTCAGCGACCGTTTCAAGAGGCAACTCAACATCATCAACTTCTGCAAGAAAAGTTAGCAACTCTTGATCCTCAAGCCGTGCTCCGACGAGGCTATGCTGTGGTGCGACAAATGGATGGAACCATTGCTCGATCGGCTTCAGAACTCACTCCAGGTCAGGATTTATCGATTCAATTGGGGCAAGGACATTTGCTCGTCAACGTTACCGAAGTATCCGACGCATCACCCACTTTTGACGAATAGAGACTACAAAGATTAGAGGTCACCTTCGCTTTGGGGCGCTATATGAATATTTCCCCTGGATCAAATGCGGGTCACTCAGACCAAATTGAAGTGGACGAAGGTTTGATGATCGAGAGTCGATCGTTTGAGCAATCGTTTCAAGCTGATTGGAACTATGAAGCCACCGTTGCTCAAGTCGAATCAATTTTGTCGCGCATTGAGTCGGGCGAGTTAGAACTTGCGGATGTGTTTGAGCAATTTTCGGCGGCTGTGAGATATTTGAGACAGTGTGAGACGTTTCTGGCTCAACGTCAAAGGCAGGTTGATCTATTGATCGAGACGCTAACTGACGAAGAATTTTAGAGTCTCAATCCCCATTAAGTGAAAGCCGTTTAATCATCAAATTGAGTAGTCTTCACCAAGATGATTAAAATTCATTTCGTCAATATTCAACACGCCTCTTTCTGCAAAACTTTAGCATTTTTACTATACTATTTTTGGCTATATCATGCATTGATTCGATGTCTTGATCCTCTAGTTCTGAGTTGAGCATTCGGGTGTTATGGCACTATAAAATTGCATTAGGATGCTCTGAGTTGCGGTCGAAGCAACAAGGAGCTTAAGCCCCTTGTCTTAAAGTATCTGCGTGGGGCTATAAAACTCATCCCTTCAATAATGTTAAGATAATTGATGTTATGGTTATCACACTGATGTGCGGCTGTTTATGCTGTCGCTCATAGCATCGTTAACAGGCTAATTTCTGCATAAACAATTGCTTGAATTGCGAATAACTTACAGGGTAGTAGCTAATCAACGGTTACTGCCTTCATTTTGTTTAGATAGAAACTAAAAACTCTATTTAAACTGTCGAAATTTAACCTATCGTTCTACGACTAACGCATGAAATCTGTTGACAATCAGACGCTCATTCCTCAAGCAAGCTATGCAAAGTTCTTGCGTCCTCTTCTTCCCCCTGAAGCGTTTGACCCTGATCCCAAAAAGCTATTAATTTTGGGAATCAATCTCGCGATTTTGATGCTTGGATGGGCGATCGCTGCCAAATTAGATCAGTGGAACCCTATTTTTTTGGGGCTTTATCTGCCTTTAGCGATCGTCATGGGCAACAGTGTGACAGTACTGCTGTTTAGCTCTCACGATTTGATGCACGGGGGTGTTATGAGAAATCCTCGACTGAGTTATTTCATTAGTTTAATCGGACTCGCTGCCTGGTGGATGCCACCGACCCTGTGGAAGGCAGTTCACAATCGCGAACACCATTCAAAAACAAATTCGCTGAGTGATCCCGATCGCAGCTATCTTAAAGAGCAGCCTAACACTTGGGGAAAGTGGATTCAAAATCAATTCATTCCGTCTTCTGACGTTCATCCTCTAGGATTAATGTTGGGCATGGCAATGGCTTGGGGAGTTCATGGTTTTCGCAATCTCACGTCTGTATTGCTGTTTAATCAGCGATCGGTCAATTATGTTCCGGCTAGTTTTGCGGTGAGCGTTAAAGAGCGCTGGGCAATTGCGAGAGAATTTTTGATCATTTTCGCACTTCATCTCAGCGTGATTGCCTATTTGGAGTTTAGTCCGATTCAACTCGCGCTTGGCTACTTCCTTCCGATTGCGATCGGATATGCGTTAGCGATGTCGTATATTTTCACAAACCACATGCTTTGTGAGATGACTGACATTAACGATCCCTTAATCAATAGTGTTTCGCTTCGAGTTCCTAAGCTATTCGATTTGCTGCACTTAAATTTTTCTTACCATACAGAGCATCACATCTTTCCCGCACTGAATTCTGACTATTATCCTGTGCTTCAAGAGTTGTTAAAAACTCACTATCCTGAGCGGTTTAATTTGATTGATGCAGGTCAGGCTTGGCGTTTGCTGATGCAAACTCCTCGGCATTATCAGAGTGATGATGTTTTGACTGATTGGTTGGGAGAAAAATCAGTGGCTTGTCCCCTGATTCAGACTTTTAAGCAAGATGAATTGCGTTAATAGACTTGTTTTGTCGTCAGTTGCTTGATGAAGAGGCAGTAATTCATGAATCTTCAAAATCACGCATAAGATGGATGGGTTAAAGTTTGGACTGATGAGGATTGATCATGGACAAATATTTCCCCCCAAGCAGGATTGAGCAGCGTAATATGGGCAACTTGTCGTGGTGTCAGCGATTACGTCAGTCTTTGCCTAACAACCTGCTGGTGGGAATAGCCGCGCTAACAGTCAGTTTGCCCGTGTTGCCAGGACACGCCGCCACTCTGACGGCTGGTTTCTTCGGGTTGCCGATCCCAAGCTTGCCGATTCCGGGTGGCTCGATCGAGGATGTGCTGAAAGGGGCGGCTTCCGATCAACTCATTAAAACGCTGGGCGGCACTATAACCAAAGAGTCTCCTATCTCATCAAGTAGTGAGGCGCTTTTTCCAACCGTGAGCCAGTTGCCGGGACGTGCCTTTAGTCCTCAAGTCATGCCGCCCAATCTGATTTCGCAAATTCGCAGCACCGCCGATGGTTCCGTCACTCTCCTACCAGGAGATTACCGGATTCCGGTCAATGTTTTTTGCATGAAAGTGTCTGCTCACAGCCCCGCCGGACACCGTTATCTCTTAGCACCCTTAAAAGGAAAATCGGCTGACATCATCACGGCACTGAATGCACGATCGGCAGGAACAACCATTCCCCACAGCCAACTGCAAGTATTGTCGTGGAACCTGCAAGCGGGCATGAAGTATGAAGAATTGACACCAGAACTGCGGGCGATCGTCGATCAACTCCTGCCCGACTACAAATCGCGGCTCTCGCAGAGTTTTTATGAGCGGATCGAATCGACGTGGAGTAACCTTTCTGGCACGATTCCAGGGTTGCCCTCAATGGATTCTTCTTTAGGACGGTTAGGAACCGTTGGACAAACGATCGTCACCCTACGCCAAACTCGTGACACTTTAATGCATTATGGCAACAACTTTGAGTCCTTGTCTCGTACATTTGTCCCGACAGGACAGGCAACCGCTGCGGTTACCGATACGCCATGGAGCCAAATTAGTTCACAAGTGTACGCACGCTTAGTCACTCAAGGCACCTATGCCGATCCCGGTGAGCTGCAAGTGCGGGTAGTTAATGCTGGATCAATAGGTTTGCAGCCCGGACAGTGGGTAGCGACGACGAATCTGACAGGCACTCTAAACCTCGCCGCCATTTCTGTAAAAGTGCCTCTCGCCGGACTGGTTGGCGACCCGCAAGATGCCAGTGTGCAACCGCTCTCGATGTCTCCCAAACCAGACGATGAGGACGAATCGGGTTCTGGCTCGTTGCAGATTGAAGAAAAAGGATTTTCGGGACCGCAACGTAGTGACCCCCTAAATCAGGTCTAGGACGTGTTTTAAACCTCTCTCGCATCGATTCTGCTGCGCCCTGAACTGAAGTTTGGGCTAACTTGGAAAAGTCTGTTCAAACGGACTCAGAATTTGACCTGACTCGCGTTCAGTTCGTTTTAACGGTTTTATCACTATCAGCCCGAACTTCAGTTCAGAGCAGGATAGCAACGCAGACCAGAGTATTAAAACACTGCTAGGGAAAAACAGCCCCTTGATTGGCACCATGATTGGTGGCTGCATCGTAGGCTTTATGTTTCTGCTTAAAGGTCGCTTTGACTGCATCCCGTTTTTGTGCGGCTGCTTTCTGCAATGCGTCGCAGGATGAGGCAGGCGGCATAGCTCTTAATTGGCTGAGAAAGTCATTTCCGGCATCAATTCCTAACTGTTTGTGCCCATCCTCATGGGTTTGCAATGCCGCTAGATGTTTTTTCCAACGATCGGTCAACGCTTGAGGAGCATCACTGGGAGGGGTCCAGTCAGGTAATATAAAAGTCGTTTTAACCGTGACAGTGATGGTTTTGAATTTACAACTAACGCCTTTCTTGCCGCCAGAAGTGAATTGAGCATCCAGATCCCAAATCGTAGAGGCATCAAACCGTTTGCCTTCGTCTTGGTTAAGGGGTCCCAGTTGATTCATTTGCGATCGTAACTCAGCCGCTGTTTTGCCTTGAATTTTGTAGGGCGAGGTGGTGGGTGGTGCCACAATTAAATCTGGGTCAGATGCTGAAGCGACTAAGGCATAGCCCACAATGCAACCACTCATCAAGCCTGCTAACCATTGAGTGTGCATTGATTTTCGGGGAGTGGGTTGTCCAGATGATTGATTCATGAGGTTAATATACGCGATTTAGAATAAGTTCAGCGTTCGTTTTTGGGGTGTGTGTAGGGGTAGATATTCACCTCGATCGCAGCTAAACAGGACGCATTATTCAGATCTCGCCCATCGCCTCAACCACTCGCTGAGAGACAAACGGAAGAATGGCTTCGTTGGTGCGGTGGGGTTTACCTTCAGTAAATACTACTAATAGATAAGGCTGGAGATTGGGCAACTCGACATAAGCGGCATCGTGGCGGACATGACTGGTTAATCCTGCTTTTGACCAGAGGTGCGCAACTTGGGGCAACCCTTCACCCAAGAAGCCCGTCACCTGGTTTTCTAGGTCGGCTTTGAGGTCAGACGGGTTCAGCGATCGCCGCATCAAACTCATCATGGTTTGCGATCGGGCAGCCGACACCGCGACTCCGCCAATAATGCTGTGCAGCAGTCGAGCCGAGGCATCGGTCGTCAGCATGTTGCGATTCTCAAAGATGTCTCCGACAAATGCCCGTTCTCGACCGTATGCCCCATCACACCAGGTCTTTTGATTCAGATTCACTGTCGTCAATTCTAACCAGCCCAGCCCTTGAAAATAGCGATTGACGATGTTGCGCTGCTGTTTCCACGTCTCAAACGGGGCAGCCGGAAGTTCAGGTCCACTAGTGGTGCCTGTCAGAATATCCATCACAAGACTTGTCGCATCATTGCTTGAATCAACAATCATGTCGCGGATCGCCCGTTCAAACTCGTTGGAGGTTTGGATCATGCCTTTCTCTAGCCACTCGTGAGCCGCGACTAGATAGAACAGCTTAACCACGCTAGCCGGATAGATGCGCTCGACTCCTCGATAGCCAAAGCCACGCACCGACTGCTTCCAAAACTCATTGGGGTTGATGGCTCCCCCAGTGTTGACAAAAACGGGAGGATCATAAACTAGCCAGGTCAAGGCAATCTGGTTTTGTGCCAGACTGGGAAACTCTGACCACGTAGCTGCGAGAATACGATCGCCCAATGTTTGCAATTTCTCGTCTTTGCAGAAGAAAGTCATAATCAATTTTTGAGGCGTGAACCGTTAATAATCAACTTGGTCTATTCATCGCTCAGTTGTATGCAGTATCTCACTAAAGCTAACCTCAATCTTTACACCTCTGCGGAACTCAATAGCTTGACAACTCAAGCGGAGATCGGGCGCTTTCTACACATTCTCTCGGCTGCTGAAACCTCTCCATTACAAGTCCGGCTTTGTGAAGATGACTATCCGGGTTGGTTGGCGGCTGACGATCGGCAATTTTTAGAAGAATCCGCCACGGTTTATCATGCGCCTATATGGTCAAAGACAGAGATTCAACAGCGAATTCCAGACGTGATTGCGTTTACTCAAGCGGCGAGCGCCGTCTCTAATCACTACCTCTGGGGCGGAACGGTTGCTCCACACTATGATTGCTCTGGGTTAATGCAAGCCGCGTTTGCGTCGGTGGATGTTCGACTGCCGAGAGATGCCTACCAGCAAGAAGAATTTGTGCAGAAAATCGTGCTTTCTGACCTGATTCCGGGTGATTTAGTGTTTTTTGGTACGCTTATCAAAGCCACTCATGTCGGGCTTTATTTAGGCGGCGATTGCTACATTCACAGTTCTGGCAAAGATCATGGACGCAATGGCATTGGCATCGATCGACTCTCCGATCGGGGAGATGCCGTGAGCCGCGCTTACTATGCCCAAGTCAGGGGAGCAGGACGGGTTATAGAGAGCTATCAGCCAAACTGATCGTGAACAGAAACTCTCCGCCTGCCGTTGTCCGTGGGTTTCGACTGCGCTCAACCCACTCATTGAAGGTTGACATCTGAACGAAGTCGAGGGCTGGGTGGAGTCGAAGCCCAATTCGTTAGAATTTTATTCGGCTGCAATTCCTGAGCTTTCTCTCCTTTTCAGCGCTGCCTCCACCGCTTGCTGCTGGTCTCGGCGAGAGATCCACTGGTGATAAGTGCGTGTATGGACTGCCACCGAATGCCCCATCATTCTCGCAGCAACCGTGTCAGACAACCCGAAGTGAATGGTTCTTACCGCCCACGCATGACGCAGATCATAGGGTGAAAACGGCACCCCATAGCGACGAAACTGAGCCGTTACGCGCTGCCCCACCGTTTGTAGCGTGGTCTTCGTGAGGTCAGTCTCGATCGCAGGCAAACCACCCGTTTTCAACTCAAAGTCTTCAATCCATTCGGGGTAAAATGCCCACACCTCATGGCTTCCCGTCTTAGTCGTCGGCAACACTTCAATCATCGTGTCCTCGCGACTCAACCCCGAATAGTTGCAAAAAAAGACTTCATGATTTCTCAACCCATAGGTTGCCATGACTCCATAGACAAATCGCCACGCTGGATTAGGAATTTTTTGCCAAACTGCCACAATCTCTTCATCAGTCGGGAGTTGGCGAGCTTTAGTCTGACTGGTGCCATACCCACCCCAAAATGTCTTTAACTCAGTGGGCAGTTTGAGATTGAGAAAGTCTGCTAACGCATTTAATGCGGTGCAGCACACTTGGCGACTGCGAGAGTTAATATCCGTCGAGTGAACCGTTTGATAAATGGCTTCAGCCACCGTGAGTTGAGAATGAGAAGCCGCGATCGCCGCCAATTTCTTAACATAAGGAGCATACGCTGAGTTCCAAGTGGTCTTAGCTGACGCGGGATTGCATTGGCGATCGGGCTGTGCCAAAAAATCTTGCTCAAATGCCTGAAGCTGCTCTAAAAGGTTCATCTGACTCAGACGCTTGCCGCCAAACGTGAGATAGTTTTGCCAGTCAAAACAGTTTTGAATCAGGTGAGCCGCAATGATTTTTGCCTCTTGTTCAGCTTGCTTCAGCCCTGCATTAGTCGCTGGCAACCCTAAACTTAGACGCTGTTGATAAGGGCGCAACCGCACACTGTCGGGGCGAGGAGGCAACGTTGCTCGCACATTGAGCTTGGTGCCCCGTCGCTCAATGTGCACACCCATTTGGGCAATTTTTAAGCGCTGATTGAGTTGAGCAATGCGCCCGTCGATCTCGTCACCCGCTTTTGCAGAAATTGCGTCTATCTCCGCCATAATCCACTACTCTGAATACAAGACTTACTTTAGTCGAATGTCAACACTGCTGAACTTTTGAGTCAGAACCATTAGATTTGAGAAGTCGATTTACAGACTTTCTTCAGACTCATCAAGATTTTATTGTTAAAATCAGTAACAAAGCTGAGAACTCTAAGGAACTTTTAGTAGTTATGGGTCGAGTAGGCGTTTTATTACTTAACTTGGGCGGACCCGATCGATTAGAAGATGTTCGTCCCTTTCTCTATAATCTATTTTCTGACCCAGAAATTATCCGCCTTCCGGTTCCTTGGCTGCAAAGTCCTTTGGCATGGCTGATTTCAACCTCACGGGCAAAAAAATCCCAGGCAAACTATGAGCAAATCGGCGGGGGTTCTCCCCTGCGGCGCATCACCGAAGAGCAGGCAGAGGCACTCAAACAAGAGTTGCAGCAGCACGGTCAAGATACCAATGTTTATGTTGGAATGCGCTATTGGCACCCCTTTACTGAGGAAGCCGTCGCTCAGATCAAACGCGATGGAATTGATCGCCTAGTCGTCCTGCCGCTTTATCCTCACTTTTCAATTAGCACCAGTGGCTCTAGCTTCCGATTGCTAGAAGACCTGTGGAAAACAGATCCAGCGCTGCAACAGATCAAATACACCGTCATTCCGTCTTGGTATGACAGCCCAGGCTATTTAGAGGCAATGGCAGATCTGATCGCTCAACAGCTCGATCAGCTTCCTCACCCTGATCAGGCTCACATTTTCTTCAGCGCTCATGGTGTTCCGGTTAGCTATGTTGAAGAAGTGGGCGATCCCTATCAGCGCGAGATTGAAGCATGTGCGCGGCTGATTATGCAGCGACTTGGCAGACCCAATGATTACACGCTGGCATATCAGAGTCGAGTGGGTCCTGTTGAATGGCTTCAACCTTACACCGAAGATGCTATTAAAGACCTTGCTAAAAAAGGCGTTCAAGATCTGGTTGTCGTGCCCCTTAGCTTTGTCTCAGAACACATTGAGACGCTGCAAGAAATCGACATGGAATATCGAGAAGTTGCCGAAGAGGCTGGGATTGAGCGATTCAGTCGAGTTCCCGCGTTAAACACTCATCCGGTGTTTATTAACGATTTGGCAAATCTGGTCGTCAATGCGTTAAACGCCCCAGAAGTAAAATTTGCGGATGTTGTGCATCCTGGAAAGAACGTCAAGATGTATCCCCAAGAAAGCTGGCAGTGGGGTCTAACTACGTCTGCTGAGGTGTGGAATGGTCGGGTGGCAATGATTGGCTTGATTGCTCTAATTGTCGAAATGCTAATGGGGCGCGGACCTTTACACGCCTTTGGAATTCTCTAAGCGTCTGAGAGTTGAATAAATTTGCCTAGGGGAGATTCTGACTTTAGAATCTCCCCTATTTTTTTAGTCACGATCGCGCAAACGAGAATTACCTACCACACGGTGGAGTAACGGAGAGGTGTCACGAACGTCCCGCTTCTGCCAACGCTGCCACGCCTGAGAGCTGCGAATGGCTAACCACAACAGCAATAAAGCAATGATTCCTCCCTCTCTGGGGGCATCAAACGCAAAGAGCACTAGACAAATACACAGAGCATCTTGGACGAAGATCAGCCACAGGGGTAACTTCTGCAAGCGATAAAACCATCCCACCTGCACGAGTTGCAATACAAACGCTAGCAGTCCGCCCACGCCACCTAAGATGCCAACCAGCCAGGGCGAAGCCTCAGCCGTTTGAGCGATCGCCATTCCTATCAACGCCCCCACCACTGGACTGAGCAGCAGTTGCACAAGTTGCAGCACGCGCTGTCCGAGGCGATTTTTTGAGGCAAAGACTTCGATCAGCGACCAACTGACTAAAATGCCCATGACGATCGGAGGCGACACCCGATTTAAAAGGGGGACGTGCAGCCACGCATTACTTCCAGAGAGCAACCCAATCACCAGCAGAGGGAGCGCAATTCTCATGCCTGCTGCTGCCGATCCAGAAAGCACGGCTAGGAGAAGTTCTAACATGGGCAACCTAATGGGTAAAGATTTTAAACTCAGCTTGCGAACGATCGTAAACTTCTGAGTCAGCATTAAAAATCAGGTCAACTTCAGACGGAAAATGAGGAAACCAGCTTCTTTATCCTGTCCAGAAAAATACCGCTATTTTTTCCCAGGCTTCTCAAAATTAAAAGCAGGTTAAAACTCTTATGGCTGATTCTCTCCTATCTGATGCAGCTCAACCGCTAGAAAGAGCACTAAAACATACCTCAATTTCTGAAGATGCGATCGAGTCGCTCAAGTTCCCTAAAGCCAGCTTAACGGTTTCCATCCCAGTGCGGATGGATGACGGGTCGCTGAAAGTATTTCAGGGCTATCGAGTTCGCTATGATGACACACGCGGACCGGGGAAGGGTGGGGTGCGTTACCATCCCAACGTATCGCTTGACGAAGTGCAATCGCTGGCATTTTGGATGACCTTTAAATGTGCGGCATTAGATTTGCCGTTTGGCGGTGCAAAAGGTGGCATTACGGTCAATCCAAAAGCGCTGTCTCGACTTGAATTAGAGCGGCTAAGTCGAGGCTATATTGACGCGATCGCTGACTTTATTGGACCCGATGTCGATATTTTGGCTCCTGATGTCTACACCAACTCAATGATCATGGGCTGGATGATGGATCAATACAGCACCATCAAGCGACGAATCTGTCCCGGTGTGGTGACTGGGAAGCCGATTCCGATGGGTGGCAGTTTGGGTCGAGACGCGGCAACAGCATTGGGGGCTTTCTTTGTGATCGAGGCAATGATGCCAAAGTTCGATCGCATTCCCCAAGCGACCACGGTCGCTGTTCAAGGATTTGGCAACGCAGGGGCGACGCTGGCAGAATTGCTGGCTCGATCAGGCTACAAAGTCATTGCTGTCAGCGATTCTCAAGGGGGAATCTATTCTCAAAATGGGCTAGATATTCCGAGCATTCGGCAGGTCAAAGAAGCGACAAGAGGCATTAAAGCCGTTTACTGCGATAGCAGTGTGTGCAGCATTGCCGATCACCAAGTTATCACGAATGCAGAATTATTAACGCTGGATGTTGATGTGTTGATTCCTGCTGCATTAGAGAAGCAAATCACAGACGTTAACGCCCAAGACATCCACGCAAAACTAATTTTTGAAGTGGCAAATGGTCCTATTACATCAACGGCTGATCAGATATTAGAGCAACGTGGAATTTATGTATTCCCAGACATTTTAACTAACGCTGGGGGAGTCACCGTTAGCTATTTTGAGTGGGTGCAAAATCGCAACGGCATGTACTGGACTTTAAACGAAGTCAATCAACGTCTTCAGCGCAAAATGATCGAAGAAACTGAGCAAATATGGTCGATCGCCCGCAATCTTTCTGTCTCAATGCGAACGGCGGCTTATATCCATGCCTTAAATCGATTGGGAGATGCGATCGATGCCAAAGGCACACGAGCCTACTACAACAATCACTAGGCGTGTTTTAACCTTTTCTCACGTTACTCTTAACCTGCTTTTGGTATGTCTAAAAGAGTAGACAGCCCGTATTCAAGCCACCCTTGTAATGTAGGCAACTTGCAATGGTTACGTCATCGATATAATTATTACGTGACCAATGCAAGCTCAGGAAAAGAGTCAGAATCTGAGGTTAAGTGAGCCTACTTAGATTGTGGGATTCAGATGAAACTCTTACCATAGGGACATTTTCATGTTTGACCTAATCAGAGGTCTCTTTAGTTCTGAGACACTTATCCCTCACGGGCACTGCTATTTGTGGGACCCCACCCTGGTTTGGCTGCATATCTTATCCGACTCGACGATCGCTCTTGCTTATTACTCCATTCCTATCACGCTGTTTGGGTTTGTTAAACAGCGAAAGGATTTACCCTTTAACTGGATATTTATCCTATTCGCAGCTTTTATTACTGCCTGTGGCACCTCTCATTTAATGTCTATCTGGACGCTATGGCATCCCAACTATTGGCTTTCTGGTAGCGTCAAAGCCATCACAGCATTAGTCTCGTTAGGCACTGCGATCGCTCTTTGGCTATTGATGCCTAAGGCAACTGCTATACCCAGTTCGGCACAGCTTGAGACCGCAAATTGGGCACTACAGCAAGAAGTTGCTTGGCGCAAACGGGTCGAAGCCGAACTCACTCGCAGCCGAGATTTCCGAGAGACTATTTTTGATGAATCGACGGATGCTCTGTTTCTAGTTGACCGGCAAACATTACTCACTCTTGACTGCAATCGACGAGCCGTAGAACTCTTTCAAGCGGCTGACAAAACTGGGCTGATCGGCATTCGAGGAAATACTCTACAACGTTACCAATTTTCTCAAGAAGAGATAAACGCAGTGGTAGCTGAAATGCAGTCCCAAGGCTTTTGGAGTCGAGAAATTGAGTATGTTACCCATCAAGGTAATTTCTTTTGGGGCAATATTGCAGCCAAACCCATCACGATCTCTGAACGCACCTTAAATTTGATCCGAGTCACTGATGTGAGCGATCGTAAGCGCATCGAAGCCGAGCGTGAGCAAGCTGAGCAAGCCCTGAAAATTAGCGAAGCCCGATACCGTGGGATTGTGGAAGATCAAACGGATCTGATTGCTCGGTTCTCGCCAGATAGCACCATTTTGTTTGTGAATGGGGCATATTGCCGCTATTTTGAGCTGCAACCAGAGGAAACTGTCGGCAAGAGCTATATCCCTATGGTTTTTGAAGATGACCAAGAAGTCATTGCTCAATCGATACACTCTATGAGTGCTGATAACCCCACGGTGATGATCGAAAATCGAGTCATTATTCAGGGTGAAGTGCGTTGGACTCAGTGGGTTAACCGGATGTTGTTTGATGAGCAAGGGCAGTTTTTAGAGTTTCAATCAGTCGGACGAGACATCTCCGATCGCAAACAAGTAGAAGATCAACTGCAAGCATCATTGCGGGAAAAAGAGGTGCTCCTCAAGGAGATTCATCATCGGGTCAAAAACAATTTGCAAATCGTCTATAGTTTGCTGCGGTTGCAGCGCCGAAAGCTTAAAGATCAGCAGGCAGCGAATGCTTTACTAGAAAGCCAGAGCCGGATTGAGTCGATCGCCCTGATCCACGAAAAGCTTTATCAGTCTGAAGACCTGGCACGGATCAATCTAGCCGAGTACATTCCCAGTTTAGTCACTAATCTCTTTAGCACCTATAACGTCAGTCAAAATCAAGTTGCTTTAAAGAGCGAGGTTGCACCCATCTTCTTAGACATTGACAAAGCACTTCGCTGTGGACTAATTATCAACGAATTGTTAAGCAACTCTTTGAAGTATGCGTTTCCCAGTCTGGATCAGAGCGATCTATGTATTTATATAAAGCTTCTGCCTACCGTAGAAGACTCTACAATCACATTAATTGCTGGGGATACGGGCATAGGTTTTCCCAGCCATATTGACCTTTCTCAACTCGAAACTTTGGGTCTACAGCTTGTTCAGGGCTTTGTTAGTCAGTTGAAGGGAACCCTGCAAGCGCGTTGCCAAGGGGGTACAGAGTTTCGGATTGTCTTCCCAGTTGAGAGATTATGACGCATGACGCAAGTGTGCCTACGTCAGATCCGGCGAGGGTATTAATCGTTGAAGATGAATGGGTCGTCGCCATCGATGTAAGAGACTGCCTGGAGGAATTAGGCTATCGGGTCGTCGCGATCGTCGCGTCTGGAGAAGAAGCCATCGTCAAAGCCAGAGAACTGCGTCCAGATGTCGTGTTGATGGACATCAACCTGGAAAGAGAGATGGATGGCATTCAAGCCGCTTATCAAATCTGGAATGAGCTACAAATTCCCGTCATCTATGCGACAGGTTACTCTGATCAAGCCACGGTCGATCGAGCCACCGATAACGAGCTATTTGGCTATGTGATCAAACCGATTAAAGAACGAGACCTATATATTACGGTCAAAACCGCCCTTCAGCGACATGGGCGAGAAACCCGGCTCAAAGAAGAGCATAAATGGGCATCAACCATTTTAAAGGCGATCGGTGATGGCGTTATTGTCACCAATGCTCAGGGTTATATTAAATTCTTCAACTTGGTTGCAGAGTCTTTAACAGGCTGGAAAATTCAGGAGGTGATCAACCAACCGCTTTGGGAGGTATTTCCTTTAATTCACAGTCAGACGCAGGCTGTGGTTGAAAATCCCGTGATGGAAGTGCTGCGGACGGGGAACACTGCCTATTTGGTCGATCCCGTTTTGTTAGTCACCAAAAACAACCAACAAATCCCGATCGCCGATAGTGCTGCCCCTCTCAAAGACGATGCGGGAACTTTAACTGGAGTCGTGATGGTTTTTCGGGATGCGTCTCAGCGGCAATCGATTCAAGAACAGTCCCTTTCGCTGCTGCAAGCACAGATTTTAGAACAACAAATGCAAGAACTTCAGCGATTGGATCAACTGAAAGATGATTTTCTAAGTACTGCTTCTCATGAGTTGCGATCGCCGTTGACCAATATTAAAATGTCCATTCACATGCTGGAGTTGAGCCTCGATCGACGACAGTTGTCTTCTCTAGAATCAGAAACCGATTCGCGCTCAGAACAAGTGTCGCGCTACTTGAGAATTTTGCGTGAAGAGTGCGATCAAGAACTCAATCTGGTGAATGACTTGCTAGAACTGCAACGGCTGGATGTGGCAGTATTGCCCATTGAACTCGTCTCGATCAACTTAACAGAGTGGATTCCCCAGATAACAGAGGCCTATCAAGAGCGTGCTCAAGAACGACAGCAACGTTTGCAAGTGCTGCTCTCCCCCACATTGCCACCCCTGATATCAGATGATGCAATTTTGACCCGAAGCTTTAGCGAATTGCTAGCCAATGCTTGCAAATACACGCCGCCGGGAGAAGTCATTACCGTGAGTGCTCAACTCATAGAACATAGATTGCAACTAGTCGTCAGCAATTCTGGGGTCAGCATTCTCGATGAAGAATTGCCTCGGGTTTTTGACAGGTTTCATCGCATTGCAGGAAGCGATCGCTGGAATCAAGGGGGAACGGGGTTAGGACTGGCACTCGTCAAAAGGCAGATCACCTATTTGGGTGGCTCAATTTGGGCGGAAAGCGATGCAAATGAGGTTCGTTTTGTGATTGAGTTGCCCTTCGTTGCTAATTAAACTTCTTGCAAAAGTCCGAAGATGCCTTCATCCCCCAACCCCTTCTCCTAATCGAAAGAAGGGGAGCCAGATCTCAAAGTCCTTCTCCCACGCTTGCGAGAAGGATTGAGGGTGAGGGCAGGGACTTTTGCAAGAGGTCTATTGAGGCAAACTCTAAACTCCTGCAATCATTCCCGCTAATAGAATAAAGCCGACTAAGACATCTAATCTCAGCGCAGGTGAGGCAGGCAAGCCACCGCGCGAGAGATTGTAGTATTGCCATCCCCACGCGATCGCGGCTACTCCTAGCGCGATCCAAAATGTCTCATGAAGCTGCATCACTTCACCTAATTTTGCGAGAAGCACGATCGTACCCGTGTAAAAAACGGCGATCGCTTGGGGTGCAAATTTGCCAAAAAATAGCGCGCTGGAGTTGACTCCGATGCGGCGATCGTCGCCTCGATCGGGAATCGCATATACCGTATCAAACGCCAGGGTCCACAGCACAGTTGCACCCCACAAAAGCCAGGTTTCTCGCCCTAAGCACCCAGTCGCCGCTGACACTGCCGAACAACTAACCGCACTCCAGCTAATTAAAACGGCAAAACCCCACGCGATCGACAGCACCAACTGCGGCACCGGAAAGATTCGTTTCGCACCGGGATACAGCACAATAATCGGCACGGTAGCAACGCACAGCCAAAACGTGAGTGGATTTAGATAAGCTGCGAGACCATAGGCACAGGCAAATCCTACGAGGGCGATGACTAGCCCAACTCTGACCGAGAGCACACGAGATGCTAACGGACGGCTGCGAGTGCGCTGCACCTGCGGATCGATATCGCGATCCCACAGATCGTTAATCACACAACCCGCCGCACTCGTCGCTAGTGTGCCTAGAATGATTATGCCAACCAGCATCACAGGCGGCGTTCCCCGTGCGGCTAAAAAGACTGCCCACAGCGCCGGAATCATCAGAATCAGCCGTCCTTCAGGTTTATCCCATCGCAATAGACGCACGATCGAGCGCCACATAGGTTGAGGAGACAAATTTTGTTGAGAGTCGGGCAACATGGACATCTTTAAGAATGTTGAGCGGTCAATAGCGTGAAATAAAACCGGCTCCCTGCACCGTGGACAGACTCAAAGCTAATGTGACCGCCCTGGTTTTCTACCAGTAGTTTACACAGAGATAGCCCCAATCCGGTGCCCGAAATATTGGCTCGATCGTGATGGCGCACCCGATAAAACCGCTCAAAAAGACGGGCTTGAGCGTCAGTCGGGATGCCTAGCCCGCGATCGTGTACCCAGACTTCAACAAAATTCTCAGATTGCCTCGTTGCCCCAACCTCGATCAAGGCATCGGCAGGCGAATATTTAATCGCATTCGATAAGAGGTTGACCAAAATTTGAGACACTTGCCAGCGATCGCCCCACACGTCCGGTAGATCGGTCTGTCCCTTGTAAATCAGTGTAGGACTGTGAAATTTGCCCATCACCTCTTCGACCAGACTGCTGAGACAAAATGCGATCGGACGAGCTTCTAACATTCCGGCTTCTAAATCTTGAAGAGCCACCAAGCTTTGCAGCAACTCTTGAAGATGCTCGACTTGCTGCTGAACAAGGTCGAGGAATTCTCGACGCTGGTCAGGGCTTAGCGAGTTTTCGCCCAACAGATGCACCGAGCCTTGAAGAGATGTGAGCGGAGTCGCAAGCTGATGTAACAGCAGATGAATCAACTGGGTCTGATCTTCAACTTGCTTCAGCAGCAGGTTTTTGTCATTAAGAAGTGCCTGAGTCGAAGTCACATCAACCTCGTTATGGATCAGAAGAGCTTCTTCATCGGGGATCGGGGGAACATCAGACATTTCAACTCAATCCATACATTCGGCTTTGTGCCTGAGCAAACTTGACAAATCGATCCTCTTTGCAGAGTTGATCGCAAGCTCTCATCTAGTTATTTACATTATGTTACAAACTAACGTCATCCATGACTTTTTCTCTATAAACCTGCCCTGCATCCACTCAAATTTCAAACAGGTGTGATCGCTCAAAAATTTGTGTAGAAACTAACTCCAAGAACCTTTAAGATCAACGTGTTATGCCAATTTAATGTTTGGATGCGAATCATCATCGGTCTGGGCAACATCGGGTGGAGATGTCCCACCGAAACGTCTCTACAGTATTGGATAACCTCACGATCGGTCGCATTTATTTGTGGAATCGGTATCGCTTCACAAACGGCACGAATTGGGGAACTGCTCTAGAGTCGCTTCGTTCTTTAATTTTGGTGTGTGCTCAATTTTGTCAAAAACTTGGTTCTAACGTTGGTTTCCCCGATCGCCCATCATGCTTAACTCAACTGCCAAATTTAAGGAAATGCTGGTGAATAGTCCTACGCTGCCAGCCGATCAAGAGCGCATTCTCGCTGCGATCGATGTGGGAACCAACTCGATTCACATGGTCGTGACCCGCATTCAACCCTTGCTGCCTGCGTTTACGGTGATTGCGCGAGATAAAACTACGGTGCGTTTGGGCGATCGCTGCAAACAAACCGGGCAGTTAACTCCAGAGGCAATGCAGCGCGCGATCGTGGCGCTTAAACGCTGTCAAGATATCGCTAAAAGTTTGAATGCTGAACAGATTATTGCAGTTGCCACTAGCGCGGTGCGAGAGGCACCTAACGGGCAAGAATTTTTGCAGCAAGTCGAAGACGAGTTGGGTCTGTGGATCAATTTGATTTCGGGCACCGAAGAAGCGCGAAGAATCTATCTGGGCGTTTTGTCGGGGATGAAGCTCAACCATCAGCCCCACATCATAATCGATATCGGCGGCGGCTCGACCGAGTTAATTTTGGGCGATGGGCACGAACCTCGCACCCTCAGCAGCACCAAAGTCGGAGCTGTGCGTCTTAGCTCGCAACTGATCACTACCGATCCGATCAGCAATGCTGAGTTTCAATATCTTCAAGCATACATTCGGGGCATGTGGGAGCGCCCGATCGATGAGGTGCGATCGCAGCTTAAACCTGGTGAACATCCGCGCATGGTGGGCACCTCTGGCACGATCGAAACCTTGGCGATTCTGCACTCGCGAGACAAATTTGGGACGGTGCCTGCTCCTTTAAATGGCTATCAGTTTAGTCTCAAAGACCTGCGCGAATGGGTCAATCGATTACGAAAACTCAGCTATGCCGATCGTCTGCTGATTCCAGGTATGAACGATCGGCGGGCAGAAATCATTCTGGCAGGGGCGCTGATCTTGCAAGAAGCGATGATCTTGCTGGGCACCGACTCGATCGTGATCTGTGAGCGATCGCTGCGAGAGGGGGTTGTCGTCGATTGGATGCTTGCTCATGGACTGATTGAAGATCGGTTGCGCTATCAAAGCTCAGTTCGGCAGCGCAGCGTGTTAAAAACGGCTCAAAAATATCAGGTGAATTTAGATCACAGTCAGCGAGTCGCCGAGTTTGCGCTGAGTTTGTTTGACCAAACTCAAGGCATATTGCACACCTGGGGCAGCGAAGAACGAGAGTTGCTGTGGGCGGCAGCGATATTGCACAACTGTGGGCATCATGTCGGGCATTCGTCTCACCATAAACACTCGTATTATCTAATTCGTCACGCCGAACTGCTGGGCTACAACGAGATCGAAATTGAAACGGTTGCCAATCTTGCCCGCTATCATCGCAAAAACAATCCTAAAAAACGTCACGAATCCTATCGCAATCTGACGAGCAAAAAACACCGCAAAATTGTCGAACAACTTAGTTCTCTATTGCGGTTGGCAGTGGCGCTTGATCGCCGACAAATCGGAGCCATTCGAGCGATCGAGTGTCAACACTTACCAGACGTGCAAGAACTGCGGCTCTGGATCGACAGCAGCCAACCGATCGATGACTGTGCCTTAGAACTGTGGAGCTTGGACTATAAAAAGGGCAGTTTTGAAGCTGAATATGGGATTAAGCTAGTGCCTATTTTACGATCGTCTCTTACGTCTCAATAGCGAAAAAACCGCTCAGAACGGTGCAGTTATGCGATTGCCAATAACTTTTGCGTCCAAATTAACCTAGCGACAGATAGCGTGTATGCCCTTACCGAGAATTGGCGGCATCGCGATCGCGATCACCGGATACATCCGACTGATTACACTTCAATGTTCCGGTGCATGGCGATTGTTATGCAGCGATCTCAAGTTAATCCATAGTCTGAACCTAATCCCAAGCGTCATATAACGATTTGCGCCAAGAAGTTTGCTATCCATCTACCAGGCTTCCCATTCCTCTTACATAATTTCCGGTAAAGTCTAATGGTTGGCTAGTCAAAATATCGCTTCTCTTGCGATCGCTTGCCCTGCAATATAGCCCGTCGTCCAAGCACTTTGGAAGTTAAATCCACCTGTGACTCCATCAATGTCTAACACTTCACCTGCCAAATAAAGTCCCGAACAGCAGCGGCTTTCCATTGTTTTGAAGTTGACTTCTTTAAGATTGATGCCGCCACAGGTGACAAATTCTTCTTTAAAGACTCCCTTCCCGTTGACGAGATATTTTCCCTGCGTGAGTTCTTGAATCAGTAGGTTCAGCGTTTTGTTAGGGAGTTCTGCCCAACGGGTTTCTTTTTGAATGCCAACAACAGCCGTAAGTTTCTCCCATAAACGCCGAGGCAACAGCACCGGGCAACTGGAGACGATCGCGCGTCTCGGCAACTGCGATTTTACTGCCAGCAATTCCTGTCGAAGCGCTTCTGGGTTCTGTTTTGGCAACCAGTTAACTGTCAACGTCGCTTGATAACGATGCTCATGGAGAACTCTGGCACCCCAGGCAGACAACTTCAACACCGCCGGACCGCTTAAACCCCAATGCGTCACCAACAGCGCTCCTGTTTGCTCTAGTTTGGTGTCACCCACTTGCAACCGCAGCCGCACCGGATCAACCGCAATACCCGATAACTCATCTAAGCGATCGTCCGTCACGTTAAACGTAAACAGAGAAGGGGCAGTTGGTTCGATCGTATGTCCCAATTCCTTCGCAATTTGATAGCCTTGGGGACTGTTGCCCGTCGCAATGAGGAGACGATCGGCATTGAGAATATCGCCCGATCGCAACTCAATCTCGAATTGGTCATTGTGCTTCACGACCGATTTAACGCTGGCTCCCAAACACACGTTGATTCCAGCATCTTGCGCCTGTTGGATGAGACAGTGAGCGATCGTGGCAGAATTGTCTGTAATCGGAAACATTCGCCCGTCTGTCTCAGTTTTGAGTTTGACGTTTCGGGCATTAAACCACTCAACCGTATCTTGTGCCTGAAACTGACTAAAGGCACCCCGCAAGGCTTTGCCGCCTCTAGGATAGTTCTGTACCAGAATGGCTGGGTCAAAACAAGCGTGGGTGACATTGCAGCGTCCACCTCCCGACACGAGAACTTTGGTCAGCGGTTGACGACTGGCTTCGAGTAGCGTGACATCAGCCGCACGATTGGTTTGGGCACAGGCGATCGCGCCAAAAAAGCCAGCCGCTCCTCCACCAATGACGACAACTTTAAAAATTTGAGAAGACAAGGAAACGTACTAAAAACGGCAGAAGCTCCATTCTAACGAGTCTGGTTGAATTCATTCGAGAACGGTCGATCGCTGTCTCAAACTGTATTGAATCAACACAGTTCAAGTATGCTGAAGACGCATTATTTTCTGAGCATCTATGAAGACGGATACCCGATCGGCGGCACTACATCGGCTACGATCGCTGGCTCACCTTTTAGACAACGCCATCCCAATTCCCGGCACCCCTTATCGGATTGGAATTGACCCGATCGTGGGCTTACTTCCGGGCGGCGGAGATTTAGTAATGAAGGCATTTTAGGTCTATCTTGTGTAGGAATCGGCTCGGCTGGGATTGCCGCGATCGACCGTAGTATAAATGGTTTCAAATTTGGTGCTTGATACCGTGGTTGGATCGGTTCCTATAGCAGGTGATTTATTAGATTTCGCCTGGAAAAGCCAACAGCAAAAATGTTTGTCTGTTGGAAGCTCACATGGAGTCATCTCAGCATCAAAAAAAGGCAGACAAAGGATTTGTGTTGCTGTTGCTGTTTGGGTTTTTAGGGTTGGTCATTGGTATTGCCGCCCTCAGCATTTTTG
This sequence comes from Phormidesmis sp., assembly GCA_965277365.1. Taxonomy (GTDB): domain Bacteria; phylum Cyanobacteriota; class Cyanobacteriia; order Leptolyngbyales; family Leptolyngbyaceae; genus Phormidesmis_A. The sequence continues at coordinate 450,991 of CBDICO010000012.1, read as the reverse complement.
TGATTGGGCTAGTGTGGCACGCGATCGTCCGATGAACAAAGACGGATGTGCAATAATGATGCGGCTGTCGTTCAAGCGTCCCGATGGTTCAAGCTCATCAATTTCCGACAAACCTTGTGCTGTCTGACTCAGAGCAGATCTTAGATCTCAGCTTTCAATTGCCTGACCCCGAAGATGAGCAGATTTTAGACCTCGATTTTCAGCAGCAGATTGAGAAGGCGTGGCAGGTATGCGATCGCTTTGACTTGCAAACCGATATCTGGCGCGGACGCATTCTCAAAACCGTGCGCGATCGTGAAAAAAAGCGCGGCGAAGGTCGAGGCGTGGGCTTCCTCAACTGGCTCAAAGATCGCGAAATTAGCAAAAGTCAGGCATATCACTTAATCGAGTTAGCTAATAGTGCCGACACGCTGTTAGAGAGCGGCTGCTTAGAGCCTGAAGATGTGAATCAGTTTACAAAACGGGCATTTGTCGAAACGGCTCACGCCGCCCCTGAAGTGCAGCAAATGATCGGAGATACCGCCCGAAAGGGCGATCGGATCACGCGCCGAGAAGTCCGGCAGCTCTCAGATGATTGGACGGCAATGACCTCAGATCTGCTGCCGATCGAGGTGCGCGAAAAAGCTGCCGATCAAACCATTCCAACTCGCTATTTGGCTCCTTTAGTCAGACAGTTAGAAAAGCTGCCTGAGTCTCATCAAGTCTCAATTCGAGACACGATTGCTCAAAATCCTGATGTCGATACGCTCAAGCAAGTCACTTCAGAAGCTCGTTATTTAACCCGCTATTTAGAAGCGGCGACTCACGTTCAAGCGTTGAGCAACGACTCTTTAGATTTAGAGTTAGCTCTTGAAGAAGCGCTTCGTCTCGGCTGTCTCAATTCGACCGCAGAATTAGTCAACCAAGCCGCTCAATTAGAGCAAGCGATCGCCAAACTCTACACCACTTGGAAGCGGATCAACACCTTGTCTGAGAGAGTTTATCTTGATACTGGAGCCAGTTCTCCCCATTTGAGAACGCTGTTGAGCTGTCTGGATGGATTGTCGAGTCACTCGATCGAGTTCTGTCTCGGCGATCCAAAAGGTGAAGGCTTCTCGCGCACGATTCGCCTAAAGTTAGACGATGATCAACAACCATCCGAGGTTGGCACCTGGGAATGATTCACTCCCAGCCACTAGCGAGACCGTCGTCGAATTCTTTCCCATAAATAACGTGGATTTAACCAGCGTCGATATCGTTCAGCAACCTCTTTGCCAACGATCAAAATGCCGATCCAAAAAATCAGTTCCGCACTCACAAACAACACGGGAATAAGAACGCTTTTTTGCGCGATCGACAATGCCAAAAAAGGCACCGCAAACCCCACCAACCAGGGCAAAAATGATATGAAGATGAGAAGGATACCTAGCTTTTTCATTGCCTAGTTCTTAATCCCAGTTGATGCAACGCCTCGAATTAATTGCCGTTGTCCTAATAAAAACAACCCGATAACTGGAATCGTAGCAATTACAACGGCTGCCATCATCAACTTCCAATCGTTAGTAAACTGCTCCTGAAAGCCTGCTAGCGCCAGTTGCACGGTCTGCAATTCTGGACGTGTGGTAAACACTAGGGGCTTAAACAAATCGTTCCACTCGCCAATAAACGAAAACAAAGACAGCGTCACCAGAGCAGGACGTGCCAACGGCAACATCACACGCCAGAGAATTTGCAATCGATTTGCGCCATCCAGCATCGCGGCTTCTTCAAGCTCGATCGGAATTGTTTGAAAGAATTGCCTGAGTAGAAAAATTCCAAACCCATTCACCGCCGTTGGCAAAATTAACGCGCCGTAAGTATTGATTAGATGTCCCCATTTTAAAACCAAAAAAATCGGAATCACCAAAATTTGAAACGGAATCACCAGCGTGGTCAAAATAATCAGCAATAACCCCTGCTTGCCTCGAAACTTCAGCCGAGCCAGCGCATAACCCGCCAACGCTGAGGTGAAAATCTGGAATGCTGTCACTGCCAGCGCCACCAGCGTCGAATTTGCAAACGCCAGCAAAAAGCCGCCTCGTTGCCAAGCTTGCCGATAATTTTCCCACGACCAGCCTCCCGCCTCTGATCTAAACGAAGTCATGACCACAACGCCCAGAGGCAACAGTACCATTCCTGCCCCAATCAGCAGCAAGAATAGACTGATCTGATTCAAAAACTGATCTCTGTCGAAAGTATGAGATTTAACCTTTGGCTGAGGATTGAGGAGGGTACGATCGGAACTTCCTGACAGCATAAGACTCAATGAATAAACAGACGAAAGTTTTCCCTATAGGGAAAACACATCTTCACAGGCTACACTAACGCTGAATGACCCAGAATTAAAATCTGGCATTTTAGCCTCCAACTGTACAAAATGGAGCAGAATTTAACGATTCTCATCTTCATCCTTGACTAGAGACGGTAAAGTGTAGATTGGGTGCACCGTATTGGGCAACCTTTTTTTAGACCCCTCAAAGCACCCGGATCAATTTGTGACGACGTATTCATGACCAGGAGACTACTGTTCTATGCCCCAACTTGAGGCGATTCAAGACCTTGACTTCCATAGCGAAACCTATAAAGACGCTTATAGCCGCATCAACGCGATCGTGATCGAAGGCGAACAAGAAGCACACGAAAACTATCACAGTTTGGGCGGGTTGCTGCCTGACCGAAAAGATCAGCTTGTCGGCTTGGCAAAAATGGAGAGCCGTCACAAAAAAGGGTTTGAAGCCTGTGGTCGTAACCTCAAAGTGACTCCAGATCTGGAGTTTGCCCGCCAGTTCTTCTCGCCGCTACACGAGAATTTTCAAACGGCAGCAGCAGAAAACAAAATTGTCACCTGTCTTCTGATTCAGTCTTTGATTATTGAATGCTTTGCGATCGCTGCCTACAACATTTACATTCCCGTCGCCGATGACTTCGCCCGTAAAATCACCGAAGGCGTGGTCAAAGAAGAATACTTGCACCTCAACTTTGGTGAAGAGTGGCTCAAAGCGAACTTTGAAGCCTCAAAAGCCGAACTTGAAGAAGCGAATCGCGCTAACTTGCCGATCGTCTGGAAAATGCTCAATCAAGTCGATGCTGACGCTAAAGTCCTCGGCATGGAGCGAGAAGCCCTCGTTGAAGACTTCATGATCCAATATGGTGAGGCGCTCAGCAACATCGGGTTCACTACCCGCGACATCATGCGCATGTCAGCCTACGGACTAGCAACCGTTTAAAGGGTTCAGGGGGCAGGAGGTTGTTTCACTGAAATCGCTTCCTGCCTTCTCATCCCTTCATCAATACCCACCTCATCTCAGCCTCACCCGCAGGCTACATAATATTCGTCGATGTTTGGTTTAATTGGTCATCTCACGAGTTTAGAGCACGCTCAATCGGTTGCTAGAGAGTTAGGTTATCCCGAATATGCTGACCAAGGGTTAGATTTTTGGTGCAGCGCTCCTCCGCAAATTGTTGATAACATCACCGTCACCAGCATTACTGGGCAACAGATCGAAGGCAGATACGTCGAGTCTTGTTTTCTACCAGAAATGTTAGCGACCCGTCGCATTAAAGCAGCCACCCGCAAAATTATCAATGCGATGGCACACGCCCAAAAGCACGGCATTAACATCACCGCATTAGGTGGATTTTCATCGATTATTTTTGAAAACTTCAATCTGAGTCAGGTTCGCCAAGTCCGCAATGTCATGCTGGAGTTTGAGCGCTTTACGACGGGCAACACGCATACGGCTTACATTATCTGTCGTCAGGTCGAGCAAGCCTCAAAACAGTTGGGGATTGACTTGTCTAAAGCAACGGTTGCCATTTGTGGGGCGACGGGTGATATTGGCAGTGCGGTGTGTCGGTGGTTAGACAAACGCGCCGATGTTGCTGAATTGCTATTGATTGCTCGCAATCAGGAACGTCTAAAAGACCTGCAAATCGAGCTAGGTCGCGGCAAAATCATGGGACTAGAGGAAGCTCTACCCCAAGCGGATATTATCGTCTGGGTCGCCAGTATGCCCAAGGGTGTTGAGATTAACCCCGCCATTCTCAAGCAGCCTTGTTTGCTAATTGATGGCGGCTATCCCAAAAACTTGGGGACGAAGGTGCAGTATCCCGGTGTCCATGTTCTCAATGGCGGTATTGTCGAGCATTCGTTAGACATTGACTGGCGGATTATGAGCATCGTCAATATGGACGTGCCTGCCCGTCAACTCTTCGCCTGCTTTGCCGAATCGATGTTGCTAGAGTTTGAGAAGTTACACACCAATTTCTCTTGGGGACGTAACCACATCACCGTCGAGAAAATGGAGCAAATCGGTGAGGCATCTGTAAAGCACGGGTTTAGCCCATTGTTGATTTAGCCAACCCCAATCAATTTGTAACCCCTGTAGAGACGTTCCGGTGGAACGTCTTTTTTTATTGGGTAACCCCAAAATTCACCATCTACAAATTCACCATCAAATCTTAGGTTTCTGCTGCTGTTCTGAATAGTCTGCAAAAGGAATTGAACGAGATTTTAAGTTTTGCAGACGAGACAGCACTTCTGGATGAATTGGTTCTAAAGAATGTCTCTGCTGACTGATGAAGAAGGAGAACTCAACGCTTCCTAAGCACACCCGATCGCCATCCTTCAAATGATGACGCTGCTGAACTCGATCGCCATTCACATATGAGCCGTTCAAACTGTTGAGATCAATCAAATAAAATCCGTCTGCATCGTAGAGAATCACTGCATGACGACGCGATAACTTACAGTCGCTCAGAGATAAAGCTGCTCCCCGATTGCGTCCGATTGTCCACACATTTTGAGACTGCAACAACATTTGTGATGTGTCTTGCAGCAAATTGGTAATCAGATAGACTTGCCCGCTCTGAGAGACACCCTGGACATATTTCAGCTTTCTCTCGATCGTCGATAAATGCGGAAACTCAGCTTCAGGAACTGAATTGCCGTTCAGCATCAACGTTCGGGCTTTTGCTAAGCCGTCATCGTTGTGATCCTGATCTAGATCACTCCAAAAGGCTTGCTTTTCTGAAGCTGGGTCAATGCTTTGAGAATCTGCTGATGAGATTTCCGACGCTAGTTGATTAGAAGGCTCTGGCGCAGTTGACTCTAGATTCATAGGGAAATCGTTTAGAACGGGGCAGTTAACGTTTGCTGACTCGCTTTGTGGAGCGCGATTTAGTCCTAGAGTTCCCGCATAGATACGATTTATCCCGTATCTTAAGGGCTTGATGAAGCACTGGGTAAACACTCGGAAAGTCCTACACTAGAAAGCAAGACTCTTTTCAGCGAATCTTTTCAGCGTATGAATGACTCTCTCGATCGCACCCCCATTGAAGATCTTCAGCTTTCGATGAAGACACTCGGCTCTCTCAAACGGACTCAAATTCAAACGATCGGGGATTTGATGAATTACACCGAGGAAGACCTTAAAATTCTCGATCAAAAATCTGGCGAAGAAGTCATTTATGCTCTTCAACAACGGTTTGGATTGACTCTTCCTGAAAACGATTTGCAGTAATTTAAAACTCAGTTGCTTATCTTCCACACGTCTTATACTGAGTTCTGATTCCTCAATCTTCAAGCAAGATTTAGTATGCAAACAACGCCAGTCGCTCCATCCAACTCGTTTCCTCAACCGCTCGATCGGGTCGCTCTAGCAGTCATCCTGATTTTGAGTGTGCTGATTGGGCTACTGGTGTTAAGCGGCGATCGCAGTGCTCCGCGAGTCCGTGATTTTAACTGGCAAAACAAGCAAGTTGGTGCAGACGATAGTGCATTTGTCTTCACGTTTAGTCGCCCGATGGATCACGGCAGCGTTGAGCAAAATCTGCAAATCGAGCCACCCTTACCTGGAAAAACAAGCTGGGCAGGGCGACGAATGGCTTACACATTGAGTACCCCCGCTCCTTATGGCACGTCCTTTGAAGTCAATCTGCAAAATGCTCAAGACCGCTTTACTCAAGAGGGAAGCGATCGCGCCAGTCTCCAACCGTTCATTGGAACTTTTCAGAGTCGCGATCGCGTTTTTGCATACATTGGAGTAGATAGAGACGAAGCAGGACGACTTGTTCTCTTTAATTTGACAAAGCAGGAGAAAAAGATCCTGACGCCTCAAAATTTGGTGGTCATGGACTTTAAGCCCTACGCCCAAAGCGATCGCATTCTTTTTTCCGCCATCGATCGTGCCGATCAATCTCAAACATTGGTTGACCAAAAGCTCTATACTGTGACGACCGGAATCTCGATCGAGGCTCCCGCTCAACCAGGGGATGCTCAAAAATCCGACTGGGATTTTTTTAACCCAGCCCAACCGTCACCGACTCAATCATCAGGACAGGTTGATTTAGTCCTTGACAATCAGAATTACCAAAATCTCAAATTTGACTTATCCGCCGATGGAACGGTCATTGTGGTGCAGCGAGTGAACCGCACAAATCCCAACGACTTCGGACCTTGGATGATTCGTCAAGGCTCTCAGCCTCAGCCTCTAGATAACAAGCAGCCGGGCGGCGAATTTCTAATCACGCCGGATAGTTCATCTTTGGCGATCGCTCAAGGACAAGGACTTGCCCTCATTCCCCTACAGCCCCAAGCCGACCCGCTAGACTTTCTGCCCAAATTTGGTATGGTGCTAAGTTTCTCTAAAGATGGTTCTAGTGCGGCAATGGTGAAATTTAACACCGATTACACCCGATCGCTATTTCTCGTGACTAATCAGGGAGAATCCAAAGAAATCTTTAAAACAACAGGCTCGATCATCAGCGCTCAGTTTGACCCCAGCGAGCAGGTTCTCTACTGTTTATTGACCAATCTTATTCCCGGTGCCATCTATCAAGAACAACCTTATATTGCCGCGATCGACCTCAAAACTGCTGTCACTCAAGGCGGGGCAGAACGTGCTTTGCATCCAATGGTGCTGTTGCCTAAACAGCGCGATATTCAAATCAGCCTTGCTCCTGATGGATTAGCGCTGATTTTTGATCAGACGAACGGCGATGCGCAATCGCTCGATGGCAAATCATTGACCAACAGCCGTCTATGGCTCCTGCCCCTCACTGGAGATTTAACCGCTAAAGTCCAGCCTGAAGCCTTACCCATGCCTGGATTGCATCCCCGTTGGTTGCCTTGAGCGTTCTCTTTGCTCAAACTTTATCAACCCATTGAGTCACTCCACTTAACAATAGCTAGAATAGTTGGTACAATCCGATACTTATAAGGTAGTCAACTTAGCAAGACCTTAAAAAGCTCACAAACTTATGGGAACGCTTTGCACAATGGCTAGATTCATCGATGTCCCACTCCCAGATTCTGACCGATGCCGCTTTGCCTGTGCTCTTTGCCCGTCTGACCAACTGTTGCGCTTTTGATTCAATCCCTGCAATCCATCGAATTGAGCCGCTTTGACCTTTCCCCACTTTATAAATGAATGATGGCGATCGCAACCCTCCCTTTAAACAAACAGGCTTCCCCATTTTATTCCTTAAGCAAAAGACTGTCCTCAGCTAGAACCCTTTCTGCTCATTCTCACGTTAGTTTAGGAATATGAGTAGATCCTCTATACCAAAGCCAGCGAATCTCAGTAGGAAAATCAAACGAGTAATCCTGCAACCCTAAAACTTAGGGAATCGTGGTTTAAATATGCAGCTTTTAAGACTCACTTGCTCAGGAGAAGCAATACATGTTACACCGCAAGATCTATCAACTCTGTTGCGATGGTCGAGAAGTCTGGATTTTCTTGCGGGATCAGCAACGCTGGATCGAGCGTGCCAAGATTCTCGATATCGAAGGCGATCTAGTCACGTTGCGTTATGAAACCGAGGAAGATGACGAAACCTGCTCTTGGGAAGAGATGGTTCGGTTAGAAAGCATCGGTGCTGTCACCCAGAAGCTTGCTTCTGTGCCTAAAGGCAATGTCGATCCTCTAGTTTCTGATGATTGTCCCGAAGCAGAACAGCTTCCTAAGCGTCGCTACCCTGAGTCGAACCCCGATTAGATATCAAGAGGGATGGAGTCAATCTTCATCCCTCTTCAATTTCAAGATTTGTTGTAGATCGTTTCATCCTCTTTCCGCCAGGCAGGGTCAACGATACAGATAAAAATCAACGGTTCATCGCCACTATTGTGAATGAACTGTCTTGCATTTGGTGGAATATAAATAGCACTCCCAGGCTCTACGGTCTGGGTTTCTTCGTTAATGTGCATCTCCCCTCTGCCCGCAAGAATGTAATACACCTCAGACGTGCTTAACGCATGGAGAATTGAAGTTTGTCCTACAGGAACGATCGCGTGTGCCAAACTATATCTCAGATCCAACGGGTGCTTATCAGGGTGAAATAGCTCCCGCAAGAGCGTCCCGTCTCCTGCCACAAACTCCAGACAGTCATTGAGTTTTTGCACAAACATCGCGATCGTCCTCACAATTCCAAACTCTCTTCTAAAATTCTAGTAAGAATTGGGAGTCGGATCATAGTCAGGGCAATGAATTGCGTCTTCAGACAGTGCGATCAAGGGATGAACCGTGCATTTAAGTCCATAATCACCCGTAAAATATTGACAGTTCGCACAGGGAATTTGGTGCAGATGTCTCGCATGGTTCACCCCCTCAAACACTGTTGAAAATAGGCTCCAAGCACCCAAAATCAAGAACAACCAGGCAAACACAAAGCAAATCGGCACCAAAAATGGCTGGATGGCATGAACCAGAGGATGAAGAAGTTGAAACATGGTTGTGCAACCATCCATATAAGTGGGCATTCTAGACTTAATCTTAACGGTCTGCTCCACGATCGCCGACTTGCTTGCGGGTTATTCAGAAGTCATTACAGTCTGTAACCGCTGACAGACTTCTAGAGTACGATCGTGACGTTTATCCTTGCCCCGGTAAAACAAAGGACTTTATGCGAGTTTCTCTTTCTTCCACTCCTGCTCAATCTCAGCAAGTCAAACAGCAGCTTGCTAACCCTGAAGACTCCCTCTCTTATGAGTTGGGCAAAGCCGTCCAAGAGTTACCGCCTCTCTATACCCGCATCCTGGCAGGCACTGTGACGGTGATTGTGTTTGGCACGATCGGATGGGCGCATTTTAGTCTGATTGATGAAGTGGCGATCGCCCAAGGCAAAACCGTCCCCTCAACCGAAGTGCGACCGATTCGATCGGTCGGGGTCGGCAGCGTCTCACAGACCAAAGTCAAAGCGGGAAGTGTGGTCAAAAAAGGCGATGTCTTAGTCGAAATCGATCCGGGAGCCAGCGAGACCAATGTTGCCAGTCTAGAGAAAGAAGTTCAAAAGATTCAAGAAGACGTGAATCGCCTAGAAGCAGAAAGCCGGGGACAAACAGTGGCGGGAGGAAACCCCATCCAGGATCAACTGTTAGATGCACGGCAGCGAGAATTCACTGAGAAGCAAGCAGGAGCCGTTGCCGAAGCGAATCGCCAAATCGCCACCATCAACGAAGCACAAACTCGCTTAGAGCGCTATCAAGAAAATATGGTCAATGCTCAGACAACACTGCAAAATGCCAACGCCAGTCTCGCCACGGCTCAAGAGCGAGAGAAAAGTCTCCACACCTTGATTGCCAGCAATGCGGTTCCTCGACTAGATTATCTCAACGCCGTTGATCAAGTTACCAGTGCCAAAAATCAGATCAACGAGGCAGAAGACAAAATCACGTCTCTTGTGAAAGAAACGGAAGCCCAACAGGATCGAATTAATCAAGCACAGCAAGCGTTTGAGTCAGCAAAAAGCACGGCTCAAGGCTTGGCTCCGCAGCGTCAGGGTGAGATTCTCACTCAACTTAACCAGCGCCGCGAAGACTTGTCAAAAAAGCTCGGTGAGATTGCTGTCGCTAAAAAGCAGCAGTCTGACAAAGAAACGGTCACTGCTCCGTTTGATGGAACTGTCTATAATCTTAAGGTCACTCAAGGTCCGGTGCAGCAAGGTGAAGAGTTGCTCTCGATTATGCCAGCCAATCAAGATCTAGTTTTAGAGGTCAAAGTTCTCAACCGTGATATTGCCTTCATCCGTCCTGAAATGAATGCAAAGATCAAGCTGACGACCTTTCCCTATCAAGAATTTGGCGTAATCGAAGGAGAAGTGCTTCAGATTAGCCCCGATGCGGTTGTTGAAAAAGATGAAAATGGTCGCGATATGGGTCCAGTCTTTCTGGCAAAAGTGCGTCTAAATAAAAACGCGATCCGTGTTCGAGGTCGAGATGTTGAGTTAACTCCTGGCATGACGGGAGTCGCTGAAATTGTCACCCGCAAAAAGTCGATTCTTAGCTTCCTGCTTGAGCCTGTCACCAAAAAGTTCAGTGAGGCATTTTCGGTTAGATAGACAACAAGTGTGAAGATTAAAGGTGAAGGGTCAAGCCTGGAGATTTAGGAGCTAAACTAGCAAATGCGCGAAAAGTTATCTTCAACCCAGTTTTTTCGCCGAACTTCTGACACTTCACTACTCCCTGGAAAAAATCTGTTTAACAGAACGTAATATTTCCAATTCTGCGCTATCATTGAGATCAACGTAACGAAGCGATTGCGTGTATCTGTATCCATCAGGTGACTGACACGGTGGATGTGAAGCGAGGGAAAAACCGTCGCACCAGCGATCGCTACGGTTTAAGTCAATACCAACCTTTCTTCACTCATCTCACCAGGTTTTTCATGGGCAACAAGCCAACTATTGCCATCTCTCATTTGGGCTGCGAAAAGAACAGAATTGATACCGAGCATATGCTGGGTTTGCTGGTGCAAGCAGGCTACGACGTTGACGCAAATGATGAACTCGCAGACTACGTCATCGTCAATACGTGCAGCTTCATCCAGGCAGCACGAGAAGAATCGGTTCGGACGCTGGTAGAACTGGCGGAATCAAACAAAAAGATTGTGATCACGGGCTGCATGGCGCAGCATTTCCAAGAGCAATTGTTAGACGAAATCCCTGAAGCCGTAGCGCTGGTGGGGACAGGCGACTATCACAAAATTGTGGATGTGATCGAGCGGGCAGAATTGGGAGAGCGAGTCACCGAAGTCTCACAAGAACCCACCTACATTGCAGATGAAACGACTCCTCGATATCGCACCACAACTGAAGGAGTCGCTTATCTCAGAATTGCAGAAGGCTGTGACTATCGTTGCGCCTTTTGCATTATTCCCCACCTGCGCGGAAATCAACGATCGCGCACGATCGAGTCCATCGTCGCTGAAGCGAACCAGCTCGCCTCAGAAGGCGTTCGAGAGATTATCTTGATCTCTCAAATTACGACGAACTACGGACTAGATATCTATGGGGAACCCAGGCTGGCAGAACTGATCCGGGCAATGGGCGCAGTAGACATCCCCTGGATTCGGATGCACTATGCTTATCCCACGGGCTTAACGCCCAAGGTGATGGCGGCAATGCAAGAAACGCCCAACGTTCTGCCTTATTTAGACTTGCCCCTTCAGCACTCCCACCCAGAGATGCTTCGATCGATGAATCGTCCCTGGCAGGGTCGGGTAAATGACGGCATCATTGAGCGTATTAAATCAGCGCTACCCGATGCCGTGCTGAGAACCACTTTCATCGTGGGATTCCCCGGTGAAACCGATGAACAGTTTGAACATTTGCTGCAATTTGTTCAACGTCACGAGTTCGATCATGTAGGGGTCTTCACCTTCTCCCCCGAAGAGGGAACCCCTGCCTACGAGTTGCCCAACCAGTTACCGCAATCGGTGATGGATGCCCGTCGCGATGCCTTAATGCAGATTCAGCAACCGATTTCCCTTAAACGAAATCGATCGCAGATTGGCAAGGTTGTCGATGTTTTGATTGAGCAAGAAAACCCGGTAACGGGTGAGTTAGTCGGTCGGTCTGCCCGCTTTTCGCCAGAGGTGGATGGACTGGTGTATGTCCAGGGTGAGGCATCGCTAGGGGCACTGGTGCCTGTGGCGATCGTCGATGCCGATAATTACGACCTGTACGGGAATGTTGCGACCGCAGCAGACCTGATGCAGACCTCTTTAGTGGCGACTCGATGAGGATTTCGATGTCTGTGTTTTACTGAAAGCGATTTGAGATAGATCGATTTCGACGATCGTTTCTCCTACGCATTTCGCATGTTTGCATACCGCGCCTTTTCCGATGGTGTTAGCCACAGGATTGACCGTGCCTGAGTCTTCTCAGGACATCCTGATCCCCTTATCGAGTGATGGCGCATAACCTTTGACCTATTAGGAGCATTCAATGACCCTTTCTTTCCAAAGCCTTGGACTTTCTGAAGCTCGCGTTCGTAATTTAGAAGAGTTGGGCTTTACTGCCCCGACCGCGATTCAAGCCCAAGCCATTCCTCATTTACTCGCTGGTCGCGATGTGGTGGGTCAAGCCCAAACTGGAACAGGCAAGACCGCCGCGTTCTCTCTGCCCATCTTGGAGCGGATTGATCCTAAAAATCCCGCTGTGCAAGCGCTGATCCTGACACCGACTCGTGAGTTGGCAATGCAGGTCTGTCAGGCAACTCGCACGTTCGTGGACGACAAGCGCGTCCAAGTTCTAGCGATTTATGGTGGACAGGCGATCGACCAACAAATTTCTCGCCTCCGTAAAGGATCTCAAATCGTCGTTGGCACACCGGGACGAGTGATTGATCTGCTCAGTCGTGGTGACCTGAAGCTCAATCAGTTGAGCTGGATGGTGCTAGACGAAGCAGATGAAATGCTGAACATGGGCTTTATTCAAGATGTTGAAAAGATTCTGAATCAGGCACCTGTTGAGCGTCAAACTGCTTTCTTTTCCGCCACGATGGAGCCTTCGGTTCGTAAGCTGGTGACGAAGTTCCTGAGATCACCAATAACGGTGACGATCGAGCAACCCAAAGCCGCTCCGAATCGCATTAATCAAGTCGCCTACACGATTCCTCGAGGTTGGACGAAAGCGCGTGCGCTGCAACCTATCCTAGAGTTGGAAGACCCTGACACGGCTCTGATCTTTGTGCGGACTCGTCGCGCTGCTGCTGAACTGACCAGTCAACTGCAATCTGCTGGACATAGTGTGGATGAGTATCATGGCGATCTCACCCAGACTCAGCGCGAACGGCTGTTACTGCGGTTCCGTCAGCGTCAGGTGCGTTGGGTCGTTGCAACCGATATTGCAGCACGAGGCATTCACGTGGATGATCTCACCCATGTGATCAACTATGATTTGCCCGATAGTGTTGAAAGCTATGTTCACCGCATCGGTCGGACTGGACGTGCGGGGAAAGAAGGCACGGCGATTTCGCTGGTTCATGCCCTCGATCGTCGCAAGCTGCGCGACATTGAGAACCATGTGCGTCAGCGCTTAGAGATTCGCAATGTGCCGACTCGCGCCGAAATCGAAGCTCGTTACCTCGATAAGCTGCAAGGTCAGGTGCGTGAAGCGTTGACAGGTGAGCGGATGGCTTCGTTCTTACCGATCGTGGCGCAACTCGCTGAAGAATTTGAACCCCACGCGATCGCGGCGGCGGCTCTGCAAATGGTTTACGACAAAACTCGTCCTTCTTGGATGGCTTCTGGTAGTGATCCCGTTGCGGATGATGCTCCTCGTTCTCGTGGTGGCGGTAGCGGTGGCGGCGGTTCTGATAAGCCAAAGCCTGTCAAGCGGGTAAAGACTTCTGCCAATTCTAACTAGTGCTGAATGAGGGTAGAAAATAGTTAATGTTAGCGGGTTGAGGAGATTCCTTAGCCCGCTTTTTAGTTGGGATTGTTTGATTAAGACGATTCGTGATTGCAAATTCTTGTAGAGACGTTCCACCGAAACGTCTCTACGGGGTTGGTTGTTTTAGGACGATCGTCACGCAATCTCTAATAAATGCTTGACGGCATTGACCATTTCTAGGGGGCGGTAAGGTTTTGTGATGTAGGCATCGGCTCCTTGCTTTAAACCCCAGTAACGATCGAAGTCCTCATCTTTCGTGGTGCACATCATTACGGGAATTCTTTCGGTTCTGGGATCGCTTTTGATCCAGCGACACAGTTCATAGCCATTCATTCGCGGCATTACAATATCGGTGATCACTAAATCTGGGCGATGGGTCTGAATTTGCTCGATCGCCTCAATGCCATCGATCGCTTCAATGACTTCAAATCCACTGCTTTCCAAGTATTCTGCAAGGATTACCCGAACCATCGTACTATCATCAACAACTAAAACTGCACTCATAAACGCTTGTGCCAGTTAATACACAGGATTGATCCTTCTTGACTTACTATTCAGTCAAGCGTTCAACGTTCCGGAGCTTTTCTGCAGCTAAAGCGTAAAGAGAGCCTCAGTAGGTGATAAGTTTTGAACTTTAAATGGTGAGTGAACCTCCTTTTGGGTTAGAGTTTGCTGCTCATCACTCGTGAACTTTTTAGCGGCGATCGCGCGTCACCAAATCCAGCTTGGTGAACTCATCGGCATCAATTGACCAGCCCAAGGCTCCAGCATTTTGTCGAGCTTGATCGGCATTTTTAGCACCGGGGATCGGAATCACATTGCCTTGAATGATAAGCCAATTGAGCGCGATTTGAGCGGGAGTTTTGTCGTACTTCTGTCCGATCTCACGCATCAAATTAAGGACAGGGGCAAGCTTCTCTAATCCCTGACGGCTGAAGCGAGAATCGAGCTTTCGGGCACCTGTCACTGAGTCGGCATTTTCAGGTGTATATTTTCCTGTTAAAAGTCCTTGTGCTAGAGGACTGTATGCCAGAATCTTCACTCCCAAATCACGAGCCGTATTGAAAATGCCATTTGTTTCAATTTGACGGGTAATCAGTGAATGGCGAACTTGATTGACCGCGAGAGGAACTCCTTTTGCCGCTAAATATCCGTGAGCTTCGCGCATTTGTTCAGCCGAGTAGTTGCTGACTCCGATCGTCGCAATTCGCCCTCGCTTTACCTCTTCTGCCAACGCTTCCATTAGAGTTTTCTTACTGATGAAAAAGTCGAAGGGCATGTGAACTTGATAGAGCGCGATTTGCTCAATTTGTAGCCGCTTCAAACTGTCTGATATTGCCTCATGAACTGACTGCGCTGAGAATCGCCACGGCAACGGCATGTACTTTGTGGCAATTTGAATCGGGCGATCGGTTTGCTTCATAAACCGTCCCAACAGTTTTTCTGATTCGCCTAAACCGTAAATTTCTGCTGTGTCAAAGAAGTCAATTCCAGAGTCAAGCGTGGCATCAAACGCTTCTTTGACTTGAGCTTCGCCGTAGTCTTTGCCATAACTCCAGAACAATGAGTCGCCCCATTGCCATGTGCCGATGCCAAGCGGAGGAATCGCAGGCAGATTTGCGCCGAAAGAAATGGACTGAACCATAAAAACTTTTATTTGAGGGCTTAACGTTTCTTAGTGTAACGATTCCTAACAAGTGACGTGTCTCTCGATCGTTATAAATCCATACCCGTCCTTCAATCTGCCCGATCGCCTCTCTCCTAAAAATGAGAAACTGATTGGTCATAACCTCCGCGTTTTGAACAAGCTATGGCGACTCGCGATATTCCTGACCCACAGTTATTGCCGTCTGAGCAGGGCAAGTCCTTTCCCAAGCTAGGCTTGTTCACGATGTTTCGGCTGGGTTTATTCCAAATGGGGTTAGGGATGTTATCACGGCTGACGCTAGGCGTTCTTAACTAGAGGATGATCTCAGAACTCAAAGTGTCAGGCACGATCGCGATGTATCAGTTTGTGGCTCTGGCTCGAATCTGGTTTGGGCAAATCTCTGACTCTAAGCCAATCCGGGGCTATCACCGCACAGGCTATATCTGGATTGGTAAGCTGTGTGTCTGTTCATCGCTGTGCAGTTTGTCTGGAAGCTTGGTGCCAGCGCTGCGATGGACTGGACGACTAGTGTCACTCTGGGAGGGGGCGCAATTCATGATTTGGGTCGGCGGCTCTTTCAACAACCTTTTCCGGCTTATAGTTTAGTATTTGCGTGTGAAGCGATCGGCATGATTTTGGCAGTAGTGCTACTGGTGCGAGTCAGCGTTCAAAAATTCCGACCAGTTTTGAGAAAGCGATCGCTGCCGCCCTTAAAACCGAACTCGATTAATAGTGGACTCGATAGATGACTGACTTTTGGACACAAATCCTTGACTTTGCTCAAACAACCACTGAGCGAGTCGGCGCACAACTCCTACAAGATTATGGGCAGGCAGAAGCCTCTGAAAAATCAGATGGGAGTTTGGTGACAAAATCGGATCAGTGGGCGGATCAGAAATTGCGCGACGCGATCGCTCAGACATTCCCAACTCACGGAGTTCTGACTGAAGAAAGCGAGCATATTTTTCCCGCTCAAGACTGGTGTTGGGTAGTCGATCCCTTAGATGGCACAAACAATTTTGCCAGAGGACTCCCGCTTTGGGGAATCTCGCTGGGCTTGCTCTATCAAGGAACTCCGGTTTTTGGATACGTGCATTTTCCCCCGTTGCGGCAATTGCGGCAATCCTTTCACGGTTTTTGGCAAGGATCATCAGGGCTGACGATGCCATCCGGAGCTTTTCTCAATCACGATCCCATTCACGCTAGTCAAGATTCGTTGACGAGCAATCACTTCTTTACTGTGTGCGCTCGAAGTATTTCGGTGCTTAAAAATCCCGTTCCTGCCAAGATCCGGATGTTGGGGGTGACGACTTATAGCTTTTTGACAGTTGCGGCTGGAGCAACCCTCGGAGGAGTTGAAGCCACCCCAAAAATCTGGGATATCGCAGCAGTGTGGGCGATCGTGCAAGCGGCTGGTGCAGTTTGGCATCCGCTCGAACCAAATTCGATCTTTCCGATTCAAGTGGGACAAAATTATAGTCAGCGATCGTTTCCCACCTTAGTCGTGAGCCGATCAGATTTGTTGCCCGTGTTTGAGCCATTGGTAAACTCGATCGGAAGTCGTTAACTGCCATTAATCATGACGGATAGGACACTGCCCCACTTCAGATTCAATTGCGTTTGAGCATTGGCACGATTCGCGGCAACTTCAACCCAACCGTGACTCCCCACTAAAGCCAGAATCTCTCCAGATTCGCTCTCTGAGTAGATGGTTTTACCTGGATAAGTTGAGTTTTCTATTCTGATGCTCCAAGACTTTCCGGCAACGTCACCTCCTGGAATATTGGTAATCAAGTTGCCAAAATGGTCGATCGCTTGAATCACTCCCTGAACAGTGTTTCCTGTCCAAATGAGATCCGGGATTGGCAACTGCATGATCGTCCTCAAATCAATCTCAGTCCCTAGTTCTCGAAGCGGCACTCCACTGGCAAGATGTGCCCCAACGGTCGCAAAAATGTCGCGTCCGTGAAAGGTTGTACTGGGTAATGGAGTGCGCCAATAAGAGGGATTGGTCAACTCAACAGCCGCGATCGCCGCATGTTGACTTAAAACACCACTCACTAAACCGTTGTCAGGCGCAACCAGAAATCCCGACTCAAGTTGAATGGCGATCGCGCGTCGTTGACTTCCCACACCCGGATCGACAACTGCTATATGCACCGTTCCGCTTGGGAAGTAGGGATAAGCATTCATTAAGTGAAATCGAGCCGTAGCAATGTCTTGAGGGGGAACGTGATGCGTGAGATCAATCACGATGAGAGCAGGATTGATCTGTGCGATCGTTCCTTTCATTACCGCCACATACACATCATTTACGCCAAAATCACTGAGTAACGTCAGAATCATGACGATTTCCTATGGCTTCAATAATTAATTTTTGTAGTGTAAGCTACCGTTTGAATCTTTGATGTTATGATTAGACGATATAGAAACCCAGCGCAGATAACTTTTTGGAAATGTCCAGTATGAACAGGAATCGTCAAGCTCATGCCCAAACTGCAACCACCCACCGCGAAAATCTGCAAAAAAACTTGCAGCGTCGGATGGAAGCTGCCAGAGATAGAGGCGACGAAAATCTTTTGCGGATGCTAGAAGCAGAAGCTAACTACATTAAGTAGTGAACGTCTCAATTCTCAGACCTTGCTCTTGTTTAAGATTTGATAGAAGGTGCAAACTTAATAGTTTGTGCCTTTTCGTATTTGAGGCTTAATCTTTCTACTCACCTGATTTCTGTATACTTAACTTTAAGTTTTATTAACCGCTATTAATGGCGAATTATTTCGACTACGGAGAATGTAGATGAAAGTCGTAGTGACAGGGGCAACCGGGTTTGTGGGAAGTCGTTTAGTCGAGCGATTGACGGCTGAAGAGCATCAGGTTATTGTCCTGACTCGCAAGGCTAAAAAAGCAGAGCAGCTTTTCCCAAAATCTGCTTATTCCAACCTAGAAGTGGTTGGTTACAATCCAATTGAGTCCGGCGCATGGCAGGGCAAAATCTCAGGCTGCGATGGCGTGGTGAATCTGGCTGGAGAAGCGATCGCTGAAACTCGCTGGACTCCAGAGCGCAAACAGTCGTTAATGGATAGCCGCAAACTCACGACTCAAAAGCTGGTCGAAGCCATTGCCAACGCAAATCCCAAACCATCTGTATTGGTGAATGCATCGGCGATCGGGTTCTACGGTACAAGCGAGACTGCCACCTTTGACGAAACCAGTTCTCCGGGCAATGATTTTCTAGCAGAAGTTTGCCAAACGTGGGAAGCTGAAGCCAGCAAAGTCAAGGAAAGCGGTGTCCGTCTGGTGATATTGCGGCTCGGAATCGTTTTAGGAATGGGTGGGGCATTAGGCAAAATGCTTACGCCGTTCAAGATGTTTGCAGGAGGACCGATCGGAAGCGGCAATCAGTGGTTCTCGTGGATTCATCGCGAAGACTTAGTAAGTTTGATTTTGCGGGCATTAACTCGATCTCAGATGGAAGGCGTTTTTAACGCTACGGCTCCGCAGCCCGTCCACATGGGTGAAATGACGACCGCATTAGGTCAAGTGCTCAATCGTCCTTCGTGGCTTCCAGTGCCCAGTTTTGCCCTAGAAGCCATGCTAGGAGACGGTGCTAAAGTGGTGCTCGAAGGTCAAGAAGTTCTGCCTAAGCGGGCTTTAGCGGACGGATTTGAGTATCAATACCCAATCATTAAGCCAGCCCTAGAAGAAATTTTGGGCTAATCTCATCGGTCTGTCAGAGTTGCTCAAAATTTTGTTATCTTGGCAAAGCAACATGAACGCCCCTCACTGTGAAGAGATCAATTCAAACAGAACCATGCAAACCAAGAAATTAGAGCTACTTTTATTAGCGGGATGTTCTTGCCTTTTTACAATACTTTGTCAACCGATCGCCCAAGCGGTCACGGCTCCTACTAGCACAGAGACAATCCTGCAAATCTCTGCCCAGCTAGAAGGTTTGTATTGTAGAACTAACTTTCAGGACAACTTTGGAGCTAAGGTGAATCAGTAAAGCTCTGGATGTCAATGTAGCCCTTCTTTCTAGAACCGTGATGTTCGCAAGGTGGGGCAGAAATTGATTTATCTAACCACCCGGCTGCTTGTTCCAATCTTAAAAGCGCCTCTTCTGGCTGGTCTTTGAGCAGGAAAATTAACGCAACCGCAGCTTGTTCGCGCGATCGAGCTACACGATTTGACTTAAGTCGATGCCAATCCCGATCGCTGATGCTCAACTTTTCGGTTAATGCCTGCGCTAACTCCAGGGCGCTGAACTCAGAAAGCTTAGGGGCTGCGGTTGGGTTAGAGGCTTCTGTCTGAGATTGAATCATGGGTAAAGTCCGGCATAGAACGCTGCTTGAACAGAATGGGTAAAATGAATTGGTCTACCCGTCACTCCTACTCTACTACGCTTGAATGCAGCCATCCCAAGACCCCGATCGTTTATCTACCAAATCAGACTCCGACGAGTCAGAGCAGTCTTTTGAGCAAATTCTTGAAACCGTGGAGCGATCGCTTCAAGAACTTAAAGAGCGCTATGCTCAAGTCGAACAGGATCAGCCGCTTCAAAAGGAGTTAGAGGCGCGATCGCAACTAATTCGATCGCAGCTTCATCAAAGCAAATCGTCTAGCCTTAAATTAGAATTACGAAAGATCGAAAAGCAGCTAGAAGAACTGGAGTTTAATCTAGAAAGCCATTTATTTTCGTGGGCTGGCTTTAAAGAAGTTTTCTGGCAAGCCGTTCGATTTGGCGGACTGGGTATTGTAGTCGGCTGGTCACTGGCTTTTTACACCCTAAAGAATCCGACTCCTAGCACCACAAGTTCGACTCCGCAGACCTTAACCCCCTAAACCCCTCATGACACGACGGATCTCAGACCTGCTACGCACCGGACAACCTGATGAGTCAGTCATTATTAAAGGCTGGGTTCGCACTAAGCGCGAGCAAAAAGGCTTCTCGTTTATCGAGGTGAACGATGGTTCGTCGATGGCAGGTCTGCAAGTGGTAATGAACGCTGACTTATCGGATTATGAATCTGTAGTCAAGCGACTCAGCACGGGGGCATCGGTTGAGGTGTCTGGCATCTTGGTGCCATCTCCGGGCAAAGGGCAGCGCATTGAAGTCAAGGCAGATTCTGTCATCGTCTATGGTGAAGCTGACGCAGAGACTTATCCGTTGCAAAAAAAACGTCACTCCTTTGAGTTTTTGCGAGAGATTGGGCATCTGCGATCGCGCACTAATACACTAGGAGCGGTCTTTCGAGTTCGCAATGCGTGTTCGATGGCAATCCATCAATTCTTTCAAGAACAGGGGTTTATTTGGGTTCATACGCCGATTCTCACGGCAAGCGACTGTGAGGGAGCAGGCGAGATGTTTGCGGTCACCAGTTTGGACCTCAAAAAAGTTCCGTTAACTGAGAACCAATCGGTTGACTACAGCAAAGATTTTTTTGGCAAACCGACTTACTTAACGGTGAGCGGACAGCTAGAAGCCGAAATTATGGCAACGGCATTCAGCAATGTCTACACGTTTGGTCCGACGTTTCGTGCCGAAAACTCTAACACGTCGCGCCACCTGGCAGAGTTTTGGATGGTTGAGCCAGAAATGGCATTTTGCGATCTCGAAGGAGACATGGATTTAGCCGAGGCGTTTCTCAAATACATCTTTTCCTATGTGCTAGAGAAATGCCCTGAAGATATGCAGCTTTTCAACGATCGCATTGATCACTCAGTTCTTACAACGGCTGAGAACATCATTCAAAATGAGTTTGAGCGGGTCACTTACACCCAGGCAGTTGAGCTTTTGTTGAAGAGCGATCGTACCTTTGAGTATCCCGTCGAGTGGGGCTTAGATCTGCAATCTGAACATGAGCGCTTCTTAGCTGAAGAACTTTTCAAAAAGCCTGTGATCGTGACCGATTACCCGACACAAATCAAGGCATTCTATATGCGGTTAAATGACGACGAAACAACCGTTCGCGCAATGGATATTCTTGCGCCCAAAATTGGGGAGATTATCGGTGGTTCTCAGCGAGAAGAACGGCTCGATGTTTTAGAGCGCAGAATTCAGGCGCAAGGCTTGGACGTGAAAGACTACTGGTGGTATTTGGATTTGAGACGCTATGGCACCGTTCCCCACGCAGGATTTGGGTTAGGATTCGAGCGCTTAGTGCAGTTCATGACTGGAATGGGCAACATTCGCGACGTGATCCCATTTCCTAGAACCCCGCTGAGCGTCGAGTTTTGAGTTCCACTCAAAAAACCTGGAGAGTAATCAAGTTATCTCCAGGCAGATCGTTAGATGAAATGAGTTGTGAGAACTACATCAAGCCGAGTTGCGCTAAGATGCCCTTGCCCGTCATTAACTCGGTGGCAAAGCCGATCGCGATCCCCAGCATGGCTAGGCGACCATTCAAAGACTCAGCAAATTTGGTAAAGCCGATTTTGCCTTCTTGCTTTTCCATCTAGATTGCCTCACTCAAAAGATATATTTCTTTAGATAACTTAACGCTTATTAAAGTGTTTGGCAACAATCTACCTGATATCTAGGCTCTACGAATGAGACACTAAGATCTCTAAGTTACTGTCATATTGATTTGTCATGCCAGATCCTCAAGCGATTAGTGCGGCAGTTGCAGCGCTTTACAACACTTATCCGTTTCCGCCAGAGCCACTACTTGACGAGCCGCCACCCGGCTATAACTGGCGCTGGAACTGGTCAGCCGCCTACAGCTTTTGCACCGGACAAGCGCCTAAACGACACGACATCCGCATTTTAGATGCAGGTTGCGGCACGGGTTGCGGCACTGAGTATTTAGTGCATCTCAATCCTGATGCGCAGGTGACAGGCATTGACTTGAGTTCGGGGGCGTTGGCGATCGCGCGCGAGCGATGTCAGCGATCGGTCAACGATCGGGCAGAGTTTCACCATCTCAGCCTCTATGATGCCAACCAACTTCCTGGCAAATTCGACCTGATCAATTGCGTAGGCGTGTTGCATCACTTGCCTGATCCGATTCGCGGCATTCAATCCCTCGCCACAAAACTTGCTCCTGGCGGGATTATGCACATCTTTGTCTACGCAGAATTGGGACGCTGGGAAATTGGACTAATGCAGAAAGCGATCGCCCTCTTGCAAGGCACCCAAAAAGGCGACTATCGCGATGGCGTAAAAGTCGGTCGTCAGATCTTTGAGACACTGCCTGAGGATAATCGGCTGGTGCAGCGAGAAAAAGAACGCTGGTCGATGGAGAATCAGCGCGACGAGTGCTTTGCCGATATGTATGTCCATCCGCAAGAGATTGACTACAACATTGAGACGCTGTTTCAACTCATTGATGCGTCTGGACTGAAGTTTTTGGGCTTCTCAAATCCTCGACAGTGGACTCTCGATCGCCTGTTGGGCAAAAATCCTGACCTGATTGAACGAGCAAAAGGATTGAGCGATCGTCAACGCTACCGTCTGATCGAACTCCTTGACCCCTCTTCGGTCACTCACTACGAATTCTTTTTAGGGCGCGGTGAATTGCCCTTAGCCGATTGGTCATCGGATGACGCACTCCTGAATGCCACTCCTGAGCGCAGCCCCTGCATGGATGGTTGGGCAAGTCGCTGTTTATTCAACTATGACTATCAGATCGTGAATCTGTTAGAGTCAGAGTTTGAATTCATGAAAGCCTGTGATCAAAATCAGGGACGATGCACGATCGCAGAAATTCTATCAACGGTGCCGCTGGAGTTAGAGAATGTCCGATCTCTGCAACAGCAACAGCTAATTTTACTGACTCCAAAAACCTAACGGTGGTTTTCGCGATCGACACCCAAGCTCAAAAAGCTGTCCGGCACCACGGGAATGGGGTTTATGCCCACGGTGTAATAAATTCCCATGTCTACGCAAAGAACCAATCAAGGCGATTGCCCAAAAGGATTGTAACAAAAACAGCAGAAAATCGGGAATAAAATTCTGAGCTTCGTTAGCCACAGTAATTTCGTCTGAGTAGGGTAAATTGGCACTGACGGGCAGATCTTGCAGATCGGACAGGATCATCTCAAAGTCCTGAATGCGACGTGAAATTATTCTCAGCGATCGCTACTTTTTATCGATTTCAAACACGCTTGACATTAAGTATTATTACCTGTGCATGGTACGATAATGATTGGCTAAACGAGCCGTTGTGGCTGCATTAGACTCCATTCGCGTTTAATGACTATCATGGCAATGTTGCCCTACTTCATGGATTGCACCTGCTATGGAGGAAATTTCACCGCCTGTTTCTGAGTCATCAGAACCCAGCGCATCGATGCAAGATTTCTATCGACTTCAACACGAGTTGTTAGTGATCACCCTTATCCTGACGGGTTTAATCTTTTTCCCGGTTTGGTATTTCTACTCACTCAACATCGCTCTCAATTATTTACTTGGAGCGTGCACAGGTGTGGTTTACTTGAAGTTGTTAGCAAGAAATGTTGAGCAACTTGGTAGCCAGAAAGACAAATTAGGCAAGTCACACATCGCCATCTTTATTGGGCTGATTATCGTCGGCACTCAGTGGAATGGTCTGCATGTCTTACCTATTTTTTTAGGATTTCTGACCTACAAAGCGACGCTCATCGTCTACACCTTGCAAACTTTGCTCGATCCTAGTGGTTGAGTCTGTTACAGAATTTGCACTCCTTAGAATCTGGGGAAAGCCGCCTGAACTGAAATGCTAAATTTCATCGTTGCTCCCAACTCATTTCATCTCGCCAGTTTAGAGGTCGGTCATCACCTCTACTGGCAGATTGGCAATTTAAAGGTGCATGGGCAAGTTTTTCTGGTGTCCTGGTTTGTGATTGGGCTGCTCGTGATTGCCTCACTTTTGGCAACCCGAAATGCTCAACGTGTGCCAAGAGGCATTCAAAACTTGATGGAGTACGCGCTGGAATATGTCCGTGAGTTGTCAAGAAACCAGCTTGGCGAGAAAGATTACCGTCCCTGGGTGCCCTTCATTGGCACACTGTTTCTGTTCATCTTTGTCTCTAACTGGTCAGGAGCGCTGATTCCCTGGAAGCTGATTAAACTTCCAGAGGGCGAACTCGCTGCCCCAACCAACGACATCAATACAACGGTCGCACTGGCATTGCTCGTGTCGCTGGCGTATTTCTACGCGGGCTTTAGCAAGAAAGGTTTGGGCTACTTTGCGAAGTATATCCAACCTACGCCGATTTTGCTGCCCATTGCAATCTTAGAAGATTTCACCAAGCCTCTCTCCCTGAGCTTCCGTCTTTTTGGCAACATCTTGGCGGATGAATTAGTGGTGGCGGTTCTTGTCCTGCTCGTGCCTCTGTTTGTGCCGTTGCCTGTGATGCTGCTGGGTCTATTTACCAGCGCGATTCAAGCCTTGGTGTTTGCAACTCTTGCAGCCGCCTACATTCATGAAGCGATCGAAGGTCATGGTGAAGAGGAACACGCACCGTAGCTCCTCGTGCCTCTCGTTTTGACTGTGTTTAGGGTTCGCCCAATTTGATATCGAACCCTCATTTGTTCTGTTTTCAACCCAAAGGAAAATCACTATGGATCCCATCGTTCAAGCTGCTTCCGTTCTCGCTGCCGCTCTTGCTATTGGCTTGGCTGCGATCGGACCTGGTATCGGTCAAGGTAACGCTGCGGGTCAAGCAGTGGAAGGGATTGCGCGTCAGCCCGAAGCAGAAGGCAAAATTCGCGGCACGTTGCTGTTAACCCTCGCGTTCATGGAATCGCTGACCATCTACGGTCTGGTGATCGCGCTGGTGTTACTGTTCGCAAACCCCTTTGCAGCATAAAAGTCAAGAGTTTTGAGTTTTGAGTTCTGGACTACGGAATTCAAAACTCAACGCTCAAACCTTCTGAAATTGTCTTGCACTTTTCTCACCCTCACTCAAGATAATGTTTGACTTTGATGCGACTCTGCCCTTGATGGCAGTGCAGTTTCTTCTTTTAGCCGCGATTTTGAACGCGGTGTTTTATAAGCCACTGACTAAGGTTATTGAGGATCGGAGCGATTACATCCGCAGCAATGAAGCGGATGCGCGGGAGCGTCTCGCGAAAGCTGAAAATTTGGCGAAACAGTATGAGTCCGAGTTAGCCGAGACTCGCAGACAATATCAGGCAACGATCGTGGCGGCTCAAACAGAGGCACAAACGATCGCCGCTCAAAAAATTGCTGAGGCTCAACAAGAGGCTCAATCTCAACGAGAAGCCACTCAGAAAGAATTAGATCAGCAAAAGCAGGCTGCGATGCAAACGCTAGAGCAGCAGGTCGAATCGCTGAGTCACGAAATTCTAGATAAGCTTTTAGCTGGAGTTTGATGGGGTGGTAGCAATGAACCGCTAACGCCTCTAGGATTGTCAACCGTGCAGTTGTGGATAGTGTCATGGAAATTTTTTTGCGACTCGCTGCCGGAGCCACGTTACTCGGCTCTGAAGCAGCAGAAGCAGTGGGGGAAGGTGGTTTTGGTATCAATTTTGACATCCTAGAAACTAACCTGATCAATCTCTTGATCGTGATTGCTGTTGTCGTTTATTTTGGTCGCAAATTTCTAGGTAAGATTTTGGGAGATCGGACGACCGCGATCGAAGCTCAAATCAAAGAAGCGGAACAGCGCAAACAAAGTGCTGCCTCTGCTCTTGCCTCACAGCAACAGAAGTTAGCGCAAGCTCAGGCTGAAGCCGCTAAAATTCGTGCGTCTGCTGAAGAGGGTGCCAAATCAGCGAGAGAATCTATTTTGGTGAAATCTGAACAAGATGTTGCCCGAATGCAGGAAACGGCGGTCCAAGAGCTTGGCTCTGAACAAGAGCGGGTGATCAATGAGCTACGCCAGCGCATCGCATTGATGGCAATGCAGCGTGCAGAAGGTGAGCTTCCCGGTCGTCTGAACGATGACTTGCAGCAGAGATTAGTCGATCGTAGCATTGCATTACTGGGAGGGGGTTCCTGATGAAAGATAGCATTTTGACCTCTCAAGTCTTAGAACCTTACGCTCAAGCGTTGATGTCGCTGGGTCAGTCCGACAATTTGACCGAGCGGTTTGGTGAAGATGTCGCCGGGATTCTATCGAGTTGGAACGAGTCGCCCGACTTGCAAGCGTTTCTCAGCAGTCCGTTGACAAAATCTGATGCTAAAAAAGCTGTTTTAGACCAGGTTTTTGGAGCGCAGATTCATCCATTTACAAAGAGTTTTTTAAGGTTGCTGGTTGACAAGCGACGAATTCTATTTTTGGATGGCATTTGTAAGCAGTATCAGTCGCTTCTGAGAAAGCTGAATCAAGCGGTGTTAGCTGAAGTGATTTCGACCGTCGAACTCAACGACGACCAGAAAAACACCATCCGCGAACAGGTGAAGTCAATGACTTCGGCTCGTCAAGTCGATCTCGAAACTCGGATCGACAGTGAACTGATCGGTGGCGTAATTATTAAAGTCGGTTCTCAGGTGATTGATGCAAGTTTGCGCGGTCAACTGAGACGTATTGCTCTCCGTTTAAGTAGTGCAACATAAAAAGGCGAAGGGTTTCAGATGGTCTGAAGCCTAAACCCAAACTCAATTTCCGCTTTCCCCTTCATCTTTCAAGAGAGGTTCCAATGGCAGCAATCAGACCAGACGAAATTAGTAATATTATTCGCCAACAGATCGAGAGCTACGATCAAGGCGTGAAGGTTTCCAACGTCGGAACTGTGCTTCAAGTCGGCGACGGCATCGCCCGAATCTATGGGTTAGAAAAGGCAATGTCCGGTGAGTTGCTCGATTTTGAAGATGGCTCAGTGGGCATCGCGCTCAACCTCGAAGAAGACAACGTAGGTGCGGTCTTGATGAGTAATGGGCGCACCATTCAAGAAGGCAGCAGCGTCACCGCAAGCGGCAAAATTGCCCGAATTCCGGTTGGTGACGCAATGGTGGGTCGCGTTGTGGATGCGTTGGCTCGTCCGATCGACGGCAAAGGCGACGTTCAAACGACTGAGTTTCGTTTAATTGAATCTCCTGCACCTGGCATCATTGAGCGCAAATCGGTGTATGAGCCGATGCAGACGGGCATCACTGCGATCGACACCATGATTCCGATCGGGCGGGGTCAGCGCGAATTGATTATTGGCGATCGTCAAACTGGTAAGACGTCTGTTGCCGTAGACACGATTCTCAACCAAAAAGGTGAAGACGTGATTTGCGTGTATGTGGCGATCGGGCAAAAGGCTTCGACGGTTGCTAACATCGCAAACGTGCTGCGTGAGCGTGGCGCGTTGGATTATACAATCATCGTTGCGGCAAACGCAAACGACGCGGCGACTCTGCAATACCTCGCGCCCTACACAGGGGCATCGCTGGCTGAGTACTTTATGTACAAAGGCAGGCACACGCTGGTGATTTACGATGACTTGTCCAAACAGGCGCAGGCTTATCGTCAAATGTCCTTACTGTTGCGTCGTCCACCCGGTCGTGAGGCATATCCTGGCGATGTCTTCTATCTCCACTCTCGGTTGCTAGAACGGGCAGCAAAACTCAGCCCCGAATTGGGTGAAGGCAGTATGACAGCATTGCCGATCGTTGAAACTCAAGCGGGTGACGTATCAGCCTACATTCCGACAAACGTGATTTCGATTACGGACGGACAAATCTTCTTGTCGTCTGACCTCTTTAACTCTGGTTTACGCCCCGCCGTAAACGCAGGTATCTCGGTGTCGCGGGTTGGATCGGCGGCGCAAACCAAAGCGATGAAGAAAGTCGCAGGTAAAGTGAAGCTGGAACTAGCTCAGTTCGCTGAACTAGAGGCGTTTGCTCAGTTTGCGTCTGATTTGGATAAAGCGACTCAGAACCAACTCGCACGCGGTCAACGTCTGCGCGAATTGCTGAAGCAGTCTCAGTATTCTCCGCTGTCTGTGGGCGATCAAGTCGCAATCATTTACGCAGGTATCAATGGCTATTTAGATGATATCCCCGTTGATAAAATCACCGACTACGCGAAAGGATTGCGCGACTATTTGGCAACCAGCAAGCCCAAATATGGCGACAGCATTCGCACGACCAAAGCCCTCAGCGACGAAGCCGAAGGAATGTTGAAGGAAGCGATCGCTGAATATAAAAAGACCTTCCTAGCTGCTGCATAAACCTGTTTTGGAGTTTGAATTTTGGGTACCGACTCTAGAACTTCAAACTCCAAACCCTAACCTTGGTCAAGATTATGGCAAACCTCAAACTCATTCGAGATCGCATTCAGTCGGTCAAAAATACGAAAAAGATTACGGAAGCGATGCGGCTCGTGGCGGCTGCAAAGGTGCGTCGCGCTCAAGAACAGGTGATTGCCACCCGTCCTTTTGCCGATCGGCTTGCCCAAGTGCTTTATGGCTTGCAAATCCGTCTGCGGTTTGAAGAAGCGAACCTGCCGCTCTTGAGAAAGCGCGATGTCAAAACTGTTGCATTGCTAGTGATTTCTGGGGATCGAGGTCTGTGTGGCGCATACAACTCTAACGTGATTCGTCGCGCTGAGATTCGGGCTAAAGAGCTGCAAGCAGAAGGGCTGAGCTACAAATTTATTGTGGTGGGTCGTAAATCGGCTCAGTATTTTCAGCGTCGAGAGCAACCGATCGAAGGCACCTACATTGGATTAGAGCAGATTCCGACGGCGGCAGAAGCGTCGCAAATTTCGGATCAGTTGTTGTCTTTATTCTTGTCGGATACAGTCGATCGAGTTGAGCTTGTCTATACTCGATTTGTCTCGCTGATCAGTTCTCGTCCGGTGATTCAAACCCTGTTGCCGCTTGACCCTCAAGGGTTAGAAGTACCAGACGATGAAATCTTCCGGTTGACGACTCGTGGCGGGCAGCTTCAAGTCGAGCGGGAGAAAGTGACAGCACCGACTCAGAGCAGTTTTCCGCAGGACATGATCTTTGAGCAAGATCCAGTGCAGATTCTAGATGCCTTGCTGCCGTTGTATCTGAATAACCAACTGCTTCGAGCGCTGCAAGAGTCTGCGGCAAGTGAACTTGCTGCTCGGATGACAGCAATGAACAACGCTAGCGAAAACGCCTCGGAATTGATGAAAGAATTGTCGCTAACTTATAACAAAGCACGTCAGGCGGCAATTACTCAAGAAATTCTAGAAGTGGTCGGCGGTGCTGAGGCACTGGGCTAGACCCAACTAAGTTTGAAGTAAGTAATGTTTTGCGTCTGGGGGTTCTCAGGCGCATTTTTATGAGCGATCGTTCGGCTTGCCCGGATCGACGTTTCACCGCAGCGTCTCCATAGCATCGGGTGAGTCCATCCTCTGTCCCATAGCAGCTAATTTGGTTTAAGACCATCCAAATTCCTCCAAGGCGTATGACTTTTCAATAGAACGAGGGGCTTAAGCCTCTTGTTGCTTCAGCCGCAATCCAACGTTCTGGTGCAACTTTGTGGGGCTGTGTGCCCTTGATTTGACGGTTCCAGTCTTTCTACGGACTGGCTGAATGTGCTCGATTACCAGTGCTCAGGGAGATAGTACGGATTCTTTGCCAGTCGCTCAAGTTTTTGTAACGAAACTTGAGTACTTCTCGTGAGGGGTGATTGATTTCTGTATTCCACAATGAGATCAAATCAGAGGAACGCAGGTCGAAACGGTTAAGCAACTAGGGGGCAACTAAGTTTGTTTAGCAATTTTCGGTTCAACGCGTCCTCAGATAGAATGCCTGATTCCGGGGGCTTTTAGGAGTCAGGCATTTTTTTATTTAAAGTAATTTCTCTAACCCATAGACTAGGCTTTTGAGCAGAATCACCTTGCGAATCGAGAGCAACACTCCGGGCATATAGCAAGCCCGATCGCTCGTGTCGTGTCGCAGCGTATAAATTTGTCCAGGAGCACCAAAAATTACTTCCTGGTGAGCGATTAATCCCGGTAATCGAATGCTGTGAATCCGAATGCCTTCCTCTGCCTGTCCACCTCTCGATCCAGGAATTTTCTCGGTCTCCTCAACGATCGACACATTAAAGGTTTTGCCCAACTCCGCCAGCATTTGAGCGGTTTGCACTGCCGTCCCGCTCGGAGCGTCTGCTTTTTGATTGTGATGTAGCTCAATAATTTCGACGTGGTCAAAATATTGAGATGCTTGAATCGCTGCCTGTTGGAGAAGCACCATTCCGATCGAGAAGTTAGGAATCATCAAACACCCCGTACTCGCTTTGTCGGCAAAGATTTCTAGCTCGTGAATTTGGTCAGCACTAAGTCCGGTTGTGCCAACTACGGGGCGAACGCCGTAAGCGATCGCCGATCGCACATTGCCATATACGGAGTCGGGATGCGTCACATCCACCACCACGCCCAACTCTTTTTCTTGAGACAGCATCGCCATCATCGACTCATAATCGTTGGTAATCGGCACTTCTAGCGCACCGCAACCAATCACCTCGCCAACATCTTGCCCATTGAACTCTGGGTTTCTTGCCACGGCTCCAATCAGAGTCATGTCACTCGCTTGAGATACCGCTTTGACAATTTCGCGCCCCATCTTGCCCGTGGCACCGTTCACCACAACCGGAATCTGACTCGCCATAATTTAAAACCGTTTTGAATGACCTAGAGGCATTTTAGGATCAAGCGATCGGGTTTGGCTCGGTTCTATCTGAGATTCTGCTTGAACAACAGAACGCCTTCGCATTCAGAACGCGGGGTAGTTTACAATTGAGTACGCTGATTAAAATTTCTTTGATTTTGCAGGTAATCTCGTGACTTTTACGACAGAAGCTACTTCTCAGAATGGACGTACCGTGTCGCCCGCTCCTCGTCGCCGTGCCGTCTTTCCCTTTACTGCGATCGTCGGTCAAGAAGAAATGAAGCTGGCGTTGCTCCTCAATGTCATTGACCCCAAAATTGGCGGGGTGATGATTATGGGCGATCGAGGTACTGGCAAATCGACGACCATTCGAGCGTTAGCTGATCTGCTGCCAGAAATCGAAGTCGTCGCCGATGACCCCTTTAACAGCCATCCCAGCGATCCTGAGATTATGGGCGATGCCGTGCGGCAACTCGTCGAGAAGGGTGCAGAAGTCCCGGTGACGAAGAAGAAAGTGATGATGGTCGA
This sequence comes from Phormidesmis sp., assembly GCA_965277365.1. Classification (GTDB taxonomy): domain Bacteria; phylum Cyanobacteriota; class Cyanobacteriia; order Leptolyngbyales; family Leptolyngbyaceae; genus Phormidesmis_A. The sequence goes on along the minus strand of CBDICO010000012.1, from coordinate 419,600 downwards.
TCTACCATTGGGAGCTACCGAAGATCGAGTTTGTGGCACGATCGACATCGAAAAAGCTCTGTCTGAAGGGGTGAAAGCCTTTGAACCTGGCTTGTTGGCGAAGGCAAATCGCGGCATTCTCTACGTCGATGAAGTCAATCTTTTAGACGATCACTTAGTAGATGTATTGCTAGACTCTGCCGCGTCGGGTTGGAACACGGTCGAGCGAGAAGGCATCTCCATTCGGCACCCAGCTCGATTTGTGCTGGTCGGCTCTGGCAACCCCGAAGAAGGAGAATTGCGCCCACAACTGCTCGATCGCTTTGGAATGCACGCCGAAATTCGCACCGTCAAAGAACCTGTGCTGCGAGTGCAAATCGTTGAACAACGAACGGATTTTGATCAAAATCCCCAAAAGTTTTTAGAGAACTATCAGCCCCAGCAGATCGAACTTCAGGAGCAATTGGTGAAGGCTCAAGAACGATTGAAATCGATCGAGATTGACTACGATCTGCGAGTCAAAATTTCTCAGGTCTGCTCAGAGCTAGATGTAGATGGATTGCGCGGAGATATCGTCACCAACCGAGCTGCGAAAGCGATCGCTGCCTTTGAAGGTCGCACCGAAGTCACGATCAACGATATTCGTCGCGTCGTCACTCTCTGTCTGCGTCACCGTTTAAGAAAAGACCCAATGGAGTCGATCGATTCTGGCTACAAAGTTGACAAGGTGTTTAACCAAGTTTTTGGTTTAGAAGTATAGAAGTGGCAATCTCTCTGGGAATGTCCTCACCCTAGCTTCTCTGACGGGAGAGGGGTTGGGAGTGAGGGTCATTCAGTTCTATTCAGCAACGTAGAAACTTAATCATCCAATGAAGACAAAGCAAATTTAGACGGTGGCTGATCAATTTTTGCCGCCATCGATAGCTTGTGCAAAAACTCCTGTGCCATCGTTGCAAATGCTTTCGCCCCTGCCGTACTGGGGTTTGCTAATACAACAGGAGTAAATGTATCAACCGCTTTAGAGACATTTACATCGGGTGGAATGCGTGTCTTAAAGAGTTTTGCTTCACTAAAATCTTCATTTAATCGTCGCATTACTTGCCCATAATAGCGACTCGAAAACACATTCCCCGACAGTGAAAACGCAATCCCTAGTAGATTGGGACTAATGGGAGTATCGGCTTTGTGAGTCTCTTTTAGTTTGGTAATCCGTCTTTCTAATAGCTGAATGCCAATCAGAGAGAGCGGTTCTGGCTTGGCTGGAATTAAGTAAAAATCACTAGCCAGTAAAGCACTCCGCGTAATCAGGTTATAACCAGGTGCACAGTCTAAAATAATCAGATCATAGTCTCTGCTAATCGGCTGCAAAATACTTTGAATCAGCGTTTTCTCAAAATTATTCCAGACTTGCTCAAAGTTTGTTTGTCCCTGACGAGTCGCGGTTTGGTGTAACATTTCAGACACCATAAATTCGTCGTAGAGGTCGATATCTCCCGGCAATAAATCTAACCCTTTGATGTTGCAGACATACGATCGAATGGCTTCTGGCACAGTAGTTGCAAGTTGCTTATCTGCCAGAATCGATCGCTTAATTAAAGTCCTCAGCGTTCGTTTTTCGGCTCTAATTTTGGCGAAGTCTGCGGGAGGCATCAAACTGAGAGTGGCGCTAATTTGGGTATCTAGATCTACAATCAAAACTTTCTTGCCATGATTTTTTGCGAGGCAAGTCGCTAGATTGACCGTGAGCGTAGTTTTACCAACCCCACCCTTCATGTTTGCGGTTGCGATGATAAATGCCATACGCGATATCCTCTCGTGGGTAGTGCCTGTTAGCCGCCGACTCGATTAAGCACTTCATGATACTACTTTGCACTCCAGTCATAAACTTTGTCTGAGCAAAATTGTTTACGATGCCCGTTAACTCGATCGGGCGGCTGCGATCTACGAAAAGCAGGTGCTAGGCTGAAAGCAGATTCTAAATTTGTTCTTAACAGAAGACTGATAACTTGTGACTGCATCTGTTTTCGCGGCTGAACGCTTACTTTTTAACTCTGCGACTCCCCAAGCAGACGCAATTCCGCTAATCTTTGCGTTTCCTAATGAATATAGTGTGGGAATCACGAGTCTGGGCTATCAGGTAGTTTGGGCAACACTAGCGGCACGAAATGATTTGCACGTCAGTCGCTTATTTACAGACGTTCATGAATCGTTGCCAACGCAGCCAGAGATTCTGGGTTTCTCAATGTCGTGGGAACTCGATTACGTCAACATTCTCAGCTTGCTGGAATCGTTGGAGATTCCGATTCGATCGTGCGATCGCGCCCATCATCCGATCGTCTTCGGCGGCGGACCCGTTCTCACTGCCAACCCTGAACCCTACGCAGATTTCTTTGATGTGATGCTGCTAGGCGACGGCGAGATTTTGCTGGATGCCTTTATTAATGCGTATCAAGAAGTTCGACATGCCGATCGCCCAACTCAACTACGACATTTGGCCCAAGTTCCCGGTATCTACGTCCCCAGTTTGTATACGGTGACTTACAAAAGTCTTGATGGGACGATCGAGCGAATTGAGCCGATCGACTCCACCATTCCCGCTCGCATCGAAAAGCAAACCTATCGCGGCAATACGCTTTCAGCCTCTACCGTCGTGACTGAAAAAGCCGCCTGGGAAAATATTTACATGGTCGAGGTGGTGCGAAGTTGCCCAGAAATGTGTCGCTTTTGCCTCGCCAGTTACCTCACGTTGCCGTTTCGGATTGCTGATGTTGAAGAGTCGTTGATTCCTGCGATCGAACGGGGTCTGCAAGTCACCGATCGCTTAGGGTTACTCGGTGCATCCGTCACGCAGCATCCAGAATTTGAGAGCTTGCTGGACTATCTCAACCACCCTCAAAACGATTCTGTAAGAGTCAGTATTGCCTCAGTGCGGACGAACACCGTAACTGAAAAGCTGGCGCGGACGTTGAAGAACCATGACACCAAATCCATCACGATCGCTGTTGAAAGTGGCTCCGATCGGCTGCGGCAAATCATCAACAAAAAGCTGACCAACAACGAAATTATTCAAGCCGCCATCAACGCCAAAGCGGGTGGACTCAGCGCCATCAAGCTCTACGGAATGGCAGGCGTTCCGGGCGAGGAAGCAGAGGATCTCGACCAAACCGTCGCCATGATGCGCGAGGTCAAAAAGGCGGCTCCGGGTCTGCGGCTCACGTTGGGATGCAGTACGTTTGTCCCTAAAGCCCATACGCCTTTTCAGTGGTTTGGGGTCAACACTCAAGCCGAAAAACGGCTCCAGTTTTTGCAAAAGCAACTGCGTCCTCAAGGCATTGATTTTCGTCCCGAAAGCTATAACTGGTCAGTGATTCAGGCATTGTTATCGCGGGGCGATCGTCGCCTCTCTCATCTGCTAGAACTCACTCGACATTATGGCGACTCGCTGGGTAGCTATCGCCGCGCCTTTAAAGAACTGCGGGGACAACTTCCTGAAATGAGCTTTTACGTCTACGACACCTGGTCATTGGAGCAGGTTTTGCCCTGGAGTCATCTTCAAGGACCGTTGCCCCAAACTACCTTGCAAAGACATTTGGAAACCGCGATCGAGCAATTCACTCAGCCCCCGAAGGAACTCCAGATCGCAGCCTGTTCGTGACAGTTGGTTTAAGAAACTTCTTGCGCCTCACAGATGCCCCTGCCCCTCAAAATGTACGCAGCGCCAAAAGCCCCCAACGGGTGATGATTCTGGGATCGATTTAGATTTCAGCACCGAGTAGGCGTAATCTCCGAGGATTTCGTGTCCTCTGGTAGTCGGGTGAAACGGGTCCCAAAACAAGTAGTTCGGCGCGTCTGTTATGGGATTGCAAGGGCTAGAAGGCGGCGGAGCAGTCGGAAAAATCGGCGTAGCGGGTAAACACTGCTCGGTTACGTTAGTGAACCCAAAGCGGCTACCCCAATGGAACCATTAGAAAAGCGTCCATTTGCATATCCAACCGACAGGCTTCCATTAGGCACTCTTAATTACGCCAAAATTTATCTCTCTACAGATCGTTCTTCACGAAATCTTTACTGAAAGTGGAAAAACTACTGAGTTGAGCGATCGGGCAACTCTCCAAAAACGATTCTCTAGGATGATCCTCCATTCCTTTCTTTGCCTCAAGAAACAAAGAAGAATACAACAGTCTCTACAATAAGGAAGTCCCAATCCACATCATTGGCTCATCGTCTACCGTGATCCCTTGCTTAGTCTTCCACGCATTGCTACTCTCCTGGCTCCCTAAGCTTCCAGACAGTTTGCTCCAAACGTTGGGTTACCAGATCGGAGTTGTTTTGGTCTGGCTCGCGATCGTCGGCTTAGTTGCAGAAGGAGCCAATCGCTTTGGCAACGCAGGAACCGAAGTCATTCGCAAAGTGGTTCACATGGGCACAGGAAACGTGATCTTGATTGCGTGGTGGCTAAAAATCCCTGCCTGGGTTGGAGTTTCAGCATCGATTTTGTTTAGCACGATCGCTCTGATGTCTTACTATGTGCCAATTCTCCCCAACCTCAACAGCATCGGCCGTAAAAGCTTCGGCACTTTTTTTTACGCGGTGAGCATTGGTGTGTTAGTTGCCTGGTTCTGGTCAATTGATCTGCCGCAATATGCAGCGTTGGGCATTTTAGTGATGACGTGGGGTGATGGGTTAGCGGCTTTGATTGGCAAGCGTTTCGGTCGTCACCCCTACAAACTTTGGGATATGCAAAAAACCTGGGAAGGCTCAGGAACAATGGCACTGGTCAGCTATGCGGTCAGTCTCTCCATCTTGCTTGCAACGATGGGTAACATCTGGCAAACTTGGCTCATTTCTCTAGCCGTTTCCCTAGTTGCGACTGGGCTAGAAGCCTTTTCAAAATATGGAATCGATAATTTAACCGTTCCGATCGGCAGTGCCGCGATCGCCTTCTTCCTAAGTCAGCAATGGCTCTCTTAGACTCGATACGCCCAAAGGGTGAGAGATTGACCGCACCCCTACCGATAAACTGAAGAAGCCTATCATTCTTTAAGGAAACTTTATCTCCGTCGCAGAAGTCGCTTGTTTCAAGACTTGAAACCATTTCACTCGGACTCAAATCGCCTCTTATTCTGTAACTATGCCCTCTATCGTGAAGCCGCCTAACCCCGCCCCTCATTGGGAAGACCTGTCTTTAACCTCTCAGCCAGAACCCGACCAATTGGATAATATCAAAGCCCAATTGGATTTAATCTTGCTGGCACTAGAGGCGATCGCGGGTATCAGTTCTGAGGCGATGCTGCAAGCGGCGACTGATTTAGGTTTAGAATCGGTCGTTGCCGATCGCGTCTCTCTCTGGCGATTACGTCAATCCAGCCCACTAAGAAAGGGTCAAGGTGGGCGCAAAAAGCTCGATGTCGAAGAAGCACGGGCACTCTCGTTGATCGTCTGTCACCTCGCAAAGCAGCACAACGAGTTAGTTCGTCGATCGGTTGCTCTTTTAGAACAGCTTGCCGAACAGAACAAAGAGCCTCACCAAGCTTCCCTGTTGGGAAATTATTTAGATGCGTTTCACAACACTTATCAAGAGCGCATGGAAGATGGTGAAACCGTTCCGACTGACCTTCTCACTCACCTGGCGCTCAAGCTTTTAATCGATCTCCTATTTTACGGCAGTCAGAATGGAGTGCGGCGGCTTTGGCTGACTTTATTGGAGCGATCGATTCAGTCTCAACCGTCTCTGCCTTCTCACGCCTAATTCTCTCTGACGTATTCCACTTTTGAACCCATGTCCTTCTCTAACTCAGTGACTCGACGCTACACGCCGCCCACCTGTACGCTGGAAATCTCCGCGAAAGACTCGCCCCTCACGCGCTGGATGGGTCGCTCGGCGTTGAAGCATTTGCGCTTTAAACTCAGCTTTGACGATCCGCGAGTCAGTGATGATTGTTGGATCACAGTGCGGGGCGATCGCACTCAGCTAGAGGCTCTCTCCCATGTTGTTACAACCTATGTTCAGCAGTTTCTCAACCAATCCACTACCCTCCTCAGCGCGGCTCACTTAGGAGGTGCTTCCTTAAATTTGGGTCAGTCAGACACCGCCTCCCCATTGAGCGTGATGTCTTGCCCTACTCCCCAAGATGCCCCCTTTGTTGAGACAAACCCCGCTAGAATCTCCATCCAGCCAAGTGGCATTTTGTCTCACGAGCTATTTTTAGGAACGTTGGCAACCGAAGAATCGGGCGCATCGATTCGCTTAAGTGCTGTGCAACTCGCAGATCTGGCAAGCGCCTTGGATGACTATGCGACCGATGTAACAGCACTCCCAAATCTCAACCGTCCCGCTTGGTCAAAATCTTCCCAATGGACAAGTCTCGCAGCTACTGCTCTGATCGCATTTGGGCTGACTACCTCAGTTTTGCGGTTGCTCGATCGCTCTTCCCAAACTCAAACCGTTGCTACCAGCAGCCAGGGAGCCAGCAGCAGCGATCAGCGTCTTGCCGTTCAACCGTTGCCTAGTAGTCCCAGTCCTAGCCCGTCTGCCCTCTTACCGACGGCTCCCCCACCGCTCACTTCGTTAAATCCCCCTGCTCCCTCCATCAGCACAGCCCCGACGGCTGGAAATTTGCCCAAAATTACAGTCTTGCCTGCTCCTCCTGCTAACTCTGTCCCGGTAGAGCCACCACCCGGACTCACCATTCAGCCTGCACCGTCTGGTAATCGTTCCTATCCCGTGTCTCCTGTGCCGATTAGTAGAACAGGTGTTGCTAAGAGTCGTATCACTACAAATCCGTCTGCGGCGGGTCAAAGTTCCGAAGAAGAACGAGCTGCAACCCCATTCAGCAGCACAAATGGCACGAATCGTGCTGAATCAAGCCCCTCTCTTGATAGAGACAGCACTGCCTTCGATACGATTCCTCAAGTCGCTGAGGTTAGACAATTTTTTCAGAAGCATTGGCAACCTCGCCCAGAGCTAACCGAAAAGCTACAGTACAGTATTATGCTTAACGCGGATGGCTCGATCCGCAGTATGGATGCGTTGAATCAAGCTGCAGGTGACTATATCGATCGCACCGGAATGCCTCCTTGGAATGAACCGTTTGTTTCACCGCTTAAGGGCAGGAATAGTGCTGTAATTCGAGTCGTCCTCAGCCCAGACGGAACGGTTGAGACCTTCCTACAGTCGGGCAGTGGTCAATAAAAAAGTCGGGGCATTGATAAAACGCTCCGACTTCACCACCCACTCACTGCTAATAAACGTCTAGCGAAAGCACAAAGTCCTCGGCTTTAGCAGATGACACCTCGATCACATAGTCACCATCCATTCGTAGTCTTCCTTGCCAGTCACGAGACTTGCTACTACCGCCGATGCGCTCACCATTGGGAGCGATCGCGCTAAAGTTCACGTTTCCTTCTGCTAATTTCACTGCCATAATCTGCCGATTTTTCGCTTTTAGCAAATATTGGCGCTTGTGATTGGCTTGAACTCTACCTGTCACCGTCGTTCCTGATTTACCACGATCGAACTTGACTCGCTGCACGTCTGAATAGTTAGACCCATTGAGCGGCGTGATGGAAATATCTAGAGAATAGGTTCCATTCCCCATCACCTGAATCGTATATTGCTCAGTTGCTGGAAGTTGCCCTGTCCAATTGCGGGTCTGATAAGCAGATGTGTCGATGCCCTGCTGGTTTGCGCGCAACACGTTCATCACGACTCCAGACGACCCCTCTAGCGTAGCGGTCATAAGCTGCCCTTGAGAGGCTTCTAGAGTGTAGGGCTTTGAGTCACCTTGTAGACTACCAGGGACTACAGTCGAGACTTCACCAGCAGGAAACTCAAGCCGCTGTGGTTGGCTGTTGCTCAGTTGATTGGTGTTAGCAGCCCCTCTGCTTACATCAAAGCTGATTGCTTGCTGGGTTGAACCGAGGGGCGGATTGACTCTAAATACGTGCAATCCAATACCCGTGATCACTAAGAGACTCGCTGTAAGAGCCGCTCCTACTCCAATTTTTTTTGTTTTAGGTTGTCTAGGTTGATTGGATGTCCTTTTCTCCGGCAGTCGTGGAGAACAGGCATCTTCCTGGTAGTTAGCCGCCATATAGAGTTGAGTCTTGATAGGGGTGTTTGTGGGTGAGTCAGCGTGATCGCGTGAGGCAGGGACAATTTCGCGATCGCCTAGCCGCGTTAGCGGCATCATCGGGTTGAGAAGTGTACTTTGCATGGCTTCTTCCATCAACGGCTGCAAGTCTGCCCACACTTCTCGCGCTGATTGATAGCGATCACTCGGCTGCAATGCCACCATTTTTTGCAAAACCAGAGCCAGCAGTTCACTGATTTTGGCGTAGGGTTGCCACTGCCACGCCAAGGTTTGGCTGTTTAGCAGCACTTGAGGTTCACGACCCGTCAGCAGCACCAAGGCAGTAGCACCCAGCGCATAGAGGTCGCTGTGAGGAGAAACGTTTCCGGTTTGCAACTGTTCGGGGGGTGCGTAGCCCACTTTGCCGACGCGAGTAATATTGGACACGATCGGCCAATGACTTGCCGCTTCCTTCACGGCTCCAAAGTCAATTAAAACAGGCAGTTCTACCGATGGGTTTTCACTAATAGGTTGACCAAACAGTTGCTCTAACCCGTGATTTGAACTTCTGAGAATAATATTTTCGGGGGAGATGTCACGATGCACAATGTCGCGATCGTGGAGATAGCTGAGAACAGGGAGCAAGTGATTGAGCAAATACAGCACTTCTGTCTCAGAAAACGCTTGCTCTTTTTGTTTCCGCGCTTGCAGCAAACTTCGGTAGGTCTGCCCTTTCACAAAGTCTTGCACTAAAAATAAGCGTTGCTCATCTTCAAAGGCTGCCCAAAACCGGGGAATTTGAGGATGCTGAATCTGGTAAAGCGTACTGGCTTCCCGTTGAAACAAGGTCTTGGCTTTCTCGATTAGCGCATTATCTGGATAGGGAACCGTGAACTCCTTTAAAACACAGAGTTCGTTAAAGCGTTCTTGGTCGATCGCCAAGTAGGTTCGTCCAAAACCACCTTGACCCAAAACTTGCTTGATCAGGTACCGTTGTCGGAGCAAGGTTCCTAGAGAGATAGAAGACACCTTTTCAGTTTGCATAGCTTCAGAGAACAGAGAGAGCGTAGGGGGAGCACTTGCTGTAGCGATTATCACTCAATACTTCTCTAAGTACACATGGGGCGTGACCCCTCAGAGGATCATCTCTTATCTCTCGAAAAGCTTGTGATGTGAGAGCTTAGTATTTTATGGCTCAAAGCACTCAAGGTTTTGCATCTTGAACCACTTATCTACACTTAGTTCTTATACGTGAAAAGCTTAGTTAAATAGACGGAAAATTGTAAAATATCGTAGATCACTCCCTGGGCAGAAGAACAGATGAACCCAGATAAAGTATGAACTTATGTAACGATGGTTAGGTGGCTTGCTTACTTGACTGCAATCAGAAGTTAAGCGAAACTTACAATTACACTCTTGATCACTCTCATAAATTATTAGCTTCTGTAACCTTTTGATTTGCAGTGAGCCGATTGCTGAAAAGCTTAGTAGAGGGTGAGGAATTCAGGGCGAGGATGTGCTCCGCCCCCAGTGATATCAGCCATTCAGTTTTTTATATCAACCTTTTGTAGAGTCAAGAGTATGGAAACGCTAGAGTTTGTGATATACCCAGACGGTCGAGTGCAAGAGAAGGTTACGGGCATCGTTGGAGCTTCCTGTGCAGAGGTGACAGCCGCGATCGAGGCACAACTTGGTCATGTCCTAATCCAAGAGCAAACATCTGAATATTTCGCGCAGGTCGTTCAGCAGTCAGCGACAGTCTCGGCTCAAGCGACTTCTAGCCCCTGGTAAGCTTTTTCACTTTGTAAAGTTTTAGATGCGTTAACAACTGCCATGTCACACTTTAGCCAAATTAAAACCCAGATCCGTAATCTGTCCTCGTTACAGTCTGCTTTAACTGACCTCGGTATTGATTGGAAATCGGGACCCTGTGAAGTGAGAGGCTATAAAGGTCTGACCCACACTGCCGAAGTTGCGATCGAACAAGACAACGGCTATGACATCGGGTTTGCTTGGAATGGTCAATCCTACGAACTCGTCTCTGATCTGCAATTTTGGAAACAAGACAGCCCAGTTGATCGCTTCTTAAGCAAAGTGACTCAGCGCTATGCTTATCACACGATCGTCAGCGAAAGCTCTCAAAAAGGGTTTCAACTCACAGAGCAGAAGCGTAATCAAGATGGCTCTATCCGTCTAGTTTTGCAACGCTGGAGTGCGTAATGTCCTCGTCACACGATCCAGACCCATCAAGTGCTCCTTTAATTGCAGATAGAACAGGGTTTGAACCCGAATTAGGTGGATTTTTGCGCGATGCAGAAGCCCGATCGGGGTTTGAACCAGAGCTAGGTGGCGCATCTAGGCAGAAGGGTGTTTATGTTGATGAGCTAATCTGTATCGGCTGCAAGCACTGTGCTCATGTGGCTCGCAACACCTTCTATATTGAGCCTGACTACGGGCGCTCTCGCGTCATTCGTCAGGATGGAGATTCAGAAGATTTAGTTCAGGAAGCGATCGAGACGTGCCCTGTTGATTGCATTCATTGGGTTGACTACACGGACTTGAAACAGCTTGAAGACGATCGTCAATATCAAGTGATTCCCGTCGTTGGGTTTCCGGTTGATCATGCGATGGTTGCAACGAGTCGGCGTAAACAAAAGATGAAGTCTAAAAAGAAGGGAAGCTAGTCTTCGACTACTCTCTAAAGATGAGGCTCCCGCGAGAAATTACGGGAGCCTTTTTTAATCCTCTGTTTCCACAACTTCAGGAACCAGCTCTTTAGTCTCCTCTTCGCTAAGGACTAATGTTTGAGTCACAAACGGTAAGTAAGCCCCTTTAAGTCCTTTCTTGATCCGCTCAGGAGTTTCTTCAAAAACGACAAAAAGGGGATAAATCTTGGCATCACCTTCGCTGAGAATGTGCTGATAGCGAGGAGGCATCACCCATTCATAGTCTTTATCTAGCAGGATTTGAATCCGTCGCCAGCGACCCAAAAGGTCAGAAAAATCTTCTTCAGGTTGATGAATGAAGATAAAAATTTCGCGACCTGTTTTGATCTTCCACTCTGGATCGCATAGGACGATCGCGATTTCACAAGGCAGCATCACCGACTCAACCGTTGTGATAGTCATATGACCGCTCGCAGAAGGAGACGAGTGACGCAGCTTGACGATCGGCAGCGGAATCGTGATCACACTTTCTTCGGGTCTTCGCATACTGGGCAACAGTTCTAGATAAGCCCGATAGCGTTTGAGAAGCGCGATCGCTTCAGCAGGTTGACTATAAGCGGCTAGCAGTTCTTCGTAGTGAGATTTTTGGATTGCCATAGAATTTAGCTTTCAATAAAAAAGCCAGAAGCTAGGACTGAATCTTGTCTAACTTCTGACCTCGCGTTGCTTGAAGTTTTCGACGATGTTAGCCGAGCTTCTCGAACACTTTAAACATCGGTAGATACATCGCAAGTAGAATACTTCCAACCATGGCACCTAGAAATAGAATCATGATGGGTTCCATGATGCTGGTTAAACCTTTTACTGCCTGCTCGACCTCATCTTCATAAAAGTCAGCGACTTTCATCAGCATTTTGTCGAGTTCTCCGGTTTCTTCCCCAATGCTCATCATCTGAATTGCCATTGGCGGAAACACCTGTTCTTTTTGCAAAGCAATACTGATCATGCCGCCTGTCTGAATCTCTTTTCTAGCTTCGTCGATCGCGTTAGAAATAATTTGATTTCCGGCAGTGTCTCGCACGATTTCTAAACAAGTCAAAATTGGCACGCCAGATCGAGTCAATGCGCCAAAGGTTCGACAAAACCGAGCCGTCGCCGTTTTTTGAATCAAATCTCCAAACAGTGGCATTTTCAAAAAGAACCGATCCATTGTTTCTTGTCCCACCCGCGTTTTGTAATACTGCTTGTAAGAAAAGACCACTAGAGGAACCAAGATAACCAAAATAATCACATTGGGGCTGCGAAGGAAATAGCTGATATTCAGCATCGCCAAGGTAAAGGCAGGTAACTCTATCCCAATCGTCTGAAAAATTCCAGCAAAGATGGGAATCAAAAAGATGGACATCCCCAGAAAAATGAGAGTTGCGATAATCCCCACTACAACTGGATAAGTCATTGCCGACTTAATCTGGTTCTGCAAGCGTGCAACATCTTCTAGCAATTTAGCAAGACGATCTAACACTTCATCTAGCACTCCGCCCACCTCGCCAGCCTGCACCATGCTGGTATAAAGCCCGTCGAAACATTGAGGATGTTTACGCATAGCTTCAGAGAGGTTAGTGCCCTGCTGAACGTCGGCACTAATTTCCATCAACGCTTTCTTGAGCTTCGGGTTTGTGCATTGATCAGAAAGCACCCCCAAACCGCGAACCATTGCTACACCAGCGTTCACTAGTACCGCAAACTGGCGTGAGAACACTGCTTTGTCCTTGACGGACACCTGAGCTGTCGCAGCTTTAAACTTTTTAAGGTCAAAGATGTTATTGGGGTCAAAGCTTTCACTTTGTTTGAGTTCTTGGACGAAGAACCCCTGGTCTCGAAGGGTTGCTCGTGCGTCTCCAAGAGAGTCAGCGACCACTTTTTCTTTCTTGGCATTTCCTTTAGCATCTCGGACACGGGCGACATAGGTAGGCATGGCTCAGAATCTAAATGAAGAGTGAAGTGCTGATTTGCAAACTGTAAGGCAGATTCTGTGCAGTCGGGAGAACGATGATCAGCATCCTGCACTGGCAATGAGAGAAACCGACAAGCAGAACTTCTTAACGTTTGGCTCCACCTGCGACTGCGGGCGTTCCCCCAATGAGTCTTTGAAGCTCGTCTGGTCGCGAGGTCTTAGACATTGCTGATTCAAAGGTGATCTGCCCCGCTTTATAGAGATCTGCTAGCACCTTTTCTAGCGTTTGCATCCCTAGCTTTCCTCCGGTCTGAATCGCAGAATAAATTTGAGCGGTTTTGCCTTCCCGGATCAGGTTAGAGATGGCAGGAGTAATAATCATCAGCTCTTGTGCCATAATCCGTCCATATTCACCGGGTTTGGGGCTTTTCTTGGACACTAAGGTTTGACTAAACACTGCTACCAAAGAATTAGATAGCTGCACTCTGACTTGGGTTTGACGTTCAGCCGGGAACACGTCAATCATTCGATCGACTGTCTGAGAAGCCGAGCTGGTGTGTAGAGTGCCAAAGACTAGGTGACCCGTTTCAGCCGCAGAGATGGCAAGCGAAATCGTCTCCAGATCCCGCATCTCACCCACCAGGATGATATCGGGATCTTCCCGCAAAGCTGCTTTGAGCGCATTCCCAAAGCTCTTAGTATCTTCGCCGAGTTGACGTTGGTGCACCAAGCTTTTAACAGGCTCATAGACGAACTCGATCGGGTCTTCGATCGTTAAAATATGCTCGGCGCGCGTGCGGTTGATCAAGTCGATCATCGCGGCAAGCGTCGTCGTCTTACCTGAACCTGTCGGACCTGTGACCAAAATCAAGCCTCTGGGCTTTTCTGACATTTCTCGCACGACATCGGGAAGTCCGAGTTTTTCAAAGTTGGGGATTTTAGAACTCAGCGCTCTCAAACAAGCTGCATAAGTGCCCCGGTCTTTATAGACATTGACCCGGAAACGTGCCAGACCTCGCACCCCGTAGGAGCAGTCTAGCTCCCAGTTTTGCTCTAGGTTCTTGCGTTGGGTATTATTCAACATGCTGAAGATGAGGCGCTGACATTCTTCAGCATTGAGCGCCTGATCGCCAATGGGCTGGAGGTGTCCACTAATCCGAAAGTAGGGAGGCAACCCTGCGGTTAAGTGCAAGTCAGACCCTCCCATCTCGATCAGTTGCTCCATTAGGTCTTCAATCATCAACTCCATGCGTTTTGCTCCTTCGATACTTGTGGATGTCTAAGTCAGTTTTTGGAATTTAGTCTACCCAGTGATCGCCTCCGTGCTATCACAGACTTTGTAAGGGACGATCGGCTAGCCACTATTCCTGAAACCGTGAGGTCGTGCAGTAAGGGCAATCTAACCACTCTTGCTGCATCTCTGCTCCACAGCAACGGCAGGTCAGCGAACTCTTGCGCCTCGTCCGAAGTTCTGCCTCCAGTCCGGTATCTGTAAAGGTGACCCGCTCAATTTCCTCGAAGGTCGTCAGACCTGTCCGCACTAGATTCAAGCTGTAGGAAAGTAACGTCTGCATTCCTTCTTCAACAGCAGTTTCTTTAATACGTTCGGTTGGTGCCCCTTCGGTGATCAAGGCTTGAATCCGTTCGGTGACTTTCATCACCTCATAGACTCCCAAGCGCCCTTTATAACCAGCGCCGCCGCACTTCTGGCACAGAGTTCCACTAGCTCTTGCCTGCTGGATGTCCAGGGCTGTCAGCGTATTGGCTTTATAGAGCGTTAACTGAGAATCGCCAGAACTCGATAAGCCAAACCGTGCCAGTTCTTCGGTGGTTGGCGTATAGGGTTGGCGACACTCATCGCACACACGCCGGACGAGACGTTGAGCCACGACCCCTAGTAATGCGCCCGATACCATGAAAGGTTCAACCCCCATCTCATCAAGTCGGGCGATCGCGCCAGCCGCGTCATTGGTGTGCAGTGTGGTTAAAACCAGGTGTCCAGTTAAGGCAGCCTCGATCGCGGTCTTTGCGGTTTCACGGTCACGGGTTTCACCCACCAGAATCACATCGGGATCTTGCCGCAAAAAGGCTCGAAGGACGGCTGCAAAGTCCATTCCTTTTTCACGAAGAACCTGAACTTGAGTCAAACCGGGGAGCGAATACTCGATCGGATCTTCTACCGTACTGATGTTCACGCCCGGATCGTTCCGTTCAGCTAAAGCAGAATAAAGAGTGGTAGTTTTACCAGAGCCTGTTGGACCCGTTACTAAAAGCAATCCAAAAGGACGGCTGACCATTTCTTGAACGGTTTCGAGTGAGACTTGATCTGTGATCAGTTTGTTTAACCCCAACTGCGTTGCGGCATTATCGAGAATCCGCAGAACCACTTTTTCGCCGTAGCGACTAGGAAGGGTATTGACTCGAAAATCTACCTTACGCCCATCATAAATGCGCCGAATGCGACCATCTTGAGGAACTCGTCTCTCTGCAATATCCAGTAGCGAAATGATTTTGAAGCGGGCTGTGACGGCTGGAATAATTTTCTTAGGAAAGGGCTCAAACGCCTCTTGCAACACGCCATCTTTCCGAAAGCGAACCCGTAACACTTCTTCCTGTGGCTCAATGTGGATATCTGACACACCCATTTGCAGAGCTTTGATCAAGATTTTGTTGACTAAGGCAATGATAGGTGCAGCTTCTGCATCAGAGGCATCCAGATCAACTTCAGAAGCGTCATCATCGAGATCTTCTCCTAAAGACTCTAGCCCTTCAAGGTCCGACTTGACATCGACTTTCGACTGTTGCTCTATCTGCTTTTGGAGTTCGAGCGCATTGTCACGGTGTTGTGACATTAAACGCTGATAGTCTTCTAACGTGATGACCAATCGCTGTAGACTCAAGCCTTTTGCGCGCAAAATTCGATTCAAATCGTCTTGGGCAGCCAGGTTGTCAGGATCAACCATCGCCACTAGAACGAAAGGCGGTTGCGCGTCGCTTTGGGCGAGAGGCAGCAACTTATAGCGACTACAGATCTCGATCGGAATCAACGTGTCAATCAGTTGACTCATTTGATTTGCCGAGATTTGGCTAATTTCGGGGTCGAGTGACTCCACTCCATAGAGAATCTTCAGTTCAAACAGTTGCTGCTTCTTATACTGACGAAGTAAATCTGGTGGCAGTGGTAGCCCCTTAATTTTCTCTAGGGCAGTTGCTAGAGATTCGCCTGATCTACGGCTCTCAGCGAGTGCTTGGCTTAACTGCTCGTTGTTCACAAAGCCAGACTGAATCAGCTTATTTCCAAACGGAGAAAAATGATTCTGGACAATTAGAGCGCGGCGCTGAGAAGAAGAGTTAGTCATAACTGATGAATGAAGATCTCCTTATAAAAGATTCCCAAAGAACTTAAGAAAGAAGCGTTACGCATTTCACCGGAGCTACCAAGCTCTGTGCACTTGATTCAAACAGCCTCATCTGTCATTGAGAGACATACAAGGTTGACCAGGTGAAATCATAGTAGTGGCAAATCTAACAAGGAACGCTCGAAACACAGAAGTTGGTACAGATGATAGCTGGTGTAGATAGCTATCGCCAGGTTTTTTGTGACTATTTTTAGAGAATCGTTTCCAGGTCTCTACATCTCTCAAGTTCAGCCCTAGCCAACCTGCCTACTTCTTCTACTGAAATTCGGTCAAAATGCTTTCATCAGGCTATGATGCTTTACGTTTGGCGGCTCGTGGAAACCTAGCATCCTGGAACCGATTAGGTAGGATGAAGGAAGAAGCCTTAGTGAAGGCGATCGTTGAAAAGGGGATAAGCGCACAATGATTGAAGAAAATCAGCTAGAAGAGACTCAAGCCTCAGCAACCCATTCGGAAGGGGTGCCCGTAGCAGAACCTGAGATAACGGCTCAAGGTGCTGACATAGAGCCAGGAGTCGAAGGTACTCTGCCTGAAACTACGGTGGAAGACGACACGGATTATGAAGCCGCCTTTATGGATCTGCGGGCAACCTTCGCTGCAAAGGAGCGAGAGCTAGAGGCTCTTAAAGCGCAAGTAGAAGACCGCAGTAGTCAATATATGAGAATTGCGGCAGATTTCGAGAATTTTCGTAGACGCACTCAGAAAGAGAAAGAAGACTTAGAGCAGCAAATTAAGTGCTCGACAATCAATGAGTTGTTGCCCGTAGTTGATAACTTTGAGCGGGCACGATCGCAGATCAAACCCCAGACTGATGGAGAAATGAACATCCACAAGAGCTATCAGAGTGTTTATAAGCAACTGGTTGATTGTCTAAAACGAGTTGGAGTCGCTCCGATGCGATCGGAAGGCAAAGAGTTTGACCCCAACCTTCATGAAGCTGTCATGAGAGAAGCCACTAGTGAACACCCAGAGGGTACGGTGATCGAAGAACTTGTGCGAGGATATATGTTGGGCGATCGAGTTTTAAGGCACGCGATGGTCAAGGTTGCAGCACCGCCAGAAGAGGGGGCAGAGTCTCCACCATTAGTAACGGCTGAATGACTTCCACATCAAGAGTTTGTAGGTTTATTGCTGCTAAATGAAAGCCTGTGCTACGCTCAAAACCAACTCATTCAGGGCTTTCAGTTTGCTTGATTTGCGGCGAGAACGTTACAAACATTTTGAGATAGGGAATAATTCGGATTAAGCGACCGACTGGGTGAATACTTTCGTAGATCACTACGCAAATTCCACACATCGGCTGCATCAATCTGTCAGATCCGCATTCATCTCGCATAATCTTCATCGGCGCTAGCTATGGGAAAAGTCATTGGTATCGACTTAGGTACGACCAACAGTTGCGTTGCTGTCTTAGAAGGCGGTCAGCCTGTTGTCATCTCTAACTCTGAGGGTGGAAGAACGACCCCCAGCATGGTTGGCTTTGGCAAGGCGGGCGATCGTCTAGTAGGGCAGCTAGCCAAACGTCAGTCTGTCACAAATGCTGAAAATACGATCTTCAGCATCAAACGCTTCATTGGTCGTCGTTGGGACGATACTCAGACAGAGCGTTCTCGCGTTCCCTATAACTGCGCCAAGGGTAAAGACAATACGGTTGACGTGCAAATTCAAGAGCGCAACTATACGCCGCCACGAGAGCGCAACTATACGCCGCAAGAGATTTCAGCGATCATTCTGCAAAAGCTTAAACAAGATGCTGAGAACTACTTAGGAGAAGCCGTTACGCAGGCGGTGATTACTGTCCCTGCCTACTTTAGTGATGCTCAACGTCAGGCAACCAAAGATGCAGGGACGATCGCTGGACTCGAAGTTCTGCGAATTATCAACGAGCCAACGGCGGCTGCTCTTGCCTATGGCTTAGATCGACCGGATCAAGAACAATGTGTTCTAGTCTTCGACTTGGGAGGTGGCACCTTTGATGTGTCAATCCTTCAGCTAGGAGATGGCGTATTTGAAGTCAAGTCAACCTCCGGAAACAACCATCTCGGCGGCGATGATTTTGACGACTGCATCGTTCAGTGGATGATGGCAGCCTTTCGGCAGCAAGAAACCATTGACCTATCAGTCGATAAGATGGCGCTGCAAAGACTGCGAGAGGCAGCAGAGAAAGCCAAAATTGAGCTTTCTGGGACGCTTAGCACGACGATTAACTTGCCGTTCATCACCGCCGATGAGACGGGTCCCAAGCATCTAGAGATGGAGTTGACGCGTGCCAAGTTTGAAGAACTTGCTAGTGCCCTGATCCAGAGCACGATCGAGCCAATGGAACAGGCACTCAAAGATGCAGAATTGACCATTGATGGCATCGATCGCATCATTTTGGTCGGCGGCTCCACTCGCATTCCGGCAGTTCAAGATGCGCTGCGTAAATTCTTTAATGGGAAAGCCCCCGATCGTTCTGTCAATCCAGATGAAGCGGTGGCGCTAGGGGCGGCTATTCAAGCGGGAGTCTTGGGTGGAGAAGTGCAAGACTTGTTGCTGCTGGATGTGGCACCGCTCTCGTTAGGGATCGAGACGTTAGGAGAAGTCTTTACCAGAGTCATTGAGCGCAACACCACGATTCCAACGAGCAAAACGCAAGTTTTCTCTACCGCCACTGACGGACAAACTTCTGTTGAGATTCACGTCCTTCAAGGTGAACGGGCGATGGCGAAAGACAATAAGAGTTTAGGTAAATTTCAACTGACCGGAATTCCACCAGCCCCGCGAGGAGTCCCTCAGATTGAAGTGGCGTTTGATATTGATGCCAACGGGATTCTCAAAGTTTCTGCCCGTGACAAAGGGACGAATCGCGAACAGAGTATTGAAATCTCCAATACAGGTGGCTTGAGCGGCAGCGAAATTGAGCGGATGAAACAAGAAGCAGAAGTCTTTGCCGAAGAAGACACTCGGCGGAAATATCGCGTCGAGCTGAGAAATAAAGCAGATGGCTTATTTGCCAGCTATGAATCGACGATGCGAGATAATGGCGAATTTATTAGCGATAGCCTCAAAGATCAGGCAAACGAAAAAGTTGATGAACTCAAGAACGCGATCGCTGATTCCAAAATCAGCATTGAGGATCTGACTCAGAAAGTGGATGCACTGCAACAGATTTTGTTTGCGATCGGGGCGGCGGTTTATGGAGGTCTGAACCAAGACCACGAAGACTCAAGTGAATCGACAAGCAATGGGGCTTCTAAAAAGCCTTCCTCAAACAGCGATTTCGATTTCGACAATGATGCAACCATCCCGGCAAACTTTGAGAATGATGCTACGATCACTGCTGACTATGAAGCGGTGGATTGAGCAAGTGTACTCAAGGTATCTACTCAGAATTTTCTGCGGTTTGCCCGTGTTTCTGATCTCATCCATCCGCTAGATTTCTTACATAAATGCTAGATTTAGGTCTGAAGCCGTAGTTTTGACTCAGCCAAAATTGCGGTTTGTAAGAAGTCTGAGAACCTAGCCCCCTCTACCCCTGACACAGCGTTCTATGGCTCGTGACTATTATGAAATTCTAGGTGTCGCTCGCGAAGCGGACAAAGAAGAAATCAAGCAAGCCTATCGTCGTTTAGCGCGCAAATATCATCCCGATGTCAATAGCGAGACGGGAGCTGAAGAGCGGTTTAAAGAAATTAACTTAGCTTATGAAGTGCTCTCAGAGACAGAAACCCGTGCCCGATACGATCGCTTTGGCGAAGCAGGAGTCAGTTCTGCGGCAGGTGCGGCTGGGTTTCAAGATTTTGGTGATATGGGAGGCTTCGCAGACATATTTGAAAGCTTCTTTAGCGGCTTTTCGGGGGGTGCTCCTGGCGGTCAGCAAACTGCCCGTCGCCGAGGCGGTCCGGTTCGGGGAGACGACTTGCGGCTAGACCTCAAACTGGATTTTCGAGAAGCGGTTTTTGGTGGCGAAAAAGAGATTCGGATTAGCCATTTAGAAACCTGCACAAACTGTAGCGGTTCAGGGGCAAAACCTGGAACTCGCCCACATACCTGTTCGACGTGTTCTGGAGCAGGTCAAGTTCGTCGTGCCACCCGCACACCGTTTGGTAGCTTTACTCAAGTTTCTGTTTGCCCAACCTGTAATGGAACGGGACAAGTGGTTGAGGAAAAGTGTGAAGTCTGCGGTGGCGATGGGCAGCGGCAGGAAACCAAGAAACTCAAAATTACGATTCCTGCCGGAGTTGATAACGGCACGCGTCTGCGAGTTTCGGGCGAGGGAGATGCGGGGCAGCGAAACGGTCCTGCTGGCGATCTGTATGTCTATCTGTTTATCAATGAGGATGCTGAGTTTCGGCGCGAGGGCATCAACATCCTGTCTGAGATTGAGGTGAGCTACCTGCAAGCTATCTTAGGGAGCCGTCTGGAGATCAATACGGTAGATGGAACTGAAGAACTGATGATTCCGCCTGGAACGCAACCTAATACGGTCTTGACGTTAGAAAATCGGGGTGTGCCTAAGTTGGGCAATCCTGTGAGTCGTGGGGATCATTTGATTACCATCTCGGTGGATATTCCGACTCGCACCAGTGTTGAGGAGCGAGAGTTGTTAGAGAAATTGGCAAAGATTCGAGGCGATCGAGTCGGCAAAGGCGGAATTGAAGGGTTTTTCGGTAAGGTATTTGGCGGATGAGTCATGATTCTGACATGCAGATGGATTTACGCGGAACCCCTTGTCCGATCAACTTCGTTCGCACTAAGCTGCGTCTTGAACAGATGCAGCCCGGTTCTTTGCTAGAAGTTTGGCTCGATCCCGGTGAGCCGATCGAGCAAGTTCCCGACAGTTTGACGATGGAAGGGTATCGGATTGAAGCGATCGAAGACCGATCGGGGTTCTTTGCCGTGAAAGTTCGTTGCTAGTCTTGGAAGGTTTTTTGTGATGAGTGCCGACTCAGAAAGCCTAATCCCTATCTCTAGTGAAGTGATTGCTCCAGAGGCACTTCTGGGCAAAGTATTGGCGGTTCAGGCAAATTATTATTGGGTGCGGGTTGAAGGTGAGCATCTGAAATCGATGCTGCTGTGCACTCGCCGATCGCTGTTGAAAAAAATTGGTCAGCGCATCATGGTAGGCGATTGGGTGCGAGTCGAGGAGCCAGATTGGATTCAAGGAAGTGGAGCGATCGCGGAGATTTTTCCTCGCCGTTCTGTATTGGATCGTCCTCCGATCGCCAATGCTGATCAGATTCTTTTAGTGTTTGCACTAAAAGAACCGACGATCGAGCCTTATCAACTGAGTCGATTTCTGACTAAAGCAGAGTCAACAGGCTCAGAAGTTTGTCTTTGCTTCAGCAAAAGTGATTTAGCAACATTAGACGAAAAGCAGCATTGGGCGGAGCGTTTAGCTGAGTGGGGCTACCGTCCACTTTTTATTAGCGTCTGTCAGAAAATTGGTCTGTTGGACATCAGCGCTCGTCTCAGTCAGAAGATTACAGTCGTCGCAGGTCCTTCTGGCGTGGGCAAGTCGAGTTTAATCAATCAACTGATTCCAGCCGCAAATTTGCGCACCGGAGCGGTGTCAGGAAAGCTAGCCAAGGGTCGCCATACCACGAGACACACTGAGCTATTTGAGTTGCCCAGTAGTGGACTGCTGGCAGATACTCCTGGATTTAATCAGCCTGACTTAGAGTGCGCTCCAGAAGATTTAGCAGATCACTTTCCAGAGATTCGGCAGAGATTAGCGGTGGCGAGATGTCAATTTAACGATTGCACGCATCGCGATGAGCCGGGATGTGTTGTGCGAGGCGATTGGGAGCGCTATGAACACTATCTGACTTTTTTAGAAGAAGCGATCGCCTTTCAAGCTCACCTCAATCAGCAGTCTGACCCAGATGCGGCACTGAAACTGAAGTCTAAAAAGGGCGAGGCACAGTATGAACCCCGGTTAGACACAAAGAAGTATCGGCAGGAGTCGCGGCGGACTCGGCAACAGTCACTTCAGTCGCTTAAGAAGGATATCGAGCGCCTGATGAAAAGTGATAACGATGAAGGTGACTTGATGAATTAGTCGAGTGGCGGCTCAATGAATGCAGAAATTCTGAAGAGATTAGGGCTAGAGGCAGAAGGTTAGACACGAGGGAGGTATTCTGATCTGGATTTAAGGTGATTATCATGACTTGGACACGACCTGACGATCGACAACCCGATCAACTCCGACCTGTCTCATTTGAGCGGCGATTCACCAAATTTGCAGCCGGATCGGTGCTGGCGAAGTCTGGCGATACACAAGTGTTATGCACCGTGAGCATTGAGCCGAAAGTACCCAAGTTTCTCTTGGGTAAGGGGGAAGGGTGGCTGACCGCAGAATATCGAATGTTGCCCGGAGCCACGCCCGAACGCCAATCGCGAGAGTTTCTCAAACTGTCGGGTCGCACTCAAGAGATTCAGCGTTTGATTGGGCGAAGTCTGCGATCGACGCTCGACATGAAAGCTTTAGGCGAACGCACCATTACGATCGATGCCGATGTTTTGCAAGCAGATGCCGGAACGCGCACGACTGCAATCACAGGGGGATTTGTTGCCCTTCAGGATGCGATTCATCAGTTGTTGGAGCGAGGAGAATTGCTGCAATCTCCGATCGTGCATCAAGTCGCTGCCACCTCAGTTGGGCTGATTCAAGATCAAGCGTTTTTAGATCTGAACTATGACGAAGATGTGATCGCGGATGTAGACTGTAACATCGTGATGAATGAATCATTGGGCATCATTGAAGTGCAGGGAACGGCTGAGGGAGAAAGTTTTAACCGTCAGCAGCTCGACCAGATCATGGATCTGGCTGAGAAGGGGATTCGAGAGTTATTTGCGCTCCAGCGTCAAGCCTTTGAGCAATAAAGTTGCAGAATCTTTAAGAACAGTGAATCATGATAGGCAGTTACAATAAAAGTTGCATCTTGCGGATTTTGATCCCTTAAACACATTGATTTAGCTTGGACATGTCTTATCAAGATCATCTGACGGTTAACAGTGATCTAACGGTTCTCAACTCTGTACAGAAGTGGTTTGAGAAATTTTGGTTTCGGCACCATCCGCCCATCTCGTGGCGTGACCATCAGTTATATCGTTTGAATCTCGCTCTAGCTGAAGGATTTACGAATGCAGTCCGTCATGCTCACTCTGGGCTATCAAGAGACACGTCGATCGAGATTCAAGTCATGATGGATGACGATCGCATGGAGATTCGCATCTGGGATTGGGGAGAGCCATTTGATCCCAACAACCTTGAAGAACCCGAACCGGGAACGCTGCGAGAAGGTGGATATGGCTGGTTTCTGCTGCGGCGATTGACCGATCAGGTGAGCTACGATCGCCAGGGGCAACGCAACTGCCTACATATTGTTAAATACACGACTAAAAGCGGCTGACTACACACCCATCTTTGTCTGAAACTGCTAAAGTTTCTGATTTTCAGAATGCGATCGAAGTTGTAGAAGCTTTACCACTAGAAGATCAAGAAATCCTGATTGACATCCTCGCTAAACGACTGAGACATCAGAAACGAGATGAATTTGTCGCATCTATTAAAGAAGCGCAAGAAGAGTATGCTAAGGGAAATTTCCGCAGGGGTTCAGTGGATGACTTATTAGCGGAGCTAGACAGTTGCCCAGACTAAACTGGAGTCCGAAATTTGCTAGAGAATAGAAGCGGTTTGCTCGTCGCAATCCTCAACTCCGACCTTTAAATTAAACGAACGTTACGGCTTTTGGCTGAAGATCCTCGTCACCCTGCTCTACGAACTCATAAATTGAAAGGAGAGTCGGCTGATGGTTGGTCATGCTCGATTGACACAACACTCGTATCTTGTTTGAGTTCGCTGAGAATTCTCAGTCGAATGAGATAATCATTGGGCTTCTGAGGTGAGGCATTCACGACGATGTTTACTAAACGCAAATCGCCCTCCACCTGTGATTAGGTAAAGGGCGATCTCCATTCATACATCGAGAACTTACGGACTCAGAATTTTAGAAACTGTCAGCACGTCTTTGTCACCGCGACCAGAGCAGTTGATCACAAGGCGAGGGCTGCCCGTCAATTGAGGACAGAGGATGTCAAGGTAAGCGATCGCGTGTGCCGTTTCCAACGCCGGAATAATGCCTTCTAGCTGCGATAACTGCTGAAATGCGTCTAACGCTTGCTGATCAGTGACAGCGTAATATTCGGCGCGTCCCAGTTCCATTAAGAAACTGTGTTCGGGACCAACTCCTGGATAATCTAAGCCCGCGCTAACGGAGTGAGGCTCAATTACCTGACCGTCTTCATCTTGCAGCAAGTAGCTCATGGCTCCGTGCAAAACGCCGACTCGCCCTTTCGTCAAAGTCGCCGCGTGTTTTTCGGTTTCGACTCCGTGACCTGCTGCTTCGACTCCGATCAAGCGAACATTCGGCTCGTCGATAAACTCGTGAAACAGCCCGATCGCATTCGACCCGCCGCCTACACACGCCAATAGAATATCCGGCAAGCCGCCCCACTTTTCTTGTGCCTGAACTCGCGTCTCTTGACCAATCACCGCATGAAAATCGCGCACCATCATCGGATAGGGATGGGGACCTGCAACCGAACCGAGAATGTAATGTGTCGTCTCCACATTCGTCACCCAATCTCGAATTGCCTCAGAACACGCATCTTTGAGTGTCCCTGTGCCCGATGCGACGGGGCAAACTTCTGCACCCATCAGCCGCATCCGAAAGACGTTGAGCGACTGCCGCTCCATATCCTGCACACCCATGTAGATGATGCACTTCAACCCAAATCGAGCGCATACCGTTGCGGTTGCCACTCCATGCTGACCTGCTCCCGTTTCAGCAATGACGCGCTGTTTACCCATCCGCTTAGCGAGAAGCGCTTGAGCTAGGGCATTGTTAATTTTGTGCGCCCCGGTGTGGTTCAAATCTTCTCGTTTGAGATAGATCTGGGCACCTGTGCCATCGGGTCGAGCGTAGTGCTCAGTCAATCGTTCTGCAAAATATAAAGGACTGGGGCGACCCACATAATCGCGTAAAAGCCCTTGAAGTTCTTGCTGAAAGTCGGGTTCATTGCGATATTGCTGATAGGCTGCTTCTAGCTCAAATAGAGCAGGCATCAAGGTTTCAGGGACATACTTTCCGCCAAACTTGCCAAATCTGCCGAGAGAGTCGGGTCGGTTTTGGGGCGAAGAATCTGTTTGGAGACTGCGAGGAAGCGGTGTAGTCGTCACGATCGCTGGATGAGGGTAGAGAACACCCTTTATTATAGAGGTCGGCAGTTTCCTGTTCTCACTATGGCAATTTCAAAGCGCAAATCTTCTCAGTCTGGTGATTCGCCTAAAGATAAAATCGTCTACTCTGAGTTTGGTAATAGCAACTCAGAGGCTTTGCAGCGTGGGGTTCCTGACTTGCCGCCCAATCAGCAGAATTTGAGAGTACAAGTGTCTCGCAAAGGTCGCGGCGGAAAAACCGTGACCGTGATTACTGGATTTCAAGGAACAGCCGAAACGCTGGCAGATTTGCTGAAGAAGCTCAAAAATCAGTGCGGGACAGGTGGCACTGTCAGAGAAGAGACGCTAGAGATTCAGGGCGATCATGCTCAAAAGCTGTTACAAATCTTGATGCAGTTAGGATATAAAGCCAAGATTAGCGGGGGTTAAAGATCAATCACATCTTTTTTCTTAAAGAGAGACGTTGTCTTCACACTTCTATCGAGAGCATGAGGAGTTTTTGCGCGCATCAAGACAGGATCAAACCATATTGATTTCCTTGTTCGATAAGATTCTATTTAAAACTATTCGGAGAATCATCATGGTAGATAAATCTGTAAGAGGTGCAAAAAAATCCGATGACCCCTCAGCCAATTAGTTTGGAGTCGGCTACGGCGGGGCAGATCTCATCAGTGATGAGCCTGTTAATCAGTTTGGGCTGAGATATGCCGGGATTGATGACTCTGTAATCGAAAATCCTACAGCGATTTGGAAGATGCCGATCGCTATGTTGACGTAGAGCATTAGAGTCAGAAACGATCGCGGTTGAGTTGTGTTGCTGTGACCCATCCGATCAACATTAGCGTCATAAAGTATTGGAATCCTGTTTAGGGCTTTTGTAGCCTTCTAAACAAAGTTGCTTTCAATATTGAAATGTTAAATCGCTATCGTTGGCAGTTTCGATCGCTTTGTTTTTTTATTTTTCTGCTGACGTTTATTGGAGTTTTTCTATCTAAAGTTCCGCCGTCTGTATCTCAGACTCGATTTGCTGATATTCAAAATCATTGGGCACAACCCTGCATTGAGACATTGACCGATCGTAAGATTATTAATGGCTATTCGGATGGGACGTTTCGCCCTAACAATCCTGTGACTCGTGCAGAATATGCCACTCTGCTCGTCAATGCCTTTCCGGGATTGGTGAATGCGACGCTTCCGGGGAGAGACCTTCAATTTCGGGATGTTCCTCAGAGCTACTGGGCGTTTGGTGGGATTTATCAAGCCACGATCGCAAATTTCTTCTCTGGCTACCCTGACAAGACTTTTCGACCGAATCAGAACATTCCTCGTGTGCAGGCGTTGGTCGCTCTTCCTAGGAGATCGCAGAACCCTGCTACCGGCGAAATGCTGTCCACTTTTACAGACGCTCAAACGATTCCTGCTTATGCCAGAGATGCGATCGCGGGTGCCGTTGAGCAGCAACTCGTGGTTAACTATCCCAACGTCAAACAGTTCAATCCTAATCAACCTGCGACACGGGCAGAGATCGCCGCTTTTCTATGTCGCGCTTTGCCGGGAACGGCGAATCTTGTACCTGAGCAATATGTGGCAGGAACGCCAAAGTCAGCGCTGAGTGAGATTCGCGGGGTTTGGCTGACAAATATTGACAGTGATGTGATGTTTAGTCGCGATCGTCTCACCAAAACCGTTCAAGAATTGGCAGACACACATCTCAACACTCTCTATCCTGCCGTGTGGAATTGGGGTTACACCTTATACCCCAGTCAGACGGCTAAACAAGCGATCGGGGTTGCCTACGATCCGCGACCTGAAGCGGTAGGACTGACCGATCGAGATATGCTCAAAGAATTTGTCGAGCAGGGACACCAGCGCAAGTTGAGTGTGATTCCGTGGTTTGAGTTTGGGTTTATGGCACCTGCCGACTCAGAACTGGCGCGGCTGCATCCTGATTGGTTGACGCAGCGATCAGACAAAACGCAAGTCTGGCAAGAAGGCAAATATCCGCGCGTTTGGCTCAATCCATTCAAGCCAGAAGTGCAGACGTTCATTTCTAGTTTAATTTTAGAACTCGTTAATAATTACGATATCGATGGGATTCAGTTTGATGATCATTTCGGATTGCCGTTTGAGTTTGGCTACGATGACTTTACCGTTGCACTCTATCAGAAAGAAAACGCCGGAAAATCTCCTCCAGCAGATGCTCAAGATCCAGATTGGACAAAGTGGAGAGCCGATAAAATTACGGCATTCATGACGCAGGTTTTTGAGTCTATCAAAGCCCGAAAGAATCACGTTTTGATCTCTCTATCGCCCAATAACTACGATTTTTCTTATACTCACTCGCTGCAAGATTGGCGCAACTGGGAACAAAAAGGATTGCTAGAAGAATTGATGTTGCAAGTCTACCAAGACAGCCTTGCAGGATTTGCAGAAGAATTGATGCGTCCTGAAGTGCAGGCTGCCCGATCGCACATTCCCACCGGAGTCGGCATTCTAACTGGATTGAAAGACCGTCCGGTCGCGTTTAAACAGATTCAAGATCAGGTTCAACTGGTTCGCGATCGCCAGTTTGCCGGAGTCTCGTTCTTTTTCTATGAGACGATGTGGAACTTATCAGGAGAGACGGTCAGCGATCGCCGTTCTGCCTTCGCAAAACTATTCTCAACTCCGCTCTATCGACCCAAATTTCCGCCTGATTAAAGACTTTTACGAAATTTATCTCCCTATCGCTGGATTCATCTCTAGAATCAATTCAGTATCCAGGAGTCATTTTCGTTATGACCGCAGCCACGCCCTCTACTACCCGCACCTATGACATTGTCTGCTTTGGAGATGAAGTCCCTGGACTGTTTGCGATCGTCAGTGCTGCCCGTGAATTTCACCGCCGCATCGGCAGAAGTCCGCGCACGCTAGTGATGTTTAAGGGCAACTCGCCCGATGGGATCGGTGGGCATTTAGTTCGGGGAGGGTTGGCATATCTCGATCGCACCCACGTTCCAGACGATGTGAGAAAATCACTCGGTTTACCGACCTTTGGCGATCCTGCTACGCTGTATAAGGAATTTTTGCAGCGATCGGGCGTGACCAACATTGCTCTCGACCCACGCAAAGCCGACGCTGCCCTGCGGAAGATGTTGAGCGAGGCAAGTACCGATATTATCAGCAGAATCGAGATTCAATCCATTGTCAAAGACGGCACCAGAATCGCGGGAGTTTTGCTAAACAATGGCACCACGTTTTTAGCCAAACAATTCATCGATTGCACTGTGAATGCAGAACTGGCGCAAGCCGCTGGAATTGTCAAGCTACAGGGCTTCGGAACCTTCGGCTTACCTGATTCAGAACTGCCCGTAACGCTGATTTTTGAAACCGAAGGATTGACGATCGCCCGTTTGCAACAAGCTGAGTTGGCATATCTCAAGCGGTTTACAAACCCTAATGATGCAGAAGCTCAACGATTAATCCAAATTGCGGCTGGTTCTGATCCCAGTCTGACAGCATGGCTTAAACAAGACCTGGTAGATGAGCGAGGCACCTTAAAAGTAATGCGGGTTGGCTCTGATCACATTGATGTGTGCTGCAAGGCATTGTCGATCGCCTATCACGCTTACCGAGGCAAACGGTTTTCGCTCTCTGCGAGTGGTGCCATTCTTGATGCAGGCAATATTGCCATTCTGTCGGGCGGCAGACTCTCGTGGAATGCCTTGTTGTGTAGTGTTACTGGCTCTCAAGCTGAAGCGCTCGCTAAAGCAGATGCCAAGCCTACCGCCGCGATCTTGGAGGAAATGACTTTCGTTGATCGCTTTATGAAGAGTTTAGGCGCGACGCTGACCCGACCTGCTAAAGAGCTTTATATCCGTCATGCTGGCAATGTGACCGAAGTTGTTGAGCCGTTGAGCGGTTTTCAAATGCTCGAAGGAGGCACCTTTGCTGGAGAAGCGATCGGTACGTTTGGCTACCCCTTAGATGTGCGGGGCGGCATTGAAGGGTTAGGCGCAAAAGCAGCCACGAAAGGCTTTACCAGCATCAGTTTTCACAAACCGCCACTCTTTAATATTGGAATTCGTCACGCCCTGCTAAAATCGGTTCCCAATCTGGCGGTAGTCAGTCCTGCGTCAGGGTTTGATGGCTATGCGTGTGCGGCAGGTAGAATTGTCGAATTTAACGCGGCAGTCGGTCAAGGCATCGGCATTGCCGCAACATTAGCGTTGACGACCGATCGCGACCTGGCAATGATTTCTAATCTCGAAGTCAGACAAGTACTAGCGCAAACAAAGCAGCTACCGCGCATTTATGGCAAGAGTTACGAGATCGAAGCCTCCCGTCTCCAAGAATTTGAGAAGGTGATGATTGCATAAAAGCCTCAACCCACCCGTAGAGACGTTCCGGTGGAACGTCTCCCAACGATTTTGCAATCCAGGATCGATCGTCTTTACCTCAAGCACGATCGGCAAGACGTTGCACCAGAACGTCTCTACAACATTGGGTAAATCCACCCTCGATCGCGTTCAACTATGCCCCGACGATCGATTTTCTGTAAAACTCCCTGTAAATGGTTTAAGTTGTTTCTCCAAAGTTCGATAACTTCCGTCAAAGACGGGATAAATAGAAAGAAGCTAATCGTTTAGGTTTGCCCCTTCGTTACCTTTAGCCAAAAATTTCGTATGTCCCCCAACAAACTGCTTCTAAAATTCGCCCTTCGGCACCCCGTTTGGGTCGTTCTGACGATCGTTTTGGGGTTTTCAGGCGCATTGTTTAATGGGGTCAGCACCGTTCTGGTGGTTCCCGTAATTTTGGGTTTTTTGGGGCAAGATGCCAGTCTCAAAGGAGCGCCCCCCGTTCTGAAACCGATCTTTTCACTCTTGAGCGGTGGAAACAACTCGAATCTATTGCTGATGATGGGTGTGATCTTGGTCGCAATCGCCCTTAAAAATGTCACCACTTACGCCAGTGCGTTGGCATCAAGTCACTTATCGCGATCGCTGGTCAATGAGATTCGTCAAGATGGGCTAAAACTCCTATTAGAAGTCGATTTAGATTTCTATGCCAAAACCAAAATTGGAGATCTAATCAATCGTCTCGGTGGTGAAGTTGGGTCAGCCGCAAATGCAATTCGGATTGCAATTCAGCTATTGACCACTGCGATTACTATTTTAGTCTTTGTGGCGTTGCTACTCGCAATCTCGTGGCAGTTAACGATCGCATCAACCGCGCTGTTGACGTTTGTATCGGTTGCAAATCACTACTTTGTAGTCAGAGCTAAACGATTTGGACAGCAGCTTTCTGATTCTTCACGCGATTATTCGATTCGGCTGCTAGAAGTTCTCAACGGGATGCGGCTCGTTAAAGCAACAGGCAACGAGTCGCGAGAATATGGACGGTTGAAGAATTTGATCCACGATCGTGAGCAGGCAGAATTCCAATCTCAAGCCAACACAGCCCTGATTGCCCCCGTTAATGAGATGGCGGGAATTTTGACTGTGCTGGCGATCGTTATTCTCGGTCGGATGTTCTTTGCGACTCAGCTTGCATCATTATCCACAGTGCTGCTGACTTATTTGCTGATTTTGTTTCGCCTGCTGCCGTTTGTGTCACAGCTTAATGGCATTCGAGGCGGATTTGCAGGAGCGGCTCCGAGCGTTGCGGTGGTGCATGATTTTCTGCGGCGTGACAATAAACCGTTTATGAAGCAGGGCACTCAGCCTTATCAGCGGTTACAAAAAGGCATCCGGTTTGAGGGGTTGTCGTTTTCTTACCCGGGTCATGACAGCTTAGTGTTAGACCAGATCGAGCTGTGGTTGCCTAAAGGAACGACATTGGCATTGGTTGGGTCATCAGGGGCAGGCAAGTCTACGATCGCAGATCTGCTGCCCAGATTTTACGAACCCATGCAAGGACGCATTACAATCGACCAGCGCGATCTCCGCCATTTGGATGCGCGATCGCTACGTCAGTCGATGGGCATTGTTAGTCAAGATACGTTTCTCTTTAACGACTCGGTGCGAAATAACATCGCGTATGCGTGTGAAAACGTCACCGACGAGCAAATTGTCGAAGCTGCAAAACGCGCCAATGCTTACGAGTTTATTGTCAATCTGCCTCAAGGGTTCGACACGCCGATCGGCGATCGAGGCGTGATGTTATCGGGTGGTCAGCGTCAACGTCTAGCGATCGCTCGCGCCTTGCTGCGTGACCCCGATATTCTGATTCTAGATGAGGCAACGAGTGCGCTTGACACCGTTTCGGAGCGACTCGTGCAGCAAGCTCTCGACGAATTGAGCCGCGATCGCACCACGCTGGTGATTGCTCACCGTCTATCAACCGTTCAGAAGGCGGATCAGATTGCGGTGCTCGATAAAGGTCGAGTTGTCGAAGTGGGCACCCACGAGAGCTTATTGCAAGAACAAGGACTCTACGCCCGTCTTTACGCGATGCAGTTTTCAGACCATGAACAGCCGATTTATCCTCAGCAAGTTACTGCACCTAATGACTTTCGCACGTCGCTCGACTCGATGATTGGATCGCTGCAACTGGTGGTTGACGGGGTGATTGACGATCCTCAAGAGCAGACAGAATTTGCTCAAAGCGCTTACCACTCTGCCCTGCACTTGCTGAGAAGTCTGGACGCGATCGAGCGCACTAACCAGCATTTAAACGCAGAATAGAGGAGATTATTTTGAAAAAACACTATCTTTTCTTCTCAAGTCATCTATCGCTCAAACCAGATACGGCTCATGAGATTCACGATGTTTTGTGTGCAAATGCTGCTGCAAATCTTGGTTATTCGTCAGTGTTAACTTATCCCGATCAAACATTAGGTAGATTTAATCCGATCGCGTGGGCAACTCCATTTAAGCTACAAAAACCTAATCAGCAATTTACAGAGTTTTATGACACTCAAGACTATTTGAAGATTGCTCCTTTACCGATGCCGTGGTTGAGTGATCGTAGTTCTAGCAAATTCACAAATTCCAGTACGATTGTCTGTAAATATTATTTTCCAGTTCACATTTCGATAAAGACTCAACTCGTTCATACTCGCAACTGGAATTTTGCTAAAGCGGCGGTTAAAAACGAGATTCCGGTCATTTATGAATCTCACTATTATCAAGAAACTCCGTTTGAGAAAGCGATCGTTTCGAGTCCCTGGTTTCAAGTTGCGATCACACAATCGGCTCTGACACGAGAAAATCTAGTGCAGTGCGGAATGCCCTCTGAAAAAGCGGTTGCCCTTCATAACGGATTTGAGCAATCGTTCTTAATCAGACAACCTCAAGAAGCTGAAACTTGGCGACGAGAACTCTTGAAAAATGGACGAAATCAACTGGTTGTTTACTCTGGTGCGTTGTACAAATTTAAGGGAGTTGACCTATTAATCGAAGTTGCTAAAGAGCTACCTGAGATTCAATTTGTAGTGACTGGTGGAACAGAGTCTCAAGTCAGTTCTTATCGAGAACTTTCTCGACAAAAAGGCGTTGAAAACATCACGTTCTTAGGCTGGATTTTGCCTCGCCAACGATTAGTGAGTTTGTTTCAAGCGGCTGATATTCTCGCTCATCCTCACTGCTCTGGAAAGGAAGCCGATTTTACAAATCCGGTTAAATTCTTTCAATATGTTGCATCTGGAACCCCGATCGTCGCCACTGCGATCGCGCCCCTTCTAGAATTCAAATTGCCTCACTTAGCAATGGATTGGTGTGAGCCAGATAATTCAATGCGGTTTGCAGAGCATTTGCAATCTGCACTCAAACGATATCCTCGGAAAATTGAAGGATATGCAGAAAATATTGAATTTGGAAAACAGTTTTCTTGGGAAAATCGTATTGAAAAGATTCTAACCTATGCAGATGAAAGAATGCGACCTGCGCCCATCAACTTAAACGAATAGATATATGACTAAAAAGATTGTTGGAATGATTAGCAGCTATTCAGGACTGAATCCCAGTCCGGCTGATTGGCTTTGGCAACAAACACCTCATCCATTTGGAATTTGGCACACTGTTCAAATGTTAGCAAATGCTGAAAAACCAGATTTTTTGCTGCTTTATAACTTTAATTCTTTTCCAGAAGCGCCTCAAAACATAAATTGGTTCAACGCCCGACGTAAGCAAAAATGCTACGACGAGGAGATACGATCGCTGCATCTCGAATTGCGTGGAGTTCCTAAAGAACGCACGATCTTCCTTATGCGAGAACCGCCCTTAGAAGAAATAGTACAGAAAAATATTGACTTCTACGAAAAAGCAAAGCCTTATTGTGGTTATATTTCTGGACCTGATGACTTTGCTCCCATTCCAGAATATATGCCTGCAATTTGGTACTTAACGAATCCTTTTCACGACTTAGTAGAACAGCGTTCTCCAGAGAAAGTGAAGCTTTGTAGTTGGATCACATCGGGCATTAGTCGAACTGCCAATCATCGCAAACGGTTAGACTTTTTGAGACTGTTGCGATCGAGCAATCTTGATATCGATTTCTATGGGCGTGATTTGCCAGATTGGGCAGACTCAAAAGGCGCGCTCGGAAATAAATGGTACGGCATGGCTCCCTATTATTACAATCTGTCGATCGAGAACTATGCCGACAATGAGTGGTATGTTAGCGAAAAATTATGGGACTCCCTTCTATCATGGTGTCTACCCATCTATTACGGAGGAAGCGCAGCCGACAAACTATTGCCTCCAGGAAGTTATTTAAGATTGCCTAGTTTAGATGAAAAAGGCTTAAATTACATTCGCGAAGTGACTTCTACACCTGACGCTTGGTATGAAGCAAAAGCCGCGATCGCCGAAGCAAGACAAATTATTTTGCACAAGTTAAATCTAATGGAATGGGTGTCAAACTTCTCTAAAAACTTTTCGTAATTTTGATGATGAAAAATGGTATTTACATCCTCGCAAATGATCTTGTTTATGACCAGCTTGTAGCGCTGTTAAACAGCATTGAATTAAATGCAGGAGGTCGCTTTCCAATCTGCATCATTCCTTATGACGATCGCTTAGATAAAGTTCGTCAAGAAATGCAAACACGAGATAGTGTCTTTCTATTTGACGATCAAAGCTGTGTCGATCGATGGGAAAACTTTGTGCGAGAAGTTTGGCAAACTCATCCAGTCGTGAAAGGCGCTTGGCAAAAAAACGGCATTTTTGATGTTTATAGAATGGGAATGCACCGCCGGTTTTGTGCATTTGAAGGAATATTTGAAAACTTTATCTATTTAGATGCAGATATTCTAGTTTTAGACTCGTTGGAACCGATTTTTCATCAGTTAAGTCAATCTGACTGTGTGGTTTATGATTTTCAATATAAAGATCCTGCTCATGTCTATGATGTAACGGCTGAAAAGCTGCTAGAAACCTTTACTCAAAATCGAATTAGCTCAGAAATTTTTTGTGCTGGTTTGTATGGCTCAAAACGGGGAATATTTAGCCAAGAGCAACTTAATCGACTGCTCGAAAACTTAGCTGATGGAGAATCAGAACTTCTATACCCAAATGCTCCTGATCAGACGATCGTGAATTATATGATGATGCGATCGAACTGCTCAATCTACAATTTTGCTTTAGAATTATCCCCCAACCAAAGCACAGGATGCTGTGTGACATCGCCTCACTTTAAAGAACGGGAGCATTTACTTTACGATCGGGGCAATCGCCTCACTTATTTGCACTACATTGGGTTGGCATCGAGCTTATTTAGTCGAGTTTGTGAAGGAGAGAAGATTGACTTTCCCTATCGAGATATTTTTCTGTACTATCGTTACTTACACGAACCAGAGAATCGACCTAAACTTCAGCAATCTCCATTGAGTGTGATTAGTCGAGTAATGCAAAAACTTAAGCCTGTTAGATAAGGAATCTCATCATGAGTCGTGGCATTTATATTACAGCAAACGATAAAGTCACAGATCACGCGATCGCTTTAATTAACAGCATTCGAGTGCATGACTTAGACACGCCGATCGTCCTAATTCCCTATGATGACAACTATCACCAAGTTGCAGAAATCCTCAAAGAACGGCACGGGGTGCGCGTCTATGAGGATTTAGAGTTTATCGATCGGTTGTCAAATCGATTGCACGAAATCTTTGGCGGTGATTTCTTTGCTCGTCCAAATCAATTTCGGAAGCAAGCCTGTTGGTTCGGCGAGTTTGACGAGTTTTTATATATCGATACCGACATTGTTGTATTTGAGAAGCTGATTGACACTCTAAATCACTTCTCTCAATACGATTTTCTCTCTTGCGACTATCAGCATTTAGGAGGAATCAACAATGTATTCACTGCTAAGATTATCGAAGATGAAATCTTTACTCAAAACGAACTTAAAGATATTTTTAACGGTGGCTTTTGGGCATCTAAAAAAGGCTTGATTTCTGAACAAGATCTTTACGATACGTTTTCAGAGTGTGCGACTCATCCTGAATATTTTGACTTCTCTCAAAAGACATCTGATCAGCCGATCATTAACTATATGATTCTCAAGCGAATTGCTCGGCGGTTTAATATTGTCCGCAGACCCAAAGGCGCACCCGGAAACTGGGCAGGCAGTTCGCAATTTTTAGTAGATGGCGATCGCTTGATTGATCCCAGCGTTGACCAACCCTTGCAATATCTGCACTGGGCTGGCATCCGCATTCAGCCCGGTTGCCCTTATTGGAAAATTTGGGAACATTATCGTTATCTTCACGAATCGAAACCGCCCGAAACACCACAAGTGGTTAAGAAACTGAGCATTTGGCAACAGATTGTGAGCAAAATAAACCGTTAAGTAGCCACGTTTTTAGCAACCATTTCATCAGAGAACTATGGTCACGAATATTGTCACAGGCGCAGCAGGATTTATTGGTTCTCACTTAGTAGACACCCTGCTGACTCAAGGAGAACGAGTCATCGGCGTTGACCAGTTCAACGATTATTATGACCCTCTGCTGAAATGGAAAAATGTTGCGGGCTTCATGCAGCATCCAAACTTTAGACTGGTCGAAGCTGATATTCAACTTTTGGATTGGCAGACGCTTTTAACGGATGTGGATGTGGTTTACCACCAGGCGGCTCAAGCTGGAGTGCGCGCCAGTTGGGGAGCCGGGTTTCGCTCATACACCGAGCGGAATATTAACGCGACTCAAGTGATTTTAGAAGCCGCGAAAGATGCCAAGCAACTCAGACGATTTGTGTATGCTTCAACGTCATCGGTTTACGGCAATGCAGAAACGCTGCCAACTTACGAGACGATCGTGCCTCAGCCCGTTTCACCTTATGGCATTACAAAACTGGCGACAGAGCGGCTGTGTGACCTCTATCACCACAATTTTGGCGTTCCAGTGTGCTCGTTGCGCTACTTCACGGTTTACGGTCCGCGTCAGCGTCCTGACATGGGGTTTCACAAATTCTTTAAAGCGGTGCTAGACGATCAGCCCATCATGATTTATGGCGACGGACAGCAGACCAGAGATTTCACCTTTGTCAGTGATGCGATCGCCGCCAATCTGGCTGCTGCAACGGTCGAAGCCGCGATCGGAGAAGTGTTTAACATTGGCGGCGGCAGTCGAGTCGTGCTTCAAGAAGTGATCGACACGATGGAAACGATCGTGGATCGTCCTATCCGTCGCGAACATATTGGGGTGGCGATGGGAGATGCCCGACACACAGCCGCCGATGTCACTAAGGCGCGAACGATCTTAAACTACCAGCCCAGAGTGGCGCTGATCGAAGGGCTGATTCAAGAATGGGAATGGGTGAAGAGGCTTTATCAATAAGAGAATCTCTCAGTCTTTAGAGTGAATTCTCTGTCCGGTCGTTGGGTCAAAGAGAAACAGGCGATCGAGATCCAGACTCAGAGGCAGGCGATCGCCCAGAGTTACCCGTAGATCGGGACTGACTTGCACATTCAGCGCGATTTGTCGCGATCGCTCCTCTGTCGGCAATCTCACCCGAACCAGCGTTTCTCGTCCCAATGGCTCGACGACGCTGACCTCGGTGATCAGATGGGCATCCTCGCTGACTCGAATATGCTCTGGACGGATGCCCAGATCGAAAGGTTGTCCGACGTGAAGCGAGTTGCCCAGAGTTGCAGGGTAGGGAATCTTTTGTCCCTCAATTTGAAAGGCATCTCCCGTATAAGTGACAGGCAGAATATTCATCGGCGGATTGCCTAAAAAAGTCGCAACCATCCGATTAGCAGGGCGAGCATAAATGCTTTGGGGTTCTCCAATCTGCTGAATTTTACCTCGCTCCAAAATGACGATTCGATCGGCAAGAGTCATCGCTTCTACTTGATCGTGCGTGACATAAATTGTGGTGATGCCGACCTGCTGATGCAGTTGCTTGAGTTCTGAACGGGTGCCATCCCGCAGTTGAGTATCGAGATTAGACAGCGGTTCATCGAGAAGAAACACCTGGGGCTGACGGGCGATCGCCCGTCCCAAAGCGACTCGCTGCTGTTGCCCCCCCGATAATTGACGCGGTTTGCGGTCTAACAGGTGAGTAATATCCAAAATCCTCGCCATTGTTTCGACGCGCTCCTGCTGGGTTTTGGCATCCGTCCCGCGCATCTTTAGCCCAAAGGCGATATTCTCAGCCACCGTCATGTGTGGATAGAGCGCATAGTTTTGAAATACCATCGCCACATCTCGCTGGCGCGCCGGAACTTGATTGACCAGCACATCTCCGATATATAGGTTGCCCGATGTCGCTGATTCTAGCCCCGCGATCGTTCTCAAAATCGTAGACTTGCCGCACCCAGACGGACCAACCAACACCCAAAACTCACCATCTGGAACTTCAAAGGTGATGTCTTCGATCGCCACAGACTGACTAAATCGTCGTGTGATGCCGTCTAATTGGACACTTGCCATGAGAAATAGCCTGTCGATTTCGCTCTTTAGAGCGTAGACGATTCACTTTCAGGAATCAATAATTGGATCGAATTTATAAGAATGGCAAATCCGCGTCCATCTCAACACAAACTATTTTTTACGAATAGAAATAATTTGTTTGGCAGTAGTTTCTAACCGTTAGTGGAGGCAATCAAGCACCTGCTAAGTTAAGGCAATGGTAGAGTTGCAGAAATGTTGCGCTAGTGGCGATCGACTCAATGGGGCAATACATTTTCAAGCGTCTACTCGGTTTGGTGCCTGTGCTGTTGGGAATTACCCTGGCGGTGTTTTTGCTGCTGCGATTTATTCCGGGCGATCCGGCGATCGTGTTAGCAGGTGAGCGAGCCACTCCAGAGCAGATTGCAGCCTTGAGGGAACAACTCGGATTAAATGAGCCGTTGCTATTTCAATATTTTGCCTTTTTGGGAAACCTGTTGCAGCTAAATTTTGGCAATAGTTTAATTAGTGGCATTCCCGTGATCGATGAGATTCAGACTCGTTGGACGGCGACGTTTGAGTTGGCGATCGCGGCGATGCTGATCGCGATCACGATCGCAATTCCCGCAGGCGTAATGGCGGCGGTTCACAAAAATCGCTGGCTCGACCAGGTGCTGATGGCGGGTTCGCTGTTGGGAGTCTCAATTCCGGTTTATTGGCTGGGGCTGCTGCTCGTTTACTTATTTGCAGTTACGCTCAACTGGCTGCCACCTAGCGGACGTATTGGCATCGAAAGCGGACTCAACTTTCAGCCCATTACAGGTTTCTATGTGCTGGATTCGCTGCTCAGGTTCAATCTGCCTGTCTTTGGCGATGTGATGTCTCATCTCGTCTTACCCGCATTGACGTTGAGTACGATTCCGTTTGCGATCGTTGCCCGCATCACCCGCAGCGCCATGCTTGACGTACTCAATCAAGACTATATTCGTACCGCAAGAGCCAAAGGAGCGCCCGATCGACTCGTAATTTTTCGTCATGCCCTCAAGAATGCGTTGCTGCCGATTAACACCACGATCGGGCTACAGTTTGGCACTCTGTTAGGAGGCGCAATTTTAACTGAAACCATCTTTTCGTGGTCAGGCATCGGCTCCTGGATCTATGACGGAATTTTAGCGAGAGATTACCCTGTGGTGCAGGGCGGAGTCGTATTTATTGCCGCTGTGTTTGTCGTGATCAATCTGCTAGTAGACCTTTCCTACGCTTGGGTTGATCCAAGAATT
Source organism: Phormidesmis sp. (assembly GCA_965277365.1). Classification (GTDB taxonomy): domain Bacteria; phylum Cyanobacteriota; class Cyanobacteriia; order Leptolyngbyales; family Leptolyngbyaceae; genus Phormidesmis_A. The sequence continues at coordinate 380,190 of CBDICO010000012.1, read as the reverse complement.
CAGTATCGCTAATTCAGATTTGATGGAACTTCAACATCAGGCAATTCAACGGTTTAGAAAATCGCTCTCTGGCAAAATCGGACTGGGGTTGACGATCGCGCTTGTTCTCCTAGCGCTGCTGGCTCCTCTCCTGCGACCCTACAATCTCGCTGCTGACCGGAGTTATGTCAACCGATTAATTGCGCCGAGTGCGGCTCATTTATTGGGCACTGATGGATTGGGGCGAGATCTGCTGACTCTCGTATGGTATGGCATTCGGACATCGTTACTGATCAGCTTGGTGTCGGTTGGGTTTGGGGTAAGCATCGGCTTAGTTTTAGGATTAATGGCGGGATACTTTCGCGGCTGGTTAGACACGATCGTCGGCTGGCTCACAGATATTTTGCTGGCGTTTCCGTCGATTTTGCTGGCGATCGTGATTGTCACGGTGACCAGTCCAAGTTTGCAGAGTGTGATCATTGCGGTCGGAATCGTACAAATTCCGATCTACATTCGTCTGACTCGCAGTGTGGTGCTGTCCCTACGAGAACAGGAATTTGTGCAAGCCGCTAAAGCCCTAGGCGCAACTCCACTCTGGATTATTCGGCGGCATATCTTACCCGCAAGTCTTTCGCCCTTAGCGTTGTGCAAGCGACCCTTTCGATCGGCACAGCCACTTTAGAAGCCGCCGGACTTGGATTTTTGGGGCTGGGGGCGCAACCTCCTACGCCAGAGCTAGGAACCATGTTGGCAGACGCATTTAAGGGAGGCTATTCACTCTCGGCTCCCTGGACGACGATTTTCCCAGGATCGGTCATTACCTTAATGGTGCTGGCGTTTAATCTGTTAGGCGATGGGCTGCGAGATGGGTTAGACCCTCGATCGTGATCTCCAGTTGAAACGGTCAAATCTGACTACAGTAGAGGAAGATACCTATTGTTTTGAACTACTGTCGATCGTAAATTGACCATGCATAAAGCCTCAATAAATTCGCTGCTACAAGACTTAAAAAACGCTGATGAACAAGTCCGCGACCAGGCAACTGAAGAACTTTGGCATATCTGGTTCAACCAAAAAGGAACCTCCGGCTTTCAAGCGTTAGAGCGTGCCCAGAGGCTGCTGGAATCGGGAGAAATCACTCAATCCGAAGCCGCTTTGACTGACCTGATTGAAGCAATGCCCGATTTTTCAGAAGCGATTAATCGTCGAGCCGTGCTGTATTTTCTGACCGGAGATTATCAGAAAGCGATCGCTGATTGCCAAGATGTGATTCGCCTGACTCCCATTCACTTTGGGGCACTGCACGGATTGGGGTTATGTTACGCTGCTTCAGGGAATTATCAGAAAGCGATTCAGGCGTTTCGAGAGGCGCTCAAAATTCAGCCGTTCGCGATTCAAAATCAACGATTAATATTAGAATGCACTGCCAAACTAAGTTAGTGCTTAGTTATTTTTATTATGCTGAACACGCTTAATTCACTGTTAGGTCGTCACCCTGAACAGATCAAAGCCAATGTAGAAATCTACACCTGGCAAACCTGTCCGTTTTGTATGCGAGCCAAACTGCTGCTGTGGTGGAAAGGAGTTAATTTTATCGAACACAAAATCGATGGAGATGAGGTTGCTCGATCGGCGATGGCAGACCGCGCCAACGGCAAGCGCAGCGTCCCCCAAATTTTCATTAACACTCAATACATTGGCGGCTGTGACGATCTTTACGCGCTCGATCGTCAAGGGCAACTCAACCCCTTACTCACTCAATCTGCTTAGTTTCCTCTCCCTGTCTCTGATCCCCAATCTTTTTTCTCAACTTGGCAAACGTCCAGTCAAGCGAGAGAATGGAGAACTGTCACCCACAAGGTCTTGTTGTGAACAACGTCCGCACTGTTTCCGATACCAAACGTGCTTTTTATAACACTCATACGCGTCCGGTAAACTCTATTTACCGTCGAGTCGTCGAAGAATTGATGGTGGAAATGCACTTGCTCACCGTCAACGTTGACTTTCACTATGACCCGATCTACGCCTTGGGTGTGGTTACGTCATTCGATCGCTTTATGCAAGGATATCGCCCCGAAGCCGATAAGTCCTCAATCTTTAACGCCATTTGTCAGTCATTGGGCGACAACCCTCCCAACTATCGGGGTGATGCCGAACACCTGCTCTCGCTTGCCTCGCAGCACCCCTGGGAGCAGTTGCTGTCGCAGTCGTCTGATATCCCCGAAGCGCATAACCTTCGCCATCATCTTCAAGCGATCGCCAGCAATCCTAAGTTCAAATATAGTCGGCTGTTTGCGATCGGGCTGTTTACGCTCATCCAAACCGCCGATCCAACCACTGTTAAAGACGAAGTTAAACGGACAGAAGCCTTAAAGCAAGCTTGTTCACTGTTGAACCTGCCTCAAGAAAAGCTGCAAAAAGACTTAGAACTCTATAGCAGCAACTTAGAAAAGATGATCCAGGCTCAGATCGTGATGGAAGATTTGATCAAAGCCGATCGTAAAAAGCGGGAAGAACGCGCCCAGGCAAAAGCAGCCTCTACAGAGGTGGCAGTGTCTGAACCGCCCAAAGACGAAGCTACCTCTGGCTCCTAGTCACCACAGATTCCCATCGGGTGGGCATTATGTCCGCCCTTTTTTGTACCTTGGACGAGATGCCAGATCGCACCGTCCGACCGCGAGAGATTTAGACCCGTCTAAAGACACAATTCAAAGCGCATTTTAGTGACTCCAGCAGTCTGCAAGAGGTTTAGTACACCAGATCTTCATCAATCTAGCTTTGCTCATGAAGGATTTGTAATGAGGCAGCACCGACTGTTAGACAAACAACAACTTCAGGGTATTTCAAGAGAACAAACGATCCTGAGTGTCAATAATGGGTAGCTTTACAAGTTCCTTGACGGATTCTTCTCCAACTCAGCCAGACAAGCCGCCTGCTTTCACCAAACACTCGCTGAATGTGATGGAAGTCTTAGTGAGCGAAGAAGTCGAGAACCAACTCAACGCCCTGCCTCACAAGGTCGCTCGCCAAGTGAACCCAGAGGAGGTCACCGCCTTTACGCTCAATCGGCTACCAGCTTTGTATGCGACGAGCAAACGCGGCTGGCAACGTCAATGGAAGCGGGGCAAGGGAGAACTACACCCACAAATTGCCACAGCCGTACGTCAAGGAATTGTAGCTGTGCAACGCGATCCGCTTCACGCTGGCAGCCCTCTCACCTTTGCAGACGCAGATGTGGCTCAAGTCGCCTTAGAAGAATTGAAACATTTACTGCAATGTGAGCAGTTGTCATGGCAGAATCTGCCGATCGTGGTGAAGCTGGCATTGATGGACACGCTTCGAGGAAAGATCACATGGGAGGCTCCGCACAGTGAAATTTTTGACTGGGAGGAGTATCCTCACCATCAAAAAAGTTAGACTCTGCTGTCGCGTCTCCACTCCATCCCTAAATTTCAACCAAGCATCGCGATCGAGCAGTCCGTCTCGATTTCTCAAAATTGCTATCGACAGCATCTTATGATGTCCATTAAAAAATTAATTTCATCTTTAAAGAATCAATTTCACTTTTTACCTTGAACTCATAAATAGCCTTAAGGCTTATCCAGCAGGAACTTCAGGCTTTTTTACTCTCTTTTATTCTTCGCTCTCTTTTTAAATCGAACTACTTCACAAATTCACACTCGCCATTATATTCTTTAAATTGAACTACTTCACTTTTCCTGACTCACTTTAGGAAAGCTGTCATGTCTATGCAAACTGCCTCTTCAGAGACTCGCTCTTCTACAGAAAGGGCGGAACTGGAACAGAAACCTCACATTCTTCCCAATGAGGTTTCACCAGAGGTTCAACAGAAAATCGATCTAATTGACGCCATCTTCCAAGCCCCTGATAAAAAATCGCGAACGAAAGCAATTCTTCATGCAGCCGAGACCTTGGGTAAAACTACCCGAACCATTCGGTTAATGATGGAGAAGGTCCAGAATGAAGGGGTTGCTACTCTTGCGGTTGGTCGTAAAGACGAAGGACAGTTCCGTATCTCTGACCAGTGGTTCAAATTTATACTGAAGCTTTACGAGTGGGGGCGACGAGATGGTTCTCGGATCAACATCAATGGGGTGTACGTCCATTTAGTAGCTCTTGCATCGCAAGGAGAAGCACTGAGAGACAAGAAATATGCAGATCGCTTCAAGGGCTTTCCACAAGTGCTTGAGGATCTCATTGTAGGGAAATACCCCTCTCATGTCACTGTTTACAAAGCTGTTAACTTCCATCTTGAGCAAACCAATAAAAAGGTTCGTCATCCAGGTTCACCTGCTGAAGGACAAATTATCCAGACCACCGCAGGGATCATAGAACTGACTCACAGCAATCAAGTGTGGCAATGTGACCACACAAAGCTTGATATTTTGCTGGTTGACGGTGATGGGGACGTGATTTTGCAGTTGGATGACAAAAAGGAAGAAATTATTGGTCGTCCTTTCTTGACCTTGATCATGGATAGTTATTCTGGCTGTGTCATGGGTTTTCACCTGGGATTTGAATCAGCAGGCTCTCATGAAGTGGGTTTAGCCTTGCGTCATGCTATGTTGCTGAAGCAGTATGGCTCAGAGTATGAACTTCAGCGGACATGGAACGTTTTTGGGGTGCCAGCGTATTGGCTGACCGATCGGGCGAAGGAGTTCAAGTCCAATCACTTGAAGCAAATTTCGATGCAAATGGGCTTCAAACGGCGTTTGAGAGCATTTCCATCGGCAGGCGGACTGATTGAATCTATTTTCGACAAGATTAATAAAGAGGTTTTATCTCATCTCCCTGGTTATACGGGGTCGAACGTGGCGGGACGACCCAAAGAAGCTGAGAAGCACGCATCTTTAACACTGGATGAGCTAGAGAAGCTGTTAGTGAGGTACTTCGCCGATCATTACAACCAACATGATTATCCGAGGGTAGCCAATCAAAAGCGAGCGGAACGATGGAACGCAAACCTTCTGGCACATCCCGAGGTATTGAATGAGCGTGACCTCGATATCTGTCTCATGAAAGTTGCTCATGGTAAGGTTGAAAAGCGCGGCTGTCTTCGGTTTAAGGGGTTAATTTATCAGGGAGACTGTCTTGTTGACTATGAGGGAGATGAGGTTTCTTTCAGGTACGACAAACGCAATATCATTACGCTTTTGGCTTACACTCTGCCAAAACGCGGTCAACCAGGAGAGTTTATTGGTGCTGTTCGGGCAAGGGATGCAAAAGAGGATCAACTTTCCCTGGAAGAACTAGAGTGGCTGAAGCGAAAACTGCGTGAGCGAGGGCAAGCGGTTGACAACAACTCAATCTGGGCTGAACGACTGGGTTTATATGAATTCATTGATAAGAAGCGGAAATCCAAGCGGCAGCGGCGTAGAGACGTTCAGAAACACCGTAATCAAAAGACGAATCAGTCAAAAGTAACCGAGTTGTTTCCTCAAAATGCTGATCCTGAAAATCAACCAACGGTTCAAGAAAATACAACACCTGTTACTGAACAATCTCAACCCAGTATTGTAGAGTTTACCCATGAACCAGCAAGTCCGCAGCCGATCGTATCCAATGTGGTTGCCTACGATTGGAATCAACTTTTAGAAGATAACTGGTAGCTTCCAATGGTGCAGTCTAACGCAGTTCCACAACCCATAGATGAAGGTTCGCAAACAGCGATTGGGGCGCAACCCATTGCAGTGCCTCAACCTTCACCAATTCGTCCCCTTGCTGAACCTGAACGATCGCCTAAAATCCAACAAGCGGTCGATCTCATCCGCAATAGTGACACCTACAAGGATGTGTCTCGCGATTTGGCACTGTTCACTTGGCTCAATTCTCAACGAGATTCTCGATCGAACGGTTACATTGTTGGCGATAGCTTCGCTGACTTACGGAAAGCTTGTCAGTTTTATCGCCTTCAATATGTGCGGAGAAGAGGGGTTCTCTATACAATTCCGATGCCCGTTGCCTATGCCGAGGTTGAACAGCATGGTTCCCCCATTGATTTGCTTATCGCTATCCTTGAATCCCTCGGCAGTCCATTTGCAGAGATTGGACCCCTAAAAGATATCAGATCCCGGACTTTAGGCACGCTCAAGTCCTTTGGAGTCAAGCTTCTAATTATTGGTAACGCGGATGGTTTGTCGTATAAATCTTACAACGAAATTGTCAGGCTGATCTGGAAGCTGAAAATTCCGGTTATTCTGGCAGGCTCACTCTTCTTGAGTGAAATTTTCAGTGGTTTTCTGAAGCGGCGAGGTAAGCGGTATAGAGATATCTACAATACCTTTTTAGACCACCATAGATATCAGGCTTTTCAAAAAGATGAGACTCAGCAGTTGATCACAAGTTGGGAGAACCAAGTACTGAGTGATTGGTCTCAGAAGCTAGATTTAGTGAACATGGCTGATGTCACTGATTTCCTTCACCACCGTTGCGAAGGGCAAGCTGAGCCTTTATACGAAATTCTACGAAAAATAGCCGTTTTTAAGCTAGATAATCCTACCTATCAGCTCGACAAAGCCAGCATTGAGAAGATGCTTTCGTCGAGAATGATCCCGAATAAAGCGTAAGGAAGTAGAGATTGATTTATCGAGTTTTTCAGTCTCTGACTCACGTAATATCTATAAATTGAGTCAGCGAATTCTGGAAGTCCCTTATGGAAAATGAAGAACTTGACCTTCCACGCTGGTGTCCTGAACCTTACGAGGGAGAGAGTATTGCCAATTATCTCGTGCGATTTCGTTCTCAAGAAGCTGTCAGCATATCTGCTCCTAGTAGTTTCAGTAAGGCGATCGGATTAGGGATCGCACTCACCCGATGGGAAAAGTTTCGCTTCAATCCTTTTCCGAGTGACGAAGAAATACAAAAGTTTTGTAGCTTTGTGGGATTAGAGATAGAGAAACTGGTTGCAATGCTTCCATCTAAAGACGAGCGGATAAAGCTAGAACCGATCCGGCTGTGTGCAGCTTGTTATGTAGAGAAACCTTATCACCGACTTGAATGGCAGTTTCAGTCAACGGCAGGGTGTGACAAGCACCGCCTACGTCTCCTCTCAAAATGTCCTGGTTGTGAGAAGCCCTTTGGAATTCCTGCTTTAGTGATAGAGGGAAAATGCCAGTGTGGCATGCCTTTTAGAAGAATGGTGAAGAGGCAAAAGCCATATTAACTCTCCTTAGTATGCTGACACCAAATTGTTCTGTAGCTGCCCAGTATAAGTGCCACTCATTTGCAAATTTCGCTACTTGTGTGGCTCATCTAAATCAGTCCACCAAACCTGGTAGCATTTCCAATTCCCTTTATCAGCCTTCATCATGGCGTAAAGTGATGGCTGAGTAATTAGCGCTGTACTCAAGATTGTCTCTCTCGATTCGATCCTGCTCCTGTTGCTCTTCAGTGCTGCTTATCACCGAGCGCCTGCTGAACTTGAGTGACAGCCTCAGAAAGAATTGTTGCGGCGTTATTTATTTCTTCTTCCGTAGTAAACTTTCCTATGCCAATCCGGAGTGCTCCATCTACGACATCCTCTGGTAAGCGAAGTGACCGAAGAACATGAGAAGGTGACTCAACACCAGATGAACAAGCTGAACCTGTTGAAATTGCGAGGCAGTGGCGAATTCTCGCAACAACAGCGCTGTTGGGAACTCCAGGAACAGAGATATGAAGATTGCCAGCCAACTGGTGGGTGGTGTCGCCATTTATCACTAAGCCAGAAATTTTTGTTAACAGGAGAGACTGGAGCTTATCCCGTTTAGAAGCGATCGCCCGCTCATCCTCTTCCATCTCTAGCGATCTCAACCGACAGGCTTCCCCCAATCCCACGATTCCGGGAACGTTGAGCGTGCCCGATCGCATTCCCTTCTGATGCCCGCCACCAAACAGCAACGGTTCGAGGTAATAGCCTTTGCGAACAACCAATGCCCCAACTCCTTTGGGTCCATAGAACTTGTGGGCAGAGAGAGCTAGATAAGTGATACTCCACTCCTCAAACTGGATTGGAATCTTTCCAACGGCTTGGGAGGCATCACACAAAAAGGGGATGTTGTAGCGCTTGGCGATTTCTCCGATCGCTTTTATCGGGTAGACATTACCAATCTCATTATTGGCAGCCATGACACAAATAAGGGACAGCCCCTCTATGCAGCTTTGTTCTAGATGATCAAGGTCGAGCCTGCCTTTAGAATCGACTCTGAGGTAAATCAGTTCTGCCCAACCTCGCTTTTCAAAGGCACGGCAGGTATCAAGAACAGCTTTGTGTTCAAGAGGTAAAAGTGCGATTCGGTGAGGCTTTTCGGGGTTAGAGGGCAGACTACCTTGAATTGCCAGGTTGATGCTTTCAGTCGCGCCAGAAGTCCAAATGATTTCTCTCGGTGAGGCTCCAATTAGATCAGCAACATATTTAGCAGCTTGTTTGACTGCCGCTTCAGCCCGATCGCCCCACTCATGGTCGGTACTGCTAGCATTGCCGAATTCCTCGGTCATGTAGTGCAGCATCGAACTAGCGACTCGCCGATCTGTGGGCGTAGTCGCGTGATAGTCCAGGTAGATGGGCTTTTGAAAGGGAACGTTTTCTTGCCTGCTCATGCCCCAAATTATAGGTCAGCAAATCCTCATGGGATCTCTCACTGCTGCTTGATGATTTCTGCGATCGCAGCCATCTCTTCATCAGCCAGAAACGGTACCTGAGCATAGATGAGATCAGATTGATTTGTCAGCCGGGCGGCTAAATGCCCTTTGCCTAAAAGGTTTTCCGCCCCTTTCTGACCAAGTGAGATTTCTGACGTGCCGACACTCTCAACCCGCAAAATCAGTCGATTTCCTAAATTGTCTCGGAGTTGTACGGGGAGTACAGTCGCGTCCGGTCGTTGGGCAGCAAAAATGAGGTAAATACCTGCGGCTCTGGCTTTTACGCCTAAACGCTGGACGGCAGAAGAAACGGCATCCTTGTAGGAATCTATCAGCATCCATTCAGCAAATTCGTCATGAACTAACCAAAGGACCGGAAGCCTCTCACTTTCGGGCATTTTGCTGTTGTAACTTTGCAGATCTTTAACCCTCTGTTGCCTAAATTTCCGGTACCGAGAGTCCATTTCTTCGACCAGAGACTCCAGGATCTCAATTGCGGGGTCTTGTTCAACGATGATTCCTTCTGGCAAGTGCGGCAAGTCTTCAATGTTGGAATAGTCTACCCCTGCCTTGGGGTCAATGAGATAGATGGTTGTCAGCTTGGGAGAGTTGGTGGCACAAATATCGAGGAGGAGGTTTTGCAGCAGGACGGACTTTCCACTGCCCGTGGCTCCAGCGATTAGTGTGTGTGGGGCGTGTTGCTCTAAATTCTCAAAACTACTGCCTAGATTGAGGTAAAGCAGTTCACCATCGATTTCTTTAACCCCAATGACAAAACTGAGGTTGATGCCAGAGGGAGATCGATTGATTCTTCGTTTTGCCCATACTTCACGTAGGGAAATTGTTTGACGTTGGGGACGAGCAACTGAAACGACGATTTCACCAGGCTGACCATAAAGGCTGATTACGTTTAAGGAATGAGTGGTCAGGAGTTGCGATCGCTTCTTCTCAATATCGTCTAGCTTCAGGTTATCTGAGCCTTTAAATCGGACGATTGCCGCGTTTGGGGTTAAGCGCATCCCTTCAATCTTGGCTTGAAGGTTGTATCCTAGCAACGCTGTCCGCAATTTTCCAGCCGCTTCCCCCAGCCACTTTTCTGCCGCTGCATCGCCCTGACCGTTCTGCGCTTGTCCTTGCTGCCACCATGAAACGAGTGCCGGACTTGCCCAGCTATCACGATCCTCCACAGTTGAGACAACTGGAGAATCAACGGTTTCAGGTTCAAATGGCTGATTAGGAATGGTGAACTGAGGTAGATTGTCAAGGTTCTCCGACTGATCACATTCCGGGGATGCTACTGGAGGAACGGTTACGGCTCTTTCTACTTCCCCAGTCTCTAGAACCCAGGTAACTCGATCAGCAGGATGCAAGGCTTGAGTTACAGTCCACGGTTTGTCATCGCCGATTTGCTCTCGCACTGGGAAGAGCGACTGTCCTGCTTCATAAGCCAAGACTAATTTGCGGACTGATTCTCGATCGAAGACTTCTTGGAAGCAGCGCTCAACTTTGGGGATGGGCGATCGCTCTCCTTCCACATTGCTGTCATTGGCACCTGAGACAAAAACTTGGGAATAGCCAGACAAATCGATGCGGAGTGTACCTGAGCGAATCTGTTCGCGCCATTGCTCGATATTCAGTTTATTGCCGGAGCTAAATTCAATCCCGTCGAGTAAAAGATCGCTGAGGCGTGATAGCCAGAGGTCACGATCGAGACGACCAGGGCTAATAAAGAGGGCATCGGCAATACGATCGACTGTCTGTCTCAGTTGATTTTGAGAGGTCTTACGGGCATCAGCTAATCCGGCTACGTCAACGTATTTTGCCTCTGACACGATGACTTTGAGGATGGGTTCGTTGTCAATGTACTGTGGCGAAATTGCCATGATGTCGGCAATCTGACCTTCCTTCTGTCCTAGCCAGGAAGCATAGTCATCCAGAAAGTACCAGCCGATAGGATTCTGAACTCCCATTTCTGCCGTGATCAGAGCCTTGCTGAGAACAACGCCCATTAGTTCGCTGGCGAACCTACCGCACTTGGCAGCTCGCAACACAATGTCGCCTGAAACTGCGTTGGCTTCGTTGATTAAGCGTTCTACGAGTTTATCGATACGATCGTTCTCCAGTCCTAGATTGAGGTCTCCTAATCGCTTTCTCACCAGCACTTTGAGTACATTCAACGACGCATCGGAGGACACCAAGAAGTTACGTTCGTCAGTACGGTTCTGCTGGTAGCGAATGACCTTCACGCCTTGGTTAACAAGTTGTCGCCGCTCTAGCAAGTCATCGTAGTTAACCACCCACTCTCCCAAACGATGACTTTCATCAAAAGTCGTCTTTGTGGTTTCGTCTTGGAAGGAGATTTGACGAGCAGGCAGAAAGTGTTGGTCAGAAGCGCAGTCTTCGCTCATAACGATGTTATAAACCATATCCAAGTGAGCTTGTCCGACCGCAGGCTGCTTTGGACAAGTGAGATAGACCGTAGACTTGAGTTCGTCTTTAGCAGACGGGCGCTTGCGTGCCCAGCGAGCAGGGGAATGGGTCAAGATGTCAGACGTTCCGCTGTCAAAAGGGGAAGATTGCCAAACGACTTTTGCTTGACGAGAAATCGCATCTTGCAAAAACACAATATCGGCAAATTTGCCTTCTCTGGAATTGGTAGCAGGGACATCGCTAGACATGACTGAAATCCGCAGTCTTGCCATGAAGTCTTGAGAAACCTCGCTGGCAATGAAGGCATCGGGATCAGCGTCAGAACTTTCCAACATTTGCTCATAGAGTTGGGCAAGCTTTTGCCCATTTCGGTGACGCAAAATGACCTGACATCGGACTTCTTCCCGATCGTCTTGCAGTTCTTCACTCAGCTTGGTGATGATCGCCTGGGGAAGCTTGATCGAATCAGTTTGATACAGCACCACGCTCAGATTGGTCTTTTCATGTGGCAACAATTCCACATAGCGGCGAATAATCCCTAGCAGACGGTCGGCTGCTTCAGCAGGGTTTTCGTTAGTTGTGCGATCGCTTTCGTCCTGTGTCGGGCGTTCCATCAGACTGTAATCGTTGACAGTATCAGACACAGATAGAAGTTCGGGCTGCCGCCCTTGATAGCCAACGCAAATTTCGGGATAGTAAGGATGGTCAAGTTCGTTGCGTAAATCAGCAAAGAATAAGCGGGAATCCCCAAAATTCACTTCTGGCGTGGAGATGATGTATCGAAGCAACCCTGCTAGTTGACGGGCTTTAACTGCCAGGGAAGCCAGTCGCAAAGGATGCCAAGGGGCAATGATCGCAGCGGGTTTGCCACGTTCAACTCGGATACATCCTAAACGCAAGATGGGTTGATAGAAATCAATGCGATTAAGATCACCTTTAACGTGAGTTAAGACGGTTTTGAGCAGAGTTTCGTAAGCTTCGCACTGATGCAGCAATTCTGGGTTAGCGATGCCCTGTCCTTCAACACTGGTAAAGCTGGCAATTGCAGATTTATAACGCTCTGCGAAAGTTTTCCAAGCAGTCGTGATCGCTTCAGCCGCTTCTTTCGAGAGCCGACCGTCTGTAACGGCTTGCTTAAGTTTTGTGGGTAGAGTTTTATCGAGGTCGCTTTTACGATCGTACTTACTCACCAAAGAACCCCGATCTTGGCGATACGCCGCCATCAAAGTGGCAACATCTGAGAGGGCAATGCCTTGTAACCGCCCCTTTTTACTGACTAGCTCCCGCGACACTTGAGAAAGTTGGAAGGGCGAATCTTTGAGCAGTCGTTCAAAGTCACTGCTCAATTCCATACCGATCGCGTTAGGATTACAGCGCCAAACCAGTTGAGTTTTTGCGACTAAAGCTTGAGCGCTATCTCGCATCTCTACATAGAATTTGATTTCCGCCGCAGTTTTTGCTGTAGAAGTGTTCTCACGATATTTTGCCTTCTGCTTTTTCTGTGTCTCTTCCAGCAAGGTTTCGTATTTGAACAGCCAATGCGTTTCCCATTCAATATGGGGGGCTGTAAGTTGTTCAATTCCTCGATAGCGGGTGCAGAAATATCGCCCTACATCGGCATTTAGTTCTAGCCATTTGCTTTTGCCAGATCCCTTATGCGTCGAAATTTTGAGCGACTTAACACTAGCAATATTCTCTGCTTGATCAAAAAGTCGCTCGAAGGCTTGCAGCAGACCAATCAGAAAATCTGTGCATTCAACAGGCTGCCCGTAGACGAACTTATCCCATTTGGCTTTGAGTTTGCGATCGACCTCAAGTTCTGGACGGTGTGCGTCGTAAAATTCCCGATCTTCGTCTAGCGCTTCTTTTTTACGGCTCACCAAGGCTTTGATGTACTGAGACTCTGTTTCAGTCAGAGCATCAGGATACTCATCCTTAAAGAACTCCAGTGTGAGAGAACCAATATTTGTTGTCTGCGTCCTTAGACCAGAGAATAAGGCACTGATGTTCTCAGATTCCCACTCAAACTGAGCAAGCGCTTCAGCCTCGCTAGTCCAGCCTGAGGAACCAGCAATAAATGACTGAATAATGGGATGAGCGATCGCAGGAATATCATCCTTTACCTTGCCAAAAGTAGTCTGCAAATCCTGCTCATCGATCGGCTTGCGGTTGGGCGTTTGTTTTAGTAGCAGACAAGCACGTTTAGCAAAGGCTTGCTGAAATAGCTTTTCCCAACGCTGGGTTTGTCCCAGTTGAGTTTCAGGGATGGCACGAAAGTAGCCAGAGTCACGGGGAAGACGCAAAGCAGGGAGTGCCCATCCAAGGGCATCTATAACTGGAAGGCTTTCAGCTAAGATGCGCGATCTCGTTTGAATGATGTATTCCGCAAAGTTTTCTAAGCTGGGTGTCCCAACTTTTTGCATTCCATTCAGAGCTTTGCGCCAGTAGTCAATCTGATCATTAGGAATCGCCAGATCTTTTGCAGCTAAGTCGATCCAGCAGTCAATTTGTCCCTTGAGTTCTTGAGCGCTGAGTGAAGCAATGTCAATCAGGGACTGAGCTTGGTCGTCGTTGATGTTGGCAAGCAGAAGCACGGGGCGATCGCAATCAGCGTGGCGTAAGTGAACGGTGCGTTCGTCGGTGAGAATTTCATCAGGCAGGTTATAGCCTTCAACTAAACCACGCGGGACTTGAATTCTAATAAGAGGAGCAAGTTTGGAGTCTTGCAGAATGGTTTGGCAGATGGCAGCAATCTGCTGGGCAGTTAGGCGGTTAAGCAGAAACCGCGCGGTTCCTTCGCTGGCTTCATCGGTTTGGATTGATCGCTTGAGAAAGTCAGCCGCAACTTGACCAATCAGTTCGATTGTCTCCATCATTTCACCTCCGACGCAAAGGGATTTTGGACGTAAGCACAAGCATCGGAGAGGCGTTTGAGCAGCCCAATACTAGCAAGACGACGTTCGAGCCGTTCAGCATTTGCCACGAAGTCTTCACGATCGGCATCAGCGGAATTGATTAGGTCTTCGGCTTGGCGATCGCCAATGATAAAGCCATATTTCTGATGTAGTTTCGCCAAAAACTCTTGAAACTCCATGCGAGTTGGCACAGAGGCAAGCACTAGCGTTCTAAGCAGAGAATCCGTAGGTGCATAGCGAAGGCGACGACTGCTGCGACTGGAGGATAAACCGATTTCCCGTGCCCAACTTCCATGAAATTTGCCGAGGTGTTGCTGGTGTCGCTTAACTGCTTCTTTGCATAGAGAATCTAGGAGAGCTTCTGGCGAGCCTGCGCCATCCGAATCTCCCTCTTTGACAGACCAAGCAAAACGTTTTTGCAGCAGATCAATGGCATCCTCAACTGGGTTGTAAGAGTTGAGGCAGGCTTGCCACTCTGGTAGAGCAGCAGTGCTGCGGATGTAATGCTCGATCGCCCGCTGAGGCAGATTGTTGTTTTTCTGAAACTCGTCAGAAGCCAATTCACGAACCGTAGTTTTCTTGGGGGCAACGATCTCTAGAACGAAGCGTGGTGGTGTAGATTCACCTAGCGCTACCTTGGCGCGGTTTAGCAGGTAAATGATCAAATGCAGCCCGGTGATTGTAACGATGTGAGGCAGAGCATCGTAATTAGGCAGGTCACAGCTTAAAATACTGAGCCAGTCATCGGCTAATTGCTCATACTCAGGCAATTGTTCATAGGGGAGGTAAGGCGGACTACCACTAGATCTGGGTACGCCTCTATCAGTAGGAGACTGAAGGGCAAGGACTAGCTGATTCCATTTGGAGCCTCTGTGATTGCTGGAATAATTGCGAGTAATAATTCCTGTGTTCTCCAAACGAGAAAGGATCTCCTCACCTCGACCGCTCCGGCAAAGCATTAGATACAGAAGTTCGCCTGTTCTTGCGAAGAAGCGACGGTCATTAGTGATTCTATCGCCAGTCACCCGTAAGTCTTCGTAAAGGCAATCGGGACCATAGGGGAAAACAAACTTTGAACTCCAACGTTTGTTGCTGTCGCCTTCAATAGCGCTGGATTGTAAGAATTTGACAATCTCTGCAAAATCTTTGAAGGATTCAAATCTAGATTTGAGATAGCTGAAGTCTGGTGAGGTTAAACCACCCACGTTGCTGGTGATCGCATCCATCCACATCTGCCACCGTTCGTTATCATCCAGATACTCTGTTGCAACCGCTTCAATGTGAGGGTTATTAAACAGAATGTTGCGAAGGTAGAGGCGCGGATAGATTTCATACTTGAGAGTATTCGCCTGACTTTCTACAAATGCTTGATCGTTGCCCGCTTCCGACTGCGTGATGCAAAGCATCTCCAGAATGCAGAGCCACGGGGTTTGCTCATCGTATAAGCGATGCCCCCAAATGGATTCGTCAACCCACATATTGAGTTGAGATTGTTCGACCTGTGGAGGGCGTGGGAGAATTTCAATCATCAGAGGTAGACCTCAAGAGTACGTTCACTCGCAATGCCAGCGCTATTAACTTCTAGAAGCCGAATATTCATGACTGCTTCTGCATTCTCGTCTTCGCACTCTAACGATTGCCGAATCGCAAGCTGCTTGAACACTTGGGTTTTGAACGCAAGAACGTCCTCGTAGCACTCTTGTGAAAAGCTACTTGGAAGAACACCCTCAGCGACTCTACTTAAGTATTCATATCGGGTCAGCGTCAGGTTGAAACGGATTGGTTCAACTTCTGGAGCGAGATGAACGACCAAGCTCGGTTTCTTGCTGTTTTTATTGATCTCCAGTGAAACGCTTTCACCACGCTTTCGGGCAACCGATATAGCCTCTTCGTAAACACGACTAATCCTTGCCTGAGAATGGCTTCCTGAAGTTGCTAAAATCAGTTCGTCTTGATTACTGACCAATAAGCCTGTGAATATACGATTCAGTCCCCTCACTAAACGTGAAGCGATCGGCTTAGGAATCTTCTTGCCCTCTTGTATAACTCTATGAAGGTCGTTCAGGTATTCTCCAGCGTAGTGAAAGACTGTAAGGTCCCAAAGCCTCATGTCTGCTGTACAAGCGTTGGGAATGGTGAAAAACAATCGCTGCCTTTGAGCTTGCAGAACGCCTAAGAATTCTTCCCGTCCTTTGGCTGCATCGCCCTCCAAATAAGAGCGCTGCTGGGCTTGATACTTAAGGTCGGCTCCGTAGAAAGAGTCAGTCAGCACTAAGTCTGTGTAAAGTGGCTGTAATTCTGGGTCATCCGCCCCAAAAATCAGGATGTTATCAATTTGATTGCTAGTTTCTGCACCAATTCCGAAGCCTCGCAATACTTTGAAAACCTCAGTTGATTCACGGCGACGCTCAGGTAAATTTTCACCAAAAATATTACGATAGAGGCTGGCAAGCGAAGTGGTTCCAGCAGAAATAATGCCTGGAATTTGCCGACAGTTCAATAGCCGATCTTTTGCCTCTGGATGACCTAGCACAGTATTTGTAATCAACAAAAGCAACTGGCGAACCGGGAGGTGCATCTGGTTTAACTCACAAAGTTCTAGAAGATCAGTTAGCCGTTCTCGTGTGGTTCGGTTAGCTTCTGTCCCTTCTAAGCGCTGCTTGTTTTGCCAAATTGGGCAACCTTGGTTCTGATATGCACACTGGTTGCAGTCTCCCCAGCCGGGATGATTTAAGATTGCATCCAGAATGCGGGGAAATAGGACGGCAGCACTCTGGCGGCTGAGGTTGTAAAGTTTTACCTGGAAGCCATCCAATTCGCGCAGATCCCCAACAAGAAGATCTTCAATGGCTTGCCGTACTGGTTCAAGTTCCACAGTCATTTGAGCTGCTTCTGCCCATGCCTCGACCAATTGACCGTCGTTGGCAGCAATCAGATAGACCGTAGAAGTATCTTCTCTTATGATGGCATCTGCAATTTGAGGTAAGAGCAATCTTTTTTCTTCTGAAGTCAGTTCACTCAAATCTTTGATAACAACCAGTTGACGATCTCCCAACGTCAACCGATGAATTTTGCCATCCTGCTGCCAATCTTCTACAGAACCGCCAAACTCCTCCCAAATTTGTCGACAGTAGTAGGTCTTGCCATCGCCTGCGGTTCCGGTCAAAATGACCGACTTAGGCGAAGCTAACCGAAAGTTGTCGAGCAATTCGTTTAGATACTCGGTTTCAAAGGCGATCGGCTGAAGCTTCTTCCGCCGCAATGTCCGCTGAATCACCTCATCGTACATGTTGTCGTTACGAGGAATTGGACCATACTGGCGCAGAAAGCTGATCCAATCAGACGCAGGGCAAAGGGACGGTTGAGGAGGCATATCATTACATTTACGGCTGTACTTGTGAGGTATAAAATGACATATTCGGCATCTTGCAATTTAGAGTTACTTAGAAATTCGTCAGACAAGCCATTGATATAGACGATCCCACAGGATGTTACATATACGCTCACTACGCTTATCAACAAAATCCTTATTCCAAGACCCTTTTGCACCCAAATTTACTATTGGTGCAATGTGGTGCTTAGATGATGTGTTGGTCAGTAGATTAATAGTCTGTGAATGAAGATTAACTCCATAGACTTGAGCCTCAGATGCCAACTGAGCCAATCTTGATTGGGTCGTCTCAGCTAAGTGCTGGTAATATACAAACTTTTCTACCCATCCTTTATTGCTCAAAGAACTGTTAATTTGGGTAGGAAGAAGAGTTAAATTCCCAATACGTTGATAGTCATTATTTTTATATAGCAGAGAATCCCAATTAAGACGAAGTTCAGGCTTCTGCGGAGCTATGTGCTCCAGGCTTTTTAATTCCTCCGAGACCCATCGCTCGGGTGTCAAATATGCGGGTGTTGAACCAGCCGTTCCGTCAGTCATCAATCCCGGGCTAGATGAATCAACAACTGTATCTTCCGACACTACAAAGAGAGAAAATCTACAGACTATTGCAGCCTCATCATATCTCAGAAAATCTTTTGCTTTATTCAGCCACTCAGTCTTAGTTCCTATCCCCCGCTCGGCTAGTATACTCTTAAAGTAGGAGGAGAGAAATTGTGTTGTTAGTTCGGCATCTCCTTTCTCCCAGGAAATATGTTCTCGCAAAAGCTTTCTATAAACTTCATCAAGCCCAGCATTAGAAAGCGCAGAACGCCAAAGAGTGTAGAATGCAGCGACCATCTTGCAAGCAGAAATAAACTCTTCATCTGCTGCTTGCTTACCTCGTAAAATCTGTGCATAGAAACGGCTTAACACCGTATTTGCCATCTTGTGATTTGATTTCTGAAGATAAAGAACACAGGTTGTTGCAGCCTTTCTATTATTTTCAGCAACATTTTCAATCTTGGATATACAAGGTGTTGTTATTGGATTAAAGCCAATAACGTTTGTCCAAAAGAGAGCAAGATCGCCAATCCTATGAATAAACTCTTCTTTTTGTGACGGGGAAGTGCAGTTTTCATATCCTGAATTCAGCCAACGTCTCTGTGTACTAAATTGCTTGGAAAGCTTTGAGCCGCTGTATGTTAAAGCAACCAAAGTTAAGAAATCATTGGTCAACTTATTCTTAGCGGCAGCACTGGTTGTAGAACTAAGCAAGCTATTAACTGGTTCTAGATAAGCTTCAGAATTAGATCTTTTGAAGTTAGAACCAGAAGACTCAACGTAATTCACCACTAGTGGCTTAAATGTTTCAAAGGCTGTAAGGGGTGTACCTGTGGCATTCAAAGATTGAAACATATCAAATGCTCTCACATCTGAAACTGGCTGAATAACTGTAAAGCAACAGCGTTGAAGTAAGTATTGACAAAAAGCAAACAACTGAACGAGTTCACATATTCTCTTTTCTTCATCAGAAATGGGAGTGCTTCTATTTAATACTCGACTTACTAAATCAGGTCTAGGGTAACTCCAGAGGTCAATCTCCGAAAACTTATCAAGTATTTCCCACGCAGTAGAAAAATCTGGATTACTAATCGTGTGTGCTTGTTCTACGCCCTTTAAGAATTGGCTAATTCTTCTAAGATTCTTCTTAACTGAAGAATTTCCTGTTATGTCTGGAAAACCTGAATCATTGCTTATCGAACTTATAAAATGTGCTAAATATGAGGAGATTTCAGATTCGTAATTATCCTCGGTTCCATCGAGAGTCCATTGATCAACTGAAGCTCTAATTATTATAGGTTTCCGAGTTGGAACACCTCTTCTTAAATCAACTGAAAATATTTCTAGAAGGGTACTGAGATACGTATCAGAAGCTTCTCTCAAGCCATCAAATTCTTGTAGATCAGGTAGCCCCTGTTTTAGCTGATATATTCTTTGATATAGCTGGCAAGCGAGTAAAGTAATCGTTGATGTTCTTTGTTGACCGTCAATTATATTGTCTACCCGAACGGGCAAAGCTCGCTGATCTAAAGGTCTAATGTTTGCTACTGGATTGTTTTCGGTTACTAGGATGAGAGTTCCCATAAAGTGAATTGGGTCGCGTGCTCCATCCACAACATCCTGAACACCACCGCAGATATCCTCCATCAACTGATCAATGTTCTCTATATCCCAACTGTATTCCCGCTGATAAAGAGGGATGTAGTAGCCGATTCCAGGCTGCTGAAAAAAGTTGGCTACAGATTCACTTCTATTCGTAAATACTCTTGAGATATCCATAGGTCAAAGGTCAAAATTATAGGTGACATTTTATACAAGGCATCTACTAGGAGTAGATGCCTTGTATAAAATGGACTGAACACAAATCTTTCGTTGTAACTACTCTAAGCAATCAGTCTAGTATTCCCTCAGAGGTGACAAGCTAAACAAGGTAAAGCATCATCTTCATCGTCTAGCACAGTTTCTAGTACATCTGAGAGAGATTGATTAGGCTTTTCCCTTGCCTGCTTCGCTGTAGCCTTTTCGTGGTCAGCAATGATCTGATCCTTGCGCTCTAGCAACTCTAACAATGTTTCACCCTGCGTCCAGGTATAGGTTCTGCCATCCTGATGATTCTGCTCGTAATCGAGCGCTTTCTGAAATAAGTCAGGATGCTCTTGTGCCAGCATGACCCATTCATATTTACGCTGAAAGAAACAAAAATAGCAGCCCGATCGCGATCGCCAACGGTAGTAATCAGGCATTCCAATGCCACTTTTTTCAAGTAGACGGATGATGTCAGCCTTGACAAGCCCGTGTTCCTTAAAGGGAAATCTAGCTGTGATACTAGGTTTAGTTGAGATGTAACCATCACGATTTTCATCAGCACGGATGCCAACGTAGGTGATCACCTCGTCATTGCCCACCCACTTTTCCAGAGGAATAATCTTCATCTGCTTGGTACACCACCGTACCTTAGGGGACGGTAGCACTCCACCGTAAACATCCAGCCAATGGTCAAACCCTCGATCTGCTTCGAGATAGTGAATTTTGATTTCAAGCCAGTCCTCAATCCGCCTCAAATAATCGTAAGTCTCCGTTAGTTCTTTGTGTGTATCGCAGAAAAAGTACTCAATTTCTAAGTCGGGGTATTTCTGGCGCATGAAGATAGCGAGGGCTGTACTGTCCTTGCCACCAGAGAGACCTAATATATGTCTGACCTTTTTCTCGCTCATGCCGACTGCCCCCGCTTTCGCTTAGATTGCCCCAGTTCATTGAGAGAATCATCATTTTTTCGACTCAAGAGTTTTTCGTTCAGCTTCGCTAAAAAGCCCTTCTGGAGCCGAGGGTTATCTTTTAATGCTGACGTATTCAACACATCTTCGACTAGACGATCGAATAACTCTTCGTGTTCTTCATCAATCCATATGACTTCATGAACTTCTTGACCATTCGGTTCAGTCACTGTAATTCGCAGAGCATCGAATCCTTTGCCTTGCCGTCTAATTTCAGTCCGAAGGGCTTCTAGGTTCTGAAACCGACGAACTAGATCGCTCAAGGCGATTTCAAACCGACTGAAATCTTCATCAATCCAACCTTTTGGATGCTTATCTGCCACAATTCTGACCATTGCTTCTAGCCAGCTTTTGTCTGACGAATCCTCTTCTACAGCTTTAGCCACAAAATGCTTTAGGATTGGGTCAATGCATTGCCCGACTAAGTAGCTGGCACGAACTCGTAAATCCTCTCTTAACTTGGCTTCTTTGCTGTGAACGCCAAATGCCTCATATAAGTGCTTCTGGCAATCACTCAACAAGTTGTCATAAGCGGTCTGAATCTCGTGAATGCACTGCACTAATTTCTTCCGAAACGCTTTTGCCGCTTGCTCGTTTTCTTCTTCTCCAGCAGTCATTGGGCTGAACCCACAAGCTTCTGGTAGCGAAATAAATAGCAATTCATCTGGCTCCTGAGCCGTTTGTAATGCTTGTAGAACCTTCAACGTTTCAGGACTCAGCCGCCTTGTGGCTCTTGTAAATTCCGGTAATTGTCGGACAAACCCAAACAGTGGCTTAGCAATCGCCAGCAATGATGCATTACGAACCCCGGCGACTGTCTTAGCGTTAGGAGACTTCAGAACAGTTTCAAGTTCTCTAAAGACTTGAGAGCGCAGCCCCACCATCTCAAAATATTTCACTGAAAACCGAGAAGGGGCTTTTACTAACAGTTCAAAATGCTCCGGTCCCAAGACGGGAATAAAGGTTCCATCCTTGTAAATGCCAACATCGTCAACGTGATACAGCAAGAAAGCGGCTAGCAAAATGGGAATTGCTCCAAACTTGACACCGTAAGGAGGCTGCTCTAGCTGTTCATACAAGAACTTGAGCGATCGCTGCCCTTCTCTTGCTGACTGGCAAAATTCTTCGATCGCTTGCCAAATCGTTGCCACGCCCGAATCTTGAGCAGGAGGATAAAAACCTCTCACTTCGTCTTCTTGGCGGTGAATGCCTGTGGCTTCTAGTACCGAGCCATACATGGCGACTTCGGGACCGTAGCCTTCTAGTCCCAAACGCTCTTGGCTGGAGCGCTCCAGCATTGCCTCAATCAATTCTCGCCGCGCCTTTGCCCCCTGGGAAGTTAGTTCGCGTCGGTTGATCAGTTCATTGTCTAGCACCAATCCCTGATGGTAGGTGCGATCGCACAAATCTGAAAGTGCAGCCTGGAAACTCCTGGAAGATTCAATACCAGCAGATTTTCCATCAATCCAGCAAGCGTTCTGTATCGTTGTCCAATCGAATGCTAACGCCACTGTTTCAGTCAGCAGTTGTTCTGCCTCTACGAGGCGCTGCCTAACCTCGCGCTTTGCTACTCCATCTGATTGCAGCTCAGGAACATCTTTCCAAATTTTTTTCAACGCTTGAAATTCTTTACCCCGCATCCGCAACAATTCGAGGTTGGCAGCTGCGATCATCACTAATGGCTTACCATCGGCGGTGAGAGGCGGAACCATTTTTGGGGAAGCCGTATCCAACCAGTAAACAATCAACCCATCACTACTCTGGTTGGCGCAAGTTAACCTTGTCAAATCAGCCCGTCCATCCACGTACCGCTGCTCAAAATAGCGCAGGTTGCCTGTCGTGGTGTAGTGGCGTTGAGCAACCAGCGGTTTTAGCGGGTAAATTGCGGTGAGCAGCTCAACTAGAGGATTATAGGATTGCTCAATTTGCACTTGAATTGCAGCTTCAACATCAAAATCTGAACCTTGCCAGATCCGCAATTCATCCTGCGTTTTGCGATAGGTAATCAGCTTTTTCTGCTTCAGGTGCTGAATTACCTTGTTCCAGTGCTTTCGTCCTTTTTCATCTGTAGGCGAGTCACACAACGCCAGTGCTACGAGTTCGGGAGTCGCGCGGAATTTTCCTGTTGATGTGACCAGGTTTAGAACTCCAATCGTCTTCAACACCTTGAGGACATCCTGACTCTGATCCTTCGCATCCTGAATCAAGCCTTGCACTTCAACCCAACGCTGCAAGTTAAGCCGTGAGGCAAGTCCGGTCACTGCTTCAACAAAGTAGTCATAAAGCTGATACAGCTTCAGCGTGGGAATCTGATCCGCCTGAATTGTGGTAGAGGTGAGAAATTGAGTGAAGGCGTAAGGCTCGTCGCTGGTGAGAAAGGTGAACAAGGAGCGATCATTTTGGGCATACCGCACACAGAGCATCGGCAGCACCAAAGCCGTGAGCGGGTGTAAGGGATAAGCATCTGCCAACACCTTCGCTGAGATCTCATACTCTGAAAGTACGTCTCGCATCGCTTTCAACCATTCTTCTGCCTGCTGATGGATGCTGTGAAACACTGGTTCAGCATTGGAGCGGTTAATAGCTTGCCCAATCAACCGAGTCATCTGGCTGGGTGATTCAGTCAAGACGATATTCGTAAATCGCCCGTGAATTTTTGTCCACTCACTCTGTTCTGCTGTCGAAAGGCGATCGCTATAGCCTGCAAACGATTGATGGAGAATGCCTAACAGATGAACTTGGTGGTCTCCCTCAAGCTCTAATTCAGCAATTTGCTGAAGCAGGTAAAGATCTTGAATGCCCTGGTGATGAGCCGCAAACTCCAGGTTCTTACCCAATTCATCAATGACTAGCAGAACGTCCGTTTTAGCCACTTGCACGACTTCTCGGAGTAATTTGAGCACTTGTTGATCCGTAACTTGGCATTTTCCTGATTCGGCTTGGAAGCGCCATTCATTCAGATCTATCCAAAAACTTGGCTTTTGCTTTTTCTGCTTCCAAAACAAATCGAATCCGCGTGATAAGGCACGGACGATCGTCCAACTCAAGGGTTCACGTTGAGCCGTTGCCACGGCTCTCAAAAAGCCAGGCTGAGGAATAGATTCAATGACTTCAATCTCAGGACTATCGGCAGCAAAAGCATGATCAGCGATCGTTAACGCTTCTTCTGCAATTCGACTCTTTGCTGGCGCACACAAAGCAGCTAGGTAGTGAGCAAAGGCTGACTTCCCCGTTCCATAAACTCCGGTTAAAGTCCAAGCTCGATGGGCTTCGGGGTCGCCTACCGCAGATAAAATTCGCCGCAAGGCTTCAGCAGCTCGCTCAGTCGGGACGTAGCCTTGCACCGCATCAGGTTTATCTAAATCTCTTTCTAAATTGACCGATCGGTAGTAGCGGCGGTGTAGCTCAAAATAGGTTGATAGAACCTGATTAGTCATGCCGCACACCTCCCCCACCGATAGTACCTGTCTAAGATATCCGCTGCCAGCTTGAGCGGCTCGTCTTCAAAGGAAAATTGCAGTTTCCCGGCGGCATCAGAAAGGCTAATTTGTTTCCACCGTCGGGCTACAGTTTCGATCGCGTCACAAATGGCGCTCTCGGTTAGCTTGAACACGAGTCCTGGGCTGCCAAGGTCATAAAGCAAGTTTCCAACCGGGATCGTTTTAGCAGCACTGGCAGTTCGAGCATGATGCCGTAAGCAGGCGTAGACGATTATTTCTGGCACGAGGTTTGGCTTCTGCCCATTGCGAAATATATAGTGTCGTGAGTCCCCTGCGGTATGAATTAACCCCAATTCTGTAAATGGGCAATCCAGGGAATCTTCGCTGACTTGGGACTTGCTGGACTGCGCCACATACATCCGCAAAACGCAACTTACGTCTTTCTTGAGTGAAGAGTCGGAAATGCGTGGGGCTTCGTGATCTCGGTACTCGCAAAGCTGGTCCACTAAGCTCTCAACCGTGAACTCAGCTTGGCGAAAGATGTTAAACGTGAAGTTCCAAGCTGTCGCGGTACAAGGCTCTTCCAATAGCTTCCAATGCAGCAGCCATAGGGAGGCTGGGTCTTCTAAGTAGGTGTCCCAACCGTCATGTCCTAAAAGCTTCTGACCAAATTCTGTTGGCTGATCGTCTTTCATAAGCTTAAACGCAGAACACCAGTAACGAATTGATCGCACCATGTTTTTCCCCACGCCTAGCCGGACGGGGGCATCCTCCCGCAAAAAGATTTCTGAATCGATAGAAGCGCGATCAAATCCCTTCTTCAGCCAACCAAACCGGGGGTGAAAAGTTTCATGACGAGCGAAGACAATGACTTTAGAAGTGTCATTGGTATCTGCATTGCGGCTTACTTGCTCAACGGTCATAATTTTATTAGAACTAATGTACCCATTCTCTACGATTCAGGGCGTGCTGAAAACCCCTAGCCGTAGGGAGCGACCATCATGCTACCCCATATATAGAGGTTAAGATTTAATTGACTCTGGATTTATTGGTGCTACAAGGCATCAAAAGCGGTCAAAGTGCTCAGCCTTTGCCAATGCAGTAGGATAATGGATTCAAATTGCAACTCAGGCGAATAAAGGCTTCTATTGATGGTTTGTAGCCTTGACGATTTTGACGTGATCGCTTCTATCTGCCAGCGTAGTAAGGTGGGGAAACTTTTGCCGGATGCTCTCTATGTTCACGCTTCAGCCTTGCCAGCTTTAGATCCGATTTTGCAGGACTACGAGAAGGAAGCTCGCCAAATCGCCGCCCCGCCAGAAGTCGCCACGCTGGTTAAGTTCAATACTGAGAAGCCGAGCGTTTCTTATCTAGTTTATCCTGACTTCGATGCCGAGCCTCACCCTGCCCTTCAAGCCAGCATCCAGGTTGATCTGCGGAGCAGCGAAGTTAACTATCGAAACTATAGCAACACCAATAATCCATTCATCCTTCATCGCAAAGAGACCTTCGTTACAGCTGACTACCCCCTCTATCAGCAGTTTGTCGCCTTGACGCGTCAGGAAGAATCTCTGGGGCTGCTTGCTAATCCGCGTTCAATCGGTACGCGTGCAGCTTGGGAAGAACGACTAGCCCAGTTCAAAGTGTCATTTCACGAACATACGCTGGTTCACCGTTCTCTTCTTAATTCTCAATCCGCTCAAGTCAAGATCGATCGCCATAAAGCGGCGATCAGCCGTAATGATTTTTCTAAACCAATGCGGTTGGCACTAGAAGCGGGGCTGTTTAACCAGCAGACAACTTTCTTAGATTATGGATGTGGGCAGGGTGGCGATCTAGAACGAGTTGCCAAGCTGGGTTATACCAGTTCTGGTTGGGACCCTCACTACCGTCCTGACACCGCTTTGACGGCAGCAGATGTCGTAAATCTGGGCTACGTCATTAACGTGATTGAGTCTCAGGCAGAGCGACGAGAAGCGCTGATCAAGGCTTGGGCACTAACCCAGCGAGTTTTGATTGTGGCAGCGCAAGTGTTGATTGCTCAGGGGAATAGCCAGATTGCTTACGGTGACGGGGTGATCACGAGCCGCAATACGTTTCAGAAATATTACGACCAGGAGGAACTGAAGCTTTACATCGATCAGGTGTTGAGAGTCGATGCGGTTCCAGTGGCGTTGGGCATCTACTTTGTGTTTCGGGATGAGGCACAGGCGCAGAATTTCCGTGCTGCTCAGTTTCGATCGCGCGTCTCTGTTCCCAAAGTACAACTCAGCAATAAGCGGTTTGAGGATTACAAGGAACGGCTAGCTCCACTGATGACCTTTTTCACAGATCGGGGACGATTGCCAACACTGGAGGAATTGCCTGAAACGGAGATACTCAGCGCTGAGTTTGGCAATCTGCGGCGGGCGTTTCAAATCGTCTTGCAAGCGACGAACCCGCAAGAATGGGATGCCATTAGCGATCGTCGCCGTGGAGATTTGCTGGTTTACCTGGCGTTGAGTCACTTTGGTCATCGCCCAAAATTGCGCGACCTCGCCCCTGTAGTGCAGACCGACATCAAAAGTCTGTTTGGCGGCTATCAGCAGGCTTGCACGGCAGCCGATTTGATGTTGATGAGCCTGGGCAATTTGGCGGTGGTGGCAGAAAGATGTCAGAACAGTCCGATCGGAAAGAAGCTGCCGAGTTCGCTTTGGGTGCATGTGTCGGCGATCGAAACCCTTGATCCATTGCTGCGCCTCTATGAAGGCTGTGCTTCACGCACGATCGGTCGTCCTGAAGAAGCGAACGTGATTAAGTTCCACTGCCGTAAGCCCAAAATCACATACCTGGTCTATCCAGACTTTGATGCCGACCCCCATCCGGCGTTGCATACCAGTATGCAGATTGACCTGCGGGATTTGCACGTTCACTACCGCGACTATGACCTGAGCGACAACCCACCTGTGCTGCACCAAAAGGATTTGCTGGTTGCACCTGACTACCCTGGCTACGAAAAGTTTGCCAAGCTGAGTCGGCAGGAGGAGGATTGGGGATTACTTGGAGACTGGAAGCAGATTAGCGATAAACGAGGTTGGCTGAAATGTCTGGAAGACCACTGTGCCGAGTTGAAGGGACATCGGGTGGTGTGGCAGAAGGACGCTGATCCGTATCGGGTGAAATTGGTGCGAGCCTCCCGAAGGACGCGCTGTACGAACAGCGCTTTGGGCAAAGCAGATAGGGCAGAAAAGTGAGGAATCATGATACAATAGTCCGGACAATTTTTGACAGAAAAGCTATCCGTCCACTAGGGTGCAAATAACAAAACCGCACCGGATGGATAGCCACATGGAAGCTATTGTACAAAGCCTACTGACGAAAGTGGGCGTTTTCGCAAACCGCAAGTGACGTTTTTCGTGACGCTGTTTTCGACCATTCTGATTGTCTGCGGCAAGGTGAACTTCACGAATTTGAGCCGTTATAGTGAGTTGGATGAGAAGACATACCGACGGCACTTCGGGGCAGAGTTTGACTTCACCTCGTTCAATGTAGAACTGGTCAACCTTTCACCCAGAGCAGGACAGGCGTTGCTGTTGGTGATGGATGGCTCGTTTATCGCCAAGAGCGGCAAAGCGACAGAAGGCATCGACTGGTATTGGAATGGCTGTAATAGTCGGGTTGAGAAAGGCTTAGAGATTTCGTTAGTGGGCGTGGTGGATGTCGAAGCCAAAACCGCTTATGCGTTGTCTGCCCAACAAACCCTCGCCCAAGCAGATATCCCCAGCGAGATCACGCGAATGGATCAATATCTCTATCATCTCGAAGCTGTGCGTCCGCATCTCCCTCACCAGGTGCGCTACTTAGCGGTCGATGGAGCGTATGCCAAAGCAAACTTTGTCAGTGGGGTCGCGCACTGCCAGCTAGACGTGATCAGCAAACTGCGCTGTGACGCGAATCTCCGCTATCTCTACACAGGTGAGCAGAAGATGCGGGGCAGACCTCGCAAGTACGATGGCAAAGTGGACTTGACCGACCTGAGCCGCTTCACCTTTGTGCAACCCCTACGACCAGACGTTGACCTGTACACCCAGCGAGTGTGGCACGTCTCCTTGAAGCGGGAGATTCGAGTCGTCTACCTCATCGACCGTCGCTCTCCTCACCGAGTCGGCACCTGTTTATTGTTCAGTACCGATGTGGACCAAGACCCGCAGCAAATCGTTCAGTTCTACCAGTTGAGATTCCAGATCGAATTTCTCTTCCGCGATGCCAAACAATTTGCAGGTCTGGAGGATTGTCAAGCCCGTGACCTGACCAAACTGGAGTTCCACTTTAATGCCAGTTTAACTGCCCTAAATCTCGCTAAAGTGGAAGCCAATCAGCAGCAGTCAGGGCAGGAGCGAGTGCCTTTTTCAATGCCATCAGTGAAGCGACGGGCGCTCAACCAGCATCTCCTCAACCGATTTATTGCAACCTTGGACTTGGAGCCAACCTTGATTAAATCCCATCCCAACTACTCAACCCTTTGCAATTACGGCATCATCGCCGCTTGAAATTGTCCGGAGTGTTGATGATAATTACTTTAGGAAAATTTTATTTTCGTACATAGTCTTACTTGCTTCAAGAAACTTTTGAAGCTTTGGTTCAACAGCGTAGATTCAATATTCCTTTTGCTGAGCAAGCGATTTAGAGGACTTACCAAGTATCTCCTAAAATTTCTTCGATAGCCCGTGTTAATAGCTGTTGATTTGTAAGTTGCTCATTTTGGTTACGCAATTGTCGGGAACGTTGAGCTACTGCCCTAACTAGGATATAACGGTTAGATGGCTTAACTAGATAATTTTGGCTGCCTTCGGGTTGAATATTAAGCCATTCATCGTCTGATTCATCTTCAGGGTCAGGAAAGACAACCAGATCGGGTTCAGCATCAGGATCGGCTTCTTCCAATTCATCGTCTGATCCATCTTTAGGGATAGGAAAGACTTTATCTACGTTTCTGTGCGGTAAATTACTGGATCTTTTCGTCGCGGGTTCACCATCTGCTTGGATATTTAATGCCCAAATAACTAATCCACTTATAAATGCACCTCTCGCTGCTGCTGGCACTACAACAACAGCAACCAAGAGTGCAATTGGTAGCCAGACAATTTTTCCGGTACAATCTTCAACTTCAATCGCAGTTTTATGAACGGACAAAATTCGCCTAGCAAGTAATTCTATGCTCCCCCAGATTTGAGTTTTAAGATATTCAAAGCGCAAGAAGCTTTCCTCGCTACTATTGGAAGAATTGCTATAAGGAGTAAGCGTATGAATCAGTGGGTAAAATCTACCATCAGCACCTCGACCCGGCAAAGGACTTAAGTCAATTTCCGGTGGAGGAGAATATTGAGTTGCTTTCGCTAAGAATGTATGAGGGAGTCTATATACATCAACATTTTGATCAGATTCGCATCCAGAACACTTACGTCCAAAATACTCCCAGCTTGCCTCATGATGTCCAAGTTGGCAAATTGTACAGCAGTAGGCTATTTCTTCTGGCTGAAAGAAACCTTGAGTAACTGGATCTCTGAGCTTAAGCAAAATAAGATTTGCAGGAAAACTACTGATGTTTGGGATTACTGTCACACGAACCTGGCTACTAATGCCTCCGCTTCTTACAGTAACCGTGCAGTCCCCTAAAGTAGTCGCTTTGAAAACGCCATTATTGTCGATGTGTCCAGACGCTGTCTGCCACTGCAGTGCATTGATATGCATAGAGCGACCATGTTGATCTCGTCCAGTTACAGTAAAACCTTGAGTTTGTCCCAGTTGCATTTCTGCCGATAGAGGCTCAATGACTAAGGATGACAAGCGACTGGGTTCTGTGACAACAGCATATGCTTTAGCTTCAACATCTCCGACCCTGGCAGTGATCGTAGACTGACCTGCCATTTCTGACCAAAAATCGCCGTCCACGCTAATAGAGCCACCCGAAGCCAGCCACTCTATAGTTTCAACATTGATCCGGCAGTCATATTGGTCTGTACCGTAAGCAGTAAACCGCTGCTTCTGTCCAGTGACTAGATTCACCATAGAGGGAGAAATCTTTAAGTTAGCTAGTCTAGCAGGTTCTTTGACCGTTACAGTAGCTTTGCCCTCAACGCTTCCAGCTTTAGCAATAATAATGAATTCTCCAAGAGCTTCTGCTTTGAAGTGTAGAGCTTGATCATTTACTTCAACTAATTGAGGGTTGCTAACTGTATTTCCCTGACGTTTAGTATGCTTTACAAGCCACTGAATTTCATTAGCAATAAATGATTGATCATACTGATCTTTGCCTGCGGCTGTTAGCAACAATGTATCACCTCTTTCAAGAGCTATACTCAAAGGTGAAATAGTTAACCTCGTCAACTTAGCTGGGTCTCGCACAGTGACTTTTGTTGAGACTGAAAAGGTGCCTAATGAAGCAATAACTGTAAATACACCAGCTTTAGTTGGTCGATAAACAGTTTGAAAAGATTGCGACTTATTTATCCTTCCACCTGTTTCACTCCAAGCAACCTGATCGGCGAGCATTGTTTGTGAACTTCCATCTTTACTGATTGCTTGAACTGAAAATTCTTTAGCTTGACCAACTTCGATTGTTAGACATGCTGGATTTATCTCTAAACGAGCCAAGTTATTATATGGATGACTCCATTGCTTGAGTCCTATTCGAGGAAGCTTGAATGTAGATCCATCAAAGTTTTCGACCTCGATTTCTGTGTCTGTCAGCCTAATAAGCTTTTTAGCTAGATACTCTTTGTTTCCCCATTTCTGTTTTTTACTGTACAAAAATCGAAACTCTTTTCCAACAGGTGCTGTGAAGTTAATCCATTTTTCAATACCATCTAATTTTAAATCACTTTTTCTAATAGAAACAAACCATGCAATACATACAGTTGTAGAGAGCAGTAGTAGCAGATCCATGTTGGACTCCTCAATTTCTTAGGTAAGAGCTAAATATGGTTGGCTTAACTTTTTTCGCCTCGAAGCCTTGAAAATAGCCAATTTCTTGTCTTATCGGGTCATAAACGATAGACAAACACCAGGGATGAGCAAAAAATACTTGATGAGTTTTCATATCTGTATATGACATGAAAACTCCCAAATCCGGATGGGAATGATACCAACCAACAATTTGATTTCCAGGAGTAAGTTCTGTAGCATGATTCATAATTCCTTGCCAGGAATTAGCTGTAAATACAAGATGTGTTCCAGAAGCATTAGTTTCTGGAGCAGCGATTGCTGCCACAATTTCTACATAAACTCCTAATTGAGGATCACTATAAGCATTCCCAAATAGTATCCCGCCTTGTTCTATCTTGAGATTGCTTGCAAGATGATTCAATAGTGAAGCATGAGCCACCTCAGATATATAAACTGAGTGAAACTCAGGTGAGAGAGAACGTTTTTCGGTAAATACTACGATTTTTTCTTCAATAGGTTTATAGATGTCATCGCATTCTACCCAAACAAGGTTCTCTACAAGATCTTTCTGTAAATTTTTCTCGGTTTCTATCTCATCAGAGTTATTATTCTGAAATAACTCTAACGGCTGATTGGTAACGAGGCAGTAAATAATTTTATAAGCTCTCTTTAGAAGCTCTAGTAATTTAGGATAGATCATTCCAGCTAATTTCTCCTGGAGAGTCTGAGGAAGCTTTGAAGTTTTCTGTATCTATTGGGAATTTCCGGAGATTATCTTCTGCCCAGGTCTTAGCTAAGCTATTAGCCGAACTACTTAAGTTAAGAACATCCGTTGAGTATTGAATAATCCTGCCGATTCTAAGAACCAACTCAGTGAGGGTTTCTGCTAATGTCCAGTATGAACCAAGGCAAATAATTTGGTTTTCCCAAACATTAGGATGAAAAATGGGCGTTAGGAACTTAGCTTCTGGTTTACTGCGAGGATATTCATTTGTCAAACAAATTTCTACTTGGTGTTCGTAACGAAAGACAGGAATATCATTTTGTAGCCGTTCAATTCCTTTGCAGTGGTAATTAATTGTATAAGAGTAGGGCGGATCACCCTCTTTTGAGGCAATCGAAAGTGTCCTACCTGACATAGAAACCAATTCAGCAAGGCTTTTGAAGTCGTTGTTGAGGCGTTCTTCTCGGACGTTCATTTTAGCCAGCCTCCAGAATAGGATAAATATCGAGAATGTCGTTTTCCTCAATTTCCAATTCCATCAAGATGATAGAAGAATTTAACTGTTGACCAGTTCGCTCTAGCCGCATGGCATAGCTGACATTAGAAGGCAAATTCCAACGATTTTGAATCTCTGAAATGAGCTGTTCAACCTTCAACGTCAGCGGCAGTTGTACAGCAGCTTTACGAGTTTGATCAGCAGAGCGGATGGTGACAGACAGTGAGTTACGCATAAACCTCCTATGATTGGTAGAATTCGATTGCAATTAAGCCAGTTGTTGTATCACAGCATAGGATTTCATTTTGAGGTAAACATAAATCCGCTAGAGTAAGATCGGGAGGCTCCTTCGTAGATATATTACGAACAACTTCAAACGTGCGCTCTGCCTTACATTTGGGACAAGCCAAGTCAGATTCTGAAAATTGCCGTAGTGGACGATTAACTTGTTCTAAATAACCACAATTTGAGTTTAAGCACTGCATTATTGTGATGATTTCGTTACGCAACCATAGAACAGGATTTAGGAAGCCAATATCTTGTAAGTCTCGGCAGATCTCTCGAACAGAACGTTGAGGATTAAATTCAAAACGAGCCAAGACTTCTAGCGAAAAATCATGGGCAATACAATCTTTCTGACACTGAATTTGTGACTTAAAACTTGCCCACGGATTCAAACTTAAAAAGACCTTCTCGCCTGCATTAAGAAAGCCAGTCTTCCCATGTAGATGCAAAAGAGCTTGGTGGACTTGCATCGACCCAACAATAGAAGCAATTGGTGCGGTGGTTGGCATAGCTGTTTCAGGAAGATCTCGTTTCATTCCCTGACAGGAATATCTCTGGTTGCGCCGATCCCACATCTGATTAGAAATGCTGCACTCAAAGCAAGCTGACTCAGTTCCCGGCACAAAGAAACTAACTTCTCCCTCTGTTACACCGATTCCACCATTAATCCAGGGAATCCCTGCCCGGTATGCAAGCTGATTAATTGCCCATCGCGCATTTACACTGTCTAAACAACCGATAATTACATCATGTGAGCGAACATCTCCTACGCCTAAATCAAATTGCAAATCACCTTGGATTGCGTGGATTGATAATTCTGGATTAATTTCGATCGCTCTCTGACGCGCAACTTTGACTTTAGCTAGCCCAACATCGTTATCTCTAAATAAGACAGAGCGAGTCAGGTTTGTAACTGAAACTATATCGAAATCAATGAGTGTTATATGACCAATACCGATCAGTGCTAAGTTCTTAAGAACCTCATTGCCTAAAGCACCTGCTCCAGCAACTAACACCCTTGCATTTTTGAGCTTCGTTTGCTCCCACCAGTCAATTAGGTGATGACGACTGTAGCGATCCTCTGAAGAAGCGGTGATCGTAAAGGATTCCATGCCGTTACAGAAGTGTATGAACTTAAGATTCCCTGTTCAGCTTGTGATTTCCCACATTCAAAAACTTTTTCTTGTCGGCACTCCATTAGATGTGAATGCCTAGATACTAAGTACAGAACAAAAAGTGCAGAACCGGAGGACTAAATTTGCTAAATCCCAAGTGCTGCACAGGTTTCAACCATCTTAGCTAGAAGCTTTACTGGAAGGGTATTTCAGGCTTTTTGTCCTGTACTTAGTCCCAGATATTGCGCTTCTGCTGAAAGCCATAGCTGATATGAATCGGTCGCTCACTCCCCGTAGTAGTAAAGCGAATCGAAGGGTAATCGCTGGTCTAGAATCTACTCCACGAGGCGATCGCTCTCCAACCCCACAACCCAAAAATACAGGCAGCACCGAGGCGATCGCAGTAATACGTGCCATTCCGATTCTTCTCATGAGCCATGTGCTGATCTCGACTGGGATCAACTCGCCCGTTTTTAATCCCCGTCGCTGGATCTTTTTGGCTCAAAAACCGCTTCAAATCTTTTGAGCAAAATCCGTAGGTCAACTGAAACCGCTCCCTGCCGAAGTGGTCAATCACCGGATCGAGGATATGCTGACACAGAGCCTCCAACGCTGGAAGCGTCTCCTCCAGGTTTTTTGGGTACGGGTCAATGCGATCGGCGTACTTCCGGTACGTCTGCGTACAAGTGCAAAACTCCTGCAAAGTCAGGTACTTTCCCAACAAGTTTTCATTCATTCAAGCGCAAGCCTCCTGAATCGGGAACCCTAACTCTGAACAGAGACTCAAAACACCTCACTACAGAGTATGGCTACCTTGCTATCAAAATCCAACTTCATGAGCGGGCTGCAATGCCAGAAACAACTTTGGCTGGAAGTGCAGGAGCCACACCGAGCTACTGCCCTAACTCCAGCCCAGCAACGGATCATTGACCAAGGCAACGTAGTGGGGCAATACGCTCGCCAGCAGTTTCCCGCTGGGCAACTGATTAAGGGACGCGGATCTGAGGCAATTCAGACGACCCAGGACGCGATCGCCACCGGAGCCACCTGTCTGTTTGAAGCCGCCTTCAGTTTCGATGGCTTGTTCATCCGCTGCGACATTCTTCACAAAACCTCAGCGACCACTTGGGCACTGCTTGAAGTCAAATCTTCCAGCAAGGTCAAAGACGAACATCACTGGGATGTTGCCGTTCAAAAATACGTCTTGAGCGGGGTCGGTCTGCCCATCAGTTCAACCAAGCTGATGCACATCAACACACAGACCTGCTTATTTCCAGACCTGACAAACCTCTTCGCGATCGCAGACATCACCGCAGAGGTCGATCGCCTCCTACCTGAAATACCCAAAAGACTGGGGCAATTCAGGGCAATCTTGACTGAAAACCTCGAACCAACGCTGGCGATCGGCAAGCACTGTGCTAATCCCAACCCTTGCCCTTTCACACAAGCTTGCTGGGAGCACATCCCTGAATTCTCCATCTTCACGATCCCTCGTCTGGACTGGAAGAAGAAAGACGCGCTGCTTGCTCAAGGGGTGTTGGCGATCGTAGATCTTCCACTCAATTACGCTCTATCAGAAAATCAGCGTACTTACGTGGATAGCGTTCTCAGCGGTCAGCCTGTGGTGGATAGAGCAGCGATCGCTGCCAGCCTTGCTGAACTCGTCTATCCAATCCACTTCTTCGACTTTGAATCTCAAAACCCCGCCATCCCAAGATTTGATGGTTTGAAACCCTACGAACAGTTCCCCTTCCAATACAGTTGCCACATCCTCCACGAAAATGGGCACGTCGAGCATCGCGAATATCTCCACACTGACACGTCTGATCCAAGACCTTCCCTGATTGCAGCGTTAGCCGCTGACATCGCTGCCATTGGGTCAGTCATTGTCTATCACCAATCCTTTGAAGCCAGCCTGCTGCGAAAATTAGCTCAAGCCTTCCCTGACTATGCGCTTCGATTGGAATCGATCGCTAATCGACTTTGGGATCTTGAAGACATTTTCAAAAAATACTACAGACATCCTGCGTTCCGAGGCTCGACTTCGATTAAGAACGTTCTGCCGACTTTGGTTCCCACTTTGAGCTATAAAACGCTTGCAGTCCAACGCGGTGATCAAGCCCAAACTGTTTGGGATGAAATGATTCTGTGCGCCGACTCAGTGAAGAAAACTCAATTGATCGAAGACCTGAGAGCCTATTGCCAACTCGATACCCGGGCAATGGTTACGATTCACAAAACACTGACTTAGTGTGTCTCTAATTCCGATTTGGGCTGAATCAGTCTGCTGAAGCCTCGTCAATCCCATAGTTGATGAAGAGGGCTGAAACCTTCGTGTCTAGGGCTTTCGCTAACTTTTGAATGTTTTCCAGCGAGGGATTGCGATCGCCCCTCTCAATATCCGAAATATAGTTTCGATGCAGTCCCGCCCGTTCTGCCAGATCCTCTTGAGAGAGGTCAAGTTCGCGCCTCCGCTTCCTAACCGCCCTACCAAATAGCCACTTAACGTCAGAACGCTCATTTTCTTTCACGTCAGCATCTTGGAGGAATAAAGATGCAGAGTCTACAAACTATAAGTGTTTTAATACATACTATAAGTGTGATATTCTGCTGGTGTTACTTTTCGCTCCTGGTAGCAAGTTCAGAAACTGAAGGCTGATCTATGTCTGCTTTTACTATCCAAACGTTTTTATTACCCCAAGGTTTTCCACAAACGGCTTCAGCACCAAAATTTCACTTGGGCGATCGCGTCCGGTTTATCCCCATGCCTACTGAAGATTACGGCATTGTGACTGGGTTCCAATACGCCCCTGCTGAACATCTTCAAGACTGGGCATGGCGCTACACCCTCTGGCTTGATCCCCAATCACCCAGTTCTGCCTGGGTCAGATCTGACACCGCCTGGGAAGATGACCTACAAAGCGTTACTCCTCCCGTCACCGTTCTCTCGACTGAGGAGCCATCCCTGTGACACCCCAAGCTCTGGGACACCGAGAAATCGCACTATTACGCCTTTACTGTGGCTGTCAGTTTGGCATCTCTCCGCAAGCCTTCTACGCCCGTTGGGATGTCACCCATGTCCAGATCGCTCAAATCTGTGGAGTCAGTGAAGCAACGGTAGATCGCTGGTTCTCTCAAGGCAAAAGCAGACGCTTTGCCGATGCTACACACCGTAAAAAGTTGGCAGAAATGAACTTCATCTGGGAGGAGTATGAGCGTATCCCGCCCTGGCTCAAGCGTCACATCTGTCCACCGCGCCGCAATGGAAAACTCCCCTCACCGTGATAGCGTCTAGTTGCCAAGCCGAAGACCTGAGCCTTACCGTGAGGGCAGTCCTTACCATTGGGGGTCGCGCAGGCAGCTATGCCCATTCATCTCACTTTAGAGCACCGACTATTGCATCTGTCCCCTGGGCAACAGTCCCTGGCGAAAGCGGCAGCCAGCAGACAGGCGATGCGCTTTCAGTTTCAAGCCCAACTAGCCAACAAGCCATCCCCCTATGTGTCGCTGTCCCCCTTGCAGGTAGACGAACTGGTGCTGGGGCAGATGATCCGCAAATATTCAGAGCAGTTAGTCTATCGTCCCCTGGAGGAGATCCAGCACTACTTCACTTACGTGAGTGGAGCCTTCCTAGAGCCTGGATACACGCCCTTGTTCTACAGCCGGACTGGAAGTCGCCTGATCACCCCCAGTAAGAGCGCCATCGCAGGCATTGGAGAAGGGATCGCAGGGTTGGTCGCTCAGCAGTTATTTCACTGCCGCAAGCTGGCGCGTCCGAATCATGACTACCCAGATATTGTGATGATGGGTCAGGGCAAAACCTATCTGGTGGAAGCGAAAGCGACGACAGGCTCTCCCGCAGATATTCAGCAGGTGATTGAAGACGAACTGATCCGCATGGCAGCCTACACGTCTGCTTG
Source organism: Phormidesmis sp. (assembly GCA_965277365.1). Lineage (GTDB taxonomy): Bacteria > Cyanobacteriota > Cyanobacteriia > Leptolyngbyales > Leptolyngbyaceae > Phormidesmis_A. The sequence goes on along the minus strand of CBDICO010000012.1, from coordinate 342,614 downwards.
CTTTGAATTAGATTCTAGACCCGTGGTGGGGATGATTATCGGCACCGCCTTGTTGAGTGAAACGCAATATCACTGTTCCATCACAGAGGTCAGTGTATGAGCCTTCAGGTATTGTCCCCAGAACGGTTTATCCTCAGCAGATTGGAAGAGCAGGTGCGGTTTCTGAGGGAGCAGGACACCGAGCCGTATAGCCTGGGAATTGAATTTGGGATCGCAGAGCTGGTGCGAATGCGAATGCGGGAGCTTGCTCAGGTGAGGGAGGAACGAGAGGTCGTGATTCTGGAGCGTTCGCTGGAAACGGTTGAGGCAACGCTCAATGAATGGTGCGCTCGAACAGAGCTGGTCTATGATTTCACCCCCTACTTCTCAGGCGTGCGAAAGGGACTCAAGTTTGCAGCCAAAGAAATCAGTGAGTTGAGCAGGCAACTGGCGCTGTCTCGACAATCGGAACGGGTGGCAAGTCGGGAGAGAATCACTGATTGCGCTGCCATTCCCCTGGAGATCGTGCAAGTCGGGTTGCGAAATGCGATCGAGTCTCTGATGGTGATTCCCCTGGCTGAAGAATTTGAGCTTGACCTGGAAGGCGTAAGACAGGTCTACGAATTTCGGGGAGAGTGGTTCCCCTATCAAGTGTCGATTGAATCCTTCGGCTTGCTTCTGGATGATGACGGGACGATTCTAGTGGCGACTGTGAGCTTATCAGAAGCATCGGTCTGGCGGGCAAGGGAAGCTTTGTTGACTTTGGCAGAGCAGTTGTACCAACCCTCACTCAGTCAGCTCTCTTAAATTCTCTCTTGATCCTTCACGAGCGACGTGAAATACATCCCACGGTGATGACATCTCTCATCAGTCCTTAACTCTGCAACTCAGACATCGCTCCCATAGGCGTAGTGTAATGCGGACAAACTACAACGACATCCTTGTACTGCTACACCATTCGTTAACAGGGCAACCGGAGGTTTTCTGGAAACTCGTCTAGAGTCTGGATGAAACTCAACTCTCTACTTCGCCATGAAACCGTATTCATTTTGAAGAGGTTGGCTGAGGATTTTCCTAAAGCTTTGCTTGACCTGGATCAAATCTTGAGGACGGGTCAGAGGTTGATCTACGGATGCACAAGTTGTGGAACTACTGGGTGACAAGAGCTTGACATTGTAGCTGCGATTTTGCGACTATAATGCTGTAGAAAAACAGCAATTGAACGGCAAAGCAACCGCAGTCCTATGATTTGAGGAGGAAAAATGTGTGATTGAAATGCCGAAGCGGATCTCGATATCCTTACCTGACCCGTATTACGAAAAGCTGGAGCAGTGGGCTGAATTAGATGACCGCACTGTTGCTGGCTTAGCAAGCTATATCGTGCAGAAAGCGATCGATGAAGTCGAGAAGGAAGGAAAAGTTGCCTCAAAAAAGGAGCTACCTCCAAATCAGCTAAGACCGTAGCAGTAGTACTTCGCTTGCTTGCTCAACCTGCACTCTAATAAATGACCAATTTACGGTGCTTCACTAAGCCAAAAACTATCCCATTCGCTAACTACGAGGTTGAAATGGTTGCATCTAAACCAAAGCCCCCAAGGAGCAAAAAGAAACCTGGCAAGTTGAAGAAAAGGCAGCAGCCTAAGGAGTCGTGGAAAACGGTGTGTTGCTGTCTTTGTGCAGATGAGTCAACTCGTAAGTTCCTCTGGGAAGCGATGGAGAGGTACACGCTTCTGGTCAACCTTCTATCAAAACAGATAGGTCATGCGCCTGAATTTGAACAGTGGAAACGGCAAGGTTGGGTATCGGAGAAGGCAGTTGTGACTTTGTGCGACGCACTTAAGCAAGAGGAACAATTTAAAGGCTTACCCAGCCGCTTCTATATGTCAGCTCAGTCAATGGTGCAGGACACGTTTGAGGGCTGGGTGAAGTCCCAGCAGCGATTGTCGCGCAAGATCAGGGGCAAAAAACGATGGCTGAAATTAGTCGAGGAGGATATTGAACTCGCTAAGACTACCGACTTTAGTCCAGAAGTGATCCAGAATCGGGCAAAAGAGATCTTGTTTGAACTAGACCAACAAGAAACTCCTGCGCCTCAATCGTCTGAAATTTCAGAAGATGACCCAGATGAGAGCCAGCAAGAGGATGAAGGCTCAAACAGCCAACGATCAACTTTATCTCTTCTGTTTGATATGTATAAGGTGACGGAGGACTATCTCTCTCGCCGCGCAGTCGTTCACCTGCTAAAGAATGGGTGCGAGGTCAACGAAGAGATAGAAGACCCGGAAAAATTGCAACAGAGATTGGCGACAAAAAGAGAAGAAATTCAACGTTTGGAAGCACGGTTAGCAAGTCGTTTACCAAAGGGGCGAGACCCAACAGGTGAGCAAGCTAAGAACTTCTTGCAAGAAGCCATTCAACGTCCAGAACATCCAAACTGCTATCCAGAATTATTCTTGTTTGATATCTTCTACCACTATGCATCGCTGCCAATGCCTTCTGTGCAGTACGCCGTTTACTTGCTTCAGGCGATTCTAATCGAATCAAAAGTTGTTGAGTCAGAATTTTTAGCGTGGCAAGAAGCAATGACTGAACGGCTCACCAATGCGGCAAAAATACCCAACTCTTTACTATATCCACTGATCTTCGGCAGTACGGATGACCTTTACTGGTCATTTGAATCTAAGGAGAAAAATCAACACGATTCTGAGCTTGGGAAACCATGTGAGGGTACTAAGTCAAGAAAACGTCCATCGAAACGTAAGAGAAAGCAGCTTAAAACGCGATCGGAAGAACGAATCTATGTACGTTTCAAGGGGTTTGGTGACTATACCTTCAAAATTTATTGCGATCGCCGTCAATTACCAATATTCCAGCTATTTACTACGGATTGGCTAGCTCACAAAAAGCTGGATGAAGAGAAGAAGTATTCCTTGGGACTATTTGCTCTACGTTCAGCAAAACTGATTTGGCAAGAGGATGAGCAGGCACTTCACAAGAAGGGAAAATCTAAACCAGCGAGTTCCGAGGAATTGGATATCTCATCACAAGAATCCATTCCGCCTTGGAAAACCCATCGTCTCTATCTCCACTGCTCGATAGACTCAGATTTACTGACAGCAGAAGGAATTGAGAAAGTTCAACCAAGAAAGATTATTGAGACAAGCAAAACCCTTGATAATGCTAGGAAGAAAGAGCAAGAGCTTCTAGCGCAAGTGTCTAGAAGTGACCTGACTGAGCAAGACAAACAGAAACTTGAGAACGAACTGACCAAGAAGCGTAGGAAGATTTTGAGCTATGAAACAAGCTTGGTTCAACTGAACAATTCGCCACCGCGCCCCAGTAAAGTTCCTTATCAGGGAGAAGCAAATATCACACTGGGCATTAGCTTCTGTCGCCAAGAATTGATCGGCGTTGCCGTTGTAGACCTACGGACTCAACAAGTGCTTGAGTATTATAGTGTTCGGAAACTGTTGACGAATCAACGAGTGAAGAAGCCAAGACGCAATCGCAGCTTACTTCAGTTGAAACTGGAGAAGTACCGTTTAGTGAATCGATTACGAAAATTGAGGCGGCACAACCTAGTTCACAGGCAAGAAGAACAAAAACAAGGGCGATGGGTTGAAAGTAAAGCAGAGTCTAATTTAGGGCAATATCTAGAACGAGTGATTGCTGCCAAGATTGCCCAAATTGCTTTGGAATGGAAAGCCAGTAGCGTTGTGATTCCAAATTTAGGAGATATGGGTGAGTATATCGAGAGCGCAATTCAAGCTAGGGCAAAGCAACTGTTTCCTAATCATCGAGAACGGCAGAAGAACTACGCCAAGCAGTTTCGCGTTGGGGGGCATCGATGGAGTTATAGGAGGTTGACTGAATTCATCCGCAGCCGTACTTTGAGTGAGGGAATTTTAATCAAAGCCGGGAGGCAACCCGCAACAGGAAGTCTCGCAAACAAGGCACTTAAAATCGCTTTATCTGGACACAATTTTGTTTAGCTCAAAGACAAGTATTTGATTTAGCACCTTGACAATGCAATAATTTCAGCAATAGCGCGCCGTTACTAAACGGTGTTAAGTGAAGGGGTCAGTTTTATTGCTTTCCGCCCCGGTACGCTGACTGCTCTTCCGGTGGATTTCCACAGGTACAATGCGGGGTCGCGCCTAGCATTAAAAGGGATTTTTATTATTAGTGGTTCGCGCCTCTAGTAATAAGGATACAGACATAATTGTCAGTCGGCTACCAAAAGCCCGAGCAAGGGTCCCCCCAATTACTTTTGGCGAACCGAAGCGAGGGAGAAATCCCTAGGGGTCTGCCAATCCCTCAAACCCATACCCTGAGGCTCTGTCCAATCACCTGGATTTTTCTATCAAAAGAAAAGAGGCATCTATTTGAGTTTGCTAAGAGGTCTGCCAATCCTTCGAGAGCAAGCTAGTCAGGGCAAGGGTTTCGGGGGTAGGAGTTGCATCAGCTCTCCCAGTGCTGGGCGGGTTGAAAGTGAGCCAGTATCACCCCGATGGAGTGACGCGAGCGGGTTGCATCAGCTCTCCCAGTGCTGGGCGGGTTGAAAGAGCATCACGCGAAAGGGTGGTATGAATTTTCATAAGTAAATTGGTGGGTTGAAAGGCGCACTTCCTTCATTCGGGAGAAGTGTTCAATTTCAGTAGTATGCTTCACTGATCGCAGCTTTTGTGAAATTAATTCTTTAAAACTGGCTGTTTTAGATCTAAAGTGTGTCCCTATTAGACACCAAAATGCTGAAAGCTCCATAAATGGAGCTTTCTCGGAAAAAACGTGAAATTAATTCTTTAAAACTGTCCATTAATTCTTTAATGGACATATGAATTGATGGGCGATACTGGACTCGAACCAGTGACCCCTTCCGTGTGAAGGAAGTGCGCTACCACTGTGCTAATCGCCCGCAAGTGTGAGTCCACAGCATTTTGGCTTAAAGGCTATTTCTGCACAGGACTGATCATACCACTCTTAGAGGCGTGTCCTGCGTAAAACTCTCAATGCATCGCCTGGATTAATCTTCACCCCAATAGGTTGACACCTCCTCTCAATTCTTCTATAGTACCTGTGTACTAACTGGGTAAGTCTGAACGCAAACGGGGACACATCATAGCAGCCCTTCACGCATCAGTATAGAGGAGAAACCAATGACCAGTGTAGAAACCAGACAGGCAAAAGCCAAAAAAGAACCGACGATCGCTCATCCAGATTCTATTGCAACCAGTCTGCAAATGCCTTCTGCTCCGACTCGATCGCTGGCACTCGACGGCGGAAATTATGACTTAAAGTTTTGGGATGGCACGGGACTTCCAAAGGCGATCCGATCGATCCGATTTCAGGTACCCCAGGGTCGCGATGCTGTGCGCTATTCTGACAGTTCGCCTCTGATTGAGTTACCCGATGGCACTCGTTATCACTTTGGCACCCAGGCATATAAATATCGCAGACAGCAACAGACGGTGGTTGAAAATAAAGTTGACCTAGCAAGGCTGCATCTCTATGCCTGTTTAGAAGCAGACAGAGCCGCAGAAGATCTGTGTCAGTTCACTCTTCAGCTTCATGTCTCAACGCCAGAACCCGCTAAAAGTCAAGATTCTCTCAAGTCGCAACTGATGGGAGTGCACGAGTTTAAGCGCAACGGCATTCCGTTTCGGGTGACGGTCGATCGCGTTGAGGTTGAGCGAGAAGGATTGGGTTCTTATCGCTATGCGCAACGGTTAGGGCTAATTGCTGAAAACGGCTATACGATCGTAGTTGATATTGGCGGCGGCACTTGGATTACACGCTTGATGGACGCTGAAGGTGATGTCATTGATGAGAACGTGATGGATCGCGGCGGAGCTTATGAATTGGCAACCGCAATCAGCTTTGATAAGCGATTATCCAATCTTTTAGGAACGACGGCTGACCCTGCGATCGTCATGGATGGCTTTAAAACAGGACATAACTACGCCGACACAGGGCTGTCTTGGTCACTGTGGCTTGATGACTATCTCGACCCGTGGTTTAAGGGCATTTTTCAGACGATTAAAGCTCAATACACGCCTTATATGGCGAGGGTGACGCGGTTTTTGGTGACGGGTGGAAGCTCCCATCTGATTACCGAACGGTTGGCAGGTCGCAAATTGTTTGCAGTGATGCCCGAACCTCAATTTGCCAATGTGCGCGGGTTATTTCCTATTCACGAAGGATTGCAGCTATGTATGACAACAAAGTGAGACTCAGCGAAGACGTGTTAGAGAAAGCAGAAATGATCGCCTCAGAATGGGGCTTGAAAAATGCACGAACTGCGATCGAAGCTGTCTTTCGTAAATATGCCGATGATTATTTGTATGGGCGAAATAGTTTTGGAGGTGGGGAAACGATCGTTCCTTTTAGGCAGGTTAACCCGTCAACCGATTGTGAAGCTCTAGACGAACTTGATGAGTTATTGGGGATTTAGCAAATTTCAGGTTTCAGGCGATTTGCTGAAACCTGCTAGTCTTCTTGGGGCAGTTCGCTCCAGAGTGACGTTGTTTGACGCAGACTAAGATGATTTCCGTTGCCTAAAATCAGATGGTCTAACAGCGGAATTCCTAAAAACTGAGCACCTGCGAGGAGCTGACGAGTCAAAGAAATATCTTCAGGGCTAGGTTCGACGTTGCCCGATGGATGGTTGTGAGCCACGATGACACGAGTTGCCGCTTGACGAATCACTTCTCGAAAAATGTCACGGGGGTGAGCCAGCGTTTCGGTGGCGGTTCCGATCGTAATGATCTGTGTCCCGATCAAGCGATGTTTGACATCAAGCAGCAGCACTGCAAATCGTTCTTGCGTTTGCCACATGAGATCGTTGCTCAACGCTGCTGCCGCGACTGCGGGGTCATCAACGATCGTCTTTTCAGGAGGGCGAGATTGATAGGCGCGTTTTCCGAGTTCGATCGCCGCTAAGATCGCGGTTGCTTTGGCTGGACCAACTCCCGAAATTTTGATCAAGTCTTGAATGTTGACTTCTCGCAAAACGCCGAGTGGATCGCGCTGATGCTGGCTCAGGGTCTGCAATATCAACTGCCCTAACCCGACTGCTGAAAGCTTTCCAGGTCCTTGCCCTGTGCCCAGTAAGATTGCGATCAACTCGGCTGTAGAAAGAATTCTTGCACCTTGCGCCATCAGCCGTTCACGAGGTCGTTCGCTCTCAGGCAAATCGGCAATTCTCAGACTGTAGGTCATGACTAGACTCAGGGCATTCTCGTTGGAATTCTATTAAGTAATCTCTGAGTGAGCTGTTAGAGCGACAAAAAAAAGCGCGACAAACTGATTAAATAGGGCATTCGCTTCAGAATCGAGTAGATTTTCTTATAGGTTGACTTAAGGAAAGCGTGTGAGATGTTGAATCGATTTAATTGTGCGATCGTCCCGGTGCTAATCAGTGTTACTTGCATAGCAAGTGGTCAGTCAGCGTGGGCAGTTCGCAGCCAAGCCTATACACCCGATCAATTTGTGTCGGTGCTCGTTGGTTTGGGCTATCCCGTTACGCCGGGTGCTCCGTTAGTGGATATTAGGGTTCAGCAGGCGATTCGAGATTTTCAGACTCAATATCGGTTGCCTGTCGATGGCACTTTAAACACTCCTACGCAGGATAAAGCGGCAAGTTTGATCAGCGACTTGCAGACGAATTTAAACCGAGTTGTGCAGCCTAGCCCACAGCTACCTGGTAGCCAATTTTACGGGTCGCAAACTAAAAATGCAGTCGCGCTATTTCAGCGTCAAAACAATCTGCCCGAAACAGGAATTGCCACGTTAGAGACCTATCAGAGAATTCGAGATATTGTCAGTGATGCGATTCCGTTGCCGGAGCAACCAACTCCGATCGTGCCAACGACTCCTCCTGTGAGTTCAGTTGCGATCGGCACTCTCTATAACGAAACTGACTTTCGATCGGTGTTGTTAGGGCTGGGCTATGACGTAAATTCGGGTAGACCGCTGAGTGATGCCCCGACTGTTCGAGCGATTCGAGACTTTCAGCAGCGATATGGGCTATCAGAAACGGGTCGAGCCGATCAACCGACTCAGGAGACTGCTGCGAGCGTGATCAGAAACCTGAGAAATAATTTAAAGACCATATTGCGAAACAACTTGCCGATCGTCCCGTTCTACGATAATGCGACAGAAATATCGGTGCGTCAGTTTCAGACTCAGGCAGGTTTGCGAGTTGATGGAATTGCGACTCAAGCGGTTCGTGCTCATTTAGATGCAGCGGCAAGACGGGTGAAGTAGGAAGGACAAAAAAGAGAAGATGTTGTCAACCCTTGCTAATTTAAGGGTTTTGAATCTTCTCTTCTTCCTCCTCTATTTTCGTGCGACTCCATCTTCGCGAGCGGCTTTTTGAACGGCAGCCGAAACGACAGATGCAACTCGATCGTCGAACACTGACGGCACAATATTTTCTCGGCTCAGATCACTTTCTGAAACCAGAGACGCGATCGCTAACGCAGCTTGCAAATACATATTCGTTGTAAAGTTAGACGCACGACAGTCTAATGCGCCGCGAAACACTCCAGGGAATGCTAAAACATTATTAATTTGATTGGGATAATCACTGCGACCCGTTGCCATCACTGCCACATCATCACGCACCAGTTCTGGCTGAATCTCTGGAACCGGATTTGCCATTGCAAAGACGATCGGGTCTTTTGCCATCGATTTCACCATTTCAGGCGAGACAACTCCCGGCGCGCTTACGCCTAGAAACACATCTGCGTCTTTCATCGCATCGGTCAGGTTGCCTTTCATCTCAATGGCGAACTCTCGCTTTTGATCGGTTAAATCAGCCCGATCGACTGAGAGAATTCCTTTAGAGTCGCACATTGAGATCTGAGTGGCTCCCGCTTTGCGAAGCAGACGGGCGATCGCGACTCCAGCCGCCCCAGCCCCATTGATCACAATTCGCACATCGCTGATGGATTTTTTAACCAGCTTCAACGCATTCGAGAGCGCCGCCAGGGAGACGATCGCCGTTCCGTGCTGGTCATCGTGAAAGATCGGAATGTTGAGTTCTTGCTGAAGGCGAGTTTCAATCTCAAAACAGCGCGGCGCGGCGATGTCTTCTAAATTAACGCCCCCAAATACAGGAGCTAACATCTTCACCGCTTCGACGATCGCATCGGTGTCTTGCGTTGCCAGACAAATCGGAAACGCATCGATGCCGCCAAATTCTTTAAAAAGCATGGCTTTGCCTTCCATTACGGGCATTGCGGCTTCAGGTCCAAGATTTCCCAATCCCAATACGGCGCTGCCATCGGTGACGATCGCCACCATATTGCCTTTCACCGTCAGTTCATACACGCGATCGGGATCTTCAGCGATCGCCATACAAACTCGACCGACTCCTGGTGTGTATGCCATCGCTAAATCGGATTGTCTGTTCAGCGGCACCTTGCTTTGCACCGTGATTTTGCCGCCTTGATGCAGGGCAAACGTGCGATCGTCGGCGCTCAAAACTTTGACATCAGGGAAAGACTTAATAGATTGCACGATCTCGTCTGCATGAGTGGTGCTGGCGGCATCGACGACGATCTCCCGCAGTGACACGTCACGGGTTTGTTCGATGAGATCAATCTGTCCGATGCTGCCGCCGAGTGCAGAGATTGCTTGAATGACACTTGCCAACATCCCAGGGCGGTTAGGCACTTCAATGCGGATGGTCTGACTATAACTGGAACTGGGAGTAAGATTCGCCATAGCAGTCGAAGATTGGGTTGGGGACTCTAGATTCTAGATTGTAATGAGCCATTCAAAATCTAAAGGTTCTCCGGTGGTCATTCTTTTACAGACTAGGAGAAAGCTGTCTAGGTATCTGTACTCAATGAACGAAAAGGGCAGTTTTCTGCGATGTGTAACCCCTGACAAATGGCTGAACTTTTGCTGACTTTGAGAAGAGCGTTTAGCATGGAAAGACGATCGTGGGTTCACTTCAAGATCGTTGCAGACTCGATCGTAGATCTTCCAATCTTATCCTTCACACTTATGCGTGACTTTCTCAAACAGACGTTCGCAACCCTATTTGGAATTCTCATTTTTCTAGGACTTAGCGTAGGAGGATTGCTATTTTTAATTATTGCGACCGCCTCAAGAGACACCGGTCCCCAGGTGAAGGATAAATCAGTGTTGGTTTTTGATTTGTCTCAACCTATCACCGACTCTCGCCCTAGTTCCGGTGCCCGCGAAGTCGTCAGTGATGCCCTTTCGGGAAGTGAAACTGACACGATCAGTCTTCGCAGCGTTTTAGACACGATCGACTACGCGACTCAAGACCCTAAAATTATTGCCCTTTATCTTCACGGCAGCGATGGCAACAGCTCTTCTGGGTTTGCCACGCTTAAAGAAGTCCGTAAAGCCTTGACGCGATTCAAAGCGGCTGGGAAGAAAATCTACGCTTACGATGTCGATTGGAAAGAACGCGAATATTACCTAGCATCGGTGGCAGACACGATCGCGGTGAACCCGATCGGGCAGCTAGAAATCAATGGTCTCAGTTCTGAAAGTATGTTTTATGCGGGCGCATTGCAGAAATTTGGAGTCGGCGTGCAGGTCACACGAGTCGGTAAATATAAATCAGCCGTCGAACCCTATTTACTGACAAAACGCAGCCCTGCCAACAAAGAGCAAACCGAGAAACTCTTAGGCGATTTGTGGAGTGAGTTTCTCACAACGACCAGCAAAGATCGCAAAATGACCGTCCCGCAGCTTCAAAAGATTGCAGACACTCAGGGCATTTTGAATCCAGAAGAAGCACAGAAAAGAGGCTTGACAGATAAGGTTGCCTATTCTGATGAAATATCGGCAGAGCTAAAAACGTTGACCGGAGAAGACGAAGACAATAAATCGTTTCGTCAGATCGCTCTTAAAACCTATGCCAAAATCGCTGAAGACCAACCCAAAAAGCGCAACACCCACAATCAAATTGCGGTGATCTATGCCGATGGAGAAATTGTCAATGGACAGGGCACAGCCGGACAAGTCGGCGGCGATCGCTTGGCGCGACAAATCCGAGATCTGCGCTTAGATGATGAGGTGAAGGCAGTCGTGCTGCGGGTCAACAGTCCGGGTGGGAGCGCCACTGCTTCTGAGATTATCCAGCGAGAACTCGTGTTGGCTCGCAAGGTCAAACCTGTCGTAGTGTCGATGGGCGATGTCGCCGCCTCAGGTGGCTACTGGATCTCGACCTACGCCGATCGCATCTTTGCCGAACCGAACACAATCACAGGCTCGATCGGAGTATTTGGGTTACAGCCCAACATTCAAAAGATCGCCAATCAAAATGGTCTGACTTGGGATGTCGTCAAAACTGGACACTTTGCTGACAGTCAGACGATTAGCCGCCCCAAAACTCCTGAAGAATTGGAACTCGTGCAGCGATCGGTCAACAAAATTTACGACCAGTTTCTCACAAAAGTTTCAGACTCTCGCAAACTTCAAAAATCGAAAGTTGCAGAGATCGCTCAAGGGCGCGTTTGGTCGGGCACTGAGGCAAAATCATTGGGTCTAGTCGATGAACTGGGCGGATTAGAGGATGCCGTCAAAGAAGCTGCAACTCGTGCAAAACTTGGCGACGACTGGCACTTAGAGGAATACCCTAAGAAAAGCACGTTGGAAGAACAACTCTTGGGTCAATTTTTGGGCGGCAGCGAAACGAAAGCAACTCCTAGTGACCCCTTTACCAGTGAGTTTAAGAAAATTCAGGCAGATCTCGAATCTCTTCGCGCCATGAACGATCCTAAAGGGGTTTATGTCCGGCTACCGTTTGATCTCCGAATCGACTAAATTCTGAAGTTATGGAATCCATACCAGAAGTCTAGATTAATACATCAAAACTTTGAATTGGAGTTAAAACCACTCCGGTAAATGGGTAGATTAGATTGAATTCACATGTAGTATCGCAGTTTGTCATCAACCTATGGGTAGGAAAAAACATCGCTCCTTGCTATTAATCTTGCTGTGCAGTGCTGCGGGCGTGATTGTGGGAGGAACTGCCAGTTGGGCAGAAGGTAGTCAGTGTTTGCAAGCAAAAGTGTTGACCAATCAGTGTCTTACTCAAGATCCGATCGTAAAAACGTTAGAAGGAATGGCAACCGGAATGATCGCAGGAATTGGCGCAGGGGCAGGAGCCGCCTGGAATGCTAAACGAAATTCCTGATCAATACAGATCACCCATTTACAATACTCCGGACATTTTTTTGAACGGTTCCACAAAGCTTTCAGAGCTTATGGTTTAAGGATCAAGCTATTTTTTCAACGTTAGCTCTGCTTCTGACTTGGGAAAAAAGATCTTGTCTACGGCAGAATAAACGTTTGAGCCTCAAAATCTGCTCAAATTTTGTCCGGACTATTGTTAAAAGCGGTGATGGCAATCTAACCAATAAAATCTTTTTAAGCTTTGTCATCCTTGAGAGAAACAAAAATGACTACCGAAATTACTGTATTCAAACTTTCTCAAGTCACTTTATATTACTTGATGACAGATCGCTCGCCTTTGGAAATGTTGGAGAACAGCGCATCGTGCGGGTGTAAGCTAAGAATCCGAGAGATTTGAGGACTGAGGGAACCGGAATGAGCAACAATTCTGCCGCGACCACTACGATTTCAGCGATCGGCATCGGCGGCAGTATCCGAAAACATCACTGGACTTGGAAAGATCAGTCCATTACAGGCATCTACGAAGTTTTGGGAGACGGAAAGCCGATTTTGCTGCTTCCTGCGCTCAGCAGCGTGTCTAGCCGCACTGAAATGCGAGGCTTGGCACAACTGTTGGCACAAAAATATCAGGTGATTGCGATCGACTGGGTGGGATTTGGAGAGTCTTCGCGCCCTCAAATTGCTTACACGCCAGCCCTCTATGAAGCCTTTCTGCGAAACTTTGTGCAAACAGTCTTTTCTGAGCCAGTTGTGGTGGTTGCAGCAGGGCACTCAGCCGGATATGTGATGGAGTTAGCGAATCGAGCTAGGGGCAGCACGGCGGTGCCTTGGCGGTGGGTTGTGCTCGTATCTCCGACTTGGCGCGGACCGTTGCCGACTGCAATGGGCAAACATCGTCGCTTCTATAAAGTCCTGCAAACGCTAATTAATCTTCCGTTGGTAGGGCAGGTTCTCTATTTCTTGAATACCACTCGTGGGTTCCTAAAATTTATGATGGGTCGTCATGTGTTTGCAGACTCTACACACATCACAGACAGTTTAATCCGGCAAAAGCAGCAAACGACTCGGCAGCGAGGAGCCAGATTTGCGTCTGCCGCTTTTGTGACAGGTGCCCTAGACGCAGTGAAAAAACGAGAAGATTGGTTTAACTGGTTTCAGCCGTTGCCCGTGCCTGTAATGATGGTGATTGGAGAGCAGATGCCACCCAAATCTCGTGCCGAGGTGGAAGTGTTAGCCCATTTTTCAGGAGTCCAGGTTCACCGGATGCCGGGTTCCCTGGGGTTGCACGAAGAATATCCTGACCAGTTGGCTGAGGGAATGTTGCCGTTTTTAGAGAAATATTGGTCCTAGATGCTAGAAATAAGGGCGAATCGGGTTCGCCCCTGTTCTGCTAAGAAAACCATTCGTCCTGAGCTTCGTTTTTGGTGTTTGTATTGCGCTGCGGCGTTTCGCGAGTGAACTTCATCTGAATCGATCGCATCTGCTCTCCATCGGCAGCAATGGCAATGATCGGATATCGAATCACGCCATCCTGGAAGGACAATTGGAACCGGAACGTGCCATCGGGGTTGAGTTGGATGGGGATGCCATCGATCGTCACCCTGGCATCGGGTTCTGTTGCGCCATAAACAATCAGTTCTGCGTCGGCAACTAACCAGAAGTTGCGCGGACGAATGGGAGGAATGGATGCCGACATTCCGATTCCTGACATTCCGATTCCTGACATCCCAACTCCCGAATCGGTTGGTAACGCACTCATTCTGGCTCCCGGCGCGAACACAAAAGAGCTAATTGACTGCTGAGGCACCTGCTGCATTGAGCCAAACAGCGAACCTACTACCCGTTGCGCTTCGGCAGATTGGGCTATGCCAAAGAGCCGATCGTTCGTAAGATTTACGATCGCTTCGTCGGTTCGTTTGGTGGGAGGCACCAGATCTAAGAAGGTTTTGCCCCGCAGGTCTTCTTGCCAGTCGATCGTCACAAGTTGGTCTTCAACCCAGTCTGACGGGTAGGTTGGAGGAACGCGAACCGGGGTCGATCGTGCCAACATCAGCAAGCGACCGTCGGCAGTAAGATAGCCAATTTCGACGAGATAATCGCGATCGCTGACTGGAATTGCCAGATACCAATCTCGTGCCATTTCATCGCAGTCAAACTGCTGCATCGTGTGTGGGCTTTGCCGATCGACCTCGATATCGGTGACATCATAGAGCCGCAGCACTAGGTTCTGTCCGCCCTGCTGCCGCGCTTCAGATTTGTGCTCATTCGAGACATCCCAGTAGGCATAGCCCCACTGCGGATTGCGAGGCAGAAGGATAATGCGGCTCTCGCCATAGCCTTCTGGTAAGTCTGGCAAACCTTCATCAACGGTTGCTAGGGTTTCGCTGCTGAGATCTGGTTGTCCAACATCAAACTTAGCGGCTTCGACCTGAGACTGAGCGCGATCGTCACTGCTCAAAGCCCAGGCGGCTCCCCCAACAAGAGCGGCTCCTCCAATCAGTTCGGCAGGACGAATCGGACTCACGTCACTCAACCCTGAAGCAGAGGTTGCTTCATCTAGATCAAGTTCGATCGGTTCGTCATCAATTGCGCTGGGAAGGTCAGTATCCAGGTCATCGATCGTGTCAAATGTGGATAAAGCTTCCTCGATTTCTACATCTTCGATCGAGGGTTCCTCTAGCAAAGTTGGAGAAACATCGGGGCTGATCTCAGGTAAAGGCTCGTCCGATCGAGCAATCCCGGTGGCTCCTGCGGCTAAAGCTGCGCCACCTATTAAGGCGGCACCTGCGATCGAAGTAGAGTCATCTACACGGATGGGTGACTCAACCACAGGGACGGTTAATTCTGTGGGCAGGCTCGTTTCAGAGGAGGTGAGAGACGGGAGTTCTTCAGGACTAGAGACATCTGAAGAATCTGTACGACCTGCCCAGGCTGCGGCTCCTGCTCCGGCAGCTAGCGTGGCTCCACCTGCGATCGCGGCATCTCCAAAATTAGGGGTTGATGCAGCCGTCTCAATCGTAGGATCGGCAACCGGGGTAGGCTGTTCTGACGCGGCACGATCAGAGCTAACCACCGATCCGGCTCTAGAAGCAAGATTGGGATTCTCAACCCAAGGATCTGTGACATCGTTGGCTGATGGGGCAGGAGCCGTTTCGGGTGGAGGCGGTGCAACTGGAGGAATGACTGGCTCGATCGAGCGTCCTGCACTCTCTTCAGGAGTCTCGCGACGGTTTTTTAACCACAGCAAGAACAACCCTAGTAAGCCTAGCGGAATTAGCCACCAGAGCCACGGTGAAATGCCTCCGTCATCTGGGGTAGATTTGGCATCGGCGATCGTGGTCGGGGTAGCTGCGGCAGAGGAAACTGCACTCGCAGATGCCGCGACTGTTGGAGCGGTTGCCCCATCTGGAGAAGCGGTTGTAGTGGGAGCGGCTCCAGCAGAAGTAGCATTAAGCGCAGATGCAGCCGCGCCTACCGTTCCGGCGGCGAGTAGAGTCGTTGGAGCAACCTTGGCAGATTGAATCGCCTGTTGCGTAGCTGGTGCAGAAGCATAGCCTAAAAAGGCAGCGATCGCCGGACTCGGATTCGTGCCTTTATAAACGTAGACTAATGGCTGTGAGAAAGGATATCTAGGATCAGTCGGAAGCGTATTGTGCATTAGTAACACTTTCAGCCCAGATGCTTCACGGGCTTGGTTGGCGATCGTGTAGCCGATTCCATCGGTTCCGAGTTGAGAAATAACAGCAGCAGTGCTGTCTTCAGAAACTCGTGTAGTGGTTGCGCCTGATGTGAAGGGAGCTGTTTTAAACACCGGATAGTTGCGGAAAGCCTGACGAGTATCACTGATTTCGGGGCGATCGAGGACTCGAATTTTGCCAGGAGAACCGCCAACCTGCGACCAATCAGTGATCTCTCCTCGAAAAATCTTGGCAAACTGCTGATCGGTGATGCTGCCAGTAAAGGGGTTGTTAGACCCCACCACGATCGCAATTTTCTCTCGTGATAGGGGAACTGCAACCAAGCCCTGAGTTTTTTCTTGAGGAGTGAGGGTGCGCCCGATCGCGGCAATGTCGGTTTTTCCGTCTAATACGGCTTGCAACGCGGTTGGGGTGCCTCCATAGCCAGTGGTAACGCTAGTTCCTGGAAACTGTGTCTCAAATCGCTGTTTGAGCGCTTGATTCGCGAATGCCATGCTGCTTGAACCATCAATCCGAACGGTTGTCCCGGTGGGGACGGCGGTTGGAAGCGGAAAAGCCGTCGGGCTGCTAGCGGCGGCTTGCGCCAAGACGATAGGGGCGGAGATGGCGAAGGGTTGAAATGCCGATGCGATCGCGGTTAGCAGCACCAGATTGATGAGGGAGGTCTCTTTTTTTTCAAACATTGGGCTTTCAGCAACTTACACAGGTCAGGTTGAGATTCATTTTGACAAAAGACGTGCAAATTATATAGCCTTCGCCTTAAATCTCGGTTTAATCAGAGTAAATGTCTTAATCCTTGCAATTTGTAGCTAGTGGATTGAGCGAAGTCTAAATCTACGGGCAACGCAGCGAGAGATTCTATTTTCGCGCAAGTTCCTAACAGAGTTCGGAGGGCGTTAGCGTAGTCCTATAAAATTACTTCTGGCAGAAAGTCAAAGTTTTGTGTGTAGAGATTGACGTTTCTAGGTTTCAAGGTGGGAATACTGACGAGCAAGTTTAGCTTTGCTTGGTCTTAAATATATCTGCCTCTGAGAAAAATGCTATGAGTGCTTTTGAAACTTACATTCGAGATTTACAGGAAATTCGGGCAACCGGAGCCGCCGTCAAGGAGACTTCCTATTAGGGGGCGTTAGAGAAGTTGTTGAATGAGTTGGGTAAGACGATAGCCCAGCACTTCACCCCCATTATTAATCGCCGTTGCGCGACTTGAAAACAGATTATTGAAGCTGCCATCAGACTGCTGCACATAGCCCAAGACCGTGCCTTGATAGTCTGAATAGTCATCGTTAAACGCAGTCTGCTCCTGGTTATTGAGGTCGATCGCGGGCATCTTTTGGCAATATTCGCGACAAACCGAACCCACTACTCCCAAGTCAGAAATGGTTTTACCATCCGATCGGAAGGCTTGGTCTGGAACAGTCTGTTGATAGAGCGTCGATCGATTGACTGTTAAGCCACCGCCTACGATCAGCCCTTGATATTGATGGCTTTTGCCTCGATCGCATTGCCAGATGCCCCCGGACGCGTGCTTAAATCAGTGACGCTGCCGTTATTCCACAGATATTGTTGCCCAATGACTTGCCCTCGATCGTTGATATCTCAAGGAATGAAGGGCAAACGAGACACCGAATATAAGGCGGCAGCAGAGACAGGACGGCTCACTGTAACCATTATTAGTGTGCCTCCCAACCTAGCGGCACAGGCAGACACTTTTGCGATCATGAGATTTTTATAGGCAACCTGAGGCTTCTAGATTGCCAGTAAGTCGAATGCAGTAGAATCCGCTAAAGGTAAGATTTGCCGAGTGCAGCTCTAGACGTTACAATCGTTCGATCTGCATACCATAAATTGCTTATTGGTTCTTTGAGCAGCTTCCACACCGTGTCGCGCGATCGAGGCTGCACAATTTTAGACAGAAGTCGTCAGCCTACAAAGATTTTCCATTCTCCCCAACACCTTTATGCGAATCGCTCACGATATTACTCAACTCATTGGGCACACGCCCCTCGTGCAACTGAATCGAATTCCTCAAGCCGAGGGATGTGTTGCCCGAATCGTAGTCAAACTAGAAGGAATGAACCCCGCATCGTCGGTTAAAGATCGCATTGGCATCAGCATGATTCAACACGCTGAGATGACAGGTTGGATTCACCCCGGCAAAACGCTCTTAGTCGAACCCACCTCTGGCAACACTGGAATTGCCCTCGCAATGGTCGCTGCCGCAAAAGGATATCGTCTGTTGCTTACCATGCCAGAAACCATGAGCACAGAGCGTCGTGCCATGCTTAAAGGTTATGGTGCTCAATTAGAATTAACTCCGGGCACATTGGGCATGAAAGGCGCGATCGCCCGTGCCGAAGAAATTGCGTCAAGCACGCCCAACGCATTCATGCTGCAACAGTTTAAAAATCCGGCAAACCCTCAAGCGCATCGTGAAACTACAGCAGAAGAGATTTGGGCAGACACCGATGGACAGATCGATTTCTTAGTCGCAGCAGTCGGCACAGGCGGCACGATTACAGGCGTTGCAGAGGTGATCAAGTCGCGCAAGCCTGCGTTTAAAGCGATCGCCGTCGAACCTAAAACCAGTCCTGTTCTATCAGGGGGGCAACCCGGCGCTCACAAAATTCAGGGCATCGGAGCGGGATTTGTGCCTAATATCATGCGATTAGATCTAGTGGACGAAGTTATTCAAGTGACGGATGAAGAGTCGATCGCTTATGGTCGGCGACTTGCGAGAGAAGAGGGATTATTGTCAGGCATTTCTACAGGGGCAAATTTAGCAGCCGCGATTCAAATCGCTCAGCGTCCTGAAAATGCAGGTAAACTGATTGTGATGATCCAGCCGAGCTTTGGTGAGCGCTATTTGAGTACGGCTTTATTCCAAGATCTCTAAAATAAAGAGGGCGTTGCTGAATAGGGCTATGAATTGACCCTCACCCCCAATCCCTTTCCCGCAGTAGCTACGGTGTGCACACAATGTGAGCAATCCGTCATTGCCGAGATCCTTTGCCCCCCAAATTCCCCATTCTGGGGCAGGGCTAATCTATTGAGAAAAGGAAAATAGGCGATGGCGTCAGGCGCGACTGCCCAGATTCTGTCTGTAACCGAGTCACAGCTGTTTAATCGCAGCAGATTGACGGCTATCGTCCGCAGGATTGCCATGTTCTCTGTCGCGTGTCCTGAACTCATCAAAGCAATATCCTCTTTGAGCACCCCATTCTTGACCCAGTGCAACCAATTTTCAATCTGCCAATGGTTGCGAATCCGTTGGCTGAACTAGGCGGCATCATCGGCAATGGAACTAATATAAAGTATCGTTTCTTGTATCGCTTTGGTGCCTCGACTGCCTGTGCGGTTCACCCGAATCAGGCTTTGTGCCCCAAACCCCGCAGCATCCAGAGCTTCTCCCGTCCTAAAACATAAGCTAAACTCCGATGTCATCTTCTACCATTAGGGGGTAGCTTTGATCATCAGTGTCGTGTGAGTGGTCTGCAACTAAAAAACTCTTGCTTTGGTGAACGGCAATCAGAATGAAACCACGATCGATTCTTCTCGCATTTTTACTTGGGCTGTTTTTGGTTGTGGTGCCTCTGGGTTTCCACCAATGGTTGCCGGATCGACTGAGCGCTCAAACTCCGGTAGCAGAAGCCCCTAAAAAGGCTGCGGTAGAAGAAGACAGTGAACCAGAAAAGCCTCAGCTCAAACCCTTTGACCAAGTAGTGCAAGGAGCGACCCGATCGCCGGGGCTGTTTTCTCTCTACCAAAACAAAAAGACTGGCAAGCTGTTTGCTGAAATCGAGCCTGACCAGTTAGATCGCAATTATCTCGCTGCCATGACGCTCGAATCGGGCTTGGGAGAGCGAGGTATTTATAGTGGGCTACCGCTAGGCGACTTTCTCTTCACCTTTCGTCGCATCAATAACGGCATTCAGTTTGTGATTCCTAACACGTTTTTTCGTGCCCAAGCAGGAACTCCAATGGCACGATCGGTCGATCGCTCTTTCAGTGATTCGGTGCTAGAAGTTTTGCCTATTCGCAGCATTCACCCCCAGCGAAAGAGCCTTCTGGTTGATTTGACTCCTCTACTATTGAGCGATCTGCCCGGACTCACTCCTGTGCTCACAAGCTATCTCAAAAGCAGCTATACGATCGATGCCACCAAATCCTATCTGAGCAAAGCAAAAGCCTTTCCGCTTAACGTTGAGATCGAATCAGTTTTTGGCTTTTCAGGCGGAGATGCCGATGGCACGATGCCGAGCTATATTGCTGCACTGCCTGATAGTCGATCGTTTAATTTACGGGTTCGCTATAGTTTCTCTAAACTGCCCGAAAATAACGGCTATCATCCCCGGTTAGCAGACGATCGTATCGGCTATTTCATCAGCGCATTTCAAGATTTAGACGATGACACCCCGCGACAGGCGTTTATTCGATATATCAATCGCTGGCATTTAGAGAAAAAAGACCCGACTGCCGCGATGTCTGCGCCCAAAAAACCGATCGTGTTTTGGATCGAAAACGCTGTTCCCGTTGAATATCGCGATGCTGTAAGAGAAGGCGTTTTGTTGTGGAATCGCGCCTTTGAAAAGATCGGATTTAAAGACGCGATCGCAGTGCAACAAATGCCCGATAACGCCGAATGGGACCCCGCAGACGTGCGCTACAACACGATTCGCTGGTTTAACTCAACCGATGCGATTTTTGCAATGGGTCCTTCGCGGGTCAACCCACTCACGGGCGAGATTTTGGATGCAGACGTGATTGTGTCAGCCGACTTTGTGCGATCGCTCAACCAAGACTATCGCACTCTCGTCGAGCAAAATCAGATGTCAACTGTGCCTTTTGCTGCCCACCTGACCGGAAATTCTAATCTCTGTAGCTATGGCATGGCGGCTCGATCGCTCCAGCACCATTCGGCAAAAACCGAGCAGCCAGCCGTGCCCAAACTGAGGTTTGGATCTCACTTAGGAAACTACCAAGATCTTTGCTATGGGCTAGATTCAACCAAACAGTTTGCAGTCGGCAATATGGCATTGTCAATGTTTCAAAATGTCTTGCCGAGCAGTCCTGAAATGAAAAACTATGTGCATGAATTTGTGCGCGAATTAATCGCCCATGAAATCGGACACACTTTAGGACTGAGACACAATTTTCACGGCAGCGCCATGCTCAAGCCAGAAGACTTGAACAACACCACGATTACTCAAAAAGACGGACTCGTCGCCTCCGTGATGGACTACAATCCTGTTAATTTGGCTCCGCAGGGCACCAAGCAAGGTGATTTTTTCACCTCCGTGATTGGACCCTATGACGAATGGGCGATCGAATATGGCTATACGCCCATTGATGCCCCCGTGCCGCAAGCTGAGACGTGCACCCTCGACAAAATCGCGCAACGGGCACCAGAGCCAGCCCTTTCTTATGCCACTGATGAAGATGCGTCGTCATTTCTCGACCCTAAAGTCAACGTGTTTGATTTGAGTAGTGATTTGCTTACCTACACGCAATGGCAAATGGATAATTCGCGTGAGATGTGGAAGAAAGTCGATAGCCGCTATCCCAGTCAAGGAGAAAGCTTTAACGAAGTTCGCGTTGCGTTTAATGCGGTGTTTGATTACTACTTCCAATACTCGCTATTTTTGACCGAGTATGTTGGTGGGCAGTTTTTTAATCGCTATCGCTATGGTGATGCAAAAGGACGGTTGCCTTTTGAGGCAGTGCCCTTAGAGCAACAGCGTCAGGCATTAGCAGTGCTGCAAAAAAATGTTTTTAACGAAGAAACCTTCCGATTTTCACCAGAGTTTCTCAACAAACTCGCGCCCTCGCGCTGGAGTCATTGGGGCACTGAGCCAGCCAGCAATCTAGATTACCCGATTCATGACAACATTTTGTTTTTGCAATCGATGGTTTTGTTTGATTTGTTGAGCTACGATCGCCTCGCTCGTCTTAGAGATGCCGAACTCAAAACCGAGCCTGGGCAAGCCATGACGATTCCAGAGTTGTTTGACACGCTGCAAACGGGCATCTGGGGCGAAGTGCTGCAACCCGGCGATCGGGTTAAACTTTCGGGTCTGCGTCGGGCACTGCAACGTGAATATATGAACGCTCTGATCGGAATGGTGTTGAGGCAAGTTGATGCCCCCGAAGATGCCCGCACGATCGCCCGTTATGAACTCAAACAGCTTCACGGCAAACTCGATCGAGCCATGCGAAAAGTGGATGACAAAGATCTTTACACCAAGGCACATTTAGAAGAAGCGCACGATCGCATTGGTAAAGCACTAGATGCAGAATTGCAATCGCAATAATTTAGATGGGCGCAATTGAAGTCAATTTGTAGAAGTAGGTTCCGGCTTTGCTCAACCCTCTGAGACATTGGCTTTAAGCGTTGAGCGGGGCTGAAACGCGTCTGATTGTCAATTCCGCTCACCTACTTAGAGGGTTCTCTGTAATTTTTTGTAAGTTAAGTAAAATTTCTCACCGATTGAAGCTAATCATTCTTCCTGCTGCCAATTCAATAGGGTTGATACTGATAAAGTGATAATTGTTTTGATTCAACCAGTAGGGTTATGAGTCAGCCTCTCAGTTCAAAAGCCAACTATTTTCTTCAGCAGGGGCGGCAATTGAGCAAAGCCAAAGCCTATGAAAGCGCGATCGCTCAGTTTGACAAAGCGCTAGAAAAACAGCCCAACTGGTATGTCGGATGGTATGAGCGTGGCAAAGCCCTGTACGATTTGGGACATTATAGATCGGCGATCGTCAACTTTAAAGAAGTCATTGTCCTCAAATCTGATTACGCCCCTGCTTGGAACGATCAGGGCATGGCACTGGCAAGACTAGAATTCTACAACGAGGCGGTGGTTAGCTACGATCGCGCCATTCAGCTACATCCCAAAAACTATAAAGCTTGGTATAACCGAGGCAATGCGCTGATGAAGCTCAACTCAAGTCAGGAGGCGCTTCACAGCTATGAAGAAACCCTCAAACTCAAGCCTGATTACGCCCGCGCCTGGTATAACCGGGGCATTGTCTTAACATATTTGCGACAGTATGAGGCGGCGATCGTCAGTTACCAAAAAGCGTTAGACGTTCGACCTCATTTTTCTGATGCTCACTACAATCAGGGCAATCTGTTTAACCGACTGGGACGCTTTGAAGAGGCTCTCAGTCGCTACGATCGGGTCTTGCAAATCAAAGCCAATGTCCCAGAGGTGTGGCTCAATCAAGCTCAAGTTCTGCACAAGTTGGGCTTTCATGAACAAGCGCTGCAAAGCTACGACAAAGCGTTACAGCTAAATCCTACTTCTCATGAAGCCTGGTATAACCGGGGCAATACTTTAGAGTCGCTATGGCGCTATGAAGACGCGATCGAAAGCTATGACCGAGCGCTCAACCTCAAACCTGGCTTTCCAGCAGCACTCTATAACCAGGGATGTGCCTTTAAGAGATTAGGCAACGTGGAGCAGGCGATCGACTACTACGATCGGGCAGTTTCTGCTAAACCCGATTTTTATGAGGCTTGGAGTGGTCGCGGCATTGCCCTTCGCAAACTGGGACGCTATGATGACGCGATCGCCAGCTTCGATCAAGCGTTAGCAATCAATCCCAAGTACGCTGAAAGCTGGTATCGCAGGGGTCGCTCGCTCGATCGTGTTGGACAGAGTGAGGCAGCGATCGCTAGCTATGACAAAGCGTTGAGTTTGACTCCTGACTTTGATAAAGCCTGGTATAGCCGGGGCGTTGCGTTGAGTCGATTGGAGAGACATGAGGCAGCGATCGTCAGTTACGACAAAGCACTGGCGTTGACTCCTGACTTTCCCAACGCTCAAAGCAGCCGCAGTCTCTCACTGAAATACTTGAAATAGAGTCAGCCTCCTTGGTCAGACCTCTAATACCAAATCGACTGATAAAAGTGACAGATGATGGATTCGTTCGACGTTGTAGAGATTTTTCGGTGGCATCTCCCCGCCGATTTCGCCGTGATCCATGTTTTACTGCGTTCAAAACTAAAGTGGGTATGAATCTATAGCTTCTTCACATAAAACTATCGGAGAAGTCATTCTCCCCATTACAGGTTGGAGTGAATCCTTCTCCGAAGTTCCTTGGATGGTTCGTCTCGACCCCTCCACCAAAAATCAACGGACAAGAACTTCCGCTACCGATACCTTTCAAGTGCGATCGGTTTCACAGCAGTGTTTGATTCGTCAGTTAGGAATTGTTGACAATGTGAGGATGCGAGCAATTAGTCAAGCACTCGCACTTGTCTTAGATATCTACGCATAATAAATTACACCTTCAGATCGACACTTTAAACAAACCAGATTCACCAAGTTACTTTAGCGTTTCTTCCCAAACTTCGATTGTAGGTCGTCTAGTGTTGGCGATCTGGATTCAGAAGAGGATTGCTTTGGTTGAATCGCTTGTTTAGAAGCCGATTGCGATTCCGGTTTGCGCATCGGTTGTGATTCCGGTTTGCGAGTCGGTTGAATATTTTCTCGATCGCCCGACTTCATCGATAAGCTAATTCGCTTCAAACCCTGATTGACTTCCAATACTCGAACGTTAACAACCTGTCCGACTTTGACGATTTGTTTGGGGTCACTGACGAAGCGATCGGCAAGCTGTGACACATGCACCAAGCCATCTTGATGCACTCCTACATCGACGAATGCCCCAAAGTTGGCGACGTTGGTGACGACTCCTTCTAATTCCATTCCTACTTTCAGGTCAGACATTTCTTTTACGCCATCCTTAAACGTGGCGTATTTGAATTCGGCGCGAGGGTCACGTCCAGGCTTTTCTAACTCGGCAATGATGTCGCGCAGAGTGGGTTCTCCGATCGTTTCAGTCACATATTTTTTAAGGTTGGCTTTCAGGTGATCGGCAATCTGACTCGTCTGCGTTAAGGGCACCGCGAAATCTTTGGCGATCGCGTTCACTACGCCATAGCTTTCAGGGTGGACGGCAGTGTTGTCGAGCGGATTATCACCTCCCCGAATCCGCAAAAATCCGGCAGCTTGCTCAAAGGTTTTGGGTCCTAATTTGGCAACTTTGAGCAGGGCTTTGCGATCGTGAAACGCTCCGTTCTGATTTCGACAGGCGACAATGTTATTGGCAATGGCGGGCGAAATGCCAGATACAAACATCAGCAATTCTTTAGAAGCCATATTCAGATCGACTCCGACATAGTTGACGCAACTCTCAACGGTCTCGTCTAGCTTCTTTTTGAGCAGTTTTTGATCGACATCGTGCTGATATTGCCCAACTCCGATCGACTTCGGATCGATCTTGACTAACTCTGCTAATGGATCTTGCAGCCGCCGACCAATGCTGATTGCGCCTCGGACGGTGATATCTAAATCGGGAAACTCCGCGATCGCCACATCACTTGCTGAATAAATCGAGGCTCCTGACTCGTTCACCATGACTTTGATCGGCTTTCGGTCTAGCGTTGCTAAAACCTCTGTTACAAATTCATCGGTTTCTCGTCCGGCAGTGCCGTTGCCAATCGCGATTAATTCAATCGTGTGTTTTTCAAGAAGTTGTTTTAGCGTTGCAATTGCCTGAACTCGCTGTTGTTGTCCCGTGTGCGGAAAAATCGCCTGGTATTGCAAAAACTTTCCTGTTTGATCGAGAACTGCCACTTTACATCCGGTTCTAAATCCCGGATCAAGTGCCAAGGTTGGCTTCATTCCGGCAGGAGCAGAAAGCAGTAACTCTCGCATATTTGATTCAAAGGTTTTGATTGATTCGATGTCGGCTTCGGTCTTCTTCTCCGATCGGACTTCCGTAATCAAAGAGGATTTCATCAGCCGATTGAACGCATCTTTGAGCATCGATCGATAAAACTCTCGCACAGGTTTCGTCTTGCTGCGAATCTCGGATTCTAGATGATTCAGGACAGCATCTTCGTCGAAATCTAGACCAAAATCCAAGATGCCTTCTGTCTCACCTCGATAGAGTGCGAGTAAATTGTGAGGCGCGATCGCGCTGACTTTCGCCTGAAATTTGCGATACATTTCATACTTCGTAGAGCCTTCGGCATGGTCGTCTTTGATGCTCGATCGAAACACGCCCGTCTCTAACAAAAACTCTCGCAAATAGGCTCGGAGTTCTGCTTTCTCGGAGACTTCTTCTGCCAGAATATCTGCTGCCCCTTTCAGCGCTTCTTCAACCGTTTTCACGCCTTTCTCTGCCAACAAAAACTTTGCGGCTTCGGCTTCTAGAGAGTGTGCTGCCGCGTTCGGTTGATTCAGCGACTTGATAAATTCTGCCAAACCCCCCA
The DNA here is from genome assembly GCA_965277365.1 of Phormidesmis sp. Taxonomy (GTDB): domain Bacteria; phylum Cyanobacteriota; class Cyanobacteriia; order Leptolyngbyales; family Leptolyngbyaceae; genus Phormidesmis_A. The sequence goes on along the minus strand of CBDICO010000012.1, from coordinate 316,466 downwards.
AGCCTTTTTCTTTGGCGATCGTCGCCCGTGTCCGTCGCTTCGGTCGAAACGGCAAATAGAGATCTTCTAGCTCGTTTTTTTGCAAACACGTCTCAATCTTTGCTCTGAGCGTTTCTGTAAGTTTGTCTTGAGCGGCGATCGACTCCAGAATGCTTTTTTTGCGCTCTTCTAACTCAGTCAGGTAAGTGAAGCGATCGGACAGATCGCGCAACTGCACCTCGTCCATTTCTCCCGTACGCTCTTTGCGATATCGCGCAATAAACGGCACAGTCGCTCCTTCTGCAAACAAATCCAGCGCACTTTTAATTTGAGCAGGACGCAGAGACAATTCTTCTGCCAGAAGTTGAGAGATATTTAACATGAGCAAATGTGAGGTGCAGTCGATCGAGTGAGCCAATTGATATTAAGCCGGAGCAGGCTACCGAGAACCCGAAGGCTGACTGGTTGAAGGCACAACCGGAGTCGGGGTTAGGGAAGGAGTGGTTGGAATGGGAATCTCGTTGCCCAGTGGAATAAAAGTAGGCAGCAGATCACGAGGACGATCGCTAGCATCTAAACAAGACGCGATCGCCTGTTTGCCTCCAACTTTAAGCTGACTATTTAGCCCCACCACACAATCTGAGAATGTTTGAGGCAGTAGACTCCGACGACAGCTATCTAACACATCGACAAGCGCCGTATCTGATACGCCTCGACGAATATCCACCACGCAACTTGCTGCCTCAACGGGTCGTCGCACTTGACGGCATACCAACAGCGCATCCGCTCCTGACACTTTTTCATCGGCAATCCGATTGACGCAGTTGCCCAAATCGCCAGGTTTGAGCGCTTGACCACACGCATTAGTAGCCTCCGCCACAGAGACTTTGGCGCGAGTCAAATCAGATGCACACGATTCGTAATCTCTGCGATCGCTGCCAAAAAAAGCCTTGGCTGGAGCGATCGGCAGCGCGATCGCCACTAAACTCGCTGCCACACTAAACGACACAGGCAGACGCAGCCTTTTAAGATTCATCAAATTCTTCAGGTTCATCATGGTCACACCAGCTAGAGAAGACAGGAAAGCACCTCAATCGTAGGGCATTCAGAGAAAATTGTGGCACGGAACTGGCAAGAAGCGATCGTCCTACTTCTGACCGTCCAATGATAGCCAACAAGACTTCGCTTGATGGCGTGACGAGTTTTATCTGCGATTTTGTGAAACAGCCAAGTCGCAATCTCTCAAGATTAAGCGGTTTCTAGACAGGTTTTAGCTTGTTGAGCCACTTGCTCGACTTCATCTGCTGCCAGCTTTGCTAAGGTCGATCGTGCCTCTTGACTCTCAAATCTGCCCAACGCCTGCACTAATCGATAGCGAATCTGCCAATCTGGGTTCGTGGCATAAGGCGTTAAAAGACTCACCGCACGGGCATCTCCCAATTCTCCTAAAGACCCGATCGCGGCTGTTTTTAGCAGGTCGTTGTCAGAAGCTAAGGCTTCTTCTAGCAACTCAAACCCGCGTGGCTCGCCCAACTCACCCAACGTTGCAATAATACTAAAGCTGACCAACCACTCTGGAGTGCGGCGATAAAGCGCTTGCAGATCGTCAAACGCCTCAGTGAGTTTTAAAGCTCCGATCGAGTCTGCGGCGGCGGCTTGCACGTCAGGTTCTGGGTCGAGCAATCCGGCTCTTAAGATCGTCGAGGCTTCCTCTAAGTTTTGCCGCCCCAACGAAGACAGTTGACTCACGGCTGCATAGCGCACTCGCACATTGCTGTCCACCACCGGGACTTTGATCAACTCAAAGGCGATCGCCGGGTCGAGTTGACGCAAATGATTAATTGCCCGCAGCCGTTCGCCAAAATCAGCGGATTCAAGAGAAGCTTTGACTGAATCAGGATTCATGGTCATTTTGAATAAGAAAACTATGGGGGTTAAAATTTCAGGCTTGTTCGGCTGCCATCGCCCGCACAATATCGCCACGGGTGAGAATTCCAACGACGTGCCCAGCGTCATCTAAGACTGGCAAACGGCGAATGTTGCGATCGTGCATCACTTTTGCGGCTTTCGGTAATGGCTGATCAGCCGTGATCGTGATCGGGTCGCGAGTCATGACTTCGCCAGCAGTTTGCCCCAAGGCTTTGTGCAGATCTTTCTGATATCGAGTCGGATTTTCGAGAAAAATCACGCTGTCCAAAATCATGATGTAAGCGGGAGGCGTAACGCCTGATTCTTGCCACATCAAATCGGTTTCAGAAATGACTCCGACCAGTTTGCCCGTCTCATCGACCACAGGCAACCCGCTAATTTTGCGCTCTGCCAACGCTTGAATTACTTCTGTAATGGAGGTTTTAGGACTCACTGTGAGAGGGTCACGAGTCATGACATCCGCAACAGTTTTGGGCATGGATTACGATCGCTCTTGAAAGGTCTCAAGATCAATTATTAGGGACGGGTGACACGCAACTCGATCGAGTTAAAGATAGTTAACTGAATCCTCCAGTTCTCATAAAATCGGGCAGAGGAACGCGATCTCTGCCCTGCCCGATTTGCTACTGTCCGTGGGTTTTGACTTCGCTCAATCTACTGGCTGAACGCGTTGAGGGCTGAGCGGAGTCGAAGCCCGGTCGGTTGAGACTTGATGAGATGCATCCCAATTCTGCTGCAATAGCTCCTAGCCCAAGCCTAAATCTGTGACTGCTCCCAAACTGCTTGAAGACACCAGCTTGGCATATTTCGCCAACACGCCTCTGGTATAACGAGGTGCGGGAGGGGTCCAGGCGGCGCGACGACGTGCTAATTCGTCATCGGGAACGTTAAGTTGCAGCAGACGGGCTGGGGCATCGATCGTGATCGAGTCGCCTTCTTGCACCAAGGCGATCGTGCCACCGACATATGCCTCTGGAGCCACATGACCAACGACCATTCCATAGGTGCCGCCAGAGAACCGACCATCGGTGATTAGTCCTACGGTGTCGCCTAACCCTGCGCCGATGATTGCCGAAGTCGGAGCCAACATTTCGCGCATTCCCGGTCCGCCTTTAGGACCTTCGTAGCGAATCACTAACACGTCGCCAGCACTGACTTTCTTGGCAAGAATTGCGTCCAGGCAGGCTTCTTCAGATTCAAACACCCGTGCAGATCCTGTGATTTGAGCTTTTTTGATGCCCGTAATTTTGGCAACGGCTCCTTCAGTGGCGAGATTGCCTTTGAGAATTGCCAAATGCCCCTCAACATACATTGGATTGTCCCAGGGGCGAATCACGTCTTGATCGGGGCGTGGCTGATCGGGAACGTCTTTCAGCAATTCTGCGATCGTTTGCCCGGTAATCGTGGATGCGTCGCCATGAATTAACCCATGCGTTAACAGCATCTTCATCACTTGAGGAATGCCACCCGCTTTGTGCAAATCAGTCGCGACATAACGCCCTGAAGGTTTGAGATCACACAGGACGGGAACACGAGCGCGAATTGTTTCAAAGTCGTCGATCGTCAACTTAACCCCAGCCGTATGGGCGATCGCCAACAGATGCAAAACCGCATTCGTCGAACCACCAACCGCCATAATGGTCGCGATCGCGTTCTCGATCGACTTGCGAGTGATAATATCGCGCGGCAAAATCTGCTTACGAATCGCCTCGACTAGAACTGCCGCCGACTTCTCAGCGCTGTCTGCTTTCTCGGCATCCTCAGCCGCCATCGTTGAGGAATACATTAAGCTCATGCCCATCGCCTCGATCGCTGAGGACATCGTATTCGCTGTATACATTCCGCCACAAGCACCCGCGCCGGGACAGGCTTTACGCTCGACGGCTAACAATTGCTCTTCGCTAATCTTTCCGGCACTATATTCGCCCACCGCTTCAAACGAGCTAATCACGGTGAGATCTTTGCCATCCAAGTGTCCAGGTTTGATCGTACCGCCATAGACAAAAATCGCGGGAATATTGATCCGAGCCATCGCGATCAAGGCTCCCGGCATATTCTTATCGCAGCCACCGATCGCGATCACGCCATCCATGCTTTGACCCATGCAGGCAGTCTCGATCGAGTCTGCAATCACCTCGCGCGACACCAGGGAATATTTCATGCCCTCGGTTCCCATTGAGATGCCATCACTGATCGTAATCGTGCCAAACATTTGGGGCATCGCTCCCGCGGATCGAATCCCTGCTTCGGCGCGTTTTGCTAACGGCTCGATGCCCACATTGCAGGGCGTAATCGTGCTGTGACCATTGGCGACTCCGACGATCGGTTTAGTAAAGTCATTGTCTCCAAACCCGACCGCGCGCAGCATGGCACGATTGGGCGATCGCTGCACTCCCTGGGTTACAACTTGGCTTTTAAGATTCTCCGGCATTCTCTGTTCTCACTGACGAATCGACTTAACTTCAATTCAAAGTGCTATTTTAGAACGCCAGCGAAGGCAATGGAGTAAAGTATTTCAAGAATAGACCTCCTGCATGAATCAGCCCTCACCCTAAATCCCTCATAATTCAAGTTTGGGAAAGGGACTTTGAAACTGGCTCCCCTTCTCCTAAGCTTAGGAGAAGGGGCTGGGGGATGAGGGCGTTCTAGCATTCGCGCAGCAGGTCTAATGTCATTGGGCGTGGACGATCGCATCCACCAATTCACAAAATCCCTCGCCTTCTGAGGCGGCTGTCACATAAGTAGGTTGATGTAGAAGTCGATCGGCATAATGCAAACTATTCGCGACCCCAACCGACTGCGGAAATCGACTCGCATCAAACAAACTCTCATCATTAGGACTGTCGCCCACCGTCAGAACTTGCTCAGAAGAATAAGCTGGGAAATAATCCTTTAAGACTGTGAGCAATCCTGCTGCTTTGTTTTGTTGAAGCGGCTTAATGTGACACTGCACCGTGCTGTAGGTGAAACTCCAGCCCCACGATTCGCAACGTTGAGCGATCGTATTCAACGCATTTAAACTCAAACCTTCCACGTCAAACGTCCAATCGGTCAGCCGAAATCGATTGTCACTTGATTCTCGAATCTGGGGAAACTGGGTTTTTAATTGCTCAAACGAGTCAGCTAACTTGTGTCGATGGCGAGTCAGATCCGCGATCGGAGTCAGCAAAATTTCAGATTCGCCTGAATAGAAGATGCCGCCATTTTCAGCGATCGCGCCCACCACAGGCAAATAATGCGCTAATCCGTTCACCCAACCTGCCGATCGCCCCGTCGTCACCACGATTTGAATCCCTTTTAGGGTCAGAGTTTCAAATGCTTTGAGGAGATTTGGCGTGAATTTTTCAGCGATCGTCAGTGTTCCATCCATATCAGTTGCTACGAGTCGAATCGCTTGCAGCGTGTCAGCTTGAGAGATCGGGATAAAAGCCATGTAGCAAAACGCAAGTAAAAACACGGGTGATTGATTAAAGGTCAATCAGGGGCATTATGAAGAACGAGTCGAGTTCTAAGCCCGCCCTAATACTATGTCACCCCAATCTGTTTTTGTTGCATCGTGGCTTGCCCAAGTTCCTCTCAAAACGGTTAAAACAAAGTCTGATGCTCCGATTAGTGCGTCTCCCCAAAGCGATGCTGGGCAGCAGATTTGGATGGCAACCTCTGGCGGGCTGTTTTTGCTGCTCGTCTGCTTGGGCATCTTTTCGACGATTCAAGCCAACAAGCTTAAAAAGCAGACGCGATTTGAAACCTTTAAAAATCGCGAACTGCAAAAGAAACTCAAATACGCCGTCGAAACGATCGGCAAAATGGAGCGCAACCCAGACCTGATCCACTCGCGGGAGTTTAACCTCGACTATCTGAGAATGCGAATGGCAGAAGAAGTGTTTCACTTTGCGATCGTCAATCAGATCAAGCTCAAAGTCAAAGATAAAATCACGCTGGCACTGCGCGCAAATCCAACTAGTCAGGCTGAAGTTGGCATTGCCAGCACGGGGCGACAAGTCGATCAAATCTTTGACTTAGAATATAGTGCAGGCGATGGCACACCCAAAGGTTCAAAGCGAGTCCTCTTCCGGGTTCAGATCAAGATTCTCAAATTGCCGACTCAGCCCACTTCAGTGACGATTAATCAGATTATTGATTGCTTTGAGATCTTTCTCAACCCAACTCACGAAAACGAAACCTGGCAACCTGCCATTCAAGGGCGAATCGCCAATATGCACTGGGATCAAAAAGCAAAACCCACACCGCTACTCGTGTTAGAGCAAACTCAAGAAGGCTCAAACGTCACCTTTAGAACTAACCGAATGGCAGGGAAGTCGTAAATCAGACAAGATTACGTTTTCGATCGCGCCTCGATCGCCGTGCTAGAACAGAAGTACACCTTGAGGAAAACCACGATGGGAAGCTTTATGACTGCGCTGATTGGAGCGCTGTTTATCTTGTCATTAAACGGGTTGAAGATTGATCGAGAATATCAACGAGGCGTTATTTTTCGACTCGGACGCACCAAAGGCGTGATGGGTCCCGGTATGTATTGGATTATGCCGTTTGTCGATCAAAAAGTTCAAATTGACGTGCGGACGAAGACCGTCAACATTGAGCCACAAGAAACTGTCACTGCCGATAGCGTCACCATTAAAGTCAACGCCGTTCTCTACTACCGCATTCTCGATCCGTCTAAGGCAATCAACAAAGTTGAGAGCTATCAAACGGCGGTCTATCAAGTTGCGATGACGACGTTACGGAATGTAGTCGGGCAAAACATTCTCGACGATGTGCTGCAAAACCGCGACAAAATCAACATCAAAGTGCAAGAAATCGTCGATGAAATCACAGAACCCTGGGGCATTGTGATTGAGCGCGTCGAAACCAAAGATGTCGAGATCCCACCCACCATGCAGCGCGCAATGGCAAAAGAAGCCGAAGCAATTCGAGAAAAGCGCGCCCGGATTATTAAAGCTGCCGCCGAGCAAGAAGCCTCTGCTAAACTCGCCGAAGCCTCTCGGATGATTAGCGCCAACCCGATCGCGTTAGAACTGCGCCGCTTGCAAATGCTGACCGAAATCGGAGCAGAAAACAATACAACCACGATCGTCATGGTGCCCTCCGACTTTATGAGCTTGGCGCAGCGATTTGCCCAACCCCCACAAAATGGCTCGACTCAAAACCTTCAGCCTTTCAACCCAGAGGTGATGGTTACCCCTAACCTTCAGCCAGACCTTGAGGCTCGACAATAAATCTATCCGAAGGAAAAGAGCGACGTTTAGAGAAGTACGGTAAACTCCACTACTGAAGGATAATCGATTGACGATACGATCGAACCAAGGTAAAAAACTATCAACAGGAGCGATTCCAGGATGCAAGGAACCTACGATTCAGACAAGCGCAAGTTGCTATCCTGCCTGTCTCACGCAGCTATCTTCTTCAGTACGACCTTTTTATCGGTAGGCGTTCCGATCGCCATTACGTTTATCTCTGACGATCCGGTGGTCAAAGCCAACGCTAAAGAATCGATTAACTTTCACTTCAACGTCTGGTTTTGGGGCATCCTAATTCTGATTCCGTCTCTGTTGACATTTGGGTTGCTGGGCTGGATCTTATTTCCCCTGGGCTATGCGATTCACTGGGGTCTGACGATTTGGGCATTGGCTCACTGCTTCACCAAACCTGACGAACCATTCGTCTATCCCTTTATTTTCCGTCTGCTGTAGATTTTTATCCATTCACTTCATTAGAACGCGGAGCTGATGGATGCTTCGCGTTTTTTAATGGACGTTTAACGTGCAGCCGTTAACGAATCAGCCTCACAACATCAATCTCAACATCTGGGAAAGATCGAGGATAAATCACACCACTGGTTAGCGTTACCTGCGATCGATACTCTCCATTTACCGGATCACGAAAAACAATGAGTTCCCTCGTCCTCAAGTTGATCACCCAATATTCAGCGATGTTGACTTCTGCATAGACCTTGCGCTTAATCTTCAGATCTTTATCGAGACTTGAGTTTGAGTATTCAATCAGCCAGAAAATGTGCTCTGGATAGGGGTGATGCGATCGATAAATCGCTGTATCTGGATCAACGATCGCTAAGTCTGGTTCTGGCTCTGAGTTGTTGGGCAGGGTGATCGGGTGCCCTTCTCGAACTTTGGCGCGATGCCCAAGCCGATCGCGTAAATAATCACCAGCATTGCTGCTCAATGACGCGTGGGGCACACCTTCAGGTGACATCTCAACAATTTCTCCATTCAATAACTCGACAGGCTGATCATCAAATACACCAGCCTCGATCGCATAGTGATAGCGGTCGATCGTCCATTTGTACATTGCAATGGTCATCTGCGTATTCTCCGAAGTGTGCGCTTGGCGCTAATCGCCCATTTTCGCTTGAGATATCTTCTATTTTCATCCTCTTTTACGACCTTTTGCAGCAAAATCGTTTTTCAATTTGCGGGATTGATAATCGATCGTGGCTCACTCGAACCCTCGGCGGGATCTTTGAGACCAGGGCGCACCAGCTTTTTCGTAGGCTGAAGCGCATCTTTGCCAACTTGAATCGTCACATCCGAGTCAAGGCTTCCCGTTGCTTCAATTCTGACTTCGCCAAAGCCGAGCGATCGTCGTACCGCTTCTGCCCCGATTACATCTCCTTGTTGAGCCACAATACGAGTCACACTCAATGGCTCTGTCCAAGGTGTGTCTTGATAAACGTTGTTATAGCCTGCTCCTTTAAGAGTCGTCATCACCGACTGCACCCCTTTGTCTTGGGTGATGCTGTTTTGAATGGCAACTTTCAGGGTGGCGGGCTGATCCTCGGTTAAAGCGGTGGTGCCAAAGTCGAGATGCTGACCGACTAGCTTTTGAATTTGAGCCGGGTGAGGAAGCCAATAGCTCGCGTCATATTCGCCCGGAGCGCTGAACTCACCGGGAACCATCAGCATTTGGGTGTTCGATCGGTTCACTTGAGACGCAAATCCCGTTAATGCTACGAGTTCTTCAACGGTCAAGTTGGTATCAATATGAGACTGAATAATTGATAGCAATTTTGGAATGTGGGCGACGGTGGTGGGGTTAAGTGCCTGTTCCATCAGTGCGCGCATCACCGTCTGCTGGCGTTGAATTCGTCCAATATCGCCATATTCGTCATAGCGGAAGCGCAGCAGTTGCAGGGTTTGGTCGCCGTTGAGGTGTTGCCGTCCCGCTTTGAGATTGACGTAGAGGTGTTGGCTGTCGTCCTTATATTTCATGTTTTTGGGAACGAAAACCGTTACGCCGCCTAGCGCGTCGATCAGCGCTTGCACGCCCTGAACGTTGATGGTGACATAGCGATCGATGCCTACGCCGCCGAGCAGTTCACTCACTGTTTTTGCACCGAGAGCGGGACCGCCATAGAGATTTGCCTCGTTAATCTTATGGATGCCGTGGTCAGGAATATATGTGCGCGTATCGCGTGGAATTGAAAGAACGGTCAACTTCTTAGTTTCAGGGTTGAAGCGCAACAGCAGCATGACATCGGTTAACCCATCAAATGAGTTAACGAGTGCCTGATAGTGCAGATTTTTGAGATTATCAGGTGGATTTTGCAGATCCGTCGTCAGCACTTTTGCGCCTAAAACTAAAATGTTGACGGGGCGCGTCAGTTCGGGCAATTTGAGGCTGCTTTGACTGGAGATGCCTCCTTTGCCAAACACCGAGGCTTGAGCGGGGCTGAGTTGCCGTTGCATTAGGGGCGTGCTGGCGAGAGAAACTGCGAGTAATGCGCCTGCCGTTGCCGAAAGCATTGCCACTCCCGTTAAACAAAACATTAGCCAGAGTAGCTTTTTGCCTCCGGGTTTTGCTGACTTTTTGGATTTAGAAACAACTTTTTTAGGTTGCGTCGATCGACCGGGGACAGATTTTGGAGAGACGGGGCGCTTTTTAGAGCTTTTCACGGGGTTCCTCAACACACACACATCGATAACGGACTGAAAAGATTTAGAGAATGCTGCCCTTAGTTTTAAGCGTTCAATTTCGAGCTTTCATTGTAGGCAGTAAAACAATTTTGGCTAACTTTTTATTGAATGAGTTCTTCTAGATATGGCTGCTTGGCAGACGCATGTCAACAATAATTCCTCAGTTCGTTTGCAAAAACTGGACAATTCTCTGTGAATTTAGCCGATTTTGAGAATTATGAGTCATTTTTCTCGTTTGTAGGCAACTTGGCAGCGATCGCGAGTCAAAAATCTCACTTGAAATAAATCAATAGATTGAGACCCGGAATCGTGCGAGAGAGTGTCCAGAGCAGCAAGGCAATGTAGAGCGTTCCCAAACTCCACTGATACCAAACCAGCCCAGTGACTAGATTGGGCAGATGCTCATCTCGTAGGCGAATGTCGTTAAAGCCAAAGCGCAAAAAGTTGTTGAAGCTGAAGTCAAAATAGTTGAGCCAACTCCACCGCCGATCCCACAAGATGGGCAGATAACGATCGCGAAACATAGGCTCTCGCGGAATAATTGGTAGCCGTCCGATCAAAATTCTCAACTGTCGTAAGGTGCCTTCTTCAACAAAATAGCTGGCATCTAAAAGCGGATGATAGCGACCCTGCCGATACAGCAATCCGATGAGGATGAGCGGAATCGGCACCATGACGATCGCTAAACACGCTAAAGTCATCCAGGGACGATCGCCATTACGAAACACTGCCAACAGTCCGCCTAGATTCAGCACCGTTGCGAAGATGCTCACCCCAGCAAATTCACTCCAAGTAGGCAAAATCGGTTTGGGGTAGCGTCTACGCCAGCGATCGACAAACCAAAATAACAGGCTGAAATAGGCGATCGTCACCAGTCCCACGCCAAAAATCAACCAAAAACTTGTACCATTACGACTCAGTAAAAGCAGCAGACTCAGAGATACCCACTGAAACGCGATGCTGAAACGGTCGAGCACCTCTAGCACTGAAGACAGCGGCTCGGCTGCGATGACGCGCTCGCGCACACTGATATAAGTTCCCAAATCAACGGCTGTAACGGTGAGCAACTCGGTTGGGTTGCGAAACGGTTGTTTGTCTCGACGCTGCACGATCGCCGATGCTTGATTTCGATCGAATCCGATTTTGATTAACTGCGGAATCGTGGCAATGTTTAAATTTGTGCCAAATAACCGTTGGAGCAATTGTTGCGATCGCAATCGTTGGGCGGTGTAATCAATTTGATTTGCATCAGAAATCTGTTCGAGTCGCCGAAAGTTTCGGACTAACTCCCGCAGCAGATTTTCGTTCCCCTGCAACGTCGGTACCGATATCGCTTTGCCAATTTGCCCCGGATCGCCCAAAATCTTTGCCTTGTCGGAGTCAAATCGCAGTCCGGCAACGTTGAGATAGGCACCTTTTGAGAATGAGCAATAGCTAAAATCGGCTCGATCGAGAATCGTCGCCCCGCGCAAGTTGACGGCTCGATTGAATTGAGCTTCTCGAAAGACGGCAGATTTGTCAAACGTGGCATCGGTGAGAAAAAACAACTGATTAAATTTGTCTTTCGTGAATAGCGTTTGTTCTCGCCATCGCGTCTGAGCAAAATCGGCGTTGCCCTGCCACTGCACCCGCGTAAAATTTGCCGATTGATAAAAAGTGGCTTGATTGAAATTTGCAGTCGCCTGAAATTCACTACTCTGAAAGCTGACCTCACCGCGAAACTGCGTTTGATTAAAGTCTGCCTTGCCAAAAAAAATATTGTTACGAAACAGCGCTTCTCGCCCAAAGTTGGCACTCCCAAAACTCAAGGGCAAACTAAATCGAGTTTGCGACCAATCAGCCCCCGACGGAAACTGTGCGCCTTGTGCCTCCATACGGTTGAGAAAAAACGTGTTGGCGAAGTCTGCAAATCCAGTAATGCGAGTCTGCACGAGTTTAATCGGTCCTCGAAATACGGTGATTTGGGCAGACGGTGCCTGCAATCCTTCTTTGGGGGTGATTAACAGGGATTGCGAAAGGGTACTGAGGCGAGACAGGCGACGACGATCGCGCTGCAATTGCGTTTTCTCAGTCGGCGTGAAGATCGGAGACAGCGATTCTCCATACAACGGGGCACGTAACCCTAGTTTCCCGATCGCTAAATCTCCCTCAATCAACGAATAGCTCAAATCCAACCCTAACGGCAACCCCGGACGCTGTAACTGAGCCTGCACCAAACTGTAGAACTGATCGCGAAAGGCTGAATTTTCGGGGCGCAAGTCGATCGTGGTGCCCCGCAGATCCAAAATCCGAGTGCCCTCGTGCGGGACGGGCGATCTCAGCCGTTCTTGCAGAAGTTCTAGCGTGAGAGGAACTCGATCGGGTTGAGCGATCGCGGCATGAGCAGCACCAGGAAAGCCAGCAATGCAGATCAACCCAATCACGAAACCGATCAGAACCGCTAGTTTTCTCACTCTGACTCCTTGCACTATCTCACTCGCAGCAATCTTACCTGTGAACGCGATCGCCTTTCCTAAACTCTGTCATCTCCAACCAAATTCATTGTGGTAACATGGGAGACTGCACATCCACACTCAATAACGGAAAGACTTCATCTCATGGCTCTGCTGCAACAGCGTAAACACGAAATTATCACCGATTATCAAGTCCACGAAACCGACACCGGATCGGCAGACGTGCAGGTGGCGATGCTCACCGAGCGCATCAACAAACTCAGCCTCCACTTGAGAACTAACAAAAAAGATCATGCCTCCCGCATGGGTCTGCTGAAAATGATTGGTCAGCGCAAGAGTTTGCTGGCATATATTAACAAAGGCAGTCAAGAGCGTTATCGGGCTTTGATTACGCGTCTCGGCATTCGCGGTTAAGGAGAGTGTTAGCCGATGTCGTCTGATCCTAAAGACAGCAGCTCGTCCGATCGCTTGCCCTTTGAGCCGACCCAGAAGAAGAAATCGGCGAAGACTCCTAGCCAACCTGCCGTAGAAAAGGGCAACAAAAAGCCCAAGCGTGAGAAGAAGCCTGGTGCCTCTACTCCGTCTAAGGTTGAGAAAGCAGAGAGACCTGGCATTCGCAAAGAGAAGAGTTCTCGATCGCCCAGAGATTCAGGCACGATTCCTGAAGTGGTGAGCAAACGCATGGCGCGACGCATGGCGTTTTTTTGCGGCATTCCCAGCGCTTTGGGAATGTTGACGTTTATTGGCAGCTATTTTCTCTTGATCAAAGGTGGAATCAGGTTGCCCAACGTGGCAGTCGTGCTAGTGAGCATGGGTTTCTTAGGGTTGGGCGTGTTGGGGTTATCTTACGGATTAATCTCTGCCTCTTGGGATGAAGAGCGAGTTGGCACCCGCATCGGCTGGGAAGAATTTAATATCAACTTCAAGCGCTTAAGTGATGCTTGGAAGTCAGCCCGACAAAAGAAAGAAATTAGCGAATAGTCACAGCATGATGCAGTAGGTGGCGAAGGGTTATTGAGGTAGCCAGTCGTCACCTATTGTTTTTGGTTTCTGACAGTCCGGTATGAAGAAGATATTTTTAGGGAATATTGCTGAGATGTCCTGCTAAACTTTCATACTGCTTGCACTTGTTAAAGGGAAACCGAAATGGGAGTTGACTATGCCTTGGCTTGCGGAAATTGTCTAGAATTTCTCGACCTGCATAAGTGGGCAGTGGTTGAAGATGCTGCACGATGCCTAGTTTCTGCTTACGGTCTAGTTCATGAGCCTTGTCGAACTTACCATACGCAGCAAATTCTAACTCTATCGAGTCAGCCTATTGTTGCTGTAACAAGTCAGCAAATCGCGGAAGCCCTACAGGGTGTTGTTCCTCATCAACCCTACACTCTTCAGCTATTACCTTTCATGAATAGCTTTTTGGCAACGCATCAAGACTGCTTTTTATTTCTCACTTGCGATATTGGTGTGCGTCCTTGGCATTTTGGCGAACCATATTGGTATCGGTGGCGAGAAATTCAGGCTGCTTTTAAATTTGAGAGTCAATTCTTGCCAAAAAATTTAGTGCAAGACTTTGGGTTCCGCCACTGGCAAGAAGTTGTAGAGTATTACTCTCAACATGAGTCTTGGTTTCTGCATAACCAAATGAGAGATGAACGAGAAGCGTTACGACAAGCGTTTGAGCAAGCGGTGATCGCCGCATAATAATCCGATTGTATATCGACACAGTGAGGTTGTTGATCAGTCTGAGATGGTTACCCGCAGCGAGTAACCGAAAACGTTGGGAGTCACAAATGCAGGAAACCCGATCGCAAGGCATAATTTTGCAGACGTAATTGCTGGGAATGGCAACCTTTACTCCTGTCCTTGCCAATAATTTCTTAATAGCTTTATTGAGGGGAACGATCGCATAATGATAGTCCACTGCCCATCTACAACACCGCAGAGGTTCTCCCATGATTGTGGTTATGAAAGTCGGCACCCCGGAAGTCGAACTGACCCGCGTCACCGACGAACTCGCAACTTGGGGGCTGACTCCCGAAAAGATTATCGGCAAACACAAAGTTGTTCTCGGCTTGGTCGGAGACACCGTTGATCTTGACCCTTTACAACTTCAAGAGATTAGCCCCTGGGTTGAACAGGTTTTGCGAGTAGAGCAACCCTTTAAACGCGCCAGTCGCCAATATCGCCAGGGTGAAGCCAGCAGCGTTGCTGTGCCGACCCCCAACGGAGTGGTCTACATCGGTGAAAACCATCCTCTCGTCGTGGTGGCAGGTCCTTGCTCAGTTGAAGACGAAGCGATGATTATCGAAACAGCTCAGCGTGTCAAAGCAGCCGGAGCGCAGTTTTTACGAGGGGGTGCGTTTAAGCCTCGCACGTCACCCTACGCCTTTCAAGGGCACGGCGAGAGTGCGCTCGATCTATTAGCCGCCGCACGAGACGCAACTGGGTTGGGGATCATCACCGAACTGATGGATGCGGCAGACTTAAAGCCCTTGGCAGCCGTGGCAGATGTCATCCAAATTGGTGCCCGCAATATGCAGAATTTCTCTCTATTGAAGAAAGTGGGCGCTCAAGATAAGCCAGTGCTGTTAAAGCGAGGTATGGCAGCCACGATCGAAGACTGGCTGATGGCAGCCGAATATATTCTCGCTGCCGGAAACCCAAACGTGATTCTCTGTGAGCGGGGAATTCGCACTTTTGATCGCGACTATGCCCGTAACACTCTTGATTTAGCTGCGATCCCAGTGTTGCGATCGCTGACTCACTTGCCCATCATGATCGATCCTAGTCACGGCACAGGGCGAGCCGAATATGTGCCTGCAATGGCAATGGCATCGATCGCCGCAGGTGCTGACTCTCTGATGATCGAAGTTCATCCCAATCCCAAAAAAGCGCTCTCTGATGGTCCGCAGTCTCTAACGCCCGATCGCTTTGATCAACTGATGCAAGAACTCGCTGTCATCGGTAAGCCGTTAGGACGTTGGCAACCCGCTGTTGCGATCGCATAATGGCAAAACGTCTCTATTCAAGGTGTTTAAGGGCGGCAATCTGTTGTTCTATGATCTGCAAAACTTTAGTCAGATTCGCTTGATCAGGAAGTTGAGCATCGACCTGAGTCCGATCGTGAATTTCACGCACCTTTTGCTGTAGATCTTGAGCGATGTTGAGCGCATCACGGCTTAAGTTAGCAACCTGTTGCTGTTGATAAAACTTGAGGGCGGCTCCGTGCAAAATCTGCAAAGTCGCCTCTTCGCCATGAGCATTGGGCATAACTCGTAGCCGCAGCAAAAGACGAGTTTGTTGACATAGCCGCTCGATTTCGACCTGCTTTGGTTTCTGGACAGGAGTCAACGGCAGGTGAGTCAGGTGTTTCAACTCATCGATCACGCCTTGAAAGCTAGATAGAGGCAGATCGTTCAACACCGATTGCAAAACTCCGTTTTGGCTCCACAAAATCCGCCCCGTTGTCGCACAACGCTCAAAATAGAGCCGACCAATTCCACCCATAAAAATTCGTCCTAACAACTCTCGTAGGAGTTGGGCAGGAGGCAAGCTGGATAAGTGTTCTGGATTGCTGTTTAAATAGTCAGTGCTGACTTCTAACGTGGGTAAAGCATTTCCAGGAAGCGGCAGTTTTGAGTGTGGAAGTGGCTCCGAGTCTAAAAGAAATGTGGCGGGAACTGCGAGAGGTTCTTGACGGGGGGTCGGCTGTTGGTCAGCTTGCGGGGTGAGATCAGTTCGAGTCAACTGAGTTTTGGTAGAAAACTCTAAATCATCAATTTCATCAGGGCTATCTACTAAAAACGTTGCTTTTGTATCTTGAATCACGATCGTAGGCTGGTTTTCAGTTTCTTCTGACGACTCAAAAGACGTTGGAATTTTGAGAGAACTCTCAATAAAGGCGTGAGTTTCTTCTGATCGATCTGCTTGATCAGGGGTTACTTCGGCTAGATCAGCTACAGGCTTTTCTGAGGGGACAACGGGAGCTTGATTTTCAATGTAGTTGAGATAGGCAGACAGAGTGGCGTAGTGCACGTCTGAAGTGATGGTTTGCGGCACCAGCGAGTAATTCATGAACGTGAGAATTTGCCGCACATAGTTGAGGGCAGCCACATCTTCTAACGTCACCATGCCAAGCTGAAGAGACTGATCTTTGAGTGACAGAGGCAAAATCTGGTGATAGAGACACGCCTCAAACGGCAGAATGCGATCGATGAGTTGAAAAACTTGCTGGTTATCCACTGTGGCGACTCGTTCAAATTGAGGTTCAAGAAAACTTGGGAGATCGTTTAAAGAGCAGGGTGTCTTCAATTCAAATTGACTCGTCTCACAAAGCTCTGAGCGATCGTGCAGTAGAGGCAGCATAGAAGGTAGATTCGCTGAGGTGTCCACCTCGTAAGATCGCGCTGATTCATCGACTTCCCGGAAAATATAACAGACCTTACACAAGATTACGGAAACTTTTAAGCTTATTGGCTGGTTTTACAACCTCCAGTCAATGTTCAGATGGAATTTCCCTCTTAACCTACCAACAGAATTATTCTAATAATGCCCCGTTATTTACCAATTTCTAGCAAACTTCTGGGCAAGCCCACACAAATTAGGGCGACTGCTCAGATTATTTTCACCTGTGCTGTAGCCCTACGAGACTCGCAATTTGTGATTAAGAAGCCTAACGCGATCGCCGCCCAACTTCTTGACTAATCGCGCTCAAGTTTTTTCCTAAAGAATCTTTAAACAAATTATAGAAAATATCTTTCGGAGTTCCCGATTTGGGCTGTGCCTCAACAACTTGAGTAATCAGCACTTGATCGGCTTTTGCTCCCGAAAAAGCCGCGATCGGCTCTACCGTCCAGTAGCCTTTTAAGCTTTGCAGATCCCCATCTGTTAGCTGAAAGTCAATGCGAGTTTTTGCCGTTTCGGTCACTGAAGATCGGACTCGCGATCGCACGTTAATGAAAAAAATCTGTCGGGCATCCACTTGCTCAATTACCTTGCGGTTGCCGTTTGTCTCTAGCACTTTACTAGAAACGACATTAGGGATGAATTTTGAGATGCTCCCATAGTCAGTCAATACATTCCAAGCAGTGTCTTGAGAGCTTTTAACCAAAACCCTCGCGACATAACTGCCCTTTTCTCCAGTCACTAAAGCTTGACCGCTTCTTAAAGTCGAGCGATCGCTAGCGGGCAATTGGTCAACCGCACTGTTAAAGAGTTGAGCATTGCCAGGAAAAACGGCTGAAGTAAACGTGATAATGGTCAAACATCCTGATAGGAAATAGACGGGTAAGCGAGACGACATTGAGACTCTCCTGTCCAGGATAAACTTTGAACATGGGCTAATATTTTATTACGCTCAGGTCTAATCAAAAATAGCAACGTGCAATCTAGCATGTGCCGCTTTACGGTGTAATAAATAATACAGATTCGTAATAGCTATTTAGTCTTGATTAAGTTGCAAAAAATGTAACCACCGTACCGATCGCCCCTCGACTATGACAGAGTCAATACATCAACTTTAACCCTGATGTAACCACCGCTTAGTGAGGAGTGATTTAGATGAATTCAGCTTTAACGTCTGCTTTGACTTGGAACCGCTTTAAGTTCTTTCCGATCGCCCTTGGATTCATGAGTTTATCTTTAACCAGTCCAGTTTTGGCACAAGAAAAGGTCTTACGAACGCTCACCGTGACAGGTCAAGGCATCGAAGAGATTTCTACAACCCTGACTCAAGTCCAGTTAGGAGTAGATGCTCAAGGCAAGACCGCCAATGAAGTTCAGGAATCAGTTGCGCGTCGATCGACGGCTGTAGTGACGCTGCTCAAATCACGCAACGTCGAAAAGCTTGAAACGACGGGCATTAATCTCAATCCGATTTATAGTTATGACAATAATCATCAAAAGCTAGATGGCTACAGCGCTGCAAACACCGTCAGTTTTCGAGTGCCAACTGAGAAAGCGGGCACCTTGCTAGATGACGCTGTTAAAGCAGGAGCTAGCCGCATTGATGGCGTGAGTTTTGTCGCGACGGATGACGCGATCGCCGCTGCTCAAAAACTCGCCCTTCGCAAAGCCACTCAAGAAGCACAGAGCCAAGCAGATGCCGTCTTCAGTGCTCTAAACCTGACTCGCAAAGAGGTCGTCAGCATTCAGGTCAATGGTGCATCTGCTCCGCCTCCCATACTGGCAGATAGTGCCGCTTTCAAAAGGGTTGCCGCTGCTCAAGCCCCTACCCCTGTGATTGGAGGTGAACAGCGCGTTGAGGGATCAGTTACCCTACAAATCAGTTATTGAGAACGGCATTCAGATCTCCGTCTTTTGTAGGAAACTGGAGATCTTGCCCTCAAAGCCGATGTGCTTAAAAGTCATCCACATAGCCTGCCGCCTCTGTTCCGCCGCCTTCAGAATCTCGTTTAGACCCCAATAGCTGGAGTCGATCGACCAACACTACTGGCGAGGTGCGATCGACTCCAGTATTGCGATCCTTCCAGCTATCAAACTTCAAAGCACCTTTTACCCCAATCAAACTGCCCTTACGAACGTAATTAGCGGCAACATCGGCTTGCTTACCCCAAAGTTCTAAATTGAACCAATCAGGCTGATCATTGTTCTTGGATTGACGATTTACTGCCAAAGTGAGCCGACATTTAACACTGCCCGACTCAAAATATTTCACATCAGGATCGCCGCCTACACGACCCACTAGTGTCACCACGTTTAGACTCATACTTCTCTGCTCACAGTAAGTGTTTCTATCCTAGAGGAAGATTTTCACTCTGGATCACGCATGTGTATTCATAATCCAATACGTCTGTACTTAAATTATAACTTCAAAGGTGAAGGGTTAAGACCAGTTTTGATCATTCTTTTTGTAGTCACAAAGAGTCTAGTTTAATTCTTTGAACCAATCCTGTTTTGTAATCAAAAGAACATCAGATTAACCCGCATTTACCTCTATGATGAGGGAAGTTTGCATTGTGAGCTTTCAAGCCTATCGTGCTAGCTCGAAAAGAGTTTCGCATCGATATTTTTCTGCTACTTGACTAGACTCACGACAAAAACTGTAATAGAATCCACTATCAATCACAGTAGATGCTTGATTGCACTCTCTCGATCGTACTCATCGCGTTAATCTGAGGCATAGAAACAGTGGGTCTTTTCAGTCGCTTCTATTTATCCCGGGATATGGGTATAGACCTGGGCACCGCCAACACACTTGTCTACGTGTCAGGTAAAGGTATCGTTCTACAAGAGCCTTCCGTCGTCGCGATGGATCAAAACGAAAAAATTCCCCTGGCGGTCGGCGAAGACGCAAAAAGAATGCTGGGACGGACTCCCGGAAACGTGATCGCCCTCCGTCCACTTCGAGATGGCGTAATCGCCGACTTTGATACAGCAGAGTTAATGCTAAAGCACTTTATCAGACGGGTGCATGGAGGCGAAACTCTTGTGTCACCTCGCGTCGTCATTGGCATCCCAAGCGGGGTGACTGGGGTAGAACGTCGTGCCGTCATGGAAGCCGCTTCTCAAGCAGGAGCACGAGAGGTTTACTTAATTGATGAGCCTGTGGCAGCCGCGATCGGAGCCGGGTTGCCCGTCGCTGAACCGACCGGAAACATGATTATTGACATCGGAGGCGGAACCACTGAAGTCGCGGTGCTGAGCTTGCAAGGCACTGTTCTCAGCGAGTCAGTCCGAGTGGCTGGAGATGAACTGAGTGAATCGATTATTCACTACATGAAAAAGGTTCACAACTTGGTGATTGGAGAACGGACGGCAGAAGAAATCAAGATCTCGATCGGGTCTGCCTACCCCACTCAAGATGATGAAGCGGTGATGGAAGTGCGGGGCTTACACCTGCTGTCAGGTCTGCCTAGAACCGTCACTATTAAAGGTCCTGAGATTCGCGAGAGTATGTCAGAGCCTCTGTCTGTGATCGTCGATGCAGTCAAACGGACTCTAGAGCGCACGCCTCCTGAGTTAGCCGCAGATATTATCGATCGGGGCATCATGCTAGCAGGCGGCGGTGCGCTGCTCAAAGGCATCGACACGCTAATCAGTCACGAAACGGGGATCGTGGTTCACGTTGCGGCTGACCCCTTAAGTTGCGTCGTGTTGGGGACTGGACGAGTCCTAGAAAACTTCAAACAGCTAGAGCGCGTGTTTAGCACTCGTCCCTCTCGCTAGAAGAATTCTCTGCAATTGGCCCCCTGATATTCACGAGTCAGGTGCGGAGAGGAATCAGAATGCTGGACTTGAGACGTATCATTTGTGAAGTTGACCAGCCAACATACGAGGTTGAATGTACGCACTGCGACGCTGGTGGGAACGCTATGGAATTCAGACTGCTTTAGTGACTGTGGCACTCAGCACGGCTCTCTTCGTTCGACAAACTCAGGGCGGGGTGCTGCTAGAAACCTACCAGTTAATCACGCGTCCATTTCAAGGCAACCCTGCTCAACAAGACCGATTAGCGACGGCTCAGACGCAAGAGCTTCAGCAGCGTCTAATTGAGCTAGAGAGTCGAAATCAACGTCTTGAGGAACTCTTAGGGTTTGTTTCTGCCAAGAAAACGAAGGGAGTGACGGCTCCGGTGATTGGTCGCAGTGCTGATCACTGGTGGCAGCAAGTGATTTTAGGACGAGGTAGTCAGGATGGCATTCAAGTCGGCTCGATCGTGCTCAGTCCAGGTGGGCTAGTGGGTCGGGTTAGCAATGTCACGTCTAAGAGCAGTCAAGTGCTTTTATTGAGCGATCCCAGCAGTCGAGTCGGTGTGACTATTAGCCGCAGTCGCTTTATGGGCTTTTTGCGGGGCAAGGCAGACAACCGAGCCGTAATGGAGTTTTTTGAGAAAGTCCCAGATGTGCGTCGAGGCGATGTGGTGTCTACGTCCTCGTTTAGTCAATTGTTTCCGGCAGGGATTCCGATCGGGCGAATTGAGTCAGTCGATCTCAACAAAAGCCCTGCACCTGAAGCGGTAATCGAGTTAACCGCTCCCATTAACTATTTAGAATGGGCAACCGTTTACCCTAACTCTGCAAACCTGGGAGAGCCTCAACTCATTGCTCCTCCCACTCCGACTGCTGATGAACCGCCTTCCCAAAAAGCAACCCCATGAAGACTCTGGCTTTAGAGGATCTGTTCGATCGTCATCCGATTTCGCGTCCTCTGGTCAATTGGGGGGTGACGGTGATCTCGGTTTTGCTGTGCCTGATGGTCTTGCCGATGCGCCTACCTGGAATGGAATTGGCAGGCATTGGTCCCAATTGGCTATTGATCTGGGTGGTTGCCTGGAGCGTCAAACGAACTATGTTTCAAGGTGCTTTGGCAGGGTTGATTTTAGGGTTGCTGCAAGACGGAATGACTTCCCCCTATCCAACTCATGCGCTGAGTCTGACGCTGATTGGGTTGTTGACGGCTCGGCTGCAAAAGCAGCGATATATTGAGGAAGATTTTATTTCAGTCGCGCTGATCGTCTTTGGAATGGCGGTGTTAGCTGAGACAGTGACAGCGATCCAGTTCAGTTTGCAAGGGGGGCGATCGCTGAGCGAGATCTGGACTTATCACCAGTTTGTTGCCCTCAGCTCTGCCATTCTCAGCAGCTTATGGGCACCTGTCGTCTATTTCCCACTCAATCGCTGGTGGGAGAGAATGGGTCTGGTCGAACAGGGGTGAATGAGGTCTTATGAATCGATCAGATGCTCATGTCGCTCTAATGCCAGTTGGATGAGTTGATCAACTAACTCTGAGAACGGGATTCCGGTGGCCGCCCAGAGTTGTGGATACATACTAGTGGCAGTGAATCCTGGAAATGTGTTGATTTCGTTGATGAAGATTTCTCCCGTTGATTCGACATAGAAGAAATCGACGCGTCCGATTCCTGCCCCATCGATCGCCACAAATGCCCGAATCGCCATCTCCTGAATTTGAGCCGCGATCGCGTCGGGTAATGGTGCCGGAATCTCTAGTCCGGCTTGCCCTGCGGTATATTTAGTCTCGTAATCGTAAAAGTCACTCTCAAACGTGATTTCACCAATCACTGAGGCTTTCGGATTGTCATTGCCTAAAACGGCACATTCGACTTCTCTGGCAATCACGCCTGCTTCAACAATGATGCGCCGATCGTAACTCGCAGCATTATCTAGAGCCGCTTCCAACTGCACGCGATTTCGCACTTTAGAAATCCCGACGGATGAGCCTAGATTTGCAGGTTTGACAAAACAGGGATATCCCAGTTCTGACTCGATGTGATCCCCAAGTTTGGGAAAGACGCAGGGATTGGAATAGACCTGCGATCGCGTCACCGCCAGATATTTCACCTGGGGTAATCCTGCTTGAGCGTAGGCGGTTTTCATCGCCAATTTGTCCATGCCGACTGCCGATGCCAACACGCCTGAGCCAACAAAAGGCACCTGCATTAGTTTGAGCAGCCCCTGCACAGTGCCGTCTTCACCATTGGGACCATGTAAAACCGGAAACCACACATCGATTTCGGCGGCTTGAGAGGGAAACTGCCAGCGAGTTTGTTGTAGGTCTGAGGAAGCGATCGCCGTCCTCGATTCCAACCCTTGTTGAGCCAAATGACCCGCTTGCCAGTAGCCATCTTTTTGAATGTAGAACGGTAACACTTCATATTTATCTGCATTCGAGTCAGTTTTGAGGGCTTGCCCGATCGCCCTTGCCGAAGCAATCGACACCTCATGCTCTCCTGAACAGCCGCCAAACAACAGCCCGACTTTTAATTTGGTCATGAGGTTTGCCTCGCGATAAAACACCGACTTTAGATTTAAGCCATTTTGCCTCTAATCGGCTCTTTAGGAAAGTTAAAACCTGAAGGAAAGTCAAAAACTGAGATGCTGATTTCTGCTCACTTCCCTACAATGAGGAGTAGAGTCCCCCTGCATTGACCTATGCCTCAACAACCTGCCCGCATTTGTATTCTTGGTGGTGGCTTTGGTGGTCTTTACACCGCCTTGCGATTGAGCCAACTGCCCTGGACAAAGGCAGAAAAACCAGACATCGTTTTGGTCGATCAGCGCGATCGCTTTGTCTTTTCTCCATTTCTGTATGAATTGGTGACGGGTGAGTTGCAAAGTTGGGAAGTTGCCCCGCCTTATGAAGAATTGCTTGAAGGGACCGGAATTCGCTTCTGTCAAAAAGAAGTCGCCAGTATTGATATTGAATCTAGGCAAGTACAGCTTCAAGACGGTGAAGCCTTGACCTACGATCGTCTCGTTCTAGCAATGGGTGGAGAAACGCCCCTCGATCTCGTCCCTGGTGCAGCAGACCACGCGTTGCCGTTTCGGACGATTGCAGATGCCTATCAGCTAGAAGAAAAGCTGCGACAGCTAGAAGAATCGCCTCGTGACAAAATTCGGATCGCGATCGTCGGTGCAGGCTATAGCGGGGTCGAGCTAGCGTGTAAGTTGGCGGACCGGTTGGGCGATCGGGTTCGGCTCCGACTCGTGGAGCAAACCGATCAAGTTCTGCGATCGTCTCCAACACACAATCGCGACGCTGCTGATAAAGCACTGACCGCACGGGGCGTTTGGTTAGATTTAGAGACGACGGTGGACTCGATCGCTGAAGACATGATTTCTCTGAGCTATAAAGGTGCGGTGGATACGATCCCAGTCGATCTGGTGCTGTGGACAGTTGGGACTCGCGTTAACGAAGTCGTGAAAAACCTGCCGCTCAAGCAAAATCAGCGCGGGCAGTTAATCACTTCTCCGACGCTGCAAGTGGTAGATTCTCCAGAAGTCTTTGCGTTAGGCGATTTGGCAGACTGCAAAGACGCTGACGGGCAACAGGTTCCGGCAACGGCTCAAGCCGCATTTCAACAATCTGACTACGCGGGTTGGAATATCTGGGCATCGCTCACCAATCGTCCGCTCTTACCATTTCGCTATCAATATTTGGGCGAGATGATGACCCTGGGCGAAAATAATGCCACTCTAACAGGGATGGGCATTCAGCTAGACGGCACGATCGCCCACATTGCGCGTCGGATTGCTTACTTAAATCGGCTACCGACCCTGAGACATCAGATTCGAGTTGGGTTAAGTTGGGTGACAAAGCCGATCGCCGATGCGTTGGCAGGAACTTCCGATCGCTGATTCTCCACATTCATCTGTCTGATAGTTTGGAGTGTTTATGAATCGTCCTCAACTCATTTTTTTTGATGCTGTGGGGACATTATTTGGCGTTCGCGGTAGCGTGGGTGAGGTTTATTGCGAGATTGCTCGACAGCATGGCGTTGATGTTTCGAGCGAGCAATTAAACAAAGCGTTCTATCAAAGCTTTAAAGTCGCGGGTTCGCCTGCATTTCCAGGACGTTCTTTGAGCGAGATTCCCGATTTAGAATTTGAGTGGTGGAACGCGATCGTCAAACAAACGTTTGCTCAACTCGGCGTATTGAAGGATTTTTCTGACTTCTCTACTTTTTTTACGGAACTCTATCATCACTTTGCCACAGCAGATCCCTGGGTTCTCTACCCCGATGTGGTGCCGACTTTAGAAGGATTGCGCGATCGCCACATCACGTTAGGGATTTTGTCTAATTTCGATTCTCGTCTCTATTCCGTTCTCAAAGCGCTGGATTTGAAGGATTTCTTTAGCTCGGTCACGATCTCGACTGAGGTGGGAGCCGCAAAACCGAGTCCGCAGATTTTTAAGTGCGCGATCGCCAAACACGATTATCCGGTCGGACAAATCTGGCACGTTGGCGATAGCCTCGAAGAAGACTTTAAAGCCGCAAAAACCGCAGGACTAAGAGGAATTTGGCTCGATCGCGACTCAAAATCAAGATAATCTGGCATTTCAGTTTAATATAGTACCCAAGTACCAAATCATCCGTTTGCTATGCCGATTAAGCCTTCTCAAATTCTGAGCTTGCTGCAACAAAAACGTGATGACTTTATGAGTTATGACAAAACCGCGTTGCAGGAGCTTCAGCAATACAGGATGGCATTGGCAAAGATGTCACAGCAGTCATCTGCAAGTCTGCACGAGATCTTGAAAGGCATGAAATCCTGCGGGGCATTGCCGTTAGAACCGTTGGGCACTCATCCCGATTGGGTAATTCCTTCTAAGCTAACCTGGCAGAGCCGTGAACAAAGTCTAGAGTGGGTGCGCGATCGCCTCACCGGAATTTCGACGTTTGCAGTCGATGGCTCCCAAATCTATCCCAGTAAAGATATCTCCGTGCCCGTGGCATTGGTGCAAATTGGCTGGTACGAAAACTTTCATTTGCCATCTGGTATTTACGAAAAAGACATCGACTTAGATGTGATGACCCCTAGCGATCTGCGAGTCGGACGGGGCGATCTTGCCGATCGTAAAGTCAACCTGCGTCGCTTTGAGATGGAGACCGATCGACTCATTCAATATATGGATGAACGGGCTGGCTGTGAAACCTGTCTGGCGTTTTTCGACGGCTCATTAGTCGCAACGTTTGCGGAAGCATTTGACGAAGAGACACGCAATTTTTATGTCAAATGTATCTGCAAACTTCTTCAGGCAAGTGAGCATTATCGAGTGCCGTTGGTCAGTTATATCGATACGTCTAGCGCTCACGATTTGACTGAGATGCTGCGGCGTTTGGGCAATCTGCCAGAGACAAAATCCATTCACGATGCCCAACTGCTCAATCGTACCCAAAATCACGCGATGGAATGGGGCGATCGAACCCCGCTATTTCTCTGTCAGCGATCAGGAATTTTAGATCACTATGGCGACCAAGCCGATAAAGTTGCCTTCACCTATCTCAAAACGAATAAAGACAGTTATCCCGTGCGGTTAGAGCTTCCCGTTTGGATTTATGAAGCCGGATGGCATGAGCGAATTATCGACTGGGTGCGCGCTGAAGTCGTGATCGGCAGTGGCTATCCTTACGTGATTGAGACGGCGGATCAGGTAGCGGTGTTAAAGAATGACGATCGTCAAGTGTTCTATCGATTGCTGCAAGAGTGGGCAGACCAGGAAGATCTGAAGCTCCGTTTGTCGCGCAAGATGGTCAGCAAAGCTCGTCGGCGGTGAGCATCTTCTTGCATTTTCTGGAGTTCTTCGTTAGGATCATAGTAATAAAATACGGTATTCCGACTGATAAATCGTAGATAAAGAGGAGTCGAATTAATTATGCAAACCTTAACGAACGAAGATAGCCGATCGACTCAGAAGCGCATTCGCATTCGCATTTCTAAGCACTATCACCAAGAGCCTGTGATTTCTCGTTTAATCTCTGACTATTCATTAACCGTGAATATTACAGCCGCCATTTTAGGAGCTAATGCCAATGGTGACGGCTGGTTTGACCTCAATCTTCAAGGAAGTCATGCTCAAATCGAGAATGCGATGATCTATCTCGCTGAGTTAGATCTCGAAGTTTGGAACGAGACTGAAACAGATGGCTGGTAAGACGAAATTTGCCGCTCATCAAATTTGAGTGCCCACAACTCTACGATCGGTACTTCCTGGCAGCAACTCTGGAACCGTTAGACTATCGCCATTTGTGAAGACGATCTGCTCTGACTGCAACCCATTGAAAAGCCGTCTACCGGGCTTCTAAAGCGAAATCTTTTTTAAACGATTGTCGGGTGATAGGCTGATCTAACATCAAGCCTTCACCACCCAGCGTTTCTAGAGGTTGACCTCCGACCGACAAAAAGACAGGGGCACTCGGATCGGTGCTAGTCGCCGTGTAGAGAACCTGACCGACCCGCCCCATCATCGACGCGCTGCCGCCGCCCTTTGTGAAAGCAGATGACAAATCGATGTGAATGCCATCAGGTCTGACTTTGAGACTTCTAAGCTGTGTGCCTTGAGGAATCGTCGTCGTGAGTGTCTGATCAGGGGAACCGTTTAGCAGAGTGGCGATCGCGCCGCTCAACACTGACTCTGAGCGATCGCCGGATTTCAGCTTGACGGGCACTGACTCTAAAACTCCAGAATCTTTGAGCCAATAGACTTTAGCCGTCGTTTCAACAACAGGCGGTGCCACTTTTGGAGTTGATTGGCGAATCGGTTGAACAGACGGTGCCACGATGGGAGCCACTGACGCAGATGGCGAGGGCTGTGGCTCAACTTTAGAGATTTCAGGGGCAGTTTCTACAGGTTTTGGCTGGGTCGAATGCCAAGCTAAAAATGCAGTCGCGCTGCCTGCTGTCACTGCTAGGGCTGACAACCCAGCAACCAGTCCGACAGGAATGCGGCGAGTCGAATGTTGGTCTTGCATCGAGGAATCCCTCC
This sequence comes from Phormidesmis sp., assembly GCA_965277365.1. Classification (GTDB taxonomy): domain Bacteria; phylum Cyanobacteriota; class Cyanobacteriia; order Leptolyngbyales; family Leptolyngbyaceae; genus Phormidesmis_A. The sequence goes on along the minus strand of CBDICO010000012.1, from coordinate 288,904 downwards.
TAATGTTGGATCTCGGACTTTAGACAATCAATTCATGGAGGATGCAGTTTGATTGACTACACCTGCTTCGGAGTCGGTTCCGGAAGTTCTTTAAGAATAGTTTAGTGAGTTGCGTCAAAAATCCATTGTTTTAAGGTGGAAACGACTTCTGCGATCGCGATTTCCTGCACCGCTTTTGTGGCTCGTTGCACGACTTCAACGTTGCCGTCTTTCAGCGATTTCCCAGTAACAATTCGATAGGGAATTCCAATTAAGTCAGCATCTTTGAATTTCACGCCCGCCCGATCGTTGCGATCATCCAATAAGGTTTCAACTCCCGCTTGATTCAGCTCATCATAAAGTTTTTCAGCCGCCTCGACCTGATCGGCATCTCCGATATTGGGAATAATCACGATCGCGTGATAAGGCGAGATCGCAACCGGAAAGATGATGCCGTCTTTATCATAAGATTGCTCAACCGCCGATTGTGCCAGTCGAGATACGCCTACGCCATAGCAGCCCATGACGAGCGGCACTCCTTCGCCCTGCTCGTTAGTGTAGGTCGCACCCAACGCGGTAGAATATTTGGTGCCGAGTTGGAAGATATGCCCGATCTCGATGCCTCGTGCGGTTTGCAGGGTTTGGGCTGAGTCGTGAATGGCACGATCGCCCAGTTGCGCCTTTCTCAAATCAACTACGAGCGGTGACTTCTGAAACTGTACGCCCCAGTTTACGCCGACCATGTGATAGCCCGACTCATCGGCTCCGGTGACAAAGTCTTGCAACTCGGCAACGGTGTGATCCACAAGTCGAACAAATTTAGGCGCGATCTCTTTTGAAGACTGGATATAGTCATCGCTAATGCCAGGAGACATATAGCCCAAAGGCAACGGTTTGGATGCCCATTTCTGTTGAGCTTCAGCATCAGGAACGGTGAGCGATAAAACGGTTTTAGCGCCATAGTGATTGGCTAATTTAACCAGTTCGTTTTGTAGCTTAACGACGTTGACCTCTTGATCGCCTCGGATGTGAATCAACACTAGAACAGTGATTCCGCTATCATAAACGGCTTGATATAAGACGTTCTTGACGAGTTGAGTCGGAGAGCATTTGAGAAATTTGCAGAGCTTCTCGATCGTCTCCGTTCCTGGCGTTTCTCGCTTCTCGTAAATCGTGAAGGGCGACGACTCGGCATCAGGAGGCAGAGAGACCGCTTTCTCGACGTTGGCAGCATAGTTTCCATCGTCAGTGTAGAGAATTTCGTCTTCACCCGCGTCTGCCAGCACCATAAACTCTTGAGAACCAGAGCCTCCGATCGCGCCCGAATCGGCATCGACTGCCCGAAACTTTAGCCCACATCGTCTAAGAATATTGTGATATGCCTGATTCATCTTTTCGTAAGTCCGCTTCATTCCCGCTTCGTCAGCGTCAAATGAGTAGGCATCTTTCATGATAAATTCTCGACCGCGCATCAAGCCAAACCGGGGACGAATTTCGTCGCGAAACTTGGTTTGAATTTGATAGAGAGTTTGAGGCAACTGACGATAAGAGCGAATCATGTCACGCGCGATCGCCGTAATCACTTCTTCGTGAGTGGGACCTAGACCGAGTTCGCGCTGTTGGCGATCGACCAGAGCAAACATAATGCCTTCAGCTTTGGTGTAGGTGTCCCAGCGTCCTGATTCTTGCCAGAGTTCGGCAGGTTGGAGTTGAGGCAGCAGACATTCTTGCGCGCCAGTCGCGTTCATTTCTTCGCGGACAATCTGTGAGACTTTTTGCAGCACGCGCCACATGAGGGGCAGATAAGCATAGATACCACTGCCGACCCGACGAATATAGCCAGCCCTCAGCAATAGCTTGTGACTGGGGATTTCTGCCTCCGCAGGGTCTTCCCGCAGTGTGACAAATAGCATCTGAGATAGCCGCATCGTCTGTTCCCCTTCGCAAATTCACATTTCAGTCTACGGCATTCGCTGGAGGTTGGGGTGCCGATTCTGTTTTGCTTTTAGAAATGACGATCGGGCAAAGATTTTGTGGGCTGAGATCGGGGTATTCAGTCCACTCGTGACTCTTGTATTGTTTGGATTTGCTCGATCGAGAGTCCTGTTACACGAGCGATGAGTTCTATCTCAACCCCTTCTTGCAGCATTTTTAGGGTCATCTCCTGCCGTCCTTCCTGTCGTCCTTCCTGCCGTCCTTCCTGCCGTCCTTCTTGAAGAATTTCTTGATAAATGATCGACTCTCTCATGATTCCCTCTCGAAATGTGCGGCGAATGATGTCTTTGTTATATTTTAACCCTGCCAAAACTTGCAAATAGCTTGAAACTTCTTGCCGTTGCTGAGTGGGTTGAATTTGGTTGACTTGCTGGGCGGCTCGATCGAGCAATTGGTCGGGATTTTGGGTCGCGGCTAAGGGCGCAAACGGCAGCAGAACAGGGTCTTGTAGAAAAAATTCAGCATCTTGCTCCCACATTTTCACGACTTGATATTCGTGGCGGGTGGTTTCTAGCTCAAAGACGGTTTCGATCGTCGTTCCGATCGGGGGTGGCAGCAGCAGCACAACCACCTGAGTAACGGGCAAGCGATATAGCCTATGTAGCCGAACCCAGTAATCAAGCATTCGCACGGGGAGCGGTGGATTTGACTTTAACTCAGTCTGAAATTCTAGATGCAGAATTCGGTGATTGGTTTGCAAAAACGTGACTGAATCTGCCCGAATCGGCTCGATACCCAACTCGGTTTTCAGGACTTCTACCGATCGAGTCTCTTCTCCTAGCAGCCAAGCGGCAAAGCGATCAGGGTATTTTTCAGACAGCAGCTTGCAGAGGTTATCGAAGGACATTGAGACATGACATAACTCGCGAATTGAGCATATCAGTACAAACGCTCTCCGTCTAGAGGAGACGATCGCGATTCATGATTGTCTGCGCGGTCGTCCTAATGTGGTGATATATAACACGGCTTCGTCGGCGGGAATGCCCAACACGTCATTGACCTGATCGTCAAAAAAGCCCGCAATGCCGCTTACGCCCAAGTCCAGATGAATGGCGGCGAGGTTAAGGCGTTGTCCCAAATGTCCGGCATCTAAATGGAGATAGCGGTAGGCTCGATCGCCATATCGCTCGATCGCCGCTTTGAGATCGGCGGTGTGAAACAAAACTGCTCCCGCATCGCGTCCTAAATCTTGTCCTAAACAGAGATAGTGCAATTCTCGTCGAAAATTCTTAAAGCGAATTTGCCGCAACTCTTGGGCTTTAGGTGCGTAGTAGTAGCAGCCTTCTTCAAGCCCGGTGACTGACGAAACGGCAATAAAGGTTTCTACTAAGCTCAGATCACAATAATCGGGGAAGCCGTCCAATGCTTGCTCGATATAATGTTGGGGCTGATAGGTGAAATCTAGCAAGGCGTTTAGCTCATTCAAGGTGAGCGCAGCGCCGTTGTAGGCGCGAGTCGATCGCCGCCGTAAAATTGTTTGCTCAAGGTCTTCTAGCGGGTCGCCCCACGAGATCGCTGCCGAAGCGGTAGACACTTTGAGACAAAACGGAAAATTATATTTGTCTTGTTCTTTAGGAAGGGCAGGCTTCCAGTTAACTTTGGCAGCAGGATTGACCGGAATTTGAGTGGTTTGGTGAAAATAACTCAGCAGGTCTCCATCGTCGAGGTCAGGATAATCGAGCTGAGTACCGGATGGCAGCGCCGTTTTGGTGAGAGGGAGATTTTGATTGACTTCGCGCACATCGGCTAAGGGAATCACGGCGATCGCGCCTTCTTGCTGCGAATCTAAATAAAGCAACTGATTCACGGCTTCATCGGCAAACCCGGCGATCAGATGTGGACGAAAATCGTTTAGAGAACTGGCAAGTTCTAGATTGCCGAGTAGGTGCCCGGTGTCGAGAAAAATTCGACGATAAGCACGGTCTTCGTAACGCCAGAACGATCGATAAAAAACGGCAGAAAGGACGATCGCGAGTTGCGTCCCTTCTAAAATCGGATTCCAAAAGCACGCCGATTGCAGAGATGTCCAGACCTCACTTTCCCAAAATTGCAGCAGAGAATGGGTCTTTGCCTGATAGTTATACAGCCCCGCAGGTAAGAATGGTGTGCCCCGAGAGATCAGATAAACTTCAGCAGGATATAGCCCTCCAGCCGAAGGTGCTGCTCTCATATAGTGTGGTTCTGCACCCGTCGGCACCATGCCCGTCAGCCCATAGCTGCAAAACAGCAGTTTCGATAATCGCTGCCACCACACCCCAGCCGGATCGTGAGGCGGCTTGTTGAGAGAGGGCTTGAGGTCAAACGAGACCCCAATTTTGTAATCTTTGAAAGGAACAGGCTGCTGACTCCAATCGAGAGACTTACTCTTGGCGTGAATCGTCTCCGGGTCATATTTGGTGCGCTCGTGGTAGTGATCAGCGATCGAAGTCACGTCAGGCATAAGAGTCAAGTCAGGTAGGCGATGCCTTTGATCTTGCCACGGGTTTGAGCCAATTGAGCGATAAATCAGTCTCCTGACACAAACGCCTGCATCATCCAACGTCCATCAGTGTTGGCAAAAATGGCACGATATCCGAGCGGTCGATAAGCAAAGCGGTTAGTAACATAGCCACGTTTATCGTTGGGCAAAATCACGGGTGTCCAGCCGTCGAGATTGTCTGGCTCTAGCGTGGTTTGCTGAATTTGCATTGGGAATTTCTCAAACGTGTCACGATCGAACGTCACAATTTCATCTGACAAAACCGCAATCACCGGAGCCTTTTGTTCGGGTTCTGACCGGACGTTCACGCCGTTTCCGACGACGACGATCGAGGTTTCAGAAACGGGTACTTTTTGGTTAGCAAGCGCATTTCTAGCCCCTGCAAATTGCCGAAACACAGTCGAGCATGAGAAAGCGGTTCCTTTGGGCGGAGACTGAGGCAGTGCTGTGTTCGCTTCGTCAGTGCAGCCGAGCGCGATCGCTTTTTCTAGCTGCGACCAAAACGGTGACTTAGGATTATCGGGATTGAAATAGTTAATTGATCGGTGTTTCCCAAAGTCAAACGCGGTTTTAGAGGTGACGCGATCGCGGATGAATTTAGAGTCTCGATTTTGCACCGCTTGGCGAAATCGTTGAATGAATTGAGCAAACTCTGGAGACTGATTTGACTGATCGACCAAATTGATTTTCTGGTGCGGAAAGTCGCTCAGATCAAGATTGTTATCAGAAGGCGTGGCTGGAGTGTCGCTGATCGAAGCATCCAGGCTAGAGATCGGGGCATTAGTTGGAGCGATCGCTGCCTGAGTCGGGGAAATTGGAGGGGGAACAGCCTTCGATGTGGTCGCTGATAGTGTAGAACTCACAGCCACCGTTGAAATAATAGCCCCGGTGAGAAGCAACGCTCGGTAAGTCATGGTGCGTATCCGCCGCGCAACAAAAGGGCGGAATATCCTTATGATTAAAGATTCACCAACCACCCTCAGCGTTCCGGATCGAACCAAGCGTTTGGAATGGTTGAAGCAACAAGGGCGAACTAGATTCTGACTAGCTTTCGCTTGAAACACTGTGTAGCATGGGGTGTACTCTGTCTATTAAATTGGACAACTGACGTGGTGTTAACTCGTTCTATTATGGGTCTACGATCGTGACAAACGTTAAGTCAGATGATCTCTGTCAGGTGCGCTGCTTTAACCATAAAGTAGTGGCTGAGGTTCGTGCTGATCTGTTGATGACCGACTCTCTAGAAGAAGCAGAAATCATCTTTACGGCTCTTTCTGATAAATCCCGATTAAAGATTCTCTACGCGCTTCAGGATGGCAAGGAACTCTGCGTCTGTGATCTGGCTGCAATTTTAGGCGTTCCGATCGCGGCTGTCTCTCACCACCTTCGCAAACTGCGTGATTTGAAAATACTCAAACATCGGAATGACGGCAAACTCGCTTACTACTCGCTCCGCAATCAGTTAGTGAGTGATGTTTTGCGCTATGTACTGAAAAACAGTCGGGTATAGGCAATCAATTTTTTTTCAAAAGTCATTCAAACATTCGTATGAATATTGTAGAGTTAAACAATTGTTAATCTAATATTCTTTTGAATGTAATAACGTTTAAGCTGCTAGGAGGCTAAAAATGGCTGATGAATGCTGTCAGAAAAAGTCCTGCGAGTTAGAGAAGCTGACTCAACGTCAAAGTAAAGTTTTGTGGATTGTTCTAGCAATCAACATGGTGATGTTTGGGATAGAGATTGTATCTGGCGTATTGGCAAACTCTCTAGCCTTGACCGGAGACTCACTCGATATGCTAGGAGATGCGATCGCTTATGCCAGTAGTCTCTATGTCATCAATCGAGGGCAACAAGCCCAGGCAAGCTCTGCTTTGTTAAAAGGGGGCATCATGTTTATCTCTGCGATCGTAGTATTTTCTAGAGCGGCTTATCAGTTGTTTTTGAATACAACACCGACGTTGGAGATCATGAGTTCGATCGGCACTGTGGCACTGTGCGCGAACTTACTTTGCTTGTTTCTTTTAACCAGGCACCGTACTGATAACGTCAATATGTCTTCTGTTTGGCTTTGCTCTCGCAATGACATCATTGCAAATGTTTCGGTGCTAATCGCGGCAGGCTTGGTTGCCCTCACCCATTCGTCATTGCCAGATTCAGCGATCGGGGTTCTGCTTGCCGTTGTTTTTGCAAAATCAGCCGGAAAGGTGGTTTCTCAAGCCTGGGGAATGTTTGAGCGGGTCTAAGAACAATATTTTAGACAAAATTTGAGCAGGTTTTAGACTTCAAGCCTTGATTCAGCCGTAGGCAGGATATTATTTTCAAAGTTAAAGGTAGATTTAGCTTTAAAGAAATAGCTCAGTCCCACAACTGTAATCCTTTGGAAGCCGTTTAAAGAATGTCTGGAGTATTCAACCGAGTTGCTAAAAACCTAAATCATTATCCTTATGCGTCTGGGCGACGGGTAATCATGGGCACTCAAGCCGCCGTCGCCACGAGCCAACCTTTAGCCACCCTAGCGGGATTAGAAATGCTGCGATCGGGCGGCAATGCGATCGATGCAGCGTTAGCAATGGCGATCGCCCTCACCGTAGTCGAACCCACCTCCAACGGCATTGGTTCAGATGCGTTTGCCCTAGTGTGGGATGGTACGCTGCACGGCTTAAATGCGTCGGGCAACAGTCCGCAGAGCTTGACGCTAGAACCCTATGCAGGACTGGCAGAAATGCCCTGTCTCGGCTGGTCAACGGTGACGGTTCCGGGCGCTGTCTCAGCGTGGCAAACGCTTTGGAAACGCTGGGGAAAATTGCCCTTTGATCGCTTGTTTGCACCCGCCATTCGCTATGCAGAATCTGGCTTTCCAGTGTCTCCTGAGACGGCACGCGCCTGGAAGCGGGCAGAACGCGTCTATTTGCCATTGACGGGTGCGGAATTTCAGCCCTTCCAGCAGGTGTTTTTTCCCAACGGACGGGCACCCAACGCTGGAGAAATTTGGAGCAGTCCTCTCCATGCAAAAACATTGAAATCGATCGCCCACAGCCACGGCGAGTCTTTTTATCAGGGTGAATTGGCAGAGTCGATCGCCACCTTTGCTGCCCAAACTAACGGACTGCTCACTCTAGAAGATTTGGCAGCCCATCAAGCCGATTGGGTCGATCCGATTTCAACTGATTATCGGGGAGTTACGGTCTGGGAAATTCCGCCCAATGGTCAGGGCATCGCGACGTTGATGGCACTCAACATTCTGGAAGGGTTTGACCTGTCCCGCTATGCTCGTGACTCGATCGAGAGTTTTCACCTGCAAATCGAGGCGATGAAATTAGGGTTTGTCGATACTCATCAGCACGTCGCCGACTCGCGATTTATGGCAGTCGAAATTCCTCACTTACTCAGCAAATCTTATGCAGCAGAGCGACGGCACCTGATCGGAGACAGGGCACTGGCGATCGCCCCCGCCGGACTGCCCAAAAGCGGCACTGTCTATCTGGCTGCATCGGATGGGGACTTGATGGTGTCATTCATTCAGTCAAATTTTATGGGCTTTGGGAGCGGTGTTTTGATTCCTGAAACGGGGATTGCTCTGCAAAATCGCGCCACAGGGTTCTCATTAAAAACGGGACATCCCAACTACATCGGGGCGGGAAAACGACCGTTTCACACGATTATTCCAGGGTTTTTGAGTCAAGAACGACGAGCGATCGGTCCCTTCGGAGTGATGGGCGGTCCGATGCAGCCGCAGGGACAGTTGCAAATGGTCGTCAATCTCGTCGATTACGGCATGAATCCGCAGACGGCACTTGATGCTCCTCGCTGGCAATGGATGGACGGAAACCGCGTCCTGTTAGAACACACCGTTCCGCAGAGCGTCGCCGTCGGATTGAGCGATCGTCACCACAAAATCCAGCTTAGTGCCGAACCCAGTGCATTTGGTCGAGGACAGATTATTTTGCGTCAAAACGGTGTATTTATGGCAGCCTCAGAACCTCGCGCCGATGGGATCGCATTGGCATATTAAAGAAATGCGGTAGGATTTGGGCAACTCCAGACGACTCTATTCTCATGAAGCTTTCTAACAAACGGTTCGTTCGTAAGTTGCTCGGCAAACGGCAGTCTCAGGAGGCTATTCCGCCCACGCCACAGCGGATGTTAGACCAGAAAGGACACAGTAATGTGGTACGCCTTGGCATCAAGCCGTCTCTTTGGCATGATCTTTATTATTTACTATTGACCATTTCCTGGTCTTGGTTTTTTGCCCTAACGCTGCTGTTTTATGGGGTAATTAACACCGTGTTTGCTTGCCTCTACTTGATTGGTGGCGACAATCTCACCAACGCTCGATCAGGCTCATTTTGGGATGCCTTTTTCTTCAGCGTGCAGACAATGGGCACGATCGGATATGGCGTAATCTCGCCCAAGACGTTTTATGGCAACGTGATTGTCTCGATCGAGGCAATGTTAGGGCTGTTAGGCGTGGCGGTGATTACGGGATTGGCATTTGCTCGACTGGCTCGACCGACAGCACGCATTTTATTCAGTCGATTTGCCATCATCTCTCCTTATAACGGGGTGCCGACGTTGATGTTTAGAACCGCCAATCAGCGAGGCAATCAAATTTTAGAAGCTCGACTGTGGGTGTTTATCGTGCGCGATGAAGTCACTCAAGAAGGTCAAGCCATGCGGCGTTTTTATGACTTGCCCCTGAGTCGCCACCAATCGCCCGTGTTTAACCTGACTTGGACAGCGATGCACCCGATCGACGAAAACAGCCCACTCTATGGTGAAACTCCAGAGTCGCTAAAAGATTGCGCGACAGAAATTGTGGTGTCATTAACCGGAGTCGATGAAACCGTCGCCCAAACCGTTCATGCCCGCTATTCTTATATGACTCAAGAAATCTTATGGGATGTGCAGTTTGCCGAGATGTTGACCTATAGCAGCGATGGACAACGGGCGATCGATTTCAGTCGATTCCACGACGTAGAATCACCGTAGAGACAATCCTCCCATCTTGGTTCCTACTGGTTCAACACTAAGTTGTCTCGATGCACGATCGTGTCTGCCCCTTCATACCCCAAGATTTCCGAGATCTGTTCGGAGCGGTGCCCCTGAATTTTCTGTAATTCTTCACGGCTGTAGTTGACTAGCCCTTTCGCGATTTCGTGACCTGCTCGATCGCACAGCTTTACAGCATCGTGGCTTTCAAACCCACCCTCAACGTGCAAAATTCCGGCAGCAAGCAGTGATTTTCCTGCCTTGCAGATGGCTTCAACGGCTCCCTCATCTAAAAAGAGCTTTCCAGTTGAGATCAACCCATGAGCGATCCAGCGTTGACGAGCGTTGAAGGGACGTGGCTGAGGTTCAAATTGGGTGCCGATCGCGTCTCCTGCCAAAATCTTTAAGAGATTGAGCGGCGATCGTCCTTGTGTGATCACCGTTCTTACTCCGGCACCCGTCGCAATTTGGGCAGCGGCAATCTTAGTCACCATACCGCCTGTGCCCCAGCGAGAACCCGGCTTTCCGGTCTGCACGTCCGCCAGTTGTTTCATATTTTGAACCAAAGAGATCGGTTGAGCATCTGGGTTACTGCGCGGATCTTCCGAATAGAGACGATCGACATCAGTGAGCAAAAATAACCAATCTGCGTCTACCAAACTGGCGACCAATGCGGATAGGGTATCGTTATCTCCAAATTTAAGTTCATCCACCGCAACCGTATCGTTTTCATTCACGATCGGAACTACTCCTAATTGCAGCAATTCTTGAAAGGTGCGATAGACATTGACATAGCGGCTCCGCTCAACCAAGTCGCCACGAGTCAGCAACACCTGCGCGATCGGCTGCTGCATTGCCGTAAAAAAGTCATCATAGATTCGCATCAGGCGACCTTGCCCAACGGCGGCGACAGCTTGTTTAAGCGCGATCGTTTTGGGACGATCGGTTAACCCCAATCTCGCGCACCCCACTCCGACCGCTCCCGATGAGACCAGCACGACTCGATTTCCCTGCTGTCTTAAGGTGCTGAGAACCTCGACTAATGTCGCAATAGTTGATAGCGCAAGTTGACCCGTCTCAGGCTGAGTCAGGCTAGACGTACCAATTTTGACCACTACAGTTTGAGACATTGAACACTTAAAATAATGATTGGATGATTGAAGAAGTTAATGACAAAGGATCTGAAAGACACTCATAAATTTCACGTTACAGTGAAAAACTAATAATGGAATCAGAAATTCAATATATCCTGCATTGCCCTTAATGCTGTGGATTTAGTAGGTGGACGGGATTAACTGTTGAACACATTTCAACTCCGCTCAACGCTCAAAGCCATGATTCTTGTCGGGTCGAGCGGAGTCGAAACCCATCCCCCACACATTGACTTTCATTGCGCCGGTTTACTTGAATCACCGAACCATTTCAATATCTTACGTGACTTTTAAAGCATCAAAAATCCCTGACTTCTACGAGAAGTCAGGGATTTTAGCGTATGTTGAATTTTGACGAGCTATCTGATCACTTATTCTTAGTAAGTTGGGTTGAGTGCCAGCGAATTGTTTAGCGTCAGCGACAAATCAGTTTGAGGATTGACCACCAACACATCTGCACTGCCGCGTCTCAGCAAGAATTGACCCAGTGCACCTAAACCACCCCCGATCAAAACGTTGGTTTTAGAGATGCGATGGTTGCCCGTAATGACTCCAATAATGGCAGCAGCACCCGCGCCGATCCCGGCTCCGGTCAAAATTGCGCCCACATCTGCCCCTTTTTTGATCGTTTCGGTGCGGGTCACGACATTAGAATAGGCATCGATCGCAAGGCGATCGCCATTGGTCAAAATCAACGTTTTCGCAAAGAACTGAGTGCCGCCTTGCGATGGTCTGAGTTCGCCTTCTACTTGGCTTCCAGCCGGAATTAACAACAGACCAGAAGAGGTGCGAACGTTTCTCGCAATCTTCAGCGTCACCGCACTGGTTTCATTCGGGGCAACGATGATTCTATCTTTGTCATAGGTGACAGGCAAAACCGTGCCTCTAGGAATTCTGACCTGACTCGTTTGTGCCTGTTGAGTCGAGGGATATTGAGGGGATTGAGGATATGGTTGTGAGGGGAACAAGGGCGCAGCGTTTGCGGCATTGCTTAAGGCAAAAGGTGCCAGACTGGTGGAGGTCATGCCCAATGTGAGAGCCAGGACAGTTCCCGTTTGCCATTTTCTGAATTTCAACATTTGCATATCCTTTAAGAGTCTGATCTCGTCGCGATGGTGTCAATGACCAAGGGCAGTTTAGCAAGGTTCCTGAGCAAGGAAAAATCCCCTAAAAGGAGGATCGAACGATTAACAACCGATCGCTCTCTACGATCGACGATGCTCGATCGCGCCCTAATTCTTGAGAATTTTTCTAAAACTATTTCGGACGAACCCTTCTAGCGCCTACACTACAAGAAGTGCGAGTGTACTTCGGTGCATTTGTACTCAATTTATTCAGTAGGGCGATTTGCTCTGAATGATTCCTCAGCAACTCACACTCAAGAATTTTTTGAGTTATCGTGCAGCCACTCTCGACTTTCGTGGGCTGCATACTGCTTGCGTATGCGGGTCGAATGGTGCGGGCAAATCGTCATTATTAGAGGCAATTTCTTGGGCAATTTGGGGCGAAAGTCGAGCCGCGTCTGAAGATGACGTGATTCATGTGGGCGAGACAGAAGTGCGAGTTGAGTTTGTGTTTAGCATTCATCAACAAACTTATCGCGTTATTCGCACTCGCCAACGGGGTAATGGCGTGGCATTAGAGTTTCAAATTGCTCACGGAGAGGTTAAGAATCAGGATGCAGAGATTCCTCGTGCAACCGCGTTTCGATCGCTAACCGAAAAAGGCATTCGCGCGACTCAAAATCTAGTTCTAGAGCATTTAAAACTCGACTATGATACGTTTGTCAACTCGGCTTATTTGCGGCAGGGTCGCGCCGATGAGTTTATGCTCAAGCGTCCGGGCGATCGTAAACAGATTCTCGCTGACCTGCTCAAGCTCCAGCGATATGACGAGTTAGCCGAGCAAGCTAAAGACAAATCACGCCAGTTTAAAGGACAAGTCGAACTGCTAGAGCAAAATCTGGCATCCATTCAGCAACAGTTGCAGCAAACCGAAGCGATCGCTCAAGAACGCATCGAATTAGAGCTGACGTTAACGCAGATGCAACAACAGCAAACTGCCTACAGCGATCAGTTACAAAATCTTTTAGCCAGCCAACAACACCGTCAAAACGCACAGCAGCAGCTCACCTGGCAACAGCAGCAGCAACGCAACCTTAATCAAGATTGTCAACGGCTGCAAAAAGAGCTGACGCAGATCGATCATCAACGCCAAACGTTAATTTTGTTGCTGCAACAAGAAGGCACGATCGCTCATGGATATCAGCAATGGCAAACGCTGCAAATGCAGGAAGACACGCTAGCCGCAAAATTTCAAGCTCACCAAGTTGCCCAAACCAAACGCCAGCACTATCAGCAGCAACAAGCTGCAAAACTCACTCATCTTCAAAGTCAATCTCAAAATCTGCAAGCGCAACGAGTCGCCTTAGAGCAGCAGTCCGAAGAGATTCAGCGCACTCTCAGCAAAGCCAACGACATCGAAGCTGGAGTCGAACAACTGCGGCAAGCGCGACTTGAGCTCACTCAGCTTGACCAGCTTCAGATGAAAGTAGCTCCTTTACTTCAGCGTCGGCAACACTTGCAGAGCGACCTCGATCGAGCCTCCACGCGACTGACTGCCCGACTTGACGAACTGCGGACTTCTGCCCATCAGCTTCAAACTCAGCAGCAGCGTCAACCCAAATTACAGCGCGCCGCCGTTGAAGTTGCCGTCCACATTGAGGAGTTAGAGAATCTCAAACTCTATCAAGAACAAGTCCGTGAAAAAGGGCTAGAGCGACGCAGTTTTATGGAGCGGCTGCAAGCTCATCAGCGCGATCACGAAGCCCATCTAGCCGAATTAGATCACAAAATCCGGATGTTGAAACAAGGGACGTTAGACAATCAGGAATTTGTCGAACTAGAGCGGGAATTGACTTCCGATCGAGTAACAGATGAACAATCCATCAACTCTGCAACTCAATCTGTGGCGACTCTGACTCAACCTTCAATCCTTGATCCTCAAAATTCCTCTTATCCTCCCTGTCCCTTGTGCGATCGCCCTCTTGATGAGCCTCACTGGAATCTTGTTTTACAAAAACATGAGCAGCAGCAGCAAGAAGTCCTTGACCAAATTTGGGTGATTCGAGAACAGTTAGCGGTGTCTGAGCGAGAAATTCAAGTCTTGCGGCGAGAGTATGCTGAACTCGATACTAAACTCGCGAAATTTGGTTCTGCACTAGAGCGACGGGGACAGCTCCAAGAACAACTTCAAACCACCGCCGATGTGCAAAAAAGCTTAGAGCAACTCATCGCAGAAGCCGCCCAACTCGGACAACAATTGCACGATCGAGACTACGCTCATGACGTACAAGAAGAATTAACACTGCTCGATCGTAGCCTCCAACAGCTTAACTACGACGAAAAAGATCATGCTTTGGCACGAGGAGCCGTCGATCGCTGGCGCTGGGCAGAAATCAAGCTTGCCGATGTCAAACAGGCACAGCGACGACAGGCGCAGATCACCGCTCGTCAGCCAGAGCTAACAACCCAAATGGCTCAGCTTGACCAGCAAATCGAACAACTCCAAGCAGACACCGCCGCCGGATTTGGGCAGAGCGATCGTCAAATTACAGACATCGGCTATGACTTAGCACAACACAACGCCCTCAGAGTCGCGCTCAGACAGGCACAGCCCTGGCAGCTACGGTTTCAAGAATTGCGGCAAGCACAACAGCAATTTCCGCAAGTGCAGCAGCGTCTTCAAGACTTGGCGCAGACGCTTCAGACGCGGCTAAACGATCTGCAAACGGTGAGTCATCACACTCAAGAACTCGTCAATTATTTAGAGCAGACTCCCGACTTTAGCAGTCAGATTCAAGCGATCGAACAAGAACTGCAACGCCAACGGCAACAGCTTGATCAACAGCTTGCCCGTCTGGGTCGGCTTCAGCAGCAGCAACAGCAGCAAGATGCTTTGAGAATTCAAGATGGAGAACTTAGAACTCAGTTAAAACTGGCGCGTCAGCAGAGCCGAGTCTATCAAGAACTCGCCTTAGCCTTTGGTAAAAACGGGATTCAGGCGCTACTAATTGAAAATGTTTTGCCGCAGCTAGAGGCAACGACCAATCAAATTCTCTCGCGTCTCAGTGCCAATCAACTGCACGTTCAATTTGTGACTCAGCGCACTGCCCGCAGTTCTAAATCGTCTAGCAAATCGGCACGAGGCATCACTCAAAATCCCAAATCGCTGGAAACGTTGGACATTCTGATTGCCGATGCTCACGGAACGCGCCCTTATGAAACCTATTCGGGTGGAGAAGCCTTTCGGGTCAATTTTGCGATTCGTCTCGCCCTGGCTCGATTGCTGTCTCAGCGATCGGGCACTGCCCTGCAAATGCTGATCGTCGATGAAGGATTTGGCACGCAGGATCAAGAAGGCTGCGATCGACTCATTGCCGCCATTAACGCGATCGCTCCCGATTTTGCCTGCATTCTCACTGTGACGCACATGCCCTACTTCCGAGAAGCATTTCAGGCGCGCATCGAAGTCACAAAAACCTCTGAAGGATCGCAACTGATGCTGTGTCTTTAAGCAATAGGCTCAACTAAGGTCAGCCTGCGGCTCCGCTCCAACCTGCCGAGACTTTTGGCTTTGAGCATTGAGCGAAGCCGAAACGCGTCTGACCGTCACTTTTGTCCAGTACCTTAACCAAAAAAAGACAACCCCAAGTCGGAATTGTCTGATCAAGTCTGGAAAGGTGAATTATAAAGAGTTACTTCTAAGGAACCTTTGGAACACTCGCTAGACGGCTTCCAAATTCTTTTCCCCTGTCCGAATCCGAACAACTTCATCCACGGGAGTAATAAAGATTTTGCCGTCTCCAATTTCTCCAGTGCGAGCCGCGACAATAACTTTGTCTACCACCATATCAACCTGGTCATCTTCGACCACGATTTCGACCTTGAGCTTCTGCAAAAACTCAACCGTATATTCTGAGCCACGATAGCGCTCAGTTTGCCCTTTCTGCCGTCCAAAACCTCGGACTTCAGAAACAGTCATGCCCACGATGCCAGCATTGACTAATGCAATCTTGACTTCATCAAGTTTGAACGGGCGGATGATAGCCTCAACCTTCTTCAAGCGCGTACACTCCTTGTAAATTTGTCTATATCTACCAGCATGACTCTTCTATCACCGTTACTAAGAAAGGGTTTGTAACGGCGACTACCGTTTTGAACTGAAGTCGTGCCTTGTAGATTTATCCTTCCTAGAGTTTCGCACGATCGCTCCCAACTTTTCTTGACAAACTATTGCAGAGCCATTCGATCTAGCGATGGTTTTGTCAAGATTTGTAGCGTCACTTGCGCTCAGCTCGTCATTTATTTGCAGAAGGCAATAGAGGACGCACGATCAAAAAGCCTGTGCCAAACGCTGTCACCACAATCATGACGATAATGATTCCTAACCACCAACCGCTTAACTCAGTTGGACGTTTGTCCCGCTGAGTCAAGCGACGAGGCTGACTCTCTTGCTCAAAGACTAAATCATCTGACAAAAACGGAGGCTCAGGGGACTCGACTTGATAGGATTTAGGCGATGGGGGTGCAGAAGGACGCGCTGCTGGAGGTGTGCTAAATCTAGCTTCTAGAGGTATCACCTCTACCTGAGGGATTTGAGGTAAATCCATGTTGATCGGAGGCAGATTGCTCACCACTTGACGGAGATGCAGAGTCGTCAAGGCAGCTTTCTCGACCTCTTGGCGCAGATAGTTATTCTGCTTGGCTAACTGCTGGCTTTGAGCTTTAAGTGCTTCTACGGTTGCCCTTGAAGCCTGAAGCTCAGCAGTCACTTCGCGATAGAGAGAAATCGGCACAGAGGGCGAATAAGCACTTGCGGACGATACAGATTGCCCAGATGTTTTTGCAGTTCGCGCAGAGGATTGAGGATTCACGTTAAAAGTCATAAATTTGGCATCACACAGTCAGACAGTCAGCAGGGTTTGAAAACTATGCCACAGAATAGCTGTAATTTAGGCAATTGAAGCAAAAATAGTCAAGAAACTCGATGAAAATCGTTCGTGTAGAGGCAGATTTCTCTCGATCGCTGGGAAACGCGAAAACTGAGTGCGCGATCGTCTCCCCCGGTCCTTGTCCAAAAGGAACTACCGGGCAGAAAACTCTGTCTTGAACTCTACCGTGTACACACAAGTCTTCTGATCCCGTCACTGCCGAGATCTTCGCCCTCTAAATCCCCCATTCTGGGGGACTTTGAGATAAAACAAGGGTTTAGAGGTCAAGCCATTTATCTTGGTCACAGTCCCCCAATTTTGGGGGATTTAGGGGGCGTAAGCCGACTCAAACGAAGCTATGAGAACTTGTGTGTACACGGTAGGTCTTGAACTGGGGCATCCTAACCTTATATGTTGTTAGTCACTCGCAGGCGGCATCACTAACTTGTCAGGAGGCTGGCTCAAAGGCTGCGACTCTATAAAGATACACTTCGATTCTCAAAAATTAACCGCGTCTTGTTTTCAATCGATGGCTACGCCAACATGGGCATTCAAGACTCAAAGCTGCTTACAGCAACATCCGCACAAAAAGCCGAAGAAGGTATCATAACCACAACGCTAGGGTGTGGTCAAAGCTTTAATGAAGATTTGCTGATTGGCGTGGCAAGGGCGGCAAACGGCAATTTCTACTTTACTCAAAGCATTGATCCCCATGTCTAGACCATTACCCGACATTGTTCAGGCTCCGGGTTGATGTGGGGTGGATGTACTACTCATTCTAACTTGGAATGCCTTGAAAATCCTCAGGTTAGAGACGGGGATCGATCGGTTCAGTTTCTAGGGCTAAGACTCCAAACGTGCATTCATGAACGCGGCGAAGTGGCTCTTTGGTGACGAAGCGATCGAGGGCTTCCAGTCCTAACGCAAATTCTCGTAGGGCAAGCGATCGTTTAGCTGACAATCCTCTTTGTCGCAGTCGCTCTAGGTTTTGAGGCAACGAATACTCGGCACCATAAATGATCCGCAGATATTCTTGCCCTCGACATTTGATCGCAGGTTGAATCGAGCGCGATTGAGGAATAAATTTGAGGGGCTTGACGACCATGCCTTCACTGCCCTGCTGAGTCCGATCAAGCCACCAATCGATTCCGGCTGCAACGCTTTCTGAATCTGTGGTGTCAACTTTTTGAGAAGCCGTTACGAGCAGCAGGTCGGAGTCCGATCGCGCTAGGTTGGCAATGTGTTCTAAATGCCACAAGTGAGATTGGTCAGTGTGAACGGCTCCCTCAGTAGCGAGTAGATGGAAGGGTGCGAGTTTGAGATCCGCGATCGAATTGACTGACCAACAGTAGCGATGGTAAGTGTGTCTGTATTGCTGGGCAAGCTGCAATCGCGCTTGATAATGCTCTAAGGGCACTTCGATCCCTCGCAATTTAGCTTGCTCTAGTAACGCGATCGCATCGGTCAAGGCAACTTGAGCCGCCTTTCCAACAGGAGCATACTGCTGCCGCAAAAGCTGCTGTGCTTTGACTGACCACGGCATCAGTTCACAATCTAGACAAACCCAATCGGTGTGAAATTCATCCCAAAAGTGAGTAGCAGAAAGGGTCGATCGCAGTCGCTCTAAAAATTCCGTTTCGAGGGGAAGATGGTCGAAAAAAGGTCGCCCGGTGCGTGTGTAGCAAATGCCAAATCGACCGTCTGTGATGCCAAATCGCGTTTGTGCTGCGTCGGAAGATTTGCAAACAATCACGACGGCTCGTGATCCCATGTGTTTTTCTTCGCAGATAACCTGTGCGATTCCTTGCTGGCGATAATAAGCAAATGCTTCGGCAGGATGTTCTAAAAATCCTGGTTCTTTAGAGGTTTCCACCGGAGACATGGTGGGCGGGAGGTAAATCAGCCATTTCGGATCAGCCGCAAATCGACTCATCACTTCTAGGGCTGCGATCGCATTCTCTGAACGAATCGTGATCGCGCGATGCAACCGAGTCGAAATCATTCGTTTACCTGTTACGTCAGCGATGTCTAAAACATCATCATGCTGTTGCTGAATTGATAAGAGAGATTCAGACACAAGGGGACGAATCGGCTCATAGTAAACCTTTCGGGCAGGAACCGAAATCAATTCTTTTTCTGGATAGCGCAATGCGGTGAGCGTGCCCCCAAACACGCAGCCCGTATCAATATCAATCGTGCCATTGAGCCACACCGGAGCGGGGACAGGCGTATGACCATAAACCACGATCGCCTCGCCCCGATAATCAGATGCCCAGTTATAGCGCACAGGCAGCCCAAACTCATCGATTTCTCCGGTGGTTTCGCCATACAACGCAAACTCTCTGACTTGGGCAGAACCCCGCCCTTGATAGGCTTGCTTCATGCCAGCATGGGCAACAACGAGACGACCTTGATCAAGCACATAATGACTGACCAAAGAATCGAGGAACGATTGCAGCGATCGCAGATCAGATTCATCCAATGATTCGAGTTCTTTGAGAGTTTTGTCTAATCCATGATTGATCTTGACGTTGTGACCTTTGAGTTTGCGAAGTAGCTTATAGTCATGGTTGCCGGGAACACAGAGGGCACTTCCCGCAGCGACCATTTTTTGCACCAGATTAAGCGTGTCGAGGATGCGATCGCCCCGATCAACTAAATCACCCAAGAAGATTACTTTTCGGTGATCAGGATGAGAATAGATCTGTTCCTTTAATTGATATCCTAGCGTTTGCAGCAGCGTTTCTAACTCATCGCAACATCCATGCACGTCGCCAATAATATCGAATGGTCCGTGCTCGTGTTTTTTGTTGTTCCAAAGCGGTTGGCGGGTGATTTCAACTGACTCAATTTGTTCAAGTGACGAAAGCACGTAAACTTGACGAAATCCTTCGCGCTGAATTCCTTTAAGCGATTTGTGAATGTTTTGAACATGACGACGAACCACATGATTGCCAAACTGACGATCGAGGCGGCGGTGATTGCGATCGCGGCACACCTGCTCTGGCAAATTAAGGACGATCGCCACCGGAAGACAATGATATTCTTGCGCGATTCGAATCAGATGTTTGCGATCTGCCGCTTGGGTATTGGTTGCGTCGATCACCGTTAACCGTCCGCGATCTAATCGTTTTGCCGCCGTGTAGTGCAGCAGATCAAACGCATCTTGAGTCGCAGATTGATCGAGCGGATCGTCTGAAACTAAACCGCGACAAACATCAGATGAAATTATTTCAGTTGGCAAGAAATGCTTGTGGGCAAACGTTGATTTACCGGAGCCAGAAGCCCCAATCAACGTGACTAATGAGAGTTCAGGAATTGTGATATTCATGTGCCGTGCTCAAAGATTGCCATTTGGGTAGGTGCGCCCACTGTTGAATCGAGAGTGCCAATATCGGCAAAACTCACCGTGTAATGAAAGCGTTGAGAAATCGCGGTTGCCCAGGTTTGAAATTCTTGGCGCGTCCATTCAAATCGGTGATCGTGATGGCGCAGTGTTCCGGTTTGCAAGTTCTCAAACTTGATGTTGTATTCGCTGTTAGGAGTCGTAATCAGAACGGTGTGCGGATGGGCAAATTCAAAGACGACTCGTTCTAGGGCAGCGAGTCGCGATTTGTCTAGGTGTTCGATGACTTCGACTAGGGTTGCTGCGTCGTAGTTTTCTAGGCGACGATCGCGATAAGTCAATGCCCCTTGAAAGAGTTGAACTCTTTGTTTCTGAGACTCAGAGATTAAGAGGCGCTCTAACTTCTCTTGGGCAATTTCTAGCGATCGGTGTGAAACATCCATGCCCGCAATTTGTTCAAAAAATGGGTCTTTGGCTAACTGAGCCACGAGTTTTCCTTCTCCACATCCTAAATCGATGACTCGCTTAGCGTGGAGGTTTTTGAGATTAGTCACGATCGTGTCATAGCGGATTTGATTCAAACTGATCGGTTTCTCACTATCGTCGGAATTGTACAAAACGCCAATCGGTTCAGGTGATTCTTCTGCGCTCAACTGCACTAATGCTGCCTGAGTCAAATCTCGTTGCCGCTTCAAATAACGCTGGGTGATTTGCGCTTTCTCAGGATGGAGACTCAACCAACCTTCCCCATGCCGCAGCAGTTTCTCAACTTCTTCTTCGCCAACCCAATAATGTTTATCCTCATCTAGCACCGGGATGAGGACATATAAATGACTCAGCAACGTTTGCAGCGAAGTGGTTGCCGTTAGCTCTACGCTGAAATAAGAACTGTTTCCCCATTCTGGAAAGTGTTCGTCTAATGAATGCTGAGTTGCACAAATTGTATAACCTAGCGGTTCAAATAAGCGATGCAAAAAGCTTTCACCACCGCGACAGGGAAGCACCGAAAGCTTTGCCTGGAGAGAAATTTTCTGCGTAGTGAGATCAGGACGGTCTTTGCACTGACCCGATAAGGCAGAGCGAAACACTTGAGCGATCGCAACACTCAAAAAAGAAGAAGCCACATAGGGACGATCGTTGACATACTGCGCTAAAGTCGTTGCCTGACCCCGCACGAGCTTGACCGGATCGATCTCTAGCAAAAGCGCCGCCGTACAGCGCTCTGTGGTTGCTTCGGGGTAGAAAACCTGCGCTCGCCCAAACGAAAGATCAAACGACTGAAAGCGATCGGGATGTTTGCCCAGCAAATAGCCCAAATCAGTCGCAGGTGAATGAGTCGTGGTAATCGTCAGCAGCATAGTGAGTAGGTTGAGCTTAAATTCAAGAGTACCTAATTTTAGAGTGCCCTTAAAGTCGCTTGTAGTATTTGTAGTATAACCTCAATAGGGTTCTCTAATGCTCGACGACTGGCAAGAAATACTGTGAACTCGCTGAATTTCTTTGCTTCGCTATTCACGCGTTGCAGCTCAAAAGTCTGGGTTAGCGGTTGAGTATTTTGCTCACTATCTAACTGAGATGTGCCCTGCTTTAGAATAGTTAGTATTGTCTAAATCCTAGAATCATCTTTTATGACTCAATCTCACCCACCCGAAACGCTGCCCGATCCAGACGTTAAATATGGCGAACGCATTATCGAAGAAGGTAGACTGATTACCTTCCCCAATCCTCGCCTCGGACGGCGCTATCACATCACCATTACGCTGCCAGAATTTACCTGCAAGTGTCCATTTTCTGGCTATCCTGACTTCGGGACGATCTATGTGACCTATGTGCCCGATCAGCGTGTAGTTGAGCTAAAAGCCATCAAGCTCTATATCAATAGCTACCGCGATCGTTGTATCTCTCACGAAGAGTCTGCTAATCAAATTTTGGATGATCTGGTTGCGGCGTGCGACCCATTAGAAATCAATGTTAAGGCTGATTATACGCCTCGTGGCAATGTGCATACGGTCGTTGAGGTGACTCACAAAAAGGGTGAGTAGATTCAGTACGTCCATCGACGCAACGCTTTCACCCAAGCCCACCCCAAAACGCTGCCCACGGCATAGGGAGGAAAGTCTGACCAGGTGAAAGTGTTACCCAACACCAATCTTCCCGGTAGCGTAACGCGAATAGCTTGTAGAAGTGGAGGCTTCCAGAGTTGGAGGAGCTCGATCGCGCAAGCAAACAGAAAAACAGCGATCGCCGTTTTGACGATCGACCGTTTCGGGAAGCAGAATTGCACCAACAGAATCCAAAAAACCTGATAAGCGAGACTGCCCGCGATGTCATGTAGCCATTCTGCCCCAAACCCTTGAGAAAATCGTGCAATGTAACCGAGCGGAATGATGGCGATCGTGCTGACAAAAAGAGCAATTCGATAGGACATCAGGATCAAACTTTGGCTAATTGAGTTTTCCCAACCTCGTCTTCCTTCTGCGATCGCTCTCCAATCTGATCTAAAATTTCCAAAAACTCGCGTTCAAACACCACTTGAGCGCGGTTTGTGTTGCCCCCAATATAGAACTTATCGTCTTTTTGCAACGCCCAAATCTGCGAGTGAGAGACGTAACTCATCATCGTGCTAATCATCAGCAACCCAAAGCCTAGATAGACGATCGGGATGCCGGGATCAGCTTTGATTTGCAACCCAGTGCTGCCGATGATATCCGCGATCGCCAACGTCACGCCTTTGACCTGCACCGACATCCCTTTGCGAACGGTCGAAATCAGCTTACCGTCGGTATCATAAATCAGCAGCAATCCTTGTAAGTCTCTCGCAATCAAAGATATGCCATCACTCAAGTCTGACTTAAGCGGAATCCAGGTGCCCCAGACTCGACTTCCTACCGCATCCAATTTTGCCATCGGAAACTGCAAGACTGGACTTTTGTTGAGTTTGACCTGCACCGCCGCGATCGACCAATCTGCCTGATAAAGAGTCACGCCGTTGTGTTTGAGCGGTTCGTTGACGTGAATCGTCTTGCGATCAACTTCCTTACCGTCGTTATCCAACACTGAGAGATCGGAATAAAACTGATCGATCTCACCCGTCGGCAAATAATCAATCCAAAAGCGATTGACTTTCACTGCCCAATCTTTAGGAAATTGAGGCTCTGCCCACGGACCAGCATCGACAATATTTTTGATCAGAAACGTTGACCCGCTTGGCGCAACTTCTTGAGCAATGAAACCCGTCATTGCCCCTATAATGCCGCCAATCAGGATCAGCATCATGCTGACGTGAACGACGATCGGACCAATTCGCCCAATAATCCCTTTGCGTGCGTAAATCGTCTCGTCACTGCGAAACACGCGATAGCGACGCTTTTCTAACAGAGAAATCGCTTCTTCTAATGAGGCAGAATCAAATTCGGCGCTCAATGCAAACTTTTGAAACTGTCGCGGCTGCGTGTAAAACTTGCTGGTGTTGCGCGTAAACCATCTCAACGCAGGCAACTGTCGCACAAACGTACACGCTGTTAAACTAGAGCCAAACAAAATCAGCAGCGCTAAATACCACCAGGTTCGATAGACGTGATCAAACCCTGCGGTCAGCAACACTTTCCAGGTGAGAAAGCCAAATAGAGCCGGGTGTTCGGGGTAGTTTGTTTGATAAAACGAGAGCGATTGACCCTGCTCAATTACGGTGCCTGCAATGCTAAACACCGCGATCGCTAACAGCAGCACGATCGCTAATCGCAAATCTGCCAGCAACGGCAGCAATTCTTTTTTGAAATAGCGTTTAGGAGCCGAACTCAACCCGGATAGTTTCGTCAAAAACGATCGATCTGTCGTCATGTTTAATTAAAAAAATTAATTCTAGAAAGCAGCGAAAATACACCAAATCCCACCAGCAAACTGCCACTCACAGGATTAATCCAACCTGACCAGCGACGCAGTTCTAATAGTTTCTTAATCGATGCGGTGAACGTTCCAGCTAACACGAGAGGAGCCACATATCCAACGGTATAGCACAGCAGCAACGTACCACCGATTAAGGGATCTTTTGTGTTGGCAATCCAGGTGAGTAACGTCGCTAAAACAGGAGTGCTACACGGAGACGCAACCAGTCCAAAAGTCAGCCCGATCAGATAAGACCGAACTCCAGCAGGCAAGTCTTGCGAGATCCAATCCGTGCCGCCCCATGACGGCAAGCGCAAGGGTAACGCCTCCAACAGGTTTAGCCCCATGATGATCGCGACGAGACTCACGACGATCGGCAACCCAATCCCGATCTGCCCATAGACTTGACCGACAACGGTGGCAAAAATCCCTAATCCGGCGAGAGTGGTGGCAAGCCCTAACGAAAACCAAATGGATTGGGCAGCAGCTTGCATTCGGCTTTTAGTTTCATAGCCGCCGATATATCCGATCGTAATCGGCAACATCGAAAGGGTGCAGGGAGTCAAACTCGTAAGCAACCCCGCCGCAAAGATTACGCCAACGCTAGTGAGCGATAAATGAGTTAACTGATTTGAGACTAGATGATTGGCAAACTGTTCTAGCTGATAGAGACGGGTCTGAAAGGCTTCTAACATAGGGTGGCTCAATTATTACGCTGCTTTAAGCGCCACTCATATTCTACCGATCTTCTGCCCACCCAACTTAAGGAGCATTGCGCGGTCTAAATCGTCTCGGCTCTGAGGGAGGTTTATTGTGCGGGTCTGAAGCCGGGTTGCGTCGTCCTTTCGCGGGATTGGGCGTTGGAGTGGTTTTTGCAAACCGTCGCTCCGGTAAAGACACCACTTCTGCCTCGCTGCTTTCTCTCGCAACTCGAATTAACAACGCTGTCGAAATCAAGGTCGAAATCATTGAACTGCCGCCATAGCTGAAAAAAGGCAGGGGTAGCCCAGTCGTTGGTAGCGCCCCGGTCGCAACCGCAATATTCAACAACGACTGACCGACCATAAGAATCATCACTCCGATCGCCACTAATCGGTGTACCGTGGTTCGGGCTTTTCGGGCAACGATTAGCGCCAGTGTGCCGTAGGTCAAGATCAAAATCATTAACAGAATGCTACCGACTAAGCCAAATTCTTCAGCGAAAATGGCAAAAATAAAGTCGGTGTATTGAATAGGTAAGTAGCCCATTTTTTGCTGCGAGAGTCCAAACCCAGTGCCAAACGTGCCGCCTGACCCGATCGCTAACAGACTTTGAATCAACTGATAGCCATCCTGCGACGGGTCAGCCCACGGGTTGAGAAATGACATAATCCGTTTGCGCTGATATTCTCTCAAGCTGATGCTCAAGGTTGCCAGCAGCAATCCGCCCCCAGCAGTACACCACAAATAGACATAGGGAAGCCCCGCAGCCAAAGCAATCAGCCAGAGCGTCATGCCACACAGCGCCGTGGTGCTGAGGTTGGGCTGAAGCAAAATGCCCACCAACATGGCGCAAAAGACGCTCACCCAGGTAATGCGAGTGGTCCAGGTGAGTCGCTCCCACTGCCCAAAAATCCGGGCAGATTGCAGCACGAGAAAGGGTTTGATGAGTTCTGAGGGCTGAAGCAGAAAAGGTCCGAGGGCGATCCATCGGGCACCGCCTCCGATCGAGGTGCCAATTCCTGGCAGCAACGTGACCAGAATTCCGCCGAGGCAGATGATCAGAAACCAATCGGCAATGCCCAGCACGTATCTCAAAGGCGCATAAACAAGAAGATTAAACCCCACCATGCCAATCAGAACCGCGAGTAATTGACGCTTGACGTAATAGAGTCCGTCGCCAAAATCGGCATCTCCGACGGGATAGGACGCTGAAAACATCACTGCCAGCCCGACAAACAGCCAGAGAAAGGTGAGCCACCGCAAGATGCGGGCTTCGGCTGCCCAGTCTTGAGCCGTCGTATCGAAAAAAGGAATCAGTTGGCGCAACTTCACAGCGATCGCTCTCCAGTCACAGACAACCCAAGGGGGTATGGGCAAGGTGTTAGGTTACAGGGCTTAGATGTAATCAGCATCCGAGTTAACCCCGACTTGAAAAATTTGACCCTGATGAATCGATACCTCAAATCAGATTAACGATTTCTGAGTTCTGCTTCTAGCTTGTCTAGGTCGTCTCGGAGAAACACAGTGAATCGCCCTGAGTAGGCAAGCCCTTCGGCAGTTTGAGCAATTTCTAGCCAATAGGCATAGCGACTGCCTCGACGCAGCTCTCCTTGCAGCGATGCCAATAGGGGGTTGTTTTGGGCGACGGCTTGCCGAATCGTGATCTCGCTGGGGTAAGTGTAGAGAACTTGGGCACGATCGAAGTCTTGATAAATGTCTGACCCGTAAATGGCTCGCAGTGACTCTTTGAGGCGTTCTTGGGTCACGCCATTCTGCATGTCAAACAGGGTCAACCGCTCACTGCGGATAATGCCTGAATTAGGGGACAATTTGATTTTGCCCGGAGCCAATAGCGACGCTTCAAAGGTGAATCGTTGGGCGGCAGTCGCGCTTTTGGTCACTAAAAACTTTTCGCCTCGACTGGGGCGCAAGGTTGAATTTGCCTGCATCCAGGCGGCAACGTCTTTGGTAGTTTCTCCGGGTAGTGCCTTAGCTGGGCTGGCTCCTAAACTGAGCAACAGTCCAAATCCCAAAATCGAGCCAAATCGAATCCCAGTCATCTCAAACCCTCGATAACAACAAAGTGGATGGTCAACTCACGGCACGATCGCCACTTTGACAACTTTGCGCTGCTTCATCTCCTGAAAGACTTGCTCCAAGTTCTTTAAGGGTTGATGGTCACTAATTAGCGACTCAAACGGAATGGTGTGACTCGAAATCAGAGCCAGCGCGGCGCGAACAAACTCAGGCGTATTGTGGAACACCCCTTTTAGAGTCAGTTCATTGTAGTGGAGTTGCTCGGTGTTGACGGTAATTGTTGTGTCGCGAGGGCAACCCCCAAACAGGTTGACTGTGGCACCCGGACGCGCACAGGCGATCGCCGTCTCCCACGCCGCCGGAACGCCCGTCGCCTCAATGACAACATCTGCACCCCAGCCATCGGTCAAGTCACGAACTAAACTCGGTAGGTCAGGCACCTGACGATAATTAAAGGTTTTTGCAGCCCCAAATTTTTTGGCGATTTCTAATCGAGATTCGCTCCCACCGAATAGAAGCACTTCAGCAGATTTGGCGAGAGCCGCCACGAACATCAGCCCGATCGCGCCATCTCCTATCAGCACAATGCGATCGCCGGGTTTGACATTCGATCGTGCCACTCCATGCAGCACACAAGCTAACGGTTCAGTCATCGCTGCCATCGCATCCGTTAAGCCCTCTGGAATGGCAAGCAGATTATGTCGGACGATCGGCGCAGGAATCTTCAAATATTTGGCAAAGGTGCCATTATTGAACGTCAGATTAGTGCAGAGAGAAAATTCTTGACGTTGGCAAAAGAAACACGCCATGCACGGGGCAGAATTGTTGGCGACGACTCGATCTCCGATTCTCCAATCTGTCACGCCTGCGCCAAGTGCCACGATTTGTCCGGCGGCTTCGTGTCCAAACAGGGTTGGCGGCTTGAGCATTTTGGCATGTCCACCGCGTCGCCAAACCTTCAAATCTGTTCCGCAAGTGGTGGCGGCTCCGACTTCGATCACGACTTCCCCAACCGCCGGAGTCGGATCAGGAACGGTTTCTAAACGGAGGTCTTCTTGACCATAGAGAAGGGCTGCTAACACCGCGATCGTCCTGAATTCAATTTCTCCCAAATCTTACAAGCGTTTGGGTCGAAAATTAGCGATCTCGCTCAACCGCCGTCCAATTCACCCTCATCCTAGCCCTCTTCTGGGGGAGAGGGATTAGGGGGAGAACAATTCATACCTGGATTCAGCAACCCCCACAATTCTGTTGGGACAACTCCGTTTGCCGTTCTATAGTAATAGGAGACGATTCACAGGAGACTGCATGTTTAATCTGGGCTGGACAGAAGTTGTCATTGTTGGTGTCGTCGCACTTTTGATTTTTGGTCCTAAAAAGATCCCCGAACTGGGCGGCGCATTTGGTAAGACGCTACGGAGCTTTAAAGAAGGCATGACCAAAGCTGAAGAAGAACCCGACAAGCCTGACCACGATTACGAGGGTTAGTCACAAAATTCCCCGACTCTTCAAGAAAAGTCGGGGAGTGGAGCCAGCTATAAATTAGTTGCCTACGATCGTCGCCCTAGACACGATCGTTTTTTCCTCGACTGGTACGTGTCCATTTGCATAAACGGTCGGTTGATTTACGGGCGCAACGACCTGCACAGGATTTCGTGCCTCAATCAACTGGATAGCTCGATTGACACTTTCTGGCAAAATCACCACAAGACTGCCCGGAGTCGCCGTATCGAGCGCTGTTTGAATCGCGGTTTCTTCATCAAAAACGACTTCACAACGGGCATCCGGTTTTGCCTGCTCGATGCCTTGACGAATCCACTTAGCTGCCTCACCGCGATCGCGCCCTCTGGTGTCGTCGTCTTCTTTGATCACAATGCGATCGAAGATTTTTGCCGATAGAGCGCCGAGAGAAACAAAGTCTTCATCGCGGCGATCGCCCGGACCTCCAATCACGCCAATGCGCTCTCCGGTTGTCCAGTTTTTGACAAACCCGCCCAACGCTTCGTAGCTGTGAGGGTTATGCGCGTAATCGATCAGAGCGTGGAAGGTGCCCAAATTAAACAGATTCATCCGACCCGGAGTTTGCTTGGTCGATGCTTGAAAAGTCACCAGCGCCGCACGGATGTCTTCAATGCGAATGCCTTGAGCAAACGCCGCTAGACTTGCTGCTAAGGCATTGGCAATCATAAACGGTGCCCGTCCGCTCAACGTCAGCGGGACATTTACCGCCTGTTCAATTCTTAACGTCCAGTCGCCTTTGAGAATCGATAGATAGCCATTCTCATAGACGGCAGCGAGTCCGCCTCGCTGAGTGTGCGATCGAATCAGTGGGTTATCTGGATTCATCGAGAAATAGGCGATTTGCGCCGATGCGTGATCTGCCATCGCCGACACTAGCGCATCGTCTGCATTCAGGACCGCGTAGCCGTTGGGCATCGCCGATTCTGCCACCACGCTCTTGACTCGCGCCATATCGTCAATGGTGTTGATGTCTCCCAATCCTAAATGGTCGGCGGCGACATTCAGAACCACGCCCACATCGCAGGCGCTAAAAGCTAAACCCGATCGTAGAATTCCCCCTCGCGCACTTTCTAGAATCGCGACTTCCACCGTCGGGTCTTGCAAGATCAGTTGGGCACTTTGCGGACCGGTGTTATCTCCCGGCTCGACGAGATAATCACCGATGTAGGTGCCGTCTGTCGTCGTGTAGCCAACCACTTGCTGAGTTTGTCTAAAAATGTGAGCGATCAGGCGAGTCGTCGTCGTTTTGCCGTTGGTGCCTGTGACGGCTACGATCGGCACTCGTCCTGGCGATCCCGATGGAAATAGCATATTAATGACAGGCTCCGCGACGTTGCGAGGAATGCCTTCGCTGGGGCAGATGTGCATCCTAAAACCAGGAGCCGCATTCACTTCAACAATCACCCCATCCATCTCTCGCAGTGGCTTAGAAATATCGGAGGTGACGATATCGATTCCGGCAATATCTAGCCCGATGATTTTGACGACTCGCTGCGCTAACCAAATCGTTTCCGGGTGAATGTCATCGGTACGATCGATCGCAATGCCTCCCGTACTCAAATTGGCAGTTGCCCGCAGATAGCAAATTTCACCGTCAGTCAGAACGGTATCGAGGTTATAGCCCTTCTGATCTAATAGCTTCCAGGTGGTGCGATCGACCTCAATTTTGGTCAAAACATTGTCGTGCCCATCTCCGCGCCGTGAGTCGCGATTGGTTTCTTCGATCAGGTCGCTGATCGGGGATCGTCCATTCCCAATCACATGCGCCGGAATTCGCTCTGCGACTGCAACGACTTTGCCATTCACGACGAGAACGCGGTGATCACTGCCCTCATAAAACCGCTCCACAATAACGGCTTTAGACACTTCCTTGGCGGCATCATAAGCAGCTTCTGCCTGCTCCCACTCATTGATGTTGATTGTGATACCGCGTCCATGATTGCCGTTGAGCGGCTTGATCACGATCGGGTAGCCGCCCAAATCGTCGATCGCGTCCTGTAACTCATTTAAATAATTAATCACCGTTCCCCGCGGCACCGGAATGCCCGCCGATCGCAGAATTTGCTTAGTGCCTTCTTTGTCGCTAGCTAGCTCTACACCGAGAACGCTTGTACGATCGCTCAACGTTGCCTGAATTTTCTTCTGATGAACGCCATATCCAAGCTGAATCATGGCACGAGCACCCAACTCCATCCAGGGAATTCCTCGCGCTTCGGCTTCTTTCACAAGCGTCTCAGTGCTCGGACCCAGGGCGGCATCTGCCGCAAATTCGCGCAAATCTTTCAGGTCTTGCTGCAACTCATCCGCCGGATAGGTCCCAGTCGCAATCACACTTTCACAGAGCCGTACGGCAGCACGAGCCGCATATCGCCCTGCTTGCTCAGTTTCATATTCAATCACCACTTGATAAGTGCCAGGAGTTGCCGTCTCACGAGTGCGTCCAAACCCGACGGGCATCCCTGCCAATTCTTGAAGCTCCAGCGCGACGTGCTCAATGATATGCCCCATCATCGTGCCTTCCATAACCCGGCTCAAAAAACCACCCCGGCAGCCAGGAGAGCAAAAGTGCTCGACTAAACTGGGAAGCGTTGCGATTAGACCTTCATAAAAGCCTGGAATCTCATTAGAGGGCGACTCCGCTAAGTCTTCCAAGTCTAGGCGCATGACCACGAGTTTGTGTCGTCGAATGCTCCAATAGTTAGGACCGCGTAACGTCTGGATCTTGAGTATTTTCATAAGGCAAAGTTAGGAAGTAACAGACTGGCTGCAAAATGGCAGCCGATGATGAAGCGGCTATTTAATCAATCAGAGGAGAAGTTGTAAAAGAGAAGCCATAGCTCAGTGTCAAGCGCACGAAACACTTAGAACTGTTCACAGCAAACAGTTCACACTTAAAAGTGTTTCTAAATCACTGAGTAGGCTAATTGGACTAATAAGCAATCTGGACACTGATTCACCCATCACAAAAAGTAATCGAATGAAGAAGCAGTGATAATACAACTATTAAAAATTGTAAATCTATCTACAGGCAACTTACCACAACAGACGGTTTAACCGACAAGGCTAACTTGCAAATCTGCTTCAGTGAGCGGTGAAAAGTTAAAAATAAGGGATCAAAAACTGTCCTATCTACAAACTTTAGGTTTCAATTTAACAATCTTGATGTTGTTATTGCGGTGACCCTCTAGACAATCGCTTATTTAAGTCGTAATAACATCCTTGACTGAGAATATGAACTCTTAAGTTGCAGATGCAGAGAGGATCAGTGGCTCCTACATCAGCCTGGTTTGTGTAAGTCACCTCACCAGGGTCAATAATGGTGACCGTACCTTTGCCTAACACTTTCAGAGTGCCGTCTCCCTCAAATAAAGCGCAAGTGTCTTCATCAATGCCAATGCCTAAGCGATCGGGGTGGGCAGCCACTGCGCTCATCAAACGCGCCATCCGATTTCGGTTGTGAAAGTGCTGATCTACAATCACTTCTGGAATAATACCTAGCCCCAATGTCATATCGACTAAAGAAGAATTTGGAGATTCACCACTGCCGCCTCCTGCAATCATGTAGTAGCCCATTACAGCAGCCCCGGCACTGGTTCCTGCGAGTGTGACCGAGCCAGACTGAGCACGAGACCGCACAATCTCCATCACAGGCGTGTCTGACAACAAAGCGCAGAGCCGTAGCTGGTCGCCTCCAGTCATAAAAATCCCAGTGCAGTTGCTGACATACTCTTGCACGATGGGATCGTCACACTGAGCACGATCGCAGATATTGAGCACCTCGATTGCCTTTGCGCCCATCTCCGTAAAAATGGTGTGATATCGCTCTCCAATCACCACTGGCTCACGAGAGGCACAGGGAAAAATGGCGATGCGGGCATCTTCGCCTCCAGCCCGCAAAAAAAAGCTTCGGAGGATATCGCGTCCGTGCACTTTGTCTTCTGCTCCCCCAATGACCATAATGGCGGTATCTGTGGGTTGAGGCATTTTCAACTTCAAGGACTGCAAAGCTAACTCTATCATGGGTGTCTCTGCGACGTGAAACACATTAGTGGGGGACAATGGAGGGGCTTGTTTTGGCAAGATCTTATAAACTAGACAGACTGATCGCTAAACTCAAACTATTAAGTTTTGATTAATACAAATCATGCCAGATTATTAACCATAAGTTAGTAATCTATAGACTTTGTGCGTAAATTTTCCTTTAGCAGCGTAAGCGGTTGTGAGACGCGATCGTCCCGCTTGTATTCTTTAACTCCCTTTATCCTCTTCGCTCCCATTTATGCGCTTTGACATCCTAACCTTATTCCCCGACTTCTTCGCCTCTCCCCTCGGTTCAGGGTTACTTGGAAAAGCCCTCATTAAAGGGATTGCAGAGGTGAATTTAGTCAATCCCCGTGAGTTTGCGCTTGACAAACACCGTCGAGTCGATGATGAGCCTTATGGCGGAGGGGTTGGCATGTTAATTAAGCCAGAGCCAGTGTTTGCCGCAGTAGAATCCTTGCCTGTTTTGCCTCGGCGACAAGTGATCTTTATGACTCCTCAAGGCGAACCGATGAATCAGCCATTATTGAGAGAACTTGCAGTTGGCTACGACCAGATTGTCATTATTTGTGGACATTATGAAGGCGTTGACGAGCGAGTTCTCAATCTTGTCGATCGAGAAGTGTCTCTAGGTGATTTTGTGCTCACCTGTGGAGAAATCCCGGCGTTAGCATTATTAAATGGGACGATTCGACTGCTTCCGGGCACGATCGGCAAAGAAGAATCCTTAAAAGCAGAAAGCTTTGAGGCAGGATTGCTTGACTACCCTCAATACACACGTCCGTTTGTGTTTAGGGAATGGGAAGTGCCGAAGGTGTTGAGATCAGGGAACCATGCAGAAATCGATCGCTGGCGCAAAGAGCAGCAAATCGAGAGAACCCGAATTCGTCGCCCAGATCTCTACCAGCAATGGCTAGACGAAGAAAACCAGGGAGCAGATGCAAGTTAGACCACTATCGACTCGACAGGACAGACGGTATGACAAGAAATTTCAAGCTTTTTTGTGCCACAGTTGCCAGCTATTGTTTGCTTTCATTCAACTTGCCGATCCCCACTCTTCAAGGCAAATTAGACTTCAACAACGCTGCCTATGCTAAAAGCAGTGGTGGACGAAGCAGTGGCGGCTCATTTCGGAGTTCGCCGTCTCGATCGAGTGGGTCAAATAACTCATCTGGTGGCTATGGCAGGGGTGGCGGGTCGGTCTATATCCCTTATGGAGGGTCCGGCTACGGCTACGGTGGCTCTAGCGTCGGTGGATTTGGGTTACTGGTCGTCATGTTCATGCTCTTGGGCGGTGGCGGATTGCTCGTTTGGATGCTGCTTTCAGCCCGAAAAGGTCTCGGTTCGACTTCAGCACTCAATAACAATAAGGTGACGGTCAGCAAGCTCCAGATTGCTTTATTAGCCGAAGGTCGCGCCATTCAGTCGCAGTTGTCTGAAATTGTCCAAAGTGCCGACACCGAAACGCCCGAAGGACTTCAGCAAGAACTTCAAGAAGTCATTCTGGCACTGTTGAGAATGCCCGAAAACTGGAGTCATGTGTCAGCCAGTTCTCAAACGGTCAAGACTCGCGAAGAGGCAGAGACGTTATTTAATCAAGCCTCGATCGCCGAGCGCAGCAACTTCAGCGTCGAAACCTTAACCAATGTCGGCGGCAAAGTCACCACTAAACCGTTCACGCCCAATCCTGATGAAGATCCCGCATCTTATATTGTGGTGACTCTGATTATTGGGACGGCTGACGACAAGCCCCTATTTAACGAAGTTCGCACCACAGAGGCACTGAAAGCAACCCTAGAGAGGCTTGCGTCAATCAACGCTGATTATTTGATGGTGTTTGAGTTACTCTGGAGTCCCCAAGATGAGAGCGACAGTCTTACCTATGATGAGTTGCTGACTGAATACTCAGGCATGATGCAGATTTAAAGCAGTCTATTCGGCTGGGGCAGAACCGTTTTCGGGTTTGACTTGAGGCAAGCCGAGACTGTAATTTAGGACGCGACTGTTGAGATTGTAAGAGATCTCGCCTTTATTGAGGAGCGATCGCACCAAATGCTCTAAGTCTGAGCCAATGCGACGCAGATTATAATCGGTCAAGTCAGACCCGTTGGACGATTCGACCAATTCATCAAATTTGCGATAAATTTTTTGCAGCGCGTCATCATTCCAGTTCAATTCGTTATCTGGGTCAACGTCTAGCGTCAAAACGTTCTCACTGGGAACAAGTTCGTTATTTTCAACTTCAGCAGTAAAAATACGAATATGGCGGGTTGTAGACTTCACTAAGGTCATAAAATTAATCGGCTGAGTAGATATACAAAACTTGCTACTGCAATTGTAATCGGACTTTAGCACCAAACACTCTCAACCATCCGCGACATTCCGATAGAAGTTTCCAATGCTAGAACTCGGACAATGCTGATGTCTAGCGGCTCATTCTCTCCTCTGGTTTCACTATGTCTAAAGTTCTCAAACTCCTGTTCATTCGTCACGCTCAATCGATTGGCAATCAGCAAAAACGGATGCAAGGACACGGAGATTTTGAACTTTCTAGCACAGGCAGAGTGCAGGCAGAGAAACTCGCGCAATATCTTGTAGCAGAATCCTGGTGTCCCTCTCACGTTTACAGCAGTCCACTTAAACGCGCCGCTCAAACCACAGAAATTCTGCTGGCTTCGTTTCAGTTAGCACCGCTTCCTGCCACGGTTAGCGATTTGATCGGTTCGTCGGCTGAGTCTTCGTCAGAAGAAATCGAGGAGAATAGTCAAGCGATCGCGATCCAATATGCCGACGAACTCAAAGAATTTCAGAACGGAATTCTCAAGGGGTTAACCTGGTCTGAAGCTCGAAGTCGCTACCCTGACCTGTGTCATCGCTTAGAAGCCTCACCCGATTGGATTCAGATCCCAGAAGCCGAATCGCTGCAAGATGCCCGCACTCGTGCCCGTCAATTTGTCACGCAGCTAATTGATCGGCATAGGGATGGCGATCGCCTCTGGGTTGTCAGCCATAGCTGGATCTTGCAGCACTTAATCGCCGAATTATTAGGCAGCGATCGCTCGTGGCGAGTCAGAGCCAGCAACACAGCATTATTTGAGTTTTGGATCGACCGATCGCGCTGGCACCAAACCAGTCAAAATCGCTTCAACACTGACCTTTGGCAAATTCGTCGCTTCAACGACTCTCGTCATCTTCATTAGAATAAATGCTCAACAAGGAATTCTTCTTTCATCTACCCATCTACAGATCTCCTGTTATCATGATTCCTTAAATAAAGCCGATTAAGAATAAAGTCGATCAGGGTTCATTCCATACCAAACTGATGAGCATGACAGTGGATTCGGTTAACGATATCTTTCGACAGGCACACCAGGGAAGTGTCGCAGCCATTATTCAAGTGCTGAACGACAAACTCGCCGATTCTGGTGTCAGAACACGCGCCATCTTCGCTAATGGCATTTTGCAATTGCTCTGTGAAGCTCCCACCACCGAGCAATTAGAGCAAACGATGCTTACTGATCGAGTGCAAAAAATATTAGAAGCGATCGAGCCTCGCAGCGTTCGGCGGGTTAATATCAACAGCCGCATTGTCCGCGAACAGCAATTATTGTGGCTTGAAGAAATTAACCGTGACCCAAATGGGCAAGTTCTCTGGTCAAAAGAAATTGTACTAGAGCGCAAAAATCCTCTGAAGCGGTTTCTAACCGATTGGCGAGAAGACCGCCTTGATAGTTTAGATCGTCCCAAAACGATCTCTCCTCATCTGATTCGTGAAAAACACCAATTCACCAAAGGCATCATCGGCGGGTTGGGATTAAGCGCCGTGCTGCTGTTAGGGGGTTGGGGTGTTTACACTTGGAAGAATGGGGGGTCGTTCTTCGCTCCAGCCACTCAGTCTCAAGAAGATTTAACTCCCATTGCAGTCAAGCCAGACAATTTTGCGACAGCGGTTCGCTTAGCAGAGAGAGCCGCTGAAATCGGCAGAACGGCGCAAACCCCTGCTCAGTGGCGAAACTTGGCAGATACCTGGGGCAAAGCTTCCGCATTGATGGGAACTGTTCCTGCTAGCGATAAACGGTATGCGATCGCCCTCGATCGCACCGCCCTCTATCACAGATATCAAGAATCAGCACTCGAAAACGTGAAATAAGAGTTCTGTTTTAGTCAATACTGCGACCGCGCACCGTTTGCGCTCTTTTAGGGATGGCGATCGGGGCTTGCTCGATCGTCCGCTCTTGCACTCGATGAGTCTGAAAGTGCTTTCGCCACTCTTCGGGCGCATTCAGCGTTTCGCCACCGTGTTTGGTCAGACGTTGACGCACTTTACACAAAACTGGAGTGTTGACACACGCCCCCGATACGATCACTTGTCCTTTGGTTAACGCAGGTAGCTCTTTCAGTAAATCTCGACCTGCCGCTTCGACTCCATGCTTCAGGCTTTCTTGATCAACCGGATTGACAATTCGCATAATGAACTGGCTCATACATTGAGACAAGACATCTGAGTCAATCTTGCCGGGACGCTGCGTGATCAGCCCGATGCCGACCCCAAATTTTCGCCCCTCACTCAAAATTGTTCTCAGCACGGCTTTACAGCGAGACGGCTCGTGGGCTGGGGCAAAGCGATGTGCCTCCTCGATCAAAATGAATACGGGGTAGGGCAGATAATTTTCGTCACTACTTTCCGTCAGTCCTCGATGCGTGTTCATTCGTGCCTGGTTTGACTGTCGCAACACCGCCGCACAGATCACTTGCTGCTCATCTTGACTGATCTCATTCATTTGCAGCACCGTGACTTGCCCCGGCTCAAACAAGTCTTTTGGGCTGACCGTATGCTCAAAGGTGTGAAAGTAGTCCGATCGCTCCAGTCGCTCTAGTTTCCACTCTAAAGCAGGAGCCGAAGAACCCTGTTTGAGGTTGCCCTCGTCGTCTTCCTGCACATCTGCCTCTCGCACTGCCGCAATCAAATCTTGAATGCCCCAGCGATAATCGCCTTTTTTGTGCTTTTGCAGCAGCCTATAGGCTTTATTGAGAATTGACTGCTGGCGATCGCTCATTTCGGGCAGCAGCGTCAAAATATCTGAGTAATCTAGCGAAGACACGCGAATCCGAATATCGTCTGGGGTTAAAACCTTCACTTTCGGCGAATAGCCATCGGGGTCTTGAAAAGCCGGATGACCGCGCATTTCGGTCAGAGTGCCATATTCGCCGTGAGGGTCGAGAATTAGCACTGCTGCTCGATTGTAGGGCAACAGCAACTCCTCGACCAAAACGCCTGCTGTGTACGATTTTCCCGATCCCGTCCCTGCCAGAATTGCCATGTGGGTGCTGACTAGCTCTTTGACATCTAGGGCGATCGGCACGGCACCCGCGTCTCTCAGCAACAGCGACCCAATGAAAGCCGAGCCAATTTCGTGAGGCTGTTTGCGGTTGAGAATCTGCCTCAACATCCCATCATCAGCTAGACACACCTTCGCACCCGGATTTGGACTTTTGCGGGGATTCATGAATCCTAGCGAGAGGTCAAAATAGCCGATGACATCGACGCTGACCTCATAGATTTCAGGGTTGGCATAAGTGAAGCCTATAAGCGCCGCGATCGCTTCGGGACTGATCTCCGTATCGGCAAAGATGCGATCGGGCAAATGATCAATCAAACGACGCGCCGAAATTTTTCCTAAAATCTTGAACGCACTCTCGTTCTCCCAAACTTCATAGTAAACATATTCGCCAATCTTGACCGAGCGATTATCAGACGTGATGAACACATACTGATTCCCGTTTTCGCCCGGACCTTTGACCGTGCCAATCACCTTGAAAGAGAGAGAGGACGCTTGATTTAGGGTCATGCTTGCCAATCAACCGGTTTGAGTAAGTTTATCCGATCGTCTAACTGTTCGTTCAAGTGTACTATGTCAACCTCAAAAAGAGAGAACGGGTTCATTATTGAGGGTTGATAAACTCCTTTCTGCCCCTTCTTTAGTTTCTCAGTGCAAGTCTGGAGATTTTAAGAATAGTCGAGAGCGATCGTGGGGGAAATACGGATACTCTACGATCCTCGGCACGTTAACCTAAAAGCTAACGATGCCTATCGAGCCAGTGGTCAGCAAGAACCGACCTCACTCGACCATTTAACGATAGAGCTACCCTGCTGTTCGCCTTTTGGGTGAGGCAACCTTCCCAATTAAGCAACTATGGGTCTGATCTCAGGATGCAAGCAAGAGTTTCGCGTGGTCACAAACAGCCTCAAGAGTGCCAATTTCCCCTCACTAGCCTCCCAGGTGGAAGTGATTTCGTGTATCAAAGCTCTACTCAATCGACTCAGGACATCCCAAACGCGCGCTTGTGGCACAAAATTGCTCAGGCGATCGCAAATTCTCAGCCAGAAGTTGTTTTGTCTGAGATCGCGGCAATTTTGGGAGAAGAATTTAGAGCAGAAGGCTGTGTGATTTCTATCTGCACGCATCATATGACTGAGCACCAAGTAGCTAGCTGGTTTAGCAAGCAGATCACTGCCACTCAGCAAGCCGGAATTTTAACAACCTATCCAACGCTTGAAGCTGCAACGTTGGATGCCGGAACCCTGATCATGTCAGATTTACAGAGCAGTGATCTGATTCCTGCGGGGAGATCCTGCTCGATCGCAGCTATCCTGTCAGTCGTCACGCGTTTTCAAGGTCAAGTCAATGGAGCGGTTAGTCTTATGCGATCCCATTCTCACCCTTGGACAGAGCCAGAAGTGACGACCCTAACGACGGTTTCTGACCCAGTGGCTGTTGCCGTTTCTCAACTTCTGCTTCAGCAACAAGTTTTCAAGCAGGCTCAATATCAATCATTGATTCGAGAGTTGACGATGGCTATCCAAAACTCGGTGGATTTGCCACAAATTCTCAAATTGGCAATTGATGGTACTTCCCAAGCCCTTCAGGTTGCCCAGGGTTCTGTACTTCGCCTGAGATATTGGGACCCTCGTTACAATCTGCGTTCTTTAGATCGGATTCCTAAAGCCAGAGTGATTGTCGAATGTCAGTGGCGAAACGATGGCTCGATCGCTTTACTCCCCTTAAGTGAAGCTCCGGTCAGTCAATCGTTTTGGGTATCAGAGTGTGTGGTTTGTCAATATGCTGTCAATCATTCAGCCGAGCCGATCGTGTTCAGCAACAAGGGTGAGTTTCCGGCAAAGACAGAAACAACTGGAATCGCACCCTTATTTGAACCTGAGCAGATGCCATCTCTTTTGTTGATACCTCTGGAGAGCAAAAACAAACTGCTAGGGTTTATCACCCTCCAGCATGATCAGCCTCGCGAGTGGCAGCCTGATGAAATCGAGTTTGCTCAATTGGTCGGTGCTCAAATTAGTTCTGCAATCATTCAAACTGAGACGTTGCGCCAGGTCGAATCACTGGTCGAAGAGCGCACAGCCCAACTGCAACAGAGCTTAGAGCTTCAGGCAAAGCTGTATGAAATTACGCGCAGGCAGATCGAAAAACTGCGGGAAATGAATCAGCGCATGGATGAGTTTCTCAGCACGTTGAGCCACGAATTGCGAACTCCTTTGACTAGCATGATGCTAGCGATTCGGATGTTGCGCGAGGCAGATTTGTCGCCCGATCGTCGTGCTCGATATCTGACAATTTTAGAGCAGCAGTGCGCCCAAGAAACGAGTCTAATTAATGATTTGCTGGCACTTCAAGAACTGGAGAGCAAACAAGTCGCAATTCAGCTTCAGAAAGTTGATCTCAAACAGGTGATTACCGATGTGAGTCAGTCCTTTCATCAGCGTTGGGCGCTTAAAGGGCTGACTTTAGAAACCGAGTTACCGCCCCGATCGCCCGCTCTCAACACAGATTTAGCAAGTCTCAACCGCATTCTCTTAGAACTGTTGACCAACGCTGGAAAATATTCAGATCCCAACAGCACGGTTTCAGTCAACGTCTCGCAGCAAAGCGGACAGCAGATTGCGATCAGGGTCTGCAACAATGGCGATGGCATCTCAGAAGCAGAACTGCCCTATATTTTTGAGAAGTTTCGGCGATGCCAAGGCATGACCCAAAATGCGGTGCCCGGAACCGGGTTAGGACTCGCGCTCGTAAAGAGTTTAGTGCAGCACTTAAATGGGACG
Organism: Phormidesmis sp.; assembly: GCA_965277365.1. Lineage (GTDB taxonomy): Bacteria > Cyanobacteriota > Cyanobacteriia > Leptolyngbyales > Leptolyngbyaceae > Phormidesmis_A. Next base: position 248,662 of record CBDICO010000012.1, on the reverse strand, counting down.
ATCGAGGCATCTAGTTTGCCGACCGAGAGCACCCATCTCGAAACTCGCTTTACAGTGACGCTGCCTCAGAACCTTGAAATTGATAACCGATCAGAATTTTAATTCGGATTCGATCGTGGAGAGTTTGTAGCCAATCCCTACAAAAACCAGACTACATTTCATTAACTGCTCTCATGCCTCCTCACAAATTTAGTCAGGGTGTCGAGGCATTCCAGATTCAAACGGGAAGACTGGGTATAATAACTTGAAGCTATGTTACAAACCATCTCACCCAAACCTCTGCGCTGGCAACAGCAAACCGATTCTCCACTAGCGCGTCAAGTGGATGTTTCGCTGTCGGCGGCTAAGTTTGGCTTTTATCTGTGGTGGGACAGTCACATTGCAGCCCGTTCTCCGGCACGTCGCGATCGCCGCGCTCAGTGGCTCGTCGGCACCTTGCTCAATTTGGGTCCAACGTTTATTAAGATTGGGCAAGCGCTCTCAACTCGTGCCGATTTGCTGCCGATCGAATATGTCAAGGCGCTCTCGCAGCTTCAAGATCGCGTCCCAGAATTTAGCGCTGACCAGGCGATCGCGATTATTGAATCTGAACTAAATAGTCCACTTCACACCCTATATCGTGAGTTTGATCGGGTGCCGTTAGCCGCTGCAAGTTTAGGACAAGTGCATCGAGCGAGATTGCATACAGGCGAAGAAGTCGTCGTCAAAGTCCAGCGTCCAGGTCTCGATCAGCTATTTGACTTAGATCTCAAAGTGTTGGATCGGGTTGTGCGGTTGAGTACGCGCTATTCAGCAACGGCGAGACACTACGATCTCGACGCGATTTATCAAGAGTTTGCTGAGATTCTCTACAAAGAAGTTGATTACGTTCAAGAAGCAATGAACGCCGATCGCTTTCGCCATAATTTTGCCGATCATCCTCGAATTGTGGTGCCCAAGATTTATCCTCGCTACACCACAAAACGGGTGTTGACGATGGAGTATGTGCCCGGAATCAAAGTCAACGATCGATGGAGTTTAGAAGCGATCGGGATCGATCCCAAAGATATCAATCATCTGGGCATTTGCGCCTATCTCAAGCAACTGCTGCAAGATGGCTTCTTTCAGGCTGATCCCCATCCCGGCAATATGGCGGTGACGCTCGACGGACGGCTAATTTTCTACGACTTTGGCATGATGGCTGAAGTGATGCCCATCAATCGCGATCAGATGGTGAAAACCTTCTTTGCAGTCTTGAAAAAAGACACGGATGAGGTGATTCACACCCTGACCGATATGGGTTTGATTGAGCCAATGTCAGACATGACCCCCGTGCGGCGAGTGTTAGGGTTTTTAATCGATCGCTTCACCGATAAGCCTGTCGAACTCCAGGCATTTAACAATTTGCGGAATGAGTTGTATACGCTGTTTGAGAAGCAGCCGTTCCGATTGCCTGCCAAGATGACCTTTATTATCAAAGCGTTGACTACTTTGGATGGGGTAGCTCGTGATTTAGACCCGCAATATAACTTGCTGGTTGCTGCAAAACCCTTTGTGAAAAGTCTAGTGACAACGGCACCCAAAAATCATGGCAGTGGTTTGGGTGAGTTGGCGCGTCAAGCTCAAAGTTTTCTCACCTACCAGATTCGCAAACCCAACTCGGCAGAACTGGCGATTCGGCAACTCGAAGAACGACTCAAACAAGGAGAGTTGCAGATTCGAGTGCAGTCAGAGAGCGATCGCCACATCAAAACCCTACATTTAGCGGTGAAGTCCTTAATTTATGCCTGCTTAACGGGATTCTCAAGTCTATCAGGGGTGATGCTGCTCGTGGGCGCTTATCAAGGAGGCGCGATCGCGAGTTTTGTCATCGCTGGCATGTTTGGCACGTTTTTGATCAAATCGCTCATTCGACTTGCCTTAAGAGAACGGCTCGAATCCTTTCGCAACACGCCATAAAATTGCTTCGTAGATTAACTCACTTAGGAGAGGAATTTAGGGGGAGGACAGGGACTTTTGCAAGAGGTCTATTAATTTCTCTCCCATAAAATCTGTCTAGGGTGTAGAAAGGATCAAGGATACCGTTTGCCTCCGATATAGTAAGGCAGACTGCACCTTTTAACCTTTCTGCATACGGCGCTATGGTTTCCACGGTTTTCTCGAAAGATTTTCGCCGTTATTGGCTGTTGGTGGTGTTGGCGATCGGAGTCGCGATCGTCCTCAGTTCTTGCAACCCTCATCTCTATCAAACGTCAGCTGCGCAAGTGCCCCAACTCGTTGATTTTACTCTCAGCGACCCAAAAAGCTTTAACTATGCGCTGATTAACGAAGATCCTAACGTCGCCTCGTTGATGTATGAGGGACTGATTACTGAAAACGGATTGACGGGAGCAGTCGAGCCAGCCCTAGCAGAATCATGGAAGATTTCCGACGATAAAAAAAGGATTGAGTTCACGCTGCGTCCGGGGTTGAAGTGGTCAGATGGGCAGCCGTTAACGGTAGAAGATGTGCTCTTCACCTATCAAGATATTTTTCTCAATCCTGGCATTCCGACTGATATTCAAGATGTGTTGCGAATCGGCAAAAATCGCTTGTTTCCCAGCATACGGAAGGTGGACGATCGTCGGGTCGAGTTCATCACACCCGAACCGTTTGCGCCGTTTTTAAGAACCTTGGGGCTGGCAATTCTGCCTAAACACATTCTGCAAGAGGTCGTCAAGACCAAAGGCAGCGACGGCAATCCCCTGTTTCTTTCGACTTGGGGCACCGGGACTGATCCTAAAAAGATTATTTGCAACGGTCCTTATGTGCTGGATGGCTATGCGACCAGTCAACGAGTCATTTTCCGACGCAATCCCTACTATTGGCGTAAAGACTCACAGGGCAAAGCACAACCCTATATTGAGCGCATTGTGTGGAGCGTCGTAGAGAATCAAAACACCGCCTTGCTGCAATTTCGATCGGGCGGACAAGATATCTCAGAGCCAATTCGACCCGAAGATTTCACGCTGTTAAAGCAGGAAGAAAAGCGCGGCAAATTTACGCTGTATATGGGCGGTCCGCGACCGATCACAACGTTTATGGCGTTTAACCTCAATCAAGGTCGTCGTAAAGGAAAGCCGCTCGTTGATCCGATTAAATCGAAGTGGTTTAACAACGTCAAGTTTAGACAAGCCGTGGCGTATGCGATCGATCGCGACAAGATGAACAACAACATCTATCGCGGGTTGGGCGCATTGGTCGAATCGATCATCATGGAGCAAAGCCCCTACTATCAACCGCCTGCACCAGAGAAGGCTTACGGTTTTGACCCCTCAAAATCGAAGCAACTGCTGACCGAAGCAGGCTTTAAATATGACGCAAGCGGTCAGTTATCAGACGCAGATGGGCATCGGGTGCGGTTTAACCTGATCACTAACGCGGGAAACACGGTGAGAGAAGCCTCGATCGCACAGATTAAACAAGACTTAGCCAAAATTGGAATGCAAGTTGATTTGAACCCGATCAACTTCAATACAATGATCGATAAGCTCGATAACACCCTTGACTGGGATGCTTATTTGATGGCGATGGGGAACTCACGAGAGCCAAATTCAGGTTCTAATGTGTGGTCCCCTAACGGCTCATCCCACAACTTTAATCAGCCATCGTTGCCTGGAAAGCCGATCGAGAATCGAGTTGTGGCAGATTGGGAAGCAGAAATCGGTCGCCTCTATATTGAAGGCGCACAGGAGCTTGACGAAACTAAGCGCAAAGCAATCTACGGCAAAATTCAGCAGCTTGCTCACGAGAACTTGCCCTGGATTACGTTGATGAATGCGCGAGTGATGGCGGCAGTGCGAGATCGGGTTGAGGGCGTAAACTATCCTGAGTTGGGCGGTGCTCTCTGGAATATCCAAGACTTAAGAGTTGTGGATTAGGCATCACTCAGACTTTTTGGCGCTGCTGAATTTGTCTGTGAAGTGCAGAGTTTGCCCTCACCCTAGCCCTCTCTTAAAAGGAGAGGGAACTAGAATTATGGCTTCCTTCTCTTTGGGAATGAGGGCACTTTATAAGTGCATTCAGCAATGCCGAAAAGAATTGCCCCTTTGTCACTCATTAAATTTCTGACTGAACGCACACTGAGTTCAGACCAAAAAGCGTAGGCTTATGCTGAATGATCAGCAACGTAATCACGTCAGATAGGATGACGACACGAGCCAATTAAAGCATTACGCGCTAGGATGCAGCCATCCTAAGACAGTTTGGATGAGCAGCCAAGCATTGAGTCCTACAATCACAACTGCCACTGCATAAGCCAAGACTTTAAGCCAGAGAGGGTTGACAAATTCTCCCATCAAGCGGCGATCGCTCGTAAACATCACGAGCGGAATCACCGCAAACGACAACTGTAAACTCAGAATTACCTGACTTAAAATCAGCAGATTTGTGGTGCTACCTTCACCCATCCATAGAATAGTTAGCAAGGCTGGCACAATGGCAACCAGACGAGTTAGCAAGCGCCGCAGCCAAGGACGCAGCCGAATTTGCAAAAAACCTTCCATCACAATCTGTCCGGCTAGAGTTCCAGTTAATGTGGAATTTTGCCCAGATGCCAGCAGCGCGACCGCAAACAATATACTAGCAGGCGCAAACCCTAGCACCGGAGATAGCAACTTGTAAGCGTCCTGAATTTCTGCCACATCCTGATGTCCAGAAAAGTGAAAGGTAGCAGCTGATAAAATCAAAATCGCCGCATTAATAAACAGTGCGATCGTCAATGCCACAGTGGAATCAATGGTGCCAAACTTAATCGCTTCGCGCTTTTTCTCAGGAGTATCTTGCCAATCGCGTGTTTGCACAATCGAAGAGTGAAGATATAAGTTGTGAGGCATCACAGTTGCCCCTAAAATCCCAATTGCAATGTAGAGCGCTTCTGGATTTTGTACCGCTTCTCTTTGAGGAATGAAGCCCTGGAAAACACTACCTAAATCAGGACTGGCAACCAGCAATTCAACGGCGAAACAGCCTCCAATCACGGTAATAATCGTGATGACTAGCGCTTCGACATAGCGAAATCCTTTGCTTTGCAGAAACAGCACCATCAAGACATCTAAAGCCGTAATGCACACGCCGACAGCGAGGGGAATGCCAAACAAGAGCTGAAGCGCGATCGCGCTGCCGACGAGTTCTGCCAAATCACAGGCTGCGATCGCGATTTCACACAAAATCCACAAACAAAAACTGACTCGTGGACTGAAATAATCTCGACACGCCTGCGCCAAGTCTCGCCCAGTTGCTACGCCTAATTTAACGCAAAGCGCCTGCAACAAGATTGCCATCAGATTTGAGAGGAAGATGACGCTTAGCAGAAGATAGCCGAACTGGGCACCTCCCGCCAGGTCAGTCGCCCAATTTCCAGGGTCCATATAGCCTACTGAAACCAGGTAGCCAGGACCTGCGTAAGCCAGCATCTTGCGCCAAAAATTACCGCGCTCAGGCACCCTAATGGTGCGGTACACTTCTGGCAGTGAAGGAGTTCTTTCAGTTTGAGTCATGAGCTAATTTCATAATGCTTTCATAATTCAGAAAGTACCATCTAGCGCCGCGATGTGCAACTAGATTTACCCTCTTTAGAAAGATCCCATTAGGAGAGGCTAGAGCGTGTCTTAAACCTGATTTGCCGATGGTGCTCTCTCTAAATCTGCTTTGAAAAGGGGGACTTTGAACAGTTCGGTTCTCTCCTTTTTTATGCTGTTGCGTAAAGATCGGAAACCCTATTGCAGCAGACCATACCTGCTTCATCGAGACGCAAAGGTGGTCTGCATTTGCTGAACCTACCCTTAGCTATGATATCTAGGGCAATGGACTGATGCTCTATCAAAGTTGATAGCAGGTTATCATTCACAAATATTTGTTGTCAGCATCTGGTCGCATCCTTCACTGCTTGAGCGTTGTTCATGATTCTCAACTTTATATTGCCAGCCCGTTGTGGGTTTGCCAGATTAGTCAGTTTAGGACTGGCGATCGTCCTCTCGATCGGACTATCAGGATGCAATCCTCATTTGTTCAGAACTCAAGCGGCTCAGGTTCCTCAACTGGTTCTCACGACCCTCACTGATCCCAAGACGTTTAACCCGGCGCTGATTCAAGAGTTTCCAAACATCTCAATGTTTTGTTTTGAAGGGCTGACCCAATCAGATGGGCTGACGGGTAAGATTCAGCCAGCGTTGGCGGAGTCTTGGCAGATTTCGGACGATCGTCAGCGGGTCGTGTTTACGCTACGCCCAGGGCTAAAGTGGTCAGACGGGCAGCCGTTGACAGCAGACGATGTGGTGTTTACGTTTGAGACGATTTTTAACCCCAAGATTCCGACCGATTGGAAGGACAGCCTGAAAGTGGGTTTACAAGGCGTGTTTCCGACCGTTAAAAAACTGGATGACTTACGCGTTGAGTTTGCGTTGCCGGAGCCGTTTGCGCCGTTGTTGAATGCCCTTTCTGGAGCACCTGATAATGTTGTTATTTTGCCAAAACACATTCTCGGCGAGTCGGTGCGAACGATCGGAGGGGATGGCAATCCGCAATTTCTCTCGACTTGGGGGACGAACACCGATCCCAAAACGATAGTCGTGAATGGAGCGTATCAGATTGAGAGCTTTCTCGGTGGGCAGCGGTTGGTCTATCGTCGCAACCCTCATTACTGGCGCAAAGACGCTCAGGGAAACCAGATGCCCTATGTCGATCGCATCATTTGGCAGTTTATTGAAAATGTTGATACACAGCTACTGCGATTTCGGTCTGGCGATTTGGATGTGATGGGAGATGCCCGTCCTCTGCGTCCAGAATATTTTTCGCTGCTCAAGAAAGAGGAAAAACGAGGGAATTTTAAGCTGCAAAATGGGGGCGCGTGGTCAGGTACGCTCTACATGACGTTTAACTTAAATAAAGCAAATAAGAATGGAAAGCCGATCGTAGACCCGATTAAGTCTCGCTGGTTCAATACTTTAGCGTTTCGTCAAGCCGTGGCGTATGCCATCGATCGCGACAAGATGAACAACAATATCTTTCGCGGATTGGGCACGATTCAAAATTCACCGATTACGGTACAAAGTCCGTTTTTTCTGTCGCCTAAAGATGGGTTAAAGACCTATGACTATAACCTGGAGCGATCGCGCGAATTGCTCAAAAGTGCCGGATTCAAGCCCAACGCTCAAGGGCAATTATTAGATTCTGAAGGCAATCGAGTTCAGTTTACGTTGATTACAAATGCAGGCAATAAAGTGAGAGAAGCGATCGGTGCTCAGATCAAACAAGACTTGAGCAAAATCGGCATTCAGCTAGACTTTAATCCGATTAATTTCAACACGTTGATCGATAAAACTTCGACTTCGCGAGACTGGGATGCTCACATGATTGGGTTTACTGGGGGGGTTGAACCTCATGGGGCAGCCAATCTTTGGATGAGTAGTGGCGGTTCTCACTCGTTTAATCTTAAACAGCAACCCGGACAACAGCCGATTCAAGGATGGGAAGCGAACGACTGGGAGAAAGACATCGATCGCTTGTTTATCGAAGGGTCAAGAGAACTCGATCAGGCAAAACGTCAGAAGATCTACGCTCAGTTTCAAAAAATTGTGCAAGAACAATTGCCGGTGATTCATTTAGTCAACGACTCAGCATTGATGGTGGCGCGCGATCGAGTCCAAGGTCTAAAATATTCTGGCTTACCCAGTTGGGGACTTTGGAACATCGACGAACTTAGAATTAAAGAAAACTAACGATCGTAATCTGGCAGGGCTAATTATGACGCTCGTGGTAAGGCTTGCCCGTATGAGTGCCCACCTGCTCTATGAAAATGGCGCTGCGAATGCCGCGCTGGCTCGAACTTGCCTTTGCAATCATCCACCTGCACGGTCTGGGTCAAGCTGCGATTGCGACTGACTTCGTAACTCGACTCGATTTGCTCAAACACTTATTCGAGGCGCAAGTGGACTCAAACGGAGCCATCAACGAACTTACATACACTCTAGTAGTACGAGAAGTTGCACCTTAATCAATCCAGGCTCCTTGATGAACGCCTTTATTCGCAGATCGCCCTGCGTCGATCGTGAAACCAATCCTGCAATTGCTGGCGACACGCCGATTCTAAAATGCCGCCTAGCACAGTCAATCGATGATTAGAAGCGGCGCTGTCCGGCACATTGATCACCGAGCGAACTGCCCCTGCTTTCAAATCATCTACTCCGTAAACCAGCAGACCCAATCGAGCTAAGACCAATGCACCTGCACACATGGGACAGGGTTCTAACGTCACATAGAGCGTGCAATCATTCAGATGCCAGTTTTGTAACGTCTGTCCTGCTGCTCTAAGGGCGAGAACTTCCGCGTGAGCAGTCGGATCGTGATCGCGCTCTCGACGATTCTGTGCTTCTGCAAGCATCTGCCCCTTTGCACCCACGATCACAGCGCCGACTGGCACATCTCCCGCGTTTCCTGCTGCTTCTGCAAGTTCTAAGGCGCGAGTCATCCAGCGACAGTGCGTTAAATAAGTAGGGTCGTTGATCGAAGACGGAGAAATCTGAAACGGCAAGGATGCAGTATTGTGAGTTTTGTCCCGATCGTACCATCCTCTATGAATCTAGTCACTACACTAGCGCGTAACCTGTGCGGCGAATTTGATAATCGAGACCAAGCGATCGCGGAGCCCATCTGGTTTGTTCACTTGAGAGCTTGGCATCGCCCGGTTAATCTGTTCACAGAAGATAGTTGCACCGTGTTTGCCGAACAAGCGAATGTGTTGCAGCTAGATCAAGCCTACCGTCAGCGACTATTACGCATCCAATCAGCAGAAGATAGCTCTCAATTTCCGTTAAAAGTGCAATATTACAGGTTCAAGAATCCTTTTGCATTTCGGGGTGCAGGACAAAATCTAGATCTGTTAGAGAACCTGACTGAAGACCAGATAGAACTCTTACCTGGCTGCATTCTCCAAGTGACTCACGAGCAAATTTTGCAGGGCGATCGCTTCCACGCCACGCCTCCTGCCGATGCTCGCTGCTGCTTTCCTTATCAAGGCGAAACCCGCCAAGTCTCATTGGGGTTTGAAGTCAGCCCTGGGAAATTTTTCAGCTATGACAAAGGCATCGACCCCGATACAGGCAAAGCCCTTTGGGGAGCGATCTTAGGCGCTTACGAATTCACCAAGCGAAAAGACTATTAAGATGCCTGATTAGCTTGCGATTCCTCTCGGCACACCTTCTAGCGCTTCTGACTCAGTTTCAAAGATTTCAAACACCGAGTCCATCATGGTCACTTCAAAGACAAGTTTGGATTCGGGGTGAACGTTGCAAATCCGAAAACTGCCTCTGACTTTATCGGCATCACGCATTCCAGCAACTAGCGACGTTAAGCCAGAGCTATCAATGAAATTGACCTGCCCCAGATTGACGACGACATGACGGCTAAGTTGAGCGATACATTCTTGGAGTTTTAGGCGAAACTGCCATGCGGTTGTGATGTCGAGCCGCCCCATCGGTTGAAGGATAATGACGGTTGTTCCATCTTGGGTGGTGTGCGTTGTTTGCTCCATGTCAATTCCCTTTTGCTCCATGTAAACCATTGACGTTCCTCATCCGATAGATACCTAAGTTAATTCAGTGATGGCTATCTGATTGAGCCATTATCTAAGCCATCGATGTTGTCTGATTATGAAGTTCAGACGAAGAGCATCCAGCTTAGTAATGCCCATAGATCTTTGGTTTCTAACGCAGTGAATGACGATGGAATCAGCAAAACATTAGGAAGCGCGAGAGCCAGAAAATACCTGGAGAAAACTGCTGTTATCCTGGGTATTGCCCGACTTTCGCGTTCCTCATTTCCTCAAACTGTCGAGGGTGAGCAATCGTGTAGTTTATGCCTTAGAATTTGCTGACCAATTTACCCAGTCTTGTGGCTTTAAGAAGGTGTCATAAAGTTCAGCTTCGGGGCTGCCAGGTTCGGGCTGAAAGCCATATTCCCAGCGAACTAGGGGCGGAAGAGACATCAAAATCGACTCGGTGCGTCCGTTGGTTTGCAAGCCGAAGATTGTGCCCCGATCGTACACCAGGTTAAATTCAACATAGCGCCCACGTCGGTAGAGTTGGAAGTTGCGCTGATGCTCGGTGTAGTCTAAGCCATTGCGACGCTCGACGATCGGCACATAAGCCGGAAGAAACGCATTGCCGCAGCCCTGCACAAAAGAGAACAAGTTCTCCCAGTTGCGTCCTTTAATGGCACCCACTTCTTGGCTGTGGTTTGCTGCCTTGGTATCGATTTGGGAACCCGGATAAGAAATCGGATAGAGAACGCCTTGATTATCTTGGTAGTCAAAGAAAATGCCACCGACTCCACGCGTTTCTTGACGATGTTTGAGATAAAAATATTCATCACACCAGAGCTTAAATGCGGGGTAATACTCTGGGTGGTGAGCGTCACAGGCTTGCTTGAGGGTGTTGTGGAAGTGGGCGGCATCTTCAGCAAAGGGATAGTAGGGCGTGAGGTCAATGCCACCACCAAACCACCAGACCGGACCTGCCTCAAAATAGCGATAGTTTAAATGCACCGTCGGCACGAAGGGATTGCGAGGATGCAGCACGATCGACGTTCCCGTTGCATAGAAACTGTGTCCCGCCGCTTCAGGACGCTGTACCAAGATTGAGGGGGGCAAATCTTTTCCCCACACCTCAGAAAAATTGACCCCGCCCTGCTCAAAGACTTTGCCTTCTTTCATCACCCGTGATCGACCGCCGCCGCCTTCTGCCCGCTCCCAACTATCTTGTTGAAAGGTGCCTTCGCCATCAACCTGTTCTAAGCCCTGGCAGATTTTATCTTGCAGAGTTTTGAACCACTGACTAACGCGATCGCGAGAGTCGGAAGGGGGGAAAGTCTGAGTAGTGGTGGCTTCAGAGGTGGAAAAAGCTGTCATAACTTGCGATCCCTGGAAAATTAATTCAAATAGAGGTTGGCAACATGTAGCACCTTATCCCTGCTTATTGAGAAGGCGATTGCGACAAAATAGCGTTTATCTCGTCGAGTTTGCAAGCGACTGAAGCCTTGTGGCTCTCCCCAATCAGCAGACTTCTTTAGCCTATCGTGAATGGTGGCATCATCCAACCCTCACAGCCTCAGTGAGAACGGGCTTTTCCTAGAAAGACGGAGTTTGCGCGACTGTTAATTTCTATGAATTTGTAAAAAGTTCGTAGACTAACCGCAAGATTTTTGACTTTACGCCCTAGATTTCAGACGATAACGATACAGTTTGAATTTCTGGTTTTTCATATCGTTGGTGAGTAAACAGCAGTCTTGAGGTGGATGTCGCTTCGATTGCTCGTCCATCTAGGATAGAAATTCCCTGTTGAGTTACAGGAGAACGATCGCCATGCTGAATTTCCCATTTATCCCGCTTAAGTTGATTCGTCGCAAACGGCGACGGTTGCAATACACGCTGGCGAGAACGTATCAGACGATCAGCACTGCCTCGGTCGATGACTTGTGGAAAAAAATTATTGATTTAGCCGATGTCTCTTGGCATCCCATTTTGTCAAGCACCAACTTGCCCCACGGACTAGTGGCAAAACCGGGACTGATTTATGAAGCGATGACTCGGTTAGGTCCGTTCCCGATTCGGATTTTTGTCGAACGGGTTGATGATAAATCGCTCTTGAGCGTCCGCATTTTGGCACTACCCGGCATTGAAGAACGCGTCACCTATGAAATTAAATCATCTGTTTTGGGGACGTGTGTCTCCTATTCGGTGACATTGCAAGGGTGGCTGTCTCCGTTGATTTGGTCGTTCACAAAGCCATACGCCGCGAGGGTTGCCTCGGAGTTGGCACAGGCAGTTGAACACCCGATCGCTGAAACTTCGTCGCCCGATCAAGGCTGTTTTGATTTCTAAGTAACCTCCCAAATCAGCGATGACGGCTCACCCTAGCGTAAGATCGAGATCGTTGCCAACGTCCGATCGCCACTCTTGGGGTGGAGAACACAATGCTCGATACGCTGAATGCCAGTTCTGTTTTAGAAGTTCTTAAACCCGTTCAAGACCCCGAACTTCGCAAAAGTTTGGTGGAGTTGAATATGATTCGCAATGTCAAGATCGAGGATGGCAACGTCAGCTTTACCCTCGTGTTGACGACTCCTGCCTGTCCGTTGCGTCAGTTTATCGTCGAAGATTGTGAACGGGCGATCAAGACTCTGCCAGGGGTCAACAAGATTGATGTCGAAGTGACTGCTGAGACTCCGCAGCAAAAATCGCTGCCCGATCGCACCGGAATCGCCGGGGTTAAAAATATCATCGCGGTTTCGAGCGGCAAGGGCGGAGTCGGAAAAAGTAGTGTCGCGGTAAATGTCGCAGTTGCGCTCGCTCAAGCAGGTGCGAAAGTCGGGTTAATTGACGCAGACATTTACGGTCCTAATGCGCCGACCATGTTGGGGTTAGAGGGTGTAGGTGTCACCGTGCGTCAAGGCGCTCAAGGTGAAATCATCGAACCCGCCTTTAATCATGGAGTCAAACTCGTTTCGATGGGCTTTTTGATCGATAAAGATCAGCCCGTCATCTGGCGAGGTCCGATGCTAAATGGGGTGATTCGTCAATTTCTCTATCAAGTTGAGTGGGGCGAACTGGATTATCTGATTGTCGATATGCCTCCCGGCACCGGAGATGCTCAACTCACGATGGCTCAAGCCGTTCCGATGGCAGGTGTGGTGATTGTGACGACTCCTCAGACGGTCGCCTTGCTCGATTCGCGTCGCGGCTTAAAAATGTTTCAGCAACTCGGTGTAAAAGTGCTGGGCATCGTCGAGAACATGAGCTATTTCATTCCGCCGGATATGCCCGATCGCCACTATGACATTTTTGGCTCTGCGGGCGGCGAAAAAACCGCTAAGGAACTCAACGTCCCGCTTTTAGGCTGTGTGCCGTTAGAAATTCCGCTTCGAGAAGGGGGCGATAGTGGAGTGCCGATCGTCGCAGGCAATCCTGATTCTGCCTCAGCAAAGGCGCTAAAAGCGATCGCAGAGCAGATTGCTGCTAAAGTGTCAATTGCAGCGCTGACCTAGTACTTTAATCCCTCGATTATGTTCCGAAAATCCGTTTTGCCCGCTCGCTTTAAGCATTGGTTGCAGCCCTGGCAAGCAGTTGACTGGTGGTTATTTGTAGCCCCAGTTGCACTCACTATTCTGGGCGGCATCATGATTCGCAGCGTTGAGCTAAATGCAGGCTGGGCAGACTGGTGGCGACATTGGGTGACGGGCAGCGTGGGGCTGGTGCTTGCTTTGCTGATTGCTCGCTGGCGTTATGATCAGCTATTGCAGTGGAAGTGGATTATCTACGGGATCACTAACGCCTCGCTGTTGCTGGTGATGTTTATCGGGCGAGAAGAGTTGGGGGCACAACGTTGGATCAATATCTTCGGCTTTAACGTGCAGCCGTCAGAATTTGCCAAATTGGGCATGATTATCACGATCGCGGCTCTACTGCATCAGCGATCGGCATCCACGATTCCGATGATGGTTAAAGTGTTGGCGATCGCTGCAGTGCCGTGGATGCTCGTGTTTTTAGAGCCAAACTTAGGGACTTCTCTGGTATTTGGCTCAATCACGATCGGAATGCTCTACTGGGGAAATGCCAATCCTGGATGGCTGCTGCTGCTGCTCTCTCCAGCCATTTCGGCGATTTTATTTAACGTGTTGCTGCCAATCTGGGGCATCGGCATTTTCATCATCGCTCTTTGGATTGCTTTTATCGGTTGGACTGCCTGGAAAACGCTGCCCTGGAAGACTTACGGCACGTTGGTTCCCGTGGTGATTAACTTGATTGCAGGCGGTTTAGGTCGGGTTCTCTGGCAATACGTGCTTAAGGACTACCAGAAACAGCGCATCACAATGTTTATGAACCCGGATCAAGACCCTCTGGGCGGCGGTTATCACTTGATTCAGTCACGCATCGCGATCGGGGCAGGTGAATTCTGGGGACGAGGACTCTATAAAGGGACCCAAACCCAACTCAACTTTATTCCTGAGCAACATACCGATTTTATCTTCACAGCGATCGGGGAAGAACTGGGTTTTATTGGCTCGGCGGCAGTTCTGCTGACCTTTTTACTGATCTGTTTTCGACTGCTGGTCATTGCTCAAAATGCGAAAGATGATTTCGGCTCTTTGTTAGCGATCGGGGTTTTCTCAATGATCGTCTTTCAGGTCGTCGTGAATGTGGGCATGACCATTAATTTGTCTCCGGTTACTGGAATTCCGCTTCCCTGGCTGAGTTTTGGAAATGCGGCACTATTGATGAATTTTTTGGCGATCGGACTAGTCGAATCCGTGTCCAATTTCCGTCAGCGATTAAAATTTTGATGAGTCATTGGTGAATTTCGATTCATTCGTCTCAAATGACCAATGCTCAATCTTGAATGACTCCTAGTACACTACAAGTAGCCGTTCTTTTGAGAAATGATTATGATTTTGCCAGGTTCAGCCGTCCGTGTGACCAACATTAACGATACTTACTACGGGTTTACAGGGTTAGTTCAAAGAGTGACCGATGGCAAAGTTGCCGTTCTGTTTGAGGGCGGCAACTGGGATAAGCTCGTCACCTTTAAGATGTCTGAAATCGCAGTTCTTGAGCCGATCGCAGGCACGAAAAAAGCCAAATAACCTTTTCCGCTTATGCGTCTTCCTCTGCCTCAGTTTGCAGCTCAAAATCGTCCATCTAACTACATTGCAGAAGTCATTGAGACGTCAACTACCGAATTTTTGGCACAGTGTTTAGAGCCAGAGAACTTAAGTTTTCCGGTGATGCCGCCGTTTGGAAGCTGGGTTAAAGCTGTGGATGAAGAGTCGAAAAATCTCATTTACGCGGTGGTTTATCATGCCACCACTAGCCCGATCGACTCCGTTCACCGAGCCAGAGCTTTAGGTTTATCACTAGAAGATTTGCGAGAGCAGCAGCCCCAAATCTTTGCCATGCTCAAAACTGAGTTTCGAGCCGCGATCGTGGGTTATCGTCCTAATCCTGAGAAGCGCAATGGGTCAGCCGCGTTCTATCAGCATCTTCCACCCCGTCCACCTCAGATTCACCAAGCCGTTTATGGCTGTGACTCTGACGAAGTGATCGCCTTCAGTGAACAGCTAGATTTTTTGAGAACCCTGCTCGACGTGAACGGCGCACCCGTTGATGCGCTGACAGCCGCGACGATTCGAGATGTCTATCAACTGCGAAAAGCCGATCGTGCTTGGCTCGTGCAAGCAGGACGCACTCTAAGTCTATTACTCAAAGATGACTACGATCGGCTTCGCGTCATTCTTAGTCAGATTCACCTCTGAATCGTTTTGTCAAAGTTCCTTCGAGTGATAGCTACCGTTAATCAGGAACGGAGCACGTTAGTGCATATCTGCGATCGCGACATCTCTCCTAGCAGAATGGCGTGGATTCAGTGTTAGCCATCTCTCTTAGTAAACGAATTCACTCATAAGAGTGATCCTATTATTCACATCGTTCCAGATGATGGAATTGAGGAGATCATTCGTAATTCTAGGTTTCATGATTTGGTGATCTTATGCTTCTCTCGTCGTCATATTCATACGCTCTGTTGCGGTCGAAGCGACAAGGGGCTTTCTCTGGTCTTAAGGTAGCTGCGTAGAGCTATATTACTGCCCAAGCCACGCAGCAAATAACTTGCTCGGTCCATTGTGCTGGAACCATAAGGTACTTCACTGCTTGTTTGGTCAACTGAAAAATCGTCAGCACCCCTTTCTATCGAGTAGCGGCTCAGCCACTATCACGGCACCATTTCAAGCAAGATAGCTACGTCTCGGAATGAAACTTCAGCAAATTTAGTTAAATTTGCTGAACTTCGAGCGCTCGACAATGTAAAATTTTATACAGGCTTCAGCAAAATTATCTCGATTTTGCCGTGATCGCTCCCAATAATTCTCACGGTTGACCGAAAATATAGTCAACAAGGGTGCACACGCAATGACAACAATAGATGACTCTAGGGCAGATTCTCCGATCCGAGTTCTTCTGATTGAGGACAATGAAGCCAATCGACGTTTGATGAGTGATTATCTAAGCTATTACGGGTTTGACGTGTTTGCGCTAGAAGAGGGCACTCAGCTTGCCGCAACGATGGAGCAGTTTCGCCCTCAAATAATTTTGTTAGACTTAAAACTACCGACGATCGATGGCTATGCGCTACTAGAACAACTGCAACAACGAGATGATTGGAAGCAGGTGCCGACGATTGTAGTGTCAGCTTATGCCTTTCAGCGAGACCAGCAGCGTGCACTTGATCTCGGTGCTCGTCGCTATTTGGTGAAGCCGATTCGACTTTCGCATTTGACTGGTGTGATTCGCGAAGAGCTTGCGAATCCTTCTCCATAAATTTTTAGCCTGCGCCATCAAGTACCGTTTGGGGAAGTTAAGAGTAGGTGAATTATTCGGTCACTCCTCTACTCTTGACTTCCCTCGTTTGGGTTATATGGCACCACAAAATTCCATGAGGACGCTGGGTTGCCATCAAATCAACAAGAGGCTTAAGCCCCTTGTTCTAAGATATCTGCGTAGGGGCTATATCAGCTTGTGTTCCTCAATTGGGGCGAGAACCACTGGCACTATCTCTCTGATGAGTGATGAAAGTTTCAACTACTCTACTGAGGTCTTTTACAGTGTCTCCTGATTCTGAAATCTGCATCTCTAGTGCAGAGAGCAACAATGTCGAAGTCTGCAACTGGTTGAGTGCTCTCTCTAACTGGTCGCGAGTTTGAGCTTCAAACTCATTTAGGTCCATATCAGATACGTAGTATTAGGTTAAAATTGATACCTAACTATAGTCAATACGAAAAAAAAAGAGAGCGGGTTGGGGAGTTTACTGGTTTAAAATTTAAGATGAAAGTGTGAATATGAAGATGAAGTCTTTAAATCAAGGGCAGCTTTAAGTCGATTCAACTCCTTAAAAAGACTGCTCGATCGCCACAATCAGACCTGAAACGGCTATCAATTCGTCAAATTACTGTGACATTAACGAACAAAACAGTTCCTTTAATTCAAGACTCCGATCGTCTCGAAGGGCGTATTAAAGAGATTCCTCAGGAGCCGGGGGTCTACTACATGCGCGACAGTAGCGATCAGATTCTCTATATCGGCAAATCAAAACGGCTGCGATCGCGCATTCGGTCATACTTCAATGGGCACGACACCCGACCTCGAATTGCCTTGATGCTGCGCCAGGTGGTCGAAGTCGAGTTTATTGTCACCGACACCGAAGCTGAAGCGCTGGCGTTAGAAGCGAATTTGATTCGGCAGCACCAGCCCCACTTCAACGTGCTGCTGAAGGACGACAAGAAATATCCCTACCTGTGCATCACCTGGTCAGAGGAATATCCGCGCATTTTCATCACGCGCAAACGGCGGATGGGCAAAGAGCGCGATCGCTATTATGGTCCTTATGTGGACTCTCGCACGTTGAGAACGACGCTGCATCTGGTCAAGCGGATTTTTCCCCTCCGTCAACGTCCTCAGCCGTTGTTTAAAGACCGTCCTTGCCTCAATTACGATATTGGGCGGTGTCCAGGGGTGTGTCAGGCGATGATCACCTCGGAGGAGTATCGCAAAACGGTGCAGAAAGTGGCAATGATCTTTCAGGGGAGGACGAGTGAGCTAGAAGAAACGCTGACGGCTCAGATGGAGCAAGCCTCTGAAGCGCTCAACTTTGAACACGCCGCTCGTCTGCGCGACCAAATTATCGGACTCAAATCGCTGGGTGCCGAACAAAAAGTCGCCCTGCCTGATGACACAATTTCACGAGACGCGATCGCCCTGGCAGCAGATGATACGCATTCCTGTGTGCAGCTTTTTCAGATTCGAGCAGGTCGCTTAGTTGGGCGGCTGGGATTTGTGGCGGACTCCCAATCGGGCGAACCGGGAGCGATTTTGCAGCGAGTGTTAGAAGAACACTATCAGAGCGTCGATCCGGTTGAGATTCCGGCTGAGATTTTGGTGCAGCATGAGTTACCTGAGACTGAAATGCTGGCAGAATTTCTCACTCAGTCAAAAGGACGCAAAGTAACGATCGTCGCTCCTCAACGCCAGATGAAGGCAGAATTGCTAGAAATGGTGGAGCGCAATGCTGAATACGAATTGGCAAGAACGCAGCGATTTGCCGATCGTAATGCTCAAGCCACCCTCGACTTGGCAGAGATTTTAGACTTGCCAGAGTTGCCACGTCGAATTGAAGGCTATGACATTTCTCATATTCAAGGCTCTGATGCCGTGGCTTCTCAGGTGGTTTTTGTCGATGGCTTGCCTGCTAAACAGCACTATCGTCACTACAAAATTAAAAATCCCAAAGTGATGTCGGGTCACTCGGATGACTTTGCAAGCATGGCAGAGGTGATTAGTCGCCGTTTTCGCAAATATGCGGCGGCAAAAGCTAGAGGTGAGCAGATGAGCAGTGAGTCTTCGGTGTTGAAGTCGCACACGTCTGCCTACGCGGATTTTCCTGATTTGGTAATGATTGATGGCGGCAAAGGGCAGCTTTCAGCCGTGGTGGCGGTGCTGCGAGAAATGAATTTGCTAGAAGATGTCAAAGTGGTGAGTTTAGCCAAACAGCGAGAGGAGATTTTCTTGCCGGGTGAATCGCTGCCGTTAACCACGGAGGCAGATCAGCCTGGAGTCCAACTTTTACGGCGATTGCGGGATGAGGCGCACCGATTTGCGGTGAGTTTCCATCGACAGCAGAGAAGTGATCGGATGCGACGATCGAGTCTTGATGAGATTCCTGGGTTGGGGCATCACAAGCAGAAACAGCTTTTGGCGACGTTTCGCTCGATCGATTACATTCGAGAAGCCTCGCTAACTCAATTGGAAACGGTTCCGGGAGTAGGTCCGCGTTTGGCACAGCAGATCTACGATTATTTTCATCCCAGTCAGCCTGTGAGCAGCGAAGGTGTAGAAGAACAGCCGTCTGTTTCGTAGATTCAATATAAAAAGCGATCGCTCCAAACAAAGAACGATCGCTCCAAACAAAACGAGTTATAGATTAGTTTTGCGGATTGGTCGGAGACTGATAGTAAATCTTTGAGCCGCTATCTGAAACGAAATGACACGCCAGATAAGATCGGAAAAACCCTTTCCAGATCGGTTCGCTCGATTTGCGATAGTAGCCGCCCAACACTGGCTTGATCGCCTCAGTTGCAGTCTTGAGATGGTAGTGAGGCATATTCGAGAAAATGTGGTGTGCCACATGGGTGCCGATGTTGTGATGAATCGGATTGAAGATGCCATAGTCGCGATCGATCGTAGACAATGCGCCTTTCAAAAAATACCAGTCGTCGCCGCGATACCAAGGAATGTCGTCTTCGGTGTGATGGAGAAAGGTCACCAGATCCAGCCAGACGACAAATCCGACATAGCCCATCAGATAATATTTCACCAAAAACAGCAGCCCATGCTGATAGGTTAAGACGCTCAAAAAGCCGATCATCAGAATCAGGCAAACCGTGCTGGTGATCACGCCGTTCCGTTCTGACGGTTTAAAGATGGGGCTGCTGGGCATAAAATGAGAGCCTTGTTTGCCAGGAGAGCGACGAAACAGATAGAGCGGATATGCCAACAGAGGCAGATAAAAGCGCGCTAGTTTCTCTGCATAGCCCATCTGCTCATATTGGCTTTCAGTCATCGGATACCAGCTTTCGTCGGTCTCAATATTACCTGTGTTGGCGTGGTGGGTGCGGTGGCTGATCCGCCAGCCGTGAAAGGGCACCAAAATCGGTGTGTGAGACAGATGACCAACGAGGTTATTGAGCCATTTGTGTTTTGAGAATGAGCCGTGTCCGCAGTCGTGCCCGACCACAAAAAGCGCCCAAAACATTGTGCCTTGAGCGAACCAGAATATCGGGTAAAACCACCAGGAATCGAGATAAGCGGCTAGGGCATACAGCCCTGCAAGAATTCCGAGGTCGAGAAAAAAGTAGGAGAGCGATCGCCAGGTCGATGGCACAAAACAAGCGTCTGGAATCACCGATCGGACATCTTTAAGAGTAAAGGGAAGCTCACCTGATTGTAGAGAAGGGTCTACTACAGAAAACGAATCGGACGGGATGGAATAAACTTGCACGTACTTTTTGGTCTGCCGAAAACTTAGTTAGCTCGGTCATTTTAACGTTTAGAAGTGTCCATAATCACAATCGAAGCTCAATCTCGTAAAGAAATCTCAACAGCCTAGTTAATACTACTTAGATGTGGTAGAGGACTCACATTTATTGCAGAATTACTGAGAGATTTGATTTGACCGATCGCTATCAGCCAAGCCAGATGAGTAAGCGCGTAAAATATTTGCAGTATTGCAAGCAGATTGACCGGATTTCTACGCTCGATACGTTGCGATAAATTGCAAGACTTCTGCGAGTTCGGTTATATGTCAATGAGAAAAGCGAGAATAGAAATTCGTTCATGCTAGACCAGGAATATTTTCTGTGACCATCTCCGATCCCCAACTGCCTTCTGAACCAGAATCGATCGCGCCCATCACTGATTTGTGGCGACAAGGAGAACTGGTCGAAGTTGACATAACCGACATTACCGAGGGCGGCGATGGCGTTGGTCGGTTTGGAGAGCGTGTCGTCTTCGTTCCTGATACCGTCACGGGCGATCGAGCCATCGTTCGTCTCATTCGCACCAAGCCGACTTACGCCAATGGCAAGGTTCACGAGCTTCTAGACCGCTCTCCTCACCGCATTAGACCGAGCTGCATCGTCGCTGACAAGTGTGGTGGCTGTCAGTGGCAACACGTCAACTATGACTATCAACTTGAGGCAAAACGCAATCAAATCGTCCAAGCGCTAGAGCGAATCGGCGGGTTTAAAGGTGTAGCCGTCGATGCGTTGCTGAACGTCTCTGAGCCGTTAGCCTATCGCAACAAGGTGACTTATCCGCTCACCCGTTCCGCCACTGGACAGGTGCAAGCTGGATATTATCAAAAGGGCAGTCACCAGTTGATTAACCTCAATCAGTGTCCGATTCAAGACCCGCGCTTAAATCCACTGTTAGCGGAAGTCAAATTAGACATTCAGAAACGCGGCTGGGGTATCTATGACGAAAAACTTCATCGCGGCAAAGTGCGTCACTTGAGCTTGAGAATCGGACGACACACCGGAGAAATATTGCTAACCCTTGTGTGCAAAGATGCGAACCTGGTGGGATTGAATGATCAGGCTCAAGACTGGCTCGATCGCTATCCCAACCTTGTCGGAGTCTCTTTAAACGTAAACGGTGCCAAAACCAATGGCATCTTTGGCAAAGAAACCCGCTGCATTGCAGGTCAACCTCACTTACACGAGCGATTTTTGGGCTTGAAGTTTCAAATTCTCCCCGACACGTTCTTTCAGGTACACACTGAGCAAGCCGAAGCTCTGATGAAAGTGATTTTAAGTCAGTTAGATCTAAAAGGCACCGAGACCTTTGTCGATGCTTATAGCGGTATTGGCACCTTGACCTTGCCGATCGCCCAAAAAGTCAAAACCGCGATCGGGTTAGAAGTTCAGCCCGAAGCCGTTGCACAAGCCCGTCTCAACGCCGAACTCAATCATCTTGAAAATGTCACCTTTCTGGCTGGAACGGTCGAGACGGGGTTACCTGCATTAGAGATCGAACCCGATATCGTCCTCTTAGATCCACCTCGCAAGGGCTGTGATGGTTCTGTGATTGAGACACTTCGTCAAATGAAACCGAAGCGCATCGTTTATGTAAGCTGCAATCCGGCGACGCTTGCCCGCGACCTCAAACTATTCTGCGCCGATGGCGACTATGAGCTTCAGCGTGTGCAGCCTGCCGACTTCTTTCCGCAGACCGCCCATGTGGAGTGTGCTGCTTTCTTGAGGCGTGTAGAAGATAGGGTTTAGGATGGATGGTCGTCAATTCCACTGCGTTTGTGATGAAGTTTAGCGAAATTATTGAGAAACTTGGCTCCTCGGTCGTGGCTCATAGTTTGACCCTCGACTCAGACAACAATCCTGAGATCAAGGGCGTTGCGGCGATCGACGATGCAACTCCTGGCACAATCAGCTATGCAGAAAGCAGCAAGTTTGCTGGGTTGATCGGCTTGACTGCTGCGAGTGCTCTCATCCTTCCGCCCAACGAAGACTTATACGCCAACGCTGATGCTCGTGGCATTGCCTGGGTGGCGGTTCGTCATCCGCGGCTCGCCTTTGCTCAAACGATCGCGCTTTACTATCAGCCATTTAAACCTGCGCCTGTGATTCACCCCACAGCAGTTATCGATCCGAGTGCCTACATTGCTGAAAATGTCTCGATCGGAGCCAATGTCGTCATCCAATCTGGGGTAACTATTGGCGCGGGTGCTGTCATTCATCCCAATGTTGTGATTTATCCTGACGTGCAGATTGGAGATCGTACCGTCTTACACGCCAATTGCTCGATTCAAGAACGCACCATCGTCGGGGCTAATTGCGTCATTCACTGTGGCGCGGTCATCGGCTCAGAAGGGTTTGGGTTTGTGCCAACTCGTGAGGGCTGGCTCAAGATGGAGCAGTCTGGTTACACTGTGCTCGAAGATGGTGTTGAAGTGGGCTGCAATTCTGCGGTCGATCGTCCCGCAGTCGGTGAGACTCGCATCGGTCGCAACACCAAAATTGATAACCTGGTGCAGATCGGTCACGGCGTAAAAGTCGGAGAAGCTTGCGCGTTTGCTTCCGGGTGCGGCATTGCAGGCGGCACTCAAATCGGCAGCCGCGTCATCCTCGCTGGACAGGTTGGCGTTGGCAATAACGCCAAAATGGGGGACGGCTCAGTTGCCTCTGCCAAAGCGGGCGTTCAAAAAGATGTCCCCGCTGGACAGACGGTTTCAGGCTATCCTGCTGTCGAACACAAAGTTTTTCTCAAAGCGTCGGCAATGTATCACCGTTTATATGAGATGTATCTCTCAATCAAGCAAATCAAAAAGCATTTAGGCATCAATGATTAAATCATCTAGATTCTCATCAGACTAAAGCACGAAAAATCATAGGTGCTTTGACCTTAAATCTAGACACGGTGAACCTGACGGACGATCAGTTCTATGAATGGTGTCGTCTCAATCAAAACTTTCGCTTTGAACGCACTTAAACAGGAGACCTGAGCGGTATGCCACCCGCAGGAGGAGAAAGCGGCGGACGAGAAGCTGACTTCATCGTTGATTTGGGCATCTGGAATCGGCAAACAAGTCTGGGATTCGTCTTCAGTTCTTCCACTGTCTTTAAACTTCCAAATGGAGCAAATCGACCCTTGCGGTATCTGCAAAGCAGCGCACCCGATGCTGCCTGGATTCAGCGCGACAGATGGGACGCTTTAATGTCAATTCAGCGTCGCAAGTTTCCTCCGATCTCGCCCGATTTTGTGATCGAACCGCGATCGACAACTGACAATCTGCAAAACTGGCAAACCAAGATGCAGGAGTATCTAGACAATGGTATGCCGTTATGCTGGCTGTGCAATCCTCAAGATCAGCGAGTAGAAATCTATTGATTCAGTCGCTCTGTTGAAGTGTTCAATCTCCCCGTTGACTTATCGGGCGAAAATATCCTACCTGGGCTGATGTTAAAGCTCGATCGTTTCAGCGACTAAAGCGGTTTGGGGATCATGCCTAGACGATCGAGCAACCGTTCATCCTGAGATCGCTCCGGGTTTAGAGTAGTCAGCAGCACTGCTCCGGTAAAGATTGAATTCGCACCCGCTAAAAAGCACAATGCTTGTAATTCGTCGCTCATCTCTAGCCGTCCGGCTGACAGTCGCACCATCGCGTTGGGGAACAGAATTCGAGTCGTGGCAACCATGCGAACTAGCTCGATCGAGTCGATCCGAGCTGCTTTCTCAAGCGGAGTTCCTGCTACGGGTACCAAACAATTAATCGGCACCGATTCGGGTGGAGGATTTAAGTTTGACAGCGCTTCGAGCAAATCTAGCCGATCTTGAACCGATTCACCGAGTCCGACGATCCCACCACAGCAGACCGAGATTCCGGCTTCGCTAACGGCTCGGATTGTTTCTAAGCGATCGTGATAAGTGCGCGTTGTCACAATCTTCTCATAATAGCTGGGTGACGTATCGAGATTGTGATTGTATGCCGTCAGCCCCGCTTCTTTAAGCTGTTTTGCTTGATGAGGCTTGAGCATTCCCAAGGTGCAGCAAACTTCGAGATCCAGCGCGGCAACCTGACGCACCATATCAAGAACTCGATCGAACTGTGCCCCATCTCGAACTTCTCGCCAAGCTGCCCCCATGCAAAAGCGTGTCGATCCGGCTGCTTTGGCGACTTGAGCTTCCGCTACTACGCTTTCAAGATCCATTAAAGGCTCTGGTTTCAAATCTGTTTGGTGATGAACACTCTGCGAACAATAGCCGCAATCTTCAGGGCAAGCCCCCGTTTTGATACTGCTGAGCGTACACATTTGCACCGCATGGGGATCGTGATGCTCTCGATGCACTCGCTGCGCCTCAAACAGCAAATCAGGCAAAGGCTGATGATAAATTTTGGCGATGGGAGCGATCGAAGAAGTCAGCATAAAATTCAAACGTTAGAGAATCAAAACGCCTAGCTATTCAGATTAGCAGTCTGGCAGCGTCTAAAAAATGCAAAAATTCTGATCTCAGACCCAGTGATACAATTTCAATCACTATGCCACGGTCAACTTCTTCCTCCCAACTGACTAGACCCACCATCACGCTCACTGAAATGCTATGGGCGTTGACAGGATTGTTGCTGACGATCGGGGGTACGCTGCTCAAAGCCTCAATCACCGACGTACCGTGGACTTGGACACCCCAAACGGTTCCGCTGCATTTTTTGGGCGTGAGCTATCAGATCGGAGCCGTGCTATTAGTTGGCTGTCTAGGCGGAAAAAACGCGGCGGTCATTTCCCAAATCGCTTATTTATTGTTGGGGTTAGCCGGGTTTGAAATCTTTAATGACGGAGGCGGAATTCACTATTTCAGTAAGCCGAGTTTTGGCTATTTGCTGGGCTTCATTCCCGGCGCATGGCTGTGTGGATATCTCGCATTTAAAACGCCTGCTCGACCCGAATCTCTCGCGTTTAGCTGTTTCTGCGGGCTGCTAGTCATTCACCTCACTGGCATCTTCTACCTGTTTTTGTCGTATGGGTTGAAGTGGACGAATGCAGACTCTCCATCCTTGTGGGATGCTTTAAAGACCTATTCGCTCACGCCGCTACCCGGACAATTTGCAGTGGTTTGTGCTGTCACAGTGCTGGCGTTTGTGATGCGTCGTTTAATGTTTTATTAGTCCTCGATCCCTCTCCCTTAATGCTCAAAAACCGTTTTTTCTGGCTGGCTGCGATCGTAGGTCTGATGCTCGATCGCCTCACAAAACTGTGGGTTGTGAAAACCATGCTGCTCTCTCAATCCATTCCTCTGTTGCCTGGTGTTTTTCACATCACTTATGTGGTCAACAAAGGAGCTGCGTTTAGTCTTTTTCAGGGTAGTGTGTGGCTGCGGTGGCTCTCTCTCGCGGTCAGCCTCGGCTTGATGGCAATGGCATGGTTCGGTCCCCGGTTTGAGCGGTGGGAGCAGTTGGGCTACGGGTTTATTTTGAGTGGGGCACTGGGGAACGGCATCGATCGCTTCGTGCTCGGTCACGTCATCGATTTTCTGGACGCTCGGCTGATCAACTTTCCGGTCTTCAATCTGGCAGATACTTTTATTAACGTTGGCATTTTTTGTTTGCTCGTTGCTGCTTTTCGCAAACCGCCCGACGATCGCGATCGAGCCTCAGTCAAAAGTTGAAACCGTCTCGGCTTCTCGATTGGCGCTCACTATTGGCTTGAAGTGCAATCGAGGATTGCGAGTCACCAAAATCCAGTCCTCTTGCATCTCTAGCACTTGAGTTTGTTTAGGAGGCAGATGACCCTGCCCTGAAGCTTTCAATAATTGGTAAGGGTGGGGATCAGTCTTCCAGCGCTGCTGCAACTCTTCTTCAGCTGCCGGAATGATGGCACGATCGCTATAAAAATTCAGCGAGGGGCGAAAATCAGGGTAAGACGTGTAAATCACCTGACCACGAGGCGTATGGCGTTGAATCATCGCTGCCACAGGCTTAACTGGGTAGGTTTCGGCTAACTCCCAGACCCAATGGCTCGACATCATCAGCACCACCAGGGTGAGATAAGTACCCCAAATCAGCACTGAGATAAACTGCGGGTCTTGCCGCAGAATCAAAATCGCGGTGACGGTGATCGTGAACGCCAAGGTCGAGGAAATAAGCTGAAGATCTTGCTGTGGAGTGAAAAAAGT
The DNA here is from genome assembly GCA_965277365.1 of Phormidesmis sp. Lineage (GTDB taxonomy): Bacteria > Cyanobacteriota > Cyanobacteriia > Leptolyngbyales > Leptolyngbyaceae > Phormidesmis_A. The sequence continues at coordinate 222,363 of CBDICO010000012.1, read as the reverse complement.
GAAATAAGCACTCAAGCCCCAAGCCACTAATCCAAACATCGCAAACACAGCGAACCAAATTCGAGCGTGAACGATCGGGTGGGGTTGGCGAACGCCCATCGTTAAGGGATTCCACATGCGGCTGAGTTGGGCACCTATCATCAGCGACAAAGCCGGGTAGATGGGTAAAACATACCAGGGAAGCTTGGTCTGCATGGCTGAAATGACGAGCAAATAAACTCCACTCCAGACGATCGCCAACCGTGACCAGCTTAAGCCCCGATTTTCCCAAGCTAGACGCAACCCGTGAGGCACAAACAGCAGCCACGGAAAGCCATATTTCAGAATTTCCCACAGGTAATACCAAACGGGACCGTCATTATTACCTACCGTTCCCCAAACCCGCACGAGGGACTGATTGAATAAATGGGCATCGACAAACTGTTGGTGATAGTGCGACCACTGAGCGCCATACCACAGCCCGACCGGAGTCGCCCCAATCGCCATACCCACCCAGAGATAACGACTAGTCAACAGGCGAGGCGTATCCCAGATTAGAAACAGCCCCCCGATCGCTGCTAGCAAGATCCCTAAAATGCCTTTAGTCAGACAGATTAGCCCAACCCCGATGCCGACCCCCAAACCCCAGCGCAAATCTCGCCGCGATCGCAGCAAACACGCCATCATCAGCAACAAGAAACACAGTACGGCTCCGTCGAGCATCGCCATGCGTCCCTGTCTCGCCACGGGCAGCCAAGTAAGATAGACCAGTGCCGCAAATATTGCTGCCGTGCGCTGAAAAAAGACTTCTCGCCCAACCCAGTAGAGAAGGGGAACCGAACAGGCGGTGAGCATTGCCCCTGGCAGTCGAGAGGTCAACTCACTCACCCCGCCGATCGAGTAGGTCAGCGCCACTAACCAGTGCATTAGAGGCGGTTTATTGAAATAAGGATTTCCAGTCAAATCTTTGGGATAGAGCCAGGTTTCGGACGGAAAGGGCGATCGCCACATCTCACGGGCGACCTGAGCAACGATGCCTTCATCCCAATCTCTAAGGGGCAGGTCTCCGAGATTTACACTAAATAGCACCACTGCTGCAATCAATAATCCTAAAAGCCAAGCTCGATCGACCCATGCTTCAAAGCGAGATTGCCCCATCCCAAATCGGCGACTTGCAGAAATTTCTCGACCCATATCTAGCCTTCTACCATAATCCAGGGCGACACTATTTTCTTCTTAAATCTCCTGCTGAGAGAAATATTGACAAGCTAGAACAATGGAGAGAAATTCTTCAAGTCAAATCATAGGTCATGAATCAAAGGTTAGCGCGTTATAGCAAGGTGTTAGTCATCTTCGTTGTCTAAGCGGATAAATGGGCTCTCTTCTAACATCTTGATTAATCCGAGGGTGATTAAGGTCATGACGGTTCCTGAGACGGCGAGTTGCCACCAGCCACAGCCTGAGGCGATTCCTAGAGCAGCCGTCACCCAAGTCGCAGCGGCAGAGGTGAGTCCTTTAACTTTGGAGTTAGAACTATCGGAACGCGACAGATGCAAGATTTCCCCGGCTCCTAAAAAGCCGACTCCGGTGGCGACTCCTTGAATTGCTCGACTCACTGCATCGCCTGCATGAGCACTGCTGTCTAAGGGAATCAAGACAAACAACGCCGCTCCAAGGCTGACCAGCATGTGAGTTCTCAAGCCTGCTGGTTTGTGATGTTGTTGGCGGTTCCATCCGATCGCACCGCCCACTATAAGTGCTAAACCCAACCGCGATATAATTCCTACCCAGTTATTGGGATCGATTGAATAAGACTCCATTGGTGATTTTGATCGAGTTTGAGCAGATTTCCCTATAAAGATATAAAGGTGATTTTTTGGATTGTTAATTCAAAAAATTTCCATTCAAGTCTCTCTAAAGGCATAGTTATGAATTCATTTAAGTATATAAGATAACATCTTTCCAAAAATTCATAGAACCAAAAAGAATGTTCAACTTTGATTCAAAGAGGTCTCTCTGCTCTTTATCCAACCATAAAATGTCTCCTATCTAACTCTTTTCAAAAGTGAGAATAAATTTAATAAAAGAAGTAGGGATACCACCCTCGAATATGGGTAACTCTGCTGATGCTCTTGATCCCCTTGCAGATTTATTGTTATAGAAGCAACAAAATTTATCGCAGTTCCCTTTAGTTTTTGTTTCGTTTTTTAATTAAAAGTGAGTTAAAAAGTCATGCCTAAATGCCCTTGTTGTGCGGAAAAACTGCTGCGTCATGTTCGGCACGGAGCAATCTACTGGTTTTGTTCTCACTGCTGGCAAGAAATGCCAGATTTAGCATCAGCAATTGTTGATCGCTCTGAAGATCCCGCTTCAAAAAAGAAAGCGGCGATCGCAGTGGTCGATCGCTAGAAAATTTGTTTCTCAAATAGATTTCTAGCTTGACGGACGAGAAGCTTACTTTACTCGCAATCCAACGCCACCTGCGGAAGCGCTCCTCAAATGCCCCTCCTCCCACATAATCAGAACTATGATGTGGGATGTATTTGTCATCTAAGAGCTGCCGTTCGTCGAGCTAAGATTTATGTTGAATTACGATGTGGTGGTATGTGGAGCCGGACCTGCCGGGACAATGGCAGCCGCAGAAGCATCCCAGGCGGGGCTAAAAGTTGCGCTTTTAGAAAAGCAGTTTCTTCCTCGCCACAAAACCTGCGGTGGTGGAATGCCAATGGTGATACAAGACATCTTGCGAGATTTAGCACCCGATGCATTCGTTGAGTCGCAAGTCACTCACATGCGCCATACATGGAATTTTGAGGATGCCTATCTGGCAGCGATCAATCCCCCCGGTGTTGATAGACCGCTTTCATTGTGGATGGTGCAGCGATCACGATTCGATTATGCTCTCGCACAAAGAGCCGTTCGCTGTGGGGCAGAATTACGAGATGGGCTGGCAGTCCGCTCACTCGAAGTCGAGCCAGATGGCATCAAAATCTCGGCTCAAGGCATCAATACAGGCAGCGAATTTGTCGCCAAAGCCAGATATGTGATTGGTGCAGATGGTGCTAATGGGGTGACGGTCAAATCGACCAAGCTGCGACAAAATCGAGCGATCGCCCTGGCAATGGAACTTGAGCATCCTCACCGCTGGGGCGATGGACATGCTGATCTGAGTCCCGATGTGGCTCATCTAGAATATGGAGCCACCAAGCGCGGCTACGCCTGGATTTTTCCCAAAGCCGATCACCTGAACATTGGCGCAGGGGTGTTTCGACCCAACCATAAAGATGCTCGAAACAACCGGACTCTTCGAGCCGAACTCCAGCACACCATCTTTCAATATGTTGAAGCGATGGGATTGTCGGTCGATCGCAACCAAGCCCGCTTTCACGCTCATCCCTTGCCAACCTGGAACGGCAAAGAACCGCTTCATGAAGGACGAATTCTATTAGTGGGAGACGCTGCCGGGTTGATCAATCCCTTGTTTGGGGATGGCATTCTTCATGCCGTGAAGAGCGGCGCGATCGCGGCTCAGTGCTTGGTAGATGAGGCAGCCGACCATTACACCAATCTCATTCACGCCGAATTTGCAGCCAATTTTGATGCCGCGTTGACGCTCGCTCAAGTCTTCTATCAATGGACGGGCGCTTGCTACAAATATGGCGTTAAATCTGAAAGAGCCACTCGAATGGCAACTCAACTTCTGTATGGAGATCTGTTATTTACAGATATGGCGGGTCGAGCGATGCGAAAATTAAAGCGATCGGTGGGTGCAACCTTTTTCCCAGCTTTCAACTCGTGACCCATTCTCTATAAAAAACTTCGGTTAGTCTACCGATTTCAACCCAAAATTCTTAAACTGGTAGAGAGCCTGTGTTTTAACAGTTTTTAAGATTGCTGGTCTGATAGGCAAACAATCATGAGAATAGTGAACGATACGCGAGAGGGTTCTCGCTGATTCGGTAGGTTTCTTTCTACGATCGGCGGTGTGGGATAACCTATAGGTTTACAGCACACCCTTTTGTATACACGTCAAGAGGAAAGACAGAATTATGGGATTATTTGACCGAATCAGCCGAGTCGCTAGAGCCAATCTCAACGATCTTGTGAGTAAAGCTGAAGACCCAGAAAAGATTCTGGAACAAGCTGTGATCGATATGCAGGAAGACCTGGTGCAGTTGCGTCAGGCGGTGGCAAGCGCGATCGCCAGCCAAAAACGCAGTGAGCAGCAATATAACCAGGCGCAAACGCAATCGAATAGCTGGCAGCAAAAAGCCCAGCTTGCCCTACAAAAGGGCGACGAAAACCTCGCTCGTGAGGCGTTGCTCCGCAAAAAAACTCATGCTGATACCGCCACCACGCTCAAGGCTCAACTTGAGCAACAAGTCACCCAGGTTGACACGCTTAAACGCAGTCTGATTGCTCTAGAAGGTAAGATTTCTGAAGCGAAAACCAAGAAAGATATGCTGCGGGCACGGGCAAGTGCTGCCAAAGCTCAAGAGCAGTTGCAAAACACGGTGGGTAACCTCGGCACAGGCAGTGCAATGGCAGCCTTTGAGCGGATGGAGGAAAAGGTCTTGCAGCTTGAAGCCCGATCGCAAGCGGCGGCTGAGTTGGCAGGTGCCGATTTAGAAAGCCAATTTGCAGCGCTAGAGTCAGGAGATGTCGATCTTGAACTCGAAGCGATGAAGGCTCAAATGCTGGCTCCGAGCACGTCTCAAAATCAGGCTCAGTTGCCTGGAACTGCCCCGGCTGCGACCAGTTCCCAAGCTAAGACAACCGTTTCTCCCCAAGATCAACAAGTCGTTGATGCCGAGTTGGAAGACCTGAAAAAGCAATTGGATCAGCTTTAAGCTAGCTCGTTGTGAAATTCCACATTCAAATCTCCGGCTTTTAGAAGAAGTCGGAGATCTTTGTTTTTGCGAGGTTTCTGTCAAAAACAGCCAGTATCGGAGAGCTAAGGCTTTAGAATTGTGGACGGATGTTAATAACAACAGTGCGATATGAGTAGCGTTCGAGTCATTGGGGATAACGAGTTTGAGACAGAAGTTTTGAAAGCTGAACAGCCCGTGCTAGTTTATTTTTGGGCTTCGTGGTGCGGTCCATGCCGGCTAACGGCTCCTCTAGTTGAGGGCATTGCGTCGAGCTATCACGATCGCTTAAAGGTGATCAAGATGGAAGTCGATCCGAATCCTGAAACAGTTTCGATGTGCAAAGTTGAGGGGGTGCCTGCGTTTAGATTTTTTGAAGACGGAGAAGTGAAAAAAGCGAGTGAAGGAGCCATCAGCAAACAAAAACTAGAGGATTTTGTGTTATCTCAACTTTCGGCATAAGGTGGCACAGCTTCTCCATTCAAAGCGGTAGACTTGAGATCTTGTTTCTGTCGTCTCAACGCTGATCAGCGATCGTGTATGCAATTTGCCACTCGTTTAGAACCGCTACAAGCCAACGTCTTTGCTGACATGGATCGAGCAAAAACCAAAGCCAAAGCTGCTGGGCGTGATGTCATTGATCTGTCTCTAGGATCGTCTGATTTGCCCGCTCAACCCCATGTGCTAGAGGCAATCGCGCGATCGCTCCACGATCCTAGCACTCACGGATATCTCTTGTTTCACGGCACTCAAGCCTTTCGTCAAGCGGCGGCTAGTTGGTATACCCAAAGATTTGGAATTGCCATCGATCCAGAAACAGAGGTCTTGCCCCTTATCGGTTCTCAAGAAGGGACTGCCCATCTGCCCCTCGCGATCTTGAACCCTGGAGATTTTGCACTGCTGCTCGATCCGGGCTATCCCTCTCATGCAGGGGGCGTTCACTTAGCGAATGGTCAGATCTACCGGATGCCGTTAAAGGCGGAAAACGGCTTTCTGCCCGTCTTACAAGACATTCCTCCTCACGTTTTAGCGCAGTCACGGATGATGGTGTTGAGCTACCCCCACAATCCGACGACCGCGATCGCGCCCCTTTCTTTCTTTCAGGAAGCTGTTGCCTTTTGCCAGCAGCACGATCTGGTTTTGGTGCATGACTTTCCTTACGTAGATCTGGTATTTAGTGACACGGCAATGCCATCGATTTTACAGGCTGACCCAGATAAGAGCCTCTCGATCGAGTTCTTCACGCTTTCTAAGTCTTACAACATGGGTGGTTTTCGGGTCGGTTATGCAATCGGCAATGCAGATCTGATTCGAGCGCTCCGTCAAGTCAAAGCGGCAGTAGACTTCAATCAATATCAAGGCATCTTGAATGGGGCGATTGCTGCCCTCACCGGATCTCAGATAGGCACTCAAGAAGCTATTGAAACGTTTCGTCGTCGTCGAGATATTTTTATCGCTGCCCTTGCTCAGATCGGGTGGCACGTTCCTACGCCCAAAACTGCATTATATGTTTGGGCAAAACTACCCGAACCCTGGACAACCCACTCGATCAAGTTCTGCACAGACCTAGTAGAAGCAACTGGAGTTGCTGCCTCACCTGGCGCGGGGTTTGGCAAATCGGGTGAAGGCTATGTCCGATTTGCGCTAGTTCATCCTCCAGAAATTTTAGAAATTGCTGTCAGTCGAATCGCTCAATTTCTATAATTTTCCCAGTCAGTGAAATTGGCAATTGCAAAAGCTTTACGGGGTCTTGATGCTGGCTGTAGAAAGCTTGGCGGGAACTTTGTATCCATTCAACAAACGGGTTTGTAGAGTGGGCAGGATAAGGTAGCCGAACCTACGCGGCTCTCAAAAAAATTGCTGGACTGGAACTTTCCAGGGTTGCCCCTGCATCCAACTTCATAAAAACGGCGCACTATGGCGAAAAAACTTCCTGGACTTGCAATGACAACCGCGATCGTAGCGGCAAGCGCAATTATGGGCACTCCAGCCTTTGCAGGCTCTCTATCGAGTGCAACGATCGGCGGCACTAACCCAACTGACTATCTAATCTACGACTCCAACACGACCAACACGTTTGAGGTTGCCAAGACTCCAGCAAACTTGACAAAGGTTTTGGGGGGCAATAGCACCAACCCCACAGGCAACGTCGAACTCGCGGCAAGTAGTGAACAGTCTGGCTTCGATTTCAACAAAAATACGAGTCTGACAGGCACGATCGGCAACAAAGCTATCACCATCAGCAGCCTGACTAAAGATGACTGGAACAGTTCCTACAAAGGCAGCACGTTTGGTCAATATTGGTTTGGTCAGACCCTCACTCAAAACGGGTTTAGTAGTTTGGTGGGCACCAGTGATGGAGCGCAGGTATTCAACATCTTCAAAGCTTATGGCGGCTTTGAACGCTTCAGTGACCCCAACATTTCCTATGTGAATCAAAACGACACGACGGGCGAGATCCAAATCGGTTTGGCGGGTCATCTAAATGCTAATTCGCTGATCACAAAATCACTGGATGCCTATCTAGCGACCTTGACTGGAACCTCAACACAAACCCAACAAAACAAAGCTAAAATTACTGGCTTAAAAAACCAGTTAGGAACCAGTGCCGTTCAAGCAAGCGAAGTCTTTAAGTACACCTACAATGGGCTGACCGACTATGGCTACGGCTTTTCTGCAACAAAATCTAATCTGGTTGAGAAGAGTGATGGCATCTCCCACAGTGGAAACTACGAGATCAAACTTCAGGGAGTCGTTCCGAAAAAGCGCGTTCCTGAACCGTCTGCGCTGATGGCGTTAGTGGGGTTAGGTGCTCTACTAACCGTCAAGCGCAAGCTGCTTAGAAAAGCATAGAACGTTGATTCCATTCACAATAAGCGAACCGGGGGGCAAGTAGCTCCCTTTTTTTGTGTTGTTGAAGCGGTCGATCAAGATCCTTAAACACGGGGGGGTGATACTGCAATTGGGAACTCTGAGTTTCAGCTAAGGGAGTAAGTAGGATTAATCCAAAGACGCGTTTCGGCTCCGCTCAACCCTCTATGAGCTTTAGCTTTGAGCGGAGCCGAAACCCATCCATACCAGTTGATTTTAATTGCGACTTCCTACTTAGTAGTTTGCATAGACTGCGACTGCCGACTAGTCATCAATCGCGATCGTGGAGACGGGTTCTTATACTGTTCTGCTAGATAATGCTGTGACGGAGCAAGCGGCTGAATTGTTGAGAGCGATCGTCATTGCGATCGGCTGTTCTTTCCCACCTTTCTTAAATAGCCCAGTTAAAAATGCACGACTCCCTAAAACGCCACAAAAAATTCTCTAGGGATGTTACACAACACCTTCCTACAGAATGAGTAAGCGGAGTTTCACAAATACGCTTTGATGAAAGTGGCTGTTATCTCATCTGCCTGCAAACGTCCTCTCTTCCAGCATAGTGGCAATCAAAGTAATCCAACGCCTTACCAGCAGATTCAAAGCTGACTGAGCGATAGGACGAACCATTGGGATAGTCTTTTGAATCCCAAACCTTTAACGTATACTCAGTGTTGTTGTCGTTTGACCACACTTCATACTCATAGCGATAAGATCGGCTGGTGTTTTTGTCGTAGTAGCCGCCGCTACCACTGTTAGCCATAAAATCTGCGAGTGCTGTTCGGGGAAAAGCTAAAAGTGTTGCCAGGGTCAACATCGCTAAAACAGAGGTTTTTACGCCTATCATCTTCACCCATTTATGAGTCGAGTCTACTTCTCAGGTATAGCATTTCTCTGTCTCTTATTTAGCAGAACTTCCACGATGATCTGCGTAAAAATCTCAACGAATTTAATAAGGATAATACGGAAAGATTGTCTTAAAGCGGTGACTTTTCCACGAGAAGCGTCTTGATGCTATCTTGGATAGCATTATTATTGACATCATCCATTCGGAAAACCCGTAGGGAAAGATTTCTCTCAAAGATGTTAGGTCTGCTAATCAAAAACAAATCAGGAGCTTCTCGATCGAGAAACTCCTGATTTGTAAAAGCACGAAAGATAAATCGGAACTAGAAACCAGATTAGAGCCACTTTCTAGACCGTTTTGGCATTGATAACCCATGCGAAGAGTGAAAATCTTCTTGAACGCGCTGGGTTAACCGTCGAGAGACTTGGCGCACCACTTGACAGAGGATACGATCGCCCGTTCGCTGAATGATTAGGTCAGGCAACGCATGGATAAATCGCGGAAACTGAATTGTCACCGTTAAATCTAGCTGCCATTGAACTTGAGTCATTTTAGCCGAGGTAGATCCCGTTTTTGTCGCAGGGTGACTCCCTTCTACTAGCTCTAGTGCCGCCCGAAAATCGACATCATAGCCAGCCGTTGAATAGCCTGGAACGGGAACGGTCTCAATGCGATAAATGCCATGATCTTGGGGCAAAAGATCTAAGCCAACTTTAGGTTCTACCTCATAACCAAAGGCACCGAAACTGCCAATAATCAGCGCATAGCTGTTACGCCCGATCGAGTCTACCTGCATCGGGTGAGCACAGCGACGAAACCAGTCAGAATGGGCATCTAAATAGCCAGCAACGGTATGCAAATCAGCATACATATCCATGCTATCTACAAAGTGGCTGCGAAACTGAGTTGGCTCGGTCACGCTCTGAGTTAGGTCTAAAGAGGTCGAGTTGAGATCTGACAGATGGGGCAGTCGTGTGTGAGCGGTTTGAATAAATTGGTGGTCGGTCGGTTGAGACTGCATACACACTTCTCTTACGTTAGTTGCCTTATGTCTATTTATAAAGTTCCCTGAGATATTCAATCTTTCACGACCGACGAGCATCTCCCCTGAAAATTTACCGAATCTAAATCTTCTGGCTAAAACACAGGGTTATCCCGGATACCTAGTCTGACTAACATTAAGGGTTTTCTCAGTTGCTAAATCATAGGTTCAGTAGTTTCTACAGCTTGTCAAAGTAGATTACGGCTTCTTCAGCCATCTATAGCAACATTGCGTAATGTATCTTAGAATCCCTATCAAACACAAGAGTTGCTCAAAGTCACCCATTGATCTCCAATGGTGCGGAAGACTGTTCTCTAGAGTCTTACCTTTACCAGATGTCAGAATAGCGGCAAGGTTGCTAGAGATCCAGTAGTAAACGTTACTCAATAAATATAGAGAAAGTATTCATGAAAGCATTTGTCGCGGGGGCAACCGGAGAAACAGGACGGCGAATCATTCAACAATTAGTTGATCGAGGCATTCCCGTTCGGGCGTTTGTGCGAGATAGGCAAGCTGCACAGACGACCCTGCCGATGGGCGTTGAGTTAGTGACAGGCGATCTGATGAACGTCGAGAGTTTAAAGATGGCGATCGGAGACAGCACGGTGCTATTTTCTGCCACGGGTGCCCGTCCCAGTTTTGATCCTACAGGTCCTTATAAAGTGGACTACGAAGGAACCAAAAATCTCGTCGATGCCTCCAAAGCAGTGGGAATCGAGCAGTTTGTGATGGTGTCTTCTTTGTGTACCTCAAAATTTTTCCATCCCCTCAATTTGTTTTGGCTAATTTTGGTCTGGAAAAAGCAGGGTGAAGACTATCTTCGGAACAGTGGATTAACTTACACGATCGTGCGTCCCGGTGGGTTAAAAAATGAAGACAATGCCGACTCGATCGTCATGTCATCTCAAGACACACTTTCCGAGGGCAGCATTCCCCGCACAAAAGTGGCACAGGTTTGTGTAGAAGCCGTCCTTCAGCCCAATGCACGCAACAAAATTGTAGAAATTGTTGCCCAACCCGATGCAGCAGAGAAGCCATTTGAGGAGTTATTTGCGGCAGTGGCTTAGATATTTAGAACCCAAGATCAGCCTTTGATCGTTAAATTAGAAACCGATCGAGGGCTGCTTTTAACTCTTCAATTTCATTTTCGATATTGCCTTCTTTGGCGGCACGGGCAATGCACTGAGTCAGATGTTCGTCGAGAATCATCCGGGCGACTCGATCGAGCGCCCCCCGAACCGCCGCAACCTGCACTAACACGTCGGGACAGGGACGATCGCTCTGCACCATCGTTTTGATGCCTCGGATATGCCCCTCGATTCGAGAGAGGCGATTCACGACTTTGCGCTGTGACTCTTCGGTGTGAACGTGAGGATGAGCAGAAGAGCCATGAGCGTGAGGGTGATCAGCGTCAGAGTGGTTGTCTAGCTCTTGACGGGGACGATCGGAGGTGGTCATGGCAAGTCGCCTCTGAAGCGGTTTTCTACGGTATTTACGATCTTAGACTACAGATTGGGGTTTCCAGAAGAACTGATTCATCAACTACACAGATTTGGGTAGAAATTGGCAAAATAGATTTAACTGGTGTAAACGAATGGACGATTGTAGCCCCGGTACGATCGTCCCTCAGCTTGATCGAACGTTATGAGTTGATGCTATGCAATTTCACAAGTCTTCTAGATTTCTTCGTCAAGTGACTGCGATCGTGCTATCGATTTTTTTGGGTTTAGGGGTGACGATCGCTCATCCTCTTCCGTCTCAGGCTGCCCCTCTATTGGGATTAGCCACTCCTCCTCAGACGACAGAAGTCATTGTGCCGCCTAAGAAAGCGGTTCAGCAAGGCAGCTTTGTGGCAGAGGCAGTCAAACTCGTAGGAACTGCTGTCGTTCGCATTGACACAGAACGGACGGTGACTCGTCGAGCAACGGTTGATCCCATCTATGAAGATCCAACCTTTCGGCGCTTTTTTGGAGACGAAGCAATTCCTCAAGCTCCTAGAGAAGAACGGTTGCGGGGTCAAGGTTCGGGCTTTTTGATTGATCAAAGTGGGGTGATTTTGACCAACTCTCATGTGATTAATGGTGCCGATAAAGTGACCGTGACGCTCAAAGATGGGCGAACTTTTGAAGGTAAGGTGCGAGGCTTTGATGAAGTGACCGATCTCGCGGTGGTCAAGATCGATGGCACTGATTTACCCGTTGCGCCTCTAGCTGATTCAGACCAGGTGCAGGTGGGTGACTGGGCGATCGCGGTGGGCAATCCGCTCGGTTTAGACAACACAGTCACATTGGGGATTGTGAGCACCTTGAAGCGATCGAGCGCTCAGGTCGGCATTCCTGACAAGCGGATTGACTTTATTCAAACCGATGCCGCGATTAATCCCGGCAATTCTGGAGGACCGTTATTGAACGATCGGGGCGAAGTGATCGGCATCAACACCGCTATTCGAGCCGATGCGATGGGGATCGGGTTTGCGATTCCGATTAACAAAGCAAAGTCTATCAAAGATCAACTGGCACGAGGCGAAACGATTCCGCATCCCTATCTAGGTGTGCAGATGACGACGCTGACTCCAGAAATTGCTCAGCAAAACAATAGCGATCCCAATTCAGCGTTTATAGTGCCTGAAGTGAATGGAGTGATTGTGATTCGGGTGTTGCCCAATACGCCTGCGGCAGTGGCGGGTCTACGTCGAGGCGATGTGATTACTCAGGTAGATGGGCAAGCGATCACAAAGGCTGAACAGCTTCAAGGGGTCGTTGAAAATAGTCGATTGGGACAGACGCTTAAAGTTCAACTGCGGCGGGGCGATCAGACTCAGCAACTTTCGGTGAAGACGGCTGAGTTAAAGAACGCTGGCTAGGGGTTTGGCTCTATTGTCCAAACTATACTCACTCATTAACAAGGGGTTTAAGCCCCTTGTTGTGTGGCGATCGTTGTTTCAGATTGCTTGGTCATGGCGACATCGGCGAGACGTTCCACCGAAACGTCTCTACAGCATCGGGTGAATTTGTTGTTCAATTTGGTGGGACTTTGAAAAAACTTGAAACTTTTGCGCTAGGCTAACCCTTTCAGATTTGATTGGGTTCTATGATGTTTGCTTGTGCTTCAACTGAAGTGCAGACCATTTTTTAGTTGTTTAGGCGCAGCGATCGAGGACGAAATGGCTGGATTAAAGGGACGGGATTTATTGACGCTAGCAGACCTCAGCGCAGAGGAAATCATAGCCCTGCTTGACTTAGCAGCACAGATGAAAGCCGGGAAGGTGAACTCGATCGCGACTATTAATGGTCACGTTCCGGTCTTGGGATTGCTGTTTTATAAAGCGTCTACCCGCACCCGTGTTAGCTTTACAGTGGCAATGGCTCAATTAGGTGGGCAGGTCATCGATCTAGCAGTCAGTTCTACTCAGGTAGGGCGAGGTGAACCGATTACAGATACGGCGCGAGTGCTCGATCGCTATGTCGATATTTTGGCAATTCGCACGTTCGACCAGCGAGACCTCGAAACCTTTGCCCAATATGCAAACATTCCGATCATCAATGCGTTGACTGATTTAGAGCATCCCTGTCAGATTTTGGCAGACTTGCAGACGGTTCAAGAGACGTTTGGTAAGCTTTCAGGCTTGACGCTGACCTATTTAGGAGATGGCAATAACATTGCCCACTCTCTCTTGTTAGGGTGTGCGCTCGTCGGCATAAACATTCACATTGCATCACCGTTAGACTATCAGCCTAGCGACGCGATCGTGCAGCAAGCCAAAATGATCGCTGCTGGACACTCAGAAGTGATTGTGACCAATGACGCGATCGCGGCTGCCAAAGGTGCGCATATTCTTTATACCGACGTGTGGGCAAGCATGGGTCAAGAAGACCTTGCAGATGCTCGAATCCCCATCTTTCAGCCTTATCAGGTGAATGAGACGTTGATGACTTATGCCAATCAAGACGCGATCGTGCTGCACTGTCTCCCAGCGCACCGAGGCGAGGAGATTACGGATGGCGTAATGGAGGGTGCTCAATCCAAAATTTGGGATCAGGCAGAAAACCGGATGCACGCTCAAAAAGCTCTCATGGCAAGTCTATTAGGATTGGTTTAATGAAGGATTGGTAGATCAGGCTTCGGCTCCGCTCAACCTTCATCATTTTCAGTGGGCTGTGTCAAGTGTAGTGGGTTGAGCGGAGCCAGAACCTACAGACAACCCCAGCCGGGGATTTTATTTCACACCAGTCTCCTAACCCTTATAGTTCTTCTCAACAAGCGTTTCAATCAAGCGATTAGATTAATTAGCCATGCTGCACTCTCATCTTGATGCTGACAACAACGGTCACAAGTCTTTTGAATTGCCGGGGGCGCGCCCTCATTATGTGCCTGATCGTCCGGGTCAAGTGGAACATATTTTTCTTGATCTAACGTTTGATATTCCTAACCAAAGCTATCAAGGGACGTGCCTGACGAGGCTGAACCCCATTCGCGATGGCATCGATCGCCTAACCTTAGATGCCGTTAATCTTAATATTCAGTCTGTTAAAGTCGCAGATGTCGAGCAGACGTTTGATTATGATGGCGAACAGCTTCACGTTCGTCTTAAGCAGCCGACGAAAATCGGAGACGTGATTGAATTAGCGATCGCTTACCAAGTCGAAACCCCGCAGCGAGGCATTTACTTTGTCGCTCCAGATCAGCACTACCCTGACAAGCCAACTCAGGTTTGGACTCAAGGCGAAGACGAAGATTCTCGCTTCTGGTTTCCCTGTTTTGACTATCCGGGGCAGCTTGCTACGTCTGAGATTCAGGTTAATGTGCCGCAGTCATTGATGGCGATTTCAAATGGTGAATTGATTGGCACTGAGACGCAGGGCGATCGTAAAATTTATCACTGGCTGCAAAAGCAAGTTCATCCTAGCTATTTGGTGACGCTGGCGATCGGAGACTTTGCCGAATTGAAAGACGATTGGCAAAGTAAGCCTGTTACCTATTACGTCGAGAAAGGACGTGAGGAGCAAGCTCGTCTCAGCATGGGCAAAACGCCTCGAATGATTGAGTTTTTCAGCCAAAAATATGGCTATCCTTATCCCTATCCTAAATATGCTCAAGTGTGCGTCGATGACTTCATCTTCGGTGGCATGGAGAACACCTCGACGACGCTGTTGACCGATCGCTGTTTGCTGGATGAACGAGCCGCGATCGACAACCGCAGCACTGAATCCCTAGTCGCTCACGAACTGGCACATCAATGGTTTGGCGATTTAGTGGTGATCAAGCACTGGTCACACGCCTGGATTAAAGAAGGCATGGCATCCTATGCAGAAGTGCTGTGGTTTGAGCAAGAATATGGCTCTGACGATGCCGCTTATTATCTACTGGGTGAAGCCCGCAGCTATATCGATGAAGATGCGTCTCGCTATCGTCGCCCCCTCGTAACTCATATTTATCGAGAAGCGATCGAGCTTTACGATCACCACATTTACGAGAAAGGAGCCTGTGTCTATCACATGATTCGGGCTGAGTTGGGCGACAACTTGTTTTGGAAATCGATCGCGACGTTTCTCGCAGACAATGCTCACAAAACGGTCGAAACGGTGGATTTGCTGAGAGCGATCGAGAAAGCCACCGGACGCAATCTGATGTTCTTATTTGATCAATATGTTTATCGCGGCGGACACCCTGATTACAAAGTGGCTTATGCATGGGATGGAGACAGCAGTCTCGCTAAAGTCACCGTCACTCAAACCCAAGCCAGCGACTTAAATCCAAAAGAATTGTTTGATTTGAAGATTCCGATCGGCTTTGGTTTTGCAGAAAAGAGTGTGAAATCGTTCACGGTTCGTGTGCACGATCGAGAGCAAAGTTTCTACTTTCCACTTGAGCAGAAGCCGGATTTTGTCAGCTTCGATGTCGGCAATCATCATCTCAAAACAGTGGTGCTGGAGTATTCCATGCCGGAACTCAAAGCCCAACTTCAGCACGATCCCGATCCGATTTCTCGCCTCTCTGCCGTGGAAGCGATCGCCAAAAAAGGCGGATTAGAAGCCGTCAAAATCTTGTCTGAAGCGCTGCAAAAAGATAGCTTTTGGGCAGTCAGGGCTGAAATCAGCCGAAATTTAGCGAGTGTCAAACTCGATCAAGCGGTCAAAGGTGTGCTGTTAGGACTCAAAGATCTAGACGCGCGAGTGCGACGAGCCACGGTAGAAGCCTTAGCCCAGGTCAAAACGCCCGAAAGCTATGAAGCGCTCAAATCTGTAGTTGAGAAAGGCGATGCCAGTTATTACGTCGAAGCGTCTGCCTTGCGAAGCTTAGGCAAAGTCTCAGCATCTGGATCGGGCGATTCCAACGCAGAAGAAGTGCTGAAGCTGCTGCAAAGCGTTCTCAAAGAGCGGCAAGGCTGGAACGAAGTCGTGCGATCGGGCGCGATCGGTGCTCTCAGTTACCTCACAACCTCCGAATCTGCTTTAAGTATGGTTTTAAACTACACGACGCTCGGAGTTCCGCAACCGCTTCGTCTAGCAGCAATTCGCGCCCTCGGTGCCCTCTCTAGTGGACAAACCAACGCCAACTTAGAGCGGATCTTAGAGCGATTGCAGGAATTGTCGAGAGAAACGTTCTTTTTGACTCAAGTGGCAGTTGTCATCGCCTTGGGACAGATGGAAACGACTAAAGCGATCGGCATTCTGCAATCCCTAGTGGATCAAACCCCCGATGGGCGGGTGCGTCGCCTTGCCGAAGAATCGGTTCAGACTGTGCAGAAAAGAGCGGGTTCTGATAAAGCGGTCAAGCAACTGCGTGAGGAAGTTGATCAGCTTAAGAAAGATAATCAGGAGCTAAAAAGCCGTCTGGAAAGTCTGGAAGCAAAGGCTTAACGGTTTGTGGCGTTGATGTGACAGACCTATGTTATTTAGAATACAAGTTGTACTTGGCGCTACATAATTATCGCGCTATGTCTGATAAATTCACACTTCAGTATGTCTTTAGATATAGGTGTGAGGCTGATGTTTAGCAAGTCCAAAATTTGGAAGTCTCTGTTGCTGTCTCCGATCGCGTGGGCAGTTCTCTACAGCGCCAATTCTCAAGTCGGTCGAGCAGAATCGGCTCCGAAACCCTTTAACCTTGCCGTTGCTAATTCTCTAGCCGTTTCAACGACTGCAAAGCTTGATTTAAAAAGCGTCGAACCGTCTTCTAACAAACTTGCTGCTAACCCGTCAGCACCGTTAGCAGTTGAGAAACCCGAAGCTACGATCGCTCCGCAATCCCCAGTCAAGGCGGTTGGAGACTCAACGACCGTCAGCTTGGATGCGGTAAACGGAGTCGCAGACTTAGAGCCAACTGAAGCAGATGCTGCTGACCAATCTTTGTCACAAGTCACATCCGTATCTCAATTAACAGACGTTAAACCGACAGATTGGGCGTTTCAAGCGCTACAATCACTCGTCGAGCGCTATGGCTGCATCGTGGGCTATCCTGACAAAACCTATCGTGGCAACCGGGCGCTGACTCGCTATGAGTTTGCAGCCGGATTGAATGCGTGTCTCGATCGCATCAACGAGCTAATCGCCGCTTCCAGCGCAAATCTAGTTAAAAAAGAAGACTTGGTGACTCTGCAAAAGCTGCAAGAAGAATTCGCGGCAGAATTAGCCACCGTGCGCGGTCGAGTCGATGCCCTTGAAGCGCGAACCACCACCCTTGAAAAACAGCAGTTTTCAACGACCACCAAGCTATCTGGCAACGTTTGGATCAATGTCTCAGGTGCAACCGCTGGCAGGGGAGTTAAGTTTGAAGGTCCCCCTGGCAGCGAAGGGAATGCGCTAGGACGATTCTTTACAACCCGTAATGCTGCTGGACGACCGACTGTCCTGACGGCTCAAGATCCTGGTATCACCGAAAGCTTCCTAACCTGGTTAACCCTCACAACATCCTTCACTGGGAAAGACCAGTTGGTGACTCAATTGGCGGCTGGAAATGGCGTTTCTCCCTATAACCAGTATGCGTCGGCTGGTTTTTATAATACGTCAGGTGTTCCCTTCTTTGACCAAACAGGCGGTGTCACCAACGGGGTCCCTAATGTCGTGATTCGCGATTTTTTCTACACCTTTCCGCTAAATGACGCGGTGAAGATAACGGTAGGTCCTCGCATTAACTGGTATCGTCACTTTGATGCCAACCGCTTCAACTTCATCTTCAACTCAGGTGCCAGTTTTGACACGTCGAACAGTTCCCAATCCAACGCGATCGATCGCGGGTCAGGTGCTGTGATTGATGTCACCCTGAGCAAGCAGTTCCGCTTAACGCTAGGCTATCTGGGCGAAAACACTGAATTCCTGTCTCCACAGTTTGGCTTCAACACGTCGAGCAACCCACAGTTTGGGTTATTTGGCGGCACCAACACTGCCTCAGCAGAACTTACCTTCTCACCCACTAAGACTATTAATCTGCGCTTGCAATATAATCGCACTCGCATTCAAGCCTACGGTGGACAAGTCGGAGGCTCGATCGGAGAACCGATTCCCTACGGTTACTTGGATGCAGGTCCCGGCTTCTCAAATGGGGTAGTCGGGGGCGGTCTGAAGTATGCTACAGCCGATATGTTTGGGGTTAACTTCGACTGGACGCTCACCCCAGGGTTCGGCGTGTTTGGGCGCTATAGTTTCGCCAACACTAAGCTAAACCCGATCGACCAGAAAGTCAGAACTCAATCTTTTCAAGTTGGTGTTGGTTTCCCTGACTTAGGCAAGAAAGGCGCGTTGGGCACGCTCACGTTCTTGATGCCAATGGATATCACTAAAGGGCGCACTTATTTTGCATCTGGAGGTGGCGATGGCGGCATTCAGTATGAGCTAGAAGCCTCTTACTTCTATCCGCTCAATCAGCATATTGCCTTAGTGCCCACGTTCTACACCATCTTCAATGCGAACAACTTCGACAGCAATCCCACTGTTTTTGTGGGTAGCTTACGGACACAGTTCAATTTCTAGTGAGTGATTGAGCCCGAATTACTGACTGAATCGACTGGGTGATAGTTGCTCAATGATCTCGTCGTCCTTTCCAGTCACATGGGCGGCGAATCGTTGAGCGATCGTTGGCACGATCGCGAGTGGGTTGCTAAAGCCTGAGAAGAGATGCATTCCCTCGATCGAGGGAATGGCACCCACGAGCGGGAGGCTATCTTGGCTAAAAGCAATAGTGCAATGGTGCCAGGTGCCAGGGAGACTGCCAAGGGCGGGGAGGACGGTGCTGATTTTAGTTCGTAGGTCGGCTTCGCTTTGAATGGGGTCGATCGTCGCTTTAGGATCGGTCAGGGTGCGGCTCGTTTGTCCGATCCGGATTCTGCCATCTAAAAACTGAACGGCTCCTGCATCTAAAATTGCTGGCACAGGTTCATGTCCCGGTTCATTCCACAGGTCGGCAACCGCAGGCTGAGTCGCCGCAGATTCTAGTTGAAACCGCTCTGCTTCGGCTGGCATGACTAGAGTGCTTAACTTCAAATCGGTGAGAGGCGTTTCGATAATCTCGGCATGGGTGAAGTATTGCTTGACCCGAATTCCAGATTCTTGCAGCAGGTGGCGGGTGATTCCCCCGGTGCAGATGACAATGTTAGCGGCGTATAAAGTACCGCTCGTCGTGGTTACTCCCCTGATCTGACTGTCACCTGCTTTGATAAACCCTATAACCTGAGAGATTTTGAGGTCGCCTCCCAAGCGCTGCATAGCTCGGCAATATGCTTGAGTCGTCAGTGCTGCATCAATGTGACCGTGCCGAACCGTAAGTGCTCCTGCGATCGCCGTTGGATTCAACAACGGTTCTAACTCGCACGCTTCTTTAACACTCAGCAAGCGAGGCGGAATCGCAAAACTGGCATAGCGTTGTGCCAGAGTTTGCGGATCGCTGTGTGCGGCGATCGTCAGCAGCAAATCCAGTTCTCGAAACTGCGTATCTGCGTCTAACTCGTCTGATAAAATGCGGTGGCGATCGATACCTTCTGTACAGAGGTGTCGGGTTAGCTCAGTCGTGCCTGACCAGTAAGCAATGCCCCCATAACTATAGCGGGTGGCTCCCTTTAGGGGGTCGTGTTGCTCTAACAGCAGGGTTGAAAAGCCTTGTTTTGCCAGTTCATAAGCAAGGGCAGCACCTGTAATTCCAGCACCGACCACAATCCAATCATACGTCGTCATAAATTCAAGGCTTGAAACTATGGACAGTCTAGGAGATGCGTGGAGCGATCGACCGTCTACCGCTGACATTCTTTTGAGGGAGAGGACGGTCGCTCTCAAATCACTGTCTCTGATCGTAATTTACGATACAAAGTCACCCTAAAGAGGGATGCTTCAATCGATTTCTAGAGCCTAGCTAGCGTAGCTAATCAATTTTACGTTTAAGAATCATTCATTTATAAGGAGGAACCCTTGAGCCATCAACCCCTTTCATCTCTATCGCGTCGCCAGGTGATTCGAGGCTTATTGGCGGCAGGCGCTTTTGGCGCAACGTCACGACTTTGGACGGGCTGCACCCCTGCTAAACCTACGGCTGACAGTGGTAGTGCTTCTCCATCTGCTTCGTCTGCCTCGGCAAAAGATCTGATCATGGGCTTTATCTACGTTGGTCCCAAAGATGACTTTGGCTATAACCAGGCGCACTTTCAAGGAAAAGAGGGGCTGTCGAAAATTGCAGGAGTCAAAACGATCGACCAGGCAAGCGTTCCTGAAACCACTGAGGTACAGGAAGTGATGCGGAACATGATCGAGCAAGATAAAGCAAATGTTTTGTTTCCAACGTCGTTTGGCTATTTTGATCCTCACATTCTCAAAGTCGCGGCTGAATATCCAGAGGTGCAGTTCTTCCACTGTGGCGGCATGTATATTGAAGGCAAGCACCCAAAGAATGTCGGCAGCTATTTTGGCTACATTGATGAGATGCAATATATTTCGGGGATTGTTGCTGCTCACACTAGCAAGACAGGCAAGTTGGGGTTTGTCGCCGCAAAACCGATTCCGCAAGTTCTGCGAAATATTAACAGCTTCACCTTGGGCGCACGCACCATCAAACCGACGATCACGACGCAAGTCGTCTTCACAGGCGATTGGTCAGTTCCGGTGAAAGAGGCAGAAGCCACCAATAGCATGGTCGATCAGGGAATCGATGTGATTACGTGTCACGTAGACAGCCCCAAAGTTGTAATCGAAACGGCAGAGCGACGTGGCATTTACACAGGTGGCTATCACGCAGACCAATCTTCGCTGGCTCCAAAAGGCTATTTAACCGGGGCAGAGTGGGATTGGACAAGCGTTTATGCCAACTATGCCAAGGTGATTCAAGAGGGTAAGACATTGATGAATGGGGGAATTCCCCACCTTCTGCGAGGAGGTTTTAAGGATGGCTTCGTCAAATTATCTCCTTATGGTCCTGCGGTGAGTGAGGCAGCTAAGAAAGATGCAGAAGCCGCAAAAGCTCAACTCATGGCTGGCACCTTAACCATCTATAAAGGTGAACTGAAGGACAACGCAGGCAAAGTGCTGCTGCCCGCTGGCAAAGAATATTCTCAAAAAGCTGGCGAACTTGAAGCAATGAATTGGCTGGTCGATGGGGTAATTGGTAAGACCGCTTAGACGAGATTTTGGGTTTTGGATTTGTAGAGGTTCCGGTTTTATGAGCGTCAAACCACTCTAGAATTATTGAACCAAAATTCGCACTTGGTTTTCTAAGTTAACAGTCAATCCAAAATCTAAGATCGCTAAGGAGTTCTCCTCACGATGACCTTTCCCTACACGGGTTTCGACGCATTGCACTTACGAAATCGCTTCATCTCAGTCATTCGGCTGGCCTGGTTTAAGCGATCGTCCCGCTTCAAATCATCTCTAGCGGTTTTAGTCGTAATCGCTCTCGTGATGGCACAACCCTCTCGTGCTCTACAAGCCAAGATTACGCCTGCATCTCCTCAGTTGGGTGACACGCTCTCTGTTATGGTTCAGTCGAGCAACAATCCCACGGTGACGATGGGCGCTAAAACCTACGCAACGTTTGATCAAGGGAATAGTCAGTTTCGGGCACTTTTGCCGACTACCCCGCTCGATCGTCCGGGCAAGTTGCCGCTTCGGGTCAACGACGGGCAAGACGTACAAGAACTGACGGTGAACTTAAAGCCGCGATCGTTCCCGACTCAAAGCATCTGGCTACCTCCAGGCAAAAGCGATAACGGGACTGATCTGGAGTTCGATCGAGTGGATGCCTTTAAGCAGATTGTCAGTCCCCAAAAGTTTTGGCAAGGAAAATTACTGCGTCCGAATGCAGGTGATATCACTACGGGCTATGGGGTGCGGCGCTACTACAACGGCGAGTTTGCCAAAGATTACTATCATCGAGGGGTGGATTATGCCGGGAACTACGGCTCTGCGATCATCGCCCCGGCGAGTGGTCGGGTTACTCTAGTCGGTCGTGAATCGCAGGGATTCAAGATTCACGGCAACTGTATCGGGATCGATCACGGACAGGGAGTATCGAGCATTTTTCTACATCTCAGCCGCATTGATGTCCAAGAGGGAGAGATGGTCAAAGCGGGACAAACGATCGGTGCTCTAGGGGGCACTGGTGCCGCAACCGGACCTCACCTGCATTGGGGTTTATATGTGCAGGGGTTAGCAGTTGACCCGACTCCTTGGAGATATGATGGCTTTCAATAGACCTTTGCAAAAGTTCCTGTTCTCATCCTAAATCCCTCTCCCACATTTGGGAGAGGAACTTTGAATCGAGTTCCCTTTCTATCAAGCTTGGGAGAAGAGGTTAGGGATGAGGGCATCTTCAGACTTTTGCAAGAAGTTTAATCATTGCGTTGTTTAAAGAGCGTGGCAGCGCCTCTGTGAGGTGACGAAAGACTTTTCTGCCTAAAGACAAGTGCTGCCTCTCACCTGAGACAGATTATCTCTCTCCCAGCTTTTCACTACATTTGCAGGGAATGTTGATTAAAGAAGTTGAGGGTAACTATGGGACTTGAAGATGTTATTAAAAACGCTAAAGAGGCATTGCCCAATATCACACCAACTCCTCCTGACTTAAAGAAAGAATCTTCGGTGCATGATTTAAAATCTCGATTAGAGTGGGGCGAACCCGCGCTGACGATTTTAGATATTCGTCCCCGTGAGCTATTTAATGATAGCCATGTGATGGGCGCGATGGACTTCCCACTTGATGAGTTAGTCACCCTTGCAAAAGGCAGTCTAGAGCCAGAACGAGATATCTATGTCTATGGTGCAAATGACCCAGAAACAGCACAGGCTGCTGCTGCGCTGCGAGACGCGGGGTTTCGATCGGTTGCCGAGCTAAAGGGTGGATTAACTGAGTGGAAGGCGATCGGTGGCTCCACTGAGGGCGCAGTCGATGCCCGTGAAGAACCTGGAGAGCACGCCTACAACGTGGTTTCCCAAGTGAAGCATCACAAAGACACTCAAAAGATCGATTTCAAATAGTTCAATCTCAAATATTTTAGAGCGGGTAATGGAGCGCAATGGGCATTCATTACCTGTTTTTTAGGAATTAATTCCGTTATGTGTGGAAGATTTAGTCAAAGTCTTGCAGGTGATGCGATCGCTGAAGCCTTTCAACTTGCCGAGGTTCCTGACTGGCAGCCTCGCTATAACATTGCACCCACGCAGACTATTCCCGCGATCGTGGCAACCGCAAAAGGCGATCGTCACTTCAAGCCGCTCCGATGGGGACTGATTCCGTCGTGGTCAAAAGATCCGGCGATCGGGGCAAAAATGATCAATGCGCGATCGGAAACCGTGGCTGAAAAACCCTCGTTTCGATCTGCCTTTAAGCAACATCGCTGTCTCATTCTTGCCAATGGTTTTTATGAATGGCGCAAACAGTCGGGCAAGAAGCAGCCCTTTTACTTTCGCTTAAGCGATGGCAGTCCGTTTGCGTTTGCGGGCTTATGGGAGCGCTGGCAAGCCCCAGAGGGTGACGTATTGGAGACGTGCACCATACTGACAACAGAGGCGAATCCGCTAGTGGCTCAAGTGCACGAGCGGATGCCCGTCATCTTACCCACAGACTGCTACGAGCAATGGCTTGATCCAGCCTTTCAGCAGTCAGAACCGCTACAGGCGCTTTTGCGTCCTTACGATGCCGATCGCATGTCTACTTATCCAGTTAGTTTGAGTGTGAACAGTCCCTGGAACGATGCTCCAGAGTGCACCGTTCCGATCGAAGAATAAAGATTGAGACTATTGGGTATTAGGAGAATTTGCTTCACGAGGCGCTAATGGACTGGTGCTCATCTCATGAACGGCATCGGGTAACGTTGCAAAGCGAGGATCGGGGGGAAACGCCATTTCTTCAATCTCACCCGGTTCTCCCAGCTTTTTAGACTGTCCATCATTAAATGACACCATGACTCCGCCAGCATTTCCAGCCCGGACAATGACTTTCTGGTTTGCAGCCCAGGTGCGTTGAGTCCCTTCTGAGAGAACGCCTTCAAACTCAGTTTTGCCATCTGCCACGACTCGAACCCAAGACTGCGAGGTCAGCATCAGCCCAACTCTAACCGCTTTCTGTACCCCGGGCGGCTTTAGTGCCAAACCTGATTTTGCCACCGCCTGCAACGGGTTGACGGGACCGATCGCAGCCGGAGCTACTGGCTGCACGTTTAGGTCTGCATTCGCTAATTCAGGTTGCCTGACTGAGGGATTGAGGAGATAAGACAGCCCGTTAACGGCAGAGATAATCAACAGCATGTATAGCAGATATAGATGCACTGGACGCAATTGTGCTCCTGGTAGGCTGCGCCAAGATGGACGAGAATCAGGAAGCCGATAAAGGGTTGGAAAGGTACTCGCAAACTCGACCCCATTTAAGCCGATCGCGTCTGCATATTGACGAATAAAACTTTGAATATAGACAGACTCAGGCAAATTTTCTAGTTTGCCTTGCTCGATCGCCCGCAATAAACGGGGCTGAATACGAGTCTGGCTGGCAACTTGTTCTAAAGAGATCTCCTGCTGCTGTCTCAACTCACACAACTGCAACCCCATTTCTGCCAGCCGTTCTGCTTGTTCTCGATTTGTTGGGAGGGTTGGCTTATTCATCTGCTATGCTCCTGGATCTCTGCGGGCGACTTAATATTTATCAGGTCGATTTGGTCTTTCAAACCACGAATCTCAAAACTTTCTAGAGGGCGATAATCGCCGCTTTGCAAGGCAGGCTTGCTAGGGGAATCGAGTCGGATAGAGTCGATCGCAGTGCGGTGAAGTTGGAGGACGGGATGCCCTAATTGATTTGCCACTCTTCTGATTTGTCGATTTCTCCCTTCTTTGAGAATGACTTCTAAGAGTGCTTTTGCTTCTGCACGATGGATGATTTTGACTTGAGCGGGTGAAGTCTTTCGACCCTCTAACCAAACTCCCTGCCGCCACTGATTTAGCGTTTGCTCTAAAGGAACGCCCTCAACCCAAACCTGATAGGTTTTAGGAACATGGTGACGCGGGTGAGTCAGATAGTAAGTTAACTCACCATCGTTTGTTAAGAGAAGCGCTCCGGTTGATTCTACATCTAACCGACCCACCGGGTGAAGCCCTTGACCATAACGAATTTTTTGAGGAAGCAGATCTAAGACGGTTGAACGGTTTTGGGGATCGTCACAGCTCGAAATAATGCCCGCAGGTTTGTTAAGCAATAAATAAAGCCATTGAGGGCGGGCGATCGGCTTCACAATTCTACCGTCTACTTCTAGCTCGTCAAGGGCGGGATTGGTTTTTTGCCCCAAGTGCGCCACTTCTCCATTGAGACGGACACGACCCTCTAGAATCATTTGTTCAGCCTGACGACGGGAAGCAATGCCCCACTGAGAAAGAATTTTTTGCACTCGTTCATGCATGGCATAAGCGCCCGATACATCCTTAATTTTACGGAACCCAAGAGTTTCTACGCAATAAACGTCTGTATAAATACTAATATGTACATTTATTACAAAATGAAGCCCTCCGCACAATCTACTACAAAATTAAGCCTTTTTGCCTAGATCTTCCATTTCAGAATACGGTAAACGAATCTGTAACCAGGCTCCTCCCATATCGGGATCATTCCTTGCGCTGACTGCGCCTTGATGGGCTTCAACAATTTGTCGCACGATCGCGAGTCCTAATCCGCTCCCACTGCTTAATTGAATAGGCTGAGTTGCAGTGACGAAATCTCGTGGTTCAGTGCTGCGTGATCGAGAGGGATCAGCCCGATAGAACCGCTCAAAAACGTGAGGTAACGCCGTTTCAGGAAAACCCTGCCCTCTATCTCTAATATCGATCTGAATCTGTTGAGAAGTTCTGCCCAGTTGAGGAAATGAATGATTTTGAAGACTCACCTGCACTTGGATGAATGCCTCGACAGGACTGTATTTGATCCCGTTATCAAATAGGTTAAGCAGCACTCGATGCAGGCGATGCTCATCAGCTTGAATGAGCAAATGATCGGGACCGTCATAATCGAGTTTTAGATGCTTTTCACTCGCCAGCGGCTCAAGACTCAACCAGGCAGCGTGGATGAGCTTGACTAAATCGATCGGTTTCAAACTCAGCCGTTGAACGGGATTGACCTCTAGCTGACTGAGATCCAACAATTCTTGAACGAGCGTGCTTAATCGAATCGCTTCGGTCAGCAGACGATCGACCCAATTGCGAGTGGGCGGTTCTAGGCGCGATTGCAGGGTTTCTGCCACTAATCGAATCGAGGTGAGCGGAGTTTTTAACTCATGAGCCACATCCGATGCCCAGCGATCGCGCTGTTGTGCGAGGGTTAAAGCCTCCTGGCGATTTTCTAAAAACACGCCCACATTATCGCCCATTAACGGAAATGCGTAGCCCCGAATTGGAGTCGTACGCTGGTCTGATAAATTGGCAGCATCCACCGAGGCAGTGTAAAACGTCCACTCGCGCTGGCACGGCTTTTCAGTTTCTCTTGCTTGCTCGATTAAAAAATCTAGCTCATAAGAGCGCACCAACTCTAAAAGCAGTCGCGGCTGAAGCGCGTTGCAGTTCAGGATGCCTAGCAGGTGACAAGCTTGCGAGTTACACAACGTCAACTGATTGTCTTCATCGACCTGCAAGTAGCCCACAGGAGAGCAATTGACAATTTGCTTCCAGGTTTCTGATTGCCGCTCTAGGTCTTGATTGACCTGCCGATAATTGGCGATCGCCGCCGTTATCTGAGACGAGATCGAAAACGTGGTTGCCGCCTCGGTTACATCTAGGCTGCGGGTAATCTGCTTAAGTCGCAAACTCAGCCGTGCTCGATACCAGATTAATGGCATCAGTCCGATCGCGAGTCCCGCTAGAAACCACAAAAGGTTCACAGGCAAAAAAGAATGAAAAATAGAAGATCAAAGACTAGAAACAGGTGACGATTTGCAATCTCTAATTTCGACCTTTCAATTTTCGCGCATTCTAGCCGAAGCGGTAGCCGAATCCTCTCACAGTGACTAAATATTCAGGGTTGCTGGGATCAATCTCTAACTTCTCCCGTAACCATCGAATATGCACATCAACGGTTTTGCTATCTCCAACAAAGTCAGGTCCCCAAATCTTTTCAAGCAGCTGATCTCGTGACCAAACGCGCTTGGTGTAGCCCACAAATAGCTCTAGTAGCTTAAATTCTTTGGGTGAGAAGTTGACTTCTTCTCCGCGCACAGTGACGCGACACTCTTGCGGAAAAACGACGATATCTTGAAACTTTAAAGTAGGCGCTTGACCAGAGGTTTGAAACTGCTGATGTCGTCGCAAAAGTGCTCGACACCGAGCGACGAGTTCTCGCATCCCAAAGGGTTTAGTCAAATAGTCATCAGCACCGACTTCCAACCCGACGACTCGATCGGTCTCTGTCCCTTTTGCACTGAGCATGAGAATGGGAATACTGTTGCCGTCTCGACGTACCAATCGACAAAGATCAAGCCCATTAATATAGGGCAGCATCAGATCTAGAATAATCAGATCGAGCTTGCTGGCATCGGGCGGATTGGGGAATCTTGAGAGTGATGGGCTGCTTTTGCCAGTGGCGTGCTGGATGGTCTCTAAAGCACTGCGACCATCGGCGGCGGTCAGCACTTCATACCCTTCTTCGCTTAAGGTCAGGGCGATCGTGTCTCGAATCAAGTCTTCATCTTCAACAACAAGAACTCTGCCCAATTTCATGCTGGGTTGAGCGTTCTTGGATTCTGCCGTCAACGCGATTGGCATATAAGTGCTAGAGGCAAACTTTTTTCACAAAAATCTTAGCATTGATCTGGCTGCAAGTATGGGTTGATACAATTTTTTTGCGTTTAGAGGGGGACGTCTCCGAAAAGAAATAGCCAAAGAGGGATGACCAATAGAAGTCCGATTGTGCTCAAAGCAATGCTGCTAGAGGCAAGCTCACGATCGAGGTTATATTCTTCTGCCAAAATTAAGCTTGCAAAGGCGCTGGGCATTCCTGCCATTAAGACGAGCGACAGACGGGGATCACCAGAGAGTCCTAAAAGAGTAGTTCCTAGTGCAACCAAACTCGGCAACACCAAAATTTTGAGCGTCACAGGGATCAAGGCAGCTCTCAAACTTTCCCAGCCTTGAAGCTGACTCAACCGCATTCCCATCAATAAAAAAGAGGCGGGAATTATAAACAGTAGAGAAGAGTTGATTGCCACTTCTGCCAGATTGGGAAGGGGAATGGCTTGAGTGAAATATCCGATCGTAAATGCCCAAAGTGACGGAACTAGCAGCACATCGCGAAGCAAGAGCCACCAATGATTAGGCTGATCTGACCGTCCATAGTAACTGGCAATCAAAACGCCAATGCCGTAAGTGCCAATCAGGTTTTGAGTCACGCTAAAGAAAATCGCCCAACTCATATCCCCCGCGTTTAGCAGACTAGGAATGATTCCCAAGCCCACAAAACCCGTGTTGCCGAGCATACTGGCGATCACAAATGTGCCTTGACGAGGACGATCGAGAGCAGGGAGCCACGATCGCAGCCGTTTTCCTCGGTCGTCAGTCTCTTGAAACCCATCTTGCCTGAGCCAAAAGTTTAACCCTTGGATCAGGCTCCAAGCCAATAGTAACCCAGTTCCCAGCGTGCCGAGTGTCACAGCAGGAGCCAGCCCAACCTGACTTGAGAAGTCGGTTTGCCGTGCCAGGGCAAAAATTTGCCAGGGAACGCCTACCCAATAGAGGCTGCGACCCATCAATCGGGGGAGCATTTGAGGCACAAATCGAAAAGAGAGAATTCCTAACCCCGTCCAGAAAATTAAGGGTGTGTATGCGTGAAACAGCGTTTCGATCATGCCAAATCACTAAGGGAAAGTCCCCAGAGATGCCCCTAGAAGCGTTAATGGTCTAATTCTAAAGTTTCTTGAACAATTTCACTGCAAGAAATCGTGATCAGAGGGCTTACGATCGCGCCAATCAAATGAGTCAACCTGAGTGAGAGAAACTAGCTTAGATAAACAAGAGGCTTAAGCCCTTATTCAGAACGATTTTTACGAATGTTCAACTTATTTCTACAGGACCGCTAGAGAACCTGCCAGTCTTTGATGCGCCACTGATTATCTTGCAGCACGAGCGAATATCGGATTTGTAGATTGTCAGTTTTGGTGTCTGCAAGCTGGTCACCTTCGTAATATTTGGTGGTTTCAGCAATCGTTGCATTGGCAGTCGCCTGACTCGGATTGGTAGGGCTGACCTCAACCGTGTCTACTTTTACCGTGTGTTCATATTGTTTGTACCAGTTTTCCCGCTTTGCATCTTCGGCATTTTTGCGCCACTCTGTAAGTTTGGGTTCGGCTAACACTTGCGCCAGTTTCTCAACCGTGTGAGATTGCCCCATCGCGTCTTTCTTTGCATCTAGCCAAAACTCTAGAACTCGTTGAGCCGTTGCTTGATTCATCTCGCCAGAGAGCGGATTTGCAGCCGCCTGACTAGGGATGGGAATCACAGGCTGATCAAGCTGCACCAAGAGGTGATCATCTGAGGATTTGGACGTAAGAAACTTCACCGATCGCAACAACAAAAAGCCCACTACTCCAACCGCAAATATTCCCAGCAGCATCAAAGGCAGAGGAAGCTCCCGACGACGCTTGACTTTCGCAGGCTGACCCTCTCCACGACGAGGCGGCAAATCGTCTGCATCTGGGACGCGATGACCATTATCGAGATTGCCGCGCTGACGATCGCCTCTCGATCGTCCTTGCCCATTTTCAGGAGTCTGCAAGCTGCCTTCAGGCGAAAGGTTGGCAATGTGTTCAGCGTTAGGCATTGCGACGACCTTGGAAGCAACGGCTCCGGCTGCCAACGTTGCATGGGTGGCGCGAGATAAGGGATCGCCCGTCATCTCATACACTTGCGCAGATCGAACAGGTCGCCCATTAGAAGCCGAGACTTTAGAAGGTTGAGCGGCGGCGATCGTCTGAGCAGCAACTCCTCGGCGGTTCCAATGGCGTTGAGCCACCCACTCTGCCGAGTCAGATTCGGTAGGCAACTCTTCGAGATATTCTTGCACCTGCTCGTTAGCAAAATAATCTTTGAGCGAGACGCGCTGCTTTGACAAATCGCGGAAGTGTGGAAACACCTCATCTTGCAGCCATCGTTCAGCATAGAGACACAGCCCTGGCAATAAATCGGGTGCTCCTTGAGAATTTTCGCGAATAAAGACGAGAGGCTCATATTCTTGGCTGAGTTCTAACGCCCGACTCGCTTCTTCGGTTTGACCCAATAGCAAGGCACAGACTGCCTGTTCGAGATGCACATCTTGCCGACTGCCCAACCGCATCAGCATTGCCTTAGCCCGACGAATCAGCGCAGGCTGCTGTTCGGCAAACCCGCGTGCCATCAGTGCATAGACTGCGAGATAAGTCGCCACTGCTGAGGGACGACGCGCCTCTTCTTCAAATAACGTCTGCTGTTCTTCGGCGGTGAGATAGCCGCGCAACTGCTGAATGAATCTCAGAAAGTCATCAATGCTCAACCCAGATTGATCATTGCCTGAGCCATCAATACCACCGCGCTCTCGCAGCATGTCTTGCAGTAACCTCAAGCCGTTTTGCCGCTCGATCGAGTCTTCGTCAGGCAACGCCAAAAGTTCCAAAATCCGATAGGGACGCAGTTTGTAGAGATCAGACTGAATCTCGCTCCGAACGCTGGCGAACAGCCCTTCTCTCAGCAATAATTCTTGTCCCGTTTCCAAAGCCTCCGCCGCGTTCTCATACTGTCCCTGCTGCCACTGTTCGCGACCTAGCTCAAGGCACGACAGCGCAACCGTTAAGACGATATCCGATAACACGACTCTGGGATCGCCAAAGCGTCCATCTTTCAGATTCGCGTTGCCACTACTTAAATAAGGACGACCTAATCTGAGGACTAGCTCATACTCGCCCAATTCTTGCAAGATCAGCAGGGCACCAATGAGTTGCTTTTCTTGAATCTCAATGCTGGGCGATCGAGCGTCTGGGTCAACGATCGTGCCATTCTGCGTTAACTCTGGCTGACTTAGCTCTGCATCATAAGCGGTTGCCAAAAAGCTTGCATCATAATTTTGGCGTTGTTCTGGCTTCGACAGCACCAAATAAGCTTCATCAAGCAACTGACGACGCGCCACGATCGCCGCTTCAGAATACTCACGGCGAGGGAGTTGCAGGGTGCGATCTCGATGCGCCTGCTTTAATTGGTCGGCAGTAGCCTGGATGGGTAAACCCAGAATCCGATAATAATCGAGCGGAATACGCACGGTTGACTTCCCCATCGGTGAGCAATAAATAGTGACGAAAACCAGGACAATAATCGGTTGAATGCCATCATACCCTGTAGACGCAAAGTCGGCGGACTACTTAAAAAACTCAGCCGTAGGCATTCTCCCCGTCAGCGTTTCTTAAAATTCGTGAAATGAAGTCAAGCGACTTATAACTTGATCTTCAACCCAACAGAACGGTATTTTAAACTAAATTATTGTCGTTGAACTCTGTAGCGCACCCGATCGTCAAGTTCATTACTCTAAGCGCTTAGTATAGAGCGTTAGAGTAATGAGTAAGTATGAACGATTCTAAAGAAAGTGTGCTTTACAATCGGGTTCACCGTTCAGATCATCGTCCAGTTTGGGTATTGCAGCGAGGTGTCTAAAAGCGCATGGTACAGGAAAGAACGTTCCCGACAATTCAATCTGCTTCTGCTCAAGTCACCCAAGAAGAAGGGTTGCGCCTTTATAGAGACATGATCTTAGGGCGTTTTTTTGAAGACAAGTGCGCCGAAATGTATTATCGGGGCAAGATGTTTGGCTTTGTTCACCTCTACAACGGGCAAGAGGCAGTTTCAACAGGAGTCATTCAAGCAATGCGCCCCGGTCAAGACTATGTGTGCAGCACCTACCGTGACCACGTTCATGCGCTCAGTGCTGGCGTGCCTGCCCGCAATGTCATGGCAGAACTGTTTGGCAAGGCGACAGGTTGCAGCAGAGGTCGCGGCGGCTCAATGCACTTATTTTCAGCAGAGCATAAGTTACTGGGTGGCTTTGCCTTTATTGGAGAAGGCATTCCTGTTGCATTGGGGGCTGCATTTCAGTCAAAATATCGTCGTGAAGCATTGGGTGATGCCAGCTTTGACCAGGTGACGGCTGCTTTTTTTGGCGATGGCACCACCAACAACGGTCAATTTTTTGAGTGCTTGAATATGGCGGCACTCTGGAAACTGCCGATTCTCTTTGTGGTAGAAAATAATAAGTGGGCGATCGGCATGGCTCACGAGCGCGCCACATCTCAACAAGAGATTTATAAAAAAGCTAGTGTCTTTGGGCTTCCGGGCTATGAGGTTGACGGCATGGATGTGTTGGCGGTGAGGGCGATCGCTCAAGAAGCGGTGGCGCGTGCCCGTGCGGGGGAAGGTCCGACGTTGATAGAGTGTTTGACTTATCGCTTTAGAGGTCACTCGCTGGCAGACCCCGACGAGCTGCGATCGAAAGACGAAAAAGAGGCGTGGCTTGCCCGTGATCCGATCAAGAAGTTTGCCGCTTATATGGTGGAACAAGATTTAGTGGAGCAGTCAGAACTGAACGCGATCGAAAAAGAGATTCAAGCCGAGATCGATGAAGCGGTTGAGTTTGCACTGGGTAGCCCTGAACCTGACCCTGCCGAATTGTATAAATATATCTTTGCTGAAGATTAAGCTCAGTTGAGAATTGTTGGGGAGCACTAGATGCTCCCCTTTCTATTGAGGACGTTGCTCGACTCAGGAACTAGCGCGAAGGTAAAATCCCCTGTTGCCAGGAGGATTCTAGTGATGATGGAATGGCGCTTTACTACACAGGCGAGGGATTTGAACTGCATAGGTCTAGCATCCCGCGGTTATGGTCTGGGAGCAGCAGCAGATTTTTTGTTAAAGTTCTCTAGAGTCGCACAAAAGCCCTCCCTTCTAATTAGAGCGCTTGTACCATATCAGAAAATCTGCTTTTGGTGACTTCGGTTACCCAGTCACCTTTAATACACGGCTACCTCATTAAATAAATGTTCGCCAGGTGCGACTCGCCATCGGGATATTCCGTCAAGGCTTTATAGGAATCTGCGAAGGTGGTTTGCAACTGTTTGAGCATCTTCAACGTGGATAGAGTGCCCCACATTGGGAATGATTTCGAGGTGAGCCGTTTTGCAGAGGTGAGCCATTTCCTGATTGATCGTGATGAACTTACGATCGCACTCTCCGACCAACAGCAATAGCGGATTTTGATAGAGGTTCAACTGATCCCACAAACTCGGTTGCTCACCCGTGCCTAAATGACGCAGCGATCGGGCAAGCTCTGACGGTCGATTTTTTAATCGCTGCTGAACGATTTGTTCAAACTTTGGATGCTGCTTCAACGAGCGAAACAGAGGCTGTTCATACCAATCTGCCAGAAACGCCGAAAAATCGGACTCTAGGCGATCGGCAAGCTTTGCATCGTGTTGTTTTCGTGCCAAACGCTCCGATTCGGTTCTCAGTCCAGGAGATGCAGATTCTAAGATTGCTTTGGGGAATCGATCAGGAAATTGCAACGCTAAATACAACGCTAATCGTCCACCCATTGAATAGCCAACTAAATGGCATTGAGAAATATCGAGACGATCAAGCAGATGAACGATTAATTCTGCCGTGTTGGACATCGTGTAATTTTCTTCTGCAACCTGAGTCTGACCATGACCCGGTAAATCAATACTCAAACAGCAAAATCGATCGCTGAGGTGAGAAATGATGTCGTCAAAATTCTGACAACTCCCCAAAAACCCGTGCAAAAACAACACAACAGGCTGATTTCTGTTGCCTTGAATCGTGAAATAAACTTGATTCGATAGGGTGCCCATGCGGCTACTGCCAATGGTTGATTAGTTTTCCAGAATAGAGAAATAACACACTTGCTAAAAGGCTCCACAAATCTCGACGATGCCCCATCAGGCTCTATTTCTTACACTGAAACCCAGGAGAAAACTATGTACAAATCGATCAGACACTTGGTTCTCGGCGGGTCTATCGCGATCTCGTCCGTCTTGGCAGTTGCGGTAGCCTCGGGTGCTGCGACCGCCAATACTTATCAGAACTTGGCGACTGGGTTCTGTCTAGACAGCAATGCCAATGGTCAAGCTTATACGCTCGGCTGCAATGTTGGCAGTTATCAGAAGTGGATCGTCAGAACCGTCGGCTCCACAGTCAGCTTCAAAAATCTCGCGACTGGGTTCTGTTTAGACAGCAATGCCAATGGTCAAGCCTATACACTTGGCTGCAACGGTGGTAGTTACCAAAAGTGGAGGGTCAGAACCGTCGGCTCTGCACGCATCTTCAAGAATCTCGCGACTGGATTTTGTCTAGACAGCAATGCCAATGGTCAAGTCTACACACGCGACTGCAACGGCGGTAGTTACCAGAAGTGGCAGCGTTAATAATTGCATTTGTAAGGCACAAAGTGAACCAACTAGAAGGCGTTATGAGCGTCTGAGAAAACCTAGTCGGATTGTGTTTGAGCGATCGCTCTAGTCTTGGGATATTCTTAATCCCTTTGCTACAGTCTGAGGTCTAGAAATGTGTACAACAGCCTCCAGAAAAATGAACGGTTAGCTCGAAAATTTGCAAGGGCGCTTCATCAAGCACCCTTTTTGCATAGAAAGCCTGAACGAAACGACACGGCTTTGCTCGCTTAGAAAATCCAAACCTGACTGCTGTTGGCTTGTGTGTAAACTGCAAATCAATCAGGCTAGAAATGGGTGTAGTTTGCGATCGCGCCCTTCATTCGTTCCAACACTTCAGCGACGGGCAGCGAACCCAACTCACCCGATGCGCGAGTCCGAATGCTTAGGGCATTGGCTTCGACTTCTTTGGCACCGACCACCGCCATAACGGGGATTTTTTCTTTCTCAGCATTGCGGATCAGTTTGCCTAAGCGATCGCCACTCAAATCGACTTCTGCCCGAATGCCGATCGCGTTCATTTGCTCAACGACTTGCTTGGCAAACGGCAAAAATTCATCACCAACCGCCAGCAATATAACCTGGATCGGAGCCAGCCACACGGGAAAATCTCCCGCATATTCTTCGATTAGAATGCCGATCAGCCGTTCTAGCGACCCAAACGGCGCACGGTGAATCATCACCGGACGTTTGCGAGTGCCATCTTCTGCGACATATTCCAGATCAAACCGTTCAGGTAAGTTGTAATCCACCTGGACTGTACCGAGTTGCCACTCTCGATCGAGGGCATCGCTAAAAATAAAGTCCAATTTGGGACCATAAAATGCCGCCTCCCCGATCCCCTCAAAGTAATTCATGCCCAGCGTCTCGACAGCCCGACGAATGGCACCTTGCGCCTTTTCCCACGCCTCATCAGAGCCAATGTATTTGTCAGATGTCGGATCACGGAAGCTCAATCGCGCCTTGAAGTTTTTGAGTTGCAAACTCTTAAACACAGACAAAATTAAATCCACCACGCTGAGAAACTCTGAGTCAAGCTGTTCGGGCGTGACAAATAAGTGCGAATCATCAACCGTAAAGCCGCGCACTCTAGTCAATCCCCCCAACTCACCCGATTGCTCATAGCGATAGACCGTGCCAAACTCCGCTAATCGCATTGGGAGTTCTCGATATGATCGCAACTCACTCTTATAGATCTGAATGTGAAACGGACAGTTCATCGGCTTCATCACAAAGCCTTGTTCTGCGGCGCGAGATTCGTCATCCTCTGCCATCAGGGGAAACATATCTTCTTGATATTTCTGCCAGTGCCCAGACATTTTAAACAGATCTACTCTGGCAATGTGGGGCGTAACGACAGGCAAATAGCCGCGCTTGGTTTGTTCTTGTTGCAGAAAAGTTTCGAGGGTCGATCGCAGCAAAGTTCCTTTAGGTGTCCACATCGGCAAACCCGGACCGACGAGATCTGAAAAAATGAACAGTCCGAGTTCTTTCCCGATTTTGCGGTGGTCGCGCTTGAGAGCCTCTTCTTTGCGGCGCTTATATTCGATCAACTGTTCAGGCGTTTCCCAGGCAGTGCCATAAATTCGTTGAAGCTGGGCTTTGGTTTCGTCTCCTCGCCAATACGCCCCAGCGACGCTTTCGAGGTCGATCGCGTCTGCCTTCAATTCCGCCGTGTTTTCTAAGTGAGGACCTGCACACAAATCCCACCATTGATCGCCCACATGATAGAGGGTGATAGGGTCCTGCAAGCCTTCTAGAATCTCTAGCTTGTAGGGTTCGTTCATCTCTTTGATGCGACGTTCAGCTTCTTCGCGACTGACTTCTTCGCGAGTCACAGGCAATTTGCGGTTGATGATCTTAATCATCTCCTTTTTGATTGCCTTCAAGTCTTTTTCGGTAAACGGCTCAGGGCTATCAAAATCGTAATAGAAGCCGTTTTCGATCCAGGGTCCGATCGTCACTTGCGCCTTGGGAAACAATTTCTGCACCGCCATTGCCATGACGTGAGAAGCCGTATGGCGAATTTTTTTTAGCGCATCGGATTCACTGGTGCGAGGCAAATAGATTTTTTCGGGCTGGTTAGAAGATTCTTCGGCAGGCATGAGTCGTGCTGGATATAACTCTATCCATCTTACCGATCCGATCGCCAGGAATGTCGCAGAGTGACAATTTCCGAGTAAAATGAGAAAGCATTGCGAAATGTAAACAGTTTTAGAGATTTCTGACGATTTCCGAGATGTTTCCACCCCATGTTTAACTCTAGTTTGCCAGAGCCAGATCTATTGAAGACCGTTTTAGAGCCTTTGCTAGAAGACTTTCAATATTGGTTTGGGCGATCGCGCACTCTGTTAGAATCAGAAGCGATCCCCTTCCTCAAAAACGAGCAGCAAACAGATCTTCTGACACGAGTAACGCAGGCACAGCAAGAAGTTGGGACGACACAGACTCTACTAAAAGTTACCGATGGACAGATCGGTATAGAAACCTCAGTGCTGAAGACCTGGCATCAATTAGTCACAGAATGCTGGCAAGTAAGGACGCGGTTGCGCTCAAATAAGTCTGTCTAAAAAGAGATGTGACAAGAACGAGAAATCTGAGAGACTATAGGCGATGATTAAACATCAAAGATTAATTTTTAAACAGATTGCATAAAGATTTGGCTTGACATAAAGTTTGCTTGAAGGCATTGGAATATTAACGATACTTTAAGCTTCAGTCAGCGTGGTTCACTAGAGAGGCGCTATGGTATTACATTTTCTTTACATGTTGGCTTTCACCCTGCTCGCTTTTTTAGCGATCGGGAATCTAATCCGCAATTTATTGACGTTAGGGGCTGATTCTCAGCGTCACTATGCGCCGAGAAGCTATGACCCCTCTCGCCCGATGTCATCAGAGCATCGGGTAAGGGTTCCCCATCCTGAGTTGCTAGACAACGACGGCAAAATGATTAACGAGCCGCTTTTAGTGATGCGATCGATGACCGTCGAAGATGCTCGTGAACAACTAGATGCGCTCTATCGGTCGTCTCCTGGTGGCGAACCCCTTGAAGAGGTTTAAAGGGTCGTCGATCGTGAGCGGAAAACTCACTGAGTTGAGTTCGGTTCCCTTGTCTTTTCACACAGAGCAAGATGCGATAGCTTTGAAGAGTCGCCCTTTGCAGAGCTTCTAGACAATCATGGCTGAGCAACCCAAGGAAAAAAGTCAAGACTCTAGTACGCTTCAAACGACTCATGAGTCTTCTCAGTCGGAGAGTGCTCAGAACTGGCTTAACAAAGCCCAGAGATTTTGGGGAAATGTCTCCTCCAACTTAAGCAATCGACTTCCGGTGCAGCAGGTTGCCCAGACCGTCACAAGCTGGTTTAGGGTTGACGAAGCTGAGATTGCTGAGATTCTCACAAAGATTCGGGCAGAATTGCCGACGACCGAAGCGCTTTTGATTGGCAAGCCTCAAGCGGGAAAAAGCTCGATCGTGCGTGGTTTGACAGGCGTTTCGACTGAAATCATTGGACAAGGGTTTCGACCTCACACGCAGCATACACAACGCTACAGCTATCCGACTGATGATTTGCCTTTGCTGGTTTTTACAGACACCGTAGGGTTAGGAGACGTTACTCAGGAAACGAACGAGGTGGTTCGGGAGTTAGTTGACGAGATCGAAGTCAAGACAGACCAGGCTAAGATCTTAATTCTGACAGTCAAAATCAACGATTTTGCTACAGATACTTTGAGGCAAATTGCAAGTCAAATCCGACAACAGCATTCTGAAGTACCTTGTCTATTAGCAGTGACGTGTCTACACGAGCTTTACCCGGCGGATGTGACGAATCATCCTGATTATTCACCTGCTTATGAAGATATCGGTCGGGCATTTGCTGAATTGCAGCGTGGGTTTGAGGAATTGTTCGATCGAGCTATCTTGATCGACTTCACCTTAGAAGAAGATGGCTTCACTCCGCTGTTCTATGGTTTAGAGGCATTGGCTGACTCGCTCGCAGAATTGCTGCCCGAAGCAGAAGCCCGGACGCTCTCGCAATTGTTGAGCGATCGAGAAGCCGGAAAACAAATCAGCAATCTCTATCGAGAGGCGGGGCGACGCTACATTTTGCCCTTCTCGGTGATGGCGGGTGCTTTGGCAGCAGTGCCGTTACCGTTAGCGACGATGCCCGTTTTGACTGCGCTACAAGCGTCGATGGTGGGGCTGTTGGGACAAATTTATGGACAAACTCTCAGTCCGTCTCAGGCAGGAGGATTAGTCAGCGCGATCGCCGGGGGGTTTGTTGCCCAAGCGATCGGACGTGAGTTAATCAAATTTATTCCTGGTTTTGGCAGTGTGATTGCGGCATCGTGGGCGACAACTTACACTTGGGCATTAGGAGAGACGGCATGTGTTTATTTTGGAGATTTATTGGGCGGAAACACCCCTGACCCAAAACGTATTCAAGCCGTTATGCGAGACTCGTTTGAAGCAGCAAAAGAACGATTTAAGACCGTGAAGAAGTAGATAGGGGAATCTTTCTGCATAATTATGCTTATTTGAATGGATAGTCAGAATCTTCGCGCCTACTTACTGATTCGTAGGACTGGCATCGATCGCCACCCCATCACTCGCGCTTTAACCGCTACACTCAATTTTTGACCCGATCGCTCTCGGTCACTTCCTAATCTCGCCGACTTCCCCGGTATAATAGAAAGCTGCTATTAGCCTCCGTTGCGGCTGCGTATCCAGGAAATTTTAAGTTATGTCAGACGATCTTCGCGCTACTCGCCTCGAAAAAGTTGAGCAACTCAAGCAACTGGGCGTAAACCCCTACGCTTATAAGTGGCAGTCAACCCACCACGCCGCCGAATTGCAGGAAAAATATGCTGACTTAGCCAGTGGCGAAGAAGTCGAAATCGAGGTGGCGATCGCGGGCAGAATTATGGCGCGGCGCGTCTTCGGCAAGCTGGCATTTTTCACGCTGCAAGATGAGACGGGCACGATTCAGCTTTATCTGGATAAGACGCGCATTCAAGCCAACATGGGCGACGCTGACCCTCAAGC
Source organism: Phormidesmis sp. (assembly GCA_965277365.1). Lineage (GTDB taxonomy): Bacteria > Cyanobacteriota > Cyanobacteriia > Leptolyngbyales > Leptolyngbyaceae > Phormidesmis_A. The sequence continues at coordinate 182,799 of CBDICO010000012.1, read as the reverse complement.
CTTTGATCATCTCAAGCAACTTACTGATGCGGGTGACATCATCGGCGCAAACGGCACCGTCAAGCGCACCGAAAAAGGCGAACTCTCGGTTTACGTCAATCACTATGTGATGTTGACCAAATCGCTGCTGCCGTTGCCCGACAAATGGCACGGCTTAACCGATGTCGCAAAACGCTATCGTCAACGCTATGTGGATTTGATTGTCAACCCTGAAGTGCGGCAAACCTTCCGTCGTCGTGCCCTGATCACGGCTGGAATTCGTCGCTATCTCGATCAGCAAGGCTTTATCGAAATCGAAACGCCTGTTCTTTTGTCAGAAGCGGGAGGAGCCGATGCGCGTCCGTTTACCACTTATCACAACACGATGGAGATGGAGCTTTATCTTCGCATCGCCACCGAGTTGCACCTCAAGCGCTTAATCGTCGGAGGCTTTGAGAAAGTCTTTGAACTGGGGCGGATTTTTAGAAACGAAGGCATTTCGACGCGGCACAATCCAGAATTTACCTCGATCGAAGTTTACCAAGCTTACGCTGACTATTATGACATGATGGCACTGACCGAAGCGATCGTCACTACCGTTGCTCAAGAAGTCCTGGAGACTTTAAAGATTACCTATCAAGGCGAAGATATCGATCTAACTCCTCCCTGGCGCAGAGTCACGATGCACGAAATTGTTCACGAAAAAACTGGAGTCGATTTCTCACAGTTCCAACGTTTAGACGAGGCAAAAGTGGCGGCAAAAGCGGCAGGACTTCGCGACATTGAAAAATGTGTGTCGATCGGAAACCTGCTCAACGAAGCCTTTGAACAAAAAGTCGAAGATACCCTGATTCAGCCGACGTTTATTTTGGATTACCCGATCGAGATTTCGCCCCTCGCAAAACCTCATCGCTCAAAGCCAGGGCTAGTCGAACGGTTTGAGCTATTCATCGTCGGACGAGAAACCGCAAACAGTTTTTCAGAGTTAACCGATCCGTTAGATCAGCGAGCGCGATTAGAGGCACAAGCCGATCGTAAAGCGGCTGGCGATCTCGAAGCGCAAGGCGTTGACGAAGACTTTCTCACGGCATTGGAGTATGGGATGCCGCCGACGGGAGGATTGGGAATCGGCATCGATCGATTAGTCATGGTGCTGACTGATGCCCCTAGCATTCGCGATGTGATCGCCTTCCCATTGCTAAAACCCGAAAAATCCGATTTCGAGGAGTCGGACGGGAAGGCATGAGCAATCTGAAAAACTACATTAAGAAACGCAAGCAATTTGATCCTACGTTTGCCGAAGGATTGGAATCGGACTACGTGAGTTTCAAACTTAGTGTTTTATTTCGTCAAGCTATGACGCAGGTTAAAAGTCTGTGTCTTTATTTTTGTCCCAGCCTGAAATAAATTGTGGGGCAGGTTAATGCAATGAATACTCACGCCTCAGACATCCTCTATTGTCCTTGAACAGATTATTCGCTCGAGCGTTCGACTGCTTCTCAGCAAATCAATTAGCCTTAGAGCAGTCCTGTGAGGACTCTCAGGCACACTGCCTGTCGAAATTGCATCCACTAGGAATTGAGAACGTATGTCTACGATCGTGGTCGAACCTCTCAGCAAAATGTACCCTGCTGCTGTCAACGAATCTGAACTCAAAGGCACGCTCACCCATTTCTAGGCGATGTGCAACTTTTAGATGAGATGAGGAAACCCCACCGTAAAATTCTGATAGAAGAGAAACACAGAAGTTTAAGGTGGGAAAAATGTTTTCTATTGAAGAGTTTATCATTGCGGTTTTCTGCTGTGTAGACGATCAACTCAAGGCGCTGACTCAAGGCAAACCGATCCGGAGCCGAGGATTTATGCCTGCCCTGAGTGACGCAGAAGTTCTGACGATGGAAATTGTTGGCGAATATCGCAGTCTGGAGTACGAGGAAGGGATTTGGGCGTATTTCCGCGATCATTGGCGCGCCCTATTCCCGAAATTGACCAGTCGTTCTAGTTTTGTCAGGCAAGCAGCCAACCTCTGGCAGTATAAAGCGCGTCTTCAGCAACGGTTAGCGGTCGAGTTGGGCGCGTTCGAGGATGACGTGCATCTCGTGGATGGATTGCCGCTCCGCCTATGCTGTCTCACTTATGCTGGACGCTGCCGCAGTTTTCGAGGGGAAGCCGCTTATGGATACTGTGCTGCAAAAGACGAGAAGTTCTATGGCTTTCGCGGACACCTCAGCGTCAGTGCCAGTGGCATCATTACTGGCTTCACCCTGACTGCTGCGAATGCAGATGAGCGAGAAGCGCTCTGGGAGATCCTCGGTCAAATTCAAGGGATGGTCATTGGAGACAAAGGTTATATCAGCCAAGACCTGCGGGACGCTTTGCGAGGCGCTGGAGTCGAGTTACAGACTGCTTTGCGAGCCAATATGACCGATACCCGTCCTAAAGCTTGGATCGCCTTACTTCAGAAAGTCAGACGGTTGATCGAAACGGTGAACTCGCAACTAGCAGAACACTTCCATTTTGAACGGATTCAAGCCAGGGATCTGTGGCATTTGACGAGCCGACTTCATCGGAAAATCCTGGCACATACCATTTGCTGTTGGCTTAATCGTCGCTGTGGTCACGAACTGCTTCAGTTTGATCGCTTGGTGACCAGTTAAAAGTTGCACATCGCCTATTTCTTTAAGCGCAACTATCGTCAGGTAAAAGCTGTCCAAGATGTCTCATTTAAGATCGAACCAGGGAAGTCGTCAGCTTACTAATTAAAAGGAATCATTTGCAATAAGCCAGACTTTCAGCTAGGCTTTATACTGATTCAGATTTTTGCTCTTCATCCCCTTAGTTCATGAATTATCCTACTGCTCCTCAGGTTTCATCGTCCCAACGGTCACGAGAATCAAATGGAATTTCGATTGTACCGAAAGGCTTCCCGCTCGCGATCGCTGGCATCGGTGAACGCTTAACGCTTACGCAGTTAAAAGGCTCAGACACTAATAAACAGCGTCTGATCGGGATGGGATTACTTCCGGGCGTAGAGATACAAATTATCAGTAATCAATCGGGTGCAATTATCCTTGCAATCGCAGATTGTCGCATCGGACTCAGCAGCGGAATGGCACAGAAAATCATCGTTATTCCTACGGTTTAGCATCATGACAGAACAGAAAAGTCTACAGGATCTTGCTGTAGGAGCAATTGGGCGTGTGACGGGTTACGAAAAAGCCAATCGTGCCTACAAATCAAAGCTATTAGCAATGGGATTGACTCCCGGAACCGAATTTACAGTCACGCGCCATGCACCGCTCGGTGATCCGATCGAGATTCGAGTGCGGGGATTTCAACTCAGCCTGCGGAAAGCCGAAGCAGTTACTCTACTCGTCGAGAAAGTCAGTCATGTCTAAAGCGATCGTTGGATTAGTTGGAAATCCCAACTGTGGAAAGACGACTCTATTTAATGCTCTAACGGGGGCAAATCAGCGGGTAGGAAACTGGGCAGGCGTGACGGTAGACCGCAAAGAAGGTCGATATCGCCACGATGATCAAGATGTAATTGTGGTGGACTTACCGGGAGTCTATTCACTGGATGCAGAAGATAGCAATACCGGATTAGATGAACTGATTGCTCGCGATTATTTGCTGTCTCAAGAAGCAACGCTGGTGGTTAATATCGTTGATGCCTCAAACCTAGAACGCAATCTCTATCTCACGACACAAATTTTAGAGATGGGCGTGCCGATGATTGTGGCGCTCAACATGATGGATATGGCGAAAAAGCGTGATATCCGAATTGATCCCGTTGCGTTATCAGAGCAGTTGGGTTGTCCGGTGATTCCGATGACTGCATCTTCAAAGCAAGGTGTGCCAAAACTAAAAGCTTGCGTTCGATCGCGCACCGATGAGCCAGCAATTCCCACCGCAAAGGTTGCTTATCCGCCTGCTTTGGAATCTGCGATCGCAGCGCTCGTTCCGATGATCGAACAATCTAAAATTCAGGGGTCGGCTTCCCGGTGGACAGCCTTGAATCTGCTGGTGTCTCCGATCGAGAATCTGCCTCAGCTCCGACAGTTTCCCGCCCTTGCCCAAGCTGTAATCAAACAACGACAGCAGTTAGAAGAGACGTTAGAGGATGATATTGATTTGATTGTTGCCGATAGTCGATTTGGGTTTATTCGGACATTGACGCAAGACTCCGTACAGCGGACTCGTGAGGTAAAAACAACCTTGTCCGATCGCATCGATCGCATCGTGATGAATCGTTGGTTAGGCATCCCGATCTTCTTGGTGGTGATGTATTTGATGTTTACCGTCTCGATTAATTTGGGCGGCGCATTCATTGACTTCTTTGACAAAACGACTGAAACGATCTTTGTGGGCGGAGTGACGCATATCCTAAAAGGCTTACATTCTCCCGGCTGGCTGATCGGTGTATTGGCAACAGGAGTTGGCGGCGGCATTCAAACCACTTCCACCTTTATTCCACAGATTGGAATGCTGTTTATCTTCCTGTGTGCGCTCGAAGATTCTGGCTATATGTCAAGAGCAGCATTTGTGATGGATCGACTGATGCGATTTGTCGGGCTTCCCGGTAAATCGTTTGTGCCGATGTTAGTGGGGTTTGGCTGCAACATTCCCGGCATTATGGCAACACGGACATTGGAAAATCGGCGAGATCGCATGATGACGATCATGATGAATCCGTTTATGTCCTGTAGCGCTCGATTAACCGTTTATGCACTGTTCTGTGCTGCCTTCTTCCAAACTGGTGGACAGAACGTTGTGATCGGACTATATCTGCTGGGGATTTTAGCCGCAGTGTTTACTGGACTAATTCTGAAAAACACCATTCTCAAAGGTGAAGCGGCTCCGTTCGTGATGGAACTTCCGCCCTATCACATTCCTAAGCTTTCCACAGTGCTGATTCGAGCGTGGGAACGATTGGGAGCCTTTATCACAAAAGCAGGCAAAGCGATCGTGATTATGGTGGTGATTCTTGGCTTTCTCAACTCCGTCGGAACCGATGGATCGTTTGGTAAGCAAGATAGTCAAGATTCGCTCTTAAGTGCAATGAGTCGAACCGTGACTCCTGTTTTTTCGCCGATGGGAATCACTCAAGAAAATTGGCCTGCAACCGTTGGGTTAATGTCGGGTGTCTTTGCCAAAGAAGTGATGGTGGGAACACTCAATGCGCTCTACAGCCAACTTGGAGCCGAGGCTGCGGATGCCAAAGGAGCCGACGAGAAACCTTATAGCTTTTGGGGTGGAATGGGTGAAGCACTCGCCACGATTCCAGAAAACCTAGCAAAACTACCAGAGCAAGCGCTTGACCCGCTCGGATTTAAGCAAACGAATGTGGATGGCTTGACCAGAGAAGATATCTCAAAGGGGGATGACAAAGCGAAACAGATCGCGGATGCCCAATCTGTCTCAACCACCACGTTTGGTCAAATGGCAACGCGATTTAGTTCCGATCAAGCTGCCTTTGCCTATCTCTTGTTTGTATTGTTGTATTTCCCGTGTGTCTCGGCGACCGCTGCGGTATATCGCGAAACGAATCTAGGTTGGACCATCTTTGTGGTGTGTTGGACAACGGGACTCGCTTACATCATGGCAGTGAGCTATTACCAGATTGCGACTGCTCCGCAACACGTTCTTTCTTCGCTGCTGTGGGTTGCGGCAATGGGACTTGTTCTAGCGAGTGTAGTCATAGGACTAAAGCTGACTGGATCGAAACGCCGAGCAAATTTAGCAAGTTAGGAGAAGTTCTGATGGTGTTAAGTGAACTACAACAGTATGTCAGCGATCGTAAGCGGGTTTCGATGTCCGACTTACAGCTTCACTTTCGTTCTGATGCTGAGGTGATGCGCGATATGCTCGATCGCTTGATCCGCAAAGGTCGGGTACGACTTGAAGAGGGCAAAAAGTGCGGCGGCTGTCATAGCTGTGCGTCGGAATCGATCGAGTTCTATGAGTGGCTTGGCAAGTCTTCTTGAACGATCACCAGGGCGAACGCTACGTTTCTCAACACGCTAGGGATGGCACAATCAAGACTTCACAACGCTAAAGCAGTCAACCTTTTTCTCAATCAGCCTTGATTAATGAAAAGTCTGTGCCATACGAATAGCGTATCTTTCTACAGCAGTTCTAGATCGTGCCGGGATTCGCTTTTACATTTCCGCTAACAACCCAGATGCTTATCAGCGTTTGGGGAGTATGCTCAGAGACCTGATCAATAGACTGGGGCAGTTTCCTAATTTAGCAAGCCGGGGCGGGTGTTTGGGACTCGTGAGTTGAACACGCCTAAAATCGGTCAGACAACTTACATCGTGATGTACCGCGTCAAGCGAGAAGAGCTTCAGATTCTCCGGGTGCTGCCAGGGATGCGAGAGATTGATGCTGTTCTAGAAGGTTTCCCTGACGAGGAGAGCTAATGTGTGGTGACAACTCGGTTTTTTCAACGTCGTGATCAGGGTATTAATTTTTTGCCCAATGGCACTCAAAGTCTGCTATTCTGCCAGACTGCAAGGGCAACCTCTTCAACCTGCACTTTATGATCGAAGTTGAACATCTCAGTAAAATTTATGGCTCTACCTCCGCGATCGCCGACGTGACGTTTTCGGTTGAGCCGGGTGAAATTCTTGGCTTTTTAGGACCCAACGGAGCTGGGAAAACGACGACGATGCGAATTTTGGCGGGTTATCTGCCTGCCACGAGCGGCACAGCGAAAGTCGCCGGATTTGAGGTGCATGAAGACTCAATGGCAGTGCGGCAGCGCATCGGCTATCTGCCCGAATCACCCCCCCTCTACCCAGATATGACCGTTGAGGGATATCTTAATTTTGTGGCTCAAATTAAAGGTGTCAATGCGGGCGATCGTCCGCAGCAAATTCAGTCAGCTTTAATACGCTGCAACCTGCTCGAAAAGCGCAAAACGATTATTCGCAAACTGTCAAAAGGGTTTCGGCAACGAGTCGGCATTGCTCAAGCGATCGTCCATGATCCCCCCGTCATTATCTTAGATGAGCCAACTGTCGGACTCGATCCCCGACAAATCATTGAGGTCCGAAATCTAATCAAAAATCTGGCAGGAGATCACACCGTGATTCTCTCAACCCACATTTTGCCCGAAGTCAGCATGACCTGTAGCCGCGTCGCGATCATCAATCACGGTCAGGTCGTGGCAACAAATACGCCCGAACAGTTGATGACTCAGTTGCTGGGCAGTTCAGGTTATGAGTTAGAAGTCGAGGGAGCGTTTGAGTCAGTGCAGCGATGTTTGCAAGCCGTGCGGGGTGTGAAAACGATCGAGCCAATGTCTACTGATTTACTGCCTCAAAATCGTCTCAAAATCAAAGTTGTTTCTGAGTCTGAAACAGAGCTAGGCTCAAAGATTGCAGCAGCGTTAGTCAACCATCAGTTAGGACTTTATGAAATGCGACGAGTGCAGGCAAGTTTAGAAACAGTGTTCTTGCAGCTTACGACTGAGGAAACGCCTGTTGAGAATGCGCCTGAATCTGATAGAGCGATCGAGGAGGCACCTTAAATGAAACTGCTAACCTATAATGTTTTGGCGATTTATCGACGAGAACTGCAAAGCTATTTTGCGTCTCCGTTGGCATATACAATCGCAACTATTTATTGGATTTTGGCGGGCATTCTATTCAAAGCTGCCTTTGATGGCGTGATTGATCAAGGGAACTATGTCGATCTTCAGGCTCAATCTGGGGTTCCGATTCCTCCGATCGATGTTCCCTATGAATTGCTTCGCACCTATCTAGGTGTAATGGGTTCACTGTCGCTGTTTGTGTTGCCAATTTTGTCGATGGGTCTTTACGCCGATGAGCGTAAACGTGGCACTCTAGAATTATTAGCAACGTCTCCAATTACCAATTGGGCAGTCGCGATCGGGAAATTATTAGGGGTGCTGACCTTTTTTATTACAATGTCGCTGCCGTTGCTATTATATGAAGCGATCGCCCTCAATGGCGTAGATCCCCCCGTTCAACTTAGCATAATCCTTTTGGGTCATGCAGGGTTAATCTTATTGGCTGCCTCAGTGCTCTCACTCGGAATGTTTATTTCTTCGCTAACAGATAGCACAATCTTAGCTGCGATTCTCACTTTCGCATTAGTCCTCTGTTTGTGGATTGTCAGTGAGTTAGCCAAAAACGTTGGCGGCATCGTGGGAGACGCACTATTTAATTTATCGCTGTTAAAGCATTACACAAACCTAATTCAAGGCATCGTTGATACGAGCAGTTTAATGTTGTTTGCTAGCTATATTTTTCTCGGAATCTTTCTCACTGCTCAATCGATCGACGCATTGCGATTTCAACGTTCTTAGTGATTTTTATGAAGACCTCGCAGCCTCGTCCCGCGCTCCTTAAATACTGGAGATATCTATTTTGGGCAGGTCCCCTGCTGACGATTATGGGCATCTCAGCCGGGGTCGTTTCAGGTGACTGGACTTCGATTCCGCTGGGGCTGATCATCAGTGGCATCGTGATTATGGGGCTGTGGGTGGTGTTTTTAGGGCGCGGAGGCGATATCCGGCAGCCCCAATTTTGGAGCCGTCGATCGACGCAAGTTAGCACTAATGCTTTAGTCAGCACGATCGCCGTTTTTGTGATTTTAGGACTGCTTAACTTCCTTGTTAGCCGTCACCCGACAAGAATTGATTTAACAGAAGGGCAGCTATTCACCCTCTCGCCAGAATCTCAGCAAGTGGTACGCGAGCTGCCTCAAGCGGTAAAAGTGTGGATTTTTGATGGTCAGCAAAATTCTCAAGACCGGGATTTGTTAGAGAACTATCAGCGACAAAATCCTAAGTTTTTGTTTGAGTTTATCGACCCCGAAGCTAACCCCGGATTAGCTAATTCGTTTGGTATCAAAAATAGTGGTGAAAACCGGGATGTCTATCTAGAGTTGCAATCTAGCAAACGCCGACAGTTTGTACAGAGCATTAGCCCTCAGATCCGTCTCTCTGAAAATCGCATCACGAGCGGAATTCTGCAACTTACCAGCGATCGTCAGTCTAAACTCTACTTTTTACAAGGACACGGAGAACGATCGCTTGATGCTGGACAAGGGGCTATCTCTCAAGCAACGCAAGCTCTCAAAGATAAGAATTTTGTCAGTGAACCGCTCAATTTGGGGCTCACCGGAAAAGTTCCGGCGGATGCCGTGGCAGTCATGGTGATAGGTCCGGTTCGCCCGTTGCCAGATGTCGAGACAAAAGCGCTGCAAGACTATCTCAATCAGGGTGGAAATCTGCTCGTCGCGGTTGACCCTTTTATTAAATCTGGGTTGGATGACTTGCTCAACTTGTGGGGTGTTAAATTAGACGACCGAGTAGTGATCAACGCCTCCGATCGTCAGGTTCGCGGCAAGGGTCCGACGGCGGTTGTGATCGCCCAATATGGCGACCATCCGATCACTAAAGACTTTCGCAACAGCAATTCAATTTACCCACTGGCACGTCCTTTAGACATCACTCCAGTCGCGGGGGTGCAATCAACCCCCCTATTGTTGACTGATCCGAATAGTTGGGCAGAAAGCAACCTCAAAGAGCAGCCTCTCAAACTAGATAGCGGCGATCGACCGGGACCGATCGCGATCGGTGCAGCATTCAGTCGTCAAGTCACACCTTCAGTGCAACCGAGTCCATCTCCATCGGTTAGTCCGTCTCCTCGAGCGTCTACGACTCCATCGTCGAGTTCTTCAGGTCCAAATCCGTCGCTTAGCCCACCTCCTCAAGCGTCGATTAGTCCTTCAGCGTCTCCATCGGCTCCGCCTCTCGTTCAGGGTAGCCGAGAATCTCGTCTCGTCGTCTTCGGAAACTCTACTTTCGCTACCGACGGATTGTTTGGTCAATATCTGAATGGAGACGTGTTTGTCAACTCAGCAAGCTGGCTGAGTCAGCAAGAACAACCGTTATCAATTCGCCCCAAAGACTTAAAAAATCGACGCATTACCCTTACCAACGAGCAAGCCAGCGTCTTAGGGTTCATTGCCTTAATTGCAGTTCCGCTAGTAGGTTTGACAAGCGCAGGCTTTGTTTGGTGGAGACGACGATAAAATCTGTAAACTCTATAACACTCAGCGCGATCGCACGATTTACCTTGCAAAATAGATGCACAGGCTTTTCTGCGCTCGCTAATTATCATGTCAATCTTGAATCGATCGCCTCAAACTGAAACTGAAACCCGAACTCGCATTCTCAAGTCTGCGCTCAAACTATTTGCTCGTAATGGCTATGACGGCACCACAACCCGCGACTTAGCAGAACACGCCGGAGTTGCGGAAGGAACGCTGTTTCGTCATTTTGCCAACAAGAAGGCGATTTTAATCGAGATTGCGACTCAGGGATGGATCGAGATTCTCACAGATTTGCTGACTGAGTTAAGCGAGATGGGCAGCTATCACGCTGTAGCGCAAGTGATGCGGCGACGAATGCTGCACCTGCATCAAAACGCAGATATGCTCAAAGTTTGTTTTATGGAAGCACAGTTTCACCCTGATTTGCGTGAACAGATTCAATCAGAAGTAATCGACAAAATGACAGATGTGGCAGAAGCCTTTTTTCAAACCGCTATGGATCGAGGCGTTTATCGTCAAATGAATCCAAAACTGGTAGCGCGAGTCTTTTTGGGTATGTTTGCGGTTGCAGGCTTCAGTCAAGACACCATTATGGGAGCCAACAGCTCTCCGGGTGAGATGAAAGAAATGGCAGAAGGATTAGCTGACATCTTCCTAAATGGAGTTTTGACCTAGTAAGAGACCAATTAATGCTCCAAAAGGTTTGCGTGAATAATTTACTGGTCCCCAAGAGTCTCAAGGTCGGCATCACTGATCGGAGGATCTGGCTGATCCACATTCTGTCCCTGAAATGGGACATCAGCTACAGTCGATTCTTTGGAACCCAAATGCTCGGTTTGCAATGGGTCATCTTTCGCAGCCTGCTTCAATTCTGTTGAGTTTGGAGTTTGAAAGGGAACATCCTGCTTTTCAGCAGGTTTATCATTCATAGCGCGCTCACTAGCATTGATTTTTGCCTTCACCATAAGAACAGCCCAAGAATGCTACCTCTCGTCCAGGCAGTAGATTGTTTGCTAAACACTCGATCGTGTCTCAGTTCATTGAGAGATTCGCAAGTGCTTAAAGGTGCCTCAAGCTCTATTCCCCCATCTCCTCATCTAATTTAGGCTAGGGCTATCAATGTTCATCTAACCGGAACTTGGCAATGGCACAAATCACCTACAAGGTTGAGGCATTCTGGGCTACGGAAGCGGCTGTCTGGGTTGCAACGAGTGAAGATGTGCCAGGATTAGCAACCGAAGCTGAGACGATCGGGGCTTTAATGCAGAAACTTCGGAGTATGATCCCGGAGCTGGTGCTCAATCGGGTTTTGGCTGCTGATGGTAGTTTAATCTCGTTCCATTTGACGAGTCACCGACAAGAGTTGATCGAGGTCGCCTCTTAGATAAGCGTGTCGTTTACTCCTCAGCTAAAGAAACTGCGGATGGAAGCAGCTTGTTACTTTGAACGATAGGGTAAAGGAGACCATAAGATTTGGTACAGCCCACTCACAGAACAGCGATTTGTGGTTGATGGCTCAATTAAATCGAGGCATACTGCTAATGCTATTTTGAAGCAAGCGGGACTACCCAAGGCTTTCTGAGAAAATAGGAAAGAAAGTTTAAGAGATTTGCAAGTTCTTAGAAAAATGGTAGGGTTCACGAGAAGCTAATTACGCTGCTCTGTTCGTTTGCTCTACTCTGTGAATCACCCTCGCTCTGTTCTGACTGAAATAGCTTCCACTGATTGGCACGGTAGCCTATGTCTAGAATTTGCAAATCGTCAAGGTTCGACTCAAATCATTCACAGTCAGGCAAAAGCACCTCTAAAGATACAGCGCCCATTTTATCCAGAGGGATCTGAAGTTTGTCATAGCGTGATCATGCACACCGCAGGTGGAATCGTGGGGGGCGACCAACTTTCTGTCGATATTCGCCTCAAGCCCAACGCTCACGCACTGATTACAACGGCGGCAGCTAGCAAGATTTATCGCACGAATAAACGAGAAGCTAGACAAATCATTCACGTTGACGTGGCAAGCGGAGCCTGTTTAGAGTGGTTGCCGCAAGAAACGATCGTCTTCAATCAAGCCGTTTATCGCCAAGACATGCGGGTAGATCTCGCGACTGATGCTAGTTGGCTCGGCTGGGAGGTCGTTCGCTTTGGTCGCAGTGCTAGGGGCGAACGGTTTATTGAAGGGAATTGGCGATCGCACACCGAAGTCTGGCAGCACGATCGTCCAATTTGGGTCGATCGACAGTGGCTACTGGGTAGTGAGGAGGTATTCACCAGCTCTCACGGGTTGGCAAACTGTCCAGTCGTGGCAAGCCTTGCTTGGATTGGGCGATCGGTCGATCCTGAGTTGGTTGAAAAAGCTCGTTCTGTTTGGGTAGGCGATGGAGAAATCGGCGTAACTCGTCTGATGTCTGGACTACTGTGTCGTTATCGAGGCACGTCTACAATGGAGGCGCGACGGTGGTTGCTGGAGGTCTGGCGCTTAGTGCGATCGGGGTTTCTCGATCGCCCTGTCTGCATTCCGAGAGTCTGGCAATTGTAATGGAGGTAACGAGATCAAGACTCTTCAATAAATTGAACTTCTGTATGGAAAATCGTTGAGTTTTATGACCATTTTTCGATCGCAAACCTATCGTTATTTGGGTCAATTCTACGAGATGATTTTAGCGTAAAGAGTGATATTGATAGGCTAGTTGAATTTGTTTTGGGTAGCGAAGTCACTTAGGTTAACTTTGTAGATATAGAATCTCAGTTAACTATGATCGTAGGTCAAGAAGTAGATTTAAGAACACAGAATGAGTTAAGTTACTACTTTCGCCAAAACGCTAGTGAGGAGCAAAAAGAGAGATGCAATTAACACCACAAGAGAAAGACAAACTACTAATTTTCACGGCTGCATTGTTGGCAGAGCGACGGAAAGATCGAGGCGTAAAGCTCAATTATCCTGAAGCGATCGCTTATATCTCAGCAGCGATCTTAGAAGGAGCAAGAGATGGGCAAACGGTTTCAGAATTGATGAGCTATGGGGCAACTCTACTGACTCAAGAGGATGTCATGGACGGCATTTCTGGGATGATTCACGACGTGCAGGTGGAGGCAACGTTTCCTGACGGGACAAAGTTAGTGACAGTACACAATCCAATTCGTTGAGGTTATTTATGATTCCGGGTGAACTGTTGATTGATGATGGAGAAATTGAACTGAATGCAGGACGAGAAACCATAACATTAAAGGTTGCCAATCAGGGTGATCGTCCGATTCAAATTGGGTCGCATTTTCACTTTTATGAGGTGAATTCAGCGTTAGAGTTCGATCGAGAACAAGCGCGAGGAATGCGGCTAGATATTCCGGCAGGAACGGCTGTGAGATTTGAACCGGGGGACGATCGACAAGTCACATTAGTTCCGCTAGCTGGCACTCGCGAGGTATACGGATTCAATGCCAAAATTGAAGGCGCACTGGATGAAAAACCTAAAAAGGAAAAAACAAAGAAGAAATCCAAGCATTCATAAAAGTCTGAAAACCAGGTAAGTATTATGTATCGACTCTATAATTTTCCTCCTTCGGGCAACTGTTATAAGCTCCGTTTGTTACTCACGCAACTTCAAATTCCGTTTGAATTAATCTCTGTCAATCTGCTCAATCAAGAAACTCATCTTCCAGAGTTTTTGCAGAAAAATCCAAATGGGAAGGTGCCTGTTTTAGAAATCGAACCCGACATATTTCTGATAGAATCTAATTCAATTTTGCTCTATCTGTCTGAAGAAACTGATTTCTTTCCGGTTGATCGCTTAGAACGAAATCAAGTTCTCAAATGGTTATTTTTCGAGCAATTTAGTTTAGGAGCTAATTTGTCTCGTCCTCGGTTTTGGATCACTGTTGCCAAACAAGCCGAGCAGTTTGCATCTTTAATCGCCTATCATCAGCGTTTAGGAAAAGTTGGCTTAGACGTGATGGAAGAGCACTTAGCAACGCACTCATTTTTTGTGGGAGAACGCTATACGATCGCTGATATTGCCCTTTATTCCTATAGTCACATGGCAGACGAAGGCGGATTTGATATGAGTCAGTTTCATAACATTAGAGCGTGGTGCGATCGAGTTCAATATCAGCCCAAACATATCAAAATTACAGACTTACAGACTTAACACAACAGCAGAACTCAACCATGCCAGAAGCTATCAGAATATGGTCTGTAGAAGCGGGACAACTAAAAGAAATTTCTCAGACAAAGTTAGACTTGGAAGCACGCTTAGAAATATGGCTAGAGAACGATATTTCAATTCTTGCAAATGATCTATTAGTTATTGGTCGGCAAGTTCAAACAGCGTATGGTGGTTTTATTGATTTACTCTGCTTAAACCGTCAAGGGAGCCTTATTGTTCTTGAACTTAAGCGTGATAAAACTCCTAGAGAAGTTGTTGCCCAGTCTCTTGATTATGCTTCTTGGGTCAAGACGCTATCTTACGAAGATTTAGTAACACTCGCAAATAAATACTTGAGTCCATCAAGAACTTTAGAGGCAGCATTCATCGAGAGATTCGGAACAGAATTACCAGAAGTTTTGACAGAAGATCATCAGATTATTATTGTTGCAGCAGAAATTGATTCAAGCTCTGAAAGAATCATTCGGTATCTTTCAGAGACTTATGGTGTGAGAATCAACGCCGCCACTTTTCAGTTTTTCTCCGGTGAACAAAATCAAGAACTACTGGCAAGGACTTTTTTAATCGAGCCAACACAAGTAGAAACCCAATCACGGCTTTCTTCAAAAAAGAAACCAACTCTAACCGTCGAGCAGTTGGAACAGATAGCTGACGCTAATGACGTTGGTTTCTTGTATTCAATGATGAAGGAAAAGATTGCTCCCACTTACTTTTGGTGGACTACAACACAAACATATTTGACATTTACCTCTAAAGGTAGGAAGCAAAAAGCAATTTTTAACCTATCGCCCCCTCAAAGCAGTTCGAGTTCGGGATTGAAGTTTGGTGTATACAGAGATCGATTGGCTGAATACTTGGGAATTGCTGTAGAACAAGTTGATGCCATGCTGCCTATGTACGATCGAGCCTTGCAAGAGAGTGAAGTTTACGGTTCTTGGGGAAGTGGTTTTTTTAAGACTGAGAGTCAGATAAATCTTTTTTTAGACAAGTTGAATCAATTGGGGAAAGAACTATGAGCTACCGCATGAATCGCCGCGCCTACGCTGAAACCTTTGGTCCGACTGTGGGCGATCGAGTTCGTCTCGCCGACACCGAACTGATCATCGAAGTCGAACACGATTACACCACCTACGGCGAAGAAGTGAAGTTTGGCGGTGGCAAAGTAATTCGCGATGGCATGGGACAATCGCCGATCACCAATGAAGATGGCGCAGTGGATGCGGTGATTACCAACGCACTAATCCTAGACTGGTGGGGCATTGTCAAAGCAGACATTGGGATTAAAGATGGCAAAATTGCCGCGATCGGGAAAGCCGGAAATCCCTATATTCAAGACAACGTGACGATCATTATCGGACCTGGCACCGAAGCGATCGCAGGCGAAGGCATGATCTTGACGGCGGGCGGCATCGACACCCACATTCACTTTATTTGTCCGCAGCAGATTGAAGTGGCGATCGCCTCTGGCATCACAACGATGATCGGCGGAGGCACCGGACCCGCCGCCGGAACCAATGCCACTACCTGCACCCCCGGACCCTGGAATATCTATCGAATGCTGCAAGCTGCCGACGCATTCCCAATGAACATCGGATTCCTCGGCAAAGGCAACAGTTCGCAGCCCGCCGCCCTTGAAGAACAGGTGAAAGCAGGCGTGATCGGGCTAAAACTTCACGAAGATTGGGGGACGACCCCAGCAGCGATCGACAACTGTCTCAACGTCGCTGACGAATATGACGTGCAAGTTGCTATTCACAGCGACACCTTGAATGAAGCTGGCTTTGTCGAGGACACGATCGCGGCTTTCAAACAGCGTGTTATTCACACCTATCACACCGAAGGCGCAGGTGGCGGACACGCTCCTGACATCATCAAAGTTTGTGGCGAAGCGAACGTCTTACCGTCCTCCACCAATCCGACTCGCCCCTACACGCTGAATACGCTAGACGAACATTTGGATATGCTGATGGTCTGTCACCACCTCAGTCCCAGCATTCCTGAAGATGTCTCGTTTGCTGAGTCGAGAATTCGCCGAGAGACGATTGCCGCCGAAGATATCCTGCACGATTTGGGCGCGTTTAGCATGTTGTCGTCTGACTCTCAGGCAATGGGTCGCATCGGTGAAGTGATCATTCGCACCTGGCAAACCGGACACAAAATGAAGGTTCAGCGCGGCGCATTGGCAGAAGATTCATCACGCAATGACAATCACAGAGCCAAACGCTACATCGCCAAATATACGATCAATCCGGCGATTACTCACGGCATTTCTGAACACGTCGGCTCGATTGAAGTGGGCAAATTAGCTGATTTATGTCTATGGAGACCTGCCATGTTTGGAGTCAAACCCGAAATGGTGATCAAAGGCGGCATGATTGCCTGGGCACAAATGGGCGATGCCAATGCCAGCATTCCGACACCGCAGCCAGTGCAGATGCGTCCGATGTTTGGCAGTTTTGGAGGCGCGATCGCCGCAACTTCTCTCACTTTTCTCTCTCACATTGCGCTCAAGAAAGGCATCCCCGATCAGCTAAATCTTCAAAAAACTGCCGTCGCTGTCTCCAACATTCGTAATCTGTCAAAACGCGATATGAAACTCAATGATGCCTTACCGCACATCGAAGTAGACCCCGAAACCTACGAGGTGCGTGCCGATGGGCAACTGCTCACCTGCGAACCTGCAACCGTGCTGCCAATGGCGCAACGATATTTCTTGTTTTGATTAGAGATGCGATCGAGTGTTGTGAAAGCTGAATTTACAGCTTAAATTCCCCATTTTGGAAAGTACGGCTAGAAACCCTTTTCAAGCCGAAGTTTTGCCTCTTTCTCAAACCACGCCACCACTTGAGGAACCGTTAATTCCTCGATCGCCACTCCTCCATCTGCCGCCGATCTCTGAAGCGGTTTGATCGCCGAAATCGTCAGTTGCGTGAAGAAATTTTTGAAGTTGCTATCCATACCGCTTTGCAAACTGGGATCATTGGCGACCCAATCAGAAATTTGGTCAGGACTGAGATCGGCGATCACTTGTCCCGATTGGTGAGCGACTTGTTTGAGCGATCGCAGCGCATAGATCGCCACTCTTGCCGAAAATCTCTCACGAGAGGTCAACAGCGCTTTGTCAACCTCATGACATTCTTCAGGAGTCAAAAATTCTGTAGAAGCAGGCGAATCACTCATAAGGATAGTTCAGTTGAATGTTGACAGTCCATTCCCGATCGACAATGCGTCAATTGTAACGGAACCCCCCTCGATCGTCTGAATGTGCAGATCGTAACCTCGAAACAATCGCATCCCGACTAAAGGCACTGTTTCTGATTCATTGATGTCGATCGTGCGATACTGTCCGTCCCAAATAACGATCGCAGTATACACTATGACGTTTCTTTCGGGCTGCCTGTGCCAAACTAGTAAACCTCTGGATGTCCAATTTGAATAAACCAAGTTTGGGCATCAGGATATTTAGCGAGGAGATGCTCTGATGCGGCTACAATACCATCAGCAACTTCAAAGGCTCCAGTTTCGATCCGATCGCTACAATCTTGCCGTGGTTGCCTTCCTCAACTTGCGATCGCACCTGGGACTCGTAAATCTGATTGCCACGACGAGTGTGTTCTTCACTTAGGATAGCGGGGTTGTCGAACTGTCATAAGCTTGGTCTCGCTTCTAAGGTTGCTACTGATATTTTAGCCTGAGAGATCATTGGTGGGATTGAGTGGCACACTCTAACCTAACGTGTAGAGAGCGGTTTTGTTCAATCCACATCCAGCTTGTAAACTGCTGAATGATGTTGCTTAGGTTTCACTACGCCTGAACCAAACTTCCAAAAAGTAGAATCAAAGCTGGATTCTGCAACGATCCTTGTATAGTTATTTATTTTTAGCAGTTCGTTGACTTGCTTATTAAAAGAGATCTCAGAATTTACAAAAGTGGTATTGTACTTAGGCTTGAAATAGTTGATTAGCGACATTTCAACTAAATTAAGCCTACCTTGATCAGTAATTTCTGTAGTATCAGAAGCGTTTGGATCGTAAGAATTCCAGAAAATTACCATTTCATTAACAATAAAAAAGTAAAGGTAGATATCTTCTTTGTCTCCAGCCTCAGATAAAGCTTGCTGTATTTTTTCGTGCGATAGGGCGCGCTGCTTCATCCTTCGTGATTGCCCAATGTACAAAACCTCTGAAACATCGTCTAAATCTGTCTCAAGTAAGCTCACGAGACTATGAAGAAATGCTATTTTTTCTATCCATTGACCATTAGATGTGTAGATCATAAGGACTAAAAAATTTGCGTTTGACTTTTCTTTGTCAATCAAAATTCCAGTAACAGGATATGGATAATGCTCTGACTGTAGAGGTTTAAGGTCAGAAAAGGTAGATATCGGAAAAATTAGTAGTTTCTTTAGTTCGGGCATATCTTGACCTGTAAGCAAGCGCACAATAGATAGCTTATAAGTTACTGTCTTCTCATCGTCTGCTACGGCAATTGAGAGTTTAAGATAATCATCTTCAAAATTCGTTTCGTCTAATACAAATCTCATCTTCTTGCGTTTTGCAATGAAGTATGGTGTCGCATTGCAAAATTCATGGTTTGCTTTAAGATCTTCACCATGTTTTCCGTATAACTGCAAAGGACGTATGAATATTGAATCAGCCAAATACGGATTAAATGATTTGTGTTTCTCATCCAAACCAAGATCGAAATCTCCTATTACAAGAGCATCCAAATCAATTGAACCATACAGTTCAACGATCTTTTCAGGAGTTAAGTATTTTAGTAAATGTTCTGCTCGTTCCGAACCTACTGTTTTAAGAATCTCGTCTAAATGCCTAGAATCCATGTAAGACCTGGGAAGTAGTACAAATGATTTAATTCTTACACGGAATTTAAGAAAGGACAATACTTTTTTGGTGTGTCAAAGCTAAAGAATTAGAACGTTTTCCCGGTCTAACAATTATTTCGGCTGAATCAAATAGCCGCAGCGATGCTCACCTTCGACGAGCCAATGAGTCCGATCAACGCGACAATCTGGCAGCGCCAACTCAAACATTTCTAACTCGTGACCGCAAACGCTGGGAAACGACTCGGCAATCTGCGAGATCGCACAGTTGTATTCCGTCAAGACAAACTTGGGAGCCGTATCAGGGTCGATCTCATGACACTCTGCCATATAGCCTTCCGATTTTCGCAACTCTACCAGTTTATTGACGCGATCGGGCAAATCACTCGCCCCCAAATTTTCTCGATATTCGATGCCCTTGCGCTCCCACTGTTTGCGGAGAATCAAACTCACCTGATCGCGCCCGACCGTTTCAGCCAGCGTATCTAAGAGAGACACCGCAAACTCGTTGTAGCGATCGGGAAACTGCGATCGTCCTTCTCGACTCAGCGTATAAACATGATTTGGGCGACCCATGCCCGCCTGCATTGCCTGATGCAAAATTAGTCCTTCGGTTTCTAAATCTTTGAGGTGACGGCGAATCGCCTGCGGACTCACCTGCAACTGTTCTGCCAATTCTTGGGCAGTCGATTGACCCTGCTTTAACAGGTAATGCAGAATGTCTTGTTTAGTCGAGGGTTGCTGAGTCGTAGTCATCCTTAAAAGCTCACAGAAATCTCAGACAAAAAAGTTGACTTAAACAACGTTAATGTTGCTAAAGTACCTTAGAATGGAAGGTGAGCAACAAAGGTGTTGTTTTAATTATAAGATCTATCGGATGTAGTGTTGTTCTGGATTATGAATACAGAAACCCAAACCACCCAAGCATCAGATAAAAGCCTCGAAGCGATGAGGCACTTCTCAGAAACTTATGCCAAGCGCACAGGCACCTATTTTTGCGTCGATCCCGGTGTGACCGCCGTTGTGATCGAAGGGCTTGCTAAACATAAAGACGATTTGGGCGCTCCGCTTTGCCCCTGCCGTCACTATGAAGACAAAGAAGCCGAAGTTTCAGCCGCCTACTGGAACTGCCCCTGCGTCCCCATGCGCGAGCGCAAAGAGTGCCATTGTTTGCTGTTTCTGACCCCAGACAATGATTTTGCAGGTGAACTGCAAGCGATCACCTTCGACGAGATTCGCGCGACAACGACCCCTAGTTAAAGATGAAGGATGAGTCAGAGTATTCATGGCTTCATCCTTATATTCCTCCCCTTCCACCTTCCTCGCCCTTGAGATTAAGAGAACACGATCGATGAGTGCAACTGTTCAAAATCTGGTTAACCAGCCCTACAAATACGGGTTCGTCACTGATATCGAATCCGACACCATTCCTCGTGGGTTGAGCGAAGAGATGGTGCGGCTGATTTCTGCCAAAAAAGAAGAGCCAGAATTCATGCTAGAGTTTCGACTTAAGGCATATCGGCAATGGCTGAAGATGACTGAGCCGGACTGGGCGCATGTGGGCTATCCGGCGATCAATTATCAAGACATCATTTATTACTCTGCGCCCAAGCTCAAAGAGAAGAAAAAGAGCCTGGATGAAGTCGATCCCGACTTGCTAGATGCATTTGAAAAGCTGGGTATTTCTCTGTCTGAGCAAAAGCGCCTCAGCAATGTGGCAGTCGATGCGATTTTTGACAGCGTTTCGGTCGCGACGACCTTTAAAGAAAAGCTCGCTAAAGATGGCGTGATTTTCTGCTCGATTTCTGAAGCCGTGCGGGAATATCCCGAATTAATCAAGAAATATTTAGGTAGCGTCGTTCCCGTTGGCGATAATTATTTCGCAGCGCTTAACTCGGCTGTGTTTAGTGATGGCTCATTCGTCTTCATTCCCAAAGGGGTGAAGTGCCCGATGGAATTGTCTACCTACTTCCGCATCAATAATGGCGACTCTGGTCAGTTTGAACGGACGTTGATTATCGCCGAAGAAGGCAGTCAGGTCAGCTATCTCGAAGGCTGCACGGCTCCGATGTTTGACACCAATCAGCTTCATGCGGCAGTGGTTGAGCTAGTGGCTCTTGATAACGCTGACATCAAATATTCCACCGTGCAAAACTGGTATGCAGGTGACGCGAATGGCAAAGGCGGCATCTACAATTTCGTGACTAAGCGCGGATTGTGCCAGGGCGTGAACTCCAAGATTTCCTGGACACAAGTTGAGACAGGCTCTGCGATCACCTGGAAATATCCGAGTTGTGTACTAGTGGGCGATAACTCCGTTGGTGAGTTTTACTCAGTGGCGTTGACCAATCACCACCAGCAAGCCGACACCGGAACCAAAATGTTTCATATCGGCAAAAACACCCGCAGCACGATTATCTCGAAAGGGATCTCAGCGGGTCAGTCACACAACAGCTATCGCGGTTTGGTGAAGATCGGACCGAAAGCGACAGGCGCGCGCAACTATTCTCAGTGCGACTCGATGTTGATTGGCGATCGTGCTCAAGCCAACACGTTCCCCTACATTCAAGTGCAAAACAATCAGGGCAAAGTCGAGCACGAAGCGTCTACTTCTAAGATTGGGGAAGACCAGTTGTTTTACTTTAGTCAGCGCGGCATCTCGCCCGAAGACGCGATCTCAATGATGATTAGCGGCTTTTGTAAAGACGTGTTTAACCAGTTGCCAATGGAGTTTGCAGTCGAAGCCGATCGGCTTCTCAGCCTCAAGCTTGAAGGGTCTGTAGGATAGAGTTTGAGATGCCCAGCCCACTCTTCTCACGCTATAGCCAGGGAGAAAACCGAGTCACGGCAAGCATTCTTGCAGTGTTTGAGCGGCTCTCTTTCTCCCTAGTGGAGCGAATTCTGCAAATCCTATGTGAAGAGCCAAATTTACCTCTTCTCGAAATCAAGAATCAAATCAAGTCTGGAAAAGCAGATTCAGTTCCTGATGGAGCCGTTCAAGCATCATTTGCCTATTGGATCGAAACAAAGGTTGTTCAAAATTCAGTCAGCCTTGATCAATTAAAAAGGCATCTGAAGTCTCTCGAAGAATCTAACTTTGTTAAGAAGAAGCTTCTGGTCTTGACACCGGACTTTGAGAAACCGGAAGTCGTTAAGAGTCTAAATCCTGACTTAGTTATCTGGGCAAGTTTCAATGATTTGTATTTTGCGATCGCTGAAATCACTGCAACAGATGAGTCTTGGCTAACCTCAAGCTTTTCTCTTCCTAGTGAGCAGGAGCGGTTTTTACTACGTGAGTTAGTTCAAATGCTGCTTGCTGAGGGGTTGATTAACAGTGGCAAATCAGACGCGGTTCTAATTGTTCCAGCTAGACAAGCAATTTTGGATTATCGGGAATTCTCAGTCTATGTTTGTCAGCCGAACCGATCTTTTCAACCTGTTGAACACATTGGCTTTTACCACAACGGCATGATTGACAGGCACATTGCTAAAGTAATCGGTCAACCTATAGAAGAAGTTAATTTGACCGTAGAAGCGATCGAAGAAGCTGAATTGGACACAGAAGTTAAGGAAAAGCTGCGTCTGTTAGTTAACAAAATGAAGGACAGCAACAGTTTAAGATATGGGGACACACTCAAAGTTTTCTTTCTATCGCCGCCTGACTCCTCAGACACTAATAAACTGACTCAAGATATTAAAAACGATTTGCGAAATCAAGCAGGACGACCCTTTGTGTTTGTGCAAGGTCAGCGCTATGTTGCGCTGTCAGCCTTACAGAGAAACCCATCTACAACAACCGAATTGCTGACAAAGATAAGTTGATAACGTGATGACGCAAACCATACAAGCTAGAAATGTTAATATTCGCGATCTCATGGAGCAATTTGGGTTGCGACTGGTGCGCGATCGTCAATTCTTTACTGAATGGCATGAGGATTTACCTGAACTTACCGAGCAGGAAAAGCAATATTTAGACAAAGTTCGAGAAGGCTTCTTCAATTTAATGCAGTATCCTCCTTATTTAGAGAAAGCCGTTCAAATTTCTGTGTTATCGCCTTTACTATTCCTAGCTGATTTCTTTCTGCCTCCCTTTCATATTAAAGCGGAGCAGTCAACTGAAATTGTCAGCGAAGATGAAGGAATGATTATTCGAGGACAGCTTGATTTAATCGTCCTAAAAGAGAGACTTTGGGTTTTGGTGATTGAGTCTAAAGAGTTTTCCTACTCGCCAGAGGCAGGTCTAGCTCAACTCCTGTCTTATATGTTGGCAAATTCAGAAGCTGAAAAGCCCTGTTTTGGAATGATTACCAATGGATTTGATTTTAGGTTTATAAAACTGCTAAAAAACCCTGCCAGATATGGAGTCTCTAATCAATTTAATATTTTGAATGAAGGCAACGAACTATATCCAATTTTGCAAATCATGAAGCGGTTGGGTCAGTTGTAATGAGAGATGTTAGAGAGGTCAGCGTGTGATTAACGAAAACAGCGAAGTGATTTTATCGGTTAAAGATCTGACCGCAGATGTGGGTGACACTCAGATTCTTAAAGGCTTGAATTTGGAGATCAAGGCGGGTGAAATTCACGCCATTATGGGTCCCAACGGCTCTGGGAAGAGCACGTTTTCTAAGCTTTTAGCAGGGCATCCGGCTTACACCGTGACGGGGGGTGAAGTCACATTCCAGGGACAGAATTTGTTGGAAATGGCACCAGACGATCGGGCAAAATCCGGTGTGTTTCTCGCGTTCCAATACCCGTTAGAAATTCCGGGTGTTAGTAATCTGGACTTTTTGCGCGTCTCCTATAACGCCAAGCGCAAACAAGAAGGTTTAGACGAATTAGACTCTTTTGACTTTGATGAGTTGGTTCGCACCCGGTTAGATTTGCTAAAAATGGATGCTGCGTTTCTCAGCCGCAGTGTGAATGAAGGATTCTCTGGCGGTGAGAAAAAGCGCAACGAAATTCTGCAAATGGCACTGCTCGAACCCAAGCTCGGCATTCTCGACGAAATTGATTCTGGTTTAGACATCGACGCGCTGAAAGTGGTCGCCAATGGCGTTAATCAACTCAGAACGTCTGATAACGCGATTTTGATGATTACTCACTATCAGCGTTTGCTCGATTACATCGTTCCTGATTTTGTCCACGTCATGGAAGGGGGACGCATTCTCACCACAGGCGGCAAAGAACTGGCGTTTGAGCTAGAAGCGCGTGGTTATGAATGGGTGCGCGAGGAAGAAGCGGCGGAGGTAGCGCGATGACCGTTGAAGTATCTACCCTTACCGATACGATCGAGCCAACTCTAAAAGCGAGAGTCGATCGGTCTGCTTATCTCACCGGACTGCTAAAATTACGTCCTGAATTGCCAGAAGAATTGGCTGAATTGCAGGGAGTCCGCGATCGAGCACTGGCGATCGCTCAAGAGTTAGCAATCCCTACGACTCGTGATGAAGAATGGCGATTTACTGATTTGTCCTCGCTGGTGCAAATTGGGTTTGTGGTGCCCGATCGGGCATCGATTAGTTTTGCTCAAATCGAGTCATTCATCTTGCCCGAAGCGGTGAATAGTCGCCTCGTGTTTGTGAATGGACTTTACGCACCCGATTTATCGGCTACGGACGATTTGCCGGAAGGCGTTTTAGTCACAAACTTAAGGGTTGCAGTTCAGTTTTTGCCGTCTTTACAGACTTATCTGGCAAAGCAGCAGGGCGCAGAAGAAGTGTTTACTGCGCTGAACACAGCAAGTTTAATCGATGGCGCGATCGTTTACGTCCCCAAAAATCAGAAGGTCGAAACGCCAATTCAAATTCTGTTTATATCCACCACCGGAGTCGCTACGATCGCGCATCCTCGCTGTCTCGTCGTTGCAGAATCAGGCAGCACCCTGACGTTAGTTGAAGAGTTTGTCTCGATCACAGACGGCGGATATTTCACCAATGCTGTGACGGAGATCGCGATCGCCGAGAACGCCCAAGTCAGCCACACCAGAGTTCAGCGAGAAAGCGAGTCGGCGTTTCACATCGGCAAAACGGTGGTGTCTCAAGCTCGTGATTCTAGCTATATCTGCAATGCAGTTAGCTTGGGTGCCAAGATTTCTCGCCACAACTTGGAGGTGTATCAGACGGGTGAGCAGACCCAAACCACGCTCAACGGGCTGACGATGATCAACGGTGAGCAAGTCGGCGACACTCACAGCAAGATTGCCTTCACTAAACCTTATGGGACGAGCAATCAGGTGCAGAAATGTATTGTTGGCGATCGTGCTCATGCCGTTTTCAACGGTAAAGTCTCCGTTCCGCAAGCTGCCCAATTAACGAACGCCGCACAACTCAGCCGAAATCTGCTCCTCTCTCCGAGAGCTAGAATCGATACCAAACCTCAATTAGAAATCACGGCTGATAATGTGAAATGTGCTCACGGCGCGACCGTCAGCCAGCTTGAAGACGACGAAGTGTTTTATCTGCAAAGTCGAGGCTTAAACCAAGAAGAAGCCCGTAAACTGTTGACCTATGCGTTTGCGATCGAGATCATCAATCACGTTCCCGTGGCTTCGCTCAAAGCCAATCTGACGACCATCATCCGCACTCAGCAACTCTAAGTTTCAATCCTTCATTCTCATCCTTTCAAGATGACTATTATTCAAGAAAAGACCATTGCCGCTAAAGTGCGATCTGACTTCCCAATTCTGCACCAGCAGATTCACGGCAAACCGTTAGTTTATCTCGATAATGCAGCGACCTCGCAGAAGCCGATCGCGGTTCTCGATGCGTTGCGTCACTATTACGAATTCGATAACGCGAACGTGCATCGTGGTGTTCACACCCTCAGTTCTCGTGCGACAGATGGCTATGAGGGGGCACGCGATAAAGTGGCGGCGTTTGTGAATGCAGCGTCTCGACAAGAGATCGTCTACACGCGCAACGCGACTGAAGCGATTAACCTCGTCGCTTATGCGTGGGGTAGCACTTTAAAGTCGGGCGATGAGATTATTTTGTCGGTGATGGAGCATCACAGCAATCTGATTCCGTGGCAGATGTTGGCTCAGAGAACGGGGGCAGTGCTGAAGTTCGTCGGACTGACCGAGACTGAAGAATTTGACTTCGAGCAATTCAAGTCTTTGTTGTCCGATAAAACGAAGATTGTTTCGATCGTCCATGTCTCGAATACACTGGGCTGCATTAATCCCGTTAAAGAAATCTGTGCAGAGGCGCATCGCCACGGCGCAAAAGTCCTAATTGATGCGTGTCAGAGTCTGCCTCACATGGCGATCGACGTGCAGGACATCGGCTGCGATTGGCTGGTCGGGTCGGGTCATAAAATGTGTGCCCCGACTGGGATCGGCTTTCTCTACGGCAAATTGGATTTGCTGCGATCGATGCCTCCCTTTCTCGGTGGCGGCGAAATGATTGCCGATGTCTTTTTAGATCACGCCACCTATGCTGATTTGCCTCACAAATTTGAAGCGGGAACTCCAGCGATCGCAGAAGCGATCGGGCTAGGTGCTGCCGTTGATTATTTGACTAACATCGGCATGGATAAAATTCACGCCTACGAAGAAGAACTCACCGCGTATCTGTTCCACAAGCTGAAAGAGATTCCTGAACTTCGTCTCTTTG
Source organism: Phormidesmis sp. (assembly GCA_965277365.1). GTDB lineage: Bacteria > Cyanobacteriota > Cyanobacteriia > Leptolyngbyales > Leptolyngbyaceae > Phormidesmis_A. The sequence goes on along the minus strand of CBDICO010000012.1, from coordinate 156,109 downwards.
GACCTCACCCCAACGCAGACGGAAGCGGACGAGCGGCATTAGCGGCATTTACGGCAGGTGAGGTGCATCCTCACGATTTGTCTACCATTTTGGATCAGGCAGGCATCGCGATTCGGGCGGGACACCACTGCACTCAGCCACTTCATCGCCACCTCAAAGCCCAATCGACTGCACGAGCCAGCTTATATTTTTACAACACTCGTGAAGAGATTGATGTCTTTATCGCCTCGCTGAAAGACGCGATCGAGTTCTTTGGTGGCATTTTCGGCTAAATTCTCTCTTTAGGGAGGGACACGATCGTGCCTAAAGATTGATGGCTGTTACAGTCAAGCTCTGACACAATAGCGCTTGATGACCGAAGAGTTGTCAAGCGTTTTTAGTTAGGTCAAAGAGATGATCAAATCGTGGATGGTAATCGGAGCCGTTACATTTCTCGTCGCCTTTGGAAGCGGGATTATTAAACCCAAAGACGTGAAGTGGTTTGCCCGATTGCGTCGTCCTAATTGGTTGACGTTTGAGGCTTTAATTCCGGTGATTTGGACGATCGTCTTCATCTGCGGTGCTTGGTCAGCCTATATTGTCTGGGACCGCACTCAAAATTGGGGATTGATGGCATTTTATCTGCTGGTAGAAGTCACGATCGTCCTCTATTCTCCCGTCATGCTGTGGACTCGTAGACTCAATCTCGGCACATTTATTGGTGGGTTAGGATTTTTGCTGGGTCTGATTTTGGCGTATTTTGTGCTGCAAGTGTCGGGCACAGCGGCGCTGCTATTGTTGCCTTATCTGCTGTGGAGTCCGATTGGCACTTACACCACCTGGGAGATGAGCAAACTCAATCCTGAATCTGCTTAGCCCCATCACTCCCATCAAGTTGTAGGATCGTAGGGTGCACACTAGGAGCAACTCTATGACTCGCTTAATAATGGAAACCGACAAGGGCACAATTCATCTTGATATGTTTGATCAAGACGCGCCTAAAACGGTTCAAAACTTCGTAGACCTGGTAAACAAAGGGTTCTACGATGGTCTCAAATTTCATCGGGTCATTCCCAATTTTATGGTTCAAGGCGGCTGTCCGCTAGGGACTGGAACAGGCGGTCCTGGTTACAAAATCAACTGCGAAATCAACAAAAATAAGCACCTGGCGGGAACGCTGTCGATGGCTCATGCAGGTCGCAACACAGGTGGAAGTCAGTTCTTTATCTGTCATTCCCCTCAGACTCACCTCGACGGGCAGCACACCACATTTGGGCAAACCCAAGATATGGATGTCGTCAACGCGATTCGGCAGGGTGACAAAATTCTCTCGGTGAAGGTCGAAGAGTAAGAAACTTTTGGGTTTTGAATGATGGGTTGACTATTAGAACTCACCGTTCAAGACCCAAGGGTTATGTCCGAAAGACATTTTCTATCAACCCGATCGCCACTCTACAATTGAGTCAAATCGGTCATCTCTCACTTGTCATGACAGCCCTCACCATTCAACTCAACTCGGTTATCGACTTGACCGATCGACGGTTTTATATCCTTTGTCAAGCCAATCGAGAGGTAAGATTTGAACGCACCGCCCCCGGAGACCTGATCATCATGTCCCCGACTGGAGGCGAAACAGGCAACCGCACGGTAAATTTAACCAACGACTGTTTAACTGGTCGGATCAGGATGCCTCTGGAATTGCCTTCGATTCTTCAACAGGATTTAAGTTGCCCAATGGTGCTGATCGATCGCCTTATGCTGCTTGGGTGAGACCTGATCGCTGGAACCTGCTCAATCCAGAACAACAGCAACGATTTGCGCGCATCTGTCCGATTTTGTCGTCGAACTGCTGTCGCTTAGCGATAACTTGATTACACTGCAAGCCAAAATGCAGGAATATTTCGACAACAGCGCTCGGCTCGGCTGGTTAATTAATCGTCAAACTCACCAGGTTGAGATCTACCGCCCCGATCGATTAGTGAAGGTGCTAGACAATCCTAAAAGCGTATCTGGCGAGGATGTTTTGCTTGGTTTCACGCTACAGATGTCAAATATTTGGGGAGTCTGCACGATCGCCATCACCTTAAACTCGCCCATATTTCGCAATAAATTGCTGGCTTGAGATTTCTTGTCTCATCAACCACGCCCAGATTTGATCGCCATAGGAAAAATGCCACCACTCATTCCAGTGGCGTTTGAATCCGGCGATCGCCATCACCTCATTCAAAATTTGCCGATGCTGATAGAACGTTGACCCTTCAGTAAAATGGTTGGGAAACGATCGCTCCGATAGTTCATCGATCGGAGATCCCATGTCGATCGCGGCTCCCGTTTCATCTACTAGCGTGACATCGATCGCGGCTCCTGTGCTGTGGGGCGGTGGCATTGCAGGATCGAGATTGGGAATCGCCCAAAACTGGTAGACCTGCTGCAAAATATCTTGACGCTGCTGATCGGTCAGATTCTCTGGTGTTAAGTTCTGGGACTGTGCCACTTCTAAGAAGGTGTAGTCCACCATGAATTGCTGCACCGATACAGGACGATACGCGTCAAAAATCTGAATTTGCCAGTTGGGATGATCTTTCTGTAAGGTTTGCTGGGCAATGAGGAGCCGATCGACGACTCCCTGACGCAAATAAAACGGCGATCGATCTCCATAAGGCGCACCCAATTTCTCGTAGGGATGAGGTGACACGCAGGATAACTCAGACGGAATTGCAACAAGCGCTTCGCCACATTCAAGAATCGGGACTTGCTGATAAGGTTTCATGCTTTCCTCAATTCTCCTCCTGGCATTTCTGTAATTTGCCATTTGCCACTGATCTGCCTAAAGATGGCTCGATAGTCTAGAGATCGAGACGCATAGCGATTATAGAAATAGCCTTGGTTTCGGTTAGGCAAAATCACCGGAGTCCAATCGCTAATTGGGTCAGGTGCCTTAATTTGCTCTTCTTGGCTATTCTCAAATCGCTTTTGATCAAATTTCACCACTTCATTTGACAACACGCCCACCACTTTGCTGTTGAGATTGGGAAGGGCACGGACGTTGACTCGATCGCCACGATCACGTTGGACAGTCCAGAAACAGATGTGACCATGCCCCCAACTACAGCGTCCGTCCGTCACTTTCCTTATCAGGCACCGGATCATAGCCACCTGCATTAAAGGGATGACACCGACAGATCCGACGAGTCGCCAGCCAACTGCCCTTTAAGGCTCCATGCTGATCGATCGCGTCGATCGCATATTGCGAACAGGTCGGGTGAAAGCGACAAGTCGGCAGAAGTAGAGGCGAGATAAAGACTCGATAGCCGCGAACGAGTCCGATTAAAAGACGTTTCATTCTTTTAGTCTAAGAAATCTTCTCTAGCTCTGCCGAATCGACAGGGCATCCGCTTGATCTTGAGTCGTGATCACTGCTTGAGCAGGGACTTGTACATCATCTGCGAGTGTCACGCCCACCACGATCGCGCCTCTACCGATCGTGACTCGATTCCCAACTTTAGACTTAAACAAAATGGCATCATCTGCGATCGTCAGGTTGTCACCCACCTCAAGCGGACCGTGAAACACAATGTTGTCATTGGTATCTAAGTTTTTGCCAATGCGAATGCTCGTTCCTTTCAGCGCGTGAAACGTGACTCGATCTTCAATTTTGGCATTTGAGCCGATGACGATCGGAGCACCTTCATCGGCTCGAATTGAGGTGCGATGACCCACAACGCTATTGTCTCCTAGCTGCACGTCGCCCACTAGCCGAGCAAATTCTTCAATTTGAATATTTTTCCCTAGCGTCGGCTCGATGGGCGTTGGATTCCAGGAAGTTTTAGGGGCAGACGTGACTCCGGTGATACTGTCAAAGCCCTGCTGTGTATACAACTCGCCGTAGTCTTGTGCAAACTCCTCATTCACTTCTAAGACTTCATTTTGAAACTTACTATTGGCTTCTGACTTTTTAGCGAGTGCGTTTGCCTGAGCTTGAGTTGTGATCACAGCACCGATCGGCACCAGTCGATCTTGAGGAATGCGAACCCCCGTCACTGTTGCCCCGTGCAACACAAACACACCGTCTTCTAAGACACTATTGGTAATGCGCGAGTGAAACCCCACAAACGTAAAGTTGCCTAAGCTGGAGTTTTTAACCACAGCTTGGTGAGCTAAACTGACGCGATTTTGAGTGCTGCTTGCCCGATCGCCACACTTTGATTTAGGCGCAGACAGATTATGAAGGGACAGAAATAGCGTGTTGTCTTGAAAGTTCGTTTCGTCGCCGATGCAAATGTGGGTATCGGGGTCTGCCCGCACAGTCGAGTTCTCGGCGATAAAGCTGTGTTGCCCGATCGAGACGTTGCCAAACATCTCTACTAAAGGGCTGACAAAGCTAGAGTTGACGACTACCTGAATCGGGTTTTGTAAGTCAGTAAGATTAGATTTTGAGCTATTGTTCGATACTCCAGAGGACTTTTCGGGGATTGCTGCCACAGAAGTACTCAACGCAAACAATAAAATAGAAAAAGCGATCACGATTTTTAAGAACTTACGAGGATTCATCTGTCATTTTCCTTACATAAGTAAAAACCGATACTATTGTAGATCTCAGGAGTCATCCACAAACGTTAATATTTAGACTTTTGCGAGAACGTCAGAAAGCCCTATACTAGATAAGCTGTCTAAATTTTCGAGACGAGGAAGTCAGAATGTCGCGATATCGAGGTCCGCGCTTAAGAATTGTGCGGCGTTTAGGAGACCTACCAGGTCTGACTCGCAAATCACCCAGACGGGCATATCCCCCTGGACAACACGGGCAAGACCGCAAAAAGCGCTCTGAATACGCCGTCCGTTTAGAAGAAAAGCAAAAACTCCGCTTTAACTACGGCGTTAACGAGCGTCAACTGCTCCGTTATGTCAGAAAAGCGCGTCGTGCATCCGGCTCAACGGGTCAGGTGTTGCTGCAACTGCTCGAAATGCGTCTGGATAACACCGTGTTTCGTTTGGGTATGGCTCCGACCATTCCGGGAGCGCGTCAGTTAGTCAATCACGGGCACGTCACGGTTAACGGTCGCGTGGTCGATATTGCCAGCTATCAGTGTCGCCCTGGCGATGTGGTTGCGGTTAAAGATAGAGAAACATCTCGCAAGTTGGTTGAGCAAAACTTGCAGTATCCTGGTTTGGCAAACCTGCCGAGTCACCTTGAGTTTGACAAAGCTAAACTCACAGGCAAAGTCAACAGTGTGGTTGAGCGCGAATGGATCGCGATTCAAGTCAATGAATTGCTGGTGGTTGAGTATTACTCCCGTCAGGCTTAATCTCGCTAGTAGGACGATCGAGATTTACGCGGCACTCGAAATATTTGGCAAAACCTTCTGATCCCGTCAGTCAGAGGGTTTTTGTTTGAGTATTATTATGTTTGGATGAAATTATCGCAGCGATCGCCGTGCCGTTGCGCTCACCCAATCGACTAAGAATGTCAGCATCAGAAAGCCTCCTAGCGTGACAAGCAGCGATCGGTAATCAAAGCTGCTCAACTGTTCGGTTAGCGATCGTCCGAGTCCGCCTGCCCCGACGAGTCCGACAATCACGGTTTCCCGCATACAGACTTCCCATCGATAGAGAGAGTAAGCTACGAATCGGGGCAGAGTGAGGGGCAAAACTCCGTAAAGAAAGATCAGCGAGTTGGGAGTACCTTGGGCTTTAAGCGCTTCGAGCGGACGCTGATCTTGATTTTCGATCACTTCTGCCATCAAGCGTCCCAAGATGCCCAAATTGTGAAGACCGAGGGCAATCGCTCCGGGTAAAATGCCTGGAAACATGACGAAGAGGACAACCAGCGCCCAAATCGGAGCAGGAATGGCGCGACACATCAGCAAGATGGCTCGTGATAAGAGCAGCATGATTTGCGGAAGTAGACTAGCAGATTTGCTGAGGTTTGAGTTGAGCAGCCCGCCAGGAAGAAAAAAATTGTTGGCGGCTGGAAACGCGAGGAGCAACCCGCCAAATGCAGAAAAGGCGATCGCGATGACTGACATCGAGACGGTCTCGATCGCTTGCGGAATCAGTCGCGGAACTTCACTAAAGTCAGGCGGCAACGCAGACCGAACGAACTGCCCTAATAGCTGCTGGGTGCGCGGTGCCCAGAGTTTGCTGAAGTCGGGATTGATCACCCAAAAACACAAAATTAACAGAGCTAGAGAGACGGGAAGTAAGAGAAAATAATTTCGGCGTTCAACATCTTTGGGAGTTTGTCTTTTCTTATTTTGCTGAAGGTTTAAATCAAGACGGCTAGAGCATCCCAACTGTCGTCGCAACCAGGCACTACTCAGATCGACTAAACCGTTGAGGATGAATAACGCATAGAAAAATGTCCAAAGTTGCTCATAGCGGAGGGATTGCAGACTGAGAAAGATTTCATATCCCAATCCACCTGCACCGATGATTCCTAGCACTGCTGCCGATCGAATCGAACATTCAAATCGATAGAACGTATAAGACAACAAGTTGAGGAATGCTTGCGGTAATAGGCTGTAAAAATATGCTGTTAGAGGAGAGACTCCGCTATTGAGTAAGATTAATAATGGCTGTCGTGGAGTCTCATCAAGAATCTCAGAGAAGACTTTCGCGGTGATTGCACCAAATGGGATGGCGATCGCCACGATCGCTGTGAGCGGGTCAAGTCCCCAAATGTTGACAAAAAACAGTCCCCAAATCAGTTCATGAATGGCACGAGGCACCGCAAGACATCCTCGAATCAATAGCCAAAAATGCGAAGGTTGACCAAACGATAACCACCAAACTTCAGACGTGAGAATGCCGCCGATAATTCCCAGAATTAAACTAAAGAATGTTCCGCATACCGCATAGGCTAACGTGGTGAGCGTCGCATTAAATGTCGTTTGCAGTAATTCTGAACTGAAATCTGGATGAACGCTGGCTACTATAAATTTCCACAACAGTGGTGCGCCATTCAGATTTAATAAATCTTGCTGAAATAATCCTGCTTGCAGGAGCGAAAGGACGATCGCAGCCAGCCCAATTAAGCCCCATTTTAGAGATGGAGTGATCACAGTCATCGGTGAGATGCCAATCGATATAAGTCTGCGATTAGATCAGGTGAGACTTGGTGAGGAGCTGCATCAAAGAGAACTTTTCCCTGACGTAAGCCGATGAGGCGATCGCAGTGACTCCGCGCAAAATCAACATCGTGTAAGCTGACCATCAAAGTCCGGTGCGTTTGTTGAGCGAGATTTCGCAACAAATCCATCACTTCTCGGCTGAGTTCGGGGTCGAGGCTGGCGATCGGTTCATCTGCCAAAATCACGATCGGATTTTGTACAAGCACTCTGGCGATCGCGACTCGTTGCTGTTGTCCGCCTGAGAGTCGATCGGTGCGCTCATAGACTTTTTCTGCAATGCCTACTTGACTCAACGCGTTGATCGCCGTCTCGGTTTCTAACGGCACAATCAGAGACGTTAACGCTTTTAGAAATGACCATCGCCCTAAGTGTCCAGCATTGACATTATGAATTACTCGCAGGTTATCGACTAAATGTAACTGCTGATAAATGGTGCCAATTTGCTGCTGAATCTGACGCAGCCGTTTTGAGTTGAGTTGGCTCAAATTTCGCCCCATTGCCCAGACTTCACCTTGCGTCGATCGGAGAGTGCCATTCAACAATTGCAGTAGCGTACTTTTTCCTGCCCCGCTTGACCCCACCAACGCCACTCGTTCACCCGGATAAATTTGCAGGTTAATATCCGTCAGCGCTGAGAACTGACCGAACTGTTGTGAAACGTGTTTAAGTTCAAAAACGGGGACAGGAAGATCCATTATTTGATTTTGCCGATCGCGCGTCCGACTTGCTCGATCGTCGCATAGTTCTCGTTTTTAGTTGGCACAAACTTGGCTGCCCCAAACAGTTCTAAAATCTCTTTTTGCTCAGGAACCTTGGGATCGAGCTTCATCAGCGCAGCTTGAACTTTTTGCGAAAAGTCGGCTCCAAATCGCTCTTTGACACTCGGATTCATCACCCAGTGGTAATCAAAAAAAGCGGGCGATCGCCAAATGACCTCAACCTGATTGAGATCGACTTTGCCTTCTTTAAGACGATTTTGCCAAACTTGCTCATTCAACACGCCTGCATCGTAAGTGCCTGCGGTGACTAGCTCGATCGTGGCATCGTGATTTTTAGAAAAGCCTGCCTGTCCTTTAAAGTCGCCTTCTAATTTCACCCCTGCCTGCTGAAGAAAATATTGCGGCATCAATCGCCCAGAGGTCGAAGACTCGCTGCCAAAGGTGAAACTATGACCTTTAAGAGCCGTCAACCCTTTGAGATCTTGAATCGGCTGAATGCCACTTTTTTTGTTAGCAATAAACACGCTATGAAACTGCGAATCAATGTCACGTTGCGCGATCGCCTCTGCACCCGGAACCTGCAATCGCGCCTGCACGCCCGTCAATCCGCCAAACCACACCATATCTAAATCGCCCACCTTAAAAGCAGTCACCGCCGCCGTATAGTCGGTCACAGGCTTATAAACAACTGGAACCTTTAATTCAGCTTCTAAATACTTCGACAATTTGCTGTAGAGACGCTGTAACTTTTCTGGATCTTGGTCAGGAATCGCCCCTGTTGTAAACGTTTTAGATTGGGTAGCAGGTTTAGCTGCCTCTGGTGCAGTCGTCGATGAACACGCGGATAACGACAGCAAAGATAGAAACAGAAACCCAGAAAACAGAATTTTTTTCATGGAACAACAGAATGGATCAAACGAGAATCGAAGAATACCATAAGGGTTAGGGCGATTCTGAATTCGATCGCTTTGATTTTAAGTCACACTAAACACTGCACCAATATCAACGCTTCATGACTCATTCCTCGATCGATTTCCTCGAAAAATTTGAGCGCTTTGGGGTCAATCTCGGCTTAGAGGCGATTCAGCACCTTCTAGCAGAGTTAGACAACCCGCACGATCGGGTGCCGATCATTCACGTCGCAGGAAGCAATGGCAAGGGTTCTGTGTGCGCCTACCTATCTGCTGTGTTGACCGAAGCAGGTTATCGAGTCGGACGCTACACGTCGCCGCATCTCGTCAATTGGTGTGAACGAATTTGCATTCGTGACCAACCGATTTCACCTGAAAAACTGCACGAAGTCTTACAGCAAGTTGAAGCTGCAATTCGTCCCGATCGCCCGTCTCCCACTCAATTTGAAGTGATTACGGCAGCAATGTGGCTCTATTTTGCTCAACAAAAGGTTGATCTCGCCGTGATTGAAGTTGGTTTAGGCGGACGGTTAGACGCGACGAATGTGTGCGATCGTCCTCTCGTCACCGTGATCACCTCCCTCAGCATGGAACACTGGCAGCGTCTTGGACCGACCTTAGCAGACATCGCACGAGAAAAAGCAGGCATTCTCAAATCCGATTGTCCCGCAGTGATTGGTCAAATTCCGAGTCAGGCAGCAGCCGTCGTGAATCGTCGCGCGTTGGAGTTAAATTGTCCGACGATCTACCCACAGCCTGCCAAAGACTTGGGTGGCGGTTGGGCAGAATATCAGGGCATGGAAGAGTATGAGTTGAAGCTTGAGACAGGTGAAGAAGGTTCGATCGAACTAATCAAATCCTTCCAATATCAGTTGCCGTTGCAGGGAGCGATCCAACTACAAAATTCAGCGCTGGCGATCGCGGCACTGCAACTGCTCAGACAAGATGGCTGGGAGTTTTCTGATGAAGCAATCACAGACGGAATTGCTAACACAAAATGGGCAGGGCGGCTGCAATGGTCTACTTACAACGATCGTCAGATTCTCATTGATGGCGCTCATAATCCCGCAAGTGCTGAGGTGCTGCGTCAATTTGTAGACACGTTAAAACCCGCTCCGATTCATTGGGTGATGGGGATGTTATCGACGAAAGATCACGCCGACGTGTTTAAAGAATTGCTGAGAAGTGGCGATCGGCTTTGTCTCGTTCCCGTTCCAGGTCACAGTTGTGCCGATCCTCAAGAGTTAGCCGTTTTAGCGAAGCAAATTTGTCCTGACTTGGCGGATTGTCGCGTTTACGAAGACGTGTTTGGAGCGTTGGAAATGGCGATCGAGAAATCAAATGAAGCCCCGATCGTGCTGTGCGGATCGCTCTATTTGATTGGTGATTTCTTTGAGAGAACCCAATCTACTGTTTAGCGTTTAAGCGTTTTTCTGCAATTGCTATAAAAATTACGGTGCCGAATTTTTTATTTTCAAAGACTGAAGTAACTGGTTGGGACGTGCAGCCTTTACAACATCATAAAAATCTGGATATTGGACAAGCATATAGCGTTCGTACTCATACCAGTGCATCTCAGCCTTTTCTCGATTGCAGTCACGACAGATCACCCAAAAATTTTTGAACTCCATTGACAGCCAAGGATATTGTGACCGAGGCAACTTATGATCGATCGTTTTACAGACCTTTCCACCATACTTCCTACCACACATCGGACAGTCCCAATCTGAATGATCGTTCACCCACTTTTTACTTTCTTCAGTCGTTCCGCACTCATAATCACCATTGACATATCGCCAGTAGTCAAACTTTCTATAGGTTTCAAAATCTTGCTGAGTCAGTTTGTGATATCGCTTGTTACCAATTTTGTCTACAAGCTTAAATAGTTCCTTGAGTTCTTGCTCTTCGATATTCACAGCATCCCTCACGAGATTTTGGTAGTTTTATACGACGTTTGACCACGATTTTTCCGAGTTTTTTTGTCAGCTTTATCACTAAAATCAACCGCTTCAATCTCTGTGTCAGGAAACTGCTTATCAATTTCTTCGGCGATCTCGGTTAGTTCTTTAGATAAAGCTCGATTAAATTCTTCTATTTCGTGGCGATCGAGATATTTATTTCCAATGCGATCGGCTTCCAAATATAAATCTTCGAGCGTTGAGTCTGCTAGTGAATCTCTATCTAAAAACTCTTTTATTTTCTGATAGAGAGCAATGACACTGTTCCAACCGATATTTTTGTGCCTATTATCTTTTAGCCACTTCTGATCTTCTTTTTGCAGCTTGCTTCGGTTATTTGAGTTGGCGCGTTGAACTTCGCGATAACTCATTCCATCAAAATTTCTTTTTTGGCTTGCCATTAATTGCTTATCCCTGCGTTCCTTTAAACCATTTAGCTAAAGCTCTCCGAATTTCACTGTCTTCGTATTTCAGAAGGTTTTTCACGTCGATCGCCGTTTTGAGCCTGATTCGATCGACTAAATTTTTCAAGGCTTTGTTATCTTTCTTAAGTTCGTCGTTAACCTTAATCAATTCATCATTCTTAGAGACGAGAGCCTTAACTTTAGCTTCTAGAAAATTATCTTTAGAAGATGAACTTTGACCTTTGGCTTCAAACTTCTCTTTTTCTAACTTATGTGCTTCTTCTATGCGTTCAATCTCTTTATTTTTCTTTGTTACTAGACTCTTCTGAGCGGCTTGAAGACGTTGACGATTAATCAGTTCGGCTCCTGAAAATGGTGAAATAGCTCTACGAATGGTCAACTCATCAGGATTGGTCGCAAAATCCATTCCTTCCAACGCTCGGATAGCGTCTGCCTTTGTCCATTCTTCACTTACAAGAAGCGCAATAGCCTGTAACTTATTCACGAATGCTTAATGTCACCAAATCTCCGCTCGATCCTAACTAGCTTCATGAACTGCGTCAATGATTTCCTGATAGGCTGCTCATCTCTTTAAAGTTTCAATTTAGTCGCACACAGTGAATTTTCTTAAGTTCACACAACAGTGTTTTGCTCAAGACCATACCAAAAGCTTGTGATTTTTGTTCATGAAGTATTAGTCCATCCAAGATCAATCCTTCAAAGAATTACGATCGTCCATTCCACTCTTGAGCCGCATCATTCACCGCTTGCTCAACGGTCTTTTTTCCCAACATTGCCGCTTGCAGATTTAGATAGATTCCCTTCTGTAAATCCTTGACGTTTTTCATCGCCGGAATCAGCACCTCTGCGCTTTTAAGCTGATTTGCACTGATGATTCTGGCTTTGTCTACAGAATTTGCATTGGCAGGAGTCGCTGTGAAATAACTATCTTGCGATGCTTGAATCGTCGAAGGCAAAACATTGGCAGCTTTCGCAAAGACAAGCTGATTTTCATTATTAGTGACAAACAGCGCAAACTTCAGTGCGGCATCTGGCTGATCGGTGTCTTTCGGAATGACTAGATCCATCACGGCAACATTCTTTTTGCCCGTGTCACCCGTGATTTGGGGAGCCGATGCTGAGACTTGAGCGATCGACGGTGCATTTTTCTCGATCGTCTTCAAAAACTCTGCTCCTGATGCCAAGATCGCGGTTTGTCCTTGTTGATAGAGGTCGATCGCGTGACGATGCCCTTCGGTCAACACTTCTTTGGGCATCAGTCCATTTTTATACATATCCACCCAATATTGAAAGGCAGCTTTGCCCTGCGGCGTATTGAAGGCGGCTTTGCCTTGATTATCGACTAGCGGCACACCCATCTGCACAAACGACTCTAGAATCTCGCCCGAATCTTCCGGGACTGTCGTCGCAAAAAACGCATATTTGCCCGTCTTGTCTTTAATTTGTTTGGCGGCTTGGGCAAGTTCTGCATAGGTGGCAGGAGGCTTGCTCACCCCTGCTTGCTTCAGCAAATCAGTATTGTAGATCGCTATTCTAGTCGTCAGATACCACGGAATCCCAAAACTCTTGCCGTTGAGCGTGCTGGACTGCCAGATATTCGGCAAATATTGCTGCCGTACCTCAGCCGGAATCTTGGCATCGAGATCTAACCAGGCGTTTCGCTCGGCGAGTTGAGTCGCAAAATTTGGGTTGAGATTCACCACATCGGGCGCACTTTTTGCTGCCACAGCCGTCAGAATCTTGCGTTCCATTTCTGCCCAAGGCACATCCACCCAGCGAATTTTGACTCCCGGATTTTGCGTCTCAAACGTTGCGATCAGTTGGTTGAAATAATCGGTGTATTGCGGCTTAAGCTGCATCGTCCAAAATTCTACTTCTGGCTTGCCCGATGTTTGATTGTTGCCCGAAGGCGCATGTCCACTGCCACAACTCACCAACCAACTCAGCACACAGCCCAACAGAGCAAACAGTCCAAACGTTTTCCAGGTTTTAATCTGACGCATCTTCTTTACTTGAATGGCGATCGAGTAGCTTAGTCTACCTGATCAGAGAAGTCATCCCACATCCTTCATGCCTCATCCCTTGCTTTCCTCCCTTCAATAGAGGTGATTGTTTGTTCAATCGTTCACTATCACTAATAACCATTCGATTGAGCAAAGAGGGCAAGAATTATGAGTAGGGCTTCACGCATTGGAACGATCGGATCGCTAACGTTAATCTCTCTACTATCTGGAGTTTGGATCAACCAAGCAATCGCTCAAGTCGGCTCAGACCAACCCATAAAAAATCCTGGAATCTCAGGAATTAGCAGCCCAGCTTTGCCCAGCAATAATAGTGGAGCCGCCACCGATCAACCTGTGACCAATCCAGGTGTGTCAGGGGGAAATTATCCCAATCCGGGTTTAAGTCAACCTAACCCAACCGTTGACGGCTCTCAGCCAGTGAATAATCCGGGTATATCGGGTATCAGCACTCCAAGCTTAAACGGTGATGGCCCGCAGCCCGTAACGAACCCAGGCACTTCTGGTATCAATACTCCAGGCTCAAACGGTAACGACTCTGAGCCAGTGACAAACCCAGGCACTTCTGGTATCAGTACACCAGGGCTGACTCAACCCAATCAGCCAGACACGACGCGTACGATCGTGGCTCCGGATGGCATTCCAGATGTGATTATTCGGCAACCAAATTCAGGAACGGGTGCTCCCAACATGCAGCCCCGCACCCCGCAACCGGGAAGCAATCAAACTCTACAGCCATCGCAAGCCACACCAACTCAGGGAGACGACAGCACCACAGGATTTATCAAAACAGCCATTTCTAACCAGCTAGCGAGCAACCCCAACACTCAGAAGTTAGACGCTCAACTGCTGCAAGCCACCTGTTCTCAGAATTGGCAGAGTGCGCTCGCCATCGTCGATCGGGCATTAGCAAGTGCCCCTGCTAATCAAACGTATCGATCGCAACTTAGAACTTATCGCACTCGTCTCCAAACGCTGTCAAACGCCAGAACAAGCATTCCCGACTGGTCACAAAAATGTACGGGCGGGTGAGAGAAGGGAGCCAAACTAAAGAATAAAAAGCCCATGTCACAGTTGCAACATGGGCTTTCTGTATTTATGAGTAGATTCTAGGCGATCGAATCAATTTTTAGATCGGTTCAAGAGAGTTTCTGAGTCGAACGATCGTTATTAAACTTCTTGCAAGAGTCTGAAGATACCCGCATCCCCCAACCCCTTCTGTCAATCTTGGGAGAAGGGGAGCCAGATTTCAACATTCCTCTCTCAAGATTGGGAGAGGGATTTAGGTGAGGGCAGAAACTTTCGCAAGAGGTCTATTTTCGATCGCCAAACTTTTAAGCCTTACTCCAAATTCTCTAGGGCAACTATCATAAACTTTATTTTTCGATCGTCATTTTCTGAAAATGCGTGTACTATTCACAAATGGATTCCTGATTACGTCTCAAGAGGAGGACTTTTTAGCCGCCAATCGATTGCAGATCACACCGCATAACTAGCAGATCACACAATTTTATCTGAGTCGAAATAATCTTTGTTGGGAAGGCAATCGTCGATGGTTGGCTCAGTGGATTGGTTGATTAGTTTTGGGTAATCTAAACTCGTCAAACAAAAATATTCGCTAAATCTCCAGTAAATGTCTCAGAACAAAGTCTAATAGTTTGTATCTTTGTGTTCAAACGGGTCATTCTGACATAAATTGTGTACTATGCTCTTGCGTTCGACCGTTTTACGGTTATTCCTTCCCAAAACCTCGGTTCTAAACTATCGCCCAGTGGGTTAACAAATCTGTGGTTAACGGTCTAAAAGGTCTCTTTTCTAAAAAGTCTAAAGGGGTTGGCATAGAGTTAGCCCCCGATCGGATCAATATTGTTCAGTTACGCAAGCAAGGCTCAGGGTTTCGACTGGCTAACTATGTCACGGTGCCTGTGCCAGATGGCGTGTTTCAAGAGGGGCAAATTGTTGACCCTCCTGCCATGTCTGAGTTGATTCAAACGGCGTTGGCAGACAACAAAATTAAAGTCAAACAAGCCGCCACTGCTGTTCCAGGTGGGCGTGACACGGTAACTCGAATTATTCCGGTTCCGGCAGAGCTTGACGATCGAGAATTGCGGGAGATGGTGTTAAACCAAGAAGCCGGATTATATCTGCCCTTCCCGCGTGAAGAAGCCGATGTTGACTATCAAAAACTCGGTCTATTTATTGACGAAGATGGCATCGAAAAAGTCCAGGTTTTGCTGGTAGCAACTCGCAAAGAAATTACAGACACCTATATTAATACCTTTCAACAAGCTGGGCTTCAGGTTGACGTATTAGAGATTAGCAGCTTTTCGCTGATTCGCACGATTCGCGAACAGTTGAGACAGTTTGCCCCCCAAGAAGCTGTGGCGTTAGTCGATATCGAGTTTGAAAGCACCGAGATTTCGATCACCGTCGATGGGGTGCCGCAATTTTCGCGCACTGTGCCGATCGGCAGTTTTCAGATTCAAAGCGCCTTATCTCGTGCGATGAATTTGCCCCCGTCTCGCAGCATTGATTTGCTGCAAGGCATGACCATTCCTGCTAACCCGATGGATACGATGGGCAGTCCTCGCATGAGTCCGGGCACCAATCCCGGAACGGCAGCGATGCTGAGAGTCTTGGGCGAGCTATCGGATGAACTGCGCCGCTCGATTGATTTTTATCTCAATCAAGGCGAAAACCTGGAAGTGGCGCAACTGCTGCTGGCGGGTCCTGGTGCCTCGATTGGGCAGCTAGATGAGTTCTTAACACAACGCTTGAGTTTGCCCTGCAACTCGGTCGATCCGGTCGCGGCACTGTCGATCGAGTCTTCTCAAGAAATTCCGTTATCGGCTCGACCAGGGTTAGGTGTCGTATTGGGGTTAGGACTGCGGGAGGCATGGTGAAATGTATAGCTTAGATATTAATTTTCTCAACGATCGACCAGAATATAAGCCGGATGCTGCCCGACGAGGTGGGCGCAAGACTCCTACGTTTGCCGGAAACGATCGTCGCCCTCTTTATTTGGGTTTAGCGGCTGGAGTCTTTTTCCCGGTTGCCCTGTTAGCGCTGTGGGGCTTTCTGCAAGTTAGAAACAATGACTTGACGCAACAGCAAGCCGAGTTAGACAGTCAACTCGGCAACCTTGAACTCCAGAAGAAAGATCTGGCAGCGATTAACGATCAAATCAAGCAAGGCACTGACGAAACTCAGGCATTGGCAACGGTGTTTAACCAGATCAAACCCTGGTCAGCGATGGCGCAGGATATCCGCGATCGCTTGCCGCCCAATGTGCAAATCTTGGGCATCACGCAGGTTGACCCGACCAAAACGCCACCCACCCCAGCGCCATCACCCGGTCAAGCACCTGCCCCTGTGTCAGGCGTAGTGACGATCGATGGCATCGCAAACTCGTTTAGTGATGTCAACGATTTTCTGTTGACGTTGCAGCAGTCTAATTTCTTGCAGAGCGCTCAAACTAAGCTTGTTAGCGCAGAACTCACAGAGCCTCAGGCGTTGCAGAATCTAGATGTTGCTGGCTCTAAGTCAGGCGGCTCAAGCGCCAACTACGAGACTCCTAAGCTGCCGCCACGGGTGAAGTTTTCTCTGCAAACTGCGTTGAGCGAAGTGCCTGCCTCTGAGCTAATTAGAGAACTCGATCGTAAAGGAGCCGTTGGACTCGTGACTCGTATTGAAGCCCTCAAAGAAAAGGGAGTGATTAAACCATGACGGCAGGTGGAGATTTCATTCCTCAAGATTCAGATTTTGATCCGGGTCCTAGCTATCCGGTGATATTTGGCATTACGCTCACGCCTGTGATCTCAGGAGTCTTGCTGGCAGCCGCCGGACTCGTGAGCGCTGGCTTGCTCTGGAACTATGTCGTCAGCCCGACCTGGGATTCTTATCAATCGCTAGATACCAAAGTCAAAGAAAAAAGCGAACAGCTGAAAGAACAAGCATCGATCAAACAGCAGATTCAAGACGCGCAAGCAAAGCTCACGCAAGTAAATCAGCAGCGCAATCAGGTCTTGGCATTATTTGCAAGCGACAAGACGTTAGATACGTTATTGCTAGACATCAACCAGTTGATTGACAAAAATAACACGAATGAAACGGCAGCAAATAAGGCAAAGCTTAACAGTTGCCCGTCTTGGGTGCGCGCTCAATACTCCGATCTTGTCACCTCTCAAAAGTTTGAGGACCAAGTGGGACCCTTAGTTGCAACCGCTAAACTGAGGAAATTTACGCCCGATGTCAAGGGGACTCAGGTTGTCACAGATGGTTCATTAGGTCCCGCCATCAACAACAAGCTCAAACAGCAAACGATCGACGTGCAGTTTCAAGGCAACTTTAACCAAACCCAATCGATTTTTAGAACCATTGAGCGACTTCAACCCTTGCTATTGCTCAAAAATCTCAAAATCGAGATCGGGGACAAGAATCGTGCTTTGTCACCGGGGGGGCTATATGAGCTTGCGCCGGGGGGCATAATTCGCTTTTTGACCAATTGCCAGCCTGATAGCAAAATCACAACCTCCTTCCAGATGGAGGCGTTGATGCCTTTGACTGCGGCAGATAAGAAGGCATTGCCGCCGCCGCCCCCCCCTAGCCCAGGGGCTTCACCAGCGGCTTCACCCAAGTAGCGGCAGACCACTCGATTTGCGTTTTAACCACATCATTTTTAAGTTGATAGAGGAGTGAACCAGTGAAGGATTTTTATGGAATCGGTGGAATTACCGCCGCCGCGATCGTGCTGGTGGCAAGTCAGGCAGCCAGTGCAGCCCCCACGCAAGTCACCAATATTCGCTTAAATCCGAGTCAATCGGGGGTTGATGTGGTGCTAGAAACGCAGGCGGGTGAACGAGTTCCCCAAGTGTTTAACGTCAATCGGGGTAATACCTGGACGGCGTATATCTTCAACACGCAACTGCGTGGTAATCAGCCTTACCAGCAAAACAATCCGGCTCCTGGCATCGCTTCGATCGCGGTGACTCCGGTCGGTGGAAATGGCGTTCAAGTCACAGTAGTAGGGCAGGGAAATGTCGCTCCTACGGGACAGATTGCTAGCCGTAACGCTCAAGGTGTGGTTTTGAGCATCAGTGGCGGAGCAAGTGGTGCGCCCGTTGCTCAGGCTCCAGCGATATCCGTTGCTCAAGCCCCTGCATCCTCACCTCCACCTCCGATCGGAGTGCCTGTTACGCCACTCGTGCCTAATCCGACGATTACAACGACCCCACCTTCGGTGCAGACCGCTCCAGCCCCGCCATTTTTGCCCAGAGCGGTTGCCCCTCCGGTTGGAGATATTACCATCGCCCCGATCGATGTGTCACCGTCCGCGATCGACTTAGGGTCCGCCGAACGGATTCCCCGTCTCGTATTGCGCGATGCTCCGGTTCGAGAGGTGTTGTCGCTTCTCGCTAGAGCCGCCGGACTCAACTTAGCTTATAGCGAATCACCGAGCGGACAAGCGGGTGCAGCAACAGGAACGTCTCGATCGGGCGGTCCGACGATCTCGCTCGACATCGAAAATGAGTCAGTGCAGGATGTCTTTAACTATGTGCTGCGGCTTGCCTGCGTTCCGGTTGCGGGTGGGCAAGCTGGAGGCAGTCAGTGCGGCAGTTTAGAAGCCACGCGCTCTGGACGCACCATTTTTGTCGGCACCAAATTACCCAACGCAGCACGCGGCGCAGTGGCTCGAAGTCTGCGTTTAAATCAAGTTTCTGTCACCAGTGCGGTTAACTTCTTGGTAGGCTTAGGGGCAGAAAGCGCGGTAACAAGGGAGCGGCAAGTCAGAACCGTAGTCGCTCAGTCGGCAGCACAGTTAGAGGGCGCTCAAACCGCACCAGCACAGCCAGCCACAACCGAGACGACGACAGAAACTAGAGTTGAGGTTCAGCGCGCCACGTTTCAAGACTCTACGCCTTTTCTGCGAGGGATGCAGGTGTCAGGCGATGAGCGCACGAACTCGATCACGATGATCGGCACCTCTAAGCAAGTTGAGCTAGCGACCAGCCAATTAATTCAGCTTGATTCAAGACGACGGATGGTAGCGGTCAATGTCAAAGTGATTGACGTAAACCTGCTGGCACTACGGCGATTTGGGACGACGTTCTCATTTGGGGTTGGCAACTCGCAGGTCATCAATCAGGGGGGAATCGCGGTGCTTAACTTTGGTCGAAACATTCCTGGATCGAGTTCTGCGACCTCAGATGTGACCGGAAGCAGTATCGGCACCGTTGCAACCCTTAGCAATGGGTCGCCTGTTGATTTTGTCCGCAACTTTTTTGCCCAACTCCAAGCCTCGGTCGTGAGCGGCAACGCTAAAATCTTGACCGATCCAACGCTAGTGGTTCAAGAAGGACAAACTGCCACCGTTAACTTGACGCAAGAAGTGATTACAAACTTCACGCAGAATGTGACGAGTTCGGGGGCGGGATCTTTGGCAACCGTCACGGTGACGGCTGAGAAGAAATCTGCGGGATTGATTTTGCCCGTGAAGGTCGATCGCATCGATGACAACGGCTTCATTTCTCTGTCGGTTGCTCCGTCGATCTCTCAGCCTGAGAGCACTCAATCTATCAATGTGGGTGGCTCAAATAATATCATCACGCTGTTGTCTGAACGGAAGCTAGAGTCAGGTCAGATTCGGCTCCGAGATGGTCAAACGCTGGTGCTTTCAGGAATTATTCAAGAGCAAGATCGGACGACTGTGACGAAGGTTCCGATTTTGGGAGACATTCCCATTCTGGGTGCATTGTTCCGTCGCACTGAGCGCAACAACCAGCGCCGAGAAGTGATTGTGTTACTGAGTCCGCAGATTATTGATGACTCCGATCATTCCACCTATGGCTATGGCTATGTGCCAGGACCCGAAGTTCGGCAAATGATCCAAGACCCAGGCAGTCGTTAACCCCTAGATGGGCGACTTATTTTGCACTTAAAGCTAATCTAATAGCCAGAATTCAGGGGTTCTCTGGGTTCTGGCTATTTTATTGATGGCAATAAATCCATCATTCGCTGAATCATCACCCTCATGAAACTTCCCTCCTGGCTCCCCAATTTTCGTTACGAAGTCTGGATTCTAGCTTTTGGGCGGCTGCTCTCACAGGTCGGCAGCGGATTCACCCTTTTTTACGCTCCCATTTTCTTTGTCAATCAGGTGGGGTTATCGGCAACAGCGGTTGGTCTGGGGCTAGGCAGTGCTGCAATTTCGGGCGTGGTTGGGCGTGCTCTTGGTGGCACCTTTGCCGATTCAAAATTTTGGGGACGCAGACGGACGTTGTTGCTGTCGGCGGTGGTGTCTGCGATCGCGTCGTTCACTCTGGCAGGTGCCTATAACTTTCCAACCTTTGTCGGTGGCAATTTACTCATGGGGTTAGGAATGGGGTTATATTGGCCCGCCACCGAAGCCGTTGTCGCAGACTTAACTACGCCGATTCAGCGCAACGAGGCATATTCAATCACTCGGTTATCAGATGCGTTGGGCTTAGGAATCGGAGTCGTGTTAGGCGGCTTGCTGATTAGCTTAACAGGGTTATATCGATCGCTCTTCATCATCGACGGAGTTTCATTTTTAGTATTCTTCGGCGTGATCTACGTCGCAATCGCTGAAACCAATCAATTTGTCGAGAGACCTCGTGGAGAAGGATGGACGATCGCATTCACCGATAAGCGCTTACTCGTATATGCGCTTGTGAATACGATGTTTACGACTTACATTGTGCAAATCGACAGCACGATTCCTCTCTATTTCAGCAACTTTCTCAAATTAGATAACACTCATCGGGGCTTTCCTCCCGCTCTGATTAGCGCTCTATTTACTGGATATTTAACGTTATCGGTGATTTGTCAGTTGCCGATCGCCCGTGCTCTCAATCAATTCAGCCGTCCCAAAGTCTTGATGTTGTCAGCGTCACTCTGGGCGATCGGGTTCGCATTTATCGGCGTGACGGGCATCGTCTCTCAGGGGCACCTCGTCTGGGCAATCTTAGGAATGGGCGTTTTGTCACTCGCAACCGTCACCTATATGCCTGCGGCATCATCGCTAGTCGTCGATTTAGCGCCCGAATCACTGCGAGGAATTTATCTCGCAGTTAATTCACAATGCTGGGCAGCAGGTTATTTTATTGGTCCTCCGTTAGGCGGGTGGGCACTCGATCAATCTGCCACGATCGCCCATAGCTTTTGGCTATTTCTCTCCTTGAGCGTGGGAGTCGCGATCGCAATTTTGCGATGGCTCGATCGCATCATGAAAACAGAAAAATGACTCGTCTAAATTGCGTCTACGCGGTCTAGAGCGCGTACACTTTAGTACAAACCCATTCTTTTTAATGCAGGGTTCTCAAGCACGATCGCTATGTTCAAAAGTCGTCTTCTTCTCAGTTTGGTTGCCGTTGCGGTCAGCGTTGGCATTAGCTTTCTGACGGGCAGAGACTTCGGCAGGGCACTGCTAACGGGATTGATCACGTTTTTTGCTAGCTTGGTTGGCGTTGCCGTTGCAGAACGCCGTTATTACCAATTGTTTGAGCAACGATCGGCTGAATTAACGGCACACATTCGCGGATTGCAGCACAAACGCTCGGAGGCTTATGAAGCGCTGCTTGCCCTGAGTGAAGAACACGATCGCTTAGCTCAAAACCTGGACTCTGCACCCATTCAAACCGTGGAGAAACCTAACGCAGCGGTCAGTTGGAATCTCGCAAATTCGTCGGCTCCCGTCCAAGCACCAAGTAGCCAGGGTCATCGCCAACCCAAACTGCAAGCGCTAGAGCGTCAAGAAGCTGAACTTAAGGGATCGTTGTCTTCTACCCTCGCAGCCAAACAGCGGGCAGAGCTAAATTTAACCACGACTCAAGCAGAACTCAATCAGATCAAAGCGCAGATTTTAGAACAGAAAAACACGCGAGAAACGATCGGTCAAGAGATTACAACGCTGAATCATCAAAAACAACGTATCGAAGCCGACTTGTCAACGTTGCAGCCGCAAGTCAACGAGCTAGAACGCTATCGATCGGAACTCGATCAATTCCTGCTCACAGCCGAACCTAAACGTCAGCAAGTCGAGACCGGTTCTAAATCTCTGCAAGCTGCGATCGAGCAACTCCAGCTTCAAATTTCCTCTTTGCATGAAGAACTCGGTCAACTAGAAACCCAAATTCTCGATCGTCGCCAGCAAAAAGAAGACCTTGACCAAGACGTTGCCGCATTAAAAGGAACGTTAGCAAAGGATGTCACAAACAAGGGGTCGATCGTTTCCGCCAAGCAGCGATCAATCGAGGTGACCCTCAAATCGGCTGCTCCAGATCTCCCGCTCGAGTGGACTCAATTTTTTACTCAATTATCTGCCTCAGAACTCGCGGCACTGGGAGCGATCGCCAAGCAAAAAAACTTGATGCCGACCCTCAAAAAAATTGCTGAGGACACGCTCACCATGCCTGAACTGTTAATCGACTCCATTAACGAACGCGCATTGGATACGATCGGTGACATGATTTTAGAACCCGGCTCAGGCAATATTCCCACAATGATTGCTGAGGAGTATCGCTCGATCGTTCAAAAACTCCTCCAATAATTTCTGCATCTCTGATCGAATTAAATGCGCTATTTTTCCTTTCGATGAGTATTATAAAGAGCCTCTTCACCCTTCCTGGAATCGTCTGATTTAGGGCTGTTTCTGATCAGAAATAGCATCGCCCCTCACGCATTCATCACATAAAAATTATGGTTCAGTCAACGTCTTCTATTCTTTACGTTAATCCTACGAGCGGCAGTGATAGCGCGGCAGGCAGCCAGTCTGCACCTTTTAAGACGATCGCTCACGCTCTTCAACAAATTAGATTTGGAACGACGATTCAACTTGCCTCCGGCACCTACAGCACTGCAAGCGGCGAAACGTTTCCGCTCTTCATCCCTTCAGGTGTGACGGTAGTTGGCAATGAATCGAACAAAGGCAACGGCATTCAAATCACAGGCGGCGGCACCTATGCCAGTCCGACGTTTGCGAATCAGATGGCGACATTTCGGTTAGACAACAATGCCCAACTGCGGGGTGTCACGGTCACCAACCCCGAAATACGCGGCACAGGCGTATGGATTGAATCGACCGCGCCCACGATCGCTAACTGCACGTTTATAAATTGCAAACGAGAAGGCGTGTTTGCCACAGGCACCGCCAATCCGATTGTTAATGACAGTGTGTTCTTTCAAAACGCTGCCAATGGACTCTCGATCGTCCGCGACACCAAAGGCGAGTTTCGTCGCAACGTTTGCCAAAATACCGGATTTGGATTAGCGATCGGAGATAACGCCGCTCCTCTAATCACCGACAGTCACATCTTTGAGAACCGCTCAGGTATCGTGCTATCAAAAGCGGCTCGTCCCGTTTTGCGCGGCAACACTATCGAACGCAACACAGAAAGCGGGTTAATTTCGTTAGAACGATCGGTTCCTGACTTGGGCAGCAGCCAAGATCCAGGCGGCAATATTTTTCGCGATAATGGCGAATTTGATTTTCAAAATGCAACGAGTCCGCCCATTACGATCGCGTCGGCTGGCAACCAATTAACGCCACCAAAAGTGCAGGGTCCGATCGAGTTCTTAGTCAGCGAAGTTCCGACTCCCGTTCCGATCCCAAGCCCAACGCCAACCCCGGTTCCGACTCCTGCTCCGATTCCCATTCCTGTCCCGACTCCTGCCCCGATTCCCGTTCCGACTCCTTCACCAACCCCTATTCCTGTTCCTGTCCCGACCCCAAACCCAACTCCTGCACCTAGCGGATTGAGTGATGTTCGTGGGCACTGGGCAGAACCCTTTATTCAAGGGTTAATCAGCCGAAATCTGATTAGTGGCTTCCCG
This sequence comes from Phormidesmis sp., assembly GCA_965277365.1. GTDB lineage: Bacteria > Cyanobacteriota > Cyanobacteriia > Leptolyngbyales > Leptolyngbyaceae > Phormidesmis_A. The sequence continues at coordinate 132,115 of CBDICO010000012.1, read as the reverse complement.
GATGGCACCTTTAAGCCAGAAGCCCCGATCAATCGTGCTCAATATGCCTCGATCGTGGCGAAAGCCTACGATTTGCCTCTCAAACAACCTGCTAATAATTTCTCAGACGTGCCACAAAACTTCTGGGCACTCGATTCAATCACCAAGTCTAATCGAATGGGCTTTATTGCAGGCTTCCCCGATGGCACCTTCCGCCCCGGTCAAAATCTGACTCGTGTGCAAGCGCTCGTGTCACTCGTCAACGGGCTAGGACTCACAGGCGGAACTCCTAGCGTGATTAGCACCTACAGCGATCGGGCTGAGATTCCCAGTTATGCTACCAATTTAGTCGCGACCGCCACCCAAAACCGCATCGTTGTCAACCATCCCAATCTGGCACAACTGCGCCCCGTCATGGATGTTACCCGCGCCGAAGTTGCCGCACTGGTCTATCAATCTTTAGTTGCGACCAATCGAGCCCCTGAGATCGCGTCTGCCTTCATCGTCGATCCAGATGTCTCAGTTGCGCTCTTTCCAGATATCACTCAGCATTGGGCAAAAGATTTTATATTAGGGTTAGCCAGTCAGAATTTTATTAAAGGCTTTGCTGACGGCAGCTTTCAGCCCGATGCCCCGATGACTCGCGCCCAATATGCCTCGATCGTGGCTAAAGCGTTTAACCCGGCTCCTAAACGTGATGCGTTCAAATTCCCGGATGTGGCGGCTGACTTTTGGGCAAAACCGATGATCGATCAGGCATATCGGGCTGGCTTCATTTCCGGTTTTCCTGACGGCACCTTTAAGCCTAATCAAAACGTCACAAGACTTCAGTTAGTGCTGTCACTCGCCAGTGGGTTTAATCTGCCGCCCGGAGACGTGAGTGTCTTGAATCTGTATGACGATCGCAGTGCAATTCCGCAAAATGTGCTCGATCGAATTGCCGCTGCGACTCAAGAACGCATCATCGTCAACTACCCCAACGTGCGCCAGTTTAGCCCTAACCGCGATGCTACGAGAGCTGAAGTGTCTGCGATGGTTTATCAAACCTTGGCACGAGACGGCAGAGTTGCCTCGCTAAACTCTCCCTATATCGCTAACGCCTAATTCAAGAGATGAGGGATGAGAATCAAAATCTCGCATTCATCCCTCATCCTTTCCTATGGGAGAATACTAATTAACCGAATCACAACCTTAACGTTATCACTATGGCTCGAATGCAATTTTTTAGGGGCGTTGACGAAGATGTAACCCCTGATGTCCGGCTGACTCGTTCTAAAGATGGCACCAGTGGAACGGCTACCTTCTATTTTGAGAAGCCTAGTGCGTTGGGCAATGATGTCACTCAAGATGTTACCGGGTTATACATGATTGATGAAGAGGGCGAGATCATTACCCGCGAGGTCAACGCCAAATTTATTAACGGCAAGCCAGAAGCGCTAGAAGCCCTCTATGTGATGAAATCTGTAGAAGAGTGGGACCGCTTCATGCGCTTTATGGAACGCTACGCCGAGCGCAATGGATTAGGCTTTTCTAAATCGTCATAATGACCCATCACCCTCACCCCAATGCTCCCGGTACGAGGGTTTCTTGTGCTGTTATTACCGTGAGCGACACGCGCACTCGCGACACCGATCGCAGTGGTCAACTCATCCAGCAGCTTTTATTAGAAGTTGGACACACGATCGGGTTTTATACGCTCGTCAAAGATGAGCCAGACCAGATTCGATCGCAGATGCAGACTTTGAGTGACAGATCTGATCTCGATGCCCTAATCTTCAATGGCGGAACGGGCATCGCTCCTAGAGACACGACCTACGATGCGATCGAGGGTCTGTTAGAAAAAACTCTACCGGGATTTGGGGAGATTTTTCGAGCGATCAGTTATGCAGAGATTGGTTCACGAGCGATCGCGTCGAGAGCGATCGCCGGAGTCTATCGCGGTAAACTCGTTTTTTCAGTTCCCGGCTCCTCAAATGCGGTCAAACTGGCTCTAGAGAAGCTGATTCTCCCAGAACTTGTGCATCTCGTGAGTCAGCTACATGGACGTTAGACTCTATCAATTTAAACGGCTTGAATCCATTCCTTCACGTCATATTCTGTCCAGATCTGGTTTTGCCAGTAGGGGTCAGATTCAACGATCTGACGTACCGTTGATTCATCGGGTGCATCATAGATCGCGAAGACTTTTGTGACATCTTTGGTTGGACCGATCGTCATCAGCACTCCCATTTCTTTTTGTTTCGCCAACCCGTTTAAATGTGCCTGACGATGAGGAGTCCGTTTTTCCAAAACATCTTCACAGTAACTACCCCACATCACATATTTAGGCATCGCTCAACCTCCAAAACTAATGAGTGGATGGAAAGACTAGCTTCTCAACTCCACCCGAAACTTCTCGACAAGCGCCTCTCGCACCTGTTGTTGAACCGGAGAAATTTCTTCATCGGTGAGGGTGCGATCGTCTGCCCGATACACCAGTCTAAATGCCAAACTGCGCTGACCTTCAGGCACGCGATCGCCCCGATATTCATCAAACAATTCGACCGACTCTAGCAGGTTGCCCCCCGTTTTGGTCATCAGTCGCTCCAAATCAGCCACGGCAACCGTTGTCGCGACATAAAACGCCAGATCACGATCAGACGGGGGATAAGCCGAGTAAGCCTTAAACGTTGGAATCAAAATTTCGTCCTGTTCGAGCTGCGCGATCGCCACATTCAAATCGAGTTCAAACACATAGACTTCATCAGGCAAATCCCGCTCTTGCCGCAGTTGTGGATGCAGTTGCCCAAAGGTGCCGAGGCGATTGCCCTGACTCCAGAGAGAAGCGGTCCGTCCGGGGTGCAGTCGCGGGTCGCGCAAATCGGGCTGATATTCGATCGTCAACCCGACTCGCTTAAATGCTGCGTCTAAGATGCCCTTTGCCTCAAACCATGAGAGAGGCTGATCGCGCCCACTTCGCACCCATTTGCCTTGCGTTGGGTCGCCACCCATAATTCCAGCGATGAATTCCGCTTCAGTCAATCCATCTTCGTCTTGCGAGAAGACGTGACCAAACTCAAAGCCGTTTAGTCCCCCATTTCCCTGCTCTAAGTTGAACTGAAACGCATCGATTAAGCCCGAAATTAAGTCTGTCCGCAGGGCAGAATATTCAGTAAACAATGGATTCGCGAGAATCACTTGTCGATCGGAATCTGGTTTGCCCAGTGAATAGTGAATCAACTCCGTTAACCCGGCGGCTCGCAGCGATTCGCGAAGTTTGCGGGTGATGGCTTGCTCGATCGACAGATATCCCGGCTCTGTCTTTTCAGGTAATGTGTCGCAAAACTTGTTGTAGCCATAGATTCGAGCGATTTCTTCAATCAGATCGATTTCGCGATCGAGATCTCGATCGCGATAAAACGGAACCGTCACTGCCCAAACATCGGGTTTGATGACCGCAAGCTGACAACCCAGAGCCGTAAGAGTCCGCTCAACCTCTTTGGCGGGTAGTTCGCCGATGTCGTCGCCTAACTCGACCATTCCTAAAACTTGATTGACTCGCTCTAAGCGCAGTTCGATCGTTCTTGTCATTGCCTGACTAGGACGAAAATCCGCTTTTTCTTGAGCGACGATCGTCCCGCCTGCTAATTCAACAATCAGCTTTAAAGCTCGACGGCAAGCCGTCTCTAGTTCTGCAAAGTTAACGCCCCGCTCATAGCGTGCTGAGGCTTCAGTTCGCAAACCCTGAGAGCGTGCAGACCGACGAATTGCAGCCGTGTCAAAGAGAGCGGCTTCGAGCATTAAATTCTGGGTGCCTTCATACACCTCGGTTTCTGCCCCGCCCATCACCCCTGCAAGAGCAACAGGTTTGTCATTGGCAGTGATCAGCAGCGTTTGCTCTTGAAGAGATTTCGTCTGTCCGTCCAAAGTTTTGAGTGATTCGTCAGCATGAGCAAATCGAACTCCGATCGTTAATCTCTCATTTCCAGCAACCGTGACGAGGCGATCGCGATCAAAAGCGTGGAGCGGTTGCCCCCATTCCAGCAAAATGTAGTTGGTGACATCCACCACATTACTAATTGGGCGAATTCCCGCAGATTGGAGACGTTGTTGCAGCCATAGAGGAGACGGAGCGATTTTTACCCCTTCGATCGCGGTGCCAATATAGGTCTGACACCCCTGAGACTCTAAAACTTTTACCGCTAAACTGCCACTTCCAGAGGCTTGAATAGTTGGCTCATCTGCTTCTGGCAATCTCAGCGTTGCCCCTGTCAATGCCACGACTTCACGCGCTACACCGACCATACTCAGCGCATCTGCTCGATTTGCTGTTGAAGTCAGATCGAGAATTACGTCATCCAATCCTAACAAAGGTCGCGCATCACTCCCTGGCTTTAGCGCTCCCACCACTGACTCATCAAAAATGTGAATGCCATCCGATTCTTTCGTCAGCCCAACCTCAGACAACGAGCAAATCATCCCTTCTGACGAAACTCCTCGCAGTTTAGCAGGTTTGATCTTTAAGTCGATTTTGGGCAAATAGGTTCCTAACGTCGCCACCGCGACATAGATACCCGATCGCACATTTGCCGCGCCACAGACAATGGTAGACGGCGTATCACCCCCGATATCTACTTTACAGACACTCAAGCGATCGGCGTTTGGGTGGGGGTCATGCTCTATCACCTTGCCCACCACAACCCCATCCGCCCAAGTACGTCGGTCTTCAATATCTTCTACCTCAAACCCCGCCATCGTCAGCATCTCAGCCAACGCCTCTGGGGGCATTAAAAGGTCTACTAGTTCCTGCAACCAGTTCAGAGAAATACGCATTGAGCTTGCTTTTGATCTACGCCAATCTGAATCATTCTACCGCTCTCAAGCAAAGGATTGGACAAAGAGGGGGTCTGACTCATCCCCCAAACTCTTCGCTCCGTAGTTAAAATAGAAATAGTTTGCCTTTTGCTACTAATCAGACTCCGTACTTTGGCTGAAATTTATTTCTAAATTTTCGACTCAGGTCTCACAAAATTGCGGAAGTTGCTTTCAGTCGCGGTATTGAGTAGTAGGAGGTAAATATAACCTTCCTCCTCTTGTCAGATAACAACGATGTAATGTCAGCATCTGCGCTCTAGACAAGCGTGATTTACACAGTCTACGATTCTAGAAACTGTTTGATCGGAAGTTAAATTCATCCAGCCAGTTTTGCCCTCGGTCAACTCACTCAACTTTGGAATACATCTGCTACGATCACTCATCTCCCATAAAAACTTTCTTCGATCAAAAGAAAGTTCACACTATTGTTGTTGGAAAACCCTGACTACGTGGGTATTCTATGTAACTAGGAGCATCTGACGAATGAGGGTCAATAAACTTGATTGTCAGAGACTTTAAGTAGACACCCAACAACTTTAGCCGCTCTTTATAAGATGTCTCACACAATAAACACTGATCGATCGAGTCTATGCCCAGATAATTAGGGCAGGGTAGCAATATCCCAGTACTCACAATCAACGCGGGTAATGCTGAATGAGCTACTGCTTAAGTCCAGTCTGTCCACATCCTGAAAACCTAATCCACACTGAATCGTGTCAGGCTTGTGGCTCAAAGCTGTTATTGAGCGATCGCTTTAGGATTCTGCACGCCCTTGGACAGGGAGGTTTTGGCGCAACCTTTCTAGCCCGAAACGAGTCTTTGCCAGGGCAGCCTAACTGTGTAATTAAGCAACTCCGCCCTACTGCCACCGCTCCTCATATTTTGCAGATGGCGAGAGACTTGTTTGAGCGAGAAGCAGGCACTTTAGGAAGAATTGGCAACCATCCTCAAATTCCTCAGTTGCTAGACTACTTTGAGGCAAACCAAGAATTTTATCTGGTTCAAGAATATATCAGCGGGGCAACACTGCAACAAGAAGTTAAGCGAGAGGGCACCTTTAGCGAATTAAAAGTCAAGCGTTTCCTCAGCGAACTCTTGCCCATTCTGCAATACGTCCACAGCCACCAAGTCATTCATCGCGACATTAAGCCTGCAAATTTAATTCGGCGATCTCATGACTGTAAACTCGTGCTGATCGACTTTGGAGCGGTCAAAAATCAGGTGAATGCCGTCAACGCTAGCCTTTCAGAACAAACCGCGCTGACTTCTTACGCGATCGGCACTCCTGGATTCGCTCCCCCTGAACAGATGGCGATGCGTCCCGTTTATGCCAGCGACCTCTACGCGCTAGGAGTCACCTGCATCTATCTGCTGATCGGAAAATCTCCCAAAGACTTAGACTATGACCCCGCAACGGGAGAACTCGTTTGGCAAAAGCAAGTTCAAGTAAGCGACCACTTTGCCAAAGTGCTGAGAAAAATGCTGGAAGTCTCAGTCCGCCACCGCTACCAGTCAGCGAACGAGATTTTGCGAGATTTAGATATGGAGCCATATCTGGAAAGCTTGGCAAGCGGCATGACCCAAGTGTCAAATAAGCCAAACAGTGCAGGACGGAAGCGAGGTGACCCTTTAGTCCCAGATTCTCAAGACATCCCTTCCGCTTCTCGTACTGCTCGTACTGCAATGTCAATTAGAGCACGTCAAACTCGCCCTGAATCGACTAGTCTTCAATCAGGCTTGACTCGCAGTCGCGTCATGGCAGCCAAGCCCTCTGTTTCGGGAGTTAAAAGCCGCGACTCTACGGGACGCACCGGAAGCTCTGGAGGACAGTCAAACAGCTCGCCTAAGTTAGATGCTCAAGGACTACAAAGCTATTACAGTAAAGGAAAGCGAGATTTTGCCTCCTATGAGCTAAAGGAGTTGAGTCTGCCAAAAGTCGATTTGTCGAATGCTGTTTTTCATCAGGCAAACTTTCATAGAACTAACCTTCACGGAGCTAATCTGATCAGCGCCAACTTCGGACGCGCCAATCTCAGCCGCGCTATTCTACGGGATGCCAACTTGACCAAAGCCTACCTCAGCAACGCTGACTTAGAAGGAGCAGACTTGCGTGGAGCAGATTTGAGTGGGGCTTATCTACTGAATGCAAACTTACGCGGTGCTAATCTCTGTGGCGCTAACCTCACAGGTGCAAAGCTGAGTCCTGAGCAGTTAGCAATGGCGCGAACCAATTGGATGACCATCAGACCCACGGGTAAACGCGGAATTTGGTAGCTCTTTTAGCAGACTTGAAGCACGACGAATAAGAAATCGTTGCTCTCGGTAAACACAAAAAGGACTCGATCGTGGGCACCGATCGAGTCCTTTTTAATCAATTGCTTAACTTAACTAGCTGATACGACCTCTCACAGAAGACGGAGACAGATCAGACCAAGATTGCTTCACTAAGTCAGCATCTGCCTGGACGCTGCCGAGATAGTTACCCGCAGGCAACGACGGGAAACGCTTATAAGGCGCCACGTCTTCGCCAAAGTAACGGGCATACTCGGCGCTATCCACCATTGCCTCAACTGCTGCTTTTAGACCGTTATCCGCCAACAGCTTGTTATATTGACGAATCTCAGCCTGAGTTGCCGGAGCACGACCCAACAAGTGACGGAATAAGAACTCAATCACCTTCGTGTTGGGGTAAGGCGTGTAGAAGCGACGACGATAGATCTCCGAGCTTGCTAACGTCTTGACGAACTCACGAACTGAGATTTCGCCATTGCGAAGCTTACTCTCCAAGTCCGATCGGCGGAATTGAGCAGGTGTCTGACCGCTAAACACGTCCATCACCTGAACGTAGATTGCGTTTAGCACCAACTCAATTTCACCCTGACCCATGCCGGGGTTCATTCGGAAGATCCGAGCAGGTTTGCGGCGAGTCGTGCCTACGCCCACTTCGACTGATTGACCGCTTCCATTAGAGAACGATCGACCCAGTTCAATAAAGAGAGGCTGGCTCTGATCCATCTGAAGCGATTGGGCAGCTTGATCAGCGATCGCTTTGCTGGTCAGCGGCAGTTTGCTGGAATCCATGCGAGACTTCACAGGCGCAAAGCTAGGATTCTCGATCTTGCTGTCCTGTTTTGTCAGTTTGTTATAGAGCGTTTGGCTGTTGGGGAAGTTTGCCGCCGGGAGGGTCAAGAATCGGTTGTAAGGAACGACATCCTCTCCAAATGCTTGAGCATACTCGACGCTGTTGACCATTGACCCAACGAATGCCTTAATTCCTTGAGTTGCCAAGATCTGGTTATATTTGCGGATTTCGGCTTGATCAAGCGGAGCGCGACCCAGGAAGTGCTTGGTGCCTAACTCAATCACTTTCGTGTTGGGATAGGGTGCGTAGAATTCCTTGAGATAGAGACTCGATATTCCGATGCCTTCAATGAACTCTTTGAGGTTGATTTCGCCGTTGCCAAGTTTGCTCTCCAGTTCAGTGAACTCTTTTTTAACCACGTAGGGAGCGATATCGCGTTCAAATATTTGACGATAAGCCGCCCCTGCAATCACTTTGAGGTTCGCTTTGTCTGACAGGCTCGTGAGTTTGAAAACCTTGGTTTGTTCGCGTTTCTTGCTGACCCCTTGATTAACGCGGAATTGCACATCGGGTTCTGTCCGCATTTCCTCAACCGCACCGAGTTCGACAAAGCGGGGGGTTTCTTCGAGAACGACTTTAGGCATTCCCTTATCAGCGATCGAACCCACGCGGCTTGTTCGTAATGATAGACCTGCGGGGGTCAGATAACGCTCATAGGGAACGGTATCTTCGCCAAAGGTTTCACTATATTCAAGGGTGTCTAAAATCGCATCGACGACTGCATAAAATCCTTTCTTGGAGGCAAGATCGAAATATTTGTTGGTTTCTTGACGACCGTAAGTCGGGCGACCGAGCAGACGACGGTGGATATACTCGATCGACTTCATCACGTACAGAGAAGTCCAGTATAAGCTGCGGAACAGGTTTGACTTGGCAAGGCGACGTACAAACTCTCGAATCGTAATTTCGCCATTCTCTAGCTTGATTTCGTCAAATTTCAAGCGCTGACCGTCATACACATCCCGTCCAAAGACCTGTAGGTAGGTAGCACGGATCACTGCTTGCGTAGAGCTTTCTGAAAACTTGACGCTGACACCCTTGTTGTTGACAGACTGCTTGCCGTAGGTGTTCGAGAACCCTGGCAGTTGATCTAGTTTGAAGACTTTAGGACCGAGCGTGCCAGGAGCAATCCCTCTTGCACCGGGATTGCTGAGTTGGTTGTTGATGCCCGCTCCACGATTGATTAGAATCCGCCGAGTGTCTTTGCCGAAAGGTGCGGGACGGCTGCTGGGGTTGCGCGTCTCTTGCGGGAAGATGGCACCAAATTGGATTTCTAGCGGATCATTGCCAGAGCCATAAACATGCTGGTCGGGCAACGGCTGATCATAAGACGCGAACGTCGTCAGGAACTGAGGCACCTTCCGAAATGGAGCGCTGTAGTTAAACAGATCTTGCTGTGGACCCCAGTTACGACACTCTTGCGCTTCTTGACCCAAACCGCGTAGATAAGGAACGGTTTCTTCCCCAAAGTAATCGGAATATTCATTTGAATCGACTAAAGCATCTACCAGGGCAGGTAGACCGCCAGTAGAGACGATCGAGAAGTATTTTTGCACTTCTTCTCGGCTACTTGGACCGCGACCCAAGATGTGACGGAACGCCAACTCAAGCGCACGGCTGTTGATGTAGGGGTCAAAGAAATTTTTGCGATAAAGCGGAGACTTCGCTAACCGACGAACAAACTCCTTCATGGAGATTTCGCCGTTTTTGACCTTAGATTCTAAGTCAGAAACAGACAGTGAGTAAGCGCGGGTAATGTCGCGCTCAAACACTTGGCGATAAGCAGCTTTGACAATCTCATTCTTCTCAGAAGAGGACAGCCCCGGCTTCATCGCATATTTGGGACGACGCTCAGATGCATTGAAATAGATCTGAGGAAGCTCTAGACCTTGCAGATCGCTAGAGGGACGCTGACGCACTTTAGTCGAAGGGGTCGGTGCCTTAAATTCCGTGATTAAGACATCGAAGTATTGAGACACAATCTCAAGCGCTTCAGCATCATTGCGGAAGTAGTTGGACGCAGCAACTCTCATTTCTAAAAGCGCCACGATCGTCGCTTCACCCGAACAAGCGTTCTCGATGATTTCGCGCAGACCCCGAACGTTGACCGAGATGATGTTGGGATCTCCCGCCACGATCGCATAGGTAACATAGCGCAAGAACCAACTCAAGTCTCGCAGCGATTTTGCCATGTTGCCCGGACCGTAGCGGGCAACGTTAATAGGTCGGAAATTTGCAGGAATCGCATTGTTTCCGGGGGTCAAAAAGAAGGCGCGGATTCCATCTAGAAAACCACCACCGCTGCCACTAACATAGGTTGCCGTGCCTAGCTTCATGGCTTCTGGGGTGTCTACCACAGTGCCAGCCATGCTCATGACAGGCGCTTCCGCAGGCTTTTCTAAGAACGCCATTGGCGAACCACCTACAAAAATGCGATTTGCCGCACGGGACACAATTAGCTCTGAGTTGCGGGTCAGCAACTCAGCAATTTCTAGGCGTTTGGCACCCGAACTGAAATAGCGAGCCAACTCGTCTAGCTCACCCCGACCGGGAAACCGATCTTGTTGTTCAGCTTGCGAAATAGTCGCAACGGGGACTGTTTGGTATAGTTGCGGGCGTGCAACCGAGCTTCCACCACTTGCCTTAACACTCATTGGATTTCTAAAGCTCCCATTTAACGGATCGTTACTGTGTTAAATCTGACCAGAGTGTCACCTGTCACCGTCAATCAGCCTCGTTACTTACTAGAACATAAATTCCTAATGAGTAATGAACCACATGAATACAACGACTATCCAGGGTCAACCACGCTTACCTTTAGATTAAAACGTTTCGGGTTCAAACACTGAATTATTAAAAAGTGTGTAGAACCCATTTGTCAGGTCTGTTAGTCATCATAAAAGTAAGGGGGAATTTGTCTGAGAGCGGATATAAGTTTTGTAACAAATCATTAGAATTTAGTGTCAAGAAACGAGCGATCGTTCTCACACTCAGGAGTCATTTATGGGGCAGCGATCAAGATTGGAGGTCACGCGCGGGAGAAAGCTAGAAAAATTTGGTCTGTGGCATTAACCGAACGTCTGAGCCGCAGAGCCACCTTCAAACCCACTGCTAACGCGACAACGACGATCGCAGCAGGACTCTACGGAAAAAATAGTAAGGAACATGTTGCCGCACAAAATGCTTGGAAAACGGCTGGAGTTATCTAAAGTAATGAAGGATGAGTGACATGCAAATAGTTCTGAGTTCACTCTATTTCAGCCTCTAGTCATTCACCTTTCACCCTATGATGAAAGTCACTTTCGAGCGTAGCGGCAGTTTTGCCGGAATTGTTAGGACCGCCAAGATTGACCCTGAGCTCCTACCGACAGATCAGGGTGATCATCTTTGTCAACTGATGCAGGCAACAGATTTTTTTCATCTATCTACCACGATCGCGCCCACTAATAATTCTCAGCCCGATCGCTTCCAATACAAAATTATTGCCGAAGATGCCAACTAACATCACACTGTCAAAGTAAGTGAGGCGGTTGTGTCCGATCAGCCTTGCCCCTCTTCGATTGGCTTACAGAGATTGCTCGAAGTCAACAAAGAACCGACCGTTTAAAACTCCCCAGGCAAGATTCGAACTTGCGACCAATCGATTAACAGTCGATCGCTCTACCACTGAGCTACTGAGGAACGCTACTCATCGCGAATCCAATAATAACGATAAACCTGATCGTTTGACAAGCACTTTATAAACTTATTTCTGATCTTCGCCAAATCGCAGACGGGCTAACCGTTCTTGAGCGATCGGGTCAAGCGAGTTAAACAAAAACCGACCCGACGATTTCTTAGTATCTTTCTGCTTGCGCTGAACCCGACGTGCCGCAAACTCAACATCATTCGCTAATTGTTGGGCTGACATCCACTCTGCTCCATAGCCAATGACAGTTAATTGCTGTGCTCGATCGGAGGTTGCCACAATCAACCGTTGATGAAATTTGCGAAGGTCGTGACGAAAATCAGCACACGATCGCTCAATAAACGTGTCTGCGGTCTGCCCAAAATCTGTGTAGTGAACTGATAAATTTGGAGTCACTACTTCACGGTTGGCGAGGCTATCACGATACTGAGCGTCAAAAACAACCTGAGTGTCAAACCCCTGAAAGGCACTATAGCCCGTTAGCGCATCAATCAACTGGCGGCGTGCTTCTTCAAGTCCTTCACAATCACGCGCCTGTTTTAAGTCGTGCCAAGCTCCGACTATGTTATAGCCATCCACCAACAACACAGCTTGTGGAGCAGAACGAGACATGGATTCAGAGTGACAGATAAATGCTGACGGCTTCTCACTCTTTAATAGTGGCACCTTTGATCAAGATTTGTATACAAAAATTTGCACAAAAAAGAGGGCGAATCAAAAAATCATCCTTGTAGTTGCGCAAGTCGCCAAGCCTAATCCAAAGATTCTTCGATTTGCATCAAGCGCTGTCTCAATCGCTGCGGATCTCCCTGATCAACGACTTGCCCCTTTTCCAGCAAAAAGGCACCATCACAATAATCCAACTCACCTAAACGGTGGGTCACCCATAAAGCAGTCAGCCCTCGGCTTTTAACCAGTTTTTGAACTTGAGCAACCAACTCTAATTGACTATCTGGGTCAAGTAGTGCAGTCGGCTCATCTAAAAGCAAAACCTCGCAGTGACGGGCGACGGCTCCAGCGATCGCAACTCGCTGCTTTTGCCCCCCGCTCAACGCGTAAATCGGTCGTCGTTGCAATGCTAATAAATTGACGGCGGCTAGCGACTCTTCCACTCGCTGACGCACCTGTAGAATGGTCAGCCCTTCTTGAACCAGCCCAAATGCAACATCTGCCCCAACCGTAGGCATTACAAGCTGATGATCAGGATTTTGAAACACAAAGCCGATCGGAGGCACAATTTGAATCTCTCCTGAGTCAGGCTTCAGCAGACCTGCTAATAGTCTCAACAGAGTAGATTTACCACTGCCATTCGTGCCTAAAAGCATCCAAAACTCCCCTTTAGGCACCTCTAAAGAGCAAGACTCTAAAACACTCCTACCTTTAGACCAGCTAAAGCAGAGGTCATGGATGTTAATGGCAGCAGTAGATCCAGAAGTCATGAGCCAACTACTCAGCCATTGAGAAGAAACCAGGCGCTCTGCCAGATGCCGATGCACTCGATTTTTCATAGATTTGCACGGCAGCAAGACCATCACTGAGAAGCGCAAGTTTTTTATCCGTTTGCCGATCGCACGTCAACTCCAAAACTTGGCTACCCCCCGCACGCATCGCTTGCATGATCTCCTGATAAGTGGCTTCCGCATCTTCTACAGACTTGCGCTGCACCGATAGAGGAACAGGCGTAGTCTTCAACGTCAATTCAATGATGAACATATATTCAGAGGGTGCTTTACTGAGAACCAGACTCTAGTATCGCAAATATCCGTCTCGACAGGTGATTTAGAATCTGTCACCACTGCAACCGTTACACCCGTTGAGGTCCAAATTAAAGCCCAGTTTTGTAACAAAAAATAAACAGATTCTAAGTTTTATGTATGAGAGGCTAGAACTTTTAGAGAACATACCCCTATAATTAGTGAGTATAGTGAAGAAAAGTAAACTCTTCTCACCTCACGTATTGAGCTAGGTCACCTAGAAGCTTTCGTTGACGGGCAGAGTGCCTAATCTTTCGTCCTCATAATTTTTGGAGACTTGCGTCATGACCATAGCAGTTGGGCGCGCTCAACCGACCCGAGGCGTATTTGACGCTCTCGATGACTGGTTGAAACGCGATCGCTTCGTCTTTATCGGCTGGTCTGGACTCCTGCTGTTTCCCTGCGCCTTTCTCGCAGTCGGCGGCTGGATGACGGGCACCACCTTCGTCACCTCCTGGTACACCCACGGCTTGGCAACCTCCTACCTCGAAGGAGCCAACTTCCTCACCGTTGCGGTGTCCACCCCCGCCGACAGCATGGGGCACTCCCTGTTGCTGCTGTGGGGACCCGAAGCTCAAGGCGACTTGACTCGCTGGTTCCAAATCGGCGGACTCTGGGCATTCGTCGCCCTCCACGGTGCCTTCGGTCTGATCGGCTTTTGCCTGCGTCAGCTTGAAATTGCTCGACTCGTCGGCATCCGTCCCTACAACGCCATCGCCTTCACCGGTCCGATCGCGGTGTTTGTATCGGTGTTCTTGATGTACCCCTTGGGGCAGTCGAGTTGGTTCTTTGCTCCTAGCTTTGGGGTGGCTGCCATCTTCCGGTTTATTCTGTTCATCCAGGGCTTCCACAACTTCACCCTCAACCCCTTCCACATGATGGGAGTGGCAGGCATCTTGGGCGGGGCACTGCTTTGTGCTATTCACGGAGCTACCGTCGAGAACACCCTGTTTGAAGACAGCGAAAACGCCAACACCTTTCGGGCGTTCAACCCCACCCAGAGTGAAGAAACCTACTCGATGGTGACGGCAAACCGATTCTGGTCTCAGATCTTTGGGATTGCCTTTTCCAACAAGCGGTGGCTGCACTTCTTCATGCTGTTTGTCCCGGTGACGGGGCTGTGGATGGCATCCGTGGGGATTGTCGGTCTGGCGCTGAACCTGCGGGCGTATGATTTCGTCTCTCAGGAACTCAGAGCGGCAGAAGACCCTGAGTTTGAAACGTTCTACACCAAGAACATCTTGCTGAATGAGGGCATCCGCGCTTGGATGGCTTCTCAAGACCAGCCTCACGAAAAATTTGTATTCCCTGAAGAGGTTCTTCCCCGTGGTAACGCTCTCTAAATAGCCATTACTTATCTTTTTTACGGCTCCTGCTATTTACAGTGGGAGCTTTTTTGGGAGATTACCCCACTCTCGAAAAAGTCTGTGTTATCTTGAGTGAAGAGGTACAAGTTACCTGACCTTGACGTTGTAAACCCTTGATACTAAAGCCGATTAGGCAATAGGAGGTGATGCCCATGTCAGACAGTAGTATATGCTTGGGTCATCAGATTATGTTGAACTGGCTGCGTGCCGGGGCTGTTCTCTAAAGTTAGATCTTCCCCACTGGTAGAGATAGCTTATCCACAACGGCTGACTAGCTTGGAGTCCCTTCCGGCAGTCTAGTTTCAATCTGAAGACCCACTACACCGCTCCTGCTCCTTAGGGTTTTGGTTCTGCCGAAACTCTTTATGGTAGGAGCGGATAGTTTTTTAAAGGACAATTTGCGTCGCTATTGACACAGGTGGAGTTTGGTTTGCTTTTGTTAAAGCTTTAGAAACCGTTATGGCTTTTTCCACAGGATGCCTTCCTTGTGATAGAGGCGATCCAAGAGCAACTTTTGGGAGAATCACAGCGATATCCAGTTCACTGGGTAGGCTTTTAGAACAAATTGTTAAAAGTGTAATGCGCTTGAGACAGACATCTGTTATCATTTCCAGAGTCGCTGTTTATTTGTGATCTGACGCACAGCACTCAACCACTCAAGTGATAATATTGGGTAAGTTTTTTGATTTTGCTGTCGTTCACAAGTCTAGATTGCAGGATATAGAAGGCTCAAACAGTCGCTCTATTAAGTAGGTGTGAGGAGAATATTCATGTTCAAACTTCTGTTGAGTTCATTAGTTATCAGCCCAGCAGTTTTGGGTGCTGCTCTAGCAGTTTCCTCAAGCGCGATCGCCGCAGAAAAGTCAGTAGTGGTTTCATCCTCTCCTGTGTCTGCGATCACAGCTAAATCTCAAGAAATCGAGGCACTTGCTGCACCATCTGTTAGTGTCAAAGCCTTCCAAGTTGCTGAAGTTGCGGCTCCCGAAGCGAGTCCGCTTAAACTGGGAGCTTCTGCGAAATCAGCAGAGCTAAAACTAGACAAGGTTGCTCCAATTCAGATCGCTCAGGTTTCGGTTACACCCAGTTCTGAAGCGGACTCGATCGATCAGATTAACCGTTACAGCCGTGAAGGAAAGTCTGGCGTATCGGTGGGTCAAGTCACCTCTGTATCTCAACTGTCTGATGTTCGTCCAACAGATTGGGCATTTCAAGCACTGCAATCTCTCGTTGAGCGCTACGGCTGTATTGCAGGCTATCCCGACAAGACTTACCGTGGAAACCGCGCTTTAACCCGCTTTGAGTTTGCGGCAGGCTTGAATGCATGTCTCGATCGGGTTAACGAACTCATCGCCGCGTCCACCGCTGATCTGGTTAAGAAGGAAGACCTGGCAACCCTGCAAAAGCTACAAGAGGAGTTTGCGGCTGAGTTGGCAACTATACGCGGTCGTGTCGATGCTTTAGAAGCTCGTACTTCAACCTTAGAGAAGCAGCAGTTCTCTACGACTACTAAGTTGTCTGGTGAAGTGGTGTTTGCGATCTCGGGTACAAACAACTCTCGCGGCTTTGATCCAAACACCTTCACGCCTGGCAGCGTCGGCAACGTCAACGCGCTCGCGACAGCACCTGTCCCTGCAGTTAGAAGAAACTTTAATAACAACGTTGTCCTTCAGGACAGGGTTCGTCTAGCGCTCAATACCAGCTTCACGGGTAGTGATTTGTTGGTTACTCGTTTATCAGCCGGAAATGCCAGTGCCTTCTCGATTCCGGGTCGCGGTAACGAAGGGATTCAAACCTTCAACTTTGGCAACACGATCGGCAACCAGGTTTACGCTGATTGGCTTGCCTATTTCTTCAGCATCGGCAAGGCAAGATTCTACCTGCCTGCCGCCGGTGGTCTTCACTATGATTATGCCCCTACGATCAGCCCTGGGCTAGATACGGGGGATGGCGGCACTGGTCCGCTGTCCGTGTTTGCTCAACGTAACCCCATCTACCAAATTGGGGGTGGTTCAGGTGTCGGTGTTAACTTTGACCTAACGCCTGCCTTTACGATTAGTGGTGGTTATCTGGCGGATAACTCGGGCAGCAATGGTGCGGTAGTTGCTTCTGCAAGTAGCCCTGCTACAGGCAACGGTTTGTTTAACGGCAGCTACTCCGCACTAGGACAGCTTACTTTTAAAGCAAGTGATGCCTTTCAAGTAGGTTTGACCTACGTCAACGCATACCGACGATCGGCAATCTTCGACACTGGTAACGGTGGGACGGGTGGAGTTGGAACGCTGTATGCTAACCAGCGCTCTAACCTTCTAGGCGGGATTGCACCTGCTAAGGTTAATGCTTATGGTGTGGAAGTAGCCTTTAAGTTCAGCCCTCAGATCATTCTGAACGGCTATGGCTCCTACATCAATGCTGATTTCGTCGGTGATGGAGTTGGAAACCGCAACATCTGGACTTATGGGGCTGGGGTTGCTTTCCCCGACTTTGGTAAGAAGGGCAACCTGCTTGGCTTTTCGGCCGGTGCAGAACCCTATCTTGCGAACATCACTGCTACCGATCGTGCCCTTGGTGCTGGCAGAACTATTCCCATCCACCTGGAAGGTTTCTACAAGTATCAACTGAACGACAATATCTCTGTTACGCCAGGCGTGATTTGGATTATTAATCCTGGTCAAAACACCAACAATGGCGATGCAATCATCGGTACGGTGAGAACGACCTTTACGTTCTAAGGTTCCGTTTACTTACATTCTTACCCCGCGACTCTGGTATCGCGGGGTTTTTTATTTGCTTATTTTGATGCAGCTACAAGTTCCTTCAGCGTTTTCTCAACGGAGCGGGGCATCCAACCCAATTCTCGCTGCGCCTTGCTGGCATCGACGCGCACACAGCGATCGTAAAGATAATGAACTCGTTCGCGGTCTATCGGGGGTTGCCACGAAAAGGCACGACCGATCGCGTCTAAGATGCTGCCAACAACGCGAACGACTGGTTCGGGAGCATCAGCAGGGACAGAGATTCCCGTCTCTTGACTGAAAATCTCAAACATTTCACGAGTCGTTAAATCTCCAGAGGAGAGAATATAGTATTCGCCAAGTTGACCTCGATCGGCAGCGAGAATCATCGCCTCAGCCAAATCATCTACATGGACAATTCCTGTGATGCGTTGTCCACCTGCCCAAACTTTTAATCGTCCTTTAAGAAAGGTGTTAAGGACAGGCATAAAGTGGGGATCATCTACGCCAAAGATCCCAGAGGGCATCACACTGACGACTGGAAATCCTTGAGCGGCAGCCTGATCGATGAGTTGTTGAGCCTCGTATTTCGTGCGATCGTAAGCAGAAGAAAAATCTTTTTGAGTCCGCTTAAAGGTTTCGTTAATTGCGGTGCCCTGGGTGTCGCCAAAAATGCCGATCGTGCTGCAATACACCAGTTTAGAAATGCCGATCGATTCAGCCGCTTCTAAAACCGCACGAGTGCCTTCGACGTTAACTCGCTCCATTTCGCTGGCGTTGACCAGTCCAAGTTCGACATAAGCAGCGGTGTGAAAAACGGTATCAACTCCTTGCATCGCTTGGGTGAGAGCGGCTCGATCGGTAATGTCGCCATAGACGAGAGCGATCGAGCAGTCCACTAATCGATTCAAGTTACTCGATTTTCGCACCAGACCCACGACAGAATCGCCTCGTTTTTGAAGTGCTTTGACCAAGTGGGAACCTGTAAAGCCATTTGCCCCAGTGACGAGTGCCTTCATAATGCGCCTCTAAACCAGCGTCTTTTCATACATTCGATAGGTTTTATAGATTTTGCCTCCAGAGGCTTCAATCAATTTACGAGATGGGGCATTGTCTTCATAAACCCAGGAAAGCTCTGCGCGTTTGTAGGGTTTGCCCTTTTGAATTCCGCCGCTCATGCCTAAATAAATTAGTGCTAGAGGCACCATTTTGCGACGAAATTCTGGAAGTGAACAGATCGCAATCACTCTCCCTTGATCAATGTGGCGGCGATGCCAGAGAAACTTGATAATTCCGAGCCAGTTCAGCTTGCCGTTAACGTGTTTAAGGGGAATATTGTAATCAGGCAACCCCATCCAAAAGCCAATCATTTCGCCGTTGTATTCAGCGATCGGAAACACATCGGGATCGACCAAACTTTGCAGCGATTTTGCCTCGTCTAAAAACTCTTCTTGAGTGCGAGGCGTTGAACTCCAGTTATCAGAAAAAGATTTGGTAAACAGGTTGTAGAGACCGATCGCATCTTGCTCAAATCCTTCGCCTTTGGTTCGCAAGGGACGAAAGCTGACTCCAGATTTACACGCAATTTTATAACCTTTCTCAAATTCTGGAGACAGCGGTTTGTCAAGCAGGAAGTCGTAAGCGTAAGCATCTTTCGCTTTATGCCAGCCGTCCTGCTCTAAAAACTTGGGATAGTACGCTGGATTGTAGGGCATCATCACCATCGGCGGTGAGTCGAAACCATCTACTAAAAACAGGCAATTGTTGTGAGTTGAGAGATCGATCGGTCCTCTAACTTCAGTCATTCCCTGCTCTTTCAACCAGTGAGAAGCGGCAGTTAAAAGAGCTTGAGCAACCTCAAAGTCTTCAACGCACTCAAAGAAGCCAAAAATGCCGATGTTTTTTCCTTCACGATCGACCAAGCGATCGTTGACCGCCGCCACAATTCGACCGATGGGTTTTGCAGCTCGAATGGCGACAAACTGCTGAAGTCTACCGTATTGAAAAAAAGGATTGCTGGGATCGAACTTTTTCGCAATGTCACTGCGAAGTGGAGGTACCCAATTGAGATCGTGGGCATACACCACGATCGGGACATCCAGAAACATTTTCTGTTCCGCCGCATTCGTGACTAGAATCACGTGAAAAGCAGTTGAGTTGACATCAACAGAAGAATTCACAGGTATACAGCCTTTTTTTGAACTTCTGAGAGTTTTTAATCCGGTTATAGAGAATATATCAGTTTTATTTGAATCCGTTTTTCAGCATTATGTAACTTATAAAAAGAACGATCGCCCCAAAGAACGATCGCTATTAATTTTACTGAATCAATTAAACTAGGCGCTAATGGTTGACTTATAGACTAAATCACGCATTTTCACCATGCTTGTTATCAAACGATCCATTTCTTCTTTGGTGTGCAACGTGTTGACAGTGATGCGAATTCTTGGTTTGGCGATAAACCAAATGGGAGACACCCAAATTCCGCAATTCAGCAATTCTCTCGCATAAACTTTGGGATTGAGTTCGGGCGGCAGCAAAACCGGAACCACATTTGTCTCGCCGATCGCTGCAAAGCCGTCAGCTTCAAGCCGCGATCGCAAGTAGCGCGTGTTTTCTTGCAAGAGTCTGACTCGATCGGGTTCTTTGCGGACGATCCGAATACTCTCCAAAGCGGCGGCTGTAGTTGGAGCAGGTAGCGAAATCGTTCCAATCGAGGTGGGTGAAACATTTAGCAAGGGCTTGAGTTCGGGGACATGGGTGCTAATTGCCGCGCCTGCCGATGCCGCAAATTTTGAGAACGTCGTCATAATCAGAGGCGTGATTCCTCGATCGATCGCATCTTGGGGCGTGAGTCCAAAATGCTCGTAAATGCCGCGACCTGTTGCCCCGATCGCACCACTCGCGTGCGCCTCATCCATCACCAGCACTGAATCAGGATAATTAGCAAGCACATCAATCATCTCAGGCAGAGGCGCGATGTCACCATCCATCGAAAACACCGCATCAGAAATGACGAGGATACGATCGTTGGGTTGAGCATAGCGCTTCAACTTTCGTGCCAAATCTTCGACATCACAGTGACGATAGGCTCGCACCCGCACTCTCGGACTATGCCCAAACATCTTGCCGGAGCGAGTTCCCGCATTGGCGACGGCTGTAACAATGCAGCCATGATTTAAGACATCGGTCAAAATCAGCGTCTCACGATCGTTTTGAAAGCCCGAAACCGGAATCGCTAAATGGCAAAATGCATCCATCAATGCCTGCACCGCCATCCAAGCATTGAGAAAAAGCTGTGTATGAGGCAGATGCTTAAACGCTGAGATCTCATTCTCTAGCTGACGATGCAAATCAATGCGACCGCTAAGCACCGAGGTAGAACTGTTAGACGTTCCATATTGCCAGATGGCATCAACAGCAGCCTGCTTCACCGATTCTTCTTGAGTTAGCCCCAAAACATCATTGGTGCAAAAGGTGAGAACGGTACGGCGTTTCCCCGTTTCAGCCTCCTCGATCTCGACAAAATTTCCCTGGCGTTTGTGGCAAATGTACTCATCGGGATCTAAGCCGCTTTCGTACCAGCGCCGCACGTACTCCTTGACAACTTGCACAGTAAACTCCTCTCCACCTTTTTCTAGACAGCGATTCTATAAAGCTGCGCCAAGCGCATCGCAACTGATCCAACCGTATATTTGGCTTGCGAAGGATTTCGCTAACTCGTCGATACGAAGCTGAAATATAGGAACATGCGTCAATTAGTCAATTGTCTGAGTCCAGCTTATCAGTAAGCACTCTAACTAAGTGAGTTCAAAGTCACTGATTGCAGAAAAAGACGGTGCGTGAGCCAGTGTTCGGAGATGCACTCCTCATAACGGACGGTCTTTTGCTCAATTTGGTTGCACGCTGGGATCAAATTTCTGCCACTGCCCGTTCGATTAAACGACGAGCCAGGGTTTGGGTGCCAGTGTGGGTGTAGTATTTGACGGCAACATCAAGAAACGCGCCCACATAATCAAGTTTGTCGGCAGAAATATCGACATATTGTTTGACATGGCTCAACAAACCGTCTTGAGTCAAATTACGAGAACTGACAAAATCGCCCATCCAGCCTTTGACCGAATCAAAGCTTTGAGTGATAAACCCCAGTTGACCCGCAGGGTTGCCGCCCGGAATCAGGCTGCTGACGCTCTTAAAACTCTGGTTGTGCTGCAAATCATCGGGAGTCGTTTGCTGAATAGTGGACAGCCCCATGTTGATAAAGTCAGGTCCCAAGGGAATGATCCCATCAAAGCAGACTAGCGCAGCCATCCGCATCAAGGACTCGCCGCTATAGTCGCCCAACGCGCCCAAAAAATCGCCAATGCTGTCGCCGGGGATGCCGTTAATTTGACAGAATGCGACCAGTTCGACCACTAGCTTGATGCACAAGTCGAGACTCTGAGCTTTTTCAGGTTTGGGAGTGAGATTGCCCAAAAATCCTAAAAACGAAATGTCTTGCCCGATTTTGTTTGCCATTGCCGCCGCACCCAAAGCACCTGCGGCATTATCGACGGTTTGATAGAGCCACATTGCCCGTTGATAGCCCTGTGATTCGTCGTTATAGAGATAGACGGCTCGCTCTCCGATCGCCTGAATCATCGTCTCGTCAGATTCGCCCGTGACCGCCTGAATGGTTTTAGTGAACCCAGTCAAGTTCTGCCATTGTCCAGGAATCACAAAATCGAGGGCGTTGAGCGCTGTTACCGTAGTGCCTCCGGTCGGAAGCTGATCGACGAGTTCAAAAATGGATTTACTCATGGAAAATTCCTGCTGGGTAGTGTGAGTTCGATCGCAACTAGTCGAGTTTTTCTAACCCTTTGAGGTCAAATTTTTGCAGCCAAGCTTGGCGCTCGGTCTTGTCAAATGACGCATCACGAGACTGAACTTTGACCTGATATTTACCCACTAGCACCGCCGTTTGATTGCCAAGATTTGTGGCAGGATACCCAGCAATTTTTTCGGTCGCCATCGCATATTTTTGGGCAGAGCCAGGAATTCCAGTCGTGTCGTTAACAGACAGCATCGCGACATTTTTGCCGTCTTTGTTGAGTTTCGCTTCAGCAAATCCTTTTTTCTCTTGGCTAAATGTGCGGGCATAGCCAGCAGCAGAGCTGGGAAAAAACTTGTTAAATTCGCTGCCTTGAGTGGCATCTTTAGCAACCGCAGTCACTCCTGTTTTGCTGCTGTCTTGCTGTGCTTGAGCAAATTGCGATGGGGCTTTAGGCTGACAGCCTGTAAGCATCAAGGCGACCGATAGCATTAGGGCAACGATGCCTCTGTGCCAGTTTGTAAATGACATAGGTTTGATTCTCATAAGGTGGATGAGAGGGAACAGCAATAGAACTCAGTGCTCGGCAGAAGTTTAAAATCTCCCCCGTTACTCTTCTGTAATGTATGCGATCGTGCCTCAATTACAGGAATTGCTAACAATCCATTTTGCGTCAATCCAAGGGAATCAAATTTCTTTCCAATATCATCAAGTCGAAGCTTCTTGAGAAATCGGATTGGATAAAGGTTTGGAACTGGCTGAAGGGCGAACAAACTGCTCATATTGCCGCACGATGAGGCGCTGCACTGCGGCGATCGCAGGGTTGACTTCCACATAGCGACGCTGCGGGTTTCTCAAATAATTTTCTTGTTCGCTCTCGATCATCTCAATGTCTTGTTTGAGAAAAGGCAGAAACAGCAAGTTGAGAATGAGGGGCTGCAAAACCGGACGCAGAATTTTGAGCAACCACGGAGGCAACCCTAGTTTGAGAAACAAGAGCGAGAATGAGCGACTTTCTTGAGGTGCAATAGGCAACCGCATCAGATAGAGTGATGAAATACCTGGAAGATGATTAACGTAGTTGGGATAGCGATATTCAACCGAGATAACTTTTGTGGTGATTTGATCGGCAGATTGACTCAGCCCTAACAGTTTACTCACGATGCCTGTATAAGAGAGCTGATAGCTGGCTGCGATCGAGGTCTCAGTTTCTCGGAGCTTTAACAGCACGGGATCAAACCAGCCTTGCAGATTTTTGTGGAGATGACCGTGAAACACGTCCATTGTGTTTTCATTGCAGATCGAGAAGTGCGCTTTAAAGTTCGCCCCGATGGGAATCAGCAACCAATGGGGGTCGTCATATTCTGGAATTTCTAGGAAGGGTTGCGTCTCTGCTAAAGCAGGATCGCCGGGAAAGACCCAAATTAAGCCGTACTTTTCCTGCACCGGAAAGCTCCGCATCTGGACGCAAGGAAGCTTTTGATCGGGTGGGAAGTAAGGAATGTTGAGACACTCACCCTGTCCGTTAAACTCCCACCCGTGATAGGGACACGCGATCGCATCTCCTAAAACTTTGCCCTGATCAAACGAAACGCCTTTGTGAGGACAAGCATTTTCGACGGCTTGAATCTGGTTTTGGCGATCGCGAAAGAGGGCGATCGACTCTTGCCAGATCGTCGCAGTCAAAATTTTTGCGGGTTTAAGATCGGTTGCCCACGCGATCGCATACCAATGATTGCCGTTAATGCCGACTTCTCGCACTTGATTGCGAACGGTCTGACTTTTTAAGGTGGTTGCTAACTCCACAGCACACTCCTGGCATTAGGTCATAAATAAGGTCGTTCGTAATTTTGCCCTCTTTCTGGGTTAAGTCCGCTGTTCTCAACACAGTATTAAGACTTGCTATGAATCTAATCGCTCTATTGCTCTCTTTGTTCTTGCAGGTGCGCCAACTCTGCTCGAATCGCGGCGAGTTGTGCGGTCAATTCTTGCAGTTCGAGCACCTCTGATGAGGGGGGCGAAACGGGAACAGCCGTTGTTGTCACGATCGCTTCAGAGGCAGCTCGATCGCTATCAGCGCGACGTTGAGCGATCAGGGTGTCTACGAAACTGCGGGCTTCTTGCTCAGTCATTTCCCCTTTTTCAGCCCATTCTTGCGCCAGTTGATCGAGTTCTCGCCTGAGTCTTGATAAATTTTGCTCACGTCTTTGAGGGTCTTGCAGCACTTCAATCAGCGTGGCAGTTGCCCCGATCGTGACGCGAAATCCTCTCTTCAATAGCTGAAGCACAGTATCATTCATGGCTTATATAAAGATGAATAGTAGTCGTTGCCCTGATCTTACTGCAAGGCTCATGACTCTTTGTCTAGAACGATTTTCTAGCTTGCTTGCTCTAGATACTGACTAATGTCTTCATTGACGCGGCTGAGTTCAGCTTCGGTTGTGATGCGAATGCGATCGTCTCTCAGCGTGATCAGCACCTTGGCAGCAAAGGGAGTTGCCCAAATATTAGGGTTACAAAACACTTCTAAAAAAACGTCGCCTGTATAGCGATATTCCACAGGCTTTTGAGGTGTCACTTTACCGCCAGGAACGGGCTTGTTTGCCGTGACTTTTAACCGCTCCATCAGTTCTGCAAGGGTTGCTTTTAAGTCTCTAGCAGCTTCTGGGCTAAAGCGAAAAGACAGAGAGCCTTCGATTAAATTCAGGGTGAGTTGAGAAGACATAGACACCAATTATCAAACATTGCAGCCATTTCATCCTACTGGGAAGCAGGATTGAGGGTTAAAAGTCAGGAGGAAAAGTTAACCCTCCTAGATGACAAAGATCTACAAAAAGAGTCTCTTAAAACTTGAGTAAGAGAGTGAGTTCTATCGGTTTATCTGACTTGCTGTTGAGATTATCGTCAAGAGCTTAAACCCGTTATAGAAAGCTCAAAGCTTTAACGAATAAGACTTTAGAGTGTTTTTAAGCTACAAGATCTACACTGAATGTCATAGCGGCTAAACGGCAAGGTAAGTGATTGTGATAGTAGATAATCGATCGACGGTTCGCAAAGTGTTAATCATTACCCTGTTGCTGAATCTGTTTGTCTTGGGACTCAAGGCATTTGTGGGGGTAACAACGGGTTCTTTGAGTTTGTTAGCAGATGCGCTGCATAGCTTGACCGATAGCGCAAGTAACGTTTTGGGACTCATTGCCAGTCGGTTTTCGTCGCCAATGCCCGATCGCGATCATCCCTATGGACACCAAAAATTTGAGGCTGTGAGCGCCTTGGGGATCGCCGCTTTTTTGGGGATCGCCTGTTTTGAGATCTTGCAGGGCGCGATCGAGCGACTGATGGGCACAGGCAAACCGATTCAAATTTCAGCCGGGGAACTGTGGCTGCTGCTGATTGTGTTGGGAGTAAACATCTTCGTCACCTACTATGAACGTGCGGAAGGGCAACGCGTAAACAGCCCGATTTTGATTGCCGATGCTCAACACACAATGAGCGATATCTGGGTGACGATTAGCGTTCTCGCGGGTTTGGTTGGCGTTTGGGCGTTTAACTGGCAGTGGCTGGATCTGGCACTGTCCTTTCCGGTGGCGCTGATGGTCTTTGGCAGCGGGTGGTCAGTGCTGAAGCAAAATCTACCCTCACTGGTGGATGAGATGGCGATCGCGCCCGAAGCCATTTATGAAGTGGCGATGCAGGTGCCCGGAGTGCTGAACTGTCACGATATTGCGTCGCGGGGCGTAGTCGGTCGTCAGTCTTTTATTGAAATGCACCTCATCGTGGAGGCGCGTGATGTGCAGACGGCTCACGAAATCACTGAGGAAGTGGAAGCCCGATTATCTGAAAGATATAGTCCTGTGCGGGTAATGATTCACGTAGAACCACCAACCTACAAATCTGATCAGATTAGCTATGGATCACAGATAGAAAAATAAGTTTTCCACAAGTAGTCAGAGTTTTCCACAGAGTTTAGGCTGTTTTCCACAACTTATCTGCTGGTTATAAAAATGAGGCATGAAAGTTATCTCTCATCCGCACTCTTTAATTTACTCCCACTCGATCGTGCCAGGTGGTTTTGAGGTGATGTCATAGACCACGCGATTGACTCCGCGCACTTCATTGACGATGCGATTAGAAATCGTTTCTAGCAAGTCGTAAGGAACCCGTGCCCAATCTGCGGTCATGCCATCTTCACTGGCGACAAAGCGCAACACGATCGGGTAGGCATAGGTGCGCTGATCCCCCATTACTCCGACGCTGCGAATCGGCAACAACACCGCAAACGCTTGCCAGAGATCGTGATACATTCCCGCTCGATTGATCTCTTGACGGACGATCAAATCGGCATCGCGCAAGATATTTAACCGTTCGCTGGTGACTTCTCCCAAAATTCGGATCGCTAAACCGGGACCGGGAAAGGGCTGACGGTTGACGATTTCTTCGGGTAGCCCGATCGAGCGTCCCACCTTCCGCACTTCGTCTTTAAACAATTTGCGGAGCGGCTCGACGAGCTTAAACCGGAGATCTTTGGGCAATCCTCCAACATTGTGATGGCTTTTGATTTTGACTGCGACTCGTTCACCTGTTTGAGGATCAACATTCGTATCGGCAGACTCAATTACGTCGGGGTAGAGAGTGCCCTGAGCGAGATAATCAAACGGACCGAGCCGCTTTGACTCGGATTCAAACACACTGATAAACTCGTGCCCAATGCGCTTGCGTTTTTCTTCGGGATCGGTGATGCCTTTGACTGAATCGATGAAGCGATCGCGGGCGTTCACATACACGACTGAGATGTGGAACTGTTCCGCAAATAGTTTCACCAACCGCTCTGGCTCTAGCTTTCGCATAAACCCCTGATCGATAAACATGCAGGTGAGCTGATCCCCGATCGCTCGATGTAGCAAAAACGCCAGCGTTGAAGAATCCACTCCGCCTGACAGCGCCAGCAGCACCCGCTTCTCGCCAACCCTTGCCCGAATTTCTCGTACCGCTTCTTCGACAAACGCTGCGGTTGTCCAAGTTGGTTCGCAATGACAGATGTGATAAACGAAATTTCGGATTAGCGCCTGTCCACCTTTCGAGTGCACCACTTCGGGGTGAAATTGAACGCCGTAGAGTTTGCGATCGTGGTCGGCGATCGCGGCACAGGGCGTATTTGCCGTATGCGCCAATAGCTCAAAACCAGTCGGAAGATTCGTCACCGAGTCTCCGTGGCTCATCCACATAGTTGTATTGTCATCAACATTGGTCAGCAAATCGGTGGGATCGTCAATTTCTAGACTCGCCTTGCCATATTCGCCCCGATCGGACTTCTCAACACCGCCGCCGAGTTGCTGCACCATTAACTGCATTCCATAGCAGACACCCAAAACAGGAATACCCAAATTCCAAATCTCAGGATCGCTCTGCGGAGCGCCCTGATCATAGACAGAGCTGGGACCACCCGAAAGAATGATGCCTTTAGGGTTGAGGTGTTTGAGTTGTTCTGCCGAGGTGCGATAGGAGAGCACTTCTGAATACACTTGAGTTTCGCGGATGCGCCGTGCAATCAACTCAGAATATTGTGAGCCAAAGTCGAGAATGACGATCATCTGTCGATTGACTACGTTTAAATCGGTGTCTGAAGTAGATGCAGAAGGCGATAGGAGAGCAGCCTGTTCAGTCTGGGGAGTCACGGAGATAACCTAATAGAATCCTAAAAGTGGACAGATAAACGTCTGAAAAAGATAATTAGCAGGGTCGTTAATAAATTCGGACTTCTGGGTATTCTGGCTATTTTAATCACATTAACAAACTTGACTCAAGTAATGCGATGACAGTTTTGCTTCTCCTAGAGATTTGATCGGGGAGAACCCTCCTCAAAAACGTTACTCAAACCAATTGGGATCGCGATCGACGTTTAGGGTATTTTTATTTCAGATGAGAGAAGTAAGAGTCTCTACGGGCTTCATGTCTATTTCTATTAAAACGCTATCTAGCGAGTAACCTATGGAAGTTTTCGATCACGCTAACCAGCTTTCACCCGTTGACGATATCGAATCGTTGAGCGAGTCGTCTAAGACAGTAGTTTTGCAGCCTCGTGGAGTGCTTTTAGGGGAGGCGGGAGTGGCGTTTCAGAGCAGCTTAGATCAAGCGATCGTAGACGCTACGGCGGTCATTGTCGATTTGCTGTGGGTGAACCGTGTGGATGATCAGGGCATTGCAATTTTGCTAGCAGGCATGAAACGCGCTCAGGCATCTGGTAAATCTCTAGCTTTTTTAGCGATGGATGGGGCAACTCGTGTAGCGTTAGATGCTGTCTGGGAGCAGCAAAGAGAAGCCGAAGCGTCTCCGCAAACCGATTGGTTTACGCCTAATTTTGAGCAATTTTTAGACAATCACAAAAGCGCGAAAGTCTAAGCGAACGCGAATCAATTCCCCACCCCCGTAGAGACGTTTTGGTGAAACGTCTCTCGTTCGGTTTTTTTGCAATCACAAATCCATCAATTCTGCCGTTTGAGCGCCAACGTCAACCCATCCGCGATCGGCAACAAACTTAAGACGACGCGATCGTCCTGTGCCAATTTTTGATTAAATGCCCGAATCGTTTGAGTAATTTTGTCGTGATCATTGGGATCAGCGACTCGTCCTGACCAAAGCACATTGTCGATCGCGATCAATCCACCAGGACGGATGAGTTGAAAGGCACGATCGTAGTAGTTCTCATAGTTGCCTTTGTCAGCATCAATAAACGCAAAGTCAAAGGTTTCGGCTTGATCTTTTAGCAAGCGATCGAGCGTCTCTAAAGCCGGAGCAATGTGCAAATCGATTTTGTCGCTCACTCCTGCCGCTTGCCAATAGCGACGAGCGATCGAGGTGTATTCATCACTGACATCACAGGCGACGAGCTTGCCATCAGCAGGCAGCGCTAACGCTACTGAAAGAGAGCTATAGCCCGTAAAAACGCCTACTTCAAGGGTTTTTTTAGCTCCCATCAACTGCACGAGCAGCCCCATAAACTGACCCTGCTCAGGCGAAATTTGCATCCTGGCTTGAGGATGATTGGCGGTTTCTTGGCGCAGTTTGGCAAGAATATCAGGCTCGGTTAGCGAGTTTGCTGAGATATAGCGGTAGAGGTCATCGCTGCCTCCAAAAGATCTTTTGTACATCGTGTCTCCAGTCGCTTTCAGGCTGATCCTATCGCTGTTACTCTAAGAGTGGGGTTTGAGGAAACTAACGTGCGGCGATCGATTCAAATCATTTTGGCGGTGATCTTGGCGAGTTTGATCACTGCGTGTGGTTCAAACAATCTGACTCCAAGCAATCAGATCGTGCGACGAGCGATCGCCCTGCAAGCCAGCCAAACCCAGCAACAATTAAGTCAGCAACTGCGGTTAAAATCATCCAATCTAAAAGTCGATCGAGTCAAGGTGACGAGTCAAAAACCTTTGACGATTCAAAACTTGCGCGCTTATCAGGTGCAGGGCAGCTATGATTACCAGCTCAAACTTTCCAAACGGACGATGACTCAGAAAGACAACCCATTTGAGGTTTATTTGCAGCGCCAGAGCGAGGGAAAAACGTGGCGACTCGCTCAACAACAGCGTGATGAAAATGGTTTAAGTTGGGTGACGCAGCTAGTTGAGTGACAAGCTGGCGTGAAAATAACACCTCTCGTTACCGTTGACCCTAGGTTTCGGCTTCGCTCAACCCACTAGTTGAAGGCTGAACGGAGCCGAAGCCCGATCAATGGGTATCTATCAATCTAAAGACTTCTAACAAACGGTTTGAGTTCAGACGTTTGTTCGATCGGTCAAGACCTCATAGCCTTCTTCAGTTACTAGAACGGTATGTTCAAACTGGGCAGACAGGGAATTGTCTAATGTCACAGCCGTCCAGCGATCGGGCAACACGCGAGTGTTTTTGGTGCCTGCGTTGACGATCGGCTCGATCGCCAGCGTCATTCCTGCCCGGAGTTTGACGTTGGGCATCTCGTGAGTGCGGAAGTTAAAAACAGACGGTTCTTCGTGCAGATTGCGACCCACACCATGCCCCGTGAAATCTTCTACGATTTTGAAGCCGTTTGCCTCGACATAATCTTGAATGGCTCCCGCCAGATCCAGCAAGAAAGCTCCGGCTCGAACCTGCTCAATGCCTTTATAAAGTGCCTGTTCTGCCACATGAATGAGTTTAGCGGCATCGGGGGTGACTTGACCGATGGCGATCGTAATGCACGAGTCGCCGTGATAACCCTCAAAAAAGGCACCCGTATCGACTTTCAGCACATCTCCAGTCCGAATCACTTTTTTGCGGTTGGGAATGCCGTGAACGACTTCATGGTTGATGCTAGAGCAAATCGAGGCAGGAAAGCCATGATAGCCCTTAAAGCTAGGGGTGGCTCCCATTTCTCGAATACGTTTTTCGGCATGGGCATCAAGGTCAGCCGTCGTCATTCCAGGTTGAACCATTTCTGAGATTTCTTTGAGCACGATGGCTACGATTTTTGCCGCTTGCCGCATGATCGCAATTTCGCGCTGAGACTTGATTTCAACACCTCGGCGCTTTTTGGGAGAGGACTGAGGAAGCAGATTACTGAGAATATTCATGGAGATCGGCGGTTAGTTCAGCAGTGGAGGAGCGATCGAGAAGCACACGTCTTCATCACCTTTTAAGGTAGCTTAATTCTCTGAGACTCGCTTAATCCTGCGTTAAGCAAAGGATGAGGGATGAATCGAATCAGAATTATCCCTCATCTTTTTGTGAATTTATCGACGAGTGATCGGAGGTCCAGCAGTCACGACCACGAGCCGATCGGGACGCAATAACTCCTGAGTGGTTTCGTTGACTTGAGCCTGAGTCACCGCTTCAATCTGCTTGGGAAACTGACGAATTTCGGCAGGGTTTAGTCCATACACTTCGTTCATCAGAATTATTTCTGCGAGATTATCTGGGTCTGCCAAATCAACTGGATAACTGCTCGTCAGCGATCGTTGGGCTGTCAACACTTCGCTCGTGCTTACCCCTTGAGTACGGAATTGCTCCAACAGCTTGAGGGTGCTAGCAATCGCTTTGGACGCATCTTCGGGGGCGGTCTGCATCGAGATCAAAAACGGACCTTGATGAATGCCTGCCTGGAAGCCGCTATAGATGCCATAGGTGAGTCCTTGACGATCGCGGATCTCCGTTCCTAACCGACTTGATAGCGTATCGCCACCCAAAATTTGGTTCATGACGATCGCCGGATAATAGCGCGGATCGGTGCGATTGATCCCCGCATAGCCGAGGTAGGTAACCGACTGAGCCTTACCCGGAATGCCATCGTAGAGACGCACCCCAGTTGCAGGCAATGACACGGGAAGAAATGTCAGCGCCGGAGCTTTTCCGGTTGCCTTCCAGGTGCCTAATTCCTTTTCTAGTAGACTCTTCACCTGAGCCGGATCGAAGTCACCCACGATCGCCAATGTTGTTCTATCAGGACGATAGTGTGTTTTGTAGAATGCCAGCAAATCTGGCTGTTGGATGCCCTTCAAACTCGCTTCAGTCGGGAAGTTGTAAAACGGATGATTAGACGGATAGATAGCTTGCTGGAAGGTGCGCCGTCCCTTAGAGGCGGGACTGTCCATCTGAACTTTAAGGGCGGTGAGCGCTCGTTGACGACTCAATCCCAGTTCTTTGTCTGGAAAGACCGCGTTTTGCATCACATCCGCCATGATTTGCACCAGCGTTGGCAGATTTTCGACCAGCGTGTTGGCTCCGATCGCCACGCCTTCTCGATTGGCATCAAATCCTAGATTAATGCCCCGATCGTCGAGGGTGGTCGCCAGCGTTAACGCGTCTCTGGTTGTAGTGCCATTCATCAAGTTATCAGCCGTCAATTTAGCCAGCCCTGCTTTCTGACTCGTATCAAAGGCAGTTCCGGCATCGAGATGACCACTGAGCGAAACTGTCGGTGTACTAGAGTCGCGCAGCAGCAAAACTCGTAGCCCATTTGAGAGCACAATTTTTTCGGGCAGCGTTTGAGCAGGACGGTTGCTCTGCGTTACAGGCGGCAGATATTTCGCTACCTCAGCCGGATCGACGGGTGCCCCTACATTAAACTGTTCTGCGGTTTGACCTGCATTGACCGAGCCTCCAGCCTTGGCATCTAGTTGAGTTGGCTCAAAGAAACCGAGCGTTTGCTGGCTCGGCTCAAAGTAGGTTTTTGCAACGCGCTGAATATCGGCGGGAGTGACCGTCTCGATCGCGGCTAAATAGCGATCGGTATACTGATAATCTCCCGCCGTAGTTTGGTCATCGCCAAGCTGATTTGCTTGACTGGTGATCGTGCGATTTCGCAGCAGCACAAAAGACTTTAATTGAGTTTTGGCGCGTTTCAGTTCGTCGGCGCTCACAGGTTTAGTGCGGAGGTCTGCCAGACTTGCTTGAATCGTTTGATTGATTTTTGACAATTCCTGACCCGGTGCCGCCGTTGCGCTCAATCCATACCATCCGCCAGAGATCATATTAGCGGGATAGCCCCCATAGTCGCTGGCTAAACCCGATTCAAGCAGGGATTGATAAAGCCGAGAATTGCGTCCTTGAGTCAATACTAGATCCATCAAACTAATTGCTGGCACATCCGGGTGAGAGATGTTGGGGAGCGGATAAACCGCTTGTAGAAGGGCAGCGCTTCCGGGCTGTTTGAGCACGATCGGAGCCTTGACTGCCGCTCCTTTCATCACTAGAGGAGCCGGAGGTTGAGCTGGTGCTTTTGGTGGTTGAGATGGGGGAACTTTGCCAAATAATTCCTGCACTGCTTTCAACGTCGGCTCAGTTTGAAAGTCTCCGACTACAATCAAAGTCGCATTATCAGGACTGTAGTAATTGTGATAGTAATTGCGCACCTGTTCTACAGTAAATTTCTCGACATCGGCTTTGGTGCCGCCCACAGGCAACCCATAAGGAGAATCGGGAAACGCTGCCCGCATCACCGCTCGATCGAGTCGATAACTCGGACTATTTTCATAGCCCTGCAGTTCTGAAATAACGACCCGCCTTTCGCTCGTGAGTTGAGGAGCACCAATCATCGCATTCTGCATTCGATCGGCTTCAAGAGCGAGGAGCGATCGCAGCTTATCGCGTTCGACGGTGCCAAAATAAGCGGTCTGATCGTAGCTAGTAAACGCGTTTGATTGGCTACCCAAAGCGCTAAATAGCCGCCCAAACTGAATTGGACGATCGCGAGTACCCTTAAACATCAAGTGTTCAAGTTGGTGAGCGATGCCGTTCACCCCAGGAGCTTCATTGCGTGACCCAACACGGTACCAGACTTGCACTGTAACGACGGGTGCGGTGGGCACTTCTTTGGTGAGCACGGTCAACCCATTCTCTAAAACCGTCTTCTTCACCTGTTGAGTCGTAGCGGCGGGAGCAGATGGCGCACTCTGAGTAATCGGTTTTTGAGAAGGCGTTTGTTCAGCATTGGCTGGCGGCAAAAACGCAACTTCTCCTGATAAGAGCACCGTTGCTAAACAGAGAGCAAACAGAAAACTAGGCACACGATATCGTCGAAGCAAAGATAAAAATGACATGCTCAAAAACCTGTGAAGTCAATAGTCAGGCGAATGAAATGGACGGTAGATATTGATCGATCGACGTTAGGCGGATAAAGTTTCAGCGTTGACACAGAAACTAAGACAAGCTCCAGTCTAGCCTTCTGCACACCGATCGTTGAGGATGCTTAAACAGGTCAAATGCGTTTCCTCCCTTGCTCAATGCGTAGGCAAAGGAACCTCTAGAGGCGCATCCTCAACCTGGCAATAAGGACGGCTATAGCAAAGGGGCGACTCAAGAGCGTGTTTAGCCAGAAGTTCTGGGTCGCTCAAGACGCGCTCGGTTTCGCCATCATAGACAATCTCGCCTCGACTTAAGACGATCGTGCGATCGCACAGTTCCAACGCCAAATCTAAATCGTGGGTCGCAATTAACTGAGTTAACGGCAACGAGTCTAATAATTCGATGAGCTGTCGGCGCGATCGCGGATCTAACTGAGCCGATGGCTCGTCTAACACCAACACTTGCGGCTGCATGGCAAGAACGCCCGCGATCGCGACTCGTTTCTTTTCTCCACCCGATAACCCATTTGCACTACGAGACGCGTAGTGTTCTGGATCAAGCCCGACATTATGCAAAGCGTGACTAACGCAATGGTTGAGCGCGTCCCCTTTCACACCTTGATTGAGCGGACCGAAGGTGACATCTTCCCAAACTGTCGGCATGAATAGCTGATCGTCTGGATTTTGAAACACCAACCCCACAAAATTGCGAATCTGCTTCAGGTTTTGCGGCTCGATCGCGAGTTCTCCAACCACAACTTCTCCCGTTTGCGGGGTCAACAACCCATTGAAGTGAAGCAGTAGTGTCGATTTTCCTGAACCATTGGCTCCCACTAATGCCACTCGCTCACCCGCTCGGATCGATAGGCTAACATCTCTGAGCGCTTGCGTTCCATCGGAGTAGGTATAGCCAAGACTCTGAATAAAAATCGGGTTATGGTGCATGAGCGATCGGATTCAACCTAGAACAAACCAATAGAACGATCAAAATAAGTAAATTGCTTGACCCAATAACGCTAGAAGGGTCGCCGTGGTAATGGCTACACTATCACGCTGTTTTGTCTGAGGCACGTCTGCCATCCGAGGGAGTCCCTCATAGCCTCGCGCCAACATCGCTTGATGTACGCGTTCTCCTCGCTCATAGGTGCGAATGAACAGTGAACCAAACATGTTGCCGACTACGGTACGCTGCCGCGATCGACTGCTTAACAAATTGCGCGATCGTGCCGCTCGTTGCATTGAACTAAACTCTTCAGCCAACACCGCAATATAGCGATACATCGAAGCCAAGATTGCCACCAGGAGAGGCGGAGTCCGCAGGGCAGCTAAGGCATGAAGCAATGCGGGCACGGACGTTGTAAGGATTAAAAGATTCATGACCAACAGCGAAAGAAATGCCTTGATCGACACGCTTCCCAGAATCGTTAGACCTTCAGAGGTAACTCTCAGCCAACCCCAATGCCACAAAACAGTTCCGCCACCGCGAAATAGAGTGCCCACGATCACGACTCCGACAAAGACAAACTCAACCGCAACCCGCTTTAACAAAATCACTAACGAGACGCGACTCACAAGGATGATGGCAGTGACAACCGCTCCATAGGTTGCCCATGTCCACCAGCGACCATTGGGGGTCAGCGCGATCGCAAACACAAATAGCACTGCACACAGCACTCGCGTTTGAGGAATGAGATGATGCCAGATAGTATCCCCCTGGCTGTCAAGGTCTAAACGAAAGCCTCCAATGTGTAACAGCATTTAATGACCCAAAACAATAACTATAGACAAGACCGTTGATTAACGATCGTCCTGAATCTGATCCTCCGGACGAGCATTGCGAACCACAAGTTTACCGATTCCCCAAGCCAATCCAAACGCGACTAACGTGCCGACCAATCCAGCGATCGGAGTAGCAACCTGTTCAGGAACGCCCCGCAACGCATATTCATCAAAAACCTGATAAAACGGCAGTCTTTGAGCCACAGGCTCCTCAGCTTTTTTCTCAAAACCCTGGTCTTGGGAGACTCGATCGAGTCCGTCAGGACTTTTACTTGCAAACGGAGACAAAAACACTGCGATTAAGAGCGCAATTCCCAAACCAGAGAGGACAAATGCACGATTTCGTTGATTCATAAAAAATCCTATTAACGAGGGGTGAGAGGTCGAGAGGCATCAGCTACTGCAATGCGAGGCGCTTTATAAAACATATCGGGGCGCGTTCTCCAGATATAGCTGACTGCAACGACGGTAATAATCGATTCTCCGATGCCGATTAAGACGTGCCAGGATGCCATCGCTGATAGAGCCACTAAAAGCGGAACGGTTCCTGATGCTGCTAATTCAAATGCACAAATAATCGATGCAACGACCACACTGACCCAAGCAGCGATCGCCGCTCCAACCACGATGCCGCGAAAGCTATCTCGACCCAGCGCATAGCGAATCGTGCGATAGAGATAATAACCGCCAAAGGTGCCAATCAGCCCCATGTTGACAACATTGGCTCCGAGCGCCGTCAAACCGCCATCTTGAAATAGCGTCCCTTGGACAATAAACACCACTGCCATCACCAGCGACCCTGCCCAAGGTCCGAGCAAAACCCCTGCAAAAGTTCCGCCAAGCAAGTGCCCTGATGTCCCTCCGGGGATCGGAAAATTAATCATCTGCGCCGCAAAGATGAACGCAGCACAGACTCCCATTAAGGGCACCGTGCGTTCTTGATACTCTTCCTGAACTCGGTTAAGCGCGATTGCAATGAGTTCGATCGCCAATACCCAGGTCACTACAATCACAGGAAAACTCAGAAAGCCATCGGGGATGTGCATCGCTAACTGAGGCACGATCCAGTGAAGCGGGAGAGACGACGAAAACGACCATAAAATTGCATCCATTGGCAAGAAATATAAAGGGAGCTAGGCGAATTCCTAGAAACTCAGTAAACTTCCGTTCGCTGAAGAATCCAATCCCGTAGGGGGGGATGAACCGGAAAGTTTAAGCAGGATTTAAGCATTGTTACAAAACAATATAGAGGACTAAACGGCGTAAATTGCGATCGCAACCTTTATTTTTGGCAGAAGGCTCTTAATCCAGGTAGAATATGGTTTGGGCTAAACCTCTAGACGAGAGGATAGGCTCTAAGCTACGATAAGCAATTGTGAGTTTTTTGAAGCCCTATGAAAGCGCAGGAACTGATCCGCTCACTTGAAGCGGAACAAATGAAGTCAGACCTTCCCACCCTCCATGTGGGCGACACCGTCCGGGTAGGTGTCAAAATTCGAGAGGGCGACAAAGAACGGACTCAGCCCTATGAAGGCGTGATCATCGCTAAGGGCAGTGCAGGCGTTACAGCCAACATCACGGTGCGCCGCGTCTTTCAAAATGTGGGCGTAGAGCGGGTTTTTCTGATGCACTCTCCCCGCATCGAAAGCATTAAAGTGCTGCGGCGCGGTCGAGTTCGTCGAGCTAAACTTTACTATCTGCGCGATCGCGTAGGCAAGGCGACTCGGTTGAAGCAACGCTTCGATCGTCCGCTTTAAGATGGCAGCTTCTAGCGATTAGTTTTTAACAGAACGCAACTAATCGCTAAAGGCTAAATCGCCAATAGCTGTTAAGCTAGACAAGGCGAAGGTCAGAGTTGTTCAGCCCATGCGCTCTTAGTTCAGTTGGTAGAACGCAGGTCTCCAAAACCTGATGTCGGGGGTTCAAGTCCTCCAGGGCGCGCTGAATTACTCCGGTCTAAAGTCGAGAAAATTAGGGTTTCTTCCAGGTCAAATTTTCAAGCCTGTAGTGTTGCAAACCACTCGTAAATTAAACCTGACGGGAGCACTTAAAAACTGTGGCAAAAAAAGACGAAGCAACGATTCCAGAGCAAAAGGCAAGCTTCAACCCCAACACGTTTGTCCAGGAAACGAGAGAAGAACTGGATAAAGTGGTATGGCCGAGCCGACAGCAATTAATCAGTGAGTCGATCGCGGTGATTTTGATGGTGACGCTCTCTGCAACCCTAATCTACCTGGTAGATCAACTCTTTCGATGGGCGCAGATGAAGGTGTTTGGATGACTTTTACATCAGATTCATCGGATGAGTCGAGAGACTTAAACCAACCCTATAGTGCAGCAGGCGAGAACCCCGAAGAAGCCGTCCAGCTTGAGAAAGCTCGCTGGTATGCCGTTCAAGTTGCTTCTGGCTGCGAAAAACGAGTTAAAGCCAACTTAGAGCAACGCATCCAAACTCTGGATGTTACCAATCGAATTTTGGACGTTCAGATCCCTGAAACGCCCGTTCTCAGACCTCAAAAAGACGGCAAAGCTAAAGAAGGCGCAGAAAAAGTTTTCCCTGGCTATGTCTTAGTGAGAATGCTAATGGACGACGATACATGGCAGGTGATCAAAAACACGCCCAACGTGATCAACTTTGTCGGGGCGGAGCAGAAGCGTCGTTACGGTCGAGGTCGGGGGCACGTTAAACCAATGCCCTTGGGTCACTCTGAAGTTGAACGCATCTTCAAGCAGTCCCAAGAGCAGGAGCCAGTCAGAAAAATTGACATGGCAGCAGGCGATAAGATCGTCGTGCTTTCGGGTCCATTTAAGGACTTTGAAGGCGAGGTGATTGAGGTGAGCGGTGAGCGTAACAAACTCAAGGCTCTGCTTTCTATCTTCGGGCGAGATACCCCCGTCGAATTGGAAGTCAATCAAGTTCAGAAAAGTTAATTTCGATTCGCAAAGAGATCACGATCGATGGCAAAAAAAGTCGCGGCGGTTATTAAGTTAGCCATTAACGCTGGAAAAGCAAACCCAGCCCCTCCGATCGGTCCCGCGCTAGGTCAGCACGGGGTCAACATCATGATGTTCTGCAAGGAATATAACGCCAGAACTGCTGATCAAGCAGGAATGGTGGTTCCGGTAGAAATCTCGGTTTATGAAGATCGCAGTTTTACCTTCATTCTCAAGACTCCTCCGGCATCTAAGCTAATTGCAAAAGCGGCGGGAATTGAGACTGGCTCAGGTGAACCCAACCGTAAGAAAGTAGGGTCAATCACTCGCGCTCAGTTAGAAGACATTGCTAAGACCAAAATGCCTGACCTCAATGCCAATGATATTGAAGCAGCGATGAAAATCATCGAAGGCACTGCTAAAAATATGGGCATCACGGTTAGCGCTTAAGAGATCAATCACCCTTAATTGGGGGAGAGGATATTCCTCGTTAGTGACCCCAGGAGAAAACATGGCGAAAATATCGAGAAGAGTTAGAGAACTACAGGCAAAGGTTGAAGAGCGTCCTTACGATCCCTTGGAGGCACTCAATCTTTTGAAGGAAACGGCAACGGCTAAGTTTGCCGAATCAGCAGAGGCACATGTGCGTCTAGGCATCGACCCCAAGTATGCTGACCAGCAATTGAGAACGACCGTATCGCTCCCTAAAGGAACAGGTCAGACGATTCGGGTTGCTGTGATCGCACGAGGCGAAAAGGTCAACGAGGCAACGGTTGCGGGCGCAGACATCGCAGGTTCTGAGGAACTGATCGATGAAATCCAAAAAGGAATGATGGATTTTGACCTGCTGATCGCAACCCCTGATATGATGCCTCAAGTGGCAAAGTTAGGACGGGTGCTAGGTCCGCGCGGTTTGATGCCGTCTCCTAAAGGGGGCACTGTCACCTATGATTTGGGTCCGGCGATCGCTGAATTCAAAGCGGGTAAGCTGGAGTTTCGAGCAGATAAAACGGGCATCGTTCACGTTTTGTTTGGCAAAGCCACTTTCTCGGCTGAAGACTTGATGGCGAACTTAAAAGCGCTGCAAGAGACTATCGATCGCAACCGTCCTGCGGGTGCGAAGGGTCGATATTGGCGAACCGTTTACATCTCTTCTACGATGGGTCCGTCGATCGAGGTTGACATTAATGCGCTGCGTGACCTTAAACTAGGAGACGTTGCGTAAGTCAGTTCTTCAATCAGGAGAAAGGCTCAGAGAAAATTTTGCTCAAATTAAATAAGCCAAGCCGGAGACAGCAGGTGCGTTCAGCATAAATTCCTGCCGAGGTTTGTATTCAACCGTCTAGATGCGCGACTCATCGCATCGGATTTAGAATGCACTTCGCCCCGGCACACCAATGTCGGGGTTTGTTTTTGGCTTGGCATGAGAGCAAATCAGGTGTGACTGAAACCCAATTTAAGGAGGTGATTTCGAGTGGGTAGAACGCTAGAAAGTAAGAAGCAAATTATTGCGGATTTAAAGGAATCGCTGGGCGAATCGCAATTGATGTTTATCGTCAATTATCGAGGTCTAAGCGTCGGTGAGATCGGTGATTTGCGGAATCGTCTTCGTCCTAAGGGCGCAAGCTGCACGGTGGCGAAAAACACGTTTATGGGCATCGCTGTCCAAGACGACGATCGCTGGCAAGCCGTGAGTGAAATTCTCAAGGGTGACTCAGCGTTTGTGATGGTCAAAGATGACCTGGGCGGCGCCATCAAAGCTTATCAAGACTTTCAAAAAGCTAGCAAAAAAACCGAAATTCGCGGCGGCGTGATGGACGGTAAATTGCTGACTGAGTCAGATCTGAAGGCGATTGCGGATCTGCCTTCTAAAGAGCAGCTTCTGGCACAAATTGCTGGCGCAATCAACGGCGTGGCAACCAAGCTGGCAGTGGGCATCAACGAAGTGCCGTCTGGTCTGGCACGCGCAATCAAGCAAATTTCTGAGAAGGAATCTGCTTAAAAATGAGGGACGGAGGATAGGAGATGAACAGATAATGTCCAATTCAGACCCTAGACTTTAACGCTCACAGTTCAAAACTTTGGAATTTTAGGAGTAATCAAATGGCTGCTGTTGACGAAATTATTGACAAGTTGAAAGGTTTGACTCTGCTGGAAGCGGCTGATCTAGTCAAGCAAATCGAAGAGACCTTTGGTGTAAGTGCAGCGGCTCCGGCTGGCGGCATGATGATGATGGCTCCGGGTGCAGCGGCTCCGGCTGAAGAAGTTGAAGAGCAGACCGAATTTAGCGCAGTCTTAGATGATGTGCCTGCTGATAAAAAGATTGCAATTCTGAAGGTCGTTCGGACGATTACTGGATTGGGTCTGAAGGAAGCAAAAGATCTCGTGGAAGCTGCACCCAAAGCGCTGAAAGAAGGCGTTGCAAAAGCTGAAGCTGAAGATATCAAGAAACAGATTGAAGAAGTTGGTGGTAAGGTTTCGGTTAAATAATCGATTTTGCCTCAATCACTTTTCTGATGATGTAGGAGTCTCTTTGAGGCTCCTTTTTTTTGTGGCGATCGTACCTATTTCAAATCTAATAATCCTTCTT
The DNA here is from genome assembly GCA_965277365.1 of Phormidesmis sp. Lineage (GTDB taxonomy): Bacteria > Cyanobacteriota > Cyanobacteriia > Leptolyngbyales > Leptolyngbyaceae > Phormidesmis_A. The sequence continues at coordinate 90,913 of CBDICO010000012.1, read as the reverse complement.
CTTTTAACTTAGGATTGAAGCGAATTTCTTCCTGAATTCCACGGGCTTTGAGTTGAGTTAAGATTTCGGCTTCAACTCGTCGCGCTACATTTTTGAGGATCTTGATTTGGGTGATTTCTTCGATTGTTGTCTTCGTATAATTTGTTTCTTCTTCGGGAGTCATCATACCTTTGACTTGAATGGGCTGATTCCATTTGGCTTCGTCGATGCCATTGCCGGGAGGAATTGATTCATTTTCAGCAATCCAGGTGTCTCGAATGCCTTCGAGCAGGGTGCGACTGGGGCGATCGACGGGGCTAAATTTCACCCAATAACAGCCTTGAGGCTGACGGACTAAATGTTGCTTTAATCCTAAGAAAATGTCGCGAGAAAATCCCACAAATTGCAGAGTTTTCTGGTGATCAAACACAGCGTATGCCCCAACTTTTCCGCGAAGTTCTTCGGGCAGTTGACCTGAATCGTTGATGTAGGGAATGTAGTCCAAACTCGCAAGAGTTGGAATGTTGGTTTGAGAAGTCATGTTGAACTAAGGAACGGTTGAATAGCGTTATCGAACTTTTCTATAAATGGCACATAAGCGACTGGGCTTAAAGACTTTCGCTTTGAACATGAAGTTTGGAGGCACATTGACGATCGCGTGATCCGCCGATTGATGAAATTTCTCAAACTCGGCGGGCATTCCTTTGGGCGTTGCGGTCGTGTAGGGAATGGGCTGAAAAAGCAGCTCTGTGAATCCGACCTGATCGCAGGGCAGCGCCTGAGCAACTTGCTGCAAAAACGCCTCACTTCTCAGCAACTCAAACAACACCGTTTTGACTTCTGGATCGAGAGAGAAACTGCTGTCAAAGTTTTCAATGATTTTAAGTCCCATTTTTTTAGCCGATCGGCAACTTGATGTGAGTTTCGATCGTATACCGTTGAGGATGTTTTTTGTCAGTCGATTGCACAGCCTCCCATTTCCCTTAAAATCGGGAGATGAAAAAACAGCAGTCGTCCGTCAACATTCCCGCATGTGCCTGGAGCCGTCCGATCGGGCTGGGGTGGGAAACGCCTTACACCGTCCGCTATGCTAGCAATTTAGATGATGGTGCGTGGCATGGGATGCCGTTGGGTGGGTTTGGGGCGGGGTGTATTGGGCGATCGTCACGAGGCGATTTTAATCTCTGGCACATTGACGGCGGCGAACACGTTTTTCAGACGATTCCGGGGTGTCAGTTTAGTGTGTTTGAGCAGGTCGGCACTCACACTCAGGCGTATGCGTTGAGCACCGAGGATGACGATCGCTTAAAAACCTGGAATCGCTACCCCGCAAGTCAGGTAGGACAATCAACTGGAACGTATTCGGCGCTTTATCCTCGGAGTTGGTTTGTCTATGAAAATGTGTTTCAAGCTGAACTGACGTGTGAACAATTTTCACCAATTATTGCCGATAATTATCAGGAAACGAGTTACCCGATCGCCGTTTTTGAGTGGACGGCACACAATCCTACGGATCAGCCGATTACTCTGAGTGTGATGCTAACCTGGGAAAATATGACGGGCTGGTTTACCAATTCGCTCAAGTCGCCAGAGGTGCAGATGCGCGATGATGGCAGCCCGTTTTATGACTATCAGCCTCGGCTGGGAGAAAGCACAGGGAATTTCAATTCTCTAACGGGAGATGAACAGAGAATCGGCATTGTTATGGGAGGCGAGGTAGACGATCCGTTAGAGGGGGATGGACAGTGGGCGCTCGGGACGCTTCTCAACCCCTATCTCTGGGAGGTTTTTTACGATACTCGCTGGAATCCGGTAGGGGATGGAAGTGATGTATGGCAAACGTTTTCGCACGATGGATCACTGTCCGATCGAGACGATGAAACTCCCGCGAAAGTCGGGGAGCAAATTGGCAGCGCGATCGCCGTTCGATTCACTCTCAAGCCAGGGCAAACTCTCAAAATTCCATTTGTCCTCAGTTGGGATTTTCCGGTCACGGAGTTTGCAGCCGGGGTCAATTATTTCCGACGTTATACCGACTTTTTTGGGCGCACTGGATTGAATGCCTGGACGATCGCGCGCACAGCGTTGAAACATTATCGAACCTGGCAGGAAAAAATTCTGGCTTGGCAGCAGCCGATTCTCGATCGGGACGATTTGCCTGACTGGTTCAAAATGGCGTTGTTTAATGAGCTTTATGATCTCACCGATGGCGGAGCGTTGTGGAGTGCCGCCGATGAACGCGATCCAGTCGGTCAGTTTGCGGTGCTGGAGTGTCTTGATTATCGCTGGTATGAAAGTCTGGATGTCAGACTATATGGCTCGTTCGGATTGTTGATGTTGTGGTCTAAGTTAGAGAAATCGGTGATGCGGGCATTTGCTCGATCGATTCCCACCAGCGATCAGAGAACGCGCGTGATTGGCTATTACTACACCATTGGGGCAGAGAGTCCGATGGCAATTCGCAAAATTGCGGGTGCCACTCCTCACGATTTGGGCGCACCAAATGAGCATGTGTGGGAGAAAACCAATTACACCAGTTATCAAGACTGTAATCTTTGGAAAGATTTAGGATCAGATTTTGTGTTGCAGGTTTATCGCGATTATGTGCTCACAGGTGCAACAGATGTGGAGTTTTTGAGCGAATGTTGGGATGCCGTCGTTGAGACGCTGCATTATCTCAAAGCGTTTGATCTCGATCACGATGGCATTCCTGAAAACTCTGGTGCGCCAGATCAAACCTTTGATGATTGGCGGTTGCAGGGAGTGAGCGCTTACTGTGGAGGACTGTGGATTGCAGCGTTAGAGGCAGCGATCGCGATCGGGCACATTCTCACGACTGATCATAATCACTCATCCATTGCAGAATCCATTGCGATCTTTACAACCTGGTTGAGTCAATCTCGCCCCATCTATCAAGCAAAACTCTGGAATGGTCAATATTATCGTCTCGACAGCAATAGCGGTTCTGATGTGGTGATGGCAGATCAGCTTTGCGGACAATTTTATGCGAGATTGCTCGGTTTACCCGATGTGGTTCCGCAAGAGTGTGCAGAGTCGGCTCTCAAGACGGTCTTCGAGGCTTGTTTTGTTCGATTTAATCAGCACACCTCTGCTGTAATTGGGGCTGCAAACGGTGTTCGTCCCGATGGATCTCCCGAAAACCCCAACGCGACGCACCCGCTCGAAGTCTGGACAGGCATTAACTTTGGGCTGGCAGCATTCTTAGTGCAAATGGGAATGAAAACTGAAGCGATGACGCTGACGGAAGCAGTTGTGCGACAAATTTACGATCACGGCTTGCAGTTTCGCACCCCAGAAGCGATTACGGCGAATGGAACGTTTCGGGCGAGTCATTATCTGAGGGCAATGGCAATTTGGGCGATTTATGGGGAGTTGAGCGATTTGTCCTCAAGTTGAGAGCGATCGTGCAATTTCTAGGAGCCATCGCAGTTATTGATCGAGTAACTGTTCAATCACCGCCAATAGTTTTTGACGAGTATTCATCGGCAATTTACCATCACTGATTCTAGTTTATGTAAGATCTCGCTAACCTGATGGACGATCGACCAACGCAGATCTCTCAAACGCAGTGAGCGAAGAACCAGGTTTGCCTCTATGACTTCTAAAACAGAACGAACTATCTGTCTTAGATCACTGGATTTTCTTGCAGAATAGGGAATAACGATACAACGCCCTCAATCTAGTCGTTTGCTATGCCTCGTTTAGCCCCCACTCAGCCACTCCCGCAAGATTTACGCAATCAGTCGTTTCAAGGAATAAGCTGTGAGGGATGGGACTTTGCAGGGAGAGATATTCGGGGATGTGATTTTAGAAACGCTAAGTTAAATGGTGCAGACTTCAGTAAAGCGATTGCTGGAAGAAGTCAAAGACAAATTATGATTAGCTTGTTAAGCATAGTCGCATTCGCATTCGCAGATGTATTTGCAGGCGTAGTCGTATTTACAGGCGCAGTCTCATTCGCAGGCGTAGTCGTATTCGCAGGCGCAGTCGTAGTCGCAGGCACAGGCGCATTCGCAATTGTAGTCGCATTCGCAGTTGCAGTCTCATTCGTCAGCGCAGGCTTGAGTGCAATCGAAGCTTTCAGTAAAGGACAAATTCTTTTAGGAATTGGCTTGAGTGTTTTAGCGATCGTACTTCTCGTCCTCACATTCTTCAGCGCTCGTCAAGCCATTCGAGAGTTCAAAACTATCACAGGAACAAACTTTGAAGGTGCAGATCTGGGGGGCGTAAATTTTAGCCATGCCACACTCAATAACTGCAACTTTAATGACGCAGATACGAGTCACATTAACTGGAGTCATATAGAGGGAGCGCGATCGACGATCGATTTCACTTATACCCGAATGCAACTGTTGATTAGTCGCAAAGGCACTAATAGGCGATGTGCAACTTTTAACTGGTCACCAAGCGATCAAACTGAAGCAGTTCGTGACCACAGCGACGATTAAGCCAACAGCAAATGGTATGTGCCAGGATTTTCCGATGAAGTCGGCTCGTCAAATGCCACAGATCCCTGGCTTGAATCCGTTCAAAATGGAAGTGTTCTGCTAGTTGCGAGTTCACCGTTTCGATCAACCGTCTGACTTTCTGAAGTAAGGCGATCCAAGCTTTAGGACGGGTATCGGTCATATTGGCTCGCAAAGCAGTCTGTAACTCGACTCCAGCGCCTCGCAAAGCGTCCCGCAGGTCTTGGCTGATATAACCTTTGTCTCCAATGACCATCCCTTGAATTTGACCGAGGATCTCCCAGAGCGCTTCTCGCTCATCTGCATTCGCAGCAGTCAGGGTGAAGCCAGTAATGATGCCACTGGCACTGACGCTGAGGTGTCCGCGAAAGCCATAGAACTTCTCGTCTTTTGCAGCACAGTATCCATAAGCGGCTTCCCCTCGAAAACTGCGGCAGCGTCCAGCATAAGTGAGACAGCATAGGCGGAGCGGCAATCCATCCACGAGATGCACGTCATCCTCGAACGCGCCCAACTCGACCGCTAACCGTTGCTGAAGACGCGCTTTATACTGCCAGAGGTTGGCTGCTTGCCTGACAAAACTAGAACGACTGGTCAATTTCGGGAATAGGGCGCGCCAATGATCGCGGAAATACGCCCAAATCCCTTCCTCGTACTCCAGACTGCGATATTCGCCAACAATTTCCATCGTCAGAACTTCTGCGTCACTCAGGGCAGGCATAAATCCTCGGCTCCGGATCGGTTTGCCTTGAGTCAGCGCCTTGAGTTGATCGTCTACACAGCAGAAAACCGCAATGATAAACTCTTCAATAGAAAACATTTTTCCCACCTTAAACTTCTGTGTTTCTCTTCTATCAGAATTTTACGGTGGGGTTTCCTCATCTCATCTAAAAGTTGCACATCGCCTACTAATGGAATTTATTCTGATCTCGATATCAGCGATCGCCATCTCGCAGGTGTAGACCTGATCAAAGCTAATCTCAGCAGTGCAGACCTGACTCGCTCAAATCTGCAACACGCGGATCTCACCTTTGCCAACCTCACCAACGTCAAAGCAGGCGGCACCAACTTTCGCCACGCCAACCTCACCGGAGCCTGCATTCAAAACTGGACAGTCAATAGTGACACCCAGTTCGACGAGCTGATTTGCGACTATATCTATCTCACCCCCGACCAAGACCGCCAAAATCGCCGCCCTCTCTCTGGCAGCTTTGAACCCGGCGACTTTGAGAAACTCGTCGATAAATTTGCTGACACGCTCGACTTTATTCTCCGTCGAGGCACCGACCCGATCGCCTTCACCCAAGCCCTCAACCAATTTAAGCAAGACAACCCCGAAGCCCGCATCAAAGCGATAGTAGAGTTGGATCGCGATCGTGTCCTCGTTCAAGCCACCGTTCCCGAAGGCTTTGACAAAGTTAAAATCTATGCAGCCTTTCAAGATACTCAAACCAAACTGCAAGCTGCCAACGAGAAGATTCGATATCTTGAAGGCAAAACAGAGGCGAATAAAGAAAACCAAGAATTTTTCGGTCAACTGTTTGGTAGCTTTAAACCCGATATTAAACTTATTCAGGCAAATCAAATGACAGACGAAAGCTCTAAAACTCAAGCAGGCGGAGATATCATCTCTGCGGGAAGCAACAATTCTGGTGTAGTGGGTAAAGATTTAACGGGCGTTGCCGGACGCGATATTAGCGGCACCTTAAACCTCAACCTCGCCGCCCTGAGCGAAAGCAAAGATCCCAAAGATAAAGAACTCGTTGATCTGATTACTCAACTCCGCACCGCGATCGAAGCCCCTGATTGCGACCTTGACGATCGCTTCAAACAACGTGCCCTTGGTTATCTCAACAAGCTCACCAGCCTTGCTAAAGACAAGCCTCAAGACCTCCTCAAAAGTGCCAAAGACAATCTTGATGATTTAGCCGATATTGCCGACAAAGGCTCTAAAGTTACTAACTTTGCTAAAGAATATCTCCCCACGTTTACCGCCGCGATCGTTGCCCTGCGGCTCTGGTTTAATGTTTGATTAGGCTGGTAGCAATCATCTAACAGAACCCCATGATTGAATGATAGGCAGACTTTGGACTTCACGATTCCGTGCCGTGACATCACCCTCCGCTCTTTTTTAGGCAACGATCGACCTCTGAAGTCAAACGATCGACCTCTGAAGCAGAATGTTCGACTTCTGAAGTCAAATGATCTCTCTTTGAGGTGCAACGATCGACCTTTGAAGTCAAACGGTTGTCAGAAGCCCACGATCGCCACTAAGACATAAGTTCTAATGGTTTTGGCTCAACGCCTAGAGTTTGTTCTATCCTGAAAAGGCAGGTAGTTCGGAAGTGTATCTGATATGACGGTTCAGTTGCGCCGATCGCTAGTCTTTGGGGGAGTCGGTCTCACACTCTTTGTCTGGTTATTTGAAAACGTCTCTCACAGCTTGGGCGAGTGGGCACCCGCGATCGTCATCGGCAGTGGCATCGTCTGGCTATTGCTGCGGTTTCAGCCGAGTGAAGACGCAAAACCCATAGCACCCGTGAATCTGACGATTGTCAAGACTGCTCTGGCAGATGCCGAAGGGATGATTAACCAACTCGCAGTTGAAGCGAAAGATCGGACGAGCGACGGCAGCGCTCAACAACTGTCGGAGTTGCGATCGCAGATTAATCAAATCACCACCGAACTGCAACGAGAAGAGATTCGTCTCGCTGTCATGGGTGGCAAATCGGTCGGGAAGACATCGCTGACGCAACTCCTGCGATCGACTTGGGCATCAGAGCTATTGCAAAAATTGAGTCTCACCGATACTCCAGAATTGTTTGCGGCAACTGAGAGCGGCATTGTTGCAGAACGAGCTGCCTGGAACGTGGCACGATCGGCAGACCTGATTCTGTTTTTGACAAATGGCGATCTGACCGCAACTCAACTTCAGGTGATTCGCAAATTGACAGCCGCGCACAAACGCACTGTGCTGGTGTTAAATAAACAGGATCACTATTTGCCAGACGAACAGCAACAGTTGCTCAATCAACTTAGACAACGAGTAGACGGAATCTTGATCTCGCAGGATGTAATGGCGATCGCCACCAATCCCAAGCCCAAAAAAGTCCGACAGCATCAAGCCGATGGCTCTATTAAAGAATGGTTAGAAACGCCAGAGCCACAGATTTCAGCGTTGACCGATCGCTTGAGTCAAATTCTCATGCAAGAAGGCAAACAACTGGTTTTAGCAAGTTCGTTTGGCAATGCTGCTGAGATTAAAACAGAGGCAAAAAAGGCATTGAATACGGTGCGTCGAGATCGGGCACTTCCCCTCATCGATCAGGCGCAGTGGATTGTAGCAACGACTGCCTTTGCAAACCCGTTCCCCGCATTAGATTTATTGGCGGCGGCAGCAATTAATGCCCAAATGGTGATGGATTTGAGTAAGCTCTATCAGCAAAAGTTCTCTCTGACTCAGGCTAAAACGGTTGCCACCACGATGGCAAGTTTGATGGTGAAATTGGGAGTCGTAGAAATCTCGACCCAAGCGATCGCCACCGTTCTCAAAACCAATGTCGTCACGTATGTCGCGGGTGGGTTACTGCAAGGCGTGAGTGCTGCCTATCTAACTCGACTCGCCGGATTGACGCTGATTGAGTATTTTGAAGGTGATATCCCAGACGGGACAGTAAAGCGAGATCTACTTCAGCAAATCATGGAGAAGATCTTTCAACAAAATCAGCGAATTCCATTCTTGCAAGCGTTTGTTAAGCAAGCGGTTGATAAGCTCAAATCGACGACGTTGGCTCCTAAAATGGAACCGTGGACAACTGAGCCACCCGCTCAACTGCCTGTGCCGCAAGAACAGCTTTTGCAACTGGGGGCAACCCTTGAGGAGGAGCCACGATCGTCTCAAAGCCCAGTTCTTTTAGAAATGCCTCAAGAGGAAGTGATTGCTTCTTAAATCGTTTACAAATGGTGTGAGAAATGAAATTATGAATGCTGGTATTAACACTGTTGGGCTGCGGAATCGCTTCTACAGCAATGGCGAATGGGTTGCCCTTGCAAGTCGGAATGTATCGCATAGGATTGAGTATTTATATTCAAATTGCGGTGAAAGGGGAACGACTTTGTTATGACGGATTTTTGTCAAGCGGCTCGGCAGTTGGCTCGATCGCGCCTGATTCAAAATTTCAGGAAGTCTATCGCATCAATGGACTTGATAATCTGGTGCTCTATCAGCAAGACATCAAACCCTTGCTCTATGGAGAAGTCAATCAGATGAATGACTACACTTCAGACTATGAGACCGCGAGAACGATCAAGACGACATTACAGCAATGTCTTGACTCAAATTCTCCATTTTTTAAGCGAGAAGGCATCTCACCATCGCCATCACCGCTCTTTAAGCAACACAATCCGCTGCCTCGTTAGCCATTCGTCAGGTAGGGTTTTCACGATCGCACCACCCAAACCCGAATCTGCGATTCTGCACGAAAATAGATTTAGCGTTCATCGGTTTAACCTTGAGTCAAGCTCAACCTTCTCGATCAACTCCCTCGCGCCCTACGCCTCAAGAGATACAGCTCACACGGGCGCGGGCAAGTTTGCGTCAAGCCATAGCGAATTATTCGCGCTATCTACGATCGTCTAAAAATCCCACTCTGCAAATGTCGCTTAAGACCGATCTCGATCGCTTGTCTATCAATCTCAATAAGCTAGATAACGCGATCGTGCGAATTGCCGTGTTTGGCTTGGTGAGTCGAGGCAAGTCTGCGATTCTGAATGCTCTGCTGGGAGAGAAAGTTTTAGAAACGGGTCCAATCAACGGCGTAACGCTGAAACCACAGGTGATTCGATGGTCGCCAACGGGAGGGATTGTGCCACCAGAACGGGCGATTGTGCCTCAAGGTGCCAAGGTGCAAATCGAACTGATCGATACCCCCGGACTCGATGAAGTCGATGGACAAACCCGCGCAGACATGGCGCGAGACGTAGCAGAGCAGGCAGATTTAATCCTGTTTATCGTCGCTGGAGACATCACCCGCACCGAATACAAAGCGCTCTGTGACTTGCGACAGGCGCAAAAACCGTTGATTCTCGTGTTTAACAAAATCGATTTGTATCCCGATCAGAATCGGCAGGCGATTTATGAAAGTTTGCAGCGATTAGGCGCACGAACTGGAAGCGGGGCGCAGCTTCAGCAATTATTAACGGCGGATGAAATTGTCATGGTTGCCGCCGAGCCAGCCCCGATGCAAATGCGGGTTGAGTGGGCAGATGGACGGGTGACTCACGAATGGGAAACGCCGCCGCCACAAATTGATGAGTTGAAATACAAGATTCTCACGATTTTGAATCGGGAAGGTCGATCGCTCCTCGCACTCAATGCCCTCTTTCAGGCAAGAAGTGCTGAGACGCGCATGGCAGAGACGATCGTTGAAACTCGCAACACCGATGCAGAGGCATTAATTTGGAAATTTACCCGCTATAAAGCGCTGGCTGTGGGGCTAAACCCGATCGCCATTCTCGATTTAATTGGCGGCACCGTTTCAGATTTAGCGATGATTCGCGCATTGGCAGAGTTATATGGTTTGCCGATGACGCGCTATGAAGCGGGCAAATTATTAAAGACGATTCTCATCAGTTCTGGCAGTCTGCTGTTGAGCGAAATCGGCAGCGGCATTCTGCTGGGGGTGGGCAAAAGTGCCACCGCGATCGCCACTGGCACAGACACCTCAGTCGGATTCTCAGCCTTGGCAGGAGTTTCGATCGTGCAAGCTGGCATCGCAGGCTACGGAGCCTATTCAGTCGGTCGGGCAGCACAAGTTTATTTAGAACAAGGCTGTACGTGGGGTTCGCAAGGTGCCAGCACGGTGATTCGTGACATTCTTAATCAGGTTGAACCCAACACCATTATTTATCGATTGCGGCAAGAATTGATGTAGGAGCGAATGGCATTGCCCCTATTGCGACCCAAAAAGAGGGAACTTCTAAGGTGTGCAGATCCGCCCTAAACAGCCGAGCGAATGATGTCAGCGATCGTGTTTGACACAACCTCGTTAGTCCAATAACTTCCGTGAGCGTCACCCCCCCACAACACCGGGATCAGCCTTTGTTGAAACGGTCGATTAAAAATATTGCCCTTATCTGTAATCACATCTTGAGTCTCAACATATTGACTCGCGTCGTTCAGCAACAGAGGAATTACCCCCTCTAATGGATACGCGATCGGATCGCCTGGGTGAGCAAAATTTCGCCACGGGATCGGCTTTTTCCTTAAGGTATAAAGCTGCTCTAACAAGCTTTTGAGATTGGGAGACAGATCGTGAGTGCTTTTGCCGCCTAATGTGCCGCTAATGGTCAGTAAGCTAAACAACGAGATCGGAGAACCCATCGTATGAATACTCGCGATCGGAATCCCGGCTCCGACGATCGGAGGTAGCCCAAATAGCGCATTCCGAATCTGTTGAACCGTTTGCCGAATCTCTAAACTAAGCTGAGGATCTTCCCAACGTGCCGCAAACAGCAGGTCAAAGAGAATGACCGTTCCCCAACTGTGCGTGACGAGATGCAGGCGATCGCCCGGAGACGTGTTTTGCAACACACCCAATACATCGTTCTCAAATCGCTGAACAACCTGAGAGCCAACGTGCCGACTTAAATAAAGGGCAGCATCGCCCACAAACTCTAAAACCTGCTGAGTGCGAAAGTCTTGAAACCAAAAATCTTGCCATTTAGAGGAGGCTTTGAATCCGTTAAGAAGCTCGTCTTGAGGCTCTTGGTTTAAATCTCCCCAGAAAAATGGGATCGACTTTAGCACTCTCGATTCGTCTCGCACCGATGACTGGATGCGATTAAATAATGTATCTGCTAGTGCCCTAAAGTCTTCTCGTTTACGAGTCTTAACCCCATGAACAAACAAAATATAGTCCGTGGACATACCTAGTTACTCCTAAGTAGCAATGCTTAGATTCACCTGCTTTAGAGAATAGTGCGAATGGAACGCTCCGATCGTAATTTTTTATGGGGACAAAGCTTAAAATAGTGGCAAGTTCAACACGATTCCGACTCCCAGAATAAAACTATTAAAGTCAATGCGGGAGTCAGAAGAATCGCCGAAACTAAACCCGCTAAAGACATTGATCTGACTTTGTGGAGTAATGGTGTAAGTCAAACGCGCCACCAACTGATGATAAATATCATCCCGTGACTGTTGAGTAAAGTGTGACCAGGCAACCTGATAATCGAGTGCTGTCTGAAAACTAGGCGACCAGCTATAGCTCAAAGACGTAATGAACGAGTTAATCAATCGAGACCGATCGTTGGGGTCAGCAAAGCTCACCCGAAATTGATAAAAGGTATTTAATGCCAACTTTTTTGATAAAGCATCTTGGCGGCTCAACTCAAACCGAATCGCGTTGTCATTTAAAAAACGGTCTCCTCGCAGGGCATTTTGCAAGCCTTCTCTCGTGGAAAATAGCTGCTGATTGCTCCAGCCAATCTCGCCAAATGTGCGCGGACTCAACCTCTGCAAAACTCCCGCCCGCAATCTTAACTCGTTGTAGTTCAGATATCCTAGATTGCCATAGCGAATGAGACTGCCATCGACAGAGGTCACAAGATAGGTATTGCGTCCGATCGCCGGGGCATAAAAGAGGGTTAAGCCCGATCGAATCAATCCATCATTAACCGGATCGACTCCTGAAAACACATTTGTCGTTCTAAAATAATCGACTCTACCGACCAGATAAACCGAGGGTGACCGTGTCGCCGATGGCAAAGGACGTGGTTCTAACAGACGCTCTTGCAGTCGTGGCAAACCCAACTCTGGGTCAAATTCTCCAGCAGGTTTCGTGATAATCACTCCCAACTCTGCATCCCCTGGCTTCGCGGTCGGCTCTGGCAGGGCGGTAGACGGTTCGCGCTTTGGAGGATCATGAAGCGGGATAAGAGGCAGTTGACTGAGCACTTGATTGTCTAGAGTTAACGTCGATTTGCTAGGTGAAAAGCTACAGGCGACTTGATCAGATAGCGACTTCCAACAAGCAGATATTAAAGTTTGGGGAAGTGACGGACGATCGAGCAAGCTCAGTTCTTTTGCCCGTTGAACAAACTGCGATCGTCTGCCCACGGTTGAAGGCAAGATGGTTGAGGGAGTTGCCTCGTAGGGGAGTTGATTTGAATGAGACAGAAGATGCATGGACTCAGACGACCCAACCTCAAGGGGTTCTTGAAGTCTTAAAGAAAATTGCTTAAAGCCTGAAGATGATTGAATTAATGGCAGCGACGAAGACCACGCCGGACTTGCCCCAGTCAAGACCATCCAAAAAACAAATTGCTTTAGCAACATTTGCGGTGAATGGCAAAGCCACTTTTGATTCCACGACAGTAATTGATTCACAGGAAAAGAAATCGTCACTTTACTCAACCACACTTAACGATCGCCCACTAGAAGAACTCTTTAGCTGATCAACATACCCTATTCGCTCTTTCCGGAATATTGTCTCACCCGTTACACCCTACTAGCGTCTCGCAACTCAAACTTGCCATTTTTTTGATGAAGACTCTTTAAAGGCTTGTGGGTTTTAACCCTGATCTTTAGGACTCGATGTAAAGTACTGGTAAAGATGGAGATCTGTATTTTCACCTAAACGGGTTAACGTGGACGCAAGAAGTCCAAGTAAACTTTAATTTGCAGGATCATTCAGACTCTAAGTTATCTCGGTAGAGCTGACAGCTTCGATGCCCTCTGTTCCTGGAGCGTCTATGTCTCGTAAATTGTTCCTGATCGTTCTGAACGTTTTAAGCTTTAGCACTGCACTTCTCCCAACCTCGGTGCGTGCTGAAATTCCTTTAACGTTTGCAGATATTCAAGCCCTTCTTAGGCAAGTCCGGTTACAACCCAGAAATCAACCTCCTCGCCCCGCTCAAGTTAGGGAAAGAATGACCCCTGGCGATGCGCTTTCAACCGCTCGTTCTTCTAGAGCAGATTTGCGCTTTAATGATGGCTCTCTTGCACGAGTTGGAGAATTGGCTTTATTTCGGTTCTTGCCTAACACGCGGCGCTTTAATCTTTCTAACGGCACGGCACTCCTATTAATTCCCCCCGGACGAGGCACTACGAACGTGACAACGCCTAACGTCTCTGCCGGAATTCGGGGATCAGCTCTATTTGTGCGCGTTGATAAGCAGACTAATACGACGATCGTCGGTGCCTTGACCAATAGCGGAATCACTGTCACTGATAACGGCACTAATCGGATCGTGGAACTCAAAGCAGGACAATTGGCAGTCGTCGATCCAAAAGGGCTGCGTCTATTTGACTTTGACCTCACCACGTTTTACCAGACTAGCGATCTAGTTCGAGGGTTGAACTTAGATCAGAAGCCCTCCGATTCGAGTTCAGACAAAGGGATTGCAGCCGTTCAAGGAGAAACGTCAGAGGCTCTTGGAAAACAGGAGAAAATCCAAGACGAGAAGCTGGTTAAAAACCCCGACTTCATAAGGCTCTCGCCACAACCTCCTGGCTTCCCCCAAGAGACAATAGCAGATCCACCTGTTGCAGAAGTCCAGCCTCCTATCAAGCAACCTGGTGCTCCAGAATCTTTCATAGATAGAGGTACTTTGCGTCCAGGTCAGATTATTCCTTCTAATCCTACAAATCCCCCTGTTGCCAATCCTAGCTTAGGTAGTCTTCCTTCTGATCCACAAGTTTCACAACCAGCCGTTACACCTACGCTGACTCCAACTCCAATTTCTACCCCGATCGTGGCTCCACCTCCTGTCATCAATGACCCTACTTCAACACCAATCACTGCTCCGACTGCACCTATTACTCCACCTGTGCAGGTCACCCCAGCGCCCGTATATACGCCCGTTACCCCAGCGCCCGTAGCGGCACCAGTGGCTCCGCAGCAGTTAGAAGTCGTTCCAAAAGTGCCCACAGTAATTCAAACGGTGCCATCTCCCACCCCCAATGCAGCGCCAACGGTTCCTGCAATTAATCCCTCAACATCAGCAGCAGCCCCAACTCCGACATTGGCACCTACTCTGGCACCTACCGTCGCACCCGTGTTACCTCTAGATGGAAAATCTACACCTGTTCAGCCTACGAGTAAAACCTAGTTCTCAAGTAGACGGAATTTTAAAGAAGAAGTGGGTGCCAAGTTATTAAACTCAGCACCCACTTTTTTTGACGAGTCTTATGGACTATGACGACGGAACCAAACGTTTTCGCAGAGACTCTGCTCGACGCTTTGCGGTCTGGTTGTTGGGTTCAAGCGTCAAGACTTTCTCATAAGTTTCGAGCGCAGGAGCGGCTAACTGTTTGCGCTCATAGGCATGTCCGAGGTTATTGAGAGCCGTCACATAGTCTGGAGCAAGCTTCAGGGCTTCTTTGTAGTTGCGAAGTGCCAGATCATATTGTTCTTGAGAAAAGTAAGTAAAGCCTAGCGCGTTATACACGGCTGCCAATTCTAACCCCTCTAAGGTTTCTGCTTTAATTGCCTTTTGAAACTGGGCGATCGCCTGCACATAAATCCGCTTATCTAGCAGAATGCTGCCCAACTCGTAATATTCTTGAGCCGTTCCTTTCTCGGTCCCAAGTTTACCTTGCAGCCGAGAAAGGGCTTTTTCAATCTTCTGAGTTTTGAGCACTTGACGAAAAACGGTGACAGCCGCGATTGCAAGTAGTGCTAGCAAACCAGAGATATAAGCGATCGGAAGGTAGCTCTCCATAGTTTTATCACTTGTGAATTAAAACACAGATAGTTGAGGCAAAAATTCGACTGCGCCCCTTCTTTCAAGGTATCTCACAGAAGCCCCCAATAGATCGCTCTCTGCTGAAGCCATCCTTCTGCTTTCCAACGATCGAGTGCCTGATCGATGCGTCGTCGCAACTCGTCATATTGAACGCCTTTGGGTAAGACCACACAAAGCGGCTCTGCTGAGAGCCGCAATGGCAACAGGCGATAGGTCGGAAACTCTTGCACCCAACCACTCAAAATGCTGGTGTCAGCCGCAAATGCGATCGCTTTTCCAGACTCTAACAATGCTTTTGCTTCGACGTAGGAATTGACTCCAAGCAATTTGGCTTGAGGCACTCGATAGCGCAGCGCTGCAATCGTGCTGGAGTCGTTAAGAACGGCGATCGTCCGATTGGTTAAATCAGACAGCCCTTGAATGGCAGAAATATTGGTGATTAGAGCAGTTCCATCGAGATAGTAGGGAGTGCTAAAACTGACAATCCGCGATCGAGAGGGTGTTGCGGTAACGCTGGCGATCGTCACATCTACCTGACCATTGATCACAACTGCAAGGCGATCCCGGTTACTAACAGGCTCAAAGATGACAGAACTGGATTTTCCCAGCAATTCTTGTGCCAATCGTTTGGCAATATCGATCTCTAGCCCTTGCAGGTTGCCCTTCGCGTCACGGAAGCTTAGAGGACGTAGATTATCTTTGACCGCAACAACCAGTTGACCCCTGTGAGCGATCGTCTCCAAATCTGCTGCCAACGAACAAAGGGGCACTATAAATTGTGCCCCTAACGTCCACAGTCCGATAACTTTGATCAAAACTGATTGCTGTTTCCGATTCATCAAGACGGTCAGCCGATCGACCACTCTATTTTGCTTGAGCAGCAAGTTCTAACACTTTTGCAAAGCCATCTGGATCGAGAATCGCCAACTGAGCCAACATCTTACGGTTGATCTCAATATCTACCTTCTTGAGATTGCCGATCAGTTTGCTGTAGCTTAACCCGTGCATCCGAGCGGCTGCATTGATGCGAGTGATCCACAAACGACGAAAATCGCGCTTCCGTTTGCGACGATCGCGATAGGCGTTCCGCAATGCCTTCATCACCTGCTGATTTGCGGTGCGAAAAATCGTGGAGTGTGATCCCCGAAACCCTTTCGCTAGTTTAAGAATCTTTTTGCGGCGCTTACGAGCGACATTACCGCGCTTTACCCGTGTCATTGTTTGATGTCCTTACTTAAATACTGTGAAACAGAATCTTGATCGTCCCCGTATCGCCTGCCCGACCCAATCCGTCCTTACAAGTAAGGCAGCATTGCCCGAACGTTGTCAGCGTCTCGCTCATCTACCACTGACGTTCCAGCAAGGCGACGACGACGAGAGGGGCTTTTGTGTTCTAACAAGTGTGCTCTATGGGTGTTTCGGCGAATAATTTTGCCACTTCCACTGACTCTGAAACGTTTAGCAGCAGATTTACGGGTCTTCAGCTTGGGCATGAGATTGCTCTAATTCAACACAGCTTTCTATGATAGAGCCAGTCTGACCGATCGCGCAAGCTCTGATTAAAAACATTAATAAAAGCTATTTATCATCAAGTCATCAAATTCGCTCTATTCAAACCATCACAATTTTATCAACATACCCACTTTCAACTAGACCCCTTTGCCAGCTAAAGTTTAATCACACAAAAATCAAGATCTTTAGTTTTCACCTAATGCTTGGTTTCGCAAATTTTTGCTAATTGAAATTTGGTTTCAAGCGTACTGTTTAACAGAAAGATATTTCAAAAAACAGTTAAGCCGATTAGTAGAACTGATAGATTGCGCTGCTAAAGCTTCGATCATCTTTCTCTAAATTCGTTTGTCTAAAGCAATTAGGTTTACAGCGATCGCACCTTCTAATCTCTTTTGTGTGAGGATTTATCGTGAACAAAAATCAAGTTTTATTAACTCAAAGAATTAGCCTGACATGTCTACTAACTGGATTTTTTGCTTTGGCGAAATTACCTGTTTTTGCATCTGAGGTTGAAAACGTTTCATCGCTTGAGGTAGCTCAATCATCCCCTCAAGATGAGAAAGATTCGCTCGATCATGTCTCATCTCTCTCTGAGATCAATCAGGTGACATCGGTATCACAGCTATCAGACGTTAAACCTACTGACTGGGCGTTTCAAGCATTGCAATCGCTGGTTGAACGCTATGGTTGCATTGCGGGATATCCCGACAAGACCTATCGGGGCAATCGGGCACTGACTCGCTTTGAGTTTGCGGCAGGTCTGAATGCGTGTCTCGATCGTGTCAACGAACTAATTGCAGCTTCCACCGCCGATTTGGTCAAGAAAGAAGACTTGGCAACCCTGCAAAAACTGCAAGAAGAATTTGCTGCCGAACTCGCCACCTTACGCGGTCGTGTCGATGCCGTAGAAGCTCGAACGACCACGCTAGAAAAACAACAATTCTCAACGACAACAAAGCTGAATGGCGAAGCCATTTTCAGTCTTGCAGGTGGCTATGGCGGTGCGCCCACCGGCAGAAATGCTAATACGGTCTTTAACGATCGAGTTCGCATCAACCTGCAAACCAGCTTCACCGGGAAAGATTTACTAATTACAGGTTTACAAGCTTACAACTTTGGGGGAGGTGGCGACACAAACCTCTTAGGACGATCAGGCGGTGGTAGCATCGCAGGTCAATTGGGCGTGGGTGATCCGGTTTTTGGCAACGCCAGCAATGCTCGTCTTTCCTATGAGCCACAGTTCCCAACCGTTAATCCTCAGGATCTATCTTTTAAAGGCGGCAACAACAGCGTCAACCTCTACAAACTGCTTTACATATTCCCCGTTGCCAGCAAGCTGACCGCCTTTGTTGGCACCAATGCCGAGGTGTCCGACGCATTTCCGTCCGTTTTACCCTTTTCGAGCGAAGGACAAGGTGCACTCTCGCGCTTTGCTACACTGTCTGCTGCTCAACGAGTCTCTGGAGGCACCTCGCAGACCGGACTCGCGTCTGCGGCTGGTTTTATCTTAAATCTCTCGGATGCGATCGACTTCCGCGCCCTCTATGGCTCCGTCAACGCAAACATCGTCAGCAACCAAGCGTTTCCAAGCACTTTACTGGGAAGCGGAATTTTCAACGGCAGCTACACTGCGGCGGCACAACTGACCGTGAAACCTTCTCCGGCACTCAAAATTGGTCTCAACTATTCTCACAGCTATCACCAGATCAACATTCTAGGCACTGGCTTGAGCAGTTCTGATATTGGTTCGGTCTCATTCAACCCAACCTTGGCACAGATTGCTAGTCGCGGGGGAGGCTTAGGGGCAGCAGGAGCCGTTATCAACCAGGGAATTAAGCTTGATACTGTGGGTGCAAGCGTTGCCTTCCGTTTGGCTCCAACCCTGACGCTGGCTGGCTCTTACACTCATATCTTTAGCAACTTGGTGGATGTTGATGCCTCCACAAATTTCAATTCATGGCTGATCGGTTTACACGTCCAGGATATTTTGAAGAAGGGAAATTCTGCCGGAGTTATTTTTGGTCAGCCGCTCAAGCGAGTCAGCACGGGTGGGGTTGCGGTCAATCCTGAAAATCGAACTCCCTATCAATTGGAAGGCTATTTCAATATGCGGTTGAACGATAATATCAGCATTACTCCTGGCATTTTTGTGATCTTCAATCCAGAAGGGTTAAAACAAAATGACACCGTGTTCATGCCAGTCGTTCGCACCACGTTTACCTTCTAAGGGAGAGTCGGGGGTCGGAATCAGGTTTTATTCCAACCCCCGATATTTGATGGCTCACTCCGAAGTTAATCCGTTAGAATAAGCCAGGAAGAACAGTTTTCTGTTCGTCACTGAGTTTCATGAAATAATTTCATGAGAAGTGGGCAACGTGACCCACTTTTTTATTTGGAGTAGTGGTCAAATGGCGCATCCTCTGGTTCCCCAAATCCTCGATCTCGCTGCCCCCGTAGCAGACTCTTTGGGCTTGGAAGTCGTTGCAGCCGTGTTTCATACTCACCAAAATCCTCCAGTGCTGCGGCTAGATGTGCGAAACAAGCAGGACGACACTGGTCTAGAAGACTGCGAACGAATGAGTCGGGCTTTAGAGCCTGTCCTTGATGGCACTGACTTCTTCCCAGACAATTATGTGCTGGAGGTGTCGAGTCCCGGAGTTTCGCGGTTTCTCACCACCGATCGAGAGTTCGTTTCATTTCGAGGATTTCCGGCGATTGTCACCACCTCTGAGCCTTATAAAGGTCACACCGACTGGACAGGAGATTTGGTTCGTCGAGATGAAAAAGCCGTCTACCTCAACCAAAAAGGACGACCAATCACCATTCCCCGCGATTTAGTCGCTCAAGTTCAATTGGTCGAAGGTGAAGAATAAATCGTTCTACTGGTTGACCCAACCCCCCTTTCTAACAATCTAATATTCACGGAGATTTCACTATGTCAATGGTCGCCTTACCCGGACTCAAAGACATGATCGATAGCATTAGCCGAGAGCGCAACCTGCCCAAGCTCTCAGTCCAAGCCGCTCTGCGCGAAGCCTTGATGAAGGGATACGAGCGGTTTCGGCGCACCCAGCGCATGGACAGCCCCAACTTTGAAGAAGAATATTTCGATAATTTTGAAGTCGAGCTTGACACTGACGAAGAAGGTTTTCGTGTTTTGGCAACCAAGACGATCGTCGAAGATGTCAGCAATCCCGATCACCAGATTGCACTCAAAGAAGTGCAGGAAGTCGCGGCTGAAGCCCAACCGGGAGATACAGTAGTTCTGGATGTCACCCCTGACCAGGGAGACTTTGGACGAATGGCGGCGATTCAGACCAAGCAAGTGTTGGCGCAAAAACTGCGAGATCAACAGCGCAAACTCGTTCAAGAAGAGTTTCAGGAACTGGAAGGAACGATCGTGCAAGCCAGAGTGCTGCGGTTTGAGCGGCAGTCTGTGATTATGGCGGTGACGAGCGGATTCGGTCAGCCAGAAGTCGAAGCAGAATTGCTGAAGCGTGATCAGTTACCCAACGACAACTACCGCGCAAACGCCACGTTTAGAGTCTACTTAAAGAAAGTTAGCGAAGGATCTCATCGAGGTCCCCAACTTCTAGTTTCGAGGGCTGACGCGGGGCTAGTCGTTTATCTGTTCGAGAATGAAGTTCCTGAAATTCAGGATGATATTGTCCGCATTGTGGCAGTAGCGCGGGAAGCGAATCCTCCCTCCCGGTACGTCGGTCCCCGAACTAAAATTGCGGTCGATACATTAGAGCGGGACGTTGATCCCGTCGGAGCTTGTATTGGGGCGCGAGGGTCTCGAATTCAGGCAGTTGTAAATGAGTTGCGGGGCGAGAAAATTGATGTGATTCGCTGGTCGCCCGATCCCTCGACTTATATCGCGAATGCTCTGAGTCCGGCTCGTGTAGATGAAGTGCGTCTCGTCGATCCCGATGGTCGTCAAGCCCATATTTTGGTGGCTGAAGATCAACTAAGTTTGGCGATCGGAAAAGAAGGTCAAAACGTTCGGCTTGCTGCCCGTCTGACTGGCTGGAAAATCGACATCAAAGACATCAAAAAATATGACTACGAAGCTGAAAACGAAAAGATTGCCGCTTTAGAAGAGTCTCGCCGTCTGGCTCAAGAGCAGGCTGAAGCCGAATATTATGAAGATGAATACTACGATGAAGAGGAGTATGAGGAAGAGACTGATCAATCTGTGACCGCAGCCAATTCTCAGCCTGAAGCATTAGAAGACAAGTCAACTGAGGACGAAATCTAATCATAAAGTGGGGCGCACTGTTGTATGCGCTCCGTTATTTTTCATGAAACCCAACTATCGTCGGTGCATCAGTTGTCGCCGAACTGCCTCTAAAAATGAGTTTTGGCGCGTGGTTAGGAGTCACCCGGCGGGCACGATCGTTCTCGATCGCGGGATGGGACGATCTGCTTATCTCTGTCCTCAATCTGAGTGTTTAAAAGCCGCTCAGAAAAAGGATCGGTTGAGTCGCGTCCTCAAAACAGCCGTTTCCGACCAAATCTATAACGCACTATGGCAGCGTCTTTCAGAGGCGACAAGCCTACCTACAACGTGTGATTTGGGTTTGATTGCGTCCCCTAACTTACCCACTGCTTAAAATTGCGATATCATAAGGACACTGTCATAGGGATTGATAGCCAACTCCAGCGTCTGCAAAGGCGAACTAATGGAAGGCAAGGAAAAGCAGAAAATGAAGCATTACACCAGGCTCCATGCAGTCATCAGGGGTCGGGTTCGCTAAAATTGAAGTTGTCTTGACTATCCCAAGCTGGCTAACTTGAGTGGTTAACCACTCTCACGCCAAACAAATTTTTTCTAGAAATCTAGTTAACTTACTTTGAGGTGTCAGCGTTTGCCTTTGAAAGATTTTCTTCAGCTTCAGACTGACAACTTAGCCTTTCAACCCCCTAAACTTGGGTTTAGGCACTCTTCTGGTGGAGTTTGCTCCATTTGCAGTGCCGACAGGTGTGTGTGAGTGCGACAATAGTAGAGACAAGGCAGACGATCGCTGAGATAGTCTTTAGTCATGCCAACCTACTAAAAAGTTCAATAAACTTTTGCGGACCAAGACGTACAAGCCACTTACAGTGAGAAACAGTCATTTTCAAAGACTGTTCTATTAGAAATGCTCTGGAGAATTTCGGGCTTCTGATCGCCATCAGAACTTTGAAAAGCTGTAGCAGCATCGTAGAGTCAACCCAGATCGAATGTAGTTTTAGTCAAAACAGAAGGCAACTATGTGACAACCTGGATCGAATGAGGGACGAGTGGATGAACAACGCCAAAGTCAGAATTTACGAGCTATCACGAGAATTGAATTTGGACAATCGGGATCTTTTAGCAATTTGTGAACAACTAAATATTTCAGTCAAGAGCCACAGCAGCACGATCACAGAAGACGAAGCTGAAAGGATTCGCGCTGCGGCAGCAAAATATACGGCTAGTCACCCACCTTCTACAAAGTCCAGTCCAACTCGTCAAACTGCTAGTTCACAACCTGCTGAGATTAAAAAGAAAACGCCCTTGAATATTCAGAAGAAACAGCAAATTTTAGAAATCCGTAGACCCATTACACGCTCTGCACCGTCTGAGCAGCAGCCTGAGCTGAAAGCACCTCCTACACCTCAGTTAGCTCCGACTCAACCCAGTCAGGCTCCTGCTAGACCGATCGACTCAAGGCATTCAACTTCAGAGCTAGAGCTAGAAACGTCTGAGGCTGAATCGGCTGTACCCATTGAGTCTTCTCAAGGAGCTAAACCAGAACTTCCTGCTACTCCGATCGCAATTCCTCAAGCGGCGGCTCCAGCGACTCAAAAGCCCAGCATATCGATCGCGGTTGAACTAGTTGAAGAAAAGCCATTATCTCAGCCTCCAGCAAGACCTGCGGCGACCTCTTCCCGTCCCTCAACGGCAACTAAGCCTGTCTTGAAACGCGACAAGGCTGCTCAGATGCCCCCTAGTACCGAACCCCGGCGAGAAGCGGGAGTTGCTCCTTTAAGAGAAGGTGGCAGACCTCAAGCAGGTGCGCCTGGTGAGGGTGCTCGTCGTCCTGTTCCAGGTGGCAGACCCTCTGAAGATCGTCCTACTCCTCGTCCACAGACGATCGTAGAGTTGCGTCGTCCGAAGCCTCAATCTCCTCAAGACTCTGCTGCTGCTCAAGAAGACAGTGCTGCACTTGCAGGTCAGCCAGTTCTACGAATTAACCGCCCGACTAGACCTTCGGCTGATGCACCCGTTGCTCCAGGTCCACTTGATCTCCAACTTAATAAGCCGACTCCGCCAAAACCCAAACGAGCTAAAGGATGGGATGACGAGGAGGAGGAAGTTCAAGAGTTTCCGACCGATAAAGCGAAGCTCGCGGGCAAAGGCAAGCGACGTGCTCAACCCAAAATTGATGAAGATGAGGATGACGATCTAGATGGGTCAGCAGATGGCGGAATTGTAGATGCTGCACAAATGAGTATCTCCTTGGCTCGACCTGCTAAACCTAAAGGTCTGCCGGGTCAAATCAGAGTTGCAGCGGCTCCGACTCCTGCGGCTCCTCAGCGCAAGAAGTCTGGTGGGACTCGCGATCGTCGCGATCGTCGTGATCAAGAGGTCAAAGTCGAGCGTCCAGAGACGATTACGCTTACAGGCGGCTTGACGGTGCAAGACTTGGCTCAACGGCTATCCGTTCCTGCTACCGATGTCATCACTAAGTTGTTTATGAAGGGCATTGCGGCGACCATTACCCAAACTTTAGATATCGTCACCGCCACAATGGTTGCTCAAGAATGTGGGGTTGAGGTCGAAGCGGGTGAGAAAGAAGAAGCCGCGCGTAAAGTAACTGAAATGGTTGGGGCTGAGGATCTAGAGCACCTGATTCGCCGTCCGCCAGTGGTCACTATCATGGGTCACGTTGACCACGGTAAGACCACTCTGCTTGACTCGATTCGCAAAACTAAAGTCGCGCAGGGAGAAGCGGGTGGAATCACTCAGCATATCGGTGCCTATCACGTTGATGTCGAGCACAACGGGAAAGAGCAGCAAGTCGTTTTCCTCGACACGCCGGGTCACGAAGCATTTACTGCAATGCGGGCACGCGGCGCACGGGTGACAGACATTGCCATTCTTGTAGTGGCAGCCGATGATGGCGTGCAGCCTCAAACCATTGAGGCAATTAGTCACGCAAAGGCAGCAGGCGTACCGATCGTGGTTGCGATCAACAAAATAGACAAAGAAGGCGCGCAGCCTGATCGCGTTAAGCAAGAACTCACAGAGTATGCTCTAGTTCCTGAAGAGTGGGGCGGCGACACCATTATGGTGCCTGTCAGCGCCATCAGTGGCGATAACCTGGATACACTGCTAGAGATGATTCTCTTGGTGGCAGAGGTTGAGGATCTGTCTGCAAACCCCGATCGCTCTGCGAGAGGAACGGTGATTGAGGCACACCTTGATAAAGCAAAGGGTCCGGTTGCAACGCTGCTGATTCAAAATGGAACGCTGCGGGTAGGAGACATTCTGGTAGCCGGATCGTCATTGGGTAAAGTTCGGGCAATGGTAGACGATCGCAATAAGCGAGTCCAAATCGCATCGCCTTCGTTTGCGGTCGAGGTCTTAGGTTTGAGTGATGTTCCGGCGGCTGGAGATGAGTTTGAAGTCTTCCAAGATGAGCGTGAAGCTCGTGCTGTTGCAGATGCAAGAGCCGATGAGCAGCGTCAGTCTCGTCTTCTGGCAGCCGTGTCTTCTCGTCGAGTCAGCCTAAATACGCTTTCACAGAAGGCGCAAGAGGGCGACTTGAAGGAGTTAAACCTTGTTCTCAAAGCAGATGTCCAAGGGTCTGTAGAAGCGATTCTGGGTTCCTTGCGTCAACTGCCTCAAAACGAGGTGCAGGTGCGGGTGCTCTATGCGGCTCCGGGTGAGATTTCTGAGACAGACGTTGACTTGGCGGCGGCAAGTGATGCCGTGGTGATTGGCTTCAACACAACACTGGCTCCGGGGGCGAGACAAGCTGCCGATCGAGCCGGGGTTGATGTGCGCGACTACAACATCATCTATAAATTGTTGGATGATGTGCAGGGCGCGATGGAAGGTCTGCTAGAGCCTGAAATGATTGAGGAACCGCTCGGTCAGGTCGAAGTTCGGGCTGTCTTCCCAGTGGGTCGCGGTGCGGTTGCGGGTTGTTATGTCTTGTCTGGCAAGATTATCCGTAACTGTAAGATTCGCGTTCGTCGAGGCACCAACCTGCTTCATGAAGGCAACCTTGACTCTCTGAAGCGGATGAAAGAAGACGCCCGGGAAGTCAATGCAGGTTATGAGTGCGGCATTGGTTTAGACAACTTCAGCGCTTGGGTGGTCGGCGATATTATCGAAGCTTACCGGATGGTGTCGAAGCGTCGGACGCTATCGCTGGCACGATAACCCTTAGGTTAGGTTTGAATGTGGGGGCGTACCTAGGTATGCCCCTTTTTGATAGAATGATTGGTATAAAGGACGATCGATCCATTATGGGGCACGGCAATACCGTAGGACATTTCGGTAAAACGTCTCTATGGTATTGCGTAAATTTATCTAATTGGCTAGTCGATCGAGCGTTGCGTCCAATACAGCCGTGGTTTGTCCGCCAACGGTAAACACGAGCGCTTCACGATAAACTCGCTGAGCGGGATGGTGCTTAGAGTTTGCGGCTCCACCAGAAACCGTAACGGCGGCATGGGCACAGCGCACGGCTAGCTCGATCGCCCGCGTTCTTAGCAACAATTTTTCCTCAAACGGATAACTTTGCTGCTGGGCAGTATAAATTTTTGAGCGGCACTCGCTTAACTGGTCGGTGAGGGGTTCTAAAGCTGGAGCGATCGTCAGGTGAGGCTTTGATTGAGCGGCAGCTTTGATAATATCTAACCCTGCTTGAGCACACCCGATCGCAAAGAAACTGTGGTTGAGAACATTGTGGCGATCGCTAGTATAAATCGCGTTGGCAGGTCGAATAAATGCCACCTCAAAGTCAGCCATCAACCAGTCAGTCACATCAGCCGTTACGGTATTCGTCGAAGTCATTGCAGCTAAAAGCATCGGTTCGCTAAAGCAAATTTTGCCACCAGAGGTTTGGTGAGTCTCAACAAAAGGCATCATTCCATACACAGCTTGACCGTCAGGTAACACTGCTGCGAGCAGGAACGACTGGAAAACGTCAAACCCTGTGATCCACGGGACTTGTCCGTGCAGCCGATATCCTCCCTCGACTCGCGTTGCTTTGAGTGGGGGATTGGCTTCGCGTCGCAGGTGAGAAAACCCGATGCCGACGAGTTTTTGTCCACTGCTCATGTGAGGCAAATAGGACTGTTTAAGAAAATGATTCTCGCTTTGAGTCAGCATCGCTGCTGCGCTTTGGTGCTGAGCTTGCAAGAATGCTAGTGCTCCAGAGTGTCTGGCAATTTGTTCTTGAAACTTAGAAAATGTTAAGTCATCGACTCCACTTCCTCCGCAAGTTTGAGGAACGCGCAACGCGAGTAAATTCAGATCTGCTAACCCTTGCAGCGCCGATCGTAAAACCTCTGCTCGATCGTCCATTGCTTCGGCGTTGGGAGTGACCACTTCATGGAGATAGGGATCTAATGCGTCAAAAAGGCTAGGAGATATCATAGAAGGCTGACAGACGAAAGGTTAGTCGAACTTCTCCGTAGGAGTAGGATAGTAATCAGAATTGTTTAATCTGATCCTAGTCTTTCGCCTGCTTCATGGGAACCGATGCCAGTCACGCTTTTGTCAACAATTGGCTCTATCAACTGAGATTTTTGATTTATCTCGTGATCATCGCCTGGGGAGTCGCGATCATCAACTTTGGACTATTGGGAAAAACGTTGAACCAATTTGGTCTGGTTCCTCGAACTCTGATCGGATTGCCCGGAATTTTGCTGTCTCCATTTCTCCATACAGACTGGCAGCATCTTGAAGGAAATACCGTTTTCTACTTTATTTTTGGTGGGCTGGTGTTTTTAAGAGAACCCAGCGATTTTAAGACGATCACGGCGGCGATCGCGGTCATTTCGGGTTCTGCCCTTTGGCTGATTGGTAGACCCGTGAGATATGTAGGCGCAAGTGGCGTTTTGTTCGGCTATATAGGATTTTTGCTTTCGTTTGCTTATTTCGATCGCAATCTCTCTTCCGTACTGGTGCTGATATTGACGGTCATGCTAGTGGTTTTTAATCAGCGATTTGGGCACACGCTCTGGTTGATTGTGCCAATCCGCAAGCAGATGGCTTGGGATGGGCACTTAGCGGGATTATTGGCGGGTATTTTAGTGGCGCGTCACCTGCCCACGTTTAGAGGCTGGTTTGATCAGGTGATCGATGGCTTAACTCGATTTGGGCAATCGCTGACGTAGGGGATCAATGCCATTCGCCGCTATCGACATCTAGCCCCATCCACGTCAGACATTTTTGCATCTCTTGGTGCATGGTTTTAACATCGGCATGGTAGCGCCGCCCGTGTCCCGGCAAAACCCATTCAAAAGAATAGTTTGCCAGCTTTTGCATCGATCGCTGCAATTCTTCCCACGAATACCAGCAGGCTTCGCGAAACCCAACTAGATGATTTTGCCGCGCAGACCAGGCGAGGTGATCTCCTGTGAATAAGAATTTGTTTTGGTAAAGCAGAACAGTGTGTCCCTTGGTGTGACCTGAAACGGGAATGATCAACCCCTCTGGATCTAACTGAATCGAATCTGATCCCGTAAGTTTGATCTCTACACTTTGAGTGCCACGATTGACTTCATCGGCGTGAAGGATACGATCGCAGCCAAAATGATCGTGAAACTTTTGGTGATCGGCGACATCATCGCGATGAGTCAAATAAAGATAACGAATTCCGCCCATCTCTTCTAGTCGCTTGACTAAAGGAGGCGCAAATCGGGGAGAATCAACCAAGATATTTCCGTCGGGACGTTGAATCAGATAGCTTGCGGCTCCGAAAGAATTTTCGGCATGATATCCGCAGTGATAAACGTTTTCAGCGACCAGAACCGGAAAGCTTTGTTGAGCGATTTTGATGTCTTTGGGCTTTTCGACGGTTCCGATCGAGGCAGTCGGACACGCTAATAATGCCTGCATTGCGTGCAAGCGCTCAATTTCATCCTGTGGTTGATGAAAGACTGCCGAGCGACCGTCATCGCGATCAAAAATATCGGGAGCCATCCATCGGCAAGTGTCGCAATCAATGCAGGTGCGATCGACATAAAAATCGCCCTCAACGTTTTCGGAGCGGCGTTGGGTGAGGTGAGCCATGATCGACGGGATGAGGGAGAAAGAAAGCTCTCATTCCCTGATTAAATCATACTCGTTATGAATGCGAGTTAAGGTTAGCTACTGGCAAGATGCCTCGTTGGGTTTTGGGGTTGCGTCGGGGTAGAACGTGACGATCGCTCGATTGGTTTTTACAAATACAGCTTTAAAGGGCGGTGCTGAAGAGTCATGCACGGTATAAAGACAGGCGCGAGTGGCATTGGTGGTATTTCTAAATGACTTGAAGGCGCGAGTGGCATCGATCAAGATATCTTGAGCATTGCTGATATAGGAATAGCCTTTTTTAGAGTCTCTGGCAACGATGCGATCGCCCTGCCGAACCTCGACACCCAGAGTATAAATCTCTCCGTCAATCACTTCTTCTGCTTTAGAGTTATTGGGCAACCGTCCAGCGATGCCCTGATTTTGCAACTGCAAATATCGACCGACAAAGTGCAATCCGCCAATTTGATTTGAGCCGCGTATTTGTCCACAAAAGATATGTTCAAATGCGCTACGGTCTGACCAAATTGTGACTAAATCATCGCGAAATTGATTCTCACTGCGCCGTCCTGAAAACAGTTCTCCACCCACCGTTTGGTTAATTTGTTGTACGACTTGAGGTGACTCTGCCAGCAATCTTCTAATACTGATTGTGCTGACTTTGCTGCCAAACGTTCCACAAGTGTTGAGCACTTTTTGATCGAACGCATTGAGCTGAGGTGGAACGGGAGTGATGTCAACCTTTTGATTTCTAGGAACACCCACTGTGACAGGATTATTATCTTGATCAAAGAAGGGAAGTAGACTTGATTTTACGGGTTTTATAGGACGTTTTATTGAAGAATGAACGGTTTGAGATGGCAGAGATTTGGCTACCACAGGCTGAATAATTGGCAATGATGTGCCCATCAGTAACAGAACTACTCCACACCTACCACTTTTAATGAATCTCACCATAAAATCTTTTAACCATATAATTTAGTCAGCAATAACTCTATCAGTAGACTAGAAAAAAGTCTTCTTTGTTTTGGTAAAGGGCGCAAACCAAGCTTGATGATGAGCGATCGAGATACCATATTTCTTAT
Source organism: Phormidesmis sp. (assembly GCA_965277365.1). Lineage (GTDB taxonomy): Bacteria > Cyanobacteriota > Cyanobacteriia > Leptolyngbyales > Leptolyngbyaceae > Phormidesmis_A. The sequence continues at coordinate 61,820 of CBDICO010000012.1, read as the reverse complement.
TTCAAGGCATCATAGAACTAGTGCATCACGCTAGTCTCCTAAAGAGCAATCTTTAACCATCAGAATCTATTTTTCCTAAACAAGACTGCCATGCTTAAGAAAATCCCGTTTGGATTTTTACTGCTTCTTGGTTTGATCTACGTTGGATTTGGTGATCAATTTTTGCCGCCCTCGATCGGGCGATATAGCTTTCAAGCGCGTAGCTCATTAGATGACATGATGATTGGCATGTTTCCTGGGTGGCGACCTAAGACGAATCCTTACGACCGCACTGAAGACGCACTTCAAAAAGCCGATCAAAATGGAAAGTCTAAGTAATAAAGAGAGACGAGTTGTGAATCGATGAAGATTGCAAAACTCGTCCCTGATGACTGTTTAGACTTTTTTGAGCCAGCTAAACATTGCGCGAAGATCTTTGCCGACTTCTTCGATCGGGTGTTCTGCTTCGCGGCGACGCATGGCGGTGAAGCCAGGTTTACCAGCCTGATTTTCTAGCACAAACTCACGGGCAAACTGTCCGGTTTGAATCTCGCGGAGAATCTTTCGCATCTCGGCGCGAGTCGCATCGGTGACAATGCGAGGACCGCGTGTTAAGTCGCCATATTCAGCCGTGTTAGAAATGCTGTCACGCATTTTCGCCAAGCCACCTTCGACGATCAAATCGACGATGAGCTTAACTTCATGCAGACACTCAAAATAAGCCAACTCTGGCTGATAGCCTGCTTCTGTCAAGGTTTCAAACCCAGCTTTGATTAATTCACTCAAGCCACCGCACAACACAACTTGTTCGCCGAATAAATCAGTTTCGGTTTCTTCGCGGAAGGTCGTTTCGAGCACTCCCGCACGGGTGCCGCCGATGCCTCTTGCGTATGCCATTGCGCGATCGCGTGCCTGACCTGATGCATCTTGATAGACCGCAAACAGTGCTGGAACGCCTTGACCTTGCTCATAGGTGCGTCTAACGAGGTGTCCAGGTCCTTTAGGAGCCACCATCACCACATCGACGTTGGTAGGAGGCACCACTTGCGCAAAGTGAATGTTAAATCCGTGGGCGAATGCCAGGACATCGCCTTCTTTGAGATTGGGTTCGATCTCGTGAGTGAAGATGGTCTTTTGCACTTCATCAGGAAGCAAGATCATGATGAAGTCTGCTGCTTTGGCTGCGTCGGCGACAGTATGCACTGTTAACCCAGCGTCTTTGGCTTTAATTGCAGACTTGCTGCCCGGATATAGCCCTACGATTACGTTCATACCGCTGTCTTTGAGGTTAAGGGCGTGAGCGTGTCCTTGAGAGCCGTAGCCAATGATAGCGATCGTCTTTCCAGCCAGCAAATCTAAGTTGGCATCTGCGTCATAATACATCCGCGCCATGATGAGAGTCTCCTTGCAGCAAGTCTTAGTTAGGTGTTCTCAGAACCCCTAATAGTACCAGAAGTGCGGTCTAGCTTAGTGAATGAGTGAAGATTTGAAACCATTATCTCAGTTATTTAGGCGATCCCGAAGACGAAAACCCGACACGCCCAAATTCTTCAGAATAAGTTTAATTGAGTCGGAGTTGGCTCAACTAAGTCCCACGGCAAAGGCGGAACTAAAGCATTCTGCTTCTCAAGAAGATGTTGAAAATATCGGGCAGTTCCGGGCGATCGCTCCTCGATCGGACAATGCACAAAGAAATAAACACGCGTTCCTTGCTGAAGCCAGCGATCAACTAGCCCGACCCATTCTTCTAGATAAGCATGATTCATTTCTAAATCTGGGTGACTGATGAATCGAATTAGACTAAAAGGAGCGGTGAGCGATCGGCTGCAGGGGAACGTTTGGTTTGCGCCGCTCAGAATTGATTTGCGGATCATCGGAGGCATTATAAATCGGGCGGGTATCGAGCAAAACTCGTCCGACTTTAAATTCTTCTAGAAGTGCGTTGAGTCGGCGACTGTAAGGCTCTTTAAACCAATCAATATGCCGGACTTCAACCGCCAGAGGTGCTTTACTCTCAGTCCAACCTTTTAGAAAATTCGTTAAATCATTGAAATTTGCGGGACTGTAGCTCGGAGGCAATTGCAGGAAAAGTGGACCCAGGCGATCGCCCAATCCCTGCATTTTCTCCAAAAAATTTAAAGCTCCCGACAATGAAGGCTCTAATAATCCATTGTGAGTGAGCGACTTGGGCAACTTCAAACAGAATTCAAACCCTGGCGGCGTTTCTTCTGCCCAGCGTGAAACGGTCTTTGCGTCAGGAATTGAGTAAAATGTGGTGTTTCCTTCCACAGTGGTGAATCGACGACTGTAGAGGTTGAGAAAATCGCTCGATCGACTCTTAGCCGGAAACAAATCGCCGACCCAATTTTTGTAAGCCCAAATCGCACAGCCAATGCGGAAATTCATCGACTTACATTCGCTCCAACACTTGAATTCCTAATAGCGACAGTCCCAATTTCAACGTCCGAGCCGTCAAATCACACAGCATTAAGCGAGACGTTCTAGCAGGCTCTTCAGCTTGAAGAACGGGACAGCGATCGTAGAACTGATTAAACTTTTGACTCAGCTCAAACAGATATTGACACAATCGGTTAGGCAATAGATCTTGACTCACAGCATCTAACGTATCTTCTAGCTGCAAGAGATGTTTTGCTAACGTTAATTCTGCATCTTCTTTTAACAGAATTTTCGCCTCAGATCCTAAGTTTTGAAAGTCAATCGTTCCTTTTCGACTAATTCCTTGAACTCGCACATAGGCGTAAAGCATATACGGTGCTGTATTGCCCTGAAGCGCTAACATTTTGTCATAACTAAATACATAGTTACTCGTGCGATTTTGGCTCAAGTCCGCATATTTTACCGCACTAATTCCTACAATTTGAGACGTATGGGCGATGAATTCTTCAGTTTCATGTCGCTCTTCTTCTTGGAGTCGAGATTCTAAATCTGCACGGGCACGATCGACCGCTTCATCTAACAGATCGCGTAACCGGATCGTGTCGCCCGATCGAGTCTTCAGCTTTTTACCATCTTCGCCCTGCACTAACCCGAACTGAACATGCTCGATCTCTACACCATCAGGAATCCACCCGGCTCGACGTGCCACCTGAAACACTTGGGCAAAGTGATTGGCTTGCCCCGAATCGGTCACATAAATCAATCGCTTCGCCTGATCTTGCTGAATCCGATAACGAATCGCCGCCAAGTCAGTCGTCGCGTAGTTATATCCTCCATCAGACTTCTGAATAATCAACGGCAACGGTTGTCCTTCTCGATTCTGAAAGCCGTCTAAAAATACGCATTTTGCACCCTGATCTTCGACGAGCAAACCTGCTTTCTCTAAATCTTCCACCACCGAACTTAAAAACGAATTGTAAAAAGATTCACCGCGTTCTGTGATGCAAATATCCAACAAATTGTAGATAATTTGAAACTCTTTTCGAGACTGCTCACACAGCAAATTCCAGGCTCGAAGCGTCTCTTTTGATCCTGACTGAAGCTGCACAACTTCTTGACGAGATTGCTCTTGAAATTGCGGATCTTCGTCAAATCGCTGCTTGGCTTTTTTATAAAATGCAACTAAATCTCCTAAGTCTAAAGCATCCGCAGTCGTTAGCGCTTCTGGACAAACTTCCCGCAAATAAGTGATCAGCATCCCGAACTGAGTGCCCCAATCACCGACATGATTGAGCCGCAGAACATCGTGCCCCTGAAACTCAAGAATTCGAGCAATGCAGTCGCCAATGATCGTCGATCGTAGATGCCCGACGTGCATTTCTTTCGCAATATTTGGACTTGAGAAATCCACGATCGTCCGCTCTGATTTTTTAACGGCTTCTACACCCAAGCGATCGTCTACCTGAAACGCAGACAATCTCGCCTCTAAATACTCCGGCTTCAGCGTGAAATTAATAAACCCCGCACCCGCGATCGCCGGAGGCAAACAAAAGTCAGACACATCAAGCTGCTGAATCAATTCATCAGCGATCGCTCTCGGCGCTTTTCCTAATCGTTTTGCCAACGCCATTGGCGCATTTGACTGATAATCTCCAAACTTGGGATTGCTTGTCGGCACCAGCATCGGATCAGTTTCCGTAAACGCTTCCCCAAACGCAGCAACCAAGGCTTGCTCAAGACAACTCTTTAATTGTTCGACGACTCCCTTGGGAACCTCTAAAGTATCTGTGGCATCCATCATCTCAAAACCTGCAAACGGAGTAGCTAATCAAATTTGACTATCTATATACGATAGCGACCTGATTCTCCATCATTCAGCAAGAGCGATCGTTTGGGCAAGAAACCCACAAAATTCGCCTGAAGAATCCTTAACCATGCTGCAAATTAGGTCTATAACTGACCTGAAATTGGCTGGCAGGTGTTTCCATCTTGAGAGTCAGACGATCGAGGTGATATCAATTCGTCGCGCTGCAAAATCTGATTGTCGTAGCCAAACGCTCGAATATCACAGATGCCTGTCGCCCCTGAAGCGACCAGAGCAAACAGCCCATCGGGACTTTCATCCCGCAGACTCTTACCATTATTAAAGGTCACTTCTACGGCTGAGACTTGAGGCGAAAGCACCTGACCATAGAGGATCGTTTGACGATCGTTGCCCTTTCCGCGTCTATATCCTACCCCATAGTCAAGGAGAGAACTCGGCTTAGACTTCTCTAGGGTAGCTAGGTGACTGCCACTACTACTGAGGTGCCATTCCATGCCGTTTTGCTGCATCACCCGATAGCTCAACATCGACTGATCAGAGCCTGATTTGTCTAGAGCCGTGCAGTTGCCTCGATAGAGTGCGACGATGCCCTTTGACCATTTGCGAGTCGTCAACACCTGAAAGCTTCTTGCTTCAACGTTAGGTTGACCTGGGCATGAAAACGGACGACGGAGCGCTTCTTCTGGAGTGGCGGCGACTAGAGACACTGCCCACCCTACCATCGTGAAACCCAAACAACTTATCAGACAGATTACCAGTCGTCGGTTCATGGTCGATCGCACACTCTGCTCTGTGGTGAATAATTTAGCAGCCTAATACGCTAAGTCTGCCTACCCGCAGACAGCTTTAACTCCATCACAAGGTAGTTCTCGACTCATCCTCAAAGTTGATTTTATAGCTCTACAAAAAATATTCCAACCCCTGCTCATGGATTCGAGAATGTATTAATCTCTCCCCCTCCTAGCACCCGACCTGGAATCGGACGCGGAGCCGTAAACGGCGCATCATTGATGGGAATTTGCGACTGTTGCGGCGTTAAAGAAGAAGTCGAATTTAAGCTGGATGAGTTGAGAGGTTGAGGCGACAGAGAGGATTGTCCTAATGAAGGTGAAATAGGCGCGATCGACGGTGCCACCACTCCCGGAACCGCAGTCGGAGAGGGAGGTTGAGCGCCCCCAACAATGCTCGTATAGGAATTGGTGTAAGGATTCAGGGTCGGAGCCGCATTCACACCAAACTCACCCAAACTGGTAGTGCCTTCGATCGGAGCAGCAGGCGCACTCGACGTAAAGCTATAGGGTGTTTGAAGCGGACGATTGTTTGCAGAGGTCGCTGACGCTTCAGGTAAAGAGCCATTCGTCGCAGTCTGCACCGGATCTGTAGAAGCGCTGCCTGTAGGGACACCGAGTAAATTATTAGGCGCTTGCGGCTGAGTCGAAGGGAGTGACGACGATCCACCCAAAGTCGAGTCACCCGTTAAGCCGTTAACAGGTAGCCCAAATTGCTGCATTGTTCCAGAAAAAACATTGCCAAAATTGCCTGACCCACTCAAATTAGAAGGCTGAGATTGAGCGATCGTCGCAGAACCCGGTATCGGAATGTTTGGCAGACTCCCTAAAGCAGTTGAAGAAGTGGCTGAAGCAGATTGATCGAGGGCAGGCTGTTTAGAAGTCGGGTCAGAGGAGAGTTTAAAGTCATTAAATAATAGCGGTAGCGTATCAATATCTGCCCCGATCGCGCGATCTTCTGACGACAGCCCATTATCCGCATCATAACTAGCGTTACCTCCAAAATAGCTCACCCATTCAGGGCGCATCCAATATTGCCAGGTAAACAAAATCAGCAGCATGAGCGCGATCGACGGGCCCCAAAAAATAGGTCGAGTCAGAGGACGAAGCCTAGCCAGCAAATATCGAGCAACGACGGGAGACGGTTGACGACGCATAGTTCAGATAGGGCAAAGGGGACGAAGCGAATTTAGCGAAATAGCCCTGATGAAACGAATTGTAGCCGATCGAACGACTGAGAAGCATCGGCGATCGAGCGGAGTCATCTTCATTAGCGCGCTGCCCGAACCAGCAAAAAGCCCCCCGTAATCAGTCCCAAAACAGTCGGGAGCCAAGCCGCGACATCGGGAGCCAAGATTTCTAACAGCCCTAAAGAATCGCAGACAAATGACAGCAGATAGTAGGTGAAAATAATCACAACGCTAATGGCAAAACTGGTGCCTCTGCCTCCTCGCTGCGGACGAGTGCCCAACGTTGCCCCCGTTAAACCAAACACCAAACACACAAAGGGAAAAGCAAGTTTTTGCTGAATTCGTAGCCGCACTTTACGCGCTTCTTTTTCATCGCCGCTCTGAGTAACGATGTTGAGCGATTCTCTCAGTTCTGCAATGTTCATCTCGGCAGAGTCTTGCTTGCGGTTTGCCAAATCTAGCGGTGTGCGAGGCAACTCAAGCTTTTGCTTAGCAAACTTAACGATGTTGCGATAAGACCCATCAGGAGCGACCACATAAATCGTGCCATTAAAGAAATCCCAGGTAGTATCTTTGGGGTTCCAAACGGCTGACTCTGACGCGACAATTTGATTTAGTCCGCCCTGCGAAAAGTCAAGAACGGTTAAGCCTTTCATTTGCCGTCCATCGAATTGACGGGCATAAAAAATTCGTTCTAAAGTCTGATCGCTTGACCCATCCGTCTGCTTACCGTTGCTAAACTGCGTTACCAGAATATTTTTTTCTCGAAAGGTCGGTCTGTCTTTTTTGAGCGCCAAGTCGAGGGTGCGAGCAGCTTGGTAAGTAGCGGCAGGTACGATCGTTTCATTCAGCCCAAACGTCACGCCCGTCACAATCAAACTGAGCACGACCGCGGGCAAAATCAGCCGATAGACGCTAATCCCCGCACTGCGAAGCGCAATCAGTTCGCTGTCGGTCGAAAGACGACTGTAGACCATCAGTGATGCCAAAAGCATCGACATCGGTAGCGCCAAACTCACAAAATAAGGCAGTTGTAAGAAGAAGACCTGGAAGGCGATCGAGAACGGCAACCCCGCCTGAGTGACTTTGCGAATTAAGTCAAACAGCGCCCCGACTGACGACACTACCGACGAAAAGGCAGCTACCCCAAATAGAAGTGGTGGAATCAGTTGCGTGATGATGTAGCGATCCATCACCGACAAAAATGAGAGTCGGCTAACGGGTCGAAAGGATGGCTGAGATAGTTGAGAAAACTCAGAGGACATGAGAAAAAAGAGCCAAAGGTTTAGAAATCACCGATCAACGCTGAAAGCTGTCTCCCAGATAATATTGTCGTACTAAAGGATTTGCGTAGAGTTCTTCAGTGTTGCCAGAAGCGAGAATTTGCCCGTCGCGCATAATGTAAGCCCGATCGGTAATCGCCAATGTCTCACGCACATTATGGTCGGTGATCAAAATGCCGATTTTACGATCGCGCAGTTGAGCCACAATATCTTGAATCTCAGCAACGGCGATCGGGTCAACTCCGGCAAACGGCTCATCTAGCAGCAGAAATTTAGGTCCTTCGATTCCAGAGGCGAGTGCTCGTGCTAATTCTGTGCGACGACGCTCTCCTCCAGACACCTGCACTCCCAGCGTAGAGGCGACTTTCTCTAGACGGAATTCTTTGAGCAGTCCACTTAAGCGATCGTTCCACTGCCAGCGAGGAACTTTGGTTTGCTCTAAGACCAGCAGAATATTCTCTTGAACGGTGAGATAACGAAAAATGCTGGGTTCTTGTGCCAGATAGCCGATTCCTAAAGCCGCTCGTTTGTTGATAGGGAGGGCAGTAACCTCTTGATCGTCCAGCCAAACTTTACCGCTATCGGGCTTTTCTAACCCAGTCGCGATATAGAACGTCGTCGTTTTTCCTGCCCCGTTTGGACCCAACAGCCCGACCACTTCGCCTTGAGCCACAGAAAGACTGACCCGATTCACCACCGATCGAGCACCATAAGACTTATGAATGTTTTCTAATACAATCCTCAACAACCTACTCCTCAGACTAACCAACAGAGGGAATCAAGTCAGAAAGTCATCGCTTGCCTGATGAGGGGGACTGAAATTGTGGGCTAGTGCCAAAGGGAGGCGGACTAGCAGCACCCGAAACAGGGACAGCAGGCGTATCTGTAATCAGATAAATCGCTTCAACCTGCTTGCTGGCTTGAGGCAACGCAACAAATCGCCCTTCATCGACTAGATAGGTGATATTTTCGCCCCGCAGACTATTTCCTTGCTGCAAAACATAGACATCGCCCGTTAACACGATGCGCCGCTCTTTGCTGAAGTAGATAGCCTGAGCCGATGTTGCTTGAATCTGACGAGCCGGGTAGTTGATTTGGACATTTCCTCGTGCAACTACAACCCCCGTTTTAGCGTTGGCTTCGGTGCTGTTGGCTCTCAGGGTCAACGGTTGGGCAGGTGCCACAGCAGTGACTTGATCCGTGCGAGTCGGCACTGCATCAGCCGAGAGATTTGGGGCAGTCAAGCTTAACGTTAGGCTCACCGGGAGAAGCAATGCAAGCCCTAAACGATCGAGAGAGAAGCGCTTTAAAGAGGTCATTGTGACGATGGCAAGAGGTTTGAGAGAGCAATTCTGTGAGGCAACTCTAGATGACCTCGAATATATCATTTTAGGTAGTTTAATAACTCTTAGTTTGACTTGTTAATCTTCGAGAGCCAGACATGAACACGGCTTCTCAACTCTTTGACGACTCCTGCTTAGAGAAGTTTCGCGATGATCCAGTCTTCCCTAAAATTACAAATGATAGGCGATGTGCAACTTTTAGATGAGATGAGGAAACCCCACCGTAAAATTCTGATAGAAGAGAAACACAGAAGTTTAAGGTGGGAAAAATGTTTTCTATTGAAGAGTTTATCATTGCGGTTTTCTGCTGTGTAGACGATCAACTCAAGGCGCTGACTCAAGGCAAACCGATCCGGAGCCGAGGATTTATGCCTGCCCTGAGTGACGCAGAAGTTCTGACGATGGAAATTGTTGGCGAATATCGCAGTCTGGAGTACGAGGAAGGGATTTGGGCGTATTTCCGCGATCATTGGCGCGCCCTATTCCCGAAATTGACCAGTCGTTCTAGTTTTGTCAGGCAAGCAGCCAACCTCTGGCAGTATAAAGCGCGTCTTCAGCAACGGTTAGCGGTCGAGTTGGGCGCGTTCGAGGATGACGTGCATCTCGTGGATGGATTGCCGCTCCGCCTATGCTGTCTCACTTATGCTGGACGCTGCCGCAGTTTTCGAGGGGAAGCCGCTTATGGATACTGTGCTGCAAAAGACGAGAAGTTCTATGGCTTTCGCGGACACCTCAGCGTCAGTGCCAGTGGCATCATTACTGGCTTCACCCTGACTGCTGCGAATGCAGATGAGCGAGAAGCGCTCTGGGAGATCCTCGGTCAAATTCAAGGGATGGTCATTGGAGACAAAGGTTATATCAGCCAAGACCTGCGGGACGCTTTGCGAGGCGCTGGAGTCGAGTTACAGACTGCTTTGCGAGCCAATATGACCGATACCCGTCCTAAAGCTTGGATCGCCTTACTTCAGAAAGTCAGACGGTTGATCGAAACGGTGAACTCGCAACTAGCAGAACACTTCCATTTTGAACGGATTCAAGCCAGGGATCTGTGGCATTTGACGAGCCGACTTCATCGGAAAATCCTGGCACATACCATTTGCTGTTGGCTTAATCGTCGCTGTGGTCACGAACTGCTTCAGTTTGATCGCTTGGTGACCAGTTAAAAGTTGCACATCGCCTATTGATAGTCTTGACGTGGATCACTGATAATTTGATTATTCTACTGATGCACTCACTTCCCGGATGATTGGGATCTGTAGAATAACCTTGCCGTCTTGGTTAGGTTCTTTCTGAGAGGACTGACCTAATACAACCTCGTTGACGCGATCGGCTCCTATCTTCTGCAATGAATTCAGCAAGTCGGTGCCTTCCAGAACGAAGCGATCGAGGTCAATATTTCCATAGTCCGGTTGATAGCGGTGCAGTCGGGTTAACCCTTCTCCTAAGAGAATGACGGCTCCACGCCAGTTATGATTGCCCAAGTGATAGAGCGCAACCGCAACTTGCAAGATTCCTTGATAAAAATTCTTCTCAAAAGTCGGGGCTTCGATCCAGATGGCTTCTAGAGTGTCGTGACACGCATAGAAATCACCTTGATTAAACTGCTCGATCGCCTGCCAAAATTCTTCGGGTTGCTCGTCGGTCATAGGGTGATTCTAACTAGGAAAATCTTGAAGCTGTGGTTGCAGCGATCGTTCCTGACCGATCACCAGTCCCAAAGAAGTGGACGATCGTTTCTCAGTGAATTGCGGAGACCACAACACATAGCGACTTCCTGAAGGCAAGGTTTTGAGCCGTTCAGAGTTTTGAGTCAGCCAGATTAAGGGTAGGTTTGGCAGGTTGAGGGCGCGATCGTCTTCTCCAGCATAGGTCGCCGCCAGGGTTTCTAACACGCTCTGTTCGCCTTGCAGAAGTCCGGTGTTGGCAGTCCAGAGTCGGATGTTGAGTGACTGGCGAGCAGCATAGAAGTAGAGAGATGCGGCGGCGATCACGGCTTCCTCAAACCATTCTGATTCCCAGATAGCAGCACTATCCAGACAGACGACAAGTTCTTGACCCCCGGTAAATAACTCTAATTCTCGAACCCGCAGTTCTCCATAGCGGGCACTCGTGCGCCAGTGAATCAGACGAGTGGGATCGCCCCATCGATAGGGACGCAGCGATCGAGTCAGTCCTTCAGTCGCAGTTTTGGCACGTCGATCGTGGTTGAACTGCAAACTCGACTCTCGTCCCATTTCGTCAATCAATGGGCAACGAGCCAGCGGGAGAACGGTTGGATAGACGATCGCTGTTGCCTCAGTCTTGTGATCCTGTCGTCGCCAAAATAATCCTAGAGGAGCCGCCGATCGTATCCGCACCGTTTGCCAGCGATACACGCCTCGTTGTCGAGTTGGATGTTGATAAACCCAATATTGAGTGGCATTAGCACTTAAGCTCTCCATCACTTTAGTGACAGGTTCGCCCAACCGATGCGGAATGAGATCAGAGACTTGCAGCAAGATTTTAGGTTTAGCGATCGTATTTTGAATCAGCAACTCCACTGTGATGTCGTCCCCAGCGCTGACTGGGTAGATGGGGCGGCGAGTGACTACAATGCCTTGGAGGTTGCGGGTTGATAGAGTAGTGGCGATCGCCAACAGAGCAAAAATCACGCCGCTCATCACATAGAGCCAGCCTGACAGCGTATTGGTTGCTGCAATGAAAAAGAACAGGGCAAGTCCGCCCAATACCCAGCCGATATAGGCAGGATTCACCCAATGAGTCTCTAGCCAACGGGTCGATCGAGATTTGATGCTCATAATAATCCGTGATTCTGCAAATGATGGATGCGTTTTCTGCGACTCAGCTTAAGCTTTTAAATGTTTGACAAAAATCGTAAAAAACGTGAGTCATACTATTCATGACCGATAGAATTTTAGATACATTCAATAAAACTAGACACGTTTTTGATGCGCTCAACTTAGTTTGAGCAGGGAGCTTATCAAACTGGACTCAGCCTGATTAATTATGACCAACTCCAACCCATCAGACGAGAAAGCTAAAAAGGAATTAAATATGCAGGGCAACCCTTCTGCTCGCTTCCCAGTTGATCCTGCCACTCCTCCGCCCCCGCCCCCTGCTCAACTCGCCGCCCCCCGCTCAAAACTTACCGGAACGATGCTGACGATCGAGCAAATGGTTAAAGATGCCCATGCGCGACAAGCATCCGATATTCATATTCGAGTCGGTGAGTCGCCCCGATTGAGAATGCGAGGTCAAATCGTCCGGTTATCAGATCACGTTACGGTATCAGCCGAACTGTTTGAAAAATATCTGACCGAAATGCTCAGTGAGCAGCAAAAGAAACAGTTTGTTGAGAAAAAAGAGCTAGACACCGCCATCTACTATCCAGGATTTTTGCGCTGTCGGGTCAACTGCTTTGAGACGTTGACGGGCGGCGCGATCGTGCTACGGCTTATTCCTCTTGATGTTCCCTCGATCGATGGGTTGGGGTTGCCTCCGGTTCTCAAGCATTTGGTGACTTATCCGCAGGGCTTGATTTTGGTGACCGGTCCAACGGGATCGGGAAAGTCAACCTCGATCGCTGCCATGATTCGCGAATTGAATCATTCAGATAGTCGTCATATTGTGACGATCGAAGACCCAATTGAATATGTCCACTCATCCGCCAAGTGTCTGATCAGCCAGCGAGAAGTGGGATTGCACACCCACGAGTTTCATGAAGCGCTGCGGGCAGTGTTGCGCGAAGACCCCGATGTGATTTTGATTGGGGAAATGCGCGATCGCGTCACGGTCGATACGGCTCTAAAAGCGGCTCAGACGGGTCACCTGGTTTTGGGAACTTTGCACACCAAGAGTGCGATCGGCACCGTCAATCGATTGCTCAACATCTATAACCCTGACGAACAGCAGGCAATGCGAACTCAAATTTTAGAGTCGCTGGTTTCGATCGTCTCTCAGCAGTTGTTGCCAACCACAGACGGCAGACGCACCGCCGTTCACGAGATTTTGCTCAACACTGCCGCGATGCAAGACTATTTGCTCAAAGGTCAAGAAACCGATGCCTTCCAGTTGATGGAGACTGACACCAGTGAGGGAATGCAGGTGATGAATCAAGCACTGTGTGAACTGATTCTGCTGGGAAGAATTAGCCCAGACGACGCGGTGAAAGCCTCTCCTGATGCGGGAGATTTGCGTCGTCGAGTTCGCAATGAAGGCTATGATCCCGGACGGTCTTCCAATCGTGAGTTTGATCCAACCGCACGGGAGTATAACCCGGTTTAGATCCGCGAAATATTGGGTCAATAAAAAAGGGGCGTACTCGATACGCCCCTTTTTAGTAGGAATTTATGTAATCCCTACTCTTATTTCTTTGCGAGTTTCTTCGCCTTCGCCACCTTCCGTAAACGGATTGACTTGGGCGTGACTTCTAGCAGTTCATCCGAGCCGATATACTCCAGCGCTCTTTCGAGGCTCATGTCGATCGGTTCTTTTAACTGCACCAGTTCTTCACCGCCAGAAGCCCGATGATTGGTTAACTGCTTCGCTTTGCAGACGTTTAACTCTAAGTCTTGTTGACGGTTGTGCTCACCGAGAACCATGCCCCGATAGACTTTAACGCCAGGTCTGATAAAGAAGACTCCGCGATCTTCTGCATTTTGCATCGCGTAGAACGTCGCAACGCCTTCCTCAAAGGAAATCAGCACGCCGTTGCGTCGCGTCTCGATTTCGCCACTGATCGGGCGGTAATCTAAGAAGCTGTGGTTCATGATCCCCGCGCCGCGAGTCATTCGCATAAACTCGCCTCGGAAGCCGATTAGACCCCGTGCTGGAATCACAAATTCTAGCTGAGTGCGTGAGGTGGTGCCAACCTGCATATCCTGCATTTCGCCCTTGCGCTGACCCAACCGCTCAATGCAGCCGCCGACCGCCTCTTCAGGCACATCTAACACGAGTGTCTCAAATGGTTCGCAGGGCTGACCACTGACTTCGCGATAGATGACTTGAGGCTGGGAGACTTGAAACTCATAGCCTTCTCGACGCATGGTTTCGATCAAGATGCCGAGGTGCAGTTCACCCCGACCCGAAACCGCCAGTTTATCGGGAGAGTCAGTTTCTTCGATGCGAAGGGCGACGTTAGTTTCTAGTTCACGGAACAACCGATCGCGCAACTGCCTCGACGTGACAAAATCACCTTCCTGACCTGCAAACGGCGAATCATTCACAGAAAATGTCATCTGCAAGGTGGGTTCATCCACTTTGATCAACGGCAGCGCCTGGGGATCGTTGGGGTCGGTAATCGTTTCGCCAATGTTGGCGTTTGCAAATCCGGCAACCGCGACCAGGTTTCCAGCCGTGGCTTCTTCGATGTCGATGCGCTTCAGCCCTTCAAAGCCCATCAGCTTCGAGATTTTAGATTTGACGATCGCGCCTGTGTCGGTGACGATCGCCGCTTGTTGACCGACGCGAATCGTGCCGTTGTGAATCTTGCCGATGACAATGCGCCCCAGATAATCGGAGTAATCTAGTGTCGTGACTTGAAGTTGTAACGGCTTGGTTGCGTCTCCGATGGGAGGCGGAACGTGGCGCAGGATCGCATTAAACAGCGCCTGCATATCAGAGGTCTCTTCTTCCAGGGTTTCTTTGGCATAGCCTGCCATGCCCGACCCAAATAGATAGGGGAACTCGCACTGAGCATCGTCTGCACCGAGTTCTAGAAAGAGATCTAATACTTTGTCAACGGCGACGTGAGGGTTGGCGCGAGCCCGATCGATCTTGTTGATGAACACGATCGGGCGGAGTCCTTTCTCTAGTGCTTTTTTCAACACAAAGCGCGTCTGAGGCATCGGACCTTCATTGGCATCGACAATCAGCAGACAGCCATCTACCATGCCTAATACGCGCTCGACTTCACCACCAAAGTCTGCGTGTCCAGGCGTATCGACAATATTAATCAGCGTCTCTTTGTAGTGAACTGCCGTATTTTTAGACAAAATTGTGATGCCACGTTCGCGCTCAAGATCGTTCGAGTCCATAACGCAATCTGGAACCGTTTCCCCCTCTCGGAATGTCCCAGATTGTTTGAGCAGTGCATCCACGAGCGTCGTTTTGCCGTGGTCAACGTGGGCAATGATAGCAACGTTGCGAATCGGGAGAGTCATAGAAAAGGTTCCAATGAAAAGAATTAGGACGGTTGCGTTAGGAGGCTTCGATCGCTATCACGGTTTAGCATCATGCGTCGAAAACAGTAAAGAAGCTTTAATAATTCTATCTTAGCGGTTACTTAAATAGGTGACGGGTTAGAGATGTGATTCCGCACGTCATCTGGCTAAGACTAGAATTTGTTGAGCTATTTTAGGGCTAATGGGCATTACCGAAAGGCGATTGCCTGGTTTAACCACGAGCAAGTCGTCGGGTAAGAAGTGCGATCGTAACTTATCTAGGGAAACTAAAGTGGGCAGTTCTTCGACAAATTCAACACAGACTGTCTGCCATCGGGGTGACTCTTTTGTAGACTTGACATCATAATAATTGCTAGTGGAATCAAATTGCGTGGGGTCGGCAATGTCGGCTTCGACCACCTTCATCAAACCCGCAATGCCGGGAGGAACCCTGTTTGAGTGATAAAAAAAGGCAAAGTCACCTGGCTGCATTGAGCGTAAGAAGTTTCGTGCCTGATAGTTTCGCACTCCATCCCAAATCGTTTGACGATCGCGCTTCAAATCTCTGATCCCATAAACATCTGGTTCAGATTTCATCAACCAGTAATTCATGACAAAAACTCTCGACAAGGCAACTTAGAAGTCTACCGGAAGTCGCATCTAGAAAACACGCTTTGTCAGAGGAAATCGCCTTTTTAAATCACAACCTGGTATAAAGGTTTCGGAGAGGAGTGAACATAAGTATGAACCCACGTAAAGACGCATTAGAAATTCTTAAAGAAACGAGTCGAACCTTCTATATTCCCATTAGTCGGCTGCCATCGGGTTTGCAGGAAGCGGTTTCGTCTGCGTATCTGTGCATGAGAGCGATCGACGAAATCGAAGATGACCCGCACCTAGAAAACGCCATTAAAGCCAAGATCTTGAGAGAGATCAGTTTGATTCTACAGTCTGGTGTAGCTGGATTTAAAGACGGCGATTTTGACTCAGCGTTTGGTGAATATGCCGAGCAACTCCCCGAAGTCTCACTGAGAATTGGCGAATGGGCAACCCTTGCCCCGGCTGATATCGCTCCGCGCATTTGGGAATCGACGGCTGCAATGTCCGATCGCATGGCGCATTGGGCAGACTGCAACTGGACGATTCAGACCGAGACGGATCTCGATCGCTATACCTTCAGCGTCGCGGGATCGGTGGGTCTGCTGCTCTCAGATTTGTGGAGTTGGTATGATGGCACTCAGACCGATCGAACGAAAGCGATCGGCTTTGGTCGCGGGCTGCAAGCGGTTAACATTCTCCGCAATCACAGTGAGGATTTAACTCGCGGGGTCACGTTTTATCCCGATGGCTGGACGAATGACGACCTGCAAACCTATGCCCGTCGCAATATTCAGTTAGCTGATGCTTACACCGCTTCGTTGCCCGAGGGAAGTCCTGCGTCTGATTTTTGTCAAATCATTTTGATGCTAGGTCATGCCACGCTAGATGCGATGCTGCACGGCTCTGAAAAGCTCAGTCGCAGTCAAGTGATGGAGCTGGTTCAGCAGGTAACGAGTGCGAGTTAAATCTCTCAATTTCTGTAAACGTGGTGTGCTTGTGCTCCTTTGTGAACCCTGGGTCTTGAAGGAGCGGTGAGCGATCGGGCACAGATTCGATATCCGTTCATGCTCAACGGTGTATAAAGCTAAAACAAACGTATGACAGTTGTTTCAGCTAAATCTTACGTGGGGTATCGCAACTAAACTTATTGGGTTGAAGGGACTCGGATTTCTTTTGAATCTATTGTCTATGCGTTCCGAGATGGATCATCACCCGAAGCTATTGTTCAGTCTTTTCCGTTGCTGAGACTTGAACAGGTTTATGGAGCGATCGCGTTCTAGCTAGTCAATTGTTTCTGATAACTTAGCTGATCGAAGTATTCAAGGGCGCAAAACAGCGACCTGTGTGTGGCTCGATCAAATTAGTGATGATTACAATCACGCATTGGTAGTAGGTGAGTATTACACCGTTTATAGGCTCAACAAGACACCAGTGTGCAGAATACGAATTCTTGGGATGGAATTATGTACATGCAGCAACCTACCAGAAAGGCTCTGGCGAGGTGAGACAAATACATCGGCGGAGTTCCGAACTGACCATCTTGAATATTTTAAGAATCCTACTGCTGAGTTTGAGTCTGGCGCTTACTACTTCAGGCTTTTTAAACTAAATTAAGTAGGCAAAATTGTGAGGGACAACTTTGGGGTTAAGTCGTTGAGGGCGATCGATCTATGCAAAAAAGTGTAGTTGCGGATTAATAATATCTCTAAATCTGATGAATGAGTTTATGCCTGGAATCTGTTTATGATTGTGTGCCTTAGCAATAGGAGATTGATCTCACAGTAGCTTTTCTTCCTTCTCACAATCTACTTTTCCTTTGTTCTCCTGATTCACAGATCGACCATTTCTCTAAGTTATTTGATCCCCATTCTGCCACGAAGTACCCATTGTCTCGCGGTAAAGATACTTCGTAGCATCAACTTAGCCTTTTTTCTCAAGCATCATACACTTGTCGCGGTCGTAGCCTACCGGACTTTCAGCCACCACCTCACCCGAATCGTATCGAGTCAGCGCTGCATAAAAGTCTGAAGTCTTTTGACGGACTTTGACTTCTTGCTGAAGCCGCTCATAGGTTTCCCGATCGATCTTCTCAAACGGCAACCGTGGGAACGGCGCATCAAATCGAGCCAGCAACACCGCACTGATATAGCCTTCGTTATGCTTGATCGCCTGATAGATCCGCTCTGCCAACCCATCGATCTCGTCTTCACGAAACTCGATCGGGCAAGGTGATCTTTATGAAGCAGCCCTATCCGATGTGAAATCAGCGATCGCTACCTACGTCCAAGTCTTCGGCAAAGAAATCTTAGAAGATGTGTCACCCGTTTAAGGGTTCATTGATGAGGCAGCGATCGCGGTCTGATCAGCAAGTTTCCATTTCTCGAAGGAGTCTCTGAAGCATCGGAAATAGATGCGAATGGAACTCCTTAATCAGCTTCGCCAATTCCTCAAAGTCACAGGCACGATCGACAGCAACGGGCAACTCACGCTCGATCGTCCGCTACTTGAGGACAAATACGATCGAGCTTGTGTCATAGCACCTCGCCAGCGCGACTCTATCAATAATCACGTCACACGTTCAAAAACCTTCGCTGTGCCAACCTCAAACTTGCAGGGAACTCTACGATCGTTCACCTTCACAGTTCATTCGTCCGAATTTGCCAAGTGTCGGGGTGAAGTTGAATCCAGCCGTAATCATTATTAGAACGTTGAGGAACCTGAATAAATGTCTGTAAAAAAGTTGATTCTGCCTGCTGTAGCTGCGACTGCTCTCGTAGGAGGCGTGGCAGGATACCTTTATTTAAATGGGGCAACTGGAGATAGTGCAACCCCTTTAGGAATCGCCAAAGTCATTCCTAATCAGGCTTATATGGCAGCTTTTGTTTCCACAGATGAAAAAGATTGGGCAAAGCTAAAGCAGTTTGGCACCCCAGAAGCTCACCAAGCAGTTGATAAAAGCCTTCAAGAACTTCAGCAAAAAATGCTGACCGAAACGAGCATTGATGCAGACAAAGACCTGAAGCCTTGGGTAGGCAACCTGATGGTGGCGGTCATGCCTAGCGCCAATGTTAAAGAGCCAGATGTGGTAGTAGCGATCGCTATCAAAGACAAGGCGAGCGCCCTGAGCTTTGCCAATAAGTTCAAAAGCGATGCACAGGTCAAGAACACTGAGACTGACTATAAAGGGGTCAAAATTAATCAACTCGTAGGTGAAAAAAGCAAAAAGCCTATGTATACGGCAGTGCTAAAAGAGTCTTATCTGATGCTGTCGTCTAACAAAACAGCGATCGAACAGTCGATCGACACTCTCCAAAGCAGCTCCTCGTTTGCAACTAAGCTAGAAGCCACGCCACAAGCCTCTCAAACAGGTAATGGAGATGCTCCTGTTGTCCGCTTTTATGTGCCTGACTATGCCGGGATGGTGCAATCCATGAGAAGCAGTTCTAGCACACCACTGAACACATCGACTCTAGAGTCGCTAAAGCGAGTCAAATCTGTGGTCGGCACTGTAAGTATTGATGATGTGGGATTGCGTCTCAAAGGGGCAGTGATGGTTGACCCAAAAACCGCGATCGACTACAAGACTTCCCCTGGCAAAGTGGTTGCCCAGTTTCCAACCGACACCTTTGCGTTCGTGTCAGGGGCTAACCTTAGCTCTTATTGGAGCCAGATGGCGGCACAAGCTAAAGACAGCCCACAAACAAAGCAAGTGGTTGACACGATGCGAGGCGGTAGCCAAATGGTCGGTCTTGACCTTGATAACGACATCTTTAGCTGGATGAATGGCGAGTTTGCGATCGGCATGATGCCGCTCAGTGAAGGTATGATGGCGCAGCTTGGATTCGGCGGCGCGATGGTGTTTAACACGAGTGATCGCAAAACTGCCGACGCAACCTTGAATAAGCTGGACACGATCGCAAAGA
The DNA here is from genome assembly GCA_965277365.1 of Phormidesmis sp. Lineage (GTDB taxonomy): Bacteria > Cyanobacteriota > Cyanobacteriia > Leptolyngbyales > Leptolyngbyaceae > Phormidesmis_A. Next base: position 42,331 of record CBDICO010000012.1, on the reverse strand, counting down.
GCCAATCTCTGGCGATCGCTGAACGCGAGATCAACGGCAAAAAAGTTACCGAATGGAAAACGTCTCAAGGCGCTCTTTTAGGTCACGGCTGGCTAGACGACAATACTGTATTTATTGCAATGGGTGATCAACTTGTGACTACCCTGTCGAGCCAATCCAATCCTTCTTTAGAAACCAGCGATAGTTTTAAGGCGGTGACGGCTTCTCTGCCCAAACAAAACATTGGTTACTTTTACGTCGATGTGGAAAAAACCATGACTTTGATTAGCAGAGTAACGCCAGTTGCTCAAAAATCAGCCATGAAGCCAGAAACCACTGCGATTCTGAATTCGATTCGGGGGTTTGGTGGCACGACCACCCCAACTGATAAAACGACGAATCAATTTGAAGCGGTGCTGGCACTTAAACCTGCGAAGTAGTCTGAATCTTTTTAATAAAGGGTGTATTGGTCTTGATCTGATGCACCCTTTGCGTTTGGGCAACGGCAAAACAAATGGATTAAATTTCTTGCAAAAGTTTGAAGATGCCCTCATCCCCCAACCCTTTCTCCCAAGCTTGGGAGAAGGGGAGCCAGATTTCAAAGTCCCTCTCCCAAGCTTGGGAGAGGGATTTAGGGTGAGGGCAGGGACTTTTGCAAGAGGTCTGTTGATTAGCTCATCGCAAATTAAACGACGAACACAACCGATAACGGATTTACTTGATGCCGTAGAGACGTTTCACCGAAACATCTCACCGATCGCGCCATGACTCCTAATCTCTCGCCTTCAAGAATCGTCAAACCGGATGTGAGACTATTGGTGGATTCTAGAGAATAATTGCGAGAGACTCTTGAAATGACTTCCTTAATCGATGAAAATCTGCCTGTAACTGCCATCATTTCACAAATCGTAAAACCTGGATATGAAGAGGCTTATGAGCAATGGCAGCAGGACATTTTAGCGGCTGCCCACAGCTTTGAAGGACATGCAGGAGTCAACATTATTCGACCTCGCGATCACGCTAATCCTGAATATGTCGTGATCTTGAAGTTTAATCACTACAAAAATCTCAAAACCTGGATTGAATCCGATGTTCGCAAATATTGGCTCGAACAGGCAAAGCCACTGATTCAAAGCTCTGAAAAGGTGCAGGTTTTAGAAGGGCTAGAAGCCTGGTTTACTCTGCCAGGAATGCCTCCTCAAGCGACTCCTGCTCGTTATAAGATGGCAATTTTGACCTCGATCGCCGTCTATGTTGCGTCTGTGGTGGTGAGTTATTTCTTTTCGCGCTTTCTCATCGGGTTGCCAGGTTGGTTGCAGTCCTTTGTGCTGATTAGCATTTCGGTGGCGTTGCTGACTTATGTTGTGATGCCTCGCGTCACGCGGCTGTTTTATCGCTGGCTTTATCCCAAAGCAGTCCAGTGATTTGCCCAGATCCTCTAGGATAAAGATGGATTGATACGATTGTGAATTATGGTTTCTCTGTCTCCAAGTCTCAAAGTTAGACTCGCTGCCCCGCTCAAAATTGGTGATCTTGAGGTCAAAAGCCGGGTGTTGCAGTCGCCGCTGTCTGGCGTAACCGATCTGGTGTTTCGTCGCCTGGTGCGTCGCTATGCGCCCGATTCGATGATGTATACCGAGATGGTGAATGCGACAGGGTTACACTACGTCAAAGAAGTGCCGATCATCATGGAGGTAGACCCCAACGAGCGTCCGATCAGCATTCAGCTTTTTGACTGTCGCCCCGACTTTTTGGCAGAAGCCGCACAAATGGCGGTCGCAGAAGGAGCCGATACGGTTGATATCAACATGGGCTGTCCGGTGAATAAAATCACCAAAAACGGCGGCGGGTCTTCTTTGCTGCGAGACCCCGAAACGGCAGAAGCGATCGTGCGGGCTGTCGTGAATGCGATCAACGTCCCGGTGACGGTCAAAACCCGCATCGGCTGGACCGATCAAGAAATCAACATTCTCGATTTTGCCAAACGAATGGAAGCGGCGGGGGCGAAAATGATCACCGTTCACGGGCGGACTCGTGCCCAAGGCTACACCGGAGCCGCCAAATGGGAATGGATTGGACGGGTGAAAGAAATTCTCTCAATTCCGGTCATTGCCAATGGCGATATGTTCTCCGTTGAAGCCGCCGTTAAATGCTTAGAACAAACCGGAGCCGACGGTGTGATGTGTTCTCGTGGAACGCTGGGGTATCCATTCTTAGTCGGCGAAGTCGATCACTTTTTAAAAACTGGAATTGAACGATCAAAACCCACTCCGATCGAGCGTTTAGAATGCGCCCGCGAACATTTGCAAATGCTGTGGGAATACAAGGGCGATCGGGGAGTCAGACAAGCTCGAAAACACATGACCTGGTATGCAAAAGGGTTTGACGGTGCCGCTGATCTGCGCGGAAAACTCAGCTTAGTTGAGAACGTCGGTCAGGGATTGGCGTTGATTGATCTGGCGATCGAGCGGTTAGCCCAATCTGGCTGGCAAGAGGTCGAAGAAGTAGAATCGCAGTTGGTTGAGGTTTAACTTACAACCTCTTGAGATTGTTGAGGCAGCGTTACGGTAACGGTAGTTCCTTGACCAACCTGGCTCTCGAATTGAATAGTTCCATGATGATTTTCGATAATGACTTGGGCGATCGCTAATCCCAACCCCGATCCGCCTGTTGATTTAGTTCGGGCAGGATCGACGCGATAAAAGCGATCGAACAGTTGCGGCAATGCCTCTTCTGGAATTCCGATTCCGGTATCAATTATTTTGGTCTGAAGAAATAATCCACTTGTGCGTTTGAATTGCTGTAACTCAATCGTGACTTTTCCATTCGTCAGCGTGTACTGTAGAGCGTTGCTGATCAGATTCGTGAATAGTCGAGAAATTTGATCGCGATCACATTGCATCGAGAGCGACGTTTCAATCCGAGATGGTGATTTCAAAAGGGTAGATTGATTGGCGACGAGTTCTTCTAATTCTGCGTTGTGATTTAGATTTAACGAAATTCCTTTTTCTGCGGCGATCATCTGCTGTTCTTCTACCACTTCAGTCAGCAATTCATCAAGGTTGATTAAACTGCGTCTTGGCTGCACCATACTACTGTCTTGTCTTGCGAGAAATAACAGGTCATCGACGAGTCTTCCTAATCGACGTGTCAACCGTTCAACAACCTGTAGGTGATGGCGTTGCATCTGCGGATCTGATTCTGGATCAGAGAGTGCAACTTGCACGTTGGTTTGAATGATCGCGATCGGGTTTCGTAATTCATGAGACGCATCGGCGGTAAACTGCTTTAATCGCTGATACGATTCTCGAATCGGCTGCATTGCCAAACCGGATAAAAACCACCCGATCGCGGCAACGATTGCGACCATGACCGTAGTGCCAACTGTCAGATCTAAAAATAGCTCACGAGTGGGTTTTGTCACCTCAAACCAGGGATGACTCACCCGTAGATATCCCAACACTTGTCGCCCAATCTGCACCCGTTGCGTCACTTGTCTCAACAACTGATCTTTTGACTGGTGAACCGTTTCACCTGCGTCATTGACGTTTAGCGGAACCGCGATCGCGTCTGCAAATGTTGACCACACCACTTTACCTTCTGGGCTAAACCACTCCAGATCAATATGATCATCCTCTACTGGAATCGCACTATCTCGAAAACTCGACTCGACATTGACGCGCACCTGTCCGCCTTCTAGATGGGGATTAGTTGGCTCAATCACCAGCGATCGCTGTACGACTTCGACGACATGATTCAGCGTGTCGTCAATGCGCTCAATTAACGTGCTGCGAACATACACATAAAATCCGCTCGCAAACACTAAAAGTAATACGGCTGTCACTGTGGTATACCAGAGCGCAAGACGACGACGAGTGACCTGAAACATATTGCCCTTTACCCTTCAGCAAACAACATCGACAAGTCTGCATTCATTAACGCAATGTTGGGATCGCGCTGAATCGCCTGATAATAACGCTGCTGTGACGGAGCGCCTTCTGCATCGGGTTTAAGCAAGGAGTGCGCCTGCTCTAAAAGCTGGTTGGCTCGGCTCAGAGTCACAAGCTCTTTCGCCGCGAATGCTTCGTCGATTTGAACAATAAATTGTGAGATCGGACGCAGCCAGCTAAACCACTCATCTTCTAAAACGAGCCGAAATAATTCGCCCTGCGATCGGATCTGTCCGTGGGTCTGCTCATAGGCTTCACGTTCAGAATCAAGCAAGGCTTTGTGGAGCCGCAGCAGCGACAATCGCACAGCTTTGAGATGGATTAGCGTGACATCCAGTAAGGGAGAGATTTCAGACATGAGGCAAAAGCAGTAAACACCTTATCTATCTTGTCATATTGATCTGCGAGTCGTGAGAACCGCTCAGGTCAGGGTTTTAATTTCCTCGATCGAGAGTCCCGTCATCTGACTAATGGTTTCAACATCTAGTACGTTAAGTAGCTGACGAGCAATGGTGATTGCTTTTTGTTCGGCTCCGATCGCTTCCCCTTCTTGTCTTCCTTCTTGTCGCGCTTTGAGAATTGCGTTGCGGCTGTCGTGAATAAAAATCTCTCGATTCTCCAAAGCTTCTAACTCCTTGCGACTTAATTTGCTTTGTCTAGCTACGTTAAAGGCATGATTAATCGCCGGGATCGACTCCAAGCTAGAGGGCACTGCTTCAAGCTGGTTGGCGCATTTGAGAAAATATAGCCACTTGTCTGTAATAGTTTCCAATCGGTCTAGAGGCTGATTAAATTTGGGTAATTCCACAAACACAAGTTCGATATCTTCGCTGTAATCGGTTAAGTCATCTTGCTCCTTAAGTTTGTATCGAGAAATGACTTTAGGACTTTCAGAAAACATTTCAAAATCTGTAATCGTAAGTGCAATCACGGGATTCAATAATGTGTAATCATCACCAACATTTAATTGAATTGAAAATGCCTTTGCAGCGTTGTAGAGAACTCGTTTCTCGAATCCTAAAACGTTGAGCACCTGCATTTCGATAATGACGGTTTTATTGCCGACGATCGTCGCCTTGACATCTAGATAAGAATCTTTTATGCCCTTAATTCGAGGTGCCTGATAAGGGTCGAGAATTTCTAGATCCTCAATGATCGGTCTGGATTGATATAAAATCGCGTTGAGAAAACTCAGCAAGATATCTTTGCTCTGCTTTGAGCCAAAAATCTTCTTAAACGCAAAGTCTGTTTTGGGATTGATATAAACGCCAGACATCACCATCACTCGCAAAGACTGCTTCTATTGTACCAATCAGGCGGAAAACCCATCTCTTCTGGCGGTTCTACTCCAAACGCTCGATCGCGCCCTCGTCGGTAACTTCTACCCTTTCATTACGGTTTGCCTCAGTGCCCTAACCTGTTGCACCCTCTACAGTAGGTTCATGCAGATAAGAGCGGTGAGATTCAACTCCCTACTCAAATCCCCAGCCCTCATTACTACTCTCTTTTAATAAGGTGAACTCTCATGATGACTCTCGTTAATTGGCAACCCTGGCAAGAAATGGAAGCCATGCGCCGTCAGTTCGATCGTGTCTTTGAAGATCTTGCAACCACAAAGCGCACTGAACCGACTTGGCAACCTGCTGCCGAACTCAAGAGCACCGAAACCGAATTTGTTCTGCGAGTCCAGCTTCCTGGGATCGATGCCAAAGATCTCGACGTAAAAATTGGTCGCAGTGGGGTCGTCCTCTCCGGTGAGCACAAAGCTGAGAACACGACTGAAGAAAATGGCTTTTTCCGCTCTGAGTTTTGCTATGGCAAGTTTCAGCGCGTCATCTCGCTGCCATCCCCCGTGCAAAACGATCAGGTCAAAGCTGACTTTAAAGGTGGCATTCTGACTTTAACGCTTCCTAAAGTGCAAGCTGTTCGCCCATCGGTGGTGACGCTTAACCTGGCTGAAGCAGACAAAGCGGCGCTGCCTGTTGAAGACTCGATCGCCCCTGCTGTCACTCCCGAAACGGGTGATGTTTGGACGCAAAGTTAAGACGTTCTTGAGGGTTGGATCGCATTCACCAACCCCCAACCGTCCTCCTCAAGGTTCGGTAAATACGCCTTCATGGAATTGTGGAACCTGAACACTATATAAGGAGGGGATCGAATGCCGATAGTTGGCATTGAGTGTATTACTCTCTCACGACCTGACTTGGAGGACGAATTTTGCTGGGCAAAGCTCAACTCATGCGAGGGGTTTACCAACCTACTTGAGTCTTAGTTACCCTCCTTTGCCGATTCTGGCTGACAACGCCAGTCCCCTTTAACCCCTAAAAATCTCCTTTATTGTTGGAGCCAAAGCACTCATATGGCAAAAGTTGTTGGAATTGACTTAGGAACCACAAACTCCTGTGTCGCCGTAATGGAAGGCGGCAAACCGACCGTAATCGCTAACGCTGAAGGAGCGCGAACCACGCCTTCAGTCGTTGCGTTTGTTAAAAATGGCGATCGCCTCGTTGGTCAAATCGCTAAGCGTCAAGCAGTGATGAACTCAGACAACACGTTTTACTCGGTGAAGCGATTCATCGGTCGGCGTTTTGACGAAATCACTCACGAAGCCACTGAAGTCTCTTATAAAGTACTGAATGTGGGCGGCAACGTCAAACTCGATTGCCCCGCAGCAGGTAAGCAATTTGCGCCCGAAGAAATCTCCGCGCAAGTGCTTCGCAAATTAGTCGAAGATGCGAGCAAGTATCTCGGCGAAACCGTCACTCAAGCCGTGATCACGGTTCCGGCTTACTTTAACGACTCCCAGCGTCAGGCAACCAAAGATGCTGGAAAAATCGCTGGCGTAGAAGTCTTGCGAATTGTCAATGAGCCGACCGCAGCATCCCTAGCGTATGGTTTAGAGAAAAAGAGTAACGAAACCATCATCGTGTTTGACTTAGGCGGCGGTACATTTGACGTATCAATCCTAGAAGTCGGCGATGGCGTGTTTGAAGTCTTGGCAACCTCTGGCGACACTCACTTAGGCGGCGACGACTTTGACAAAAAAATCGTAGACTACTTAGCAGGTGAGTTTCAGCGATCGGAAGGCATTGACCTCCGCAAAGATAAGCAAGCATTGCAGCGTCTCACTGAGGCGGCTGAAAAAGCGAAGATTGACCTGTCTAATCTGACTCAGGCTGACATCAACCTTCCCTTTATCACCGCGACCCAAGACGGACCGAAGCACCTTGATACAACCCTGACTCGTCAGAAATTTGAGGAACTGTGTGCCGATCTAATCGATCGTTGCCGGATTCCGGTTGAGGCAGCACTTCGCGATTCTAAGCTCGACAAGAGCAAGATTGATGAAGTCGTCCTTGTGGGCGGTTCGACCCGGATTCCTGCGGTGCAAGCCGTTGTTAAGCGCGTCTTAGGCAAGGAACCTAACCAGACCGTTAACCCTGACGAAGTAGTGGCAATGGGTGCCGCGATTCAGGCAGGCATTCTTTCGGGTGAAGCCGGAGCCGAAGGGCTGTTGCTGCTTGATGTGACTCCGCTGTCTCTGGGCGTTGAGACCTTGGGCGGTGTGATGACCAAGATTATTCCTCGCAACACCACCATTCCCACGAAGAAGTTTGAGGTCTTCTCAACGGCGGTCGATGGTCAAAGCAACGTCGAGATTCACGTCTTGCAAGGTGAGCGCGAAATGTCGAATGACAACAAGAGCCTCGGAACCTTCCGACTTGATGGCATTCCTCCGGCTCCTCGTGGCATTCCTCAGATTGAAGTCACCTTTGACATTGACGCAAACGGCATTTTGACCGTGGGCGCAAAAGATAAGGGCACGGGTAAAGAGCAGTCGATCAGCATCACAGGTGCTTCGACGCTGCCTAAAGACGACGTTGAGCGGATGGTACGTGATGCCGAACAAAACGCTTCGACTGACAAAGAGCGTCGTGAGCGCATTGACCTGAAGAATCAGGCAGATTCTCTGGCTTACCAGGCTGAGAAGCAGATGAGCGAGTTGGGTGATAAAGTCCCGGCGGCTGATAAGACGAAAGTTGATGGATTGGTCAAAGATCTGAGAGAGGCGATCGCGGCTGAAGACTTTGACAAGATCAAGACGATGACGACTGATCTGCAACAAGCTCTCTACGGCATCACCACAAACCTCTATCAACAATCGGGTGGCGATGCGCCTCCTACTGATGGTGACGGTGGTACGCCTCCAGGATCGGGTGGCACGACTTCGGGCAGTGGCGATGATGTCATTGATGCTGACTTTACCGAGTCGAAGTAAGGGCAACGAGTCGTGAGATTTCTCATTACTGAACTCTAGAAATTAAGGCTGGTGGTCTCTTTAGTTAAGAGCTACCAGCTTTTTTCTTTCTATGATGAGGGGGCAAGACTTCTGATTTTTTAGGAGTCCTATTCTAGCAGCCGTCCGGACAATTTTAGACTGCTAACAGAAAAATGCCGTTGTTCCCTAATTTCTTTTAAAGGGCACTATCTGTTAAACAGTATCTACGCGAGGAGCAATCACGCTATTTATTTTCATAAAGCATCTTTTGTAACTCTAGTGGGTCATTTGCCGCGAATGTATCCATTACCAAACCGCCAAAGACGATAGCATCAGGAAGATTAGCTCTCTCAAGAATGGCGATACTCATGCCAAATGACCCACTCGTCTCTAGACTCATGCTGGAGAAGCAAAACGGATTTTGAGATAGTCATCCTCCATCTTTGCCCCTGCTGGATTTAAAGCCGCTAACGCTTGAGGCAACACTAAATTACGGCGATGATTTCCAATTCTGACATTTAACTCGTCGCCCGTTTTGCTGAGTTCGACCTGACTTTTCTCAATGCCGGGTAGATAAATTTCGAGACTGTATTGCCCTTGGTCTTGCACGACTCGCAGCGTCGTTTCTTTGTAGTAAACCTGCGCCGGATCTTCATTGTTGGGGTAGAGCGTTTCTTTTAAGCGATCGAGCGCCTCTAACCCGCACATTTCTTCTGAGTAAAGCGGCACTTCCTTCACAGGCAAAGGCGCAAAGTTATCGTGGATTTCTTGACGGTATTGCGCTTGATTTTCTTTCCAGCGTTTAAAGAATGGATCGGTCACTGATTCAGGAATGATGCGATTCGCGATAATTAAGTCTGTTGAGACGTTGTATAAACTCAAGTAAGCGTGAGCACGCAGCGATTCTTTTATCACCATCTTTTCAGGATTCGTGACGAGTCGCACTGAAGTTTGCGTATTATCAATCAAGACTTTTTGCAGTGCTTCAATTTGCTCATAAAACTCAAAAGGTGCATCCATCACCTCTTTGTTGGGCAGAGAGAAGCCTGCGATCGGTCTAAAGATCGGCTCCACTAAAGGACGTAACGCCACCGAAATACCTTGAAATGGCTTGTAAAATTTCCGCATGTACCAACCACCCACTTCAGGCAAACTGAGGAGTCGTAATGCCGTTCCCGTCGGAGCAGAATCAATGATTAATACATCAAACGTGCCTTCATCATAATGACGCTTCATCCGCACCAATCCAAAAATCTCATCCATGCCCGGAAGAATTGCCAACTCCTCTGCTTGAATGCCATCTAGCCCCCGCGCTTGCAAGACCTGAGTAATATAGCGCTTTACAGCACCCCAGTTGCCCTCTAGCTCCATCAGGGCATCGAGTTCGGCACCCCACAGATTAGGACGGACTAATTTCGGCTCGTGACCTAACTCTAGATCAAAGCTATCGGCTAACGAGTGAGCAGGATCGGTGCTCAAGACAAGGGTTCGATAACCAAGCTCGGCACAGCGAAGCCCCGTCGCGGCGGCTACAGAAGTTTTGCCAACGCCACCTTTCCCTGTCATCAAGATTACACGCATGGTCAATCGAAGTCCTTGCCTGAGAATTGTTTACATTCTTTTACCTGACTTCATTCTCCCATAGGAAACGGGCTTTGGGCATAGAGCGATCTCTACCAAAAGTGCTGTTTCAATACGTCTAATCGTGAGCAATTCCAGTTATCAATGTGTGACACGATTAAATCTTCTGCGTTGATGGTCAACTCGCTCCAGCCGCTAATCGAGATGCGAGGCTTCCAGGGTAACGGCGTATTCCAACTCAATGTCCAATCTGTGCGGATCAGATCGCCGTTGCGTTGAATATTATGTAAATCCATTTCGACGTTGAGAAACCAAGTTTTGATGAAGCCGATCGTGGATTTGTAGCGATCGCGTCCTCGAAACTCATTCATCGGGTCTTTGAAGTAAACGTCTTCAGCGTAAAGAGTGTAGGTTTGGTTTTCTGGAAAGCATTCATAGTCTTTTTGAAGCGTTTGTAAAAGGTTTAGAGAACTCATCTTTAATAAATCTAAATAGAGAGAAAATTCGTACCAGTACTGAATGCTACAAAATTTATACTGAACTAACACTATGCCTACTCGGTATTTCTATTCTGACCTACCCGTCTTGACTGATTTTGTCCAAATCACTGACCCTCATAATTTTGTTCCGGTTGCTGATGACTGGCTGATTGTGATTACTGATATTGTCGGCTCAACTCGTGCGATCGAGCAAGGTCGCTATAAAGATGTCAATTTGCTGGGTGCCTGCTCGATCGTATCTGTCCTTAATATCGCCGGTGCGGTTGAGGTTCCATTTGTGTTTGGGGGGGATGGGGCTTCGCTGCTGATTCCGCCTACGTTGCGAGATGAGACCATTCAAGCGCTGCGAGCAATTCAAGCTCTTGCAGAAGATGAGTTTGCTCTCAGCCTGCGGGTGGGCATTGTTCCAGTGCGGGTGACGATTCAATCGGGGCATCCCGTTGATATTGCCAAGCTAGAGATTTCTGAAAACTACAGTCAGGCAGTTTTTATGGGAGGCGGATTGACCTACGCCACCGATTTGGTCAAAGATCCGGCGACGGCACCTATCTATAGGTTGAATTTGATGAAAGCCAGTTCCCCAGCCAACTTTTCGGGTTTAGAGTGTCGCTGGCAAGATATTCCCAGTCGTTATGGAGAAACCGTCAGTTTAGTAGTGCTGGCAACCCAAACCGAACAGTATCGAGACGTGATCGAACAGATTCAACTGATTTATGGAGCGGGCGATCGCCACAATCCCATCACGCGCGATCGGCTCTCTTTGTCCTTCAGCCCCAGTAGGCTGATCAAAGAAACCAAAATTCGTGCCCCAACCAATCATTGGTTCAGCAAACTCAAATATCTGGTTAAAATTCAGCTTGAGAATCTGCTCGGCTGGATGTTGATGACCTTTAAACTCAACATCGGTGGCACCGATTGGAGTAAATATCAAGACGTGGTGGCAGCATCAACCGACTATCGAAAATTCGATGACATGCTGCGAATGGTGATCGCCGGCGATGCCCTTCAGCGGGAAAAACTCACCGATTATCTAGAGAAGAACTATCGATCGGGCAAACTCGTTTACGGATTGCATGTCAGCGATCGAGCACTGCTAACGTGTTTAGTGTTCGATCGCAATGGTCAACAAGTGCATTTCGTCGATGGTGCCGATGGAGTCTATGCGCTGGCAGCCAAAGAAATGAAAGCTCGAATGTAGAAGTCATACCTTTACATTCAAAGAATTGTTTCATGAGTCATCAGGCAATTAGCATTATCAATCATTTTCGTTTGTTCAGGGAGCATTTCACAAGTTCTCGACCTAGCTTCTGCTAAATGATCCACTAGGATGACAATACTGATATTGAGTATTCATACTCAATGCAAAGATGAGACGCTCCCGGTAGCATCAAGCAATTGCAATGGTTAGCTTACCCCTTGCCATCCCGATTCCTTATCGAATAATAATGTTCTCTAAATTTCAACCATTGCTGAACTGGCTGCTACAGCAGTTTCAACTTCAACCGGGTAAGCCCGCAATTGCTTCAAGTTTACGAGCGCTGATATCGGTACTGGGTCCGCTGGGAGTGGGCGTGTGGATGGGGCATCCGACTGCTAGCGCGATCGCCATTTTGGGAGCCTGGTTTGTGGGGCTGGTCAATGTCGAGGGCGTATATCGTCAGAAGGCAACAGCGAAAATTGTGGCGACGTTTAGCATTACAGCTATGTTGTTACTTGCCAATCTGGTTCATGGCACTCCTTGGCTGTCGGCTTTCACGGTGTTTCTGGTGATGTTTTTTGCAGGCTTTATGGGGCTGTTTGGGCAAGCGGCATCATCCATCAGCCTGATCGTATCCATCACGTTTATTGTGGCGCTGGCAAAATTTGCTACCTTTCCTAATTGGTCTATCGTGCTTGAACAATGTGCTCTCTGTTTAGCGGGGGGAACTTGGTCGATCGTGGTTTCGTTAGTCATCTGGAAACTGCATCCTTACAAGCCCGTGATTCAATCGGTTGCCAACTGTTATGAGACATTAAGCCAGTTGGTTGACTCAGCAAAGGGACGAGTTGCTCATCCAGACGATCGCCGTGCCCGGTTAACTCGCTTTCTGCAAGCTCAGGATACCTTCACTCAAACGTTGGCTGCTGCTCGTGCCCGTTGGTCAGCAGCGTGGACTGCTCAAAGAGCGGCAAATCTGACAGGAAATCAATTACTCGGCTTAATCGAGGACACCCCCTTGATGGCGAATTCTGTGGTGTCATTGGTTGAACAAGTCGTGATCGCATCGGATCACCCGCTATTTCTGTCTTTGCAGCGAGACATTCAGCAGGCAATGGAGCAATTAGCGGCTGCTCTGCAACGAATGTCAAACGCGATCGCCAAGGGCAACGGTTCTGTTCATCTAGGAGATTTCGATCGAGCGATCGAAGCCCTAAATCACCAGCAGCAGCTATTACTTCGGCAGTTGAATAATGGCACCATTAAGGTTAAACCGGATGACTATACAGCACTAGCGAGTCTTAGAAAAATCTCCACAACCCTCGCACGGCTAGCAAATCAAGTCTACTCCAATGCAGCACTGATCGCGATCTTGCAACGCAATGCAAGCAAAATCGCCAACCCAGCGAATCCCCTCAGAATTGCTCTTCCAAAGCTACCTGCCCTGTCATCAATTCTTGAACCCCTACGCGATAATCTAACCATTCATTCGGTTCTTTTTCGTCATGCCCTGCGGTTGGCGATCGTGGCAACACTCGCAGAAGTGCTCGCCTCCCTACTGCAAATTCCTAGAGGTTATTGGATTACCCTAACCGCTGTCGTTGCTTTAAAGCCTAACTATGGCGGCACCTTCCAGACTACTCTCCAGCGTGTGTTCGGCACCGTATTGGGAGGCGCTATTGGAATTGCGATCATAACGCTCATTCACAATCCTTGGGCAGTTGGGGGATGTCTCCTCGTGCTCATCATGGTGGCAGTGGCAGTGCGTCCTCTCAGCTTTAGTCTGTTCAGTATGCTACTGACACCCGCAATCATCTTGCTTTTGAATGTGACGAGTCAAGGCGGTTGGCAGATTGGTGTCACACGAATCGTGGATAGCTTGGCAGGAGGCTTACTAGCATTGCTCGGTAGCTATTTGTTGTTTCCCCGTTGGGAGCGGCAACAGCTTCCTGCCCAATTAGAAACGACGATTCGAGCCAATCTAGCTTACTTTCAGCAGGCGATCGCTACCTATCTCCAGCCGAACGAAGGAGCCTTTGCTGATTCAATCGGGACTCTGTGTCGTCAGGCAGCGCTAGAAAACACCAACACCGCAACGGCATCTCAACGTTTGTTTAGTGAACCGCGCCACATTCAAGGAGACGTTGAACCGATTACTACTCTGATATTTTATCTCCGTCGCTTCTTTAATTCAGTGACGACGCTAGCAGAACATCGTCAGGAACTGAGTCGAGAGTATCAGTGTCTTGATTTCAATCAATTTGCCGACGCGATCGTTCAGATTCTAGAGAACGCCGCCGATGTCTTACAACACCGACAGCCATTGCAGCCCTTACCCAACCTTGACCGCTATCTTGAAGCAATTCACAACCACATTGAACGGCTTCATCGCGATCGTGCGCTAACGGTCACTAATGCAGATGCTCAAACTCACACCTTGCAAGCCATTCGAGAACGCACACCAATTTCAGCAGGTCTAGACCAGATTGCCTACGAAATCACAAGCATTCATAGTGCGATCGCGCGTCTGCAAAACTAAATCGAGCATTGTCTGATAGGACGATCGCCAGTCAGGTTAGGACAAGGGTATTTTAGGGACAGCAGGGTTCTAATCCAATGGGCTACAGCTAGAGAGAAGGTTCCTACAACATAATCACTGAGGAGATTCAACCGTTACCCCTGCTTCGATCTCCAGCATTTTGATCAGAGCAGAGGCATTTTCTTCTCCCCAGCCCTGATTCACGGCAGCTTTGATGGTTTCCCGCACGATCGCTGCCGCAGGCGTAGGAGCATTCAGATCTTGAGCCAACCGAGCAATCAAATTGGCATCTTTGAGCAGGTGTTTTAAGGCAAAACTGGGCGTAAAGTCGCGATCGAGCAGCATCTTGCCCATACCGTCAAAAATGGGAGAGCGAAAATCGACCACATGCAGCACATCGAGTACGTCTTTGGGATTTAGTCCGGCTTTGGTTGCCAAAATCATCGCTTCTCCTAATGCCTCGATCTGAGTGGCAACGATCGAGTTACCAATCAGCTTCATCGAAGCCCCTTTGCCTGTATCACCCATATAGTGAACCGTCTCACTCATTGACTCTAAAATCGGCTTGACCCGCTCAAAGATCTCCCGCTTGCCGCCCACCACAATCCACAACCCACCCGCAGCAGATTCATTTTTGCTGCCAAATACAGGAGCGTCGAGAAATTCGACTTGCTTTTCGGCAAAGGCAGCCGCTTCTCGACGGGAGGTATCTGGATGAACGGTACTCATATCGATCGCGATTTGTTCCGATCGGACATTCGCTAAAATGCCATTTTGTCCAAAGACGACTGCTTCAACCGCAGAGTCATTGGCAAGAGAATAGAGGATTACATCAGCATCCTGAACAGCTTTTGCTGGAGTCTCTGCTTGAGTTGCACCTTGTTCAACTAAAGGTTTACCCACTTCTGGGCTACGATTCCAAACCGTGACTGAATATCCTGCTTTGAGCAAATTGGTTGCCATACCGCTGCCCATGATGCCAAGTCCTAAATACGCAATCCGTTCCATAGGGGTGTCCTAAATAGATATCTAATGGTGATGTGAGTTGCTGGATCTACAAAATCCAAGCAATTGAGTTAGGAGACTGTTGAACCATCGGTCCGCTCTAATAGAATCAAAGTAGAGGCAGAGAACTCTTCACTTCAACATTCTAGGAACTGAACCGCGTGTGAGATCCAGCCCCGACACGGGAGGTAGCGTAATCGTCTTTCCCGTTTGTGCGGCTTGATAAATCAGCGCCATCAGCTTCTGATCTTGTAACCCTTCTTCCCCTGGAGTATGCGGCTGTTTGTTGTGGATTATACAATCTGCCATGTGATCTATTTCTAGTGCAAACTGATTTTTCTCGCCCAGCCGAACATTCGTCATATTTTCCGCCATAGTGTTGGTAGGAGATTTACGGGAAACTCTCATCTGCAAGCCTCTATAGGCAAAGGCAGGATCGAGTTGCCCCCAAGCATCAGACCCAAAGACTCGAAACCGCCGCGCTTCGTGGAAGCCGTAACTGGTTGAGCAAATGGCTAAAACGCCACTGGGAAATCGCATCTGGAAGGTGACACTTTCTTCTACCTCTTTAAAGCGCGGATCGCCCGGAGTGCTGAATAGGTTTGCGCTAATGGCGATCGGTTCTTCTCCCGTCAGATAGCGAGTGGCATTCAGGCAATAAATACCCACATCTGGCAGTGCTCCTCCCCCAGCTAACGATCGCTTTAATCGCCACTGATTCAAGTCTCCGCCCTGGTTTTGTCCGTTGTCTGCCTGAATCACTTTCACGGTGCCCAAGTCCTTACCGCGAACTATTTGAATCATGGCACGGTGATAGGGATCGTACTGACAGCGATAGGCGATCATCAGCTTCCGGTTTGCCTGTTTGCAGGCGTTGATCATTTGCTCACACTCAGCGACCGTGGTTGCCATCGGCTTCTCGCACAGAATATGCTTTCCTGCCTGAGCGCCGCGCACCGTATATTCCAGGTGCATCGCGTTAGGTAACACAATATAGATTACGTCTACATCGGGGTTGTTGCGAAGATTGTCGTAATCTTGATAGCGGTAAACGTTCTGTGGTTTGATGCCATATTGTTGAGCAACTTGGTTGGCTTTTGCACGGTCTCCACTCACCAGTGCCGTTGGTTTTGCGAGTTTGCAGTCTGCAAAAGCAGGTAGGATTTCTTCTAAAGCCAGTCTGCCTAGCCCGACGATCGCAAAACCTAATCGTCGCTCTGGAGGCAGTGCGGTTGGGGGTCCACCTGTTTCTTGCTCAGTGGGCGCACTGATTGGCAGAAACTTAATCTGTGGCGGTAACTCTCCTCCTCGTGGCGTAGCGGATGGTTGCTGGGCAGAAGCAGGCTCTCCTAAACTGCCAAGGACAGTTGCAGAAACCACTCCTAACCCTGCGGTGGTCAAAAGCTGACGGCGGGAAACATCTCCTTGAAACAAATCAGACATACGTTTAGAGATAGGTATAGATAGGACTTTCAAGCCAAATTGGAACGGGCTATTGGTCTAGCTGGAAACTCAATTTGCTTCGTTGAGAGCAGTTGAAATCCATCTAAACCCCCCTTAAGAACAGGGGACTTTAAGTGGTTCGGTTCTTTTTTAAGGAGGGTTAGGGAGAATCTCTGGGGGTTTGCAGATTAACTTTAGTTAGCTGATCCTGGCTCACTGAGTTTGCTATGCAGTTCGCTTTTAACGGTTTCAGGCAGCACCTTCGCCACGGCTCCTTGGATCTTGGTCATCACCGACCCCGCCACTACATCATCTTTGCCTGCCATCAGCGCTTCAAATCCTTGCTTAGCGACCTCAACTGGGTCATCCTTTTTGCTTGCGCCTGCTTTAGTATCTTCCATATCAGCGCGATGGAAAAAGTTAGTGTCAGTCGGTCCAGGCATGAGCGCAGTGACGGTAACTCCCGTATCTTTCAACTCGTTGCGGATGGCTTCGGAGAATGAATGCAGAAACGCCTTGGATGCGGCATAGACTGCCTCAAATGGTCCTGGCATTAGCGCAGCGATCGACGATGTAAACAAAACTTTTCCACTGCCGCGATCGACCATATCCTTCACGATTCGTTTGGCAAGATGCACTGACGAAACAATGTTGAGGTTAATCAGGTTGAGTTCTTCCTGCAAGTCAGTTTGAGTAAACTCACCGCCAACGCCAACACCCGCATTAATGGCGATCGCATCGACAGGTTGCCCAGTCGCTTTAATTTTGTTGTAGAGCATCTCAACGCCTTCATAAGTCGCCAGATCAGCTTGAACGGTCTCGACTTTAGCACCGAGCTGCTCTAAGGTCTGAGCCACTTCGTTGATTTTTGAATCAGTCGATGTCACGAAGAGATCAAACCCGTTTCGAGCGAATTGTTTAGCGAGTTCGTAACCGATACCGTTAGAGGCACCCGTCACGATCGCCAAGGGACGATTTATCGAACTATCCATAAACAAATGTTTACTCCTATCCTTCCAACCTCTACAACTCTAGAAAGGCAATCGTATGCTTGCGTCTTTCTAACGAAGGACTTGGATGATAGGGTTGAGATTATTTCTCCAGAGATTCGTCGATGCTCCAGACCTCTTTGAATAAGTAGATAGATAGAATTATTTGCCGCTACGTTTCGGCTTGGCTCAACACTCAAGAGCAGTGTCTTCGCGGGTTGAGCGAAACCGAAACCCCACGGTGACTTTAATTTTGTTCTCCTACTTAGGTGCTTAAATCGGCACATTTTGGGAGGCGCTATCAAGTCTGATGAGTTCCTGTTAAATTTTTCGCTCTCACCCCGGAACGAACTTCAATGCCACACCATTCATACAATAGCGATCGCCCGTAGGTTTAGGACCATCCTTAAAAACGTGTCCTAAATGCCCACCACACCGATGACAATGAACTTCAGTCCGAGTCATCAGGAAAGAATGATCAGTGGTCGTCTCGGTCGCTCCCTCGATCGGAGCCCAGAAACTGGGCCAGCCTGTACCACTATGAAACTTGGTTTTTGAAGTAAAAAGAGGTAAGTCGCACGCGGCACAGATATAGGTGCCATTGCCATATTGCTCATCAAGCGGGCTAGTTCCCGCACGCTCAGTTCCCTGTTGGCGCAGTACACTAAATTGTTCTGGCGTTAGAAGTTTTCGCCACTCTTCTTCAGTTTTAGTGACTTTAAACTGACTACCGCTCGCTTTTACTTCTTGTGCTTTCCCGAATGAATAATGGGATAACAAAATGGTTCCAGCGATCGCAGTTCCTGACAATAGAAAGGTTCGTTTTTTCATGAGTGATCGTATGGTGTAAACCGACTAAGGCAATTGCAGTTTAATAGAATCCCAACTGGTCGGGCTTCGACTCCGCTCAGCCCTCGACTCTCATCTAGTGGGTTAAGACAGATCAGGTGGGGTGAGCGGAGCCGAAACCCACGGACAATGCAACGAGGGATTCTATTTTCGCGCAAGTCCCTAACCTGTTTAACTGCTTCGCCTACGGAGAGAGAGCAACCCGATTGTTAGACTGCCTAACCATCCTAACTGAGCGCTGTTCAGACGAGAAATCTACGACAAACCACTCCGTTGCGAATCTGTGGAATTGCATCATTTCATCTTCTTTGAACTGTGAGTGGGTTTTTCTGTTCCTGAATATGATTAAAGGCGAACTATCTGAAGGTTCGCTGGTATAAAAGCGCGAATCTGATAAGGCTTTGCTGAGAAGAATATGAGAACAGGATCTACCTCTATGATCGTCAAGGGTTAGGAGTGCGATCGATCAGAGGCGTTGCAGATATGAATGCCCTCACTCCCGACCCTTCTCCTCCAGAAGAGGAGAAATCTTGTTCCCTCTCCTGCGGGCTACTGTATATACACAAGTCCTCCTGATCCCGTCATCGCCGAGATCTTCGCCCCCTAAATCCCCCATTCTGGGGGACTTTGAGCCAGAAAGAGGTTCAAAGTTCAAGATATTGCTCAGGGTCAAAGTCCCCTAATTTTGGGGGATTTAGGGGGCTGAAGCCGACTGAGACGAAGTGCTCAACGATTTGTGTGTACACGGTAGCTCCGGCGGGAGAGGGCTAGGGTGAGGGCAAAATCTATGCTTTATATCAATTCAGCATCGCTCAATTAGACAGACTCATCCCGAATGACCGTTAACCCCAAATTCTTGTAGGCAATCAGCATTTCATTTGTCACTGTTGGCGCAGTGACTAAATAAGTGAGCGCCTGAATCGATTCCACGACATAGGAGGCTGCCGTATCTAACTTTGCAGCAGTCACTAATCCGACCACTTCGGCGGCTCTCGCGATCATGGCTCGTTTCACATGAGCCTCATTTAAGTTGGTGACGCTGATTCCGACATCAGGATGCAGGCTGCAAACACCCAGTAGACACAAATCTGCCCGAATCATTCGTAATGCCTCAACCGTTGCAGCCCCGACATTCACCAGTGCTTTTTTATAAAGCTGTCCGCCCAGCATCACCACCTCAATGTGAGGATGATCGGCAAGGGCGATCGCGATCGGCGGGCTGTTAGTCACGATCGTGGCGTGCAAATCAAACGGCAAATGACGGGCAACTTGCAGCGTTGTGGTGCCCCCGTCTAAAATCACAACCTGTCCCGGACGCACTAATTTTGCGGCGGTACGAGCGATCGCTTCTTTTTCTTTAGGCGCTTGTTTTTGACGATCGGCATAGCTGGCAGTCGCCGGAGAAGTGAGAAGTGCGCCTCCATGAACGCGCTGCAACAGACCTAATTCTGCTAACTCTCGCAGGTCGCGCCGAATCGTATCTTCAGAAACTTTGAGGACTGCGCTCAGGTCTGAAGACAGCACCTTCTTCTCTCGCTGCAAGAGATCTAAGATAAATTGTCGCCGCTCCGCAGTCAGCATCATCGTGTTTTCCTGGAGTTGCGTGTTTAGTCTTGAAATTGCGCGTTTGTGAGTTTATACTCATTGATGTTCCTATTATCACCCATCAGATCCGCACTTTCAATTGAATTCAAGCACATTCGTGCAATCTGTCTCCATTCAATCTATTTCAAAAATAACCCATGAATTCTACTACTTCGTTTCCGATTGACCTCAGTCAATTCAAGCCGTTAAAGCTTGACGCAGCCAATCCGATTCTCACTGACGAGCAGCGATCAATTCTCAAAGACAACATTCAATTTTGCCGCGACGCGATCGTGTTCTTCACCGCAACCGGGGCGGCTAGAGGCGTAGGCGGACACACAGGCGGACCTTACGACACCGTTCCTGAAGTGATGATCCTGGATGCGCTTTTTAGAGGGACACCCGACCAGTTTGTGCCGATTTTCTTTGACGAAGCCGGACATCGGGTTGCCACGCAGTATTTGATGTCTGCCATTCACGGCGATCTCCCTGTTGAGCAGCTTGCCCACTATCGCGAAGCCTATTTTCACCTACCTGGGCACCCCGAACTGCGGCTGACTCCGGGGGTGAAATTTAGTTCGGGTCGTCTGGGGCATTTGTGGAGCTATGTGAATGGTGTCGCGATCGCCAATCCTGGTAAAACGGTGTTTTGTCTCGGCTCTGATGGCGCACAGCAAGAAGGCAACGATGCAGAAGCGGCTCGGCTGGCAGTGGCTCAACACATCAACGTCAAGCTGATTATCGACGACAACGACGTGACGATCGCGGGGCATCCCTCTAAATATCTGCCTGGGTTTAAGGTGGCTAAAACCTTGGCGGGAGAGGGCATGAAAGTGCTAGAAGGCAATGGCGAAGATATCGATGATTTATATCGGCGGATCTGCGAAGCCGTCACCACTCCAGGACCGATCGCCGTCGTCAACTATCGCCCGATGTCGGTCGGCATTGAAGGGATCGAAGGCAGCACCCACGGTCATGACGTGATTCCAGTCAAGGCAGCGATCGCGTATCTCGAAAAGCGCGGATTAACCTCAGCCGTCGAGTATCTCCAGGGCATCAAGCCGACCGGAAACCCCTACAACTTCGTCGGATCGGGCAAAGATTGGGGTTCCAATCGCATCGTGTTTGGCGAGGCAGTGGTCGCCATGTTGGATGAGATGAGTGAAGCCGATCGCAAAGCCAATGTCCTCATAATTGACAGCGATCTAGAAGGCTCCACTGGGTTGAAGAAGATTCACGATGCCCATCCAGAGGTCTTTATTTCTTCTGGCATCATGGAGCGGGGCAACATTTCGGCTGCTGCTGGGTTTGGCATGGTTGCGGGCAAGCAGGGCATTTTCTCCACCTTCGCGGCGTTCCTTGAAATGTGCGTGTCAGAAATCTCGATGGCGCGGCTCAACTACTCCAACTTGCTTTGCCACTTCTCACACTCTGGCATTGACGATATGGCAGACAACACCTGTCATTTTGGAGTAAACAACTTCTTTGCCGATAACGGACTTGATGATGGCTATGAAACGCGGCTTTACTTCCCCGCCGATGCTGCCCAGATGAGAGCTTGTGTCAAAGCCGTATTCCACCAGCCCGGACTGCGGTTCATTTTCTCGACTCGCTCAAAAACGCCCAACATTCTCGACACAACCAACACCGATCTTTATGGGGGCGACTATACCTTTGTTCCAGGCAAAGATGAAGTGGTGCGAGAAGGAACCGACGGCTACATCGTTGCCTTTGGAGATGCGTTATATCGCGCCGCCGATGCCGTAGAACGCCTTAAGCAAGAAGGCATTGATGTCGGCTTGATTAACAAACCGACGCTGAATGTCATTGACGAAGCGATGATGGCAAAAATTGGGGCTGCGCCGTTTGTGCTAGTGGTCGAAGCCCTCAACCGCCGCACTGGGCTAGGAAGCCGCTTTGGTTCTTGGCTCCTAGAACGAGGTTTGACCCCCAAGTTCGCACACCTTGGCACGCACAAAGAAGGCTGTGGCGGCTTGTGGGAACAGTATCCTCATCAAGGACTTGACCCAGATGGCATCATCAGCAAAGTGAAAGAGTTGATCAAGTAATGTCTCTGCCCCAGCCATTGTGAGAATAAGAGCACAAACGTCGTCTTGTTATCCAAGACGACGTTTGTTTTTTAAAAAGTGAATACATTCAGAGCACTAGGGAGGCTAGTAAAAACAAGTTGAACCGTTTGCAGGTCACGATCGTGCTGAACAAGGGGCTTAAGCCCCTTGTTTGTCCAAGTTATTAAGAATCGCCCAAACCTAACTCCTGCCGATAATTAAAATTGCGCTTAACTCTGCGATTGGTGACTGGAGTGAGGTCATATTTCGCGTTGTGTTTATTGACCTCCTGCTCGTGATCAGCAAACCACGATTTAATTTCTGCGACAGACTGACCGCTAATCTTTTGAAGAATGCCCTGCGAGATATAGATAGGAGGTTCTTTTTTCGCCTTGTTGTAGTCGATGATCGCAGCGACTACTTCATCGATCGCGATTTCATCGGTGTCATCCGCTTCAGGTTCTGACTCTTCTGACGGCAACTCTCTCGTAGAAGTAGAAGAATTTAGCAGAGAATCTAAGTTGCGATCGAGCGTTTTGTCATTGAGGGCAGTCGTAACTGATGGAAGAGGAGTCAGCGAAGGACTAAAGCCCTTTTGCAGGATGTCTAGTGCCTGATTTCTGAGGGTGGTCACTCCGCGAGTCGAGAGGTCATACTTTTTAGCAACCGTTTTGCTGGCATTCGAGTCACCTAATAATTCTCGATGTAGGCAATCTAAAGCAACTTTAACTTTATCTGTCGGCGATAAGTCATTAGAGATACGAGGCATGAGAGTCTATTCATTGAAGTGAGCACGTAGACTATAACTTAATAGAGGCACATCTGAAAGAATACTTTTTGTCAGCGAGTCAAGAGATTGAGTAATACTTTCTTATTCACTCTCTATTGAGCGTTGTAGTATCCTGATATGTCCACAATTTCAGTGTCTATATTTCAACCTGTAAGTTAACGATGCTATCAAAGTGCTAAAAAAGGCGCGATCGTGGGCGAAGACTTTAATGGTGGTACAGACTTGCACCACACTACTGATATCTCATCTCTAAGAAATGGCAAAAGCTCAAACTCAATCTGGGAGAAAATTTCTCACGTATGAGACGGCTTTTGCTTTGATATCAGTTTGTTCTCCTGGCTTGAGAGCCGCCCAGTTTAACCGGAAACCGTCAGCCGCGTGATCGGCGGCTTGATTTCCCGCGTTGTGTAGGTGAGTCTCTTCACCAAAGCAGGCGCGGTTTTTGGCGAGAGCAACCCGACCTTTTTTTCCGGCTGCATCGCTGTGCCCTCGCAGATGGTGAAAGGTGGCGGGAACCGATCGCAACGCCTCAAGACGCTCCCACAGATCCCGATTTGCCACAGGGTTTCCTTTAGGGGTCAGCCAACTGCGCTGCTGCCAGATGGAAACCCGGTGCTCATTGAGTCCGTCGATCGCGTATTTAGAATCAGAGAAAATCGGCGCTTCAAGCGGCTGTGGATTAGTTTGCAGATACTCCAGCGCGGTGATCACGCCAAGCAATTCAGCCCGCAGGTTTGTGCTGTCTGATTCAGAACCGCCTAGCTCGATCGTGGTGCTGTCAGCAAATCGCACGACCGCCGCATAGCCACACAGACCCAAATTTCCACTGCCGTCTGTATAAATTGCGCGAACAAGAGAATGGGTCATGGTTGATGTCTAAATTCACGATCTATGCTCTCATAAAAGACTATGCAGAGTGAGACCTGTAATTATTAACTATTGCTCAGGTTTGACAAGATTACGAGTTCGATTAAAATTATCCATTAGCTCTATGAACAACTCCGAAACCCCTTCTAGTTCGCCTGAATTTGCTTTCTTTTCTAGTTGGGCTGCTGGAACTTGAATCCCGATCGCGCCCATGCTTCCACTTGAGCCTTTAATGTAATGAGCCTCACGCCCCATGGTGTGACGATCATTGGCACAGATAGCGAATTCTAACACCTTCAAACGATTGGGCAATGTCTCAACTAGTGTCGTTAAAAGTTCTAATTCAAAGGCTTCGTTTCCACCAGAAAGCTTACGAAGATAATTCCAATCAATCAACCCATTCTCTCCTACACCATCCTCCTGATTAGGAAGGTGAACGTTTATGGGGCATTCATTTATTTGCTCTTCTGTGGTTTTGATGATTTGGCTCCAATGGGTCAGTTTAGCCCCTAACTCCTCTTGACGGACTGGCTTACTGATATAGTCGTTCATTCCAGCATCTAAACAGCGTGCTCGATCTTCTTTCATCGCGTTTGCAGTCATCGCGATGACGATCGTGTCTTTAATTTTTCCTGGCGATCGACGAATTTCTTGCGTTGCCTCATAGCCGTCTACTTCAGGCATTTGGCAATCCATTAAGATTAGATCGTAGTGAATTTTTGTGAGCAAATCCAAAACTTCCTGACCATTAGCTGCTACATCTGCTTCATAACCCAAATTTTTTAACTGATTCAGCGCTACTTTCTGATTGACTAAACTATCTTCTGCTAATAAAACTTTGATCTTTATATGACTTTGCCCATTAACAATGATTCCTGAAGCCAGTCGGTTAGACCCTACTTTTATCATTGATTGAATTGGCTTGTCATCCGATTTATTCACCGCTTCCGTTAAGCAGTCAAACAAACGAGACTGTTTAACAGGCTTGACTAAATAGGCAAAACTAAGTTTTGTTGCGTCCTCCGTTTCTTTGCGATCGCAGAGCGAAGTCATCATGACTAATCGACTATTTGAGAACAGGGGGTTTAAGTTGATTTGCTGAACTAGCGTCTCTTCCTCTGACATTTGCCGATCGAGAATCACGACATTATAGGGATTCTTTTGATCGGCTGCGTTTTGCATCGCTTTTAATGCTGCATTGGCACCTTCTGCCTCGTCTACTTGCACTCCCCAAACAGAAGCTTGATGACGAATAATTTTTCGGTTAGTCGCGTTGTCATCTACAACTAAGAGTTTGAGTCCTTCAAGACTAGCAGTTGTGAGTTGAGTAGACTGACTAATCGCCGGATGAAGCTGCTTGTTAAATGAGATAGTAAATGAGAAGTTAGAACCCTGTTCTACCTGACTTTCTATTCCGATCGTGCCTCCCATTAAATCAACAAGCTGTTTGCAAATCGCTAACCCTAAACCTGTTCCCCCATACTTTCGAGTGGTGGAAGCATCTACTTGAGAAAAGGGTCGAAACAACTTTCGTTGCGCGTCTGGAGAAATGCCAATTCCAGTATCGGCAACTGAGAATGAAATGATAGCGGTATCTGGAGTTTCTGCTAAAAGGAAAGCTTGAATAACCACTTCTCCAACTTCAGTAAATTTGATCGCATTTCCTGCCAAATTCATGAGAATTTGACGCAATCGGCTGACATCTCCCCGTAAATAAATAGGAATCTTTTGGTCGATCAATATGGCAATCTCAATTCCTTTTTTGCAGGCAGAAAATACTAACAAATCAGCAATTTCTTCGATGCAATTTTTTAGATCAAAATCTAGAACTTCTAACTCCATCCTATTGGCTTCTAGTTTAGAAAAATCTAAGATTTCATTAATCAGAGTGAGCAAGCCATCTCCGCTGACCCGAATGGTTTCAGCAAAATCTTGCTGCTGTATATCGAGGTTAGAGTCGATCAGCAACCCTGTCATGCCGATGATTGCATTCATAGGGGTGCGAATCTCATGACTCATGGTGGCTAAAAAATCACTCTTCATGCGAGTCGCTTGCTCTGCTTCTCTGCGAGCGTGTTCTAACGCCAGATTTTGGTGGGCTAATTGTTCTCGCTGCCGAATTTCTTGAGTCAACAGACGGGATTGTTCTAAAGCAATGCCAACCTGATTGGCAAGTTGAACAAGAAAATCAACTTCAAACGATCGCCACTGACGAGGATCAGAACATTGATGGGCAATCAACAAACCCCAAAGTCCTTTGACTTCTAGAATGGGCACTATCAGGTTTGCCTGCACCTCAAACCTTGTCAGCATTGCTTTATGACACGGTGCGAGGTCTGCTTGCACAACATCGTCGATCGTCTGCGTCCAACCGTCCTCATATCTCTGCTTATACCCATGCTGAAAGCAGTTGTCTTCGATTTTTGCATTCAAAGTAGAAGTCCAGTTTGCTCCAACCGATTCGACTGCGACGCTGCCATTCCAGTCTGAGTCAAACTGATAAAGCACCACCCGATCTGCCTTGAGAAACTGACGGACTTCTTCTACAGTTGTGTTGAGAATCTCTTGCAGATTGAGAGACTGCCGAATTCGCAGAGTCATGTCAGAGAGCAGTTGCGATCGCCGATTTTGTTGACGGACTTCTTCTTCGGCTTGTTTTTTCTCAATAAATTGACCGATTTGCCGACCGAGATCAGTCTCCATCTCCAGCAAATCTTGATCAGATTGACGAATCTTGCGACTAAAGAATGTGATCACACCCAAAATCTGATGATGACCTAAAACAGGAAACCCGATCGCTTGATTAAACCCTGCTGTGGGGGCGGCGGTCGATCGTAAAAAGGTTGCATCCTGCATGAGATCGTTTAGCCAGATAGGGTTTCTGGTTTCCCAGACTCGCCCCGGCAACCCGATGCCAGGGGCAAACGTGATCGGTCGAGACATCGCTTCAAAGTCGGTTGGAGGGGTCAAAGGTGTGACCCAGACTTCTCCGAGTCGAAGCAGATTTGCTTGAGCATCGACACTCCAAAACTCGCCCAACTCCCAGCCCAACGTGTGACAAAGGACTTGGAGAACGTTAGAGGTTGCCTCACGGAGCGTAGAAGATTCTGCTAAGACACAAGCAATCTTATATTGGATGCCTCGACGCTGTTCAGCCCGCTTAAGTTGGGTAATGTCTCGTGCGACCAACACCACTGAATCTTGAGATAAAGGAGAAATGCTTGCCGAGAAATAGACTGCTCGCTCCTCGATCGTCAGGCTATAGTCACAATTCAGGGTTTGTTGAGTGCTCAAAGCCATTTGGATATGACTCAGGATGAGGTCAGCCTGCGCGAGTGGCATCACATCATGCAGCGTTTTGCCCCTCATTTTGTCAGAAGGTTTGTAAAGATTAACGGGATTGGTCGGAGCAATTTTGATACACCGCCCGTCTGCATCTCTGACTAAAACCACATCGGTCATGGCGGCAAAGAGTGCACGTAGCTCTGCCTCTGAGCCTTTTAGATCTGTCTCAGCTTGCCGACGCTCTGTGATATCAATGCCACTGCCAATTACATATTCAACAACGCCTTCTGAATCAGTGAGCGCAGTGTTAGACCAGGCAATTAGCCGCCGATCGCCCTCTCGTGTAAGCCAATAATTTTCATTGCTACCTGGAAAATGTCCGGCTTGCAACCGAACAAAGACCGCTTTTACAGGTTCAACTTCTTCAGGGATTAAAAATATATCCCAGACGAGTTTATTCCTAACTTCCTCAAATGAGTAGCCTGTGATTTGCTCACAAGTGAGATTAAAGCGAATGATTCTTCCTTGAGCATCGAGAACAACGACCAAGGCTCCGATCGTATCTAAGGTTGCTGCAATAAAGTCGCGCTCTTGTTCTAGGGTGTCTTCGATGCGCTTACGATTGAGAATTTCGCGATGAATGGCAAAATAGACTCGCGCCAAAATAATAAAATTTAAGCTAATGCCTAAAAAAGAAATCAGGGTCGCTCTGTGAGCACTCACGATCGTGGTCGTCGATCGCTCTCTCAGGGCAGCATTCTCTTGAGTCTGCATTTCGCTAATGGCAGAGCGAATCTTGACCATAACTTTTTTGCCATAATCGGTGTCGATAATCTGGGCGGCGGCGTTAAACCCCTGCTCTCGTCGCACCTCAAGGGTTTGGTTGAGTTCACCTAGCCTACTTTTGATCAAGACTTCAAGCGCATCAAGTTGATGCTGTTGTTGAGGATTCGCGAACGTCTGCGATCGTAAATCCTTTAGTTCCTGACTGAGCTGCTGCACCCCCGTGTGATAAGAGCCTAAATACTGCTCTTTGCCTGTAATCACGTAGCCCCGCTGTCCCGCTTCTGCATCTGCTAGAGAAGAGAGAACTTCTGTGAGATTCAAAAGTACCTGTTGAGACTGTGCCTCTAACACTTTGCCTTGAAGAACTTGGGCATGGCTTTGATGAGACACCACTCCAACGATCACCAAAATTGCGGAAGCTAACACAAACCCGCTCACGACTTTGGCGAAAAAATGCCGACTTTTCTCCCATTTTTGTTTACGTGCTGTCTGAATAAGCTGCAAATCGCTGAGAGCATGACGCAACTCAATTTGCCGAACAACCTGATGTGCCAGCACTTTGAGAGCTTGAATCTGCTCGTGAGTCAGAGATCGAGGCACGCGATCGAGCACACAGAGCGTCCCCAACCTGTAGCCCTCAGAGGTGGTCAAGGGCACGCCTGCATAAGATCGAATGTAAGGCTCACCTGCCACAAGAGGATTATCATCAAATCGCTGATCTGCCAAAGCATCCGGCACGATCAAAGGCTCTGACTGCAAGATGGCGTAGGCGCAAAATGCCACTTTACGCGGAGTTTCGGTTGCGGTTAGCCCCACTTTTGACTTAAACCACTGCCGCTCAGAATCAATCAAGCTGACCAGAGCGATCGGCGTTTGACACAGGTAAGCAGCCAGATGCGTGATTTCATCAAACACCCCTTCGGTCGGAGTATCTAAGATCTGGCATTGAAAGAGTGCTTGAAGTCTAGCTTCTTCGTTGGGCGATAGGGGAGCTGAGATCATATTCTTTATCTAGCAAAATCTAAGAAGAACGGTCAAAACTGAATAGCCAAGCTCAAAACTTTTTCAAACAATCCTTCTCTAATGAATCGCTGGGCAAAGCAGAGAGAAACTTACCAGTGGGCAAGTTTAACCTTCACGAGTCTTTGATGCGATCGTTGCTAGGATGCCCAGTTGATAAATGGAACTCAACGAGTTAAATCACAAAAGTTTTTAAGATATTAGAATTCTGTTAACAGGTTGAGTCAGGCAGCACTGTTAACAGATACT
The DNA here is from genome assembly GCA_965277365.1 of Phormidesmis sp. GTDB lineage: Bacteria > Cyanobacteriota > Cyanobacteriia > Leptolyngbyales > Leptolyngbyaceae > Phormidesmis_A. The sequence goes on along the minus strand of CBDICO010000012.1, from coordinate 13,369 downwards.
TGAGACATGAATCGGAAACACAGCTAGCTAGCAAAGGTAACAGGTGAAAAGCTGACTAGAGACTGATTTTAGCTGCCAGAGAGACCGTTGCAATGTGGCGTTACAGCGAATTTAAGATATCTATTCTACTTGAGTGGGAACTATTTACTTTCATCCGATTTCTATCATCAGTTGTTTAGGGTATCTTATACAAATTTATTTTCATCGAAGGTTATATTTTTTGACGAAATCAGGCTCTGTGTTTCTCACATACTCATTCGTTACCCTCTATAGAGATAGCGATGAATTCTATAGAATCATGCGCTGACGTCAATCTGTTTCTGTCGAATGATGGAGAAGCTGGATCTAGCACGAATGTTAGAGTTCGAGAACTGTGAATAACAAGAGAACGACCCTGCTCAAGACTGCACCACGATCGTAGATGCAATATCTCAGAAATAACTTGGATGGACAAAGGGCTTAAACTCTTTGTTCGTGGCGATCTTTACCTACGAAATGGTTAACTTATTTTTACTAGCCTCCTTAAGGTTGCACAGACTTGAAGAAACTCGGTTTCTACCTCACACACCTCATTCCTCATCTCTATGCGTTACTCGATCATGCTCCAAATCGTTGGGCTTATGGCTTTGGTACTCATGGGTACAGCGTTTTTTTGGTGGATTCAAAATCGCCCGACTATCCAACAAGGTCGCACGCTTGAACTGCAAGAACTTCGAGAGATATAAGCAGATATCAACAAGATTAAAGCCCTCTACTATAGCAAGGTGATACTGTGTATGGTTGGTAAGACTTTAAATTTGTCCAGATCAACCATTTGCGTTGCCCCCTAAATTTTGTGCTGCGAAAACACGGCTTACGACTTTTAATCTTCTGCCTCGGAGGATGGTTTCTATTAGATGGGGTTGCTCATCTGGGAGCCGAGGCTTTTTGGTTTCAAGAAGTGGGCTATTTATCAGTGTTTTTGAGGCGACTGACTACTCAAGGTGCTTTGTGGACGGGAGTGACTGCTCTGGCGATCGGATACTTGCTCACGAATTTAAGGCTGGCTCAACGCCACAAATATTCTGAACCGATCGAGGATGGCGTAAAACCAATCTACTCAACTATTCCGTTTAGGCTCAAGACTCTTCTACCAATCACATCGGGGTTGAGCTTATTCATCGGCTTGATGTTGGCACACTACAGCCGCATTGCGTTTAGCTATTGGCAAGCAGAGCCAACCCGTATATCAACTTCAACGTTTGACACGATCGCCCTTTGGCAAGCTCATCCACTCAATGCCCAATGGTATCTAGGAATTGCCTTTGCTGCATTAATTGCATTGCTGGTTTATCCTCTGTTTTTACTCGCTGCAATCGCGATCGTGTTAAGCATTTTATTTGGATTCATTGCCTCTCAACAGTGGGGAACAGTTCTGCAATATGTTCATTCCACTCCCTTTAATGCAACTGATCCTTTATTTAATCGTGATATTAGCTTTTATATCTTTGCGCTTCCCATTGGAGAACTGATTGCATTTTTAAGTATCGGACTTTCTCTCTACGGTTTTGTATCTGTGCTGCTAACTTATCTGTTATCGGGCAATAGTCTCAGTCAGGGGTGGTTTCCAGGCTTTTCAATCCAGCAGCAACGTCACTTGTATCGAGTCAGCGCAGGCTTGATGGGCGCGATCGCTCTTAGCAATGGGTTGAGTTGCTATCAACTGCTCTATTCGACAAACGGGGTAATCTATGGGGCGGGCTATACGGATGTCAGAGCAAAACTACCTGCCTACATTGTCCTGAGTTCTTGTGCTCTGGCGATCGCGTTTTACTTACTCTGGCACTCTGTTTTTTGGCAACCGAAATTAAAGCATCGTCGTTGGGTTGTGATGGCGCTATGGCTGTTTAGCGGGCTGTCTGTAGTAGGAGTTGTTTTACCAGAAGCGGTTCAATATTTGATCGTCCAGCCGAATGAATTGGTGCGAGAGCGACCTTATATTCAACGCACGATCGCCTCAACACGTCAGGCATTTGGGCTGGAAGTGATCGATTCACAAACCTTCAATCCTCAAGGGCAACTCACCAAAGCCGATCTGCAAGCTAATGAATTGACCATTCGCAATATTCGCCTGTGGGATCAGCGACCACTCCTTGATACCAACCGTCAACTTCAACAGATTCGCCTCTACTATCGCTTTTCGGATGCCAATATTGATCGCTACGTCCTGCAAACTGAAGGAGCGACTCGCAAACTAAACGCATCAAATCTGCCCTCTACTCAGCCTGAAGCAGAACGCCGACAGGTGCTGATCGCCGCACGAGAGATGGATGCAAATGCAGTACCCCAACAGGCACAAACTTGGATTAATCGTCATCTAATCTACACCCACGGCTATGGGTTTACGGTGAGTCCGGTGAATACGGTTGGGGCGGGTGGCTTGCCAGAATATTTTGTTAAAGATATTGGTGACACAAACAGCGGCGCACTCGTGACATCCAGTGACGCGATTCGATCGGAAATTCCGATCGGGCGACCTCGAATTTATTACGGTGAGATCACAGACGACTATGTGATGACTGGAACGCACCAGCGAGAGTTAGATTATCCAAGTGGCAGTGATAATGTCTATAACGTCTATGACGGGCAAGGTGGCATCTCGATCGGCTCGTGGTGGCGACGGGGGTTGTTTAGCCTCTACCTAAAAGACTGGAGAGTCTTCCTAACACAGGAATTTCAACCACAAACAAAGGTCTTATTTCGTCGCAATATTAATCAGCGGATTCGGGCGATCGCGCCATTTCTCCGCTACGATAGCGATCCTTATTTAGTGGCGGTAGATGCAAATTCTGGTAACAACAAAGGTCAATTTCCAGCAAATCAAAACTATCTTTACTGGATTGTTGACGCTTATACAACTAGCAATCATTATCCCTATTCAGAGCCAACGAACAGCGATATCAATTACATTCGTAACTCTGTAAAAGTCGTGATCGATGCGTATGATGGTACTACTAACTTCTATGTCGCAGATGCCAGCGATCCCATTATTAAAACGTGGTCTGCAATCTTTCCAAACTTATTAAAGCCACTGACATCAATGCCAGAAACGCTTCGTGCTCACATTCGTTATCCAACTGATTTTTTTAAAATTCAGTCTGAGCGATTAATGACTTATCACATGACTGATCCTCAAGTGTTTTATAACCGTGAAGATCAATGGCAAATTCCCAATGAAGTTTATGGGTCAGAGCCTCGTCCGGTTGAGCCATACTACTTGATTACCAGTCTTCCTACCGTCCCGTCTGAAGAATTTATTTTGCTGCTGCCCTACACGCCACGAGAGCGCACGAACTTAATTGCCTGGTTAGCTGCCCGATCAGACGGTGAGAACTATGGTCGCTTGTTGCTCTATACCTTTCCTAAAGAGCGGTTAATTTATGGCACTGAGCAAATTGAGGCACGCATCAATCAAGACCCCGTGATTTCACAACAAATTTCGTTATGGAATCGGCAAGGATCAAGAGCTATTCAAGGAAATTTACTGATTGTTCCGATCGAGCAATCGCTGCTGTATGTAGAACCAATTTATCTAGAAGCGACCCAAAACAGTTTACCAACCCTTGTCCGCGTTGTGGTTGCCTACGAAAACCGAATTGTGATGGCTCAAACGTTAGAACAAGCTCTGCAAGCAATCTTTCAACCAGAAGTCACCTCTCCACCTGCGATTATTCGTCCGGTTGAGGAGCCTACTCCAAAACAGTAATCGCTCGTTAAGAATTTGTTCTATTGTTGACTGACTGTCTTTAAACTTTCCAACTTAGGCTCAATGCAAAAGCTACCTGAAGCGCTAGAGAACGTTTTGATGAATACCAGCGACCCGGATGCTGTCTTTTCTGACTTGTTGCCCGTGTTGTGCGATGTGTTGCAGTGCGATCGCTGTTTCCTCTACTTGCGAAATCCTGACACGAACGCGGGACATACACCCTACTGTTGGCGAAGAAACCCAGCGGTTCCTGATGTCACCAGTGAACAGATAAAAGCAGAGCCAGACTCTTTGCGTCAAGAAGACCCGCTTTTTGCAGCAGCACTAGACGCGAAACCTTCTATCTATGTCGAAGATGTCGAAACCGCCGCTCCAAGCGTCGTCAACTTGGAGTTTGAGCAAAAGACTTTTGGGCACAGAGCTTTGATTCACGCTCATTTACGTCAATACGGCGTGACGTGGGGAATTTTGCAACCCTGTGTCTTTGGTCAACCGAGAGTTTGGACAGCATTTGATCGCTATGTTATGACCCAAATAGAGCAGAAAATTACTCCGATCGCAGTCTCATACGTTAAGAAAAACCTTTCCGCATGAGACTTTTGAGAATTCGAGAGCTTTAGATCTCGATCGCTAGCAGAATGATAACAGTGATTCGTCTAGCGATCTCAAGAATGCTTAGAGACTGATTGACCCCGGCAATAAAACGGCATCGATCACATGAATCACTCCGTTATCAGCTTCAACATCTGGTATGGTAACCACTGCATTGTTGATCTTGACACTACCATTAGAAGCGTCAATTTTAACATCTTCCCCTTGAGTGGTCGTTGCGCTATGCAGCTTAACGACATCTGATGCCATCACTTTTCCAGAAACAACGTGATATTCCAGTATCTTTCTTAGTGTTGAAAGATCTTCTAGCAGCGATTCAACCGTTCCTGATGGCAGCTTAGAAAAAGCGTCATCGGTAGGTGCAAACACCGTGAACGGACCTGGACTTTTAAGTGCAGTATCAAGACCAGCCGCTGTAATGGCAGCTACTAAAGTGCTAAAGGTTCCCGCACTCATCGCAGTATCAACAATGTCAGGCATAATTTGAGAGTAATAATGTGTTTGAAGTTACGATCGTCGCGAACTCCAAAAATATATGCCTAAAGATAACCTAGAGAATCTATCGATCGAACGAAATTGCAAAACCGCTTAATCTACCCTTTGGAGTACGCAATCTCCTTCGATGGCATAAAAGCATCTTCAGCGTGACCCCTGTCCTATGTTTCCATCAACCTCAAAACCGACGTTGCCTTTAAACGAGGTAGTCTAAAAATCAGACAAGGCGACCAAACTCAAACCGTTAAATAGAATGCTCTAGTAGGTGTCCATTAAAGAGCTATTTGTCCAGTTTAAAGACTTAGTGTCGAACTCAAATCAAAGCCTGAAGTGGTCTGTGCATCCTTATTTCAGACCTTTTTAGTGTAATTTTATTCTACTGTCAGGCTTAAACTGATATTTGCCTTTTTCTGAAATTGCCCTAAAAACTAGTTAAACTGATAATTGCCTTTTTCCTAGCATCTCTTAAGGTATATCAGTTTAGCTTATGAAGAGCCTAGAACCTAGATCTGATGATCTGTTGCCCACCGCTCCCCCTGTGGTAACCGCCCTTGTAGAAGAGGAGCAGCAACCTGCACACAAGATTTTGATCGAGCTTGTCGAGGATCTGGATAAGCGAAGAGAGGTGATGCGAAAGATTGAGGCGATCGAAGACATCATGCAGGCTTCGGATGAACTCAAGCAAGAAAAGATTCAGTTGTGGTCTGATCGGCTGGGAATACATCCCAGAACGATAACGAGATGGTTAGAGAAAGCTGAGAAAGAGGGTTTAGCTTCGATCGCTAGAGCCACACGATCTGATGCAGGGCAGATTAAGGGTTGCAAACGGTGAAAGCACTCCGTTCAGTATTGGACAGAGTTTATTCTCAAGACTCACAACGATGGCGTTAAAGCAAAATTAGGCATGACCCGAAACCTTGTCAATAATCAAGTGAAGGGGCACGCTGAACTTGACTTGGGGTTAGAAGAGGGTGAGTACCCCTCGCACATGTTTGTCTACAAAATCATCGATCCCATCATTGAGAAGAAAAATCGTAAGGTTCGCAATCCGGGACAGGGACCTAGAATCATTGTCAAAGTTACGACTGGGAAAAAAGATGGCAAATGGGTTGAGGAAGATATTGAGGTTACTCGCAGTAATCAGGTTTGGCAGATTGACCATACGCGGTTAGACAACCTACTCACAGATGAAGATAGGGGGCTTGCGGTTGTGTCGCAAATTCTTTTTAGTGATAAAGGAACTATCTCAGGGATTGTAAAGTAGTTTGTGTCAAAGGGTCAGAAGTTTGATCTAATGAACCTCTACCCCCAACATAACGATGATGACCTTTCGACCTGAATTGCTCGATGAATTGCTTGAAGGCTATCAAAGCCCAGAAGATTTAGTCGGAACCGGAGGCATTCTCAAACAATTGGCGGCTGCCTTAGTAGAACGATGTCTCAATGCAGAAATGGTCCATCACATGGAGGAGGAACACTCAGAGCCAACCACAGCAACCACGCCTCGAAATCGACGCAACGGACACAGCAAAAAGACAATCAAAGGAGAGTTTGGCGAAGCCGAGATTGCTATCCCGCGAGACCGCAACGGAGCCTTTGAACCCGTCATTGTGCCGAAAGGGCAGACCCGATTTGATGGGTTGTCTTACACAGTCCCCTTCTTACTCAGTTCCCTACGGAGGGAAGCCCTCCTTCAGGACTGAGCGCTACGGAGGGAAACCCTCCTTCAGGGCTGTGCGCTGACAGCAAAATTCTATCGCTCTATTCGAGAGGGATGAGCGTGCGCGATGTCCAAGCGCAGTTGCAAGATTTGTACGGGGTGGAAGTCTCAGCCGGATTGATTTCCAAAGTCACCGATGCGGTGGAAGAGGAGCGAAAACTCTGGCAGAATCGAGGACTTGACCGGGTTTATCCGATTGTCTACTTCGATGCCATCGTCGTCAAAGTCCGTCAGGATGGACGGGTGATTAACAAAGCGATTCACTTGGCGCTGGGGGTGAATCTGGCAGGCAACAAAGAGCTTTTGGGCATGTGGATGACCCAGAATGAATCTGCTAAGTTTTGGTTGTCCATTTTGACCGAGCTTCAAAATCGAGGCTTGAAGGATATCTTCATTGCTTGCTGTGACGGCTTAACGGGATTTGCTGATGCCATCGAAGCCGTCTTCCCAAAAACTCAGGTGCAACGCTGTATTGTCCATATGGTGCGCAACTCGCTCAGCTACGTCTCCTACAAAGACCGTAAAGCAGTGGCGGCTGACCTCAAACTAATTTACACGTCCAGCACAGAAGCCCAGGCAGAGCAGCAACTTGTCGAGTTTGCCGAACAATGGGACAAACAGTACCCGACTATCAGCCGTTCCTGGATGAACCACTGGACGAGAGTGATTCCCTTCTTTGCCTTTCCACCAGAGATTCGTCGAGCTATTTACACGACTAACGCCATTGAATCGCTCAACATGACCCTGAGAAAAGTGATCAAGAATCACCGGGCGTTTCCCACCGATGAGTCTGCCCTCAAGGTGATTTATCTGGCGATGCACAACATTGCCAAAAAGTGGACGATGCCTATCTCCAATTGGAAGCCTGCTCTCAACCGTTTCGCGATTCTGTACGAAGAGCGATTTCCCCTCTAATTTGACCCTTGACACAAACTAGTTGAGTGCGACACGTTCTCTCGAAACCGACCTTGGTTGGGAGATGAGAGGCAAGGTTCCGAACCTTGATAACTGATGTTTGATCAGGGTGAAAGCCCCTTCCTCCCGGTAGTGGAGTGACAGCATAGCCCCCAGGTTTGCGACTTGCCATCAACGCCTGAAGCGGGGTTAAACGGCGGTAACTGGAAGCCTACTCTGGAATCCCGCCTAGCAAGTTGTATAGGGATACGCAAGGAATCCATGTTTGAAAGGTCGTGATTTGTAAGCGGTGAAATCAGGCTGACACACCGCAGCCAAAAGGCACAGGATAAAGAGGCGGGCATCTCAATAGTGACCCGTAACTACCCTCGATAAACCCGGTCTAGAGTGGAATCCTAAGTACAACAACCATCAAACATCGGAACGTGGGAACCCCACTGTCCTCTCTGGGTAAACGTCGAAACCCAGAGTGAGTGCTAACGATCTGGACAGTGGGATTGGGATTGTGTAAAAAGCAAACGCTTGAGGTAATGCTCAGGATACGCTGACGTACACACTGCAATTTGGACGTAGACAACCCTAGTAAAGTACAAAAGTCATGAGTCCGTCACTTCAGACGAGATATGAATGGAAACACTTACCCTGGAAGAAAATTCAGGTGAAAGTGTTCAAGCTTCAACGGCGGATCTACAGAGCCAGTCAACAAGGCAACGTTAAGTTAGTTCACAGATTACAACGGTTACTGATCAAGTCCTGGTACGGACGGCTCCTCGCTGTGCGACGGGTTTCACAAGACAATCAGGGGAAACGAACCGCAGGGATTGATGGGATTAAAACCCTCACCCCTTGCCAACGTTTGCAATGGGCTCAAGCCCTGAGTCAACTACCGTGTCCTCAACCCTTGCGACGGATCTGGATTCCGAAGCCAGGAAAATCAGGGAAACGCCCCTTATCGATTCCCGTCATGGCAGACAGAGCCGCTCAAGCGCTGATCAAATTCGCGCTTGAACCCGAATGGGAGGCAAAACTTGAACCCAATGTCTATGGCTTTCGAGTCGGGAGGTCATGCCAAGATGCCATTGCAGCGATCTTCAATATCATCCGCCAACGCCCTAAATATGTGTTGGAAGGGGATATTTCCGGTTGTTTCGACAACATCTCGCATTCCGCCTTACTCAAAAAGACCCAGGCTCCACCGTTCATTTTGCGACAGCTTCGAGGTTGGCTAACGTGTGGAGTTCTGGATGGAGGCTTCCAACCGACTGAACGTGGAGTGCCTCAAGGCGGGGTCGCGTCACCGCTTTTAGCGCTGATAGTCCTGCATGGGTTAGAAACTCACCTCAAGTCATTGGGAACCAAACAGCACCCGATCTACAGCGTGTTTTACGCCGACGATTTTGTGGTGTTCACTACTTGTGAATCCGACCTTCATCGCGTCAAACTCGCACTTGAACAATGGCTGCAAGAGGTTGGGCTAACTCTGCACCCAGAGAAAATGAAACTCAGTCACACCTTGAAAGGTCAGACTGGCTTTGATTTTCTTGGCTTCTCGGTTCGACAATATCCGGTCGGCAAGTATGCCTCAAAACACGGCTTCAAGACGTTGATCAAACCTAGCACGCAGAGTCAAACGCACCACTTGGAACAAGTGAAAACGATTGTTTCCACACATCAAGGGGCAACCCAAGCTGGACTGATCTGTCACCTCAATCCGGTCATTACCGGATGGTGCCAGTATTACTCCACGGTGGTCAGCAAAGCAGCTTTTGCTGCGATGTCTCACCACCTATTTGGACGGCTACTGCGTTGGGCAAAGCATAGACACCCGAACCTGAACAGTCATCAGATTGTATCGCGCTACTGGCTAGTCAACCAAGGGGGCGGCTGGGTGTTTCAGACTCGCGAAGGACTCATACTTCGAGGACACCCTGAAACGCCCATTCGTCGCCATGTTAAAGTCAAAGCCAGTCGCTCTCCTTATGATGGAGTGTTAAATGTCAATTACATAGGCGTATAAATTTGAAGGCATTCTCTTCTCTTATTGAGCTGCTGAGATCGGTTGCGAGATGAAAAGACGAGCAGATCGCGGCTGACCCGAAACGACAATTATCAGGATATTGTACTAATCAGATGAATTCTCCCGTGACTGACCATCAGAATTTTGGGTTGCTCTAAGAATAGACAGCACAAATTGGCGTTCTGACTTCTGCTCATCCAGGGAGAAGCTAGAACAGGAGAAGGAAGTAGCCTCTGACCCGTTACTTATTTTTTGTGCGAGAGATCGCCGATTGCTTCCGAAAACTCTCCGCTTTCAGTTCGATAATGGTCGCGTGGTGAACTAAGCGATCTATCGCGGCAACCGTCATCATCGAGTCGGTGAAGATGCTATCCCATTGGCTGAAAGGCTGATTTGCGGTGATGAGTAAACTCCGGCGTTCATAGCGATGGGAGATCAGTTCAAATAACACCGAGGTTTCAGCTTCAGACTTTTTGACATAGCCTAGATCATCGACCACAACTAAATCGTAGCGATCTAGTTTGACCAGCCAGGGTTGCAATTGGAGTTGTAACTTAGCCTGTTGCAGCAGTTGCACCAAGGCGGTAGCGGGAAAGAATTTAACCCGTTGACCGAGTTCCAACATCGAGCGCGACAAGGCACTGGCAAGATGAGTTTTGCCCACGCCCGAAGCCCCAAATAACAAGCAGTTGCCCCCTTGCTCAACCCAGCTTGTGTCTTGCGCCAATTGCATGAGCGCCGCTGGATTGAGACCCGGTAGGTGATTGAATTCAAAGTTGGAGAAGGATTTTCCATAAGGCAGTTGTGCCTCTTTCAGCGCTCGGCTCAGGCGGGCTTGCTCTCGGCGTTGGCTTTCCCCTTCGCACAATGCCAGCAAGAACTGCGCATAAGACCAGTGTTCCTGAGTCGCTTGCTGTTCTATTTGCTGCCACTGAGACTTCATCTGACTGAGGTTGAGGCGTTTGAGGTGGTCGTTGAGACTCTGGTAGGGGCTGGGTGGATTCGAGGAGTTGGTCATAGGTGGCGAGGTGATGTTGAGTCGTCTCCATTAGGGTGAGAGCGGCAGCATCGGGAATCAGGTCAAAACCCTGTTGCAATCGTCTCAAAGTCAGGGTCGGCGGATGAGCGGCCAATTGAGTCTGAAGATAGGTCGCCACGTCATCTTCTTTGTCCTGGGTCGCGGCAATGTAGAGGGCTTCAACCATCAATCGAGCCGCCAAGTCGGGTTCATTGACCTGTTTCACCCGTTGCCACAATTGCTGCCACTGTTCATTGGGCAGTAAATCATCTTGCCAATCACAATGTAAAAAGGCTCTGGGCTTGCGGCGCAAACTTTCAACCAGATGGCGATAGTTGATGCTACGACCCCGACGGATCTTCGCACTGCCATGGACATGCAGTCGGGGCAAGGTCATGACGGTCGTGGTGCCGACAAAGCCCACGAGTTGGTCATGATAGAGGTGAATCGTTAAGCGTTGTCCCACCAAGCGAGACGGCACACTGTAGAGAATGCAACGGGCGGTGATGGTGCTATAGCAACTGACTTTGACGCTCAGCACTTCATAGTCGGGAGAGCGGTAGCGAGGTAAGGCTTGCAGAACAGCTTTTTCAATCTCAAACTTTTGAGTCCGTTTAGCATTTTGTTGGGCAACGACCTGTTCGATCAAGGCTTGATACGCGGCGACGGATTCAAAATCAAAACTACCCCGTCGAAATAGGGCTTGGCAGAGTTTGCGTTTGAAGTGACCGTGAGGCGATTCGATAGAGCCGTTTTCATGGGCAACGCCTTTATTGTTGTGGGTGGGGCGGACTCGATAATGGCTGCACACTTCGCCATACATCTGGGTCAGTTTGGGGTTGCGTCCTCCCACATTGCGATAAGCCGCACTCAAACTGTCGGTGCGATGGGTTTGGGGCACGCCGCCACAAGCCGCCAAGGCATTCTGTAAGCCCTGGGACAAGCCGACAAAACTCTCTCCGCCCTGAATCACTTGCACGTATTGCCAGCCGCTGTATGCCAAGCGGTAGTGGTAGAGCAGATGCTGAAAGGATTGACCCTTGACCGTAATCGTCACCCCTTTGAGATGGGTGAAATCCGATAGACCCATTGCTCCTGGCTCATGACGGATCTTGAACATCACCTCCTTGGGTTTGCCACAGGCAGCTTTCCAGCGCTCGACCCGTCGTTGCACTGTCCGCAAAACGCCTTCATATTCGCCGGGATAAGTGTCCTGTAAATACTCAAATAAGGTCATCGGTTCAATGCGCGGCTCGGCTTTGAGCATCGGTTCTAGCTCACTTAACCAGACCGCCTCCAAAGGGTCGGCGCGGGTTGACCAATCACGGGGTCTGCCTTGCTGGGGTTGATGGACTCCGGTATCAATCCGACTTCCGGTGCGGATGGAGATACCGGCTTTTGCCGCAGCAGTTTGTTGTCCTACTCCAGAATCTCGTTTATTCATGTACTGTTGGACTTGTTGATAATTAATTTGGACGGGCACTAGGAGTCTCTAATTTGCGTTAGGGGTTCTCTCTTAGTGTCTTTTCTTTTGGCTACCTCGCTGTACCATTGACATCCCTCACTCTGGGCGATCTGATGAGCGTTCTAAATTTGCTTCTCGATACCTAGACTAAGTAATTGTCGTGTGCCTTCTATTTACGCCTATCTAATTGTCGCGTCATAATGGAGACTGGCTCTATTGGGGCAAAAGACTCCGGAACTATCCCGGTCTCTCTCCCTGGAAAGCCAACCTCTTGAAACAGCAGAACGGCAAATGCGCTCATTGTGACCTTCACTTTTTCTCAGAAGACTTGATAGAAGTGCATCACCACGATGGGAATCATCACCATTCAAGCTATCAAAATCTGAGGCTTTTGCATCGACACTGCCACGACCAGATCCATGCAACGGAAACCGAGCCGACAATTGGTATTCCTGACACGTCCGGTTTTGAAGCCGAGTCAGGGGGGTGACTCCCTGGCTTAGGCTAACCATACCCCTATCTCAATCTCGTTTCCTTAAGCAATCACCCCGAAGAGTTCTTCAATAAACTTCGTTTGAGACGCACTGTCCCCTTGAGCAATTCCATTCACTTGTCCTGTGCGAATCATATTCATCGCTTCAATGCCCCCCAATGTCCTTCTTGCCGGGTTGAACGACTTGAAGCCCATCATCGGTTTCACGATTCGCTTGATGGTTCGGTGGTTCGGCTCAATGATGTTGTTGAGATACTTGATCTGGCGTAATTCCGTTGCTTCTGCAATCGTTTCATCGGCTTTCAACGGTTCCATTGCCACCGGGTAGGCAGCGTGTTTATCCACCGTAATCACTCGGGGTGATTGGGTGTGTTGAGCCTTCAGCACTTTGCGGAAAAACCTTGCGGCTGCCTTCCCGTCTCGCTTTGCACTCAGCATGAAGTCCGGCGGGTTGCCCCTTGAGTCCACCGCTCGATAAAGATATTTCCACTTCCCTTTGACCTCGATATCGGTCTCATCCACCCGCCACGAATCACGGATCATGGGTCAAGCTCAAATGGGGTCGAAGCCGTTGGTCGAGTTCTGGGGCAAACTTCAACACCTAGCGGTTAATCGTCGAATGATCCACCTCCACTCCTCGTTCTGCCATCATTTCTTCCAGGTTCCGGTAGCTCAGGGGATAACGACGATACCACCGCACATTCAGCAGGATGATCTCTGGCAAGAAATGCCGCCACTTAAACAGCGATTGGGATGTCATTTAGATTGAAGCCAGAGAATATTAAACCCTCCAACCCTACCATTTTTGCGACACAACCCTTAGAAGTAGACGTGTTGTTGCAGACCACAATAAGGACAGGCGGCACATTGATTCCTGCCTGCTGCCACA
>CBDICO010000011.1:0-27326 GCA_965277365.1 Phormidesmis sp. | reverse complement strand
TCGTTTCATCGGCTTTCAACGGTTCCATTGCCACCGGGTAGGCAGCGTGTTTATCCACCGTAATCACTCGGGGTGATTGGGTGTGTTGAGCCTTCAGCACTTTGCGGAAAAACCTTGCGGCTGCCTTCCCGTCTCGCTTTGCACTCAGCATGAAGTCCGGCGGGTTGCCCCTTGAGTCCACCGCTCGATAAAGATATTTCCACTTCCCTTTGACCTCGATATCGGTCTCATCCACCCGCCACGAATCACGGATCATGGGTCAAGCTCAAATGGGGTCGAAGCCGTTGGTCGAGTTCTGGGGCAAACTTCAACACCTAGCGGTTAATCGTCGAATGATCCACCTCCACTCCTCGTTCTGCCATCATTTCTTCCAGGTTCCGGTAGCTCAGGGGATAACGACGATACCACCGCACATTCAGCAGGATGATCTCTGGCAAGAAATGCCGCCACTTAAACAGCGATTGGGATGTCATTTAGATTGAAGCCAGAGAATATTAAACCCTCCAACCCTACCATTTTTGCGACACAACCCTTAGAAGTAGACGTGTTGTTGCAGACCACAATAAGGACAGGCGGCACATTGATTCCTGCCTGCTGCCACATCTCATAAGTTTTTGCATAGTGATCACCGTACGGTTTCTGGGGTCACTCGCCAACCGCTCGACTCCTAAAGTGCCTGACGTGAGTCATTCTTAGAACACAAAAAAGCCATGCTCTATAGAACCCATTTGACATCTTTTACTCAGCTACAGTAAGGTCATTGCCAAACTTGAACTCAGATGCCATGCCATACTCTAGCAGCCTCACTGACGCAGAATGGACAATTCTTGAACCTTTACTCGCTGAGATACTACCTCAAAAGAAACGAACGAGACCGACAAATTGGACCAGGCGAGCACTGATTGATGGCATGTTCTACCAACTGAAAAATGGCTGTAGTTGGGAAGACTTGCCGAAAGACCTGCCGCCCTACTCGACCGTCTATTGGCACTATAAACAGTGGCGGGAAGCGGGAGCGATTGAGTCACTGATGACGGTTCTGCACGGACAAGTCCGGGAACAAGTGAAAAAAAAGCCCAGTGGACAACGCTGCTGATGATTGACTCGCAAGCGGTGAAGAATACCTGCAACGCGAGTGTCGAGTCGAAAGGCTCTTGCTTTTACAAAAGCACGAATGGCATCAAACGACACCTGGCAGTTGATACTCTGGGCTTTCCCTTTTTCACTCACTGCACCAAAGCGAACGTCTCGGATGACCAAGGCTTAATCGAGATGTTGAGCCAGCACCTCGACTACTTTCGTGACAAGCCCGTGAGTATCCCGAAGACCACGATTCTGCTGGACAACGGCTATCATCCGGAGACCCTGACTACAGCTTTGCAAGCCCTCTACCCTCAGATCATGACCAAGATTCGGTTTGAACTTGCCCCCAAGCCAACCAAAGCCGAAAAAGCCGCACCAGGGAAAACGGGATTTGTCGGGGTGGCAACGCGCTGGATCGTTGAGCGATCTAATGCTGGGGTCGAACGCTGTAAAAGTCTCGTGAAGAACTTTGAGCGCACCTTAGATCAGGCAACTGCAAAACTCAACCTCTGCTTCATTCGGCTGATGCTCAAGCGTTTGGCGCATGGCTAGATGTCAAATGGGTTCTATAGAACCCATTTGACATCTGTTGATTGATGGGAGTAGGGTTATCAAAAATGCCCTACTCCAGCAGCTTGACCGACTCAGAGTGGAAAATCATCGAGCCACTTCTGCCTCAGAAGCAGAAGACAAGACCACCGAGTTGGACGAAGCGAGAAATCTTGGATGGCATCTTCTACCAGCTCAAAAACGGCTGTAACTGGGGCGATTTGCCTAAAGACTTGCCCCCCTACTCCACGGTATTCTGGCACTACAAGCAGTGGCGCGCCGAGGGAGTGCTAGAAGCCATTCGGGATGCGCTCCACGAACAAGTACGCGAACACGTCAAAAAAAACCGAAGTGGACCAGACGGCTCCTGATTGACTCGCAAGCGTGAAGAATACCTGCAATGCCAGTGCAGACTCCAAAGGCTTCTGTTTTTACAAATCAACGAATGGCATTAAACGCCATCTCGCGGTCGATACGTTAGGATTCCCCTTTTTCACCCACTGTACGAAAGCCAATGTCTCGGATGATGGGGGATTGATTGAAATGCTCGACCTCAACATCGAGTACTTCAAGTCAAAGCCTGTGAATATTCCCAAGATTACTATCTTGCTTGACCACGGCTACCACCCCGATACCCTCACCACAGCATTAAGCTGATCTATCCTCAGATCATGACGAAGATTCGGTTTGAACTCTCCCCCTAAGCCCTCGAAAGCCGAGAAACAAGCACAAGGTCAATCGGGCTTTGTTCCAGTGGCGGCTCGCTGGGTTGTAGAGCGCTCAAACGCTTGGATGGAGAGATGTAAGAGCTTAGTTAAGAACTTTGAGAGAACGTTGGACAATGCGACCGCCAAGGTCAATCTTTGCTTCATCCGATTGATGCTTAAACGGTTAGCCTCGAACTAGATCCCAAATGGGTTCTATATCGAGGTCAAAGGGAAGTGGAAATATCTTTATCGAGCGGTGGACTCAAGGGGCAACCCGCTGGACTTCATGCTGAGTGCAAAGCGAGACGGGAAGGCAGCCGCAAGGTTTTTCCGCAAAGTGCTGAAGGCTCAACACACCCAACCACCCCGAGTGATTACGGTGGATAAACACGCTGCCTACCCAGTGGCAATGGAACCGTTGAAAGCCGATGAAACGATTGCAGAAGCAACGGAATTACGCCAGATCAAATGTATCTCAACAACATCTGAGCCGGACCACCGAACCATCAAGCGAATCGTGAAACCGATGATGGGCTTCAAGTCGTTCAACCCGGCAAGAAGGACATTGGGGGGCATTGAAGCGATGAATATGATTCGCACAGGACAAGTGAATGGAATTGCTCAAGGGGACAGTGTATCTAAAGTGAAATTCATCGAAGAACTCTTCGGGGTGATTGCTTAAGGAAACGAGATTGAGATAGTTCCTTTATCACTAAAAAGAATTTGCGCCACAACCCCCAGTTATGGGTTTGGCAAAATCATCGGCTGCGTGTTTGCTCATAGTGTCAGCGTCAAGGCGATCGGCTACCACTACGCGTCGCCCTGGATGTCAGCAGCCCTTCGCGAGCAGACTGTGCAAGCATATTGGGCATTTGAGGATGACTTAGAACTCGTCTCGACCCACACGCATGGGTCTATCGTTCGCACTATGCAAGCCAAGTAACGAATTTAGGAAAATCAACGCATTGATGAGACTTTGAGCTTTCTCGGCTACCGTTAAATGTTACCCTGAACATCCGCATAATGATTCCGATAGAGCCAAGCATTTTTGGGCAATTGGGTATAGGGCGTAGAGTACGGGAAATATCACGGAGGAACTGGTACAGGAGTATTTGGAGCATTATCGCCATCCGTCCAATCAGGATCACGACAATTTCTTACTCGAATGAGTTAACTTGGGCTTTCAGCCCTTGAGGAACCTATGCACTTTCAGTGCATAGTGGTTCAGTAATCCTATACCTTTTTGCAATGGAACCAGCTTTCGCGTGAGTGCACTTTGAGTCAAACTAGACAAACTGACAGGCGCACAAATCACAGAAGCAATGAGTCGGCGCAGGTGTGAAACCAGAGCCACTGAACAGTTTGAAGGAATCGTTCGTTATGCCGTCCTATGCCCAACCCGATCGCATTCCCACCGTCTTGGAGGCACTCAACCACCAAATGGTAGATCAGTTGAAAGTGTTGGCAAATCTATTGCCAGCGGGAAAAGTTCCAACGCGCAAGGCTGAATTAGTAGACTACGTGCATCAGCAGTTGCAGGGCGAATCCTTGAAACGCCTTTGGCAACAGTGCGATCGCCTCCAGCAAGCCGTAATCTCAGAAGTTGTGTATGGTGCCGACGGTCGCTACCAGGAAGCACGTTTTGTGAGCAAGTATGGTGAGAAACCCAAATGGGGAACGGGCGATCGCTATTCCTACAGTTACAAACCTTCGCTCTTGGCATTATTTTTCTATAGTTACACGATGCCTCAGGATTTGAAGGCACAGATGAAGGCATTTGTACCGCCGCCGGAACCAACGCGGATTCAAAGTATTGAAAGCCTACCGACCACGCTTTCTCGCACTGAGCGGGGATATGACCCCAGTAATCGCAAACAGATCGACCGTGCTATTGAATTACCGTTGCTGTCGCAGGAGACGGAGTTGATCGCACGGCGAGACCTGCAAACTGTTCTACGGTTGGTTGATTTGGGCAAAGTTGCGATCAGCGATAAGACCTTTTATCCCACAGGCGCGACGTTGACGGCGATCGCAGATGTGCTCGAAGCAGGAGACTATTACAGCGAGTGGACAGAAACCCAATCACCTGGAGGCTGGAAATACGATCATCCCATTGAACCGATTAAGCCCTTTGCCTGGGTGATGCTATTACAGGCAGGCAAATTGGTGGAATTGAGCGGCAAGCGGCTGAACCTGACAAAAGCAGGGCAGAAAGCCCTGAATGAGCCACCGGAAAAGACGCTACAAGCCATCTGGAAGCACTGGCTGAAAAATACACTGCTGGATGAATTGCGACGGATTGACAGCATCAAAGGGCAAACAGGTAAAGGCAAACGTAGCTTGACCGCTGTTGCTGGGCGACGCAGTAAAATTGTCGAAGCGCTCAAAGATTGTCCTGCTGGGCGATGGATTGCTCTGAATGACTTTTTTCGTTACATAATCGCAGCGGGTTACGAATTTGAGGTCAGCCGCAATCCTGAAAGCCTGACGTTGGAGGGGTATGGATCGCTCTATGATGCCAGTTTTCTAGTTTTAGAAGCACGCTATATTCTATGCTTTTTGTTTGAATATGCCTCTACTCTGGGCTTGATGGATGTAGCCTATATATATCCTGATGATGGCGTGTTCAATTTTCAAAAAGGTAGGGATCTGGATTACTATTACGGCAGATCGCTCAGTCGGTATGATGGTCTAACCTATCTTCGGCTCACGTCGTTGGGAACATATTTTCTAGGTTTGAGCGATCGCTACACTCCGGCAACGCTGCCACAAAAGAAAGTTCTACGCATTTTGTCAAATCTTGAAATCGTAGCGGTGCAACCACTCACTCGCGCCGATCGCCTTTTCCTGGATAACTTTTTGCAACCCCGTTCCGATGCTGTCTGGCAATTAGATCCAGGTACGTTGCTAGATGCGATCGCGCAAGGACGAAGTGTGGATGAACTGCGAACGTTCCTCATTGCCAGTAGTAGCGAAGCCCTACCACAACCTGTAGCCCAGTTTCTTGCCGACTTGCAGACACGCACTACCAGCTTGCATAATCTTGGTTCTGCCCGACTGATCCGCTGTAGCGATACGGCACTGGCAAACTTGATTGCCAATGACTCTCGCACCAAAGCGTTTTGTTTTCTGGCAGATCAACCAAAAGCCATTACCGCTGGACAAGCCTGTTATCTAGTCGTGCCCCTTGAGACCGAAACCAAGTTCCGCAACGCGTTGAAAAAGTTGGGCTATAGCCTTCCTGGTCTCAACTGAGCACGATCTCGCTCAAAAAGGGTAACGTGAGGTCATTAAGCGCCTAATTTGGATAAGATCAGTAGATTGCAAAGTCAGCCTGAGCCAGAGAGATAAATTGCTGTGATGACAGGAAATCGTCGTTCAACCGCATGACTCAAGAACTCTAGCAGGGTTTTGAGGGGCAGCAATGTCTGGTAAACAAGCCGCCCACCGGGTCTAGGAGAACTCACGAAATGCCACAGTAAATAGACCCAGAGATTGACCAAGATGAACGCTAATGCCACAAACAAAAGCCGAAGATTCGATTCAGTGCGCCCATCATGATGCTAAGCCAGATTGAGACCGTTGTGCTTTGATCACAAGCGACGACGTGGAGTCTCGATCGAACATTAAGGTTTTCCCCGCTAGACCACCCGTCGGAAAACCCAGTGCTTTAATGGTGGTGAGTTACCCGGTAAGTTTGGCATGACTGAAGACCTTGATCCCGCTTTGCATGTTGATGTCTTAGCAGCAGCCCTCCGTCTAGATCATCAGGAGGCAGGAGACTTGCTGGAGTTTCTGGTCCAGAAAATGGCACAAGCGTTACCGCAAGCAACCACTGTGACGAGATCGGGTGGTTTGTTCACCAAAACCCACCCAGTCAAGGAAATTTTGGTGCGGTTTGATGACTACCATTATCAGATCACCCGCGAACAGCAGGGTTCCGTGACCGCTAAAGTCTTAAAAGTGGTGCGAGGAGTCGTGCTAAAGACGACAGACCTGTCGGTTGACCAATGGACTACAGAAATCGCCCAACAACTGGCGCAACTGGCAGAGCGCAGTGCCCAAACCCGACAGGCGTTAGATAAATTTGTCCTGGGAGGTTGAGCGATGGCGTTTTGGGAATCAGCAGAGGCTAAAAGTCGGCGAGAAGCTCACGAAGCTACCCACAGGGCGCTAGAGCGGGGGCAAATTCCTGACCGTGCCCGTCATCGCTTGGAGCAACAACGACAGCGGGGCGATCGCTTCTTTACCAGCGACCTCACCTCAAACGAACACCTGCTGACCCGCGAAGCAGGGTATGAACCGCTCGGGCTGGTGATGGGGACGGCTTTCTATAAAGTCAGCTTTTGGGGCTACTTCAACAGCTACCGCACCTTTACCGGAGAACTCACCAGCCTCAGTCAGGCTCAGTTAGCAGCGCGTGAACTGGCAATCTCCCGTCTCCAGCAGGAAGCCATGCTCCTGGGTGCACATGGCGTGATTGGAGTGCGGCTGCAAAGAGGCAGCTATGACTGGAGTGCCCGGACGGTAGAATTTACCGCGATCGGCACTGCCATCCGCATCCCCAACCGGGAGCCCGACCCCCACCCTTTCACCAGCGACCTGAGCGGACAGGAGTTCTGGCAGTTGCATCAGGCAGGCTACTACCCCAAGGGGTTGGTCCTGGGCATCTGTTCCTACTACGTCCACACCGATTGGAACACCCGCAACATGACCAGAGGTGGCTTTTTGGGCAGAGGCAGCAACCAAAACCAGGAAATTACCCAATACACGCAGGGATTTCAGCTAGCCCGTCACCTGGCAACCGAGCGTCTCACCGTCGATATGCGTCAACATGGGGGTGAAGGTGCCGTTGGAATGCACATTGACATGGGGATTGAAGATATTGAATATGAACTGAATAAAACCATCTATCACGACCTGCTGGCACATTTTGTGGCGATGGGAACCGCCATCATCCACGATCCGCAGCCTGTAGCGGGCGATCGTCAAGCACCCTTGCTTTATTACGACCTTGCCCAAGGCAAAGTCTCCCAACTTGAAGTCAGCAAACCACCAGCACGCTAAGCAAAATGACGAACTCTCCCCTCCCCTCCGATCTTCCTGCCCATGCCCGTGAACGACTGCTGGCGATGCGGGGTAAAGATGAAGCCCATCGCCTGTTTACCAGTGACCTGACCGTCAATGAATTTCTGTTGGTCAAAGAAGCGGGCTTTGATCCGGTGGGTATGGTGGTGGGCTGCTCCATGTATCACATTGGCTATCAGTGGGCAGGTGTAAACCAGAACATGGAAATGACCGTCCTTTCTCAAGCCATGTACCATGCGCGCGAACTGGCGATGAGCCGCATGGAGGAAGAAGCCGATGCTCTCGGTGCTGATGGCATTGTGGGCGTACGCTTGACGGCTAAACACATGGAATGGGAACCGAACATGGCAGAATTTGTGGCGATCGGAACGGCAGTGCGTGCCCGCAACTCTGACCTCTCTTACCGCACTCTAGACAACAAACCGTTCACGAGCGACCTGTCTGGGCAAGACTTCTGGACGCTTCTCCGGGCTGGCTATCGCCCCGTTGGGATGGTCATGGGCAATTGCGTTTACCATGTGGCTTACCAAGGCATTGGGCAGTGGTTCAAGAACATCGGTAAAAATGTGGAAATGACCCACTTCACCCAGGGGTTGTACGATGCCCGCGAACTCGCGATGGAGCGGATGCAGGCGGAGGCCATCCACTTGAAAGCAGAAGGCATTGTGGGCGTACAATTGCATGAGGGGCGCTATTCCTGGGGTGCCCATGTGATTGAGTTTTTTGCCGTGGGTACGGCGGTCATCCCCCTTCGCGCGGATCACCACATCCCGACCCCACAGCTGATGCTATCGGTGAATGATTAGGGGCTAGAGCCGACACCAAAGGCAAAAAGTGCAAGCTGAGGACAGACCGCCAACAGTGCGCAACATTCCGTAGGGATTGAGTTAAACTCAACCCCCGGTTAAGTTGACAATGCCCCCATCTTCTAGCTTAGGCATCTAGCTAGTCATATCGCTTAGGGTCTTTCTTCGGCTTCTTGGTTTCATCCGATTGTGCTTTTGGTTTTTTGGCTTCTTTGTTACTTTTTTTCTCTTTTGACATCGCGATTCCTGAGTTAAGGGGTTTCTTCTGATACAGACTATTATCCGACCAATCGCATCATTTAGCATCCGTTGGCATTTCTATAGCAAACGAACCACCACCAACACTCAGCCTGACCGCTTTTCTTGGGTTGCCTTGTAACGCTTGCCATCTCGGTTGGATCAAAGGAGGAACCCCCTCGACGAATAACTTTTTTTAATCGCCCGATTCGCTCGCTCTTCTGCACTTGGCAGTCAAGGTTCATCGAAAAGACAAAGGTTTCAGCCGTAAAAAATGAGCGAATCAAGGTTTCAGCTCTTATGCGTTAGTTGCAGTTAATTTCAGTTGGAATGAATGACCGCAGGTTTGACGGTTTACGATTTCAGGTTGCTATAGTTAGCCATCGCTTATGTCTCTTGAAAATTTCTCTGTTAACTGACAATCGTTGCCAAGATTTTTACTTTTCGATGGAGCTATCGATCGTATTGACGCGTTGTCCGGATAAAATTGAAACCTTTATTTCAATCAAGATAATTCAAAGATGATGGATTTACTGATGACGATATGAGGGCTGGAATTTACATTTGATGGGTCACTTGTTAAAGCCTTGAAGAATGTGAATGATCTGAAAGATATGGCTGAGTTGGTTGTGAGTTTGCGCCAGAGATTGGGGTTAACGCAAGAACAACTAGCTACCCGTTTAGGGGTTACCTGTCCGACTGTAAATCGCTGGGAAAACCGTAGATCTAGACCGTCTCCGCTCGCGATAAAGCTTCTCCGCTCGGCTGTTGAGCAGACAGAAAGCGCAGAGGATTTACTTGCTAAATATTTTCCTCGCTGAAGCTTTCACTGACTAGATGAGTTGGGTGAGTGGTCAAGAATTTTGCTTTTAGATGATGTTAAAAGCTTAATGTTGTTTCTAATCTTTCTGGTTAGTTTTTAGCAGCTAATTCAGCAACTTAATCGTGTGCTAACTGAATTGCATTGCCTAATTTTCTACGGCAATGTTGATAGCTTGGTGTGCGAATTTGTTTAACGACTTATTTCCAAATTTGCCCAATCACAAGAATTATATGTCTAGGGAATTAACTCGTGTCAAAACGGCTGTGGAAAGAGAAAGCCGGGTTGAGGCGCTGAGAGAGAGGTTAGGTTATCCTGTTAAACAGCACGATCCGCAAGGATCTGACTTCTGGTATCTGCGTCCCGGCAATGATGCAGCAGAAGCGGCGGATACTTGTCCGATCGCGGTTGGGTTTTACTCTGAGTTAAATGGATCAGATGAGCAAACGCTTCAATGCCTTTTGACTTCTCCAGAGTGGAAGCAGCGGATTTATGGGCACTATCTCCAGCGAATTTCTGAGAAGCAGCCAGTCATGTATTTGCTGATGCCTACAGAGGAAGGAACGGGTCAAGTGTCACTGATATTGCCTACGGAAGGCGGGCTACGTCAGCAAAATATTCAAACGTTTGCTTGGAATTCAGCAGAATTAGAGACACGACTAAATCGGTTGCGGCAGGGAGAGTTGCCGATCGCGGCTAAAGCGCTAATGTCGGTTCCTCTAGTAGAGCGGGCGTTTTATGAACCGATTAAGACTGCAAAAGAGTTAGCGCGGCTTTTGGCTGCGGCAGCCCGTCGGATTGAGTATGTCATTCCCAAGGTTTATAGAACCCATTTGACATCTGTTGATTGATGGGAGTAGGGTTATCAAAAATGCCCTACTCCAGCAGCTTGACCGACTCAGAGTGGAAAATCATCGAGCCACTTCTGCCTCAGAAGCAGAAGACAAGACCACCGAGTTGGACGAAGCGAGAAATCTTGGATGGCATCTTCTACCAGCTCAAAAACGGCTGTAACTGGGGCGATTTGCCTAAAGACTTGCCCCCCTACTCCACGGTATTCTGGCACTACAAGCAGTGGCGCGCCGAGGGAGTGCTAGAAGCCATTCGGGATGCGCTCCACGAACAAGTACGCGAACACGTCAAAAAAAACCGAAGTGGACCAGACGGCTCCTGATTGACTCGCAAGCCGTGAAGAATACCTGCAATGCCAGTGCAGACTCCAAAGGCTTCTGTTTTTACAAATCAACGAATGGCATTAAACGCCATCTCGCGGTCGATACGTTAGGATTCCCCTTTTTCACCCACTGTACGAAAGCCAATGTCTCGGATGATGGGGGATTGATTGAAATGCTCGACCTCAACATCGAGTACTTCAAGTCAAAGCCTGTGAATATTCCCAAGATTACTATCTTGCTTGACCACGGCTACCACCCCGATACCCTCACCACAGCATTAAGCTGATCTATCCTCAGATCATGACGAAGATTCGGTTTGAACTCTCCCCTAAGCCCTCGAAAGCCGAGAAACAAGCACAAGGTCAATCGGGCTTTGTTCCAGTGGCGGCTCGCTGGGTTGTAGAGCGCTCAAACGCTTGGATGGAGAGATGTAAGAGCTTAGTTAAGAACTTTGAGAGAACGTTGGACAATGCGACCGCCAAGGTCAATCTTTGCTTCATCCGATTGATGCTTAAACGGTTAGCCTCGAACTAGATCCCAAATGGGTTCTATAGAACCCATTTGACATCTTTTCGCGTGATACTTGGCTTTGAAGTAAGCCGTTACTCTGCGATCAACGGTAGAACCTGCTTAGAAAAACTGTTTTCTACCAGAAAATGGAGAAAACCAGCTATCTGCAAGGCTTTCGGTTTCAGGATCAGATCTCAAATGGGTTCTATAGAACCCATTTGAGATCTAGTTCGAGGCTAACCGTTTAAGCATCAATCGGATGAAGCAAAGATTGACCTTAGCTGTGGCAGGATCGAGCGTTCTCTCAAAGTTCTTGACTAGACATTTACAGCGTTCCATCCAAGCGTTTGAGCGTTCTATGACCCATCGCATTGCTACGACCACAAATCCCGTCTTTCCTTGCGCCTGCTTTTGGGCTGGGGTGGGCTTGGGAGCGAGTTCAAACTGAAGTTTGGTCATGATTTGAGGATCAATTTCCTCTAGTGCCTTTGTCAGCACGATTGGATGATACCCGTTGTCGAGCAGGATGGTTATTTTGGGCAGGCCGTCGGGTTTATCCTTGAAGTAGTCGATGTTTTTCGCCAGCATCTCAATCAATCCTGGGTCGTCCGACACATTGGCTTTTGTGCAGCGGGTGAAGAAAGGGAATCCCAAACTGTCCACCGCCAAGTGCCGCTTGATGCCATTCGTCGATTTGTAGAAGCAAAACCCTTTCGATTCCACACTGGCGTTACAGGTATTTTTTACTGCCTGCGAGTCTATCAGGAGTCAGGTTGTCCACTTTGGTTTTTTTTGACCTGTGCTCGAACCTGCGCGTGCAACGCATCTCTGATTCGCTCCAGCACTCCTTCTGAGCGCCACTGCTTGTAGTGCCAGAATACCGTCGAGTCGGGCGGGAGGTCTTTCGGCAGGTCGCCCCCGTTGCACCCGTTCTTGAGTTGATACAAAACACCATCCAAGATTTGGCGCTTTGTCCAAACGGGCGGTCTCGTTTGCTTCTTTTGAGGCAACAGTGGCTTGATGATTTCCCACTCTGCGTCGGTTAGGCTACTCGAATAGAGCATTTATTTCTGATTCTAGCTCCTTAGCCAAGATCCCAAATAGGCTCTATAGGAGCATCAATACCCTTTAGCTGGTAGGGCTAATTCGTTGTTAAGAGGGAAAGCAATCGAGACAAATCATTTCCCAAGATCCGAATGGCTTTCGTTAAGGAAGCGTAGCCATTGCCCCGAAAGAGATTGAGAGCAAACCCGCGGATTGTAGACCAGTTCAGAGCAGGCGTGAATTCCGAGAAGGGAGCATCATCTTCCTCAAAGATGACATCTTTGACCCAATGCAGTCCATTTCAATATCTCGATGTTGGCGAATTCCTAAGCCAAACTCAACCGCAGTCGTGCTCAAACTAGATAAATAGAAACTGACCGTCTGGAACGGCGTTTGCTCTCGAATGCCCTCTCGATAGACCACCCCTAACGACTGGGCATTCTTCCACGTTTGGGACAACTGAGGCGATGCTCGATAAACGTGCACCCGTCGCCTCAGTTGGCGACCATGACTGAGGTCAGGGGATTCCGTCTGCGAGATCGGCACTTGATGGTCTACTGCCGCCTGAAATGGTTGCATCAACTTAGGTTGATTGCCCTTAACGGTGATCAGGTAATCGTTCTGTTGCGCGACAATCGCCTCGACTGTTTTTTTTGGGCGTGTCGGGCATCTAAACTGAACACCACGCCCTTCAAGTCCAACTGGTCGAGAAGTTGGCGCACCACTTCAATTTCACTTTGTCCTTTATTTTCATAGCTCTGTTGTCCTAGGACAAGCCGGCGCTGGTGACTATAGACGGAGACGATGGCAATAAAGTTTTGCACCGCCGACTGACTCGCTTGTACCGTTCCCCGGATGCTCTTGCCATCCATCGCCACCCATTCTTTCTCAAGGGTGGAAAACTGCGACGTTGCCCAGGTACTGAACGCCTGATTTAACTGGTGGAAGTCGAGTTGACGGAACATTCTTCTCAAGGTCGTGTCCGAGGGCAAGCGAGACAGCGATAAGCCTAGCGCTTGACCCAAGGACGGATAGTGTCGCACCCCAAAATCTTCGAGCGCTTGATACCCTTTCGCACCACTCATCACGCCCAGAATTGTGGTCAATAGCATCAGCCAGAGTAGATAACGTCGACCCTGGGACGAGCGATAGTCCCGTATTTGAGTCAAGGCGACCACGAGTGGACTGGTGAAGATGGAGACTTCAGACATTAGGGAACCTCCGCTAGACAGCAAGTTTGAACAGATCTTCTTTCTAGCAAACCCAACGGTGTTCCCTATTTACTATGGAAAACGAATTAGCCCTACAACACTAGGGGAGTATGTCAAACAAGTTGGGATTGAAATTGCTCGACAGCGCGATCGAGTCCCACAGATCGAGATGCTTTAAATAAGATACGATCGCCCGATCGCACCAATTCTTTCAATCGAGTCACAACTTCCTCATGAGTTGAAAATTTCTCAGATGGCAGGGGAGAGGCTCCGCTCATTAGTGCCTCGGCTTCTGCCTCGTCTGCCAAAATCAAAAGCCCATCTAAATTAAGCTGTTTTGCCATTGCCCCGACTTGGTGATGAAACGGCACTGACCAGTCTCCCAACTCCTTCATCGTGCCGAGAACTGCGATGTGACGCTTTCCCGGCGTGTCTGCCAACAACCGTAGCGCCGCCAGCATTGACTCTAATCCCGCATTGTAAGTCTCATCTAAAATCACGATATCGTTCGCCAGTTCAAATTTGCGCGATCGTCCGCCAGGTAACTCAATATTTAACCCATCTGTAAGCGCTGACCACTCTAAATTCAGGATTTTCGTGACTGTGAGGGCTGCCAAATAATTCAACGCATTGTGCTGTCCGGGCAGGGGCAAAGGAAACGATTGATCATCAACTCTCAGCGTCTCAGCATTCGTGAGTTGCCCGTGAAAGTCACCGCCTTCTAGTCCATAAGTGATAGTTTGTCCATGCCAAACAGACTGAGCCGTTTGAATTAATAAAGGGTTGTCGTCATTGAGAATCGCGATCGCAGCTTTAGGCATTTCTGCCAGAAGTTCACATTTGGCTTCCGCGATCGCCTCGCGTGAGCCCAGTCGCCCAATATGAGCCGTTCCTACATTAGTCATCACTGCGATCGTCGGACTCGCGATTTGACTCAACAGGGCAATCTCGCCTCTCGCTCGCATTCCCATTTCAATAACGGCATAATCATGCTCTTGACTCAGTTCTAGCAGCGTTTTAGGAACGCCAATTTCGTTGTTATAGTTTGCCTGAGTTTTGAGAACATTCCCATAGCGAGACAGCACTCCAGCAATCAATTCTTTAGTCGTGGTTTTGCCCACCGATCCTGTAATTGCAATCACTGGAATGTTGAATTGATGTCGCCACCAGTGAGCGATCGCTTGATAAGCCCGAAGCGTGTCTTCGACTGTGAGCATCGGCAGATCAGAAGATTGAAATTGAGAATCTACGATCGCTGCGATCGCGCCTTGCTTTAATGCCTGACTCACAAACTCGTGCCCATCAAACGTTTCGCCCCGCAGCGCTAAAAAAATGTCTCCCGGTATGATGTGACGGCTGTCAGTGGTGATGCCAGTTGCCTTTTGGGTGAAATCGGTCAAGTGGTGGGCAGTGGCACCCAAAATACCAATGAGTTGGGTTAGTGTGGCATGGAACGGCATATCAGAAATGGCAGAAGAAACTAGCTTATTGAACGTTAAGTTACCTGACTTAGCAAGTGATTTGATTGATTTAACGGTTGTGTCGCAAAAATGGTAGGGTTGGAGGGTTTAATATTCTCTGGCTTCAATCTAAATGACATCCCAATCGCTGTTTAAGTGGCGGCATTTCTTGCCAGAGATCATCCTGCTGAATGTGCGGTGGTATCGTCGTTATCCCCTGAGCTACCGGAACCTGGAAGAAATGATGGCAGAACGAGGAGTGGAGGTGGATCATTCGACGATTAACCGCTGGGTGTTGAAGTTTGCCCCAGAACTCGACCAACGGCTTCGACCCCATTTGAGCTTGACCCATGATCCGTGATTCGTGGCGGGTGGATGAGACCGATATCGAGGTCAAAGGGAAGTGGAAATATCTTTATCGAGCGGTGGACTCAAGGGGCAACCCGCTGGACTTCATGCTGAGTGCAAAGCGAGACGGGAAGGCAGCCGCAAGGTTTTTCCGCAAAGTGCTGAAGGCTCAACACACCCAACCACCCCGAGTGATTACGGTGGATAAACACGCTGCCTACCCAGTGGCAATGGAACCGTTGAAAGCCGATGAAACGATTGCAGAAGCAACGGAATTACGCCAGATCAAGTATCTCAACAACATCATTGAGCCGAACCACCGAACCATCAAGCGAATCGTGAAACCGATGATGGGCTTCAAGTCGTTCAACCCGGCAAGAAGGACATTGGGGGGCATTGAAGCGATGAATATGATTCGCACAGGACAAGTGAATGGAATTGCTCAAGGGGACAGTGCGTCTCAAACGAAGTTTATTGAAGAACTCTTCGGGGTGATTGCTTAAGGAAACGAGATTGAGATAGTTCCTTTATCACTAAAAAGAATTTGCGCCACAACCCTTCTAAGTTGGTGTAGGACTTCATTTCGGGATTTGAGCGGGTTCAGGAAGATAGCAGTGTTACAACCCATGAGGGGCGACTGGCTTTGTTTCGGAACTACGATGAACATGGCAATCGGCTGGCTCGTCCGCGCACCTTATTGATGGATAGCGAGCAGTTAGAGTCTGGTAAAGCCTTGGATGATAATTTTCGGGGGGATGGCGGCAGATGAGATCGATCGCTTCCGGCGGGAGTTGGTGCAGCAGAGCGGAGATCTCAGTGCTGGACAAGGGTTACCGAGCAGCGGATGTGGATTCCTGAGCGCAATATTTATACTTATTCGGATGTGATGATTGTGTCGAAACCGGTTGAGTTATAGCCAGGACGCAAGAATACGGTGATGAATCCAGTTTTGATTGCGGAAGTGCTGTCTGATTCAACCAAAGCTCACGATCGCGCTGAAAAGTTTGAGGCATATCGAACGATCGCGACGGTGCAGGAATATTTGTTGATTGATCAGGACAAGCTGCCTTTAGAACAGTATGTCAAACAAAGCGCGAATCAGTGGTTGTTTACAGAGTACAACGATCGAGAAGCAAAGGTTTCGCTTTCGACAATTGGGGTAACGATCTCGCTGTCTGAACTTTATGAAAATGTTGAGTTTTAGATGAGATTAGGAGAATGACATGAATATCAAACGTGATGATGAAGAGCAAGATATTTTAGAGTCTATCGATCGAGGTGAATAGCAGTCGATTGATTCTGAACTTGAAACTGCTGAGCGATAATACATCTAAAGTCGCTTTGCTGACATCAATGCCCACCCATTGCGAGTGTTGTTGCATCACAGGTTCACCTCTGATTGAATCGAATTGCTCGAAGACTGCACTTTTTCTGGCTTCATGCGGGCTCTACGGTTCAGGCGATTTTACGAGTTCTCAGCGCTTCGAGCAGGGATGGCGACCCAAGCTTTACTACGGTTTTGCAGAATCTTGGGGACAGCGGTCTGCAACACTCTCAACATACCAGGGGACAGTCTGTCTCAAGTGAAGTTCATTGAGGAACTCTTCGGAATTAGCGCTTAACGGAATGCAAACGAGATACTTCAGTTTGTCACTAAAAAGTATTTGCGACACAATCCCTTTAAAGGTCTTTTGCCTACGAATTGACCAACAATGCCTTGCACGGCTCTACAGATCATTGACGATTGTCTGGTAGATTCCATCTTTTTTTTGAGATCACGAGGCACAGTCCAAATACTTAGTGCTCTTCTTTAGATTGCTCTAAGCATTAACGTCTAAATTCTCTACAGCGATTTGGCAGTATTCATTTTTCGGGTCTGTGATAATCAGTAAATTAGGCTTTTCACAGTGTCATTCGCACGACCTTCTGCAAGAAGCCTAATTCTTTGTTGCAATCTAACGTGGGACGTGGTGGCTGCGTTTTACTGCTTCATTGCACCATCATTTCTCATGGCATTCCCCTGCTGCATTGCTGCCTGAGTGGTTGGTCCAATCATTCCCGTTTGGGAAATCTTCTTAGAATTCTGAAACTTTATAACGGCTGCTCGCATCTCATTTCCATAGACTCCATCAATAGAGCCAGTGTAAAATCCATACTGCTTTAAAAGCTTCTGAGCTGTTCTGACAGATTCTCCTTTGCTACCGACTGTTAGCGTCGCACTCGCCTTCTTCATAGCATCCCCCTGCATCATGTCCCCATGCATGGCATCACCTTGCATCATGCCCCCTTTCATAGCATCGCCTTGGTTTTGAGCGATTAGGGTAGCACTCTGCTCAACTTGATTGTTGCTACTAGAATAAGCGGGCACCGCGATCGATAAGGTCAGCCCAGAGAGTAAACACGCTACTTTCCAATTCATGATTCTTTTCCCAGATTTTAGAATTTTGACTCGACAGCGATTGCGTGACAGAGACCCATCACCCAATTGTTGCAAGGTCTTGACTCTCTAGATAGTCGAGGTTAATTCTGAAGCTTATTTGAACTTAGACCCGGAATTTCCTGAGTTTATCCCTACTAACTATTCAGTCTAAATTCAGCAGTTTCTCAGATACTTGTGATCTAAGTACAGGAAAAAAGCTTTAGAAGCAGTATGTATTGCTGATTGTGGCTGTCTAGGTGGTTCTGGGAGTTCAGCCTCAGCGACAGGTTGATGACTCTGTTTTTATTGTTTGATGTCCTGACGGATGCAGAGGTCAATGATGGAGAACTCATTTGTGATTAGTTATCGAGAACTGAGGGTCTATCAAACTGCTTTTGATAGTGCAATGCAGGTGTTTGAACAATCGAGAGAATTTCCTGTGGAAGAACAGCATCAATTGACGACGTTCATGGTTCGGGCAGCACGGTTAGTTTGTGCCCATATCGCTCAGGCGTGGCAAAAGCGCCGAAATCAGGATGCTTTTGTTGCACGACTCAATCAGGCGGTATTGTCAACTTCACTCAAAGGTAGAATAATCGTACTGATTCCACTCCATTCGCGACTGTTTGCCCATGTACTCTCGTCACCGATTCCCCGGCGAAATCATCAGTTACTGCGTCTGGCTTTATTACCCCTTCCCCTTGAGCGACCGGGACATTGAGAAAATGATGCGGTATCGGGGAATCGAGGTGACGTATGAGACGATTCGGGAATGGTGCCAGAAATTCGGGCAGCAATACGCCAATCAGCTCCGGCGCAAACGTCCTTACATCACCGATAAATGGCATTTAGATGAAGGGGTGGTGACAATCAAAAAGCAGCAATATTATTTGTGGCGAGCGGTGGATTCTGAGGGGAACGTGCTGGATGTGTTGCTCCAACGGCGACGGGATACCGATGCAGCGAAGCGATTCTGTCGCAAACTGTTGAAGAAACAAGGCTTCGTGCCACGAGTGATTGTGACGGACAAACTCAAAAGTCACGAAGCGGCGAAGAAACAGGTAATGCCGAGGGTGGAGCATCGAGCGCATAAGGGATTGAACAATCGAGCCGAGAATTCCCATCAGCCGCCACGAGTGAGAGAGCGCCGAATGCGGCGATTCAAATCGCCAGGACAAGCCCAACGCTTTCTTTCAGCCTTTGGACCAATTCGAGACCATTTCCACCCGAAACAACATCAACTCACAGCCAAACGCTATCGCCAACAGATGAGCCAACGCGTTCAAGATTGGCGAGAAGTTGCTGGGCTGAATTCTGCCGCGTAGTCTGAGCGCACCTGACGAATCAGGAATGATTGGGCTTAATTTTGAACAGACCCGGTTAAGTTGACAATACCTATTAAGCGCTCACTCCGAAGAGTTCTTCAATAAACTTCGTTTGAGACGCACTGTCCCCTTGAGCAATTCCATTCACTTGTCCTGTGCGAATCATATTCATCGCTTCAATGCCCCCCAATGTCCTTCTTGCCGGGTTGAACGACTTGAAGCCCATCATCGGTTTCACGATTCGCTTGATGGTTCGGTGGTTCGGCTCAATGATGTTGTTGAGATACTTGATCTGGCGTAATTCCGTTGCTTCTGCAATCGTTTCATCGGCTTTCAACGGTTCCATTGCCACTGGGTAGGCAGCGTGTTTATCCACCGTAATCACTCGGGGTGGTTGGGTGTGTTGAGCCTTCAGCACTTTGCGGAAAAACCTTGCGGCTGCCTTCCCGTCTCGCTTTGCACTCAGCATGAAGTCCGGCGGGTTGCCCCTTGAGTCCACCGCTCGATAAAGATATTTCCACTTCCCTTTGACCTCGATATCGGTCTCATCCACCCGCCACGAATCACGGATCATGGGTCAAGCTCAAATGGGGTCGAAGCCGTTGGTCGAGTTCTGGGGCAAACTTCAACACCTAGCGGTTAATCGTCGAATGATCCACCTCCACTCCTCGTTCTGCCATCATTTCTTCCAGGTTCCGGTAGCTCAGGGGATAACGACGATACCACCGCACATTCAGCAGGATGATCTCTGGCAAGAAATGCCGCCACTTAAACAGCGATTGGGATGTCATTTAGATTGAAGCCAGAGAATATTAAACCCTCCAACCCTACCATTTTTGCGACACAACCGACGAAACTGCCTCACCCCGCAGCCGCACTGAGCCACCTCATTACAAAACAAGTGTCCACATCGGCGCTGTCGTCGAAAACGCCGATTTTACAGACGCTGAAGATATGTCTCTAGAGCAACACTACTATTGCTGTGCTTGGGGCGGCTCAAAAACCAGGACGACAATTCCCGGCGGCTGTGAAGGAGTTCCCAATAAGCTAGGACGGTGATTATAGGGGAATCACGTCTCCCGTCTCTGCCGATCGCCGTGCTGCATCTGCCACTCTCAGTGTATACAAACTGTCTTCTGGCGTGACATATAAAGGAGTGCTGTCAATTAAACAATCCAGCACAGCAGTGGTGTCTCTTGCGAAGCTGCCGAGACGACCTCCGACTTCGATCGAGTGACCTCCTTCACGATTAATCAACACGCCGCCATCGCCATCAAAGATCAGTCCTCCGGTGTCGCCCTGCACTTCAAATTTGCGTTCTGGTTGCCAAACCGCATCACCTTTGCCGTAGATCACTTCAGCAATCAGTCCGCTTTTAAATCGAAGCTGGGCTATACAAACACAGGCAGAATAATGACTAGAATCGGGCGTTGACTGCCAGTAGCGGTTTTGACAACTCACCGTAGCCACCTCACCAAAGGCGTGAGTCAGTCGATGGAGACGAGACAACGCACCGACAAACGGAAAGCCAAATAATTCTGGCTCAAACGTCCACTTTTGCGGAGCCGGATTCTGAGGAGTCATCGTGACATACCTCGCATAAAAAGGAGTGCCGATCTGAGGCAACATCTTCATTAGCGCCTGATGCACTCCGCCCAATAACTCAATGTGCTCGACGTGCAGCAATAAATGGCGAGAGTTGGCTAGCGCGATCGCGGCTTCTGCTTCCTTAACCGTGAGCGAGAGAGGATACTCGACGACGACATGCTTTCCGGCTGAGAGGGCAGCTTGGATGATTGTGCCATGATCCCGATTTACGCCCGACACAATCACCAGATCAATATGAGAGTTTTCGACCAACTCAGTCCAAACGCTAAACGATTGAGTCTGATGAACGTGACCAAACTCCTGCGTTTTCTCTGGCGTGTGCCCCGCCACGCCCATCAGCTTTGCTCTAGAATCTGCATTCACTGTTTCAGCCCGCCGTTGAGCAGCATACCCCGTGCCTACTAACCCGACTCGAATGGGGAAACTGACCGAAAAAGAAGAAGTCATTACGCTTGGAGAATTAAGAGCCATTGATCAATCTACCCTAAATTAATCCCTTCACTCCGTCCATAGAGCCGCATCAAGAAAACTCTAAAGCGATGATTTACTAGCAGTAACGATCGCAGAAAATGTCTTGACTCAAATCGGAAATCTGCACCTCTCTTCAGTTATTTACTCAGCGTTACATAAGGGCAAAACTACGATTTATGGCTAGGTTTATTCGCTAAAGCTATCCCGCTATCGTCAAGATCCTCGTCCTGTGTTAGCGTTATTAACAAGATTTATTTTCGGTTTTGAATTCGTTGAATAGACGTTTCTCCGAATGTAGTTCCCCATACTCTTTTATTCTGGAGAAACGCTATGTCACTCTACGTTGGAAATTTATCTTACGACGTAAAAGAAGATGATTTAAATCAAGCATTTGCTGCCCATGGAACGGTGAAGCGAGTGCAACTCCCCACCGATCGCGAAACAGGTCGGATGCGTGGGTTTGCCTTTGTCGAAATGGGAACCGAGGCAGAAGAAACAGCCGCTATCGAAGCCCTCGACGGTTCTGCATGGATGGGTCGTGACTTGAAAGTCAATAAAGCCAGACCTCGTGAAGAGAGAGGGTCTTCGGGCGGCAATTGGTCAAACGATAGTCGCTCTTCTCGTCGATATTAAACGCTGACTCACTAGACCGCTTGCAAAAGTCCCTGCCCTCACCCTAAGTCACTATCCCAACTGTGAGAGAGGGACTTTGAAATCTGGCTCCCCTGCTCCCAAGCTTAAAAGAAGAAGTTGAGGGATGGGAGCATCTCTGGACTTCGGCAAGAAGGTTACTGTATTGATTACGAAGGGTAGACGCTTTGCCTCCCTGCGCATTTTTCTTGTAAGATTTTGAGGCAGCGTGAACTTAGCGATCGAACCCGAATTACAGAGCGATGGAATATCCCGAAGACCTGAAGTATCTCGACACTCACGAATATGTGCGGCTTGAAGGCGAAATTGCCACTGTGGGCATCAGTGCTTTTGCGATTGACCAACTCGGCGACATTGTATTTTTAGAGTTGCCCGATGTGGGCACTGCGGTCGAAAAAGGAGAAAGCTTTGGCACGATCGAATCCGTCAAAGCGGTAGAAGATTTGAAGTCTCCGGTGACGGGCACTGTGATTGAGAGTAACGCTGCGTTGGTGGACGCACCCGAACAACTTGCAGACGATCCCTACCTTGAAGGCTGGTTGCTCAAAGTCAGGGTGAATGATTTTGACGCTCTGGATGATGCACTCACGGCGGCTGAATATCGCGAACAGGTAGAAGGCGATTAGGAATTTCGAGTTTGTTGCCCAACTTCATCGTTCTTTTACACTCAATCGCGCTGCGATCGGGTTAATTGTTGCAGAATGTTTACAGGCAGCTTACTCTCTAAAAACTCCCCTATGTCAGAGCTTATTACTCAAGCGCAATCAACGGCTAAATTGAGTCGCGACGATCACGAGACAACTGAATCTGAACGCGATTTTGCCACTAGATCTGATTCTTCTTGCAACGGTTTGATGACTGACTCGTTTGCTCATCCCGATCGCTTTCTCGATCGCCACATCGGACCGAGAAATCTTGAAGTCCAGCAGATGTTGCAAACACTAGGATTGTCTTCATTGGATGCCTTGATTGACCACGCAGTTCCGGCAGGAATTCGGATCAAGCGTCCGTTGCAGTTAGGGGAGAGCCGAGGTGAATATGAGTTATTGGCAGATTTGAAGGCGATCGCGCAGAAGAATCAAATTTTTCGCTCCTTCATCGGCATGGGCTATCACAACTGCATCACGCCTCCGGTGATTCAGCGCAACATTCTCGAAAATCCGGGCTGGTATACCCAATACACACCCTATCAGCCCGAAATCGCTCAGGGTCGTCTAGAAGCGCTGCTCAACTTTCAGACGATGGTGATTGACCTGACCGGACTAGAAATCGCCAATGCGTCACTCTTAGATGAAGGCACGGCGGCGGCTGAGGCGATGGCAATGAGTTACGGATTGTGCAAAACGGGCGCAAAAGCCTTTTGGGTGTCAGAAGCATGTCACCCCCAAACGATTGACGTAATTCGCACACGGGCACTACCGTTAGCGATTGAGGTGATTGTCGGCGATCACCGCACGTTTCAGTTTGAACTGCCTATCTTTGGAGCGCTATTACAGTATCCGGCAACCGATGGAGCGATTTATGACTATCAAGAATTTGTCGATCGTGCTCATACCGCAGGCGCGTTAGTCACCGTTGCGGCTGATTTGCTCAGTCTCACCCTACTCAAACCGCCTGGAGAGTTTGGGGCAGACATCGCCGTGGGCAACACTCAACGCTTTGGGGTGCCGCTTGGCTATGGTGGACCTCACGCCGCTTATTTTGCAACTCAAGAAGTCTATAAGCGTCAGATCCCGGGTCGATTGGTGGGAGTCTCTAAAGATGTCAACGGTCAGCCTGCATTGCGACTCGCCTTGCAAACTCGTGAGCAACATATCCGTCGAGACAAAGCGACGAGCAATATTTGCACAGCACAAGTTCTATTAGCGATCATTGCCGGAATATATGCCGTCTATCACGGCGCTCAAGGACTCAGACTGATTGCAGAACGCATCCACAAAATGACCGCGACCTTAGCTGCCGAATTGCAAAAACTTGGCTATACGCTGGGGTCAGAGCCATTCTTCGACATACTGCGAATCGAGGTCGGCGACCAGCAAACCGAGATTTTAGACTGTGCGATCGCCCATCAGATCAATCTACGCAAAATCGGAGATGATGCGATCGGAGTGGCGATCGACGAAACCACCTCCAAGCAAGATCTCCTCGACCTCTTAGAAGTCTTTTCCGGTCACTCTGTCTCTGTCCTGCGTTCTTCGTCCTCCGTCCTTCCTGCCTCTCTCTCCCGCACCACTCCTTACCTGACTCATCCCGTCTTCACCCGTTACCACTCCGAGACCGAACTGCTGCGCTATCTGTATCGTCTCCAGTCAAAAGATTTGTCGCTGACGACAGCGATGATTCCTCTCGGCTCATGCACCATGAAGCTCAACGGCACGTCTGAAATGGTGCCCGTCACCTGGGCGGAATTTGGGCAGATTCATCCTTTTGCGCCCGTCGAGCAAACTCAGGGCTATCAAATCCTGTTTCAACAGCTAGAAGACTGGCTGGCAGAAATCACCGGATTTGCAGGCATCTCGCTCCAGCCAAACGCAGGCTCTCAGGGCGAATACGCCGGGCTGCTCGTGATCCGGCAATATCACCAACAGCGCGGTGAAGGGCATCGCAATATCTGTTTGATTCCCCAATCGGCACACGGCACAAACCCCGCCAGTGCAGTTATGGCAGGCATGAAAGTCGTGCCCGTCGCCTGCGACACCGACGGCAATATCGACCTCGCCGATCTGAAGTCAAGAGCCGAAAAACATCAAAGCAACTTAGCAGCGCTGATGGTAACGTATCCCTCAACTCACGGTGTGTTTGAAGAAGGCATTCAGGAGATTTGCACGATCGTCCATCACCACGGCGGGCAAGTCTATATGGATGGCGCAAATCTCAACGCCCAAGTCGGTCTGTGCCGTCCGGGTGACTTTGGGGCAGATGTCTGTCACCTGAATCTTCACAAAACCTTTTGCATTCCCCACGGGGGTGGCGGTCCGGGGATGGGTCCGATCGGAGTCGCTTCTCATCTCGTGCCGTTCTTACCCGGTCATTCCGTGATTCCTCCTCATGCTAAAAATCAGGACGCGATCGGAGCCGTCTCTGCTGCTCCGTGGGGCAGTTCGAGCATTTTGCCTATCTCCTGGATGTATATTGCGCTCATGGGCGGAGCGGGCTTGACCAAAGCCACTGAGGTCGCGATTCTCAACGCCAACTACATTGCAAAACGGCTCGAAAATCACTATCCCGTTCTCTATAAAGGCAAAAATGGCTGGGTAGCTCACGAGTGTATTCTCGACTTGCGTCAGTTCAAAAAGACCGCCGAAATCGAAGTTGATGACATTGCAAAACGACTGATTGACTATGGATTTCATCCGCCTACAGTGTCTTGGCCCGTGGCAGGAACGGTGATGGTCGAACCTACCGAGAGCGAATCAAAAGCAGAACTCGATCGCTTCTGTGATGCCATGATTGCGATTCGAGAAGAGATTCGGGAAATCGAGGCAGGAAACGTCGATCGAGACAATAATCTCCTCAAACATGCCCCTCACACTGCCGCAGATTTAACGGCTGATGAGTGGAGTCGCCCCTATTCTCGCCAACGCGCCGCCTATCCGACTGCCTGGACGCGAGAGAATAAATTTTGGGCTGCCGTCGGACGGATTGATAATGCGTATGGCGATCGGAATCTCGTCTGTTCTTGTCTACCAATGGAGGCTTACGAGAGTTAAGAGTAGTTTGAGTCGATCGGCGTGGAGTGTCGATCAGTTAAGCGCCATAGCAGATTCATCCGATACGAGAACAGTAAGCTCCCTCTACATAGAAGCAGAAAATTTGAGGCTCATTTAGGATAATTACTCAAACAGGGCAGTTATCCTATGAAAAATCGGTTTAAATCCTAAAGACAAGAGAATTATACCGATTACATACAGGATAGTCTTCTTCAGGCAGTCTTTAGCCCTGTTTAAGGTTGGTATAGCTGCAAAAATAATAGTTAGGCTGCTTAGGCAGTTGGTGAGGACGTGACGGTAGCTTATCTGTTAGTAGCAGTAATTAAATATGGCGTGGAGTTGTCGGTGTGACTATAGTTCAAATCAGATAGCATTGTTCTTTTACATTAGTCAATTGGAGCAAGTGTTCTTTTACAATGGTTCGGACAATTTTGACAGGAAAGCTATCCATCCGATAGGGTGCGAATAAGAACAAAAGCACCGGATGGATAGCGATGGAAGCCATTGTACAGAGCCTACTGACCAAAGTGGGCGTTTTCGCAAACCGCAAGTGACGTTTTTGGTGACGTTGTTCAGGGCGATTTTGGTAGTCTGCGGCAACGTCAACTTCACGAATTTGAGTCGGTACAGCGAGCTAAATGAGAAGACTTATCGCCGACACTTTGAGCAGACGTTTGAGTTTCTCCCCTTCAATGTCGAACTGGTGACGATGGCGACCGCCTCCAGCAGTCGGCTGCTGTGTGTGATGGACTGCTCGTTTCTCTCTAAAAGTGGGAAAGCCACGGCGGGGATTGACCACTTTTGGAATGGCTGTGCCAGTCGGTGGAGAAAGGGTTAGAGGGGTCGGTGATTGGAGTTGTGGAAGTGGAAACCGCCACGGCGTATGCGTTATCCGCCCAGCAGACGCTGACCCACACCGAGTTACCCGCCCAGATCAGTCGGATGGATCAATCTCTTTACCATCTCGAACAGGTGCGTCCACATCTGCCGTCACAAGTTCAGTATTTGGCAGTCGATGGAGCTTACGCCAAGCAACCTTTTGTGACAGGTGCCGTGTAGTTGGGGTTGCAGGTGATCAGTAAACTGCGCTGTGATGCCAACCTTCGCTTTCTCTACACCGGAGTTCAAAAGCCCCGAGGTCGCAGGCGCAAGTACGATGGCAAAGTCGATCTCCAAGACGGCTCTCGCTTCACGTTTGTAGACACCCTGCAATCCAAGGTTGACCTCTACACGGCGGTCGTCTGGTCAGTAGCCCTCAAACGCTCGATTCGCGTGGCGTATTTGCTCAACCATCAAGACCCCAAGCGCCCTCGGTTTGTCGTGCTGTTCACAACCGATGTTGAACAAGATGCTCAGGACTTGTGCCGACTCTACCCACTGCGGTTTCAAATCGAATTTATCTTCCGAGATGCCAAGCAATTCACCGGGCTGCAAGATTGCCAAGCGCGGGATGTCGCCAAACTGGACTTTCATCTCCATGCCTCCCTCACCGCTCTCAATCTTGCCAGAGCCGAGGCACAAAAGCATGATTCTAACGACTCGCCCTTTGTGCTCTTGATGAATACTGTCAAACGGCGGGCGCTCACCACTCATCTGCTTGACCGATTTATTACTGAGTTAGACCTGGAGCCGACTGCAATTAAATCTGGTTGTGTCGCAAATTCTTTTTAAAGCGTTTTTACGGTCGGTGGCGGCTCGCTCTGGTGAAACCTTAGATCAAGGAATTACAGATGCCCTCAAGGCTGTGACCTTAAACGATATTGAAGGTTGGTTCACCTACCGATGTTATTGTACTTAACTGAGCTGAAAACCGCTATAGTGATAAAGGAACTATCTCAATCTCGTTTCCTTAAGCAATCACCCCGAAGAGTTCTTCAATAAACTTCGTTTGAGACGCACTGTCCCCTTGAGCAATTCC
This sequence comes from Phormidesmis sp., assembly GCA_965277365.1. GTDB lineage: Bacteria > Cyanobacteriota > Cyanobacteriia > Leptolyngbyales > Leptolyngbyaceae > Phormidesmis_A. Next base: position 186 of record CBDICO010000011.1, on the reverse strand, counting down.
ATTCACTTGTCCTGTGCGAATCATATTCATCGCTTCAATGCCCCCCAATGTCCTTCTTGCCGGGTTGAACGACTTGAAGCCCATCATCGGTTTCACGATTCGCTTGATGGTTCGGTGGTTCGGCTCAATGATGTTGTTGAGATACTTGATCTGGCGTAATTCCGTTGCTTCTGCAATCGTTTCATC
>CBDICO010000010.1:0-23052 GCA_965277365.1 Phormidesmis sp. | reverse complement strand
ATTCTATTGTTTGCTCAACCTCGCTTGAGTGAATCAGCATATTGCCGAGATAACCTGGAAGTTGTGAAAATCGCTCACTGCCAATTCCTATTAAAAGAATGGCAGGTGGCGCTACACGCGATCGCATGACTATCTCATCAATGAGAATGCTCTCAAGAGACAGAGGAAATTCTTCCTCGACTATTCGGTGGGCTAACAAGCTAAAAGGCTCGTGGTAAAGACTCGAACTCAAGTCCGACCCTGCAAATATACCTTGAGGTGCAAGGGGTGGCACTTTAGGGAGACTCGGTATTCCTTCTGCCGCTTGATCAAACTCTGACTTCACAAGGGCAAAATCAGTCTCTTCAACCTTGTAAAACCACCAAGTGATATTAACGCCCATACTTCTCCCTAGTGTGGCAACATAGACGGCTCTCTTGCTCCAAGATATTCACTGTGTAGTATGAATGCTCTCACCCTCTATTTCAAGAATAGCCCAACGGGTTTGCTGATAATCCCATCACCGATCGGTAGTGAAGTTCCACTTGTGCTACTGATGGAGCTTGGCGTTTTGGATTCCATTGGCTTTGATCGAATAGTGATTGCCTCAGTTCATTGACATCAACGTTACAAATTTTGTTATCTGATACGACTGATTTGCCATTCACCCAGGCGTGAGAAATTGCGTTTACCGGACGACCTAAAACCAGCAGCCCGATCGGGTCGGTGCGCGGCAGCAACGATAAGTTCATCAAGTCAACCATGATTAAATCAGCTTTTTTGCCCACCGTCAGCGAACCGAGTTGATCGCCCAGATTCAAACCCGTCGCACCGCCTAAAGAAGCCATCTCGATCGCTTGGCGCGGCGTGATCCAATTCTGATAATTGAGGTCAGTGGTGTTATGCAAAATCGAGCCGATTTTAACTGCCTCCAGCAAGTCTTGAGAATCATTACTCGCCGAGCCATCACACCCAAACGAGACATTAACGCCCGCCTGACGATATTTGATAATCGGGGCAATGCCACTTCCTAACCGCAAATTGCTGAGAGGATTGTGAACCACCGTTGATTGGGTCTCTGCCATAATTTTGATGTCAGCATCGTCGAGCCAGACACAGTGAGCTAGAGAAGTCCGATCGCTCAAAAATCCAATCTGTTTAAGATGCTCAACTGCGCTACAGCCATATTTTTCTTGGGCGAGAATCTGCTGCGCCTTGGTTTCGAGTAGGTGAGCGTGACGACAAAGATTGTAGCGATCGCTTAACTCAATACACCCTTCAAACAAAGCATCTGAGCAGAGTTGAATTCCGGTTGGCGCGACGAGAATATTCACCCCTTCATCAGGGCGATGAAATTGAGTTACCGCTTCTTGCATTAACACCAGCGTTGCTGCTGTCGATCGCAGATACTCATCGTGTTCTCGGTTAGCTCCCCCACTGGGAAGGCTTGTCGAGAGCGCCTGATCTTGAATCAAAGGAGCTACAAACGCCCGAATTCCGACCTGACGATAGGCACGAACCGCCGCCGCGATCGTCTCCAATTCTTTGCCGGGGATCAATACTAAATGGTCTACGACGCTCGTTCCACCAGAGAGCCGCGTTTCGACGGCAGTTCCGATCGCGCTCAAGTAGGCTTGCTCTGGGTCGAGCGGCGTAAAGTCATAGAGTTCTGCAAGCCACAATTCTAATGGGACGGGCGGAATCATGCCGCGCTGCCACATCTCAGAGGAATGTGTGTGAGCATTGACAAACCCTGGCAGAAGAAGCTTGTTGCGTCCATTGATTAGAGTCCCGACGAGGTCTAAATTAGGCGCGATCGCTGCAATGTGATCATTCACAATTTGCACATCGACCATCTCATAGGCATAATCATTAGGAATTAAAACGTCCTGAATCGTAAAACTCATATTAGTAGCCGAGAGAGTAATTATGTAGATGTAGCGGATCACTCGATCGTCGAATCGTTACATTCTATACAAAGTTGATTGCTTTATCTGCGTCTCACACTCTACTAAGCAGGTAGATGGAATGAAGCGGAAGACGTGCTTCGGCTCCGCTCAACGCTCAACGCCAGAAATCCCAGCAGGTTGGACGGAGCCGAAACCCATCCCCACAAGCCGACTTTAATTGCGCCTGTCTATTTGAAGTCTCTGGGTCAAACCAATCAGAAAATTATATTAAACGCGATCGTCCATTAAGCACGCTAATCTAATTGAAAAATCTGACTCCACTATCGCTTTGAGGAACTTTTATCATGACCATTAAAGTAGGAATTAATGGATTTGGGCGAATTGGTCGCCTCGCATTTCGGGCTGGTATTGACAACCCCGATATTGAATTTGTGGGCATTAACGATTTGGTGCCGCCCGATAACCTCGCCTATTTGCTCAAATATGACTCGACTCACGGCAGATTCAAGGGGACGATCGCAGCCAAACCCGATGGCATTACCGTTAATGGCAAATTTATTCCCTGTACAACGATGCGAAACCCCGCAGACCTACCTTGGGGAACCCTCGGCGTAGATTATGTGATTGAGTCTACGGGATTTTTTACTGACTTCGCGGGGGCATCTAATCACCTGAAAGCAGGTGCAAAACGAGTGATTCTTTCAGCTCCGACCAAAGACCCTGAAAAAGTTCGGACGCTGCTGGTTGGAGTAAATCATGAGCAGTTTGATCCGAGTCAGGACACGATCGTCTCGAATGCCAGTTGCACAACCAACTGTTTAGCGCCCCTTGCCAAAGTTCTTAACGACCATTTTGGGTTAGCTGAAGGGTTAATGACCACCGTTCACGCCACCACTGCAACTCAGCCGACGGTTGACGGTCCGAGTCAAAAAGATTGGCGCGGCGGACGGGGTGCCGCTCAAAATATCATTCCGTCTTCAACGGGTGCCGCCAAAGCAGTGACGCTGGTCTTGCCAGAACTCAAGGGCAAGCTGACGGGAATGGCGTTCCGGGTGCCCACACCCGATGTCTCGGTGGTCGATCTGACCTTCAAAACCGAGAAGGCAACGAGCTATAAAGAAATCTGTGCAGCGATGAAAGACGCATCAGAAGGCTTACTTAAAGGAATTCTGGGCTACACCGAAGATGAAGTTGTCTCGACCGATTTTCAGGGTGACACGCACTCTAGCATTTTTGATGCCGGGGCAGGCATTGAGTTAAACTCCAATTTCTTCAAAGTCATCTCGTGGTATGACAACGAGTGGGGCTATTCGTGTCGGGTGATTGATTTGATGGTGTCAATGGCAAAAAAAGAAGGGATTTTGTAGGAAGGTGAAGAAGGAGGGATGGAAAACTGATTAGAATTCGACTCATCCCTCATCTAAATCAAGACTATCAGATGACTAAATTTATTGTTATGCCGTTAATTCCTAGTTAGGTTAAGTTGAATTGCCATTACATAAGGTGGGTGCTGAACCTGTCTATCCTGCTGAAATGCTGCTAGACCTGAGTAATAAGGAAAGAATACTCAATGTCCGACGTGTGAATGTCCAAACCAATCCACAGCTCTGGTTCACTACCAATTAAATCTCACTTACTAAACCCTTTGTCATTAATGAGGCTACTGCTGTCTAAAGCCGCCCAAACTATTGTTACCTTAGATGGATGATATAGTTAATAAACTTTGGTTCACATCCAAATTTATACCTTTAGTAGAGTATGCACACTCGGTTAAAAACTGCATCATGTCTACTGTTCATTGAGTTTTATTCACGCTCCTAATTGCTGAGTTCTTATTGGCTTCGGCAGCTTAATCGAGGTTTATCGCTTCAAATTACTGCTCGTCTTAGCAATCTCACCGCTAAATCGAATTGTCACCTTAAGCGATCGCACGGTGTGATGAAAACTACTCTAAATGACATTCATAAATCTGTATCTTTTTTAACCTCTACGGTGCTTAATTCATGTTCAACTGGTTTTAATGACCCTACTCAATCAGGATTCAGACGGGGCTACTCTAAGACATTTTTATGAATCACTCTTCCTGTTTGCTACGATTTAAGATTATTGGTGTAGCCCTTCTTGCGTCATTCATCACCAGTGCTTGCGGAAATAAACCCACCGCGAGCGCGAGTGGTACGCCTCCGACTGCGGTAAAGTTGCAAACGGTAGAGTCTAGCCAAGTTGAAGACGCGGCTGAATTTGTTGGCTCCTTAGAAGCGATCAAGAAAGTAGAACTGAAACCCGAAATTCAGGGGCGCATTTCTGCCATCGCAGTGAGTAATGGCGATCGAGTCAATCAAGGAACCCTCTTAATTCAACTTAGTCCAGATCAAGCAAGGTCGGGTGTAGATGTGGCGATCGCGAATGCCAGTTCGATCCAGGCAGGTTTGGGAACCGCACAAGCCAACTTTTCAAAAGCCAAAGCCGATCGAGACAAAGCAATCGCCAACCTTGCCTTGCAAAAGTCAAACTATGAGCGATCGAGAAGCCTGGTTGCAGACGGTGCAGAGGCTCGGATTCAGCTTGACACGGCGAAACGAGATTTAGATTCGGCGGCGGCAGATCTTCGCGCTCAGGAGGAAGGGGTTCGAGCCGCGCAAGCCGCGATCGTGCAGGCGCAAGCCGCAATTCAGGGAGCAGAAGCCTCGATCGAATCTGCGGGTGTGCCATTGCAATATAAGCAGGTTCGTGCCCCCATCACGGGCGTTGTGGGCGATGTCACGGTGAAAATGGGCGATTATGTCAACATTGGGCAAACGTTGACGACGATCACCCAAAATGATTCACTCGATCTAAATATTTCTGTTCCCGTGATTCGATCTGCTCAGCTTAGACAAGGGTTGCGCGTTCAGTTACTAGATGCTAACTCCAATCGACCGTTGACGATCGGGACGCTCTATTTCATCTCACCTCAAGTCGCATCGGGGGTGCAAACCGTTGCAACAAAGGCGCGGTTTCCCAACGCAAATGGGGCGCTGCGAGACGGACAGTTTGTTAAAGCCAGAATTACCTGGGACAGCAAACCGGGTGTGTTGATTCCCACTTCTGCGGTGTCGCGCATTGGGGGCAAACCGTTTGTGTTTGTGGCTGAAGAAGACAATTCTAAAGGGGAACCTCGACAGATTGTGCGGCAGCGATCGGTGCAGTTAGGCGATGTGCAAGGACAAAATTATCAAGTGATTGATGGGATCAAAGCTGGGGAGCAAATCGCTGTTTCAGGGATTTTGCGACTCAAAGAAGGCGCTCCGATTAAACCGCAGTCCTGAGAGGATATTTTATGATGCTGTCGATCGCGACGACGTTCATCAAACGACCCGTTTTCACCACGGTTTGTACGTTACTCATTCTGTTAGTGGGGGCGATTTGCATTCCGTTGCTGCCATTGAGCTATTTGCCGGAGCTTGCCCCAACGACAATTCAAGTGTCTGCTAACTACATTGGGGCAGATGCTGAGAAGGTAGAAACGACCGTCACCACTGTCTTAGAGCGGCAGATCAACGGGGTTGAGGGAATGCAGTATATGACCTCAAACAGCAGTAATGATGGCTCTTCGGCGATTAGTGTGTTCTTTGGTCCTAATCGCAAAAAAGAGCAGGCACAGGTGGATGTGCAAAATCGGGTCGCTCAAGTTCAGGCACAGCTTCCGGCGCAGGTTCGGCAAACTGGAGTTACGACGCAGGCTGCATCCACGAGCATTCTTTTGGTCAATGGTTTCTACTCAGAAAATGGAGAATATGACAGCGTTTTCTTGAGCAACTACGTCGATCTCAATGTCCTGGATGTGATTAAGCGAGTCCCTGGTGTAGGATTGGTCAACATTGGCGGTGAACGCAAATATGCGATGCGGTTATGGCTTGATCCCACTGCGCTTGCGAGTCGAGAATTGACGGCGGCAGATGTGTCCAGGGCACTAGAAGAGCAAAATATTCAGGTGGGTTTAGGAGCCGTTGGACAGCAGCCTGCTCCGAGCGATCAAACCTTTGAATTCACTCTTAAAACGCCGAGTCAGTTGCGTGATGCCAAAGAGTTTGAAAATCTCGTTTTGAAGCGGGGAGCAGATGGCTCGTTAGTCAAAATTAGCGATGTCGGGCGGGCAGAACTAGGGGCAGAAAACTACACCAGCAGCGTCTTAGTGCAGGGTAAGCCGGGAGTCGGTTTAGTGATCTATCAGCTTCCGGGCAGCAATGCGCTGGATGTGGCGGCAGGGGTACGATCGGCAATGGAGGGACTCAAGCAAGATTTTCCTCCGGGTATGAAGACCGAAGAAGTGTTTAACACAACTGGATTTGTCGAGGCATCGCTCGAAGAAGTGTTTAAAACGCTATTTGAAGCAATTCTTTTGGTTGTTCTAGTGATTTTTCTATTTTTGCAAGACTGGCGGACGACGATCATTCCAGTAATTGCAATTCCTGTTTCGCTAGTCGGTGCGTTAGCGTTTACTTACTTGTTTGGATTCTCATTAAATAACCTGACGATGCTGGGATTAATCTTAGCGACAGGGTTAGTGGTAGATGATGCGATCGTGGTGGTTGAAGCGATCTCTGTCAAAATCGAACAAGGATTGACTCCAAAACAAGCGTCTCTAGAGGCGATGGAAGAACTCACGGGTGCCGTGATTGCAACCTCAGTTGTGTTGATGGCAGTGTTCATTCCAGTGGCATTTTTCCCAGGAACGACTGGACGCATCTATCAACAATTTGCATTAACGATCGCGTTCTCGATCGCCGTCTCAACCTTCAACGCTCTTAGCTTCAGTCCCAGTATTGCCGCCATTTTGTTGCGTCCTCATCAAGAGCCGCAGGGAGTCTTCGGCTGGTTTTTTAGTCAGTTCAATCGGGTCTTGGGATGGATCGTCGATCGCTACAAGTCAGCCGTGATCTTCCTGATTCGGATGCGATATTTCGTCATTGGGGTCTTTGTGATGGGACTGATCGCCACCGTAGTAGTTTTTCAGTCTGTGCCTTCAGGATTTTTGCCCGAAGAAGATCAGGGGCAAATGCTCGGAATCATTCAGGCTCCCGACGGAGTTTCGCTGAATTACACTCAAAAAGTAGCGAGCCAGGTCATTGATGTGCTCAAAGACATTCCTGAAGTGCAGGGAAGTTTTGTGATTAGCGGACGCGGCTTAGAGGGCAATAGTTCTAATCGGGGATTCTTCTACATCGCGCTGAAAAATTGGAGTGAACGCGAAAAAACGGAGCAGTCAGTGCAGGGGGTTTTGAAGCGGTTAAATCAGGCGTTTCAAACTAGAATTACCGATGCCAACGTCATCGCGGTCAACGTCCCGGCGGTGCGGGGATTGGGAACCTTTGGCGGCTTTGAGTTTCAGCTTCAAGATCGCAGTGGCGGCAAGTTCTCGATCGATGAGCTACTAGCCAACGCCAATGACGTAATTGCAAAAGCGAGTCAAAATCCTAAACTCGGACGAACTTTCACCCAATACACCACAGGGGCACCGCTATTAGAAGTGGAAGTCGATCGAGAACGGTTGCAAGCACTCAATATTGACTTCAATGAAGCGTTGAGTACGTTGGGTGCTTACTTCGGCTCTCAATATGTCAATGATTTTGTGCAAGGACAGCGCAGCTATCGCGTCTATGTTCAAGCCGATGGCAAGTCGCGCAACTCTCCCGAAGCGATTCGTGAATTGTATGTGCGATCGCGGGATAACAAAGTGATTCCCCTGGCTGAAGTGGTGAAAATTGTTCCAAAAACAGGACCTCAAACCATCAACCACTACAACGTCTATCGAGCCATCAAAATTCAAGGCGCACCTGCGGCGGGAGCCAGCACGGGGCAAGCGATCCAAGCGATGGATCAGGCGTTTAATGAAACCAAAGCATCGGGCATCGGTCGAGAGTGGACCGGCACCGCAAGAGAAGAATTAGCAGCAGGAGGACTCGCGATCGTCATTTTCGGCTTGGGGATCGTCATGGTCTTCCTAGCCTTAGCCGCACAATACGAAAGCTATGTCGATCCGTTAATCATTATTTTGTCTGTGCCACTCGCCATTTTGGGAGCCATGACCGCGATCTCACTGCGGCAACTCGTCAACGATGTGTACTGTCAAATTGCGCTCGTGATGCTGGTCGGATTAGCTAGTAAAAACGCCATTCTGATCGTGGAATTTGCCAACCAAGCCCGAGAACGCGGCATGTCGATCGTCAAGTCTGCCATCACCGCCTCTGAAGAACGGTTTCGCCCGATCGTCATGACCGCAACCGCAGGATTAGCCGGGTTCTATCCGCTAGTCGTCGCTCACGGAGCAGGTTCAGCTTCTCGTTGGTCATTGGGCACCGCCGTCTTTGGCGGGTTACTCGTCGCCACATTCTTGAGTTTGCTGATCGTCCCGGTGCTGTATGTGGTGATTAAGAGCCTCGAAGAAAACTTCCTCAAAGGCAAAAAAGGGGGAGACAGCAAGCGCCCCGAAGAGACTCCAACTCCAGAGCGCGATCCGATCTCGACTCAGTGATTGCTACTTAAAGAATTCTTGGGCACGAGCCGCCGCGTTTTCTTCCTCTTCACGCTGTCGTTTGAGTTGCCGAATGGCTTCTTGACTGGCTCCGATCGTCAACCCTGTGATTGCACCAACAATGATATATTTTTGCTCAAAGTTTTGATAGATGGCGATATTGGTATACGGAGACGGTCTCATTTTAGCGATCGCGAGTCCTAACATTCCGCCTACCAATGTCGTGACCACGCTAGAAAATACAATCAGTTTGACGTTCATCGCTTTACTCTCTTGATTGCGTTACCTTAATTATCAGGCTTTCGATCGCGGAGCTTGCTAAATTTCAACTTCCTTAATATTGCTCAACTTATCTCCTAGTCGTACAAAGCTTCAGAATAAAGGTCGTCTGCCTATCGTCACTTTCAAGGTAGATATTACCGCCTAAGCGTTCGGTGAGCTTTTTCACTAGAGCTAGTCCAAGCCCGGTGCCACCATGTTTCCAGGGGTCGTTGTTGGGAATACGGTAGAATTTGTCGAAGATGCGGTCACACTCTGCGGATGGAATTCCGACCCCCGTGTTGCTGACACGAATCTCTAGATCTGCTGAGTTGGATTGAGCCGATATCGTGATGGTTTCTCCGGCAGGAGTATATTTACAGGCATTGTGCAAGAGTTCGGTCAGGATACGTTCCAGAAACGGCAGATCGCTGGTGAAGGGTGGCAGATCATCGGGAATGTGAATAACTAATTGCTGCTGATGTTGGTGAGTGCGCTTGATAAAGGGCGCAACTAATTGGGGAATGTAGAACTGGAGGTCAATGGGGGTGAAATCAAGCATCTCAGTCCCAGCATCAAGTCGTGACAGATCCAGCAGATTATTGATTAAATTAACCTCGCGGTTGCCTTCTTCGCGCAAGATTCTCAAATAGCGATTGATGGCATTGGTTTCATCTTCCAATACCCCCAGCGGTTTCAATCCAATTTCCAACATTTGGATTGCCATTTTAATGCTAGACATCGGCGATCGCAGTTCGTGAGAAACAGTGCTCAGGAAGTCATCTTTCAGTTGATTGAGTCGCTCTAGCTCTGTCACCTGCGTCTGAACTGCTTGATACAAGTGGGATTGGCGCAGAGCAATAGCCGTTCGGATGCTAATCTGCTGGAGTAGGCTGATTTCCCATTCCTGCCAATCGCGAGAACCACTATTTTGATAGACAGCCAGCAATCCCCAAAGCCGCTCGTCCAGAAAAATGGGCGAGATCGCATAGGCTCTCGCTTGAAATTGCTCTAACAAGTCAATATGACATTGACTATGACCGATCGTATAAATATCGTTAACCGCAAAGGGTTCATTGTTCTGATAGCGTCCGCCTTGAGTGTCTCGCAAGTGGGTATCTTGCCAAACTTTCTGGATTTCTGGTAGCACTAAAGGCATCCACCCTTCCCCTATTGACTCTGCCACAAAACTGCCACCCCAATCAGGGTTAAACTGATAAATCGCGACCCGATCTGCCTTGAGGGTCTGGCGGGTTTCATTGAGTACGGTGGTAAGCGTTTCCTCCAGCTCGAGAGAGCGGTGGATATTTTGGATGATCAAGCGCATCAAGCGCTCCTGCTCTGCTTGGTGGTGCAAGGATTGGGTGCGCTCTTGTACCCGTTGCTCTAATTTCTGGTTGAGTTGCTGGAGTGCGGCTTCTGCCCGTTGGCGTTCTGCGAGTTCTAGCTGTGACTGGCGATAGAGATCGGCTTGTTGAATGGCGATCGCAATTTGTGTTGCCAGTTGTTGTTGTAGCTCAATCTCCAATATTTCCCAGTGTCGGGGCGATCGACACTGTTGAGCGACTAACAACCCCCACAGGTGATTGTCTTGCAGGATCGGAACCACCAGTTTTGCCCTTACCTGCATTTGCTCTAACAGTGCCACATGGCAAGGATCTAGATGAGTGGTGTAAATGTCGTCTGTTGCTTTAACTCTGCCTTGCTCATAGGGTCGTCCTTGGGTTTCCACAAAATAGGTATCGGTAATTTGCATTCCCAGGAGCGATCGCCATCCCTCTGCCACCGATTCTGCAATAATGATCCCACTCCAGTCGGGTGCAAACTGGTAGATAATCACTCGATCAGTATGCAGGAACTGTCGAACTTCGGTCACGGTGGTCTGAAGAATGTGGTCTAAATCTAACGTTTGACGAATATTTTGGGCAATTTCGTTGAGTAACCGCTGGCGATCGACTTGCTGACGCAGGGAAGCCTGGGTTTCCTTTAACATTGTGATGTCAGTGGCAACGCCTAACGATTGCTGCGGCACCCCCTCAGAAGTGCGGCTAAAGACGCGATCGCGGCTGAGAAACCAGCGATAATTTCCAGTCTTGTGGCGTATCCGGTATTCCGTTTCCACAAACTCATCATCTTGAACCGTCAAAAGACGCTGTTGATTTGCCATCATGTTGGGCAGATCGTCTGGATGGATCATCTGCGAGAAAAGAGCGTCGCCCATTGCCTGGATCTCGTTTGGAGAATATCCTAAAACGGTTTCGATCTGTTGATTGGAGTAGATATTGTATTGCTCAATCAGGTCATACACGTAGAGAATTGCCAAGGTAGATTCGGCAATCTGCTCAGTAAACTGCTGCTGCTCACGCAAGGCAGTTTCGGCGACTTTGCGATCGGTGATATCTCGAGAAACCCCGACTAAACGGTAGGGATACCCTGTCGCGTTGAGCACTGGGAAAGTCCGCTCCCATATCCAGCGAAGGGTTCCATCAGGGCGCAGTAAGCGATATTCGTGACTAAATCCAGTGAGTCGCTGCTGCTCAACGATGGCTAAAACTTGAGCGCGATCTTCCTGATGAATAGACTCCAAAAACGATTTAGGCTGCTCGTAAAGGCTGGTACAACTGCGTCCCCAAATCTCCTCATAACCTGGACTGACGTAAATAATTTGGGTGAAATCGATGTCTGCCATCCAAAACACTTCATAGATACTAGAAGCCATCTGACGAAATCGCTCTTCGCTCTCCCGAAAGGCTTCTTCAACTAGTTTTAGGTCAGTCAGGTCATGGACATTGATTACGACTCCAGAGATTGTGCCATCTAATTCTACATAAGGCGCGTAGGTCGCTCTGACATAGCGTCGCTGACCATTTGCATAGGTCTGCCATGCGTCAAAAGATTGTTGAGACTCTCCTGCGAGGCAGCGATCGAGTAGAGGTTTAGAGACGGTTTCAAAAAATTCTTGTCCTAATAAATCGCTAATAGAATGTCCCACAATTTCATCGTAAGATTTCTGATTCCAGATTAAGTAAGACTGGTTAACGACTTGATAGAGATAGTTGCGATCAATTAGAGACACCATATCAGGGGTAGCGGAAACAATCCGCTCATAGCGACGCAGCACGGCTTCTGATTGCTGCCGTTCTCGCTCATTTTTCTGGAGTGAGAACCAGATCTCGTGGGTGGTGAGGTTCCAATTCTCTACAGCATCTTGACTAGCTGGTAAGAAAATTGCAGTGTGTCGGCGGTCGATCGTGTGCTGTTCAAGCTGACTTTCTAAGGGTTGCGGGTGTCGGCATTCGGCGTGTTGAATGGCGAGTCCTAATTGCAGAGCGATGTGCCTTAGTAGCTGTGCTTCTAGAGGTTGCCATTCGCGTGGGCTTCGGCAGTGATGAACCGTCAACAAACCCCACAAAGTGCTTTGGCTGAAAATTGGCACCAACAGAATGGCTTGCACCTCTAACCGTTCTAAAAGGTGGAAAGCGTCAATCGTCTCGCTGTGAATGTCTGAGAGGGTGATGATCTGTCCCTGTTGACAGCATTCGACCCAATCTGCGTCAAAACAAGGGTTGCATATTAGTGATCCGAGGGTAGACGACCATTCCGTACCAATAGACTCAAATGCTACAACGGTGTCCTGATTTTCTAGGAAGCGATCGATGAGTACGCGGTCAGTTTGTAGGAGTGACCTGACATCGGCGATCGCCCCCTGCAAAATGCTCTCTAGTTCCTCATGCTGCTGGATCTGAAGAGTAATTTCTGAAATCTTTTCTAGAATTAACTCTAGAGAAAGCAGAGGAGTTGCTGAGTTTATAGACACCACAAAACTCCGAACTATCCGGTAGTGTTTCTGACACAACAATCTATATAGTATTTGATAAAAAGCATTCTCTCAAAACAAAATACTATAAAACGATACAATTTAGTCGCTAAGGGCATAGGCTTGTCGCTTGAGGCTAGGTGCTAGAACAGTACGGGCGGATAGTCAAGATTTTAGCTGACCAAAGCTAGACAGGACGGCGAAATCAAAGGACGATCGAGCAATTTTCGATCGCCTAGATGCAGAAACGATCGCCCAGAAAATAGGACTGACGATCGCCCAAGTTTAGCAACTCAGGTAACTTATGGCGAAGACTAAAGCTAGTCAAGATACATTACGAACTTTTAAGACTGATATTCTCTGGGTGATGGGTGGAGGATTAGGTTTGGCAGCGATCGTGGGCGTGCTGAGAATTATATTTCTATCGTTGGAGGGTATACCATTCACAACGATCGCAGAAGATTTACAGATTTATCAAGACCCTAACAACGCTTTAGCTTACTCGAACCGAGGTTGGATTCGCGCAGAGTCGGGCGATCGTGAGGGCGCGATCGCAGATTTCACAGAAACGATAAACATTGTTTCTACTGGAAAAGATAAAAGATCTTTTTCGTCAGTGGGAGGGCTGTACCTCGATCGAGGACAAGTCTATAATCACCTCGGAGACTCAGCGGAAAGCCGAAACCCTGCTGAAGCGCGAAAAAACTACAGCCTAGCGCTCAGCGATTACCAGAAAGCCGAAGAACTCTGCAAGCTTGAAGATGACACGTCATGTTCGATGATTTCAAGCGAAATTAAGCGGGTCAAAGAATCATACTCAAAGGTCACCGATAAAAATTAGCATGATCCTCCACATTGCGGAGTTTAAAGTTTTGCAACTGCTTAAAAGAGAGCGGTTACGTCGTGAAGTACACTAAGCAGTGATTCTGAGGTTGAACAGTGATCCATACTGGGCGATCGCAGAATTGCAGACGTTGCCACAGCAACACGCACGAATCTGGAGTCATTCATAACATGTCTCATACAGTCAAAATCTATGACACCTGCATTGGGTGTACTCAATGCGTCCGCGCTTGCCCTACCGACGTTCTAGAGATGGTTCCCTGGGACGGGTGTAGAGCAGGACAAATCGCATCTTCTCCCCGAACAGAAGATTGTGTAGGCTGCAAGCGGTGTGAAACGGCTTGTCCTACCGACTTTTTGAGCATTCGGGTTTACCTGGGTGCCGAAACGACTCGCAGTATGGGATTAGCTTACTAGGCAAACCTGATACGCAATCTATTTTTCATTCATGTGGGTTCAAAGCTAAGGAGGCGCGTTGCCTCCTTTTTTTGGCGGCATTGAGCGAGTCACCGTCCAAATAATGAAGGTGTAGAGTAACTTAGGTTAGATACACGATCGCCAAAGAGGAATGAACTCACATGTGCGGAATTGTTGGCTATATCGGCACCCAAGCAGCAAGCGGTATTTTGCTCGAAGGGCTTCGCAAATTAGAATATCGAGGCTATGACTCTGCCGGAATCGCCACAGTTTTAGAAGGTGAGATTCATTGCGTCCGGGCGAAAGGTAAGCTGATCAACCTTGAAGAAAAACTTGCTGGAGAAGGCAACCCCGCTCGAATTGGCATCGCCCACACCCGATGGGCAACCCACGGCAAGCCCGAAGAATATAACGCCCATCCCCACATGGACACCGCAAAGCGAATTGCGGTGATTCAAAACGGCATCATCGAGAACTATCGTGAACTGCGCGAAGAGTTAAAGAGTCGCGGCTGTGAGTTTCGATCGGACACCGACACCGAAGTCATTCCCCACTTAATCGCAGAACAACTCGTTGATTCAGACACGTCTTTATTAGAAGCCGTCCGTTTAGTCGTAAATCGGCTGAAAGGCGCGTTTGCGATCGCCGTCATTTCCGCCGACTATCCCGATGAATTAATTGTGGGACGACAGCAAGCCCCCGTCGTGTTGGGCTTTGGACAAGGTGAGTTTTACTGTGCCTCAGACACGCCCGCTTTGGTGCCTTACACTCGCGCTGTGTTGCCCTTAGAAAATGGCGAATTAGCGCGCATGACTCCGTTAGGGGTAGAGATTTATAGCTTTGATGGACATCGCCTCAAAAAGACTCCGCGCACGCTGAACTGGAACCCTGTCATGGTCGAAAAACAGGGGTTCAAACACTTTATGCTCAAAGAAATTTATGAACAGCCTGGAGTGGTCAGAGCCTGTTTAGAAGCCTACTTTGATGGCGAATGGGCAGCAACGGACGCAGACAAATCACCGACTCATCTTGGCTTACCTCCCGAATTGTTAGCAGATTTACAGCACATTCAAATCGTGGCGTGCGGGACGAGTTGGCACGCGGGCTTAATCGGCAAATATCTGATAGAGCAGGTAGCAGGAGTTCCGACTACGGTGCATTATGCGTCGGAATTTCGCTATGCCCCCGCACCGATTACGCCTAACACGCTGACGATCGGAGTCACTCAATCGGGTGAAACAGCCGACACGTTAGCCGCGCTGGAGATGGAGAAAAAGCGGCGATCGGGGTTCATTCAACCAGAATTTCAGTCTCGTCTACTCGGCATCACCAACCGCCCCGAAAGCTCACTAGGCGATCTGGTTCCCAATATCATCGACACCCACGCGGGCATCGAGATTGGCGTGGCAGCAACCAAAACCTTTGTCGCTCAAGTGATGGCATTCTACGCCCTCGCATTGGATTTGACCTACCGCCGCATCGCAAAGTCTCCAGAGCAGCTTGAAGAACTATTAGTCGGGCTGCGACAGCTTCCGGCTCAAATGGAAGTCGTGCTAGAAAGCCAGGAACGTTATATCGAAGGACTGGCGCATGACTTTGCCGAGACTCAAGACTTCATCTTTTTGGGACGGGGCATTAACTTCCCGATCGCTCTCGAAGGTGCCTTGAAGCTCAAAGAAATCAGCTACATTCATGCTGAAGGCTATCCCGCTGGTGAAATGAAGCACGGTCCGATCGCGCTTTTAGATGCGAAAGTGCCTGTGGTGACGATCGCCATGCCAGGAGCCGTCTACGAAAAGGTGCTGTCTAACGCTCAAGAAGCGCGGGCGCGAGATGCTCGACTGATTGGCGTGTCCCCGATGGATGAACAAGAAGCCGCAGACACGTTTGATACGCTCATCCCGGTGCCTCATGTCGATGAATTGCTGTCACCGATTTTGACGGTGATTCCGCTTCAGTTGTTGGCATATCACATCGCAGCTCGGCGCGGGTTGGATGTCGATCAGCCTCGTAACCTAGCCAAGAGCGTTACGGTTGAATAGGGTCGATTTTGAAGAGCCGTCTATTTGTGTTGGCGTAAAAAAGTTAGACAATAATTAAAAAAGTTAGACAATAATTAACAATAGTCCGGACAATTTTAGGCAGCGATGGAGCCGTAGGACAGTGGTGTAGAGAAAGCGGAGGTTGGCATCACAGCGCAGTTTACTGATAAGATGCAACTTCAACTGCACCGCACCTGTCACAAAAGGTTGCTTGGCGTAGGCACCATCGACTGCCAAGTACTGGACGTGTGGCGGCAGATGTGGACGCACCTGTTCGAGATGGTAAAGAGATTGATCCATCCGACTGATTTGGGCGGGTAACTCGGTGTGGGTCAGGGTTTGTTGGGCGGATAACGCATACGCTGTGGCAGTTTCGACCTCCACCACTCCAATCACCGACCCCTCTAACCCTTTCTCCACCCGATTGGCACAGCCATTCCAATAGCGGTCAATTCTCGCCGTGGCTTTCCCACTTTTGGGCAAAAATGAAGCGTCCATGACACACAGCAACCGACTTCTAGGGGCGGTCGCTAACTTCACCAATTCAACATTGAACGGCAGAAACTCGAATTCTTCCTCAAAGTGTCGTCGATAGGTCTTCTCATTCAAGTCACTATACCGACTCAAATTCGTGAAGTTGACGTTGCCGCAGACCACCAAAATCGTCGAGAACAACGTCACCAAAAACGTCACTTGCGGTTTGCGAAAACGCCCACTTTGGTCAGTAGGCTCTGTAAAATGGCTTCCACAGATATCCATCCGGTGCTTGGTTGATACTGGCACCCTAATGGATGGGTAGCTTTCTTGTCAAAAATTGTCCGGACCATTGATTGGTAGTAATCGAACAAAAATTTTATACCCTGCATAACGACTACCTACATAAAGATAGTAAGGTCGGGAAGGAACTGCCTCTAATCCATAAGCAAGGTTTGCATCTAGCCCAGAAGCTAAATAGGTTATAAATACTTTATCTTCAAGCGATGGGTAGCGATCGAGTAAGTCATTCTTGGTACTTTCAGAGACACAGACAACTGCCTGAGAAGATATGCTTTTTCGTTTAGCCTCAGCCATTTCACCTTTAGGATCAAGCTGCTCAGAAAACAACTCATGAATCATGTCATACACGGTCAATACGATAGGACATCGATAATCATCAAAGTTTTTTCCTGAGAGCAGTGAGGAGTAGGTTGGGTGGACAAAATCAAATTTCTTGAAGGCTGTAGCATATCGAAAGTAATACTTTCTAATGCGCTCAGAGATACGATATGGACGAAAACCTCAGTACTCAATTAGCTTTAAATTAGAATGGGTTGGATAGTGAAGCTTAGGCGATCGATAGTTCGCTGTTAGCGTAGGATAGAAATTGTTTGGGAGTCGGCTGATAATGTTTGTAAAATAACGATTCATGCCACCAGCGGCTTACACGGCGTAAATTTTTCCGTCGTACAATACGTCCATTATTCAGTTTTGTATTCAACAACACCTAGTAATGATTTAGTGGCTAACTTGCACCGCTATCTCTTATCTCAGTCGTTCTTCAAACATCGTTTTAGCAACATCTTCCATTTTAGATGCTGCCAGTTAGCCTAATCGCTGTTTCGCTTTAACGATTTCGCGAAATTTCCCATCTGTCTACAAGTAATTTCAACAGTCAAAACGCCCACAACCACTATAGACTCAAGTTGGATTAGGCTTGTTAGAGTTTAGTAAGTTTGTACCGAGATTGATCGTTCATGGCTGCTCTTCCGACTCCCCCGACTGAACCTGATTCGACCAATGGATTACCCGATCGGCTCATCAAACACGCCGTTCGCTATGCTGATCACCGCGCCGTCAATCGAGAACATCTCACCCCGATGATGCGCCACTATGCCGATATCAAAGATCAATATCCCCATGCGCTGCTGCTCTATCGAGTTGGCGATTTTTTCGAGACATTCTTTCAAGATGCGCTGGTCGTCTCGCGTGAGTTAGAAATCGTTCTGACTTCAAAAGATGGCGGCAAAGAAGTGGGGCGGGTTCCTTTGTCAGGCATTCCGCATCATGCGCTCGATCGCTACTGTGCACTATTGGTGGAAAAAGGCTACGCGATCGCCGTCTGTGATCAGGTCGAAGATGCTGCCGATGCACAAGGAGCCTTGGTTCGGCGAGAAATTACCCGTGTGGTGACTCCCGGCACTCTGCTCGACGAGGGAATGCTCAACGCTCGTCGCAATAATTATCTCGCGGCGATCGTGATCGCTGGAAATCATTGGGGGTTATCTTACGCCGATATTTCGACCGGGGAATTTCTCACGACACAATCGTCGTCTTTAGACCAATTGACGCAGGAATTGATGCGCCTTCAGCCTGCGGAAGTTCTCTTGCCGACTAATGCGCCTGATTTGCGAGGATTGCTGCGACCTGGAGAAAAGTCAGAACACTTACCCGCTTGTTTGCCAACTCAATTTTGTTACACCTTACGATCGCAGGCTCCGTTTACTCAAGTTGAGGCTCGACAGCGATTATTGCAGCGATTTCGAGTCCGATCACTCGAAGGCATGGGCTGTGAACATTTGCCGTTAGCCGTCCGCGCTGCTGGGGGCTTGCTCGAATATCTCGACGACACCCAAAAAGAAACGCAAATTCCGCTTCAGCCGATTTGCACCTACACGCTGACAGAGTATTTGACGCTCGATAGTCAGACTCGTCGCAATCTAGAGATCACTCAAACCGTGCGCGACGGGACGTTTCATAACTCTCTGCTGTGGGCGCTCGATCGTACTGTTACCCCAATGGGTAGTCGGGCGTTACGTCGCTGGCTGCTGCAACCATTACTGAATATTGGTGAGATTCAAGCCAGACAAACCACCCTGCAAGAACTCGTCGAAAACGGGACGCTGCGTGAAGATCTGCAACGATTGCTGCGCCAAATTTATGACTTAGAACGATTGGCGGGTCGAGCCGGATCAGGCACCGCTAGCCCTCGTGATTTAGTCGGTCTAGCTGAGTCGCTTGGCAAACTGCCAGAGTTGGGGCGACTGGTCGAGTCGAGTCGATCGCCCTATCTCAAAGCCGTTCAAACTGTGCCGTCTGTCTTAGAGCAACTGGGCAGACACCTGCAAGCCCGCTTGGTCGAACGCCCACCCCTGGCACTCAAAGAAGGGGGATTGATTCGTACGGGAATGGTGCCCCAACTCGATGAAATGCGTCAACAAGCCGCCGACGATGAAGCGTGGCTCGCCCAACTCGAAGTTATCGAACGAGAGCGCACTGGAATTTCGACCCTAAAAGTCGGATATAGCAAGACCTTTGGCTACTACATCAGCATTTCTCGCTCGAAAGCCGATCAGGTGCCCGACGAATATGATCGCAAACAAACCCTCGTCAACGAAGAACGCTACATTACGATCGAACTCAAAGAGCGAGAGAATCGCATTCTCAATGCTCGTAAAGAACTAGGAGTTTTAGAATACGAGATTTTTGCAGGGCTGCGATCGGAGGTCGGTGAACAAGCCGAACTGATTCGCACAGTAGCCCGTAATGTCGCCGCGGTCGATGCCCTTGCGGGGTTAGCCGAAGTCGCCGTCTATCAAGGCTACAGCCGCCCCAATATGGTTGAAGGTCGCCGACTCAGCATTTCAGAGGGTCGTCACCCAGTCGTCGAACAATCATTACCTGCGGGATTTTTTGTCCCCAATTCAGCAGAACTGGGTTGCCAGAATGCGTCTGATCAGACTCCCGATCTGATTGTGTTGACGGGTCCAAACGCCAGTGGCAAAAGCTGCTATTTACGGCAAATTGGGCTGATTCAACTGATGGCGCAAGTGGGGAGTTTTGTCCCTGTACAGGCGGCAACGTTGAGCATTTGCGATCGCATCTTTACCCGTGTCGGTGCTGTCGATGATCTGGCAACCGGACAATCGACGTTCATGGTCGAGATGAATGAAACCGCGAATATTCTCAACCATGCAACGGCTCGATCGCTGATCCTGCTCGACGAAATTGGACGTGGGACAGCAACCTTTGATGGGTTATCGATCGCCTGGGCAGTGGCAGAACATCTCGCAACCGAAGTCCGCGCCCGGACTATCTTTGCCACTCACTATCACGAACTCAATGAGTTAGCCTCGATTTTGCCCAATGTCGCCAACTACCAAGTGACGGTGAAAGAGATGCCCGACCAGATTATCTTTTTACATAAAGTGCAGCCCGGAGGAGCCGATCGCTCCTATGGCATCGAGGCAGGACGACTGGCAGGCTTACCGTCTTCGGTGATTCAACGAGCGCGACAGGTGATGAGTCAGATTGAGAAGCACAGCAAAATTGCCGTTGGGCTTCGCAAAGGCGGACGCGGAGAGAAAAATGGACAATCCGAATCTCCTCATGATCCAACTCAACAGCTAGAATTCGGGCTGTAATTTCTGCTCTTATGGACTTACGTGAAAATGGAGTTTCCGATCGCTGTTGCCCGTAGGTTTCGGCTCCGCTCAACCCACTCGACTCCGAACCCACTGAAAAGCTGAGGGCTGAACGAAGCCGAAGCCCGGTCAGGTGCGACTTTACCAAGCTGCAATCACCCCTAGTTTGACTAGATCGAGTGCTCTAACTCTCGACAGGCTGACTCGACGCAACTTCCTTTGTCTTCTCTGGCTTTTCTGCAACCGCAGTTGAGTGAGGCGGAACCGAGTGATCCTCTGAAGTGGTCAGCAAAGCAGTGGGCGATCGCAGGGCGACCAATGCGCTCTTAATCACAACCGCAGTCGGCACCGCAATCACCACGCCCAGCAATCCACCGACCCTCGCACCTGTCAAAATCGCCAAAAATACCCACACCGGATTTAAGCCTGTCACACTGCCAATCACTCTAGGAGCAATCAGGTTCTCTACAATTTGCTGCACAATCAGAGCCGCAATCAACACCTCGACCCCGACCCCGATGTCTCGCAGTGCCACAAGGAGAGTGACCAGCGCAATTCCCACCGAGCCGCCAAACGGGACAAGCGCCATCGTGCCGATCGTCAATCCAAACAGCAACCCAAACGGGACTCGCATCACGAGAAAAATAATCGTCAGCGTTGAACCCATCAAGGTGGCTGAGATCAGTTGCCCAAAGAAAAAATTCTGGAAGCTGAGGCGCAACGTTTTAGAAAAGGGTTGACGGACGGAAATAGGCAACCACTCAATTAGACTTTGCCAGAGGCGATCGCTGTGCTGCAATAAATAAAAGGTCAGCACCAGCGTCAGCAGAAAATCTAGCAGACTGGTGACGGTGAATACGGCTAAATTGAGAACCTCTCCCGTGATGCCTTGCAGCGAACTCTTGAGACGATCGGTGATTTGTTCTGCCAGAATATCCAAATTAATCGGAAGTCCGGCACTCGCAATCTGATCATTCAGCAAAAATAACTGACGCTGTCCTGAGTCAAACCATTCGGGCAATCGTAAGACTAGCTGCTGTGCCTGCTCGATCGCCAGAGGTACAAGCGTCACGCCTAACCCCAAAAAGATCGACAGCGTGAACAGAAAAACCACGATCGCGGATCTCCCACGGGTTGCCCCATGAGACTGCATAAAGCCGACCGGATAGTTGAGCAAAAACGTCAGCAGCGACGCAGCGATTAAAATAACCAGAAGAGAGTGAAAATAATCGAAGATCGCCGCGATCGCCCAAGCATTGAGTACGATCAACGGTGCCACTAGGGCGATCGTGACCACACGAGCGATCGGGGTGATTAAATTCCACCAGTTGAGCAGTTTGTTGCTTTTGCTCATGTTGCAGCCAAAAATAACAGTGACTACTCGAAATTTTCGAGAGTCTTGCTTATTATCTCTTGCTCGTTGCATCTAGTTCATCTTCCTTAATCCCGATTCTTTCATGAACGACCTTGATTCTCTCGAAAATCAGGACATCCAACACCTCAAGCTATTTCTCTATCTGCTGCCCGTGTTTGGGTTTTTCCCAGCGCTGTGGACGTTATATCGGCACAAGGGCACTCGGCAAGAACGATCGTTGAGCCGTTTAGTGATCAAGCTGGCGTTAGGCTGGCTCGTCGCATATTTCCTATTAGGAGCAGGCGCAACGACCTCTGAATCGCTACAAATTCCGCTGCTATTAACAAGTAGCCTCCTGTCTTCAGGCTATTTTTTAGTGAATTTGTGGATGATGGTGCAGTTATGGCAACGCAAATCGATCGATTTACCGCTATTAGGTCGCGTGGGACGACTGCCGTAGTGAAGTTAGTGGGTCTTTAAAGCTTGCTCGATGTGTCTCATCTCTAATATTACAGACGATTCGGCGGCGGCATAGAAAGCGGCAGAACGGGCGATCGCTCCAATTTCTCCCCCTGTTAGAGAAAATCTGGCTAATCCATGCCAATCGATATCACCTAAGGGAACTTGAGACGGAAAGGCTTGCAACCATAATCGCGATCGAGCCGCCTGATCGGGCAGTGGAAATTGCAGTGTTTGCTGAATCTGTGATCGTACGGTCTGTCCCATTTGAGGAAGTCGTCGCACACTCAACAAAGTTAGGGTATGACTCGATCGCCGTTTTGCTAAAAATTGATCCAGGTGAGCGACGGATGACATTCTGCTTAACCACCGTTCAGCAGATTTGATGAGTAGAACCATTGGGGCTTGTTGGGCGATCGTCCCCATCAAATCAGCTTGCTCTATTGCAAGATCGATCTGCATTAAAGGTGTTTTGAGAGCATAAGCGATCGCATGAGCCGCGATTGTTTTGCCCGTTCCCGCCGCGCCGATTAGCAGGGTCAAACCTCCAGGAAATTGAGCCGCTTCACAATTCTCAAAGCCCCAAACTTGATCCACCTGTAAGCAGAATTGAAGATGATGACACATGTGTTTAAGGTCATCAACTAGATCTTTAGGAAGCACCAGCGTAGAGAAAGACACACCATTAGAGTGATGAGGCAGGTTGGGACGTTTCTGAATGAGTGATCTTTCTGCTGGTTTTTCAGAGGGGCAAACTGAATCGCTGAGTAACCGATCGACCAGCCGATCTGAGAGTTTAATCGCTCGATTTAGCAGTGGCGCATCAGGTGAGAGCAACTCGATCAGTTGATTCTGAATTAAAGGACTGGAGGCAGTGAGACTCGATCGAGCGGCTCGCCATTCTGGATCGGTTCGACAAAATAGCCGTAGGGCTAAATCAACATTGGGCAAGTCAGAGCGCTCTGATTCTTTACCCTGCAAATATCCATAGAGTTGAGCATAGCGACGATGCACTTCGGGAGCGAGTCCCATGAGAATCAAGTTTTTCTCAAAGGGGCT
>CBDICO010000009.1:0-28681 GCA_965277365.1 Phormidesmis sp. | reverse complement strand
GCCCTACAGCGACGATCAACCCAATATTTTAGTCGTCGGTCCGATTCCGGGTGAGCAATATCAGGAAATTACCTTCCCGATTTTGTCTCCCGACCCTAAGAGCGATAAATCGATTCGCTTCGGCAAATATTCGGTTCACGTTGGTGGCAACCGAGGTCGGGGTCAGGTTTACCCCACAGGCGACAAGAGCAACAACACTGTTTATAACGCGTCTGCAACGGGTCAGATTGCCGCAATCAGCAAGACTGAAGAGGGCGGCTTCACCGTCACGATTAAAGAGGCTGATGGCAAGACCCTTGATGAAACGATTCCTCCAGGTCCTGAACTGCTCGTTGCAGAAGGTCAGGATGTGAAGGCGGGTGATGCGCTGACCAGCAATCCTAATGTGGGTGGATTTGGTCAGGTTGACAAAGAAATCGTGCTGCAAAGCCCTAACCGAATTAAAGGTCTGCTGGCATTCTTTGCGATCGTCACTTTTACTCAAATTATCCTGGTGCTGAAGAAGAAGCAGGTTGAGAAAGTTCAAGCGGCTGAGATGAATTTCTAATTCAGGTAGATTAGTTTTTCATCGGGATGGGCGATCGTGTCCATCCTTTTTTTTGTAAATTTCCGATCTTGAGTGGCAATACCCAATCATTCACCCGTCTCGCCGATGTCGCACTGACGAATAATCTTGCGTATTCAGGTTTGTCATGAGCCGTCTTCGATCGTGTTCAAAAATCGAATGGTGTGATGGCAAATGCCTGGTTGAATGCGACGGAGGGTGAGTTGACCCGATGCCGAGGAGCCGTTCCACCGAACTGTCTCTACAGGGTTTTGCAACGCGATCGATGAACATTTTATTTGTCCGATCGTTCGGCATAGTGTTTCAATTCCCATGCCATGCGTTGAATGCCCTGCTGTTCATCCCGACGAATGAAGGGCAGAAACATCTTGCTTAATGTGCCTGAGAAGTTTTCTTGATGGATGTATTTTGTGCGATTTCTGCCAATATCCTGCAACTCAAAAACGTGCTCGTTGCGAAAACCCGGAATCGTCGAAACCCACTGTAGACAAAACCCTGGCTGAATGATCGTAATTAAAGGCTGGAACTCAATGGCTTCTTCGCCCGGAACCCGGCATAGAGAGAGCACCGTCTCTCGACCTTGAACAAATGGCTGATTAGAATTGCCGTCATACAAAAAGGTATTCCAATATTTCCAGCGATCTTTTTGGAACAAGATGCGCCAGACGTTAGATTTTGTCGAGTTAATCTCGATTTCAGTATAAAGACTTGGCATTCAGCCCACCCTGTAAGGAGCGATCGACCTTCACTATGCCCTTTTTTTTACTATCTTTAACCTGCTGCAGAAGACTCTACATTTGCTTCAACATCGTCTGTATTGGGCAACTCTAGACAGTAGCCAGCCCCATAGACGGTTTTGATAAAGCGAGGATGACGCGGCTCTGGCTCTAACTTGGTTCTCAAATGTCGGACGTGAACTCGAATCGTCTCAATATCATCATCGGGATCGTAGCCCCACACCTCTTTAAGAATCTCGCTCGGAGAAACGGTTTGACCATGACGCTGAAGCAAACAGTGCAGCAGTTCAAATTCTAAGTGAGTCAATTTGACCGTTCTGTCAAACCAAATTGCCTCAAATCGCTCTGGCACCAGTACAAGAGGACCATAACTGAGAATTTCGCTGTGCTTTGCGGCTTGGGGAATGCGATCGGTGCGACGCAGCAGTGCCCTAACTCGTGCCAGCAGTTCTTCAACTTCAAAGGGCTTGGTGAGATAGTCGTCTGCGCCTGCGTTAAACCCTTCAACTTTGTTTTGCGTCTGCCCCAATGCCGTCAACATCAACACAGGGACATCAGAGGTGCGATCATCGCGGCGAAGTCGCTGACAAATGGTAAACCCATCGACTTGGGGCAGCATCAGATCGAGCATGATTAAGTCGGGCTGAATTTGCAGCGCTAACGCCTGACCCCGAATGCCATCACCTGCTTGAGTGACATCATAACCAGCCATTTCAAGGTTGACAGCAACTAATTCTGAGATAGCGGGGTCATCGTCGATGACGAGTATCCGGGGCATCATTCAATCATTTTACTAAACTACTGGAGCAGCGCAATCGTAGGAATCAGCCCAAGGCTTACGAGGTTTCCTGTTCAGATTATACGCAATGATTCCAATTCCTCTCGCACATAAACGTTGATCCCTCAAAAAGAGTCCGTGAGAGGGGAGTCGATTCGCATAAGACCCACGCTATACTTAAGCGCTTGGTTTGGGCAACATCAGAGAATTTTGGGGTAAGCCGTGGTTTTTTTGCTACTCTTTGCACTCATCAGTTCGCTGATTGCTTTGCGAATTTTTGCCGATAACCTGCGCCGACATTTGGCAGAGGCAAGGGTGATTACTCCAGTTTCTACCGATCGAGCGTTACCCGATTTGCCCTCCGTTTCGGTGATTATCCCTGCCTATAACGAAGCTGAAAACATCCAGAGTTGCGTAGATGCCGTTCTCAGCAGTTCTGATTTTGAACGGTTAGAGGTGTGGGTCGTTGATGACCAGTCCACCGATGAAACGCTGGCGATCGTGCAAGCCATCTCAGATCCTCGACTCAATGTGTTGGTAGGAAAACCTCGCCCAGTCGGTGAAACATGGGTCGGCAAAAATTGGGCGTGTGCTCAGGTGACTGCTCTGACAAAAGGAGACTTTTTGCTGTTTATTGATGCAGACGTGCAGCTTAAACGAGGCGCGATCGAGACTGCCGTTGCCGTCGCTGAACGAGAGCAAGTAGACTTATTGACGTTTTGGATGACGATCGTATGCGGGTGTTTTGGCGAGTGGTTAGCGCAGCCCGTGATCGCTAGCTTATTTGCGGCGGCGTATAGTTTTGCAGAGGTTTGCGATCCCAAAAATGAGGCAGTGTTTGCGGTGGGTCCGTTTATGCTGTTTCGGCGCAGCGCCTATGAGCGGATTGGAGGACATCGATCGGTTGCCGATGAAGTGGTCGAAGATGTGGAGCTAGGGCGACGCATTAAGCAAACCGGTCTGAAGCTTTGGTATGGTTTAGGGCACGAGATGGCGAAGGTGAGAATGTATCGATCGTTCGCCGCACTTTGGGAAGGCTGGACAAAAAACTGGTATATCGGTTCACATCGTAATTTGCGGCAAACCTTCTATAGTGCCTTCGTGACGTTTTTAGTTTTTACTGTGCCCTGGTTAGGGTTGATGATTTCGATCGCTCAACTCATTTTTTTCCCGATTCACTGGTGGGATCTCAGCCCGATTGTGCTTGCACTGACGGCGATCGTCCTGCACTATAATCTGCGTCGTCTAGTCCAAAAGTTCTCTAACATTTCGCCTGACTATTGGTGGTTAAGCGGCATCGGTGGCGTATTGGTGAGCGCGATCGCGCTCGTCTCAATCATTAAAACCGAGACGGGCTGGGGCTGGACGTGGCGAGGACGCAACTTATCGAATTGAAATCTCAGGTCTACTATCATGCACTTCGATCCCGTTGTCCAAGTTCTGATTCAAGTTTTGATTGTGATCGGTCTCTCTCGGCTGATGGGGTTAGCGTTTCGGCGCATTAAACAGCCGTTGGTGATTGGCGAAATTGTTGCAGGGATTATGCTCGGACCGTCGCTATTTGGCGCGATCGCCCCTGATGCGGCAGCAGCCCTCTTTACGCCAGAGACAATTCCCTATTTGGGAGTGCTGTCTCAAATCGGACTGATCTTTTTTATGTTTTTAATTGGGTTAGAGTTAGACCCAAAATATCTTAAAAAGGGCTTAGACGTAGCGGTGCTGGTGTCTCACATCAGTATTCTTGTGCCGTTCTCATTAGGGACATTATTAGCGTTGCTGCTCTATCCACAGGTGTCAAATGCTGGCGTATCGTTCACGGCGTTTGCGCTGTTTTTAGGAGCCGCGATGTCAATTACGGCATTTCCGGTGCTGGCACGAATTATTACTGAAAATAACTTACAAAATAGTCGCTTAGGAACGTTGGCTCTGACTTGCGCGGCGGTCGATGATGTGACCGCTTGGTGTCTGTTGGCACTCGCGATCGCGGTCACCCGCACCAATTCGATGGTAGGGGCACTGCCGACGATCCTAGAATCGATGATTTATATCGGCTTGATGGCAACTCTGGGACGCAAACTCCTGGGCTATTTATCCTCTTATTACGATCGTGCCCGCAAGCTGAATCAAACTGTGGTCGCGCTGATTTATATGGGAGTCGTGATCTCAGCGTTGATTACTGAGTTGATTGGAATTCACCTAATTTTTGGGGCATTTTTGTTTGGGGCGGTGATGCCCAAACACGAAGGGCTGACGCGAGAATTAGCCCAAAAGACAGAAGATTTTGTACTAACCTTTTTACTACCGATCTTCTTTGCCTATAGTGGTTTGAGAACTCAGATCGGCTTACTCAACAGTCCGACTTTGTGGACGTTGTGTTTGATTGTGGTGACGGTCGCGATCGTCGGTAAATATGCCGGAACTTACGTGGCGGCGAGAGTGTCTGGCATCGACAAACGAGAGTCTTCAGCATTGGCTTGGTTAATGAACACTCGCGGACTGACGGAATTGATCGTCCTCAACATTGGATTAAGTTTGGGAGTGATTTCGCCATTGCTGTTTACCATGCTGGTGATTATGGCGTTAGTCACCACGTTTATGACTTCGCCATTGCTAGAGTTAACCTATCCAAAACAGCAAATTCGTCAAAATAGTGCCGAACCTGTGATAGATGATCGCGAACCGTCTTATCGGATTTTGGTGCCGATCGCGAATCCTAGCAGTCAGAGAGGCTTGATTCAGTTAGCAATGGCGATCGCAGTCGGAAATGTCTCGCTGCAACCACAGCACAAACCCGCGATCGTGTCACCGCTCAGCTTGATTCAGCTAGACGAAGACTATGGCTATGAAAGCACGCCTATAGAAGCCGATCGCTTAATTGCTCAACGGCAGATGCAACTCGATGAGCTAGTGCAAAGCATTGAACCACCTGAACACCAGAGTTTAGTGCGTCCGATTATTCAAGTCTCAAATGATGTCGCGAGAGCCACTGCCCAAATTGCCAATCGCGATCGGGTCGATCTGGTGCTAGTTGGTTGGCACCGTCCGGCGTTTAGCAGCAATCGCTTAGGGGGGCGAGTCGGACAGATTCTCAGCACGTCTCCGGTCGATGTAGCGGTGTATGTCGATCGCCAAACCACAAAGCTCGACAATCTTTTGCTTCCCTATGTGTCTAACGTTCACACCGATTTGGGGTTAGAACTGGCGCTAAGAATGCTGATCAATCGCGAAAACAGTCAACTCATCATTTTACGAATGGCAACGGGCGATCAGCCGCCTAGCGAGTTGAGCTATGAGTTTTATAATCTGATGGAACGGTTGCCGCAGCAAGTCGTTGACCGGATTTCAATGCCGATCGTAGAGGCAAAAAGTCCGATTTTGGCGGTGGTCGATGCCTCTAGAATGGCAGACTTGACGATCGCAGGTGCCAGTCGAGAATGGGGACTCGATCGCCAAACTCTCGGACGCTATGCCGATGAGTTAGCCGTGCGATGCCGTTCGTCGCTGCTGATCACGCGCCGATATAATCAGGTTGCTTCGCACTTAAACTCGGTGTTAGAAAGTCCTGGAATTGAATCGAGGAGTGGACGCGAACTATGAAACTTAACCTCAAATCTCTCGCATTTTATGCAGGCTCGATCGGTTTTGTGGTGGCGCTCTTTAGCTTCGCCACTGCCTACGGTGAGGCAAATCTCAAAGCACCCAATAAGCTAGAGGGTCGATATCGCATTGCGGCTCAAAGCCTGCCCGGATGCTTAAAAGCAGATGCCCTGATTCTCACTATTCAGCAGTCAGGAATCTATCTCAGTGGCTCGTTATTAAACGCAGACCAGACGGGCAAAACCTTAACGGCTTCTCAGAAAAAGTCTTCGCTCACGGGAATGCTCGATCGCGATCAACTGACGTTATCGGGGGTTCCGTCTCACATAGATGAGTGTCAAAAAACCAATCCAGTTCCTAGAGTGCAGCTCCAAAGCACCGTGACAGCGGGCACGATTAAGGGCAAAATTCGCTTAGGGTCTGAGGCAGAAGCGGATTTTGTCGGTAAGCGAGAAGCTCCTCTAGAGGCTCAAGCTAAGTGAAATTCTTTCAACGCAGGCAAAAAGTTAGTGTTTTCATGTCCAGAACGGCTTAATTTGATCAGTGCAAATCGCCGTAGCGGTGTCAGCGATTCCCACTGCGTTGGTGACAATTCAACGCCCACCTCTTGCGCTTCTTCCTGCACGCTCTCCGGGATGATGGTCACGTCCTCCCAATCGGGATGAGGGTCGATCGCCAAGTCTGTCGCCGTGTCTCCAGTGCGCTGCAAAACTAGGTGATGTAGAAGCGCTCGATACTCAGCCGCTTCCGGTTTTGTCTGGCAAGGAGTGTCTATTAGAAGCTGTCGATCGTCCTGATTAAACTTATTCCACTGTGGAAGTTTTAACTTCACGCCGCACGTATCCAGCTTGAGCCGAACCTGCATCGGAACACAGCGCAAAGACTCCACAAAATCTGCTTCAAATTGAAAAAATTCTGACATGGTGAACTCTATGACTAATCCTATTTAAGATTAACGCGACGAATCACCCAATAGCTCACCGACAGAGAAAAAATCGCCACTCCTAACCCAATGATTTCGATTCCAGACGTTTTGCTTAAATCTAAGATAATAATTTTTCGAGCCACTGCAATTAATGACGTAACGATCACTAATTCAACTTGAATAACATGCTTTTTTAAATAGGCTGTGATGTTTTCTAAAATCTCTAGCGCAATCAGAATGTTTAAGAAAAGCCCAAATGTTTTAAACAGGGATTCACTAAATCGCATGTGATCGGGAGCAGTCGCTTCATTCCACAACTCTTGCACTAAAAAAACGCTGAGATCAAAGACGGCAAAGATCGTCACCAACACCATCATGATCGACAACACTTTTGAGACTACGCTCTCAATGCCTTCCAACCCATGCAAAAAATTCTGATCTTCGGTCGCTCCGATCGCCCCTTTCACAAATTTTCTCAGCAGTCGCATAAAATTCCATCAAGGTGAATGCTGTGAGAATACTAGCCAACGGGGACAAGCATCAACCGATCGGTAGGATTTGTGACATCTCGATCTTATAGGTTAGCGATCGACAAACCTCTATGGCTAGCGCACTTGTTGGCAATTCCAAAAGGCATTGTGGTTTCATCTTGACGGAACACGATTTCTGAACTGTCTTAGCAATTTGGCTGATTCTCGAACTCCTATCTGCGATGGTCTTTGACACAAAAGTAGACGATCGACCAAACTAGGGGCAACAGCCCAAACTGCATGATCAGATCAAAGCGCCATCCATAAAAGACCAAGATCACGCCAGAAATTAGGTAGAGAATTGCCAACACAACATCTTGAATCAGCTTTTCGGCTTGAAAAGGTCGATAGAGAAGCCCCATAATCGGCAGGGCGAGTGCCAAAATTACTAACGCAATGCCGCACAAGCCGACGAGATTAAATTGGTAGTTGACCATTATTTAAGGTTAGTGAATGACTTAGCAAACCTTAGAATATGTTCAGATTAACCCTTTAAGCGGCACAATTCGACGACTAAATCCGAATCGATAGCAATGGCATTAGCGCATCGTCTGTGAGCAATTCGCTTTTTTGAGCCGCGACTTTTGAATCGATCGGCACCACTTGCACCGCACATGCCTTCAATTCGGGCTGTTTTGAGTCGGGGCAGCAAGCCGGATGGGTCAACGCATTGGCTTCAGCGTGGTTTGCCCAAAGTGCGCCCCAGTGCATCGGCACAAACAACGTACCTGGCGCGATCGCTTTCGTCACCAACACTGGAAGTCGGACAAACCCGCGCCGCGATCGCACCTCGACCCATTCATCATTTTTAACTCCGATCGCCGCCGCATCGCGAGGGTGAATCTCAATAAACGGGTTGGGGTGCATCTTCGTGATTTTCTCAATCCGTCCGGTGCGCGTCAGCGTATGCCAATGTCCATAGAGCCGTCCCGTCGTCAAAACGTAGGGATAGTTATCATCGGGCGGCTCTGCTAAACCGCGAGAATGATCAGCCGCAAATCGCGCCCGTCCATCGGGTGTGTGAAAGCGCAGATCGGTATACAACCGCTTGGTCGGCTGAGGGCTGAGAGAAGGCTGAGGAATGGGCTTTTTCGCTTGGAGTTTTTCGACCTCAATCCGTGCGCCTTTCGCCCGTGCATTTACACTCGGCTCATCTTTGATTCCTATATCTGCCGCTCCAGAAAGAGGCCATTGCAGCGCCCCTTCTGCCCGGAGACGAGCGTGACTGATGCCCGATTGGTCACAGGGACGATCGTGGGTGAGTCGAGCAAATTCGCTATAGACTTCAGCGGAATTATTAAATGCAAATTGCTTGGTGAATCCCAGGCGGCGACCCACTTCGGCAAAAATTGCCCAGTCTGCTCTCGCTTGCCCCGGCGGACTGCGAAATTGGGGACAGAGCGTAACGCGTCGCTCAGAATTGACCATGACTCCAGTTTTTTCGCTCCATTGAGCCGCCGGAAGCAGCACATGGGCATACGCCGCCGTTTCGGTTGGGTAATAAGCGTCTTGGTAGACCGTGAAGGGCGATCGCTTCAACGCCGCTTTGGTGCGTTCAATGTCAGGCATACTGACCGCTGGATTAGTAGCAGCCACCCATAAAACTCCGACTTCTTCCTGCTCTAAGCCCAGCATCATCTCCCAGCACGACAACCCTGGAGTCGCTGAAATTGCACCCGGTTCGAGTCGCCAAAATTCCTCCACCTCAGCCCGATGAGTCGGATTCGTGATCAGACGATATCCCGGCAGCAGATGAGACAATCCTCCTGCTTCGCGCCCTCCCATTGCATTGGGCTGACCCGTTAGCGAAAATGGACCTGCTCCGGGCTTGCCGATTTGGGCAGTCATCAAATGCAAGTTAATCAGCGCTCTAACTTTCGCCGTTCCTTCGCTCGATTGGTTGAGACCCATTGACCACATCGACAAGACTCGCTTTGAGTCGCTCCAATACTTCGCCGCCGTTTCTAAAGCTTGCTCTGAGATGCCACAACGGTGTGCCACGATGTCAGGCGAGTAGTGCTGAAGCACGACTGCGTAGTCTGAAAAATGAGAGGTGTGTTGCTGCACAAAGTCGGTATCAAGTTTGCCCCACTTCAGCAGCAGATGACCAATACCGTTGAAGAGATCGATATCGGTTCCGGGCTTGATGGCTAGATGCAAATCAGCGACTTCAGCCGTAGGAGTGCATCGAGGATCGACCACGACTAGTTTGACGTTGCGATCGTGTTTGTGGTGCTTCCGCAAGCGATTGAAGAGGATCGGGTGGCACTCGGCGAGGTTGCTGCCTGCGATAAAGGCGCAGTCGGTTTCGTCGAGGTCATCGTAGCAGCAGGGCGGACCATCAGCCCCAAAGCTCTGAATATAGCCTGACACCGCAGACGACATACACAATCGAGAGTTGGCATCGAAGTTATTGGTGCCAATGCAGCCTTTAATCAATTTTTGAGCGATGTAGTAGTCTTCGGTTTGCAGTTGCCCCGACCCATACATACAAATGGCATCAGCCCCTTGAGTCTGATGGACTGTTTGTATGCGATCGCTAATCCGATCGAGCGCTTCATCCCAACTTACCCGACGAAACGGTTCATCTAAGGACTCTCGCATCATCGGAAACTGCAAGCGATCTTTGTGCAGCGACTCGGCGATCGTCGCTCCCTTGACACAGACCATTCCATGACTAGAGGGATGATCGCGATCGCCACGCACTTGCCAGATCGGAGTTCCTTGCTTATCACGCATGGTTGCCTTGCCAGGTTGTGCGGGAGGAAGCGCTTCTAACCCGCAGCCAACGCCACAATAGGGGCACAGCGTCTTAGTCGAATCAATCATAAGCGTTCGGTGAGAGGGGTACGATCGGCAACCGCCATCTTCTCAAAGACGCGCAGTTGCAGACAGGGAATTTGAGCAAAAAGGCTTGTAGCCGTTGCACGGTAGATGTGAATTTCGAGTAGGGCATCCGGTGGGGCTTCAAAAAGCAGGCGTTGTCCCGGAAAAATCATCCGCTCAAACCTCCAGCTTGGAAGATTAACGATTTGAGCCATCTGAAGCTGACTCGTGGCGTTGATGTAATAGCAAAGAATGCGGTCTGGGCGATCAGCAGGCGGAGCGGACGAAAGTTGGGTCATACCAAAAGTCCCTTAATGACAGCGCTCGAATGCCCATCCACAGATTTTCAGGGTCTCCGTCGATTCGTTTTAAGTAGGCATTATTTTTGCTCGTAGGCGATCGGCGTTTCTGTGTGCCTTAATACTGCTTCGGTCTCCGAGTCGTAGTCTTGAGCAAACTTAATGATCGATTGCGAAGCGGCTAAATAGAAAATCGAGCGCTTGATTCCGCAGGGTGTAGTAATGGGGAGCCTCCATGATTTGTGTGCGAATGCGCGGGCGCGGGAAGGGAATGTCTAAAATCTCGCCGATCTTAGCGGCAGGTCCGTTAGTCATCATGACGACGCGATCGGCGAGAAACAGGGCTTCGTCGATGTCGTGAGTGATCATCAGCACCGTTTAACTGCCTGTCTAACAGTCCGGGTAGATGAACTTGATTACCAATCAGGCATCGATCGACACCTGACCCACCGGATGAGCGATACAGGTCAGAATGGTTTTGGCGGCACGATCGTCATCATCTAGGGCAGCGGGGTCGCCGTCGTAGCGAATTTCACCTGCTAACAGCGTTTGCTTGCAGGTGCCACAGGTTCCCGATCGACAACTGCTGTCGAGGTCAATTCCTGCCTGTTCTGCCAGCTCTAGAATCGAGCCATCCTCGATCGCAGTGACTGATTGACCAGATTTCGCAAACTGAACCGTAGCAGGAGCCGCGATCGCAGGGGCAGAACTCTGAGACTGCTGAAGAAACTGAAGGCTGGTCGGTAACTCGTCTTCAACGGTCACTTCAATTTGAGACGGCTGACCAGTAGGCACTTCTGCGGTGAGATGGGCACCAAACTGCTCAATCAAAAGGTCTCGCAGAATAGGCTTCAGATCCTCACAGGGAATGCCTTTCCGAACACAGGTGCCCAGATGAGCATCTTTGCCCACGGTGCCACCCATATAAAGGTCTACCCCTTCCACTGTGCGCCCGTCTTTGCGGACTTTTGTGCCCATCAAGCCAATGTCAGCAACTTGAGGCTGACCGCACGAGTTGGGGCACCCCGTCCAGTGAATGCGGACGGGACGATCGCACGTCAGTTCAGCGTCGAGTTCTTTAATCAATGCAACGGCGCGATTTTTCGTTTCAATCAGGGCAAAGTTGCAAAACTGCGAGCCAGTGCACGACACGAGCGCACGAGACAAAGGCTTGGGATTGTGAGAGAATCGCTCGACGATCGCTTCTGCCAGCAATGCTGAAACCCGCGAGTCGGGCACGTTGGGCACAATTACGTTTTGCTCAACCGTGAGGCGCATTTCTCCATTGCCATAGACTTCAGCCAATCGAGCCAAGTCAAACATATCTTGAGCAAACAACCGACCCACCGGGACGTGTAGCCCCACATAATTCAAGCTGGGTTGCTTTTGGGCATAGACCCCAATGTGGTCGCGCTTGTCCCAAAGAATCTCATCTTTCAAAGCCGCCGTCTGTAAAGGATGCCCAATGTGCTGCTCAACTTCAGAGCGAAATTTTTCAATGCCCCATTCGTCGATCAGCCACATCAGACGAGATTTTTGACGATTGGCGCGCAGTCCATGATTGCGATAGACCGTGAGAATTGATTCACACAATGCGACCACTTCGCCAGGTGCCACCCAGACATCCATCGGCACGGCGGCTTCGCATCGCTTGGCAGAAAAGAAGCCACCAACGAGGATGTTGAAGCCAAACACCCCGTCTTGATAAGCCGGAATAAAGGCGATGTCGTTGATCTCAGCATGAACAGAATTATCTCGACAGCCCGCGATCGCGATATTGAACTTGCGAGGCAGATTGGTAAATTCAGGGTTGCCCTGACCATGATTGGTGATCATGTCCTGCACTTGAACGGCTAACTCACGCGTGTCGAACAATTCATCCCCATCAATTCCGGCGACTGGCGACCCCGTGATGTTGCGGACGTTATCCATTCCCGACTGAACGCTGGTCATTTCCGCTTTCTCAAAGCGGTTAAAGATGTCGGGCACATCCTCAATGCGAATGCCGCGCAGTTGCATATTTTGGCGAGTTGTCACGTCCGCATAGCCATCTTCACCGTAGCGCTGCACGATTTCAGCTAAGAGCCGCATTTGACCACTGGTAATAATGCCATTTGGCAACCGCATCCGCAGCATAAACTTGCCCGGAGTCACCGGACGGAAGAAAACCCCCATCCATTTGAGGCGATGGTCGCGATCGGTTTCATCCATCGCTTCCCAGCCAATTTGAGCAAAATGCTCTAGTTCAGATCGCACCGCAAGCCCGTCTTTCTCCGCTTTCAATTTTTCAAACTTATTGAGAGTCACGGCTGATGAAATGGTGTCTGTCATGATGAGCCTGTTGATAAAGGGTGTCCGCACCGAACACGGGCGATCGAGAAACTAATTTGTTGCGAAGCCAGTCAACCTCTCAAAGCTAAATCCCTCAACGAGTCACCGCTGGGAATTTTAACTCTCAGTACATTTGAGGCTTGACACTTTGCTCATGAAGCCAAGGTAGGCGAGATCACAGTGGAGATTCGTATATTCAGTTACCAAATATTTCTGGATATGAAGTTTTTGCATGAGTAAAATGCGATTTCGGCATTGGATGGAAGAGTTCGTTTTGCTTTTGCATCTGCTGTTAGGATGAAACGTCAATCGAGCTAATTTTGGTAGGAGAACTCTATGAATCGTCGATCGTTTCTCTCATGGTTTGGGCTAGGTTGGGCGATCAGCCGTCTGCCTATCGCGATGACGGCAATTGTTTCAGGACTGGCTGCCTGCACCAAAAGTTCTGATTCGGCTGCTCTACCCAGTGCAACTGCAACTAATGTTGCGAAAAGTGATGGCTTTCAGGCGATCGGGTCAGTTGCCGACCTCGATAAAAATGGACAGATTTTGAGTGAGCAATCTGCGATCGGTCCAGTGCTGGTGATTCGCAACCCGACGATACCCACTGCGGTGCTGGCGGTGAACCCAACCTGCACCCATCAAGGATGTCTGGTGGCGTGGAAGAGTGAGCGAAAATCGTTTGCGTGCCCCTGTCACAGTTCTGCGTTTACGGCAGATGGAGCGGTGATTGAGGGTCCAGCACACCAGCCATTAGGGACTTATCTGGCGAAGATCGAAGGGAATTCGGTTTTGGTGAAGACAGCATAGTTGAGCGTTCGGATGGCTGACCTCGACTTTGGATAGATGAACGATCGGGGTCATTGATTCACCGTAGGAGCATAACCAGTTTGATTGGATTGGCTATGGCTACTGCAACAAATCAAGAAACTCGCGCCCTCAGCAATCTTGAATATGACTTGCTAACCGCTCTGCAACCCAAAGCAGAAGCCGTCAAAGCTTACGACACTTATATCAACGATGCTGAAGAGATGAGTTCTCAGACCTGTGTAGAGCTATTCCGCAAATTAAGAGACGGCGATCTGAAAACGACTCGAGAGATCTGGCATCACCTGCAAGAAGTGATGCAGAAAGGCAGCCTGTAGGGTTAGACATCGATCGTTGAAGCGATCGGGCACTTCAACTTTAGGAGGAACGATCGCTTCGCAGCTAGTTTAGATGTGCGAAAGTAATCTCAAGCGTATTCCACAATTCTGTGGGTAAGCGGTTCAGTCATCACCCGCAGAGGAACCGTGCATCATTTTGAACTTTTGCAGCAAGCCCAAACTGCTGCACATCAGGCAGATTGGGCATTGCTTAATCGATCTCTACAACACTTGCTCAACGAAGATTATTCACCGTCTTCTTCTGATGCAGATCGATTCGCTCTTCTATTAGATTTAGCATTGCAGAGTTTAGAGTCTGGAGACTTTCAAGACCGATGGGATATCGCTAAACTCTTTCCAAGTTTTGGCGTTGCCGCGATTGCTCCCCTTCTTGATCTTCTTCGAGATGCAGATGTTGATTCAGAAGTGCAGTGGTTCGCAATTCGGATCTTAAGTAGCTTTAACCATCCCAGTGTCGTCACCGCATTAGTCGATCTGCTCAAAACATCCACCGACGAAGACCTAAATGAGATGGCAGTCACCACTCTCGCAGCGATGGGCAGTGGAGCGATCGAGATTCTCACCCAGTTGATTGATCAAGACAATACTCGTCGATCGGTCACCCAAATTCTGTCTCAGATTCGTCACCCTGCAACGGTGCCCTTGTTGCTTAACGTCGTTCACGATCGAGATGCTCAGGTGCGAACAGCCGCGATCGAAGCTCTCAGCAATTTCCACACTCCAGACATTACAAAAATTCTGATCCAAGCGCTTAAAGATCCGGTCACAACTGTCAGACGAGCCGCCGTAATCGGGCTGGGTTTTTGTCATGCCGAAGTCATCGACTTGGATCTCGTCTCTCATCTCCATCCACTCTTGCTCGATTTGAATTTAGACGTGTGTCAACAAACCGCGATCGCCCTCGGTCGGTTAGGCACCCCTGCGGCAACCAAAATTCTGTTTCAAACGCTGCATCCCAACACCCCAGAGTCGTTAGCAGTCGAACTTGTCAGAGCCTTGGGCTGGATCGGCACATCAGAGGCACTGCATTGTTTGCAGCGATCGCTCCAGCTCCCGTTAACAGAGTCTGTTTGTCAAGAAATCTTAGCTGTGTTGGGGCGAGTAGACCATTTTGACCAAAAACGTCAGGCAACCCAAATTTTGCTCGATTTGCTGCACCGAAATGGCACCTTTGAATCGGCTTCAGCCCGACAAGCGATCGCCCTCGCTTTAGGACAAGTGGGCGATCTGGCGGCTCTCAATCCGTTAATTAATCTCCTTGCCGATCCGCGTATCAGTGTCAGATTGCATGTGATTGCTGCCCTCAAAACTCTCGCCCCTGAAGCCGCCTATCAACGATTAGAGCAACTGGTTCAGAGTGAAAACTCCGATTCAGAATTGGGACGCGGCATCGCGATCGCCCTTGAAGAGTGGCAGTTCTAAAAAATCATCAAGGTTGAGCAATAAGTTTTGAGTGAAAAACTGAGCGATTCTTTACGCTCAACCTGTATCAACTCTTACCAAAGTTTTTAATCAAATTCGTTAAGGTCTTGAGGAAGTGTCATACTCACTACAAATTCATGCGTCTAGAGCAGTTGCAGGCATTTCTCGCAGTTGCAGAAACCGGGAGCTTTCAACAAGCCGCCCGAAAATGTAATGTGACGCAATCCACCATTAGTCGCCAAATTCAAGGGCTCGAAGCGGAAGTTAAGCTACCACTGCTGCACCGCACGGCTCAAGCAAAACTCACCGTCGCGGGCGATCGCTTCCTGCCTCACGCCCGCAAAATCTGGAATGAGTGGGGCACTGCCACGCAAGAACTCGCAGACTTGCTAGAAGGCAAACAGCCCGAACTGTGTGTTGCCGCGATCCATTCGGTCTGTGCGTTTCACTTGCCGCCTGTGCTGCAACGATTTTGCCAAGAGCACCCAGAAGTGCAGTTGCGGGTGACATCATTGGGCAGCGATCGTGCCCTCAAAGTGCTGAAAGATGGGCTGGTCGATTTGGCGATCGTCATGAATAATCGCTTCCTCACCAACAACCCTGAAATGGTTGTCGATGTTTTATATGATGAGCCTGTCAAAGTCCTAATGGCGGCAGATCATCCGCTCACGCAGTATAGCGCGGTGCCCTGGACGGAATTGGTGCGCTATCCCCAAGTCGTCTTTAAAGATGGCTATGGGATGCAGCGACTCGTTCAAGAACAGTTTCAGCGCCAGGGTGTTGCTCTCAACGCCGTTCTAGAACTCAACACATTAGACGCATTTCGAGGCATCGTTCGTCAAGGAGAACTGATTGCTCTGCTGCCTCAAGGCGCGATTCATGACATTCATCTCGATCCAACGTTGGCATCACGAGCAACGGCTGACCCGACCTTGATCCGTCAGGTTGTGCTGG
The DNA here is from genome assembly GCA_965277365.1 of Phormidesmis sp. Lineage (GTDB taxonomy): Bacteria > Cyanobacteriota > Cyanobacteriia > Leptolyngbyales > Leptolyngbyaceae > Phormidesmis_A. Next base: position 12,551 of record CBDICO010000009.1, on the reverse strand, counting down.
TGACAACCCACGATCGGCTGCAAATTCCCCCAATTTATCGCTTTCGATCGCTGGTGCATGAGCTAATGCGTCAGCCCAATTCTTTAATAGACAGTCCCTTAGCCTTGCCGTCTATCACCACAAAGCAAGCCTCTTCTCAAACCGTGGGACTATAAACGGCTGTAAAATTTTTAAGATTGCCTGGGCAGAAACTATGAGTAATGCATTTAGAGAGCTACTGCGAAAAGTGGGCAGTGGACCTCACACCGGGGAAAATTTGAGCCGCGATCAGGCAAAAGCGGCGACCCGAATGATGCTGCTTCAGGAGGCGACCCCCGCCCAAATTGGGGCGTTTATGATTGCCCATCGTATCAAGCGCCCAACCGGGGAAGAACTGGCAGGAATGCTAGACGCTTATCAAGAGTTAGGACCGCGCCTTCAGCCGATCGAGTCTGCCTACCCCGTTACGGTAATGTGTTTGCCCTATGATGGTCGATCGCGCACGGCTCCGATTAGCCCCTTAACGGCTCTGATTTTGACCAGTGCAGGCGTGTCTGTGATTTTGCACGGAGGCGATCGGATGCCAACCAAAGAAGGCGTGTCTCTGATCGAGCTTTGGCAAGAATTAGGCGTGCATTGGGAACGGCTTTCGCTCGATCAAGTCCAGCAGGTTCTACAAACAACAGGGCTAGGATTTGTCTACTTGACGAATCACTTTCCTCTCGCAGCGGGGCTGGTGACATATCGTGACCAAATCGGCAAACGTCCTCCATTTGCCACGTTAGAACTGATGTGGTCGCCCTATGCAGGAGAAGCTCATGTGGTCTGTGGCTTTGTGCATCCACCGACTGAGAATCTGTTTCGCGAGGCGTTTGCTCGACGTGGAACAACGAACTTCACCACCGTCAAAGGGTTAGAAGGAAGCTGTGACTTGCCGCGCGATCGCACCGCCATCATCGGTATCCACACATCCGAGTTTGAACGTCGAAATCTCGTTCCTCGTGACTATGGCTTCGCTGCTAAAGATAGCCTTTTAACCTCTACACCAGAATGGAGTGCGACAGTGCAAGCCGTCTTAGAAGGCAAACCCTCTGAGCTAACGCAAGCCGCAGTCTGGAATGGAGGTTTCTATCTGTGGCGCTGTGGCGTTTGCCCTGATCTCACAGCAGGACTTGTCAAAGCTGAAGCCGTTCTGACTCAAGGTATCGCGGCTCAAAAACTCGGTCAAATTTGCAAAGTTACTGAGTCTTTAGCATCTGTCAAGTCTTAACCCCTTCTAACCGACGGGTAAGATCATGCCTTCCTTCGCCAGCAAACTGTTTGGGAATATCACCTGCACATCAGACTCGACTTGGTCGAGGAACTCATCGTCGTGGTTTGGGTCGTGGTGAAACATCACGGCTCTCTTGACACCCGCTACCTGAGCGACTTTCAGCGCTTCTTGCCAGGTAGAGTGACCCCAACCAATCTTGGGGGTTTTGGGGTCGTAATATTCTTCGTCGGTGTAGCAAGCGTCATAAACCAACACGTCTGCATCTCGCGAGAGGTAGACAAGATTTTCGTCGATGCGATCCGGATAGTGCTCAGTATCAGTAGCATAAACGGCAGTACGACCCTGCCACGTCACCCGATAGCCCAATGCCGAGTTCGGGTGATTTAACGGACCGGTCTCAATGGTAATATCATCTAAGTGAATGACATCACCCGGCATCAAATCGTGAAACTTCATATCGGACTTCATCACCTGCATCGGCACCGGAAAATTAGGGTGATGCATCTGATCGCTGAGACGTTGCTTCATCGTTGCGCCGTTGGGTGCCACGCCTCCATAGATATGGAAGCAGTTACCTGGCACAAACGCAGGCACAAAAAATGGAAATCCTTGAATGTGATCCCAGTGGGAGTGGCTGAAAAACAGGTGTGCCTCGACGGGCGACTGCTTTAGCAGTTGTTGACCTAAGACCCGCAGACCTGTTCCTCCATCGAAGATTAGGCGTTTGCCGCCGACTCGCATCTCTAGACAGGAGGTATTGCCTCCATAACGGACGGTTTCACCCCCCGGAGCGGGAATGCTGCCCCGAACGCCCCAAAACTGAATCACAAATTCTGAAGGATTAATCATTTCTAGATTTGTACTTGTCTCAAGAGCGTCTAAGCTGGATTTGGAGCAGTCTGGATGAAGCATTTTAGTCAAATTTTCAGATTAGTCACAAACTGCTAGATGAAGGGTCCACGATCGAAGTCACACGCTAACTATTCACCGAAACGGTTGCTCAACCTAGATTGGTTATTTTTATGCTACCCATTCCAATTCCGTTGTTACCAATTCAAGCAGAATTCAAACTTTCTCTATAGGTCAAAGGCTCAGAAATTTCCTGAGCCTTCTAAGTTGAGGTGTGGGCGATTAGCGATAGGCTTTAATACACTGCTCTACCAAAGGCAGAACTTGATCGACATCTTTCCAACCGAGAATTTCGGTCACTTTTTTCTCCAGATTTTTATAGGTTTTGAAGAATTCGGCGATCTCATCCAGACGGTGAGATGCCAGATCTTTAAGGGATTTGACATTCACATAGCGAGGATCTTTGTCGGGCACACACAGAATTTTTTCGTCGCGATCGCCGCCATCAATCATTTCTAACATCCCAATCGGACGAGCCGCAATCACACAGCCTGGGAAGGTCGGCTGATCCATAATCACCATGCCATCGAGCGGGTCGCCATCATCGGCAAGTGTGTTAGGAATGAAACCATAATCATAAGGATATTGCACCGAGGCGTAGAGGACACGATCGAGCGCAAAGGCATTTAAATCTTTGTCGAATTCATATTTGTTTTTGCTGCCTGCGGGAATCTCAACCAAGACGTTGATCAGACCTGGCTTAGGCTGGGCGGGAATGCGAGTTAAATCCACTGCGGTTCTCCAAGCGATGTAAGAAAGAGATGAAGTTATGAGAAATGAAACAACTAAATTGTCGATCATCACTGATTCTTCATCCTTGATTTTAGGGGAAGAGGGCGATCGGTTGGATCATCTCGATTCGCGATTAGATAAATCTTGCCGTCCAAAGTAGTGCCAATGCTGCGATCGCCAACCAGTCGAGCCGCTTGACGCGCAACTGATGCCACTCAACGCGGTGACGATCGGGGCTAGTAAACCCCCGCACTTTCATGGCGCTAGAAATCTGTTCTGCCCGTAGCAGCAAGTTTTCTAATAGCCGCTCTGCAACTAACATCCAGACCTGGGCACCGCGCCGAAATCCAAGTTTCTTCCAGTTAATAGCACGAGTTTTAATCGATCGGACTAGATTCTGGAATTCTTCTAACACAAGGGGAACAAAGCGCAGGGAAAGCGTCAATGTCAACGCAATTTCGGTGACGGGCACCCCAAATCGTCGCAGGGGACTCATTAAGTCTTCGAGTCCGGCAGTAATTTCTTCAGGGGCAGTCGTGAGGAGATAGAGATTAGTGCTGTAAAGGAGGGTGAATAAGAGAGTGCTGACCCGGATGGCAAGATCGAGCGATCGTCGCGTCACCATCAGCGGACCTCGCTTTAGCAAAACGTAGTGATAATCTGTGGGTTGAGGCAGATCAGGACGTTTAAGCGCTTCAGCCGCCGTGTTTTGAGGAGTGGACTTTTTGCCAAGGTTAAACGGGTTATACCAGGCGGGAGGCGGCACAAATGCAGGCAGCGTACTCGATTGTTGAACAAATGCCAATTCGTTTTTGGGCAGTCGAGGTTGGTGATCGGCGTTTAAGCCATCCGGTGCGATCGACACCAACGAAAACACATAGAGCGACAGCAGCAGCAACCACCCAATCTGCTGCTTCCACACCCGTAAAGGAATCATTGCTGACAGAGTGAGTAACACCAAAAAAAGCACCAAAAAGATGCGCCATTCTGGGCTTGCCAGTAGAGGAGTCGCCAAAAAACTCATCAGCCACGCCAGTTTGACGCGGGGATCAAGTCGATGCAGCCAGGTGATGGGGTGTTCTAGATAGAGACCGAGGGGGAGCGATCGAAGTAAATCCATTGGGGTTTGGATTCTGGATTGAGGAATTTCACATCAGATTTCAGAGTTCGGATTGAGATCTGTTGGCTAAGACTTGTCAAACGCTTAGACCTTCGTTCTCACCTTAATCGCTCGGTTCACACTGCCGCGTTCCATCTCGCGGATTTTTTTGCCGCGCCATAAGAGACGAATCGGCGTGCCTTTGAACCCTAGCGATTGACGGAACTGCCGCTCAACATAACGCCGATAGGCATCGCCAAACAAGGCGGGATCGTTGACAAATAGCGCGATCGTCGGCGGACGGGTGCTGACTTGCGTGCCGTAGTAGATTCTGCCTTGGCGACCCTGGCGCGTGGTGGGCGGTGAGTGCCATCTGGCTGCGTCTTCCAGCACTTCGTTGATCACAGAGGTGCTGACTCGGCGCTTGTGCTGTTCGGCGGCAACATCCACCAGTTCAAAAATCTTCTCAACTCGCTGACCCGTTTCGGCACTGATGAAAATAGTTTCTGCCCATTCCAGAAAGTGCAAGCGGCTGTTGATCAGCTTTTCATATTCATAAATGGTGGTCGAGTCTTTCTCGATCGCGTCCCATTTATTCACAACGATGATGCAACCACGACCTTCATCCGCGATGCGCCCTGCAAGTTTTTGGTCTTGCTCTGTAACTCCATCGACCGCATCTAAGACAAACAGCACCACGTCGGAGCGGTCGATCGCTTTGAATGCTCGGTTGATGCCAAAGAATTCGGGTCCATATTCGACGTTCTTTTTCTTACGAATTCCAGCCGTGTCGATTAGGCGATAGGTGTTGTCACCGCGCTCGACGACCATATCGATCGCGTCTCGCGTTGTGCCAGAGATTGGACTGACAATCGATCGCTTTTCGCCAACAAAGGCGTTGAGCAAGCTGGATTTGCCCACATTGGGGCGACCGACGATCGCCACACGAGTCTCTTGAGGTTCGTCAATCTCACTATTCTCAGGCAGATGAGTCAAAAGTTGCTCCATCAATTCGCCTGTGCCGTTGCCGTGAATGCCAGAGACAGGGAAGGGTTCACCGATGCCTAGACTCCAAAACTCGGCGGCTTGAGTCAGCCCGCTCTCTAGCGACTCACATTTGTTGACTGCCAGCAAAACGGGAACGGGCTGTTGACGGAGCCATCGAGCGATTTCTTCATCGGCGGTGGTTAAGCCCTGTTTGCCATCCACAATAAAAATTGCCGCGCTCGACTCTGCCAACGCCGCCAATGCTTGTTCACGAATCAGAGGCAAAAACTCGGTGTCGTCGTCAAACACCAGCCCGCCTGTATCGACGACTAAGAAGTCTCGATCGCCCCAAAAAGCAGGTTTATAAGTGCGATCGCGGGTTACGCCGGGTTCATCAAAGACGATCGCATCTTGCACTTTCGCGAAACGGTTGACGAGGGTTGACTTGCCCACGTTGGGACGACCAATGATAGCAACAATAGGCAAGGACATAAGCAAGGAGGGATGAGGGGTGAAAAATCTTGGCTGACGGGGAACACTATTCAGTTTTCATCAGCATCCCATTCTAACGAGTTTAGACAAAAGTTAGGGGATAGTTTTGTCTAGTGTGTTATGGAAGCAGGACGTAATTGCATCCCTATTTACAAAGTTTTGCAACTATGAACTCTATTCTCGAAGGCATCATTAAACTTCTTGCACCGCACAAAGAATTTAAGCCCCTTGTGCTATCGGGGTTAATTCTATGCAATCTCAAATTCAGTTGGTATTCGCTTAAAAGAATCCGTAGAGTCTGGGTTTCCGGGTATCAGAAATTATACAAGCTTCTGAAAACTGGACTAAGCTTGAGACTTTAAAAAAACAAAAACAATGTTTGAGCAACAATTTCAGCAGCTAAAAATACATTTCTGCGCGTCTTAACCTGGTCTTTAAGGTCACGGTGTAACCTGATAAGGTTATTTACAAGACTGTTCAGAACTTATGGCTTTTTCTCTAAGTGCAACCTGTTGGAGATTCTCGGTTCCGACGATCGCCCTTGCACTGGGCTTAGCTTCTTGCACCCCTCAAACGCCATCTGCTCCTCCTAGCACCTCGACCGGAGGCAGCCCTGCCCCGGCAAGTGGAGGAGGTGCCACCCTGTCAATTAGTGGTGCTGGATCAACGGCTGCTAACCCGCTCTATCAGCGCTGGTTTCAAGAGTACAACAAGGTAAATCCGAACGTTCAAATCAGCTATGACTCCGTAGGCAGTGGTGCAGGGGTCAAGCGATTCATGGATCAAACGGTGGATTTCGGCGCAACCGATGCTGTGCTGAAACCGGAAGAGCGGGCACAACTCCCTGCTGCGCGTGGCAAAGCAATTCAGGTGCCGACAACCGGAATCTTTGTGGTGTTTGCCTACAATTTGGATGGGGTAGACAATTTAAAGCTTTCTCGCGAAGCATTTTGTGGCATCACAGATGGTTCCATCAAAACCTGGAACGATCCTAAGATTGCAAAAGACAACGCAGGGGTTAATCTACCTAATCAACCCATTACATTCGTTCACCGTTCTGATGGCAGCGGCACAACCGACATTTTTACTAAGCACATTGTGAAAGCCTGTCCTAACTGGAAAGCTGGGTCTGGTAAAACTATTGAATGGCCCACCGGAACAGGAGGGAAAGGCAATGAAGGGGTTTCTGCAAATATTCAGCAGACCCAAGGCTCGATCGGATACACCGAATATTCTTACGCCAAGCAGGTCAAGTTGAAGATCGTTACGCTGCAAAACAAGGCAGGTACCTTTGTGAGCCCTACTCCTGATGCGGCGGCAAAAGCATTATCTGGAGTTACTATTCCATCTGACTATGCAGTGCAAGTCCCTGATCCAGATGCAACAGATGCTTATCCGATCGTCAGTTTGACCTGGGTGTTGCTGTATGAGCAACCCCAAGATTCTGCAAAAGCAAAAGCCCTGACAGAGTTTTTAAAGTGGGCTTATAAAGACGGCAATCAATATGCTACTGAATTGGGATACCTTCCGTTGCCTGACGAATTAGTCACTAAGATTTCAGCGACTTTAGACACGATCAAGGTGGCTTCTAAATAATCTGCGACCGTCTCACACCACCGGTTTGCTCCTCACCCTTAAATAATCTGTCCACACTTCAGTAGATTTTATGGCTACGTCAACTTCCCGCACTGCAATGCCGACGCAGCGATCTGAGTCATCGCGCTTTTTAGACATAGGTTTTGTTTGGTTAACCGGGGCGTTTGCGATCGGGGTCGGTTTTGTCCTGTTGGCGATTGCTTATCGAGTCGGCACTGACTCTCTTCCGGCGATCCAAAAATTTGGGTTGGGCTTTTTAGTCACCAGTCGCTGGAGCGTCAACGATGAAGTATATGGGGCACTGACCCAAATCTACGGAACGCTGGTGACTTCACTGATGGCGCTGCTGATCGCCGTCCCGATCGGAATTGGGGTAGCACTATTTCTCAGCGAAGATTATCTACCGCCGCGCATTAAGCAGCCGATCGTGTTCTTGATCGAATTGTTAGCAGCTATTCCCAGCGTGGTCTATGGGCTGTGGGGCATCTTTGTGTTGATTCCTCTCCTCAGACCGTTTGGTATCTGGCTGAATAGCACCTTTGGCTGGATTCCGCTATTCAGCACTGCTCCCTCAGGTCCGGGTATCTACGCCGCCGGGATTATCTTGTCGATTATGATCTTGCCGATTATTGCGGCGATTTCGCGGGATGCTCTGGTTGCAGTACCCTCTGAGATTCGTCAGGCAGCCTATGGGTTAGGGGCAACTCGCTGGGAAACCATCTTCCAAGTTATTCTTCCGGCAGCATTCTCTGGTATTGTAGGCGGCATTATGCTGGCTCTGGGTCGAGCAATGGGAGAAACGATGGCAGTGACGATGGTGATTGGCAACTCTAACTCCATCAATCTTTCGATCTTGTCTCAAGGTTCAACGGTGTCTTCGCTATTAGCAAACCAATTTGCTGAAGCCGGAGGTCTACAAGTCTCATCTTTGATGTATGCCGCCTTGATTTTGTTTGGGCTGACGCTGGTTGTCAATGTGTTAGCCGAACTGATTGTGCGTCGCTTTAGCTTAAAACTTTAAAGAACAGGTCAGACTCAAGCATCCCACTTGCGACTCGAACCCTGCTACCCGAACTCCGATACCTCTTAACTCAACTATGGCAAGCTCAGAATTTGCGACAGCACCCGATATGAAGCGATCGCCAACATCGCCTCGAACCCTATTTTCGTCAGTGATGACAGTCGTCACTTTTGTGTGTGCGGCTCTGGCATTGATTCCGCTTGTTGCTGTGCTGTCCTATGTCTTGATTAACGGGGCATCCAGTCTCAGGCTAGATGTCTTTACCCAACTTCCGCCCGCACCCGGTCTAACAGGCGGCGGTTTTGGCAACGCGCTCGTCGGCACCCTACTGACTGTCGGCATCGCCTCCTTATTAAGCATCCCGTTTGGGGTAATGGCAGCGATCTTTTTGGCAGAATTTTATCGCGATACAAAACTGGCAGAGACGATTAGCTTTCTGACGAACGTGTTGAGCGGAGTGCCCTCGATCGTGATTGGCGCATTTGCTTACGCGCTCGTGGTGCTCTCAACCGGAACCTTTTCTGCGGTGGCAGGTGGGTTTGCTCTAGCGGTTTTGATGCTGCCCACGATCGTCCGCACAGCAACCGAGTCGCTGGAGTCTGTGCCCAGAGATTTTAGACAAGCCGCGATCGGGCTAGGCGCAACTCGCTTTCAGACTACCTTGCAGATTGTTCTACCAGCGGCACTGCCAGCGATTGTTACGGGTGTGATATTGGCACTTGCTCGCGCCGCCGGAGAAACCGCACCCATTTTGTTTACGGCATCGACGAGCCGCTATTGGGTACGATCGATTTGGGAGCCAACTGCAACGATGTCTCGATTAGTATTTGACTTTGCCACAACCCCATACAAGCGCCAGCAAGAGTTAGCATGGGCGGGGGCATTGGTGTTAGTGGCATTGGTGCTTGTGACTAGCATTTTTTCTCGCTGGATCGTCAGAAAGCGATAGTCTTTGTGGCGGTGTTATTCAGCTTTTGATTAGGTTTCCCGATTCAAATTTCCTACGCATCCAGCAACCTCTACCCCACTCACTTTATGGCTTCCGAACTTCAGAGCGCTCGCAAAACCGAAACCGTGTTTCGGACTGAGAATCTCAACATCTATTACGGCAGTTTTTTGGCGGTTAGAGATGTCACGATCGAGATTCCTAAAAACAAGATCACAGCATTCATCGGTCCATCTGGCTGCGGCAAAAGCACGGTGCTGCGCTGCTTTAATCGCTTGAACGACTTGATTAAATCCTTCCACATCGACGGCAAACTCTTCTACCGCGATCAAGATCTCTATGCGGCTGAGATTGATCCTGTTGAGGTGCGGCGACAGATTGGCATGGTGTTTCAAAAGCCAAATCCGTTCCCCAAGTCTATCTACGACAATATTGCCTTTGGTCCACGTCTGCTGGGCTATAAAGGCGATATGGATGAGTTGGTCGAGCGTTCTCTCAAGCAGGCAGCGCTTTGGGATGATGTTAAAGACAAGCTCAAAGCGATGGGAACCGATCTATCAGGGGGACAACAACAGCGATTGTGTATTGCCCGTGCGATCGCCGTTCAGCCCGATGTGATTTTGATGGATGAACCCTGTTCGGCGCTCGACCCCATCTCAACGCTCAAAGTCGAAGATTTGCTGCAAGAACTCAAAGAGAAATACACGATTTTGATCGTGACGCACAACATGCAGCAAGCCTCTCGTGCCTCCGATCGTACCGCTTTCTTTAACGTAGAAGCCAACGCCAAAGGTCAAAGAACGGGATATATTGTCGAATACGATCGCACAGAGGTGATTTTCCAAAGTCCCCAAGAGCAAGCGACGCAGGCTTATGTCAGTGGTCGTTTCGGCTAAGTCACGGTTTTAGCGTTTATCTCTACCTGTTTTTGAATGCGATCGCTCGTCGGTCGCATTTGTTAGGTTCACCGCACAGATAATCGCGCTTTAACGAGCAGCAGCGGGAGGGGCGCGATCGCAATACTGATCATTAAGTTACTAATATCAAATTCACTTCCTCTTAGCAACGCTTCCATCAACACGGCAGGAACAATAATTCTGCTCACAAATATAAGAAAGCGAACGCTTGGCGAGCTTTTCGATCGCAAGATGAGGAATGCTGTAAGAAACCCCAGCGGAATGAAAAAGGCAGCATAAAATGAAATTCTACAAATAAAGATATTGATGGGGTTAGGATCGATACTGCGTCCGTTAAAGGAAAGTAGATAACGGAATAGAGTCACGTCTGGAGTCAACTGAAGAGTCTGTAATTGCTGGAGATTATCAACGTAAAGGTTAAGAATTTGCCGCTTATAAGTCAATACTAAATGATGGAATTTAGTATCGCTAAAAACATCAGGAACTGATAAAATAGCATTCGTCCCATTGATGCCTGTCATTGAAGTTCGTAGTCGAAACACAAGATTGGGTTTTTCTTGACCCAGCGTGAAATTACGCCGAAATGAATCGCCTGATAGCGAAATGATGCGGGCAGGTCCGGAGGTTGTGGCGCAAATTCTTTTTAGTGATAAAGGAACTATCTCAATCTCGTTTCCTTAAGCAATCACCCCGAAGAGTTCTTCGATGAATTTCACTTTAGATACACTGTCCCCTTGAGCAATTCCATTCACTTGTCCTGTGCGAATCATATTCATCGCTTCAATGCCCCCCAATGTCCTTCTTGCCGGGTTGAACGACTTGAAGCCCATCATCGGTTTCACGATTCGCTTGATGGTTCGGTGGTTCGGCTCAATGATGTTGTTGAGATACTTGATCTGGCGTAATTCCGTTGCTTCTGCAATCGTTTCATCGGCTTTCAACGGTTCCATTGCCACCGGGTAGGCAGCGTGTTTATCCACCGTAATCACTCGGGGTGGTTGGGTGTGTTGAGCCTTCAGCACTTTGCGGAAAAACCTTGCGGCTGCCTTCCCGTCTCGCTTTGCACTCAGCATGAAGTCCGGCGGGTTGCCCCTTGAGTCCACCGCTCGATAAAGATATTTCCACTTCCCTTTGACCTCGATATAGGTCTCATCCACCCGCCACGAATCCTGGGTCAAGCTCAAATGGGGTCGAAGCCGTTGGTCGAGTTCTGGGGCAAACTTCAACACCTAGCGGTTAATCGTCGAATGATCCACCTCCACTCCTCGTTCTGCCATCATTTCTTCCAGGTTCCGGTAGCTCAGGGGATAACGACAATACCACCGCACATTCAGCAGGATGATCTCTGGCAAGAAATGCCGCCACTTAAACAGCGATTGGGATGTCATTTAGATTGAAGCCAGAGAATATTAAACCCTCCAACCCTACCATTTTTGCGACACAACCGGCGTTAGTGCAAGCATGGCAGGCGGTTTATGAGTGCTTGAAAGCCAATGGCTATGATCCGAAGACCTTGAGCCAGTCTCGACAAACTCCCTATGTGTTAAATGAAGAATCGGGAGGAATTTAGCCCTCCTGTTTCAGACGTTGCAGCCGTTATCGAAGCCCGATCGCATTGCCAATATCGCGTCTGGGGTAAGGGCAATGAGCAATGAGGAGTCCCATTACTGGTTTGCGAAGGTGTTGAATGGGAAGCGGAGTCAGGCGTTAAGAGCGATTCGAGTATTGTTGGGAGATTAGCAATGATTACGGTAGACAGTCTGGATCGAGTCCTTGCTTACCGTCCCGTATTTGAACGCCAGTCGGATGAACTGTATGAGGTTCGCATGTAGGTGTCTATGCTCGATCCTTACGTTTATACAGCGGAAGTCGATCAATTTATTCAGGTTCTCTATCAAGGGAACCTGGTTATCGATTTTAATTGGATAGCTTGGAGGGATGAAGCAGAGCAGTTTGTTAACGATCCAGAGCGTCTTCAGACTGCTAACTTAGCCACGCTTCAGAAACTTCTAACATCCCATGTTCGTGCAGACAGGTTTTGTAGCGGACATTTTGCTCAGATGATCCAGACAGGGCATATTCTGGCAATCCTTGACCGTTTGGCAGAAATTCGTTCTCAGATAGCTTCAGAAAGCTCAGCATCGTATTGGCAACAGCGAGTTGAGGTTATTCAAGGCGACATTACTCGGCAGAATGTGGAGGCGATCGTCAATGCAGCGAATGAGTCATTGTTAGGAGGTGGCGGAGTCGATGGCGCAATCCATCGAGCTGCCGGACTGCAGCTACTGGAAGAGTGTCGAAAATTAGGCGGTTGTCAGACGGGGCAAGCAAAGATCACGGAAGGATACAACCTTCTAGCAGCATGGGTGATCCATACCGTCGGTCCGGTTTGGCATGGCGGACAGCATCAGGAGGAAGAGTTGCTGGCACAGTGTTATCGTAGTAGCTTGGCTCTGGCAGCACAAAACTCAATCCGCACGATCGCTTTTCCCGCCATTAGCACTGGGGTTTATGCGTTTCCCCTCGATCGCGCTACTCAAATTGCCGTCACAGGAGTTAAGAGCTTTCTCGCTCAAAATGTCTCAATTGAGCAGGTTAGG
>CBDICO010000008.1:0-748448 GCA_965277365.1 Phormidesmis sp. | reverse complement strand
GAGGTGCCTGAAGGAGGTTGCTACCGCCTCAAAGGGGTGAGAAGAGCAAGACGCAGCGCCTTCTCACCCTGAATGACCCGATCTCGTCTTAACTAACCCTGTGTTCAACCTACCTCCGGTGGTGATGCCTACACGGTTCTCTTTCCTCTTTTCCCGTCAGGGAAAGCTTAGAAGGCTCGCACTGTATAGAACCCATTTGACATCTAGCCATGCGCCAAACGCTTGAGCATCAGCCGAATGAAGCAGAGGTTGAGTTTTGCAGTTGCCTGATCTAAGGTGCGCTCAAAGTTCTTCACGAGACTTTTACAGCGTTCGACCCCAGCATTAGATCGCTCAACGATCCAGCGCGTTGCCACCCCGACAAATCCCGTTTTCCCTGGTGCGGCTTTTTCGGCTTTGGTTGGCTTGGGGGCAAGTTCAAACCGAATCTTGGTCATGATCTGAGGGTAGAGGGCTTGCAAAGCTGTAGTCAGGGTCTCCGGATGATAGCCGTTGTCCAGCAGAATCGTGGTCTTCGGGATACTCACGGGCTTGTCACGAAAGTAGTCGAGGTGCTGGCTCAACATCTCGATTAAGCCTTGGTCATCCGAGACGTTCGCTTTGGTGCAGTGAGTGAAAAAGGGAAAGCCCAGAGTATCAACTGCCAGGTGTCGTTTGATGCCATTCGTGCTTTTGTAAAAGCAAGAGCCTTTCGACTCGACACTCGCGTTGCAGGTATTCTTCACCGCTTGCGAGTCAATCATCAGCAGCGTTGTCCACTGGGCTTTTTTTTCACTTGTTCCCGGACTTGTCCGTGCAGAACCGTCATCAGTGACTCAATCGCTCCCGCTTCCCGCCACTGTTTATAGTGCCAATAGACGGTCGAGTAGGGCGGCAGGTCTTTCGGCAAGTCTTCCCAACTACAGCCATTTTTCAGTTGGTAGAACATGCCATCAATCAGTGCTCGCCTGGTCCAATTTGTCGGTCTCGTTCGTTTCTTTTGAGGTAGTATCTCAGCGAGTAAAGGTTCAAGAATTGTCCATTCTGCGTCAGTGAGGCTGCTAGAGTATGGCATGGCATCTGAGTTCAAGTTTGGCAATGACCTTACTGTAGCTGAGTAAAAGATGTCAAATGGGTTCTATAGAGCATGGCTTTCAGCTCGCTGCTGCACTAAATTAGGCATCTGTCGGTTCAACCTCTCCTGAGCTTTGAATATGCATCGAATCAGCGGTGGCAGCCATCTTGTTCTCTCATGCTCAGTTTTTTCAGATTACCTGCACTCTATACCAGCTTCCAAACACGCTCGAAAATTGTATCAGCACCCCATCTTAACTGATAACACTTTCTGGAACATCAGAGCAGGACTGCTTATCCCAATCTGAATGCCACTGATACGTATCTTGACGACTGAATGACCAGAGGCACCAAGTAAGCAAGAAAATAATAACCCCAAGCCCAGGTACGGTTGCCAATCTAATAATTTGCTTCTTGCGTCGCATGGAAAACGTTGTGGCACTCAAACTACCCGAGCGAACCCGATACCGTAAAAGAAGTTTCGGGCATCTTACTTTATGAATAACCCCTTCTGTGCGCAGCCACCAATCGCCAGTTTCATCGCGCACGGAGAAGTCCGATTCGTCAAATGGATATTGCTTCATCACCTCAGTTCGCACCATCCAAGATGAAGGCATAGGAGAATAACGTGCAAGAGCAACTGCCTTGACTTTGCCAGCTTCATTCATAAGAAAATGATCAGCACCAACAAAATCACACTCTGTTGCCTTTGCATAGTCGCGCTGAATTAACGTTTTTCCTTTGCACCAAACATCATCACCATCACAATAGGCTACCCATGGCAAATGCACATGCTCTAAAGCTCCGTTACGAACTGCACCAACAGGTATCAAGGGCAGCCGAATAATTTCTAATTTTGAATTTTTAGCCAGGTTGCCAAGAGCTATATCCACCCAACTATTCTTCTCCTCAACACAAAGAATCACCTGACCAATTCCAGGGTCTGACAAAACCGCTACGATCGTATCCCTCAAGAAAGGTTCTTCGCGATCAGTCATCGCCGTGACAATCGCTGCTACATCCTGACTCTCACCCTTGTCTTCGCTAATCATATTGCCTCCTGCCACATCAAATTTTTCATACCTTTCATAACATTTATCTAAGCAACTTCTTAAGATGATCTGCCAGTCTTAAGGCAAACGCCACAATCATAAAAGTAGAGTTCGCCTGTCCAGAAGTCACAAAAACAGAACTGCTTGCAACAAATAAATCATCGAATTCATGAACATTACAGTCCGTCCCTACTACTCCATCTTTTGGGTGATAGGACATTCGGGTCGTTCCAACCTGATGAAAACCGTCACTAGCTTGTTCCCAAATGCTTGCTTCCGGATCGTTCGTCAAGTAATTCAAATAGCCACAGTTATACTTCTTCAGATAGGTATCCCAAAACTGATGAGCTCTGATTACACTGTCTACATCTTGTTGGGTATATTGCAGACTGATATTCAGTCTTTGCATGCCCAATGCATCCCTTTCATCCGATAGGCTGACCCTGCTAGATGGATTCGGTATTTGCTCACCGTGGTAGTGGAGAGGGTACTCATTCGATGCACTGTAAGTAAATAATGCCGGTATTTTCCTTTTCGCAACGTATCGTTTGTAAGTGAAACTGGGTGCAAAAACGGCTATCTTATCAATATCTTTTAAGATGTTCTTAAGATGGGAATAATAAGACCCTCTAGCATTTTTAGTTAAAGAATCTTTAATTGCCTTCGCAGTCAGATATTTGCCAAGTACTGGTGAGCTTAGCGCCAGGTATGCAAGAGACAGGATGCCATTTTGGTGTGACGAATTACCAAAAGGTGGAACGCCGAGCCAAGCCACCATGTTCGTTAGTCCCTTTTCATGTAGGAAGTTTTGACTAAATGAGAACCGACGTCGTAAATAGGTATCTTCTGAGTCTTTATCAAAGCCAAACACCGTGTCTTGCGGTGAGGTTGTGAATCGAACAGAGGCGATGCCGCCTGAAATATGACCCATGTAGAACCGTCCTAGAAGTCCGCTATGATTCCCGATACCGTCCGTATGATATCGACTTGATGCTAGGAGCAAGCGTGTGGTGTTCAAAGCACCGCCTGAAAGTACGTATTTTTTAGCCTTGATGTGAAGGGTTTTCCCGCTAAGAGTCTTTGTTTGTAGCTTTTCTACGCGAGAGCCTGACACATGGGACTCAATCTCAGTGCAGGTGGCACCATAAACTAGTTTGATTTTCTTGGATTCTTTGAGCGCATTGAAGTACTCTTTGCCGAAGTTAGTTGGTAGCGACCATCGTTCTAAGGTTGAGGTAAGCACCTCTTCGTCCGGCAATCCCGGCACAATAGACTTTTGCTCAATGCCTGGAATATTGTTGACGTTAAAGTCTGCTGTGCCGCAGAAGAAGAAGTCACAGACTCTTTGAAAGTAAGTTTCGAGGTCCTCATAGGTGATAGGCCAAGACGAGTGAGGAACATAGCGGCGGTGGTCAAAATCGACCGGATCGTAAGGGATGCAACGCCCACCCCAGATTGTGGATGTGCCCCCAAGCTGTCGGCGGGTACAATCTGACATTCGGGCATGAAACTTCAGGTCAAAGTCGTTGGCTTCACCTAGGTTCTGAATCGTTTCAGAGAAATGTAACCGCCCGCTTTCTAATAGAACAACATCGTGTCCAGCCTCCGCCAACTCTAGCGCCAAAACAATGCCTGCGGGACCCGCACCCACAATCGCAACGCTCGAGGAAAGCATACTGCCACTTTGAAAAGTCTCAGAATCTATAAGCATCAATTTAAAATTTAATTATCCAGTGTCTTCGATATAAACCGTAAGCAATTAACCACCAAAACAGTAGAGCAGCCAAAGCAAACAAAAAACCAGCAGTCGATGGATTAGTCCAGTGCAAAAAAAGACGCTCATCTAGCCAGATATAGCTGGATAAGGCATTACTTCCAGTGCCAACATGTGTTCTTTCTAAAAGTTCAAGCCCTAGCTCTGAAGCAACAAACACCAAAATGGATTTTAATCCCAGGACTTGAACTGGGTAGCTCCAACGTCGTTGCCGTCTTACTTCAATCAATTCATGACAGGCTGCTAATAAAAGCAATGCCCGTTTGAGCGAGACGGGGTCAACTGCTTCTAACGTATTTTTGTTTAAAATTCTGTTCAGGTTTTAGCAGCATACTTGCTTGACTTCAAAACGTTTTCAATTCGTGCTTGTTCCAGTTCATCGACATCAAGGTTGATTGACTTGACAGCCAACTCCCGATTCACTAATTGCGCGACGTGGAATCGGTCTGCGACTAAAACCAATCCTCGGTAGCCCAGATAGGTCAATGCTGACTTCCGTAATTTGGTTAAGAACCTCTCGACCCCATCCTTCTAGGACTTTCTGAATGTCTTCATGTTTGCGCGATGGAGCCAATCCAATCAACGACCTTTGGTCTAAATCCACCAAGACCACCACGTAATCTTTTTGTCCTTTCCGCAAGGCAATTTCATCGAGTCCCAATCGCCGCAGTCCGCTCACGTCCACGCGCATTTTTTTTGGCGATGTATTGCACCATTGACGCGACTTCTTCATCCGTGAGTCCATAATTCACCCCAACGTTATGCAGATCACTGTGACGCACTTGCTGCACAATCATTTCCGCAAAGCGGTCGGTATACTCTCGACGTTTACCCACAAACTCGAACGCTTCACTAAACGGTTTCCCACACGGACGACATTTGAATTGACGACGATTGAGCTTCAGGAACACGGGGCGCTCGCTGATGCTTAAATCACGCACTCGATGCCCATGATTTTGATGTAACTGGTGGCTCACCTGACTACAGCGCGGACAACTCGCAAGTGCACTTTGGGCTTCGACTTCCAGAATGAGTTCATGACCCCGATCTTGGTAATCTTCCACGTCCATTCCTGGCAAGTTGAGGAGTTGAGTCAGCAAGGGTTGCATGGCAGCTAAAACGTGTTTCAAAGCACATTAGCATAACTCAGGCGATAGACCCTGGGTAGCTCCAACGTCGTTGCCGTCTTACTTCAATCAATTCATGACAGGCTGCTAATAAAAGCAATGCCCGTTCAACTGTAAACAGCGCATAGGAACTGGTCCATAATTTTTTGTTGATCGGCAGCCAGCGGCTCCAAAATTGCCCTAAAGTCATGCTGCTGAGACCAAATAATACTAGGGTCATGCTCTGGCTAGACGTGTAGAGTTGTTTGACTGCCGTTTCAGCTTGCAGCCAAGCTCCAAGAAAGTAGCTTAGTAAAACGATAGCGATCGTACTCATCATACCGAACGCACTCATGATGCCAAAGGTGCCAATCTCTCCTTGCGGCGAATTCCCTAATCTATCGCTAGGTTCAAGGATTGGGAAAGCTGCATACGCCGCCCAGTATCCAAGCAGCAGTAGTGTAGTTACCCCCCATTGAACTTTGTGAAAGAGTTTAAGGACAATGACGGCAGTTGCAAGGTACGGCAGACTAATCCGTTGCATCACTCCCGTCAATCGTATTGTGCTCCACTCACTGTGCCCAAAGGCATTAAGCATCACACCCAAGGCAAATAAAAATACCCCACGCTTCAACAATCTCCAATACAATAATGCTCCTATGGGTTGGTTTTCCTGGATATACTTAGCTAGCGAAAATGCCATAGCGATACTGGTAATGAACAAAAGAAAAGGAAACACCCAATCAGCTAAAGTACAGCCATTCCAACGAGAATGGGCTCACCAGGGATGAATCTCTGGAGCAAGGCTAGCTGTATTGACTAGCAACATCACTGCGATTGTGATCCCACGAAATATATCAAGTGAGCATAGGCGAAGCGATCGTTTCGCGGAACTCATAATTTGAAAGTTCCTAAGGAACCAATTACCAAAGCCAATCTTGAGTGAACCTGAAAGTTGGAAAACATGATTGTTTTACGGGGCACAAAGACTCTGTGCAACTGCTCAAAAAAAACACTCTAAAACCTATAGAAAAAGAACACCCTTATTTACTCATCACAGCTTCCGGCTTTCTGTCTTTCTGCTGCAATCGGGCGGCAAAGTATTGTCGGATTACCTGAATGGTCTTTTCAATTTCGTTGCTAGCATAACGAGGATAGGTCGGCAAGTAAAATAACTCTTCCTCAACTTTCTTTGCATGAGGGCAATCGCGATGAAAGGCTTCAAATTGAGGTGCATCAGCATTAGTAGTGAAGTGCCCTGCAGCGACATCTCTCCCTTGCCTAAACATAAATGTCAAAAGCTCATCTCGCTGAGAATATTGGACTGGAAACCAAAGATAGGTGTTGGATCCATCGGTTCGAACAGGCGGCAGGATTAACTCATTAATATCCTTAAGACCTTCGTAGTAAAGCAGACCATTTTCAATTCTTGCCTTTATATCCCGATCCACGTTGTTCAATTGAGATAGACCAATGCGAGCCTGAAATGGTGTGTAGCACGATTTATAGACATCGGGAAGCGCCGCCATCGTTGGGTCGCTTTCCTGTGGTTGCCTACGAGCCATTTTATTGACTGATTCAACCTTGTTCAGATAACTGAAACGCAGAATGGGATAGGTCAATAGCTGAAAGATTATAGGGGAACAAGCAATGTCATGCATCAAGCCTTTCTTGACTTTGCGAGTGATGCCAGGAAGGGGGGGATAAGCAAACCCCTGCAACTCAGCCTGCATCTTCTCGATCACATCAGTTCGATCAGTGACGACAACCCCACCAAGCCACGTCGGTATATTCTTGTGCATTTCGAAACTGAAGATACCCACATCTCCAATCGTTCCTACAGGTTTCCCTTGCTCATAGACACCAAAAGACTGAGCACAATCCTCGATCATCGGGATGTTAAAGTAAGCACAAATCCCTTTAATACGACTTGCCTCAGCAGCGACTCCATGTAAATGTGTGATTAGCACAGCTCCCGTATTCGGGTTAATTAGCTTCTCAACTTCAGCGGCAGAAATGTTGCAAGTCTCGCGATCGACATCAGCAAAAACAGGATGCCCTCCTGCAAAAATCACCATATTGATTACATCGGCGATGGTGTAAGGAGACAGGATAACTTCTTGCCCAGCTTTGATCAACGCTTTGACTGCAAGATAGATACCAACACGACATTGATAAACGCAAACTGCATGCTGAGTGTCAAATCGTTCACAAAGTGCTTTCTCAAAAATTTTGATGGCATCACCGTTCCTCTGAAAACGCCCTCCCAGAAGATATCCTAGAAACTGTAGGTAACTGCTAGGACTTGTATAAAGTCGGTTTTTAGGGTTTGGACTCAAATCCAGCATCTTTGCATTCCTTAATCTTTGCAGGTTGTTACTTTAATGAGTTAAGACACCCTATAGCTGCAAACTATATTTGTTTATCTCGATCAATTGAAAGATAAAGTGTTGTCAATTCACAAAAACTTTTTATTGGCTTCTTTTTCATCAATACTCCGGACACTTTTTAGAACTGTTTCAAAAGGGGGTATGGGTGCAGCAGAGGATAGGAGGGGTTGAGTAATACAGAAAACAGGAGTGTTACAGGCGTAATCCAACTCACTTTAAGGAGCTGAATCCTCGATTCTCTCGTTGCACTTGTATCTTGAGAGAGTGTGGTAGACCGATTTGCACTAGGTTGTAAAAACCGTGCAGAAGCTTGGGTCGCCACATCCTCTAACTGCTTACTCGAACAATCGCCTGGAACCTCGATTCCGCATCGTGCAAGTCTGAGTCTTCAGCTAGAGTTGCTGTTTCTTTGGAAGAACCCATGAATCAAGTGCACTATTGGATTGGCATCAATGTCGCCAAAGCTCATTTGGATGTTCATGTCCGACCGAGCGCTGAACGGTTTCAAGTCCCGAACACGACTGAGGGAATCGCCCAGCTAGTTCAACAACTCGAACCGTTGCAGCCGAGGTTGGTCGTTCTGGAAGCGACTGGGGGATTAGAACTCCCAGCAGCGGTCGGATTGAGTCGCGCTCACCTGCCCGTTGCCATCGTCAATCCGCGTCAAGTGCGAGACTTTGCGAAAGCGACGGGGAAACGCGCCAAAACCGATGCCCTGGATGCGGCAGTGCTGGCTCATTTTGCCGAAGCGATTCAACCGAGTGTGAGTACGATCGCCGACGAGGACTCTCAGCGCATGGCTGAGTTAGTTGCCCGTCGTCGCCAAATTGTAGAGATGCTGACAGCCGAGAAGAATCGCTTAGGGACGGTGCGCGGTTCTGTGCGGCAAGACATCGAAGCCCACCTTGAGTGGTTAGAAAATCGACTCGCAGAGCTAGAATCTCAACTTCAGCAAGCAATTCGGCAAAGTCCGTTGGGATTGTAAAATAGTTTGTGTCAGAGGGTCAGAAGTTTGATCTAATAAACCTCTACCCCCCAATTTAACAACGATGACCTTTCGACCTGAATTGCTCGATGAATTGCTTAAAAGCTATCAAAGCCCAGAAGATTTAGTCGGAACCGGAGGCATTCTCAAACAATTGACGGCTGCCTTAGTAGAACGATGTCTCAATGCAGAAATGGTCCATCACATGGAGGAGGAACACTCAGAGCCAACCACAGCAACCACGCCTCGAAATCGACGCAACGGACACAGCAAAAAGACAATCAAAGGAGAGTTTGGCGAAGCCGAGATTGCTATCCCGCGAGACCGCAACGGAGCCTTTGAACCCGTCATTGTGCCGAAAGGGCAGACCCGATTTGATGGGTTGTCTTACACAGTCCCCTTCTTACTCAGTTCCCTACGGAGGGAAGCCCTCCTTCAGGACTGAGCGCTACGGAGGGAAACCCTCCTTCAGGGCTGTGCGCTGACAGCAAAATTCTATCGCTCTATTCGAGAGGGATGAGCGTGCGCGATGTCCAAGCGCAGTTGCAAGATTTGTACGGGGTGGAAGTCTCAGCCGGATTGATTTCCAAAGTCACCGATGCGGTGGAAGAGGAGCGAAAACTCTGGCAGAATCGAGGACTTGACCGGGTTTATCCGATTGTCTACTTCGATGCCATCGTCGTCAAAGTCCGCCAGGATGGACGGGTGATTAACAAAGCGATTCACTTGGCGCTGGGGGTGAATCTGGCAGGCAACAAAGAGCTTTTGGGCATGTGGATGACCCAGAATGAATCTGCTAAGTTTTGGTTGTCCATTTTGACCGAGCTTCAAAATCGAGGCTTGAAGGATATCTTCATTGCTTGCTGTGACGGCTTAACGGGATTTGCTGATGCCATCGAAGCCGTCTTCCCAAAAACTCAGGTGCAACGCTGTATTGTCCATATGGTGCGCAACTCGCTCAGCTACGTCTCCTACAAAGACCGTAAAGCAGTGGCGGCTGACCTCAAACTGATTTACACGTCCAGCACAGAAGCCCAGGCAGAGCAGCAACTTGTCGAGTTTGCCGAACAATGGGACAAACAGTACCCGACTATCAGCCGTTCCTGGATGAACCACTGGACGAGAGTGATTCCCTTCTTTGCCTTTCCACCAGAGATTCGTCGAGCTATTTACACGACTAACGCCATTGAATCGCTCAACATGACCCTGAGAAAAGTGATCAAGAATCACCGGGCGTTTCCCACCGATGAGTCTGCCCTCAAGGTGATTTATCTGGCGATGCACAACATTGCCAAAAAGTGGACGATGCCTATCTCCAATTGGAAGCCTGCTCTCAACCGTTTCGCGATTCTGTACGAAGAGCGATTTCCCCTCTAATTTGACCCTTGACACAAACTAGTTGAGTGCGACACGTTCTCTCGAAACCGACCTTGGTTGGGAGATGAGAGGCAAGATTCCGAACCTTGATAACTGATGTTTGATCAGGGTGAAAGCCCCTTCCTCCCGGTAGTGGAGTGACAGCATAGCCCCCAGGTTTGCGACTTGCCATCAACGCCTGAAGCGGGGTTAAACGGCGGTAACTGGAAGCCTACTCTGGAATCCCGCCTAGCAAGTTGTATAGGGATACGCAAGGAATCCATGTTTGAAAGGTCGTGATTTGTAAGCGGTGAAATCAGGCTGATACACCGCAGCCAAAAGGCACAGGATAAAGAGGCGGGCATCTCAATAGTGACCCGTAACTACCCTCCATAAACCCGGTCTAGAGTGGAATCCTAAGTACAACAACCATCAAACATCGGAACGTGGGAACCCCACTGTCCTCTCTGGGTAAACGTCGAAATCCAGAGTGAGTGCTAACGACCTGAACAGTGGGATTGGGATTGTGTAAAAAGCAAACGCTTGAGGTAATGCTCAGGATACGCTGACGTACACACTGCAATTTGGACGTAGACAACCCTAGTAAAGTACAAAAGTTATGAGTCCGTCACTTCAGACGAGATATGAATGGAAACACTTACCCTGGAAGAAAATTCAGGTGAAAGTGTTCAAGCTTCAACGGCGGATCTACAGAGCCAGTCAACAAGGCAACGTTAAGTTAGTTCACAGATTACAACGGTTACTGATCAAGTCCTGGTACGGACGGCTCCTCGCTGTGCGACGGGTTTCACAAGACAATCAGGGGAAACGAACCGCAGGGATTGATGGGATTAAAACCCTCACCCCTTGCCAACGTTTGCAATGGGCTCAAGCCCTGAGTCAACTACCGTGTCCTCAACCCTTGCGACGGATCTGGATTCCGAAGCCAGGAAAATCAGGGAAACGCCCCTTATCGATTCCCGTCATGGCAGACAGAGCCGCTCAAGCGCTGATCAAATTCGCGCTTGAACCCGAATGGGAGGCAAAACTTGAACCCAATGTCTATGGCTTTCGAGTCGGGAGGTCATGCCAAGATGCCATTGCAGCGATCTTCAATATCATCCGCCAACGCCCTAAATATGTGTTGGAAGGGGATATTTCCGGTTGTTTCGACAACATCTCGCATTCCGCCTTACTCAAAAAGACCCAGGCTCCACCGTGTTAAATGTCAATTACATAGGCGTATAAATTTGAAGGCATTCTCTTCTCTTATTGAGCTGCTGAGATCGGTTGCGAGATGAAAAGACGAGCAGATCGCGGCTGACCCGAAACGACAATTATCAGGATATTGTACTAATCAGATGAATTCTCCCGTGACTGACCATCAGAATTTTGGGTTGCTCTAAGAATAGACAGCACAAATTGGCGTTCTGACTTCTGCTCATCCAGGGAGAAGCTAGAACAGGAGAAGGAAGTAGCCTCTGACCCGTTACTTATTTTTTGTGCGAGAGATCGCCGATTGCTTCCGAAAACTCTCCGCTTTCAGTTCGATAATGGTCGCGTGATGGACTAAGCGATCTATCGCGGCAACCGTCATCATCGAGTCAGTGAAGATGCTATCCCATTGGCTGAAAGGCTGATTTGCGGTGATGAGTAAACTCCGGCGTTCATAGCGATGGGAGATCAGTTCAAATAACACCGAGGTTTCAGCTTCAGACTTTTTGACATAGCCCAGATCATCGACCACAACTAAATCGTAGCGATCTAGTTTGACCAGCCAGGGTTGCAATTGGAGTTGTAACTTAGCCTGTTGCAGCAGTTGCACCAAGGCGGTAGCGGGAAAGAATTTAACCCGTTGACCGAGTTCCAACATCGAGCGCGACAAGGCACTGGCAAGATGAGTTTTGCCCACGCCCGAAGCCCCAAATAACAAGCAGTTGCCCCCTTGCTCAACCCAGCTTGTGTCTTGCGCCAATTGCATGAGCGCCGCTGGATTGAGACCCGGTAGGTGATTGAATTCAAAGTTGGAGAAGGATTTTCCATAAGGCAGTTGTGCCTCTTTCAGCGCTCGGCTCAGGCGGGCTTGCTCTCGGCGTTGGCTTTCCCCTTCGCACAATGCCAGCAAGAACTGCGCATAAGACCAGTGTTCCTGAGTCGCTTGCTGTTCTATTTGCTGCCACTGAGACTTCATCTGACTGAGGTTGAGGCGTTTGAGGTGGTCGTTGAGACTCTGGTAGGGGCTGGGTGGATTCGAGGAGTTGGTCATAGGTGGCGAGGTGATGTTGAGTCGTCTCCATTAGGGTGAGAGCGGCAGCATCGGGAATCAGGTCAAAACCCTGTTGCAATCGTCTCAAAGTCAGGGTCGGCGGATGAGCGGCCAATTGAGTCTGAAGATAGGTCGCCACGTCATCTTCTTTGTCCTGGGTCGCGGCAATGTAGAGGGCTTCAACCATCAATCGAGCCGCCAAGTCGGGTTCATTGACCTGTTTCACCCGTTGCCACAATTGCTGCCACTGTTCATTGGGCAGTAAATCATCTTGCCAATCACAATGTAAAAAGGCTCTGGGCTTGCGGCGCAAACTTTCAACCAGATGGCGATAGTTGATGCTACGACCCCGACGGATCTTCGCACTGCCATGGACATGCAGTCGGGGCAAGGTCATGACGGTCGTGGTGCCGACAAAGCCCACGAGTTGGTCATGATAGAGGTGAATCGTTAAGCGTTGTCCCACCAAGCGAGACGGCACACTGTAGAGAATGCAACGGGCGGTGATGGTGCTATAGCAACTGACTTTGACGCTCAGCACTTCATAGTCGGGAGAGCGGTAGCGAGGTAAGGCTTGCAGAACAGCTTTTTCAATCTCAAACTTTTGAGTCCGTTTAGCATTTTGTTGGGCAACGACCTGTTCGATCAAGGCTTGATACGCGGCGACGGATTCAAAATCAAAACTACCCCGTCGAAATAGGGCTTGGCAGAGTTTGCGTTTGAAGTGACCGTGAGGCGATTCGATAGAGCCGTTTTCATGGGCAACGCCTTTATTGTTGTGGGTGGGGCGGACTCGATAATGGCTGCACACTTCGCCATACATCTGGGTCAGTTTGGGGTTGCGTCCTCCCACATTGCGATAAGCCGCACTCAAACTGTCGGTGCGATGGGTTTGGGGCACGCCGCCACAAGCCGCCAAGGCATTCTGTAAGCCCTGGGACAAGCCGACAAAACTCTCTCCGCCCTGAATCACTTGCACGTATTGCCAGCCGCTGTATGCCAAGCGGTAGTGGTAGAGCAGATGCTGAAAGGATTGACCCTTGACCGTAATCGTCACCCCTTTGAGATGGGTGAAATCCGATAGACCCATTGCTCCTGGCTCATGACGGATCTTGAACATCACCTCCTTGGGTTTGCCACAGGCAGCTTTCCAGCGCTCGACCCGTCGTTGCACTGTCCGCAAAACGCCTTCATATTCGCCGGGATAAGTGTCCTGTAAATACTCAAATAAGGTCATCGGTTCAATGCGCGGCTCGGCTTTGAGCATCGGTTCTAGCTCACTTAACCAGACCGCCTCCAAAGGGTCGGCGCGGGTTGACCAATCACGGGGTCTGCCTTGCTGGGGTTGATGGACTCCGGTATCAATCCGACTTCCGGTGCGGATGGAGATACCGGCTTTTGCCGCAGCAGTTTGTTGTCCTACTCCAGAATCTCGTTTATTCATGTACTGTT
This sequence comes from Phormidesmis sp., assembly GCA_965277365.1. Taxonomy (GTDB): domain Bacteria; phylum Cyanobacteriota; class Cyanobacteriia; order Leptolyngbyales; family Leptolyngbyaceae; genus Phormidesmis_A. The sequence goes on along the minus strand of CBDICO010000008.1, from coordinate 735,014 downwards.
GGACTTGTTGATAATTAATTTGGACGGGCACTAGGAGTCTCTAATTTGCGTTAGGGGTTCTCTCTTAGTGTCTTTTCTTTTGGCTACCTCGCTGTACCATTGACATCCCTCACTCTGGGCGATCTGATGAGCGTTCTAAATTTGCTTCTCGATACCTAGACTAAGTAATTGTCGTGTGCCTTCTATTTACGCCTATCTAATTGTCGCGTCATACCACCGTTCATTTTGCGACAGCTTCGAGGTTGGCTAACGTGTGGAGTTCTGGATGGAGGCTTCCAACCGACTGAACGTGGAGTGCCTCAAGGCGGGGTCGCGTCACCGCTTTTAGCGCTGATAGTCCTGCATGGGTTAGAAACTCACCTCAAGTCATTGGGAACCAAACAGCACCCGATCTACAGCGTGTTTTACGCCGACGATTTTGTGGTGTTCACTACTTGTGAATCCGACCTTCATCGCGTCAAACTCGCACTTGAACAATGGCTGCAAGAGGTTGGGCTAACTCTGCACCCAGAGAAAACGAAACTTAGTCACACCTTGAAAGGTCAGACTGGCTTTGATTTTCTTGGCTTCTCGGTTCGACAATATCCGGTCGGCAAGTATGCCTCAAAACACGGCTTCAAGACGTTGATCAAACCTAGCACGCAGAGTCAAACGCACCACTTGGAACAAGTGAAAACGATTGTTTCCACACATCAAGGGGCAACCCAAGCTGGACTGATCTGTCACCTCAATCCGGTCATTACCGGATGGTGCCAGTATTACTCCACGGTGGTCAGCAAAGCAGCTTTTGCTGCGATGTCTCACCACTTATTTGGACGGCTACTACGTTGGGCAAAGCATAGACACCCGAACCTGAACAGTCATCAGATTGTATCGCGCTACTGGCTAGTCAACCAAGGGGGCGGCTGGGTGTTTCAGACTCGCGAAGGACTCATACTTCGAGGACACCCTGAAACGCCCATTCGTCGCCATGTTAAAGTCAAAGCCAGTCGCTCTCCTTATGATGGAGACTGGCTCTACTGGGGCAAAAGACTCCGGAACTATCCCGGTCTCTCTCCCTGGAAAGCCAACCTCTTGAAACAGCAGAACGGCAAATGCGCTCATTGTGACCTTCACTTTTTCTCAGAAGACTTGATAGAAGTGCATCACCACGATGGGAATCATCACCATTCAAGCTATCAAAATCTGAGGCTTTTGCATCGACACTGCCACGACCAGATCCATGCAACAGAAACCGAGCCGACAATTGGTATTCCTGACACGGAACCGAGTTGGAGAGGAGCCGGATGATTCTAACGAATCACGTCCGGTTTTGAAGCCGAGTCAGGGGGGTGACTCCCTGGCTTAGGCTAACCCATACCCAGTCCGTTGTGGCTAGAGCGGGTCAATCTGCTCAAAAGCGTGCCGGGTGTAGGAGAAGTCACCTCGAGTACGCTCCTCGTGAACCTGCCAGAGTTGGGCAGTCTCAGCCACAAGCAAATTAGTTGCTTGGTGGGGGTAGCTCCGCTCAATCATGACAGTGGCAAGCATCGAGGCAAGCAGGTGATTTGGGGCGGACGTGCTCAGGTCCGAGCCGTGTTGTACATGGCAACCCTGGTGGCAACCCGGTGCAATCCCGTCATTAAGACGTTCTACGAGCGCCTCTGTCAGAAAGAGAAGCCTAAGAAGGTGGCATTGACCGCCTGTATGCACAAGCTCTTGATCATCCTCAACGCGATGGTTAAAAGTGCTACCCCCTGGCAACCCAATCTCGTTGAACAGGCTTGACATTTCAGACAATCGCTTCTGCACGGTATGGCAGTTAACCGACGGATCGCTCACGCTTCTTTCACATTGCTCTAACCGATGTAACCTTCGTAAACAAACGATCGCCCCTTGAGAGTGCTCAAAAACTAAAGCTATGCCACGAAAGCTATGCTACGAGGGCATTATAGCGCTAGTATGGCGGCTGGCGGCAGCTTCGCTGATACTGTTGGCGAATTCAGGAGAGAAAAACAAAATCCTCTGAAAACCCTATCCTCAGGTTGAACCCGTATCTCATGTGCCCAATTAAACAATCCCCACTGTGACTCAGATTCAGAGATCACTGGTTTTCCTCTCCTGAATTCGCCAACAGTGTCTTACTTTTACCCCTACCTGGGACATAAAAACATCCAGCACACAGTGCGCTACACAGAGTTGTCTCCAGACTGTTTCAACGACTTTTGGTAGGACTAACTTCCTTAACGACCAAAATTTTCCGTTGCTAAAACTCTAAGTACAGGACAAAAGCTTGCAAAGGGCAGGTAGGAAAGGGTTTCATGCAAATAGTAGTTAGCGTTGTGAAACCCGATGTCTCAGATGACTCAATTGCGGCAGACGTTGCAGCCCTTGCTGGGCTGGCATGGTGCCCGCATCGGATTTCTAGCCTTGTTTTTGGTTGCCTTATTCCGAGTCAAGACCGTGAACCTGGCAGAAGTGGCAACCGGGTTTGCGGGTCAGGCAAAGGCAGCCTCGAATTACAAGCGCATTCAGCGCTTTCTGCGGTGGTTTGAGGTGGACGATGACCAAATTGCCCAACTCGTCGTGCAGCTAGTCAAGATTCCGAAGCCGTGGGTCTTGAGTGTAGGGTGCATCCCAGTTATGCAATGAGCAGAAATACTCAGGAGATTCCTTGATCAGGGTTCTATGATGCGGAGAGTCATCAAGTTGCACTCTGAGGAACGCTGCCCATGAACGTTGATAAACAGGCACAAATTCAGGCTCATGTCCGCGCCATCGCCGCATTGTTGTATGACGAAACCGCTCCAGAACACTTGACGACGTTAGAAGGCATCGAAGTCGCGGTACGCAGACACCTCTTGGAGCAGGTGAGTCCTCAAATCGGTCTTTTTTTATCGAAGCAGCGAGTGGCACCCGGAGTGGGCGAAGTCGTCACCTCAAAAGCATCCTCGGCAAAATCAGCCTCACGGAAGCCCAAGCAACGGCGTTGAACGTCAAAGCCCATACTCACCTGAGTCCCTACTTAGAAAAATGCTGTTTGTTGGTCAGTGCGAACGCCTCCTACGAGCGCAGCGCCCAAGACCTGAGCGTGCTGACAGGCATGAATGTCTCAAGAGGGTCGCAGCAGCGATGGGTGCATCGCCAAATCTTCGAGTTGCCTACCGTGGAGACTGCCGTTGAGGAGATGAGTCTAGACGGGGGAAAGGTGCGGCTTCGCACCCCGCTTGGAGAGGTTTGCCGATGGCAGGACTACAAAGCGGTGAGTCTGCATGGACAGTGCCAAGCAGCGTTTCTGCAAGAGAACGAACGGCTAGTGAGCTGGGTGAATGCCCAACCCCTAGCGACCCCACTCCTCTGCCTAGGCGATGGGCACGATGGCATCTGGAACCTGTTTGACAAGATTGCCCAACCGGGTCAACGACAAGAAATCCTGGACTGGTTTCATCTAGTCGAAAACCTTCACAAGGTGGGTGGGTCAGAGCAAGCGTTGGCAACCGTCGAAGCCGGTTTGTGGGTCGGCAACGTCGAGGCTGCGATTGACCAGTTCAAGCATTGGCGACATGAACGAGTCGATCTCTTTGTTGCCTATCTCACCAAACACCGACATTGCATCGTGAATTACAGCTATTTTCAAGCCGAAGGGATGTCGATTGGGTCGGGCAGCGTCGAATCGGCAGTGAAACAGATTGGGGCACGGATCAAACTCTCTGGCGCACAGTGGAAAGCCGAAAAAGTCCCTCAAGTGCTGTTGCAGCGCTGTGCTTACCTTAATGGACAGTTCTCAACATGAGACTTGCAAGACTGGGATGCACCCTTGAGTGTGGGGTTACTGAAGCTGCCTGCAAGACTGTGATTAAGCAACGCTTATGTGGTTCCGGGATGCGTTGGAAGGAGAAGGGAGCTGCCGCAATTCTGAGTTTGAGAGCGTTAGTTTTAACCTCAACGCGTTGGAATCAATTCTGGAACAAGCTGAATCAATACGGCTTTTCCATTGCCCTCAGTAATATCAAATAGTATCAAATAGAGGTCGTACCCGGAGAAAACGGCGCGATCGGGTGGGTTACAACGTCCGACCTCTTGATTAACTGAGGTTTTGCACCAGCCTCTTCATTGCGGTTCTATCCGGCGTTCCCGTAGATTTCTTTCCACTTTTGAACCGATTCGAGACCACTTCCACCCGAAACAACACCAACTGAGTGCCAAACGCTATCGTGAACAACTGCGCCAACGCTTTGAAGATTGGCGAGAATTCGTTGGGCTGAATTCTGCCGCATAGTCTGAGCGCACCTGCCGATTCAGGAATAATCGTGCTTGATTTTGAACGTGTCCGGTTAAGTTGACAATGCCAACAAAAGGTAGGTCATCATTTCTCCTTTTCCTTTAACAGTTAGCAGACCGCGCTTTTGAAACACGTACTGATCTTGTAGCAGTTGGTAAGTTGCTTCAGTGACTTGAATCTGCTCTGCCAGCCCGTGAGATTCCATCCGGCTAGCAGTGTTTACGGTGTCTCCCCAAAGATCATAAGTAAACTTTTTGATGCCAATTACACCTGCAATAACTGGACCACTGTGAATGCCAATTCGCATCTTGAGATGCTGCTGATGGGTTTGATTGAAGTGAACAATTTCGGACTGCATCGCCAGGGACATGTTGGCGATCGCCTGGGCATGATCGTCCCGCTTCTGGGGCACTCCACCCACGACCATGTAGGCATCCCCCACAGTTTTGATTTTTTCCAATCCATATTTTTCGGTGAGCCGATCGAAGGCGGAGAAAATTTGATTGAGCAGGTTGACTAGCTCGATCGGCGAAAGCTGAGTTGCCATTTCGGTAAAGCCAACCAAGTCTGCAAACAGCACGGTCGCTTGCTCAAAATGCTCGGCGATCGTTCCTCTGTTGTGCTTCAGTTGATCGACGATCGTTTCTGGCAAGACATTCAGCAGCAGGCGCTCGGTTTGTTGTCGCTCTTCTCGCAGGGCAGATTCTATCTGCTTGCGCTTGATGAATTGTCCTAGTTGATTACCAATAACTGCCATTGTTTTGAGCAGCGCTGGATCGGGTTGCTTGATCGATCGACTAAAGAATGTAATCACTCCCAGAATTTCCCGATTGCTACGAATGGGAAACCCAAATGCTCCATGCAAGCCTGCCGAGATCGCATTAGACACGCCGACAAAGTTTGTTTCCTTTGATACATCCATCATCCACAGGGGCGATTGGGTGGTCCACACCTGACCTACTAAACCTTCTCCTTTGGCTATAGTCAGGGGCTTGACAAGCTCAACAAATTTTCGCAAGCTTTCCAATGGTCTAGACCAAGCCTCTACACATTTGAGATGAGACTGGTGGGGTGAAGAATTTGGAGTAGCAATCCAGGACTCGATCGAGAACTGAGTTGGCGTGATTTCTGAATTAGTATCCTGCTGCACAATCCAGAGGTTGGTGATGTCCCATTCAAGGTGTTGGCAAACCGTGGGCAGGATTTTGGAGACGGCTTGAGAGAGGGTATCGGATTCAGACAAAATCCGGGCAGCCGTATATTGCAGCACCAATCTTTGCTGGGTGCGCTGACGCTCGGTGATATCCCGACCAATATAAAGAAAGTCTTGAACTCCCTCAACTTCCGTCAGAATTGACGAACCAGAAAAAGCAACACAAATCTTTTCTCCTAGCTTAGTTAGACAAATAATTTCTACATCTTTTAGAGGTGTTTCCCGCCGAGAAGGATCAGGCTGAAGGACTTGAAACAAAAAGTCGTTCTCTGCAACGATCGTGCCAAAAGATTGACCCACTAATTCATCTGAGCTGTAGCCCAGTACTTCTTCTACAGCTTGATTGACAGTTTTGATGATCCCGACTTTGTTGGTGACTATCAAAATCTCGGTCATTGAGCTAACAATTTCATCAACATACGCCTTAGAAACTGTCAAATTGCTGTTCAATAAGTTGGTCTCATTGGATGCTTGCACTAGGTTTTGCTCCAAGGTGCTTTGCCGAGTCACATTTTCTAAGAATAAAACCAGCGCTCCCTTGGCAAAACTCAGCTCGTTTAGCTGGGTGACACAGAGATCGAAGTAGAGCAGAGTTTCTGAGGCAGCCCGGACGATCGACCTCAGCTCAAAGCTCTCCTGTTGTCCTGCCAAGATTGCCATTAACTGCTCCTCTGCTCCAACCAACTCTGGGAAAAACGTGCGGCAGTCTTCTCCAGGCATGAGGGTGTGAGGGGACTCAATGAATCGATCGACTGCCGCAGAAAACTCTACAACTGCAAAATCCTGGTCTAACGTCATGTACTCCATCTGTCGCAGAGCGAGGAGCCGACTAAATAACGAATCCATAGCACTACACTCTGGTGATTAGCTGATGTGAACGACTGTTAAATCTCTCTACCTCACTAGATATCGAGCAAGAAGCTGAAAAATTGCATCGACATTTTCACCAGTTTTTGCTGAGGTAGCGTAGGCTGCCACGACATTTTCATGGTCTGCGAACTGAAACTTCGACAGCAGTTTATCTAGCTTCTCTGGTTCAACCAAGTCACACTTATTCAGGACTATCACGGCTTTTCCAGTGGGATTGATGGAGTGAAAATGGTGGAGATGCTCTGTGAGATCAGCTAAGGTTTCCTGACGAGTTACGTCGCCCGCCACGATCGCCCCCTTTGCGCCCTGAAGATAAGAGGAAGAGATGGCTTTGAATTTAGTGCTGCCCTCAATGTCCCAAATCAAAAGCTGAAGGCTAAAAGGGGGGTGAGTTTCGGCGGTAGATTCAACTAGCTTGCGAGAGATTTTTACTCCAACAGTCGAAAGATATTGGTCACTGAATTGACGATCGACAAAGCGACGAATCAAGCTCGTTTTTCCAACTCCAAAGTCACCTACCAAGCATATTTTTCTGGAGACTGTAGCCATCACTTAGGAAACACACATTTCGGTCGATGTGGCTTATTGTTTCATGTTATTTCCCTGATGTCCAAAGCGATCGTCCAGTCTAAGGTGCTAGCTCGAAGCCTACACAGCGACCTAGCCAGTCGGGCTGGTTGGCTATAATTTCTGGGGGTGGTGCGGTAGCTCCGTAGATCTGCAAGCGATCGGGGCTAATTCCCTGCTTGACTAGCAGATCTTGAACCGCGATCGCTCGGTCTAGAGCCAGTTGATGAGTTTCGCTGGGACCATTGCTCGGATTGCTGTGTCCAACCAGCTTCACAGCTCGACCCGGATTTCTGACCAAAACATCCACAACCTGACGCAGCTTGTAGCCCAAATCGGGCAGCATCACTTGGCTAGACCCCACCTGAAAATAGAAGCGCACCTCGATCTGCGGCGATCGCACTTGGAACGTGGTGGTCACCGATCGCACCCCTGGAATCTGCTCAAATGCTTGGGTTACGGTCTGAGCCTCGATCGCCCGACCAACACTCCCCGTCACCGTCACCTTGCCTGCCTCATATTGGCTGGTCACCGTCACGCCCTCGATGCGGTTTAGGGTGGCGGTGGTGCGCTCGACTTCAGCCAGAGTCAGAGCCGGATCGGGGGGCACTTCCACCGCCACGATGGTGTTTTGCAGCGTCCAGTCGGGCGACACCGATCGGGCAACCTGCTCGGCTTTTTGCCGCAACCCAGGGTTGGGCAACCGCCCAGTTAGGGTCAGTGTGCCCTGATGGGCGGCAACAGCCAGTTGATAAACCGCCAGTTCTGGGGTCGCGGACAGGGCGGCGACCGTTGCCGCCTGCACCTGACGATCCAGGCTGTTACGATACTGAGCCAGACCCCAGGGAATCCCCACCAACCCCACCAGCAGTAGCCCAATAACCAGCAGGATTGGCGGTTTACCCTTTTTTTTAGTTTCCGACAGAGCCGCCGGATGGAGTGTCTCTAGAAGCTGAGGAATCACGATCGGAACGGTGGCAGAGTCACCGATGTAATCCTTGATCGTGCTGCTGTGCTTCTGGACGATCGTCTCTAGCAAAATTCGCATTTTTTTCAAGAACGATCTGGGAGGATTGCCCCGCACCACCACCGCCAAATAGCTATAGCCCGCTACTTCCAGCAGAATTTTGGAGTCGCCATAGTTGATTTCGTTCAGGTCGGAGGTGGACTGACCAATGCAGCTATTGGCAAAGCTGCGAATGGCTGTCAGCATTCCGGAGATTAGCTCCGACTCTAGCTGCTGCTGCTGGATCTGGACTTCAGCAATCACCAGCCCAGAGGTTTTGTGGATCAGGAAAGCTGCCTCGACTGTAAACGGAATTGCATTCTGTATCAAAAGCTCCGCCTCGGAAACGCCCTGGAGCTTGGCCCGAATTTTGCGCTGAATTCCCTCCAGACTCAAGGAGGCATCTAGCTTCTGGTTAATCGATTGCAGAGCAGCATCTAGGTATTTCGCAATCATGCTGCCCAGGATGGGGTAGAGCGCGTCCACGATCGCCTCTTGCTCCAGACCAATTTGGGCTTTGATGGCTTTGCCCATAGTGGGAGCGATCGCCTGGGCCATTTCTTCCGGCGCTTGGGAAGTTTGCTGAGCAATCGCTGCCGTGATTAGAGGAGAGATGGCAGCACTCATGGCGGCACAATCCTGCTCCGTGCGATCTTCAATCACGCGATCAATGATGGGCGCAAGGGCGTGCACCATTTCCTCCTTCGACTCGGAGACCTTACGGCTCAACAGTTCCGCCACCCAGGGCTGAATCAAATTCATTAGCTCAGTCGGGTCGAGAACCTGATGCTCAAGCTGGCGCAGCTTCTGCTCTAGTTCCGCTACCCAGGGCTGGAGCCGCGCTTGGTCGGGGCTGAGCAGCAAGGTTTGCAGGTGCTCTAGGGCAGCAAGGTCGCTGTCCGCTTCTCCTGCTGTCTGCGCTTGGGGGGGCTGAGAGGAGGCAACGATCGCGGGGGATATGGTGAGGTCAGATGGCTTTGACAATTCTGATTCGCTCGGGTGGAACATGGCGGCTCTGCCTGTGGGATGTGGCACTGAAGGGACTGAATGCGACTCGATCACAACTTACATCACAACTCGACTCTCACAGCCGATCGATGAGAGCACAACTGCCTTCAGTCCATAATTGCTTCCTGAGAAATCCCAGGTTTCAGGCTATGCAACGGGATCAGCAACAGAACAAAATTAAATCTACGTGGGGTTGGTTTCGACTCCGCTCAACCCGCAAAGCCACCGGGGTTTGAGCATTGGGCTGACTGCCGTGTCTTATCCTGAGATGGCTGAAGGGAGTCGAAACGTGGAGGTAGACCATTCTGTTCATCTACTTGCCTGGGACATTTGTGACCCAGGACATTTGAGTGAGATCGGGACGCTAGTCGTAAGAAGACGATCCGTTCCGGGGCTGATCTCGCTCTAATGCAGCCTCTAGCAGGGGCTGGGTGGCGGGGACATCGGCAATTTCTCGCAGCTTCGAGATCACTTCTGTGCCCTTCAGCCGCATCCCCAGCTCAAACAGGGTCTCGGCAATGTCGTCCTTAGAAACCTTGGTCTCTCCCAGGGAAGAGAACCGCTGCTCGATCTCCATCAGGACTCGATCTCGCAGAGTCTCCAGATCACCCTGAAGGCTGTCTCGCACCTGGGTTAGCTCGGTGCGCAGAGTCTGATTTTGGTGGTTGATTGCCTCGTCTAGATCGTGGGTTCGGCTGGCAAACCGTTTGGTCAACTGCTCAATCTGCTGCTTCAGCTCCTCGTTGTCGGCTCGGGCGGCTGAGTGGCTGGACTTGAGCCGCTTCTCCATGCCCTCGATCGATTGCTTGAGATCCGTCGACAGGATGGTTCTGAGCTGACTGAGACGATCGTGAGTGTCGCGCTGAAACCGAGACAAATCTGACTCTAGCCTGTCCAGGCGGCTGTTGTACTCTCGCACCTGAGCGCCAAAAATAATGTCCCGAACCTGGTCAATGCTGCTCAGCTTCTCACTGATCTCTTCTGAAGTTGATCCCATCGCTATCTCCTTGTTCTGTGCGCTCGATCCTGAGCAAAAAAACGCTTGACCAACCCCAAGACCGCTGATGTTGATGAACCAAGCGACGGGCTGACGGGCTGGAGAAGGACTCTCTAGCCTACTACTCATTAGGTTGCCCAATTCCCGGAGACCAATAACAAACTCTCCTCAAGGTTGTGGCATCAAGGTATGGATTTTCAGCCTGCCCCACTCTGTAGGCGCAGGACCATAAGCCTGCGGTATTTCAGAAAGGGGATGAGGGCAATACTTGAATTCAGCAATGCCCCCTCCGATGCTGTTGGAACTCTGCTAAAACTCTGCTGGTTCAAAATCATGCAGTTCAGATAGAAAGCTGTCAGTTTCCTGGGCACGAAGGGGGTTCTGTCGCAAACTTTTTAACGTGGCAACCGAACTGCCAATCGTCTTATCTTAAGCGCTCACTTCAAAGAGTTCTTCAATGAGCTTCATTTGAGACACACTGTCCCCTTGATTGATTCCTTTCACTTGTCCTTTTCTGATCATGTTCATCCCTGCAATCCCGATCAACGTTCTTCTCGCGCTGTTAAACGACTGAAATCCCATCATCGGTTTGACCATCCGCTTGATGTTCCGGTGATCCGGCTCAATGATGTTGTTCAGGTCTTTAATCTGCCGGAGTTTCGTTTCTTTGGCAATCGTTTCATCCGCTTTCAACTTGTCCATCGCGACTGGATAGGCGGCATTTTTATCCACCGTGAGTTCTTCGAAGCTCGTATCGCGACTCACGCGTGGGGCTTGAGTGTGTTGAGCCTTCAGCACTTTACAGAAAAATCTCGCAGATGCCTTTGCGTCTCGCTTTGCACTCAGCCTAAAATCCAGCGGGTTGCCCATCAAGTCTACCGCTCGGTACAGGGACTTCCACTCCCCTGTGACCTCAATGTCCGTCTCATCCACTCGCCACGAATCATTCGTTTGGCTCAAATGAGGACGAAGCCGCTTGTCGAGTTGTGGGGCAAACTTCAGTACCCAGCGATTGATTGTGGAATGATCCACTTCGATTCCTCACTCTGCCATCCTCTCTTCCAGGTTCCGTAGCTCAGGGAATAACGACAATACCACCGCACATTCAGCAGGATGATCTCTGGTAAAAAGTGACACCACTTGAACAGGGATTGAGAAGCCATTTAGAATGAGATGAGAGAAAATTGAGCCTCCCTACTCTATCATTTTTGCGACAGAACCAAAGGAAGTCCCCGGAGAACAATCCTCTCAGTCAGAAGGTGCAGCTTTCACGTCGCACCAATCAGCCAATATTCCAGAATGCCCCGCGCTACGTACTCTTTTCGCTTGTCCACATAATCGCGATCGTAGTTCTCCCTGTCACCTGACTTTCCTGGAGATACGACTTCGACCACTAAAGCCGGATTTGCTGGGATTGCCGCGTTTACCGGATTGAAAGAAGCCCACATTCGCACGGAATATGGGCAGAAGTACGCGCTGCAAAACTGAGAAGCTTACTTGTCACCTGAGTTCGGGATAAGAAATCGCTGGAACCCTTGACTCCTCGTATCCTGCTTCGTCACGATACATTAAGCCATTTTCAACAAGGCTCATTAATGAGCTTCGTTGAGAATAACAAAAAGCGTAGTCATTTGGCTAAAGCTTTGTTTGATAAGGGTTATAGCGTTTAGCTTATTCCGAACTCAGGTTACTTGTACTCGATTGAAGTGTGCTTACGTTTGCGAAAGGCAGTCATTCCAAACAGTGTCACTGTTGCCAAGCCTCCCACTAAGCCTGGTTCTGGCACCGACTTAGCTGCCAATCGATAAGCGTGGTTGTCCGTTTCAAAAGCGGGCGCATCTGATCGCATCACCACTTTGTCAAACGTTTCTCCCTTGCCAGCAAAGAAATCGACGTAGACGTTATCGCTTTTGCCCGTCCAGGCACCCGCTGCTGTCTTAGAGACATCGTTGCCTGTGAAGGACTTGAGCATTCGATTTCCGCTGTAAAAGTCGAGATGATTGTAGCTATCGACTGATCCCCAGTACAAACCGAAGTAGTCTGCGGCTTTAGCAAATTTGAGTGTTGTGTCTTTGCCCGGTTCGACTGCTAAATAGCTAGTTGAATCTTCCCAAGGCGTTGCGTACTGCCCACTGGAATTGCCTTGCACGACAGACGAAGCGCCAGAGTAAGTAATGAATCCAGAGGTCGGAGCAGTGCCGCTATTAAAGTCGATCGCAGTTGCACCTTTAACGGTTGTTTTATATCCGTCTGCTCCTGCCGCTTGCCCGCCCACTGAGAGGGTGATGGCACTTGCAGGATGAGCTACCCCTAAACAGAATGCTGCACCCAGTATCGAAAGCAATCCTTTTCGCAAATCGTTCATATTTGTGTTCCAACTTGTATGTAGAACCTAGCTTTTAATGTGGAGTAAAGCCCTTTGTAAAAATACTGGGAGGCGATAGAGATTGAGTAAAGGTTTTTTCGCCTGTGTGAAGGGAGTACGAAAGCCGACCCACCGAAATTGATGGAAAGAGTCGCTTTTTGAACCTGGCGTTCCCGTAGCAATCAGACCAAAAACAACGTTAATGCTGTTACTTAAGTATCCCTCTTTTGTCACTTTCGGAAAATGATAAATCGTAGTGTCGTTGAAGCCTAGTTTTCTTCAATTCATTCGAGTGCGACCTAACGGATCTTAAGCGTTCTAGCCATTCTTTGCCTAGAGTGATGAAAGAGGGTTATCCCAGCGGTCGAGACTGTTAAGACATAGACTAAAGGAAGGACGACAACCAAATGGGGACACCAGAAAATGGGGAAAGCCTATAGTTACGGTCTAAGTACAGGACAAGAAACGGAGAGCATCCAGAAACTCATCCATTTTTTGGTTTAAGTTGAGGACGATGGTGCGGAGATGGGCAAACCCGTAACGAAAGAGGCTCTTGGCTCTGCGTCCATGCGTCTTAATCGTCAAGGGCTTGATCTGACGTAACCACTCCCCCGTGAGTACTGCCCAACATCAAGCTGATGACAACAGTGCCAAGAGTTTGCTGAGTCGCTTAGTCTCCATGAGGTGGGTCGATTCCAGCCAAAAGCCACGGGTTTTGAAGATGCCAAACAAGGTTTCAATGCCCCATCGCTTGGCATGATCCGCGATTGCTGATTTGGGAGCGGTTTGGGTGGCAATCACCATGAGGGAACCGTCATCTAAGCGTAAAGCAGCAATGTAGAGCCAATGTCCCCAGAGGTGCCGCCTGTGGCGAAGGACTTTGAGCGCTCCGACCTGTAAATCCTGAAGCAGCACCCGGACGCTGAGACGGTGACGACCGTAACTCAGGGTGTGATTTTTACGAATGCGGATGCGAAAGGGCGTATCGGGTTCTGCCAGCAGATAGCCAAACCCTAAGTACAGGACAAAAGCTTGCTAAAGGAGGGTAGGAAAGGGTTTCATGCAAATAGTGAGGTTGCAGGATGAAACCCTATGAGTCAGATTACCCAATTACGGCAAACATTGCAGCCTCTGCTGAGCTGGCACGGCGCACGAGTCACCTTTCTGTCCTTATTTCTGGTTGCCCTGTTCCGGGTTAAGACGGTGAACTTGGCAGAGGTGGCAACCGGATTTTCGGGAGGTGCAAAAGCCGCCTCAAATGACAAACGCATCCAACGGTTTCTGCGGTCGTTTGAGTTTGACTCTGACTAGATTGCTCAGCTCGTGGTGAACTGGGTGGGGCTTCCGAAGCCCTGGGTGCTGAGTGTAGACCGGACGACCTGGGAGTTTGGGTCGGTGACCATCAACATTTTGATGCTGGGGGTGGTGCATCAAGGCGTGGCATTCCCCCTGTTTTGGCATCTCTTAGACAAGCGGGGGAACTCAAGCACCGAAGAGCGCTTTGACCAACTGGTCGAGTTTCTGTACGCCTTTGCGCCCGAGGACATTAATGATCTCACCGCAGACCGGGAGTTTATTGGTGCCCAGTGGGTTGCCTTGCTGATGGCAGACCCGGTAACTCGATTTCGCATCCGCATTCGAGCGTCGGAGTTACTGTTTGATGGGCAGAAATTCCTCAAAACCGCGATTGTCTTTCAGGATTTGCAGCCTCAGCAGTCCAAGGTGCTGTCACGGCAACGACGGCTTTGGGGACATTGGTTGTATCTCGCAGGATTGCGACTCGATGACGGGTCATTGCTGGGGGTCGCCACCCACCATGCGCCCTCTACAGCACTCTCCGACTACGCCTATCGCTGGGGCATGGAAACCTGGTTTGGCTGCTTGAAAACTCGTGGCTTTTGCCTGGAGGCGACCCAGATCAAAGACCCAGAACGACTCAAGAAACTCATCGCGCTCTTAACCTTGGCATTCTGCTGGGCCCATCGAGTCGGCGAGTGGGTCGTGGAACAGACTTCCATCAAAATCAAAAAGCATGGGCGCAAAGCGAGGAGCATCTTTCGCGTTGGGTTGGATTATCTTCGCCAAATCCTGCTCAACCTCGATACTCGTCAGGCGCAGTTTGGTCACATTCTGAGTTTTTTGCCCTGTACTTAGAGCCAAACCACTCCTTGCCCACAAACTCGCGGTCTGCGGTCAGGCAGGCAATTTTTCGTGCCCCAAACCGCTCCCTAAACTGATTGAACAGAGTCATAGGCTCATCGCTATTGGAATTGCCTCGCTTGTCGAGCACGCACCACACCAGTGGAAAGGCAGCGCCCTCATGCACCACGCCCAACATTAAAATATGGATGAACACAGCACTTACATTGAGATTTATCCTTTAGGCTCATACCAATTTAAATGGTATTAAGGGCAGATAGGGCATCTAGGATAAAAGGATAGCCCGTGATGGAAGCAATCACCGCTGGGGCTAGCTCGGTGAGGAGTTGACCGAGTTTAGTTTGCAACTGTTCCAACGTCTTAAACGATGCCCACTTCAGGTCTTTTTTGAGATGTTGCCACAATCGCTCCATGGGGTTTACCTCTGGACAGTAAGGCGGTTGAAACAATAAAATGATGTTCTCCGGAACCACTAGATTCTTGCCTTTGTGAAACCGCCCGTTATCCACTTGAAGGAGATTCAAACTGTCGGGATAAGCTTGAGAAAATTCATCCAGGAACCGCTGATAGCAATCGGTATCTACGTGCGTGAATTGGAGAAAGAACGAGGAACCCGTGGTCGGTTCAACGGCTCCATAGAGCCAGAACGCTTTGAACAACCATTGCCATTGTCCGATGGGTTTGATGCCACAGGCAGTCATCAATCGCCCCATTAAGGTGTGAAGCCCGAAGCGACTTTCATCTTCCACGAAGTAGCGCATCGGTCGCCGGTCTTGGCGGACTTCGCGCGAGTACACGCTCAACACACTGAGGTCGCCCTTGAGGTTTGCTCAAAAGCGTCTCGCACCTCACGATTTTGCTTGCTATGTTGCGGACGCGCCACCTTTAGCTTAGCTTTCAGTCGGGTGCGAGTCATCTGATAGACCGCATGATACTGCGCTTCGACTCCCAATGTCTGGGACAACCACTGCTGCACCGCACCATAACTTTGAAACCCCTCACTCTCTTGTAATCGCTTGGCTAACGCCGCTTCTGCCCATTGAGGAATCACCCGGACTCCGCCTGACGATTTCTTCCCCTCTAACATTGCCTCAATCCCGCCCGTTCGGTACTGCATCAGCCACGTTTGCAAGGTGTTGCGGTGTTTCCCACTGGCTTTTGCAATGGCACTGATGCTCGGCGGGTTGTCCTGTTTGAGCCAGTACAGCACTTGTAATCGTTCTTTGTCTTTCGGCGTTTTCGCTTGTTGCAACTGGGCAGTGATTTCATCCAAACTTTCTTTGACTTCAACCGAGGTGATGCCAGCCATCGCGAGAACCTGTAACGACGCTTCTCAGCTTAAGTCATTTGCCCCCTTCCCTGTTTAAATTGGTATTACCCCTTTTCTGTTACTCTGGCAAATGCAAAAACTGAAAGTCCTTCTGTGCTTGCGTTTTGCTCTTTTGTCATTTTCGAGCCGTCAAAACAGGGAATACTCACTGTGGCTGGGTTTCAGAATTCGCTTCAGCGAGAGTGACAAATGAGGGATTACTTCCAAGCCCGTTGTCACCCCCTGAAATTTTCCTCCCAAACCTGCGCTATTTTTGCGATACTGTCAGTTAATGACAGTAACTGACAGTCGAGAACGTTATGGACATGACTTCGCTGAACATCTCTCTGCCAAAGCCGATGAAGGAATTCATTGAAACACGGGTGGTGGAAGACCAGTACAGCACTCCCAGTGAGTACCTTCGGGCACTGATTCGCGAAGACCAGAAGCGCCGAGAAGCCCAAAAACTCGAAGCCTTGCTGTTAGAAAGCCTGCAATCGGGCGAGTCGATCGAGGTCACTCCCGAATACTGGCTGAAGAAGCGCCAGAGCTTAATGCAGCGATTGGGACACCGTGAAGCGTGAAGCGTTGCGTTGTCATTCGTCCGATCGCGGATCAAGATATCGATCGAGAAGCGCTCCAGATCGCAAGCTATTCAGGCATGGATGCAGGATTGCGATTCTACGAGGCTTGTGATCGCGCCTTTGCGTTACTTCTGACTCAACCCAAGTTAGGGGTCATTCGAGATTTTGATCTTCCACTGCTCACAGGAATGCGGATGTGGAAACTGAAAGGCTTTGAGGATTATCTGATTTTCTATCGTCCGATTAAAGCAGGCGTTGAAGTGCTGAAAGTTATTAACGGCTCCCGCGACCTGCCTACGCTGTTTGCTGAAGAATTTCTAGAAGATGAAACCTAGCGATCGTGTCCTCAGACCGCAGCTTTCCAGATCTTCCACACATGAGAATCGCTTGAGCTTCTGCGGCGGGGCGCAGAGAACCAGAGTTTGGAGAATAAGGATAACGCCCTATCACCTGCCGCTAACATCCTTTGGGATGCATTCATTGTCCCAGCACGCTAGTTGAAACTACCCACTTTAGTGGGAGACTTTAGTTGCTACACACATCCCGATGTCTGCAACAGGGGAGCATGGTAGGTTTGAGAAAAACGATTATGAGCGACCAGCGCCGAGGTAGCCATACCGTGACTCGATTGACCGTGCATCTTGTCTGGGTCACAAAATATCGATATCCGGTGCTCAAAGGGGAGATCCAGAAGCGGTGTCGAGAACTGATTATGCAGATTTGTGATGCGGAGGACGTAAAGATCCTCAAAGGAGTGGTGAGTAAGGATCATGTGCATATGCATGTGGAGTATCCACCCTCAAAGAGTATTAGTGATCTGACCCGGCGGATCAAGGGACGCACGTCGCGATTGCTACAACAAGAGTATCCAGAGTTGCAGAAGCGATATTGGGGGAAGCACTTTTGGGCGATTGGGTATGGGGCATGGAGTACGGGGAATCTGACGGAGGAGTTAGTGCAGGAGTATCTGGAACATCACCGAAATCCGTCTAACCAGGATCACGACAATTTCTTACTGGAATGAGTTAACTTGGGCTTTCAGCCCTTGAGGAACCTATGCACTTTCAGTGCATAGTGGTTCAGTTTCTCACCTGCTGCTTGATCCATCGCGGCGATCGGCGCACTGGGTGAGCAGGGATGGATCGAGCAGAGGGCGGGGCGATGGCGGAGTGAGGTGATCTCAGTTGCTGGCGAAGATATGGCAGACTGGGTAGTGGTGTAGACCTGTGGATCAGGTTGGTGAAACCCACCTTCAATCAGCACTGTGGCGACAGTATCCATAGGTCCCGTCCACTACCGTGTCTTGACTCACTCAGGGCAGGCTCACTTCAAGAAGTGCAGACAAGTTCTCCACCATTGAGATACTCTGATTTCAGTGCCCAACCGTAACCGCGTGTCTGGCTCTTCACAACCGCAGTTGGCTTTTTAGGAGCGAGCGATGCAAAATCAAGACAATCAGCTGGAACTGGGTCAAGAGTACATTCCTGTGGGCGAGGATAGTGTTATTCGAGCCATTGAGCAGATTAGTTTGACGTTGCTGAAGGACGATTATCCCGGCAACATTCGACCCGCCAAGCGCGATGCTCACGCCAAGCATCACGGCTGCGTCAAAGCAGAGTTTATTGTTGAAACCAATCTACCCGACGAACTCAAAGTCGGCATTTTCCGAGAACCCCGCACGTTCCCGACCTGGGTGCGCTTCTCCAACGGTGCCCGTGAGTCGCAGGCTGACGCAAAGGGAGACACACGCGGGATCGCCATCAAGCTGTTGGGGGTCGAAGGCGAAAAGGTGCTAGAGGGCGAAAAACATTTGCAGACCCACGATTTCACGCTGGTGAATCACCCTGTTTTTGCGATTCGGAACGCGCAGGATTACCTGGATTTGTTTAACTTGCGATCAAAAGGTGAAAAGCAGATCATCTGGTTTTTCTTGAACAGTCCAAATCCGCTGAGATGGCGGCTGCACGAGTTTGGCATCACGCAAGCCATTCAGCGCAAGAAAATTTCCAACCCCTTGGCTATTCAGTACTGGAGCATGGTGCCCTACCAGTTTGGTGCCGTGGCCGCCAAGTATTCAGTGAAGCCCACTACGACCACACCTGTATCGGTCGATCGTACCTCGAAACACTATTTACACGAGGCTATGGTGGAGCATCTGGCTCAACAGCCCGCCTCGTTCGATTTTTTGGTACAACTGCAAACTGATCCTGTTAAGATGCCGATCGAAGACCCCACGATCGCTTGGGACGAAGCTTTATCGCCTTACCGCAAAGTAGCGACCCTCACGATTTCGCCCCAGAGCTTTGATTCTGTAGAGCAAATGCAGTTCTGCGAAAATCTCACCTACACGCCCTGGCACGCCCTGCCAGAACACAGACCGCTCGGTGGCATCAATCGAGTTCGGCGAGGAGTGTATGAATCGCTGGCAAAACTCCGGCACACCTTAAATGAGGTGCCTCAGGAGGAACCAACTGTAGAAGCGTTTCATCGGCAGTGAGGTTCCGCTCGTATAGAACCCATTTGACATCTGTTGTTTTGGTGGAGTAGGGTAATCAAAAATGGCGTACTCCAGCAATTTGACTGACTCAGAGTGGAAAATCATTGAGCCGCTTCTCCCTCAGAAGCAGAACACGAGACCTCCCAATTGGACAAAGCGACAAATCTTGGATGGCATCTTCTATCAGCTCAAAAATGGCTGTAACTGGGGCGACCTGCCCAGAGACTTGCCGCCCTACTCCACCGTGTTCTGGTACTACAAGCAGTGGCGCTGCGAAGGCATTCTTGACTCTATTCGAGATGCACTCCATGAACAGGTGCGCGAACAGGTCAAAAAAACCCAAAGTGGACGCGGTTGCTCTGAATCGACTCTCAGGCGGTTAAGAATACCTGCAATGCCAGCGTGGACTCCAAAGGCTTCTGTTTCTACAAATCCACAAATGGGATTAAACGACATCTCGCGGTCGAGACTTTAGGGTTTCCGTTCTTTGTCCATTGCACGAAAGCTAGTGTATCGGATGATCCAGGGTTGATTGAAATGCTAGACCTTAATATCAAGTACTTCAAATCGAAGCCCGTGACTGTCCCCAAGATTACGATTTTACTTGACCACGGCTATCACCCGGAGACTCTGACCCAAGCCCTGACTCAGATTTATCCCCAAATCATGACCAAGATTCGGTTTGAACGCTCGCCCAAGCCCTCCAAAGCAGAAAAACAAGCTCAGGGAAAATCAGGCTTTGTTCCGGTGGCGGCTCGCTGGGTCGTGGAGCGCTCAAATGCTTGGATGGAGCGTTGCAAAAGCCTAGTCAAGAACTTCGAGCGACCTCTTACCCATGCCACGGCTAAGGTCAATCTTTGTTTCATCCGTCTCATGCTCAAACGGTTGGCGGTTAACTAGATCTCAAATGGGTTCTATAGGTCTCATCCACCCGCCACGAATCATGGGTCAAGCTCAAATGGGGTCGAAGCCGTTGGTCGAGTTCTGGGGCAAACTTCAACACCCAGCGGTTAATCGTCGAATGATCCACCTCCACTCCTCGTTCTGCCATCATTTCTTCCAGGTTCCGGTAGCTCAGGGGATAACGACAATACCACCGCACATTCAGCAGGATGATCTCTAGCAAGAAATGCCGCCACTTAAACAGCGATTGGGATGTCATTTAGATTGAAGCCAGAGAATATTAAACCCTCCAACCCTACCATTTTTGCGACACAACCTTCTAACGCAGCTCAATCGGGGTGAGAGCAGACATCGATTGGCACGAGCCGTTTTTCATGGGCGGAAAGGCGAAATTCGACAATCTTACCGCGAAGGTCAAGAAGATCAGCTATCGGCGTTAGGCTTGGTGGTCAACGTGATTGTTTTGTGAAACACGTTGTATATTAAACCTGTTGTGGAATAAGGCAGAATAGGAGAACGAGCGAACGGAGCAGAAAGGATGCTAGATATAGATCGAGTGCTGCGACAAGACCGACTGGTGCGAGCGATGACGGGCTTGAACCTGCAAGCCTTTGCTCGATTGCTGGTGAGTTTTTCGATGGCATCTGAGCAAGCAGAGCAGCAAGATTTAACCCCTAGACAACGAGCGAGAGGCGGTGGGCGCAAGCCCCGCTTGGAAGGGATAGACCATCAGTTGTTTTTTGTCTTGGGTTGGGTCGAGGGGGACAATTAAATCCCGCCCCTCCCAGTTAGATCCGGACGTGCAGGTTTTCCCGCATCCGGCTCCCGACATTCTAAGCTGTTGCTTTGCTCGTGTGCTTGTAATTGTGACAACTCTCGTGCAGGGCTTCCAGATTCTGCTTGCACCAGTTTGAATGGTTTTCATCCTTGTGGTGTAAGTGTATTCTTTCTTCGCCCATAAATTTGAGTCCACAATGAGCACAAGAATGGTTTTGCCGTTTTAAGGCTTTAGAGGTTTCCCCATCATAGAGCTTGCTCTCGCGTTGGCTCCAATAGTGGAGGTCGCCGTCATAGGGAGATTTGGTCCCTTTGACGTTAACGTGCTTGTTCTCGGAGTAAGGAACAGCAGGGAAGGCTTTATCAAGCAGTTTCTTACTCTTATGCCTGTCCTGTTTAGCCTCCTTATTAAATACCGTGAAAGCTCGTTTTTGCATGGAATAGAGCGAGTGCCTTTGTCCATCCATTTTGCAATAGCGGTGGTAGTTCCGCCAACCTCTAACGACGGGTGCTAATTTCTCAGCTTTAGTCGTAGCACCATAGTTACTACTGTTGACGATGGCTTTTACCTTCTGACGGAATGCTTTGAAGTTGTCCACCGAGGGGACGCATCTAAATTTTCCGTTGCTCTGCACCTTAAAGTGCCAACCGAGGAAGTCAAATCCATCTGTCGTAGCGGTAAGGTGGGTTTTCTTTTCGCTGATCTGCATTCCTCTTGCTGCTAGGAACTGACTAATCTGTGCAAGTATCTCGTTCGCATCGTCTTGGGGCTTGAGGATGATCACCATGTCATCAGCATATCTGACGCTTTGGTGAATTTCTTCAATCCCATTAAGTGCGATGTTTGCCAGTAGAGGACTCAATAGAGTAGGGACAGAGCGCACCTTCAAGTCTTTTGACTTGCGTGTTTCATCCATCCCTCTCCCCAAACGAAGCGTGACAGTTTCCCGTCACTTCGCTTTCCCTCATTGCAATCGACTGTGATCTCCAAAGGTCGCAGTTTCCGCGTGACAGCTTCGACAGAGCAATTGCAGATTCTCTTTTAGCGCTTTTCCCCCATAGCGTCTTGCTTTGAGGTGATGGAGATCTAGATTCTCCAAGCTACCGCAGAGGTCGCATTTGGCTCCGCGTTCTGCTTTGATCTGTTCTTTCAGTTCGCGCCATTCCTCGTTGTTCTCAGCATTGCCAAGCCAAACGATTTCAGGCTGTGGAGTTTCGACAAGGTTGAGCGTTGTCACCCATTCCCCAGCGAGATACGGGTTCGGTGGGTTGCGTGACCGATATTTCGTTATCGGTTGGTCGCTCATCCGATAGAGATACAACATTGTTTCTCCATTGCGAATGCCCCAGTTATCTCTGGTTCCATGTTCCCGTTGCTTATACAAGTCGATGATCTTACGCGGCGGGAGCCGATGTCGCTTTTGCAGCCAGAGAAACAGCCGTTCATTCACCCAGAAGTCCAGGTCTTTGGCTGTTTCCTTAGCATTAGCATAGCGAAAGTAGTTGATCCATCCTCGTAGTACGGCATTGAGCGCACTGAACTTGAGTAAGGGTTTGTCCCGAAACCGCTTCCGGTCAGTCATCTCCTTGATTTTGGCTTTTAATCGCGTGACCGCTTTCTGGCTCGGAGTGACCAACAGCTTTGGTCGGTCATTCTGGCAAGTGTAGCGGCGGACGTGAAAGCCCAAGAAGTTGAATCCGTCGTTAACGTGGGTTACGTGCGTTTTCTCGACTGACAGTTCCAGCTTTAGTTCTTCTTGTAAGAAGGTCTGGATTTCATCTCGGAGGCGATGTGCTTCAGCTTTGCTCCCATTCGTGAGAATGAGCCAATCATCCGCATATCGGATCAGGGCACAATTTCCTTGTTGTCGAATTCGACGACGTTCCTTTTCCTTGCGGTCAAGGCACCCATACTTGTTCCACCAAAACAGATCGAGTTGGTGTAAGTAAATGTTTGCCAATAATGGCGAGCAAATACCGCCCTGCGGCGTGCCAACTTCAGTGGATTTGAAGAGGCTGCCTTCCATCATTCCCGCTTTCAAGAAGCGGTCAACCAGGTTCAGGAGCCGTTGATCTGCTATCCGTTGTGACAAGAGTTTGAGCAATATTTCATGATGAATATTGTCAAAGGCTCCCTTGTTATCACCCTCAATCACCCAGTAGTATTTATTGCGATTGTTGATGTAGCTATCCAATCGGGCAATGCAATCCATTGTTCTGCGTCCTGGGCGAAAGCCATTGGAGCAGTTGAGAAAGTCACTTTCCCAAATCGGTTCTAGCACCATCTTCAATAGCATTTGCACGACTCGATCTTTGAGCGTGGGGATGCCGAGTGGTCGCAGTTTGTCGGTTGACTTTGGAATGTAGACGCGCCTTACTGGAGCAGGGCGGAAGCGCTTTTGGCGCAGTTCTGCTTGAAGTTCCAACACGAAAGCCGCTCGTGCCGTTTCGGACACCAGTGCTTTCTTGGTCACGCCGTCAATCCCCGCCGTTCGCGCTCCCTGATTGGAGAGAACGTGGTTTAAGGCGGTGCGAATCCACTCTTCTCGACAGATTAGGCGATACAGATCCTCGAACTGATGGGTTCGGTGATGCGTTGCCTTTCGAGCAAGGCTGCGTTGGGTTTTGATGATATCGGACATACCTCTTAGTCCTCTCTACTTCCCGGACGTTCCTTTTGCAATGACTGCGGTGCTTCGCCATGTACCAGCCCTTCGCTGGCTCGGACTACTACCACCGCTCTGCCACGTTATCGTCACTTCAGTTGCAGCTAACCCAGTCTTTTCAGATCGATGACAACGCTTCCTACGTTCACAGTGTGGTACGTGGTGCGTTTGACCGTAGGCTCCCTCTTTACGCCCATCGGACACAGACCTAGTGCCCCCGACATCAGCCGTTGATTTATACCCCTATAACCAAAGCGGTTTGGTCGAAGTCAAGAACCGTTTCGCCAGTTGCGTAAAAGGCTGGCTACCTGATGTCTCGCACCATCCCTGTTGTTTGACAGTGCGCTCAAGGTGTGGACGCTTCGGACAAGGGTTTCTTGCGTAGCCATAGTCAAACTCAGACTTGGAGCCTTGCGCTGTAACAGGGTGTCAGCGGGTTGCCCCGTGTTCTCCGGGCTTCAGACGGGTTCTTGCTCATTGTCCACCGCCTGCCGGATCAGTCTTGGCGCTTTGGGGGAAACGCCCTCCCATATCGTTGGTTGTTACCTCCTTTTGAGAATTACCACACTGCGCTTCGTAGCGCACCGCAACCGCCCTGCGGGGTTCCTTGATCCGGAAATCCTACATTGGTTCCAGCTTTTAGACATCGGTAGATGCCAAGCTTTAGTCCTGTAGGAGCGATTAGGTTTTCCAGAATGGTGGGGTGTGAAATCCGGTCGAAGTAGGGTAGGCGACTAACGAGTCACCATTGCTGGCACTTTTCCAATCGCCCCCCTCCGAACCGTGCTTACGAGTTTCCAGGTACACGGCTCTCCAGTCTCCTATTTCGCAATTCGGTGTTTCGTTGGTCTGCCTGCATGAATTGCATCATGGCAGTTCCTGCATACCATCAAAGTTTTCCGCTTTCGCGCCGACATAATTTGCATCCAAAGCGGTTTTTCTTTACTACTTTTGTCCTTTAAGTCTTTTAGGGCGCGAATGTGGTGAACTTCGATGTTCTCCGTCGCTCCACAGACTTCACATTCATCTGTTAAATGTCAATTACATAGGCGTATAAATTTGAAGGCATTCTCTTCTCTTATTGAGCTGCTGAGATCGGTTGCGAGATGAAAAGACGAGCAGATCGCGGCTGACCCGAAACGACAATTATCAGGATATTGTACTAATCAGATGAATTCTCCCGTGACTGACCATCAGAATTTTGGGTTGCTCTAAGAATAGACAGCACAAATTGGCGTTCTGACTTCTGCTCATCCAGGGAGAAGCTAGAACAGGAGAAGGAAGTAGCCTCTGACCCGTTACTTATTTTTTGTGCGAGAGATCGCCGATTGCTTCCGAAAACTCTCCGCTTTCAGTTCGATAATGGTCGCGTGATGGACTAAGCGATCTATCGCGGCAACCGTCATCATCGAGTCAGTGAAGATGCTATCCCATTGGCTGAAAGGCTGATTTGCGGTGATGAGTAAACTCCGGCGTTCATAGCGATGGGAGATCAGTTCAAATAACACCGAGGTTTCAGCTTCAGACTTTTTGACATAGCCCAGATCATCGACCACAACTAAATCGTAGCGATCTAGTTTGACCAGCCAGGGTTGCAATTGGAGTTGTAACTTAGCCTGTTGCAGCAGTTGCACCAAGGCGGTAGCGGGAAAGAATTTAACCCGTTGACCGAGTTCCAACATCGAGCGCGACAAGGCACTGGCAAGATGAGTTTTGCCCACGCCCGAAGCCCCAAATAACAAGCAGTTGCCCCCTTGCTCAACCCAGCTTGTGTCTTGCGCCAATTGCATGAGCGCCGCTGGATTGAGACCCGGTAGGTGATTGAATTCAAAGTTGGAGAAGGATTTTCCATAAGGCAGTTGTGCCTCTTTCAGCGCTCGGCTCAGGCGGGCTTGCTCTCGGCGTTGGCTTTCCCCTTCGCACAATGCCAGCAAGAACTGCGCATAAGACCAGTGTTCCTGAGTCGCTTGCTGTTCTATTTGCTGCCACTGAGACTTCATCTGACTGAGGTTGAGGCGTTTGAGGTGGTCGTTGAGACTCTGGTAGGGGCTGGGTGGATTCGAGGAGTTGGTCATAGGTGGCGAGGTGATGTTGAGTCGTCTCCATTAGGGTGAGAGCGGCAGCATCGGGAATCAGGTCAAAACCCTGTTGCAATCGTCTCAAAGTCAGGGTCGGCGGATGAGCGGCCAATTGAGTCTGAAGATAGGTCGCCACGTCATCTTCTTTGTCCTGGGTCGCGGCAATGTAGAGGGCTTCAACCATCAATCGAGCCGCCAAGTCGGGTTCATTGACCTGTTTCACCCGTTGCCACAATTGCTGCCACTGTTCATTGGGCAGTAAATCATCTTGCCAATCACAATGTAAAAAGGCTCTGGGCTTGCGGCGCAAACTTTCAACCAGATGGCGATAGTTGATGCTACGACCCCGACGGATCTTCGCACTGCCATGGACATGCAGTCGGGGCAAGGTCATGACGGTCGTGGTGCCGACAAAGCCCACGAGTTGGTCATGATAGAGGTGAATCGTTAAGCGTTGTCCCACCAAGCGAGACGGCACACTGTAGAGAATGCAACGGGCGGTGATGGTGCTATAGCAACTGACTTTGACGCTCAGCACTTCATAGTCGGGAGAGCGGTAGCGAGGTAAGGCTTGCAGGACAGCTTTTTCAATCTCAAACTTTTGAGTCCGTTTAGCATTTTGTTGGGCAACGACCTGTTCGATCAAGGCTTGATACGCGGCGACGGATTCAAAATCAAAACTACCCCGTCGAAATAGGGCTTGGCAGAGTTTGCGTTTGAAGTGACCGTGAGGCGATTCGATAGAGCCGTTTTCATGGGCAACGCCTTTATTGTTGTGGGTGGGGCGGACTCGATAATGGCTGCACACTTCGCCATACATCTGGGTCAGTTTGGGGTTGCGTCCTCCCACATTGCGATAAGCCGCACTCAAACTGTCGGTGCGATGGGTTTGGGGCACGCCGCCACAAGCCGCCAAGGCATTCTGTAAGCCCTGGGACAAGCCGACAAAACTCTCTCCGCCCTGAATCACTTGCACGTATTGCCAGCCGCTGTATGCCAAGCGGTAGTGGTAGAGCAGATGCTGAAAGGATTGACCCTTGACCGTAATCGTCACCCCTTTGAGATGGGTGAAATCCGATAGACCCATTGCTCCTGGCTCATGACGGATCTTGAACATCACCTCCTTGGGTTTGCCACAGGCAGCTTTCCAGCGCTCGACCCGTCGTTGCACTGTCCGCAAAACGCCTTCATATTCGCCGGGATAAGTGTCCTGTAAATACTCAAATAAGGTCATCGGTTCAATGCGCGGCTCGGCTTTGAGCATCGGTTCTAGCTCACTTAACCAGACCGCCTCCAAAGGGTCGGCGCGGGTTGACCAATCACGGGGTCTGCCTTGCTGGGGTTGATGGACTCCGGTATCAATCCGACTTCCGGTGCGGATGGAGATACCGGCTTTTGCCGCAGCAGTTTGTTGTCCTACTCCAGAATCTCGTTTATTCATGTACTGTTGGACTTGTTGATAATTAATTTGGACGGGCACTAGGAGTCTCTAATTTGCGTTAGGGGTTCTCTCTTAGTGTCTTTTCTTTTGGCTACCTCGCTGTACCATTGACATCCCTCACTCTGGGCGATCTGATGAGCGTTCTAAATTTGCTTCTCGATACCTAGACTAAGTAATTGTCGTGTGCCTTCTATTTACGCCTATCTAATTGTCGCGTCATATTCATCCGCCAGAAGTCGTTTTATCAACTCATTTCGGCGTGGATAACTGCGAGATTTCGGTAGGTCTTGAATGGTTGCCTTGAGGTTGCGTTTGAGTTGTAAGCCACCGAATCGAGCGACAAGAGGCTTCTTGTCTTTTCTCGTGACCATGACTTCAACACATTTTCTTAGACCATGTGGGAGTCTAATCGTCTTCTTGTACTTTTTGCAGATTTTCGCCACACTGGTTTTGTGTTTATAAGCCAGTGTTTTCGTGAGCGAAATCCACATCGTTTGCTTGATTCTCTCGAGCCAAGCAATATTTTGAGCAAGACTATAGTACTGGACGTATCCTCGATATTCTGACTGATAAATGTTGACAATCGTTAAATCGTCATCATTCAGCAGTTCGGCACGATGGATAGGTTTTCCATTTGCCATATAGAGAATACGTTTTTCTTCCACGAATTTCGCAGGTATTCGTAATCCAATGATTCCGTTCAGTGAGCGTCGCCCATGCGTGTGCTTGCTGTCGGATTGTTGAACTACAATTTCATAACCCAGGAATTTTGCAGCCTGAGTTTTAGCATGGGTGAGCAGTGTCTTTTCCTCAGAAAGCTCGAGTTTTAATGTTTCTAGAAACTTCCTCAGTTTTTCTCTGATCTCTTTTGCTTCTGCGATAGGTCCTGCAAAGCCAAGTAGAAAGTCATCTGCGTAACGCAAATAAGACAATCTTCGGTAGTTTGGATCTTGGACATCTTTCGAGGGCATTTTCTGGTACTGAAGTTCCAGTTTCCGCGCTCGTTCGATCTGTCCTGTTTTCCGGTAGTACCAAGCGAGTTTCACAAGTCTCGAATACTCTGGATTCTCGGCTCTTCTTTGACCTTGCGTGTACTCTGGAATGAGTGTTTGTGTGACAAATTTATCCAATTTATCAAGATAGATATTCGCTAGAATTGGCGACACAACTGCTCCTTGGGGTGTTCCACTCAGAGTCGGTTTGTATTTCCATTCTTCGCAGTATCCTGCCTTGAGTAAGTTTTCAATCAGCCTGAGAAAGCGGTTGTCAACGATTTTCTCATGAAGAATTGACATCAAGATTTGATGGTCTATGTTGTCAAAGCACCCGCGAATATCGCCTTCAACAAACCATTTAGTTCCTTGCCAAGTGCGGTCTATGGTTGTTAATGCCGTATGGCATCCGCGCTTGGGTCTGAAACCATGACTATGATCCGAGAATTGGGGTTCGTAGTATGCTTCAAGAATCAGCCGTACTACTTCTTGTACCAATTTGTCTGTCCAGGTTGGGACTCCTAGCGGTCGAGTTTTACCATTCTTTTTCGGAATTTGGACTCGCCGAACGGGTGTCCATCGAAAGCGTTCATATCGCATTTGCTCAATGATACCTTCGATCTTCTGGAGAGACATTCCGTCCACAGTTTCCTCAGTCACTCCCCGTGTGGTCGCACCTGCATTTTTGCAGATACGACTGTACGCGAGCAGGTACAGATTGGGATTGAATAATTGTCGATAGACATCATCCAGAGGCAACCCCTGAAAACCTCTAGCACGAATAACATTGAGAACCGCTTCGGCTGTTCGCATCTCGCGTACCTCTTGGTTTCGTTGTTGAGGAAGACCTGTTCCCCTTCGCCATGTAAACGGCTTTCCCGTCTTCGGACTACTATGGGAACTCCGTTGCCCTAGGACTCGCGTCCCGTAGGCAATCCCGTGCTGCATCAATTCGGTACGTACAGAGCGTGATTTAGGTGCCCCACTCATCCGTTGGGCTATCTCGTTGATAGCTGACTTCATCTGAAGGAGTTGCATTGTCCAAATGCTTAAAACATTGCACAGATGATTATTCCTATTAGACGTTGTAGGAATAGACAATCGCCTATGTCGTCAGGATTGGGGTTCAAGTAGTTTAACTTTCACCTTGTCACACAAGTCTCGCGGGGCAATAGTTTTCAACGTCTTCTCTCTATTCCCCTCTTTACCAACATGCTTTTGTCCCCTTTGCCTTTCGGCGTTAGGTCAGTTGGTTGACTTAGAGATCACCTCCTCAATCTCTCCCAACTCAGTTGGGGATATCGTATTGACTGTCACGGCGCACGCATTTCTCGATATCGAGTTCGATAACTCGTTTCTGGATGCCGTTGCAGGTTGAGCGAAGATTATCGAACAGGAATTTCTGAGCATTATGCGCCGAGCGTCCGGTTCTAAATCCATAGCTCCGTGCATGGAAAGTTGCTTCATGAGCGGGTTCTAGCGCATATTTTGCAAGGCATTGCCAGGCTCTGTCTGCGATAGTGGGCACTTTGAGCATTCGGGTCGTTCCATCTTTTTTAGGAATGGAAATCTCCCGAAGTCCCTGATGCTGCCACTGATTGATGCTGGTACTGATTGTTTCATTCAGTGCAAATCGTTCCTCAGCTTTGAGGAACGATTTGCCGTCAATTCCCGCTGTTTTCTTACCAGCATTGAGTTGAGTGACTTGCCGGATAGCAAGCAATCTTGCAGCTTGAGATCTCAGGATCAGTTTCTGAAGGAACCGTGCTTTCCGCTTGTCTCCGTTCATAACTGCTTTGAACACGCGACATTGTAGGCGGAATAAGTTACGGCGAAACTTCTTCCACGGTAAATTCTTCCATAATTCGCTCGTATTGCTACTGCGTCCAATCATGCTCTACTCCGTTTGGTGTTTTCTGAATGCCTCAAGGCAATTACGCCTTGTCCTACCCGAATCTAAGGAGTTAATCCACTCGTCTGGTCTACTGTGGATTCGACCTTCCACAGACCCTAGATTCGTTTTTATTCGTTCCTCTCGAAAGATAGTTGTCCCGGTTAGGTGGAGCCACTTCAACTGTCAGAACCCCTGACTCATGCCGCTATCGTAAAAAAAATGCGGCGGGATACTAATCTCTGACAACCTCGGACTTGGGATTGCGTCTGGGTCTTGATAAGTTGCTTTTCTAGGCTCTGTTTCACCGTTTGGGACTCCCTATTAGCCGCAGTGTCGCTTGCAATTAGCGTCTGATTCAGCCCTGTTCCCAACTTTGACCTCCCGAATTCCGAGTCGGGTCATCATGGGCAGTTAAGGAGTTACCTGTGAGTTTCAGGAGAAGGACTTTCACCTTCATCCGTCGAGAAGTTCAGCCCTCAAGGACTGGGAGAGTTATTTACGGATTGAGTACCGTGATTCATCTCCAACGAATCGCACTTCTACTTCAAATGCTATCCGACCTTTGACCTAGCTGGAATTCTGTTTGACCTCGACCGTTCGCAAGCAAATCGCTGGCTGCATCGATTGCAGCCCCTTTTAGAAGCGGCTTTGGGCACTCAACTCGCCCTGCTAGAGCGCAAGTTGGAGAGCGCTCTGGCAGTTCGTGTCCCGATTTCCAGGGGTGCAGCGGGTCATGATTGATGGCACCGAGCGTCCCATTCAGCGTCCTCAAGACTCCACTCGGCAAAGCGAAACCTACTCCGGGAAAAAGCGGCGCAACACGCGCAAACACATCGCGGCTGTGGATGAAATCAAGCGAGTGTTAGTTCTCAGTACCGCTCAAGACGGTAGGCACCACGACAAGCGATTGCTGGACGAAGCAGAAATCGTTGGGCTCTATCGGGTGAACTATGCAGAACTAAAATCTAGGTGCCAGCAAATTAGACATCGCAACTCAAAATTGGCGAAGTTTCTGAACCCATAGCCAGAGCGCTTAATCAACTTGAGCTTGTTGTTAATGCCCTCCACAACTCCGCTCGTGGTGCGATGCTCAAAGTAGGTTGCGATTTCTTCCAGCCATCGATCCATCGTGGCAACACTGGTCTGAAACGTCGTTTCGGCTCCGGCTAACCAGTCACCTAGTTTTGTAATTCCATCTTCCCAATCCACAGCCGTATCAAAGATCTGTTTCAGCGTTTCTTTTTGCTGATGCATTTGAGCGAGACGGGGTGAAACTTGTTTGACTGCTTCTAACGTTGATTTTTGTTTATCCGTCAAATTCTGTTCAGGTTTTAGCAGAGCATACTTGCTTGACTTCAAAACGTTTTCAATTCGTGCTTGTTCCAGTTCATCGACATCAAGGTTGATTGACTTGACTTCTTGATTGCGAACGTGGTTCAACTCCCGATTCACTAATTGCGCGACGTGGAATCGGTCTGCGACTACTTGAGCCTTCGGCATCTGTTTCCTGACCAATCCTCGGTAGTTCCCAGATAGGTCAATGCTGACTTCCGTAATTTGGTTAAGAACCTCTCGACCCCATCCTTCTAGGACTTTCTGAATGTCTTCATGTTTGCGCGATGGAGCCAATCCAATCAACGACCTTTGGTCTAAATCCACCAAGACCACCACGTAATCTTTTTGTCCTTTCCGCAAGGCAATTTCATCGAGTCCCAATCGCCGCAGTCCGCTCACGTCCACGCGCATTTTTTTGGCGATGTATTGCACCATTGACGCGACTTCTTCATCCGTGAGTCCATAATTCACCCCAACGTTATGCAGATCACTGTGACGCACTTGCTGCACAATCATTTCCGCAAAGCGGTCGGTATACTCTCGACGTTTACCCACAAACTCGAACGCTTCACTAAACGGTTTCCCACACGGACGACATTTGAATTGACGACGATTGAGCTTCAGGAACACGGGGCGCTCGCTGATGCTTAAATCACGCACTCGATGCCCATGATTTTGATGTAACTGGTGGCTCACCTGACTACAGCGCGGACAACTCGCAAGTGCACTTTGGGCTTCGACTTCCAGAATGAGTTCATGACCCCGATCTTGGTAATCTTCCACGTCCATTCCTGGCAAGTTGAGGAGTTGAGTCAGCAAGGGTTGCATGGCAGCTAAAACGTGTTTCAAAGCACATTAGCATAACTCAGGCGATAGACCCAATCGTTGGGGCAATTCCGACTGAGATTGCGATTGAAGTAGACCTGGGGCTTCAAGGACTGCAACACGAGGTTGACAACATTTTGATTGGGTATAAGAAGCCCAGAGGAGGCAGCTTAACTCAGGATCAAAAGGACTTTAACCGGGAGTTGAGTCGGAGCCGAGTCGTCTGTGAGAATGCCTTTGCTGGAGTCAAGCGCTACGGGGCAGTGAGTGCGATTTACAGGAATCGTGTGGCTAATTTCGACGACCATCTGATGCTCACAGCGACTGGGTTATGGAACTTCTACCTCATGGCTGCTTAACGGGAGGCAAAGAGGAGCAAACCCTGTCCGCAAAAGCATTTTATTTCACAACAGGTCTATGGATAAAGCTATCAAATCCTTGCGAGCAGGAGGTCTAATTGTTAATGATGAAGACGTTGCTCGGTTATCCCATTTAGGTAATGCCCATATTAATATGCTCGGTCATTATTTCTTTGAGCTGCCTCAGGAAATCCAGAGAGGGGAGATGCGTCCCCTACGAAATTTAGCAGAGGTGGGTATATTTGATGAATTTGAGGACTAAAAAGGTCAAAGCCAAAACTGAAACCTCTGCAGTGAAAGCACTATAGCCTTAAGGCAAAATCCTGTTCCAATAGAGTTGTTGCGAAATAAGCTTGAAAATGCCTGAAAGCCAGTCGTGGCAGTCGTTTTGGGCAGTTTAGTGAAAAACCTCTAGAAGCTATACAGCGTAGAGGTTTCAGCGATTTTGAGCGTTATTTAACAACAAGTCTAATCATACTTTGACCCCAGAACTCCTCATTTTGTTAGTTTTTAAGCGATTTGGTCACACTGATTGGGCAAATACTTATAAAATTATGTCAACCCATGACACCCTTTTTTAGAGGCTACAGTCTCGGTGAGTTATCCAGATGGCATTGGGCGATCGTCATTAACAGTACCAGTTTATGTCTCGGCTTTGCTCAACCGGCACAAGCAATTTCTGAAGTGATCACACCTCTTAGCTCAAAATCCGCTCTTCAGAAAGAATCGACGGTCTCTAATTCGGCTCAGGTTTTGATCGCTGGAGCCGATCACTTTAACCCTGGTTTAGAGCTACCGCCCCCCCAGTCAGAAAAATTTGACTCGTTTAGCATTCCTGCCGAAGGATCGTCTTCATCTTCTACCAAACCAGGGTTAGAGAGTCTGCAAACGAACGTTCACTCCGATGGGGAGGATATCCAGCGCAATCGATTTATTGAGGAGACGGCTCAGTTTCGCTTGAGTAATGGCAACACGGTGCAGTTTAAAACTGGGTTTAATTCTTTTGAGCAAAATGGCGTTGAATCAGTTCACAATATTCCAATTAAAGCAGGTTGGGAAGGAAATCTAGGCAAGGTTAAGGTACAAGCAGAAGCTGGAGTTGATCTATTTGATCATTTACCTGTCGCTCCTAATTTCAGTGTTGAAGCGAGTGTCGCACTTTTACCTAACGTGACATTATCGGGAGTGTTAGAAAAAGAACCTCATAAGTTTAATGCGAGGACGCTGAATAATCAGATTTCAGCCTTGCGATTTGGACCGAATTTATATTGGAAGATTGCGCCTAACACCAGTCTGTTTTCTTTTTATCGTCGAGGAAACTATAACGATGGCAACCGCGAACATCAATCTTTTACGAGACTAGAGCAGAAGCTGGGACAGTTTTCGGTGGCAGCCAATCTGTTCACCTGGAACTATGAACATAATGCGCTTGATCGCAAGGGATATTTTTCTCCTCAAGATTTCTTAGTCTATAGCGGTGAGATTGGTTGGGAAGGAGATGTCTTTAAGTTTTTGCGGTGTGGTTTAACCACAGCACTGGGGCGACAGCGATTAAAAGGTGAGTTTTCTAATGCCAGCACTTATCAGGCTCACTGCACGGCTAAGTTATCTCCTAATATCGAGGCAGATTTGGGTTATATTCACAGCAACCTTCGGAGTCGAGGCACAGACGAGAGTTCTAATAGTCAGACGGTGACAGGTGAGCTACGCATTACGTTTTAGTGGTAGGTCATCCGTCCCGTTGGGAATTCTGCATCAATAGCCTTTTTGCAATGATTCCGCAAAGTACTCAAACCCATGAAATTTAAACCTCTGGCTCTATTGAAGACTTTAACAGCGGTGTGGCGCAACCCTATCTTCCTGGCACTGTCCATTTTGTTAGCAGCATTGGTCAGCCATCAACCCTTACACGCTTTAGAAAAACCTTCTGCGATCGCAGCCGTCAATCGTTCTAACCCTGTCCTTTTAGGTCTTTACTCAAGAGGCTATTTTGGGGATGCCAATATGGTCAAGCAAGACTTGCAATCAGTCGATGATTGGGTAGGTAAACAGATGTCTCTAGCGGGATTTTTTTATGATATTGAAGATTTTAATCCGGGTTATAACATTCCAGTTCCGCTAAATTTGCTTCGTCAGAAAGGGTACACAGCGTTTATTAATCTGGCATCCAAACGATCGGCGGCTGAGATTGCGAAAGGAGAGGTCGATCGTTCTTTAACGGCATTAGCGACTGCCTATGCTGCTTGGGTTGCTCAGGGGAGCGATCGAGTCGCGTTTATTGCCCCTCTACCTGAAATGAATGGCTCTTGGGAGTCGTATAAAGAAGACCCCGCGAACTTTAAGGCAGCCTTTCAGCGCATCCAGCGCATTTTTGCCGAACAGGGCATTCCTCGCAAGGCGGTGCGGTGGGTGTTTGCACCCAATGGATGGAGCAAAAGTGAACATCGATTTGAAAATTACTATCCAGGTGACGATCGGGTGGATGTCGTTGGGTTTAGCGCTTATAACTGGGGCTTCTGTAGCGCCAGTTCTGCGGGTCAGTGGAAGGCGTGGGACAGCCCCGACCAAGTGTTTGGCGCTTACATTAAACGGATGCGATCGATGGCACCCACAAAACCGATTTTCATCTCCCAAACTGGCACCACCAGTAATACCAAAGCGGGTGCCAATAGCAACGCAAAAGATCAATGGCTTAAAGATGCTTACAATTACTTGGCAGCAGTGCCCGCAGTGCGAGGCATTCTTTATTTTAATCTTGATAAAGAATGTGACTGGGCGTTTTATGGTCGCGATCGTAAAAGCAACGGCTATAAAGATGCGATTACAAATCCAGCCTTTAACTATGTATCTCCAGTTAATCTCTCTCAAATGGATTTAGCTAAAAATTTAACGACAGGTCAAACCTCTCAGAAGTAATTAAATTTGAATCGGCTCGGTAAAGGTTTGACTGAGTAGATGGGAACACTACACGCAATAGCCCACTCGCAAAATCAAGAGCCGATTCATGTCTAATTTTGAGCCACCTCCAAAGAAATGGTCAATTTTAGCCACTGTTGGGGGAGTAGCTACAGCAGTGATAGTAATCGCTAGTCTAGAATCACTATCAAGCTATTTTCATAAAACAGATTCTGCATCAGGATCGCCAGCAACAGCGGCAATGTTGAGTGAATCAGAGCGATTACTCGCCTATAAAAATAAGCAACAAGCCGCTGCCTGTAAATTTAATCAAAGTATGGCTCTCGATCGGGGCATGACGTTTGAAACGAAAACGTTCTCTAGTCAGGCAATGGGACAGCCGCGTAGCTATGGTCTGGTGCTGCCTCCTGACTATGAGAAAAATCCTCAAAAGCGCTACCCTGTGATTGTTTTATTGCACGGTGGACATGGCGATGCAGGCGGCTGGCAAGCCTGTGCAGCGATTACCGAGGTGCTGTACAAACTCTATCGCAGCGGCAAACTTCCACCCTCGATCGTGGTGACACCCGATGGCAACGATCTCCGAGGATCAAGTGCACGATGGGACCCTGATTATTTTGATGGCAAAAATGGTCGAGTTGCAACGCTGATCGGATCTGATTTAGTGCAAGAAATCAAGAGTCAATATCGAGTCCTAGACGACCCCGATTTTTGGGCAATGGGTGGGCTATCGTCGGGCGGTTGGGGCGCGTTGAATATTGGCTTGCGTTATTTGGATCAATTCCACATTTTGTTTAGCCACAGTGGTTACTTTGAAGACGCAAGTGGATCTGAAAATAGTCCGATCGAACTGGTAAAAAAGATTTCTTCTGAACAGCAGCAAGCCCTCAAAATTTACTTAGACGCAGGGGCTTCTGACAAAGAATTTTTGGCATCCACTGAGCAATTCCACCAAACCCTTCAGCAGTTAAATGTTGACCATGAATTTCACATGTTCTCAGGAGGGCACGGCACTAAAGGGAAAGAGAGCGGTTGGTATTATTGGCAAGAGCATTTGGCAGATTCTTTAAGCTATGTCGGAGCGCAATGGCTAGGTAACACAGCAACGACTTCACCCGTAGACATCGCCAGTCTAGATGCTCAATTTGCGCCAAGTTCTGACAAAGAGATGAAGTCAAAATCCTCTGACTCAAAAACCCACAACGCAGCCGGAGCTACCGTGTTAACTGCTCAAGAACTTGAAACGGCGCGTCGAGCTTGGATCTACTTTCAGCACAACTGGAATGACAAAACGGGGCTAATCAATTCTGCGGACGGATTTGAATCTGTAACCCTGTGGGATCAGGCAGCCGCGATCGCCGCTCTGGTCAGCGCTAAAGAACTCGATCTCGTCTCTGAGGCAGAGTTCAACCCCAAAATGACCATCATGTTAAAGACGTTGGCAACGCTTCCACTCTATAAAAACGAGCTGCCTAACAAGGTTTACAACTCCAGAACACTTCTCCCGGTGGATTATGGACAACCCGACAAGCGCAAAGAGATTGGTTGGTCTGCGATCGATTTAGGACGCATGGCGCTGTGGCTCAAAATCGTGGGGTCTAAATATCCGCAATTGCAGTCTCAAACAAAAGCAGTTTGGCAGTCTTGGAACGTAGGGCGACTGGTGAACAATGGACAGCTTTATGGCACCACGATCGTGCAGGGCAAAGAGCAGCACAATCAGGAAGGACGCTTAGGCTATGAAAGCTATGCAGCGTATGGCTTAAAACTATGGGGGTTAGAGGTCAACCAAGCGCTCGATACTCAGTCAAATGTCGCTTTCGTCAATCTCTATGGACAGGATGTTCCCTATGACCAGCGAGACTACAAAACATCAGGAGCCAACAATTATGTTCTCAGTGAGCCTTACATTTTAGACGGCATCGAAACCGGATTTCAGGCACTTCCTAGAGCCTATGCCGATCGGGTGTTAGCTGCCCAAGAAGCTCGCTATCAGGCAACAAAACAATTAACGGCAATGACTGAAGATAACCTCGATCGAGCGCCTTATTTTGCTTACAACACCCTGTTTGTGAATGGTGAGGCATGGGCAACCATCACCGACACTGCGACAAAAATGCAATAATTTACGATTCCTCAGCGCTAAGGCAGCGATCGGGTGGCATGTTCTCTACAACACGGCTTATACACGCCAACTATTTGACTTTGTGCAAACCAACCTTAAAACCGAAAAAGGCTGGTACAACGGCTTTTATGAGTCTCTCAACAAACCAAACGAATCTCTAACTGCCAACAACAATGGCGTGATTTTAGAAAGTCTGCTCTACAAAAAAGTGGGGCAGCCGCTCACCGTTTGGGCAGGAATCCAGCCTTCTTCTGAGCTAAATTATTAACTATGCAACGATACTATCAGCCAAAGTGGGTCAGATCCGTTGCTCTCTTTTTAGTCGGGATCATCCTGCAATTTTTGTTCCACGTTTCTACTCCGATCGCAGCGGTTTCTCAGCCTTCGGGTGTCACCGCCGAAAATCAGTGCAATGAGTTGTCTGCACCGCTCACACCCGAAGAAGAAGGCTACGCCCGAACTGCGTGGCAATATTTTCTCAATAACTATCAGGCATCAACGGGACTCACTAACTCGGTGGGAGGGTATCCGTCTGGCTCAATGTGGGACATCGGCAACTACTTGATGGCATTGAATGCAGCTCGATGGTTAAACCTGATTGACCAATCCGATTTTGACAGTCGCCTCAACAAATTCCTGACCACGATCGGGGATTTAAAACTATTTGAGAACACGTTGCCCAACAAAGTCTACAATGTTGCCACCGGGGAATTGGTTGACTATGGCAACAAGCCTGTCGAGAAAGGAATTGGCTGGTCAGCACTAGACTTAGGACGGATTTTATCAGCATTTCATGTCATTCGTACTTGTCATCCTCAATATGGCGATTGGCTCAAATCAATCGTGGCGAAATGGAAGGTCGCAGACTCCGTTAAAAATGAGCAGCTTTATGGCGCGATGATTACCCCCGAAGGCAAGACGCAGCTTGTTCAAGAAGGTCGGCTTGGCTATGAAGAGTATGCCGTAAGGGGCTATGAACTCTGGGGATTTAAAGCGGCAAAAGCCCTATCGCTACAGCCTTACAAATTTGTAGATCTCTATGGTGTTCAAGTTCCGGTGGACAGTCGCGACGCTCAAAACTCAGGCGCAAATAACTATGTCGTGAGTGAGTCCTATATTCTGGACGGGATCGAGTTTGGCTTGCAGGGAGAACTAGCAGACTATGCTGCTAGGGTGTTAGAGGCGCAAAAGCGACGATATGAAGCGACTCAGCAACTGACGGCAGTTTCAGAAGACAACCTCGACAGTCCGCCTTACTTCATCTACAACACGCTTTATGCCAATGGCGCACCTTGGGCAGCAATCACCGACACTAACCAGCCTTATCCACAGTTTCGCAACATCAGCACCAAGGCGGCGTTTGGCTGGCACTATCTGTTCCCTACTAATGACTATGCTCAAAAAGTGTTTGATGCCGTCAAAAATCTAAAGAGTGAAGATAATGGCGGGTTCTTTGCTGGACTCTATGAGGAATCAAAACAGCCAAATAAAGCTTTGACGGGGAATACCAACGGCTTGATTTTAGAGATTCTCTACTACAAAGCGAGAGGGAATCGATCGCTGGTGAGTGGCACGCCGTCTGCTCAGGCAACGATTGCTCCCATTACGTCAGTGGGAAGCCCTCAGCCGTCCTCCTGTCCTGCGATTCAGCCTTTGACCGATCTAGAACGGCGGTCTGCTCAGGCGGCGTGGCAATACTTCCAAGTCAATACGCAATCTACTGGTTTGGTCAACGATCGCAGCGATTTCAAAGGTTCGTCGCTGTGGGCAATGGGAGATTATTTGTCTGCCCTACACGCCGCCCGATCTCTCGATATCATTCCCGCTCAGGACTTTGATCAGCGAGTGCGGCAGAGTTTAAGCACGATCAACAAACTGCCCCTCTTTGCCGGAGAGTTGCCCAATCGCGGCTATGATCCCTGGTCGCTTCAGCCTGTTGATTATGGCGACAATCCAACTCCCGAAGGAACGGGTTGGTCAGCATTAGATGTGGGGCGAATGCTCTCGGCGTTGTATGGTCTCAAAACCTGCCATCCTGAATATGCGGCTGCTGTTGATCGGATTCCGCTCGGTTGGTCTTATTGGCGGATAGTGCGAGATGGCAAGTTGTTTAGTGCTAAGGTGCATCGAGACAGCGGGGGGCGATCGCTAACAAGCATATTGCCAGAGATCCGCTTGGGCTATGAGGAATATGCGGCTCGTGCCTTACAGCTTTGGGGTTTTGAGGTCGATCGGGCTGCTGTCGGCGGATCATATCAAACGACTGCGATCGCGGGCGTAGAGGTGTTGACTCAGCGACACCAATCGAGTCAAGATCCCGATCCCAGTCCTCACACGGTGAGCAACCCTTTTTTACTCTATGGGCTAGAGTTTGGCTTTGATCCGCAGATGCGATCTCTGGTACAACCTCTCGTCAAAGCCCAAGCAGAACGCTATCGCACCACTCACATTCTCACCGCGTCTGCAACCACAGTGATTGATCGTCCGCCCTATGTGATTCACAGCACGATCGTTGGTCAAGGCGAACCGTGGGCAACCCTCACCGACGATGGTCGAGCCATCCCCGATTTGCGAATGGTTAGCACGGCAGCCGCCTTTGGGTATTATGCATTGTTTCCCAATGAGCCGTATACCCAGGAACTCTGGAAGGCGATCGTAAACTCCTCAAATCCCGCGCAGGGCTATCCAGAAGGACTTGACGAGAAAACGGGAAAAGCCTCCACAG
The DNA here is from genome assembly GCA_965277365.1 of Phormidesmis sp. GTDB lineage: Bacteria > Cyanobacteriota > Cyanobacteriia > Leptolyngbyales > Leptolyngbyaceae > Phormidesmis_A. The sequence goes on along the minus strand of CBDICO010000008.1, from coordinate 695,141 downwards.
TCTTTACATCTGAAACCAATAGCTTGGTTCTGCAATCGCTTCTATATAAGTCTACGAATCAGCAGCCGATGATTCATGCCAGCACCGCGCTGCATTCTCCGTGGTGGGAAGCATTGGCAGAAGGAAACTCCGATCGGGGTTTGCCCAAAGTCACTCAACAAACTGCAAAACTAATCACCGACATTACAGGAACCTATTGGGCTTCAATAGAGAGTAAACCTGCTGCTACAAATTCATCACCAACCTCTCAAACTCCATCTCTACCAACCGTTGTGGTTACTCCTGCCACTCAGTCCAGTCCGAAAGTCGAACCTGCTAAGCGCTCTCCTCCAGTTGTTCAGTCCAGTTTACAAAAAGCTGAACCTGTAGTACAGGGATTGCTTGAGTTGAGTGAGACCGATCGAGCCGCTGCCAAACAAGCCTGGAAATATTTTGAACGCAACTGGAATCTGCAAACCGGACTCGTCAACGCGGTCGATCAATTACCTTGGACAACACTCTGGGATCAGGGCAGTGCGTTGTTGGGAATTCATGCGGCTCATCAATTGGGGCTGCTTCCAGCCAAACAATTTAGCCAACGTATGGCAACCCTATTCAACACCTTAGAAACCCTCCCGATCCCGGCGACATTGTTGCCTAATAAAGCCTACAGCACAAGTACGGCGCAGATGCGGCAACTTGACAACACGCCCGATCCCCAAGGCACAAGTGGCTGGTCAGCCTTAGATACAGCCCGACTGTTAATCGGATTGCAGGTGATCAAAACTCACTATCCCAGCTATAGCGATCGGATTGATCACATCATCGATCGCTGGAAAATTGCCAAACTCGTCAAAGATGGTTGGTTGTTAGGCGGCATCTCAACGTCGAAAGGCATTCAAGCCGTACAAGAAGGTCGCTTAGGATATGAGCAGTACGCTGCCAATGGCTTAAAACTCTGGAATCTTGACGCAAGCAAGGCTCTCCATCAACCGCCCACCCACTCGATTAAAGTTGATGGAATTGCTCTACAAGTTGACCAGCGTGACTTTAAAAACTCTGGAGCCAGCAACTATCTCACCAGCGATCCCTATCTGCTGTGGGGTTTAGAACTTGGCTGGACAAAAGAGGTAAAGTCTCAAGTTCAAAATCTGTTTAACGTGCAAGTACAGCGATTTCAGCGCACGGGCATTCTCACTGCGGTCAATGAAGATTCGATCGACCGTCCGCCCTATTTTCTCTACTACAGCGTTTATGCTAATGGGCAACCCTGGTACGCTGTCACCGTGGGCGGACGTGCCCACCCAGAATTGCGGTTTTTGAGTACCAAAGCCGCGTTTGCTTGGGCAACTCTGATGCCTCAAGACCCTTACGCGAGGATTCTGCGCGATGCCGTGCAAAATCTCGCAGATGCAGATAGAGGCTACTTTTCGGGGCGTTATGAAAATGCTCAGTTAGGGCAAAATCGCTCGATCGACATCAACACCAATGCAGTCATTTTAGAAAGTCTGCTCTACCACGCTAGAGGCAATCAACCTCTGGTACTCTGATATCCCAACTTGTTATGACGACTCCTATTGCAATCGTTGAAAACGTCCCTAATTTTTCTGGCAACCTCCGATCGCGGCTCAAAGAGCGAACGTTGCTGTTTCGTTATCTCGCTGAGATCAATCTGATTCTCGGCGCGTGGTATTTGCAGTGGCGCATCGGTCACTCTATTAACTTCAGCGCCTTGTGGTTAGCTATTCCGCTCGTGTTGACCGAGATTTATAGCTACATTGGCGGAGCCATGTTCACGATCGGGCTTTGGCGACCTCTCGTGCGCCAAGTCAAATCGCTCGATCAGATGACTCCGCCGCTGCGTCGTGCCGATTGGTCAACGGTCGATATTTTCATCACCTGCTATAACGAGCCACCTGAATTAGTCGAACAGACCACACGAGCCGCACTCGCGATCGACTATCCGGCATCTAAGCTGCGCGTTTATGTTTTAGATGACGGCAACTCGCCCGACATTAAGGCAATGGCTCGAAAGCTGGGAATCGAAGATTTGCAGTCTCCGATCATGCAAGCCGAGATGCAGCGAATCAAAACTGAGCGATCGTACCTTCTCGAACAATTGGAGCAGCTCGAACAGTTAGCCGTCGACACTAAAGCCGCAGAACAGGTATTAAAAAACTCATCCGAAGAGTCTGCGGTAGAGGCGTTAAATGCTCTGCAAAAACTGTCGCGGTTGCTGAGTCCCAATCCGTTGAGTGTGCCCGGTCGGTTCACCTCTGAGCAGCAAAAAATCGAAGCGGCGATTCATCAAAAAGAACTAGAACTATCTGAACTGGTGCGCTGTCGTTATATTGCGCGCCCCAAACTTGCAGGTAAAGCTCATCATGCCAAAGCAGGCAACATTAACTACGCCATTTTTTCAGGAGAAACGACGGGCGACTTTATCCTGACGCTCGATGCTGACCACATCTGCAAACCGCAGTTTCTCAAACGAGTGTTGCCCTACTTCTATACATGCAGTCTGCAAACAGGGCGCTATAAAAGCAATCAGATTGGATTTGTGCAAACTCCCCAAGATTTCTATAATCTTCCGACGGGTGATCCGTTTGGGCATCAGGCACACTTGTTTTATGGTCCGATTCAACAGGGCAAAGATGGACTTAATTCAGCGTTTTACACCGGAACCAATGCCGTCTTGAGACGAGAAGCTTTAGTGAGCGTGGGACTGAAATATTTTTCGGAAGCGTTTGCCAAAGATGAAACCCGCTTAGACGAATTTGAGTTAATTGGTGGCATGTCAAGCAGCAGCATCACTGAAGATATGAACACCGCGATGCGACTTCACGGGGCTGGCTGGAAGTCAATCTATCACGACGAACTGCTGGCAGTTGGGCTAGCTCCAGACGACCTTAGCTCGACCTTAAAGCAACGGCTTCGATGGGCACAGGGCACGATTCAAGTGCTGCTGCAAGAAAATCCTTGGCGAAAACCGGGGCTGAGTTTTTGGCAACGGCTCCAATATTTCCAGACGATGTATAGCTACTTTTCTGGATTTGCGACCCTGATTTTTATTGCGTGTCCGATTATCTACTTCTTCACTGACCTGATTCCAGTGAGTGCTTATGGCAAAGACTTTGCTCTGCACTTCTTTCCGGCATTTGTGGTGAATCGATTAACGTTTATGACCGCGACTTGGGCATTCCAGCAAGGGAGGTGTGGCGATCGGAGCAATATGCGGTCGCGCTATTTCCCCTTTTTATCCAAGCTGTCTGGAGTGTCTTTACAAAACGTCCCATCAAGTTTCAAGTCACCCCAAAACAGCGACAGTCAGGCGTTTATCTGCAATTAGTTTTGCCCCAACTGATTATCTTTGGTCTAACAATTTTAGGCATGACGTGGAGCTTGTTGTTATTCTCAATGGGTAAATTACACGATCCCTGGGTTCACTTGCTCAATAGCGCTTGGGCGGTCTATAATCTTGCTCTTTTGTGGGCAGTGATTGGCGCGGCTATTTGGCAACCCAAAGTTAAGTGACTAGATCTGGCAATGAAAAAATCCTAACTGGGTACACTAATCGAAGTCTAAAGTTAACATTATTGAGTTTGTCATCATGAGTTCGATCGTCAAAATCATTCAACCCTCTGGTATTTTAGATAGCATTAACGGCAATCGTCTTCGCCGGGAAGTCAGCGACGTGATAGAGGCTGGCGCTAAAGCAGTGCTGATTGACTGCTGCGAGGTAGAGTTTATGGACAGTTCTGGGTTGGGTGCTCTGGTAATGTCATTAAAAACCGTTCGTGATGCAGGCAGTAAGCTTTCAATTTGCTCAATTAACGATCAGCTTAGAATCTTGTTTGAATTGACCAGCATGGACGATATTTTTGAGGTGTTTGCCAACCAAGAAGAGTTCAATCAAGCGGTGTTGACTGTTTAGAGCATGGTGAGTCGATCGACCCACAGAGACGTTCTACTGGAACGTCTCCAACCCATCTTGCAATCACAAAGGATTATGAGTTTAATCAAGCCGAAGATTGCGTCGGGGGTGTTGAATCCACAATCCTAATTGAGATTAACCCGCAGCAGCGAACAGTCATCTTCAAAGGGGGTGCCGCCGCTCATCGCCAATACTTGTTGAAGAATCTCATAGGGACTGTTGAACGTTGCAGCAGCTTGGTCGCTGCTCGCAAGCAACTCAATAAAGTCATCTAAACTCCAAAATGCGCCATTGGTTTGCTTAATCTCATAAATTCCGTCACTAAAGAGATAGAGAGTGCTCGATTCATCAATCGTGCAAAAACCATTGGTATAGTGAGTATCAGGCAACATTCCGATCGGGAAGCCGCGCATCTTTAATCGCTTAACTTGAGTCGTGGCATCCGGCGCTTTAGACAACAAAATGGCAGGCGGATGCCCAGCGCTGGCATAGGTGAGTAGTCGTTTTTGGCGGTTATAAACTCCATACCAGATGGTGAAATAGCGATCGTGCTGCTCACCCATTTGAAAAATTTCGTTGAGGGCTTTTAGCACATGACTCGGCTGATAGAAGTTTACTCGGTCAAGAGACTGCGATCTCAGCACGTTCTGTATACTCACTGACGGCAAGGCTGAACCCAACCCATGCCCAGACACATCCAACAGATAAATCATCAAATAGTCAGGGTCAAGCCAATAATAGTCAAAACAGTCGCCCCCAAGCTGCTGAGAAGGAACAAACTGAAAGTCGATCGAGACTTTTCCTACTAAGGGTTTAGGAAGAAGAGATCGGACATAATCTGCTGCTTCAGCCAGTTCTTTTTCCAGGGCTTGTTTTTGAGCCTGCAAGTCTTGAGCCAAATGATGGAGGCGCAACCCCGATCGCACGCGTGCTTTAAGTTCACTGACTTCGATCGGCTTTAAGAGGAAATCATCTGCCCCAGTGTCTAGTCCGATGATGCGATCTTCTACCATCGATCGAGAGGTGAGCAAAATGAAAAAAGTCTTTGATAGCGCGGCATCTGCCTTAATGATACGACAGACATCTAAGCCATCCATTTTGGGCATTTGCCAGTCGCAAATAATTAGCGCTGGCAGATGATGTTTGGCTTGAATGAGTCCTTCTCCACCACTTTGAGCCAACAGCACCTCATAGCCCTGTTCTTGTAGCGTTTTCTTCAACACCAGCTGAATGATCGGGTCATCGTCAATAATTAAAATTTTTAACATAATACTTGAAAAACCTTGAGTAAAAAGTGATTATCTAAGAAGCAACAATTGAGCAATATATTTACGAGAGTTAATCAATCGAGTGTAACCTGATGGGAACATTAGAAGCTCATAGAAATTTATCTGAATTTGAGTAGATAAGAACGAACTGATTCACAATAGATTTCCCATTATTCATTAAAAAAACCTCGATTGGAAATGATTAGTCAAAATCAAATTCAAGTTAGATCCTTACTCACTGAGTTGAGCCTAGTTTTATCCTGGTTCAACCAATTAAATCAGGGCGCGATTCCGTCAGGCGTTTGGGTACAGTGTCAGACTGCACTGGCTGAAGGGTTTACTAACGCCGTCCGTCATGCCCATAAAAGTAAGCCTGCTGATACCCCGATTGAGGTTGAAGTGATAGTTCAAGATCGATGTTTAGAGATTCGCGTTTGGGATCAGGGGGATGTTTTTAATTTAGCTCAAAAGCTGGCATCAAATCCTAAATTGGTGGACAAAACCTCGATCGGGGGGCGCGGTTTAGTCTTGCTCGATAAAATCTCTGATCATCTTAGCTATTCTCGAACGGCAGACGACCGAAACTGCTTACTCATCGTAAAAAATTACCCGCTTACTGTTTAGTTTTGACAAACTTTTGAGTTCGATAAAAGGTTACCAACTTCGAGATTAGTACTGAGGAATCTTTGACATTCTTGCTGCAAGACGAGTTGAACTTGATGATATTCAGCGTCTAAGGCGTGAAGCCGATCAAGAATTTCAGCTTGAGCGTCAGAAGTTGCAATCGCTTCGAGTTCCTCACAAAGTCTTGCTAAGGTCATCGCGCCGATGGTTGCACTGCTTGATCGGAACGTGTGAACCGATCCCTGGAGAGTGACACCGTCTTGTTGAGCCGAAGCCTCTCGTGCAGCGTTCAACAGATTGGGAGCTTGTTGCAGATAGCACTCGATGATATCGACTAAAAATTCTGGGAGGTTGCCGCCGAGTCGGTAGATTTCTTGTAAAGCAGCGGAGTCAATCGGAGACGTGGAAGAGCCATCAGCAGATCTCTTGGGTTGGCACTGACTCAGGGCTTGCATCAAGGCTTCGGTACGGACAGGTTTGGTGACATAATCCGTCATCCCAGCATCTAGACACTGTTGACGATCGCCCTGCATCACATTAGCCGTCATCGCAATAATATGCGGACGGGCATCAAGTGACCACTCCTGGCAAATGTGAAAGGTAGCAGTTAAACCATCCATTTCGGGCATTTGCACATCCATCAGAATGACATCATAGGGTTGTTGACGCAACGCCGATAAAACTTCTAACCCGTTGCTGACGACATCGACTCGATAGCCCAATTGCTGCAAAATCATCAGCATCAGCTTTTGGTTAATTAGATGGTCTTCTGCTAACAAGATCCGAAGGGGATGCTGTTGAGCAAAGTCAGGATTGATTGCCCGCCCAGGATGAGACGACTCGGCAACGATTTCGTCAGCGTGAGCTTGCACCTCGATCATGAAGTAAAACGTGCTGCCTTGACCGGGTTCGCTTTCGACCCAAATTCTGCCACCCATTTTTTCACTAAGCTGTTTGCAAATGGCTAACCCCAACCCAGTGCCGCCATATTGACGTGCGATCGAAGAATCAACTTGGCTAAATGCCTGAAATAGGCGATCGCGTCGATCGGAGGGAATGCCAATTCCGGTATCTTTGACGGCAAATTGCAGTGTGTAACCCGATGGCGATGGGGTGGCGATCACAGATATGGTCACTCTTCCGATTTGAGTGAATTTAATCGCGTTGCCGAGGAGGTTGACTAAGATTTGGCGCAGTCGAGTAATGTCTCCAACGACCATTTGCGGCAGTGTTGGCTCGTCGAGAAAGATGAGATTTAAGCCTTTTTCGATGGCTCTGAGTTGGAGCAGGTTGAGAGAGTCTTGAATGCACGTCCGCAGGTTAAATGGCTGATGTTCTAATTCCAGTTTGTCAGACTCCATTTTAGAGAAGTCGAGGACATCATTAATCAGAGTCAGCAACGCCTCTCCACTGGTGCAAATGATGTCTAAAAAGTTTCGCTGCTGCGTGGTGAGATCGGTTGTGAGTAGCAATTCGGTGATGCCAATCACAGCATTCATAGGGGTACGAAGTTCGTGACTGATCATCGCTAGAAACTCGCGTTTTGCCAGTTCTGCTTGTTTGCGCTCGGTCATGTCTCGAATGATGTAGACAAAGCCCTGAAAATCTTCGATATCTGCTTGGGGCGTGGAGCAAGAAACGGCGATCGGGATTTTCTTCCCTGATTTTGTTTGGCAAATTGTTTCGATTTCTTTTGAGAAGTCATTAGAGAACTGGGTATCTGACAGAATGGTTGAAATCGGTTGCCCTAGCAATTCATCTTCTGTATATTCAAACAGTGCTTTTGCGGCTGGATTGATGGTTTTTATTTTTCTCGATAGCGTAGTTACTAGCAATGCGTCTGGCATTGAATTAATGACTTGATCGATGTAATATTTTGATGCGGTCAGCCGTCTCAAGAGTAGAGTCGCTTCATTGGCTCCTTGGACGAGAGACTGTTCTAACACCATGCGATCTGTGACATCTTCGACCAAAATCACTAGCTTATTTTCAAACTCTTCGACCTCCTGATTTTCAAGCACATGGAGGTCAATATAAATCGGTGAAGACAGATCTAGCGATCGGGCAATTCCCCGAATTTCAAAGGTGTCTTGCTGCTTTTGCAACACTGCGTTGAGGCAGTCTTCAGCCCCAAATAATTCAGGAAACCCATTGCGAATATCGTTGCCTCGTTTCACCTCAGTGGGTGCATCTGCAAATCGCTGTGCGCCTGCCGAGGTTTCTTGAATCGTTAAATCTTGATTGATGATCAGATATTCAATGTGGCGAGGGATCAAAAATTTGTTGAGCAGGCAGGGTTGCTTCGGGATAGAAGAAAAAGTCATAGCAGTTAGTAGCGCACGTCAAAAAGGATTAAGAAATTTGTCAGAGCGTTTTCAAGATTGGATCAGGCTTTGAGCTAAGAGTTCAAAAATTTGATTGACATTTTCGCCTATTTTTGCAGAAGTTGCATAGGCTCCTAACACCGTTGCTTGCTCGAAGTATGGATGCTGCAAAAGCTTTTCAAGATCGTCTGGTGCAATCAAGTCTGATTTGTTGAGTGCAATCATGATCGAGCCACGAGGGTTAATCGCTAAAAAGTCTTGAATGTGGCTAGGCAAACGATCGATGGTTTCGGGGCGAGTCACATCGCTTACGATGATCACGCCGCTTGCACCTTGCAGATACGTTGCAGAAATCGCCTTAAATTTAGTGTTTCCTTCGATGTCCCAAATTAAGAGTTGCACCTCTTGGGATTCTTGCAGAGCATTTCTCAATCCGTGAATAGCTTTGCGGGAAATCTTTACGCCCACGGTCGAAAGGTATTGGTCGCTAAACTGGCGATCGACAAACTGCCGAATCAAACTCGTTTTGCCCACCCCAAAGTCACCAATTAAGCAAACCTTTTTAGAAATCACAGCCATGATTTACGTCGCTCCGTGACCGATTGAATCTATGTTTATTTTCTTTTATTTGATCCATTCGAGCGCGCTTTAGGAGTGACGACTTCTAAAATGACACATCGCTTCATCCAGTCAGGCTGACTTAGCTTGACTCCGGGGGGCAGATTGGTACTACCATTCACCTGCAAGAGATCGAGCCTAACGCCCTGCTGAATCAGCGCTTTTTGCACCGCTTTTGCTCGCTCGATTGATAACGCAGAATCCGTGATCGAAGGATTTCCAAAACTACTGCTGTAACCTGTGATCTTCAAACTCAAGACGGGATGTTGGTTGAGGAAAATTTTCACCTGCTGAATCTTGTCAGTTAAATCGCGAGGAATTATTGTTGCCGAACCCAATGGGAAATAGAACCGAGATTCTATCCGCAATGGGTTAAGTTGTGCAGTGTTTAATACAGTTTTCACACCTGAAATCTGCTGAAACCCCTGCGTGATGGTTTGTGCATCGGCTAATCTCGGCACACTGCTCTGCACTGTGAGTTGTCCTTCTGCGTAGCGAGTTGAAATCTGAATGCCCCCTATTTGGCTGAGTAAGGCAGTGACGCGCTTGACTTCTGCGATCGTCAACATCGGATCAGGCGAAACCTCGATCGCCAGAATATTGTTTTTAATTGACTAATCTTTGGACGTTGTAGCTCTGGCAATCTCTTCTGCTTTTTGACGCAAACCAACATTAGGCACCTGCTCCATTAGATATAAGTTTGTCGCTATCTGCCTCCACGGTCAACCGATAGGCTGCCAGTTGGGGAGTTGATGCAAGGGCGATCGTGGTAGTCGATTCGATGGTTAATACTATTGCGATAGTGAAGAATACCCAACAGAATCACGATCTCACTCAATAAACCGATGCCGATGAGAACGAGAGGTGACGAGAGCGTAATAAATTTGTCGCAACTCAACCTTTATGCTGCACCTAGGGCGAAGAGGACAGGTGCTTGCCACTGATCGCGCCACTCATTGCTGATAACCTTGCCTCTAATTTGGAGAACGTTGTGGGCTCCAGCGCGAGTCCATTGCATTTTTCCACTCCGGTTGTGGCGGGCGTTAATGGTAGATTCGATATGGGATTCATCGACTTGCCTGGTGTACGTCTGATGGGTGTTGTCAACTTAACCGAAAAGTAGAATACTCGTACTGATTCCATTCAGATTCCGACTCTTTGCCCATGTACTCTCGTCATCGCTTCCCCGGCGAAATTATCAGTTACTGCGTCTGGCTCTAGTACACCTTCCCTTTGAGCTATCGCGACCTTGAGAAAATGATGCGGTATCGGAGAATTGAAGGTAAGTGGCAATACAGGGAGGCAGTGTCGGACTTTTACCACAGCTTCGCAGACACACACGATATCTCCTTTCCCTCCCTTTTCGAGACAAGGCGGAACCCAGAGCCTCCAGTGGGAAACTATAGTCGGGCTTGAAGCTTTACGTGCTGTGACGGCACAAAGCGCGCTTGACAGACGGCAGTGGACAGCTACGATCAACCTACCGTGGAAGCCTCTCCTAATCGCTATGCCTACCTACCTATTTTCTGAATTTAGTCCAGAGGAGAAACACAGCTTATGCTTGCTGCTCCAGGAAGTATTTCATGTGAGTGAGCATGAGTTTACGACCTTCTACAAGGACATCATACGAGATTTCAACGTGCCGGGTTGGGAACACAGAAACTGGTTGCCACGTAGCGTTTTTGCGTCTGCTCATCCCAGTTTTCAAAGTCAATATCAACAGTCTCCCGTCATTGGCATCGATTTACCCTCTACGTTTGAATTATCGAACGGCAAGTTGCAGAAGCCGACTATTGCCATCCTTGCCCAAGATTCCTTGAGAGATGTGAAGGCAAGGCTTGAACCGATCGAGGTAGGCACACCCTTTGGTCTAGACCACATCGCCTGTCGTACTCAAATGTGGACCAAGATCTATATGCAACTGGTTGATGTGTTAGTGCAGATGGGCTACCGCGTTTATCTGACCGATCTGATTAAAGTTTGGGTCTCGAATGGGACTAAAAAGGGCATACCGCTACCCAAAGCCGATCGTGAGCGCTTTGCCAAGCGCGTACCAAAGGAATTAGAGACGTTCCAAGTAGGGGCTGTCATCACGTGGGGTAAACCGGCGACGCTAGCAGTGAGGGACTTACACCTGGATATCCCTCATCTGGAGTTCCCCCATCCCAGCGGTGCGAATAATGGCTATTGGAAAAAGAAAATAGGTATGGCTCCCACTTGGACGAATAAACGAGCGTATTTTCAAGCGCGCATCCAAGAGACCTTAAAGGCAACAATCGCTTAGCGCTGCGCTTGTCAAAGCCCTTTGCATCAGGTACGACAGGACTTTCACCACAGATGCGCGGAACGCGACACCTGATTCTAAGCGCGCTACTTTTTGTTGCAATCGAACATCTGGCGACGAAAAACGCGGGATTTTGAAGTAGAAATTCGCCAGCACGACAAAAAGCGTGGGACGAGGCAGAAAAATCTCGACGACAAAAAGCGTGGGACGAGGCAGATTGTGTCGCGTTCGTCAGTAAATGACCACTGGCAAAAGAGCTCAAAACCTTACTGTACGAAAATTAGCGGCTTATCTCACTCGACCTTTCAAAAGCCCACTGTTCTAGACTCTAAAGACAAATAACGCAGGATCGATGTCAGTGATCGTGGGACGCGACACCATGATACAGCGAGAATAGGTATCGACCGCGATCGTTAACCAAGGTCGCCCTAACACTTCTCCCGATTGATCCACCACTAACACGTCGATTTTGGTATGGTCGCACTGCCACACTTGGTTGCTCCATTCGATCGCTAACTCAATCCCCTCACGAGTGGTAATCAGCAATCGGTCTCCCCGCCAGCCCAACGATCGTTTTGCTTGCTGTTTCTCGATTTGAGATTGGAGCTTCCGCTAAACGGTCGTGCGCTTCGGCTCCTCCGCTACACCTAATTCTTGGGCACGCGCGCGAACCCGTAGCACCACCTGAGCCGCAGTCAGACTGCGACTTCCTCGATTCCCTTCTCGATACGTTTTGAGAATAAAGGCTTGCCAGTCCAAACTCTGTTTGCTCGTCCTTTGATCCGAGCGCGATTGCCGGGTCAATCCAGCCATCCCTTGCTCTTGCCACGATCGCATCAGTCGCCGCAAGCTGCGAACACTGAGACCCAGTTTCTTGGCGGCTTGACGCTGCACCTTTGCATACCGTTCAGTGCTTCGCACTGCCATCACTTGCTGAATCCCTTCGAGCCGTTGTTGCATCTCGATCAAGACTCCCGCGATTGCCGAAGGCAACAGCGTAGCTCCCTCATTCACGATTTCGCAGTTTTCCTCATCTGGCTCGGTGTCCAGCAACGGCAGTGACAATTGCTCGATTTGCACTGATTCTGACTGCTGAGATTGGGGGGCTGAGGCAGTATCCATAGGCAATTCGCTCACTGCCGCGAATTGTAGGTCACAAGCGGTCAAATAGCGTGTGACGTTTCATCTCAATTTCGTTCGCGAAGCGTTACTGGAGATAAGGGGGGTTTGCTCTCCGCTAGATTTACATTTCAACTCAGAAGCGGTCAAATAGCACGGGATTTTTGACTCAAACTCTGCGGTCAAATAGCGTGGAACGGCAAAAACCATCCCTACTACAACACTCAAACCTTTGTCCCTTCTGCGTTTTAAACTCTCACAATCAAGGTCAAATAGCGCGGGATCAAGGTCAAATAGCGTGGAACGCGACAGCAGGATGGAGCTGATTGGCATACTGTTACCCGAATTCCTAACACCATTCCCGAATCGTCTCATACGTCACCTCAATCCCCCGATATAGCATCATTTTCTCGATGTCCCGGTCGCTCAGAGGAAAGGTGTAATAAAGCCAGCCACAGTCGCTGAGAATTTCGTCAGGGAATCGGTGACGAGAGTACATGGGCAAAGAGTTGGGATTTGAATGGAATCAATACGGCTATTCTACTTTCTGGTTAAGTTGACAATACCGTAGAACCTGATCAAATTTTGTCCGGAGTGTTGGTTTAGTGACGCGAAAGAATACAACAGTTACCCTGGCTGATTTTTTACGTACTCACGTCTTCAATACTCCGGACATTTTTTGAATGGTTTCACAAGGTTTTCAGAGCTTGTGGTTCAAGGATCAAGCTATTTTTCAACGTTAGCTCTGCCTCTGACTTGAAAAAAAGATCCTGTCCACGGCTGAATCAGGGTTTGAGCCTTAGAACCTGCTCAAATTTTGTCCAGAGTATCGCTAAACGAAACCGCCTTGGGGCGGTTTCGCAACTCCATTTGTTTTTTAACAGGAGACTTGAATGAGTTTACCAACTGGAACCGGAAACGGTTTACAAGCACAGTATTTCAACAGTGCAGACTTAAATCCTGCCAACGCAGGACTGAGCCGGATTGACTCCACCATAGATTTTCGCTGGGGTCACGGCTCACCCGCTTCATCCATTTCTAACACCAATTTCTCAACTCGCTGGACAGGGCAGGTACAAGCTGAATCGACGGGCGAATGCACCTTCTACACCAATAGCGATGATGGGGTTCGTTTGTGGGTGGATGGCAAGCAGTTAGTTAATGACTGGAACGATCACCCTAAAACCCAAGACCAGGAATCGATCAACCTAGTACAAGGACAGAAGTATTCGATTCAGATGGAGTACTATCAACGCGCTGGAGAAGCTACCGCGCAACTGTCCTGGTCAGCCCATGACGTTGCCAAGCAGGTTGTTCCACAAAGCCAGCTTTATGCCGCTGGCATCTCTTTGCCTACACCCTCACCCGTCAATATGGTGCCCATACCCGCACCGATCAATGTAGTGCCACCCAAACTCGCTTTCGATCCGGCTTTCCATGATTCCGATCCGGGAGTTCCCAATGATGCCAAACCGGATGGTGTGCCCTCAAACTACAATTGGTACAACTCGGCCGCTCAACCAGGTTGGGGCAATAGTCCACGTACCGATTGGCATAGCATTACTGCCTGGGGACAAGTTTATGCAGTCGAAGGTTGGCACCCCGAACAAGCTCCCAATACGCGAGTGCAGCTTCGCGATGACCAATTGTGGCTTCTTAGTAAGTCCACTGGAAAATGGACAGAGGTGCAATACCCTGGCATCCAGGGAGGCGCGTTTAACTCTGACTTTGGTAACAATGGCGGTCAGGGTGTGACGACTAAAGACGAATCCAGCAATGGTGGTGGAATCAGTGTGACGGCGGGGAATGGCTTCAATTACCATTTCTGGCCCGGTCAACGCGCCAATATGGATCCCACTGATATCGCTGGGGTCTACTCGGTCTTTCAGGCGCGTCTGGTTCAGGACGATCCCAGTAAACCGGACGATCGCACCCAAGCCCACTACATCGCCAGTGGTGGCGGGGACTATTGGCGCAGTCAAGATGCAGGCTGGGCATCTGATTGGAGCAACAATGGTGGAATCAATGGCGGACGATTCAAGACCGTTACAAATGATTGGAAGAGCTTCAGCATGGAGACCCTGCCCGCAGATCAGATGCTCAAAAACCCACCGCCGCTGACCGCCTAACGATCGATTACCTATCAATGAATAGGGGCTGACTTCTGTAGTCAGTCCCTATTTTCGCTTTTAACTCACCTCACATCTTGCACCAGTCTCAATAAGCTGAGGATAAGGACTGGATGATAATCTCAAACTCTTGCTCATCCACGAGGTTTCGGTGCTTGTGAATCTGACGAAGTAGCTTGATCCAGGCAACGTGCGGCAGCAGAGTTGCAACCGCTTTGACACAGACTTAGTCCCAGTCAAGCCGCCACCAGTTTGGGAAGGTTCGAGATGCCCAATGAGCTAGCAGATAGGCAATCAGAGAGAGCATCAACCAGCGATAAACGCCCAACCGAGTCTTCTGACCAAAGCCATGCCAGCCAAAGCGATGTTTGATGGTTTTGAAGAAGCCCTCGATTGCCCACCGTTATCGTCCTAATCTCACGAGGTAGACCCCAGAATAGGGATAGGTGGAAACGACAAACCGCAGTTCTCGCTTGCCATCACTGCGTTTGAGCCAAAACCAGGAAACGGTCAACGGCACCTCAATGCCCACGAGTCGTACCTGTTGTCCTCGAGTTCCACGACGGTAAAGCGACTTGAGGGATTGACCCGTGTCCATCAACCGTGCGCAGCGCATTCCGACCACGGCTTGCCATCCTCGGGTTCGGAGCGCCTTCAGAAACTCCACCGTACCAAACTCAGTATCGGCTAGAACAAGGACAGGGAAACGTTTCGTCAACGTCTTGGGCACACGAGCCAGGATGCAGGCAAGTTGAGACGGACTCGGGGTGCTCAAGACGTGCCAGATGCAGAAACTTCACGGCACCCGCCACTGCCCGAGTACCAGGTACAGCATGACGATATGCAGTCCCCGCTTGCCGTTGAGCACTCGCATCCACGGATGGGGCGCCGCCTTATCCTCGATCGAGTACTCAGATGGCGAAACTTGCCGCACTGCTCCAATGTGGTTAGGTCAATCAAGACTTTGAGGGAACTGCCAGAGCCTGGGAGCTGCGGTCTAATCTTCTGTAACACCTGGTGGCGAGTCGTGCGCAGCACTGAGCGAGTCGACCACTCGTAGGCATTGAGAAAGCGACTCAACGCGCTGGCTGATTTCGTCTGGCACTGCTGAGGCAATGGGTGTCCTTGCCGCCTCTAAAAACAATCCTAGAGAACTGAGACTGGCGTGCTGATAGGAGCTAGGCATCAGATGAAGGAGGGCGTACACTAATCCTTGGGCGCGTTCCAAGAGGGTTTCCATAACCATCCTATTCAACTATTTCTACGCCCTTTCTTACAGACTTTCAGCCGTTTTGCAACTCCCTATTGAGACTGGTGCAAGATCTCAAGTTAGGCTGCTGGCAAAACATCGCGAGTAGTTCAAATTCTGCCCAGTTCAGATCGAGCGGTACCCATGTCCGGTCGTGTCAAATCCGCGCCGATCGACTCTGCCGATTTATCCCTCTTTCATCACGCTAGCTACGTTAAAATTAAGAGTACGTTTCTCAAACACCTATCCCCAAAATGCTTGAGCCACGCCAAGCTGTCAGTATCGTAACGTATGCCGACAACGACTGTGCCGTCTACCGCAACTTGGTTGTCGATGTGCGGAGTTTTGAAGCGTTCAAGTATTTGCATCTAGGCATGATCAGTGACTTGCCGCGTCAGTCTCTCCCTGCAATTGCTCGTGCAGTCGGCTTGTCCAGCGAGCAAGTTCTTCATCCCCGTCTGACCAAATCGCCTTAGTCAGTATCGGCATGGCGAAAACGACGTTTAGCGCTGATTTTGCAGCAGTTGAAAGGACAGTCCATCACCTTGGTGATTGATGAAACTGGCGGGCGCTCCGCGAGAGCTAACGCAACGCAAGCAAGAAAACACCACAGACTAGGTGGCGCGACCGTACATCGGCAACTCAGGCAAAATCAAGAGTGAGATTGTTTCAGTCAACGCCTATGGGATGGTGGGGCAATTGACGGTTCCCTTGCTGTTCAAAGGGGAAACGGAATTACAGAACTTGGAGACTGGTTAACCGGAGCAGAGACGACGTTTCAAACCAGTGTTGCTACGATAGACCGTTGGCTCGAAGAAGTGGCAAACTACTTTGAGCCTCGCACCACGAGGGGAGTGGTTGAAGGCATCAACAACAAGCTCAAGTTGATTTGGCGCTCTGGCTACGGGTTCAGAAACGTCGCTAATTTTAAGTTGCGATGTTTAATTTGCTGGCATCTGGATTTTAGTTCTCCATAGTTCTGAGATGAAACCCTATCGTTTTGAGAGCTTTTCTGCTTCTCAGACATCCTCTAAGTTTACTGTTTAATTGAAACTCACATTAAACAACTGGAGTTTGATGCTGCGCTGGCTGCTTTACTTTTGTCCATCGGAAAGAATTTCTCTGAATAGAAAAGCCGTAAGACAACATAAATGCAGATGTCTGGGCACTCATGCCTCTAGTGTAAGTATCAGCGGTTTGGTTTAAAAAAGTCATAGTACTTGCCTCTAAAAACTGAAGTGGGGTGAGGCGCGTTCCTTCAGGATCTCCCTTACTTCCGTTCTTCAACTCGCTATCTGCGATAAGTGAAGAGTGAACGATTTATTTTCTGTATTTAATATAACATACATTAGGTTTGAAAGCAGAGAGTATCAAGAAATCATCACACAAAAAACCCTTACTACCAAGTTATGGGGAGCAAGGGAAATACTACCTAAAGACATGAAAATTTAAAACGAAAATGTTGTCCGAATCACACCCACTACAATATCTTTGTTGTCTTGGTTGTGGTTAGGCGCGGTTAGCCAAATCACGCCAGGGGTGATCGAAATACTCTGGCTGACTGAGTACCGATAAAATGCTTCGATATGTAACCCAGTATCTCGATCGCTCCGACGAGCTAAACCACTGAGTAATGCCGTCGTTCCGGTTAGCTTAGGCTGCATTCCGACGATAATTCCGCCCAAGTTGCCCTTCTTGCCCAAATCCGGCAGTGCCAGGGTCACCGCATAGTTCCAGACATCGCCATCTCCGCGCACTGCTCCAGTCACCGCACGGGCATTGGTATAACCGACCCAACCACCTAGTTGAAAGCGATCGCTCAACTTAAAGTTTGTTTCAATCCCGTAGGAATTTGCAGAAATGGCGCGTCCTCCCAGATTAGACAGCGTGCTGCCAACACCAATGTTGAGTCCGTTGTTGCTGTAAGAATTGGCATAAGTTAGCGCGATCGTGCCAAACGAAGGACTATAAACTAGCTGTCCGACAGCCGCATAACTACCATTAAAAAAGCCTCGTCCCGCGCTCGGAGCGCTCGCTTGACTCGCTAAGTAGCCTGCTTCTAATCTTAACCCTTTAGCTAACGTAATATTTAGTGCCCCACCCGTGTCAAACCCCAAGCGGTAGATCGGGCTGTAGCGACCAAACCGAGAAATTGCAGCTTGAGAATCGCTGGCAAGTGGATTTACAATGTCATCGAGAACATCAATAAAGCCAACGTTATTGCCCGTTGCAACATAAGCTTTGATCCGATCATTAAGCGGAAACGCATAGCGAATCAATCCAATAAAACCTGAGTTTGTAGTATCTCCCGACGACTGAAAGCTAAGACGAGCTTCATTGCTGGGCGCAGTATTTGTTGCGGGGCGGGGGTCGATAATGTTTGTTGCTTGAATGCGAGTGGTGAGGAGATCTTTGCCTGTGAAACTGGTGTTGAAGTTGAGTCGAACGCGATCGACAAGCGTAAGATTAAAATTATCGGTTTGACCATTTCGGCTTGTGCCACCAAAGCCATCCACAGCCGCAAAAATAACCTGTCCGAGTAACTTTGTTGTGGTTGAAAACTGCTGCTTTTGCAGGGTAGTGGTGCGGGCTTCGAGCGCATCGACTCGACCGCGTAGCACAGCTAATTCACTCGCAAATTGTTCTTGGAGTTTTTGCAGTGTGGCGAGATCTTCTTTCTTGACTAAATCGGAAGTGGAGGCTGCGATGAGTTCGTTGACACGATCAAGACAAGCATTCAGTCCTGCTGCAAACTCATACCGAGTTAAGGCACGATTGCCGCGATAGGTACGATCTGGATAGCCTGCAATACAACCGTAGCGCTCAACTAAAGATTGTAATGCTTGAAACGCCCAGTCGGTCGGTTTCACATCGCTCAATTGAGACACTGATGTAACTTGCGGTGCGGCTTCAATTGGCTCTAGCTCATCGCGATTCACAGGCTGGATGGAACCATCAGAAGTTGAAGTCGTTTCAGCTAGTGCATTGGTGGTCAGTATGATGCTTAACAATGCTGAAGCACTCAGGATAGCTAGACGAATAGACATATTAAATAACTCCTCACAAGCAACCATGAACAAGCGGAACTGTGCAGAAACGATCATCGCTTCTGTCTCTGAAAAATGAGTTGAAATCAGTTAGTGCAAAATCTGCGAGAGAAACTTTCTCGTACGATCGCTCTTTGGATTGTTAAAGAATTCGCTCGGTGTTGTATCTTCAACCAGCAAACCATCTGCTAAGAAGACAATGCGATCGGCAACTTCCCGCGCAAAACCAACTTCGTGCGTGACACACACCATTGTCATTCCGGAGTTTGCCAGAGATCGCATGGCTTGTAAAACTTCCTGCACCATTTCTGGATCGAGTGCAGAGGTGGGTTCATCAAACAGCATCACTTTCGGTTGCATGGCTAAAGCACGAGCGATCGCGACCCGCTGCTGCTGTCCGCCTGATAGCTGTGCAGGATATTTATCAGCCTGATGCAAAATGCCGACACGATCGAGAAGTTCCGTCGCGATTTCTTTTGCCCGTGCTTTTGTCCATTTTCGCACTTGAATCGGCGCAGCCATCACATTCTGAATCACCGTCATGTGAGGAAATAGATTGAACTGCTGAAACACCATGCCCACTTCTCGCCGGATTACATCTACATTCTTCATGTTGGGCGTGAGTGGAATTCCATCAATTTCAATACTGCCTTTCTGAAACGGTTCTAGTGCATTAAACGTCCGAATAAAGGTGGATTTACCAGAACCAGAAGGTCCCATCATGACAACGACTTCACCTTTGTTGACGGTCAAACTTATACCTTTTAAAACATGAAAGCCATTACTGTAAGTTTTTTCAACATCGCGGGCAACGATCGCGGGTTGCGTCGGGTCTGTGGTGCTACTACCGTTTGGTACAAACTGGGTCATGATTTTCCTTGTGAATGATGAATTTAAGCCGTTGGAAGTTCGCCGAGCGATTCGCCGAACCATTGTTGGGCAATTTTTTCGAGTTCACCCGACTGACGCAAGGCTTTGAGAACTTCATCCACCTTTGCCTTCAATGCAACATCGCCTTTTCGCAATCCCACATAGCAGGGTGAGTTCTTCATGACAAATTTCTTTTGGACTTGCTTATCTGGGTTGTCGCGCATTAGCTTGTTCGCTACAACATTCCCGGTTGCAATTAGCTCAACCTGCCCAGATACTAATGCAGAAGCTGTAAGACTGTTGTTTGCGAAGCGCTTCACGGTAACATTCTGAATCTTGTCGTCGGCGATGTTCTTTGAGAGTTCAAGATCCTCAAGTGCCCCTTGTGTAACGCCGATCGTATGTCCCGATAAGCCTGAGTAAGCCGTTATTTGTAAGTCTTTGCCGCCATAGATCCCAGAATAGAATGGTGCATAGGGAATCGAGAAATCAATGATTTTTTCTCGATCTTTGTTCTTTCCTAAACTGGAAATGATCATATCAACGCGATTGGTTTGCAAAAATGGAATTCGGTAGTTTCCAATCACAGGGATTAATTTCAGTTTGACCCCGATGCCTTCAGCCATTTGCTTTGCGACATCAATTTCGTAGCCTTGCACATTCATCTCTGGATTGATTGATCCGAACGGCGGAAAATCATCTGGAACAGCAACTCTAACTTCGCCTCGCTTTATAATTTCCTCTAGCGTTGTTTGAGGGACACCTGGAAGCTGAACTGCGGTGGATGCAGTGTTAACTTTGGCAGATTTCACGGAAGGGCTGGAACAAGATGCCACTCCGATCGTAATCATCAAACTGGCGAAAAAGAGCGCGATCGCGGTTCTAAACTGCTTTGACATAGTTCTAATCAACCCTTGTAGGTTAAACGATGTTCGATTCGTTGGCTCCAGAGCGAAAGCGGATAGCAGAGGAGAAAGTAAATGACTCCTGCAATCGAGAACACTAATAGGGCTTGTAGCGTCACATTGTTAATTTGAGCAGCAGCGCGAGAAACTTCTGTAAAGCCAATCACAGAAGCAAGCGATGTCCCTTTGATCACTTGCACTAGAAAGCCAACAGTAGGCGCGATCGACAGTTTGATCGCCTGCGGCAAAATCACGACCCGAAGCTGCTGAAAGTAGTTAAATCCGAGTGCGGATGCCGCTTCCCATTGACCTTTGGGGAGTGAGCGAATCGAGCCTCGCCAAATATCTGCCAGAAATGAACTTGTAAACGCGGTGAGAGCAACGGTGGCTGCCGCAAGCGGTGATAGATTTAGCCCAAACACCACCGAGACTCCAAAGAACGCAAGAAATAGTTGTAGTAGAAGCGGCGTTCCTTCAAAAAATTCAATGTACATCCAACTCAGAAACTGCAACAGCTTATTTGGCGAAATCCGCATCATCATCACCAAGAATCCCATGATGCCACCACACACAAACGCGATCGCAGACAGAATGATTGTCCATTGCGTTGCAATCAAAAGATCTAGAATAATACGCCCTAATGTAAATCCATTATCCATTGTTAAAATGTCCTAACGTCGAGAGTACTTTGCAAATCCAAAGAAGTGCCGCTCTATCCAGTAGCCGATGCCTTTGATGATCCAAACGATCGCTAAGTAGAACAAACTCACCGCGAAATAAATCTCAAAGCTGCGAAATGTACGAGAGTTGAGAAAATCGCCTGCAAACGTTAGATCTTCTGCTGAAATTTGAGAAATAACGCTGGTAAAAAGAACCGCAAGAATGACTTGTCCAACTAAAGCAGTGTAAATATTTGAGAGGGCTGGCGTAAGAATAATGTATCGAAAGATTTGTAGAGGCTTGAATCCTAAAGCCATCCCTGCTTCGATTTGCCCTTTGTGGATGCTTTCAACTCCGGCTCTAACAATCTCAGTTGAATACGCTCCAAAATTAACAGCTAAAGACAAAATTGCGGCTTGTTCTGCACTTAATCGAATCCCTAGTTTGGGCAACCCAAAGAAGATAAAAAAGAGTTGAATCAAGAAAGGAGTATTACGAATCACCTCGACGTAAGCCAATGTAATCCCGTTTAGAAGCTTGTTACCTGAAGTTCTAAAAAATGCGCCAACAACCCCAAGAATAGTCCCAAATGCGATCGCAATCAGCGAGACTCTAAGAGTTAATAATGCCCCTGCAATAAACAAACCAAAGTTGTCCCAAATGACCGAAAAATCAAATGAATACGCCATAAATTTTCCACAAACTAAGCAGAGTGATGACTTAACTCAATAAACTCGATAGATAGAAGCGCAATCGCCAAAGATAGAATTACTAAACTTCAAATCTGCTTAATTTATAGATTGAATAAAAAGAGATTTTTGTATTCTTGCTTACAATCAAACTATCTTCTAGTTTAAAAAATATTGATTTTTGACTTAGGACTAAAAAGCGAAAAAGCTCCACAGGTAAAAGCAAAAGCTTTACCCATACATCTAAAGTTTTGTATTAAGTTTTGGATGATTTAGAGCAAGCTCAATCCGAGACAAGATTGCTAATCGAATTGAAAGGCACTATAGATCAAAACAATAGGGATTTGATAGGGATGGTCAACTTGATGACTGATTCAATAAACTGAATCGTCCCGAACAAAAGCCTAATTTAAGTAATGGTAAGATACCAAACCAGTCTGTAAAAGATCGCCGTGAAGATCCTGCTTGTAGAAGACGATCGCCTCACTGCTTCTGTGCTGTCAGAACTACTGACCGCACAGCATTACAACGTAGAAATCGCGATCGATGGGGAAAGCGCTCTTTCTCTAGCAACCGCTTCAAGTTACGACCTGCTGATCTTAGATGTCGCCAGCCCCAAACTCAATGGGTTCAGCGTCTGTCTGCAACTCCGATCACAAGGCTACCAAAAACCAATTCTTGTGCTGACTCATAAAGTCTCTAGCGTCGATATCGTACAAGGTTTAGATGCGGGTGCGGATGATTATGTGGTTAAGCCCTACAATCTACCAGAACTATTGGCACGAATTCGAGCATTACTAAGACGTAGCGATACACTGATTACACCGACTG
Organism: Phormidesmis sp.; assembly: GCA_965277365.1. GTDB lineage: Bacteria > Cyanobacteriota > Cyanobacteriia > Leptolyngbyales > Leptolyngbyaceae > Phormidesmis_A. Next base: position 672,611 of record CBDICO010000008.1, on the reverse strand, counting down.
TACTCATCTGGGGAAACCTCTGTGTTAACCCGATTTCAGCAGAAGTTACCTATGTGGGACAACCGATCGCCCTAACGCCCAAAGAATACGGTTTATTGGGGCTATTTCTCCGTCATCCCCAACAAGTTTTTAGCCGTAGTGACATTGTAGATCGGCTCTGGTCAATCGATGCGATGCCTGCTGAAGGCACTGTCACAAACTTGATCAAAGATTTGCGGCACAAATTGAAAGCGGGCGGTATGGTTGTCGATTTACTAGAAACCGTATACGGATTGGGCTATCGATTAAAGACACCCGCGATGTTGAGGAAACACGAACAACAGTCTAAGCTGAAAGGCATCAATGAAATCATAGAGCGCTATCAAACAACATTTGCTGAACGAACTGGAGTTCTAGCGCAAGTAGAACAAGTATTGAGAACGAACAATCTAAGCTCTACCCTACAACAAAGCGCGGCTCAAGAAGCGCACAAACTGGCGGGGGTTCTTGGCTCATTTGGCTATAAAGCAGGATCTAGAATCGCAGCGATGATCGAACATTTACTGCTTCAACCTCTATCGCTGTTAGAACAATCTCAATTCTCACAACTGCTCACCCAACTGAATCAAGAATTGCAGAAGCCGCCCGAACCACTCGCACCTCACACTATTTCACCCGGTTTGGTAGTGTTAGTTCTGGATGATGATTTGTTTTTTACTCGTCAACTTCGATCTGATGCAATCGCTTGGGGCTTCAAGGTTCAAACGGTGATCGATCTTAAAGTTATGCCAGATGTTGTGCTGCTCGATCTCAGTTCTCAAGCCACGATCGAGACCAAACTGACCCGATTGCAAGACTGCCAACAACAATTCTCCTCAATTCCCATTTTAGTTAGCGATCGGCAAGGCAATTTAACAGCGCGAGTTGCGGCTTCACGCTTGAGAGTTCAACGATTTTTGCAAAAGCCCATGACAACTGTAGAAGTCTTTGAAGCGATCCTTCAAGTCTTGCCCAGACCTCGATCGACTCAAGCTCAGGTGATGGTGATTGACGATGACGCGCTAATGCTAAAAACGGTTCGCGATCTACTGCAACCGTGGGGACTAGCGGTAACGATCCTTCAAGATCCGACTCGGTTTTGGGATGTCCTCACCTTGACCCGTCCTGATCTATTGCTGTTAGATCTGCAAATGCCCACCTTCAGCGGAGTAGATCTGTGTCGCGTTGTGCGTCAGGATTTGAAGTGGGGAGACTTACCAATTTTGGTGATTACTGCTCATACAGATTTGGAGTCGATTCAGCAAGCGTTTGCGGCTGGAGCCGATGACTTTATTAGTAAACCGATCGCAGGACCTGAACTGATCACGCGGATCATTAGCCGGATTGATCGATCTCGCCTTCAGCAAGAATTAGAAACCATGAAGCGGAGAATTGGACAATGACTCGCCTCTCAATTCCACTTCGAGTTTTTCTGATTGTACCCTTCGTTTTGCTCACAAGTGGCGCAGCCGGAATCGTGGGTTATCTTTCTTGGCGCAATGGACAACAAGCCGTTCATCATCTTGCTCAACAGATGATCAATGAAGTGAGCGATCGCGTCGTTCTTCGACTCGATACCTATCTTGCAACGCCCCATTTGATTAACCAACTTAATCAAGATGCGCTCGAAACCCAGCAATTAGATCCAGATGATTTTCTTCAACTTGAGCACCACTTTTGGCGACAGATGCAGCGCTTTCCATTTATTCATCAAATCAGCTTAGGAAATGAGCAGGGGAATGTTGTTGGCGTGATTCGTCCGCGTGACACCCAAGATTTAGAAGTGATTGTGACCGATCAGTTTCCTCGGCGAGTTTACTATAGTCTGGATGCCAAAGGAAATCGTATTCAGCGATTGCGGGATGATCCCTTTTTCGATCCGCGTGTTCGCCCCTGGTATCAAGCCGCTGTGCAGGAGAAACAAGCAAATTGGAGTCAAATTTATCCGTTTTTCTCAGATGGAGAATTAGGAATTTCAGCAGTAATGCCGCTGCAACAGAAGGGAAGAATTCAGGGTGTGTTAGAGGCAAATTTCAGCCTGCATCTCATCAGTACTTTTCTGCACGATTTGAAGGTGAGTCGATCAGGACAAGTGTTTATTATGGAGCAAAATAATAATCTTGTTGCTGCCTCCACGATAGAGCTACCGTTCTCCAAGCGATTGCACAATCAAGCCCAACGGATCAAAGCAATCAATAGCTCAAACCCAATCATTCAGCAGGTTGCTCAACAGCTACAGTCTCAGATGAACACCCTCCAAAAGCCAACGCAGTTTGAGCTAACGGTTTTACAAAAGCGACAGTTTGTTCAAGTCGTTCCCTACCAAGATCCGTATGGCTTAAATTGGCTGATTGTGGTGACGGTTCCTGAAGCAGACTTTATGCAACAGATCAATGAAAATACGCGCACCAGTGGAATACTTAGCCTGATTGCACTAGCTAGCGCAATCATCCTTGGGTTCGCTTTAGCTTACTGGATGACCCGACCGATTCAACAACTCAGCCGAGCCAGCCGTGTTCTAGCCGATGGAAATTGGCAATTGAAGTTACCTGAGAACACTCTGATTACTGAATTACAGGTTCTAACTCACTCATTCAATCAAACGGCTACTCAACTTCAGCGTTCGTTTGATCAGGTGAAAACGGCACTGCAAAAATCAGAAGAAAAGTTTACGAAGGTCTTTCGTTCTAGTCCAGACCCGATCGTAATCGTCACGCCAGAAGGAGCTTATTTAGAAATGAACGAAGCTTTTGTTGACTTGCTGGGATATTCCAGGCAAGATCTTCTAGAGAACACAATAGATGCACTTGGAATCTGGACTGACTCAGCCGATTACAAACACTATGTCCAACAAGTTCAAGCAACCGGACGAGTTCAAAATCTGGAATACACACTTCAATCTCGATTCGAACGATCGCTGAGAGTCCTCTTATCAGCGGAACAAATCGACATTCAAGGGCAACCTTGCATGATTGTGATTCTCAAAGACATTACTGAGCGCCATGAGATCGAGCGCATGAAGCACGAGTTCATCTCTATTGTTAGCCATGAACTCCGAACTCCGCTGACTGCAATTCGCGGCTTCTTGGGACTTCTCGGCACTGGGCTGTATGACCAAAAGCCTGAAAAAGCCAAACGCATGATCGATCTCGCACTGACGAGCAGTGATCGCCTCGTGCGACTGATCAATGATATTCTCGATCTAGAGCGCCTCGATTCTGGTAAAGCGCCATTGGTCATGGAATACGCTGATAGTGCAATGTTAGTTCAAAAGGCGATTGAGGGCATTCAAGCGATCGCGGATGAATCGACCATTACATTCTTGGTTGCTGCTGCTTCAGCTCAAGTTTGGGTCGCTCCTGATGCCATGATTCAAACCCTTACAAACTTAGTGAGCAACGCAATTAAATTTTCACCACCCGGTGAGACAGTTTGGATATCGGTGAGACTGTCGGGCAATCACTTGTTGTTCTCAGTTCGCGATCATGGTCGAGGCATTCCGGCAGATAAGTTAGAGACAATTTTCGAGCGCTTCCAGCAAGTGGATGCTTCTGATGCTCGTCAAAAAGGTGGTACTGGGTTAGGACTTGCCATTTGCCGGAGCATTGTGCAGCAGCATGGCGGACAAATCTGGGCAGAAAGTATACTTGGCAAAGGCAGTACCTTTTACTTCAGGCTTCCACTTCTCCTAGAAATGCCCTATGACCAAACAGATTCTTGTCGTTGATGATGAGGAAATCCTGCGTGAACTCATTTGTACCTGCCTTGAAGATCTTGGCGGATGGAACGTCATTCTTGCTGCATCCGGAGCCGAAGGGTTGCTGAAGGCAGAAAGCGCTCCACTTGATGCCATTCTTTTAGATGTTTCGATGCCTGAGATCAGTGGCTTTCAATGTTGTGAAGTATTAAAAACAAATGTGACGACGCAAGCCATTCCGATCGTCTTGCTGACCGCAAAAGCCCTTGCTGAAGATCGCGATCGCTTTGCCAAGCTTGATATTGCGGGCATCATCACAAAACCCTTCGATCCACTCCTCGTTTGTGACCAAATCGTTGAGCTACTAAACTGGAACGAGTAACATCAGTGTTCGATCAACTCGCTCAACCAACGGAATTTACGCTGTCTTGATCGCATTGAAACGCTGCTAAATACAATCTCACTGATGCCCACAAATCCCTGTTTCACTACGATGCTCGCTTCTGCCTTGAACCAAGATTGAAAGACCTAAAATCCGGCGGCTACAACCTCGAAGAGTATCATGCTGACCCACACCGTGTCACGGCACTACTCGTTCTGATAACCATCGCTTATTCGATCGCAACGATGCAGGGAGGGCGCATTCGCAAACAACACGTTTAAACAATTTTGGTCGCAGATGTTGAATCCGGTCGTACCTCACAGTTGCCTCCCCCAAACTGTTGCTGACTCTCTATTCTAGCGATTCAGACTACCCCTTAGCATTCACGCAGGCGATCTATTCCGTTGAACGGTTTTTGAAACCTTGTGCAATCAATTTAGCTCCTTAAAAAGGGAATTCTGAGGTGTAGATGATTGGCATGGCTCGTCCTAGCCAATCTTTCTAAAAATTGGAGCGACTCGTTTCGAGTTATACGATCGGTTACTGGCAAAATCGACATCATTTCTAAAGAGGAAATACTACTGCAATGGCTGCTCAGGAGATCTGGGCTGATTGAAGATGTGTAGTTTTCTCAACATAACGACTCCTAAGGTAGATGATGCATCCTACGATGGAACAGCAAGGATGCTGTCTTCTCCAAAGGAATCCGAAATTGTCCACAAATTATCCAAAACTACGCCAAAATACGTTACGCCTGGTTCACTTAATTGTCATGGCGATCGCGGCAATGGCTCCGGTGGGATGTATTCTCTTTAATACAATTCCACAGGCTGGATTGGTTGGCGCAGCGATTCCGTTATGTTATGCGATTGGATTCGGCATTGTCTTGCTGATTGCTCCACCGATGAGTGAAATGGCAGTGGAGCTACCGAATAGCGGCTCGTGGTATGCATTCGTGACTCAGGGGCTAGGTGCGAGTTGGGGCTTTATTGCAGGATGGCTCGGTTTGATTTTTTATGGGATTTCGATTCCCTTCGTTCTTGTATTAATGAGCAATGCACTTCAGGATCTGTTGCCACATTTTCTGGGAATGCGCTTGAATTGGGCAATTTGGTATCTGCTGTTTACTGCGATTGTGTGGAGCGTGTGCTATCGTGGCATCCGTTTCTCTTTACAAACCGACCTCGTATTTCTGATCCTTGAGTTGGGAATTTGTTTGCTTTTAGCTTTTGCAGTATTGATAAAGCTTGGCAACACAGGACAATTGACGATCGCTCCCTTTACCTTGAGTGTGCTGCCACAGAATAGCAACCCGTTTCTGGGAACAATCTTAGCAATTCTCGGTTTCTTGGGATTTGAATCCGTTACGACATTGAGTGAGGAAGTCCGTAAGCCTCGCCAAACCGTTCCAAAAGCGATGTTTATTGCCCTAACTCTGGTAGCGGCTTTCTATGTGTTGATGTCGTATGTCGCAGTGTTGGGTTACGGGGTCGATAACATGGCGGCATTTGCTCAAGATCCAGCGCCGTTTGATGAGATTGCTCGTCGATATCTGGGCAATGGGTTTGCACTGCTGGTTGATTTTGCTAGTATCATTGCGGGCTATGCAGGGACAGTTGCATTTACGAATAGTACTGCACGGGTTGTCTATGCTATCAGTCGAGAAGGACTTTTTCCGGAGTGGTTGGGGCGCATTCATTCGATTTACCACACACCAGCCAATGCGATTTTGGCATTGAATAGTATTTCTCTACTCTTAGGGTTGGGCTTGGGATCTCTCTGGGAACCGATTCAAGCGATCGGTTTTTTTGGAACGCTGATCACGCTGGCAGGTCTACTGATTTATGGATTGGTAAGTCTATCGTGCTTTCGATATTTCTGGGTGAAACGTCGCTGGCATTGGTTAAAACACGGCATACTACCGGGATGTTCGATTGTGGCGATCGGATTAGTCTTGGGTGGAACACTTTACCCAATTCCGCCTGTGCCTCATCGTTTTGCTCCTATAGCGCTTGGACTTTGGTTACTGTTGGGAATTGGAATACTGCTATTTCTAAAAGTTCAGCAACCAGAAAAACTTGATCAAGCAGGTCAACGATTTAGGCTTGATGAAATAGACGTTGACTCATGAATCCAGCATCAAGAACTGCGACGGCACACTGCTCCCAATGCTTGCAAGGTTTCTTTTTGGGCTGCTGTAATGCCTTTAACACCAGTAATATTCATGCCTTCATAGGGACGATCGGCTCTGAGCGTTTTCAAACACTCACCTGTTTTACCATCCCATAGCTTGATTGTTTCATCCATGCTACTGCTTGCTAAAATCGATGCTGAAGACTCTGAATCAACAGGACACCAAGCCAACGACCAAACCTGGCTTCCATGACCTTTCAAAATGTGCAAACAGTCTCCCGTATAAGCATCCCAAAGTCGAATTGTTTGATCGTGCGAACAACTTGCAATGATTTGACCATCAGGACTCCAAGCGATGGTTCTGACAATATCATCATGTCCCCGCAAAATCTTGAGACACTTGCCAGTATCACAATCCCAGATCCGAATATCATGGGAGCCACTCGCAAAGGTTTGACCATCTGGACTCCAGGCAACCGCTTCAACCCAGTAATGATCTCCCTGAAACACCTTCAAGCATTCGCCCGTGATGGGATTCCAGAGCCGAGCCGTAGAATCATCCGACCCGCTCACAAGCATTGTGCCGTCCGGACTCCAGGCTACACTCCAGATCCAATTTTCATGTCCGCGCAAAACACACAGGCACTTCTGCTGCTGAACATCCCATACCCGAATCGTGAGATCACCAGACCCACTTGCCAGCGATCGACCGTCCGGACTCCACGCAACCGCCCAAATCCAGGCTGTATGTTCTTGAAAAATCTTTAAACATTCTCCAGTGCTGGGATTCCACAATCGGACAGTGCAATCATCCAACCCACTGGCAAGCATAGAACCATCAGGACTCCAAGCTAAACCACTAATCCAATTGCGATGTCCTTGTAGCACTCTCATACATCGCCCTGTAGCAGCATCCCATAGGCGAATTCGATGATCAGCACTGCTGCTCGCGATCAGGCATCTATCTGGACTCCAGGCTACAGCCAAGACAGAATTTCGATATCCTTGGAGCGTTTTGAGTTTTCGACAATCATTAGATCGATCGCTATACATCTCCCATAACCGCACAGTTTGGTCGTGAGAGCCACTGGCAAGCATTTTTCCATCCGCACTCCAATCCAAAGTCCAGACCGTGTTACTATGACCCTGCAAAGTTCTGAGACAGCGATCGCTCACCGTATCCCAGATAGTAATGTTCTGATCTTCGCCGCTACTAGCAAGAAATCTGTCATCTGGACTCCAGGCAACAGAGAAGATGTCCGAATCATTTTTTTGAAAGGTTTTGAGGCATTGACCACTCCCCACATCCCAGATCTTCACGCTATGGTCTTCACTGCCTGTCGCAAGATGTTGATCCTTGGAACTCCAAGCGATCGACCAGATTCCACGGGTATGTCCCGATAAAATCTTGAGGCATTCACCGCTCTGCACATTCCAGAGTCGAATGGTTTGGTCAAAAGAGGCACTCGCGAGGATTTGACCATCAGAACTCCAAGCCACAGACTTCACCCAATTCCTGTGTCCTTGTAAAGTCTTTAAACAGGCTTGAGTTTGAACATCCCAAATCCGAATTTCATAATCATCCCCAGCACTAGCAAGGAGGTCTCTATTGGGTTGCCATGCTACGGTTCTAACAGTCCCCTGATGTCCTTGAAGGATTCCCATGCAAGTGCCTGTCTCAAGCTGCCATAGCCTTACTTGATGATCCTCACCTCCGCTTGCTAGTATCTGACCGTCTAAGCTCCAAGCAAGTGCCCACACCCATCCTGTATGTCCTCTCAGTATTGCTCTAGATTGACCATCAGAGACTTGCCACAGACAAACAACTTTATTGCTATCTCCGGTTGCTAGCAGTTGACTATCTGGACTAAAAGTAACGGCTAAAACACTATCGATCGGTTGAGCAAATTTGGAACCAAACAGATCAGCATGAGCAAAATTAACGTGATGGAGGTTGACATTTTGCAGATCGACCTGCCAAATGCTGAGATCAGAGAAGTCATAGCGAGTGAGATCTACTTGAAGGTGATGCAAGAGATTGAGCAGATTGCCGCCTGCATATCCGGGCTGACGGGGACACTCTGCTTGCAGGCGCTCTCGAATCTGATTCAAGTGGAATACAATCTTTTCTTGGGTTCCGAATCGATTGAGCAATCGATCGAGCAGGGGTATCAAAATGACGCGAAGTTGGCTGTCTCGGATATAGTCTTTGTTCTGTGCTTTGACCAGCACATGAGTTTGCAGCAAGGAGACAGGCGATAGTGAGGTTAGCAACAAGCCATCTACAATCTGATCAGACAGTCGATCGATGAACGTCTCGATGATGTACTCCATCACGACAGGTTGCTGAGTAAAGCGCGATGCCTGCTGTTCGATTAAGCACCGAAACCTCAACGCCTCCAGGGTTTCTAGCAGTCGGCTTTTGGAAACAACAGGAACAACATCAGCCTGCAATTCAAAGCTACTCGTCCATTCTCGATGAATCGCTAGCCAGTACATGATGCTCTGTTCCAAAGCAGATAATCGATTAAACTGTTGGTCTAGTAATCGTCGAATTCCATTAAAGATCAGTGTATCTTCTTGCAGAAAGTTACTAATATCACTGTCAAATAGCTCATGAATTGAAGTAGATACAATTTTTAGTGCCAGCGGATTGTTGCTATAGCGATCTCCTAATTGTTGTTTTTGTTCTGCTGTTCCAACTAAACGCTTGGCTTGAATGATTGACTTTACCGCTTCTTGGGAACCCTCTAAACGCAGCGATCTCACTGCTAATTCGTCGCCTTCAAGTCCGGCAATCTCCGCAGGCTTCTCTCGGCTGGTTAACACAACACAGCTTTGATGTCCAACTTCTGCAAGCGCTCGCAACAATTCACCATAGGCTTCAAACCCACTGCGAAACTGTCCGACTTGTTCAGCATCCAACAGCGTCTCCAGATTGTCCAGAATGATTAAACAGCGAGATTGCCGTAAACACTGGAGAAGCCGACTCAATTCCAGTTTGGTTTCCTGCTGATTAGACAGGAACGGCACTAAATCACCCAACACTGTCTCAATCGGTAGTGCATTTCGTAGCGATCGCCAAATCACAAACTCAAATTGGTGCTGTACTTGCTGGCTGAGTTTTACGGATAAAGCTGTTTTGCCCATTCCGCCCATGCCTAAAATCGTGACGAGACGGCAATGCTGATTCAGTACCCAAGCTTCTAATGTTGAGAGCTCGCCGAGTCGTCCCTGGAAGCCGGAAACATCGATCGCCTCGCCCCAATCAATCTGAGGAATGATTGCGTGATGGCTGAAAGCGACCTGCTGATCGATGAGTTCCAAGCTCATCAGCAAATTTTTCTTCGTGATCGTTATTCCACAAACCTTAGAAAGTAAATGCCACAACTGAGGACAGAATGTACGACTGAGATAGCCAACCGAATATTGAGTTGATGTTGCGATTTGCTGATAAGTATGCCCTGCACAAGTTTCTTGAATCACCGCTAATTCCATTGCACTCAAAGAAATACCGCGATAAGCGGCAACTGCTTGATTCAGACTTTGAATTCTTTGTTCAAGCTCCATAGGTTGAGAACAATTCAGGTTTCATGGAGTGTATTCTAGCGAATCCCTGAAGTTTATCATATTGACAAAAACAGAGAGATGTGAATTGATCACCAATTTGACAATCCAAAACGGTTATGAATGGGCTGAATTGCTGCTCAGGCAAGTTAGTCAGCCTTTTAGCTAGGACAGCCCAGAACGAGCTTGGACCGATGATATGAACTTTCTCTATGGTGCATCAAGCAGATATTTGACACATTAAGTAAATCCTGATGAGGAAGTCAGTATGTATCAAGGGAAGATTCCAATCCGATCGTTTGTCGAACGGTTCTTTACCTTTCTGATGCCGATCGTCGATCTTCAAGGTCAAACTTATGCATTGAAATGGCAATCAGACCACAAACTTAAACATTGTTTCCAAACTGCTCAACTGCAAAACTCACAGCTTGAGCAGGCTTGTCATGCTGAAGATGTTGCTGCGATCGTTGAGAGTTTTTTGCAGATATCTCTGCAAGACTCAACGCCTGTAGAACAACGAGCGATCGCACAAGGGCATTTAGCCGCATATTTAGAAGTCCCGGCTTATCAAGCTGCCCTCAATCGCTTTCGTGCCTTCAAAGATTACACAACCCCAAATAAAACTTGGGAACATTATTTGCACATCGCGAAATGTCTAGCACTTGATTCAGACAAAATCGTAGAAATCTACCATCGCTATGAACCCGAAACAGCTCAGCTAGAGCAGCATTTTCGCTTGGAATTTGCCAGCAAAATTCGGGATATCTTTCATCGGGAAACTGGGCAAGGCAAATACTCACTCTGGTATTCACTCAAACAAGTCAGCGAACGAGAACTCAGACGTAGACTGAGCATTAGTGGAGTCAAAGAAACGAAGTCCTCTGATTATGTTGCGGTGAGAGATGCTTTATTTGAGGTCTATAGTAAATCTGGTGAACGTTGGCTTGAACCCAATGCTAAACAATATCAGCAAGCAACAAGCTGTTTCAATCAATACTATAAAAAACATCAAACTCTCACTGTAGAAACGTTTCGGTTGATGTTAGTCACTTGTATCAAAGTGAACCAGGTTTCGATTTCGATCGAGTCTTTAGAGGATAACAAACAACAATATAGGATCGCTCAAGCACAGCTAGCGATCGAGAATCCACTCATACAATTAGAAGAAGAACAAGCTCACCAAGATTATCAAACTCGATTAGTTCAGATCGATCAGAGGCTTGCATCTGACTTTCAACAGTTCGAGGAGAAAGATCAGCAGATTCTCAAATTGCACGCTCAAGGAATGAGCCAAACCGAGATCGCAAGAATCGTCAAAATCAATCAGGGTACAGTGTCTCGTCGATATCAACGATCTCAACGGGAACTATTGAGCGCGATCGCCCAATGGATGCAGGCTCAGTATGAAATTTCTCTGATTATCACCGAACATCTCGCGGCTTATGTAGAATTGTGGTTGGTGCGCCAATATGGTGATGAAGTACCCACAAGACGGAGGGGAAATGAGCGGGCTAAAGCTAAAATACCGCATGGATAGTTATCCACAGCAAGTTTGGCTGGAGCTTGCCTCGATTCAAGCAGCCCCTCCAAAGCACCAAACTTACTCCAATGACGTTGCATGTCGCAATGGGCGTTGCTGAATGAGGGTATAAATCAAAGGGGCACAGGCACATCGCCAATCTTGAGATAGAGCAACAGCAATCTCAGCGAATGCTTCAACATTTCTGGGTGCTTTCTCCTTTCACCCGTGTCATGGAGGTCTTACTGATAATCTGGTCACCATCGGGAATAAAGCTGGGGTAAGCCGACTAGCCGTCAGTGACATAAAGTAACATTGCCAGAGGGCAACCGTTGCCCACAACGGGCGAAAGGTGCCAGCACTAGAGTCTCCCGCAACCCAGCCTAAAATCCCGTGCCGAAAGTGATTTACAGCAGTTCAAATCCAGATTTTGTTTTTTTTGAGCCAACCAACGTTTCTAACTCATCCAGTTCTCCGACTTGCTTGAGCCAAGAGAGCACCATTGTCCGATGCACCCCCGTGACTCGTTCAATCCTCCGAAAGTCCATGCCATTGACGTGCATTTTCAAACATAGGCGCTTCAGGTCATCGCTATCGCCGCTGTTCAGTTCACAGTCCGTGATAAACTGCCGCCTACACTCGGCACAAATGTGATTTTGTTTCCCTTTCTGCTTGCCATTTTTGCGAATATGAGTGGACTTGCATTCAGGACATTGCATCACCGTTGACCTTAATTCATACTTCCGTTATGCAACGCCGTAAATCGGACTCTGTATCACGTTAACGTAAGTAGGACGATAGACAGGTAGGTGTAGTCTTCGTCTGCAACTCAGCAATACTCAAACTGTCGGTTGTATCCGGACTATCCAACTGTTTAGGAGCCAGCGAAGTTGTCGAATCGATAATATTAGTACGGATGTCTAGGGACATCAGTGACGGTAGTTTGCTTGATTGGATTGGCGTGAGAGATACAATGCCCTTACAAATCAAGTCATGCAAGCAGTCCTGATTTTTTGCCGTAGCAAAGGTCGCCAATTGGGGCTGACACTGAACAATCTCTTGCAATAGGGCATAGACTTGTGCACTAATTGGATAGGTGGTGAAATAGGGATTATCCTGAGCGAACAATTCTACTTGAGTGCTACCCTTGATGGGACTCATCTCCACCCGGAACCGAATATCTGGTGCAATGGTCAAACGAAAGCTTTTACTTTCCAGACTTTCTAACAACTGACGCTGCTGGAAATACTCTTGCACTTGATGGAATATAGGTCGGTCTGGGTTGTGAATCGTCCTGCTGTAATAGGAACCTGCTGCTGTGTTCCGATCTATCAAAATATAGCCAAAGTTAACCGCATTTAACTGAGCCGCGTGGAAGTTATGCAACCATTGCTCCAACTCGGCATTATACTGCACAAAGGTTTGGTCAAAAGGTGCATGGGCATGGGGTACAGAGAAGAGAATGTCATCCCGATCTGCTGTAGACAGCACTAGCTTATGGGCATGTCCTCCTTGCCACCAGTTCTCCAATTTCGTCTCATAGACCTGGACATCGATCAAATCGGCAACAATAAATAGGTTGCCACCAGGAGTGAGATGGTTAGCACTCTCAGTGATAATTCGGGACAGAATATCTTCCCCACTGGTTCCTCCGTCTCGGAAGCGGAGATCTTGACTGGGACTGGGAACAAACGGCGGATTGGCCAAAATCACGTTGAAATAGCCCTGCGCCGCCTCGTACAGATTGCCTAAGCAGAAGTGGATATTCCAAATGCCGTTGAGTTGAGCATTAAAGCGCGAGAACCGCAGTGCCCTCGGGTTAATATCCACCCCGATCACTTCTCTAGCATAGCGGGTGGCAGTCAAGCCCTGAATACCACTCCCACAACAGAGATCTAAAACCCGACTGACCGTCGCCTGGGGTGCGGTGTAAACCAGTCCCATGCTGTCCATACCGAGATACATGATGGGGTTTTCCGCGATCGTATCCTCCGGTAATATCATGTAGCGATGGTCGGTGGCGATGTACAGCCCTGCTGCATCAAACAAATCCACCCGCGATGACCAATCATCGTCGCGCCGAATCAACAGCCCCAACTGACACAAGGTCATAAACAACTCTGCGCCAAATAGACGTTGTACCTTGACTTCTGGTAAAGCCACCCGGCACTGGAATAGGCGAATTAGATCACCTAAAGGAGAATCGGGCAGGCGATAGCGGTCATAATAATGCAACCGCGTTGGCTCTATTTGTTGCTGTGAGGTGACACCCAGCAATGCGCAGATGTTAGCATCGATATAACCCGCATGGCTCAAGCATCGATGCAGGTCATGCAACTGTTGCCGCGCCGAGAAGGATTCCTGCTCAAAGGGGGCAAAGGTTTGTACAACTGTAGTGGGTAAGGGGGAATCGGGGGGCACCGACTGAGTGTAGTGATAGGTGGGTTGAAGATCGTAAGCAGCGAACTGCTGGTTCGTCCATTCGATCTTTTGTGCCAACTCAAATGGTGTCAGGCGTAGTTGTACCCGCATCTGCTCCAGTTCTAGCTTCGTTCCATTGAGTACGGTCAGTAAGAGCTTAACTTCGGCAAAACTGTAATCTGTTGGTTTAACCTGTTCGGTTAAATCAATCAGCGTCGATTTACCCAGCGGATCGAGCAAGAGTATCACATTGGCTGTCAGTTGAGTCTGCAAGGTGCCTTGAACAGGGGTCTCAGGAAACAGAATGCTGGTTTCCTTATATCGTGCGCCCTGGGCTGACAACGCTTTCAACTCCTCCAAAGACCAAGGACACCCTGCCGTTTCACCAAAGAACAACGCTCGATCGAGTTGTGCCATCAACTTCGTCACCGCTGGGGCACCGGGCAAAAGTCCGTGGGGAAGGGTACAATCACCGACCTTGTCGAGATGCTCAGCATAATCCAAGACGGGAGTATGGCGCTTATGTACCCAGAAATTCTCAATCGATAGGTAATCAATATCCGTACTCAGAAAAGTAGCGATCGCCTCTGTCGGAGTTTCAACGATCGGCTGCCCCGCCACATTAAAGCTCGTATTCAACAATACGGGCGGTCCCTGCCGTTCTTCCACCAATTGATAGCAGACTCGGTAAAAGTAAGGATTCGCCTCCGGTGTCACCGTCTGTACCCGACCCGTACCATCTACATGAGTCACTGCTGGAATCAGATTATGAAATTCTGGCTTGATCCGTGGCACCATCAGCATGAAGGGAGCCGCAATCTGGTGTTCAAACACTTCCGTCACCGATTCTAGCGGAATCACTGGCGCAAAAGGACGGAACGCCTCGCGAAACTTGACCCGAGCATTGACAATGTCCTTCATCCGCTCAAACGTGGGGTCAGCTATAATCGAACGCTGTCCGAGTGCCCGTGGTCCGTATTCCGAACCGCCTTCAAACCGGGCTACTACACTGCCCTTGGACAAGGCTTGCGCTGTCCGAGCCACCATTGCTTCGGGAGTCAGTTCAGTCACGACTACATCAGCTTGGAATTGCTGTAACGCTTGCGTCACGTTGTCATAACTGTATGTCCGACCCAGATTTGCGCGGGTCAGAGGCACGCGCTTCTGCCCCGCGCCTACTGTGTTATATGCCCAGAGCGCACAACCCGCCGCTATACCGCTGTCTCCTGCCGCTGGGAAAATGAAAATATCCTCCAGGTGCAGATGATGCAGCAATTTATAGTTGGCAACGGAGTTTAACCCGATGCCCCCAGCGACTGCAAGTTTTCGCAGTCCTGTTTGCTCGACTGCTAAACCAACAATATGCAATAGTGCCGATTCCAGTTCTTGCTGCACCTTGTAGGACAAATCAACTAGATAGTGCCGCAGATAAGGCTTGCCGTTGCCTGTGTCGTAGTGTTTTTCTAACGCCGCCACTTCCAGAAAGATATCGTAGGCGGAAATCTTCAGACTAAAAGAATCAGCAACGGTTTGAATCCAGCGATGGAAATTAGGTTGCTCCCCGCCAAACGGCGCTAGTCCCATCAGTTTGCCCGCTTCCGCATGGTGCATCGAATGGTTGATGCGGCTGACGAATCCTGCTTTGCGAGTAATGTATTCGTAGACGAAACCGAGGGTTGAAAGTCCCGCTAAATGAGCTGCTACGGTTTCACTGTGGAGCGTAACTATGTTGGACTCGCGTCCAACATAGAGGGTATAGGATTCTGTCCGATAGTCGATCGTGCTACCAGAAGCATCAGCGACCAACACTAACGCTGACTCAAACTTCGAGGGGAAATAGGCCAAGTAGGCGTGCGCTAGGTGGTGACTCGGCAGGCACAAGACTTTATCGGCAATTTCAGCCGGTAAAACGCGCCGTAGAATATTCGGAGCAAAGTCCTGCCCCGGCATGTTAGCGGTAATCGTGGACAGATCACTCAAGGTGATGTTACAAGCATCTAGACAGTAGCGCATAGCTTCATGGGGTAGCTGCATCTGGGATGCGACACCAGGAGAATGCAGCATATAGCCAGGACTGTATTTCTGGCGATCGAGCCGTTCCTGTTCGATCGCCACCAAAATTTCGCCATCTTTAACAATCGCCACGGAGCGTTCATGTCCGAGGTTTATCCCCATGTGATATTGCGTCATAATTTCCTCCCACAAATTCCCAAACTGGATGACTAAAACCTTGATGTAGGGGGGCTGATTTCCTAGCTTAAATTGGGCAATTCATGGCAAACTATCCTGCCCAAACTGATAGCAAAGCAGCGATTACTTCACTAATTCAAGACAACCATCCAGGCGTTATTTTTATATAGCTAGCTCTTCGTGTATGTATTAAGACCCACTCTAATCTTAAAACTGGAGTCGCAGACTTGAGGACTATCAAGAGCATATATAGCTGTTGACAGGAAGGTTGCGGCAGAATACCAAAACTCACTGAGCAGCAGCGTTCGGTTACGAAAATCCAATGCCGCAAGCTATGTGACCGCCACTATAAATAATGAAAAGTCCCTAAAAAAATATAAACGAACAACCGTTGAATTGCAAGTATTTTCACTTAAAACAAGAATGAGAGAGTATTATGATTTACGCATTGACCGGGAAAGGGAAATGTGATAATTCTAAGTTCTACATGGCTGAGTTTTATCAGATGGATGCGGTGAGGGCTGAAGATGTGAAGTTAGATCGTCAGGGTCGCACCAATAGCGAAATCAAGGCGCTCGAAGCCATCTTGACGAACGTGTCAGAATTAAGACTGTAATGTGAAGCGAATTCACTTCCTCTAATAATGTAGGAACTGACTTGAAACCGAATCCTCACACCGATTTGATGAACTGTCCCCACTGCCATTACTCACTGACAACTCAACTCAAACGCACCACCCGTCTGGGTATCGCACGTTTTATTGTCGAGCTTCAATGAACGCACGGACGCGCGGTTCAACTTTTTAGACGTGCCGCCCGATATCGTGTTTCAGGTCTTGATGGGTCGGTTGCGCTACAAGATGAGCTGGCGGGATGTAGCGGAGTTCTTTCTGCTACGAGATTCGAGTTCACGCACGAAACGGTGCGACAGTGGGAAGAGCGATTTGCGCCTCTAGTTGCCAAACCACTGCGGACAAAGCGCACGGGCACGATGGGGAGAAACTGGCACGTCGATGAAACTTACATTCGAGTGAAAGGGCGGTGGTACTACCTGGATCGGGCGATGGATAAAGCCGGCAATTTGGTAGACTCGCGGCTGCGGGAGAAGCGAGACATGGCATCGGCAACAGCATTCTTCGAGCCAGTTCTAGAGGTGGCGCAAACGCCACCGAATCGAGTCGTGATGGATGGATTGGCATCCTACCCTCGTGCCATTGCAAAAGTTCTGGGTGAAGCGGTCATCCATGAACCGGAGAGTTGTTTGGACAATCCCCTTGAGCCAGACCATCGGGGCATCCAGCACCGTTACTATCCGATGCTAGGCTTTAGGGCGTTTGAGTCAGCAAAACGATTCTGTGCGGCGTTTGAGGCAGCGCGGCAGTCTTTGCGTGAGCCGAAGGCATCGCGTACCCAAATGGCAGAATTCGGGTCTCTAACGGTGCGACTAACTTTGTTTATTGAGCGAGTGCAAGCGTTAGAAGTGATGTTTCAATCGGCTTAGTCGAAGTGATGCAGACAGCATTCCTTTTCTGGTCAATGCAGCCTCGTTGTTAGACTTCTTGAAGCGTCAATTCTGACACTTTCGTAGATTTGCTCAATATTCAAGTCTTAATTCTGACACTTTCAGTCTCCTTATTCCGTGTCAGACAAAAACGCTTCTTGGAGCGCCGGTTCGGTCGTCGACTTAGGCTGATGCCCATCGAGTAAACAACTCACCGCCATGTCCCCCATGACATTGACTACGGTGCGACTGCGGTCCAGGAACCAATCAACCGTGAGCAGCAACGCAATATATTGGGTCGGCAGCCCGACAGCCGTAAAGACCAGGGTCATCGTCACTAACCCCGCTTCTGGAATCCCAGCCGCCCCCACCGACGCAAAAATCGAGGTTAGGACAACGACCAATTGCTTGTCGATTGTCAGATGCAGTCCTAAGACTTGGGCAATAAAGAGGGCGGACATCGCTTCATAAAGAGCGGTGCCATCGTTATTAAAATTCGTACCGACTAACGCCCCCAAGGATGCCGACGTTTCCCGCAGTCCAACTTGCTCAATCAGTCCGCGATAGGTGACGGGCATCGTCGCTGTCGAAGAATCCGTTGAGAAGGCGGTCAGAAAGGCATCCGTCCCACCCTTGAGGAAGCGCCCCGGTTTCACCCAAGAACCAGACCGCACCCGGAGCAGGTAAAAACAGGTTTGTAACGCCAGCCCCAAGAGCACAGCCAATACAAACGCCGCCAACGTGCGGAAGGGCGCAAAGCCTTGCACGGTGATCGTCTGGGTCACAATGCCAAACACTGCCAATGGGACAAAGCGAATGACCCACGCCAAGATGCGGATTACGGCTTCAAACAAAAAGGTCAGGCTCTGCTCCACCGGTAGGTAAGCGGTGTGTCCCCGCTGCACCTGTTCCGCTTTGAGTGCCCGGAGCGCAATGCCGAAGCTTAACGCCAGCACAATCAGTGCCAGAACATTGTTATCTACCAGCGGCTTGAGCACAGCCTCGGGGATACTGTCTTCAAGCAAGCCCCACGGATCAAAGGCTTGGGTTGTGAGCGGGGTGCCTGTGGGGGGTGCGCTGACCGTGCCCCAATGACCGGGTTGCAGCACGTTAGCCACCAACAAGCCAATCAGAATCGCCGCCATCGTGTTAGTGACTAAGAGCCAGACGAGTCGTCGTCCCGCCGTGCCAGGGATTTCAGCCGTCAGGAAGGCGTGAAGCACGGCCAGAAAAATTAAGGGTGTCGCCAGGGTGCGCAGAGCTTTAAGCACAAGGTTACAAGGCAGGACTAACGCTTTGGCTAGCGCTGCCTGTTGCGGACTAGGCTGACCAGCGCCGAGCACGATACCTAAGCCCACAGCCAAAAGTAGAGCCAGCAGAATTTGCATGTAAAGTGGGATGGTATGACCAAAGAGTCGCCATCCTTGTGTAGACTCACTCATAAGAAAATCCTAAGCAATGGTGTCGCTGCTACCAAAATAGCACTGGCTTCAGGAAGACAATAAGGGGTATGGCAACAATTCGATACCATTGGCAAATCGATCAGAGAAAAATCAGAGCCAGAAATTTGTAGAAAAGCGAAGTCACCGGAGTATTGTCAAGTTAACCGAAAAGTAGAATAATCGTACTGATTCTACTGCGTTTGCGACTCCTCGCTCATGTACTCCCGTCAACGATTCCCTGGCGAAATTCTCAGCGACTGTGGCTGGCTTTATTACACCTTTCCTCTGAGCGACCGGGACATCGAGAAAATGATGCTATATCGGGGGATTGAGGTGACGTATGAGACGATTCGAGAATGGTGTTAGGAATTTGGGCAACAGTATGCCAATCAGCTTAGGCGCAGACGTTCTTACATTGCGGACAAATGGCATTTAGACGAAGTGGTGGTGACGACCAAGCAGCAATCCTATCTGTGGCGGGCGGTAGACGCAGAAGGGAACGTGCCGGACATCTTGCTCCAACGGCGGCGAGACACGAATGCAGCCAAGCGCTTCTTCCGTAAACTGCTGAAGAAACCAGGCTGCGTGCCACGGGTAATTGTGATGGACAAACTGAAGAGCGACGAAGCGGCGAAGAAACCGGTGATGCCGAGGGTAGAGCATCGGGCGCATCAGGGATTGAACAATCGAGCCGCAAACTCGCATCAGCCCACACGAGTGCGAGAAAGACGAATGCGACGGATGCATTATCCAACAGTGCTAATTCTGGAAAATTCTAAACTAAAGTAGCATAATCAAAGGCATCAAGGCAGACAAGCGCGACGCGAACAGATCATCATTCCGAACTCTAATGTTACTTAAACAGCTAAACCAGATTGTAGACAAAATTGCTGGAAGAGTTTCTTTACGGACTGCTTTGACTGTTCCCTTCGTCCTACAGATTTTTGCGATCGCGGGATTATTAGGCTACCTCTCCTTTAGAAATGGACAGAAAGCAGTCAATGATGTGGCGACCCAACTCCGGAGTGAAACTAGCGATCGCATTAAACAAAATCTCGATACCTATCTGGATACCCCGCAGCGCGTTAATCAAAGTAATATCGACGCGATTCGATTAGGTGAATTAGATATCCGCAATTTTACTAAATTAGAAGCTCATTTTTGGCATCAGTTGACGCTCTTCGATCGAGTTACAGTCATTGGTTATGCGAATCAAGATCGAGAACTGGTCGCCGCAGAAAGACAGAGCAATCATGCGTTGACGATCAGAGTGTCGGGTCGGGCAACTGGCTATGACTTGCGAACCTACACGACCAATCAGCAGGGTCAGCGCCTTGTGACCATTAATGTTGGCAATCACTACAACCCCCACAAACGTTCCTGGTATCAAACGCCATTGCACACAGGCAAACCAAGTTGGAGTGAAATCTACCCTCATATTACTGGAGAGGCGCTCTATCTCGGTGCTAGTCAACCTGTGTATAACCAAGATGGGAGCGTGGAAGGAGTTTTGCTGTCTAATCTCAATCTCTTGCAGTTTGGCGCTTTTCTCCGCAGTTTGAACATTGGCAAGACTGGGCAGAGCTTCATTATTGAGCGCTCAGGTTTATTTGTGGCGACATCCACCGCAGAAGAACCTTTTCAAATCACCAATCAACCTGTAGCTTTGCCTGAAAATAAAATCATCCGGCTGAATGCAACCGCGAGTCACGATGCCCTAACTCAAGCCACTGCCAAATACTTAATTGCTAAATTCGGTGACTTTCATGCGATCAAAACCATCCAGCAGCTTGATTTCACAATCAATCATCAACGGCAGTTTTTACAGGTGTTGCCGTTCAAAGACGATCGTGGGCTTGACTGGCTGATCGTAGTCGTGGTTCCTGAAGCAGACTTTATGCAGCAGATCGATCTCAACACTCGTACCACTGTCTTGCTCTGTCTTGTCGCCCTGATTGCAAGCGTCATTATTGGTAGTCTGACGGCTCGATGGATCACTCAACCGATCGTGAGCGTGAGTCGATCGGCGAAAGCACTCGCAGAAGGTGAGTGGGATCAGACGGTAGACATTGAGCGGACGGGTGATTTGGGTGAGATGGCTCGATCGTTTAACCAAATGGCGGGACAAATGCGTCTATCCTTTGACGCGATGCAGTCTTTGAACAAAGCCTTATCAGAGAGTGAAAGCAGGTTAAAGCAATTCTTGGAAGCGATTCCTGTAGGGATCGCTGTATTGGACGCTAGTGGCAGCCCCTACTACATCAACGCTAGAGCAACTCAGCTACTAGGTAAAGGGGTAAACTCGTCGGTGACATTGGAGCAGATTCCAACGTTCTATGAAATCTATATTGCTGGCACCGATCAGATCTGTTCTTCTGATGCATTAGTGATCGTCCGAGCGTTGAAGGGTGAGTGTACAACGGCAAACAACCTTGAAATTCATCAAGGTGACAAGATTATTCCGATCGAAACCTGGGGAACACCTGTGTTCGCTCAAGATGGGACTGTGGAATATGCTATCGCTACCTTTCAAGATATTACTCAACGCAAACAAGCAGAAGCAGCCCTACAGGAAAGCGCAGAGAGGTATCGCATCTTGTTTGAGCATAATCCCAATCCCATGTGGATTTATGATGCTCAGACGCTGGTGTTTCTAATGGTGAATGACGCAGCCGTTCAGCACTATGGCTATTCAGTCGATGAGTTTTTAACAATGACCATTCTTGATATTCGCCCCAGTGCTAATATCGGAACGTGTTTGAATCAGATAAATGTCGTTAGAAGTGCGCGATATAGTCATTCTGGAGAATGGCAACATTGTCAGAAGGATGGCACAGTAATAGATGTTGAAATTACGTCACGCGCGCTCTCTTGGTCAGGGGTTGCGGCGCGATGTGTTTTGGTAAAAGATATTACCAAGCGTAAACAAGCAGAACGGCTTCTAGCTGATTACAACCAAACTTTAGAGCAACAAGTTGCTGAACGAACACTAGAGCTGAAGCAGCAACAAGTAGCCTTGCAGCAGAGCGAGTCGGCAAATCGCGCGATGATCAGCGCTATCCCTGATTTATTGATTCAGATGCGTCAAGATGGCACTTATCTGAAAGTGGTGAGAAGCGGTAATTTTCAGCCATTTAATGCTCAACAGTTAAACGTTGGAGTGAATGTTCGCGATGTTCTACCGCCTGGTATTGCTCAAACACGAATGGAGTATACCCAACAAGCGCTCGAAACGGGTGAGCTACAGGTTTATGAACAAAAAATTGTAGATGGAGATCACGTTTATGATCAAGAAGTTCGGATTGTTGCAAGTGGCGATGGTGAAGCTCTTGTAATGATTCGCGATATTCGCGATCGTAAACAGGCAGAAGAAGCTTCGATTTTAGAAGAGCGAAATCGTATGGCGCGGGAAATTCACGATACATTAGCTCAATCCTTCACAAGCATCATGGTTCACTTGGATGCTGCTGCCCAGCGCCTCATGCTTGATCCAGAGTCCGCCCAGTCACACCTGAGAACAGGACGAACTTTGGCACGTTCTGGGCTTGCTGATGCGCGTCGATCGGTGGAAGCACTTCGCCCCCAAATATTAGAAGAAGGAGATTTGCACAGCGCACTTGATCGCTTCGCCTCTCAGATGTTTTCCCATACGGTAGTTCAGGTTGTCTGCGAAGCGATCGGTGAATCTTATGCTCTCCCCAGCGAGGTCGAAATTAATCTGCTTCGGATTGGGCAAGAAGCTTTAACTAACGCCTTTAAGTATGCGAATGCGAGTGAAATTCGCGTTGAACTGCGGTATGAGACAGAGCAGTGCATCTTGCAGATCAAAGACAATGGGCAAGGCTTTGAAAGTAGCAGTCTAGCAGTCGGTCGGGGATTTGGTTTACTCGGAATGACCGAACGCGCTGAACGCATTGGCGCAGAACTGACGATTCAGAGTCATCTTGGACAAGGAACAGAAATTTTAGTAAGGGTACAAACGCCATGAAGCACCCGCAAACCGCAACGCCTGATTTACCCATCATTCGCGTTTTGATCAGCGATGATCATCCATTCATGCGAGAAGGTTTAGCTGCTGTCATCGGCTATAAGCCAGAGATGACCGTGGTTGGACAAGCCTGCAATGGGCATGAAGCTGTAGGACTGTTCCGGCAACACCAACCTGATGTGACCTTAATGGATTTGCGAATGCCTGAACTCAGTGGTGTCGAAGCGATCGCGCTGATCTGTACTGAGTTCCCAACGCGCGGATCATTGTTCTAACCACCTACGATGGAGATGAAGACATCTATCGAGGACTGAGAGCAGGCGCAAAGGGCTACGTTTTAAAGGATGCAGAACCAGACGAGCTATTGAGCGCCATTCGGGTAGTCCATCGTGGGCAACAGTATATTCCTTCTGCGGTGGGCGCAAAATTGGCAGAGCGGATGGGAAGTCCAGAGTTGAGCGATCGCGAGTTAGAGGTGCTGCGCCTAATGGCAACAGGCAAGAGCAACTTAGAGATAAGCACTGCGTTGTCGATCGCCGAAGGCACGGTCAAATTTCATGTCAAAAATATTCTGAGCAAGCTGGGAGTGAGCGATCGCACTCAAGCGATGATTGTGGCACTCAAGCGCGGCATTATCACCCTTTAAACCTCTAACCTGCTCTTGAGGATAGGTCGTTTCTAGCCTTGGGAGTTAGTCGATCGCTATCCTTGCTGCTAGTGCAAAGACTTCTCTCAGGGGATGCGACAAGGTAGGAGCAATTCTCGTATCTTGAGAGCTAAGAAACAACATTCAAGCGGTTCTATTGCAATGATACTATCTTCAGACTACGCAAAGAACGATGAGTCAGACAGGCGATAGTGACAGGTTAGTTAGACCGATTTCAGACCACGATCACACTCAAGGAGCAATGGATGCGTCGATCGTTTTAGTTGCATACGGGGACTATCAATGTCTTTCATCGGGTGAGGTTCATCGGATGGTTCAAGAGATTCAGCAACGGATCTCATTGCGCTTTGTCTTTCGCCATTTTCCCCGAACTCACCCTCATCCACAAGCACAAAAGGCAGCAAAAGCGGCAGAAGCCGCTGCCTCACAACATCAGTTTTGGCAGATGCATAACCTCTTATTTGAGCATCAAGATGCCCTTAACGATGGTCATCTTCTAGAGTATGCCAATGAGATCCAGCTTGACATCGATCGATTCCTGCGGGACATGACAAGTCATGTTCATGCTGAACGGGTTGCTCAAAATGTTCAAGGTGGAATCGAAAGCGGTGTGAGTAGTCCGCCAGCTTTATTTATGAATGGCGATCGCTATCGAGATGCCTGGGATATAGAGAGACTATTGAACGCGATCGCGTTGAGCCAATGAGGAAAAGACACCCATGAATGCTCTAGAAATTGTCAAGCAAGCTTACGTTTATCTCAACGAAAAAGACATTTCTGGTTATTTTTCACTAATGTCCCCTGATGTTGAGTTTTATCAAACCGAGGCACTCCCCTGGGGTGGTCATTATCGCGGTTTTGACGAGAGCAAGGTTTTTTTCTCCAGGTTTTTGCTGCTGATTGATTCTGCCGTTGAGATTGCTTACTACATTCCAGCGGGAGAGCAAATTGTGGCGATCGGTACAACAAGCGGTGTAGTCAAGCAAACCGGAAAGCCCTTCAGTTGCAACCTGGCGCATCTCTGGACGGTTCTAGATGGAAAAATTGTACGTTTAGCGGTTTACATCGACATCAATGTGATGAAAGCCGCGCTGACAGAAGCCTAATCGATCTTACAGCCGTTGTTAGAGCAAGCAGCCATCGAGTATAAGCCACAGAGTAATTAGTTTGGGTGTGGGGTGTGGGGTGTAGGGCTTCGAGGCTATTGACAAGCGGCTGTAGTTCTTAGCAGCCCACTGACCACCCTCATTTTCGCACGTTCTAAAGTTAACAACATTGAAGGAGTAAAGCCATGAGCCAAGTTAATTCCACTGCGGTCACGCAGGAAGCAGCAACCGATACCATCATTGACATTGATCTCAATGTTCAAGCCCAGAAGGGTCCAGATCTGCGAAAAGATCATCCTAAAAGCCACGGCTTAGTCTGGGGTGAATTTAAGGTTGAAGAAAATCTTCCTGAATCGTTGAAGGTGGGTATCTTTGCCCAGTCTAAGACTTATCCGCTTTGGATGCGGCTTTCCAATGCCTCCTCGGTAGAAAAGCGCGGTCATCTCAAGTCAGATCTTGATCCCGATGTGCGGGCACTTGCGATCAAGCTTCTACAGGTAGAGGGTGAAAAAGTGCTGGATGATGAAAAGGAAACTCAAGACTTTTTACTGATTAATCATCCCGTCTTCTTTGTGCGCGATGCTCAGGGCTTTGCCAATCTGATGAAAGCGAGTGTTGGGCAGGCAAATGAAGAAGAACTACGATCGCTAGAACCCACGTTTGAAGTCCTCAAAACGATCACAAGCAAACAAGTTGCCAATCCGCTGCTGATCCAATATTGGAGTACAACTCCCTATCAACTTGGTTCGCAGTCTATTAAGTTTTCTGTAAAACCTCACGATCAAGATGCTCCAGGTGCAGCCCCTGCTTCAGAGACTTACCTGCGTGAAGCAGTCGTCGAATACTTGTCGGAAAAAGATGCAGTGTTTGACTTTCTAGTGCAGCTTTATGTGGATGACGAGAAAACACCGATCGAAGATCCGATGCAAGAGTGGAAAGAGTCGGACTCCCCGTGGATCAAGCTTGCGACGATCAAAATTCCGGCTCAAAAATCTGACTTCGAGGAGCGGCATCGATTGGATGAAGGACTATCCTTCATGGCTTGGCATACCCTGCATGAACACGCCCCTCTCGGCAGTGTCAATCTCGCGCGCAAGAAGGTTTATCAAGAGATTGTCAAAGCTCGACGAAAGTATGCCCAGCACCGTCTTGAAGAACCACAGGCACACCCTTCAGTTGCAGACGATCCTGAATAGTCTGGTGTGACATCTACGTTCATCAACCCTGATTGAGAAATGGACTATGAAATTCTTGATTCGATTGCTCGTCAGTTTCTTTGTATTCATTGTCGATGTGGTGTACGGCGATCGCTCTTACGCTCGGTTTTACGTCCTGGAAACGATCGCCCGCGTTCCTTACTTTTCCTATCTCTCAGTGTTGCATCTCTACGAAACGCTCGGTTCGTGGCGTAGAGCGGACTTGTTGAAAGTACATTTTGCTGAAACCTGGAACGAACTGCACCATTTACTGATCATGGAATCGCTAGGCGGAAATCAATACTGGCTCGATCGCTTCATCGCTCACCTAATTGGCGTGGTGTACTACTGGATTGTGGTGCCTCTCTATATGCTGTCTCCCCGGTACGCCTAAAAAGCCAACCTGCTCCTCAAGTTGCGATCGACTATTACCTTGGTGGCGATCTGTATCTGTTCGAGGAATTTCAGACCGCATTAGAGCATAAATTTCGCCATCCCAAGATCGAGAATCTATACGATGTGTGGCTCTATCGGGTGAACTATGCAGAACTAAAATCTAGGTGCCAGCAAATTAGACATCGCAACTCAAAATTGGCGAAGTTTCTGAACCCATAGCCAGAGCGCTTAATCAACTTGAGCTTGTTGTTAATGCCCTCCACAACCCCGCTCGTGGTGCGATGCTCGAAGTAGGTTGCGATTTCTTCCAGCCATCGATCCATCGTGGCAGCCAACCTGCTCCTCAAGTTGCGATCGACTATTACCTTGGTGGCGATCTGTATCTGTTCGAGGAATTTCAGACCGCATCAGAGCATAAATTTCGCCATCCCAAGATCGAGAATCTATACGATGTGTTTGTAAACATCCGCGAGGACGAATGTGCCCATGTGAAAACAATGAAAGTACTCCAGTTACCCGAAGCGCGGCTGACGTTTAAAAGTCCTCACACGGTTCTTGAAGTGAGTGTTGCCAGCATTGATAAAGTGGCTTGATTTTAGGTATCCCTTGCTTAAACAGACGATGAAAGGAGAAGGATATGACTCACTATGACTATATTGTAATTGGTGCAGGCTCGGCAGGCTGTGTCGTCGCCAATCGCCTCACAGCAGACCCCATGACAACTGTGTTGTTGCTCGAAGCAGGTAACCCAGATACAAAACCAGAAATTCAAGTCCCGCTGGAATGTACCCACTTACTCGGTTCTGATGTGGACTGGGGCTATTTCTCGGAACCAGAACCTTACCTCAACGATCGCGAAGCGCTGCCGCCAAAAGCGGGTCGCAAGATCTTTTGTTCTCGTGGCAAAGTTTTGGGAGGTAGCAGTTCGATTAATTTCCTGCTTTATACGCGAGGCAATCATCGCGATTATGACCACTGGCAATCATTAGGTAATCCGGGTTGGAGCTATCAAGATGTCTTACCTTATTTCAAGAAATCCGAGAATCAGCAGCGCGGTTACTCTGAATATCATGGAGTAGATGGCGAGTTGAGCGTGACTGACGTTATCTCTCCTGCTGTGGCATCTCAACGGTTTATCGATGCAGCGATCGCACTGGGCTATCCTCACAATCCTGATTTCAACGGAATGCAGCAGGAAGGGGCAGGACATTTTCAGATGACGATCAAAGATGGAAAACGGCACAGCGCGGCGGCGGCATTCCTCCTGCCCATTCTTCATCGTCCCAATCTGACTACAATAACTGGAGCATTAGTTACGCGATTGTTGTTTGAGAGCAATCGTACGGTTGGAGTGGAATACGTGCATGAAGGAATACACCACCAAGCACGAGTTAGCTCCGAAGTGATTTTAAGTGCAGGTGCGTTCGATTCTCCTAAACTGCTGCTTTCCGGCATTGGTGATGCAGCACAACTACAAGCAATGGAGATTCCGATCGTCGTTGATTTGCCGGGTGTTGGTCAAAACTTGCAAGACCATATTCTCGTTCCTATCGTGCATCGAGCCACTCAAGATTTACACACGGCAAGCACCAGTGATGGAATTGCTGAAGCCGGATTGTTTATCCACAGTGAGGACAACTTAGATGCAGCGCCAGATCTAGAACTGCTCTTCGGTCCCATTCTGCTGTCACCTCCTAGCGCTCCGATTTCTAGCTTGGGATTTACAGGGATTGTTGCTTTGACCCATCCTCATAACATTGGTAGTGTCAGTTTGCGATCGTGCGATCCCAAAGACGCACCTATCATTCGACTCAATTATCTACAAAGCCAATCTGATGTGCAAAAGCTCATTGCTGGAATCAAATTAATGCGCCAATTGTTCCGAACTCCTGCCTTTGATGAGTTTCGGGGTGCGGAAATGGCTCCTAGTGCTGATATTCAGAGCGATGAGGAGATCGAAACTTACATTCGGGAAAATTGTAGCACGGTGTTTCATCCGATCGGAACTTGCAAAATGGGAACCGACTCAATGGCAGTCGTTGATCCTGAACTCCGAGTACACGGGGTTGAAGGATTGCGGATCGTTGATGCGTCCATTATGCCAACTCTGATTACAGGACATACGAACGCGCCCACAATCATGATTGGCGAAAAAGCAGCCGATTTGATTAAAGCCGCAGGTTGCGGTTCAAAGCTAGTCGCTTCAGCAATGGTAACCTTAATTCAATATTGAGATAGCTCATAAAAACGATTTCACTGTCGCTCTAGCTTAGAACTATCTACTCAAGAGCAACCTGAAAACAAATGCTTTTGACTACCTTACAACTGGAGATTAGAACCATGTCAGATTTCTCCTACACCAATGCTTAATTCCGCAGTATTCTCAACGGTTTAGGCTTTAGGAACTGAGGTTTGGATGAACTGAGCTTTCCGATTTCTGACGATGAAAGCACTTTGGACAACGATCAACAAGCGGTGATCACTTTTCAAGACTATTTTAGGCTAGTCAAAGATGGAGTTGTGGGTGCAGTGACACGAGAAACAGTTCAGAAGGAAATGTTTGTGATTCAGCACGAGTTGGATTGGGTGATGAAGCCAGAACCTCGCTTGCGTCTGCAAAATGCGCCGTTTTACGGTTCATAAACTGCGCTCGCGATCGCTGATTTTCGTTTCCGTTATGGGTTCGAGCTAGATGGTAATACAAGTGACGATCGCATCGCTAGCATCGCCGTTCGTCGCAAGTTGGACTAACTAATACCGAATGTCCGGTCTGAAGCTAAGGCAGTTGTTTAGCTTCAGCTTATCCAAACTGCGTTCTCAAAAGCTGTGTTGTCAACGCTCTCAATTATAGGAACTCCGTTCTACAGACCAAGCCTCTCAATAGATCATCACATCCGTATCGTTGTCTCAAGGTCGACTAAGCGATCCGCTCACCAAAGTAAAGCAGATGATTCTCATAGAGCTTTAATTATGAAGACCCGAATGTTTCATCGATCATTATCCATCAGCAGAAATGCGAATGGATTGTATGCTCGTCCGATTCCTGCCTCCTTTTTCAGCATGATTCTGGGGTTGGTCGGATTAGGAAGCTGCTGGCGAGTTGCCACCAAAATCTGGCTTCTTCCTGCCTGGATCGGTGAAGCAATTATGCTGATTGCGATCACGGTCTGGCTTGTATTATTGCTGCTTTACGGGAGCAAATGGCTATGGGCGCGCGAGGAAGCTTTAGCTGAATTTAGACATCCCATTTTTTGCTGCTTCATTGGATTAGTGCCTGTTTCTACTCTTTTGGTAGCACTGGCGATCGCGCCCTATTCCCGCGTGTCTGCCGTTGCATTATTCGCGATCGGGGCAACCGGTCAGTTGAGCTTCGGCGTATATCGTTCCGGTTGTTTCTGAATGGGCGGACGCAATCTAGAAACGATAACGCCTGTGCTTTATCTACCCGCAGTTGCAGGCAGTTTTGTCAGCGCGATCGTTGCTAGTGCCCTTGATTACCGAGAGTGGGGCGCGTTGTTCTTTGGGGCTGGACTGTTTTCGTGGCTGACACTGGAATCCGTGATCATACAGCGCCTATACCTGTTGGAATCCTTACCGAAACCGCTGCGTCCAACCCTGGGAATTCAGCTAGCGCCCCCTGTCGTCGGCTGTGTTGCCTATCTGGGAATTACTAGTGGTCAGCCTGATACCTTTGCTCACATCCTTTTTGGCTATGGACTCTTGCAGGCACTAATCTTACTGCGGTTAATGCCGTGGTTATTTCAGCAACCCTTTACAGTATCCTATTGGGCAGCCACTTTCGGTGTTGCAGCCCTAGCACTGTCGGCTCTGCGTTTTGTCGATCGTGGTATGACGGGGATTCAGGGGGTGGCAGTGTTGCTATTTGTGGGTGCAAATATTGTGGTCGGCAGCATTGCTCTGGGAACATTGCGACTGCTGTTGCGAGGCAAACTACTATCACTACCTGCAATAGCCCATCCCAGCAAATAAGGAATAACATTAGCAATCTGCCGTTCATCAAGGTTCTAAAGCTTTTAATTTCTAATCAGGGGATTTCTAAGCTCTAGATTTCACCTTGGGCGATCGCGCTCAGCTTTTCCTGGTCGAACACTAGAATCTTACCGCCTCGGTGATAATTCACAACGGTCTGGATTTGCTTGAACAATCGAACACATTCTTCATAAGTAATTCCAATGCTGCGAGCAATCTGATAGTAAGGTAGTCGTGATCGTAACTGTAATCCTTGTTCAGTTTGGTCTGTTCCTTCCGCGATCGCAGCCGTTTGAATAAACTGTGCCAATCTGACGATCGCTCGTTCTGAAGCCAGTCCATGTACCACTTGATGAAGATGCTGGAGGCGCTCATTTAAGACCGCAATAATCTGTAGAGCAAGCTCTGGAGCTTGCTGAATCATCTCTAGTAGAGCAGTTCGCTCAAGAGTCAGAATCTGGCAGTTTTGTTGAGCAACGACGGTTGCAGGGGCGATGCTATTGTTAAACAGGGCAGGGACAGCAAACAGTTCTCCGGCGGGGAGCGATCGCAAAATGGTTTCTTTGCCTGTAGAAGCCGTTTTTTTAATCTCGATTCTGCCACTGAAGACTGCAAACAACTGAGCAGGTAAGCGATCTCCCTCGTGCAAAATGATTTCTTCACGCAAATATCGCTTAATCCGAGCATGAGTCTGCAACTGTGTAACTCGATCGAGATCTAGCCTGGAGAAAATTGAAATTTGCTGGAGTTGTTCAACGGTCGCTTGCATTGTTAAATTGCCTGACTCAAGCAGACTTGATGTTTCCCTTCAATTTAAACGATTTATGAGCTATCTCATAGATGAACTTAGGCAGATTTGGCACACTACAAGCAATCCACTGAAAGAAACAACTGATGCCTTTAAATGTTGAATTGTTGGAAGCTAGCTTTGCCCCGATTAAAGCCCAAGAAACTGAGTTTACAGGTCACTTCTATCGAGTTTTATTTGAGGACTCTCCCACAGTCAAACTATTGTTTACAAACATTCAAATGGGAAAACAAGCAAAACAACTGTTCAAATCCCTCGTCTTTGTTGTGGACAAACTCCGCTGTCCTGATGTTTTATCCAGCACACTTGCAGGGTTAGGAACCCGTCACATTCAGTATGGAGTGCTGCCTGAACATTATCCAATGGTCGGCAGTGCATTATTAAAAGCATTGTCGATTTGCTTAGAGGATGCGTGGACACCCGCGACTGAGCAAGCATGGAGCGAGGCTTACATCACGATCGCTCAATTGATGTTGAGCGGCGCAAACGATTCGATCAAGACTCTGACTCTTCACGCTCAGAAAGTTCTGAAATTGCCGACTTCTTCTATGAGCTAAATCAAAGAAGCCACGAATCAAAAATGTCAGAGTGAAACAAGTTCAAGATTAGGAGAGTAGCGATATGACGCTTACTAAAGTAAAAGCAACGACAGCGACAGCCCAAACAGAGGCACTTGCCAAACTTTATCTAGAAGGCAAGCCAGCCGAAATTTCTGATGCAACGATCGCTCAACTTTGCGACTGGCTGATGGATGAATTTCGACAGTTACCTTTGAATCTGCAATTTTCGGAGTATCTGCGCTACGACACGGCTGAAGAGATGTTTGCAGACATTGAACGAGAGCAGCTTTGGGTTTCGGCAGATAGTTACGATTCTACGGTTTATCCCAATCCGATCTATGGCTTCATCTTTCAGGGAATGCATGATTATGACCATTACTTAACCGATAGCGACTTTAGCCTAAAAGGAGAAATCACCGCTTACAACTTTGCGGCAAAGCGGGTTCCCAGTCTAGAGATCCAAAAGATTCTCTACTCCGAAATTGTCCTCCGATCGGCTGCCTATCTCCATCTTGGACACGCCGCGAATCCTAAAATTGTTTTTCCGTAAGAGGTCAAGAATATGCACGATTGCCCCTACTGCTCTTACCCATTGCTCCGGCACATTCAGCATCATGAGATTTGCTGGTTTTGTTCTCACTGTTGGGTCACAGTACCTGTCTTATCTGAAGTCAAAGCGACCTCAATCAACTGTATTAGAGAAGGATGATTCAAACCATGACACAAGATCTAACTACCGCACCGGGTCACGTTGTTCTAGCCGCTGCGGGTAAAACGGTTCTCCGTCCAGGTGGACGTGCCGCTACAGCACAACTCTTTCAGTGGGCGAATTTCAAGCCTGGTGAAACCGTTCTCGAATTGGCTTCTGGGTTAGGAAGCAGTGCCATTGCAATGGCAAAATGCTACAACGTCCAGGTCGTTGGGATAGAACAAGATGCCGATCGAGTTAAAATCGCACGAAACAAGGCTCGATCAGCAGGCTTAACTCATCAGGTTCAATTTATTCAAGGCAGCATTTTTCAGCTAGAAGATATTCCTGCATCTTTTGATCATATCCTCGCAGAAGCGATATTAACGATGCAATTGCCTACTGGCAAAGCCAAGATTCTGGCAGGGGTGCGAGATCGTCTCAAAGTCAGTGGCAAGTTCCTCAGCCATGAACTGTTAGCGCGTGATAATTTGGACAGACTTCGCCAAGATCTGACACAAGCGATTCGCGTTAATGCTACGCCGTTGACCGAAACAGATTGGATCGATACTTTCCAGCAGGCGGGGCTAACTGTTACCCAACAGCAAATTGGAGCCATGAGTCTGTTCGATCCAATCCAAGTGTTACAAGATGAAGGAGTCATCCAAACGGCTCAGATTTTTTGGAATATGATGACTCAGCCTATGATGCGCGATCGTATTCTGACCATGCGACGAGTCCTCAATCAGCATCAATCAGATCTAGGCTACATCACCTTGTGTGCAACTCGCAAACTGTAACCAACCTTGAAATAGGAGATTAACAATGTCAATCCTTTCAGAAAACAATGCTGGAATCGGCATCAATCTGCGACAACTGGCGGACTATACAAAACCTGGCGTGACCCGCAAAGCTATCGTAAAAAATGAACGGAATCGCATTTCGCTACTTTGTCTCACTGCTGGAACAGAAATTTCTGAGCATACTGCCCCTCACGACATCTCGATCGCAGTCATTGAAGGGCACGGAGTATTCACCTTAGAAAGATGTGAGATTACTTTGCAGCCCGGAGTTTTTATCTATGTCCCTGCAATGACACCGCACGCGCTTTGTGCATCCGAAAATCTTGCTCTCTTACTCAACTAAAGTCGATTTGCCAAACCAAACACTCAAAACTACAAAAAGAAATGATGAAAACAATTGTAAAATCTGTATTGCTGCTAGGTTGGATCGTTTGTGGTTCAGCACCGATCTGCTTGCCTGCCTCGGCGACTCTACGGCTGATTTGGTACTCAGTCTAAAGTGCAAAGATGACTACACGGTTAATATTTGGAAAAAGCACCGATCTGGCGAACTACTCTACCGAGGGACAGGTCTGCTCGGTCAGTTGAGCTTGAGCAAGGGGACGATCGACAATACCGGAGCGGCTCAAGTGTATCACTTCAAGCAGGGGGATTATCAGTATCAAGTGCTTGAAGGAAAAACAGCTCATCGTACTCAAGGAACGCTAGAGGTGTTCAAAAATGGTCGATCGCTCCTAAATCAGGCTTGTACAAGAGCGGAATAAAAAAATGCGATCGAAACAGTCAAAAATTTCCAGCTACAACATTCAAACCCAAACGCAGTAGGCTTTTTAGTCGATAAAGTCATACGACACAAAGCACGAGATATGATAACACCGCTTAAAACAGAGCTTTCAGCATCAACCGAGGATCAAACACGACACTCGGAGGTTTCAGCGTATGAGTTATTTGCATAAATTTCAGATGCACTTCAACATCTTTTTCAGTCAGTAGAGCTAATCGATTAGTGTATCTCTGAAATCGCTTCTCTACCCAACTTGCTGAGAGCGCTCCCTTTGCTGTTAGAAGCTTAGAATCGAATTCTGTTGCAAGTGACTAGTGATCTGTCAGTCTTCTACTTGTGGGTAACTTCAATGCAATCCCCGTTACCGTATCTGCCATCGTTGACAGGGCGATCGCAAAATTATGGCACTGAGCGCAAGCGCAAGATTTCTGTTTGAGCTTTCTGTTTTAGCTCAACATCATGCGTGAGACTGACAAATTTTTCCAGGTCTGCTAAAGCGTCCGGCTGACAACCCACATTTTTGTTAGCGAGTCCGCGGAAGTAGTAAGCCTCGGTATAATCGGAATCATGCTCTAGCGCTCGGTTGAAGTCAGCAATGGCAGCTTCATAACTGCCTTGATCTAAGTGAGTTTCGCCGCGATCGAAGTAAGCTCCGACATTCTTGGGGTCAAGTCTTAGCGCTTGGTTGTAGTTGACCATTGCTCGATCATAGTCTTGCCGATGAGCAAAAATGAACCCCCGACTAATGTAAGCATCCACACAATTAGGGTCAAGTTTGAGAGCCTGATCGAAGTCAGCCATCGCCGCTGCATGACTGTTTCTAGCTTCATAGACAAGTCCCCGATTATTGTAAGCATAGGAATACTTCGGGTCAAGTTTTAATACTTGATTGTAGTCAGTCATCGCACGATCGTAATCTTGCTTGTAGTAGAAAGCGATTCCGCGCCCGTTGTAAGCATAGGCATTCTTCGAGTCCAGTTGTAAGACCTGATTAAAGTCAGCTTGGGCACGATCGTAGTCCTGCTTGTCGTTAAAGGCATTGCCGCGATCGTTGTAAGCATCAATATTCTTCGGGTCCAGTTTTAGGATCTGGTTATAGTCAGCAATGGCATGATCATAGTCTTTTTTAATTTCATAGGTCTCCCCGCGCTTAACGTAAGCTCCGACATTATTTGGGTCAAGCTTGAGCGCCTGGGTATAGTTTTCTATAGCCCGATCGTAGTTTTGCTGCTGATAAAAGTCATCGCCATCTGCTAGATAAGATTCAACAGAAGGTCGAGAAAGCAGCATAATTACTCCCACTGGAAGGATAAAGGAAATGCCCAGACCCCAGAACCACGCCTTGATAACTGAGTTGGATGCCTTCTTAACATCTTTTGTAGAAGAGGCTTCAACCTCATTCTTGACGGGTTGAGTTGCAAGGGGTTGAGTGCTTTCCCCTGAGAGGAGGCTTTTCTCAGGTCGCTCCAAAACCTGCGGTTGCACAATGCTCACCGCAGGCTGAACTGGAAGGGGTGAGCTTGCGCTGACGGGAGATTTTGAGGAGGGTTCTAACTCTTTTAATGCCTGTTTTGCCGAAACTGCTCGGCGATCGAGGCTTGGCTCGGTCAGCCATCTTAGCCAGTTGATCCAGTGCGAATCTAATCTCACATGATTTTCAAACAACAGTCGCATTTCCCGCTGTGGTAATTGATCCGGGGATTGCCCACTCGCTAGATGAATCAGCGTTACTCCTAACGCATACAAATCAGAAGCGGGAAGCGTCTGCCCGCCAAATTGTTCGGGGGGCATATAGCCGTAGGTTCCGACAACCGTTCGGGTTCCACTCGACGCGACCGTTTGCACAGAGCCAAAATCAACGAGGTGGATTCTTCCAGAGTTCCACCAACTGTGATCGCTCAGGAGAATGTTGCTGGGTTTCACATCTCGATGCACCACATTTGGGTGACGCTGGTGCAGGTAATCGAGCGTTTTGAGGAGCGAAATTGCGATCGCCTTGAGTTCTGATTCGCTAAACGTTCGTCCTGATTGCATCCACTGCTGCAATGATTTTGCCTCAATGTATGACTGAACCAAGGCAAATCCTTTACCTAATTCGGTTTCTACCTCAAAGCTATCGAGGTACTTTGGAATCGCCTCATGGTCGAGTGATTTTAGCACTGCTGCTTCACGCTCAAACAGTTTCAGGTCACTCCAAGTGAAGTCGGGTCCAAACAGCAGTAGTTTAATCACAACCGATGCGCCCGTTCGTAAATCAGTTGCTAGACACGTTCGCCGACCTGTCTGCCGAGCCAAAAGTGACTCAATGCGATAGCGACTATGGAAAATGCAGCCAACGAGTTGTGTCATAAGTTCCCGTGAAATGGAAGGAGGTTAAAAACAGCTCAACTGATGCAAGCGGTGATGCAATAAAAGGCTGGAGATGCCCGATCCTGCTCTAAATTTGCTGAGGAACGATTGAAGTGAGGAGTAGATTACGAATTTGCTGATGAATCGCCTAATGAACTGGTAGCAGCAACCGTCGTTTCTAGGTGGAGTTCAAAAACGGGAAAACGATCGCGCTTTCAGGTGTTGCGACATCAAAGGCTGAGAAAGATGAGGAAGAAGTTCCATCCGAGGCTACATCTAGTCCCAAGCAATGCCCGTTAGCCACTTGAGGCAAAGCAGAAATAGCCTCGCATTTGGGATATTGCGGTAGTTAATAGATTCAATATAAGAGAATTCGATAGAATGTAAGGATGATGCCTGTAGGCTGTTTCCCTTACAGTTGTAAGTGCTGAGTAAATGCTTGCTGAGATACTGTTTTAGGTAGAACGTGAGCCTCTGATATTTGATATTTTGGAACAAGTCATGATGGATGGTCATCAGCAGATTGTTGAACAGTTAAGCATTGATATTGAGCGATTTTTTCAAAATCTAGAGAAAACTCCAGAACGTAAATTACTGTTAGAGCGCGACAAAGAAATGATTTGTCGGTTTCTACTCGGCTACCGTCGCCAACAAATTGCTGATGCTATTAAGATATCTGATGCAGAGGTTGGAAATCGGCTCTCTAGCATCGTTTATCCGAGAATTGCTCAATTGATGAACGTTGAACAAACTGAAGTTGCAAATAATTGGACATTAATTCTGAATTTTTTGCTGAATTCTGAGAACGGCTACAAGCTTAACCCAGCTCCTCAATTAAATAGTGATAACTTTCAAGGCAGCTTTGGCAGTCAGGTTTTTCTGCATCCTTCGCATCAAACGATCGCTCAAGCTCAAATCAAAGCGATCCATCGCTATCAGCAGGGAAGTTACTATCAAGCTCTTTTATTCTTTGCAAAAGCCTGGAGCGAAGAGAAAACGCTTCATCGACGAGGAAACCCGGAAATTTGTATTTATATCAACAATTGCTTAGTAGAGTTTCAAAAAGCATTTTTACAGCAACGGGGAATCAAAACTTACACGCTTGCTGTGGTGGTTCCATTTCATCACAATCAAGGGGTGATCGCCGCAGAAATCCTCCGAGGAGTGGCTCAAATTCAGTCAATGGTAAATTTCCAACAGTTTGATTCGACTGATCTGGAAGCAGAGTTTCTATCGTCGGAAACCGAGGATCACTCTCTATTTTCGATTTGTGGGAGAAGCCGCATCGGGTTTGGAAAAGTTGCTTTACGCATCATGGTCGTGAATGATCCAAACAATGTTTACGCTCCGTATAATCAAACGGCTGAGAAATTGGCAAATTTGGCGAATGAAATCGACTTGATGGCGGTGATTGGTCATTATTCTAGCGAAATGACTCAAACAGCATTAAACTTCTACACCGATAAAGGCATTGTTTTAGTTAACGCATCGAGTACTTCTAATCAATTATCTCAGATAGAAGATAGTATTGGGTTCTATAGAATCACGACTCAAGACAAAATTAACGCTGCTCAACTCATTCGATATTTAGCGGCTGAACCTTCTCAAACGGTTGCCATTATCTACAACGAAAATAGTAGCTATAGTTGCTCTTATCGAAACTCGCTCGAAGAAAGTTTAAGGCAATATCCAGAGCAGTTTAAGCTTCAATCTGAATATAAACAGCTTGGTGGAGAAGTTCATCAGCTTCAATCTTACTTAATGAAGATTCAAGACAAGATCGATTTGATCATTCTGGTTCCCGACGGTGGAATTGAGCCAAACTCGCTCAACAACATCGGGTTGATTAGCCGCTTCAATCTGAGAAAATGTACGATCGCGGGTTCTGCAACGTTTTATCAGGAGAGTGTGTTGCACTGGATGCAAGAACGCGGTCAACTAGAGTTAACCCATAACAAGTTGATTGCTTGCATTCCCTGGCATTGGCACAGCAAGCAGAATGGCTGCGAAAGCTCCAATTCACTGGCTCAAGCCTTCTGCGAAATGGGTGCTGCATTGTGGGGAGCGGAAAATTTAACTTGGCGGAGCGCAACGGCATTTGATGCTGTTTTAATGCTGCTCAAAGCGTTAGAAAGACATTCAGAGGGCGAAAATCTCATCGTTAGAATGCGGCAGTTCTTCAAAGTTCAAGGAAAAGTGATCAATGGTGTTACAGGTGAACTCAGATTCCATGAGAATGGCGATCGCGTTTCTCCCCCAACCGAAATCGTACAGGTCGCTCAAGACCAAACCTCGGCAGCCTGGAAGTGGAAACATCTCAAATCGATGACTTGAGCTTCAGCCTTCGATTTACAACACTAAATCTTGACAACTTACAAGCATCTAAAAAGCGCCTATAGCTGTCAGTAGAACTTCCCCATTGTCTGCGGTTCAATAAGAATCAGAAGCCATTAAGCGCTTTTGTATTTTATAGAGCGAGGAAGCTATGTTAAAAGTGTTTGCAGATCGGGGCGGTACATTTACTGATTTAGTCGCTATCACAGACGATCACTTGATTGTCGATCGACTCGCCCAAACGCCTGAACGGTTCCAAATTACTTCACTCGGTGAACAACAGTGGATTATCATCTACAAGCTACTCTCAGAACAGCCTAAACAGTACGAAGATGCTGTCATTCAAGGTATTCGAGATATTTTAGGTCTATCGCGTGACCAATCGATTCCGCCAGGAACGGTTGACGTGGTGAAAATGGGAACCACGGTTGCGACTAATGCGCTACTAGAGCGCAAAGGTGAGCGGACTTTGCTTCTGATCACCGAAGGATTTCGAGATGCACTACAGATTGGCTATCAGAACCGTCCGAATATCTTTGCGCGTCACATTGTTCTACCAGAACGGTTGTATGAGCAGGTGATTGAGGTCGAAGAACGCTACTCCGCACAAGGTGAAGAGTTAGTTCCGATCGCACCCGACGAAGTAGCGCGGTTGACTACCGAATTGCAGGAAGCTTTTAAGGATGGGATTCGGGCAGTCGCGATCGCGTTTCTCCATAGTTATCGCTACCCACAACACGAACAGCAAGTTGCTGAAATTGCTCGTCAGGTTGGCTTCAATCAGGTTTCGGTCTCTCATGAAGTGAGTCCATTGATGAAGCTGATTCGTCGGGGTGACACAACTGTCGTCGATGCTTATCTTTCTCCAATTCTGCGGCGGTATGTCGATCAAGTGGGAGCCGCATTGCAACAGCACGAATCCGGGACAAAGCTAGAATTCATGAAATCCGATGGCGGTCTAACCGAAGCGCAGCGATTCCAAGGCAAAGATAGCATTCTTTCAGGTCCTGCAGGCGGCATTGTTGGCGCGGTCAAAACCAGCACAATGGCGGGATTTGACCAAATCATTGGCTTTGATATGGGGGGCACTTCAACCGATGTGTCTCACTTCAATGGTGAGTACGAGCGCACGTTTGAAACCGAAGTAGCGGGAGTGCGGCTGTGTGCGCCAATGATGTCGATTCACACGGTTGCAGCAGGCGGCGGATCAATCTTGCGGTTTGATGGGTCTCGCTATCGTGTGGGTCCTGAATCGGCTGGAGCGCATCCAGGTCCTGCTTGCTATGGTAAAGGCGGCTCGTTAACCGTGACCGATTGCAATGTTCGGTTGGGCAAGATTCAGCCTGCATTCTTTCCGCAGGTGTTTGGAACTGAGGGAAATTCACCGCTCGATCGCGCGATCGTCAAACAAAAAATCGCGACTCTAACGGCAGAAATTCAAGCCAAAACTGGAGACAGTCGCACCGATGAACAAGTCGCAGCCGGATTTCTAGAGATTGCGATCGACAAAATGGCAAACGCGATCAAAAAGATTTCGGTGCAACGCGGCTACGATGTCACCGAATACACGCTCTGTTGCTTTGGTGGCGCAGGAGGACAGCACGCCTGCTTAATTGCGGAAGCGTTAGGAATGACCCAAATCTTTATTCATCCGTTCGCTGGCGTACTATCAGCGTATGGTATCGGGTTAGCTGATGTCCGAGCACTGAAAGAAAAAGCAGTTGAATCGCATTTAACCGTAGAGACCGTTTCTGCATTACAGCAAACCCTTGCAATCCTGAGTGCAGAAAGTCGAGCAGAAATCGCGGCTCAAGATATGGGTGACGATCGCATTGAAACGCTACTGAAAGCGCGGTTGCGGTATGAAGGAACAGACTCAGCGTTAACAGTAGATTTCGATCGAGCCGAAACGATGCGGCTTCAGTTTGAAGAGATTTACCAGCAACGCTATGGGTTTTCGATGCCCAACAAAAGCTTAATTGTTGAAGCGGTTTCAGTGGAAGCCATTGCCCACGCCACACCGATCACAGAACCGTCACTGCCCGACAGAACTGTACCGCTTCAGTCCATTGCAACGGTACAAATTTACACGAAAGACGACTGGCACGAGACTCCAATTTATCGTCGTCAAGATCTGAGACCCGGTGATCGCATTACCGGAGCCGCACTAATCCTTGAACCCACCGGAACAAACGTCATTGAACCTGGATGGTGTGCAGAACTCACCCAACAAAGCTGTCTGATTTTGAGCAGAATCGACCAGGTGAAACCAACAACCACAGCAGCGATCGCCACCACACCTGATCCGGTTTTGCTAGAGATTTTTAACAATTTGGTGCGCGCGATCGCCGAAGAAATGGGAATCACGCTGCAAAACACGAGCTATTCAGTCAACATCAAAGAACGGCTTGATTTCTCTTGTGCCATCTTTGATCAATTCGGGCAATTAGTCGCGAATGCTCCCCATATTCCCGTTCATCTAGGCTCAATGAGCGAAAGCGTGAACAGTTTAATTCGAGCAAGAGGAAATACGCTAAAACCCGGAGATGCCTTTGCCTCCAACAATCCCTACAACGGCGGTACACATTTACCAGATATTACCGTGATCACTCCGGTTTTTGTGTCTAGCTCTGATGCTCCGATGTTTTATGTCGCTTCACGCGGACACCATGCAGATATTGGCGGCATCACACCGGGTTCAATGCCGCCATACAGTACAACGATCCATCAAGAAGGCATTTTGCTTGATAACGTGCAGATTGTGGATCAGGGGCGCTTTCAGGAAGCAGAACTACTAGAACTGTTGACTATAGGGAACTATCCCGTTCGCAATCCGGTTCAGAATCTCGGTGATCTCCAAGCCCAGATTGCAGCGAATGAGCAAGGCGTGCGGGAACTTCACCACATGATGGAACACTATGGATTAGAAACAGTGCAAGCCTATATGCAGCACGTTCAGTCTAATGCTGAGGAATCGGTACGTCGAGTGATCGATGTTCTAAAGCCTGGCAGTTTTCAATACCCAATGGACGATGGCAGTCAGATTTGCGTCAACGTGACGATCGATCACACCACTCGTTCTGCTTGTATTGATTTCACCGGCACCTCACCCCAACAATCCACTAACTTGAATGCGCCCTTAGCGATCTGCAAAGCAGTGGTTCTCTATGTGTTTCGGACGCTGGTAGATGATGATATCCCACTGAATGCAGGTTGTCTTAAACCGCTCGAAATCATTGTGCCAGAAGGCTGTCTACTCAATCCTCAGTATCCGGCTGCGGTGGTTGCTGGGAATGTTGAAACTTCGCAAGCGATCGCCAATGCGCTCTATGGTGCTCTCGGCGTGTTGGCAGCATCCCAAGGCACGATGAATAATTTCACCTTTGGAAATGAACAGTATCAGTATTACGAGACAATTTGTGGCGGCTCTGGAGCAGGTGAGCAGTTCGACGGAACCGATGCCGTTCAGACGCACATGACGAACTCGCGGCTGACTGATCCAGAAGTTTTAGAGTGGCGATTCCCGGTGTTGGTTGAAGCCTTTTCAATTCGACCCAACAGTGGCGGCATCGGCAAGCATCGAGGCGGAAATGGCGCGATTCGTCGGATTCGATTTCGTGAGGCGATGACGGCTGCAATTTTGTCAGGGCATCGCACCGTTCCACCGTTTGGGTTAGCAGGCGGGGAATCAGGCGCAACTGGGTGCAACTCGGTGGTGCGGCAAGATGGCACGATCGAGTCTCTCACGAGCAAAGCAGAAGTTGCGATGCGTCCAGGAGATGTATTTGTCATCAAAACACCCGGAGGTGGTGGATTTGGGACGGTACTCGACCAGTCAAACTAACACATCAGGAGATGAATCATGTCGAGCGATGTTTATTTATGAACGGGGCAGCAAAAAGTCCCCACCACGATTGCGATCGCAATCTAAAACTGTTCGGTGAGATCAATTTCAGGGGGTGATAAGGGGCTTGGAAGTCAGCAGAGATGCCGGATGGGGGCGGTAAGCTCAGAAAAAAAGGAGTCATCTAAAT
Source organism: Phormidesmis sp. (assembly GCA_965277365.1). Lineage (GTDB taxonomy): Bacteria > Cyanobacteriota > Cyanobacteriia > Leptolyngbyales > Leptolyngbyaceae > Phormidesmis_A. The sequence goes on along the minus strand of CBDICO010000008.1, from coordinate 630,039 downwards.
TGATTTACTCCTTTAACATCAAATACAGCGGATTCGGGGTTTAGGAGGTACAGTAACAGCACTGTGTGAACCAACTTTTGAGGTGTTCAGGATTCATCAATTGAAGTGCTATTTTAATTAAACCATCAACACCAGAGGCAGTAGCTGGGGAAAATAGTCTCAGGAACGCTTTTAATTGTGACCACCAATGTTCAATCAGATTAAATTCAGGAGAGTACGGGGACAAATACAAAACGCTGGCACCAACTGATTCAATTAAAGGCTGAATTTCCGCAACTTTATGTGCAGGCAAATTATTCATGACCACAACTGCACCAACCCATCATTGCAGCAGTAGGAAATGTTCAATAAAAACTTTGTAGGCATCACCATCCATTGAGCCATCTAGCGTCATGACTGCTAACACCTACTTTAAGCTGCTGCCCCCTAATCACACTTACTTTTGCGCCTCGGTAGTAGGGCTTAAAGTCATAGACTCTGCTGCCACAATTGCTTCTAGCATGGGTCCATGTCAAACCCAGTAAAACACCCATCTCGTCAATAAACATAAGGTTTTCTGCCTCAATGTATTTGACCTTCTCCCATTACTCTACTCTCAGCTTTTGGACTTGCTCTGGAGTCGCTTGGCTACTGCGTAACGTTTTTTTTCGCGTTAGTTGTTGTTTGTGCAAGGTACAGCAATGACACTAGCACAGACCCAAACGTTATAGTGCTCTCCAAAAAACTCACAGTATGCGGCTAGAGTTGCGTCAGAATGGCTTTGAACCATTGCCGCTAATTCGCTACCGTACTCGGCTAACTGCACCTTCACTGCCCACCTTGCTTTTGGGGTTCTAGGTGACTTTGGCTTTTCTTCAGTTGGAGCAGATTTTGGACATAGCTTTTCGCTACACCAAATTGAACGGCTACTTTCCTGACCGAAGTATCGCCGTAAGGCACAATCTCTCTTTTCACGTCAATCCTCTATTCTGAGTATTCATGCCTCAGACTAAGCGCTTCCTTCAGACGTTAAACAATCCTTTTTAGAACCTCTCGAGGCAATAGTTCAGAGCAATAGTAAAGAAAACCTGAACTTTTAGTCAGGTGTTATGTAAAACACATCTTAACCAACATCGCAGCAAGGATGATTAACACGAAACTCGGTCTATTCCGGTAGATTGCAGGATATGTAGAATGTTTGATTTCTCCGATTCTAAAGCAATCAGACAATTCGGTTTTGCTCTACCATGTCGCTTCAGTCGGTGTCATTCCTGTCCAAATGGAAGATGAGCTAAATTTCACCATTACTTTGAGACTCTATTCTTTATAGGTGTGCTGATGATCAGGAACTTCACTCGATTGCTCAGACGGCTTAATCCAGAAGCCCGTTTAGCTCTTTCCATCGGGCTAGGTGTGTTGATCCCTCTAATGCTGCCCCGATCGCTGCAAAGCGAAATTCCGCTGCTGGTTGGTTGGGACGTGAGCATTCTGTCTTATCTAGGCTTAATCTGCTCTATCCTCAATGCTACACCAGAACAGACACTGAGCCATGCGCGGGTGCGAGAGCCTAACGCTGCTGCTATCCTTGCCCTAGTGGTTTTTACTGCTTGTTCGAGCGTTTTCATCATTGGCTTTATGCTAGCTGACATCAAGACGACCCCACAGCCTCTTCTGCTCATTCAAATTTGGCTGTCACTAGGTGCAGTTTTATGCTCTTGGTTCTTGACCCATGCTATGTTTGCGCTGCACTATGCCAGAGCCTATTATAACGAAGTCGATGAGGCGGATTTAGAAAAATATGCTGGAGGACTAGAATTTCCAACCGACGAGCTACCAGATTATTTTGATTTTTTATATTTTGCCTTCACCATTAGCATGACTTCGCAAACATCCGATGTGTCGATCACAGCACGACCGCTACGGCGATTAGTCCTAGCGCAGGAATTTGTCTCTTTCTTTTTCTATAGCATCATCATAGCGACGACTGTCAATACAATCGCAAGCTTGGTGTAACCTGAGAGGCTGCTGTTCTAGATATCGAGTTCTGGGAGAGTTTGTTTCTGCATCTTCGCATAGCAGATTGATGTAATCTGTGTTCGCGAAGGATGAGAATCTCGACCCTCAAGATAGCACAGAGAGATTTTAACCTACGACTCTCTTTACCTGTCCGTTTGCAAAGGCGAGTGGATTTCACCTCAACAATCTGTTATGTCTTTGTGACTCTCAAAACTTCAGCAGATTCAATACTCTTTTTAACGATAAGCCAGCGGACTTAACTATCTAAACACCTCTTTTTTACCTATTGTTATCCAAAAATTAATCTGAAGAAGGTATTCTGCTAACAGATTTCCGATCTTTCGATTCAGGTGTAGTCATGAATCATTCGGTGGGAGCCCTGACTCATTCGCCACACCGAGCTTGCGTTAGCCGGTGAAGAAATGGCTGTAGATATTTGTCGGCTAACCCATTTCTGTTCAAAGTATTTTTCACAGTCTGAATCATTTTCTATCTCAGTAGGAGGATCACATGGACTTTTTGGGAGATTTATCACTGGTTAACGGGATCTTTTTACTCCTGGCACTAGGTCTTGCACTGGGATTTGAGTTTGTCAATGGCTTTCACGACACTGCCAACGCGGTTGCCACTGTCATCTATACCAATACCCTCAAGCCAAATTATGCTGTGATTTGGTCGGGAATGTGGAATCTGCTTGGAGTATTAACTTCGACAGGAGCAGTCGCATTTGGCATCATTGCGCTGTTGCCTGTTGAGCTTGTAGTGAATGCGGGTTCAGGAGCAGGTTTTGCGATGGTATTCGCACTCTTGATCTCAGCCATCATCTGGAATGTGGGGACGTGGTATCTCGGCTTACCTGCTTCGAGTTCGCATACGCTGATTGGATCAATCTTGGGAGTCGGTTTAGCGAATTCAGTGGTATCCGGTGCGCCTTTTGGAGAAGGGGTGAACTGGCAGAAAGCGGCTGAGGTCTTTCAATCACTATTGCTCTCACCCTTAGTTGGCTTCACTGGGGCAGCATTGCTGTTATTGGCTGCAAAAGCGCTGATCAAAAACCCAGATTTGTATCGCTCCCCTGAAGGAGAAGCCCCACCACCCTTCTGGATTCGAGCCTTGCTGATGCTAACTTGCACTGGCGTTAGTTTTGCTCACGGTTCAAACGACGGGCAGAAAGGCATGGGACTGATTATGTTAATTCTGATAGGTATCCTGCCCAGTATCTACGCCCTGGATTTAGGTTTGGATGCGGCGACGTTTAGCAAACTTTCAGAGTCCTCAAAAGCCGCGATCGTCTCCCTAGACAAACGCGCTACGCCTGGAATTTCGATTCAGGGAAAAGAGGCGCACGATGAATTGTCCAGGTTCCTCAAGTCAGGCGGGTCAAGCGATAAAACAATTGCGGCACTAGCTAGCACAAACCGTGAGATTTCAGATAAGTTCGCGGGCAAAACAGCGATCAAAGAAGTCTCGAAAGACGATCGCCGTTCCTTGAGAAGCAACATCTACTTAGTTGGAAAGGCGATTAGTAAGCTTGATAAAAAGGGGACGTTTACCGACGCGGCGGAAGCAAAGACGCTGACAGGCTACGCGAAACAGCTTCAAGGTGCCACTGAATTTATTCCAAACTGGGTGAAATTTGCGGTCGCATTAGCGCTAGGGTGCGGCACGATGATTGGCTGGAAGCGAATTGTGGTGACAGTCGGAGAAAAGATTGGCAAAGAGCATTTGACCTATGCTCAAGGTGCATCGGCGGAATTAGTCGCAATGACGACAATCTTTGCGGCGGATCACTATGGATTGCCTGTGAGTACAACGCACGTTTTATCTTCTGGAATTGCGGGAGCAATGACCGCAAATGGTTCTGGAATCCAAAAGGATACGGTTCGGAGTCTCTTGCTAGCGTGGGTGCTTACCTTGCCCGTTTGCATCTTTCTAGGTGCATTGACGTTTTCGATGGGATTGTACTTCGTTCTGAATGTCTTGGGATTAAAGTAGGATCGCGATCCAGAAAACATTTGCTGAAGATCCAAATGCTACTGCACTTAGATCTTCAGCATAGTCTATTCTTAGGACAATCTATCCGGTAAATGAACCACTATGACAGCGAATCAAGTCCTGCAACTGCTGATGGAAGGCAACGATCGCTATGTGGATAAAAAGCTGACACATCAGCATCAAGACTCGACTCGAATTCACGAAATTGCAGCGGGGCAACATCCAATCGCGATCGTGCTGGGCTGTTCAGATTCGCGAGTGCCGCCAGAAGTGATTTTTGATCAGGGTCTGGGCGATCTTTTTGTGATTCGGGTGGCTGGAAATGTGGTTGACGATGTAGTGCTGGGCAGCATTGAGTATGCGGTTTCAGAGTTCGGTGTGACTTTGGTAATAGTGCTAGGACATGAGCGCTGTGGCGCAGTAACAGCGGCGGTGAATCATCTGAAAGTTTCAGGACACGTTAGCGCGTTGATTCGAGCGATCGAGCCTGCCCTTTCTCAAATCAAAGCGTTCGACTCTGATGCGATCCATGCAGCAGTGATTGCAAATGTTTGCCAGACGGTTGATCGCATCAGAACGTCTGAGCCAATTTTAAGTGACCTTGTAAAGGTGGAGAAAGTCAAAATTGTCGGGGCGCAATACGACTTAGATCAGGGTCGAGTTAGGTTAGTAAACTGAGCAAATCGCTTGATCACAAAGCCCGAGGAAACTGAACCAATGCTTTCTAGACGGCGATTTATAGAAACTGCGATTTCTGCGGCGGGAACCGTTGCGGTTAATGGCTGTACGAGATCGTTCGCTGAGACTTCCCAAGTCTCTCCCCACCTCACAAATATCCCGGAAGTGACAACGGTCAAACTCGGCTTGCTACCATTGCTGGATGCGGCTCCCCTGATCATTGCGAAAGAGAAAGGACTGTTGAGCAAGTACGGAATGACTGGAGTAGAACTGGTTCAATATGATTCGTGGCAAACTCTACAAAGTCATATTGCGTTAGAAGAACCATTCGGAATTTCAGGGGCACAGATGCCTAGCTCTTTGCCCTATTTAATCATGGCAGGGAAGACAGTAGATGGAGCGCAGGCACGGATGTCTATCTTGGCGCGACTGAATGTAAATGGTCAGAGCATCGCTGTGGCAAATATCTATCAGAATTTAAGCTTGCGCTCGGATAGCTCCACGCTAAAAGAGAGTGTAGAACGGGCAAAAGCAGGCGGACCGGGAATGAAGCTCAAGATTGCGATTCCTTGTCTGGGTGGCACTCATGATTTATGGTTGCGCTATTGGTTAGCAGCAGGTGATATTAATCCCGATACCGATGTGTCAATGGTCGTGGTTCCACCAGATCAGATGGTTGCCAACATGGAAACAGGAACCGTTCATGCATTTTGTGTGGATGATCCATTCGCACTGCAATTAGTAAATACTCAAATTGGATATACTGCGCTAACTACGGGTGAACTCTGGGCGAATCATCCCGAAAAGGCATTTGCGATGCGGGCTGATTGGGTGAATTCTTATCCGAAAGCAACCCAGGCGCTATTGATGGCGATTCAAGAAGCACAGATTTGGTGCGATCGCGCAGATAACTGGGCGGAGTTGGTGGCACTCTTCGTCAGTCAAGGCTACCTCCGAGGTTCTCAGCGTGATCTGCTCGATCACTTGCAGGGCAATTTCAACCTAGGCAGCAATCGCTGGTTAAAGAATCCCTCGAATCGGATCAAGTTCTGGCAAAACCAAGCCTCTTATCCCTACAAAAGCCACGATACTTGGTTTGTAGCGGAATGTATTCGTTGGGGCTATCTACCGCCAAACATTGATATTCAGGGAATGGTTAATGCAGTAAACCGCGAAGATTTGTGGAGACAGGCAGCGAAAGCGCTCGAACAAGGCGCGATTGTGTTGGAAGAACCCCAATCGCGTGGAATTGAGACGTTTTTTGACAATCGACAATTTGATCCCCGAACTCCTTTAACTTATCTCAACAACCAGCCCATTAGAAAACGAGCATAGCAGCATGACACGAATTCGGCTGAGTGCGATCAAATCAGCAGTCTATCGAGTGATTGAAGTTTCACCAAACAACAAAGCGATCGGCAAGTTTTTCGATCTGTTTATGATTGTCCTTATTTGCTTAAATATCTTGGCATTTACGTTTGAAACAGTCGATGAAATCTCCATTCCTTACAAAAGTCACTTTCTAGATTTTGAAACGATTTCGGTGGCAGCTTTCACGATCGAATATTTATTGCGTCTGTGGACTTGTACGCTGGAACCAGAATTTAGGCATCCGATTCGAGGGCGCTTGAAGTTCATTCTGACTCCGTTATCGATCATAGATTTTATTTCGATTTTGCCATATTACTTATTTATCACTTTTCCTAATGCTGTTTTCATTCGCGAACTGCATCTTTTACGATTAGCGCGACTGCTAAAAATTGGGCGATATTCTGAGGCGATGCGAACCTTGGGACGGGTGATCAAAGCCAAGCGGGAAAGCTTATTTTCAGCCCTCTTTACGGTGTTCGGATTATTGATGATTTCGTCCAGCTTAATTTACTATGTCGAACACGCCGCACAGCCTGAGCGCTTTCCCAATATTCCCGCCTCAATGTGGTGGGCAGTGATTACATTAACGACCGTGGGCTATGGCGATGTTTATCCAGTGACACCGCTTGGTAAAATACTCGGGGGTTGCATTGCGGTCATGGGATTAGGGTTAGTTGCTCTCCCCGCTGGTATTATTGCCTCTGGATTTGCTGAAGAAGTAGAAAAGAAGCGGTCAAAACGGGCACTCGTTTGTCCTCACTGTGGCGAGGCGATGGAACTTTCCCAGTAGTCTTGGGAATAAAACTTAGATGATTGACGGCAGTGTATAACTCTGTCTAGATTTCACATCTGTCGAGCTACTCGCAATTTGAAGTACTGATTCATCCAGCACAGAAAAGCATTCAACTCATTGCGAGTCTTGGTCTTTCTGTCTGTCTACCCAAAAGTGGACGTAACCCATTGAGTTCAGCTAACAGATTCGCTGACTGACTCAAGATCACTGCCAGGATGGGATCAAGCGCAAAGATAATGCTCAACAATACAATGCTGATATTGGGAACTGCAATCAGCGTAATGTTTTGGTGGATGATGTCGATCGCATCTTGAGCCAGATCTAGCACGGTCAGCAAACTGTTTAGATCGCCGTCGGGAATCAGCAAGTCTGCCGTCTCACGATTGAGCGGACAAGAGCGATGAGTCCCGATCGCCACATCTGCTTTTCGCATTGCGGCATAGTCATCCATTCCTTCCCCCATGTAAATCACCGTTTTCCCAGAGGTCTGTAACTCATCTAATAAAGATAACTTTGCTTCGGGTAAAGTTTCGGCATGAACAAACTGCCAGGGCAACTCTAGCCAATCTGCAACTCGATGGGCAACCTGCTGACTGTTGCTTGTAACGATGTGAACTTCTAAACCGCGATCTCGTAGTGCAGCAATCACCGATTTACTTTCTGGGCGCACTTCATCACAGCAGTCGATTCTACCTAAAAGTTGCCCGTCTCGCGCCACGTAGACAAACCACATCCCTTGTCTGTCTGCATCTCCTGCACAAATCGGTTCTGGAAAAGCAGTTAGGTCAACGCCTTCGCTCGATAGATAGTGACGGCTTCCGACTAAAGCTCGCTTGCCATTCACCGTTGCAGATACACCTAGACCCAGATTTTGGTGATGCTCCCAAGCTTCGCAGGGAAAGATTTCAATCTCCAGGGTTTGGGCATAACGAACGATCGCTTCCGCAACAGGATGCCGCAGACCGTGTTTGACCGATGCCGCGAGGGCAAGTAACTCGGAGGCAGCAAGGGCAACTAATTCTGTCTCTGAAATAGAGTGATGGTCTCTAGCATCAAAGCCGATAGGCTCAACCGCTACCACCGTCAATGTTCCTTGCGTCAGAGTTCCAGTTTTAGAAAAAATTACAACATCCGCTTTGGTCAGTATTTCCAACGTGTAGCCACAGCGCACATAGATCCCTGCCTGTTTGGCGCGTTCAAGCGTAGACAGAACAGCAGTTGGCGCAGAGATGCTGATACCTGTTGCTAAATCAAGCTGTAGCGGAGCCAGAGATCGCGCCACATCTGCTGTGACTAAAAAGAGCACCCCAGATAATCCTAAAGTCGGCAGCATTATCGACTTTCCAAACTCTTCAGCATATTCAGCAATATCTGTTTTGTGCTGCGGCGTTTTGTCAGCCAGATGCGCCTCTCTTGCATATTCTGTGTCGTTCTCTAGTCGCTCTACCAAAACTTGCAGCTTACCCTCAATCGCTAAACTGCCTGCCCAGATCTTTTGACCCATACAGCAGGACACGGGAACCAGGTCTCCAGTTAAGGCGCTGACATCCAACAATCCTTCTCCATCTAGAATCGTGCCGTCGATCGGGTTCATTTCACCTGGGTAAAGCACGATCGTCTCTTGACACTGCAACTCATTCACTGGAATCCGGCACTCTTTTCCGTCCCGAACCACATGAATCTTTTCGATTGGGATGAGATGTCGCCATTTTGTCTTCGCTTCTTGCCCTGTGGCATCTCGCAATATATCTGCCGTTCCGGCGATCGTCATATTTAAGTTCGGCGCGTGGAATTCCCCATGCCAACTGTGCAGCACTGTCCATACCGATTCTAGGGTTTCTCCGGTGATCTCACCTTGACGAGCGCCTTCGATTGCTTTGATAAACATTGGAATTGCACCATAGAGCGTAATTCCGCCCAGCAACAACACTGGGATCGGAAGCTCCAGGGGTGTGGCTAAGAGGGCTAACCCTAACCCTAATGCTGAGACAATCAACCGTTGCATCGGTGGTTCAGCAGATTCGATATCCAACGATGTCTGCGGAATAACGATCAAATGTTGAGCCTGATCAAGCGCGTCTTTCAGATGCGATAGCAGCACAGCATTCTTCAGTTTGTCATCGTAATGAACAATGAGGGATTGAGCCGCATCATTGATTCGCGCTTCAGTGACTCCAGGAATATTGGTAACGCAATAATGAAGGCAATCACAGTAAGCTCGATCGTCAGCTAAGCGAAGAATACGAAGGCGAACTCGTCCAGATGTGATGTGGACAATCTGATAGTTCGCAGCCTGAGTCTCTATCGTTTGGGGATCAGCAATCTGACGTTGCATCTAAACCTGCTTTCGCCGCTAAGAAACTGTTGCATCGTAGCATTCTCTCTAACCTTGAGGTAAGTCTGTAAGCTTTACTTCAACAGCGTTATCGATAGGTTAACCTTTGGATATGGCTACTATGATTTCTGAAAAGTTGAAGCTTAAGTCAATTGTTACACGCGCTATATTGTGTGTCAGGTGTAGAAACTGGTTGCTTGTTCTAAATCTAGAAGTATGATTTGTCTATAACCTATTCAACGAGGGAAGTTAAATGGAATTTGAAGCATTACTGCTTGGGCTTGAACCCTTGACTGCTCTGGCAATTGGGGTAGGCGCGCTGATCCTGGTCCCTATGGTCGATGCCGTGGGCAGAGCGACTGAGCAAGATCCAAACTTGGGTGAATCTATCTCGCAATCAGCAAAGGAGTTGGCGAAAAACACGATCGTGTTTGGACTAGAAGCGTTCGAGACGGCGCAGACAGCCTTCGCTGAAGCAGAAGAGTCTTTTCGAGATTTAGTCGCGGATGCGAAAACTGAGCGGACACTCAAGAGATCCGCGGCTGAGCAAGTTACACCGCGTGAAGTCGAAATCGTCTCTGAATAACCTGAGCGACCCTTGACCCCTTGAGTAGAATTCCTGTGCTTGTGCTAAAGCAGTTCTTCTCTGAGGCTATATTTTATCAGCGTCCAAAAAGTTTGCCTTTCATTCACCTGCCTCCTAGTTTTGTGACCGCGTGAAAAAGATTAGATTAAACGACAAGGCAGAGACAGAATGCTTGCTACAGAGGAAATGGAAACTGCTTCGCCTAATCAGGCTGAAGCCGTCGAATATCGGATGGTTCATCGCACTGATCGACGCATTCGCGTTCAGATTCCCAGTCTGAGCGATTTGGCGTATGGAAATCGACTGAAACAGCAGATTGAGCAAATCAATGGGGTGCTAGAGGTGCATCTGAATGATGCGGCGCGATCAATCGCGGTTGAATTTGCTCCTCAATCGATTTCTCCAACTCTGATTCACGAGAAGGTTTTAAGTTGCATTCAATCCGCTAGGATTTCAGCAGTTCTAGATTCACCCGAGACCGCTCAGGCTGACAATTTTGCGAACGAGATGGCAGCAAGCAAACTGCCGCAGACAGTCGGCTATCAAGTGCTTCATCGCAATCAGCGGTATCTTCGGATTCAAATTCCTCGGCTCACAGATGATCAGGAGTATGCCCAAAAGCTGCATTACCTTGTAGAGTCATTAGACTCTATCAACAGCGTTCGCTTAAATTCAATCACGAAGACGATCGCGGTCGAATTTGACTACACTGTGGATCAGCAGACGATCGAGCGGACAGAGCAACGCCTGCTGGCTGCAATTCAGTCTGCGGCTCATCTCGACCTCGAAACGGCTCTCGCAACTGGCTCAATACCAGAAGCCTCACCCGCCGAAATCAATTATTGGGAGCGGTTAGGACTGCCTGCCCTTAGTCTAGGACTGGGATTGGCAGCTTTAGTCGGACTTCCCGTTCCTGGTGGTGTAGTTAGCAGTATCATTTTTGCCGCCGCTATCCCCATCTTTCAGCGTGCGCTAGAAGGAATCCAGCAAGACCGTGAGCTGACGATCGACTTTCTAGATGGGTTAGCCATTAGTTTGCACACTTTGCAAGGCAGCTACTTTGCCCCTGCGTTGATGCTGGGATTGGTAGAAGGCGGTGAAGTGATTCGAGATATGACCGCACGCGGCAGTGAGCGAGCTTCTCTAGACCTGCTGGATTGCCTCGGCAAATATGCTTTCGTCGAGCGCGATGGACAAGAAGTTCAGGTTGCCGTGAAAGACTTGGTGGAGGGAGATCGCGTCGTGGTTTATCCGGGCGATCAGGTTCCGGTTGATGGCTTTATTCTGCGGGGAACAGGACTGCTTGACCAGTGCAATCTCACAGGAGAATCAATTCCAGTGACGCGCACGGTAGGGGATGAAGTTTTTGCCTCAACGCTGCTGGTAGAAGGGCACTTGTGCATCTTAGTTGAGCGGACGGGCAACAATACTCGTGCTGGAGTAATTGTGTCGTTGATGCAATCCGCTCCTGTGCATGACACGCGCACTGAAAACTATGCCGCTGCGATCGCGAATCAAATGGTCGTGCCCACGTTGTTTGCGGCAGCAAGCGTTGGATTATTTAGCGGAGACTTAAATCGCGCGATCGCGCTCCTGACGCTCGACTTGGGGACTGGAATCCGCGTCTCTGTGCCGACGACAATCTTATCTGCCTTGACCGATGCCGCTCGTAATGGTGTATTTATTCGCAGCGGTCGCGCGATCGAACTGCTGGCGAAGGTGGATACGATCGTCTTTGACAAAACCGGAACTCTGACGCAGGGGCACGCAGGAGTCACCGGAATTAAAGTATTTCAACCTAATCTTTCCGAAACTGGACTGCTGGCGTTGGCAGCCACTGCGGAACAGGGATTGACTCATCCGGTGGCAGAAGCGATCGTTCGTCATGCCAGAGATCTTGGTGTTCCACTCTATTCCTGCGATGCCTGGGATTACAGAGTCGGTCTGGGTGTGGTCGCCACGATTCAAGACCAGCAAATTCTAGTCGGGAGTCAGCGGCTGATGCTGAAAGAGACAATCAGCCTAGAACCTCTCTACCAGCATGATCCTCATATTCAGTCTGGCAGCCACTCTGTCGTTTACATCGCGGCAGATGGGCAACTGGTGGGCGTGATTTTGTACAGCGACCCACCCCGCCCCGAAAGTAAGGATGTGGTTCGAGCACTCCAGCAGCAGGGAATTAATCCCTATATGCTCAGCGGAGATGTAACGCGAGTTGCAGAAGCAGTCGCCGCAGAATTGGGTATGGATGCAACTCACATTTATGCAGAAGCATTCCCAGAGCGGAAAGTGGAAGTGGTTAGAGAACTGCATGACCAGGGAAAAACGGTTGCCTTTTGCGGTGATGGGATTAATGACTCGGCAGCGCTGGCATATGCCGATGTGTCGATTTCTTTTGCAGGAGCAACCGATATTGCGCGAGAAACTGCTGATGTTGTGCTGATGGAAAACGATTTGCGGGGGCTGGTTCATGCAATTAAAGTTGCCAAGCAAGCGATGGAGATTATTTGGCAAAACATCTCGATCGTGGCTGTTCCCAATGTGGGTGCGGTCGTTGCTGGAGTCCTGTTTGCGCTCGACCCGATTTTAGCGATCGTCATTAACAACGGGTCAGCGATTTTAGCCGAATTGAATGGGTTACGTCCTTTGCTGGGTGTAGGAGAGACTGCTTTCCTGCGTCCTTCTCTCGATGCCGCAGCGTTGGCGGAGGGGGCAGATCGGCTGTCTGAAACCGTAAGCCTTACTCAAGAGGAGGCAGTCATCTCGCAAGCGTCTTCAAGCATCGTGCATCGAGCGGAGTCTGTTAATACTAAAGAGTGCCGTCCAGCATCGGACTTGCTCCAAAGTCAGATCATCCCGTCGTTGAAGCAAGCTGACCTTGCCAAGCGGTTAGGAATTACGTCTCAAATACTCACGCGTCGTCGTTCAAAAGCTGAGTTCATTGAGTGGAGTCAAAGCAAGGACCCTGAGCATATCGGGTGGCAGTATGAGTTTGAGTCTAAGCTCTTTCATGCTATGAAAGAGCAACGTTCTGAACTGCCTGCCTAGATCGAAACTCAGCAACAAAGCTCAACTACGATGAACGTCGAAACAGCAGAAGTAGCTCGATAGCAAAATTAAAAATGATTCGATTTTCGGAGGTATCCCTCTTTACATCACTCTAGGCAGATGAAAAGTTAAGGCAGTTGACTGTGAAATCACGATGCTGCCAGCCTAAAAACTGATTCAGAATTGCAATGAGACTAGAAAAACCCTAAGCACGGGACAAAAATTGTAAAACTTTGAAGAAGTCAGCACTATGGCTTTCGAGATTGAGCAAAATCCGTCGCGAATAATCGGGTCATGTTCCAGACGTGTGGATTCTGCAACGCTGGAGGTGCGTTTTCAGTCAGGATAAATCCGATGGTTCTCGAACTCTAGAACCCTTCAACATCACTCAGTTTTACCCCGACAGTTAGGGAGCGTATGAACGCCACATTGAACCTGTGTTTCATACCGTGGGTAAAGTCCATACTCAGACGATTGAGCGCCAGCATTTAACGTTGCGAACTCGGATTAAACGATTAGCTCGCAAAACGATTTGCTTGTCTAAATCCGAATGGTTGCATGATGGGGTCATCGGGCTATTCATCAATCGATTCGAGTTCAGGTTGTCAGTTTAGCTATCGTTCCACCCGTCTAGAACATGACCCGCTGAACTGTCGGTGTCCAAATACTCAAGTGCCGCTTGGGTGGCGACACGTCCTGCATCGTTCAGGCTTTCGTGAAGGGTCTCTTCACTCGTCGGCAGTGAATGACTCAACTCTATCGTCACGTCTATCCTGACTTGCGTCCCGGATTGACTCAGCGATTGAGCGCTCATGCTCATCATATCTTAGTTGCATCACTCAGCACTATCCTGCTTGACCTGCTAAATCAAGTCGAGGTCGCACCCATTTGCGAATCTTTGCTTTGCCTTCTCACGATTCGGTGACACTGGGCGTTAGGGCTGAATTTCGTGCAGGCGACGCTCTAGAAAGCGGCGTTCGCTGTCATTTGTAACTAGCTCAAGTGCCCGTGTGTAACTTTGCACGGCTGCTTCTGAAGCTCCAACACGGTGTAGCAAATCAGCACGAGCGGAGTGAAATAGATGATAGCGATTGAGTTTGGTGGCAAGCGCATTTATGAGTGTGAGCGCTGTTTCAGGTTTATCCACCATTGAGATCGCGACCGCCCGATTCAAAGACACGATCGGCGTTGGATGCAACCGTTCCATCACATCATAAAGCTGAACAATCTGCACCCAGTCTGTCTCTTCTGCGCGTGCGGCTTGACAATGCAGGGCAGCGATCGCGGCTTGCAGTGCAAATGAACCTGTCCCACCCCGCAGTGCTTCCTCGACCAGCGGCAGCGCTTCAGCAATTTGTGACTGATGCCAACGGCGACGATTCTGAGCTTCGAGGAGAACGAGATCGCCTGCTTCATCTAGCCGAGCCTCGCGCCGCGAGTCGTGGAGCAACATCAAGGCGACCAATGCCGTGACTTCTGCGAGTGGTTGGGGGGACATCAATGTCCTCACGAGACGACCAAGCCGGATCGCTTCGGCACACAGATCGGCTCTGATCATTGCTTCGCCCTGAGTTGCCGCATAGCCTTCATTGAAAATGAGATAAATCACCGTCAGCACTGCCTCGATCCGGGCGGGCAGATCGGCTGTGTCTGGCACTTTATAAGGAATGCCCGCATCTCGAATTTTGCGCTTGGCACGCACGAGCCGTTGTGCCATCGTCGCCGTAGGTACGAGAAACGCGCGAGCAATTTCATCGGTTTCGAGTCCGCCCAACATTCGCAGCGTCAAAGCCACCTGAGTCTCGATCGACAATGCCGGGTGGCAGCAGGTGAAGATCAGCCGCAAGCGATCGTCTGGAATTTCGTCCGTGTCAGACTGCGCCTCCTCGCTCGCTGGAATCAAACCAGAGGCGGTGTACCATTCCAGTTTTTCGGTCAGCTTTGTTCGTCGTCGGAGGCGATCGATCGCTTTGTATCGAGCCGTTCGGATGATCCAGGCGCGGGGTAGATCCGGAATGCCACTGGACTGCCACTGCTTCACGGCGGCGGCAAAGGCTTCCTGTGCTGCTTCTTCTGCCAGATCGAAATCCCCCATCAGTCGGATCAAGATCGCGACAATCTGACCCCATTCGGCACGATAAACGGAAGCGATCGCTTGGTTCACATCGGTTGCAGTTAAAGTCATGCCAAATCCTCAAATATTTCTTAAAAAAGTGTCGATTTAAGTGAGTGCCCTTCGACTGATAAACAGAGAGCAGCAATGGAGGCAAATTCGATCGTATTGTATAGTACATCTGATCGCACCAAACATAAAATTTTTGACGAGATGTCGATTGAAGCGATCGCCGTTCGACTCATTCATAGAGGGACACAGAATCGTGAGAAAACGAGACAAATCAACGACGGAGGAATCGTGAGAAAACTCAAACTGCAAATGCAAATCACTGTTGACGGTTTTGTTGCAGGCTCGGAGAGTCAGTTGGACTGGATGACCCCGATCTTCGATGCAAAAGGTCATGCTTTCATTAACCATCTCACCGACACGAGCGACACCATTTTGCTCGGCAGAAACATGACCGCAGGGCTTATCAAGCACTGGTGGCAGGTGAGCACTCAATCGAATAGTCTTGAGTACCCATTTGCTCAGAAAATGGTGAGCATTTCTAAAGTGGTGTTCAACAAAACCATGAACCGGATTGATGGGCAAAAAGTTCGGACTGTCTTGGCAAATCGTGCCGCGAGTCCTCACGAAAATGCTCAAGGACAAGGATGCAGACAAGGCAACGCGAGTCATGCAAACCATGTTCACAATGAGCAAGATTGACATCGATTGTTTACAGCAAGCTTATACCCAGGAAGGAGATTAGCCGATGAAATATATCCTGCTGATTTATATGGCAGAAGATGCGTTGAGTGAAGTTGAGCGAGAACATTGTTATGTCGAATCTGCACAGCTTGCTCAAACACTTCATACCGATGGCAAGTTTCTCTCTACTGCCCCGCTCCACTCGGTCACAACCGCAACGAGTGTTCAAGTTCGCAATGGGAAAAGTCTCGTGACAGATGGACCATTTGCTGAAACGCGGGAACAACTCGGCGGGTTTTTCTTAATTGATGCTCAAGATCTGGATGAAGCGATCACGATCGCCACTCAGATTCCAAGCGCAAAAGTCGGCACGATCGAAATTCGTCCTGTGGTTGAAGTCGCAGGCTTGCCAGAGCATTAATCGCTGGTTTCAACCTCAAACCAAAAGGAGAGATTGCAATGTCAACCACAAGCACAACTCATGAAGCTCAGATTCGTCAACTGATCGCCGATCAACAACGCGCCATTTGCACGAAGAGCATCGATCAAATCCTGTCTCCCTATGCTGCCGAAGTCATTATTTTCGATGCCATTCCCCCATTTCAGACCAGAGGTAAAGCGGCACTTCGTCAAACGTGGGAAGCTTGTTTACTCTGCTTTCCAGGTTCATTTGAAATGGAAACGAGAGACCTCACAATCATTGTGAATGACAATTTAGCAGTTGCTCATTGGCTGTTTCGCTTCACAGGACCCGAAAACCATCCCGCGATGCAAACCTGGATGCGGATAACGGCAGTCTGCCAAAACCATCAAGACAACTGGCAGATTGTTCACGAACACCTTTCGGTTCCCTTTGACCCCGAAACGTCCCAAGCTGCTTTCACGCTCAACCCGTCATTCAATTCCTGAACTAGCTAAAGGAGTACATCATGAAACTCAATCCCTATCTCATGTTTAACGGCAACTGCGAGGCAGCATTCAAGTTCTACGAGCAATGTCTTGGCGGCAAGATTGTTGGAATGTTAACCCACAAAGATGCACCCTCAACCGAGAACGTGCCTGCCGAGTGGCATGACAAAATCATGCACGTCTGTCTCGATTTGGGCGATCGACTGATCATGGGGTCTGACTGCCCACCTGGATATTTTGAAACGCCTAGAGGCTTCTATGTCCAGATCGGCATTGACGACCCAACTGAGGCAGAACACATTTTTCACACTTTGGCAGAAAACGGAACGGTGAAAATGCCGTTTGAGCAGACTTTCTGGGCGTTTCGATTTGGAATGCTAGTCGATCAGTTTGGCACTCCGTGGATGGTCAACTGCGAGAAAGCTACATAACTTTTCAGGATAAAGGGAGATATTCGGATATCTCCCATAAACTCAACTATCGGTGTCTTTCTGCTAATTTTTCGTCATGCAGTGTTTCAAAAGGAGAAACTATTCCGCTTGCTGCAAAATATGGCTCTGACCATGTATTAGACATCTTCAAAAATAAGCCGAGAGGTCAAAATAGAGAGGTCAGCGCTGCCGAGAGATGTGATGAGTCAAGACTTCTTCAACCGTTTATTTCACTTACTGAATGAGCGTCCTGCCCAAACCCTGGGTCGCTCACGCTCCGCTCTGGGTGCCTTCTATCGGCGCATGTAATCTCGCATGAGCGCACCGAAATCGATGACAGCCACGGCTCACAAATTGGCTCGGATCTTTTATCGCTTGTGGAAATCGGGCGGTGCCTTTGTCGATCCGGGCACCGATGCCTATAGAACCCATTTGAGATCTGATCCTGAAACCGAAAGCCTTGCAGATAGCTGGTTTTCTCCATTTTCTGGTAGAAAACAGTTTTTCTAAGCAGGTTCTACCGTTGATCGCAGAGTAACGGCTTACTTCAAAGCCAAGTATCACGCGAAAAGATGTCAAATGGGTTCTATAAACAACAGTACCCAGAGCGAACCCTCAAAAACCTCAAGAAAAAGGCTCTGGCTCTCGGCTTTGATCTCATCGCTAAACCTTACTCCGGAGTGTGTTTCTTAGGAGTTACAGCAATCTAGACAGTTTTATGAGTCGGATGGGTGGATGACTGCCTCACATTGTAATTCAAGTCTCAACCCATGACCGATTCTGATGAATCTCAATGACTATTCCGCACGGCACCCATCGCATTACTGCTGATTGCTTGGGGAGAGGGATGCTGCTCTGCGGCTCGAAATCGTTCTCCAACATAGCTCAACGAGTCTGCAAGATGCTGATGCCAGAAGTTCCAGGACACGTTTGGCTGCTTGACCGTTTCGCCAGTCAATCGAGTCACAAGCTTTTGATAGTTTGTCTGCCAAGAGTTCTTCACTTCTTGCTTCTTCGCACCATGTCCCCCTGGAAAGTGATTGAATTTGTTTTGTACTTCAACTTGAGTCAGCACTTGATGAAAGTCTTGGGACTGCGCGAGATATCGCCGGTCGCCTTCTCCTTCTCCTGCATCTAGATAGATTGCGAGAGAATGACGAGTCTGAGAATCAAGCGTTTTGACAAACTCGATCGGGCTATTTTCTCTGCCACTTTTGTCACTGAAGTAGCCACTGTGACTGAAGAGCAGCTTAAAATTCTGCGGATAATGTAATCCGATATTCAATGCCCCCCATCCCCCCGAAGACAATCCGCCGATCGCCCAAAATCTCGGATCAGGCAGCGTCTGGTAGTGCGCCTTAATTTCCTCAACTAATTCATCGCCGATCGCGCTCAAGACATTGCCGTATTGCCCGTTCACGTATTCCGGGTCCCAGAGTGCACTCGATTCTCGAAGATCATTGCCATCAGGGGTCACAATAATCGATGGGGGTAGCTTTCCACTGGCGTAAAGGGTCTCAATCACCTCCAACGCCTTGCCTTTGATAAACCAAGTGGACGGATCTCCATGTCCACCGTGCAGCAGAAACACGACTGGATAACGAGTATGCGAGTGGCTGTCATATCCAGGCGGTAGAGCAATTCCGTAAGTGCGATCTCGTCCAAACACCTGGCTATGATACGTCTTGATTTGATAACTGAGCGGTGACGGGGTGGGCGATTGCAGAATTTTAGCGTGAGCAGGTTGCGAGATTCTTGTGCTCCAGAGGATTTGGGCTGCGCGGTTTACCGCTGAGTCCATCCGAGTCGAGCAAGAACCTGAGCATCCCGCTAAAGTACTAAAGTAAGCAACACACAGCAATCTTTTCCAGTTCATTCACAACAGTCCATGTCGAGGTTTACGCAGTTGACTGCCGAGTTCAAAACTTGAGTAGCAAGTCTGTAGGGGGTTGAGTCATGGGTCTGCCTTGTTCTTGCTGTTCCACGCTAATTGACCGCAAACATCAGCGTTAGAAGCCAATCTTCAGTGACTACATTTTTATCTGTTCCGTTCCCTGCTTTCTAGGATTGTGTCGCAAAAAATTCTAGATATGCAACAGGAGAAGTATAGAGACCTGTCGCGTTCCATGCCACTGGGATTTTACGCAATTTTGGTGAAGCGAAGACGCGAACTTTACAGGAAGCGGAGCTACCAAGAACCACCCCCCTGTATTCTCTAGGTTTCGGACTGCCTAAATTCTCAGCAAGTTGCGGTTTCCCTTGGGGCGATCGAGGATTGGAACAACACCCTGCACGTAATAGCAGTCTTAGAGGCAGAGGTGATCGACTAGGAAGTGCCCACGATCGTTGAGATGCTCGGCATCATTTGTAAGGGAGATCGGTAGCGCGTCGCAATTGGGTAGACTTCTATCATAATTAGGTAAACTTCTATCATGATGAAAGTTAGATTCAAAGCAACGTTCCTGCAACACTTGACGGGCAAAACGCAAGATCGAGGGTTCACCCTGATTGAGCTATTGGTGGTGATCATCATCATTGGCATTCTGTCGGCGATCGCGCTGCCTTCTTTCTTGAACCAGGCGAACAAAGCCAAGCAAGCTGAAGCCAAACAATATGTGGGCACCTTGAACCGGGTTCAACAGGCTTACTATCTCGAAAAAAGCCAGTTTGCCTCAGACATGGTTCCATTGGCAACTCCGGTTCCATCGCAGACCGCTAACTACAATTACACGTTCACTCCGGCTCCTACGACCAACGTGGTCAACTACGGCACATCCAGAGCCGCCGCTTTGAAGTCCTATAACGGCATGGTAGCCATCTCAGTTGTGACCACCAGCAGTGATGCTACGACAACGGCTGTTTTGTGTGAAGCCAACACGCCAGGGGCAAGCCAACTCGCTGACCCAACCGCACCCGCCGCAGGCACCGCAAACCGACCTGCTTGTGATGGTACGGCAACCGCGCTGTAATGGGAATAGAAATTGGAATAGATCGCTAGAAACCCCCTACCCGGCAATCTACTGTATACACACAAGTCCTCCTGATCCCGTCATCGCCGAGATCTCCGCCCCCTAAATCCCCCATTCTGGGGTAGGGCTAATTCGTTTTCCATAGTAAATAGGGAACACCGTTGGGTTTGCTAGAAAGAAGATCTGTTCAAACTTGCTGTCTAGCGGAGGTTCCCTAATGTCTGAAGTCTCCATCTTCACCAGTCCACTCGTGGTCGCCTTGACTCAAATACGGGACTATCGCTCGTCCCAGGGTCGACGTTATCTACTCTGGCTGATGCTATTGACCACAATTCTGGGCGTGATGAGTGGTGCGAAAGGGTATCAAGCGCTCGAAGATTTTGGGGTGCGACACTATCCGTCCTTGGGTCAAGCGCTAGGCTTATCGCTGTCTCGCTTGCCCTCGGACACGACCTTGAGAAGAATGTTCCGTCAACTCGACTTCCACCAGTTAAATCAGGCGTTCAGTACCTGGGCAACGTCGCAGTTTTCCACCCTTGAGAAAGAATGGGTGGCGATGGATGGCAAGAGCATCCGGGGAACGGTACAAGCGAGTCAGTCGGCGGTGCAAAACTTTATTGCCATCGTCTCCGTCTATAGTCACCAGCGCCGGCTTGTCCTTAAGACAACAGAGCTATGAAAATAAAGGACAAAGTGAAATTGAAGTGGTGCGCCAACTTCTCGACCAGTTGGACTTGAAGGGCGTGGTGTTCAGTTTAGATGCCCGACACGCCCAAAAAAAACAGTCGAGGTGATTGTCGCGCAACAGAACGATTACCTGATCACCGTTAAGGGCAATCAACCTAAGTTGATGCAACCATTTCAGGCGGCAGTAGACCATCAAGTGCCGATCTCGCAGACGGAATCCCCTGACCTCAGTCATGGTCGCCAACTGAGGCGACGGGTGCACGTTTATCGAGCATCGCCTCAGTTGTCCCAAACGTGGAAGAATGCCCAGTCGTTAGGGGTGGTCTATCGAGAGGGCATTCGAGAGCAAACGCCGTTCCAGACGGTCAGTTTCTATTTATCTAGTTTGAGCACGACTGCGGTTGAGTTTGGCTTAGGAATTCGCCAACATCGAGATATTGAAAATGGACTGCATTGGGTCAAAGATGTCATCTTTGAGGAAGATGATGCTCCCTTCTCGGAATTCACGCCTGCTCTGAACTGGTCTACAATCCGCGGGTTTGCTCTCAATCTCTTTCGGGGCAATGGCTACGCTTCCTTAACGAAAGCCATTCGGATCTTGGGAAATGATTTGTCTCGATTGCTTTCCCTCTTAACAACGAATTAGCCCTACGGTTCTGAGGGGAGTGAGATAGGGCGACCTACTCTCCCTTACCCGACCAAAGGGTCAGATGTTTGATCGAATAAACCTCTACCCCCCAACTTAACAACGATGACCTTTCGACCTGAATTGCTCGATGAATTGCTCAAGGGCTACTAAAGCCCGGAAGATTTAGTCGGAACCGGAGGCATTCTCAAACAGTTAACGGCTGCCTTGGTGGAACGCTGTCTGAATGCGGAAATGGAACATCACATCCAAGAGGAACGCTCAGAGCCAACCGCCACCACGCCTCGAAATCGGCGCAACGGGCACAGCAAAAAGACAATCAAGGGAGAGTTTGGCGAAGCCGAGATTGCTATCCCGCGAGACCGCAACGGAGCCTTTGAACCCGTCATTGTGCCGAAAGGGCAGACCCGATTTGATGGATTGTCTTACACAGTCCCCTTCTTACTCAGTTCCCTACGGAGGGAAGCCCTCCTTCAGGACTGAGCGCTACGGAGGGAAACCCTCCTTCAGGGCTGTGCGCTGACAGCAAAATTCTATCGCTCTATTCCAGAGGCATGAGCGTGCGAGATGTCCAGGCACAGTTGCAAGATTTGTACGGGGTGGAAGTCTCAGCCGGACTGATTTCCAAAGTCACCGATGCGGTAGAAGAAGAGCGAAAACTCTGGCAGAATCGAGGACTTGACCGAGTTTATCCGATTGTCTACTTCGATACCATCGTCGTCAAAGTCCGTCAAGATGGACGCTGTAATATAGCGATTTTCAGTTCAGTTAAGTACAGTAGCAGCGGTAGGTGAACCAACCCTCAATATCGTTTAAGGTCACCGCCTTGAGGGCATCTGTAATTCCTTGATCTAAGGTTTCACCAGAGCGAGCCGCCACCGACCGTAAAAACGCTTTGACGTTCGACCAGCAGTTCTCAATCGGATTAAAGTCAGGAGAATAGGGCGATAAGTAGACCAGGTTTGCCCCGGCTGCTTCAATCAGGTCTCGAACCCCCTCTACCCCATGAGCACTCAAGTTGTCCATGACGACACAAGCTCCTACCCATAGGGTACGACCTCCACTTGATTTGGCAATTCAATCATGATATTACCTTAGTGATGCAACTAAGAGAGGCAAGGATGGGCGCTCAATTGCTGAGTCAATCCGGGACACAAGTCAGGATAGAAGTCACCGTAGAACTGAGTCGTTCCCTGATGACAAGTGAAGAAGCTATTCAGGAAAGCCTCAACGAGGCGGGTTGTATCGCCACTACAGTCGCTCTTGAGTATTTGGACACCGATGGGTCAGCGATTGAGATTGCCGGAGACGTGATGCGAACCAAAGGCAAGCAACCGAAAGCGTATCAAACCCCCTACGGAGAAGTCGTGATTGAACGCCATGTCTATCAGCGTTCTGGCGGAGGTAAAACGGATTGTCCGCTAGAGCGAGCGTCTCGCATCATCATCACCTCCACTCCTTTGTTTGCGAAACAAGTGTCCTCGAAACTGGCGTATGGTTCCGTCCGAGACGTGCAGCGAGACCTGGCGGACAATCATCAACGCCCGGTTGCCGTATCTTACATCCAACGTGTCAGCGAAGCGGTTGCCACGATCATTGAGGTGAAAGAAGAAAGCTGGAACTATGTGCCCCCTCAACTAGAGGCTGAGATTGCCAGTGTTGCCATCGGCTTAGACGGCACCTGTATGCTGTTATGTGACACCGGATGGAGAGAAGCCATGGTCGGCACCATCAGTCTCTATGACGCGTTTGGAGACCGACAACACACGATTTATATGGGAGCGACTCCCGAATACGGCAAGAAGACGTTTCTGGAACGGCTAGAGCGAGAAATTGCGCGCACCAAAGCTCGGTATCCCCAAGCCACCTATATCGGGATTGCGGATGGGGCTGCCTCAACCTGGCAATTCCTCAACCTCCATACGCAGGAACAGGTGCTGGATTTCTATCATGCTTCTGGTTATCTCGGCGCGGTGGCGGTTGCCCTTTATCCCACGAATTTAGCCCTGCAACGGCATTGGCTTCAGGAGAATTGTCATCATCTCAAACACGATCTCGGTGCGGCCACTCACCTCTATCAACAGATGCTGGAGCTATCTCAATCCTCAGAACAGTCCAAGACGATTCAGGATCAATTGGCGGCAGCAGTGACCTACTTCCAGAATCATCACCATCAGATGAACTACGCCCTTTACCGCAGCAGGAATTACCCGATTGGCTCTGGAGTCACGGAGGCTGCCTGCAAAACCGTGATTAAGCAACGTTTATGGGGTTCCGGGATGCGTTGGAAGGAGAAGGGAGCCGCCGCGATTCTGAGTTTGAGAGCCTTAGTCTTAACCTCAACCCGTTGGGATCAGTTCTGGAACAAACTGAATCAATACGGCTTTTCCATTGCCCTCTAGTAATATCAAATAGAGGTCGCACCCCTCTTCGGTAGGCTTTCTGAAGCTCAGTCCAGGCAAAGCTTTTGGTAGTGGTCTAGACATGTGGATAATGTCGCCACAGTGCTGATTGAAAGTGGGTTTCACCAACCTGCTCCACATGTCTAGACCACTAGTGCGCCGAGCGAAGCTCGGCTTTACCAGCCAGGGGAAGAACCTGGTCTTGGAAGCCTTGGCAAGGCACCAAGTACCGAGTGTTGCGCTGTTGTCGGCAACGAGAACAGTGAAGCATACACAGGGAGATGATAGGCTGCAATGCGAAAGCGCGAAGGGATTGAGCCCCGAAATTAGACACACACGTGGATGCTGACACAGTTAGGGGTGTGGAAGGCAAAACCAAAAGAGCCAAAAGCCAAGGGTCTAGCGGGTCCACCGGGGTCGAAGACCGTGGCACGTCATCAAGGGAGAGTCGGGAACTCGGGAGATCCCATGAGTTCTTTCAACCGGAAGTAGGGCAGCACAACGGGTCAACTCGAAGGAAGCCCAACGATTCAGGGGAAGTCGGATGTCTTCATAGTAGTGAAGAAGTGGGGTAACGCCCATAGAGCGAAGCAAGGCTGATCTATCGAAAAAAGGAAAACAGAGCAGGGATATCATGGGCGAGACGACGTAACCCTTGAGTGATGGAGCCAAACCCGTGATTTCGAAATAAATTGAGCGCCATCGTTCGGACAATGGCGAAGTTGACTAGGGCATTACCATCGCACAAGGGAGAGTAGTCTTCTTTCAGGACAACATCTTTGACCCAATGCAGACGATTTCCAATGTGCCAGTGTTGACGAATGCGTTGAGCAAACCCGGCAGCATCCAACGACAGCGAACTGATATAGAACATTGTTTCGGTGAAAGCATTCCAGCGGCGGCATGGGTAGCGGCTTCGCAAAATCGCGAGTGACGATCGTCACCGAGGCACCTTGTTGTTTTAGCTCTAGCGCGATCGCTAAACCAATCACCTCGCCGCCAATCACCACAATCTCACCTGTAGGCTTCATCGTTTTACTAAAACTGTGGGATTGACAAAAATACATTTAAACAGTGAGAGGCAGTAACTTTTAGTCGCTACTGCCTCCCAGTCACTTATTTAATGTTAGTGCCATCCCAGCGTCAGTTTACGCAGGAAGCAGCACGGTATCGATGATGTGAATCACGCCATTATCAGCAGCGATATCAGGGGTTACGACTGTAGAGTCGTTCACCTTTACGCCGTTGGAAGCATCGATTTTTACTTCTGAGCCTTCAACTGTTTTTGCTGATTTCAACTTAACGACATCAGCCGCCATCACTTTGCCTGAGACAACGTGATAGGTCAGGATTTTCTTCAGTTTAGGAAGATCCTTAAGCAACCCTTCAACGGTGCCCGCTGGGAGTTTAGCAAATGCTTCATCGGTGGGTGCGAAGACAGTGAAAGGACCTGAGCCTTTCAGGGTTTCGACTAGACCAGCGGCTTTGACCGCAGCAACTAGGGTGGTGAAAGAACCAGCGTTAACAGCAACGTCAACTATGTCAGCCATGAAATCACCTAGTTTTTTGTGTAGACTGTTACAACTTAACTCATTTTTACAAAAAATTACGGTTCTTAATAAATTTAAATTATGGGTAGTTGGGGTAAAAGTAGCGGTGCGATGTAGCAAGTCGAGTGTTAGAGGATTAAAGTGAATCCTCCCAAATGAGTGGAGAGCCGTCTCTCCCAGTGGCATCTGTCCCACTGTCCCCCCGTAAAAGAGTCTTTGACTCCGGTCACACTGTAGTCAGTAATGAATCCAGTGGAATGCAGATCACGCACGTATCCAAGCCTGGAAGCCTCAATCTGGGCAAGGGCAAGGGGAAGTCTGAAAGGCATCGTGCCGAGATACGTGTAAAAAGTGATCATATAGGCTTCAAAACCTTGCTATGTCTTGGTTTTGCACTTTGACCAGTTTGCGGTGTAAATTCTTGGACTTGTATCTTGAGTATGACGCGACAATTAGATAGGCGTAAATAGAAGGCACACGACAATTACTTAGTCTAGGTATCGAGAAGCAAATTTAGAACGCTCATCAGATCGCCCAGAGTGAGGGATGTCAATGGTACAGCGAGGTAGCCAAAAGAAAAGACACTAAGAGAGAACCCCTAACGCAAATTAGAGACTCCTAGTGCCCGTCCAAATTAATTATCAACAAGTCCAACAGTACATGAATAAACGAGATTCTGGAGTAGGACAACAAACTGCTGCGGCAAAAGCCGGTATCTCCATCCGCACCGGAAGTCGGATTGATACCGGAGTCCATCAACCCCAGCAAGGCAGACCCCGTGATTGGTCAACCCGCGCCGACCCTTTGGAGGCGGTCTGGTTAAGTGAGCTAGAACCGATGCTCAAAGCCGAGCCGCGCATTGAACCGATGACCTTATTTGAGTATTTACAGGACACTTATCCCGGCGAATATGAAGGCGTTTTGCGGACAGTGCAACGACGGGTCGAGCGCTGGAAAGCTGCCTGTGGCAAACCCAAGGAGGTGATGTTCAAGATCCGTCATGAGCCAGGAGCAATGGGTCTATCGGATTTCACCCATCTCAAAGGGGTGACGATTACGGTCAAGGGTCAATCCTTTCAGCATCTGCTCTACCACTACCGCTTGGCATACAGCGGCTGGCAATACGTGCAAGTGATTCAGGGCGGAGAGAGTTTTGTCGGCTTGTCCCAGGGCTTACAGAATGCCTTGGCGGCTTGTGGCGGCGTGCCCCAAACCCATCGCACCGACAGTTTGAGTGCGGCTTATCGCAATGTGGGAGGACGCAACCCCAAACTGACCCAGATGTATGGCGAAGTGTGCAGCCATTATCGAGTCCGCCCCACCCACAACAATAAAGGCGTTGCCCATGAAAACGGCTCTATCGAATCGCCTCACGGTCACTTCAAACGCAAACTCTGCCAAGCCCTATTTCGACGGGGTAGTTTTGATTTTGAATCCGTCGCCGCGTATCAAGCCTTGATCGAACAGGTCGTTGCCCAACAAAATGCTAAACGGACTCAAAAGTTTGAGATTGAAAAAGCTGTCCTGCAAGCCTTACCTCGCTACCGCTCTCCCGACTATGAAGTGCTGAGCGTCAAAGTCAGTTGCTATAGCACCATCACCGCCCGTTGCATTCTCTACAGTGTGCCGTCTCGCTTGGTGGGACAACGCTTAACGATTCACCTCTATCATGACCAACTCGTGGGCTTTGTCGGCACCACGACCGTCATGACCTTGCCCCGACTGCATGTCCATGGCAGTGCGAAGATCCGTCGGGGTCGTAGCATCAACTATCGCCATCTGGTTGAAAGTTTGCGCCGCAAGCCCAGAGCCTTTTTACATTGTGATTGGCAAGATGATTTACTGCCCAATGAACAGTGGCAGCAATTGTGGCAACGGGTGAAACAGGTCAATGAACCCGACTTGGCGGCTCGATTGATGGTTGAAGCCCTCTACATTGCCGCGACCCAGGACAAAGAAGATGACGTGGCGACCTATCTTCAGACTCAATTGGCCGCTCATCCGCCGACCCTGACTTTGAGACGATTGCAACAGGGTTTTGACCTGATTCCCGATGCTGCCGCTCTCACCCTAATGGAGACGACTCAACATCACCTCGCCACCTATGACCAACTCCTCGAATCCACCCAGCCCCTACCAGAGTCTCAACGACCACCTCAAACGCCTCAACCTCAGTCAGATGAAGTCTCAGTGGCAGCAAATAGAACAGCAAGCGACTCAGGAACACTGGTCTTATGCGCAGTTCTTGCTGGCATTGTGCGAAGGGGAAAGCCAACGCCGAGAGCAAGCCCGCCTGAGCCGAGCGCTGAAAGAGGCACAACTGCCTTATGGAAAATCCTTCTCCAACTTTGAATTCAATCACCTACCGGGTCTCAATCCAGCGGCGCTCATGCAATTGGCGCAAGACACAAGCTGGGTTGAGCAAGGGGGCAACTGCTTGTTATTTGGGGCTTCGGGCGTGGGCAAAACTCATCTTGCCAGTGCCTTGTCGCGCTCGATGTTGGAACTCGGTCAACGGGTTAAATTCTTTCCCGCTACCGCCTTGGTGCAACTGCTGCAACAGGCTAAGTTACAACTCCAATTGCAACCCTGGCTGGTCAAACTAGATCGCTACGATTTAGTTGTGGTCGATGATCTAGGCTATGTCAAAAAGTCTGAAGCTGAAACCTCGGTGTTATTTGAACTGATCTCCCATCGCTATGAACGCCGGAGTTTACTCATCACCGCAAATCAGCCTTTCAGCCAATGGGATAGCATCTTCACTGACTCGATGATGACGGTTGCCGCGATAGATCGCTTAGTCCATCACGCGACCATTATCGAACTGAAAGCGGAGAGTTTTCGGAAGCAATCGGCGATCTCTCGCACAAAAAATAAGTAACGGGTCAGAGGCTACTTCCTTCTCCTGTTCTAGCTTCTCCCTGGATGAGCAGAAGTCAGAACGCCAATTTGTGCTGTCTATTCTTAGAGCAACCCAAAATTCTGATGGTCAGTCACGGGAGAATTCATCTGATTAGTACAATATCCTGATAATTGTCGTTTCGGGTCAGCCGCGATCTGCTCGTCTTTTCATCTCGCAACCGATCTCAGCAGCTCAATAAGAGAAGAGAATGCCTTCAAATTTATACGCCTATGTAATTGACATTTAACACTCTGGGCAGGTCGCCCCAGTTACAGCCATTTTTGAGCTGATAGAAGATGCCATCCAAGATTTGTCTGTGGAGCGCTGACTTTGACCAAGCTCTGAGGGGAGTGTCCTAAGTGAGCAGGGAGACCCTGAGCCTGACGCAGTTGGCTGATATAGCGGGTTAAAGTACGGATACTCCCATCGTATCCCTGCTGTTGGAGGAGACTGAGCAGCCATGGGGGTTGCCGAACCCCTCCATTCCACCACGCTAAGAGCCTTTGCTTGTAGGGGTCAAGCCTACTCCTGCCAAACGACTGACGCTGAGGAAGAATGGCTGGAAAGTCCGGTTGTGTTCGGTAACGCCGCACGGTTCGAGGACTGACCCCAACGGCTTGAGCAATCGCCACGTGTGACCATTGTTGTGGATGCAGCCTTTCAATCTGCTGCTGTTGCTCCACTCGTTTGGTGTGAGTCGCTTGGAATCGGGCTTGCGCCTTCACGGTCGCCGTTGGTTTCGCTCTGGCAATCGCAACTTCAGGAGCGATACCTATCGGACGATATTGCTGTTCAATGGCTTTGAGATTCGCGCTAAATCCGCTAATCACCTTTTCTAAGGTTTCAGTTAAGTTTTGCACCAAATGGAATCGGTCAGCCACTTGCACAGCATTCGGTGCGCCTTGGTTCATCCCGCTGCGATAGACTTTAGAGCGGTCTCGTGAGAGTACCTCCACCCCGGGATGGCGCTGCAACCACTCTGCCAACGTTTCGGCTTTGCGGTCTGCGAGTAGCACTATCGGTCGATGCTGCTCTAGATCCACCAGAATGGTGCCGTATTGTCGCCCTTTGCGAAAGGCAAAATCATCCACGCCGAGAAGTTTTGGGGTCTTGAATTGAGGCAGGGGTAACCGACTGAGCTGGTTCAATAGTGTACTGCCACTTGCCTGATAGCCCAGTTGGTCAGCCAGTCGAGTCCCGGCGGCACCGCCTAACGCTAAACCGATGCTCTGCAACCTTTGAACCAAGCGAACGGTCTTTCTTGCCCAAGGAACCGCAATCTCTGGAATCCGCTCAGTAAAAATCCGTCGAATGCACGCTGCATTGAGGCAGAAGAATTTACGCACTTGAACGTGCAGGGTCAGGCGGTGTTGCGCCAACGTCAAATCTTCCAGAGTGCGCTCGTAACGGCTATGAATACGGCGGCTGATCCCTTTGCAAACTGGACATTCAGCCGTCCTTTGCGTAGAAGAAACCATTGCTTGCAAGTGAGTGTTGACTCTATCTAACTGCCAACTTTCGAGGCGAATCTGTTGACTATCGGGCAGAAAATGTTGAAGGAGTTCCACGACCTCTTGAGATCTTGAAAAGGAGGACTTCTTGATTATGGCGCAAGATCACCAAAAGCTCGGAAGAGCCCTATGTTGTAGTTGTCGTTCGGTCTAATTAATTGTCGCGCCATAACCTACCTAGAGAGATGCTGCTTACTAGTCAGTGCCAACGTTTCCTATGAGCGCAGCGCCCAAGACGTGAGCGTGCTGACAGGGATGAACGTCTCGCGAGGAACGCAGCAGCGATGGGTGCATCGCCAAATCTTCGAGTTGCCTGGGGTGGACACGAAGGTTGAGGAGATGAGCCTCGACGGGGGAAAGGTGCGGATTCGTACTCCGCTCGGCGAGGTTTGCCGATGGCAGGACTATAAAGCAATCAGTCTGCATGAACAGTGCCAAGAAGCGTTTTTGCAAGAGAACGAACGGCTAGTGGGCTGGGTGAATGCCCAACCCCTAGCGACCCCACTCCTCTGCCTAGGCGATGGGCACGATGGCATCTGGAACCTGTTTGACAAGATTGCCCAATCGGGTCAACGACAAGAAATCCTGGACTGGTTTCATCTCGCCCTAAACCTTCGCAAGGTGGGTGGGTCAGAGCAAGCGTTGGCAACGGTCGAAGCCTTTTTATGGGTCGGCAATGTCCAAGCTGCGATTGAGCAGTTCAAAAACTGGCGGCATGAACGAGTCGCTCTCTTTGTTGCCTATCTGACCAAACATCGACATCGAATTGTGAATTACAGCTATTTTCAAGCCGAAGGCATGTCGATTGGGTCGGGCAGCGTCGAATCGGCGGTTAAACAGATTGGGGCACGCAGCAAGCTTTCTGGCGCACAGTGGAAAGCCGAAAATGTCCCTCAAGTGTTGTTGCAGCGTTGCGCTTACCTGAATGAACAGTTCTCAAAGTGAGACTTGCAAGACTGGAATGCACCCCAAACAAACCATCTCTACGTAAAGCTGCGATGTGAAAAAGGCTACTATGAATGAGCCATTGCAGTCGCCCATATTCTTGCGATTTTGAACATAATCTTGCTAAATTCTGCGGAATTGTTTAGGTGTGAGTCCTGTATGCTGACGAAATTGTTTGGCAAGGTGACTCTGATTGGCAAATCCACACTCGATCGCGACGTGTGTAATCGTTAATTCTGGTTTTTTTAACAACCGTTTTGCTTGTTTTACCCTCTGTCGGATCAGATATTGGTGGGGAATCACGCCCATCAATCGCTTAGACAAATGAGCCATCAATACGCAATTGCCCAATGACTAACTACAATGAAAGAACGAGCGCGTTCAGCACACCTTTATTTTTCAGTAATAGGGGTGATAAATCGGGTTCTGTCGCAAAATTTTTAACGTGACAAACGAACTGTGCCAATCGTATTGTCTTAAGCGCTCACTCCAAAGAGTTCTTCGATAAACTTCATTTGAGACACACGGTCCCCTTTACTGATTCCTTTCGCTTGTCCTTTTCTGATCATATTCATCGCTTCAATCCCGCTCAACGTTCTTCTCGCGCTGTTAAACGACTTAAATCCCATCATCGGTTTTACAATCCGCTTGATGTTCCGGTGATCCTGCTCAATGATGTTGTTCAGGTATTTAATCTGCCGGAGTTGAGTTTCTTCGGCAATCGTTTCATCCGCTTTCAACTTGTCCATCGCGACTGGATAGGCGGCATTTTTATCCACTGTAATCACGCGTGGGGCTTGAGTGTGTTGAGCCTTCAGCACTTTACGGAGAAATCTCGCAGCTGCCTTCCTGTCTCGCTTTGCACTCAGCATAAAGTCCAGCGTGTTGCCCATCGAGTCTACCGCTCGGTACAGGGACTTCCACTCCCCTTTGACCTCAATGTATGTCTCATCCACTCGCCACGAATCATTCGTTTGGCTCAAATGAGGACGAAGCCGTTTGTCCAGTTCTGGCGCGAACTTCAGCACCTATCGGTTAATCGTGGAGTGATCCACCTCCACTCCTCGTTCTGCCATCATTTCTTCCAGATTCCGGTAGCTTAAGGGATAGCGACAATACCACCGCACATTCAGCAGGATGATCTCTGGCAAGAAATGCCGCCACTTAAACAGGGAGTGAGAAGCCATTTAAGTTGAGACGGGAGAAAATTGAGCCTCCTACCCTACCATTTTTGCGACACAACCGTAAATTCTACCGTCCGGGCACTCCAGTCATAGCTGCCTCTTTGCAGCCGCACTCCAATCACGCCATGTGCACCCAGGAGCATGGCTTCCTGCTGGAGACGGGAGATTGCCAGTTCACGCGCTGCTAACTGAGCCTGACTGAGGCTGGTGAGTTCTCCGGTAAAGGTGCGGTAGCTGTTGAAGTAGCCCCAAAAGCTGACTTTATAGAAAGCCGTCCCCATCACCAGCCCGAGCGGTTCATACCCTGCTTCGCGGGTCAGCAGGTGTTCGTTTGAGGTGAGGTCGCTGGTAAAGAAGCGATCGCCCCGCTGTCGTTGTTGCTCCAAGCGATGACGGGCACGGTCAGGAATTTGCCCCCGCTCTAGCGCCCTGTGGGTAGCTTCGTGAGCTTCTCGCCGACTTTTAGCCTCTGCTGATTCCCAAAACGCCATCGCTCAACCTCCCAGGACAAATTTATCTAACGCCTGTCGGGTTTGGGCACTGCGCTCTGCCAGTTGCGCCAGTTGTTGGGCGATTTCTGTAGTCCATTGGTCAACCGACAGGTCTGTCGTCTTTAGCACGACTCCTCGCACCACTTTTAAGACTTTAGCGGTCACGGAACCCTGCTGTTCGCGGGTGATCTGATAATGGTAGTCATCAAACCGCACCAAAATTTCCTTGACTGGGTGGGTTTTGGTGAACAAACCACCCGATCTCGTCACAGTGGTTGCTTGCGGTAACGCTTGTGCCATTTTCTGGACCAGAAACTCCAGCAAGTCTCCTGCCTCCTGATGATCTAGACGGAGGGCTGCTGCTAAGACATCAACATGCAAAGCGGGATCAAGGTCTTCAGTCATGCCAAACTTACCGGGTAACTCACCACCATTAAAGCACTGGGTTTTCCGACGGGTGGTCTAGCGGGGAAAACCTTAATGTTCGATCGAGACTCCACGTCGTCGACCATCATCAAGCACAACGGTGATGTGGATGTACGTCTCATCTACCCGCCAAGAATCGTTGGTCAGATTCAGATGCGATCGAATGCGTTTGTCTAGTTCTGAGGCGTAGCTCAATCCCCACCGATGGAGGGTCGAATGATCCACCCCCACTCCTCATTCCGCCATCATCTCCTCTCAATCTCAGTAGCTCAGAGCGTAGCGACGGTCCCCCCGCCCATTCAACACAATGATTTCGGGCAGGAAGTGTCCTCACTTAAACAGAGAGGGGATGCCTTTTAGGGTGAGGTTAGAGAAAATTGAGCTTCCCCACCTGATCATTTTTGCGACACAACCGTCTGGAGAGTGCCTATCTCTAATTTTTTCAAAGAATCACCAAAAGTGGACAAGAGCCTGTATTTGTCGTCCGGTCTATCTAATTGCACCCCATACACGACCCCTTTTCGAGGGGTCATGCAAGAAACCCCAAGTTGCTCCCCGCTCCCGGAAGATGGACTGCCTAGAGCGGGTTTGATAATGCGTGTACCAAACAAATTAATGCCACCAGCCCTGCGCGGCACCGACGAGCAACAAGAGTCCCATCGCTAACCGGTACCACACGAAGACCCAGGTGCTTTGCCGTTCGAGATAGCGCAAGAGACCATAGATCGACGCAAAGGCGGCAAGACTGGCTGAGACTAACCCCACTAGCAGGATCAACCAACCGTGGGCATCAAGCCCCGAGTGCAGCAACGCGTGGAGTTCCACGGCACCTGCCAGCACCACCGCCGGTAGGCCCAACAAAAAGGAGAACCGTGCCGCTGTTTCCCGCTCCATCCCCAAAAACAAACCTGCCGTCAAGGTCGAACCTGATCGCGATACCCCTGGGATCAGCGCAAAGGCTTGAGCGAGTCCGACCAGCAACCCATCACCCAGTGTCAATTGCTCAAACGATCGCTTACGCTGCCCTTTGACTTCTGCCAACGCTAGCAGCAGTGACATCACGATCGACGCCATACCCACGACCGCTAAACTCCGCAGGGGGGAACCGGGTGCATTCAGCGTCTTCTTTAACAACAAGCCTGCGACGACAATAGGTAGAGTGCCGCCCAGCAACCCGAGACCGAGCTGCCACGAATACGACCCGTACGTTTGCTCAGTGACTGCTCGGACCATCCCCCCGGTAATACTTTTCAGGTCGGACCAAAAGTAGGTCAGTACGGCCCCTAAACTGGCTAGCTGCATCGCCGCGGAAAAAGCGGATCCTGGATCGGGCCAGCCTAACAGGCTGGGCACTAGCCGCAGATGCGCCGTACTGCTAATCGGCAGCAGTTCCGTGACACCCTGTACAAGCCCTAAGAACATCACCTTCAACCAACCCAGTTCGACAAAACCTAAATCAACGGCCTCGGTGGGCGAGGCAGCAATGAGGAGCCAAGTAACCATAACCCTCCTTACGGGTATCATTCACTCGCCCAATCATAGCCGCTGTGGACAGCGCACTCTTGGATACAGCCCACCCTGCAAACGGACAGCGGCTAGCGTGGTGATGGCTTCAAGTAGACCGGGTACAAAGACCCACTTGACCGCTTTTGACTCCCGCTTCAGAGCGTCACAGCTTTGATTTGACCTACTTTCATCGCCGCCACCAGTTTCTGGTAATCTTGTTCCCAACTGGTTACGGATTTTCTTCTCTGGGTAAATTTGTCTGGAAGCCTTTCTATAGGCGGCATTCAATCGACTCAAGCTAACGCGACACAAGTCTTTTGAGTTAGACGAGGGTAATGTTGGTCATGTTCTAGACGTGTGGAAGGATAGCTAAATCGGTAATCCAAACTCAAGGCGATTGATGAATAGACCGATGACCCCATCATGCAACCATTCCGATGCACGAAAAGCAAATCGTTTTGCGCGCTAATCGTTTAATCCGGGTTCGCAACGTTAAATGCTTGCGCTCAATCGTCTGAGTATGGACTTTACCCCCGGTATGAACCACAGGTTCGATGTGGCGTTCATCCACACCCCAACCGTCGGTGTAAGACTGAGTGATGCCGAAGGGTTCCAACAACGCTTTCAGTTCTAGAAATGCTGAATCTTTGTGGTCTGCTAACCCATATGCCAACACTTTCCCAGTCTGGTGATCCACGGCGTTCCATAGCTAGCATTGCTGTTGTTTTGACCCAACGAAGCTCCACATTTCGTCTAATTCAGCTTCCTTTTCGATCACAGTGGTTGGACTAATCTTCAGCACACGCGCCGTATCGCGGATGCCTCTGCCCTTGAGTGCCATGTCCGCAATCTGCTGCTTCACCGCTGGCAGATAACCCCGATAGCGTTGTGCCGGACAATCTCAAATCGGGCGTGCATCAGCGCCTTGGTGGGCGTTGCTCCATTCAATCGAGATAGTGGTAAGTTTCGAGGCAGTCGCCTGATCTGGGGCGGACGCGCGAATGTCTGTGCGGTGCTCTACAGGGGCACGCTGGTTGCTGTGCGATATAACCCTGTGCTCAAAACGTTTTGCGAGCGGCTTTTGGGTCAGGGAAAAGCCAAAAAGGTGACATTAATTGCCTGTATGCACAAGTTGCTCCGCATTCTGAATGCGATGATTCGCGATCCCAAATCTTGGAGAGTTCCTGAAGTGCTGCAATCTGATGAAATTTGTTGCTGATCTGAGCGTTGACGTTCAGTTCTAGGAAGTATAAGATTGTATTAATCAGAGTGGCTCCAACAGCGATGTGCGAGTCGCCTCTTGATCGTGCTTCGGTTTTTTCCATAGCGTTGATTTCACTGACTCCTCAAATTTACATTTGATTCTTGACATTCAAGATAATCGCTTGAGCCATTCCTTTCGCTTGTCCTTTTTGATCATATTCATCGCTTCAATCCCCTCAGCATTCTGCTCGCACCGTTAAACGACTGCAAGCCCATCATTGGTTTCACCCATCGGTGAATCGTCGAGTGATCCACTTCGACTCCTCGTTCCGCCATCCTCTTTTCTAAATTCCGGTAGCTCAGGGAATAACGACAATACCACCGCACATTCAGCAGGATGGTCTCTGGCAAGAGATGCTGCACTTAAACAGGAATTGGGAAGCCATTTAGGATGAGGTGAAAGAAAATTGAGCCTCATCACCTGATCATCTTTGCGACACAACCCGCAGGTGAGAGCATTATTGTTGATCTCGGCTACGGTGAGTAAAGGGAACTAGCATCGGAACTTGGTGACGATAATCGGCATATGCTTTGCCATAACTCTCTACTAAATCGCGTTCTTCAAGCTGAATTCCAACCAGAATATACAGAGTTGTTAATCCTGCAAATACGAGATGAGTCACGGTCATGGTTGGTGTTGACCAAAAGGCTAGTAGCAATCCGACATAGAGAGGGTGCCGCACATACTTGTAAAGACTAGGGGCTGTAAACTTGAGGGGAGTATAGTCCTTGCCTTGCAAGTAGAGCCAAACTTGACGCAGACCAAAGAGGTCAAAGTGATTAATCAAGAATGTTGTCGTTATCACTAACAACCAGCCCAATCCAAATAAGGCATAGAGGATCACAAATGCTGTAGGGTTAGTTACAGTCCAGATCACTCCTCCGATCGGTTGCCAAAAGTAGAATAGAGCAATCAAGCAAAGGCTAGAAAACAAAACATAGGTGCTTCGTTCGATCGATTGTGGAATCAACTGAGTCCACCAGTGTTTGAAGCCTTGGCGAGCCATGACACTGTGCTGAATCCCAAAGATGCCGAGTAAGGCAGCATCGATCAGCAGAGCATTGCCCCAGGAAATGATGGGATCTGAATCGATCGATCGAGGAACAACAAAGTTTCCCACAAATCCGCAAGAATAGAGAAGTGTAGCAAAAGAGATAGCATAACAAACTAGACCATAAAGAAAGGCTGCAAGTCGGGTCATTTGTTTTGGCTGTGAGGAGGGAACAGGGTTTAGCATCAGAAAACTCGCGATACTGGGGTGAATTTAGGGTTGAGTGAGTTAAAGAAAGTAAACTGCTTTCTGTGTTAGAAAGAGGGCGTTTTGAACGTATAAAAAGGCTTTTAGCGCCGAGTCGATTCCGCCCCGATTTCCAGTCGAGGGGTGGGTGAGTACACTGAACGATCCTTTTCAAACGCCCTCTTATTTGTTCTGTTTCCAAATTGAGCAAATGCTTTTGGACTATACAAGAACGCGCGATCGCAGAGAGCCTTTCGAGATCGCGTCTCTCATTTCTGCAGCAGATTAGAAACTGTCTCAAACTTTCACCCAAGCAGAACCATTCAACCAATTGATCCGATTGGGAGGTTGAAGTGTTCCTGTGTAAGTTGCATCATCTGGGAAGGTGACTGTAATCGTAGTAGCATCTACGATCGTGCCATGAGCAGCAGGGCGGTTGTAGGCAGACATATCGACTTGCAGAGAGGTCGAGGCTACGGAAATGTTGATGCGCCGAGCAGTTCCATCTGTCCATTGACCATTGAGTTCAATGACTGATTTGATAGTGAATAGACCAAAATACAGGTATCGAAGCACTCCATCGGTTACATCATAAGCACACAGGCTCGATTCAGTCAGTCCGATGTTGGGAGTAAAGAGTCCAGACAGAATCGTTTGCCACGGGAGACTCCATTCGTTCCCCAACACAGCATCAACATTACTAATTTCTCCCTTCCCATTCGTGGAATAGATTTCAGTGTGACCAGTCCCCTCCTCATAGAACAACAATCCATCAGCAACAGGATTCAGAGAGAACCGTCCAGGAACAATGTGCCGCCAAGTATTTCGCCAGTTGTCATGTTCGCTGTACTGTGAGATGTCTCCATTATCATTGACTTTATAGAACTCGCCTGAACCTGCCGCTTTGTTGTAGAAAAGCAAATCATGCTGTGCAGTGCTGCTGAATAGCCCAGCGATGATTAGAGTCCAGCCCGTACTCCAACCATGAGATCGAACCAGATGGAGGTTGGCTGAATTATCCACAAAATAGAACTCGCCTGCGCCACTTGCCGCATCATAGAAAAGCAAGTTCGCTTTACCAAAGCTGCCTGAGATAATGTGAGTCCAGGAAGTCCGCCACCCGCTGTAGTGTTTTTTCAGGTTCAAATGACCCTGTTCATCCACTGTGTAGAACTCGCCAACACCAGTGCTGGCATCGTAGAAAAGTAGCTGTGACCCTCCAGAGAAGAAGCCACCGACAAGGTGCGTCCAGCGTCGGTCAAATGTGTGCGTTCCTCCAATTTGATAAGCTCCATCCGGGACAAAGACTCCATTGTTTAGTTGACCATTTTTCACAGTTGCAAAGAGCATTCCATACCCAGCGTTCTGATCGTAGCAAAATAAATCAGTTGCTCCTTGAGTACTGCGTTGCGGATCAATGAATGACCCACCGATCACATGAGTCCAATTTCTACCAATGCTGGGTGTGACCCAGGTACGAATTTCGAGTTCCGACATGATGATCTTTCCCTAAAAAGACTTTGAATAGCTGGATGAAATACGGGACTTCTTCAAGCAGGTGAATTTTCTAAAATGCTTTGCCAGAGCAACTTGAAGTTCGATCGTTCAATTTCGCTCAGGGTTGGCAGGAGTTCCTGTTTGAATTGAGCCGTTTTGTACATTGGTTTCTCCTGCACAAAATCTGATGAATTCTCCGCATCGTTCCCTGTCGCATTAGGGATTTGGCGCGAAGCTTCGAGTTTTATGCGATGATCAGCATTAGAAACTATGAACTATACTTCGTTGTAACTATTTGCTAAAGTACGGGTTTGGTGTGAACGGTTACTGTATCGTTCAGCGTGGCAGTCTACAGAGCTAAGTCCGGGATGATTGCTGTCTTCAAGCAAGCACAGAACCAATGGAGGACTAATTTGAGCAGCAGCAATGAGTCGCCCCAAACTTTGCGATCGATGGATGCCTCCAAAATTTATGCCTTAGACCATGTGCAACTCGCCATGCCCATAGGTCAGGAAGATCTAGCTCGCGCCTTTTATGTCGGCGTACTGGGTCTATTTGAACAACCCAAGCCCGCTCATCTCAGATCTCGCGGTGGTGTTTGGTTTACCAGTGGGACACTCAACCTGCATCTAGGAGTAGATCGTGAGTTTCGGGCAACCCAAAAAGCTCATCCAGGTCTACTTGTCTGTGGGATCGAGGAATTAGCAGCAAGGTGCATAGCGGCGGGCTATCCAGTTGTCATTCATCATCTATTAAAAGGCGACAAGCGAGGATATGTGTCCGATCCCTTTGGGAACCGCATTGAGTTGTTGGAGTCGGAAACAATTGAGATAATTCAACCATCTAGTGCTGCATCTCTGTCAGACATCCCGCTGCTCGTAGAATTGATGACTGAGTTCTATGCTGAGGCAAACTATCCGCTCGATCGTCAGTGGGCAACGAATAGCTTTACCACGATTCTCGATCGCCCCAATTTTGGCTCTGTTTGGCTCTTACGCCAGCATGGACAACCCGCAGGCTATCTCGTACTCACGATCCGTTTTAGCATGGAATATGGTGGTTTGGACGGATTCATTGATGACTTATTTGTGCGATCAGCCCATCGCCGCTCCGGGGTTGCCAGTGCAGGACTCTCATTACTGTTTGCCGAGTGTCATCGCCGCCAAGTACGGGCTTTACATGTCGAAGTTGCTCCAGACAATGTGGCGGCAAATGCTACCTACATAAAGTTTGGTATGGGACTGCGGGGCGATCGACGGCAACAATTGACGGTTGAATTGGCACCGTGAGTCAGTTGCCCCCTGCCGCTGAACAAGCAATTAGATCGATCAAGGAGACGACTTCCTGAAAATACGCAGTGTAGGAGTTTACCTATATGTCTAGCACAACTCTAATTCGGTTTGGTGGTTTAGCCACAATCCTTGCCGGGGTCTTGCATGGTTTTCTTCGATCGCAATTATTCTCTAACCTGGCTGCCTCCTCAGTTCATTTCATTATTGTCTGATTTGGACTCTGCTGAGATGACAAGCAAGACCCGTGTTTTTAGCTATTCAGAAACAATTTCGACATCGCGGGGTGCGCTAGACTCTGAGACATTTCTTTTGGCAGCAGACTCAGCCTTGGCATCAGCGACCAAATCCCGAAAAGATTCTTCTGCTTCTGCAAAAGCCACTTGAGCA
Source organism: Phormidesmis sp. (assembly GCA_965277365.1). Taxonomy (GTDB): domain Bacteria; phylum Cyanobacteriota; class Cyanobacteriia; order Leptolyngbyales; family Leptolyngbyaceae; genus Phormidesmis_A. The sequence goes on along the minus strand of CBDICO010000008.1, from coordinate 590,196 downwards.
TTTTCAAACGTCTCTATGCCCCAAACAAGTGCCTTTTTAGTGTTTTCTCTGGCAGTCTCCGCCAAGGGTTCGCTTAAATTAGGTTGTCCCACTGCTTTACCAACGGCATCCACCACGGGTACTAAAATCACGGCACCTAGCCCCACGGTTAGGGCAGTTAGCGGCTCAAGCCCTAAAAATAAAGCTTCAAATTCCATGTCAGTTCAACCTCAATCTGGTAAAACGTAATCTTGTGGACCTCCGCTGTTGGATTTAACCAATACAGCTCCATAAGCATAACGCGATGTGCAACTAAAACTAGTGCAGAGTGGTGGAAATAGCTGAGCAGTCATTAGTTGAGGAGATAATTAGCTAAACTGAGCGATCCCAACTGCTGCTTTCCTGAGAATTAGGCAAGGGGTCAAATAGCTGTCAGCCGTCGACTTCTTTTTCAGTTGCCCAAAAACCTCACCCAGTAGGGCTGATTGGTTGGCGCAATGTTTCCTTTATCAACCACTTCACTGAAGCGTCTGCCCGTTGTTGCAGCAGTGCCCCCTGAGTGTGGGCACCCCGTAGATAGCCCAGTCCTTACTTCGAGCGATGGTGGCTGTAGCCGAGTTCAGTTGTGTCTTGAATCGCTAACACCGTAACTACAGAAAGAGAATGATCTGCCGATCTCTAGAGTTTAGTGAATCCGACACTTCTAGCGATCTCAAAATTCTCGGAAGATTGTTAAGAAATTTGCGACTCAAGAATAGACATCAACCCAAATCCCTGCAACGGAAAATACTATCCGTACACTGGAAGGTTCTTCTGCAACGGTTGATAGCTCGGAAGAATCTGAGCGAGTTTGCTGTCTGGCAGTTGTAGATGGCGTTCCAGCACCGTTGCAATCACATCACGAAAATCTGTTGTAATTGCTAAGTCGCGTTCTTGATAAAGTCGATCGCTCGTTAACCCTTGCCAATCGCCATACACTTTGCCGCCTCGAATACCCCCACCCGTCAGCCACATTACATTGCCATGTCCGTGATCTGTTCCGCGATCGCCATTCTCATGCACCGTTCGACCAAACTCGGACATCACAAGAATTGTTGTATCTGCATAAGTCGCTCCCAGTGTCGTTTGCAGTGTGACCAATCCTTTCCCTAGCTGTTCTAGATTTCGGGCAAGCTGAGCGCTCTGGTTCACATGAGTATCCCACCCGCCCAACGCCATAAATGCGAGTGCAACTCTCGGATCTTTGTTCATAATCTGCGCTAATCGCTGAGCATCACTCGCGAAACCGTTTGGGAGCGGTGCGCCATTGTTAGCCATTTTTGTCTCGGTATCTAAATCAGATAACAAGTCTTTACGCGCTGTGCGCCCTTCCTGATATGCTTGACTCTGGCGATCGTTGCCCGAATACAGGCGATCGAAGGCGCTGGCGATTTGAGGTTTATCAAGGGCGATCGGACGCGCTGCACCTCGACCCAGCGCCAGAGTTGCCACAGGTAGCCGACCTGACAAAATTCGGGGAGTCACATCGCCCACATTAACCGCTTGAATCGGGTTGTTTCCAGACAAGCTTCCCAATAGCCGATTCATCCAGCCATCGTGAGTTGTCTGTACACCCGGTGCGCCGCGCTCCATATTATCTTGAGCATCAAAGTGCGATCTCGTTGGATCAGGCGATCCGGAACTGTGAACAAACGCTAAATTCCCTTGTTGCCACATCGGTAAAATCGAGGCTAGTGCAGGATGAAGTCCAAACTGTCCATCGAGATCGATCGCGCCGCCATTCTGACCAGGTTGGGGAATCGCGATCGTGGGACGCGCATCATAGTAAGCCGTTTCGCGATATGGAACTACCACATTCAGACCATCGACCGCACCGCGTAGAAAAATCACAATCAAGCGTTTTGGATTTGAGCCTTGAGCAGTCGATCGCGTAAACCAGCCGTGACTGCCAACCGTCACCAGTGCAGAAGCGGAAACCAGTCCAGCTTGAAGTAATTGTCGTCTTTTCATGATTTTAAGCCTGTAAGAAGAGGTCTACCGTCGCATAAAATCTGGACTTCCCAGAATCAGAGCCGATCGCAGGTTAGCAGGACTCGTAGCGATCACTTGTCGAGTTTGGGTGCTAAGCGAATCGCCGAGCGTATTTTCGAGTTGATCGGAATCGATTGAAGAACTTGGTTGATTCATCGGTTGATCGTCTGTTGTGCTGAGCGGTAAACGTCCACTTGCAAGGGTGGCCGCAAAACTAATCCGACGGGTCATCGCATCAGGATTTAACCAAACGTCTTCAGTATTTTTGTAGCCGTCAGGAGTCAAACAACCATAGAGCGGCATTCCAAGCTGTTGCAGCAATCCTTGAATCGGACGAAAGTTTTGCACCTCGATTCCAGTCGCTCGAACTGCCGAAATTGCGTACTGATAGGGTGTTTTGAACTTAGCTTGATAAGTCTGAGCGTCCCAGAATTCTGAGCTGTGAAACAGCGCCGATAGCACTTCTCGGATATCCCCATCGGTCTCTAGGAATTTTTGAGATAGTCGATCGACTAATGCTTTCGGTGGCTGATCGGCAACAAAGTATTGAGCTAACTGATAGCTGATATGGTGCGCGGTTGCAGGACTTCTTGCCAAAATATCGAGGGCTTGTTCTCCCTCTGCGATGCCGCTTCCTTTGATGGTGTGTCCTAAAAACACCTTGTCGCTAAAGTCGTGGCGTTTGGCATCAAAGTAGAATCCATTCGCTTCGACTCCAGGCTGAGCAGTGCGGCGGAAAGTCCAACCCGTCAAAATCTTCGCCAGCGCAATCACATCTTGTTGAGTGTACCCGCTATCGACTCCGAGCGTGTGCAACTCCATCAGTTCACGCGCATAGTTTTCGTTCAAACCTTGAGTTTTCTTCCTGTTTCCTGAAGCTTTAGCACCAGAGGTTTGAGGTGCAGAGTTTTGCCAGTTATCGAGATAGTACAACATTGCTGGATGATGCGCGGTTGCTGCTAGTAAGTCTCGAAAGTGACCCAGGGCATGAGAACGAATCGCCTCCTGTTCATAGTTGCCGATCAACATCTCGTCAGGACCCTTACGCGAAAACACGTTGAAGTGGTTGTACCAAAAATCCACCATCACTTCTTGAAGCTGACGTGGGCTTTCTGTTGCTTCCAGTAAGCGTCGCTGTTGTGCCTGTGTGAGGACATGAGCCATTTTTTGACGATAGGCGCGTCTTTGCTCTGGGGTCAGAGTTTGTCCTTGGGGCGGTTTAGGCGAACCCATTTGATCAAACAGTTGCAGCGGAGTGAGATTGAGCGTTTCTAACTGAGAGAGTTGATTAGTGAGTTCTTGGGGTTCGGGAATCGATTCGGGATGAAGTTGCTGCTTGATGTAGCCCTCGACTCCGAGTTTTTCCACCGCTTCAACCTCTCCGGGACGCGCTCCAAAGCTGAGGCGATCGACGACATGCATGACTTTGGGATCGATCGAGGGCGTTGCATTACTGGGATAGACCCCTCCTAGCACGAAGAAAAGCAGACAGATTGGAATACTCAGCTTCTTATTCATAAAATCAGCCTTGGAGTGCGACGAATGGAAAGGGAATCGCGTTTCAAGCAAGATTTCTGTCCTGCTTGAAACACGTTGGGAGACTTATTAGTTGTGGCGATCGTGGTAGATTAATCCTGAAATCCGATTCAATCGCTGGTTGAGTTGTTGATAGTTCTGGCGGGTCAGATGTCCATCATCGTGGCGCAAGTCAGCCGTTCGTTGCGCATTGACCGAAAGTTCACGGCGCTGTATATTGCGAAATTCTGCACCTGTGAGTTGATCGTCTTTCACACCACTGAAGATTCGTTGTTCTTGATGTAGTTCCCGATGAGAAACTTCGCCTGCTGAGGCAACCATTGGCGTAAAGATTGCAGCCGCAGAAATGACAGGCAGCGCGTAGCGAATAAATTTAAACATGGTTTTCTCCTTATTAGGTGTGATTTGCTGAATTAGACGGTTCTGGGTCAGTATGAGTTCAATCAGAAACAGTTAACCCGGTGCATTGCTCCCATTAACGATGGTCATCCTGGCGATCGCGCTGAATTGCGAGATCTACATGATGCTCAGCTTGGTCGAGATGCACGTTGGCTCGGTGTCTCCATCCTCGCGCCGAATTGTTGTCTTCTTCAAGGGAAGTGTCGCGTCTCGCACTTTGCACCAGTCGTTCAATCTCTCTAAACTTGCCCTCATGAGCCAGCGAAGTATCAATCGCGGGATGATCATCGACATCCTTACGATCGAGGACAGAAGCTCGGTCAATCTCCCGAATTGCTGCATGAATCTCACGAGCCGCAACGTTTTCTTCTGCTTTCACATTGCGTTCATCGGGTAGCTGTAAGAGTTGTTCTGCTTTGCGAAGATCGCTGCGGGCGTGAAGATAGTGTGGGTGAGCTCCGGGGATATCAGCTCTGGCGATACCGGGAGCGATCGCCGTAGTAATTAGAGCGGTGAGAAGCCCGATCACGCCGAATGTTTGAGATTTCATCGTTTTACTCCATCTGTTGGCTGGATGCTCCTATTCTGTCTTGCTCGCGCTGTAGTTCCTAGAGGAGTCAACGCAAATCAACTTGCGGGTTTACGTAAGTTTGTGAAAGATGTACAGCGCTATGATGAAACCGGACGATAGGCATCGGAAATGAAGCGATTTAGAGTTCGACAAACGATTCTGCGACAGATAGTAGTGGTGGGAGCAGCGATCTCGCTGAGCTTTGTTTATTGTGCGATCGCTGGGAACCTGCCTAGTATGCAGAAATTCGAGATCGAGGTGCAGGATAGTTTGATCCGGCTGCATAAACCGGGTGTGCCGCCGCAAGAAATTCTCATGCTCAAAATCAACTCTACTGCAATGGCAGGATATGATTTGCACAATTTATCACAGCTAAATCTGTTTTATACAACGCTGACGAAGAGCTTGATTGATAACGGTGCAAAGGTAGTTGTCTTAAATCTGCCTGAACAGATGAAGCAGTATGTCGATGCGGATGTTCGACTCACGCAACCGTTCAAAGATGCGATTCGGCAATACTCCAATCAAATTGTTTTAGTCGCTCGTCCGAGTGTGTCACCGTCAGGTGCTGCAACCCTAAACATCTACAATCACTTGCTACCGTCTGAGGGTAAGAACACGATTGCTCCAGAACAGATTGTGAGCTATTTCCGCTATGCGCCGAGGGCGCGTGAATTAAATAATCCAGCCCGTCGAGCTGAACTGTTTGGACGCTTTAGCTCTGAAAATGACTCCGATCCAAAAGCGACGTATCGATTCAAATCGGTAGCTGTCTTAGCATTAGAAAAGTTTTATAAGGCATCACGCGATCGCTCAGATTTACAGCGTCTTTTTCGCTTGCAGGCGCTCTCACCGCTCATGGTCAATTTTTGGGGGGCAGCGGGTACGTTTTCTAGCATTCAATTCCAATGTACTTCTCAACAATGTGTACAAGATTCTCAGACGGCTGAAAGACTCCATAATAGATTAGTAATTGTTGATTTGCCTGAAGAAAAAGTGCTAGAGAGCTATGGTGAACATACCCCTTATGGGGAAATGCCGATCGCAGAAATACAGGCGAATCTCATTGCCAGTTTGATGACCAACTCTTTTCTTCAAATCGCTCCCAAAGACGCTGATCTAGGGGTGACTCTGCTCGGTTTTGTTCTGATGGCACTCTACATCAGTCGCCGCTGGGATCGTCCTCAAATCCAACTGATTCATCTATCGGATATTTGGGTATTTCTGATTCTCATCGGGGGCTATTTTGGTCTTAGCCTGCTTCTGTTCTGGCAAGGATTGATTCTACCGCTGTCGATTCCAATTTTGGGCTGGCTCGGAGCAGGAGTTGGGATTGTTACGATTTTGATGCTGAGACAGTCTGTTCAACAGCGACAAAAATTAGCCGAACGGCAGGCAGTCTTGCTGCAAACTCGCAAACTCCTACATCGCGTCGCTACTGATATTCACGATGGTCCGCTGCAAGAACTCAAACTGGTGATGGATCAGATCGAAATGCTCAACATTCATCATCCCTCTCTAAAGATCGATTCACTCTTGGATCGTTTAGAAGAGATCGGGCTTGCACTTCGCAACCAACTCAGCAATACGCGCACGATCGCCGAAAAGCTAGAGATTACTCCAGAACTTCAGCTTGGTTTAGCTCAAGGCATCCAGCAATATCTTCGACAACTGATTCGCACCGGAGATCTTACTCTCACCGTTAATCAACGCCTACAACCACTGCGAGAACCTCGATCTGATAGCGCCTGGATTGATGCGCGAGAAGATATTTTTCGGTTTTTTCGAGAAGCGATCGCGAATGTGATTCATCATGCCCAACCGTCAAATGGAACCGCAACTCAGGTTTCGATTGTCCTCACCCAGGAAGGAACTCAGTGTCGTCTAGTGATCGAAAATGATGGCTCGATCGGGTTAGAAGCAAAGAAACGAAAAATGGGTGGGTATGGAACGAAATTGATGACGACGATCGTATCTGAGCTTCCGAATGGAGCGTGGGAGGGAGTCCCTTTAGAGAAAGGAGGGATGCGAGTCACGCTGAAATGGTCGCTACTGCCCGATTAACCGCCGCTTGCTCGCTTCCATACACACCGCAATCCGAGTATTTGTCTGCTGACCTTCAAGTTGATCCACGTTCAACTTAACTTTGAGGCTTTGTACATAGTTCTGAGCAGTTTTGAGCGAAACATGCAGGCGTTCCGCGATCGCTTGATCAGTCATCGCATGGTTGCACAGTAGATCCAAAACTATCCCGTCTTTATCGGTCAGGGGCATTTCGTTCATCAAACTTCGAGGCATACGGCATTGTCCTTCTAACGCACTACGAGCGCCTTCTAGGAAAGAATTTCGCCGCTCCATCTTGTTGACTACGACGAAACCACCTTGATGTTCAAACATCTGCTTAGTCACTTGCCTCAGATAGCTCGGCTCACTCGTATAAACGAGAATATTGACACTTGGATACTGTTCAAACATCTGCTTCAGAAGTGTCAAACCAGGTTGCGCCGATGCCTCACCCGTCAATGTTCCAAACTGGAGATCAACCACGACAAGATCGGGAATTTCCTGCTTCAGTTGCGCGATGCCTTTTGTAGGAGTATCGACCATCATACAGTCGCATTGAGGCTCCATCATCTTGAGAAATTCACAATTGTTTTGGCTCACTTCAGGATGATCCTCAATAATCAGAAAGCGTTGAGTCATGGTTACGCTGCTAAAAAGCCAAATGGTTGATGAGCAAGTTCTAATTTACCGCATGATGGGAGGGTGACTTAACGATCGGCACGATCGTTCATCCATCAGTAAGGAATATGTCACTAAATACCTCACCGTTGACCGAGAGGTTTTAGGCAGCGACTGGTTTAGCTAGTTGCGCGCAATTGCATCTCTGAGAGTTGAGATTGCAAACGAGATTGGTAAAATGAAGGCAACATTTTTGTGATCAAAGGAGTGAATCGATTTAGATTACTCCTTTTTTCTGAGCTTATCGCTCCCACCCGGCATCTCTGCTGACTTCCAAGCCCGTTGTCACCCCCTGAAGCCATTTCTGCATTCAAGCAACGCTCAACCAAGGCTGTCGTCAACTGTTTTAGAATCCCTCCGGTTCCCACTAAAATCTTCTGGGCTTTGATAGCCTTTGAGTAATTCATCGAGCAATTCAGGTCGAAAAGTCATCAGGGTTCGGTTGAGGGGTAGAGGTTCATTGGATCAAACTTCTGACCCTTTGACACAAACGTCTTTACCATCCCATCGCGCAACTCCATTAAGGTCTGTGTCAATCCATCCACTCTGGCAAAACTGTTGCATTACGGGTTTGCCGGAGACCCGATCGAGATTCTCGACCAAACCCAAATCAATGGGGAGGTTTGGTATGACGTGAAGTCCGATCGCTCCGGTGCAGTAGGCTGGGTGCGCGGCGATCTCGGCTGCCGACAATGCCGCCTAAACTCAGTCAACCTTTGTTAAAAACGCCTCTGCAAAAAACATCAGGGACGATCGGCTCTGTGGCTCCCAATGGGTTCGATCAGTTCTCGAATTGCACGATGATCGATCCTGTTCCCCATCGAACCAGCCACCCTAACGCTATCGGTTAGGTCACTATAGAAGATCACCCCTATAGTGACTCCAAATTGATTGCTTAAAAGAGCCTGATTGATCGAGTCACGCCAGTCTGTTGAGGGTGATGAGAACCGCGCTATTTGGGAGCACGAAAGCCTGCTTTCTCGGCATCGGCAGCGGTCTTAAAACACATCTCAGGCTTTGTGTCGCTGTAGCCCTTCGAGTTTGGAATGTGGTAAATCTTCTTGTCTCCTTTGACGTTGCCTTTGACGGGTTCATCAGCCGCGCATTGGGTGCCCTTCGGCTTCATCCCTCCGGCTGTATTCATTGCTCCGGCTTGAGTTTTCATTTCTCCTGCGGGAACCGCCCCAGTCGAGGGGGTAGCGACTGAAGGACTCATAGCAGTCGGGGTCGGAGACGTAGCGACGATCGGAGCAGCAGGCGTAGGCTGAGTGCTTGCAGGCGGAGCAGATGCTTCTTCTTGTTTGCTACAGCCAGAAAGGATAAGTACTCCGATCGCGATCGGAGCAACTGCCCATCGTAAAGAGTGAATATTAATCATGCCTGAAATCCTCACTGGATGAATGGAGGTTAGTGTAACGTTATTTCACTCGGTTGGATCGGCTACATCTTTAATTCAGAGTGCTGTTTGCTCTTGTCACATCTACTCAATCGCTTATCATACTTTCGTCATCTTCACTTTGCAAATCTCGGAGTATAAAAGAAGACTCCATCCCCTAGAATCTTCCGTCGAGAAGACTTTGACCGAGCATGATGGACATTGACCCCATGAATCTGATTCAACCCGATGCCCTCGAACCGGAAGCAGACAAGGCTCTGGCTCAAGAGAAACGCAAGAGTCGATTAAACACCGCTGTTGCGATCGCCGTTGCCTTATTTGCCACCTTGATCGGCGTGTGCAAAATCAAAGGCGACAATATCGTGCAGGGAATGCAGCAGGCACAGGCAAATCGGATTGATGATTGGTCGCTCTATCAAGCCCGGAATCTTCGAGCGGAAATTGCCAGAGCGGCGATTGCTCAACTGCAACTCCTCTCACAACCGCCTACTAATCGAGCCGCTTACACTCAACAGGTCAAAACCTATCAAGACCTGGCGACGAAGGAAGTCCACGAGAAAGCCCAGCAACGAGCGATCGCTGAAGCTGACCAAACGACTGACGACGCACTTAACGTTCACGATGACCCGTTTGATTTGTCGGATGCGGCGTGGTCGATCGCCAGTTCCCTGTTCGCGATTACGTCGTTATCTCAAAAGCGGTGGTTATTGGGTCTAGCCGCTGCCAACGGTGTTTGGGGTCGCGATGGGGTGGGCTGGATTACTCGGGTGGAATTTGCATCCAGACTTTTTGATCAAGCCATTGACGCAAAATCCACAATTCCCGGTCTGGAGAGTTGCCAGTCGAGAATCAGTTAGCCCGAATTTAAAAGCTTTCTATTATAGATCAGCCCAACTCCTATAGCAGATAGTTAAGACTACATTTTCTTGAGTAGCACTATCAAGATGCTATCATTCGGCGAAAATCAACACGTTTTCCGAAAAAGTATTAAAGGATACTAAGTTAAAACTCGATATTGCTTATCTTGCTTGAGCAAGGCAACAGCGTAGTCTCGACCATGCTAATGCATACCTTTGTCATATGGTTATCTGTCTGAGATTCCACTCGCTCAGGCAACCGTCTTCTGACTCGTCTGCATCTTGAAATTCACCTGTAGCTTTCCGATATGGTCACTCAACAACTAATAGGTGCGTCGTTGAGCGGTTGTGGGTTTTTGATTGAATAGACCAGTCTTACTCTGGCTTTGCAACATCGGATGTAAAGCCCGTTCACACTCTATACCTTTGTGAGTGGGGGCTTTGTAGTTCAAATTTTACTGAGGTTACATCTGGATGATTAAAAGAAATAGATGGGCAAGACCAATGCCAGAACCTTTACACAACTGGTTAAAGCAAACCTGGTTGGTCGTGGCATCGGTTTTAATGCTATCCGAAGCTAAGTCTGCTCAACCTCGCTCGCCGCGTTCAGAAAACGTGAATACGGCTCGGAATTCGAGGGCAACGGTTTCCCAGCCAGGTCAACGCAAGAGCCGAATGAGTCGATGGCAGGAACGGCTACGCGATCGCGAGTGGCGACGCTATGCTTATGTGTTGCTGTTGGGCAAATTCGTAGCCCTGCTATTACTGATGCTCGTTGCGATTCCGATCGTGTTGCACTTCGTTGGTGAGCCAGCGATGGCGGCTGATCCGCAACTAAAGGGAAATGATATTGTCAATCCGATTAACACAGTCTGGACACTGATTGCCGCGTTTCTGGTGTTCGCGATGCAGGTTGGCTTCACGATGTTAGAAGCTGGCTTTTGTCGATCGCGGGAAACCGTCAACGTGCTGATGGAATGTATTGTTGACACTTGCTTGTGCGGTCTGCTATTTTTTGCCATTGGCTTTTCATTCATGTTTAGTCATGGCAATGGCTTGATTGGCATGAACTGGTGGTTTTTACAGGGCGCTCCTGCCACCTATGAAACCACGGGTGTTGCCTTTCTAGCCTACTGGCTGTTTCAGTTCGCCTTCGCAGATACCTGCTCAACCATTACATCGGGTGCCATGATTGGGCGCACTGGATTTGTGGGCGATTTGCTCTACAGCATTGGGGTTTCTGGCTTTATCTATCCGATCGTCGGACATTGGGCTTGGGGTCCAGATGGCTTTTTAGCCACGATGGGGACTGATGGTAACTTTTTACCGTCGTTAGGAATGGGCTTTCATGATTTTGCAGGTTCAACCGTTGTTCACACGATCGGCGGATTTATTGCCCTAGCCGGAGCGATCGTCTTAGGTCCGCGCTTGGGACGCGTCTTCAAACGAGACGGCGGCGGTCCGATGTTGCCTCATGACTTAACCATTGCAGCAACGGGCGGTCTCATTCTCTGGTTTGGCTGGTATGGGTTTAACCCTGGCTCTACCCTGTCTGCAATGGACTTTACGGGCATTGGGCGAGTGGCTGCGAATACAACGCTTGCTGCGTGCGCTGCGGGGCTTTCTGCAATGTTTTATGCGTTCCCAAAAACCAAAAAATGGGACATCAGTTTTACGGTGAATGGGTTTCTGGCAGGACTCGTGGCAATTACTTGCCCGTGTTACTGGGTCAGCCCGATCGGTGCCGTTATTTTGGGTGCCGTTGCGGGTGTGATCGTCGTTGTTGGGGTTGATTTACTGGAGTGGTGGCGGATCGATGATCCGATCGGCGCGGTTCCCGTTCATGGGTTTGCCGGAATCTGGGGCACACTATCCCTAGGATTGTTCGCCACGGGTGAGTTTGGTGCGACGGGTGCCTTTGGTGCTGATAATACGGCACCGCTCAAAGGGCTATTTTACGGCGGTGGCTTCCAGGTGCTAATAGCACAGTTTTTAGGAAGTGCAATCATTACGCTCTCCACGTTTGCCATTGCGATGGGCTTGATGGCTGCCGTGAACGCATTAGGACTATTGCGGGTGTCTAAAGAAGGTGAGCTGGAAGGCTTGGACATCCACGAACACGGCATTCCCGCTTACCCAGAGTATATGCTTCATGAAGCGGCAACGCCTCGTGGACTATCATCGACAGCAGAACCAACATTAGGATCACAATACTCAGACCGATAAGTCTGTACGATTGTTTCAAAATTGACTAAGACCGAAAACGCCTTATCCCTCTCTGAAATAGCAATATTTCAGGGAGGTTTCCTGCTTTTAGGGAGAAAATCGCCACTTTGAGACAGAAACGACTGCTCTTCGCCCATGAACATAGGTTCCCCCGCTAGATCAGCGATTTGATAATAAATTTCTTACAAAAGTCCAAAGATGCCCTCATCTTCCAAGAGTGGGAGCAGGGGAGCCAGATTTCAAAAACCCTCTCCTAGGCTTGGGAGAGGGTTTTAAGGTGAGGGCAGAAACCTTTGCAAGAGGTCTGATGATTAGGAACCGATCGAGCGTGAATCTGAGCAAAGGTCAGATCTTCGACTTGCGCCTCAGCATAGGAATATAACTGCTTGAAATGAAACCATGATCACGACTCCTTGACGATATTTCGGCAGGCTGGGGCGTTAATTGACTTACTCAAAGCCCAACCCTGGTAGTGCTTGCGTTCCTTCTGCCAGCGCTCCCTGGAGTTGACTGGGCTCTAATCCCAACGCATCTAACGTTGATACGGCAATTTGCTTTGTGCTGACTGCATCGGTATTAACGCTACCTGTCAGCGCAGTTGGCACTAATCCACCGCCTAGAATCAAGCCCACGTTTAGATCATCTGGAGAAAACCCACCATGCTCAGCTTGTTTTGAAGGTTTCGCTGGATTACCAACTAATACAACGCCCGACTGGAGCTTTACCGCAATATCAGGGGTACGCCCGTCGCTGGGATTGCCAAAACCAATCTGACTTAAGCTATCGCCAGAGTAAACTTGATCGATGCCAGGGTTACTATATTGCTTCAACACGTTGAGCAGCGCAGTTGCTTCGGGTGCTTGAGATTGATCCTTTAGCCACAGTAGCGCAACGTCATCTTGAGTTGCTTGAGCAACGTTGATGCCTAAGCCTGCTAAATCATTGGTAAACACATCATCTTTGACTAGCTTAGCGGAGCCAACACGCGGGTTCTGTCCGTGTTTCGCCGTTAGTACGATTAAGGTTGAATCGTATAATCCTTGCTGTTTTAGCGCATTGACAATTTCACCCACACTTTGATCCGTGTGCTTCAGTGCGTCTTGTAGATCTGTCGAGGGGGTTCCATCTGCGGCAATGCCCCCCGAAAGCACCTTTTCACCGACGCTCAAAGCTTGAAAGTTCATGCCGAATAGATTGGGCACTTCTTCAGGCAGGGTTCCACGAGAATTTAAGCCTTTGATTTCATTCAAGACTGCTTGAACTTTGAGATCGTCGTAGGCTTTAGTGAGTTGAACACTGGTCGTTGTGCTGGCAAGCGGCAGATTGTTTGGATTGTCTGAGGCATCAACTAGCTTGCCAGTGGTGGGGTCGATCGCCACTTTTGCAGCAATCTCTGGAGAGTAATAATCATCCACTGCATTGCCATTCACGCCATTGACAATATCGTATCCGCCGGGATGTTTGTCAGAATAAGCGGTATATAGTCCACCTGCTTTTGCTACATCAAAGATATTGTTGACGTTGACATAGTTGTGTGGAAAAACCGGATTTCCAGTCGCATCGAGGGGCAGTTTAGAAACGTCAAGGCTGCCAACTCCAAAATCACCGCCGCCACTCAGGAGATTGGGATTTTTATCGAGGCTTTCATCGAAAAGAACTTCGGTTCCGAGCGGGTCGCCCACTTTTCCGCCGGGTGCAATTAAGGTGCGATCGTAGCTATCGTCATAATAAACCCCAGTCGTTGCGGAACCTGCCCCAGTGAGATAAGACAAAATCCCAGGGAATGAATCTGACGGTGTACTCGTTGAGGCATTTGCATAGAGTACGCCAGAGTGCTCTAACGACAGGATGTTTGTCAAATCACCTTGAAGGTTGGGATCAGACAAATCTGCATTGCGGAGACCATCGATCGACAGCAACAAAACGTGTTTTTCGCCCGTGTTTAATCCGACTGTCCCGTTTGCAAATCCTGCTGCACTAAAGTACTTCGTGTCGCCAACTTGCTGATAGTTCAAATAGGTGCGCTGCCCGTTTAATGCCTGATTAGATTTTAATGTGCTAGAGGTCACGTCTACACTGTCTGAGTTGTCGGCGAGCGCTTCTGCAATCACCCGTCCCGTGAGGTCACCATGACTAGGAATGTTGAAGCCTAAGATCTTCGCCAGTGTAGGAGCAACATCAGCATTGCTAACGGGGGCAGTGTCGGTAAAACCAGCTTTAAAGTCCGGTCCAGCCGCGATCATATTGTTGAAAGTATCACCTCGTCCGAAACTGCCATGCATCCCTTGTCCTTGCTGCAAGCCTGTGTCTGCAATCTCAACTTGGCTTTGAACCGGATTGCTAGGATCAGTGCTAAAAGTCTTAAAGTTAATGATAATTGCAGGAGTCGGCGTTTGGGCTGCGCCTTTGAGATTAATCGAACTGAGGGGTAATGTGCCCGCGATCGAGCCGTAGCTGTCATCAACAAACAAGCCGCTCACATAATTCTGTTTCGTCAGAATATCGACCACTTTCTTCAGCGTTGCGGCACTGTGATCAGGAAGGTAAACTAAATGTGATCCGCCGTTTGCGGCAATAATTACATCCGCAGGGGGGGCAGTCGTGGCATTGGGAGTGCTGAGCGTGGCACTAGAAGCAATCAGCCCGTTGCCGTTGTTGGGACGATCGTCCTTTGTCGGATTGAGTGCTTTATAAGAGAAAGTGCCGTCGGTTGATTTCGTTGCCTGGTCGGGGTCAAACAGGTTTTCTCCGAGTCCTTTAGCTAAATCGATCGCCACAAATCCGGGCGGCAAATAGCCTGCATTCACACCTTTGTAGGTCAGGGTCGAAGCGTAGTCATTAACGTGGGTGCCCTGGGCATCGACGACTGTTTTGCTAATCGTCGAGAACCCGTGGTCTGAGGTGACGAAAATATCGGTGTTGTCGTAGAGTCCTTGTGCTTTGAGCGATTGGATGATTTGGGACAGATTGTTGTCTGCATTTTTGATGGCAGCTTTAGAAGTCGGACCGTTGATACCCGGCGTTAGGCTATCGAGGCTATCTCCCTGGTTATGCTGAGTGCCATCGGGGTCACGCGACCAGTAAACCATCGCAAACGGATTGTGGCTGTCTTTAAATTCTGGCAGAACTGCTTGAGTCACCGCGTTGGTAAAATATTGCTGCTGCACATAGTTGGCTTCGAGCGTCCCGGCAGTCGTATTGTTGCCAGAAAAGCCGTTGCTTAAGGGTGCCTGGGTTGGATCGCTGACGTTTGCGCCGTTTGTACGATCGGGAGTAGTAATGCCCAGTCCTGCTTTAATCAAACGCTGCTGAAGCTCGGAATTAAGAGGAATTCCGCCCGTTCTGCCAGTGGAGTCATCAATGATGATGGTCTGAGGTGTCGGTACTTTTCCAGTGCTTGGATCAACGGTGCCTTGACTGACATCCTGGATTAACGCAGGACCTAGCTTACCCACAGCAGCAGTGCTATAGCCGTTTTGCCGCGCAGATTGCAGCAGCGTTTCTTCGTTCAGAAAATTGTAGAAGCTAAAGCTATCCGGGTCGCTGGCATCAAAGGTTCCTTTGTACTGAGCATTTAGGTCGCCGAGTACTGGATCATTTTCAATGAATGGGGTTAGGCTGCCATTGGCACTAGGAGTAGGAAAACCGGAATAAATTGTATTGCTAAAGTCGCCTGTGTCACCAAGATAGTGCCCGGTTGCGATCGCAGAAGCATTTGGGTTCGTAAAGGTCGGAAACAGGGAATAGCTGTTATTAAAATTCACGCCGTTTTGCCGCAGTTGATAAAGCGTTGGCGCATCAATTGGGTTTACTGAGCCATTTCGGAGACCATCGGCAACGAAAATTAACACATTGCGCCCCGATGAGCTTGAGGATGAACTTGGCTGGGTCGCTGTTTGTAAATCAGAGCTAGCAGAAACGCGATTTGTCTGAGGACTGGTCGTTAAATCGATCGTAGAACTATTACTAAACAAATTGGTGTCCATGACTTTTTTGACTTAAAAACAGCACAAACTTAGGGCAAAATTACACAGTTAACTTGAGTCTCGCATCGTAATCTAAGACATTTGATGCACACCATAATTTGCTGAACCTGAGCAAGACAGATTCATCTTTTAGACAAGATCTAGACAGAGTCACTACAGCTAATCCATCAAACTGAATTGACCATCGTATTCAAAAAAACTTAGTAGATAAGAAAGGTTTTAACCCCGTGGAAACTGTAGGTAAAAAATAGGATTGGATCAAATTCAGCAAGAGTTTCCATAGAAAACGAGCTAAATATATAGATTGAATTAAAGCTCCTTGCCCTCTTGAACAATACTTTCTAAAGTTAATGAAGAGACTGATCAAACGTTAAGGACTGCCTAAATACTAATAACGAAACATAGAATTTTTATGAAGAGAGTGCTTTAAAGATGACGGGATTATGACTGCACTACAGGTTAAAAAACACTGGAATAAAGATACGTTTCTGTCGATTCTGTCAAGATAATATTTATCAGGCTTTGAGCAAAGGTGCTCTGCAAATCATTAGGCATATGCGATGAACGGTCAGACACGTTTCGGCTCTGCTCAATACCCACAGCGAGGAGCCCCAGCAGGTTGAGCGGAGCCAAAATCCATCCCCATAAGTTAACTTTAGAATTGCACCTGTCTAATTAGCGGGATTTGAGTAGTCGTTGAGCAGAAACTGACGCTTAGTGGTCTACTAATTGGCTAAACTGAAGGGACTTATCAGGATGGGCTGACCCATGGCTAAAGGAAATAACGATACCGCCGCCCTGCTAATCGCTTTTCTAATCACCGCAGGACTGCTAGGTGGTGGGTTCTGGTTCTTCAGCAAAAACTTTTCCCCTAAGCTCAGTGGAACGGTATCCCCTCCCGCTCAATCATCTTCAACTCCCCAGAATTCAACCTCAACTAACGCTCTCCACCTAGATACATCGTTGCCCAACCCGATAGTGCTGAACATGGATGGCAGCGTCACGATGGTAGCGCTGATTAAACAACTCCAGCTTGCCTACACTCAGGTTAATCCCTCTCTGCGAACGACCTACGGAGTGCCCGATGGCAAACCCAATGGCACCAATGTGGGGATGCGCAATCTCATCGACGGTAAAGTGATCCTGGCAGCTAGTTCACGCCCTCTCAAACCTGAAGAATACCAGGCAGGCTTGCAAGGAGTTCCTATTGCGAAGGATGCTCTGGCGGTAGTGGTTGGGCTAGACAATCCCTATAAAGGCGAATTAACCAGCCAACAGCTCAAGCAGATTTTTCAAGGACAAATCACTAACTGGTCACAGGTTGGCGGTGCAAATTTGCCCATTAAAGTGATTAACCGTTCCCCTAACAGTGGCACCTACACGTTTTTTCAGGAGGTTGTTCTTCTTGAACAGGCGTTTGCACCCGATGGAGCTAACTTTAAAACCGCGCAACAAGATGAGACCACACCCTTGTTGCAAATGCTGGGGAAGGACGGGATTACATACAGCACTGTACAGCAGGTAGAAAAGCAACAAACTGTTCGGATAGTCTCGATCGATGGTATCTCCCCCACGGATCAAAATGCCGTCAGAAGTGGTACTTATCCAATCAGTCGGCTGATTTATCTGGCAGTCCCTGAGAAAACCAGTCCAGCCGTTAAGCAGTTTATCGACCTGACGCTCTCTCCTCAAGGGCAACAAATTGTTCAACGAGTGGGCTTTTTGCCCCTGTAAAAAACCCGTTGGTATTGAAGGTCAAGAGTGTTCTGCCAGCAGTTGCAAGAGGGCTTTTAGATAAATTGCTCGACCTGGGGCATTCAAATGCACCCCATCGATTGTGAGAGATTCTTTCAACGCCTTTTGCTCAAAGAGCGGCTCTAGAGCAGTCGCGGCGATCGAAACCTGTTGTTCAGCCGCTACTTCTCTCAACCACGTATTAATTTCCTCCACTCGTTGAAGAGAACCCGCTAACTCTGGATTCTGGCTGGCAGCGATCGTTGAATAAAAAGCAGGTAAGACTTCAATCTGCTTGGCAGAGAGCGATCGCACAAGCCTGAAAATCTGGGTCATATTCTGCTTAAACGGCTCTTTGTCGATGTGATACCACGCATCGTTAGTGCCAATGGCAAGCGTCACCGTCTGGCAGTGAACCTGTCGAGCAACGAGCGTTTTAAGTTGCTCGACGAGTGAAACGCTACTCATGCCGCCAACCGCAAAATTGAATCGGTGTTCTCCCAAACTGTTTCCCAACCCCGATGAGATGGAATCTCCAAACAAGCAGCCCTGATAGTGCTGCCCCTGACTCACGATCGCTTGATACTCCACTAACGTCTGCCAAGCCAGAATCATCGGCAGTTGATCACGAGGCGGATGAGGTGTAGACGCGGCAAGCACTTGCAATGCCTGGGGGAGATTAATCGTGAGCCGAGCATTTGGATAGGCTTCTAGAGCACTGAGGATACTGATTTCGCCCGATTTTGTACCGAGAATCAAAGCGGCTCGGAGTGCCTGCACGCCCGCAGTATCTCGACGATCGTCTGCCTGAGCAACTTGTCCCAAAAACCGTTGTCCTAGTGGGGCATTCAAGACGCGATCGAGAGCGACCAAGTTCACGGGCATCTGAGTTTGTAAAGCACTCCGGAAAGCCGTTTTCTCCTCCCGCTTCAGGTAGTGCAGAAAGTTTTGCAACGCGATCGAGGCATTGCCTGTCTCAGCATACTGACGCAGATCGGCGATCGCAACGGATTGGGTGAAGAGACCATAGCGCACTGTGATTACTTCAGCCGCTGAACTCGATCGAGCAGTTAAAACCTGGCACCCCAGGAAAACTCCAGTCAGAGTCAAAATTGACTTCAGACGATTCCAGAAATTGTTTGCCATGATGTTATCTCCATCGAAACTTCAGCGCGTTCATTGTGTGTCTACCCCCGATCCCCATTCATAGGGTTAATCGTCTTCCATCTGTTGCAACTGCGCCAGCGCTTGAGTTGCTTCGTCACAGGTCACGTGTGCCGTCGTCTTGCGAAATCGTTCCATCACAAACCATTTGTATTGAGGCAGCGACCACCCAAGCCTTATAGTTTCTCGAAAGATCAACCGCATTACTGCTTCCTGTTCATCGGTGTAGCTAGGAGTCCGATCGGGGTAAAAGGCAGGCGGTTGCCCCGACGCAGAAAGCTGAAACAGTCCTGCCGGAAATTTCTCAACCATCTTTTGCAGCAGAACAGGATCATAGTTCCAATAGTCATCAGGATGGAGATACCAATCTGCGGCTTCTAGACGAAAATCAGGCGGTGGGGAGGTGTAAAAGACTGCCGTTTGCCCATCGTCTTCAGATGCAATGTACTCAGTTTTCGCCGCCCGATCGAGCCACTCTATCTCGTTTGAGGTGAGCGATCGTGCCTCCACTCCTTGGGGTAACTGCAACTGTAAAAGTCCGGCTTGCCACAGTCGAGTCTGCGTTTCCAAGTCGAGGTTTGGCATTCCTTGTCGCTCAACCTGCTTTATTTTACCAACTCTTTGTTTGACCGCGCGCGGGGAACCAAAGCCATGAGAGGGAGCCATTCTACATTCTGGATAGTGGAGTTCTCCTGCATTATCCCATGTCATTCTGGGCGCTGCGACTTTCGTCTCCTAGACAGATGAAAGTTTGAGAAGCGCTTTGACGCGAATGGCTCAAAACGTCTAACACGCCTGGATTAATTTCTGCCCATGCCAAGGCTTCTGCTATCAAAATTGGGTCACCAGACGCAAGAAACTGCTGCATCCGATCGATACGTTTAGCATTCGAGGCTTGCCGTTTGATGTGCTGCTGATGTTGCCAAGCCATCGCCGACGCTTCTCTCTGTGCCTCGCGCTGCGCTTGAATATCTTCTAACGTCTTCTGGACAAATTGCACGCCTTGCAAAGATTCAGAGGCAGAACCACTAGACTCCGCTGCTGACGAGAGATTACCATCCGACTCACCTAAGTTTAGAGCAGCTAGATCGCTAGAACCAATGCTGGGCTTATTATCACCGTCAGCGTTGGGTAATAAGCTTGACGGACTATGACAGGCGGATGCGCCTCCAGCGCAATCAGACTGTCTGTCCGTTGTCATTACGTCTTCGATATTTTCTATTAAGTGATTGGGATGCCAGAGATCGCGGTGACGATATAGAGAACCGCCGCCAATTTTGTAGCCTAACAATGCTTTAAATCGAGCGGTCGCATTCGCGGGAAGGGTTTCAGTTTCTAAAAGGTGAGCGATCGCAGCTCTAATCCGTTCTCTGGTGAGTTGAGATCGTTGTTGATTCCAAGTAGGCGCTTGCTCGATCGCCTTCTCTAGTTCTTCAGACTTAGCTTTGAATTTCCCATTCGGGTCGCCGTAGTGAAAATAATGACTGTTCTCGATGCACTTCGCCCATTCTTCAGCGCGATGCTCGATTTCGTGTTGATGCTGACACCACTCCTGATAGCCAGGAAGCGATCGGGCAGTTTCTACAATCTCTTCAATCAGTGCAGCTCCTGCAAGAGGTTGTCTGCCAGAGAGAATATGGTGGAAGATGTACGATCGCATCGTGATGCGTCCCAATAGTCGATTCGTTTGTCCCAGACCTGTCCAACCCAGTTCAATTTCCGCGTTCAGGTCATTAACAAACTTGTCAGCTTTACCAGAGAGGCGAAAGAACTTTCGTTTAGCTTGTTTGAGAATCTGTTTAAGCAGCTTGACATCTAAATCATTGCGACCTTGAGCAAACTGCCATTGTTGAACAAAGGCTTGCTGCGTACTCCAAATGGGCTGGAACTCCTGGTTGAGCAAATAAGAACCCGCTTGCAGGGGAAGACGATGTGCATTAAAAAGACTCGGTGCACCACCTTCGACAACGTAGGGTCTGGGATTGGGGAAAGCTTCGAGTTGTCCGGGGTTGAGTTTGAACCCAGCATTTTCGAGCAGCGTGGTAACGGCGATCGCGAGCTGCCAGCTACTCTGCGCGACCGGAAACGGAAAATACAGGTGTACCCCACCGCTATAACTGGAGGTGCAAAGGAGATAGCTGACCAAGCCAAGGGGTTCTAAAGCGGCAACCATGCGAGAGATGGCAAACGGGTCACGCTTCGGGTGATAGGCGCTGCCTGTGTCAATATCGAGGAGGCAGTAGTGTGTCTCTGCACCAAAGCGAACGCCATAGAGGTAGCTGCCCTGGCGGATCACTCGATCGCTGAGCGGATGACGTGTTTCAGTTTTCCACCCGACTTTAGTTCCAGGATTAGAATGTTCTGCCCAAATATAATCGTAGCGATGCGAAAAGAGCGCAAGGAAACCATCAGTCCACTCCTGCACGCTCTCAAACGACGAAACATGTTTCGTTGCCATAAGCACTGTATTCGATAAGCGCGAGAACCTCTAGAGGGTGTATGAAACACACTCTGTAGAAAACGCTAGAACTCGATCTGTATAACACGTGCTACTGAAGCTTATTGCTTGTCAACAGAGTCGGGCTTTTTAGCATTTCTTAGTCTGTCAACAACGGCTGAAACAGTTGAAGCAACTGACGCTGAAAAATATTGAGTCAGGTGATTCTAGAGCGTGTGTTGCTATCTTTCAAAATTTACGTCTCGTGATTCTAGAGCCTTTTAGCGAGGTATTCTCAAGCTGGTCAGTTGATTCTAGAATTTCTGTCAACATTGGCAACAGTCCGCATCAAGCTTTGGCACGATCGGAAGAATGTGAAGACAAGCAAGGGCAAGGGAAGCGTTGGTCAGTCGATTCTAGAACTTAGGTCAACATTGTCAACATGTTCAACAACGGTTGCAATGGCTAAAACTTTATTCTCTCAAAACGTAAGCAGACCTCAATTCGATCTCAACTCCCTAAAAGTTGGTCAGCTTATTCTAGAGATTGAGTCAACATTGTCAACATTGGTAGAAATGTAAATTTTTTTGAAGCAGTGAATCAATTCTGCCCTGTCTAACAAAGCAGTAGCGTTGACAGACAATTGCCTGCTTCCAAAGCAAATTAGGGTTTGGCGTTCTGCCCAAGAAAGATTGACTTCAAACTAAACCGTTGACTTGGTTCAGACATTCTAGAGATTCAGTCAGTGCATTCTAGAGCTTTTGTCAACATTAATTTTTTTAGCACATTGATGAACCTGCCTCTGTATCACGATCGTAGAGTTTATAGATTGAGATCTAGCCTCGTGAACGCAAGCTTTTGTTGACAACGTTGACAACATCAATGGCATAGATTTTGCGCTGCTTTAACAACAGGTATACTGATTCGAGTTCTAGACTGCTGCTGACAAACTAAACGTGTGGACACAAACGGTGTTGGTGACTGCTGTGAAGCCTAAAGAGAATCCATTGCCTCAGCCCGAACTAGCATCAGGCGAGCAAAGTCCTGATTTAGAATCACAAAACACCGGGGATGATGATCTCCTTGGTGTCTCTACTCGCGATCGAGTGCGCGATTATGCTGAGAGGCTTCGCCGTGGGCGCTCCTTTTTAAATCTAGTTCTGATTCACGTTGCTACAGGCATCAATCAGCATCGGTTGCGTCAACTTCGGTCGCAGGTGAAAGGGGACACAGACCTGATCAATCTCTACAACGAAACTGAAAAAATTGGTGCATTGCAAAAGCAAGCGATTGCCCGACTCGAAAAACTGTTTAAATCCGTTCTGAAGCAAGCCTCATTCTGGGAACGAACGGCGCAGTGGATTGTGACTCGGCTTGATCAGTGGACACTCGACTCACGAATGCCAGTGGATTGTTCGATTCCGGGCATTTTGTCGATCGAGGCTGATCCTACCTTACCCGAAGAGGAAGGATGGCAAGAATCGATCGTGATGAGTGCCTGTGCTTTCTATACAGCAAGCGAATGGCTAAGGCATCTCGACTTGTCAGCTTTCTCGATTGAGGATATTGAGAAATTGTTAGGAATTCGATCGCCGGATTCTTTAGCAAATGATCCTGCTTTATTTCAAGGACGCGAGGTTGAACGAGTCGCAACTGGCTATCCGATTTTGACTGGGGCACAAGCTCTCATCAACAATCAATGGGAAGATGGAGAGTATCCCCATTGGAAAAAACTGGTGGGTGAAGGATTCATTCAGCACAATATTGTGCGTCAGAGTCCATCAAACCAGCAGATCGAATTAGTGCCGGGTAAAGCAGCCTGGGAAATTATTCAGCAGTTTGGTCCAGAAGCGGCTTATGTACTTCTCATCTTCTCTTCGTACGCCACCGATTCTGAACAGCCTTGGCAACAACAAATCCGTTTAAAAGGTACTGATTTAATTCGACTGTTTGGCTGGGATAAGCGAACCGATATCACACTTAGTCAGAAACTAAAAAAGATTGGCAACTTGGTAGAACTAGTCTGTAGTTTATCAGTGCTGATTAATAACATTAACATCGGCGCTAATCGCTACAACGTCGCGAGAGGCGCAATGTGGCTCTTGGAAGAATTAGAATATTCTGGGCAACTTGCGCTGACGGTGAATGTTAAGCAACACAGTGCTTTAAGTTATGAGGCTGGCGACCCTGACGAACTGTACATTAAAGTTCGTCCCGGCAGTTGGACGGAGAAGTTTTTAAGCGGCAGAGACCTCGATGGAAAAACGGCGCTTTGCCAGTATGGATATCTTGCGAAGAGTACGCTACAAATTAATCCTTACCGTCAACGGTTAGCTTCTAAGCTGGCGATCTTTCTAACGATTATGAGTCGCATTCGACAAGATGGGCGCTACGAAGTTGGAACGCTGCTGGAACGCTTAGAACCCAAAGAATTAATGACAACGGTTCAGCAAAGCAAACAGCGGAGAAATGTCTTAATTACCCAGTGGGATACTGCGCTGCTAACACTGCATGAATTAGGATGGCAGATCGAATTTGACGAAAGTACCTATCCAGAGTGCATCCGACCCGAATGGAATTTGGTGAATGAACCAGAGCAATTGAGAACCCGTCCTCGTAACTGGCTGACATTGTGGCTAAAGGCGATCGTCATTATTAAACCAACTGTTCTCATTCAGGAGAAGTTAGGCGATCTACGAAATTCAAAACCTCAACGGAGTTCAGTTTCACCTGCTGTTTTAGACGATTCACTGGAGCGATCTCCGGATTTGACGGGTGCAGAACTCGCGATCACGCTGGATACAAAAGGCTGGTCTAAAGCAAGACTCGCGAAGGATTTAGGGGTTGACCGATCTCTAATCACCCGATGGATTAAGGGTGAGCGTGTGATCCAGCCAAAGCACCAGGTACAGATTCAAGTCCTGTTGGAGCTGTGAGTCTTAAAGATGTCTTATGAACACCCTTTTAGGGTGCGTATCTCTTAAAAATGCGGTCATTTCACTGTTGCTGCCCCCTAAATCTTAAAGTTTTGAAGCTTTATCTATTTTTTAGGGTGCATGACTCCCTAAATACCCTATTTATTCAAAAAATTGCCCCCTAAATTTAGGCTTATTCATATGTCTCGAAGAAGTTGTAAGTCAGAGACTCCCACCATAGAGAACACGCTTCAAGACTGCTACAAACTCAGTTTGAGCGACATGATTGACCTACGAGAGGCATTAGATCTGTTAATTATCGAAGAGCAACGACGACTAGAGGCGGAACCGGATGAGTGGGACACCATCCGTGAGGAGAAAATGCTGCGCACCGGGGCGCATGGATCAAGAGGTAATATCGAATTGAAAATGATTAACAAATGCGGTCCTTACGCATATCTTCGATTTCGATCGGGCAGTACTCATCACTCTTTTTACTTAGGCAAGGCAAAAGCTTAATCGACGTTTCGAGACCGTTTTAAACTCGACCAACTTTGTCGAGCTAATTGAATCCTAGTTTAAGGTGCATAGGACTAAAAATGCCTACTACCTTATAACAGTCACAAGAGCTGAACTGTTAAATTTTGATCTATCACAGTCGTTATCACTACCGCGATCGTAAGGCAAAACACGAGGCAATAATTGAAGCGTTTAACTCAGATCAAGCGATCTTAGCCATTACAGCACTACGAAATTGTATGAGGACGCTGGGGTGCGGTCGAAGCATCGAGGGGCTTAAGCTCCTTGTCCTAAAGTAGCTGCGTAGGGCTATATAACTACATTGTTCTCTATCTTAGGAAGATCTCATGATCGCAGCCGCAAATCTAGATTCTCATCAACCTTCAGAGAACGAATCTTGCTTGATAGATGCTGGCGATCGCATCCTAGCGCAATACGAGAAGCAAGGGATGCCATCACCGTTTTGTTAGAGGAGGATTTATCAAAAATTTGGGCTGAAGTGAAACAATTTGGTAACCCATTTGGAATTGTTGCCCAAGGGTGGACAGTGCCAATCCTGTTGATTAGTTCGGTTACTCAGTGGCAACGAAAGCGTGAACCAACCTCTGATGCGGCAAAGCTCTGATTTTCATGCAAAATTTTGGGGCATTTGTGTGGAAGTGTGGGAAGCCTGCACGCAAGATCGCGATCGCGCAGCAGTCCCACCTTATTATCAGTGACGTTGAGATAAGCTTTATCTAATGCCACAGGCTCTACCAAATCGGTGTGACGCTCAAAGATAGCTCGAATCTGCTGTCAGATACCAGTCGAGAACCTCATCTGTCAGTTAGATAATTAGAGTTAAATCTTCCGATCTCTGGTTAATTAGATAGAGAGAGTTGATGGAAGTTTCTAGAACTCTGCTTCAGCAATCCATCAACTGAGTCTTGACAAACTACGACTATTTACAAGAAGAGTCAGCCACATCTTGACTGGAACCTTTAGACTGTAGTTCGACTAAGGCATCTCGCTGAAACCGAACAACGCGTGAAATCGAATTTCGGGAATGCTCGGATGTAGAAACGGACAGGGTGATGTTACTGAGAGCTGGATCAATAATGTGTTTTACGGTACAGATTTGCATCTTATTATTACAGTAAGCAATAATACGATCGCCGGACTGGATTTCACCTGCTTGAATCTTCAATGAAACCTCAAACTTGCTACTAAGTTAATCGAGATAACTACATCAAAAAACTTCTGCTGGAATATCTGAATAATTAAGAAGTTATCTTTCTTGAACGACAATAAAGAGTATTTGCTCTCTGCTGTCACTTGAGTCAAATAAATCGTGATATTATATCTGAACTGAATCAAGTATCTAGCTCGTTTGTTTACTGTACCACGAAATGAAGTGAGATCACTATCTAAAGCCCACATTCCTCCCTCTCTTTAGTTACTCTAAGCGGATGAAAACAAAAGCTCATACTCACTTCTCCGCTTTAGCAATGTATGATTCGATCTCTGAAAGCCAAGACTCTATTCTCTTGGCGTGTTTTGAATTCGTCAAAACCTTGCTTTGCGCTAGTCCCTGCTTCAGTTTCTCAATCCGCTCAAGCAACGGTAGATTATTTTTTGCAGAAGTCTCAGTTGTCTGCGATGAAGGCTTCTCCTTCAAGTCTCGAATCTGATCCCGAATTAGGCGAATTGACCAATCGTGGTTAATGGCTTGAGTCAACAGTTGCAATCGCGCCTCTCCATCTTTGACCCCTGCGATCGCTCTCGCTTTGGTATAGGGCAGCTTACCTTGGTGTAAAGCATCAAGGACATCTGGGGGCAAATTCAGCAAGGGCAAATAATTTGCTCGAAAGCTATCTGGTGTTATTCGACCTGGCAACTCCTCAAATAAAGCAACAAGAATTCGCCATTGTTCAGTACGAATAACGTTATTCGTATTCTGCTTTCGTTGATTGGCAGCCCGATCAAGCAGTTGTTTAACTTCGTTTGTGGACAATAACAGACGAGCAGCTGCAAGCTCCAAAATCGCATCCGTTTTCTCGATTGGGTTGAGATCTTCTCTCAGTAGATTTTCAGCAACTGCAAGCTCTCTGGCTTCGTCATCGGCAATATCATCGACAAAGGCTAGAACCGTTTCAAACCCCGCTTGGGTGTGCGCGATCGTGCGCGATTCGCCGAAAACGAATTCATACTCACTGCTGTTTGGAACCGGACGAACTAAAATCGCTGTTTTTGGATGCGTTTCGCGTTCGCGGTATTTGCGAAACTTAGCAGCCATTTTTTCAATCTTATCGGGGTTAAAAAAAGTTCTTGGCTGGAAGGGCGATCGACGAATTTTAGCAATTTCGATGACTTGTACCAGTCCAAGTGGCGCAGGATCGGACTGAACAAAGCTATGATCAACGTCCTCAACGGTTGGTTCCTCTACAATCAAGCTTTGCAACGCATCTAATCGGCTACGCATGATAACACCTCCTTGAACACCGCTTGATAATCTGCCCACGCAATTTTTGCCTTGGTATCGCCACGAACTTGAAAGACTGGAATGCCATCAAGAAACGCTTTATCATAAGCTTTATAAAGTCGAATGCGTCCTGCAAACACAGGAATCTCTTGCGCCTCTAGCCACAATCTTGCATCTGTTTCGTCAGTTGATCTGTAGTGAGTTGGCACTTTCGTTAACAGAACCTTGTGCTTTGTACTACCTAGTTTTTGCAGTGCCCGTGCTGTATTTGCGGTTACTCGTAAATCGTCGCCTCCAGGTGTAGACGGTAAGATGACTAGGTTGGCAGCATTGCATACCGCTTCCAAATCTTCGGGTTCAGGTCTTGCTTTGGTGTCGGTAACGATGTGCTGGAATCTACCTTGAAATCCGATCATTTCAAACTCGGTCAATACTTTGAACGGGAAGGATGTATCCGCTCGTCCAGCCCAAGCGCGAGAGGAGCGATTCGGATCTGCATCGATTAGCCCAGTTGCACCGAGCTTTGAAAGTTGATAGGCGATATGAATAGCGCTGGTTGTTTTAGCAACTCCACCCTTTGAGTTTACGATCGCAATGATCATGAGTTTTGCGAATTCTGAAAGTGATTTAACTATAAAAGACTTTTCAAGAATTTGATCACTCTTGAAAGAAAAAATTACGAATAACGTTATCCGTGCTGCTTAACTTTTAATTGGCTGTTGCTTGCTCTCTCAAAAAGCATTACTTATCCAGGTCAAGCTTTTTTCCAATGTATCGACTCTTCAACTTGCTATTCTCGCGCCAGTAAGCGTACCAGTACGGTCCATGCATCTCCCCATTTTCTCCTACACATTTGCAGCTAGCTTTTCCACAGCGGACTCGTTCTAGTTGATAAATACGATCGTTGACATGCTGTACCTGAACAATCTCGCGCTTCTTGAGAGGCTGTGATTGGAAAGTCTCTTGCTGGTGTTCTAGCTTCCGGATAATCTTATCTAATTCACCTTGCAATCGCTTTGCTTGCTCTAATGTTAGGGTATGTAAAGCACTACGAATTTGAGATAAAGGCAGTTGCGGTGACATGTTTTCTGATGTACAAATAGCTTTTCTTAGGTACGAACATATTGATGGGTACGTAAGATTTCTGATTGTGTAACCCAAGAAAAGTATCCACTTTCCAAGGTTTGTTTCAGTCTCTATTTTGATTGGGTAGTGTCTCCGTAATTTTATATACGGTTCTTAGTGGCGTGATAGTTTGGCGAATCGGCAAAATACCCCTGCCTGTTTTCTTATGTACAGCATTTAAATTCGTTATGTGTACATAAGAAAAGCTTTCTCAGTATAGCTCTAAGCAGCTACTTTAGGACGCGGGGCTTCAGCCCCTTGTTGCTTTGATCACACCACCGCGTCCTTTAAGGCTTTTTGTATTTGTAGTGGTAACTGTATTTAATTGTGTTTTTTTGTAAGAATGCCTTCGCAGCGCCACTGCTTGTGGCAATCCATCTGACCTTTCCATTTCCCCACTACGACAGTCTCTTTTTTATTCCTACAGTGCGTGATAATGGTTTCCCTCACATAACCTCAGGCTCTTAAAATTTTCTCATTTTTCAAGAAGCTGGGACAAACTCCACAAAATTAGAAGAAGCCAATGATGGCGAAGCAAGGTACAGATCGATCGCCCTTCTCAACTAGGAAAGTTTCTGAGAGGCTCATAGCGAAACATCACGATTTAGGCTTTTCATTAATAATTATTGCAGCTACTTGATCCTTTTGCTAGGGTGTGCAGGTCAATAGATCGTGGGTTGATTCTGATCTCTAGGAGTCGTGTCTATGTTTCACATTTTTGACTCTAGCCCTATCCCCTGAATCCCAGAAGCACGCTGGACTAAAACGCCGCGACGGGTTGAGTCTTCTCGCAGCCGTCGCTCAACGCAAATCCCGCAAAGACTTCCCTCAGTTTTTTGCACCCCCTATCCATTCAGCAAAGCTGAGAACCCATTAAAACCTCAACATCAGAGGCTCTACTATGAACATTCAAGGAAAAACTGTTCTCGTCACAGGCGCTTCTCGTGGCATTGGACGGGCGATCGCGCTGGAACTTGCGGGGCAAGGAGCGCAACGACTCATCTTAGTAGCACGAACGCATCAACGGCTAGTCGAACTGGCAACCGAAATCGAAGCCTTGGGAGTCGAAGCGGTTCCTCTAGCATTCAACTTGGCTCACTCGATCGAAGTCAACATTGCGGTCGCTCAAGCGTGGCGCGATCATGGACCGATTCATCTGCTCGTGAACTGCGCGGGAGTCGCTCATCAAACTCCCTTTTTGCAAGCTCAATTGCCTCACATGCAAGAAGAGATTGCCCTGAATCTCATGGGGATGTATACCATCACTCGTTTGATTGCCCGACGGATGGCAGTGCAACGGCAGGGGACGATCGTCAATGTGTCGAGTCTGATGGGAAAAATCGCTGCTCCGACAATGGCAACTTATTCCGCAACCAAGTTTGCGATCTTAGGATTTACTCAAGCGCTGCGGGGCGAACTAGCGGCATACAACATTCGTGTCGTCGCTCTACTGCCATCTCTGACAGACACCGACATGGTGCAAAACTTTCAGTGGTTCCGATGGGTGATGCCAACCACACCTCAAAAAGTAGCTCAGACGCTCATAGCGGGGCTGGAAAGGGAATCAACAGAGATTTTGGTGGGATGGCAAAGTCATCTTGCGGTTTGGGGCAACCGCCTCATGCCTTGGCTGATCGAGACCGTTTCACGATTAGCGGCTCCTCTTTCCGAGAATCGTCAAGTGCCCGATGGCAAGCTTAGAGAGGCTAGAGCAGATTCTCGTTAAAATCTTCTCATCAGAAGTTTTAAGGCGATGACTTGATCAGAAACTGCTCAACTCCTGGAAATTGCTCACTAAAGGTATCAACTTTCAGATTGTGGGATGCAATTGTTCAGCGATCAGATTATTCGGGGACTGTTGGCGAATAGTCTGGAGACTGCCACCGTTGACGAATCTGGCTGGTGCGATGTGGGCACCGGGGGCGGCTCGAATGAAGGAGAATTTATCGATTGGCTGACCTTTCAAGATTTAGCAGAAAGCGACGCGATCGATGTTAAAAGAATTCGCAATCATCCGTTAGTGCCGCCTAGCATATCTATCTATGGCTACATCTACGATGTCAAAACAGGTCGATTATTGAGGTTCCTGAAGCCACAAAAATAGGCGATGTGGAAGGATGAAACTAAGCTCTCCTCATTCAAATCTCAAGGCTTCTTCACCTCCCTTTCCAGGCCACTAACGCAGCGGCTGAAAGTTCTTCGGTGAACTGTCCAGACGGTTCGACAGCCAGCAGTGATTCTCGTAAATCTGCCTCAAACTTTTCGCGGTTTTCGCCAAAGAACGAAGGCAATGCAAACGCGGTTGAGTAGAGGTAGCCTAGATAGGACTCGATCGTCCAAGCTTTCTCAAAGGTGACCTCGATCGTGTCTTGCCTTGCAAATCCTGACGTTGCCAAAACTTCGTCGTGAGAAACTGCTAACGGTTTCCAGGCTCCTTCTCCGGCTTGCCCTGTGCGTCGCTGTTCACCTAACCAACGTTTAACCACCGCGATCGCAGTTTTCTTCCAGGGCAGCTCGCTATGCCAGGGATCATCGCCCGTTTTGAGAATGGCAATTGCTCCGTTGTCAGAGAGTAGCGTTTGGAGTTTTTCTGCAACTAATTCGCGCTGCATCCAGTGGAACGATCGCCCAAATGTTGCGAGACGAAATTGACCTAATTCTTCAGAAATGGACTCTGCCCGATCGTGAATCCAGCGAATGTTTTTCACCCCCGTTGCCTCTGCTTCTGCTTGGGCCTCTTTGAGCATTTCAGCATCGGGATCGATCGCAACGACTTCTTGGAAGCGATCGCTGAATGGAAGCGCGACTAACCCCGCACCACATCCCAGATCCAGCAATCGTTTTGTACCGTCAAGTTGAAACCGTTCAGCGAGGTTATCAAAGAGAATTTGAGGGTAGCGCGATCGATAGCGAACATAATACCAAGCCGCACCCTGAAACAAGGTTGGATCATAGGTAGAAGTGGTGGATACCATTGAAAACTCTCCAAAGATGAACAACTAAAATAGAGTTAGCAACACAAGATTGATAGTCGAGTTAACGCAATTCAAAACCTAGATTGTTGAGAATTTGACGCAAATTAGCACGATTGAGAAGAGATTCTGAAGTGGCAATACGATCGCTAGAATGTTGTGTCCAATCGCCTGCAACCTTCATTTTTTGTTCGGCATAAAAGTCTTTCATCACCTGGTTGTATTGCTCGATCGCGTCGTCTTGAGCCTCTAAACGGTAGTGTTCTCGATGTAGTACCGCTTTTTGAGGCAGACGGGGCTTAATGGCGGTTGACTGAGTCGGATCAGCATAACCCACACACAACCCAAAGACCGCAAACACAGTTTTGGGCAAATTCAGTTCTGCTGCAACTTCCTCTGGATGGTTTCGGATGCCTCCAATGTAGACGGTGCCAAGTCCGAGCGATTCTGCGGCAACAACCGCGTTTTGAGCCGCAAGACTAGCATCGATCGCCGCCGTCAAAAATGCTTCTAAATAACTCAATCCTTCGTGGGGTAAGTCTCGACTTTCTGCAATGTGAGTGGGACGTGCCAGATCCGCTAACCACACCAGAAAAAGCGGACTTTGCCGGATATGTGCCTGTCCTCCCGCCAGTAGGGACAGTCGTTCTTTGCGCTCCTGATCCTCGACAGCAACTACGCTCCAGGTTTGCAGATTGGCTGAAGTCGAAGCAGATTGAGCCGCTGCAACTAAGAGTTCTAATGTTCCTGAAGGCAGAGGTTTAGGGAGATAAGCCCGAATCGATCGATGAGACAGCAACTCCGATAAAGTACGATTCCACGGAGCATCCAGGTTGAATGTATTACCATAGCGTTCTTTCAGGAGTTCAGTCTGGGTTGCAGCAATATCAGGAGCAAGTGTCATAACAGCCACGATGAGGAGTGGAAGAATGCCTTAATTCTACAGATAAGCTATAGCACGGTTAATCGCTAAGCCTGCCGTAGATTAAATTGAAGCATCGCATAGTTACATTGGGAATTCAAGCAATCCGGTCACGCACTATTTGTCCGTCAGATGATTCAATAGTCTAATTTTAGGGACAGGTTAGAAGTGCTAACTAGATTTGTAAGCAGGCTGATAGTCTTCTAGATCTTGTGATCCCAAACGCAATCCTAAGAACCAGTGACATTCGCACACAGCAACTGAGCAATCTCTTGCCGAGTCAGATTTGTCTACTTGACGGTTTCATCCATCGGAGAACCTGCTGTATATTTCGCAATCATGCTCAAAAACGCTGCATCCAATCCAGATATCGTGTCCAATGCCGCTTTGCGTCTGCCTCCCTTGTGGCGCACTCGACCATCCCTCAATGGCTCCTCTTCCTCTAACTCGCGTTTTCCCAACTGCTTGCCTCATCATCACAAGTCAGCAGGCGACTGAGGTAGCTCAGCCCTCCCCAGCCTAATTTCATCGCTTCGACTGCCGCGTACCGACGACAATCTTTCTCTGACAAATTTCTCTGACAAAGAGGAATAGAACCGCTGCATCGGTTGCTCGACTTGAGGGGAGTATGGTTGCATGGCAGTACAGCACTGAGATGGGTGCTTCTGAGCCTATCACCTTTCCTTTTTCCTCCGGTCTTACTTTAATCCACGTTCCTTAGCTACTGACGAGAAAATTGCTGTACTTCACTATATTCAACATTCCGGACATTTTTTTGAACGGCTTCACAAGGCTGTCAGAGCCTATGGTTCAAGGATCGAGCTATTTTTTCAACGTTAGCGCTGCCTCTGACTTGGAAAAAAAGAGCTTGCCGTGGGCAGGATAAGGTTTGAGCCTTAAAATCTGCTCAAATTTTGTCCGGAATACTGTATATTGTGACTGGATAAAATAACTCATCATATTTGGAAGCAGTGTGAGAGACAAACAGCAGAAATCCCTAGCGAACTTAGTGCCTCGAAGCCGAAGAAAGCAGATTACAAAAACCGCCTTTACTTTACTGCTCCTGGCAGGTGCGGCTTTAGTTTCTGCTACGGCTGGGGCACTCGTAGCACTGACGCTTCCAAACCCGCTGAAGGAAAAAGTAACGGTTGCAAAGGTTTTACATAACCTGAAGCAGATCGGTTTGCTGAGACCGACGACGATGACTCGCCCTGTCAATTTGTTGGTGTTGGGCATTGATAACTCTGGGCATCCCGGCAGCGGCAGCTTTGATCGCAATGCAGCGCTTGGAGGCAATAGTGATTTGATGCTACTGGTGCGCTTGATTCCTGAAACGCACGAGATTCATGTGCTTTCCATCCCCAGAGATACGCTGGTGCAGATTCCAGGACGAGGAACCGATAAGGTAAATGATGCCAATATGCTCGGTGGACCCGCTTTGGCGGCTCAAACCGTCAGTCGTCTCTTGGATGGAATTCCATTTGACCGCTACATTCGGGTGGATAACGGCGGCTTTGTCTCTATCATTGATGCTTTGGGTGGCGTTGAAGTCACCGTGCCGAAGCAAATGGATTACGACGACCATAGCCAGCATTTGAGTATTCATTTAAGCCCTGGCATCCAGCGGCTCAACGGTCAGCATTTGCAAGAGTATGTTCGCTTCCGACACGATGAATTGGGCGATATCAGCCGGATTCAGCGGCAGCAGGAAGTCCTCAAAGCGATTCAGAATCAGATTCTTCAGCCTGCCACGCTGTTGAAACTGCCAAATATTCTGAAGAGTATTCAAGACTCAGTCGATACCAATCTGTCTTCCGAAGAGCAGCTCGCCGTAGCAGACTTTCTCTGGCACAGCGATCGACAACATCTCCACCTGGTGATGCTGCCAGGGCGGTTCAGTCGTCCTGACGAGTACCCTTTGAGCTACTGGATTGAAGACCCTGATGCAGCAGCGCCGATTCTGGCAAAATATTTCGATCCGCAGGTTCAGTCATTGCGAGCACTAGACGGGTCATCCTTCCAGAAAGCGCAACTCCGAGTCAAGTTGGCAAGTTCGATTCACGCTGCTAATCTGGTTCAGGCGGAGATTCGTCAGCTACAACGCTCTGGTTTTCTCAACACTGATGAATCGGATCAATCGATCGACATTGCCGCTATTCCCCTCGCGCAGACTCAAATCATTGCTCAACAGGGGAACTTAGCCGCCGCCAATGCAGTCAAAGCAGCACTCGGATTCGGGCAAGTGCAAGTTACCTCTACGGGTGATATTACTTCAGATATCACCGTTGTCCTCGGCACCGATGCCTCAATGCCACCTTCACAAAAAAGTGAGACTCACGCCTCACTTTAAAGCACGGGTCTCATTGGGGATGCTTGCTTTATCCCTGACTTCGCTTCTTCAGCGCGAGTTTACCAGGGCAATTTATAATCAGCCCAGCAACGATATTGATAGTCATCGCTAGGATGCTCGTGTTGAAAAACGATAAAATGCCTTGATGCCGACTATTCCTGTTCCCACGCCTCACCGCTCAATCAGGAAACCTTGATCGAGGGCATTCTAGTCCTGCAAGTCTCGCTTAAGTCTTAAGTTAAGAATTTCCTGTAAAAGCCTCTGTGCCCAGATGGTAGGAGTCTACGTAATAGCGCTTACCGCAAAGGTGGAATGTCCTCCTGATGAACTGATGATTGACTGAGATGGCGGCTCTGCAACTTGCAGTAACCGAACTCATTTCATCAAGCGCATGGTGGAATTTGCTCAAACGGCAGGGTTAAAAGTTCATCTGGGTTATTATCCGTCTTATCATAGCAAGTACAATCCCATTGAACGCTGTTGGGCAGCCTTGGAGAGCTATTAGAATAGGACTGTACTCGACTCGATTGAGGCAGCGCTCTAGTGGGCGACCAACATGACTTGGAAGGGAATTGCCCCACAATCGTTCACCTGCTTGATATCCTCTATGAGAAAGGAATCAAAGTTCCGTTACCAGAACTAGAAACCTTCTATCTTCCGTTCTGGCAACGCTCTGAAACCTTGCCTAAATCGGACGTGACTGTGGTTTCAACATGATCGGTACTCTATTTACTTGCAGACCCCTAATGATTACGCCTTTCTACCTATGTCTTCTGTGCCGATTCATAACCTAATCATCTTACT
This sequence comes from Phormidesmis sp., assembly GCA_965277365.1. Lineage (GTDB taxonomy): Bacteria > Cyanobacteriota > Cyanobacteriia > Leptolyngbyales > Leptolyngbyaceae > Phormidesmis_A. The sequence continues at coordinate 555,070 of CBDICO010000008.1, read as the reverse complement.
GATGATCGCCCTTGCTGCCAATTTAGATAACTTTGGAATCGGTACCGCCTACGGCATTGCAAAACGTCGAATCTCTAACGGCTCAAATTTTGTGATCGCGCTGCTAGCGATCGGGTTAACCTATGCCGCGATGGCTTTCGGCAAAATTTTAGTGCTGATTATGCCAAGCCGGGTTGCCAACCTGGTGGGCGCACTTGTGATTGTCCTCGTCGGAATCTGGATTTATTGGGAAGCCCCCCTCAGTCGTTTGCTGCAACGCTATTATAATCGGCTTCTCCACCGCTGGCGTTCCTTCGCTGAAAGCTTATCTGGGCAATCATCTCCAGGCATCACTCCCTTGCCACAATCCTCACCCCCTGTAAAACTACAGCGTGTTAACCTGAGAGAAACCCTTGTGTTAGGGGTATCCCTTACACTCAATGCGATGGCAGGCGGCTTAGGAGCCAGTCTCTCTGGGCACAATCCAATAACAACTTCTCTGGCAGTGGGGGTGTTCAGCTATATCACTATTGATCTGGGGCAAGCGCTCGCAGGCACCTACCTCAGTAAGCGGTTAGGCGCGCTGGCTCCAAAAGCAGCAGGTTTGATGCTGGTCGCCATTGGAATCTATGAATTGTTGGATTGATTCATAGAGATCATCGTAGGCTAACGGCAGAATCAAGACCAGATTTTGCAAACTAGCCTTCAAGAAACTGTGCTGCTTTGACGTAATGATAGGGAAGATCCAGAAAAAAGCTTTAGAGCGCATTTCTAACTAAATTGTGCTCCGGCTCAATCTCATTTTCGGGTGAGAGATTTAAAGATTTAGAGCAGTCTCTTTTGTTGAAGAAGCGCTGAGGCTAAATCCTACACTGCGTTAGCATTTAAGGCTTCCTTTAGAAATGCGCTCTGAGGCACCCAGAAGAACGCTTTGACCTCCCAGCAAAAGATTCAATAATCTTCCTATACCAACTCAATTACCTTCTTTTACTATGACCGAAGATATTGGACCAGAGCCCCAGGAACTCCACGAGAAAGTAGCCGAACAAATTGAGGCAGTCCGCGAAGAACTGAGCACAGAGCAGGCTGAAGCCCAACAAGATCGCCAATGGTTAAGTCTGATTGGGCTTTCAACCGGGATTCTCTCCGCCCTGGCAGCGATCGCAGCGATGCAAGCAGGCTATCTGGCAAATGAAGGAACTCTGGCGCAAATTAGAGCCTCAGACACCTGGGCTTTTTATCAAGCACAATCGACTAAACACCATTTGGCAGAGTCTGATGTGCTGCTGTTAAAGTCTTTACAGCGCCCCATCCCCGCTGAGTTAACCAGTCAAATTCAAACGTTACAGCAACAGCAAGCAACCATTCAATCGACCGCGCGAAAGCTGCAAGCCGAATCGACGGAGAACTTACACCGTCATGAACTTTTTGCCCGCAGCGTCGCAGCGCTACAGGTTGCAATCTCCCTCGGGGCGGTCGCGGTCTTGTTACGCAAACGATCGGTCTGGTATTTGAGCTTGGGTCTTGCAGTCATTGGGTTAGGATTCATGGTGATGGGTAGCTTGCCCAGTGACGCTCACCCTGAGCGTGAAGCAGTCGAGGTACCCAGCAATTGAGCGCATCAGTATGGGGTGGGTCGAGTTGTAAGACCAGCACCTCACGATGCTAGGACTGGCGAAGATTCCGGTGAATAGAGTTTGTGATCTTAGGCTGATTGACTCTCCTGCATCGCGGCAGTCGTCGTACCACTGAAGATGATTAGTCCACCGACTAACACCCAGAGGTCTGGTTGTTCAGCAAACAACAGAAAGCCCAAGCCAGATGCCCACAAAATCTGCACAAATTCCACAGGCAGCACAGTCGTTAGATCCGCTTCAACGAACGCTTGAGTCATTGCAGTATGTCCACCCACCATCAAAGCAGCAACGAAGCTTAGCCAAATTAGATCAATCAGGGTTGGCACCTGCCAGACCAACAGAGCCGGGACGAGCAGGAGCGGTGTCATTAACAGCACGGTGTAGGCATTAATGGTCAGGTTAGAGTCAGTTTGAGCTAAGACTTTGATCATCAGCAGCACACCTCCCAACGTAGCTGAGCCTGCCAGCATCAGCAACGCGCCGAGACTAATCAACTCTAAACCGGGGCGAAGAAGGATCAGTATCCCGATCGCCCCCAGCCCTAACGAAATCCAGGTAGAGGTTTGTAGCCGTTCTCCCAGAAAGGCGATCGCGCCTGCAACTGCAAACAGAGGCGCGGCAAAGCTGATGGCGTTGGCTTCAGCGAGAGGAATTAAGCTTAGACTCGTGAAGATGAGTAATGTTGCACCCGTATCAATCACGGCTCGCAGCAGATGAAGGGAAAATTTTTCTGTATGCAGAATGGCTGGTTGAGCAATCCAGGGAGCCAGGATAGCAATGCCAATTAAGTGACTGAGAAAGGCAATTTGAAAAGGATGAATTGTTCCCGACAGGAACCGAATAGCCGCCTGCATACCCGCGAAACACCCCGTCGCCACCAGCATCCAACGAATGCCGCTCAGGTTTTTATCCATCCCAACTGCGGGTTCAAGCGGTGCAGAGATCGGAAGGGTTGCCGCGAATTGAACGACCATTTGCAGTCGATTGAACACCTGCTCTACAGGTAAATTTGCTGAATAATGCACTACTAGGGATCGTGCAGGGGCGTTAATTCGCGCTTCCGTAACAAAACCTATCTGCCTGACCAGTGACAAAAGCAAATCTGCGTAGGTTGGGTCAGCAGCAAGTCTAAAAATGTAAAGCCGGATGCGTCCAGGAACCTTGTGCAGCAGGCGGCAAGAAGCCGGGTTTATAAGTGCAAGCGCTTGACTAGTCATTTCTTCCTCCTGGTGATTTTTCTGCCGGACGGTGGTGGCTCTGACGATGGCTCGGAAGTGGCTGTTTCTTTAAGTTGACACTCCACATCTTTTGCAAGCGCTTCGCCCAGTTCCGCGCCCAGCGCTTCGCCCAGTTCCGCGCCGATCGCCATGCCAGCGGGTCCCAGCAACAGACCTCCCACAGCTTCGCCTACCACTTCGCCAATCATCTCACCTGTGCTGGTGCCAACAATTTTGGCAGTCATCTCTTCAACTTCTTTACCCTCATCGACACGTGATAGCTCTCTGCCCATAGCTTCGTGAGCATCAGGTTCGTGAGCAGCGGCATCTCCTAGTTTTTCGCCGATCACCTCGCCAATCGCTCCACCAATGCCGCCACCGACCCACGCCCCGCCGACTCCGAGCAAAGCACCGATGCCTTCACCCACCCCTTCTCCGACGGTTTCGCCAAAATCTGCGCCGATCTCGTCGCCAATTTCTTCTTTCAGATGTTTCCTATGTTCCTGCTCAGAATCTGATCTCTTCATCGGTTCAGACTGGGCAGTGGGGCGGGAGGACGTGTCAGCCGATGCGGTCAGCCCTAGATAAGCTAAAAGTGCTGGTTCCGTCAGCAGATCGACCTGGTAGGTGATTACAAGGGAACTCGCAGCAGAATTAACTCGCACTTCCGTCACGCCTGTGAGCGCAGAGAGCGACTGCTTCAGATTGGTTGCCTCTGCTAGGTCATAGTGTAGATGAGGAATGCGAACGCGCAAGCGACCCGGTAGACGATGAACAATATCACCGGTTATGGCAGGGGTTAGAGGTTGCATGATGGTACCTAAAGGGTGACTGCCCAGCTAAAACAAACCGCCGATACAATTAGAAACGGAGTACCGGGAACTAAGGGTAGCAGTACTCCTACAATGCCCATCACTAAGGTGACGGCTCCGATCGCCATCAAGGTTGCCTTCTGAATGCCTTTCACTACGTCGTCCATGACTCAATTCTCCGTGATTAATTAAATGAGCAAAATTGACTGAGAAGCTACACAGGAGCAAACATCCATCGGGTTAATGATAGTCGCTTCTCAGCTTTAGCAGCGTGAGGACGGATATAAATATAGTCGAGAGGATGCTTGAAACTCCCAAGACAGTCTTTTCGGGTCTTTCGTCTGGCTCCAGCGATTAAAGGTCGGACTCGATCGCCGCCGAGAAAGCATCTGTGTCGTCATACCCAGCCGTTTGAACAGGTCTTTTTGGCTGAGATAATGGTCTGATAGAACAGCTTCCGTCTCAGGTAATGTTGGCTCCAGTGAGTGATCATGGCTTGAGCCTCTATTCTAGCTGATTAGCGTTTCTGGCTCCGGGTTAGCAGGCGCAACGGGGTTCTCCTGCCAGCGGGTAACTTCTTCCAGCAGGGCAGTCGGATCAAGAGAGTGTTGCAGCGATGGAAAATCTCCAGGTCCGAGCAAGGGACGCAGACCGTTCAGTTCTGCCAAAATTGCGGAGCCATTGTTGATTAGGATCGCCAGCACCTGAGTTAGGGTTCCGGTCTTATCGAACCCGACAGGGTCGATTTTAGCCAGACCCTCGATCGCTCGACCGCTGCGAATAAAAACCCCATTGCGAGCGGCATAAGTCAAGGCAGACAAAACTGTCGTCGGGACAGAAATCCGAATGCCTGTTCCCACGTCTAGGGTGAGCAGGGCGATCGCTCGACTAAGATCGCCAAAGGTGCCGACCAGACCAACAGTAATTAAGGTGGGCACCACCAGTTGATTCGCGAATATTGCAGCATAGTTTTCTACACGGATATCATGCACTGGAGCCGCTTCGACAAGAGCGCTGGCAGTCCTAGTTGCTGCCAATAGTCAAGTTCGTAGTTGGTCGTCGCGGTCTGGTTCTCAGGGGTTGCAATGGCACCCACATCAGTTCGTAATGCCTCTTCCAGCACTTCAAACAAGCGATCGCACATTCGCCAACAGCATCCACTGCACCTCAGACCCCGGATTCAGTATGATGAAAGTACTTCATAGGGAAAAATGATGACTGATCAAAACTTGGCTCAACAAGCGGGAAACTTTGCTACCGATGGGGCTGTCGATACCGAAGCTGACAATCTGATCAACCAGGGTGTTGATGCCATCGCCTCTCATATTCCTGGAGGTGCAATGTTTGAACAACAGCTCAAAACTGAAGTTGATCAGGTGGTGAACAATGCGATTAATAACGAAGTCAACCAGGGCGTTGGGGGCGCTGAAAAAGATGTTGAGGGGCTGTTCCATCAGAACCAGTAGACAGAGAGATGGCTGCTAAGCCCACAAAAAAACCAGGCGTGACAAACCTGGTTTTGAGTTGTGAGGTGTGCGGTCACAGCTTAAATTTAGCCTTGACCGCTCGCAGTCGTGTTCTGGCTCTCTAAAAGCGAGGATTCTCACCGCTTTGCCAGAGACTCCAGATTTGCTTAATTTGCTCTGCTTCATTGGCGATGCTTTCCGAAAGGCAGCGAAAGATGAGTGTTCTCAGATACTCAGCACTCAAACCATCAATCTCGTCATTTTCGTCACCGCACCCTGGTTCACTACCGCCCATCGCCTCATCAGAGGTGTCTCTGAGAACGGTGCGGTAGCGGGGGAAAGTGTCAGAATTGAAGCTTCAAAAGGACTAAAAGTAAGTTTGTATTCACAAGAGACAGAATGCTTTCTAAATCACTTTGATTAAGCTAATTGGAACATCACTTCTAACGCCTGTACTCGCTCAACGAAAACACTTCGGCGCATAGATAGCGATACGAGTCTTACCATTTTTGAACGGGGATCGCAAATGCTGTGCAGAATCGCTTCACCGAGTCAAATGCCCCAAAGCCCAACATCGGATGGTAACGGTGCTTGATGCCCCGATAGTCTTGCTCGATCGGAGTGTTTAAACAACTCCTCGGTTCATGTTTCATCTCGTCACCCAACACTTCAGCATCGCACAAGGGTAGGATGCCAATCCATCCGTCACGACTCCATTCGGCAGACCTTGCGCTACCTCTAGGGCTTGCTCGAAAAACGCTGTTGCCGATCCCATTTCCCGGTGCTCTCGCAGCAGGGAGTTCACTAAGTTGCCGTCTTCATCCATCGCTCGATACAGGTAGCACCACCTGCCCTTCACTGTCTTAATTCTGACACTTTCGTTCCAACTGCTAAACTTGGGCACAGTTAGCAGAACACCATCAAGGTTCAGAACCTCACTGAAGTGGCACTACATCATGGAAGTGTTTGTAGTCCAGGTAGCGATCGCCATCAGGTGCTTTGTACACCAAATCCACAAAGCGATAGTTCCACAGAATATCTTGGGGAGCATAGGTATGACGGGCATACATCATCTGCGTGACGGTTTCATCAACACCGCTCAGGGTGACAACAATGGTGCTGTTGGTTTCAACTAACGCTTCGGGTGTCATGCCAGATAACGGGCTAGATTCATCGATCGGGTGCAGTGCCAACCAGGATAAGGCAAAACTCGGCGACTGATTGCGAACGAGAGGCAAGTCGAGAATTCGGCGAATATACTGTCCTTCTGGAGTCACTTCATCTCGCATTAAATAAACCTTGAGCTGAGCTTCTAAAATTTGATTGCTGCGCTGATTTGCCATCCGAAAGCTCAACGTGGGCACTGAGTCGTGCGGCGCGATCGTGGCGACTTCACTAAATGCCACGCGTGCAGTCGGGTTAGAAAATCGGGCAAAGGCTAACCCGGTTAACATCGCAATCCCAATCAGGCTCGACATCGACTCGATCGTGACAATCGCATTCGCGTAGACCGTCTTAGGAAACATGGCGCCATAGCCGATCGAACCCAACGTCTGCACACTAAAGAAGCGATCCCAAAACGCACCGGGAGCCGCGTTCGCAACGCAGTCTCCGCCAGCTAGATAGAGCAGCGCAAAGATTACGTTGGTACCCAGGTAAGCTCCAATGATTGAAGCCGCGAATCCTTGCCAGGGAATGGTCAGGATCAAATGATAGGGGTCACGCCAATGAGAATACCAGGCATTCATTCCCACAATCTCAAACCGTCCATCTTCAATGCGGATTTGGATACGACGAGGACGGCGGCGGCGGGTGTTAAGTTTGGCAGAGAGAGATGGCATCAATTTTTTCCGCTCAAGGCGCTAGAGTAATTTCATCAGAATCTAGCATTTGAGCAATCATAATACTGCCCTCACGGTTTTGAAGGGTGCAATCAAACAAGGTGGTTCCCTGCACAGCATTGTCAACTTAACCGGATCTGTTCAAAATCCAGCACAGCAACTTCTCGCCCATCTTAAAAGCGTTGGCGATCGCGTTTGGCAGTCAGTTGATATTGTTTCGGATGAAAGGGGTCTCGAATCGGTTCAAAAGCGGAGAGAAATCGTTGCGCTTGCCCTGGAGATTTGAATCGTCGCATTCGTCTTTCTTGCACTCGTGTCGGTTGATGCGAGTGCTCGGCTCGATTGTTCAATCCCTTGTGCGCTCGATGCTCCACGTTTGGCATCACCGGTTTCTTCGCCGCTTCGTAACGCTTGAGTTTGTCGGTGACCATCACCCGTGGCACGCAGCCTGGTTTCTTCAGCAGTTTACGGAAGAAGCGCTTTGCCGCATTCGTGTCTCGCCGCCGCAGCTCATCAACTTAACAACTTACCTGAAGTTCAAGAGCGTCTGTTTCGCTAACTGGATTATTGTTGTTGCTGCTACAGAAAGTTACCAGTACACCGTATACATTCCAGGAGTTAATACCTCTATCTTTGAAACTATTTCGTAATGTTACTCACTGAGACGCTTCCCCGCAACTGCACATTTAATGAGACAGATTGGAAAGTGCTTGCTTCGTTTTGGTATCCTGTTGCATTCTCGCGTGACATTGTTGATAAGCCTCATGCGGCACAACTGCTCGATCAGCGACTCGTTCTGTTTCGGCTTTCGGATAGTTCGGTGACAACTGCCCAAGATATCTGTCTACATCGGGGCGTTCCGCTCAGTCTAGGCTGGCTGGAGAATGATGAACTGATTTGTCGATATCATGGAGTGCGCTACAACAAAGCTGGACAGTGTCTCTGTATTCCCGCAGAACCTAATGCCGCAATTCCGTCTCGATTGAAGCTGAAGACCTATTCTACGATCGAGCGATACGGCTTGGTTTGGGTGCGGCTTGTAGACAATGGTGAGGTTCATTTTCCTGACTTTAGCGAATGGGATGATCCAGACTATCTCCAGGTTTTGCCAAACTCTGTAGACATTGATGCAGCTTCGGGGCGCCAGATCGAAGGTTTCCTGGATGTCAGTCACTTTGCTTTTATTCACACCGATTCGTTTGGAGAGCGGCAAAATCCTGAAGTGCCCGACTACCCGATCGAACGTTTGTCACATGGCTTTCGCGCCAATTATGTCAGCACCGTGAGTAACTATCCGCATGAAATGAAACATCTCAATCCACCAGGGTTTCAATGGCGACGATTGTTTGAAGTGTGGCTTCCCTTTACCGCAAAGCTTTCTGTAACTTTCCCAAATGGACAGCTACATGTTTTGAATGCTGCCTGTCCGGTTTCTGCGCGTAAGACTCGATTGTTTGTGCCGATCTGTCGCAACTTTGACAAAGATGCACCCCTGCAAGACACGCTTGATTTTAATGATCAAGTCTTTGCGGAAGATAAAGTGATCGTCGAAGAACAATATCCCGAAGATCTGCCGCTGCGTCTGCAAGATGAGGTGCATATTGCAGGTGACAAGAGTTCGATTACTTATCGGAAAGGACTGTCTGCTTTGGGATTAGGTCGATCGTTTACTGCTTAGTTCAATCTACTTTTTGGAGCGTTCTGTGAGCAAATTAGGACTTGATACTCCGCCGCCGCAAATCTATACAGGCTGGCAGGCGAAACTTGCTGATTATTTCAAGTTTGATTTTTATCGAACGAACTTTAAGACTGAAATTCTAGCGGGTGTCACTACCTTTATGACAATGGGTTACATCCTAGTGGTGAATCCAATCATTCTTTCAAATGCAATCTTTCTCGATAAGCCTGGAGACTTGTTTTCTCAGTTGGCGGTTGCAACTGTGATTGCAGCGGCAGTTGGCACATTTTGCATGGGAATCTTTGCAAATTATCCCTTTGGGCTTGCGCCAGGAATGGGAACGAATGCGTTCTTTGCCTTCTCAGTTGTACTAGGTCTGAAAATTGATTGGCGATTAGCGTTGTCTTGTGTGTTTGTTCAAGGGCTAATTTTCATTGCACTAACCTTTACGGATGTGCGGCGATTGTTGATTCAGGCGATTCCAACTTCGATTAAACACGCGACCGCAGGCGGGATCGGATTGTTTATTGCCTACATTGGTCTGTCAGGCGATATTGCAAAAGGCGGTGCAGGACTGATCGTAGCGAATGCAGCTACGAAAACAGGATTTGGCAGTTTTGGACATCCGAATACAATGTTAGCCGCGATCGGGTTATTGATCACCGCAGGTTTGGTGGTGCGACAAATTAAAGGTGCATTGTTATTTGGTATTTTGATCACTGCGGGAATGGCTTGGTTGTCTGGTGTTTCGCCTGCGCCGACTGGATTGTTTGCGCTTCCGACCTTACCGAAAGATCTGTTTGGACAAGCGATCGGAGGATTGGCAAATCTAAACGGACAGAACTTTATTGATTGGCTTGCAGTTTTGTTTGTGTTCTTATTTGTTGATATTTTTGACACGATCGGAACTTTAACAGGTGTTGGAATGCGGGCGGGATACATTGGTCCTGATGGTCAGTTGCCGAGAGCAAACCAAGCACTGATGGCAGATGCGATCGGAACAACGGTTGGACCGCTTTTTGGAACATCCAGCGTCACGGCTTATGTCGAATCAATAGCAGGTGTTGCAGAAGGCGGACGGACGGGATTTACGGCGGTCGTGATTGGGTCGCTGTTTGTGGTTGCGCTCTTCTTTATCCCGGTGATTGAGGCGATTCCAGCATTTGCGACAACGCCAACTTTGGTGATTGTGGGTGCGATGATGCTGGCGGAGATTAAAGAGATTGATTGGAGTGACATGGGGGAGGTGATTCCATCATTTCTGACGATCTTTATGATTCCGTTGACGTATTCGATCGCAGAGGGTTTAGCGTTCGGTTTCGTGTCTTATCCGATAGTGAAGGCATTTCAAGGTAAAGCAAATGAGGTTCCGAAAGGGACTTGGATCATCGCTGGAATCTTCATTGCGCGATTTGTTTTCATGGCAATCAGATTCCATCAGTAGGAAGAATGCAGAACGGAGATTTGTTCCGTCCTGCATTTCAGAGATTAGACTCAAGTGTACAAAGTTTTAGCCCCCTCATTCTCCAATGTCTATTACAGCGGTTCGCAGTGCCTTTTTAGATTTTGTTGGTAATCCGTTCGATGTTCCCGAATCAGAGAGTGTGCGGTATATTCGAGACGGATTACTGGTTTTAGAACAGGGCAAGGTAAAAGAACTGGGTGCGTATAATGCCCTGAAAGAGAAGTATGCAGGAATTGAGATCGAGTCTTACCCCAATCAGCTCATTCTTCCTGGATTCATTGATCTACACATTCATTTTCCGCAAACGGAGATGATCGCAGCTTACGGAGAACAGTTGCTTCAATGGTTGGAGAAGTTTACGTTTCCGACTGAGCGAAAGTTCAAAGAGAAAGCTTACTGTGATCAAGTTGCTCCGATTTTTATCGATGAGCTTTTACGCAATGGAACAACGACAGCGGTAGTGTTAGGGGCGGTATTTCCAGAATCTATAGATGCGTTGTTTGAAGAAAGTAATCGACGAAAAATGCGGTTGATTGCAGGCAAAGTGATGATGGATCGCAATGCGCCTGAGTTTCTCAGAGATACCGCAGAATCGTCTTATTCTGAAAGCAGAGCCTTGATCGAGAAGTGGCACAAAAAAGGTCGATCGCTCTATGCAATTACACCCCGATTTGCCCCCACTTCGACTCCAGAACAATTAACTTATGCAGCTAAGCTTTTAGAAGAGTTTCCCGATACCTATCTACATACTCATCTCTCTGAGAATGTCAATGAAGTCGCTTGGGTACAAGAACTGTTTCCTGAAAGTAAAGGTTACTTAGATGCTTATGATCAGTTCGGCTTAGTGGGAGAGCGATCGATCTTCGCTCATTGTGTGCAATTAACAGAAAGTGAGTTCGATCGATTTGCAGCAGCGAAATCTACGATCGCATTTTGTCCGACTTCCAATACGTTTCTCGGTAGCGGATTGTTTAACCTGGAACGCGCAATTTCGGCAGGGATCAGAATTGGACTTGCAACAGATGTCGGAGGTGGAACGAGTTTTTCGCTGTTGCAGACGGCAGGTGAAGCTTACAAAATTGCACAACTTCGAGGACAAAAGCTATCTCCACTTCAGGCGATGTTTTTGGTGACGTTGGGTGGGGCAAGAGCGCTGGGGATTGATGACAAAATTGGAAATTTTGAGGTTGGGAAAGAGGCGGATTTTGTGGTGATTGATCCGAGATCGACTCCGATTATGGCGCTCCGAAACTCGGAGACCGTGCCGATTGATTTGGAAGAATTGAGCGATCGATTATTTAGTTTGATCATCATGGGAGACGATCGTGCAGTTCGTGCAACTTACATTCTGGGAGAACTGGCATACGGTTGATAGGCATTGTTCAAGGGGTGACAATGAGGCTACGATGCAGACTAAATTTGTTGAAGGCTCAATCTGGGCTTGTTACTCAAGATTGCAGATCAGCTTTTACACAAAACCTGCAACCCGTTGATCATCAGCCAAAACAGATTCGATCGTCTGAAATTGGAGAAAAACGGTTTCCTCCAGTTCTTGCCCCCGGCTTTTTGCATGATTCGCCCGATGTAAAATCGAGGCGACATCGCCGGGCTTTCCACTCATTCGGATCGCCAACAGGTCTAGAATCGCTTCCGTTTCTTCTATCGGAGTCAGATCCTCGCGCTGCAAATTTTCGATCAGAGAGACCTGAAGCGCCTATTGATCATCAAACTCCCGAATGACAACGGGCACATCTTGAAGTCCAGCCCCTTGCGCTGCGCGGTAGCGCCGTTCACCAGCGATCAACTCGTAGCGACCATCCATTAAGGGACGAACGAGCAAGGGTTTTAAAATGCCATACGCCTGAACCGACTGAACAAGCTGCGCCTGCTTTTGTGGATCAAAGTAAGGGCGAGGCTGCTTTGCGGGAAGATGAATCTGGAAAAGCGGAATGGTCTGGGGCGACTGAATGTTTTTGGGATTCTTAATAAATTTTTGAGCGATCGAGGCTGAGAGTCCCTGAGTGAGTGACTGTCTTGATTTAGCCATTCAACACCTCCAGCGCCTTCTTAAGAAGCTGCTCTAGTTCACGTCGCGCAATTCCAGCCGTTGACCCCGACCAATCAAACACCGTCGAATTTTGTCCAGAGCAATCCACCAGAATTTGGCGCTGATGAATGACGGTGTTTAAAACCGTCACCTAGCATGAGACAAAGCACTTCGATCGCTTTATCTTTCAGCCGAGTTCCTTTAACCGCCCGATCGACAAACATGACGGCTTTTGAACCGCCGCGACGAATCTGTTGAGCTTGATGAATGAGTCGAACCGTATCGGATGCGCTTTCAAGATCAACGCCCGTCGGCTGATAGGGGATGATCGCTGAGTCTGCACCTAAGATAACAGCTCTGGTTGTCTCAGACAAAGCGGCGGGTCCATCAAAAATAGTCAAATCATAAGACTCCCAACTGATTGCGGGCTTTGCTTACGAGTTGCAATGAGATCTTGAACGGGGTCGAATTGAGCTTACCCGCAACCCGTTGTACGCGGTAGGGACTCTATCCGACGGTGGATATTATATTCAACTCAATCCGATGCGCTCAGGCTCTGATACATTGATAAATCTCGCACGCTATGATCTTTCAGTGATTCTACTAAAGTGGCTACAATTGTTCACTCTCAGAACGTAGTTAATCGTCTTGTTCTCAACCTGATTACGGGTGGAACAATGGGACTATTGCTCGTAATCACCAGCGTCTCGTTCAGCACAGTCATTTTTTCTGGCGGTCTGTCAGCCTCATTGCAGTTTGGCATCGGACTACTTCTGTTTAGCTCTACTGTCATCAGTGCGATCATAGCGCTTTTCAGTACTTATCCTGCGATGCTAGGAATCGTCTCGGAACCTTCCATTCCGGTGCTAAGTTTGGTTGCACGTCAAATCTTAGAGGCAATGCCGAATGCTTCTAACGAGGAAAAGCTGATGACGGTTGCCGCAACTATCATCTTTAACTCAGTGATGAGCGGTTCGATTTTTTTAGCGTTGGGGTCATTTAAGCTGGGCGGATTCGTGCGATTTATTCCCTATCCAGTAGTGGGTGGCTTTTTGGCAGGCACAGGGGCACTGCTAATCTTGGGAACGCAACACTCAATTAGTGGGATAGATCCGCATCATTTCGCAATTTCAGCACTGTTTCACCCGCTCGTTCTGCTGCAATGGGTGCCAGCACTGATATTTGCAATCGCCATGTTTTTGCTGCCGCAGCGCATTGAGCATTTTTTGGTGATTCCAAGCATTATTGTCGGCGCGATCGCGCTCTTTTATCTGGCGATGCTGCTCACGGGTACTCCGATCGCTCAAGCTCAAGCACAAGGGTTATTACTACAGCAGATTCCAGCGGGCGGTATTTATCAGTTTTCAACACTCTCGGCGGTGACTCACGCCAATTGGCATGTGGTATTGCAACAAGTTCCAAGTCTAGCGGCACTCTGGTTGATTGACACGATCGCGCTTTTGCTTCATGCCAACGGAATCGAGCTAGTTGTTTCTCGCGATTTGGATTTGAATCGCGAGTTAAAAGTGACGGGAGCGGCAGCGATCGCGTCTGGACTAGGGGGCGGGTTGGGGGGCTTTGCAGGTTCTGGGATCAATAAACTGGTTCACCATTTGGGCGGAACTAGCCGTTTGGTTGGTGGATTGGTCGCTGGCATCTGTTTGGCGATGCTTCTCGGCGGCGCAGCGCTGATATCGTTTATTCCAAAGTTTATTTTGGTGGGGATTCCGCTGCTGTTAGGCATTGAGTTTTTTTATGAATGGCTGTATCAGGCGTGGTTCAAATTCTCACGATCGGACTATGCGATCATTGTCTTAATCTTGTTGGTAACGGCTACAGTCGGCTATCTGCAAGGCATTGGGGTCGGGCTCAGTGCCGCCATCGTGCTGTTTGTCGTAAATTACAGTCGGTTGACGATCACAAAGCGAGTTGGCTCTGGCGTATATCAACACAGCAATGTCTTGAGGACAGATGAAGAAATCGAAATTCTGCAAACTGAAGGCGAACAGAGCTATCTTGTCGAACTGCAAGGGCTGATCTTTTTTGGCACTGCAAATAAGCTGCTCAATCAGATTCGTGCTCGTCTCGATCGCTCTGATCTGATTCCGGTGCGATTTGTGCTGCTAGATTTTCGCCTTGTGAGCGGACTTGATGCTTCAGCCGTTTTGAGTTTTACTAAGCTTAAGCAAGTGACAACTGCAAAACAAGTGCATTTAGTGTTTACGCATTTGTCATCTGAAGCAGTGCAGCGACTGAAGCAAGGCGGCTGTTTGAATCCTGACGATCCACTTTGTCATGTCTTTGAAGACCTCGATCGGGGTCTAGAGTGGTGTGAAACTCAGATTCTACAGACGAAAAATCTGACTGAATTAGAAGCGCGATCTCTGATCGATCACTTGAAAGCCGACTTTGTGGACTCTAGCCAAGTCGATCGCTTGATGAGCTACTTACGATCGCAACCTGTTGCCGCTGGAGAGCATTTGTTTCACCAGGGCGATCTGTTTGATGGTCTTTATTTTGTCGGTTCGGGTCAAGTCAGCGTCGTGCTAGAACTCGACGACGGCAAGACCAAGCGAATTCGGACTTATATGATCGGCAACACGATCGGGGAAATCGGGCTGTATCGCAAAACGGTTCGGATGGCATCAGTGGTGGCAGACAAGCCGAGTGTGGTTTATTTTCTGTCTACCGAGGCGTTTGAGCAGATCGAATTAACTGATCCACTATTAGCAGCCAGTATTCATCGATTTATTGTCAATTTGCTTGCAGAACGACTTCATCACCGAGAGCAAGAACTCAAAAATTTATTGCAGTCGTCTTGAAGGATGTTTGTTCCCGCTTCCACCTGTTTGGCATCTTCAGGTCAGTGGAAAGAACTGCTCATTGAAAAGGACAATGAGGGGAAATCAGAGATATGGGGTCTACGATAGTTGGACGAATCGCAAAGCCATTTTCAATGTTCAATCGGGGCATGATTCCGAATATTAATCCAAATCTGCGTGGGAGAAAATCTCCGAAGCGGGGCGCAAGGCTATTTTCGACCCGACTATTTTTCAGGAACGGTTTCGCACCATTGAGCGGGTTTGCCTGGAAAGATAAGTTTCGGCGTTTACCGCTGCGCTTCGAGCGGATCAGTTCGTTGCATTATGCCTTGAAAAACTTAGCTTACACGATGATCAATCCGCGGCATTTCTGCTAGAGCTAAAGTTCTCGTCATCGACTCTCCTGAAGGTCTTATACGAGAGACCCAGATTTGTGGTGCCTTGGAAACGAGACGATTGAGAAAATCAGCCAGGAGAGCATCAAAATAGAGCGGTTCTCCTTTAAAAGAAACCCGCAACCAGTTGTTGGCTTGCTAACCGATACAAATCAGTTGCAAATTCTCTTCCTGCTGGTAGGTGAGGTATGACAGCTTGTCTTTTGACAGCTTTGGATACTTCATCTATCCTACCGAGGCTGTTTAACCTCAACGCGAATGCCTAACAGTCAGAGTCAGCAGAAAAAACTGAAGTTGCTATCCATTGGCATTGCACCACATGATGGCATTTTTTCCATTGGTATCTCGCCCCACGGACTGATCTCCATTGGTGTCATTCCCCACGGCTTAGTTTCGATCGGTTTAGTCCCCATGGGTGTGATTTCGATCGGGTTTGTTTCGATGGGTCTTTTGGCTACTGGTGTGATTACGATGGGATTGGCTAGTTTCGGTCGCGTGAATATGAGCGTGATTCAACTCAACTCATCCAACCCGCAGCACGAGCAACCTGGCTCAGAGATGATGAGTCCTGGTCACAATATGTCTCATTGAAAAAACCAACTCAAATAATGATTACTTTGGCAATTGTTGTCAATGCAGCGATAAATGTGCTATTGGTCCTGGCTGCTTGATAATAGGTCACTTCAAGCTAAGTACAGGACAAAAGCTTGCAAAAGATTCGTAGGAAAGGGTTTCATGCAAATAGTCAGTTAAATCAGATCTTGCACCAGTCTCAACACCTTAGGGGAATCGGCTTGATGTAAATTTCAAACTCCAGGTCATCCGCCAAGTTCCGATGCGTTTGAATCTGACGTAAGAGTTTGATCCAGAGCAGTTGAGGTAGAAGTTGTGCCAGTGCTTGAGCCCTGACTTCGCCCCAATCGAGTTTCACCCAAGTGGGAGACAGACGCGACACCCAATGGACGAGTCAGTAGAAGATCAAAGACAGTAACAACCAGCGATACAGGCTCAGCCGAATAGCTTTTCTCCATCTTCAACTCGCTGTACCGACCCAAACTCGTGAAATTGACTTTGCTCCACATAATCCGCATCGTCGAGAACAGTGTTACGAACAACGTCCCTTGCGGTTTGCGAAACGGCGCACTTTTGACAGTAGGCTCTGTACAATGGCTTCCATAGCTCTCCATCGGGCGCGCTTTGTTTGTATTTGCACCCTATCAGATGGATCGCTTGCTGGTCAAAATTGTCTAAACCCTTGATATAAGAAAAATGGATTCAGTTAAACTAACCCAATTGTCCCACGGGGGAGGGTGCGGTTGCAAAATTGCACCCTCGCTTCTTTCGCAGATTTTAGCTGCTCTTCCCATGACTAATCTCTCTTCAAATTTGCTCGTAGGTAACGACACAAATGATGATGCTGCTGTTTATCGCCTTAACCCAGAGCAAGCGCTAGTGGCAACAACTGACTTTTTCATGCCGATAGTTGACGACCCATTCGATTTTGGTCGCATCGCTGCTACTAATGCTATTTCTGATATTTATGCTATGGGTGCTAACCCTATCTTTGCTCTAGCGATTGTTGGGATGCCGATGAATCTTCTCTCCGTGGAGAGCATACAGCAAATTCTTGCAGGAGGGTCTAGTGTTTGCACAACCGTCGATATCCCGATCGTGGGCGGTCACTCTATCGACGCACCTGAACCAATTTATGGCTTAGTTGTGATGGGATTGGTCCATCCAAGTAAGATAAAGCGTAACAGTCGTTCACAGCCTGGTGATATTTTAATTCTTAGCAAACCTTTAGGAATCGGTATTCTAAGCGCCGCTCTGAAGAGGGGGATGCTAGATTTAGAGGGCTATCGCCAGTTGGTTGATACGGCTACTCAACTGAACAGGGTAGGCGTGGAATTAGCAGAGTTAGACAGCGTACACGCCCTGACCGATGTAACTGGATTTGGTTTGCTTGGACACGTGCTTGAGATCTGCCGCGGTGCCAATCTCTCTGCAACCATTGAGGCTCAAAAATTGCCATTATTACCCGCCGCTGCGAACTTTGCTAAGCAAGGTATCGTTACTGGAGCAGCTAGCCGCAACTTAGAGAGTTTCGGTACGAGCATCAGTTTTGGGTCTAAAATTGCTGAGTGGCAGAGAGCGGTGATGTCAGATCCACAAACCAGTGGGGGTTTACTGGTAGCAGTAGAGCCATCCTGTGCCGAGCAAGTTCTTACTTTACTTCACTCAACTGGCTTTATATCTGCACAAATTATTGGGCAAATGGATACAGGTGATCCTCATCTATTCGTAGTTTAATGGTAACTACTCAGTTTAAAAGATAGTAAGGGTTTGCGAGAGAGTTCAAAGACAGTGGTATCTGCTGTGAATTGCTTCAGGCGTTGAAAACTTTCCTCGATCGGGTGCATTGCTTGACGAGTTAGCCAAACCCCACCAATGCTACTGAGAATCAATGCCATCACAATTCCGGTGCCTAAACCCCAGTCCAGCTTTTGCAGATTTTCATCTAACTCTTCGAGCGACTGACTGGCTCTGACATACCCTAGCTTTTGTTGATTATCACCGCTAATAAGGGGCAACGTGACCGATTGAATCCGAGGCTGCGATAGCTGAACTTGCAACGTTTCACGGCTTGAAAACCTAATGTCGTCAATTCATCGGTGAGTTGTTGGCTGAGACTGTGGGCATAGACAATGCGAACGGCGATCGCAAACGTTCCTAAAATTGAGGCGAGAACGATCAGGTAAGAAACCAGCAACCGATCTTGAATCTGCTTAAACACAATGTTTGAAATCAATAAAATAAGTGACTCGTATTGCTTATCAATTGCTGCAAACATTAAAACGGTGCAAAATCAGATCATAAGCAACCCCTTGAGCGGTTTCCCATCCCTCTAGACCATCTTTCGCCGTATCGACGACGTGGTGCTGATGTCTGAGATCTTCTGCTAAAGGCTTGGCAATCCGGGTATCGTCTTCAACTAATAAAATTCTCATCGATCGTGCGCGGCAAAAGCTTCAATCTAGATTACTGCGATTAGCGCCTTGCACAACTCTGAAGGAATCGCTGGGCAGCACCAAAAGTAGAACGATCGCCGCGATCGCAAACAAACTCTCCGCTAAATAAAGTTGCTTGCGGATTCACGGTTTGCCATTGGGATGATTTTTGCACCGATGCTCGAAGAGATTCCTCCTAATGAGTAGGAGTTGAGCAGATTGTGTAAAGTATACTAAGAACCATGAAAAATAGTCTGTTCGATAAAACATTCCGGGACAGTGAGGGCAATATTGTTCTCGCTCAAATGCCGAATTTGCCAATTCTAGTGTGGATTGCAGCGACTTTACTCAAATTGATTCCTATAAGTGGCAGCATCTATACAGTTCTAGACGCGATCGCGTTTGGCTCCTTGTTCACTTGGGCATGGCAGGAAGTTTTTCAAGGCGTTAACTATTTTCGCAGAGCGCTTGGTCTCGTCGTGTTGATAGGTACGATCGCGTCAAGAATCCAATGATCAGAATAGATTCGTAGGCTTCGACCTAAGTACAGGACAAAAGTTCAAGAACCTGTATGTACTGCTGATTGTGGCTGTCTAGGTTGAGCAAAATAGGTCGAAGATAGTCCAACCCTGTGCGACAGAAACTCTTCGCCTTGCGTCCAGGTTTCTTGAGGGGAATGGGGCGCTGCTCCACCAGCCACTCGCCGACTCGATGTGCTCAGCAGATGGCTAAGGTCAAGAGGGCGATGCGTTTCTTCAAGCGCTCGCGGTCTTTGAGATGGGTGGACTCCAAGCAGAAACCGCGCGGTTTCAGACAGCCAAACCAGGTTTCAATCCCCCAGCGCAAGGCATCGTCAGAAATCGCAGTCGCGGGAGCGTCATCCGTGGCAACGATGAGCAGTGAACCCTCTTCGAGTCGCTCCTGCCCAATAGAGCCAATGTCCCAGGTTTACCACTATGTCTAGCTTTCGGTTTCGATCACATGTGTCGCGATAACTACGATCGGTTGGCTAGACAGGCTTCCTATCTGTCATCAACTCGCCAATGTCGCTGTCATTTAACAGCTATCCTCATTCACGTCGCTTGTTCAGCAAATTCCGGTAGGTTAAGCTTAGGTTTTAAGATGCTGTTCCCGTCGTCGGAGTTGGGCAAGGAATTGAATGACCTGATGCTCTAGAGATCGCTGGCGAATCGGTTCAACAAATTTATCGAATGGGTTAAGATCTACCACGGACTGTTCAATTTGAACGCCTAACGGTTCCAGATGTTTTCCGGGTAGCTCTTCATGCAGCAGTGGATAAGCACGGTGTTGGAGTTGTTGGATCATCCATAAGACATCGTTTTTAGCGGCTGGTAGATGTCCAGGATTGAGAACACTGCCTGCAACGGTGTCCTGATCAAAAGAGATTAAGGCGGTTAGGTTGAATAACTCGCTTCCCTGAATCAAACATTGAGTTTGAGATCGCGTGGGGAGTGCTCCCAGTTTAAGACGGTCTAGCAGTTGAGCCAGAACGTGAATTTGAATCGCACTTTCGGTATCTGCAATGTCGGGTGCAAGCAGCAAAGAGGGTTGTCCTTTGATGGAGAGCGATTCGGGAGAGAGGTCTACGATCGCTTGCTCGACTTGCTCGACTTGACTGGCATCAGTGCAGGTAAGTAGAATCTGCTGCCATTGTGAACTACTTAAGAACTCTAACAAGGCAATATATTTGCAGCCTAAACTGTGACCGACCCAGAAGTAATTCGTTTTGTCTTGATAGATGTCGTCGTAGCTGCGATGGCAGGCGATCTCAGAAATTTCTTGTCTCAATTTATCTTGTTCTTTGAGCAAGTCAACCGCGATCAACCAGTGGCGGAAGCTAAATCGAAAGGGGAACGCAATGACGGTGTAGCCTGCTTCAAAGATTTGTTTGAGCAAGTAGCGGTAGCACAGAGTCGGAAACGTGCCAAAAAAAGCGCCGCCGATAAACTGCACCACGCCTTTCGGTTGAGGATGGATGGCAACCCAACTAGAGGAGAGAGGAGTAAAGCGAAATTCCGCTGAGTTCATGGGCTTTTCCTAGCAGTAAGGAGAGTTTCTGGAGATAGAGGCGATCATCCCACCCCTATCTCAATTCCAAAGTTATGGCTTAGTCAAAGTTAAACAGATTCCCCCGTGCGGTCGGCAAGCAGTAGGCTTCTTGAGACACGACACTGAGGGTTGACGGAGTGCCTGCGGACTGGACGAAGAACGTTCCACGGGTTTCTGGCGTAATGAGACATCGCGTGTCTGCATCTCCAATCGCAGCGACCTCAACATATCCCCGTGCAGCAAAGCCAGCTTTACCAAGATCGGGTGGAGTCCCTAACATCGACAACAAGGCAGAAATATCAGGTTGGAGCAGAAACAGCCCTGTCTCACCGGGTTCGATCGAGGGTAGCTCCACCATTCCCTTCGTGAATTTAGGATTCAAAAACGTCAGCGGTTTCGTCGAGCCGACCGGAAAGGTGTTGGTCGTATCGAAGAGGGTAAAGGTCTTTTCGATCGATAGGGTACTGATAAAGGTCAACTGAAGCTTGACAGGCTTCTCTCCCACATTAGAGATTGACGCAAAGAAAGCTTGGGCAACAATGGGATCGGGAACGTCGGGGCTAGGATTAATCGGCGGTTGTGCTTTGGGTGTAATGGGTTCAAACAGAAGTTCAAAGGCAGAAACAAGCATCTCACGGCTCCTTCAAAGTGAAGTGGATGGAACTAACCTAAATGAGATGAACCCATTCCTACAGTACCCTCCTGGGTGATATTGTCAAGGCTGGACGGGGGGGTCTGTCGCAAAGTCTTTAACGTGACAAACGAACTGTGCTAACTGTATTGTCTTAAGCGCTCACTCCGAAGAGTTCTGCAATGAACTTCACTTGAGACACGCTGTTCCCTTGATTGATTCCTTTCGCTTGTCCTTTCTTAATCATCCTCATCGCTTCAATCCCGCTCAACGTTCTTCTCGCACGGTTGAACGACTTGAAGCCCATCATCGGTTTTGTCATCCGTTTGATGTTTCGGTGAGATATTGTCAGCTTAACCGGAAAGTAGACCCAGAAATTTGGGCAGCAATACGCCAATCAGCTTCGACGCAAAGATAAATGACATTTTAATGAAGTCGTCGTGACGATTAAACAGCAGCGATACTATCTCTGGCGGGCAGTGGACTCGGAGGGAAACGTGCTGGAGGTGTTGCTCCAACGGCGGCGAGACACGAATGCGGCAAAGCGATTCTTTCGTAAACTGTTGAAGAAACAAGGCTTTGTGCCACGGGTGATCGTGGCGGACAAAATCAAGAGCGACGAAGCGGTGAGGAAGCAGGTGATGCCGAACGTAGAGCATCGACAGCACAAGGGGTTGAACGATCGAGCCGAAAACTCGCATCAGCCGACACGAGTGAGAGAACGGCGAATGCGACGATTTAAATCTCCAAGGCAAGCGCAACGATTTCTTTCAGCCTTTGAACCGATTCGAGACCCTTTCCATCCGAAACAACATCAACTGACGGTCAAACGCGATCGCGAACATCTGCGCCAACGCTTTCAAGATTGGCGAGAAGGGGCTGGGCTAAATTTAGCTGCGTGAACTGAGTGCCCCTGCCGATTCAGGAATGATTGTGCTGAATTCTGAGCGGGTCTGGTTAAGTTGACAATGCCTGTGTTATCGCAACACGATAGAAGTTATCATCCTAACTTAGGACATTAAGGACTACTCAGCATCAATGAAGCATCCATTCATACCAAAGAAGCTAACGCCAAAAGTGTTCTCATTATTCAAGAACATTCCACTCACAAAACCGGACTCAAACCTGAGAACAATATTGATATTAGCATCAATATTTTTTGTTTTTATGGTCTTTTTCTCACTCAATCGCTACTACAGTTTTTACTCATCCTACGATCAAGGACTTTTTAACCAGTTATTTTGGAACAGCCTTCATGGACATTTGTTTCAAGGCTCTCTCTCCTCTGGTCAATCAAGCGCTGTTCTAAATGATGGTCAGATAGTTACAGCATCCTACTACCATTTGGGACAACACTTTGTCCTTGACTTTTTACTTTGGCTACCTATATACGCTCTATTTCCTCACAGTGCTACTTTAGTAATTTTACAAACCACGTTGATTACGGCAGCAGGAATTGTCTTATTCGCTCTATCTCGTCATTATCTCCCTTTCTCGATCGCTGTGTTAATTATTGCCAGCTTTTACGGCTCTATTGCAGTGATGGCACCGTCATTTGGTAATTTTTATGAGGCTTGCCAGATCCCTCTATTCGTATTCAGTTTACTCCTCGCTTTAGCAAAGCGTAGATGGCGATTGTTTTGGTTCTTTGTTGCTTTGACATTAGGGATTCGAGAAGACACAGGATTAATCATCTTCAGCATTGGTGTCTACTTGATTTTAATCCGTCGCTATTTTCGCTTAGGCTTGGCTTTATGCCTACTAAGTTTTAGTTATATTGCTCTAGTAACAAACGTACTAATGCCGTTGTTTTCTAATGATAGTTCCCGACTATACGTGAAAAGCTATTTTAATCAGTACGCTCAATATGTTCAGGGAGATGCTCCTACTACTCTCCAACTGCTCTGGAGCATTATCAGTCACCCTAAAGAACTGGCAGTGAGTTTATTGTTTCCCTTTGATCGGCGGGTAGAGTACTTTTTACTTCAATGGCTCCCTTTGGCATTTGTCTCCGTGCTGTCTCCTGCAACTTGGGTACTGACAGCCTTTCCATTACTAGAGCTGTTGCTTCAAAGAAGTGATAAAGCTCTTTCCATCAATATCCGCTATGCCTTGAACGTTGTTCCCGGACTGTTTTATGGTGCAATTCTGTGGTGGTCAAGCCATCAACATCAATTTAAGCCACGTTTTCGTCGATTTTGGAGAGGATGTATTGCCTTGTCGATCCTTATAGCAATTACAACAAATGGACAAGGAGCTTTCTACTTTTTAATTCCTGATTTCGGTCAGCCTAAACTTTACATTTCTCTCAGTCGCCAATGGGAACACGCAAGCCATATTCAGGCACTAATCAACTTGATTCCGCCGCAAGCTAGTGTCTCAGCGACTGCCTTTCTGATTCCACATCTGTCGGGTCGGCGAGAGATTATAGAATTAGCGAATGAGCGCTTGCCATCTCTGATGATCCGCAATGACAAAGGAGAAATAACTTCTGTCCATTATATTTTAGCTGACTTGTGGCATCTACAACGGTACCAAGCTGTCAGGAAACCCGATCGGCAGAGACTTCAAGCGCTTGTCCCTCTAATCGATACACTTATCGCTCAACAAAAGTATGGCATTCTGGATGTGCAAGACAAGGTTGTTCTCTTACAGAAAGCAACGACTTCTTCACCTCAAGCTCAAACTGATTGGTTAAAGTTGCGTTCAGAATTAAAATAAAAACATTTAGACCTGCTGCGTGAGTCGTTCTGCCCTCACCCTACCCTCTTCCAAAGAAAAGGGAACCAGAACTCTAGCTCCGCCCCTCTGTCATTCCTTACTCACTACTCACCTGAAACGCACTACCCATCTCGGCTATCACACGTTCTATTGTTGGGCGTGTCTATCCAGCTTCAATGAACTCACGGGAACGCGGTTCAACTTTCTAGAAGTGCCGTCTGGTATCGTGTCTCAGGGGTTGATGGGTCAGTTGTGCTACAAGATAAGCTTGCTGGGGTATTGTCAAGTCAACCGGAAAGCAGAATAATCGTACTGATTCCACGCCGTTTGCGACTGTTTGCCCATGTACTCCGGTCACCGATTCCCCGGCGAAATCATTAGCGATTGTATCTGGCTCTACTACACCTTCCCTTTGAGCAGTCGCGACATCGAGAAAATGATGCTGTATCGGTGAATTGAGATGAATTACGAGACGATTCGAGAGTGGTGCCTCTCCAGGGCAAGCGCAACGATTTCTTTCCGCCTTTGAACCGATTCGAGACCCTTTTCATCCGAGTTTCGCCAACAACATCAACTGACGGTCAAATGAGATCGCGAACCCCTGCACCAACACTTTCAAGATTGGCGAGAAGGGGCTAGGCTGAATTTGGCTGCATCGTCTCAGTGCACCTGCCGATTCAGGAATAATCGTGCTGAATTTTGAACAGTCTCGGTTAAGTTGGCGATGCCCGTGCCACCTCGGTTTGAATTTCCAGCGTCACTTTTCTCCCCGTATTTGCAACTTGAGAATATTGCACCAAGCGCTTTAGCCCTTCCCCCATTGTCGGGGTGCAATGAGCACTGTGAATAACAAAGGTAGAGATATTTTGATCTACGAAAGTTGCCATCTGTAAGCCAATATCAGGATCGCTGGATCGCTGCATAATTTCCTATAAAACTGCCCAATTGAGAAGGGTGGAAGCGGTTGCTGAAGTGACTGAGGTGACTCACTTTTTGCAACACAACTGCATAAGTTACCAACATCAATCGTGGATACATCTGTCAATCAATTAGCGATTCATCACCCAGCGATTTATAACATCGCTTTCTATCCCTCAACTATCCATTACAAGGTTTATTATGTTGCATAATTCTCTAGATCGTTCTTCCCGTCAACTAATTCAGCGTTTAGGGAAATTAACTTTGGGTTCGCTGATGTCTTTTTCAGCAATTGCCTACCCATTGCAAGCCAAGGCTGATGTCAATTCGGTGAGATTTGACATGTATCCCGTTGCTCAGTTCGTGCCATGTTTGGCTAAGCCGGGACTTCAGCCGAAGGTGCATGTCACCGTAGTGCGCGGTGAACTAAATGATCATCTCAGCATTAAGCTCGAAGGCTTTAAGGAAGGGGTGAATTTTGATATGTTCTCGATCGAGAATTCGCCCCAATTACCCGATGGCAAACCCGATCCCAACTTCCAGAAAAAGTTCGGCTTGGCTTGGTATCAAACGGATCTAGAACCCGGAGCGACTTCCTTGAAAACGATTTTCTTGGATCAAATCTTTGGTGTCGATGATGCTGTCGGCTTGAAACCCGTCAATACCTTCCACTTGGGTTTTTGGTTCAATAATCCTAAGGATGCGGTGGCTTGTGGATTTGATCCCAGCAAACCAACGCCTTTCAATGGAGAACACAAGGCCGGACCGTTGGCCTTTGTAACACGCCAAATTGTCGGTCGTCCAGCGAAACTAGGTCCGCTGTGCACAAAACCGAATAGCCACGGCACCTGCGATCCCTAAGCGTCCTAAGTGCTGAGTGCTGAATTTTCATCCCAACTATCCGGCAAATCCTCAAATCCTGAGCGAGGCTTAGGTTTTGAGTGCGGGAGGCAAGTCGATACCTAGCACTCAGCACGCTCTAGACCAAGATTTAAGGGTTTCAAACCAGACCCGATACCCCACCAACACATTCCACCGCTTCAACCATTTTCGAGGTTTCTCTATGCTGAAACTCTTTAGTCTTGCTCTGGCTAGCGCGCTCGCGCTCCTGTCAACTAATCCAGCCTGGAGCGGCTCTGTGCCCACCGATAGTCTCTGCTATATGCAGACGGCAAATGGTCAGTTGATTAGCCTCGATCGGTTGTGTACTCCGGTGCTGCCAAAATCTACAGCGGTTGCTAATCCGCGCATGGTGGTCGATCAGGTAGATTATGACGGTCAACAACTTCAGGGAGTGGTCACTAACCAAACAGGAGAACCTGTGAGTCAGGTGACGATCAACTACATGCTGGTTGATGCTCACGGTAAGGAATTGGATGCGGGTATGATTACGCAGCGAGTGGCGATTGCGCCAGGCGACTCGCTGCCTTTTGAGCGGGTTAGCCCAAATCCCGGTGCAACTGTGCGGATTGAAGCCATCGATTGGACGCTGTAATATCCCTCTTTCATCGCTCTAGGCAGATGAAAAGTAATCGCTCTCGCCAAGATGAGCATGATTTTACCACCCAAGAGAGTGATTGAGAATTGCAATGTGTTAGATGACAATGAACATGGCAGGTGAACGACAGCCTTATCGGCGGGTTGACCGCTCTAACTTTAAGGACAGACCGTTTCACGCTTGCTGAAAGGAAAGCGA
This sequence comes from Phormidesmis sp., assembly GCA_965277365.1. Lineage (GTDB taxonomy): Bacteria > Cyanobacteriota > Cyanobacteriia > Leptolyngbyales > Leptolyngbyaceae > Phormidesmis_A. The sequence goes on along the minus strand of CBDICO010000008.1, from coordinate 528,667 downwards.
AAAGACGAGCTCATCGAGTTCAGAACAGCGCCAAAAAAAGACACTCTAAGGAAGTCCCGCTCATAAAAGGGAGACTTCAAGAGTGTCTGGAAAAATCAAACTATATCAAGTTCAAGTGTATATGAACGCACGAAAGAAAGGCTTTCCGCAAGGAGAAGCGGCAGACCTAGCTGGGTTTTCAACCCGGAGTGGACAACGCATTGAATCGGGAGACCATCAACCGAATCGGGGCCGAGTGCGAGATTGGCGTAGCAGCCCTGACCCCTTATTGGAAGTGTGGGACACCGAGCTAGAGCCAATGTTGAAAGCTGCTCCTCGACTGCAACCGATGACTTTGTTCGAGGTGCTACAAGAGCGCCATCCGGGTAAGTATCCTCAAGTCCTGCGCACCTTGCAACGACGAGTGGCAGCCTGGAAAGCACTACACGGTGATGCGCCAGAGGGGATGTTCGAGCTACGGCACGAACCCGGCATGATGGGCTTATCTGACTTCACCGAACTCAAAGGCATTGAGATCACAATTGCGGGCAAGCCGTTTGAGCATTTGTTGTATCACTATCGCCTCGCCTACAGCGGTTGGCAGTATGCCGAGATCATCCAAGGGGGTGAAAGCTTCATTGCGCTGTCGGAAGGATTACAAAATGCGTTGTTTGCCTGTGGCGGCGTGCCAAAGCAGCATCGTACCGATAGCTTGAGCGCAGCCTATCGCAACATGGGTGGGGTACGAAACAAACCATTGACCCGTTTGTACGATGAATTGTGTGACCACTATCGGATGCAGCCGACGCGCAACAACACCGGGATTGCTCATGAAAACGGCTCCATCGAATCCCCGCACGGGCATTTGAAAAACCGGATTGAGCAAACGTTATTGTTACGCGGTAGTTATGACTTTGACAGCATTGCCCAGTACCAAGCCTTAATCAACCATGCGCTTGCAAAACTCAATGTGCAGCATACCGCAAAAATTGAGGAAGAGAAACCGGTTCTCAAACCCCTGCCAAAATACCGAGTGCCTGACTACGAAGTCCTGAGCGCGACCGTGAGTTGCCGCAGCACGATTGAGGTGCGCTGCGTCCTGTACACCGTTCCGGCTCGACTGATTGGGCGACCACTCGAACTGCGACTGCATCATGACCGCATCCTGGGCTATCTGGGGACCCAACAGGTTTTGGAACTGCCTCGCATCCGCGTCACCGACCCAACGAAGCGGCGAACGCGCTGCATCAACTATCGCCATGTGGCAGAAGGACTGCGTCGCAAGCCCAGAGCCTTCTTGTACTGCACCTGGCAGCAGGAGTTGTTGCCGAATGACCTTTGGCGCGACCTCTGGCAGAAATTGAAGATGCAGTTTGAACTCGATAGTGCTGCTGTCTTGGGTATGGTTAGCCTAAGCCAGGGAGTCACCCCCCTGACTCGGCTTCAAAACCGGACGTGATTCGTTAGAATCATCCGGCTCCTCTCCAACTCGGTTCCGTGTCAGGAATACCAATTGTCGGCTCGGTTTCTGTTGCATGGATCTGGTCGTGGCAGTGTCGATGCAAAAGCCTCAGATTTTGATAGCTTGAATGGTGATGATTCCCATCGTGGTGATGCACTTCTATCAAGTCTTCTGAGAAAAAGTGAAGGTCACAATGAGCGCATTTGCCGTTCTGCTGTTTCAAGAGGTTGGCTTTCCAGGGAGAGAGACCGGGATAGTTCCGGAGTCTTTTGCCCCAGTAGAGCCAGTCTCCATCATAAGGAGAGCGACTGGCTTTGACTTTAACATGGCGACGAATGGGCGTTTCAGGGTGTCCTCGAAGTATGAGTCCTTCGCGAGTCTGAAACACCCAGCCGCCCCCTTGGTTGACTAGCCAGTAGCGCGATACAATCTGATGACTGTTCAGGTTCGGGTGTCTATGCTTTGCCCAACGTAGTAGCCGTCCAAATAGGTGGTGAGACATCGCAGCAAAAGCTGCTTTGCTGACCACCGTGGAGTAATACTGGCACCATCCGGTAATGACCGGATTGAGGTGACAGATCAGTCCAGCTTGGGTTGCCCCTTGATGTGTGGAAACAATCGTTTTCACTTGTTCCAAGTGGTGCGTTTGACTCTGCGTGCTAGGTTTGATCAACGTCTTGAAGCCGTGTTTTGAGGCATACTTGCCGACCGGATATTGTCGAACCGAGAAGCCAAGAAAATCAAAGCCAGTCTGACCCTTCAAGGTATGACTGAGTTTCATTTTCTCTGGGTGCAGAGTTAGCCCAACCTCTTGCAGCCATTGTTCAAGTGCGAGTTTGACGCGATGAAGGTCGGATTCACAAGTAGTGAACACCACAAAATCGTCGGCGTAAAACACGCTGTAGATCGGGTGCTGTTTGGTTCCCAATGACTTGAGGTGAGTTTCTAACCCATGCAGGACTATCAGCGCTAAAAGCGGTGACGCGACCCCGCCTTGAGGCACTCCACGTTCAGTCGGTTGGAAGCCTCCATCCAGAACTCCACACGTTAGCCAACCTCGAAGCTGTCGCAAAATGAACGGTGGAGCCTGGGTCTTTTTGAGTAAGGCGGAATGCGAGATGTTGTCGAAACAACCGGAAATATCCCCTTCCAACACATATTTAGGGCGTTGGCGGATGATATTGAAGATCGCTGCAATGGCATCTTGGCATGACCTCCCGACTCGAAAGCCATAGACATTGGGTTCAAGTTTTGCCTCCCATTCGGGTTCAAGCGCGAATTTGATCAGCGCTTGAGCGGCTCTGTCTGCCATGACGGGAATCGATAAGGGGCGTTTCCCTGATTTTCCTGGCTTCGGAATCCAGATCCGTCGCAAGGGTTGAGGACACGGTAGTTGACTCAGGGCTTGAGCCCATTGCAAACGTTGGCAAGGGGTGAGGGTTTTAATCCCATCAATCCCTGCGGTTCGTTTCCCCTGATTGTCTTGTGAAACCCGTCGCACAGCGAGGAGCCGTCCGTACCAGGACTTGATCAGTAACCGTTGTAATCTGTGAACTAACTTAACGTTGCCTTGTTGACTGGCTCTGTAGATCCGCCGTTGAAGCTTGAACACTTTCACCTGAATTTTCTTCCAGGGTAAGTGTTTCCATTCATATCTCGTCTGAAGTGACGGACTCATAACTTTTGTACTTTACTAGGGTTGTCTACGTCCAAATTGCAGTGTGTACGTCAGCGTATCCTGAGCATTACCTCAAGCGTTTGCTTTTTACACAATCCCAATCCCACTGTTCAGGTCGTTAGCACTCACTCTGGATTTCGACGTTTACCCAGAGAGGACAGTGGGGTTCCCACGTTCCGATGTTTGATGGTTGTTGTACTTAGGATTCCACTCTAGACCGGGTTTATGGAGGGTAGTTACGGGTCACTATTGAGATGCCCGCCTCTTTATCCTGTGCCTTTTGGCTGCGGTGTATCAGCCTGATTTCACCGCTTACAAATCACGACCTTTCAAACATGGATTCCTTGCGTATCCCTATACAACTTGCTAGGCGGGATTCCAGAGTAGGCTTCCAGTTACCGCCGTTTAACCCCGCTTCAGGCGTTGATGGCAAGTCGCAAACCTGGGGGCTATGCTGTCACTCCACTACCGGGAGGAAGGGGCTTTCACCCTGATCAAACATCAGTTATCAAGGTTCGGAATCTTGCCTCTCATCTCCCAACCAAGGTCGGTTTCGAGAGAACGTGTCGCACTCAACTAGTTTGTGTCAAGGGTCAAATTAGAGGGGAAATCGCTCTTCGTACAGAATCGCGAAACGGTTGAGAGCAGGCTTCCAATTGGAGATAGGCATCGTCCACTTTTTGGCAATGTTGTGCATCGCCAGATAAATCACCTTGAGGGCAGACTCATCGGTGGGAAACGCCCGGTGATTCTTGATCACTTTTCTCAGGGTCATGTTGAGCGATTCAATGGCGTTAGTCGTGTAAATAGCTCGACGAATCTCTGGTGGAAAGGCAAAGAAGGGAATCACTCTCGTCCAGTGGTTCATCCAGGAACGGCTGATAGTCGGGTACTGTTTGTCCCATTGTTCGGCAAACTCGACAAGTTGCTGCTCTGCCTGGGCTTCTGTGCTGGAGGTGTAAACCAGTCTCAGGTCAGTCGCCACTGCTTTACGGTCTTTGTAGGAGACGTAGCTGAGCGAGTTTCGCACCATATGGACAATACAGCGTTGCACCTGTTAAATGTCAATTACATAGGCGTATAAATTTGAAGGCATTCTCTTCTCTTATTGAGCTGCTGAGATCGGTTGCGAGATGAAAAGACGAGCAGATCGCGGCTGACCCGAAACGACAATTATCAGGATATTGTACTAATCAGATGAATTCTCCCGTGACTGACCATCAGAATTTTGGGTTGCTCTAAGAATAGACAGCACAAATTGGCGTTCTGACTTCTGCTCATCCAGGGAGAAGCTAGAACAGGAGAAGGAAGTAGCCTCTGACCCGTTACTTATTTTTTGTGCGAGAGATCGCCGATTGCTTCCGAAAACTCTCCGCTTTCAGTTCGATAATGGTCGCGTGATGGACTAAGCGATCTATCGCGGCAACCGTCATCATCGAGTCAGTGAAGATGCTATCCCATTGGCTGAAAGGCTGATTTGCGGTGATGAGTAAACTCCGGCGTTCATAGCGATGGGAGATCAGTTCAAATAACACCGAGGTTTCAGCTTCAGACTTTTTGACATAGCCCAGATCATCGACCACAACTAAATCGTAGCGATCTAGTTTGACCAGCCAGGGTTGCAATTGGAGTTGTAACTTAGCCTGTTGCAGCAGTTGCACCAAGGCGGTAGCGGGAAAGAATTTAACCCGTTGACCGAGTTCCAACATCGAGCGCGACAAGGCACTGGCAAGATGAGTTTTGCCCACGCCCGAAGCCCCAAATAACAAGCAGTTGCCCCCTTGCTCAACCCAGCTTGTGTCTTGCGCCAATTGCATGAGCGCCGCTGGATTGAGACCCGGTAGGTGATTGAATTCAAAGTTGGAGAAGGATTTTCCATAAGGCAGTTGTGCCTCTTTCAGCGCTCGGCTCAGGCGGGCTTGCTCTCGGCGTTGGCTTTCCCCTTCGCACAATGCCAGCAAGAACTGCGCATAAGACCAGTGTTCCTGAGTCGCTTGCTGTTCTATTTGCTGCCACTGAGACTTCATCTGACTGAGGTTGAGGCGTTTGAGGTGGTCGTTGAGACTCTGGTAGGGGCTGGGTGGATTCGAGGAGTTGGTCATAGGTGGCGAGGTGATGTTGAGTCGTCTCCATTAGGGTGAGAGCGGCAGCATCGGGAATCAGGTCAAAACCCTGTTGCAATCGTCTCAAAGTCAGGGTCGGCGGATGAGCGGCCAATTGAGTCTGAAGATAGGTCGCCACGTCATCTTCTTTGTCCTGGGTCGCGGCAATGTAGAGGGCTTCAACCATCAATCGAGCCGCCAAGTCGGGTTCATTGACCTGTTTCACCCGTTGCCACAATTGCTGCCACTGTTCATTGGGCAGTAAATCATCTTGCCAATCACAATGTAAAAAGGCTCTGGGCTTGCGGCGCAAACTTTCAACCAGATGGCGATAGTTGATGCTACGACCCCGACGGATCTTCGCACTGCCATGGACATGCAGTCGGGGCAAGGTCATGACGGTCGTGGTGCCGACAAAGCCCACGAGTTGGTCATGATAGAGGTGAATCGTTAAGCGTTGTCCCACCAAGCGAGACGGCACACTGTAGAGAATGCAACGGGCGGTGATGGTGCTATAGCAACTGACTTTGACGCTCAGCACTTCATAGTCGGGAGAGCGGTAGCGAGGTAAGGCTTGCAGAACAGCTTTTTCAATCTCAAACTTTTGAGTCCGTTTAGCATTTTGTTGGGCAACGACCTGTTCGATCAAGGCTTGATACGCGGCGACGGATTCAAAATCAAAACTACCCCGTCGAAATAGGGCTTGGCAGAGTTTGCGTTTGAAGTGACCGTGAGGCGATTCGATAGAGCCGTTTTCATGGGCAACGCCTTTATTGTTGTGGGTGGGGCGGACTCGATAATGGCTGCACACTTCGCCATACATCTGGGTCAGTTTGGGGTTGCGTCCTCCCACATTGCGATAAGCCGCACTCAAACTGTCGGTGCGATGGGTTTGGGGCACGCCGCCACAAGCCGCCAAGGCATTCTGTAAGCCCTGGGACAAGCCGACAAAACTCTCTCCGCCCTGAATCACTTGCACGTATTGCCAGCCGCTGTATGCCAAGCGGTAGTGGTAGAGCAGATGCTGAAAGGATTGACCCTTGACCGTAATCGTCACCCCTTTGAGATGGGTGAAATCCGATAGACCCATTGCTCCTGGCTCATGACGGATCTTGAACATCACCTCCTTGGGTTTGCCACAGGCAGCTTTCCAGCGCTCGACCCGTCGTTGCACTGTCCGCAAAACGCCTTCATATTCGCCGGGATAAGTGTCCTGTAAATACTCAAATAAGGTCATCGGTTCAATGCGCGGCTCGGCTTTGAGCATCGGTTCTAGCTCACTTAACCAGACCGCCTCCAAAGGGTCGGCGCGGGTTGACCAATCACGGGGTCTGCCTTGCTGGGGTTGATGGACTCCGGTATCAATCCGACTTCCGGTGCGGATGGAGATACCGGCTTTTGCCGCAGCAGTTTGTTGTCCTACTCCAGAATCTCGTTTATTCATGTACTGTTGGACTTGTTGATAATTAATTTGGACGGGCACTAGGAGTCTCTAATTTGCGTTAGGGGTTCTCTCTTAGTGTCTTTTCTTTTGGCTACCTCGCTGTACCATTGACATCCCTCACTCTGGGCGATCTGATGAGCGTTCTAAATTTGCTTCTCGATACCTAGACTAAGTAATTGTCGTGTGCCTTCTATTTACGCCTATCTAATTGTCGCGTCATATGCACCTGAGTTTTTGGGAAGACGGCTTCGATGGCATCAGCAAATCCCGTTAAGCCGTCACAGCAAGCAATGAAGATATCCTTCAAGCCTCGGTTTTGCAACTCGGTCAAAATGGACAGCCAAAACTTGGCAGATTCGTTTTGGGTCATCCACATGCCCAAAAGCTCTTTGTTGCCTGCCAGATTCACCCCCAAGGCTAAGTGAATGGCTTTGTTGATCACTCGTCCATCCTGACGGACTTTGACGACGATGGCATCAAAGTAGACAATCGGATAAACCCGGTCAAGTCCTCGGTTTTGCCAGAGCTTACGTTCCTCTTCCACCGCATCGGTGACTTTGGAAATCAATCCGGCTGAGACTTCCACCCCGTACAAATCTTGCAACTGTGCCTGGACATCTCGCACGCTCATGCCTCTGGAATAGAGCGATAGAATTTTGCTGTCAGCGCACAGCCCTGAAGGAGGGTTTCCCTCCGTAGCGCTCAGTCCTGAAGGAGGGCTTCCCTCCGTAGGGAACTGAGTAAGAAGGGGACTGTGTAAGACAATCCATCAAATCGGGTCTGCCCTTTCGGCACAATGACGGGTTCAAAGGCTCCGTTGCGGTCTCGCGGGATAGCAATCTCGGCTTCGCCAAACTCTCCCTTGATTGTCTTTTTGCTGTGCCCGTTGCGCCGATTTCGAGGCGTGGTGGCGGTTGGCTCTGAGCCTTCCTCCTCCATGTGATGGACCATTTCTGCATTGAGACACCGTTCTACTAAGGCAGCCGCCAATTGTTTGAGAATGCCTCCGGTTCCGACTAAATCTTCTGGGCTTTGATAGCCTTCAAGCAATTCATCGAGCAATTCAGGTCGAAAGGTCATCATCGTTATGTTGGGGGTAGAGGTTCATTAGATCAAACGTCTGACCCTTTGACACAAACTACTTTACAATCCCGACTTTCGCCACGTTGGGCGCGCTCCACTGTGCCCCTGAAATCTTCAACCGACGGTTGATTTGTTTCACGGCTGATTCGACCTCCCCCGACCCAATGGTGAACCCGGCTTGTTGGAGGGCTTGATCATGGGGTAGGCGCGAGCGATGGTTTTGCAGATAGGCAATGAATTTGAGAGCGGATCTCGACGCGACGCGCAGCAATGCCCAGATTGCCTCATTGAGCTTGCCGTGGAATAAACACGCTTTGACATAACCGCAGTTCACGGGAGGAGCGACTTTGTGCAGATTCTCCATTCGATGAAACCAGTCGAGGATTTCTCGCCGTTGGTGCGGGTCTCCAATTTGGGCAAACAGATTCCAAATGCCCTCATGCCCATCGCCTAAACCTGAAACCGAGGCTGCCAACGGTTGAGCATTCACCCAGGTCACTAAGTCCTCATTCTCCCGAAAGTACGCCTGAATGCTAAGTCCTCGCAAAGTCACTGCTTTGTAGTCATTCCAGAGGCTTTCTGGTCCGGGTGGAGTCCGCAATCTCACCTTGCCGCCATCAATGCTCACCGTGTCCACAGATTCGTTCACGACCTCACACTCAAAGGGGTGCCGATGCACTAATCGCTGCTGGGTGCTCCGAGATACGCTCATTCCGGTCAGAACTGCTACATCTTCCGCCGTTCGTTCGTAGGAGTTATTGGCACTGACCAGCAAACAGCAGTTCTCTAGATAGCCACTCATTTGAGTATGGGGTTTGACCTGAAGCTGCTCCGCTTGCTGCTCACTCAGGGTCAACTCTCCAAGACAACTCTTGACCGTTCGCTTTCTGCCTTGGGGGGGGCTGGTACACGCTTGGATAAAAAAATTCCCACCTCGGGACTGACGGGTTCCAGTAGCTTTTGCCGCACTACCTGTTCAATCGCTTCTAAGCTCTCCAGGGTCTTTGGGTCAGTGTCCGCATAGAGAATTTCTGCAATTGCCTGGGCGTGTTTTTTAACCGCTTCCGTTTGTTCATGAGTCATCTTACCAGTCCTCGAAATAGCTTCTGTCCAATTGTCGGCTAGAATGATAGTGCTGCCATTAAGTATTAATACTCATCGCAAAGGTGAGATGCTCCCGGTGTGTTGAGCCTTCAGCACTTTGCGGAAAAACCTTGCGGCTGCCTTCCCGTCTCGCTTTGCACTCAGCATGAAGTCCGGCGGGTTGCCCCTTGAGTCCACCGCTCGATAAAGATATTTCCACTTCCCTTTGACCTCGATATAGGTCTCATCCACCTGCCACGAATCATGGGTCAAGCTTCAAATGGGGTCGAAGCCGTTGGTCGAGTTCTGGGGCAAACTTCAACACCCAGCGGTTAATCGTCGAATGATCCACCTCCACTCCTCGTTCTGCCATCATTTCTTCCAGGTTCCGGTAGCTCAGGGGATAACGACGATACCACCGCACATTCAGCAGGATGATCTCTGGCAAGAAATGCCGCCACTTAAACAGCGATTGGGATGTCATTTAGATTGAAGCCAGAGAATATTAAACCCTCCAACCCTACCATTTTTGCGACACAACCCTATCTTCTGCATTACCAGAAGCATTCGCTTTCTCCAGCCTCCTTTACCCCCTGCGTATTTACCGCCCTCACAGTTGGCTTACTCTCAAACCCTGAGAGAACGCATTGGGCTTACCGTGTTGCACCTACTGGACATTCAACTGAGTCGGGTTTCATCGGTGTTCCGGCAGGAGTATGGTTCCTCTGTTGATCCCTTGTGTCCTGAATCAACCCGCCTGCCTACCTTTTGGTCAGGGTGTGTCAGCCTGATTTCACCCCACAAATAATAACGGAACCGAGATGATTCACTGTGCGTTAACCCCATTCAGTTTTTCCCTTGCCTGCCGACCGATTGAGGCTATCCGTGTTTAGGCTTTCGTGGTCTGCATTCCACTGATGTCATTACTGATCTCAGCGTGACCGGAGTTCATAACTCTGTTACGCAGGGACAGGGAAGAGGAATTCCCTGGAGGAGACGGCTCCTCAGTCCTTCGAGCTTTCGCTCTAGTACGTACCTTTCACGTCGCACACACAAACTAATTTACAATCCCGGGACGCTCAGTTGGGCTTTCCGTTGCATCAACTACGACCACATCCTATCGGTCAGCATTTTGATAAAGCTGCTTTTTGCCAGGGAGTTGGAACTTGCCGGAGGTCGTCAATAGACCTTAGACCTTCTGAATCAGGCGGCACACGGCTGACTCGCTCAGTCCCCAACGGGTGGCAATATGAAACTGGCGCTCAATCCTGAAAGAGGGGTTCCCTCCGCAGGGAATTGAGTAAGGAAGTGCGAGCCTCTCGCCAGGACTCGAACACCAGCAACAACTGATTTTCCACACTCAGCTGGCACTGTCCGCCGCGTTTGCCTCGACGATCAAGATGAGGACGCAGTATCTCGACTATCTGTTCAAAGCTCTCAGGGTGAACTCCGCATCTGCGTGTGAAAGCACTAGGCTTAGTCTGGCTGAGTTACTCGTAGATCATGCTGGCGATGCCTCCTTGACCTGGTTACACTCAATCTCTCACTATTCACGCAAGAGGTCTATTCGATGACCAAGATAGAAATTTCCGTTCTGTCGATCGCTCAAACCCTACTTTTGGGCGAACAGAGTTATATCTGCTGTTGCTGTTGTTTGGGGTGACGTTGCGATAGACTCTTGGTTTAGTCATCATCCACAACAGTCCTGGCGATCACCGACTGAGCAACTTTCAGATGTCCATCCAGCATCTCTAAAACTGTTGCTCTAACCGGATTGCCGTGTCTGTACTCTCCTCAAAAGTATCATGGTACGCATCGGAAAATCTATCTGGAACCGCTTTTTGCGTCTGCTGTTGCGTCCGAAGCGATTGGCAATTTTTGAAGCTTGCCTGATTGGATTAGTGTCAGGATTGGCGGCGCTCTTACTAGCACGAAGCGTTGGTTGGCTCGGCGGATGGCGGCAGCAGGCAACACATTTGATTCCGGCATATCTTGCGCTGCCCTTAATTGGAGCGATCGGTGGATTTTCGTCTGGACTGATCGTTGATCGTCTAGCTCCAGCCGCAAGTGGGAGCGGTATGACCGAAGTAAAGGCGGTACTCGCGAATGTTCCGATGCCCCTAAATCTACGAATCGCGCTGGTGAAGTTGGTTAGCGCCACGCTCGTCCTTGCGGCTGGAATGCCCCTTGGACGAGAAGGACCAACCGTGCAGATTGGGGCAGCGTTGGCAAGTCAATTGAGTCGATGGTTTCCCACTTCACCCGATCATCGTCGTCAAATTCTCGCCGCCGGAGCGGGAGCGGGACTTGCTGCTGCATTTGATGCCCCGATCGCAGGCGTTTTATTTGTAGTCGAAGAACTGCTGCAAGATGTGTCTGGAATCACGTTAGGAACCGCGATCCTGGCTTCGTTCATCGCGTCGGTTGTCGCTCGCATTAGTGGTTCGCACAATCTCGATTTAGATTTGCATCTGGTCGTCTCTAATACCAGCTTTTCTGCTTCTGAAATTCCCTTTTACCTGCTGCTTGGAATTCTAGCAGGCGGTCTCGGTGTGCTGTTCAATCGCTCAATTCTGACGAGTTTGGCATTGTACCGCCGTCTCAATGTGACCTTACCCTGGCGAGTCGGATTTGCTGGACTCATGACCGGAACTGCCTTTGCTGCCTTACCCGATCTCTTTCGAGACAATGCGGGATTGAAAGAACTGCTCTTAACGGGGAATGCAAACTGGCAACTCGTCGCGATCGTTTTTTGCGTTCAATTTTTTCTGATCGTCGCTACCTATGGTTCTGGCGCACCGGGGGGATTGCTGATTCCCAGTATGGTGCTAGGTGCCGCGCTCGGCTACCTCGTTGGCGTTGGAGAACACCAAATTCTGGGGTTAAGTCTAGCAACTACTTATGCACGAGTGGGGATGGCAGCCTTTTTCTGTGCGGTTGCTCGGACTCCGATTACTGCGGTAATCATTGTATTTGAAATGACCGCTGACTTTAATTTAGTATTGCCGTTGATGATTGTCTCTGCGACTTCTTATCTGATTGCAGAATTACTTGAAGAAGGTTCGCTTTATGATGATCTGCTTAAATTTAAGGGCATTCACCTGACCAAAGAAACGACCGCCCAAGATCCTTGGACAGATCTCACCGCATCGGATGTAATGCAGCGCAGAGTCGAATCACTTTCCAGTCGAATGCGGATCGAAGAAGCGTTGCAGGCGTTTTCTCAGTCTTCCCATCGCACATTTCCGATCGTCGAGAGGGGCAAGCTGGTCGGCATCCTTACTCAAAAGGATATTGCTAACCTTTCTGCACGCGGATTAAACGGCGAGAACCTGGTGATCGAGCTGATGACCCCTGATCCCGTCCGCATTGACCCAGAAGATACGCTTGCCTACGTGCTGCATTTACTCGATCGACATGATCTCAGTAGCTTACCCGTTGTAGAAGGACGGCACTTAGTTGGTATTATTACCCGCAGTGATATCATTCGCGTTGAAGCGGCTTATCTCAATAACGACAGCCTGACGGAACCCAAGGCAGAACGATCGCGGATGATTTACCAAACGCGTTCGCCAGAAACCGGACAAGGGCGTATTCTCGTACCGTTGAGTAACCCAAAAACATCGCTGACGCTTCTAGAAATGGCAGTGGCAATTGCCCGCGATCGCAACTATGAGATCGAATGTTTGCAGGTGATTGTTGTACCAAAACATCATGCGCTTGCAGAAACGCCAGTGAAAACAGCAGAAGGTCAAAAACTACTGAAGCAGGCAGGTCGTTTAAGTCAGGCATGGCGAGTTCCGATTCATACTCAGATTAGAGTGGCGCATGATTTGTCAGGTGCCCTTTTAGAAACGCTCAAAGAGCGGCATATTGATCTCGTCTTAATGGGTTGGAAAGGAAGTACAACCACACCGGGACGGGTGTTCAGTCGCGTGGTTGATACCATGATTCGACAGGCTGCTTGTGAAGTGGTGTTAGTGAAGCTAAGCGATTCCTTCGGAGTTGCACAAAGCGTAAATCGATTTGAGCGATGGTTGGTGCCAATGGCAGGTGGACCCAATGCCCAAGGAGCGGTTCGCTTGCTGCCTGCATTGATGTCTCTAAGTAAAACCGTGCAAGTTCGTTTATTTCATGTGTACAAGGCTTCAGAGCAGCGCAAACCCGATAACGTGGGGTTAGAACCCACTGAGGCAGTCTTGACAGCAGCGGCTCGATTTCTTAAGCCTCAAGTGAATGCCTCTATTTCTATCTTGACAACTTCAGTCTGCGCTGATTCTGTGCCTGCGGCAGTGCTAAATTATGCCAAACAAGATCAAAGTGATGTTATTGTTCTGGGTGCGAGTCGAGAGGGATTATTGCAACAAGTACAACAGGGAAATATCCCCGCCGTGATTTCTCGCCAAAGCAACTGCACTGTGATTTTGGTGAGAGCGTCATAAAGCTGAAAAGGAGTTGAGATGCAGTCGAGTAGAACATCGCGGTTCCGTTGCAAAAAGTGATAGGACTAATAAATTTTTGAGAGAAAGATTAACATTCCGTGGTTGATTCCAAGGCTCCAAGTCCGAAAGTAGGTATAGACCGTCTGCCAAGCTGGAAACTCAGAGGGTAGATTACGCTACTTCACGCCGTTGTCAGCACGGTAGTAAATAGCATTGAATACTTCCCGCGAATCCACTTCTCGCCCCCGCCCAACAGGTTTCTCAGGAGGTAACAGAGGCTCGATCTTCGTCCATTCAGCATCAGTCAAATCGCTGGTATCCCTCTTCTATCACTCTAGGTGAAGAATAGCTGGAATGCCCAAAATTCGTTAGGACTCACTTGAATGAATTGAGGAAAACTAGCCTCCAACAACATGACAGTTTATTGTTTTTCAAAAGTGACAGAAGAGGGTCATAGCCGTAGCCAACTGAATTAGGATATTGCTGCCCATAAAATACCCACCGCCTGAAAAAAGGGCTTAAGTTCCTTGTCCTAACCTAACTGGCGATCGCTATACCTCAAATTTTTTGTGGCAGAACTCCATCTTGAGCCTCGCCCCACTTCCAATCAATGATCGCGAACAAAGAAAACCAGTAAAAGAAGAGTGCTGTGTGACTCCACACATTTTCGGTTAGCATTCCAACCATCGCTGAGAGTAGAAACGCAACCAAAACGGAACAGAAGCTTTTCTGCGATCGCTCCGTGAAGGGAGAACGAATCAGACGAAGCAAACGGATTAGTTGAACTCCCAAAAACAAAAGGAACAGGATCATCCCTACAATTCCTTCTTCGACCAGCACTCGAACATAGTCATTGTGCGCCCAGGCAAACATTGGACCGAAAAAATTCGTCGTTTGCAGCCCATAGCCCAAAATAGGAGCGTGGCTCCAATTTCCCATCAATGCACTCCATTGGGCAACTCGCCAGTTGAAGCTGTTTTGATCATAAGATGCCAGTAAGATCGCACGCGATACGTCGATGTTAGGATTCAGGAGCGGCGTTTGGCTCACCGAACTCAGGCGTTCCATGCCATACTCCGTACTTCCAAATAATCCAATCATTAAAGTTAATAGCAGAGCAGCCCCAATTAAATTTCCAAAGCTCAGGCGGGGCAACACCAGAACCGCAATCAGTACAACCAGCATGACAATGCCAACCAGCACTTTTGTCGTAACTAAGCATAGGACAAGAGCGCCTAATAGGCAGAACCAGGGTAGGCGATTTTTGACTGTACTAATTTTCCAATAGGTTAAACCAATGAAGAGAATTAGGAAGGTGACAAATGTGTTCGCAACACCTAGCGTTCCATTAATCCGAAAGCCATCCTGATTGACGTTTACGGCCAAAAATGATGGCAACAAGTGACCCGGAACAACCATTTGCAGAAAAGCCGTTGAGACAGGAATCACTAAAGCTAGCAAGAGACCACTAACCACCTGCTCTGGGCGTAGCCGCCCTTTCATCTGGAACACAAGCAGATATGCCATCAGCCAAGAAGAGATTCTCACCCACTCCCGAACTGCGGCGGGTAGCGCGGCGGGTATCTGTTCGCTCCCCAGTCCCAAACCATTGAGGGGAAGCAAAATAACCCAAATTCCCTGAATCAAAATCCATCCTATAAAAAACCATCCAAAAGCATCCATCTGGACTGGTCGCTTGCACAGAAGCTGAACCGTAATATAGATAAGGGTCAAGGCAGAAAACGCGATCGCAAATGCACCTGGTATTCCTCGATCGGAAAACGGGTCGAGCGCACTTCTGAGAACGAGTAGTGCCAGAATAGAAAATTCGACGTTTTTAAAGAAAAAGACAGTTGCGGCAGGAACCAGCAGCATCAAACCTGCATAGAGCGGATTTGCTCCAGTCATCAGCCCAATTGCAATTCCCATCAATGTTCCGATGATGCCAACCAGATATCCTAGATACGCCACGATGTTTCCTTACTCACGAACAGAAGCGAAGTCTTGACCTAACCGTCAGCCGCAGTTCACTAGCTGACAAATTTGAAGTCTTTGAAGCCATTGCAGCTTGGTAAACGAGACTGTCGCCGGGTAAACTCACCAACCGAGGGATTGCCGTCTGGGTGTAGAACGCCTTGTGCTTGCTGCCAAAGCTCTGGAGGGGCAAGGGAGATCTCATAAGAGCGATCGCCTATTTTGCGGACATGATACCACTGAGTTTTCTGACACTCTGGGCACCAGAAAGCTTCTATCCACTCTCCGTCTAGCGCAACCGTGCATTTATTAGCCATTAACAGTAGTGCATTTTTTCGGCTGACTCCGCGCTGTTGCAGTTGCTTAGAGTCGTCCGCAAATAGCGTATATTTTACACTGGCACTGTCTAGATAATGGTGGTCGATCGGGCAATAGATAGCTCGTCTTTTAGACCGTTTCCGGTTTCGGTTACACCTTTGCTGCACTTTGAACCTGCCTCATGAATCGATTGATCTGATTACTTACCTAAACAAATTAAGAATCGTAGTCAGGGGGTAGATAGGTATGAATATCCGACCTAACGTATCGATAAACTTACTAGAGCCAGTTTTCTGAACCACCAGTAAGTCTCCATTTCTAAGAGAAATAGACGGTTTATCAAGATCAAAGGTCTGACGTTCTATTTGCCCTTGGGGGGACATTCGGAAAAGTTCAACAGTACGTTTATTCGCTTTGTCGGTCGTTCCTCCGGCTGCCGCGATCGAATCAATCACTCTCGCCGTAGGTGAAACATCAACCTGTCCTGGTCGATTCACTTCTCCCGTCACCTGAACCGTAATTTTGGTCGGGGCGATTGTGGAGGTTAGTAATGCTTGTTGCTCAGCATCGTTTGCTTTAGCACGCGGGATGATAATCTCATCGCCATCATAGATTCGGGCATCTGCACTCAAGTTTCCGCTCTTGATTGCTTCCCACAAGTCTACTTTAATCTCAGTAGGGATCATGGTGTACGTAGGCACTGGAGCAGAGAGGAAAGCCCCTGGAGCAGGGGGAAAAGCTGTTGTACCAGGAGAAAGTGTAGGAGGGTTATTGCGCGCTAAGAGCGTTGGTAAAGCTTTCGGCACTGCGGCTGAATTGACAGAAGTGGAATCACTCGCAACAATGCGGCGAATCATAATGTTTCTCAGATCTGCATCTGGTGTAATTCCACCCGCTAAAATCAGCACATCGCTTACGGTGACAGGGCTACTGCTTAGAGCAGCATCACCCGTTCCTCGACCTTGCTGATTTTGCTGAACAAACGGATTGATCAACCGAGGTCCAGGCTGCAACACTTCGCCTGTTACGCTCACCCGAAGCGGACTAGGACTCACGAGAGATAGCGCAACTTGGGGACGACGAACGTAAGGCTGTAGTGACGTTTTAATCAAAGCAGCCGCTTGAATAGGAGTCAGTCTAGAAACCTTGAGTACACCGACCATCGGCAACTGAATGGTTCCATCCGACAAAATCAGTTGTTCATTCGAGAGATCCGGGAATCCAGCTACGGTCAGACGAAGCTGGTCTCCAGGTTTCAGGGGAGTCGTCGTCTGAGTATCGGTTGGAATCTCGGACTGAGTTTGAGCTAGGACGAAACTTGGATGTGTTCCAACCGCGATCGCTATGACTAAAGGAGCGTATAGTAAGACGGAAAACTTTCTCATCGTTCGAGTGACCTGCGATTGATTTGAGACACTATTAAATAGACGAGGGTAGGGAACTTGGATGCGGAAGTGGTCTGTCGGCTACTTCAGGAGATGGGCTAGATGGGGAACGATTGACTCGCGATGGATCAGGCGTTGGATTGACGATCGCGCCCAAGATTTTAGCGCCGCTTCTCTCTAAGTCTGCGATCGACTGAAGTGCGGCTGCTTTAGGCGTAAACTCTGGGCGCACGACCAACACCACTCCGTCAGTATGTTCACTTAGGGTCATGGCATCTGCGAAACGGGTGACCGGAGAGGTGTCGATAATAACCAAGTCATAATCGTTCACCACTGTTTGCATCAAAGCTTTCATGGCATCGGCTTCTAGGACTTGAGCCGGACGACTGAACCATTTCCCTTGGGTTAACACACTCAAATTCGCGATCGTCGTCGGTTGCACGATCGTGTTCAGCGGGGCGCTCTCACTCACAACATCGGTGAGACCGGGTTGTTGAGATAAGCCAAAGAAGTGGTGTTGTAAAGGATGACTCAAATCGGCATCAATTAAGAGTGTGCGGCGAGACATCATCGCTGCGACGATCGCTAGATGAGCCGCGACGCTTGATTTTCCTTCGCCCGCAATGCTACTGCTGACAAGAATCGACTTTAAAGAGTCTTTATTGCTGAGTTCGAGCGTTTTGAGGATTCGGCGATAAGGTTCAACTGCGGCTGAATTGTTCAAAAATCCATTTAATTGACTCGGTTGCAGCGGCAATCGTCTAGGGAGAATTCCCAGCACAGGTAACTTCAGCTGATCTTCGACCTCAGAGGAACTGCCGACTTTGGTGTTTAACAGTTCACCTAGCAAAATTACTCCAATCGCCGATGCTAGACCTGCGGCTAATCCTAAAACTAGGGCAGCAGCGGGTTTGGGGTTTGCAGGAGTGCTCGGGACAGAAGCCTGTCCCACCACCCGAACGTTACTGATCAGTTGCGCTTCTGCAATACGAGCTTCTTCGAGCTTGCTTTGAAGCATTTTCAGCGTCAGAGCTTCTTGCTCACGCTTGCGATCGAGGCTTGAAAGCACACGCTGCTTTGCAGGCAGTGAGGCAAGACGCGCTCGCAAAGGTTCTTGCTGACTCTGTAGCGCTCTTAGCTTCTCAAGCAGCGCATTTTGCTCGACTGAGCCTGTAATATAGGTGGCAATTAAGCCGCGACTCAAATCATCGGTTGCTAGACTTTTGGAGGGGACGGACGATGAGTTTGGAACAACCCGGGCAAGGCTTTGAGAATAAAAAGCGCGGGTTTCATCTCGCTTTTGCTCTAAAGCCAGCAACTCTGGGTTTTGGTCGCCTAGCCGAGAGCGGGCATCAATCACTTGAGCTTCTAAGTCTGTGAGTTTGCCCCTCAGTGCTTTAAGTTCTTCATCCTGCCCAGCGCGAGATGTGATGTATGCGGTCTGAACATTATTGACCCCAATGATGCTTTGGAGCTGCCCAGTCTTTTTTTGAGCCTCTGACAATTCGGCAGATAAAGTTCGCTCCTGGTCTTCTACGACTGATAAGCTGTTGACCAAATTTTTGTCTTGGTCGTCTAGCGCAACAATTCCATTGGCTTCTTTAAACTGACTCTCTGCCAGTTCCGCCCTTTCCAACATTTCTTGTTGACGTGGAACTCTCGCTTCTACAAATTGTCGCACTGAGGAAGCTTGCTGACGAATCGATTCTCCGCTTTCCTGCACCGTTGCTTGGGAGATGGCGTTTAGCACGGCTGCTACAACTTTTGGATCGCGATTCGTGTAGTACACCTCCAAAATGTTGGTCGCCGGAACAATCTTGACTTTAAGAGCAGAGGCAATTTCGCCCGGTTCAGGAGCTTTTTCACCAAGCCCAGAGGTAGAAAGCAAAAGAGCGGCTTGTTTGAGAACTCCCTCTGAGGCAATTAATTCAGCTTGGGTGGCGATCGGATTGGCATTTCCAGGGGCTGGGTTTGCCGCGATCGCTTGACCTAGCTCAGAAACACTCAACCGTTGATCGTCCAAAATTAATCGAACTGACCCCTCGTAAACTGGAGGGGTCATCTTGAGATAGGCATATGAAGCGCTAACCACTGCTGTAAAAGCCAACAGGGCATTCCAAATGTTGCGTTTGATTACTGGTGCGATTGCAGGCATCCCATTCATGAAATCTATCCTATGACGAGAGGGTAGTGGTCTTGCCAGCCCAGTAATTTAAATAAAGTCTCAGATCTGAGTATCTTTTCGTATCTAGGCATGGTTTTCCCAGGTTAGCTAATCTGTAGAAAGAGAGCGGCTTCTAGGGATGAGAAGTCTCTGCTTCAGGGGAGGTCGTAGTTTGATTGGATGCGACAGTAATGTCTTCATCTAAGTACTTCACGTAGGTAACGACTTCGTCAAGCATAGCGAATGTGCTCAGGTTAGGAT
Source organism: Phormidesmis sp. (assembly GCA_965277365.1). GTDB lineage: Bacteria > Cyanobacteriota > Cyanobacteriia > Leptolyngbyales > Leptolyngbyaceae > Phormidesmis_A. The sequence continues at coordinate 509,292 of CBDICO010000008.1, read as the reverse complement.
GAATCGGCACAGATTCTTTAACAGAGATTTGAGGTTGGTCTACGCTAGCTTCATACAAATCTAAGCATCGAGTCGTAATCTGATCCCAATTGAAGGTAGATTTCACGTAGAATTTTGCTCGTTCAGCGATCGGTTTCAGTGCCTCTGTATGCGAAATTGCCCACTCTAGCTTCTGAATACATCCCTTCAGGTCTCCTTTCCGAAAAAGTACGCCCCGATTTTCGCCTAAAAGCTGCTGATGCGGTGGAATGTTGCTGGCAATGATGGGCACTCCTTCTGCCATCGCCTCTAACATCGCCATTGGTAATCCTTCGATGTTCGAGGGCATCACACACATTCCTGCACCTCTCACAATTTCAGCAAGGCGATCGCGCAAAAGTTGACCTGTAAAAAGAATATTAGGGTTGTCACCCGCCAAGCTTAACAGGTGTTCTTTAAATTCTGGGGCATCGTCGCCGCCGACTAAAACCAGTTTCCATCCTTGAGGCTGAAGCGTTTGAAAGGCTTGAATTAAGAGATCTGGACATTTTTCAGGAACCAGTCTGCCCAAGAATACGAGGTAGCGTCCCTGTTCTAATCCGAGTGAAGTGCCCCAGGTGAAAGTTGGATCAGATTGGGCATACGTCGCTGGAGCATTAGGAATATAGGTCGAATAGCGCCCATAGGTTTTGAGAAAGTAAGATTGCAGGGCTTCTGACACGACCACGATTTCATGAGCGCAAGAAGCCGCAAATTTCTCACCCAGCAGGATCGACAGTTTGGCGAGTTTGCCCCATTTCGCCCGTTGCCAGTCTAAGCCGTGGCAGGTGACTACGATTTTTGCAGGAGAAATGATTCGAGGAACCCAGCTAAACAACGCAGGACCTAGAGCGTGAAAGTGGATAACGTCGTATTTACCCGCAGTGAGCATTGAACCTAAAGCTGAATTCACGATGGTATCTGCACCACCTGCTTTGGGGCAGGGAAGCGAGGTCACTTGAACGCCCTTATAGTCGTGCCGACTCCATCCAGGCATATTGGTATAGAACGATCGAGCAAAGAGGTCTACCGAGTGACCCTGCGCGACCATGCGCGGATAAATTTCTGCACAGTGATGTTCAATTCCGCCTTGTTCAGGAGGCAATCCTTTCGCACCGATCACGGCAATTTTCATTCTGGTTTCCTTAAATTAAAGAGTCAATCTGAACTAAGTTGATAGATGCTGAATCCTGCAACTTCAGGATTAAAAGAAGCAATCATAGAATGCCTGATCAATGGGTGGTCAGCCGAGCAGCACAATACATCAAGCAATGCTCGATGAGCAGACCTTGAAGTCTATAACTGAATGGGATTTGATGAGATCTCAATCTGCTTTAAGGACGCTCTCGCTCAAACGAGGGTGCATCGCCGTGGCTGCTTGAGTCGTTATGCTTGAGACTGTCGCTGATTCCATCGCTGCATCATGCCATCACAGATAGTTTTAACCACGGTGCGCGCCCAATAAGGTTCTGCACAGTCTACGCAGGCTTGTGATGGAAAATCTGGGGGGGAAGCTAATACCTGCTGGATGGCAGCAGCAAGTCCAGCCGCCGTGCGATCGTCACACACTACCCCGCTTTGGCGATCGAGCAAGTTGGGCGTTTCACCACAGCGAGTCGTGACGACGGGCGTACCACTCGCCAGCGCCTCTAGAACGGTGACAGGCAGACCTTCATAGGCACTTGAGAGCACAAAAATGCTGGCAAGACGCTGTAATTTTGCCATTTCGCTCTGCGGCAGTGCTCCTAACAGGGTGACGCGATCGTCGAGTTCAAGCTGGGCAATTTCAGCTCTGATCGAGTCTGCGAGATCACCTTCGCCCGCAATGAGCAGGTGAGTGGTGGGATCGTCTAAGGCGGCAATCGCCCGCACAAGCAGGAGTGGATCTTTTTGAGGATGGAGTCTACCCGCAAACAGAATGAAGCGAGTTTTGCTATCTAGCCCCCGCGATCGCGCAAATGCCTGTCGAGCTTGTTCTCGCTCATCGGGTGAGAGCGGAAAGAACACGTCATCATCGACGGTGTTGCGGAGATAGCGGACCCGATCGGCACAGGTTGGATAGCGCTGCTTGTAAAAGTTTGCTGACGCTGTGTTGCAGGAGAGAATCTCAGTGAATTGAGAGACGACTTGACGCTCGATCGCAAAGTAAGCGGCGGGAAGATGTTGCCAGAGAATGCTCCCTTTGCGATCGGAAGACTGAACCTGTTGCTGAACATCATTGTGGATAAACAAAGTTTTGTCTCCCACCCAGTTGCGGGTTGCCAGGGTGGGTTCTAGACGATGAAAGTGCATAAAATCTGATGCCAGACACTGACGCAGCAAACCAGCCGTATAGCGAACAGAGTCTGGGATCAGACTTTTACGATTCTCTGTGGGCTGCGTAAATAAAGGCATAAATTGGATTTTGCGCCCTGCCAGATCTCTCTCTTGCCACTGTCCAGGTTGAATCCGTTCTTCAACTTGCGTTCCGACGAGCCGTAACTCGAAGGTGTCAGGTGCATATTTAATGAAAGAACGAATGATTGTCTGGATGCCCCCTAAGCTATTGCTCCACGGGTCAAACTGGTAAAACACCGTCAAAATCGGTCTACGCATAAGTCTTTAACCGAATCATCATGAATGAGAACCAGAACCTCGATCGATCTTGCGATCGAGAATTAGTTCATAACAGACCCGTTGCTCAAGGCTTGAATCTGTCGATCTGCAAGGTCTTGTGCCTCTTTAGTCGCCAGCATACACTTGCGCTCTAATGGAGTCATGCTAAACGTGTTGTAAACCCAGATCCGCACTCGGCGTTTCCAAGAAAGCACTTCTGTCACTTCGGGAACGCCTCTCAAGTAGTGCATGATCTTCATGGAATATACAATTCCTTTTAAGATTTTGAGCAGATACTCTTCGGTGAGCCGACTGGTAGGAATAATGTGAATCAGCTTCAATCGAGCAAACTTTCCAATTCCTAGACCAATGTCGAGAGACGATAAAGCCATGTCAGTGTCTTCATTGCTTGCCAGAATCTTGCCTGTGCTGCCTCGACGACCTAGCAGCAATCGGCGGTTGTCGGTTTCAAGCAGGTTGACATACGTTTGTCCAACTTCTCTGCGAATACACATCCCTGCTCCAACTGGCATGGTTTCTACCGTGTCGATGTTTGACCAGACATCTTTGTCAAACTGATCGAGTGCCAGCAGATTCCACATCGGGCGAGTCCATTCTTCAGGGGTGCCGCCAATAAAATCGGGGACGATCTGACCGCTCCAAGCACCGATCATCGGGCAAGTTTGACAAATCTCAAGGGCAACCCGCAGATAATCTGAGTCGAGAACGTTGTCGTCATCGACAAAGACGCAGAGCTTACCCTTGATTTCTTTTAGCCCACGCAAACGAGCATTGACCAGTCCTAGCTTCGGTTCAACAATGTGACGAGCATGAGGATGCCAACTGAGGTCAATTCTCCCATTCAAAGGCTCTTGACTTGCATTGTCCACCAATAGAAGTTCCCATTGGTCTGTGGGTAATGTTTGTGATTTGAGCGCATCTAGAACTCGGCTCAGATAAGCAGGTGTGGGATTATGACTGCAAATGATCACAGAGATAGAAAATTCCATACAAGTTGCTTTTCTCTAACTGATTGTTGTTATCCGTCACTCTTCAATTCTTTACGCTCCCATCCGGGTAGCGTTTGTCTCGGCTCAAACTTGAGTTTGCTCCAAATCTTTTTGAGGAAATAATCAAGAATGAATCGCGATCGCTGAACACGCCAGGTCAATCGACTTAACGCGCTACTCGAATCATCGGGAATAATTCCATCAGTCACAATGCTGAATTTAGTAGGCAAATGCGGCATCGACGGTAGATAGAAATAGAACAAGTAGAACAACTTTGCTTTAACCAAGTGAAAATATAGGAACTCCTTCTGGGTGATGGAATCAAAAAACACGCCATCTCGATAAGTAAAGTTAAACGGCGGTTCCTCTCGACACATTGAATTCATATAAACTTTGAGATCATATTTTTCTCGAAAATTCATCACAAGGTCATAGATGGAAGCAAGTTGAGAGGTCTCTTTCAACTCATCAAAAGAAAGCGGTCTGCCGTAGAATCTCCTACAGGATTCATCAAAGTTGTAGTACTGCTCATTATCAGTGAACATTTTGATGTAGTCTTCTGTTTGGCGAAATAGGTTTGTGACGGTGGCATTATTGCGGAACAAAACGAAGTGACCTACTAGCTGGATTTCAGAGGCAGTGATCACATCATAAGTTGCTAGGATTTCCTCAGTCAGAAAGTGACTAATTTTTCCAAGAATGATGTCGAGATCGCAATATCCCCAGAAGTCGTAATCTTTCAGATAGTCTTCAAAAATTACCCCAAACGCAGGTCTAAACTCGCTGAGTTTGTATCCCCAATTCACATTGATTGGAATCTCTAATTTCTCAGATGCAAGTTGATTAAATTGGCTCAATGTCAGAGGAATTGTTTTCAGGTTTCCTGACAAATTGGGTTGGGATAGATGATCGTTAAAAAGATAAACATCAAGGTCGATATCTTGGTTACGAGCCAGTGATTCAGAGAAATATCGGAAATAATCAGGTAAAGGACCTGCATAAAAAATAACCAGCGCAATTCGGCTCATAGCCCAATTTTTCTCCGTTAAGTTAATGACTTAGAGATCGACTGTTTTGACTCAACAAGTCAGCAGCTCGCATGGCGATCGCCATCGCTGTCAGGGTCGGATTCTTCTCAACAGATGTTGTGAAACAACTCGCGTCAATGACAAAAAGATTTGGAATCTCGTGTACGGCGTTCACCGCATTCACAACCCCAAGCTTGGGGTCATTGTGCATTCTGACCGTTCCGCCAAAGTGGACAGACGTTCCGGGCGGCTCGATCGCAATGCTTTTAGATGAAAACTGCCAGCCTGCCATATCCATTAGCTCTTCAACCGCACGCCGACCTTCATCAAGGGTGGCAATATCATCTGAGTCTTGACGAGTGCTGATTCTGAGGAGCGGCAACCCATACTCATCTTTAGCGTGGGGATGCAGAGAGACATAGCGAGAATCAGTGGGGATTTGAGTGCCAAAGCAGGCAAATAGAAGGGGAAATCCTTCATCTTGCGGCGGTGGAGAACCCAATCCTAGGTTCGATCGCAGTTTGGAGTTAGCCAACGGTTTCTGGTTGAGTGCCCCCGCATAAACCTGAAAACCAGTCGTCCGCAAAGGCTTTTCTTTTGAGTAGTTTGGGCGAGTCAGGTATGAAATTAAAGACTTCTTTAACGGGGGTCGATCGATTTGATAGGTATAAGCTGCGTACATATTGTCATGGAGATATCGACCAATCAGACCATCAGCATTGACGATCCCATTGCTGCAGTTCAACAAAATCTGGGTTGAGCCTAATTGTCCTGCCGCTAGCATCACAGCCCTGCCAGACTGAAAGCAGAGTTCTCCACTTAGTCGATCGAGATACTCAACGCCCGCCGCTAATGCCTGGGTCGGATGCAGGTGCAATTGAGTCACATGAGCGTTGCTAATTAGCCGAAAGTTTTTGTGTCGTCGCAGTTGACCCAGCAGGCGCACACCAATGTTTGCGGGAGAAGGAATTTGGCTGAATAGGGTTGATTTGCCATAAACATGATTGGCGGGCAGCAGCCAGCGATCTAGTTTCTGAGCCGCTACCGCAAGATCAGAAAATTCTGGGGGAACCTCAAGGGTGTGGTTAACTTGACAGGCTGGCAGAACAGGCACGGAGATTTTGCCGCCGCTGACCCCGATCAGGTGTTCGACGCGGCTGTAATAAGGCTCAAGATCTGCATACCCAATAGGCCAGCGAAACCGCTCTGAAATAGATTCCCCCTCCGTGAAATCTTCTGGGGCAAACCGCAAAACCACGCCACCCCAAAAACTTCCCAGCCCTCCTAATAAGTGTGCCTTAAACCATCGAGTCAGAGGGTCGTCTAAATTCTCAAATTGAGGATAGGTGACATGATCTCTAATCTCCAAGGCGTATGGACGGCAAATTTCTTGATCTCTGACCCGCAGATGTAGACTCTTGGGGAAACTGCATCCTGATTCTAGTAGGGTGACTTTAAAGCCAGCCTTGACCAGAGTCCAAGCCGCAACGGTGCCCGTCGGACCGCTTCCAACAATAATAATTTGGTCATCTGACATAGATGGCATAGACATTTAGACCGTCTCTGGGAGATTTTGACACCACCATTCGCGGATTCTCTCGATTCCAGTTTGCAAAGATATCTGAGGTTGAAAGTTTAAGCGATCGCGGGATTTTTGATTAGAAAAGATCGGTTGAGCCACTAGCGCTCGAAACTCATCAGCAGAAGGATAATAAATCGACTTCCCGTAGATTTTTTTTGCGATCGCGCTGGTTCCCTCCATTACTTTTCTTTTCTTAAGCACCGTAGAGACGATTTCTCTAAAGAAGGGAATTGAATCTTGAGGTTCGCATTGATAGTCGATCGGCAGATGAATTAAGCTTTTCGTTCCCAAAATAGATTCATAACCACAGAGCAACTCTTTCCAGAGAACAGGCTGATCGTGACTGACAATGAAGCGCTGCCTGTGAAGATTTGAACCCTCGCAGGCTCGGATTATTGCCGTCACCACATCATCGATATAAATCGGATTACAGTAACCTGTGCCATATCTCGCGATCGCCATGAGAGCAGTTTTCATTTGGTCTAACGTTCGAGCCGTCTCCCCCCCTTTTCCAGGACCATACACCCGACCAAGCTGAAGCACAACGACTTCAGTATCCCTCGCTTCTGTCTCTAGAACAAGATGTTCTAGCGCTTGCTGAAGGGAGGTCTGAGGTCTAAGCGAGGCAAGACAAGGTGACTCTTCTGTGATGATACGAGAAGGAGGCGGATCGCCATAAACAGACGTTGAACTGATGTGGATAAACTTCTTTACTTGGGCTTCTGCACAAGCTTGAAGGAGCGTTTGAGCAGACTCGATCGCGCCTCTAAATTGCTCTTGCAGAGTCCCTTGGTGAGGATGGGCAAGATTGACTACATAGTCACAGCCCGAAAGGTGTAGCAGCAATTCTGCTCGATCGAGTTGGTCTAATTTCAGATCAGAATCACTGGCTTGATGAGGTGAATCAATTGCAGACCGAGAATCATCAACCGCGAGAATAGGATGTCCTTGCTCAAGGAATTTTACAACAAGCGCTTGACCGATAAATCCACTAGCACCTGTGACGAAAATCTTTGATGCAGTCATAAGTAGGAGGAGTTAAATAACCTGAGTTCGGGTTACTGATTGGGCGCATTGACGTATTGCATATCGCTTCCTTTGCCGCCTGCGTAGTGGAGAAAATAATTATTCAAGAATGTTGCGGTCATACATTCCGAGATCAGCGAAGCCCTGAAATCAAATCCCACTTTTGTAAGCAACCTTTCGGTTAAAGTCGATGGTGAGTCTAAAAACGGGTATTGGAGCGCTTTGAGAATGACCCAAGTCATATTGAATTTTGTCGGCATCCAGAATTCTTTCTTCTGCTTCAGGATTTCGTAGCCCAAAGGTCTTTGCTCATAGTTCCATTCTGGACCTTTATCTTCATAGTTGTAATACACAGACTCTAGCAGTTCTCGATGGTGACTAGGTGACAACACCATCACACCTGTTTGCACAATAGATTCAAAGTTGCCATCAAGCCCAAAGTCGTTGTAGTAGGCTGAAGGATTGAACGCATACTTTAAATACTCTGTCATTGCCTGGTTGGGAGCTTTTGTGGGGTCAATGGCGACATTGCTTTTGCCGGGATAGAAGTATTGATAAAATCTCTCTAGGTAAAGCTTAAGGTCATCTTTGTGGGGCGTTGCCGCTTCATCAACTACCCCAATTTTCTCAAGTGGCACTCCAAACGTGACATCAGGACTGTTTGGATTGATCAAGATGTCAGTATCAACCCAAACCACTCGATCGTATTGTTGAACTCTGGGATCTGAGAAGATTAAACATTTTTGCCATGCTGGAGTTCTCGATTTTGCTCTTGGAGAGTCATCTAAGTGGTCTGTAATCACAATCAAGTCAAAGCCATGCTTTTCTGCATACAAAGACCATAGGGGCTGGCAATGTTTATTGAACATCGCCTCATAAGGTTTCCCGATCGCTAGCGTAACAATAGCCTTCTTCATTTTGTGATCTGCTGCTATACAACAAGGTGAAAAGACGATTTCCTTAGCTTCTACTTGAGAGCGCCCAATTCTAAATCTGTTAGAGACTCGATGGTGTCAGTTGGTCTATCCAGAGTTTGGCGATGTTATCCCATGTTTCAGTTTTGGCGATTTGCCGAGAATTTTGGCTCAACGCTTCTAGCTTCAACGGATCTTTTAACAGTTCTACGACTTTGTATGCCACTGCTTCTTGAGTCTTGGGATCATTGGGATCACCAGAACTCTTCAGACAATATTCTTTCTCTGCTAGAGCGGCATAATTGGTCGTGACTGGCAAACAGCCAACCACTGCTGATTCTTTGAGAGAGATTGGCTCCATTTCTTCAAAGTTGGTCGCATAGTAGTGGATCACCGCATTCGCCTTTTCTGCAATCAAAACATCTTGACCCACTTTTCCATGCTCGACAATGCCGGGTTGATTCATCAACTCAATCATGTTGTCTTTCCAGAATCGATAATCTGGGTCATTGCCATACATCAGATCGGTGAAATCCCATCCATAGTAAATGTGCAAAACAGCTTCTGGAATCTCCCGTTTAATAATGCGCCAACCGTGAGTCAGCATTAGTTCAAGTCCACGCTGGTAGTTAGATGCATAAATGAGTTTATAGGGGTTTTTATGGGTTAAATCAATATCAATGAGTGAATTTTTGACCCCGTTAGGAATAATGACAAATTTATCTTCTGAAACCTGGGGGAGCAGCCCTCGCTGATAGTTGGACTTGAAAAATATAGTGTGTATGTTTTTTAAGTTTTGTTCATTGAATTGGTCTTTGTAGAGAACGTCATGCACATCAAACCAGACTCTGTTTGCTTTATAGGAGAAGTTTAGATAATCTACACGTCGCCAGAGAATTAGAGTATCGAAGGTATCAAATCGATTGAACTCAGTATAGTGACGATAGGTTGCTCCATCATACACTCCAGTTTTATCGCCGAAATTTCCGTAAACCGTTACCGAGTAGCCCAGCTTGCTCCACTCTCTCACCAGGTTGATGATCGCAGTTTCAGAACCTCCAATTCCGGCTTTAAGACTATCTGGAGACCACTCATACATAGTGTGACCCGCAAAATAGACGATCGACTGATCTGCCCAGGTCTTAGCAGACAGCCTATTTTTTAGCTCAAGTAGGCTGTCTTTTAGCTCCCGAAATCCTTTTAGATACTTCACGAGCCAAGCGAGATTGCTCTGCTTAATCCATTCTTTGATGTCTTGATACTGCATGGTTAAGCCTCCTAGAAAACAGGTTGAAGAATATGACTCGGACGGTTCCTTATCGTTTGACTAAAGGAGGAACCACAAAAAGCTTCTGGGCTTTCAGAACTGTCAAAATCTCAGCATCCACTGCATCCACCCCGCCATAGGGAGCAAACTCTGCGCCGCTAAAATTTCCTTTCGTGTCGAAATCTCGCACTCCAGTATCATCCATATACCAGCCGTAGGTTTGGATAGCTTCTAAGATCCGGTGAGCAGGCAGCGATAGCTTAATCTTTGTGAGATCAAAGGCAGGGTCAAGCTGAACTAAAAAACCGTATCCGAGTAGTCCTCGGTTGTTCCGGTCGATCGAGTTATCGACATTGTTTGCCGGATACACGATCGCTTTCCAGGCGTTTTTAACGGGTCCACTCAGTGCATGAGGAATCGGTTTATTTGGGTCGATCGCTTCCCCCGGACGAATCAATGCCACTAAATCTGACTTCGCCGCCGCATTAATCCCCCCCTGATCTCCTAGATTGGGCAATGTTTCTTTCGAGGTGACCGATTCCCCAGACCAATCTCCAAGCTTTGTGCCTAAATCGGGTCGGTCGCAATCAGGCAACGAAACCCAGGTTGCAACGGTCGTGTTATCTGAACGGTCGAGCCAAATTACGGTTTTATCTGAAGAATCGTAGGGGACACCCTCTCCACTTCCCCCTAGCCGCACATTGGCACTATTGCGAATATGCGTTGAGTTGTTGTAGCCCTTGAATGGGTTGTGCTGGGGGCACTCTCCCGTTTTGGCGTAGGCTCCATTCGCAAGCGATAGCTGCCGAACGGGGTCTGTCGCCTCAGAAATCACAAGTCCAATTCCAAATCCATCAGATCCATCTTTAGGGGAACCCAACGTTGAGATATGACCCGTTTGCACATAGCCGATCGGCAATTGGACGCGAGGCGAATTTGAGGGGATTTTATGGTAAAACGGCGCGTCGATCGAGTAAGGCTGGGCGTAGCTGCCACTCAGCGGTTGAGGCGTGCTCTTCGACCACTCTTTGGGTCTAAGTTTGCGTAATTCCTCTTTGTCTAGAGAGAGATCAATTCCAGATGCCTGATACATCTGAATGATCTCTTTGCGCTTTGCCACATAATCGGGCGGCAGATTAATGCCGGAGGTCGCCGTGCGATTGTAGATCTCGTCTATGGTGCGTGAACGAGCGGTTGAATGAGCAGCATATTGGCTCAGGTCTGGGCTGAACGATAGCGGAGGGATATTTTTCGCTTGAATGACTGCGATCGCGCTGTGGTCAATCGTTGATCCCCCTACCTGAATAGGGCGACTCGTTGCCTCGGCGGTTGTATCACCACTTTTGCCGATCGTACAACTGCCCGCCATCGATATCAGTGCGATTAACAGCAGTCCTAAGGTGGTTCGCTTTAGCCGCTTTAAAGATTGCATAATCTATGCTCAATTAGGGTAGGAGATGGATGCTCCATCAACTCACAGGCACAGACTGCACGTTATGGAACGACCAATAAGTGCCTCTGTTTTTGAGGAGTTGCTCATGTTTACCAGACTCGATAATTCGACCTTTCTCCATAACCACAATGCAGTCGGCGCTGCGAATGGTCGATAGGCGATGGGCGATCACAAGGACAGTTCGATTCTGGCGCAGTCGCTCTAGTGCCTCCTGCACCAACCGCTCAGACTGAGAGTCGAGAGCGCTCGTTGCTTCGTCTAGAATCAGAATGTCAGGATCGCGTAAGATAGCTCGTGCGATCGAGAGTCGCTGACGTTGCCCACCCGATAGCTGTACACCGCGATCGCCCACCAACGTGTTGTAGTCGTTGGGTAGCTGTTGGATAAATTCGTCCGCGTTGGCTAAACGGGCAGCTTCTACAACGCGCTCATAGCTCACATTTTCTAACCCGTAGGCGATATTCTCACGGATTGAAGTGTTGAAAATATAGGTATCTTGGCTAACCGTTCCGATGCGCTGTCTCAAGGAGTTTAGATCATAGTCACGGATATCTTGACCGTCGATCTCGATCGAGCCGCTCGTCACATCATAAAATCGCGGTACGAGTACGGCTACCGTTGACTTTCCGGCTCCAGAAGAACCGACCAAGGCAACTGTTTCTCCACAGGGGATCTCCAGATTGAAATCGTCGAGAACGTTTGAGCGATCGTTGTAAGCGAAGTTGACATTCCGAAAGGTGATGCCTTTTTGTAAGTGGGTCATCTGATGTGACCCTGACAGAGGTGCTGCTGATTTTTGAGAGGACAAGGTGTTAACCACCGCCGCTAACGAAGGCGAATACTGTTGAATTGCCCCCCGCCCCGCATTGATACGCTTAGTTACAGGTAAGATCTTGATCAGTGCCAGCATGAATGCGAGCAGTTCTGAGGTTCCCAACAGTCCTTTGGTAATTAACAAGTTATAGCTGCAGTACCAGAATGAGCAGCGCCACACCCATTGTGGCAAGCTCTGTCAGGGGATCAATCAGCCTCATCTTTTTAGAAGACAAAATGGCTCTATCTTTGACCACATCACAGAGGTGATTAAAGCGCTTTAGTTCAAAGTCCTGGGTTGCATAAGACTGAACAATGCGGACACCGGATAGCGTGTCAAGAAATCGGATATTCAGCATCTCTCTGGCTTCATACTCAGCTCTCCCTAACGGCTTAAGCTTGGTCAACAGTTGACTCAGCCCTACCCCAACCGCCCCGATCAGCAGAGTAATCAGAACAGTTAGTTGCCAAGAAACCAGTAACATTGTGGCGATATAAGCAGTCAGAATCGTCACACTAATTGCTAGACCAATCACCCAACTCAGCAGAATGCTAATGTTGTTGACCTCTCCCAACATGTTTGACAACGTCCCCATCTTCTCGTTGTCAAAAAAGGCAATTGGCGCGTGGAGATATTTTTCATAGAGCCGCTTTCGGAAGAGAGCAATGATGTTCTGCGTGTAAGTGGTTGTGCCGTCGTCAGCAAAATAGCCAAAGACGCTCTTGAGCGCCACAGAAGCCAATAGGATCAGACTAAAGAAAGCGAGAAGAATCCCTTTTGGCTGTTGAGTTAACCACAGTCCTCCATCGGGTAAAAACGGAAGGGCAGGAAGGTGAAAGCTGGAACCGTCGTTAAGCAGCAACTGGAGGAAAGGAATGGTTAGACCAATTCCTGCACCATCTAACAGCGCAGCCAAAATCATTGAGGCGATGCCAAAGTAGAGAGGCTTGCGGGGCACCTCTCTCCCAATTCGCATGAGCTGTTTCACATTCTGCCAGCGATCGCTCGATTGTTTTTGATCTGCTTGCCCTGGGCGGCTCGATCTAGAAGGTTTCCGTTTCACAGTGTCTCTCAAAAATTTATACAGCAGAAAATCCATAATGTCGGAGTCCTCTGGGGCAACTCTCCAGTTCTATGATCAGAAAAAAGCATCCTTAATGGTCAATCGCACTAGCTGGATTAAAGAATTTTTATAGTCCTTCCACCATTGCTGTATTTCTTCAGATGAACGCTCTACGTCGATCGAGTTGATCACAGCTTCTAGATCTCTCCAGTCATAAATTAAAGGACAAGGGAAATCTGTAGGAAACGCTCGTTCCCAATAGCAATAATTTCTCAACCAAAAGTTGCGATCGCGACTGCCATATTTGACGAGCAGTTGAGGATTAAATAGAACCGCTAAAGCTTGCCGCATCCCTTTGGCTTCGATAATCGGAATGGCTCCTGCCTCTAAAGATTCATACACTCGAAAGCAATCGACTGAATAGTTTCCCATCGGAGATAGGGAAAACTTTGAGTTGTTCAGTAACTCGGCATATTGTTGGGTGTTGAGTCCGTTGGGATCATTCCACTGGTGAGTCGTATGAGATTGACCACCTGCAATCTTTTTCGCGGATTGTAGCATTTCAAATCGAGTTCCCTTTAGGTGACCTGCAAAAGACCATAAATACTGTCTCTCAGCGATGGGTCGAGCCACGAAATCGTGGCAGAATCCAGATTTGTAACCGATCGGGAAGTAGTGACAGTGGGGATATTTTTGATGATCTTCTGCTTTGTAGTATTGTCTGAAAACAAAATCTAGATCCTGATAAAAGCTTGTGGACTCTCTGTAGAACTCATCGCCTAAATGAAATAAGCCCACTTTCATGCCAGCCGCTTTGAAGCGTTTGACATAGTTGTAGAAGTGCTGACGTTCTTCGCTATAGCTTTTGTGTGCCCCATGACCTTTGAAAAACGATTGACTTAGGTTGGCGACAATCACTGCATTATCGACGCAGACCTCATTCTTAAAGTCAACAATATGATTGACTTTAAAGTCAGACAATAATAGGTCAAGCCAGTCATATTCGTAAGAAGAACTCGGCTCAAATTTCCACCAAATTAAGTTAATCATTTCCGTTGAGTTTCAGAAGGTTGTCGTCCTAGCGCATGTTGAACCATCTGGTTGCCTAGTCTACCCGTGATTCTGGTGCTCATCATAATTTCTTGATGCGGTGTCGTGCAGACCGATAGCGATCGATAAATGTCCACATCCTGCTCCAACGAATCAAATCGCGCACGATTCCTTGAAAACTATCCCCAAATTTTGGAAGCCCTGAGTTAATGGATTGTCCATTGAGCATCGCTGTCCACATCGTAGAGATCACTTGATTGTCGAACCTGCGTCGAACATAGTTACCTGCGAGTTTGCCATTTTCAGCCACCTGCTCTGGATAAGATAAGCCTTCAATGATTCGTTCAGACACCGATTCCACCGCGTCACCTTCTCCAAGAGAATTGAATTTATCGTGGTACACCGTTTCTGGCAGCGCTCCAGCCCGAACTGAGAAAACGGTACGATCGCAGGCTTCAGCCTCAACCGCAGAAATACAAAATGTTTCAGGATGAACTGGAGAAGGGTTGACAATGACTGCCCAGGATTTAGCAATTTCGACCTGAAGTTGTTTGGGAGAGAGCGATCCCAAGAACTTTGGCTGATAGTCTTTGGGTAAAGATTTTAGCCAGGGCAAAATCACCGTGTCTTCTAAAGTTGGCTCGGCAAGCCCTGCCTCACCCGCCAGATCATCTTGATATAAGTTGATGCTGCCAGCGATCGCAAACTCTAACGCAACTCGGCGCTGAGCAAGATAAGACCAAATCTGAGTTAGCTCAATCAATCCTTTACCCAGACCCAAGGCTCCAATAAACAGTAGTCTGAGAGTCGGTTCCTCAGATTCACTAGCGAGCATTGGGCGAAAAATCGGGCAGTGAAGGTTAGGAATCACAACGACTCTGTTCTGCCATTTTGGTAACATACGATACCACTTAGCTAAATACTGCGAGGGGCAAATCACCCGATGCCCACCTTTTTGTAAGAACGTATAGACTAGACCCTTGTTGACCTCCAGATGTAACCAGAGGTATGTTTTTGCTAAAACATGATTGCCGAAGGTCAATGATGTTCCATTCCAGTGCCCTTGGTGAACAATCAAGTGGTCAAACTCTTCTGCTTTGACATCACGGTGGTTAATCAATCTAAATTGACAATCAGAGACAGGAGAAACCGTACTCAGGCAGACCTCGATCCCGGCTTCTGTCAACAAACCCGCTAGCCGAATGAATGAACCATCAGTCCCGTTAACTGGAGCGTGACCTTTGATAATGTCATCAATTGAGCGATAAGTTTTGTGCTCGACTGGCAGAGCGATTAAGACCTTCATGGTGACAAATCAATCTCCTCAAAATGACAATAGATCTGAGCGTTGAGAACTGAAATACAGCACTAAATTTTCCGAATCTGACAACTCAAATAGGATTGCTAGGAGTTGTGCAGGGTTGGCAGCCTACCAACCAAGGAGATGCAAAGCCTTCTCAATGATGCGAATCTCAAGCGTCCGGTTATAGGGCTGATAATAAGCTTGAGAAGCTTGTAGCCAGCGATGCACCCACTTATCGAGCTTACTGCGGGGGTCACTCAGCGATCGAGATGCGTCTTTGCCATAGATTTCTCGATGAACCGCATCCCAATCAACGTTCCAAATATTCTGGCGACGAAAGTGCGCCGGACCATACTTGTCGAGCATATCCACCAGTTCCTTGTCCCACCAAGGGCGGTGAGGACGATGGATACTCGTCATATCGATCCCCCGATCGACATAGCCCTGCATCCAATGGTTAGGAATAGGGCGAATTTGCTCAGGTGCTAGGCTATCAGCTTCGTGGTACTGCCGATATAGGTCGATCGGAGTGCGGTGGGGGTTCACAATCCGCTCAAAGCACTGATACCAGCGCCACTTACTCTCCCGACGCACTGGATCGGTGAAGGCGTAGTGCATCACTTTGATATCCCGCATCACAATATCGGGGGCGTTCAACGGAGCCGGAATTCGCGTGGTGTGCAGGGTGCTCCAGGTCGGCTCGCTGCCGTCGTCCATGAAGCCCCAGGCATAGTCCCAAGGAGCCGTCCAATAATGCTCTAGGTCATCGATTAAGTTGACCCACTTAAAGCGAACAGCCGTGCCTACCGGAGCATTGAGCAGCGTCTGCCACTCTGGGCTAGTCATAAAGTTGGCAGTAAACGCTTCATCAGCATCCAACGTGATCAGGAGCCGAGGTCCCGGAATTTTGCGAGCGGCTTCCAAAATTAGCTTTTGGCGTTCCGCCTCGTTGTAACCTGTTGCAGGGTTGTGAACCACGGTTACTTTAGGGTAGCGGCGGGCAATCTCAGCGGTGTTATCCGTCGATTGGTCAGCCAGGATAATGTGGTCTGCCCAGAGGCTGGCACACTGCAAGAATCGATCGAGAATCCAGGCTTCATTTCTGACAGGCGTAAGACAGACGATCGTTGGTTTTCCCATAATTGAGATTGCTTTAGAAGTAGTAAAAATAGGCAGCGATCGTAAAAACCACGATCGCTAAACTCAACTAGTGTTGTCCGCTAGCCAAACCAAACTCTAGAAAAATATCCCCACTGCCACGAGAGCATCAGTTTTGCCTGCGTCAAAAATCCAATCTGCAAGCGGGATTTAGTTTGAGACAAAACTTGGAGAAAGAGTGGGTTTAGGTCAAAGAGGCGTTTTAGTAAACCCCAGGTGCTACTCAATCGCTGGTACAGCGACGATTTGCCCACAATGCTATCTACCAAAGCGACCGAATAGCCTTGCCAATAACTGCGCTGCACTAACCAATCTGGGGTGATCCGCTCTTTGGGAACCCAGTGTGATACAGAGGCTTGAGGGCTGTAGTAGAATCCTTCCCCCTGAGCTTTTAAGGCGGCATTCAGCAGGGTCTCTTCCCCTGAGAGCAAACTTTGCCCTTTGCGCCCCAGTTGTTCGGAGAAGCCACCGACTGCTTCTAGGGCATCGCGGCGGTAGATCACATTTGCTCCCCACGGGTACTCGTTTTCGTCAAACCAGCGAGGAGTATCGCCGCCATCCAGCATTGTAAACAGTGTTTCCATGTCAGGAGTAATCCAGTCAGGTCGCGGAATCTCCCAGAGTGGGTAAATCGGACCGCCGATACTAGCAGGTTTGGGTCGCACCGTCTCAAACACATTCAAAATCGCCTCAACCCATTCTTTACAAGGAATGGCATCGTCATCTAAGTAAGCAATATAGAGACTTTGAGAGAGTTGCCAGCCCGTGTTACGCGCTTTTGATAGCCCTTGAATCGGTTCATGGACATATCTAAAGTTGGCGAATCGCTCTTGGAACACTCTACAAATAGCAGGGGTGTTATCGGTAGAGCGATTATCTACGACCAGCACTTCAAACGCCGAACTAGGTAGCGTCTGCTGAGTCAAAGCCTCTAACGCCAACAATAGGCGATCGGCACGATTGTAGGTGCAAATAATCACCGCGATCGCGGGTACGGGGTTGACTCCGATTGCAGGTTTCGACAAACGACTTTGAGCCACTTCACAAACTCCAGAGCAAAGGGTGAGAACAAACGGGTTGATGCAAGCGGACACGATCGTGGTTCACGGGAACCCTATACGATCGATCAGAACTGAAGACAGGGAAGAATTCATAGCGCTTCTGAAGAAAGTTGAGGCGAACTGGAACGATGGAGCCATTTCCGTTTCAGTCGCTCGGCAACAAATTGTGGAATCGCTTGATAACTGTGTTTGAGAGACTGGTAAGCCATTCGCTTTTGCCCAGAGCGGAAGTAAGCCCAAGCAACATCGACCTGTCGGCGAGTTGTTGCTACCTCGATCGCGGCTTTAGTGGTCTCATCTGTGACCCGCACTCCTTGCTCCATCACCAGCAGTTCATCGAGTGCAATCTGCAAATAGTCAACCGTCAGACTGCTAGGGCGTTTGCGGTAGAGCGTCAGCGCCTCCGGGATGAAGCCAATCGCCCAACCTGCTTGGGCGATCGCGATCCAAAGCTGGTAGTCTTCCCCCGTGCGAAACCTGGCATCGAATCTTAGCTGACTTTTTAGACACTCAGCCCGAACCACAACAGTGCTGCTGGTTCCAGTCCAGTTGCGAAGCAGAAAGTCTTGCCAACTTAGGGTAACTTTACTGGGAGGCGCAAACCAAGGTAAAAGACGATTGGCTTCGGGACACTCATAAAACACCTCAAACCAGTCAAAACTCATTCCCAAACTGGGAGCATTCTGCATTCGCTGCCAATGGGCTTCAAGCTTGCGCGGATGCCACAAGTCATCTGAATCTAGAAACGCGATGAGCTGTCCACGCGCCAGATTTAAGCCTGTATTTCGAGCCGCAGCCGGTCCTGCATTGGCTTGGTAAACGTACCGCAGTGCGGCGTGGTGAGAGAATGTGTTGACGCGATCGACGGTATCATCGGTAGAGCCATCATCCACCACAATCACTTCAAAATCACAGTAAGTTTGAGCAAACACCGAGGCTAACGAAAATTCGATGTAAGCACCTGCATTGTAGACAGGAATGATGATACTGAAGCTAGGCATAGCGATATTGTCAATAGAAGAGTTAAGCATGATTTGCTAAATCGGGTTGTTTCTGCCTTGGGCTTGAGCCAGAAAATCAAAGCGGAAGAAATCCCGCTTTCCAAACGTCTCTCGAAAGATGCTGAATCGCTCGGCGAACTGAATCTCGAAAACGCCATCGTTGTTGTAATAGTTCAACTGCTTACTCGGAAAAATATAGCGTTGCCAGTTCATGTCAGAATCGAGCGACTGATAGTGAATAAAGTTGTGTGTGTTGCTTTCGCGGGCAGCTCGACGAGTCTCTAAACGGAGTTGAATCTGTTCGGGATCACGGTATTGGTAATGGCAATTGGGAAGCTTGTAAGAGCACTTTTTGAGTTTTTGCTGTCCTCGCGGAATCATAGCCCCATGTGGGTTGTCGGCATCGACCGTTTCAGACCAGGTTAAATCTGCATCAATCCGAAATAAGCGCTGCTCGAAATTAGTGAAGCGATAGTAGTGTCGTCGTTCACGAATCGGGGTGTCTCGCGAGTCTAAACCTTTCTGGTATTTCTGCCAATCCAGCTCGGTAAAGTGAAAGTTATATTGAATCGTGTTGATTTGTTGAACACCTTCTTGCTCAGCGATGCGAATGGCTTGGCGCGGATCTGCTGCGAGAAACTCGTCAGCATCCAGAATATAGAGCCAGTCTCCCGATTCAAAGCGATCGCGCACTGCGTTAAAGACTTGGGCACGCAGCCCATCATAAAAAGGCACTGCTTCGTGACGGAAAGGCACAACGACCTGACTGGCTGATTTTTTAATCTGCTCCCAGCTATCATCGGTGCTGCCCGTATCAAAGACATAGATTTTGTGGCAGAACTTGCTAGCAAACTGCAAGGTCTGAGAAATCACATCGCCTTCGTTTTTAACTAAGCAGATGGCATGAATATGACTCATGATAAGTTTTTTGTAAGGATGTCAGACGGAACGACAAAGCTAATACCGAGAGCAATGTTCTTTACTCCGCTAGCTGGCAATCTGAGAGAATGCATCATGCCTTGACCTCAAATTTTGCTCTGTGTGGTTAATGATTGTCATTCCCTACTCACTACTATTCTTTCGCGGCTGTAAACTTCGCCAAAGGACGAGTCGCTTCGCTCAAGTACTCCTAAATAATTTCGTCACACTTTCTCTATCATTCCACCTCAATGAATGCTCTAAAACAGAACATCAGCGTAGAGGCTTCGTTGGAGAAACTGAGATCAAAATGACCATCAAAGTTCACTCCTAAATCTGGTGAATGGCTATCTAATTTTCTAGAAATGCCAATCCCAGCTCATGATGAATGGAAACACTTTAGAATGTGGCTCTTAGCCAAGGGGTCAAGCCGTTAAATTCAGCAAATAAATCAGGCGTACTTAGATAGCTCGTTTTTTTGATTGAACACCCCTGACAATGGTCGGAAACTACTTAGCCCTTTCTACACGGCTTTCAGTAGCCCCATGGTATCACTGAGAATTATTACGGACATCAGCCTCAGCCAACTTTTATAAATCCTTTATAATCCTCCTCCTAAGATAGAGGTTGCTTCATTTTGTCGGATGCCCGGAACAATTTAAGAGCTTTCTCTGACTAGAATTTTTAACTGCATTGAGACGCAAAGCCTGAATTCCTCCTGCCGTTAATCTCTCTGCCGCCCTCAACATCTGCAACGATGACATCAATTGTCTGTTTTGCCGGATTCGTCACCCTTTAGGAGAATCTAGCAAGATTTGAGCGACGTTTTTAAATTGTGCCGATCGGTGAGTCCCCAACCAGAGATACAGCAGTGATTTCACCAGCAGTTTTAGGTGCGCCCTCGTCAGGCAAAATCGAGGATAGCTTTGAAATGCCCGCCAGAAGAAGCTGATTGCTTGACGGTAGCGCTCACTTCGATAAGCTAAAAGGGCGGTATCAAGATAGGCACAGCCATACGATTGCCGCTTTTTCCATAACAGGTCAGGGGAAACAGATTGGTAGAGATCTTCGATCGCCTGGGTCGTATTAGAAATCATCAAGTCAAGGTTTCGAGCCGTGCTATCAGATTGCTGTCGATGATGAACGAGCGGTTCTTCTACCACATTAAAAGGATAGTGAGCAGCAATCCGCGTCCACAGAAGCCAGTCTTCAAACCCTTGAATATCTTCAAACCATCCAACTTCGTCAAAACACTGGCGACGAACCATTGGAGAACTGCCGCAAGCAACCAAATTTGCCTTCAGCATCTCCAGCCAAACATCCCCAGCAAAGGAGGTTGTGGATTGGGAAAGCACGTTCTCTTGCTCATCGACGAGAAACATCCAGGTATCGACCAATCCCAATTTAGGGTCACGCGCAAACAGCGCCATCTGCTTTTCTAATTTGGTTGATTCCCAAAAGTCATCTGCATCTAAAAATGCAACGTATTTGCCTTGACTGAGTTTAATTCCCTGATTAAAGGCGACTGACCGCCCTTGATTTTCTTGAGAAATAAGTCTGATCTGCGGAGCGGAAATCTGCTTGACCCATCGTGCAATATCGTCAGATCTGCGATCGGCAACAATAATAATTTCAAAATCTGTAAAAGTCTGATCCAGGACACTCTCAACGGCTTGAGGGAGAAATGCCGCTGTATTGTAAGCCGAGATGACAACGGAGACTGAATGGATGCTCATCTTTTGACTCTGCTGGGCGGCTGATCAGTTGTGGAGTCGCTTTTTTAAATCTGCGATCAGTTGAGGAGATCTAACGAAGCACTCGCGGCGGTTGTCGTCCTTCATAGGCAAGCTTTGCAGTCCGAGTTCCGACAAAGTGGTGCCACAGCACTGCGAGCCGGAGTAAGTCTTGGGGAAGTTCCCAGGTGGGCGATCGACGAATCGGGGCAGCCAGGAATCGCGCGATTGTGGTCCACGGATAAATCGCCAGCCCGATCAAAAACTTGAGAAAGTAGGTTGTGGGATTTGGCACTGGAGCCATTTGGGGATGGTTTGAGGATAGAAAGTACCATCCGTAGGCATCCCGCTCTAGCACGTAAGTAAAGTCCTTCAGTTTCGTCCGGTAAGAATGCTGCACCACCGCTTGGGTTTCGTCGCAAATCTTCAGGGTATACCGTCCCGATCGCACGACTCGCCAACTCATCTCTACATCTGGACCAGAAAAGTTTTCTTGATCAAACAGTCCCAATTCATCAAAGACTGCCTTACGATACATCACGTTGGCTGTCACCACATAAGGCTTGATGCAATGGTTACCCTGACTGTGATTGGGGCTTTTGAACACGCACCCTTCAAAGTAATCGACAGAGTTGCTAATCGTGCGGGGGACTAAACTCCCGCCCACGGCTCCTACATTCGGCTGATCGAAAGCTTGCCACAACTCCAGTAGCCAATTTTGACTCACCACGCAATCTGCATCGGTCAGCGCAATAAATTCTCCTTTCGCGTGACGAATTGCAGTATTACGAGCAGCATAAGGACCCGGGATCGGTTCTTCAAGCACGGTGATCGGGTAGGAGCGCAAAATCTCCAAGGTGCTGTCAGTTGAATTGTTATCAACACACAAGATTTCTAGGCGATCGCGCTGCCAATTCAATGCCATCAGCGAATCTAGCAAAGTTGAAAGTTCCTTTTCCTCGTTATAGACCGGGATAACGACGGAAATCATCGGCAATTCAGTGTTCATGGTTTGAGAGCCGCTAAGGCTCGTGAACTAAATAACTTCGATCGTTGCGGATCTGTCTCGCATTCCCTGCCAACCGCCAACTGCGAAATCGAGTATTATGACTCAAAGTAGCGATGGAAGTTTGCAAAAAAACCTTGAGGGGAAAGCCACTCAACCCAAAGGTTTCGGCATTTCATCTGTAGATCCTGAAACTGTTGTGCGGTGAGTCGATCGTGGAATTCACGAATGCGCGTCCCAATGTGCGGTAAGTCTTCTTCTTCAATCCAGACACAGTAGCGCTTCCAATCGATCCAACGCTCAAACGGCAATTCACAGTCAGTATTGATTAATACGGGAATCCGTCCGCAGCTCAGGGTTTCATAAAGACGATAAGAAAAGTTGCCGCCGCCTCTCGTGCAGAGAATGTAGTCGCTATTTAGCATATTATCGACAAACTGTTCTCGCTGAGATAGGGTGAGCTTCTCAGTATGATGAAGCACATCCCGAATCAGGAAATTGCACTGCACGTCTTGATTTGCAGCCAAAATGAACAGTGCCTGCGACCGAACGCGGGAACCATACAGCCAGGGTAAAGGATGCTTGACCAGGTTAATTCCAACTTTTGCAGCGAGGGAAGCAGCCCCTGGAATCGCGCCAAGCTGCAACCGCAGGCGATGGGCAAATGCATTTCTAGGCTTTACGAGTGCAGTATAACCGCAGTAACCCACGATCGGCTGAGTGGATTTTGTTCGGAGTTGCACTTGTCCCTGACAGTAGTGTTCAACAAAGTCTTCGCTCCACGCTGGGATAACAACCTCGTTCTGTTGGCGCGTCGAGCGATTAACAGATGTGCGAAACACTAAGGTATTATCCAACTCCACTGGAGTTGTTGCATCATCTAAGTAAAAGACAGCTAGGGGAAGGTTCTGCTGTGCTGCCTTCTGAGAGAGTTGCTTCGCGATCTCAAGAGCGCCTGGATGAGCAGCAATATGGGACCAATTGAAGGGAAGCAAGACAAGATCAGCGTCTTCTATGTGAGAGATTTTAAATAGAAGGGAACCCGTTTCTGCATACTGATCATAACGACAGGTAGTGGGATTAGAAATATCCTCAGGATTTCTGCCCCAAAATGCGTACAGGAAAGCAATGTGGGGTAGAGTATCGGGCAAATAGTCTTGATCTGAGTAAATGTGCAATTGTCTCGAAGCACGGGTTTCTTTTACGCTGTAAACGTTCATCATCTTAGGTTTGCTGCGATTTCCTCATGGTTCTCATTCCGGAAGTAAACAAAGCACTTTGATCAAACTCTTTTAGATCGATTTAGTAACACTTTCTCTACCGTCTCACCTCTGTTGCTGACCTAAAAAAGGACGCAATGACAGAGGTTAGCTTAGAGAAGCTAAGACCCTAATGACCGTCAACGTTCGCTTCTAATGAGAGTTAATCAGCATCAGATTGCAGAGCAATCTCGATCGTACTCACCTAGATAGCTAGGTTATAGAAATAACCGGAGGGCGGTTTATTAGTAAAGGACTCAAAAACGTCTGTGCAACATCTGAGTCCCACACACTTCATGAGCCTAACTGTCGATGCACTAGAGTTTATACTCAAATGATTTAGCAACTTCCGCTCACTTTCGGTGCTCGCATCATAACACTCAGTATTATAACGGTCATAAAGTCAAGTTACAATTTACACTATCTTCAAACACTGTTTTTTAAAAGACGTTGATCTACATTTACCCAAAACAGCAGGAGAAAGTAGAGGATGAGGCTCTTTGATCAGCCAGTCTTTTCAAATTGCAGAGCTATTGCAGCTCACACCCAATCAACCTGCATAATTTTTCTATAAAGTTTCGGAGCTACCTCTAGTTATGTTCACTGTGAACGTGGTAGGTTTACTTATGAAGATAACCGATCAAGGTGTTTTACTACCACTACGTGCGGACTTTAGAAGCTGCTTCAAAAAAAGTAACAGAAGAGGAATGGACATGAGCGATCGCCTTTCATCCCAAGCGGCTTTAGCAGCTAAGAACTCCAACACTCTGTAGTGCCTCCACAGAAACCCATTGGCTCATCCACCTTCTCAATCTTATAATTATGCTGATAGTGCTCATCCTGTTCATCGGATATTATACGATTGTAATGCTTCTTATCAATCGGGCATCTATCACTCTCTTTAAGAAAGACATTGAAATGACGAGGTTAGAAAGACAGTGGGGATTAGGGGTAATCACAATTACTTCGATTTTATGGGTCTTTGCAGTTCCTTTCTCATATTTAGAGCTTTTGGAAAAGGTAACCAGTGCCCAAAACTGGGAAACGGTACAAAAATTTATAACGAGGGAGGAGGTTTCACAGAAAAACTGAGTTTACGGTAAAACTCTATGGGTAAAATTGTCTCAAAACAGCCTCAAGAGAACGTGAGAACTCACTCATTAGCGTAAACATTGCAGTTTGAAGCTCTTGTCTGACTGACCCTCTAAATATGGTTATGTCGCAAAAATGTTAGTGTGGGGAGGCTCATTTTTCTCTAGCCTCATCCTAAATGGCTCCCAATTCCCAATCCCTGTTCAAGTGGCGGCATTTCCTACCAGAAATCATCTTGCTAACGGTTCGGTAGTATTGTCGCTGTTCCTTGAGCTATCAGAACTTGGAAGAAATGAGGGCAGAGCGAGGAGTGGATGTAGATCATTCTACGATTGACCGCTGGGTGTTGAAGTTCGCACGAGAACTCGACAAACGGCTTCGCACACGTACCCGTGCAGCGCAGCAATCGCATTTGAGCGTGACGAATAACTCATGGCGAGTGGATGAGACCAACATTGAGGTCAAAGGGGAGTGGAAATACTTGTATCGAGCGGTGGATTTAGTAAACAACAGTCGCGAGGGAGAAGCTGAAAGCAGATGAAACGATTGCGGCAGAGACGGAACTCCGAGCGATCAAATCTCTGAACAACATCATTGAGCAGGATCACCGGAGCATCAAACAGATTGTAAAGCCGAGGATGGGGTTGAGGTCATTCAGCACAGCCAGGAGAACCTGGAATGGAATTGAAGCAATGAATATGACCAGAAAAGGGCAAGCAAAAGGAATCAGCAAAGGGGACAGTGTGTCTCAAGCGAAGTTCATTGAAGAAATCTTCGGAGTGAGCGCTTAAGACAACAAGATGGGCACAGTTCTTTTGTCACGTTAAAAAACTTGCAACAGAACCGAAACATAGAGATACGCTCTAGAAAGTTCTGAATTTCTCTTAATTTAACCAGGGTTTTCCTATGAACACTAATCTGCCATTTATTTCCGTTGTCGTACCTGTCTACAATGAGCAGGAAGAAATTGAGGAATTGCTTGACTCGTTAATGGCGCTTGATTGGCCTCAAGAGCAATACGAGATCATCTGTTGCGACAATGGCTCTACAGATCGCAGCCGGGAAATAATGTCTTCCTATCCAATCTTAGTTTTGGAAGAAGCCAAACCCGGTCCATATCCAGCACGTAACCGCGCTATTAAGCAAGCGAAGGGAGAATTTATTGCTCTGACCGATGCTGACTGCATTGTCAGCCAGCAATGGCTTCGGGATTTATATAGTGGATTCACCTCAAATGCCGTTGGCGCTGTTGCAGGTTCGTTCACTCCTAAGCATCTCAGTAACCACATTGACTATTTTATGTTTCGAGTTTTGAAAAGTCCTAACCATAATCGTGGAAGTAAGAAGGTCGCCTCCTTCACAGTGACTGGCAACGTCATGTATAGAAAAGAGGTCTTTGACAATCTTGGGTTGTTTGATGAAGATACCTTCTCTGGATCAGATGTTGACATGAGTTGGAGATTACTTGACTCTGGTAAATACACCCAGGTATTTCTGGAAGGTGAAAAAGGTCTCGTTTACCACAACTATCACACTGATTTTCGCAGTTTCTTCAACGTTTTGGAGCGCGATGCCTACGGGTGGGTTTTTCTAGCGTTACGCTACCCCCACCTAGCACCCATCCCATCGGTATGGAAATACTATCTAAAGTTTATTTTAGGGGTTTTGGTGCTCCCTTGGATGGCACTCGCACGCTTACTTCTCTTTTTTAGAGCTGAAGAAAAAAGCTTGTTCCAAGAGCTTATGTGGTTGGTAGTACTCTGGCAGTATTTCATAGGGACACTGAGAGCAAAGATGGTTCATCAGGGGTTGCTTTCGCCGAGTTTGTTGCGCTGATATGAAAGAAAGCATTCATGGCTCACTCACCTTGCAAAACTACACGTCGATCGCTGGCTTCAAGGAAAGCCTACGAGTTATTCGACATCGCATCTTGAGGAATAAATTGCAGAAGCAAGGCGCGCTTTTCAAGCTGAGTCAAAACAGAGCTCTGGTCTTCGCGCCTCATGCTGATGACGAAACACTCGGCTGTGGTGGTTTCATCGCTCTTAAACACAACCTTGGAGCACAGGTCGAAGTTGTCATCCTCACTGACGGTTCGGCTTGTTTTGGTCCTTTACCTTCGGCGGCTGCAAATGCCTTAGCAGAACGCAGAGAAGGAGAAGCCGAACGTGCGATGGATGTATTGGGTATCCCAAAAACACAAATCCACTTTCTCAAACAGCCTGACGGTCGGTTGTCGTCCTTAATAGGAAGCGAACGCAATGACCTATTGGCTCAACTCATCGAGTTGTTAGAGCGCTACAGACCACAGGAGGTTCTGGTTCCTCACCAACTAGATAATACTCCCGATCATGAGGTCACTTTTGCTCTAGTACACTCGGCGCTCAAATCGACCTCTCTGCGACCATTAGTTCTTCAATACCCGATCTGGCGCTTCTGGAATGGTCCACTCCTTGATGTTAGAGTACCGTTCATCCCAGACCTAGAAAGGATCTGTCGGTTAGAGATCTCGCAAGTTCTTGAAAAAAAGAGACAGGCATTTGCCTGTTACGAATCACAGTACTCAACCATTACTGAATTTAGCTCCAAAAGTTCTCTTCCAGCTAGATTTAAGGAAGCTTTCGAGTTAAAGTACGAAATATTCTTCAGTCATAACTACTCAGGTTGAGGAATATTTGGGTCGCCTAAGAACACTTGCTTAAGAGCGTCCAACACATTCAAGCCTTGCTTTTTGAGCGTGGAAATGTAGCCACGAATCCGACCAAACATTTGCGCCGCTTCGACGGAGCAGAACCCACTCGATATCTTCTGCTTCAATTTCATCATCCGCAAGTCCCGCGCCGCCTGATTGTTATCAAACGGAACGCGGAAATCGTGCATGAGTGCCAACCCCTGCGATGGGTGCTGCGCTAGACGATCAAGTAAGTTTTTTGCAGCCGACTGGTTGGGACGACCCCGTGATTTTGCAGCCTGCCACCCGTCATGCACAGGAATACCCTCATAATTGGGCAGCAGTGCCATCGCTTCGAGTGCCGCTTTGCTGCGTTTGGTATGGACAAAGTAGAAGGTTAAGCCATCGGTACTGGCAACCTGCAACCACCACAGTTTGCCATTGACTCGCATTCCGGTTACGTCACAGTGGATCACCCAACTTCCTTAGAGTTGTTGCGAAATAAGATTAAAAACGCCTGAAAGCCAGTCTTAGCAATCATTTTGGGCGATTTAGCGGAAAACCTCTAGAAGCGAGACAGCATAGAGGTTTCAGCGATTTTGAGCGTTATTTAACAACAAGTCTAAAGCGTTAGAGTACCAAGCTTCGTTCCGAACGCTGGTTTTCAAGGGCGACGAGATCCGTACTGTGAAGACTGAGATTGGTACACTCATAACGATGACGATTCGCATGACGGTAGACTCCGGTTCCACTTCATTCACCACACTTGCTCCAGCCATCAACCTTCCAGATCTGAACACTCCAGTCAATATCACGACTGAAGATATCACAACGTCACACCGCTTCTCTGTTGTGTTGCAATTTAATCAGGGACAAGCAGAGCTTTACTCTGTCACTCAACTAAAACGTCGGTCGAGCAAATTCTGTTAAAACTGAATGAGTTTCAGAGTGGGACACACGTTGCCCCGCGTCTTTGATGAATGATTCAGTCAGAATCTTTTAGGTGACATTGATCACACTAAATCTCTCGAGTGATCACTTAACGGGTTTGAACCTTTTTGACCCTTGCTCCTGTCTAAAGGGCAGATCTCAAAAATGGAGAGAACCAAAATGAATCGTTTAGCTTATGCTTTCTTGGGTGTTGCCGCAATTTTCGCTCCAATGACCACTCTGACTGCTCACGCCGGAGAAGTGGCAAATCGGGAAGTACATCAAGAGAATCGCATCTACAATGGGATCAAAAATGGCACAGTTGACTATCGCGAATCTCGTCAATTGCAGCGGGGAGAAGCCCAGATCAACCAGGAACGGATTCACGACCTTAAAAGAGATGACGGACGCTTAACAGCACGCGATCGCCGAGATCTTAACCACGATGAGAATCAACAATCTCGCCGCATTTTCCATGACACGCACAACAATTAACGAGTATAGCCGCCACAGAAGGAGTGGATTGCTGATTGGCTTCTAGCGCAAGTCATTCTCACTCATCTGTATATTCTCTTTCGCCCAGCCTTTGCAGGTCTGGGCTTTTTTAGGTTAGAGAACTGTGTGGCTCACGCGCAAAATCCTGTCTCAATTCCATCACCGACGATTAGCCCGTCAACCAGTTCGATCGAAGAAGTTAAGCGGACGAAACGCTTCAAACTAAACTTGACCCTCACAGCGCTGGAGGATTTGAAAGCAAGGGAGGGCGACACGGTTTTAGTGGGTTAGACTCTTAGCGATCGAACTCGTAAACGTCAGAGATTAGAAGCTCAAAAGGCACAGGTTGAGATTCAGATTCAACAGTTAAGTCAGCCCCCATCAAACCTATTCCACCGAAACGCATTCCTGATGTAGCAGTATTTCCCGCCCCATCCTTTTTGGGAGAAGTTGCCGCTGTCGAGCAACAAGAGTTACAAGGCGGGCAACAGCGCCGCAATCTGATACAGCAGCAGCGAAAGTTAGATGCAATTGCAGAAATGCCTCAAGGCGATGTACCTCCTAGCACTCTTTCTCATGAATCAGAAGTGTTATCGTAACAAGAACGTGACTTTAAACAAGCTGAGAGTGAATCAGACCTCACAAAAGTCAAGCTACAAAAGGCGAAGCGCGACTACCAGCGAGAGGAATATCAATACTTACTCGAACTGTCTAAACGCGAAATTGATATCCAACGACAACAGCAAGAATATCAGCGTCAGATGCAGGAATGGGAGAAACAGGATCGCGATCGTACCTTCCAATTAAGCCAAGTTTCGATTCAGCTTCAGAACTTAGACACGCAACTCAATTAAATTTCAGTGGTAAAGGCTCCCTATGCTGGCAAAGTGCAACGGATTCGAGTTAAGGCTAGTCCAAGCACGTAACCAAGGTAGAGCTTTGGTTCGATTAGTATCTGAGATTTTGCATCCCAAACAGCTTGACGAAAATTACTTATGTTGCTCATGATTTTCTCACATAAAGCAGTAGTGAACCAGTCAGGTTTGAGTCTTCGGTATTTGCCAAAAATGGTCGAAAGTCATCAAAATTTTTGCAGAGATTCCCTCGAATCTCCGCTAATTTCAGCCGCATCTGGTGAGTTTTGTAAGGGTAGCTGAATACGCTTTGAGAATCCCCAGACAAATAATACCGCAATCAAACTGATCATCACCCATTCAGGAGGCACTGAAGCCGGACTGAAAACCCGGAGTAGTAAACGCAGTCCAACCAAGGCAACCGCAAGATAACCAGCATCTTCTAAATGGGTAAATTCTTGTAGCCAGTGAATGAACAATCCTGCTAAAAACCGCAGTGCGATTACTCCAATTGTTCCTCCTAGAATAATCAACCAAAGTTCTTGAGACAGCGCGATCGCAGTCGTCACACTATCCAGGGAAAAAGCCAAATCAGTTAAGGCAATCAACGGAATGATCTGCCAGAGCGATCGCGCTTGAGTAGGCTTGCTACTGTCTGATTGTTCTGTTGTGAAATACCGCCAAGCCAACCACAAGAGGTAAATCGCTCCCGCAAGTTCAAATTGCCAGAATTGCACAATCCAGGCTGCACCTACAATCAGCAGTATTCGGAAAACATAAGCAAGCCCTAACCCAATATTCAAGGCGCGTCGTTGTAGCGTTGGGTGCTGTAAGGTTCGGGTCAATGTTGCCAGTGCGATCGCATTATCTGCGGAGAGTACTGCCTCCATCGCAATTAGGACAATCAGCAAAAACGGCGTTTCAACTTCAATGTTAAAAAGAGAACTGAAAATTTGATCTAGCATTGATTCAATTTCACCTCACGTTTGAGAAAATGCAATGGAAAGTGAGAAGCATGGCGGGAAACTAAGTTAGCCATACGGTATAGCCTGCTCTTTGCCAAGCCATGAGTCCATCTTTCAAAACATAAACTTGGCAATAACCCCGTTGAATTAGTTGTTGAGCCGCGATAAAACTACGTTGCCCGGTGAGGCAGGCAATCAAAACAGGCTGATTGCTTGGGATGTCTTTAAGTAAGAGATCTATATTCAGTCGTTGCGCTCCCGGAATCATACGAGTCATGAATTTTGGGTTTTGCACATCAATCACAAGTAGCTTTGCTTGCTTGCTTCTGGCTTCCTTTGGCGTTAGTAGGATGGGTTCAACTCTTCGTTCACTATTGATCGATCGAGCTTTCATTAAGTTTCTCTCGGTAATTGTTTAGCAGTTAACGTGACACATCGCACCGAGTAACTACGGTGGGAAAACTAACTCAATGACAATGCAACGGCAGAGCCGTAATGTGTAATGTAAATCCATAATTAAAAAGCTTAACTTCAAATTTTGCGGGTGTTAGATTCAATGAGAGTGTAGTGAAATACAAGCATTGAGACGGTGAAGCACTAAATCTCAACCACGAACTCAGTTGTTAGAAACAATCGCCGTGTTTGCGAATCAGTCAAGCTTGAAAAGCGAAGACAATCAATAGCTTGACCAGCCTCAAAAGAGTCTTAACGATGTGAAGATTGCCAAAGCAAGACAAAAAGCAGTATGGACACTTGGACAAACCACGGCGCTAAAACAAGGCTTAGAACAAAGCTAAGGAGTGCTACGATCGCTGCAAAAATACCAACCATTTCTTCTTCTGCGACTTTGGCAATATAAAGTGCAGAACAAGTGACTGCAAATGTAATAAACAATGACATAGCACACTAACGAACTATAGACAAAGGAACTTGCGACAGATCACAGTTAGGATTTGGTAGTAACTGCGGCTGAGTTTCAATGTCCAGTAACCTCTGATCGAATTACAACGTCGATTCCACTAAACTGATCGCTAACTAAGGATGATCGCTGACATCGAGATAGTTCACTCTTGAATCAATGCAAGCCTTGAGAACGATTGCATTTCGATGATGAAAAGAACCTGAACAATGA
This sequence comes from Phormidesmis sp., assembly GCA_965277365.1. Classification (GTDB taxonomy): domain Bacteria; phylum Cyanobacteriota; class Cyanobacteriia; order Leptolyngbyales; family Leptolyngbyaceae; genus Phormidesmis_A. The sequence continues at coordinate 477,894 of CBDICO010000008.1, read as the reverse complement.
ATCACCAGATCGGCTTGCACGATTGAGTCGAGCAGATAGATCCCATCGTTTAAGTCAATCGGCACAAAGCGACAGCGATCGCCCAACTGCTGACTCAGTTTAATTCCCACGTCTGGCTTGCGTCTTGAGAGCGTGACATGAGCCGCAGTATTCGCCAGCAAATCTGCTGCAATTTGGCTGCCAATACGTCCAGTTCCACCCAAAATTAAAACTTGGGGTGCCATGATCTTTTCTCCAATTTAGACAATAAACTTCAGTGAAAATTACAAACAGTAGTCCTCAAAATGTGGTTCTTGTGCAGCTAGCTGCAATAGGCGTTGTGCCAGTCTGCTGCCGAAGACAAACCACAGAGCGATGCGATAGCCATAGAACCGAGGCAAACAATTATCATCAACTGCGCGATCACTAAAAAGTAAAGCACTTGAAATCGGTTTAGGAACCTGAGCAGCTTCAGTGAGTGATGCGTCGACAAATACTACAAGTAGATAGAACAGCCGATACACATAGCATAGTGATCGCGCAAAGATTGTACTAGTGATTTGAACAATTGTGATAGAGCCACGATCGCACAGAAAAACCTGTCTTTTGTCCCAAAAACACCATAGTTGAAATCCTAACTCAACGACTGCTAGAAAGCGCCTTCCTTGACACTGGTTCTATCCGAGTTACGTCTAGTAGCGGCATTTCTTGCCAACAGCTTCTACAAAACCAGTAGATTCTTTGATGACCAATATGTCGTAGTAATCTATAAGAGCAGCAGGGGCAAATTCTTATCGCAGATCTGCTTATCTGACTTTGTGAAATCACCATGAGTGAAACTCCTACTTAAATTTATGGTTGCCCCGCTTAAGCGAATCAAAACCCTAAGCGAATGCCGCCCATTTCAGCCTGAAATGAACATATCTACTGCTAGATAAATTTGGTTCAAAATGAAAATTGCACTGAAAACTAGGAAAAATCCAAAGACTGAAAGCAAGAACCAGCGAGTCCTAACTTGACATAGCGAGAGGTAGTTTTTTTTGCTTCACCGTTCTTTCCCAGTGCCGCTCGGCAAAATAATCAGGCGTTGAAGCGGCAACTGAAATAGTGTTCAAGGATCGGTGAGGATCAGTATCCATGACTTTAAAGGCTCCGTCATGCTGATTTCAACCAAATGCTCTTAGCGAATGACATTAAAGGACAGTTGAGTGTTGCTACTTTGGGGTCTAGTAGTTAAACAACAAAACCATTACAGCCATCGCTGAGATGATCGCGCTAACTCCTATCAACTCTGTTTTGGTTTTAGACAGCACGTAGGCAGGTTGCAGCCAAAACTCTAAAGGACGAGTAATTCGAGGGAGTACAAACCAGGTAAGCAGGATGGTCGTAATAAACAGATTGACAAGCATTGAGTTGGCATAAGACCAAGACTGCATAATCCCCAAAGATTCAAACAGTTTCGATTGCAGAAACACAACTGGGTATAGTCCTAAGACGACGATTAGCGCTTGTTTCCAGGTTGAAGGTCCTAAGCTAGTCATCTCAGCGCCAGCTTGATGAGAGAACCAACCTTCTAAGCCAGTTGTAAAAGATTTGAATCGGTAGGTTTCAAAAAATTGCTGCCCAGATTTCATAATCGCTTGGCGATCGCTAGAGGTTAACCAAGCATTAAGGTGAGTCGGTGAATCGAAGTGCAATAGTGAGTACCACTTGAGTACGCCATTTTTACACTCTAGAGGTGAATACAGATCAACCCGAACATAGCCTTCAGACTGCTGAATGCTGTTAACTAAAGTCTCGTGCCATTGGCGAAAGGCAACTTGTTTATCTTTTGGAACAATGTGTTCGATAACGGCACTCGAATAGAAAATTTCGTCCTGTGCCTGATCAGCCGTCAACATGATTTGTACTTCCTTCTTTAAAACGGTAACAAAAGCTACATTTCCGATTCAATAGCATCTTCAGGCGAGTTATCTCTATCAGTAGAGAGATAACTCACTCGCTTAAAGATGTAGATGTCTTGGTCTAAGCCTGACCAAAATCGGTCGCTAGCTTGGCGTTGAACAATCTAAATTGAACAAGGTGGTCAATCGAAAGCCCAAACAATAACAACTCGGCTCGGCAGAGAATTTTCTGCCAAGTCACGACTGTAAGAACTAAAGCAATAAAAATTAATGCTGGCATCAAGTAGCTGCGCCAAGCACCAACTGCTAGAACAAAGCTTGCAGCAAAAACCTTAATAGAAACTAAGACAAAGACTTTAGGATCTGAAAGAAAAGATCAGCAAGCATTGCTTCAATGAAGCGACAGAAACTTCTGCTTGACAGTTCTTTCCCAGTGTCGAGCGGTAAAATAATCAGGATTTGAGCTAACAGCCGCACTTAATTTGAAATTTAAGCGTCGGCGAACATCTGCACCCATTTCTACACACGTTTTAACAATTCACTATTACGTAGTTCAAACAAATATAGCACAAGAATCTTCAGGAGGACTACAACTCAATTATTTTCTAACTAGTTACGGATTTTGTTCTCTGGGTAAATTTGTCTGGAAGCCTCTAGATCCGTAGCATTCCATCGATTCCAGCTAAAGTGACTCCAGCCTTTTTAGCAGGACAAGAATTGGAGAAAGAATGGCGCAACTAAACCCTGGCAAGCGATTCCCACAAATTTGACCTTGGAGCAGTTTGAGGAATTTGTCTTGCCCCATCTGCATACTGGGAGTCGTGAACCTCAGCCGAAACTGCCGTTGCACAGGATCTTTAATTACAGTCTGAAACTGCTATACCTCGGATGTCAGGAGAGAGAATTGCCGATCGCAACAGACAAAGCGGGGAGACTGGACAATCGAGCCGAGAATTCACATCAACCGACACGAGTGAGGGAACGGCGAATACGACGATTCAAATCTCCAGGGCAAGCGCAACGATTTCTTTCCGCCTTTGAACCGATTCGAGACCCTTTTCATCCGAAACAACATCAACTGACGGTCAAACGCGATCGCGAACATCTGCGCCAACGCTTTCAAGATTGGCGAGAAGGGACTGGGCTGAATTTGGCTACATCGTCTCAGTGCACCTGCCGATTCAGGAATAATCGTGCTGAATTTTGAACAGTCCCGGTTAAGTTGGCAATGCCATTCTGACGCAAGAAAGATCAGGTGAGCAGGCTCAATTTTCTCCGACCTCATCCTAAATGGCGTTTTAATCCTTGTTTAAGGGGCGACAGGTTCTACCAGAAATCATCTGGCTAAACGTCCGATGGGACTGCCGTGATTCCGGAAGTGATCGAACCCCGGAAGCAATGATGGCAGACTGAGGGGTCAAAGTGGGTCAGTCCACGATCGACCGCTGGGTGTTGAAATTTGCGCCAGAACTCGACAAACGACTGCGCACACGTACCCGCGAAGCTATCGCATTTGAGCTTGACTCATGATTCAGGGCGAGTCGATGAGACCAATCTCGCTTCTGTTAATCGTCACCATTGCACAAGTATATTGGCAAGAAAAACGTAGACCTAGAGCAAGACTCACTGCTGTTTTTCAGGTGTGATGAGCAAAATACTGTGTCCAGATGGATCTTTGACCAGGCAGGCTTGTTGGTAGGGAGATGAGGAATCTGTGAATTGCACAAGGCGGGGCGAGACAAAATGGATGTGATTCTGCTGCAAACGATCGACCATCTGTTCGAGGTTATTCACAACTAGCTCGACTTGGACATGAGCCAGATCGCAGCTTTTCCAGTCATCTGGCATCGATCGCTCATTGTCAGGGATTAGATAGTCCAGCAGTTCAATACCTATGCCGCCTTGAGCAGGTTGCAATGATGTGATCCGGACTTTGGCTGTCGGTAAACCATCCAGACGCGCTTGGGTTTCCCCCTGATTGAGGCTGCTTCCTTCGACGTTCATTCCTAAAAGATCACAATAAAAGTGAAGGCTTTGCTCTGTGTCTGCAACAGCGATCGCGCTGTGATCAATCCCCAGAAACAATCGCTCTGTATTTTGATGCCACTTCGCTTGTCCCTTATCGAGTGGAAACCAAATGAGTTCTAAATTATGGGCATCGGGATCTTTAAACTTAAACGCTCGGACTCCTGCCGAAGCTAGATTGTCTTGCGGAATCGTCTGAGGTGCCGTTGAAATCGATTCGATGGGAAAAGACTGTAGGTGGGCATAGGCGCGATCAAGATTGCTAACTACGATCGCAAAATGTTGAAACCAAAGGTCATTGCTCTGCGAATCTTGGGGAATTGGTTTTCCTGCAATATTGAGATACTGCATCAACTCAATCTGTTCATCACCCAGCTTCAGAGTAACAATCCGAATCTTTGCGTCAGCAACCCCTTCTAAATCGCTGTGATTTTGTCCTTGAACCGTGATGTCTGAAACAGGTTCAAATCCCAATGCTTTGGTATAGAAAGCTTGAGAGCGATCGACATTACTCACGGTTAATCCAATGGCTCGAATTTTTTGGACTTGGACAGAAACATGACGTTGCTCATTCATGGAAGGCACCAAAAAGTTGGTTTCAGTCAAAATCTGATTGAGATTCACTTCGGACTCCACTAAGCAAGCATGACCACTGTGCGGTAGTGTGACGGTCTGCGTCTGAGGAAAAATCTTTGCCAATCGATGAATCTCTGCAACAGAAGGCAGGAGTCGATCGCGCTGACCTGCAATGAGTAGGGTGGGTCGAGTAAACTGATACAGTTTTTCTGCATCAACCTCAAATTGTCGCATCAGAACTAATCGTCGTTCTGCCGTTTTCTTAGGAGCCGATTGGACGGATTGCAAAAGGGCACGGAGTCCTGAAAACGAGACTCGCCTGAGTTGAGATAAGAATGGCAACGCTGTAAAAGAAGAAAGACCATAAAGCCATTGTGGTGTCCACGGCAGCAGAAATGAGCCTAACTTAAGCCAGGGAACTGAAGCAAACGAAGATGCAGGATTCACTAGAATGAGGCGATCGAACAAGTCAGGACGAGTCATGATCACCTGAAGGGCAAGGCAGCCTCCAAACGATTCGCCACACAGATAAACCGATCGAGGTAGAGCCTTTGCTATTTCGGCTTGTGTCAGTTGAATCACCTCTCCAGATAGCAAGTCCCAATCTTTGAGATCATAGGGTGGAATCACAAAACAACGAACATCAAATTCCACTTCTAGCCCTTTCGTTTGAAGTCTCAGCAGAGCTTTGCCTGTTTCATCCATACCGGGCAAAAAGATGAACAATGGCTTATCTGGATTGGGTTGGATAGGGGTGAGAAAATAAGAATCACGATTCTTCGGCAAGTTTTGGTAGTCTTTGTCTTTTAATGCCATTGCCATTCCCCTATCTCTCAACAACGACGTTAATCATCTGGTTAAATTCAGTACAGCATCACACTGCTTCATACAGTTTGCGTCCACAAAAAACTACCTTGCTATAGAGTTTGATGCACCATCCGGTAGATACAGTTATTTTCTTGATTTTCTAAAGTTAGGTCAAAGACAATCGAGAAGTTAAGCAAATGTGAAGGGAAAAAATTATGAGAGTAACTGATCCTGAAATTAGCGATCGAGCACAGGTCAAGCCGGGTTGGGGAATCGCCGTTGGGATTTTGGTGATCATTTTGGGCGTGATTGCGATCGCGAGACCGTTTTTTGCTTCGATCGCATCGGCTTTAGTGTTTGGTTGGGTATTTATCCTGGCTGGCATTGTTCAGATCGTCCATGCTTTTCAGTCGCGTAGAGACGGTCATATTACTTGGAAACTCATCATTGGCATCCTCTATTTGTTGGCGGGTATTCTGATTGTTGCCAACCCATTTCAAGGCGTTATCACATTGGCGCTGGTGCTGGGCATTACGATCTTCATGCAAAGTGCGATTCAAGTGGTCATGGCATTTCGGATGCGTCCTTCACGAAACTGGGGTTGGGTCTTGTTGAGTGGAATCTTGGGCATTATTTTAGGAATTTTTATTTGGTCTGCATGGCCTTTTAACGCAGATTGGATTATTGGAACGTGGGTCGGCGTTAATCTTTTATTGGATGGAACCTGGATATTAGCGTTATCGACTGGAGCGAGACCTGCGGTACGATGACGGGCTTTTCATAGATTTTGTACTTAGTCAGCTCTAACTCTAACCAAAGCGGCAAGGCTGCCCTAAGGTTGGAGTTTCTTGGAGTTGGACAATCATCAAGACAGCAGGCACATCTCCGACTGTTCCAGAAAGGTGTCCCTTCTGCCCTTGTGCATTTGCTTTGGTATTCTGGTCTTCTCCAAAGGAGATCTCACCAGCACCCATCTCGACTCGCTGCCCGTCCATTGTCTCGACAAACCAGCGTCCTGACAGGGGAATAATCCACTGGGGTTTTGGGTTTTCATGCCAGCTTCCAACCCAACCCACAGGCAGCACCGTAAAGACGACCGTAGCACCCCCTTGCTGCACCTGATCGAGCCATTGAGGAGAAGCGGGCGGTGAAATGCTTTTGAGAATGAAGTCTTGAATTTGGCAACGAGACTGATGACTGATGCCGTCCTGGTCAGTCCAGACATGCCAGTAGTCGATCGTGGGTGGAACTGAGTCGCTCGATCGGGCTTCAGTTTGTTTGTCAGAGGCAGAATTAGCCATATCACTCCTGTGCGTTTTTGCTCACAACCTTCAATTCACCGTCTAAGTGCGTTACTTCCCAGCAGGTTCGCGCCCTCGGTGAAGCAGAGCTACCGCCCTCTCGCCAAAAGCGCAGGGCTACCGTTGCATCACCCACACTCAAGTTGGTTAATTCCACATCAGGCAACCACTCTGGCAGCATCGGTTGAACCGTTAACTGTCGTTGAGGGGCATTGGCTTCTAGTCCCAACACGCAGCGAATCAGCAAGAGAATCGATCCGGCTGCCCAGGCTTGGGGGATATTGGCATCGGGATAGGGAACGGGGAAATTGTTGGGCTGCCGTTCGATGCCACCAAACAGTTCAGGCATTCGTCCGGCTTCAAAGTAGCTCGCTGCCGCAAAAATACCTTCGGCAATTTGATTGGCTTGCGTGTCGTAGCCGTATTGTTTTAGTCCCATTGCGATCGCGGCATTATCATGAGGCCACACGCTGCCGCGTTGATAGCTAATCGGATTGTAGGCAGGGTTCAAACTAGAGAGGGTGCGAATTCCCCAACCACACCACAAATCGGACTGAAACAGCCGTTTCACTAAGCGGTCTGCCCGTTCTGGGGGCACAATGCCCGACCAAAGCAAGTGACCCGGATTCGAGGTGATGGACTGAATCTGCTGCTTTTTACTATCTAAGCCCAGGCAGTAAAAGCCTGCGTCTTCCATCCAGAAGCGATCGTTAAATCGCTGATAGAGCTGATCGGCTTTCTGGCGCAGCGTTTTAGCACGGTCAGAGTCTCCCCAAAGGTCGTAAAGGTCTGCGGCGCGTTTCCAGGCATTGTAGACATAGCCTTGCACTTCACAAAGCGCGATCGGCGGATCAACCTGAGAGCCATCTGAGTTAACCATCGAATCGCCCGAATCTTTCCAGCCCTGATTCCGCAAGCCCATAGAGGAGCGAGTTTGATATTCGACAAAGCCATCGTGATCAAAATCGCCATACTGCTCAATCCAGATCAGCGCTTTATCGAGAGCGTCGCGGCACTCATCTAGTAAAGTTCGATCGGCACTCCAACGGTAGGCTTCTGTTAAAGTCGTGATCCACAGAATTGTGGTATCGATCGTGCCGTAGTAAGGACTATAGGGCAACTGATGCAGTTGAGTCAGTTCATCTTGCCGTAACTCATGCAGCATTTTACCTGGTTGAGCATCTCGCCAGTCATCGACTTCAGTGGCTTGAAGTTGCGCCAGTCGAACCAGGGTGCCGCGAGCAAACCCATGATAGACTGCCATACTTTGCAGACTCACGGTGACTGAATCGCGCCCAAACACCGCAACAAACCAGGGAATTCCAGCCGCAGGCATCCAGAACTGCTGTCCAGTCTTGACCGTCTTGTCCTCGACTTTAATCCTCAGCGCACTCATGTCTACGAGTGCTTGCTGATAATACTCAGTAATCTCAGCATTCGAGGAGCGCAGTTTGGTCGCTTGGGCGAGAAAGTCATCACTCACTTGTTTCGCTTCAGTCGTCTTGGCAGAAACGATGCAAGCTCGATCGCAATTGGCATCTGTGAAAGCAAAAAAATGCAGGCTGGTGTGCCAAGTTTTGCCAGGGTCTATCACCACATCGAAGAACAATCGACCATTGGCATAGCGGGGCTTAGAACTAGAGTGCTGCGGCTGAATGATCAGACTTCGATAGAAAGAGTCGTTCCGGTACTCAGTCGTGAGTTTGCCATCTTGCCATATTGTCTCGGTCTCCCCTCGCGTCAAAATCTGTTTCGACTTGACTTCAAAAATGTCGGCAAAGTCCGATCGAATTGCCAACATGAGTTGGAATTCTACTCGTTCTGAATGATAGTTTGTGATGTCAAATTCTTCTTGCATTCCATCTGCAATGTTCCGACGCAAACTAACAATCAACTGACCTTGTGGGAGCGTACCATTGATGGTAAGAAGGCTGGGATTTGTAAATTGATATAGGGCACTGTGATGATCGAGCGGGCTAGAGGCAAGCAGAAGAAGACGATCGCGATTTAATGACACTTCGTAGTAAGAGATGAGTCGCGTATCTTTGACAAAAAACCCTTGAGCGAGATTGTCATCAATTAAGCCAAAGGAATCTGTTACCAGAAACGTCGAGCCATCGTTGATCGTGATTTGTCCAGGGTTGACAGAGACTTTAGTGGGCATAAGAGCAGCAGCGACTATTTTTTACGGTTTATCATTCACTTGCTGAATGAGTTTGGCGACGAGAGCAGTCCATCCAGTTTGGTGACTCGCGCCGAGTCCTGCACCATTGTCACCGTGAAAGTATTCGTAAAACAAAATCAAATCGCGCCAGTGGGGGTCTTGCTGAAATTTCGGAGTGCCACCGTAAACGGGACGCTGTTGATCGGATCGCAAGAAAATGCAAATCAGCCTTTCTTCTAGATAAGCGGAGACTTCCCAAAGATTGAGCATCACGCCTGAACCGATCGGACATTCTACTTTGAAGTCGTCGCCCAAATAGTGATGAAACTTTTGCAGCGACTCGATCAAGAGAAAGTTAAGCGGAAACCAGATCGGACCGCGCCAGTTTGAGTTACCGCCAAACAGATAACTGGTCGATTCCGCAGGCTCATAGTCCACTTGATATTGAGTGCCCTGCCAGTCGTAAATAAAGGGATGATCTTTGTGATAGCGCGAAACCGATCGGATACCGTGGGGGGAGAGAAATTCAGTTTCGTCGAGCAATCGATGTAGAATGCGGCGTAGTGCTTCGGGACTCGTGATCGAAAGGAGACGACGATCGCTCTTTCCTGGAACCTGCACAGAAGCAATATTTTTTGCCAACTCAGGACGGTTGTTGAGAAACCAATCGATTTGTTCACTCAATCCTGGCACAGTGTCGAGTAAATCGGGTTCCAAGGTCTCGATCGCAAAGAGTGGCGTGAGTCCGACCATCGATCGTACCTTCATCAGCACGTCCTGACCGTCGGGCAAGTGTAGAGCATCGTAGTAAAACCCATCCACCTCATCCCACAGCGAAATCTGGTCATGCCCAACCACGTTAATCGCATTGGCGATGTAAAGAAAGTGTTCAAAGAACTTCAGCGCCATGTCACTATAGGCTGCATCCTCGCGGGAAAGCTCTAGCGCGATCGTCAGCATATTCAGGGCAAACAGACCCATCCAAGCGGTGCCATCTGCTTGCTCTAAATAGCCTCCGGTGGGTAATGGCTGACTGCGATCGAATACGCCAATATTGTCCAATCCCAAAAATCCGCCTTGAAATAGGTTCTGTCCATGGGGATCTTTGCGATTCACCCACCAGGTAAAGTAGAACACCAGGCGTTGAAACATCCGCTCCAAAAAGTCTCTATCCCCTTTACCAGTAAGCTTCTGATCGATTTTATAGATGCGCCATGCTGCCCACGCTTGCACAGGCGGATTCACATCTCCAAACGCCCACTCATAAGCGGGTAATTGACCGTCCAGGTGCATATAGCGATCGCGGGTCAATAACAGCAATTGCTGCTTGGCGAATGTCGTATCTAGAAGTGCCAGTACAACGCAGTGAAAGGCGAGATCCCAGGCAGCAAACCAGGGATATTCCCAGGTATCCGGCATTGAGATAATGTCTTGAGCGTAGAGCGACCGCCACTCGGCATTTCGCCCGGTCAGGCGTTGACTGGGAGGAGGCGGTTCTGCTGGATCACCTGCTAACCAGGTGCGAACATCGTAGTTGTAGACTTGTTTGCTCCACAAAATTCCTGCAAACGCTTGACGCTGAATGTTGCGACGGTCTGCATCCAAACCAGGCGTTAGCATTTCATAGAATTCATCTGCTTCTTGCTGACGTTGAGTGAATGTGGTTGTAAAGGTGTCACCAAAGGGTAGGTCTATCGGTTGATTGGTGAAGCGTAGTTGAATTGTTAATGTTTGTCCCGGTGCAATCTCTGAGTGATACCAAGCGGTTGCTTTTGTGCCAGCTTGATTTGGATTCACTGCATTTTTATTGTTGTGAATAACGTATTCATGGAAGGCATCTTTGACATAAGGCGAAGCATTCGCTCTATCATAAATTCGCTGAAGATTAGTTTCGTTATTCGTAAATAAAAACTGAGGATTCTTCTCACAAAATAACCAAAAATTCCCATAGCTCTCAGTGTTCGCTTGAATTGCCCCATTGATTTGCTTGAGCATTGAGCGTGGCTGGCTACCCGTCCATGACCAAGTATTGTGCAGCCAGAGGGTGGGTAGAACGTCGATCGTAGCCGTTTCTGCACCGCGATTGGTGACATGAATGCGGATACAGATATCATCTGGATTGGCTTTGGCATATTCAACCACCACGTCGAAGTAACGATCGTCATCAAAGATGCCTGTATCTAGCAATTCATATTCAAACTGGGACTTATCACGACGAGCATTCTCCTCTACTAACGGTGTATAAGGAAATGCCTGCTGCGGATATTTATAGAGCCAGCGCATATAGGAGTGAGTGGGCGTGTTGTCTAAGGGAAAGTAATATTCTTTGACATCTTCACCGTGATTGCCCTGACTGTTCGTTAATCCAAATAGCCGCTCTTTTAAAATGGCATCCTGTCCGTTCCACAAAGCCAATGCAAAGCAGAGTTCGCCCTTGCGATCGCTAAACCCTCCTAAGCCATCTTCGCCCCATCGGTAAGTTCGCGATCGAGCCTGATCATGAGGGAAATAATCCCAAGCGTTGCCATCGGCTGAATAGTCTTCGCGAACGGTTCCCCACTGGCGATCGCTCAAATAAGATCCCCAGCGATACCAGGGCTGATCCGGCGATTGTTCTGCCAGTCGTTGCTGCTCTGCATCCATTGATTTCTCCGTTCTGAATTCTTCTAACCTCCGTCTGCAAATCCTGGATACAGCGTCATGCCGCCATCTACAAACAACGTGGTACCGTGTACATAGTCTGAATCATCAGAAGCAAGCCATACAACTGCTTTGCCAATGTCGTCAGGAACACCCACTCGATCGTAAGGAATCAGTTTCAGCAGATTATTTTTTGCCTCTGGCGTACTCCACGCTGCGGTATTGATTGGGGTTTCGATCGCGCCCGGTGCAATACTGTTGACTCGAATTTTATGCGGCGCGAGTTCTTGAGCAATACTCTTCATCATCATGTCAACTCCACCTTTGCTAGAGGCATAATTTACATGACCCGCCCAAGGAATCACCTGATGTACCGAACTCATACAAATGATTTTGCCTGCTGCACATGAAATATCAGGCTTCACGCCTCGCTTTAAAAACTCTTTCGCAGCTTCTCGCGCACACAAAAATTGTCCGGTTAAATTTATACCAATGACCATCTCCCAATACTCGATGGTCATCTCTACCAATGCCGCATCTTTTTGCAGTCCTGCATTGTTGACTAGAATATCGATCGTGCCAAACTCGCGATACATTTGCTCAAACATGGCGATGACTTCTGCTTCTTTCGCGACATTTGCGCCGATTGCGATCGCTTCACCGCCTTGCGATCGGATATCATTGACAATTTTTTCCGCTTCTTCCTTTTCGGAGTGATAATTAATCACGACAGAGGCACCTGCCTTGGCTAGATTTCGGGCTGCTGCCTCACCGATGCCAGAACTTGAACCCGTCACTAAAGCTTTTTGACCTTTGAGTAAAGAGGGAGAATAGCTCATTGAAGATTTTTATCAGAGTAGCGACCTAGAACGTCACTATTCTAAGAGCAAGCAGAAGGAACAACGTCTATCCAATGGAAGAAGGAAACTAAATACGCTTCAGGAAATCGCTGCTACGGTTTAACTCTAACGTCCTGTAACGTGTAATTGATGATTTCAACGCTCAGGATCTTCCATATTCCGGGCTAATATGTCCGATCGTGGTTCACTTGATCATTGCAACAGTGTTTTTCTCATTCTTCTGTGATGTAGTTAGCTATTTCGATCGCAATCATCATTTGAATGAAATGAGCTTTTGAAATCTAGTCGTTGCATCTAGTGATTAGGCTGACGTTCCTCTGTCTAATTCTAAGAATGCGGATTTATTAACGTCGAGATCTTCGCTTTCATCCCCTAACCTCTTCTCCCAAGATTGGGAGAGAGCCAAATTTCAAACTCCCTCACCCAAGTGTGGGAGAAGAATTTAGGGTGAGGGCAAGGACTTTTGCAAGAAATCTATTGACCAAAAGTGAGGGCATCCAGTGAAAACGCACCGGGACCCAACACCGCGATCACAATCAACAGCAGGCAATACATAAACGCTTTTTCCCAACTTGGCGGTTCACCTTTGCCTTTCGGACCTTCATACTGTCCTTGAGGAATTAAGTAAGGGTCACGCGCCAAAAACGGCAATCCTTGCGCGATTTCTAACCCCATTGCAAACACCATTGAACCCAAAATTGCAACGCTTGCAAGGGGAGTCAGCAGTCCTAAAACGAGACAAATTCCGCCAACAACCATCGACAGCGCCGAGAGAAAGCACAGAAAAACTGGCATGTGTAGGGCGCTTGACCACAGTCTCAGGTGCGTGATCTTAGGATAGCCATGCTGCATGAATAAGATGCCAACGCTCACTCTCAGCAATAGCAACGTCCACCCTTCAATTCCAGCAGGAAAGCCAAGATAAAGAAAACTCAGCCAGTTCAGAACTGGAAGATTAAAAGCGTTACTGGCGAATAAAACAGCGATCGTCAAGTTGTAAATCATTAGGCTACTGTTCTAGCATTGAACACCATGAGTATTGAGGTCGATCGCATATAAGGCACTACCAGCCGCAACGAAGAGGCGATCGTGTTCCCGTCCACCAAAGGTGAGATTAGCACAAGTTCCCGGTGTGCAAATTTTGCCTAAGCGAGTTCCATCCGGCGCAAACACTTGTACACTGTCGGCGGAACTGGTAAAAAGATTGCCCTGCTCGTCAAACCGAAATCCATCGGGTTGTCCAGGTTCAACGACGACGAACACCCGCCCATTTCTCACCCATCGCCCATCTACCACCTCATAAACACGAATGTAATGGTGTCCTTGCGGATAATCAAAACCAGACGTATCTGACACATACAGCAAGCTTTCATCAGGACTAAACGCCAGCCCATTGGGACGTTCCATTTCTGTCACAACGGCATCAATCTCCTGAGTCACTGGATCGAAGCGGTACACAAAACTGCCAGCTTGTTCTTCAACGCCTCCATAACCTTGATTGGGTTGCGTCAACCCGTAAGGGGGATCGGTAAACCAAATCGTTCCATCGCGTTTCACTACGAGATCATTTGGGCTATTAAAGCGATTGCCCTGGTAGCGATCGACCAAAACCTGCCACCGCCCATCGTGTTCTCGTCGAATGATGGCGCGATCGCCAGCCGAACAGGAAACCAGGCGACCTTCTCGATCTCGATAATTGCCGCCTTGATAATGAGAGGGATCTCGAATCACACGCACCCCATCCTGAGCGCTCCAGTGCAAAAGACGATTACCGTGAGCATCGCTCCACACCACACTATCATCCTCGTGAAAGTAAACAGGTCCTTCGCTCCAGACTGCGCCGTCGGCAATCTTTTCGAGCAAAGCCTCTGGATGAATCAGTCCATTCATTCGCTCATCATAGATCTCGATCGCGTTGGGCATGGCAATCTACTTCCTGCTTGAATCCAGATTTTAGCCAGTCTAGACTCGACCCAAGTCTATAACTGTTGTTCTTTCCTGTATGTCCCTCCCTGGATAGATGAGATGGACTCCAACGATGTTTAATGTGGTGTTGCCTGTGGTTCTTTATCGATATCTCTAGCGTTACTAATCTATTCATTAGAACTATTGTGACAGTTAATCTTGCTGACTCAACTTATCATATGGCTGCTCCACTGCCGATCGACAAACCATTGATGGAGTCTCTCTTATGAGTACGATCGATCAGCACTACGACGTGATTATCATTGGTACAGGTGCGGGTGGCGGAACGTTGGCACACCGACTGGCGGCAACAGGGAAAAAGATTCTAGTGTTAGAGCGTGGTGACTTTCTACCTAGAGAAAAAGCAAACTGGAGTGCTTTAGAGGTCTATCAGCAAGAGCGCTACCACACACCCGAACACTGGTATGACAAAGATAGCAAACCCTTTCGCCCACAGACGGGTTATTGGGTCGGCGGCAATACTAAAGTTTATGGCGCAGCGCTGCTTCGGCTCCGAGAACGAGATTTTGAAACCGTCATCCACAAAGATGGAATTTCTCCTGCGTGGGAAGTTAAATATCGAGATTTTGAGCCATACTACACGCTTGCGGAGAAACTCTATCAAGTACATGGTAAACAGGGAGGCGACCCAACAGAACCGTTTAGAAGCGAAGAGTACCCTTACGCACCTGTGAGCCACGAGTCTGACATGCAGGCGATCGCAGATGGCATTCGAGAATTAGGGTACTATCCATTCCATTTACCGTTGGGGCTTAAGTTAAACGAAGTCGATCGTGCCTTTAGTCCCTGTATTCGCTGTGATACCTTTGATGGCTATCCATGTTTAGTCGGAGCTAAAGCAGATGCAGAAGTAACCGCCATTCGTCCTGCCCTTCAGCATTATGACAACTTTACGTTGATCACTCACGCAAAAGTGTTGAGGCTGCACACCAGCGCTTCAGGACAAGAAATCACAGGAGTAGAAACAGAGATTGCGGGGGAACAACATTTACTTAAGGCAGACATTGTGGTGGTTGCCTGTGGCGCGATTAATTCAGCCGTGTTGCTGTTGCGGTCTGCAAATGATCAGCACCCCAATGGGCTTGCAAACCGTTCTGATCAAGTGGGGCGGAACTTCATGAAACATCAAGCCCTTGCACTGGTCGCACTTGGTTTTGAACCCAATCGCGCCGGGTTTCAAAAGACGATTGCGGTGAATGATTTTTATTGGGGAGAACCCGACTTTCCCTACCCAATGGGCATGGTGCAGAATACGGGTAACGTTTTAGCAGATATGCTTCCGGCAGAAGCGCCGCCGCTTCTGGCTCCTTATGTGAAGCTCATTCCAGAATTTGAACGTCACCTGGTGGCTGAACGAGCGGTGGGTTGGTGGCTGCAAACCGAAGATTTACCCGACCCAAATAATCGCGTTCGCGTAGTGGATGATCGCATTTATTTAGACTACACCTTGAATAATATTGAAGCTGCCGATCGCCTTATGCATCGCTGGACATCAGTGCTCAAAGCCGTGGATCGAGGAGCCAAACACGTCATTCCATTTAGCATTTATCCTCGTAATCACGTTCCGTTACAAGCGGTTGCTCATCAGTGTGGAACCTGTCGTTTTGGCTCCGATTCACAAACATCTGTTCTTGATTTGAATTGCCGCGCTCACGAGATTGATAATCTTTATGTGGTAGATGGTAGCTTCTTTCCGTCGAATTCTGGTGTCAATCCAACATTAACCATCATTGCAAATGCCTTGCGTGTCGGTGATCATCTCGCAGATCGAATAAAATAAAGAAATATCAGTAAACCTATTATTTTCCTAATTGCAATGATGAATGATAATGACTTGTCTCATGACTCTCAGTCTTCTTTAGAATCAAGCGATCGTGCAATGAATGCCGAGCACAGCCGCAACCCAAATGCAACTGGAATCGGTGCGATCGGAGGTGGCATAACAGGTGCCGTTTTGGGCAGATTGATCAATGGAAAGGTGGGTGCTGCTGTCGGTGGAATTGCGGGTGCCGTTGTAGGCAGCATTGCAAGCAATGCCTTAGTAGAATTTGCTGAAGCAGTGGTTGAAGAAACCAGTCCAACACTCGGCTTGGGAGCAAATGCGAAACCAGTCGAGTTGCCAAGTCATTATTCTTGGGATGAACTACAAGCGTTGTCTAAAGCCGATGTTTAATCCTCAATACCGTCTTTACCTGTTCACACCTCAGCAGCCTAATTTAGACTATCCGTTGTTTATGGTTTTGCCTGCATAGATAGCGGTTCTCAGTTGGATGAAATACAGTAGAGAGTAGCCCAGGAGCCGCCCTGCAATTTCCCATCCTGAAAGCTATTCGCTTGACCTGCGACAAAAAGTGCTTGATGCTTATTACCGAAAAGAAAAGTCACAACGCCAATTAGCTCAATCATTTAGCGTGAGTCTGAGCTTCATCCCAGAATTGCTCAAGCGCTGGGGGGCTAAGCCGCTGGCAGGACACGATCGCTCCTAGAGAGCATGGAGGCATCACTCCTAAACTCAATGATGAGCAATTAGTGCAAGTGAAGCGGTTAGTAGACAGGGATAACAATGCCATCTCAGTAGAGTTATGGGAACGCTTAGAGCCCTAGAGTGGAGTCCGGTCAGTCGTGCCACTCTAGGGCGCATCCCCAAAAACACTTGACACGAAAAAACAGTTATTCCATGCCCGTAAACGAGACCGTGAACGGGTACGCCTCCCGCAAGTTGAGTATTAGCAGGTGCTGGGCAAGGTGAAATTAAGCGATTTGGTGTTTGTCGATGAGGCGGGTGTAAACCCAGCAATGAGTCGGCGTTATGCCCGTTCATTCTGTACAACCTGAACTTGTTCAGCCGCAGTAATATCGCGTTCCTCGCCTTGTTCCAGTTCATCAAGATGAAGGTTGATTGATTTGATTGCTTGATTGCGAACCTGGCTCAACTCCCGATTCACCAATGGTGCAACGTGGAGTCGGTCTGTCACGACTTGCGCTTTCGGCATTTGTTTTCTCGCCAATCCTCGGTAGTTTCCAGATAGGTCGATGCTGACTTCCGTAATTTGATTGAGAACCGCTTGACCCCAGCCTTCTAAGACTTTTTGAATATTTTCGTATTGGCGCGATGGAGCTAGCCCAATCAACAACCTTTGGTCTAAATCGACGAACATGACCACGGACCGACCTTGCCCTTTTTGTAAGGCAATCTCATCGAGTCTCAACCGTTGAAATCCGCTCAGTCCACTCGCATTTCTTTTGGCGATATCGTGCACCCTCGACGCAACCTCTTCAGCCGTGAGTCCATGATTCACCTCAACATGATGCCTGTCACTGTAACGCACTTGCTGCACGATCCTCTCCGCAAAGCGGCTGGTATACTCTCGACGTTTACCCCCAAACTCGAACGCTTCACTAAAGGGTTTCCCACACGGGCAACATTTGAATTGGCACCGATTGAGCATCAGAAACACGGGGCGCTGACTGATGTTCAAATCACGCCCTCAATGCCCATGATTTTGAGGTAACTGCCGACTCCTCTAATGACAGTGCGGACAACTCGCACTTGCTCGGTGGGCATCGACTTCGAGAATGAGTTCATGACCTCGATCGTGGTAATCTTCCACGTCCATTCCGGGCAAGTTTAGCCGTTGAGTCAGCAAGGGTTGCATAACGGCTAAAATGTATTTCAAGATACATTACATAGCCCACCTGCTAGACCCTCGCGATCGTCTCTTGAATTTGCTAAACTTGCTCATCGATTTGGAGAAGAAGTCGATCAGGGATATCTGATTCAGGTGCGATTGACTCATCAAGTGGTCGCAGAACTACTCGGAACCACTCGCGTCATGTTACCTGGCTTACTGAATGAGCTAGAGAATCAAGGCGTGATTTCTCGATTGCGGAGGCACCAGACCCTTCTGTACTCTGTAAAACGATAGTTAACGGTGTCTCCTCTATTCATCTGTCGCTTCCCCAATTGTGATAGAGGTGTTCCGAGATCTTGATGACGAGAAATCCTGAAAGAAAAATTTTTGGCAGGAAGTTTTGCTCAACCTGGTATAGAATGATAATCGTTCTTAATTAATTCTTTCCCTTCAGCGATGCTTTTACTGATGGGTAAGTCTGTTCAATTTGTCAGAGCTTTATTGAACCTTAAACGCAAAGAGTGATAGTCCGATGAATTCCACCTCTAACACGGCAATGAATATTAAGATACCTAAGCGCGGAATGCCCGTAACAATCATTACAGGATTTTTGGGTAGTGGTAAAACAACACTCTTGAATCAAATTTTGAAAAACTGTGAAGATCTCAAAGTTGCAGTGTTGGTGAACGAATTTGGCGATATCAATATCGACTCACAGCTTCTCGTTTCTCTAGACGAGGATATGCTGGAATTAAGCAATGGCTGTATTTGCTGCACGATCAATGATGACTTAATTAATGCAGTGCATCGGGTATTAGAGCGAGAAGATCGCATTGATTATTTAGTGATTGAAACGACAGGCATTGCTGATCCATTACCGATCGTTCTAACTTTTGTTGGCTCCGAGCTGCGAGACTTGACGCATCTCGATTCTATTTTGACAGTTGTGGATGCCGAAACCTTCACGCCTGATCATTTTGAGAGTCAAGCTGCAATGAGCCAGATTACTTATGGCGATATCATTTTATTGAACAAAACAGATTTAGCGGAACAGCCTAAAGTCATAGCCCTCGAAGAGTGGATTCGCAGCATCAAGACTGGAGCAAGAATGATTCAGAGTCAGTATGGTAAGGTTCCACTCCCGCTGATCTTGGGTGTCGGATACTTTGAGGCAGAAGCTCACGCTGAGACTCAGGTAGAAACTCACGATCACCATCACCACCATCCTGATCATGATGATCACCACCATCATTCTGATCACCTCGCTAATGATGGGTTTGTGTCAATGTCTTACCAGAGCGATCGACCTTTTTCAGTTCATAAGTTTCAGTGTTTTCTAGATGAATTACCGATCGAGATTTTCCGCGCAAAGGGCTTAATCTGGTTCAAAGAGAGCGATTTGAAGCATATCTTTCAGTTGAGTGGTAAACGCTACGAGATCCAAACTGAAGAATGGCAACACCCCTGTTCAAATCAGCTTGTTCTGATTGGTCGAAATTTGAATACTGAACAACTGCGACAACAGTTAGACCAATGCTTAGAGCCTGCACCTTCTAAGAGGGTTGCTCAGTAGTTTTTGCTTTCACACGCGACTGGTGAATCGTCGCAGGAGATTGGCTGACCGACCATTAGGATTAGGTCGCGTCAACAGCCCTTGCGAAGGGCTAAACAGCACTGCCAGCACGAAGAACCCGAAGCTAATTAACACAATACAAGGACCAGACGGCGCATTCAGGTAATAACTGGCATACATCCCAAGCAGGCTAGAAACTGCACCTAGTAATGCACCCAGTCCCATCATTTGGTGCAGTTCTTTAACCAGCAAATAAGCAGTGGTCGCCGGACCTACCAGCAGCGCCACCACCAAAACCACGCCAACCGTTTGCATACTGGCGATAATCGTCAGCGTCACGGCTGCCATCAAGCCGAAGTAGATTACATTAATCGGCAAGCCGATCGCCTGAGCGCCCAGCCGATCGAACGTGTAAAAGAACAGCTCTTTGTAAAACGCCCGAATCAGCACTAACACCATCAGAGTGATGATAGCGGTACGGATCACATCGCTCTGAGTCACACCCAGAATGTCGCCAAACAAAAAGCTATCGAGATCCAGCTTGTTTCGCAGCAGCGTAATCAGCAGCACCCCCAGGGCAAAAAAGCTGGTAAACGTCAATGCCATCGCCGCATCCACTTTGATGCGAGTTTGAGAGCGAATCCCGGCGATTAAAAAGGCGCTAATAATGCCGGAAACAAAAGCACCAATTAGGATATCAATCCGCCAAAAAAAGGCAACCGCGAGACCTGGTAAGACTGAGTGTGCCATCACATCGCCCAACAGCGCCATACGCTGCACAATCAAGTATGTACCGACGATCGGACAGAGAACTCCCACAAGAATGCCCGCCATCAAAGCATTCCGCATAAATTCAAACCCAAGCGGTTCCAGAAGCCAGTTCAGCATAAGAAATTTAACAAAATAAGTGATTTAACAAAAAAACTGAGTTTCAAGCGCATCGTGAAAATGTCGCGGTTGGGAAGAAATACCATACGCCTGTTCAATATTGGCGGTCGTCATCACCTCTTTAGGCGCACCATATGCAACTAAGCGCTGGTTCAGCAGCAGCAATTGATCGTAGTGATTCAAGATACCACCCCATTCGTGGCAACTGATCAGCAACGTTTTGCCCTGTGCCTTCAGTTCATCGTAGATCGTAAAAATTAGGGCTTCTGTCTTCTTATCGACGGCTGCCAGCGGTTCATCCAACAGCAGCAAATCTGCTTGTTGAGCGATCGCACGCGCCAGAAATATCCGTTGCTGCTGTCCACCAGACAGCGCACCGATCGGGCGATCGCGCAGATGTAGCAGATCGACTCGCTGCAAAGCTTCTTTGACAATTTCCCTAGATTGCCGACTGGGAGAGCGAAACCAGCCCGCATGAGTTGTGCGTGCCAGCATCACGACCTGCCAGACCGTCGTAGGGTAGTCCCAGTCAATCTGCGATCGTTGGGGGACGTAGGCGACTTGCTGGCGCTGCTGCTTAAGGGGTGCATTCCGATAGAGTACCTCACCCGCTTGGGTTGGAATCAATCCCAACAGCGCTTTAATCAGCGTACTTTTCCCGGCTCCGTTGGGACCTAGCAACCCCACTAGAGTTCCTGCTGGTAGTTTGAAGGTGACATCTTCCAGTGCTTTCACATGGCGGTAATTGACAGAGAGATGCTGAACCTGTAGCATAGCATTTTGCAATGATAATCGTTCTCATAACATTACTCGAAAACTCATGGTCTGTAAACAATCGGCTTCAAGACTCTTTCAGGTAGGTGGGTTCGCTGCTTTGTCACTGCTCCTCGGTTTGGGCGGTTGTGGCACTGCTCCTCAAACTCAATCTGCTAGCTCCAGTCCAGCCTCCTCAACGGCAAGTAGCGCGTCACCCACTGCGGGCGATCGACCGCTGGTGGTCGCCACGAGTACCGATGTCTGTAATGTCACTCAGCAAATTGCTGCCGATACCATCAACCTCAAATGCCTGATTGCTCCCGGTCAAGACCCACATGAGTACGTCCCTACACCAGATGATAGCAAGGCGATCGAACAAGCAAAGTTGATTCTGTATGGCGGCTATAACTTTGAACCCCAACTGATCAAACTGATCAAAGCCACCTCGAACCCCGCGCCTAAAGTTGCAGTGCATGAAGCGGCGGTCCCTACCCCTCAGCAGTTTGAGGAAGATGGCAAAACCGTCACCGATCCGCATGTGTTCCAGAATGCGAAAAATGGGGTTCAAATCGCAGAGGCAATCAGTAAAAATCTGAGCCAACTAGAACCCAACAATGCGTCGCTTTACGCCGCTAACACTCAGAAAGTGACCAATGACCTGACCCAGATTGATGCCTGGATTAAGTCCGAGATTGCCACTATTCCCAGTGTCCAACGCAAATTAGTCACGACTCACGATGCGTTCGGTTATTACGCGAAGGAGTATGACATCCCGGTAGTTGAAGCTTTGCAGGGCGTGAGTACGGAAGAAAAACCGACCCCCACACGAGTAGCGGAGTTGGTCAAAGACATCAAAACAACGGGAGTACCCACTATCTTTGCGGAAGCAACGATTAACCCGAAGCTGATTGAGGCGGTGGCAAAAGAGGCAAATGTCAAGGTTGCAGCCCAGGAGTTGTTTGCAGATGGGCTGGGTGAAAAGGGGAGCGAAGCCGATACCTATCAAAAGCTCTTTCTTGCCAATACCAAAACCATTGTGGAAGGCTTGGGGGGCAAATACACCCCCTTTCAACCCAAATCCTAACTCAGGGTAAAGGCATCTAAATTCCTTGAAGGATATACGTAGCGTCAATACTTCAGAGATTCGCTAACCTAGAATGCTGATCATCAAGAAGACTCAGGCTATCAGAAGTATTTGCATGATTGAAACACTGCGTTTGCCCTATCACAGCGCCACTTTGACAAACTATGCGAGTAGCCGCTGCGTTATCACACTGCTTGTTTCATTTCATTTTCTAATCTGGTGGCTCTTTTCTGATTTTGGTGAAGGAAGGAGCGATCTCTGATTTGTTCGACGTGGATAGTGAGTTTTGAACTGCCTCAGAAACTTGAACTGTCAGAATTTGAAGTCAGATCACCAAAATTAGAAAAGAGCCTTTAATCGTGAAATTTAATTTGAGCCAACCCAAAAACAAATCTGATACTCGACACCTGCATTGGGTTGATTAGCTTCAGGTTCTTCATGCTGGCGGCGCTGTTCAGTCCTTCACAAGGGCTGTCAAAACGGCGACCGAGGAACAATCGATTGAAGCCTGAAAGGGAGAGTGCAAGCGGCTCGCGTCAGGGATCGAACTGTAAAACCGCAGCAGCAGGGCAGCGCCAATTCCTAGTAGAGCACTCTTAGAACAGCACCGAATTCTGCAACACAGCCCAGAGAACGACTTTACGCATCTTGCACTTCCCCATCAAATTTCGGACTTTCGTTTACCCGAGCTATAGCTTCATCTGACCCGTTTGTAACAACTGCACCACCGCCATTCGGCAAGCAGGACAATCACATCTGAATTTCGCGATCGCCAGATCCCCAACCGTATCGGAGTTTGGATCAAAAGCGGCAAATTGGGGCTGCGAGGTCGACTGCGATGCGGCGACTGATTGGATAGCGATTTCTGGCGGAAGAGAAGTTGCGGCTTGGGGGACGATCGTGTCTGCACTTGCCCCACTGCCCGTGATCACCAAAAAAGCAAGCGAGCCAGAACAACCCAGAAACGTCAAAGTATCTCGATTCATGATGTTGTACCTACAAAATTTATCTGCAAAGTTAAAGTGAACAATCAGCTAAGTAGACAAGCTTGATTAAAGATAAGACCGCTGACTCGCCCTCACCCCAACCTTCTCGCGCAGTAAAAAAGCTAGAAGCTCGGTTCCATAGTCCCCTTATACTTTAAGGGCAGAGAGATAGTCCGTTGCCCATTGGATGCTCAACGTTGTGTTTAATGGTGCCCACCGATCTTATAGTGACAGTTGCCCTTGTTGAACCATTTGCCGTACTGTGTTCATACAGTTGGCGCAGGTACAGCCAAATTTAGCGAGTGCCAATTGCTTGATCCTAGCCTCAATTACCTGTGGAGGAAGGGGAGCTTCTGGCTGAGACATCGGCTGACTTAAGGTTTGTATACCCATGCCAGAATCAGTACTGGTTAAGTCGCGAGGAATCATAGCATGGGCAGGATTGCTTGCCAAGATGATGAGCGCGATAGAAGTAGAGCCGCCTAGTAGTGTTGCAGATCGATTCATGCAAATTCTCCGATATGGAAAGGTTGGCAGAGTCAGATTTTATCCATCACATATCATCAAACTCTCTTATCCCTTGTTTGATGTGTCGCTGATACGTCAATGATGTATCAATTCTGTGATGTTTGCCCATGTTGACTTAGACAGGCGAGTCTGCACCGCTTGCTTAAGTCAACAGCATTTCAGTCCCTAGACAGTAGATAACGCGAGATCGGTGTGAATTATTAAAAGACGTGAATGCACTTGTTCCTAGAATATTTGCTTGAGTGCCAGATACGATCGCCAGCAATTCATTGCTTATACTCACCTGAATTAGCGCGTTCCCTGCATTGATACCTGTGCCCTGAGTGATGCTTAACCGTCCAAACATTAACTCCTGTTCAACAATGGTTGGGACAGATTTAGGCAGCGATCGCCCCGTAATTACAAATGGTCGAGAAATTAGGATGGGATTTAATCACAGTCGGCTCCAAGTCTAAGTTGGAAATAAATCGCTCCAGCAGATGACGATTGAGGGCGCGGCGTTTGACGCTTGCCCTTGAGAAGACAAACGGGACTTGTTCTGAGTGCTGTTGCCATGCGTCGAGTTTTGCCAAATTCAGCGTTGTGAGACTGGCATTAAACTGAAACTCTAGCGTCTGAGCATGGCGCGCTTGGCAATCCTGGAGTCCGGTAAACTGCTTGGCATCGCGAAAGATGAATTCGATCTGAAATCGCAGCTTATAAACCTGATAAATCTGCTTCGGGTCTTGTTCCACATCGGTGCTGAAGAACAGGACAGTGCGGATGCGAGTGGGAGGGTGGCGAGCCACCAAGTAAGCAACCCGAATGCTAAACGCGCTTGTTCTCATCCGTTCCGGCAATCAGGAGAACCTTAGACCAAAAACAACGCCAGTAGATTTTATTTCGAGTCGCCACACACTTTCCCCTACTCGATCGCCACTAGCTTTCCAGTTGTATCAGACCTCGCACACACTGCCCCATCGTGTGCCCAGACCATGACGGGATGATCGGCGAAGGCGATGGGCAAGCCCAATAGAATGCCACCAGGCAGGGGAACGATGGCTAAAGCTCCCTCTAGATCGTTGAGTTTCGGCTTTCACAGGTTACGCATCAGTATTTGAACTTTCCTCAACATTCCCGAACTGGGGGTCTCAGTATTAATGGAACCGTTCTTTGCCTTAAAAGGGTTAAAATGCAGTCGAGTAGGGCAGTGATGCCCTACTCGACTGCATTTTAACCCCATCGATGTAAACCCAAACGAAATCTAGAGATTGTCCTGACATCGGGGTAACTGAACTAGAGGTAGTAGCGAACAGAAGTGACAACCCGACAGCGGTTGCCTAATAACGCTGTCTTCAAAAAGAAAGCCGTTTGATTGTGCAAGAAGGTATCCCAAATCGTCTTGGTGACAAAGGTAGGGATCACCACGGTCGATAACACCCCAGGATGTTGTGATTCATACTGCCGCACAAAGTCTAAGATCGGAGCCACAATTTCACGGTAAGGAGAATCCAAAATCACCAGCGGAATATCAGACTCAAACTGCTGCCATTTCTGTTGCAGTTTTTCTCGATTGGTCAACCCGATATCGACGTGAATCGCGACTACCTCATCGCCAATACTGCGGGCATAATCAAGTGCCTCTACCGTCCCTCGATTCAGTTGTCCCACAATGACGATCGCAGGATGGCTGACCACTTCAACCTTCGGTCTCGGAACATAACTCCGGGGAGCTAAATCTTGGATACTCAGCCGCTCCGCCACATATCGGTAATGCCGACGAATCGTGAGGTAGTAGAACACAATGAGCGGAATCGTAATGACAATCAGCCATGCCCCTAAGAGAAACTTTGTCAGCACGATGACGGACAGCACTACGGTTGTTGAGATCGCACCTGTCCCATTGATCAGGGCGCTCACCTGCCAATGCTCTCCCCGCTCTTTAAACCAGTGAACCACCATGCCTGATTGTGACAGCGTAAAGGAGGTAAATACGCCTACCGCATACAGCGGAATCAGAGCATCAGTCTGTCCTTTGAAGACCACGAGCAGAATTGCAGCTAAGACGCTGAGAACCAGGATGCCATTTGAGAAAACTAGCCGTTCTCCTAAGTGGGAGAACTGTCGTGGCATAAAGCTATCTTGTGCCAAGAGCGAAGACAACCGAGGAAAATCAGCATAGCTTGTGTTTGCCGCTAAAAGCAGAATCAGGAGTGTCGCACCTTGGATGAAGTAGTAAAACCACCCCAGCGGCAATCCATCCAAAACTAGATGTCCCAGTTGAGAAATCACCGTTTCGTCCTGCGAGGGATGAATGCGATAAATATGGGCAAGGTAGGTGATGCCAAGAAACATCACACCGAGCAAGCAGCCCATATAGCGCATCGTGAGCCGGGCATTCTTCCATTCTGGGGACTTAAACGCTAACACTCCATTGGAGATGGCTTCTACTCCAGTCATCGCAGTACAGCCACCCGAGAAAGCACGCAAAATTAAGAACAAAGTCAAGGGGCGAAGCGTTCCTGCCGCTTCTGCCATCACCGGAACCGGGACAACCTGTCCCGCCATCTGTCGCAGAAGCCCGATCCCAATCAACAAAAAAATACTGACAACAAAAGCATAAGTCGGAATCATAAACAGTTGTCCGGATTCCTTCACGCCTCGTAGATTCGCAACCATGATGAAGAGGGTACAAAGCAGACAAAGGGCAACCGAAATGGGTTGCAGAAAGGGAAATGCAGAGGTCAACGCATCGATCCCCGCCGAAATACTGACAGCGACTGTGAGAACGTAATCAATCAGCAATGCCGCTGCTGCAATCAAGCTCGGATAGGTGCCAAGATTCTCCTTAGAGACGGTATAGGCTCCGCCACCATTGGGGTAGGCACGAATCGTTTGCTGATAAGAGAGCACGACGATCGTCAGCAGCAGGACAATGGCTGTCGCGATCGGCAGCGACAGCGACAGCGCCGACCCCCCCGCAAGAATGAGGATCGTCAAAATTTCTTGAGTTGCGTAAGCTACTGAAGATAAGGCATCTGAAGAGAGAACCGCTAATCCCGCCGCATTACTGAGGCGTTGTTCAGCGTGGGCACTCGTAGGTAGGGATTGTCCGATGAGTAAGCGCTTGATGGTTGTGAAAACAGGCATGAGCAAAACCACCCCTGATAAAAGGATTGATGACACGGTTGGTCGCCGAATCGCAAAGGAAAGTGCAACTCGGCGAGGTTGTGGGTGAAAGAATGGCTTCTGAAACTGGTCGAATGCGGATTGAACAGCGCATTCATTACCTTACAGGACTAAAGAGAGGATTGAAAAAACAAATCCGCTGATCTTTGGGAGTTGAGATGCAGTCGAGTAGGACATCGCCGCCCTACCCCACGACCATTTGACAGCAGGCAATTTTTCTCAGGCGATTAAAGGCAGTTCACCACGTCACTTAATCGAGACTCTGACACCTCTAAATAGTGGCTCAGACCATCTAGCGACTTGTGCCCACTAATTCGCTGAATCTCTTCTAGAAAAAACCCTGCTTCTCTCATGCGGTTGATA
The DNA here is from genome assembly GCA_965277365.1 of Phormidesmis sp. GTDB lineage: Bacteria > Cyanobacteriota > Cyanobacteriia > Leptolyngbyales > Leptolyngbyaceae > Phormidesmis_A. Next base: position 450,674 of record CBDICO010000008.1, on the reverse strand, counting down.
GCCGTGCGACGGAACGAGTGAGTTGAGACGTGGTGAAGCTCCAGACGATCGCACACCTCCTTAAAAATGTGACTGGCTGAAACGGGGTTAATGTGCCCTCGACCGTGCCGACCGGGGAATAGATAAATTCCCTTCTCTGGCGCATCGTAAGCTTCCAGTAGCGCTTTCAAATCGGGCGACACCTTCACCGTCTTCTGACCATATTCGCCTTTTGTAGTTTCAGTTCTAAACACGATTCCAGCTTTGACCGTGCCAGAGGGCAGAAACACATCAAAGGTTTTCATCTGGCACACTTTCGCTGATTCTGGTAGCCGTGTATCCGCACAGACCGAACAACGCTCGATCTCGAATAGATTGAAAACCCTCGTCTCCAACACCCGATCTAAATCTGCCTGATTAATGACCGATGCCTTGCCTTGAGGTTTGGTGTCCTTGGTCGTGGTGCGGGTGTACTTGCTCATCGTCTGACTCAGTTTTATCGCTTCATTCTTACGTAAAATTTCTATAATTAATTTAGGTAAGTCCCTCAAACGATTGATATTCCGTATTCTGATCCCTACTCTCTGCCTCAAGCATTGATTTTCAACTTTACTTATCAATCAACTGATCTTAGAAATGGCTAAAACCCCCATTCTGTCGGAACTCTGCCAGTGATTGATAAATTCTGCTTAACTTGATATCACTGATAGCAACTGATGAAGGTAGAATCCAAGCGCTAGAGCGAAAACTGTCTGGTCTGGCAAGTTAAGTGTCTAAACACTCAAGCATTTAGATGTTTAAGCACCTAATTTTCTGAATATGGACTGATAAGATGCAGCCAAGCATGATGAAACTTAGACATGATTATCACGATCGCCAGCTTCAAAGGTGGGGTAGGGAAGTCTACCACTGCCCTACACTTAGCCGCCTATTTTCAACAGACAGCCCCTACCTTATCGGTTGACGGGGATTTGAAGGCTCTCCAGTGGGCAAGCGCGGGGTCTACCCTTCAAAGTGGTGGACGAAAAAGCAGCCGTTAAGTTTGCGCGGCAATACGATCACATCGTTGTCGATACCCCAGCACGACCCGATGCAGCCGAACTCAAAACTATTGCCGAAGGGTGCGACTTGCTTATCCTTCCCACGTCACTGCCTGCCCTCGCAATGGGTGCGATGCCGCAAATGGTCGATGCGATGCAGGGATTAAAGACGGATTACAAGATTCTGATCACGCTCATTCCGCCACCACCTAGCAAGGTGGGTGAAGAGGCGCGAAATACGATCGCCAATGCAGGCTTACCCATTTTCAAAACGGGTATTCGTCGATTAGCTGTATTTCAGAAGGCGGCGCTGGAAGGAGTGCCCGTAAATCAAATGAAGGGGGATTCCTACGCTCGAATTGCCTGGAAGTGCTATCAGGCGATCGGGAATGAGATTGCGCCATGAGTGATCAAAAACCGAGTCGATTTGATCAATTGATTGTGAGTGATGAAATTGAGTTGAGTTAAACTCAACCTCTAATTAAGCTCTCAAAAGCAGGGCAGAGAGTGATACAGAGAGAGATGATGGCTTAATCCCATCGCTCAGAATTAGGTTCTTTTCATCTGTATCTTTCACCAGTTCTGAGACAAGGGCAGGAGTATCTAACTGAGCTTTTGTCCCATCAGTGTAGTCTCGTAGCAGTTTTTGAACAGACTTCATCCCTTTCCCAGCATTTAACTTCTGGAGAGTCTCTCTCACGGTTTTGCGATCGAGTCCATCAGGCAAAGAATCCAACGTACCAATACGCTGCTGAATCTTGTTAAGGCGTTCTGAAGTGATGGTGACATTTTCGAGTGTTTCGGGTTGAGCCAGTTCAGACGATCGCTGCTGCTTCAGTTCCACTAGCTGAGTATAGAGTTTCTGAGCCGATGTGCGGAGGTATCTGGCAGAGAAGACATCTCCAGCTTCTGGAGTTTTGACCGCCGTGGAGAGCGCCATCCCATAGCCATCACGCTCTCCGGTCTGGTCATTCCAGAACAATAATTCTTGACGATCTAAAATGGCTTCGCCATTGGGACCGAAATATTTTACTGTGAGCACGAACAATCCCGTTGGCTCATCTTTTTCTCCCGTCTTTCGCCCCAATGAGATTGGCTTGGCTTGATAGTCCTCTCCCATCGCTTGCAGTCGTTGGCTGATATCTTCGCTAAATACGATTTCCTGCTGGGTGTAAAGGTCACGCGATGTTTCTTGTTGACGGTAAAGCGATTCTTGGAAGCTTTCCTGAGTCTGCCGTCTCGACACCACCAGATCTTGAATAAAGTTGACATACCCTGGCAAAATCGTGTCGTCAAATAAGGTGTCCCCATAGATGGAAGCGCCCAATTCAGCTACATTCGGCGCACCCTGAGCTGCGTCATCTTGCCCTATCTGGGGTTCACCCATCAACTTTTTATTAAGGTTTGCAAGGCGACTAGCTTGCCGTAGTAGCTGGCTTTCGCTGTTGGCATAGTAAATATATAGATTCTCGCAGGGATGCTGTTTGGGACGATCGATTCGACCAATGCGCTGTTCTAGGGTCATTGGGTTCCAGGGTAAATCGATGTTGATCAAGTAGTCAGCATCTTGAAGATTTTGACCCACGGATAGCGTTTCAGATCCGATCAACACCATGACTTCTTCATCTGGGTTGGGACGCTCGGCAATCGTTCTGCACGTTGCTGCGGGTGCAAACAGACGAAAGAGGTCTTGCCGTTTGATGCCCGTGCGTTGTCTGCCAGACCGTAAGGCGTTATGAGGCGCGAATTGAACAGCCTGAGCGCTAGAGCCAAGATAATATCGCTTGGTTGACCCGATCGCCATGCCAATTCCACAACGGTCAATCAACTCGTCTTGAGTCATGTAACGGTAATAGTCGATCACGGTATCGGAAAAGATGGAAATGAGTAGAACCTTCTTGCCCTGGCTCACCAGTTCTCGCACTTTGCGCGTCACCTGTTCGCGTTTGTGGTCTTTGACAAACTCATCTGCCAGCAAGTCTTGGATCTCTTGAAGTTGCATCAGGTCGTTATCACAGGCTGACTCCATCAAGCGATAGACCCGGCGGGCTTCTGTAGGGTTAGACTGCAATCGCTCGATCGCGAGGTCAATGGTGCGACGAAGCTGCTGCCGCTTTTCTTGCACGTCTGTCTCAGTCTCTTCCTCGTCGTCGGTTTCTTCATCGTCTTCAGCCCCGGCTTCTTGATCGGTGAGAGCGGCGAAATCAAGCTGTTCTGGCTGATCAGTCTCAAACTTGTAGTGAATTAAAAGGAATTGCTTCAAACCGTCTGCATTCGACTCAACGCTGCTCAAGCGGGATTGCATCAGCTCAATGCGTCTTCTGAAATTGACGATCGTTTGCCGGAGCGCGTACATACTGGATTCGGCTCGTTGCAGGAAAAAACGGCGCTGGTTTTGCAGTAAGCTGCGCGGTTCTACACGTCCAGTGAGGGTTAGGTAGCGAACTGGGTCAGCAGACGGGATATAAAGCTGGGTTTCAAATTGGGTAAAAATTTGCTCTAGCGCTTCTTCGGTGCTGGGTTCAAATTCAACGGGGAGCCACTCTGCCTGCCGTCTGGCATAGATGTTGAGATCGGGTGTGGCATCTCGTAGCATTTGGCGGGTGCGTTGAAGAAAGAGTTCTCGATAGGTACGCCGGAACAAAGCTGAGTCATCGGTGAATTGCTCCACTCCGGTTTCACGATTTTGGAACCATTGGGGTAATTGCTCAACTGGGAGAGAGCAAGGATTCCAGTGGGTTTAGAGCAGTCAGGATCGATTCAAAAGCAGACAGACCTTGCCGCTTACCAGTATTGACAATGGAGCGAACAGCCGCAAAAATGCTGGGTCTATCGCCTGAGTTATGCTAATGTGCTTTGAAACACGTTTTAGCTGCCATGCAACCCTTGCTGACTCAACTCCTCAACTTGCCAGGAATGGACGTGGAAGATTACCAAGATCGGGGTCATGAACTCATTCTGGAAGTCGAAGCCCAAAGTGCACTTGCGAGTTGTCCGCGCTGTAGTCAGGTGAGCCACCAGTTACATCAAAATCATGGGCATCGAGTGCGTGATTTAAGCATCAGCGAGCGCCCCGTGTTCCTGAAGCTCAATCGTCGTCAATTCAAATGTCGTCCGTGTGGGAAACCGTTTAGTGAAGCGTTCGAGTTTGTGGGTAAACGTCGAGAGTATACCGACCGCTTTGCGGAAATGATTGTGCAGCAAGTGCGTCACAGTGATCTGCATAACGTTGGGGTGAATTATGGACTCACGGATGAAGAAGTCGCGTCAATGGTGCAATACATCACCAAAAAAATGCGCGTGGACGTGAGCGGACTGCGGCGATTGGGACTCGATGAAATTGCCTTGCGGAAAGGACAAAAAGATTACGTGGTGGTCTTGGTGGATTTAGACCAAAGGTCGTTGATTGGATTGGCTCCATCGCGCAAACATGAAGACATTCAGAAAGTCCTAGAAGGATGGGGTCGAGAGGTTCTTAACCAAATTACGGAAGTCAGCATTGACCTATCTGGGAACTACCGAGGATTGGTCAGGAAACAGATGCCGAAGGCTCAAGTAGTCGCAGACCGATTCCACGTCGCGCAATTAGTGAATCGGGAGTTGAACCACGTTCGCAATCAAGAAGTCAAGTCAATCAACCTTGATGTCGATGAACTGGAACAAGCACGAATTGAAAACGTTTTGAAGTCAAGCAAGTATGCTCTGCTAAAACCTGAACAGAATTTGACGGATAAACAAAAATCAACGTTAGAAGCAGTCAAACAAGTTTCACCCCGTCTCGCTCAAATGCATCAGCAAAAAGAAACGCTGAAACAGATCTTTGATACGGCTGTGGATTGGGAAGATGGAATTACAAAACTAGGTGACTGGTTAGCCGGAGCCGAAACGACGTTTCAGACCAGTGTTGCCACGATGGATCGATGGCTGGAAGAAATCGCAACCTACTTTGAGCATCGCACCACGAGCGGAGTTGTGGAGGGCATTAACAACAAGCTCAAGTTGATTAAGCGCTCTGGCTATGGGTTCAGAAACTTCGCCAATTTTGAGTTGCGATGTCTAATTTGCTGGCACCTAGATTTTAGTTCTGCATAGTTCACCCGATAGAGCCAACAGATCTCGCCCCCAATCCGAGCGGAATCCATTCGTGACTTTCCGAAAGATGACACTCCAGCGAAGGGCTTGTTCACTGGCATTATTCGTCGCTGGAATACTGGGGTCATCCAAGACTAAAAATAAGTTCTGCCGCAACTCCAGATACCGTTTTCGCAATCGCATTCCATCTTCCTGCTGAGGCGACAAACCCAGGACAATTTCCAGGTTTCGATGCAACCGACCGCGATATTGATAACGAGTCGATTCTGCCAGGTCAGACCAACGTTTTTGCAGCACAAAGGAGCGCAACAACAATTGCTTCATCCTGCCCGAGAAAATCTCATCCCCAGCATCAATACCAGACTGGCAATCTCGCAGTTGATGTGCCAAACAAACTTGCCAGGATTCTGCGGGGTGGGTCTTTTGCGCACTGAATAAGTCTGACACCCAGATTTCAGGTTGATGGTCTCCCATCACCTCAGCAATCACGTCTCCCCCACGGGACGGTCGAATCCCATGAAAACAGAATTGCTCATTCTGAAACACCCATTCCCACTGGTTCTTACCGTTAACCCGCGCACTCGTCTCATCACTGCCCACCAGTCTGGCACTTCTGAGAATTTGCAGAATGTCCTCGACTTCTGGTTGCAGTTGTTCCTTCACCCGCAACAATAGGTTGGCAATTGCCCCTTCGGAAATCTCTAAACCAAAGACTTCTTCTAGCAACTGCTGCATTCGCCCATAGCTCATCCCATGACTGTATCGCAGACTGGTGATTAAGGCAGCGATGCGATTGCCAAAGGGACTTCCAGGCTCCATTCCCATCGGAACTGCTGCCATCTGTGGCTGACCACATTTGGGACAGGAGCCGCCAGATCGTTCGATGCGGGTCACCATAGGCTGAATCGGTGGAATATCGATTTTGTCATAGCGTTGCATTAACTGTTGCCGGGATGCGGGTATCTCCTCTCCACACCCCTGACAACTTTTGACTTGTATCTTGAGAGAGTGTGGTAGACCGATTGTATGACGCGACAATTAGATAGGCGTAAATAGAAGGCACACGACAATTACTTAGTCTAGGTATCGAGAAGCAAATTTAGAACGCTCATCAGATCGCCCAGAGTGAGGGATGTCAATGGTACAGCGAGGTAGCCAAAAGAAAAGACACTAAGAGAGAACCCCTAACGCAAATTAGAGACTCCTAGTGCCCGTCCAAATTAATTATCAACAAGTCCAACAGTACATGAATAAACGAGATTCTGGAGTAGGACAACAAACTGCTGCGGCAAAAGCCGGTATCTCCATCCGCACCGGAAGTCGGATTGATACCGGAGTCCATCAACCCCAGCAAGGCAGACCCCGTGATTGGTCAACCCGCGCCGACCCTTTGGAGGCGGTCTGGTTAAGTGAGCTAGAACCGATGCTCAAAGCCGAGCCGCGCATTGAACCGATGACCTTATTTGAGTATTTACAGGACACTTATCCCGGCGAATATGAAGGCGTTTTGCGGACAGTGCAACGACGGGTCGAGCGCTGGAAAGCTGCCTGTGGCAAACCCAAGGAGGTGATGTTCAAGATCCGTCATGAGCCAGGAGCAATGGGTCTATCGGATTTCACCCATCTCAAAGGGGTGACGATTACGGTCAAGGGTCAATCCTTTCAGCATCTGCTCTACCACTACCGCTTGGCATACAGCGGCTGGCAATACGTGCAAGTGATTCAGGGCGGAGAGAGTTTTGTCGGCTTGTCCCAGGGCTTACAGAATGCCTTGGCGGCTTGTGGCGGCGTGCCCCAAACCCATCGCACCGACAGTTTGAGTGCGGCTTATCGCAATGTGGGAGGACGCAACCCCAAACTGACCCAGATGTATGGCGAAGTGTGCAGCCATTATCGAGTCCGCCCCACCCACAACAATAAAGGCGTTGCCCATGAAAACGGCTCTATCGAATCGCCTCACGGTCACTTCAAACGCAAACTCTGCCAAGCCCTATTTCGACGGGGTAGTTTTGATTTTGAATCCGTCGCCGCGTATCAAGCCTTGATCGAACAGGTCGTTGCCCAACAAAATGCTAAACGGACTCAAAAGTTTGAGATTGAAAAAGCTGTTCTGCAAGCCTTACCTCGCTACCGCTCTCCCGACTATGAAGTGCTGAGCGTCAAAGTCAGTTGCTATAGCACCATCACCGCCCGTTGCATTCTCTACAGTGTGCCGTCTCGCTTGGTGGGACAACGCTTAACGATTCACCTCTATCATGACCAACTCGTGGGCTTTGTCGGCACCACGACCGTCATGACCTTGCCCCGACTGCATGTCCATGGCAGTGCGAAGATCCGTCGGGGTCGTAGCATCAACTATCGCCATCTGGTTGAAAGTTTGCGCCGCAAGCCCAGAGCCTTTTTACATTGTGATTGGCAAGATGATTTACTGCCCAATGAACAGTGGCAGCAATTGTGGCAACGGGTGAAACAGGTCAATGAACCCGACTTGGCGGCTCGATTGATGGTTGAAGCCCTCTACATTGCCGCGACCCAGGACAAAGAAGATGACGTGGCGACCTATCTTCAGACTCAATTGGCCGCTCATCCGCCGACCCTGACTTTGAGACGATTGCAACAGGGTTTTGACCTGATTCCCGATGCTGCCGCTCTCACCCTAATGGAGACGACTCAACATCACCTCGCCACCTATGACCAACTCCTCGAATCCACCCAGCCCCTACCAGAGTCTCAACGACCACCTCAAACGCCTCAACCTCAGTCAGATGAAGTCTCAGTGGCAGCAAATAGAACAGCAAGCGACTCAGGAACACTGGTCTTATGCGCAGTTCTTGCTGGCATTGTGCGAAGGGGAAAGCCAACGCCGAGAGCAAGCCCGCCTGAGCCGAGCGCTGAAAGAGGCACAACTGCCTTATGGAAAATCCTTCTCCAACTTTGAATTCAATCACCTACCGGGTCTCAATCCAGCGGCGCTCATGCAATTGGCGCAAGACACAAGCTGGGTTGAGCAAGGGGGCAACTGCTTGTTATTTGGGGCTTCGGGCGTGGGCAAAACTCATCTTGCCAGTGCCTTGTCGCGCTCGATGTTGGAACTCGGTCAACGGGTTAAATTCTTTCCCGCTACCGCCTTGGTGCAACTGCTGCAACAGGCTAAGTTACAACTCCAATTGCAACCCTGGCTGGTCAAACTAGATCGCTACGATTTAGTTGTGGTCGATGATCTGGGCTATGTCAAAAAGTCTGAAGCTGAAACCTCGGTGTTATTTGAACTGATCTCCCATCGCTATGAACGCCGGAGTTTACTCATCACCGCAAATCAGCCTTTCAGCCAATGGGATAGCATCTTCACTGACTCGATGATGACGGTTGCCGCGATAGATCGCTTAGTCCATCACGCGACCATTATCGAACTGAAAGCGGAGAGTTTTCGGAAGCAATCGGCGATCTCTCGCACAAAAAATAAGTAACGGGTCAGAGGCTACTTCCTTCTCCTGTTCTAGCTTCTCCCTGGATGAGCAGAAGTCAGAACGCCAATTTGTGCTGTCTATTCTTAGAGCAACCCAAAATTCTGATGGTCAGTCACGGGAGAATTCATCTGATTAGTACAATATCCTGATAATTGTCGTTTCGGGTCAGCCGCGATCTGCTCGTCTTTTCATCTCGCAACCGATCTCAGCAGCTCAATAAGAGAAGAGAATGCCTTCAAATTTATACGCCTATGTAATTGACATTTAACACGATTGGGACTAGGTTGTAAAAACCGTGCAGAAGCCTGGGTCGCCACATCCTCTAACTGCTTAACTCGAACAGTGCCTTCGGCTCACGTCAGCGTGTGCGCTTGGAACCTCGATTCCGCATCGTGCAAGTCTGAGTCTTCAGCTAGAGTTGTCGTCTCCCTAGAAAACAAATGAATCAACCACTCTATTGGATTGGCATCGATGTCGCCAAAGCTCATTTGGATGTTCATGTCCGACCGAGCGCTGAACTGTTTCAAGTCCCGAATACGCCTGAGGGAATCGCCCAGTTAGTGCAACGACTCGAACCGTTGCAGCCGAGGTTAGTCATTTTGGAAGCGACTGGGGGATTAGAATTCCCAGCGGCCGTCGCGTTGAATCAGGCTCAACTGCCCGTTGCCATCGTCAATCCGCGCCAAGTGCGAGACTTTGCGAAAGCGACGGGGAAACGCGCCAAAACCGATGCCCTGGATGCGGCAGTGCTGGCTCATTTTGCCGAAGCGATTCAACCGCCCGTCAGTTCAATCGCCGATGAGGACTCTCAGCGCATGGCTGAGTTGGTCGCCCGTCGTCGTCAAATTGTGGAAATGCTGACAGCCGAGAAGAATCGCTTCGGGACGGTTCGCGGTCCAATGCGGCAAGATATTGAAGACCACCTTGAGTGGTTAGAAAATCGACTCGCAGAGCTAGAATCTCAACTTCAGCAAGCGATTCGGCAAAGTCCATTGTGGCTCGAACGGGTCAATCTGCTGAGAAGCGTGCCGTTACTGGGAGAAGTCACATCGAGTACGCTCCTAGTGAACCTGCCAGACTTGGGCAGTTTGAGCCACAAGCAAATCAGTTGCTTAGTCGGGCTAGCTCCGCTCAATCACGACAGTGGCAAACATCGAGGCAAACAGGTGATTTGGGACGGACGTGCTCAGGTCCGAGCCGTGTTGTATATGGCAACCTTGGTGGCAAGTCGAAGCAATCCAGTCATTAAGACGTTCTACGAGCGACTTTGTCAGAAAGGTAAGCCAAAGAAGGTGGCATTGACCGCCTGTATGCACAAGCTCTTGATCATTCTCAATGCGATGGTTAAAAGTGCTACCCCTTGGCAACCCAATCTTGTTGAACAGGCTTGACATTTCAGACAATCGCTTCTGCTTTGATGATTTGATCGGGGGCTTCATGCAACGGACGACCGCCCCCCTCTCGACCTAAGCTCCCCTCTCGTTGCGTTCCACTCGCGTTTTCTGGGTCTTTGACCTGCGCCTTGAATCCTTTTGCGGGCGGTAAACTCGAATTCTTCGAGGTCTTCTGGGGCTTCTTTGTTTCCCCTTGCCGTAATTTCTGTAACTCTTCCCAGAGCGCCACAATCAAGGCATCTTTTGCCTCAACTGAGAGTTGCTTTAAGTCGGGGAGTTCTGTCATAACGCCACTTTATCGGGTTTTGAGATTTTGTCAATTTCCCCCAGTTGAGCAATTACGATTGTAGTAAGTCATGTCACAGAGGTTAAATTGTCGTAGTCGTGCTGCGATGAGTCATGGCATCACCCAACGATTTAAGCAGGGAGAGCTTTTACAAGCAGAGGTCGGACGGGGTGGCTCGGATGAGGTGTTGGTAAACTCGATCGATGAAAAGGGACAGCCCTGGATGCCTGCAAGAAGCTGATCAGGAAAGAATTACAACGGCTATGTCGGAGCCAATCACTTATACATTCAACCTTACAGAAGAAAGTGAGCAAGCAATCTTCAGTGAACTCATCCATCAAGGCATTGAGCACGGTCATTGGCGAATCGTAAGACTCTCCGCCTTTGGGAGGGTTGCTGAATTGGAACTCTCACGTAGAATATGCCCATTCCATTGCTTTAAGGGTAAACGCTATGTTCAGTGTTCTGTGGGGAATTGTCGTCCTGCTTTTTGTGTTTTGGGTCGCAGGATTTGCGCTGCATATTGCGGGCGGGTTGATTCACCTTCTCCTTGTCTTGGCGATCGCCCTCGCCATCTACAACTTCGCGATGAACCGTGACATACGCCAATGATCGTGAGATCACTTCTAGGGGAAGGTGAAGAGTAATTGATTGATCGGTTGGTAGAATACACCATTCTTACAAAGTGGAGGCTTTTGAGTGGTCAAAGTCGCCGCATCAAAGGGCAATCCATCAACCTTAAATTGTCCGAGTCGATCACTGGGAAACCGTGTTGTATTGGTGAGAACAGCGAATCCACAGGTGTTTGCTTAAAAGTATCAGAATTGAAGCTTCAATCCTGATACTTTCGGGCTGCCAGCTATGAGGCGAGAAGGTTTGGCATCCATTCTGCCATGTCGTCACGGGTTGCCATTCAACGCTGTCCTCACTTCATTTTTGTACCACCTTGCTTTGAAGGGCATTGGGCTATCTCACAGCAAATCTGCGCTATCTTCGAGCTTAATTTTCGCTCCCTGCTAGAGGTGGGCTACGTAAAAGCCATTTACATCTGACTCTTTGACTGCCAAGGTTCTCTGTTTAAGTTCAAATTGGGTATAGGTTTCTGTGTATTGAGCGCCACTGTTTGAGAGGCTGAATGTCGTCATTTCCACTTGTTACGGATCGTTAATCGATAAGATGGTTCCATCTAATGTTCCGTCTCCAGTGACTCCGGTCACAACTCGGATGTGGGTTCCAGGTTCAGCCGATGCAACCCAAAGTGAACCGTAGCTGTTGAGTAATCGAACAGACCCATCCACTGTGTAAGTTTGAGGTGGTTCTGGTTTCAACCTCCAAACTTGAAACATTGTCGTGTCTGCTGCTGCCAATCCAGTTTGATATTGCTGCCAATACCCGATCGCATCGGCGATCTCTGAGGGGTCGATCGAGAGATTGTCTCGTCAACCGACAAGCATCGTTGCCCCTGCTGCCCAACAAGAATAGCCCGTTTGTTGAGATATTAATTGCACCTCATAAAGTGTTTCTATGATTGCTGAACTCCTCCTGGTTAAGTAGCGAGAATGATTTCAATACAGTTAAACAAAGTCGTGTTTGCTAGCCCTTGGGCAAGGGTTACCGTCAATCGGTAGGAACCGGCTGGAAAGGGACCAACCATTGGCTGCATGAGAGATCCTTGAGACTGAGCAGATAGCGGCGACTCTAGAAAATCTTGTGGATTGCCACTGGTGCTACTGTCGTAAACAATGGGATGTTCTTGATCATCTGAGCCAGGGCAGCCTTCAGGAATGCTAGTGACGACCAGAAGATCGGTAAACGCTGGGCTATCGACGTGACTCGCATTAAAAGCAGCCCACTGCACTTGAAAAGTTTCATTGTCATGAATTATTGCTTTATCTGGAATCACATCGGTCGCAAAAACGATGGTTACCTGTCCTGCATCGCTCTGATTTTGCGGGTCGCTGGTTTGATTACTCATCATCGAAAAGCTCCTTTGAAACTAATTAGGGTTGAAATACGATCGCTTTAGGCAATCACAGCAAGATCGCTATCCTGTAAAACGAAAATCGGAACATCAATGAAATCGTTTTGCTTTGAGAACTGCACACTGGGCTTGCTGGCATCTTTGAAGGAAACCGTAAATAGCAAAGTTGCGTTCAGGCTACTGATTGCATATTGCAGAGGAATCAGAATGCTGGCGTTTGCTGCTTTGCGAAGTTGATACAGCGAGAAAGCAGGAACACTCACATCTGGCAAGGCAGGAAGGCTAATTTGCGCCTCAATTTTGTCGATCCCTCTGCCGTCAAAGTTGACTCCACTCGCATTGATGATTAGCTGATACTGAGTGTTCTGCACATCTTTTTGCTGGAATTGCAGATAAGGGTCAATTGCACTTTTGGAGATCGCAGTTTCCAACTCGATTCCAGAGTCTACGAGAACGGTGAGACCAGTGTGATCTGCGGGTAGGGGAAGGGCGATCGCTTGTCCGCCCTTCATCAGTGTAGGAGGATCGAGGGGAAGCAGCGTCACGCCTTGACTGGTGCAAAGTGCATATCGTTTAATCAGCAAATCAAACGCCGATCGGTTGGTTAAATTGATGCACCGAGTTGATTCATCAATGCTCCAGACGATATCTCCCGTTCCGATCGCTGCTTGAAAATTCAGAATTACAGTCGTCGTGACAGGTGATGGATAATCATCATCCAGTTTGAGGTTGATTGTGCCAGAGAGGTAAGGCTGCTGAATCGAGCAGAGTTGCTTGATCAACAGGTTGGCATTGGCGATCGCAGGAGAATCCAGGTTGGCATCAGTGACTTCAACGGCTAAAGAAAAATTGTGCGGAATGGCAGACCCCGTATATTCACAAACACTCTGAAACAAGGTTGTGATTGTGGATGGAAGCGCGTAATTTAGGCTATCCGGAAACTTTAGAGAATAATTTTTGAAGTCGGGATAGTGACTAATTTCTTGAGACAGTTGCAAGAGTTCGATCGGGTTAATATTCGGCGCGAGTAGAAACTCAAACTGAAATTTACAGTGACTGGTGCCAGTCGGCGAACTATCCACCAGTGCCGCACAAACAGCATTGCAGTGGCTAATCTCACGGGCGATCGTATATTCAGAGGGAATCACAACGATCGTTCGGCTCAACGTGCCAATGTAAAGCTTGCTCAGAGAGGGATAGCGCTGGCTCACATCGCCTATCACCTTGAGTTCTATGAATTCCGATTGTCTGACATCAAAGTTTTTGAGGTCATTGATATTGATAATCGGTCGCGTGATGCTATTCTCAGTGACTGTGTATTTCAATTGGTAATCGTTGACTGCGTATTTCTGAATGAGTGACACATTCAAATTGAACGTTGCTTTGGATTGTACATAACGAGTCATCGGAGCATTATCTGAGTCATCGCCTCCATCAGGAGGAAGCCAGATTGGTGAGCCGATCGGTCCAACCCTGGCAGCGATCGGAATAACAGTGCGCTGTCCGGGAGCTTCTACCTCACTCAAATCAACCTTGTGGAGAACAGTGCTGTTCATTGCCACCTCTGGTAGAATTCGCACCCCCGAACCAGTAATGAAAGGAGGTCTTCTGAGCGGGGGTCTGGGAATCTGTCTGGGCACTGTCACTGATATCCAAACATCGTAAACAGCGGCGATGGCAATTTGTGCGCCTCCCTGAGTCAGGTTACTGTAGAGAATCAGAACATTGTTACCCAGGAGATTGTCGAACGTTAGCTGCAAAGACCCATCCGAATGACTGCTTACCATACCGACGAAAGAACTATGCTGATCGCTACCGGTATTGGTATCTGCATAGGTCGTGCTGAGCGTCACGTTAGCGTCATGGAACGGAATCGGACGCACCTCGATGGTTGGGTTACTGGTTTCAAATGCAGCTACATCTTGAGGCACGTCTTGCTTTAAGCTAAGCTGCAAACAGGCTTTGTGAAAAGGATTGCCGCTCCCATCCACACCTGCCTGACTGGCAGAGAAACTAAATAGAGTATCTGGATCATCAGCTAAATGCAAACTGGGGAGATACCAGTACAGAGCAGTATTGAAGCGATCTCTAAAGAGATTTCCATTCCGTGTGCGGGTATCAGGTAGATTGATCTGAGTTCCCGCATCAACCGGAACAACTAACTGAGAGAGGACGGCTGGAGAAATGCGCTCCAGCTCCATTGACAGGTTGGGTCGAATCACATTGGCGGAAGCGTCAACGCCTTGAATGGATTGAACCCTGCTGACATCACTAATATTTTGAAACATAGCGTAAGTTCCTGGATACTGCGAAGTTATTGACCACCTATGATCGGTAGGGCAAAGACGTTTGGAATCACGAATCAGCCCTACCTAGTTCACGAGCTACTCGTTCAGATTGAGTTTGCTCAACCCGATCGCTCACTCATCAAGACTGATAATTCTTGATGTAGTTGTTAATCGTGGCAACGTCACTCGCTGAAGGAGACGGTAAGACAACCTTGAGCGGATTGACGTATTTCACACGGCTCGTTGGCAGATCGACCGTTTGCCAGTCGCCTGCATACTGCACTGGAGTATCCGTAAAGTTTGGTCCAGTAACTTCGACTTGTACCTGATACTGGAATGAGGTTTCATTCAAATGCTTGTCAGAAAAGATTTCCCAGATCACATTCTTTTGATTCTGACGAGTGATCGTGATCGTATCTTTGCGATTAGCGAGTTTGCACACCAACGTTAGCGTAATGTTGTCTTTGGGCAGGATGCGATCGAGCATAAATTTCACAAAGACATAGCCCACTTCGCTGGGTGTAATGGTCGGAGCATGATCCTTCGAGATTTCCTCTTTGACAAAAGTTGTGCCGCCATTTGCCAGTTCTACTCGTGGATCATCTGCATTAAAGACGATCGTTTTGCGAATCATGACTTGATTGACATCCCAGTTAGGAATGTTTTTGTCGAGCTTCAAAAAGGAAATGTTGATAATGTCTCCAGGATTATCGGGTGTCCAAATTGCTAACTCGGCTCCCTGATTGGGGTCGTTGTGACCAATGGTGTAGTGAAATCCCGATGCTCGATATTGTGGATTGGGAACGTTATTAGCATTGAGGGGATTATCATAGTCGAGGTAGCCCACTTCCACTTGAATAGATTGAATGGGGTCAGCCAGGTCAGTACCATCGGATAGCTTTTCCTTCCAGTTGGCGTTGTTGGTTGCAGCAACTTGCAACTTCTTGAAGTATTCGCCAATATCTACAATCATCAAATACTTGCCTTTGTTGGCTTTGATGGCTGATTCAAGATCATTGAGATCGCCAGCCGCCGTGTCATTCACCGCGATCGACGTATTCAGCGTAAAGTTCTGATTTAAGTGAACATTGTGCTTTTGATAGTTCCCTTTGAGCGAAACAGAGGCTCCTCCAAACAAGCTACCAAGCAATCCCCGATCAGCCGTTGCAGGCGCATCGGGCGTAGGTGTCCAATCAAAAATTTCATGCTTCACCAAATCGAATGCCAGCTTTTGCATATCATCGACTCGTTGTTCAATCATCTTTTTGAGATCATCCGGGATGTTTGCGCCATCCATTGTCATGATTGTGGTAATTGCCCCACTAGTCAGGCATTTCTGATAATTGTAGGAAAGGCTAATATTGTCGATTCCCAAAAAGCCGCCCGCTGAGAGCGCACCAGAGAACTGTTCAAACACTTTATCTACATCCACATCCACATGAATATCGCAAGCATTGATATAGAAGCGCTGCTTGAGGTTGTAATGCACCGTGAAAGGAGCATGTCCCTGCTCAATGCTGCCTGCGATCGCCCCTGCTGCTATCTGATTACAGGTCAAGAGAAAAGCACTGATGCTATCTGCTTCGATGCTGCCTTTTCCAGATCCTTGAGCATTGATATAGTAAGGCAACTTGCTATCGCCTACTCCTTGCAGTGCGGGAACTTCAACGGTGACATTGTTCTCCAAAATGTCTACAATTCCTAGATTTGGCTCTGGATCGTTTTGTTCAATGTGAAATAGCGAGAGGAATGCGACCGGCAGTTGGGCGGTTGGATAGTCTTTGGCTTTTAGCTTCTGGATCGCCTTTTGAATGACATTTTCCGGGATTGCAAACGTGGTTTTGAAGGTACAAAATCCGCCACCAGAGGTTGCTTCGCCGCTTGAAGTGTTGGCATCGGTAATCCCGATCGTGTCTTCGGTGGTCATCAACCCTTTGAAGACTGTCATTGCAAAATCATAGTCACTAGGTGAATCTTCTTTTCTCGCCAGGTAAACTTCTTTTGGCTGAATGTAGTAGTGAGTTGCCAGTCCATTCTCCTTAAGCAGTGGATTGTTGACATCAGGGTAAATATTTAACTTGAACAGTTTACCCGTGTCATCATTCACCTCGACAATAATAAAGTTAGGACCAAATACAGGACCGAGGGCAGATAGTGGTTCGTTTGCCATAATAGATCTCCAATGATTCAGGTTTGCGCTTTGGATATAGGTGATGATTCAAGACTGTAATCTTGCAGAAACTCCTTACTGGTCGAGGTCTGTTAATGCAACTAAAATCTAAGCTGAGGAGCAGGTACGACTGACTCAAGCTCTTTTGATATCTTTAAAGACTGGAATGAGAAGTTCCCTGCCTCACCTATTCATTCTGACCATCGCGATCGAACCTTGGCAGTAACCACAAGGGTCATTTTTTGGGCGTTTCTGAATGAGGGTGTGAATTAAAGGGGCACAGGCACATCGCCAACCTTGAGATAGTGCAACAGCAATCTCAGCGAATGCTTCAACATTGCTATGGACTTGGAGTAGCACAAGGTTTTGCAATGAAGTCGAGCTAAATAATGGCGTAATTGGGTGTTTTCTCCTTCCACCCGTGTCATGGAGGTCTTGCTGATAATCTGGTCACCATCGGGAATAAAGCTGGGGTAAATCAACCAGCCGCCTACACTCGGCACAAATGTGATTTTGTTTCCCTTTCTGCTTGCCATTTTTGCAAAGATGAGTGGACTTGCATTCAGGACATTTGATCACCGTTGACCTTAACTCATACCTCCATTATGCACCGCCCGATTATCCAAAGGGGGAACTTGCTTCGCAACCGGACAATCGTAAACATGAAATCAGAATTCCATTGCGATTAGTCTTCACGGGTCAGTTTTCTGCGCCAGCGTAGGCTGTTTTGATTGAGTTGATCGAGATAATCGTCGGGTTGATTGACGATCTCTTCTGCAAGGGCGATTGCTCCTTCTAATTGTTGCTCGGTCAGTTGTTTGTAGGCAGGTTCACGACGGTTTAGCACGTCATACCAGCAGTCATTAAATAAGTTGTCTAAGACAATGCGTTGAAAGCAGTGGTTGAATCGAACCGGAAAGCGTCGCTGCTGGGCAAGATCAGGTAGAACCCGATGGGTGAGGTCGAGATATTGGTTGCGTAGTTGGGTGAGCCTTTCCATCAGGAGAGCTTGAGGGTAGAGGATACTCGGTTTGCTGGTGGGCAGCACGCCATTCGTTGGCTTTTTGACGCATCAGTTGACGTTCTTCGTCAGAAAAGCGTGCCAAGTTGACCATCATCTGACCCATGCGGTGATTCTTTTTTAACTTATCCTGATGGCGATCGAGAAAATCCCAGTAAAAAAAGTTGAAGGGACAGGCATTTTCACCGGTGCGATCGCGGTGATCGTACGTGCAGTTCTTGCAATAATCACTCATGTTGTTAATGTAATTCGCTGACGAGGCATAGGGTTTAGATGCCATTAACCCGCCGTCTGCAAATTGCCCCATGCCAATGACATTGGTTTGCATCACCCAGTCATAGCCATCAATAAACGCTGTGTGAAACCAATCCTGCAATTCTTGCGGTGACACTCCGGCGATTAGCCCAAAGTTGCTTAACACCATTAAGCGTTGAATGTGATGGGCATATCCAGTTTCTTTAACTTGCGTAATCACTTGATGTAAACAATTCATTTTCGTGTCACCTGTGAAATAGAAGCCCGGTAACGGTTGGGTGTGATTGAAATAGTTGAGACTGGGATAGTCTTCGCCCAGGTGCAGATAGATGCCGTGCATATATTCACGCCAGCCTAAAATCTGTCGCACAAATCCTTCAACGCTGTTCAATTCCCATGCACTTTGGTTTTGATAATAGGCGTGTTCAGCCGCTTCTAACACTTCTAAGGGGTGAAGCAATCCTAAATTTAGATAAGGAGACAGCATGGCGTGCCATAGGGTTTGTTCGCCGGTCACCATTGCGTCTTGATAAGGACCAAATTCTGAGAGCCGAGTTTGCACAAAGAATTCGAGCACCTGGAGGGCTTGCGCTCGCGTCACCCCCCACAGAAATGGTTCGATCTGCCAGTAATGTTGGCTATCTTGAAATGCGGGAGATGCTTTGATCCAATCAATGACTTCTTGCGTGATCCGATCGGGTTTGAACCACAAGGCTTCTGGCAACGTAAGTTTGCCTTTAGGCGGTTTACGGTTTTCTTTATCAAAGTTCCAGCGACCTGAGATCGGTTGGTCGCCTTCCATCAACACGTTGAATCGTCGCCGTCCTTCGCGATAGAAATCTTCCATCACGAGGCGTTTGCGAGAATTTGCCCAGTCAATGAATGCTTGATCGTGCCAGATAAATCGATTGCTGGGGGTGAGGGTAATCGGGCACGGCAGGTCTAAGTGTTCGATTAACTTGGCAAAGGGACGATCCGTGGGAGTCATCACCCGTAACTCGGTGATCTGATGCTGCTCAATCCACGCTAATAGGGGCGTTTTGAAGTCTACATCCTGCTTGTAAGTGACCTCCCAACCGTCTTGACGCAACTCGTCCGCAAAGTGGCGCATTGCCGACCACACCATCACCAACTTTTGCAAATGGTACGGCAACTCTTGAGCATGATGGAGCGATTCGATAAAAATGACAGGCGTTGATTGAGGGCGATTACCCACAGGGGGAACGGCAACGCAACCGCAGCTTTGTAGCGCTGATTGCCCTGTCCAAAGCTGATCCCCCAATACCCAAACTCCAACCGTCATCCGACTAACCCTTTACGAATCTCGCTCGCTATGTTGACACCCTATTGCGCAGGTTTCGTCTCTCTCAAGGCAGACTCAATGGTTCAAAGGTTCTCATCGACTTTCTCACTCTAGAGTGAGTCGTCATCGAGCCTTGAGACGAAAGTGTCAGAGTTGAAGCTTCAAGCGGACTAAAAACAAGGCTGTATTCACAAGAAAAGAAATGCTTTCTGAATCATTTCAATTAAGCTGCTTGAGACATCCCTTCTAACGCTTGCACTCGCTCAATAAACACACTTCATCGCACCAAGAGAGACCTAAATTCGGCATAGTTCAAGAATGGCAATTTTAAGGTCATAGTGGCACCACAAATTAGACCCTCATTTTGACGATGCTCTAAATCGACTGGGCGGATCGAGTTAAGCTTGTCGGAAGAGTTGGAACCCTAACAACTCTAGCCAGTGAGGATGACTCGCGCTCGTCATCAACTGTTTCGGGCTTTTGCCGACCCGTTCTGGAACTGCACTGCGGATGAAACAGCGATGGTTGAGGAAAAATTAGAGCAATCTCAAGTAAGGTTCACCTAACGTTCGCCGGGTAGTGGACTAGACCTGTGGAAATGGAGGAAACTTAAAGAGTCGTCTGCCTAGCGATTATGCCATGGTGCTTGAATCGGTCCTTTGCCCAACCTGTGGGAGCAATGATGTGGTCAAACATGGACAATCGGGTGAGGGAAAGCAACGCTATAAATGTCGTCACTCCGACTGCTCCCGTTGCCCATTTCTTTGAGATGATGCCTACCGTGGATACCTGCCTGACGTGAAGCAACCGATTGCGGATATGGCAATTAATGGCAGTGGAACTCGTGATCCAGCGCGAGTCCTCAAAATTAGTCGAACCACAGTGACTGAAACGTTAAAAAAAGATCGTCACCTTCAAGCCGTCAATGAGAAACGTTTGGCAGAACATGAACCGACTCAAACCATCGTTCCTCTGTGCCAGTGGCAAGATTTAGAGACAGAGGCAGACGAGAGGTGGAGTTTTGTGGGGTCGAAGCAACAGCAACGGGGGTGGTGGCATGCCATTGACCACCGTACAGGCGAAAGGTTGGCCTAGGTGCTCTCGCATCCCCAAGATAGGGCTTTTCTCCAACTCAAAGCATGGTTAGAATCCCTTGGTATCCTGCAATTCTACACCGATGCCTGGGGCGCTGATCAACGGTGTCTCGATCCAGCTTTTCACACAATTGGCAACCGCCATACTCAGCAGATTGAGCGCAAGCATTTAACGTTACGCACTCGGATTAAACGGCTAGCCCACAAAACGATTTGTGTTTCTAAAGAGTATGTAAACCTTTTTGTGTCAACCCACAACTCGCTCTGAGACTCTAAGCCTTGCCACGACATCGCTTCAAGCCTCTAGACGGCTAAAATCGCTCAATAGGCTTCTAAATCGCTTGAAACGTTGGCTGTGGGGGAATTTCAGTTGGGTTGCGAGTCGCGAGCTGACACAAACATAAATACAGATCCTTTCTAATCGATCTGGTTGCACGATGGGGTCATTGGTTTGTTCATCAACCGTTATGAGTTTGGGGTAGATGTCTGAACCTCATCCACAGGTCTTGTCCACTACCCAATGAAGAATCATCACTGGTCGCAACAACAATGGAATAGCGACAGCAAGCTAGTCTATCATCGTAATTTTGGAGACACTGATTCAGTGAAAAGCCTGATCACCCTATCACTCTTACGACTATGAGCAAAAGCTTACGCCTACTCTCCAGACCCAAAGGCTCAATCCTCTTCGGCAACACCCTTGAGTTTGCCAAAGATCCGCTTGGGTTCTTGACCCACTGCGCCCAAAACTATGGAGAAATTGTGCCCTTGCGGTTTTTCTCTTCCCCGGCTTGCTTGCTTACTCAACCTCATCAAATTGAGCAAGTTCTAAAACAACCAGAACTGTTCACGAAAAATACTCCCGCTTGGCAAGCAGTTCGGAGCTTGGTAGGAGAGGGACTGCTAACAAGCGAAGGCGAGCTTTGGTCGCATCAACGTCGGCTCATGCAGCCTGTCTTTCATCAACAACGAATTGCTGCCTATAGCGAGACCATGGTGTTTTACACTCAGCAGATGCTTCAGACTTGGCAAGTCGGTGAAGTCCGCGACATTCACCAAGAAATGATGCAGTTGACGCTAAACATTGTGACAAAGACTCTGTTTAATGTAGACATGGCTGGAGTAGCCGCGCAAACGATCGCTCAAACCTTAGCCGTGGCAATGGAGTGGTTTACCAGTCGGCGCAAACAAGCCTTTCTGCCACTCACGAGGCTGCCCACCCCCATCAATCGCCGCTACAAGCAAGCACTTCACACCCTAGATCAGACGATCTATGCCCTCATCCAACAGCGTCGTCAGAGTAGAGAAAATCCAGGCGACCTGCTCTCCTTATTGCTTCAGGCTCAGGATGAAAACGGAGCGCAAATGAGCGATCGTCAACTGCGAGACGAACTTGCCACCCTGATTCTGGCAGGACATGAAACGACTGCGAATGCTTTATCTTGGACTTGGATGCTATTAGCCCAGCACCCCGATGTCGAAAGTAAATTAGCGAGAGAACTACAAACTGTGTTGGGCGATCGAACTCCGACTCTGGCAGATCTTCCTCAGCTCCGCTACACCGAGCAAATCATTAAAGAAGCTTTGCGGCTGTATCCGCCCCTGTTTTCGCTCGCTCGTTCTCCGATCCAAGATTGTGACTTAGATGGGTATCATATCCCTGCCAATCAGATTCTGATCTTTAGTCCCTGGATCATGCACCGGAGTTCCAATTACTTCACTGAGCCACTGCAATTTTGCCCCGAACGGTGGGATCAAGACCTGGAAAAACGATTAGCTAAAGGCGTTTACTTTCCCTTCGGGGATGGATCTCGCGTTTGTATGGGGAAGAGCTTTGCGCTGATGGAATCAGTTCTGCTGCTCGCAACCATTGCTCAAAAATTCCAGTTCGCGCTATTAAGCGATCAGTCACTGATACCACTGCCCTCGATGACGCTTCGCCCTAAGACAGGAATGATTGTCCAGGTGATGAAGCAAACCAGGCTCAACTAAGTTTAAATTTGGTCGATTTAGAGTGTCAGTCTATCAATAGACCTGTTGCGAAATAAGGCAGAATAGTAAACCGAGTGAGCGGAGAGTGAACGATGCTGGATGTGGATTGAGCGTTGCGATAAGACCGATTAATGCGAGCGATGACAGGGCTGAACCTGAAAGCGTTTGCTCGGTTACTGGTGAGTTTTTCAATGGCATTTGAAGTGGCAGAGCAGCAAGACTTAACACCTAGACAACGGGCGAGGGAGGTAGACGAAAACCGTGCTTGAACGGGATTGACCATCAACTGTTTTTTGTCTTGTTTTGTAACTACTCAGGCTTAAAACATCATAACGATTTGAGAGACAGCGCAAAGGTGAAGGTAGGGTTTGAAAAAGCTAAGTCAGACCGAGGTAACTTCCTTGAGTGACCCGACCCCGAAAAAACTAGTGATTAGCCGAGATGAAATCCGAGCGGTCTACGCCCAGGGAGGAGATGCCGTCATTGTTTTGGTCAAAGGACTACTGGAGCGGATTACAAAGCTGGAAGAGCGAGTGGAACAGTTAGAGAATCAGTTGGGCAAGCATAGTCGCAATAGTAGTAAGCTACCCTCCAGTGATGGGTTCAAACCACAACCGAAAAGCTTACGGGAGAAAAGTCAGCGTTCGAGTGGGGGGCAGAAAGGGCATTTGGGACAGACGTTAGAGTGGTCAGAGGCAGTAGATTACGTTGAACAGCATCCCGTTAAGCATTGTTACGAGTGTGGCGCGTCGCTGAGCGAGGTAGAAGTGGAGTTATGGGAGAAGCGACGAGTTCACGACTTAGCGCCGATTCGCTTGACGGTGACCAAACACCCAATGGACGTGAAGTGCTGCTCAGGGTGTCAAGCCATCAATCGCGGGGCGTTTCCGTCAAATGTGAACAGTTTAGTGCAGTACGGAGCGCATCTCAAGGGATTGATGGTGTACTTGCTGGACTATCAGTTATTGCCCTCAGCACGAGCGGCAGAACTGTTGTCGGACGTGCTGGGATGCGAGGTTTCAGAAGGCACGCTGTACACTAGCCGAGAGCAATGTTTTGTCCAATTGGCATCGGTCGAAGCCTCGATCCACCAGCAGATCGCTCAAGCCGAGGTGTTGCACTGTGACGAGACGGGGATGCGGGTGCAAGGCAAACTGTGGTGGCTGCATGTTGCCAGTACCGATGCGTTGACCTTTTACTGGGTTCACACCAAACGAGGCAAAGCAGCGATGGATGCGATGAAAATTTTGCCAGAGTATGACGACATCAGTGTCCATGATGGACTCAAAAGCTATGCTCACTATGACTGTGACCATGCCTTGTGCAATGCTCATCATCTGCGTGAACTCGCCTTGATCACCGCGCTGCTCCGCAGAAACCGCAAGGGTTGCTATGGGCAACCGTGGGCAGAAGAGATGGGCATCTTGTTGCGAGACCTCAAACAGCAAGCGGACGGTGCCAAAGCGTTGGAAGAACCCGCACTCTTTGGGGAACTAAGGCAGTGGTTTGAAGAGCGCTATCAATCCTTGATCGTTGCCGGATTCGCGGCGAATCCACCTGCTGAGTCACCTCCACTTGATGGGGCAAAATCGCGGGGGCGACCCAAACAATCCCCTGCCAAAAACTTACTCGACCGATTACAACTCCACCAAGCTCAGGTGTTGGCGTTTGTGCACGATTTTCGTGTTCCCTTTGGTAACAATCAGGCGGAGCGGGATTTACGGATGATGAAACTCAAGCAAAAGATTTCGGGCGGGTTTCGATCTGTTGAGGGAGCGCAGCAGTTTAGTCGAATTCGCGGTTATGTCTCAACCCTCAAGAAGCAAGGGTTGAATGTCCTCGAAGCTCTCAAGCAAGTTTTTTTGGCATCCTACGCTGCCAACGGTCCTTCAGCCTGAGTAGTTACAACTAATCTGCTTCTCTAGGATTCAGATGAGGTCAAAGTAGAGCAAGGCTGACGAAAAAAGTATGATAGTTTTTTACCTACGCTCTTGAGTCAAAAGGGCGTTTGTGATCAAGTCAACAAATTAACTCAGTATTTAGGGTTTAAACCAATGGCTCCATCCCCTCCTGCTAAAGGTTCTACAGCTTCGGTGCGATGGTGGCGAGGGTTGGTGCTAGTGTTGCTGGCAACCCTATTCTTGTCGCTACAAAACATCCTGGTTAAGATTGCCCAATCTCCTAAACCATTGCTCGTGCTGGGTGGGCTGTTTAAGCTGGGTGGTTATGTCACCCCAGATCCCAACAATCCATTTCAGGTTTCATTTCTAGTCTTGTTGGTGCGGATTAGCTTTGTGGTTCCGTTGCTGTGGCTACTCCTCCCAAAACTCAATCCGAATACCTGGTCAGAGGTCAGATACGTGATCGCTGGCTCAGATCGCTACCTGAAGTTACGAATCGTGGCGGCAGGCTTTCTCCTATTTTTGTCGCAAACGTCCATATACTTAGCCATCAACAGAGTTGGACCCGCAACGGCTGTCACCATTTTCTTTATTTACCCAACCGTCACAATGCTGCTGGCGTGGAAATTATTTGGCGAGCGTCCGGTATGGCAGCAGTGGGTTGCGATCGCGCTGATTTACACCGGATGCGTCTGGTTAGCATTTGGTGCCTCGCAGACAGGCTTCAAAACCGATGCATTTGGCTTACTAGCGGCAGTCGCTTCTGGGGTTGTGTTTGCCCTAGAAGGCGTGATTGCTCAGTCTTGTTTCAGTCGGGTGAATCCGGCAACGTTCACGGGTATGGTATTTACGATCGAATGGCTGGCTTTGCTGGTTGTGACGCTCCCATTTATCCACATCAGTTTAAACGGGGGGTTGCTGTTGTTAGGAGCGTTGTTGAGTTGCGCTACGCTGTTGGGCTATCTATTCAATAACTTTGGCATTCAAGTAATTGGGGCAGCGGCAACTGCGATTATTGGGTCGAGCGGTTCGGCAGTGACGGCGCTGTTGGGTGTGTTCTTCTTAAGTGATGTATTGAATGTGACCCAGTGGAGTGCTATTTTGCTCGTGACGATCGGGGTTGTCTTGATGAATATCACTCGATTGAACAAAGCCTAGAGTCAGAATTCTTGTTCCCTCTCTTTTGGGGCTACCGTGTACACACAAATCGTTGAGCACTTCGTTTCAGTCGGCTTCAGCCCCCTAAATCCCCCAAAATTAGGGGACTTTGACCCTGAGCAATATCTTGAACTTTGACCCTTTTTCTGGCTCAAAGTCCCCCAGAATGGGGGATTTAGGGGGCGAAGATCTCGGCGATGACGGGATCAGGAAGACTTGTGTGTACACGGTAGCTCTTTTGGGGAGAGAGTGAGGATGAGGATAAAATCTGCACTTCACAGACAAATTCAGCAACGTCAGAACCTCATCTATTTCCAGTTTCTGCCATATTGTCTGCTAAGAAATCCACACATTTAGAGCAAACTGACTTGCAAAAACACTTAAAACGATTCCGCAAACCGCCAAAATAGACAAACTCCACGACTGATGTTGAGCGAATAATAAACTCATTGAGATCGACCAAGCTACAGACCCATAAGTGTCGCGATCGTTAGAGCCTACAGCACTAGAGAACAAAATTAGTAAGAGTGATCCGAGCCCATAGATCAATACGGTGAGGCTCAGTTGCTTGCGCCAATACCACAGTAAATATTCACCTCCAAACACCATTGCTACCTTGATCAACCCATCTCCCCAAAGGAGCCACCACCATAGGATAAGTGAGGTGTTGGCTAAAACAAACAGACTGGTTCTTAGACGAGTTCGGTTTTGCCATAGCAAAGCACTAAGTAGGCAGGCGGAATTAAGTATAAGATAATAAGCCGACTCAACTAGCTGCTGATGCCTGCCCCCCTGCGAGTGATTTTGACCTCTGACGAAGATTTCATGTTAGCCGAACTCCGGGTCGCTCAAACGGTGCCCCAGCGAACGCGAGACCGGGCGCACCTCTGACGACTCAATGCCCAAGGCTGGAACGTGCCTGCCCTTGCGGAAATGTTTGAGTGCCACCCACACACGGTCAGAGCCACCCTTAAACGCTGGGTCGATTGGGGCTTAGGAGGGTTATGGGACGCCCCCGGTCGAGGGGCTAAAGCAAAATGGCAAGCGGCTGACTTGGAGTACCTCGAAACGTGTATTCAAGACGACCCTCGCCCCTACAACAGTGTGCCACTCGCTGCAAAGCTCCAGCAAGAGCGAGCCATCCCGTTAAGTAGTGATCGAGTACGACGACTGCTGAAAAAAAAGGGTATCGGTGGAAACGGACTCGCCAAAGTCATCGCTATAAGCAAGACCCCACCCAAAAAGCCCTCAAGCAAGCAGACCTGAAGACCCTAGAGTTAGCCGCTCAAGACGGGCATCTTGACCTCAAGTATCTGGACGAAGCGGGCGTTTGCCTGTGGAGTCCGGTGAGCTACCGTTATAGTCCCGTCGGAGAGCAGAAACGGCTCGAACAGACCCCGCAGCGGTATGGGCATCGAATCAGTATCCTCGGCTTATGGCAACCCGGACAGCAGTTTGAGTCTGCGCTGACCCCGGGCGGATTTAAGAGTGAGCGTTCCCTTGAAGTCATGGAGTGGATTGCGGCTAAAGCCGCTGGCACCTTGGCTCAAACGGGGCGCTTGACCGTTGTGGTGCAGGATAACGGCTCCTTGCATCAGAGTAGATTGGTTCGCCAACAGTGGGAGCGGTGGCAAGCGCAAGGATGACTGCTCTTTTTTCTACCCCCCTATTGTTCGGAACTCAATCCGATTGAAGGACAATGGCATCAACTCAAAAGCCATGAAATTGCCGGACAAATGTTTGACAATGAGTATGACTTGGCAATGGCAGTGATGGACGGCATGGAAAATCGGAGCCAAGCGGGGGACTATGCACTAGAGCGTTTTATATTTAATTGCACTTAGCTACTTATCCCCTCCAATCAGAGCGACTTGAATCGGCTGAAGTGGATTTTTGAGCATTCCCGTGTTCCCATCAATACGACCTACGATGCCATAGAGGAAGGTATGCGCCCAGTGGAAACTGTCAAACCCAGCGGTAGCCCGTTGTCCAAAAGCATGTTGGATATGGATAAAGACTAATGGATCTCCAAAGCGAATCGTACAATAGCTGCTGTAAGCTAGAAATCCAGAAGCAGTCACGAATGCGACCAAGTAAGCAACCCAAACCCGTTTCTCCCGCCAAGCAACAATCAAAAAAGTGGGGACAAGCAGGATACCTGGAAGACGAGTTGCTGTAGTCAGTGCGCCGAAAAGAGCAGCCTGTCGATATTTTCTTTGTTCAAACGCTCTTAATGCCAAGCTGCTTAGGAGGAGAAATAGCCCTTCTGTATAAGTGACAGACATATAAAGAGACAGAGGACACCAAACCAGAATCGCGATCGTCCACCGTGCAATCTCGACTTCATACCGCTCCTGCATCCAATCATAGATGACTAGCAGGGCACCTAGAAATGCCAAATTATTAACGAGTGTCCCTGCGATTGCAAAGGGCAGCCCAAACGTCATGATTCCTCATGAGATGAGCGGAAATAGAGGGAAAAACGCGACGGGATATTCTTTGCCGTCTGCAACCTAGTGATAGCCTGTGGTCGCGATCTGTTGATACCAAACACCGTCCCAGTGAGTCAGGACGGAAAGACTAAGAATATCATTCCAGATCCTCGGTGCAAAGGCTAGAGTGATCAGAAGCATGATTACACAAATCAGTAATCGACTTAATCCCCATAATAAGAGAACAAACTTAAATTTGTTCTTTGGATAGGTTGCTAACATTCGTTTGATGTTGTGTTTAGCTTAGTCCCCTTCTCAGATATCCTCTGAAACTATTGCAAGATCTGAGGATTCATATTCTCCTCGTCGATCGTTGACTTTAATCTCTAGCAGATCAATCAGCATATTAAAGGAATTCGAGAGTAAATTGACTTTAGAAGATTTCCGCTGGTGTTCGCTTGAGACAACAGCAGAAATTTCCTTAGTAGAGTATCCATATTTCATTGCTAAGCAAATCAGCTCAACATCAAATGAAAATCAGTCATTGTTTGCTTAAAGAACAGCGCTCTTGCTGAATCTCGCTTAAATCCTTTGAGTCCAGCTTGCATATCACGATAGGTAGGTTAAGCAATCTTCTAGATGCCGAATTAAAGAGTCTTCCAGCCATTTTACGACTCAAGGTCATTCCCTCTGCATTTCTTGAATCAAAGCTACGACAGCCAATTACAATGTCAACGTGTTATAAATTCAGCAACTAACAGCTCTAAATATTCTAACGAGTAAGCTAAATCACTATCCAGATAGCAAATATAATCTCCGTCAGCGTGTGCAATTCCTCGTTTGACTGCCTACTCTTTGCCACTGTGAAAGCCGTAAGAGAGTATTTGAATTTGCTGAGTGTCTGTTGCGTTAAGCGTTAAATCTAAGAGACGTTTTGTCCCATCAGTCGAGCCATCATCAACAAAAAGAAAATAATGATTAGGATGTGTTCGTGAATACTCTAGAATAGCATCAAACGTTGTCCTAATGTAAGATTGCTCATTATAAGTGGGCAAAATAACTGAAACTTTCTCAACGGGTTGTAGTGTTTCAGGGGTTGATGCGGTTGAAGCTTTGCGTACCATTGCTGAGTATTAGTAGTTCGTTAGAGCAATAATGAAATCAAAACTGTTTAACTTCTAGAAACTGATAGCACAAAACTAGAGGTTAGTGCAATTAGCTCGCCGTTTCTTGTGATTTCAATCTGTTGCCCGCGCCCCTCAAGGCTATTTCTGTAAAGGTGTAATCCCTGCGTGCGACACTCATGAAGCTGCAAAAATGAGCTAGACACATCAACTGCCTATGAATGGAGTCATTGAAAGATTTTGCCCCAATGTATCATGCTGTTGGAAATCGCGTTGCCCAAATGATGAGGGTTCATCGCCAGTTTTCACCCAGGGCGTTATAAACTTCTCGTTAAGCTAAAGGGATGACTAGAAAACCCCACATTTTACAGAAAGCGCTACGGCTTAATTAGATTTACTTGATCTTTCGAGTTCTTGACTTTTTTCATTTACACTGGAAACGCCGAGCTAAAACCAAACCAAGGATGTTCAGACCATGATTTCAAATCGAGCTAACGCAAATTTCTTTACGCTAGGTTTTCTAACGATCGTGACGGCTACTTCAATGATTTTAGGAATAGGTTCACAGTCGGCAAGCGCAAAGTCAAGGTCTATGATGCTCCCTGCATCTTCTACCATGTCAACAACCTCGTCGCAAATGTCTTCAACTAAAAATCTGATTCTCAGAATCGGCAGCAGAGGAACTTCCGTTAATAAGCTACAAACTTCACTCAAAAAGGCTGGCTTCTACCAAGGGGTAATCGATGGGATTTTTGGCCGCCAAACTCAAGCATCCGTGATTAAGTTTCAGCAATCTAAGAAGCTATCGGCTGATGGTGTAGTTGGGGCGAAAACATGGTCAGCCTTATCTGTTTAACTAATTAACTCCCTCAAATCTTCTTTTAGTGCATTTGTATCGGGTTCTTTCAGCAAACTTTCTGATGTGTTGGTAGAGAAGTCAAGGCAGATGTCACACAAGCGCTTTGTTGTCATCAATGGTGACGACTTTGGACTCTCTTCTGCTGTCAATCATGCCATTATTGAAGCGCACGATCGAGGCATTCTTACCAGCGCGAGTCTCATGGTCACAGGTGAAGCATTTAACGAAGCCGTGGCGCTAGCAAAAACGCGCCCCACGTTAGGTATCGGACTTCATCTTGTTCTCACCTGTGGTTAGTCTGCGCTGCCTCCTGATCAAATTTCTAATTTGGTTGATTCCGTAGGGCATTTTTCTAACCGAGCAACTTTAGCGGGGCTGCACTATCAATTTAGTCGAGCAGCACGACGGGAGTTACTCCTAGAAATCCGTGCTCAGTTAGAGAAGTTTCGGACAACTGGACTGACCCTTTCTCATGTAGATGGTCATCTCCATTTGCACTCCCATCCAGTTGTTTTGAGACATCTAGTTAAACTGGCAGCCGAATTTCAGATTCGAGTGATTCGATTGCCTTATGAGCAACTGAGGATGAACTTAGCTCTCGATCGCTCTAACCTGTTCGATAAACTCATTCGTTCATTGATTTTTACCCCGTTGCGCCGCTATGGTGAGCGTTTGTTGAAATTGCACGGGATTCAGGTTGTCGATCGTGTCTATGGATTGTTGCAAAGCGGTCGAGTCACCGAGGACTATTTACTCGGTTTGATTCCGCAAATTCAAGCCGATTTCGTCGAAATTTACTCACATCCTGAGAAGGCGATTCTAGCAGAATTCATCGTTCAAAGCTCAGGCGAAGCAGAGTTGAAGGCATTACTCAGCGATCGGGTCAGTGCCCTTTTAAATCAGAGCGGACTTATCCTAACCAATTATTCCGATCGACCTACAAAAACTTCTCGGTGAACAAACCCATTATTCTCTCACGGCTCGTTGGTTCCCCAGTTCTAGGAAATGTTTTATTGAAGAATTGAAAATCGCATCAAAGATGACACAACGCTTACAATTGGCAACGCCATCGTGACTGTATAGCAGTACGTAAGAAGCTTAGGACGATTAAGTTCCTATAGCCCGCATGGAGCTTAAGCCCTTCGTCCTAACTCAACTGCGTAGGGCTATACTCTATCGCAACTCACCCACGAGACACGAAGTGAACCCAAAGTTGGTCGTTGACGTAGGACGTTCTGTAAACCAGGTCATAGGAATAGTGCAGATCTTCTCTAGTCGAATATGTATCGTAGCCGTCGGCATTCCATTCACCGTAGGGATCATTGACCCAAAATCCATCTTGATCGAACCCAATCAAAACAATGATATGACCCGATTGGGTGAAATAACCGTGGACGATCGCTGGGTTTCCCTGCACTAACCACTCTTTAATTTCCTCAAAGCTGGCAGTCGTTTTAAAGTCATCTTTTAATCCATACGCCTTGATGACTTGAGCCAGGACATAGGGATCGTGGCGATCGAGTCCATTCGCATTGCAGTATTCATTTAACTCATCCGGAAATCGCATTTCAGGATGTTTACGAGTGACTCCTAGATACGCCATTGTCATTGCGGTCGCGGTGACGTTGCAAGTTCCATAGGGGTCTTCTGAGTTGTCTAGCTGGTCGTAGTAAGGGACCGCTAACTTTGCGGACGACGGAAAGATGATTTCGCCATCCTCCAAAACACATCCATACCGTTGGAAGAGATACCAGGTGTTCTTGCCCTGAAAGCTTTGATCCGTCAGGGTCACTTTAAGGTGATCCGCTTCAGATGCATAGCTCTGAATCTGGAATATACTTCCTGCTTTGACAGATTGCTTTTGGTCGTCTGCAAGCTTGGTTGACAAAATAGGCTGTTGTTTGAGAACCGTGTCTTGAAAGATCTTGAGTTGTGGCATAACGAATTCTCCGATGTTTGCTTAGAGTGGTTATGTTACAGATTCTAGCTACCCATCAAAACAAGTTTGACCCACTAAACCGTTAGATGCGCTTATTCTATCCATATAGTGGCAAGTTTTTTTGCAAGGGCTGATAGTCAGGAAGAATTTGGCTGAGCTTACTATCATGCAGTTGTAAATGGTGTTCCAACACTTTTGCAATCACATCGCGAAAGTCTGTCGTAATTGCCAAGTCGCGCTCTTGATAGAGTTGATCGCTAGCTAACCCGCGCCAATCCCCGTACACTTTACCACCCCGAACACTGCCTCCCATCAGCCACATCACATTCCCATGCCCGTGATCAGTTCCGCCGTCGCCATTTTCATGCACCGTGCGACCAAACTCTGACATCACAAGAATATTGGTATCCGCATAGGTCGAACCCAGCGTCGTTTGCAGCACGGCTAACCCCTGACCCAATTGCTCTAGATTCTGGGCAAGTTGTCCTTGACTAGCCCCTTGATTGACGTGAGTGTCCCACCCACCCAGCGCTATAAATGCCAGCGCGATTCTTGGATCTTTGTTGATGATTTGCCCTAAACGCTGAGCATCACTCGCAAAGCCATTGGGAAGGGGTGCCCCGTTGTTTGCCATCTGGGTCTCAGTATCCAAATCTGCTAGCAGTGCTTTACGAGCAACTCGACCTTCTCGATATGCCTGACTTTGCCTGTCGTTTCCCACATAAAGACGATCGAAGGCATTGCCTACTTGAGGTCGATCGAGTGAGAGAGGGCTAGCAGCACCTCGCCCCAATGCCAGGGTTGCTACAGGCATCCGACCAGACAGAATGCGGGGTGTGACATCTCCTACGTTGACAGCTTGAATGGGATTGTTTGCAGATAAGCTACCCAGCAGCCGATTCATCCAACCATCGTGGATTGTCTGTAGGCTCGGTGTTCCGCGCTCCATATTATCTTGAGCATCAAAGTGAGACCGCGTTGGGTCAGGAGACCCCGAACTATGAACAAAGGCTAAACTACTCTGCTGCCAGAGGGGTAAGATAGACGCGAGCGCGGGATGTAGTCCAAACTGTCCATCTAGACCGAGTGCGCCGCCATCCTGACCTGGTTGAGGAATTGAGATCGTCGATCGAGCCTCATAGTAAGCCGTTTCACGATAGGGAACCACCACATTCAGCCCATCGACAGCACCGCGTAAAAAGATCACAATCAAGCGTTTTGGATTCGTGCTTGAGGTCGTGTTTTGAGCCGTAGACCGGGCAAACCATCCCTGGGTTCCGATCGCTACGAGGATTGAGGCAGAGGCAATTCCGGCTTGGAGAAGGTGTCGTCTTTTCATAGGAAAGATTGAGGAGCGTAAGAGGGAGTGTGCAAGATTTATCGCCGCATAAACTCTGGACTACCCAAAATCAGAGCAGCCCGGAGATTGAATGGACTGGTAGCGATCGTTTGCTGAGTTTGTGCCGAAAACAAATTTCCGAGTGTGTTTGAAAGTTGATCTGGATCGACGGGGGTGAGGGCAGAACTCGGAATGGGCTGCGTAGCTAAGGGTAAGCGCCCACTAGCAAGCGTGGTTGCGAAACTGATGCGCCGAGTCATCGCATCAGGATTCAACCAAACATCCTCGGTATTTTTGTAGCCATCGGGGGTCAGACAGCCATAAAGCGGCATTCCAAGCTGTTGCAGCAACCCCCGAATGGGGCGGAAGTTTTGCACCTCAACTCCGGTTGTCCGCACTGCTGAAACTGCATACTGATAGGGCGTTTTGAACTTGGCATTATAGGTATGAGCGTCCCAGAACTCTGGACTGTGGAAGAGCGTAGATAGCACGTCTCGAATGTTGCCATCTGTTGCCAAAAATTTCTGCGCCAGTTTATCTACTAGCGCTTTGGGAGGTTGATCTGCGACAAAGTATTGTGCCAGTTGATAGCTAATATGATGAGCGGTTGCAGGACTCTGCGCCAGAATATCTAGCGCCTGTTCAGCTTCTGCCATGCCGCTTCCTTTAATGGTGTGTCCTAAAAACACCTTGTCGCTGAAGTCGTGGCGTTTGGTATCAAAGTAGAATCCATTTGGGTCAACTCCGGACTGGGCTGAACGGCGGAATGTCCAACCCGTAAAGATTTTTGCCAAAGCGATAACATCCTGCTGCGTGTAGCCGCCATCGACTCCCAGCGTATGCAACTCCATCAACTCACGCGCGTAGTTTTCGTTTAGCCCTTGTTTTTGCTGGCTGTTTCTTGAAGCATTGGGCGCGGTGTTTTGCCAATTATCGAGATAGTACAGCATCGCTGGATGATGAGCAGTTGCCTCTAATAAGTCGCGAAATCGATCGAAGGCATGGGGACGAATTGCTTCTTGTTCGTAGGCTCCGACTAACATCTCGTCGGGTCCCTTGCGCGAAAACACATTGAAGTGGTTATACCAAAAATCCACCATGACTTCTTGAAGCTGACGCGGACTTTCCGTTGACTCAAGTAAGCGTGACTGTTCTGCCTGCTCCAGCACATGACCCATTTTCTGACGGTATGCCCGTCTCTGCTCTGGCGTTAGGGCTTGTCCTTTCGGCAATTTGGGGCGACCGATCTGCTCGAACAGTTGCAAAGGGGTGAGATTAAGGGTCTCCAACGGGGAAAGCTGTTCTGTCAAGGCTTGTGGTTCAGGGATCGATTCGGGGTGGAGTTGCTGCTGAAGATACCCTTCGACTCCTAGTTTTTCGACGGTTTCAATGTCTCCGGGACTCGCCCCAAAGCTGAGGCGATTGATAACGTGCATCACTTTCGGGTCTACTGGGGTGGCTGCATCACTCGGACTCAGGCATTTTAATCCTAGAAAAAACAAACAGACCGAAATACTTAGTTTCTTGTTCATTGGCAAGGTTCAGCAATACATAGTCTGGTCAATTGGGAAGAAGGTGTCTGCTATAAATCGTTTGATAAATCAGTAGAAGTTTTTTTACTACGCTTAGAGATGTTAGACTCTACTGCTAATCGCTAGGTTCAAGAAACACTCAAGCGCTGCAACAATTTTTAATAATGGCTCTGCGTAATGATGGTGACGCATCGTGAGAAACCAATGAGGATAGACGAGATCTATCCTCATTACCTGATATCCGTTTCGATCGCGAGACCTTATAAAGAGTGTGTTCAGTATTTTGGGTTAGTTGCTTAAGTACAGGACAAAAGCTTGCAAAGTGTTAAGTCGCTGTCTGCATCATTTTCGATGCCCAGTTTGTCTTAAATTGCCTCCAGCATTTGCAAAACTCGTGTTAGCTCGTGTTCAGTCAATCGCCCGATCTGCAAGCCTAAGTCAGCCCAGTTCTCGGCTTCCTCTCTGAGGCGATTTTGGCTAGTTAGCACAAAGGTAGAGAGGAAACTTGCTTCCAAGGACACCACCATCGTCAAGAGTCCCTAAGGAAACGGATCACAGGACTGTGCGGATGTTTCGCTCCAAAATCTTCGAGAGCGATGGAGCGTCAATATTGTCGAGGTCTTCTCGATCGCTCCGATTCTAGCTAGGCAGGCGGGAGTCCCCACATCATAATCTTTGTTTGGTGTGGCGGTGAAAGCCGTGCAAGTTGAGGAGCAATGGCGACAAAACGAGCAAACTCCTGTGCTACTCAACGGGGCGGTCTTGTTCTTCAATGTA
The DNA here is from genome assembly GCA_965277365.1 of Phormidesmis sp. Lineage (GTDB taxonomy): Bacteria > Cyanobacteriota > Cyanobacteriia > Leptolyngbyales > Leptolyngbyaceae > Phormidesmis_A. The sequence continues at coordinate 415,251 of CBDICO010000008.1, read as the reverse complement.
CTGCTTGAGTTGCTCAACTGTCACCCCTCCACAAGACGCTATAAAATAGCCGTTTGTCCATAAAACATCCTTGCGATAAAACTCATTAACTCGCTCTGCAAACTCTTTTCGGAGATAACGACTGGAGACGGTTTTGAGGTTGTTGATCAGCTTGCTTGGCTCCGTCTGCGGCGTGTATTGAATCAGCAGGTGAACGTGATCAACTTCCCCGTTGAACTCGATTAATCGACCCTCCCACTTTTCCATCAGGGCTTTGAATATCTCTTCCATACGCGAAAGCATTGCTTCGTTGAATAGCTTTCTGCGGTATTTTGGGGTCAACACTAAATGACACTTCAAGTCTGAAACACCTCGCGCTTTATGAATAAAGTCTTTGTTCATGATGCTGACACTAAATACTTTGCTCGTGCTACAATAACACTCAGTCAAGCGTAAAGGTCGCATACGCAATGAAGACAACGTATCAGTACAGATTCTATCCAGGCACTAAACAAAAACTGGAGCTTAATGAATGGCTCAGAATCTCTCGCTATTGGTATAACCGCCAATTGGGAGACAGGTTTGATTGGTGGGAGATGAATCGTACCTACGTTAATGCCTGCCCGTTAGTGAGCAGCATTGCAACCGTTCGTGCAAAGCCTAACTTCTACAGCCAGAAGGCACAATTACCAGGCATCAAGCAAGACTTGGTGAAAGTGTGGCACAGTGGAGAGCTGCTGGATTTCAAGACGGTCGATGCGTCCGTCCTTCAGGAAGTCTCAAAGCGGGTAGACAAAGCGTTTGAGCGCTTCATTGCGGGAGACAGCAAAGGTGGCAAGTCTGGCAAACCCCGATTCAAAACTGAGGCTGATTTCAAAACAATGACGTTTGCGGATGGCAAGGCGATTAAAATCCAGTTGATTCGGAAGAATTGGCTGTATCTCCGCTTGCCTAAAATCGGGGTCATCCAGATTCGGATGCACCGTGAACTACCCGCAATGTGCGACCTCAAACAGGTCAGTGTGACTCGAAAAGCGGACGGATGGTTTATCCAGATGACGTTGGAAGACAACACCGTGCCTGAGTTCAACCCCGACGAAGTGATTCCAACCTGGGATAATTCGATGGGGCTGGACGCAGTTTTGCATGAAGATGTCTACCTGGCAACATCAGAAGGTGAAAAACTTCCTTCTCTTAAGCCGTTACGCAGAAATCAGGCTAAGTTAGACCGCATTTCAACCAAGCGGAACAAGCGAAAACGCGGGTCTAAATCCCGTCGCAAATTAGCAAAACGTGAAGCAAAACAACACCAACGCATTGCCAGATCTCGTAAGGATTTTCAGTACAAAACCGCTCACAAGCTGATCAGAACTGGAAAGAAGGTCTTCTTCCATGAAGACCTGAATCTCAAAGGCTTAACCAAACGAGCCAAACCCAAACAAGCTGAGAATGGTACGTTTCTTCCCAGCGGTCAATCAGCAAAATCAGGGCTGAATAAGTCCTGGTCGGATGCTGCGTTTGGTAACTTTTTCAAGACGCTGGAATACATAGCCGCAAAAGCTGGATCAGTCGTCCTTTCAAAAAAACCTGCTTATACTTCAATGATTCTCAGCTATCGGGATGAAGTGATTTTCACCGATTGCAGCATCAGAGGCTATTGGGATGAGCAGAATGCTTTACTGGTTGACCGCGACGTGAATGCCGCAATCAACCTGAAGAGACTGGGGTTGGACATTTTCCCCAGTATAAAACGCCGTAGTGGGAAGCTTTCTGTAGTGGGAACTATGGATCAGAGTACCACGAAGGAAATCCTGCACACCCTTCATTGGGCTGTTGGAAACCTACCCTGTAATCTTTGATTCAGGGTAGGAGTATGTCACTTCATACAATCCCGCTGGTTTATTGGGATAGTTAGCTCTGACGATCGTGACCGAGTTGGCAACCCTTTGCCTTTTATCAATAATTCTGCTAACCGAATAGAAAGTTCAACCCAGAAAGCGGACTTTATTTGGCAAACAGTGAGAGCATCGGCTTCACTCCTTGCTGGGTATTCCCGGCTTCGTTCAGATACTCATAAATGCCAAACGCATCCTCTGTCGTTCGTAATAGCGAGTAATGATTATAGGGTGTGTCATCTACCACCCCACGTCGCCCATGATTTGTAATCGCGATCGTCGCAATGTGCCCTCCACCAAAACTAGCGCGGCTCTTAGGATCAAATCCACAACATCCCTGCACGCTTGTTTTTATTGGGGGATTGTTATCTTCGTCCCAGGTGATGACGATCGCGTTGTTTCCAGCAGTTGCCCAGAGCGGTGATTGAGTGATTTGATCCACCAGCTTACCAATTTGAGTATCTCCAGTGCGAATCAGATCGCGATGATTGGAACATTCTGTCAACCCGTGCATCTCATGGCATTGGTTCAGCACAATCTGACTATAGTTGGGTGCGGTGCTTTGGTTGAGATCTGTTGTCAGTAGCGGCAATCCAACCAGTCTGTTTAGACGATCAGGGTTGCTTTGAATGCGTTTGAAGCTGATAAACCCGTTGTGTTTAGACGCGTAGACGGCACGAGCACCACTGGGAGCCACGACAGCTTTCGAGCCAGGAGCCGGGATATCTTCAAAGTAGCCCTTCCACGTCAGTTTATGTTCTTCGAGTTGGTCCACCAAACTTCTTGCCGCGATCGTATGGCTTACATAATCTGGCTCCTTGGAATGACTGCAAGCAGAGTCTGCCTTTTTGGGTTGGCAATCATAAGCATCGTCATCATGCACTCCAAACGTGCTGCCCCCCAAAATTGCAATATAGTTGGCTTCGCTAGGATGCACCTCACCCTAGAAATGAGTCGTTAACCCGTAGGTTTTGGCAAGTCGATTGAGTGTTGGCGTGTCAGAGCTACCCACAATTTGGCTGTAGCTTTTGTTCTCAGCAATAATCACAAACAAATGGTCATAGCAAGGAATCGCCCGATCGTCTACACTAACCGATGCAGCCACCCCGATCGTTTGAGGGGATGTAGGTGGCTGCCGTTCAGTCGGTGCTTGTCCGATCAAGCTACCTACGAATTACACCCACTCAGCATCACGCTACAACTAAACGATCAGAGCTTTAAGATACGCGCTTTATTGATTAAACGCTCTGACATAGAACAATACTTCGGGCAAAATTTGAGAAGGTTTCAGACCTCAAACCCTGATTCAGCCGTAGGCTTGATCTTTTTCTCAAAGTCAGGGGTGGAGCTAACATTGAAAAAATAGCTCAGTCCTGAAGCCGTAAGCCCTGAACGCCTTTTGGAGCCGTTCTAAAAAATGTCCGGAGTATTGATAGAAGTTAGTCTCCCAAAAGGGTTTTATGCAAAATGGAGGTCAGTGTAACGCTATTTCACGCGCTTAGATCTGCTGCGTTCTGAATTTAGAGCATCGCCCGACTGTCAGATAGCATTACGAAATTGCATGAGGACGGCGGTGGTGCGGTCGAAGCAACAAGGGGCTTAGGGCATATTTTACAACTCTCTCGCGTCGATTCTGCCTCGCCTTGAACTGAAGTTTGGACGGGGATAGCAACGAAGATTAGTTGAACCGGAAGCAGACAAGGCTCTGGCTCAAGAGAAAAATGAGATAAGTCGATCGGGCAACGATCTAGCTGTGTTTAGAGCCGTAGCGAACTGAATTAGAACATTGTTGCCTGTAAATATTCACTGTCTGAACAAGGGGCTTAAGACCCTGTCCTAACCTAACTGGCGACTGCTCTATCTAGATTAGCACTTCCACTTTACAGAGAAATTAAGAATGGCTTAAAGCTAACCTGACACTGGATAAGTTCGAGGTCGATTTGTTTCAATCCTTCGTGAGATCGCCTGACGATAGGTATCGATTACGTGGTTGGGGAGAAAATCGCCACTTTGAGACAGAAACGACCACTCTTCGCCCGTATGAACATAAGTTCCACCTGGAGACTGAATGGGTGGCAGCAAGGGCACGACATCTGCCAGATTAACGACTCGATAGTGATTGGGAACTGATCGAGCGTGAATTCGAGCAAAGGACAGATCTCCGACTCGCGCCCCAGCGTAGGTATAGAGTTGAATCTGCGGTTTTAGCGCTGGGACATTTAGCGCCAAGTCAACAGACGCAAGCACCGCCAGCGCTGACCCCAAACTATGTCCTGTAATATAGCAAGGCAAAGACGGATCTAACTGCTTCGCAATCTCGCGAGGAATCGGATCAATAATGCTTTTGTAATTAGCAACAAACCCCCGATGCACTTTGCCCAACGCTCCTCCACCTGCTGGATTGTGGTAGTCTTGCTGTCGAGCATAGAAGTTGTAAAGCCACTCAGTATTGCGTTGAGTGCCGCGAAACACAATGATATTTTTGGTCTTCGAGACGAGAACAAAGCCTAAATAAACGGGTGTAAGCTGTCTTAGCTTCACCGCTTCTTTCACAGTTTGCCCGATCGTGTTCTGTGCCTCATTCGCCCCTTGCTCCAACGGGTCTTGCGGGTTGTCTTGAGCAGTTGTTGGCACGTCTACTTCGATCGTGTCTTCTACTTCAGCTTCGTGCCCTTTAAACGACGTAAGTTGAGTGTAGCCATCCAGTTCCTGGAAATAAGCGGGTAGTGACTTGATCGAGCCGTCATAAGCCGGAATCGTTTTTCCAGTGAGATATTGCTGAGTTGCGAGTTTGCTGCACTGAATCAATAAATTCGACATCTCCCGACTATAGGGAATCAGGGGGTGTGGTTGCCCAAGGGAAGCTTGAATGGCAAGACCCGCATTGACTTTCTTTGTATCTGCTTCAAACGTTTGTTTGAGAAGGTGAGTGGGATCGCTGGCGAGCAATTCGGCGCTGTGAGCTTGTGCAGCACGGCGAGTAGCATACTCGTTGCCAACGGTCGCCGCCATGCCTGCCGCCACGCCGCCGAGTAAAATTTGTCGTCGTTTGAATTTCATCGTCGCCTTACTCCTTCTGTTCTCCACTCGCATAAAACTGGTTGACTGACTGCCCGATGCCCCAGGGCAGAGTGAACAGGGCGGCGGCAAACGCTAACCCTTTCAAATAGGGTACAAATACTCCAAGCCCAAAAAACGTTAGCCATGCCGTGAATGCCATCGCTAATGCGCCCAGAACTCCAAATAATACGCCAGCGATCGCCAGTAAATCTTGCCCTTTGCGAAAGTGCCACAGCCTGCCGATATCCCAAATCATTTTGAGGATTAAGCCAAATGCTACCAGCAGCTTGAGCGTAAACAGCCGGGGAATTGGAATCAGCCCCAAAATCGAGATGCCTAGCGCGTAGTCTAAAATCAAATTCCGCACCCGCCGCGCTTGTCGCACTATGCTTTGAGGCTGGGTAAGAGGCACAGGTGAATGTGGAGTTGGGGCGGAAGTTGGAACTGGCTGAGTGGAGTCTGACTGAGAGGAAGGGTCTGTGGACATCGTTAGTGATTCTGGCAAAGCTACACGTCGTATTACTTGCGTCAATTAATCGTCTGAGTGCGAACCTGATTGTAAGGGCTGGCATTAAAGTTTCTCAGGCTTAGTCACAAATGTTTGATTTCTGAGCAACTCTATTGACAAGGCGATCGGTTTCAACAGAATCCAATACTCTCTAACTATAGATATTGACCATTCTGGCGAGAGGCTGGTTAAATAGACCCAAATCACCCTGATTTTGAGTCTACTTTTACAGCTTTGGGAATTATCTATGTACAGACAAAAGAATTTAGTTGCCTTGGGTAGTCTGTTTCTACTCGGTGCAGTTGCCTCCTCTCAAGGAGTCGTTCAGGCTACCTCAGTGCCAAAGCTTCTGGCTTTAACGAGCACTGTCTCCGCCGGAACCACTTTTGATGCCAAGCTTCAAGACGAGCTCTCCAGCGCTAAAAACCACAACCAGGAGCGCTTTACCCTCAAAGAGCAAAATCACTTATTTAGCGGCAACTCTCTACTCAAAGGCTCTGTGATTGAAGGGCATCTAGAAAGCGTGACCAAAGCAGCACGAGGACAGAAGGCAAGTTTACATGTTGTATTCGATGATATTCTTTTGAGCGATGGCACTCGGCAACCGATCGATGCCACCTTGGTGAATACTAAGCTCGAAACAAAAACGCAAGGACATGCCCTACGGAACGTTGCCACAGTCGTGGGCGGAGCCGTAGCAGGGCATTACTTAGGCAAGAAAGCCGGGGCGCGACATGGGACAGCATTAGGCGCGACGGCGGCGGCCGCTTATGTGTTTACAAGTCCGGGAGGAGACATCGTGCTGCATCGGGGCACGGACTTCAAAATCAAGCTCAATAGCGCGCTGAATCCTTAGAGTAAAAGTAATCGGGCTAGGTCGAAACAAGCTCGAAACTATCTTTAAACCAGGGTTTATCGCTGTCTGAGAAGGGGGACTAGCTTGAACTAATCCCCTTTCTTTTGCCTTCATGACTCAACGTCAAGGGTGCTGATTGCAGCTTGTGGTTGAACGCTCTTCCGGTTTTCCATCACGACCTGCGCCATCTCGCTCACCAGAATGGTCAACACAACCGCATCATCAATCTCACCCACGATAGGAATAGCATTGATCGGGTTTAATAGCCAGAGCAACGTTCCGCCTACCACCCAGCCCCGGTATTTAGGGTGGCGTAGCCCACGACGATACCCAGCATAAAGAAGTTGAAGTGGCTTGAACATCAGACATCCGGAATGACAATACCTTCATCATCACGGATTCATTTGCTCATTCCGCTCAAAGCGATGGACGGATAGCCGTACTCGTGCCAGTGGAGCATCATTCTGACTTTTGCAAGCAGTCTAATAGACTTTTGGGATTTAATAGAAAAAATCCCTAGAAAGCTAGCCAGTGTTGAGTTTCAAGCGTTTTGATAAAAATCCCTCAAAAGTTTTCTGGGATTAAGTTGCAGGACTTTTTGAGCTTATAACTCAACAACTCTCATGACTTTTCGATCGAGGTATCTCTTGAGGAGGAGTCCGAAAAGTAGGCAAACCTATGCAGGCTTGAGCCTCCGCTTCAGCTTCCCGTAGAATAAGAGCATATGAAAGTAGGAATTGGTCGAGCTGCCGCAGAATTAGGAGTCTCTCGCGATACCTTGCGCCGATGGGAAAGCGCAGGCAAGATTGAGGTTGAGCGGTCTCCCTCTGGGCATCGACGTTATGACCTCGCCCAGCTACGGGGATTAGTGCCCGCTAAATCTACCTCTAGCCGAGTCACGATCGCTTATGCGCGAGTATCTAATCAGAATCAAAAGAAAGAACTGAGCCAGCAAGTCAGGGTTCTAGAGTCGTTCTGCACTGAGCAGAGTTGGACGTTTGAGGTGATTCAAGACGTTGGCTCTGGCATGAACTACCGTAAAAGTGGCTTGCGGACTTTGATTCAGCGAATCTGTCAAGGGGATGTCGGACGGCTGGTGATGACCCACCGCGATCGACTCGTGCGTCTAGGAATCGAACTGATTTTCTCGTTGTGCGAACACTTTGGAACCGAGATCGTCGTAATCAATGCGAGTTCTCTTGCAGACTTTGAAGACGAAATTGCAGAGGACGTGATGGAGATTATCACCATCTTCTCGGCTCGGCTCTATGGCAGTCGCAATCCAAAGAATAGGGATATTATTCAGCAACTCATGGCAGTGGCAAAAGAACTGGAATCTTGAGGTTGTGGGGATGCTTGAGCCTTCTCTCGACCCATTGACCCAAATGCCACGGAAACGCCGAGTGAAATGCGATCTTGCCGAGCTTTGCATAGATTTTTATTTTATTCCGTAAAATAGTTCGATAGGAAGAGAGCCGTTGAGGGTTGGCTTGATAGAGTAATGACATCCACTCAACGCCTCAAAAACGTAAAACTTATGAACATTATTGCCTGGATTGTCTTAGGACTAATTGCAGGGGCGATCGCCAAAGCGATTGACCCGGCTGCTCGCAACAGCGGTCTTTTAGGCACGATGCTGCTGGGAATCATTGGAGCCTTTGTTGGGGGCACCTTGGTCACGCTGCTAACCACGGGTAAGCTCTTGATCACCGCCTCGACACTGAGTATTCCCGGCATCCTCGTTGCCGTTTTGGGTGCGATTGTTGCCGTCTTTATCTGGCACAGAATTACGGGTGCCGCAGCATAACTCTTAGGCAGAGCTGGAAAGTGACCGACTCCTGTTCAGCTCTGTCTCTTCTCTTGAGCAAATTCTCAAATCTATACTCAATTTTTATACTACTGAATTATAAAGCGCAGTTCCCAGCCTCTGCAAAGAGGAAACCTTCTCGGAAGAACCTCCGCCTAATCGCTTCGGGGCTGATCACCGGAGCCTCTGATTCCTATCAGTAAGAACTCCAACAAGGACAGGACACAGGCGTAAAAGCGTTTGCAAGCCAGATATTACCGATCGTAGTAGAGCATCGCAACCTAGCAGAAAATATTCTTGCCGGACATCAAGCCATGAGCCGATGAATAGGCATGTACCCATACAGTCTTTTTACAGAATGAGATCAACAAGTCGGCGCAAAGGCTATCCAAATCACTAAAGTGTAGGTGCTTATCAGTGGTTTGGATAGCCGTGTGTGAGGCACACAGGTAAAGATGCCCCCCTTAATGCGTTAGTACCATAAAGGCTGCGATCGCGACTAACGTAAGGACTAATGCAAAAATAATTGCATTATCTAACGTCTTGCTAAACACTCTAACAACCACAATTAGGCAAATAGCAAGCACTAAAACCCCGACGTATGATGCATTCTGCCAACCGTGAGCAACTAAGGGATCGTTGTCACTGGTTTGGGAGTGGTAAGGATTGACCGGATCTTCTAAGGTGGCTGCGATGAGGGTAGATGCTGAATGCGGAGTGCAATAGATTGAATTGAGTAAGCTGTCGTTCATGATTGCGCTTTCCTGGTGTTGTCACTCAATGAATTGATTAACTTTCTAGCCACAACTGCCCCGATCGCAAGTCCACCCACAATTTCTGCCGCTTGAACCGTTCGCTTTAGCGCATCAGGATGATAGCGATCGAATACCTCTTCTCGAATCCATTGGGTAGTCACTTTGAAGTTATGAATGGGAGTGGGCAACATCTCTAAATAGGTGCCTTGGCGAATCAGATGCCCTGCCTCACCTTTAATTTGAATTACATCAAAAATATTTGCGACACCGTTTTCTAAGCCCAGCTTGAGTAAGGTTCCGCGTAAGTTGACACGAGCAGGTTTAAGGTCGTATCCCAGAGCTAGCGCGTTTAAGTTGTAGGAGATTGCAGCTCCTTGCTGATAGGCGACTTGAGCAGTCGGCGGAAGCGGTTTTGCGTCTGGGTGCTGCTCCTCGACGCTGGTTGACTGACCATGCTGCGTTTGAGGATGCTCGTATTCATCAATTTTTTGCTCAGTGGGTTGCAGATCAACAGCGCAATCGCCACCCGCAAACACTTCGGGGAAATCAGGGAGTTGTAAAGTCGGCAAGACATGCAGCCGACCGTTTTTGTCGCGGTGTTCGTCGGGGATCGGTAAAGATTTGATCAACGGATGTGTGTTAGTTCCGGCTGTCCAAATGACGGTGCTTGCTGCGATCGTCGTGTCTTGATTGTCCCGCTTGTAAGTTAGCCCGTCAGAATGAATGGCGGTGACTTCTGCCCCGATGATCGATTCAACCGGGACAGCCCGTTCTGTTAACGCTTGTGTGGCAACGTCCCGCAACTGGCTATTGACATCGCCTTTGAGAATCTCTCCATGATTCACGAGAATAACTCGCACTTCATCCCGATTGCCACCCATTGCTGCATACCATTGGGGCACTAAATCGGCAACAGTCGCAGTCATTTCAACTCCCGATGGACCTCCACCTACGATCGCAATCGTTAACAAGCGCTGACGTTGGACAGGATCGCTGGTCTGAACAGCGCGTTGTAGACAGTCTCGGAGATGGTGATCGATCGCGATCGCGTCTTCTTGAGTGCGGAAGGGTAATGAATGCTCTTGTGCGCCTTGGATACCGAAATATCCAGTCGTGCTGCCTAACGCTAAAACTAAATTGCTGTAGTGGTAAGAATCTCCACCCGCAAGCTGAATTTGGCGTTGATGTAAATCGATCGCTTGTATGCTGTCTTGCACAAAAATTACACCGCTTCCTTTGAGCAATTCGTCATAACGTGGAAGCACTTGATCGGATTCCATTTCGCCACTAAAGTATTCATACAATAGAGGTTTGAAGCAAAATCGTTCGCTTTGATCAATGAGAATAACCGATCTTGGATAATGCTTATGGCTCAGATGTAGAGCAGTGAAAAGCCCAGCAAATCCACCGCCTAAAATAACGGTTTGGTAGACAGGATTAGACATCAGGTAGCTCCTTAAAGTTAAACGATAAGATGATTAGGGTTGCCAAAGGTAGAGAAGCGAAAACAGAATCAGCCAGATCACATCGACGAAATGCCAAAACAGCGAGGCTGCACTCACACCAAAATGAGTTCTGTCATAGTTACCGGGAATGAAGGAACGAACAAACATGATCAATTGCAACACAACTCCAGTCAACACATGCAAACCGTGAAATCCTGTTAGCAAGTAAAAGGTTGTGCCAAACAGCCCTGTTGTTAGTTTGAATGGAAGACCCTGCCACTCGATCGCTTGCCCAACCAGAAAATAAGTTCCCATTGCGGAGGTGAGCAACCACAGCACTCGAAATTGTCCCAATTTGTTGCGTCGCAGGGCACGTTCAGCAAAGTAAATCACAAAACTACTTGAAACCAACACAGCAGTATTGATGGCAGGTTTTGTCACTTCTAATCCTGAAATGCCCGATGGCAACCAGTTTGGAGTCGTTAACCGCAACGCAAAATATGCGAGGAAGAAACTTGCAAACACCATGCTCTCAGACAGCAGAAACACAGTAAAGCCAAACAAGCCCTTGCCGTGATGATCACGAGCATCACCGCCGCCGAGTGGCAAATATCGTTTGAGCCAGTCTGGGAGGCGACCGTGCAGTAGATCAAACCGGACGGGACTTTCATCAACGTGGCGAGAAGGGGGAGCAGGATTTGACATTGTAGATTTACTCTTGGGCTGAGGCTGCGATCGTTCGCTGTCTGGCTTCGTTATAGTTGTAAGGCGGCTCTGTCACCGTGGGAATTTCTTCAAAGTTCTCAACAGGGGGTGGTGAAGTCGTTGTCCATTCCAAACCTGTTGCGTGCCAAGGGTTGTTGCCAGCCGGTCTACCGATAAAACAAGAGACTACAATATTGACGATAAACGGCAGCGTGGATACTCCTAGCAAAAACGATCCAAGACTCGCAATAAGGTTCCAGTCAGCGTACTGGGGAGCGTAGGACGAAATGCGGCGTACCATTCCTTGTAGACCCAGGGGGTGCATCGGAAAGAATGTCAGATTTGCACCCAGAAATGTTAGCCAGAAATGCAGTTTTCCCCAACCTTCAGAGTACATGCGTCCCGTAACTTTTGGAAACCAGAAGTAGACGGCAGCAAAGATTGCCATCGTGATCGTGTTATAGACTACATAGTGAAAATGCCCAACTACGAAATAGGTATTGTTAACGTGCAAATCAAATGGAACGGCTGCTAACATGATTCCGGTAATACCCGCGAATATAAATGAGATCACGCCGCTTAACGCAAATAGCATCGGAGTCACGAGATGTAATCGACCGTTCCAAACTGTTGCAACCCAGGCAAATTCTTTAATCCCAGTGAATACTGCAATCAGCATCGAGGAGATCATAAACACCAATCGCATCCAGCCAGGAGTGCCACTCGCGAACATATGATGTACCCAAACTACAACGCTGATGAATGCGATTCCAATCGATGCGATCGCGACGGTTCGATAACCAAACAAAGGATTGCGAGAAAATGCAGGCAGAAGCTCTGAGAAAATGCCAAAAGCAGGCAGCGCCATCACATAGACGGCAGGATGCGAGTAGAACCAAAACAAATGCTGGTAGAGAATTGGGCTACCGTCTTTGAAAGCATTAAAGATATTTGTTCCAAGCGCCAGATCGAAGAACAATAAAACCAGCCCACCTGTGAGCGCGGGCAGGCAAAACAACTGCAACAGTTGAGCACTGAGCACGGTCCACACGAACAACGGCATCCGAAAGAAAGTCATCCCTGGGGCGCGCATCCAAACGATCGTCGTGACAAAGTTCACAGCGCCCATGATCGAAGAAATCCCAATCAACAGAACGCTGATAATCCAAATTAGTTCGCCGTTCAGCCAATACCCTGCCGCGTGTTGTAAACTGACAGGCGGATAAGACCACCAACCTGCTTGAGCGGTGCCAGTGGGAAGGAAAAAGCTAGACATCAGTAGCAGTCCAGCAGGCGGAATCAGCCAAAACGCGATCGCGTTCAGCACCGGAAATGCCATATCCCGCGCCCCAATCATCAACGGAATTAAATAGTTTCCCAACCCTGCAAGACACGGAATGATCCACAGAAAAATCATCATCGTGCCATGAATGGTGAGCAACCCATTGTAGACCGAGCGATCGACGAGATTGAGTTGAGGCGTAATCAGTTCCGCCCGAATGAGCATTGCCAGCAATCCAGCAATTAGAAAGAAAATAAACGTGGTGAGGATGTACTGAATGCCGATGACTTTATGATCGGTGCTAAAGCTGAAGTAGCGTCGCCAGCCCGGTTTTGGTTCAGGATTAGACCCTACGATCGTGCCATTGTGAACTGTATTGTCGGTCATTCTGATCGTCCTTTTAACTCGAATAGTTCACGATGGGCGGTGGAGCAGGAGGAATAATCACCCAACCTCCCTGTCCGGTTTGTAGTCTCTTAGCGTGTTCAGCAAAAGCAGGATTGGGAGCAGGGGTTGGGGTGCGGCTTGCGGCTTGAGAACGCCACTGGTTATAAGCCGCTTGTGACTCGACAATCACATCTGCCTCCATTAGGGCAAAATAGGTGCCGCTAAATTGGGAATCTCGTAGCTGGTATTTGCCTTCAAGTAAGGGTGTAAACGTAAAGGTGATGGCACGATTGGGAATAATGTCTTGCTTAACGCGAAATTCTGGCACATAAAATCCGTGTAGCACATCCTCGGAGCGCAGTTTTAATCGCACCGTTTGATTTACAGGCAGATGTAATTCTGTACTCGTGATCTTGCTGCCCGGATAGCGAAACGACCACGACCACTGCTTTGCAATCACCTCAATTTCTTCACCCACAGCCTTCTGATCGGGATTCGTCTCACTGGGTTTTGTTTGGGCATTGACCGGTTCTCCGAGCACATGTAAATGGACGATCGGAGTGAGTCCCTGAATATTCAATTGCTGATAGATTTTAAAGCTTTGCGCCGACAACCACAGGACTAGCAGCAACGGCGCGACTGTCCAAGCGGTTTCTAGCCGCCAGTCTTGACGGATAGGATGTCCATGACTCCAATCGCCTTTAGGGGCACGACAGAAGACGACCGAGTACAAAATCATTCCGGTCAGCCCGATGAACACAAATGTCCCGATCGAGACGAGAAAGCTAAACAAACTATCGACCTGCTTTGCCTCAGCCGTGGCTTGGCTTGGCATCCAACCAAATGCCTGTTGTCCCATCCATCGACTCGCAATCAGGTTCGCGACGATAAACCCAAACAACACAACTCGATTTAGAATTTTTCTCATCGTCCACTCACTTCAGCACCTCGTTTGGATTTTGTCCCTGCCGCAGCAAGCCTGCCGATGTGTTATGCACACCAAATTCGTCTCCTAGCTGTGCTCCCAACGTGCCTTGAGCAAACAGAACACCAAACATCACAACACCAACGATTAGATAACTCCACTGCACTTGTCGGGGTCTATCTTTACGCCAGCGATAGCGTTGAAACCCCCGCCAAACAGCCATCCCAGCGATCGCGCCCAACAGCAAAATCCCACTCAATCCGTGCAAAATCATGGTCGTACTGGCACTCAATCCCCAGGCACTTTTGATATCAGTTGGTGGGTTTGCTAGCATGATCTCGAAGAAGCCTGCGGCAGCCGTGAAGACCGTAACGATCGATGCCGCTAGCAGATTGTACCAACCCACGTCATAAAACCCTGAGCGAAGGGCTGTGACTGCAAACACTTTAAACAGGGGACGCTCTAGGGGAAAAAGGTTGCCAGCAATGTCAAAAATCACAGCGATGATAAACAGTCCCAGCGTCAAATGCACCAGCTTTGGATGTAGTGGCAGCGCGTAAGGTAGTCCATTTGCACCCAGTTCCCAGCCCAGTTGATTGAGGAGTGGCAAATTCATTGCACCGCCCCCTTTCGTGCTGCTTCTACCACAGGTTGCACATGCAAACCGTAGACCCAGACGAGCTGAGTGCCTAAAATCATCTGAAAAAACACCAAACACACTAAAACGGTAGCTACTCCTAAATAAGCCGCAGACACCTTAATAGGATTACGATTTCGCATCACAAATCGCCATGCAGTCACCGCGACCAAAAACGCTGACAGTGACCAACCGATAACAGTGTGTAAGTTTAACGTTGGTTTAACGACTGCATAAGGTTGTGCAAGTCCCGCTTCAAATTGACCAAATAAAATAGCAATAAAAATAGAAACAGATGCGACAACCAAGTTCCAGAAGCTTACTTCATACAAACGATGATTGCGGGTGAAATAGCCAATCACATCACAGAAGAACGAGAAAAACACCATTGCAATGATGAAGTGAACCACGATCGGATGTATCGGATCGGGATATGGAAGATCCTGATCGTTCAATGGCAAAGTAGGCATAACATCATCACCTGATTCAGTGGCTAACTTATGGTTTAAAGTACAAATCATAAAAGCAACTCTTTATCAGAATAGTGAAGTGGGGCTAAAACTTCGATATTTCTTTAGGATGAATTTTTAAGATTTGTAGCCAAGCTTTAGAGAAGTGGTATAGCCCTATGCAGCTACTTAGGACAAGGAACTTAAGCTCCTTGTTACTTTACAGCATCACAAGCATTCTAGGGCAATTTTGTAGTCTCTATTATTTACAATTTCGTGGTCTCTATTATTTAGATGATCTCTCTCGGTCAGAACCCAAACACCAGCGATGTTGTTGTTGGAACCTGACGACGATTACGTTCTAACAAATGCGCTTATTCTGGAGTCACGTAAGCGGCAGTAATGCCTCCATCGACTAAAAAGGTTGAGCCATTGACAAACGAAGACTCATCGCTGGCTAAAAATAGGGCAGCGTTCGCCATTTCTTGAGGCTTGGCAAACCGTCCGGGAGGAATATGCACGAGGCGACGCTGACGACGATCGGGATCTGAAAGCAGTTCATTCAGCAGGGGCGTTTCAACCGGTCCGGGGCAGAGTGCATTGACGCGAATATTTTGACGGGCAAACTCGATCGCGATTTCGCGAGTCAGGGAGAGAACACCGCCTTTGCTGGCAGTGTAGGCGATCTGAGGCGTGGCTGCACCCATCAGGGCGACAAACGACGCAGTGTTGATAATCGAGCCGCCACCTGCTCGCTGCAATGCTGGAATTCCATATTTGCAGCCTAGAAACACACCCTTCAAATTGACATTCATCGTTAGATCCCATACGTCTTCTTCGGTTTTTAACACTGAGCCGTCTTCAGGATGAAATATACCCGCGTTGTTAAACAGGATATTTAGCCGCCCATAGTGAGTTTCTGCGGCGGCAATCATTTCTTTGACATCCGCAGCTTTCGAGACATCCGATCGCACAAATTTCGCGGCACCTCCTGCGGCTTCGATTAGGGAGACTGTTTCGGCTCCAGCCACTTCATTGAGATCACAAACTACAACGGCGGCTCCTTCTTTGGCAAACAGTAGCGCTGATTCGCGACCAATGCCACTGCTAGCCCCTGTGATTAGAGCAACTTTATTAGATAAACGCATGAGTGATTAGACGAGAGGATTTTTTTAATCGCAGCGAGTCTAGAAAGACTAACACGGATGGGATCATTTCTAATAACGCTAGTCTGCAATAAAAACAGTTTTTGATTCGCTGTAGTGATCGAGTGCAGAGAGTCCGAGTTCTCGCCCCAAACCACTGCGCTTAACTCCACCAAACGGGGCTTCGAGATGGACGCTGTGACCTGTGTTGATGGAGATTACGCCCGTCTCGATCGCTTTTGCAACTCTGAGTGCTCGACTAATATCACGAGTCCAGATCGAGCCAGATAATCCATAAAGGCTGTGGTTGGCGATCGCGATCGCGGCTTCTTCCTGGTCAAATGGCATCGCACACAGCACAGGACCAAAAATCTCTTCTTGAAAAATCTGCATCTCAGGTTGAACATCAGCAAACAAAGTCGGTTGCAGGTAAGCACCTTGCGGTGACCGATCGGGGATATTTCCCCCACAAATTAAAGTTGCGCCTGCGGCTTTGCCGATGTTGATATAATTATGAACGCGATCACGATGGCTCTGTGAAACCAGTGCCCCAATTTCAGTTTTTTCATCTAGCGGATTGCCAATGTTGAGCGCTTTGAACTGCTCTCCCAGTCGTTCAACTACTTCGTGATAAATCGGGCGTTGAATCAGCAGGCGCGATCGAGCACAACAATCCTGCCCTGTATTGCCCAACACGCTCCACATTGCTTTGGGAATGGCTGTGTCTAAATCTGCATCGGCAAAGATCAGATTGGCAGATTTGCCGCCCAACTCTAGCGTGACTCGCTTAATATCGTCGGCTGCCACGCGCATCACCTGAGAGCCGATTTCCGTCGAGCCAGTAAACGAAACTTTTCGCACGAGCGGATGCCGAATTAGCGCATCGCCAGCCACTGTTCCAGCACCCGGAATTACATTAAACACCCCTGCCGGAATACCTGCTTCTAGGGCTAACTCTGCCAAACGGAGAGCCGTTAAAGGAGTTTGTGAGGCGGGTTTTAAGACGATTGTGTTGCCCATTGCTAGTGCAGGCGCAACTTTCCAGGCGGTAATGACTAAAGGAAAATTCCACGGTGCAATCAGTCCACATACGCCGATCGGTTCGCGAAACGTGAGACAAGTTCCACCCGCCGCAACAGGAATTGTTTGCCCGCCTACTTTGTTGATCGCACCCGCGTAGTATTCAAAACAGTCTGCTGCAAGTGCCACTTCGTCCCGCGCTTCTCGAATAGGTTTGCCCACGTTGCGGCTTTCTAAGTGCGCCAAAGACTCGGAGTGTTCTCGAATCAGTGTCGCAAGACGCAGCAGAATTTGAGTCCGATCGCGGCTATTCACGTTGCGCCAAACGGTTCTCATTTGATGGGCGATTTGCACAGCCCGATCGACATCCTCCACATCTGCCGCCGCAACCTCTGCCCAAGGCTCTCCGGTTGCTGGATCGGTGAGTTGAGTTGTTTTTCGAGAAGTCGCTGGAACCCGATCTCCCCCAATCAGTAGGAGTTCCATAATCTATACGAGTTGAAGAAAGTTGTTCATAAACTGATCTGCCAAGGGTGTCACTAAAGGAGAGAAATATTTTGCTTCTGAAAGCATTTGCTCAACGCTATTTCCTTGAATCTGGCTTTCCTCTAATTCTTGCTCAAGTAGGGCTGCACAATCTTGAATTACAGTATCATCCATTTCTAAATGAAACTGAATTGCCCAGACAAAATCTTGATAGCAAAAAGCCTGATTTGGATAGGTTTCACTTTTAGCTAAGTGCGTGCAGTTTGACGGCAAATCAAAGGTATCTTGGTGAGACTGAAACACCTTGAAGCGATCGGGAAACTCTCGCAGCAAGGGATCAACCTTTGCGGCTGCCGTCAATTGAACTTCGCACCAACCTGCTTCTCGACCTGCTTCTCCTCGTCGAACAGATGCCCCTAAAATCTTCGCTAAAATCTGAGACCCTAGACAAATTCCTAAAATTGGAATCTTCTGATCAAGAGCGGTTTCTAAAAGCTTAAATTCATTTTGTAAGAACGGATATTCGTCTTCTTGATAAGCGCTAATCGTGCCGCCTAACACAACAACATGAGAGTAGCTTTCTAGCGGTTCGGTCAGCGCTTCGCCTTGCAAACTATTTAGATATTGAATCGAGCTATTATTCTCCCTGGCAGCATTTCCTAACATTCCCAGACCCGTACATTTTTCATGTCGAATCACTAGAATTTTCAACGAATGGTCAGTCATTCAGCGCTTCCTCGCACAAACAAACCTTGTTTCCAAGTCAAAAATTTCTTTCAATGCTGCTTGATTTTTAATCCAGGTTTCTGTATTCCTGGCAACATATTATGACAAGTGAATGCGGTACAACCTGTGAATCATTGAGTAATTCGTCAAGCTACTTGTAAAGCTTAACTATGGAGCCGAGCATTATCACCTTAGATCAGCACGATCGCTTTCAGGAAGATGGCTTTTTGATTGTGGAAAATCTGATCGATCAGGAGACGGTTGATCGGTTGGTTGATCGCATGGACCCATTATTCTCAGGCGAGTTTGAGACGGGAGTTTATCCCGATGAGTGGTACTGGAATCCGGCTCTGGGCTTGCCGACTGCCTCTGGACAAATGAGCAATGTTTGGAAAAGCGATCGCACGTTTGCTTCAGTTGTTCTCTCTGCCAAAATTGGTAAAATTAGCGCGGCGCTGGGCGGTTGGGACGGTTCGCGATTGCTTAGTGATAGTCTGTGGCGCAAACCCTATGGAGCCAACGAAACGACGCTGCATCAAGACTCAATGTACTCTTTTTATCACACGCCTCAGCAATTGGTGACTTGCTGGATTGCGCTCAGTCATGCGGTTCGAGGAGCTAGCACGATCGAGTATGTGCGCGGTTCTCACCATTGGGCATTGTCTGGAACCGTAGCCGAATTTCACGCCACAGACAAGAGCTATCGTTCCGATATGGAGCAGGCAGCAAAGCAGGCAGGAATCGAGCATCCTGACGTTTTGCAACTAGAGCTAAAGCCGGGAAGTTGTGCGTTTCACCACGGAAATATGTGGCACGGCTCTAATAAAAACAGGATGTCGGGTGTGGTGCGACGCAGCTTAGTTATGGCTTACATTCCCGCAGAGTCACGCTTTAAGCCTGCGGGAGCGTATGTGCCAGGAGGCTATCTTCCAGGGCGATATAAGCGGTTTGGTGACGACACAATGGATGAGAGTTTTTTTCCGATCGTCTATCAAACTAATGGCGATCGCACGGCGTTTTTAGAAAATTACTGTATGACCTGTTGATGATTGCAAACAGCGTATGACTCATCCCCTTCAGTTTACTCAAGCGCAAATCGACCAGTTTCGCGATCGGGGATTTCTAATTTTGGAGAAATTTCTAGGCTTGGATCAAGTAGACCGCCTTGAAGATCGCCTTGATCCGCTCTTTGCCACTCAGCTAGAAACGGGCATCTATCCTGACGAATGGCATGGGCGACCCGGATTAAGTCAGCCTAACGCGACTCGGCAAATGTCTGGTTTGTGGCGCTGCGATCGTACGGTTGCTAGCTTTTCACTCTCCGCAGAAATTGCTCGACTCAACGCAACACTGGCGGGTTGGTCAGGTGGACGGTTTGCCCTCGATAGCTGTTGGATCAAGCCTCCCAACGCGCCCGAAGTCTCTTTTCATCGCAACAATACGCTGGTTTCTAGCATTGCGCCTTCCTCAATGGTGACGTGTTGGATCGCCCTCGACAACGCCACTGCCGCTGCCGGAACGCTAGAGTTTGTTCCCGGTTCTCACCACTGGGACTGTCACGATCGATTTCGTTTTTTGCACGCGCCTCAAGACGATTATCGACAACCTCTCTGGAATGCTGCACACGAGGCAGGCGAACCTGATCCAGCGATCATCTCCGCAGAACTTCCACCTGGTGGATGCCTATTCATGGATGGCAATCTGTGGCATGGTTCAGGACGCAACACGACCGTTGATTTGACTCGTCGCAGTTTCTCAATTAGCACCTTTCCGCTAAATATTTGCTTTCGATCGCCCGGAGTCGGGACAGGCTATATTTTCAGTCGCTATCGTCGCTTTGGAAGTTCTGAAGTCGATGAAAGTTTTTTCCCAACCTTGTGGACATCAGACGGATATCGCGCCCCAATGGTGACTGATTATTGCACTGATGCATTGACGATTGAAGGGTAATCAAAAAAGCATTGTCTAAGGTAATCAGTAGCGATTGCTACGAATTCCTGAGTATGACTACCGTAGTGTTAGAGAAAATTATTTCATCTGTTCATCAATTCATTTACTCCACTGGGGATCTCATCATGGTTGACACGCAAGTACGCTCCGGTACGTCAGGTTTAAGGTCTAACTGTCTACCATTTTCTGAAGTTCTCGCTCAGTCGATCGCCAACATTGCACCCACCCTAACACCTACAATTAACGCTGCGCTTGTGTTTGCGAGTGCTGGGGTCGGAACCTGGCTAACGTTCATGTTTGCAACGATCGGACTCGTGTTTGTGGGCATCAATATCAACCAGTTTGCTCGACGCTCTGCCTCTCCTGGCTCACTCTATGCCTATATTGCAAGAGGGCTAGGACCGACAGCAGGCGTGATTACTGGCTGGTCGCTGATCTTGGCGTATGTGCTGACTGCAATGGCAGTGACGGCTGGCTTTGCAAACTATGGCGAAGTGCTGTTTGGCGGGTTAGGCATTCATCTATCTCCGATCTTTTGGTTTGCGATCTGCATTGGATCAGCTTGGTATGTTGCTTATAAAGATATTCAGCTTTCGACGGTGATTATGTTGACAATGGAAGCTGCCTCAGTTGGGTTGATTATTATTTTAGGAATTATTGTTATATCTAAGAAAGGCTATGTGGTTGACACGGCACAACTGACGCTGCAAGGCACAAAACCCGGTGGAATCATGCTCGGTTTAGTATTGGCTGTATTTAGCTATGTCGGGTTTGAGAGTGCCACCACGCTGGGAGATGAAGCCAAGAATCCACTGAGAAGCATTCCTCGATCGGTGATCATCAGCACGATCGTTTCGGGTCTGTTTTTCATCGTGCTGTCTTATGTAGAAGTGTTGGGGTTTGCCGGAAATCCGACTACGTTTGACAAAAGTGTTGCCCCCTTAAATGATCTGGCAAATGGTGCAGGAGTGAGCTTTTTTGGCATTCTGATTTCGATCGGCTCAATGATTAGTTTTTTTGCTTGCTCTCTTGCCAGTCTTAATGCTGGGGCGCGAATTTTCTTCTCAATGGGGCGGCACGGCGTTTTTCATAATTTCATTGGTCAAACCCACGGTAGAAATGAAACGCCGCACATTGCCCTCACATTAGCGGCGATCGTAGCATTTCTCGTTCCCGCTTCTACGACGATGTTTGGGGTAAAAGTTCTTGACAACTACGGTTACTTTGGCACGATCGCAACCTATGGATTTTTGGTGGCTTATATTCTGATCTCGATCGCGGCTCCCTTATATCTTTACCGTGAGCATGAATTACGCTGGAGCGATATCTTGTTTGCAGTGCTTGGAGTCGCGTTCATGATCGTTCCAGTTCTCGGCAGCATTGGTTTTCCGGGTGAAGATAGTCTCTTTCCGGTTCCCGCCGCGCCTTACAATGTGTTTCCCTATCTGTTTCTGCTCTACCTGGTTGTGGGGGCAGGTTGGTTTCTATATATGCGGTTGCGGTTTCCTGAAATCATCGAAACGATGGAGAGTGACATTGAAGCCTCGCACAGCCGCTTCAGCGGTATGAAAAAGGTTTAACGTAGGGAGGGGTGGTCATGGTGATGGAAATCGCAACGCTAGAGCAAACGAGCGATCCAATTGCAGAATTTATTGCAACCCTCAAACAGCAGGGAGTTGAGTATGTCCGATTTGAAATGCCTGATTTGCATGGCGTTTCACGATTGAAAATAGTTCCGATCGACAAAGTAGAGGGCTACACGCGCAAGGGGCTAAATTTTTATGGTGGCACATTGGCACTCGACACGGCATCAATGGTCGTTCCAAAATCGGGGCTGCACGAAGAACGCAACTACCGCGATCACTTCCTGATACCTGACTTAGAAACGCTGGCTCCTGTCCCCTGGCAACCCCAAACTGCGAAGGTCATTTGCGATGCTGTGTGGAGTGCTGACGAGCCTCTGACGGTTGCTCCTCGCTATGTGTTTAAAAAACTGCTAAAAAAAGCGGCTGACATGGGGTTCGATGTGATGATGGGTCACGAATTTGAATTCTATTTGCTGCACGGAGAAACGCAAGAACCGCTTTTTGGTGGGCTGCATATCTTCAATCACATTCGTAATCAGTACGTGCCCGAACTCAATCAAATGCTGGATTATCTACGGAAGTCTGGCATTGATGTGATCACCCATAACTGCGAATATGCTCCTTCGCAATTTGAGATCAATTTTGGTCCGGCGATCGGCATTCGGGGTGCAGATAAAGCCTTCACCTTCAAAAACGCCGTTAAAGAAATCTCACATCACCTGGGCTATCAGGCAACGTTTATGTCTAAGCCATTCTCCGATCGGGCGGGATGCTGCTGTCACTTTCATATCAGCTTGCTCGATCGCGCTACCCAACAAAATGCGTTTCTCGACCACAGTCAGCCAGAGGGATTGTCTCCAACTGCTCGATCGTTTATCCAGGGAATTCTCACTCATGCTTCAGCGATGATGCCGCTAATTGGTCCGACTCCTAACTGCTATCGTCGTCTCAAACCCCATACTTTCGCGCCTTCTAACATTAGTTGGGGCATTGAAGACCGAACGGCAATGGTGCGGGTTAAAGCAACAGGCGATCAAGACACTCACCTTGAAATGCGGGCGGCTTCTGGTTTGAGCAATCCTTATTTAACAGCCGCCGCCACCCTCGCTGCTGGTTTGTTAGGCGTTCAGCACCACTACGAATTGCAGCCTCAAGCCGCCGGTCCCAGTGAAGACAATCCAGATTTGCCAAAGCTACCGCCGACCCTGGAAGTTGCGCTAGAGTGCCTGAATGCAGATGTAGAGATGCGATCGCTGTTAGGCGAAGAATTTGTTCATTTGTTTACAACCGTCAAGCAATTTGAACTGGCGCGGTTTCACAGACACGTCAGCGATTGGGAACGCCAAGAGTATCTAGAAATCTATTAGTATGGTGCAACTAATTCGCCCTCATCCCAACCCTCCTCAAGGAGAAGGGCTTTCGGACATTTCCGGTTCCCTCTCACAGTGCTACCGTGTACACACAAATCGTTGAGCACTTCGTTTCAGTCGGCTTCAGCCCCCTAAATCCCCCAAAATTAGGGAACTTTGACCCTGAGCAATATCTTGAACTTTGAACCTTTTTCTGGCTCAAAGTCCCCCAGAATGGGGGATTTAGGGGGCGAAGATCTCGGCGATGACGGGATCAGGAGGACTTGTGTGTATACAGTAACTCACAGTGGGAGATGGCTAGGGTGAGGGCAGTCTTTATAGAACCCATTTGAGATCTGATCCTGAAACCGAAAGCCTTGCAGATAGCTGGTTTTCTCCATTTTCTGGTAGAAAACAGTTTTTCTAAGCAGGTTCTACCGTTGATCGCAGAGTAACGGCTTACTTCAAAGCCAAGTATCACGCGAAAAGATGTCAAATGGGTTCT
Organism: Phormidesmis sp.; assembly: GCA_965277365.1. Taxonomy (GTDB): domain Bacteria; phylum Cyanobacteriota; class Cyanobacteriia; order Leptolyngbyales; family Leptolyngbyaceae; genus Phormidesmis_A. The sequence continues at coordinate 391,794 of CBDICO010000008.1, read as the reverse complement.
ATAGAGGTTTCAGGAAAGTCGCACATCGCGTATTAGTCCTAATACATACGCAGCTACTTTAGAACCAGGGGTTAAGCCCCTGGTTGCTTTGACGCACCACGATGCTAATCGCTGTTTTTCATCGGACTGCCATTGTCCCAAACGCTGACTAAAAATCCTTCTTTCTTGGCTTGTTGTTCGATCTGCGTCTGGTCGTGACTCGCAGCAAAAAGCAAGATTCCGCCTCCATAGCCATCACCTCGATCGAGTGCCTGAGCGATCGCGTCTGCGGATTGCAGATGATAGCCCTGCCAGCCAAACATCGGGTAGGTGTCGCAAACCAGCACCAGCGATCGTGTCTCTCCTGTCACGATGCCAGCTAAGGCAAGGAAATGTCCTACGCACCAGTCCGCAGGTGGAACAGCGATCGAGCTGCCTTTGAGATAAGCGACCGCGTCACTCACCGATAGCTGTGCTCTCCACAACTGATTGGTTCTGATGTTGCAAAGCGGGATTATTTGCCAATCTGCATGAGTTTGACAGAATTTCAGAATTGTCTCTACTCGTTCAGCAGTCCAGGGCGCCTGAAGAGGCAGTAAGCAATAAGCCCCCTGAGAACTGCTCGATACAGCATTGATTAAGCCTTGAGCAGAGGTTCCCGCATTGCAAGGATGCTTGGTTTCGGGTAGAGACAATCCATAATCTTGACGAGACCTTACACCTTTGGGTAGCCAGGTTGATGGTTGACCAACTGGCAACACAGAACCCGCCGATCGAGCAATTTGTTCAGGCGAGACCGAGAACCCCCGCGATCGTAACAAAATTGCTGCCCAATAGGGACCACAGAGGTTGTCCTGTTGTTGTCCTGCAAGCTGATGCTCTTTTGCAATCTCTGACATTCCCGGAAGTCGCTGAACTGAAAATTCAGAATGCTGTAGCATTGTTGTACGAATGTATTGGGTGTAGCAATTCTTAGAGTATTAAAGTACAGCAAACGTCCTACATCAAGGGGCTTAAGCTCCTTGTTCAGGTTCTGCTGCAAAGATTTTTGAGTGACCCACAAACTAATCTCGTTTGGATTGTTTTAAGCAGTTACTCCGAAGAGTCCATCGATGAATTCTGCTTGAGATACACTGTCCCGCTGGTTGATTCCTTTCACCTGCCCTTTGCCAATCATACTCACTGCCTCAATCCCTCGCAAGGTTCGTCTTGCCGTATTGAACGATTGAAATCCCCTCATCGGTTTGACAATCCGTTTTACATGGCGATGGTCTTGCTCTCCTCTGTCACTTCGATATCCGTTTCGTCTCCTCGCCACAAATCGTTCGTTGGATTCACGAACGGACGGATGCGTTGATCGAATTCTGGCGCGAATTTCATTCAGACAAAAAGGTTAAGTCAAGAGATAACAAAAGGTTCAGGAAGTCGCCAAGCAATTGATTCGATCGGGTGGCAGTCCTGCTGCCTTTTTCTTCAGCATCGGTTGGTTGCCTCTCATTTAGTATAAATTCTCTCGTGATTAGACTGTTGCTCCGAGAGGAATTCAAACAGGATGTCAATCAAGCTCAAATCTACACGTTTAGCACACTACCCGCTTCAAAGTTGTCTCTCTGCCAAAGAATGACGTTGGAAAAATTGCCAGACTCTTTGAGTCGTATCGCCAAAGCTCGACTGCCCATACCCTCCTCCTGCCCACACATGTCCCGCACCTTTGAGGGCAACCAACATGACTTCTGAATTTGCCTGACATGCTGGATAATCAGTCACTTCAACCAGAGGGGTGGACGGTTCAGCGTGAGCGATCGCCCCACAGACGTTGTGGTGTTGCCAGAAGTTAACTACCTCTGGGATTGGTGGAATAGAAAGTCCACGTCCTACTTTGACCTGGGGCGATTCGCCGCCTTGCCACGGCACGACTGAATCTGCTGTTCCATTGATCATCAGCAGCGATACAGGCGTTTGGGTTTGACAGTGCGCTGAAAACTGAGTCGGCAGCGAAGCAGCAACCGTGGCGATCGCCGCAATTTGCTCGGGGGCTTCGCAAGCAAGCTTTTGTGCCAAAATTCCTCCGTTAGACAGCCCTACCACATACACTCGCTGTGGGTCGATCGAGCGAGTTTCTTGCATCTGACGAATCAAGGCGTGAACAAAGGCGACGTTATCTTCCGACGCTTGCCCTGAAACATTCCATTTCTGCTTTAATCCATCGGGATACACCACCACAAAGCCCGCTTGATCCGCCAGTTGACTCAGCGCTGTTTTTTCTGCCATTTCTTTGCCCTGCATTCCTGAGCCGTGCAGCGCGACCACGAGGGGAAGCGGATGGGTCGCAGTGGAGGAGGGCGGCGTGTGCAGATAGTAGGTGCGCTGCTCTCCTTGATCCGCAAAACTGCCTGACGTATCGGTCGGAAGAGATTGCGCGATCGCCGACTGCGCCTTATCCTTTAATACCGTTGGTTTCTGAACGGGTTTGACTTGGCTTAAAGACAGAGAGCCTGCGCCAAGAAGCACCACAGCTCCAACCATGAGAATTAAACGGAGTGATAAAAGTTGCTTCATAGTGAGTTAGATCGTGGGGATCAGAGATCATATAGATCTCTTGCAAAAGTCCCTGCCCTCACCCTAAATTTCTCTCCCAAATGTGGGAGAGGGACTTTGAAATCTGGCTCCCCTTTCCCCAAGCTTGGGAGAAGGGGTTGGGGGATGAGGGCATCTTTGGGCTTTTGCAAGAAGTTTAATGAAATTCGACAGGTAACAAAAGTTGGTTAAGCGTTCGTTAAACCAATCTACGAATAGATTGACTGCAGTCGTCTCATTACAAGGACTGAGTGAACAGAGAATGGGTAAACAAAGCTGCTTGAGTGCAATCTCGTAAATCTGACACCCATCTAAATTGGCATCAGAAGCAGCCCTGCGTCAAATAGTTTGATGAGAAACTTAGCTCAATTAGGAAACAGCTTTACCATGATTAAAATTATGTCTTATGGAACTTTCAGCCAAGTTTTCAGGTCTGTCAAGCTATGTAGGTCTATCGAGGATATATTTGGATATGAACTGTAAACTTGCAATAGCGGTGTGTACAGTACCGTTTGGAATGGTTGTTTTGCTAGCTAAATCGGCATCAGCAGCCGAAGTAGTTTACCAACCGGACACACCAATAGTCGTTGTGGCTCAACGCTACGACGATCGAGGGAATAATAACCAACGCTATGACGATCAGTGGAACAATAACCAACGCTACGACGATCGAGGGAACAATAACCAACGCTACGACGATCGACAGAATCGAGATCAGCAAGAGGCAATTCGGCGCGAGGAAATTCGACGAAACGACATCCGACATGACCAACTCCACCGGGATCAGCTTCGGCAAGATGAGTTTCACCAGGAGCAAAATCGCTGGAGTCAGAATCGCCGCGATGATCAAAGAGTCTGGATTGCTGGACATTATGAATCCGGCTTTTTAGGCATCGGTCGTAGATGGGTTGATGGCTATTGGGCAACAGGTCGTTAAGCTACTTCAAAACCTGTGAAGGTATGCATCTACTGACTCTACAAGCTTTCTAAAGCGGGGATGAGCCTTGATCGCTTTATCTCTACCCTGTCATTTTTGCCAAACATGGATATTTTGAGCCATAATGCGAACAAATTTGTATTATTAAGAGTTGTTCACGTTCATTGCTCAAAGCAGGTTATCCATGCTTGATCCTAGCCAGTGTCCGACCAACATTTCAACGCTTTATTGGGCGAGTTTGAATTGGCACCTCTTTAATGGGCTGACGAACCCGGCACTCGTGCTTCCAATCCTGTTTATCTTGATCGCCCTGCCGTGGGGAATCAAATCGATTCGCCACAAACGCCGCTGGAGCACTGGGGCAGTCGGGCTATTATTGATTTATCTACTAGCGCTCTCTCCCCAAGCGATCGCAGTAGGCAATCGAGTTTTAGTGCAAAATTTACCTCAAGATAACGGTATCCCAGCCGATGCGATCGTGGTACTTGGACGAGGCGCAGAATTACGACAAGACCGAGTGAATGTAGCGGCTCAATTGTGGAAGGCTCAACGCGCCCCGATCATTTTTGCAAGCGGAATGGGCGATGGAGAAGAAATTGCTCAACTGCTGCAAGAGCAGAGTGTTCCTCAACGTGCGATCGATGAAGAATCCTGTTCACGCACCACTGAAGAAAATGCTCTATTCACTGCCTCAAAACTTCACCCTCGGCACGTCCAGCGAATTATATTAGTGACCGACCCGCCTCACATGCTGCGATCTGCTCTGACGTTTCGGGGTCAGGGGTTTGACGTGATTTCTCACCCGAATCCTTTTCCTAAACACTTGAGTGAGAAAAAGAGAGGGTTTCTGGTGTTTAGAGAATATTTTGGATTGGTCAGTTATCAGCTACAGGGGCGATTTGACGCTAAAAATATGTCTTCCGCCAATCACGCTTAGAAATCAACCTGACTTGGGCAATTAACTGTATAGCATTAATGAGGTAGACAGAATTAACAGTCAGACGCATTTTGGCTCCGCTCAACGCTCAAAGCCAGATATCCTAAAAGGTTGAGCAGAGCCGAAATCCACCTCCAAGTTGACTTTAATTGTGCCTATCGCTTACGAAGTTACTAACGCTATCTTCAGGGCGAAGAAAGGTTGAGATAGTGTTAAGACGTTTGCTTTAATTTCAACCGTGTCTGATCTAATTATCCGACTCTTTCGATTTTTCACCTATCTTGATAGTGCCGTTCTGTCCCAAGTCATTCGCCGTGCAGGACGGCACCGTTTATCGGGTCTATCAGCAGAAATTGCCTACAATGCAATCTTTGCGCTGTTCCCAGCCATTCTGATGATAGTCAGCGCGATCGGGCTATTAGACATCCCTGAATCTTACTTTCGCTCCTTTATTCATCAAATCAATCAGGTCGTTCCTGATGCAGCCGTTGCCCTGATTCAAAGCTTTATTCAAACCTTGAGAGCGGGTAAAAGCCAGGGGTTATTTTCTCTCAGCTTCGTCGTCTCCTTCTGGGCGACTTCTAGTGTATTGGGTGCAGCAATGGCGGCACTGGATCAAATTCATCAAATTCCACGCAAGCGAATTCGTCCTTTTTGGAAGGCAAAGCTCATTTCGTTGAGCTTGAGTTTAGGAACCTTTGTGCTGCTTATTAGCGCTTTACTGGTAGTGGTGATGAGCGATTTTACGGTTAGACAAGTGGCGCATCGTAGTGGTGTTTTCGCTCACAGCCTGTTTCAGTTTTGGCATCTACTGAGTCTGCCGATCGCTTTAGGAATTGTGGCACTAGCTCTCAGCGTTATTTACCGCTATGGAGTGAGCTACTGGCGCAAAGGAACACCTATTATGCCAGGGGCAATTTTAGCCACCATCCTGTGGGCGGTTTTCTCTGGGCTATTTCGGCTGTATGTCGCGCACTTCGGCAACTATAATCAAGCTTATGGAACGATCGGAGCAGTGATTATCTTGCTACTGTGGCTCTACCTCAGTGCCTTCGCAATGCTATTAGGGAGCCAATTAAATATTGTGATCGGAGAGGCAATGCAGCAACGAAAACAGAAATAGTAAAGTTGTTGGGAAATAGGAAGAGATTTTCAAATGATAGAATTGTCGGCTACCAACATAAAGCGGGACAGCAAGACCCTAAGCAGACAGAATTGACCCCTTCATAGAAAAACCCTGCGACTCAGCGCGAGGGCAAGTATCCTACCCTCAAGGGTACCCCTGTTAAGGTGAACGTTTGTTCTTCTTTTGCTTGAGCAGACGAGCAGTAGACACATGAGGATGTTTCGGATCATAAGCAAGCGGTGGCTGCGGCTTTTTCGGACTTCGGGGATTAGAAGAGAAACGCTTCAGATTTACCTGCGCTGACCACTGCTGTAAAACTAGGGCAAATCGTTCGACGCTCATCTCCCCAAACGGTTGCCATTCTGGAGTAGGTAACGCAATCATCATGCCCCTGAAATTTCCTTGCACTTCTTCAACTAAATAATAGTCAGATAGTCCCGCTGTAATTTTGCCCACCCCATGCACTGACTTCAATGAGGCTTTAACGGTAGAGAGGATATTAAAAGCCACGATTGCCATGCAAAAGACGAACAAAGCGGCTCTGGGATAACCCAAACTGTTTAACTCACAATGGAACGTATCAGTAATGACTTGAAACATTCTTTCTACCGTCCATCGCTCTAGATAGAGATTCGTCAACCGACAAGCATCCGCTACATGAGGGGGTAAATTACTCAACACAATAACTTCACGGTCTCCATGTCGCGTCGGTGCCATGAATTGAATGACGACTCGGCGCATCTGCACCGTTTTCCCTGCCTCATCAATCAGTTCTATCTGGTGCTCAAACAGTTGCCCCGTTTCGGTTGTTCCCATCTCGATTAATGGATTCAACGCTCGCCAAGGCAGATTTTGATGTGCTCGAATCACGAAGTAAGCTTGGCGTTGAGCAATTCCCATCAAGAATGAGCGAGTACAAAAATTGCGATCTCCTATCCACACGTGTCCAGGTTGAATCGTCTCTAAGATTTCCGCAAATAGAGAACGCTCTTGCGCGTGACCATCTTCGCAAGGAAAGGCATCGACCACTAACATCTGTTGAGGATTAAGCACCGCGATGACTTGTCCAGGGAGGGCTCCAGAACGGGTTTGCCGTAGCACCTGGAGACGATGCTCACTGCCACCGATAGGATTGCCATCGACAATCCGAATCGGATATCCCGCCAATAACTCAGAGGTTGAGTGGGGGAATTGTTCCAGGATGGGCGTGAGTTGCTCCCCACTGTAGCGCACCAAGGACTGGCTAATTTGAGGCTCCATGCCATTGAGTTTGGCATAGAATGCGGGACGAGAAACACCGACGACCTTTTCCAGAGCTTTGTATGCTGCACCAACCGAGGGATGAATCCCGCTGACCACTAGACTCATCAATCCGACAACGGTCGAGAACAGCAAGTCTTTTGTATATTGCTTGTCAGCACTCCGTTCAAAGAGGTCATTTAACGGCTGAGGTGCAAAAATCCGTTCCATGATCGCTCTGACCATGACGCTAATAGGACTGGCTTCAACAAATTGCTCAAAAATGGCGCTGATCATTGAGCGATGCCCTCCCAAACTAGGGGTTGAACTCTCAGAATGACACGAGCTGGGGAGACTTTTTTAATCGTTCTACGCTATTAAACGTACAAGTGTTCACCTTAACAGGGGTACCCTCAAGGGTTAAATGAGGGAACGGATGAGACTCAATATACGGGAACGGTGTCAAAAAGTCTTCCAAGCATTTTCCGCAAAAGGACAGCTGACGATTCGAGCCATTGCTCAGGCAACCGGAATTTCCAAGAGTAGTGTGCATCGACATCAGCAAGCGATGAAGCGTCGGCATCAGCATCCAGAGTCAGAGGTCTGGGAGAGTCCCGTCGGAGCGCAGTGGTTAAAACGGCTGGTGATTGCCACAATCTTTATCTTCTGCTTTAAGCGAGGGGTAGGCTGTGAGAGTTTAGCTGAGTTCTTCCGACTGCTGGGACTAGACCAGCAGGTGGGAGTTTCCGTTAGCTCCTTGCGCCAGATTCGTACCCAGATGGAGACGCAAATTCTGGACTATCAACGTCTGCAACAGTCTCAGTTGGAGCATCCTCAAACGCCGGTTGACGCGTGTGTCAGCGTCGATGAAACGTTCTTTGACCAAGTGGTGTTAGTCATGTTGGACTTACCCAGTGGATTCATCCTGGTGGAGGAGATGTCTCAGGACTATCGGTATGAAACGTGGCAGCATCACACCCAGCAGGCATTGAGCAACCTAGGATTGAATATCCGTTACTGCGTCAGTGACCGAGCCAAAGCCTTGGTCAAACTGGCGCTGGATGAACTGGGATGTCCGAGTATCGCCGATCTGTTTCATGCCTTGCGGGAACTGTCGCAAGGGATAGGCAGTGAACTGTCTGACCGTCTGTTTCGAGTCAACCGACGACTGCGCGAGTTGGATGACACAGCAGCAAACGCCTCCTTAAAGCAGCAACCGCAAGTCCAGCAAAGCGGGTTAGAGCAGGCTCAAGCCCAATACCGCTCCATCTTGCATGAACTGACGACCACCCTCCATCCGTTTGCGATTCGACTGGGCATTCCTCAGACGAGCCAACGGGTTGAATCCCAATTCCAACAGCAAGCAACCATCCTGAGCACCCTGAAACAAACCTATCAATTGTCAGATAAACCAGGCAGTCTCGCCAAGTTTGAGCGTCAACGGCACGACTTGGCAGCCGTAGTTGACCTCTGGTGGGAGTGGGTCGAGCAAAGCCTGAGCGCTCAAAACTGTGGCCTATCCACTGGCGATTGGGTGAAGCAACACCTGTTAGCTGCCCACTATTGGCAACAGCAGAGTGTTCGCACTAAAACCCCAACCCTCAAGGCTGCTTACCAAATCGCTGCCCAGCAAGCTCAAGCAGCGTTGATGCGCCACCCTATCACTACGGCGATGTCTAGCGAGCAGTTCACCCAGTGGCAAACTTGGGCGATCTCAATGGTGACTAAATTCCAACGCACCTCTTCTCCAGTCGAAGGACGCAACGGCTACTTGAGCCAGATTCATCACAATCGCCGAGGATTATCGACCCGACGCTTACGGGTGATGACCACGATCCACAACTTCCATCTCCAACGCTCTGATGGCTCGACCGCGGCTGAACGTCTCTTTGGCAAGCCCTCTCCTGACCTCTTCCAGTGGTTGGTTCAACAGATGCCAGACCTCCCGCAAGCGCGGCGGGGCAAAGCTGCTGCCAAAGCTAGAACTCTCTCCCTATCCACTGTCCCGGCTTAAATCGGTAGCCGCTGGCATGATGCTTTTGACAGAACAGGGCGATGGGGCGGTAGCCCCAATACCCACACAAACTTCCGAGCAAGGCTAGAAACAGCACCAACCAGAGGGGATGGCTTTGACCACGCTTGCTTCGCGGGTCGGGAATCGTTTTTAATTGTTCTATGAGGGACATGGACTGCTACTTTTATGATGATTACAGTCCATCCTCATTTTTCTCTTTAGACCTTGAAACCACCCTGCCAGAATGGGGGATTTAGGGGGCGAAAGATTGCGGCAATGACGGATCGATCAACTTGTGTGTACACGGTAGTCTTCTTCTTAAAGGTTGCTCTCGATCAGGTCTCGATATTGGCTTTTTTGCTTTACGCCTTTGACTTCGGCAACAATGCCTTTGTGCTTAAAGAATTGAATCGTCGGAGTGCCCGTTACGCCTGCTGACTCGGCAATGTCAGGGTCTTTATCGATGTCAATTTCGACGAAGTGAATGCGACCGTCAAACTCAGCGACGACTTTGTTGAAAATCGGCTTGAGCGTGTGGCAAGGACCGCAGTCAGGCGAGACATACTTGACGACAATTAAGCGATCGCTCTCATGATAGAGCTTTCTCAACGCCAGTCCGCCCTGGTGACGAGTGGCAGCGACATCAAACTCAGTGCTGGGCTTGATTTCTTCAACGTGTGTGGGGATTTCTTCGGCTATTTTTTGAGCGTGGGTTTTGTCAAACTCTTGCACCAAGCCGTTGAATGATAGCCAACGTTCTGCCAACATTGCTGCCATACATCCCGTTCCAGCCGCGCTGATTGCCTGCCGAAATTCGTGATCCTGCACGTCTCCAGCCGCAAATACACCTTCGACGCTGGTTTCGACTGACCCAGGTTTAGGAACGATGTAGCCAACGTCGTCGAGATCTAACTGACCTTTGAAGAGAGACGTGTTGGGGGTGTGTCCGATCGCATAAAACAATCCTTTGGCATCGATCGTGCTCTCTTCCCCAGTTTGGGTATTTTTCACCTTCACTCCGGTCATGTGCTCATCGTTGCCGATGACATCGATCGGCTCTGTGTTCCAATGAACAGTGATTCTGGGATTTGCTAAGACTCGATCTTGCATGGCTTTACTGGCGCGCATTTTGTCTGTTCTCACGAGCATATGAACGTGATCGCCATATTTGGTCAAGTAAATCGATTCTTCGGCTGCCGTATCGCCGCCACCAATCACGACCAGCGTTGCCCCTCGAAATAAAGGCGTTGCTCCATCACAAATGGCACAGGCTGAAATGCCTCGACTCCAAAACTGACCTTCTTCGGGAAGCCCTAACCGCTTGGCAGTGGCACCTGTCGCGATCACAATGCTGTGGGCGAGAACTTCTCGATCGTCAGACTTAATCACAAACGGACGCTGACTCAAATCGACCGAGGTGACATCTTCCATGTGTAGCTCTGCCCCCCATCGCACCGCTTGCGCCTTCATTCGCTCCATCAATTGAGGACCTGTGATGCCTTCAGGAAAGCCTGGAAAATTTTCGACTTCGGTGGTGGTCATCAACTGTCCACCCGGCAGCCCTCCCGCTTGAAAGCCTTCAAACATTAAGGGCTTCAGGTTTGCACGACCTGCGTAAATAGCTGCCGTATATCCAGCCGGACCAGAACCGATAATGACTACATTTTCTACGGTTGGGTTTGCCATAGGGTGTACACAAACTCATAACGACTACGCCTAGTATATCGTAAAATGGCAGGTTCTCGTCAAGCAAGAAAATCACCTCTATGATCGTGCTCCTAACCATTGGTCAGCCCTCAGCTTAAGTTCTGGGAAAGCCAAGGACTCAATGATTTGCTCACCCCTAAATTGACTGACTTGATATTCTTCTTCAACAAGCGTGTAAACCGAGAGAGTGGGCTGTTTGGGAGAGCCAATGTAGCGAGAAGCGCCTAAACCGCGATAGTCTACGATCCAATATTCGGAGATGTCGATCGCTTCATAATCAGCGAGTTTTGTGAGATAGTCATCGCGCCAATTAGTGCTTACCACTTCGATCACGAGTTTGGCGGAGGTGCCGATCGAGATCGTGGAATATTTCTCCCAGTAGGGATCTGCTGCGATCGTTTGTTCGTTGAGAACGATGATATCTGGCAGATAACCACTTTCTTCAATTTTGGGTTTGACCAGGCAGTTTCGAGAAACAAAGTAGGGCAGGTCGAGCCGCTCGATTTCTAGGTCAAGTCTGCGCGAGGCGATCGCGGTCACTTTTTCGTGTTCACCGATCGGGCGCATTTCTACAATGGCTCCCTTAATGAGTTCATAGCGTCCTCCGTCTTCTGGATATTGCTCAACGAATTGGTCAAAAGTGAGAGATTGGGATACGGTTTGAGCCATGATGCTGCCTCACGGAGTTTTTTAGGGGCGATCGGGCGATCTGATGTTAACTGAATCCGCCCTCACCCTAACCCTCTTCCCAAGGAGGGTGGGCAAGAATTCTAGGGCTGGCGAGGGCTTCGCCCCACTTCGCGAGGGGCAGATCGTCGCCTCTAACTCTTATAGAATCGAGGGTTTCAGAAATCAGGAAGATTTTTAGAGACGAGTGATATGAAAGGTGAAAGAACTGGGCAAATTAAGTTCAGCGTTAGAAGCTCATCCACCACACCCTTTACGGAGTCACTCCTTCCATGAAATCTGAACTCAAAGCAAAGTTTCTGCAACACCTCGTCGGCAAAAAGAAAGATCAAGGTTTCACCCTGATTGAGCTATTGGTGGTCATCATCATCATCGGCATTCTGTCTGCAATTGCGTTACCTTCTTTCTTGAACCAGGCAAACAAAGCCAAGCAGGCTGAAGCTAAGCAGTATGTGGGCACCCTGAACCGTGTTCAACAGTCCTACTACTTGGAGAAGAGCCAATTTGCATCTGACATGGTTCCTTTGGCGACTCCCGTTCCATCGTCAACTACTAACTACAACTACACGTTCTCGCCGGCGACTCCTACTTCTACTAACGTGATTAACTACGGCACATCCAAGGCAGCCGCTTTGAAGTCTTATAATGGCATGGTGTCTATCTCAGTGGTGACCGCCAGCAGCGATGCCACCACGACGGCTGTTTTGTGCGAAGCGAGCACTCCTGGAGCATCTCAACTAGCAGACCCGACTGCACCCGCAACAGGCTCGGCTACCAAACCTGCTTGCGCTGGCACTGCAACTCAGTTGTAAGGGTCTAGCCTGAGCGCTAAATCTCAAAACTTTAGAGAGTGAGTGGATAGAAATCTATCCACTCATTTTTTTGCGTGTTACGTCGCTTTATCTTGCGTCCATACTAAAGCAACCCTTTCGATCTCGCCCCCACGATGATGACTTCTACCAACTCTGCCGCAGCGCTCACCTCCTGGCAACAGCAAGCCAGCCAATATTTGGGGCAAAAAAACTATGCTCAAGCTGCCCAACTTTACGAGCAAGCGATCGAGTCCGATCCTGAAGAACGATCTCACTATTGGCAGTTAGGATTGCTGCAACTTTTGCAAGGGGAAGAAGCCGAAGCCCAAACTACCTGGCTGTTTGCGATGTCTGAGGGCGAGTCAGACCAGATTGAACAATGGGTGGCTGAATTGGCACAAGTCTTGCAAACCGAGGCAGAGCGACGCGAAACGTTGGCTGACTACTCAACCGCGTGGGCGATCCGTCAGCACTTGCGAGAAGTGTCTCCTGATCTCACTCATAACGTTCTGCAACTTTTGCCCCTCTCGATCGAGCTTGATCTCTTCACCGACGACACCTTTGAAGAGTTGGGTTTTCCGCAAGCTCTTCAAGCAGCAGAGGTCGATCCTGAGTTTTTGCTGCGCGTCTTAAAGAAGGTTTTATATCATGCAGATCCTACGCCATCGCTTCTCAACTTTGCTGAGGGCTGCATTGCTTTAATCTCTGACACCAATGCTTTAATGCAGGTTTTGTTGCCTGCCTCAATTCGATTTGCTTATAGCAAAATGAGTGGCGCGTTTGCAGCCGATTTGGTCGAAGCTTATCTTAGGCTTGACCCGGACAACATCGAACTTTTGGGTCACTTAGCGCTGTTTTATCAAAACGCAAAGCAGTACGATCGCAGCATTCAAGTGGCTGAACGTCGCTATGAACTCACAGACTACTTACCCGAAAAGATTTTTTCTAACCATTTAATTTTGCGAGGCTTGCTCGGTGCAGGAGGCTACTGGCAAGAAGCCCTTGAAATTGCCCAACGGCATGAGGCTCTATTGCAAGCTTTAGTTGAGCAACAACCGACCGATGTGCATTCGGTTCACATCTCTCGTCTGCTCAACTCTGCTTATTATCTGGTTTACTTTTATGATCAGCCGCAGCGCTGGCGCACCCTCGAAAATCAAATCCTCGAATTCTGTCAAAAAAGCACTCAACTCAGCGCTGCCAAACAGGGAAGAGACTATCAGCACTCAACCCGCGATCGCTCGACTAAGCGTCTCAAAATCGGCTATCTGTCTCACTGCATGGCAACCCATTCAGTCGGCTGGCTTGCCCGATGCTTAATCCAACACCACGATCGCGATCGCTTTGAACTCTACGGCTATTTTCTCAGCTATCGAAGTTTTTATGACCCATTGCAAGAGTGGTATGTCAATCAATTTGAACACGTTCACAAAGTTGAAACCGTGGGTCTAGACACAAACCTGGCAGTCGCGACTCAGATTCAGCAAGACGAAATCGACATTCTGATCGACCTTGACAGCATCACCCTCGATTTAAGCTGCCAAATTTTGGCACTCAAACCTGCCCCCATTCAAGCGACCTGGCTTGGTTGGGATGCGTCAGGCTTACCCGCGATCGATTATTTCATCGCTGATCCCTACGTGTTGCCAGACTCTGCCCAAGACTATTACAGCGAAAAAATTTGGCGACTGCCCCAAACTTATATTGGAATCGATGGTTTCGAGGTCGGCATTCCCACACTTCGACGAGAGGACTTGAATATTCCTAATGACGCGATCGTGTTTCTCAGTGCCCAACGAGGCTACAAACGACATCGCGATACGGTGAAATTGCAAATGCGAATTCTCAAGCAAGTTCCCAACAGCTACTTCCTAATTAAAGGACTCTCAGACCAGGCATCGATCAGCACATTCTTTGCAGAAATCGCTGAAGAAGAAGGTGTATCGAGCGATCGTCTACGATTTTTGCAGGATGACCCCTCCGTTGAAATTCATCGGGCTAACTTAGCGATCGCCGATGTAGTGTTAGACACCTTTCCCTACAATGGCGCAACTACAACCCTCGAAGCCCTGTGGATGGAAATCCCGCTAGTGACGCGAGTCGGAGAACAATTTGCCGCCCGCAACAGCTACACGATGCTAACCAACGCCGGACTGACCGAAGGCATCGCCTGGACAGATGACGACTATGTAAACTGGGGAGTTCGGTTAGGAACCGATACGGCGCTTCGGCAGCAAATCGCCTGGAAATTGAAGCGATCGAAGCAAACCGCCCCACTTTGGAACGGCAAACAATTTACTCACGAGATGGAAAAAGCTTACGAGCAGATGTGGACGAATTATCTCGACAGCGCTTCACCAAAATCGTCAGCCGAATTGATCGAGCAGCCTTAACGTCCTGTCCCCCTTTTCAAGCTACCGTGTACACACCCATTGGTCACGCTCGCGTGTGTCGTATGCATTGATCAGTGATGGCTGAGATCTTTCGCCCCCTAAATCCCCCATTTTGGGGGACTTTGAGCCAGCAAAGAGGTTCAAAGTTCAAGCCCTTTCCCAAGGTCAAAGTCCCCCATTTTTGGGGGATTTAGGGGGCTGAAGCCGACTGAAACGAGGCACTCAACGATATCGTTCGTTCAAACGTCTAGGAGTAATCAGAATGACCAAAACTCTCAGAATTTTAATAATTACCAATCTTTACCCGCCGCAAGTTTTAGGAGGGTATGAACGCTCGATCGCAGACTTTGCCCGACTATTGCAACATCGTGGTCACACCGTTTTAGTGTTGACGAGCGACACGCCCCAGTTTTCTGCATCTCACACCAGTCCGTATCCTGACCCGCCTGTCGAACGTTGTTTGTCGCTCATGGGCGAGTGGTCAGATCAAGGCACTCGTTGGTTTGACCCTCCGCGTATCGTTGACGTGATGCAGCAAAATCAGGCGACTCTCAAACACTACTTAGACCACTTTCAGCCCGATGTTTGTTTAGCGGGTAATCTTGATTTTTTGCAGACAGAAGCAGAGAATCTAGCGCTATTGCTCTCTTATCAGGTGCCCATTGCTCATTATGTAATGAATGCTCGATCGGGCTACGATCCGCAGCATACGCCCCGATCGTCCCTTTATCAATTCATCACCTGTAGCGATTGGGTCACGGCAAGCCTTGTAGCATCAGGCTACCCAGCAGCAACGGCGCAAACTATTTATCCCGGTGCAGATATCGATGCTTTTTATCAAGCCGAACTTCCACCCCGCGATCGCCTTCGCATTGCCTATGCCAGTCTAGTAACTCACTACAAAGGCGCTGATGTTTTGGTCGAAGCGCTTTCCCTGCTGCACGCGGCAGGAATCGAATTTACAGCCACGATCGCCGGGGGCACGTTTCAACCAGAGTTTGTTGAATCTTTAAAGCAATTTGTGGAATCAGAAGGACTGCAAGAATCCATTCACTTCACGGGTGCATTGTCTCGTCAAGAACTGATTCAACTCTATAAAACTCACAATGTTCTGGTTTTTCCTTCCCGATTTAACGAGCCGTTTGGGATTAGCCAAATTGAGGCAATGGCAGCAGGACTAACTCTAGTCACAAGTGGCACCGGAGGAGCCAGAGAAATCATCGCTGAATCTGGAAAAGATGGATTAATCTTTGAGTCTGAAAACCCGTTTGATTTAGCCGATAGTTTGTCGTCTCTACCAACAGATCCGGCAGGGTGGGACGCGATCGCCCGCACAGGTCAACAGCGAGCACTGTCTGAATTTAGTCAAGCCAAAGCAGTTAATAAGTTAGAGGCTATTTTCCTAGAGTTAGTCGATTTGAAGAGTGCAAAACTTGCGACTAAACGACATAAAATTGGGCACTACTCTATTCTTCTGCCGATTGACCATCGTTTAGATCAATATCAAGCAACTTGGCACAGATACGATACTGCTTTGGGTTATATTGCCCAGGCGGTTTTTGATAAATATCCTGAATCATCTGCGATCGATATCGGGGCAAATGTCGGCGATAGTGCAGCACTAATCCGAAGTGGTCGAGCGGTTCCAGTCCTCTGTGTTGAAGGAAGCCCTGAGTTTGTTGAATGTCTCAGAAGCAATGCTTTGGAGATTGGAGACATTGAAATTGACCCGTGTTTTGTCGGCAGTGATGGCGAGACCATCAATTTTGATCAAACGCTCAATCAGGGAGGGACTGCCTCGATCGTCAATGCTCTTACTTCTAACAATGGTGAGAACGTTGCAATGAGAAGCCTGAAAACAATCATTCAAGATCATTCAAGATTTAAGGACGCAAAACTTCTTAAAATAGACACCGATGGCTTTGACTTCTCAATTATTCAAGCCTCGGCTGACATTATTTCTGCATCTCGTCCAATTCTCTATTTTGAGTATGATCTTGCCTTTAAATCAAATGCTGAAACTGAGGCGATCGAGGCAATTAAGACTCTGTTAAAAATCGGCTACGAACACTTCCTAATCTATGACAACTTTGGAAACTATTTAATTAGCCTTGTTAAACAGGACTATGAAAGATTTGTTGACCTCAATTCTTATTTGATCTCTAACCGCAGAAGAAGTGGAACACCCGCGGTTTATTACTTTGATGTATGTGCCTTTACCAATGTTGACCGCGACGTATTTGAAACCATTCGGAAAAGAGAAATCGACCACAGCGATTTAGTCAATGCGTAGCAGAATTGCCTCGATCCTCCTTAGTTCAGTAGCCACGAGTCAACGCAAAATCGTATACTGATCTAGCCTCTTTGCTAGGATGTGACTTTTGGGAATCGATCTTCGCAGTTACGTGTATCTCGACAACTTGCAGCCTCAACACGCTGCTTACCTCGGCACTGAGGCACTGGGCTTTTTACCCCTGCCCGGAGATGCCTCCCTCTGGATTGAGATTTCTCCCGGCATCGAAATTAATCGCATCATGGACGTGGCGATGAAATCAGCCGTGGTGCGTCCGGGTGTGCAACTGGTCGAACGCCTGTATGGACTGCTCGAAATTCACGCCAGCAATCAGGGCGAAGTCAAAGCCGCAGGTCGGGCAATTCTTGATGCGATGGGCGTTCGGCAAAACGAAGGTCTCAAACCGCGTGTGATTTCCAGTCAGATTATTCGCAATATTGATGCCCATCACACCCAACTGATCAATCGCACCCGTCGCGGTAACATGATTTTGGCGGGGCAAACCCTCTACGTCTTTGAAGTCGAACCCGCCGCCTTTGCTGCCCTCGCCGCCAACGAAGCCGAAAAAGCCGCCTTCATCAACATCCTGCAAATCTCGGCGGTGGGCAGTTTTGGGCGACTCTATCTCGGTGGGGCAGAGCGAGACATCATGGCGGCATCTCAGGCAGTGGTGGCAGCGATCGAGAACGTCGCTGGGCGAGAGCATCCGACCGAGATGCGAAAGGAATAGACATGGCATCTAGGCATCTCAAGCGATTGGAGCAAGGGGCAGTGGCGTGGATTGAATGGCGATCGCACCACCCGCACAGTCACCCCGACCTCAGCAAAGCCGACTTAAAGGGCGCAAATCTCCGAGGCGCAGATCTCAGTTACGTCACCCTAAAAAAAGCTGATCTCTCCTGGGCAAAGCTGATTGCTGCCAATCTCAATGGCGCAATTCTCAACCAGGCAATACTTTTTAAGGCTGAATTAATTGATGCAACGCTCCAAAAGGCTGAATTAGTCGATGCGAGTTTAGTTGCTGCTGATTTAAGCGGCGCAGATCTTAGCGATGCCAATCTGATTGGGGCAGACCTGAAAGGAGCCAACTTCGATCGAGCCGATTTAACCAGAGCTAATCTGATCGGCACCGAACTTCGAGGCGCAACTTTTCGAGAAGCCGATTTAAGCAAAGCGGATCTGAGGCGAACTGACCTCAGCGAGGCAATGCTGCTCAACGCTAATATTGCTCATGCCAACCTCAGTAATGCCAATCTCTATGAGGCAGAACTGATGGAGGCGCATCTCTATCATGCTGATTTGCAAAAGGCAAACTTGATGCGATCGCACCTCAGAAACGCCTATTTATTCGCAGCGAATCTCAGCGATGCAAATTTATCGAGTGCAGATCTCGCTTGGGCAAACTTGAGTAAAGCCTCCCTCATAGGCGCAGATCTTACGGGAGCCAATCTCAGGGGTGCAAACCTGACTGGAGCCGATTTGACAGGCGCAATCTTAACGACTGCCTGTTTAAGAGGCGCAAATTTAGATAGAGCCAATCTCACCGATGTCAATCTCACCAATGCTGACCTTCGAGAGATCAAGCGCCATAAGACAATTCTCATCAGAACGGTCATGCCTGACGGCTCACTTCAGCTTTAGAAAACTTAGAGAGTCATTAAGGTCGCTGATTGAATCTCAAAAGGGCGAACGAGGGGACTCGAACCCCCGGATGGTGGTACCACAAACCACTGCCTTAACCACTTGGCTACGCTCGCCATCACATTTAGTACTATAGCATTCTAGGTGACAAGTCGCTAGATTTTTGGAGACGAGAACAAAATTTGTCCGATCGCGTCTAAGATTGTGGTTTCGCGTTAGTTGGCGGATTGTCTAACGCTTGGGGAGGGGGGATTGACCGCTTATGAAGATAGTCAACCTGGCAGCAGGACTGGTTGGAGTAGCGCTATTAGGAATCGCCGCGACTCTGGCAATGACCAATCCTAACCAGGAGGCGTTTGAAGAGTTTGCAGTCCAGCGAATTCGAGAAGACGCTTGCAAAAAAGCGCCATTGGGTTTAGCAATCCAGTGTCCAAAATTTGTAGACGACAATCGAGACGAGATTAAAAAGGTGATTACTCGCAGCACCGATCGCCAAAATTATCTGGTGTTTAGCTTTTACCAAACCGATTTATCTGCGCGCGCGATCGTGCCTGATTTAGCCTTTCTGCCAGGAATGCCAACTTACCACTTTGAAACCGTCGGCTTGTTTGGAAAATTCTATTTATACGAAGCAAAAAAACGGTAATCAAATTCTTTTATTTCCCCATTCTCGCCAGCATTGCGCCTAACTGAACGAAGACGACTCCCAAAGTGGCACTGCCCAGCCAGTAAAGACTTGCGGCTGAAAAGTTTTGAGTTCTCAGCAGATTGAGAGTATCCAATCCGTAAGTCGAAAAGGTGGTGTAGGCACCCAAAAATCCAGTGGTCAACATTAACCGAACTTCAGGAGATGTGGGCTGATTGACAAACAACGTTGCCAGAAATCCCATTAAGAAACAGCCGCTCAAGTTAATCAAGAAAACCCCATAGGGAAATGCGATTCCGAAGCGCTGAACTGACCAGAGGGTTAAGTAATAGCGGCACAGAGCACCCGCGATCGCACCAAGACTGATGGCGATCGGCACTCGAATCGCTGGATCTTGCAGCATTCAATATCGTCCTTTTGCGGAGAGAGTTCGACCTCTACAATAAAGGGTAGTTTGTTGAAGAAGGCTATGTTTCAAACCGATCCACCCCGATCGCCCAAAGACTATTTGCCGACCATGTCTGATCTGCCCAGCGAGAACCCGGAGGCACCTAGCTTGCCCGACGAGTTTCATTTGCTCTAGCCTCGCTTGCTTGCAGACACTTTTCTTCCGCCCAACTATCTCAGCAAAAATGTGTTTACGGGGAGTGATCTCAATCTTTACTCTGATGTGCATCATACCAACGGATATAAGTACCCTGATTGGTTTGGGGTCGTGGGCATTTCCCGACTTTATGGACGATCTGGTCGAGCAGGAGCGACAACGGACAGAGCGATTGATTGCCCAGTTACGATCGCTCGGCATCGAACCCGATCTTTAATCGATCGAGAACTCCTTCAACGTAGGCACTCCCTCTAAAAAAGACCCCATTAGTAACAAGCTCGTTTGGGTATCCAGGTTTCCTGTGACTTTGACACCGGACGATCGCTGAAACTCCTGCAAAGCTGATTTGAAATCTTGAGACTTCTGCTGGAAGTAGCCCAAGCGCTTGAGATAATCTACAGCTTGAATGTTTGTCAATAAAAGAATTTCATTGGGTCGGAAGATGGGCACGTATTGCTCTCGCCAGATTTGGGCAAATTCAGCCCGATCGAGCAAGTAAATTGTGCCACTGGATGGATCTCCAATCGCGACTTTGTCTGCATTCATCGCCAGCAGTGCCACCGCGTGGGAGAGTTTACGATCGCCGTCGATCAGCCAAACGCCCAGCACCCCCGGACGGTTGATTTGGCGCATCTGCTCCCAGGTTGGAGAGAGTTCAATCCCGTCGAGATTAAATCCACGGGCTGCCACAATTAGCTGCGGCATACTGGTGCCCATGCGACTCGTGCTCGCCAGCTTTGCGACACTGGTTTCGGTGGCTTCTTTGATGCCCCAACGCTGCAAAACGGTTGCTAAGGCAGACGGGGCGCAGCTACTCATCGAGGTTTGCTTAAAGACTCCGTTGGGCTGCAAGTTGTTAAAGAGATCTTGGTGAATCGGAGCCAAAAAATAGGCTTCGGTTGTGGTGAATCCGCCGACTCCGATTAATCCCAGCAACAGCACGATGAAAACTTGTTTACGGGCAGTTTGTGCCACGATCGTCACTGCGACTCCGCAAAACCCGATTAGCATCACGCGCATAATCGTCCAGGTAGTCTGCATCCCATAGACCCGCCAGATCAGAGGAAAAACCTGCATTTGGGGGATGTTGAGTGCCAAAACAAGAAAGGCGACGTAGATGCCAATAAACAGCAACGCGGCTGCATTATTTTTCCCTTTAAACAAGTCGTTTGCTGTTGCCCCTTGTCGCAAAAGCAGTCGCCCGATCGTCGTGCCTCCCCGAAAGCAGAAGATGCCTAACCCAAGAGTAACGAGCGCTTCTAGCAGCATTAATCGTTTTTTTGATCAACAACTGCCAGTCTAGCTCTGGCGATCGTCAAACTGTAAATCGTTATTCCACCGAACTTATCTGAATTGAAAACCGCTCAATTCCTGGCATAATGGGAAGGTTTTCACGATTTGTCAGAAGAACCTGTGATTCTTAAGCACTGAGTTGCCGGCGATCGTTAGACTTAAACTCATAGACTCATCCTTCATCCCTCATCCTTTGCCATGCGTAGCTACTATTGCGGTCAACTCCGAGCCAGCCACATTGGAGAGACAGTGACCCTATATGGATGGGTCGATCGTCGTCGGGATCACGGGTATGTGATTTTCGTCGATTTACGCGATCGCAGTGGCACTGTGCAAATTGTCAGCGACCCCGAACGGACTCCGGGTTCTTATCAACAAGCGGGTGATCTGCGAAATGAGTATGTGATCAAGATTGTGGGACGGGTTACCAAGCGTCCTGATGAGTCGTTAAACCCTAAAATTGCGACGGGTGAGATTGAAATTTATGCCGACGAGATTGAAATTCTCAACGCTGTGCGGAAGCAATTGCCGTTTCAAGTGTCGATGTCCGATAACGAGACGGTGCGAGAAGATTTACGCTTGAAATATCGCTATTTGGATTTGCGCCGAGAGCGGATGAGTCGTAACTTACAACTGCGTCATCAGGTGATCAAATCGATTCGTCGCTATCTTGAAGATGCCGAAGGGTTTATCGAAGTTGAGACCCCGATTTTGACGAGATCGACTCCCGAAGGTGCCAGAGATTATCTCGTTCCGTCGCGGGTAAATCCGGGTGAGTGGTTTGCGCTGCCGCAGTCGCCGCAGTTGTTTAAGCAGATTCTCATGGTGTCGGGTTTCGATCGCTATTATCAAATTGCTCGTTGTTTTCGCGACGAAGATTTGCGAGCCGATCGTCAACCCGAATTCACGCAATTGGATCTGGAAATGAGTTTCATGTCCCAGGAAGAAATTATCTACCTGAACGAGGGATTAGTCAGTCACATCTTTAAAACCATTAAGGGCGTTGAGATTCCGACTCCGTTCCCTCAGTTGACCTATGCAGACGCGATGGATCGCTACGGCTCTGACAAGCCCGATACGCGCTATGGATTAGAGTTGGTAGACGTGTCGGATATTCTCAAAAATTCTGGCTTTAAAGTTTTTGCTGATTCGGTCTCGAAGGGCGGCATTGTCAAAATCTTGCCGATTCCGGGCGGGAACGATGCAATTTCTAACGTGCGAATTAAGCCCGGTGGAGACTTATTTAAAGAAGCCGCAGAAGCCGGGGCGCGAGGGTTAGCCTATATTCGAGTCCGTGAAGATGGTGAAATCGACACGATCGGAGCCATCAAAGACAACCTGACCGACGAGCAAAAACAAGCGCTTCTCACCCGCACGGGAGCCAAACCCGGACACCTCTTGTTATTTGGGGCAGGAGACACGATCACGGTGAATAAGACGCTCGATCGCCTCCGCCAAGCCTTAGCACGCGAACTGAACTTAATTAATTCCGATAAAATTAATTTGCTATGGGTGACCGACTTCCCCATGTTTGAGTGGAACGCTGACGAGAAGCGTTTGGAAGCATTACACCATCCCTTCACTGCACCTAAACCTGAAGAGGCACACGACCTTAAAACAGCTCATGCTCAAGCATACGACTTGGTGTTCAACGGCTTTGAAGTCGGCGGCGGCAGTGTGCGGATCTATCAGTCCGATCTGCAAGCAAAAGTGTTTGAAACGATCGGGCTATCGATCGAAGAAGCACACAACAAGTTCGGCTTTTTGTTAGAAGCGTTTGAGTATGGCACCCCTCCCCATGGAGGCATTGCCTATGGACTCGATCGCTGGGTGATGCTGTTGGCGGGTGAAGAATCGATTCGAGATGCGATCGCGTTTCCCAAGACGCAGCAGGCTCGGTGTTTGCTCACGAGTGCGCCTTCTAGCGTCGATGATAAGCAGCTTAAAGAGTTACACGTCGCGTCAACTCACAAGCCCAAATCTGGAGCATCTTAAAGAAATTGCAGTTTAATCGAGTTTCAACCGACTGGGCTTTGGCTCGGCTCTCAACTCTCAGCTAGGGGTTGAGCGGAGTTGAAACCTACGGGCAACGGCAGCCGGGGATTTTATTTCCACGCAAGCCTCTGATGCGTTTTCTTCAAATTTCACCCTGACATCTCCAGTAAGATTGAGCACAATAGTCATATGCTGGAGATTATTTTGATTTGCGCGATCGGGCTGATTCCGCCACTTCTGTCTTTCGTGCTTTTGAGAAAGATGCAGATGAGGGCACAAGCTCGATTACGCAATGCTGTACAAGCGGCAGAACGTAGACAAATTCAGCGTCTCTTGTCATTGCCTGCCGAATATCACTATGTCGAAGGAGTCGGCGCTCTGATTGGGGATTCGACCTGTCGCTATAATGCCCGTTCTACTCAGATTCGCTGTGCGGTTAACCCGTCTGGTCCGTGTAAGGAGTGCCCCTATTATGAGTCGATCGCATCGCCTACAAACCCCTCATAGCGGCTATCACTGGGATGGGAGCAGTCGCCTATTTTTTGAGGGTTGGTATTATCGCGTCACGTTACCTGATTGTGGACAGACCTTCGCGTTTATGTATTCGATCGAAGATCCCACAGGTCATCAACCCTATAGTGGCGGTGCGGCTCAAATTCTCGGTGCCGATGATCAATATCTCTGTCGCACTTTCCCAAACGTGCAGCAGTTTTGGGCATGGAAAGACGCGCTGGGCTTGGGTCACTGGGGAAAATCTCAATCGTCAAATCCCGGTTATTTAGAGGCGGAGGTGTTCGATCGTCAAATCCAAGAAGGCTATCAGGCAACCGCAACTTGGCATCAGGGCAAACTCTATGAGCCAAACGGCAACTCGGCAGAATGGCAGTATGAGATTACTCCTGTGTATGGCTGGGCGAGTTCTGAGCAATCACAGCAGTCAACCGCCGGATGGATGTCTTCGCTACAGATTTTTGAACCAGGTTGGCAAGTTTTGATGGCACACGGTCTAGCAACGGGCTGGATTAATTGGAATGGGAAGCGATATGAATTTACGAACGCTCCTGCCTATGGTGAGAAGAATTGGGGAGGAGCCTTCCCGCAGAAGTGGTTTTGGTTAAACTGCAATAGTTTTGACAACGAGCCAAATCTGGCACTCACCGCCGGAGGTGGTCAACGTGGAGTCTTGTGGTGGATGGAATCGGTTGCAATGATTGGCATTCATCATCGCGGCAAGTTTTATGAGTTTGTGCCCTGGAATTCTAAAGTCAGTTGGTGCATCAAACCGTGGGGCTATTGGCAAATGGATGCCAAGAATGCCGATTACACAATTACGCTCACAGGGAGCACCGATTTGCCCGGAACGCCCTTACGGGCACCGACCGCACAGGGGCTAAGGTTTGTTTGTCGAGATACTATGTTAGGCAGGGTGACAGTAGAGTTGAGAACGCGCCACGGCAATGAGTTAATTCTGCAAGCGACGAGTTCTCTCTGTGGTCTGGAAACGGGCGGTGAACCCTGGGATGACCTCTGGCAGGCAAGTTGTGGATGGAGTCTTTGATAGGACAGCAATGGATATTTTGCTGTTTTGCACGATCGCGCTCCGACTCGGTGCTGAAACGCATCGTCGTTGACCCACAAAAACTTGCTGACCGTTGAATGCCCACGATCGCACCCAAGCGACCGTCATTACCCGATGAGCGGACACACGATTTACAGAGACGGTCTCGCGATCGACCTGTCTGGTTATAAGGAGATGGCGCTCGACGAGCCGATCAATATTCTCCAAGTTGGGTCGAGGGCGTGCTAGTTCAGGGCGAGGCAGATTTGCAGCGAGAAAGATTTAAACCACGCCCTTACATTCACGAGCCAACACATCGAACAATGTTCATTTGCATGGCATCCGACACAAAGCACACGCCTCCAAACTTATTTAAGATTGGGTTCAAATTTTCAGCCACAGCATCAATCTGCTCAGCCGAGCAAAAAGCAATCACGTAGACATTGTCTAAGCTCGAAAAATCATCGGACACGGTGCCCCGCAAACTCCTTCCAGCCACATTCCGAATCACGGTATAGCTCGGAACGCCTGATTTTTCTAACCCTTTCAGAATTTTATTGAGTTCGACCGAACTCGCCATGATCTCAATGCGCTTGACGACTTCCATAATTAGCTCCAGAACAAATTAATGCCATACAGATAGAGAGGAATTCCTACCAAAATATTGAATGGGAAGGTGACTGCGAGAGCCGTCGAAATATATAAACTAGGGTTGGCTTCAGGAACGGTGAGCCGCAGCGCAGCCGGAACGGCAATGTAAGACGCACTCGCACAGAGAACGGCAAACAACAGCGCATTTCCTTGAGGCATTTGGATGAGTTTAGCGATCGCGATGCCAATTCCAGCGTTAAAAATCGGGGTCAAAATCGCAAATGCAACCAAAAACACGCCCGCCTTTTGCAAGTCCTGAATTCGCTTTGCAGCCACCAATCCCATATCTAGTAAGAAAAAGGTGAGTGCCCCATAAAATAAATCTTGGGTAAAGGGTTTCAAGACTTGTTCGCCATGCTCTCCGGTCAAGATGCCGATGAGGATGCTGCCAAACAACAAAAACACGGAGCCGTTAAAAAACGACTCGCGCAAGATTTCTCCCCAATCGAACTCCTGCCCATCTTGGTTAGATGCAAAGACTTTCACCAAGATTAAACCCACCACGATCGCGGGTGACTCCATTAATGCTAACGCTGCCACCATATATCCGTCAGAGGCAATGTTAAGCTGATCGAGAAATGATCCAGCCGTGATAAAGGTGACGGCACTAATTGAGCCATAAGTCGCGGCGATCGCGGCTGCATTATAGGGATCTAATTTGATTCTTAAAATGAAAAACGTGTAGATCGGCACGACACACGCCATGAGAATGGCTGCCCCGATCATTAAAAAGACATCTTGAGTAATGCCACTTTTGACTAATTCTGAGCCTCCTCTAAACCCGATCGCGATCAGCAAATATAACGAAAATAATTTCGGAATGGGAGCGGGAATTTCGAGATCAGATTTGACTAAAACAGCCAGCATTCCCCAAAAGAAGAATAGAACAGGCGGATTCAAAAGGTTGGAAACCACTAGGCTGACATTCATTCACATCTCCCGATAAGTTACTCACATCATAAATCTGTAGATTACAGCACTGAGTCACTCTGATTGAGATTTGGGTCAGCGATCTCTCCCCATCTTTCTGCTGGACTGTTATAATTCGCTTGGTTTGGGGCTGTAGCTCAGATGGATAGAGCGAGCGCCTCCTGAGTGATTTGGGCACCGTAGAGGAAACTCTGCGTGTGAATGTGATCAAAGTCGGTGAACCCTAAAAAGTGAGACAGCGATTTCTAATAATCGATCGTTACACTTCATGGAAATACCGAGCCAAGCCTGGGTGAATTGACTTAGTAAAAACGAGTATTTCATTGAGGAAGGTGTAGAGACTAGATGGTCACCACCTACGAGCCGCTGCTTAGGGTGAAGGGATAGTCCAGAGAGTGGGGAAACTCACACAAATCTGAAGCGCTAGGTCGCGCGTTCGAGCCGCGCCAGTCCCGTTTGTTGATTAGAACTCCTGTAAGCCGATAGGTCTTCAGGAGTTTTTTCTACCTAAGATATTTGCGGATAGAGACGTGGGGATGATGATTTGCGGGTCGGCTGTAGTTTCGTTTAACGCTTTATCTGTAGCAGCGATCGGTGATGGCACAGAAAGGAGACAACAATTGTTACAAGGCTGAGAAGATAGACTCTTGACTTCATCAAAAGTGGCTCCCGTCGTTTCAAAGCACACTTCAAACTTGTCTAAACTCTTTAGCCTGTAGTCATCAATAGAGCTTGGACTGACCTTAAAAAGATGGTAGATGTGTCTTAAGTCGGCTACGAAAAACATTGTATTGGCAGATCGATCAAGGTCATCTACGCTACTCGATTACATGGTTTACTCAGGAGAATCTTGTACCTTCAGAGTGTAAAGTTCTGTAGATCAAATATCAATTCTTAGTGCAGAGTCTTTCAGTGCTTTTGAGCGAAACGATATAGCAATGGTTCGGACAATTTTTGACAAGAAAGCTATCCATCGGATAGGGTGGTTACAAACAAAAAGCACCGGATAGATAGCTATGGAAGCCATTGTACAGAGCCTACTGACGAAAGTGGGCATTTTCGCAAACCGCAAGTGACCTTTTTCGTGACGTTGTTTTCGACCATTCTAGTGGTGTGTGGCAGAGTCAACTTCACGAACTCTTGACTTCATCAAAAGTGGCTCCCGTCGTTTCAAAGCACACTTCAAACTTGTCTAAACTCTTTAGCCTGTAGTCATCTATAGAGCTTGGACTGACCTTAAAAAGATGGTAGATGTGTCTTAAGTCGGCTACGAAAAACATTGTATTGGCAGATCGATCAAGGTCATCTACGCTACTCGATTACATGGTTTACTCAGGAGAATCTTGTACATTCAGAGTGTAAAGTTCTGTAGATCAAATATCAATTCCTAGTGCAGAGTCTTTCAGTGCTTTTGAGCGAAACGATATAGAAATCCGCTAGCAGAATCTCGAAACGATCGAGAAGTTGTTTCCAGGTAGACAAAATTCCCTCTGTCTATTTAAAGTCCTGTCCGCTCTGTCAAAAAGCTAGGGTGAAATGGGAGTGTGAGAAACTTGAGAAATAACAGTTAATAGGTTTCAGGAGGTATTTGCAATGAACCGTTCCGCTGTGCACCGTCCTTCAGAGTATGAATCCGTTGAGTCATTGCCCGATGTGTGGACGATCGCGGCTCAACGGTTTGGCAACGTGACAGCGGTTTATGACCCTCACGCCAAGCCCGAAACCAAAATGACTTATGCAGAGGTGTATGGAAAAATACAGCAATTTGCAGCGGGGTTGCAGGGCTTAGGCATTCAGGCAGAGACGGAGGCAATTCCTCCTCGGATTGCATTGTTTTCAGATAACAGCCCTCGTTGGATCGTGGCGGATCAGGGTGCCATGCGATCGGGCGCAGTCGATGTGGTGCGAGGTGCTCAGGCTGACCCCGCAGAATTGCTGTTCATTCTCAAAGATAGTGGCGCGATCGCGCTGATTGTCCAAGATTTAGATCTGCTAAAAAAACTCCATCCCGGATTAACAGATCTGCCGATTCAGTTTGTGATTTTGCTGTCGGATGAGACGGCATCGACTGACGAGACGCTAAAAATTTTTAACTTCTCGCAGGTTTTAGAACTGGGTGCCCATCATTCCCTACAATCCGTGCATCAGACTCGTCAAACCCTCGCCACGTTGATGTATACGTCTGGCACAGGCGGAACGCCAAAAGGGGTGATGCTAACTCACGGAAATCTACTCTCTCAAGTCACGGGTGCCTACGCGGTGGTAGAGCCTCAAGCCGGAGAAAAGGTTCTCAGCATTCTCCCGATTTGGCACGCTTATGAACGGGCATTTGAATATTTTATTTTCTCGAATGGCTGCACTCAGATTTACACCTCGATTCGTCACGTCAAAAAAGATCTTAAAGACTATCAACCTCACTATATGGTGGGCGTTCCTCGGCTGTGGGAATCGATTTATGAGGGCATTCAGAAACAGTTTAGAGAGCAGCCTGCCAATCAACAAAAGCTGGTGAATTTTCTGCTGGATACCAGTCGGCGGTTTGTGTTGGCACGTCGAACTGCGAAGGGGATGAACCTCGATCGTCCCAATCCTTCAGCTTTGGAACGACTCACCGCAACGCTGCAAATGTCTGCACTTTTGCCAGTCCATCTCGTTGGAGATAAACTGGTTTATCAAAAAGTCAGAGCCGGGACGGGCGGCAACTTAGTGTTTGTCGTCAGTGGTGGCGGCTCGATCGCCGATCACTTAGAAGACTTTTTTGAAATCGTCGGCATCGACATTCTGGGCGGATATGGATTGACGGAGACTTCGCCGATTACGAATGTGCGTCGTCCGTGGCGAAATATTCGGGGGGCAGATGGTGAACCGCTTCCCGGCACCGAGATCCAGATTGTGGATTTTGAAACGCGCAAACCGCTTCCATCTGGGCAGCGTGGATTGGTGTTGATTCGCGGTCCGCAAGTCATGCAGGGTTATTACAACAATCCGACAGCGACGACAAACGCGATCGATGCTGATGGCTGGTTTGACTCTGGCGACTTGGGCATGGTGACAGCCGACAACAATTTGATTATTACCGGACGTGCCAAAGATACGATCGTCCTCACCAACGGCGAAAACATTGAGCCACAACCGATCGAAGATGCCTGTTTGCGGAGTCCTTATATCGATCAAATTATGGTAGTAGGACAAGATCAAAAAGTGTTGGGGGCATTGATTGTTCCCAATCTAGAAGCGTTAGAGAAATCGACTTTCGTTCAGTCTTCGGAAACGCTTGATCTCAAGAGCCAACCGATTCAAGATCTATTTCGGCAAGAATTAAATCGATTAGTGAAAGAGCGTCCGGGATATCGTCCTGATGATCGAATTGGCACCTTCCGTCTGCTGCCAGAGCCGTTTACGATCGAGAACAATCTCCTCACCCAAACCCTGAAAGTTCGTCGCAATGTCGTGATGGATCGCTACCAAGGTATGATTAATGAGATGTTCGATTGACGCGAGATCGTTCTCTGACCGCTAGTTGACCTCTCTCAAACCTCTCTGAATACAGCATTTATGGACGACTCAAAATCTCACTTGTTATTGCAGCGAAATGTCAACATCAAAGCGATCGTGACACCCCGTTGGAAGGAAGAAGCGCAGCAGCAACTTCAGTCACAACTCAATCAGATTGATAACCAATTGCAGCAACTAGAAATGCAATTGCAGCAAGTCGTCTCTGAAATGCAGCGGCAAACCCTGCAACCCCCTGGACCCGAAGCTGCCCAACAAATTGAAGGGGTTAAGATTCAATTTAACCAGCGCAAAAGCGAACTGTTAGAGCAAAAAAATCAGCTTCTCCAACAGCTTCAGCAAGTGCAAATGTTAGAACTCAATCAAGAAGTCAGTCAAGGACAGGTCAACAGCACCTTCCGCATCGAGCCAGGTGACAACCTAATCGAGAAGATGCAAGTCGAGATTCTTCTGCGAGACGGCATTGTCGAAGAAATTCGCGGCGACGTTTAGGAGGCTAGTAAAAATAAGCTGAACGTCTCGTAGGGATCGATCGTACTGAAAGAGGGGCTTAAGCCCCTTGTTTGTCCAAGTTATTTTCTCTCGCCTCCCTAGTAGATTTGAGTCCATAGGAGTGAAGCATTCGGCACAAAGTTTCCGCCAAACTCAGCGCCCGATCGCTCAAATGCTTCGCCTAAACCTTTTGAAATTTAATTCGTTGAGATTCGGGTATGAATCCGATAAGATTTGATGTGCAAGTTCTGGCAACAGAGTTTCATCATCTACTTAGACATTTACCCGACTCCCGCCAATCCCTAAACTCCTCGCCGCCCCGGATATCACCGCAATGATTAACGAAATTTTCATGCCTGCTCTCAGTTCCACTATGACCGAAGGAAAGATTGTTTCCTGGGTCAAATCTCCGGGCGACAAGGTAGAAAAAGGCGAAACCGTGGTGGTGGTTGAGTCCGATAAAGCTGACATGGATGTGGAGTCCTTTTATGAAGGATATTTAGCGGTGATTGTCACCCCCGCCGGAGAGTCTGCCCCTGTGGGTTCGGCGATCGCGCTGCTTGCAGAAACCGAGGCAGAAATTGAAGCCGCCAAGCAAAGTGCCGGATCTGCTCAACCTGCGGCAGTATCTGCTGAAACAACTGCTGCACGGCAAGAAGCCGTCACCGTTCAAGCAGAAGCCGGATCTGGCACTAATCGCGGGGCTACCACTCCCAAAAACGGACGGGTTATAGTGTCTCCTCGCGCTCGCAAGCTGGCAAAAGATTTGAACATCGACCTCGCCATGCTGCAAGGCAGTGGTCCGCATGGGCGAATTGTGGCAGAAGATGTCGAAGCTGCCGCCGGGAATGCGGCTCCTGTAGCGCCTGTTGTGGCAGCGATCGCTCCAGTCTCCACGCCCAAAACCGCCGCAAAACCTGCCTCACTTCCCGCCCTGCCAGGGCAGATTACGCCGATGACCACGCTGCAAAACGCGGTCGTCCGAAATATGCTCACTAGCTTAGAGGTGCCCACCTATCACGTCGCTTACACCATTACAACTGATGAGTTAGACAGCCTCTCTAAGCAACTTAAATCTAAGGGCGTGACGATGACGGCACTGTTGGCAAAAGCAGTTGCAGTCACGTTAAAAAAGCATCCGCTACTGTATGCAAGCTATGTTGATCAAGGAACTCGCCATAACGCTGCAATTAACATTGCCGTTGCGGTCGCAATGGATGACGGTGGACTAATTACCCCAGTGTTGCAAAACGCCGATCAGGTTGATATTTATTCGCTGTCGCGCAACTGGAAAGATCTGGTCGATCGGGCACGTTCTAAACAGCTACAGCCTGAAGAATATAACTCAGGAACCTTCACCATTTCTAACTTGGGGATGTTTGGAGTTGAGATATTTGATGCAATTCTCCCGCTGGGTCAAGGGTCAATTTTAGCGATCGCAGCCTCTCGCCCCCAAGTCGTTGCCACCAATGATGGAATGCTGGGAGTACGTCGGCAAATGAAAGTCAACATCACCTGCGATCACCGAATTATCTACGGTGCTCATGCAGCCGCTTTCTTGAAAGACTTGGCGAAGTTGATTGAGACAAATTCACAATCTTTGACGATGTAAGGTTAATACCAAATTAACCAATGAACCCGATGCGGTCGGGACGTTTCGGTGGAATGTCTCGACGATCGTCTGTCACATTTAAGAATCGGAATGGTATGACTTGACTATTTCACACACTGAATGCGATGAATGATTGCGCGCTTACCCGATGTCATGGAGACAGTTCGGTGAAACGTCTCTACAGTTTGGTCATGATAACGAACGGACTGTGAATTAAACAGCCCCAACCTTTTCGCCTTTCAATAACGGAAACCCAAGCTCCTCGCGCTGCTTGAGATAAAGGTGTGCAACCTGCCGCGCCATTGTGCGAATTCTGCCGATGTAGCGCGTCCGCTCTGTCACCGAAATTACGCCCCTTGCATCTAGCAAATTGAAAGTGTGGGAACATTTCAGCACGTAATCTAGAGCAGGCAAAACGAGCGATCGCTCAATCAACTGCCCCGCTTCCTGTTCATAAAGCCCAAACAAGTTGAACAGCAACTCAGGATTCGATGCCTCAAAGTTATAGGTCGATTGCTCGATCTCGCCTTGCAGGTGAACATCGCCATAGGTTAAAGAATCATTCCATTGAATCTTGGCGATCGCGTCCACGCCTTGCAGATACATCGTCAGACGCTCTAGACCATAGGTGATCTCGATCGACACCGGACGGCAATCGATTCCGCCGCACTGCTGAAAATAGGTGAATTGCGTCACCTCCATGCCATCAAGCCAAACTTCCCAGCCTACGCCCCACGCACCGACCGCCGCATCTTCCCAGTTATCCTCAACAAATCGGACATCATGATCCTCTGGTCGAATGCCCAACGCTCTCAAAGAATCTAGATAGATTTCCTGGATATTGTTGGGTGATGGCTTAATCAACACTTGATATTGATAGTAATACTGATAGCGATTGGGATTTTTGCCATAGCGCCCATCTCCCGGACGGCGACACGGCTCGACATAGGCTACTGACCACGGCTCAGGTCCGATCGCCCTCAAAAACGTATGGGGACTTTTGGTTCCTGCCCCCTTCTCGGTGTCATAGGGTTGAGCAATTAAACAGCCTCGATCGCCCCAAAACTGATGCAGCGTCGCAATCACCGTCTGAAAATTCACAGCAGCCTCCCTTACCATCCTATTTTCTATCGTCGCCCATACCATGGGTTAACCTGCAATGCGCCACTCGGCTTAAAGACCACCTTAAAAGAAGCCAGAGAGTCTGAGGAAGGTGCATTTGAGTCGGCTGGTTTGCCTAACTGAGCCAGTGGCGTAAATTGAACGTGATCGGCTGCAAATTGGTTAGCGGCTTCATAATCAGCGATCGTGCCATCTGCCTTGACTCTCACCTTAAACAGCACATCTTTGTCAAACGGAGGGCTGCCTTTCCAATTTTGGTCAAGCTGGTCATAGAGTTTGGGCTGCAACGCTTCTAGCTGAGACGACTCTGTGATTTCTGCGGGAGCGGTCGAAGACCCACTCAAAGAAGCAGTTGGGCTAGGCGAAGCGTTTGGACTGGGTGACGCAGCAGATGGGCTGGGCGACTCCGACGCGGTTTCCCAGGGGCTGACATCTAGCTTGCCTTGCGAGGTGAAGGCGACTTTAAACTGTCCGATCGGATCTTGCGACGGGGCGCTTCCGGCGGCTGGAATGTACAGCAAATTTAGCAGCGGCGTTTGTTTTATATTTTCAAGCGCTCCCGGACTTTCGGGCTTATAGCCCACGATCGCGCCATCTTTCCCCACTCCAACCCGATAAATTAAATCTTGAGTCGGGTTGGTTTGCGGCTTCCATTTGTCATTAATTTGGTTATAAAGCCGTTGCCGGAGTTGATCGAGTTCCTGCGGATCAGTGATGGCAGGAGTCGTATTCAGCGTGTTTTCAAGCTGTGCCAAATCAGGTTCAGTCGATTGACTCGGACTCGGTGAAGCCGATGCTTGCGAATTGGGCGATGCTGAAGGACTTAGAGCAGGACTTCCAGTTGCTTGTGGAGACGCTGCTGTTGGGCATTCTCCAGCCGTGAGACATTTTGGATTATTGACCTTCGGCACAGGAATCATGAAAAAGGCGATCGCGGCTAATGCCAAACTCGACAGCCCAATCGCTGCCGGAACTGCCTGTTTTGCCAACGGCTCTCGCGCAAACGCATACCGTTTTGAGACAGGCGCTAAATTTAGTGACCACAAAGGCAACGTTTGCGTATCAGCAATAAATTGGTCGATCGCTTCTACCAAGTCAAAAAGCTGTACGGTACTCAAATCAACTTTTTGAGCAGCAGTCGTCGTGTGATCAGCCCTCGGCTCGACCGTAAGGCGATGATAGATGCGATCGAGCCGCTCTAACTTCACAAATGATGGCTGATCGCTATAAGTATGGCGCGGCAGATGAATTCCACTCAGAAATTCCTGGGCATACAAACTGACGGCAGTTACTAAGCTTTCAAAAAACTCTCGTCCCCCCGTTAGAGGCTTTTCTTGCCCCAGCAGATAGCACTCTGCGTTGATCAGCAGTGACATTATGGGGCGCACCTCAGACTGAGGAGCCGCGATCGCATCGGCTAAACCCTCCAAAACCAAGGTGCAATTGGGCAAACTATATTGGCGTTGGATGGTCATCCTACTTCTCCGTCAAACAAACTGATCCACAAGCGCTGCATTCCTGACGTGCCCGTGCAGAACAGCAATTGACCTAGCAAATCGAGTGCCAGTTCATCGAGCTTTTCATCCGAGCTATACACCATCACCCCAGCACGTCGGGCATTCATCCGGCTGCGAAAATGGGCGCGAAACCGCTCTAGATATTCTGACAGGCGAAAATGATGCTCAGTGGATAGCTGCTTTTCATTGAGTTGCTGATATGCCAAGAGCAATTGCCGCACTAGCACGGTTAAACGACGCGCCAGATAACAGGTAATCACGACTAGAGCTTTTGCCTCAATCAGCGTCAGGGGGCGACGTTGACTATAGCGCCTAAACGGATTGGTGCTGCGTAAGCGCCAGAGAACCACCCGATTTTTGATAATTCCCCGCAAGTCTAGATCGTTGGCAGTGGATAAGATCGCCTCTGAACTGCCCAGATCGAGCGCTTCGATCGCCAACAGCAATAAGTCAATCTGCAATCGTGCCCGTCGAGGGCAAACGCCTTCCAGAACGGGGGGATCGGGCAAACCGTCTAAAATCAAGGGAATGGTCGGGGCAGGTGGGCTATTTAACTGCATTACGCTCACAGAAACACTTATTCCAATTGCAAGGTGTGGTCGGTTAACGGTGATTTGACGAATCGTGTAGGCGTGACGCTAAGACGCATTCATCATCGGCTCTTTTGCCACTGTAGCAACAGAAATAATCTGGCATTAAAACGTTCCTACAATCTGCTTATAGAGTGCCTCAGGAAACAGATCCTCTACCAGGACAGTTAGGGCATAATCTCCTTATCCAATTTGGCACTCTTAGCAACATTTCAGTCTATCCGACTTTCAGCAAATCAGCCCAGTCTTAAATCCTACGATCTCTTCAATCTCTATGCTGAAATCTTAATCGTCTGCATCTATGCAGCATCGACTAAACCCCTTGCGAAAGTCGCTGCCCTCACCCAAAGCCCCTCTCCCACAGGTAGGAGAAGGAGTTGGGGGATGAGAGCAACTTCGGACTTTTGCAAGAAGTTTACTGACTTCTTCAGGTTTTCGTTGATCAACGAGTTTAGTAGAGAGCATCCCCTCGTCCAATTTTTGCTTTTACTTCCGCGCCAGCGACAACCCGTAAGATAGCTCCCAAATTCTGGCGGACTTTTATCTAATTGCTGCGGCGTGGGAAAGAAGGTAAGTCAACGGCAGCAAGAGATTTTAGCTTTTTAGAAGATCGTAAGGGATACACGATCGGAGAAAGTCCACTCGCCGCAAGGGGCATTTCACTCGCTGTCACCTCGGTTGGAGCAGAATTTTGAGATGCCCCCGATCGCAGCGTGATAAAAGGTGATGAAGATTGAGACTCAAATAACGTTAGCTCGATCGCGTCCGGTTGAGGTGCCACAGGCTTAAATAAATCAGTCTTTTGCTCTGGGTTAGCAGACTCCTCGATCGAGTGAATCTCGTTCAAAATTTCCTGATCGTCTTGAAGTGAATCCGCAAAATCAGCAGCCGAGACAAAAGGGTCAGCTACAGATTCTTCAAATGAATGCAGAGCCTTCTCAATTTTTTGTTCTAAGTCGAGTTCGATCGCAGATGGGGTTTGGTTTGTCTGCCTTAATTCTGCCTCTAGAGTCTCAACGGGAAGTGACTCATCGGGCGTAAATAATTGAATTTCGGGGAAAAACGATGACTCGTGTTCTGAAGCGGTCGGTCGCTGAATTGTGTAACTCACCACGGGCGGATCAATTTTGGGCGCATCCATCACAGGGAGTTCAAATGACTCTTCTGCGAGCGCTGCCACAGGCGCGGTATCGATGTCATGATAGACTGCCCGATCGTCAGTCTCGTCAACGGCAGGTTCTTCATCCCAGGGAGACGGAATGTAAACTGGTTGGGAGCCTTCTAGCAGCGGGTCGAGTTCTAGAAATTTGGGCTGAGCTGACCAGGGTTGGACAGGTTGCGCTTTGGGCGATAACAAATCAGAGGGGTGATGGATCGCATCGTGCTTGAGAGGCTCTACCCTGGCGTTGAGCGATAAGTCATCTAACCTATCAACCGATTTAGCCACCGGGACATCAAGACACTTCTCTAAAGCCGTCTTAAACTGCATGGCGTAACGCTGCTGCCGCAGGAGGCGCGATCGGAGATCTTTACAGGCATTCTCGGTTTGATGCACGAGTTGCGTTTGGTCGGTGTAGCGCTGTTGAGTCAAGGCACATTCTCGCTCTAGCTGGGCGACTTGTTCTTGACTGGCTTCTAGCTGGTGGGTCAGCGTCTCGACCAAGATTTGCTGTCTCTGAGCGATTTGCTGAGATTGCTCTAACTCTCGAAATAGCTTTACAACCTGTTCTTGAGTGGTCGTCAATTCTTGAATTTGTTGAGCGATGTGGGCGGTTTGCTCCTGCGATCGCTGTTTGATTTGAGTGGATTGTGACTCCCAGCCACGTCGCTCTAGCCGCAGCATATTGCGAGTTTGTTGCAGTGCTTTATTTGAGTTGGCAATTTGGGCATGAAATTCTTGATCTTGTTTCTCTAACACGCCCACTAGATCGGCTTTCTGTCGACAAAGGTCTTGATTTTGTTGCTCTAATGCTTGGATACGATCGCTCAGTGATTGCAGCAATTCACTCTGATCTGGGTTCGCAGGAGTTGCGTAAGGAATCTCGTCTACGGGCAGCGCGTTGGGAAAGTCAACCGTTGTCCATTCTTCTACGATCAAGTCTGGCGCAACTGGCTCAGACGGGGGAATGGAATCAAACAAACTGGGATTATTGTTTGAAGTTTCGGCTTCACTCATCACTGTTTACCTTAGAAGAAAGGAACCTTACGATCGTTTTTTGGCTGGCAGGTGAAAACTCAAATCAAAATCTGGGTTCTCCAGACTTAGTTATACCGACAGATTCTTAGAATTAAACCATCTATCTAAAATTTCTGTCCCATTTATTAAGACTATCTCTTACCACATCATTTAATTGATTCAGATCTGCACAAATAATACTTTAGCTTTTAGGATCTTTGAGGATTTCTTGGAGCAACGCTCGATGCATCAAGCCTCGATCGACCAAGGAATGAATCTGATCATCTGAGAGCGCATCGCCGTTTGCATAGATCTCTAACCAGGTTTGGCTAATCTGATCCGCGTCTAGCGGCAGGTCTGCTACCTCCCATCCTGGGATGTCTAGCTCGTGCATTAATTGGCTTACTTTGGGGTCATAGCTCAACGCAAAACAGCGACACCCTTCAGATGCCGCCATAATCAGCCCATGTAACCGCATCGCGATCGCCATTTCCACCCCACGAAATACGCCTTTTAACTCCTGCGGGTTTTCGAGCAGGAGAATTTTGCTCACACCTGGAAGCCGAGGCTGAATGGCTTGGGCGATCGCTAGATCCTGACTTGCCTGAAAGGGCAACAGCAATAAACAAACCTGTGTCGCTTTTTGGAAATCAATCAGGGCACGAGTCAGAACGGTCACTCGATCAGGCGTTAACAATGGATGCGATCGTAGGTTTACGGCGACTCTAGGAGCAGGCAAATCCCACAATCCCGGTACGGCTTCTGACTCCATCGCCCACACGGGATCAGGAGCCAACACCGACGAGATTCCCCATTCATGAAGCAACGACGCAGAGGCGCGATCGCGCACACTCACCCCCACACACTGCTTTAAGACGTGTTGCGTCAGTGATCGGGTCAGCGATCGATTTAAGGGACCGATGCCCTGTGCCCACGCGATCGTCGTCAACCCCATCATTTGGGCGATTTTCATCAAGCCGCCATAATAAAAAGGGCTGAGTGGACTGGTCGCATCCTGCATTAAGCTACCGCCGCCCCAAATAAAAATATCCGATTTCCGCAACGCTTGAACGACGGATGTGAGGGACTTACGATCGCAGCTTGCAACTCCATAGCGATCGTGAGTCTGTTGAGGGTTGCCCGACAGCACTAAAGGCTCGATTTGAGGCGGCAACATTTGCAGTAGAGAAGCCAGCAGCGCCTCGTCGCCGCCGTTTCCCATGCCGTAATAACCACACAACACCGCCCGAGGCTTATCCATTTTTAGAAGGTTTGAGTTTGAATCAATCTTGTAGGGACAACTCACCTTAAGCTGATAAGAACCCATCTTATTCCCTTGCTTCCTCAAATATTAAGCCGATCGATCGCCACCCGTCCCAACTTCACAAACTTTTATGCACGTTCTCTCGATTCCGACCTGGGTGATTCATGTTTCTAGCGTTGTTGAATGGATCGCGGCAATCTGGCTGATTTGGCGCTATGCCGAAGTCAGTGGAAATCTCGCGTGGCGATCGCTCTCGTTTGGGATGTTGCCTGCGTTGGTCAGCGCAATGTGTGCCTGTACCTGGCATTTCTTTGACAATCCCGCCTCGTTAGATTGGGTGGTGACCGTGCAAGCCGCGATGACGGTCGTAGGAAACTGCACATTAGCGATCGCGGGTTGGTGGATTTGGCGATCGTCCAAAAATCTACCCCGCGAATCCGGTCATCAAGAACCGATCAACCATGACTAAAGAAACTCTATTTGGACTCTCGCTGTTTCCTTATCTCGCATTTTTGTGGTTTCTGACTCGCTCTAAAGCTACGCCTCGTTTAGCGCTGATCGGCTTTTATATGACCCTGGTGTTTGTTGCCGTCACAATCCCGGCTGGCATTTATGCTCAGGTGGCTTATCACGACCAGTTAGCTAATGTAGACTGGCTGCATGGAAGTGCAGAAGCGTTCTTGACCCTTTCTAATATTTTGGTTGTATTGGGGTTTAGACAAGCGACGATCGAGAAACAGCAGAAAGAGTAGTCGCTTTCCAAACTCTACGGATTGCAATCGCGCCAGACGAATCTAGATAAATCCAGTCTTCTTAACGTTTGGGTGCTGCCATGAGTTATTGCCTAAATCTCACCTGTGCCAAACCGCAAAATCTTGAGGGTGCTGAATGTCATCACTGCGGCTCGCCATTGCGATTGCAAAATCACTATCTAGCGTTGAGTCCGATCGCGCAAGGTGGATTTGGCAGAACGTTTCTTGCGGTCAATGAGGCAGAGCTTCTCAAACCTCGCTGTGTGATCAAACAGTTTTTTCCTCAACAGCAAGATCCAAATCTTCTTAAAACTGCTTCTCAGTTGTTTCAGCAAGAAGCTAAACGGTTAGAGCAATTAGGACATCATGCCCAAATTCCAACATTACTGGCTTATTTAGAACACGACAACCATCAATATTTAGTTCAAGAATGGATTGATGGAGAGACGTTAGAACAAGAACTCAAGAGCGGAGCGTTTACGGAAGATCAGATTCGTCAACTTTTGCAAGATTTGCTGCCCGTCTTGCAGTTTATTCATCATCATCACGTCATTCATCGCGATATAAAACCCGCGAATATTATTCGCCGCTATGACGATCAAACCCTTGTTTTGGTCGATTTAGGTGCCGCTAAATTTGCAACCGGGACGGCGTTGCTCAAAACGGGGACGATGATTGGCAGTGCAGAATACACGGCTCCGGAGCAGATTCGTGGCAAGGCATTATTTTCGAGTGATCTCTACAGCTTGGGCGTGACGTGCGTTCATCTCCTCACGCAGATGTCGCCGTTTGACTTATTTGACGGCACCGAGGGGCACTGGATTTGGCGCGATTACGTCACCACTCCCGTTAGCAATGCTCTCGCAACTGTTTTGGACAAACTATTAGAAAGCGCGACGAATCGACGCTATCGATCGGCAGAGTCAGTCCTCGCTGATTTATCTTCGCCAACGGTCACTCATCGGCACGTTGCTAAAAACTTAGTGATTCCGCCGATCGCCCTCAATAATCAGCCAGCCAGAATTTTATCGAAGTCTGCATCCAAGGTGACGAAGCGATCGAGTGTGCGATCCGCTTCCCGTCAACCGTTAAGAATCAGTAATTGGTCATTTCCGATGGCGTTGATTGTGTTGAGTCTTCCAGTCTTTATGATGAGTGTGTCTCGATCGCTCGCTCCACCATCTCGCCCACTTAAACATTTTGTGACGCTGGCTCAACCTGCCACGATCGGGGTTCCTCATTCGCCAGTCCAGGTTTCAATTTTGACGATCGACCAAACCCAAATTTCAATCACAGTAGACGGAATACAAGTGTTTCAAGGCACCTTACTAAAAGGAACTCGCCGAACTTGGAGAGCCGACCAGCAAATTATCCTACAGGCAGAAAACGCGGGGTCACTGATGGTTTCAGCCAACCAAAAGCCTGATCAAATGTTTGGGAAATTGGGTGAAATTAAAGAAGCCATCTTCTCAAACTGAGAAAATTGCTAATGCAGATTAAAAAGTTTAACAATGGCAACTCCAATGAGACAATGAGTGGTCAGTCAGGTTAATTACTCCATTGTCAATTCAATCAACCTACGGAATCGCGATTCACACGAGCAGTCCTGATTTAGGGTTAGCGATCGACCACTTTACAGGCGACGATCGTCACCAAGTCTGGCAATTAGGACGCGATCTTTCAACCCATCTTCACCGATTGCTATCCGATTTTTTGCAGCCGCAATCTTGGGCAGATTTGGCGTTTATCGCGGTCGCCATTGGACCTGGAGGCTTCACCGGAACGCGGATCGGAGTTGTAACCGCGAGAACTTTAGCGCAACAGTTGCAGATTCCATTATTTGGGGTGTCGAGCTTGGCGGCGATCGCTCACTCTGAGCCTGAAGGCACGATCGCCGTTCAAATGCCAGCCCAGCGCGGAGAGTTATATGCCGCCATCTATCAAAATTCTTCAGTTGGGTTGACGGCTCTTCTTCCAGATACCGTGATCACCGACGATGCATGGCAACAGATTCTCGCAACCTGGGACACACCCTATCAGCTAATCGAAGCAGAAGCCGAGCAGGGTGAGCGAGTCACGACGGTGCTTAAACTCGCTCATCTACAATGGCAAAAAGAACATCGCCCTGATTGGTCAGAAGTGCTTCCGTTCTATGGTCAGCACCCTGTTCAGACTTAACCCTGTTTCTTAAAGCTGTCGAAGGTATCTTCTACTTCAGTGATCAATTTGTCGTCTCCAAGGTTCGACTCAATGCGCTCGACGTATTCGCATTCGTCGATAGATTGACTTTTGCAGATGCACCGGGGCTGTCCACGACATTGCGGTTGCCTTCATCAAGAGTTTTTTGCTTTTCACTAGGGCTTTCAGGTGCACCAGGCGCAGAGTTTGCCTGAGCCGCAGGAGCGATCGTGAAGAGCAGTAGACCCATCAACAAAACAGAAACGACTACCCGACGAAGATGATCGAGAATTGAACGGGCGCTAATCATAAAACTGATCCGTTTAGTAGGGTAAAGCACCAACAATGCTAAAAAGGATATGCTGTGGCA
Source organism: Phormidesmis sp. (assembly GCA_965277365.1). Lineage (GTDB taxonomy): Bacteria > Cyanobacteriota > Cyanobacteriia > Leptolyngbyales > Leptolyngbyaceae > Phormidesmis_A. Next base: position 350,189 of record CBDICO010000008.1, on the reverse strand, counting down.
ACGTCTTTCTAGAAACGGGTTTTCATGACAGATACTTACTCCCTGCAACGGCTTCAGGCAGATCTGATTACCTCTGAAAGCTTTCAACGTTATGGTCAACTAATCAGCCCCTCAGATGACAGCAAAGCCTATGATCAGCAAGATGCTCAACTCCAGATTCAAAAAGGCATTCCGCGATTTTATCTTATGCGATTGCACGATCGAGGTCGCAAGTTTCACCACATCACTCGTCATCAGCAATGTACTCAATGTTTGGGTTCTCTTGAGGGACAAGAATGGCTGATAGCCGTGGCGATCGGGGTGAGCGATCGTCCTGATCTAGAAAGCCTCAAAGCGTTTCGCGTCCCCGGCAATTGCTTCATTAAATTAAACGTAGGCATCTGGCACGCAGGACCGTATTTTGATGCCGATGCTGTAGATTTCTATAACCTTGAACTCAGCGACACCAACCTCACTGATCACCAGACTTGCGATTTGGTAGAAGCCTACAACATTGAATATCAAATTGTTTAGTTAACTTTCATTTCATCTAAAACCATTAAACCGTGAGTTTCCACCGTTGATGCACCATAAACTTCTAATCCAACACTGACTAACCGAGTTAACAGTTGCCAGTTAGAAATCCGACCCAACAAGATGATCACTCTGCCTCTTTGCAACACTCGCAGTTGAGCAATTTCATTAGCTTCAAATTGTTCTTGAAAAGCAGATATTACCCGTTTCGATAATCCACTATGGTCATAGTCTCCGTCTAAACCTACTCGCTCAGGAGGAATCAGTCTGAGGAAGGGAACAGTAGCCCTGGAAGCGCGCTCTGCTTCTCTCATCGACTGGATTAGATTTAGCTCTGATGTCTGCACCCAATAGTTCATAGATTTTCAGGTTTAAGGATCGTTAGGTCGGTTGATGCTCTAGATTTATTAAAGATTTTGGAAAGGCTTTTCACAATCTATCTCAAGATAGAGGTTAAAGATGGGTATCTACTAACACATTTCATCTATACATTGAGAATTAACTTATGGTTGAGTGACTTGTCAGGTTTACCTTTGAGCACGACTGAGCACGACTGAGCGCGACTTTATCAGCTTTCTTTGCAGAGAGAATTTAGCTAGAAACCTGACCTTTTCGGGTGAATTTATGAGCTGAAGTCAGAAAGAACTGATCCTGAAAGGCAGTCCGTTAGCGCACAATTTGTTTCATATAATCGCCCCAAAGTTGAGCCGCCTGTCCGCTATTTCCACCCGTAGGAGCGTTGTTGTCATTGCCCAACCAAACGCCTGTTACCAGCAATCGGCTAGGCACATAGCCGACAAACCACAAATCAACATTGTCATTCGTGGTTCCCGTTTTTCCGGCTTCTCCTAATCCCAAAGCAGCACTTCTTCCCGTTCCGCTTTGCACCACACCTTGAAGGAGAGTGGTCATGGTGTCCGCCACCCCTGGCTCAAGAACCGGTTCATTTTCGCCCCCATCTTTTTGAGCGTCATAAATCTCTCGACAGGTGTTGAGGTTTTTACGATCGGGGCAGTCATTACTATCTAAAATGCGGCTGATAGTGTGGGGACGGTGGCGAATCCCGCGATTTGCCAGCACCGAGAAAGCTCCTGTCATCTCTAAGGGGGTGACTTCGCTTTGACCTAAAACCAACCCCGGCACTGGGTTTAGCTTTGACTGAATGCCCATTTTCTGAGCCGTTTCGACGAGCTTTCCTAACCCGACTTCTTGAGCGATTCTCAGCGCGATCACATTTTCCGATCGTGCCAATCCACTATACATATCCAGGCTACCACCGCCGCCATGACAGCCCTCATAATACTGTCCGCTCCAGTCTAGCGGGGCACACGAATAGGCAGTGCTGGGTGAAATGCCTTGGGCGATCGCCGCCGTATAGGTAAAAATTTTGAAGGTCGAACCAGGTTGTCGATGTGCCTGAGTGACTCGATTAAACTCACTTTCTTGATAGTCATAGCCCCCCACCATCGAGCGGATCTCGCCTGTTCTGGCATCGATCGTCACTAACGCTCCCTGAGAATATCCCGCACTGGCTCCGTTGTTAGCAATCGCATTTCGCAGACTCGTTTCGGCTTTAGTCTGCATTTGGGTATCGAGTCCGGTTTGCACGATGAAGTTGCCTTCTTGAGCGAGTTGATTGCCCAGCAAATCTTCTAACTCGTTAAAAACCTGACTGTAGTAGTAAGGGGCGATCGTGCTTTGCAGTTCTTGCCGCGCTTTGGGGCTGATATCAATCCGTGATCTCCGAGCGCGTTGAGCCTCTTCTTGAGACACCACACCCTGCTCTGCCATGCGGCTAATCACGCGATCGCGATATTCGATCGCGGCTTTATAGTTCCGCACTGGGTTAAAGCTGTTGGGTGCAGGCAAAATACCGACTAGAGTGGCGGCTTCTGAAAGGCTCAATTCTTTAGCAGATTTTTCAAAATAGAACTGTGCCGCGTCTTCAAACCCATAGATGCCACTGCCTAAATAGACTCGATTGAGATACGTTTGCAGTAGATATTCTTTGCTGTAGACCGTTTCGAGTTTGAGAGCCACGATCGCTTCTCGAATCTTGCGACCTGCCGAATCTTGACGACCCACATATTCACTGAGCAGATTTCGGGCAAGCTGCTGAGTAACCGTGCTGCCTCCCTCACGGATCTCGCCTCCCCGAACGTTAGTAACGAGGGCGCGGATGGTTCCGATCGGGTCTACGCCCAGATGCCAATAATAGCGAGAGTCTTCAGATGCCATCACCGCTCTGGGCACATAGGGCGAAAAGTCTCTAAGCTGAGGCAGTTCGGCATGGGTTTGGGTGCGAGGAGTGCGAAGAGTCTGCCCTTCTCTCGAAAACACCACAACTGGACCTTGAACGGATACTGGAAGGGGATAGACCGTAAATCGCTGCCACTCAAACCCAACTGCCAGCACCGCTAATGCAGTCACACCACCGATCCCAAACAGCCCATATCGAATCGCTTGAACATACCAGGGACGGGGATCAACATATTGCAGCCGAACCGCCGCCGCTAACTCTGGCGGACCCAGCGACAACACATCTCCGTCATAGAGCGTGGTCAATTTGAGTCGGCGCTTGCCGCGATAAACGCCGTTGGTCGAGTTTTCGTCTCGTAGCTCAAATCGAGTTCGCCCCAACAGCCCTAAAATCTTGTGCCGTCGCTGCCGATGTAATGACAGATGCACCTGACTTACGACCGGATTTCGCACCACAATGTCACAGGATTTAGAACTGCGCCCCAACAAATAGCGATCGCCCAATAGCGGAAACTTATCTGCGGTGGGTGCATCCGCCTCTTGCAGCAGAAGCTCTGGCACTCGCGCATTGGGCTTGAGCCGCAGCTTTGAGAAGTTGATTTTGGTCAGCGTTTGCACCGCTTGGGTAAGGCTCCCCAAGAGGGTCTGCGATTTGCGGGGCGGAAGGGGCGGCTGAGTCATGCGGAGAGAGGACAGAGGTAAAAATTTACGGGATGCTCACAAATCATTCTAGTCAATCATGGGGATCAGACGCGATCGTCTAACAATCGTTGACTTCACAGCTTCACACCCAATTCCTGACGTTATTTATTGAAAGGATCATGCTCAGTCAGCATTTTTTCGAGTTTGGCTTCATCCACTCTCGACACTAACCGCTTTGACTCATGAACATCGCGGGTTGTCTTTGCCAAACTAAAAGTCGAACCGACTGAAAACAAAACGCCCATTCCCATATAGCCTTTAACCCAGTCGTTTGCAGGAAGATTGAGAATTCCAATAGTAGTCGCTGAGGCTGAAAGCAGGAAGGAAACCCAGACTTGAATGATCCAGGCATTGGTTGGAGCCTCTTGATGAACGCCGTATTTTTGCATGACTTTTTCCAGGTAGAGAATTGAGAGTTTTGATCCACAAAAGATTCTTTTGAATCTCTTTAGAACCGTACCAAACCTCTCCGTAGAAATCGCTAAAAATAGACACTATCCTGCTCTGGCACGTTCTCCGTAATCATTCTTTTAACTTCATGGTGAGTCAAAAAAATGATGGATTAGTCTGACGATCGAGGTTTTCTAAGAAGATTCTTTGATCCCCGTAACGAGAGCTACCCAGATCCCTGATCAAGCTGATTAAACTAGTAGAAATCAGTATGGCTAGTCAATGGCTCCTTGCGATCGGTTTCTGCTCAATTCTCGATCCATTTCTTACTCATCATCAAACCTTTCACAGATAACCAATGGATAACTTAACTGAACAGCCACCCAAGCATCGGGTCGTGATCATTGGCGGTGGCTTTGGTGGGCTTTATGCTGCAAAAACCTTACGCCAAGCTCCTGTGGATGTCACGCTCGTAGATAAACGCAATTTTCATCTGTTTCAACCGCTTCTCTACCAGGTTGCTACCGGAACGCTCTCTCCAGCCGATATTTCCTCGCCGCTACGATCGATTCTCAGCCACAGCAAAAATACCAGCGTGCTGATGGAGGAGGTCGCAGATATCGATGCCGATCGTCAAGTTGTAACGCTGCGCGAGCAAGAATTGCCCTACGACACCTTAATTGTGGCAACAGGAGTCAGCCATCACTATTTTGGCAATGAGCATTGGAAAGACGACGCGCCAGGGTTAAAAACTGTCGAAGATGCCCTGGAAATGCGTCGCCGTATTTTTTTGGCGTTTGAAGCTGCCGAAAAGGAACCGGAACCCGAAAAGCGCAAAGCCTGGTTGACGTTTGTGGTAGTGGGTGGCGGTCCGACTGGAGTCGAGTTAGCGGGTGCGATCGCTGAACTGGCATACAAGACGCTCAAAGAAGACTTCCGCAGCATCGACACCACTGAAGCTCAAATTTTGCTGATTGAAGGACTCGATCGGGTTCTGCCTCCCTACTCGCCTGACCTGTCAGCAAAAGCAGAAGAAACGTTGACCGAGCGCGGCGTGACGGTGCAAACCAAGACAAAAGTCACCAACATTGCGAATCATGTCGTCACGATCGAGCGCGAATCCGGAGTTGAGCAGATTCCGTCTCGAACAATTCTCTGGGCGGCTGGCGTTAAAGCCTCTGCGATGGGCGAAGTGTTAGCAAAGCGAACTGGGGCAAGTCTTGACCGATCGGGGCGCGTCATCGTCGAACCCGATTTAACGGTGCCCAACCACCCCAATATTTTTGTGATTGGCGATCTAGCGCACTTTGCTCACCAAACTGACAAACCCTTACCAGGAGTCGCTCCGGTAGCGATGCAGCAGGGTAAATATGTTGCAAAACTGATCCAAAAGCGTTTGAAAGAAAAAGTGATGCCTGCTTTCTCTTATTTTGAGGTGGGCAGTTTGGCAGTGATTGGGCAAAATGCAGCCGTTGTTGATCTAGGGTTCATCCGCTTTTCAGGAATCATTGCCTGGTTTATATGGGTGGTGGCTCACATTTACTATTTGATCGAGTTTGATAGCAAGCTGATTGTGATGATTCAGTGGGGGTGGAATTATTTCACTCGCAGCCGAGGTGCCCGACTGATTACTCTCCGCGATGCAGTAGGGCAGCAACCTGAAAAGGCACCGCAAGTCACTGCTGAACCCAAGATGCCTGTTGAGGTTTAACTTATATTGATTGGGACGTTGCCGATAATGTCTCAACAAAACTGATATGACCATTCCTCAACATCATTTGGGATGTAGTTCAAGCTGAGATATAGGCTCTGGTTGAAGAATCGAAGTCGCAAGTTCCTCCTAAAATACTGAGGCATTAGTTCTTGAGCTTTTTGCCGTCTGCAAAATCTGTTGAACTCAGCCGATCGCCGTCACCCCGATCGAGAGTCCAGCAAAAATACCGATAGAATGAAATCTTGTCTCGATCGTGCAGGATTTTATGCCAGTGATTGCCTCCGCTCCTTTTTCGGCTGAAGAGATTGCTGCTGAAGGGATAAAGCCCGAAGAGTATGCAGACATTGTGCAACGGTTAGGTCGTCACCCCAATAAAGCTGAACTGGGAATGTTTGGCGTGATGTGGTCAGAACACTGTTGCTATAAAAACTCTCGTCCGTTGCTCAAGCAGTTTCCGACCGAAGGTGACAAGATTCTCGTCGGACCGGGTGAAAATGCGGGCGTGATCGATTTAGGAGACGGCTTGCAGCTTGCGTTTAAGATCGAGTCGCACAATCACCCCTCTGCGGTCGAACCGTTTCAAGGAGCGGCAACGGGGGTGGGCGGAATTCTGCGAGACATTTTTACGATGGGGGCACGTCCGATCGCCCTACTCAATTCTCTGCGATTCGGGTCTCTAGACGATGCTCGAACGCGCCGCCTTTTCACAGGCGTAGTTGCAGGCATTTCACATTATGGCAATTGTGTCGGCGTGCCGACAGTGGGCGGCGAGGTTTATTTTGACCCCGCTTATTCGGGCAATCCGCTCGTCAACGTGATGGCGTTGGGACTGATGGAAACGATCGAAATCGTCAAGTCGGGAGCAAAAGGCATTGGTAATCCGGTTTTGTATGTCGGCTCGACAACAGGACGCGACGGCATGGGCGGAGCCAGCTTTGCCAGTGCAGAACTCAGCGATCAATCAATGGACGATCGTCCGGCGGTGCAAGTGGGTGATCCCTTTCTCGAAAAATCGCTGATCGAAGCTTGTCTCGAAGCGTTTAAAACGGGGGCAGTCGTCGCGGCTCAAGACATGGGTGCGGCGGGTTTGACTTGCTCAACGTCTGAGATGGCAGCTAAAGGCGGAGTCGGCATTGAGTTGAATTTGGATCGGATTCCAGCGCGGGAAACAGGCATGGTGCCTTATGAATATCTGCTGTCTGAATCTCAAGAACGGATGTTGTTTGTGGCGCACAAAGGGCGAGAACAAGAACTAATCGATATCTTCAAACGATGGGAACTTCAGGCAGTCGTCGCCGGAACGGTGATTGAGGAACCGATCGTCAGAATTCTCTTCAAGGGTGAAATCGCCGCCGAAATTCCCGCAACGGCTCTGTCAGATAACACCCCGATTTATCATCACGAGCTACTCAAAGAGCCGCCCGACTATGCCCTTAAAGCGTGGGAATGGAACCACGATCGCTTGCCGACCTGCCACGAAAAAGGCATCGAACTTGCTAGCGGATTTCTCACCTGGAATCAAGTGTTGCTGAAATTATTGGATACGCCCACGATCGCGTCTAAACGCTGGATTTATCGCCAATATGATCACCAGGTTCAAAACAATACGGTGACTCTCCCCGGTGGAGCCGATGCCGCCGTCGTGCGAGTTCGCCCGCTTGCAAATGCGTCGTCTTCCTCGTTTGTCGCTGATCCGTCATCCCTGACCAAAGGCGTTGCTGCAACCGTAGACTGCAATGCCCGCTATGTTTATCTTCATCCCTACGAAGGAGCCAAAGCTGCCGTCGCAGAAGCCGCTCGTAATCTAAGCTGTGTGGGGGCAGACCCGATCGCGGTCACTGACAATCTCAACTTTGGTAGCCCCGAAAAACCGATCGGATATTGGCAACTTGCCGAAGCCTGTCGAGGGATCGCCGAAGCCTGCACCGAATTTTCAACGCCCGTGACAGGTGGCAACGTCTCTCTCTATAACGAGACGTTGGATAGTGACGGCAAACCCGCTCCGATTTATCCGACTCCAGTGATCGGAATGGTGGGGCTGATTGCCGATCTGAGTCGGATTGCGGGTCAGGGATGGAAAACTGAAGGAGACGTGATTTATCTGCTCGGATTGGAGGTGAATACGCTTTCTGAATCGGTGACTCTCGGAGCCTCAGAATATTTGGCATCTCTGCATGGCACGATCGCCGGAAAACCTCCCACGATCAACTTCACACTGGAACGAGCCGTTCAAGCCATTTGTCGAGACGGCATTCGTCGCGGGTGGATTCAGTCTGCCCATGATTGTGCTGAAGGTGGATTCGCGATCGCCCTGGCTGAATCCTGTCTCAGCAGTCAATACGGAGCAGAAATTACCCTCGACGCTGATCCGGCGCGATGGGATCATCTGCTATTTGCAGAAGGTGGTGCCCGGATCATTGTCTCAGTTTCGCGAGAGCATCAAGCTGATTGGGAAACCTATTTAAACCTGCAACTCAGCGCACACTGGCAAAAAATTGGTCAAGTCGGCGGTCGATCGCTGCGAATTTCAACGGCTGACCATCTCTGGTTAATTGACGCTACGATCGCAGAGATGCACCTCTCATGGCAAACCGCGATCGAGCGGCGATTAAATGATTAGAGTCCTGCGATCGTAGGAATGCAGTCTCGTTCTTGCACTTCCACCGGGATCGAATCAGATATGTGAGACTATTAAGTAAACGTTAAGACACATGAAGTCTTCTACTCACTGAGCCACTGCTTGCAGATTACGCAATCCTTACTAACCTTTGAGTTAAACCTATGTTGCCTGATGACAAGTTGTCCGATTACCCTGCTTCTGAGTCGTCTCATGAATGGGAAGACCCCCTCATGTCGGCTGACAAACCAGAAGAAGCGTGCGGAGTCTTTGGGGTCTATGCACCCGGAGAGCAAGTTGCCAATCTCACCTATTTCGGGCTGTATGCACTCCAGCACCGGGGACAAGAATCAGCAGGCATCGCCACTTTTGACGGAGATGTGGTTCACCTCCACAAAGAAATGGGATTAGTGTCTCAAGTCTTTAACGAAACAATTCTCACCGAATTGACGGGGAATCTAGCGATCGGACATACGCGCTATTCAACAACCGGATCGAGTCGGGCAGTCAACGCTCAACCTGCTGTAGTGCAAACTCGCTTAGGCAAAATTGCGCTGGCTCACAACGGCAACTTAGTCAACACTCAAACGCTGCGACAAGAACTCCTAGAACAGAATCATGATTTTCTAACTACCACCGATTCAGAAGCGATCGCCTGGGCGATCGCCGAAGCCGTCAACGCCGGAAACCACTGGGTTGATGCTGCCATTCATGCTTTTAAGCGCTGTCAAGGGGCATTTAGTTTAGCGATCGGCACTCCTGATGGCATGATCGGGACTCGCGACCCAAACGGGATTCGTCCCCTAGTGATTGGCACCCTTCCCCAAGAGTCTGCCGACGATCCGATTCGCTATGTTCTCGCGTCTGAAACCTGTGGCTTAGACATTATCGGAGCCGATTATCTGCGCGATGTTGCGCCAGGTGAACTGGTGTGGATCACCGATGCCGGGTTAGAGTCAATTCGCTGGGCAGAGCAATCACAGCGCAAGCTTTGCATCTTTGAGATGATTTATTTTGCGCGCCCCGATAGTGTGATGCACGAAGAAAGTTTGTATAGTTATCGGCTGCGAATCGGTCGCCAACTCGCGGCAGAATCGTTTGTGGATGCAGACATCGTGATCGCTGTTCCTGATTCAGGAGTACCTGCGGCGATCGGGTTCTCCCAAGCATCGGGAATCCCATATGCAGAAGGGTTAATCAAAAATCGCTATGTGGGTCGCACTTTTATTCAACCGACTCAACTCATGCGCGAAGCGGGAATCAGAATGAAGCTAAACCCGCTCAAAGACGTGCTGGCAGGAAAGCGCGTTGTAATTGTCGATGACTCGATCGTGCGAGGAACTACGAGTCGCAAAATTGTGAAAGCGCTACGCGATGCAGGCGCGATCGAGGTTCACATGAGAATTTCATCGCCGCCAGTGACGCACCCGTGCTTTTATGGCATCGACACCGACAGTCAAGATCATTTAATCGCCGCTACAAAATCGGTTGAAGAAATTACCAAGCAAATCGAAGTCGATTCTCTGCAATATCTCAGTTGGGAAGGGATGTTAACCGCCACTCGCGAAGACACCAACGAGTTTTGCTCGGCTTGCTTTACGGGTGATTATCCGCTCGGCGTTCCTGAACCGTTGAAGCGTTCTAAACTGATGTTAGAGAAAGCAGCGACGACTTAATGAGACGAATAAAACGATCTCGACCATATCTCTTTGAAGACTGTGGTCAGCGATCGTCCATTTGCCTAAAGGTGTAATGGCAAAAGTGAGCGACGGTAGACAACGCTTGAACAGAGCGAGAAATCTTGATTCCGTTTTCTCCATTGCGGTGTCAGGCGGCTGCCACATCTAGCAACTCGCTTGAAGAACAAGGCTCAGGAATCGGCTCACCTCTTTCACGTAAGCCTTCAAGATGGAACTCAACTGCCTCCTTGACGAGTTCCAAAACTTCCTCGCGTGTTTCGCCAACTGCCACGCAACCTGGTAAATCTGGAACATAGGCACCGTAGCTTGTCCCTCCTTCCTCAACAACGACCATGTATCGCAGTTTTTGACTCATTTCACTTCAGTCCAGCTTGCTTGAGAATACTGTTCAACGTACCGGGAGGAATATCAACACTTAGCTTACCTGACAGCGTTACTGTACCTGGCTTGCTGAAGTGGTGAAACTGTCTATGACTTCCTCGCATTCGCACTTGATACCATCCATCCTCTTCTAAAAGCTTAATCAGTTCTTTAACTCTCATTCATAGGGTTCAGCATTATTCTGATGGGAACTCTAATTGGGCTGGAATGTGATATAAGTTCCATCTCATCCAATTGAGCAGTTAAGGCATCCAGAGCTTGCCCCGCAGTTTTGCCAACAGAATATTTGTCTTCTGCGATCGCTCGATAGAATTTTTCGCCATTAACGTTAGAGATTGGCAAGATAGCTACTGTAGTCATGACTCTCGCTCGAAATCACTTGACTTAAATTATACTAACCCAACCACTATAAAGATAACTTAGCTGTACCGCCACCCCTAAGAGATAGAGCAGTACAACGATCGCGTTCAGCGGACACAGATAACCTCTGCATCATCATTGATCCACTCTCAGAGATCGGCGTTCCTGAACCGTTGAAGCGTTCCAAACTGATGTTAGAAAAAGCAGCGACTACTTAATGAGACGAATGAAACGATCGCGAACCCATCTCTTTGAAGACTGTGGTCAGCGATCGTCCATTCATCTGAAGGTGTAACGATCACGTTCGGCGGATGTAACCAACCTTGGAGTGCACGCTAGAAATTTTCATTCCACTGCAACATGCTTATTAGGCACCGCCTTTATCGTTTCCTACATTCATTTTCAACAAATTTTATCTCTCCGTCTCAGATTCACCTAACTTATCACAATAGTCCGGACAATTTTAGGCAGCGATGGAGTCGTGCCCCGGAAATCTGATCTACCAAATCAGACTCCGAGGACTTCCATCCCTAGTTAGCGTTCATAACTCAGGAGGCGTTCATGATTGTACACCGTCGGCTTTGCTATGGGGTCTTGAAAGGCTGGAATCAAGATCCTGCAACCAGTTTTCACCCCTACCGAATATCTGAGACATCAATGTTTTTGTCCTCTTTGAATTAATCGAGAGGACAAAAACTATGGGAGTTAGGACTGTGATTCCTGGCTCGATTTCGTTCACCGTTGAGTTACATTGCTCAACGGAACGGCGTTATCGAGTCAGTGTAACGTTAGACTTGCAAGAGCGTTATATCTTCCTGTCGTCTGGCATTCTCCCGAATGTTAGCGATGTCATTGAGGACTTTGTTTCACAACTGAGTGAAATTGCGTCTAATCAACTGGCATTGCTCAAATGGGATGGCACGAGTGATTTAACGACTGAATATCAAATCATTCGAGTTTTGCCGGGATATCAAATTGAGCGTTCTTTAATGAAGTTCAATATTGTCATCGGTGCTGGTTCCCTCATTCAATTGGAGGAGTTGCACGACAAAACCACCATTCAACTGTAAAACGTTGAGCATGAGGGAGTCGGCAATAACCTCTTTGGGGTCGGCTCCCTTTTGACTCATTCATCGACCCCGTTTATTTGGATAACGTCGAGCTAAGACAACTCACCCACGATCGGGACTTTTGCCAAATCTACAAAGTTCACCTCACGTTGGTGTCTGAGTTCTTGAATACGTTTCACTTCCGATTGCATTTTCTGTTGATAGTGGTGAGCAAGTTCGGGATTCGTAACAAAATCGGTGGTCTTCCACAGGTCTGAGAAGTGGCGGCGACGCTTTTCGCACATCACTTCTTCGAGGGCTGCGGCGGCAGATCGAATCACTAAATCGGCTCTTAAAATATCGAGTTTCGTTTTTTCATCAAGTTCAAACAGGGAATAGACTTGTGACATTTCACGCGGAAAATCGGTGCAGCGATCGCGCAGGTATGCCAACAAATCAGGAGCATTCTGGTCGGATTCTGAGTTGACGATTTGCCGCCAGAGAAAGCGGTGATGAGACAAACTAAACTCTAAATCTTGCTCCTCTAACACAGATCTGATTAGTGGTCGATGAGACTCAGAATGCAAATACACTCTCAGCAAATCTGCCTCGGACTGCTCTAAAAGTGTTCTTTCGCCAGGAGTTTGCCATTTTTGCGATCGACCGTGCCAGCGTTGACCGCGCACCTGAAGCCGCAAATTCTCCTCGATCTGTTGCAACATTCGACTGTTGCCTTGACTCAAAAGCTCGGCGCAGTGATGAATGTAGTGAGTCCGAATTGTCGGATTGGGCAAATTTCCCAGCAGCGTCACGATCTCGATCACGACTTGCTGAAATTGATCCGCCTGCTTTAAATCTTTCCCCGCAACTGCCTGTTGAATTTGCCAATCAATCCACAACGGCGCATCGTCTAGGAGATCTTGATAACTCGCCGCAGAGTGGGTTTTGAGAAAATCATCGGGATCTTTGCCGTCAGGAATATTGAGAACTCGTAGTTGCACTTCGCCTTGATAAGCAAGCGAGGCAACTTCTCCGATCGCCCGTTCTGCGGCTTGAACTCCGGCTCGATCGGCATCGAAGTTAAAGATAATTCGCTTCGATTCGGTGTAGCGCAACAGTTGCCGGACTTGACCAATACTCAAGGCAGTGCCGAGCGAGGCAACGGCGTTGGTGATTTTGCCAGCGTGCAGGGCAATCACATCGAAATAGCCTTCTACGACAACGGCTTGATCCGTTTTGGCGATCGTCGATCGGGCTTTATCTAACCCATACAGCGTGTTGCCTTTGTCAAATAACTCTGTTTCGGGTGAGTTGAGATATTTGGGCTGTTCGTCGCTCAGAGTCCGTCCACCAAAGGCAATCACCCGTCCTTGCAAATCGAGAATGGGAATCATCAGGCGATCGCGGAAGCGATCATAATACCCATCTCCCGTTTTGCGCGGCACAATTAACCCTGCCTTCTCAACTAGCGCCACCGGATAGTGTTTTTGCTCAACCAGATATCCGTAGAGGGTTTCCCATCCGCCAGGAGCGTAGCCGAGTTGAAACTGCTGGATCGTGGCTTGGCTTAACTGTCGATCGGTCTGCAAATATTCTAGGGCGGCTTTTCCGTGGCTCTGATTTAGGGCGTGTTCATAAAATCGTGCCGTCAGCGCCAAAATTTCATATAGTTGCTCTCTCACTGAGAGCTGACGCTGCAATTCTTGCCGTTGTTCGGGTTCTAACGTTTGGACAGCAACCTGATAGCGCTTTGCCAAGTCGAGGACAACTTCGCTGAACGATCGCTTCCCCAACTCCATCAAAAACTTAATCGCATTGCCACCCGCCCCACAGCTAAAGCAATAATAAAACTGCTTACTCGGACTGACGCTAAAACTAGGCGATTTGTCGTCATGAAACGGACACAGCCCCGTGAAATCTTTGCCCTGTTTTTTAAGCACGACGTGCTCAGAGACAATATCCACGATATCGAGTCGCTGTTTGACCTGTTCGATCGTGTCAGGGTGAAGACGAGGGACGTTCATAAAGAGTCACGGTAAGATGAATCGTTGCGGCGAGGGCTTCGCTAAATATAGTACATCTATACTTTGTATCCGAAGAGGCGGTTGGTCTGCCATCTAGAATAAAGGTTTTTTAGACATTCACTCATCAACTTCACAATGGAAACAGATCATACGCGACTACATCAACAACTTCAGTTCATCGTCGAAATCGACAAACTCAAGCACGTCTTGAGACAAACCCTGTTAATCGACAAATCCAGGCGAGAAAATGATGCAGAACATTCTTGGCACCTGGCAATGATGGCGATGTTGCTATCCGAATACGCAGAAACCGAGGTGAATTTAGTCCGGGTGCTCAAGATGGTGCTGATTCACGACCTCGTTGAAATCGATGCCGGAGACACCTTTTGTTATGACGAGCAAGCCATCCAAACCCAAGCCGATCGCGAAAAAGTCGCTGCCGATCGCATCTTTGGGCTACTCCCCGCCGATCAAACGGATCAACTGCGGTCGCTCTGGGAAGAATTTGAAACCAAACAATCTGCTGATGCGCGGTTTGCGACTGCCCTCGATCGCTTGCAGCCCATTTTGCACAATTATCACACCCAAGGCGGCACCTGGAAAAAGGCAGGGGTGACGATCGCCAAAGTTTGGCAACGAATTGCTCCGATCGCCCTGGGTTCACCGCGTCTAGGAGAATTTGCCGAAACTTTGATTCAAGACGCTTTAAGACAAGGATTTCTAGCAAAGGAAGGATGAACTGAGAAACCCCAACCGCTATCACTTCAGATGAGTCAGTTTTGAGATATAAGGTTTAAGCAACGAATTTTGAGTTACAAATTCTAAGCGACACCTCACTAACTACGAGTATCTGATGGGACGAATCTTTCTTTCAGCCGGACACGGCGATCGCATCAATGGCGTAAGCGAACCCGGAGCGATTGTTGCAGGCACAACTGAAGCCAGAGAAATGATCCTGACTCGCGATCTCGTGGTGGCAGAACTGCGATCGCGCGGGGCAGAAGTCTTATCAGTGCCCGACGAACTTAGCCCTAGCGCTACTTATGACTGGATTAATGCACGAGGGAACCGCAGCGACGTTGCGTTAGAAATTCGCGCCAATGCCTTTTCAAATCCCTCGACTCGCGGTGCTGCCGTCTACTACATCGCCAACAATAATGAGCGCAAAAGTCAGGCTGATTTGGTGCTGCGATCGCTGGTGCGCCGCGTCCCTCAATTGCCAAGTCGAGGGATTCAACCCGACACCGCAACCTCACTCGGCAGTCTGTCATTTTGTCGGCAACCCGTTCCCCCGTCGCTGCTGATGGAAGTGGGGTTTCTCACCAACCCTGACGATCGCTTCATTCTGCAAAATCAGCGTCGCGATCTCGCCGCAGGCATCGCAGACGGTCTAATCGCCTGGAGTCGCACCATAGCAGGGTTGCCAGTGCCGACTCCTACGCCCATACCGATCCCGACTCCTACGCCCACTGACACCTATGAGTCCATCACCATCAACCTCAACGGTCAGATCTATGGTGAAAAAGGAATTCTCGTCAGTGGCAATGCTTATATTCCGATCGACCTGGCTGACCAGCTCGGCGTTGATCTCTCAACCGACCAAAATACCCGCCGTCTCAACTATCGCGGAGTCGTGTTTATCAGAGCCGTTGACCTGCGAAACTTCAACATCGTCGTTGGCTGGGATGCTCAAACTCGCACTGTGCTGCTGCGATCGATTCTCAAAATTTGTGCAGGTTCTCTCGATCAGATTATGAGTAGCGGAGTCACCACCGAAGTCAATCTCAACTTATTTCTTAAAAATAACAACGCGGCGGCTCTGACTCAATTTCCAGACATTGCCCAGCTCTATCGAGAAGAAGGCAAAGTTGAAGGCGTAAATTACGATATTGCCTTTTCTCAAATGTGTTTAGAAACAGACTTCTTGCGCTTTGGGGGGGTGGTCAAGCCGAGTCAAAACAATTTTGCGTCGCTAGGTGATGTCGCAGGCACTCCCGCCGGAGCTTCGTTTCCCAGTGCCCGGATTGGGGTCAGAGCGCACATTCAGCTTCTCAAAGCCTATGCCAGCACTGCCCCGCTCGTTCAGGAGAGTGTAAACCCTCGATTTAACTTTGTGACCCGCGGAGTTGCGCCGCTCGTTGATCAGTTGAGTGGACGTTGGGCAGCCGATTTGCAATATGGGGCGAAAATTACAGCGATTTTGAGACGACTTTATGAGACAGCACAAATCTTATAATTGGAAAGGAGAGTGAGAGTAGGAACTTGCGCGAAATGTAGAAATCCTCGCTACGTTGTCCGTAGATTTCGACTTCGCTCAACCCACCAGATGATTGCGGGTTAAGCGAAGTCGAAGCCCAGTCACTTGCGACTTTACTAAACTGCAATTTCCTGGGAGTGATCAATTCAAAATTCTTTCCCGTTTCCCCTTTTGCTCTAGACTTTGTTACAGCGTTATTGAGAGTCAGAACTCGTGGCAATTATCGAGAGCGTCTTCATTAGCATCATCGGCAGCGCGATCGGCTTAGTCGTGCTGACCCTTCTAGCACTCGAAGCGCAATATCGGCAGCGTCCCGGCAACGATTTAGAACTGACCTCTGGAAAGTGGGAGTTTGACCTCTATGAGCCACAGCGTTACTTACTGGTCGGCAATCTAGAGTTTCGCAACCGCACTCGTCGCCTTGAAGTCATGGTGCCAGAGATTCGAGCGCACGTCACGCTCCTCTCGTCTGGCAGCCTCGAAGGAGTCACCACCGACACCCGCGTTACGCCGCGCCACCCAAACGCAACGGTCAGAGACGATCGCTACTGGGAAAGTCGGATCGTCACAGTCAGCAACGAAGACCCGATCGAGATCTCGATCGACCTGCAAGGACAAAACCTCAGCGATCTTAAAGTTGCCTGGGTGCAGATTCATTACGTCACTTATGGACCTCAAGGGCGAATTCCCAAAATCCGTCACATCGTTGTGCCACTCAAGTTTCCTAGCACCGATGACTCTAAGCGCTGGCGACCTGCCGCTAACTCAGACGTGTTGCCCATTCGGACTCATCTGCTGACGGAGTTAGACGATCCGATTGAAGTGGTGCGTCGCTATGTCGTACCCCATGCCCAACCTGGCGACGTGGTGACGATCGGAGAATCGCCTCTCGCCATCATGCAAGGACGCTTTATTCACCCCAGCGAGATTAAACCTGGCTGGTTAGCGACTCGGCTTTGCTATCTATTTTTGCCGACTTCGAGCCTTGCAACGGCGTGTGGATTGCAGACATTAATCAACATCGTTGGACCTGTGCGCGTATTTTTGGCATTTATCGCCGGCGCGATCGCAAAAATTTTTGGGCAACCGGGTTTCTTTTATCGAGTCGCCGGGGATCAAGCTCGCCTGATTGATGATGTCACCGGAACCCTGCCTCCCTACGATAAATTCATCGTGCTGGGACCTGAGAACGCTCAAGGCATCGTCGATCAGATTCAGCGCGAAACTGGACTATCTGCGGCGATCGTAGACGTGAACGACTTGAAAGCGGTTAAGATATTGGCAGCGACTTCTGATTTACAGATGAACTTTCTCAAACAGGCGTTAATCACCAATCCTGCTGGAAACGCTGATGAGCAAACCCCTGTGGTGCTGATCCGTCCGACTGAATCGCTCCTCGATCACACCTCCGTCCAACCCAACGCTGGCACCTCTTAAGGGTCTAGTTCGGCAACGAATCCGCCTTAAGGTTGAACCAGAATTGCAGCCAAACCCATACCTTGAGGGTGAATAGCCGCTTTAATACTATGATTCGAGTCTTTCCCCAAACCACCAATATTGTGATTCGTCCCATCCAGTATCGCGATCTGGAGTCGGTCGAACAGCTTTGCGCGGAGGCAGAAGACACCGAAAGCCCCGATTGCTCAATGGTGAGAGAAAAGCCATTGGCGATTCGACGCTGGTATGGCATTCTCAAGGTTTTGAGTCTGTTTCCGAATCCCTTTCAAAACTCCTTCTGCATCCACGTTGCAGAATTCAATCAGCAGATTAAGGGACTCATTCAAGTGTCGCCCTTTAACCGAACGGGGACGACTTGGCGCGTCGATCGGGTGGCAGTCGATGCTGTGATGATTCAAAACGCCGCGGAGCTGGAAGACGGAGAGGACGCAGAAACTCCGACCGCCGAATCGTCTCTCGTGACCTCCAGTGACATTGGCTCGTTGCTGCTGCGCTATTGCTTAGAGAAAATTTGGCAAGCTCGCACCTGGATTTTAGAGATTGACATCAACGACAAGTCCGCCTTGGCGCTCTACCGTAAAAACGGGTTTCAGCAGTTGGCACACATGACCTATTGGGGCATAGCTCCTGGGCGGCTCAAAGAGCTATCAGAACGAGAACCCGATCTGCCTAACCTTCTGCCCGTCAGCAATGCCGATGCTCAGTTGCTCTATCAACTTGACACAATGGCAATGCCGCCTCTCGTGCGTCAGGTCTTCGATCGTCACGTTCAAGACTTTAAAACGAGCTTAGTTGGCTCCGTCGCCGAAGGAGTCAGACAGTTGTTTAGCCGCACTGAATTCGTCAGTGGCTATGTATTTGAGCCGCAGCGCAAAGCCGCGATCGGCTATTTTCAAGTGCAGTTGTGTCGCGATGGCTCTCAGCCCCACGTCGCCCAACTCACCGTCAATCCTGCCTATACCTGGCTCTACCCCGAACTGATGGCTCAAATGGCACGAGTGACGCAAGAAGTCCCGGCTCAGGCTCTACACCTCTCATCCTCTGACTATCAGCCTGAGCGAGAAGAATATTTAGAGCGAGTTGGAGCTGATCGCATTGCCCACACGCTGGTGATGTCTCGATCGGTCTGGCACAAACTCCGAGAAGCTAAACCTGCTGCAATGGAGGGGCTGCAACTCTCCGACGTTCTGCAAGGGCTTCAACCGTCTCGCAAACCCGTTCCCGGACGCATCTCGCTGCTCAAGACAGTGAAACGAGACGAGACCAAACCAGATTCACTGTCTAAAAAAGAGCCTCGTGGGGAAGATCCTTGCTGTTAAGTCATTCAACCCTCCTGGTATGAGCGTGAGTCTGGTCTCTGCCTTGGGGTTAGATGTCGGTCAAAAGCGCATCGGTGTTGCAGGTTGCGATGGTACCGGGCTAATTGCGACTGGATTAACGACGATCGAGCGAAAATCTTTTCAGCAGGTGATTGATGAATTGCAGGCGATGATCCACGATCGTCAAGTCCAAATCCTAATTATTGGTTTGCCCTACAACATGGATGGATCATTAGGCTTCCAGGCAAAACAGGTGCAAAAGTTTTCCAGAGCGGTTTCTCACGCGCTCAACCTTCCGATCGAGTATGTAGACGAACGCTTAACCAGCTATCAAGCCGAACAATTACTCCACGCCGAAAACATTTCACCCTCACGCAATAAAGGACTGATTGATCGCAAAGCCGCGTCCCTTATTTTGCAACAATGGTTAGATGAACGGAGACTTCAGAAAAAGATCAGAGATGAGGCACAGAATCGGACTGAATTCCTCTAATCGTCATCTTTCATCCTTTCTAATGGTTCCCATTCTGAGGGATACTTTTCTGAGAGCTAAGTGCGATCGCGCCAAGGATCAATAATGCCTAAGTCGAATCGAGATAGAGAGAGTCCAATGGATGAAGATAGCATTGATATGGATGCTCCAACCGTCACCCTGACCGATGAGGCAGGGCTAACCCTTACCTGCTACATCGAGCATTCTCTAGAAGTTGAAGAGCAGGAATATGTCTTGCTGCTTCCAGCGGACTCTCCTGTAGAAATTTTTGCTTGGCAAGAAGACGGAGAGGAGGACGAAGCAGTTTTAGTCGAAGATGAAGAAGAACTCAATCGAGTCTTTCCGACCGCTAAAGCCGTGTTAGAAGAGCAAAACTTAACTCTCAAGCGCACAGCAGTCGTACTGACGGTTGAGGGCGATTTGCCCGACTTTGTAGAAGACGAAGACGAGTGGGCAGGGGTTGAGCCTGAATCGGATGAGGAGCAAGAAGAACTTCAGCTTCTATCTAGCTTCTATTATCAGGAGCAGGAGTATGCCATTTATGCACCGCTCGACCCGTTCTTTATCTTGGCGAGAATGGACGAAGAGGGTCAGCCTCATCTACTCTCTCAAGAAGAATTGAAAAAGATCGAGCCGATGTTGCCGATGATTGAAGATCAACTCTTTGATGAAATGGAGTAACTATAGCAATTCCTAGACGATTGAAGTACGGCAAACGGGTTGAAAAAGGGGCTTAAGCCCCTTTTTCAACCCTCGCCAGAATCGGAATCGCCCTAGTATGGGTGAAGGGTGAAATAATCTTGACTTCTTTCATCCTTCATTCATCAGGACTTTTAATAAATCTTGACTCGTAGCCCTTTAGCGTCGATTATTTTTTCTAACTCCAGCGATCGCTCCGTGTTCAATTAAACAATCAACATGAAAGCTGTCCAGAGAATTGCAAAATCGTCGTTTTATCTGCTGCTGATCGGGTCAGCAGTTGGGTTATCGGCATGGCAGGCACACGCTTGGTGGAGTTGGGCAAGTTCGCCAACGGTTCAACCTGTGCCCCAGCAGGGCAAACGAGTCATGATTCAAATTCCGCCCGGAACGTCAGCACAGCAAATCGGGCAAGAATTAGAGGCGGCAGGGCTGATTAAATCAGCAAAAGCTTGGGAGCTGTGGACCCATTGGCTGATGTGGAAACAGCCCAACGGAAGCTTTCAAGCCGGAAACTATGAGCTATCAACAGCAGAACCACTACAAACGATCGCTCAAAAAATTTGGAATGGTGAAGTCGCTCAGCGTAGTTTCACCATTCCTGAAGGCTGGTCGCTCAGGCAAATGGCAAGCTATTTTGAGCAGCAGGGCTTCTTTAAGGCACAAGATTTTCTCACTGCCGCCAGCCAACTCCCCACCGGGAAATATCCCTGGCTCCCGACAGGATTCGCCAGTTTAGAAGGCTTTCTCTACCCAGATACTTACCAGATTTCAGCCGGGGTAGACGTGTCACCCGTTGAAGTGATTTCTCAAATGCTCGATCGCTTTGAGCAGGTCGCTTTACCTCTCTATAATCAAGGGCGCGATCGCACTCAATTTTCACTAGCGCAATGGGTAACATTGGCAAGCATTGTTGAGAAAGAAGCCGTCGTTGCGGCAGAACGTCCTCGCATTGCCGGAGTGTTTCTAAATCGGCTAAAACAGAATATTCCCTTGGGATCTGATCCCACCGTTGAGTATGCGTTGGGCATTCAACAAACCAAGGAGCAGCCACTCACCCTAGAACAAGTGAAAGTTGCGTCTCCCTACAACACCTATGTCAATGTGGGATTGCCACCCGCCCCGATCGCCAGTCCGGGGATTGCCAGTCTCAAAGCCACTTTAGAACCCGAAGCCACCGATTATCTTTACTTCGTGGCGAAATATGATGGCACTCACGTATTTAGCCGCACGTTAAGCGAACACGAGTCAGCACAGGGAGCGATTCGAGATGCGATCGATGCCCAACAAGCGACCAAATCTCCAGAAAAGCCGCAGCCTAAAAAATCCAGCAATTAAACAGGACACGATCGGACTGCGGTGGACGCGGACTAAGGAGAAAGAGTTGATTTCTATTGCAGGGTCTAAAAATCAAAAAGAGAAGTCTGCTATCATACTAAATTCTGCGTTTCTCTGCATAAGCGTTTAGCAGAGACCCTTTCATTGACTGAACCCTTATTGATTACCGGGCTGCGTTTTATGTCTTGGGGCAAACTCTTACAACCTGATCTCATATTAGAAAGCTCTATTCTCAGTTTGACTCCTGAAATCATTCAGCGCTCTGGTCTCAAAGGTCTCGTGCTGGATGTGGATGAAACGCTAGTGCCCATCACATCGGCTCATGCGTCTGAAGAGCTACAGCCGTGGGTTGAAGCGGTGCAGCAGGTAGCGAAGCTCTGGTTGGTCAGCAACAATATCAGTGAGCCTCGAATCAAACGCATTGCCGACCCGCTTTGCTTGCCCTACATCACTGGAGCTGCAAAGCCGTCTCGTCGGAAACTGAGACGCGCCTTAACTGAGATGAATCTGCCCCCTGAACAGGTTGGAATGGTCGGCGATCGCTTATTTACAGACGTTCTAGCCGGAAATCGCTTGGGAATGTTTACGGTTTTGGTTAAGCCGATGGTAGACCCCGCAGAAGCCGTCCGAAGCTACCCGGTTCACACATTTGAGGTTTGGCTCTCTCAACTGCTAGGCGCTTCGTTAACCCCTGATAAGCCCTAAAAATAATTTGGGTCAGCCCGCGATCGTGACTTGCGACATGGTTAATTTATTTTTACTAACGTCCTAACGGTGGAAACATGAGCTTTTGAGCTATTGCTCACCCTAAGATCCTGATCTATAAACTGAGAATTCCTGTAATTAATCCGTGACAAATTTTGGTTAGAAAATCAAGATCAAGCGTTTCTAAGCGATCGCTTGATTTGTGATAATTGGGATTGCGAAGATCTGCTGTATCTGTGACCATGAGCGCCCGATCGCCGCGATCCCAAAAAGGGGCGTGATCACTCCGACGAGTTAATGGAAGAATCTTGCCATTATTGGGCACTGGAAGCAACTCGCACCCGACTCCAGCTTGACGAATGTTGCGTCGTAAGTGAATCAAATCTGGAATCGATTTTAAGTTCCCAATTAATCCAATAAAGTTGCCCTGATTGGGATAGAAATATTTCAACCCAGTTGGGTAAATTTGTGAATTGGCATCCGACACACAATAGCCCAACATCTCTAAAGAAATCATCAGACGTAATGGCTGATTGTTGAGAGAACGGGCGTAATGTGTGCTCCCGGCACGATCGTAAGTAGTCTCCTCAAAGTCAAACGCCACTAATCGGATCGGATGTCGAGCGGGTTGAGCGTGAAAAGCCCGTGCCATCTCTAGCAGCACCGCAACGCCTGTCGCATTATCATCGGCACCTGGTGAACCTGGCACCGTGTCGTAATGGGCACCGATGACGATCGCAGGTTGGTTTGACTGTTTCAATGTAGGCAGATTTAACACCCAATTAAAGTGAGGTTTTGTTCCAACTAAAAATTCGTGACTTTCAACCGTTCCCCACTGACTAAATTCTTGACGAATATATTGCTGAACATAGAAATGTCCCTCAGTTGCGAGATAAGCATCGCGTTCGCGAATGATTTCTTGAAGATGCGATCGTAACCGTTTTTTTAACTCCAACATTCTTTAGCCTTCTTTTAATAAATTAATTAGTTTTCAGATAGATGACAACCTATAGCAGTTGCTAATCAGGTTAGAACAAGGGCTTAAGTCCCTTGTTCTAACGGTGTGTATTTTACGTGCCGCAGTATCCTAAATCCGGTTAAATGAAATCCTCGCTGCGATCGCGCCAAGCAGTTTCTCGAAAAGATGCTTTAGACAAATTCGCCTCGTGCCACCATCACCACATGACCGCCCACAGAAACTTCGATCTCGGCACCTATTTTTTGCGCTTTGAGCAACAGCAATGAGGGTCTGCCCATCTCATAACCTTGCTCAACGCGCACATCAATTGAGACATCACCAAAATAGTCATACTGAGCTAAATATCCGGCAAGGCAACCGTTAGCGCTGCCCGTTGCCGGATCTTCTGGGATGCCCAACCCATCGACAAACACGCGCACACACAATTGATTTTCAGCGTGATAGGTTTCGGGACAAAAGACGAGAATTGCTTTGGCTTCTATCGTTTGGATCAGAGCAAACAATCGCTCTTGGTTGATTTTGGATTGCTGGAGCGATCGCTGTTTTTTTAACGGCGCAATGATAAAGGGTAATCCTGTCGAAACCGCTTGAATGGGATAGCGATCGTCAAATTCATCAACATCGAGATTGAGAATGAGCGCGATCGTCTCTCGATCAAATTGCTGTCCAAACTTGGGTGAATTTTGACGCATCCACAGCAAGTCGATCTCATTTTGTTGATACGTTAGCGTCACCGGAATCTGCCCCACTTGCAGATTTAGGATCACCGTTTCTACAGCCTCTTGAATCACTTCTTGCTGCAAAATAAATGCCGTCCCTAAAGTCGGATGCCCTGCAAACGGCAACTCTTGCTGAGGCGTAAAAATCCGAACGAAATAGCCGCCATTCTGCATCGTTTCAGACCCGATAAACGTCGTCTCGGAGTAATTCATCTCTTTGGCAATTCGCTGCATTTGCTCAGTAGAAAGATTCTTCACTCCGCGAAACACCGCAAGCTGATTTCCCGCATACTTCTCTTCAGCAAACACATCAACCATATAAAACAGAAGTTTTTCCATCGTTCAAAACTCAAAACCTACTAGAATCTCTCAGCATACGGTGGCAAAATAGACGTTACTCTTTTCGTTTGTTGAGAAGCATCATGACGATTCATCCCACGCTACAGAATGCCCTTGATCACGCTCACGCCCTAAAAATCATCAGTGGTTTGAATAACTTTAATGCAGAGCGAGTCGCGGCTGTGGTTAAAGCCGCCGATCGAGGCGGTGCAACCTTTGTCGATATTGCGGCTGACCCCGATTTAGTGCGAATGGCAAAACAACTCACCAGCCTGCCAGTTTGCGTTTCTGCAGTCGAGCCAGAATTATTGGTGACTGCCGTTAATGCAGGTGCAGACTTGATCGAAATCGGCAACTTTGATAGCTTCTATGCTCAAGGTCGTCGATTTGAAGCCGCAGAAGTCTTGGCGCTGACTCATGCCACTCGTGCTCTGTTGCCCACCATTACTCTGTCAGTCACAGTGCCCCACATTTTGCCCCTCGATCAACAAGTCCAACTGGCAGAAGACTTGATGAAAGCCGGAGCCGATATCATTCAAACCGAGGGCGGCACTAGCAGCGCTCCAGCTCACGCGGGCAGCTTAGGCTTAATGGAAAAAGCAGCCCCAACTTTGGCGGCGGCTTATGAGATTTCTCGCGCGATCGAGATCCCGGTGCTCTGTGCTTCGGGGTTATCGAGCGTGACAGTGCCCCTGGCGATCGCGGCGGGTGCATCGGGTGTCGGCATCGGGTCTGCCATTAATCAACTCAACAGCGAAATCGCAATGGTTGCGGCGGTTCGCAGTTTGGTTGAGGCGCTAGCAACTGTGAGCCGTGCAGCGTCACGCATTTAGCATTTTGGACTGACAGCAAGAAGTTACAGACATGGAGGGAAGGATCATCTTCTCTCCACGTTCACAAAAAATTTGCATCTTGAGTCAGCATCGCTGTTGTGGTGATGTCCGTTTTATTGCGGTGCAAGCCAAGCGCGATCGTAGGGTCAGCATTTTCATCTAGATGAGCAGATTCGTTCACTCATTTCTGATCAGAAGCAACTTCGATAGATTCCTGGACGCTTAACTGCACGAATGAATCTTCCGCCCTATCTGTCAATCATACAAAGCCGCCTAACTCTTCACAGTTCCCGTAACAAATTTCGCAACAGTCGTCAGAAACCCCGATCGCGTCATTTAAGTTAGTCCTATCATTCAAATCTAAATGGCTCAGACGATGACTCACCTTAAACAAAAAATACTACATCCTTACAAAATAGCCGCCGTTGCGCTGACCGGATTTATGCTGATGACAAGCACAGGAATCTCGACGCACGCTGCAATGGCTTTACAACCCTTTCAACATTCATTAGGATTGATCGCAGCTAAACCCTCGGTGCCATTGCCCCGATCGGTCAAGCAAGCAGTACTCCGAGATCTCTCCCAGCGTCTTAACGTTCCACTTCGGGAGGTCAAACTTGTTGGCTTTACGCCGCAAACCTGGTCAGATGGTTGCCTGGGTTTGGGAGGCGCTGCCGAAAGTTGTTTGCAGGCTCAAGTCGAAGGGTGGCGCGTAGAAGCCAGTGCCAATCAGCAAACTTGGATCTATCGCACCGATAAAACCGCCAACGTGATTCGGCTAGAGCCTCAGTCAACAGGGGAAGGTTTGCCCCCGATCGTTAGTCAACGTCTCATCAGCGCGGTCGCCAAAGAGGTGCGGGTTCCGGCGACTCGATTGCAAATTGCTCATGTGAAAGCTGCGGTTTGGGATGGCTGCTTGGGCATTTTCACATCAGGGCGGCAAGCCTGCACTAAAATTGCCCTTCAAGGATGGCAGGTGGTCATTGCTAGCAGCAACCGCAGTTGGGTCTATCACCTTGATCAAGACGGGAGCCGAATTGTTCAAAATCCCACCGCAAGCGGCAGTCGAGGAGGGTTAGTGCCTACATTTATTCCACAACCCAAACCTGAGATTGAGCCAACGGTCATCTTTCGATCGACGATCAGCGGTGATTTTGTGGGCAAAGTTACCCAAGTCACACTGACAACAGATGGCGCGATTACGCGGCTGGTTACGGCTCCTAATGTTCGCTCTCGTCCGGTGGTGATTAAGCGATTGTCTCAGCAGCAGATTGAGCAGTTTCAGCAGACATTACAGACGCAGCGATTTCTCAATCTCAATGGTCTGAGATATCTCAGCAAACCCGTCATCGCCGATTATCCTACAATCACGCTGCAAGGAATGGGCAGTGTGACTCAATATGTCGATTTAGAAACCACCCATCTTCCTAATGCGTTGCGACAGGTCGTTCAAGCCTGGGACAAGCTATAAAATCAAAGCTGCTGTAACAGGATCTCAATCACAAACTCGCTTCCTTTGCTGAGAACAGAGAGACTTGGCCACACTGAAGAAGCTGCAAGAAGCAGTTGCCACCGTAATTGATTCCTAGTCAGGACGGGAACTCTAATAAAATCTTGAGCGTTTAATTTCTTCAGCTTATGCGAAGACAACTATCACTGACTACGAGCTACTACATCCGAAAATTGCTGCACCAAAACCTCGATCGGTTAACCTCTGTGCTGGCGGTGGGAGCAGGTCTCAAGGCAGATTCTCTCAGTGATTTGAATGCTGTGTTAGAGAGCCTATATCTAGGAGAACAGGAAGTGGATGCCGCGATCGAGCAGCTAGAATATTTCGGAACTTTTCATCAAACCTTGAGTCATCAAGGTGCAAAACACCATCAAGAACTGAGAAATGCAGAACAAAAGATCTTCTGGCTCCTGGGGTTTAAACTGCGTGAACTAGCCCATCATGGGTTGATCTTGGTCGTAGATGACACTCTCTTAAATGTGCGTCTGCTTTCGATGGCATTGACCAAACACGGCTACGAAGTGTGCAGCACCAACACAAGTGTGTCTGTGGTTGCCACCACGATCGAGGAAAAACCCGACTTGATTTTGCTCGATATTATGATGCCTGGAATTGACGGGTATGAGGTCTGCAATCGGCTCAAAGCTAATCCTCTAACCTGTGAGATTCCGATCATTTTTATTAGCACGATGAATGACCCTCTCGATAAGGTAAAAGCCTTTGGAGTCGGAGGAACGGACTATATTGCCAAACCTTTTCAAATGGAAGAAGTGCTGGCTCGGATTGAGCATCAACTCAAGATTCGGGTGCTGCAAAAACGATTGGAGGCGCAAAACATCAGACTACAGCAAGAGATTCAGGAACACAAAAACACAGAAGCCAGATATCACGACAGCTTTGAAAATGCTGTTGATGGCATCTTTCAAACGTCGCTTAAGGGCACCTATCTAAGAGTGAATCCAGCACTAGCACGAATTTATGGATATGCGTCTCCTAAAGATTTGATCGAAAAACTCACTGATATTTCTCAACAACTCTATGTTCAACCGCAGCGACGATCGGAGTTTATTGCGTGTTTTGAGCAACAGGAAACCGTATTAGATTTTGAGTCTCAGATTTATCGCCAAGATGGCAGCGTGATTTGGATTTCGGAGACGGTTCGCAAGGTTCGTGATACCACAGGAGCCTTTCTGTTTTATGAGGGAACGGTCAGAGATGTCACGACTCGAATCCAGAAAGCCTCATGCTAAGTAGACAGGCACCATTAAGGTCAACTTGAGGATGGGGTCACTTCACTCCTAGCAGGTTAAGCGGAGCCGAAACCCATCCCTATAAACTGACTCTAATTGCGCCTATCTACTACCTCAACGATCGCAGCTCATCAAGGAAATCACGGCTCTGCACATATTGCTCCCTTCATTCGATCGAGGGGAGTCTTAATCGACCTTTGCTCGGAATCGGAAGAAACCATAGGACGATGCTGGAGTTCCATTGACTGACGGGACGGCTCCGATTTGTAGATGTACTGCACCGCGATTATTGTTAGTGCCAATGCAACTGCTGGGGAACGTCGTCGGGAAGAATCCGCTGCCTGGTCCCGTTCCTGAGCCATCGACGATCGCGGTCGTAGTGCCGTTAAAGTTAAGCTGATCGACCCACTCACAAAGGTTTGTTTGTCAGGTACAAAGTCACAGAGGTCAACCCCTCCCGCATTCATTGCGCCATCTGACAGGAAGTAAACCGTGTATTCAACCTCGTCATTCGGTGCTGGAACACCGGGAGTTGGAGTTGGCACTTGAGACGCATTGATCGCTCCTAACAGATAAGCGCTACTGCCTCCCGGCCAGTTGACCCCTGGATTGTCGTCGTTATCGGTGGCTAAATCGTTATAGCCCCCGATCGCGGTCACGGTTGGACTGCCACTTTTTTTGATTCCGGTAATGCGTTTGACCAATCGCAACCGTGGACCAATCTTGGTCAGAGTCGGATCTCCTGGCGCTGGAGTAGTGGGATCGTTACTGGGTGTAGGGGCATACCCTGTGCTAGAAACACTTGCCTGGTTTGAGATTTGCGTCGTGCCAAACGGAGTAATCGGGTCGTTAATTTTGACCCGAAATTTCACCGTTGTCGTCGCCGTTGCCGCCAAGGTGCCTCCGACTGTGCCATTTGCCCCAGTTCCCAATCGAAACACTGTTTGGGAGGCATTTGCTTCGGCTTGATCATCTGCACTCGCATCGGTTTTAACGCCAATATTGGCTCCTGCTGTCACCTGCAACGAGCCGGGAACATAGGTCGTGTTTGGTGGCATCGGATCAGTTAAGACAATGTTAGTGACTGGAGTTGTGGGGCTGGTGTTTTTGACATCCAACGTATACTCCAAAATATCGCCGGGGGTCGCCACTTGATTAGCGAGAGGAGTGGTTCCGCCTGAGCCATCGCTGTCTACAACAATGGCTACTGTTTTATCAACTTGCAGAGGGCTAGCAGGCGCGATCGTCACATCTTCTGCCGTAGAGGTAAGCCCATCATAAACGGAGGTGACTGCGGCGGCAGCAGCATTGACGGTTGTCACATTGGCGCTGGCATTAGTGTACTTTGCGTCAGCCGTGGCGCTGTTGTTGTAAGTTCCAGACGCTGTGCCGTTGGCGATCGTGACTGTAAAGGTAATCGCGACACTTCCTCCCGGTGGAATCGTAAATCCTGACCAGGTTGGCTGAGAGGCGGTTCCGGCTGTGGTGACGGTAGGTGCACCTGTTGCTCCACCTGTATAGGTGGGAGTGACGACGATCGAACTATTGGCAAATCCTGCTGGCAACCCTGAATCAGAAATGACTACATTGTTAGCGGTAGCTCGTTTAGCTCCGATCGGGTTGCTGGCAGTAATCGTGTAAGTTGCCGTGCTGGGTGCAGCCATCGGACCAGGAGTCGAGGTTGATTTAGTGGCAGAAATCGCACACCCTGCCCCTGAAATGCTAGTGGTAGCATCTGTAGAGGTCGTACTGACCGGACCCGATACGCCATTGCCTGCTGTCGCTCCACCATATACACCGCCTGCCGTGGTTCCAGCAGACCCACCTGCGAAGGTGACAGTCGCACCACTACTAGCAAAGACCGTACCACCACCACCACCACCACCAGGACCGTGGGGAACACCACCTCCTGTATTAGTACCGCCCTTACCCCCATTAACATTGATGGTGAGTCCGCTAGTAGTGCCGTTTTGAGAAATGACTAAGACGCTACCACCAGCACCGGCGCCGCCACTACCATCGTTAGCAGGAATCAACGCTGGGCTTGCACCATTGGCACTAATCGTTCCTGTGCCCGCGATCTTGCCTGTTCGTAATAAAACCATTCCGCCACCAGCAGTACCACTACTAGCTATCCCACCACTTGGGGTTCCAGTTCCGTTATTTGTTACACCTGCCCCTCCGCCACCTCCTAAAACCAATCGGTTAGCTGCCGCCACCGCAAAGGGTGCTCCTCCGTCTCCCCCATAGGGTTTGCTGGTGCTCCACGAGAAGCCGCCTTTACCACCAGGACCTCCATTACTGCCGCCACCACCACCTGTGTTTCGACCGTTGCCATACATATCAGGACCTGTGTTACCCGTGATTGGATAGTCATCGGTGCCACCGCCACCAGCATTCCCCGGTGCTCCGCGCCCGTAACTGCCGTTGAGATAGCCCTCTGTCGCGTTAGTAATTAATGTGTTATTGGGGTTAAATAAATATTTGGGCGTGCCTGCGGTTCCTTCTCCTTTAGAGCCGTTCGCCGTGCGTGTGGAGAGAGTCACCACATCGGTGTCAAGTAAAGTTGGAGTGCCACTATCACCAAGCAGGTTACGAGCACCGCCCCCTCGAAAGCCTTGACCATCTACGTTGATTTGACCTGCCCCCATAAAGGTGAGTGTTCCTGCCACATCCATTGCCACCACCCCCCCACTTGCTCCATCCCAGGGGGTCGCCGATATTGTGCCGTTAACAGTCAAGTTTGCATACTGGGGCACCCGGACAACCTGAAACCGTCTTTGTCCCTGACTGCTGCCGCCAGTATTGTCAGCATTGACATAGCTATTAACAAGGGGCGAACTAATGGTGATACTTCCTCCAGCCGTCGAAACCATGTTTGTCGCTACCACATACTCAAATTGTCCAGCAGTGAAGTTAGAGGAGAGATTGCCGTTAACGATTCCGCCAGGGGCAGAGAAAGCCGGTGTTGGGTTATTAGTGGAATCGCCATCCCCGTACGCGGTGGTGTTTGTCCCGTCAATGTCTGCTCCTTGCATCTGAATCACGAGCAGCAAATCGCCGGGATTGATCGCAGTCATAACTCCTTTCGCAGTGCCTACCGAAATGCTGTTCCCTCCAGCACTCGCCACGCTTGTACCTGGAAAGTAGGTATTGACCTGCCCTGTGGAGAGCGTTGGGCTGCCATCTTGACCAGGAACCGCGCAAATCAGATTGCTACTGCTGTCTACTTTGTCAGCTCGGGCTGGCAGAGGAAACATCCAGCCGTTTTGAGCAGCCAAGAGAACCGTCGCCGCAAAGAGAGGACTGATTCTGTGAATAGAGTGCTTCCAAAAGGACGATCGGACACGCTGAGTCAAACTTAAATCACGTTTCATGGGGTTACACCTTGGACACTGGGGGGACTAACAGGAGCGATCGAAACGGTATCTGGTTTGGGCTTCCGATCGGCAGAGGTCGGTTTTTGCAAGCCAAAGCCGCTAAACAGTTCGTTGAGTTTGATGGTGAGACCGAGGTAAGGACCGCCCGCCGATCGAGTGCCGTCAAAGTCTCGATCGTTGACTCGACCAAAGCTATAGCCTGCCGCGAGTCGCAGATTGGGGGTGAGATAATAACCCGCCTCGACTACAAATCCCATTTC
Organism: Phormidesmis sp.; assembly: GCA_965277365.1. GTDB lineage: Bacteria > Cyanobacteriota > Cyanobacteriia > Leptolyngbyales > Leptolyngbyaceae > Phormidesmis_A. The sequence continues at coordinate 318,941 of CBDICO010000008.1, read as the reverse complement.
GTGAAATCCAACACTGGGTTGAGCAATCCATCGGGCTTCTCCAACAATGTCCCAGCTATAGCCGAAGCGATAAGTAGCACGGAGTTGAGCCAGAGAAACGGTGCTGGTGCCGACTAAATCGCTAGAGAGAGTCGTGGAGCTATGGCGCATCGCATATTTGCCGTAGAATTCCCATCGCCAATTAGGAGCGTAGAGTGCTTCTAGCGCTATGGTGTGGTCTTCAGAGCCTGTGCCACTGCCAAACAAAATCGTGTCAGGAATCGTCGAAGGATTTTTGCGGTATTCGTAGCGAAATAGGGCATTGAAGCGATCGTCGTTGGGGTTTCGATAGGCGAGTCCGAGTTTGAGACTGGAGGTGTCACCTAACCCGACCAGCGTTTGGTTCGCGGCATTGGCTTGTTGATAGCGCGCCAGTGCCGTCAGTGACGAAGAAATCTTGCCCGTCGCGGTGGCTGAAATCACCGTATTGCTGCCGCTTGACGAACTGCGGTGTTCATAGCGGGCACCTGCCTGAAACTCTTTGCTCCCCGTGTATTCAAGCCCAACGCTGTAGCTATCGCCGCCCTGCAAACCGAGAGAAGACGCACTCTGCCCGACCGCAAACGGTTGAGCAAATCGAATTCCCGCCCCAGTGCTGCCAAAAAATCCGCCGAAGAGATGTTCATATGCCAGATCCATTCTCAGACCGGGGGAGATTGTCCAGCCCTGGTCTACGCCGATCGCGCCTTGAGTGGTCCAGCTATCCGCTCCGCCGAGGATGCCATAGCGCGCGTGTAGCGTCGTGTCTGTCCCAAATTTATATTCTCCGCGCAAATTTAGACTGGTGATCGACTGTCCGGCGAGTTGCCCACGCGTATAAAACTGTTGGCTCAAGTCGAGGTTGACTCCGGGCATGATCGCCCAATCGAGTCCTAGCCCAGTCCGATCGCTATAGACTGAATCGACCGTTGACGATAGCGTCGTTTCGTTTTGCGCCAGAAATGTGAGCGTTTTAGACAAAGGCACCGTGAAACGAGATCGCAGTTGATCCGAGGAGCCACTTGAATCGGGAGAGAGTCGATCTTTACGATCGCGGTGCAGCAAATCGACATCTAGATCCGCGTTGCCGAGTCGTTGTTGAACGCCGACAGCGATCGTGGTCAGTGAGTTATCAACTCGACTTCCGGGAATAGCTTGATTTCGGGGAGCGAATAGATCCTGGAGAGTGTCGATTTCGCGGGGTGCGATGCCCGTGTTGTCTTCGTGGTCATATTGCACTCTCAGCTTTGTGATATCAGAGACGCTGCCCGTGACTTCTGCTCCATAGCGAGTTTGACCCGGTACAAAACTGATGGTGGCATCATTGGCAAATCCAGTATCGGTTTTGCGATAGTAGCCTCGCGCCAGAATTCCGGTCGCGATTTCGGCGTTGGCTTCTAACCGATAAGCAGAGCCGTTGACCAAACCGAGAATGTCCGATCGATTGCTTGAGTGAGCATATTCAGCAATGATATTCCCTTTGCCAAATGAGAATAAGGCATCAGTTCCGTAAAGCTCAAAGTCTCTCGTTCCCTGGTTTTCTTTCAGATAAGTGGCACCAATCCAGCTTTCTCGCCCCGGTGTATTCGACAGGTGATAAAGTGCTCGACCTGCGTAGATATTGCTTTTACTTGCCTGTTGATTTTCGTATTGATAAGTTGTGACAATACGGCGTACCAGAACTTGACCCGTACTATCGACATCCGTTCTCAAAATCGGTTGTCTAAACAGAATGGTGCCGCGATCGTAGTCAATCTCGTAGTCGTTACCACGATTTAGCTGCTTGCGTTCTAAAACGGTTCCAGGACGGTTTAATTCTTCGAGTTCTAAGAAAACATTTTCACTGCCGCCAATCACTAACCGCCGCGACAAGAAGTAATAGCCACTCGTGCCATCGGGCGCGATCGTGTCTCGCTGAAAGCCTTGTACATTATTGCCATAAAACCCGCTGAGTTGCAGATTGCCAAAGTTGTAATTGGTTTTCAATCCGTGAAGTTGGCGGCTGGTAGCGCTGAACTGCTGCGATCGCGTCGCAAACTCTTCGGTGTTATAGTCACCCCACATGAAATAGTCGATGCCATTCGTAGTCGGAGACGTGCGCTCAAGTTTGAGATAAACGCTGTCGGTCGAGGGAGTCAACACATCGGTTTTAGAGCTATCTCCATACACCGGATAGTTTTGATCGCAAAACTGCTGTTCTCGAAACAGTTGCGCAGTGCCGTCACAGGTTTGATTGAGGGCGTGATCGCTGTTGTATGCTCCGGTGACGAGCCAATCGCCCACTTTACCCGTCGCAAACACCGCGCCGTGAGTGGCTAAGCCATAGTTGTCTTTGCCATTGGGTGGCAGAAAGTCCCGAAAGCTGCGATAAAAATCAGTGCCGCCTTTGCCGAGCCGGAAATCGATCGAGCCAGTCACCAACGACGATCGCAAATCGGTTTCAAACTGAACTTGCGTAAACGCATCCAGATCATCAGCCTTTGCCTGAATTCGCACCATTTGGGCTTGAATGCCCGATCGTAACGTCGCTTTAAATTCGCCTTGAGTCGCTTTGACTTGATAACCCGGTTGATCAGGGTTGGCATCGGGTTCGACAAATTCGCCTGCTGTGGTTTTGAGAGTGACGATCGTGTCGCGATTTGAGCGGTTGCCGTTGGCATCCAACAGTTCGCCTTGCACCGTCACCGTCGATCGCCCATCGGCACGAACTCGTGTCTCAGCCGTGTGGATGGTGATTAGTTTCGCCAATCCGCGCACTTGCACCTGCACCGATGCGCTTTGCGTCACCTGACCGTTGCTGATAATCTGAGCCACGATCGTGTTGTCGCCATCCTGAAGCGGAACACCATACCAGGTTTGGGTGGTTTGCTTTTTAGCCCTGTCTTTTTCAGTCCGCCCGACGAGAGACGCGCTCACCGATTTGCCGTTCACCTGCAATTCCACCTGGCTGTCGAGGGGAAACTGCAACACCACGGTTGTCGCCGAGACATCAATCACCGCTTTAGGAATGGGCGATACGATCGTGATGCCTTGCGATAACTCGGTTGTCGATGGTTTTAAGTCCGATTGTACAACGGGTTGTAATTCTGGTTTAACCGTGGGTTGCGCTTGAGAGACTGATTGCACGATCGGAGCCGTTTCTAGGGTCGCTGCCATTGCACCTCTGATTGGCATCAGCAATGCAAAACTGATACTTTCAGCAATTAGCCCTAAACCCAACAAACAAGCCGCTAGAGAATGTCGAGATTTCATATTTATGGGTGGTCTGTTTCTGAAACGGCGGGCGTGACAGCAAAATTCATTCGCACCAGTCCGCTAGGTTCGAGATGCACTAGGCGAGATTGGCTATTGCGTTCTTTGACATAGCGATTTGCAGCAAAGGTGTAACCCGGAATGCTGCTGAGATCAAGCACTCCCGTCCGGTTGCCTGGGAGAACATTGGCGATCGAAAACAGCCCGTTAGAATCAGAGGTGATGCGAGTGCCATCATCTAAAATCACGACCGCATTCGGGATTCCTGGCTCTCCGGGCTGCTGTTCACCGTCGAAATTTTTGTCTTCAAACACGCGACCGATAATGGTACCGCAATCAGACACGATACCAGGACGAATTCGCAATCGATATTTAGACGGTCCGTCTCTGAGAATGGCATTGGTATCGATGCGATGAACGCTGACACTCGCTAGATTTTCACCCGAACCGCGCACCGAATCAGGACTGAGTTGCACAGCATAAGCAATGTTCAACACGCCATCCGGCAGAATGCTACCGTCAAACTTAAAGATCACCGTTGAGCCGCTTTGAGTCGCCGCGATCGCCATTTCAGATCCGCCCAATTCACCCCGAACGCTCTTCGGCAAAAAGGCAAACCCCAAGGGCAAGACATCGACAACCTCGATTTGATTGGCAGCTACCGAATTGAGATTTCGCACCGAGAGCCGATAAATTACCGTATCGCCCGGTTCAGCAGCGGCTCGATCGGCAGTTTTTGTAATCTGAATCGGTTGAGATGCTCCTACACAAATCGGCTGATCGAGCAGACTCAGCGACGAAAGCACCAAGCCTGTTCCAGCGGCATCATTAATTGCAACCGTCGTACTAAACGAAGCCGGATCAGCATCCAAGCTAATTCCTCGCCCATCAAGTGCGGTTGCGGTATAAGAAACCGTTTTTGCAACATCATCTCGTGCGGTAATGACAATCCGAATTTGACGCTGACTATAATACCTAGCACTCGCAGGCGGATTCACAATTAGAATGTATCGTTTGCCGACCTCAAGTTGACCTGCACTACGGTTGAAGAAAAAGTTATAGCTTCCTTTTGGTTCGTCGTTTGCCAAAAAGAAGGGATTGCTATTTTGCAGGTTGGGTGGCACACCTGTAAAGCTTGTGCTTGCTCCGGTTCTCGGTAAGGGAACCAATCCTAACGGGGTATCTTGGGCACTAGCATCATAGAGACCGACGCTAAACCCTGCATAGTCGGGCAAGACTTCTCCACCGCAGCCACGGATGCGACCAAACGGGTCAACGATGTCCTGCTTCAACTGATTGGTAATGCTTTCAAACGTGTGTTTTTCAGCATCTTGAAATGAATAGGAAGCCGTGTTAGAAATCGCAGTTTTTGCACCAGCCGCTAGAGGCTGAAGCGAAATGCTAGCAATCAGCAACGCCGCCAATAGGCGACATCGTTTACGGTGAGAAATCATGGAAGCTAATTCGGGTAAGAGACTATGGGCAAACTTAAAATCGTGAAGTCGTCAATTCCACCTGTGAGAGTGAGAAGCGATTAGGTAACGTGCAGGGTGTTCGATAGAACGTCTCGACCGAACACCCTTCAGGGTTAATGGCGCTAGCGGATTTTGACTTGGTAAGCGGCACTCACGATCGCGTCAGGTTGCAGTGCTTGGCTCGTCTCCCAGCGCACATGCGTGTAAGCCTCAGCCGGAGCAGGGCGCTCTTCGACTTTGCCGTTGGGCAGCGTTACCTTCACCGTTGGATGCACCACAAACGTTTTGCCTTGATCAATGCTGTAAGTGACGGTGATTGCTTGAGCGATCGTGGCAGAGTCCAACTGATAGATCGTTCCTTGAGGAATTGGTTGAGTAATCGCCACGTTTTTTGCATCGCGACTGCCTTCGTTCTTACCCGTCACTGTGAACCGAATCACATCTCCTTGTTTGGCTTTGACGTTGCCGTCGATCGGTTGCCAGCGAACCATCTCTTTTCCCTGCTGGTCTTTCGTCACCACTTGCTGATCTGCCACTAAGTGAAGATTGACTTTGGGCTGACGCAACACGTCTTGAGCGATCGTGGACCCGGCGTTAAAGATCTGAGCAATCGCAGGTGAGCCGTTAATCGGCAGAGTTGAGAGAACCAGGGCTGCGCTGGCACCTAATAACCAATGTTTTTTCATGTCGATACTCGTTGTGAATGCAGTGGAACAAATGTGGGTTGTGATTGCTGTTCTAAGAATTTGCAAACAGCAATCACTGAAGCGTTAATTGATTTTTCGCTGGAAGGTGAATGTGCCACCCGCAGAAGCAGGAGCAACCGACGTGATCGTGTCTTTATACACTTGAATATCAGTCGGGGTACCGCTAGTAGTCACCGTGATGGTTCCCCCCGCATCGATCGCAGAGCCAACCCCGCCAGTCGTCGCAAACTTTGTGTCCAACGTGGTCGTAAACCAGTTGTTTGGGGCGGTCGACCCATCCTCAGTAATCACCAAATTGTTGGCAGGCAGAGTGACATTATTGGTTCCACCCGCCGTCGAGATGTTTTTGTAAACGATGCGATACTCGATCACTCTGCCCGGAGTTGCGGCTGCATTCAGAGTAGCTGACACTGTTGTAAAAGCTGTTACGGGTGTCGTACCGTCTGTGTCCAGAATTCGAGCATCTTTGTTCAACGTCACATAGTTGGTGTAGAGGCGATCGATAGTCGTGTTGCTCGGTTCACCAGCAGGTAAGCCATCATTATTGACATCAACAAACGCCGTCACAGGGACTGGGAACCCTTGGAACTGAGGCGCTGCGGGTAAATCAACGGTCACTTGATAGTTAGCGGTCGCTCCGCCCGCGATGGTCAGCCGAACCGGAATGGTGGCACTCGTTCCGCCCGTGCCCGACACAAAGGCAAAGCCGCCTGCCGACGTGTAGTTATAGGTCGCACTGGTCGTCGTGACCGGATCGGTGATCGTCACTTTTGTGTTGTCTAGCAGCGCGGTTGTCGTTGCTGGAGGCGTTGGCAAGAGTGAGATAGCTTGGGAACCGCCGCTCGTGTTTTGAGCCGTGTTAGTGAAGGTCAATGCAGGCGTTTGAGCATCTGTTAACATCGTCGTAGGCGACAGACCTGCCGGGGTCACGATCGACTTGTTGGTGAAGTCATCATTTGTATCGGTGGGTCCGACTGCGGCTGGTTGGGACAACGGTCCGTTTAAGGGAGTTGCAGCGATCGTGTATACGGTGTCTTCACCGCCCCCTGCCTTAGTGCCAGTCGTGTCAAGCCCTATATTGGTGTTGGCGGTATTCGTTGGGTCATTTCCAGTTCCTGGGTCAGTGCCATCTGCCCCAGGGTTTGCAACCCCGGTGCTGATGCCGCCATTGTTGATGGGTGTGCCCCCAGAATTCGGATCAGGGTTTGTACCATTTAATTTGTTGTTGGAGTCTTGGTCACCCGATTCATCGTAAACAATCTGAGTCGCAGTGTTTGGTGAAACAGCACCAGGTTGAGATTGACCAAAGGCTTGAGCCAAGTTCGCAATCTGCCCTCCAGTAAACGTGGCAGTCGGAGTCAAATCAAATTGGAATCCAGAAACCGTGGTGCCTGTACCCGCTGAGCCTTTAGAAACTCCTGCTGTGGTGGTGTCATAGATGAAACCAACGCGAGTGATCGCAGAACCCGATGTCGGTCGGACGGTTTTCCAACTTGCGGTTAACGCGCTGGTGGTTAGTGAATCTTGTGTATAGACTGCCGTCCAACCACTAGGAGCGGTGATGGTATTCGTTGCGCCAAACTGCAACCCAGCCGGAACGGCATCACTCACTAAGACATAGGCTTTGGCGGTGCTGCTATCGACGTTGATCTGGGTGCCATAAAGATCAGAGGTGACCAGCCCAGTCGGAGGCATTGCAGGATTTTCAACTCGCAGTGCCAGCTTATAGGTTAAAACGTCATCTGTCAGAATGTTTGGCGTAGCCTTGTTGTCGTAGCTACCCACGGCTTTTAGCACGGTTGCAAACGCTTGCAATCTGGCTGCCACAGAGATTGTGCTACTGGTTGCCATTGCTTCTCTCACGCCATTGCTGGGCGCAGTTGAATTGGTTTCACCCCCGACTCCCATTGGGTTGTCTACGGTGTAGAGATCGTTGGCATTAACGTTTGTAGAGCGATCGAGGTTTTGTCCATTAACGGGGGTTGTATTTCCTAACGACACCTGCAAGGTGCTGGTTGCGGTTGCACTTGCCAAAACTTTGATCGGCACCCGAATGGTGATCGTTCCGGTGTTGCCTGAGCCGGGATTGGGAACGAGCGACCCTGAACTTGGACCTGTCGTTCCTAGCAAGTTGCCTGTAGTATCTCCAGCGGCTGGCACATTAACTGCCGTTGCTGTGGGCGTTCCATTATTGACTGAAACAATTTGAATCGGTCCATTTTGTGCAAAGGCAGTCGTATTAGAGAGAGTCGCTGTACCTGGGATAAAGAATTGAGTTGGATCGTTACCCGTGTTGGTAATGACAAAATCTACAGTTAGGGTGTCGCCTGCGTTGGGCGCTGGATTGCTAGGAGTTTGCGCCGTCAGCGCTAGACCTGCCACTTCTAAAACGGTGATCGTGACTTGATTAGAGGTTGTGGTGTAGTTAGTGGTACCGTCTGTAAAGGTTCCGGTTGCCGTGTTGTTAATCGAGGTTCCGGCGGTGGTGCCAGCCGCTAAAATCGGTGCGGCGAACGGAAGAGTACTCCCGATGGTAAGGGTGGCTACCAGCAGGTGGTGCAAGCGAGAGCGCGGGCAATTTTTCATGTCGGGTAGATAAGGTGGACGAACGATCAAGATACAAAGCTGCGGCTAATCATTGACGAAATTAGTCACTCTAGCCGTCGCCTTTTAAGTGTTAGAAATCTAGTAAAAGTTAGGTTGCTTTCAAGAGAGCAGGTCTAGACCCAGTCAACATCTGAGCAGATTGAGCAAGCTAATCTTAGATTCAAGGCATCGTTATCTAAATCGTTCCCCAAATTCTTTTGTAATAAATCACATCGACATAATAAAAATGTTAATCCAGCGTTTTCACTGGAGATGAAATAGGATGTGACTCTATTTGCTTGTAGAATTACTGATAGTGATAAACTCATGAAAAATTCAACCCGTCGTAAAAGATATATTGGACGTTAACTCGCATTAAAGAATTGATTGTCTAAAGCGCGATCGTGTTCTTTAATCAAACGCATAAAACTACTTTAGGAAGATTGAACTCAGCAGCGTCGAAAAAGAATTAGATCTACTGACACGCCTAGAAGTAGCGATCGGAGATGCCACTCGACTGCGCCAAATCTCGGTCAACAGCATCTAACTCTGGTATAACTACAGCCTTGAGTCAGGGTAAACCCATGAAAAATATTGACAATCCTCAAGTTTCTTTAATCGACTCCACAGCGCTGCAAGAGATTTATCGAATCGGCGGAAATCTCCCAGAATTTTTAGTAGAGATCATCGATTGCTATCTTCAAGAGGCTCCCAAACTGTTGAGTGCTGCGCGAGAGGCATCGGCTCAACAAGGCAGTGAAACTTTGAAGCGATTGATCCACACGTTACGATCGAGCAGTGCTACGGTCGGCGCGATGACACTTGCAAAACTTTGCGCAGAACTCGAAGCAGTTGCGATCGCCGCATCCCCAGCCGAAATCACTGATCGCTTGCAGCCCTTAGAATCTGAATACTATCAAGTCGCGATCGCATTACAGCAGGAATGTCAAAGATTTCTCAACGCAGATAAACTAGAAAATAGAGGCTAGGGTTACCTTCCCCAGCCTCTGCGATTAATCTTCACAGCGCTCCACAATTGCTTATCTTCTAGAAAAACTATAGATAGTCTGAGTTTCTAGCCCTTCACAAATCGACGAGGGCAACTGGTTGATTGAAAAGGTTTGGCGATCGAGCTGCACCTGCAAACCCGTTAAAGGGTCAGAACCCGGAGAAATAATAAACTCCAGTTTTTTCACCGATGCCCAGCAGGTTAGATTATCAAGAATCTGCCCGATCGCTGAGATGTAGGGATGGTCAGGCGATCGATACCAATCGGCATTGCTAACCAAGGCTTGCTCAAATCCCAAATGCACAATTAGAGAAGTTTCGCCAAACAACGCCGATGCCACGGGTCGCGCTTCTTCTTGCAGCGTCAGATCATAGATTTTAGCCAAATGCCGCAGCTTTTCGAGTCGCTCATAGCGCTCTGTCACCGACTCCTCGGTTTCAAAGTGCAGCGCGATCGTCACCAGATAAGTCCTTAAAAACAAGTGACCCATCTTTTCGGCTTTGGTTGCTAAATAAGAAGAGTTGTAGGAAGTCGCCTCGATCAATAGGGGGACTCGATCGACCATCTCTAAGCCATAGCCTTTTAAACCTGCAATCTTGCGAGGATTATTGGTGATCAGGCGAATCTGCTTAACTCCCAAATCGTTGAGGATTTGTGCCCCAACGCCATAGTCCCTCAAATCAGCAGGAAAGCCTAATCGCTCATTTGCCTCGACGGTGTCAAGTCCTAAATCTTGCAGTGAGTAAGCCTTGAGCTTGTTCACCAACCCAATGCCTCGCCCTTCTTGCCGCAGATAGACGACAATGCCCATTCCCGCGTTTTCGATCATCTTGAGAGCGGCTTGTAGCTGCATCCGACAATCACAGCGCAGTGAGCCGAGGGCATCTCCCGTCAGGCACTCTGAGTGCACCCGCACCATCACCGGACGATCGCCAAACTGCTCAGGCTCACCTTTGACGATCGCCACATGCTCAGAGTTGTCGAGCAAGTTGCGATACGCATAAATTTTAAACTGCCCAAACAGAGACGGCATCTCTGCAACCGTTTCGCGACACACAAAGCGCTCATGCCGCAGCCGATAGCTAATCAGGTCAGCAATGCTAATGATCTTGAGATCATGACCTTTGGCATATTTCACCAGCTCAGGCAGACGTGCCATTGAGCCATCTGAGTTCTGAATTTCACAAATCACCCCAGCCGGATAGAGACCTGCGAGGCGAGAAAGATCAACGGCGGCTTCAGTGTGACCCGCGCGTTTTAAAACTCCGCCTTCTCTAGCGCGAATCGGAAACACATGACCCGGACGGCGCAGATCGGCGGGCTGAGTGTCTGGGTTGAGGGCAACCTGGATCGTGCGAGCGCGGTCTTCTGCCGAAATCCCAGTTGTGACTCCGACTCTAGGAGACGCATCAATGCTAACCGTGAAGGCAGTTTGGTTAGTGTCAGTATTCTCCCGCACCATCAGGGGAACATCCAATTCATCAAGGCGAGTGCCCGTCATGGCAAGACAGATCAGACCTCGCGCATAGACTGCCATAAAGTTGATCAGATCTGGAGTCGCAAACTGAGCGGCACAGATCACATCTCCTTCGTTTTCCCGATTTTCATCATCGACGACGACGATCGCTTTTCCTGCCTTCAAATCCGCCAGGGCATCCTCAATGGAATCAAAAGGAAACGGCTGATTAGAAAGGGGTTGAGCGTTGACAGAAAGGTTCAAAGCGGTAACACCGTAAAGTTTTTTGAAGCGGGTTTATCTCTGATTGTAATTCTTTGACTTCGGAAGCGTACTGAATTGTGGAAGGATTTTTGTTGACGAAAAATGCTCAAACCGAAGTAAGCAACCGAGGAATCACTGATTTCGCAGTGCTGGGAGAATCAACGAGGTAGATGCACAGGCAAAGAGCTAAAGTACCGTATTTAGGATTCACTCTTTATACTTAAACATTCTAAATTCCTCCGTTTAAAAGTTCCACAGATTTAATACTGTTTACGCGGTCAGAGATCACTTTTCAGGATGACAATCGCTTTCTCGTATCTTATAAAGCCAACGTTAAGTCCGAACTAACGCTAAAGTGGTGAGCGATCGCCTAAAATCGTCTGCCGTTTTCTACTTTGACAATTGCAGATTGAGGATTACAATGCAGCAGAAGTTTAGCAGTTCATCTGTCTTAAAGGTCAAGAAACATGGGTGACTTAGAGCGTGTACCCGTTGGTGTAATTGGCGCATCAGGCTATGGAGGAGTGCAATTAGTGCGGCTCCTGACTGACCATCCAAAGTTAGAACTTGCCTACTTGGGCGGTGACAGCAGTGCAGGGAAGGACTATTCGAGCCTTTATCCCCATTTGGGGCATCAAGTGCATCAGATGATTGAGCCGATCGATCTCGATAAGATTGCCGATCGCTGTCAGGCTGTGTTTCTCTCGCTGCCAAACGGGTTGGCGTGCAAAATGGCTCCGACGCTGCTAGAGAAAGGCTGCAAAGTGTTGGATCTGTCCGCAGACTACCGGTTTTCTGATCTCAATACCTATACTCACTGGTATGGGCTAGAGCGCAGCGATCGGGAGGTTGCCGAGACCGCCGTTTATGGCTTGCCAGAGTTATATCGCGATCGCATTGCTGAGGCGCAATTGGTCGGCTGTCCGGGGTGCTATCCGACCGCAAGTTTGCTGGCACTGTCGCCGCTCTTCAAACAGGGGTTAATTGTGCCTGAGACGGCGATTGTGGACGCAAAATCCGGCACATCTGGCGGAGGACGGCAAGCCAAAACCGAGCTGCTATTAGCTGAAGCAGATAATTCGCTAGGGGCATACAACGTGGCTGGGCATCGTCACACGCCTGAGATTGAGCAAATTTGCAGCGATCTAGCTGGACATGAGATTTTAGTGCAGTTTACGCCGCACCTGATTCCGATGGTTCGCGGCATCTTGGCGACGGTCTACGCAACGCTTCGCGATCCGGGGCTAGTGCGAGAAGATTTACTCACCATCTACAGCGCTTTTTACCGAAACACGCCTTGGGTGAAATTATTGCCGGGTGGAGTCTATCCCCAAACCAAGTGGGCGTGGGGCACCAATCTCTGCTATATCGGAGTCGAAGTCGATCCACGTACCGATCGGGTGATCGTGATGTCGGCGATCGACAACCTGATGAAAGGACAGGCAGGACAAGCGATTCAATGTCTCAATCTGATGATGGGCTGGGACGAAACGTTAGGATTGCCCAAACTGAGTTTCTACCCGTGATTCATCCCTCATTTTTGGCTGGCTCGTTTTCCTCCCGAAACAGTCGAGAATGTCCGGGATGATAGAGGCGCGATCGCTGCCCCGTCCACTTTTCCCGCTCAAGCAAGCCAAACTCCGGCGGAACGGTTTCTGCCGCTAAAGCCGGACTGATTACATACAGCGTTGTGCGAATCAGATCTTGCTCGTGAGTGACGATCGCCATCTGATCTAGCCGCACGAGCCGAATTTTCTCATCTGCCCAACCCAGCCGAAAGCAAATTGCCACCGGAGTGTCCGCAGAGTAATGCTGCAACAACTTCGTCTGAGCATTTTCGACGTGACGAGCACTTAAGTAAAGGCAGAGACTGGCACGATGAGCCGCTAGCGACGCGAGCTCTTCATTGATCGGAACTTCGGTGCGTCCACTCATTCGAGTCAGAATGATAGATTGCATGACTCCGGGGATCGTGAGTTCAACTCGCAGCCGAGCCGCCGCAAGCTGAAAGGCGCTGATCCCTGGCACCACTTCAAAGGGGATGTCAGCCTCAACTAACACCTGCATCTGCTCCTGAACCGCGCTATACAAACTCGGATCACCTGAATGGAGCCGCACCACCGAGCAACCCGATCGGACTCGCTGGATCATCAAGGGCAAGATTTCCTCTAGTGTTTTGCTGGCAGTCTGAATGATTTCAGCCTCCGATCGTGCCCCTTCAAGAATCTGCGGCGGGATCAACGAGTCAGCAAACAAAATCACATCGGCTTGGGCAATTAAATTCTGTGCTTTGACCGTCAGTAATTCTGGATCACCGGGACCTGCCCCCACAATATAAACTCCAGCCGATAAGGGAGAGGATGGATTTGATCGGGGCATTTCTGACGCATTTAACATCAATCTATCAATGAGACGGTTCGGAGTGGGCAGCGTTAGGGTCGGGCACCACATCGGGGAGTGATCGCCGCAATCCATAGAGCCAGACGAGTCCAATCGTGCCGATCGCGATGCCAGCCAAACTCACCATCTGCGCCGCCCGTAATGGACCCAACATCAAACTATCGGTACGGAGTCCTTCAATCCAGACGCGACCCGAACTGTAGCTGATTAAATACACCAAAAATAGTGTGCCGACTTTTAGGCGGGGATTACCTCGCAGATCTCGAAAAAATAGCGTCATCAACACGCCAAACACCATCAAGTTCCACAGCGACTCATAGAGAAAGGTGGGATGGTAATATTCGACGTTCTCAAACCCGGGGGGACGACGAGCAATCTGTCTGCCCCCTTCAACAACATAACGAGGAATAAACAGTTTCCACGGCAGATCAGTAGGCGCACCAAACGCTTCTGAGTTGAAGAAATTGCCCCATCGCCCGATCGCTTGACCCAAAATCAGAGAGGGCGCGACCAGATCAGCCAACTGCCAAAATGAAACTCGCTTTAGTCTCGCGAAAATCAGTGACGCGATCACCCCCCCTAAAATGGCTCCATGAATGGCGATGCCGCCTTCCCAAATGGCAATAATCTTTTGGGGCTGTTGGGCATAGTCTTGCCATTGAAACAGCACATAGTAAAGTCGAGCGCTGGGAATCGCCGCAATTACCAACCAGACTGCCAGATCGCTCAAGAGGTCGGGGTCAACTCTGCGACGAGCCGCCAGCGATTGAGAGAGCGTCGCCCCAATCAAGACAGCAGACGCAATTAGCAGCCCATACCATCGAATCACGATCGGTCCCCACTCGACCAAAATCGGACCGGGAGACGTAAATTGAAACGCTAAAATAGCAGTGTCAGAGAGCATGAAGACTCAAAAGATGTTCGATCTGGGCATCAAAACGATACCATCTCAAGCGGGTTCTATAAATGAATGCGACGTGCGATTAGTATCCCAATTCATTTTTGAGTGCTGTAGAGGCGTTTTGGTGGAACGTCTCACTTGATATGGGGCGCGATCGACCCTTGAGGCGTGTCGTATCCGCCAACATCGATCGACGCATTAGCGTTAAAGGGTAAGCGAATCGTGAAGTGGCTGCCCTGTCCTGCACAGGATTTCACCTCAACCGTGCCACAGTGAAGCTCAGCCAGACGGCGGGTCAGCGCTAACCCTAGCCCAGTGCCTTCATGCCGACGAGACAGAGACCCGTCGATTTGCTGGAATGGCTTAAACAAAAGATGCTGTTTATCTTCAGGGATGCCGATGCCGTTATCCCACACGGTCATGTGCAACTCGGTCGCCTGCATTGTGACATCTAGCCCGATTTCAGTCTCTTCTTCTGAGAATTTGATCGCATTTGCCAGCAGGTTGAGCAACATTTGTCGCACTCGTAGCTCGTCTGCCATCAGATATGGCAAGTGAGGCTGCACCGTGTGATGAATTTTAATTTTGCGGGCTTTGGCTTGTTCACTCATCAGTGCTAACGCGTCTTCACACAATTCATTCACGGCGATCGGACTAATCTCTAGTCGCATCTGCCCCGCTTCCACTTTTGACAGATCCAACACGTCGTTAATCAAACTCAGCAAGTGCTGCCCACTTTGATTGATTTGATGAGCATAGAGTTGCTGCTTTGAGTTCAACATCCCAAAAATCTGCTGTTTGAGAATCGATGAGAAGCCCAAAATCGCGGTTAGCGGAGTTCGCAACTCGTGAGACATATTGGCAAGAAATTCTGATTTCAAGCGGCTGGCGCGTTCTAACTCGATATTTTTAGAGGCTAACTCCGCTTCGATTTGCTTTTGTTGGGTAATGTCTCTCGTGATAAACGATACGGCTGTGGGACTTTTCTTTTCGTCATAGATCGGTCCCACCGAGACCAGCGCTGGAAATCGCTCTCCGTTGCGGCGACTGCAAATAACTTCTCCGCTCCAACCTCCGGCGATCGCTTGCTGAATCAGCCATTGAGTTTGTCGCCGCTCTGGATAGAAAATTTCGGCACTTCTGCCTGCTAAGACCCCTGAGTGCCAGCTAAAAATTCGACCTGCGGCGGGGTTTGCGTAAAGCACTTCACCTCTCAAATCAGTGATCACCGCACTATCGTAAGCAGATTCCACGGCTCTCGAAAACATTTGCAGTTGCTTTTCGATGCGTTTGCGCTCACTGATATCGCGCCCGATGCCAATTCCACCAACAAGTTCACCTTTACGGTAGAGTAATTTGCCATTCACCTCTAAGTGAATTTCTTCACCCGTGTGGAGTTGTAGCACAAAATCAAAATCTCTGAGTTCTCCAGTTTTGATTAAGTTATTAAACGCTTGTGCCGTTCTCTCGCGATAGGCAGGTGCGACAAAATCTAGGCAAGAATGTCCTAAAATCTCATCTTCGCGGCACCCTAAAAGTTTTTGCCCATAAGAGTTGATGTAGGTCATAACTCCTGCCAAGTCTACGGTATACACCATGTCGTTGGCAGTTTCTACATAAGCCCGAAAAAGCTCTTCTGATTGACTAAGACTAATTTCTACGGTGCCGAGACGGAGAATCTGATCTTGAAGCAGACTGTCTTGTTTTAACATTGTGCCGGGTTAATCAAGGACTGACTTGAGTGGTAATGGAGTCAAAAGTTTGTTTTGAGTGATCGCACAAAGCAGTAAATGTACGATCAATAAATGTAAGGTTCATTTCTTACGGAGACGAGCGAATGTCTGGCTGAATGCCACTTGTATTGAAAGACACTTTGGCTTAGAGTCTACCAATTTTGTATTCGCCTCAGAAGTAACTTCCTATAGAGTCTCTCTCAGGTTAGCTTTGAATAAAGCCGAGATTCTACGGATTCTTTCTCAGTAGATTCAACACATCTCGAAGTTTATACTCAGTGTTTACCTATAAGCTCGGTATAATTGAGGCAGCGTTTGTCAGGGACTAGAGAATTGTCATCGCTCCACACCTTCTTAAAGGTCAAAGATTTTTACTTTCAAAACCTTAGCTACACATCTTAAGATAGAACTCTCTGGAGTTTAGAAACTCCTTACCATATTTCCCTTTTTGCCGTGATTCAGCAGTTAGAACCCGCCCAGTTCATTCCAGACCAACCGCTCGTCGGGGCTTCACTCAGCGAGCTAACCGAGTGGGTCAAACAGCAGCAGCAGCCCGTCTATCGGGGCAAGCAACTACACCAGTGGATTTATCAAAAAGGGGCACGATCGCTGAGTGATATCTCCGTGTTTCCCAAATCTTGGCGCGAAAATTTGGCTGACTATCCCCTCGGACGATCGCAGATTCACTTTCAAGCACCCGCGATCGATGGCACGATCAAATTTTTGTTAAAGCTCTCAGATGGTCAAATTGTTGAGACGGTCGGCATTCCTACTGAGAAGCGGCTGACGGTTTGCGTGTCATCTCAGGTCGGCTGTCCGATGGCGTGCGATTTTTGCGCGACCGGAAAAGGCGGCTTCCAGCGAAATTTAGAACGGCACGAAATTGTGGATCAAGTGCTGACCGTGCAGGAGGCGTTTCAGCAGCGAGTCAGCAATATCGTATTTATGGGTATGGGTGAACCGCTCTTGAATACCGAAAATGTGTTGGGAGCAGTCCGATCTCTTAACACAGAGGTAGGGATTGGGCAACGATTAATGACTATCTCTACCGTGGGGATTCCGGGAAAGATTCGGCGGTTGGCAGAAGAACAGCTTCAAGTGACGTTGGCGGTTAGTTTACATGCATCGAATCAGGAGTTGCGAACGCAGTTGATTCCAAGTGCTCGACAGTATCCGTTAGAGGCATTGCTGAGTGAATGCCGAGAATACGTCAAAATCACCGGACGGCGAGTGTCGTTTGAATATATTTTGTTAGCAGAACTTAACGACTGTGTGGAAAACGCGATCGAGCTTTCTGAGCATTTGCGCGGATTTCAGAGTCATGTGAATTTGATTCCCTACAATCCGATTAGTGAGGTCGATTATCAAAAACCCAATCCTCGACGCATTCAGGCATTTGTGAATGTGTTAAAGGAGCGACACATTGCTGTGAGTGTGCGCCGTCCGCGAGGGTTGGAGGCGGATGCAGCCTGTGGGCAATTACGAGCATCTCAGTCTGCGATCGCGTGAGGTGGGTCGCCTCCAAAAACAGTAGGGATGCCTGATAAACATCCTTGATCAATGATGAAATTAAATGGATGCCTAGCGGCGGGCGTAAATTCCAGGTGCGTAAGCTTCGATGACTCTGCCAGTCTCAGAGCAAGTAATCATCAGATAATCGCAGGTCGGGCATTGAATCCGAGTGAGTCGATTGCTCTCTAAATGGTGTCGTTCGGCATAGCTGCCACAGTTAGGACATCGAACATTTTGAACCGTCTGCATTTTAAAGCCTCTATCTTATTAAAATTTGATCGACTACATCAAAACTCAATGAGAGACTCATGAGTCTAAAAAGCACAAGTGAAAGATGTCTAAAGCGAACTATTGAGTTGTCTCTACAGGGACATGGGCTTTATTGATTCCTTTTTATTCTGATCGGTGCTTATGCTAATCGTGTAGACTGTGTAGGTTAATCTTAACTTTGAGTAGCATGGGGATCACCCTCCTGGAGAGTGATCCCCACCTTGAGGTTTTAGATGACTGAGGATAAAAGAGTATTCTTGAACGTCAGATTAGATGGAAGAGCAAAGAGCTTCTAGCCTAATTTATCGAAAAAACACTGTGAAATTAACTTCTGTAGTCGCACTATTCTAAGTAAGAAAAATGGACTGATTGAGACTCCCTTACGATCTCATTGCAAATCCTGATTAAAAACAATGAACTTCTTGCAAAAGTCTGAGGATGCCCTCATCTCCCAACCCTTCTCCCTAACTTGGAAGAGGGATTTAGGGCGAGGGCAGGGACTTTTGCAAGCGGTCTAACGGTGTGAAATCCGATCGTTGCTCTGCCATCAATACTCAAGGTTCAAGGATTCTGACAAGCGGATGCAGCCGGGGCTTGAGTTTCGACCAAAACTTCTTTGACATTAGGAACTTTGATCAGTTGAGTCACTGCCAGCTTAGCTCGCTCGTTTGCTTGTAGCAAAATTCCATTCGAGCAAGCAGCTTCTTTTACCTTCTTAAGCGCTTCTTTTTGTGCCAGAGATTGAAGCGTTGGGGCAACATCGGGTCCGAGTCCTAAAAGCCCTCGATTGTAGTCATAGACATTGGAGCGATTGACATCAATCTTGCTGTCGAGAATTTTGGGTGGCGGCAATCGCAGTCGTAGAGTTTCCCCAACGACCTCCATGCTTTCAGGGGTGAGGGCACTTAAATCGACTCCAGCTCTCACCTCTCCATAGGCAATATAAAGCAGCCGAGTTGTGCCGACTACAAACCCGCCAACTGCGGCATCTTGCTGAGTCGGAACAACCGCTTCCATCGTGAAGACGGCAGTTGTGAGTTCGCTGGCATTGCGAATCTGTTGAATGACTACCGATCGAGTCTCAATTTTTGGTGGTGGTGGCGGCGGATTTAAGAAGCTATGAACCGTGTTGAGAAAGCGATCTCCCGATCGGGCGGCTCCGACTACGGCAACTCCTGCCAGCATTAGAGCACTGCCCGTTAGCATCAATCCCAGATTTTTGAAGAGTACAAATCCATTATTTGACCGCTTTTGGCGATTTTTCCTCCGCATCCGCTTGCCCTCAACGCCAATCACACCGAATTGTACCTGTTTGTGATAATTTTGCACAAAAATCAAAGTAATTAGCAGGGAGCAGAAGTCAGGGGTCAGTTCTCCACAGTAGAACGAACGCTGTGCACAATGGTAGAGAAATCACTGACGATTACTCATTCGACCACTGAATGCCAAACGCGAATTCCGTCGCTGCTGCTGCTGATTATGGCTTTTCCATCTAAAGCAAACTCCACCGAGATGCCGCTATACCAAGATCCGCGCAGCATTCCTAGATAGTCTTCGGTATCGGGTTGCCAAAATTGCACGGTGCCGCCCACTGCTGCCGCGAGGGTTTGACCATCTGGGGCGAGGGCTAAATCAGAAGCCCCAATCCCAAAGATGTGCAGTAGTATACCAGAACTGACTGACCAGAGCTTCATGCGGCTGCTGCCTGTAAATAGAGTTTCACCATCTCGACTAAATGTTAATGCAGTCAGATCTCCAGAATTGACGCTGTATAAAAGCTGTTTTGTTTTGGCTTGCCAGAGAGACGTTCTTTGGCTACCTGTTGCCAAAATCTTGCCATCTGGACTGAACGCGATCGCCGTTACAGGCTGATCTCCGATCGTGTCTTGCCATTTTTGAGTGGCTACGTCCCATAACTGCACTCCCGGACGGCTCACTGTGCCATCTGCCCACCGCATTAAGCGACTTCCACTCGCTAAGGTTTGTCCGTCAGGGCTAAATGCCAACGTCGTTGCCCGACCAGAATAGAGGCTTCCTAACAATTTACCTGTTTCTAAGTCCCATAATTTGATGGTGCGATCGAGACTGGCACTCGCTAAGGTTTGACCATTCGGACTGATCGCCAACGCACTCACCCAATTTTGATGACCCGATAACGATCGTTGTTTTTTCCCAGTCTCTAAATTCCACAAATGAATAACATTGTGAGCGCCACTTGCCAAAATTTTGCCATCGGGACTGACCGTAATTTTGGTCGTTTGTTCGGTAGTGAGCGATTGAGGTCGGGCATAGCACATTGAGCCATCGACATAAGAAGGAATGCAGACTCGATTAGACACTTTAGCGGCAATGCTTCTATCTAGCAGAACGTAAGCGCTAATGACTAAACCCACGATCGTGGCGATCCCGACTCCTAAAACCAGCCTTTGCTTTTGGCTCACGATCTCATCTCCCAATCTGTCTTGACCAACCTGCTTAGGCTCATGCTAGGCTAAGCTCCGGCTGAAGCGCGGGGGCTTTTGCCACCGAGTTCAATCTTGGAATCTTGTCGTAGCCCTAAATCATCGCGGTTCAAAGAACAACTTAGATTCGAGGCTCCCGGCAAGCTTACTGTTGCCCCAAGTTTATAAATAGTGATCGCCCCATTCACATTAGCATCGCCATGCCATCCGCAATCCTCACAATTAAACCGCTTGTCACTTCGCAATCCAATCTGGTTGCAGACGTGGCAGGTTTGGATTGTGTCGGTTTACTGATTGTTAGCAATACTTTTGCACACATTGACAAACCGATCGTGAGGCAGATTCCCTTTCATGTGATTGACAGCCCAGACAGTAAGAACGACATTTTCTTTCATATGCCCCTTGATAGAGTCTTTTCTGTCAAGGGAAGTCACCTGTGAGATATTTATGTCGCATCTGTTGACGACGGTTTTAACCGCCCTTTGTGGGCTTTGCTCCTTGCTTTGAAGAGACCAGGCTTCTGTCCCTACCGCTACTGGCTAGTGACATGTCGAAAGAGAATTCTGCCGCAAATGAGATTATGGTCCTAAACTTTTAGTGTTATGCTCATACAAATTTATTCAAGAGAATATAGAGGTTTGTGAAAAAAGCTGGAGTAATAACCGCGACGGCACTGCTTTGCGCTACTTACTTAAGCATTGCACTCATCGATTTGGGTCTCGACAAGTTTTACTACATTTTGGCGGGGGGCAAAAAGTTTGCGACCTTTCCTGATCTCATCAGTCAAATTGGGATTGGCGGCAGTTATTTAGCGCTCGCAATTCTCTATCTCGTGTGGTTTTTAGGGATCGATCGCCGCGCTACAGTTTTAACGTTTAGTGAGATTCTAAAAAAGACTGCCGCCTTCTGGTTGATTGCGTTGCTCGCCTATCCACTAGGCAACGATATTTATCTTTATCTGCACTCAGGTTTGATGAATCTGAGTGGGGTGAATCCGTTTATCACTCGTGCGGCGTTGTTTTTGTCTCAGCTATCGCCCTTTGTAGACTGGGGACAGACTTCGACTTACGGTCCGGTTTCACAGTTTTTGTTTACAATATCAGCCGCGATTCTCTCGATTCATCCGATTCTGGCGATTTACGTTTTCAAAGTTTTTTGTCTGATATTGCATCTTTTCAATGGTTATTTAGTTTGGCAACTGTTGCCGCTTGAAGCCGAAAGCCCACGCTTTAATCGTGACAAGATCGCGATCGCTTATCTCGTCAATCCGCTTTTGCTGATGGAGCAAGTTGGGTCGGCTCACATTGATGTGTTGGTCTCAACGAGCGCGATCGTGCTTGTAGCTAGTCTGGCTAGACAGCGCTATTGGCTCTCAGTGGTAGCCTTGTGGGGCGGGTTTCTCTCAAAAACGATTCCATTAATTTGGGTGCCCCTGGTCGCTATCTTTCTGGTTCGACATCGCCGATGGAACCTGCTGTTAAAGGCGAGCCTTGCCTCGTTGGGTATGATTTGGGTGCTGAGTGCGTCAGAGCTTCCGGGGCTAACTGCCTGGAGCAGCTTGCTTAATCCTGGTGTGGCAGGGCAGTTTCAAGCGTCGCTGCACACAATCGCTCGATTTGGACTCGACCTCGTGCGGATTTTCATTCCTGGCTCGATCGGGATGAGTCAGCAGCAAGTTATTCTTTTAATGTTGACTCGTCTGACCTTGCTGTGGTTTGCCGGGTTTTATGCCCTGACTGCATGGCGGGCTTGTCGTCAGTGGAACTATTCAGATCATGATCTGGTTGAAGATATTGGCTGGCTGACGCTGGTGTTGCTGCTATTTGCAACCCCGTGGTTGATGCCCTGGTATGCGTCGATCGTGTTGACGATCGCGGCTCTGATCCCTAGAGCTAGACTGTTTGGGTTGACAAGTCTTGCCTTTGGGCTGTCGAGTAGCGCTCAATACTTGCTGCAAGGACACAGCAGTTTAAAGGGTCTGGTGTCGTTCGGAATTCCGCTGCTCGTCTTGTGTGTGGGAGCAAAGATTTTGAGAGTGAGCTTGATCGCAGAGGTGAAGCTGCCACCGCAATCTCAAGAGCAGCTTTTATTAAAAGATGGGCAAAAATCAGAGGAAGAAGAGTCAGGGGTCACAAGATCCGTTTAAGGCGCATCTCAGACATTCTCTAAGATTTACGCAGCGTCCCAAAAGGGACTTTTTGAGTGACTTCTAAGGTTGCTCCTTGAATGTTTTTTTGAGCAAATAGATAATCTTTGTTTTGCCAAAGAGGAATGAACGGGATATCTTGAGCCAGAATATCTTGCAGTTCGGCAAAGAGTTTTTTACGGGCTTCAGGATTAAGCTCTTGGCGACTGCGATCGATGAGTTTATTGACTCGATCGCTATAATAAAACGACCCTTGAGAAAAGCTCTGACCCTCTTCACAGCCTGATTCAACGCTTCCTTTAGAACACTCTAAAAAGGGATAAATATAGTTATCAGCATCCAGGAAATCGGGAGTCCAGTCTAATAGGAATATCGGATAAACGCCTTTGTCTAAATTCTTATAAGCAGTGGTTGATTCGATACTATTCAATTCAATCTGCATCAATCCGCCGAGCTTTTTTTGAGCGATCGCTTTGAGTGTCAGTGCCGCCATCTGATCGTTTTCTAGATTAGAACGATACCAAAACTCGATCGTCAGCGGATTTTTGAGCGAGTAGCCTGCTTTTTGCAGCAGTTCTTTTGCTTTGTTGACGCTCTGATCGCTGTAGCGGTCAAAGACAGGTTTTTGCACCTCCAAGTTTGCTGGAATCAAACTATAAAGCGGCTCTATTTGTCCTTGAAAGACGCGGTTTTGCAGCAGAGATCGATCCATCATGGCAGCGATCGCTTGTCGCACTTCTAATTTATCCAGTGGCGGCGATTTGAGATTTAGCGTCAGATAGTCAATGCCGCTTCCAGACTCTTCAATGATTTGCCAGCCTGCACTCGCCTGTTTATCTTGCAATGCCCGAATCTGATCTAAGGCAAGGTTTTGATAAGCGACCTCGATCGCGCCTGTCCGAAAGGCGTTAAACAAATTGGCGGGACTGGAGAAAAACTGAATATCAATGCCTTTGTTGACAGGTTTCTTGCCCCAATATTGATCAAACGCTTCTAGCTGCATAGAGTCGGTGCCATATTTCACCAATTTGTAAGCGCCCGTCCCCACAAACTGATCCGATTTAAATGACCCTTCTTTAATCTCATAAGCACTTGGAGACACAGCACAGGCACCCGAAAATGCTAACAGTGCAGGAAATGCTGCAAACGGTTTTTTGAGCTTAATCGTTAACTCATCATCCGCAGAAGGCACGATCGACTCAACGCTATCGGAAATCAAAAACGAAGGCGCACCGCCATTCTGAATGAATCGCTGGAGTGAAAACGCCATTGCTTTAGCATTAAACGCAGTTCCATCATGAAATACAACGCCACGACGCAAAGGAATTTTATAAGTTAATCCATCTTTGCTGACGATCGGGAGGGCGGTTGCCAGTTGAGGTTCTAACTCACTCGTGCCCAGCTTATAAGTGTAGAGACGATCGCCTAAGTTATAGAGCAGATTGCCAGAAAAAATGCTGTAAGCATCGGCGGGGTCGATCGTGCTGACGGTTGCAGTGGTGCCGAGTGTAATTCGTCCACTGTTGAGGTTGAGCGAATCGGGTGTCGAGCGATTGCAGCTCACTGCTAAGATGCAGCACAGACAGAATAGCACCAACGATTTGAGGCGCTGCCGCAATTTGCTAGGCATAAGACGGGCTTCTGAGATTGAGGTATAGCCAGTCTATACCAGTTGCAGAGAGTTGGGAGTAAAAGACACACTTACTGAGTGAGGCTTCGGAGCAGATGAACGAACAGCTTCTCAGCAAATACTTCAGGATCTAGCGGTTGATTTTGAACAACCAGTAGATCGTAGAGTGACCAATTAATTGTACCAATAATGCTATTGATGGCAATTTGGACATCTAGCAATGGCGGAGGCAGGAACACTCCCTGATTCGCTCCTTGTTCAAGTATTGTTGATAACAAATCACGGTACGTCTGTCGCGTTTGCGTCAGGTGTTCTGTAGCAGTCGAGCCACCATAGCCAATTTGCATGAAGAATAGTTTGATTAATCCCTGATGCTGATAGAAATATTGCAGAGTCATAAGGAGTAGGGCATACAACGCTTCTGTAGGCGTCAGGTCAGGGTGAAGAGCTTGAGCAATCTGAGTATGTAATTTGTTCAGATGGCGCACCATAATTGCTGTGAGAAGTTCTTGCTTATTTTTGAAATGCCGATAAAATAACCCCACTGAAATGCCCGCTGCATCTGCAATCAGTTGAGGTTGCGCTTTGTCATACCCCTCACAGAGTAATGTCTCGCCAGCGTCGAGCAGAGCAGATAGGCGACCCGTTACATCGTATCGAGACTGCAACAGCTTTGGTGATTTTTTCATGTCTAGAAGAGTGTGTTAAGCTAGTCGAGCGAATATTATTCACTCATTCTTTTATGGCATTAGGAGAATTAGGCTATGCCTCAGCAGATGTTTATCGATACCTGTAAGCAGCCCTGGATTAACCTTACCCAATTCCCAGGAACTCAGATTCTTCCTTTAGCAGAACCTGTGGTTCAGGGATCGATTCATCGGCTGAGGCTCAAAGCGGGTACAACGATTCCCACTCACACCCATCCGTGTGATGAATATGTTTATGTCTTGAGTGGACGAATACAAACGGGGGAAACTCAGTGTGAGATGGGAACATTTTGGGTTACACCTGCGAACACTCGTCAAGGACCGCATTATGCGCTGACCGAAGTTGAACTGCTGACGATTCGATTGGGGGTGATGGGTGCATTTGAAGTCGGTGCCTAATCCTAGTGGGACATTTGCTAGCAACTTCTCAGACATCCTTTTAGAATTGGCGTAGAGTTTCAAGGCAATGAGCGTGACCCATGACAGATTTTACTCAAGCAGTGGTCATTGGTGGCAGCATCGCCGGACTTTTGACCGCACGCGTCTTAGCTGACTTTTATGATTTTGTGATGGTTGTTGAACGCGATCGCTTCCCTGACCATCCTGAAAACCGCAGAGGAGTTCCCCAATCGCCGCAACCCCACGTTTTATTTACCAAAGGTTATCGAATTCTAGAAGAATTGTTTCCCGGCATCGGAGATGATTTAACCGGGGCGGGTGCGGTGGCGATCGATTGGGCGCGTGAGTTTCACCATTTCAACGAAGGAGCCTGGAATCGCCGTTCAACTGAACCGACCGACATCGCTTCCTTCACCTGTTCGCGTCCTTTATTAGAGTGGGCGATTCGGCGAAGGTTGGCGGCTTTTTCAGTCGTGAAGTTTGTCGATCGCCATCGCGTTATCGGGCTGTTAGCAACCAACGGGCAGATTACAGGAATTGAATTAGAATCGGTGGCGGAGAAGGCGCGATCGCAAATCTCTGCGTCGCTGGTGGTCGATGCAAGTGGTCGGCGATCGGCGGCTCCTAAGTGGTTAGAGAATGCAGGATTTCAAGCGCCCTCTGAAACGGTGGTGAATCCATTTTTGGGATATGCGACTCGCTGCTATCGTGCGCCCAAAAACGTTGCAGTCGATTGGAAGGTAATGCTGATTTCTCAACAGCCGCCTGATGCGACGCGGCTCGGCTATCTGGCAACCATCGAAGACGGACAGTGGATCGCAACGCTAGGTGGGTATGGACACGACTTTCCGGCGATCGACGAGGCATGTTTTTTAGAGTTTGCCCGCAGTCTTCCGAGTTCAGAATTTTATGACGCAATCATCACCGCCGAACCTGTTTCGCCGATCTATGCTCATCGTGCGACGGCGAATCGTTGGCGACATTACGAAAAAGCTAATCTTCCGAATGGATTTGTGGCGTTAGGAGATTCGGTTTGCGCGTTGTGTCCGGTGTATGGGCAGGGTATGACGATTAGCGCCTTGTCTGCTCTGGTGCTGAGAGAGTGCCTAACGGTTGGAAAGGGTCGCTCTATTGACTTTCAGCGACAGCTTGCTCAAAGCAATCGCTTTCCGTGGATGTTGGCAGTTGGACAAGATTCGCGCTTTTTAACAACGGCAGGGCGATTGCAACCTAACTGGATCGAGAATCTGCTGAGTAAATATGTTAAACAACTGATGAAGCAGACGAGCGTCAATGCAGAGATGAACACGCTGTTTACGGAAATTGCACATCTAATCAAATCGCCTGCAATATTTTATCATCCAAGCACTATATTTCAGGTGATCAAGAATATCTATCCGAAAGACGACATTCTCGCTAAATAGAAAAAACAATGATGTCTATTGGTCGTCGCTGCTATAAAAATAAGAGGCAGAGTGTTAATTTCTCTACCTCTTATTTCAAGATTTAAGCGATCGCTGACTCATTCAGCCAGCAATTACTCTTCCTCATGTTCAGCAATTTCAGACACGCTTAGGTCTGTTTCCTCTAAAGCAACCTCGGTCGCCATGACTTCGATCGCGCTATCTCCCAGCACACCCGCCGGAATCACTTCGGCTTCTCCGGTGAGGGGCACGATCGCGACGGCAGCGATCGCGTCGTCTTCATCCAATCGCTGCACCCGTACGCCTGTTGCCCCACGAGACTGAGACGAGATTGCATCGACAGCTTGACGAATGATGATGCCTCGGTTGGTAATCATCATCAACTCTGCCCCTTCGTTGACGATGTGCAACGCGGCGAGCGTGTCGCCTTTTTTACGGAACTTCGTGACGACGATGCCCATACCCGCACGGTTTTGTAAGCGGAACTGAGTCACCGGAACTCGCTTTCCGTAGCCGCCCGTGGTGACGACCAAAATCCAAGGACCGGATGGCATTTTGAGGTCAGTCGTGTCGAGTTCAGTCCCGTCCTCGTTGAGCACAACCTCTTCGGTGAGCACAACTTCCTCGTTGAGTTCAGCATCTTCATCAATCAGTCCGGCTTCTTGCGCTTGGGCGACATTCTCCACGATTTGCCCCGGAAGAATAGCCATACCCACCAGGCTATCGCCCTTGCGGAGTGACATCGATCGCACCCCACGAGTCGCCCGACCGAGCGGACGCAGTTGCTCATGGTTGACGCGGAAGTGAATCGATCGACCCAAACTTGAGCCGATAATGATGCTGTCTTCAACACAAGCGAGACGCACCCAGCGCAGTTGATCGCCGTCTTCGAGGGAGATCGCAATCAACCCGTTTGAGCGAATGTTTGCAAATGCCGACAGCGCAGTTTTTTTGATGTACCCTTTGTTAGTCAGCATCACCAAAAACACGTTGTCGCTGAATTCCGAGACGGGAATAATCGACGTAATTTTCTCGTTGTGAGGAATTGGCAGTAGTTGCACGATCGGCATTCCTCGCGCCGTTCTTGATGCGGTGTGAATCTGGTAGGCTTTGGCGTGGTAGACAACGCCACGATCGCTGAAGAACAAAATGCTGTCGTGGTCGCAGCAGGAGAGAAAGTGTTCGACCGCATCGTCTTCTTTGATGCGCGCTCCTGATTTACCACGAGTGGCTCGGCTCTGCGAGTCAAACGCATCTACGGGCATCCGCTTGATATAGCCCTGCTCGGTCAGCAAAATCACCGCTTTTTCGTTGGCAATCAAGTCAATATCGCCGAGTTCGTCTTCAGACTGCTCGATCACAGTACGGCGCGGAGTCGCGTGAGTGGCGCGGAGTTCGGTGATTTCAGTCTCAATGATGGTGAGAACTCGTTCGCGTCGAGCCAGAATATCCTGCAAGTCGATGATTTGAATTTGCAAATCGTTGTGTTCTTGCTGAATTTTCTCAGCTTCTAGCGCCGTCAATCGCCGCAGTTGCATTTGCAAAATCGCGTCGGCTTGAGAGTCCGATAAGCCATAGGACTCGATCAGTTCTTGCCGTGCGGTCGGAGCATCCGCCGCTCCGCGAATAATCGCGATAATCCGATCGAGGTGAGACAGCGCAATCAGCAATCCTTGCAGCAAGTGATCGCGTTCTTCGGCTTTGCGAAGCTGATAGCGAGTCCGCCGTTCGATCGTCTCAATGCGGAATGATAAAAAGACTTCGAGGAAGTATTTGAGAGTGAGCAACTGGGGTTCGTTGTTCACCAGTGCCAGCATATTTGCCCCAAAATTTGACTGAATGGGGGTTTGCTTGTAGAGGTTGTTGAGCACCACACGCGGATAGGCATCGCGGCGCAGCTCAATCACGATCCGCATTCCGTCGCGATCGCTCTCGTCTCGCACGTCAGAAATGCCATCAATCTTGCGATCGTTGACCAACTCAGCAATCTTCTCAATCAGCGAGGCTTTGTTGGTTTGATAGGGCAACTCGGTGATGATAATCGCTTCCCGATCGGGTCTGCCGCGATGCTCAATGGTCTCGATCGAGGCAACGCCGCGCATGGTGATCGATCCGCGCCCAGTGGTGTAAGCGTCGCGCATCCCTGACCGACCCAGAATCTGACCCCCCGTCGGAAAGTCAGGACCGGGGATATACTGCATTAACTCCAGTTCGGTGAGATCTGGATTGTGGATCAAAGCTGTCAATCCATCAATCAGTTCGCCCAGATTGTGAGGCGGAATGTTGGTCGCCATGCCGACGGCAATCCCGGAGGAGCCATTTAGCAATAGCTGGGGAAGCCGCGCTGGGAGAACCGTTGGCTCTTGCTGAGAGCCATCAAAGTTGTCAGCAAAATCGACGGTTTCAGATTCAATATCGCGCAGTAAGGCATTGCTGGTTAACGTGGTCAGAC
The DNA here is from genome assembly GCA_965277365.1 of Phormidesmis sp. GTDB lineage: Bacteria > Cyanobacteriota > Cyanobacteriia > Leptolyngbyales > Leptolyngbyaceae > Phormidesmis_A. The sequence goes on along the minus strand of CBDICO010000008.1, from coordinate 290,138 downwards.
GACATTCGGTATATCGCATTGCGGCGGGAGGATCGTTGTCGATCGAACCGAAGTTGCCGTGACCGTTAATCAGTCGCTCTCTCATTGAGAAGTCTTGTGCCATTCGCACCAAGGCATCGTAGACGGCTGTATCGCCGTGGGGATGGTATTTACCAAGCACTTCCCCAACTACGCGGGCACACTTGCGGAAGGGACGCTCAGGCGTTAAGCCCAGTTCGTGCATGGCGTAGAGAATGCGACGATGCACAGGCTTTAAGCCATCTCTGGCATCTGGCAGTGCTCGACCCACAATCACGCTCATTGCGTATTCCAGGTACGATCGCTGCATCTCGCCTCGGAGATCAGTGGGAACGATCCGTTCTGTGGGCATCTCCTGGGAGAAGGTCATAGGTCGAAAAACTCCGAAAATGCAAGCTTGGATTTGACGATCGACACAAGGGGCTAAAACTCAATGGTTCAGCGCTCTAATTAGTGCCGATTATTACTAAGATTTTAACATATCCCGTCATTAGTCGGGTTGGCTAAGTATCATCAGAGACATAGATTGTTCTCTGTGTTGAAAGATTTAATTCTAGTAGCTGAAATGGCGGTTGAAAAAGTTATTTTCAATCGAGTGTGCGAGGCTGAGGATAAAGGCTGAATTTCCTTGATAGCAACCCATTGAGCAGCTTTACAATGATTTAGTATGACGTTACTAATTCAATCTGCCAGGTTTACTGAATTGTATGGTTTGATAAACGACCAATCCTAGAGTTTTAAGCGTCAAAATAGAAAGGATTTTTAGCGCTCATTTCAGCGATCGCTCGACTTAAACTTTATGACCTTCCCTATCATCTACTCCGATGAATTCTTACTCCATGAAACGGGCTATTTTCACCCTGAAAAGCCGGAGCGTTTGACCGCAATTCGGCAAGCGCTAAAAGCGGCACCTTGGGCAGATCAATTGGACTGGCAAAAACCCACCTCGGTTGCGGAACGATCGCCGATTGCGTTCATTGAGCAGGCACACGATCGCCGCTATCTCGAAGCCGTTCGGCAGTTAGCGAATCGTGGTGGCGGTCACATTGATGGCGATACGCCCGTGTCGCCGCGCAGTTTTGAGGTGGCACTGCTGGCAGTCAACGCCTGGATCGATGGCGTAGATTTAGCGCTGACGATTGGAGAACCGAGTTTTGTCTTAGCGCGACCGCCCGGACATCATGCCGTTCATGATTTGGGTATGGGATTCTGTCTATTGAGCAATGCCGCGATCGCCGCTCTCTATGCCCTCGATCACGGAGCAAATCGCGTCGCCATTCTCGATTGGGATGTGCATCACGGCAACGGCACTCAAGCGATCGTCGAGACCCATCCCAATATCGCTTTTTGTTCGCTGCACGAATCGCCCCAATATCCCGGTACAGGCAGCGCCACCGAGCGGGGATTGCACAACAATGTCCTAAACCTTCCAATGGACGCGGGGAGCACGATCGCCGATTATCAGCCATTGTTTGAGTCAAAAGTCATGCCATTTTTGACGGACTTCCAGCCCGATTTGTTAATTGTCAGTGCGGGCTATGATGCCAATCACGATGACCCGTTAGCCAACATTTCTCTCAAGCCTCAAGACTATGGCGTGTTGACAGACTATTGCCTGACGCTGACCCACAAGATTGTGTTTGGGCTAGAGGGCGGCTATGACTTTAATGCGCTATCTCGATCGGTGGTGGCAACGATCGATCGTTGCCTCATTCACAGGTAGGTTTGGTAAATACACATTCTGCCAAGACACCAAACCCCTACCTAACGTTCCTGTCGGTCTATTCTACTGACCAGTCCTCAGTTTGCAAGCCTAAAATTTGCTCAAAATCTGACCAATTACGAGTGAGTAAGATTGCATTGTTCGTCACGGATATTGCAGCGATTTTGAGATTCATCCTACCTAGACGAGGGTAAGCTTTCCGTAGGCGCTGATGAGTCTGAGCAGCGGTTTTGATCAAGTGCGACGATTGAAATGTTGCAGTAGTTAACACGACTTAAACCCGCTGCCGCCACCGAATCGTGTTTGCGCCACTCGATCGCGCTTTCTGAATTGGCATTCACTAACCTCCACGAGTGGTGTCAGCCCATCAATTTTGTCGAGCTTGCCTGAATCTGAACAGCGACGGCTTCAACACGAACTGAATGCGTTTGTGTATGGCAATCCTCAACGTGAATTCAGCCAGTGATTTTGAGTCGGGCGTTGCAGAGCGAGGTCTGGGGTGAAGCAGGTCACATATAACCCAGACAGGCAGGTGGTTCTTATCGTCATCCAGAGATTGCGATGCTAGACGAGCAGGCGGTTAAAGACACGTCGATCAAAATGCAGCGTGCTTAGGATGACCTTAAACAAACCTTGGCGTTCCCGTGGTCAATTCTGACTATCAGGCAATGGCTCGATCGCCCGCTTTTTTCCTTACAGGTTGGGAAGAAATCCAGCATCAACGATTGCGCCCCGACTATCAAGAGCTAGAGCAAGCCTTGAGGCAGTCGATCGACTGCATCCTGCGATCAGAGTGGTAAGCGAGAAGTTCGCGATTTGCTAGACAACTCCGATGATTTTGAGCAGATTCGAGACACGGTAGATAACTTTACCCGTCTGCTACCTAGGCTGTTAATTAACAACGCAATCTTTCTAAAAGGGCTGGCAGCAGCAGATCCAGCAGTTTCACCTCGCCGGGTTGAGCGTCGTCTAGAAAATTTCTCCTTGAGATAGAGGCGCGAGAGCAGGATTGGAATTAAGCTGTCAGCAACAAACTAAAGATTTCCTAATACTTAATAACACAACAAAGCAAATAATATGCAACTCCAAATCGAATGCAATAGCTCACCCTTTAACCAGCAGCTTTGCTGTCTCTGCACCCACTCTTTTGAAAGCAAAGAGGCTCAAGTGATTATCTGCAACGATCAGGGAACGGAATGTGGTGTGGTTTGCCCTGGGTGCATTGGTCAAGGCTTTAGTTGGATTAAAAATCAGTTTGAACAGTCGAATCAGCCGCAGAAATCACCGCGAACTCATCGGAGGAAGATTCAAGAAGTTTCGATCAGCGCGTGAGGGCACGGGTAGAGGGGTCAGGCGCAGCCCTGATATGCTCTACACAGATATCTTAGAGCAATGGTCTTAGGCAGTGCTTTAAAACTCTGGTCTTTGCTGCTATCCCGTCCCAAACCTCAGTTCAGGGCGAGGTAAAATTGCAACGAGAGGGTCAAAACACGCCTTAAGCCCTTGGTTGATTTGATGACAGCCCAGCATCCTAATGCAATTTCGTCGTGCTATACCGAATACCTGTCCTCGTTACTCAGTCAAAATTAAATGATTTTGAGCATCGACAATTACCTTTCCCTGCTGCTGAAGTTTGCCCAAAAGACGAGTCACCGTCACTCTGGTTGTGCAGCAAGCACTCGCAAAATCTTGGTGAGTCAGCCGCACTCGCAGTCGAGTTCCAGCTTCGACGGGCTGTCCAATTTCTTGTTTGAGCATCGACAACAGCCGATTGAGACGGTCTTGCACTCGAAGCTGCCCATAAATGGCTAAAAAACCTTCGGTTTGTCTAAGACGCTGATTGATGGATGGCAGCAATGCCTGAGCGAGATGCGGCGATCGAGCAATTTCGGTCAGCGGGATTGAGACGAGTTGCACACTGGCAAGCGCGATCGCTTGATAGGTCTGAAGCGAGGTAAAGCTAGCTCCAAATACCATCCCATCAGTCGCTAGCCCGACCAGCATCTCATCACCATTGTCTGATAAGGTTGTCAACTTCACCATGCCGTGAACAACGAGCCACAGCGTTTGATTGTCAAGCGGAATCATCTCGCCTTTGGTGTAAGTCTGCAACGATCGGTCTTGAAAGGGCGTAGAGTCAGCTTGCTCTAATGAGGCTTGTGCCCGCTTGTGTTCGGTGATGTCGCGCACGAGCCAGCGCAAAACGGGCGACGCGTCATCAGGGTAACGAATCACATCAACCGTGAGCATGGCATCAAACACCTCGGTAGAGTGCCGTTGCAGTCGCACATAGGCATCAATATGATCTCGTTGCGCGAGTTGAGAGAGCTTGGCTCGAAAAAGGGGACGATCGTCGATCGCCACCACGATCGTCAAAGGCTTGCCGACTAGAAATCGCTGCTGTCTCAGAAAAAGTGCGGCTGCGGCACGGTTGGTTTCTCGAATGTTGCCTCCAGTATCGGTGACGAGATAGGCATCAGGGGCAAACTCAAATAAATTTTGATAGCGTTGGCGTTCGGCTTCGGTGCGGTTGCGGGCTGCCAAAAGTTCGTTATTTTGACGGGTTAGCTCCTCCATTGCGACTTGCAATTCTTCGGAGGCGACTCCTAATTCTTTGAGGGCAATAGGCAACAATTCGGGGGCTGGAACGTGGGTGGCATTGGCGTGGTTATAGAGGGTTGATAAACGCCCATACATCGTTTCAACTTGCTGGCTCAAGAGATTGATGTTCATGTTCAACACCTCAACTTTGCAGTGATAGAAGGATAAGAAACTCTCAATGATTCGGCAACTCACCGAATTGAAGATCTTAGTAGTTCTCGTATTGGAAATCACATGCCAACTTTATAAAAGCTTTCTAACGGTGTTAGAGGTTGCTTATTCTTAAAGGATAAAATAATCCTCTCGAAAGATTTGTGTCAATAAAAACCTCTAGAGAGTTTAGCTCTAGAGGTCGGACAGTTAAATGCTGGTTAGTAGCTACACAGCCGATTCTCTTGATTTCGGAAATCTGCTGAAAGAAATTTTAGAGACTCAGTTTGGCGATCGAGGATGAATTCCCCCCCGTAGAGACGTTTTGATGGAACGTCTCACCGCTTCCGTAATGACCTATGAGCTACAATTCATGCAAAAAATTGGCATCCCACCCATGCAAAAAATTGGCACCTCAAGAGATTGACCTAACACTGAAACGTGGACGAATGCGATCGACGATCAGGTTACCCGATGCCGTAGAGACGTTCCACCGAAACGTCTCTACGATTTGAATGTTTGGGTGATGCGCGTCATGGCTTCGTCCACGTTGTCGCGGCTGTTAAATGCCGAAATGCGGAAGTAACCCTCCCCGGCGGCACCAAACCCTGAACCTGGCGTACCGACTACATGAGTAGTGTGCAGCAGTTTGTCAAAGAAATCCCAGCTTGAGAGATTGTTGGGCGTTTTTAGCCACACGTAAGGCGCGTTTGTTCCGCCATAGACTGCGATTCCGGCGGCGGTTAGCTGATTGCGAATAATCGCGGCGTTCTCCATGTAAAAGCTAACCAACGCCTTAACTTGTGCCTGTCCTGCCTCAGAGTAGACGGCTTCGGCTCCGCGCTGCACGATATAAGACACGCCGTTAAACTTGGTCGATTGGCGACGGTTCCACAGTTTCCAAAGTTCGACATCAGAGCCGTCTGCGGCTTTTGCAGTCAGCGTTTTGGGCACCACCGTCAAGGCACATCGGGTTCCTGTAAAGCCTGCATTTTTAGAAAACGATCGAAACTCGATCGCGCAATTCCGCGCTCCTTCAATCTCATAAATCGAGTGAGGCAAATCGAGATCAGTGATAAAGGCTTCGTAAGCGGCATCAAAGAAAATAATCGACCCGTGGGCGTTGGCATAATCTACCCATGCTTTTAGATGCTCTCTGGTTGCCGTGGCGCCGGTTGGATTGTTGGGGAAACAAAGATAAATTAAATCGACTTTCTGTGAAGGAATCTGTGCGGTGAAATTGTTGTCTGCGGTGATCGGCAGATAGACAAATCCTTCATATTCGCCCCTCTCGTTGGCTTCGCCCGTGTGACCTGCCATCACATTCGTATCAACATAGACGGGGTAAACAGGATCGGTCACGGCGATCGTGTTGTTGTCACCAAAAATATCGAGAATATTGCCAGAATCACACTTAGAACCGTCGGATATAAAAATCTCAGACGCATCAACATCACAGCCGCGAGCCTGAAAATCGTGAGCGGCGATCGATTCGCGCAACCACTCATAGCCCTGCTCAGGACCATAGCCTTTAAAGAGGGAGCGATCGCCCATGTCTTCAACGGCTTTGATCATGGCATCGCGGCAAGCTTGGGGCAGAGGCTCGGTGACATCGCCAATGCCGAGACGAATAATCTTCGCGTCAGGATTAGCGGCAGCAAAGGCATTGACCCGCCGACCAATTTCAGGAAATAGGTAGCCTGCTTTGAGCTTGAGATAGTTGTCGTTGATGGTTGCCATAGTCAGTGATAGAAACGAGGGTTGAATCCTTATTATTCCGCAGTCGGGCAGCAAGTAGGTGGACGGAATTAACGGTCAGACGCGTTTCAACCCCGCTCAACGCTCAAGCCAAAACTCCCAGCAGGTTGAGCGAAGCCGAAACCCACCCAAATCGGTTGACGTTGATTGTGTCTATGGACTCAACGGTGAAAAATGTGGTCTTTCCTCCCTTATAAAGCTACTGTATACACACAAGTCCTCCTGATCCCGTCATCGCCGAGATCTCCGCCCCCTAAATCCCCCATTCTGGGGGACTTTGAGCCAGAAAAAGGTTCAAAGTTCAAGATATTGCTTAGGGTCAAAGTCCCCTAATTTTGGGGGATTTAGGGGGCTGAAGCCGACTGAAACGAAGTGCTCAACGATTTGTGTGTACACGGTAGCCTTATAAAGGTGTTAACTCTTAGACGAGATAACATAATGCATTAGGGGTTTATGGATTCGGATTGGTCTAAGTCGGTTCTGTGATTCTCTTTAGCGTCCATCGACACGATTTTAGGAGCCGCAAGTGTCAGGTAACACCTCTTCTCACCGCGAAAATTTCAGCATTATTGTGATCGGTGCCTCGGCAGGTGGAGTCGAGACGCTCACTCAACTGGTGAAACTGTTGCCTCGTGAGTTAAATGCGGCTGTCTTGGTCGTGCTGCACTTTCCAAGCTATGGCACCAGTGTATTGCCGAGCATTCTCAGTCGATCTGGAGCGCTGCCCGCAAAACACCCCGAAGATGGCGAAGCGCTGCGATCGAGGCAAATCTATATTGCGCCGCCTGACTATCATCTCGTCATTGAGCTAGGGCAGGTTCGTCTTAGTCACGGTTCTAAAGAAAACGGACATCGTCCTGCGATCGACCCTCTGTTTCGCAGTGCAGCCCTAGTTTATCGAAAGCGGGTGATTGGCGTGATTCTTACCGGGTTGTTGGATGATGGCACCGCAGGGTTAGCCATGATCAAGCAAAAAGGCGGAGTTGCCATCGCCCAAGATCCTGAAGAAGCGTTGTTTGATGGGATGCCATCGAGCGCGATCGCCAAGGTTGCGGTCGATTATGTGTTGCCCGTGGCTGAAATTGCATCGGTGTTGGTAGAGCGATCGAACCATCAGACATCCAATAGGGCAGTGCATAACAAACGCGACCCAGAAGTTGAAATCATTCAGCAAGATCAAGCGTCAGCAGAGCTAGGAAAGCCACAAAAAGAACCGTCACTCTTTACCTGTCCCGATTGTGGCGGTGTAATGTGGGAACTGAATAAGGACGGCATTCTGCGCTATCGCTGTCATGTTGGACATGTCTATTCGACCGATAGTTTAGCCGCCGAGCAGTCTGAAGCGGTAGAAGGTGCTTTATGGACAGCCATACGATCGCTTGAAGAACGAGCCAGTTTAGCTAGACGACTTGCCAATCAAGCTCAGATGAGCGATCGGACTTTATCTGCCAAACAATTTATGCAAAGGGCAGACGATGCCGCCAAACACGCGCAAATGATTCGGCAAATCATTGCAGTCGATCAAATTATCATCGCGTTTGAACCAGACACACTGAACCCGATCGATGCGCCTCAAACCACTAAATCCTCTCAAAAATCGACCAAATTCTTCCAAAAATCGACGAATAAATCGTGATAGATTAATGCTTTCAAATCTGAACTGATCTTGATTAGTTGGGTTCATCCCTTCTGAACCTATCGTTTGTCAAATTACTCATTGAGATGACTCGAAGAGGGTAACCACAGACCTCCTGCCTAAATTCTGGAAGCCCTTGAAGTCCGACTGCTGAAGGAATTTACGTGAGTCTCTTGAGGAAGCGAGTAAAAATAAATTGAACGTTTCGCACGATCATTACGTGCTAAATAAGGATCTCAAACCCCTTGTTTGTCCAATTGTTTTCCTACTTGTGCAGGAGGCTTCACCCGACTAGAACGTAGCTGGTTCCAACCTGATGACGACTCCCGAAGCCGATTTGCAGTTTGAAGCGCTGCTCAACTATCTCAAGCGTAGCCGTGGGTTTGACTTTACGGGCTATAAACGATCGAGCCTGAGTCGTCGAGTTCAAAAACGAATGCAGGCGATTAACATTGACAAATATGACGAATATCTTGACTATTTGCAGGTGCGCCCAGAAGAATTTTTGCACCTGTTTAACACCCTGTTGATCAACGTCACGACCTTCTTTCGCGATCGCCCCTTTTGGGACTTTTTGAGCAGCGAAATCTTGACTCGCATTATTGCCCAAAAAGAGCTAGGTGAGCCGATTCGCATCTGGAGTGCAGGCTGTGCAAGCGGCGAAGAGGCATACAGTCTAGCAATGGCACTTGCCGACCTGCTAGGAGTCGAGCAGTTTCAGCAGCGCGTCAAAATCTATGCGACCGACGTTGATGAAGAAGCGCTCTATCAGGGGCGACAGGCAACCTATCAAACGAGAGAAGTCGCAGACATGCCGCCCGATTTTTTAGCGACTTATTTTGAACCAGTCGAGTCATCAAAAGAGGATGAAGGCAGCCGCTACACCTTTCGCAAAGACGTGCGCCGTGCGGTGATCTTTGGTCGCCATGATTTGATTCAAGATGCACCGATTTCTAAAGTTGACCTGCTGGTATGCCGCAACACTCTGATGTATTTCAACTCTGAGACGCAGGCAAAGATTTTGCCGCGCTTTCACTTTGCTCTGCGCGATGGCGGCTATTTATTTCTCGGCAAGGCAGAAATGCTGCTCAACAACACGGCGATGTTTACTCCCGTTGATTTACGCTATCGGGTGTTTGCAAAAGTTGCCAAAGTCATGGCGCGAGATCACATGGCGCTGGTCAACTCAGGCGGTGACTCGACGACGACTCCGCTGTCTCATCATCTGCGACTGCGAGAAGCGGCATTTGACAACAGCCCCGTAGCGCGGATCGTGGTTGATCTCAACAGCAACCTTGCCTTAGCCAGTGAACGGGCACGATCGCTGTTTAAACTAACGTCCCGCCACCTTAACCACCCCTTTCAAGACGTAGAAATTTCTTATCGACCCGTCGAGCTACGATCGTGTATCGAAGAAGTCTATCGTGGGCATCAAGTCGTCTATGTCCGTGACGTTGCATGGCATCAACCCAATGGTGAAAGCATCTATCTCGACGTTCAAGTCGCCCTGTTGACTGACGTGGCGGACAATCATCTGGGTGTCAGCATCTCGTTTATCGACGTGACTCAATATAAGCGAATGCAAGAAGAGTTAAAACACTCAAATCAAGAAGTCGAGATGGCATATGAGGAACTGCAATCCACCAACGAAGAATTAGAGACCACCAACGAAGAACTGCAGTCCACCAACGAAGAATTAGAGACCACCAACGAAGAATTGGAGACGATGAATGAAGAACTGCAATCCACCAATGAAGAATTGCAGACAGTGAATGACGAGCTTCAGCGACGCAGCGAAGATCACAACCGAACTAATTATTCTTTAGAGTCGATTCTTGCCAGTCTTAAAGGCGGAGTTGTAGTGCTCGATCGAGACCTACGGGTGCAAATGTGGAACCACAAAGCTGAAGATTGGTGGGGGTTGCGGGCAAATGAAACGATCGGGCAACACTTCTTAAATCTAGACATTGGTCTTCCGGTTGAGCCAATGCGTCTCTGCATTCGCAACTGCATTCAGGGGATTTCTAATTCAGCGAATGAAGTGGCGCTGACAGCGATTAATCGTCGTAGTCGATCGCTCCAATACCATGTGAGTTGCGCCCGTATAATGGGAGGCGATCAAGAGGTGCAAGGAGTAATTTTGCTAATGGAAGAACGACCAGAATGAGACGCTCTGCTCACAGTAGTAAAGCCGACACGATGTTGTGATTCAAGCTGCCATGCTGTCTCCGCTCGTGCAGACGGTGATCACCCTGGCGAGTCAAAGCTATGGGGCAGATTTGGCGGCCTGGCTCCTCAATGTTCTCTACTATTGCTGTATGGCACCGCCGATCGCATTTTCTCGCCTCGCTACTCACACTATATCTACGCGATCGCTCAAGAATCCAAACGGCTGATTCTCTATCCAGAAGCGCAACACAACTTAGATGAAGTGTCAGATCAAGTGTCTCAAGTCGTTCACGATTGGACGATCGAGCACCTCCATGCAGAACGGTGAGATCCCTTCCTAGATTCCCAATCTTTGATCGTGATCGCCAAACTGAAAGACAATAATCAAACGTCTCTGTTTGAGTTGCCCATGTCTCGATCGAGTTCTCTGCGCGATTACACCTTGTCGCGAGTTTTGGTTGCTCCGTTAATGCTGTGGCTGATCACAACGCTGGTTTTTTTGCTGCTGCGAGCCACCCCTGGAGATCCGATCGATGCCCTGCTAGGTCCTCGTGCCCCACAAGCGGCTAAAGAAGCTCTACGTGCTCAGTTGGGGTTAGGCAAACCCCTATTTTTTCAGTATCTCGACTACATGAGTGCATTACTGCATCTAGATTTGGGCAAGTCACTCACTAGCAAAGAATCAGTTTGGGAGATTATCGGCAAATTTTTTCCGGCAACAGTCGAGTTGGCGATCGTTAGCATGGCGATCGCTCTGGGGGTCGGCATCACGGTTGGCATCATCTCCGCCTCTCGCCCCAATAGCGCGATCGACGCAGCAGGTCGTCTGTTTAGCATCGTCACTTATTCAATCCCATTATTCTGGCTGGGAATGCTGTTGCAGCTAGTCTTTTCAGTGCAACTCGGCTGGTTCCCGCTAGGCACTCGGTTTCCTGTCACGGTTCCTACCCCCGAAGCCATCACCGGACTTTATACGATCGATAGTCTACTGCGAGGCAATCTCAGCCAGTTTTTCATCGCACTCTATTATTTAGCGCTGCCCTCCCTCACGCTGGGAGTTTTAATTAGCGGCATTTTTGAACGCATTGTGCGCGTCAATCTCAAACAAACCTTAAAATCCGACTATGTAGAAGCTGCCAGAGCGAGAGGCATTCCAGAACGAAAGATTCTCGTCAATCACGCGCTTAAGAACGCCATGATTCCGGTCATCACAATACTAGGGTTAACGCTAGCGGCACTGCTAGGAGGAGCAATCTTGACTGAAGTCACCTTCTCATGGCCCGGACTCGCCAATCGACTTTATCGAGCGATCGCTCAACGCGACTATCCCACCGTGCAGGGAATCGTGGTGTTTTTTGCGGCGATCGTGGCGTTGGCAAGCATCGCGATCGACCTCATCAACGCCTATATCGACCCTCGCATTCGCTACTAACGAGCCGGGTGGTTTCATATCTGCATTCAGCAACGCCGCGAGTCTTTCTCAAGTGAGATCTCAACCGAGTCTTAAAAAAGCGTGTGAATTCTAAAATTCGCTCCCTAGCTGGAGGCAGAATCACTGCTTTAACGCTAGAGTATGTTCTCTGATAAGATACTGATATCGACTCTCAAACCGTTTATCAGTAACGAATTAGCACTATTGTCTCGATCGTGAACTGGAGGCTGACTATGCTGGAGCTATATCAATTTGAGATGTCTCACTACGCCGAGAAAATTCGGCTAATTTTAGACTATAAAGGCTTAGACTATCGCAAGGTCGAGGTGACTCCGGGTGTGGGGCAAATCGAACTTTATCAACTGTCAGGTCAGCGTCAGGTGCCCGTTCTTAAAGACGGCAGTGAGGTCATTGCAGACTCGACCGCGATCGCTGAATATTTAGACAAAAAATATCCCGATAAGCCGATCATCCCGTCTGACCCTAGGCAAAAAGGGTTGTGTTTATTGATGGAGCAATGGGCAGATGAATCGATCGGACTCAATGCACGCAAAGGGTTAATTGGCTCGATCGGCACCAATCAAGCGTTTAGAACGGCGTTACTTCCCAACTCTGTTCCCGATGTTTTTAAGAATCTAGTGGGCGCAATTCCTCACGAGCTATTTGGCTTTTTAGGAATGGGAGTTGGGATGGGACCTGATGCTGTCAAAGGTGCCCAAGCTGCCCTCAAGCGCGACTTAACCGCCCTCTGCTTTATTCTGAGAGAGCAGCCTTATCTGATTGGAGACACCCCTACACTGGCAGATTTTGCCGTCGCGGGTTTGACAATGTATGTCAAATTCCCTACGGGTTCCTATTTGAATATTCCTGAGTCGCTCAAAGGTCAAGGCATCTCTGGAATCGCGGATGTCGGCGTTTTTGAGCCGTTCTTCACTTGGCGCGATAAGCTTTATGCTGACTTCCGCAAGTCTTCGCCATTTGCGGCTTCTGCATCGGGTTCGCCTACGTCGATCAACATCGATTAGTGAATTATTTTGTGGGATGGGCAAACTATCCATCCCACAGATTAGATGCCTGAAAGCTACTTTGCGGTGCAGGTTTCATTCAGATACCGATCGCCTTTCTGTGAGACTTTTTGGAGATCGAGATCTAACCGACCTTGAACGATGAAAAAAAAGACTTTGTCCAAGGCAGGGTAAGGGTTTGAGCCTTAAAACCTGCTCAAATTTTGTCCGGAGTATTGTTTTAGTAGAACACTTTATAGATTTCCACAGTCGATAGTTTCTGACCAGAACCGCTAGTACGTCAGACTCAAAAGCCAACGTTAAGATTTAGATTGATCGCCCACGTCTGTTGAGGCAGTCAGGCAATTTTCTTAAGCTCGATCGCTTAATAGTTGCATTCCAAACAATCTAGCGCTATAGTCTAATCATTCGAGAATCTCGAACTATTGAATGAGCAATCATCTCATTCGTTGGTCAACGTGGTAACACACGCTGAAAAAGCATTTGTAGATTGCTAGGCTGAATGCGATCGCGACAGATTTGTATCGCGATTACGACTTCTTGTATTCACTCGTTCCTACAGATTTTTTATGGATCTCTTCACTCCAATTCAAGTCGGACGCTACACGCTTCCCAATCGCATTGTCATGGCACCCTTAACCCGTTGTCGCGCTGGCGAGGGCAACGTCCCTACTCTTTTGAACGTGAATTATTATGTTCAACGGGCATCGGCTGGGCTGATTATTAGCGAAGCAACTCAGGTTTCTCAACAGGGAATGGGCTATCCTGCAACTCCCGGCATTTACTCGTCTGAGCAGATTGCAGGATGGCGACTCGTGACGGATGCAGTGCATCAACAAGGCGGACGAATCTTTCTGCAACTGTGGCACGTCGGTAGAAGTTCTCACTCTTCGTTTCAGCCCGATCGCGCTTTGCCCGTTGCCCCTAGCGCGATCGCCATTGAGGGCGAGTTGCTGACCTACGAGGGCATGAAGCCTTATGAGACTCCTCGTGCTTTAGAGTTGTCTGAGATTCCTGGCATTGTTGAGCAGTTTTGTCAGGGCGCTAAAAATGCGCTGGAGGCTGGCTTTGATGGGGTTGAGATTCATGGGGCAAATGGCTATTTGTTGGATCAGTTTTTGCGAGATGGGGCAAACAAACGGACGGACGAGTATGGTGGCTCGATCGAAAACCGTGCTCGTCTGCATCTAGAAGTCACTGAGGCAGTTGTCGGCGTTTGGGGCAGTGATCGGGTCGGAATTCGTCTCTCACCTAGCAGCACGTTTAACAGTATGTCTGACTCAAATCCTGAAGCCACGTTTGGCTATTTGATTGAGCAACTGAATCGGTTTAATCTGGCATATCTGCATTTGTTAGAACCCAGCGAATCGGATTTGAGACACGGAGGTCAGGCTGTTCCGACGGCTTATTTTCGTCCCATCTATCAGGGCAATCTGATGGCAAATTGGGACTATGACCAGGCGAAAGCTAATGCTGCGATCGCGAGTGGCAACGCTGATCTGATCTCATTTGGCAAGGCGTTTATTGCCAATCCAGATTTACCAGAGCGATTCAAACTCAACGCACCGTTGAATCCGCCCGATCCCAACACGTTCTATGGCGGCGGTGAACACGGCTACACAGATTATCCAACGCTAAAAGAATTGCAGCTTGCCTGAGCCAGCTAAACTTTATTCAACTTGAAGAATCAGGAGAACTTTATCTATGATTGAGCTTTATTATTGGACGACCCCAAACGGTCACAAAGTCACGATGGCTTTAGAGGAGGTCGAACTGCCTTATACGATCGTGCCCATTAACATTGGAACGGGCGATCAGTTTAAGCCAGAGTTTCTCAAAATCTCACCCAATAATCGAATTCCGGCGATCGTCGATCATGACCCTGTAGGCGGCGGCGATCCGATCTCGGTGTTTGAGTCAGGTGCAATCTTGCTCTATTTGGCAGAAAAAACGGGGAAGCTGATTCCGGCTGAGGTGCGGGGTCGAGTGGAAGTCTTGCAGTGGTTGTTTTGGCAGATGGGCGGGTTAGGTCCGATGGCGGGACAAAACCATCATTTCAGTCAATATGCGCCTGAGAAAATTCCCTATGCGATCGACCGCTATGTGAACGAAACAGGACGGCTGTATGCAGTGCTAAACAAGCGATTAGCCGATCGCGAATTTGTAGCAGGCGAGTATTCGATCGCCGATATTGCCGCTTATCCGTGGATTGTTCCTTACGATCGTCAGGGACAAAAATTAGACGATTTTCCCCATCTCAAACGCTGGTTTGAGGCGATTCAGTCTCGCCCTGCGACGATTCGCGCTTACGAAAAAGCCGAGGCGTTTAAGAGCCAGCAAGTCGATATGGAGAAGTCTCGATCGCTGTTGTTTAATCAGTCGGCAACCACGATTCAAAATAAACCGTAGACGCGAGTAATATTCGCTTCTAAAGACTTAGAGAAAAACACGATAAAGCCACGATCGCATCTCTCAAATCAGCCAAATCTGCCTCCTGACGATTCTCATTCCAAATCAATTCCTCTACTTACGCAATCGGAGCTATTCATGAATCCTATCAACTCAGACTCTATGCAATCGGCTGTCTTAGATGTGCCCAGCGCGATCGAGCAACGGCGATCGGTTAAATCCTTTAAGCCTGATGCAATTGCTCCAGAGTTGCTTAAACAATTAGTCGATTTAACGATCGCTGCGCCCAGCAGCTATAACATTCAGTCTTGGCGAATTGTCTTAGTGCAGGGTGACGTGCAAAAAGCGGCGCTGACTGAAGCCTGTTGGAACCAGCCGCAGATTGCTCAAGCTCCCATCACGTTTGTATTTGCAGCAGATGCAACGGCGGGAGAAGCCGATCTCACGCCCATCTATCAGCAAGGAATCGCAACCGGAGCCTGGACAGAAGGCACCGTGGATTATTTCAAAACTGCCATTCCGCAACATCAGACGGGGCTGGGCGACAAGCGCCGAGAATATGCCATCAAAGATGCGATGATTGCAGCGACTCATCTGACTTTAGCGGCTGAGAGTTTGGGCTTATCAACCTGCATGATGAACGGCTGGCTTGAAGACAAAGTGAAAGCCGTGATCGGGGCAGACACCGACGCAAATTTGGCGATCGCCCTTGTCGTTCCCGTCGGCTATGCAGCAGAACCCCGCAAAAATCCCGGTCGCCTTCCCTATTCCTACAACGTGTTTGTAGACGGAATCGGCAACCCATACGAGGGCTAAACTCTGGGCATAAAATTCCAAAAAGCGGCATCTATTTGTAAGGGCATGGTATTGCCATGTCCTTACCGCAGACTCGTGGATAGTTTGGACTTTGTATTACTCACGCTCGATCGGTAGCTCTAGCCAATTACTCAACTCTTGCGCTAACCAAGCTATTTCCTCTTGATTTCCAAATAAATTAATCTTCTGCGTCCCTATCCAGAGGCGTAAATGTTTTCCGGATGCTGATAAAGCTAATTTCCAGATATATCTTTGTTTGGTCGAAAATCGAGTGTACTGAACTCCAAATAACTGACGAGTGATAGAAACCGTCTCCTCAGTGATGACTAATTTAGCCTTAGCAAACTTTAGGAGAATCAGGACAACAGGAATCAGATAGGTGAAAGGAGTTACCCAGTTTAGAAAAATCCAAAGAACAGGAGAGAGCGGTACTAAGAATAAAGCGAATATAATCCAATCTTTACTAGACAAACTCTGCCCCGCAAGTTGGTTTAACTGAAGTTTTAGAGAAGGAAGTGTAATCTCCAACTCTCCTGCCTCTTCAACGAGTGAGATTCTGCTGTAGCTCGGCTTGCTCCTGCTAACAGGTCGTTTAGGAGCAGTGGTGTCGTCCTCCTGCGATCGCTCCAACTTCAACAACGCTGCTTGAATTGAATTCGGACGTTTGCTCACGCTCGGCTCGGTCAACCACTTTAACCAACGGGTGAAACCTGGACTAATGCTGGCTAGATGCTCAAACTGAAGCCGCAAATCGTCTTGAGGCAGATCGGCAGGATGTTGACCCGTGATCAAATAAATTAACGTCGCCCCCAAACTATAGAGATCCGATGCCGAAGTCGTCCGTCCGCCAAACTGTTCAGGCGGCATATAGCCATAAGTGCCGACGATCGTTATCGTGCCCCCGTCTCTCGCCGCCAGCGTTTGCACCGACCCAAAATCAACCAGATAGACTTGCCCCGCGCTATTGCCCGATCGATTCGTCAACAGCACATTACTCGGCTTGATATCGCGATGAATCACCGGAGGCTGACGATAGTGCAAATAGCCCAAAATTTCCAACAACTCTTTAGCCAGTTGCTTTACCTCCAACTCGCTAAACGTTCGTCCTGATTTGAGATGCTGCTCTAGCGATTGCGCCGCAATATAGGTTTGGACGAGGGCAAACCCTTTGCGATCGTCCGAGTCGAATTCAAAAAAGTCTAGATAGCAGGGAATCGCTGGATGAGACAACGATCGCAGCGTCGCGGCTTCCCGTTCAAAGAGTTTCAGGTCGTCCCACTCAAAGTCGTGGCTAAACGTCAGCAGTTTGACCACGACGAGTTCCTGCGTGTGAAGATCTCGTGCTAGCCAGGTTTGCCGTCCTGCCTTTTTGCCAAGTGACTGTTGAGGTTGATAGCGGTCAGCCAGCAATTGCATCGGTTATGTCCTGCGGATGTGTTCTGACTCTAAAACTTGCAGCGCTTCTTTAGCCGATTGAAGGCGACGATCGAGACTCGTCTCCGTCAACCAACTCAACCAATCCCCAAACGCCGGACTGAGATCAACGACTTGCTGAAAGTCTAGTTTAGTTCCCTTGTGAGGCAGTTGAGAGGGCGACTTGCCTGTGACGATGGCGATTAGCGTCGCACCCAAGCTATAGAGATCAGAAACCGTCAACGCCCTTCCAGCAAACTGTTCTGGAGGCATATAGTCATGCGCCTCCATCAGGGTGAACGTCGAACGATCGGAATTCAGCAGCATCTTCACTGACCCAAAGTTAATTAAATGGGTGCGACGCTGCGCCAGCACAATGTTGCTCGGTTTAATGTCACGATGCACCGTTGGCGGCTGTCGCCCGTGAAGATAGATCAGAATGTAGAGCAGCGATTTGGCGATTTGCTTTGCCTCTTCCTCGGTGAAGGTGCGTCCAATCTGCATACATTCATCAAGAGACTTTCCGGGCACATAGGTTTGCACCAACACCAACGCCTTGCCCGTAGGAAGCTGATGTTCAAAATAGTCCAAATATTGCGGCACACAGGGATGAGAGAGGGCTTTCAGCGTTTCTGCCTCGCGTTTGAACAGCTTTAAGTCGTCCGATCGCAGGTTTTCTTCGGGGCACAAAAGCTTAATCACAACCTGCTCGTGAGTGTCGAGATTGCGCGCTAGAAGTGTCCAGCGCCCTGGCTGTCGCCCCAACTCTCGCTCGACCTCGTAGTGATCCCCTAAGATCTGTCTTGTCATATTAGAGTAAGGTTTACAGAAATTTGTAAATTCTTCCGCGAGGCGATCGCCTCTGCATTGCCTGTGTTGAGTACAACTTCGACAGCCTATCAGACTAGTTGGTCTTCAATGAGATAACGCTCGAAACGGCTTGCCGCACATTTCCCTGATGAGTGGCTAAGAGTCGCTCGCTCTCCTCTTTTTCTAATCCTGTCCAGTGCATCAAGAGCGCGAGTTTCACCGATCGTCCACTTTGTTCTAATAACAAGCTGGCATCTTCACGGCTCAACTCAGTCAGATCGTGCAGAATCCCGATCGCGCGATCGTGCAGCTTTTGATTCGTCACTGCGACATCGATCATACGATTGCCGTAGACTTTGCCGAGTTTCACCATCACGCTGGTTGAGAGAATATTCAGCGCCAGTTTCGTGACGGTTCCGGCTTTGAGTCGAGTTGAGCCTGCCACCACTTCTGCACCGACGAGCAATCGGATATTGACATCCACCTCGGCGCTCACCTGCTCGATCGGAACACAGGCGATAAAAATAGTGGTTGCGCCTCGCTGCCGTGCGGCTCGAAGTGCGCCGTGAACATAAGGAGTCGTGCCCCCGGCGGCAATGCCGACCACGACATCTAATTGAGTGATGTGACAGTGAGTGATCGCGGCGGCTCCATCGTCCGATCGGTCTTCTAAGCCCTCAGAACTTCGCACCAGAGCGGCTGCGCCCCCGGCAATAATGCCCTGCACCAGTTCAGGCGGGGTGCAAAACGTGGGCGGACATTCTGCCGCATCAAGCACGCCTAACCGTCCGCTAGTTCCAGCACCAACGTAAAAGAGTCGTCCGCCTCGACGTAGAGCGGTTGCAGTCAAGTCGATCGCCTCTGCCAGCGATGATTTTGCTTCAGCAATCGCAGCGATCGTTTTGGCATCTTCACGATTAAATAGCTCAACTAGCTCGATCGAAGACAACTGATCGAGATTTAAACTGTCGGGGTTCACCTGCTCAGTCAGCAAATGACCCCGCGTTTCGAGTGGTTGCATGATTAAAGCAATCCTTCTAACTTGCGTCGCATCCGCTCAATTTCGGGGTCTGGCGTGTCAGCGTCTTCAACGTCGGTGTTGCTGCCTTCGGGCTTCCAGTCGGTGTTGTCGAGGTTAGCTTCGGGCGGGGCGAGTAGGAT
This sequence comes from Phormidesmis sp., assembly GCA_965277365.1. Classification (GTDB taxonomy): domain Bacteria; phylum Cyanobacteriota; class Cyanobacteriia; order Leptolyngbyales; family Leptolyngbyaceae; genus Phormidesmis_A. The sequence goes on along the minus strand of CBDICO010000008.1, from coordinate 271,017 downwards.
GCGATCGAACTCGTCTTGGGGCACAAAGCCTTGAGGAATCAGCCTGCACTCATAGCCTGCCCCACTGCAAAAGTCTTCGACTTCATCCTGGTCGAGCGCTTCGACAGCAGGTTCAGGAAAGTCTTGGGCTTCGAGTAACAGAGCATATCGGGTAGCATCGTCTTCTTCGGCAAACATTAACACCACGTTGCGATCGCCGATGCTAATCGTGTGAATTCCCTCGTTTTCAGTTCGGGCATTAAATAAGAGAACGAAAACTCGCATGGTTAAGACAGGTTAGTGAATCGATTCTACTCAGGTTACTGCAAGATCAGCCTCTATACACTCAGCTTGTTGCTCTACCCCAACTTTTTGCAACAGAACTCAGCGACTCGCCTACCGAATAGGAGTCTCAAGACTAGATCTCTTGCCAAAGTCCCTGCCCTCACCCTAAATTCCTCTTCCAAACTTGGGAGAGGGACCTTTAAAGTCTGGTTCCCCTTCTCCCATTCTTGAGAGAAGGGTTGGGGGATGAGGGCATCTTTGGACTTTTGCGAGAAGTTTACTGACCATGCTTGCTGATCTCAAGACGTTCCCTTTGATGATGCGTCACCAGCCAAAATTGGACGAAAAGGCTCTCGAATCAGAGACATCTTTAACCTGTTGAGAAGTCAAATCTGGCTCCCCTTGTGCTGTCTCCTGAATTCGCGTCTCGGTGCAGAATGAGGCGGTGCTAAACCCTCCAAATCGTTTGACGGTTCCACTCCGAATTCGCACATCGGGGCTGGCAAACCAGAAGTGTTCTTTAGAACTCATCGTGTCATATTCTGTAATCAATACCAGTCCATCTTCGTCATCCATTTCATAGCGACCGATGACGGGCACGATTTCGGCATATCCCACTTCTCGCAGCAGTCTGCCGTTGCGCGGGTTATCTTCGTCAGGTATTAAGACAAACACCGTCGAGCCTTCGTGGTTTTCTTCACTGGAGCGATCCCACGCCATTGTGCCCATCCACTGCACCTGTGCGCCCCCGATCGCCAAGCTAGGATCGACGTTGTGCAGTTTGCAGATCTCAAGGATTTTCGGATCTTCGACAGTTAATGCCTCGACTGAGATTTCTGATTCTCCACCCTCCGATCGCTTGAATGCCAAATGATGGGTGGTGCGCTGAGACAGCCACTTGCCTGCACTTTGTTGAAAGAACTCCATAACGTTCATTTAAGTTTGGCTCCTAGAGACTGATGGTTTGAGGATTCTCACGATTTAGGTTTGTGCAAACGCACGAGTAACCTCAAAGGCAATAAATCCGTCTCTCTCATGATAAAACCCCATATCCCTTCTTCTTCAGGATGGACGTTCTTTTTGGGGTTATTCAAGTCATTTCAGCTTATTTCTGAAGATGGCTTCAACTTCACTCGGATCAGCTAGGTCAAAGGGATAAGGCTGACGGTTAGCTGGGTTGTGGCGACTCATCAAAACCTCTAGCCCTGCTCGAAAAGCATCTCGATCGTTCCGATGTTCGGAGAGATGGCGCTTCAGTTCAGCATTCGTCATCTTAGGCAAATTTGGTGTCATAACACAAACTCCCAACTTCCATCTTCGTCAATTATGAGGGCAAGCTCAAGTCTTTGCTGCAACAAATCGAGCGTATTTCTCAACACCCTCTTGACTTAGTGTTCTCGGAGATACTGCTCGATCTCGGCTGGAGTTAACTGGATAGCATTGTAATCACCAATCCAATTCAGGATATCGTTGCAATCCTTGAGATCAAGCTCAATGGAGATATTAGAATTCATTTTCAGTTCTTTTGCATCCTCGGTGAAAGTGCTTGTTGTCGCTAAAATAACACCTGTTGGCAGTTCGCTCTGAGTTACAGCGACCCCTATAAGATTACGAATTGGGTTAACATCAATCTTTGCTTGCCAATGCTTACATTCAATTAGCAATCGTTCTGTAACTTCGCCGCCATTTTTACGCAGTGCAATAATATCCTTACCTCCATCTCTAGTTTTCTTAGTTAACTCTATTTCATATCCAAACTTCCTAAACATCTCAGCGACCATCTCTTCAAATACTCTCCAACCTGTTTTGGTAGGAATATCTTGAAGAATAGCTGAATTTGCTGAAACTTTGTTGATAAGTAGTCCTATGGCTTCTTTGGAATCAATTGAATTTGAATATGTTTCACTACTTAAGTAAAACTGATTTGACCAATATTCATAGCTACTCTGCTTAACAAAAGCCTCACGGTTTTTAATACATGGCTCACATATTATAATATATCCTCCGTGGAAGAGTCTCTGTGAACTTCCAACCACTCTATATATTCTAGGTATTTTTTTACCACGCCTCTTTTGGTTGATATGTAGAACATCAAACCTTTTCCAGAAAGCATCTGCAACTTCTTCCACATATAAATCTCTATTAATGCTCAATTGAAGTAAATGATACTGTCTACTACGGTATCTACCTCTAGATTCACCGAATTGAGCAAGAATGCCCGACAAGATTTCAACTTCAAACTTTGATTGTGGGTGAGCATTATGATAGCGATAACGCCTAAAGATATAATTTTTTCTACTTTTGATGAATTCCATGCTCAAGCAGCACTATTAAAGTGTTGTTCTATTACTAATTCTAATGAAGCTTAGTTTGGGGCAGCAACGAAAAAGCTTTAAGTACAGATTCAACCTAGGATTAGAGGAAGTTCATATAGCAATTAAACAAAGTATAGATATTCCGTACTTTGCTTGTTGCATCATCTCACTCGGCTCATGAGATCGCTTCCACATACCCAATCAAGGGCAATGAATAATCAATTGCCCATTACCCATGACCGCTCGCTCAACTAAGGCGACAGATAGGTATAACCGCTCAAACTACGCTCATAGTTTTGCAGCAAAAGCTGAGACTCCTCTAGCGTGATCCGATGTTCTTCTAGCGCTTGCTCAGTCTGGCGGCGAATGCTCTCAATCATATCCTCCGCGTCATACTGCACATAGCCCAAGACCTCCTTCATCGTGTCACCCCGCACCACATGCTCAATCTGGTAGCCCTTCGGCGTGAGCTGAATATGCACCGTGTTGGTGTCGCCAAACAAATTGTGCAGGTTGCCCATAATTTCCTGATAGGCACCGTTAAGAAACATCCCCAGATAATAAGACTCACCGGGCTTCAATTTGTGCAACTCCAACACAGACTTGACATCGCGCAGATCGATAAATTGGTCAATCTTGCCATCACTATCACAGGTCAAATCAGACAGCGTTGCCCGTTGCGTTGGCTCCTCATCGAGTCGGTGAATCGGCATGATGGGGAAGAGTTGGTCGATCGCCCACGCATCCGGTGCAGATTGAAACACCGAGAGATTCATGTAATACATCGAAGCCATGATTTTCTCAAGGTCTTCTAAGTCGTCGGGCACATAATCGAGTTGACGCACGATCGCCAAAATTTTGTGACAACACGCCCAATACAATCGCTCTGCCCGTGCGCGTTCTGGCAAACTCAGATAGCCAAAGCCAAACAGACTCACTGCTTCTTCTTTAAACTGGGTCGCGTCGTGATAGGTCTCCTGAAAGTTGTCTAGCTTAATCGCGTCGTAGGTTTCGTGGAGATTGCGAATAATTAGATGCTCGTCTTCCTTTAACGGTTCGGGTTGGTCAGAGGGAACCTCGCTCGTGCCCAGCACATCAAAAACTAGGACAGATTGGTGAGAGGCGATCGCCCGTCCGCTTTCACTGACCAATGTTGGTAACGGAATCTTTGCCCCTGTACAGGCATCTTTGACCGCCGCGACCACATCATTTGCATAGTTCTGAGTGTTGTAATTTTTGGAGGCGTGAAAATTAGTTTGAGAGCCGTCATAATCTACGCCCAGCCCACCGCCACAGTCGAAATACTGCATATTCGCGCCTAGCTTCACGAGTTCGACATAAATCTGACCCGCTTCACGCAAGGCATCTTTAATGACGCTAATCGCAGAAATCTGTGAGCCGATGTGGAAGTGTAGCAGTTGCAGCGAATCCAACATATTAGCTTCGCGCAGTTGTTCGATTGCCCGAATAATTTCAGGAATCGTCAAACCGAATTTTGCCCGATCGCCCGCCGATGTGCCCCAGCGTCCGATGCCTTTAGCGCTCAATTTTGCCCGAACTCCAAGAATCGGCTGCACTCCGAGTTTTTTGCTGGCTGCGATCGCCAGTTCCACTTCTTCGACTTGCTCTAAAACGATAATCGGAGTTTGTCCTAACCGTCTCGATAGCATTGCCGTTTCGATATACTCACGGTCTTTATAGCCATTGCAAATGAGTAGCGCACCCGGCGTTTTTAGCGATGCTAAGGCAATCATCAATTCTGGCTTTGATCCGGCTTCTAATCCAAACTGATGCGGTGCGCCAAAACGAACGAGGTCTTCGATCAAATGGCGTTGTTGATTGCACTTCGTTGGAAAAACGCCCTTGTAAACTCCCGCATAGTTATAGCGAGCGATCGCTTTCGCAAAAGCCGCATTCAGTCGCTCAATCCGATCTTCTAAAATGTCTGAAAATCGGATTAGTAACGGCAATCCCAAATTACGGTTTTTGAGCGCATTCGTGAGTTCATATAAATCTAACGAGCCGCCCCGATCGCCCTTCGGGGAAACCGTCACATGACCCACCGCGTTGATCGAAAAATAAGGAGCGCCCCAGCCTTGAATGCGATAGAGTTCTTCACTGTCTTCGATCGTCCAGCTTTTTTTAGCCTCCGTTGCAGACGATTTTGACGGCACTTCTTCAGGAGGCTTGTTTTTTGCCTTTGCCTTCCCATTTGGCTCTGGCTGCACATTAACCAGTGATTTTTCCGCCTCTGCTTTCGCTGAAGTGTGGCGTTCTCCCATCATCGTTTCCCCTTAGAAATTTGATCGAGATGTCAGTCTATCGCATCCATCTCGATCGTGTGAGTTCAGCAGAACACCTCGACTCACTCAGACTTCATCCATTCCCGATCGTCTCCGTTCTGGGCTAACCTTGTTTTGTAAAAAGGCGTAAATTTCTTGGGAGCGACTCGTGGAAAGGACATTTTTGGCAATCAAACCAGATGGTGTGCAGCGCAAGCTGATTAGTGAAATTATTGGACGTTTTGAGACGAAAGGATTTACCCTCGTGGGTTTGAAATTCATGAACGTCAGCCGCGAACTTGCCGAACAGCACTATGGCGTTCATAAAGAACGTCCCTTTTTCGGCAGCCTGGTTGAGTTCATCACCTCTGGTCCGGTTGTGGCGATGGTGTGGGAAGGCGATGGCGTGATTGCAGCCGCGAGAAAAGTGATTGGAGCCACCAATCCACTCACCGCAGAACCCGGCACCATTCGCGGAGATTTGGGTGCAAATATTGGACGCAACCTGATTCACGGATCAGATGCACCTGAAACGGCTCAAAGCGAAATTGCTCTGTGGTTTAAAGCAGAAGAACTCGTCAACTGGCAACCGACTATTCTTTCCTGGATCTATGAATAACGTTTTACAGGTTTAAAAAAAGAGGGGACGTTCCGCAGAATGTTCCCTCTTTTTAATAGAGACACACTCAAACTTCTATTTTCTTCTCATCAGATTCAACCAGCGTCTCTGTCTCAGGTTCAGCCAGCACCTCAGCAGCTTCTTCATCGCCGGGATTGCGCTTAGAGAAACCCCAAACAAATATCAGGGCAACGGCTGTCACCATCACCCATTCGGGCGGCACCAGACTATCGTTGATCACCCGCATCAAGAGACGCAATCCGACCAGGGCAACGGTGACATAACCCGCGTCTTCTAAGTGAGTAAACTCGTCTAACCAGCGAATGAACAACCCTGCCATAAACCGCAGCGCAATGATTCCGATCGTCGCTCCAATCAAAATCAGCCAGGTTTCTTGAGAAACGGCGATCGCGGTCGTCACGCTGTCTAGAGAGAATGCTAAATCCGTGATTGCCAAAACGGGGATCGCCTGCCACAGCGACGTAAATCTAGGTCCATGATGCTCGTCTCCATCGTCTGATTTAGACGAAAAATATTGAAAGACTAGCCACAGCAAGTAAATTGCCCCTGCCAACTCAAACTGCCAATATTTGCTGACCCACGATGCTGTCAAGATCAAGCTCATCCGCAAAATATAGGCAAACACTAGCCCAATGTTGAGGGCACGCCGTTCGAGTTCAGGCTTTTCCAAACCCTGAGCGATCGCTGCGAGTGCGATCGCATTATCTGCCGACAGCACCGCTTCTAACACCACCAAAACCAGCAGCAATAAAAGGGTCTGAACATTAAACGTGGCAGGGAAGTCTGAAAATTGGTCTAGCATCAAGGATTTCTAATTAGGCATTACAGATAAGTCTTGACAAGCTCAACCCGGATTCAGGAAAAAGCGTTGCTTACTAATCAGCCTACCGTAAGTAGGGGTTTTGAGGCAGGCAGGAGCTAGGAGACAGCCAAACCATCGACTTCCTGAGGGTTCTCTTGTGTTGAATCTTGTAACAAACTCTTCCGAAAGCGGATGCTTTGATCGACATTGAGAAACGATAACCCTGAGATTAAGGAGTTTCAAACCCAATGCCTTTGTCAGATACTCAAATTTTAGTCGCTCTAGTGGTTGCCCTAATTCCAGGCATCCTCGCTTTCCGGCTATCGACCGAGCTATATAAGTAACCCTTTACTTATCGGGGTAGGAACGCTGCTTTGTTTGATCCCCGCACCGACAAATGGTTCCCATTACAAGTTGGGTGATCGTTTTTTAGGAAGCGGGGTAAACTGACAGGACAGTTTTCCTACCAGCCAGTCGGATCGCTGACTCAGACGGGTTTTTAGGGAACATTGCCTAGTTCGCACGTACTTCTTGATTTTAAGGCTGATATTTGCGATTTTGGGTTAACTCTTTAAAAGAGATTAATCAGGGATTAAAGCCACCTCGGTTTGATTGGTCATAGAGATATCGCTCCAAAATGAACCGCCCAAGGCAGTTAGTTATCCATTAAGACTGTCAATAAGTCTTCCGTCTGCACTCGCATCCGTTGAACTCATGAACGCACTTCAATCGCCGACTACGCCCTTTCAACCTGTTAGAACGCCTCGATCGCAGCCTCGATTAGGGCAAAAGAAAAAACGCCAACACCATCGAGCGATCGCCATTGAGACCTCGATCAAACTTGGAGTCAATTTCGCCTTATCAGGTGTCGCGATCACCGCACTCATTCAACTCTTGCCCTACAGCATCGCTCAACACGCAAAGCTGCAAGAAATTCAATCTGAAGTCAAGACGACAGAAGGGCGAGTCGGCAAAGTGAAAACAGAATTTAATCGCTATTTTGATCCCCGTCAAGCAAAAGCCATTATGCAAGAGCAGACAAACCGCAGTGATCCCAATCAGCGTCAGATTGTTTGGGGTGATGCCACGTCTGAGACTTCTGCGCAGCTTCCTTAAAGAATTTTTAGAGCATTAATCTTGAGGGGTTCGATCGGGTACCTTCCACCCTTGAAATGCGAAAATCACACTTGCTTCATTCAAAATTTGCATTCTTGATCCTCAGTTTGTAGCCGACGTAACGTAACGATCGCGTCAGCACTGTCTAGAATAATGGCTGACCAGTTTACTTAACCCTACAAAGTCACCAATGCGTTCACGGCAGAGCGTCCTTTCACTTACCGACTCGTCTACCAACTAACTGCAATAAGGTTCAGTAATCCTTCGCATTTATCTTGCTGAAACTTTAGGCAATATGGTTGCGTCAGGTAAAATGTGTAACGATAAGTTTACATGTGTGAACCATTAATCCTCGAGGATTTTGCCGCAATGGTCTAACACCTAAAGATCATTGCTTTGGTTTAGTAGTGATTATATCCAGGCTTTACTCCTCTCCCTTTATGCACTTCAACAGAGTCGAGGAAACGACAGACATGAAATTGCACACCCAAAGCCGAATCACTCTCGTAGGTTGGGTAAGACTCTCTCCAGAGGCACACTCCGACAGGGCTGCTACGGCTACCCAGCCGTTCGATTCTGTCCAAAAGTTTGATCTACTGCGTCCACTCCGCGCAGTGATCGATCGCACTCAAGTTCGCAACCCTGCAACAGCTCATCGTCTTTGTAAGCTAATTCCCTCTCAGTGCCCGTTTGAGCGCGATGTCAAAGTCTTGGGAAGGACTTTGTTTCACATTCCTCCTATGTGCAAGCTCAACCCTCTCTATGATGAGGTGGTTGCATTGCGGTTTCGGGCAATGTGTTATCTAGCAGATGAATGTGGTGAAGATATTAGCTGTTATTGCTAATCATCTATATCTACCTAAAGAGGGATATCCTCCAAATGATCCCCAGAGTACACTCCCCTATCAAAAAATTAATGCGGTATGTGACTTTTCTGAAATATCTGCAAAGACTGCTCTCACCCTAGCCCGCTCCCGATGGAGAGGGAACCAGAAATGTCTGAAAGTTCTTCTCCTTGGGTAGGAGGGTTGGGATGAGGGCAAATTAGTTGCAAAAGCGCAATTTAGTCTAGTTTCCCAAAAGAAGAGATGTCCTTGATGGGCATCTTTTTTAATTTAATTGAGAGCGATCGGAAACACCCAATCTCGATAGTCTGGCTCCAAATTTTCCGTAATGGCAGTGAGTTTTGCCTTTAAGCGATCGGTGATCGGATGAGTTTCAGGAGTCTGATACGTCTCGATTTTTTTGACCGGGGTAATTTTGGCAGCCGTGCCGCTCAAAAAGACTTCATCGGCAATAAATAGTTCTGACTTGTCCACAGGTCTCTCGACGGTCTTTATGCCCAAATCGCGAGCGATCGTTAGAATGCTATCTCTGGTGATCCCTTCGAGAATATCTTGCTCATAGCCTGGAGTAATCAACTCCCCATTGCGAATCAGGAAGATATTCATCCCCGACGCTTCGCTAACTTTGCCTTGAGTGTTTAATAAAATTGCCTCGTCAAACCCAGATTCGACCGCTTCAGTTTTGGCGAGAGAGGAGGTGATGTACGCGCCGCTAATTTTTCCTCTGAGCGGTAAACTGCGGTCTTCTTGGCGGCACCAAGAACTGATGCGACAAGTCACTCCATCCGCAGAGAGATAGTCTCCTAACTCAAGCCCGTAGACAAAGAAATCTTTCTCGATATTATGAAGTCGGGGTGCGATGCCTAACCCTGCTGTGTAGACAAACGGACGAATATAAAAGGACTGATTGGGTCTATTTTTCTGAACAAAATCAGTGATAATCGCTTGAATTTTATCAGCAGGCAACTCGTAGTTGATCAGCTTGGCACTATTGCTCAACCGTTGACAGTGACGATCGAGCCGGAACAACAAAATTTGATTCGCGTTCTTTGGGTCAGGAATGCCGCGCAGCCCACCAAATGCCCCAGTGCCGTAATGGAGGGCATGAGTCGCGATCGAAAGATTTGCCTCCGCGAAGGGGACGAACTGATTTTTGAAATAAGCGATCGGCAGAAAGTTGTGCATAGCAGCAGTTGAGGAGGATTGAACGAGGAAAACTTTTTGCCATCAGGCTACCGCTGGTCGGATGATTTTTAACGAACCCAACGACCCGTAGACAATTTACCATTGACACCCGTAGCATTCACTGATGATAATGGGAGTTTGCTGAAAACTCTAGCACTCTTTAAAACCCTTGGCTAACGTAGTTGTAATTGGTGCCCAGTGGGGCGATGAAGGGAAAGGGAAGATTACGGATCTGCTCAGTAAATCGGCGGATGTCGTAGTCCGTTACCAGGGTGGGGTTAACGCTGGGCACACCGTTGTTGTAAAAGATCAGACGTTTAAATTGCACCTTATTCCTTCTGGCATTTTATATCCTGAAACCGAGTGCATTATCGGTTGCGGCACCGTGATTGATCCAAAAGTTCTGATTGAAGAATTAGATCAGTTGATCAGTTTAAATATCTCAACCGATAATCTACTGATTTCTGAGACGGCTCACGTCACGATGCCCTATCACCGATTGATCGATCGTGCCTCTGAAGAACATCGCGGCACCCACAAAATCGGCACCACTGGGCGAGGAATCGGTCCGACTTACGCTGATAAGTCAGAGCGGACAGGGATTCGAGTCATTGACATGATGCACTCCGATACGTTGCGAAAGCAGCTTCACTGGACGATCAATCACAAGAATGGCATTCTGGACAAGCTCTATGGGTTACCGCCGCTTGATGTCGAAGCGGTGACCGCAGAATATTTAGAGTATGCCGATCGCTTGCGTCCTCACGTCGTCGATAGTTCTTTAAAGATCTACGATGCTATCCGTCGCAAACGGAATATTCTCTTTGAGGGCGCACAAGGCACCCTGCTCGATCTCGATCATGGAACCTACCCCTATGTGACTTCCTCTAATCCGGTAGCGGGTGGGGCGTGTGTGGGCACAGGGATCGGTCCGACGATGATCGATCGGGTGATTGGTGTCGCCAAAGCCTATACGACTCGCGTAGGGGAAGGTCCCTTTCCGACCGAGTTGCATGGCGATGTCGGAGCGCTGTTGTGCGATCGTGGTGCAGAATTTGGCACCACGACCGGGCGGCAGCGACGCTGTGGCTGGTTTGATGCCGTGATCGGTCGCTATGCTGTGCGAATCAATGGTCTAGATTGTCTCGCGATCACAAAGCTTGATGTTTTAGACGAGATGGAGGAAATTCAGGTCTGTGTTGCCTACGAACTTGATGGGCAACGCTGCGAAGATTTCCCCAGCAATTCTCGGCTGTTTGCTCGCTGTCAGCCGATTTATAAAACTATGCCCGGTTGGAAACGATCGACTGAGCAGTGTAAATCTCTCGAAGATTTGCCGACTCAGGCACTCGATTATCTCAAATTCCTGGCAGAATTAATGGATGTGCCGATCGCGATCGTCTCTCTGGGCGCAAGCCGTGACCAGACAATCATCGTCGAAGACCCCATTCATGGACCCAAGCGAGCGTTGCTGTATACCAATGGCACGCCGCAAGCAGTGGTCAACTAACAGAATTTTGGATTGAAACTGCTTGTAATCCAAAGTTCACCGTTCATCTCTCACATTCTCAAGGTCATTATGCAAATCACGATCGACTGTCACAAACGCGCCGCCGGAAGTAAGCCCAATGCCCTGCGCCGTTCAGGACAAATTCCGGCAGTGCTCTATGGTCACAAGGGCACTGAGTCTCTTGAGTTGACCATTGATGCCAAAAAAGCTGAGTTTTTAGTACGCGATGCCTCAGTGAACAATACGCTGATCGATGTCAACGTTCCTGAGTTGTCCTGGACTGGGAAAGCCCTGCTGCGTGAAATCCAGGTGCACCCCTGGAAGCGCTATCTCTATCACCTCAGCTTTTTCTCAGTGTCGGCTGAGAGCGTTCTTGAAATCACCGTGCCTCTGTACTTTGTCGGTGAAGCCTACGGAGTCAAACAAGAAAGCGGCGTAATGGAAACCGAACTGACGGAATTAACCGTAAAGTGTCTGCCCGATCGCATTCCTCAAAGCATCGAAATTGATGTGACGGATCTGAAAGTTGGCGATGCTCTACACGTTCACGAGCTGCCCTTGCCTGAAGGCGTAATCGCTCAAGGTGAAGCCAGCCGAGTCGTGGTGATGGTTTCTGCTACTCGTGCCGGAACCGGAGAAACCGCCGCCGAAGCCGCCGCAGCCGTATAACGACGGTTCGTGTCAATCTAAAGTGTATACAGAACCAGGGAGCAACCATTCCCTGGCTTTTTTATGAGCGTCTCAACGAACTATGACCCACACAAATCTGCCTCCTTTAATTCAGCAAATGCTGCGATCGGAGTTTTATCCTCATCCCGTGACGGAGCCGATCGAACTGATTCAGACTCACGTTTCTTATGTGCTGCTCACGGGTGAGGTGGTTTATAAACTTAAGAAACCTGTGAACTTTGGCTTTCTAGATTTCTCGACGTTGGAGAAACGGGAGCATTTCTGTCACGAAGAGTTGCGTCTCAATCAACGAGGAGCCGCCGAACTTTATTTAGGCGTTGAGCCAGTTACGCAGAATGGAGAAACCTTTGAGCTTAATGGCACTGGGGAACCTGTTGAGTATGTCGTTAAGATGGTGCAGTTTCCGCAAGAGGCTTTGCTGAGTGCGATGTTCGATCGCGGCGAACTCACCGAACAGCACTTAGAAGATTTAGCGCGAGAACTGGCGGCGTTCCACTTAAAAGCGCCGACCAACGATTACATTCTCAGCTTTGGGAAAGTCTCGGAGATTCGACACGCGATCGACGAAAACTACGATCAAACCGTGGGGTATATCGGACGATCGCAAATCCAAGTCCAGTTTGACGAGACTCGCGCGTACACAGACAAATTATTTGATCAGCAGCAAGAACTCTTTGCTAGTCGAGTTCAAAATAAGTGGATTCGCGAATGTCATGGCGACGTTCACCTGAGAAATATCTGCTTTTGGCACGACAAAATTTTGCTGTTTGACTGCATCGAATTCAATGAGCCGTTTCGCTTTGTCGATGTGATGTTCGATGTTGCCTACATTGTGATGGATCTCGATGCGCGCGATCGTCCTGACCTGAGCAATTTATTTCTCAACGCCTATATTGAGCAAACAGGCGACTGGGAAGGGTTGCAGGTGTTGCCGCTCTACCTCAGCCGTCAGTCTTACGTGCGGGCTAAGGTGACTTCGTTCTTATTGGATGATCCGGCAATTCCAGAGTCGGTGAAGCAGGAAGCCAGTGAAACCGCGTCTCGCTACTACCGGTTAGCGTGGGAATATACCCGTCATAAATCAGGTCGATTGACGATGATGTCCGGCTTATCGGGTTCCGGCAAAAGCACTGTGGCACGTCAGTTAGCCCGTCAGACTGGAGCGATTCATTTACGATCGGATGCCATTCGTAAACATCTCGGCGGCGTGGCACTTGATGCCAAAGGGGATGCCGCTCTCTACACGTCAGAGATGACTGAGAAGACCTACGATCGCCTCCTCAATCTTGGCATCACCTTAGCGTCGCAGGGTTATCCTGTAATTTTAGATGCTAAGTACGATCGGCAAGGGCTGCGATCGCCCGTCATTGTCCAAGCTGTTGCTCATCAGATTCCTTTAGAAATTCTCTATTGTGATGCGCCGATGTCAGTATTGAGCGATCGGGTCCAGCAGCGTCAAGGAGATATTTCAGATGCTACGGCTGATCTACTCAAAACCCAATATATAGAAGCCTTTAGCGAAGCTGAAAAGCCTTATCTAAAAACGCTAGATGCCACTCAAACTTCAGAAGGACAACTACCAAAATAGTCCTGAGTCATTCGTCATTAAGCCTCTGTAAATAAGCTTGCCCTCTCCCCAATCTCTCCCAGGGAGAGGAATTTCTCTGATGTTCTCACAAGCTATCGCCTCATTGCTTACGGATAGTAGAGATTCCTACCTAATGACCCATCGCTGAATTAAGTTCAACAAGTCTTTCCCAATTTATTTGTCCATCAGAGCTACAAAATTGTTGCAAAAACTCTAAGGTGAATTTGTTGATGACTTTTGCATATTCACTTTCAAATTGCTGGCTGTTTTCTTGTGAGTTGTATCCGAGAGGCTCAACTAGGTCTATATATAAATCACGATCGCCAGAGATAAACTCCCAAAAGCGCTGACCACATAGCTTGAGGTAGTCTCCTTTATCTGGGTGGTCGTCTTTGCCATAGCAACAACCATTGACCGCTATCACGTTTGTAAAAGACGAGTTTGTCCTCAAAATTCTCTTAGCTCTATTAAAGTTATCTTTCATTCTGGCAATCTGAGAACTGTTTCCCCAATTCGGACCAGATTTTAGTGCAATAATACATCTTGCTTCTTCTCTATCAAACTCTAAGTCGATCCCCTCAGATGTAGATTTTCTACCTCCTAAAGTTTGGTGGCAAACAAAAATAGAGAGACCTTCTAGAAATGTGCCAAACATTCCTTCCTCAGATGATGATAGATGAGCCTCTAGAAGAGTTTTAATTAAAGATTCAGCAGTATCAATATTTTTAGCTTTAAACAAATACGGGTTCTTGCGCCTCAAAATCTTAATTAACTTTAACCCTTGAAGACCGCTTAACCTATCTGCATGAAACGAAGGAATATTTTGCTCGACATATTCAATAATGTCTTGCCGTTTGATTGGCTCCATATTCGCCTTCCTCCTCAAATAGTCTATATTGGACAGCTAGACGACTTAATGCAAGTTCATAGTATTCAGAAGACATCTCAATGCCTACAGAATTCCTACGCAACTCTTGAGCAACTTGACAGGTTGTCCCTGAACCTAAGAAAGGGTCTAGAACCCAATCTCCTTCTTTGGTAAAGAGATGAATAAACCATTCTGGTAAAGCTTTTGGAAAAGCAGCACTGTGATTTTTGTTTCCACACTCTGTAGACATGTGCAAGACATTAGTAGGGTAGACTTTATCTCGTCCTATCCAATTGGATACATTCTTGCCAAAACCACTTTCGACTTTTGACTCATCCCTGCTTCTGTCAGTTTCACTTAGGTTTTTTAGGCGAGAATCTGCCCACTTTCCCACGGGAACCATCACAGCCTCTTGATGCATATTAAACTTCTTATTTTTGTTGAATTGCAGACACCTTTCCCAAGAATCTCTAAACCGATTCGACCATTTGCCAGGAAAACAGTTTTTTTTATGCCAAATGAACTCTTCAGTCCACAACCAACCTTGTTTTTTCATTTCTAAAATCAGTTCCAAAACATAAGTGTGCCGCTCTCCGCTAACAACTTTCTCTTTGATATTCAAAATAAAAGTTCCAGTCGGCTTGAGAACTCTAAAAAATTGCTCTGACCTTGGCAAAAACCACTCGACATAATCATCAGGTCTAACGCCTCCATAGGTCTTTGCCCGACTGTCTGCATAAGGTGGCGATGTGACAATCAAATCAAAGGTATTATCTGGAATTTTTGAAAGTATCTTTAAGCAATCACCTAATCGGATATCAGTCTGAATAGTTTCTACAGGTCTTGATTCGGAGTCTTCGTTGTACATGCTAGTTAGTCTCTCCGAAATAGTACATATGTTCAGTTAACAAGAGTGATTAACATTCTAGATGAATTTTTGCTGGTCAGTGAAGCCATGTTGAACCTTACCTGTTTTGTCAGGAGGATTTCTCGTTCATGGAGGAGGTCTCTTTTTCAAAAGCGATACGAAAATGACGAGTGACTTACGGTGAATGAGGTATCCTTTGTAGTGACTATCAAGAGTTGAGCCAGTGAGAAGACAACCGCTCTCAAAGGGATTTTCGACAGGACTGAAGATTTGGCTGCTGTTCCTGATTGGACTGTTTGGGATGGGATACCCCGCACTGATGAGTATTTCGATGGGTGCGATCGGCGGTCTAGCGAGTAGCTTAATTGTCGATTGGTGGCTATCAAAAGATGAAAAAACTGAGCCAGATAAAAAAGACGCTCCAGAAGATGGGTTAGCCGAAGAAACTAAAGTCCGAAGACGGCGCAGCCAATATTCTAGCTTGAGGCAGCGAAGTCAGAAACGCAGACAGCAGCACGAAAAAGCTGGAAAGTGGTGGCAGCAGATGGGGCGACGATCGTAATTTTAGAAACCTACGCGGCACAGCCTCCATTGCTGCGTTGCCCGTGGGTTTCGACTACGCTCAACCCACTCGATTGGGACTCTCTATAAACCGCAATTCTCTTAACGGTCGCCACACTGTCCACGTTGACGAAGTAAATGATCGCACAAAACAAGCGCCACCATTGCTTCAACCATCGGCACTGCTCTCGGCAACACACAGGGATCATGACGACCTTTTGCGGCTAACGTTACTTCTTCTCCGTCGTTGGTGACGGTGCGCTGCTCTTTGCGAATCGTCGCCGTTGGCTTAAAGGCAACCCGAATCAAAATATTTTCTCCATTTGAGATGCCGCCTTGAACCCCGCCCGATCGATTCGTCACCGTGCGAATCTCGCCATTCTCGTCAGTATAGAATTCGTCGTTATGTTCGCTGCCCGTCATCACCGTGCCTGCGAAGCCAGAGCCAATCTCAAAGCCCTTTGTCGCGGGGAGAGACATCACAGCTTTGGCAAGATCCGCTTCGAGCTTGTCAAACACAGGATCGCCTAATCCTCGTGGCACTCGTCGCGCTACACATTCCACCACGCCTCCGATCGAGTCACCCTGATTGCGAACTTTCTCGATCAAATCCACCATTTGTTTGGCGCATTCTGAGTCGGGACAGCGCACAATGTTGCTCTCAACTTCCTCTAGAGTCACGGTATTGGGATCGACCACGCCTTCTAGATCTTTGATGCGCTTGACATAGGCAATAATTTCAACGCCCGCAATGCCGTGCAGAATTTTTTTAGCGATCGCGCCTGCTGCCACCCGTCCGATTGTTTCTCGTGCAGACGATCGTCCGCCGCCCTGCCAGTTGCGAATGCCATATTTTGCGTCGTAGGTTGCGTCAGCGTGAGACGGACGATATTTCACCGCCATCTCGTCATAGTCTTGCGATCGCTGATCTTTGTTGCGAACCAGAATTGCGATCGGTGTTCCTAATGTCTTGCCTTCAAATAGCCCAGATAGAATTTCACAGCGATCGGCTTCATTGCGAGGAGTTGTGATTTTGCTCTGCCCCGGTCGCCGTCTGTCTAACTCAAACTGAATCTCATCGACCGAAATCTCAATTTGGGGAGGGCATCCATCAATCACTACGCCCACACCGCCCCCGTGAGATTCGCCAAACGTAGAGATGCGAAACAAATGACCGAAGTTGCTGCCCATAATATTTGAAAGAATAGAAAGTCTCGATCGTACCTAAAAAATTAAATAGGGAGTCAGCGATCACTAACTCCCTACTTTATGGGTTGCCCGGGATTCGAACCCGGGACCAGTCGGTTAAAAGCCGAATGCTCTACCACTGAGCTAGCAACCCCTGTTTGCGCGTTTTGAACGTGCGTATGCAAATATAGCACGGATTGCAATCGACTTGGCAAACAAATTGCTGGCTTTCGGTTTAAAGACTAATTCCTCGCACTATTGGCTCTCTAGTATGCGCCAACAAACCCCATTTTCTCGCTGCATCATCTTCTCTTCCCCGCCATCGTCATTTAGATGTCTCTGATAGTTGAGCGATCGGCACTAGAGGAGAATCAGACCTTGTTGTTGAAGAGAAATGAGTAAAACTCTTAAGCTTGCTCCACCTTCATCCCCAACTCTTTTCCCATTGAGGGAGAAGAGAGAAAAGCCAGTTCCGGCTCCCCTCTCCCCATTGTGGGAGAGAGGTTGGGGGTGCGGGGAATATCTCTTGCGACAATGAAACCGCTCTGCTACAAAATGCTGTCTAGGGGGTATACTCCGTCAGCTTTGTGATCTAAGCGCATAGAGATATCGGCAAGTTCATTCTAATTTGAGAAATGCAATACCATGCCTACCCGCCCTTCATTTAATCGTCGTCAAGTTATTCGTGGACTGATAGCAACTGGAGCTTTTGGAGTGACTTCCCGGCTTTGGACGGGCTGCACCTCAACCCCCAATTCAGTTAAATCAACGCCTGTAGAAAAAACTCTTACAATGGGGTTCATCTACGTCGGACCCAAAGATGATTATGGCTACAACCAATCTCACGCTCAAGGTAAAGCAGATGCCTCAAAGCTTAGTGGTGTTAAAACCGTAGAAGAAGCCAGTGTTCCCGAAACGACTGCTGTAGAAGAAACCATGCGGAACATGATTCAACAAGATGGCGTACAAGTGCTGTTCCCCACTTCTTACGGTTACTACGATCCGCATATTCTCAAACTAGCGAAAGAGTTTCCAGATGTGCAGTTTTTTCATCCGGGAGCACTTTATAAAGAAGGCATTCATCCCAAAAATGTTGGTTCTTATCTTGGCTATTTGACTGAGCCTGCTTATCTTGCCGGAATCGTGGCTGCTTACACCTCTAAGACCGGAAAACTGGGTTTTGTTGTGCCTAAACCTATCTCGATCGTGCTGCGTGAAGTTGATGCATTTGCTCTCGGAGCGCGGAGCATCAAGCCTGATTTA
This sequence comes from Phormidesmis sp., assembly GCA_965277365.1. Taxonomy (GTDB): domain Bacteria; phylum Cyanobacteriota; class Cyanobacteriia; order Leptolyngbyales; family Leptolyngbyaceae; genus Phormidesmis_A. The sequence goes on along the minus strand of CBDICO010000008.1, from coordinate 253,032 downwards.
AAAGTGCAGGCAATTTTTACAGGAGATTGGTCGCTTCCGGTGCGCGAAGCGGAAGCAACCAATAGTCTGATCGATCAAGGGGCGGATGTGATTATCAGTCGCGTTGACAATTTGAAGGTGGTCATGACGACTGCCGAGAAGCGAGGAGTTTACTCGTGTGGCTATCACATCAACCAGTCGAGCCTAGCACCAAAAGGATTTTTGACGGGGGTTGAGTGGAATTGGTCAAAGATTTACTCGAATTATGCTGAGATGATTCTCAATGGCAAAACGCTGACCAATGGTGGTATTCCACACATGATTCGAGGGGGATTAAAAGAAGAATTTTGTAAACTCTCGCCCTATGGTGCTGCGGTGAGTGCAGAGACCCAAAAAGCGGCTGAAGCGGCTAAAGCAAGGCTATTGGATGGCAGCCTAGTGATCTTCAAAGGGGAACTCAAAGACAACAAAGGCAATATTGTGATTCCGGCTGGGCAACAATATGCGGTGCACGATCCGAAACTAGAAACGATCGATTGGCTAGTTGAAGGTGTGATGGGCGATGCTCGTTCGACTTAGAGTAGCCAATTTCAGATGATAGTCTGTCAAATGTCCTGTTAAGGAATGAAGTCAAAATGTACGTACGTAGCATCACGGAATTGTCCACTCAAGGAGCTAAAGTTGTGTTGCAAGGCGCGATCGAGAAAGCTGCACAAATGGGTGTGCCTCAATGTGTGGCGATCGTAGACAGAGGCGGTAACCTGATTGTCTTTGAGCGGATGCAGGGAGCCAAAATTCTCAGCCAATTTTCTGCGCTTCAGAAAGCAATAACAGCCGTTTCATCCCAAGCGGCAACCGGACAGTTGCCGTCAGATTTGGCGTTTGGCATTGCGTTAGCCACTGGAAACCGCTTTGCGACGATCGCGGGTGGTCTGCCGATCGAGATCAACGGCGACGTGATTGGCGCGATCGGTGTAGGTTCGGGGAACGATGAGGAAGACATTGAAGTGGCTGAGGCAGGCATCGCCGCGCTCAAAGCGGTGATTAGTGCAGAGCACAACTTTGAAGGAAACGCACTCAGCCGCTAGTTCGTCTAAAGTCATGACAGCTCCGAGTTCAGAACTCTGTGAAATTACCGTAGCCGTTCTCTTGAAGAGGCGTTCATAATTGCGCTGACCCATTCGTAAAATTACTGTGATGAGTCTTGGTCAGTCCCAAACTACTAAATCTTTGGCACCGTTCTCCCATCAGACGCAAGACCTTTCTCTAGCAGTAATTCTAGATAGGATTCCGCAGTATATTTTTTGGAAGGATCTAAATTCTGTCTATCTCGGTTGTAATCAACGGTGGGCAGAGTTTGTTGGGTTGGTTGATCCAAAAGAAATTGTTGGCAAAACCGATGACGATTTACCCTGGTTGCCAGGAGAAGCGGCAGTTTATCGAGAGCGCGATCGTCAACTTATTGTTACCTGCCAGCCACAGCGACGGGTGCTGCTGTCTCTCTGGAAAGCGAATAGAGAGCAAGTTTGGTTTGAGGTAAGCAGCGTTCCGCTTCTCGATCAAGATCAAGTGACTGGCATTCTTTATACCTTTGAGCGCATGACGGAGCTACAACATCAAGCGGAAACCTTAAGAAAAAGCGCTGAACTATTGCAATTGGTTCTCGACAACATTCCTCAAGCGATTTTCTGGAAGGATCGAGACTCAACTTATTTAGGCTGTAACAAGAACTGGGCACAGGCAGCAGGAATTCAGAATTTAGCAGAGGTCGTCGGCAAAACTGATTTTGAATTACTTTGGACCCCTGAAGAATCTGCGCTCTACTATGAGCAAGATCAAGCCGTGATGGATACTGATACTCCAGTGATGCATCTAATCGAACACCGTTTGGAGGCATATGGAAGACAGGTGTGGATTAATGTCAACAAAATTCCGATTCATAATACTAACGGTAAAGTCATTGGCTTATTAGGCACGATCGAAGATATTAGCGATCGTAAACACGCAGAAATTGCGCTTCAGCAATCAGAAGCTCAGCTACGTCAACAAGCGCAGCAACTCGAACAGACGCTTCAGCAGTTGCGATCAACTCAAGCGCAGCTAATCCAGACCGAGAAGATGTCTAGCTTGGGACAATTGGTCGCAGGTCTTGCTCACGAAATTAACAATCCGGTTAACTTTATTCACGGTAATATCACACCCGCCAACGAATATACTGAAGATTTGCTGCGTTTGGTGCATTTATATCAGCAGCATTATCCCAATCCTCATCCTGATATCGCGGCTGAGTCAGCGGCGATTGAGCTAGAGTTCTTAATGCTCGACTTACCCAAGCTTTTAGAATCGATGAAAGTTGGAACAGCGCGGATCAAGCAAATTGTTTTATCGTTGCGAAATTTTTCACGCATGGATGAAGCAGATATGAAAGTTGTCAACATTCACGATGGAATTGAAAGTACGCTGCTGATCCTGCAACATCGTCTTAAAGACAAGTCCGATCAGGGTGGAATTCGAGTTGTGAGAGAGTATGGAGATTTACCTCTGGTAGAGTGTTACGCCGGACAGATGAACCAGGTATTGATGAATGTTATTGCGAATGCGATCGAGGCTCTAGAAGAACGAGATCAACATCATCCTAAAGAGCTTTGCCAACATCCTAAATCGATTACTATTCGCACGGAATGTTTATCAGAGTCTCGCATTGTTATTCGGATTCAAGATAACGGATTGGGAATTCCTACGTCTGTTCAGCAACGGCTGTTTGACCCCTTTTTCACAACTAAACCAGTGGGTCAAGGAACTGGTTTAGGGCTTTCTATCAGCTACCAAATTGTGGTGGAGAAACATCAAGGTATCTTAAAGTGCTCTTCAGAGCCAGGGCAAGGTAGCGAGTTCTGGATCGAAATTCCGACTTGCCAAGAGCAGCCTTGAAGAAACAGGCTCAGAAATCTACTAGCTGTTGTGACTTGCAACCATAATTGGCGTTTCCGTAGCTGTGCTGCTTTAGAGGTCGTACTTTGCTCCGCGTTCTGCTTTGATCGCTTCTTTCAGTTCTGATTAGTTCTTGATGTTCTCGGAATTGCCAGAGTTTAGATTGCCACTCCACCACCCAGGATCTCCGAGTTGCCAAAAGATTCATTCTCGTAGTTTCAACCATTACGATTTATCCTGCTACAGAAGGTGATGGTTCGTTCTTACATTTCTTTATGAAGATCTTGCAACCGGGTAAAGCGATCGAGCAAAACTGATCTACAGTCAAATCCATGCGCTCAATTTACCGACCTTGCGATCCTTGAGTCTCCAATCAAGATGCAGAAGTACAGCTACGGGCAAATTTGGTATCCTCGTCATGATGATTGAGCTGGGCGGCAGCGGCGAGAGATTTCTAGTTAACAAACTCTCGCCTCAGTTGATCCTTGGTTGCAAGAATGAAACCCGAATTTATTTAGGAGTCGGGAAGCAGTGGGCAGGAAAAAGAAGTTAGAAGATCTGATGGGAAGCTTGCTATGGACGTTCAGATTCTGAGCGATCGTCCTCGTCGTGTTTGGTATGCTTAGCGTAATTGGACTGTTTTAGCTCGGTAGTCTAGAAGTTTTAACGGGATGCAGGCTTTACTCTACCCGCCTTTACAACAAGAAGAATTTATTGCTGCAATGGTGGGTGACATTATCGGCAGTGTTGATGTCTATTTGATTGGCATTGTAATGCTACTGTTCAGCTTCAGAATCTATCAATCTCGATTCTGTTAATTTGAGCTAGTGCTTATCTGCTGCGGATACCTGGAACAAAAGATCAGAGTCACCAAACTCTAAGTGAAAGCTTGAACATTTGAAGTCCAGCCTTTACTGTAGGATCGGGAATTAAATTAAGATTAGGAATTGCGAAGTGGGTTTGCCCTCACCCCCAACCCCCTCTCCCAGTTTGGGATAAGGGGTGACGGCGAAGATCTCGACATTAATAAATCCGCATTCCTTAGAGACTCACGCTTGGGAATGAGAATTTATTAATGTGTCATTGTCTAGAGTGAGAGCGGCTCTGACTGAGCAATATTACAGGTTATTTAATCCACGACCCCTAGCATTACTTTTGCTCCGATCGCTACGAGAATCTCACCATTACGACGCTATGCCGAAGTAGTCAGCTAACGCTTCAGATCCGCCGATCAATTTACCATCAATGAACACTTGAGGGGCAGTAACGGCTCCGGTGACCGCGCGCAATGTGCGGAGGTTGGCATCGCGACCTAAGACGATTTCTTCATAATCCAGCCCGTGGTCGGTCAGCATTCCTTTCGCGCGGGCGCAGAAGGGGCATCCCACTTTCACAAATAGAGATACAAGTTTGGGCTTCTCAGCTTGCGCGTTGATGTATTTGAGCATTGTATCGGCATCTGACACCTTAAACGGGTCGCCGGGTTCTTCTGGCTCGATAAACATCTTCTCGATCACACCATTCTTCACCAGCATTGAGTAGCGCCACGATCGCTTGCCAAATCCTAAATCTGACTTCTCCACCAACATTCCCATCCCTTCGGTAAACTCCCCGTTGCCATCGGGGATGAGCGTCAGGTTGTCGGCTTCTTGGCTTTTTGCCCACTCATTCATCACAAACGTATCGTTAACCGAAATGCAAAGAATGTCATCAACCCCGTTCTCTTTAAACACTTTTGCTAACTCGTTATAGCCTGGTAGGTGAGTCGATGAACAGGTCGGTGTAAAGGCACCTGGCAACGAAAAGACGGCGACGGTCTTATCTTTAAACAGATCATCGGTAGTGACATCTGCCCAATGATTATCTTGGCGAGTATGAAAGGTGACATTAGGGACACGCTGTCCTTCTCGATTAGGCAACATACAATAGCTCCTCGACGGTTGTTAATAGAGCGTACTCGTAACGATTATGAGTTGTCAAGTAAATGACTGATGATTTGATGAAGTCATCATTGACTTGATCGCCCTCGCGCACCTAACAGACGGTTTGCCACGATCGCGGCACCTGCGACCCCGGCACCTGCAAAAAGCCCCCGCTGCAAGAGTTGGCGACGACTGAGAGTTAATTTTTCTAGCCTCTGGCTTGACATGACGAGGGGACGTGGGAGAGCAACAAGACGATCGTGACTGAACCTCTTGCAAAAGTTCCTGCCTCACCCTAAAGCCTTCTCCTAAATGTGGGAGAGGGCTTTTGAAGTCTGGCTCCCCTTCTCCCAAGTTTGGAAGAAAAGGTTGGGGATGAGGGCAGCTTCGGACTTTTGCGAGGAGTCTACTGACTCAAGCAAGTAGGTTTTGCCCAACTGAATTTAACGATCGCCGCTAAAAGCCTAAAACTTTCGTCAGTTTTTGGTGAAGATTCTCAGTAAGCAGACTGTTCAGTTAGTTCTTTAAAACCTCTTGAATGCAGTCCAACAACTCTTTGGCGGTGTAGGGTTTAGGCAGAAATGCTTGAATTTCGGAACCCAGGACTGGCAGTTGGTTGCTGGGCACTAATCCGCTTGCGGCGACGATTTTGACCTGCGGATTCAGCTTTCTCAATGCCCGAATTGTCGTAGTTCCATCCATCACAGGCATCATCAAGTCGATCAGCACCAGACTAATTTCGCGCTTGTGCTCTGCATAATGAGCGATCGCGTCAATGCCATCAATTGCCGTCAGCACATGATAATTGTAGGTTTCTAAGACGGTTTGGGTGACTTCTCGAATGTTGGCTTCGTCATCAACGACGAGAATTAATTCGCCCTGCCCGATCGCCAACTCCTCGATTTGCGTCTGAGATATTTCCTCAGATTTCACCGCAGGTAAGTAAACCTTGAATTGAGTGCCTTCTCCGATCGCGCTCGTCACAGTCACAAAGCCGCCATGACTTTTGATGATGCCGAGAACAGTGGATAGCCCCAACCCGGTGCCTTTACCCAAGTCTTTCGTGGTGAAAAACGGCTCAAAAATGCGGTCTAAAACCTCCGGCGAGATGCCCGCCCCAGTGTCTGCCACCGTCACCACAATATAGGACCCTACCTGAGCATCCAAGTTCATACGGGCGTAGGGTTCGTCAACCCAAAAATTTTCAGCGCTGAGACTCAGAGTGCCGCCTTCTGGCATGGCATCCCGCGCGTTGACGCAGAGATTCATCAAAACCTGGTGGAGGTGAGTTGCGTCTCCTGTGACAAGCCAGAGATCGCTGGCAAGATCGAGGTGAACATCGATCGCTTTCGGAAACGTCTCTTGCATAATCTGTCGAATCTCACTGATCAAGTGACGCACTTGCAGCAGCGATCGCTTGCCCTCGATTCCTCGCGCAAACGACAGGACTTGCTTAATCAACGTCGCCCCGCGATTTGCACTGGTTTGAATCATGTCGAGCAACTGTCGCTGTTTGACATTTTCAGAGCTTGTTTTCATCAGCAGCAGTTGAGCCGCCGCCAAAATCGGAGTCAGAATATTGTTTAAGTCGTGGGTAATGCCGCTAGCAAGCGTGCCGATGCTCTCCATGCGTTGAGCGCGCAAAAACTGTGCCTCTAGCTGTTTTTTCTCGGTGATATCGGTGCTTACCATCAAAATAAATTTGGGATTGTCATGCTCATCTTTCACTAAAGTCCAGCGGCTCTCAACGACCAGCTTCTGACCCGATCGATGAATCAAATTGAGTTCACTGTGCCATCCGCCTTGCTCAAGCGCTGTTTTTTGAGCGTGAGTGAATTGAGTCGTTTTTTCGGGATGGAGCAGAACCGTTGCATCTTTGCCTAACGCCTCTTTAGAACAATATCCATAGAGCCGTTCGGCTCCGAGGTTCCAGAATATGATTTTGTGGGAGAGATCTTGCACGAAAATCGCGTCGGTTGTGACATCTAATAGAGCGGCTTGCTCTCGAATTTTTTGCTCGGCTAACTTATGATCGGTAATGTCTTCAGAGATGCCCACAAAATAGAGCAGTTTTTTGGCTTCAGACAAAACAGGGGCGATTTTCAGATTGTTCCAGAACGGCTGACCGTCTTTGCGATAGTTCAAAATAGTGGTTTTGATTTCGCGCTGTTCAACGATGGCGGCTCGAATTTGAGAAATCACTTGCTGGTCGCTGTCTATTCCTTGCAAAAAGCGGCAGTTTTGCCCGATCGCTTCTTGAGCCTCATATCCGGTGATCCGCGTGAAGGCAGGATTGGCATAAATAATCGGGTTGTGGGGCTGATTGGGATCGGTGATTAAGACGCTCTCAGTCGTGGAGGCAACCGCACGGGCAAGGTAAAGATTTTCTTCTGCAATCTTTCTTAAAAGTAGCTCATTGCGTCGGCGTTCAGCGATCGTGGCTTGCTGTTCTGCCCACGTTTGTTGCTCATGCTTAACCCGCTGCCAATAGGTGTCGAAAAAGTCTAGCAACTCTGGCTGATCGTTCACCAAATTCTCAAAGTGATTTTGAAAGCGGCGATCGTCGAGATAGCTCACTTCAGGATGCGCTTCCATCCAGATATGACAGGTTTTGATGTAGGCGATAAAGACAATTAAGAAGTGATAATGGGTTTCTCCTAACACCCGTCGTAGCTGAGTTCGGACGGGTTCTATGTTCTCAGATTCCATTGCGATGTAGGTTGCACAAGCTAGCAAACTGGCTTCTAAATCAGGCGTGAGTTCTGACCAGTTTTTGAGTTCGGCTGGTTGTGCAGAGAGACTGCGTAAATGGTCGTGAATTGTGGACTCGATCGCAGGGGGCGATTCGAGCAGCGCTAAAATTTCTTGTGCCTCGGTTCCTAACTCGTATAGGGAACAACTGTGGCAAATCATGCAATAAGGAACCGCACAAAACCGCGAGAGATAAGCAGATAGTTTTTCCTTAAATAAGACGGGTAGAGGGTTGTGAACGTAAGCAGAAAGCGTCTGCTGCCAAAGGTTTTCAAAGACTTGAGGCGTATGGATGGCAGGCGCAAAAAACGGGGGAATAAAGCCAAAGGTGTTTTGAATATCTGTCTGAAGTTGCTCGATCGCGTCTAAAGAGACGCGATTAAGTCCCGCTACTTCCTGAGCAGACAAAATTGTATTCATGACAAGTTCTAAATAGTGGGGAGCAACGGGAGATGAAGTTAGCTAACCTAAAAACTATTGTGTATCGAAGTCTGGCAGATTCACTCGTTATATTAATAATTTACCGCGTCAACTCTATATTAAAGTAAACATTATTAAAAATTAGTCAACAAAAATCCTTGAATGAAGACGAGATTCGACGATCGCTCTCTAGCAGCCTCATAAAAATTTATGTCTTGTAACGTCTGTTGAGGAGGTTCCTCACAAGTTCCTCAACTTTTTTCCTTACAACAGATGCACAGGTAATAAGGAGAGACTGATATGGCAAGGTCTAACAAGCTTGATAGCTTAAAACAACGGGTTGGGGCTGACTCAGCAAGTTGGGGATCTCTGGCAATTCTAACGATTGGAATCATTGTTCTGCTAATGCTGATGGTATCTTATGCACACGGTGACAGCACAACTCTTTATTCATAAGTAGGCATGTAACAAATAATGCTTAAGAGTCCAACTGAAAACTAAGCGGACGATCGCTCTAAGCAATGCTAAAAGATTGGCTGGATAGCTGAATTCAATTCTCAGATTTCTGTCTATTTTAGACAAGCGAGATGCTTACACTACCTAGATCATAGGTTTTGTGAATGAAGTATTTTGTCTGTCTATTTTTTTGCAAAAAATCACGTTAGAACGCATCAGGCAAATGTATAAAGATTCGTAAATTCTTTAAGGATTTCAAGTGAGTCATTCTGTTATAGAGAATACAGAAGATTAATGTCTCATTTATTTGTTTTTATCAGCCCCCATGAAACGATTATCAGAAGTTAGAGAATCTGATTCTTTGACAGTCTTTAACGACACGAGCACGCTGTTGTCTGAAATTTTGCTCACGTTATTTCCGGCAGATCAATCGTGGGTTTTAGACTTCAGTCGATCGTTTGAGATTCATGAAATTCAATTAGGCGATGAACTGTTTCACGCTCTGTCAGGCGATGATGGCTTCTCGATCGTGTGTCAGGGGCGAGTCCGATTAGTCAGCTTTGATATCACTCAACAGCGAGACGTTCCGGTGGCGTTGCTCGAAGCGGGAGAGGGTTACGGCGCGGATCAACGGTTTAGCCCTGACGCGATGCCCTATCGAGCGATCGCGGCTAGTGCAGGACTGGTCGCTAAGATCTCGATCTCCACTCTAGAACCCTGGCTGCAAAGGCATCCGCACTTGCAAACCTATCTCCGCGATCGCACCCTGGCTCAACAGCGACTGATGTTCTTTAAAGTTGCAACAGAGTTACGATCGCAATCTAGCCACACCCTGAAACGACTTCTGCCCTACCTGACTGAGGTTGAAATCCCTGCCGGATCTGGGTTGACTCAAGCAACGCCCACCGCAGAAGGTCGCTTTTGGCTTCGCATCGGTCAGATTCACAGTCAAGCTAGTTCGGCGAATGCACCTCCTACGATCGGAGATCATTGGGGCTATCCCAACCTAGTGCCTGACGATTGGATAGCCACAACCAATCTATGGGTTTATCAACTTGCGGTGAGTCACTGGGAGACCGTTCAAGCGATTTTACCGACGCTAAAGGGCGAAGCCGGGAATCAGCCGCAGGTTCAACCCCGCAGCCAGCGAGGAGTTTTTCTCTCCGTCACTCCTCCGTCTCACGCTGCTCCCGCTCAATTGACCGCTTCTCATCAACCGTTGTCTCAGACTAAGCCTGCGGCGATCGAGTTTGCCAAGCCGACACGACAGCGCAAATTTGGGCAATCTTACCCCTTCATTTCGCAGCAGAGCAGTTCAGATTGCGGTGCGGCTTGTCTCGCCATGATCGCGCAATATTGGGGAAAGCGATTTAGCTTAAATATGCTCAGAAATCTGGCAGGAGTTGGGCGATCGGGTGCCTCTCTAAAAAGCCTTGCTCTAGCAGCCGAAGGGTTAGGATTTCAGTCACGCCCAGTCCGATCGAGCTTTAGCCGTCTTGCAGAGCAGCCGTCTCCCTGGATTGCTCACTGGCAGGGCGATCACTACATTGTGGTCTATCGGGTTAGACGCAATCGCGTGTTGGTGTCCGATCCTGCGTTGGGGCGACGATCGCTAACGATTCCTGACTTTCAGGCAAATTGGACGGGCTATGCGCTGCTGCTCAACCCGACTGAGCTATTGCAGGCAATGCCCTCGTCTAAGCCATCGTTAGGGCGGTTTGTGGGAGCATTTATGCCCTATCGATCGATGCTGTGGTCGATCGTGCTTGCCTCGATATTGCTGCAAGTTTTTAGCTTAGTCACGCCTCTGTTTACGCAGATTATTTTAGATCAGGTGGTGGTTCACAGAAGTCTGCCCACGCTGCAGGTGTTTATTATTGGGCTGCTGCTGTTTGGCTCATGGAGAATTGGCTTAACTTACATTCGTCAATATCTGCTTGACTTCTTTTCTAATCAAGTTGACTTGACGATGATTAGTGGCTTTATTAGTCACGCGCTCAATTTGCCGCTTCAGTTTTTCGCGACGCGTCATGTTGGCGATATCATCACACGAGTGCAAGAGAATCACAAGATTCAGCTATTTTTGACTCGGCAAGCGGTGACTGCCTGGTTAGACGCGATTATGGCGATCGTTTACGTCGGACTGATGCTGCACTATAACTGGCAACTAGCATTGATGGTGCTGGCGTTGCTGCCGCCGATCATAATTCTGACGGTGATTGCGAGTCCGTTTTTGCGTCAGATGTCGCGACAGGTTTTTCATGAATCTGCCAAACAAAATTCGACGCTGGTTGAAATGCTAACCGGAATTGCAACGGTGAAAGCAACTGCATCAGAACGGGAACTGCGCTGGCAATGGGAAGATGATTTAACAGGATTATTCAATGCCCAGTTTCGAGCGCAAAAACTTGCTAACGGATTACAAAGCCTCAGTGGTCTGATTAATATGCTAGGCAGCACAGCGTTGTTATGGTATGGAGCAACGCTTGTAATTCAAGAACAACTCAGCATTGGTCAATTTGTCGCCTTCAATATGATGATTGGCAGCGTGATCAATCCAGTGTTGTCGCTAGTAGGTCTTTGGGATGAGTTTCAAGAAGTGCTAGTGTCAGTCGAGCGATTAGATGATATCTTTAGCGCCCAACCTGAAGAAAGCCCCGATCGCCCGTTATTAATCCTCCCCCGCATTCGAGGCGAAGTCCAGTTTGAGAATCTGACCTTCCGCTACAGTGCAGACGACGATCGCAACATCCTGCAATCGGTTTCCTTCATGGCGAATCCAGGAGACACGATCGCACTGGTAGGTCGCAGTGGCTCTGGTAAAAGCACCCTGGCGAATTTGCTACAAGGTTTATATCAGCCTACAAGCGGACGCATCACGATCGATGGCAGTCCTGCCATGATCTACGCCATGTGTCGCCGCAATCATTACGCCAGCAGTTAGGAATTGTGCCCCAAGAATGTTTTCTGTTTTCGGGCACGATTTTAGACAACATCACGCTCTATCGTCCGCAATATAGTCTCGAAGCCGTGCTGGAGGCGGCAAAACTGGCAGAAGCTCATGTCTTTATTCAAAGCTTGCCTCTAGGGTATTACACCAAAGTCGGAGAGCGAGGCACGTTGCTTTCAGGCGGACAGCGACAGCGTATTGCGATCGCTCGTGCCCTGTTGAGCAATCCGCGCATTCTGATTTTAGATGAAGCCACCAGTTCGCTCGATACCGAGTCAGAGCGGCGGTTTCAAAAAAACTTGCAGCACATCAGCCGCGATCGCACGACTTTTATCATTGCTCATCGCCTGTCTACGGTTCGCAGTGCTAACTGCATTTTGGTGCTCGATCGAGGCATGATTGCCGAACAAGGCACCCACGACCAACTCATTCACAAAGGAGGACTCTATGCCCAACTAGCTCAACAGCAATTAGATCTTTGAGATGACAAAAGCTCTAGAAACAGACTTGAATCAATTTTTTCAGAAACACTATCATAGAGGTGAGAAGTAACGACGCTCCACACTTCTGGCACAGAAATAAAACAAGTCTACTATATAGGGATTGCGCTACCAGATAGGTCAAGTCTCCACACAAGACGTTGCTTGTGAAGAACTGCTCCGTATCCTTAGTTACATCAACGCTTTAACGTCTCAATCTGTTTTTACACACAAAAAATAATCCGTTGCCGCAACGCTGATAGTGACATCAGCAACGTTACTCTAATGCTCGATCGTCCGTTTCTCGATCGAGTCCTAAGACTTCTTGTGTGAGTCGTCTTCTGCCCCTTATCCCTGTGAATTACTATGGCTATTCGCATTGAATCATTGCCGCTCGATCGGGTTCATTCTCTCGTTGCGCCCCCTGAAACGGAGGTATCGACTCACCGCTTTCGTGAGCTGCCATACTTCATCGATCGAGGCATCCATTCTGAGATTGCACAGCTTTACGGCGGCACGATCGCATCCAGTCCGGTGATGTCTCATCCGGCGATCGAGTCACACACCAGCCCTCAATCGGCTCCTTCACTCCCAAGCCGATGGTCTACCTCACTGCAAACAGTGCTCGATCGTCCGCCTCCCAGTTTGCCCCATCGCCTTGTGATGGGCGGTGTGGTCTTCTGCGCAGCGTTTTCGACTTGGGCGACGACCAGCCAAATGGAAGAAATCGGGCGGGCGCAGGGGCGGTTAGTGCCGCAAGGAGAACCTTTTAAAGTTCACCCCGTTGTGTCGGGCAAGATAGCTCAGGTCTATGTCCATGAAGGTCAAGTCGTCAAGGCAGGTCAAGCGATCGCAGCATTAGACAATGAGATTGCTCTCAATCATCTCGACGGGTTACGTCAAGAACGCACCAGTTACGAAAAGGAATTGCTGCAAACTGCTGCTCTGATTGACAAAACTCGATTAGAAGCACAGACGCGTCAAGCGATCGCGAGTGCCGAAGTTCGTGCTCAGGAAGCGGCAATCGCCCAAGCACAAGCTAAAATTGCAGGTCAAGACACGACCATCGCTCAGTCTCAAGAACGAGCAGTCACCAGTCAAGCCGTTTTGAACCAATTGCAGACCGATGCCGACGCTCAAAAAGAACGACTGGTACGGCTGAAATATCTCGTAGACGAAGGTGCCCTTGCCAGAGACCAACTCTATCAGGCACAACGAAACTTTGGCGATCGTCAACGCAGCATTACTCAACAAGTGGGAGACATTCAGCAAACTGTTGCCGACTCACAGCGACTGAAATCAGACTTGCAGCAAGCGATCGCCGAGTCTCAAGGCTTACGAGCGCAACTCACCCAGCGCTATGCCGAGGGGCAAAATGCTCATGTGCAAGCACAGCAAACGATTCAACAATTGCTCATGCAGCAAACGGAGCTTCAAGCCAAACTTCAACAGAGTGAAAAACAGCTTCAGCAAGCCCAGACTGAGATTAAGCAATTGACGCTCAAAGCTCCTGTTGATGGGGTTGTGATGTCGCTCAACGTCCGCAATCGCGGCGAAGTCGTGCAGCCGGGGCAAACGATCGCTGAGATGGCATCTCAGACAGCACCGTTGATTCTTGCGGCGGCGTTGCCGACGAGAGAAGCAGGCTTTGTCAAGGTCGGTGACTCTGTACAAATTAAGTTTGATGCTTACCCGTATCAAGATTATGGAATGGTGCGGGGCAAAGTCACGACGATTTCCCCTGATGTCAAAGTTGACGATCGATTAGGGGCGGTCTATCGCGTTGACATTGCGCTCGATCGCCAATCTTCGTCACAAGTCACTCGACTCAAAGCAGGTCAAACTGCGACTGCCGAAATTATCATTCGTCGGCGAACGGTGGCAGAGATGCTGCTCGACCCAATTCGGCAACTGCAAAAGAGTGGTCTTAGTTTATAAAATCCCCAGTTCCCTTGATGTTGAAGGAGAAATTTTCATGCAATTTCAAAGCAGTGTTACGCTTCAAAAGCGAAATAAGGTGATGAGTCCTGAGCAGTTTAAGCAAGTGGTTGAAGCAATCACCGAAGGGCGATATTCGTGGGCATGTGTGCTAATTTTGCGGTTTGCTGACTACAATCCGATTCACTTTATTCCTCACCGCACCTATAGTCGGCTGATGAAGGAAAATCGCTTATTTAACAAAGCGAAAGATACGCAGTCTCAACCAGACGGTAGACAGCTTGCAACAATGCCATCGAAAGGGTTAGCTCAAATCAACGATCTGGCTCATCTAGAAGCGGTCAAACATTCAGACACACCTCACGGGGGGAACCGTCCGATCTGGTTTGAGGAGATGATCAAAGAACCTGACCTTCTCAAACAGCGATTTCTAGAGCATCAGCAGCCGAATAGCTCGCGCTGGTGTTGGTAAAACCGTTCTAGCGTCCGGGGGGTGATTGGTCAGCATAAGGCTTGGGTTGCAGCGTCAGAGAAGTGGCGATCGTGTCATAGAGCCGATTGGCGATCGCGGTATTTCCGGCATCGGTTAGATGCACGGTGTCGTAAAACGATTCTCCTTGAAAGTTGGTTCCGTCATATAAGTTGAGCGTCGTCACTCCTTGCGGAAATTGCTGTTTGACTTGAGCGATCGCTTGCTGAAGTTTGGAATAACCTGCTTTGACTCGCTGGGTGTAGGGTTGCCCAACCTGATCGAGAATCTTCTTTTCTCGTGGAGCCAGGGTGGTGACATTGCGACTGGTGATTTCGGGTTGCAGTGCCAGCACGATCGGAACTTTTGCGGCTGATGTCAACCGCACAATTTGCTCTAAGTTATTGCGATAGCGAGTTACTCGGCGATCGAGTTCATCGGCATTACCGGGAAGCTTTTGCGAAAGATCATCATCACTCATTGCGGGAGGAATTAATAGCTTGAGAGAATCTTGTGGACGCAGCACCCAATACTGAACGCTCTTAATTAAGAATGATTGACTCATCCAATTCTTTAACCGCTCTGACAATGCTGCGGTGAGATGCCCAAATGAATTATTTAACAGCGACTCAACGCCCGGAATATCGGCTCCCTCTTGGGTGCTAGGCAACAGCAAATCGGCATAGCCATCCATTACAACAATAAAATCAGGCTTATAAGACAACACCTGAAGCGCGAGTTGCGATAGCTCATTGCTAGATGCATAGCCCGGAACGGCGGCATCAATCACCCGATAGCGACTATCCCGAATGCGAGGCGGCAACGCCATCGCTTTTGTTAACTCATCTGCAAAGTAGGGCAACACATCAGGACGAAACTTAGCAGAATTCGTCTTCTGAGTAGCAACTTGCTGGTTAAGCCGAGTTTCTAACTGAGCGGCAAAGGTGCTTTGATTGCTAGAACTCATCTGCCCAAATGCGGTAGAGCCGCCCAAGACAAAAATTCGCACTTCATCGTTTGGTTTGGTCTGAGATACAGGCTGGTTGTCACGAAACCCCTGCTCATTGATTTGCCAAAACGAGTTGGTTTGATTGCCGACCAGCTTATAGCCCATGAGAGGGCTACGTTTTGCATTCAAGCGTCCTCGATCGGGCAACCCATCATAAGCAGAGCCAGACTGATCGAGATAGTTTAATCGGTAGGCAGTGACCTTCAGCGGCTCGCCATCATAGGCAGCGAGTTCGGGTGCTTTGCCCATGATGCCCGTAATCAGCCGCGCCAATAATTCTAGGGTGATCAGCGCGATCGGAATGGCACTAAAAATCACCCAGCGAGGCAAAGACTTTTTCTTTTTCTGATAGGATGACAGGCTCGATCTGTACGATTTACGGCTAGTTCTAAACATTCAGCAGTTTCCTCAAACGATCGACAGACCCGCTCAGAGCTTGTTTTAATTTCACTCAGATAAATTAATAGGGTGACAACGATTTCAATCAGATGGTTAGAAAGCAATGCTTTCAGGACACACCTTAAAGCAGACTGCAAAAACTTTAATGACCGTTAAGAGAATGCTTTTTATGTGAAAGAAGCCCTTGATGAGCCTACCCCACGATGCGGATGAAAGCAGAGATTCAGGATTCTTTGGAAGTTTAACCCTGCTGAGTCAGAAAATTAAAAAACAGCCCCAATAGGTTCAGTATCTTACTACTAAACGTGTCCTGCATCACAACGAAAATGTATTTAGGGATGATGACTAAAGCGACAGCGCGGATCTATGGAACGCCCGTGACGGCTGCCCAAAAATATTTCTTAAACGACGATAAATCTAGATCGAGGTGCAGTTTTCTTGACCAGGTATAAATATCAAAACTTACCTGACTATTGGTTGCCGACACATTTCCTAAGAGCGCAATCCAGTGACTTGGGAAAGGAATCGGCGGCGGATTGGTTTCCAGCATTCCCTCGGCGGTGATCAGCGCAAACGCCACGCCTCCCGCCTGAATCGCTGCTGCTGCCTGATTCAACGCACTCACGTCATTCATCAAATAGGCGTGATAATACTCACTTTTGCGGTAGCCTAAAATCTCCTTGATCCAGCCGCGCATTTCCCACGATTTGGTCATTCCTGCCAGATTGCGAATTATATCAGGCGCATTTGGCTCAACTGGGAACAGCAGATTTTCTGACTGTCTCAACGTTGCCAACACCATCCAATCAATTTGGCTCATGTGCAGATCGCCGCGGCTCACCTGTCGTAGCTCATTAGGAGCCGAGATCCAGTGACTTGTTGCTTGAAAATAGCCCGTTTCAAATAGACTTTGACAAATTCGCACATAGCGAAGCGGCTGTTTTCTAACCAACTCAAACAAAACGGCTGCTGGACCGCAAAACGGCTGTCCGCCTTGGTTGACTTGAAACGGATCATTAACGCGCGATCGCAAGTCTGCCACGATCGTCGCCTTATCTAAAAATGCCCAGGCGCTCGGCGCACTCGATTTTGCAAACCCATCGATCGCCCCAACGGCGGCTTTAGTTAGGTTGGCATCGGGCAGATATAATTGGGTTGCGGCATTGGTAACAGTCACGGCGGAACCTCGCACTGAAGACTAGAGGTGATTAATGCAACATTATTGCTTTTCAAGCACATAATGGCACATTGTTTTAGGTTCTAGACCTCTAAGACCTGAAACCGATTTATACAATTGAGAAAAGCGGGGCTGCAATGGAGGTTTCAACCAACCATCCTCTGATCCGATTTTTGACTGAAGAACTTTTAATTTCTCAAGCGTCGATCGTGTTTGCTCTACAACAGTCTGAGCAAACTCCCAGTCTGCTGCCAATGATTCTCTGGAAATATGGATTTGTGACCCTCCCTCAGCTTGATGAGATCTTTGATTGGTTAGAGCGCTACGGCTCTTTTGATCATTAGAACCTAGTCGTTTTCCGAAGTTTAGCGGCTGATGGGTGAAGACTTAAATATCTCAACGTTCTAACGCGCCATTTATGAAACTTCAAGCCCTTATAGGAACTGGCATCACGGCTTTATTATTGTCAAGTCTTCCTGCCCACGCTGCCAATCTTGATCTCGAAGTGTTTAAAGCGATCGACACTCAAGATCCCAACGTTCGCTGTCCGGCAAAGGTAGTGGTGACTGAAACCCCACAACCCTATCGTGAAGGAGGCTATACGATCGATGGGACTGCAAATTTGAGCGCGATCGCCAATGGCTTTACGATCTCCAGCAGCGATGATTTTAGCGTCACCTGGGTCGGCAGACTCAAGCCGCAATACAGCCGATGTAAAGCCACCGCTCGCATTGTCAAATCAGATAACGAAGACTTTTCAGGACATTCCTATTTAAGGATGCGCTTTGTTAGTGGAAAAGCCTATTTGATTCTCGACATGACGGGAATGAGCGATGTAAACAGCCTGACCACTGCGATTCTCAAAAAATCAGTGCGAAACGATAAGCCCGTCTGGAGTTGGGGCGGAACCGATTAATGAAGCGACATTTCGGCTCCGCTCAAGGCTCAAACGCGGGTTGAGCAAAGCCGAAACCCAGGTTGACTTTGATTGAGCCTGCCTATCGATCGGACTTCCCTATCCCCGTAGCCAGATGCGTCTTAGCATAAAAAGAGGCACAATCATTGGGATCAACTCAATGAATACGGAGGTCTTGATGAAAATCGCACAAATTGCTCCTTTATGGGAGAGCGTGCCTCCTCCTGCTTATGGAGGAGCTGAGTTAGTCGTGAGTTTGTTGACTGATGAATTGGTGAAACGTGGACATGAGGTCGCGTTGTTTGCGTCAGGTGACTCTGTAAGTCTTGCCCAGCTAGAAGCCATTCACCCTCGTGCTTTACGCCTCGACCCGGCGGTTAAAGAGCATTCGATTTATGAAATGCTGCAACTGAGCCAGGTTTATCAGCGATCGCAAGAATTTGATATTATTCATTCTCACATTGGCTGTGCGGCTTTGCCCTGCGCGCCATTGGTCAAAACTCCCACTGTGCATACCTTGCATGGAGGTTTTTCGCCCGACAACGAAAAGCTATTCACTCATTTTCAAAATCAGCCCTATGTAAGTATCTCGAATACTCAGCGAGAACCGAGGCTAGGGTTAAATTACGTCGCGACGGTTTACAACGGCATTAATCCGGCAGCACACAAATTTTATCCTCAGCCAGATGAATCGCCATATCTGGCTTTTTTAGGGCGAATTTCTCCTGAAAAAGGAACGCACCTTGCGATCGAGATTGCCAAACGATCGGGCTGGCATCTCAAAATGGCGGGCAAGGTCGATCGAGTCGATATCGACTATTTTGAGCAAGAAATTAAGCCCCACATTGATGGCAAGCAAATCGAATATTTGGGTGAAGCCAATCACGTTCAAAAAAACACCCTGATGGGTAATGCGGTGGCAACTCTATTCCCGATTACTTGGCGAGAACCCTTTGGACTTGTGATGATCGAGTCAATGGTCGCCGGAACCCCTGTGATTGCGATGGAACTTGGGTCAACCCCTGAAATCATTGTTCACGGCAAGACTGGATTTCTCTGTCACAGCGTCGATGAATGTGTTAACGCAGTTGGGCGAGTTGGTAATCTCGATCGCAATGGCTGCCGTGATCACGTTGTTGATCACTTTGGTGTTAAGCAAATGACAGATGGTTACGAAGCGGTGTATCAACAAATCTTAGCAGAGCGCTTTTCTAAAAACGGGCACACACGCCAATACGTTGAGACTCGATAACATTTAGTCTATTTTTCAAATAGCCATTTGCAAAAAGAACAACAATCTAGTAAATACTCCAGAGATAAATAATCTGAAGCGCACTAGATTGCTGTTCTTATTATGAATTAACGCTAAAGATAACGCGATCCAAAAAGATCTAGAATTACTAGAACTTATGCAAGAGAGCTACCTGCTTGAGCAAGAAGTTGCCCCAACTGTTGCAGCTTGGATGTTTCATCCCCTGTCACAGTTCCAGCCGCAGTCGTGGTTTGAGAGCCGAGATCAGAAAGAAGTCCACTGATCGAGGAACTACCCGTACCGCCACCCTCAAGCGCCATTTTTAATTGACCCAGCGTTTCTGCGATTTCGGTGCCTTGCAACTGAGATTGCCAGCTTTCGATCGCGCCGATTGCTGCTTCAGCAGGCAAGGATGTAATTCCACTTTTCAGTGCAGCGATTGTGGAATCTAAGTCAGCCGTTTGAGTCATATCCGCCATATCAGACTTCCTTTGTTATCGTGAACTTCAGACAAATTGCATAAAAGGTTGCAACTTAGAATCATCCTCACACCTGTCTTAATTCTTCTTTACATGAACCCTCAATTCGTCAGCCCAAGGAAGGAGATAGCCTTTCGTCACAATAGGGACACGGGATCTGTGATAGCTCAACCGTTTGCTCGGTTTCAGAAATGGGATGACCACAGTCGCGACGTAGCTCAAACGATCCCTCCGTCACTCCCTCAACGACTGCAACTCGCTGGTCAAACACAAAGCACTCTCCACGCCACAGACTTTGAGCGTCAGGCATTTCTTCAAGATAGTTGAGAATGCCGCCCTGAAGGTGATAGACCTCCTTGAACCCTTCTGAGATCATAAAAGCTGATGCTTTCTCACAGCGAATTCCGCCAGTGCAAAACAGCGCGACTTTTTTGGGTTGATGAGAGTCGAGGTGCGATCGCACATAGTCAGGAAACTGACGAAAAGATTTTGTGTGAGGATCAATGGCTCGATCGAAGGTGCCAATTCCAACTTCATACTGATTGCGAACATCAATCACGGTCACGTCTGGGTCAGAAATCAGCGCATTCCAATCGTGTGGGCTAACATAAGTGCCGACTTGCCGCCTCGGATCGATCTCTGGTAACCCTAAAGTCACAATTTCTTTTTTCAGTTTGACTTTGATGCGATCGAAGGGTGGCGACTCAGCGCACGACTCTTTAGGCTCTAAATCTGCCAGTCGAGGATTGGCTCTGAGGAATGCCAGAACGGTATCGATAGCGGTGCGAGATCCGGCGATCGTACCGTTGATGCCTTCTTCTGCCAACAGAATTGTTCCTTTTACCCCTTGATTTGAGCAACACGACAATAAGGGGTCTCTCATCTCGACCCAATCAGAAAGCCGCACAAACTTATAAAAGGCGGCAACGATTTGGGGCATCTGTGATCCACGTTTAAAGACGCATCCATTATATCGGTTGAGAATCTTTGAGGCTGAGAAAGACAACAGACTTTTAACTAATGGCAAGCAATTCTTAACTAATGGCGAACACCTAATAACCGCGCATTATTTTTGTTTTACAATAAAAAACCGACAGTCTTCGTAAGAAATCTGTCGGTCAGTCGTGTGTTCCCTGTTGATGACTCGGCTAAAGTTGAGTCTTGTACAGTATGTCTGGCAGGTGGCTTACCTCTCGTGATTTTGATCACATCGTACGGTGATTTTTGTCGAAAACTGAGATTAAAAGTTACCAATCTACTACAGAAGCTATATGGCGGATTGGTATCCCGCAAAACGGCGGTTGACTTCATCCAAATTAATCACGTTCCATCAAGCGGTTAAATATTTGGGACGACGATTTTGATATTTTAAGCAGTCGGCGTGTTTCCAAACGTCATTTCCCAGGATGGGATAGTTTTCAACTAAGGGGCTGTCTTGGTTGGCGGTTCTCGTGATTTGCAGATCTCCTTGATTGTTTTTCACTCGCCAAACCCAGCCGCTATCGAAGCGCTTTACACCTGCGTCATTAAACTGCTGTTTGAATGCGTCAAAGGTGCCGAAGGTGCGATCGATCGCTTGAGCTAAGTTACCCGTTGGCTCTTTAATGGACTTGCCGCCACTCGCCCGAAGCTCAGTTCAGGGCGGGATAGCACAACGAAGACCAGTGTTCTAAAACGCTGCATCAGCTTTGTTCAAGTTGTTCTCTCTAGCCTGCTTACGTTCTGGGTATTGGTGCGAGGTTAGGATTCGCAGAATTTTTCAACACACCGCACAAAGATTTCGACTCCCATACTGAGGGCAGTCTCGTCAAAATCAAAACGAGGATGGTGATGAGGAAAATCTAATCCTTTGTCAGAGTTGGCAGATCCTAAAAAGAAGTAGCATCCTGGAACCGCTTGCAGAAAGAATGACATATCTTCGCCGCCCATCGTTTGACAGTTGGGAACAATTCCTAAGGGCGACTCAATGACCGTTTCAGCTACCGATCGGACTAGATCAGCGATCGCGCCATCATTAATCACGGACGGATAAAGTTTTTGATAATCCAACTCATATCTCGCGCCGTGACTCTGGCAGATTCCAGCGATCACTTGCTCAATGCGCTGGGCAAAATAATCACCATATCTTGGGTTGAAATAACGCACAGTACCACTCATCCGCGCCGTGTCAGCAATCACATTACAGGCGGTTCCGGCATGAAATTCGCCCACGGTTACGACTGCGGACTCGATCGGGTCAATGTTTCGCGCCACGATCGTTTGCAGAGCGCTGACCACTTGAGAAGCCACGACAATTGAATCGATCGTTTGTTGCGGAATCGCTCCATGTCCACCCTTGCCAAAAATCGTGCAGCGAAACGTTTCGACGGCTGCCATTAATGCGCCCGATCGCACCCCTGCTGTCCCCAAGGGCAGTTGATTCCACAAGTGCAGCCCAATAATGGCATCGACATCAGGATTTTTGAGCACGCCCGCCTCCACCATTGGCTGGGCACCCCCCGGACCCTCTTCGGCAGGTTGAAAAATAATTTTGACGGTTCCAGCAAAGTTACGATGTTGTGACAAGTAGCGAGCAGTGCCAAGGGCGATCGTGATGTGTCCATCGTGACCACACGCGTGCATCAGCCCATCGTGCTGCGATTTGTAGGGCACCTCGTTTTCTTCCTGAATCGGCAGCGCATCCATATCTGCCCGAATTGCCAAAACCCGCCCCATACGATCGCCTTGAATAATTGCCACGACTCCAGTTTTGGCGATTTGAGTCTGATGATCAATGCCCCATTCTCGAAGTTTTTGGGCAACAAACTCTGAAGTCAACTGCTCACAAAAGCCCAGTTCAGGATGTTGATGCAACCGTCTGCGCCACTCGACTAACTGAGCCTGCAATGCTTGAATCTCTGGACGAATCCGAGAGGAGTCGATCATAGACGGATTCGTAAAAGTAGAGACCATAGATAACTACGCTTTTTGAATAAATGACGGACGTTGCTTAATAGAGGATTTCCTTCAATTCTAATGCCTCGATCGGCTTGAATCTTGACTCCTGAATGCCATAAAAATTCTGCTGGCTAAAATGAAGTATTGAATGACTGATCACGACGATCGTATGCCTGAACTACGGCTAATTCTCTATAAATATGATAACGATGTTGAGAGCTGCAACCATTGACTTTATCTTGCACCTCTGACACGATCGATCCTATGGCAAAACCGGAAAGGCGCTTGGGCAAGGGCTGACTACCTGCAACATCAGCCAGAATCGATTGGCGGTCACGATGGGAATCAACCGTTCAACGGTTCACCAATGGGTGAATGGAATCAGTGACCCTCTCGCAGAAGCCGTAACAGAAATGATTAAAGCCTTGGGAAAATAAATGAAACTGCCGTTGATGATTTTGTTAATCTCTATCTAGAACGCAACCTGCAACAGGATGACAGTCCCCGATGAAGGGTAAAGTGTAGAATCGTCGATTCTGTCTTTAATCTATGAGAACCCCTCCTCAAGCGTTGCCCGAAAATCTTTGGGGCGATCGCTGGCGATTTGCGTCTTTATCAGCGATCGAGCTGTCTGAAGCCTTTACAGGGCGGATGATTCCAGTGCTAGAGATGCCCGACGATTTAATGCCCATCAAGCTAGGACTCGCGTCCACCGTGACAGTTCCAGGTGTGGTGATTGATGGAGGGCGGCGATCGCGGTCATTGGCTCGGTGGTTGCAGACGGTTGACCCAATTGCGCTCACCGCGATCGCAGGTGCCCCAGACGGCTTGATTTTAGACGCTGGAGCGGTCGATCGCTGGATCGTTGCCACCTTCGACGATCCTGAAGTGAGATCTGCCGCCCAAATCTATGAACAGCGCAAGCAAGCCAGTCAGGGGTTGCACTTCCTGCTCGTGCAGCCCGATGACTCAGGAATGACTTACACCGGGATTTGGTTGCTCAAACATCAAGCCGCGATCGACAAACCACAGTAGATTGACTCACGGCTGATTTGCACAAGATTTTTGGTGCGAAGTCACTTTCTCAGACGGATTGCTCTAATAGCCATTGGAACCCTTCTACCAGTCCGATGCGTTTGATTTGCTCAGGTTAGTAGACGGGTAAATCGTGTGTTCCTATCAGCTTCAGTGTCACAATTGTGGCAATGACTGAACCCGTTCGTTCAATGCTGTTTAGAATCAGGTCTAAGGTTGCCACAGGTTATCGACTGAGTATCAGCAGCATTGTTCACCCCTTTAAGATGACAATAGGTCAGTGCTGAGATGGATTAAACAAAGGGTGAGCGAGTAAAGCAGCTTGAGTACGATCGCGCAAGTTCAATCGACTGAGAATACTCGTCACATAGTTCTTTACTGTATTTTCTGAGAGAAACAGTGCTTGAGCAATCTCCCGATTATTTGCACCAGAAGCGATCAAACGCAAGACTTCTAATTCTCTAGGCGTGAGTTGCGCGAGTTCTGGTGGAGAAACAGCCACTGGAGCCGATGTCGGCATCATCAGGGCTTTTTCAAATAATCCGGGACCAAATTGAGTGTGTCCTTTATTGACAGAACGAATTGCCAATGCTAACTCATCGGGTTCTGTATCCTTGAGCAAATACCCTTTTGCACCTAGCCGCATCGCCTGCGAAACATACTCATCATCATCAAACGTAGTTAAAACCAGAACTTTAACATTGGGATAGTGTTGAACGATCGCGCCTGTTGCTGCGACACCATCCATCACGGGCATCCGAATATCCATCAGCACAATGTCAGGCTGTAAAGATGAAATTTGCTCGATCGCCCGTTGTCCGTTTTCGGCTTCACCGATTACCTGCATGTCTGCATTAGACTCCAGCATACTCTTGAGTCCTTGGCGAATAATGTGCTGATCATCGACAAGCAGAATCCGAATCATGGCAGTTGTTTTGAGAGGGGCAACGCAACCGAAACGCGGCAGCCATTTCCAGGTTGACTATTAATTGTGAACTGTACGCCCAAGGCGATCGCTCGTTCTCGCATTCCCTGAAGCCCAAACCCAGTCGTGTTTTGAGTCGGGTCAAAGCCTTTGCCGTTATCGTCGATCGAGAGATAGGTTAGCCCCGCGTGTTGGTGCAATCCTACACTAACCTGCGTTGCCTGAGCGTGTTTATAAATGTTGGTGAGTGATTCTTGCACAATGCGATATAGCGTTGTATTCACATCTGAAGAGAGTGGCATCGGTAAATGAATGGTGTTAGAGACAATGATTCCCGTCATGTGCTCAAAGTTTTGCAGTAGCGTGTTGATTGCCATTTCGAGCGATCGCCCTTGCAAAGGATTCGATCTCAAAACAGAAACAGATTTACGAATCTCTAATAATGCGTCTGCTCCAAGCTGCTTTGCTTGTTTGAGAAATGCCAATGCTTGATCCGCGTCAGATTTCCAGAACAATAGCGCATTGTTCATCTGAATTGTTTGGGCTGCAAGGGTGTGTCCGAGTCCGTCATGAATTTCGCGAGCGATGCGGTTCCGTTCTTGTAAGGTGGCTTGATCTTCAACTCGCAAGGCATACTGACGCAGTTGCTCAAGCGTGGTAGCTAATTGATCGTGCGTCGTTTCTAGCTGCTCTCGGCTTTGGCGTTCAGCAATTAACGCATTAATTAATAGCAAAGCAAATACTAGCGTCAAGCTAAACAACAATACATTGCTGACTCGCGATTCCCAAACCATTGAAAGGAATTTTTCGGGCACGATCGGTCTCAATAGCAGTGACCCGTAAGAGAGCATTGCTAAAATTAGAACAATCACCTGCCCTATCTGCCGAAATATCAGGCAACTGCGCAACAGCAGCACCAGAAATAGCAGAAAATTGGAGCGACTCGGCCACCCTTCTTGAATGACTGGGAGCAGAATTAAGCCAAACTCTAACGCTGTAAATAGAATCTTCGAGCGCCATCGAACCGTGGGCAACCGCAGCCCCAGTAGACCAAAAATCGCGATCGTGCTCAGGCGCAACAGCAGCGACCAGGGTGAGCGATACAAATGCAGCACTTCTATCACCACCGCCGTTCCTAGCAGCAGCCATTCTAGATACAGCAGTAGACGAAACGATGGATAGGTCAAGCGGATCATAGAACTCTTTCCCACCAAGAGATGGAGTAGGACATCGAAAGGCGCTGACCTGATTTTAGAGGGAATGAAGAAGTCAAACAACACAGTAGCCCCCTTTGACTGAGAGCGCAATAGCCGCCAGAAGCACCCTTAGAGCCGTGGATCAAATTCACCTTCAACTCTCTCCTGTCGAGGGAGGATGGGCGATCTCTCTAGTCTTTAAAATACGAGGAGTTAAGAGATGAGGGTGAATCCGGGTGCGATCGTCGAGGTCATTAAATCTACGCCCGTCTAATGATTTAGCAGGTTTGTCTCTTGTCTCAGTAGAGCCAATTTGACTAAATTCGACAATTTAGACTAGGAGAAAAGTCACAACATTCAAGTAGTTTTTGACGGGTCAAATTAGGAACCTGGTATCGTGCGGCAATTGGATTCATCCTTTAACATTTATTAAGTGAAACTGAATTTAGGAGATGGTGAATCTTATGAAAAAGCAAACGATCGTAGTCACATTTCTGGTCGGCGCACTGATGATGGGAGTGTCTGCGTGCGGGAAATCCGATTCGGCTCAAACGCCCCAAGCTGATTCAACAGCAAGTTCAACAAATTCAGCGCAATCAAATACTACGTCTGCGCCCGATCAGTCCCAAAAAACAGACCGGGCACAAAAACGTGAGGCAGTTCGCAAACAAGTTCTAGCCGTCTTGACCCAAGAGCAGGCGCAGCAGTTCCAAACTAAAGTGCAAAGTGGTGAAAAAATGCGGCAAGCGCTAAACGAACTCAATCTCACGGAAGATCAAAAAACCAAAATTCAGGGCATTCTTAAAACTGCGTATCCTCATCAGCAAGGAACTCAAAAGAGCTAACAGTAGCCGCGTTGCTAGATGGAACTATGAACCCTCCCCCCAACCCCTCTCCCACAGAAGAGGAGCGCTAGAGATCTTGTTCCCTCTCCTGCGGGCTACTCTGTATACACACAAGTCTTCCTGATCCCGTCATCGCCGAGATCTTCGCCCCCTAAATCCCCCAGAATGGGGGACTTTGAGCCAGAAAGAGGTTCAAAGTTCAAGATATTGCTCAGGGTCAAAGTCCCCTAATTTTGGGGGATTTAGGGGGCTGAAGCCGACTGAAACGAAGTGCTCAACGGATTTGTGTGTACACGGTAGCTCCTGCGGGAGAGGGCTAGGGTGAGGGCAACTCCTGGGTTCACACCCGACAGCAATGCCCCGTAGCTTAGCAACCAGTTGACAGCACGCGCCTGAGACGTTTATGACCCGCTTTCGGCAAATGATAGAGGATCTTATGGTTAACGAAGTTCATAATAAAGAGCCGAATGATGCTCTGATCGAAGTGCCGGATGAACCGATCGAGAGCAGCGAAACGACACCAACCGTTTTATCAAAGCGACGGATTGGATTATTTTTGGGAGGCGTGTTGTTGCTGGGCGGATTGGGATTTTTGGGAATGCGATCGCTGGCTGCAAAACCCGATAAATCAGCCGGACGCAATGCCAGACAGCAAGTCACCCCTGTGATGGTTGCGGCTGCGAGCCAGAGAACCGTTCCTGTTCAATTGCAGGCAATCGGCAACGTGCAAGCTAACTCAACGGTGTCGGTCACGCCACAGGCAAGTGGACGGATTACGGGCGTGTTTTTTCAGAAGGGGCAAGAGGTGCACCAGGGGCAACTGCTGTTTACGCTCGATGATCGCACGCAAACTGCCTCGATTCAGCAAGCTCAAGGAACGGTAGCCAAAGACCAGGCGCAAGTCCAGCAAGCTAGAGCCACGCTTGCTAAAGATCAAGGACTGGTTGAACAAGCTAGAGCCACCCTTACTAAAGACCAAGGTGGGGTCAGACAAGCGATCGCAACTCTGCAAAAGGATCAGGCACAGGCACAATTTGCTCAGGCACAGAGCCAACGCTACAACAATCTTTATCAGCAAGGGGCGATTAGTCAGGATCAAGCGCAGCAATACTCAACCAACAGCCGATCAACTGCATCAACGCTACAGGTCGATCAGGAAGCGATCGCCAACGCGCAAGCCGTGGTGAAAAGCGATGAAGTGGCGATTCAAAATGCTCAGGCAGTCGTGCAAGGCGATCAAGCGGGGATCGAAAATGCTCAGGCAGGCGTGAGTGCTGACAGTGGCGCGTTAAACAATGTGCGGGTGGAATCGACGTATACCAAAATCTATGCTCCGATCGACGGTCGGGCGGGCAATATCTTGGTGACGGAGGGGAATGTCGTACAGGCAGGTGGCTCGAATCCGTTGGTGACGATCGCCAAAATTCACCCGATTCAGGTGGCATTCTCGGTGCCTGAATCGAATTTGCCGGAAGTTCAGAAGCACATGGATAACGGCAAGCTGAAAGTATCGGTCACGTTTGCAGGCAATGATACTCCAATTCAGGGGTTGCTCTCGTTTGTGAATAACACGGTTGATACGAATACGGGAACAATTCAACTGATTGGTGATTTTGATAATGCGGATGCCAGACTATTTCCGGGACAATTCGTGAACACGACGCTGACGCTGACTCAAGAACCGAATGCTATCGTTGTTCCATCGCAAGCCATTCAAAATGGTCCAAATGGTCAGTTTGTATTTGTCTTCAATCCTGATGACAACACGGTAGACAATGTTCCGGTTGTTGCGAGTAGCACGATCGATGGACTCGACGTGATTCAAAAAGGAGTGCAACCCGGCGATCAAGTCGTCACGGATGGACAAGCGAACCTAGTTGATGGTAGTCAAGTTCGGGTTAAGACCGCTTCAGAACAGGGCAACGGCGGTAACGGAACTGCATCGGGTGGTGATATGAGCGGCAACAATTCTCAGCCCAACAGCAATAGTGCAAATCCTGCTTCCGGTAATGCGCCAAATGCGGGTAATGCGCCCCGATCGAGTAGACAACCCAAACAAGGCAATGGGTCGCAACGTGCAGGAGATAACTAATTTATGAATCTCTCACAACTGTTTATTCGCCGCCCGATCATGACAACGCTCGTGATGGCGGGAATCTTGATCTTCGGCTTGATGAGTTACCGTTTGCTGCCAATCAGTGACTTGCCAAACGTCGATTATCCCACGATTCAAATCACGGCAGCCCGCCCTGGCGCAAGTCCTGAAACGATGGCGGCATCAGTTGCACGTCCGCTAGAAAAGCAATTTTCGAGTATTGCTGGAGTTGATACGCTTAACTCAACGAGCACGCTTGGCTCGACGCAAATCACGCTGCAATTCGACCTCAGCCGCAACATTGATGACGCGGCGCAAGATGTCGAAGCCGCTATTTCATCATCATCGGGTCAGATTCCCAATGACCTACCAAATCCGCCGACCTACAGCAAAGTCAATCCCGCAGATCAGCCGATTTTATATCTGTATCTTAAGTCTCCGACGCTGCCTTTATCGGAAGTAGATAACTACGCTGAGACCTATTTGGCGCAAAAGCTGTCTACGATCGGCGGCGTGGCACAAGTGCAAGTGTATGGTTCGCAAAAATATGCGGCTCGGATTCAGCTTGACCCACAGCAGTTAGCGACTCGGCAACTCGGACTCGACCAAGTGCAAACGGCGATTCAGCAAGGCAACGTCAACCTGCCGACTGGCAGCCTTTCGGGTGCAAATAAAAGCTATACCGTGCAAACCAATGGGCAACTTGAGGACGCAGCCGCTTATAAATCGCTGATCGTTGCTTACAAAGATGGCTCTCCAGTTTATCTTCAACAACTTGGTCTCATTATCGATAGCGTTGAAAATGACAATATTGCAAGTTGGTACAATGATAATCGTGCAATTATTCTCAGCATTCAACGTCAACCGGGAACAAATACCGTACAAGTAGTCGATACGATTAAAAAACTATTACCAAAACTAGGAGATCAGATTCCAAAATCGGTTGAAATTGGTATTCTTTATGATGCCTCTCAAGCGATTCGAGATTCTGTGAATGATGTGCGATTTACGCTGATGCTGACGATCGCGCTGGTTGTCTTAGTGATTTTCTTATTTCTACGCAATCTGTCTGCAACGGTTATTCCTAGCTTGGCGTTGCCTGTCTCGCTAATCGGCACATTTGCTGTCATGCAGCAGCTTCAGTTCTCATTGGATAACTTATCGCTGATGGCGCTAACGCTTTCAGTCGGATTTGTGGTCGATGATGCGATCGTCATGCTCGAAAACATCGTGCGGCACTTAGAAATGGGTGAACGTCCGCTTGAAGCCGCGCTCAATGGCTCACGCGAGATCAGTTTTACCATTTTATCAATGACGCTTTCGTTGGTCGCCGTATTTATTCCAATGCTATTTATGAGCGGGTTATTGGGGCGACTATTTCATGAATTTGCTGTCACGATCGCGGTTTCAATTTTGGTATCTGGCTTCGTTTCGTTGACGCTCACCCCGATGTTGTGTAGTCGATTTTTGCGTCCAATAGATCACTCCCGTCAAAGTCGGCTATATCGCGCTTCGGAACGAGTATTCGATTGGTTTCTAGCCCAATATGAGTGGAGCCTGAAGAAAGCCTTAAAGTTTCATCGCACTACCATGATTTTGTCCGTTGCGATGTTCTTTGTTACCGTTGCCTTGTTAGTTGTGGTTCCAAAAGGCTTTATCCCTAGTGAGGATACTGGAAAAATTACGGGCATAACGCAAGCGGCACAAGATGCTTCATTTGATGCGTTAGTGAGACATCAGCAAGACGTGGTGAATGTGATTCGTCAAGATCCAAACGTGGATGCAGTCAACTCAAACATTGGCGGCGGCGCGAGTGCAACGGGCAGTGGTGGCGGAACACCAAGCAATACAGGTAGCTTGTTTATTCGACTCAAGCCCCGTGATAAGCGTCATTTAACCGCGGATGAGATTGTGCAAGCTCTACGCCCGAAACTGTCTGCTATTCCTGGTATTCAGGTGTTTTTACAAAATCCGCCTGCGATTCCGATCGGCACTCAGCAATCGACAGGACTCTATCAATTAGGACTGCAAAGCGCCGATGTTCAACCCTTGCAGCAATATGTGCCACAGCTTGTGGACAAAATGAAGAATTTGCCGCAAATTCAAGATGTCAACAGCGATTTGCAAACGACATCACAAGTAAGGCTGAACATCGATCGAGATAAAGCTTCGGCATTGGGTATTACTGCTCAACAGATTGAAAACACGCTCAGAAATGCTTACGGCGGGTATCAAGTCTCGACAATCTACGCAGCAAGCAATCAGTATCAGGTGATTCTAGAACTCGAACCGCAGTATCAGCAAGAGCCAAGTGCACTGATGCAGCTTTATGTAAATGCGAGTGGCAGTTCGGGTACATCTGCTAATAATTCAAGCAATACGGGCGGAACAACCAATAACACGGGCAACAATGGCACGACTGTAACAGGAGCCGCGACTACGAGCAGTTCTAGCGTTCAGGAAGTTCCCCTCAGCACGTTTGCCACGATTTCTACGGGCGTTGCGCCGCTGATGGTAAATCATGTGGGTCGTATGAGTGCAGCAACCATTTCCTATAATCTTACGCCCGGTGCAGCGTTGGGCGAGGCAAATCAGGAAATTGAGAACTTGATTCAAAGTGTCATTCCGGTTAGCATCACAACGAATTTTCAAGGGGCAAGCCAGGTATTTCAGAGTTCATTACCAGATCTATTGCTATTGCTGTTAGTTGCAATTCTCGTTATTTATCTGATTCTGGGTATTTTATACGAGGATTTTATTCATCCGATTACGATTCTCTCAGGGTTGCCGTCCGCGGGATTTGGAGCATTGTTAACGCTGCTGATTTTTCATGTTGAACTCAACGTCTACTCGTTTATTGGCATTATGCTGCTGGTTGGTATCGTGAAGAAAAACGGCATTATGATGGTGGACTTTGCGATCGAGTCACAGCGCGACGAAGCCAAAAAACCATCTGAGGCGATTTATCAAGCCTGTTTGGTGCGTTTTCGTCCGATTATGATGACCACAATGGCAGCACTGATGGGCACATTGCCGATCGCGATCGGGTTCGGTGCGGGTTCTGAGTCTCGTCGTCCGTTAGGAATTGCTGTAGTCGGTGGTCTGATCTTCTCGCAGATCTTGACGCTATATGTAACGCCTGTGTTCTATATCTACATGGAAGCATGGCGTAAGAGATTGATTCATTCCAAGTTTGCTCGGTTTTTATCTATTGGGCAACGTCAATCGACCGCTAACAAACCTCAGTCGTGATCAGTTATGTCTTCGCCTCAAAATCGATTTCTCCATTGGCTTCGTCAGAATCCACTAACCGTTACCCCTTGGATTGGCTGCTGGATTGGAATTGGAGCAGCGTGCGGACTATTTGCAGGGCTGTACTGGAGCGTGTTGGAATGGCTGACACATATTTTGCGATCGTTTCAAGGTGCGTCACTGCTGATTGTGATGCCGATCGCAGGCTTCTTAATCGGCTCGATCATCCACAAACTGGGGAATCCTGGTGAAATTAGCTTAATTGTAGATAACATTCACTCGCAAGGCGGACGGATTGAAATGCGAAATAATCCGGCGATGATTCTCACGTCGCTTATTAGCATTGCTGTCGGTGGAAGTTTGGGACCTGAAGCGCCAATGGTGCAAGTCACTGGCTCGATCGGCACTTGGCTTGCTGATCGCCTTCATCTCACCGGAGAGCAGGTGCGATCGCTGAGTTTAGCAGGTATGGCAGCAGGATTCACCGCCTTGTTTGGAGCACCGTTAGGGGGAGCGTTTTTTGCGCTGGAAATTTTACATCATCAAAACGTTGTCGAATATTATGAAGCGATTTTACCTGCAATTGTTTCAAGCTGTTCGAGTTATCTAGTGTTTGCTGTAATCACTCATTTAGGGATTGCGCCTACTTGGGTGTTTCCGCAATATCACGTTAGCAATGTCGATGATTTTTTATTCGCAAGTGGATATGGAATCATCGGCGCGATTGCAGCTTGGTTGTTTATCAGTATCTTTAAAGCATCTGCCACTTTATTTGAAAAAATCAATCAACCTATTTATATCCGAACCACAATCGCAGGTTTTATTCTGGCAGTTCTAGCATTGCCATTACCGTTAACGCGCTATTTTGGGCATGAGGAGTTGAATTACATCATTGAAAATAATATGAGTGCAATTGCTCTGATTGGATTAGCCGTTGCAAAAATGCTCGCGATTGCGGTCACCGTCAATGGAGAATGGCGCGGAGGATTTATTATTCCGCTCTTTTTTACGGGGGCATGCTTGGGAAAAGCGGTGGCACAGTTCACGCCTGGACTTGATCCCGTGTTAGCTATGTTGGCTGTGATGGCATCGCTCAATGCAGCAGTAACACGCACGCCGATTAGCACCACTTTGCTGCTCACAAAGCTGACCGGATTTGCACCATTCACGCCCATTTTGTTTGCCAGCTTAGTTGGATTCTTTTTATCGTCGAAGATTCCTTTAATCAAAGCGCAGCTTCGATCGCCTGATGCCTCTGCGCTCAAATAATCAACGCTCAAATTACTCTTGAAGTTCAACGTTTTACGATCGCAACCTTTCTGGGAGACTGCCCCTGATGAACCTTTCAGAACTCTTTATTCGCCGTCCGGTGATGACAACCTTAGTAATGCTGGGAATTGTGATCTTCGGTCTTATGAGTTATGTGCTGTTGCCGATTAGTGCGCTTCCCAACGTAGATTATCCGTTTGTTAACGTGTCTGCGAGTCTTCCAGGGGCAACACCAGAAACGATGGCATCATCGGTTGCAGCACCGTTAGAGCGACAGTTTACTGAGATTGCGGGGCTGAATTCATTTAACTCGACGAGTTCTACGGGGAGTACAAACATCTCCTTACAATTTGACTTTAGCCGCAAGGTGACGGATGCTGCCAAAGACGTGCAATCCGCAATTGCCGCCGCCGGGGAGTTGCCTGCCGGAATGCCACATCCGCCAACTTACCGCAAAGTAAATCCCTCGATCGCTCCAATTTTGTTTCTGTATCTCTACTCAAAAACGCTCCCGATCGCGGCAGTAGACGAGGCGGCTGAAATCACGATCGCTGAGCCGATTTCGATGATCAATGGGGTGGCGCAAGTATCGGTTTTTGGTCAGAAGCAATATGCAGTTCGCATCCAGATTGACCCGCGTGAATTGGCGACGCGAGGCATGGGGCTAAACCAAGTTAAAACGGCGGTTCAGCAAGGAAATGTTGAGCTACCAACCGGAAGTTTATCGGGTCCTGATAAACGCTATTTGATTCAGGCAAATGGGCAACTCACCGATGCGGCAGGGTATCGATCGCTGATCGTTTCCTACAAAAATGGAGCAGCCGTTCGGTTAGGAGATGTAGCCACCGTAACCGATGATGTGCAAAACAACAAAGTTACCAATCGCTTTTACGACAAGAACATTGCAAATCAACCGTCGATCGTGCTAGCAGTGCAACCACAGCCGGGTGCCAACACCGTTAATATCGTCGATGAAATTAAGCAACTCATGCCGACCCTACAATCGCAAATTCCAACTGCGATCGAGATGGGTATTTTATACGATCGGTCTCAATCGATCCGCGCTTCTGTAAATGATGTGAAGTTTACGCTGGTGCTGTCGATCGCGCTGGTGATTCTCGTGATTTTTGTGTTTTTGCGAAATCTACCCGCGACCATCATTCCCAGTTTGGCGCTACCGATCGCGATCATCGGTACGTTTGCTGCCATGTATTTATTGGGTTACTCGCTTGATAACTTATCGTTAATGGCGTTAACGCTTTCGGTCGGATTTGTGGTCGATGACGCGATTGTGGTGCTGGAAAATATTGTGCGACATCAAGAAATGGGTGAAGCACCGCTTGAAGCAGCGTTTAAGGGATCACGAGAAATCGGCTTTACCATTTTATCGATGACGCTATCGCTGGTAGCCGTATTCATTCCGATTATGTTTATGGGTGGCTTAATCGGTCGTTTATTCCACGAGTTTGCGATTACGATCAGTATTGCAATCTTGGTTTCAGGATTTGTTTCATTGAGCTTAACGCCCATGTTGTGTAGTCGATTTCTAACGACACATCATGACCATCAGCAAAACCGTCTTTATCGCCTTTCGGAAAATACCTTTAATGCCGTGTTGAGTGCTTATGAGTGGACGCTCAAACCCGTATTAAAATTTCGATTTTTGACGCTGATCGTGTCTGTGATCATCTTAGTCATGACTGTTTATCTATTCACCCTCGTTCCGAAAGGCTTCATTCCAACTGAAGACACAGGACAATTGATGGGCAACACAAAAGCGGCTCAAGATATCTCATTTGATGACATGCTGCGTCACCAACAAGCGATCGTTGATATCATCCGCCAAGATCCCAATATTGATGCAGTCAGTTCGACGGTGGGCGCAAGCGGACCCAACGCATCGGTCAATGGTGGGCGTATCACGATTCGATTAAAGCCACGAGAAAAGCGCCAACTCGGTGCAGACGACATTATTCAAGAACTCACCCCTAAGCTGCGAAAAGTTCCGGGTATTCAAGCCTTTTTGCGATCGCCCGCAGCTATTCCGATCGGCGGACAGCAAACAAATTCTACCTATCAGTTCACTTTACAAAGTTTAGATTTACAAGCACTGCGGCAATCTATTCCGCTTCTCCTTGCCAAAGCTAAAACCATTCCTGGACTGCGTGGTGTTGACAGCGATTTGCAACTCAGCACTCCGCAAGTGCAAGTGCAAGTCGATCACGATAAAGCGGCAACCTTTGGCATCACCGCTCAACAAGTTGGAAGCACACTCGGCGCGGCGTATGGCTCTGGGCAGATTTCAACCATTTATACGCCTAACAATCAGTTCTATGTGATTTCAGAACTGAAGCCAGAATTTCAAACCGATCCAAGCGCGCTATCGATGTTATATATCCAATCGAGCAAAGGACAAATGATTCCGCTTGATGCTGTTGCGACGATTACTCAAGGGGTGAGTCCGCTAACGGTTAATCACCTGTCAGGGCTGCCTTCAGCGACGATCTCATTTGATACCCTTCCGGGCGTGTCGCTCAGTCAAGCCACCGCCGCCATTCAAAAAGTGGCACAGGACGTTTTGCCATCCACCGTCACTGCCAGTTTTCAAGGTTCAACTCAAGTGTTTCAACAGTCATTTAATGATTTAGGCTGGCTGTTGTTGGTGTCGATCGTGGTGATCTATCTCATTCTCGGCATTCTCTATGAAGACTTTATTCATCCGCTCACCATTCTTTCAGGGCTTCCATCCGCAGGGTTTGGAGCATTATTAACGCTGCTGATCTTTCAAGTCGAGCTAAATCTCTATTCGTTTATCGGCATCATTTTGTTGGTCGGCATCGTGAAGAAAAACGGCATTATGCTGGTGGACTTTGCAATCGAGAAACAGCGCAACGAAGGCAAACTTCCCTACGATGCAATTTATGAAGCCTGTGTGGTGCGATTCCGTCCCATTATGATGACGACGATGGCAGCCTTAGTCGGGACATTGCCGATCGCGCTGGGTGTTGGGGCGGGTTCAGAATCGCGCCGTCCGTTGGGAATCGCGATCGTGGGTGGGCTGTTGTTTTCGCAAGTGTTAACGCTATATCTCACGCCTGTGTTTTACACCTACATGGAGGCATTGCGGAAACGGCTTGGGCATCCACAAATAAAGCTGCCTCGATTCTTTTACCGTCCAAAAGCTAGACCTTCGAGCGGAAAATAAATTCGCTTTCTAGTTCAACCATCGAGAGGAAAGTTGCATTTATCGATCGCACCGTCTAGGTTAAACAGTTGGCATCCAATATAAGGCGATTCGTGGGTTGCCTAAACTCACCCTTGTCTGAAGCACTGTGCTTCAGGCATAGGGAAAGGCTCTCAAGAACCAGCGATGACCATACCACTTGCAGAAGTAACGAAGTAGAATAAACGTCTTGCAAAAGTCTGAAGATGCCCTCATCCCCCAACCCCTGCTCCCAGGCTTGGGAGCAAGGGAGCCAGATTTCAAAGTCCTGCTCTCACATTTGGGAGAGGGATTTAGAGTGAGGGCAAGGACTTTTGCAAGCAGTCTAATTTACTTAACTTCAATTTTTGTCTCTAGGTATGGGTTTGTCTCAATCTTCTGCTTATTTGCTGGTGTCTCACGGGAGCCGAGATCCGCGTCCACAAGCGGCGATCGCCCAACTTGCTCAACAGGTGCGGCAAAAAATGCTAGCCTCCGATTCGCAATCTTCTCTAGTTGGGGCGGCTGTCTTAGAGTGTGCTCCGCTGCCTTTGCACAAGCAGATTCAGCAATTTAGTCAAACGGCGATCGCTCAAGGAATTCGTCATATTCAACTCGTGCCGCTTTTTTTGATTCCGGGCGTTCATGTCATGGAAGATATTCCTGAACAGGTGACGATCGCTCAACAAGCGCTAGGCGAGAGGGTGACGATCGCGTTGTCTCCGCACATTGGCACTCATCCCGGCTTAGAAACGCTGCTCGCAAATCGTCTAGCTCAACTCCCTGCAAATGCCGCCTGGATTTTGATGTCTCACGGCAGTCGGCGATCGGGAGGAAACCAGCCTGTTGAGGCATTAGCGTCGAAAATAGGAGCAGTTTCGGCATATTGGTCAGTGGCTCCTAAACTAGAAGCCCGTCTGCAAGAGTTGGCTCAGTCAGGATGTCAGAAAATCGCGATTTTGCCTTACTTTCTGTTTACTGGAGGGATTACAGACGCGATCTCTCAAATGGTTGCTCAACTGTCTGATCAGTTTCCAGCCCTAGAACTCGATCTGAAGAACCCGTTAGAAGGCGATGATGATCTCGCTCAATTGATTCTAGATTCAATCTCTACTGATAACCGTAGTCAACTGGCTTAGGACGTTGCTGCCCGTAAAATATCCGCCGTCTGGACAAGGAGCTTAAGCCTTTTGTTCTGACGTGACTGGCGATCGCCATAACTTAATTCTTTCTCAATTGGTATTGGATAGTGCAGCATTTGAGCGATCAGATGTTTAGCGTTGATATTGATATCCCTCTCGTTTATTCTTTAACTGTCCTACCCGATGACTCTTAACTCTGATACTGCTAATAAGCCGAGGTGCTTGGGCAAAGTTTACCTGGTTGGTGCAGGACCTGGAGACCCCGGCTTGATGACGCTCAAGGGCAAAACCTTGTTAGAGTGCGCGGATGTCGTTATCTACGATGCTTTAGTGAGTGCGCCGATTTTGGCGATGATCAATCCCAATGCCGAGCAGATCAACGCAGGCAAGCGGCGAGGACGGCACTCAATGGTGCAAGAAAACACGACTCAAGTACTGATTGATAAAGCTCAAATTTCGGCGATCGTAGTGCGCTTAAAAGGGGGTGACCCGTTTGTGTTTGGTCGCGGAGGCGAAGAGATGCAAGACCTCGTAAAAGCTGGGGTTCCCGTTGAGGTGGTTCCGGGTGTGACTTCTGGCATTGCTGCCCCGGCTTATGCGGGAATTCCGTTGACTCATCGGGCTTACAGTTCATCAGTAACGTTTGTCACGGGGCACGAAGAAGCTGGAAAGTATCGCCCTGCGGTCAATTGGCAAGCGATCGCTCACGGGTCTGAAACGATCGTGGTTTACATGGGCATTCACAATTTGCCTTACATCACAGGGCAGCTTCAGCAGGCAGGTTTGAGTGCAAATACTCCGATCGCGCTGGTGCGTTGGGGCACTCGACCCGAACAGGAAGAATTGATTGGCACTTTAGAAACGATCGCTGCCCAAGTCGAAGCCAAAGGATTTGGAGCACCCGCGATCGCTGTGATCGGCAACGTGGTCAATCTACACGAAACTTTGTCTGACTGCCGACCCATGTTTTTAGGCGAATAAAGCCCTTTGATCTCAGCAGTTTTGACCAAGTTAAACCTTCTTATGGTGATGTTGAGATAGAAACGGTTTTTGATACGGAACGCGACCATTATCAAATCATGCCCGTCGGTTGGAATCAAGAGCGCTTAATTTATGGTTATACGATTCACATCGATATTAAAGGCGGAAAGATTTGGCTTCAGTGGAATAGTACAGAAAGAGAAATCGCGGAAGATCTGGTAGCGGCTGGAGTGCCCAAAGAAGATAGTATGCTGGGATTTCAGTCGCCATTTATGCAGCAGTTTACGGATTATGCAGTGAGTTAGAAACATTCCTTTCGCGATCGCTCATTCGTCGCTATGCAAATCAGACAAGCCACTTCACAAGATGCCTCTGAAATCATGAAATTGTTCTATGAAACCATTCATACAATCAATATCAGAGACTATTCTCAAGAACAGGTTAATGCTTGGGCACCTGACACGATGACTGTAGAGAGGTGGATAAAACGACAAGATATAAAACAAACTTTTGTCGCTGACCACAATGGGAGAATTATTGGATTCGCAGAGCTTGAATCTACAGGTCACATCGATTGTTTCTATACTCACAAAGACTTTCAAAGTCAGGGAGTGGGAACGAAATTATTGGATACGATCGTCGCTCAAGCTACTAAACTACAACTATCTCGCTTATTGACTGAGGTGAGCATTACCGCCCGTCCCTTTTTTGAGCATCGGGGATTTGTACTCGTCAAATCGCAAGAAGTCGAGTGTCGAGGAGTCAAACTTCTAAACTTTGTCATGGAGTATCATCTTTAGCGATACTAGAAAATAGATAAACTGGGTTATTAGGTCACTTAAGTATTGTCCTCTCAAATTGAACTCTCGGTTGAAGAAACCAGCGATCGCCTCGATCGCTATCTCGCCAGTCAACTTATAGATATATCTCGATCGCGTCTTCAAAAACTAATCGAGCAAGGGCATGTGCAGATCAATGGCAACGTTTGCACCTCTAAAAAATTGGATGTGAAATCGGGCGATCGTATCCAAATCAATATTCCCGACGCAGAACCGCTAGACCTACAAGCCGAAGACATTCCGCTCGATATTCTCTATGAAGATGACTCGCTGCTGATTCTCAACAAACCTGCGGGACTGGTCGTGCATCCCTCCGCCGGACATGAAACAGGCACAATGGTCAACGCGCTCTTGGCTCACTGTCCGACTTTACCGGGAATCAATGGAGTTCAGCGTCCCGGCATCGTGCATCGACTTGATAAAGATACTACAGGCGCGATCGCCGTTGCCAAAACTGAGCAAGCCTTTCACCATCTGCAAGAACAATTTCGCACCAAAACGGCACGACGAGATTACTTGGCGATCGTCTACGGTGCGCCCCCTCAAGAGCAAGGCACGATCGACCAACCGATCGGACGGCACCCGGTCGAACGTCAAAAAATGGCTGTTGTGAGCGACGAAAAAGGACGACGAGCCGTTACTCACTGGCATGTTAAGGAACGGTTAGGAAATTACACATTGATGGAGTTTGAACTTGAAACCGGACGAACGCATCAAATTCGAGTGCACAGCGCCTTTATAGGACACCCGATCGTCGGTGATCAGGTTTATGGCTCAGGACGGAAATCGATTAACGTCAATCTTCCGGGTCAGGCACTTCATGCGTGGCGATTGCGACTCAAGCATCCTGTCACAGAAGAATGGATCGTGGCGATCGCTCCTCTACCTGCTACGTTCACAAAGCTGCAAGAGGTTCTAAAACGAAGGATGTAGAGGGTTAGAACTTCCGGCTATCTCGTCAAATAATTCCTAAAGTTGGGATGACATCGCTAAAAGCTCTTTACAAAAATACAAGAACTTTTACATTAGCTCATGATATCTGAAGTTAAAAAGGCAGAGTAGGACTGGCTTTCAGCGACAGCAGCAGAGAGTAAATTTAAAGTAAATTTACATATAAACTCACGGTTGTCTGATTTGCTACAAAAAAAGAGCTTCTTTCTGAGCGATAAAACCAGACGGGCTATGGCTTTGGTGGTCTACTTCTCTAGACTTGATACAAATTAACAACTCGTAATAAATAAAGCCCTTACAGCATTGTATAAAAATAATCTGAGGGGTAAAAGCAATTGCCGAGCCCATCAAAAGGCTGATAAATCGAGACTTTCGCCTTCTCATCTAAAAACGAAATTTTCTCAGATTTCTAACCCGTCATTTCATAAACTGGTTTGTTAACAAGTGATAAGAAATGACGCAAATGAGAAGACACCTTGAAATAATCAGTTTAGGGTTCTCACCCTTTCGGCTGAATCAAACAGCCCCAACGAAGACGGCTCGATCGAGCCTTCGAGTTCTGACTTAAACGAACCAAAATCCAGTAATTAGGAGAAACATTCATGCTAGATGCATTCGCTAAGGTAGTCTCTCAGGCTGATGCCAAAGGTGAGTTTTTGAGCAACTCTCAGCTAGATGCTTTGTCTGGTCTCGTCAAAGACGGCAGCAAGCGCCTAGACACCGTTAACCGCATGACCAGCAATGCTTCCGCGATCGTCACCAACGCAGCGCGCGCATTGTTTGCCGAGCAACCTCAGCTAATCTCTCCTGGTGGAAACGCTTACACCAACCGTCGTATGGCTGCTTGCCTTCGCGACATGGAAATCATCTTGCGCTACGTCACCTACGCAACCCTGGCTGGAGACGCTAGCGTTCTAGACGATCGCTGCCTCAACGGTCTGCGTGAAACCTACCAAGCATTGGGCGTTCCTGGCGGTTCTGTCGCTGCTGGCGTTCAAAAAATGAAAGAGGCTGCGATCGGTCTTGCTAACGACCCCAATGGCATCACCAAGGGCGATTGCTCTGCGCTGATCTCTGAAGTGTCAAGCTACTTCGATCGTGCAGCAGCGGCAGTTGCTTAATTGCAATTCGTCCCCAAATTCCAGGGATGCTCTGTCATAGAGCTAACTGCGAACACCTTGTCCGAATTACAACAGACACCTTTTAGGGAGATATTGACTCATGAAGACCCCAATTACTGAAGCGATCGCAGCAGCCGATACTCAAGGTCGTTTTCTCGGCAACACTGAACTGCAAGCAGTCAACGGTCGCTTTGAGCGTGCTGCTGCCAGCATGGAAGCGGCTCGTTCATTGACCAACAACGCTCAAAAGCTAATTGATGGTGCAGCTCAAGCTGTCTATCAAAAATTTCCCTACACCACCCAAATGCAGGGTTCTCAGTATGCTGCTGGTCCTGAAGGCAAAGCAAAGTGCTCTCGTGACATCGGCTACTACCTCCGCATGGTGACCTACTGTTTGGTCGCGGGTGGCACCGGTCCGATGGATGAGTATTTGATTGCTGGTTTAGATGAGATCAACCGCACCTTTGACCTCGCTCCTAGCTGGTATGTCGAAGCGCTGAAGAACGTTAAGGCTAACCATGGCTTAGGTGGTCAAGCTGCTAACGAAGCCAACACCTACATCGACTACGCGATCAACGCCCTGAGCTAACCGCGCATCTTGCCCGGAAAGGTATCGCGACCCGTCGGCTCCGGCTGACTGTTGTTTACCTTTCCGGGCATTGTTTTATCTGGGATTGCTCTCAAGACATCAATTGAGAGTGATTAAGTTGGCGATCGGCACTCAGCAACTCTTTCGCCTAACTGCTGACGGCTGAACGCTAACGAAACCGCTACACAAAACGTTCGCCGTTCACTTAGGAGTTTTGATCGATGGCTATTACTAATGCAGCAGCGCGTTTGGGAACCTCTCCTTACGCAGAAACCAGTCAAGTTGAGTTGCGCTCACCTTGGACAAAAGAGGATGTTGAAAATGTGATTCGTGCCGTTTACCGTCAGGTGTTGGGCAACGATTACATCATGAAGTCTGAGCGTCTGACCAGTGCAGAATCGCTCTTACGCGACGGTCAAATCACGGTTCGAGAATTTGTCCGGTTTGTCGCTAAGTCCGAGTTATATAAAACTAAATTTCTCTACGGTAGCTTTCAAACCAGAGTCATCGAACTCAATCACAAGCATTTATTGGGTCGAGCACCCTTTGATGAATCTGACGTAATTCGTCACCTCGATATCTACGAGCAGCAAGGATTTGACGCTGAAATCGATTCTTATATTGACTCAGCAGAATACCAAGCCAGCTTTGGCGATAACGTGGTGCCTTACTACCGTGGCTTCCAGTTTGAGACAGGCGCACGTACGATCGGGTTCACCAACCTGTTTCGTCTCTATCGCGGCTATGCCAACAGCGATCGTGCTCAATCAGAAGGCTCAAAGTCTCGCTTGGCTCGTGGGTTAGCTCAAAATGTAGCAACTACCATCCAAGAGCCTTCAAGTGGAGCAGGTTGGGCACATTACATCGCTTCTAGCGACTCAGCTCCAACAAAGTGTTTAGGCGGCTCGTTTGGTGAGAGTGGACGCATTTATCGAGTGGTTGTCGCCGGAATTCGCGGCGGTGGCTATCCGAGTGTGCGTCGCAGCAGCACTGCTTATCTAGTGCCCTATGAGCAACTTTCTCAAAAAATGCAGCAAATTCAGCGTACTGGCGCAAAAATTGTCAGCATCGCAACCGCCTAAATAGAGGGTGAAGGATGGGGAATGAATTCTCATCCTTTTCCTCATGAAATGTCTTTTCAACTCATTACAGGAGATTCGCAAAAATGCTTGGTCAAACCGCAGTGGGTAGCGCAGCAAATACGCCTTCTGGAAGCCGGATGTTTCGCTATGAAGTGGTGGGTTTGCGTCAAAATGACCAGACCGATCAGATGAATTATCCTATCCGTAACAGTGGGAGTATGTTCATCACCGTGCCTTACAACCGGATGAATGAGGAGATGCAGCGCATCCTTCGCATGGGCGGCAAAATTGTCAACATCACGCCAATGGAAGTGGGTGAGAGCCATCCTGCTCCAGCAAAGTCTAAGAAATAAGGCATTAAACCAGAGAACGGCTATTTAACGTTACTGATAAACTCCATGCTTCCATTACTGAACGTTGCTCCTAAAACTCAAAATCAGCGAGTCGCTGGTTACGATGTTCTTGATGAGGACGATCCTCTGATTTATCGACTCAGTGATGCCAAAAGCGTTGACGAAGTGGATGCTCTAATCTGGGCAGCCTATCGTCAACTTTTAGGTGAGCATCTAATTCTAGAGAGCTATCGTCAGCCCTTTTTAGAATCACAGATGCGAAACCGCCAAATCTCGGTGGCAGATTTTATTCGCGGGTTGGGCAAGTCTGAAGCCTATCGCGAACTAGTGGGCGAGACGAATTCTAACTATCGTTTGGTAGACATCACCTTTAAGCGCTTTTTGGGTCGATCTAGCTATGGCAAAGATGAACAGATTGCCTGGTCGATCGTCATCGCCACAAAAGGGCTACACGGTTTTATCGATGCCGTAGTCGATGGAGACGAATATCGCCAAGCCTTTGGGTCAGACATCGTGCCCTACCAGCGTCGCCGCATGGAAGGTCGCCCTTTTAACCTATCGAACCCTCGCTATGGCGATTTTTGGCGCAATCGTCTTCTAGATCGCCACTTGGCAACCCGTTCTTACTACCAAGTGCGGACTTACCAATCGGGTGATTTAGACAAACGGGTGATTCGTCAGGCAATTCCGATGACCTTTCTCAACATGGCACAGGGAATACTCACGCCTCAGTTAAACTATCAGCGCGATGTTGCCAGAGCGACTTCTAGCAATATTAAAGTGCCTGACAGTAGCCGTGGTGCATCCACCCCGGCTCAAACGGTGAAGAGAACAGCCGTGTCGTTGCCCTATCGCTATATTCCTGGCAATCCCAAGGTTTAAAGGACTTTTTATCTCCAAACAACCCTTTACTGTGCGTTCGCTATGGCAATTCCCTTACTCGACTATAAGCCTGCTTCGCAAAATCAGCGCGTTGCTGGCTATGAGGTTCCGGGCGAAGATACGCCTTACCTCTATCGGCTCGAAGACGCGATCGACAACACTGACCTGACCGATTTGATTTGGGCAAGTTATCGTCAAGTGTTTAGTGAGCATGTGATTCTCAAGAGCAATCGTCAGAGCAATTTAGAATCACAGCTAAAAAATCGGGCGATCACCGTGCGCGATTTTGTTCGCGGCTTGGCGAAGTCTGAAACCTATCGTCGATTGGTCGTCGAAACGAATTCTAACTATCGCGTGGTCGAACTGACGCTCAAGCGGTTACTCGGTCGCGCCCCTTATAGCAAAGACGAAGAGATTGCCTGGTCGATCAAAATTGCTACTCTGGGCTGGGATCATTTCGTGGATGCGCTGATCGATAGCGATGAGTATGAACAGGCATTTGGTGATAACACCGTGCCTTATCAGCGTCGTCGTTATAAAGATCGTCCCTTTAATTTGGTGACTCCTCGATATGGCGATTATTGGCGTGACAAATTAGAGACGGGGCGCTACAAATGGGGTGCGGTGGAGAACTTTTTGGAGATGGCTCGATCGACCAAATTCAATGTCGTACAGCCTGTCTCTGTCGACACTGCAACCATTCAGATTCCTGATATGACTCGCAGTTTGCCGCAAAAGACACCCGTTTCAATTAGCACT
Organism: Phormidesmis sp.; assembly: GCA_965277365.1. Lineage (GTDB taxonomy): Bacteria > Cyanobacteriota > Cyanobacteriia > Leptolyngbyales > Leptolyngbyaceae > Phormidesmis_A. The sequence goes on along the minus strand of CBDICO010000008.1, from coordinate 208,050 downwards.
CCAGCCAGTTTTCCGTTGCGTTAACGGTTCTTTGAGAGTTTGCAAGGTGAATCGTGTTGTCACGTGTGTATTTTTCGGACATCAGACACGAGATAATAGGTTCACTGACTGGATTGTCATTCTACAATCCAAAATCAAACGATTTGACGTTTATCAACACAAGGGAGATTCTAGAATGGCATTGCCATTATTGGATTACAGACCAACGACTCAAAACCATCGAGTCACCAGTTTTGGGGTTGCTGACCAAAACGAAGACACGCCTTATATCTATCGCATCGAAGATATGAGCGATGCCAATGATGTAGACTCGCTCATCTGGGCAGCTTATCGGCAGGTGTTTAGCGAACACGAAACGCTGAAATTTAATCGTCAAATTGCCTCTGAATCTCGTGTGAAAAATCGTGCTATTACGGTGCGCGATTTCATTCGTGAGTTGGCAAAGTCAGAGCGCTTTTATAGCACGGTGGTTAGTGTCAATAACAACTATCGTCTTGTACAAGTGTGTCTCAAGCGTTTGCTCGGTCGCGACTCTTATAACCAAGATGAAGAGATTGCCTGGTCGATCAAAATTGCCACTCTGGGCTTTGATGGATTTGTCGATGCACTGCTCGACAGCGACGAATATACAGAGGCGTTTGGTGATTACACGGTGCCTTATCAGCGCAAGCGGATGGAGGCTCGTCCGTTTAACTTGGTGACTCCTCGCTATGGCGAAGATTTTCAAGAGAGTGCGGGTACTGTCAAGAATGATTGGCGCTTCACCATTGAGAAGTACTTCTCTAAGAAGTCTCAAGAGCGCAATCTTCGCGAAGGCGATCCGGGTAAGTTCCGTGAATTGGCGGCAGCGATCGCGCCCAAGGTCAACTATGGGCAACGGCTGACGGCTTCGAGCATCGACTATATGAGCAAAGTTCCTTCACGAGACAGACGCTAGATTATTTGAGTATTGACTCAAGCTCTTTTTGCTGGGTTTGATTTTTGTTTATCGTGCGATCGCGTCATGAGTTTTATCATTCGCGATCGTTCTATAGATAAAAGTCAAACCCAGCCATTGTTTTAAAGTTCAGAAGTTTCACTGACGCTCAGTTAGCTGGCTTTAACTTCGTCAACTTCAGTTTAAAAGGTCCGCCTGGGGTTTCGCCAAAGGCTTTGACGCGCACGATATAGTTTCCGGTTTTGTTGATGCGAGTAAACAGTAAAGAATTAGTCGTGCCATCAGGACCATCATCGTTTTCGGCGACGGTTTCACCTTTGGCAGTCATTAAGGTGACGATCGTGTCGAAATTGTCTGAGGACAGATCGATCGAGACTTGATCACCCGACTGTAGTTGAATGGAATAATCGCGAGCAAAATTTCCTTGACCTGTAGGAATATCGTTTTCTGAGAGTCTATCTTTGACTTCACTGCCAGAAGTTAGGGGAATCGGTGTATAAATTTTAGTTTGAGCGATTGCAGCACCGCGATCGCACCCAATTCCTAACGCAATCATTAAACCAATCCAAAACCGTTTCATCTCACTCACCACCCAACGTTTATTCACCTAATCTTAAAGAGAGACGTTCCACCGAAACGTCTCTACAGGAACGGAATTTGTGACTGGTTAGCCTTTGACTTTGGCGAGGGTGGCTTCGAGGTCAGCCAACTCGATTGAGCCAGAAAACACACTGCCATTCATCACAAAGAAAGGAGTGCCATCAACGCCTAGCTTTTCAGCCATTTGTACATCTTGAGCGATCGCTGCCTCTGCTGCCTTACTGCTGCGATCGGCGTTAAACTTCTGCACATCTAATCCTAATTTTTTGGCGGTCTCTTGATAGAAAGCATCACTCAACTGCTTTTGTTGAGTAAACAGCGCATCGTGATATTCCCAAAATTTGCCTTGCTGTCCGGCTGCCCAGGCTGCCTGTGCGGCAGGCATCGCCTCAGAGTGGATCGAAGTCAACGGAAAATTCTTGTAGACGAGGGTGACTTCGTTCTGATGTTTTGCCATAAATTGCTTCAGCGTCGCGTGTGCCGCACTGCAATAAGGGCACTGAAAATCTGAAAACTCAACTAACACCACCTTCCCTAATTTTGCGCCCGTCGTTGGCGACTGACCAATTACCGCTTTAGGGTTGGTCTTCATGTCTTGGACAAACGCCTGTTGCGCGCTTTGCTGCTGTCCTTGCTGTTGTTTTTGATAATCTCGCACCGATTCCAACACCACTTCTGGATGCTTGCGAATGATCTCTAACACTTGCTGCTCTAACTGCGGGCTAATATTACTGTCTGCTTTCACCGGGGCAGAACAGCTAAAAAGCGTCCAGCTTAACAGCAGCAATCCAGCTAGTGTTGATGCGCGTTTCATAATCGATCGTGGCTTAAATTCTTTCACGTTCCCTTTCCCAAATAACCAAACCTTCATCCAGAGATTCTAGCTTTTACTGCTTGACTGCGGCACAAAGTCTGAAGTTACCCCAAAAAGTTTGTGCAAGCATCAATCTACCTCCTAGCAATAAACTGCCTTCTTCAAGACAGCCGGGAATTGGAGAAGCTATGACCCTTTCGTTTTATAGTGGGTAGCTGACTCTTTGAAAGCTTTGATGAAAAGTTACCGAAATAGCGCCAGTCGGTTTGATGGGTGGTCACTAGAGGGACGGGAACCGAGCGTCATTCAAGCGCTTCTACCTTTGGGTGACTGGCTCTATCGCCACTATTTCCGAGTGACCACCGATGGCTGGCATCATTTACCTCCGTCCGGGAAACTGTTAATTGTAGGGTCTCATAACGGTGGCATGATCGCCCCCGACACCTTGATGTTCATGGTGGACTGGTTTCACCGCTTCGGTGCAGAGCGATTAGTATATGGGCTGATGCACCCCAACGTCTGGATGGTGCCTGGATATTCTAAGCTGACCGTGCAGTTAGGAGCCATCCGAGCACATCCTCACATGGCGACGGCTGCATTGCGGCGAGATGCAGCGGTTCTCGTTTATCCTGGCGGTGCTGAAGATTTGTGGCGACCTTACGGCGATCGACATCGCATTCACTTTGCAGGACGGAAAGGGTTTATTAAACTGGCACTGCGCGAAGGGGTGCCCATTGTTCCCGCCATTTCAAGGGGTGCTCATGAGACGCTGATCATTCTGGCAAATCTCTACCCACAGTTACGACAATTGCATGAGGCAGGAATGCCCTGGCTGTTGGGGATTGACCCGATTGTCTTTCCTATCTACCTGGGATTGCCGTGGGGCTTGGCAGTAGGTCCGTTGCCCAATATTCCGTTGCCTGTGCAGATCCATACTCGGATTTGTGCCCCGATCGTGTTTGAGCGATCGGGGCGGGCGGCGGCGAACGATCGAGACTATGTGAATGCTTGCTATGACCGAGTTTGTATTCAGATGCAACAAGAACTCGATCGGCTCGTGCAAGGTTTGAACGGTCTTGATTTCGCTGGTGATGGGGTCGAGTTATGGGCGAACCGAACCGCATGGATGGGCAGCTATGCAGATACCACAGACCCATAAGTTTAGAAATTGAGTCAGCAAGAGTCTTGGTTAGAGCCGCTCTGTTTAGGGAATGTTACAGAAACGATGTTCCACTCTTTCTTCCTAGCATGAGTCAGCCACACGTTTCGGTTTCTGCCCTTCCTCGCAGTCTGACTCCATTAGAGACGTGGGGGTTTGGTTTTAGTGGGTTGCTTTTGTGGATCGGCACTGCTCCTGCCATGCACGCCGCCTTGGGACCACAAGCTATTTGGGTCTGGATACCCGGAACGATCGTCGGCATTTTGCTGAATCTGCAAGTCAAGCAGTTAGGGACATTCTTCCCCGATGTCGCTGGCGGCACACCGAACTACACGACGCGCTTACTTCAGCCGTTTCCAGCACTAGCCCGCTATAGCGCGATCGGATATCTGCTCGGCTGGGTTTCTGTGCCGCCGATGAATGCCATCATTCTGACCGATCTGATTAAAGAGAATCTAGACCCTCTGGGGATCGCGTGCCCAGTCACGCTGCTCAGAATCGGGTTCGCGATCCTGCCGTTTATTGTTGCTTTTAGCGGTACCCGAACCCTGGGAATTTTACACAGCTTCTTTGTGTTTCCAGCGCTCGGGTTTCTCGTCACTTTTTGTTTGCAAGGCGTTGGTTGGTTAAGCTTGTCACCTGCCAGTCCCGGATTGCTGCCAGATGCTTGGACGGGCATTTCTGCCATTGATTGGATGAAGTGGTTTTTTATCGCTGTCTATGCTGTTTACGGCTGTGAGACCGCTTCTTCGTTTGTTGCAGATAGCCGCCAGCCGACCGTAACCCTTCGCTGCCTGAGCGTGACAGCAGGATTTATCCCGATTGTCTATTTCTTGGGATCTTGGGTCGTCATGCGGTTAGCCACTGCCCCTGGATTAGGGGACAGTGCTTATCTCAACTTGGTTACAGCAGCATCGCCTTTTTGGGGCGCATTAGCCCCCGCACTCGTCACGTTTTTGATTACATCAGGTTGCCTACTCAGTTCAGCGACCGCCTTTTCTAACTGTCCTCGCATTTTGTATCAACTGGCAGTCGATGGCTATCTACCCCCCATATTCTCTGTCATCTCACGTCGAGGGGTGCTTGAGCCTAGCTTAATTTTTACGTTGCTACTGAGCCTACTTTGTTTGCTGTGGGGAGACGTAGCCCGCGTCGTTATGGTGACTGGAACAGGCTATCTACTTTCAATGATGGCAATCCATTTGGGGTTGTGGCTTGGGCGCAAGCGACCAGAAACTCGATGGTCTTGGTGGTCGATCGGCTTCTTTGGCGTTGAGTCTGCCGTTCTAGTGATTGGAGGGTTGGCATGGGGTTGGCAAGACTTGTTGGTCGGGATATTGCTGCCATTCGTCGTCGGGTTAGTCGGGATATCGCTCCCTCGTCTGCGCTTTGCACCCTTTCACCCGGCTTGGTGGCTACAACGATATCGCCAGCCAGCCCATAATCCTAAAGCTGATTGGGTCGCCTTTCAGGTCACAATGCTGATTGTGTTAGTCTGCGGTGCCGTCAGCATTGGCTGGCTCGTCCGATCGGGGCTGGAGCACCATAGCATGGGAAGCCACATGGCGCTGTTTAGCATCTTGCTGCTGACGGTGGCATTTGTGGGGGTCGCGATCGCGTGTTGGACGAGTCTGCCCCAAATTGCCGCGATTACAGAAGCGCGAGAAGCGGTTGAACGCACGCTCGACGACTTACATCGGACGCAGACTCAACTGGTGCAGGCAGAAAAAATGTCGAGTTTGGGACAATTAGTGGCAGGAGTTGCTCACGAAATTAACAACCCCATCAACTTTATTCATGGCAACTTAAGCCATGTGCGTGAGTATGCTCAAGATTTGCTGAGTTTGATGCAACTCTATGAGAAGCACTATCCAACCCCGGCACCCGAAATTCAAGCCGAAGCCGAGGCAGTAGATTTGGAGTTTTTGCAAGCTGACCTGGTCAAAACTCTCGACTCGATGAAAATGGGCACCGATCGCATCTGTCAGATTGTGCTGAGTCTACGCAACTTTTCTCGTCTGGATGAATCTGAGTTTAAAGCAGTCGATATCCACGAAGGCATTGACAGCACCCTGTTGATTTTGCAGCATCGCTTAAAAGCGCGATCGGATCGCCCAGAGATTCAGTTGATTAGAGACTATAGCGATTTACCACACGTAGACTGTTATCCCGGACCGTTGAACCAGGTGCTGATGAATATTCTGTCAAACGCGATCGATGCCCTGGATGAAGTCAATGCCAAACAGACGTATCAAGAAATTCAAGCACATCCGAATCAAATCACGATTCGGACGATTGCGATCGATTCCCAGTGGGCAGAAATTGCGATCGCCGACAACGGATCTGGAATCCCAGAAGCCATTCAACAACGCATTTTTAACCCGTTCTTTACGACTAAACCGATCGGTAAAGGAACGGGGATGGGCATGTCAATCAGTTACCAAATCATTACCGAAAAACACAACGGCAAATTAAAGTGCTTCTCTAAACCCGGAGCAGGAACTGAGTTTGTGATTCAAATTCCGATTCGGCAAATCTTCGCTCAGGCGGATTGATTTTCTAATAGGTGAGTGAGTAATCAGCGATCGCCCAGGTTCACCCCTCCTGACGAGTCGGACGGATAATCATTTCGTTGACATCTACATCACCCGGTTGCTCAATGGCGTAGGCAATCGCTCGTGCGATCGCATCGGCATCGATCGCAATAGAGTAAAACTGGTTCATTCCCGCCGCCGTAGCTTCGTGGGTAATGGTGCTGGTCAACTCGGTTGTAACCGCACCCGGCGAGATATTTGTAGACCGGATCTCACCATTCGACTCTAGCCGCAGCCCTTCAGAAATTGCTCGTACAGCGTATTTAGTGGCACAGTAAACCGCACTCGATGGAAATACTTTGTGTCCAGCAACTGACGACAGGTTGATTACATGCCCAGACTTCTGTTGGCGCATGATGGGCAGCACCGCAGCAATGCCATAAAGCACGCCTTTAATATTGACATCAATCATTTGATCCCACTCATCGACCTTAATTTGGTCAAGCGGCGACAGTGGCATTAAACCCGCATTGTTAATCAGCACATCAATGCGTCCATAGGTTTCTAGCGTTGCGTCAGCCAAGGCTTGCACCTGGACGCGATCGACAACATCAGTCACTCGATAAGCAGCCGTGCCCCCTGTTTTGGCGATCGCAGCTACCAAGTCTTTCAGTCTATCTTCGCGGCGGGCAGCCAGCATCAATTTGGCTCCGTTAGCGGCTAGACGATGAGCGGTGGCTTCCCCTAACCCGCTGCTTGCTCCGGTAATGATGACCACTTTGTTTTGAATTTCAGACATCGTTATTCCTGTGAGTAGATTAAATTTTCTGGCATTGCTGAGTGCGAGTATGATTTGCCCTCTTCACGAAGTGGGGCGCAGCCCTCCTCCCCAAAGAGAAGCTACCGTGTACACACAAATCGTTGAGCACTTCGTTTCAGTCGGCTTCAGCCCCCTAAATCCCCCAAAATAGGGGACTTTGACCCTGAGCAATATCTTGAACTTTGAACCTTTTTCTGGCTCAAAGTCCCCCAGGATGGGGGATTTAGGGGGCGAAGATCCCGGCGATGACGGGATCAGGAAGACTTGTGTGTATACAGTAGCCAAGGAGAAGGGAGTCAAAACTCTCATCCCATCCTCTTTTGAGAGAGCAGGGCTGGGGGATGAAGGCGTTCTAGCATTCGCGGAGGTCGAATGGATATGACTTTGTGGTTGGAGTAAGGCACTATTCAGCTTAGCCAGACAGATGAGATCGAGATACCGTGAGATAAACTAGCATAGATCAGAAATAATATAATTGACGCGAGAGGGTAAGACACCCCCAGCTAGAGGGATGATTAAAAAATAGTTTGAACAGACGCTACTCCAAAGGTTTCATTCTTTTCGGTAAGCCGCAACAATAATAGTGTTGCTGTGGAACTTTCAATCAAAGTGGCTATCCCTATTCTGAATTATGCCGTTGGCACCTTAGTTGCCCTATTCCCGATCGCCAATCCGATCGGAGCCGTACCCGCCTTTTATAGCCTGACTGGAAGCGACAGTCGCCCAGAACGTAGGCAGCAAGCCCAACGAACTACCCTCAATGTAGTTTTGATCTTGGCACTGTTTCTGATTGCAGGTCGAACGGTTTTGGAGTTCTTCGGCATTTCCTTGAACGTGTTGCGAATTGCAGGGGGCTTAGTGGTCGCTCATGCTGCTTGGGAAATGGTGACAAGCCAACAGCGATTAACCGCCTCTGAACATCAAGCTGGAATCGAGAAAGAGGATGTCTCGTTTACGCCGATGGCGATTCCTCTGATTGCCGGACCTGGCTCGATCGGGGTTGTTATCGGCTTGGCAACCAAGATGACGCAATGGAGTGAATATCTTGGCTGTTTAATCGGAATTACCCTTTTTGGTGGGCTGCTTTATATCTGTCTCGCCCTAGGAGAATCGCTGCTTTCCTTACTCGGTCACACTGGGTTTGGAGCGTTGAATCGAGTGTTTGGGTTCTTTATTTTAGCGATCGCAGTTCAGCTAATGGCAGACGGGACAATATCCCTTTTGCAGGCATCGGCACCGAATCTATTTCGTTGAACCTGCGGAATTAATGTTGAAGAGCTAGGATCAATGTTTAGCCAAGCAAAAGGGTAAAGCAATGAGACAGTTGTTAGAAGTTTTGAGTGCAATCTCTCCTCTGCATCGGCATCAACTCCTAGAGGAAACTCGTGAACGCAGGCGTGTTGACTGCAGTTCTGCTGGTGCCAATGCGCCTAATTTCTCGGCTCGTTCCTGCTCAACCTGCTCCTACTTCATGCGTGGAATTAAGCTTAATGAGCCTGATGTCTGCAATGCTTTTCACAGTCTGCGTCAGAATGTCTATGCTGCAAATGATTGTCCAGACTGGGAGTTAAAGCAGTGATCTATTTGCTCTCATGAGTTAATCCTTAAAGGTTACCTTCTTGCAAATAACTCTTCAATTCCTGTGTCCGTTGTTTCGTCAAGTCCGCAAGACAATTGCTGTAGACCATTGGCGCGATCGACCCACCTGCAAAACGACTTTTAGAAAACGCGCAACTAGCATCTCGAAACTTAATCCAGGTTTCTTCAGCATTTAATAACAGCGTCTCTTGCTCACCTCGATAATTTGCTCGGACTTGCTGATAAACCTGATTTAGTTTTCGATCCGCAGCTTTGGCGTTGAGGTCAGCACATTGATTTAGCTCCAGTTGGGTGGTTGCCTTTTGACAGTTTAATGATTGGGCAACTGCAACAGAAGAAGCCAAATTTGTCGTGAGTCCATAACTTCCAGCCACGCCTGCGATCGTTAAGAATGCCACCCACGATCTCTTCATAGATGTTTCCTGATAAGTCAGATATAGCGGTAGCCAACCGGATTAGAACATTGTTGCACGTAGAATACCCAACGCCTGCACAAGGAACTTAGGCAGTATTTTAAAACTCTGATGTTCATGGCTATCAGCCCAAAACTTAGCTCAGGGCGACGTAAAATCGCAGTGAGAGAACATTAGAACACGCCTTAAGTCCCTTGTCCTGACCTGATTGGCGATCGCTCTACCCAAATGATCAAGTTGCATCGACTTGATTTGTAAAACACTGACTTCTAAATCGCGGAAGCAGATCATTCCAAAACAACGCAATGCTCAAAATAGGGGAAAATGCCATTCCAGTCAGTTAAGGATTGCGCGGTCTACTGATACGTTCTTCAGAGAGCTTTCGATAGGCATCTTGAGCGGCAGGTTTTACTTTGTCCCATGCCAGACCCGTTTTGCCTTGGTTCTTTACATATTCGCTTTGCAACTCAGGTTCGATTTCGTCAAACTCTCTCTCAGTTTGACCATGACGAGAGAACGCATCAAAGCCAGTTTGATAAGCGGGGGCGTAGTCTTCGTAAGTTCGACCTGACTCAAAATAAGGGCGAGAGGCGTGATGAGCGCGCCAATGTTCATGTTCGACGCTGGCATCAATAACTTCAGCCGTTTCCTTGCCTAACAGCCCGCCACTGACTGCCCCGATCGCGGCTCCTACAACTGCCCCAACCGGACCGCCTACGACTCCTCCTACGATCGTCCCGATCGTGCCTGCACCTGCTGCCCCAAGTCCCGTTTCAACAGGGTGAGCACCGGGTTCACCCGTAAGCGGGTCAGGATGGGAATTAGGCTCATTCAGAGGGGTTTGATGATCGCTCATGATTAGGTCTCCTAACTGATGTATTGATAACTGAATAGACAAAGGGATCATAGGCTTCTGAAAAAGCTATGTGCCCGACTCTTGGAGTGATAAGCCCAAACTCTTATGTATTGTTATTAGCTCTTTTTTGAGTAAAAAATTCATCTGCATTTAGGTCTATTCTCTGTGTCTAAGAGAACCATTCAAACGATATAACCTTTCCCAATTCTGTATAACCCTAACGGGGTATGAAGTCCGTACATCATCCCTGCTGTACTGTTTTTCAGTAGAACCCAGTTGAATGAGAACAGCATCAATTATCAAGAACTGATATCCAGGACTTTCACGACCACTTTCTTGTATATTTTTTTGCCGTCTTCATTTAGGTGAACCCCATCCGATGTCAATCCTGCTTTGAGGCTCCGATCGTCAAACAGGGGTTCGAGTCCTTGATCAACGATCGCGACACCCTCGACATCTGCCACTTGACGAATCAGGGCATTGATTTCTTCGACACGCTCGACCGTTCCGGCGACGTTGGGGTTGCGGCTTGCCTCCAGCGTCGAATAAAACGCAGGAGTCAGCGTCACTTGGCTGGCTCCCATTGAGCGAGTCAGTAAGATGATTTGTTCAAGATTGCTAACAAACTCGTCGTTACGAATGGCATACCAGGCATCATTAGTGCCGATCGCGATCATCACATTTTGGCATTGCACATTCGCAGCTTTTAGCGTTTTTAATTGTTCTAATAGCGACACAGTGCTTAAGCCGCCCATCGCGAAATTAGCGGCATCTTTTCCCAACGTGTTGCCTAACCCCGATGAAATCGAATCTCCAAACAGACAGCCTTTATATCGCTGCCTTTGACTTGACTGTGCTTGGTCTTTTACTTTCGATCTCCACCAGGGCAACTCGCCTAGTTTGTCTGGTTTCATCTGAGCGATCGAGGCTTGATTTAACAGTCCGCACAGTCCAACCAGAGATAGCATTGTCATCAAGCTAGTCTTGAAATTCTTAATCATAGCGAGTCGATGGAGAACATTTCAAAAATTTTACACTAATGATACCCGACACACCTAAACTCGATAATGTTCCTGTGGTATGAATTCATTCATCTAGGCTCTCTTTCACGTAAGGAATGCCCAAGGCTGCTGGCGGCGTAGATTTGCCCGCTAGACCGATGAGTGCAAATGAAGCAATCACGTAAGGTAGCATAACTAAGAACTGATAAGGAATGTTTAAACTAAACGCTTGGATTCTTAACTGTAACGCTTCGGTTGCACCAAACAAAACACAGGCGAGAACAGTGCTGATGGGATGCCATCGACCAAAAATTAAGGCGGCTAACGCAATAAATCCTTTGCCTTCACTAATATCTTCCATGAAGAACTTAACGTGAACTAAAACCAAATATGCGCCTCCTAAAGAGGCTAAACCACCACTCAGCATGACGCTAAGATATCGCACAAATGACACTGAAACTCCAGCGGTTTCAGCCGCACGAGGGTATTCTCCAACTGCTCTGAGGGTAAGTCCTAAACTCGTTTTAAACATTGGGTAAGTGATCAACGGCACCAGTAGCAGCAATAGATAGACGAGTGGATCTTGATTGAACAGCCGCGATCCGACGATCGGGATTTGATTCAATCCGGGAATGGCGATCGCATTGAGTCCGGGCAATGGCTGACTCGTTTTGCTATTGAACACTAGCCGCGATAAAAATGCCGTCAACCCTGCCGCAGAGAGATTAATCGCTAACCCTGACACGAGTTGATCGACTCGCAGCGTCACACATAGATAAGCGTGGAGCCATCCTACTAAGCCGCCCACGATCAGCGCTGCCAAAATCGCAATTCAAACATTACCCGTATAAAATACAGTCGCGGCACTGACAAATGCGCCTGTGAGCAACATCCCTTCTAACCCGATGTTAAGCACGCCCGATCGCTCAGCAAAGAGTCCGCCCAACGCTGCAAATGCCAACGGAACCGAGAGACGAAGACTGGCAGTAAGATAGTCAGAGAGAAAAGCAGCCAGATCGGACATAGAAATATTTATCTACTTGTGATGATGGACAATTGACGGACAGCAGATCGTTTTTCTAACGCCAGACCGATTGCGATAAACAACACAGCAAGACTTTGAATAGCATACACAACCGTAACGGGAACACCTGCACTGCGCTGCATGACATTAGCCCCACCGCGAAGGGCACCAAAAAACAGTGAAGTCATCACGACCCCGACTAAATTACCACGACTTAGAAACGCGATCGCGATCGCGTTAAAAACTGTGCGGCTACTTGTTTAACTGCTGCCTCAAACTGTCCTCCGTGACGATCACTAAATTAAACCCGCGACGCGCAAAATCAGACAGCACTTCGGCTTGATCGGCTTGAGCGACTTTCTCGACATACGCTGTTTCTGCACCCAGTTTAGCCTTGACGACATCCATCGCCTCATAGCCTGCCTGACTTCAACCCTTGTCACTGATCGGACCCGGAATCGCGATCGCCACTTTAAACGCCGATGCCGAAGCCACCGGACTTGAGGTGACGCTGCTCGCAGTCGGAGTCGGTGGGCTGCTAGCACATCCTTTGATCAACAAACTCCCACAAACGCTGCCGAACCCCACCCAATAAAGGTTTGTCGATCGAGCTTCCTGACCATTTATTTTCCTCAGCGACTGCTCAGACCCTAATCCAATTCGGCATTAGAGGATTGTCACTTACAATACCGTTGCTCAGTGGGTTGACTAGACGATTAGTTTGTCAATCAAGTGCCGCACAAGATGATTGAGCCGCTCAGAATAACTTTTCATCACTTCGAGCGCAAAAAACGGGGTTTCTTGAACGACAAACAGAAAGCGCTTTTCATCTAAAAATGCCAGCTTGCAGTCAGTTTGAGCAATCGCCGTATAGGTTCTTACGCCTGAACCCACGAGAGCACCAATGCCAAACACGCTACCTGGCTCGATCGTTTCCACAACTTTGCCATTCACCGATAGAGTAATCTCGCCTTCAAGAATGCCATACATAAAATCTCCTAACTCTCCTTCTTGAAAAACAGTTTGCCCTGCTGAAAAGATTTGAGGGTCAGGCTGTTTTTGAAAAATGCTGATGGTTCTAACAGGATCTAGCATAGGTGGGTCCAAACGGTGCAAATACCATTGGGCAGTATACGTTAATCTTTTTACCCGTTCATGTCGGCTGGATCACATCCGATTTCGTGATGCTACTCGAATGGCACCGCTACCTGAGTCAAAATCGTCATTGGCTGCTGAGCTTTGAGAATTTGCATCTGCTCTGCATCGCGCACAAACAAACTCCCTGCAAACCCTAAAGAATTGACCGAGATCGACGCAAAACTGTCTTGAGATCGAGGCACTATTAATATCCAATCTCGCGTAGCTAACAGATTATAAGCATCACCTGCCCGTAGACCTAAAGTATCTAGGAGGGTGTTGTAGCGGGAGAGCGTTTCTTCAGCCGCTTGCATCGGTGACTGCATCCCACTCGGTAAGCGCATCAACCCATGAGCAAACGGCAATTTGGGGATTGTTGCAATGACCCCTCTAAACTCAGCCGAGGCTAACCACGACTCGATCGCGCTCGCTCCATCTCCTGTCCAAAGAGGCAATGGAATCAGTTGTAAATGTTTATGGGGTTGACTTGCGCCTGCATTCTTACCAGCGTTATAAAACGCCAATCCGTCATATTCAACCAGGCACGTCCACAGCGCTGCAAAATCTTGTAGCGTTAATAACCGTTCCTGTTCCTCAAACGCACGAGTAATAATCAATAAGTGATAGTCTACAACGTTGAATTTGTTCAGCAGACACAGGTGGGTTTCTGATAAATTGGCAACAAATAAATCTTCCTCATAGGGCAAAAAAGGGTTGATCACCTCACCAGAAATGACGGCTTTTTGCACTTGCTGTTGAGCTGCTTCCTCTTTGCGCGTCAGATTTGCTAAGATTCGCACTAAAAAATTCACGCCATCTTGTTCGACGATTTCATGGTGAGTTGGAATCGATCGCAGCGCTCCACACTCTAGCGCGTGCTGTGTCTGTTCGATCACCCGCATCCACAAGGTTCCAGGCTCTAGCATCAATCAGAGAGATAGCGGTAACTAAAACAAAGCAGAAACACCAATATGGCGCTTCTGCAATCAACCTAAAACTCAGTTTAACCTGTGGCTTCCCCAACCCTTGAGCTAAATAGTTTTAACAATCGCCCTAGACAAAGAGCCTGTGAGAAGCGGGAAGGCTCTCTGTCTCAGGAGAGAAGACTTTTAGTACAACTCTTCTTCTTGGTGCGTCATGATGGTGCAGTCAGAAGTGGGGTAAGCCACGCAAGTTAGCACATATCCGGCTTCGATCTGGTCGTCATCTAAGAAAGACTGATCAGATTGATCCACTGTGCCCGCCGTGATTTTGCCTGCACAGGTAGAGCAAGCACCCGCACGGCAAGAGTAAGGAAGGTCTAAACCCTGCTCTTCAGCAGCGTCGAGAATATACTCATCTTCGGGAACGTCGATCGTCGTGTTTAGCCCTTCGGCTTCGTTAATCAGCGTGACTTTAAAAGTTGCCATCGGTAGTCCTCTCTCTATAAATAGAAACGGCCTTGAAGCCATTTAAAAGCGTAACTTTAGGCGTTGCCTGTAACAGGGTTGCTTCGTGAGTCAGCTTCAATTCTGATACTACGGGAAAACTTATGAGTTAAAACCTCCAATTCACCTTTGGGATGAACGGGATTCGTAATAAATCTCGCCTACTTAATCTACTTATACTTATGGGACGAGGGAAAACGAGGGTCAGGACGGGAGTTGACAGCCTAAGAATCGAGAGCGAAGCGATCGCTTGCCTCAATTAAAGCACTGCGGATTCCGGGTTCCATCATCGAGTGACCCGCATCAGGAACGACGACCAACTCGGCATCTGGTAAGGCTTTGTGCAAATCCCAGGCAGAGGTCATGGGGCAGACGATATCATAGCGTCCCTGCACGATGACGGTCGGGAGATGGCGAATGCGATCGCAATTCTGCAAAAGTTGGTCATCTGGCTCTAAAAAGCCTCGATTGATAAAGTAGTGGCACTCAATCCGCGCAAACGCATCGGCAAATCTGGCATCGGCAAATCGGCTCTGCAATTCAAAATCAGGAATCAGTTTGCTGGTGGTGCCTTCCCAAACTGACCACGCACGAGCCGCTTCTTGACGAATCTGGGCATCATCGCTGGTTAACCGCCGATAAAAAGCAGACAGCAGATCGCCGCGTTCCTCAAGAGAAATCGGCTGCAAATAGTTCTCCCAGGCATCCGGGAAGAGATAGCTTGCTCCCTCTTGATAAAACCAGAGAATTTCTTTGCGTCGCAGCAGGAAAATGCCCCGCAGAATTAAACCCAGACAGCGATCGGGGTGAGTTTGGCTATACGCTAATGACAACGTGCTGCCCCAACTGCCGCCAGACACGACCCATTGAGAAATTTTGAGGTGCGATCGCAGCGTCTCAATATCGCTGACTAGATCCCAAGTCGTGTTCTCTCGCAGTTCAGCCCGGGGCGTGCTGCGACCACAGCCTCGTTGATCGAATATCACAATTCGCCATTTTGCCGGATCAAAATATTGCCGAAAGACAGGTAGACTACCGCCGCCCGGTCCACCATGCAAAAATACAACAGACTTGCCTTGAGGATTTCCCGACTGCTCAAAATAAATTGTGTGTAAGTCAGACACGCGAAGAGCACCCGTGTCATAAGGTTCTAGAGGAGGATACAAATCACGCATCAGAGGTTTCACCGCTGCAAACTTCGAGGATCGAGGGCATCTCTCAGCCCATCGCCTAATACGTTAAACGCCAACACCGTCAAAATAATCAGCAGTGCAGGAGGCCAAATCAGCCAGGGTTGCAGCACCAAAATCGACGCATTCGTCGCCAGCGTCAGCATATTTCCCCAAGATGGATCAGGCTGTTGAATTCCTAACCCGATGAGACTCAACACTGACTCGGCTAGAATAAAGCTTGGAATCGAGAGCGTCGCTGAAATAATGATGTAAGTCGCGGTCTGAGGCAAGACGTGCCGAATGATGATATAGAGAGGCTTTCCGCCCATCGCTCTTGCCGCCTGAACAAACTCTTGTTCTTTAATCGAGAGCACCTGTCCGCGAATCACCCGCGCTAACCCTGCCCACCGGATAAACGACGTAATTAAAATAATCAGCAAAAACCGTTCGGCACTCGTCAACCCCGGAGGCAGCACTGCCGCCAGCGCTACCAATAAATAAATTTCAGGAATGATCATCAGCACTTCGACAAAGCGCATCAATACACTGTCGAGCCATCCACCCGCATAGCCAGAGATGCCCCCGACTAACATTCCTAACGGAAACGCGATCGCGATTCCCACCAGTCCGATACTCAGGCTCACCCGTCCGCCATACACTAAGCGACTGAACTGATCTCGTGCCTGTTCATCGGTTCCCAGCAGGTTAAATTTACCGTCTCCTGTCGTACCAAATAGGTGCAAATTGCTAGAAATGCCAGGAAACAACTCGATCTCTTCAAACTTCGGATCGGTGAGCGAGAACCGAGTTGGCAACGGCAACCGAACCTGCAAAAAGTGGTAGTCATCTCCCTGCACAAACAGCCGAATCGGAGATGGCTTTGAGCGATCGACCTTTAACTGACGATCGCCCGTCTGCACATCCACTGCACCTTGAGTCGTCGGATAGACATGCGGACCGATGAATTTTCCGCTCTGATCACTCCAATAAATCTGAGTGGGCGGCAACAGCGCTCCATCGGTTTGAGACTCATAGGGATCGTAGGGGGCAACCAGCTCAGCCGCGATCGCTGACAGGTAAAACACCAGCAGCAACAACGAGCCAAACTTTGCTAACGGGTTTTTCTGAAGTCTTTTCCACCAGTCCATAAGCGCTCAGGGTGAGGGGGTGCTTTGATGCTTTTTAGAGACGACGATGACGCGATCGTGATCCTCATCTTCAATCGAGAGCATCGGTTCTAGAATACTATTCTCCATCGTTTCAGAGAAGATCGACCCAGTTTGAGGCGGAAGCGCGGGATCGAGAATAATTTCAACGATCGTGCGAATCACACTCGTCAAGGGAATCGCTAAAATCACGCCCAACAGCCCCGCAACTCTAGCACCAATCAACAGCGAGGTTAGAATAATCACGGGACTGAATCCGGTCAGGTTGCCCATGATGCGCGGGGCGATGAAATTGTCTTTGACTTGCTGAAGGGCGATCGCGGCTCCTAGAGCTTGCAGGGCTAACCACCAATCGATAAACGCCACGACGATGCATACGGCAGCGATTCCCAGGGTTGCGCCGATAAACGGAATCACTTCCATCACGCCGATAAACACCGCAAACACTAAGAAGAACGGCACTCTAAGCCACCAAAACGCCAGCGATAGCGTCGTCGCCATAAATAGCCCTAGCAGCAGTTGTCCCGATGCAAATCGTTGCAGGCTGTCTCTTAAAGAGTTGGTTAACCGCTCCTGAATTGGAGCAGAAAAGATGCTGGTCAAGCCCGTCCAGATATTTTCGCCGTCTAACAATAAATAGAACGAGATCACTAGAATCAAAATAAAATCCAACACCCAGTTAACCGTGCCTAAGACTAAGCCGATGCCCGTGGATGCGATCGTTTGTGCCTGTCCTTGCACCTGAGCTGAAAGCTGCTGTTCTAAAAACGACAAATCAAAGCCAAAGTGATGCTCTGTACTCCAGGCTTCGAGATCATTTAACTGCTGCTGACCTGACTCAATTAATCTCGGAAGATTGGCAGTCAACTGCTGTGCTTGAGATAGAATTGGCGGCGCGATCGTTACGGCTGCAAACCCCAGCACAAATCCCGCCAATAAATAAACCAAGGTAGCCGCAATCGGACGAGGCAAAATCGGGTGCAAGCGATCAACCGCGTAGTTAAGCAGGAAGGCAATCAATCCGGCGGTGACCAAAACGCTAAGAAGTTCACCAAAATAGGTGAGCGCATTTAAGCTCAACCAGCCTGTGACCAAAATCAGCAGCCAGGTGATCAAAAACTGTTGAATTGGAGAGAAGAAGCGATCCATAGGCGGGTCTAAGGAAGTTTAAGCAGGCGACTCATGCACGCTATCACATTCCTATCCTATCGCCCTCGCTTAGGATGACAATTTCAATGCGATCGATGATGCGGTTACCCGATGGTGTGGAAACGTTCCACCGAAACGTCTCCACACCATGACCCATAATGGGTTGTATTCAAAAATAAAATTAGATGAGAATGGCTGTCATGTCGCCACTTCCGCGATCGCCTAAACCCTCACTCGTCCGACTTCTCATGTTCAATCACAAACACATTGGAATAGAGATTTGCGATAATCTGCTTGCCCTGCTGAGTGAGCGAAAGATAGTGCAACGCATCTTTAATATAAGGGTGAACTCCATGCCAGTAAAACTGGGGATAGTTTTTGCGGAGATCTCCAGGATGCCGATAGCCCAACGCTTGATTCACGCCCGTTTCTTCAAATTCGTAATAGAGGGCACTGATTTTCTTCAAATAGCGGGGGTCACTGAGTTGACCAATCAGATCCGAGGCGCGAATCAACCCCGGATAGTCGATCGTGTCCTGATGATCTTCAGCCGTCGGGACGGGGAAGCGAGTTAACTCGATGTTGCGCTTGACTAACTCGGCATCAATTAATTTGTGCCCTCCAAAGCGCTCATCGATAAACAGCTTGGCTCGATCGACGTGGTAAGGGGTCAACGCCGCATCTGAAGCGCCCGGAGGCAGCTTCACCATTGCGCCATTTCTCCCCGTTGAAAACATTCCCTCGCGATCGCAGCGACATACACCTTTGACATAGCCAATATCGTGACAGACCAGCGAGATCACAAAATGCAGCCAGTCTTCACACGACACGCCCCCTTGCCGAATGTGACGACCCCGCAAAATTTCTTGCCCCACTAGCGTCACTAAAATTGAATGCTCGACGTTGTGATAGAGCGCATCACTGTTGGCGATGTTCTCCATTGCCATTGACCCCACCCAGCCGATGATGTCTTCATAGTCAGACTTCCAACCGCCATAGGTACGCCGATAGCCATCTTTGAGCTTGGCAACAAAGTCATCAATTAGGAGTTCGGTGGCGTTAAACATGAGGGGCACTCGCTGCGAATCTACGGACGATTTTATCGGTCTAGTCTTCCCCGGTTTGTTCAATCTCGGCTAAATGGTGACTAACTTCCTGCGAGGGGGCGATTCAACTGGAGGATGACACTGCGATCGCAACCATTCTACAGTTGGTCAGATTGTTGTTGGGGGAATTTGGGCAATATTAATTGCGCTGTTGAAGTGATACTTCGCTGCACAGAACAGCTCATCTAGGATTTTGTGAGTCTATGGCGTAAGAATATTTCGCATACGTCATAATTAACAAAGATATCAATTTCACGCTAGACAAGGTTTGTAGAGGAAGCACTGTGGCATTTAATACCCTGACAGAATCTGACTCCCCTGAACCGCAGCCGCCCCACAATGCAGAATTTGATGCGGCTTCTGAGGGGGTGGCTCCTCGCAGTCGGCTTACCGGAACACGAGGCATTTTAGCCGGAGTCGGAATTGGCATGGCGATCGCCGTTGGAGGCATGACGCTGCTCTCAAATTCTGGTAAACCTGCGGCTCCGGCAGCAACGACTCAAGAGGCTCCGGTGGCGGGTCAGAGTGTTGCAGTTGAGACGGCAAAGTTGGCATTTGTGCCCAAAACATTCAGTGCAACGGGCAGTGTGGATGCTCAAGACTGGGCACAAGTGATGCCCCAGGCAACCGGGGTGCAGATTCAGCAAATTTTGGTCAATGAAGGTGACAGAGTTGAGACAGGGCAAGCGATCGCGATTCTAGACAGTTCTGTCTTGCGAGACCAACTGAATGAAGCCAAGGCACAGTTAAATTCGGCTCAGGCGCAATTCAGTTCGGCGCAAGCGCAGTTAAATTCGGCTCAGGCACAAGTGTCATCTGATCGCTCGATCGTGCAGCAAAAAAATGCGGTACTGAACCAACAGAGAGCCGTTTTAGCCGAGGCTGAAAGCAATTTGAGACGCTATCAAGGGCTGCGAAACGATGGCGTGATCAGCAGTCAAGATTTAGAGTCCCGCACGACCTCAGCCACCACTGCACGAGAGTCGATCAGCGTGGCGCAGTCTAACATCAGCAGCGCTCAAGCCGATGTCGCCAAAGCTCAAGCCGGGGTCAATCAAGCTCAAGCCGGAGTCACGCAAGCTCAAGCCGGAGTCGATACTGCGGTGACTCGCATTCAGCAGCTAGAGACAAAAATTGCTCAAACGACGGTACGCGCTCCGGCAAGTGGGATTTTGGCAAAGCGAAACCCCGACGATCAAAAAGCAGTCGTTGCTAAGGTCGGTGAACTAACTGGCTCTAGTCCACTATTTTATATTGTGCGAAATAGTGCGCTACAGCTTCAGGTGAATGTGCCCGAAACGCTGCTTTCTCAGGTGAAAGTGGGTGAATCTGCCAAAATCACCTCTGATGCAGACAAGCGCATTAGCGTTCAGGGGCGGGTGCGAGACGTAGAACCCGTGATCAATCAGCAAACTCGTCAAGCGATCGTCAAGATTGACTTACCCCAAAGCGGACTGCTTAAACCAGGAATGTTTCTGCGATCGGAGATTGTCACTCAGAACGTTCAAGCCGTGGTGATCTCTGAAAAAGCTGTGGTGTCAGAGTCAGATGGTCGCAAAATTGTCTATGTGGTAGACGGCGATCAGATTGCCCATGCCAAACCCGTTGAGACGGGCGATCGCGATAACGGACAAATCGTGATCACAAGTGGCATTAATCCCGATGAGCCAGTCGTCGTCGCGGGTGCAGGATTTGTCAAAGATGGCGATCGTGTCACCGTTACTCAAAAATAAATGGTTTGTGTGAATTGCCTTCTGTCCCCTCACTTTTGGCTCCATGTCTTTCAATATTTCTGCTTGGTCAATTCGCAATCCAGTTCCGACGATTGTTCTGTTTATCATTTTGACGTTAGCAGGGCTGATTGCATTCCCGTTTTTAGGCATTAACGACAATCCCAATGTCGATGTTCCGGCTGTGACAGTGACCGTAACTCAGCCGGGGGCTGACCCATCCGAGTTAGAATCACAGATTACTAAAAAAGTTGAAGATGCAGTTGCGAGCTTAGGCAACATTGACGACATTACTTCGACGGTTAACGATGGCGTTTCTAATACGGTTATCAACTTTGTATTGGGGACGAATACCGATCGAGCGACCAACGATGTTAGAAATGCAGTGTCTCAGATTCGGCAAAATTTACCGCAAGACATTGATGAACCCGTTGTTAAGCGCTTAGAATTTGCGAGTGGCGGACCGATTACCACCTATGCGGTTTCCTCAGATCAGCGATCGGTGACCGAGCTGAGTAACTTAGTCGATCAAACCATCAGCCGAGCCGTTTTAGCCGTTCCAGGGGTTGCCCAAATTCAGCGAGTGGGAGGAGTCGATCGCGAAGTGCGCGTCAACCTGAATCCCGATCGCTTACAGGCTTTAGGCATCACCGCCACGCAAGTCAACGATCAGGTTCGCACATTTAACACCAACCTGTCGGGAGGACGGGGCACCGTCGGCGGCAGTGAGCAAAGCATCCGCACCTTGGGCAGTAGCGCCAGTGTGCAGACCCTTCAAGATCTGCAAATCACGCTGCCCAACGGAGGCTATGCCCCTCTCTCTAGTCTGGGAACTGTCACCGACGGGACGGCAGATCCCCGTCAAATGGCACGGCTGAATAACCAGCCTGCGGTCGTCTTTTCAGTCCTGCGGAGTTCGGGTACCACGCTCGTTTCGGTCGAAGAAGCGGTGCGGGCTGCTCTTGAGAAACTGCAAACTACCTTGCCTCAAGACATCAAGCTGAGGCTGATTAATAACGTTCAGGCAGACTATATTCGAGAGTCGTTTACCGCCTCGATCGACGCAGTAGTATTCGGCGCAGCGTTGGCAGTCGTCACGATTTGGTTATTTTTACGAGACTGGCGAGCCACGCTGATCACTGCCGTTGCGCTGCCGCTCTCTCTGATTCCAACATTCATCGTGATGAAAGTGTTGGACTACACGTTGAACGATTTGACTCTCTTAGGACTAGCCCTCGTGGTTGGCATTCTCGTAGATGACGCAATCGTCGAAATCGAAAATATCGAACGTCACATGCAGATGGGCAAATCAGCCTATCGAGCCGCGATCGATGCCTCCGATGAGATTGGTTTAGCAGTCGTTGCCACCACGTTTACGATCGTCGCCGTGTTTGGACCCGTCGCTTTCATGACGGGCATCACCGGGCAGTTCTTTCGTCCGTTTGGCATCACTGTGGCAGCATCAGTTCTCTTCTCGCTGCTGGTCGCCCGAATGGTCACGCCATTAATGGCAGCTTACTTGATGAAAGATCACGCCAAAGCCCCCCAAGAAGATCGCTTATCGGCTCAATATCGTCGCCTGCTCACCTGGTCAATTAAACATCGACTGGTGACGCTATCAGTCGCGATCGTGTTTCTCATCAGCAGTTTAAGTCTGGTGCCTAAAATTCCGGTTGGGCTGTTCTCTAACGCCGATTTGAGTTTATCGACCATCTCGCTGCAACTGCCACCCGGTTCGACGATTGAAGACACTGATCAAGCGACTCAACAATTGACAACTCTGCTGCTGCAACATCCTGCCGTTGAGGGCGTGCAAACCAGTGAAGCAATCGCAAAATCGACGCTCTATGCCAAACTCAAGCCCAAGTCAGAACGAAAGATGACTCGCAAAGAGTTTGAAGATCAGATTCGTCCCACGTTTGCTCAAGTGCCAGGGTCACGCATCAGCTTTGTCAAAGGTGGACCCGGCGGCGGCTCGAAAGAGCTCGCGATCGTGCTTAAAAGCGAAATTCCGGCAGCGTTGACTCAAGCTGCAAACGAGCTAGAAAAGCAAATGCGCCAGATCCCAGGATTGGTAGAAGTCACGTCTAGCGCCAGTTTAGTCAAGCCAGAAATCTTAATTACGCCTGACCCAGCACGAGCCGCCGACCAAGGCATCACCGTCCAGCAAATTGCCCGAACTGCAAATCTGGCAACGCTGGGAGACTTTGATGCAAACCTGGCAAAATTTGATTTGCCCGATCGCCAGATTCCGATTCGCGTTCAGCTAGACCCCAAGTCACGTAACAACATTGAGACGATTAGAAGTCTACAAATTCAAAACAAAAGTGGGGTGTTAGTGCCGTTGCAAACGGTTGCAGACATTAGCTTCGGGAGTGGTCCTTCTCAAATCGATCGCTACAATCGATCTCGGAATATCTCGGTCGAAGCCAACCTTAAAGGGTTAGCAATCGGCGACGCATTAGCCAAAATTAACCAGTTACCGATTCTCCAATCTCTGCCAGCCGGGGTGACGAGAGAAAACTTCGGAAACGCGAAGATTCTGGGTCAAGTCTTCAGCAACTTTGGCGGCGCACTACTAGCAGCAGTTGTCTTTATCTACGCAGTGTTGGTGTTGCTGTTTAACGATTTTCTGCATCCAATCACGATCATGGTGGCGTTGCCATTCTCGATCGGCGGTGCCATGCTCGGACTGCTGATCACCCACAAAGAACTAGGACTCATCGCCCTGATTGGAGTCGTCTTGCTCTTGGGTCTGGTGACCAAAAACTCGATTTTGCTAGTTGATTATGCGTTGATTAACCAGAGAGAAGGTAAACCAACTTATCACGCAGTCATTGATTCTGGAGTCGCGAGATTGCGTCCGATTTTAATGACCACGATCGCCATGATTGCAGGCATGATTCCGATCGCGCTCGGCATTGGGGCAGGGTCTGAGTCGAGAAGTCCGATGGCGATCGCTGTGATTGGAGGTCTGCTTACCTCAACGCTGCTAACGCTGGTCGTCGTTCCGGTGATCTTTACGTACATCGATCATTGGCAAGCCGTCATTTTTGGAAAGCTGCTCAAAGGGTCGATGAAGCGACGGTCAGAAGGCTCGATCGCCGCTAATGGACAACCGGGAAGTTTCTCCACTCCCAAGTAGATGTATGATGGCTAGATAGCTAGTCGCGGGTATAGTTTAGTGGCAAAATGAATGCTTCCCAAGCATTAGTTGCGAGTTCGATTCTCGCTACCCGCTTAATTTAGGTCAAATCTCTCGCAAATCCTGAAAGCGACTAACCACGCTTTCGGAATTTTGTTGTATGGGCTATTTTTCGAGAACCTATTCCTATCATGAGTTTCAAACTTATCCCTGTCATTTGAAGCACGAGCCGAGTGTTGACAGACTCAGACTCATACGCTAAATTAGTCAAGGTTGTGAAATACGCCCCCATCGTCTAGAGGCCTAGGACACCTCCCTTTCACGGAGGCGACGGGGATTCGAATTCCCCTGGGGGTATGTAGCAAAAAAGAAGAAGGGCAAGACTTTTATCGGTCTTGCCCTTCTTCTTTTTTTGGTGAAATTCTCCGTTCAGGTGGACGAGGGCGATCGTCTCGATTGAGTATCGCCTCATAAGCTCGCTGGTGAATTGTGGCGTTGATCCAACGGTGATAGATGCGTTCATGCACTTCGCGGCTGTGACCCATCTGCTTTGAAGCTAGACCGATGTCTAGCCCATATTCCAGGGTGCGGATAGCCCAACGGTGACGCAGGTCATAGAGGCGAAAGGGCAAGCCCAACTCACCAAAGTAAGCTGTCGCGCTATGCCCTACCCGATCGTTGGTCCGGTCTAGCTGGATGTTGGGCAGCCGGACGGTAGAGAGGTCAAATTCTTCAAACCATTCAGGGTGAAATGCCCAGACTTGACGGCTCCCAGTCTTGGTATCGTTCTCGACCCATAGGATGCGATCTGTTTGGAGTTGGTCAAAGTCTACTCGGAAGGCTTCATGAGGTCTGATTCCGTAGGTTGCCAACATTGCATAGACCCATCGCCACGCTGGATTCTTGAGGCGATCGAACCACTCAACAATCAGATCATCACTGGGAATGTTGCGAGGGGAAACACTTTTAGAAGAATACTTGCCTCGATATCGAGCGGGGTCATAGTCGATTTTCGCGAACCGGGCAAGCTGTCCAGCTACCATGCAAGCGCGGAGCCGAGTGCGAGTATTGACTTGAGTTGAGGTTACTAATTCATGCAGCAATTGAGCGGTTAAAGGCTTGTCTAGAGGTAGGAGTTTGAGCATCTTATAATACTCAGTTCTCCAAGTGGTTTCTGAGCTACCCCGTTGAAAGTAGTCTTCCTTAAATCTTTCAATCCAATCGTGGCAGCTACGGGGCATCTAAAGCTTTTTCTTATTACTTTCAATCGGCTTTTATAGAAACGGGATTTTTCTTAGTCGTGATGGGGGAATTCATGGGGGTTTGGTGGGGGATTTGGTGGGGGTGCTGATTTTGACTATAGGTAGGGGCGTGATTCCCCCATTCCCCCATCAAATCCCCCATCACCCCCACGACTGACTTATAGGGTTAGGAGAAGCTTCCATTCTTGTAGCCGAGAATCTTTCCAGCTACCTACTCCAAAGTTGCTTAATCCTGATAGCAACTGTCTAACTGCTTCAGCATTTAAGTTCCTATCCTTTCCCCAATTCGCACGAACTTTTGAGATGTTAATCCATCCGTCTTTATCACAGAGATTGTGATTTCTTTGTGAGATGTAATGCCACAGTGCTAGAGCAGGTTCCCCGCAGCTTTCAAGAATTTTTCTGTCTAGCGGGATAGACGCTTCCAGCAATCCGAACGGGTTGCCTAAGTTGAACCCCCAATTGCCATCTTGAGGACTGGGAGCCGATGGCTCTACCCCATATTCATCGTGCATAGCCTTGAGAGTGCCAAGGAAATCGACCTCGCGAGAGACCATGTTGAGTTGATGCTGACGGACGATCGCGTGTTCTTCCTGCTGTTTTAGCAGTGCCTTCATGCCCTGTTCTTCTGAGACCTGCTCTTCCATCGGCTTGAGTTGGGTGAGGCTATAGCCTAGATGACCGATCGGAATTGCCCAACAGAGTAAGCGGATCGGCGTAGGAATTGATCGCCCTCCTGCCATCAAGATCAGGTAGGAGGCGCTGCCCAACACGGTAGAAGCGATCCACTTCTGCTTAGAGTTCAAGCTGCGATAACGATCCATCCGAGGAAACCTCCAATAATGCAGAGTGAAAACAGCGCTAGAACTACCCCGAATGACCATCGCATTGAGAAGCCAAACCACGCATCGAAGGCATCACCCGCAAAGATGACGGCGATCAATGTGGTGAGCATGAGAAAGAAGAGTATCCAGACGATCGACTGAAAGAACGGAAAACTACTAGCCATCTGCCCCATAAATGAGGAGATGGCTAGGCTGAACACTCCATAGGAGAACAACCTAGCCATTTTCATGATTTATTCCTCCGGTTGATTAGCGGCGTTGGTAGGTAGCTTGATATTCTGCAAACTTGACGGCTGCTTCTTCGCCGGCGGCTCCTAGACTCATGTGAGTTTTGGCATATTGGGGTGCCAAGTTGTAAAGCGTTTTGCCCAGTTGGGCGTTAGCGGTCGTCTTTTGGTAAGTGGCTCCAGCTTGCGCTGACTGATATTTGCGGTAAGCCGATTGAGATTGAGCATCGGCTTTTTCGTGTTTTGCCAGTGCTCGATAGTATTGGGTGTTTATTTTGGCTTGTGATTGAGCCTTCGCAGCTTCAACCCGCGCATGGTTTGCCTCCTCTTTAGTGGCGGGTCGATAGTTGCGCTCAACCTTGACGGTTCGCACTTCTTTGAGATCACCGGGGTTATTGGGGGTGATTGATTGGGAGTTGACTTGCAGCAGTTGGTTGGGGCTGATGCCTCCAAGTGCTGAGTTTGAGGATGTGTTGCGAGTGATAAATGAGTTCAACATTTGAGATTCTCCTAAGTTATTTGTGAATGAGATTACTTGCCACAGAACAGGAGGCAAGCGGTCGGGACGACTTTCTCTTGAGTGACGATGACGGGTTTCTCAACGGTGATCGTCGCTTGTGCTGGTTTCATGGCGTTGAGAAATAGGGCAAGACCGGAGGCGATCGCGACGGCTGCTAACC
This sequence comes from Phormidesmis sp., assembly GCA_965277365.1. Classification (GTDB taxonomy): domain Bacteria; phylum Cyanobacteriota; class Cyanobacteriia; order Leptolyngbyales; family Leptolyngbyaceae; genus Phormidesmis_A. The sequence goes on along the minus strand of CBDICO010000008.1, from coordinate 181,247 downwards.
CAACACATAACCAAATGAGGTTATCGTTTTGAGTCTTCAGGTTTTGGTTATCGCTTTTGAGTTGATCAAACAGTTGCAGTGGCACCATTTGATAGTTAACGCCCTGGTTTGATACGATCGGATAGTCATGCTGAGAAGCTGGCGGCGATGCAGCCCACGGGATTGATCGAGGTTTGGTGATTTGGTTCATAATTTTGGGTGAGAGGATTCAGACACAAAAGAGCGATCGCTTCCTGGATGGCGGCGATCGCTCTTTTTTAGTTGGAATCGAGAAAATAATAGACAATTGAATTGCTCCATTGCTTAACCCTTGGTGGAGACGACCAGGGAGAGTTAGCGCTCTGCCCTGGACTTAAGATTTTCTTTACCTCCTAATCGTTACTAATGCTGAAGTGTGCGTCATGCTTCAGCTTTTTTGTTTTGGGGTCTGTGTCGAGAAAAGTCATCAGGAATTTCCTCGATCGACTTCTTAAACAGAATGCAAAGTGCCTTGATTTGCCTAATCGTCAACCTTGGCTCATGGTGTCCACCTTCCCAATTAATGATGGTTCTGGATGTCACTCCTAGAGCTTTAGCAAGTTGTTCCTGAGTGATTCCGTACTCTTCACGCATTTCTACTAAGCAAGAGCGCTGATTGGTTTCATTCATCTTACAAGAAAACTTTTCTTATGAAAACTTTTCCTGTAAGATCCTTTGTAGGTTCCTGAAAACTTTTCATATTCCAAAGCCAATAAACAACAATATGCAGCGCAAAGCTCATGCGTTCAGCATGGTTGTCTAGATGCCTAGAGACTTTCTTGAGGGTATGCAGCACGGTTGACGACCCCATCGATGCTCCGCGCTGCCGTCTCCCAATAATCGCTTAAACCCTTACCCAATGATCAATTCAGCCATTTGTACTAATGACTAACTTGACTCCCAAAGAAGAGGTAATCCTCACGCTGTTTAAGGAATTGACTGTCGATCGGCAATCAGCCATCCTGGACGAGCTGCACGACCACCTTGAAAACGACGACGGCGGTATCGAGATTGAAATCATTGACGAGGAGTACGAATGACCGATCGAGATTGGAAAGCCAGACAAGAAGACCTCCTAGAGCTAAGACCTCAGCCCATGAAGAACGAAGACAGACTGACCGCACTGCTAGAGTTTCTGCCTGACGAGTGGGAGTCCGACATAATCCAGACACACATAGGCACCTTATTCGATCTCTTGCCGCGCAAAGAGCAAGAGGCCACGCTAGAGCGCCTAACCCAAATGTGGGATCACGACGACGAATAAAAAAGCGATCGCCCCTCCTAGCAATGAGAGCGATCGCCTTCAGTTCCTTCTCAAAAGCATCAACCAAAGAATAACCTATGAATCACCACATCTAACCCGCAAAAAGCCCGACGGACAGAATTGAGCCTCTTGCCGTCGGGCTTGTTGATTAATCATTCACCTCAGCCCAGTAGACAGCGTTTACCGGGAACTTCTAGCAGCGAAAACACTTAAGAAAGCGAGATAACGAAATGGTATCAGGATTTCAGCCAGAGAAAAACCACTGGGACGAAGTTGAGAGCAACTTCCAACGCAGCTTTGAAGAGCAAATCGTAGAAGCAGGTCTAGAGCAAGTCAAAGACCTCAACAACCGAGCAAAGATTAAACTCGCTCGACTCGCAAAGACCTTTGAAGCTCCGATCGAGCTAGTCGAAGAAATCGCCCAAACCATTCTTGAAAAAACCTTCAAGGTTGACTTAGAGGAAGTCGAGTTCAACAAAATGGTTGAACAGATTCGCGGTATCGAATCTATTCCCGACGAAGGGGTGAGGGAATTTAAGCTCGATCGGCTCTCCAGACGCTTCAAAATCTCAAAGAACTCCATGATGAACTGCTATTACAAAGCACTCATCAACCAAACCCCGTTTATCGCCTATGGGGTCGAAGACCTGGGGCAGCTCTGCCAAAACGTTAAAGAATGGCTTGTTAGTGGATGGATACCTAAAAGCGTTGTGCTTCTCCTTCACGCAATGGGTGGCGCGGGCAAGTCGTTACTGCTCTACGAATTAATTGAGTGCATCGCAAAAGGGCAACCGTGGAACGGCTACCCTGTCTCGCAGGGTCGGGTGCTAGTGCTGCAATCCGATGAACCCGTCGTGGTGACTGTCGAACGGATGGTAGAAGTTCGCCAACTCACCAACGATCACCCCGTACAGGTCGTACCCGGCTGGCAAGTCGAAAACATGGCTCGACTAGAGGCGTATCTCAAAGAAGGCAAGGAATCAGGCGATCCAATCACGTTCTGCATGATCGACTCCGTGACCTCCATCAACCGCAACACGATGATCAGTGAGAATGACACCGAGTACGCTCGATTCATGCTCAAGCTCAATGATTTGGGCGATCGCTACGGCTGCACCTTCGCAGTGATTCACCACTCCAACTCAGAAGGTGAGTCACGCGGAACCAAAGCCCTTTTCAATTCAGCCTCCGAGGTTTGGGGCTTGACCGTCGCGGATGAGAGTAGCGGGGAACGAGTGCTGAGAGTTCAGAAGACTCGAATGGGACGACCACCAGGACGCTATAAACTCCAGTTCGACGAAGAAACTTACGGCTTTAGATATATCGGCAAGGAAGGTGACGATGGGCAAGAAGAAACCGCTCACACCGAAAAGCGGATCGAACTCTGGCTAAACGAGGACGAGCATTACGGCTTGCCCTATGAGACCGAAGAATTGGCACATCATCTCCAGCTAAACAAGAACACGGTCAGAAAGGTCGTCAGGGAAATGTGGAGCAAGGGACTGATATCGAGGTGCCCAAAAGGACACAATAAAACGATGCTTTACTACGTGGGTACACGTCGATCGCCAGCCGAGCCGCGATCGACGTGCGATCAACCTAGCGATCGACACGAAAAGAACGGTTTATCAATGGATTCAGAGATCATTGATCGGTCGATCGCTAAAAACGATGAAATTTCGTTGTTGAGAAACCCCGAAAATGGCGATCGACCGATCAATGATCCTCAAACCCCCATATTTCATATAGAAAATCGTGTCGATCGCGACGTCGATCGCGTGTCGATCGCAGGGTCGATCGCACCCCTCATTATTGAGAATGAGGCAGCCGCGATCTATGGGGTCGATCATTCGATTTCTGTTGGCGATATCGTGATTGCGAACACTTCCGCTACATGGAGCCGTCGTGAAAGCACTAAGATCGACTCTAAAGAACTCCCACCGAGCAAGAAGTCTGCCTTAATCGTGCCTATCAATGAGATGGGGTCAGTCATGTTTGAGGAATTGCGGCAGCCGAGCAAGGTTTTAGCGATCCTTTGTGACCACGAGTACGTGAAGGTTCGCAACCAGGTGACGGGTAGAGATAGCGTGTTTGGAATAAATGACGTACAGGTTTATGCGAAAACGTAGCTTAGACCGTTGAAGTAGCGATCGTTTGGGTGAGCGATCGCTCGATTGGGAAAAATAGCAAAATCCCTCTCAGATGGCTGGGAGGGATTCGGTTTGGCTTTACCTACCCCTATTCTTCCCTATGCAACCAGACATCAACACCATGCTTGCGATCGGCGTATCCGTGATCGCGTTGATTTTCTTGCTGTTCTTTCTAATTAACCAGGCTTACGACAAAGCGGCTCGAAAACCAAGAGCAAGGCAACGCCCTCTACGTTGGCAAGATTCCCCAGCCGATTATTTCTCTCCACGTAAACCGCGTAGATCTAACATCAGTCCCATGTGGATGAGTGGCATCGTCGGTTTCGCTTTGCTCTCGGCTCTTTCGACGTCGTTTTCACATACCAACAGATCTGCCTTACCACCTGCGAGCGAAGATTACATCCCGTTGCCTCCTCCACAGTCAATGGGTGCCACTAACTCAGACCTGGTTCAGCTTTCTATCACAAACTCGTCACCCGAAGAGATGAAGGTTTTCTTCAAGGGCGTTGAGCAACAGTCAGCAATCATTCCCCGCTGCCCAGAATGCCAAGTCTATGCGGAGTCACCTCCAAACTGTCCCAAGAATGGTGTAACTCAGACCTACAGCCTTAAGCCGGGTGACTATGACGTTGATATAGTTTTTTCAGGAGCCAACACTAGACCTTACCGAGGGCGTTGGACACTAATGGGCAGAAATCTCTATAGCCGTTGCTTTACCCTTACCTATGGGGTGCCACGGCATGACCCCGATCGACGGTGGTGAACAGTTGCGAGGTCAGCAGAGGTTCAAGAGCATAAAATACTAAAGCGACTCTTAAGATGGAGTTTATGACTGTGACCTATCCTCATCCTGAATCTGGGCAGTTGCTTTACTGGAGATACGAAAGATCGGGCGTACTAGAAATCGCTGTCCAGAGATTCGTGAACGATTTGCCACTGCACAGCGATTTATATGCCTACCTCAAGGATTACTTTCAGCACTGGGCAGACTTCGACGGATGGAAGGTTCCATCTGATCAGGAGAAAGACTTAAGACGACTGCGATCGACTATCCATAACGCCACGACCGTAGAAGAGTTGCAATCCTGGTTAGACCTTGCTTTAGATTTAGGAATAGATCCGCTCTGATTAGCTGCGATGACCGCAAAAGTTCAGGACAGATTATGGAGATAAGCACACGCGAAAAGCTTGAAGATTGCGAACCATGCCCGCAATGTAAATCAGAAGCCAAATTGGTTACAGATGAAAGCTTAGTAGATTGGAGCATTGGATTAGAGCAGTGGGAGGTAACGGGAACCTATAAAGAATGCTTCTCTTGCCACCATCTTTGGGATATCGAAGATTTCACGGGGCAAGTAGAACTCTGATTAGTTGCTCAGACCGCAGAAGTCCCAATCAAATAAGAACCATGTTTGAACGATTTATCAGATGGTTAAGCCGTGACGAGCTAAGAAACAAAATTCTATCGGCACTTGCAAAAGAACCTAAAACCGTTCCGATGCTAGGAAAGGAATTGAATCGAAGAGTTGGGACTCTCTACCCTGTTTTATGGTCGATGGAAGAACACAATCAAATTTGCAGCTATTGGGGAGAGGATCGACCAGCTGATAGTTATGCGTCACGCCGTCGCTACTATCGCCTCCCTGATTAACTGCTAATTCCGCAGAAGTTCAACGAGAGAATCACTGGTTGAGAGTTTTGAGCTAGCGAGGGAATCACGGTTTCAGCCGATGTAGTATGACACTACATCGGCTTTTTAGTCCGTTTTTAGTCCAGAGTCGTACTACACGGGCATCATAGAGGTAGCAAGTTTATGGTGATACAAAATGACTGTGATCAATCTCGCAACCGACATCCCTAATGCGATCGTCACCCTTGAACAGTTGCACGCCTGGAGCGGTTTGACCCTTGCTCGGATCAATCCATCTCTTGCAATTTTAGAGGCTGAAAACTTCGCTCAGTACGTGATGCAGTCGGGAATCTTCTCGGCGGCTGATAATTCTAACCGTCTCCTAACCCGCGCATCGCTAGAACTCGACATGAATTACATTTCAGATCGTTCTAAAAAGCTCTGGATGTTTGCAAACGAGTTCAGCAACGTGAGCATTCCCGCAGCATTCAAGGCGAACTGATGGCAAGCACTAACGATGCCTTTCACCAATCTGCGATCGAGAAGTTCAACGACGCGTTTAAAAATCAGGCGGCGGCGAACGGGAACGACGGATACTTTAAGGTTCCAAACCGCACCCCGTCCTCGGTCTCGGAGCCGCCTCTACCAACTAGCTCCCTAGCAGAGAGGGCTCAACTCACAGGCAGTTATTACAATCCGGCGGCGAACGGGAACGACGGATACTTTAAGGTTCCAAACCGGACCCCGCCGCCACCGCCGCCGTTTGAACCGCCGAAACCTCAGAAAATCTCAGACTCGTTTTACCAGAGAGAGTTGCGATATCAGCAGGGACTGACACAAGGACGATCATTAAACGACAATCCAGGGTTTAGAAACCCAAACCCGCTCGCCGCCGATCAAATGCCAATCCCAACATCTGCTGGTGGGAAAGGACTTCTGCCCAAAATTGGAGGCGCTGACGCTACCTCGTTCGGGGTTGGCATTGGGCTGATTGTCATACCGGGTTTGATTCAGCAGGGACCAAACTTTTTAAATCCGAACAATCCAAACGGGATTTTTGCCCCTGATCCGCGATATACAGAAGCGCAAAAAGCCCTGCAACAAGAGAACGAAAGACTCAGACGAAACGCCGATAACACCTTGCGAAACATGGGTATTCCTCCCTGGTTGAACCCATTTAAGAACTCAAAACCTGGAGAACTGCCTCCTAAACCGGGTGACAAGCCTAACGCTGAATCAAAAAAATGGTTTCCGGTTGCAACAGATATCAGCTTTTACTCTCCCAACAACAAGCAATATCTAACGCTTAGCGTGTTGTCTTACGCTATCTCTTCGATCGGTGAGCGGTCGTTTGCCTCCAGTGAGGTCTTCTTAAGAGAGGGCACGGATCACTATTTAATTACCTGGGATTTTTTCGAATCATTCGATCCCGTCATAGTAGGTCATGGCAACACAATCATTGAACCGTGGACGCTTCAGAACCTCGGACCGAGTATTGGTAATCATCGGAACCCCGAAGATCCGACAAACATCGTCCCTGAAACCGATAAGCCGTTTCTACCTCCTCATGTCCCAAACTGGCATGGTTACGATCAGGCTTCCCCTCCGACGATCCTCGATCCGAATGACTTTAAATCACCATCTGCAAGTCCTCCGCTCTCCCCGATGTTTCCGCCGACATTGCCACCGATTCCGAAACCGTTCGACCCCATCCAGAAGCCAGAACCCACAAACCCGAAAGAAGAAAAGCCTGCTCCGATTATTCCTCCGTCTCCCTTCAACCCATTCCAAACACCGCCGACACCCAACCCGATTCAAAACCCTCCGCCGTTTGAACCGGGTCCCGTAAACCCTAACCAACGACTCAACGATCGGGGCATCTTTCCAGCGAGAAAAGCAGACATAACCGCGACGGTTTCGGGTTCCCCACTTTCACCAGATATAGAGATCGGAGGCGATCCGGTTCGCTTAGCAACACCTGCCCCCAAAATTACTAGACCACGACCAATAGAAGATCAGCCACCTGAGCAGCAGAAAAGCCCTATCCCTGATAATCCGCTAGTTCCACTTGCCCCACTAGCACTAACGCCGTTCTTACCGTCCACGCCTCCAGTGTTCCCCAAGCCGATCGACCCAACTGGAACGATCGACCCACAAACGGCGGATGACATTACAAAGTCAAAGGAACCACCGAAACCACCGACGGCGACTAAACAAAAATGCCAAGACGGATGTATGGCAGGTTTGGAGACGGGACAGCAGTCGATACTAGATAAGCTGAATGGTAACGGGTTGAATGTTGGCTTAAATGCCGGGGAACTTGGACTACTCACCACGATCAACACTAAATTAGGCGATCAGGTTCCCGGTGGAATATCTGGATTTCTTCAAGGCTTCAAGGAAGGGTTTGACAAGCTTTCAGACTGGCTCCATCTAGATCGAGTGCTCAACATCCTAACGTTTGTATTGACTTTGCAGAATGCCTATTTTCTGTGTGACTCACTGAAGATTGTAACGCTACAAATGATTAGCGACGGTCTAAGTGCGATTGGGATTAAGAACAAGGAAGGAGACGCGCTAAATATAAATCAGATACTCGATAAAGGAATAGAGGATATACTCAAGCAAATATTAGGAGTTCAAGAGCTAGAGGGAATTAAAAAAGAATGGAAGGCACTCAGCAGAATCTACCAGGCAGGTAGCAACATTATAAATTCAGTTCAATCAATGGCATGGAGTATACTAAACGCTCTGAACATCATCGGCAGTTCAAATGCACAAATCGGAAACGCATTAAAGAAGTACAAAGTATTAGGAGAGAGAGCGTTCGCTTGGATGAATCCAGCGCCGAACTTTCACAACAAGTTTTTTACCGCTACATTTAACGCTTTGAACATCGTAAGCAACATCGATTTTGTTGCACAGTCGGTAATATCAGCCCAACAATCGATAACACAAATAGAGCAGCAATCTGGAGAGTTCCAAACGGATTTTACAGACGTGACTCATCCAACTCCAGCAGAGCATAAACCAACTGCAACAGCAGAGACAAAAGTTAAGACTGACAGCGTAGGGTCGATACCGGCTGAAGCCGATCTATTGAACTTTAATTAATATGCCTTTACCCGATGATTTCTCGCCCTATGAACACCTGTTGCAAACCATGATCGGTTTACATAACCGTATCGTTGAGCAATCGTTTATAGGCGTAATCCCAGATGATCTGGAGGATGCGAACTCATCTCTAAAATTGGCTTGTCTTCTGACCGATGACGACACGATCGATATGATCGTGTTGCGACTCAATTTGTACTATTGGGTAGTGCAAGCCAATCTGCCCACACCGGTCTATGCGATTCCCACACTCGATCATCAAAGTGGCGGTACTTTTAAGCCTCAAGTCGTGTTGCACTTTCAAGAGCAGTGGACATCAGATCATCTTGAAAGCAATACCACGCCAGTAAGGTCTAGAATCTCGTTTAGAATGATGGATAAAACGAGTCAAACGATCACGCCGCAAGATGCCCAATCACTAGCAGTCAGAGTAAAGGAAGTGCTAGGGGCTGGTAGCGGCTATAGCTATCAAACCGGAGTGATTAAAGCTAGTTATCGAGATCTGATCAACGGGTATCAGTTGATCCTTTCTGTTACCGGGGAATCTGAAGCCGTTGCAGTCATTGAGACAGTGTTAGAAATTCGAGGGCATGAGTTTCAGGAGAAGTTCCTGACAATTTCACAGTCTAGAAATACCTTCCCGGTAATTCCCCCTAGTCAGGAAATTTACGGGAAAGAGCGTAGACTACCAAGGCGTAGACCGTTATCTACAGTGCATTTTCGGAGGGCAGAGCTACACATTTGGGGTGTGGCATCTCCCACGCTTTTGATCGATAAGTCAGGCAGGGGGAAACCTTTAGTTCATTAAGTTTATGGTCTAAAACTGGTTTGAAACTATATAGGTTTTGCACTAAATAATTAGAGTTAAAACAATTATTTTGTAGGGCAGAGTATAGACACAACCCTACCACCAGTTATTTCTTTTTATGTCAAGACACTACAGCAGGATTAACCAGGCAGCGAGATATACGGCTGCGCTTGAGAACTATGTGGCTTACATCCAGGGCAAGACAGAGCGTCAGCCCGGAATCGGAACCAGAGCAGCTCGCCAGCCTAGCCAAGTTCTCTATGTGAATCCCTTCTCTCTAAACATTGGGACAGCAGACACGATTAAAGTTTCGGCTGACAAGCAAGCTTGGGACACTCATGAAGGTGCTTTTGGCGTTCACACGTTAGCAGCGTTGCCCTCTGGAGATGTAGCGCTAACCCTTAAGAATTTTCGAGCTTCTCGCGTCACTATCGTCACGGGTCGAAGCAATGCAGAGAGAACGGTTAAAGAGTCGCACATCACAAAGACGAAGTATCTGTCCTATGGCGGCACGTCGCGATCTATTCCGTTTGGGAAGTCTGCATCTGGCGCAAGTGAAACTGAGTTGGCTGTTTTCCAGACTATCAAGACTGAGTTAGCTCCCGTCGGCTCTACGCTCAAGGTCTACCTTTCACCAGAGAAGTATTAACGATGGACGCTCTGTTCCCGGTTACGACCTTTGAACTAGAGCATCCAGACTTTAACTCACTCGATATGCAGAGTGAGTTAGAGCGATACTTCGCAAGGCAAAAAGCGATATCGGCTTGTCTCTCTGGAAACGAACACCCCGATGTGGTGCTGGATTTGCTCGAATCGCACTCTATTGATCCGAGTGAATACGTGGATCAGACGGAGCAGGCGATCAATTACATCATTGACCATCAAATTCTGATTGAGAACTAACGACGATGGACATTAGGAATCTTTTCTCTCATTTAGGCGTTAATGCAGAGACGATGCTGCTTACCTCTGCCCTATCGCTCACCACTGGGGCGAAGTTGAATCTGCAAAATCTTGATGGTGATGCTATGGCGATCGCTCTGTTTGCGGTTGCCACCCAGCTAGAGGCAGAGCATCCAGGCATTGCAGAAAAATACGGCTGGCAACAGGTTAAACAGTGAGCTATCCGGTTCTACAGCTTGGGAACGCGAGTAACTGGCAATTGCTCTATGCCAATACTTACACAAGTCAGTCTCTGGGCCCGCGAGGCTACAAGCCTATCCCTAGAATCCTCTTACCTGTTCAGGCAGAGCACCGGATTTTAGTTGCCGGATGCAGGAATCCACTAGCGAAAGATACCTGGTATTTAGGAGGATGGCTGCGACCGATCATCAGTACGGGGGCAACAGATTTTGGAAACGCAGAACTGGATCGAATCCCCGTTCCGCTCAACAATCCAAGGCTAATTTTATTGCCTCAAGTTGCCTCAAGTTATCTGCTTCAGCTAGAAATTCCGTTCTGGCATGAACAAATAAACTTCATTCTCTACCAGTACATCGGCACAGAGAGCGACAGTACGGAAGTTCTGACCACTTCCTTAAAATCACAACTAGATCAAATTCAAATCCGAGTCAATCAACTAACTTAATTCCCACAATGCCGCTACTTCCTGGGGCTGCCCCTAAGAAAAAGGTCACAATCCGGAAGGATCTAGTTCCTGCCAAAACGACGGCTATCCGGTTAGTCCAGGGCGACGTCAGCCGGATTGGGCTAACGCTCCGCAATCACAGCCCGTCATCGCTTTATCTAGATGTGGATGCCAAAGTCTCATCTAATGATTGTCTTGTTGAGATTGCTCCGGGTTGGTATTTTGAGTTCCCGTTCGATTTAACGGCTGAAATCTGGGGCGTGTGGGATACCTCAGACGGTCAAGTTTCGATTCGTAGTTTCATTGAAAGCTAACTAATAACCAAGGAAGGTTAATCATGCCACTATTCCACACTTCAACAATCGGACAGATCGATGAATCCAGCACAACGGGAACTATAACTAGCGTTGTCTCCGTGATTGCATCCGCCGTACTTCTTGCAGCTAACACCGCACGAAAGGGAGCCGTTATTACCAATGAAAGCACCGCGATCCTCTATCTGGCTTTCGCTGCTACCGCTTCTAGTACTGCCTTTACAGCCAAGCTTGAACCCGACGATTATTATGAACTTCCGTATCACTACACCGGCGCAGTTAGCGGGATTTGGACAGTTGCCAATGGAAACGCGGTCATCACTGAGTTCACCTAATGCCACTATTTAAAGCCAGTCAGTCACCCGTAGCGATTGGCTCTAGCAATGGACAGACGCGGAGCCACACAGAACCATCGATCAAAAGTATCGGTGATACTTGGCTAGAGCTAAATAGCTCAAACTTTCCGCTCTATGGCTGGCTCTGGAGATGGGACGGGGGAAAGTGGCTGAGTCCAGACTTTGAGATAGATTATTCGCTCAACAATCTGCCAGCGAGATTCGATTTTTTCATTCATTGCAATCCCCTGTTTAACTACTATTTCAAGGCGATTAACAGCAATTTTGTAATCAATTACCCTCAAACTACCTCTTATTACTGGCACTTCGACCTACTCACAATTTCTACCACTGGAGCCGCTAACACGTTTTTTACAGACAACACGATTGGAAATGCTGCAAACGTCTGGGCACGAAAGAACACGCCGATCAATGTTTTGGTTGATGTTGCAGCAATCTCTACAAATCTTTTCTATCTGATCGTTCAGCCGAACGCCGGTAGTAGCAACCTTTTTGGAGCGATTCAGCTTGTCTACAATCTCGCAAGGTTACCCAGTGGATAGCACAGACATTAAATCTCTACTCGCGGTTTTGACGTTTCTCGCTGGCAGTGGCACGACTGTGATCGGTATGTTGCGATGGTTGCGAGTTCGCATCCGTGATCAAGATCGCAGGGAATTTGAATTCAATCAGATCAAGGATAATCAATCGAGAATGCTTGCAACGCTCAGCCGACTAGAAAATGAATCGAGATGGAATAGCTCACAAATGCAAATTCAGACTCAACTCTCTCAAGCCCTTGTGAGGAAGGGGGGCGACAGTGTGTCTGAGATTTTAGGGCACAAATCTAAAAAGGAGAACGATGAGCAGTCTTGACTTAGAGCGAATTGATCGTATTCGCGACTACCTTCGTAATCTCCTTTTAAAGAGAGAGATGAATGACTTAGAGACTGCGATGGCACTTGAGGATTTAGCGACTGAGATCAGAGTCAAATGCGCCGCACAGTGGAAGGAGCAAAATCCCGGTTAGGCTGCTTTTCTCTCCGTTCAAATAATATGCTTCGAATTCCCCTGGGGGTATGTAGCAAAAAAGAAGAAGGGCAAGACTTTTATCGGTCTTGCCCTTCTTCTTTTTTTGGTGAAATTCCCCTCGACGGCGGGCGCGATCGCCCCAGTTGAGTATTCCGCATACAACTCTTGAACTCTTCCTAAAGATTAAGAAGAGTTTTGGCAATGTTGGATAGATTTAACCCTCGTCTCATCCCTTTGAAGAATGGCAAAGTGATGCGCTACCTCTAACATGAAGTCGATGTCCAGAAAACGTGGGGATTCAGTCAATGCCGCTGATTAAATTAGAAGATTTTTATCCTGCCTACCGCGAAGGACATTCTGATAGTAAATCTGAGATCAAGACTTTTGAGGTTTGCACTCAAGGTGGCAAAAAGGTTGGCTCGGTGACTGATATTTTAGTGGACGAGCAACAAGGACGGTTTCGGTATTTAGTGGTTGATATGGGTTTATCGGGCTTTGGCAAGAAAGCATTGCTTCCGATCGGGCTAGCTCACATTAACTACACTGACCATCGGGTATATGTGGATGGCTTGAGCAAAGGGCAGATCGAACGCTTACCTGATCTTCATGACCTAGAGCGGGTTGATCATCACTATGAGGAACAGGTGCGAGATGTTTATCGTCCAGCGACCACAACGAGTGTGGCTCAGAGCACGATGAAAGAAGTTTCTCACTATGAGCAAGACCCCGACCTCTATGCCGTGAATGACACTCAGCACCAGTCTTTAAAGCTGTATGAAGAACGATTGATTGCCAATAAGCAACGACAGAAGACGGGAGAAGTCGCGATCGGAAAGCACGTTGAGACAGAGACGGCGCGAGTGTCAGTTCCGGTTGAGAAAGAGCGGGTGGTGATTGAGAGAGTGACTCCGGTAGGTGGGGCAGCGATCGCTCCTGGGGCGACTGCTTTTGAGGAGGGGGAAGTGGCTCGAATGGAGGTCTATGAGGAGGCTCCTAATATTTACAAGGAGGCATTTGTGCGCGAGGAAGTTCGGGTCACGAAAGTCGTAGATCAAGATACGGTGATGGCAGAAGAAACGCTGCGACGTGAGCAATTAGATGTGGATACGCAGGGTCATCCAGCCGTAGATCAAGGGCGGTAAGTCAAAGAGGTTTCACGCTGAGACCTGCTTAACGTTTTCGATTCACTCGTAGCCAAATAAGATGGAGAATGACGCTCATGGAGTCTTGGGCAGGTCGTTTCATCACCCAATTAGCGACGGTAATCCTTCTGTGATTGGGTCATCTAACTACGCCACTGTTTCGAGGAGGTGTTGCCCAATCGCTTGGGGCAACTCTAAGTTGGGATGCTCTGTTTGACCGTGAGAGGCGACGAGATTTGCAAAGTTTAAAGTAGGAAGAATTTACCCAAGCAGGCTTTCATGGGGTGAGGCTTCTGCTGTAGTTAAACGATCGTTTGTCTCTTTTAACAATGCCTCTCCGGTTTGCAGCGCTTGAATGGTTGCTTGTAGCTGTTGGATTTTGGCTAGTGCCTCATTGAGTTGAGACTCGGCTGCTTTTGCCACGCGATGAAGTTGTTTGTTACGCTCTAATCGGTTGATAATGCGCGTCACCAATTCAGGACCTACGATCGGTTTGCTGACAAAATCATCTGCCCCGACCGTAAACACTTGATTCACCACCTCGGCATCTTGATGAACCGTCAGAAACACGATCGGCAACTCGCTCCAATGCGGATCATTGCGAATCACTTTACAGAGTTCGATGCCGTTTAGATAAGGCATCTCGATATCGAGCACTAATAGATCAGGAGACACGGCTTCTAGGGTTTGCCAAAATTGGCGGGGATCAGAGATCGTGCCTACTTGCAATCCCCACGGCTGAAGCAAAGTTTGCAGCAGTGCCAGAATTTTTGGGTCATCGTCTACGAGTAAAATTCTGTCTGTTTGACCTGCTCGCTGAATCTGAGCCGTCAACGGTGGCGCGAGTTCGGCACTCTTTGAGGGGGATGGCGATTGAGAAATTTCTTGCCGTAGCCGTCTCACCCACTGTTGCAGATCTGGCTTTGCATCGATCGCGTTCTTTCTGAGAGCCATCTCAATGTGGGCTGCTAACCGTGACCCTTCTGGAACCCCAAACGTTCCCAGTGAGCCAGCGAGAGAGTGGGCTTCTTGTTGTGCGGCTGCTAGCAAATCTGTATCGACACTGCCTTGAGACAAGGCTTCGATCGCGGCTTCGATCACTGAAACCTGCTGGCTTACCTGTCCTTGAAAGTGCTGCCACACGGCTGCAATTTTGACCAACATCGTTGCCTGATTGGATTCAAGGGTCGATCGCTCCCTCGCTTCTTCTAAGGGCTTGAGCCGATAGCCAATTCCATAAACCGTCTCAATCAAATCTGCTGCTCCTGCCGCTCTGAGCTTCTGCCGTAACCCTTTAATATGAGTTCGCACGGCTTCTTCTCCGGGCATATCTTGATACGTCCACAGATGTTCTAAAATCATGCCGCAGCTAAACACCCGCCGACTGTTTCGCAAGAATAGCTCCAGTAGCCCATATTCTTTAGGGGTTAGCGCTAACAGCTTGTCGGCGTAGGTGACTTCGCAACTGCTGGGGTCAAGCTTTAGCTCATCCCACTCCAGTACAGGCTGAGAGACTTTGCTGCCCCGCCTTAACAGCGCTCGAATCCGGGCGACCAGTTCTTCTTCTTCAAAAGGTTTGACCACATAATCATCAGCACCTGCATCTAGCCCGATCGCTTTGTCGTGGCTGCTATCTCGCCGCGTTAAGAGCAAAATCGGCATTGAGTAGCCGTGCGATCGAATCTGCTGACATAGGCTAATCCCATCTAGTTTGGGCAAGAGCACATCGAGCAGCACTAGGTCATATTCAAAAGCTTCGATTAGATTCCACGCCGCCTGACCATCGGTGACGACTTCAACGGCATAGTTTTGGTTTGTGAGAATGCTCGTCAACGCATGGATCATCAACGTATCGTCTTCAACGATCAAGATTCGCATCGGTAGACAATCCTTCAAGACGGGGCATGACCAAAGCAACTATGCTGATCTTAAGAGGCTCGTAAAAATAAGTTGAACGTTTTGTAAGGAGAAATCGTGCTAAACAAAGGACTTAAGCCCTTTGCCTGTCCAAGTTATTTTCTCTGACCTCCTTATAATTTTGACTAGAAATGATTCTCTAGTCAGTTACAAACCTAAACCGTTCACCTGATCGCTCTAGCCTTGCGGATCGGCAGCTTGTTGCTCAGGAAGTTGTTCTGGTTTAACGGCGATCGCGGCTGTCTGATTCCCACGCCCGACGGTGATTTGTAGGGGGTTGCCGATGTTTGCAGATTCAACCTGCTCTTGCACTTGTTGAGAACTTTGAATCGCCGTATTATTGATCGATTGAATCACGTCACCAGGACGTAACCCTGCACGAGCCGCTGGAGAATCTGCTGCGATCGTCAAAATAATCACACCAGAGTCTCGATCGACTTTAAACCCAACATTGCTTTGGTTGATCTGCGATCGTAGCTCTGGGCTTAACTCTCCCATTTGCACCCCTAGATAGGGATGATCGACTCGACCTTTGGTAGCAAGCTGTTGTGAGATGCGTTTGACCGTGTTGATGGGGATAGCAAATCCTAATCCCTGCGCTCCTTGAATGATAGCCGTGTTGACTCCAATGACTTCGCCTGCCGAGTTGAGTAGCGGTCCACCAGAGTTGCCCGGATTGATTGCTGCGTCGGTTTGAATGAAGTTAATTCGCTCAGTCGGAACGCCAACCTCTGCGCTCGATCGTCCAGTGGCGCTGATAATGCCTTGAGTCACGGTGTTGTCGAGTCCGAGTGGGTTACCGATGGCGATCGCGGCTTGACCGGGCAGCAAGGTATCGGAGTTTCCTAGCTTTGCGGTGGGTAAGCCTGTAGCGTTGATTTTGACTACGGCGAGATCGGTGACGCGATCGACTCCAACCACTTCGCCCCGGAACTGCCGCCCATCAGTCAGCACCACCATCACGCTGTCCGCTCCTTCGACGACGTGGGCATTGGTCACAATCTGTCCATCTGCGCTCGTGATGAAGCCTGACCCAGTGCCACGCTCTACTTGCCCTTGGCGGGGGGCTTGGCGACCAAAAAACCGCCCGATCGTCGGGTCTTGAATTTCTTGCTGTAGAGTGCGAGTGGAGTTAATTCGCACAACGGCAGGTCCGGTTTGCTGAACGACTTGAGCGACATAATCAGGATTGCCACCCGCTTGAATCGGAGCCGATCGGGTCGTTGAAGCCAATGGAGTTGATGAAACCGGAACCGTCTTACTCAGCAGGGTTTCTTGAGCCTGGTTAGTGTCTCTGACCGCAGAACACCCCACATTGCTCATCGTCAATAGTGTTAAATAAAATGCAGCGGGTCTAAGAATTTTTTTCACTGTCATTAATGGGTTTAGACTACGTGGGGAACTACTTTTCACAAATTTATATCAATGCGATCGTGCTAGTGTCTCTACTATTAGCTAGTGTCTTTACTATTAAAGATCTATCTCAAACAAACCTCCCTCTCGCGATCGAAACTTCAGTGAGAGAAAACGATAGTAAACCCTGTGTCTGGCTAAATTAGGAACCCCTTCAAATTTTGCTTAAAGTGTGACAAATCCTCTTCCGGGCGTTTCAATCACAAAGATATCGGTTGCATCGTGACTTCGGCTTTGCTGCCTAGAGGCGCGATCGCGCTATGTCGTTTACCCAACTTTCGCCGACGAGTCCCGGTTTGCCGCCTTGCAGCCCAAACGGAGGCACTACGCGATAACCTGACCAAATCGCTGCTGTCATTGGTTCTCGAAATTGCAGCCGATGAATCAGTTTTCTGACAACAGCTTGTAAATCACCAACTCGCCATCTGGATTTTGCGCCATGATATCGGTGAACGTGCCGCTGCGATCGCTCCAAAACTACCAATTCAATCAAGTTACTTGATTAAATTGGTCGTCATCTCTTGCACTCACTTCCGATCGTTTACTGGAAGTTGACAATTCGCGCAAAGCTTTTTGCTTCAAGGCTTGCGCCTCCGACCAATGCGCCATCAATCTCAGGTTGAGCCATAATCTCGTCGATATTGTCAGGTTTGACCGATCCGCCATATTGAACCGGGGCATTTGGATTGCTCAACTTGCTGCGAATCAAACCGATGACTCGATTGGCTTCGGTTGAGGCGCAGGTGTCTCCAGTTCCGATCGCCCAAATCGGTTCATAGGCAATCACTAAATTCGTTTGATCAACATCCACTAAACCCTTTGCAAGTTGGCTGAAGATGTGAGACTCAATTTCTCCAGCATCACGCTGCTGTTTGGTTTCGCCGACGCACAAGATCGGAATCAGCCCCGATTTTTGAGCCGCTCTCAGGCGCAGATTGACGGTCTCATCCGTTTCGCCAAAATATTGTCTACGCTCACTGTGACCAATGACCACATAGCGCACCCCCACTTCTGTCAGCATCGGAGCAGCAATCTCACCCGTGTATGCCCCTTCCGTTTCCCAATGAACATTTTGAGCACCAATTTGAATGCGGCTCCCGTGCAAGGTTTTAGATAAACTATCTAAATCAGTAAACGGGACACACAAGACAATCTCTCGATCGTCAGGGGTGTTGTCTAACTCAGATTTAAAACCTTGCAAAAACTCTAGGGCTTCTGCCTGAGTTTTATACATTTTCCAGTTGCCAGCAATAACAATTTTTCGCACGGGTACTCAGCTAAAACGTAGATGAATTGCATCCTTTAGTCTACGGCTTTGGGGGATCAATTTTGCAAACGGAAAGAATAGACCTCTTGCAAAAGTCCCTGCTCTCATCCTAAATCCCTCTCTCAGATGTGGGAGAGACTTTGAAATCTGGCTCTCCTTTTCTCCAGCTTGGGAGACGGGGTTGGAGATGAGGGCATCTTCGGACTTTTGTAAGAAGCTTAATGAATCAGAGGTCACGTCCTCTAAGTTCACTCCTATTCGGTCGTCATCGCAATCTGCACCGCTTGCTGTCTCACCTCTTCATAAATCGGCATGAGATACTCAATGGCAGCATTAGCGTTAGCTTGATTAGCAGGAGTCTCCGGTTTTAAAGGAATCGCGCCCAACAGATCTAAAACCGTCTCACTGCTGGGTGGCGGGACAATCACAATTAAAGTCGGCTCAAGCTGTTCGGTGTAGTGCCAGAAGCGATCGAGCTTGAGTGAGGTCGCTGCCCGAACCGTTTCAATAGGCTCTGCTTGGAGAGGTTCACTTCCGGCACTTCGCATTTGTCTCAGCGCTTCGATAATCTGCTCTTTGGTGCGACCGCGTAATTGAAATAAGACAAACGGATCTTCACTGAAGCGATCGCCCAGCAGATAATAAACCGCCCCAATATGCTTACAAGGATTTGCTGGATCGGGGCAAGAACAGCGGCTATGAATATCAAACTTGTTAAACGGAAATAGGCTTAATCCGCTTGCCGTGAAGACTTCCTCAATGTTTTGAGGCATTTCGCCAGCCAGCAGTTTAGCGGAGAAAATCGCCCGTTCTGCCATTGACTCAATCACATAGCTCCACTGCTCATCGCTAAACGGGTCGAGCGACAATGACACTTGATAAGGTTCGGGCGCAGTTCCTTGAACATCGGCAGAGACTTTAGCGCCTTGAAAATCGATCGCCAAAACGTTCCCTTCTCTAGCGTAGGTGCGGGCACGCGCCAAGCGTCGAGTCCAGCCAAACGACTCTAAGACATCAATCCAGCGTTGTGCCCACCATTCACGACTGGGTTGAGAATAGGCATCTGTCATGGGTCGTTTAAGGAGTGGATGCCCCAAATTATAGAAGATAAGGCGCGATCGAGACTCTATAAGCGAATGGACTTCGATCTACTAAGACAATTGGGAATAGAATAACTCCACACTTAGATAGAGATTGAGTCTAACCAACGATAGAGGTAAATGATATGAGAGTGTGAACTGTACTCAGAAAACTCTTTATAGACTTCTCTCTAGACAGATAGGATCTCTTCGATAAATCCCGTAAAATTCTTTAGATATAGGGAAACAGAAAACCAATTCCTCCCCCTAAGGGCAGCAATTAAGAGCTGAAGTATTTTCTGCTTCTCATACTTTTGACTAAACTTTGTATTGCAGAAAAGCAGTGAACAACCCGTCCACTGCACAAATAAACCTGGCAAAATTCATCTCTCTACTTTACTTCTAGGAGCTTCTTATGTCTGAATGCAATGGTGTCATAATGCAATACTTTCACTGGTACATTCCCAGTGATGGCAGTCTTTGGAACCAGGTTGCAGAAAATGCTGAAGAGTTATCTAAAGCCGGAATCACTTCCCTGTGGCTTCCCCCAGCTTATAAAGGCACGGGTGGCGGGTTTGATGTCGGCTATGGGATTTATGACCTTTTTGATTTGGGCGAATTTGATCAGAAAGGTTCTGTCCGCACCAAATATGGAACCAAAGACGAATACTTAAAAGCGATTAAATCGGCGCAGAATGCGGGCATGAGTGTGTATGCCGATGTGGTGTTTAATCACAAAATGGGTGCCGATGCAGAAGAAGAAGTCGAGGCAACGCCCTTTGACCCTGAAAATCGCTATGCGGTAGTCGGTGACTATCAGCCCATCAAATCCTGGACGCATTTCACCTTTCCCGGTCGCAATAACAAATACTCCAGTATGCAGTGGCATTGGTGGCACTTTGATGCGATCGATTACAACGCTTATCACCAAGATGAAAACGCGATCTATCTGCTCAAAGGCAAGCACTTTGACGATGAAGTTGACCACGAAAAAGGCAACTATGACTATTTAATGGGCTGCGATCTAGACGTTCAGCATCCCGAAGTGAAAGGAGAACTCAAATATTGGGGCGAGTGGTATGTAGACACCACGGGCGTAGATGGCTTTCGATTTGATGCCGTCAAACACGTCTCAGCAGAGTTCTTTCAAGATTGGCTTGATCACGTTCGCAACTATGTCAAACAAGAGCTTTTTGCGGTCGGCGAATACTGGTCTTATGAAGTCGAAGCTCTGCACCATTTCATTGAATTGACCAAGGGCAGAGTGGCTCTATTTGATGCGCCGCTTCACTACAACTTCCATGTTGCTAGCGTTGGCGGAGACGGCTATGATATGCGTCAGATCTTTGACAACACCCTGGTTCAACAGCAGCCCTGTCTTGCCGTTACGCTGGTGGAGAACCATGATTCTCAGCCGTTGCAGTCTCTAGAATCGATCGTTGAATCTTGGTTTAAGCCCCTTGCCTATGCGCTGATCTTGCTGCGCTGCGAAGGATATCCTTGCATTTTCTATGGAGATTATTACGGCGCTCACTACAAAGATCAGGGGAAAGATGGCAACGAGTATGAAATTTGGATGGATAGTCATCGCTGGCTGCTCGACAAGTTTTTGTTTGCTCGTCAGACTTATGGGTATGGCGAACAATACAGTTATTTTGATCACCCTAATACGATCGGGTGGACGCGATTAGGCGATGCGGATCATCCGGGTGGCATGGCGGTGGTGTTGAGCAACGGCTCTGAGGGCAGCAAGTGGATGGAGGTCGGACAACCCGATCGCACCTACATTGATCTCACTGAACATATTAGTGACCCGATCGTCACGAATGCTGACGGTTGGGCTGAGTTTCGATGCAACGGTGGCTCGGTCTCGGTGTGGGTTCCTCAGCAATCCTAAACTGATTCGGATATGGATCTCCCAACGTTAAGTTAAGAATGGTCTGTAGTGTTGTGCAGATCATTTTTTATAGGGATAAGCGTCATACAAAATTGATCGATAAATGCGATCGACCGTGGGTTCATCCACTGCTGTAGAGACTTTCCAGCGAAACGTCTCACCGATTTTGCTGTGACCGATGATCTGACACATTCAAACATTCAACGAGTATCAGATTCTGTTAAACACCCGTCCTAGAATCTGTAATTTGCTGTTAGCGTTAGGGCAGTTGTCAACCGCTTGCTAATCTATGCCCGTCGATTTTAGTGCTGCAATTCCAACTTTTGTGATCACGCTACGAGAAGGAGTCGAAGCTGCCCTTGTAGTCGGCATCGTGATGGCTTATCTCAACAAAGCAGGTCAATCTTCGCTTAATTCTTGGGTCTATAGCGGGATTGGACTGGGCGTGTTTGCGAGTGCCCTTGTTGGCGTGTTGTTTGGCTGGACGATTCAAACTTTGGAGGTGTCTAATCAGCCATACGCCCCTGTGCTAAAACCCTTTTTAGAGGGTGTGTTTGGGCTGGTGGCGATCGCACTTCTTAGTTGGATGCTTGTCTGGATGACTCGACAAGCAAAATCGCTCAAGTCTCAAGTCGAAAATGAGATTGGCAACGCCCTCAAGACAAACGCTGGCGCGGGATGGGGCGTTTTTTGGCTTATCTTTATTGCCGTTTTGCGAGAAGGATTTGAAACGGTTGTCTTTATCGCTGCCAAGTTTCAACAGGGTTGGGTTCCGGCAGTGGGAGCGGCTGCGGGACTAATCACAGCAACGGCGATCGGAGTTCTTTTATTCAAATGGGGCATCAAAATCAATCTGCGCGTCTTCTTTCAGGTGATGGGCGTTTTTTTGTTGCTGATCGTGTCTGGCTTGGTGATCTCAGCCTTAGCGCACTTTGACAAAGCGTTTGCAACGTTGGCACAACTTGACCCGCGCTATGCGTTTATCTGCGTGTCTCAAGCGTCTTGTTTTCTCGGTTCGCTCGTCTGGAACTTGCATAGCGTGTTGCCCGATCGTCAGTTTCCCGGCATCATTTTGCATACACTATTTGGCTACGTCGATCGCTTGTATGTTGTAGAAGCAATTACTTACGTCTTGTTTTTAACCACGGTCGGCAGCTTCTATCTGCAAAGCCTTACGGGTTGGACGATGTTGACTGCAACCCGCAAACCTGCTGAAAACTAATCGCTAGGGGATCAAATTGAATCGCTGAAGCTGCGTCTCGATCGATTTTGGCAACAGCTTTCTTAGTTGAGCTTTGTCTTTAAACACGAGACGATTTTGACTCGGCAAATCAAATGGAAATTGTCCAGGCAGATCCGATCGCTCCATTTGGGTCAGCAAGAGTTGCTCCGATCGCTTACTTTGCAGCGCGTAACCCATCTCGACGCAGACTTTGGGGCTAGGAATTAACAGCGCAGGCGACCCAGGAATCTGCGCGATCGAGGTGCCATCTGCCACAAACAGCAAGCATTGCCGAATCGATCGCATCAGCGCACTCGTCAGACGAACCGGACCATCGGTGAGGCGATGAGATTCTTGTAGGGTGATTGGGAGGCGCGATCGACCGTTAATCGACTCAATAATTTTGTCTAACTCTTCTCGCAGCAACTCACTCGACTCAGAATATTCGGTTTGATAACACAAAAAGATTGTTGGCTCTAAGTGCGCCATCACTTCTTGCTTTGAGAAATAAATCTCGTGACTTCGCAAGTCAATGTTAGAGATTGCATAGCCGCCACTGCCCTCAATATAAAACTCGACGGTTTCGCCTTCTAAATAGCGCTGAAACCAAAGAGACGTTTTTACCTCTTCGCTGTCTTCTAAGAAATCGGCTCTCAAGCCAGACTTTAACAAGCTGTTTTTGCTCAATCGCAGGTCGTGAGGACGCTTTTCGAGGTCTCGGATTGGCTCATATTCTTGAAGATACCAAGCTTTGAGGGCAATAATTGACATGCCGTAATCTGCCTTTAATAATTGAATTCAACAGCACTCAAGTCTCTTATTCCCTGAGTTATTTTCTCTTGAAGTTATTGTAGATAGAGTTGAGCGGATTGAGCATCTTATTATTTAGGGCAAGGGTTGAGTCTCACAACTTCTCCATTCGGAAAGATTAGTACTCTTTCACGTAACTATAGTACAAGCGTTCTTTAATAATATCAAGTCTGCGAAATTAAAGTTTATAAAGTAGGGATATTTCATGTAACGTCCCTACCAACTCGATTTATTTCTAGCTTTTGTCAACTACTTGACTGCCGTGACTGCGCGGATCGGCGGCACTTTCTTTGGTTTCAACAGGGGTCAAAAATGCCGATGTTTGTCCGGTGGTCTGAGAGTAGGGTAACGCTGTGCCCTCAGATAACGCGACTAGATTGGCTTCGAGAATGGGGCGTGGCTGTTCTCCGATCGCTTGCCTGATCGCGGTTCCTCCCGCTTTCATATAGACAAAATGCGGAATTCCATCGACTCGATAGCTCAAGATCTCAGGGAGCCATTTTTCGTTATCGACGTTGAGCATCACAAAGTTGACGCGATCGCCATACTGTTCTTCGAGCGATTGCAGGGTCGGAGCCATTGCCTGACAGCTTGTGCACCAATCGGCATAAAATTCGATCAGGGTTGGCTTATGGTTGGCAAGCGCAACATCAAGAGGCACTGCTGCTTTTGCCATTGCGTTGAGGGAAACCGATGTGGTTTGAGTCTTTAGCCCCAGTGCAATCGCGACAGTAAGCACGATCGCAACCAGCACAATCAGGAAATTGCTCAACCGTCTGGCAGTGGTGACTTGTTCTAAAGGTGCAGTGTTAGAGGTCGGTGAATCTGTAGCCATTGGTGATTACAAGTCATTACCCCTAAATTTTAGTGGATTCACAGGATGCTAGAGTCTTTACTTCGTTTTTACTTAAATTGGCTTCTCAGGGAAACTACTCGATTATCTAATGAAGGTCAGGTGAGCATTTCCACGGCTCTACGGGCTGCTCATCACTGGGAAGCAGGGCAAGAATTGATCGCGATCGACCAACGTGATGAACTTCTACTCAAACTCAAAAATCCGTTCTGAGAAACTACATCAGAAGACGTTGCTGAATGCTTGAACTATGCAGGAGAGCCAAAGAGCCTAGAAGAAATAGAAACTGCCCTTCGGCAGGGCGTAGTGGAGCGATGGCATGATTGCGGTTGACACCAATGTAGTTGTTACTCTAGCCCAGGATAATTAGACACAGTTTAGAAAGAGCTTGCAACTGTTTCAGGAGCAGGAAATCTTTATTCCAAACACCGTAGTTCTTGAAACTGAGTGGGTGTTGCGGTTTGCCTATCAGTTTCAGCCCGTCCAGATTTGTCAAGCTTTTAGAAGCTCGATCGCTGCCTCAAACTCAATCTACTCTCTACAATGAGAAAACGGTCTATCAAAGCCTGATTGTGAGAAAACGAGTTACGCTGACGTTCCCAAAACGATCGGTGCAAATGCCTGTCACGTATCGATTGGCAAAAGACTACAACGTTGCTGCAAATATCATTCGGGCGCAGGTGGCTCCCAATCAAATTGGCAAGTTGGTCGTCGAGCTATCAGGTGATATCGATCAGTTAGATGCGGCGTTGGAGTGGATGCGATCGCAAGATATCGGGGTATCGTTTGCGAGTCGCGAGATCATGATCGACGAAGACACTTGTGTTCATTGTGGGTTGTGTACCGGAGTCTGCCCAACGGAAGCGCTCACTTTAGATCCACAGTCGTTTAAGTTGACGTTTACTCGATCGCGCTGCATCGTCTGCGAACAGTGTATTCCTACTTGCCCTGTGCAGGCGATTTCAACAAACTTTTGAGTTAGCGATCAAATGGTCAAGCGATCGCTGCAAAATGGTAGATGAATTCCATCCGCAATATTCTCTGTGCAGCCTTCCCAATCTCCTTATCTTGAAATCGGTAAAATCGTCTCTACTCAAGGCTTAAAGGGAGAGATGCGCGTGTATCCTGATTCTGACTTTCCTGAGCGGTTTATAGAGCCAGGAAAACGATGGATTCTGCGATCGAATGCGACGCAGCCCGAAGAAATTCAGCTTGTTAAAGGTCGCTATCTCGACGGCAAAGGCTTATATATTGTGCAGTTCGCCGGAATCAATACCTGCGAAGAGGCAGAAGCACTCCGGGGCAGCAAGATTTTAGTGTTAGCCAGCGATCGACCTGACCTTGAAGAAGGCGAATTTCATGTTGCCGATCTGATTGGATTGCAGGTGTTTGATCAAGCCACTCAAACCCAAGTCGGCACAGTCGTCGATATTCTATCCGCCGGAAATGATTTGCTCGAAATTCAGCGAGAAGGATCTGAGAATCGGGTTTTAATTCCATTTGTGATGGCGATCGTGCCGATCGTCGATCTCCAACAAAACCGGATAGAGATTACGCCTCCACCCGGTTTAATTGACTAGATTTGTTAGACAAACCGAGTCAGATTGACCCGATAGCGATCTTTCTTCGTCACCATCATGTCACCCACTTCAACCCGTCCCTTGCCTCGAATGGCGATTAAGTCACCTGGCTTGACCGTGTAGCTCGTCGAACTGATGTCCTTCCAGTTGACGCGCACATCGCCCGACGAAATCAAATCTGCCATCTTGCTGCGCGACATCCCAAATCCGGCTGACGCGATCGCATCCAGTCGCATCGAGGCTTCAACGGTTGTCAATTCTTTTTTCTTCGGCTCTCGAATCTTGAGTTCACTCAATAGAAGGGGCTGCACTTTGACGGGCACCGATCGCACTTGCGTCAAACTCGCCTGAAAGAACTCTACGAGATCAGGCACAACGATCGCCTGGGCACCTCGTTCGCCCAGCACAATGATGTCACCCACTTTTTCGCGCACGATCCCCGTTCCCAAAATTGCGCCCAAAAAGTCGCGATGGCTGGCAGGATCAAAAAGAAAGTTTCCGGCAATGTTGAGAGCAACGACTTCGACTTGCTCGACATCAAGCGGCAATTCTGATCGAGCGATCGCCAGTCGTTGCCGTTCTGCTTGCGGGTAGCCGCCCCACGCCACCATCTGCACATCGGTTAAACGCCCAAACGATCGCTGAATCTCCGCGATTTCTGGCGGCGAATAAAAGTCAGTCAGCACCACTTCCCAGGTTTTGACAGCTTGCTCTGCCTGATCAATCACTCTGATCACGCTATCCCGATTTTCGACACCCTTTAACAGATCTTCCTTTGGCAACATGGAGGCTAATCGTGCTTAGAAAACTTTATTCTAACGATTCACAACCATCACTTCTCTGTCACCCTGCTAATCTAAAAATGGGAAGCCTATCGTGCGAAGTGGAACAATGAATTATCTTGTGGCAGTGCTGAACGATCGCATTCAGGCAGAAGCCGCTTACTCAGCGCTAGAGAAAGATGGACTGCCGATGGACAACGTGTCAATCTTGGGCAGAGGCTATAAAAGTGCCGATGAGTATGGCTTAATTGACCCCAACGAGGAAGCCGGAAAACAAGCTAAGGGAATGGCGATTTGGTTAGTGCCATTTGGCTTTGTGGCGGGTTTAGCGTTCAATTCGATTACCAAACTTGACACGTTTCCGTGGGCGGGTGAACTGGGAAATCAGCTAATCGGCGGAGTGCTGGGCGCGATCGGAGGTGCAATGGGCAGCTTTTTTATCGGTGGCGGAGTTGGGCTTGTCGTGGGAGGTGGAGACGCACTCACCTATCGCAATCGTCTCAGCAGTGGAAAATATTTAGTAGTGGTCAAAGGCTCAGATGCCCTGACTCGGAAAGCCACGAGCATCTTGCGCCAATATGACCCAGAAAACCTGCAAGGGTATTTCTATTCGAGTGATGTCTAGATAGGAATCGCCCTCACCCTAGCCCTCTCCCGCAGGAGAGGGAGCAAGATTTCTAGCTCCCCTCTCTTGTAGGCTACTGTATACACACAAGTCCTCCTGATCCCGTCATCGCCGAGATCTCCGCCCCCTAAATCCCCCATTCTGGGGGACTTTGAGCCAGAAAGAGGGTCAAAGTTCAAGATATTGCTCAGGGTCAAAGTTCCCTAATTTTGGGGGATTTAGGGGGCTGAAGCCGACTGAAACGAAGTGCTCAACGATTTGTGTGTACACGGTAGCTCTTGTAGGAGAGGGTGAGAGCAAATTCGTCATTTCAGACTCCGCTTCAACAACGCCTGAACCTACTCGGCGTGTTGGCGATACCACGCGATCGTGTTTCTCAGTCCTTCCTCAAAGCCAACGTGTGCGGTAAACCCAAAGGCGGCTTTGGCTCGCTCAGTGTCTAAACATCGTCGAGGTTGACCATTGGGCTGATCGGTTTGCCAAACAATCTCGCCCTTAAACTCCATCAACCCACAAATCAGCGTAATCAAATCTCGAATCGAGATCTCATATCCTGTTCCCAAGTTCACTGGGTCAGGAGCGCTGTAGGATTGAGTCGCCATCATGATGCCTCTCGCAGCATCGTCTGAGTAGAGGAACTCACGAGTTGGGCTGCCATCCCCCAAACCGGGAGTTGACGATCGCCGCGCTGTTGTGCCTCATAGATCTTGCGGATGAGTGCCGGGATTACATGAGAACTGCGCGGATCAAAGTTATCTTCAGGTCCATAAAGATTAACGGGCAGTAGGTAAATGCCATCAAAATCATATTGCTGACGATAAGCCTGAAGCTGCACCAGCAGCGCTTTTTTAGCAATGCCATAAGGCGCGTTGGTCTCTTCGGGGTAGCCGTCCCAAATATCATCCTCTTTAAAAGGAACCGGAGTGAATTTGGGGTAAGCGCAAATCGTGCCAATGCACACAAACTTTTGCACCCCAGCTTGATAGGCGGCGTGAATCAGTTGGGTGCCCATCATCAAATTGTCGTAAAACAACTCGGCAGGTTTCTCACGATTTAGACCGATGCCCCCAACGTGAGCCGCCATGTGAATCACGATATCCTGCTGGTCTACTGCCCGTTGGCAATTTTCCATTGTTTTCAAATCACAATCGCGCGATCGTGGCACCGTGATTTTCTGGGGATCAGCCCCGGCTAGAGCCAGTTGGCTAATAACCTGGCGACCTAAAAAGCCTGCTCCGCCAGTCACTAAAATCCGTTTATCTCTTAGATCTAACGTGGTTGAAGTCATGGTCTAGACTTATTTTGGTATGGGGTTTAGCGAGAGATGTTTACCCTTAAAACGACACGCTGCTCTCAAGATTCTCGCGGATTGTTGCCAAGTCTTGAATCGCCGGGATGCTGCTGCCCGAAGAATGAATGCCCAAAGCGCCTAAATCTCCCTCGACCATCAGACGAACGAGTTCCTGGAATGTGACGGAGGGTTGCCAGCCTAGCTTTTGTTTGGCTTTAGCCGGGTCGCCAATCAGTAGATCGACCTCCGCAGGGCGTAAATAGCGCTCATCAAACTCGACGTAGTCTTGCCAATCAAGATTAACGTGACCGAATGCCAGGTCTAGAAATTCTTTAATCTCGTGAGTTTCGCCTGTAGCCACTACATAATCGTCAGGCTGGTCTTGTTGCAGCATCAGCCACATGGCTCGAACGTAATCTTTGGCATAGCCCCAATCTCGCTTAGAATCCAAATTGCCCAGGAAGAGTTTCTTTTGTTTTCCGGCAACGATGCGAGCGACTGCCCGTGTGATTTTGCGCGTCACAAACGTCTCACCGCGTCTGGGAGATTCGTGATTAAACAAGATCCCATTACAGGCAAACAGGTCATAAGATTCACGGTAGTTCACGGTTTGCCAGTGAGCATAAACCTTGGCACACGCGTAAGGACTGCGAGGATAGAAAGGAGTCGTTTCAACTTGGGGAACTTCTTGCACTTTGCCAAACATCTCTGACGAACCCGCTTGATAAAAGCGAACTTCAATGCCTGTGCGATGCTGATAGTCGCGAATTGCCTCTAGCAAACGCAACGTTCCCATTCCGACCGAATCGGCTGTGTATTCAGGAGAGTCAAAGCTAACGCGAACGTGAGATTGGGCACCTAAATTATAGATTTCGACCGGCTTAACGTCTTCTAGGATTCGACGTAAGGTGGTGCCATCGGTCAGATCACCATAGTGAAGGAATAATTGCGCGCCCTCAACGTGAGGATCTTCGTAAATGTGATCGATGCGATCGGTGTTAAAGGTCGAGGTGCGGCGAATGATGCCATGAACCTCGTAGCCCTGCTCTAACAGCAGTTCACTTAAATAAGATCCGTCTTGACCTGTGATGCCCGTCAATAGTGCCCGCTTACGCTGCGTCATGCTTGAGTGTCCTCGCTTAAACTATCGTGAAAAAGCTAACCAGATATCAGTCTCGATCTGCATCCGCTTAATGTAACCTCGATCGATGCTCAAACGTCACCCCTAGTCAGCCCACCCACAGAATGTCAGGCAACACCCGACCTGTCGCCAGCCCTTTCCCTATAAGGAAGCAACCCAACTTTTGCTGGGTGCTGAGTCAACACAGACCCCTTTTGACAAATAGGTCACTTACTGACAAAAGATACTTAGTTTTAGTCAGTGATCCGGACGAAATACGTGATTATTTTTTGAGTGTAATTCATTCGGGTGATTGCAAAATCGCCCTTGATGAATGAGTTGGCTTTGCCACGGTCACCCAAAAAATAACCCCTCAAATGCTGCAATCAAACGCATGGAGGGGTTCATAAGGTTCACATAATCAAGGGTTAGTAGGCTCCGTTGTTTTTGGGAAAGACGACCACTCCGATCGTTTTCACAACAATCCACAAATCCATCCAAAAGCTTCTAGCGTTCGCGTAGTAGAGATCCATCCGAACTCGCTGCGGGTAGGGAATGTCATTACGCCCTGACACCTGCCATAACCCCGTGATCCCAGGACGAATTGTTAAGACTCGATCGATATGAGAGCCATATCGAGGCAATTCCTCAACGACGAGCGGACGAGGACCCACTACACTCATATCTCCCATCAAGACGTTCCAAAACTGGGGAAACTCATCCAGGCTCGTGACTCTCAAGAAATGACCAATCCAGGTAATCCGAGGGTCGTATTTGAGCTTAAAGTTATCCTCAAATTCTTGCCGTAGTTGAGGAGACGTTTCGATCATTTCCATCAATAGCTCGTCAGCGTTGACGACCATCGTTCTAAATTTAATGCAGTCAAAGCGCTTGTAGTTTTTTCCGACCCGTTCCTGCACATAAAAAATAGGACCCGATGAACTGACAGCAATCAGTAAAGCGAGCAGCAGATAGACCGGGGAAAAGAAAATCAAAACCGAGAGCGAGAAAACAATATCGAACAGTCGTTTAGAGAGTTTCCTGTCTACTGAGTTGAGGATAAATGATCGTATCCCCCGCTTCACAAATGTCCGAATCAACTTACCGGAGATGAGTTGGCTTTCGGCAGTCATCTTACTCCTTACAATTCCACACCACACACAGTCCTGATCATAAAGCTATAGACCGCTTATGTGACGCTTTTGCTCCTGAGGAAATGAGCAATTTTTCCTAAATCGACCTGCAAATCATAAAAAATGATTAAGAATTCCTAATCTGAAACTCTTGATAGGCGTGCTCAAGGAACGATAAATAGCGCTGTTGAAAGACCGTGGGGTGGAACAAGAGCGCATGGTTACGCAGAATTTCAGGTTCAACGGTTTTTTGATGTTGCTCGAAAACGTTCACTGCCTCGACGATCGCGTCCTCGGTTTGACGTGGAAACAAAATTCCGGTTCCTTGACGATCGTGCTGTCGCAGATCTCGCACTGTTTCTAACGTGCCGCCTGCGCCATAGGCGATGACGGGAGTTCCACAGGCTTGAGCCTCAACGGGAGCGATGCCAAAATCTTCGTAGGCGGCATAGACAAAGGCTTTTGCTTGGGACATATAGTGTTCGACCACCT
This sequence comes from Phormidesmis sp., assembly GCA_965277365.1. Lineage (GTDB taxonomy): Bacteria > Cyanobacteriota > Cyanobacteriia > Leptolyngbyales > Leptolyngbyaceae > Phormidesmis_A. Next base: position 150,371 of record CBDICO010000008.1, on the reverse strand, counting down.
CGTCGGGTTGCCATCCCAAAACCCGCACATTGGGCTTGGCAATTTGCTGAATTTGCGCCAGTTCGGCACCGCCACCGATCACGACGAGGGGCAACCCTAGTTGATTAAACGCCCGGACAATCAGAGAAATTTTTTTGTAGCTAACCAAGCGGGAGACAGTGACGTAAAAATCCTCTTTCCGGGATTGAAAGGGAAAGCGATCGACCGCAACAGGCGGATAAATCACCTCTGCGGGACGGCGGTAATATCGCCAAATTCGTCGGGCAGTGTTTTTAGAATTGGCAATAAAATAATCGACTCGATTAGCAGACAAGACATCCCATTGACGCAGCCGATGGAGCAGGTAGCGGGTTAAGACTCCCGGCACGCCGCGACCCAGCTTGCTGCTGTCGAGATAGTCAAACGTCAAATCCCAGGCATAGCGCATGGGGGCGTGGCAATAGCAGACGTGGAGCTGATCAGGAGCGATGAGAACGCCTTTAGCAACCGCATGAGACGACGATAAAATCACATCATAAGCGCGGAGATCAAGCTGCTCGATCGCCAAGGGCAAAAAAGGTAAATATTTCTGCACTCCGCTACGAGCAAAGGGGAAGTGCTGAAGAAACGTGGTTCCGATCGAGCGTTGATAGAGATAGCTATTGGGGTTCACTGACTCAAAATCGATCAGTGCATAGAGGTCTGCATCGACATGCTTGAGAATTTCTTGCACCACTAGCTCTGACCCACCTGTGGCTTTAGGCGTTAACCATTCATGAACGAGGGCGTAGTTGAGGGTCACAGTTTAGGAGGGGCGATCGGGCTTGAGGCTTGCATCATATCAAGGGGCGATCGCTAACGGCATAAACCACACAATCTTTAAGCGTTGTATCGTCAGACATGCTTTGTGAAGCACAGCTAATTTTAAGAAGCACGGCTGAAAAAGAGCCAGCCTCGTTAGAAGCTGGCTATCAATCAACCTGTTGTCGTTTTACATTGGAGAAAACCAAGCTGCGCGTTCCCAAACATGCAGTAGGTCTATAGGGTCATTAAGCCCTAGTCGCTCAACATTGTAACAACATACACAAACTTTTTGTCACGAAACTTCATGGATTCTTGACTTATACAATTTTGGTCGCAGATGGAGGGCACCAGAGGGCAATTCAATTTGATGAACCGATAGAAACGGATTTGCCATCGCAGAACTGGGGGAGACATTTCACCGAACCGTCTCTACGGAGGCTATTTGAGGGGATCAGGGGGAGACTGAACAAGGTAGCGAGCGCGTTGAGGCTGTCCCCAAAGGATGCGTTCTTGTTTATAAATCGCGATGCCGGGTTTGGCTCCTTTAGGCTTGTAGACGTGGCGAGGTTCCGTATAAACGACAGGAACTTGTTCACTCTGACGCGCTCGGCTGTAGTAAGCCGTAATGTCAGCCACAAATTGCAAATCAGCTTCGTCGGCAACAGCTCCAGGCTCTAAACGCAGCAAAACGTGGCTCCCCGGAATCTCTTGCGTGTGAAACCAGAGATCATAGTCATTTGCCTGTCTGAATGTTAAGTGATCATTTTGGCGATTGTTGCGTCCGACCAGGAGATCAAACCCTCCAGGAGTCTTAAATCGGTAGGGATGACTTGCCAGATCGTCTTTGCTGACCTCTTTACGATAGTCTGACCCTGCCATATAGCCCTGCTGAATCAGTTCATCTTTGATTTCTTCGAGGGCTTCTAAATCCTCTGCGGTTTGATAGTCGCTAAACTGCTCGATCGCCGCTTCGACTTGCTCTAAATAATCGATCTCGTCCTGCACCGCGTTTAATAGAGGCTCGGTTGCGGCACGAGTTCGCCTTAGCTTTTGGTGACGCTTGTAGAGAGCTTGAGCGTTTTGAACCGCGTTTTTTTCGAGATTGAGCGGAATCGTCACAGGCTTCTCAGTTTCAAAATCGGGCAGGGCGATCGCTTTCATCCCCGGTTCCCATTGGTGCAGATTCGCCATCAGCAAGTCGGCTTGCTGCTTGGATTGATCGGCTCGATCGGACTGATCTAATCGACTCGAAAACGTCTCTGCTTTGACGCGCAGCTTGCTCAACGTGTTGTCTATCTTCTGCCGAATTTGATGACGCAGTTGGCTAAATTCTTGACGATTGAGCTGGTCAGTGTAGTAGCGATCGACGACTTCCTCAACCGTATCGGTTCGCTGAGTCAGACTCCAGCCCATGACAGTATAGCCATCTGCCGTCCAGCCAGGTTGAAAGTCACCCGTTTCTAACCTCTTGAGCCAGGTTTGCCAGCCAGTGAAGAGACGCTGCCAATCCGCATCGGTCAACGTTTCGGTGAGGCGATCGGGTTCTATATCTCCGGCATCTAACATCGACAAAAGCAACGCAGAACTCAGCCCACGGTAGCTTTTGCTCAAGTTTCGCCGAATCGCACCGGGGATCAAACTGATGCGTGATCGCCAACTTTCTAGCGTCTCGCTCAATGTCGGGGCGGGATCGGTGAGGGCAGGTGGCAACTCGTAAGGCTGCCCAGTTTGAATCGGGCGGACGCTCGACTGATTCGCACTGACTTGATGCGCTGCTGTCACAATCAGATTGTCTCGATTTGCCAAAATCACATTGCTATATTTGCCCATAATCTCAACATAGAGATGCCAGAGGGCGGGGTCTCCGGGGCGGCGAGAAAACTGTAAATCGACGGCGCGTTCCCATGGTGAGACAGGCTCGATCGCGATCAGCGCCAACCCACCCAATTGATGAATCAACTGCTGACTAAATGTAAAAGTGTCGGGGGTTCGAGGTGGCGGACTGCTGATGCTCAGTCGAGCAGCTTGAGGATGCCAAGAAATTGTGAGCCAACTACGTTGATTGAGGGTGCGAAGTGCCAGACAGAGCGTAAAGCGATCGCGCTGGTAAACTTGCTCAAGCCGAGCCGGAAGCCAAGTAGTGCGAAGTTCGCCGCAGAGGGCTGTGAGGGTTGTAAAGTCAACGGGTTGCAAGGGATTTTTAGAAAAAGTTGGGACTGATATTCACAAGCTTAAGAGTTTAGAACGGCGAATTTCCTCCGTTTTAGGTTAGGTTCCACCTTGTTGCGAAAATTTTTTATAGATACGATGAAAGCCAAGTCCTTTGTTTATTGCCTTCTGTGGGAAGCAGCTTCTTATGACGGACATCAAGCTGGTCAACATCGGGTTCGGTAATATTGTGTCTGCCGGACGAGTGGTGGCGATCGTCAGCCCAGAATCTGCTCCTATTAAGCGTATCATCACCGACGCTAGAGAGGAGAAGAAACTGATTGATGCCACCTATGGTAGACGCACTCGTGCCGTCATTATTGCTGACTCTGGACATGTCATTCTCTCGGCAATTCAGCCAGAGACCGTTGCCAATCGATTTACGTTCAGCAAAGATTCTCATGACGACGGTTAAAGGGCAGGGAAAAATAAAACTTTCTCGTAGGCTGCGTCTTTCCCCCTCACCCTTCCTGATTGCAAGTTATACTCACTTAATCAGCAACATTGGGAACACTTAGCGCTAATCAATTTGAGGCAGGCACATGGGCAAGGGCAGATTGATTGTATTGACAGGACCCAGCGGAGTCGGAAAAGGAACTTTGCTACGATCGCTCGTTCACCGACACCCTGACCTTTACGTGTCAGTTTCAGTAACCACGCGTGCCCCTCGTCCTAGCGAGGTGGATGGACAGAATTATTATTTCGTGACCCGCCCTCAGTTTGAGCGGATGGTGGCTCAAGGCGAGTTGCTGGAATGGGCAGAGTTTGCAGGTAACTGCTATGGCACCCCTCGGAAGGCTGTCGAGGAGAAAATTCAGGAGGGCAAGTGGGTGATCCTGGAAATCGAGCTAGATGGAGCGCGGCAGATTCGCAAAACGTTTCCGATTGCTCTGCGGATGTTTATTTTGCCCCCATCTTTGAGTGAGCTAGAAAATCGCATTCGAGGACGGGCACAAGACTCAGAAGACGCGATCGCTCGCCGTTTAGTCCATGCGCGAGAAGAAGTCAGTGCTGCCAACGAGTTTGATGTTCAAATCGTGAACGATGATTTTGAAGACGCATTGAGCAAAATTGAAACCGCTCTTTATGAGCCTGTCGCTGCGGTCTGTTAAATACTGTAAGCCGACTGGTCTCAGACAAACCGTTGTCTAAATCACACAATTTAATGCTCAGGACTGTGAATGCCTAGACGTGCTCCACAGTCCTTATTTTTAGGCGCATTTTAATAGAGCGTGAACTTGAGATAGAAGCTCATCGAACTCGATCGGCTTTCTTAAAAAGCCTTCGACCTGAACCGCTTGAGAAACAGCCACTTGGTCGTGACCTGTAACCATGACGATCGGGATAAATGGCAGTTCAACATTTTCTCGAATGTGTTGAGCAACTTCATAGCCATTCATTCCAGGCATCATCACATCTAGTAAGACTAATTTTGGTGGAGATGACTCGATTTTGGCGAGTGCAGTCGCGCCACTGTCAGCCACTTCAACCTGGTAGCCTTCATCTTCTAAAAGCACTTGCAGCAAAAAAGAATTATCAGCAACATCGTCAACCACAAGAATGCGGTCGGTGGTTGATGTGGTAGAGGGTGAGAAATTCATGATTCGATACCGGGATTAATCGATTTGTTATGTGTCGATCATTCCAGTCTCCTTCAATATCTGCCTCATGCATAAGACAGATTATCTGCACTTCGCTAAAGGAGATTGCTTTAGTGCTCTTTATGCCATCTTCACAAGTTCCTCAAATTGTTTCTCTATAACTAGGGCTAGAGATAAAACTTTTTGCTGATGGAGCTTAGAAGCTGTATGTTTCATAAAATTCTAGTGGCGCTCGATCGCTCTGACAGTAGGCAGCAAATCTTTGCCGAAGCGATTGCCCTAGCAAAAGCCACCCAAGCCTCTGTGATGTTGCTGCATGTTCTGTCTCCGTTTGATGGAGAATATCCAGGCTCGGTTTATCCTACAATCGATGGAATCTATCCAGGGCTACAGCGTGAAACCGTGCAAATCTATGCAAGTCAGTGGCAAGAGTTTGAGCGAGAAGCTTTGGAGTCCTTACGATCGCTGAGTCAAACCGCGATCGCAGACGGAGTTGCAGCAGAATTTAGTCAAAATTTTGGTGATCCGGGTCGCACGATTTGCGAGATTGCTAACACTTGGAATGCAGATTTGATCATTGTGGGTCGTCGCGGTCGCTCTGGGCTGAGTGAATTTTTTGTAGGCAGTGTTAGCAACTATGTATTGCACCATGCGCCGTGCTCAGTCCTAACCGTCCAGGGATTGATCAAAGCATCTCCATCAGACCAACAACTGCATTCTGAAGTTGCGATCGTCCATTAGAAGATGTCTGATGAACCCTGTTAGTGACTTGCGCGAAAATAGAATTCCTCGCTGTGTTGTCCGTGGATTTCGGCTTCGCTCAACCCACTAGATACTCAACCTATTCGCTAAGAGTCGAAAGATGAGCGAAGTCGAAGCCCGATCAGTTGGAACTCCATTAAACCGCAACTCAGTTGTTCATTAACGAGAGATGCCATGCTAAGTAGAATTTTGATTGCTCTCGATAACGCTAAAAATCCGCAGCCTGTATTTGCGACAGCGATCGCTTGGGCAAAAATCAACCACTCTCGGTTGCTGTTGTTAAACGTCTTGTCCAATCAGAGCCGCCATCCTGAGGCTCATTCAGAAGAATGGAAGAGTTATCAGGTCAGTGATTTAGAAGAACTACGATCGCTCTCTCAGGTGGTCAACAATGTGGGTTTGATGGCTGACATCGCTCAACCGCTCGGTCATGTAGGGAAAAAAATCTGCGAAATTGCAAATTCATGGGGAGCCGATTTAATTATTTTGGGACAGCCCGAATTGCCTGCTGAAGCAGAAGATCTGCTAAACGATGCGGGTCATTACGTGATTCACAACGCCTCTTGCCCAACCTTGATCGTGCCTCATCAGACAGATTGTGTGTTTACTTCAACGATCAATGCGGTCAACGAACATTATGCAGTACAGAAATCTGCGGCAATGAGCAGTGTCTGATGTCTTGTGGAATGGGTTTCGGCTTCGCTCAACCCGTGAGGTTCGGAAATTGTAGCGAAGGGCTTTGGCTCCGCTCAGTTATCGAAAGAAACGCGGGGTGAGACCTGTAATCGTTTCTAGATTTGCTTGGGCGATGGGATCGTGATATCGATCGCCGTAACCTTTTGTCCCAAACTTGCCAGAGTCGGCTGAATTTCTTTTTGATTGCCAACCACGAGAGTCACAATTTTGTTGGGTTGAAGATAGGTTTTGGCAACTCGTTGAATGTCCGCGATCGAGGTCACTTCGACGGCTTTGCGATATTGAAAAATAAAGTCTTTGGGGTAGCCAAAATATTCGTATCTCAAGAGTCGTGAAAGCGTTTGACTGGGGTCTTGAAAGTTAAAGATAAACGAATTCAGCACAGAAGCTTTTGCGAAACTTAACTCGTTGGTTGTCACAGGCTGAGTTCTAACTTTTTCTAACTCGCCCAACACTGACTTGATGAAGGGCACCGTGGCATCTGATCGAGTCTGCCCCCCAGCAATAAACACCCCCGGAAAATCAAACTGCGGACTCCAGCTTGCATAGACTGAGTAGGCAAGACCTTGACGCGATCGCACCTCATTAAATAGCCGTCCGCCAAACCCGCTTAGCACCTCATTCATCACAGACAACGCGGGATAGTCAGGGCTGTTGAGTTGTCCGCCGAGATGACCCATTTGGATATAACTCTGGGTTAACTGCGGCTGATCGACAAAGAAAATTCCGCTTTGATTGGCTTGGGCAACTTTGGGTAGGTCAGATTTTGATGCGATCGGGGTCGGATTCCATGTGCCAAATTTAGACTCGATTTGCGATCGCATGGTCTTACTATCAAAATCTCCCACGATGCCTAACAGCAGATTGCTCGGACGAAAATATTGCTGATAAAAGCTGATTAAATCGTCGCGAGAAATGGTCTCGATCGTGGCATATTCCATCACCTGCGCATAAGGGCTTTCGCTCCCATAAAGCAGCTTCTCAAACTCTCGCCCTGCGATGCCATCGGGATTGTCATTTCGTCGAGCAATGCCCCCTTGAGTTTGCAGTTTTGCCAGATTAAATTTATCAGGCGCAAACGCGGGTTGCTGAATGACTTCTGCAAATAAATTAAACACTTCAGATAAGTCTTCACTGAGCGCGTCGAAGCTGGCACTTCCCGATGTGCTGCCGATGCCCGTCTCGATCGAGGCGGCTCGTTGCTCTAATAATTGATTCAGTGCCTCTGGGGAGTGGGTTTGAGTGCCGCCCGATCGCATCACCGCTCCGGTTAAGCCTGCCAACCCAACTTTGCTACCTGGCTCAAAGCGATCGCCCGTCCGAATCAAGGCAGTGCCGCTCACCAAGGGCAACTCATGATCCTCCATCAAGTAGACGATCATGCCGTTCTTAAGCTCAAAGCGGCTGTAGTCGGGAACTTTGACGTCGGGGGCAGGAGCTAATTTTAAGTCGGTGTAATGTTGAGCGGTTTCTGCTGAAGCCGGAAGCACGAGCGTCAACAGCAATATGACGAGCGGCACCACAATAAAGGTGAAGACGAGAGTACTAATTCTGGCGATCTGCTGTTTACGATCGGTCGTTTCCATCATTTTTTTGCTTTAAGTGAGAAGTTCATTCCCGGCGATGCTGAAGCCGATTCATATCTTTTGAGCGCTCACCACCTTGCCCGCACCGAAAATTTTCTGACGACTATGGTTTAAAGTTATTCCATTGGTCGCGATCGAGTGTCCCTCGATCCAGATGGAGGGACGTTTATCTGTGAGTTGCCCATCTACCCATTCTTTTTCTGGAGGCGGATTGTTCATCCAATCGTCTAACGAAAGGATGTTTAGATTTGGAGTGGCTAGAGTCATAACCATAACTTTTCAATTCTCCTAGCGATGATTAAGGCTTGGGAAGTATGCGCCCGATCGTGCGATTTTGACTCGTAAATGTGGCTTGAGAAACTCGCTGAATATCGGCAGGCGTAATGGCAGCAATGGCATCGACTTGCTTAAACAAATTGCGCCAGCTTCCAGTTTTGACTTCGTATTCTAAAAGCGATTCTGCCATGCCAGAGTTTGAGTCGAGCGATCGCAGCAATCCGGCGCGGGCTTGGATTTTGACGCGATCTAATTCTTGAGTGGAGACTGGCTCGGTTTTAAGGCGTTCGATCTGCGATCGCAACTCCGTCGAGACATCATCTACCGATTTTCCAGGAGCCGTCAGCGCATAAAACATGATTAACGTTGGATATTTGTCTCCTGGAAATCCGTTAAAGTCTTGGGCGGTCAAGGCGACTCGCTTCTCTTCGACGAGAGATTTATAGAGACGAGACGTTCTCCCATCACTGAGAAGACTGGCGATCGCTTCATAAATCACGCTGTCAGGATGACTCAGGTTAGGACGGTGATAGCCTTCGAGATACCAGGGCTGTGAATTGAGCGTGAGGGTGACTTCTCTAGTTTGGGTTTGAGGTGGTTCGATCGCGGTAACTTCGGGCGGTTTGGGTTTGGCTTTGTAACGCCCAAAATAAGTTTGAGCCAGCCACTTCACTTCAACGGGATCGACATCGCCGACGACTGCGATCGTTAAATTATTCGGCGTGTAGTGAGTCGCAAAAAATTGCTGCACATCGGGTCGAGTCAGATTGCGAATATCTTGGTCAAATCCAATCACCGGGCGACGATAAGGATGCACTTGAAACGCAGCATTTAAGAAAACCTCGATCATTTGCCCGATCGGAGAATTCTCAGTTCGCAGTCGTCGCTCTTCTAAGATGACTGCTTTCTCTTTATAAAACTCTCGGAACACGGGGTCTAAAAATCTCTCTGACTCTAGCGACATCCAGAGTTCTAGCTTGTTTGACGGGAAACTGTAGAAGTAGCGAGTCGCCTCGCTAGAGGTGTTTGCATTCAGTCCCACACCTCCTGCCTGTGCAACGATGCGACCAAATTCATTTTGCTTGACAAACTTTTCGGCGGCGATTTCAGTTTGATCGAACGCTTGCTGTAACTGGGTGCGAGTCACCTGGCTGCTCGTCGCCTGAATTTTTTCTGCTAGTTGATCTAAGCGATCAAGTAATGGCTTTTCAGCTTGATAATTTTTTGTCCCGATGCGAGTGGTGCCTTTAAATGCAAGATGCTCTAAAAAGTGGGCGGCTCCTGTTTTTTTGTCAGGTTCGTTGGCTCCACCCACATCGGCATACGTGAGAAATGACACTATCGGGGCTTCGTGCCGCTCTAGAACGATGAACTTTAAGCCATTGTCGAGTTTAAATTCGGTGACTCGATCGAGAACCCGGTTCAAATAAGGCTGAATCGACTGAACGGGTATTGCCTCTGAGGTTTGAGTTTGAGCGAGTGCGGCTTGAGGAGTCACGCTCCAACTCAGAACAATCACCCATAAAACAGCTAAAAATCGAGAGATTCCTTGCATAACCCACTGTTCTAACTGACCCATAAAAGCACACATTCAGCGCTCTTCTCAGGATAGTGAGTTTTGACAAGTTTTTGACAATTGGACTAATCGCGACGAAAGCTGCTGTAACGATAAAAGATGTAGGTGTCAAATAAAGCACCGACTACACCACAGGCACCGCCAATGACGAGCGAACCTTCCAGCGCTTTGCCGCTCCCAAACGTTTGCAAAAACGACAAAATCAGCCCTGACGACCATTGGCTAAACCCATCAAGCCCTGGGATCAGACCCATTAATATCAACCCGGCGATCGCACTGCCCACAAATAAGAGCGGGGTGAGAAAGCTAACCAGGCTGGTTAAGAACAGCGAACGCAAATAAATAGGAGGCAGGTTCATATCCATTGCAAACTCTAAGTACACATAGAACAATTAATCGACTGATAAAAATCTTCCCTCAGCATAGGGGCGATATGGCGATCATTCCCAATTTGTGAGAAATCTTAAATGTTTATAAAGAAACTAGTTCTTTATCTCGATAGTGTCTCATCAATCTCACAGCGAAGATGTAATCTACTTTACGGGTCGTCTCGGCTTTAAGGAAGAGATTCTCGGAGCCGATCAGGAATCCCTCCTGTATCTCTAGAACGATGAAGGACAGATTTTATCTTCCTAAGATTGCTCAGCATACTAAGAGCATCAGGAAACTTTGTCTATGCAGATTCTTAGCCACCCAGAGGCAAACAACGACCCTAAAGACCCCCGCAATAAGGAGGTTGTCTTCCCAGACTACGATATTCAAAACGGCAACTTAGCCACTCCGATCAATTCTTCACCCTTGGTTAAAGCCTATATCAATAGTCTTCCTGCCTATCGATCGGGGTTGTCTCCTCTTCGTCGCGGCTTAGAAGTAGGCATTGCTCACGGCTATTGGATCTTGGGACCCTTTGCTAAACTGGGTCCGTTAAGAAACACCGATATTGCGAACCTGGCGGGGCTGTCGTCTACGATCGGGCTAGTGATCATCTCAACCCTGGCTATTTCTCTCTACGCGGGTACTCATCCGCCTCTCCCGACCACGACGATCACGACTCCCAATCCTCCAGACGCATTTAAAACAGAGCATGGCTGGAACGAGTATGCACGCGGGTTTTTGATCGGCGGCGTCGGTGGTGCGGCGCTGGCTTACTTTTTGCTAATCAACATTTCGCTGTTTAAGAATTTCGTGACCGGATTGTAAGACTTTCTAGAGCAGAGCAGCAGCGCGATCGGCTAACCCCGATCGCTCTCCCTTAAGTAACGAAATGTGACCTGCTAAAGGCTCATTTTTAAAGCGTTCTACCACATACGTCAGTCCGTTGCTGGCGGCATCGACGTAGGGGTTGTCAATCTGGTCAGGATCGCCAGTCAGCACAACTTTGGTGCCCTCACCTGCACGAGTGAGAATTGTCTTGACCTCGTGAGGCGTGAGGTTTTGGGCTTCATCGACGATTAAAAACTGCTTGGGAATGGTGCGTCCCCGAATGTAGGTGAGTGGCTCAATTTGGAGCAAGCCCCGCTCGATCAGTTCCTCATGACCATGCCGCCAGTGATCGGGTTTGCCCGACGAATCTTGAGTCCCCAAAATCAGATCAAAATTGTCATAAAGCGGCTGCATCCAGGGAGTCAGTTTTTCGTTGACATCACCGGGCAAAAAGCCTAAGTCTTTACCCATCGGCACAACGGGGCGGGAGATTAATAGCCGACTATAAAGCCGCTCATCAGCGACCTTTTGCAGACCTGCGGCGATCGCTAACAAAGTTTTCCCAGTTCCGGCTTTGCCAACCAGCGTTACCAGTGAGATTGAATCTCGTAGTAGCAAATCGAGCGCAAAACTTTGCTCACGGTTACGAGGGCTGATGCGAGACACGCCACTGCGCGACAGTTTGGTGATTGGGACTACTTTGCCATTGACTCCATCGACGATGCCTAATGCGGTGTGATTGGGATTTGATTCATCAATCAGCGTCAGCCCCTGGTTCGGAAAGAAATCGCCTTCGACAGTGACTCCGCCGAATCTAAATAAGCGATCGATATCTTCTGGGCTGACCACAACTTGATCCATGCCGACATAAAGATCATCGACATCGACTTTATCGGTTTTATAATCTTCAGCAGTTAGCCCTAGCGCATCGGCTTTGATTCGCAAATTAATGTCTTTGCTCACCAAGACAACGGGACATTGACACTGCCGCTTCAACTCCAAAGAGACAGCAAGAATGGCGTTATCGGCTTTATCACCCTCTAATTCTGGTGGAAGTTCTAGCAGGGTTTCTCGATGGCAGAGCGCAACCTGCAAAGAGCCGCCTTCGTTGATTAAAATGCCTTCGGTTAAACGCCCTTTACTTCTCAGATCATCCAACATTCGAGAAACCTGACGGGCATTTCGCCCTGTGATTTCGGGTTGTTTTTTGAAGCGATCGAGTTCTTCGATAATCGTAATAGGCAGCACTACATCGTTGTCCTCAAACCGTAGCATCGCAGATGGATCATGCAGCAGGACATTGGTGTCGAGAACGAACGTTTTCTTCATGAAGGCTTGGGCGATCTGTAGAGAGTTTCAAAAATAGACTTCTTGCACAAGTCCCTGCCGTCACCCTAAATCCCTCTCTCAAGTTTGGGAGAGGGACTTTAAAGTCTGGCTCCCCTTCTCTCAAGCTTGGGAGAAGGGTGGGGGATGAGGGCATCTTCGGACTTCTGCAAGAAGTTTAATGACCTATCATCGTACATTGGTCTGAGCACCGTGATTTTGATTTCCTCACAAGTTTCTCAAGAGTATGTGCTAAATCCCTCGATCGACCCATTCCAAAATCTTTCTTTTTCGACTACTTTTAGTAAAGAATATTATCAGTCAAAAGCATGGATAGTCAGAGTCTCCAGCCTGTTCCCCCCTTTCATGACCAAAATGAGGAGACACCCGCGATCGGTGGCGGATTGCCTGTGATCGAATATTGGGCAGAACACACGCTCTCGCCCGAAGGTGCAAAACTTTGGAAGACTCTGCTCCATAAAAGTGCTTGTCTATCTTGCTCTTGGGGCACTGGAGGGCAGAAGGGAGGCTTTACCAACGAGACTGGCGAAAAGCTTCAGCGCTGTATGAAAAGCGTCGAGGCAATCTCAGCAGAAATCAAGCCAGCAGTTCCGGCGGAGGTGTTTCAACAGCGTAGCATTCAGGCGCTTCGGCAACTCACCTCACTCGAAGCCGATCGGTTAGGACGGTTAAGTTTTCCGATGATTTTGAGATCGGGCACGTCTCACTATGAGCGCATTTCATGGCAAGAAGTTTATGAGATTGCGGAGAAGGCGTTTCGCAAATCGCCTGATCGAGTTGCGTCCTATAGTTCGGGTCGATCGTCCAATGAGGCGGCTTTTTTGCTGCAATTGATGATGCGATCGCTCGGCTCTAATAATCTGGCTGACTGTTCTGATTTGTGTCACGCCCCTTCGACCTTTGGACTCAAACAGATGTTTGGAACGAATACATCAGTGGTGAGTTTAGAGAGTCTTAAGCATTCCGATTGCGTGGTCTTAGCGGGTGCAAATTCTGCTTATAATCATCCGCGATTGATGAACGAGTTGATTAAATTGCGCGATCGTGGCGGCAAAGTGATTGTGATTAATCCCATGATGGAGATTGGGTTAGTTAAGTTTGGGTCTCCAGCGTTTCCCGTTAAGTCTTTAGTTCCTGGATCAGATATTTCTTCACTGTATCTACAGCCGATTCCAGGTAGCGATGTCGCGTTGTTTGTCGGCATTCAAAAATCGTTAATCGATCGAGGATTGATCAAGACAGAATTCCTCAACGCCCACACCGAAGGCTGGGAGGCAGTGATTGAAGAGGCTCGATCGACGAGTTGGGACACTATCACTTCAACGTGTGGGGTTTCTCAACCCGAAATTGAAGCAGCCGCAACCATTATCGGTAATGCTAAAGGAGTCGTGTTTGGGTGGGCAATGGGAATCACTCAGCAAGAAAATGGAGTCGATAACGTCTTCAGTGTTTGCAACACTGCGTTGATTACTGGCAACATTGGTAGAGAAGGCACAGGAGTGATGCCCGTGAGAGGGCACTCAAACGTCCAGGGATTTGGCTCGATGGGCGTGACGACTCAAACCCTTAAAAAAGGATTGCAAGACGCATTAGAGAAATTATTAGGACATCCCCTCAGTGAAGTAAAGGGATATGACACTCGCGATCTAATCGAAGCGGCTGACCAAGACAAAGTAGAAACATTGATCTGCTTGGGCGGCAACTTATATGGTGCAAACCCTGACTCAACCCAGGCAAAGCGATCGCTCAGCAAAATCGACACCATTATCTATTTGGCAACCAAGCCAAACATCGGGCACTTTAACGGACTCGCCAAACACACGACGATCGTCCTTCCGGTGCGAAATCGATTTGAGAATCCCTATAAAACGACGACTGAATCGGGCAATAATTTTGTTCGGTTGAGCGACGAGGGCGAGACGCATCTCAAAGACGCAGATCTGATCGCTGAAGTCGAATTTTTGACCGAGCTAGCCCACCGAATTCATGGCGAATATCCTGTAGACTGGCGCAAACTGCGCGATCCGAAGTTTGTCCGAAAACTAATTGCCGAGACTGTTCCCGGATACGAGAAGATGGCAACGATCGACAAGACTAAAGAAGAATTCACGATCGCAGGACGCATTCTCAACGAGCCTAAATTTTCAACGCTGTCGGGAAAAGCCTCAATGTCTATAACACCGTTACCAACGCTAACGTTACCCGATTCACAATCGTTTAATGAATCAAATCCGAAAGGAATTGTCGTCGCGATTATGACAGGTCGTAGCTATTCTCAACACAACACCGTTGTCTATAAAATCGGCGACCAATATCGAGGAATGCCTCACCGCAACTGCATTTTGATGAACCGATCGGACGCAGAAACCGCGGGCTTAAACGAACATCAGCGGGTCACGGTGCAAGGCGATGCCGGAAAACTGGAGCAGGTCGAAGTCATCTATGGTGCGGTGCGACCCGGAGCCGCCGTGATGTTTTACCCCGAAGTGAATGTGATTTTTAAGGCGAAAGTTGAGACGCGATCGGGCACTCCAGCCTTTAAGCGAGTTCCCGCTCTCGTTCATGCTTAAACGAACTGCGGTTTAGTCGAGTCCCCATCGCGACGGGCTTTGACCTCGCTCAGCCCTCGACGTTTCGCTAGTGGGTTGAGCGAAGTCGAAATCACAGACAACGCAGCGAGGGATTCTATTTTTGTGCAAGTTCACAAACTCTCACTGATTGCGATTCGATAAGCTCATCAGGTTGCATAGCTTATAGACGGCTCTCGCCCCAACATTGCCATCCCATTCACCATCCCCGACTTCAACCACATCAAAGCCGACGATTTGCCGCCCACTTTCAACCACCTCGCGAAACAAACAAAACGTCTGCTCCAACTCCAAACCACCGGGCACCGGAGTGCCTGTGTTTGGACAGAGTTTAGGGTCAAGTCCATCGATATCAAAACTGATGTAAACATGTTGCGGCAATTCTGCGACGATTTGTTTGCACATCTCTAGCCAGGAAATCCCTGCATAGAGTTTTTGCTTGAGCATCGGGTCGTAATAGGTAGACACCCGCCCATTCGAGGATTGAATTAGAGTAATTTCGTCATGACAAATATCGCGAATGCCAACCTGCACGAGTTTAGAGAGTTGCGGCACTTTGAGGGCATTAAACATAATCGAGGCGTGAGAAAACTCAAACCCTTCATAGGCATCCCGCAAATCGGCGTGAGCATCAATGTGCAAAATTCCGAAGTCGGGGTAGTGTTCAGCGATCGCCCGAATCGCCCCCAGCGGAACACTGTGATCGCCGCCAATCACCGCGACCTGCTTGCCTTGATTTATCGCAGCTTGAGTCTGGTCAAACAGCCATTGATTTACGGTTTGGCATTCTTGATTAATCCGGTGCAACCCCTCTACTAAATCGGGATTATCTTCAATTCGTCGCCCCTGTTCCATCTGTTCAATAATTCGAGTCGCGTCTTGTCTTAACGCCTGACTTTTTTGCTGAATCCGATCGTCGATTTCGATCATAAAAATGCCTTGCTTCCAACCATCGGGATAGTCAAAATCATAGACATCTAACTGTCTTGAGGCATTTAAGACTCGGCGCGGTGCGGCGGCGGTGCCTGCACGATAAGACACCGTCACCTCCCACGGCACCCCGATCACAATGATGTTGGCTGACTCATAATCAAAGGGCAACCCTAACAAATTTCCGTTATCGACTCCGATCTCATTTGGGTCAAAGGTTTGCAAAATCTCTTCTCTCGTTGCCATTTGAGTCAATCCTTAGTCTTTCTCTCAGTTTATCTTTCTCAGCAAGCTTCAGGTTTTACCTATTAATCTGGCAACGATTGATCAATCATTGCAGAACTCTTTCGCCCCCTAAATCCCCCAAAGTTGGGGGACTTTGAACGGGAGAGACAGCTTGAACGCTGCAACTTTGCTCTGCTCAAAGTCCCCCAGAATGGGGGATTTAGGGGGCAGAAGCTGACTGAACCGAAGCGATAAAGACTGAGAGGTGCAGTCTCAATAATTGCCAGGTTAATAACTGCCGAAACCTACCTTGAGATACAGTTTTCCTATTGATCGACCCGTCAGACTGAATGAAGAGTAAACACTGCATTTACCTAAACCACTTCACCAGAGATATATTATGGATCAGCACATTGGCTTTATCGGTTTAGGAAACATGGGATTGCCAATGGCAACCAATTTGCTGGATTCGGGCTATTCGCTTCGGGTTTATAACCGATCGCCCGAAAAAGCCCAGCCACTCCTTGCGAAAGGAGCCAAGATTGTCCATACGCCCGCAGAGGTCGTGGAATCGCGGGGATTAGTCATCACTATGTTGGCAAATGATCAGGCGCTAGACGACGTAGTGATGGGCGAAAACGGTATTATCAACCGATTAGGAGCAGATGGAATTCACTTATCGATGAGTACGGTGTCTCCGGCGACCTCCAAAAAATTAGCCGAACAGCACGATCGCCAGGGTTCTCACTATCTGGCTGCCCCGGTGTTTGGTCGCCCCGATGCTGCCGCCGCTCGAAAACTGTGGATTGCTCTTTCTGGTAATGCAGCCCCAAAAGAGCGCGTGAAACCTGTTTTAGACCAGTTGGGACAGGGCGTATTTGATTTTGGAGACGTGGCGGAGTCTGCAAACGTCGTCAAATTAACGGGGAATTTTTTGATTATTAGCGCGATCGAGGCAATGGCAGAGGCGTTCACGCTGGCAGAAAAGAATGGGGTCGATCGCGAACAGCTTGCCCAGTTATTCGGTCAAACGTTATTCGCCTGTCCAATCTATCAAAACTATGGGCGAATGGTTGCCCAGCAGCAATATGAACCCGCCGGATTCAAGCTCTCGTTAGGTTTGAAAGATGTCACCTTGGCGCTGCAAACCGCAAGAGACAGCCAGATGCCCATGCCGCTAGCGAGTCTGCTGCACGATCGTCTCTTAGCAGCCGTCGCAAACGGCAAAGGCGACCTGGATTGGACAGGGTTAGCGCTGAGTGCGTCTGAAGAAGCAGGATTAAAAAAGGATTAGCAGTGTGATTCGATTTCAAACAACTCTGAAGCAATGGGTTCTGCTGTTGATGTTGATTGCCATCTCTATGGGGTGCCGCAATCAAGCTACGGCAGAAGGCTCTCAGTCTCCAGCTCCTATCTCTAAACCTTCTCAATCGATCGCACGCCCCGGCAATGAGGTTGGCACCCTTACGCATCAAGGGCAGCCCCGAACTTACATCTTACACACGCCAACGTCTTATCGGTCTGACCGTCCGCTTCCGATCGTGATTGCCTTTCACGGCTATGGGTCGCAGGGCAAAGATTTGGCAGCGAGTAGCGGACTGAATGACCTCGCGGATCAGCAAGGATTTTTAGTCGTTTATCCCGACGGACTCGATCGTCGCTGGAATCTGAGCCAATCCCTATTTAGTCAGGTCGATGATGTCGGGTTTGTCTCTACTTTGATCGATCGTCTCACTCAGATTCGAGCCGTTAACCCACGACGAATTTACGCGATGGGAGTCTCAAATGGTGGTTTTTTAGTGCAGCGTTTAGCGTGTGAACCCTCCAGTCGCATTGCGGCATTTGCCTCAGTGGTTGCCACCTTGCCCGAATCGTTGCAAACTAATTGCAAGGCATCGCGTCCGGTGTCGATGCTGATGATGAATGGCACCGATGATCGCAAAGTGCCTTGGCAAGGGGGTCGTGTGCCTTATGGAGAAATTCTCTCGGTGCCAGCCTCGATCGAGTTTTGGCAACAGCATAATCAATGCAATGTGAAATCTGTAGTCAAACGAGCCGTAAACGATCGGGTAGACCTCGATCGCTATCCCAACTGTCAAGCCGGATCAGAAGTCGAACTCGTCACGCTCAAAGGCGTAGGGCATCTGTTTCCGAGAGGCGGATCGGGAAAAAACTCCCTGATTAACGGCAGTGAAGAAATCTGGACGTTCTTTCAACGACATCCCTTAAAATAGAGGGTCTTACTCCGCAAGATCCAACCCGTTATGATCTCTTACTTTCGCCCTAGTGTTGATGCGATCGCTGGCTACGTTCCTGGCGAGCAGCCCAAGCCAGGAACACCCATCATTAAGCTCAACACCAACGAAAATCCTTATCCTCCATCTCCTGCGGCAATGGAGGTGTTGCAGACTTTAGATGGTGAGTGGTTGCGACGCTATCCAGATCCATTTGCGAATGAGTTTTGTCAAGCGGCGAGTGATGTTTTGGGGATTCCAGCAGATTGGATCATGGTTGGCAACGGCAGCGATGAGTTATTAAATGTGATCATTCGCGCCTGTGCAGAGCTAGGGCGTAAGGTCGCCTATCCAATCCCAACCTATGTGTTGTATCAGACGCTAACTGAGGTGCAGGTTGCTGAACCCGTTGAAGTGCCTTATGACGATAATTATACGTTACCGATCGAGGAACTTGTTGCGGCAAATGGTGCTGTCACTCTGATTGCTACGCCGAATAGTCCTTCAGGTCATAGTGTATCGATCGACGATCTCCGACAATTAGCTGCTCGATTGTCAGGCGTATTAGTGATTGATGAAGCATACGTTGACTTTGCTGATCAAACAGCGTTACCACTCGTGAGAGAATTCGATAATGTGATTGTTACTCGTACATTATCAAAAGGATATTCTCTAGCAGGGTTACGTCTTGGATTTGGCATTGCAAATCCGAGTCTGCTGAGTGGATTTTTTAAGGTGAAAGATAGCTATAACATTGACGCGATCGCGGGTGCGATCGGGGCGGCAGCAATGCGCGATCAGCCCTATAAAAATCGCTGTGCAGAACGAGTCAAATCATCCCGTTCAACCCTGTTTTCTGCCCTCAAAAATCTGGGCTTTGGGCTGTGGGAGTCTCAAGCTAACTTTTTGCTCACTCAACCACCTACGGGGAATGCAGAGCAGATTTATCTCGCACTAAAAGAACAAGGAATTTTGGTGCGTTATTTTAACCGATCGGGCTTATCAGATAAATTGCGGATCACGATCGGCACTGACGAACAAAATCAACAACTCGTCGAAATCTTGACGCATCTCGTTTGAGTTTTGGGGCGTTTCTCTAGAATCCAGGCAGTAAGGTGTACGAGGTAAGTAGGTGAGTTGTAAACTGATGCTCAAGGTAAGTGCCGATCGCTTTCCCGTCGGTCACACCATATAAAGCGGGTTCATCATAAATGAAAGCGATGAGATCATCAAAATTGCCCTCGTTTTCTAGGATTTGAGTCATTCCTCGTGTCATCTGGAAATCGGCAGTTCGCGTTTTATCGACAAAAATTGTGTGCATCATTTCTAGTCTGCTTTCAAGGTCTGCAAATCTTGCGGCTTCTTGCAAAAGCATCGGTAATGTGAGTTGCGGTTTCATATTATTTTTTGCACAAGGCTACTGAGCCTAGCATTCCCAGAAGGGTTGACATTGCTGAATTAGGATCAATCAATCGCAAATCAGGTAAAGTGCAGATCATGAATGAAATTATTGCAACATTCCCCGCCAATTGGCTAGAGTGGGTCATCGTGTTTAGCTATTTGTCGTTTACGTTTTTTATTGTATGGCGCGTGTTGGGCAGCAAATAAAATCGTTTGCGGCACTAGATTTTGAGACGGCAGATCATGGGAGAGACAGCGCTTGCTCGATCGGGCTCATTCGCGTCGAAAATAATCAAATTGTGCAGCGAGTTCATGCGTTGATTCGTCCGCCTCGCCAATCGTTTCGGTTTTCTTATGTTCACGGCATTCATTGGTGCGATGTCGAAGATCAGCCAACCTTTGGCGAATTGTGGGAGACACTGACTCCTTTACTTCAAGGGGTTGAATTTATTGCAGCGCATAACGCCAGTTTCGACCGAGGAGTGCTCTATGCGTGCTGTGATACCTATGGCATTCCTCACCCGTCTCAACCGTTTGTTTGCACCGTGCAGCTTGCTCGTCAAACTTGGAGAATCTATCCCACTAAACTCCCCGATGTGTGTCAACACCTCGACATTGATTTGTTGCATCACCACGCTCTCTCGGATGCAGAAGCTTGTGCTCAAATTGTAATCGCTGCTAGTGCTTAAACGATAGAGTTCAGAAGTCAGGCTGAAATCAGCACCCTAGCCCTTTCTGACCTAAATTTTTTAAGCACGATCGCAGGTCTCGAATCGCGTATCTAATGTCAATTAGTTCCCACTTCTCTGACCAGATATTTTCTTCTTGCTGACGTTGCTCAACCCGTTCAAATATTAATCCAAAGGTTTGTGGCTGCAATAATTCTTGCATTAACCAGCGAGTTGAAATCTCTAACTCGATAGCAATCGATTCGACGTTTGCTAATGCTGGCTGATAGCCGTTAAGAACTTGTAACCAAAGTTTTCTCAGTTGTTGACGGGCGCGTAAACGAGTCACGATCGCCCCGGCTGATTCGACTAAAAACGGTTGTGACCCCATCGCTGCCCACTCATTTAGTTGATTGGCGAGTCCGAGTTGAGTGCGTCCGGTTTGTCGTGCTGATGTCACCACTCGCACGATCGGGCTATGACGAAATCGAGCATTCACCCGCAGTAACGCTCGATAGAGTGCGACATCTTCGGGCGATCGCACGAGCGGCAATCCTCCCGCCTGAGCATACATCTCTACGGTGACTGCCAGACTTGCCCCATAGTGCTGATAGTGGCGTGGAAAGGGATCGCTAGGGTCAGGGTCGAGGTAGCTTTCTAACTCTGCAATCAGCGATCGATAGCCGACTTCTCGCAAATGACACGCTCTAGCGTGAGGATGCAAACGAGCCAAACCTGACGGGTCAAGCACAATTCGTCCACCTACCGCATCAGCGCCATTAGCAATTTCGTGCAAGATGGCTGCAATCCAAGTAGGGTTAACCTGAGAATCTCCATCGGTAGAGGCAATCACACCGCGTTTGTGCCCTAGCTCATTCAGACGACGATAGGCTTCATTCATCAACATTTGCCGAACTCGACCGATATACGCTTCAGAAGTCGGGAGCGTTTTTTCGACGATGTGCAGAGTTAAGCGAGGATGACGCTGGGCAAATTGATGAGCGATCGTCACCGAGCGATCACTACAGTTATTGGCTAATAGAATAATCTCGTAGCGATCGAGGTCTAAAGGCTTAGCGTTTAAGTCGACTTGATTTGTGAATGCCGTTAGCGTTGCCTCTAGCGTTGCAGCTTCATTGCGAACGGGGACAATCACACACATCTCGCAACTGAGAGAAATCGGAGTCTGAACGAGGGGTTGAGAAAACTCTTGTGATGCCGAAACTGGTTGATTGGCAACGGTTTGTGAGCGGTTATTCTGCATCACGATCGCTGCTCCATCTCTTAAAAAACAGGCGGTCTTTCTTCATTAAGAATAAGAAACTTTGTAATTCTTGTTAGAGACAATTGTGCAGAGTTCACTTCTCGCTTGAAATCTGTCTTGTGAGAGATTATCGCGCTAATCAGGGTTTAAGTTACGGTATGGTTCTTTCAAATAAATCGAGCCGATATTGTTCCTCGCGTCGTCCTTCTAGATGCTGGAGACGCGTGGGCGACAGTTTAAGAAACGCATCGTGTACTTCATCGCCGCTTAAGGGATAGTCTTTTGCGTAAAGAGTCCAATGCACTAAGAGCAGATGTCCGCCTGGTTCTAATTGGTTTAGGATGTGCTGCTGCGACGATCGTAAGTCATCCCAACTCCAGTAATAGCCAACTTCTGACACGAGCATTAAGTCAAACTTTTGATTAGGAAACTGCTCTGGCACTCGCATAATTTGGAAGTGAACCTGAGAGAGATGCTGACAGCGCTGAATTGCTTGATTTTGTGCTAGTTGAGACACGTCGATCGACAATAGCGAATCACACCGATCGGCTAATTTCTCGGTCAAGACTCCAATTGAGCCACCGATTTCTAAAGCTGACTGATATCGGGGTTTGGGAAGAGCCGCGATCGTTGCTGCATATTTACTCGCTTCATAGTCGCTTGTCTCAAATTTCCAGGGGTCAGGATCGGCTCGATAAAGGTCGTCAAAATAGCTCGGCGGCAGAGAATTTGGCTGATTTGGATTCACTGAATTTCCTCAAAATATACTTCCCAGGGGCGCACAAAATTTTCTAACATCTCAGGCGTTAATCGAAAGCCGTTGGGATCGTCATCAATCAAATCAGTAGTCTGCGATCGATAGGCGGCGATCGCTTGTCTTTTGAGCGACAGCACGGACTCGATATCAAGTCGCCACCCCATAATCAGATCAGCATCGGGAGAATCGCCGCGCTGATCTGCGTCCCAATCCCAAATGGGATACTCAATTAGCCGAGGAGTAAATGGCAAATAAGCAATGGCTGCGTGAATGAGTTGCCAAGTAGCTTGATGATCAGGGTGCGGATCAGAACGCCATGGCAGGAAGATTGTTTTGGGCAGTATCCCCTTCAAGTAAGTGCCACACGCCGACTGATTTTCCTCTAAAGTTGCCAAGGTCGAAATTGTCCCATCAGGCAGTCGCAAAAATGTCACAGTCGCCGCATCAACTCCGAGTATCTTCAATGCGTCTAGCGTTTCTTGCTGACGCAACTGCTGCAAAACTGGAGGAGGATATTTACGCGATCGAGGATGCGACATCGTGCCATCACTGATCACTAACACCGACACCCGACAGTGACGTAAACGCAGTAGCGCGATCGCACCTCCACAGCCTAGCGTCTCGTCATCGGGATGAGGCGCGACGACTAAAACGGGATCGTGTGGCGTGAACGATCGAAACGGCAGTGTCATTGGATTTGTGAAAAGTGACTCACACACCGACCCTTTATCCATGAGACCACAGATTTTGAGCAGCAGTCGAGTGAGTCAACACATACTGTCCAACATTGGCAAGGGCAGCATCAAAAGCAGGTTGACGCAAATATAACGTCAGATCTCGAATCATTCGCTCGATCGGAATTGGGGGCAGTAATCCCCGTGTTCCCACCGATCGCTCACAGGCTTGAATCACCTCCATGCAAATTTTCTCAATCTGCGAGCGCACCATGTTGGCGTATGCAACCAGTTGCTCGGCTTGCGGGTGGGGCACGATCGGAGATCCTGCAAAACTGGGTGAGTAGGCAGCGACAAATTCTGCGGCACCCTTGAGCCAAAGATTGCCACTTTCTAGGGCGATCGCCATTTCCGCTAATCGTTCTTCTTGATAGGGGTCTTGAGTGCGCCCTAAACTCTGTAAAAATCTACGAGTTTCGTCAAATAGCGCTTCGGCTCCTCCAAGCTGCACCGCTGCAAATCGAATCACCCCGACTGACAGCCAGGGTTGGCGATAATAGTCGTCGGGTTGCCCAATTAAAGCACTGGCATCAAGTTCGACTCCGCTAAAATCGACTTTATAACTAGCAGTTGCCCGCATTCCTGACGGTTGCCACCAAGACGGATCGCTAACGGTTGCCACTTGATCCATCGGCACGATGCACATTTGCCAGCGACCATCAGGCAGCGTTCCGTTGACAAAGGGACGATCGACAGACCCACAACCTGATGCAAAGGTTTTGCAGCCCTCTAGCCGATAGCGCCCCGTTTCAAGAGGAATCAGCTTGACTCCGTCGGCGGCTTCAGCATTCCAAACTCCAAAAATCTTGTGACGATCGCGGACATCTTTGGCATAAGCTTCAATCTGAGCCTGAGTCCCGAAGGTTTGAATGAGCTGTAGGGCGTTGACGTGCCCCTCATAGATGCGCCCAATTGCTAGATTGCCATACCCAAATTGCTTGAGAATGTGCAGCAAATCGAGGGTTACAGCCGCTTCAATGCCTAAACCGAATCCGCCTAGCTGTCGATCGAGAGGAGCTGATAACAAACCTGCTTTCGCGATCTGCTCAAACTCCTGGTGGGGAAATGCACCTATGTGATCGAGATTAGCAGCATTAAGAAGGGCATCATCAGCGATGTGAATCGTACGAGTTAACAGGTCAGAAATAGAGGCAGGATGAAGATGAGTTTTTAATAAATGTTGAGCGCTGTTGACTACTTTCACGATCGATGAGGTTATAATCTTATGGCGATAGTAAAATGAAGTGACGGTAAGTACCTCTATCTAGAGGTTGAGCCTTTTGATGAATATTACCGTGAAGATTTTGGTTTAATAACCGGCTGTAAGCTAGATGAAATTTTCTTTAGCAAGCACTACACTACAGAGAGAATTCATTACTTAATAAATCAATGCCTTTAAGCATTCCTGCAAATCGACGAAAAGAGATTCTGCGAGTGATTCTCTCAGTGTCAATGATCGTCGTAGGAACCACTCACTTTCTGACCCCTATTCAATTTGTTCGCATTGTGCCGCCCCAACTTCCTAATCCATTAGCGTTGGTCTATGTTAGCGGTTTCTTTGAAATTCTTGGTGGCATTGGTTTACTGATTCCATTCGTGAGTGTTGCCGCCGCTTGGGGATTGATTGCGCTATTTCTCGCAGTGTTTCCTGCCAACATCAATATGGCAGTCAATCAGATTGCGATCGAAGGCATTCCTCACCAGCCAATTTTGTATTGGGTGAGACTTCCGTTTCAAGCTGTGTTAATCGCTTGGGCTTATTGGTATACCCAATATCCAGAGCGACAGCCTGGAGCCGATCGAGTGCTAAAACTCACAAAATCTTAGTCAAGGTGGGTCGGCAATTCCTTCTAAAACTAGGGTGACGATCGCCAGCCCACCGAATCGATCTCTTGCAAAAGTCTTTCTCCCACTCTTGGAAGCTACTGTGTACACATAAGTCGATCGAGCCGTCATTGCCAAAATCTTTTGCCTCCTCAATTCCCCATTTTGAGTAAATTAGGCTGACACGTTAAAGCAATCAAGTGAGCGGCGGTTGAGGTTCTCAGGAGGTTGCCTTAGGGTCAGATTTTTGCAAGAAGTTAATGGCTATACTGGCGCTAGGTGTTTAATTCAGCGTTACTGACGCAGCGAAAACCTGCCAGCATTTGTCGCATGTGAGGATGATACCAGTTGCGAAAGGCAGATCGAATTGCCCACGGGCGAGTTGCCCAACTCCCCCCTTTAAGCACTCGATGTTGGTCATCAAAATACGTTTGAGAATAGCCTGGATAAGGATAACTTTCAAATTTTGAGTAGCCATCAAACCAGGTAGATGTCCATTCCCAGACGTTGCCTAGCAAATCGTAGCAGCCAACGGGATTAGACGGGTAGCGATCGACGGGTGTAGTTGTGCCCCATTGGTGATTGTGATTGCAATGAGTCGCATCAGGAAACGGATTGCCCCACGCATAGAGCGATCGAGTGTGCGTGATCGGGTTCCAACTTGCGGCTTTTTCCCATTCCGATTCGGTTGGGAGTCGCTTCCCTACAAATCGAGCATACGCCTCTGCTTCGTAGTAGTTGACTCCACACACAGGATGATTGGCGTAATGGGGATCTTCTCTCCAATAAAGCGGTTGGTTTACAGGATTTTCTTGCAGCCATTGCCAACCTTCAGACGACCACCAGTGCGAATCGTGATAGCCATCTGCTCGAATGAACGATCGATACGCCTCGCAGGTAACAGGAGTGCGATCGATCCAGTAAGTTTCTAAATAAACCTGATGCACCGGACGTTCATTATCTAACGCATCTAGCGATTCATTTCCCTGCTCAAACGATCCGGCAGGAATACAAACCATGCTAGGAATGGGGGCGCGATCAAGGAATTCAACACAGTTCTGATTCGTAGTAGTTTTCTGCAATTCTAAGACTAACGTAATCGTTTCGCAGTGTTGACTTTCGTGTTGTAAAAGCCATCGCCAAAGACGTTCTTGTTGCTCGATCGGAGCGATTTTTAGATAATCCAAAACGTTTGTTCTGACAGTCTCTAGATAGTCGCAAACCTCCGCCAGTGGAGGCAATTTAACGCGATCGCCCTTGGGCATTCCATCTTGAGCAAACAATCGATGATAGTTGGGGAAGAGAGGACGATCGCCCGCACAGCGTTCTAGCAGCCAAAACGCCTCGGTGTAGGCAATGTGTCCTAAGTGCCAGCCTACGGGACTGAAATCAGAATGTGGTTGACGACAGAACGTTTCATAGTTCGTGCCCTCAAAAAGTGCCAACGTTGAAGCGCGGCAGTCGTGCATCCACTGAGCGATTTGGGGGCGGGTGAGATCTTTAGAGCGGCTCGACTTGAAGATTGAGGTCATTGTGAACGGTGAGAAGACTACGATCGGGCATTAAATTCCAGTCGCCTGGAAACAAAGGCTCAGAGGCAATCACAACTGCATCGGGCAGCAAAGACTGCTGATCTCGCAGCCAATAAAGCGTTGGAATAGGCTTGTGATTAGCAAACCGCGACGCAACCATTTGCTGACCATCGGTGATGATCAAATTGGCAGAAAACGGAGCTTCATATTTCTCTCCTAGCTCGGTCAAAATGCGAAGCGTTTGTCGTAACGCTTCTGTTAGGCTCACCTTTGGATCAGACAGCAACTCATCAACCAGCAATGCAAAAATGTGTTCTGAGTCAGTTGAGCCTTGAATGAGTTGATAGGCAGAGTCGCTGAGACGATCGCAGATTGGTCGATACAACGTCTGCCGAAAGCCCTCGATAAAGCCATTGTGCAGTCCTAAAAGCTGAGAATGCTGGAATGGCTGACAGTTACTCAAATCGACCGATAGCCCAGCCGTAGCACTGCGAACGGTCGCCAGCGCACAGCCCGACTCAATATATCGGCTCAGATGGGGCAAATTGACATCGTTCCAAATTGGCAGCGTATTTTTATAGATAAAGGGTTCGGTTTGACGGTGCGGATGATACCAGCCGACCCCAAAACCGTCTGCGTTGAGTAACCCTGCGGTCATCTCGCGAGGCTGATAGCTTTGCTCAATGAGAGAATGCTCTGGCTGATAGAGAAGCCGATCGAGTTGAAGGGGCGAACCGAGGTAGCCTAAAAGACGACACATTTGAGTTAATGAAGATTTGTTTCCCGATCGTGCCACATGAACTTGACATTGGGAGGCTATTCGGTTGTGATTCTGACGTTTCAAGTCAAAAATCTGCTAAAGGGTATAACTATTTATAGTTCCAGGCGGCAACCGCGATCAAGAGCCAGCCGACAATCAAGGCTAATCCGCCCAGAGGTGCAACGGCTCCCAGCCATTTGATGCCCAAAAAACTCAGTGCATATAAACTTCCACAAAACAACCCAACGCCGACGACAAACGCCCAACCCGATGCGGTTAAAAACGTCTGTTCGGTCGTCGATCGACTCATCAACACGCTCACTAAGAGCAGTGCCAGCGCATGATACATCTGATAGCGGGCGGCGGTTTCAAAAATCTCTAACGATCGCTCACTCAACTGCTCTTTTAAAGCGTGTGCCCCAAATGCCCCCAGTCCAACGGCTGAACCTCCGAGTAAGGCGGCGATCGTCAAGAAAATTCTCGTCATCATAAAATTCTGCAATCCTATCTCAAAACAATCAACACGCTTGCGCCAACCGCTTCTAATTGGCGACGAAACTGATCAGCCGTAGACCTGGTAACGTTTTCAGCAATCATAATCGGACTGGCTCGACTCCCTTTGATGACGCGTTTGACAGGCTTTTCATCTAATCCTGTAAGCTGCTGCATGACGCGCACTACGTCTTGCCGAGTCCGAGGCGGGACATATTCTAAGACGACATCGTAGGTTTCTTCCCCCGCGATCGGTTTCAGAATCGGCGTGTTGAATTCTCCATCAAAGTAATAGAAGACTCTGCCTTCTTCACTGACGTTAAATGCGGCGTTAAATTCTTTAGCACGCTCATCTAGATAGACTTTTGCTTCTGCCCCACTAATATTTGCCTCCATTGAGAAGCGTAAGACGTTGATGTTTCCGTCTCCGTCGCGCAGCAGCGTAAAGAAAATCTTCTGAAGACGATCGCGCTCTAGTTTTTGATTTTGACGAGTGTTGTGAAACGCTAACCAACTTGCGATCGCGACGGGCAAAATTCCATAGAAAATAAGCGCTGCAATCGTCATCGATCGAGCCGAATCGGTCAAAGAATCACCCTGTTGAATCAGATTCCAAATACACACGAGACTGATCGGCAATCCAATGCCTAAGAGCATTCCAGCTACGATCGTGTTGACTCGTCTCATGGTTTCGGCTCAAACGCTAGTCCTATTGCGATCTTAGCCGTTGGGAGTGAATGTTAGGCAGCAAGTCATAGCAGCTCGTCTTCTCTGGTATAAAGGATTTCACGGCTAGTCGCTTCGTCAGCGAGAAGAGGTTTATCCACGAAAGAAGGGCTGTTCACAAACGAGTCTTGGGTTAAGTCCTGCTCGTCATCAGAGGCTATCTTGCTAGATGGCTGAGATTGATCTAGTTGAGTCTCAATCCACTGTTCGAGAAATGTCTCTACGGCTAAACCTTTGACAGCAGCTTGCTCAAGCAATTGCTGTTCAATTTCGGGTCTGAGTTTTAGAGTAATTGTCATCGTTCCTAGAGAAAATAGTGACACTTCTATAATGACTCAAACGCCCGATCGAGACTCTCTTCACAACTTTGTAACGGTTGTATATCGCGATCGTGTCATAGAATAGACTACTGGCTCACCCTCCAGCATTTGTTGTGGTTCTCAAACTCGACCCTGCTCACCTTCAAGCGATCGTCGCTCACGCAGAAAGCACCTACCCCGAAGAGTGCTGTGGGTTGCTGCTGGGGATCGCTGACTCCACAGACAATATCGTGGTGGAGGTGAAGCCCGTTGAGAATCGTTGGAGCGCTGAACCTGCCCCATCCTTCGACAAAACTCGTCGTTATGAGATCGCACCTCAGTCAATGCTGGCAGTTATGCGAGACGGGCGCGATCGCAACCTAACGATCGTGGGCATTTATCACTCGCATCCTGATCACTCGGCGGTGCCATCAGAGTGCGATCGTCAATTGGCTTGGCAGCATTATTCTTATGTGATCGTCTCGGTCGATCGAGGATGCGCGATCGACTGGCAAAGCTGGAGTTTAGATGATGCCCATCAGTTTCAGCCCGAAGAAATTTTGATGCTGTCTGGAGTCGGAGAGCGAATGAGCATGGGTAATGGGTGATTCATTCAACGGTGATTTGCTCCCCATTGCCCTGCTTTAACGCTGAGTTTAACCTGTTTGATCCGAACCTTGTTTTAATCACAATCGCCATGCTAAACCCTAATCTGGATGACATCCAGTTATCAAAAGATGAATACGCTCGCTATTCTCGGCATATTATTTTGCCAGAAGTCGGGCTAGACGGACAAAAACGCCTTAAAGCTGCCAGTGTGCTTTGTGTGGGCACGGGCGGACTCGGTTCACCTCTATTGCTCTATCTTGCCGCCGCCGGAATTGGGCGCATCGGCATCGTCGATTTTGACGTGGTAGATACGTCTAACCTGCATCGTCAAATCATTCACGGAGTCTCGTGGGTTGATAAACCGAAGATCGAATCTGCCAAACATCGCATTCTAGAGATCAATCCGACGTGTCAGGTTGATTTGTATGAAACGCGATTAAGTGCTGAAAATGCTTTAGAGATTGCCCGACCATACGATCTCGTGATTGACGGCACAGACAACTTTCCGACTCGCTATTTGGTCAACGATGTTTGCGTTTTGCTAGGCAAACCTAACGTCTATGGCTCGATCTTTAGATTTGAAGGACAGGCGACGGTCTTCAACTATGAAGGCGGACCTAACTATCGCGATCTCTACCCAGAGCCGCCCCCCCCTGGACTTGTGCCTTCGTGTGCAGAAGGCGGCGTTTTGGGCGTGCTGTGCGGAATCATCGGCACAATTCAGGCGACTGAAGCGATAAAGATCATTTTGGGACAGGGCAACACCTTAAGCGGACGGCTGTTGCTGTATAACGCTTTAGAAATGAAGTTTCGCGAGTTGAAGCTGCGACCCAATCCGGTGCGCCCCGTGATTGAGAAGCTGATTGACTATGAAGAGTTTTGTGGTATTCCGCAAGCAAAAGCAGCCGAAGAAAAGGAGCGGGCAGGTATGAAGGAAATGACGGTGCAAGAATTGAAGCAATTGCTAGACAGCAACACAGACGACTATGTGCTGCTAGATGTGCGGAACCCTAATGAATATGAGATTGCTCGGATTCCGGGGTCTGTGTTGGTGCCGTTGCCCGATATTGAAAACGGGAGCGGAGTCGCCAAGGTCAAAGAGTTGCTGAATGGTCACAAACTAATTGCTCACTGCAAAATGGGCGGACGATCGGCAAAAGCTCTCGCCATTCTCAAAGACGCTGGAATCGACGGAACGAATGTAAAAGGCGGAATCACTGCCTGGAGTCAGGAAGTCGATGCTTCGGTGCCAGAGTATTAAGGATTCTGAACGGATTCCCGGCTTCTCAAAAAGGCTGGGAGTCTGGGAATACTTTATCCTCATCCAAAGGACGATCAACCTGTTGAGAGAATAGCGTTAGCAATTGCAAAAACTCTGCTTCTGAAAGCAACGTGACTCCTAAAGATTGGGCTTTTTCTAACTTAGAACCTGCATCTTCTCCCACGACTAAATAGTTGGTTTTCTTGCTCACCGAGTCCGTCACTTTGCCACCCGCTTTTTGAATCATTGCCTTCGCTTCGTCGCGTTTGAGCGTCGGTAACGTGCCAGTGACGACAAAGGTTTTTCCGGTGATCGCGGTTGTGATCAGCGGCATGTTTCCGACTTTTCCAACAAGCTGTAAACCTGTCGATCGCAGCCGTTCTATTGACCTCTGATTGCCGTGATTTTGAAACCATTCATGCACCGATTGAGCAATCTCAGAGCCGATGCCATACACTTGTGCGATCGCGTCTGGGTTTACCTGAGCAAGCTGATCCACACTCGGAAATGATTGCGTCAACACTTGAGCATTCACACTACCAACGTGACGAATTCCCAACCCATAGAGGACTCGTGCCCAGGGTTGTTGTTTTGATTCCTGAATCGCTTGAATGATTTTCTCGGCTGATTTCATTCCCATTCGGTCTAGCGTTAACAGTTGCTCGATCGTCAACTCATATAAATCGCCCACTGAATGCACTAATCCCCGATCGACCAGTTGCAAGACCAGCTTTTCGCCCACGCCGTTAATGTCGAGTGCGTCTCGACTTGCCCAATGCGTTAACGCCCCCCGCAAAATCGCTGGGCAGGAGGTATTAATGCAGCGAGTCACCGCTTCGTCATCGGGTTTAACGACCGCTTCACCACACTCTGGGCAGTGAGTCGGCATCTGAAAAGGTTGGGCACCCGCAGGACGCAATTCTGGCAACACGCGCACCACTTCGGGAATGATTTCTCCGGCTTTGCGGACGATCGCTGTATCGCCAATCCGCAGATCTAATTCGGCAATGCGATCGCGATTGTGCAAGGTTGCCCGTGAAACGGTCGTTCCGGCTAACTGGACAGGACGCAGTTCGGCGACGGGCGTAATCGCTCCGGTGCGTCCCACATTGACGCTGATGTTTTCGACGATCGTCGGTGCTTCTTCGGCAGGATATTTGAACGCGATCGCCCAGCGCGGAAACTTTTGCGTAAAGCCCAATCGCTCTTGCAGGTCAAACGAGTTGAGTTTCACCACCACGCCATCGGTGAGATATCGAAGTTTGGTGCGCTCGATCGACCAGCGATCGCAATAGGCATAGACATCCTGCATCGTCGGACAAATCTGCCGCTCTGGGTTGACTCGAAAGCCGACGGTCTTTAAAAACTCCAGCGCGTCCCATTGAGAAGCGAGACGGATTTCGTCGGTTTGAATGTGGAGTGTGTAGGCATAGAAATCGGGTTTACGCTGAGCAACCATTCGAGAATCTAACTGGCGCAAGGTTCCGGCAACTGCATTGCGAGGATTCGCAAATAGGGCTTCTCCGGCTTGTTCTCGTTCTCGATTGATTCGCTCAAACGAGTCTAAGGGCAAAAATGCTTCGCCGCGCACTTCGACTAAAGGAGGCGGATTGTTGAGATTGAGGCGCAGAGGAATCGATTGGATCGCTCGAACATTTGAAGTAATGTCTTCGCCAGTCACGCCATCGCCACGGGTTGCACCTCTGATCAGCAGACCATGTTCATAAGTCAGCGCCAGGGCAGAGCCATCAATCTTGAGTTCACACACATAGTCAGCCTGAGTCACATCTGGCTCGACTTTTCGCCAGCGCTGTTCCCAGGTGATCAAATCCTCATTCCCAAAGGCATTCTCTAAGCTGTAGAGAGGGACGTTATGTTTAACGGATGTGAATTGACTCGCAGGACGCTCACCGACGCGCTGAGTGGGGCTGTCGGGCAAAATTAATTCAGGGTAGCGGGTCTCTAAATCTTGCAGCTCGTGATAGAGCCGATCGTAGACAGCATCTTCGATCGTGGGTGCATCCAACACATAATACTCATAGCTGGCTTTTTGCAGAATTTGGGTCAATTCTTGCACACGCTGTTTGATGTTTGGCGTTGCTTGCTCTACAGAGTCCATGCCGATTTATCCACGAAATTAGTTTATTTGTACCACTCATTGCGATCGTTAGTGGTGGGTGAGAGGGTTATTCTAACGTGGTCTATTGATCATGAGCCAGAGTTCAAAAGTCTGAAAAATCGAGTATCCTGCTAGTAACTCCGTACCTTTGGGGAAGCCATGCAGGTTTGGTTAGCTTGTTTTTTAGTGCTATTTGGGCTGTCAGAACTGTTTCAGTGGATGAAACAGCTCTCGTTGCCGTTGCCTGTTTTTATTTTGGGTGGGGCATTTTTGGCGATCGTCTCTAACTACGATCGACGAGCCGGATTTCCCTTTAATCTAATTGGCAAATCTTCCGATCGCGAGTCTCAACCGATGGCTCCTGCACCGTCTCAGTCTGTGACTGTTGCTCGATCGTCGTCTCAAAAGCCGATCTCCTTTACAATCCGCAAGTCAGACTAAATCAATGTTTTCATAGAGAGAACTGATTTCGATTTGAGCTTCAAACGCACTTAAAGACAAGGTGACATTCGGCTGATCATATTCTGAGAGCAGCCATTGATTGGCAGCCATTTTAACGTAATGTTCTACGTGAATCTTGTACTGATCGATGAGAAGATATTTGCGGAAGCTGTCAATAGTGCGGTAAGCAGAGAATTTTTCGCCGTGGTCATAGTCCTGCGTTGATTTAGATAGCACTTCAGCAATAAAGCAAGGATTCGTTACTGTATCAGTCCGCTCTATCTGAAGCTGTAGGGGTTTTTCGATGACCATCACATCGGGATAGGTATAGAGATTGCGTGTCCCTTCGGGCTACCGTGTACACACAAATCGTTGAGCACTTCGTTTCAGTCGGCTTCAGCCCCCTAAATCCCCCAAAATTAGGGGACTTTGACCCTGAGCAATATCTTGAGCTTTGAACCTTTTTCTGGCTCAAAGTCCCCCAGAATGGGAGATTTAGGGGGCGAAGATCTCGACGATGACGGGATCAGGAGGACTTGTGTGTATACAGTCCCTTCGGGATGGGCTGTGCCGCCGGGAATCCAGAGCCGTTGATCGGTGTAAAAAGTTCGATATGGCTTTCCTCTCAGGGCGAGTTTGACCAAAATGTATAGATTGCCAGCAATATCGTTATGGTCGGGGGTTCCTCCGATTATGAGCCTGATTTCTCCATTTACATATTCATGGCGTTCCTCTGAAGCCACTTCAAGTTCCAGGTATTCTTCGTGAGTGTAGGTGCGTTGTTTAAGTGCTGGTGTCATGGTGTGTTCTTAACTCCTTCTATTGTTATTCTGCTGGCATTTGGTGAATGATTTCCATTGTTTTGACGCTGACGGTGCAAACCCGATCGAGCAAGTCAATCACCTGTTCTTGATAGTCGGCAAACCTGTAAGTGTTAAAGAGTTTGGCGATCGTGGGGTCTTTGGGTTTCTTTTCTTTATATTGATCAAGAATCCATTCGAGGGCGGAGCGATTGCCGAGTTTATAATCCCAGGCGATCGCGGGAATGCCTGTGAGTTGGATGTTTTCATCTAGGATGATTACGCCTTGCGTTTTGTCGGCTTTGAGTTTAGCTTTGGGCTTTTCTTTGGCGGCGATTTCTTGACGTTCTAAGCCATAAGGTTCGACGGTTTCATAGTTTAGATGCAGATCCATGAGGGTTTTGCCCCAGGTTGCCCATTGATCAAAGTCGGCGTAGAAGGGCAAGCGAGGAAATTCGCGTTTGAGGTTGAGTTCGTATTTGGTGCGGTAGGCGGGATGGTGGAGAACGGCGTAGGTGTAGTAGAAGATAGCTTCTTTGGTGATAGTGGGATCGCTATAGTGGGTTTGAAATTGGATTAAGCCCCAGTCGGTGATGTTGTCGATGCGGTTCCCGTCTTTGTCATAGCGGTAGAGGGGAAGACATTGAGTACCGCCAGAGGCAGGGCTAATACAGTTCAAATCAGGTATTAAATCAGTTGCAATTATGGAAAATGGTTTTCCTGCTGATTGTCCCATGAATCCAATTAGCTTATTTTTGCTTTCTGGATTTGGAAAAATATTGAACATCTGATAATCTCTTCCATTAAAATGCTTATCAAAATATAAATACATTTTCCCAAAATTTCTGTACAAGCTTGGTCTAATACTTGAACCTTCAAACTTTTTTGATATTTTACGCCTTAAGTAACTTTCAAGATCCGGGTCCCACTTAATATCTAACTCTCGCTTTACCCCATTCTCCAGCCGATCGCCATACACCTCTACAAAATATTTCATTCGCTCAATCAGAGCTTCTTTTGAGAAGTCATAAACCCACTCATCGCGTTGAGTTTTAACCCCTGCTGAAAAAAGCTGAAAAACTGCCTTTTCAGACTTTCCTGCTTTCACCTCTTTATCAATCAACGGCAAAAAAATATCAAAATCGTTATCGGTTAAATTAATCCAATTTGCCTTTTGATCGGGTGTGATATGGTCAAGCGGAATCTCTTCAAACTTCGTCCGTTCAAACCAGTCGAGTTTTTCTTCCTTAGTCTGCTCATCTTGCAGCGTAAAATAAAATATTTTCGCCTTACTCATGTCCACACCTGTTGCACTGGATAAGGATCAAACTCAGAATCTCGACTCACTAAAGGAATCGCTCGATTCATGGCTTGAGCAATCAGAATGCGATCGAATGGGTCTTTGTGATAAAGGGGCAATTGACGAAGCTGTATCGTATCTTTGATAGAGATGGGTAGTAGCTTAAATCTTGTAGAATTAAATCTCACTTCAATATCATTAAAATCAGTTTGCAACGAGATCTTGCTGATCGTAAGTTTAATTGAGATTTCCCAAAAACTAGCAATACTGACAAATACATCATCTGTAGTCTCAATCATTTCTCGTGTAGAAATTTGTAGGTTTGGGTCATCTTCCGACAGCCAGATAAAAGCGTGAGTATCTAACAAAATAGAACTCATTACATATAGTCCTCAAAGTCTTGTAGGGGTTCATCAAAATCATCCGGCAATGGCAAAACAAACGTTCCTTTCATTGAACCAGCCAACCGACTATTTTTGGTTTTTTTCTCTGCCTCTTTAGGTTTTTCTTCAGCATATTGATTTGCTAAAAACTCTGTGTAGAGAAACACAGCTTGTTTCACAGAGTCAGGCAGCTTCTCAATATTCTTCAAGATAGCAGCTTCTAATGTCATGACTTATTCTCCTTCTTAACTTTTACTAAAAACATCACAGCGACTCCGGTTTGAATGCCAAACACATTATTTTTTGTGCCCGAAATCTTTGGGTTATTTCTCACATCTGATTGAGTATCAACAATATAGACATAATCAAACTCTTTATCAACAGACCTGCGGAACCCATCAAAGGTTTTAGAGTCAATAAACGATCGATTAGTAATAAAAGCGATTAAGCCATTTTGACCGAGCCGATCGCTCGCCCATCGAAAGAAACGAGCATACATATCGTAGACAACAATTTGATTTTGAGCCGTCCCCTCTTTGATATAGGTCTCTTTAATTGCTTTATCAATGCCTTTATAGAGACGATTAGAGTTGCGCTGGTTAAAATTTTCTTGATGGGCATTGTAAGGCGGATTGCCGATAATCACAGAAATAGTCCGATCGTTCTGCTCTTGAATTCGTGCTGTATTCTGCACACTCATCGCAAACAAATCAAACTGCTTCCCTTCAAACCCACAGTGATCCAGCGTATCCACCAAACAGATGTTCTTAAATTCCTCATATTTCCCCATCTTTTGCTGATAGGTAAACTCAATATTCAAATTGGCGATGTAATAGGGCAAAATCGCTATCTCATTGCAGTGAATCTCGTTTTTATACTTATGCTCCAGCTTATCGGCAGGCAAATATTCAATCAGTTCCGTCACATAGGTTCCTGTGCCTGTGCAGGGGTCTAAAATCTCCACGCCCGGATCGCTCAACAACTTGCCAAAGTGCTTATGCACCAGATGATCGGCACTCTCAATCATAAAGCGCACAATCTCATTCGGCGTGTAGACAATGCCCAAGCGATCGGCGGCTTTAGGGTTATACGCCTTATAAAAATTCTCGTAGATTGCCTTGAGAAACTTTTGCTTTTCGTGGTGGTTCGCAATATTCTCAGACTTGCGACGAATCACCGCGTAGTAGTGTTCAATGCTCTTAAGCGTGTTGCGACGAGTGTTTCCGGTAAAAAAAGTATTGATGATTTCCGACAGTTCTCGCGCAATGTTATTTTCTCGGTGAAACTGCGACTCATGGAAAATATTGGTGAAAATATCCTCTGTGAGAATGTGCTGAATCAACATCTCATGGATATCAAAAACCTCGATTTCGGGATTAATCGACTGGCGACAAACTTCTAGAAACGTGTTGCGACGCTCTCTAAAAGGCGTATTCGTCGCTTCCTGCTGACCAATAATGTCTCTTAGCGCTTCGAGAATATGAGGAATGTCTTCTTTAAATTTGATAATCGCCGATCGAAAGTCTCGCACCTCAGCGCGTTCATAGTCTACAAAGATGTTTAGCAGCCGATCTAGTGCATCGGCATCTTTCATTGAGACACGGGCAACCTCCTGACTGTGCTGAATCAAAACAGCCGTCTGAGAGTCTTCAAACAGAATATTTTCGTCGGGGTAGCCCTTCGCAAACTTCTTCTCAATTTCGTCGTCGAGGCGATCGTACTGGTCTTTGCTTTCCCACCAGCCGTGCTCTAGTCGAATCGCATCCTTCACCGTGCCATCTGGAAAAACCGTCGTGTTAAACTTCGTCTTAAAGTCCAACTCTGGAATCAGCAGGTAGTTGCGGGGCTTGCAATAGTCGTTCAGCAGTCGCTCAAACGCATTGCGAATGCTGGTCTCCTTGCGAGAACCCCCATAGCGAATGATTTTTTCAACGTCTGCCTGATACTGAGTTACTAGAAATCTCGACATAGAGCAACTCCCAGAATAATAAAGCCTGGGTAAACTGAAGGTTAATGCTTCAGTATCCCTGCTTATCTTGATTCTGACTCACAGCCTGCTGTCCCGGAGCATCAAACTCGAAAAGTAAAACTGATGCCCATCTAAGGTTAAAGTGAGCGATCGCATCTCACAGATCACTGTGCAGCTACGTCTCAGTGAGATCTTACGATTACTTAGACCGTGAAATCAATAGGAGAAAACGTTGGGGCTGAAGGAGTCACCGTTGTCTCGGTAAGAGACACGATCGCAGTGTTAACCAACACCCTGATCAATATAATTAGTGTGCTATTGGGCGATATCAGAATGCTGGAGGTAGATGACAGCATTACAAAATTGCCTGAGAACGCTGGTTGCGGTCGAATTCACAAGGGGCTTAAGCCTATTGTTCTAAGATATCTGTGTAGGGCTATATCGCGATGATTCGCCAAATGAGAACGTTGAATGCAGAAAGTGAAAGAGAGATTCTAACTCTAGCCGTTGCGCTCACTGCCCATATCTAGTGATCTAGAGCAACAACGGGCGATCGCGGCTGGATTTCAAAATCTTGCAAACCCTGTCGAACCCATTCAACTGGCATTGGTTATGGCAAACCTGGTGAAAGGATGTTAACGACTATGGCAAAATCTTCTCCACAGCTTGCGGCGGTCTATCAACGGGCAATGGCACTACAACAACAGGCGAATGACCTCCCTGAAGCCCAACAAGCTCTCTTATCGGCAGCCTTCGAGGAACTTCAGACTGTTTTAGAAGAATTGCAAACCTCTGAAGAAGAATTGCGCGGTCAAAATCAGGAGCTAGTCAACACTCGTCAGGCAGTAGAGGCAGAACGGTGGCGTTATCAGGAACTGTTTGAGTTTGCTCCAGATGGCTATTTAGTCACCGATGTGAAAGGCAGAATCCAAGAAGCGAACCGTGCCGCTTCAGCCATGCTCAACACCGCGCAGGAATTTCTAGTCGGCAAACCCCTTTCAGTTTTTATTGATCCGCTAGAGCGCGATAGATTCGGTCTAGAACTCGATCGAGTGCAGCAGTTAGAAAGGCTTCAGAATTGGCAGATTCGTTTGCGTCCACGTCAGCGATCGCCCTTTGATGCCACCCTCACGGTGTCTACTGTTCACAACTCAGAAGGTTACGTTGTCAACCTTTGTTGGTTGCTGCGCGACATCACCGAACGAAAGCAAGTAGAACGACTTTTAGAAAATCTCAACTCAAAACTTGAACGTCAAGTAGAAGAGCGGACGGCTCAGTTGCAGCAGGCACTTGATTTTGAAGCGGGTCTTAAACGCATCACCGACAAAGTACGAGATAGCCTCGATGAACGCCAAATTCTGCAAGCGGCAGTGCAGGAATTGACCTTGGTGTTGGGGTTGGTTTGCTGCGATACCGCGCTGTATGACCTCGGCGCAGCAACGTCTACGATTCAGTATGAGTTCACAAACTTTGAGCGGGAGGGCGTTACGTTGTCCCCTTCGGCTCAAGGTAAAGTGGTGCCGATGCCCAGCCTGCCTGAGAACTACCGTCAGCTTTTGCGAGGCGAATATTTTCAGTTTTGTGAACTCAATGTTCCTTCGGTGCGTCACCTGGCTATATTGGCGTATCCCCTATCTGACGATCACGGCGTTTTAGGCGACCTGTGGCTCTTTAAACAACAAAAGGATGCGTTTAACGAATTAGAGATTCGGCTCGTTAAGCAAGTCGCGAACCAGTGCGCGATCGCGATTCGGCAAGCTCGTCTTTTCCAAGCGTCTCAGGCACAAATCGAGGCGCTGCAAAAACTCGATCAGCTCAAAGACAGTTTTCTAAGCACCACCTCTCATGAATTGCGTTCCCCAGTCGCCAACATCAGGATGGCAATTCGGATGTTGACCATTGCCATCGCTCAAGAACGAAGTGGTGTTGAGCCAACCCCGTTAGCAACCGAACGAAGCCCGGTCGATCGCTATTTGCACATTGCAGAAGCAGAGTGCGATCGTGAGATTGGTCTAATCAACAATCTGCTAGATTTGCAACGGCTGGAAGCTGGAGAGCAACCCCTCATTCTAGAGACCATTCAGCTACAAGACTGGCTTCCTAAAATAGTCGCTCCTTTTCAAGAAAGAGTTCAGGAGTATCAGCAAACGTTGCAGGTAGTTCTCTCTCCAAACTTGCCTCTTTTAATCTCTAATGCAGAGACTTTAGAGCGCATCTTGGCAGAATTATTAACCAATGCCTGCAAGTACACCCCGGCTGGCGGGCAAGTCTCAGTGACCGTTCAATCTCACTCAGACTTAATGCAGCTAAACGTCAGTAACACGAGCGTCGAAGTGTCTGCCAGTGAACTCACTCACATTTTTGACAAGTTTTACCGCATTCCCAAGTCTGATCCTTGGAAGCAGGGGGGAACTGGGTTAGGGCTGGCACTCGTACAAAAACTGGTAGAACATTTGGGGGGCACGATCACGGTTGAGAGTAGATTAGGACAACTTCACTTTAGGGTCGAACTCCCGTTAAGCGATCGACATCTATAAGTTTCGCCGAGACAAAAGGAAATTATGATTAAACACGACATTATTGGGAGCAGAACTTCAGCAGGCGGACTCAAAGCTCTGGGCGCGATCGTCATCGGGTTGAGTGCAGCCGAACCCCACGCACATAAGTTGGCTTTAATTGAGTCTGTCTAGTTGGTAACGGAACCGGAAGTTACGCTAAGGCTAAACTCGATGTCCCCAGTTGATTGAGGGCGATCTTGCCAGAACACAGGGGACACATGCAACGGACTGGAGCCTCTGAAGACGGCTGCATTTTAGAAGCTGAGGCAACGGTTGCGGTCAGTCCTCCTGCTGTAGCGATGGCATCTGAGGCATTAGGAGGCGCGATCGCAGCAGAAGCCGCAGCAGCTTGCCAACTGCCCGAACTGTAAG
Source organism: Phormidesmis sp. (assembly GCA_965277365.1). Classification (GTDB taxonomy): domain Bacteria; phylum Cyanobacteriota; class Cyanobacteriia; order Leptolyngbyales; family Leptolyngbyaceae; genus Phormidesmis_A. The sequence continues at coordinate 110,087 of CBDICO010000008.1, read as the reverse complement.
TGTAGTAAGTGCCGCCCACCAAAAACTTCAGGGAGCCATTTGCACCATAGTAGTTTTGAAGTTGAATAGATCCAAAAGAACCCAGCCCGATCGTTAAATTGCTGCCACTCACGGCGGTGGTCAAGTTAGACAAGGTATATCCTGCAAGCTCTACCACGTCGGCAGAACTGCCAGACTCAATCACGTCATTCCCTGTGAAGGTGCCAAACGTATAGCCTTTAAAGACATTGCTGGCAGCGTTGGCGATGATGTCATCATTTCCGTGTGAATTGATCAGATTCTCAATCACGGTGCCGTAAGCGATCGTGGTGCCAAAGTTAGAGGTGGTATATTGCGGACCCTGTGGAATTCCGTCTGTTGGATGACTATCTTGACTATAGTCATAATAAGTTGACCCGTTATAAGACGCTTGAGTGGTTAAGATGCCGCCTGGGTTAAGATCAAATCGATAGCTTGACGCAGCAGACAACCCAGAAAAATCTAAGGTATCTACGCCACCAGCGTCCCAAATGCTTTGTTTCAACTCAGTGGTTGTGCTGCCAAAAAACTGATTTCCCACGGCGTATCCGTAGACGGTGTTGAATGTGTAGGTCGTTGCATTCGCATTGTTATCTCTAGCGCCATAGAGATATTGTAGTGCTTGAATGTCGTAAGGCATAAGCGTGACTGGTCTACTTCCAGTATATCTTGTGTCACTCGTTCCATTGTTATAAGTCATCACAGTGTTTGTGAGATTATCGTCACCTGGCGATAAATAAGGTCCCTCTGTGGTGCCTCCTTCTGCGTTATAATTTCCAGGATGTTTTAAGCCTAGTGTATGCAGTGTCTCGTGCAAAAGTGCCGCATAGCCATAGCTTCCGGCTCCCCCTTCAAAACTTGCGGCTTGGTTGGGGTTGAGGTGAACATCACTGCCAATGCCATCGCCTGGATAGTAGGCGTAGGCGTAAAAACTGTAGGCAGTACTATTTGCGCTTGACTTTCCATCAGAATATAAATAGCGAATGACTCCGCAACTCGTAGCGGTATCTGCCACTTCGACAAATCGGACGTTGATATAAGACTCGATCGAAGACAAGATCGATCGTACATTGTTCTTAATCAGGTTGCTGACTTCTGAGACGGTTTCGTTCCCCTCGTAAGCACCCGATCCACTTGTGTAAAAGCTATAGGGAATCACTCCTCCATTCGCGCTTGTATTCCAATAGGCATGGCTTGCGTTCAAAAGAGCATCGATCGAGAGGTTGCCAGACGCAGCGCCATAGTTCACCACAGGATTAGTGATCGCAGTAGCGGTGGTGATCGTGTTTCCAACTGCGTCATTGGTGAAAGATTGATCAAATTGCTTAGAAATTGAGACGAGTTGCCAATTGGGATCAGGGATTTTGGTGAGATAGATTCCCGACTCGATCGCGTTGCCTTTCATTAGCCAGACTGCGTTCTCGCCAGTGGCATAGTTCCGCCAAATTAAATCAGCCTGTCCGTCATTGTTGTAGTCTGCAACCCCGGCTATTTTCCAGTTTGGGTCAGCAAGTTTGGGAAGCCAGACTACTGAATCAATGGCGTTGCCTTTCATTTGCCAGACTGCGTTCTCACCAGTGGCATAGTTCCGCCAAATCAAATCAGCCTGTCCGTCATTGTTGTAATCTGCAACTCCGGCTATTTTCCAGTTTGGGTCAGCTACTTTGGTGAGATAGATTCCCGACTCGATCGCGTTGCCTTTCATTAGCCAAACTGCGTTTTCGCCAGTGGCATAATTTCGCCAAATTAAATCAGCCTGTCCGTCATTGTTGTAGTCTGCAACCCCGGCTATTTTCCAGTTTGGGTCAGCAAGTTTGGGAAGCCAGACTACTGAATCAATGGCATTGCCTTTCATAAGCCAAACTGCGTTTTCGCCAGTGGCATAATTTCGCCAAATCAAATCAGCCTGTCCGTCGTTATTGTAGTCTGCGGTACTCTCTAGCTTCCAATTGGGATCAGCTACTTTGGGGAGAAAACCAGCCGAGTCGATGGCGTTATCTTTCACCTGCCAAACGGCGTTCTCACCAGTGGCATAATTTCGCCAAACTAAATCGGTTTTGAGATCACTCGTGGCAGACAAATCAAGACTGTAGTGATTGCTATCTTGACTCGTAGAAACCTGAAGATAGTAAGTTCCAGGAGCGAGAATAGTGCTGACGGGTTCACCGACCGCGCCACTATTACTGGAGGTAGAAAGAACGTCGCTGCTGCTAACCACTCCGTTGCGATCGCGGTCTTGAATTAGCTCAAGGTTGGCATCTCCACTTGAGCTCTTGAGAACTGCGCTGAGACTGCTATAACTCTTGAATTGAAATCGGTAATAGTCAGTTGAATCGACGCGGCTAATTGAATTTGTAAATGTCTGCGCGCTAGAAGTTAGGCTAACGTCTTTAGCCGTCTCTAAAGTGTCATAGGTCATAAGGTCGCCTTTACAAGAATCTGATTTCTTGGTTAAGGGTTCCTTTCAGACGATGAAGATCTATGTATTTACGAAAACTTTACATAACAAAAATTACTCAGTAGATACGTAAATCGTACTGAGAATACTACGTAGACAAGTCCATTCACGAAATCGGCTCGAACACCATTCGAGGCGACAGAAGGAGTCCCTCGTCAGAGTTAAGCACTTGAGCAATGCCCAAAAAACGACCATCTTCGTGATGAATTCGGACGATCGTCATATCTGATAACGTGTCATTTGCTACTACTTTTTGCCCCCATCGCCAGCATTTGGCAGGGTCTTCGGACAGGGTGACGATCGGCAAATGAGATAAGGCAATATCCGGAGCGATCGGCAAAAAGAGATCGTCTTGCAATTGCAGAGCAAATTCATCTAGCGTCAGGCTATCCCTAAGTGTAAAACCACTGCTATCGGTGCGAATCAGCTTGGCTAAGGTGCCTCCCGTTGCTAACATCGCCCCCAAATCACGCGCGATCGAGCGAATATAAGTCCCAGAGCCGCAGGCGATCGCCAACTCTAATTCTGGAAACTCGCCCGATCGCCAATCCAAAATTTCTAGTGAATAGATTTCTACAGACCGCGAGGGAACCTCGATATATTCACCCGATCGTGCCAAATCATACAGCCGTTTTCCCTGCACCTGAATGGCACTGTAGTTAGGCGGCACCTGCTGAATCTTGCCCTCAAATAAAGGTAATTTTGCCGTTACAGCCTCTAAGGTGAGCCACGGCACAGACTGACTCGACAGGACCTCGCCCTCTAAGTCATCGGTCGCCGTCGTCAACCCAAACCGAATCGTTGCGTGATATACCTTATCGTGTGGGAGATATTGCAGCAGTCGCGTTGCCCGACCGAGGGCGATCGGCAACACTCCCGTCGCGGCGGGATCGAGGGTTCCGGCGTGCCCGACTCGCTTGAGCTTCAACAATCGCCGCACCTTGGCGACGCAATCATGAGACGTAAATCCTACCGATTTATTAAGATTTAGAAACCCGTTATTCACTCAATACCTTTATTTTGTCAGTTGGTCTGCATTCAGCGATCGCACCAAACTCAGCCGCAACGGATCTTGGCTGATCCGTTGAGCATAGCTAGCTGAGAGATACGATCGATAGTTGGGCTGATTAGCAATGTAGGTTTGAAAGAATGCCAAACTCAGGGCGTTCATATAGCGACGGGCAACCATGGGCGTAGGACCTAACACCTCTGGAGGAAGCGGAATTGAATCATTGGTTGTGGTTTCCTCCAGGGTTGAGAAATGAGTGCCGCGATCTATCAACACAAGATAGCGATCGGGAGTCCGCAACCAGGTAAACGGCTGAATCTGTTCTGGAAGCGCCGGGGCAACGGTATCTGCGTTACCTGACACAATCATGGTCGGAATTGAGATTTGCTCAAATCCAGCTTGACCTAACACCGCACTATCGATCGGGTTAATTGCAAAGACCGCTTTAACACGCGGATCTTGTAGGTTGTAGTTGAGGCGCGGTAGAGCATTTGCCCGACACTGCAACAGTACCGATAAATCAAAGGTGCTATCCAATGCTTGAACCCCACAATCTTTTTGCAGTTGCTCAAAATTGATCGGAGCACCTGCCAGCGCTAAGACCGTGTAGCCTCCAAACGATTGCCCTAAAACGCCGACTTGCTTTAAGTTGAGGCGACCGTAGCGAGGGTCAGACCGAGCGCGGCGAGTCAGATCATCCAACAAATATTTAATATCAAGCGGACGATCGACAAATTCGCTCGGTGCCGCGACTTCGCTAACAGTGCCTGAGATCAAGGCTTGAAACTGTTGAGCATTGCTGCCGGGGTGTTCGGGCACGGCGACTGCAAACCCGTGAGAGGCAAGGTGTTCTGCCAAATATCGAAACGTGGTGCGATCGGAACCCAAGCCGTGAGAAATGATCACCACCGGGATTTTGCGCGCTTGGCGATCGGTTCTGACTTGCGGCAGGTAGACATCGACCGGAAACACGCGATCGCTGCCCAACGCGGTGACAAAACTGCGAGTCCGATCGACCATCCGAATCGTTTCTTTTTGCCAGCTAATCGAGCCTCGATTTTCTAAATCAGGAAGAGGAGTCGAATTAGGAAGTGGGGCAGCAAGGGCTTCTAGCTGTGCCAGGTGAGCGAGTATTGTCGTGGCTTGATTAGTGCGGGTGACGGTCTGCTCTAAGTCTCCGCCAATTTGCAGGGCAGTCTGTAAATCGATTCGCAGCCCCCGCGTCGGAAATTTGCGAAACACATTTAGAGGAGTCAACCCTTGAGGATCGCTTGATGCCAAAATCAGCGCTGCCCGAATTGCGTAAAATCCAGTGTCTCTTGATTCAGGCTGAATCACCTGCCCCAAGCGCCGCAGCAAAATTTCTCCTTGCGGTGTGTAGAGAAATTGAGACACCGCGACCGGGGTCAAGTCTGCTCTGACCACTAATGCCTTTCGCAGATCTGCTAGTTGCTTGGAATCGGCATATTGAGCATAAACCCTCAGATCGCTATCTAATGCACCCGTTTTGGCGTAGGCTTCGAGAGCAGCCACCGAAATTGATCGTTCCAGCACGCCATAGGATAGGTAGAGTCGTTCAGCACTCAACGCGGGGCGAGTCAACAACGCAGCCGGGATGAGACTCCAGCCAAGCAGCATCAGGCTTTTTTGAATCCAGTTCGATCGAGGGTTAGAGGGGTTGAGTTGGGGACGATCGTGCATAAAAAGCCTTGCTTTGATTAAAGGGCAAGTGCAGCTATTAGTTTTGGTCAGGCGTAACAATCCATTGTGACGCAACGGAGCGATCGCTCACAACTTGATTTTGCGACACACCGCAGAGGTGGTCAGGTACAATGATTCTCTAATCTTGCGTCTGCGTCATGTCTCCCAACTATCTTGAAAAAATTCTGACGGCTCGTGTTTATGATGTCGCTCACGAGACGGCTCTAGAGATTGCCCCAAATCTATCGGCACGGCTCGATAACAAAGTGCTGCTTAAGCGCGAAGATATGCAGTCTGTGTTTTCGTTTAAGCTGCGGGGTGCGTATAACAAAATGGCGCAACTGCCGCCTGATGTCCTCGCGCTGGGTGTGATCGCCGCTTCTGCCGGAAACCATGCTCAGGGCGTTGCACTCGGTGCCCGTCAGCTTGGAACCACTGCGATCGTGGTGATGCCGATGACGACTCCACACGTGAAGATTGATGCGGTGAAAGCCCGTGGGGGCGAAGTGATTTTGCATGGCGATACTTATGATGATGCCTATGCTTATGCCCGACAGCTAGAAGTTGAGAAAGGATTGACCTTTATCCATCCGTTTGATGATCCTGATGTGATTGCGGGGCAGGGCACGATCGCGATGGAGATTTTGCGTCAACACCAGCAGCCGATCCATGCGATTTTTGTGGCGATCGGCGGTGGCGGATTGATTTCTGGAATTGCAGCTTACGTGAAGCGATTGCGTCCTGAAATTAAGATCATTGGCGTTGAACCGGTCGATGCCGATGCAATGTATCAATCGTTAAAAGCCGGACACCGAATCAAGCTGCCGCGAGTTGGTTTATTTGCCGATGGCGTGGCTGTGAGTGAAGTCGGAGTCGAAACGTTTCGGCTCTGTCAAGAATATGTGGATGAAGTGCTGTTAGTAGACACCGATCATATTTGTGCGGCGATTAAAGATGTGTTTGAAGATACGCGATCGATTCTAGAACCTGCGGGAGCGTTGGCGATCGCGGGCGCAAAAGCCTATGTCGAACGCGAACAGATCCAAGGGCAGACGCTCGTGGCGATCGCGTGTGGTGCCAATATGAACTTCGATCGGCTCCGATTTGTGGCAGAGCGAGCCGAATTTGGCGAACGGCGAGAAGCGATTTTTGCGGTGACCATTCCTGAAGAAAATGGCAGCTTAAAAAAGTTTTGTGAGTGTATTGGCAAACGCAGTTTAACCGAGTTTAACTATCGAATTGCTGACGACCAAGAAGCGCATATTTTTGTCGGCATTCAAATTCAAAATCGGGCAGATGCAACCCAGATTGCAGCCACCTTTGAGGCAAATGGATTCAGCACGATTGACTTAACCGACGACGAACTCACCAAACTGCATCTCAGACACATGGTCGGCGGACGATCGCCCTTGGCTCATAACGAATTGCTCTATCGCTTCGAGTTTCCTGAGCGTCCGGGGGCACTGATCAAGTTTCTCGCCTGCATGAGTCCCGATTGGAATATCAGTCTCTTTCACTATCGCAATCACGGAGCCGATTATGGTCGCATTTTGGTCGGAATGCAGGTTCCGCCTCACGAGATGGCAGACTGGCAAGCGTTTCTCGACACGCTCGGCTATCGCTATTGGGATGAAAGTCAAAACACTGCTTACAAACTATTTTTAGGGTGAATATTAGACCCGTTGGGGACAAAGATCTTAACGATTTTTGAGCTGATTACCCAACAACTCTACAGAACTGACTCAGCAGTAGATTTTCTAATTCATCAGACTACTTACTCACAGTAAACTGTCTAGTTCCTCCCCCTAAGAGCCTAGGCATACCATACTCTTCCCGATAGAACGATACATAAAGATCGTCGCCAGGGAAGAGAATTTGAGGCGTAGTGGCATTGAACCCAACAGGCATTTCTCCATATACAATTTTGGTTAACGTCCTACCATATTTCTCCTGGCTTTCTACACTCCAGATATCATCCATTTTTCCTTTCTTTGACTTCTTGCTGAAATAAATACTTGAGATTGTTGGGGACGACGAGTCCCCAACAACTCGTGATGAGTTAGCATTCCTAGACTAAAGTGCTTTGCCCTTGCATCCGTCACTGTTACCCACATTACTGGGCTAGGACACCCCGTCAAGAGCATGGATAAAAAGCAAATTGATAGCAGAAGAGGAAGTTTCATGAGTATGGTTCGTTTGTGAAACTATGACCTTTACAGCGCTTCGGCTAAGATTTGGGTAGATTTTTGAGTCAGTTGAAATTCAGCATGAATTACGAATGGGATTTGACTAAAGCAGTCACTAATCTTAGAAAACATGAGGTGAGCTTTGAAGAGGCTAAAACGGTTTTCGACAACCCAATCGCATTAATTTTTGAAGATGAGTTACATTCGGTAGAAGAACATCGGGAAATCATCATTGGTCATTCCCAACAAAGTCGCTTACTGCTGGTCAGCTTTACAGAACGTTCAAAGGCAATCCGCATTATCAGTGCCCGTATCGTGACTCAAAGAGAACGTGAAGATTATGAAAACAACGCCTTCTGATGAATCTCCGCAGAGCGAAGACGATTTGGCAGCAGAATACGTCTTTGATTATGGCAAAGCAAAGCCTAATCGATTTGCGGTACAAGAACGAAAAATGACTGTCGTAGTTTTGGATGAAGATGTTTCTCAGGTCTTCTCCACGTCAGAAGCCGTCAACAAAGTTCTTAGAGCATTGATCGAAGCAATGCCTTAAGTTGTGACTGAACTGATTTTCAAATCACCGCAATGCAGTCAATCTCAACTCGCACATCTTTGGGCAAGCGCGAGACTTCCACACAGGCACGAGCGGGAGCCGTTGCTTCATCAAAATATTGAGCGTAGATCGCGTTCATGGCAGAAAAATCATCCATGTCTGCCAAAAAAACCGTAGTTTTCACCACATCTTGCAGGGTTGCCCCGGCAGCTCCGAGAATAGCTTTGAGACTGGTTAGAGATCGCTCGGTCTGAGCCGCGACATCCCCTTCACCCACGATCGCCCCCGTCGTAGGATCGAGGGCAATCTGCCCTGCCACAAAAATCATCTGACCCGACGCTAAGATTGCCTGGTTATAGGGTCCAACCGGAGCCGGAGCCGCATTGGTTTGAATGATGGTGCGAGTCATAAGTTATTTCTGGGCAGTGGGAGGAACGAGTTCGGTGTTGACTTCGTTGACAGAACGACGTTTGAGAGTCATAGACTGCGATCGGGGTAACAAATCAAACACGGTGCGAAACACATCATCGATTTGCTCGTAGGCAACGTTGCCTTTGCCGTCAAACACGACTTTACCAGACTGGTCAAATAAGACCGTCTGCGGCACATAGCCTTTGTAGTAATAGCCCGGTTCAGTCGGAGCAAATGCTTCTTTAACGGGCAAAGAGTCTACGCGAATGGGCATGAAATCAGCCGCTCGACCGTAAAATGCCTGAAGCTGAGACACCACCGCCGAAAACTGCTTACAGTCGCTGCTGTCATCGTTATAAAAGACCAGCAGAACAGGTTTATGCAAATTAAACGAGTCTTTCAGCTTGACTTTAGGAGGCACCAACGAGCCATTGCCTGCATAGAGCGCAAAGATTTCGCCATCATAGCGATCGTCGGTTAAGCCAGCTATTGCAGGGTTGCCGATCGCCAAACCTGCGATCGTGATCACCAACGACCAGATAAGTACCGAGACGTTACGCCACCAAGCAGATCGAGAAAAAAACCGTGAACGAACAAAAAACATAAGCAGGATGACAGATTCAAAACATCGCTATGTCTATTGTCGGTTGTGATGGGAAGATGCTCAACTTAACTTTAGGATTTGCGTGGTTAGGAAGCCGCCTGACTATGAAGTAATAGCTGAGAGGCTGAAAACTTTGCTCGATCGACGACTCCCTAACGCCCAACTTTCTAGAGTTGAATGGTGATGTTGTTGGGCAGTTCCTCCAGTTGAATGAGGGAACCGTTACCGATCACAATGTTGAACAGTCGGGTTCAATGCTTAAACAAGTCATTGAGATCTTCCTTTTGATTAAACAAATCCAGTCAGTAGAAGGATGTGAAAAATCAATTAAAAACCTTACTTTACACAAGGTATGAGTTAATACAACTTGCTGGAATAACTATTATGGCTCTTCATAAGATTAAAGATTTTGATCCCGATTATCGCAGTCACTTTGATGACGGAGATGTCATCGGACTTGACCTCTATGCCGGAAACGAAAAAATTGGCTCGATCGACGATGCGTTAGTTGACGATGACGGTCAGTTTCGCTATCTCGTAATCAACACAGGCGTTTGGATTTTAGGCAAAAAAGTCTTACTTCCGATCGGAGGTGCTCGCATCGACTACGCCACTCGTCGCGTTTATGCTAAACACCTCAGCAAAGAGCAGGTAGAAAGCCTTCCTGACTTTACCCATGACACCACGATCGACTATGACCACGAAGAGCAAGTGAGAGGAATTTATCGTCCTTTTATGATGAATGCGGCTGCGTCAGGCGTTAGCTATACTGGCTCTGACAGTGCACCTTTGACTCGCAGTGCGGCACCGATGCTAGACGTGAATGCGGGCTATGCGGGCTACGAGCGTGACACCTACAGCTATCACAAAGAGCCTGCACTCTACGACATAAACGTTCAAGACCATCAGAGTCTCCGTCTTTATCAAGAGCGACTGATTGCCAGCAAGACTCGCCAAAAAACCGGGGAAGTCGCGATCGGGAAGCACATCGAGACTGAAACGGCGCGGGTGTCTATTCCGATCGAAAGAGAGCGCGTGGTCATTCAGCGAACTGCCGTCAATCCTGGAACAGTGATTCCGGCAAGCGAGGCTAACTTTCAAGCGGGAGAAGTGGCACGGATTGAAGTCTACGAAGAAGTTCCTGACATTCAGAAAGAAGCCTTTGTGCGCGAGGAAGTGCGGGTCACGAAAGTAGTCGATCACGATACAGTCACGGCTGAAGAGCAGGTGCGTCGAGAAGAACTCGATGTCAATACAGAAGGTCGTCCTGTGGTTGAGAAGAAGGTGTAACTAGACCGTCATCATCAAACGTGTACCTAGATCCCCGATTTCTTCAAGCCGGGGATTTTTGCTATTCGGCACTTCAGAGGACGATCAACAAAATCCTAGTTTTGCTCAGTTGCCTTTCCAAGTTCTTAACTTTTTTCGTGTATGTTGACCCTACGGCTAAACTTGGGTCGATGATAAGTAAACGCTGAAAAGGCAGCAAGTGATTGTACAATCACCACACCAAGTTTATTGAATTGACACATCAAAGGTGTAAATAATTCAATACTGCTTTAGTCTGTCAGCCAATCCTCTCTCATCAAATGGGGTATCAGCCCCAGCGTCAGGAGCGCTATCTATGAAAAAGACGTTGTTTCTAAGTCCCCCCTCTTTTAATGGATTTGATGGAGGTGCGGGATCGAGATATCAGGCAAAGCGAGAGATTACGTCGTTTTGGTATCCGACTTGGTTGGCACAGCCTGCTGCACTCGTGCCAGGAAGTAAATTAGTCGATGCCCCCCCTCATGGTCAGACCGTAGAGGATGTGCTGAAGATTGCCAAAGATTACGAGTTAGTGATCATGCACACCAGTACACCCTCGTTGGCAAACGACGTAAAATGTGCTGAAGCCCTCAAAGCGCAAAATCCGGCAGTAGAAGTGGGTTTGATCGGTGCCCACGTCGCAGTTTTACCTGAACAAACGCTGCGCGACAATCCGGTGATTGATTTTGTCTGTCGTCACGAGTTTGACTACACCTGCAAAGATTTAGCAGCCGGCGACCCGTGGGATCAAATCAAAGGGTTAAGCTATCGAGACCCCGATGGGAATCTTTGCCACACGCCTGATCGAGACTTAATTCACGATTGGGACGCGATGCCTAGCGTTCTTCCCGTCTATGCCCGTGACCTAGATATTGAGAAATATTTCATTGGTTACTTGCTGCATCCCTACATCTCGTTTTACACGGGGCGCGGCTGTCCGGCAAAGTGCAGCTTTTGTCTGTGGCCCCAAACGATCGGAGGACACCAATATCGAACCAAAAGCCCAGAAGCCGTAGGGCGTGAACTGACAGAAGCAAAAGCGATTTTTGGAGATCGGATTCGTGAATATATGTTTGACGACGACACCTTCACGATCGACAAACAGCGCGCGATCGCCATCAGCGAACACATGAAGCGGCTAAAACTCACCTGGAGTTGCAATGCTCGTGCCAATCTCGATTACGACACGCTGAAGCAACTGCGAGATAATGGACTGCGCCTATTACTCGTCGGCTTTGAGTCGGGCAATCAGCAGATTCTCAACAACATCAACAAGGGCATCAAGCTAGAGGCGGCTCGGCAGTTTATGAAACACTGTCGCGACTTGGGGATCACCGTTCACGGTACGTTTATCATCGGGTTGCCGATTGAAACTCGTAAAACCATCGAAGAAACGATTCGATTTGCCTGTGAGATTAGTCCTCACACGATTCAGGTCTCGATCGCGGCTCCCTATCCCGGCACCGAGCTTTATCAACAGGCAATCGCAAACGGCTGGTTTAGCGATCAGGCACTCGTCGCCAACTCTGGCATTCAGACCTCGACGCTGCACTACCCAGATTTGTCGAGTGCCGAGATCGAGGATGCCGTTGAGCAGATGTATCGTCGGTTCTACTTCCGACCCAAGGCGATTGTGCCGATCGTGCGCGAAATGCTGGGCGATCGCCAGATGTTAATGCGCCGACTGCGAGAAGGAGGAGAATTCTTTTCCTATCTAAAAGATCGTCGCACCCAAGCGGCTACTAGATAACTTTCGCCCAGGGAATTCCTCCCCCTCAATAATCATGGCTATCAAACGGTAGAATCCCGGTGAGTAAGTACGTTGTTCTTTCGCTGTTGGTGGTCTTTCAGGTCTTGGGTGATGTCTGGTTAAGCCGAGGAATGCGGCAGGTCGGGGCAGTGAGTGTCTCAAATCCTGCTGTGCTGCTGACAATCGGGGTGCAAGTGTTGACTAATCCCTGGATTGTGCTGGGCATCGCTTTTTTGTTGGGCGCACTGTTGCTCTATCTAGCCGCGATTTCGCGCCTGGATCTGAGCTACGTGCTGCCGATGACCGCCTTTAAGTATGTGCTATCGGCTTGTTTTGCCGGGTTGATTCTCGGTGAAACCATTTCGCAACTTCGCTGGGTGGGAACGGCTCTAGTGTCGAGTGGAGTGTTGCTGGTGGCGTTAGGCGAAGCCGCCGCTGAGATAAAGAAGCGCAGGAAAGACAGTCAATTTTCTGGCTTATTGCTTGCGCCGCTCTCGTTTTCTCTGTCTGCCTCCAAAGTGGGAACTACGATCTTGCAAAGCAACACGCTGACCGGAATTGTGATCATGGCTCTTGCTGCGTCTATGGGAGACATTTTGCTAACGGCTGGTATGAAGCAGGTGGGTGAAGTAACGACGGTGAATGGGCGATCGCTGATACGTCTAGCCCGTCGAGCGCTGACGAATCCCCTAATTGGCTTAGGAGTTTCGTGTATGGCGGCTGATTTTTTCTTGTTCATCGGGCTGTTAAGTGGGGCGATCTAAGCCTGATCATGCCCCTGACTGCTTTGAGCTATCCCTTCAGCGTTTTAGGGAGCTGTTCTCAAAGAGCGGCTGACATCTGGGCGGCTCGCTGGCACTGGGTTGATTGGCGTTGGTGTTGCGTTCATCTTAGTGAATACAGCTCCATAGCGAATTCTATTAATTTATTTGGGATTGTAAAATAGTTTGTGTCAGAGGGTCAGAAGTTTGATCTAATAAACCTCTACCCCCCAACTTAACAACGATGACCTTTCGACCTGAATTGCTCGATGAATTGCTTAAAAGCTATCAAAGCCCAGAAGATTTAGTCGGAACCGGAGGCATTCTCAAACAATTGACGGCTGCCTTAGTAGAACGATGTCTCAATGCAGAAATGGCCCATCACATGGAGGAGGAACACTCAGAGCCAACCACAGCAACCACGCCTCGAAATCGACGCAACGGACCCAGCAAAAAGACAATCAAAGGAGAGTTTGGCGAAGCCGAGATTGCTATCCCTCGAGACCGCAACGGAGCCTTTGAACCCGTCATTGTGCCGAAAGGGCAGACCCGATTTGATGGGTTCGACAGCAAAATTCTATCGCTCTATTCGAGAGGGATGAGCGTGCGCGATGTCCAAGCGCAGTTGCAAGATTTGTACGGGGTGGAAGTCTCAGCCGGATTGATGTCCAAAGTCACCGATGCGGTGGAAGAGGAGCGAAAACTCTGGCAGAATCGAGGACTTGACCGGGTTGATCCGATTGTCTACTTCGATGCCATCGTCGTCAAAGTCCGCCAGGATGGACGGGTGATTAACAAAGCGATTCACTTGGCGCTGGGGGTGAATCTGGCAGGGAACAAGGAGCTTTTGGGCATGTGGATGACCCAGAATGAATCTGCTAAGTTTTGGTTGTCCATTTTGACCGAGCTTCAAAATCGAGGCTTGAAGGATATCTTCATTGCTTGCTGTGACGGCTTAACGGGATTTGCTGATGCCATCGAAGCCGTCTTCCCAAAAACTCAGGTGCAACTCTGTATTGTCCATATGGTGCGAAACTCGCTCAGCTACGTCTCCTACAAAGACCGTAAAGCAGTGGCAGCTGACCTCAAACTGATTTACACGTCCAGCACAGAAGCTGAGGCAGAGCAGCAACTCGTCGAGTTTGCCGAACAATGGGACAAACAGTACCCGACTATCAGCCGTTCCTGGATGAACCACTGGACGAGAGTGATTCCCTTCTTTGCCTTTCCACCAGAGATTCGTCGAGCTATTTACACGACTAACGCCATTGAATCACTCAACATGACCCTGAGAAAAGTGATCAAGAATCACCGGGCGTTTCCCACCGATGAGTCTGCCCTCAAGGTGATTTATCTGGCGATGCACAACATTGCCAAAAAGTGGACGATGCCTATCTCCCATTGGAAGCCTGCTCTCAACCGTTTCGCGATTCTGTACGAAGAGCGATTTCCCCTCTAATTTGACCCTTGACACAAACTAGTTGACATACCCATTTATTTAAGAGAAAGCCTCGTTAATCATGACACGTTTTAATGTCTGGTCTGTCACATTAGGGTTTGATCCTGAAGTCTGGGGTATATCCCATTTTCTGCTACTGCTCCCATTGTTTTTTTGCATTACAGCGATCGGCTATTACGGCTACGCGATTTATGCAGCACACACATTCTTTTCTCAAACCGAACGAATTGATCCTAATTTTCATCCTCCGATTAGCATTCTGAAACCTGTGTGTGGCTGTGATCGAGATGCCTATAAAAATCTTTCCTCTTTCTGTCGCCAAGATTATCCCAACTATCAAATTATCTTTGCGGTGCAAGATTGGGCTGACTCTGGCATTGAGGTGATTAAGCAAATTATTCGTGACTTCCCGACGATCGACCTTCAGCTTGTCGTCAGCGATCGCGCGATCGGGTCAAACTGCAAAGTCAGTAATCTTGGCAATGCAATGACCCAAGCCAGTCATGACACGATCTTGCTGGCAGATAGTGATGTTTACGTTGAACCCAACTATTTGCAACAGGTGGTTCAACCCCTGTCTAATCCTCAAGTCGGAGTCGTAACCTGTCTATATCGATCGCTCACAGATCGATGGTTAAACCATTTAGAAGCGTTGAGTTCAGCAACAGAGTTTCATCCGGGGGTTTTGGTTAGCAACCAGTTAGAGGGCGTAAAATTTGCGATGGGTCAAACGATCGTGATTCGCCGCTCAGTGCTAGAAGAAATTGGCGGATTTGAGGCGATCGCTAACTATTTAGCCGATGACTTTCAGTTGGGTTATCTACCTGCTCAGATTGGCTATGATGTCGTGCTTTCCCATCACATTGTTGACCATGTGATCGCAACCAGCACCTTTATAGGGTCTTTGCAGCGTCAACTGCGCTGGATGGTAGGGATTCGAGTCTCGCGTCCCTGGGGATATTTGGGATTGATATTTACTTACGGCACTGTGGCGAGTCTGTTCTTCTTGCTGATCACAGCCGGATCAGTGTGGGGTTGGCTAATTTTAGGAATTACGTGGACCAGTCGATTAATAATGGCGTGGTTTATTGGAGTTAAAAGCATTCATGATCCAATTGCAAAAAAATTCCTTTGGCTTGTGCCCTTGCGTGATCTGATTAGTTTTGCTCTGTGGTGCTACGGATTTTTGGGCGACACGATTCGGTGGCGCGATCGCCAGTTTAAATTGACGCGAACAGGCAAACTGGTTCCCTGTTCACCCGATTTGTTAGAAGAAATAAAGTCAGCTATCAGTTAAAGGACAAACCAGTGAAATTTAATCAGGGAGTGCCCCGTCAACTAATTATCAACGGCGATGATTTTGGGTTTTCATCTGGAGTCAATCAAGCCATTATTGAAGCGCACGAACAAGGCGTTTTGACCAGCACTAGCTTGATGGTGACGGGTGATGCGTTTGAAGAAGCTGTGAAGCTGGCAAAGGCACATCCGGCACTCGCAGTTGGGCTACATCTCGTTTTAGCCTGTGGGCGATCGGTGCTGACCCCAGCTCAGATTCCCCACTTGGTTGACGCTCACGGCAATTTCTCAAATCAGCCAGAAAAAGCGGGCATTTACTATCACTTCAGCACGGCTGCACGGCGCGAAATTCCGCTTGAGATTTGGGCACAATTGGAAAAATTTCGTCAAACTGGACTGCCGCTCTCTCATGTCGATGGGCATGTCCATGTTCACATTCAGCCCGTGGTGTTGAATCATCTAGTCAATTTATCCGATGAGTTTAATATCCGATCGATGCGGTTGCCCCTTGAAAATCTGTCTACCACTCTTAGAGCCGATCGCTCTGACATGCCTATAAAACTGCTGCTGTCGATCGTTTATGCTGGGCTACGGCGCTATGGAGAATCTGTGCTGCGGTCACGCAATATTCAATTTGTCGATCGGGTGTATGGCTTGTTTAATAGCGGTCGAATGACTGAAGACTATTTACTCAAGCTGATTCCCCAGATTCAATCAAATCGGGTAGAGATCTATTCTCACCCAGCCGTTGCGATTGCAGGAGAACCTGCCAACGAAGCCTATGGACTAGGTGAGGCAGAACGCGATGCGCTGACTAGCGATCGAGTGCGGACGGTGATTCAAGATCAAGGCTTTGAGTTAGCCAATTATTCTCAATTAGGAGCGGTTGCCCGTTAATGCTATCAGTCCTTCGTTTAGTCGAATTTAGTGACTACGCCCGATTCATTCCGTTGTTATTTTGCCTGGTTGCAATCTTTTATTACTGCCTTGCCGCTTATTCGGCGATCACATTTTTATCTCAGTCCACCCCGATCGATCCTGAGTTTCATCCGCCGATTAGCCTTCTCAAACCTCTATGCGGATTGGATTGTCACACCTACGAAAATCTCGCCTCATTTTGTCGCCAAGATTATCCTGACTATCAAATCATCTTTGGAGTGCAAGACCTAAATGATCCGGTCGTGGCAGTGGTGAAGCAGATTATGCAAGACTTTCCTGCAATCGAGATGCGATTAGTAATCAGCGATCGAGCGATTGGAACCAATCTAAAAATTAGCAATTTGGCAAATGCTGCGATCGAAGCTGACTATACAATTTTGCTGATTTCAGATAGCGATATTCGGGTGGAATCAGATTATCTGATCAAGGTGGTGCAACCCTTGTGCAATCCTTCAGTCGGGGTAGTGACGTGTATGTATCGTTCACAGGTTCAAGGATGGACGGCTGCGTTTGAAGCATTAGGAATTTCAACCGAGTTAGCCCCTACTACGTTGGTGTCTCGAACGCTGTCAGGCATGAATTTTGGCATCGGTGCCACGATCGCGATTCGCCGCTCTGTGTTAGACGCGATCGGAGGATTTCAAGCAGTCGCAAACTACCTTCATGACGACTTTCACTTAGGACGAATGCCCGCCGACTTAGGCTATCAAGTGGTGCTGTCTCACTACGTCGTCAATCACGGATTAGACACTAATCGCTTTTCGGATTTAATTCAACATCAAACTCGCTGGAATCGGGGCATTCGAGTCTGCCAACCTTTAGGATATGCAGGGCAAATCTTCACCTTTGGAACGGTAGCAAGCCTGTTATTTTTGCTGACTACACAAGCCTCTCAGTTAGGCTGGGTCGTGTTGAGTATCACTTGGTTTTTTAGACTAACAATGGCTTGGATTGTGGGAGTCAATGTCTTAAACGATCCCACGGTCAAAAAACTATTTTGGCTGGTGCCATTGAGTGATTTGATGCGATTTGCGCTCTGGTGCTATGGGTTTGTGGGCGATCGCATTGAGTGGCGAGGGCGACACCTCAAGCTGACTAAAGAGGGTAAACTTATTGCCCTTAGATCTAAACCGACGGTTGAAGTGAATCCTGCCTAACCCGGTTATGTCAGCAGAACAATTTTCAATGAGATTATCTCAAAGGGTGTTGTTCTGCTTATGACTTAGGATCGTGAATTAAATAACCTGTAAAACTGGCGATCGTTTTCTGCCATCATCCCCAACCCATCTCCCAACGGAGAAGGGAGCTAAAATTCTTGTTCCTTCTCCTGTGGGAGAGGGCTAGAGTGAGAAGTAGCCCTTTAATAAGCCAACATTTTTTAGAACGGAGAGAGAGGGATTCGAACCCTCGTTAAGTTGCCCTAAACAGCATTTCCAGTGCTGCGCCTTCAACCACTCGGCCATCTCTCCAAGGCTGTGCTGTATTCTCAGTCACAGAATTTCTATCGTACCAGAATTGTTTCATACTGGAAAGAGAGCGAAAGAACTTTGGCGAATTTATGACTCAGTTTCATACCATCCGCATTTATAACCGTCAAAAAGATACCTATGACTCGTTTCAGGTGCCTGACGACCGCTACATTCTCCACAGCGCCGAATATCAGGGTGTTGAGCTACCATTCTCGTGTCGCAACGGAGCCTGTACGACTTGTGCAGTTCGAGTCAAAGCGGGGGAACTCTATCAGCCAGAGGCAGTGGGGCTATCAGTCGAGTTGCAGCGACAAGGCTATGCTCTCCTTTGCGTGAGCTATGCTCGATCGGACTTAGAAGTCGAAACCCAAGACGAAGACGAAGTGTATGAGCTTCAGTTTGGGCGCTATTTTGGCAAAGGCAGAGTCAAACGAGGGTTGCCACTCGACGAAGAGTAAAAAACAAAACGGAACGGTGAAGTGTGGAAACCTGGAAAAGACTTATACCGTTCTGGATCGCGCCTGTTTTGCTTTGTCTATTGGTTAGCTGTCAACGCGTAGATTCTCCAGGAGACACGATCGCCGTTCAACACGTTTTGAGCGGTCAAGAATTTGAGCTGCAAGGCATCCCCGGAGAGCCAGATATTACCGAACGAGTTCGACTTGCCGGAATTGCGGTGCCGAGACTCACTCAAAAACCTTGGGGAAATGCAGCTAAAGTCCGGTTAGAGCAGATGATTCTCAATCAGTCTGTGGTGTTGGAGTCCGATCGCGCTCCCCGCACCGAGCAAGGGCAGCGATCGGTCTACGTTTGGCTGAATGGCGTTCTGCTAAATGAACGACTAGTTGCAGAA
The DNA here is from genome assembly GCA_965277365.1 of Phormidesmis sp. Taxonomy (GTDB): domain Bacteria; phylum Cyanobacteriota; class Cyanobacteriia; order Leptolyngbyales; family Leptolyngbyaceae; genus Phormidesmis_A. Next base: position 91,312 of record CBDICO010000008.1, on the reverse strand, counting down.
GGACACGCGATCACAGGTTCCAATCCGCCGAAATCTGTATACGAACTGCGGTTAAGTCGCGCCCAAGATCGCGCTCGAATTTTAGGGCTGGGCATTTGGAATCCTCAAGATCCGATGCGGCAACCTCCAGGAGAAGTTAGCGATCGAGCGTAGACCAACACCCCGATCGAGCCTGAGCAGGTGCTAAACTTTCCTCGTTTCCACTGCTTAAATTCATGTCCCACACGCCTCAACAACTCCAAATCTTTTTAGACATTGCAACTGAGGCAGTGTTAGCCGCCGGAGCCATTCTGCAAACTCACTGGGGCAAACTCGAAGACGTTCAGGAAAAAGGTCGTCCTGGTGATTTGGTGACTGAGGCAGATAAAGCCGCCGAAGCTGCCGTTCTAGACGTGTTGCGTCGTCATGTTCCCAATCACCCCATTTTGGCAGAAGAATCGGGACAGTTTGGGCGCTCTGACAGTGAGTATTTGTGGGCGATCGATCCCCTTGATGGCACCACCAACTACGCCCATCAATATCCTTTTTTTGCTGTCTCGGTCGGGTTACTCATTGACGGCATTCCCCAGGTGGGAGCGGTGTTTAATCCAATTCAGCAAGAGCTTTTTAGAGCCGCCAGGGGGTTAGGGGCGACCTGCAATCGGCGATCGATTCGAGTGTCGCAAACCGACGAATTGAGTAAAAGCTTGCTCGTCACGGGGTTTGCTTACGATCGCCACCAAACTCCTGACACTAACTACGCAGAATTTTCTCATCTGACTCATCTAACTCAAGGCGTTCGTCGTGATGGCTCTGCCGCCCTTGATCTTGCCTATGTTGCCTGCGGACGATTTGATGGCTATTGGGAGCGAGGCTTATCTATGTGGGATATGGCAGCCGGGATCGTGCTCGTCGAAGAAGCAGGAGGCAGCGTCACCGCCTACGATCGCACTCCCTTTAACCTCTCATCTGGGCGAATTTTAGCCACAAACTCTAAGATTCATGACCCCCTGAGTCACGAGTTAATGCAGGTAAAACGAACAAATCCTATAGAATAAGCGGATACTATTTGAAAGACTTTTTGAATTGCGGCGATCGCCGTTAAAAACGGGTCGTTAAAACCACATCACTCACCCAGATAGCCAGCGCCCATGAGTTTTCAAATTGAACGAGGTCTGTTCATGTTGGATTTCTCCGACTATCACTCGGTCATCGGGGTGTCGGTCGAAGCAGACATTAAAGAAATTCGCAAGAATTATTTGAAAATTGCCCGTCGTCTGCATCCAGACAGTGCTGTTTTAACGAGCGAGAGCGATCGTCATCTGGCAGGTCAATTTCTCTCAAAACTGGTCAACCCCGCTTGGGAAAAGCTGTCTCAAGAGCGGACTCGCGTTGATCACGCGGTCGTGCTCAAACTCAAAGGGCAAGGAGCCATGCGGCATCAAACTCACACTCAAGTGTTAGGAAGTCTGGCAAAACAGTTGTTGACTGCCAACAATATTGATTACTTTTATCGAACTGCGCTGCAAGATCTTGCCGATCGCCAATATCAACAGCTTGACCAAGTTTTAGAATTGACCGCGCAGATCAGTGAACTTAATCTAGTCTATCTGGCGCGAAAAGAAGGCAAGGGCGATGGCACGATCGGAGAACCCAAAAAACCACTTTATGCGACTGCGACTGCAACTCCAACCCCTATGCCGAAGGCTTCTAGTCCGCCAGCAGTGACTTCTCCCTCTGCTCAAGAACAGCGAGAATCCCTCCTTGATCAATATTATCGTCGAGCAGAAGGGTTTATGAAGAAGGGTAATTACGCACAAGCGACTTTAGAACTGCGAGATGCGTTACAAATTGATCCCAATCACTGCCGCTGTCATAGTCTGATGGGAATGGTGTATTTGCAACAAAAACAAGGGACGATGGCAAAAATCCACTTCAACAAGGCGTTGGCAATGAATCCAGACGACCCAACCGCCTTAGAAGGAAAAAAATATCTAGAGCAACAGACCAACAAAGCCGCTTCTCAATCGCCCACAAGTAGCAAGCCCGATCGCAACAAATCAGAAGGCACTGGTGGGCTGTTTGGCGGTTTATTTAGTGGAAAGAAAAAATAATGGTTTATCAACCTCCAGCAGGTGCCAGAGATTTATTGCCTTTGGATGTCACCCAAAAACGCTGGATTGAAGAGCGGCTCCAGCAAGTCTTTCATCGCTGGGGCTATCACCGCATCATCACCTCAACGTTAGAACGGCTCGACACGTTAATGGCAGGTGGCGCAATTCAGCGATCGACCGTCCTTCAACTCAACAATTTAGATGATGAAGTCTTGGGGCTGCGTCCAGAACTGACGGCTTCGATCGCTCGCACGGCGGTAACTCGCATGGCTGGCGCAACCTATCCGCAACGGCTCTACTACAACACGAATGTGTTTCGTCGTGCCCCAGAAGGGAGCCATAGTGGTCAGCAAGAGTTTTATCAGGCAGGTGTTGAATTGCTCGGCGGTGGTGGGCTGTTAGCCGATGCTGAAATTCTCCTGCTGCTGATTGATTGTTTGAACAATCTGGGATTGGGACAGCTAAAAAACTCGTCTGATACATCTTGGAGCTTGATTTTAGGAGAAGCGGGTTTGACGCGATCGCTCCTCTCTCCCTTCCCGGCAAATGTGCGTGATAAAGTCCGCTATGCCATCGCTCAACTCGATCGACTCGCGTTAGAGGCATTGTCCCTTTCGGCGGAATTGCGCGATCGGGCGCTGCTCCTGCTCGATTTACGAGGTAAACCTGCCGATGTGATTCAGCGAGTCAGCAGTCTCGATCTCGATGACACTCAACGAGAATCAGTCAATAACCTCAAATCTTTGATGGAACTGCTGCAAGAAAGTCTCGATTTACGGTTAGGAGATTCAACGATCGAGCTTCCGATCGTGCTCGACTTAAGCCTAATTCGCACCTTTGACTACTACACCGGAATCGTGTTTGAAGTTGCCAGCACGACTTCATCGGGGCAAAAAGTTTTGGGGCAAGGCGGACGCTATGACCAGCTTTTAGGGCTTTTCCATCCTCAAGGACAGTCGATTCCGGGCATCGGGTTCTCACTGCAAATGGAGCAACTGCACCAGATTCTGCTCCCCACTGGGCAACTTCCTAACCAGACACCTGCCAGCGATTGGTTAGTCGTGTCAGAGACTCCACAGACTCACGCGCTCGCCTTTGCTCATGCTCAAAAGCTGCGAGAATCGACTCAGCCCCTACAGGTCGAACTTGATCTAAGTGGCACCAGTCGAGAAGCCATTCGAGACTATGCGTGTCGTCGTGGCATTGCCCAAATCGTCTGGATGGATATCAACGGCTCCCCGATTGATGAAACCCTGACGCGATAATAGAAAGCGTTCTCAGTGAATTCTTTCACTCAAATTTTTTAGGAAGCAACTACTGTGTCTCATACGATCGTTACAAACACTTGCGAAGGCGTTGCAGATTGCGTGGATGCCTGCCCCGTTGCGTGCATTCATGAAGGTCCCAGCAAAAACACGAAAGGAACCGATTGGTATTGGATCGATTTCTCCACCTGCATCGACTGTGGAATTTGTCTGCAAGTCTGTCCGGTTGAAGGCGCGATCGTGCCCGAAGAACGACCGGAATTGCAAAGCACCCCTCAATAACTCTGCTCATCATGAATGGCACTGCCCCTCTGCTCGAAGTTGAAAATGTCCATGCTGGCTACATCAAAGACCTCAACATCTTGCAGGGGGTCAGCATGAAGGTCTATCCGGGTGAGTTGGTGGCGATTATTGGTCCCAACGGAGCCGGAAAATCAACGTTGGCAAAGGTGGTGTTTGGCTTGCTGACTCCTAATCAGGGCACGATCGTCTTTAAGGGCGAAAGTATTGCGGGGCTAAAATCTGATCAGATTGTCCGGCAGGGCATGTGTTATGTGCCGCAGATTTCCAACGTCTTCCCGTCTCTCACCGTCGAAGAAAATCTGGAGATGGGCGCGTTTGTTCGCAATGTCTCGCTACAGCCGCTCAAAGACGAGATTTTTGCTAAGTTTCCTCGCCTCGCCGATCGTCGTCGTCAACGAGCCGGAACCCTGTCTGGAGGTGAGAGGCAAATGCTGGCAATGGGCAAAGCGTTAATGCTGCAACCCAGTCTGCTGTTGCTAGATGAGCCTTCAGCCGCACTCTCTCCGATTCTCGTTAACAGCGTCTTTGAGCAGATTCAGCAGATCAACCAAAGCGGAACTGCGATCGTCCTCGTTGAGCAAAATGCCCGTAAAGCGCTAGAGATGGCAGACCGAGGCTATGTTTTAGAAGCGGGGCGCGATCGCTTTGAGGGTCGCGGGGCTGACCTGCTCGATAATCCTAAAGTGGGCGAACTCTATCTCGGTGCAGGAAAATTGCACTAGCATCCAAGCAAGGAGACAAATCGATGCGAGTAATTGGTCTGATTAGCGGTACATCTGTCGATGGAATTGACGCAGCTTTAGTAGAGATCTCAGGCACCGTTCACGATCTCACCATTCAGCTTTTGGCGGGAGAAACCTATTCCTACCCACTCGACCTGAGAGAAAAAATCCTGTCGGTTTGTGGCGGAGCGGCTCTGTCAATGGCAGACTTTGCAGGGTTGGATGACGCGATCGCCGCTCAATTTTCTCAAGCGGCGCTGTCCATTCAAACCGGACACCCGATCGCGGAGTTGATTGGCTCTCACGGGCAGACCGTCTATCACCGACCCAGGGGAAAAGATGAAGACGGAAGGATGGAGGCTCAATTGGGATACAGCCTTCAGTTAGGGCGAGGTGCCACAATTGCCGACAGAACAGGCATCACAACAGTCAGCAATTTTCGGGTTGCAGACATCGCGATCGGAGGACAAGGTGCCCCACTCGTTCCGCCTGTCGATGCTGCGCTCCTGACCCATCCTATCCACAGTCGTTGCGTTCAAAACATTGGCGGCATCGGCAACTTAGCTTATTTGCCTGCCTCTACAACTCATTCCTCAAAGATTCTCGGCTGGGACACCGGACCTGGAAACGTGCTGCTCGACCTCGCCATTCAGCAGTTCTCGAATGGGTCAAAAACCTATGACCAAGATGGCACTTGGGCAGCTACCGGGCAACCGTGTCAAGCATTGGTCGATCGCTGGCTTCAGCAAGACTTTTTCCAACAGCCGCCTCCCAAATCTACTGGGCGAGAGCATTTTGGGCAAGATTATCTGCAAACTTGTCTCGCGGATGCCGGGGTCGATCGGCTCAGTTCTGCTGATATTTTGGCGACTTTAACAGAACTAACGGCTGCGTCGATCGTTCACAGTTACCGCTCATTTCTGCCCCAGATGCCCGACCAAGTGCTGCTCTGCGGCGGCGGCAGTCGCAACATATACTTAAAAAAAAGGATACAATTGTTGCTCGGTGATATCCCTGTGATGACTACGGATGATGTGGGTCTAAGTGCGGACTTTAAAGAAGCGATCGCCTTTGCAGTGTTAGCTTATTGGAGACATCACAAGATCCCTGGTAATTCCCCGGAGGCAACAGGTGCGCCCAGAGCAGTGCTTTTGGGGGAAATCAACTACGCTCGTAAAAACTCTCGCGTGATAGCATGAAGTGCCATTAGAGTCACTGGTCTACTTTTGGACATATTTTCACTAGACCCCAAAAGCTACCACCCATCTAGTCGGTCTCAATTGACGCAAGGAATGGCACTGTGACCCACACCTTTTTAATCGAACCAGGACGGTGGACCCTTCAAGGAAGCTGGTTAGAACGTCACGGCTTGCCTATCACCGTTAAAGGCAAAACATTGGTCGCTTGGAGCCGCGATGACTGGTTCACGATGGTGACAAAACTGGTCTTTCCCAACACCGATCGAGAAGAAATTAGCTTTCAATACAAAGGGCGGTTAGACTCTGGAGAGCGCCGATACACTTTTGTGCTGCAACACAGTTTACTCGGTCGCGTTGAAGGAGAAGGGTGGGTCGCCCCTGACTCGATCGTGCAGCGCTACTGGGTGCTAGGCGATCGTCAACGCCGCAGTGGTTTTGAGACGATGGTGCGCCTCGATAACAACAAATATTATCTTTCAAGCGGCATTCTCTCAGGGCACTACTTAACCAGCGCAATGGAAGCAACTTTAGAACGGCAGCTAGACTAGCTACCTCCTGTTACTTTAAGGGCTGACATGTCCATAATTAAAGCTATCAATCGGTATCATTTTTTACGCCTGATTTAGTCTGATTGACTGGAAACTTAAACCCTACAATAGAGTAGCAGACTAAGTTTGGCGGGCAAACCTAGCATCCCCCTTCCCCTGTGCAGAATCGTTCACCTTTGATGGCAGACTCTAAAAGCGAATCCCTATTGACCAATCGCTATCGGCTAATGGAGTTGATAGGTCGCGGCGCAATGGGGCAGGTTTATCGAGCTGAAGATGTGTTGCTGGGCGGAGTCATCGTCGCTGTCAAGTTCTTGGCACAGACTTTGCTGACTCCGAGAATGCGCGATCGCTTTCGCAGCGAAGCTCGCACCTCTGCGCTGCTCAGCACCAAGAGTATGCACATCATTCGAGTCATGGACTATGGAGTCAACGACGAGGGGGTTCCCTTCTATGTGATGGAATATTTACAGGGTCACAGTCTTAGCGAGGTGATCACGACTCAAAACCTGCCGTTACCCAGATTTCTTAGCACTGCCCGTCAGATTTGTCAGGGGCTTCAGTGCGCCCATCAGGGTATCGCGATCGATGGCTCGGTTTACCCGATCATTCACCGCGATGTCAAACCCAGTAATATTCTCGTCAGCCACGACCCTAGTTGGGGCGAACTGGTGAAGATTTTAGACTTTGGCATTGCCAAGATTCTGCAAGCCGATGCTAATCAGACCAGTTCGTTTATGGGCACCCTCGCCTATTCGTCTCCTGAGCAGATGGAGGGAAAAGAGCTAGATTCTCGATCGGACATCTATAGTCTGGGAGTGATGATGTTTGAGATGCTCACGGGCAAGATGCCGCTGCAAGCAGAAACCCACTCCTTTGGCAGTTGGTATAAAACTCATCACTTCCAGCTGCCGCGCAGTTTTGAAGTAGTCAATCCTAATCTAAAGGCTCCTAAAGTTTTAGAGAGCCTAGTGATGAGCTGTTTAGCAAAATCAGCCAACGATCGTCCGCAAACCGTGGGCGAAGTGTTGAAAGCGCTAGAACCTTTAGAGCAACGCTACAACGCGACTCGGCAAATCAGTCACCGCATTGGGGAAGCATTGCTGAGACGCCCGGTGGTCACTCCGGCGCGAGATCCTGAAGCGCTTTCACCCGATGAAGCGTGTCAACTGACGACTTGGCCTCAAGACAAGCCCATCGCTCAGATTGTCTTTCCCCATGTGTTGAGGACTAAGCGAGAAGAAATCGCAACCGTCTGGGTAATGCTTCACCAGCAGGAGATTGAAAACCTTCAGTTAGGCAAGCTTTATAACAAACTTTATAAGAACTTCTTATGCTGCATGTCTCCGCACCCGATGCTGCTGTGGATGACTGCTCTCTATAACCAGCTTCACCACAAAGAAGCAGGTCCGCGTTGGCTACGTTGCTATTTAGATTTAAAGTCGGCTCAAGGTCAGCAGATCATCCGCCTGTTGGTTGATCGTAAGCAATATCACGTCCTGTTTTTCGCTCTCGAAGATCCGCAGCACTGTGCTTATGTGATGCCGATCGCGCTCAATGATTCTCAGCTCTCTCAACTTCAAACTTGGACTGTAGACAGCCAGAACTGGAAGTCGATCGGAACCGCCACTCTTAGCAAAGAGGTTCTCAAAGGAGAATTTGAGAAGCTCAAACCCAAAGTCACCGAAGATTTGAAGGTCGCTAAGTGAGGTTCTCGATCGATGCGTTGATCCACTGTGAAAATTGCTCTTGCTCAGATGCAGAAATTCCTTGCATGGTTTCTCGCATGACTTTAAGGGCGATCGGCGGCAGCACCTGATTGAGTTCTCGCCCTGCATCGGTTAGCCAAATTCGCCAGACACGGCGATCGTGGGGGTCTCGTTCGCGACGAATCAGTCCTCGTTCTGCCATGCGATCGAGCACCCCAGTCAAAGTGCCGCCGACTTGCTGGAGTTGATCGCTGATATTTGAAGTTGCCAGTCCGTCTTCTTGCCAGAGACAGCAGAGCACAATCCAATGAAAGGGCGTTAACCCGATCGGCTCTAGATTTTCCTGAAAGATGCGGGTTAACAGTTGAGCTAAAAGTTTGATGCGATAGCCCAAGTTATAGGGAGCTAAAATTTCTTGCCAGCCTCGTCTAGATTTCGTTACGTCTAAGCCGATCGAGCTAGGCAACCTTTCAGAGTGGTCAATCGTAAATCGCTGCACATTGATCAGCATCCGGTCGAGGAATTGAGACAGATGATCACGATCGTCAGAGGAAATGCCTTGCAGCGCAACTTCACGCAATTCGACCGCGATCTGGGGCAAGATACCCTGCAATTTGCGACCATCATCGGTGAGCCAAATTCGCCAAATCCGGCGATCGTGAACATCTCGTGTCCGGCGAATCAGTCCTCGCTCTGCCATGCGATCGAGCACCCCCGTGAGTGTGCCGCCGACTTGTTGCAGGCGATCGCCCAATACAGACGTTGCCAGTCCGTCTTCTTGCCAGAGACAGCAGAGCACAATCCAGTGAAAGGGCGTTAACCCAAATGGATCGAGACGTTCTTGAAATTTGCGTCCTGATAGTTGGGAGAGCAGTTTGATCCGATACCCAATTCCGTGCGGAGCCAAGATGCCTTGTACCTCGGACAAAGGTGGATGGTGGGGGGGCAAGGTAATCATCTCGGCTTTAAGAATTACTTAGAACACTTAATAATAAATAATTCTACAGAAGTCTACTGTGATATCAGTTCTAAATTTAGTGAAGAGTTTTTAAGCAGTGAGAAATCGAGGGGGAGTGAGCCAAAATAGCTGACTGTTAGAAATGGGCGAACCAGATAGAGGGAGGGTTAGCCCGGTCGCTCCCGCTTTTTTTAAGATGAATCTCCCTTGTGACTCACCCCAGATCAAAGTCTCAGCCCAAGCACTCAAATCTGGCTCATGACCCACCAACGCAAGTGACTTCTCAGATTCTTTCCAGCCTTCTAGCCAATTCACCCAGTCTTGAATGTTGCCACCCGGAGCAAGATAGGCAGCGTTTTCAAGATGTTTTGCTAGCCCAACGTCTTTGAGAATTGCAGCCGTTTGCTTTGCCCGAACCAAAGGACTCGTCAAGATTAAATCAAACTTCAAATCCAACTCAGCCAATCGTTGAGCGACTTGCTGAGTTTTGCGCTTGCCCTCATCGGTTAAAGGACGATCGGCATCGTTCTCATAATCGCCGTGCTGTCCTGCTAAACCGTGACGAATCAGATACAGATTAAAAGTTGCCATAAAAAAAGGTAGAACTCTCCCTTACGTTCTACCCTTTTTCGGAGATGGTTTAATTCACGCCTTTGGGATAGTTTTGCTCAGGATTGACCAAGCGCAGCAGTTTTTGTTTGACTTGGGCATCATGAACGCTCCACTTCATCTTGGCATAATCGCTATTTTCGGTGAAGCCAGACAAAAAGCCCATCGGAATCTCAAACCCGCCAGCCTGTGATCGTCCGCCTCCAAAAAAGCGCCCTTGAGCATCTTGCCCAAAGGCTTCTTTGATAAACTCATCGGGATCAAGGGTGAGCTTGTTTGTTCTTAATGAACCGACGACGACCTCTAGTTCTTCATCCTCGTCGTGAACGATGCCGTAAACAACTGCGGTATGAACATTTTCTTCAGTAACCAGGAAATCAGCAGATTGAGGAATTGCGTCTCGATCGTCATAGCGCAGATAGCCTACACCCGCGATCGAGAAGTTGTTGTGCACCGTGCGATTTTTTAGCGATCGTTCGATTACGTCCATAACTTGCTTCGATCGAGACGATTGCAGCACCGCGTTGAGCAACTGAGCGTCATAAAATCGACTCAGGTAAGCGGCGGCTAAGAAATCTTCTTCTTGAGCCTGCATCAGACGGTTGGTGTCTGAGCGCAACCCGTGCATCAGGGAAGTCGCGCATTTGACGTGTTCAGTCAGATTATTGTCTAGCTTCAGTAACCCAGACTGTAAATATTGCGTCAAAATCGTGGCGGTCGCACGGGTGTGGGGGCGGATATCAATAAATTCCGCCTTCATGTCCTCTTGCATACTGTGATGGTCGATAACAACAGCGATCGGCACTCCAGCCTGCTGCATTGACGTAAATAGCTGGCTCGTAGTTCCCTGATTGTCGATAAACACGCAACCTTTATAGAGAGACAAGTCTTTTGTCTTCAACGATTGCACGGTCCAGCGTTGAAGCGGTAACCCGGTAAGCTTGACGAGCGCAATGTTTTCTTGGTGACTGAGGGTTCCTGCATAGACGATATCGCAATGAATATCGTATTTTTGAGCGATGAGTTTGTAAGTCCAAGCAGAAGAGAGCGCATCAGGATCGGGAAAGTCTTGTAAGATCACAATCTGACGATCGCCCCGATGCCGTTCTAGCGTTTGTCGAAACCCATCGATCTTTTGCTCTTGTTCGGGCGATCGAGCCGCATCGTAGGGAAAGCGCCCCCGATATTCACTGGCGTATCCCGTTCCATTTGCCGTTTTGACAGCAGGCTCAAGAGTCGGATAATCAACCGTCGAACTCGCACTTAACGCGAGAGAGTCTGGTTCCATTGTGATCAGTAAGGTGTTAAGCGATGGACTCGAATCAGATTGCATGGTGGAGTGTGACACTGCGGAGAAGTCCAGGAAACTGACCTGGTAGGGCATTTTTGCCAGTTTGTGAGGAAATATTAACCGCTTAATGGCGATCGCTTTCTTGATCTTCGCAAAAAAACTTACAAAACGGTGAAGTCTATTGAGGTTTCTCCCTCAAGGCAGACCAAACTTTGTGAATCTCACGAATGAATCAAAAAACCCATACCGAAAAGGCAAGGGTTCAGATACCAATAACGTATTTACGCCACTCTTGATTCACGCCATTTTTAACGTGTTTAGTGACTTCAAAGTAGAGGCTGCTATAAGGCTTACGCGGCAGATGTTGAAGGGGCATGTTTGCCTCTTTGGGAGTGCGGCTGCCTTTCTTAACGTTGCAGCGCACACAGGCGGTCACAATATTTTCCCAAGAGTCGCCGCCGCCGCGCGATCGAGGAATCACATGATCGAGCGTCAGTTCATCTCCAGAATAGCCACAATATTGACAGGAGTGGTTGTCTCGATGCAGCAGGTTCTTCCGAGTCAGAGGAATTTCTTTATAGGGAACGCGGACATAGTGACGCAGCCGGATCACCGTTGGCAACGGGAACCCCGAATAAACGTATTTACCGTTATGTTCGACCTGCTCTGCTTTGCCCTTAATCAACAAAACGACCGCTCGTCGCCAACTGGTTATGTTAAGCGGTTCGTAGGAAGCATTAAGCACCAGAACCTTGCCCATTGATGACTTTATTGAGACGTTATCTTCTCTGATGCTAACACATAAACTCTTGAGGCGATTTGCAGTAAGAGATTGGAGAGATCTGATCGATTGAGAAATCTTTTACACAGGTGCTTCGTGAATTGACCATCAATGACATTTCAACCTTGCCGGATTAATTTGAAACTGCACGCTCACAATCTTGTTTTTACCCGGTAATTCTTGTGCGCCTAAAATGTAACCTTCCTGCTTTAACTCTTCGACAGTGCGCCAAAAAATTTGATTGTTCCGAGAGGAATTGCTGCCTAATAAATCTAAGTTCTTAAAGAGATATTGTTTGGAAATTATAACATATTGACCTTCTTGAAGAGTGTCCCATTTCATACGACTGGCTAAGTAGATTAAGAGCTTTGTTTTGTAGTCACTTTTGGCGTTGCTGCCCAATTTTTGAGTGATATCAATGTTGTTTGCAAATAGAACTGAGTCTCCGGTGCGAGCCGGTCCATCAAAAAATTCTAAAGAAATGGTATAAGCGTCTGCTAATTCATAAGTGTAGTCAGCGGCTTTGCTGAGATCAAAATCGCGAGGCACGTTGTCAATTTCGTAATCTTTGATTCGCAGCACACTCTTGATCATGACTTTGGCACCCATATTTTGAGTCCCCTTTCTAAACGATTGGGCAAGCACTAACTCGGTGCGATGAAGAGAAACTAAATCGCGATTGAGTTGCGATCGCAACTTCGAGGCGAACCCACCATCTCTTGTACGGGTATAGCCCAAAATTTCTAATAAATCGTTTGATCGAAATGTGACGATCGCGCCATTGTTCTGCTGAGAAGCAAGCTTGTAGAGATAGAGGACGATCGAGACTTGCCGAGGGTTGAGAAACGTCAGCAATGCCACAAACAATCGCTGCGTTTTGCGATCCTGAATTTTTTCTAGCCCTTTGCTGATGCCCTGATTGGCGCAAACGCTCCAGTCGAGTTTGGCATACTCGGCTTTGAGATCTTCCCACGCTTCGGCAGAGAGATTTTCGAGGGGCACTCGTCGGATGAGGGTGAGTTCACTGCTTTCTCGCGGGTCTGCTTCGACGCGCACTTCGAGATAATAACCGTCTGCGTCAGACCGCAAGATCGGCAATTGCAAGTCAGGATTTTTGAGAGATGCGGCAGCCCTGGGTAACACCATCAAGAGTTGCCCGTCTACAGGGAACGTTGCCTCTAATTTTTTCATCGATCGCGGGTAAAAGGACGGTAACTCAGGTTGTGGTTGCTCACTGCTAGCGTCTTGCCACTAACCACAAACGGCTGACCGTACATATCCTGCATCAAGGTTTCAATTTTGTCCAGCAATTCAACGCTACAGGTAGCGGTCTGAGATCTGAAAAATTAAACGATGCCCTGTATATGTGTAGTACCTTCGCTCTCATTCTATAACGCCCGCGTATGTTTTTTGCCTGTCAGGCTATAACGCCCGCGTCCAAGTTTCGCCTATAACTTTAGCGGATCAGCAATCGCCGATTCTATAACTCCACCGTCTCATCCTGGTGGATCATTTCCCCCTAATCTCGCCAGACAGGACTCTGCTCTATCAGGCGTTTAGTCCTTCGTCCCGTAACTTCAGCGTTCAGGTCATAGCTATAACTTTAGCGTCAGAATACACACCGAACCCGTAACGCCCACGTCTGATCTTCACTTGCAACTCCCGCGTAGAATTTGCCTGTAACTTGCGCGTATGGGCTGTGCCTGCCCCTTGAGTTGTCAAATCTTCGGTGCTAATGTCTCATTCACACCGCAACGGTTCTTAGAACTACTATCTGTGGTGTGATGACAAATCTTGCTTCCCTAGATGTAGTCTGACCTACTACTCAGATTAGCTCCGACCTATCACCAAAGGTCATCTAGATAAGCAAAACCCCTCTAGCGTCCCTACCACAGTCTGCTAAAGGGGTCTGAATGCAACCTTGTGATCCCAACATTTTGCTGGGAATCGATTCTTATGCTGACGAATTGTATCAGTTGTGGCGACTCAATGCTAGAGTCGTCCCCATTTTGGCAACCCCTAAATTCGGCTTTAACTGCCTCTGAGCTTGCTGTTGAGCATGAGCAAGAATGGCTAGAAAGCGGAGTCGATCGAGACATCATTCGCCTGAATGTGCGAACGTTGTGTGACACCGCGATCGATCCATTCAGTCATGAAGTTTCTTACCCGATCGCTGAGCGTCTGCACTGGAGCGTGACGCGCTTTGGGCAAGAGGCACGGGCAACTGTGCGGGGGTGGTGGGTAAACGGCATTGACCCATTTAAACACTGGCAGCGCATGGAATGGGGACGATTTAAGCCGGATGCGGATACGCCCGTGTTCGATCGGGCAAAGCGTAAGCCTGCAAAGTATCTCAGTCCTAGTTTGGGCAAAGGGTCTAGTCGGCTCGTGCTGTTGGATGTGCCGAGGTCGATTTGGCAGCGCGTTGCCGATCGTCATCAGATCGCTATGCCGACACAACTTGAGGACAAGCAATCTTTCTGGCAGTGGATTTGGGAGAATAATTTGCCGCTCGTTTTGACTGAGGGCGAGAAAAAAGCGGGATGTCTGCTGAGTTTAGGATATGTGGCGATCGCGCTGCCTGGAATTTTTAGCGGCTATCGCAGAGACACGCGACAACTGATTGCAGAGTTGGCACACTTTGCGACAGAGGGGCGATCGGTGCATATCTGCTTTGACTATGAGACGAAGCCGAAGACGATTCAAAACATCTTGCTGGCAACGTCTCGGCTCGGTCAATTACTGACTCGTGCAGGCTGTGAAGTCAAAATTATCGCGCTGCCGGGACCTCAAAAAGGAGTGGATGATTTCGTCGTCGCCTGTGGACGGGAGGCGTTTGAAGAGGGTTACAACTCCGCAATCACGCTGGAATTTTGGCAAGCCTCGCGGCTGTGGTCGTTGACCTATGCACCGACGATCGCCCTCAATCAACCCTATTTGGGCGATTTATCGTATCCAACGTCTGGTTTAGTCGGAGTCAAAAGTCCGAAAGGAACGGGCAAGACAACAGCGCTGCAAAACTTGATTAAAGCCGCCCGATCGGAAGGGCGAAGAGTCTTAGTGATTACGCACCGAATTCAACTCGGCAAAGCGATTTGCAACAGCTTAAACCTGGATTGGATCGAAGACGTTCAAGAGTCTGAAACTCAAGGCATGTATGGATATGGGCTTTGTATTGACTCGCTGCATCCTGGGTCAAAAGCGCGATTTAACCCTGAAGATTGGGAGGGCGCGATCGTCATTCTCGATGAAGTCGAACAGATTATCTGGCACGCGCTCAACAGTTCGACGTGCTATCACCAACGAGTCAAGATTTTAGAGACGCTGAGAGAGTTGGTGCAAATTGTGCTCTCGACACAAGGATTATTAATCGCGCAAGACGCTGACCTATCTGATGTCAGTTTGGACTATTTGAAAGGACTGGCAGAATTTCCGATCGCTCCCTGGCTCGTCACTAATCAGTGGAAGCCCGAACTGGGTTGGGACGTGTCACTCTATGACACCAAAAATCCTGCTCCGCTCGTCGCCCGCATGGAAGACGTAATCAAAACCGGAGCCGTGTTTGTCTGTGTCGATTCTCAAAAGGTCAAGGGCAAATGGAGTTCTAAAAACTTAGAGACTTATCTAAAGTCACGCTTTCCAGATAAGCGCATTTTGAGAATTGATAGTGAAAGCGTTGCCGACCCCGAACATCCGGCGTTTCGAGTGGTTGATCGGCTGAATCAAATTATTCCCGACTACGATATTGTGCTGTCAACTCCGACCATTGGGACAGGAGTCTCGATCGACATTCGCGGACACTTTAAAGCCGTGTTTGGCATCTTTCAGGGAGTCACACCCGACTCAGAATCGCGTCAGGCATTAGCACGAGTGCGCGAATCAGTGCCCCGATTCGTGTGGGGCGCGCACTTTAGCCCGGTCAAAATTGGCAATGGAAGCTGCAACTATCGAGACGTGGCGCAATCGATGACCAAAGCTGTCAAATACAACATTTCTTTGTTAAAAGAAGTGGATTTTGATTTAGATGAACAAAGCGACCCGATCGCGCTTCGCACTTGGGCAAAAATGGCGGCACGAGTCAACGCATCGCTCTGGAGCTATCGCAAAGAACTTCGCAACGGCTTATTTATGGAAGGTCATCAAGTCACGATCGTCACGGATGATGCGACCAAAATTTTCACACAAACTGCGGTCACTGAAGAAATGCTGTATCTACTCAAAAATGGCTCGTTACAAATTCCTGGATTTGAGTTTTTAGACTGGCGACACAACACTCAAACCACAGAGCAAGTCGTGCAAGCGATTACAAAAATTAGAACTCAAAATCAAAAAGCAGAAGCGATCGCGATTTCAACCTCTGCTGAATTGAGTCCTTCAGAATATGATCAGCTCAACGACCAATCGTCTCAAACGACACGCAAGCGCAACAGCAAACGCAAACACGAACTGCAACGCCGCTACTCGGTTGAAATTACGCCAGAAGTCAAACTTAAAGATGACGACGGCTGGTATGCTCAGCTACGTCTACATTATTATTTGACTCATGATCCTAATTTTGTGCAACTGCATGATATGCAAGAGCTTCAAGGACATTTGGATCGGGGAAATGGTAAAGTCGCCGTTCAAGATTTGCGATTGCTAACGGCACAGGTCGAAGCGCTGCGATCGCTCAAACTTCTCGACGTGTTTAAACTTGACGAAAAGATCCGAGCGACTGACCTAGAAGTGCAGCACATTGTCTCCTTTGCGATGCAATATCAGGACGATATCAAAACCTTATTTAACGTCACGATTACCGAGAAACTAGCACCGATGGCGATCGTGCAAGCGCTGCTCGGCAAAATCGGCATCAAGCTCACCTGCACCGGACGCGATCAGGCTCCTGATGGGCGACGCGGCGGAGTTCGGGTTTATCGCTATCATCCGCCAACCGATGATCGAGACACGATCTTCGACGAGTGGGAAAAGCGCGATTTAGCCACCCTGCAAACCATTATGGAAGTAACTGGATGTGGCTCATTTGAGGATGTGGATGATTGGATGCAGATGTCCGCTTAAAAATCCAAAAACCTGAAGTTAGACAGAGATAGAGTGCTGATATTCTCGTTACCCTGAAGGAAGTAACCATAAGGATAGGCATCTATGCAGCGCTCCGATCGCTCTCCTCAATCCGTTTCTAGTCACCAAATTGTGACGATCGCGGCGATTCTGGGCGCGATCGTGGTGAATGCCCTCTCTAACTTTTTCCCGCTCAATGGGTTGAGCATCGGCGCAATTTCAAATACGCTTTTTGGTGGAGTTTTGGTGACTCCTGCTAACTATGCGTTTGCGATTTGGGGCGTGATTTATTTAGGGTTGATCGCCTTCGGCATCTATCAAGTCGCTCCGGCTCAGCGAGATAACGTCCGGTTGCAAAGAGTGCGATCGCCCATTATTGCCGCGTCTCTTCTGCAAATCCTGTGGGTGTGTGCTTTTCAAGGACGACTATTTTGGCTCTCAGTCGTAGTGATGATTGGCATTTTGTTGGCTCTAGTCACGGCATTTTTGCGACTCAGACAAGCGAGCGATCGTATCTCTCGTGAAGAAAAGTGGCTGATTCAAATCCCCATCAGCGTTTATTTTGGGTGGATTACTGTCGCGACTGTGGTGAATATCGCGTCCGCTCTCTATAATTCTGGCTGGACGGGCGGCGGAATCTCTCCAGCAGTCTGGACCGTGATCTTGTCAGCAATCAGCGCAGCGATCGCAGCAGTCATCACACTGCGATATCGCGATATTGCCTTCCCGTCGGTCATTATTTGGGCACTGGTGGCGATCGTCCTTCGTCAAACCAATCAAGCTACGATTTCATTCCCGGTGATCGGACTCGCGATCGCGTTAGGGTTACTGACTCTCTTCGTGCAGTTCAAACCTAGAGCATCAGTGCAGTGATTCCAACTGGATCATAAGTTCAGCAAGCTTAAATTTTGCTTTCAAAAGCCGAAGATGCTGGCTTTCGCTAATATGAATTTAAGTAACGCTTAATAAATTCTATAAAACTCTGCTATCTGTTGTTCAGATTTTAAGTCTAGAGCCGTGCAAATCTATTCTGATTCAAATCCTAGTCCTAATCGTCTTCCTCAACTGACTCATCCTCCCGATCTTCAGAAAGTTCTCGATCGACTCGTTGGCAATATCGAGCGAGATAACTTAGTCCAGCAGATCACTAATCAACTTCGCGATGCCCTCAAAGTCGATCGTGTGGTTTTATATTATTTTTATCGCCAATGGAAAGGGCAAGTCACTTTTGAGTCATTGAGTTCTGATGAACTGTCTATCTACGGCTCAACTGGACCTGATGAATGCTTTAACGGTGACTACGCCAGGATGTATTTAGAAGGACGAGTTCGAGCTATTGCAGATATTGAGACCGAAGCGATTGCTCCCTGTCACCGTGAGTTTCTCCGCAATCTGCAAGTGCGCGCTAACTTAGTCGTCCCGATTTTGACGGCTAGAGGCTTATGGGGGTTGCTCGTTGCTCATCAGTGTCGATCGACCCATCTTTGGTCAGATCAAGACGTTGAGCAGATGCAATCAGGAGCAGAAACCCTGGCAACGGCTCCCTCAATCCGAGAAAGCTGAGGCACTAGCGATCGGACTCGTCTTCAACGTCTCGCGTCTCAACCTCTGTCGAGATCATCAGTGGCTCAAATACCGGGCAATAGCCATCCAGCGTGACTTTGAAGTTAAACAACGGCGAACTCGGATTCCAGCAGCGTTGCCCTCGGCAGTGGCGACAATTTGAGCAACAGTCTTTCAGCGTCCCATCTGCCGAAATGGGTGAGCGATCGCTCCCCAGACTCAATAACTCTCGCTGATGTAGCCCCCTCAAAACGAGATCTTCTCCTTGCCACCGCGCTTCGATCAAGCCCGTATCTGCCAACGTGCGCCAGCGAGGGTCAGCCATAATCGCATCGGGTAGTGTAATGGTCACCACCGTTCCCAGTTCAGCTAATTCTCCTTCATAGCTATTGTCTGGGGCGGCAGGTTGCAGAAAGGTTTCTCCGATCGGTAGCTCAACTAAGGCTCCGATCGAGGGTGAATGCAGATGATATCGGTTGTGCAGTTCTTCTAAGCTTGTCAAATCAGCCAGATAAGTCGGTGACCCGTGCACAAACAGCACATGCTGAGGACGCAGATTGTGAATCAGTTGCGTCGTACTCGGTCCATCGCAGTGCTGTGCCAGCAAATAAGATTCGACACTCACCTGCACGGCATCAGACGTAAGGAACGAAGAAAGCTCTTGAGAGTTGATCTCTAGCTGACTGCCCTGTTGAGGAAACAGCACCAGCCATGAAGAATCGGATTGACAAAACTCATTCAGGTCAACAGTTAAGTCTGTCAAGACAATGCAGGGAGCCGCGATCGAAGATCGACTGATCGGGCTGCAAATGCCGCACACGCGGGCGGACTCGCTCATCCCAAAAAAGCGGCTGGTGACGCGCAAAATTCTGCACAGAACTGGGCAAATGGGGCAGCAAATCTAAGTAGGCATCACAGCCTGCGGCAACTGTTCCATCGACCCAAATCGTCAAATCTCGCCCTGTAAATAAATGATGGCTTCGCAGCAGCATCAGCAGTTCTTGCCCCAACCCGAGAGTCGGCAACGGCAGCAAAACAGATTGCCCTTCCGCGATCGCGTGACTAATCCGCTCGATCAGTTGGTTTTCTTGCTGCCGCCTGTGTGGATATCGAGCTGTGCCATAACTGCCTTCCACAATCAGCACATCTGGCTCTAATCCCCGCAACTCCTCGATCCGCAACCCTTCAACGAGTCGAGAATTTGATAAGAAGAAATCGCCTGTGTAAATCAGCCGATAGGGGCGAGATTGACCCTCTGATCCGGGCGGCGGTGTATAGGTCAGCAAAATCACGGCGGCTCCGGGCAAGTGCCCTGCCGGAAACAACTCGGCGGTTAGCCCGTCAAAAAATTCTATAGGCGATCGCCAAGGCAGGGCGTGACAAAACTGAGGCACTGACTCCCCAATCCAGTTAAGCGGCAGCAACTCAGTCGTCACTTCACTGGCATAAATCGGCAGTGTAGGAAACGCTTGATGAAGTGCTAATAACCCTCGTGCATGATCTGAATGAGCGTGACTGCACAACACTAAATCAGCAGGAAATGCCAAATCAGAGCGCTGCTGACGCAGGGGCGAAACATCTCTCAAGCCACAGTCCAGCAAGATCCGATAGGGTCCCATGCGGACTAGAAGGCATACTCCTTCATCAGCATGACCCACACCATAAGGCAAACATTCCAGTTGAGTCACATTAGATGGCTACTTTCTGTTGTCTAAGATTATGAAGCCTAAGCTTAGTGAATGGCGAACTGTAGAAAGGGAGTTGCGATTCTTAACACTTGATTCGCCCTTACAACCTTGACATCTTTTTAGTGCGCTGATCCATTACCGTGATAACTATCGGAGTCATAAAAACCATTACGGGTGCCAAAGAACAGGCAAGCTATCGTAAAGACTCCTGTGAGAATTAGTAAAACGAGTTTGACATCCATGATGGTTACAGCTTTCTATGATGGTTTTTGGAGAGTTGAGTTGTGCTAGAGACACATTTCGCTCAGAAGTTTCTGGCTTAACACTACCGCAAACACCCTCAGATTTTAGCAAACCAAAGATTTTTGACAGATTCTTCTAAAGACTTAAAATGACGATCGATTCATCTTTTATCCAACCTGAGTGGCTATCACGATCGTCTCTACAAGTCGCCCCAGATCTCTTAGGCTGCACTCTGGTACGCCGATTTGACGATGGGCTAACGCTTCGAGGCATGATTGTTGAAACCGAAGCTTACACGGTGGGCGACCCGGCGTGTCATGCCTATCGACGGCAGACTAATCGCAACCGCATCATGTTTGGGGCGGCAGGCATGAGCTATGTCTATCTCATCTATGGGATGTATCACTGTCTAAATGTTGTCACCGATCGAGACGGAGTGCCTAGCGCTGTCTTAATTCGGGCGTTGCAACTCGACAGTCTGCCGCCCTGGGGTCTAGACGAAAAGTTAGCTCGCGTTGCGGCAGGTCCGGGCAAACTTTGTCGGGCTTTTAAAATCGATCTCACGCTGACTGCCCAACCCTTTCAACCGGGGCAACCGCTATGGTTAGAGCATCGCAGTCTCCAATTTCAGGAGCAGGTTGACCTAGACTCGATCGCGTTCGTTCAAACGACTCGCATCGGGCTCACTCAAGGAGCCGAACTGCCTTGGCGATGGTATATCAAAAATTGCGCGGCAGTGTCGAAGAAAGGTTAAAGAACCACCTCTTTGCCTCGATCGGTAAACCGCACAGATTTAATTTTCCATTGAGCATTGCTGGTCAAGGTTTTGCGAAGACTGCCAAAAATCGCCATTTGTTCGCAGCTTGAGAGAGACACTAACTTGCGCTTTGAGTCGGGCGCAACTCGCAGATCAACGGTTGCGACCCCAGAGGCGACATTCACCCGATATCCAGATAGGCTAAAGTCGGCACTATCCGCGTTTTCTAAGACTTTGCCCACGGCTGCGGCGATCGATTGATTTGCCGAGACTGCCGTTTTTTCGGCTACAAAGTCTCGACACTGGTTGTCCAATTTATAAACGGTTACAGGAACTGTTTTTGTAGAAGCTACCGAAGCGGTTTGAAGGGGTTGGCTCGTGCCAGATGCAGGCGGACTTTTTTTAGGGGCAAGCGATAGGCTGGGGCTGGATGTGATGTTCGGACTCGCTGCTGGAGATGATGCAACAGGCGAATTAGAGGGAGATGTACCGCAACTACTCAACACCACTAAAACGGTTAACGGCACGACGTAAGAAAAGAGTTTGTGCATTCTTCCGGTTTTTAGCTTCTTGCTTATGAGAGGGGAGACATACCTCTGAGTGCTGATTATGCGCTTCATCGTTTTTAACAAAAGTGGGGTCTTTACTCAGGAGAGCCATCCCTGTCATTGTGGATTTGTGGTTTCGGGATGACCGAAGGAGTGCATCCTATCGCTGCAACAAGACAGAACAGAAATAAAACCATATTGATAGAAGTGATTCAATCCCAGGGTTTCAGAACCAGTGGACGACTTGAGTGGAAGTTAGCTCTATCATCGGCTTTGGCAAGCCCAACTGTTCATCCTTTAAAGATGCGTAGATTAGCATGACCAGCTTTGGAACCTGTAACACAATAGAGTCGAGTTAATTGATAAGCTGCCGTCGAGCTTCTGCCCGGAGAGTTTTCTCAATAGAATGATCGATGGCAGCACCATTAAAACTTTATAACGTTATTTCTATGCTAAAGCGAACGTTTCCCTCTCCTGAAACTCTACGACGATTCCCCTTTGGGCTGGCAGACATTGCTGTTATTCTGGGAACGCTGGTACTCCTTGCCCTAATTACCCGGATCGGTGCAGGAACGCTAGTCAGTTTTCAGCCACCCGATGTAGTGCCAGGAATTGATCTCGATCCCCGCAATCTACCATATTATGCAGGGCGATCGACCCTGCGAATGTTCATCGCTCTGCTGTGTTCGACAGTGTTTACGCTCGTTTATGGCTATGTCGCTGCCAATAGCCGTCGGGCTGAACGGGTGATGATTCCACTGCTAGATATTTTGCAATCTGTGCCAGTGTTGGGCTTTTTGTCGATTACCGTGACGGGTTTTATTGCCCTGTTTCCAGGAAGTCTACTGGGGCTGGAGGCTGCCTCGATTTTTGCAACGTTTACCAGCCAAGTTTGGAACATGACTTTTTCGTTTTACCAGTCCCTGCGGACGGTGCCCAAGGAACTGGACGAAGCGATGACGCTCTATCGTCTATCGCGTTGGCAGCGGTTCACCAAGCTTGAAGTGCCTTCTGCCATGATTGGACTGGTCTGGAATGCAATGATGAGCTTCGGTGGGGGCTGGTTTTTTGTGGCGGCGAGTGAAGCCATCAGCGTATTGAATCAGAACTATACGCTACCGGGAATTGGCTCCTATGTAGCAGCCGCGATCGCCAAAGAAGATCTCCCCTCTTTGGGCTGGGCACTGCTGACGATCGCCGTAGTGATTTTGCTCGTTGATCAACTGTTTTGGAGACCTCTAATTGCTTGGTCAGACAAGTTTCGCTTAGAGCAAAGCGCCTCTGCTGATACACCACAATCCTGGATCTATGACCTGCTGCAAACCGCTCGGATTCCTCGGCTTTTAGGGAAGGCTCTCACTCCGATTCAAGACGGGATCAATCGGCTGTTGTCTGCCCTCACGCCTCCTGCTCCTCCGCGTTCTGATGCACCAGAGCAACCCAACGATCGCCTCTACAGCTTAATTTTGCTGTTTGTCGTGGGAGCGATGGTAGTGGTTGCCATCCATTTCATCTTGACGACGGTGGGGATTAACGAAGTGGTGACGACCTTTGGGCTGGGCTTGCTGACGATGTTGCGAGTAATGGTGTTATTGATTTTTGCCACGCTGGTCTGGACCCCGATTGGCGTAGCGATCGGCTTCAATCCAAAACTGGCACGGCTATTGCAGCCTGTGGTGCAGTTTCTAGCATCTTTCCCAGCAAACTTTATCTTCCCGTTTGCCACCCTCTTCTTCATTCACACCCATATCAGTATCAACTGGGGCAGCATTTTGCTGATGTCTCTCGGCAGTCAGTGGTATATCTTGTTTAACTCGATCGCGGGTGCTCAAGGCATTCCAACTGACCTGCGTGAAATGTCGGTAGATATAGGGCTACACGGCTGGCAACGCTGGCGCAGGCTGATCATTCCCGGTATTTTTTCTGCCTGGGTGACGGGCGGCGTGACTGCTAGCGGTGGCGCTTGGAACGCCAGCATTGTGTCAGAGATCGTCTCTTGGGGACAAAACACCCTAATCGCGACGGGATTAGGAGCTTATATTGCCCACGCCACAGCGATTGGCGACTGGCCCCGCATCACGTTAGGCATCAGCACGATGAGCTTATTTGTCGTAGGGATTAATCGTCTGTTGTGGCGGCGACTCTATCAACTGGCAGAGACAAAATATCATCTATAAAAAGAAGTGCAACGATATTATCCGTGACGAGACGTGTAACGATGACAACTATGCAAACGCCCCCCGATACGCTCATTGCAGTTGAGCAGGTTCACAAAAGCTTTCCCTTGCCAGACGGGAAAGGCGAGTTTAACGTTTTGCGAGACATTAATATGACCGTCCGTGCGGGTGAAGTGGTTGCCCTGTTGGGACGCAGTGGCAGCGGCAAAAGCACCCTGTTGCGGATCATGGCAGGCTTGCTTCCTCCTAGCCAGGGGCAGGTGTTTAGCAACGGTAAACCCTTGCGGGGGGCAAACAAAAATGTGGCAATGGTGTTTCAAAGTTTTGCGCTGTTGCCCTGGCTAACCGTACAAGAAAACGTCGAGATCGGTCTAGAAGCCCAAGGGATGCAGCGGGATAAACGGCGAGAGCGCGCATTGAAGGCGATCGACCTTGTAGGCTTAGATGGTTTTGAGAGTGCCTATCCCAAGGAGCTATCGGGTGGGATGAAGCAGCGAGTGGGTTTTGCGCGAGCCTTTGTGCTGGAACCCCAGGTGCTATTTATGGATGAACCTTTCAGTGCTCTGGATGTGCTGACCTCCGAGAACCTGCGGGGTGAGATAGATGACCTGTGGAATGCAGGCACATTTCCGTCAAAGAGCATTTTGATTGTGACCCACAACATTGAAGAAGGCGTGTTTCTTGCCGATCGCGTGATTATTCTCGGTTCTAATCCAGGGCAGGTCCGTGGGGAAGTGGTGATCGATCTGCCGCGCTCCCACGATCGGACTGGCGATCGGTTCAAAGCCCTAGTTGATTACATCTACACCATCATGACCAACCCAGAAGTGGAAGTAACTGCTAGTGCACCCGCGATTGTCTCCAAAACGCCTACAGAAACTCCTGTACCGAGATCGCCTTATGCTAAAGCATTGCCCCATGCCAGAGTCGGCGGAATTAGCGGATTGTTAGAACTGATTATCGATCAACCCGATGGCAAAGATGACATTCCTCAACTAGCAGATCGCATTCAGCTAGAGGTGGATGATCTATTGCCGATTCTCGATGCAGTTGTATTGTTGGGCTTTGCGGAAGTGTCCCAAGGCGATGTTCAGTTAACGGAGAGTGGGCAAGATTTTGCTACGACGACGATTCTGCGAAGTAAAGACTTGTTCCGTCAGCAGGCGTTGCAGAATGTGCCAATGTTGAGCAGTATTGTGCAGACTTTGCAAGAAAAGCGTAGTCGATCGATGCGAGCAGATTTCTTTCTGGATTTATTGGATGAATATTACCCCCATGAGGAAGCCGAGCGGCAGTTTGCCACTGTGATTGATTGGGGACGCTATGCTGAACTGTTTGAATATGATGCCAGTGAAGATCGGCTGTATTTGCCAGAACCAGTTGCAGCCGTAAGCCACGAGGAACAACAATGACACGATTGCGCCGCTATGCTGAGTGCATCCCATCTTTGCAAAAAGGACTATGACGCAGGTTCATATTCCCTTTGTTCAAAGAATTCAAAAATATGTTCTCGAATAGATGCTTAATGGAGACCTGCAACACTGAAATGCGCCCTTTCAGAGTTAGCATAGACGTAGCGACAACCAAAACGGATGTCGATGTTGCATTTTGTAAAGTTCATGGACCAAAGTCCATCACCCCATAGTATTAAACTCCTCTAACGTCGGAAGCCTTAGTCTTCCAGCGCGGGGGAGATTGAGGAGGTTTTATGCTAACCCAGGAAAGTCGCACTTCCCTGTCTGAGATTGCTGATCTCAATCAGCTTAAGCACGAGTTAAACGAAATGCCCCCGATCGACGTGGGCGATTATATTACTGAACTTCCTCCTGAAAAACGAGCGATCGCGTTTCGGCTGCTCAACAAAACTCAGGCAACCGACGTTTTTGAATATCTGCCTCAAGAGATTCAAGAAGACTTGATCGGGTCATTACACAACGTTCAGGTGTGTCAAATTGTTGAGTCGATGCGTCCTGACGATCGTGCCGAATTGTTTGACGAACTCCCTGCCGGAATCGCCAAGCGACTCGTTCAACAACTCAGCCCCGAAGAACGTCAGGCAACTGCTACAATTCTCGGCTATGCAGAGGGCACCGCAGGTCGGGTGATGACTACCGAATATGTCCGACTACGGCAGGGCTTGACGGTCGGCGAGGCACTTAGCAAGATTCGGCTAGCTGACCGAGACAAGGAAACGGTTTACTACGCCTATGTAACCGACAATAATCGCAAGCTCAAACAGGTTGTTTCTCTGCGGCAGTTACTCTTCTCGATTCCTGATGTGCGGATTGAGGATATCGCTAGCGATCGGGTGATTAAAGCCAAAACCGAGATGCCTCAAGAAGAAGTCGCGCAACTAATGAAGCGCTACGACTTGATCGCCGTTCCTGTGGTCGATCGTGAAGATCGGCTGGTGGGGATCATCACGGTCGATGACGTGGTAGACATTCTCGAACAAGAAGCTACCGAAGATATTCAAAAACTGGCAGGGGTCAGTGGTGGAGATGAATCGTCGCTCTCTCATCCCTTAGAAAAGTTGCGGAATCGATTGCCTTGGCTTGTAGGCGTGATGGCGCTCTATATTGGAGCATCTAGCGCGATCGCTCCCTTTCAAAAAACAATTTCACTCGTCCCTGTGCTTGCCGTGATTATGCCGTTGTTCTCAAATACGGGCGGAACGGTAGGCATTCAATCTCTGACGGTGACGATCCGATCGTTGGGCGTGGGTGAAGTCACGCCAGCCGATACGATGAAAATCCTTCGCAAGGAGTTATTGGCGGGTTTGGGAACCGCTCTTGCGCTAGGAACCACAATGGTCTTGTTATCACTGATCTGGACAGCGCCCGAAACCCGTTGGGTCGGATATGTTGCTGGTCTGGTCATGGCAGCGAATTCCGTGATCGCAGTGACATTAGGAACCTTGCTGCCGATGGCTTTGAAGCGATTAAAACTTGATCCTGCTTTGATCAGTGGTCCTCTCGTGACAACTTTGCTAGATACGATCGGATTTATCCTGTTCCTAACTTTGATTACGATCAGCTTAAATGTTCTGCATCTGCCGACTTAGATCATAGACATCCAGGTTAATTCCGAAACCTTTTGAGCCGTGCGTAGATTCCGGGTAGCTAGCCTAGAGATTGAATGGCACCAAAACTGTGGAGAGATATCTCTGAAGCGGTGGGTGACAAAATTCACAGATGTAGCAGTCTATCTTCTGAAAGTAAAGCATCTTCGCGTCTGGCTTGGCGCGGTTGATCAGAGTGAATAAGAAATAGCTTGAGCAAGCGCGATCGAGTCTCCGAAAAGCCGGGTGCATTCCGGTAAGGTTTGATGAGGCAGGTCGTTTTAGCAATGCGTGCCAATAGACCTAAACTGCGCTCGGGCGTGGTAGATGGAGAAAACTAAACATCCACAAATCGGGATTCTCCAGCAATTTCTCGATTTAGTTCAACGGTATCAGAGGGCGAGAGAAACTCTTCTAGAAGCGGTTTAGAGAAAGCATCAAAAAGAGTGCGAGTCATGCAAGCGGTCGTTGAATCAGTACAATTATACTTCTTTGGAGAAGATTTAGTGATTGGGGTTGGAGAGCGATCGTTTTGCGTTATGAATGGTGAGTTGTTCTCTCATATACCCCTTAAATGGTTTGGACTCGTCACCACATTCTCTCCCTCGCTGACTTTTCTCAGGCTGAATATGATGTCGTTTTGCAAACGGCTAGCAGTTTTCGAGAGGTGTTGTCTCGCCGAACTAAGAAGGTGCCAACGCTCCAGGGGCAGGTCGTCGCCAATCTGTTTTTTGAGCCGTCTACTCGCACTCGCAGCAGTTTTGAGTTGGCTGCCAAACGCCTATCTGCCGACACAATTAACTTTACCGCCGGAACTTCTTCTCTGTCGAAAGGAGAAACGATTCTCGACACGGCAAAAACCTATCTAGCAATGGGCACCGACATGATGGTGATTCGTCATAAAGAAGCGGGAGTGCCTCAAGCGATCGCTGCCGAAATGGATCGACTGGGGGTTCGAGTGGGGGTTCTCAACGCAGGAGACGGACAGCACGAGCATCCCTCTCAAGCGCTTCTAGACTTATTTACTATTTGCACCCTGTTAGATTCTGAGCAGCCAAAGTTGTCACTGTTGAAAGGGAAGAAAATCGCGATCGTGGGTGACATTCTTCATTCTCGCGTTGCCCGATCTAACCTTTGGAGTCTGACGGCAAGCGGGGCTGAAGTTCATTTAGCGGCTCCGCCTACATTGTTACCAAAGTGGTTTGCTAATTATGTCACAGGCTCGGATGAAGAGTCTGCTGCCAATCCTCGCCAGCTTTTTCTGCACTGGACGCTTGACCCGGCTCTTGAGAATGCTGATTTTGTGATGACGCTGCGGTTGCAAAAAGAGCGAATGACCAGTCACCTCTTACCCAGTCTGCGGGACTATCATCAGCAGTTTGGCATTACGCGCGATCGTCTTAAGCGGTGCAAGCCAGAGGTCAAAGTTCTTCATCCCGGTCCGGTCAACCGAGGGGTAGAAATTAGCTCTGATTTAATGGATGATCCTCAGTTCAGCTTGATTTCGCAGCAGGTGACGAGCGGGGTTGCTGTGCGGATGGCGTTGCTCTATCTGATGGGTGGTGGCAAAGTGTCTTAGAATCTACTCTTTAGGAGTTTGAAAAAATCGGTTCTTGCTCGTTTAAGAAGATCTCGTCATAGTTAAAGCCGAACGAATGAGCATGACGAATGATTGAAAATCCAAAGTTTGTTGCCACTTCTGTCGTGAATGTAGCGATCGCTAACTCTACTAATTTTTTATCTGAAAGCTTGGGTTTTTGAACAAAATAGTCTCGCCGTGCAAAAAACAGTTTTTCGTCTCGCGGCACGATAATTTGATTGACTCGATGGGCGTGTCGAATAGGCTTAATATAGGTTTCGATAAACTCTTCTTGATTTTTTTGCAGGCGATAAAGTTTTTCGTGCTGTAGCCAACTCATCTTGAACATCATTTTGACCAGCTCAAATCCCAAAATGTAGTTCAAAATGTTGCTGCGTTCTTCGGTACTGGCAACGATGCGAAGGGCTGATTCTAAGAATAGATCGGGCGTTCTGCGAACATCTTGAGCTGAGTGAATATAAAATTGTCGAATGTAGCTTCTCACCAAGCTTTCACTCAACTCTGTGGGAATGTGAAACCGCTTGAGATTGTCTTTGACTTTTTGTTTGACTTCTCGATTTTCAACCAGCTTTGCGATTAAACCATTGGCAGTATATTCATCTAAAAACTCTGCCTGAATATCAGGAGGAGCGGCACAGAGCAAGTGGCAGAGTGAAAGCACATATCGTCGCTGATTCCAGGGCAAGCTTTCTGCCCAATTTTTGGCTTCGGGAGGCAGTTTATTGAGAATATTTTTAATTTGGGACTCTTGAGAAGAAGCCGGTTTAATGGGCTTGACAATCGGAGTTGACTGTTTGACGGGCTTGTTCATTCGCGCGGATCAGTTACCTAGAGACTAGCGATCGAGTTTAACGGTTCTGCCCCTTCCTGATAGATGCTAAATTAACCCTGAGACCAGACTATCAGGGCTAGTATTTCTTGCCTTCTTAACTTCAAACGCTCTGCTCAGGAGACCTCTTACCCTTCTAGTATAAAAGACTACTCTCGAATTTTACGTAATCAGCAGATAATTCTAAACTCGACAAAAGACAGAGAATAACGTTGATTAATGTATGTTATATTTCTTAATACTAAGAGATATAAAAGTTTTAAGAGGTCAGTCGATGATTATCCTAACTGCGTTTTTTGTTATAGCCTGGATCGCGACCAATGTTTTAGAAGCTCACGGCTATTTTCTTGATAACCCGTCTGGGTCACGTCAGGCGCAAAGCCGGAACTCACATGAGTTTCAGTCGATCGCGATTCCTGTGAAAGACGGTGACCGTTTTTCGAGAAACTAACTCAATCTGGATTTTGGATTAGTCCGGATATCCAAAATCCGAATTTTTGCCAGACTTAACTCGCTCATGACCCTGACTAGGCGGTGTTTCAAGTTCTTTGACTACTGTGAAAGGACTTTTTCCTTTAAATGGAGCAGCGATCGGCGCTTCACAAGGATTTCTCCCCATTTTTTTGACTGCCGCGATCTGCTTGACTTGAGAAACCTTGACCCTATACAACAAGCCAAGCAGTGAGTACGTGTCCCGTTCGTCCCCTCCCGCCTCCACAATGCACTACATTTTTTGTGATTTTGGTCGGCTTCTGATCAAAAAGGCAAGATTTTTGTGTTAGGGGGTTGAGATCAGCACGTTCAAAGTTGGCGATCGGACTCTAACAGATGTGGTGATTTCCAAATGCTTGCTGATAGGTCTCAAGCAGATTTGAGTAAAGTGCAAGTTGCCCTGTGGGGAGCAGACAGCAAACTCGCTGAATCCCCCGACTTTTCATAAACTCAATCCACTCGCAAACTTTTTGGTTAGAATATCCAGGTTTTGCAGAGCCGAATCCGATCAATTCACGTTCTGAAGCAGCAGAAAACTTGTACATTATTAACCTCAAGCTGAACCTGGCAGAAATTCCAGCAGTTCATGCTTTACCGCTTTATGCGCTTTGTTCTGAAGGAGCCACTGCTATTTAAGACCAAGACTAGTCACAAATTAAATCAGAGTAGCTGCGAAGCGCGTAAGGAGGTTTTCTTCAAGGAATATCGTCTATCGAAAAATAACCCCACCATCCAGATTATCACTAGAAGTTTTAATCCTGTTGGACTCGCAAAAGCTGGCATCCAAGGGGATAAAATCAGCTTTCTAAACCTCAGTGAAAACCTAGAGTGGTTTGCCAAAACCTAATGAAGGCTTTGTGCCGGAACCGCAGGGCGATAGTCAGACGGCTTGATGTGGAACTTGACTAAATTAGCCAACTCTTGAAGTTGGCTGATGGCTTCGGCACCTTCAAGCTTCATCAACTCTCGATCGTCACGCATCTCCGTCCAGGTGATTCCATAATCCGACACCAAAAAGCGGATTAGGTGGTTGTCTCCCAAACTCACCATAAACGAAGCGCTATTCATCTGACCGCCGCAGGTATAGCAGGAAGCCAGATAACCTCGATTCTCTAACACGATCGCCATCGCTTGGAGATTCATCACGAGGTCTTGTACAAACTGTCGGTGTTGTTCTGCAAGTCTTAAGAACACAATCGTCCTCCAATCACCACATCCAATTCTAAACCCTTTATTAAAATTCTAACGGTCTACTTGTGAGTAGCGAGGTATTTTTTAAAAAGACATGCTGAAGAATATTAGCAAAACATCCAGAGATATTTCACCATACTAGCGAGTTGTGTGAAGTCGAGAAGTATCATTAGCCACAAGTCCGTCAGCTCTCTCGGTCTTCAGGCTTTTATAGAATTGTGGATGCAGCACAATTTT
This sequence comes from Phormidesmis sp., assembly GCA_965277365.1. GTDB lineage: Bacteria > Cyanobacteriota > Cyanobacteriia > Leptolyngbyales > Leptolyngbyaceae > Phormidesmis_A. The sequence goes on along the minus strand of CBDICO010000008.1, from coordinate 60,390 downwards.
GTGGGGGCAGGGGTGCCTCGACAACTCCATCGTTTTAAACCTGCTCATTTCAGTCAACTTGCCACCAGCCAAAAAGAGGACCCACAAAACGGATGACGACCCATGCGGCTACAAGACCGACAATGCCAATCCAAGCCCCTGTAGAAGACCATTGCACAAACTGTTGTGCTTGAGTCTTGGTGACGGGCAACCAGGGTGAAATGTTGGACTCTTTGCCGTAGTTTTCTCCTAGAGATTCTTTACGGCGCTTTGCTTCTCCCATTGTTCTTTGCTTTTAGATAAAGGATTTGTCCTGATAATAGCGCTTCTGGTTTACCGATTTTCAGTCTCGAAAGCCAAGAATTTTATGAATGCTAGAAGGTTAATCTTGCCAACCTGTTCCTGGCAGATTTGTAAACAAGCTGGCATCTAAATAATTAATTCGCGCCAGAGGGCTAAGAGCCGCTAAAACTTGATTGCCATAGCTGCGGTGAATCACTCGGCTATCCAGAAGTGCCACAACTCCTTGACATTCGCGAACGGGCGCGATCGCGCGCTGTAATTCACTTAAGGCTTCTGGAAATAAGTAGAGCCGAAACCAATCTTGACGAAGTTTTTTGTAGTGAGCAACTCGCCCAGCGACCAGCGGATTTTCTAACGAGGGGATGGGCAGAGTCGCGATCGCCAACAAGCGGGGAGCAGGCAGCACACTCTGATGCTCTCGCCAAAATTCCCAGCCCGTAACTAGGATGCCGTTGTCGTCGAGACAGGTGCGCTCAACTTGAACTCTAGAGCCAAACTCAGATGCCAATACGCTTCCCACCTGAGCTTTGAGAGGCATATCGCCAACCAAGATCACCGATAGCCCTTGCACCGCAGTGCTGGCACTCAAAAGCGATCGCAGTTCTTGCAGCAATGCTCCTTGAAATTGGGGCGTATTGGGCATCGGAATGCCATCAGGCTGGTAAAGCTGGATCAGATCATCTTGACGATCGAGTGAAAATTTCAAACAGGTGAGATCTTGACTCAACCCTAATTTTTGCCGATAAGTCATTGCATCCGAGTCCAGATCCAGTGCGCCGCCAATTAAAACAGTTGGCTGCTGTGACCAAATGGGCATTAATCTTGACGCGATTTCGATCGGGGCACAGTGCAGAGAAAACTGCCCCAACGGACGGGCGATCGTTGCCCAAATAAGCTGTTCTTCAGATTGAGCGCGACCGAAAAAGTTATTCCAGCGATCAGGAAGCGAGGGCGGCAGGATTTGAGCAAGCGAGTCGAGAATATCCTGTTCGGGCGACTCGATTAAGTAACACTCGTAAGGATTGGCAGGGTGATGAAAGATTGCCTTCGTCAGTTGCACGCGTGCGTCTCGAATCTCTTCAGTTTGCTCAGGACACGCCAACATCAAATCATTCCAGTCTGAAGGCTGTAGACCGATCGTGAGCTGATCTCGCACCCAGCTTTCGAGATCATCTACGCCGTCAATAATGGTCGGAATATCAGACGGGAACCTGCCTTCACCGTTGAGGCGATCGCTTAACCAGGCTTCTGGAGTCGTAAGCAAAATCCCTTCAAAATCAGGACTGACCCAGCGATCGCCTGTACGAATCGGCTTTGGTGTATCAATCCACTGCTGCAAACGGGGAATCTCAACCATCAGCAACCGTTGCTGAACCGATTCGGGAGCTACCACAACCACTGACCCTTCCCACATCAAAATCGGTACCAAATAGCTAAGGCGATAGCGCCCATGATAGCCAGACGGTGCCCCGGTTTGAATCAGAGCACTGCGACCTATCCGCAGGGCACGCGCCACTAATCGCGCCATCGTTAGATGGTGTGACCAATAGGGTTCGCCCTGCTCTCGCAGAAAGGCGCGGAGTTGCTGATGAACTTCTACCTCAATCACAAGCTTGAACTCAAGTCGTACTAGATGACCATTCTGACATACCCATAAAAAACCCTGCGGAGATTAATTGACTACCGGGAAAAATTAAGAGATGAGAGATGAATTCAGAGGTTAGCGTCTGCGACTGCTACCAAAGCTCGATCGCCCACTCCCAAAAGAGCTAGGACGGTTGACGCGGCTCGGAGTAGAGCCAGTAGAGCGCAGATTGCTAGAGCCATAGCCAGAACCCGTGGGGCGACCATTTCCGATCGAGGGACGGCTGACGCTGGGATAGTCGTCAGACGGGGTGTTGATGCGTCCTGTAGAGCGGAAGACTGTGCGGTTTTGGACGGCAGCGGGAGGAGCCTGATATCGCTGCTGATAGACATCGACTGCCTGGTTATAGCTGCTGCCGTAGCCGCCAAACCCAATCAAAGGGCGACCTGCTTGATAAACAGGCGGAACGTAGTATTGAGGACGAAAGAGGAGACTTCCGATCGCTTGACCTGCTATCCCTCCTGCTACCGCTCCGGCAAACGGAGTCCAAAAACTTGGCTCTTGCCGGACAATTCTCGTCTCGGTTTCTCCAGTTTGAGGATTCATCACATTTTCAGCGACGTTGTGAACATATTCGATTTTGAAATCTTCAGGAATGTGGAGCGATGCCTGACCATTCTCAACTTTGAGATAGTTTTTTTGTCCCGCTTTCACTTCGTCAGGGGTCAACTGAGCCAAAGGCAAATTTTGGGTACGGAAAGAAGAGGGAGTGCCAGGCTGTGTGTTGAGCAGCAGAGCGGTGTATTCACCATCGGCATCGTTATAAGTGACTTGCTGGACAGAATATTGCCCATCAGGAAGGCGAGTCTGCTCAATGCGAGTGTTAGCAGGACGGTTGCCCTGTCCATTGACTTGGGAATCGCCAAAGGGAGAACCACACCCAACAGTCGCTAAGCACAAGGTGGCAGACATCGAAAGGAGTAAAAATCGGCGGAACATAGATTTAAAAAAGGGAGTGACTGGTAAAAAAGGCATCGCCTAAAAACTCGTTATAGGGGAATTAATTCTGGGAAAAACTCTAGGAGGTGGTCGGGTTCAAGTTCTTCACCCAATCTCGCTGGGGAGAAATGAACCTGAATTGCCTGCAAGCGTTCTTGATAGTGCAAATTGATGATTGACTTTAATCCTGTCCCTAAAGCCCGGACGCTTGCAAGATCGGTTTCCAGGTCAGGAACCTCACCTTCTGCGGCGATCGTGATCATCACAATCAAATTCTGAGTCACGGGCAACGAGAGCGGATCAACGGGTTGCCCAGAGGCATCTTCCAGTTCGGGCGCACTCAAATAACGTTGAGCAGAGTCTGTAAACAGTTCGTTCACATAATTTCCGGCTTCACCTTCGCTCCAAAATACGTCGCCTTCGTTGCCAGCAGACTGCCAGTAAGTCTGGTATTGCAGCAGACTTTGACAAATTTCGACCAGTCCTTCACCCAAAACCTGCATCTTTCCTTCTGCATTCACTGCCTGTCGCGCTGCTTGGTTGAGCACTCCCAACAGCGGAGCGACTTCTTTACCAGCCAAGTGGATAAATAGACGACAGACAACAAACCGAGTTTTGCCAGTAAATTGATTAAATCGATCGCGCAGTGAACTCATCTTTAGCCTGATCCTTCATCCATTTCAAAAGGGATATTCTCATCTTAGTTAGCTCTCGATAGGATTTAATCTACCGAAAGAGCACCTAACTGAGATGATATGCAGTCATTACGCGGTTTTGCTCTTTCTATCTGGTCTATGATCGCAACGTCCTGAAGGATGAGTTTTCTGAGATCTGCCTCCCATCCACCCAGCTCTTCAAAACTGAAGGTAATTTCTTTCCATGACGTTCTCTCAAGTCAAGCAATTTTTATTGGGTGAGACGCTACCAACCAGTGCCCACGATGAAGAACGATTAACCAAAGCCGCCGCCCTAGCGGTGCTCTCTTCAGATGCACTCTCATCGGTGGCTTATGCGACTCAAGAAACCCTAATCGTTCTGGTTGCTGCGGGATCTGGGACCGGTATTTTAGGGTTTTCGGTGCCGATCGCGGGGGCGATCGTGGTTTTATTAGTCTTAGTCACGTTGTCTTATCGTCAGACGATTCGGGCATATCCTAAGGGGGGCGGCTCTTATATTGTCGCCCGTGGCAATTTAGGGTTGCTTCCAGGCTTGATCGCAGGTGCCTCGCTGATGATTGACTACATTCTCACGGTGGCGGTCAGCGTCTCAGCCGGGATTGACAACTTTGTGTCTGCCGTTCCCTTTTTGCGTCCGTTCACCGTGGAGTTGTGTCTAGTTGCCATCTTTTTGCTGATGTTGACAAACTTGCGAGGCGTAAAAGAGTCAGGACGCATTTTTATGGTGCCGACTTATGCCTTTATCGTTAGCATCTTTGTGTTGATTGGGGTCGGGATGTTTAACCAAGTGACGGGACATCTCACGCCGATCCCACCTGCCGAAACCGTGCATAAAGTCACTGAACAACTGAGCTTGTTTCTAATTTTGAGAGCATTCGCAGCAGGCTGTACGGCGTTAACGGGAGTTGAAGCGATCTCAGATGGAGTGCTGGCATTTAAGCCACCAGAATGGATCAATGCACGTCAGACGCTCCTCTATCTAGGCGTTATTTTAGGTCTGATGTTTTTGGGCATCACCTATCTCGCTCACATTTATCAACTGGTGCCCAGCGAATCAGAAACGGTTTTGTCACTGCTGAGTCGGCAGATTTTCGGCATTTCGCCCCTCTATTATTTCCTGATTTTATTTGCGACTCCGGCAATTTTGTTGTTAGCAGCCAACACAAGTTATGCAGATTTTCCGCGTCTCTGCTATTTTTTGGCACGCGATGGATTTTTGCCTCGGCAGTTGGCGCTGTTGGGCGATCGCCTCGTCTACTCAAATGGGATTTTGCTGCTGAGTAGTTGTGCTGCTGTGCTGATTGTGGTGTTTCAGGGTGACACGACTGCAATTATTCCCCTCTACGCGGTCGGGGTATTTACGTCTTTTACCCTATCTCAAGCGGGGATGGTCGTCCATTGGTACAAGGGCAAAAGTCAAGGCTGGCAAGCCAGTGCCGTGATGAATGGGCTAGGATCTTTAGCAACCGCAATCGTGCTAGTCATCGTAATTTGGACGAAGTTTGCGATCGGAGCTTGGGTGGTCGTGCTGGCGATTCCAATTTTGGTGTGGCTATTTATAAGCATTCGGAAACACTATCAATATGTAGCAAACCGTCTCAGCATTCAAGAATTGGCACCCCGCAGTTATATGACGCGACCCAAAGGTGCTCTCGCGACGCATCCGGCGATCGTCATCGTCGGTCAACTGCACCGGGGCACCGTTGAGGCGTTAGACTATGCCCGAAGTATTGGAGATGAGGTCGTCGCGATTCATGTAGACACTGGCTCAACTAATCGCGAGAAACTGCAAACGCGCTGGCAAGAATTAGAATCTGATATCGATCTCCATATCTTGGAGTCGCCTTATCGATCGGTCGTTACGCCAATCCTACAATTTGTCACCGAATTTGAAGACCAACACCCTGATGTGTTGTCTACGGTTATCATTCCTGCCTTTGTGCCTCGTCGCTGGTGGGAAAGCGTTTTGCACAACCAGACGACTTTATTTCTCAAAGCAGCCTTACGAACGAAGAAAAGTCGAGTCGTGACCACGGTGCGATATTATCTGTAGCTTGCTTCACCACTACACTAGATATTGCGAGAAAGACAAATTTTAGGTCTTGAAGAAAAACTCATGGATACAAATTCTCCTGATCTGGCAAGACAACTAGATGTCATGAGAGAACAAATCTCTAGCAGCCTCGAAAAAGCGCAAACGCAAAAGCATCTTCTCAAACGTAACAGCACTCGGTACACGACAGCCAACATTATTTTCAGTGCGATTGCCGGAGTGCTAGCTGGAACAGCCGGAACGGTTGGCAAAGCCGCTGACTGGAAGCCAATCTGCCTGCTGTCTGCGGCTTGTTCGGTCGGTGCCACAATAACCGCAAAACTTCAAACGGCTGAACAGTTGACTGAGGCAAGTGAGTGTGTTGGACAGCTTAAGGCACTCAGAATTGAGACGATCGTCCCCACCTGTGATTTAGAGCACATTAGCGAAAAGTACAAGCAGATTCTCTCAGCGTTCTCAACGATCGATGTTTAAGTGAGCAAATCGTCGTGAATATACAGAAATCTGGCTCGTTCCCCATGCAAGATTTCTGTCTTCACTCAGGTTAAGCCAGGATGAAAGCCTTTCACAAACTCGATCGCGGTCTCTAAGGATGGGGGCTTAAAGCTTTGAATCTGATTCAGCGCACTCAGCACCTCATCAGATTGAGAGGTTGCGATCGGATGTTTGCCAAATTTGGGATTGTGGTAAAGCGTCAGCCGTTGATTATTAGAATTGACCAGAATTGTCTGGGTCGGTGCTTGAAAAAACGTCATCTTCTTGAGGGCGATCGGAATGGATTGCAACAGTTTGACGGCGTTAACTTGCTGCACTTGCTGACTCAACATCGTTACAAGCTGCTGAAACTGTTGAATCTTTCCGGCATCTTGACTGAGTTTTTGAGTGGGGATCTGGTGCAGCAAATCCATCAATGTCTGTTGAGTAATCTTGTTATCCTCAAAGGGAAAAATCGCCACATAAGCCGCAATCAATAGCTGCTCATCCCGCTCTAGTCGAAACATTAACGTGGTTCGGCGCATACGGACTTCGATTTCAGGCGGGGGAGCCAAAAAGCCGCACTGTCGAGCCACCTGCTGATAAGTGACGGCTAACGCGCAGTTGGCATCTGTGTCGAGCCGAGCGTCGATCACCACCTCCACGATCGGGGGAGTCTCATTAAAATATTCCTGACAACTCTCGGTCGCAAAGGTATAAATCTGACTTTGATCGCCATTTTGACTGAGATCAATCCAGCGACAGGTTGCCCCAGCCGTTTTGATGCCAAAGGGCGACACGCCATGAAGCTTGATGCCCGTCATGGTAGAACCACTGAGATCGGCTCCTGACCAGTCGGCTTCTGCTAAGTTGGCACGCGTCAGATCGACGTGCACTAGCGTGGCGTTGAGTAAGGTGGCATGACTTAAATCGGCTCCTGTCAAGTTAGCGCCACTGAGTTTTGCGCCCGTCAGATCAGCCCATCGGAGATTCGCACCACTCAAATCAGCCCATCGAAGATTTGCACTTGATAAGTTTGCCCCTTGGAGATTGGCGCGGCTGAGATTGGTTTGTCGCAGTTCGGCATGGTTGAGGTCAGCGCCCGTGAGGTCGGTGCTGCTCAGATCGCTGCTGGTTAAGTTGGCTTGCTCTAGATTCGCCTCGGTCAGAATGGCATGATGCAGATCGGCTCGACTCAGGTTTGTCTGACTGAGGTTGGCGTAGCGCAGTTTGGCATCTCGCAGATCAGCATTGCTGAGGTTAGCTCCCCGCAGGTCAGCACCGCTCAGGTCCGATCGCGTCAACTCTGCCTTGATCAACTCTGCTTGCACGAGCTTGGCTTCTCGTAGATCAGCCATCGTGAGATTGGCAACATTGAGCTTGGCACCATTGAGTTTTGCATTGCTGAGGTTGGCACCATTAAGCTTGGTGACACTGAGGATTGCGTGGCTCAAGTCGGCTCGACTCAGATTCGCTCCTGCAAGATTGGCGACGCTCAGATCAGCACGGCTTAGATTCGCACCGCTCAAATTGGCTCCGCCGAGATTGATTTCTCTCAAATTAAGGGCAGAAAACTCTCGCGATCCGGTGGCATATTGTTCTAGAACTTCCTCAGCTTTCATCTACAATTTCTGACTAATATCCCCAAGATTAGGGGGCGGCTTAGTGCTAACGTACCCAAATCTAGATCAGAATTAGCCTGGAGTATTGCACATAAGTTGGATGGATGGTCATGAAAATCGGGATCGTGGGTCTGGGATTAATTGGGGGATCGCTAGGGTTAGATTTACGATCGCTAGGGCATCAAGTTTTAGGAGTCAGTCGTCAAGAACGAACCTGTGATATCGCTGTAGCGAGAGGTGCAGCCGATGAAGCCGTCACGGATTTAGCACTGTTGGCAGACACAGATGCGATTTTTATCTGCACCCCACTGACGCGTATGCAATCAACGGTTTCCCAACTGATCCCGCATATTTCCCCGAAGACAATATTGACAGATGTTGGATCGGTGAAAGCCTCGATCGTGCGAGACATTACCCCCCTGTGGCGTAATTTTGTGGGTGGGCACCCAATGGCAGGAACTGCCGAAAGCGGCATCGAAGCAGCACAACACGGCTTGTTTGCAGGAAACCCATACGTGTTAACGCCGACTGAAGCAACACCGTTGGACGCGATCGCGCTAATCGAATCGATTATTCGTCCGTTACAAGTACGGCTTTATCACTGTCAGCCAGACGAGCACGATCGAGCAGTTGCCTGGATTTCTCACCTGCCTGTGATGGTGAGCGTAAGTCTGATTGCTGCCTGTCTAATCGATGCTGATCCCACCAGCCTTAAACTCGCTCAATTACTGGCTAGCTCAGGCTTTCGGGATACCAGCCGAGTCGGTGGCGGCAACCCCGAATTAGGGCTGATGATGGCACGCTATAACCGCGAGGAAGTGTTGCGATCGCTTCGGGTTTATCGAGAAACGCTCGATCGCATGATTCACACGATCGACCAACAGGACTGGGCGGCGCTGGAGGAAACCCTTCAACAGACGCAAGCCGCCCGACCCAAATTTGTAGAGTAAGTCAGGCTTTGCTCACCGTCAGGCTCTCAGGCTTTGCCGGATTGCCGTGCAGCTTCACCCCACGTTGATTGGCTTCAAGGTGACGGACAATTTTATAAACTGCTTCAACCTGGTCAGGGGTACCTGCCTTGAGTGCTAACGTCCCTACCGGGAGAGGCGTGTTTTCGGCTTGCAAAACCTGCACGACGTTGCGCTGCAAGTCTAGAATTGCGGCAGCGGCTTTTTTGCCTGCTTCGACTCCAGGCTGGTGATAGGCGTTAACGTTGACAAGAAACCCATAAAACCCGACTGCCCGTTCGTAGAGCGCGATTAATGCACCGACATTGTGAGCATTGGCTTCGGGAATCGTGACGGTGATTGAGTCCCGATGATTTTCATAAAGTGCTTGACGAGTGCCTTGAAGCAGACCCGACAGATAATCGCCAGAGGTGACTCCTGGCTCAACGTCGATCGAGTGCCCTGCCCGATCGTGCAGCACTTCAATAAACGTCAAGAAGAAATTCGGTACGCCTTCTCGCAGTTGTTGAACGTAAGCGTGTTGATCGGTCGATCCCTTATTGCCGTAGACTGCGATGCCTTGATAGACCGTGTTGCCGTCTAGATCTTTTTCTTTGCCCAACGACTCCATCACAAGTTGCTGAAGATAGCGGCTAAACAGCAGCAAACTATCTTTATAGGGCAACACAACCATATCTTTCTCACCTTTGCCGCTGCCCGAAAAATACCAGGCTAATGCCAGCATCGCCGCCGGGTTGTTCTTAATTTCGGACGGGCGGGTGGCGGCATCCATTTCTTTTGCACCTGCCAACATTGCTCGGATATCTATGCCTTGCAGAGCGGCAGGCACCAATCCTACGGCTGAAAATTCGGAAGTCCGTCCGCCTACCCAATCGTGCATGGGAAAGGTAGCTAGCCAGCCCTGAGAGTGGGCAATCTGATCTAAACTGCTGCCTCTGCCTGTGATAGCGACGGCTTGTTTGCTGAAGTCTAAGTTGCGATCGCCATAAGCGTGTTGAACTTCGATCATGCCGTTGCGGGGTTCTGGAGTGCCACCCGATTTTGAGATGACTAGAACGAGCGTGCTGTTGAGCCGCTCGCCAATTCGAGCTAGCACGCGATCGATGCCTGCGGGATCAGTGTTGTCGATGAAGTGAATCGCCATCGGCGGAAAATCAGGAGATAGCGCCTCAGCGACAAATTCGGGTCCTAATGCCGAGCCACCAATGCCGATCGACAAAATATCCGTAAATCTCTCAGCCTGGGTGGGGCGAATTTCGCCAGAGTGAATTTTTTGAACAAACGATTCGATATCCTCGATCGTTTGAATAATGTCTTGCTTGAAGTCTTGATTAGGAGCCAGATCAGGGTCGCGGAGCCAATAATGTCCGACCATGCGGTTTTCGTCAGGATTGGCGATCGCTCCAGATTCTAGCGCCGCCATTTCCTCAAATGCCTTGTCGAACTTGGGTCTTAGCTGTCGAACAAAGTCATCATCAAACCGCATCCGACTAACATCAAGATAGAAACCCAAGCCTGCATGATAATAGAGCCAGTCTTGATAGCGTTGCCAGAGTGCAGCCGAGTCCATAAAATTCTTTGCCCTTTTTGAGAGTCGCCACAAAACAGTGTATAGGGGCTAGTGACTCTGAGCGAAGAACTTCAGGGAGAAATTTAAGGATAGTGCCGAATAAAAAGTGTGAGTAATCGCTGCTATAGCACTCCGAAATTGCATTAGAACACTGGGTTGCGGTCAAATTAACCAGCGGCTTAGGTCCCTCATTCTGAACTATTTGTGTAGTGCTATACAAAACGCTTGAGGAAGAAATATCGGATCTTTGCTAGTGCCTCTAAATGTTTGGCTTTGGTAAAATTCGCAAAAATTTAATAATCTGTCCAGTGATCTCAATGCTGATTAAATAAGTCTCAAGCGTAAAGCGGTAGAGAATCTCACTAGAGCCGAGGGTTTGGAATTCGTGCAGGTCTTGAAGCTGGCTGGTTTGAAAAAACTCACCAAAGACAAATTGCTGAATTCGCTGGAAGGCAGATGCTTCTAAGCTTTTAAGGTCTAATAAAAAAGTACGATCGTAGCGAACTTCAAGCCGCGACGCGAGAAATAGCCCTCTCATAGAATCTGATCTGCTAGTTTTCATAAAACGCGTGAGGAGGATTGGATCAGAGGCAGCAAGCGCAGAGCGTCTTCACGAGTCAACGTGTCTCCAGGGCGGTGGGTCTGCTGAGACGCTTCTACCGCTTTTAGCATATAGAGGTCGTGATAGAGCCTTTCTAACTCCGTCCAGAGGCTTTCTAGCTCCTGATTAGAGAGCGTGTCAATGAGATGATGGGCACGGCTGCGAAACAGATTCATGCAGGAAGTCTCCTGAAGGCACGATCGACAAGTCTAATAGCTTGAGAGTGCCCCATTATAGAGAGAATATCGCGATCGCAAAAGATTGCAAGCGTTGCCATAGCTACGGATTGTGTGCCTGGTTGCGGTAGGATTTCAGTGACTTCTCAATTCCCTCGTTGCGGTTGCCTCTCTATGGTTGGTTATCTCGTCTCGCTCATCGTGTTCACGGCAGTTTATGCCCTGTTTAGTTTGGGGCTAAATCTGCACTGGGGCTTCACCGGGTTAATCAACTTTGGACACGCGGCATTTCTGGCGCTCGGAGCTTACACCACAGTGCTGCTGAGTCTGGTAGGAGTGCCGATGATTTTTGCAGTGCTGATTGGGGGAGCGGTAGCAGCGCTGTTGGGCTTGCTGATTGGTTTTTCGACGCTACGACTGCGAGAAGATTATCTGGCGATCGTCACGATCGGGGTATCTGAAGTCGTCCGTTTGATCGCGCTGAATGAGGAATGGCTGACCCGTGGCTCGTTTGGCGTACAGGGCTATTCGCTGCCTCTAGCAGGTTTGACTCGACCGACCGTTCTGACTCGATGGGGCATGATTGCGGTGATTACCGTGATTGCAGGTCTAGCATTTCGGAGTCTGTGGAAGTGGGCACAGCGGCAAACAAAGCGTGTAGAGCGATCGCTGCTTGCCAAAAATGTTCTGATTCTGGGCGCTTATTCTGCTTCTCTTGCACTCGTTTTGTTTGTCATCAGTGCTGTTTTTCAGGGGTTAAAAGTCGCGAATGCTCTACCTGCTTGGCTGCAAGGACTCTTGCTAGTTGGGTCGCTGGCGGCAATTGGCTGGCTCTATCAGTGGATTGCTCGTCGCCTGTTGCCTAAACTGCCTGCCTGGGAGTCGGGAGCGATTTTGCTGTCTACGATCGCGCTCTCAGTTTTCGGATTTTGTCTCTATGTCGTGAGTGCGATCGCGCTTTACAACTACAGTGAAAATCCGGCTCGAAATGGGCTAATGTTTTTGTCGGTGATTGTCTTAGCAGTGACGTTTTGGGCGTTAGAACGATTGGTACGATCGCCCTGGGGACGGGTGCTAAAAGCGATTCGGGAAGATGAACAGGTTGCCAAAGCGTTGGGCAAAAACGTCTTTGCTTATAAGCTGCAATCATTTATGCTCGGTGGATTTATTGCCGGAATTGCGGGGGCGTTCCTGGCGTGGCAACTTAGCACGATCTATCCCAGAAGTTTTGAGACGGATATCACATTTAACGCCTGGACGATCGTCGTGCTGGGCGGTGCGGGGAGCAATGGCGGAACGTTGTTAGGAGCGGCGATTTTTTGGGGCTACACGACCTTGACTCGATCGCTCGATCAGTTCATTCCTTTAGCCGCTGATCAAATTGGAGCGCTGCGAATTATGCTGATCGGGTTACTGCTGATCTTGCTAATGATTTGGCGACCCCAAGGAATTTTGGGCAACAAAGATGAGCTGACACTAGGGCGGTAACAGCATCTTCACTCCTTTGAAGGATGAAATTAAAGTCATCTGCTTCTATTCATAAATAGAGAAGCATCACAGGACTTTATAATGGCAAACCTTTTAGAAACGGCTGCAAAGACAGGATCATTCAAAACGCTGTTAGCCGCCGTCGAGAAATCAGGATTGAAAGAGATCCTGGAATCCCCCGGACCTTATACCATTTTGGCACCGACGGATGAAGCGTTTGAGAACATGCCAGAAGAGTTACGGCACAACGTAATGGATGACCCTGAAAAATTTAAGCGAGTCGTGGCTTACCATGTATTATTTGGGGATGTGCGATCGGATGATCTCGCTCAAATCAATGAAGCCCCCAGCTTTGAAGGGTCAATCATCGGGGTTGAGCAAACAGATGGCGGCATTAAAGTCAACGATGCTTCAGTCACTCAAATGGATATTCTGACCGATAACGGCGTGATCCACGTCATTGATGCGGTGTTGGTGCCTGTGTTGGTAGAAGCAGAACATGGCGAATTCAAAACTTGAGAACTCCTTATGCTGTGGCTCTTCTGCTAAAAAGTTTAAAGGACTGGGGGATTGAAGACGATCGCCAAGAAAATGGCGGGTTAATTGAGAGTCTCAGCCGATCGGACTTCGCTCAACCCTTGACTCTTAATCTAATGAGTTGAGTGAAGTCCTGAGCCACGAACCCTTCAACGAGGAATGCTATTTTCGCTCTGGGTGTGCCGAAACTTCTTGTGAGATTGGCGTTCCCAACTGGTTAATCGTTGCAATAAAGCGATAGAGCCGCCCTAAATCCTTCTGATTAAAATTCAGCACCAACCGAGGCAACTCGGATGTTTCGTCCTGAGCTTCTTGAGGAAGAGCCTTGCTTTTCTCAATCTTCCCTTTCACCAAAATATCGGCGAAGCTCTCATTTAGAAGTGCGACACCCTCATCGGTCAAGTCAGACTTCAGCCGAATCACCAACTGCTCGCCGACATAGCGGCTAGAGTGATAAGTTCGATAAAAGCTAGAAATCGCATCACAGGCGACATCTAAATCTTCTGTGATCGTATATAAACTTGGATCATCGGAGCTAATCAGCCCCCGCTTGAGCAGTTGCTTGTCCACATACTCTGCCCAATCGTGCCAATAGCTGCCACCCGGCTTGTCAATTAATACCAGCGGCACCGGAGCCGACTTGCCCGTCTGCGTCAGGGTTAAGCATTCAAACGCTTCATCCTGCGTGCCAAAGCCACCTGGAAAGAGTGCCAAGGCATCGCTTTCTCTCAGAAAAAAGACTTTGCGCGTAAAAAAATACTTAAACGGAACCAGTTTGGGGTCGCCCTCAATAAACGGATTTGCGCCCTGCTCAAAGGGAAGCTGAATGTTTAGCCCAAAAGATTGATCCGCCCCGGCTCCTTCGTTTCCAGCCTGCATAATGCCGCCCCCTGCCCCAGTAATCACCATATAGCCCTGAGCTGTGACGCAGCGCGCAAATTCCCGCGCCATCTGATACTCTTCCGTGTCGGGTGAAATTCGAGCAGAGCCGAAGATAGCAATTTTGCGGACGTGTCGATAGGGATAAAACGTGCTAAACGCTCGCTCCATGTCTTGCAGAGAGGCGTTAAGAATTTTCCAATCAAGGCGATCGATATCGTCTCCCGCCATTCGTACAATCAATGCCAGCGCTTGAGCAATTAACTCTCCGTGTCGCAAGTTGGGCAACTGCTGCAATAAATCGTTAACCGTTGTCTGAAGCGACTCGATTGCCTGGACTGTACGATCGGATGCCATAACACTCTTCCAAACTGGGGCTATCTATTTTACTGAAATCTTGAGGCGGAAAAGGTTTACGAAGACAGTAAAAAACGCCTCCCTGCATTAAAGCTGAGGCGTTATCAGCATACTACTAATGAGCCACTAGAACCAGTTCACCCCGTCTTGCTTGAGTGTGCCCAACCCAAATGGTGAGCAATCAGGAACCAATCAATAGTAAATGGGCGATCTTCCTTGCAAAGCAAAGCGTGTGACGAATCGCAAAGCAACCGTTTAGAACGGGGCGAACCAGCCCTAGAGATGCTTTTCGAGGGTGTTAGAAAGGGTTGTTTTGGGCACGGCTCCCACAACCATATCGACGCGTTGCCCTCCCTTAAAGATCATCAGCGTAGGAATGCTGCGGATACCATACTTGCTGGCGACACCGGGGTTGTCATCAGTGTTGACCTTGACGACCTTGATTTTGCCCTCAAACTGAGTTGCGATTTCATCGACGACGGGTGCCACCATTCGGCAGGGACCGCACCAGGGTGCCCAAAAATCGACCAAAACCGGAACTTCGCTCTCAAGCACTTCCTGATCAAACGTAGAATCTGTAACTTGCGCGGCTGCTGACATGCCTGAAAATCCTTGCCTATACTCGTTCGACGAAATTCTACCATAGCAAAAACAGTAGACTCTCATCGCAGTGCATACATAATTAGATACAATCGGCGTTCCCTGTGAAGAGTCAGCGTTTTCGCCAATCTAAGTTTGTTGTTAAGTGTGGTGATTTGTAATGAATCAAGTGATTTAACTCTAGAACCTTTAAAAAGGAACCGCCTAAACCGAAGTTCAGGCGGAGTGTGGTGTGAGGAGTGAACGGAAACTTTCGTCTCCGCTTCATCTATTGTAGACGACGGATTCGGAATTACCAGGGGTGCTAGAGAGACTGAAAAAACCTTAAGAATTCATTCAAGCTTGCGGCAGTTCAGATTCTATTTGCCCATTCCTAACTGTTGAGCTTTTTGGTAGACTTTGCCTTCTGTCAGCAGTGAGGGAGCAATCACGACTTCGACTTGCTGCATCTCTTTAATGTCTTTTGCGCCGAGAGTGCCCATGCTGGTTTGTAAGGAGCCTAAGAAATTGTGAGTACCGTCATCAAGTTGAGCCGGACCGCGCAAGATTTGTTGCAGGGTGCCTGTAGTGCCGACTCGAATGCGAGTGCCTCTAGGCAGAACGGGGCTAGGAGTCGCCATGCCCCAGTGAAAGCCGCGTCCGGGGGCTTCTTGTGCTCTGGCAAATGGAGAGCCAATCATTACCCCATCGGCTCCACAGGCAATGCACTTGCAGATATCTCCGCCCGTGATTAAGCCGCCGTCTGCAATGATGGGGACATAATTTCCAGTTTCGCGGTGATAGTCGTCTCGAGCAGCAGCACAGTCAGCGATCGCCGTTGCTTGGGGCACACCCACACCCAAAACTCCACGAGACGTACACGCCGCACCAGGACCGATGCCGACCAGCACCCCAGCCGCACCCGCTTTCATCAGATTCAAGGTGACTTCGTAAGTGACGCAGTTTCCTAAAATCACCGGGATCAGCATTTCTTGACAGAATTGAGCTAAGTCCAACGGGGTGATCGATTCGGGTGCGAGGTGAGCTGTTGAGACGACCGTCGCCTGGACAAAAAACAAATCGGCTCCGGCTTTAACCACGACTTGACCAAACTGAATGGCTCCTGCGGGAGTGGCGCTCACCGCCGCAATTCCGCCTTGTTGTTTAATTTCTTTAACTCGCCGCTCAATCAATTCAGGCTTGATCGGCTCTAGATAGAGTCGCTGCATCAGGGTCACAAACTCGTCTTTTCCAACTGCCGCGATTTCATCCAAAATTGGGTCAGGGTTTTCGTAGCGGGTTTGCACGCCTTCGAGGTTGAGAACGCCCAGTGCGCCTAACTCTGATAGCAAGACTGCCATCTTCACATCGACCACGCTATCCATCGCGCTGGCAATAATAGGAATTTCGCGCTCAATGCCGCCGATCGTCCAGCGTGTATCTGCCAATTTTGGATCGAGGGTTCGCTGTCCGGGAGCGAGTGCAATTTCGTCGATGCCGTATGCTCGGCGGGCGGTTTTGCCTCTGCCAATTTGAATATCCACGCTTCATCTCCCAAGACTATTTGAAATAGGGTATCAAATTTAAATAGGTAATGGCTTTAAGAGATTCTGAGAGAGAAGACTTCAAGGGACGGTGGAGTGGTAATCTCATACCCTCGATCGCTAGAGACCCTGATAGGATGAAGATAGATAAAGAAAGCCGTAACGACTTCAAATTATGACTCTGGCAAATCTGCGCGACCTTTATCAACAGGTCATTTTAGAACGCTATAAAAAGCCAAAACATCGAGGTGTAACTGATCCAGTGCATCGTCTGCAACGAGGACATAATCCCTCATGCGGTGACACGATCGAGCTAACCGTGCAGCTTAATGACGCAGGCGACCGCATTGAAGATGTTAAATTTGAGGGTGAAGGATGCGCGATCGCGATGGCATCGGCTGACTTAATGGCAGAGGCAATGCGCGGCAAAAGCATCGACGAAGCGTTAGAAATGGTGCGGCGCTTTCAGAGCATGATGCAGGGTAATGCAGAATTTCCCACCGAGCAGCGCAAGCTGAATGTGATGCAGGGCGTATCTCAGTTTCCAGTTCGCATCAAATGTGCGACGTTAACCTGGCATACTCTAAAAGCGGCGCTCGAAGCATCAAACGAGCCGCAACCTGCCGGATTTGTTAGCAACGAATAGATCCTAACGATACGCCCTAGAAACACTTCTATATCATCATTCATCCTTACTATGTTTGAACCTGCACAACTTTTAACCGATGCCCAATGGTCAGGAATTCTGACGATCGTGGTAGGAACTCTAACAGTGCTGGGGTTTGTTCTAAAGTGGGGATTCCGCTTTCGATTGGTGGGGATCACGGGGTTTATGGGAGTTCTGACTGCGGGAATTTTTGCCCTCAGTTTGGCAATCTACACCCGTCCCAATGTTCCCGGTGCACTCCACTATTCACGAATTTTTGACACCGCTTCGTCTCAAGTGGTGATTGTAGTGCCGCCAACGGTAACAGAGCCGCAAGTCGAGGCTACCTTGCGTCAGGCAGCGATTGACCTCTATTCACCAGGTCGCATGACTCAGGGAGAACCTCGTTTGACCATTCGCCTGAGAACCAATGTGCATCCAGAACCCGGTGTGTCTGAGCCGCTTTATTTAGGTGAAATCCAGCGATCGCTTGCCGTTCGAGAAGATGCAGACGCGATGGTTAAAATCTACCGTCAAAACTTTGCCAAGCTGCCTCCATCGGCTGCCTAATTTGTCTCTAATTTGATCGCTCCTTGACGAAGAATCTGCCAGCCATCAGCATTCCACTGAATCACGGTGGAAGGCGTTCCCGATCCGGCTCGATCGTCAAATCCTAAACGCTTTATCTCCGAAGGAAGCAGAGTCAGCACCTCTGGAAATTCTGCTGCGATCTCGGACATGGTTTGCAGAGCAGGCTGTCCTGATCGATTAGCGCTGGTGGTAGCTAAAGCGCCTGTCTCGGTCAAAATTGCCCGCGCGATCGGGTGATTGGGAACTCGGAGTCCGATCGTAGTGGGGGCAGTGGGATTCATCGTTGGAGCGACTCGATCGTTAGCCGGAAGCACAAGCGTCAATGCCCCTGGTAAGTAACGTTCAGCCAACTGCTGCCAGATTTGCTGCTCTGTCTCAGTGCCCATGACGTATTGCCACA
The DNA here is from genome assembly GCA_965277365.1 of Phormidesmis sp. Taxonomy (GTDB): domain Bacteria; phylum Cyanobacteriota; class Cyanobacteriia; order Leptolyngbyales; family Leptolyngbyaceae; genus Phormidesmis_A. The sequence continues at coordinate 42,362 of CBDICO010000008.1, read as the reverse complement.
AATCAGAAATTTCTGCTGCCATCAAAATGAGGGGCTTGTTTAAACTGCGTTGTTTGGTGGTGAAGATCAGGTCGGCTCGATCGGGTCTAGCGGCTAATGCGGGAACAGTATCGGTCAAAAAACTGGCTAATTTTTGACCAGAGCGAACGCCGTTGATTAAGGCTTGAAGAGAGACTTGAGACATTTGAAAGGGTAGGAAGGTGAACCTCGATCAAGAGTACACGGTTTAGGCTTTTTGGGTACGATCGGCGATCTGCTTATATCGAAGTCTCACTAAAATGAAGCGCCATTTTGGCGACATAAACGGCAATAAAACTCCCACACAACGTTGAAGAAGATATCTTATAAAGAGGAGATAAAACGGCATGATTTATCAACTAATCCTAAATTAGACAAAGGAGAACTCAATGGTTATTTCTGACCTAAACTATTTAGAAACGGCTACTCATTCTTTAGAAGGTGGGACAGATTGGGCAGCGACTTTGACTGCTTTCAATCAAGCCCTTTCAATGCTGCAAACCGGAGCAGTCTCGGGTCCAAATGGCAGTTCGGCTTTTGCAAATATTGGGCGATTAAATATTTCTACACTCGGCTTAAGTGCCATCTTTTTAGGAATTTGAGTCGTAAGTTCATGCTTCAACTAAGTATCTAATACAAGAGTCTTTACTAACTTATATAAGCTTTCGATTAGCGTGTTTGGCTTGTAGACGCGCTAATTTTTTTGATTTAATAGTTGTCTCAAATCATCCTATAAAATTCCTTGCCATATTGGCTACATAAACTGCAAAAAACGCCACATCTGCAAATCTAGAGAGATATCTTATACATAACAGCTCAAACAGAGTTGCTAACCACTAAATCACTCAACTCAAAGGAGACTATTATGATTATCTCAGAACTCAACTATCTGGAAACCGCAATCGAAGCAGACAACCTAGAAGGCGGAATCGACCTATCTGCAACCTTTACTCAGTTCCAGCAACAATCTTCGTTGCTCCAAACTGGATCAACCTCCGGTCCCGGCGGAAGTGTTGCAGTTGCTAATGGTGCTAGCTTGAAGATTGATACATCTGGTTTTGGTGCCATCGTTTTGGGTCTATAAAACGCTCAATATCACAGTTAGTAAAGCAGGTTGAGCACTTACAAGCTCCCCTGACTCAATGGCTATTTTTGACCAATCTCGCCTTGATCAGGGGAGTCTCAATTAACGTCAGTTCGACAGAAGTAACTCGTTACGGTTGGAGATCTGAGAAGCCCCCTGAATCCTCTAAAATTGAGGGACTTTAAACTGGAACTCCGATCTTAAAGTCATCTAAACTGATTGGTCACTGCGTTAGGCGGGTTCCCTAACTTAAAGCAAGTGATGTAGGAAAATTAGAGGGCTGAAGTACTCAGCAACGAAGCAGAAAACCGCAGCGTATTCTCGTTCGATTAGCAGCCAATATCTTTTAGGAAAGGTTAGTTTTTCAGTCTTTAGGAGGTCTCACTGATGATAATTTCTGACATTGATTATGTAGAAGACGTACCTCTATTATCTGAGGTGGAAGGAGGAGGACGATGGAGTAGAAACACCGATAATGGCTACGGCACGGGTAACTCCTGGTTTTCAATGATTCAACCCATTTTGCAATCACTGAATATTTTTCCAGCAGCTTCTTCGACCGTGGCAAATTTAGGCGGAACCTCGATCGGGAACACAGCCATCTCGACCAATATCTCAATGCCAATCTTTATTGTGATTAATCAATTTGGTTCGGGACGGGAAGGAAATCACAATTGGGTTTCATTTTGGTAAGCGTATAGGAGGGCTTGACTCATCGTAATGTTTGAGACGGTGTGTAGTCAGGAATAATGCTAATGACCAACTTTAAAGGGGAAGTGATAGAACCAGAAAAAATAATGTTCGCACTGAAGAAAGAGATGCAACTGAAGGAGATCTGCCGCAAAATCTTTCATCAGAAAATCATTGATGAAGCTGTGGAGTCACGAGGAATTTGCCTCACGGCTGATGAGATTCAAGTCGAGGCAGATCGAGTCCGCTATGAAAATCGATTGTTTCGATCGAGTGACACTCTAGCCTGGTTATCAGATCAACTGGTGAGCGCAGACGACTGGGAAGCCGGACTCCGCGATCGCTTGCTTGCCGAAAAACTATCTCAAACGCTATTTTCTAAAGAAGTCGAACGATTTTTTGCTGAAAACCAGATAGACTTCGACCAGATATTGCTCTATCGGCTCGTCGTCCCTTATGAGCAGCTTGCTCAAGAGATCTCTTATCAAATTCAGGAAGATGAAATTAGCTTTTATGAAGCGGCACATCTCTATGATGTTGACGACCAGCGGCGATATCAATGTGGGTATGAGGGCAGGCTTTCTCGCTGGAATTTGAAGTCAGATTTGTCCGCGATCGTGTTTAGCGCCGCTCCGGGTCAAGTTATTGGTCCGCTCACGATTGATCAGGCAAGTCACTTGCTAATGGTCGAAGAGTTTATCCCGGCTGAACTCACACCAGAGCGACATCAAGAGATTCTAAAGCGGATGTTTAGCGAATGGCTCACGTCTGAACTGAACTATCGATTAAACGCCTAAATGTCAGCGTTAAACAGCTCGTTCAAGAACCAGGCATCTCCTCGTGAACTATGGATATTAGGATTCCTATAGATTGATAACTAGGTGACATTTTCACCCGACTCCGTTGCCCTCGCGTCCATAAGCTTGCCAAGCGAGATCGACTAAACTTGTGACGATCGCTGCCGCTACAACCGCACTTCCTTTGCGTCCTTCGGTGCGAATGTGGGGAATCAGTGAATCATTAAGACGGGCTTTTGTGACCTCAACATCGACAAATCCAGACGGGGTGCCGATGACTAGAGCAGGCTTGATTTCTTCGGCTTCAATGAGTTCTACTAGGACAGAGAGCGCGGTTTGAGACTGACCGACCACAAAAATTCCTTCGGGATAACGTCTTGCCAAGGTTTCGATGCCCCAAGCAGCGCGAGTCTTTTCTTTTTGGGGACGGGTGATCGCCTCCATGCTGCAATAGATTGGGTTAGAGAAGGTCGCCTGAATATTGGTCGTAATGCCCACTTGCACCATCGGCACATCGACCACGATCGTCGTCCGGGCTGCTAATGCTGCCGCGCCTGACTGCAACGCTAACTCCGAAAATCGAATCAGAGACTTATACTCAAAGTCTGCGGTCGAATAAATCACGCGACGGACAATCTCATATTCCGCAGGTGAGAAACCGTGGTCGCCAATTTCACGGTCGATAATCGCGAGACTTTGGGCATCTGATGAGTGCCACTCCATAAGCTTTTAAATAGGTAGGTGCAATATCCAGTTCCGCCTTCAGCTTATCAGGTTGTGAGAGGTTCGGCATTTAGTCGTTGAGCACGTCGAGCAAGAACCCAGTCAACGAGTCGGGGGTGACTTGTTCAAAAAGCTGAGTATGCACGATGTCAAATTTAGCACCTGCTGACTTGAGGTTTTCATCTAACGCGTTGAGGAAGCCTCTGGCGATAAAGTCGTCTCCAAGCTGAAGAAAGCCGATGCCGAGTTCGTGATCTTGGTCAAGCTTTTCGGTTGTGTGGATTAGAAGTTTGGCGATCGCCATGCGATCGGGTGGCTCTCCATCAATCAACACGAGAATCATTTCTCCGTTGAGCTTGGTTTGAGCCGCTGCTTTGCGAGTGAAATAGTCGTCTAACGCCGTTTGCAGCACGTTGAGCGTGTCGGGTGGATAGTGAGCATCAAAAATCGCCGTGATTTGACCAGGCATCACCTGCTTATATTGCTTAAACAGGTCTGCTTCGTCTCGGCACGAGATATAAACCGTGATGCCGTCAGGGTCAAACGTCTCGCACTTTTGAGCCAAAGAGAGAATTGCATCGTGGGCAGCTAACCAGCGCTGCTCATATCTAGGTGGCGTTTTGGCAAGAAGGTTGACAGCAGTTTTAGCAACGACGATCGTATAGTCGCGGTTTTGTAAGAGCGCTTCAGACATAGCAAGAGAATCGCGTCTGCGTAGAATAACCCAAGGGTGCATCTAGGATAAACGATCGCTGCCCATCTCGAACTAATTTAAACATTACCTGCCTCGCACAGAGGTAAGTTAACGGTAAGTATCGTGGTTCGGTCTTGACTCTCGGCTCGAATCTTACCTCTTAAGCGCGTGACCAATTTTTTGACCAACGCCAATCCTAACCCCGTGCCGATAGAGATTGCGGAATTTGGATGAGAACGGTAGAACGGCTGAAAAATGAGTTCCCATTCCTTAACAGGAATCTCAATGCCTGTATTGGCGACTTTAAGCACTACTTGATCGTCGATCGCGGTTACCGTTAAATGAATTCGCTGATTAGGCGGAGTGAATTTGCCAGCATTGGTCAACAACTCGGTCACGATGCGATCGAGGCTAGGAAGATGAGTCTCGATCGTCAAACCATCTGGGTGAACTTGATAGGTAAGGGTTTGCCCGTGCTCAGTCGTTTGAGGCAGAAATCGCTTCACTATTTGAGGCAGCCACTCAGATAAATCGAGGGAATTCAGGGCTAAGAGAGGTTGAGTTTCAGACGATTGGAAACTCAACAAATCATTGATCAAACTAAATTCTCGCTGCCATTCTTCCTGCAAGACTTGGAGATAGTCTTCTAACGGTTGATGCAGCGATTTTGGAGATGGCTGATGTTCTAAAGAGTCAGATTCGATGGTTTTGAGCGATCGGGTGAGATATTGCATCGCCTCTAGCGCCGTTTTCATGTTGTCGAGCGGGTTTCGCAACTCTTGAGAGACGGAGCTAATGAAGTCTTCTTGCAGCCAGGTGAGCCTCTCTGAGTCAGACAGGGGCGCTTGAGGAATCGTTTCGAGCCGAGTATTTTGAAGTGCCCCAGCCGCATAGCTGACGATATGAGAAATCAGATTTGTTTGAGAGTCTGTCAGTAAAGGCTTGCCCGTGGTTAAGATTCCCACTTCTCCAATCACGCGTTTTTCAATGTCTTGAGGAGACACCTGATCGAGAAAAATCGGGCAGATCAGAATCTGTTGTCCAACGTCAAGCAGAGATTGGTAAGGAGTAGGCAGCACCTCTGGCGATGGATAGTGCCAGCTTTTGCGCTGGAAGAGATGCCGATAGAAGTCAGGATGATTTCGTAACTGAACTTGAGTTGCGATCGCGGACCCCTCTCTCGGACGATCGACGCTCACATATTCGCAGGTGATGCTCGACGAGGCATGTTTTGGGTCGTGCAGCGATATCCAACCATAATCAGCGTCTAGCGATCGTCCCAGTTCTTGAAGAGTGGATTGCAGAATTTGATTGGTGTCGAGTCGTAAATGGGATTGCTCAAAAATGTGATTGATTAGTTGAGTGCAGGCGATCGCTTGTTGAAGCTGAGTGCTGCTGTCTTGCAGTAAGCTGATCAACCGTAGCTGAAACTGCTCAAGATCAATATTGCGCTGCTGCAACTCTGATTGAGTGAGGTGAGATTCTGTTAATCGCAGCACTAAGACACTGCCGATCGTGTTTCCATCACGGTTTTTGATGGGCGCAGCCGTATCGCTGACCAGCCATTCTGCCCCGTCTTTTGCCCGCAGGAAATAGCTTTCTGGCACACTGACTCGCGTTTCTAATCGGATGGCTTTCAACGCCGGATTTTCGATCGCGGCATGTTCTCGCTCAGAGACTAATGGCAAAACTTGGTTGATATCTCGCCCGATCGCCTCTGGCAGTTGCCAGCCTGTAAGTTGCTCTGCTAGAGGATTCATAAACGTAATCATGCCTTTTTGATCAGTGGCGATCGTCGCTTCCCCAATGCTGCTTAATGTAGTGGTCAACCATTGGCGATCGGCATGAACCGTTTTTTCTAGCTGATGTCTCCGCAGAGCAATTTGGATGGTGGTGTGAAGTTCGATTCGCTGGAAGGGTTTGACTAGATAGCCAAACGGATTAGTCAGGGCGGCTTGTTCGAGGGTGCGATCGTCGGTGTGAGCGGTCAAATAAACAATGGGAATATGAAAGTGAGTGTAGAGAACCTCTGCCACATCAATGCCGCTTAAGCTTCCGGCGAGATGAATATCCATTAACACGAGGTTGGGCTTGAGCTTGGCAGCTAATCGAATGGCTTCTGCGCCATCTGTAACTCTTGCCAAAATGTCATAACCTAGTGTTTCTAGCGCTTCTTGAATGTCCCAAGCGACGATGGTTTCATCTTCGACGATCAAGACGTTAGTTTTGCAAGCGGGATCTAACATTCGATAAATCTCTACTTCAATCAGGTTTTAAATGTGTTTCAATAAACGGGTTTTAAGTTATGGATGTTTTTCATTTTAGAGGTATGCTCAAATGAGCGAAAGAATCTAGAGACGGAGATTCATCTGCAAAAAATTATTTGAATTCCTGATAGGTTTCACCCACTTGTGAGGCTTTACCCGCGTATTGTGAACGGCAGTTCTATTCCAATTGATCAACATCGAATAACCGAAAAATCTTCAAGTCGGAAAGGTGACTTTGAAAAGGGGAGTACGATCGAACTCAAATTCTCCACGCAACTGTTGAACTAAATTGATCACGAGATTAAGTCCCATCGATGGCAGATTGTCTAACGTGAAGTTGTCAAGAAGGCTGATGCCGTTGTTGCTGACGGTGAGCGTGACGAGTTGGTCAGCTTCTGCGATCGTGACACAAATTTCCCCGGTTCTCCCATCTGGAAAGGCGTACTTAAGAGCATTAGTCACCAACTCATTGAGAATCAAGCCACAGAGGACTGCTTTATCAGGCATCAAGATTAAGTTAGGCTGAATGATGACTTGCGATGAAATTGCGTTTGTTTGAGCGCCATAGCTCCGAAACAAATGACTCATCAAACTCTGAAAGTATTCCTCCAAATCTAACTCCGATAAATCCTCCGATTCATAGAGAATTTCGTGTAGCAGTGCTATCGCTTTGACACGATTTTGACTGTCTACAAGATTCTGTCGCGCTTGCAGATCAGACATCCGATTGCTCTGCAAACTGAGCATACTCGAAATGATTTGCAGGTTGTTTTTTACTCGGTGGTGAATTTCTCTCAGCAGCACTTTCTTTTCTTTCAGGGACGATCGGATCTGCTCGTCAGAGAGTTTACGAGCGGTGATGTCTTCGATCGCTAACAAAATCATTTGCAAATCACCTTCACGAGGAATCTTGCGCGCATTTAATAACATGGTGCGATGACCGATGTGACTAAACTCCTGTTCGACTTCAAAGTTTTCTAACTGCGTGTCTCTAGGAATGATGTCTTCAAGGAGCAATCGCAATCGGTCTTGATTCCATTCGCCGTTGCCTAGATCAAAGATTGACTGGTCTTCAGTTTGCGTGGGCAGCACTTTGAACATTTGATAAAAGGATTGGTTTGCCGTCATCACCCGCAAGTCGGCATCCAGCACAATTAGAGGCTCTCGAACGGTTTCGACGATCGCGGTGGCATAATCGCGCGATTTTTCAAGCTCTACCGCGCTGCGCTTGAGTTCGTCAATATCGATTAGCCCGATTACGGCTCCATCGATTTGATTTTCAACCGTTTTATAAGGGCGAATTCGCAGACTATACCAGCGTCCTTCGGTGTCTCGCACCTCTTGCTCATAGACGTGTAATGAATCGATTACCTCTAAAATCAGGTGCGTTAAATTAGGCACGTCCACATTGGGATGAATATCGCTAAATGGACGACCAACATCTGATTGGATCAGGTTAAACACGCGCTCTGCCATTGGCGTAAAGCGGCGAATTCGCAAGTCGCCCCCTAACATCAAAATCGGAATATTCACACTGCTGAGTAAGTTTCGCAAATCGTTATTGACTTGATTTAACTCTTGGTTGCGGCTCCGCAATTCTTCATTGATGGTGCTGAGTTCTTCATTGGTCGCTTGAATTTCTTCTTTCGCGGTTTCTAATTCTTCGTTGGTGCTTTGCAGTTCTTCATTGCTAGAAAGAATCTCTTCGTTAGCGACTTTGAGATCCTGATTGGTGGCTTCTTGATCTTCAATAATCGATTGTAGATAGTCTTTCGTTGCTGCGAGTTCTTGTCTGAGTTGGGCGGTTTCTTGCTCAGATTCAGTTTGCCGCGCTTTTTTTGCTTTGGCAGTACTTTCTGGGGCGATCGCCCAATTTGAGGCATCAATCTCTTCAAACAGCACTAAGAAATAACGATCGTTGGCTGGGGACGATCGAAAAGGCATCACCTCAACATTGACGAGCCGAAACCGCTCACCCGCCTTGACCTGCAAGCCTTCTTTTCTCACCGGGGCATCTCGCCGCTTTGCCTGATGAATGGCGGTTCGTAGCTCAAGCAGCAGCCCTTCGCGCACCATTTTGAATAAGTTTAGACTTGCCTTTCCGGGTGCAGGTTCTAAATAAATGCTCGTCTGCCCTCGAAAATGCAGAATCTCCATCTCATCGTTAATCACGACACCGACTGGAGCGTATTTGTTGAGAACAATCTGATCTGCCACTTTTTGGAGATCAGTATCACTCCAAGACCCTTCATGGACTGGCTTGTTAGGATTCACTTTTTCTGCGATCGGGTAGCTGCTAGGGATGAAATCAAAATTTAGACGAATTGGAACCAGTTTTCTAGCATAGATTCTGTTTCTTTTATCTATCAGGGTAAATAGGTCAGAAGACTCTCCCGTGGTTTCCGACGAGCCAAGCATCAAAAAGCCTCTAAGCTTAAGCGCATAGTGAAAAATCGGCATCACCTTTTTTTGGAGAAGTGCCCCCAAATAAATCAGCACATTGCGGCAGGTTACTAAATCGAGTCGCGAGAACGGCGGATCGATGGTGATGTCGTGGCGTGCAAAAACACAGAGTTCGCGCACGAGTTTGCCGATCTGATAGCCGCCCTCTATCGGCACAAAAAATCTCCGCAACCGTTCGGGTGAGACATTCACTAAAGTATTGGCACTATAAATGCCCAATCGGGCTTTTTGAATCGCCAGTTCACTAATATCCGTCGCAAAAATTTGAATCGCAGGTTTGTTAATTCGAGTGTCTAAAAATTCTAAAAGAGCAATCACGATCGAGTAAGCTTCTTCTCCAGTTGCACAGGCGGCAACCCAGATACGAATGGGAGAATCGGGCGATCGATCCTCCATCAATTGAGGGAAAACCGTGTTTTTCAACGCCTCAAACGTGTCAGGATCGCGAAAAAAGCTGGTGACTTTAATCAAAATATCCTGATGCAAAAGCTCAACTTCAGACGGGTTGTCTTGCAAAAATTGAACGTAATTATCCAAGCGCTCTAAATTGTGGAGCACTAATCGCCGCATGATTCTGCGTTTTAAGGTTGCTTGTTTATAGTGAGTGAAGTCAACGCCCGTTGCTGATCGAATCAGCGCAAAAATCTTGGGCAAGCTGTCATCACTACTATCGGGCAAAACCTCCGCCGTTTTCTTCTCAAGCGAGTAAGTCAGATAAGGATAGCGACTCAGTTTAATCAACTCGTTTGCGATTGCGGCTGGGGACAGCACAAAGTCAACCTGTCCGCCCGCCACCGCGTTTCTGGGCATACTCGCCACTTTAGACGAGAGGAGATCTTGAGCAAACGTGATGCCTCCGGCTGCTTTAACGGCTTCGAGTCCGATCGTGCCATCGCCATCGCCGCCCGACATCACAATGGCGATCGATTGACTGCCCCACTCTGCTGCCAACGACGACAAAAACGCATCAACAGGCATATATTTGCCCTCAACTTTTTGGCGGGGCAGCAGCCTTAATCCTCCGCTAGACAGGATCATCTTCGTGTTGGGCGGAATCACATACACACAATTTGGCTCAACAATCACTCCATCTAGCACTTCGCAAACGGGCATTGAGGTCGATCGCGCCAAAATTTCGCTCAAAATACTGTTATGAGATGGGCTGAGATGCTGAATCAGCACAAACGCCATGTTCGTGTCAGCAGGCAATCGAGCGAATAAGTGCTGAAAGGCTTCTAACCCTCCCGCAGAGGCTCCGATGCCGACGATTGGGAATCGATCCTGCAATTCGGGCAAAGTTTGATCGGGTGTGGGCTGAGTTGAGTCCGATCGGCTAGGGTTCATAATAGGGAGCTGGGGGCGGTCTAGGAATGGGCTAATCCTGCAAACAGTCAGAGTATAAGTTTCTAGGAACTACTATGCTAGACAATCCCATTGTCGCATTGACCAGAGGCGAGAATCTCTGTCAACGAGCGTTGAGATTCGTCATACTGTATTACAGAAGGGCATAATCCCGTCGGTAGTTTCTCAATCAGCCAAGCCATTATGAAACGCAGACCTAGAAACGATTCTTACGATTATGAAAGAGATGATGATGCTTACACGCCACCCGACAAGAGCAAGCAGAGTAAGCCGAAAACGCCGTTTAACTACACTTCTCTCTTCATTATTGCAGGCATTTTTATTCTCGGCATTGGCGTAGGGATTGGGTTTAGCTCTACCGCTTCGACAAACGACTCGAACGTGGTCAGCAACGTGCAGATTGACTCAAAAGCCCCCAACCCTGAGATTTGCATTCAAAACGGGGCAAGCGCGATCACATTAGAAACCCGCTTTTTTGTGACGCTCAATCCTTTCAAAGTCTACGTGGCTCAAGCCAGCACTCAACCTGGGTGCGTGTTGCGAAGCGCTAACTGGCAGATATTAGAGCAGCGTAATCTGATTACTTCTGAGCAATCGCGTGAATGTCGTCAACGAATGAACACGTTTGGATATGTTGGCGCGTTAGAGAGCAATCCTAAAATTGATTGTGTCTATCAGAGCGACAACGCCAAAAATCTCTTTCTAGCCACACCAGGATCGGGAGCCACTGCGCCAGAAAACGAGAAATTCTAGAGCATTTAAGATCACTTAAAACCCCGATTTCTTGCGAGAACCGGGGTTTTTTGACTTTGCACCCACAAACTCAAACCCAGAGAGTTGTAGTTCACGTAGAGTTCCAAGCGACTGGGCTTCGACTCCGTTCAGCCCTCAATTCCTCGCTGTGAGTTGAGCGAAGCCGAAATCCACGGACAACGCAGCAGAGAATTTTATTGTCTCATCAGTCCCCTACTTCCAATCTTCGGTCAGTCGCACATCTAAAATTTGTCCGGGCTGAATCGTGGCAGACTTGGGAGCTGTTGCATAGGTCACTGCCGCTCCTGCTGCCGCCCCTCCAATCACGTTGCCGCCCGAGAGCCCGCCTAAGATGGCACCTGCCAACGCACCAACGCCAGAATTGCGAGCGAGCCGATTGTCAGAAATTTTTCGGACACCCCTCAATACCTCTGACTGAGCAGCGATCGCCACATTCTGTCCTCGCAGCAAAATCGCCTGAGCGATAAAGCGACTACCGCCTCCACTCGTCTCAAACTTTCCTAAAATCTCGGTGCCTTCTGAGGCAATTAACCGACCTGACCGATCGCGCAAATCATTCTGCAACAGCAAGACTTCTTGTCGAGGCTCAGACGACAGTGGCAATGCCTGCGTGCCGGGATATCGCAGACTCAACACCGTGCCCGCCGGGAGCAGTGCAGAATTGTAGCTGATGATGCTGGGAGATTGAGACTGCGATCGCTCCATCACGGGCGATGTTGGCAGAGGTTGACCAAACTCGATCGTGGTCGATCGACCCGATTTTACAGGCGGACGGTTTGTTACTAAATTCGTTACGGTGGGCTGGATTGGCGGCACCGACACGGCAGCGTTAGGACTGGTGACATCGCTAGGAGGCAACTCAGGGAGAAGATCTGGAGACACTCTGCTGTGATCCAAGGGTGGAACACTGACAGTCGGAGCAGTCGGAACCTCAGGAGCCGTGACCGGAGGCAGCGAATCTGAAATTGCTAAACTCGGATTGATCTCTGGAAGTTGCAGACTCGGTGCTGACCTTTGAGCCATTTTAGGAGAGGGTTCGATCGCGGGAGCTTGAGCAGGAGGCGCACTCGAAATCGATGGAGTCGGGTTCGTAGTCGGCTGTTCAGGAGTTGGAGCGATCCCAGGCGGAAAATTTTCGGGCGCTGGCGGAGTGGGAAGATTGGCGATTTTAGGCGCTGGTTCAGCCACCAACGGAATTGTGGTTGGAGGCGGATTGGTCACGATCGGAGCAATTGCCGGGGGAGGGACTGCAATATCAATCGGCTTGTCTGACTGGGCGATCGGACGATCGACTTGACGAACACTAGTTCCCATCTCTGTGGGCGACATACCGGGAGGATATTGAATTGCAGTAGGCGGCTGGGCGGCTGTCGGCGGAAGACTGGGGATCGCGGCGGGTTGAGTCGTTACGGCTTGAGCAATTAGGGGACGCAACACCCAGCGATCGCTAGACTGTTCTGCATCGCCCACTCGCTGAAGCTGAGCTTGCCCGCGCATCAGAGTCGTGTCGGGTGAAAGCTCTAGCACAATGCGCGTTAACCCTGGCTTCACTTGGGAGACGCGCACCTGCCGCACCGCTCCGTCATAGGTTTGCTGTCTTTGCACGTCGCCCACTTCTGTATCGGGCAAGTCTAAAACTATCCGGGCAGGTCGCGCCATCAAGAAATATCGAGGTTTGACCCCATCTTTGAGGGTGACTTCTAGCTGGTTTGCGGTGGGGTCATATTGCCATCCTTTGAGCGGGGTTGCCCCAACCGGAGCCGAAGTGCCTAGACAAACGGCAAGGGGAACTAGATAAAAGACAGGGTTGCCCAATCCGTTGGGCGCTTTTTTCTTCATGGTGATGTGACAGCCTTCAACAAACCTGGTTCATAGGATAATGCCAAGTGTTGATTTTGAAACAATTTCGTGAATTTTCTCTAACTGGTTTGAGTAAGCTTGATCGCTCAAAACGGGGATTGCATGGTCTAGGTCGATCGCGACTTCTAAATCAATCCACGATCGGCATCCACCATACTCACTCCGATAATCAATCATTTGCGGCTGCGGCAACTGAGACACCCGCAACAGCAAGACATAAAGCGGCGATTTTGGCTTCCACTGAAAACGCTCTGCGACGAACTGCGAATTCCAGATGTGAAACGGTAGCAGAGCGTCTAAAATCGCTGCCTCTCTGACTTGAAAAATATGGGTAATGTCTGCTACTGAGCTAATTTGCACCTGATCAGGGTGCCATCCAGCAGCGACAGGCTGCACTTGAGACTGATAGTCATCTTTTAATAAATGCGGCTGCTGATGCTCATAGGTGGGGTAGAGCAACACCTGCTTTTGAGCGATCGTGAAGCGTCCCTGTTCTCGAATGCCGCCTTTTCTCAATAGCACGATCGTGCGTCCTTTTTCTAACGCATTCACCGCGATCGCCCATTCTTTCAGCGCATGGCTTAGACTTGCCATCTGGTTTGAATCCTAAAATTTGATGTTTGAGAAAAACTCCGAACACACCATAAAAAAGGGAAACAAAATGCCCACTAGCCCAATCCAACCGCCAAACTGCCCCAAGATGATGAATAGTGTCTTGCTGGTTCCGGCGGCTCGATCGTGCGACATCGCCAAAAAGCGAGAACTGGCACTAATCAACAACACTCCGCCCAACCCCAATGGGACGCTAATCAAAAACCATGTTTTTAGTCTATCGCCCGGATTGATCAGTGCCACGGCAGGAAAAAAGATGAAACTCACTAACTCCACCGTTACCCACAGCCCTAGTGCGATGAATAAGTCTTTCCGTTGCAACTCGTCAAAAGAGAAGTGATTCATGGTGAGATGCTGGCGCTAATAAACAGTTTTGGGCAACGACACGGGATTGGAATGGGTACTGAGCAAATGAGACGATCACCGAATCTTTAGGTTTTCTCAACCCCAAGCCAGGAAGAACGCCATGCTAATTTAATTAGCATATATAAGAAAGCGCTGATGGGCTGTTTTAACCAGTAGTCAAATTTAGCCTTTGCCGATCGCACCTTTTCAGGAGACGACTGTTATGACGACTCACGATTTATTGACGCTGGCTTTGATGCTGTCTCCCGGTATTTTACTATCGGTGCTGATCATGGCAAGCTTTGCCGCCGGGGGATGAAGACGAGATATCGGTTTTCGAGTCGGGTGAGGCATGGGCAAGGGGCTTAAGCCCCTTGTTATGAAAGGATTGCCGTGTTTCAGATGTCTAAGAATTGCTATGTCAAGATTCAACCCTTTGCTTTAAGTCCGATTTCTTGGAGTCTTTGTTGCAGATAAGCGCCTGCCGTGATCGGAGGAAAGGTTGCCTGACCTCCGGTTTTAGTGACGCAGTTGGCTAAAGGCGTGAGGTCAGCGTCGGGTTGGGGATGGACAAAATAGGGCATTGAAAAGCGGCGAGCGCGATCGTTGTCAGGATTGGTCACTCGATGGGTCGTGCTTTTGAGTAAACCATTGGTGAGTTGCTGCAACATATCGCCGCTATCGACAATGATTTGCCCTTCAACGGCGTGAATGGGTCGCCAAGTGCCGTCTCGTTGCAGAAGCTCTAGTCCTTCGGCGGTGGCTTCACAGAGGAGCGTGATTAAATTAATGTCTTCGTGGGGAGCCGATCGTAAACTGGCAGGGTGTGCCTCGATCGAGACGGGCGGATAGTGAATGACTCGCAAAATGGTGTCACCGTCGATCGTCAGGTCACGCAGCCGCGTTCTCGATTCTCCTAAATACAGCGCACAGGCTTCTAATAAACTGGCGGCACAGGTTTCGAGTTGGGCATATAGTTCGCTCATCACGGGGTGAAATTGAGCGGCTTCTGCGGGATATAAATTCGGCAAATGGGATTCTCTACCTACATGCCAAAATTCTTTGAGGTCCGGAACGGGATGATCTTTGGCGTGTTCTCGTCCGAAGCTCGTAAAGCCTCTCTGCCCGTTGAGATCAGGAGATTCATAGCGTCGCTTCACCGTTTCGGGCAACTCAAAAAAGGTTTGAGCAACCTGATAGGCAGACTGAATTAGAGTCGAATCAACGCCATGATTGACCACTGCGAAGAATCCAATATCTTCTAAGGCGGCTCCGATCTCTGACACGAAATTTTGCTGTCGCTGCGGTGAGTCAGAGCAAAAATCTTGTAAATCGACCACGGGAATGGTTTGTAGCATCATCTCTAAAGCGCGAATGCTGGAGAATCGTAGCGAAGATTGGCTTGCTTCATGCGTTCGAGTGCTTCACCCAAGCGATCGCACTCCGCAATCAAGCTGATTCGCACATAGCCTTCGCCGCCTGCCCCAAACGCATTGCCCGGAGTCAAGACTATCCCTGTTTTTTGCAACACCGACAGCGCAAAATCGGTTGAGCCGACTCCTGGTGGGCAAGGAATCCACAAATACATGGTCGCCTGGGTTTTAGGAATCGACCAGCCGAGTTTGCCAAGTCCTTCGATCAGATAATCGCGACGAGTGCGATAGCGATCTTGCACTTCAACTAAATATTTGTCAGGCAACTGTAGCGCTGTTTCGGCTGCCGTTTGTAAGGCTGCAAAAATTCCGTAATCTAAGTTTGTTTTTAGCGTTCTCAACCCTTGAATAATATGGCGATTTCCCACCACAAATCCGACTCGCCAGCCTGCCATATTGTAGGTTTTAGACAGCGTGTGAAACTCAACGCCAATGTCTTTCGCTCCCGGAATTTCTAACAAACTGGTGGGCTGATAGCCGTCAAATGCTAATTCTGCATACGCTTGGTCATGCACCAGCATAATTTGATAATGACGGGCAAACGCGACGATTTCCTCAAAGAACTCACGAGGAGCCGTAGCCGTCGTCGGGTTGCTCGGATAGTTAAAATAGAGAATTTTGGCGCGCTCGGCAATCCGATCGGGAATCGCCGCCAGATCAATCAACCAATTTTGCTCGGCTTTAAGAAGTAGCGGATATAACTCGGCTCCCGCAATCAACGGACCTCGGAAATGCGGCGGATAAGAAGGACTTGGCACCAGCACCAAATCCCCTGGATTGATATAAGCCAGTGCCAAATGCGTTAACCCCTCTTTTGAGCCAAGCAGAGGCAGGGCTTCACTGTCAGAGTCAAGCGTCACGCCATAGCGACGGTGATACCAATCGGTGATAGCACGACGAAAGCTAGCAGTGCCCTCAAAAGGAGGATAGCCGTGATTTTTGGGATTTTTGAGCGCTTCGGCGGCAGCTTCGACGATCGGCAACGGGGTCGCCCCATCCGGGTTGCCCATCCCTAAATCGATTAAATCAACGCCCTGCGCTCGTGCGTTGGCTTTTAGCTCATCTAGCCGCGCAAACACATAAGGGGGCAACGTTCGCAGACGATCGGCGGGGGTAATCCAGCTTAGGCTCATGTCACAATCTCTCTGGCAAAGGGGAGGAACTCAAGAGTTGAGATTTGGGGTTTGAGTTGGATATTCTACCTCAAAACTTTCCTCATTCCTCAAATTATAAGCAGGTGCTGTGGTAGACACCATTGCAGCCATCAGTTGAGTCGGAGCTACCTTAAACGGCAGTCGGTGAATATCAGACGAGTCAGCACAGGCGATTTCGGCGGCGTGTTGGAGGTTGGAGATCGAGACATCTGCCAAGCCCAAATCCGTCAAAGTCTGCGGCAACCCAATCTCGCCATAAAACTTTAAAAGCTGCTGCCGTGAAGTGGTCGCTAATCGATTTCCTTGAATCATTTCTTCTAACCGAAGCTGCACCAAAATGCCGAAGGCAACTTTCTCACCGTGCAGCGTACCATGACTTTCGAGCAAGTGAGTTAGCCCGTTGTGAACCGCATGAGCCGCGACCGTTCGGCACTGTGCACCGCCAATTCCGCCAATCACACCTGCCATCAAAACGGTGGCATCGACAACTTCTTGCCAAGCTTCGCCTCCGGGTTCTTGCAGGGAGATCGCCGACTTTTGAAATAAAATATCGCGCAACACTCGCGCTTGCTGAACCGCCGCAATCAAAAAAGTTTTGTCTGAATGACCGCTACTGACGGAAGCTTCATACCACTTGGCGATCGCGTCCCCAATTCCAGCGACTAACGTCCGTCGAGACGCGGTGGCGACCAAATCGTAGTCCAACACCAATAAGTCAGGACATCGCGCCAAGCTGACATCGTAGAGAAACGCACCTGCGTCTGAATAGATATTAGAAAGGGCTGTCCAAGCCGCGCAGGTTGCCCCCGATGTGGGAATGGTGACGATCGGAAGTCTGCACTGATGAGCTAAAAGCTTTGCCGAATCCAAGGCTTTGCCGCCACCGATCCCAATAATCAAATCGGCTTGATGCGTGGCAACGGCTTGTTTGAGAGACATTAACGCTGACTCGCTGCAATCTGCCCCGTAGGGTGCCTGAGCGATCGTGCAGTTTTGTGCCATCAATACAGGCTCAAGCCGAGGCTGAACCACCTGTAGCGTATGATCGCCGCCCACGAGCAACGGACGAGAACCCAATCGAGCGATCGCATGACCGACTTGTTCGAGTGCGCCTGTGCCTCGAATCACTTGAGCAGGTGCGATCGTCAAAGAAATTAAAGAATCAGTTTGAGGAACCATTTCAGCCAATCAAGCAAAAACTGAGTGAGAGTTTAAGAGCCTTTCAGCTCCTTTACTCAGCTTAACTCTAGAAACCGTCACTCGGTTTGGGCGCGATCGTACGCCCTAAAAAATCCGGCAGCGTTGCACTTTGGCAAACATTACCGGACTGATTGTGCTAGAAGCCAAATCGTTACTCTGCGGTTGGTTTTGTCCCGCTCATGCCCATAATTTCATAACCAGCATCGACATAAATCACTTGCCCTGTGATGCCGCTCGACAAATCGCTACACAAAAACGCCGCCGTATTGCCCACCTCGATTTGAGTCACCGTCCGTTTGAGGGGAGCCACCGCTTCAACGTGATGGATCATGTCTAAAATGCCGCCCACTGCCGACGAAGCCAACGTCCGAATCGGACCTGCTGAGATCGCGTTCACACGAATGTTTTGTGCCCCCATCTCAGACGCAAGATATCGCACGTTCATCTCCAACGCTGCTTTTGCAATGCCCATCACGTTGTAGTTAGGAATCACCTTCACGCCGCCTAAATAGGTTAACGTCACAATGCTGCCACCATCGGTCATTAAAGGCTTTGCGGCTCCAGCCAGCTTGATCAGCGAATAGGCACTGATGTCTAGAGCCATGTTAAAGCCCGATCGACTCGTTTTGCTAAAGTCGCCTGACAGATCATCTTTACTTGCAAACGCCAAACAGTGAACGAGAATGTCTAACCGCTCCCACTGATCGCGCACCGTGTCGAATGTAGACTGAACTTGATCCTCATCCTGAACATTCAACGGCAAAAAGAGACTCGGCTGTAGCGGGGCTACCAACTCTGCGACCTTTTTTTCCATCTTTCCCCGCTCATCGGGTAAATAGGTAATGCCGAGATTTGCTCCCGCTTTGTGCAACTGTTGAGCAATACCCCATGCGATCGATTTATTGTTCGCGATCCCAGTCACCAGGGCGTTTTTTCCAGTCAGATTCAACATAGACGTTCATTTCAATAGCATTTATAAGACTACCGTGTGAGGGTTAATGGGTGATGAGAAAATAGCGCTGAGATGTGAGCAAAATCGCGGTTGAATCGTTAAAAAACTTAACACAAAGAAGGTTTTCACCCAGTTTTCTGAAAACTTCGAGACGCTAAGAGAAATAAGGTAGTATTAGGCACAAAAACTACTTCGAGAGTGAGTTTAAGTGTTCTAAAGTCATCAATCTCTCACAGAAATGTTTCAGACGAGCCACGCCATTGATGACATGGAGAGATCCGGAGTAGGAGTTACGACAAAGGACATGGTAGTGACCAAAGAGCGACCCCTGGCAACAATGTTTCGTCAACTTGGCGGAGGAGCCTTTCCACCAGTTGTAGAGACGTTTGAGCGCGGCAAGACGATTTTTTTCCCAGGCGATCCGGCAGAGCGGGTTTATTTTCTACTAAAGGGGGCAGTCAAGCTTTCTAGAGTGTACGAAGCGGGTGAAGAGATTACGGTTGCCCTACTGCGTGAAAATAGCGTATTCGGGGTGTTGTCTCTAATCACAGGGCAACGCGCCGATCGCTTCTATCATGCGGTTGCATTTACCCCGGCTGAGTTGCTGTCAGTGCCGATCGAGCAAGTCGAAAAAGCGCTGAAAGACGATCCTGAGCTATCGATGCTGATGCTGCGAGGTTTGTCATCTCGGATTTTGCAAACCGAAATGATGATCGAAACCCTGGCGCATCGAGATATGGGATCGCGGTTGGTGAGTTTCTTGCTGATTCTCTGCCGCGATTTTGGAGTCCCTAGTCAAGATGGAATCACGATCGATCTTAAATTATCGCATCAGGCAATTGCCGAAGCGATCGGGTCAACTCGGGTCACGGTGACTCGGCTGCTGGGCGATTTACGTCAAGACAAAATGATCTCAATCCACAAGAAAAAGATCACCGTTCATAACCCAGTAACGTTGAGTCAGCAGTTTACTTAGACTGAACGATCGGACGATTCTGATCAGTGAATCGATCTTTGCTTCTGTAAATACGATATTCTGCAAAAGCACCAAATCGTATTTACAGAACATGGTTAGAAAAAAAGCCAAAGTCAACTCAACGACTGATCAAGGGTTTTCACCCACTCCTAATAAAGTCGAAAAAAGTCCTGCTCTCGAAGCGTTAGTGCCTGCTGCAAGCCCCGTTGTAGCAGCCAGTGCTGATAAATCGACTCCTGCGTCTAAAAAGGCAGCAAAAACAAAAGTCGCAGAGTCAGTTAAAGAAGCAGAACCTGTGGAAAAAGAAGTCGAACCCGTTTCTAAAAAGACTGCCAAAGAGCAGACCTCTGAGAAACCCGTGAAGATGAAACGGTTGACGTTAGACATTGCTAAACCGCTACACAAAGCCATCAAAGCCAAAGCCGTCGAAGACGGAATTCCGATGGTTGATATGCTGCGATCGCTGCTAGAAAAATATTACGGCAACTAACCCGCAAGGATTCAGACCGTCTGAATCCTGATCCTCTAACCGCTCACAATGCCCGACCACTGGGCTTTCTTCAACTTCTCGCGGCGATAAGAGAAGAAATTAACAGAGTCTTGATAGGTGCAGTGAGGGGAAATCGCGACCTGTTCATCGCTGATCCCCAACTGCTCTAGCTGCAACGCATTGACTCGCCGCACATCTAACCGCACTCGTCCTGGTGTCGAATCTAACAGCACTGGAGAATTAGATAACTTCAACAACTGAACGACACTCGCGACTAGAGAATCGGAATCGATGTCTAGCACCGTGGCCCCAACCTCAACCGCGACGTGAGTAGACACCTGGTAGACTTCTCCCGCGATCGCCGGACCCATCGCAACCCGCAGATCTTGAAGTTGGCTCCCTTGATGGCACAGACGAGCGATCGCACGAGGCACAATCTTCTGAGCCGTCCCTCGCCACCCCGCATGGACGGCAGACACCTGACCCGTTTTGGCATCTGCAATCAGCACAGGTGTACAGTCGGCAGAGCAAATCCACACCGCTTGATTGGCTTGCTCTGAGATCAGTCCGTCGGCGTCGGGCAAATTCTCATCATTGAGGGAATGGGGCATTTCTGACGGTGCCAGCACAAGATTGCCGTGAACTTGTTTTGCCCGATATGCTTGAGCTAATGGATACAACGCCTCTGTGATCTCGAAGGGAGATCGGGGCGAAAACTGTTGGGTAAAAAAGCCGTGCTTCCAAGGCTCTAACAGGCTGCACGTCAAGTAGGGTAAATCATTCCAGGTTTGCCATTGCCAGGTGTGCATTCTTAAATAGAGGCTGCGGGTGAGGGGTTCCTGTTAACTTTAGCAATCGATCGCGGTGCTTGAGTGTCGTGATAAAAACTCCCACTGCTTTACCAGAAAGTCCGGGCAGGCTTAGAAAGACCTCGAAGAATATGTTTTGAGTAGACATTGCCCATCAAGCTGCGACAAACGGTAGGAGTTGAAATAGTATTGTCTAGGCAGAAGTTTTTGCCCACCGTTAAATTGGAACTTGGCAACGGGCATTCTCGACAAGTGTCTCATCTATCAGCGCAGCAATCAGTACGTGAGGAGATTTAAATGACTCAGCAACCCGACGCTACCCGTACACAAAATCTTGGGAGGCAGCGTTATTGGCTAAGACGGTTGAGTTATCTAAGTGGAGTTGGCATTTTGAGCGGTGGGGCAGCGATGGCTCAAGCTTCGTCTAGTGTTCCTCTAGTAATCATCTCGACTCCAGCAGCTTTCCAGTCTGCGCCATCTGCGACCCGTTCGACATTTGTGGAGCAGCGTGCCTCTGTGAGTTCTAACGCTGCATTATTGATGCCACCCCAGTCAGTCCCTGAGTTGTCTGCCGCTAATCGAGGTCAAACTGATGGGCAGGCTAATCAGGCTGCTGCGATCGCGCCTTCAGATTCTTATGAGGCACCTAGCGCGATCGTGATTACAAATCGATCGTCGGGCTGTGAAATCACTCTCAATCAAGGACAAGCGATTGCTGGAGGAGCGTGTGGCACTCAGCCTCAAGTGGCGGCAAGCGCACCAACCACACGCTATGGAGCGACGACGGGCGGACGTTATGAGGCTGTGCAGGTGAGTGCGGCACCTCTTACCGAACGGTTTTCTAGCCAACTGGACGCAGGTAGGACGAGTGCAGCGATCGCCGCTCCTGCCTATGGCTTCGTGAAAGACTATTACAATCGCACCGTTCGCCCCTTAGATCGTTTGGGGAATGGAAATCTGCGGTTAATGTTTCCACTCTCGATCCCAGCCGCAATCACTTCAGTCTTTGGCTGGCGCATTCATCCCATTACTGGAGATGCCCGCTTTCACTCAGGGACAGACTTAGGCGCACCGATGGGAACTCCAGTTTTGGCAGCGCTGGCAGGTCGAGTCGTCTTTGCAGACTTTTTTGGTGGATATGGGTTGGCGATCGCCCTCGAACACGACAATGGCAAACAGCAAACTCTCTATGGGCACTTGTCGGAGATCTTCGTCAAACCGGGAGAAATCGTCAAGCAGGGTGCTGCGATCGGGCGAGTGGGCAGCACAGGCAACTCTACAGGACCTCACCTGCACTTTGAGTTTCGTCAACTGACGACTGAAGGCTGGGTTGCTCAAGATCCAGGCGTGCAGTTAGAAGAGGCAATGGCGCAGTTGGTCAAGTCTTTGCAGACGGCACAAAAGCCCTCGGTTCAATCAGGGGCAGTCAGCGCTAAATCTTAAGGAGAATCGTTTATGAGTAGCCGTGTTCTGCGAGAAACGAGGGGTTAATACTGTCGGGGGAAAGGGTCACTTCTAGTCCGTTGGCTAGGGGAGAGGCTGACCCCGATCGCAGAAATTTCTCGACATACTTGCCCAAAATGTCGCCCTCTAAATTCACCCAGTTTCCTGGCTTAAGGCGACAGAGGTTTGTCTCTGCATAAGTGTGAGGAATCACCGCCACCGTAAACCAAGATCCCGCAGGGTCACAGTCGGCGACGGTGAGGCTGATGCCGTTGACTGCCACACTTCCCTTGGGCAGAATGTATCGGGCGACTCGATCGCTCGTAGTCGCAAAGGTCATTTCCCACGAGCTTGCGGTTTGCACTGCCGATTTGAGCGTTCCGGTGCCATCAATGTGCCCCGTGACAAAGTGACCGCCGAGCTTACTGCCGATCCGCAGAGAGGTTTCTAAGTTAACGTGCTTGATGCTGCCTGTCGTCTGAGAGAGCGCCGTGCGCTCCGTCGTTTCGGGAGAGACAACTGCCACAAACCCCGAGATCATGATCTCGGTGACGGTAAGACAGACTCCATCAACGGCAACACTATCGCCGATCGCTAGATCTTTTAAAATCAGGTTGGCTGTCGAGTCTGAGCAAGCAATCTGTAAATGTTCAGATCCTAAAGCTTGAAGGGTGCCAATGGTTTGAATCAATCCTGTAAACACGAGTTTTAAGGGGGGGTGGAGAATAGGGTTTCTAGCAGAGGTCTACTTTCTATTTAATCTTTTTCACAAAGATTTGAAGGAAGCGAGAAGTCTTCTCTATTTTGTCAAATTCATAGGCGGATCATTTAGGATCAGGGCAGAGATCAGGGCATACTTAGTATTGCATCCCAGTTTGAGTGTCTCCAGAATGGGTGTGCTAAATAGTCATTTGACTCTGTACGATTCACACCTCCAACGTTTCTCCTGCTTCAAGTGTTCTAGAGGCTATACCGATGATTGAAATGAAGGTCGCTGGAATTTTATTGGACGCGGCAACTCGTAGCCCGATCGTGCTCCTCAAAGATGGCACTGACCGTCGAGCATTGCCCATTTATATCGGGCAAGACCAAGCGAAAGCGATCATCAGCGTCCTAGAAAATCAAGCGCCACCCCGTCCTTTGACCCATGATCTGTTTGTCAATCTGATGGAATCGTGGGATATGGCACTCGATCGAGTTGTTATTCACTCTCTACAAGATAATACGTTTTATGCGGTGCTAATTGTCAATCAGGGTGAAGCGAAGCGAGAAATTGATGCGCGTCCTAGTGATGCGATCGCCATTGCTCTCCGCACCAACAGCCCGATTTGGGTGATGGAAGAAGTTCTCGCGGATGCCTCAATTCCGGTCGATCGCGATGCTGACGAAGCCGAACGCAAAGCCTTTCGTGAGTTTTTAGACCGACTCAGCCCCGAAGACTTTAGCCAACGTGGGCGATTTAGCAGTGAAGAAGCCCAGTAGCGTCCACGATCGTCGCTTTGGTCGAACCGATCTTTCGCTCTCGGTTTTTTCGTTGGGGCTGATGCGCTGTTTGGCATCTCAAGACGTGGCAGAACAGACCGTCAGACGAGCGATCGAGCTAGGAATCAATCACTTAGAAACTGCCAGAGGCTATGGCAAAAGTGAAGAGTTTTTAGGAGCGGCATTGCGAAATGGACTGGATCGCTCTGAACTCTATATCACGACCAAGATTTCTCCGACTCCCGATGCAGCGACGATGGAGCAGGCGATCGAGGAGTCGTTGCAGCGATTAAACATCGATTATTTAGATATGCTCGCCATTCATGGCTTAAACACTTGGGAGCATTTAGCTTGGGTAGAGGCTGAAAACGGCTGTATGCAGGCAGTGCAGCAGGCGGTCGCAGATGGACGAGTGCGCCATGTAGGATTTTCGACCCACGGATTTTTAGAAGTGATTTTGGCAGCGATCGCCACGAATCTCTTCGAGTTTGTCAATTTACACTACTCGCTGTTCTTCCAACGCAATGCAGGCGCGATCGAGCTTGCCCAGCAGAAAGACATGGGGGTGTTTATCATCTCTCCGGCAGACAAAGCGGGGTTGCTCCACACGCCTCCGCAAACTCTGATTGACCTCTGCGCGCCTTTTTCACCGTTGGAGTTGAACTATCGATTTCTCCTCACCAATCTGGCTATCACGACTCTTAGCGTCGGTGCAGCGAACCCATTGGAACTGGATCTACCGTTGATGACGCAAGAGAATTTTCTCACGGCTGAACTGGCAACGGTTCTAGACCGTCTACACACTTACCAGACTAAAACTCTCAAAACTGATTTGTGCAGTCAGTGTTACGCATGTTTGCCTTGTCCAGAGGGAATTCATATCCCAGAAGTGTTGCGACTGCGAAACGTGGCGATCGCTTACGACATGACTCAGTTTGGTGAATATCGCTATCGAATGTTTGAGAATGCAGGACACTGGTTCCCAGGCAACAAAGCCAATCGATGTAGTGACTGTGGCGATTGCCTGCCGCGTTGCCCAGAGAATCTTGATATTCCAACCCTGTTGAGAGACGCTCATCAGCGATTGAATGGCAAACCAGGACGGCGTTTGTGGCAAGACTAAAACTCAGCGCCAATAGGGTCGTCCTTTCCAGAAGACACCGAGCACGACTCCGACTAACGAGACGATGCTGATATCAGGAAATAGCGCCGTGGGAATCGGCACCAATGATTTGAGAAACAGCCAGAGTGCCACACAGGGAACCAGTGCCCACAACGTTGCATTCGTGATCATCACCTGCTGAAACCAGCGCTCTAGAATTGCCACCGCGAGGGCACCAATCCCCACTGGAACGGCGAGGGCAATGAGAACGCCGATCGGGGATGAGAGCAGTTTACTCAACAAATTCAAAATCACAGGCACCGCAACCGCCGTTCGAGTCAGCAACGTGTCGAGCGCGATCGCGATTAAAACGGTAATCAACGAGATCTGAAGTAAAGGAATCCAGGGAAGAAACTTTAATCGACGTAAGGGGTCATTCATTAGGAATTATTAAGAGGATTCATTATCATTTGATACATTTTTTATACCAACGAGTAGGAATATCGTCTGTAGAATACAGAGATAAGGGATGGTGACGAGTTTGAAATCAGTCTTGGTCATCTGACTAGGAACGGTCGACAGATTCTTTATACGTTATAGTTCTACACGAGTTTCGAGCGCATGAATCAAGGCAGAACAATCCAACAATCGTGGCGGACAGCAGCGATCGGGTCACAAGCGTTTGTGACAGCGAGTTTGCTTTGGATGGCGATCGGGTCAAGCCAGCCCGCCTTTTCTGCAAACATTCCGTCTATCACTGCGTATTTATCTACCCAGTCTGTGCTACAGCCCTCTTTAGAGCCACTTGATTTAACTCAATGCAGCACCGCTGCTTCGGGCATTACAGATAGCACGATCTCTCAAGCACATCTCACGGTTCCTAGCTTTTGGTGGACCCGAGACCAAATCTCGGCTCAACCTCAGTTCGGCAGCAAGTTGTTAGACACTTGGCTCGCCTGCCCCAGCCAAAAAAGCAGCGTCAGCCGAGTTGATTTTGTCGTCAATCAGCAGGCTTGGAGTCTATTAGATTATTTGGATCGCTATGACTTTGTGCAGCAGATCGGCACCGTTGCAAGTGGTTATAGCTACGATATGCGCGTCTTTAATCCCCAGGGTGGGCTACTAGCTGCCTACACCTGTGATTTTGAAAGGAATATTGTTGGCACAAGGGAACTCAACGATCGCCACGGTGTGAAAGTGGCTTCAGCAGACTTGTCTCAAACTTCGCCTTCCCAGGCTCCTGCACTGATCTGCAATCTTTCCCTCGACTCGTCTGGCAAGGCAGGGTTTCGAGGTCGCTCTAACTCACTCGACGGAACCGTTCCCAAAGGGAACGGTACGATTCAACCGTAGCGGTGGGCAACGGCTCTAGAAACTCACTGCGATCGAGCAATTGTTCAGGATTGGGCACGAGTAAAGGATTTTTTTGTAACGCTTTGGGAAACGTCGCCGCATCCAGCGCAGTGAGAATCGGGGAAGCGGCATCACTTAATAAAGAAAGCTGTGGCGCAATTGCAGGAGTCCAGCAGAAGTTAATCCACTTTGAAAGCAGCGCCTGTGTCTCTTGCACTGGCTGACTCGTGGCGGGATGCACCCACAGATCTGCCCACACTGCCGTCCCCGATTTGGGAAAAACTGCCTCGATCGGTTGACTTCGCTGAATTAACGGCAACGCATCAGTAGACCACCCCACCGCGACCCAGGTATCCCCTAGCAGTAAGGGTTGTAGGTAATTATCAGAGCTATAGAACTTGACTTGCTGATGCAGCGATCGCAGGTCGGTTTCTAGCTGAGGAACGGTTTTCAGGTCGATCGTGTTGTAAGACTTGCCCAATCGTTTCAGGGTCAACCCAATCACTTCTCGCGGCTGATCAAGCAGAGAAATGTGTCCTCGTAAATCGTCTCGCCACAAATCACCCCAATCAGTCGGCGGCTGAAGATTCTTGTCGCGAAAAATATCTTTGCGATAGAGAATAACGGTGCTGCCCCAACGGTAGGGAGCTGCCCAAACTTTGCCCTTGGGATCAGGCACACCCTCGTCATTGCGAGTCACGATCGTGCGCCATTTTTCAGGCAATTTCTGCCACTGCTGCCATGATGATGAGTTGAGGGGCTGAATTAATGTTTGTTGAATTGCAGTGGCTAACCAATAATCGCCCAAGGTCACGAGATCAGCAGATGTTGCCGTAGAGGATTGATTGAGAAAAGGAATCTCGATCGGAAATCGCTGCGATACTGGCTGGTTTTCGGTTTGCTTCCAGGTTTGCAAGAGCGTAAATAGCTCCTGCAATTGGGTTTCTGGCTTGAAATCAAGCTTGACTGACTGACCCTGCAAGCTTTTCCGAAAGGCACCTAATAGCTGTGCGGGAATCGAGTTTTTTAACAGTCGAATCTTTAAAGCTGCCTGATTTTGACTATCACATCCTGCTAGCAGTGTTGCGAGTGCTAGCGCTCCTGCCCCTGTTAAAAACGATCGTCGCTCCATCGCTCCCCCTACTTCTTCTGCTCGACCCCAAACCCAATCAATGTAATCACCGAAGGAATGCTCCCCTCATCGGGACGCTGGTAGGTAACGATCGTTCGCAGCCGCAGATTGGGAGAGAGCAACCGCATCTGATCAACCGCAACCGATCGGGTGTAGTGAGTCGTCATTTCTAAGATTTGACGAGTCGGTTGATAGGTAAAACGACCCGCGATCGCCCCCGATTCTGAGTAGCCTTCATCCCGCATATAGAAGCCTCGAATCACATCGCCGTCAGCCACCTCAGCCGCAGGCGGAAGCGGTATGGAGGGTGGTTTTGTAGGCGCAACATAGTGATCGGGAATAAACAAAGCGTTTAAACTCATAGCAACCCGTTCGCCCTTCTCAGAAACCGTATCGAAGGCGATCGCGAATCCGGGACACGACTTCTCTTCGTCTGCCAGCTTAGAAAAATCGACCTGTAATGCCTCTGAAGACTGACCTCCAGGAGTTAAAATACGCTGCTTTTCTCCTTCAGTGAGCGCATCGACTTGAAACTCGGTATAAGACCGCTCAATCTCTCCAGTTTGCACAAAATGATAGGTTCTCTCCGTCGTCCAAAACCCAGCACAAGCCGCAAAAAACTCTTGAAAGGTTAGCATTTGCTCTAATTCAAATTTCTCGATCGGGTGCTTTCAAAACATAGCCCAAATACCCTTTTTAGAGAGCATTTCAAGGTAATCATATTTAAAGCATACCATCCGACCAAAACGTTAGCCGTTGAAAAAAGCAATCAGTTCCCTTCCGAGCCGGATGAACGCTCTCATGGTTATCGCCAAAATCACTAATTTTTATTTCTTAATGTTTGAATAAAACGAGAGTTTAACGTCGATCAATTGCCGAGATATCTCTGATGAAATTAAAGCAGAATTTAATCTAAAGTTTGCTCCCTAATTTAGTTTGCAGCCACTCCTTTAAGGTAATTGTTCAATTGCTTCTTTTGCTACACTTTGGCTCATGCTCAAACGTTAAATGATTCAGCAATATCCGCCTCCCTTGAGTTTGACTCTCGTAAGATAATCGGTGATTGAAGAAGGGGTAATAGGTCAAGAAATGGACACGCTACAGAAGCAAATTAACACGATGAATGGCAAGATCGATGGGCTGCATCAGTTGATCGAACAGTTAACAGGCAGTCTCTCCCAGGTTGTCACTGAAATGAAGTCATCTTCTGGCAATGGCAGCAGCTTTTCCTCGTTTGGGGGCGGCTCTGGACGGTATTTTCAAAGCACTCGCAGCGTTGACCCATCAATGGAACATAAAGACGTTTTAGTCGATAACCACTCATCCGAAGCTTCGATGCAGGGCGGTGAAAAAGCGCTTTCTCCAGAGATTCAGATTCAGCGACTGACCGCACAATTAACGGCGGCTTACAATCGAATTGCTGCCCTAGAAGAACAACTTTTGGCACAGAGAGTTCATTAAGAAAAAGGATGAAAGGAGACAGGTTTCCTATCTCCCTTTTTTCAGTTCATCATTTGTGATTTTATAGCGATCGGCTAATGCCTCGATCGCGGCTAACAGTTCTATCTGTCCCCAGTTTTGGGAGAGGTGAGCCGCGATCGCGCACCCTCCTGCACCCACGCCCTCCTTAACATATCCCTGCTCATAAGCTTGGAGTTGTAAATGACGTGAGGTGGCAAAACTAAGCTGAGTGGCGATTAAAGGCACTGAGCCGAGGTCACGCGCCAAGCCAACCGTGTCTCCGCTTGCGTCTTCGGCAACCCAGCGCGTTGTGCCTACAATAATTTGTTCTAAATTCCAAGGTAACGCATGGGTTTGAGTGATTGCCCGCGCCAGCGCATAGACGGCTAACATCTGCGTTCCCCCTGCTAACAGCACGCCACAGGTGCGACTCGCCGCGATCGCGATTCCAGCCACCACGATTTGCATGGGATCGCCCACTGCTCCAACGATCGTGAGGGGATCGCTAAAAGGATGGAGGGCACTGAGTCCTTGTTTGACGAGATCCCACTTTTGGGCGTGATTGCAGACCGGGTGACTGCTGTTGACTTTGCCGCAAGCGTTGATCCCCAAGCCTGTGAGAACTGCTAAGGCAGTGGTAGTGCCCCCCACCACACATTCACCCAAAATTAAATAGCTGTTGGGGACTTGAGCCGCCAATTTGTCTCCCCAGAGCAACCCTTGTTCAAAGAGATGCTGGACGATCGCCTGCTCCATCGCTCGCCCCGTACTCAAACACCGGGCGGGATATCCTTTGAAGTCGATCGCTGCCACTGCTGGAGCTTGAGGTAACCCGGCATTGATTAGCTGAACGGGGATCGCTTGTGCTTCGACTACGGTGCGAGAAATTAAGACAGGAGACGCGCCTACATCCAAGGGTGGTAACGGGTAACGAGGATTTGCTTGCACTCCATTAACCAAAAACTCAGCATCGGCGATCGCCGTATATTGACGATCGCTAGGCATTGCCCCAGCCGCAGAAATTCCGGGAATCAGACCTGTTTCAGTGAACCCCAATACGCATGCAAATAGTGGCGATCGTCCCCGATAGCGCTGAAGCCAGCGTTTGGCTGTTTGGGGTTGCGTGTAAATAGAAATCATTCAGAGTCTAATAGCACCTGCACCCAATTGGGCGGACGGGGAATCGGCGTGTTGAGACGATCGCACAAAAACCACGATACGAGGTGAACTGCAAATAAGTACATCATATTTTGCACAAAAATCATCCCAATGACGACTGCTTGCACGAGTGGTAAAGACGGCTGCATCAACAGTCCGAGTTTGACAAACAGCCACTCTAGCAGGTTGGTGATTTGATTAGTGCCGTAAAGCCAGAGATCATCGCCCGATAAAACAGACAGCAACCCAATCCGAAAGAAAGTGCCAAACACCCCTAATAGAGTCGCGATCGCAATTGAGGTTGCCCAATTTGCGCGGCGATACCACAATGTTCCTAACAAAACGCCCATTACTCCAAAGGGCATGACGTATTGAATGCTGCGAACCGGTCCGATCAGCACTGACAGCAGCAGACCCGACACCACAGCTCCCATCCAAGCCGCCCGATTGCCCCAGCGCAGATAGATTAACGCGATCGGCACTGGAAAAAACACCTGCAAAATCGGTCCCATCGGAAAGTAGGAGTTGACGAGCCAGATTAAACTCGCAGCGCTGGCAAGAAATGCCGTTTCGACAAGCACGATCGGACTTGCCGGATCAACCTTTCTGACATAAGGACTCCGCGCCTCAGAATCTTGGCTATCGGGCACGATGTCCTCAATCCAATTGTCATCGGCTTCGGCGGGTTCGGGGGTTGAGTGCGATCGAGCGGCTTCGTCGGAAGGATCACTCATGCAGATTCAGGAAGGCGGGCAAGTCTACTCTAGTGCAAAACTTATAAACTGCGCCAAGCAGCCGCGCCATGCTTTCACGCCCAAAAATTGCCCAAAGATTGACTGATAAGCAGAGACTGCCCAACCCCAACAAAATGAATGTCGGAGCCATAATCACGCCAACGAAGAACCAGGTCATGACATGCAGCACCATTAAGCTTGCAAAAAAGGTTGCGATTGTGGTGGCAAACCAAATTTGAGCCGGGGGACGACGCAAGCCTGTCAAAACCATCGTTCGCAGCGTTGCGAAGAGATTTGCAGGCACCAAAAAGGCACAAATCTCAATGCAGTGACTTCGAGAAAACTCAAACAGAGGGGTGAAATCAAACATGCCAATCCTTGAGGGAATGTTAAGCGTAGGTTACGCCAAACTGAACGGACTTCTCCCAAGTTACAACAATCTATTACAGTCCTGCCGTAAAAAATTCTTAACTAACATTCAGCCCTTCAGTAAGGTTTTGCCGCGACGATAGAGTTCTTGAGCGTAATCTGTCCAAGTGCCTTGCCCCCAATAGCGAAAACAACTCGTTTGCAGCAGCAAGTTGTAGAGCAGTGCTTGACGATAATCTTCAGATGCAGTGGTTTTAGACGCATCAAAAGTTTTGTGAAAGAGGGCGCTGAGATCGTTCATTGGGGTCAAAACCTCTTCATAGCCTGCCACCCAACTGAGGTGATTTGTCCAAGATGCTCCATCCATGTGAAAGTTGGGATGAGTTTGGGTGAGGTGAGCGATCGCGGCTTCCATTCCCGCAGGCGTGACTTTTTCGGGATCGATTTCTTGCCAGATTAAATGCTGCCCGATCGCTTGGCAGGTCGGAAAATCGTCTTCTCGACAGCCAGCAGCGGCGATCAGTTCTAGATACTCTGTGCCGTTGACCCCGGCAACTGTGGGATCGTTTGCGACTTCATGCCAAGCTCGTTTAAACGCCCCTGGAAACTCATTCATCATCACGCCGCCGTTTTCACCATCACCAATTTGAGTCACGATCGCCGGAATGCTCACCCCAGATATCGTCTGTTTTGAAAGCGTTTTGGCTTCATAGTAAGGCTGCATCTGAGCCACCAGTTTCGTATCTGAACCCTGAGTTTTAATCAAAACGGTGATGCTAATCGTCTCACCCTGAGAGTTGCGAGACACTAACCGATGCGGCAGATGCTTAAATTCTAAAGAGTGTCCCGTCAGCGCTGCAACTGAGTGTTCTTGCACGAGCAGCCAGCGATAGCCGCACTCTTTAAGGGCATGAATGAAGGTGTAGAGCGTATCGGGATGATTGGGCAAGTGCATTTCTGGAGGTGAAAAACCCTTGACTCGTGCCAATGCCTCCCAGCCGAAAATAGCTGCAAAATGGTGCTGCCATGCCTGAATGTGCAGTTTGAGATCGGCGATCGGAGTCGAGGGCACCACGGCATGACTCCACATCGTCCCCAGCCACTCGACATAAGGCTGATAAGTGCGATCGCAGGTGATGCGCTTCAGGTTATCCAAGACATCGCCGCGACCCAACTGCCGCAGACCCCAAAGCAGATTACCTGAATAATCGAGCATGACGCGGGGATTGCAGCCTTGAGACATCAATTCAGGAATGAAGTCACCCATGCGCGAATAGCACCAGGCAAACGGAGCCGCATTGTGATTGTCTCCGTCGTAAGGATGCTCAAACATCTGCTGCAAATTGCTAATCAGTGAGCCATCTGCCCCGGCTGGAATAGTCGGCTGGTGCATGTGCAGCGCGATCGAGAAGGTCGCCGATAGGGACTCTAATTTCAGATTGGTGGTTGGCAAAAATACAGGTCGATCGAGTTGAAGGGCGGCAGTTACTTCTGTTTCGTGACCGCAAATATTGGGTAAACCGTTGATTAATTCGGGCAATGCAGACATAGGAATTTTAAATTGGGAAAGGTCATTGAAGCGTATTCCCCAATAGTCGCATCGAAAAACTCAAAACTCAAAACTTATTAGAGATGCTCTTTGAGAAAGCTCAAATCATCTACCCAGCAGGGTTCAGGAAACAGACGGAGTAAATGGCGATTGATGTCTTGCTCTAAGTCGGGCATGTCAGAGCGATCGAAGAATTCATCCAGTGCAACTAGATCTCGATTGCGCAGAGGAGACAACGGAGCGGCATGATCGAGATAAGCGGGTCTAGGATTGGAGCGAGTCGTTGTCTTAGCATGTCGCCAAGGATTGACCAGCATGTCTTCAACGCGAAGCCGACTCCGATAGGGAGACAGCGTTTGATAATCTCCCAAAGGTCGTATTTGACTCGTGCCAGACGAGACCTCCACTAATTCGACGATCGGTGTCGCGTTGCTGTCACCCGATGAAGCGTTGAGCATCAAATCCACTCCATGAGTGTCATCTCAAAGACGGTAAGATGAGCCGTCTATTAATTTATCCTAGCGAAGCAAAGGACAGATTGTTTAAAGTGGGGGTGAATTCTGTCGGTTGAAAGCGAAGCAGACTACTGTAGAAGATCATCAACTATTCAATAGCTCATTATGGCAACTGACGAAAAGATTAAACTCGACCAATTCCTCAAAATGAAAGGCATTGTCGAAAGCGGAGGACAGGCAAAGGTGCTGATCCAAGCCGGAGAAGTGAAGGTAAATGGGCAGATCGAGACGCGACGAGGACGAAAGCTGATCAAAGGCGATCGAGTTTTCACAATGGGCGAATATATCAAGGTGGATGTGTGAATTTCACAAATTTCACAATCAGAGATAGGTCATTTGGCTCTCTAATGTTGCAGGAGAGGGAGTAAAATGAACGCCCTTGGGCAACCGTTTGATTTTCTCTGGCAGCGTTGTCAAAGGAATCGGCGGATCAAACTCAAAAACGCTTGCTGCTCCTTTAGGGTCTTCTACCACAAATCCACTGAGCCAGAAGGGGTTCTCACGAATCAGAACTTCTGCAAAACCAGCTTTTGGCTGTTTGAGCCGTAAGTGCTTGACTACTTCCTGCTCCCTGACAGTGAAATCTTTCGGTGCTTTGAGGTAGTCGTAGTAGAGCCATTTCATAATCCCTGAAGGATCAGTGCTGTATAGCAGCAAACTTATCGTGTCGTTGGGAGACCTCGTGAGAATTTCTCCACTTTGACTTCCCTTTGTCCAAGCATAGATTTTGCCGTTGATGGTAGCAAAAGACTCTTCTTGGCTGGAGCGCTTTGTAGATGCTTTATCAGGCACATCATGAACAATAAAGATGTCTCCTTTGGCAAAGTAGATCGCCCCGGAGCCTATGATCGTTCGCTGTGACCCTTGCTTTGTACTAAACCGAAAGGGAACCTTGACAATGGGTGAATCAAAGAGGGCGTGGAAAACTTGAGTCAACGCTCGATATTTCTGAGGGTCTTGGACTTTGGCAGTGTCAAGCTGATGATAAAGCGACTGAATAGCCTGATCGTAAGTTGGTAGAGATGAAGGTGGTTTTGATTCTGCATTGATTGGCATGGGAATTAGTAGCACGATCGCTAAGATTCCTGTCAGCAGTTTCAAAGCTTTTTGAGAATTTCGAGGCACTAGCATTCGGACTCCAGTATTGTGATTATTCTGAACAAACGTGGCTTCCGATCTCTAAATTACTCTTTTGCAAACAAGATTCTGTCACCTTTACAGAAGTTTGACGCTTCAGCTTTGAATCAAAACAGTCTCTATCACTGCTCGACAAAATAGAGCTACCTCTCAACGTTCATATTTCGCAACAATCCTCTAAGATTTAGAAGTCACCGCCGCTCCGAATTTTGATGATGTATTTAACCTGGTTAGACAGCAACTCCTGGCTGATTGAACTTGCCGGAAAGCGCATTTTGCTTGACCCCTGGCTAGTCGGAGATTTGACCTTCGGAAATCTCACCTGGTTGTTTAGAGGCTACCGTGATCAAAATCGGACGCTTCCTGACGCTCTAGACTTGATTTTGCTATCACAGGGGTTAGCAGATCACGCTCACCCAGAGACGTTAAAGCGGCTCGATAAAGCCATTCCAGTAGTCGGTTCGCCCAGCGCCGCAAACGTGGCTCGACAATTAGGATTTTCTCAAGTAACTGCCCTTAAACATGGTGAAATCTTCACGTTAGATCACCTGACGATTCAGGCAACTCCGGGTTCTCCATTAGGTCCAATGGTGCAAGAGAATGGTTATTTGCTGAAGGAGTTAACGAGCGGAATCAAACTTTACTACGAGCCGCATGGGTCTCACGCTCCGATGCTCAAAGAGAATGCTCCGATCGAGGTCATCATCACCCCATTCATCGATTTGGCACTCCCATTCATCGGTTCGTTGATCAAAGGCAGCGAAAGCGCTTTAAAACTGGCACAAGACGTTCAGCCTCAAGTCATGCTTCCGACGGCAGCAGGGGGCGATATTATGTTTGAAGGCTGGCTAATTTCAATGCTGAAGGCGATCGGAAGTGCCGACGAGTTTCGCACAAAGTTAGCTGAAAATAATCTCGATACTCAAGTGTTAGAACCTAAACCCGGCGATCGCATTGAGATTCTCTTGCGACCTGCAGCGATCGTTCACTAAAGAAAAAAGATGTCTGAATCCAAACTGTCATCCCCAGATCTCAACGCTCAACTCGCTCAACTTGATGGCTGGACGATCGAAGCTGACAAACTGCATAAACAGTTTAAATTTCCTTCGTTTGTCGAAGCGTTTGGGTTTATGTCAAGTCTGGCGCTGGTGTCAGAAGCGATCGGGCATCACCCTGAATGGTTCAACGTCTATAACCGAGTGACGATCGACCTTACGACTCACGATGCAGGTGGCATCACGATGAAAGATATTGACTGGGCACGCAAAGCAAACGAATTAGCTTGATTACGAGTGTGGATAGGCGGCTTGCCTCACGTCTTCAACCGACATCTCTAGCACATCAGCTACCTCTTCTAAACTCAGCTCCTTAGCCATCAAGCACGAAATAATCTTTAGTTTGGCGTTCTGCTCTCCTCGTTGCTCTCCTTCGGCTTTTGCTTCTTAGTAAACTCTTGTTGCTTCTAAACGTAGTCCTAGCATTGTTTCTATCTCAATACAACTTAGTTTTGAGAACTTGTAGACGGCGACTGTAGTATTCAAGTCTACTACCTCGCTTTTGGCAAAAGAACTCGTTTGTTCTTGCTGAACGCGCGCAATTAGTTGCCTAGCTTGACCTGCCATACGCGCCTCAGAAGCAAGCGGCAACTGCATCAAGTTAATTCCTAAAGGCTGCTGAGATCCTGACTCATCGAGATAAACGCTGATTGAAATATGTTCTATTTTATTAGGTCTGTTGGGAAATAGTGACTAAGATCGCTGAAATACTCACTGGATAAAGCTTTTAGGGATTCCGATTAAAGATTGCTGAAAAGCTTAATATGAGCGGGTTTCGAGGGTTTTTGAGCTTATTAACCGACAAGTTTATTGAAGAGAATAACACCCTAGGAGTCAAGCAGTGAAGGTGCCTCGGAGCAAGATAGCCCAATCTGCAAATACTTGTGTAGATACTCAAATTCGCCATCGTGTAAATATCGATATTCACCAAAACGCTCCAGTTGCTCTTCTATGAATCGAGGGCGAACTACTTGTAACTGAGCTTTTGCCCAATCAACCACTTGCTGACGCTCTGACTCGTCGAGTTCGCGGGCAAGTATTTGTAGTGCTTGATGAGTTAATGAGCGATTAATTGTCCATGACATCAGGACAAATTCATAACATTTATCCATTTTTTCGTATTCACATTGCTCATATGGCGGGGGTGGTGCAACCGCTTCTAAAGATTTGTAAATCATTTGTCTCCGTTCAAAATCCACCAGTTCAAAAATATCTGGTAGTAGAGCAGTCAATACGGATGGTGGTTCAATCCTTCTACGTCCTGGAGGAGAGTTTGGATTGGCAAAAGCAAGTCGCAAAGCCCTCTCCCAGTACCTCATAGTTACTTCACACTCTTTACAGAGGAAGTAAAATTGTACCCATTGTTCAAGTTGAATCGCAGTACTTCTCCCAGCTTGATCCGCTAACTGCTGAAGCATCTGGGTGACGGTTTGTTTGAGTAATTCGCCTCTGCCTTCATATTGGATACTGACCCAATCAGTTGCTTGAACTTGCGCTTGATGCTGAGTGAGTCCCGTCGTATAAATAGCCTCCCAGGAATCAAGATGTTCCAGCAAGGCTTTGGGCAACCCCAAGAGACCCAAAAATGAATTAGTCCAAGGCAAGATTGGCAAGGAAAAGGCTTCAAGCCAGGTTGCACTTTGTCTATCGTTCCAACTGACAATTGTCCGAACCATTGCTTTTTCTGAAATTGCTCTAAAAACTAGTTAAACTGATAATTGCCTTTTTCCTAGCAACTCTTAAGGTATATCAGTTTAGCGGCTACCACTTTAAGCCGGGACAGTAGGAAGGGTAAAGGGTTGAGATTTGAGAGGCGCTTTCCGGCATCGAGCTTGCGGCAGATTGGGCATTTGGTGAACGAGCCATTCAAACAGGTCCGGCGAGGGTTGTCCAAACAAGCGTTGAGCCGCCGTCGTGCCATCCGAGCGTCTGAGGTGGAAGTTGTGAATCGTCGTCATCACCTGTAAGCGTTGGGATGACAAGCCGCGCCGATTGTGATGCATCTGGCTCAAGTAGCCGTTCCGTCCTTCAACGGCCGACGAGGTGCGTTGGAATTTTGTCACCATCTCCAGAGCCCAAGTCTGCCATTGCTTGAACGGTTCTTCTTCTAGCGCAGCCGTGATGGGATGACCCAGGAGGGTTGCGTGTGCTTGCTGCGCTGCCACTTGATAAGCCGCTTTGAGGGTGGGTGTTTTGGTGCGAGTGGCTTGTTGTTGCCAGTAAAGTGCCGGTAAGAGGGCTTGCTCGACCCAAGCACGGGTTGCCTGTTTACAGCCTTGTGCCCTCAAACGCTGCCTGACCCAATCCCACCAGAGATCAATACCAGCACTCAAGTCGTGCCATTGCCGCTCGAACTTGAGGAGACTGCCCGGTCGGTCGAGTAATTGATAGGTGTGTTTCAGACGCTTCAGGGCTTGGGTTTGCGCTTGTAGTTGGGCTTCCACCTGAGTACTGGTCTGAGGTAGACCCAGGTGCATCGCAAACGGATGTACGGTGGTGGTCAGTTGATGCAAAATGGAGCGGTACTGGTTTTGAGCGGACTGTAAAGCGTCTTGCTGCGCTGGCAGGTGCTGTTTTAACGCAGCGTTTTCCGGGCTGTCTACCAACTCGTGCAGCCGTCGGTTGACTCGGAACAGACCCTCTGAAAGTTCGCGCCCTAGTCCTTGCGACAACTCCCGCAACGCATGAAATAAATCAGCAATGCTCGGACAGCCCATTTCACTCAGCGCCAGTTTGACTAAGGCTTTAGCACGGTCACTGACACAATAGCGGACTTTCAACCCTAGCTGGCTCAATGCCTGCTTCGTATGCTGTTGCCAGGTTTCATAGCGGCAGTCCTCAGTGATCGCTTCGACCAGAATGAAGCCGCTCGCCAAGTCCAACATCACTAACACCACCTGGTCGAAAAAGGTTTCGTCGACGCTGGCACAAATCTCAATCGGGCTTTGAGCCGCCGCCAATTGAGCCTGTTGCAGACGTTGATATTCGAGAATTTGCTCCTCCATCTGCGCTCGAAGCTGCTGCAACGAGGCAACCGAGATCCCAACCTGTCGTTCCAGGTGCAGCAGTTGGAAAAATTCGCTCAGACTTTCACAAACCACCCCACGTTTGAAACAAAACTCAAAAACCGTCGCCAACACGAGCAATTTTAACCACTGTGCCCCCACCGGGCTTTCCCATAACCCTGACTCTGGGTACTGATTGCGGCGTGCCATCGCCTGCTGGTGGCGGTGAACACTACTTTTAGAAACACCAATGGCTTTGGCAATGGCGCGAACCGTCAACTGTCCCGGACTTGCAAGCGCCTGGAAGACTTTTTGACACCGTTCCCTTATATTGAAGTTCATCGTTCCCTTGTTTGGTTATAAGGAAACGATACTTGCCCTCGTGCTCGTCGCTAGGGCTTTTTTACCATGAAGCAGGTTTTGCTATTCTCAACTTGTCTTTGTCCCGCTCTATAGCGGTAGCCGTTTAGCTTATGAAGAGCCTAGAACGGTATTGTCAACTTCACTCAAAGGTAGAATAATCGTACTGATTCCACTCCATTCGCGACTGTTTGCCCATGTACTCTCGTCACCGATTCCCCGGCGAAATCATCAGTTACTGCGTTTGGCTTTATTACCCCTTCCCCTTGAGCTACCGGGACATCGAGAAAATGATGCGGTATCGGGGAATCGAGGTGACGTATGAGACGATTCGGGAATGGTGCCAGAAATTCGGGCAGCAATACGCCAATCAGCTCCGGCGCAAACGTCCTTACATCACCGATAAATGGCATTTAGATGAAGGGGTGGTGACAATCAAAAAGCAGCAATATTATTTGTGGCGAGCGGTGGATTCTGAGGGGAACGTGCTGGATGTGTTGCTCCAACGGCGACGGGATACCGATGCAGCGAAGCGATTCTGTCGCAAACTGTTGAAGAAACAAGGCTTCGTGCCACGAGTGATTGTGACGGACAAACTCAAAAGTCACGAAGCGGCGAAGAAACAGGTAATGCCGAGGGTGGAGCATCGAGCGCATAAGGGATTGAACAATCGAGCCGAGAATTCCCATCAGCCGCCACGAGTGAGAGAGCGCCGAATGCGGCGATTCAAATCGCCAGGACAAGCCCAACGCTTTCTTTCAGCCTTTGGACCAATTCGAGACCATTTCCACCCGAAACAACATCAACTCACAGCCAAACGCTATCGCCAACAGATGAGCCAACGCGTTCAAGATTGGCGAGAAGTTGCTGGGCTGAATTCTGCCGCGTAGTCTGAGCGCACCTGACGAATCAGGAATGATTGGGCTTAATTTTGAACAGACCCGGTTAAGTTGACAATACCATCCTCTAGTGACAGTTCAAGAGGGAAGCGATCTTGATCCACAACAGGAACAAAAAGAGATGAGAATTTACGCAATACAGCGTAGTGCTCTTGATCGTACTCTCGCAGCTCCTCAATTAACTTTCGAGCGTCATGAGCCGCAAAGCTACGGGACTCACAGGAGATCTGAAACAGTTGGATCTCCTTACCCGTTTGGACAATGGCATCTAGCATCTGATCGCGATAAAGCTTGTAGAACTCATTGATCGCGTAGGCTTCGTTGCCATCGGGCAGTTTTTTGAGGATGTGGATCTTGATCGTTTCGCTCTCCAGCGAGATTTCAAGAGGAAAGCGATCGCAGTCCACGATCGGAAGGAATTTTTCAGTAAAACGGTCGAGTGTGGAATTTGTTGATTGAAATTCTTGAGCTAGTTGAGAAAGTAGTTCTTTTGAATGGGACGATTTCTTCAATTCAGATTCGATGACTGCTTTAATCAGCATTTGTCTCAGAGTCTCTGATATTTGCATTGCATTTTGCTCGGTTAGGTGTTTGTTTCTGATTGACGGGATTCCGTCTTCCAAGGTCATAGCAAGACTTTGCCTTGACTCGTTTCTTAGTTTTCGTCAGCACCTCTGCAACAGGGCAGTGCTTAATGATGGTCTTCAACATCCAAAAAATCTTGCCGTCGTCGAACAGAATCAACTCATGATTGGGCATGTCTAAATCGGGCGCGACGATCGCCCCGACTCTGCCTGTCGGACTGACGACGCGATCGCCTACTTGAAACACATCGCTCATGCGGCAAAGTGCGCTCGATAGTCATCGTCAATTTTTTGCCAGTGCGAGATCGCGAGATCAACGCAATCTGGCAGAGAGACAAACGTTTTTTGAAGTGCATCAGGATCTAAGCCATAGGAGTCTGTAACGGTTACTTCTATCGGCATTTGAGGGCAATATCTGAGTAAAAAATAAATGTCTTCAGATTGATTTCCAACACTCCGATCTAGATGGATTAAAAGGTTCCACTCGCAGGTATCGACCATTGCAAAACTCATCGTTCCACAACTAAGATGCGCGATCGCGGCGGCGGCAATCAGGATCAATTCGTTCGGAAGGACTATATCAAGTATTGACTTTTTTAACCTGGTAAAGTGGGCTGATTTTGAAGGGCATTTTAACTGGCTTGAGCGCGATCGTTTTAGCTTCTGGCAGCAACTCATCAAGGGGTAGTTGATCGCCTTGTAGGGGTCTAATTTGGGTATCTGGTTAATAGTTTGAACGAAGGTTAATAGGATGAAGTTTGATCGTGAGACAACGAGACAAACCCGTGAGACAAACCCGTGAGACAAAGAGACAAATCTGTGAGACAACGCAGAGACAGGGTGTCTCGCTGTCTCACGAAATAAAATGACACCTCTCAGAATTTGTCTCGTTGTCTTACGGGCAGCATTTACTTGTTACTTGAAAGCTCGATTAGCTTGAACATCATTTCAATCTCATCATCGTAAGAGTCTAAATATTCAGCCATCAAATAAGGCGTGTGTTTTTTACCTCGTGACTTGTACCGAGTGGGGAACTGAATCGGTTTGTGGCTTGCTCTCCAGAGATGCCTTCATAGGGAAACACTTCATCCTTTTGAGGTGGGAAGTTGAAGCCGATTAAGTATTGACCGCTTACCTTCACGCTCTTGATCGCGGGTTGTTTTGCTGCAATTTCATCAGGCAGTTGGAAGGCAACCGATACTCAGAATAGCGACTGTTTTATCTTGAATGCCTGGTGAAAGTTTAATGCCTGGGATGCTTTATTAAAGTCCATGATTGCCCCTAAAAATCGTAGTCGTCTGTTTGCGGAGCGATGGAATAACGCCCCGATTCATCCAATAAAAGAAACTGCTTTTCAGCCAATTGATCGAGTAAGTTTTTAACCCGATCGGCGGTCAGGTTTGCATCATCTTTGAGCGGTCGAATCGACTTCTTGATCTCTGACGGCAGAAAGCTTTTGTCAGACCTTGCCGCCATCCGGTAATGTCCTAGACGTGTTGTTTGGGTCTAGATGGATAGTCCAAAGGCGATGCGATTGATGAACAGTCCAATGACTATATCGTGCATCACAATTGACTTAGAGAAGCCAATCGTTTTTCGCGCTAATCGCTTAATTCGAGTTCGCACGGTTAAATGCTTCCGCTCGATCTGCTG
Organism: Phormidesmis sp.; assembly: GCA_965277365.1. Taxonomy (GTDB): domain Bacteria; phylum Cyanobacteriota; class Cyanobacteriia; order Leptolyngbyales; family Leptolyngbyaceae; genus Phormidesmis_A. The sequence continues at coordinate 668 of CBDICO010000008.1, read as the reverse complement.
CGTGTTCCGCTTTCCAACCGTGTGGAACACGGGAGCGATATGACGTTCATACGCCCCCCAGCCATCGCTATAGAACTGCATGATGCCAAACGGCTCCAACAGCGCTTTTACCTCTAAAAAAGCCTGATCTCTGTGGTCTGCTAACCCGTATGCCAATACGTGACCTGTCGGATGATCAATCGCCCACCACAACCAGCGCTGTTGAGTCTTGGATTGGACAAAACTCCACATTTCATCCACTTCGGCTTCTACCTCGCAATCGTCTGCAAGGCAGAGGCGAACCATCGTTTGGGTTGGTTCCAGCGCCGCTAACACCGCTTCATTCACCGCCTGCAATCGGGGACTTTTTTTTAAGCGTTTCCATCACAGTGGTCGTGCTGATGCTGAGTACTCGTGCCGTGTCTCGGATGCCACTGCCATGGATTGCCATCTCACTAATCTGGTGCTTCACTTGTGAACCGTAAGCTGCATAACTGTACTCTTGGATAAATGTGCTGCGCTCACAGTGGGAATTTTGGCAGCGATACCGCTGTTTGCCTGCGGCAGTCGTGCCGTGCTTAATCACCTCGATGCCAGCGCAATCAGGACAATGAATGGGCTCTAAAACCATGATGCTGAAGGATTGAATGAGTCCACGCCTCTATTTCAGCAGATTCTCTCAGCCACAA
>CBDICO010000007.1:0-310105 GCA_965277365.1 Phormidesmis sp. | reverse complement strand
GCCTTCGGGAGCGCGAACACAGGTGGTGCATGGCTGTCGTCAGCTCGTGTCGTGAGATGTTGGGTTAAGTCCCGCAACGAGCGCAACCCTCGTTTCTAGTTGCCATCATTCAGTTGGGCACTTTAGAGAGACTGCCGGTGACAAACCGGAGGAAGGTGGGGATGACGTCAAGTCAGCATGCCCCTTACGCCTTGGGCTACACACGTACTACAATGCTACGGACAAAGAGCCGCAAGTTCGCGAGGACAAGCAAATCTCATAAACCGTGGCTCAGTTCAGATTGCAGGCTGCAACTCGCCTGCATGAAGGCGGAATCGCTAGTAATCGCAGGTCAGCATACTGCGGTGAATACGTTCCCGGGCCTTGTACACACCGCCCGTCACACCATGGGAGTTGGCCACGCCCGAAGTCGTTACTCCAACCGTTCGCGGAGGAGGATGCCGAAGGCAGGGCTGATGACTGGGGTGAAGTCGTAACAAGGTAGCCGTACCGGAAGGTGTGGCTGGATCACCTCCTTATAGGGAGACCTACCCGTTTTTTTTTGAGGGCTCAGTCTTATGGATTGAGTTAGTAGAGGAAAAGCTGGTCATCCCAAGGTCGTTGAGGACTTGAGTGTTGACTTCCAAGCTATGTAAGATTGGTTCGGGTTATGGGCTATTAGCTCAGGTGGTTAGAGCGCACCCCTGATAAGGGTGAGGTCCCTGGTTCGAGTCCAGGATGGCCCACCTTTACAAACGAGGGGGTTTAGCTCAGTTGGTAGAGCGCCTGCTTTGCAAGCAGGATGTCAACGGTTCGAGTCCGTTAACCTCCACTGAAAGCTGAGAGCTTTCCTCGAAGAACCGAACCGACTCAATTTCAGCAACTCATCTAATCCATAGAGAGCCTGCTGGAATGATTCCAGTCAGAACCTTGAAAACTGCATAGAAACTTGTCAGGTAGAAAGTAGTAGTCTTTCAGTGAGTAGCTCAGAAGGCAATTCATCAGAAGACTAAACAGATATCACAGACACCAATGTTGATTGATTTTAAGTGGTCAAGCTAACAAGGGCTGATGGTGGATACCTAGGCACACAGAGGCGAAGAAGGACGTGGTTACCGACGATATGCTCTGGGGAGTTGGAAGCAAGCATTGATCCAGAGATTTCCGAATGGGGCAACCCTATATACTGCCACCTGAATCCATAGGGTGGAAAGAGCGAACGCAGCGAATTGAAACATCTTAGTAGCTGTAGGAAGAGAAAACAAACGTGATTTCCCAAGTAGCGGCGAGCGAAACGGAAACAGCCTAAACCAGAGTGCATGCACTTTGGGGTCGTGGGACAGCGATATGGACTCAAGCGGCTAGACGAAGCAGTGGAATGCTGCACCAGAGGGGGTGAAAGTCCCGTAGTCGAAAGCTTAATGATACTAGTTGAATCCCGAGTAGCATGGGGCACGTGAAATCCCGTGTGAATCCGCGAGGACCACCTCGTAAGGCTAAATACTCCTGTGTGACCGATAGTGAACCAGTACCGCGAGGGAAAGGTGAAAAGAACCCCGGAAGGGGAGTGAAATAGAACATGAAACCATCAGCTTACAAGCAATGGGAGGACGATTTAAACGTCTGACCGTGTGCCTGTTGAAGAATGAGCCGGCGACTTATAGGTACAGGTAGATTAAGCCGAGAATGGCGAAGTCAAAGGGAAACCGAGTCTGAATAGGGCGTACATCTGTATTTATAGACCCGAACCCGGGTGATCTAACCATGGGCAGGATGAAGCTTGGGTAACACCAAGTGGAGGTCCGAACCGACTGATGTTGAAAAATCAGCGGATGACCTGTGGTTAGGGGTGAAATGCCAATCGAACCCGGAGCTAGCTGGTTCTCCCCGAAATGTGTTGAGGCGCAGCGGCAATGATTATAGCAAGGGGGTAAAGCACTGATTCGGTGCGGGCTGCGAGAGCGGTACCAAATCGAGTCAAACTCTGAATACCTTGTGAACAGATTGCCAGTGAGACGGTGGGGGATAAGCTTCATCGTCAAGAGGGAAACAGCCCAGACCACCAGCTAAGGTCCCCAAATCACAACTCAGTGATAAAGGAGGTGAGAGTGCCCAGACAACCAGGAGGTTTGCCTAGAAGCAGCCATCCTTAAAAGAGTGCGTAATAGCTCACTGGTCAAGCGCTCTTGCGCCGAAAATGAACGGGGCTAAGTTGTGTACCGAAGCTGTGGGATTTATCTATCGATGAATCGGTAGGGGAGCGTTCTGTTGTAGTTTGAAGCATCAGCGAGAGCAGGTGTGGACGAAGCAGAAGTGAGAATGTCGGCTTGAGTAGCGCAAACATTGGTGAGAATCCAATGCCCTGAAATCCCAAGGTTTCCTCCGCAAGGCTCGTCCACGGAGGGTGAGTCAGGACCTAAGGCGAGGCTGAAGAGCGTAGTCGATGGACAATCGGTTAATATTCCGATACTGATGTTGGATTGTGCAGAGGGACGGAGAAGGCTAACACAGCCGCATGTTGGTTGGCGGTTCAAGTGTTCGAGGTGATGAGAGTCGGTGAAAACGACTTGAGCTGAGGCATGAGTACGAGAGTCTACGGACTCGAAGTGTGTGAGGTCAAGCTTCCTAGAAAAGCTCTAAACACGTTAATCCAAGATTACCTGTACCCTAAACCGACACAGGTGGGAAGGTTGAGAATACCCAAGGGCGCGAGATAACTCTCTCTAAGGAACTCGGCAAAATGGCCCCGTAACTTCGGGAGAAGGGGTGCCATCGAAAGGTGGTCGCAGTGAAGAGGCCCAAGCGACTGTTTACCAAAAACACAGGTCTCCGCGAAGTCGTAAGACGAAGTATGGGGGCTGACGCCTGCCCAGTGCCGGAAGGTTAAAGAAGTCGGTCAGGAGAGCAATCTTTGAAGCTGGCGACTGAAGCCCCGGTGAACGGCGGCCGTAACTATAACGGTCCTAAGGTAGCGAAATTCCTTGTCGGGTAAGTTCCGACCCGCACGAAAGGCGTAACGATTTGGGCGCTGTCTCGGAGAGAGGCTCGGCGAAATAGGAGTGTCTGTGAAGATACGGACTACCTGCACCTGGACAGAAAGACCCTATGAAGCTTTACTGTAGCCTGGTATTGGGTTCGGGCTTTGTTTGCGCAGGATAGGTGGGAGACTATGAAGTTGTCCTTGTGGGGACGATGGAGTCAACGGTGAGATACCACTCTAACAAAGCTAGAATTCTAACCGCTAGCCGTGATCCGGCAGCGGAACCGTATCAGGTGGGCAGTTTGACTGGGGCGGTCGCCTCCTAAAAGGTAACGGAGGCGCGCAAAGGTTCTCTCAGGCTGGTTGGAAATCAGCCGTAGAGTGTAAAAGCACAAGAGAGCTTGACTGTGAGACGTACAGGTCGAACAGGGACGAAAGTCGGCTTTAGTGATCCGACGGCGCTGCGTGGAAAGGCCGTCGCTAAACGGATAAAAGTTACTCTAGGGATAACAGGCTGATCTCCCCCAAGAGTTCACATCGACGGGGAGGTTTGGCACCTCGATGTCGGCTCATCGCAACCTGGGGCGGTAGTACGTCCCAAGGGTTGGGCTGTTCGCCCATTAAAGCGGTACGTGAGCTGGGTTCAGAACGTCGTGAGACAGTTCGGTCCATATCCGGTGCAGGCGTAAGAGCATTGAGAGGAGCCTTCCTTAGTACGAGAGGACCGGGAAGGACGCACCGCTGGTGTACCAGTTATCGTGCCAACGGTAAACGCTGGGTAGCTATGTGCGGAGCGGATAACCGCTGAAAGCATCTAAGTGGGAAGCCCACCTCAAGATGAGTGCTCTCATGGGGTTAACCCAGTAAGGTCACGGGCAGAACACCCGTTGATAGGCGGTAGATGGAAGCGTAGTAATACGTGCAGTCGAGCCGTACTAATAGACCGAGGGCTTGACCTCTAATCTTTCCGCAAATGTGAATGTAAGACAAGTTTCTATGCAGCCTTCAGGGCTCTGTCAACTGATAGGAAAAGCCACAAGCTTTCCTGGTGTTTCTAGCGTCGTGGACCCACCCTGACCCATCTCGAACTCAGGTGTGAAACGTGACAGCGGCGAAGATAGTTGGAGGGTAGCCTCCCGCAAAAATAGCTCATCGCCAGGGCAGATATTCAAACAAATGAAGGTGGGCTTCTTACAGGATCGTAAATCGTAAGAAGCCCACCCTTTTTGGTTATTGTTGTTAGTTAAGGATTGTGAATTAAATAACGTGAGATCGGGATAAGAAAGGGGTAAACCCGGTGGGCTGAGAGTGCTTAATTCTCCTGCATAGCTTGGCTATTGTTGGGCTGGAAGAGCTCTTTTACCACATCAATGACTTTTGCAAAGCCTTTGAAGCGCAGTAGGAACGTTAACTGTTGGGTAAGGGCTTGCGACGACGAAGACGCGCGTGCACTTTGTGCTTGGTTTCCATCAGTCCAGCTACCGCGACTTTAACGCCTACTATCACAAGAGTGTGTGCTGCATTACTTTTCTCAGATCGAATAGACCTTTTGCAAATTAGCTAAATGCTTTGGCTTGAGCACGTTCATAGTTGTACAAGGCAGCAATTAGATTGCACCGCAAACCAAAGCGCTTGCGACGGTTCCGATGGCGTTCCGATAAGATGCGAAAGACTTTCAAACGACGATTGACATGCTCAATCCCCACCCGTTCACGAGCGAGTTGCCGATTGTAAGCGTTCTCTTCAGGTTACGTGCAGCAGTGTTCCTAATCCAGTTAGCTATAACTATACTGGTGACTCTCATCTGAAGGCTGAAGAATGACTCGCTTTACTCTATCTTTCGAGAGATTGTGACTTTCCTAAGATTGCGGCTACTTTTTTATCAGGCAAAATTTGTCGGTGGGGAAGTCGATTTTGGTTGAGAAATCTGAAGAACTAAAAGTCATTGCAGAAATGACTCGGTATTTGTGTGACACCTTAGAGCAGCCCCATCCAATGTTTGGAAACTTACCGATCTGTCCCTTTGCGAAACAAGCTCGGATCAACGATCAAATTCGCTTTTTTGTGTATGCGTTTACCCCGGCTGACTTAAACATAGCTTCTCCGCTATCAAGCGCGATCGCGCAATTTGTTCAATCTAAAAAGTATCAAGTCCTGTTCATGATTCATCCCGATCCTCAAGCAATGGAACTCAATCAGTTGCTTGCGTTTGTAGAGCAGTTGGATCAGCAACTCCGAGCACTTCACCTGACGGCATTAGGGGGACATCCTGATGATTCATTCAACATTAAAGGGGTCAAGACTCGACAAGAACCGTATCCAAATGTGACCATTCAAAGCATCGAAAAGCTGAAGCAAGCGTCCAATCTACTTACCAATACACGCTACTACGAAAATTGGACTCCTGACTCCCTCAAAATGATTGGGCATCCACGATGAATAAGGCAGGGAGTTGTTGTACCTACTTAAAGATGTATTTCTGTTGAGGATTTCCTTCGGCTGTACGAATCCTCTTGGTTCGCACCGGAGAAAGACTTTGAAGCTCATCTACGTCAACTTAGAAGGCTAGAGAAAGCAAACGGTACGATCGCTGGAATCATCAAAAAGCTGGTCAATTTGCGGCTTTACTATCCCCGCTGCGTCCCCATATGCTTCGACATGATGCTGGAACTTACTTGGCAAACAGAGTATTGATGCTCGAACTATTCAAGCCTATTGATCAAGAGTATCTAATGTCTCTTTAATCTAAAAATTGGTGTCAACGGTCTATGGATAGGTTGTCCTAGAAATCTGTCTTACTGTAAGTTAATGGGTCAGACTTAAGACAATTCATCGACTAAAAACGACAAAAGCCAGTCAATGACTGGCTTTTAATCTATCGGAGCGACAGGATTTGAACCTGCGACCCCTACTACCCCAAAGTAGTACGCTACCAAACTGCGCTACGCCCCGACTTCTCGAAGTCTAATAGTAGCAAGGTTTTCCCAGATAAATCAAGTTTTCTGAACTTCACCAAATCCACTCCAAAACCCTCTTATTGGTATGGAATTGGTACAACATGAAAACCCCAAAAGGCTCTGTAGCAGTAGAAAACAGCAATAATCGTCTTAGACTTAGATGGTCTTGTGAAGGTGAAAGGTACTGTCTTGCTCTTGGGCTACCCTACAGCCCGGTAAACCTAAAACTGGCTCAGAAGACTGCAAATCAGATTGAATTGGATGTTGCTAGTGGGAACTTTGACTCAACGTTAGACAAGTACAGGAACAAACAGACTACAGCAGTCAAAACCCTTAAGAAGGTAAACAACGAGCATCTACTACTTGTCTGGGACAAATGGGTATCTACGCTTGGTTTATCCTCCAGAACACTGAATGGTCACTATAAAACAATCAGACGGTACATTGAGAAAGCTAACCCATCATTGACTGATGCTAGGTGGTACGAAGGTATCGAGTCTTTATCCCCGAAAGTTTTTAACGCCCATCTGGGTTATTTAAAGAAGTGCCTTGATTGGGCATCGGTAGAAAAGCTTGCATCTGAGAACCCTTACACTCGCGTTAAACGCAGGAAGACTACCAAGCAAACCGTTAAGCCGTTTACTACGGACGAAATTACCAGAATTCTCAACGCCTTCAAGTCTGACCAGTTCTGCCCAAAGTCTTCTGCATACAAGCATTCTCACTACGCTGATTTCGTAGAGTTTCTGTTCCTGTCTGGTGTTCGCATCTCCGAAGCAATCGGTCTACAGGTCAAACACGTTGACTTTGAGCGTAATGAAATGGTTATCTGCTCAGTGTTGGCTAGAGGTGACAAGGGACAGACCAATGCTGCCAAACGTGTGAGGAAGGAAACCAAGACAGGCAATGTTCGACATCTCACCATGACTCTGAGACTGAAAGAAATGCTTCAAGCTAGATGTGACCAACTCAAGCCAGATGACTTGATATTTCCTTCACCAAATGGTAATCCTATTGATGACCGGATGTTCCTCCGTAGGCAGTGGAAGTCAGTCCTAGAAGGATTAGGGATTGAATACAGACGGTTATACATAACAAGACACACTCTAGCGTCAATGGCGATTGAACAGGGTGTTCCCCTTACCTCTGTTGCTTACCTATTGGGTCATGCAGACACGACAATGGTTTCAAGGGTGTATGGTCACATGATTAACCGCCCTTCGTTACCTGAAATCAACCTCTGATTACACGGTAACTACTTGGTTAACTGGTCAATAGGCAGAGAAAAGCATTCTGCTTATTGACAAACTCGGTAGAAAACTGTATGTTAGGGAAATAAGGCGGGAAAACTCGTCCATTTCTTGCATCGCTTGACAACACCCCCTTGTTTCAGGTATGCTAGTAGTAAAAACTGAATAGCTGAAAGCATTGTGTGGGCGTAGCTATACCTTATTGAAGGTGAGTTACGTTTTTGCATTTTAAGGGGTGCTTTAACCCAGAGACTTCGCAAGTTCTCTACTAGCAGTGCTACTTATGCTGCCTATGGTGCCATAGACTGCTGTTCTACTATGCGTCTACGTCTCTCCTTATCTCTGTCACGCTGTAACATAGCTTGACGGCGAAATCTTTCATCAGATAACACTAACTGTTGTTCAAATGGCGATAAGTTGTACTCGCTATTGAGCATATAGTTTTGTGCTCTGATGCTTCTTACAATGGTTCGGACAATTTTTGACAAGAAAGCTATCCATCGGATAGGGTGCGGTTACAAACAAAAAGCACCGGATAGATAGCTATGGAAGCCATTGTACAGAGCCTACTGACGAAAGTGGGCATTTTCGCAAACCGCAAGTGACCTTTTTCGTGACGTTGTTTTCGACCATTCTAGTGGTGTGTGGCAGAGTCAACTTCACGAACTTGAGCCGCTACAGTGAGTTGAACGAGAAGACGTATCGGCGGCACTTTAAGGCGGAATTTGAATTTACCCCATTGAATGTCGAGTTGGTCAACCTCACGGCAGGATTGGGACAGGCGTTGCTATTGGTGATGGATGGCTCGTTTATCGTCAAGAGCGGCAAAGCCACGGATGGCATCGACTGGTATTGGAATGGCTGTGCGAGTCGAGTCGAGAAAGGCTTAGAGATCTCGTTAGTGGGAGTCGTCGATCTCAAAACCGAGACGGCTTACGCCCTGTCTGCTCAACAAACCCTCGCCCAAACCGAGATTCCGAGCGACATGACGCGGATGGGTCAATATCTTTATCACCTCGAAGCCGTGCGTCCGCACCTACCTCACCAAGTGCGCTACTTAGCCGTCGATGGAGCCTATGCCAAAGCCAACTTTGTCAGTGGGGCAGTCAGCGTTCAGTTGGACGTGATTAGCAAATTGCGCTGCGATGCGAATCTGCGCTACCTCTACACGGGAGAGCAGAAGAAGCGGGGTAGACCTCGCAAGTATGATGGCAAAGTCACCTTCACCGACCTGAGCCGCTTCACCTTCATCAAAGCCGTGCAGCCGAACCTGGACTTGTACACCGCACGGGTCTGGCATGTCTCCTTGAAGCGTGAGATTCGAGTCGTCTACCTCATAGACCGTCGATCTCCTCACCGAGTCGGCACTTGCTTACTGTTCGGTACCGATGTCGAACAAGACCCACAGCAAATTTATCACTTCTACCAGTTGAGATTCCAGATCGAGTTTCTCTTCCGCGATGCTAAACAATTTACAGGACTGGAGGATTGCCAAGCCCGTGACCTGGCAAAGCTCGAGTTTCACTTTAATGCCAGTTTGACCGCCCTGAACCTCGCGAAAGTTGAGACGAACCACAAGCAGTCAGGGCAGGAGCGGGTGCCCTTCTCTATGACTAGTGTCAAGCGACAGGCGCTCAACCAGCATCTCCTCGACCGCTTTATTACAAACTTGGACTTGGAGCCGAGTGTAATTAAATCCCACCCCAACTATCCCACCCTTTGTAATTACGGCATTATCGCCGCTTAAAATTGTCCGAAGTATTGACCAATACAGTCTTTTCCAAATCTCAATCGTTACTCTGCGGAACAACTCGAAGCCTTTTTAGAAACCTGTGATGTGCATGATTTTCAAAAAGAAGAGCTACGGCGTTCTGACGATAGACTTAGTTATTACCAAGAGATTGATTACTGGTTTAAGTTGAGTAAAGCCAGCGGAGTATTTCAGGAATTTCGTAGATACTTACACCACAACAAAATTTTCCTCAGCAGAGACTTATTTGAGTTGTTTACTAAAATTGAATCAGCTTTGATTGAGACAGAAGTAGAACTGGAAGATCCAGAGCCTAAACCTGGGAAGGAGAGGCTTGCTATAACAATACTCCGGACATTTTTTTGAACGGTTCCACAAAGCTTTCAGAGCTTATGGTTTAAGGATCAAGCTATTTTTTCAATGTTAGCTCTGCTTCTGACTTGGGAAAAAAGATCTTGTCTACGGCAGAATAAACGTTTGAGCCTCAAAATCTGCTCAAATTTTGTCCGGACTATTGCTATAAACAAAAAATTAAATGAAGTTGTTGGAGGGTTACTGGAACAAGTTGAGAATGCAGTTCAAAAGAGACTACATTTCGACCAAGCCTAAACGCCGCACAACAAGTCTGGTGCAGCAGAGTGCCCGAAGCCGCTTATGGGGTTACGAAGCTCTCAGCAATCGTTGACCAGAAACGTTAAATCCCTGAGCGATCGCTCCCCAAAAACCTCAAATTCCCAGTCGTTGATAAACTTGGTCTAGATTTTTCAAATGGTGCTGAGGGTCGAAACAATCGTCGATTTCAGCCGGAGAGAGCTTTTCGACCACACGCGGATCTTCACTAATCAGTTTGCGGAAGTCACCTTCAGGTTTGTTCCATGCCTGATGAGCGCACGACTGCACGATCATATACGCCTCTTCACGACTCACATCTTTGCCAATTAGCGCCAATAGCACCCGTTGACTAAAGACAACCCCACCATAGAGGTTCATATTCCGCGCCATGTTATCGGGATAGACCAGTAGATTTTTCACCAGGTCAGTGGTTTCGACTAGCATGAAGTGAGTCAGAATGCAGGCATCGGGGAAGGCAACCCGCTCGACAGAACTGTGAGAAATATCGCGTTCGTGCCAGAGAGCAATATTCTCCATTGCAGCGACCGCATAGCCTCGAATCAGGCGTGCCATCCCGGTGAGACGCTCCGATCGGATCGGGTTCCGCTTATGAGGCATTGCAGATGAGCCTTTTTGCCCCTTTGAGAAGAATTCTTCGACTTCTAAAACGTCGGTGCGCTGAAGGTTGCGAATTTCTACCGCAAACCGCTCGATCGACGATGCCAACAGTGCTAAGCCATTCATATAATCGGCGTGACGATCGCGAGAAATTACCTGTGTCGAGGCGGCATCGGGTTCGAGTCCTAAATGTTGACAAGTAAGGGATTCAATACGAGGGTCAATATTGGCGTAGGTTCCAACCGCACCAGAGATCTGACCGACGGCAATCGTTTTTTTAAGTTGACACAGACGATCGCGGTGTCTCAGCATTTCAGCCAGCCAGCCAGCTAGTTTAAAACCAAAGGTGATTGGCTCAGCGTGAATGCCGTGCGATCGACCAATCATCACAGTGTTGCGGTGTTGTTGAGCCTGATAGCGAAGTGCCTGAATCAACGCCTCGACTTGGGACATGATCACATCTAGACTGGCGACGAGTTGCAGTGCCAGTGCTGTGTCTAACACGTCTGAACTGGTCATTCCCAGGTGAATGTATCGTCCAGCCTCGCCAACATATTCGTTGACGTTGGTGAGGAAAGCGATTACGTCGTGGCGGACTTCTGCCTCGATTTCTAAGATTCTTTTGGGATCGAAGTTTGCTTTTGCCTTGATTTCTGCGACTGCCTCAGAAGGGATGTAACCCAGCTCAGCCTGAGCTTCGCAGACGGCGATCTCAACCTCTAGCCAGGTTTTGAATTTATAAGCTTCAGTCCACAAGTCGCCCATTTCGGGCAGGGTATAGCGCTCTATCAAGGCTCGTCGTGCACAATACAACCGTCACATTGTAGCGTCTAATCTGCTCTATAAATGTGGGGTGATGGAATAGCAATACCCTACGCTGTTGAACCTTCAGCCTGGGCATTGCGGAGAATTTTAGTGAGATTTAGGGCGCTTTAGGAACTTGTGCGATCGTCCTAACTTTCTGTAAGGGTTATATGCCCCAGGTCTGTCTGCCAATTCAATGGGTTGCGTTGAAAGTGGTTGAGTTTCCTCCAAAGAGGCAGGGCTGTTTTATGAAACAGGAAAACCTGCAAACCTTGTTTCTACGTTTCACCCTAGTTGAGTTCTCCTTGGAGTCAGATGGAAAACAAGGTTTTTATTTTTCGGATGGAACAGCCCTACGCCCGCAGGAGAGGGCTAGAGTGATGGCGAATTCATCGATTCATATCCGATGGCACCGAGACGTTCCACCGGAACGTCTCCATAATTTTGCAACCACAACGATTAATCGAAACCCGCCTCTTTCGAAAAAGTCTAGGCAGCGATCGCCAAAATTTTCGCGGTCACAGCCAAGCTTTCCTCAAACAACACATCTTGACCTAGACGCTGTAGCTGTTCACTTAAGAGTGTTTCAGCTTTCTGGTCATCAAGAGGAGTTACCTGATTAATGCGGCAAGATTGGGCACCTCCGGCTGCCTCCATCCGCATACAGCCCGTGGTTTCAGAGCAGAGAACCGTGCAGCAATCGGCTTCAAGATTTGTAGAAGTCAGCTTTAAGCTCACCAAGTCTCCCGTGACTTCTCCCGTGTCAGCCGTTGGAATCGCCGCAAGTTCGGCTTCGATTTCTCGCCCGTCAGCCGCCGTTAAATGAATACGCTGAAGCTCATAGATGTCATCTTCTTTCGATCGAGACACAGGCTCCCAGCCTAACCGACTTGCTAGCCAGCCTAAAAACATGAGTGCTTGCGTCGAGTTGCCTTTTTCATAGTCAATGACGACTCGATCGACCTCACGAATAGCGGCTCTACGCTCTGGCGCGTCAAATGCCTCTGCGGTTAATTCTTGCCAAGCGGCGAGTCGTCGCCAGTTGAGATCAGACACCTGCACTTGAGATTGAATCAGGTGTGCCACCTTCAGCAAGTCGCCTTCGGGATCGGTCATGAAATAACTGGAGTCTACTGCTACAGCCGTGCAGGTTTTAGACAACCGATCGAACAAGTCTTGATCCGTACTAGGCGTTGATTTCCACCAAAGAATGCTGGGCAACTCACCCATCACGAGCGAAGACACCATCGTAGCGACTCGTTCTAGAGCGCTCTCGGTGCCTTTGAGCATGATGTATTCACCGCACACCAGAGAATTGCGGCTGCGCTTATTAATCGGGCAATAGGCAGACACTTGAGCCGTCACCCCTTCATCGTCTCCAGCAACGGGAAAGAGGGAGATGATGCGGCAGGGATTTTGAGTGGCGATCGCGTCTGCAATTCCGGCACCTGCTGCATCCAGCGCGTAGCCCGACATGCTATTTCCGGGATCATCTGTCGCGATCGCGCCTTTTTGTTTAGCCAAGGCTTCTCGTAGTTTCTCTAATAAAGCCGGACTCGCTTTCCCGTCGAGTTTCATTCCTAAGTTAGACTGAGCCGCTCGAATAGCGGCTTCTGTACGAGGTCCACCAATGCCGTCGATCGGTCCGGTGTAAAATCTCAATGCTGCTAGCAGTTGTTGAGTTTCTTCTGGCTCATAGACGACCAGCGTAAAGGTTGCGGCTCTTGTTGCAGATAGGGTTTTGCCATCGTCGCTCGCAGTACCATAGCTCTGCCAGATTTTAGCAAGTTCCGCTTCAATCTCGCTCAGGGAGACATCTTTAGGTGCTTGCAACGATTGTAAAGGAACCAGAGAAGGGGAGTGGATAGCCATATTAAGTGAAGGATGAGGGATGAAGGTTACAGTCTTCGCCAACGGCGACCATCGCGATTGATTAGCAGCTCAGCTTCTGAGGGTTCCCAGGTGCCTGCTTCATATTGAGGAATTGTGGCAGGATCGGTAGGCGACTCCCAGACGCTAAGAGCAGGCGTGACGACTCGCCACGCTGCCTCGACTTCATCTGAGCGAGTGAATAGGGTTTGGTCGCCCATCATGCAGTCGAGCAACAGCCGATCGTATGCCTCACCTCCAGTCACTCCGAATGAGCTGCCATAGCTGAAATCCATTTCGACGGAGCGCGATCGTAAATCTGCCCCAGGCATTTTGACCTCAAACCGCATTGCGATTCCTTCGTTTGGCTGAATTCGCATTGTCAACACGTTGGTGTTGGCTTGCTGGGCAGCCGATTGAAAAATCAGATACGGCACTTCGCGGAATTGGATGGAGATCTCGGACACCTTTTTAGGCAACCGTTTGCCCGTTCGCAAATAAAAAGGAACCCCTTGCCAACGCCAGTTATCGACCACAAACTTCATGGCGACGTAAGTTGGCGTAGTCGAGTTGGGGTTCACTCCTGGCTCAACTCGGTAGCCAGGAACCTGTTTGCCCTTCATCCACCCGGCTGAATATTGTCCCCGAATTGCAGAATTTTCTAAATGGTTCACATCGGCTAGACGCGTCGCCTGGATCACTTTCACCTTTTCGGTGCGGATGCTATCTGCGTCTAAAGCATTGGGTGGCTCCATTGCGGTCAGGCAAAATAGCTGCATCAGGTGGTTTTGCACCATGTCGCGCAGTGCCCCAGCCGATTCATAATAGCCAGCCCGATCTTCTACGCCCACGGTTTCTGCCACGGTGATTTGAACGTGATCGACAAATTGACGATTCCATAGTGGCTCAAAAATGGCATTGGCAAATCGGAACACCAATAAGTTTTGAACGGTTTCTTTACCCAGATAGTGATCAATCCGATAGACTTGTTCTTCTTTACAGACTTGAGTGACCACTCGATTAAGCTGTTGAGCCGAACTCAAATCGCGCCCAAACGGCTTCTCAATCACCAATCGAGTCTTCTGAGGATCTTTGAGCATCTCAGAGGCTCCGAGTTGACGAATCGCTTCGGGGAAAAAGTTAGGGGCGACCGCAAGATAGAAAACTCGATTTCCTCTCGTGCCGCGTTTCTCGTCTAGCTCAGCCAGGAGAGTCTTCAGCTTTTGATAGCTTTCTGGGTCGTCAATATCGCCCGGACAGTAAAACAAGCCCTTCGCGAAGTCTTCCCAGGCGGCTTCTGATCCGACCCCATCTGAAAATTGGTCAACGCCTTCGCGCATCTGTTCACGGAAGTAGTCATCACTCCAGGGGCGACGGGCAACCCCGACGATCGTCAACTCAGGGGGCAGTCGGCGCTCTCGCTTGAGATGATAAAGCGCCGGAACTAGTTTGCGTTTGGTCAAGTCTCCAGACGCGCCGAAGAACACGATGATGTTGGGTTCGGGCATTCGCTGCTGCTGTAGCCCAACGCGGAGAGGATTTTCGAGCAGAGTAACCATAGGCGAGGGGAAGGGATAGAGGATCAGGGATCAAGGAGGGATGAGACAACCGATTCGATTCACCCCTCCTCATGGGTTTATTTGACGGTTGCGAGACGATCGATCTTTTCTTGCAGTGAACTCATCAGAGACTCAAACGGCTTGATAAATTTGTCGATTCCGTCTACGAGAAGCTCTTGCATGACTTCGGCGAGATTGATGTCAACATCGGGATCTTTAAGACTGTCAATCAGATTGTATGCCTCTTTAACATTGGTCTCAATACGGCTATCGACGTTACAGTGGTCTTCACAAGCTTTGATCGTAGCAGGTGGCAACGTATTGACTGTATCAGCACCGACCAATTCATCGACATACATGACATCGCTGTATTCCGGGTTTTTGGTGCCTGTACTCGCCCATAAAAGTCGCTGCACGTTTGCCCCTTTTTCTTTCAGCGCTAACCAGCGATCGTGACCAATCACTTTCTTATATTCCTGGTAAGCGACTTTGGCGTTGGCGATCGCCACTTTGCCTTTAATCGCTCTCAGTTTTGCCTCTTGGGTGATTTGGTCTACGCCTTTGGCGAGAATCGCGTCGATGCGATCGTCGATGTTGCTATCAATCCGGCTTAAGAAGAAACTTGCGACAGAGGCAATCTTGCTAATGTCTTCACCCTTCGCGACTCGCGCCTCTAGTCCCCGAACATATGCCCAAGCGGTGTTGATGTAACTTTGCACTGAGAAGAGCAGCGTCACGTTAACGTTGATTCCGTCTGCAATCACTTGCTCAACGGCGGGTAATCCTTCTGGCGTTCCCGGAATCTTGATCATCACATTGGGGCGACCAATCTCTTTGTAATAGCGACGGGCTTCTGCGATCGTAGAGTCAGTATTCTCAGAGATCGTTGGAGGCACTTCAATGCTGATGTAGCCATCCAGTCCGCCAGACTCTTCATAGATGGGCAAAAAGATATCACAGGCATCGCGGATGTCTTTGAACACCAGAGATTCGTAAATATCCATCAGTGGTTTTCCGGCTCTGATCCCCGCTTCGATGTCTTCGTCGTAGATTTTGTTGCCCACGATCGCTTTCTCAAAGATTGCCGGATTTGACGTGATGCCGCGCAAACCATCAAGGTCGATCATCCGCTTGAGTTCGCCTGACTGAATCAAGTCACGGTTCAAGTTATCCATCCAGATGCTTTGACCGTAGTCTTTGATTTCTAACAAATGATTGGTTGCTGTCATTGGAATGCTCCTACAAGGTAATAGTGTTGAGTTTAAGCTCAATTCAAAAGCCAAAAGTCTCGACCATGCGATTCATCAACGTACTCAGATCTTGGACATCAGGAGAAAAGCTGTGTAGCTGCTCTAAGCCGTGGTGGGAGAGAGTTTTGCAGTCGCGATCGAGGGCATAATCGCGCTCAAGGGTTGATGAGCTTTGACCATTCTTCATCCTCCCGGGTTTTGGTCACTATAGAACATGTGGAGTACGGATGTCTAAGTGCCCCACTTCTATCTTAGGAAGGCATTTCAAGAACCGGGTCTCCTTTAATGGGAACTACAGAAACGCTCAAGAATCATGTATTGCAGACAACACTTTTGGGTTCTTCATCCTGATGAATCACCTCTGCAAATTCTTTGGGGTGCTGAATCAAAAAATCTGGCTCATGGGTCGCTAAAATCTGCCTTGAGTTAAAGCCCCAACTAACGGCGATCGAGCGCACATTGCTTTTTTTTGCGGCTTCGATATCTCTCGTTTCGTCGCCCACATAAAAAACGGTTTGGGGATCAAGTCGATTTTGCCGAATCACGCGCTTAATGACGCGACTTTTGCCGAAGATCTTTGGACTCGACGCAACCCAGTCAAACACAGACTCTAAGCCGTGAGCATTAAGAAAGACTCGGACATTCTCCTCAGAATTGGATGAGACGATGCCTAACCGATCGCCGTGTTGCTTCAACCTGACTAGCGCCTCTTTTATGCCAGGAATGAGTTGCAGATTTTTAATTTCGCGGTTTAACTCTGCCCGAAAGCGATGGACTAAAAACGGCAGCGCGAAGATTGAGACTTCTGATTGCTTGACGATTTCTCTAGAACTAAGATTTTGTAAACGCCTGATCTCATCTAAATCTAGCCGTTTGTAGCCAAAGTCTTCTGCTAACCGATTAATGATTGTGATTCCTGTGTCGATGCTGTCAGCGATCGTGCCATCAAAGTCAAACAAAATTACGCTCACAGGCTCCTGCCAAAATCAGATGACTCAAACTCCCTGTACAGATTACAACCACTGCCCAAGAGTAAGGCTCTCTTGGGCAGCGTGTTTAAGACAAAAATAAGCCGTCTCTACTTACCAACGACCTGAGACTTTAGCTTGTCAAACTCTTGACCCAACTCGTGACGATTAGAGGCTTTGAGCAGATAACGATAGACAAACCAAACGGTGTAAATCAGCCCAACTAGCTCAAACGTTGGCTCTAGCAGAGGAACATCATTAATCGCTCCCAATAGAGCCAGGGTGAGCTTAACCGACACGATCGAGCCAAAAATCAAACCCAGAGTTACGAGCGGTTTGCGATATTCAGAAAAGAATCGCCCTAAATATTCGGGAAGTAATGCCAGAAAACCATAGGCTTTTTCACCAATTTCTCGCCACTGCTCGTTGCCTTCGCTAGCAGAGAGGGGAGCTAACGTGCCTGCTTGATCTAGTTTGAGGCTAGAGCTGCTTGGCTCAATTACTACGCTAGGAGCGTCACTGATGGAATATTCTGCTTGTTTCAATTCAGGTTCTACCATAATAAATTCCTTGGGAACGACAATCGAATCAGAAGGGCTAGAAGAGAAGCCAGCGATCGGACAATAACAGAATCTAGGAACTAACTTCGCTATCTTTCAAACATACTAGACTCAAACTCTGAACTTATCTCTTATAAGGTAGAGAATTAACGCAAACCTCGCTCTCTGAATAAATCATGCTTTTAGAGAGGGTTATTTAGCACGATCGCTCAGTATATTAGCAAATATTTCTTTGAGCACAAGTTTCATTTCTGAATCTATTAGAAATAGTCTGGACACGATCGTGCCCGACTTTTCTTTACAACGCTAAAAATTGAGTCATCGATTCCCAAATCAAATCGCTGACAGCCGTCAATGCGTGATCGCTCTTGAGTTCAACTAACTCTACCCAGGGGCGTGCTCTTATATAGTCTTGGCTGGCTTGAATGGGGATCACCTTGTCATCAACCCCATGCAAGATTAAGGTGGGAATGGGTCGTTGCAGTCGTGTTTGATCATAGTGAGCGCAGTCCACTACAAATTGATAATTTAAGGGCAAGAATCGCTCTACTGCATAGTGATAAACCATCAGAAGTTGCTCAGATTGCCATCGCTGTAACGGGTCTTCTCCCAGTTTGGGCAGCCAGTGAGTGAGGAACCCAAACGCGGGAGCCAGCAGAACTAACTGCTCGACTTGAGGACATTGCTCTCCGACCCAAGCGGCGGTCAATCCTCCTAAACTAGAGCCGATGAGTATGACAGGTTGATGGACGGGTAACTCAGCACACACCTGCTGGATCTGACGAGTCAGAGTCAGATGAGTAAAGTCGTTTTGGTTAAGATCAGGGATATGGAGCGTGAGATTTAGGGCAGTGAAGCGATCGTGCAAATCTTGTGCCTTCCGCGATCGGGGGCTAGATGCAAACCCATGCAGATAAAGGTAAACGGTCATCTGACTCTATATAAATTAGGCTTTATATGATTGCACAAACGTATTTTTAGAGGGAGTTTATAATGGGAAACGCAGCCTATACGATCTTCTTCATCTTTGGCGGCATCTGGGTTGTGATGGGCGTTACGGCTCTGATCTTTTTACTCAAATCAGAGGGTCAGGTTCTTCGTCTTGACGGACGGGCGCTCTTGGTGGCACTTCCGATCGTGATCCCCATGATCGCGGCACTTACGATCGCGGCACTTTATCATTAGGATCTTTGCGTCGCTGCATCCGATCGGCAAATTTGTGCCGCTGGTCAGCATTCAGCACCTGTCGCGTTTCTAAAAGACTGTCAAACTGTGTATCTGCTAACTGTTCGCGCAAGGTTTTGACTTGACGATATTTCTCACGAATTTGAGCGACAGAAGCATCACCTGCTATTAGCGATTGCAGCTCCTGCTGGGTCTGCTGAATGGCTTGACGCTGACGGTCAATCTGCTCTTTAGACTGACGACGAATCGCCTGAATTTTCTGCATCTGATCGGCGGTGAGATTGAGATCTTTCAGCCAGCCCATACCTCGCCGTGACGGTGTAGGCGATTGAGGTACAGTACCGATCGCACCTGGAGACGGTTCCATGTTGGCATCTGCCTGATGGTTGCTTTTAAGGGCGATCGCTCCCCCTCCAAGCGCCATCAGCAGAACCGCGATCACGGCGACCCGACGAACTATCGGAGACTTAAGAGGAGAGCGAGAAGGGCGATCATTCATCGTTTATTGAGCTCAAATCGGTGTCTGAACTATTAGAAATGGTGCTATGCCAGTTAGTCTCAATGAATGACTCTAGTGTTGCAACGTCTCCCGCGCTCGGTTGAGGTGGCACCAAAGCACGATAGCTGAGCACTGCGGTGATTAAGCTGGCAGCTAGTGCGGGAGCAGCAATCCAACGATTCCAGCGACGAGGAGTTGAGCGATCGCGACTCCCCGCGATCGCGATCATGATCTCTCTTTCCAGTCCCACGGCAGGAGGAGGTGGCGGCGATCGATGCTGGCGCAAAAACTCGACTAAATCCTGATCATCATCAGAAAACAAACTCATAGCTGGACTCCCTCTTGATAGAGAAATTGTCGCATTGCAGCACGGGCATGAAACAAACGAGATTTCACCGTGCCCACCGGAATCTCTAAAATTTTGGCAATCTCCTTCTGCGGCACACTCTCCAAATCATGTAAAACCAAAATGCTGCGGTGGTCAAAGCTGAGATGCTTTAGCCCTCGCTGCACTAAATCTTGATAGTGTAAGTGCATGAGATCAGGCGCGTCTTGGTGCGTTGGAGATTGATGAGTCAACGCTTCGAGGCGCGATCGCCCTTTAGCTATGATTTGCCGCTGATCAGAGGCGACGTTCCAGGCGATGCGGTAGAGCCAAGTCGAAAATTGGGCAGATTGCCGAAATTTGGGTAAGCCTTTCCATGCCCGCAGAAACACTTCCTGCACCAAGTCGTCTAGAGCCATAGGATCGCAAAGCTGGTAGAGAATCGCTCTAACTCGGTTCTGATGCCGTTGATAGAGGCGACGAAAGCTCTGGGAATCTCCCTTCACACAGCGATGCACCAAGTCTTGATCCGACTCCTCAAACTGACTGTTCGTAAACGAGTCTTTCGCTATCACATCGATCGCTGCTGCTAACACCTGTGGATCGTTCCTCCACTGGATTGGTAAGTTATAGTCTTTAGACTGAGTAACGATCGAAAGGGTTCACTCTAAAGAGTCAATAACAAATGACGAAGGATCGGGGATGCGCCTCCCTAATCTTGATAATAATGATTTGATCGATCCCGATCGACCTTTGGAGCCATGCCGCAAACCTCTCCCTTATCTGAGCAAGTTATTTTAATTACGGGTGCCTCTGCTGGAATTGGGGCAGGTCTAGCGCGATTTTTAGCCGATCGTTACCTCGGCATTCGCCTAGTTTTAGCTGCCCGAAATGTCGAAAAACTCGCTCACGTTGCCGAGCTGTGCAGCAAAGCCGGGGCAGAGGTGCTGATTGTGCCTACCGATATGGCGCAAGTCCAACAGGTGCAGGCGCTTGCTAAGAAAACCCTTGATCGCTTCGGTCGCGTTGATATTTTGGTCAATAACGCAGGCTACGGGCAAATGGGTCCGATCGAGCTAATTCCCCCAGATGCCGTTCAGCGACAGTTGCAGGTGAATGTGTTGGGCGCGATCGCTTTAATTCAGGCGTTAATTCCCGTCATGCGAGATCAAGGGGGCGGTAGAATTATTAACGTCAGTTCCCTCGCAGGCAAAATTGCCTTTCCGTTTGGAGGGTTATATAGTGCCTCTAAGTTTGCATTGGAGGCAGTGAGCGATTCTCTACGGCGAGAGTTAACACCGTTTAACATTCGAGTCAGTGTGATTGAGCCAGGTCCGGTCAGCACCGAGTTTTTTGACGTAGTAGACAAAGAAGTCGAGCGCACGATTCACGATCCTGAACATTCTCCTTATCGGGTTGCCTTTAAAAAGTTAGAAGATTTAGAAAAGCAAACCAGTAGCCGAGCCTGGACTTCTGAACAGGTGGCAGTTGTTATTCTTAAAGCCATGACCGCCCGAAACCCTCGCCCTCGCTATGTCGCGGCAACCAGTGGTGATTTTCTACTGTTCATGATGACCAAAGTTCTGCCAACCAGTCTGGTAGATCAGTTCTGGCAACGATTTTATGGCATCGATCTTGTCGCAAAAGACTGGCAGACAAGAAAAAATAAGTAGAGTCGTCAATTTCAACTTGTTTTTCGTTCATTCTTTAACTAAGACTCACCGTGATGGACTTACTCGAATACCAGGCAAAAGAGCTTTTCCGTGAAATGGGCATTCCTGTTTTGCCATCGCAGCGCATCGATCGCCCCAAAGATCTTAAGGGCTTAGAGTTACCTTATCCGATCGTGCTTAAATCTCAGGTCTATATGGGCGGACGGGGACGGGTGGGCGGCGTTCGGTTTGTTGAAAATACCATCGACGCAGTGGCGGCGGCTCAAACGATCTTCAATTTGCCGATTATGGGCGAATACCCAAAAGTGCTGCTAGCAGAGGCAAAATACGACGTGCAGCAAGAACTCTATCTAGCAGTGGCGCTCAATCGATCGATTCGCAGACCTGTGCTGTTAGGTTCTTTAAAGGGTGGCGTAGATGTGCAAGCCGCGATCGACGAAATGAAACACGTCGTCGTCGATCAAGACTTTTCGCCCTTCTATGCCCGTCGCTTGATGCTGAAAATGGGATTGCAGGGCGCGCTCATCAACTCAGTCAGCGCGATTGTCGAAAAAATGTATCGGCTGTTTCTCGACAATGATCTTGATCTGGTGGAGATCAATCCTCTTGGAGTCAGCCCGACGGGAGAAGTTATGGCACTTGATGGCAAAGTGACCGTCAACGACGATGCGCTTGCCCGTCATCCTGCCCTTGCCGCACTTAACCCAAAAGCACCCGCCGATCCGCTTCGTGTCTTGGACGAGTTGGCTTTACAGACTGCTCGTGTACCAGAAGTCGTTCCTACTTTAAACTCCGATGGACAAATTGGAATTCTTTGTAATGGTGCAGGACTGGCAATGGCAACGATGGATCTAGTCTGTCAATCGGGAGGCAAGCCCGCCAACTTCTTGGACATTGGCAGCGAAACTCACTATAGTTGTATGCCTGAAATTCTGAGTAAACGGTTAGAAAATGGGTTAGAAGCGATCGCTCAAAACAAGCAAGTGAGAGTGGTGTTGATCAATTTGGTGAGTGGAACGGTGCCGTGCGATCAGATTGCGGATGCGATCGTGCGCTTTCTGCAACACCAAAGTCGCAAGGTGCGCAGCATTAGTGAAGCCAGAGAAGAAGGTCTTGTCAGTCGAGTGGCTCGCACGCCTCAACTGGTGGTTAGACTAGTTGGCTCTTGCCTAGCAGAGGCAAAAGAACGATTATCGACGACTCAAGCCTTAGTGATTGATGACTTAGAGATCGCAGTTTCGCAAACGGTGAGCTTTACAAAACAGACCAAAAAATCGACTTAACCAAACATTAACTAGATCTTAATTTACAGAATGTCCCGTGTTTTTACGGAACTTCTAATCTAATCTTGAGTGGTGATTAGGGGATTGGGCAAAATCTCCCATATTGTAGTTGACTCAGCAGAAATATAATTTTGTAGCTCCTACACTACCAACTACTACCCCCTTTCTGTCGCTCTGCTCAGTTAGGCAATTTTGCTACTCCAACCCTTAGAAACTCTAGCACTTCAACCCTACGCTGTAGAATTCTCCCGTCTTGCGACTCTAGAGTGGAACGTTTATAGTCCTTGTAGGTCGCCTTTTCTGTTCCCAAACGTTTTGATCTGCTTGTCGATCTCTTTAAGCAGCTACCTCTTAAACCGCTATGATTTTTACTCCAACTAGCAAGGTAATTGTGCAAGGCATTATGGAGCCGTTGGGAGTGACGTGTGCGCCGCTCATGCAGGGGTATGGAACGCAGGTGGTTGCTGGCATCAGTCCTGGATTTGGGGGACAAACGCTGAAAGGAATTCCCGTTTTTGACATGTTAGAGCAGGCGCTTCCGCTCATAGGAGCCGTTGATGCGGCGGTCATTTGCACTCCGCCTTATGCGGCGCTAGATGCGGCATTAGAAGCGATCGCCGCAGGCATTCGGCAGGTGATCTTGATCAGTCAGGGCATCCCGCCTTTAGATATGGTGCATCTCATCCGCAAAGCCGAAGCGACCGAAACGCTGCTAGTCGGACCCAACAGCCCCGGAATTATTGTGCCAGGGCAAATTTTGTTGGGCATTCATCCACCCGATCTCTATACTCCTGGGTCAGTGGGTTTGATTAGTCGTAGTGGCACGTTGACTTATGAAGTTGCCTGGTCACTCACTCAGGCAGGGTTAGGACAATCGATCGGGGTGAGTGTGGGGGGCGACATGATCGTCGGCTCCTCATTTCCTCAGTGGTTACAGATTCTCGACGAAGACGACAGAACTGACGTGATCGTCTTAGTCGGTGAGATTGGCGGAGATAGCGAAGAAGCCGCAGCTCACTATATTGCAGAAGCGATCGATAAGCCTGTGGTTGCCTATATTGCTGGGCGAAGTGCTCCGAAAGGCAGGCGAATGGGACACGCAGGAGCCATTATTGATTCACAAATTGCTGAGCTTGGTCTTGATATTGGCAGTGCCGACAGCAAAGTCAATGCATTTAAGCGCGCTAAGATTCCGGTTGCCGATCGTCCCTCTGAGATTCCTGCTCTAGTGAATAAGCTGCTTAAAACACCCGCTCAACGATCAGCCGGGTGATAGACAAAGATGAACGTTGCGGTAGAACTATGAATGACCCTCACTCCAATCCTCTCCTGCGGGAGAGGGGATCTGGAGATCTTGTTCCCTCTCGTACGGACTAGGGCTAGGCTGAGGGCGAATTCCTTGGTTCATACCCGACAGCAACGCCGAAAAGATCACCATTTGCAAATATAAGGTGAGATGCTATGGGAATGCCTTGTCAAGTGAATAGCGTTGTGAAGCTGAATAGCACAGAATTTCCATCATTGTTGGAACTCAATGCAGTTCATAGAGCGCAAAAATTGGGGTATCGCATTTTTCCGATCGACGTTCCGCTTCAGCTTGTGGATGATGCTTGGTTCGCCCATGCGGATGTAGTGATTCTTCAGTTGAGCTGGGCAAATCAACAGACGGTTCTAGAATTTCGCATCCATCGCATTTATGACCATCTTTTTGCACTGAAATAGCCTAATAATTCAGAGAAAATTGGATGAGTACCGTTCCACGCAGCTACTTTAGAACAAGGGTCTTAAGCCCCTTATTGCTTCGATCTCACTACAGCGTTCTAATACAATTTTGTAGGGCTAAGGAAATGGACAGAATGAACTGTAAGACGCGTTTCGGCTCCGCTCAAAGTCAGAACTCCCAGCGGGTTGAGCGAAGCCCATTCCCACAAGTTGGCTTTTAGTGCGCCTGTCTACTTGTATCAGATCAAGATTAACCCCTGTCGAGCACCGAGAATGACCGCTTCCGTGCGGCTAGAAGCGTTGAGCTTGCTGAAGATCGAGCTAATGTGAAACTTAACCGTATGTTCAGAAATGGTTAACCGACGCGCGATCGTTTTGTTTCCTAGCCCTTCTGCCAGCATTCCTAACACTTCAACCTCGCGACCCGTTAAGGCTTGAATGGGGGTTTCAGATGGGCGAGTCGTCACCGGAAGGACAGGCAGCAACATCTCCATCACGTCAGGATGAAGAACGGTGAGTCCGGCGGCAACAGCGACGATCGCGCTCACTATTTCAGTTGCCGTTGACTCATTAGAGATGACTCCCCGCACTCCAATCCGCAGCAATTCGGCGATCGTGCCTTCTGGCAGATCATCCACTAACAGCACGATCGCGGCTTGTAAGCTGGTGTCAGATATTGAAATCGATTCGTCTTCTTGCCCGC
This sequence comes from Phormidesmis sp., assembly GCA_965277365.1. Classification (GTDB taxonomy): domain Bacteria; phylum Cyanobacteriota; class Cyanobacteriia; order Leptolyngbyales; family Leptolyngbyaceae; genus Phormidesmis_A. Next base: position 285,559 of record CBDICO010000007.1, on the reverse strand, counting down.
TCCAGTCGAGCAAAATCACATCGGCTTGCAGTGACTCGATCGGCTGAGTAACGGCATCTAGACTGGCAGAAGTGCCGATTACTGAGATCGTCGGATCGGTTGTGATCAGCGCTTCTAATCCAGTTCGCATGACGATCGAGGGTGCTACCACTAAAACTCGAATCATAGTCGAATCTATAGTAAAGACGGGATCATGCTGCGACTCCTTCGGGTTCTCGACTGTATAGAATCACCTCTGCAACTCTACGCTGACCTCCTCGGAGAACGGTGAGCGGTAGCCCGTCGCCTGTGTGAGAGCGCTCTAGAATCTCAAACAACTCGTTTGGCGTTTGAAACGACGTGCCTCGCACCCCAATTAATACATCTCCTGTTTGCAAATTAGCTGCTTCAGCAGGGCTGTCAGACTCGACTTCTGTAATTAATAAACCGTAAACGGGTCGGCGATCGATCGGCACCATCACAGGCTGAAGCGAAACTCCTAAATAAGGACGATCGCTCTGATCCCCTAGAAATCGCTGCACGACATTGCTTGGAATGGCAAATCCGCAGCCATTCACAATCATGGTATTGATGCCAATCACCTGCCCCTGAGCATTGGCAAGTGCGCCTCCAGAGTTACCTGGAGCCAGTCTTACGTCGGCTTGAATCCACGGTTGACGATGGGTCGAGCCAAGGGTGTGAATAATTCCAGTCGTGACAGCCCCTACTAATCCAAGCGGATTGCCCACTGCTAAAATAAATTCACCGACTCGTAGGCGATCGGAGTCTCCCACGTTTGCAACCGATAAGTTGTTTGCTTGAATTTGCAGCGCAACCAAATCTCGTTGAACATTTCTAGCAATCACGTTCGCGTTTAACACGTTTTTATCGGACAGTTCTATCTCAGCTTTGGTGCCGTTCACCACATGAGCGTTAGTAATAATTACGCCGTTCTCATTCCAGATCACCCCTGATCCGGCTCCTGATTTACCCGATCGTACTTGAACGGTGCAGCGACGTAGATGATCTGCGATCGTCGTCAATTCTTTGGTCAAAGGAGTCTGATGAATCTTTTGCATTTAGCTTTCTCTCCCTGGTCGTTCGCCAACCGTAATCGTCACCTCAACAACCGCGCCTCCTCGAATGATCTGTGCGGTCAGAGGTTGACCGACTCGATCGGGGTCGAGCACGCGATGCACATCCCTGACATCAGCGATCGGAGTGCCATTTAGCACGGTGATAATATCGCCAATCAACACTCCGGCTTGATCTCCTGGTGCGCCCGGTGCAATGCTGATCACAATCACCCCGCTTTGAGTCAGGTTGAGCGATTGCAGCAACGCATCAGGTAACTGCACCGCCTGCATTCCCAATCCTAAATAACCACGGGCAACTCGTCCTGTTTGCAGCAGTTGATCGACAACTCGATTCACCGTCGCTGATGGAATCGATAGTGTCATATGACGCGGACCTGTTGTGTTGATGCCCACCATACGCCCTTCTGCATCCACTAATGGGCTACCCGAAAACCCAGGATAGAGCATCAAAGAAGGACGAATAAATTGATCAATCTGTCCGCCTTGCCAGCCGCGCCATGCACCTGCGATCGTGCTGATTATGCCCATACTGGCACTGGTTGCGCCCTCTTTTGAGCGAGCGATCGCTAATACAATCTGCCCAATTCTCAACGCTGAAGAATCACTAATCTCAACGGTTGGTAAATCAACGTTCTCTAATTTTAGCAATGCTAAATCACTGCTAGAGTCACGACCTGCTAATGTCGCAGGCACACTACGCCCATCGGGTAAGGTAATGCTAATCTCTTCGTCTCGATTCACCGTATGATCTGCTGTGACGATGATTCCCGATCGCCAGTAGACTCCGGTTGAAGACATTTTTCGACGAGCATTGACAGCAACGACCGATCGCGCTGATTGCTCTACAGTGTCTGCTAATTGATTAGAAAATTCCAGCAACACACCGGGACTATCAGAAGGGGTTGTCATGCTTATTTCCAGACTCATTCACTTTAGAATGCCGCAGTCTCGAAGTAACCAGCATCAGAAAAATGGGCAGATCACTCCCTAGAAAAATGGCTAGGAGAGCCTACAATCGCTTGGAGAAGTGCAGCTTAAACGAGTCTTAACCGATCGGGCTTCGACTTCACTCAGATCTCGTTATAGATTTAGTGAGTTGAGCGCAGACAAAACCCACGGACAACGGACTAAGGATTTTATGGGGTTACGCAAATCGCTTAGGGAATATCGGAAACTCTTTGCGCAACGACCCTCGGCGCATCAACTCTTAGATCCAACGAGTCTGCACTCAACACAGAAATCGGTGTCGTGTCTATCAATCCCCCAAACGGAGAAGCCTCTGGCACCTCTAATTTGGCTCCCATCAAACCAAAATTAGCTGAGGCTGTCGCTCCAAACAGCAGAAAATTAGAATTCAACAAACTATAGACTGGAAACGCGATCGCCTGCCTCAAAAGGCTCACCCGCCAGCTAGAACTCAACGAACACAAGACCCGATCGTCTTGTTGAACCACCACTCGCCGCGCTCCTGCTTGCCAGTCGAATGTGGCTAACTCTTTAGGCATTCCCCAAATCTCTCGACCGCCCGCCGCTGAATCGGGATTATCTACATAAATATGAGAGACCCAAGCCCCGATCGTTTGCTCTCGCCTCACAACGCCAGCCACCACTATTAACTCGTTATATTCCAGACTAGAGCCAGCCCCATATTGCGCCAGATAAACACCTCCTAAGGTTTTGCCAGGGGCAGCCGACACGATCGCTAGCTCTGGCGGAATAAACGGCGATGCTGTAGCGATGTCAACTAAATGCAGCGTTTGAAACGCAAATCCCTTCAATGTCCAGGGTGCTTGAGGATAGCTCATCTCACCAATTCCCTAAATGTGATGAATTCAAGTTAGACGAGACCCCAGAATGCGCCCTCCTCAAAGAGGCAGAAATTCTCGATCAATCTTCCAGAACCCATAACATAGTTCGTGATTTTCCCTTGCGAAATTCGGCTTACCGGTCAAAATTCGTGTTAAGAAACATGATCCCGTTGATAGAATGAGCATAAATTCAGTCTTAACGACTTTAAGGTTGATTAAAAATCTCAGTCTTTAGCACGATATCGGTCAGGTTTTTCTGGGGTGTGATTAGTTCTAAAGACCTGAAATATCACAAATTATCATCAATCCTATTAGCTAGCAGTCAGTCTCTCTGCTAGACCTGTCGCCTATGTATTGAGCGATTGGTATACGAAAATACACGATTACAGTAAAATCATTCGTTATCTCTCAGTTCCTGCCCCGCCCACCCTCCGAGCTAGACAGCATGAACGTAGCAGTTTCTATTCCCACTAAGGACATTACGCTTCCTGATTGGTTACGCGAATGTTTGATTCAGCGATCGCATCCAGACAACCCCGACTCGTTGAAAGATGATGACCTGGTTTGTCGGGCATTTGAGTTTGCCTATCAGCTTCACGAGGGACAATATCGCGCATCAGGAGAGCCTTACATCGCCCATCCAGTAGCGGTTGCTGGATTATTGCGCGATTTTGGTGGCAGCAGCACCATGATCGCAGCAGGCTTTTTGCATGACGTAGTTGAAGACACCGATGTCACTGCTGAGGAGATCGGGGAGCGGTTTGGATCAGAAGTGCGCTGTCTGGTTGAAGGAGTCACCAAACTCTCTAAATTTAAATTTTCGAGCAAAACTGAGCGTCAGGCAGAAAATTTTCGTCGGATGTTTTTGGCGATGGCGCAAGACATTCGCGTGATTGTGGTCAAGCTTGCCGATCGCCTCCATAATATGCGAACTCTAGAGCATCTCCCCGACGAAAAGCGTCGTCGCATCGCCCTTGAAACCAGAGAAATCTTTGCACCCCTCGCCAATCGTCTAGGCATCGGCAACCTCAAATGGGAACTAGAAGACCTCGCCTTTAAGTATCTTGAAACCGATGCTTATCAAAAGGTGAGGCAACTGGTGGCAGAAAAACGGGGCGATCGAGAAAGTCAACTCGTGCAAGTCGCCCAAACATTCAAAGAGCGAATGACTCAATTAGGGGTGAATTGTATAGAGGTGAGCGGTCGTCCTAAGCATTTATATGGTATCTACCAAAAAATGCAGCGTCAGCAGAAAGACTATGAGCAAATTTATGATGTCGCGGCGATTCGGATTATTGTCAATACTAATGACGAATGCTATCGCGCCTTAGCGGTCGTTCACGATATGTTTCGTCCTATTCCCGGGCGCTTTAAAGACTATATCGGGCTTCCTAAATCAAACCGCTATCAATCACTGCATACGATCGTCATCGGCAACACGGGTCGCCCTCTAGAAGTCCAGATTCGGACTCTAGAAATGCACCACGTCGCTGAATATGGAATTGCCGCTCACTGGAAATATAAAGAGGCAGGTAGTTCTAGCACTCAACAGATGACGACCACTGATGAAAAATTCACCTGGTTGCGGCAGTTACTCGACTGGCAAAACGATCTCAAAGATGCTCAAGAATATTTAGAGAGCATTAAAGACAATCTGTTTGATGGCGATGTCTTTGTCTTTACGCCACGCGGAGAAGTCGTCTCTCTCAGTTCTCGATCGACTCCTGTCGATTTTGCTTACCGCATTCACACCGAAGTTGGCAATCACTGTGCAGGTGCCAAAGTCAACGGGCGCATGGTCACACTCGATACGACGCTGCATCATGGCGACATCGTTGAGATCATTACGCAAAAGAATTCTCGCCCCAGCTTAGACTGGCTCAATTTTGTCGTCACCTCTAGCGCCCGCAATCGGATTCGGCAATGGTATAAGCGATCGCACCGAGACGAAAACATCTTGCGCGGACGAGAAATGTTAGAGAAAGAACTGGGCAAAAATGGCTTTGAAGCGCTGCTCAAGTCCGCACCCATGCTAGTCGCCGCCGAACGCTGTAACTATCACAGTGTTGAAGATCTGCTGGCTGCGGTTGGCTATGGAGAAATGACCCTCAACTTGGTGTTTAACCGCATTCGAGAAGCCGTCAAAGCTCAACAGCCGCTCGTCAAAATATCTGATGCTGACAGCATTTCGGCTGATCCCCAACTTTTATTGTCCTCTGCTCCAACGCTGCGATCGTTACCCCCTGCGACTTCTACTAAGTCACCGATCGCGGGGGTCGAGGGCTTGCTCTATCACCTCGCGGGTTGTTGTAACCCCGTCCCCGGTGAAGCCATTATTGGAGTCGTTACCCGAAGTAATCGCGGCATTTCAATTCACCGTCAAGGCTGTAGCAATGTAGAACATGTAGATGGCGATCGCTTAGTTCCTGTAAGCTGGAACCCCACCAGTCGCAACGGCGGACGACCCCAAACCTACCCCGTTTGCATTCAAATTGATGTCATCGATCGCGTGGGCGTGCTCAAAGATATTCTGTCTCGCCTCACCGATAACAACATCAACGTCCGCAATGCTCAGGTCAAAACTTTCCCCGATCAGACCGCCGTCATTGATTTAGGAATCGACATCTGTGACCATGCTCAATTAGAGCGCACCTTCACCCAGGTTAGAAAGATGACTGACGTGTTAAATCTACGCCGGATCAATCAGGTCGAAGAATAGCGCCTCTACGGTTCAGCGCTCACTTTTGAACACGATCGCTATCCCAGTTTCCCTAACCCTCCCGGATGCGGATGTTGATTGCGGAATACTATTGGTGTGCCTTGTATTAAACACTACGTGTCGTTCTGCTCAAATTATGACGTGCTTAAAGTAACGTAAGCGATCGTAGTTCTAATTAGAACTCCAGTGCCGTGGGAAGCCAGAGTGAGACAACGCTGTCAATCACGAAATTTACGGATTCGTTAGAGAGAATATGAAGCTACGATTAAGCGAATCAAGGTTGCCGTATTTAGTTTTGATTAAGTGACTCCAGTTACACCTAAAGGCGCATTTGCTCAGGTAGGATTGGCAGTATCTATAGCCTTCATGGATTTAGGGCTGTGCATTCATACTCAGTTGATTTAGGATTTCTATCATGTGCAATTCATCACCTAAACCTGTATCTTTTAAAGAACTCCTGAAATCGGTAAGAGCAGCACCGTTAAACTCCAACCTCTACCTATAGGAGTCTCCGCCCGATGAGCACATGGACCACTTATCGTAATCGTGAAATCGCTCAAGAAGAGCAAAGGCTTTATAACCATTTTCTCGATCGCGTGCAATGCGAGTCACCCCGGCAGTTGATTGAGCGCTTTCGATCGCTTTTTATTGAAGGAACCAGCTACGATCCTCAAGTTCTCTCAGATCTCGATAAAGTCGTCGCCTCAAAAATCGCTGAGCAAGAATTTAAGTTCATTCTTAATCGTTGTTGCCACATTTTGATTAACCGTTGGCAAGCTCGACCTCAGTCACAGACCGCGATCGTTGAGCTAGTCGCGCTGCTGTCATCGTCGCCTACTCGCCCAGTCATAGAATATGCTCGCACTCGTGTCGTTAAGCAACTCCGAGAACTCATTAAACAATTTCTTGAGACTGAGCAATATCTGACGCTGCGCCGATTGTCTCAACTGATGGTTCAAGGAGCCGAAACTCACAGTGCAGAAACGTCACCGTTAGGAACGTTAATCCGGCGCTATCCTTATCTTTATGAGCATTGTCTGGTGAGTGAAGGCACCCCTGATGAGCACCAAGAGTCGATTCGACAGATTCAAACTCAGGTGCAGAGACAATATGAAATTGACCTGTCTCAATATGTGACCTATCAAGTCCGGCGATCGTTTGGGATTCGCGAAGCCACTACACTGTGTTCGATCATCACTCCCACTCAAGTTCCTGCCCGACTGATTACACCCGTCAAAAACCCGACGTTGCTGAACGATCGGGATCTGCGGCTAGCATTGCAGCAGTTTGCAGGCAAAATTGAGGGAGCTTATACTCATCGAGATATCGCTCAACGCTTTCTAAGCCACACGAGCGACACGAAATCATTTAAAGCATTCAAAGACGATCTTTATCAATACATCACGGCATCGATCGAGTCTGACTATGGCAAGCGGCAGTTTAACAAACAGCTTTATGCTCAACTAGAAAACACGTTGCCCGAAAGCAATTTTCAGCCGTTAAATGATTTTCTGATTGTCAGAACTTGCAGTCAATTACTCAGCTTTTTAGTGGTCGAAAGCCCACAACAGCCTCAGCATTTTGTCTTTGTAGACCTGCTTTCAAATCTAGGTCCGACGCTGACGACCAGCCTGTTGCTGAAGATTGTGCTGCTCTGCCGTAAAGTCAAGCCCTATTTAGAAAAACGGTTTTCAATTTTATTCAGCCACTATGAATCTCACACCTGTAATTGCGTACATTGGCTGATTGCTGCGATGGAAAACTTGCACATTGCCCTTAGCGCCAACTTCAGCACACTCAATCTCTGTTTCGTCAACCAGCTAGCTTAGGACTTATGAAAGGATAACGGCATAATTTTGGAGGAGTTGCTCCCTGAGCGGAGTCGAATGGGCTGGATTTGGCTCTGCTCAGCCAGCATCGGAAGGCTTTTTATCGATCGTTGAGTCAAAAATAAAACTCTCTGATGCTAGTTTTGCTTCGCTGATGGATGTCTTAAGAGCTTCGTTTAAGATAGCTCTGTAAATAATCTAAAAGATGGCACAGCGCGGTCGTGCCTTCTAACTTGTTTACACTTTATACTATCTAACGATGAGTTTGAGGAACACTTTGGAAGATGACTCAAGTGCTTTTAGGTGAAAACGAAAGTATTGAATCAGCGCTCCGCCGATTTAAGCGGCAAGTCTCAAAAGCAGGGATTTTAGCAGACGCGAGATCTCATCGCCACTTTGAAACTCCGATCGAGAAGCGCAAACGCAAGCAAGTCACCGCCCGTCGGACTCGGCGCGATCGCTAAAGCGGCTGTTAGGATCAAGCGAGGATAGATCAGCGGTCTAAGTGACTTAGATCGTAGCTGCATTCTGTTGATATCACTCTTGTTTTAACTGAATTAATCCTCAAAACCGATGTCTAACTCAACCGCAGATCCCGGCGATTTGCCTTCTGCAACACCGCTCCAATCTGCCTTCAGTCAAGGTTTAGACGAAGCCATTCTCAGCTTTGATGAAATTCAGGCAGAACTGAACTATAAGCAAGCTCAAACAGCTCTGCGCGATCTCGTCGAAAATCTAGACTTGACTCCTCAAGAGCGATCGGGGCTAGAGCCAGAGATTAACGGGCTAGAAACCATGCTTGATAAGCTGGATCGGCTAGTGGTGCACATCGCGGCGTTTGGCATGGTGGGGCGAGGCAAGTCCTCGATCTTGAATTCTCTTCTAGGGGAAAAGGTTTTTGAAACGGGTGCGATTCATGGGGTGACTCAGATTCAGCAGTCGGCAAACTGGAGTTTGACTCGCGAAGCGATCAAGGGCAGCGATCGTTCCATTCTACGCGTCTCCCTCCCTGGTATTAATGAGTCTCACATCGAATTGATCGACACTCCCGGCATTGATGAAGTAGACGGAGAGGTGCGGGAAGCCCTGGCGCGGCAGGTGGCAAAACACGTAGATCTGCTGCTATTCATCATTTCTGGTGATATGACTAAGGTGGAGTTTCAGGCGCTTTCAGAACTGCGAGAAGTGGGAAAGCCGATCATTTTGGTGCTGAACAAGATTGATCAATATCCAGATGCCGATCGGGTGAGCATTTACCAAAAAATTCGAGATGAGCGAGTCAAAGAACTGCTCTCGCCTGACGAGATTGTGATGGCGGCAGCGTCTCCCTTGATTGCCAGAGCAGTGAAGCGTCCCGATGGTCGCACGTCCGTGCAGTTGAGCGCCGGAGAGCCGCAAGTCGAAGACCTGAAGCTAAAAATCTTGGAGGTCTTGCACCGAGAAGGAAAATCGCTGGTGGCACTCAACACGATGCTTTACGCCGACGATGTAAATGAGCAATTGGTGCAGCGCAAAATGGCGATTCGAGAGCAGACCGCCAATCGGATTATTTGGAATGGGGTGATGACGAAAGCGGTGGCGATCGCGATCAATCCGATCACCGTATTAGACATTCTCAGCAGTGCAGCGATCGATGTGGCGATGATTCTCACCCTGTCAAAACTGTACGGGATTAGCATGACCCAGCAGGGAGCGATCGGGCTGTTGAAGAAGATCGCGATCGCGATGGGCGGCATCACAGCGAGCGAACTGCTGGCAAATCTAGGACTCGGTTCTCTCAAAAGTTTGCTAGGTTTAGCGGCTCCCGCAACAGGCGGGATGTCACTCGCTCCATACCTTTCGGTTGCGTTGACTCAAGCCGGAGTCGCAGGCATCTCGTCTTACGGGATTGGACAAGTGACCAAAGCCTATCTTGCAAACGGCGCATCGTGGGGACCCGACGGACCTAAAGCGGTCGTCACTCGCATTCTGTCTTCTCTAGATGAGGCATCAATTCTTAACCGCATTAAAGATGAACTACGTGCCAAACTCGATTTCAACAGCCGAAAAGCGGTTGTGAAAAACGAAATCTAGATTGTGCTGCCAACTTACCTTAAATTGATTCATCCACACGATCGCTAATAAATTCACCCGACACTCGTAGAGATGTTTCGCTGGAACGTCTCTTTTCCCACGAAAGAGCATTCAAGCCATCAGAAAGGTGCGTCACATTCAGCAACGCACCTTTTTTGTTGGAAATCTAAAGAGTTCTAACGTTTGAATTCTTGGAGCCATTCGCGCAGTTGTTCAGCTGCGACTTCACGACCACCCAACCCAAACGACAGCGCGATCGCCACCGCGATCGCGCCCAACAGCAACCCAAACGCCAGATTGACGATATTGGGAGCGATTCCCATTTGCTGAAGTGCCATTGCTGCCACTAGCGCAATGATCGAAACGCGTGCCGTTTGACCGAGTAGATTTGCCTGACGACTCCCAGAACTGTTGATCAAACTATAGGCAAGGTTGGCGAGATATAAGCCGACCGCGAAGACAACTAATCCCACCAAAATCCGACCAAAGACGACGAGCAAGCCTGCCACGATCTGCCTCAGTGCCTCAAACTGGAGCACATCGATCGCGGCAACGGTTGCCACTAGCATGATGCCCACCAACACCACCACACCGACAATTTCTGACGGGGTGCGAATGGTTGACTTTGAGATCGTGGGATCAATCAACGTGGGATCATGTAACGTTTCGCCCGTCTGAAACTCCGTGCTGTAGGGCACTTGGGGAGTCGGCGACGGAAGACCTAACCACTGAAAAACGTTGTTGAACCCGATGCCCGACAGGAGATTAGTCACTAAATCAGCAACAAATTTGGCAATCACATAGGCGATCGCCAAAATCAACACGGCTGTGAAGATTTTGGGTAAGGCACTGAGAATCTGATTGAGCATCGAAGTCGCCGGATTTGAGATGGCGGGAATTGCCAAAGCATCCAGCGCTGCCGTTGCGGCGGGGATCAAGATCAGGACGTAGACGATCGTGCCAATTAACCACGAGAGTGACTGTCCGCCTGTCGATCGGCTTAACCCAAATTTGGCTCCAATCTGGTCGGCTCCGGTTGCAGACAGCAGATTTGTGACAATGCCCCGCACAATCCGCGCCACAAACCAGCCCACCACGCCAATCAAAATCGCTTTCAAAATGTTGGGAAGGGCACCCAAAATCTGATCTAGCAAGTTTTGCACAGGCTGAAGCGGACCCTGCAAGTCAAGAACGCCCAAAACTAGGGGCAAGAAGAACAGAAAAACAAACCAGTACAACGCATTGCCGAGGGTTTCACTCAACAAAAACGGACCAGGAGACAGCGGATCAGTAGGAGTTTGTTCCGCGATGCGCTCATCCAATGAAAACGACTGAGCCGTGCGAATCACGATCGCTTTCGCTACCGTTGCGACGACCCACGCGATCGCAATTAAGAATGCCGCAGAGCCGAGGCGAGGCAAAAAGCCAAAGATTTGGCTGAGAAATGCGTTGAGCGGAGTCGAGACGGTCTGTAGGTTGAGCGCATTGAGGGCTGCGACCACCGCCAGAATCATGATGATCCAGAAGATCACTGCGGCGATTAGATTCTCTACCTTGAGATTTGATTGAGTGCGTCCACCCGAAATCATCGCTGCTAGACGATTATCAACATCTGTGCGATTGAGCAGACTCCGAACCACTTTAGAAACGATCCCCGCGATTAGCCAGCCAATCAGTAGAATGGCTAATGCGCCCAGCAGCCGCGCCACAATGTTGGTTAAGTTGTTGGGATCGATTCCTTGAAAAACATTGACTGGGACTACGTTAGGAGGATTTTGTGCTAAGACGATCGCCAGTGGATTGACTATCTGCACCTCGATCGGTTCACTAAAGCTTTGCCAAACTTGATTCATGATTTTCTAATTAACCTCTTTTTTACTCGATCGAAACACGCAGAATACATCCTAAATTGGATAATGATCTAGAGGTAGGTCGAAAGGCAGTCAGTTTTTATACAATTCAGCTTACGAGTTCCTATCTAGAGCGCGTGAAACCGTGTGAGGAGCGCTAAAGTATCGTTGCCTCATTTAGAGTACAGCCATCTCTCTAAAGAGAAAAGACTTCCGAACTACTATTCTGAGGTTTTGATGAGCTACTGTAGAGATCCAGTGATCTTTAGTCTCTAACTGCTTTTCAGAATCAAGCGTTTGACCACTTTTAGACGTTGCTGAAACCCAAACTCAACGGCAGAATGGTCAATATTTATCGTCCAGATCTTCAGTCTACAGACCTATTTTTACTTCAGTTGACGGCTTTATCTCTTAAAATTTTATTGATCACACATGTAAGATGCTGCCTCAAATCTTTGAGCAATCGATTCAGATTAATGCGAGTGCCACAGTTGTAGAGCGTTGCTTTACAGATCAAACATTGATGCACCGTTGGCTCAATCCTGTTTTGCGGTGTGAGCCGATCGGCAAGTGGTCTACTGAGGTGGGTAGCCTGAGCCGTTTTGTGATTCAAGTCCCTTTCTTGCAGCCCGCCTTGCGGAGTATCGTTGCAGAACGTGAACCGGGATTAGTAGTTTGGGAGTTTCAGGGATTTTTTAAGGGGCGCGATCGCTGGGAGTGTCATCCCGAAGGCAAAGGAACTCGACTGGTGAATCGCTTTGAGTTTGAGATTCCGAATCCGATCATAGAATTTGGCTTTAATACTTTTGCTGCTCAGTGGACACGACAAGACATGACGGCTCAACTCCGACGGCTTAAGCGAGTCGCAGAAGAAGTCTATCAGGGAACGAAGTAATTTAAGGAATTGCGCTTTAATAGCGTCCCACCCGATCGGGCTTCGACTTCATTCAGTCCTCATTTTTTTGCTAGTGGGTTGAGCGAAGTCGAAATCCACGGACAACGTAGTGAGAGATTCGATTGTCGTACAAGTCCCTTAGTTGGATTGCCCAATGCGCTTCAATAAGGTACGAATCGTGTCTCGATCGTCTGCCGCTGGTAAAGCATCTAGATAGGCTTCTAAATCTTGACGAGCTTCGATCCAGCGATTCATCCGAAAATAGAGGATGCCACGGTCGCGCAACTCAAACGCAGCGTTGGGAAATAGGAGGAGAATGCGCTCGATCGCGGATAAAACCTTCTCCATTTCGCCGCGATTCAGATAGGTCGCCTTCAAATTAGTCAACATTCTGGCTAAAAATTGTCGAGGGGTGACGGCAGCTAAAAATTGGGGTTGCATCTCAACCACTTGACCCGACATTTGATTGAGCCGATCCTGACAATCTTGGGGAAACAAAATCTCGCCTTGACCAAACGCATCTACAAAAATGTCCATGTCTTCCTGAATCGGACGAATCAAAAAGTGTCCGGGCATCCCAATTCCAACCATCGGAAAATCTAACCGTTGAGCGATCGCCAAATACACCAACGATAAAGTAATCGGAATTCCAATGCGGCGATCGATGACATCATTGAGAAAACTATTGCGAGGATCGTAGTAATCTTCGATGTTGCCAGCAAATCCTAGATTTTCATATAAATAGTGGTTGATCGTTTTGAGAATCTTGAGTGGATAAGACTCGATCGGAAGCTGTTCTCGAATGTCGTCTGCCATCGTATCGAGAGCATTCAAATACTCATCAACCTCTAGATCTGGATACTCTTCTTGAGCGATATAAAGGGCTGCTCTCTCCAGATTGATCTGTTCATCAGGCTGCTGAACTTCTTGATAAAAACGCTGTCTTGCTAACGAAAAATCCATAAATAATCACTGAGCTATATTAGAATCTAGGACTCATAGTCGCCGCCCGATCCATATTTCCAGGCTTCAATCCAGCGATGGCAATAATATTGCTGAATGGGCAATAAATTCTTCACCCAAGGCTCTAAGAGTCGCCCTAATGGATAGAGAATTGAATAGCCAGCCAGATTAATTGCATGTCTTGTCCAATCGAGTAGAGTCAAGATTCCGACTTGAGGAATAATCCTAAAAATGATCCAGGGGTGGCGAACTCCTGTTTTGATCAAAGTTTGAAACAGAGGCACACATTGCACCACATCCTGAAGGAAAGGTTTGAGAACTGGGTCGCCTAGCTGCTGCATTTCATGAAAGACGATCGCCAACAGGTGATTAATTTGATTTGGCTCGATCGTTTGATTGATTCCTACACTCATTGCCTTTTGAAACAACCAGGTCACGGCTAGATTTGGTTGATAAGGCTGCAACAGCAACAATTCATTTCGACTCAAACCGTCAATTTCTAATGCTTCGTCAATGCCTGCTGTCAGTCGTTTTAAGTGACGCACCATTGCCCCAAAACCACCAAAGCTCAAAGGAGATTGGCTGCCGCTACTGTCACCAATTGGTAAGATGCGATTCCAGTTTAATTTAAGCGGACTGTCGCGATAGCATGGGAAAATCCCAAACAAAGCCCGTTGAAATTGCAAGTGAGAAAGTTCAACGTTTTGATACGTGGGGAGCAATCGCAAATACTCTTCAAATAGAGTTTCTAACGTGAAGCGATCGGGATGCGCATCTAAATAGGTAAACAGATACGTTGTCCTACCGTCTCTCGCCGGGAATGCTTCCCAAAAATATTGACACTGATGCTGTAATGGCGTAAATGAGACAATCAAATCACCCGAATTATTGTTAGGAAATCCGGTTGCACAACTACCGACGACTAGACAAACTGCATCCGGCTTTTGCCCATGTCTCACTTGTCGCACCACAGGCGAAAAGTGCCCCATTGCATCCAACATCAGCCGCGCCGTAAACCTTTTCTGAAGACACACTCCATTAGGATGAATGGTCATCCCTTCAAACGGTGTTTCTTCAAATAGCTGACCTCCCGCGTTAAGAAACTTTTGCTTTAGGGTTGCCAACAAAGAAATTGGATCAACTCCAATATTGAGAACATCTTTTGCAAATACATCAGAGCCGCCTAAAAAGCTGATGCGAACTGGATTGAATTCGGTAGAAATTACCTTTTCTAACTCGTCTTCAGACAGCAACTTTAACTCGACAAATACCTGCAACTCTTTGCGTGAGATATTCCACTCTTGCTCCCGTCCTTTCAAAAATTTTCTTTCTAGTAAGGCAACGCGCCATCCTTTTTGAATCAAGGCGGTGCCGATCAAAATGCCTAATGTGCCGCCACAAATCACGACATCCCACTCAACAGTTTCTAACAACTCATCACTTTCTCGAACGATCGTAGCGACAGGTAACGTATCTTCCCGCAGCGATCGCCATAGGTCGTCGGTGCGACGCAACCCACTCAACACATCGTCCGGAAACTGAGAAAGGATTTGTTCAGTTAGAGTCATGCCAATTTGGTGATAGCTCTCTTTGCCAGCTTAATTGCTTTATGAGTAACCCAGGCATACACGGGAGTAGGTCACTTTTATGAGCTTATTTTGACAGAGAATTCTCTCTACTGCGCTCTTTCTTTTAGGTGACTCACGCTCACCGTCACAATTGCACAGATAATAGAAGAACTTCCTCTGACTCAGTAACTCCTATGCAGACTAGCGATCGTCTTCAAGTTGCGACCAGCCCTTATCTTGTCAATCGCACCGCTTCTGTGACTCGCAAAACAGGCGAAACCGATGTGCAAGTCAGCCTCAACTTAGATGGGACGGGTCATTGCATCGCCAAAACTGGAATTCCCTTTCTCGATCACATGCTGCATCAAATCTCATCGCATGGCTTGATTGATTTAGATGTGCAAGCAACAGGTGATATCGAAATCGATGACCACCACACTAATGAGGATGTCGGCATCACGCTAGGCATGGCATTCGCGAAAGCACTTGGCGATCGCAAGGGCATTGTGCGTTTTGGTCATTTTGTCGCACCTTTGGATGAAGCCCTCGTGCAAGTCGCCCTCGACTTTTCGGGTCGTCCGCATTTAAGTTATGGGTTAGAGATTCCGACACAGCGAGTTGGGACGTATGATACGCAATTGGTGAGAGAGTTTTTTGTGGCGATCGTCAATCATTCTCAGATGACGCTGCATGTTCGTCAGTTAGACGGCATCAACTCGCATCATATTATTGAAGCGACGTTTAAGGCATTTGCTCGATCGCTTCGTATGGCAGCCGAAGTTGATCCGCGTCGTGCTCATACAATCCCTAGCTCTAAAGGTGTGTTATAGACGTTCGCAGATAACGGACAAGGCGCGATCGAGCTTTGGCAACCCTTCGCCCCTCACCTGATTTGAATGAATCTGCGATCGCCTACTTGGATGGTTGTCAAGCTGCCGAGCACTCAGTAGGGAGATGGAATCAACAGTCAGACGCATTTCGGCTCCGCTCAACGCCCAAAGCCACCACTCCAGCAGGTTGAGCAGAGCCGAAACCCATCCCTACAAGTTGATTTTAATTGCGCCTATCTACTTAAAGTGCTGGAATCCTCCCTCTAATGTCAAAATCTCATCGGATGTTTTGTTAGTCGGATCAATGAGAAGAATATCAGAATCAGATGTGATGGTTCCGACGATCGCCACCGCTCCTCCAAGTTGCTTTACCAACGCTTGAGCCGCCGCCTTCTGCAAACACAGCACCAATTCAAAATCTTCTCCTCCATACAGCGCCCAGTTCATCGCCTTGTCTGGAGACCATCGCTTTAAAGCGGGATGAATGGGAATAGAGGGTCGATCGAGCCTCGCTCCCACGCCACTTGAGCGACAGATTTGCACGATCGCGTCCGCTAATCCATCGCTGCTATCCATCCCAGCAATGCGCGTTTGAGGAAGACTTGGCAACACATCTAATCGAGGATTAGGATATTGGTGCGCTTGAATGAATGAGGCGCGATCGTCCTGACTCAATTCTTGCCCCGATTCAGGATATAGTAAGAGTTCTAATCCTGCCCGTGAAGAGCCGTGAAAGCCTGTGACTAAAATCGCGTCTTCGGGTTGAGCCGTAGAGCGACGGATGACCCGATCGGGATCGACGTATCCCAGTGCAGTGATGGCAACCGTGGTCACGGGCGATCGACAGATATCGCCCCCGACGATCACGGTTCCATAGGTCTGTAAACAGCCTGTGATGCCGCGATACAGAGCTTCTACCCAACTTACTAAAATTTCACCCGGAAGCCCTAACCCGACAGTGATTCCTAACGGCGACGCGCCCATTGCGGCGAGATCGGAGAGATTTGCCGCCGCCGATCGCCACCCTACCGATTCAGGAGGTGTGGTGCGATCGCTGAAATGAACCCGATCGACCAACACATCGGAGGTGACGACGAGCCGTTTTCCAGGTTCAGTAGACAGCACGGCTGCATCATCGCCTACGACATCGGACGGACAAAAAGACTGCAATTTTTTCAGCAGTCCTTGTTCGCCAATCTCTTGAATGGTTTGAGAAACGCTCATTTAAGCGGCTTTGGGTTCGACCAAGTTATCTAAGCCGTCTATGACTTTCATGGACTCGATCGTATCGCCTGCCTTCAGTTTTTCTAAGACTTCTCGCCCTTCGGTCACAAATCCAAAAATGGCATAGCGACCGTCGAGTAAGTTTAAGCCTGCGGGGGTCAATTCTGGCTCAAATAAAAAGAAGAAAAACTGCGAAGAACCGCCATTTGGATCTTCACCCGGACGAGCCATCGCCAGAGCGCCGTAGGCTGAGAAGGGCAAAACAGGCTGATCTAAATAGCGTCCTGCATCCTCTAGGGTGATGCCGTAGAGAGGCTCTTTGTCGCCCTTCACCAAAATCTCTAGGGGCACTGAGCGATATTTTTTAGTCGCAGGATCAATAAACCCAACGTCGGCTCCGGGCGGATCACCGATTTGCAATACATAAGAATCTTCGGCTCTTGTGAACTGCAAGCCATCATAGAAACCGCGCTGCACCAAGTCCACAAAGTTTCCAGCCGTCACCGGGGCGCTATAGCCATCCAGGACGATCGTCAAATCCCCTTGATTAGTCTTTGCCGTAACCGTAGCGCGTCCCTTCAGTTGAGGCAGGTTGCTATATTCTTTGGGCACCTCATACGGGAATTTCTGCACCATCAATTCTTCAAGGCGTGAGACTAGAGTGAGCAAATCGGCACGCTGCGATCGAGTTTGCTCTTTGTCTTTTGCCTCGGCGCTAGTTTGGAGTTGCTCAACGCCCGTTTTTAATTTTGCAATGATGGCTTCTGCTGAAGGCTTCTTGTCATCAGGGACCGATGCCAAAATTTGAGGGGAACGATCGTTGAGAATGCGATATGCCTGTTTGATATCGCCAACCACAGCACCCCAGCGACGATTTGCCCGCAGTTGAGTCGTGATGTCTTCTAAGCTCAGTTGCAGCTTGCGAACATCAGGATTATCGATCGGCAGTGAGTTACGAAGCAGCGCCTCTGGATTGACGATCGGGTTTCCAGGAGGCAACGCCTGAGCCGGAAGACTCCATAGACTCAAGCAAACTATGAGCGCCAGCCCTTTGAGCCAGCGACCTGCAAATCGACTGAGATGTTGAGTGAGCATCCAATCATTCCAAAAAGACATCTCTTTTCCCCGCGTGCTAAAACCCCTTTCCGATTGTGCCATGTTAGGGGGTGCTGATCCGTCGTAGATCGACACGAACAAGCCTAATCAAAAGCGAGCACTGAGCGGTAAAATAAAGTGCCGAACATTCTCTCCAATTGCAATCACTCATGATTTCTAGTAATGATTTTCGACCTGGCGTAAGTATTGAGCTAGACGGAGCCGTCTGGCGGGTGATCAGCTTTCTGCATGTCAAACCAGGGAAAGGATCGGCATTTGTCAGGACTGAGCTAAAAAATGTCCGCACTGGCAAAACCTTAGAGCGAACATTTCGCGCTGGGGAGTCAGTGCCGCAAGCCAATCTCGAAAAAAGCACGATGCAGCACACCTATAAAGATGGCGATCAATACGTCTTTATGGATATGGAAACTTATGAAGAAGGGCAACTCAGCGTGTCTCAGATTGGTGATCGCGTCAAGTATCTCAAAGAAGGCATGGAAGTCAATGTGATCAAATGGGGCGAACAAGTCTTAGAAGTTGAATTGCCTAACTCAGTCGTTCTCGAAATCACTCAAACCGATCCGGGCGTAAAAGGCGACACGGCAACAGGCGGCACCAAACCTGCGATCGTAGAGACAGGCGCTCAGGTAATGGTTCCTCTCTTCATCACGGTCGGAGAAAAAATTAAGGTAGATACCCGTGACGATTCTTACCTGGGTCGAGAAAATTAATCGGTGGCTGGTTTGGTAGCGGAGATTAACGCCAATCCGCTATTGATCACTGACCGATAGCTTATTTAACTGGAGCGATAACACTGTGCCACTCGACCTAAGCGAACTTCGTGAACTCCTCACGGCTCTCAATCAAACCGACATTGCGGAGTTGATCTTAAAAAGTGAAGATTTTGAGCTAACAGTTCGTCGAGGGTCACGGACCGAACTAGGATCAGCCGATTTATCTCAACTCGGTTCGGGAGAACTGCTGTCGGTTGCCCCGATCGTGCCGCCGCTTCCAGCAGACTTGTCTAGAGGCACGGCTGATACGCCCAATGGTGCGCCTTCTGGTCCGTCAGTGCCGCCCCCAACCAGCGATCGTCGCTTGGTTGAAATTCTCTCGCCAATGGTGGGCACGTTCTATCGCTCACCCGCACCCGATGAGGCACCGTTTGTCGATGTAGGCGATCGCATTCGCTCTGGGCAAACGGTGTGCATTATTGAAGCGATGAAGTTGCTCAATGAGATCGATGCCGAAGTTTCCGGTGAAATCGTCGAGATTTTAGTGCAAAACTCTCAGCCTGTCGAATATGGGCAACCGTTAATGCGTGTCAATCCGTCATAATTTTTGATTTCTCACATCTTTCTTCGCTCCCCATGAGAGGTAGAGTTAATAAAAGTCGCCGACAGTTTGGGAGCAGCCAATATGCTGACGTTTATTCTCGCTTTGGTGGTTGGTTTAGCCAGTCTTGCCCTTTATCTCACTGCATTCTTCTATCCAGAGCTTCATCGCAAAGGCGATCTGATCTGGAGTGGAGTCGGTTTGTTTTATGCCCTGGTGCTATGGATTTGTGCAGAACGCATCACAGGTGGCGTTTTGCTGGGGCAAATGGCAAGCGTTTCGCTGATTGGCTGGCTCGGTTGGCAGACATTGCTGGCTCGATCGGGACAAACGCCCGCAGAGTTACGATCGACGACGGGCGATCTATCCACCGATCTGCAAGCTGGGATAAACCGAGTGCTTTCGCCTGAAAACACCGCCAAGGTTAAGCAGCAGGCGATGAATTTGCGCGATCGGGCACAGTCGCTGATCAACAAAACCGCTCAACCGCAAAATTCAGCAGAGATTCCCACGCCTCAATCTTACGAGCCTCTGAAACCTGAAGATTTTGGTAATCCTCCTACCACTGTAGACGCAACGATCGCACCCTCCACCCCTCAACCGATCGTTTCGTCTACTTCTAAAGCCACTCAACCCGCTAGTCCCTCGAAAACGACATTTGTTCAACCTACATCCTCTCAGTTGGCTGATAAACCTAACCCGTTTGCGGCGATCGTGGATGCGGCTAGGGCAGTGATCGCTGGGTTTAACAAGCCTAAGAAAAACGTAGAAACTTACGTTAGAAAAGATTTTCGCGACACAGCTCCGATTGCTGAAGCAGAAAACTTTGATGATGAAGACGATCAGCCTAGTATGGGAGACTTGACTCCTCATACGATCGTCTCAGTGGATCAAAATGCTACGACTGATTCGACTATTCCTTCTGATGAGATCATGTTAGAAGAAATGGAGTTTGAAGCCAGTCGAGTCTCGGCAGAAACAACGCAGCCAGAGACCGAAACGATTCAGCCAATCCATCCCAATCCTCCGACTCCTGATTTAGTTGAGGCAGCGATCGCGGATGCCGAAGAAAAGCACCTGCCTGCCCATCCTCCTGAACCTGCTCAATCTGACGAGTAGGAGGCTGAGGGATTAAAGCCTAGCCTAACCTCCGATCGTGACTGGCTCTCCACGATAGACTTGAAGGGAGTGAGGTTCTCACTGATAATGACTGAATGCAGAGAGGGCGTTGCCCCTTTGCTGATTTTCTATATTTTGACACTTGTGTATCATGGCGCTAACAGACCCCGGATCTTATAAAGACACCGTTAATTTGCCTAAAACCGATTTTGATATGCGAGCAAACGCAGTCAAACGGGAACCCGAATTGCAGACATTTTGGGCAGAGCAGCAGATTTACGAGCAACTGTCTCAGAACAACCCTGGGGATCTGTTTATTTTGCATGACGGTCCTCCTTATGCAAACGGGTCGCTACACATCGGTCACGCACTGAACAAAATTCTCAAAGATACCATCAATAAATATCAACTGCTGCAAGGGCGGAAAGTTCGCTTTGTGGCGGGATGGGATTGTCATGGGCTGCCGATCGAGCTTAAAGTTCTGCAAACGCTCAAGCCAGAAGAACGCAAGCAACTAACTCCCTTATCGCTGCGACAAAAAGCCAAGGAGTTTGCGCTTAATGCTGTAGAGAATCAGCTTCAAAGCTTTAAACGATATGGGGTTTGGGGCGATTGGGAGCATCCTTATCTGACGTTAACGCCAGATTATGAAGCGGCTCAAATCGGTGTGTTTGGGCAGATGGTGCTGAAAGGCTATATCTATCGCGGTTTAAAGCCTGTTCACTGGAGTCCGAGTTCTAAGACGGCACTGGCAGAAGCCGAACTCGAATATCCTGAAGGGCATACATCGCGGAGCATCTATGTGGCGTTTGAAGTGACGGGTTTGTCGAAAGAGTTGCAAATGCCGCTCGATCCCTTTTTGGGTGAGTTGGGGGTTGCGATTTGGACAACGACTCCGTGGACAATTCCGGCAAATTTGGGAGTCAGCGTCAATCCAGACTTGGTTTATGCCGTGGTGGAAGTCGGGGCATTTCCTTCTAAGTTCAAGTATCTGATCGTCGCGAAGGATCTCATCGGTCGCCTATCCGATCTATTAGGAACGACGCTGACTGAGAAAGCCACGATGATGGGTCGGCTGCTCGAACACTGCACTTATCGGCATCCATTATTCGATCGTCAAAGTGAGATCTTAATCGGCGGCGATTATGTCACAACCGATTCGGGGACGGGTTTAGTTCACACGGCTCCAGGACACGGGCAAGAAGACTATCAGGTCGGACAGCGCTATGGGTTGCCCCTGCTTTCACCTGTAGACGATAATGGCGACTTTACCGAGGAAGCGGGGCAGTTTGCAGGGCTGAATGTGTTGGGAGATGGCAACAGTGCCGTAATTCAAGCCTTAGCCGATGCGGGATCACTGCTCAAAGAAGAACCCTACGTTCACAAATATCCCTACGATTGGCGGACCAAGAAACCGACGATTTTTAGAGCCACTGAACAGTGGTTTGCGTCCGTTGAAGGGTTTCGGGATGCGGCACTAGCCGCAATCGCCGAAGTCACCTGGATTCCGGCTCAAGGCGAAAATCGTATCACGCCGATGGTGGCAGAGCGATCGGACTGGTGTATTTCTCGTCAGCGCAGTTGGGGCGTGCCGATTCCGGTGTTTTATGACGAGGCGACGGGCGAACCTCTGCTGAACGAAGAGACGATCGCCTATGTGCAAGCGATCGTGGCAGAAAAAGGCTCAGATGCCTGGTGGGAGCTGTCAGTTGACGAACTTCTTCCAGAGCAATATCGAGGTCGCGCCTATCGCAAAGGCACCGACACGATGGATGTTTGGTTTGACTCTGGCTCGTCGTGGGCAGCCGTTCTCAAGCAGCGAGACGATCTTCGTTACCCGGCTGATCTATATCTAGAAGGGTCGGATCAACATCGCGGCTGGTTCCAGTCCAGTTTGTTGACGAGCGTTGCAGTCAACGGTTATGCACCCTATAAAACCGTCTTGACCCACGGCTTTACGTTAGATGAGCAGGGACGCAAACAAAGTAAATCTTTAGGAAATGTCGTCGATCCGATGATTGTGATCGAAGGCGGCAAAAATCAGAAAGAAGAGCCACCTTATGGAGCCGATATTTTGAGGTTATGGGTTTCGTCGGTTGATTACACCAACGATGTACCGATCGGCAAAACTATCCTCAAACAAATGTCCGATGTGTATCGCAAGATTCGTAATACAGCACGGTTTTTGTTGGGCAATTTACACGACTTTGATCCCGCTAAAGATGCCGTTCCCTACGCGCAATTGCCAGAACTCGATCGCTACATGCTCCATCGCATCACCGAAGTCTTTAAGGACGTTCAAGACTCGTTTGAAAGCTTTCAGTTCTTCCGCTTCTTTCAGGCGGTGCAGAACTTCTGTGCGGTTGACCTGTCCAACTTCTATCTTGATGTCGCCAAAGATCGGCTGTATATCAGTGCGGCTAACTCGCTGCGTCGTCGGAGTGGTCAAACCGTATTGGCGATCGCCGTTGAAAACTTGGCGCGGGCGATCGCGCCTGTCTTGTGTCACATGGCAGAAGACATTTGGCAAGCCATTCCTTATGCAACGCCTTATAAATCAGTATTTGAGGCAGGTTGGGTGAAGCTAGACCCCCAGTGGAACGCCGCAGAACTCGCAGAGAAATGGGAAACGCTGCGGCAAATTCGAGCGGAGGTCAACAAGGTTCTAGAGAAAGCACGAGCCGAAAAAGAAATCGGCTCCTCGCTGGAGGCGAAAGTTCTGCTGTATGTGCCCGATGCTCAACTGAGGCAAACCCTGACGAATCTCAATCCGTCAGATAGTTTGAGTAGCAACGGCGTTGATGAGTTGCGCTACTTGTTTCTGACTTCGCAAGTTGAATTGCTCGACTCACCCGATCGTTTGTCTGGTCTTAAATACACTATTTCACCAGAGACGCTGAATGTTGGTGTCACCGATGCTGAGGGGCAAAAGTGCGATCGCTGTTGGAATTACTCAATTCACGTCGGCGAATCCCATGACCACCCCTTGTTGTGTGAGCGCTGCATTCCAGTCGTCACCGCTTAAATTCAAAAAGAGGGGCGGATTTCTAACTCGCTCCTCTCAATTCTGCAAACAAACCGCCCAGCATTGGTTTAGCAGACATAATCAGCCGGGTAGTGATACGGAAGTAGTGGTAGGCTCAAGTTCTTGCCAGCTCAGCATTGTAGCCATGAATAAAGTACCAACTCGCACCAATATGATTGTTGAGTTTTTTGGAGAAGGATAGGCTTGCTCTGACTAGTCGAGAGACCCGTTGTCGGAAGGTGTTACTTAATCATTCGATATGGTTAGTAAACCTGTTTCCTTGCCAACCGCTCGATGACGTTTATGGGGGACAGACTCGTTCTGAAGGTTCTTCATATACTCTTTGAAATAATTCTATCGACTCTTGTGTTAATTCAGCCAGTAGTAGTACAGATGAGCAGAGTAAGAACGCCAAAATTGTTGTCATCGAAAATACTAATTTGTGGGTAGTTATGTGAGGATTATTTACATTAGCTAATATTATACAGAACGCTGACAGGGCAAGGGTTCTACCTCACCACTACTTCCATATCATTACCAATAAGGGGAAATCAGAAATTTCGCTCAAAGAGGGAAAGAAATTAATAGGCAAAAGTGTTTCATCCGCCATTTCGCTTAGATTCCCCTTTCGTCGCTCCCTCACTAGCTCGTTTGAGCTGTAGCCAAAACGGTGTTGAGCAGAGCTTCTGATGGAGTGAACCCGATTGATAATGCGACTCCATCGTAGGCAAAGAGAGGACGCTTGAGCAGCATGGCATCTTGAGTAAACGCCTCAATCCATTGCGCGTCTGTCCAGGTTTTTTTCTCATCTCCCAAAGCCCGGTAAGACTGCCCGGAGGTGTTTCGCATTGGCTGACTTCCAAGCTTCGTCACCCAGTCACCAATCATGTCCTGAGTTGGCGGATGGTCTTTTGTGTTGATGAACTCATAGTCAACACCGTTTGCTTGCAACCACTGAAAGGCTTTCTTGCAGGTGCCACAAGTCGAAATTCCATAGACTTGAATCGCCATAACTTTATTAATCAACAGTATGGAGTGACTGTCTTATCACCTAGAGAATCGATGACAGGTCGTAGTATCCCCCTCTAAGTCTATGAAGTAGCGGTATTGCCGTAACTACATTGGTACTCTAGGCTGGGGGACGCGCTCCCACCTCAGTCATCCTTCTGAGATGAGTAAAGACATAAGCTTCTAAGATAAGATTTGTCTTCAGCTAAATTGCTGAAAATAGGGTTAGGAGGTGCTTTAAAGGTCTGACGATAGAGGTTTCAGCTTTGAAGATCCTCCTAAATTCCCATTAGAAAGGGGGACTTTGAGGGGTTCTGTTCTCTCCTTTTTAAGGAGGGTTAGAGACAGTCCCGTCTTGGCAATGTCACAGGAGTAGAGACGAAACTCTCCCGTTTAGCGATAGTTATTAAACTGCAATGCCATTGGATAGTCTTCTTTTTTTAGTCGCTGCATCACGGCTTGCAGGTCGTCTTTGTCTTTAGCAGACACGCGCACGGCATCGCCTTGAATCGAGCCTTGCACTTTCTTAAACTCGTCTCGAATCAGCTTTGTGATTTGCTTAGCAACTTCTTGGCTGATGCCTTTTTTGAGCTTGATTTCTTGCCGAACTCGATTGCCACTAGCAGACTCAACTTTGCCGTAGTCAAAAATCTTCAGCGATAAATTACGCTTGGCAGATTTGATTTGCAAAATCGTCTGAATGGCATCTAGCGTGAATTCGCTGTCAGTGCTGACGACGATCGCATCTTCACCCAATTCGAGTGTGGTTTTAGTGTCTTTGAGGTCATAGCGAGCGATGATTTCGCGATTGGTTTGATCAACGGCGTTGACAAGTTCCTGGCGATCGAAGTCGCTCACCACATCAAAAGAAAACGTTGAAGCCATAAGAAATTATGGGGGCAGAGGTTGGGGATCAGGAGCAATCACTATCCCTTCAGGGTGCTAGTAATGCTGGCTGCGATCAAGATGAAAATGCACGTTGATCCAAGCGCAAACATTAGCGATCGTAGCAAAGGCACGTTGAAAATATAAGCCGCCGAGTAGAGTAACCGGACTGGCAGATAGGCGATCGCTGCCCAGGTCACGGATTGAGAAGTTTGACCTGTGACGTATGCCATCAGCGCCGCGACGCTAAACAGCATGAACGACTCCCACGAGTTTTGGTGTGCCCAGGTTGCCCGTTGACCAAAGGCGGGCAGTTTGTCGAAGGCAGCGCGAGGAGCTGCGCTCATAGTTTTGTCGTAGCCAACAGAGACACGGGCATATCCCACTACTAAGAAGGGGAGATAGACGAGAACGGCGGCAGCGGCGATCGCCCCTAGCAAAATCGTCGGAGTGGACAGACCAAACAGGGTCATTTGTGATTTCCTAATCGAAATAAAATAATGTCACAATCTTGCGCTGATCTTCTGCGTCCTGGCAGGTTTGCAGCAATGTCCGGCTGTCGTGAAACGCAAACCCGATCAACTGTTGACACCGCGAGATAATCTCCTGGTTGCACAAAGCGCTGGCTTCGGCGAGAGAAAGACTATTATTCTCAGGGTTTTCGACCAGGTGCATAACGTTTTCAAGCTGTTCGCGAGACTCGCGAGGCTGGCGATCCATCGTTTGGGGCAAGATTACCGTCAGCAAGCTGGGATCAGCGCGCAACGCCCCTCGAATGGCTGCAAAATTCGTTCCTGTAGAACCGGATGTAATCAGACGATTTCCTTCTAAAACCAGGGCATAGCTCATCATCTCAATCAAGTTTTGATGAGTGATGGGCACATGCCGAGAACCCAGCAGGGCGATTCGTTTAGAACCTGTTTGCTGAATGGTGGCTAGCTCTTGTAAAAAATCATCGACTTTTGGTAGATCGATCGACTGACTCAATGCCGTATATAGGGTGACAACGCCGCTATTTTATCAGACAGGCTCGTCATCCGAACGTTTTACTATCAGTTCGAGCGCTTCATTGCACCAATCGATCCATTCTTGCTCGTGACGAATGCCCCGCCGCAGAGTGAGATAGGGAAACAAATCGACCCCCGATAGCTGCTGAGGAGCCTGAAAATATTCCTGCTGAATGGTTTTGTAGGTTGCCAATTTTTCTGAGTGAAGCTGTCGATGTCGCGCTAATTCTTTAGCGATCGCTGAAGCAGACACCAGGCTACCAACAAACACTTTGACTAACAAATCATCTTTCATCGCCACTGCCTCACATGGCTCGGTGATCCATTGGGTTAAGTGTTGTTGACCTAATGGAGTCAGGTGGTAAAGCTTTTTGTCGGGGCGACCTTCTTGCGCGATCGCTTCTGCGGCAATCCAGTTTTGGACTTCGAGTTTGGCGAGTTCGCGATAAATTTGCTGATGGCTGGCATTCCAGAAAAAGCCGATCGAGCGTTCAAAATGTTTGGTCAGATCGTAGCCACTGCGGGGCTGATGAACCAACACTGCCAAAATTGCATGGGCAAGCGCCATCGTCGGGTCTCCTCAAATATGCAATTTGTTGCATACTCAGTCATTGACATATTCAAATAATTGCATAACAATTGAATTAACCAATGCAACTAATTGCATAATAGCGTCTTAAAGAACTTTTGCTTTGAGACGCTAAACTGACACCCTTACCAAGGAGATGCACGATCGTGATTAGTTCTTCTCAAACCAAACCCTGGGCAAAGGCAGTATTGCATACTGCAAATGGATTTGAGCCGACTTTATTATCGATTTTGTCAGGAGCCATTCCCGCAGGGTTACGGGGGTCTCTCTATCGCAACGGACCTGCTCGACTAGAGCGAGGCGGACAGCGCGTTGGGCACTGGTTTGATGGCGACGGGGCGATTCTGGGCGTTCATTTCACTGATGCAGGGGCAATGGGGGTTTATCGCTATGTGCAGTCGGCTGAATATCAGGCAGAAGAAAACGCAGGACGATTGATCTATGGCGGCTATGGGATGAATCCGCCGGGGGCAATTTGGGAGCGGTTTAAGGCGACCAAGAATGCGGGAAATACATCGGTGTTGGCGTTTCCCGATCGGCTGCTGGCTCTATGGGAAGGCGGACATCCTTACGCGCTTGATTTAGAGACACTAGAAACTCGTGGACTGGATGATTTAGACGGGTTGCCCAAGTCGTTGCCGTTTTCTGCCCATCCTAAACGGGATTCGCAGACGGGTGACGTGTTCAATTTTGGGGTGAGCTTTGGCAAAGAGGCGACGCTGAATGTCTATCGGCTAGACGCAAGTGGCAAACTGAAGCAAAAAGGCAGCGTTGAGCTAGACGGGTTGCCGTTGATTCACGATTTTGTGATGGCGGGGCAATATCTGATTTTCTTCATCGCGCCCGTGCGGTTGAGTGCATTGCCGTTGCTGCTCAGGCTCAGAAGTTTTAGTGACTCGTTTGAGTGGCAGCCAGAGAAAGGAACACAGATTTTAGTCTTCGATCGAACTTCCCTAACCCTAGTCAGCCGAGGTGAAACAGAACCCTGGTATCAGTGGCACTTTGGCAGTGGCTTTGTGAACGGTGATGGTGTTGTGGTTGTGGATACGGTTCGATACGAGAACTTTGACACGAACCAATATCTTAAAGAAATCGCCACAGGTGAAACTCACACATCATCTAAGTCAACGCTGTGGCAAGTCCGATTGAATCCGCTATCTGGACAGACGATCGAGAGCCATCAACTCCTCGATCGCTCCTGTGAATTCCCTATGGTCAAGTCCCATGAGGTCGGTCAGTTTGCCTCTCACACGTATTTATCAGTCCATCGTCAAGGCGTTGATTCTACTCAGGACTTCTTTGGTGCGATCGCTCGATTTGATCAAACCACTGGAGATCTGATGGAAGCCGATTTAGGTGAAAATCGTTACCCAACCGAGCCAATTTATGCACCGGATGCTGAGAATCTCGATCGAGGCTGGATTGTCACAGTTGTGTATGACGGAAATCACGATCGCAGCGAAGTTTGGGTTTTCGACAGCGATCACCTTGATGATTCACCTGTTTGTCGTCTAGCATTACCCGAAGTGATTCCACTCGGTTTTCATGGCACTTGGAAACCTGCTTAAGGATCTTCTTGTTCGATATACACCGTCACGGCAGCGACTGCGATTAACATTTCATCATTTTTGTCGTTAAATTCTTCGATCGCCCGCCCCTGCACAATCATGCCGCCTGCCTCGACGATGAGAGTCTTTCGTCCAAAGGGCAAGACTGCTAACACATCCGCCTCTTTGACTTGTTCGGGGTAGGGAACCGCCACCTGCACCTCGACAATCATTTGATCAGGGTGGTCTAACCCTGCGACTTCCCAGATACCAGGGAGCGCATTGTGAGCGATCGCGTTTCTCACCGCACGAGCCGCCGCAACCGTGGGTTCTTGACCATGCTGATCAATGCCCATTCCCATCTCAATGATGAAGCGTTTTCGAGTCACAGGTTTCTTACCCTAACGTGATTTTCCTAATATTATCGACATCTTACTAGCCGAGAGTTGAGATCTGAGCGAAGTCGAAGCTCGATCGGGCATCTATGTCGCTCCGCACACTCGAAACGATTTGTCAAACAAAAACTTTCACCGGGAACAATTCGCGATATGCTGGGGCAGGTGTGAGCGAATGTGTGCAGGAGGAGGAATCATGAACAACGTTTTGTGGATGGCAAGTCTAGGAGTCACGACGTTATGTTTAACGAGTTGTGGGAGCGATCGAGCCGCAAACAATCCTGTTCAATCTCTGACACCCGTTCAAGCCTCGACTCCAACCTTTGAGAAGCCGACCGTTTCGTCATTGAGTGCGTCTTTGCCGACTATTCCAGTGAAGGGAATGATTCAGACGACTAATTCTCAAGCGCGACTCTCGCAAATTTCTACGACGGGGCGACGCGATCCGTTTGCGGCGATTCTTCCGGCTCCGATTCAGCTTCCGGCTCAGAAGGTGGCTCAGGCTCCTGTAAGGCAGACCGTTCAACAGGCTCCCATTCAACAGACTCCTCAATCTATTGCTCAGTCTCCTTTACCCCTGACTCCGATCGCGGCACTGCCTCCTTTAGTGATTAATCAAACCCCTTTGTCGATAGCGCCTCCCGCTACTTCGCAGACTAGCTTTGCTGATGCGGTGCAAATTACGGGAGTGGTGCAGATTGGCGGCAAAGCAATGGCGATTATTCAATCACCCGAAGAAGGAACGGCTCGCTATGTGAAGCCGGGTGACTCAGTGGCGAATGGCAGAGTTTTGCTCAAACGAATTATCATGAGCAAGAACGGTGAACCGACGATCGTGCTTCAAGAAAACGGAGTCGAAGTCACCAAATCGGTCGGCAGCAGTAGTCCGATCGCGAGTGCTGGATAGCTGCTTAAAACCTTCCTAAATCTAGGAGTTGGTCGGCATGACAGAACCTGCAACACCTCTTAACGGTAAGTCATCGGCTCGATCGATGGATGAGCGGCGATCGCTCAACTTCCACGAGACTTATCTCTGTCCGGTTTGTCGTCATGGGCAAATTGCCGAGTTGACGCTGATGGATGCGTTTGCCTGCAATTTTTGTCGTCACATTTTCACCGCTAATCTGCGAGAGCAGTCAATTCACGTTGAAGATAGCTCTCAGCCGATGACGTGGCGCTGGAATGGGCGCAACTGGCAAGCGGCAAATCAACTAGATGTCGATCTGACGCTGGTGATTTGGATTGTGGGCGTGATTTTGGTGGTGTTGCCACCGACGCTAATTTTTCTCTCGTCTCGAATTGTGCCACCGCTTGAGGGCAGCACGTTAGCATGGTTACCGAATGTCTGGGTGGGGCTGACGTTTTTAACTCATTTTGCGTTTGTGGCATGGCTGATGATCGAGCATTATCAACTGCCAATTTATGTGTCGTCTAAGGTTCGCATTCGCCAGTGGTTAGAGCGTCGATAACATAGAGTTTAGACACTCATTTTTTGATTGCGAAAAGGCATTATTTAGCGATTTCTTTCATGCAATCCTGAGTATAGATCATCAACGGTGGTGCTGAATTGGTAGTTTCACTCGTCTTAAATTTGGAGGCAGCTTTGACGTATGCGAAACGCTGACCAAGTAAAGCAACAATTTAACGATCTAACCGATCAATTTCAGCTCGAATATCCACCATATTTTCGCATTGATTGGGTGTCTTCATAGTTTGCAAAATTGAGTGATGGGACCAGTGTTCAACTTGAGTCGAGCGTTCACACAATACTGGAAAACTCATCTATATCTTGAAAACTACTTCAACCCACAAACTCAGCCCTCATAAAGCTTGGGGCATTATGACAAAGCAAGCAGCGATAAACTTTCAGCTTCATAAAATGTTTTGATTGCTTCAAAGTTCTGACGTAGCAAATTCTCAACTTGCGATGTTGAACAGTTTCCCGAGCGAAGCCAAATAACTTTTGGTGGATTGCCAAATACTAAGCTCAAATCGTGCATATCCGCATCTTTTGAGACAATCATCAAATCATTATCTTTTGCATAATCCCAAACGATTGGATCGATTGTTGCCTTCATACCCACATCTCGAACGTGAAGCGAACTTGGGAAAAGATCGTCAAGACGGCTTGGCAACTTTGGCGACAGGTTTTCATCGAAAAGTAATCTCATGCAGATAGTGGAGAGATCATCAACCGACGCTCACGGTCAGCAGCATAAGCAATACAGGCTTTCAAGTCTTCTCGCGTCAGATCGGGAAAATCGTCAAGAATTTCTGCTTCAGTCATCTCGGAGGCTAAATATTCCAGCACTTCATAAACCGTGATTCTTAAACCACGTACACAAGGTTTCCCGCCCCGTTTATCAGGTTCAATTGTGATGAAGTTTTGGTAGTTCATAGTTAAGGTTACCTTCGTTAAATAGCTCTATTCTAAAGCTTCGTCCCTCACAGTCACACCACTGTAACCAAGTGGACTCTTGACCCTCAAACTCTCCGTTCCGAAGGGTTAAACCTAGTACACTGTTTGCAGCCAGAAGGGTTCTGGCATCTCCACATATTGCCCTGCGGTCAGTACCCAAATCTTTAATAGATTGCCATTTAATTCGCTTTCTCGCTGAAGCTGCTGCAAGGGATCGAAACGACATAATAGGCAACCTCAATCCGGGCGTAGTCGTCTTTCTTGGAGTCCAACTCGTTGCCTTTGAGATTAGAGACTATCTCGACACACACTTCTGGAACTTTCCCGAATTCCCAAACAAAATAGGATCGGTTTTGCTTCTGGCTCCAATCGGCGGGCATTTGAACGTCTAAGCTCAACAGCGCATCGGGTACGATCGGATCTTGTTTCAATCCATAAAAC
Source organism: Phormidesmis sp. (assembly GCA_965277365.1). Lineage (GTDB taxonomy): Bacteria > Cyanobacteriota > Cyanobacteriia > Leptolyngbyales > Leptolyngbyaceae > Phormidesmis_A. The sequence continues at coordinate 253,859 of CBDICO010000007.1, read as the reverse complement.
ACGCCCACATTTGCGGCTGCAATAAAGGAAGCTTCTGACGACCACGAGCTATAAAGCGGTTCAACCAGCAGCCGTTGCTGCTTTTCAGATTGAAAGTTGTCCACGGGCGTATCGTCATCGATGACCAGATGGCTGATGTCAAGCTCAGTGACGATTTCTTCATCGTTGAGAAGCTGTTGAGTCATGGGCAGTAACCAAACCCGATGTCTTACATTATCGCTTGAATACGATCGGGCTACGCATCCCAGCTTAAAATTGCACCAGGAACCTGCGACAACCTTTCAAACTATATTCTGCTGTTCAGCATAGGATGTCCTTAATTACTTGCAGTGTGTTCGACTTCGAGTAAGTGCCAATCTCTTGTGTCCATTCTCATTGAGCTTGAAAGACTTTGAATAAGATTATAAGCATTCTCAGAAATTAACACTTCATTATCGTCAAGATAGTCATAAATAAATTCTAGAGCGAGTGCATATTCACCCACATAAATAAGTTCTAGAATGAAAATTGCTTGATTTTCAGAGAGGCTATCTTCAATAAATTGAAAAAGTCTCAATAAATCTTGTTCGAGGTTATTTTCGTTTGACATTTAGTTTGTATTCTTGCAAACAAAACATTGTTCACGAGATGGATATATTATTGATTCTAGCTTCTTCAGGTAGTTCTCTCACTTGAACAAGTAGTTGACCTGTGATTTCCCAGTAAACTTCAAGATCTACAACTTCTAAATTGCTCTCGTTATCCTCTCCACCAATGAAAGGAGGAATTTTATATCCTACACAAGTAGAAGACAGTATAGGTTTATTGCCACCATTCATCCACTCCGTATACAAATTTTCAGCTAGAGATTCATTAGGATAGTCTATGATCTCTTGTTCATGGAAATCTAAGAATGTTACTGGAATTTCAAACACATTATCGGTTCCAACATCTAGCATTAAAACAAGAGGTTCTTGATTTTCCGTTCGTGAAAGGTCTAGAGCAAAGTTCCGCCCTAGCCAGTCATATCCAAAGCACTCGATCAGACCATCATACTCTGGGAAGAACTTTGTTACTATACGCGTCCATTTAATAGCGTCTTCTAATTTATATACTCTGTACAACCCATCCTTGAACGATTTACCGCCAAAGCTACTTATAAATCTCATTGCTTCTTTAGACTTAGAAAGCAATAGTGTGGAAATTAAATGAAAATCCTTCTCTTCATCTAAAGCCGCCTCGAAATGTTCACAAAATCTGTCAAACATAGATATTTTATTTTATTAACTGTTTATCATTGCGTTGATGCAGAATTTGACTCACTAAGAATGAGGCGAAGCACTTCTATGTCATCACTATCAAAATCTTTCTTCAAATGTAGATGAAACCCGGCGGGATAATCGCAAAGTGCAATTTTAAGAAATAACTTGGCTAGACTCAAGAAGGCTTGACGGTTAGCATACATAGTTGAAACATCGTTTTCAATATCGACATTAAGTTCTTCGTCTGAGGAATCAGAATACTCAAATGTGATTCCATTCGCAGGCGACAGGTCTTCAAATTCAAATTCAAACTTTCGTTTCATTTTATTCTTTTACCTTTCTAAAATTTGCGAGAAGTAGAATGCTAATGCTTCCTCATCTAATCCATAACCCTGCGCCACCAGCATAGATAGATTTAATATCAGATATATGATCGTTTCATTATCTAGTTACTTATTCTTCAATGATGGCACTCCGATCGAGCAATAACAAATTCCGCAATTGGTCGGTGTCTAGCTCAGTGAGCCAATTTTCACCCGCGCCAATCACTTGCTCGGCTAGGGCTTTTTTACTTTCAATCATTTCGTGAATGCGCTCTTCTAACGTGCCCGTGCAGACAAACTTATGCACCTGCACATTGCGAGTTTGCCCGATGCGAAACACTCGATCGGTGGCTTGGTTTTCGACTGCCGGGTTCCACCAGCGATCGAAGTGAAACACATGATTGGCGCGAGTCAAATTCAATCCGACTCCGCCCGCTTTGAGCGACAAAATAAAAATGCGCGGACCTTGCGGGTCTTGCTGAAAGCGATCGATCATTTCTTCGCGCTGCTTCTTAGACGTGCCGCCATAGAGAAACAGCGTCTCGCGTCCTAATCGCTGTTCGAGATGAGCTTTGAGCAACTTGCCCCACTCAGCAAACTGCGTAAAAATCAGTGCCCGATCGCCCTCCGCAACTGCCTCTTCCAGCATCTCTTCTAAGCGCTGAAGTTTGCCCGATCGACTTTCAAACGATGAATCAGAGGTTTTGTCTTCTTTGATTAGCGTCGGATGATCGCAAAGTTGCTTGAGTTTGGTCAGCAGTGCCAGAATAATGCCTCGACGCTGAATGCCTTCTGCGGCATCGATATCTACCAGAGATTTGTCTACGATTTGTTGATAGAGTGCGGCTTGCTCAGCAGATAGTCCACAAAAAACCGTCATCTCTTGCTTTTCAGGCAAGTCTTGAATGATGTCTCGATCGCTCTTCAGTCGCCGCAAGATAAACGGTTGTGCCAGCGATCGCAAGGTTTGCAGCGAAGTTGTGTCGCCATAACGCTCGATCGGAATCGCAAACCGACGCTGAAAGAAATTACGCGGACCCAAATAGCCCGGATTCAGAAAGTCTAAAATCGACCAGAGTTCTGATAGACGATTCTCGACGGGCGTTCCAGTCAAGGCGATGCGGAACTGTGCGTCGAGTTGCCGCACTGCCTGAGATTGTTTTGCGTCAGGATTTTTGATGTTTTGCGCTTCATCTAACACGACCCCTTGCCAGGAGACGGCAGTCAACGTTTTGACATCTCGCTGAATCAACGCATAGCTCGTCACCACCAGATTGTAATCTCGCACCGCTTTGGCAAACGCCGCACCTTGAGGACGTTTATCGCCGTGATGCACCAAAACCTTGAGGACGGGAGCAAACTTTTTCACTTCGCGCTCCCAGTTGCCCAAAACCGATGTGGGACAGACTAAGAGAATTGGCTGCTCTAAGGTTCCCTGCTCTCGTAGATGCAGCATGAAGGCGATGAACTGCACCGTTTTTCCCAGTCCCATATCGTCGGCGAGGCACGCGCCCAAGCTCCATCGCTCTAAAAAGGCTAACCAGGCAACGCCACGCGATTGATAGGGGCGCAGTTCGCCGTGAAAGTCTTTAGGAGTCTCAATTTCTTCGAGCGATTGGTTTCCGGTGAGGGTCGTCACCAATTCTTGCAGGGCACCTGACGCTTCAAAGCTGACGACGGGAAGCTTCTCGATCGACTGCGTATCTCCGGTGCTAATTCGCAGAGCATCTTCTAGAGACAGCGTAGTCTGATCTTTTCGAGCCGCAAAAAACGCCTGGGCAGCTTTGATATCCTGCGATCGTAGCTCCACCCATTCGCCGTTAATCTCGACCAAAGGCGCATTCAATGCTACCAAGCGATCGAACTCGGCTTTAGGAATGCTGTGACCTCCGATCGCCAGTTCCCACTGAAAGTTGAGCAGACTTTGCAGCCCTAGCTGTCCTTTTTTTTGCTTGGTCGGCGTTGACGCTTGAATCTTCAATCCCAATCGATTTGCCCATCCGCCCCGGTTGGCTAAACTAGGCGGCAAAACCACGCCCAACCCACTGTCCTGCAAACGCCATGAGCCATTCATGATCAACTCATACGCCTGGACTGGAGTGAGTTGGCACGACTGCGGACGGGCTTCTTGCAAACTCGGCTCCATTAAACTGTATAGACGAGACGCGAGTCCTAACCCCATCAGCAGCGTCTCTTGAGGATGGTCGATCGTGCGTCCTTGATACACCAGGCGATCAACCGGATTTTGCCAAATCACAGAGGCACTGACGACGAATTCAGCGTTGTCGATCGCTTGCAGCAAATACTCTAGCGTCCAGTTTTTTTGATGACTGAGCGGCGGCTGAAGTCGCAAACACGCCCGAAACTGAGCGGTCTGATAACTTCGCAGAGGCGCTTTCCAAGTCGTCAGGGCGGATTCTAATCGATCAATGCCATCCGCACTAACTTGAGGGGATTGCCCCAACGCTTGCAGCCATTCTTGGAAAGGGGACTCGATCGCGACTCCTCCCCGCGCCACCGCTTCACGAGACGGTTTGGTGGGAATAGGATGCTTATCAACCGTGACTCTAATTTGAGCATCGACCACTTGATTGAGAAAGCTAGAAAGAAGCGCTTGCGGTTCGGGAGGAAGCTCGATCGCCAAGCAATCCCCTAAACTGTCTTGTTGATAAGTTCGGCAGACAGACGGCATTAACTTTGCGAAGTTGCCCAAACGTTCTTGATCGGTGGAGCTATCGAGCAATGCCTCCCAGGACGCGATCGCGATGTCTGCTTGAGTTTCTAAGGCGGGGAGAAACTTCGATCGAGCCAACAGATCCAAGCTCCAGCGCGCCGTGTGTGACCAAAAGCGCAAATCTCCTCCCAAAAAGGAATCTTCTTCATTGAGCGACCCTAACGGCAGGGAGTTTAAAAACTGCAAGGCTTCGATCGGGGCAAGGCACAGTCCATCCACTCGCCACGGATGCAAAAACGCAGTCTGGCTCTCGACAGCCGCAGCCGACAATTGTGGAATTAAGGGTTCGTCTGGCTCCAAGGCAGCAGACGGCAATGCGAGAATCTGAGATCGCCACCGTCCCATCTCTTCTGCCACAGAATTCTCTTGTGCTTTGCTGCGCTTGGCTTTTGGTTTCGCGATCGCTACCGTTTCTAAAAGCGGTAAGCTCAACCGTTTAGCGTGTTGCAGTTCCGTCAAACATGCCAACAACTCGGCTCGACTCATACTATATGGGTGAGTCGCAATTAAAGAATCGGCTCCCTCTTCACTAGAAGAATCTAATCGTCGCCAAGCCTCGCCCCAAATGAACAAGCCTCCTAGCAACTCAGCCGATTGCGCTTGAAATAACCAACTACCGTGTAAAACTGCCATTTGAGTGTTTGAATCCCCAGATTTTAATCAAGACAACTCAAGAGGATGCGATCGCTACCAGGTTTATTCTGTAATCTCTGTAATCATAGAGCGAAACCTCAATGCGACAGAGCCAGAATCAGCGTAATTTCCAGCATCAGTAAGATTAAAGAAGTCCGCAAAAAGGTATCGGTGCTACGATCGCTACAGAACAAAGTAAAGAACAAGAAAGGAAAGGACACTTCATGCAAGAGTTCGAGAAGTCAATATCCTTTGATGGTAGGGATATTAGACTCAAAGTAGGAATGCTTGCCCCACAAGCGGGAGGCGCAGTTTTAATTCAGTCAGGTGATACGGCGGTGTTGGTGGCAGCGACCCGCGCTAAAGGACGAGAAGGCATCGATTTTCTGCCCTTGCTCGTTGATTATGAAGAGCGGATGTATGCGGCTGGGCGCATCCCCGGCGGATTTTTGAGACGAGAAGGACGACCTCCAGAGCGAGCAACCCTTACAAGCCGTTTAATCGATCGTCCTCTACGTCCTCTTTTTCCCTCGTGGTTGCGCGATGATATTCAAGTGGTGGCAACCACAATGTCGATGGATGACAACGTTCCCCCCGATGTGCTGGCTGTGACCGGAGCCTCGATCGCCGTCATGCTGGCAAAAATTCCGTTTAATGGACCGATGGCAGCCGTGCGAGTCGGCTTGGTAGGCGACGATTTTGTGATCAACCCCACCTATAAAGAGATCGAGTCAGGCGACCTCGATTTAGTCGTCGCGGGCACCCCTGATGGTGTGATCATGGTCGAAGCCGGAGCCAATCAGCTTCCTGAGCAAGACATGATTGAAGCGATCGACTTTGGCTATGAAGCGGTACGCGACCTGATTCAGGCGCAGCGAGACTTTATGGCAGAAATGGGCATTGAGCTAGTGACCGAGGAGGCTCCGCCCGTCGATCCGACGTTAGAAAACTTTATCCGCGATCGGGCAACGGCTCCGGTTAAAGAAATCTTGGGCAGATTTGAGAAAGACAAAGCTCTCCGCGAAGCCGCTTTAGATGAAGTCAAAGGCTCTATCTCTAAAGAAATCGAGGCGCTACCCGATGGAGATCTGGTGAAAGCGGCGGCGACTGCGAATGGAAAAGTCCTCAGCAACACCTTTAAAGAAGTCACTAAAACGCTAATGCGTCGCCAAGTGATTGACGACGGGATGCGCGTCGATGGTCGCAAGTTAGACGAGATTCGTCCGATCTCTTGCAAAGTCAGCGTTTTGCCTCGTCGAGTTCACGGCAGTGGTTTATTTAATCGGGGCTTGACTCAGGTGCTGTCAGCCGTGACGTTGGGAAGTCCTGGTGATGCTCAGATGTTAGACGATTTGCATCCCGACGAAGACAAACGCTATCTTCACCACTACAATTTTCCGCCTTACTCAGTGGGCGAAACGCGACCGATGCGAACACCGGGTCGTCGAGAAGTCGGTCATGGCGCGTTGGCAGAACGGGCATTGGTTCCGGTGCTGCCGTCTAAAGAGCAGTTTCCCTACGTGATTCGCGTCGTGTCTGAAGTCTTGTCCTCAAACGGCTCGACCTCGATGGGTTCGGTGTCTGGCTCGACGCTGGCACTGATGGATGCTGGAGTGCCGATCGTCAAACCTGTGAGCGGTGCGGCGATGGGCTTAATTAAAGAAGGCGACGAGATTCGCATTCTGACTGACATTCAGGGTCTTGAAGATTTCTTAGGCGACATGGACTTTAAAGTCGCCGGAACTGATACCGGAATCACCGCTTTGCAGCTTGATATGAAAATTTCGGGCTTGCCAATGGAAGTGATTGCGGAAGCAATCAACAAGGCGCAACCTGCTCGACTTCACATCTTGAGCAAAATGATGGAGGCGATCAACACACCTCGCACTGAGATGTCACCTTTTGCGCCGCGATTGCTGACCATTAAGATTGATCCTGAGTTTATCGGCATGGTCATTGGTCCTGGTGGTAAGAACATCAAGGGCATCACCGAAGAGACTGGAGCCAAAATCGACATTGACGACGATGGCACCATTACAATTTCTGCGGTCGATGGCGAGAAAGCAAAACACGCCCGCAGCATCATTGAGGGTATGACGCGCAAGTTGAGTGCAGGCGATGTCTTCGTCGGCAAAGTTACCCGCATCATTCCGATCGGAGCCTTTGTTGAGTTTCTCCCGGGCAAAGAAGGCATGGTGCATATCTCTCAACTCGCTGATCATCGAGTCGGCAAGGTTGAAGATGAAGTTGCGCTTGGCGATGAAGTGCTCGTCAAGATTCGCGAAATCGACAATCGAGGTCGAGTCAATCTGACCCGATTGGGCATTCATCCCGATGAGGCAACTGCCGCTCGTGAAACTGCCGCCGCAAAATAAGCTGCAAATTAATTGATCCACGATCGTCCTTCAGCTTTGAGTTGAGGGACGTTTTTTGTAAAGGTAGGGATGAATAATGCGATATGCGATCGTGATTGAAAAAGCAGAAGGAAACTATTCGGCTTACGTTCCTGATCTCCCTGGCTGCGTGACGGTTGGTGACACTGTGGAAGAGTTGATAGAAAATATGCGCGAAGCCGTTGAAATGCACTTAGAGGCAATTCAGGAAGATGGGTTGCCGATTTCACCGAAGACTTTGTGTGAGAATATTGAGTTTGAGATCGCCAGCTAATCACCCACGATCGCTCTTTACTGATTAACCTGGCAACGATTAATCTGTCGTTGCAAAACTCTTGTGCCCCCTAAGTTCCCCAAAATTGGGGGACTTTGAATCGGAACTCTTGGCTTGGACTCTGCAATTCTGCCTCGCTCAAAGTCCCCCAATCTGGCAGGGCTAATTTAAGGTCGTCGTAGAAAAGCTGTGACCTTGATTGGCTCGTCAAGCCTTATTTAGGAGCAGAACGACGGTTCAATCCTTCCAGCTTTCCTCTGACGACAACTAATTAGCCCTGCCCAATCTGGGGGACTTAGGGGGCACAAGCCGCTGAGAACGAAGCTAAAAAACTCGTCGAACTCACGTCATGTTAGAAAAATAAAAATTTTGATCGTGCGTTGCACGAAAAGTGAAGAAGGGTAAAGAGCAAGAGAGGAAAAGGGTAAAGAGCTAAAGAGTTCACGCGGAGGCGCAGACAACCCGAAAACCGATGCTGAGGTCCTGAACGTCCGGCCCGATCCCGAGGCGAAAGGCAGAGCGGCAAAGCCAAGGAAAGTCGTACCACGAACCGCCGCGCAACAGCCGAGATTCGCTATCTCCAGTTTCCCAAGCGCTGCCATTGATCGGAGCGCCTTGGTAGGTATCATGCCAGCGATCGCTACACCATTCCCAAACATTTCCGTGCATATCATACAGCCCAAACGCATTCGGTGAAAAACTGCCGACATCGGTTGTCTGTTCTCGATAGCTGCCTTTTGGTCCGTCGCCGTAATTGCCTAGATGAGTTGTGCCGCTAATCTCCCAATCCGTTCCGCGATAGTTTGCTAAATCAGTTAAGATCGTTTCGCCAAAATGAAATGGGGTTGTAGTCCCAGCGCGACAGGCGTATTCCCATTCAGCCTCACTGGCTAAACGGTAAGAGTTTCTGGTTTTTTGGGTGAGCCGATCGCAAAACTCCACCGCTTCAAACCAGGAAATTTGCTCAACCGGTCGATTGTCTCCTTTGAAGTTTGACGGATCTGGGTTGAGATCATGATTAATTTTGGGGAGAGTGGCGATCGCGCTCCATTGTTCCTGAGTAATCGCAAATTTACCCATATAAAAAGGCGCGATCGTCACTGAATGCTGTGGATATTCATCAGAATTTGCGCCTTCTTCATCTTTGGCGGCTCCCATCTGAAACGAACCACCGGGAATGGAAACCATATCCAGAAAGATATTGTTGCCCAATGTTTCGCGGAAATATTCGGCTCTAGCGGGGCGCGATCGCTGAATCAATTCAGTGTTGCGTCCAGACAGACTAGAGGTTTGAACTTCAAGGGTCACCGCCTCAAATTCAAAGGTTGGAGAAGATGAGGGAGGTGAAGCAGCAGAGGGGATTGGAGAGAAAACTTCTGATGGCGCGATCGTGTCCTCGATCTGATCTAATTCAGCATTCAGCGATAACGCTGTTAGAACTTCAGACTCGATCGGCTGAATATCTTCGTTCCGTAAACCTAAAACTTGTTGATAATCTTGCAGTTCCGATCTGGTTTCTTTGCTGAGAGAAGATGTGGCTTGTATTTCTTCTAGAAATGCCTCTCGATAGTTGTCGAGCTTTTGCTGAAGTTCTTGATAAGGCTTCAGTTCTGCGGCTTCGATCGCGGCTGCATCGGCGCTTGTCAAACCTGATTGACGGGCAATTTCTCTCAACGTTCTAACTACCACACTCGAAAGCTTTCCGCCTCTAATCCGTTTCTGAACTTCTTGGCGATAGTGACGCTGCGGATCACTAACAGGCGCTTTTGAGAGCAGAATCTTTTCGCCATCCTGAAAGATATAGCGCTCAGGCTGCATGGCTGGGGAAGCTTTGCGAACCTTCTCTCTCACATAATCATGCAGTTCATTCACCGAAACCGCGCCATCTCCATCCAAATCTGCCGCCCCCGTTTGAATGCCCTCCACCAAATAGCGAGTATAAATCGCGAGATCTTCCCCCTCTCGCTCAAACGAATATTCGGTAGCTGCCGAAGAAGTCAAGACAATTCTGCCGCGACCGCCCAACTGTTGCTGAAAGTCGATCGTCCTTCCGGCATCTCTTGCCTTCATGCCTTCTGAAAATGCCCCACTGTGGCAACAGTCTAGAATGATCACTTGCCGTTCTGAGTCGCAGTTTTCCATCAGGTCATGCACAAACCCCGCTTCGACTACCGTGGCTTTGTTGAGTCTGCCTGCCTTTTGCGTGTCGCAGTTGGTCAAGAAAAATTTGCCATACTCATCGGTGACCCCATGCCCAGAAAAATAGAGCAAAACTAGGTCATCAGTGTCGCGATCGCTAAACAAGGCTGCGATCGCACTCCGCATCTCCAGCAGCCCAGGATTTGGCAACCGCTTGACCTGATCAAACGCCCCAAACTCTGGATGCTGCAAAATGCCCTCCATCGCCTCAATGTCTCTAACCGCCGCAGGCAAAGAATTGAGTCCCGGCTGATAGTCACTCACTCCAATCAACAAAGCAACCTTAGTCATCAATCCACTTGCTTATTTAATCTGCGCCAGCCGTTGAATCGTTTCTTCGGCTGCCAAAAGCTCGGCTCTACTACTCGCTTCAAACTCAAACTCTCGCCCATCGGAAAATTTAGCTTTACCTTTGATCGGCTTATCTCCAAAGCGATCGCCCAAAAAACCAAACAACGTTTTAACGCTTTTGGTACTGACCTCAGCTTGAAGCAACCCCCACAGAAAAGCCCCGATCGCCCTGCTGCCCTCTGGTGGATTTGGATCAACCACGCGATCGACCTTGACCCCCGGCATTTTTTTGATCTGTTCCCAGACAGTCTGAGTCAGTTTTTCTTGTTTTGCAACACTGGTTGAATCTTGGAAATCGATCGTCAGTTCAATTTGATCCGTCATGAGGGGAGTGCGTAGGAGTACTGAATTGAATTCTAACCTCTGACAGCAGAAAGACTGTGACGCACCGAAGAACAGACTCGATCAGCGATCGCCCACCGCTCCATCTGCCCATGAGAAAGGCTCCCGCTTTTACACGAGAGCCTTAATTTTTATTCAACTAATCTCAACCTTAGTCGAGGTTAGGCATTGACAAGACGGGTTCAGCTTCCCGATCGATCCCCCGTTCAAAACCAGCCACTGCTGCACGAGCACGACCCGCGTGCCACAGGTGACCGACTAAGAAGAAGAATCCCATCACAAAGTGGAAAGACGCTAACCAGGCACGAGGAGACACGTAGTTAAACGAGTTAATCTCCGTCGCCACGCCACCCACCGAGTTGATAGAACCCAATGGTGCATGAGTCATATATTCAGCCGCACGACGAGCTTGCCAAGGTTGAATATCGTTCTTGATTTTGTTCAAGTCAAGACCGTTGGGACCGCGTAGAGGCTCCAACCAGGGACCCCGGAAGTCCCAAAAGCGCATCGTTTCACCACCAAAGATGATTTCACCTGTAGGAGAACGCATCAGATACTTACCGAGACCTGTAGGACCTTGAGCAGACCCAACGTTTGCGCCTAAGCGTTGGTCACGAACCAAGAACGTCATCGCTTGAGCCTGAGACGCCTCAGGACCCGTAGGACCGTAGAACTCACTCGGATAAGCCGTGTTGTTAAACCAAACAAAGCAAGATGCAATAAAGCTCATCAGAGACAAAGCGCCAATGCTGTAGGAGAGATAAGCCTCACCTGACCAGACTAAAGCACGGCGTGCCCAACCAAACGGCTTGGTTAAGATGTGCCAGAGACCGCCAGCAATGCAGATTAGAGCGACCCAAATGTGACCGCCGACGATATCTTCAAGGTTGTTGACGCTGACAATCCAGCCGTCGCCCCCAAAAGGAGACTTGAGCAGATAGCCAAAAATAATCGCAGGGTTGAGGGTAGGATTCGTAACGACACGAACATCCCCACCGCCAGGTGCCCAGGTATCATACAAACCACCAAACGCCATTGCCTTTGCAACCAACAACAGCGCACCTACCCCTAACAGAATCAGGTGATAGCCGATGATGTTGGTCATCTGATTCTTATCTTTCCAGTCGTAGCCGAAGAAGCTGGAATATTCTTCTAGAGTTTCAGGACCTCGAACAGCATGATAAATGCCGCCGAAGCCAAGAACCGCCGATGAAATTAGGTGCAGAACACCCACCACAAAGTAGGGAAAAATGTCGATGACTTCACCGCCAGGACCCACGCCCCAGCCTTGACTTGCCAAGTGAGGCAGCAGGATCAAGCCCTGCTCATACATCGGCTTTTCTGGAATAAAGTGAGCAACCTCAAACAAGGTCATCGCCCCAGCCCAGAACACGATCAGACCTGAGTGAGCGACGTGTGCGCCCAGCAGTTTACCAGAGAGATTGATAAGACGGGCGTTACCTGACCACCAGGCAAATCCTGAGGATTCCTGGTCGCGATTGCCCGCTACGATCGAACTATTAGAGAGCGTTACCACGGGGAAGAACCTCTTCAGGGAATACAAATTTTTCGTGAGGCTGGTCTTGAGAAGCCATCCAAGCGCGGATGCCCTCATTCAGCAAGATGTTCTTGGTGTAGAACGTTTCAAACTCAGGGTCTTCTGCCGCTCTGAGTTCCTGAGAGACGAAATCATACGCCCGCAGGTTCAGCGCCAGACCGACAATCCCCACGGATGCCATCCACAGCCCCGTCACCGGGACAAACAGCATGAAGAAGTGCAGCCACCGCTTGTTGGAAAAGGCAATCCCAAAGATCTGAGACCAGAATCGGTTTGCCGTCACCATCGAGTAGGTTTCTTCACTCTGGGTGGGGTTGAACGCCCGAAAGGTGTTGGCGTTTTCGCTGTCTTCAAACAGGGTGTTCTCGACGGTAGCTCCGTGAATAGCACAAAGCAGTGCCCCGCCCAAGATGCCTGCCACTCCCATCATGTGGAAGGGGTTGAGGGTGAAGTTGTGGAAGCCCTGGATGAACAGAATAAACCGGAAGATGGCAGCCACCCCAAAGCTAGGAGCAAAGAACCAACTCGACTGCCCCAAGGGGTACATCAAGAACACCGATACAAACACCGCGATCGGACCGGTGAAGGCGATGGCGTTGTAGGGACGGATGCCGACGAGTCGAGCAATTTCAAGCTGACGCAGGCAAAAGCCGATCAGACCGAAGGCACCGTGGAGGGCGACGAATGCCCAGAGTCCGCCGATTTGGAACCAGCGAGTCAAGTCGCCTTGAGCTTCGGGTCCCCACAGCAGCAACAGGGAGTGCCCCATGCTGTCGGCGGGGGTGGACACCGCAACGGTGAGGAAGTTGGCTCCTTCGAGGTAGGAGGTTGCCAAGCCGTGGGTGTACCAGGAGGTGACGAAGGTGGTGCCCGTCATCCAGCCGCCGACTGCGAGAAAGGCGCAGGGAAACAGCAGGAGTCCAGACCAGCCGATAAAGACGAAGCGATCGCGTTTCAACCAGTCATCGAGAGCGTCAAATACGCCTCGGGTCGGTTGAGCGCGCCCAACTGCTATGGTCATAAGTTAAACCCTTTAGCTTTACTAAAAGTGCAGGTTCTCTAAAGTGAACGCGTTTATATGTCTATTTATAATATGAGAAATTAGAATTTTTACAAAGCGAAACGTGTCGTCTCAGCTAACTTTTTATAACTTTTTGGCGGATTTCCTCGACTCAGCACCGATTTCATCGTTTATGAGAAGATTGTGCGTTTCTGAGATTGATTTTTCTACTGAGTAGTTTTGCTCACCAAATGTTATAAAGCGTTATTTAGCGTCACGATCGGTCAAGTGTCGTTTAGTAACACCCCTTCTAATCGGCAACAAGGGAACGTAATATACTAGTCTAGGGTTGATTGGGCACGATTTAAGATTTTTGACGTTCTGGTTTCTAAACGTGCCGCTTGAGTTTTGCCAGGTTTGTCGATCGGGTTTCCACTTTGTAATTTCTTTTAGGGTCTAGTGATTTCATGACTGCACAGACAGCCTCTATCGATAGTCTTGTTCTGCGCCAGCAGATTTTAGGGTCGAGACGGTTTAGCAATTATTGGTGGGCGAGTGTGGTCTCGATCGGGGCGACAGGGTTTTTGCTGGCATCAATTTCTAGCTACACCAAAAATAATTTGCTGCCGTTTGCTGACCCAACGAAGCTAATTTTTGTCCCTCAAGGGTTGGCAATGGGGGCTTATGGAGTCGCAGGGCTGCTGTTAGCTAGTTATCTTTGGCTGAGCGTTGTGTGGGACTTAGGCGGTGGATATAACGAGTTTAATAAGCAGACAGGTCAAATGAAGATTTTTCGCTGGGGGTTTCCTGGTAAGAATCGCAAGATTGAATTGGACTGTCAATTGAGTGATGTGCAGGCAGTCAAAGCGATCTTGAGAGAAGGAGTTAACCCTCGGCGATCGCTCTACCTCCGAGTTAAGGGAATGCGGGATATTCCTCTAACGCGCGTGGGTCAACCTTTGGCGTTGTCTGAGTTAGAAAACGAAGCGGCAGAACTTGCCAGATTTTTGAGTGTGCCTCTAGAAGGGCTGTAACGATCTGAGCTTTTAACGGCTCTGTAAAGGCGTGATTCTAAAGTTCGACTAACGAAACTTAGAATTGCGTCTTTATTCATTGGGTCTCAAATCTGTCGATCACGAGCCGAAGATGCGTAAGATATTAAATGGCTTTATTGGAATGGGTAACTAAAAATGCAGACAAAAATCCGAAACTGGCTTCTATCGACACTGGCTGTCGCCATCTTCGCGATCGTGGGGTGCAATCCTCAGCAGGCAGGGTCGACTCCCACCACGTCTCCGTCTGATTCCCCATCTGCTACGGCTTCTGTGTCTGCGACTCCGAGTGTGTCTCAAGCCGCAAATCTGCCGCGCTTAGAGGGCAAAGCGACAGTTGTAATGACGGTGAAGGGTGCTCCGATTACGATCGAGGTCGATGGCACCGATGCCCCGATCACGTCAGGCAATTTTGTTGATCTGGTTGATCGCAAAGTCTACGATGGTTTAGTGTTTCATCGGGTTGTGCGAGAGCCGCAGCCGTTTGTCGTGCAGGGTGGCGATCCTCAAGGGAAGAATCCTAACTTTCCATTAGAGCAATTGGGAACGGGTGGTTTTATCGATCCGGCAACCAATCAGGTTCGCAATATTCCTTTAGAAATTAAGCCCGATAAAGCAAGTGACCCGATCGTCTATAGCAAGACATTGGAAGGGAAGAACCCGAAACTCAAGCATACTCGCGGTGCTGTGGCAATGGCACGATCGGCGTTTCCCGATTCCGCTTCATCCCAGTTTTATTTTGCGTTGGCTGACCTGCAATTTTTGGATGGCGATTATGCCGTGTTTGGCTATGTGACGCAGGGGATGGAGGTCGTTGACAAAATTCAGCAGGGAGATCGGATTGAGTCTGCCAAAGTTACTCAAGGAATTGAAAACCTCAAAAAGGGGTAGGAAGATTTCGAGTTGAGTTTTCAATGGGAAATAAGACTCGAAATCAAATCTTTTAGGTATGACGGTTGTGGTAACGGGCATTGGACTAGCGTCAGCGCTAGGCAATTTAGAAGATAGCTGGAATGGTTTGGTAGAGAAGCGATCGAGCATTCGACTCTACCAACCCTTTTTAGATTTAAAGGCAACTCCTTTAGCACTTATCAGTGATCAGCCTGCGGAACTGGTGTCACTGACGCAGCGAGTCGTGCTAGAAGCGATTGAAGATGCAGGACTTTCTCTGCCTTTACTAAATTGTGGTGTGGTAGTTGGGTCAAGTCGAGGCAATCAGTCTGAGTGGGAGAAGCTATCTCGACAGGTTCATGATCATGATTCAACTTCCTTAGAAAGGTGGCTAGCGACATTGCCAAATAGTGCCGCGATCGCGGCGGCTCACCTGCTCCAAACCCAGGCTGCGGTTTTGTCTCCAATGGCAGCGTGCGCGACGGGAATTTGGGCGATTGCTCAAGGCTACGAATTGATTCAAATGGGGCACTATGAGCGGGTGATTGTGGGAGCCGTAGAAGCGGCAATTACTCCACTGACGCTGATCGGATTTAATCGCATGGGCGCTTTAGCCAAGACGAGCTGTTATCCATTCGATCGCGATCGTGAAGGATTAGTTCTCGGTGAAGGAGGAGCCATTTTAGTTTTAGAATCTGCAAAACTGGCAACCCATCGAGGCGCTAAGATCTACGGTCAGATTTTAGGCGTTGGATTAACCGCAGATGGTCATCATGTCAGCGCACCGGAGCCAGAGAGCCGAGCCGCGATCGCTGCCGTTCGGCACTGTCTCAAACGGAGCAGACTTTCACCTCGAGACATCGACTATATTCATGCTCATGGAACCTCGACGCGATTGAACGATCGCAATGAGGCTCATTTAATTCAGCAGTTATTTCCATCTGGTGTGCCAGTGAGTTCGACGAAAGGGGCGACGGGTCACACGATCGGAGCCTCGGGCGCGTTGGGTGCCGCTTTTTGTTTGATGGCGTTGCGGCATCAAGTTTTACCGCCTTGCGTCGGACTCAACTACTCAGAATTTGATTTAGATTTTGTGAGAAGTCATCGATCTGCGTTTGTTCAAAACGTTCTAAATTTTAGTTTCGGCTTTGGAGGACAAAACGCCGCAATTTGCTTCGGTCTTAGAGAGCATCAATCAGGATAGGTTGCCTGCAACGCTCCACAAACTGCAAGCTCGTTTTATGACTTTGTGCCATCATTGCTAATATTTGCTGTTGCAGAGATCGCTTCTTCATAGTGGCGATTCCGATCGCTTAACTCGACTGTAATCGTAAGTGCCAAGCTAACATTCAAGTAACCCGCAATGGTTCAAGCGCAAATTTTGTAACGGTTCAGAATCCAAAGATTAAGTAATGTTAGCGTAGCCGTCGCGATCGCGAGTTTTGATGCAGTTTCTCTTCTAGTAATGAGCTAAAAACGCTCGATCGGGCATCTCTGTAAGGTGTGTTATTTTGAAACAAAATCGCTGAGAAACCCTCTAAAAGCTCTAACCAGTCATCTGATTGAGCGATTAACTAAACTTAAAGAAGTCAATGAGCGTCTAGCCAATTCTGAAAATAGACGCGTGTTTACAAGGTGTTTAGATCAAACATATATCATCAGATATAAAAACTTCTAAACTTGTTTAGTCTTTCCTATTTTAGAGATAGTTCACCTGACTAAAAATTCTCTAAACAGGCAATTTCTCTGCATCAACGTTAGAAAAATAGTAGATGATAGATCTCGTATGGAGTTGGCTTCATACTATCTCTTTAGCTTAATTTTCCACTTAATCTTTCGCATCAGGAGTTTTTCTCATCCATGTTAGAAGGGTGGATTCAAATTGCATTAACGCTACTGATTGTGGTAGCGATTACTCCCTTCCTGGGAGGCTACATGGCTCGTGTTTACATGGGAGAAAGAACCCTACTTGATCCTATTCTCAATCCTGTAGAGCAAATTGTTTTTAAACTAAGCGGCGTACAATCCCGCGAAAATATGACGGGTTGGCAGTACGTCAAAGCGGTGCTATACAGCAATCTTGTGATGTCGCTGCTGCTTGCTTTCATTTTGTTTAGTCAGGGGTGGTTGCCCTTCAACCCAACGGCACTCAGTGCACCTACTTGGGACACCATTCTGCACACCGTTATTTCCTTTATTACCAACACCAATCAGCAGCACTATTCTGGCGAAACCACCTACGGCTATTTTGCTCAGTTTGCTGGATTGGGCTATATGTTTTTTGTCTCAGCCGCAACTGGGCTGGCAGTCGGGATTGCCTTTATTCGGGGATTAACGGGTAGACCACTCGGCAACTTCTACGTCGATCTGACGCAATCGATCACGCGGATTTTATTGCCGATCGGCATTGTGGGCACGATTCTTTTTATTGCAGGAGGTGTGCCTGAAACCCTTGCAGGTCCGGCTATTGTGCCGACGCTCGAAAACCCGGCGATCAGTCAGGCGATCTCCCGTGGTCCAGTCGCTCACTTTGAGATTTTGAAACAGATCGGAGAAAACGGCGGTGGGTTCTTTGCAATTAACTCCGCCCATCCGTTTGAGAATCCGAATCCGTTTACTAACCTAATTCAAGTTGTAGGAATGGTGATGATTCCCTCATCATTCATCTATACCTATGGCATATTTGCTAACAATCGCAAACAAGCTTGGTTGGTCTACGGCATGGTGTTGGCGATCTCGATCGTGTTCATCATCTTCAACGGCATTAGCGAATACAACGGCAACCCTGCGGTGAATGCGCTGCTAGGGGGTCAGGCACCCAATCTAGAAGGAAAGGAAGTCCGGTTTGGCTGGGCGCAATCTGCCTTGTTTTCTGTGATTACAACGGGCACCATGACGGGCGCAGTCAATAGCTTTCATGACTCGTTTATGCCAACGGGCGGATTTGTGATGCTATCCAATATGTTTCTACAAATCATCTGGGGCGGTCAGGGAACAGGCACAGCTTACTTATTTGCTTACCTCATTCTGGCAGTGTTTGTGACGGGTTTAATGGTCGGACGCACTCCAGAATTTTTGGGACGCAAGATTGAAAAACGTGAGGTCGTGCTGGCGAGCTTTTTGATTTTACTCGTTCACCCGATCGCGATTCTGATTCCTGGAGCGATCGCAATGGCACTGCCCAACGCACCAGATGGGGTGACGGCTCAAGGCTTTTACAACGGCATTGCCAATCCTAGCTTTCATGGATTGACTCAGGTTCTTTATGAATATGCCTCAGCCGCCGCCAACAATGGATCTGGCTTTGAAGGACTCTTGGACAGTCAACCTGCCCCCTCAGCCCTATGGTGGAATCTGAGTACTTCTTTCAGCCTGCTCGTTGGGCGCTATGTGCCGATCGTAGCGTTACTGCTGTTAGCCGATAGTATGTCGCGCAAGCAGTCTGTGCCGATGACCAGTGGGACACTTCGGACGGATACGGGGCTGTTCACAGGCATTACAGCAGGCGTAATTTTGATTATGGGCGCACTGACGTTCTTCCCTGTGCTGGCGCTCGGACCGATCGCCGAAGCGTTTCAAATCGCCAAGGGCATTGGGTAACTCAGCCTTGAGACTAGGTATCCAATCCACTATTTTTGTCCTTCTGCCTACAGACGCTAGCTCCCGAATTTATGCAAACTTCACAAGATTCAGATTCCCTTCAGTCTTCCCGTGGTGGTACACGCGCCTCTCGCAGACACACTCCTAAAGCCGATATGAGTGGGTTGTATCAGAGAGCCATCGGCGAAGCGTTTGTCAAACTTGACCCCCGCACTGAGGTTAAAAACCCAGTCATGTTCGTGGTTTGGGTGGGGACGATCATTACTTTTCTAGTGACGCTTGATCCAAACTTGTTTGGAACGGTGCAAGCTGACCCGGGGCAGCAACGTCTGCTCAACGGATTGATCACGTTTATCTTGTTTTTCACACTCGTCTTCGCCAACTTTGCAGAAGCGGTTGCTGAAGGGCGAGGTAAAGCCCAAGCCGATGCTCTTCGCTCAACGAGATCGGATACGATCGCCCATAAACTGCTGCCCAACGGTTCGATTCAGGAAGTCAGCTCGACTGAACTGCGGCGCGGCGATCAGGTGAAGGTGGTAGCGGGCGATATGATTCCTGCGGATGGCGAAGTCATCAAAGGCGTTGCGTCTGTCGATGAGTCTGCCATTACGGGTGAATCGGCTCCGGTTCTCAAGCAGCCAGGTACAGATATTATGAGTTCGGTGACGGGGGGAACGCGCATCCTCTCGGATGAGTTAATTCTCAACGTCACGTCTGATCCAGGTCAGGGCTTCATCGATCGGATGATTGCTTTAGTTGAAGGCGCGGAACGAGTCAAAACCCCGAACGAAATCGCTTTGACGGTGCTGCTGACCGTTCTGACGCTGGTGTTTTTGATCGTGGTTGCAACCGTTTCGCCCTTAGCAAACTATGTCCAGGCTCCGACCACGATCGCCATTCTCATCTCTCTGTTAGTGGCGCTGATTCCGACGACGATCGGAGGGTTATTAAGCGCGATCGGGATTGCCGGAATGGATCGGGTCGCCCAATTTAATGTCATTGCTACATCCGGTCGAGCCGTGGAAGCTTGTGGAGACATTAGCACCCTGGTACTCGACAAAACCGGAACGATTACCCTGGGCAATCGACTCGCAGATGAGTTCATTCCAGTGGGGGGGCACACAGTTGAAGAAGTCGCCCAAATTGCTCTGGCTGCGAGTGTGTTTGATGAAACACCAGAAGGGAAGTCGATCGTCGTTCTAGCCGAGCGCAACCGTGCAAGTGTGGACTTTAATACTGCCAGCGCAACGGGAGTCGAATTTACGGCAAGAACACGCATGAGCGGAACAGATTTGCCGAATGGCAAGGAAGTGCGTAAAGGTGCGGTAGATGCTGTTAAAGGCTTTGTGCGATCGCGCGGTGGAAAGATTCCCGTTCAACTTGATGAAGCCTATGAACGAGTTTCTCGCCTAGGAGGCACTCCGCTTGCCGTTTGCCAAGATGGCGAAATCTATGGAGTCATCTACCTCAAAGACATTGTGAAAGCGGGTCTGAGAGAGCGCTTTGATCAACTCCGCCGCATGGGTGTCAAAACCATCATGCTCACGGGCGACAACCGCATTACCGCTTCGGTGATTGCTGAAGAAGCGGGGGTCGATGACTTTATTGCCGAAGCGACTCCTGAAGACAAAATCGATGTGATTCGTCGAGAACAGGCAGAAGGAAAACTGGTTGCCATGACCGGAGACGGAACCAACGATGCGCCCGCCTTGGCTCAAGCAAATGTCGGGGTGGCGATGAACTCTGGAACCCAAGCTGCCAAAGAAGCCGCAAACATGGTGGACTTAGATTCTGACCCGACGAAACTGATTGACCTAGTGACGATCGGTAAACAGCTTCTAATCACTCGCGGGGCGTTGACGACGTTCTCGATCGCCAACGACATTGCAAAATATTTTGCGATCATTCCGACCATCTTTGCGGCGGCAGGGATTGGTACCCTCAACATTATGCAGCTTAAGAGTCCCCAATCTGCGATTATTTCGGCGTTGATTTACAATGCGCTGATTATTCCCGCTCTGATTCCACTAGCGTTGAAGGGAGTGCAGTTTCGTCCGCTCTCAGCAAATCAACTGCTGCGTCGTAACATTCTGATTTATGGAGTAGGCGGCGTAATCGCTCCCTTTATCGCTATCAAGCTCATCGACGTGCTGATTCCCTTCTCTTAGGCATTTGCTTAGCTATTCACCCACTCAATCTCTAAGATGCAACCTCTATGAAACGTTTCCATATTCGACCCCCTGTTTTAACGGCTCAGATCGCTGAAGACTTGAGCGAAATCTGGTCTGAGTGGCGCAGACAAAAGCTGCCGCTCTACTTGTTTCTGGGGCTGTGTTTTAACCTCGTCCTTGCTCCTGCTGTCTTTGCGGCAACGGGTGGAGAGATGTCTCGCAGTCAAACCTATTGGATATCAGCCCTCGGGTTAGTCACGATCGCCCTGGCGATCTATCTGTTTTTCGTGATGTTTGTACCGGAGAAGTTCTAATGAGTTTTGCACGCGATGCTAGTAGAGCCGTCCGATCGACGCTGGTGCTTTGGATTCTCACAGCAATCATTTATCCCCTGGCAATGATTGCATTTGGACAAATTGTTTTTCCGTTTCAAGCCAACGGCAGCATGATCAAGAATGCTCAAGGTCAAGAAGTAGGGTCTGCGCTAATTGGTCAACCGTTTACGTCAGACAAATATTTCAATAGTCGCCCCAGCACCACAACCTACAGCACGGCTGATCCTGGAAAGGATAAAGACGGTAAACCCTTAGACACGGCTGGGGTTCTCAGCACAGGGGTTTCGGGTGCGAGTAACCTGGCTCCGAGCAATCCCGCACTGTTGGATCGCATCAGAGGCAAGAGTGACCCCGACCCTAAGAAGGCGATCGAAGGAGACCTTCCCAGACTGCAAAAAGCAGGCGTGAAGCCAACGGCAGATCTAGTCTATACCTCTGGCTCCAGCCTTGACCCTCACATCACTCCAGAAGGAGCAGCGGCACAAATCGATCGGGTCGCCAAAGCAAGGGGGCTTCAGTCTAATCAGTTAGAACCTCTGATTCATCAAAATACGGATGGTCGCTTCTTAGGCATTTTTGGTGAGCCGGGTGTCAATGTGTTGAAACTAAATCTGGCGTTAGATGCCCTTAAACCAGCCAGCTAAATTCTCAAGGTAATTATCCGCATGATTAACCATCATCGGATGACCCTGAGTGACCGTTTGAGTGTGATTTCCAGTGCTTCCCCGATCGCCAAGAATTCTCTTCAAGATAGTTCTGTTCAGCCCAATGTTTACTTAAAAGAACGCTATTGCCTTCTTGATCTGATTGGTCAAGGTGGTTTTGGGAGAACCTTCTTGGCGATCGATGAATCTCACTCACTTCAGTCACCTTGCGTCATCAAACAACTTTTTCTCAGCGAGCAAAACATCAGGCTTCAGCAAAAAGCAGTTGAGCAATTTCATCAAGAAGCGCTACAACTCTCTGAACTGGGGAACCATTCCCAGATTCCTCAACTGCTAGATTTCTTTGAGCAAGACGGGCATTGTTATCTGGTGCAGGAATGGATTGATGGACAAAATCTAGAGCAGGAATTGTCGGAGTCAAGTCCCTTCAATGAAGCTGAAATTCGGCAACTGCTGCGTGAGTTACTACCGGTGTTGCAATTCATTCACGATCGTCAGATTATTCACCGCGACATTAAGCCCGCTAATATCGTTCGTCGCTGCTGTGATAGGCAATTCGTTTTAGTAGATTTTGGCGCTGCTAAATGTCTGACGGCTGCCGACTTAGCGCAGATAGGAACGATGATTGGCAGTGCTGAATACACGGCTCCAGAACAGCTTAAAGGCAACGCTGTATTGAGTAGTGACCTTTATAGTCTAGGGGTAACTTGCTTACGTCTGCTGACTCAACAGTCTCCGTTTGCCTTGTTTGATGGCAGTGAAGACGATTGGAAATGGCGTGATTTTTTAGATGAACCTGTCAGCGAATCGCTGGGATACATTTTAGACAAATTGCTGGTCTCTGCAACGAGACGACGCTATCAATCTGCATCAGAGGTGCTTGAAGATTTAGATCTGGTCGCGAAACCTGGCTTGTTGAAGCCACGATCGATCGCCGAAAAACTGGATCAAGCAACCATTAAGTCAGTAGATGGAGTATCTGACAGTCAAGAGCCTCGTCAACTCGCTTCACTCAAAGCCATTGCATCCTATTTACCGCTCCGGTCTAATGTCTCGGCAACCGTGTTTGATTCATCCACACAAACCTGGCACTATATCCCTTCATTAGAAACCTTAGATTTAGCTGAGAAAACAAGCCGTTTGAGTCCTCGTTTGGCTGCTGCTGCCGCAACACCGCCTATCCAGAAAGGAATGTCTGATGAGAAAGAAATGGCAGAGATCAATGATTGCCTCAAGTGGATCTGGCGAATTGTCACCTTGACGATCGTCACCTCGCTAGCAACGGCGACCCTAATGATGATCATCTCAGCCCTTGCGTCGAAGTTCTCTACGATCGCTCCAAAAGTAGAGACTGTTAAGGCTGCTCAGGAGCCGAGCAACTCAGGTCAGCGATAAGGGAATTGCGGTTTAATACGTCCCAACCGACCGGGCTGCGACTTCGCTTAACCCTCGATTTTTCGCTAGTGGGTTGAGCGAAGTCGAAATCCACAGACAACGTCGTGAGGGATTCTATTTTCGCGCAAGTCCCTAACAGGATTGTGAATGGGTATAGGCAAGTTGTTTTGCAACCGCACTTTGGCTGCTACGGTAGGTTAGACGGATACGATCGTCTAATTTAAGACTGAGTGTAATTATGATTATTTCTTCATCAGTTTATCTTCCATTTCCGCGATCAATGGTCTACGCAGTTTATCGCGACAAACTAGTAGAAATGCTACCTTACCTCCCGGATATTCAACGCATTGAAATCAAATCTTGTCGAAAAGAAGGCACACTCACTCACTTCGTCAATGAGTGGCATGGAGGCGGCGAAATTCCACCTGTTGCCCGTGTCGTTCTGAGCGAAGCGATGCTTTCCTGGACTGACTATGCCACTTGGCACGATACCGAGTTCACTACCGATTGGCGAGTTGAAACACACGCTTTAACAGAAGCGGTTTATTGCACTGGCAGCAACCGCTTTTTAGAAGAAGGTAGCGGTACTCTGATCGAAAGTAAAGGCTGTCTGATCATTGATCCTCAGAAAATCACTGGAGTTCCCCCGATGATGAGAGGAATGGTGGCAAAAGTTGCTGAGGATATTTTGAGTAAGAAGATTGAGCCGAGCCTATCTCAAATAGGAAAAGGGGTTCAACAATATTTGAAACAGTTTCAGACCATTTAGCGCGATCGAGACGACTTCAATCGGCAAGTCTAAATTTGAGTATTGATTACGATGACAGTCTTTCACATGACTGTATGAGTGGTATTTGGAAATGACGATGCTCATTAGATCCATCGTCATTTTCAATTTGTCTGAACAACAAAGCAGTGCATTCCAGATTTTTACCACGATCGTCACCCACTACACGGTTGCTACCCCAGACCGAAGGTGAGGCGCTCATACTTCGAGCAGCGATCGACGATGTTCAGAAATTAGTAAACAGCGTTTAGGCAATCTAAACATCGTGTTTATATCAAATCACTCTTGAGTCGAGTAACTTTGCAATGCTACATTCACAGCATCAATTGAGTCAGTCAGCCCTGGATCTCTTCGTTAATTCCGGTGCGACCAGAAATGAGGCAACAGTGACCACCAAAAATGATTTTTTATACCCCCGATCGCGCTACCACGAGCAGATCATGCCAGAAGCTTTGGTCTTTAAAAATGGGAGGATTGAACGTTGTATCCATCACCTCTGATGCTCGATCGCACTTATGAACACGCTGCCCGTCTAGGCAAACACAGAATATTCATCGGCATGGCTCCTGGAGTCGGCAAAACCTATCGAATGCTGGACGAAGCTCATCGCCTCAAAAAAGCCGGGGTTGATGTCGTGATTGGGATGCTAGAAACCCACGGTCGGCAAGAAACCATAGATAAAGCGATCGGTTTAGAAGTCCTTCCCCGTAAAACGCTCGTTCGAGGTGGATTGATCTTCGGCGAACTTGATAGCGATGCTGTGATTGTCCGTCAACCTCAACTGATCTTGATTGACGAACTCGCTCATCCCAACCTTCCAGGTGCAAAGCGAGACCAGCGCTATCAAGATATTGAAGCGATTTTGGCAGCAGGTATTGATGTTTACTCCACGGTCAACATTCAGCACCTAGAGCATTTAAGCGATCGTGTCACGCAAATTACTGGAATTGCAGCAAGAGGGTGTCTTCCAGAGTGCCTGTTAGATAAAGCTGATTCAGTTGTGGTAGTGGATGTTACCCCAGAAATGCTAGAAACACGGTTTCTGACGGGAAAGATCTGTCCGCCTGAGAAAATTGACCAGGCATTGCAGGGCTTTTTCCAGCGTCGTAATCTGGTAGCACTCCGAGAGCTTGCACTCCGAGAAGTTGCAGACCAAATTGAAGAAGAAGGGCTTCGCCAAGCCGTGCAGCGATGCAACAATGATCATACTCAGCAGGACGAAACTTGTTGTATCCACGAACGAGTTTTAGTCTGCATCTCGACTCATCCAAACTCTCTACGGTTGATTCGACGAGGCGCGAAGATTGCAGGTTATATGAATGCTCCCCTTTACGTTTTGTTAGTCAGCAATCCAGAGCGATTTCTGACTAAAACAGAAGTCCGCTATGTTGAAACTTGCGAGCGGCTATGTCAGAGAATTGACGGTAAATTTCTTCAAATTGTAGGAGAAAACCCGGCAGAAGAAATTATTAAAGCTGCCAGATCTTATCGAGTTACTCAAGTCGTGATTGGTCAATCTCATCGGTCTCGCTGGCAAGATTTTTTGAGAGGATCTTTGGTAAATCGGTTGACACGATCGCTAAAGCAAATCGATGTTCACATCGTTTCAACCAGTCGGCAGGTTACCCCTCTATGATTCCTGAGAAAAGTACCCAGCCGCAACAACCTGGGGCAGTTCAACAAGACTCGATACTTCTTGTAGGCGCTTTTGTCATCATCCTTCCACTGCTAATCGGTTTAGCCATTATTTTACGCAAAAAACACCAGAGGAAGGTTCTAAAAGCACAAGTTGAGTTCTTAGAAAAAACATGGCGTAGAAAATCTAATAAAAGGTATTTCTAGCAATAGACCTCTATCTTGAAAGAAGGGATTGGGGGATGAGGGCATCTTCAGACTTTTGCAAGAAGTTTAATGCACCAAAAAATCCATCTCTAAAAATAGGTGGATAACCCTACGAAATTGCATTAGGACTTTGGGTTGCGGTCGAAGCAATAAAAGACTCAAGCCCCTTGTTCTAAAATATCTATGTGGGGCTATATTTAGCTAATAGTCGATTTCTAAAAGGCGTGTTGTCTTAAAATGCCTTAGAAATGAAGAAATTATTTTAATCAACGAGAAACCTTGCATTAAACTTAACTGAATGAGCGAGAATGAAGGAACATTCTGCTTTTTTTGCGTTGAGCCTAACCCGTTAGATTTTTAGAGGTCAACCTGAGTGTAGCGAATCGGAGTTATCGTACAAGTGCTCTAAGTTATGGCAAAGAATAATCGCACAGCCGTCATCCTAACCTTGCTGATCATTTTGGGACTGTTTAGTCTGGCTGGAGCAGTCGTTTGGTTTGGGCTAAAAACACAGCCAAATAGTAGATTGCCTTTTGTTCCTGGTTCCTCATCTAGTCCTACAAGCAGTACCCAATCTAACAATTCTTCGTCTGGTCAAGACGATCGCACTCAATCCCTAAATCAAGTGCCTTTGGAGAGCGATCGCAACGTTAATTACAGTAAATTGCGAGACGACTTACAGCAACAGAACTGGAAAGCTGCCGATCGCGAAACCTATGAACGGCTGCTAGAAGCGGCTGGTTCTCAAGCTCAAGCTCAAGGATTTACCCCGCAAGACGAAATGGATGCCTTTTCTTGCAAAGACTTACGCACCGTCGATCAACTGTGGAATGGTGCCAGCAATGGCAAGTTTGGCTTCACTGCCCAGCAGGGTATTTTGAGGGCACTGGGTGACTACCGGAAAATGTATGACCAGGTGGGATGGCAAAAACCATCCGGGGAGTGGGAAATCGAATGGATTTATAACCCGCAGACCAAACGCATGGACTATAAATCAGGAAAGGAGCCGAACTTCACAACACCGCCGCCCGGACACTTCCCGACCGTTGAGCGGGGCTACAATTTTGATGTGTCTTTAGATGCTGCACTAAAGCGGTGTAAGTTTTAACCTGACTCTGTTTAACGTTCTATCACCTCTCTAACAATGGACAATTCACCGATCCGTTCTCCTGATATTTCATCCATTCGCTCCGCTCGTCGAGGGAAACATAAAATTTTTATTGGGATGTCTCCCGGTGTGGGCAAAACCTACAAGATGCTGGAAGAAGGACATCGCCTGAGAAAAGAAGGACTAGATGTCATTGTTGGGCTGCTAGAAACTCACAAGCGGCAGGAGACTGCTGATAAAGCGATCGGGTTAGAACTGATTTCTCGAAAAAAAGTTACCTGGTCGGGTGTAACCCTGACTGAAATGGACACCGATGCCATCATTGCGCGTCAACCCCAGCTTGCTTTAGTCGATGAACTCGCGCACACAAACGTTCCTGGATCTGAGCGAGAGAAACGCTATCAGGATGTCGAAGTCATTTTAGCCGCCGGAATCGATGTTTTCTCGACGGTCAATATTCAGCATTTAGAGAGCTTGAATGATTTGGTAGCGCGGATTACGGGAGTGGTCGTGCGAGAACGAATTCCCGATCGCTTACTCGATGAAGCAGATGAAGTGGTCGTCGTCGATGTCACCCCCGAAACCCTGGAGGAGCGCCTCAGAGACGGCAAAATCTATGCACCCGAAAAAATAGATCAATCTCTGCAAAACTTCTTCCAACGGCGTAATCTGATTGCCCTGCGAGAACTTGCACTCAGAGAGATCGCAGATAACGTCGAAGAAGATGCCATCGGCAATGGCAATAACTCCAGTGCTGTACCTTACTGCAACGTTCACGAGCGAGTGTTAGTGTGCGTCTCGACTTACCCCAACGCCATCCAGCTTGTTAGGCGAGGTGCCCGCATTGCGGGATATATGCACGCCCCTTTTTACTGTCTCTTTGTGAACGATCCCGATCGCTTTCTCAATAAAACAGAAAGCTTGCATATTGAAACCTGTGAACGCCTCTGTGAAGAATTTGGAGGGCAGTTTATTCGAGCTTTAGAGCAGCAAAAAGCAAGAGCAATCTCAGGGGTTGCTACAGAATATCGAATTACGCAAATTGTGATCGGAGAAAGTCAGCGATCGCTCTGGAAGACTCTGCTGCGCGGTTCATTAACTCAACAACTGTTGAAGGCACTTAAAAATATCGATGTGCATATCATCGCGACTGAAAAACAGTGACGGGAACGTCAGAGTCGACGACACGATCATAAACTAGCCCATTCGTTACGAATAGAGAGCGTCTAAGGGGGTGTTTTAAAAGGGTCGGTTTGAGCGTCAGAAGCCACCTGTACGGATGACCGCGATACTTAAAAGCCTGATTCTTTCGTTACCGTTTCTCGGTAGTCAAGGTAGCTCAAGCTGCCCTGGAATACCGAGAAACACTCTCTAAGAATATTTGTGCGATCGGGGCATCGACCGTTAAGTGAGGTGTGTTAGACAGGCTTCGCCTGCAATTGCTGTCTGAGCTTAGAATCCCCCGTGCTGAAGTTGGAGGAGTAGGTCAAAGATGGATTGAGTGAACTGGACAGTAATGGCGAGACGGATCAAAAAATGTTGATGGCGAATACGAACGCGATCGTAGAAGGGTTAGGCGGTCAGTTCACCACTTTTCAAGTTAAGTAAACTCGTTAGTAGCGTTTACGATTCCCTATTATGTCGAATTCGTCTGGCATTTCAAAAATCATTCTCGACACCGATCCAGGGGGTGATGATATTTTTGCGTTTTTTTGGTTACAAAGTCTGGTCAAGCAGGGATATTTAGAACTTGTTGCGGTGACCAGCGCTGAAGGCAACGTGTCTGCTAAAAAGACGTTTGCGAGTACCCGTCAAATTCTCAAACTGGGAGGATTGCCTGAGGTTGAGATTGGGCGAGGAGTCTTGATCAAAGGAGAACGCAGTGAGGATGCGGCGCATATTCACGGCAGTGATGGCATGGGCAACTTATCAACAACGCTGCCGCAGTCGCTAGATGGTTATGAAACGGCTCGATATTCTGACGACATTATTATCGATAAATTAAATGCGATGCCCGACGAGATTACTCTGGTCGCGATCGCTCCCCTAACCAATCTGGCAGCCGCAGAAGAAAAGAGTCCCGGCATTCTCAAAAAGGCAAAGCAAATTGTAGTGATGGGAGGCGCATTTCTTTGTCCTGGCAACGTTACGCCTCATGCAGAATTCAATATTTGGTTCAATTCAGCCGCCGCAAAGATTGTTTTTGACAGTCGAAATGATCTAGTAGTGATGCCGTTAAATGTGACGAGGCATCTGATCTTTACTAGAGAGATGGCAGATACGATCGTTCAAACTAATCCTAACAGTAAGATTGCTAAATTTATGCAAAACCTTTGCGAGTTTATGATTCAGACTGCCCTTACCTATCGAGAAACCGAAGGAATTGAAGGGTTTTTGGTTCATGATGCCGCCACGATCGGGTATCTCTTCTACCCCGAAACTCTGACGTTTTGCAGAGCCAATGTTTACGTTGAGACAACAGGTGAATGGACTCGCGGACAAACCTTAATCGATCATCGCAAGCAGGCGAAGCTAAATGCGAATGCTTGGGTCGCTCTGCACATCGATCAGGCAGGATTTTTCACCAGTTTCGTTGAAGATCTAAAGACCCTGATCAGGGAATGATTGACGAGATCGGATCTGATCAATCACATCTAAATAATGAGGAATTGCCTCTCCTGCGGTTTGACAAGCAACGCGATCGACCCAGATCGGATCGTCTCCAAAAAACACTTTGCCAAACGCGATCGTCTCTCCTTTGTCGGGCTTCCAATCACGGCTGATCAGTCGTCGATCGGCATCCACCACCGCTCCATCAAACAGATGCCCGATGCAAAAATAGACATCTTGCAACACTTGAGGCACCGACGGGCGATGCAGTTGTCCACGAGAATTCGGGCTGCGAGCTTTATACTGCGATCGTGGAAATAGCCCATAGAGATTCTTCAGAGACGCAGAAATCAACGGTTCATCTTTTAGAATCGTTCGCTTCAGCGTCCCAACTGTGATTCGACAATCAACTTCTTGAAGCAGAGCAGGTGCCCACATCGTCTGAAAGCGCACTGGAACTGGAGAACGATTGGGATATTCTACAAGCGGAAGATCGTCGGCATCCACAATCTGCATCCCCTCATCTAGCAAAGGATACAGCCCATTTCGTTCCGCGATATCCGCCAAACTCACCGGGGAGCAAACCCCCTCCACAATCAAAATTTCAGCATTCGGGCTTGTCCGCCGCAACGCCATTAACACCTGCCCTAAAACATTCATACTCACCGTAACCGGAGCCGCGATCGGGTAGCCCAAATTGGGTTTAACGAGAATGCGCCGGGCATTATGAGCAGAGGTTGGGGGCTGATAGACAAACGACTGCGCGAGCGTGACGTGAACCGCTTTATCGCTCAACATTTACCTGCGCCGGGGACATCACAATCTTCTTCGCTAGCCCCAAAGTCTTGAGCACTTGAATCGCCCACCAAGTTGTGTCAATTTCCCACCAGCGCCAGCCAGACTTTGCTACATGAGGATAGGCATGATGATTGTTGTGCCAACCTTCGCCGTAGGTTACAAGCGATACCCACCAAAGGTTACGGGCACCATCATCGGCTTCAAACGTGCGATAGCCCCACGCATGAGCTGCCGAGTTGACCAGCCAAGTCGAATGCCACAATAACACCGATCGCACCACAATTCCATACAGCACAAACGACCATCCGCCCAAGCTATATAACAAAATTGCTAGTGGAATCTGCAACCCTAAAAAGTAGCGATCGAGCCAGCGATAAAACGACTGGCGCGCCAGATCAGGCGCATACTTAAAATAGATTTCACGATCGAAGAATTCGGGGCGACGATAGACCAGCCACAGCATATGACTCCACCAAAACCCGCGTCGAGCTGAATACGGATCTTTATCAATATCTTCAGTATGGGCATGATGCTGACGGTGCCCTCCGACCCAAGAAAGGGGACTGCCTTGAATGGAAAGCGCACCCAATGTCGCGATCGTATACTCTAACCACTTGGGAACTTGAAAACTGCGATGGCTCAAGAGGCGATGATAGCCTAAACAAATGCCGATTCCGCCAAACAACCAGTGGAGAAATAAAGCTACACCCAGAGCAGACCAGGAGAAGAACCAGGGAGCTAGAAGTGCTAGCCCGTGCATTGCCGTTAAAAAAGCTACCGTCGTCCAATCAATCGCAAGTGGCTCACTGCTCTTAGGAAGAACAGTCGCCAGAGATTTTGAGGTCATTAAATTCTAGAGACTCGATTTTTAGCTCACAGAGCGTTGCGGTGTAATCCACGCAAGCCCTGACTGTTTATATGCTATCAAGTTCGGGCTTGGGCTGCAAGTGCCACTTGCATTTTATCTAACGCTTAGTCTCTAATTTGCATCGATAAAGTGAGCACACTCAGTTGAATGCTCGATCGGTTCAAGCCGTTCCAGACGTGCAGTTGTCATCAACTGGAATGCTGTGATGTAAAGATTAGGTAAAGAAGATTGAAACCGTATTCTTTCAGAGGGGGTTTCTCTCTACTCTGTGAACATCAGCAAGAAAAGGTTTAATCTTTAGTGAAGCAACCGCCGCTCTATGTAATGAAACGGATAGGTTTGTCAGCTTTTCCGTACAATCACTAGGCAATAGACAACAATGACTCTCATCGCTTCCAGAGTCAGTACGGTCGAGTACTGAGTTTGCGTTTGTTGAGTTCGTTTGCCCAGTGCAGACTTTTAGACTCGATCGTTTACCTCTCATCAACCTACCTTCTGATTAGCTCATCTCTGATTACGCAAACTTAATTGCTTTGTCAACCTCTAGCCCAACGAGAGTTTCATGCACTTGCCTTCGATTTCCATCATTATTCCTACCTTAAACCGAAGTGAATTTCTTCAGTCCACGTTGAGTTCGCTTCAAAGTCAAACGTTTACTGACTGGGAGGCTTGGGTAGTTGATGACGGCTCGACTGATGATACCTCCGATCGCGTCTTACAGGTTGCCAAACTTGATCCTCGCATTCACTATATCCGACGTGTGGGAGAAAAAACAGGTGCTCCGGTTTGCCGCAATTTAGGGACTCGGCTTTCCACAGGTAGATATGTCATCTATCTAGATTCTGATGATTATTTTGCGGTCACTGCTTTAGAGCAACGCTTTCACTGCATGGAGGAGCATCCCGATCTCGACTTTGGCGTGTTTCCCTGCATTCTATTTAGCCAGCAGCCCGACGATATGAAGATATTGCTGAATGTTGAAAGCGACGTGAATGACCTCGATCGCTTCCTGGGTTCTGATGAGCCTTGGCAAACAATGTGTCCAATTTGGCGACGTGAGGCAGTGATCAAGCTAGGGCTTTGGGATGAAGGTTTGCTTGTGTTTCAAGACACTGAACTGCATCTTCGAGCAGTGGCACATGACTTAAATTATCGTCGTTTTAATTACCCAGATTGTTTTTGGCGAGTGTTGCATGATGGTGGAGTTAGTGAGAGCGCGCTCTTAACCTCTCGACTTCAATCTCATTCTCGATTCTTTAATTTACTGATCGAGACTCTAAAATCACACGATCTCCTGACTTCTGAACGATGTGCAATGTTAGGAGGGCTGCATTTCTTCTATGCAGATTATTGGTCGTATCGGGGTGATTGCACTGCCGCCCACACGCTTTGGGCTGAGTGTTACGATCGCCACCTGATCGGGACGGCTGTTCATCGAATGGGAGCCTTTTATACGACTCTTTCCAGCACAAAACAACTGCCTTTCGTTCTCCGTAGAATTCTACGACGCTTGCTGCGAGAAGTGTTCAAATGGGTCTGGCATCCTAAGCTTTTAGTCAAAGCATCGGCGACTTATCACAGTGTGCCGATTGAGTCAGACAAACTTCCGGTGGTGAAACTGCGATCGCGCGGTTATATCGAAGGCGATCGCGTCGCTATAGGAGACCGCATGATTGCAGAAGACCGCACGATCGAGGGATCAGGAGGGTCGTCTCCTAATCGGCTCGAAGAGAGTCTGAAGCGATCGCTGCAATCCGGGTAAGCCAGTTCAGAAAGAGCAAACGATTCACGAGAACAAAGTCTAGATGCAATCTAATCTTGCAAATCTTGAGAACTAGATCGAGAATGCTTTATGTAGCCCTACAAAGCTGCATCAGGATGCTGGGTTGCGGTCGAAGCAACGAGAGGCTTAAGCCCCTTGTTCTAAAGTACCCGCAAGTCTATGCACAAATTTGAACGCCACCCTTAATTTATTCAACATCGTCTAACGCATGTCAGAAACCTATCCACGAGACATGATTGGGTATGGGCACACGACTCCCGATCCAAAATGGCACCATCAGGCGAGAATTGCAGTGCAGTTTGTGATCAACTACGAAGAGGGTGGAGAAACCTGCATTTTGCACGGGGATCAATCGTCTGAGACGTTTCTCTCAGAGATTGTAGGAGCTGTTCCGCTCAATGGGTTGCGCCACATGAATATGGAATCTTGCTATGAATATGGGAGTCGATCGGGCTTTTGGCGCTTGCATCGACTGTTTACGCAACGTGGAATCCCAGTCACTGTATATGGAGTCGCGATGGCGTTAGAGCGCAACCCCGCTGCGGTGGCGGCAATGCTAGAGGCAGACTGGGAAATTGCGAGTCATGGCTATCGATGGATTGACTATAAATATTTTGGCGAAGACGCAGAGCGAGACCATTTGCACAAAGCGATCGAGGTCCACACGCGTGTCACGGGCGATCGTCCGTTAGGCTGTTATATCGGACGCACCAGTCCTGTGAGCCGTAAATTAATTGTCGAAGAAGGCGGATTTCTCTACGATTCTGACAGCTATTCTGATGATTTGCCCTACTGGGTTCACGACTATGGCAAACCTCATTTAGTGATCCCTTACACGTTAGACAATAACGATATGCGATTTGCGACCAATCAAGGGTTTAACTCTGGGGATCAGTTTTTTGCCTATTTGCGAGATGCCTTTGATGTTCTGTACCAAGAAGGCGAAACTGCACCCAAAATGATGAGCGTGGGATTGCATTGCCGATTAGCTGGGCGACCAGGACGAGCCGCCGCTTTGTCACGGTTTCTTGATTATGTGCAGCAACACGATCGAGTATGGCTCTGTCGTCGAATTGATATCGCTAAACATTGGCATCAGCATCACAAACCATCAGGATAAGAGAATCGCTATTAATATTGCTGTATCACATCTATGAAAATCAAGGTCATCAATCCAAACACGACCGCTAGCATGACCCGCAAGATTGGAAAAGCCGCAATTGCAGTCGCATCTCCGGGAACTGAGATTTTTGCCTGTCACCCTACGATGGGTCCTGTGTCGATCGAGGGACACTACGACGAAGCCCTGAGTGTAATCGGAGTGTTAGACGAAATTCGTAGAGGCGATGTTGAAGGCATGGATGGCTACGTGATTGCTTGTTTTGGTGATCCGGGCTTGCTTGCGGCTCGTGAGATCACGCGCTGTCCCGTCATTGGCATTGCCGAAGCTGCCATGCACGCCGCCAGTTTTATCTCAACAGGGTTCTCGATCGTCACCACCCTCAGTCGCACCTGCATCATCGCTCAACATCTGGTTGAAGCCTATGGCATGACTCGCGTTTGCCGCAACATTCGCGCCACAGATCTGCCCGTTTTGGATCTCGACATTGAAGGATCTGAGGCTAGAAAAATCATTACCGAAGAATGTCGTCTAGCCCTTGAAGAAGACCGATCAGGCGCGATCGTGTTGGGCTGTGG
Source organism: Phormidesmis sp. (assembly GCA_965277365.1). Taxonomy (GTDB): domain Bacteria; phylum Cyanobacteriota; class Cyanobacteriia; order Leptolyngbyales; family Leptolyngbyaceae; genus Phormidesmis_A. Next base: position 219,208 of record CBDICO010000007.1, on the reverse strand, counting down.
CGGCATGGCAGATCTCGCCGCCCAGATTAGCCAAGACATCGGTGCACCCGTGATTGATGGCGTAACGGCAGGCGTGAAATTTGTCGAAGCGCTCGTCGGGTTAGGAGTGGGAACCAGTAAAGTTGGGGATTTGGGATTTCCGATCGCCAAATCCTACACCGGAATGCTCGATCGCTTTGAATGGTGATTTCATTCAACGCCCAAAATTCTATTTACTGATCTGCTTTGTAAGCCGCCCATCCGCCCAAGTCAGAGATATCTAACCATCGGTGTTTCTCGACTAGCTCACGCGGATAAAGCATCGCGATCGCGACTTCTCCATCGTCTAAAATCACATCACTCGGATACATATTCGGCGGCTCAGTAGACACCAAGTAGTCATATTGGTCGATCGTCAACTCATAGATTTCACCGGGGATGCTGACCCCATTTTCTTCAACCTGATAAATTGCTGGGTGCCATCCATCTGCCGCCGAGTGCAGACGATAGAGCGCACGAGTTTTAGCAGGTCGAATAAACTTAGCAGACTGAAGATTTCCATGGTCGGGTTGCCCTCGGAGTGCCGACCCACAAATAAATACCCGTTTCACCCCTAAACTCGTTTCGGTCATCACATTACCTTTTTAACTCAACAATATGGTGCAGAAAGAGTCCTTTAGATCTCTTGTCGCGACTGATTGATAGAGCGCGAAACGAATTGCTCAACTTCTTGAACGACTCGCTCTTTACTCGCTATCAAATGAGCTTGGATTGCTTGAACCGCCCTATCAGTGTCTCGATCGACGATTGCTTGATAGATGCGTCGATGCTCACTGCAAACCTCTAAAACCTCTGGATTTTGCTGCATCGTTTGAATTCTGAGCAGCGCCATTTGATCAAAAACCTGATCTAACAGAGACATCAGCCACAGATTACCAGAACTTTTTGTCAACTGTCGATGAAACCGATAATCTAAATCTAATAATTGAAACTTGGTCAGTGGAGAGGTTTTATTCTGCACCGTCTTCTCAGCTTGAGTCACGAATGTCTCTAACTCGGTTAACTGGAGGGCTGTAATCTGCTCACAGGCTCCGGTGACAGACAGGTGCTCTAACGCAATCCGGCAGTCGTAAAGATGAATTGCATCGGTTTTAGAAAACGTCACGACTCGCAGCGTTCCACTGGGATCGATCGACACCAAATTAGAGTGCTGAAGTTGCCGAATTGCCTCTCGAATCGGAGTTCGGCTCACCTGCAATCGTTGAGCAAGCTGAGTCTCAATTAAACGTTCTCCTGGAGCCAACTCTCCAGACAATATTGCCGCCCGAAGCGCTTGATAGGTCTGCTCTTGTAAGGGCAAACCCCGCTCGATCGCTGCCATCGGCTCTCGTGCATTTTGAGAAAATCGAGTCAAAATTTTACTCCTTACCTTTGAAGCGAATGAGAGTCGCTGTACGGTTTTAACAGCCCCTGCGGAGGATTGGCAACACCCATCCGATGCGAAACGATTTCAACTAAACCGACTTTTACGAGAAAGTATAGGGAAACACATTAATTTTCTAATTCGCGTTGTATACAGTGTACAACGCAAGCGGCTGAGTGAGTTTAGTCCCAGTTGAAATTAGCTGATTTGGGCAACTCAACGAATCGCTAATGACTTCCTACAATTGCTTTTGCATAAATTGTCACACTTTCTTTGAAGCGTGTGTGAAAGGCTTAATTTACCTTATCCATTCCAACTTTGGCTGGAGGCACTATGACCACAGAAGTTCCTAGTCTTAACACGATCGCGGCAAGTCCTGAGATCAAGAAGGAGTTTAGCAGCACCCAAGGCGTTTCACTGCGATCGGTGTCTAAGAAATATGGCGCATTTGTCGCAGTCGAAAACCTGACTCTGGATTTTGCGGCAGGCACCTATTGCTGTCTAGTTGGACCAAGTGGCTGTGGCAAAACCACCACCATGAGAATGATTGCGGGGCACGAAGATGTGACGAGTGGAGAGGTGTTAATTGGCGATCGGCGCGTTAGCCACCTGCCTCCTGCCAAGCGCGACACTGCGATGATGTTTCAGAGCTATGCGCTGTTTCCGCACAAGAGCGTTTGGGATAATGTGGATTTTGGGCTAAAAATGCGAAAGACTCCGCTAGACGAACGACGCAGCCGAGTTGGAGAAATTCTGGATTTAGTGGGGTTGAGTCACTTAAGCGATCGTAAACCCACTCAGTTAAGCGGTGGTCAGCAGCAGCGCATTGCCCTGGCGAGAGCGCTCGTCACCCGTCCTCAAGTGTTGCTGTTAGATGAGCCGTTGAGTGCTCTAGACGAAAGTTTGCGGGTGAGAATGCGAGGCGAACTCCGCAAGATTCAGCAGCAGTTTGGCATGACCTTTATTCAAGTCACCCACGGCATGGATGAGGCAATGTCACTCTCGGACAGCATCGTAATTATGAATCAGGGTCAAATTGAGCAAGTTGGCACCCCATTTACGATTTTTCATACGCCTGCGTCGCAGTTTGTTGCCAAGTTTATGGGTGACAACAATATCTTTCAAGGCAAGGTTGCCCGAATTGCCCCTGACACCAATCGTGGCGACTTGATTGAGTTGGACGTAGACGGCATCGGTTCTCTATTTTGTCGCGGACATGCGTCTCAAGTGGGGACGATCGGAGCCTGCTCAATTCGGGCGGATCTGATGCACTTAGAACCGCATTCGTCACTTCCTTCGGCAGAGCCGTCTCCCTACCCAAACGCTATTCAGGCAAGAATTACGGCAGTCGAGTTAACGGGGTTTGTGACGCGCGTTTCGCTCATGGAGGAAAAAACGGGGCAAGAGTTTCTTTACAAAGTCCGCACCGATGAATGGTCAACCAGTTCATTGCAGGAAGGGCAACTCATTGCGTTTCGTTGGTCGGCTGAAGAGTGCGTTTTTCTGCCGAGTTAGATCGTCTTTTAACAGTCTTCCCTCACACCGGGATGTTCGGTTCCCTCCCCACATCTTTTTTGACTGTATTGTTCTCTACCCGTATCTCAGCAATGGCAAACCTTTCTCGACGTAAACTCATTCAAACCGGATTAGCGGCGGGCGCATTTCTGGCTACGACCAACTGTAGCTCCAATAATCAGACTTCTACACCCACGGCATCGACGGGCACAGGTCCGACGATTATCACCAACAAAATCAAAGATGTCACGCTGCGATTTATTGGCACAGGGGTTGCTCAAATCAACGATATTAAAGAGCAGGCAGAAAAAGACCTCGGCTTTAAGCTGCAATTACGTGCCCTCAGCACTGAGGAAAACAACCAGATTGCGATTACGCAGCCCGGTCAATACGATATGTTTGACGGCGAATATTTTAGTTTGCCGCTAGTGGTTCCGTCGGGTAACCTGCAAGCGATCGACGTTAAGCGCATCAAAGAGTTCAGCAAAATTGTGCCGTTTTTCACCACTGGGAAGTTTTATGAGGGTGCGCCCGTCAACACCTCTCAGGGTACTGCACCTAGCAAGGTGATGTATCTCAAAGACAAAGACTCCAAAGAGTTTTCAGCCACGCCAACCGATTGGGCAACGCTGATTCCGTTTCAATACAACGCCGATACGCTGGGATATCGTCCTGATTTAACGGGCGGCAAGATTCAGTCGTGGGCAGAGTTATTTGACCCCAAATTCAAGGGCAAAACGGCGTTGCTAGATATCCCCTCGATCGGGATTATGGATGCCGCAATGGTGATTGAAGCGTCTGGAATGATGAAGTTTGGCGACAAAGGCGACATGACCAAAGAAGAGCTCGACAAAGTGATCGAAACGCTGATTCAAAAGAAAAAAGAGGGTCAGTTCCGGGCGTTTTGGAAGTCGTTTGATGAGTCCGTCAATCTGATGTCGTCTGGTGAAGTGGTTTTGCAATCGATGTGGTCGCCTGCGGTGACCGCCGTGAAAGCCAAGGGTTTGAAGTGCGTGTATGGTCCACTTAAAGAAGGCTATCGCGGCTGGGGTGGCGGAGTTGGCATCTCTAAAAACCTGTCGGGCATCAACTTAGACGCAGCTTACGAATATCTCAACTGGCTGCTAGACGGCTGGGTGGGCGGCTTTTTGGGGCGGCAAGGCTATTACAGCGCTATTCCTGACAATGCCAAAAAGTTTATGAAGCCCGAAGAAGCCGATTTTTGGTATGAAGGAAAACCTGCGGCGATCGACATTATCGATCCGTTTGGCAAAAAGATTGAGTCTAAAGGCGCGGTGCGCGATGGTGGCTCATTTAAGGAGCGCTTAGGCAACGTAGTTTGCTGGAACTCAGTGATGAAAGAGCAAACTTATCTGATTCAAAAGTGGAATGAGTTTATCGCTGCTTAATCATCAAACCGTGCTGATTTGAGCGATATGAATGGTGCAGTCAGGAGGTTTCTCCTGCACTGTAGGAGTTTGTTTAACTGATTTATTTGGTGTGTGGAGTAAATTATGACGATGCGTTTTCTCAAGCTTGCCTTGGGTCTGAGTTCTACTGTGTCTAGTTTGGTTTTGTTCTCTCAAACTGCCTTTGCTACTGAAACGCCAACCGCTCCGAGCGAGACTGAAATCACGATCGATCAACAACCTGAATCGCTGCAACCAGTTAGCCAAAATTCCCAGGATGGCGCGATCAAATCACAAGTTACATCGGTTTCGCAGCTCTCTGATGTCCGCCCGACGGATTGGGCGTTTCAAGCATTGCAATCGCTAGTCGAACGCTATGGGTGTATTGCAGGATATCCCGATAAAACCTATCGCGGTAATCGAGCATTGACGCGCTATGAATTTGCAGCGGGACTAAATTCGTGTCTCGATCGAGTCAATGAATTAATCGCTGCATCCACGGCTGATCTCGTCAAAAAAGAAGATTTAGCAACGCTACAAAAGTTGCAAGAAGAATTCGCCGCAGAATTGGCAACCTTACGCGGTCGAGTGGACTCATTAGAATCTAGAACTACTACCTTAGAGAAACAACAATTCTCGACCACTACCAAACTGATAGGTAACGTGGTATTTAGCGTGTTGGGTGCCTTTGGAGGCAACAAAGCCGTCAGTTCGAGTGCTGGATTGGTGCCGAGACCGCCTGGACAATCTGGGTCGCCCGGTCCGACAATCGTGCCCGCCCAACCCCAAACTAAGGTTAACGACAACATCATTTTTAGCGATCGAGTCCGTCTAGTTCTAACCAGCAGCTTTACCGGGCGCGATAAACTGATCGCTCGTCTGCAAGCCGGAAACACGCCGAACCTTGCCGATGCAACGGGCGCAACTTCTTCAAAGCTGGCGTTTCAGTCGACAAGTGGCAACTCACTGTCGGTTAACCAGCTTGAATATCGGTTTCCGATCGGCGATCGGGGCACTGCCTATCTAGAGGCGTTCGGCTTTTTAGACTTGTTTGTGCCCACGCTGCACCCATTGGATGGGGACTATGACACCGTGCTGACGGGGTTCAGTTTGCGGAGTCCGATCTACTTTCCGAGTGGCGTAAGTGGGGCGGGCTTTAACTACAATCTCAGCGATTCTATTAACATTGGGGGCGGCTATTTAGCGGGCACTCCGACCGCAAACGATCCGAGAACGGGTTTAACAGGTGGACCTTATGGAGCATTGGGTCAGATCACCTTTCGTCCAAATAACAGCTTAGCGGTGGCGTTGACGTACTTAAATGCTTACGACGATGGGAGCGGAAATGCGCCTCCCGGCGGCTTTTTTGGTAGTCAAAATTCGGCGTTTCCGTTTGGGGTGGCTCCTGTAGTCACGAATGGCTATGGAGTCGAGGCAGAATATCGGTTTAATCCCAATTTCAGCCTGAGTGGTTGGTATTATTTGGGTGATGCAAAATCTCAAGGTGGAGCGACCAAAGGCGCGAGTGCAACGATTCAAGCCTGGGCAGTGGCGCTGGCGTTTCCTGACTTGGGCAAGAAAGGCAACTTAGGCGGATTGATTGTCGGAATGCCGTCTAAAACCACCTCGAACGATATTGCTGGCTTCAAAGATCCCAATACCTCAATTCAGGTTGAGGCGTTTTACCGCTATATGGTGAACGATCATGTGGGCATTACGCCTGGGTTAGTGCTGATTACAAATCCAGAACAAAACAGTACAAACGACAACATCTATTTAGGTATTATTCGCACCACGTTTAATTTCTAAAGGGTTTAGCAGCAGGATCGGGTTGCCGAAACCTGATCCTGCTTTTGTGACGCATGTAGCGGATGGCAATTCTGTAAGATTTTAGACTGAGCATCGGCTGCACACTTTTTTTGTTCTTTGCCGCTTTCCCCACCATGTTCAAAAACTGGAGAACGTTACAACCTTATCTACTGGTCGCCCCTCAGACGATCGTGCTGTTATTATTTCTGGTGATTCCGATTCTGACGATCGTGGCGGTCAGTTTCTGGGAATTCAACGGCTATTCGATGACTCCTGGCTTTACATTGAGTAATTATCAGGCAATTTTTGCATCTAAAGTTTATCTGACTACTTATCTCAACACGTTTAAGTTTGTCGGATTAGTTTGGTTTTTTACCATTCTGATTGCGTATCCAGTTGCATACTTTCTAGCGTTTCATGTCAAGACACAGCGCTGGCAAGTGATTTTGTTTTTAGTGTGTACCATTCCATTCTTGACCTCGAATATCATTCGCATGATCTCCTGGATTCCATTTCTAGGGCGTGAGGGAGTGATTAATAAAAGTTTAATGGCGTTGCATTTTACCGATAAACCCATTGAAATGTTTTTGTTTTCAGATTTTGCAGTTGTGTTAGCAATGGTGCATCTGTATGCGTTGTTTATGATCGGACCGATTTTTAACAGCATGATGCGAATCGATCGAATGCTCGTTTCGGCGGCTGAAGATGCAGGAGCTTCCGCGTTTCAGATTCAGAAAGAAATTATTCTACCGCTGTCGTCGTCTGGGATCGCGATCGGAACGATTTTTATCGTCACGCTCGTCATGGGTGAGTTTGCCACCGTGCGATTGATGAGTGGAGGACAATCTTCGTCGATCGGGTACCTAATCAAAAATCAAATTGGCAGTTTGCAATACCCTTTAGCGGCAGCGAATGCGGTGATTTTATTAATCATCACGTTGATACTGGTGTTTGCCATTCTGCGCGTCGTTGATATTCGCAAGGAGTTATGATGAAGAAACGTCCTTTATCGTTCTACTTTCTGTCTGCCTTCTTCGGCTTGTTTGTCCTGTTTCTCTACGGACCGTTTTCTGCTATCTTCTTGCTATCACTCCAAGGACCTGAAGGTCAATTAACCTTTCCTATGCGCGGCTTTAGCTTCTATTGGCTAGCATCGGTATTTGGTCAACAGCGCGTCGGTAGTTTTGTCGAAGCCTTTCAGCGATCGCTGATCTTAGGATTGCTCGTGATGGTGATCACAGTCGTGATCAGCGTCTCAGCCGGAATGGCATTTCGCCGCAGGTTTTTTGGCTCTAATCTGATCTTTTATTTAACGATTTCGAGTTTGATTGTGCCTAGCATTCTCATTTCTTTAGGCATTGGCGTTGTCTTTAGCCTATTAGGAATTCAAAGTCAGTGGTATTCGTCTGCATTAGTCGGACATCTCACCTGGACGATTCCCTTCGCATTCTTGATTATGCTTGGCGTGTTTAATCGCTTCAATCCTGCTTATGAAGAAGCCGCCCGCGATTTAGGAGCCGGGGATGGTAAAACATTTTTGGAGATTGTGTTACCGCTCATCACTCCCAGCCTGATCGGGGTTGCATTATTTGGCTTTACCCTTTCCTATGACGAATTTACTCGCACTTCATTAATATCTGGCGAGAAAAATACGTTACCGTTAGAGATTTTTGGCATGACGACAAATGTCACCTCTCCATCACTTTATGCGTTAGGAACGTTAACTACTGCATTTTCTTTCTTACTAATTGGGATAGCATTAGCAGGAATTCAGTTTTTCTCTCGTCGTCAAAGTGAATAGCCATGACTGTGATTACTGCACCATCAATCAATCAAGATCGGCTCAGCCAAACCATTGCTGAACTCGCCACGATCGGAAAACTTCCGAATGGAGGTGTGTGTCGCATTGCCTACAGCCCAGAGGTGATTTTGGCGCGTCAGCTTGTGCAGCGATGGATGCGAGAAGCCGGAATGACCGTGCGAATCGATGCAGCCGGAAACATCATCGGCACTTATGCAGGGCAAAAACCAGGCGCACCCGTCCTGATGACTGGCTCTCATATTGATACGGTTCCGACAGGCGGACGCTATGATGGAGCGCTGGGAGTATTGGCGGGGATTGAAGTGGTCAGAGTGCTGCGCGAACACTCGATTCGACTCGACCATCCTGTCGAAGTGGTGGTCTTCACCGACGAAGAGGGCGGCATGATTGGCGCAAAAGCTATCTCAGGCACGGTTTTTGGAGAACCCGAATATTATCGGCGCGATGATGGTACCTCGATCGAGACCTGCCTTCAGTTAGTCGGCGGCGATTGGTCAAAACTCGCCACCGCTAAATGCAATGCTGCTAACATCGCTGCGTTTGTTGAGCTACACGTCGAGCAAGGCGGTGTTTTAGAACACCACGGCAAGCAAATCGGAGTCGTCGAAGGAATCGTTGGACAACATCGCTACATCGTGACTGTGATTGGTCGATCGAACCATGCAGGCACTACACCGATGAACATGAGACAAGATGCGCTTGTGACGGCTTCTCAAGTCGTCTTAGCGGTGAATAATCTCGCGAAAAGTTCTTCAGGTTCCCCCGTTGCAACCGTTGGCGCATTGAACGTGTTTCCCAACGCTGCCAACATCGTACCGGGACAGGTTGAGTTAACGATCGACATGCGTGACGTTGATCAAGAACATTTGATCTTATTATCCGAGCAGCTTCAGCAGCAGCTACAGACGATCGCTAAGTCAAATCAAACTGAGATCACGATCACGCCGATTCTGCAAACCGAAGCCGTTTTAGCGACTCCTCAGATTCAAACGGCGATCGAGCAAACCTGCAAAGAGATGGGTTTCAGCTATTGTCACCTGCCCAGTCGCGCCAGTCATGACGCTCAAGAAATGGGGTTAATCACTGACATGGGCATGATTTTCGTCCCCAGCCAAGCCGGAATTAGCCACGCCGAAGATGAATACACGTCGCCGGAAGAATGCGCTCAAGGGGTTAATATGCTGCTACAAACCTTGATTCGGCTCGATCAGATATATCCAGTGTAGAGGTCAAGCGAGTTTCTGAACCCTGTAAAGTTTAGTGCTGACGATCGAATCACAGGGCGAACAATAGAACAAAATAGTTCCGCAATGGCTGCATTTACTTTGTAGCTATTAGTGCCGAACTGACTGAGTGTTGTTTACCTTAATTCGTCTCGTGGGAGGTCAAACCTATGTCAAATCCTGTGTGGTCGGCTGCGATTCGTCGTCCTTTGCCGACCATTTTAGTGCGCGGGTTTGGAGGAACAGATACCGTCGATGAACGCAAGATGACCTATCAAGGATTCAACGATGGCAGTGTCTATCCGCAAAAGCGGGGCGAAAATTATATCTATGAGGGGCTGATTCTGCGGTTTATGAAATCGGACTGGAGATTTCAGGATGCCACGAATGTCATTGGCTACTATGGCAGCGAGTTGTCTGCCCCTCCTGTGATTCCGGCTGAGCTTCAGGCGTTTGATCCGAGTTTCTTTCAGGGAAAAGTGATTATCGACCCAGCAATGGCACTGCGGTTATTGCAGTCTAAAGACGACCCGTGTCATAGCCTGTGGGTGTTTCGCTATTATGATTTGCGCGATCGCGAGTTTGCAAAATATGGCGAGGCGTTGACGCGGCTGATCGATTTTATTCGGGCACTGGCTGAAATCAAACACGGCAGCAAACCTAAAGTGAATATTATTGCTCACTCGATGGGTGGGCTAATTGTGAGAGAAGCGATTCAGCGTGCTTATCCCAAGCGGGGCACCACCGCAGCAGATGAGGCGATTAACAAAGTCGTCACCTTAGGAACGCCGCACAAAGGAATTTCGTTTCAGGTGTTGCAGGATCTGCATTGGCTGGGCATTGAGTCAGCAGATGAACTTGAGCATTTCAACCCTGAGAATCAGGCGAATCCGAATAATGACGCGGGTTATCAGAATTTTGCCAAGTGCTTTCCGCTCGATCGCTTACTCACCGTCGTGGGCACCAACTACAAGGCGTATAACAACGGCGCTGCGTCTGCACTCAATCGCCTGTTTTCAGTTGCGGGAGAGTTTGGCATGAACTATAACCGCAGTGATGGATTGGTCAAGCAAGACTTTGCCCAAATTCCGGGGGCACCTCGGACGTTTGTGCATAAACCTCATGGCGGGTTTGATTCGCTAGTGAGTGCTCGTGAATCATTTGAAGTGGCAACGCGGTTCTTTTTTGGCGATATTCAGGTGCGGCTGCGCCAAGTTAAGGCACAGGTTAAACGCGGGTTTGATTTGTTTGGCAAAAGCGAGTTTTTCTTTGGCGTGTCGATTAAGCCGCGTGGCGTAGATTTTGAGTTGTTTCATCAAAGCAGAGACGCTGAAAACTGTTACGGTCCATTTCGCACGGGAGATTTTAGCGATCGTGACCTGTCCTTTCCGTGGGCAGACGCAAACCAACTGATTTGGGAAGGCTATCTCAACAGTGGGGCAAGCATCACTCAAACCGATCTGGTAATGCGAATGGAGTTTTATGTCGGCGAACGCGATTTGTTTGGGATTGGATTCTCCGATAACATTGTGTTTACCAAGCAATATTATGTGCGGGCAATTTTGCAGCCAACGCTTCAGCTTTATCTCTATACAGGTGAAGAGTTTACAGACCGTGCAGACGCTCTCAAAAGTGACGCAGCCCGACAGCAAGACTCAGCCGACTCAGACCAGGAATCAGACCGTGATGACTCTCTTAGAAATGCAATTCTGATGCAGCGAGTGGCAGATGGCTGGGAGTTTGATATCAGCGGCACGGGATTTGTCGGAACCTATCGGCTTGAACTCGATCGGGTTTCTGAAGACGGAGCCGCGATCGGTTGTTGATCTGGGTTGGCGGTAGAGGGTGGGTCATTGCACGATCAACGGGAGACGTTCCATCGGAACGTCTCTACGGGCTGGGCGATTGCGTGGACATAACGATTTGACCGTTGATATCTTTACTAGCAGGCTTGATTTCTAGCAGGTTTAGAAACTCCTCTAGCGTGAAGGATTTAGACTTCTTGCACAAGTCCCTGCCTTCACTCAAAGTCCCGAAGAAGGGCTGAGGGCTGAGGGCGTTCTGGCATTTGCGCAGGAGTCTGTTGAAGATTCACGTTAAGCTGAAATCTTAGTGGGGCGATCGTTTCCTATTCGATCTTCCCCGTTTTGCGTTTCACGTTACTTGCTACCTTTCGGTTCTGGCATCATCAACCACAACCAAATCATTCCCGTTCCAGCAACGGCTGAGAGTGCGAAAAAGCCGACTGCAAACCCTGCGGCTTTGACTAGAAAACCGATCGCAAGGTTGCTCAAGGCAGCTCCCATCCCGATCGTGGTGTAAATGCCTCCCTGCGCTAAGTTAAATCGTCCTGTTCCCTTGGTTAGGTCAGCCACTACCACAACAGTCAACACAGCAAAAATACCAGACGCAATACCATCTAGAGATTGAACTCCCACCACAAACGAAAGATCAGGATCATTGTGGCAATACACAACATCACTAACAGATAAAAAATCCAGGTAAGCCCGATAAATTGGGCAAGAACGCCAGCAACGATAGCGGTAATCGCGTTTCCTGTCCTATTAAATGTTTCGTTTCGGCTAATTCGTCGATCTAAGCGGTCTTGTCCAACTAGCCCCAAAGAGATGGCTGAAACTGCTGGAATAATAGTGACGGCAGCTACACCAATACCTGCTTGCGCTGCAATCACCGCAGGAAACGCCTGGACGTGAAGGATGATCAAGTAGCTTATTGCAATTGTTAATGATGCGATCGCAACCATCAATCGCTTATGTTTAGAGGCATCAACCATCGCACCGATCGGCGTTTGGGTTAAAATGCCCGCGATGTTGGTGATGGTAATAGCAATGCCAACTTGAGCAGGATTCCAATGGCGCTCGGTTGCCAGAAAGATTGCCAGATAAGGTTCAAAAACATCTCGCACATCACCCAATGTAATGTTCAATCGATCTAGTGCCCTGAGACTTCGGCGAGATGATTTAGAAGATGTTTCTGTTGACACAACCGTTAAAGCACAATATATACAATCGGAATTATTACAATTTGTAATGCGTCAAGCCCTCCATCTTTGGAGTTATTGCTGATTGTGAGGCGATGCTTTGATCCCAGTCTCTATCTTTTGCTAGTCCCGCATGGTAGACATCAGTGAAGTTCTAAAAAGGCTTGTTTCAAGTAGGCTCACCTGAATCGCTTGATCAAACGCTACGATTTGAATGCAATGTATGTGGCAGGTTCAGGGCATGGCGGACTGGGAATGGTGGCAAACACTTATTTAGAGGGCACCTACAGCGAGTTTTATTCCGACATCACGCTAGACGAAGAGGGGATGCAAAAGCTGCTCTTGCAGTTCTCCTATCCGGGCGGAATTGTAAGTTATGCGGCTTCTGAAACACCTGGCTCGATTCACGAAGATGGTGAGTTAGGCGATGCTCTAGTTCACGCCTATGGAGCAGGGTTTGACAATCTTGATTTGTTTGTTTGCTGTGTCGTGGGCGATGGCGAAGCTGAGACAGGTCCATTAGCAGCAAGTTGGCATTCTAATAAATTTATCAATCTAGCTAGAGATGAGGCAGTGTTGCCGATTTTGCATCTGAATGGTTATAAGATTCCAAATCCAACTGTTTTAGCGAGGCTTGACGATCGATAGCGTTGGGGTTTCTAGCAGCTTTGTGATCGGGCAATGGATCTTTTCGCCGTTTGACACGATCGCAGTTGAGTGGTTGCGCTTGCGGAAATGGATTGCACTTGCGGCGGCAGAGGCGATGCCGACTCCTGATCAACGACTTGTGGATGCGAGCCGCTGTTCATTTAGAAAATTGTCTGCATAGAGCTACAGTGGATGACATACGCTATGACAAACGCGCTGCTAACTTTCTTGGCGCGAGTCGTCTCGATACTTTCGTGGTTTGGCTCAATTGAGGACACGCCCTAGAAAAACTGCCAGCGTTTAATAGTTTGATCTCGACTCCCGCTTATCAAGACGGCATTTCCGAGCGGGTGGACGATCGCTCTATGTGTCGGTTCACTAAGTTGCAGTGCCAAGCTAGAAATTGAATCAGTGTGCCCCCCCAATCTCGCGATTTCCTCGCCAGTGTTCAACTGCCACACCTTGATGGTTTTGTCCCAACTGCCACTGATCAAGATGCGGTCTGTAGCAAATACTAAAGAAGAGAGCGACCAAGAATGCCCTGGTAAAACTTGACAACACTGACCAGAGGCAACGTCCCAAAGGCGAATGGTTTTGTCTTCGCCGCCGCTGGCAAGAAGTTGACCTGTGGGGCTAAACGCGATCGCTCTTACTGCCTGAGTATGTCCTGTCAAAATGCGATCGAGTTCACCGTCGAGATGCCAAAGACGAATCGTAGTATCTGCACTGGCACTGGCGATCAGAGGGGAGATCGGGTGAAAGGCAACCGCATTCACGGCTAGGCGATGCCCTAGAAAAGTAGAGATGATTGCACCATTTAGAGTCCACAGCTTCAGAGTTTTATCAGCACTGCCACTGGCAATCAAGGTTCCATCAGGGTTGAAGGCGATCGCGTGAATTTGCTGGGTATGTCCTGAAAGGGTGCGGAGTTGCTGCTGAGTTGTCCAATCCCAGACCTTAATCTGACGATCGCGCCCTGCACTGATTAACCAATCTGACTGCTGCGGATGAAACGCTACGGCTTGCACAAATTGGCTGTGTCCTTGCAGTGCCAGAATTTGCTTGCCTGTGTCCAGATTCCACAATCGCACCGTTTTATCTTCGCTGGCGCTGGCAATGTGGTGACGATCGGGCGAGGTTGCAACGCCTGTGATGCTGGCAAATAGCCCTTCGTGCCCGATCAATGTCGCTGTATTTTGCCAGGTGATCAGAGGTGTTGGAGTCGGAATTGCGATTTTTTTGCCTCGAATCTGCTCGATCGCGGCGATCGCTGTCGCCGCAGATGCAAATCGTTGATCGAGGTTAGGGGCAATTAAGCGATCGAGAATTTGAGCCAAGCGATCAGGATACTTCTCAGGGGATGTCTGATCGGGTAGCCAGTAGGTGCGCCACGCCCAGCGATTTTCAGCCACGTCAAACAGGTGAAACGGCTGCACGCCCGTTAACAGGTGAATGCAGATAACCCCCAAACTGTAGAGGTCACTCGCATATACCGCCGCGCCTCTAAGTTGTTCCGGTGCTGCATACTCGGCACTGCCGATCGCGGATTGTGAAGAATTGGTGCTGAGAATCGTAGCACCCAAATCTACCACTACGAATCCCGACTTGTTGTCAATAATATTTTCGGGTTTGAGGTCGCGGTGAATGACTCCATGAGCGTGAATCCAATGCAGAATCGGCAGCACAGATTCTAAAACTCGCCACACCTGCATTGGAGTGAATGGTCCTTTGGTGGAGATCGTCTGATCTAAACTCTCGCCATCAATATAGTCTTGCACCAGATAGTGAATGCCATCTTGCTCAAAATAATCCACCACTGTTGGCAGTTGGGGATGATGTCCAATGGTTCGCAGTTTAGTAATCAGGGCTGCGTCAACCCGATTCCCCCAACCTTGTTGAATCACATACTGGATTGTATCGGCTGACTCGTTCCCTTCAGAGCTTGCAGAGCAAATTGACAGAAAGGTGCGGCTAAATTTTCCCTGCCCCAGTCGCTTGATGGCATAGTAGCGTCCCAGTTGCAGCAGCGCCCCACACTGCTGACAGCTTGTTGTCAGGTGATTAGGCGCTGAACAACTGGGATTAAAGCAGTAATAATCAGAGATTGGAGTCATGCTCTGACGGAGGTACGATCGCCGCTACTGGCTCACCCGCCCCTACTTTGCCATTGCCATTGGGAATCGTCGTGATGGCGTTACCATTCGATTGATTCCACAGCATCATACTCATCAAGCCATCTAACAAGCCAGAACTGTTGCTGCCGCTTACCGAGACATCAGGAACTACCCGCACGTTGCGATCGCCAATCACCTGCATCAGTTGCAGCGCCGTATAAGCCTGTGCCCCTAGAGAACTCACCCCCGCCTGATAAGCATCGGCTTTGGCTTGCCCCGTAACGCGAATCGCTTCGGCTTCTCCGTTCGCCTGTTTAACGGCGGCAGACGCTTGTAGTTGGGCGATCGTCACGCCTTCTTGAGCGGTGATGATCTGATCTTGAATGTTTGCCAACGCTGTCTCCCGAACTAATTCTTGGCGTTGAGTTTGAGCGACGCGCTGCACATCGTAGGTTTTTTGCTGCTCCTCGGCAATTTTGCGATCGGTGAGGGTTTGCATCAGTTCGGGGGGCGGCGTAATCAGTCCAATCAACGTATCCACCGCTTGCACATCATAAGCACGGAGTGCCTGCCGGACATATTCTGCGGCTTCGGCTTGCCGTTCACTCCGAGCGGTGAGAAAATCTAGAATCGTATATTCCTGGGCAGAGTTGCGGAAGTAGTTGCCCACGATCGGACGCAGCACATGATCGACCAGGTTCTGCATCGAACCCAACCGCGAGATGACTTTAGGCGCATCGACTGCACCGACATGAATAATCTGGAACACTTCTAGCTCAAACTCAAAGCCGTCAAACGACAGCAACTTCAGCGCAATCAGTTTAGAATCGTAGCCGTGTTCTCCACTAAAGCGGCTGGTGAAGTTTAAAACAATATTGGTGGTGGGCACAGGTTCCACCTTCATGATCTGGGTGTTGAGCGGATGCTTACCCGGATAGAGTGGCTCAACCCACACCCCTTTATCGCCTTTGTTCACCAAATTGCCGTGGGTAAAGGCATCGCCGCTAACATCTTGATGCGACTTGCCCACAAACGAAATCACGACCCCGACATAGCCGATCGGCACCTGGGTCATCGGCACCTGTTCAGTCTGCACAAACCACGGATTCAAATTCCACGAACCCGACAGCATGACTTGCTCTTGCAGTCCGCGCCGTCCGCCATCTTGCACAAAGCGATCGGCTCTCTGAAAGTTGTCATGGTCGGCGATGATCGGTCCGGCAATCTCACCCGCATCGATCGGGGCGCCATCCAGCGTAGTCACCACTCCCACGCTGTCGGGCGCGATCGTATAGATTCGCAGTTGGCTGGGCTGCATCTCATGTCGAGCTGCATTCGCTGCCGTGATCACTTCAAACAAAGCCGTGTTGATCCGGTAAGTTCCCGAGGTCAAAATGGCAAGCTGTCGTCCTTTCTCACCCCCATTAGCGAAAAACTTGCGGGCATCCTGGTAGTTGTCGCAATCTACGACTCTGCCCAAAATACGATCGGGTGGGGTGGTTGCACCATCGTTTGCCACTAATAGCCCAATCTCGCCTTGAGGAATCGTAATCACAGACATGTGGCTGACATTATATTGCCAGGGAAAATAACCAAAGTGCCAGCCAGGGGGCAGGGTATCAGCTTGCAGTCCGGCTTCGCCATTGGTGGCAATCAGTCGATTAGGCGGCAGACTTTTCGATGAGAATTTTTTGGTCACCACCCCCACTTCTCGCTCACCGATCACAATCAGTCCGGCAATCCAGCCGATTTTTGGTAAAAAGATCAGCAGCAGAATTACACCGCCCACCGGATAAATCCAGACGGGCAAACTTAGCCCTGCAATCTGCATCAACTGTACATCCTGTCCCTGCACTGACTGATCGGGCGATTGCGAGGGAGCAATTGGAACAGGGGTTGCAGCGATCGCTCCTGTTGTGGTTGCAGCGGCTAGCAAACAGAGCGTCATGGGTAAAAGCTGACGAAGCCCGATCGGTTTTTTCATGAGTTTAGCCTTGTGTAGAGATAGAAGGCTCCTATGACTACCATCCTAACAGTGCATTTTCCGCTAGTAGCCAATCTTAATTTTGTCGATATCGTTCTCACTTGTGTTCTCTGCTGCCGCTGACGTTGACCGCTTGAAGGGTGCATTTCGATCAGCCAACACACCTCATTTTAATGTCTTCTAAGTGATGAATTGAGCAAATCGCTGCTCAGTTGAAGCAATTTCAATAAGAGGTGGAGATCTTTTTGCGCTTGTTAGCCCTAATTCTCTAAGGGGCATTCTAGCGGGGAACGTTATTTTGTAGATAGGTTGAGTGGTTTTATGCTTACGCGCAGCTCGATCGCCCTTCCCGGCTACCAACTTACCGAGCGACTTTATACAGGCTCTCGCACGCTAGTCTGTCGGGCAGTTCGCGACGCAGACCAGCAGCCTGTCGTCATCAAGCTGCTAAAAAATGAGCATCCCAGATTCAGTGAACTGGTGCAGTTTCGCAATCAATACATCCTCTCTAAAAATCTAGAGATTTCGGGCATCGTCAAACCCTACAGCCTAGAACCCTACGGCAATAGCTATGCCCTGATAATGGAAGACTTTGGCGGTAGCTCCTTGCGGCATTTTGCCAAAGGGCGATCGCTTCCCTTAGAGCAATTCTGGTCGATCGCTCTGCAACTGACCGAGATTCTACATCCGTTGCATCAACAGAGGGTAATTCACAAAGATATCAAACCAGCTAACATCCTGATTCAACTTGAAACCCAGCAGGTAAAGCTGATCGACTTTAGCATTTCGTCCCTGCTGCCCAGAGAAACCCAGGAAATCAAACCCCTCAACGGACTGGAAGGGACGCTTGCTTATCTGTCACCAGAGCAAACCGGACGGATGAACCGGGGTGTTGACTACCGCAGCGACTTTTACTCTCTGGGGGTCACGTTCTACGAATTGCTAACGGGGCGGCTGCCCTTCCAATCGAGTGATCCGATGGAGATGGTGCATTGCCATCTTGCCGAACTGCCTCTCCCGGTTTGCACCCTTAACACAAACATTCCTCTGATGCTGGGTGAGATTGTGCATAAACTGATGGCGAAGAATGCCGAAGACCGTTACCAGAGCGCGTTAGGGCTAAAGCATGATCTTGTCACCTGTAGAATACGGTGGCAGACGACGGGCAGTGTGAGCGAATTTGAGTTGGGACAGCGAGATCTGTGCGATCGCTTCCTGATTCCTGAAAAGCTTTACGGACGAGAGCCAGAGGTGGAGGCGTTACTCAAAGCATTTGGACGGGTTGCTGAAGGTGCAGCCGAACTGATGCTCATAGCAGGCTTCTCTGGCATTGGCAAAACCGCTGTAGTGAATGAAGTGCATAAACCGCTCGTGCGGCAGCGGGGCTATTTCATCAAAGGCAAGTATGACCAGTTCAACCGCAATATTCCACTGTCTGCGTTTGTGCAAGCCCTGCGGGATTTGATGGGGAAGTTGCTCTGTGAAAGCGATGCGCAATTGGTGCAGTGGCAAGACCGCATCCTGGAGGCATTGGGCGAAAGCGGGCAAGTGCTGATCGAGGTGATTCCAGAGCTAGAGCGGATCATTGGTAACCAACCGTCTGCTCCTGAACTTTCAGGCAGTGCTGCCCAGAATCGGTTCAATCGGCTGTTTCAGAAGTTTATTGGCGTATTCACAACCCCAGAGCACCCACTGGTCATGTTCTTGGATGACTTACAGTGGGCAGATTCGGCATCTCTGAACCTGATGCAAGTGTTGATGAACCAGAGCGAAGTGAGCTATCTGCTGCTGATTGGGGCATATCGTGACAATGAGGTGTCACCAGCCCACCCGTTGATGTTGACGCTAGGGGAGATTGAGAAAGCAGCGATCGTCAACACGCTGACGCTGGCTCCCTTAAGTCAGATAGATGTGAATGGTTTGATTGCTGAGACCTTAAGCTGTTCAGCAGCACTGGCTTCGCCGTTAACTGAGTTAATCTACCTCAAAGCTAAAGGCAATCCGTTCTTTACAACGCAGTTTCTCAAGGCGTTATATGAAGATAGCTTGATTTACTTTGATTGGGACGCAAGCTTCTGGCAGTGTGATGTATCACAGGTGCGATCGCTGTCGCTGACGGATGATGTGGTAGAGTTCATGGCACTTCAGCTTCAAAAACTGTCAGAAGCGACTCAAACTGTCCTCAAACTTGCCGCCTGTATTGGCAATCAGTTTGATTTGGCAACCCTGGCGATCGTCTCTGAACAGCCGGAAACAGATGTCGCGGCGGCGTTGTGGAAAGCCTTACAAGAAGGATTGATTCTGCCGCAAAGTGAAGTCTATAAGTTCTATATCGAACCTACCCAGTCAGATCACAACTCGCAACTCGCAACTCGCAGCTCAGAACTCCGTTATCAGTTTTTACACGATCGCGTCCAACAAGCCGCCTACTCTCTGATTCCTGATGATGAAAAACAGGTAACTCACTGGGCAATTGGGAAACTGTTGCTAAGCAATTTTTTAGAAACCAAACAGCAAGAGAAAATTTTTGATATTGTCAATCACTTAAATCTTGGGTTGAGTCTGATTACGACTCTAGGAGAGCGCTATCAATGCGCCCAACTGAATCTCATGGCGGGACAGAAGGCTAAAACAGCAACGGCTTATAGTGCTGCTGCTAAGTATTTTGCTATGGGTATTGAGCTATTGCCAGAGGGAAGTTGGGAATCTGACTACGATCTGACTTTAATCTTATTCACCAAAGCAGCAGAAGCCGCCTACCTCAACGCTAACTTTGAGCAATTTGAGGCGTTAAGTGCGACGATTCTGCAACAGGCTAAAACCTTGCTGGATAAAGTCAAGGTCTATGAACTGCAAATTCAAGTAGCCCTTGCCCAAAATCACCTGTTAGAAGCAGTTCAGATTGCTCTTAAGGTTTTGAAGTTCTTAGACATCAATTTTCCGGAGCATCCGACAGAACAACATGGCGCTCAGGCATTAGCAGCAACGACATCTCTTCTCGCTGGTAGAAAGCCACTCGATTTGATGGCGCTGCCTCAGATGCACGACGCAGATAAGCTAGCCGCAATGCGAATTCTTGTAGCGGTCAATCCTTGCGCCTACGTGGCAGCTCCAGCCCTCTCACCGTTGCTGATTCTAAAGCAAGTAACGCTCTCTATTCAGTCTGGTAACGCTCCCTCTTCCGCCTTTGGTTATGCTAGCTATGGTTTGGTGCTGTGTGGCATTGTGGGTGATATTAATATGGGTCATCAATTTGGTCAGCTAGCACTACAGTTATTTGACCAATTCAATATTGAAGAACTAAAAGCTAGAACTCATGGGCAGACTTATGGGCTAATCTGGCATTGGAAAGAACCCGTGAGAAGCACCTGGAGACCACTACGAGATGCCTATCAAAGTGGATTAGACACGGGAGATTTAAGCTGGGCTAGCATTGCTGCCTGCATTTACATACAACAAACCTTTTTTGGCGGCAAGGCTTTAACTGACTTAAGCGGAGAAGTTGCTGCGATCAGTACTCAATTAGCTCAAATTAAACAAGAGTCGCTGCTCAATCAAGTCAAAATCTTTCAACAGTTACTCTTAAACCTGATAGAAAGTCCTATTCTGCCACAGGAATTCACGGGCGAGGTGTTTAATGCAGCACAGATGCTGCCAGTTTTAGAGCAATCCAATGATCAAATTGCACTGTGTTATTTTTACATTGCCAAACTGTTTCTTAGCTACTTGTTTGAGGACTTGGAGACTGCGATCGCAGCGACGGTCACTAATGAAACGTATGTGGGTGCGGCAAGTGGATTGTTTGTGGTTGTAATTTTCTATACCTATAGCTCTCTAGCACATCTAGCGTTGTATGCTCAAGTTGCTGCGGTAGAGCAACACAAGATTCTTGAACGAGTTGCGGCTAACCAGAAAAAGCTAAAAATATGGGCTGATCATGCCCCCATGAATCATCTGCATAAATTCTATTTGGTTGAAGCAGAACGGTGTCGAGTCTTGGGTCAGAAGGCAGCAGCGATCGACCTGTACGATCGTGCCATTCTCGAAGCAAAAGAGAATGAATACCTTCAAGAAGAAGCGATCGCCAACGAACTGGCGGCAAAATTCTATCTAGAGTGGGGCAAAGAGCGCATTGCTCAGGAGTATCTGATTGAAGCCTACTATGGCTACGCTCGCTGGGGAGCCAAAGCCAAAATCGTAGATCTGGAAACTCGCTACCCTCAACTGCTTGCTCCCATTCTTCAGCAAAACCGCTCCTCAATCTCTGTCAACGAAACTGTCTTTGCAGCGACTATCAGCACGTCTGCCACTTCTTCATCCAGCAGCATTTCTGATGCCTTTGATCTTGCGGCTATTCTCAAAGCGTCCCAAACCCTTTCTAGCGAAATCGAATTAGGCAAACTCCTATCGACCCTGCTGCAACTGATCATCGAAAATGCTGGAGCTGATAAGTGTGTGCTGATGCTGATGCACGACGATTCGCTAGACAGCACCAGAGGTGAACGCCTGCTGGTTAAAGGGCTTACCACGATCGGCACAGAACCCGTTGTCCTACAGCGAATTCCAGTAGAGGAGAGTCAAGACATTCCCCTCAAGCTGATTTATAGCGTCAAAAACCGCCTGGAACCTGTCGTATTGATGGATGCCACTACTCGGACTGAATGGATCACTGATCCTTACTTTGGGCGGCAACAACCCCAGAGTATTTTGTGCAGTCCAATTTTGCATCAGGGCAAGTTGCTCGGCATCGTGTATTTGGAAAACAATTTGACGATCGGCGCATTTACCAATAGTCGTGTGCACATTCTTAACTTGCTTTGCGCGCAAGCCACTATTTCTTTAGAAAATGCCCGTCTTTATGAACAGGTTCAGCAAGCGCTAGACGATGCCAAATTGATGCAATTCTCGATCGATCGGATTATTACGCCCGTCTGCTGGGTAGAGCCAGACGCTCGTATTTCCTATGCTAATGATGCCTTCTGCCTAGATATCGGCTACTCCCGCGAAGAAATTTTCGACAAATATGTGTACGACTTTAACCCAGATTTCTCTAAAGAAGGTTGGGCAGACCATTGGCGATCGATTCAGCAACATGGCTCAGCGACCTTTGAAAGCAGAACTTGTAATCGCGAGGGTATCTGCCATCCTGTTGAAGTGACGATTAACCACATTATGTTCCACGGGCAAGAATATCACTTGACATTCATAGTCGATATCAGCGAGCGCAAACGCGCTGAGAAATCGCTCAAACTCACTCAGTTTGCGGTTAACTACGCCAGTTTGCCGATTTGGCAGGTCAAACCAGATGGACAAATTTCCTATGTTAACGATGCCGCCTGTCGTGATTCAGGCTATTCTCAAGCAGAAATGGTGGGCAAATACGTTTGGGATTTCAACCCAGATCTCTCGTTAGAAACATGGGGAAAGGACTGGCAGGAACTCAAAGAGCGGGGTTCGTTTATCTTTGAAGCAATCAATATCAACAAATCAGGAAATCGCTACCCTGTTGAAGTAACGCTTAACTACTTTGAACTAGATGGCGAAGAATATCACTTTGCTTTTATCACCAATATTTGCGATCGCAAACAGGCAGAGCAAGAACAAGCCCGCCTCCTTGCCATTCTAGAAGCCACCACTGACATCATTGGCATCGCCGATATTAATGGTAATAGTACTTATCTCAACCGGGCAGGACAACAAATTTTACAAATTCCGGCTGAGGAGACGAATCAATTTAATATCTCTCAAGCCATTGCTGCCTCAATGTTAGAGGTAATGGAAACGGAGATTTTACCTAAAGCAATGCGCGAAGGCATCTGGTCAGGAGAATTGCTGCTTTGCAGTCGTAGCGGTGAGGAAATTCCAGTGTCCCAAGTTCTGATGACTCATAAAAACGCTCAGGGCGAAATCGAGTTTATCTCAACGATTATGCGCGATATTCGCGAGGCGAAGCGCGAAGAAGCCGTTCGCAAACGCATAGAAGCCACGTCAAAAGCGTTCCAGGAGAGACTCACGTTTCTAATCCAGCAAACGCCTCTCGCAGTCATTGAGTGGAATCTTGAGTTTAAAGTGGTCGGGTGGAATCCGTCAGCAGAGAAAATCTTTGGCTACCGAGCAGAAGAAATGCTGGCTCAACACGCCACTCAAATCGTTCCAGCATCGGCTAGAACTCACGTTGCGGAGGTAATGCAAGGGCAAATCTTTGAACAGAGTGGTCGCCATAGCTTAAATCAAAATATTTGCAAAGACGGCTCACTGATTACTTGTGAATGGATCAACACACCCTTGCTAAATGCTGAAGGTCATCCAATGGGCGTTTTCTCAATCGTTCAAGATGTGAGCGATCGTAAAGCTGCTGAACTCGCTATTCAGCAAAAAACCGAAGCCCTCGAACACGCCTTGCAAGAGCTGCAACAAGCCCAACTGCAAATCGTTCAAAGTGAAAAGATGTCTGCATTAGGTAATCTAGTCGCTGGGGTTGCCCATGAAATTAATAACCCGATTGGGTTTATTTCTGGCAATTTGCAACCCGCTCTTGATTATGTTAGAGATACGTTTGGGCTACTTGATTTGTATCAGCAAGAATATCCTCATCCCAATACCGCAATTCAGAACGAGATCGAGGCGATCGACCTAGAGTATGTGCGGCAAGATTTACCCAGACTGATTGGCTCGATGAAACTTGGAGTCGATCGGATTCGTGGCATCAGTACTAGCCTCCGTACTTTCTCGAGAGCAGATAAAGACTACAAAGTCTACTTTAATATTCATGAGGGCATTGACAGCACGATTTTGATTCTTAAGCATCGCCTCAAAGCTGATAGCAATCGACCTGAGATCGAAGTTGACACAGACTATGGAACTATCCCCATCATCGAATGTTTTCCTGGGCAACTCAATCAAGTTTTTATGAATATCTTGGCAAACGCGATCGATACTCTAGAAGAAGCAACCCAAAAACTCACCTTTGAAAACCTCGCAGCCAACCCGAATCGAATTGAAATTCAAACACAACTCGATGCTTTCGGGAAACAAGTAATCATTCACATTCGAGACAATGGAATGGGAATGTCTGATGCAGTCAAGCAACGAGTCTTTGACCATTTGTTTACAACTAAAGCTGTCGGTAAAGGAACAGGGTTAGGATTGGCGATCGCCCATCAAATCGTAGTAGAAAAACATGGTGGCGCGATCGCGATCAACTCAACCTTGGGCGTAGGCACTGAGTTTGTGCTTACGCTTCCCGTAAAGGCTAATGGGTAAGACTAAAGCTCTACGACTATTGTAGAGAGGTCGTAGATTCCGTTGTAGCGCGTAGTGCGATTTCGGGGTACTACATCTTATCAATTTCACCGCAGAACCTACTATTTACTTGAGTGTTGTGATCTCGTGAGAGAGAAATTGAAGTCCGTCCGTGGTGGGATGATCAGGGGAGAGGAATGCGGGAAAGTGCAGACGGATTGGTGCCCGTCACGCAGAGGTAAGGAACATGCAACTGCCGATAGTCGCCCCTGCTCCGATTGTTGCAAGTCACGCTGCCGCCTTTCGGGGCTTGTTCAACGACGAACGCGCGTATGAGAACTTCCAGACCTACCTGACGGGGCTAATTGTTTTGGACAACAAAAGCCTGAGCAATATCAGTCGCTGCACCCTGGAGAGCGCCGACAAGACAAATTTGTCGCGATTTCTGAGTGACTCCCCCTGGCGGACAGAGGCGGTGAACGCCCATCGGGTTGAGTATTTACTGGCGCAGACGGTGAATGTACGACTCGATGCGAAGCAGTCATGCTTGTTGATTGATGATACGTTGTGTGAGCATGTGGGGAGCTTGTTTGAGTATCTTGACCGCCACTACAACCATAGTGATAGCAGCTATCCGTTAGCGCACAACAAGCCACTATCGCAGTGGAGCGGTGCGGTTTCCAGTCGATTGTGATGTCTATCGTCGCTATGAAGACCTGACCCAGTGGGAACAGTTTATCCACAAGCACTTTCCGGATCAAGAGATCCCACCTACCACGCAAGCGCGGCAAAAGTTGCACAAGACGCTCGACCCAACCTTACTGGAAAACCCCGAATTTGCCCAACTCCATGAGCAGTTTCGCACCAAGATGACGATTGCTCATGAGTTGCTGAAGCAGGCAATCGCGCATGGTTTGCCGTTTACCACCGTCTTGATGGATAGTTGGTACCTGACGACTGAATTTGTCGAGCAACTGGCAAAACATAACAAGCAATGGGTGAGCTTACTCAAGCGTAATCGTAACTTATCGATGCAGGGGTTTCAGTTAAGGGATGCTCAGGGACAGCCTATTCCCCTGCCTGCCAGTGGCGTGATCAAAGTCGAAAATTTGGTGCCCCTGATTCCTGCTTCTGCCTATCGCCCCGTTGAAATTGATGAGCGCAGATATTGGTGCTTTAGCATTTGTACGCGGCTCTCTGGCATTGGCAAGGTGCGCTTGGTGATTAGCTTTCAATCTGGACCTGAGTGGCTCTTATGCGGTTCTCGTCTCCAATCACACCCTTTGGAGTGCCAAGCAAATCTTGTCTACGTACTTGCAGAGATGGACGATTGAGACTTTTTATCGAGACGGCAAACAACTGCTCGGACTGAACCAGTATCGCGTGCGTTCACTTTCAGCCATGCAATCCCATTGGTGTTTAGTGTTCGTGGCTTACTCGTTGTTGCACCTCGCCTGTTTACCGCCATCGTCGAAGCCGCCAAGAGGCAAGCGTCCGACTCACCCCATTCAAACCATTGGGCAGGTCGCGCGACAACAAGGACAAGCCTTGATTGAACAGTTGATCTTGTTTGCCCATGACCAACTCTCGCAAGGACAGGCAGCCGTGCAGGTGTTCACCAAGTTGTTTGCCAAACAACACAAGCAGGTCTCGTATTCATCGTCTACCAGTCCCCTGGCTTAATTTTCCTCTCGTGACATCACAACACTCAAGTATTTATCTATTTTCGTGAGATAAATTCTTTCAATTTCATCTGCTGCGAGAGGCTTAGAAAATAAATAGCCTTGCCCAAACTTACAACCGAGATGATGCAGCCACTCAAGCTGCTGAAGCGTTTCAATTCCTTCTGCAATCACAGATAGACCCAGTTGATTACTAAGCGCAATAATAGTGTCTACAACGTGATAGTTGCGATTTTCTGATTGAGTTTGGTTTACAAAAGAGCGATCGATTTTTAGGGTGTCTACTGGAAAGCGGTGCAGATAGCCGAGAGAAGAGTATCCCGTACCAAAATCATCAATGCTGATTTGAATCTGTCGCGATCGCAGTTCTTTGGTCAGGGCGATCGCCATTTCGGCATTGCCCATGATCGCACTTTCGGTAATTTCTAACTTGAGATAAGCCGAATTAACGGACGTTTCTGCCAACACCCGATCAATATCAGCCAGCAGAGTTGGGCAAGCAAATTGCCGCACCGAGAGATTCACGCTCATGGTTAACTCTATCCAACCCCGTCGCTGCCACGCGTGAAGCTGCTGACATGCCTGCCTCAACACCATGATCCCTACTGGAACAATCAGCCCTGTTTCTTCCATACAGGGAATAAATTCTCCGGGTGCAACCAGGTTCCCATCAGGATGTTGCCAGCGCACCAGTGCTTCAAATCCTGCAACTTTCTGGGTTTGAAGATTTATAATCGGCTGGTAGTAAAGGATAAACTCTTGCTGTTCCAGCGCTCGTTGTAGATCGTGTTCTAGCGTTAAACGGTTTACCATTGCTAGACGCATTTGGCGATCGAAAATTTGATAGCTGCCTTTGCCACGTAATTTGGCTTGATACATTGCTGTATCCGCATCTTGCAGAAGTTCTTCAGGACGTTGATCTGTATCACTACTCAAAGCAACCCCCATACAGATGGTCATGAAGATTTCACAGTCAGCAACGAGAAACGGGGCATCAAAGCTCCGCATAATGGTTTGGATAAATGGGTCGAGAACAGTTGCATCCTTGACCCGACGTAGCAAAAAACAAAACTCATCCTCACCCATGCGGGTTAACACATCGCCAGAGCAGAGATGTTGCTGTAATCGTTTGCCGATAGCAATCAGTAATTGGTTGCCGACAGCATGACCAAAAGAACCGTTGACCAGTTTAAACTGATCGCAGTCTAGAGACACTACGATCAAGAATGATTCTCCAGACTGTAATATCTCAGTCAGTCTTTGGAGTAGGAACGCCCGACTGGGTAACGCTGTGAGCGCATCCTGAAAGATCATTGTCTGCAATTGGGCGGTTCGCTGTTGCACAGTTGCTTCTAGTCTGGCGTTGAACGTTGCTAATCGTTGATATTGCTGGCGGATGCGTAACATCGATCGCACCCTTGCCGTTAACTCTAAGCGATCAACAGGCTTACTGATAAAGTCATCTGCCCCAGCAGTCAAACATTGGGCGAGGTCTTTCTTGGTCGTCAGAGCAGTGACCACGATAATTGGGACTGCTTCCCATTGCGGCATAGCTTTGATGCGCTGACAGACTTCGATGCCATCCATGTCGGGCATCATCACATCTAATAAAATGAGATCAGGCTGAAATGTTTCTAAGGCGGCGATCGCTTCTTGACCACTAGCAGCGTAGTGTAACTGATAATTCTGCTTACTCAGGAGAGCTTCAATAACATCAAAATTATCAGGTTGGTCATCAATGATTAAAATAGATGGTTTCTTCATAAGCCAGCTTCTATGAGACTAAAAGCTGTTGAATTGTGGTGACCAATTGCCTGAGCTGAATAGGTTTGCTGAGATAATCATTGGCTCCGGCAGCGAGGCAACGCTCACGATCGCCGATCATGGCAAGGGCAGTGAGAGCAATGATCGGAACATCGACTAAGGTTGGTTCGCAACGGATCTGCTGCACAGCTTCTAGCCCATCCATCCCCGGCATTTGAATATCCATCAAAATCAAATCGGGGGTTTCAGATTGAGCTAGGGCGACTGCCTCCTGTCCATTTTTCGCTAAAAGAACCTGGTAACCTTTTGCTCTCAGGTAGCCCGAAACTGTCACGATATTGGCTTCGTTATCTTCTGCCAGCAAAATTAAAGGGGATGCCTTTGCTAGCTGGCTTGATGCGATGCCGGGTTCTAGCTGGGTTTCTAGCTCAGAAGTGGATGGCAGCGCAGCGCAGGGAAGGTCGATCGTGAAGCAGCTTCCAACCCCTACCTCGCTGGTTAACCCTACTTGCCCCCCGTGGAGTTCGACGATGCGTTTCACTAGGGCAAGCCCCAAGCCTGTCCCTTGATATTGGCGGTTAAGGGCGCTATCGATCTGGATAAAAGGCTGAAACAATCTGTTGATATGGTCTGGAGCAATACCAATGCCTGTATCGATAACCGCAATTCGCAGAAAATTTTGGGGTGAGGAATCGTTGGACTCTGGGGTGCTAGGAATCTGTTGATAGCTGACTTTTAGGGTGATGCGTCCCCCGTCTGGAGTAAACTTGACCGCATTGTTAACCAGGTTGATCAAAACTTGGCGGATGCGTCGTCCATCTACAGACAAGTCAGGCAGATGGGGAGGTAGTTTAATCTCTAGCTGGATGTGTTTTTTTAGCGCTTGTTGTCTGATAAACGCCAGACTTGATTGGCAGAGTGAAATCACAGCGGTAGGAGCGCAGTCTAGCTCTAACTGACCCGACTCAATTTTGGCGATATCAAGAATGTCATTAATTAGTTCTAGCAAATGGGAGCCACTGCGCTCGATAGTTTGTAATGCTTTGCTCTGTGGCTCATTAATCGCACCAAAGACTTGATCTTGCAGCCCCTCAGTCATGCCCAGGATGGAGTTGAGGGGGGTGCGAAGTTCATGGCTCATATTAGCGAGGAATTCATCTTTGAGGCGAGTAGTGTGGGCAAGTTGCTCATTGGTTTGTCGCAACTGCTCCTCAAACTGTTTGCGGTTTGTGATGTCTAAAACGGTGCCCAGAAAACTAAGAAGCTTGCCCGTTTCATCCAAGATGGGTTGCCCTTTTGTCAGCACATAGCTAATAGAACCATCTGTTTGCAGAACTCGATGCTCTAGTTCAAAGGGCTGTACCTGCTCGATCGTGGGTTGCAAAACTGCTGTGTGATGATCGCGATCGTCGGGATGAATGTACTGTAGCAATTCTTCATAAGTTGGCTCTTGTTGTGCCGGATCACGTCCAAACATCCGAAAGGTTTCTGCGGACCAAGTAATTCTTTGGGTTGCTAGGTCAAACTCCCAACTCCCAACATGGGCAATGCGTTGTGCCTCAAGTAGATAGGCTTCGCTTCTACGCAGTTGTTCTTCTATTTGTCTGCGATCGCTAATATCGGTTGCGACTCCTAGAATCTCTCTAGAGTGCCCATCTACAGACATAATCGGGGTCTTGATGATTTGAAAATAGAACTGTTTTCCGTTGGGAGAGGTGACCGTTTCTTCTGAAACCTTTGTCGTCATTGTGGTCATCACGTCTCGATCAACTGCCAAAAATTGCTCAACTTCCTTCATATTTAGACTGAAATCGGCATCTGTCTTATGAACGAGGTCTGCGATCGTAGAGCCGTAGACATTAGCAGTTGACTGGTTCACAAGCGTAAATCGCCCCTCCCAGTCTTTCACAAAAATCAGATTGGGAACGGTATCAATGAGACGACGGAGAAACTCCTGCTGCGCCTTTAGCAACAGTTCTGACTGCTTTCGCTTGCTGATATCTGTCACTTGCACCAAATTCATCACTTGCCCTGCGATGCTGATTTGCTTTGCTGCTAGGTTACCCCAAAACGGATTTCCTTTACGGGTGACATATTCAACTTCGCAGCTCCAAAAGCCTTTATCTTTTATTTCTTGAGAAATTAATTTCAGTTCCTCCTCTGTAAACTGGTGACGTTGTAGTATATGACCTTCGATCTGCAACAACTCGTCTTTGTCAGACGCTTCAAACAACTCTACGGCACGACGGTTGCAGTCAAGCGTAATTGAGGGTTCTATATTCACTAGAAAGATTGCATCAGTTGACTCGTTAAAAATGGCTTCTCGCAGGTCGCGGTTGCGGATGATTTCTAACTCTGCTTGTCTACGATCGGTGATATCTTCAATCATCGCCATACTGTAGAGAGGATACCCCTCTTGGTCTCGGATCAGCGCAGCGGTCATGTTTGTCAAAATCACGTCACCATTTTTCTTGACAAATCGCTTCTCCATGCAAAAGCCAGGAATCTCTCCCCTGACCATTTCTTTAACTTGTTTGATGTCCTGATCTATGTCATCTGGATGAGTAAAGTCTGCGAAAGACATCGTTGCTAACTCACCATTGGTGTAACCAAGTAGCTGACGCTGAGCCGCATTTACTCTAAGGATTTGATAGGTGTCTACTTTAGCTAAACTAATTGCAATGGGTGCAGAATCAAAGAAGGTGCGAAACTGCTCTTCACTTTGTTGTAAGGCTTGTTCAGCTTGTCTGCGATCGCTGATATCACGACAAACACAAATCACTTCTCCAGTGGAGGTAAGGGTGAAGGATACTTCGTTGTCGAAGGTGCTGCCATCCCGTCGAATTGCCCTCACTTCTCCACGCCAAGCCCGCGTTTCAATTAATACGGGAAAAATATCTTGTTCAAAGCGCCTCATCTCGGATGGCGAACAAAGCGTTTGCCAGGGTTTACCCAGTAGTTCTTCAGCAGAGTCATAGCCAAATAGTTTGACTTGGGCTTCATTGAGGTAAGTGCATTTGCCGTTGGTGTTGAGCATGATAATACCGTCGATCGAAGCCTCGATTAAGGCTAATTGACGATTGAGAGTTTCTTCGGCTTGCTTGCGATCGGTGATATCTTCTGCAATTCCGGCGATACGATAGACTTCTCCTTGTGCGTTATGGATGGGGAAAGCACGATCGCGAAGCCAACGCAGCGCTCCATCAGGCTGAAGAATGCGATACTCCTCGTCATATCCCTCCGGTCGGTCTGTAAGAAGCGCCAAAATTCGCGTCTGGTCTTGGGGGTGGATTGCATCAGTAAAGGACTGCGGTGAAGCGTAAAGTGAGTCACAGGAGCGCCCCAAAATCGTTTCGTAGGCGGGGCTAACGTAGATTATTTCGCTGCAATCAATATTACTCATCCAGAAAACGCTCTGAATATGTTCGGCAATCTGCCGAAACTTTTCTTCGCTCTGCCGTAACGCTTCTTCTGCGCGTTTACGATCGCCAATCTCCTTCACCACTCCGATCGAATAATTCGGCTCAATAGATGATTCGCACACGAGAGAAACCGTGACGCTGAGCCAGACTGCATTACCGTCTTTGTGCAGATAGCGCATTTCAACAGAAAAGGAATCGATGGCTCCAGCATGGAGTTGCTGCCGTTCTGCTTGCCCCTTATCGATGTCTTCTAAATGGAACAGATCCTTGAAATTCTTGGTCAACAACTCTTCCTGGGTATAGCCTAGAATGTCACACAGTTTTTGGTTGACCTTTACATATTGTCCATCCAGGGTTGCCAGATTCATTCCAACGGCTGCCTGGTTGAAAATAGCACTCAGGGTTGCTTCGCTGTTGCGGAGAGCGGCTGTGCGTTGTTCGACCCGATCTTCTAACTCCTGGTTCAGTTGTTCCAACGCTTCAGTGGCTTGCTGGCGTTCTAATTCTGCGGCGGCTCTCGTTGCAAAGATGCGTAAAAACGCCTCTGCCCATTGGATATCTCCTATAGGCTTATTATCTAGAATGCAGAGACAGCCTAGTGGTTGACCATTGGTGCTTGTAATGGCAATGCCGAGATAGCTGTCTGCTTGAGTGGACTGAATGAGAGGATATTCAAAGAAGCGTTGTTGAAGTCCTTTAGGACAATAGAACTGTCCCTGTTCGATCGCGTTAGCCCCGCAAGGGGTATCTGCCAGTGCAAATGTGACCTCTGGCTGCGGCTCGCCATCTTTCCAATGTGCCAGTGTTTGCAGACGATCTCCCACAAGCTTGGTTACCAAGACATATTGCACCTTCAGTGCCAGCATTAACTGCTGCGCCAACGTTGAGAAGAAGTCTTTGCCTGTGACAGAGGCAGTGCTTTCTATGAGGCATCGCAAAGCAGTCTCTGCCTGCTTGCGATCGCTAATATCGCGAGTCATAAAGAGAACCTCATCATCGCCACTCTTGACAACTCTAACCTCTTCATCTTGGAGTCGATCGCCCACTTGGACTTGCTGCTCATACACCTGCAATTCTCCCGTCTGCAAGGCTTTCTGCAAATAGTGCAACTGTCGATCGGCAAGCACTGCTGGCAACCTATCAGGCATCGATCGACCTGGGGAATCAATTTCTTGAGATAGCACACCAAAGCCCCGATTCGGGGTGACATAGCCGCGATGATCACCATCAGCCCCAACTCGAAACATCAGATCAGGAATTGCCGCTAACACGGCTTTGCTGGTGGCTTCGCTTTGCTTGAGGGCAAATTCGGCTTGCTTGCGGTCGCTAATGTCACGCACTAAAATCATCACTTCGTCGTCGCTGTAAGGGACAACCCGTACTTCCTCGATTTGCGTTCTGCCGTCAATGGAGAGGTCTTGTTCATAAATCTGGACAGAATTCGTTTGCAGCGCCAGTTGAACAAATTTGAGGCGTTTTTGCGCTAACTCAAGAGGTAGGCTATCAAACACATGGGTTCCTACCATCTCAAGCAGATTGCCCACTACATGAAAGTTGGAGGTCGTTACAAATTCCAGGTATATCCCCGCTCGGTTTATACGCATGATCAAATCGGGGATGGCGCTAATTAAAGCTCGCTGATGGGCTTCGCTTTTTTGAAGTGCCTCTTCCGATCGCTTCCGATCGCTAATATCAGTAACGGTGCCCACGTAGCCGATAACAGTTTCCACCCCATCCCGTTCGGCAACAGACTGTCCATATACCCACGTCACTTTACCGTCAGGACGTTGAAAGCGGTATTCAAGCTGAAAAGGGCGGTTCTCTTTGGTAGATTGACTCCATTCAGCGACAACTCCACTGTGATCATCGGGGTGCAGCGCTTGTTGCCATCCCTCTCCAGCAGAGGCTTCTAGGGTAAGTCCGGTGATCTGAAACCAGCGATCGTTGACATAGCTACAGTTGCCCGCAGCATCGGTACGAAAGATCCCCACTGGAGCCGCTGCTGCAAGGGTGGCACAGCGTTGTTCGCTCTCTCGCAGCCGAGTTTCTGCTTGCTTGCGATCGCTAATGTCAGCCATCATGCCGACTACGCCCATCGTCTCGCCCTGATCGTTGATCAGCCATTGGCTCCGATCTTCGACCCAGATGTGATGCCCCAGTTGATGCTGAACTTGGTACTGGGCAAAAAAAGGAGTTTTGCCAGCAAGGGCTTGTTTAGCAGACAGGTCAAGTATCGCCTGATCATCTGGATAAACTAAAGCTCGCCAACCCGCCAAATGGGTCGGTAATGCTGAAGACGGGTAGCCCAGGATTTTCTCTGTGTTTGCTCCCCAGGTAATGAAATCACGAATGAAATCGTATTCATAGAGCACTTGCCCACTGGCTTGCCCTGCTAACTCGTATCGATCGCGCCATTTAGTTAGTTCTACCAATTGATGTTGACTTAATGCTTCTGCCCGTTGCCGTTCTGCCAGTTCCTCCTGCAATTGCGCGGCAAGTGCGAGTAATTTCTCCCGTTCTGTCTTGGTCTTGAAGTCGGTTATTTGAGCTGCCGCCTGTTGCTCTAGCTCAAAGGCGTGGCTTTTCAGCCCTAGCGAGTTGAGAACTGGCAGCAAACTCTCATGAGTCACTAACCCCACTAAGCGATCCTGCTGATCTAGGATGGGCAAATGATGAATGTGGTTGTGCTGGAGTAGGTCAAGGGCAAAAAACAAATCGGTAGAGGCAGATTCGTGCAGAGTGACAACGGGATGGGTCATCACCTGCCGCATCACTAGACGATCGAGAGGTTGCTGCTGGGCACTCAGACGCACCACGTCTCGCTCAGTTAGAATGCCCACTACTCGATCGTCTTCCACCACAACCACGCAGCTAGACCGCACCTCTTGGAGATCGTCTGATTGACCATCCGCTGTTCTAAGGGCGTTGTCGCGCGATCGTACACCGCTCATTTGGACGATCGCATCTATGACGATCGTGTCAGGTGACACCACTAAAGGATTTTGAACGATCGCAGTCTTCAGTTCTAGTGAAGTAAGAGCCGTGGCACGAGTAAACATTGATTTATAGAGGTTTTATGTTTCATTTCATCTTCAGTTAGCCTACCCTGCCTATCACGAGATGGGATGTGGGGCAACAAGTATAAATTTGAGGTAACGATGTCACTCCGAATGCGGTAGAACATTTGGACACCCTGAAGTGAGCGGAAGCGACTGGAGATTTTTTGCTCTGTTCCTTCGCCTTACAGAGAGTGCCCTCTAACCTTTACCTCATATCACTCAAGAGGTTACCCACTCGATCCAAGGTATGCTGCTCAAATTCGGCGAAAATATGATGGGTGCCAGAGGCGCAGTATTTAGCAGGTCGTCAGCAGGTTTTAGAGCAGTTTTTGCAGCGCGATCGCCTCAACTTCACTAGACTTCTTGCGTGAATCAATTTCTGACACGAATTTTTAATAGTTTGAATTCCCTAATTTGCCATTTACGCAAGAGGTCTACTGATCAGATGTTTGACAATCTAAAAGTTTTGGCTCGTCGCAATCTGGCAGCAGAGATTCGGGAGTTGCGCGATCGCGAATCATTGCGGCGCTCCCAAGCCTTACGAACCGGATATCAGGAATTTTGACAATCTCAGTTCATCTTTGTTATGAATTGGCGTTCTTTTTGCTATGCTTGTTAAGGCTCAAGTCACCTAACTTGCGCTCTGACATCACAGTCAGTTCGTGCGGATGTGGCGGAATTGGTATACGCGCACGCTTGAGGTGCGTGTGGCTTTGCCTTGCGAGTTCGAGTCTCGCCATCCGCATATCAAAGAAGGCACTCCGATCGGAGTGCCTTCTTTTTATCAAAGCCAAGACTAGACTCCTAAAGGAATCACTTGTTGCTCAGAATCTAGAGCCAACTGGTCTTGAGAGATTTCAGCAGGTTTATGAGCAACCAGATACTTACTCATGAAATGCACCTGCGTTGAGACATCGGTGAAGCCAGCGCTTTGCAAACGGGCAACCAAGTCGTCGGTCATATAGTGACGATAGTAAGGCTCATGGAAGGTGTCTGAGAAGCCCTCCATAATGGGAGCTAAATCTGGCGAATCGATCACTTGAACTGAATCGCAAATCACAAATGTGCCGCCAGGTTTGACCACTCTAAAAGCTTGGTCAATCACATTCTGACGCGCTTGAGGAGGCAATTCATGGAACAAAAACACACAGGTCACTGCATGAAAATAGTTTTCTACGTAAGGCAATTCTTCAGCATTCGCTTGAATCAGTTGAGGCAACTCGCCCGGTATCCGAGAGAGCAACTGGTTTGCCTTCCTCAAATAAGCAGGAGAGAGATCGACTCCATAAAGGGAAGCTTTCGGCAACATCCCACGTAGCATTCCCAGTGTGCGACCCGTGCCGCTTGCCATATCTAGAATCTTGATTTGTCGAGGCTCAACAGAGTTAAACGCTTGTAGACCTTCTTTTAGAGGAGCCAAAATTCGACGACGCATCGTATCTGCGGCACCGTTAAATAGCAACTCTACCTGCAAGTCATAAAGATTTGCCGACATATCGCTAAGATAGCCGTCAGTCTGGTGATGAAAGTTTTGCACATAGTAGCTGGGGTAGCCACTTGTCTCGACCTCTGATGAAAACTCCTGGTAGCGCTTTTGGTTTGCCCGTTCCCAAATCTGGGGCATATCTAGCCAAACAGCCGGATAAAACCGAAAGAAATCTTCCCACGGGTTATCAAACAAAATGCTTTCTGGGTAAACGCCTTTTTCTGCGTCTTGCCAGTCAGCGTCAAGAATCTGATTAAACCGTTGTTGAATCTTGAGCAGCAACTCAGGAGCCAATGAAATTGTTCGTTTCTCTAGGGGAGGAGCCATGAAATTCAGCACTTGGGTGCTCAAAATTTTATGCGCTAAACCAAAGTAGCTTTTGCTTTGCTGAAACGTTTGATATGCCAGCTTTGTCAATGGTAATGTGTCGGGCATGATGACTTTAAGAGACTCGCGATCGACGACTGTAACTAAGTGTAACGAATCTTAGGAGTCAGTATCATGCACTATTTGCAGATTTTGTGACAAAAAATGGCGATCGCTAAACCAGTGCGATCGCCAAAGTCTAAAGATTGAAATCGTAAGTCAATTTCGGAGTTTCAAAATTTCAGTCTTTTACTGGTCAGTCACTTGGGGCTGCTGATGGCGGCTTTTGTGCCACTTATACCAGTTTCCATCTGTAGAGAAACCGTTAGCTAGCATAAAGGCAACAGTGTCATCACTCACGTCTACGATCTGAGATTTGTTGGGTTGATTAAACCGTTTCATGGCGCTTACCTCTTGAAAAATTGTAGTGAACAGGAGGCGCGTTCCTTCGGGACTTCCCTACTTCCGTCTCTTCAAAAACAGAACAAATTCGGTTTTAGGAGGAGATGAACGATTCATTTCTGTATCTAATGTAACAGAATCGAATCCGGAAAACCTTAATTTTACAAAATTTAAGAATTATCCCGCAGAGACGTTTCGGTGGAACGTCTTTAATCCATCGGGTAAACGCGGTATCTCGAATACCAATCCGATTTTGAATCTGACAGATGGCTATCATGGCACAATCGATCAGACGTTTCACCGAAACGTCTCTACAGTCTTGGGTGAATCTATCCCCGATCGCCCTCATGGATCAATTTTGTATTACACTCGTTTCAACCTATTCCAAAGCCAATCCCCCAACAGAAATTTCTATGGGGGGATCGGCTTAACTCAATGACTGGTTCACGATCGCTGTTTAGCAGTCATAATACAGCTCAAACTCGTAGGGAGTTGGCAATTTGCTGATGGGTTTGACTTCGCCCTCGATCTTCATCGCAATCCAGTTATAGATAAAGTCTTCGGGGAAGACACCGCCCGCTGTGAGAAATTCGTGGTCTTTCTCCAGATTCGCCAGCGCCTCAGCAAGACTTGCAGGGGCTTTAGGCACTTTTGCCAATTCCTCTTTGCTCATTTCGTAGATGTCTACATCGAGAGGTTCACCCGGATCGATTTGGTTTTTGATGCCGTCTAGACCCGCACATAGCATCGCTGAAAACGTCAGGTAAGGATTGCTCGACGCATCAGGGCATCGGAACTCTAACCGCTTGGCTTTAGGATTGCTGCCCGATAGAGGAATCCGGATCGATGCCGATCGATTACCCGCCGAGTATGCCAGATTCACCGGAGCTTCAAAGCCAGGAACCAATCGCTTATATGAATTCACTGTGGGATTGGTAAAGGCTAGAAGTGAAGGCGCGTGCCGAATTAAGCCGCCGATGAAATGCAGCGCCATTTGGCTCAAGCCTGCATATTTATCACCTGCAAACAACGGTTGTCCATCCTTCCAGATTGACATGTGGCTGTGCATTCCAGAGCCATTGTCATCGTGAATCGGCTTGGGCATAAAAGTTGCCGTTTTGCCATGTTTACGCGCGACATTTTTGACAACATATTTATAGGTCTGCACATAGTCAGCTGCATGTACCAGGTCAGAAAAGCGGATTCCTAGTTCACACTGTCCACCCGCAGCAACTTCGTGGTGATGCTTCTCGATCGGCACCCCACATTTTGCCATCGTCAGCAGCATCTCAGTTCGGATGTCTTGCAGCATATCTGAAGGAGCGGTTGGGAAATATCCGCGCTTTTTGCTGATTTTGAAGCCTAAGTTGTTGCCGCCTGCGTCAGAGTTGCCTGAATTCCAAGCGCCCTCGCTAGAATCAACGGCATAGTAGCCCGTGTGTCCTTCTTGCCCATAACGCACATCATCGAAGATGAAGAATTCGGGTTCAGGTCCGCAGAAAACTTTATCGCCGATTCCGCTAGAGATTAAATAGTCAACGGCTTTTTGGGCGATCGAGCGAGGGTCGCGCTCATACATCTGCCCTGTGCGGGGGTCTACGATTGTACACACCATGCTTAGAGTGGGCACTTCCATGAAAGGGTCTATCCAAGCAGTCGTGGGGTCGGGCACCATCGCCATATCAGAACTGTTGATGGCTTTCCAACCACGGATGCTAGAACCGTCGAAGGCTACGCCTCCAGAGTTGAGAAACGATTCTTCCTCAATTAAGCTTTTGTGAAACGTGCAATGCTGCCAGATTCCATAAAGATCTACAAACTTGAGGTCGATCAGTTCAATGTTCTGATCCTCAATCATCTTTAGAATTTCTTGTGCTGTCTCAGCCATAAACTACTCCTTAAATCGTTGGCTAAAGGTTCTTCTCAGAAGGGTTCGAGAGAGTAAAGACAATGCAGTTAAGATGCCTTACCTCAATCGATATGACTTAGGTTGCTTCTGACAGGGTAATGAACGATCGCGCATCTTTATCGCAACTAGACTCTAGACTCTCTGAATCATGGTAGGGAGAGCGATACAGGAGTTTTGTATCTGAAACTACAAAATCCTCAGTCGTTAGACAGAATAAATTTAGGTTACTGATTGAGCGAGTGGTTGAAAACGCAAGAATGTAACGTTTCACAAAGTCTGTGGGATCAAGGCTGTCAGGGTTTCAATCGGTTCAACCCTACATGGTAGACTTACCCTAAATCATTTTGATGGGCTGCTCGGCTAGTTGCTGTGGGTCGAGGCTCCAGTCAGGGAACGACAAACACTAAATTTGTTTACTGGGTTAATTGGGAGAAAAATTTCATGCGGGATGCAGTGACAAGCCTGATTAGAAACTACGACATCACAGGTCGATATCTCGATCGTAATGCGGTTGACGACTTAAAATCCTATTTTGAGACTGGGATGGCACGGGTGCAAGCAGCCGGAGTGATTAACTCAAACGCGGCAGCGATCGTCAAGCAAGCTGGTTTGCAGTTGTTTGACGAACTCCCCGAACTGATTCGTCCTGGTGGTAACGCTTATACCACTCGTCGCTATGCCGCGTGTCTGCGAGATATGGACTATTATCTGCGCTATGCCAGCTATGCCCTGGTCGCTGGAGACACCGATGTGCTTGATGAGCGGGTGTTAGAAGGTCTGCGAGAAACCTACAACTCACTCGGAGTGCCAAGCGGTCCGACGGTGCGCGGCATTCAGATTATGAAGGAAATTGTGAGAGAACAGGTGGCGGCGGCAGGCATTGAAAAAACGGCGTTTGTTGATCAACCGTTTGACTATATGTCACGAGAGTTAGGCGAGAACGACCTTTAATTTAGCTTGGGCGATTCGATTTGTGCTGAGTTAGATTGGTCGCTCAAAATAATAGGGGCAAAGCATTTAGAGAGCAATCGTCGGGGGGTTCGCGAGATTGTTTGCTAAATGTTTCGCTCCTACGATCGTTAAAGACGATTTCTTAGGAATTCATGTAGGCATCGGGTTCTAACACCCAAATTGAGAAGCCGCGATCGCTCTGTGTGGTTATGGTTTCATTGCCTTTTTGGATGAGACGATCAGCAAGCTCGATCGCGGCTTCTTGGTCTTTCACCATACGCAAAAGACTATAGTATTTTCCACTTGCAAAAATCGCTTCTAGAGGTTGTGCGATGTCAGGCACCGAAATCACACAGGATTTGTACCCCTGACCCTCTTGCAAAATGCTCCAGAGACGATTTGCAGACTTCTCCGTCTGACTGCACCAAGCATCAGGTTCTAAAATCCAAATCACATCGCCTTTAGAAACGCGAGTGATTACAACTTCATCACCTTTAGAGACGAGTCGGGCAGCAACTTGCAGGGTTTTTTGTTGCTCTTTAACGACCTTAAAAAAACTATAGTATTGGTCGTCTACCTGAATCGCCGCTAAACGATTGCTTTCATCAGGCACCCGAATACGACACGATCGATATTGACTGCGAGACTCTAAAATCTTGAACCGAGGCTGATTAGTCGCCTGCGAAAAAGCGGGAGCGGAAGAGTGACCTGGGGAGCGCATAGGTTTTTAAACCGGAAGATTAAAATAGCTGTTAAGAAATATTATGCTGACTCGCGATCGGGTTTCAGAACCGTGTAAATCCCGACTTCTGAGCAGAATCAGTCATAAAAGTTGAGATCCTAGAAAATATGAAATGATAGGGTCATCCTTCCCCTTCATCCCTCATCCTTTTAAGATGGCTACACCGTGTCACATCATTGTTGAGGGCAACCCCGCGATCGTCTACGCCAGTCGAGGAGGCACACCCAGTAAAGTATTGCCAATTTTAGAGCGGTTTCTTGATAAGTTTTGGCAAGAGCGTGACCTTTCTGGAGAACA
The DNA here is from genome assembly GCA_965277365.1 of Phormidesmis sp. Taxonomy (GTDB): domain Bacteria; phylum Cyanobacteriota; class Cyanobacteriia; order Leptolyngbyales; family Leptolyngbyaceae; genus Phormidesmis_A. Next base: position 178,959 of record CBDICO010000007.1, on the reverse strand, counting down.
GAGCGACACACCAGAATGTCTACTGGCTCAGATTGTGGTTCGATTTGGCTACGAGATTTGTGAGGATGATTTCTCTAATCTCAAAGTGGGTGTGAACTATGACCCCACCGCCGAATATTTATATTTAGTTTGCTCCGATCGTTCGGTGATCGTGTGGTCAACGGGAGAGGATTATCACAAAAATCCGACATTAGGATTTCAAGCTTGTCAGCCGTGGATCAGCACTGAATGGCTGACTGCTCACGAATAACGTTACGCAATGTGCGACGTTCCTAAAACGCCTGCCAAGACTGCCCTCACCCCCAACCTCACTCACCAGGAGAAGCAGGGTGGTTTCATTTTGAAAGTGAAAAATGGGGATGGACTGAAATCATAATCAGAGCATCAGTCTATGACCCTTATAAGTAGGCGACAGAATCAACGATCAGACGCGTTTTGGCTCTGCTCAACGCTCAAAGCCAGAACTCCCAGAGGATTGAGCGGAGCCGAGACCCACCCCCAAGTTGTCTGTATGAGGGTAGCCCTGAAGAAGTAAGGATAGGATGAGAATTGATATTTAGGTTTTCCAACTGTTGCAACGGGAATGCAAAATATGCTGTGCCAGGACAAGTGACAGGGCGAGCTAAAAAAAGAGTGCTTAACGATCCAGTGCGATGAGCTGTAGTCGTTTCTGGATCATACGGGCAACAAGCCGTGGGTCTGGTGATCCATTGATGCCAGCACATGGGAAATTGTGGGTGTGCATATTGGAACCGTTCAGAAGCTGGAGCTTTTAGCGCTACCCTCTCTAGCAGCTAAGTAAGAGAATAAAATTAACCTTCAATGGATAGCAAAGGCGAGTTTCAATATGGGGTAAATCCTTAACCCATCGGACCAATACCAGAACCACTCTAGCCTGATCCTCGACTGCATGGTACGCCCAAAACTCCTCAAGACGTGATGGTCAACGGGAATGGAAAGAGCAAACCAAATGCGATCGATCGAGTAGTCGCAGCGATCGATCAGATCACTCTTGGCGGTTAATTTCTAATTCGATAGTCATAGCACTGCGAAATTGCATTAGGACGCTGGGTTAGGCTCGAAGCAACAAAGGCTTAAGCCCTTGTTCTCAAGTTTCTGCATAGGGTTATACCGAATACCCAACAGCAAGTTGGTGGAAGGACGTTCTCTTTCCATCAACTTGCTGTTGTGAAAAGCTTGAGGATAGTTTGAATATTTGTTAACTTTATTAAAGAAGCAGTAGAATGCTCCTTTGAAGCAACAACTATTTTTTGGGCATCATGTCTCAGCAATGCGCCCCACTCCCTTTTAATTCACCTTCGTTAGAAGAATTGGAAATGGCTGATCTGCGAAATCAGATTAAGTCTCAACAGAAGTTAGTGACGGCGATCGAGCGGCGAGTTGGACGATCGCTCACCTCGATTCAGGCTCATTTGACTCAACTCAATCAATTGCTTCACGACTCATCTGAGTGGCAGATTAACATCGCAGCAATGGCAGCCGAGCTTCATCAGCTAGGAGATCTGCTTGCCGATGCCACCCTGCTGCAAAAAATAGAAGCCGGAAAAGTCAGCGTCCAGCTAGAAACTTTAGATTTACACTTGCTTTTAGACTGTGTGAGTCGTCATCTTCTCGCTTCCAAAGATCAGACTCCGCGCTTGATTTGCAAAATTCCTGCGATTTTGCCATTCATTATTGCCGATCGAGACCTAATTGAGGAAGTGTTGGCTGATTTGTTAGGGCGATCGCTGAAATATTCTGACCCCGATTCAATGATCATTTTAGATGTCACCTGTTTTGAGTCACAAGTGGCAATTAGCATTACGGCACAACGATTTGTCTCATTAGGTGAGCGCGATTATGCCCCAGAGATCGCCCTCTGCTGCAAGCGCATCGAAGTTCAAAAGGGTGAAGTCGCCTGTCAAATGCAGTTAGATGGCTCTACACAAGTAACCATAAAGTTAGCGATCGCAGGCTAGCGATCGATTTGATTTTGAGAAAAAGAAGCTAGTCTTCTCTAAATTCTCTCAATAATTACCGAGTTCCTAAGTCTTTTACTTAGAAACTCCGTGTATTTTTTTGAGTGGAATTGTTAAGACTGTATGAGGTTACCTAGCAGACTTTAAAGAACTCGTGAATTTCTTGAAAAGTTCAAAAAGAATAGTTGAACTTAAAGTATGGATAAGGAACTTTATCTGCTCATTCCTGAAGTAAATTGACGGATTTATAGAAAACTTTTGAGAATTTGGTAGCCAGAAATTTTGAGGCGTACTTGTTAATAAGTTCAGTATTTTCTCTCAAAGAATTCGTCCTATTGCTACATTCATAATAACGGTTGTACGGTCAGCTATAGGCAAAAACCCGAAACAATGAAATTCATCAATGTCTTTTGCATTGCAGCAGTCAGCACGATCGCAGCGCTTGGTTACTCAAGTTCTGCTCAAGCAATCTCGTTTAAGATCACCAGTGGCGTTCCCGGTTTGAACGGGCAAACAAATCAAGGTGCATTTTCTGAATTTTCTAAGTTAAAAGACACCACCACGATCGATTTCAATTCAGGCAGCGTCCCAACCACTGGCTTTGCTAAATACTCGTTTGAAAACAACACAGGCGCTAGCAGCGTTCGTTCTAATCAATGGGCACCTGCTGGGTCCACCGGGGAGCAAAATGGCTCTAATTATCTGGCAGTTTTTAATGGCGATGCCGCAACCATTAAACTGGACAAAACCCTCAACTATTTTGGGATCGACTGGGGCGCAGTGAGTGAGAACAACACGTTCTCCTTCTACCAGAGTGGCAAAGATGGCAAAGATGCCTTGGTCAAGTCTTTTACCAGTGCTGACCTTCTCAACAACAAGGCTTTGTTTAACGCCTCGTGGCAAGGTGGACAAGGCAATGGCTATGTCCATTTCTACTCTGACAGCAGTGCGGACAACTTTAACAAAATTGTGATTTCTCAATCCAGCACGATCGGGGGCGGTTTTGAGTCTGACAATCACTCGTTCCATCAGGGAACCGGAAAGTTTGATTTTGATGGCAACCTGAAGGCGAAGTCGGTTCCTGAACCGGGCATCGTGTTGGGGCTGTTGGCAACGGGTGGTATGTTTCTGCGGAAACGCAGCCAGAAGCTTTCTCAGGAATAGGATAGAAAAGCATCTCAGCAAGGCTAAATAACGTTTATTCAAGGTGCACCTCTTGCTGGGGGTGCATTTCTTTTGGGAGACTGCTTTAAGATTGAGCTATTACAACTTCTTAACACTTAGGGCATGGAACGAATTGTTTTAATCGCTGGGTTTGAGTCCTTTAACGCGGATCTTTACCGTCAAGCGGCTCAAATCGCTCAGGTGCGATGCCCAGAACTGGAGATTCGGGTGTTTAGCGATCGCGATCTCACCACCCATCCAACTGAAGTTGAGTCTGCTCTCCGCGATGCCGATGTCTTTTTTGGAAGTCTGCTGTTTGACTATGATCAGGTGATGTGGCTGCGAGAGCGAGTGCAGCAAATTCCGATCCGGCTAGTGTTTGAGTCGGCGTTAGAGTTAATGAGCCTTACGCAGCTAGGAAAGTTCGCGATTGGCGACAAGCCTAAGGGAATGCCAAAACCTGTTAAGTTCATTCTCGACAAGTTTGGCAATGGGCGAGAAGAGGACAAACTTGCAGGTTATATTAGCTTTCTTAAAATTGGACCAAAGCTGCTGAAGTTTGTGCCAGGTCAAAAGGTGCAAGATCTGCGGAACTGGCTAATTATTTATGGATACTGGAATGCAGGCGGATCAGAGAATGTAGCATCTCTGTTTTGGGTTTTGGCAGAGAAGTATTTAGGGTTAGAGGTTGGAGAGATTGCACTTCCGATCGAGACTCCCAATATCGGACTACTACACCCTGATTATTTGGGTTATTTTGAATCTCCTAAGCAATATTTGAACTGGTATCAAACTCGCAAATTGAACAATCTTCCGGTGATTGGCATTTTGCTTTACCGAAAGCACGTCATTACAAAACAGCCTTATATTGCTCAACTGATTCGCTATTTTGAGCAAGCAGGGTTGACTCCTCTGCCGATTTTTATTAACGGCGTTGAGGGTCATGTAGCGGTTCGTGATTTGATGACGACTGACTATGAGCAAGCGCAACGTCAGCAAGGAATCGTAGACATAAAATCGCTGTCGAGTGAAGCGGTCAACGTAGACGCGATCGTCTCTACGATCGGCTTTCCATTAGTCGGAGGTCCGGCGGGATCGATGGAAGCAGGTCGTCAAACCGAGGTGGCAAAACGCATTCTCGGTGCCAAAAATATTCCCTACTTAGTGGCGGCACCCCTGCTGATTCAAGATATCCACTCTTGGACGCGACAAGGCATCGGCGGACTGCAAAGCGTTGTCCTCTATGCGCTGCCAGAATTAGACGGAGCGATCGACACGATTCCGCTCGGCGGTTTGGTTGGGGAGAAGATTTACTTGATTCCCGAACGAGTCAAACGGCTCACCGGACGGCTGCAAAGCTGGATTAACCTGCGGCAAAAGTCCGTCAGTGATCGCAAACTCGCCATTATTTTATATGGCTTTCCTCCCGGTTATGGAGCCGTCGGAACTGCTGCCCTATTGAATGTGCCGAAGTCGCTGCTCAAACTTTTACAGGCACTCAAAGAGCAAGGCTACTTGATCGGAGACTTGCCCGAAGATGGCGAAGAGATTATTCGTCAAGTCAAACAAGCGGATGAGTGGAGCGGTGAATCACAGTCTGATAATTCAACTCAAGAGTCGGTCAACGTTCGGATGTTAGAAAAATGGCTGGGTTATTTGCTGACTTCACGTATTGAGAACCAGTGGAAATCACTGTCGGGAAGCGGCATCAAAACAATGGGTGAAGACCTGACCTGGGGCGGCGTTCAGTTTGGCAACGTCTGGATTGGAGTGCAGCCTCCGCTAGGCATTTCGGGCGACCCGATGCGATTGATGTTCGATCGTGACCTCACCCCTCATCCGCAATATGCCGCCTTTTATCAGTGGTTGCAAAAAGACTTTCAGGCAAACGCGATCGTACACTTTGGGATGCACGGTACGGTTGAGTGGCTTCCCGGTTCTCCGTTGGGCAACACGGGCTATTCATGGTCAGATGTCTTGCTCGGAGATTTGCCTAATCTCTATGTGTATGCCGCTAATAACCCGTCTGAGTCGATTTTGGCAAAGCGGCGCGGCTATGGTGTCCTGATCTCGCACAATGTCCCGCCTTATGGTCGAGCGGGGTTGTATAAAGAACTCGTCACCCTGCGTGATTTGATCGCTGAATATCGAGAAGATCCCGATAAGAATTACGCACTCAAAGAGGTAATTTGCAAGAAGATTAGCGACACGGGATTAGATGCAGATTGCCCATTTGAAGCGGCGAAACAGATGGGAATGGGAGTCACGATCGAAACCGTAAAACTCTTCAGCGATCACGCCTTTAATCGCTACCTCGTCACACTCTACGAGTATCTGCAAGTTCTTGAAAATCGTCTGTTTTCATCGGGGTTGCATGTCCTCGGTGAACCGCCCGATTCCGAAGCGTTAGCAGGCTATCTCGACGCTTATTTTGATGGCGAGTCAGAGACTGAGGAGGGAACACAAATTCGGGATTTGCTGGCTCAAAATACGGATGAACTCACCAACCTGCTGCGCGGACTCAACGGAGAATATATTCCGCCTGCTCCGGGTGGTGATTTGCTGCGTGACGGGGCAGGCGTGTTGCCAACCGGACGTAACATTCACGCCCTCGACCCTTATCGGATGCCTTCACCTGCTGCTTACGAACGCGGGAGAGCGATCGCGCAACAAATTCTCACCCAACATTTGCAAGAACACGGCACCTATCCTGAAACGGTTGCGGTGATGCTGTGGGGTTTAGACGCGATTAAAACCAAAGGGGAATCGCTAGGCATTTTATTAGAGCTAGTCGGGGCAGCACCCGTGAAAGAAGGGACTGGGCGAATTGTCCGCTATGAGTTAAAGCCTTTAGCAGAGGTTGGACATCCGCGAATTGATGTGCTGGCAAATCTTTCGGGCATTTTTCGCGATAGTTTTGTCAATATTATCGAGCTATTAGATGATCTGCTTCAACGTGCTGCAAACGCTGATGAATCCGACGATCAGAACTTCATTCGCAAACACGTTATCGCACTCATTGCTCAAGGTGTTGAAAATCCTTCGGCGCGTCTGTTCTCGAATCCGGCTGGAGATTATGGTTCTCTGGTTAACGATCAGGTTGTCGCTGGGAACTGGGAATCGGGCGATGAATTAGCGCAAACCTGGCAGAGCCGCAACGGATTTAGCTATGGCAGAACCGATAAAGGGCAAGACCGATCGCAGGTATTGCAAACGTTATTAAAAACGACCGATCGGATCATTCAAGAAATCGATTCGGTTGAATATGGCTTGACCGACATTCAGGAATATTATGCCAACACGGGCGGCTTAAAACGGGCAGCAGAAAAGCAGCAGGGCAAAAAAGTGCAGGCGAGTTTTGTCGAGAGTTTCTCAAAAGACACGACTCCTCGCGATTTAGAAGACTTGCTGAGGTTGGAATATCGCACGAAATTGTTGAACCCAAAATGGGCAGCAGCGATGGCGGATCAGGGTTCGGGTGGAGCCTACGAGATTTCTCAACGCATGACTGCTTTGATCGGCTGGAGCGGCACTGTCGATTTTCAAGACTCGTGGGTTTATGACCAAGCCGCCGAGACGTATGCGCTCGATTCTGAGATGGCGGACAAACTACGAGAGGCAAACCCTGAAGCGTTTCGCAACATCGTCAGCCGAATGTTAGAGGCAAACGGGCGCGGTTTTTGGCAACCCGATCCAGAAAAATTAGCGCAGTTGCGTGATTTATACGAGACGGCAGACGAAGCGATCGAGGGTGTTGCCATCCCCGCCTAACACAACTCAAGATCACCGTAGAGAGGTTTCGGTGGAACGTCTCCGCGAAATCCATAAGACCAACCCAAGATTATCCATGACATCCATTAGCGCGATCGTCAATCATTTGCAAGAACGTCCGGCGGTGGCGATGTCACTTCAATTAAATCCCGTGTAGTCGGATGTCTAAAGGTCAACTGCATCGCGTGCAGTTGATAACCACAATCTCCCGGAACAGGCAATTCACCCGTCTCTGAAGGCGTAAACGTTTTGGGGATGCCCCCGATCGCATATAACGGATCGCCCACTAAGGGGTATCCTGCCGCCGCTAAATGAATCCGAATTTGATGCGGTCGCCCCGTCAGAATATTCACTTCTAACAGCGCGGTATCTGCATCGCGACGCAGCACTTGACAATCACTTCGGGCAGCTAGTCCGTCAGCATAGGCAGCATAGATGTAGCCTAAAACTGGGTGGGGAAGTTTGCCGATCGGGTGTGTCACCGTAAATCGATCGGGCATCGAGTTTCCGCTTGCCAATGTGCGATAGATTTTTTGCATCTGATGGGTTTTCATTTGATGGCTAAGAGCAGCGCGGGCTTGACTCGATCGTGCTAGTAATACCAGTCCCGATGTGCCGCGACCCAAGCGATGAATCGGCATCGGAGTGTCGTGCGGATAGTGTTGTTGAAGTTGTTTTAATAACGTATGTTCCAGAAATCCACCACCGGGTAAAACGGGTAAGCCCGACGGTTTAGAGATGACCAAAACATCGTCATCTTCAAGCATCACCTCAAACGTGAGTGGCACCTCTGGCTCTTGCCAAGGCGGACGATTGTAGAGAAGCTGATCGCCTCGTGTTAAGAGCGCCTGCTCGATCGTCACCGACCCATTTAGCAAAATCTCACCCGTTGCGATTCGGGTTCGCCACTCTGCTCGATTAGAATGCTGATATTGTTGAGCATAGTAATCTAAAATAGTACAGCCTTCTGTTGTTTTATCGATTCGATCGCGATACGTCCAGCCGTGATTCATAGCGTATCATTTTGCACTAATCTGCAAAAGTTGATTGCCACCCTTTTGAAATTCATAAGGCACTTCTTGAATGTGTACCGAGTAGCCTTGTGCGGTTAATTCTTGCATGACAGGTTCTAGAAAAGGTGATGTTTCGCCAGTCATGTTGACGAGCAAGGGGAAGACTCGGACGATCGCAGCGACTCGACACATTTCGACGATCGACGCAAGGTGAAACTCAAATGACAACTGATCAGAGTATAGAAATAAGAAATGAGAACACAACGCTAAATCAAACTGCTGGGAATTAAATGGTAAATCAGGTAATGATTCATTCTGATAACGCCCTTGTTGCAGTCCCAATCGGAAATCGGCTAAAAATTGCTGCATCGCCGCCCTGCGAATCTGTCCGAGTTTTTCAGGAGAGGAAATGGTTGCCCAGACGAAGCGATCGCGATTGACCTCTGTGCCCTTGAGAACGATCGGATAAGTTTGATCAATCCGTTGAGAAATCTCATCAACCGAAAACTGATAGAGCGGATCACACGAAATCACTGATTTTCCTTGCTGAGTCATCTCGGCATTAAAGCTAGCAGGACCGCCGCCACAGTCGAGAATTTTAGAGTGCAGATCGGTTTCTGTAAGGTCAAACATTCGACGATATTCTTCGAGCGATCGACCCCACGGCACTACTTGTTCAAGTCGCATACTGTCCTTTACGTGTGGCAGGATTTGGGAACGAGAAGTCTTCCTGTGTAGCCTGCTTTGCGGTAGGATTCTAGCACGGCTTGCGCGATCGTCCCTGCCTTCTCTTCCGTCACGAGCGCTACACACGCGCCGCCAAATCCTGCCCCGGTGAGCCGCGCTCCGAATACGTCAGGCGTTGATTGCAGAATCGAGACGAGTTGATCGAGTCCAGCGATCGAAACTTGATAATCATCTCTCAAACTCGCATGAGAGGCGTTCATTAAGCCTCCAAATCGAACGGCTGTGATCCCTTGTTTGGCTTCTAAGACACGATTGTTTTCAGTTACCACATGTCGAGCGCGTTTTCTCAACAGTTCGGGTAGTGTTTCTAAGCGTGTTGTATCGGTGATGTCTCGTAGTGCTTTAACTCCCAATCGTCTTGCGGCGGCTTCACATTCTGCCCGACGTTGATTATAGCCGCTTCCTGCCAATGTTCTCGGAATGCCACTATCGATTACAAGAATTTCTGCACCTGTGGGGAATGGGAGCAGTTGCCGATCGAGCGATCGCGTGTCCAAAAATAACAAGTGTTGAGTATCGGCAAGGCTAGATGCCATCTGATCCATAATGCCGCACTGCACACCCGCGTATTTAATTTCAGCTTGTTGAGCAAGTTGGGCGATGCGGATGTCGTCAAAATTGAGAGAGAGCAGCGATCGCAGTCCTCGCAGAAAAGCGACTTCTAAGGCGGCACTGCTCGATAAACCAGACCCGATCGGAACTGAAGAATTCACATAAACATTCAACGGCGGAATCGAATATCCAGCTTGCTCTGTGACTCGGAGGCAACCAAACAAATAGCTGGCAAAGCCTTGCGGAGTCGGATCAGTCGTCGTTAAACTTACTTGTTCTTCAAGTTCGTGAGAGTAAAAATGATGCTGATGGTTGGGGCTGAAACCGAGATGCACGATCGTCGTTTGAGGAATCGCAGTAGGCAACACAAACCCGTCGTTATAATCTGTGTGTTCGCCCAAAAGATTCACTCGTCCGGGGGCACTTGCTTCGACCGTAGGGGCGGCATTAAAAATTTGTTGAAACGTGATCATAAAATCTCTAGGGGAACGGGGCGTAAACGTCCATCAACGTCGATGTTGTTCCAGGCAGAATCACACGTGAGACTTTCTAAGCTGCCGTCTGAGTGCAACACAAACGTGTCCTCAATTTTGGCTCCGGGTAGACTCGGATTCCAGGCGATCGCCATCAATGCTGTTAAGCGGTCGCTCGTCGTCGGAGTCGCCACAATTTCTCGTGCTAGATAGCCTGCCGTTCCGCCCTGATGATGCTCATAAATCGCCTGTGGATAGCCCTGCTGCTCATAGGCGTGTTTGAGAGTGTCGTAGACTCGATCAAGCGGCGTTCCAATTTGACATTGATTTAACCCTGCCGCTTCAACGTCACGCACTTGACGATGCAATTCGCACTGTTCATGGGTCAGAGATCCAAAGCAAACAAACCGAGTCAGACTCGCAATCAGACCAAACCCACGAGCGCAAAAAACCAGCATGGCAATTTGCCCGATCGCCTCATTTGTCGGAGTCGGATGTCGATAAAGCGGTAAGCGTCGTGCTCCTGCTGCCAGAGTTAATGCGGGATGCAAACCTCGCTCCCATAAAGCATTTGCCCCGGCTCCTGCAAGCTGATATTCAGTCCAATCGGGGTGAGCTTGAGTCAGCACTTCGGTCATTGCTTCGCTGGCGAGATGTCCAACCTGACGATAGCGATCGAGTTCGGTAGGTAATAAAATTCGCTTGTGATGGATTAACGACATCGGTAGAGGAAAGGTTGAACTGATGGGACGATCGCTCAAAATCTTTCCACTTCCCGTCAGTTCTTTGATGAATCGTTCTCGTTTTTTAGATTCAGCCCAGGGATTGATCTGTAGCTCATAGCATTTCTCAATACCAATTAGTTCTTCATCGAATAATCGTTTCGCTTCGATCTCATCCGTGAGTATCCAGGCGTTGTCATTCGTGATTAAAATCTCTGCCACTCCCGTCTCAGCCGTTAGCAAAACACTGTTAGAAGCACCCGCCGTTGCCCATGCAAACCAATCGCTTCCTGCGAGATGAATGGCGATCGCCCCAGTTTCCTCTAGCGATTGGCGTATGAGAGTCAGCTTGTGTTCGACTTCTGCTTGCCGTGATGTGATAACCATCTTAAATCTCTATTGGATTCTGACTAGTTAGCCATCGCGTTTACCGATTCTTCCAGCGTTACCGCTACTGCCTGCAATTCTTTCGCTTTGTCTTCGGGCAACGTATCATTGGCAAACATTCCGGCTGCAAGTTCGGTGCCTGCCAAATATTTGAGGCGATCGCTCGTCCGATAAGGTGGGTAAAACTCGGCGTGAAGATGCCATTCTGGATGAGGCTGACCATCGGTAGGAGCCTGAAACCACGCCATCAAATAAGGAAACGGACGATTCCATAAACCATCAAATTTTAGCGTCACGGTTTTTAAAGCTTTTGCCAAACTAGATCGCTGCTCAGAAGTCAGATCCAAAAAACTCGCCACCGATTGGATCGGAGCAATCCACACTTCATAGGGATACCGAGCGCACACTGGGACAAACGCGATCGCGAATTCATCTTGATACAAAATTCGCCGATTGTCTTTGATTTCTCGCTGAATCAGATCGGCTAACAGCCCGCGCTGATGGGTTTGATAATACGATCGCTGACACTCCAACATCTTGGTAGGCACAGGCGGCACAAACGGATAAGCATAAATTTGTCCGTGGGGATGATTGAGGGTTACCCCCACTTCAACCCCCTTATTTTCAAACGGCAACACATATTGAATTTGCGGATGTTGACTGAGCGCACGAGTGCGATCGCCCCAGACTTGCAGCAATAACTCCAGGTGACTTAGATCTAACGAACCGAGAGACGCTTGCGGATCTTGAGTAAAGACAACCACCTCACACGCCCCATTTGCGGGAAGCGTCTCGACAACCTCGATCGGAGCCGTCCCAATCTCTAATGTCATTGATGGAAATCGATTGTCAAACACCGCCACGTCATACTCTCCGGGTGGCAACTCTGTGGGAAAGTTTGGATCAGTAGTCGGCGCGAGGGGATTATATTCAGGGGGTGGCAAAAACGTGCGTCCCTGACGATGACTCGCATAAGCAACCCATTCCCCTCGCAGAGGATGCCATCTTAGATGAGGCAGTGCTCTAATTGGCTCACTACCAGGGCTGGGAGCTGGGGTGTCCACTACAATGGGGCACCGACTGTATAGGGTGAGTTTCCGTCCATCCGGCTTGAGGAGTTCCTGGAAGTACATTTTCGGCTTCTGACCATGTGCTGGCAACGGGTGCTGTCAGTATAGCGTTGTCATTGAGTTGTTCACTCCTGCCCAGAGTTGCAGCCGCGATGGTCTCTAACGGAAACTTGGGCGTACGATCGATATACAGCAACCCGTTTGCCTCCTGAAAAGTGTCGGTTAACTGTGTGTAGCAGAAGCCACTAAAGATTTCAACCCGATTCACCGCATTGAGTAGTGACGAGTAGCGATGCTGAAGATCGGAGGTGTCAGGCGATCGCACATAGCCCCAAGCTTTATCAGGATCGGTCGCATCAGGACGCGCATAAGCAATGCCACCAAACTCTGTCAACATAATAGGCTGCCCTTGATGCGGATAGCCATCAAGCGTGAGAATTCGCCCACCGGGACGCTGACGATCGAACAGATCCGAGAGCTTGACATCCGACCCGTAACGATTGGCTAATCGCTGCGGCTGACTATCATAGTCGTGGATTGCCAGAATGTCAGTCGTGGCACTTTCCCAGCCATCATTGCCGATCACGGGGCGAGTCGGGTCGAGGGTTTTCGTCAAATAATAAAGAGCTTGAATATAGTACCGATGAGCCGCCGTTTCGGTCAGGTTAGGCACACCCCACGACTCATTAAAGGGCACCCACGCCACAATGCAAGGATGGCTGATATCCCGCTCGATCGCTTCTGTCCACTCTTGAGTAATACGCTGCACTGCTTTGGGCGTAAACCGATAGGCACTCGGCATTTCTTCCCAGACCAGCAGCCCCATTGCATCTGCCCAATATAAAAAGCGAGGATCTTCAATCTTCTGGTGTTTGCGAACGCCGTTAAACCCCATTTGCTTGGTCAGGTCAATATCAAACCGCAGCGCTTCGTCAGAAGGCGGAGTCATCAACGTGTCTTCCCAATAGCCTTGATCGAGCACCAGACGCAAATAGTAAGGATGACCGTTGAGCATAAAGCGATCGCGCTGAATCGCCACCGATCGCATCGCCGTATAGGATTTAACTTCATCAATCAACCTGCCCTGGTGCCAGAGTTGAATCTGAGCATCAATCAGCGTCGGCTTTTCAGGACTCCACAGCAGCGTGTTGCGATAGTCATCAATGCCCGGATCTGAGAGCGCAATGCGGCGATGCACTTCTCCACTGATCACTTCATAGCTGTCATTGACGAGCAGCCGACCTTCGACCGATAGCCGTACCTTAAGCTGTAGTTCTTCAAGAACCTCTCCACCCGTGGTGCCTTCAAACCCGATTTCCCAGCGCTCCATGTGCGGAGTCCAGCGCAGGCGATTGATGTAGGTTTTGGGCACACACTCAACCCAAACCGTTTGCCAAATACCACTCGTGCGCGGATACCAAATGCTGTGCGCCTCTGGCTGCCAGTCTTGTTTGCCTCTCGGCTTTGCCAAATCGTGCGGGTCGTCATGTGCCCAAACAGTGACAATCTGTTCCCCGTCAAGATTCAAAACCGAGGTAATGTCAAAACTAAACGGCGTGTGACCACCCTCATGCTCACCTACAAACTGATGATTGACCCACACACGAGCGCGATAGTCAACCGCTCCAAAATGCAGCAACACCCGATTAGAGTCTTGACCAGGCTCTAAGTCAAACGATCGCTCATACCAGCAGTTGGGATGAAATCCCGTATTGTGGATGCCGCTGCGCCTAGATTCTGGCGCGAAGGGAACGACGATCGTCTGATTCCAGTCAGCGATATGGCTGGGTTGATTCCAATGTCCGTCATCATTATAAGCAAACTTCCAATCGCCGTTAAGATTGAGCCAGTTGCCGCGCTGAAGCTGAGGGCGAGGATAGGAAGTTTCGAGTTGTCGAACCATTGCAAGTGCGCCCATATCAGCAGGGCAAGCGTCTTCTAGACATCTACCGAGTAATCTCATCGACTTAAACCTTCAAAATGAGAGGGTATTTTTTGAACACTGGCGGCTCATCGCTCATCAAGGGTCGCCTAGACAAATCCAAAAACCTTTATAAAGTTAGATACATCACTCTTCCCAGTTTTAACGCTCAATAGACATTAAGAATATAGAAGAATGCCTATCTAAGAACTCTTCTTAATTAGATCCTAGCTCAAGTCTTGCATCGTTCTAAAGACATAAAAAAGGTTTATTTTTATTAATTTTATAAAAAAATTCAGTCGTTTGTGCGTACTTTTCGTTTCTCGATCGAGCGGTCTAATTCTTCAACTCTGATGATGTGAAATCCGATCGTCTCTGTGCTTATCTAAGAGACGAGGTATTGTACCTGGAGAATGAGACCCTAACAATCATCTCCGCTTCTTGCAGTAGATGCCAAACACTATGAGTCTTCCTATGCTGGTTCTATTGACCATCAATTAGTGGACACATGATGCATTATCTAGGACAACAAATCGAACTGACTCAAGAAAAGTCTGGGTGGGTTGGCATTTGGTGGCACTCAGCCGGATATCGCGTAGAAATGGGATTTTTTCCGACTGCGACCGCTGCGTGGGACGCGATCGTTGAACTTATTCAGCGTGATTTTGCAGTGAGAGCGCTGTTAGAAGTCGTCGAAGAATGGCTCGACCTAGAGCGGATTGACGATCGCGAATATCGCACCAGCGCCGAGGCTTTGATTGAGTCTGTAATCGCCGTTGAAAGCTGATCTTAACGAAGATAATCAGGAATCTCTGATGGGACAATCCACTGATAGAGCGTGGCGATTTCTTCGGAGGTTTGCACCGTTTGCACCTGGTGAGGCTGCCAATCTCCCATATCGAAATCGTGCGAGAGGATGCGACTCCCTGGCTTGAGTTGCTGCAACAGCCGGGGTCGAAGTCTAAGATTTAGGTGGGGAAGCAGATAAAGCACGACGATCGTGGCTTCATAAAAGTCGCTTTCAAACAGGTTTTGTTGAAGGAATATCACTCGATCGCTGACCCCGGCTTGATTAGCATTGGCGATCGCCTGACTAATTCTCTGCGGATCGATATCAATACCCACGCCTCGCGTTCCAAACTTCTGTGCGGCAGTAATCAAAACTCGTCCGTCTCCGCTCCCCAAGTCGTAGAGAATGTCAGACTCACAAACCTCTGCCAACGTCAGCATTGCCTCAACCGCTTTTTGAGGCGTTGGCAAATAGCCAATATCTGGTTTAACGGGAACGATGAATCGCGAATCTTGCATAACGATCGGTGAAGGTTAGCTGAGTTCTGGGGCAAATGGAAGACGACGGCTTGTTTTCTGTTTAGACGTGGTTTTGGCAAATAGCTTACTCGCTTCTTTAAGGTCTACATTGCCACCACTGATAATCACCCCAATTCGAGCATCCGGCATCGAAATAATGCCTTCAAGCAGCGCGGCAGCAGCTAAGGCTCCGGTAGGTTCTACGACAATCTTGAGACGCTCCCACAAAAAGAACATCGTCCTGGTCAGGGCAGCATCCGAAACCGTTACCATATCATCCACGTAGTTCAAAATCAGGGGAAAGGTGAGTTGACCGAGCGATCGAGTCCGGGCACCATCGGCGATCGTCTGAGGATCTTCAACCACTTGCAGCGTTTTGCTATAGAACGATCGGGTTGCATCGTCTGCCCGTTTCGGCTCTACGCCCACAATTTGACAGTTGGGAGCCAGAGCGTCGGTGGCGATCGCACATCCCGACAGCAATCCGCCGCCTCCACAGCAAACCAGCAGCACATCTAACTCGCCCACGTCTTCAATCAGTTCTTTTGCCGTAGTGCCCTGTCCGGCGATCACAGGCGCATAGTCAAAGGGCGGAATCAGAGTTAGCGATCGCTCGTCAGCAATTTGTTGAGTGAGTTCTTCGCGTTTCTGGGTGGCTCGATCGTAGAAAATAATCTCTGCCCCATATTCACGCGTCGCCGCTTGTTTGACCGCAGGGGCATCAGTGGGCATCACGATCGTCACGGGGATATTGAGAAGGTCGCCCGATCGTGCCAAGGCTTGAGCATGATTGCCAGAAGAAAACGCTAAAACGCCTCGCTTTTTTTGTTCATCAGGCAATTGAGACAGCGCATTAAAGGCTCCCCGAAACTTAAACGAACCCGTGCGCTGAAAATTTTCGCACTTAAAGAAAACCTGGCTTTTGGTGCGCTGGTTGACGGTCGTGGAGGTTAAAACAGGCGTGCGATGGGCATTTCCTGACAGTCGTTCGGCGGCGGTTTCGATATCACAATAAGTTGGGGAAAGTAAGGAAGAAGTCCGATCGGTCATAAACCCAAAAATGCCAAGGGATGTTATCTCTTATGACCTTAGCGAAATTCTGGCATCTACTGACAAAGAGTTGAAAGGACGGGAGCAAAGAAACTTTAATCCCTTAAATGTCACCTTAAAACCAAGCTCAACGCAGACAGCCTTTTCAATTTTTTCCCAATAACAACACTCCGGACAACTTTAAATCGCTAACCGTGGAATGCGGGTTTCAGCCTTTGTCTCAAAAAATGTCCGGAGTATTGCCGAATCCGTACCAGATAATTACCAAAATTGGGTAATTAAATCAGGGGCTGTTGAATTTTTTGCTTATGGAGTAGTGAGAGCCTGCTGCTATTTTGTATGAATAGGCGATGTGCAACTTTTAGATGAGATGAGGAAACCCCACCGTAAAATTCTGATAGAAGAGAAACACAGAAGTTTAAGGTGGGAAAAATGTTTTCTATTGAAGAGTTTATCATTGCGGTTTTCTGCTGTGTAGACGATCAACTCAAGGCGCTGACTCAAGGCAAACCGATCCGGAGCCGAGGATTTATGCCTGCCCTGAGTGACGCAGAAGTTCTGACGATGGAAATTGTTGGCGAATATCGCAGTCTGGAGTACGAGGAAGGGATTTGGGCGTATTTCCGCGATCATTGGCGCGCCCTATTCCCGAAATTGACCAGTCGTTCTAGTTTTGTCAGGCAAGCAGCCAACCTCTGGCAGTATAAAGCGCGTCTTCAGCAACGGTTAGCGGTCGAGTTGGGCGCGTTCGAGGATGACGTGCATCTCGTGGATGGATTGCCGCTCCGCCTATGCTGTCTCACTTATGCTGGACGCTGCCGCAGTTTTCGAGGGGAAGCCGCTTATGGATACTGTGCTGCAAAAGACGAGAAGTTCTATGGCTTTCGCGGACACCTCAGCGTCAGTGCCAGTGGCATCATTACTGGCTTCACCCTGACTGCTGCGAATGCAGATGAGCGAGAAGCGCTCTGGGAGATCCTCGGTCAAATTCAAGGGATGGTCATTGGAGACAAAGGTTATATCAGCCAAGACCTGCGGGACGCTTTGCGAGGCGCTGGAGTCGAGTTACAGACTGCTTTGCGAGCCAATATGACCGATACCCGTCCTAAAGCTTGGATCGCCTTACTTCAGAAAGTCAGACGGTTGATCGAAACGGTGAACTCGCAACTAGCAGAACACTTCCATTTTGAACGGATTCAAGCCAGGGATCTGTGGCATTTGACGAGCCGACTTCATCGGAAAATCCTGGCACATACCATTTGCTGTTGGCTTAATCGTCGCTGTGGTCACGAACTGCTTCAGTTTGATCGCTTGGTGACCAGTTAAAAGTTGCACATCGCCTATTGATAATCCAGATAACGACGATTTTCGCGTCACCAATCAAGCGGATTTGATCAGCACCTTTTCAAGTGTGATTGGCGTTTTGACCATTTTAGTCGTCGCGATCGCTAGCATTTCTCTCTCGGTCGGCAGCATTTGCATCGCTAACATTATGCTGGTCTCGATCGTCGAACGCACTCGCAGAATTGGGATTCGTAAAGCATTAGGGGCGACCCATTCCGCCATTTTGACCCGGTTTTTGATTGAGGCGATCACGATCTTCACGATCGGCGGCTGCGTGGGTGCGGGTGGCGGAATTCTGATCGCCTTTGTGAATTCTCTCGCATTTAAGTTTCCATTTGTCGTGTCTGTCTAGTCAGTCGTGACTGGATTTGGACTCTCGATCGCCGTTGGCGTAGCTGCCGGAGTCATCCCCGCTCGCAACGCTGCCAAACTCGACCCAATCACCACCCTACAAAGCGAATAGCAACATGACAAACATGATTTGGATGGAAGGGATCACAAAAACCTATCGTCTCGGTGACACGTCTGTTCTCATTCTCAAAAGCATTAACGTCTCGATCGAAGAAAGTGAATACGTTGCAATTATGGGCGCATTGGGTTCAGGAAAGTCAACGCTGATGAATATTATTGGCTGTCTCGATCGCGCCAGTGATGGACACTATGTGTTTGAAGGAAATGATCTAACCACCTTTAACGATGACGAATTTGCTTACGTTCGCAATCAGCGCATCGGATTTGTGTTCCAACAATTTAATTTACTACCTCGTGCAACTGCCCTCGAAAACGTGATGTTGCCGATAGTATATGCCAACGTTCCAAAGTCGGTGCGTCGAGAGAGAGCCGCCCAAGCATTGACGCGAGTTGAATTGAGCGATCGCTTAAAAAATCGCCCAATCAACTATCGGGAGGACAACAGCAACGCGTCGCGATCGCCCGTCCTTTAGTCAATCGTCCCGCGTTAGTCTTAGCGGACGAACCGACGCATTAGATACCCAAACGTCTCAAGAGGTGATGAATCTGCTCACCGAACTGAACGAGCAAGGCATCACGATCGTGCTAGTCACTCACGAGCCTGACATCGCCGCCCAAACAAGGCGCATCATTCGAGTTCAAGATGGCGATATTGTCAACGCACCCGAAACCGATTACTCAGCAACTCGTCGCATTCATTAAACTATTCATGAACTAAAGTCATGATTGATCTCTTAGAACAAATCAGGTAGAAGTAAACGAGCACCATCGTTAACAATAATCTGATGACTGACCAACTATCTACCACCCAATATTCGATCGAAGACGTGCTGCAACGGCGCTGGAGTCCGATCGCCTTCTCAGACCAAGCCGTAGAGCTAGAAAAATTGCGGAGTGTGTTAGAAGGGGCGCGATGGGCAGCGTCTTCCTACAATGAGCAGCCGTGGAGCTATATCGTGACGACTCAAGACAATCCCGATGAGTTTAGCCGTCTGTTAGGATGCCTTGCAGAAGGAAATCAAGTCTGGGCAAAGAATGCGCCAGTGCTGATGCTCTCGGTGGCAAGGCTGACCTTTAAGCACAACGGAGTAGAAAACCGTCATGCGTTTCACGATGTGGGTGCTGCCTCCGCCAATCTCGCGATCGAGGCAACCGCTCAAGGATTAGTCATTCATCAAATGGCAGGGTTTGACGCGCCCAAAGCTAAAGAAACCTACGGCATTCCTGACGGTTATGAGCCAGTCGCCGCGATCGCGTTGGGTTATCTCGGAGATCCGCAAACTTTGTCTGAACCGTTGCAGCAGCGTCAATCAGCGCCGCGCACTCGCAAACCCCTAGACCAGTTTATCTTCACGGGTCACTGGAACCAGACTTCAGCGATCGTCCACTCTTAAAACTGAGAGAAATGGGTCAATCACTGTCGTTTACTTAAAAACCTGATACACTCCCCTCTTAGAAAACATCCGCTAACTCAAGCTTGATTAAAATTAAACTCGTGCGCCAACTCCCACGGACCGCCTTTATAGTGCCAGAGCAGCAGTCCTTCCCCCTGTGCATCCAGAGGTTGCCACTCGCTAGAAAGCCGATCGTACAATTGGCGCGCTTCGTCGGCTGTAACTTTATTTTGAATCGTCACATGGGGTCGATAGCCTTGTCGATCCTGTTTGCTTAACCAATCATTCCAACCCTGTGCGAGATGGTGTCGCAATTGGATTAATTCTGGACTCTCGATTTCTATCGCAACACCTCCGCCTAGCGATCGCACTTTTGGAAACCGAATCGGCAACCCTGAAGCCTGATCGCATAGCATTTTCAGCGTCTCTCGAATTGTGGGTTCTCGATCGCCAGGAAGTGCATGAAAAAGCGTAACGTGTGCAGGCAGAAAATTTCGCTGGGGTGGAAAATGGCGCTGACGTAATGAATTGAGAATCTTAAAGGCGATCGAGTCAAGCTTGAGAGTCAATATTAGAGGATTTGGGATGCTGGGCGATCGAGATGAAGTCATGCTGCTCAAGATTAACGTCTAACATTCTGCTTGAGGTTTTTAAGCGACCTCGTAATTTATGGACGATCGTCTGATTATTCTAATATCTTCGTTCTTAACAAGAGCCGCTTTAGTTCAATGCTTAGACCTTCTGAATCGCACTATCAATATCGGGTAAGGACTGTCCAGATTTTTCTGTTGTTTCAATCCACAGCTTTGTGACGGTTTTCAGTTCTTCTAATGTTTCAGACGAAGTTTAACCCTAGTCTATGCACCCCTTGAGGGCTGGAACTTCTGCGACATGGCGCTCCAATATAGACCTAAGAAAGAAATCGTTACGAACTGTCAACACTTCTCAAAAAGAATTTCTGTCTAACGCAGTCCTCTCTGTTGCAACAGCGTCAGCAACACATCAGGAAAATCGGTGATTAGACCATTCACGCCCAGATCGATCAGGTGCTCCATAATAGCGACATCATTCACCGTCCACGGAATGACTGGAAACCCCGCCTGCTGGATCTCTTGAGTCGATTGAATAAAATCTTTTGAGTTGGGCAGCAGCGTCTCAAAATTGGGAGAGTAGCGATCGATAAACTCCGCATTCTTGAGCAACTCTGCGAGATTTCCGCGATAGCGTCTAAAGTCTAACCCCGCTAAAAATGGAGAGGCGATTCCCGCTTGAGACAGCAACGTGCCAGGTTTACCGCGCTTTTGTCTCACCAATGCCGCCGTTTGAATCTGAGAATCGATCTTCTTAACTGCCAGCAATACCCGCCAATCAAACGATTGAATCGTGACCCGATCGAAGACTCCATAATCGCGTACCAGATTCACAACACATCGAGCAAACACATCTGGGCTAAACGTGTCTCGCGATCGCAGAGGGCTAACCTTACACTCGATCGTATAGCGCACCTGCGATTCTGGAAAGTGCTGCATCTGATAGTCAAACACTTGAGCCAGTGACGGCATTGTCTCACCCGGCACAAGCTGCTGATCAGGAAACTTCACGAGGTCGGGGTTGAGTGAGCCACAGTCAAAACGCTGCACATCTTCTAACGTCAGCTTGCGAATTAACAATCGGGGATAGCGCCGCACAGGTTTGCCGTTTGGGTGCAGACAAAGCGATGGAGAGATTTCTGAGTTGTGGGTGACGACCAACACGCCATCTGCCGTCATGCCCACATCTAGCTCTAACGAATCGACTCCTAAGCTCAATGCCAGACGAAAGGCAGACAGGGTGTTTTCGGGTAACAGCCCACGTGCGCCTCGGTGCCCGATCGCTTCAAAGCTCCAATCAGGTGTTTCAAGCGACTGACTCACACTGCTATCGATTAGCGATTGCTTTGTCTGAATGACCATCTGACTCCTCCTCCAGTGTGTTTCCAGACTACCCAAAAAAGGTGAACTCTATGTTAAGCCTTTGAAGCAAATCACAGGTTAGATCGAGTGAGCGGTCTCTGTGGTGATTTGCACTACGTTGAGGGTTGAGGAGACGCTTCTCTTCCTCAAGAGAGATCCTTTCAATTCTAGAGAATGGAAAGATAGATCCCAGCATTTGAGTTTATCTAACCTTTAGCAGAGCTGAACCACATCCCGCAGTAAGGGCTGTGATGGCTGCTGACTTATCTCCTAGATTGGGCGATCGTGTCTGGTTTTAGAGTATTCCAATAAATAGATGATCCTGAGATACTAGGGAGGTTGCGAAAGTAGGTGACCTGATGCAATCTGAACCAGAGATTGTTCTAACTGAAGCGATCAAGACGTTGTACGGGAACACGGCGAAGAAGCTGAAAGGGAGCGACCGCCGCCAATTTATGGCAGAAGTGGTGCAAGGATTAGGCGTGGGAGGACAAGCGCTAGCAGAGCGGGAACTGGGGTGGAATCGGCGGACAGTTCGCAAAGGGATGGCAGAGTTGACGCATGGCATGGCAATTGTCGATGCAGTTCGACTGCGAGGGCGTAAGCGAGTGGAGGAGAAGTTGCCCCAGTTACTAGAAGACATTCGAGCTTTGGTGGATGCTCAAAGTCAAACTGACCCAAGTTTCAAAAGTACCCGCTTGTATAGCCGCTTGAGTGCGGCAGCCGTGCGACGGTTATTAGTCGAGCAAAGAGGGTATCGGGATGAAGAGTTGCCGAGCGAAGAAACGATTCGATGTCGCTTGAACGCCTTGGGCTATCACCTGAAGCGAGTGGCAAAGATAAAACCGCGCAAACGAATTGCCCAAACAGATGCAATTTTTGAACAACTGGATAGAGTGAATCAAGACTCGGATGAGCAGCCCAACGTGTTGCGGATCTCGATGGATGCGAAAGTCACCGTCAAGCTTGGCGAGTATGACCGGGGCGGCAAAACGCGGGTGCCGACAGCTGCCCTCGACCATGATTTTGGCTCGACGTTGAGCTTGACCCCCTATGGCATTTTTGTCCCCGAATTGAACGACTTATCCTTGTTCTTGATCTCATCGAAGGTGACAGCGGATTGTATTGTGGATCGCTTAGAAGACTGGTGGAACCAAGTCAAGGGACGCTTCACGCATGTCCACACCTTGGTGATCAATCAAGATAATGGACCGGAGAATCATTCAGGACGGACGCAGTTTATGCACCGTCTCGTTCAATTTGCACGACAGGCGCAACTGACCCTCCAGCTTGCCTATTACCCTCCGTATCACAGTAAGTACAATTCAGTGGAACGAGCGTTCGGTTGGTTAGAACAACACTGGAGAGGCAGTTTGTTGGACACTGTAGAAACGGTGCTGCGATTTGCTCAAACCCTAACGTTTAAGGGAAAACAACCAACCGTTACCCTCGTCGAAACCGTTTATCAGACGGGTATCAAACTTACTAAACAGGCAATGGCAACCGTGGAGCGGCAGATTCAGCGTCTTCCGGATCTCGCCAAATGGTTTGTCACTATCTCTGGCAAGTCTAGCTAACTCTTGGATCTTTTTTACTCTGGATTACTCTTAAGGACTGGATTGAGACTCTCTCTCGATCAACATCTGCTGCACAGTGCATCCTGGTCCCTTGTCGTGCGTTCGGCTAAAAACGGGCACTTTTAGAAAGCTTCTAATCGTTACTCTTCCTCACACCCAAGTTGATATGAGCGAAAAAACTGAAACTCAATTTCCCGACTGTTTGCCGCAAACTTTCACGACTCTAAAGTCTTTGGCGAATTCTTACGATCGCTCGTTTAACTTTGAGCAATGGGCACAGCAAGTTAGACCGCAGTTACTAGCTGCACTCAACAAACGTGGGGCAAAATAGCAATTTGTCAAACAAAAAATGAGAGATGATTCAACTAATCCCTCATTCTTTGTTTGAACGAGATCAGCTTTCAACCAAAGTTGATACCTTTGCCCGAAATCCTCCGTTGGTCAAGGCAGTTACAGTCGCTTGGTCATTCTGCACTCGAAACTTTTGTCCAAATCGGACAAAGTGACGACGGTTGTGAGCACTGACGATCGCCACCACCGAGATTTTTGCCTTGTGATCTTCGCCTCGCTGTTCCTGCAAAATCTGCCGTAGCCGATATTGTTCTTGGCTGTCGTTTGCCTCACTGGGTTCGAGTTCGACCATCACCATGCGAACCGTTTCGATCGATTCTGCATCGTCGATGATGAACTGCACTTGGTCATCACGGCGATCGACTTTGCC
This sequence comes from Phormidesmis sp., assembly GCA_965277365.1. Lineage (GTDB taxonomy): Bacteria > Cyanobacteriota > Cyanobacteriia > Leptolyngbyales > Leptolyngbyaceae > Phormidesmis_A. The sequence goes on along the minus strand of CBDICO010000007.1, from coordinate 155,343 downwards.
CCACACCATCAGTCGAGCATCCGGGATGATTAGATCGCCAATACGCTCAAACGCTTTGGGAAAGACGACGGCTTCTGAGTGCCCGGTGAGGTCTTCGATCGTGATAATTGCCATGCGATCTCCCTTTTTGGTGGTGACGGCTTTGATCGCGGTGAGCATGACGATCGCGCTGATGCTGTCTCCTTCTTGGCGATCGCCCAGATCACTCAAACTGATGGGCGCAAGCATCTTGGCTGACTCCTGCAACTGTTTGAGCGGGTGGTCAGAAATATAGAACCCCAAAACTTCTTTCTCTAACCGCAACTTTTCTTGCGGCTGAAAGTCGGGCACTTTCGGCGCTTTAGGTGCTGTCTCAAAGCTAGATTGCTGAATTGCGCTACCGCCCATCAGGTCGAACAGATTGCCCTGCCCGCTTGCTCGATCTTTGGCGCGAGATTGTGCCCAATCCATCACCAGATCTAAATCTTGGATGAGTTGACTGCGATTTGGATCAACGTTGTCAAAGGCTCCGCAGTAGATCAGCGACTCTAATGCTCGACGGTTAATGGCGCGGGAGTCTACCCGATCGCACAAATCTGCCAATGATTTGAATTCACCTTTTTCTTCTCTAGAGGCGAGAAGGGCTTCGACTGCACTTTGTCCCACATTCCTAACCGCGTTTAAGCCAAATAGAATGCGTTCTCCAGTCGGCGTAAAATCTACTCCAGAGCGATTGATGTCAGGCGACTGCACCTGAATATTCATACTGACGCAAGTGGCAATATATTTCTGGACTTTATCTTGATCGCCACTGTTTGCAGTAATCAATGCCGCCATATATTCGACGGGATAGTTTGCTTTTAAATAAGCGGTTTGATAGGTGACATATCCATAAGCGGTCGAGTGAGACTTGTTGAAACAATATTCGGCAAATTGCACCATCTGCTCGAACAAAGCATCCGCAATTTTCGGCGCAACCGCATTCTTTCCGGCACCTTCGACAAACATTTCGCGGTGCTTTTCCATCTCAGATTTTTTCTTTTTACCCATTGCCCGACGCAGCAGATCTGCCTGACCGAGCGAATAGCCTGCCATATCTTGAGCAATCTTCATGATTTGCTCTTGATACACCATAATTCCATAGGTTTCGCTGAGAATCGGTTTGAGAATGTCGTGCACGTAATCGATCGCTTCTCGCCCATGTTTGCGGTTGATAAATTTGGGAATTAGCCCTGCATCAAGTGGACCCGGACGATAAAGGGCAAGCACTGACGAAATATCTTCGATTCCTGATGGTTTAAGCTCACGAACGATTTGTCGCATCCCCGATGACTCAAGCTGAAACACGCCTTCTAACTCACCTCGTGCCAGAAGTTTGTAGACTGCGGGATCTTCGAGCGAGAGGTTATCGAGGTCGATCGCCACATGTCGAGTCTGTTCGACTAACTCCACCGTTTTTTGGATCATCGTCAGGTTTTTGAGTCCCAAAAAGTCCATTTTTAGCAGACCCAGGGTTTCGATATCCTCCATGTAGTATTGGGTGAAGACGGCTCCATCGGCGTTGCGTTGCAGAGGCACAATCTCATCGAGCGGAGCGGACGAAATCACGATTCCGGCGGCGTGGATGCCCACACTTTTGTTAGTGCCTTCGATCCCGATCGCCGTATCTAACCAGTGCCGCACTTTCGGATCTTTGTCATATTTCTCTTTGAATTCTGGCGCAGGCGTTTTGTCAGAAATCATCACCTCTAACTTGACAGGCTTGCCTCGAATCACCGGAATCATCTTCGCCATGCGATCGGACTCCCCATAAGGCACATCCAGCACTCGCGCGGTGTCTTTGAGAACCGCTTTAGAAGTCATGCGGTTGTAGGTGATAATCTGCGCGACTCGTTCCGTGCCATATTTTTGGGTGACGTATTGAATGACTTCATCGCGGCGATCAATACAAAAGTCGGTATCAATATCTGGCATCGATTTCCGTTCGGGATTAAGAAATCGCTCGAACAGCAAGCCGTGATGCACCGGATCGATATTGGTGATTCCAAGGGCATATGCCACGAGTGATCCCGCTGCCGATCCGCGTCCTGGACCCACGGGAATGCCGTGATCTCTGGCATATTTGATGTAGTCCCATACGACTAAAAAGTAAGTCGCAAACCCCATCTGCTGCATCATTTCGAGTTCGTAGACCAGGCGATCTTGATAAACCTGGCTAACTTCGGCGCGAGACTGACATTTCAGTCGCTTGAACAGTCCTTTCCAGGTAATTTGTTCGAGGTAGGCATCGTGAGTCTGACCTGCGGGGACGGGATAATTAGGAAGGCGCGGCTCATCAAAAAGTTTGTATTCCTCGATTTTGTCGGCAACCTCGACGGTAGTGGCGATCGCGTCTGCAATCACGTCATCGGGCAAGTGGTCGCAAAACAACATCCGCATTTCGTCGGCTGACTTAAGATATTCGGTGCCGCTATAGCGCAGCCGTTTGTCTTCTGAAATCAGCTTGCCTGTCTGAATGCACAGCAGCGCGTCGTGCGCCTCTACGTCATAGCAAGAAATATAGTGAGAATCGTTAGTGGCAATGATTTTAATGTCTAGCTCACGAGCAATCTTGACCACTTCAACGTTAACGATCCGATCTTCGGGTGAGCCGTGGTCTTGAATTTCTAAATAATAGTCATCACCAAATAAGTCTTGATACCACTGGGCGACGCGACGGGCGATTTCGGGCTTGCCTTGCAAAATAGCTTGCGGCACTTCACCCCCCAGACAGGCACTCGTGACGATTAAACCTTCGTGATATTGCTCTAATAAATCTTTGCTAATACAGGGGCGCGAGAAAATCCCTTTTCCCTGGACTCCTTTGAGGTGGGAAATTGTGGTGATTTTGACTAGGTTTTTATAGCCTTGAGTGTTTTTTGCCAGAACGACCTGATGGTAGCGAGGACGGCGTTCTTGCTTGGTGATATCGCCGTTGATCACATACATTTCATTGCCGATGATCGGTGTGATCTTGCCTTTGCAGACCTTCATTAGCTCGATCGCGCCATACATTACGCCGTGATCCGTGAGAGCGATCGCGGGCATTCCCAGTTCTATTGCTCGATCAACCAGTTTAGGTAACTGACTGGCACCATCTAGCAAGCTGTAGTCGCTGTGAATATGTAGACCAACAAAAGACATAACTGCTCAAACCACACAACGGAATGAGACTAGAGTAACCGATCGTAGACGCTATAGATAACATTTCTTTGAGTCACTGGCTCTATATGTGGAGTCAACGACCACTAGAGACGTAAATCCGAGATTTCTCTCCAGTCCTACGCCTGCCCTAAAAACGGCTTAGTACCAATGTATCAAACTTATGCAGAAAAGAGGTGATTTTGTACTATCTTTTCCCATGAGAAATCTCCCAGTTTTTTCAAGAAACCAAAAGTCAGATCGGGTTAAGTGTGGGAAATAATTTGCTGACTACTTCTGAATTGGCTTAACCTTTCCTTGTTTTGCCAACGCCTCATAAACAAGCACGGAGGCATCGGCACGGGTTGCGCCCCGATTGGGGTTCAATTTATCTGAGTCGGGATAATTGGTCACCAATCCAGACTCGATCGCCGCCGCAATCTTATCAACCGCCCACTTTGGCACGTCTTGAGCATCGGCATATTTGCCCACCACTTGGTCAGGATTTGCCGGAGTAGGAAGATTTAACCCGGTGATCAGTGCCACTTGAAGTTGAGAAAGCGGAATCGGCTGATCGGGACGAAACACGCCACCAGGGTAGCCGTTCATAAATCCGGTTTGCACGGACTTCTCGATCGCTGTATTTGCCCAATACGTCGAGATAATATCCTGAAACTGCAATGAGGGGTGAGTCGGAGCCTGATCAAAGGCTTTACTGACAATTCCGGCAAACTCAGCGCGAGTGACAGGCTTATCAGGTTGAAACGTCCCACCCGGAAAGCCCTCTAGAATGCCGCGCTGCGTCAAAGCTATAATGTAAGGAGCCGCCCAATAAGTCGTGGGCACATCCGAGAATGCAGTCACGTCTGAAGATGGCGGAGCCGAAAAAGGTTGAGCAGGGAGAGGCACCGGAACAACAGAAGTCACGGGATCAGAGGTAAAGACTTCAGGAGACGGAGATAGCGTTGCTTGTGGAGCCGGAACCGCCGTAATTGAAGGGTTAGCTCCTGGAGTATTGAGCACAACCGGGCTTGGCAAGGGAGAGGGTCGGGGAATTAGCCCTCCAGACATTGAGGAGAGGTCAAAACCGGGATCTGATTGTCCGATCGCCCAAAAGAAAATGGTGCCAATGCTGCCGAACGCTACCAGGATGGCAATTAATTCGTCGGTGTCGAGCTTTTTACGAGAAGGAGGCGGTTCAGGGGAGGCAGTCATATTAAATTACGACACTTGAAAGAATTCTTTGTCCAAATCCTAAGTCAAATCTCTGAGAAGCGATAGAGCTATCCCAAATCTTTGAGCGATTTTGTAATATTTCTCGGTCGATTGACCTCTAGCTTGCGACCGATAGCAATGTGATATGGCAAAAACTGCAATCGGGAAGTAGAAGTCAAGGTATTTTTGAACTACGGCTAGCTGCTCGTAGATTTCCTTGAGCATGAAGTGTGGAGATTCCTGAATAGAGTCAACGTCTAGCTTCACGATCTTCAATTTATTGAAGTTGCACCTGCTAATCTGACAGAGAGTTTACAGGTCATCAATCTGAAGCCAACCGCCTCACTCTCCACGACAATTGAGAAACCTCTAAAATATTAACTGTGCGTAATTTTTTACTCTATCATTAGTTGGGTTCTCGCCCTCGTGTTGAATGACTTCTACTACTTCTCACTCTCACTCATCGATTCGTTATTCTCAAAAAACACTCGAGCGGGCAGAACGAGCCGTTCGATGCGCGCCTTTTCGGGTAAAACTCTATGCCACAATGGTGACGCAAAGTGTTCCACTCTTGGCAGTTGTGGGCACGACGGGGATACGTCATCAATATAGCAAGCGTTCAGTTACAGAATTAATTGCCGAAGGTGAACTGCTGTGGCTGATTCAAGTCGGGCTTCTCAGGCGAGAAGTTGATGGTCAAGGTCTCACCGATAGCTTTCGCCTCACGCCTCTTGGTCGTCAATTAGTTGCCCGATGGCACAACTCAGGGCGCACCGAGCTGCAACCCAGTTGGAGCGATCACTTCTACAACATTTTGAATCGCTGGTTTCGATTACCCTTCTAGAAATCCCTCTTAATACCCGGAGTTCACCGTTATGCAGCCTTGCCCCCCTAGCCGTCTTAGAGGTATGTGATGAAAGCCATTATGGTTGTGGGCACAACATCCCACGCTGGAAAATCATTGATTACGGCTGCCCTATGTCGAATTTTGGCTCGGCGGGGGTGGCGGGTGGCTCCGTTTAAAGGGCAAAATATGGCGCTCAACTCTTATGTGACGGCAAATGGGGGCGAGATTGGCTATGCTCAAGCGGTGCAGGCTTGGGCTGCGGGAGTGGTTCCCTGGGTCGAGATGAATCCGATTTTGCTCAAACCGCAGGGAGATATGACTTCTCAAGTGGTGCTCAAGGGCAGAGTCATCGGCAAAATTGGAGCCGCCGAGTATTATGAACAGTTTTTTGATCAGGGTTGGCAAGCGATCGAAGAGTCGCTCCGCCGCTTAGGTGAAGAGTTTGATCTAGTGGTTTGTGAAGGGGCAGGCAGTCCGGCTGAGATCAATCTCAAGCATCGTGATCTGACCAATATGCGGGTCGCCAAGCACCTAAACGCGCCCACCTTGCTTGTGGTGGACATCGATCGTGGCGGAGCCTTTGCCCATGTGGTTGGCACTCTAGAGCTTCTTGACCCAGACGAACGGGCATTGATCAAAGGGGTAATCATCAACAAGTTTCGCGGACAGCGATCGCTGCTGCAATCGGGCATTGACTGGCTAGAAGAACGTACTGGGATTCCTGTCGTTGGCGTGATTCCCTGGTTAGACACGGCGTTTCCGGCTGAAGACTCGCTGAGTTTGTTCGATCGCCCAGCTACGCCCAATAGCGAGCTGACGATCGGGGTAGTTCGTCTGCCGCGTATCTCAAATTTCACTGATTTTGACCCGCTCGAAGCTGAATCTAGCGTCACGGTGAAATATATCCATCCCAAACAATCTTTGGGGCACCCTGATGCGGTGATCATTCCAGGGTCTAAGACGACGATCGCGGATCTGGTGGCGCTTCACAAGTCCGGTATGGCAGAAGAGCTACAGAAATATGCGGCGGCGGGTGGCACGATCATGGGCATCTGTGGCGGCTATCAAATGCTAGGCAAGATCTTGGCAGACCCCGAAGGCATCGAAGGTCAAGAAGGTCGCTATCGCGGGTTAGGGCTGCTGCCTCTCAAAACCGTGATTGCAGGGCAAAAAGTTGCCCGTCAGCGCAGTGTCACGTCTAACTTTCCTCAAGAAGGGTTGCCTGTCACGGGCTATGAGATTCATCAGGGACGCACTCGCTTGATTGAACCCGAAGGCACCCAATTCTTATTTGATGACCAAAATCTGGGGCTGGTTGACGAAACTCATTCGATTTGGGGCACGTATCTGCACGGCATTTTTGACAACGGTCCTTGGCGGCGGGCTTGGCTCAATCGCCTTCGTCAACAGCGTGGGTTGCGATCGTTGCCGACAGGCGTTCCTAACTACCGCGAACAGCGAGAACTGTTGCTGGATGAGTTAGCCGATGCGATCGAGCCACACCTCGACTTAAAGACTGTTTTGCCTTAGCTCAAATAACAATCGCCCCTCTTGAGAATTCTGCTATGAGTGTTAGCATTCATTTTTTGCCGGATGATGTGATGATCGCTGCCCAAGCCGGAGAGCCGTTGCTGCGCGTGGCTGAACGGGCAGGAGTTTTGATTCCGACGGGGTGTTTGATGGGGTCTTGTCATGCCTGCGAGGTCGAGATTAATGGCGAGGAAAGCGTTTGTAGCTGCATCAGCGCCGTTCCGTCAGGACAGACGCATCTGACGATCAATCTCTACTCCGATCCAACGTGGTAAACCTGCTCAAACGGTTTCACCTCGGCTGGAGGGGCGCATTTGAACTTGAGCATCGTGCCTTTATCGCTCAGTGATCCGCCGTTGCCTAGAATGGTCTTCACTTGTTCCGTCGTGCGTGAGGGAGCAAACCTACCGCCAATATCGTCGCGGCTGCGTCCTCCGCGCTGAACGTCGATCGTTTTGATCGTTTCAATTTCGGTCATTAACTAAATCTGCGCTAAATCGTCTGCCATCTTCTAAACTCTATTTTCTCATTTCGACAGGCATCGAGCAGCAAAATCACATTATCTGCTCCACATCTCCGCAATCGCTCCGTCACATCATGGATTGCGATCGCGGCACCTTCGATATTGCCGGGGTCAGTGCTTTGCGTGAATCTGTCTCGCAGCATCAGTAAGCCGAATCGTTTCGTTGATACTCCCTGTCGCCTGATGGTTTAGCCTAAACGTCAGAAGTCGCCTGAGCATTCATCGCATACTCTCGAAATCGCTCTAAGTCTCCTTTCAGCGATGACTCGACGACTCGACCAAGAAACAGATTATCCATCAACTGACCGAGAAAACCCGGAATCGCGTAAGAGACGGTCATTTTAACAATGCTGCTGGTGCCCCGATCGTAAAACCGAATTGCCCCCCGATTGGGCAGTCCGTCCACCGATTCCCATTGAATAATCTGATTGGGAATCTGTTTGAGAATGCGAGACTGCCAGCTAAACTCTAAGCCGCCTGTTGCCATTTTCCAGCGAGACAGTTCTGAGTTATCTGGCAAAATTGTCACTGAATCGATCCATTTCATCCAGCGCGGCATCTGCTGCAAATCTGACCACAGACTCCACACAAACTCGATCGGGGCATCCACTTCGACCTGGACGGTATGTTCTAACCAATCAGACATAAGAGATCAAAAGATGAAGGGTTAATACTTAAATAATCCAGTGCCCTGAACCTTGTAGCCTGTGGGTTCAAGAATGGCTTGAGCGGCTTGCATACCAGAGATTGTCGCACCTTCCATGCTATCGATATAGTCCTGCTGGGTATAGCTTCCCGCTAAGAAGAAATTCTCGATCGCCGTTTTCTGGCGCGGACGATAGATATCCATTCCAGGATTCTCACGGTAAAGCGACTGAGCAAGCTTCACGACGCTATACCAGGTCATCGTCAGATCTCGTGATGACGGGAAAAGATCCTGAATTTGTTTGAGCGCATGTTGAGCGATCGCCTCGTTGCTCATTTTGATAAAGGGATCGCCCGGAGTCAGAACCACCTGCATTAAAGAGCCTTGCCCTTCTCGGTAATAGTCTTTAGGACTGGACAATGCCAGATCGGCAAAACAGGAGAAATCAGCGTCGGCACTATACAGCAAATTATCAATGCCAGCCGCCCGATCAACTTGCTTCCGAGCTTCTGGATCGTTGAGTTCTGTCACCCAGCCATCAAAGCGCAATTGCACAGTCGTCACCGGAACGGCTTCAAGCTTGTAGATGTGGTCAAATTCCGGAATGCTCCGCCATTCTTTGGGCAATAAGCGCTGAATTCCAGGCACATCACACGCGGCGAGATAGATGTCAGCCGTCACCGTCTCTTCGGTTTCGCCATCTGCCACCTGTAAACCTGTCACGTTCAGCGACCCGTTGTGGTCTTCAAACAAAATCTTGCGCGTCTGGCGGCGAGTGTGAATTTTGCCGCCTTTGGCTTTGATGTAGTTGACGATCGGTTTATTCAAATATTCACCCGGCGACCCTGCCAACAAATTGAGCCGCGACGCTTCGGTTTTGGATGCAAACATCATAAAGATGGTCAGCATACAGCGAGCAGAAATCTCTTCGGTGTTGATGAATCCTAAAGCAAGGGCGATCGGGTCCCACATGCGTTTGAGGCTATTTTGGGAGCCACCATGACTGCGAAACCAATCGGCAAAACTGATGCCGTCGAGGTCACGAATCAGCTTCATCGCAAAGTCAGGGTTGATTAAACCCGGCACGATTGGACTGGTGCCCAGAGCGATCGCGTTCTGCAATTTGTCTTGAAGGGTCAACTGTCCAGTCGTAAAAAACGCTTTTAGCCCGTGAAAAGGCGCACCCAACAGGAACCGAAAATCAAGTTCTTTGGTAATGCCGCCCCGATTGACAAAGGTGTGAACGTGCTCTTTGGGCAGCAAATTCTCAAAGGCACCGACCTTTTTCGCCAAAGCAAACAGGTTGTAATAGTTGTTGAAAAAGACGTGCAGCCCCATTTCAATGTGATTACCATCGCCATCGACCCAACTGCCTGCCTTGCCGCCGATGAAGGGACGCGACTCAAACATTTCAACCTCATGTCCGGCATCAACGAGTTCGACTGCCGCCGCTAACCCTGCCAGCCCTGCTCCCACGATCGCAACTCGCATTCCGCATTCTCACTGAGACTTCTTTACAGATTGTAATAGGAATAGGGAATCAGAGGAATTTTGAGTTGTGAATATAATAGGTTGCGACCATTCAAGTTCCGATCGCGCCTCATTTGTGGGTCGTCTCGCCTTATGCTCAAATCTGCCTCATTTGCCCAAGCCTCTTGCGGGATTGCACTCCTTGGTCTAGTCACTGCCTGCACGCCTCTACCTTCTTCTTCATCTATCACCCAAGAATCATCTCGCCCCATAAAGCCGTTGCCTGCTGAGGCATTCATTAAAGCGGCACAGACCCCAAGCTATCGGTTGAGTCCGAGTCCTGTCGCTAAATCGCTGACTGCATCGTCTAAGCTGTCTGCCTCAGACGTAGCGTCTCAACTTCAACAGGCAGAAGACAAAGCCATCAGTGCTGCAAATCTGATGCAGTCTGCCCAATCTCAAGAAGATTGGATGCTGGTGATTAATCAATGGAAACGGGCGATCGCGCTGTTGCCTCCGCTCTCGACGGCAGGCGCTCAAAAAGCGACGGTGCAGCAAAAACGCGCTGATTATCAGAGCAAACTAGCGGATGCCCAGCAAAAAGCGAAGACCAATCCTCGACAACTTGTGACAGGTGTTCAACCCACAGGCGGAAAGGGGATTCCGCTGATTGTTGCGCCCAATTCGCCCGATGTCGCCACCGCTTCTCCGTCGCCGACTGCATCTCCCGCTTCGCCGTCTCCTTCACCTTCATCCTCACCCAAAAATTAAAGTCCTCCTAGTTGTTCGTAAAGTTCTACAAGAGCGGCATTATCCAGCCCTCCTTTACCCTGAGCGATTAGGGAATCCATGAGAGCAGTCACCTGGCTACTTCCTAAAAGCGGTAGGTTTACTTCGCGTCCGGTTTGCAAAACGATATTCATGTCTTTGCGATGCAGGTCGATCGTGAAGCCGGGTTGAAAACTGCGGTTGAGCATCCGATCGCCATGCACTTCGAGCACGCGACTTTGAGCAAACCCGCCCAGCAGCGCGGCGCGAACTTTTGCCGGATCAACTCCTGACTTTTTGGCGAGTGTCAGCGCTTCTGCCACCGCCTGAACGGTGAGAGCAACCACAATTTGATTGCAGGCTTTTGTCACCTGTCCGGCTCCTGCGTCGCCAACGTGAATAATGTTTTTGCCCATCGTCTGCAAAATTGGCAATGCCCGTTGAAAGGCAGATTCTTCACCCCCGACCATAATCGAAAGCGTGCCTTGCTGGGCACCGATATCGCCACCAGACACCGGGGCATCAAGGGATTGAATGTCCTTCTCCTTCAGCATTTTGTAGAGTTTTCGAGCCGTGGCAGGCGCGATCGTAGACATATCAATGCACAGCATTCCTGCGTTTGCGCCTTCAAGCACGCCATCACTGTCCAAAATCACCGCCTCAACATCGGGTGAATCGGGTAAACAGGTGATGATCACGTCTACTTGCTGAGCGACTTGTTGGGGAGAGTGCGCGATCGTCGCCCCGTCGTGAGCCAACTCTTCTAGAACTGGATGACTGCGGTTATAAACCGTCACCGAATATCCTGCTTTGAGCAAGTTTTGGGTCATCGGTTTGCCCATGATGCCGAGTCCGATAAATCCAAGTTTTTCCATAAATAGGGATGGCTAAAAGTTCTGTCATCTTAACCCGCCCATCTGTCGAGAACGTCTTCAGAAAAGAGAATTGATTGATAAAATGTCTTATTCCGTGAGAACCTCTCAATCGTTTAGATCGAAATCATGGCTAGACTCTCGCAACTCCATCCAGCTTTTTATCACTTACGAATTCAACAAAAACGCATTGGTCGATCGCTAGAAGATACGTTAAAAAATTATGCTTTTGCTTACCAAAGATCGTCTGATTCTTTGCTCTATCGCTGCACCAAACATCAGTCACTCTTGCGGCGAAAATTGGGCAGCTCTGATCCTCGACTTCAAGATAATAAAATCATTAATCTAGCGATCGCCCATCAGACGATCGATGGCATTCTAATTCGACCCGGCGAAACGTTTTCATTCTGGCATCAAGTCGGAGAAAGCACCGCTAAAAAAGGTTATGTCGAAGGAATGCAGCTTTCAAGAGGTGAGGTAAAAAGCGGCGTTGGGGGCGGACTTTGCCAACTTGCTAATCTACTCTATTGGATGACATTACACACTCCACTGCAGGTAGTTGAGCGACATCATCACAGCTTTGATCCGTTTCCCGATGAGCATCGAGTGTTACCGTTTGGCAGTGGAGCCAGTGTTTTCTATAACTATGTCGATCTGCGATTTTATAACTCGACCAATCAAACCTTTCAGTTTCGGGTTTGGCTGAGCGATGACCATCTTCAAGGGACAGTGTTGACCGATCGAGAGTGGGCATATTCTTATCACATTCAAGAAAAGAATCATCAGTTTCTCAGACAGGAGCAAAAGAACTATCGATCGAATGAGATTTGGCGATCGACGATCGATAAACGCACCGGAAATTTAGTCACACAAGAACTGATGATCAGGAACTTCTCTGAGGTTAAATATTCACTAGATGACGTGATCCAAAAACGCTAATCAAACAGTTCTAAGTGGAAAAGTTTTCTTCTATTCAATACTTTGGAGTAATTAAGCTTCTGAAGCGATCGTTTGGGTAAGCTCTCTATTCATAAGATTCTCAGCTTGCTCAGTTATTAATAGCTAAGGTGGGAGCCATACTCACAACCCCATTGAGGTGCGGGCTAACGTTCGTAATCACCAGACACAGAAAACTCCTGCTGACAACCTTGTATAGTTCAAAGTTCCAGTGCACTGCGGTTGTTGGGTGGCGAATAGTTTGAACGTGCTTTGCGAACCTGGCTATCAATTTCGCGCACTAAATCTAAACCGTCTTTCGCTACCTCGTAATTTATTTTCACCCTATCTCCCCAGCTAATCTTCTTGCCATCTTCAATTTTAACCATCTCATGTGCGGCTATATTCCTCCTGCTCCTCCACAGATCTAACTTTTCAAGTACAAGAGAACGCAAAAGTTGATCCGTCTTATTTTCTTTTGATCTGAACGCATCACATAAACTACCAAGAGTCTTGAAACTAAAATCCTCGCCCTTCAGAAAAGATAAATAGCTCTCTAAACGATCAGTAATCAGGCTTTCTGCGATACTAATAGCTTCTAGATAATAGCCGTCATCTATGGCTTTTGAGATCCAAGAAAATGCGGCTCTATAAAGCTCAAATCTCTCTTGACCTACATCATTATCTGCTGCCGTAACAGCTCTTTTTCTAGATTTGTCTTTTTTTGATTCAGCCATAAAAATCATTATATCAATACTCCGGGCATTTTTTGAGACAGAGGCTGAAACCCGCATTCTACCGTTGGCATTTGCCTCAGTGATGATGCTGAAACCCGCATTCCACCGTTGGCGATTTAGAATTGTCCGGACTGTTGTTATATGTACAACTTTATCTGTTGCTCAAACAGATAACTTTTCAGAACTGTCCTCGCAGATCACTTAAGCAATCCAACTACTTAATCAACCGTTGGTAGACCGTTGCAAGTGCCGTTTCATCGCCGACATTGCCGGGGAACAACACCACGGGTAAATTGGGGAACTGAGGATGATCGGCAGGAGTCTTGACCATCGAAACACCTGCTAACACCTGCCCTAGGAGGCTTGCAGTTCTCAACGCCAACCCCTGACTTAACGTGTCGTTTGAGGTAATGCCGCCCTTGCTGATCAAAAAGCCCACATCCACCGGAAGCTGACGCAGCACCTCCATCAACAGCGCAGACACCGCTTCACCAAACTCCAGTCGCGTCTGAACGCTGTCAAACGTCAGTTCTTGCCGACTTGTAAAAATCACAGGCGTTGTGCCAGCACGATGAATCTCATGCACTTTTTGAACGGTTTCAGTCAACAAGCTTGAATCATTCGGTTTGTTGAGCAATCGCACCACGTCTATCTCAACACCCACGACTCCAGGCTGCTGTAAAAGTATCTGCAACTGTTCGGTTGTTTTTTTGACGTGAGAACCGACAATCACCGCTCCTGGCTTACCTCCTCGCACATATTGCGCCATCCCTTCAGGCGACACTGGCTGAGGCGGCAAGTTCGCCAATGCCGTCAACAAACTGGCGGCACTGCGAAACAGAAATCGCTTGCCCTCAGACGCAACAGCCAGCACATCGGTTGCAAATCGATTCAAATCATCTTGAGTCTCAGCATCGACCACACAGCATTGATTGTTGTGTAAGTGCATCAGACGATCGCGCAGCAAACTGCCTTCAGAATTGCGTCCGTCCGATCGCAATTCTGCCAATAAAAATCGCGTCACCTGAGACGCTTGAATTTTGCCGTGAGTCTTCTCTTCGACATAATCGGGGAGATAGCTGTACTGATAGCCAAACACTGAGTCTCGCGCAAACTCAGTCTGATGCACCGGAGTATCGACTCCATTCACCTTGAGATAATGCACACTCTCGCGGGTAGTGCGTCCACCTTCAAAAAAGGCAGGGATTAGAAAATGAGCGTCAAAAGAGCCGAGTTCTTCAGCGATCGCGTCCGTCTCGATCGGATAGTGTCCGCGCAACGTCGAGTCCGATCGGCTCACCACTAAAAAATCTTGAATGTCTTCTAACGCCAGAGCTTGTTTGAGGTTATGGCAGACTTCTCGCGTGATGGCGGCAGCTCTATCGGGTGCCAGTGCGCGCGTGTTGGTGAGGATGAAGAAAATCGGTGCCTCGTCTGCCAACCCTAACCGAAGAGTTTCGACATCCCACCGCATCAACAGCAAACAACTGTGAACCGTCTGCGAACCTGTAGGATCGTCATCAAGAACGATAATCTTGGGTCGAGTATCCATCGCTCACCTGGCAGTCTTTCATCGCTCAATCTAACAGGAAACGATCGCCAAACAGTGAGAAAAGATGAGGGATGTGTACTTTTTTATCCCTCACCTTGACGCTTACTTGCGGATATCTTTCGCCATGTTGCGGAACATATCCATACTGCTATCACCGCGGCGACGCTGTTGAGCATCGTCAGTTTGAGGAGCAGAGGGTTGAGGCGCAGAAGCGGAAGTCGGAGCAGTAGACCCGTTATTTCCTACCGAAATCTTCCCGTTTAGGGCAGAGATTTCTTTCACTTGTTCTACATGATCTGGGCTGTCTACCGATCGAGCGTAGGTGCGCTTCACCTTTTTGACCGTCCGCATATAGTTCACGTCGCCCATGCCACTCGCAGAATCTGTGTCTAGAAAGAAGGCATCTTTCGCGGTAGGAGTTGCGGCAGGGCGCTCTTTCTTCACAGGTACAGGGGTTTCAGCTTTGGTCTCTTTTTCAACCGCTTTGTCTTTAGATCCAAACAATCTGCCAATAAATCCAGTCATTATTGTCTCTTAACTCAAATGCAATACATAGAATTATCTTATGTTAAGTTTTGTCAAAAATTTGAGTCAGATTGAAATTTGTTAAGTGAGTTGAGGTTTTTAGCTGGATAAGGGGCGATCGACACTCAAATATAAGCCTTCGCTGCAAAGATCCATCCCTTGGAGTAGGTAAATTTCTTCTATTAGAATCACACCTTCCTCACAAGTTTTCGGTTGAATGGAGGTAAGCAGCGACCGGATCGATTTCACCTTTAAAAACTTTTTAAGTAACCCCATTAATTTTTGGAGGAAGACTCATGAAAGGGAAATTTATTGGAGCGATCGGGCTTTTATCAGTATTCTGTTTTGCTTTACCAGCAAGAGCCGCCAACCCTGACCAGGTAAAACGACTTTTAGCAACGGGTGAATGTTCCAGTTGTGATTTGAAGGGGGCAAACTTGAGCGGCGCTCACCTGCTAGGAGCAGATTTGAGAAACGCGAACCTTGAGGGCGCAAATTTGGCAAACGCAAACTTAGAAGGAGCCGATTTCACAGGCGCAAACCTCAAAGCCGCAAATCTCACGGGTGCGTTTATGAGCAATGCCAGTCTCAACCTTGCCAACATGAGTCAAGCAAATCTGACAAGTGTCAGAATGTATAATGTTGATACGGTTGGAGCCGTGTTGACGGGCATCAATACTCAAAACGCCGAGTTATTTAATAGTGGAATCAATGTCGGAGGCGACTAAAAAAATCGCATTCATTCCAGTTTGATGAACGCTCTGCTTCGCTGCACCTCTGGTTGGCTGCCATAGCTGCTAATCGCCAACGATCGTAGGTGATCAAAGAGAGGCTGACCTGCAAATTCCAGCACTTTGAGAACTGGGAATTGACTCTCTAAGATCGGTTGAGCAGAGTCCCAGTCGAGATAAAGGTAGCCATTGTTGGGCGTTGAAAGGGGCGCGATCGCTTGCTTAAATCCTTTGGTTTGCGAGATCGGATTTTGGGTTGCCTTCAATACGTCGTCCATCGTCTCAACTGAGGTTGTAAAGATCTCATAGTTGCCCACAGATGCATGAACTCCTGCAACTTGGGCTTGCATCTCAACCGTTTTTGGGTTGCGCTTTTGAGTGCCTCCTCCCGTCAATAACCGCGTCCAAACCTTGATGGTTTGATCAGAGAGTTGCAGGGAACCGAGGCTGATGCCCTGCTCTTTGGCGAGGTCGTCGAGGTGATCGATCGCGCTTTGTGCCGTCTGATCGGTCGATTTATCTGCTACAAAAACCCAATCGCTCAAAGTCTCCTGTTCAGTTCCCGTTTCTCCTCGCGGTACTAACCCCAGCGCATAGTCACCTTTGACCCAGCTAAAAATATCCTGTGGCAGGTCTAACTTCCAGCGATCGTTGAGTGCTTCGACCGGGCGATTCACCAAATTTGCAACGCTGCGATAGCCAGACACACCTTGAGAAAAACTTGCCCACGCTCGATCGAGATTGACTCCTGATACCGAGAGCGGGCTGCTGGCAGGAATATATTTGAGCGCTCCCACAGGTTTAGACGTTGAGGGAGTTGAAGCGATATCGCCTGTGGGAGTTAAAAGTGCCGTCTCTGCGGTCAAGCCTTGACGATCGAGTCCGAGGGCAATCGCTAACCCCTGATAAACTGCCGAGACTTCTTCAGAGTTTGTAACGGCTACAGACTCTTCTCCAGTTAATGCGGCAAGTTGCGGCAAGTTTAAAAACACCATGCCGATGCGTCCTTGCGTCAGATTGGCGATCGCCGTCTGATAGTTTGCCGAATTCGCCAACCCCAATTCTGCCGCCTGGACAGTATTAATCGCATCTCGCAACACTTTTGGACTGTTGGCAAATAAGACAAACCGATTGCCGACTACTGCACTAGCAAACGAGATCGGGGAGTTTGACTTTCCCGTCTGCTCCTCTTTCAACTCGCTTCTGTAGATTAACTTGGTGCCTTTATAGGGTTCAAAGATCAGGTCAGCGCCCGCGATCGCCTGTTTTTGCCAAAACACTTGCAGAAATTCTCGCGATCGCTGGGGGTCTTTAGTAGTCAGTGCCATTAAATAACCCGGTTGTTGTCCATTTTCGGAGTCGCGATCGATATCAAGAGTTGTCACCGCCAGAGTAATCTCGTCGCCCAGCCAGGGCTGCAAATCGCGCTGATAATCCAGCCCAGACGCACCGACTAGTCCCTGTTTGAACTGATCCAGTTCTGCCCGTGCTTGTTTACGCTCTCCAGGTTTAGCGATGATTTGGCGTAAAGCAGTCACCCGATCGGGGTTGACCATCAGCGATGCCATTACAGGAGCCTGTTTAGAAATAAACATGGCTGCTGATGGGTCGGCTCTGCTGCCGTTGAGCAACCCCAGCGGACTTTGAGCAAACAGCCAGAAAAACGCGATCGTGCCCATTAAAAAAAGTCCAGTCGCGATCGTTGCCACGAGATAAAAAAATGAGCGCAGCTTCATGAATCAGCCCAGACGAAAGAGTAATCAAGGATAGCGACAAACCTGTCTTTCCTCAAAATCATTATTTCAGCACAATGCCCTCGCTACACATTAAGATGTCCGTAGGCAAAGACAAAATCAAGAATTATGCAATTCTGTTGCCTTCAAACTCTTAGAGTCATCGTGTGCTGAATTGTGGAAATGTGGGTACTTTTGGGGCAGGGAGAATCGTCCCGTGAGGCATTTCTAGCCTCATTGCTAGGAGAATTGCTATGACTGAGCCTGAATCGCCAGAGCACCCTTCGATCGAGTCTCTTCCGGCGATGACGCTCGAAGAATGGCTCGAAAAACTTCGGCGCTCCGATCGCGCTTTTTATAATATCTTGGCGATCGAAGTCTGGTCGATCGCCAAGACCATGGACGACTCAATTCCTGGCTTTTGGAGTCGCTTTATGACCAATCGTCGCCTAGCAATGAAACAGTTTGTTGAGCATCGACGATTACAGCATTCAGCCTCTCAACCGTCTCCGCCATCCTCCAAATCTTCAGGCAACTCGTAGGTATCTAAAAAGAATGGACGTGTCGCCTAGAGTGCTTGTAGTCAATGCTTCAGTACAGTACGATCGCTGAGGTGCTTGGAGTTGCCTCCAATTGCCGTTTACCTCCGGTTTGATTTAGTAGACTGCTTGCATTCACTCCAGCCTGCACTCGTTCCACCCCAGGTAGATCATGAAAGCTCCCAACGTCAATCTTTCTGTTTGGCAACAGTTAAAAAATCGTGAGCTAACTTTCGAACAAGCCCTGCATCTACTCATCGACCCCGACGGTAACGTCACCTTAGAGTTGCTCGATCGCGAGGTCAGCAATCGCTTCTTGAAAGAGTTTCCAGATCGTAACTCGCTGCCTCCTCTGATTCCGCTCTTGCTGTGGCGCAATTGTTTTTATCTCGGTAGCCCTGCCGCACTCTCAGACGCGATGATTCAGAGCTTGAGTGATCGTACCTTCACCGATGTCAAAATTATTCCGGTCTCTGACAAAAGCTATCGTGCCTGGTATCACGTCTCAAATCTAGATCAGACTCAAATCAGTGCCTCTCCTTTAGTCAATCCGCTCACAGGTGAACTAGAGCAAGAAAACATTGGAGAAGTCACCGAGCTTTATCTGTCAAAAGCAGCCGACCAAATCGGACGCATTAGAACCATTATTTCGGGCGCGTTGCGAAACCGTGCCAGCGATATCCACTTAGAGCCTACCCCTGATGGGCTGCGAGTTCGCTATCGAATTGATGGGATCTTGCGAGATATTACAACGCTACCGATCGAGGTGAGTCGTCGCGCGATCGTCGCCCTCAAAGTCATGTCTAACATGGACATTGCCGAAAGCCGTCGCCCTCAAGATGCCCGCATTGGCGAGATCTACGCCTCTGGTCAAGAAACCGATCTGGGATTGGATTTGCGCGTCAGCACTTTGCCCTGCGTAGGCGGTGAGAAGGCAGTCATTCGGTTGTTGCCGCGTCAAAACCCGTTTAACGACATCCACGAGTTAGGATTCTCAAACGCGGCTCTAGAGATTTATCAAGGCTGGCTCCAGCAACCCCAAGGAATGGTGATCTTCACAGGTCCGACGGGTTCTGGCAAAACGAGTACGCTTTATACCAGCTTGCAAACGATCGCCACGGAGTATGTCAACGTGATTACCGTCGAAGATCCGGTGGAATATGTGCTGCCTCGCATCACCCAAACCCAAGTGCATGAGGCGGCTGGAATGACGTTTGCGGCTGGCTTACGGGCTATTCTGCGTCAAGATCCAGACATTATTATGCTGGGCGAAATTCGAGATGGCGAAACTGCCGAAACCGCCATTCGGGCTGCACTCACAGGACATCTCGTGCTCACAACTCTTCACACTAATGATGCGGTCAGCGCGATTCCTCGTCTCAAGGATATTGGTCCTGATCCCGGTTTAATCAGCGATGCGTTGTTAGGAGTCGTGGCTCAACGGTTGGTCAGAAGAAATTGTCCTCACTGTTCTGAGTTTTATCAACCGACTGATCAAGATCTCAAGGCGTTGGGCATCGATCGCAATCATGCCCGTCTTGATCAGTGGCGCAAAGGCAAAGGGTGCAGTCGCTGCTATAACTCTGGCTATTTGGGGCGCGAAGCAATTATTGAGTTGTTAAATGTCGATGATGCAATTCGGCAACTCATTTATGAAGGCACCATGACGCAGCTAAACCGCTATCTAATTGACGGCAATTTTGAGTCGTTTCGATCGGCAGCCATTTCTAAAGTCACTCAAGGCATCACCACGATTCAAGAGATCTTGCGCGTCTTGCCCCACAGTTCTCTCTATCGCAAGTCAACAGTAGGCGAAGTCAGAGCCACGCACCCCAAAAAGACTCTGCTGAATGCTACAGGTGGATGATGCGAGTACAATGACTTCACTCAACCCGCTTTAAAGCAGCGACGATGACCTCAAGCACCGAACAGTTCGACTTCCCCATCCAACGACAGTTAAGCCAACTGACTGATCACATCGGTCGTCTCACCGAAGGCTTAACCGAACTCAGACTCTTGATGCAAGAGCAAACCGAAAATGCTCGACAGCAAACAGAGTCCATTCGAGAAATGAATGAAGGATTTAAACAAAGCAGAGAAGAAATAAAAGAGGGATTTCGAGAAATGAGAGAGGAGTTTAGAAACAGTCGAGAGGAAATGAGAGAAATCAGAGAAGAGTTTCGGGAAATTAAAGAGACAACCAAGCAGCAAGCAGCCGTCGCTCAACAGCAGGCAGAAAGCATTACTCAGTTAATCGCGCTCTATGGGCAAAATCGTTCAGCTGCTCAGTAACTGACCGCTCGTGAGGAATCGCTTAAGCTAGTTTTAAGTTGTACGATCGCTTCTCCATGACTCACTCATCTTTTCACCAACCCCTGCCCGAAATTACGGTTAAAGAGCTTGCCCAAACGTTAGCAGACCATCCAAAAGCCCTGCAACTCATAGACGTGCGAGAGCCGTGGGAGCTTGAAACCGCTAGTCTACCCGACTTTATAAATCTGCCTCTCAGCGAGTTTGCCGAATGGTCTGAATCCATTCAAACTCAGCTTGATGCTGAGAAAGAAACATTCGTTTTGTGTCATCACGGGATGCGCTCTGCTCAGATGTGTCAGTGGTTGATCAATCAAGGCTTTACTAACGTTAAGAATATTGCGGGGGGCATTGATGCTTACTCGATCGTCGTTGATTCTAGCGTTCCCCGGTATTAATCTCGGCTTTATCTGATTGCAACCATTGCAGGATCGAAATCATCACCATTGGCTAAAGGGATGGTTGACTAAATTGGAATTGTAGTAACGTGCATCGTGAGAAACGTCTTCACCAATCCAGTCGGGTCGATCGATCGCTTGGTCGGCACTTTCTAGCTCAACTTCGGCGATGACTAGCCCCTGGTTTTCGCCTAAAAATTCGTCAACCTCCCAGATTAGACGGTTGAGGTCAATCTTGTGGCGATATTTCTCAATCAGCGGCGACGCGCAAAGACTGTCTAATAGTTCATTCGCATCCTTGATCGGAATTGAGTATTCAAACTCCGATCGGGCGATTCCCTCAGAGGCTCCTTTAAGGGTAATAAATGCCTGATCGCCTGCAATTCTCACCCGCACTGTTCGCCCCGGCTGAGTAGGAATGTAGCCCTGACGATAAAGCACGCCGGGGGCAAGGTCACGCCAGCGATCGCTGGTGACTAAAAACTTGCGTTCGATTTCGACTCCCATTGTTAGCCACCTTGCTGCTGCATATAGAGAAAAGCGTCCACTTCGGCAGCGGTTGGTTGGGCATCGATCGCGCCGAGTCTGAGGGTGGTCAACGCTCCTGTCGCACTGGCATAGCTGGCAACCTGTTTCGCCACATCGGGATTCGCTAGTTCTTGAATGCCATGCTGACAGAGTTGATAGACAAACCCTGCTACAAAGCTATCTCCGGCTCCGGTTGTGTCTTCAACATCCACCTTGAAGGCGGGCACTTTCCCTTCGTTTTCTCCCAGACAATAAGCGCACCCTTTTTCACCTGCGGTCACTAAAACTCCTTCTAAGGTGCCAAGACGATGCGCGATCGCGCCGGGGTCAGTCGTGCCAAACAGCCACTCGGCTTCTTCTGCTGCCAGTTTGAGAAAATCGACTCGTTTGATTAGATCGTGAATCATCGGCAGGGCGGCATTAGAATTTGCCCAAAAAACGGGTCGCCAGTTGACATCCAACACGATCTTGACGAAAAACTGCTCACACAATTCGAGCGCACGAGCGATCGCGGCTCGACTGTCCAAATAAGCCAGTTCTAGCGTACCTAACACCAAAAAATCGGCTGACTCAAACAGAGTCGGCGAAAGTTGCGCCGCTTGCAGATGCGTGTCGGCAAACTCTGACGAAGGACGATTGCCGCCAAATGCCACGAAGCTACGATCGCCCAACTCTGATCTCAATACCATCACCGTGCGCGTCGGAGCCGTTGGATGAGATTGAATGCCTGTCGTGTCAACCCCCACAGTTTGCAGCACCTTGACGAGCGATCGTCCGGGATCGTCTTGCCCGACACAGCCCACAAATGCTGATGGAATGCCAAGCTTTGTCAGCGCACACGCCACATTTGCCGGAGCGCCACCGGGGTAGGAAGTCCAAGACTCGACTGTTTGGAGCGATCGACCCGGTTGGTCAGCGATGCAGTCAAATAAGATTTCGCCCAGACAAATGACGCGAGGATGGGTCACGGTGAGGTTCCTTAGATTTGCCAACTCTTAGTGTAAGAGAAGCCGCGCCGTGTGACGTTTAAGATTCAAATCTGCCCGTCTCGACGACCTAACTCATAAATTCCACAGCCCATGCAGGCAAGAATGCCGACGCTGATTGCCCAACTTTTGCCCAGGCTCACCTCGACTCCATAGCTGCACAAAGCGCCCACTGCCAAAAATGGAACGATGCTGAACATAGACGCGTAGAAAGCATTTTGGGCTTCTCTCGCGGGTCGAGTCTTCTCAAATTCTTCTTCTGAGATATAGAGCGATCGCTCTGCAAAGTTGAACCAGCGATTGAGCTGCTCGATTACCCAATCTCCGATCGGGGAAAACCCCAAATAAAGTGCCAGCGACCACAAGCCGACCCCCGCAATCACAGTGGCATCAATCGGAAATCTGAAAGGACCAAGTTCGATCGACATGGATTGCAGGGTGAAGAGTGAGAACTGTGAATAACGATTTCTTAAACTATGTATCGGTTATTCTACAGAAAAGCCGCGCTCCACGAAAGTAGTGAAGCCCATTTCCATTCCTTGCAGTGGTTACGACTTAGGCACTTAAGGGGACAGCCGATCGAGCATCCACTTCCCATTTTGCAGTTGATAGCGGAGTCGATCGTGCAATCGACTCGATCGCCCCTGCCAAAACTCAATGGCGATCGGCGTAACGCGAAACCCTCCCCAATGAGGCGGTCGAGGAATCTCTTGAGGCTCGTATTGGGCTTTTAGCTCAGTGAGCCGTTGGTCTAAACTATCGCGACTTGCAATCACCTGGCTTTGTTCTGATGTCCAAGCACCGAGGCGACTTGCAATCGGGCGACTATAAAAATAGGCATCGGATTCGTCAGCAGAAATTTTTTCGACACCGCCTACAATGCGGATTTGTCGCTCTAACTCTGTCCATAAAAACACGAGAGCCGCGTGGGGATTATCGATCAATTCTTGCGCTTTATGGCTGTTGTAGTTGGTGTAAAAAACAAAGCCCCGATCGTCAAAGCCTTTCAGCAAAACAATTCTCGCCGATGGAATGCCTTCTTTGGTCGCTGATGCCACGGTCATCGCATTAGGTTCTGGAAGCTGTGCTGCGAGGGCTTGGTCAAACCAGCGCTGAAACTGCACAAACGGATTCGGGTCAACCTCCGTTTCGTTGAGTTCTTGAAGGGTGTAGTCTTTTCTTAGGTCAGCGATCGGTGAATTCATCTCGTCTACGTTGCTATGGCTTTTTGCATTGTATTTGGATCTGCAACTCGTTGCAGTCATGTCCCAGGTTCGCTAAATTTTCAGGTAGTTAAAGAGGTTGATTCATGACTGTGTTGCTGGCGGGAGACATCGGCGGAACGAAGACAATTTTGCGATTGGTCAAATCAGAAGACTTGTCGCAGTCACTTTATGAAGTGCGATATCCCAGTCGTGATTTTCCTGATTTAGTGCCAATGGTGCAGACATTCTTGGCGACTGCCGATCGGGAATTGGGACAGACGTTTTCGCCTGAGAAAGCCTGTTTCGCGATCGCCGGACCTGTGATCAACAACACTTCAAAAGTCACTAATGTCGGCTGGACTTTGGAAGCCGATCGCATGTCACAAGTATTAGCGATTCCTAAAATCTCTTTGATTAATGACTTTGAAGCGGTCGGCTATGGCGTGTTGGGCTTGGGTGAGCCGGATCTGCATGTGCTGCAAGCGGGACAACCGCAGGAAAAAGCTCCGATCGCGGTTCTAGGGGCAGGAACAGGACTAGGACAAGGCTACCTAATCCATACGGGTGAAAGCTATCAGGTGTTTGGCTCCGAAGGCGGACACGCAGATTTTGCACCTCGATCGGAGCTAGAGTTTCAGCTTTCTCGCTATTTACTCGACAAACATCATATCGATCGTATTTCAGCCGAGCGGGTGGTGTCGGGTCAAGGAGTAGTGGCGATTTATCAGTTTTTGCGCGATCGTCAGTTTGCTACAGAGTCTCCTGCCGTGGGCAAGGTAGTTAGAGATTGGGAATCTCAGGCAGGACGTACCGAGAAAACCGTTGATCCAGCCGCAGAAATCTCGATCGCGGCGTTAGAAAATCGCGATCTCTTGTCCGAAAAAACGATGCAAATGTTTGTCGAAGCCTATGGTGCTGAAGCAGGAAATTTAGCGCTCAAACTTCTCCCTTATGCAGGTTTATACATTGCAGGTGGCATCGCCGCGAAGATTTTGCCCTTAATTGAGGAGGGCGGTTTTCTGACTGCCTTTATTCATAAAGGTCGCATGGGTTCGATTCTAGAGCGCATCCCGGTTTATGTGGTTCTCAATCCTCACGTTGGGCTAATTGGGGCGGCTCTGTGTGCGTCGAAGCTATAATTCGGTTGCTTGTAGCTAAAAAGCAGAAATGCCCACAAAATAGTAGTTTTTTAGCGTTTGTAAAAGAATGAGATCTGCGTTTAAGTTTGCTAATTAGATTAATGATTTGGTTTAATGGGGATTCTTGACTCCACCAGTTTGAAAGCAGTTTAGGACCTGCTAATCCACTCCAAATAATTAGAGAGAGCGCATCAATTCCAGGACGAATTTCTATCAGGTCTAAATTGGCTTCGTCTAACAAACTTTTAAACCCATAGGGCGTAAAATTGCCAAAACTATAAGAGTGATAAGGTTCGAGATGAGAGGTCGAGCCGATGAAATAACCATCGGGTTTGAGAACTCGATGTACTTCTTGAAGCAAGCGATCGGGGTGCCTGACATGCTCAAATACTTGTTTAGAATAAATCAGATCAAATGAGTGATCATCAAACGGAATATGCACTCCATCAAATGTGTAGAACTCTGCATCCGATCGGGTTCGAGTTTTGACTTCGGGTGATTCTTCAATGTCAATTCCAATCCAGCGAATGTTGGGATCTTGTTTACGAAAATGGTCGATCGAGTCACCTGCCCCACATCCTAGATCGATTACATTTGTGATGCTGTCAGATTTGAAGTGATGATAGTAGCGATCGATATAGAATTCTGCGCTGACTTGATCGCTATGATCATCTGGAATCTGACCCTCAACTAAGTTGAGAAATTCATGAGCTTCCATGCGGTTGGCTCCATAAGGCGATTGCTCCGCAGTATAGCCGCCATCCAAAGTGCAAACTCTCAGACTATAGATAGTTTTGTAATTACTTAAAGATTAGATCGAGTCGCTGCTGAGAGGCTTTTAAAGCGTCTGTCGGAGAACTGCGATCGAGCAACGTCGCTTCGATCGCCCGTCCCAAATTGTCTGAGATGCGATTGTAGCCGGGAAAAATGGGGCGCGATCGTCCATATTTTGCCTGTTGCAAAAACACATCGACAGCAGGCTGTTGAGCTTTGAACGCCAGGTAGTCGGGATTCTCACGAGATTTGAGATTGATGGGTAAATAGCCCGTTCCGATCGCCCACTCGGTTTGAAATTCGTCACTCATCACATATTCTGCAAACGTAAACGCGGCTCGTTCTCGCGCTGGAGTTGATTTAAAAAGAAACAGATTTTCACCGCCGATCGCGGTTGCCGATCGCGTCCCAGTCGGAATCGGTAACACTCCAAAATCGACTTTAGTAGATTGCAATTGTCCTAACGTCCACGGACCTGATAGCTGCATCGCTACTTTTCCAGCCAGAAAGCCATCCAGTTCATAGCCTCGTTCTGGCTGAGAGAGAATCGCTGACCCATCGTGAATCAAATCGCGCCAAAGTTGCAGAGCGGCGATCGCGCCTTCATTCACAATATTCACGGTTTCTGCCACAACAGAACCTGTATCGATGCGATTGCCGTATTGCAGAATTTCTTTTTTCTCGATCAACTCGCCGCCGCCGCTCCACATAAACGGTAGCCACGTAAACACGCTCCATTCTCCTTTGCCAAGCGGAAGCAAAATTCCGTGAGTGTCTATACGCCCGTCTCCATTCGTGTCACGCGTCAGCCGCTTTGCCACCTGCCGAAGGTCTTCCCAAGTTTTGGGGAGTTCAGTGATTCCAGCCGCTTTGAATAAACTGGGACGATAAAAAATTCCGACATTATTCGTGCCGAAGGGAATTGACCAAATGTGTCCTTCATAAGTCATCGTGTCGAAAAGGGCAGGATCAAGCTGTGCCTTAAGAAGCGAAGCAGATAGAAAATCGTCGAGCGATCGCAGGGCATTCAATTCGACGAGTTGCCCGGTCAACATGGGCGCAAACCAAAGCATATCGGGGGCAGCATCGCCCACTACGGCTGAGAGAATTTTGGGCATCTGCTGATCGCCCTGCCCCACATACAGCGATTCAACCTGAATGTCTGGATGCTGCTGGTTAAATTTATTGACCAGCTTTTGCAAAACGTCGCGATTAGGAGGCGGATTGACTCCTTGCCAAAGCGTTAACTGAGTCACGTCGGACGATCGAGTCGATGCCTGACATCCCGCTAACAGAAAGCTAAGACACAGCGCGATCGCTCCAGACCAGAACTGCCGAGCATTTTGCCTCCTCAAAAACGCTGTGAATCGCTGCAAAATCATTTAGCACTGCTCCGTCGTTTTTGCGAATCTGACCGTCATTATCTCAACTTGAAACACTTTTGTTCTAAAGTCTGTCTTACGAGAGTCAGATTCAGATTTAACACCCTCGATAATGCTCATCAAATCAAGTTTGTTAGAGATTTCTTTATGAAAAAGCTGCTTTCTAGTTTGGTATTTTCAACTTTACTTTTGTTAACAAATTCGTGCCGTTCTGGTGATCAGAATAAAGGAGCGATCGAGATTACGCTCAGTGGTTGGCAGAGTAATCCGATCGAGTCTCAACTTTTAGAGAAAGTGATTGACCAATTTGAAGTGAAATATCCCAATATCAAAGTTAAGCATGAAGTGATCAACAGTCAATATATGGATGTGATCAGAACCCGCTTAATTGGAGAAGTCGCCCCTGATGTCTTCTATTTAGATGCCTTTGAAGCTCCACTATTAATGAAATATGAGGTATTAGAACCTCTGAATTCCTATATCAACCCTGAGTTTAATCTAGCTGACTTTGAACCTAATTTAGTCAATGCCTTTAAACGGAACGGAAATCTTTATGGCATTCCAAAAGATTTCTCTACATTAGCTTTATTTTATAACGAGACAGCGTTTGCTAAAGCAAAGATTAAGCAACCTCCCAAAACGTGGGATGAACTCATTCAAGATTCAAAAAGATTGACGCTTCATGACCAAAATAAGAAAGTTAACCAATATGGATTTGGCATCACTCCAGAGTTGCCTAGACAGCAATTTATTATTCAAGCATTTGGCGGCAAACTGGTCGATCGTAACCACTATGCAGCCTTTGCTACACCGGAGAGTTTAAAGGGTCTACAGCTTGTAATTGAGCAATATCGCCACGATCGCTCATCGGCTCAACCCTCTGATGTGGGTGCAAGCTCAGGCGATGATATGTTTGGGCAAAGAAAAGCCGCGATGATGTTGTCAGGTGCCTGGACGATTCCCTACTTTAAAGAAACGTTTCCTGATTTAAAGTTTTCGACCGCAGAAGTGCCAACGATTAATAATAGAAAAGGCACAATGGCTTACACCGTTGCTTATGTGATGAATCGTCAGTCAACCCACAAAGAAGCTGCCTGGAAACTGATTGAATATTTAACCAGTGAAGCCACGATGAAAGCATCAGGAAGCCAAGGATTTGCTTTACCGTCTCGACGATCAGTGTTGAAAGGATTGGACTCCGATCGCCACTCTCTTTATGCTCCACTTATTGCTGGATCAACCTATGCAACGATTTGGCAAGCAGGAGAAACGTTACCTACAATTTTAACGAACTTTGATAATCAGTTTGTGAGTGCTTTGATTGGTCAGCAATCCCTTAAAGATGCGATGCAAAAAGCCCAGGACACTGCGAATCGAGAAATCTATCTATCCAATTAATCGATATGCTCAATAAAACCATTTGGAATAAACAGAGTACACGAGAAACGGTGTCAGGTTATCTATTTATGACTCCGGCGATCGTCGTTTTAGGAATCTTTTTAATGGTTCCCGTTATCTTTACGATCGTGCTGGCTTTTTACCGAGTTCAACTTTTGGGTGATGTTAGTTTCCGATTCGCAGGGTTCAAAAATTTTGTGAGAATGGGAGCCGATGAACGAGTCTGGATTGCGCTGAAAAACACGGTTGAATATGTCGCGATCGTCGTTCCTATCCAAACGATCTTGGCGCTTGGATTAGCGCTGATTCTCAACACTAACATCAAAGGAAAAAGTTGGTTTCGAGTCGCGTTTTTTCTGCCTACGGTCACATCATCAGCCGTTCTCACATTGATCTTCATGTGGATTTACAACACAAACGGTTTACTTAATAGCTTCCTTGGCTTTTTTGGGCTTCCGACTTATAACTGGTTAGGCGATCCAGATGTTGCACTTAAAGGCATTATGCTAATGAATATTTGGGCAACCGCTCCGCTTTTTATGGTGATTTATTTAGCAGCATTGCAGGATATTCCAGAAAGTTTATATGAAGCAGCCTCGATCGATGGTGCAACTCCGTGGGAGAAGTTTTGGTGCATCACACTGCCGTTTCTTAAACCTGTGACATTCTTTGTAATCGTGATGGGAATTATTGGCACCTTTCAGTTGTTTGATCAGTCCTATATTTTCTCAGGTGGATCAGGAGGACCGAATAACGCGACTCTGACGATCGTGCTTCTAATCTATCAATATGCCTTCAAAAATCTGGATATGGGATATGCGCTGGCATTAACTCTCATGTTGGCATTTGTGATTATGACTGTGACGCTGATTCAGCGTACTTTGTTCAAGGAAGAATCATTTGATTAGAGGTGAAAAATGATTGCAAAATCGGCTCGATTGTGGATATGGCTTCTTTATACAGCGCTTGCTGTCTATGCGGTCATCACGTTTATTCCGTTTACTTGGGCGCTGTCTGCTTCATTTAAATCGCTACCAGAAATCTCAGCAGGAGGAGCAGATTTTGTTCCTAAAGCCTTCACGTTAGATAATTACAAAACGATATTTTTACAAGAGCCTTTATTTGGAAGATGGTTAATCAACAGCATCGTAGTGGCTATTGCAATCACTCTCTTTAACTTGCTGTTTAATTCAATGGCAGGATACGCGCTGGCTCGAATTAAGTTTTCTGGAAAACGATCCCTATTTTTTCTGGTTTTGGCTGTCTTAGTAGTGCCGGGACAAATCACTCTCTTACCCAAATTCTTAATCCTTAAGTCGTTTGGTTGGCTCAATTCTTATCAAGGTCTGATTGCACCTGCACTCGTAAATGCCACCTTTATTTTTATGATGCGACAATTTTTTCTCAACTTTCCCAAAGAGTTAGAAGAAGCTGCCGCCCTTGATGGATTAAATCGATTTGAAACCTTTTTTCAGGTCGTGATGCCTCTTGCAAAACCTGCACTAGCGGCTCAGACAATTTTTATTTTTATGGGTTCCTGGAATGAGTTTTTACTGCCTTTAGTGGTTATGTCTAACCCAGAAATGTTTACCCTTCCTTTAGGGTTAAACGCATTCAAGGGGCAATATGTTACTTACTGGAATTACATCATGGCAGCCTCAATGATTTTTACGCTCCCGGCTTTGGCAATCTACGCTTTTTTTAACCGATACTTTATTCAAGGGGTCACCTTTACAGGGGGAAAAGGTTGAATAACGCCGCGATCGCTTAGATTAGATCCACGATTAGTATCGATCTTCATTCCGATATGGCAGGACATAGTAAGTGGGCGAATATTAAGCGCCAAAAAGCACGAGTCGATGCGGTTAAAGGCAAAGTCTTCACCAAAATCTCGCGAGAAATTATCGTGGCGGCTCGCAGTGGTGTGCCCGATCCGGCAGCCAACTTTCAGCTTCGCACCGCGATCGAGAAAGCCAAAGCCGCCAGCATTCCCGCAGACAACATCGATCGAGCGATCGCCAAAGGTGCAGGCAAAGGTGCAGACAGCACTGAGTTAGAAGCCATTCGCTATGAGGGCTATGGCTCTGGCGGAGTCGCGGTTTTAATTGAAGCCCTCACTGACAATCGCAACCGTACCGCCGCTACCCTCAGAGAAGCGTTTAGCAAAAACGGCGGCAACCTGGGCGAATCTGGGTGCGTCGGCTGGATGTTTGAGCAAAAGGGCATTGTTGAAGTGGCGCTGACGACTTCACAGGTCAAACGGGGACGTAATCGAACTTCAGAAATCAACGCAATTAATGAAGAAGAATTTCTAGAAGCGTGTCTTGAAGGCGGTGCTGAAACTTACGAGATGATTGACACCGAAGACGGAAACGTGGCTGAAGTCGTGACAGACATAGAGAATCTAGAAACGTTGAGCCAAACGCTCAGAGACCAATACACCATCAGCCTAGTTGAGTTGCGCTGGATTCCGACCACTACGATCGAGGTCACTCAGCCCGATCAAGCCCGATCGCTCCTCAAGCTTATGGATGCTTTAGAAGACCTCGACGATGTGCAATCTATCACCGCTAACTTTGAAATGGCGGCTGATCTGATGACCTCCAACATTGCTTAAATCAATCGACGAATTCTTAAATTAGAGCCTTGTGTGAGAATAAAATCCCCGCGACTGCTGCCCGTAGGTTTCGGCTTCGCTCAACCCACTAGCTGAAAGGCGAGGGCTAAGCAAAGTCGAAGCCCGATCGGTGAACTCGATAGGGGTATGTCAACTAGTTTGTGTCAAGGGTCAAATTAGAGGGGAAATCGCTCTTCGTACAGAATCGCGAAACGGTTGAGAGCAGGCTTCCAATGGGAGATAGGCATCGTCCACTTTTTGGCAATGTTGTGCATCGCCAGATAAATCACCTTGAGGGCAGACTCATCGGTGGGAAACGCCCGGTGATTCTTGATCACTTTTCTCAGGGTCATGTTGAGTGATTCAATGGCGTTAGTCGTGTAAATAGCTCGACGAATCTCTGGTGGAAAGGCAAAGAAGGGAATCACTCTCGTCCAGTGGTTCATCCAGGAACGGCTGATAGTCGGGTACTGTTTGTCCCATTGTTCGGCAAACTCGACGAGTTGCTGCTCTGCCTCAGCTTCTGTGCTGGACGTGTAAATCAGTTTGAGGTCAGCTGCCACTGCTTTACGGTCTTTGTAGGAGACGTAGCTGAGCGAGTTTCGCACCATATGGACAATACAGAGTTGCACCTGAGTTTTTGGGAAGACGGCTTCGATGGCATCAGCAAATCCCGTTAAGCCGTCACAGCAAGCAATGAAGATATCCTTCAAGCCTCGATTTTGAAGCTCGGTCAAAATGGACAACCAAAACTTAGCAGATTCATTCTGGGTCATCCACATGCCCAAAAGCTCCTTGTTCCCTGCCAGATTCACCCCCAGCGCCAAGTGAATCGCTTTGTTAATCACCCGTCCATCCTGGCGGACTTTGACGACGATGGCATCGAAGTAGACAATCGGATCAACCCGGTCAAGTCCTCGATTCTGCCAGAGTTTTCGCTCCTCTTCCACCGCATCGGTGACTTTGGACATCAATCCGGCTGAGACTTCCACCCCGTACAAATCTTGCAACTGCGCTTGGACATCGCGCACGCTCATCCCTCTCGAATAGAGCGATAGAATTTTGCTGTCGAACCCATCAAATCGGGTCTGCCCTTTCGGCACAATGACGGGTTCAAAGGCTCCGTTGCGGTCTCGAGGGATAGCAATCTCGGCTTCGCCAAACTCTCCTTTGATTGTCTTTTTGCTGGGTCCGTTGCGTCGATTTCGAGGCGTGGTTGCTGTGGTTGGCTCTGAGTGTTCCTCCTCCATGTGATGGGCCATTTCTGCATTGAGACATCGTTCTACTAAGGCAGCCGTCAATTGTTTGAGAATGCCTCCGGTTCCGACTAAATCTTCTGGGCTTTGATAGCTTTTAAGCAATTCATCGAGCAATTCAGGTCGAAAGGTCATCGTTGTTAAGTTGGGGGGTAGAGGTTTATTAGATCAAACTTCTGACCCTCTGACACAAACTATTTTACAATCCCATCGATAGACTGCAATTCTCTTATTGGGTCAGTGTGGCTGCTGTCCAAATCGTCCAGCCGTCGATCGCCAACAGCATCAAAGTCAAGCCCAGCAAGATGATATACATCCAGGGCTGAGACAACGGCTTCACGTCTCTCGTGTCGATTCCGGTTTCTGCCTCAACTCGTCGAACAAGCCGTGCAAATCCAGCGACGCGCATCGGCAGCAGATAGCCTTGCCCAGATTGACTGAGAAAATAGTAGACCAGTCCACCCTGACCCGTCGATCGCGGCTTTAGCGCTTTGACTTCTGCCCAAGGCAACTGCCACCCCTTGCGAAAAAGCTTTGGCACCCAGCGCGGATACGTCACCTCAATTCCTTGCTGATTCACTACGACCCGCTCACACAGCACGGCATAAAGTCCGATCGCGCCCAACACAATGCCCAACCACAGCAAATTAGGCGGCACTGGCGATTTTGTCACCTCTGAGAGAAACGGCAACGGAGTCGTCAACGCTCCATACAGACTCAGCAACGTGATGCGAATCAGAGGGGAAATCCGAAAGAGATCCTCGGGAGGGTAAGAGGATTCTACGATCGGGGATTCAGAGGAAGTTACAGGATCAAGCGTCATGGGTGTAAAGTCTCCTAACCGAGCGCATCTGACAAATAATCTGCCGTAGCTTCAACCAGCGCGATCGTATCTTCATAAACCATCCGCGTCGGACCCAAAACCCCCACACTGCCGACCGCCGAAGCTCCTCGATTATAGGTCGAAGAAATCAGCGTGCAGGTGCGAATCGGTTCTAAAAGATTTTCAGAGCCAATGCGAACAGACACGCGCCGCCCCGATCCGTCTGAGTCAGGCTGGTCAAAGATCAGCGGCATCAACTGGTGCTGTTCTTCTTCGAGCAGGCGCATGATCGTTTTGATGTGATGTAGTTC
This sequence comes from Phormidesmis sp., assembly GCA_965277365.1. Taxonomy (GTDB): domain Bacteria; phylum Cyanobacteriota; class Cyanobacteriia; order Leptolyngbyales; family Leptolyngbyaceae; genus Phormidesmis_A. The sequence goes on along the minus strand of CBDICO010000007.1, from coordinate 122,433 downwards.
CGAAAATTCGGGTTGTCTGAGAACTTCTGAGACTCCGCTAATCAAAATCTGGGTCGGCACCGCAGACGACTGAGAAAGGCGACGAGTCAGATCAGTCAGCAACGACGTAAGCGAATGGCTATAGCGTTCAAATTCACGTCCTAACTCGCTCCAATCGAGGGTGGCGAGATCGGCGGGCGATCGTCCTCTCAGTTGCTCGTTTAAAAAGTTTGAGAGAATTTGCAGTTCTCGATCGACCCGTTCAGGATCAAGTTCGCTGTCGTCAGTAGATTTGGGCAACTCCATCAGCAGCGATCGAGTTTCATAAGAATCGGTAACGACAATCAGCATAATCCGCTCTGGGTCAACCTGCACAAGCTGCAAATGGCGTAATTCAGTCGTGCGGGTCATAGGCATCGTAATCAGCGTAATATAACCGCTCAACGTCGAGAGAATTTGAGCCGCCCCTCTCAATAATGCCTCAAAGCTCCACTCATCCCATTTAAGGCGACCTGACAGCAGTTGCTCAATTTGACTGGTTGCCTCAGTTGAGGGTTTGATTAAGTTGTCTACATAAATTCGATAGCCAGAATCAGACGGAATTCTTCCGGCTGACGTGTGGGGCTGATAAAGTAGACCTGATTTTTCTAAAACACCCATCGCGTTGCGAATCGTGGCAGAACTCACGCTGAGGTTATATTCTTTTACCAGCGCTTCTGAACCCACTGGCTCGGCGGTGGCGATATAGTGGCGCACCGTTGCCCAAAGAACCTGCTGCTGACGGTTTGTAAGATTGATAGGAAGGGGCATTTTAAAAATAAACAAGATTAAGATCGCAGCCGTCTAACACTTAAAACTCTAAATCACCCAACGCAGATACACACCCAATCTGAAACCAAGATAGCAGATTCTTAATTTTGTCTTTTATTTCAGATTAGTGTCGTAACAAACACCTCAAAACGAATTGGCTCACTAAGCGTCTTGCAAAAGTCTGAAGTTGCCTTCATCCCCTAACCCTCCCAAGCTAGAAGAAGGGAAGGCAGATTTCAAAGTCACTCTCCCAAGCGTGCTACCGTGTACACACAAATCGTTGAGCACTTCGTTTCAGTCGGCTTCAGCCCCCTAAATCCCCCAAAATTAGGGGACTTTGACCCTGAGCAATATCTTGAACTTTGACCCTTTTTCTGGCTCAAAGTCCCCCAGAATGGGGGATTTAGGGGGCGAAGATCTCGGCGATGACGGGAGCAGGAAGACTTGTGTGTATACAGTAGCCCAAGCGTGAGAGAGTAATTTAGGGTAAGGGCAGAGACTTTGTGCAAGAGGTCTATTGTCTTAGCTCAATTTTAGGCATGAGCAGCCTAGCAAAGTGTGATTAAATCGCTGACAGCCATCGCTTTTTCCAGTGAGAGGTTGGCTCTAATGATGAGATTTTCCTCTCTTCTTGGCGACGCTGAAGAATCGTTTCTGCTGAATCGCTGAAGGTGCGATCGCGATAAGGAACTGCCGCACGAGTCAGCAAATGCTCTTGTTGACGAGGCGAAAGAGCCGGTAAGTCAATCGATTGAGCAGAGTGTTTGCAAGCCACTGTTCCCGACGATCGTCGCCCGATCGGATGGGTCGAACCAATCTTAAACCCTGCCGATATCAAAGCAGTGCGAACTGCGGCAGAACACGAATAGGTGGTGAGCTTGGCATCCGGTTTGAGGTGACGAGCAACCAAAGTCAGAAATTCGACCGTCCATAATTGGGGACAATGAGGTGGAGAAAACGGATCGAGAAACACAGCATCAAATGGCGCTTGATCTAGCTGCTGAAGAGTATGACGGGCATCGCCTAACAACAGTTGAGCATTGAGATGCGGCGTTTGAACGTAGAACGTTTGCGCTAACTCTGCGAGAACTTGCTGAATTTCGGGATGCCAACTATCGAGGAGATGGTGAGCGATCGCCGCCTGCGCCACCGTCTCATCGATCTCTAACCCAATCACGTCAACCTGACAGTCTGGGTTAACATGCCAAATTGCCTCCAGTGCTGCTGCCGTGTTGTAACCGAGTCCGTAACAGATATCGAGCAGTCTTAAATTGGGACGGCTTGCCTTCTCGATCAGATTGGTCGGCTCAACAAACTTGCAGATGGCTTCTTGGCGCGCCCCATGTTGGCTGTGAAACGCTTCTCCATAGACGGTCGAGAAAAATGTAAATGAGCCATCAGCCGTTCGCTCTGGTGTAAACGACATCGATCTAAAATAATTAGGCAGCAATATTTTGAGTGTAGATCAATGGTTGACCCGTCGCCGATCGTTTCAGCAGATTGGTTGCAGCAGCATTTAGACGATCCACAGATGCTCATTGTAGACTGTCGTTTCTCGCTGATGGAACCAGATTGGGGACACCAGCAGTATGAAACGGGACATATTCCGGGAGCCTATTATTTAGATCTAAATCGGGATTTGTCGAGTCCGATCAGTGAGCATGGAGGACGGCACCCGTTGCCCAACCTCGAAGACTTAACGGTGAAACTTGCAGCGATGGGCATCACTGATTCTACCCAGGTGATTGTTTATGACGATTCTCGCTTTGCGTTTGCGGCTCGTCTGTGGTGGCTGTTGAGATATTTAGGACACGATCGAGTTACCGTTTTAGACGGTGGATTTAACTATTGGCAAACTGCTGGATATTCTGTAACGACTGTGAAGCCCGATCGCAAAGCCGGACAATTTATTGCCCGTCCGCGATCGCAGTGGCTTGTAGACATCGACGCGGTGAAAGCTCGAAAAGATTTACCGACGATTGCATTAGTCGATTCTCGCGAAGGAGAGCGCTATCGGGGAGAAAAAGAGCCAATTGACCCGATCGCGGGGCACATTCCGGGAGCCGTAAATTATCCCTGGCAAGACGTAACGGATGCGAATGGCTTTGCTCGGTCTAAAACAGAACAGCACGATCGCTGGTCAGCCCTGCAATCGGCAGATGAGATTCTAGTCTATTGCGGGTCGGGCGTAACTGCGTGTGTGAATTTATTGTCACTGGCGATCGCCAGCATCGACACCGGAAAACTCTATGCAGGGAGTTGGAGTGACTGGTGTTCTTATCTAAGGGATTCAGTAGGTAGACAGAATTAATGGTAAAGCGCGTTTCGGCTCCGCTCAACGCTCAGAGCCAGAACTCCTGGCGGGTTGAGCGGAGCTGAAACCCACCTACTACCAGGTTGACTTTAATTGAGCCTCTCTCCTGACCCATCTCAACCCGTAAAATCGTCATCAGACAGCAGTGGTTCAGACGTATCTCGAATCGCGCGTTTTTCTTGCAAACGGGCTTGCCAGTCTCGAATCGCGATCGCCGTCCGAACCAGAGGAGAGATGATCTTCTGGGAGCTACCAGATGTAGGCTTGATCGCAGACGTAGACAGTGGATGGTTGCTCATACACGGGAGTAAATGATCGAGATATGGCTCTAATGCCAGCGATCGCAGCACTTCTTCGGCTGACCGATAGCGATCACAGGGAGACACCCGCAGCATCTTGTCTAACACCCGTCCAAAATGTTCGCTGACCCGCACTAAGTTACGCCATTTGATCTCACCTGTCTTCAGGTCATACTCAAACTCGATCGGGGCTTTACCAGTCAATAAATAGAGGCAGGTAACTCCCACCGCATAAATATCACTGGCATAGACCGGGCGCAACGAAAGCTGCTCTGGAGGGGCAAACCCGATCGTGCCGACAAACTGAGTCGAGGTGCGAATACCAGAATGATCGACGATCGCAATTCGCTCTTTGACGGCTCCAAAATCAATCAGCACCAGTCGTCCGTCATCTTTGCAACGCAATAAATTAGGCGGCTTGATATCGCGATGAATCACCCTGTTTTTGTGGACGTAGCGCAGCAGGGGCAGTAACTCCTGCAAAAATACTTTGACCTGCTCTTCAGAAAAGGTGCCTGATCGCCGCACTTCTTTACTTAACGTAGAGCCACGAACATATTCCTGAATTAAGTAAAAATCGCCATTCGCTTCAAAATAGTTCAGCAGTTGCGGAATTTGAGAATGGCTTCCGAGCCGACTTAGAGATTTTGCTTCTTGCTCAAATCGTTGACGAGCTTTTTGCAGAGCGGCGGCATCTTGCACCTTGGGGCACAGTTGCTTAATCACGCAGAGAGGACTTCCGGGCAACCCACGATCGCACGCCAAAAAAGTGACTCCAAATCCGCCTCTGCCTAACAGTTTGTGGATTTCATAGCGATCGCGAAATAACTGATTAGACCCGCAAATTTGCCCTAAATAAGTTTGCTCAAGAACATCCGATCGAAAATGATTGAGATTTGTGGGTGAACAATCCATTGCGGTCAGTCAGACAAGAGGAACTCCAGGTTGCTCCAGTCTAAAGAGGATTCTGACAAGATGACGAAATCTTTAAAGTTCACCCGTCCTTCTGAATCGATGCCTTCTGAATCGACGATTATCTTTGCCAAAAATCAATCACGCCGTATCCCAATTCAGCCATCATTTTTCTTAAGAGAGGCAGACTCAACCCGATCACATTGGTGTGACAGCCTTCTATTTTTTCGACAAACAAACTGCCTCGCCCCTCTAGGGCAAAACAACCTGCACAGACGAGCGGTTCGCCTGTCGCGACGTAAGCTTCAATCTCACGATCGCTGACTTCTGCAAAAAAGACTCGCGTTACTTGGGCGCGTACCAGGGTTGCAGAGGGCACAAGCATCCCTTGTTCTGAATAGGGAACGATCAGCGCGTGTCCTGTAAAGAGTTCACCCACCTGACCGCGCATCTGCTGCCAACGAGCGATCGCGTCTGCCGCGTTTGCAGGTTTCCCATAAATTTCGCCGTTGAGGGACAAAACTGAATCGCAGCCCAAAATCAGCCCCGGTGCGCGAGAAAACAGCCGACCATAACCGACTAGCTGCAAATCACCTCGGTTTTCCCAGAGCGATCGCATCGTCGCTAAGGCTTTTTGCTCTGCTAACACGTTGACTAACTCAGCCGGCTCGGTGAGCTGCACTTGAGATTCGTCAAAATCACTGGGATGCGCGATCGGGTCGATGCCTGCCCGTTGCAGCAGCCGTTTTCGAGCCGGAGAAGCAGACGCGAGCACAAAGGGAGGACGGCTCATAAAGTTGGATCATCCGTCAACCGAGAAGGATTTCACCGCCGTAGTCAGCAGATCTTTCATCTTGCTCCACCGCGCTTCTGACGTAGAGGCGTTAATGGTATAAAGCTTGCCCCGATAGACGATCGCGCTAGCGATATTGTGCCGCTCCTGATCGTTGGGCAGCTTGACTAGATATTCCAGCAAATAATAGACCTGATCACCGATTTCACGTTCTTCTGCGTTGACTAATTCTGCGGTGCGCCCAGATTCAGGAGGGGCGATCGCGCTTTTGCCTAACTTATAGCCCACTTCGCTTGGAGTTCCTAAATCGCTGAGAGTTTTCTGCCCCTGAGTCGGGTTGATTACCACACTGACGTTTTCGGTCGGCTTGATAATATCATGAAAAACGACATCAGGACCGTTGGCAACCTTCACCTCTGTCCAGCCATTAGGGTAGAGAAACCGATAGCCATCGGTGCTATCTGCATAGCTTTTTAAGCCACCTACCCCTGACACACAGCCCTGCAAACTCAGACTAAACACCACCAACACTAGCGCAACCAATCGTTTGAGCATTTCTCTAATCATTCCTATCAACTCGGCTGTGAGCAGGGCAACGTCTCTACTTCCCTAGCGAACTCAATTATTTATTGTCCCATTTCTTGGGTTCAGTAAACTTATTGCAAAAGTCTGAAGATGCCCTCATCCCCAACCCCTTCTCGACCCGATTTTAGTGTTCTCTAAGAATCTCTAGCTTGTAACCTGACTTTCTCTCGTCGCCGCGCCAGAATCTAAATGAGTTTCTGACAACTCAGAGGTCACCCTACGCGCCGAAAATCTGGGTTTTGGCATCGCTTGAGGTTTACCCATGCCATAAGTGATGGCGTATGCCTGAGACAAAAGCCACAGCCACAACGCTGGAAAACGCGGCTCTAACCAGGGCTGCACTCGATGCAAAACGCCAGGAAGCCAGCCTGCAAAGATCCAGCTTAACAGAGCATTAAATCCAAAATTAAAGTAACTGCCAAGCCAGCGAATCAAGTCTTTTGCGCCTGCCATTTCCCAGATCCACAGCAGCAGTGCTGGGTTTTTCCACGCGGCAATGACTGCCATCTGGTTAAACCGTAGCCAAGTCACGCGGTCTTTGATAAACGCCTCTGCAATGTCGGGCGGTTGAGCAGCTAACACATCAAAAAACGTGTTGAGCATCGCATTCACCTGTTGAGGCGGCAAAGACTTACCAGTAGGCACCATCATACCCTTTGAGAACAGCCAGGTGACCGCAACGTTACTTTGATAGGCACGAATCCGATCGAGGTGTTTTGCCTTCAATAAGTCGTGCTTAAGAGCCGCATCAAGTAGATGAGTCATGCGCGTCAGGTTTCTCACGAGCGACCCGAATCCAGTAAACACGAGCGGCGATTGTAGAGAAGCGGCATCTCCGATCGCCATCAATCGATCGAATGCCACATGGCGATCGCGATCATTGACGCTAAAGTGACCCGGAATGTAGCCAAAAGTCGGCTTGCTCCACACCAACTCGTCCACGTCACAGCGACGATATTCAGGGACGATCGTGAAGAAATCCTCATACATCTCCAGCAGCGAACCGGGGTTTTCGGGATGCACTTGATGATAATGAAACAGATAAAACGTTAAGTCGTTTCCTTCTCCCGGAAATAGCTCCCAAATCAGTTGTCGTCCCCGTGAGATATCACCGTGGCTGTTGAGAACATCTCCAAACTGAGAATCCCAGACTCCCGGCTCAAACCCGCCACTGATCACGGCTCCAACCGTTGGACAAACACTATCGAAGGCGCGACCTCCGTTGAGTTGCCACGCGATCGGAGAAGCCGTTCCCATGGCATCAATCAATAAGCGTCCTGTCACCTGCTTCTCACTTTGAGACGGCAAATGTTTCGCCTGAATCGTGACCTCATTAGCGCGAATATCTGCTCTCAGAAACTCGGTTTCCTCCCAAATTTCGCCGCCACACTCACGCAGTTTTTCACCGCAGAGTTTGAGCAGCTTATCAGAGTCGATCGCCACATTTAAAACCGTGGGGGTGTGCAGCACTCGTGCCTTCGCCTGAGGCGGATTATTGGCATCGAAAAACTTATGGAAGCCATCTACATATTCTCTGGCAATGACTCGATCGAACTCCGCCAGGGTAAACAATCCCAAATCAATCAAACTCTGAAACTCACTGCGAGAAATATTCCATTCGCGGTTCATCCGTCCAAAGGGCAAACGCTCGATTAACAGCACCCGATAGCCCAACCGAGCCATCACAGCCGCATGAATGATGCCAAGTGCGCCACCCACATAAATCAAGTCGTAGGAGGGTGAGGAAGAGGGGGTTTTCTCCTCCTCTCTAAAAATGACCTGCCTCGGCTGCTGCGGATTTTTTACACCCTCTCGCCAGCGTTGCTCCCACCAATAGACGCGAGTCAGGTCATATTCCCCATTGGGCATTTTTTGAAAATATTTGACTGTTTGCGGATATGCAGCAGCTAATGCCTCAAAAATAGTCTGCTTTGAGAGGTCAATTTGAGGAGGTGACGGATACTTTTCTGGAAAGTGTGTTCTAATCGCTTGAGTCAGATGCCGCACAAACGATTTTTCGTGAGGCAGCGATCGTCCTCCCCATCGAAATACTTTCAGATAAGTAGTGCGCTGAAGGGTCCAGATGAAAACTGAAAGTTCTTGACTCATCTCGTCGGGTTTAGACGAGGTTGGGTTCTTATTAGTGACGGGCGCGATCGAGATTAGAGACGTTAACCGCAGCCGAAACCCTGCTGCTGTCAACATTTTCTCCCCGCTCTCAGGCTGATACTCGTGCTGAAGCCAGTGCATCACCTGCTCTGAGTGTGGCGTAGGAACCTCTAAATAAAGAATCTCTTTCATTTGGGGGATCTAAACTCCGATAAATTTACCGAGGGAGAGGGGCTTGACAGAGGATCAAAATGCGATAGACTCCTGAATACCAAATTTTCTAAAGAAACTTTACAACTCTCTCATAATTAACTGCGATTACAACGTCGTGTAACCCTGCCATGAACTATCCTATTCCAGCAAATCCCCAAGAAATCGCTGCACTTAGACGAAAACCTGTCAACGAAGAACTCATTGTCATGGCGATCGCTGGGGTTGTGCAAATCGCGCGGGCAAAAGGGCAATCTTTAGAGGAGTTGTTGTCAGAGGTTTTGGCAGAGGACAGCTTGCTAGAACAGGGGCAACGACGCTGGTTGAGTGAAATTGTCGCCCAAGCGTGGAAGCGGTTGCCTTAGAGATCCTATAAAGTCTAAAGTTTCCGCATGAGATTGACGGAGACACGATGGAATTAAAGAATGAGCATCAAGTTTTAGGCATCGATCTCGGTGGAACGGCAATCAAGTTAGGGCGATTTGGGCAAGATGGTATCTGTTTACAGTCATTAACAGTACCAACGCCTCAACCAGCAACGCCAGAAGCTGTACTAGTTGCAATGGTAACGGCGATCGAGCAAATCGATCCCGATCAAAAAAGTCGAGCGATCGGAGTTGGAACGCCGGGACCTGCGGATGCAGAAGGACGAATTGCGCGAGTCGCTATTAATCTGGCAGGCTGGCAGAACGTTCCCCTTGCAGATTGGCTCGAAGCTAAAACCGGACGGTTGACGGTGTTGGCAAACGATGCAAACTGCGCGGGATTGGGCGAGGCTTGGCTGGGAGCAGGGCGATCGTTCCGCGACTTAATTCTGTTGACGTTGGGCACTGGGGTCGGCGGTGCGATTATTTTAAACGGCAGCTTATTTGTCGGGCGAGACGGCTCGGCTGGAGAATTGGGTCTGATTGCCCTCAATCCGGCTGATGACGCGCCCGTGTGTAATAGTGGCAACTGCGGCTCATTAGAGCAATATGCTGCTATTTCAGCGATTCGTCGGCGCACTGGGCTAGAGCCTGACCAACTCGGCACCCTTGCCCAAGCCGACGATCCTGATGCACTGGAGTTTTGGCGACTCTATGGGCGAGACTTGGGAATCGGGCTAAGTAGTCTGATTTATGTGTTGACTCCTGAAGCGATCGTGATTGGTGGCGGCATCAGCGCCAGTGCAGAATTCTTTTTTCCAGCAATCTTGGCAGAAATCAATCGGCGAGTGCTGCCTAGCTCTCGTCATGGCTTGCAGCTTTTGCCCGCAACGTTAGGCAACCAGGCAGGCATGGTCGGAGCGGCAAAATTAGCGCTAGAAAAATTAGCAAAAAGTTGAACGGAGTTAGCCGTCAAAGGTGTGTCCGGTGGTTTGCTCGACGTAGTTCAAAATAGTTTGATAAGTGTCTGGGTCTTTTTGTTGGTTGACCACGATCGTCATGTTTTCATTGGGCAACCCAAACGCAACTCGACCACTTGAGGTTTGAGAAAAGGCAACAATGCGGTCTAGGTCAACGATATAGACGGTGCGATCGAAGGTCAGCTTGATCCAGAAAGCCACACAGTTTCTCCATACTCTGAATCTTTCAGCATTCCAGACCTGCTGCAATTTCTCAAGCGCAGTGTTTAAAGCTGTTGAAATGGCTTTGCCAGCAGTCCCATCAAAAAGCCCCTGAAAGGAGATACCTTAGCAGGGGCAGACTGAAAGAAGCAAGGTGCCTTGAAAGGACTGCTCTAGAAGCTAGGCATGGGCTGAAACGGGTTGAGCTAATGCCTCTTTTAGCACCGTCACCTTATCGATTTGCTCCCAGGGAAGCTCAAGATCGGTGCGCCCAAAGTGACCGTAAGCCGCCACATCTTGATAGAAGCGACCGCCTCGCTCACCCGGCAACCCTCTCAGGTTGAATGCTTGAATAATGCCTGCCGGACGCAGCTCAAAGTGTTGCTTGACCAACTCTAGAAGCTGATCGTCATCAACCTTGCCCGTGCCAAAGGTTTCGATCATGATGCTGACTGGGCGAGCGACTCCGATCGCATAACTTAGCTGCACTTCGCACTTGTCAGCTAACCCGGCGGCGACGATGTTTTTCGCGACATAGCGGCAGGCATAAGCAGCGCTGCGATCGACCTTCGTAGGGTCTTTTCCAGAGAATGCGCCGCCACCGTGACGCGAATAACCACCGTAGGTATCTACAATGATTTTGCGCCCGGTTAAGCCAGAGTCACCTTGAGGTCCGCCAATCACAAACTTGCCTGTGGGATTGACCAAAAAGCGTGTATTGGCATCGGGTTTGAGTTCAATATCGCCAAACGTTGGCTCAACGACCAGCGCCCACAGGTCTTCTTTAATTTTTGCCAAAATTGCTGCATCGTCGGTGATATCTCCGATCGTCGCCGTGTGCTGCGTCGAGATCAGAATGGTATCGATGCCAATGGGACGATCGTTCTCATAAAGAACGGTAATTTGAGTTTTGCCATCGGGACGCAAATAAGGCAGTTGACCCGTCTTGCGAACGGCTGCTAGTTTGCGCGAGATGCGGTGAGCCAAACTGATTGGCAACGGCATCAGTTCGGGAGTCTCGTTGCAGGCAAAGCCAAACATGATTCCCTGGTCGCCTGCGCCGATCGCATCAAGCGCTTCTTGACTGGATTCTTCGCGAGATTCATGAGCTGTGTTGACCCCTTGAGCAATGTCAGGTGATTGCTCGTCGATGGCTATCAGCACCGCGCAACTGTTGGCTGAGAAGCCATTTTCAGCACCCGTATAGCCGATTTCTGCGATCTTTTGGCGGGCTAAATCGATGAAGTTAACGTGTGCTTTGGAGGTAATCTCACCTGTAATGAGAACCAACCCAGTGTTGACCACGACTTCAGCAGCCACGCGGCTTTTGGAATCTTGAGTTAATAGAGCATCAAGAATTGTGTCAGAAATCTGATCACAAATCTTATCGGGATGTCCTTCTGTAACCGATTCTGACGTAAAAAAATATCGTCGTGACAAGGAATTCTCCTCTTGACTAGATAAGGGGTAGAGACAGTCTAAATTGCTGGAGGAATTATATCACTCAGCTTTAGTTAGATGGACGGCGATCGTGCACCCTCAAATTGCTGACTTTTTAGCCACTAGCCCTCTTGCGAAAGTCCCTGCCCTCACCCAAAGTCCCTTTCTCAAGATTGGGAGAAAGGTTGGGGAATGAGGTCAGCTTCGGACTTTTGCAAGTAGGTTACTAATTCAAGGTAATCCACCACAGATCTCAGGATCTGTGGTGGCATCCTAGCAATTACACCGAGAAAAGTGTTTTCTCTAAGCATTAAGCTTCATCGAGCCTTTGAACTCGCTCAAATTATCCTCATAAGTAGGAGAACAAAATTAAATTCAGCATAGTGCTTGGATTTCGGCTGCGCTCAACCCGTGAAAATACTGCTCTTGAGCGTTGAGCGCAGCCGAAACGCGGCGGCAAATAATTCTGTCTATCTACTTAAGACTCTAGAGTTTATTGACAAAGATTTCGTTTCAGAGACGAAAAATCGTCTCATTGCAAAAGTGGAAAAAAGTGCCCAACAGGTCCCTGACCTTTGCCAATGTTGAGGGAATAACTGAGGGCACTGGTCACGTAATCTTTTGCTAATCGTGTTGCTTCGATCGCAGTTTTCCCCAAAGCAAGATTGGCAGCGATCGCCGCCGACAAGGTGCACCCTGTTCCGTGGGTGTTTTTTGTATCCACCCTCTCAGTAGTCAGGGTTTCTAAATGGTTCCCATCGAATAAGACATCGACACCTCGCAGATCCCCTGTCATGCCGCCGCCTTTAACTAAGACTGTTTTGGCTCCGAGTCGATAAATGCGCTGTGCCGCTTCCTGCATAGATTCTAGGGTGTCAATTTCTAGCCCACTGAGAATCTGAGCTTCATAGCGATTGGGCGTTAACAGAATGGCGTGAGGAATTAATTGCTCCCGTAGTGTCACGATCGCCCCATCGTCAATCAGTTGCGCTCCTGTGCGAGACACCATCACCGGATCGACGACTAAGTTCTGAATGTTGAGAAGTTCAATCTGTTCTGAGACGGCTGCGATGATCTCCTGATTGAGCAGCATCCCCGTTTTTGTTGCCTGCACACCAATGTCTTGCACAACGGCTTGCATCTGAGCCACCACAGCCTCGGCAGACAAAGCATCGACGCGGGTTACGCCTAGCGTGTTTTGTGCGGTCACACAGGTCAGCGCAGTGGTTCCATGAACTCGATGAAAAGCAAAGGTACGTAAATCTGCCTGAATCCCGGCTCCGCCACCGCTATCTGAGCCAGCGATCGTTAACGCGACAGGGACAAGAGCAATTTTAGAAGTCATAGACCGCAGATCAGGAGGTTAATTATCATCCTAATCGGTGCTGCCAAGACTGGGCAAAGCGATCAAATCTAGCGAGATAACATTGACCTTTCAAGGCTCAGGCTGAAATTGATTCTGCGCGGCAAGTCTTTGTTTTATAGACTTCTTCGCCCGCATAATAGAGAGAGATGCAGTGCACACCCAACATCTGACGAGTCGAGTTGAGGAGATGGTCAGCATCGTCAATAATGCGATCGACGAGCCAAGGTTCAGGGCAGTGCACTCGCAGCGTGCTGTTGCTATCTAGCTTGAGTAGACAAAGACCCAACGTTTTTGAAAAGAGTTGGCGCAGACGCTGAATTCGATATTTTTCTAACAGGCGGATGTCTTGACTAGTTAGCTGTTGGGACATGGAAGTAACCCAAGAAGTGATGTACAGATTGAACCTGATTCGAGATGGAGTCCATACTGTAGAATTCGGGATATTCTACTGACCCGCTCACTGCCAATGACCGTAGTTATACGCAGATTTGATTATGACTGTCTAATAGACTTGTATTGACCTATCTAAGGGAGGGTTTACAGGGTCGATCGTGCTCTGCTCTCAAACTGTGCAATTCCTGTCTTGTGAGAGATGCGTTAAGGCATATATCGTCGATGTTCCTAGTCACTTCGGTAGATTTTTACAGAACTCTCTACAAACGTGATCAGACGACAGGTATGGTAGAGTCTCAATTCAGTTTGGTCTATAAAGTGTCTAGAATTTAACAAAAAATTCAGGCGAGTTGTCGTGCTGATTGGTCGAGAGATTATTTGAGAATGAGTGATTTTAAAGAGTTAAGAGTGCAGCGTTTGGCGTGGCTAGAAGGAATTCGTATTTTTGCAGCCGTAATGCTGTTGCTTTATCACTCTCAGCTATTACTGACTCACTATATCTATACGCCTCAGCCGACTGGATTGTGGAGCAATGGGCAACAGATTTTAAGCGCTGCTGCTCATCTTAGCTCAGGTTTTTTTGCCCAAATTGCCAGCGTTCCTATCTGGTTTGGCTTTCAGTTTGTAGACGTTTTTGTGTTGATCAGTGGCTTTAGCTTAGTATTGTCACTGAAGGGAAAACCCCTAGAAATTAAACCCTTTCTCAGGCGACGATCGCTGCGAATTCTCTTACCGTTTTGGACGGTGGCATGGTTGGCGTATCCAATGCTGTGGGCGATCGGTAAAATTACAAAGAGCTATGCACCAGATGCCTGGCATACGTTTGGAGGGCTGACCTTTCCGCTCTTGTTTGATTATGGTGGAGGTGTGTTGATGCCCACGAGCGGACCTTGGTGGTTCGTTCCACTGATCCTTAGCTTTGCGTTAGTCTTCCCATTACTATGGCATTTTCTTCATCGCTGGGGGGCACGTAATCTATTAATTATTAGCCTTTTAATAACCCTAATCTACAGAGCCTTTGCAGTTTATATTTTTGGCGGACACCCGACTTATGTTGTTCTGAATACGCCAAGTGATTGGCAACCTTTTCTTCCATTCATTGCAAAACTGAGTACTTTTGTGTTGGGAATGGTAGTTGCACAATCTTATTTACAAGGCAAAGGTGCAATCTATTGGAAGTCCTCTAAATCATTGCTCGTTGGAATCCCAATTTATAGCCTTGGGTTTATCTGTCAGTTTTATCAATTTGGTTGGATTTTTGCCGATTCCTTAATCGCGATCGGGCTAACGCTCTGCTGCATGGTGCTTTTTCGTACCATTTCTGAAACGTTTCGCCTCCAATCATTCATGGTTTGGCTAGGAATTCACAGCTATAGTTACTTTCTGATTCATAATTTCGTTGTCGATCGCGTTCTCAATCTAGTGGTTCATGATCAACGTACGCTGTATTATCAAGCTCTTCCTGTCATGGCGATTGGGACTTTATTCTTGGCAATATTGGTAGACTCAGCAACCCCTTGGCTTCAGCGAGGTGCGATTAAGTTAGGGCGCTCGCTCGATTCGATTTTGGTACATACGTCTCAACAGCAATCTTGCGCGTTTAGAGTGGGCGATCGAGTTCGCTATCACGGTGGTAAGGGTTGGAAGGTTATCAAAGTCGAGCAGGTGATTCACGATGAGGCTTTTTATCTCTGTCGAATTTTTGACGGTCGCAAACTGCTTTGGGTGAACGAGAATGATCTTGAGCCAGATCTTGATCGCTCTAAACAAGCCAAAATCCATTAACCATGAATCCCTATTCTCAATTTCTGCTGCCTCGATTGTTAGATTGGGCAATGCCAGATCAGACGTTCTCACAGTATCGCAGTCAGCTTTTGTCTCAGGTCACAGGAGACACTTTAGAGATCGGGTTTGGGACGGGATTAAATTTGCCTTATTATCCACCTCATCTGCAAAAACGTTAACTGCCATTGATGCAAACCCTGGTATAAGCGCGATCGCTGAGAGACGCATCCGAGAATCGGAGATTTCTGTCGATCATCGGGTTTTAAATGGTGAAAGCTTGCCGATCGGCGATCGCCAGTTTGATAGTGTCGTCAGCACCTGGACGCTGTGCAGCATCGCCAAAGTAGAGCAAGCCCTGCAAGAAATTCACCGAGTGCTCAAGCCTGGAGGACGGTTCTTTTTTATAGAACATGGGCTGAGTCGTGATGCTAAGACTCAAATGTGGCAGCATCGTTTAACGCCGATTCAGAAAGTGATTGCCGATGGGTGTCACCTCGATCGAGACATTCGACAGTTGGTTGAGCGTCAGTTTGAGCAGGTCGCGATCGACGAATTTCAACCAGAAGATTTACCCGCCGTCATCAGTTATTTCTACAGAGGAATTGCCATGAAATAATCGAGTTTGCTCTCTCCTTATAGAACCCATTTGACATCTTTTCGCGTGATACTTGGCTTTGAAGTAAGCCGTTACTCTGCGATCAACGGTAGAACCTCGCCAATGCTTGAGTGAAATACCTGCGATATAAATTACAGCTTGGCACCAGTTTCCGATTTTCTAATCGCACTAAGCCTTTACTTTGCAGCTTAAATGCTTGAATCGCTTCGACCTCAATCGGGGCAGACGCTGCCACAACACGTTTTAGCGCTGCCATGAGGTCTGGATATCTCTGCAAATCCCACAATAAATTTCTCAGGTGCGCGTTATAAATGCTGTCGGTGAAGATCAGGTTTTCAACCAATTGATCGAGGGTCACGTCTTGCATACTTAAATGATGCAGTCCTAATTGCACCAGATAAGGGTTTCCTCCGACTAGAGCTAATAGTGCTTTAGCACAGGTTTCAGCCTCATCAACTCCATAGCGTTGCGCCAAATCTTGCATCTGGTCTTGACTAAAAGGCGGCAACTCGATCGCTAATCCTGCGTTAAAGGGCGACTGGTGAATATTTAAAGGGACATACACCTCAGTCGAGTGCACTAGCACGAGTCGTAACTTCTGCCACAGATCGCTTTTGCCATCTCCATAACGGGCTTTCTCATACCAAGCTCTCAGCATTCCAAAGAAATCAGCGGCGATTTCGGGGTAGTCAAACACGACATCGACTTCATCAAAAGCCAGCACGATCGGCGTATCGATCTCAGATAGGATGTAATTTTCAAAATAGTTGGTGCAGTTGTAGCTATTGCCAAATAGATCATCCCAATATTTGTCAACCTGGTTTGGCAACCCTAAATTTTGACTGACGATCGCGCAAAACCACTGCAAAAATCGCTTCAGATCAGTGAAGACGGTCGAATCGGCAAGCTGCAAGCTCGAAATGGCGGTGGCAAAATGCTGCTCACGCGCTTGCGCCAACACTCGTGCCACTAGAGAAGTTTTTCCCATCTGACGCGGTGCTTTAATGCGCAGTAAGGCTCCGGGCTGCAAAATCGCGTCACAGCACATCGACTCGATCGGCGATCGCTGCACATAAAATGCAGAATCAAGAGGCAATTGACCACTTAAAAGCACCTGTTGCCGACTGCCGACGATCGCGGTTTCTGAGTCAGAATAGTCTTCTGCTTCAAGGGTGAGGTCAAACGCTCGAAAGTAGTTTTCGAGCGTTTGCTGATCGACTGCAACTTTGCGACTTCGCACTCTGGCAAGGGTGTTTGGGCTGAGTCCAGTTCGCTCACTTAGCTCTTGAAGGGTAAAAGCTTTTCCAAGATTGCTTTGATTCATTGAGCGTTGCTCTGCTGTCTGCAAGCGCTGCCAACCTTTTGAGCTAAGGATAATACCCCGTTTTCTTTTTATCTGCTGAGGTTGCTGAGGCATGGGGGTAGAAAGTGATGAAACAGTTTGAGCGAATGACATTCAGTAAATTGCTCAGCCATCAGAAGGTCGCATCTCAATACTATCCTCTAGTGTCTGCGCGAAGCTCACAACATTGTGTGATTTCGCGATCGAAATTTAAAGAGAGACTGAGCAATTAATTTGTTTCTCAACGAGTTGGACTAGACAGACAAACGGTTGACCTCTCTAATCTTTTAAGTGGGTTAGAGAGTTAAACTAGAGACTGTTTCTTAAATCTACAGATTGCAGAATCTACCGCTGATGAGTTGAGCAATCTATTTTTGAACCATCTCAAGATTCTCTAAATCGATGACATCAAGAAACTTTTATTCGTTCGTCATTTAACTTATTCAATTAACAATTGCCTTGCAGAGAAATCTCCTAAAATCTAGAAAAATATGAATAATCTCCTTAAATTTAACTGTTTTCAGTGAGTCCATACCCTGTGAATTTAAAGAGTGAGCCAGTAGTCAAAAAGCTTCGATCGAGGTAACTCTGAGAAAACAGTCCACTTCACACTCCTTTGAATAGTCATCGGTTTAACAATACTTCGGACAAAATCTGAGCAGATCTTGAGGCTCAAACCCTTATTCTGCCGTGGACAAGATCTTTTTTTCCAAGTCAGAGGCAGAGCTAACGTTGAAAAAATAGCTTGATCCTTGAACCATAATCTCTGAAAGCTTTGTGGAACCGTTCAAAAAATGTCCGGAGTATTGGTTTAAGTTCTGAAGGTTTCAATAATTGTTGATTTTGACTGGGATAGGAAGCACTGTACTAATCGAAGAGGCTTGATGTTACTTAGAAGCCTGGTTTTGACTTGCTTCAATAGCTTTAGATAATCGGTTGCTAGTTCGTAACAATTAGGTCCAGGAGGCTACAGTTTGTTTCGTTAAGTGGCTCAATCAGTGTGCCGTTTATTGTTGAAGTCCTGCCTGAGATTTCGACTAGCATCGTTTAGTGATGCGCTTAAGCTGCGATCTTTAAGCTGAATTTTCGGTTTGTGTATAAAATAAGTCATGGCATTCTTCGAGTGTGGCTGATCCCCACAACTATTTCATGGTTCTTTTGACGCTTCTTCACGATAGATCTCGTAGCAGGATGTCATACTAACTCACCTCCAGTTCCCTATCAAAGCTCAAATGACCACCATTCTCGTAATCGAAGATGAGGAAATAATTCTTGATAATTTATTGGAGATACTCAAACTAGAAGGGTTCCAATCGATCGGGGCTGAGCATGGCATGATTGGGGTGCAAAGAGCCAAAGCTTACCTGCCTGACTTAATTTTATGCGATATCTGTATGCCAGAGTTAGACGGTTATGGCGTGCTGGAGAGGTTGCGTCATGATCCCAAAACTGCTGCTATTCCGATTATTTTTTTAAGCGCTAAATGTGAGCGCACCGAGATTCGTCATGGGATGAACCTGGGAGCCGATGACTATCTCATCAAACCTTGCACGATCGCAGATTTATTAGAGGCGGTTTCTTCTCGACTCAAAAAATATGCCAACTTGACTCAAATTTTCACTAGACAGTGCCTGCCTCTCTCAAATATGCTGCCAAGCTCGGCTTATCTAGACCCTTTAACCCAGCTTCCCAACCGCACTCTGTTTTATCAACAGCTTCAGCAACATTTGACACAGGCGTTCTTTAGAGTCGGGCAAGCAACCAGAGATGACACTGCGGTTGCAGTCTTTTGCCTCAATATCAACCGCTTTAGAACCGTCAACACATCGTTTGGTTACTACACAGGCGATCGATTGTTGCAACTGATGGGGCAGCGTCTCAATGAGGCAATAGGGGATGATGCCACACTCGCCCGTTTAGGTGCCGACGAGTTTGGCATTATCATCACTGGGCAGTCTGAGCAAGATGTTGCAGGCATAGCGCAAGCTATTCTGGTTGAAGTGACGGCTCCTTATCAATGCCTTGATCATAAAATCCAAATTCAAGTCAGCATTGGGGTCGCTTTATCTTCTCAACGCAGCAGCCCAGAGCAGCTTCTGGTGCAGGCAGAAACGGCAAGACGCTGGTGTCAAAAGCAGGGGCAAAGCGGCTATATGTTTTATAGTCTGGCGATGGATGCGCTAGAAGTTGAGCAGCGACTGATTGAAACCGATCTTAGCAACGCGATCGCCAATCAAGTCTCGTCTGGGTTAAAACAGTCTGAGTTTCAGCTTTATTATCAGCCCCAGGTCGATTTAGCGACGGGGCAAATCATTGGCGTAGAGGCGCTCTTACGCTGGAAGCATCCGCAACGAGGGATGATTCCACCCAAGATCTTCATTCCGATCGCTGAAGAAATGGGGCTAATTGTGTCTCTCGGAGAGTGGGTGTTGCAAACCGCCTGCACCCAGGTTCAAAGCTGGCAGTCGCTGAGTTTGATGCCGCTCAAAGTCTCTGTCAATCTCTCAATGCGGCAGTTTCAGCAAGAGAAGCTGGCGCAGAGAGTCGGTCAAATTCTTGATGAGACAGGCTTAAACCCAAAGCTGTTAGTTTTAGAGCTAACCGAGTCGGTTTTGATGGAAGATATCGGAGCGACGGTTTTGATTTTGCGGCAGTTAAAGCAACTCGGTGTCGAGATTTCTCTCGATGATTTTGGCACGGGCTATTCGTCGCTCAATTATCTGGCAACTCTGCCGATCGATGCTCTCAAAATCGATCAAACTTTTGTTCGCCAAGGGGCAATTAATGTGGAAGCCGCCGCAATTTCGACCGCGATTATTATGATGGCGCAGAGCCTTAATCTCAATGTGGTAGCGGAAGGAGTAGAAACCCAAAGGCAACTCACTTTTTTGCAAGAAATTGGCTGTCAGGCAATGCAAGGGTTTCTCTATAGCCCACCGATTCCAGCCGATGAAATGCAGCCTTTGTTGAGCGCCGATCATCGCCTTCTTACCAGTGTTTAAAGGTCATGATTCTTGAAGTCGCCATTCTCACAATTAGAGCAGGACTGAGCAGCGAATTTGAGACTGCTTTTAGTCAAGCTTCCATCATCATTGCTGCAATGCCGGGATATCGGTCTCACGAGTTGCAAAAGTGTGTTGAAATAGACGATCGCTATCTCTTACTCGTTCGGTGGGAGACGCTAGAAGCACACACGATCGCGTTTCGCCAATCCCCCAACTATCAAACCTGGAAACAACGACTCCATCACTTTTATGATCCGTTTCCTGTTGTCGAACATTACACCGAGATCCTCCGATAGACTATTTAAGTAGTCAGTGATAAAAAAACGATGCGGTTGGATGCTGGGTGTGAAATCTTGTTTGAAGCGAGTGTTCCAACGCCTTTAATTCTGATGCTCAGACCTCGGAGCGGCTCAGGACAGTGGATTTTTCGTGAAGAATACCTGTTAGAGCCAAATGTCCCGATCGTAGAATATACCGATAGCTATGGCAATTTGTGTCAACGGTTGCTGACTCCTCAAGGCTCGTTTCGAGCGCGTGCGATCGCCAGCGCAGAAACCGCCGACCAAATCGACATCGCGCCAGGTGCCCCGTTTGTCCCCGTGCAACATATCCCCGATGAAGTGCTTCAGTTTTTGTTGCCGAGTCGCTATTGCCCCTCCGATCGTTTGGGTGATTTGGCGACTGAAATTGTGGGTGATCGCACCCCTGGCTACGATCAAGTAGAAGCCATTCGCGATTGGATTCATACTCAGATTAAATATCAATATGGCACTAGCGATGCCTCGACTTCAGCTTATGAGACGGCGCACGATCGAGTCGGAGTCTGTCGAGATTTTGCCCATTTAGGAATCGCTCTCTGCCGAAGTCTCAACATTGCAGCGAGAATGGTCGTAGGCTATCTCTATCAGCTTGACCCGATGGATCTCCATGCCTGGTTTGAGGCATTCGTCGGCGATGGGCAAAGCGACATTCCGCAGGGACGTTGGTTTACGTTTGATGCCACTCAATCACAGCCACGAGGAAACCGAATCGCGATCGCTTATGGACGAGATGCCGCCGATGTCGCTTTAGCCACCCAGTTTGGACCGTTGCAACTCACCGAAATGCGAGTGTGGGTTGAGCCTTCAACGTAAAATTTGATTCAAATCGTCAACTGTGCTGAATATTAGGAAACAATCCGCAATGATTTGTTGGGGTTTAGATAAGGTTTGACTTCGTTGCTGATAAGAATCCGTGAGTTTCTTACTAGACGAAATGCAGCATTTGTGCTTCTCTTTCAGAAAGGATTCCATTATAATAATTTGCGAATAAGAGTTCGGCTACAGTTGCTAAGGACAATTAGCAGGCTGCTGCATCCAAAGCGATTACCGAGTTCGCCCTCGCATTTGGTTTGGAGAAAACTGTGACTATCTACGTTGGAAATTTAGCATTTCAGGCGACAGAAGACGATTTAAAGGAAGTGTTTGCTGAATATGGTGCGGTGAGCCGAGTCAGCCTCCCAACCGATCGTGAGACGGGCAGAAAGCGAGGCTTTGCATTCGTCGAGATGGAAGACGAATCTAAAGAAGATGCCGCGATCGCCGAACTTGATGGGGCAGAATGGCTCGGTCGCGAGTTAAAAGTTAACAAGGCAAAACCACGAGAGCCTCGTGGAGACAGTGCTCCTAGCAAAACTTCCAGCAAGTCTCGATACTAAGTTCACCTTAAAGGTCAACAAAAGGGCGTACTTCATGATGAATACGCCCCATTCAGGTTTGAGCTTGAGAACGGGTCCAAACGTCGTTCGTTACGGTCTGCAAGGAGTCAGCCTCGCTGCTTGAGAAATTGTCCTGCCATTCCCATCAAATCTCCTAAATCCACATTTCCAACGTGGTTTGAATCTAAAAATGTGTTGAGAACAGGATTTACTGCTTGAGCATTTTGAGGGTTAGAGCCACTTTGCAAAAGATTGAGCACGATCGGAACTAAAGCAGGCAACATCGCTTGAATCGTGCCTGCGTTTAACCCAGTTTTCTGAGACAGATCATCGGTAACTTGCTGCTGCTGGTCTTGAGAAAACACCGCTTGAACTGCATCAGGATTGCTTCCTAAACCACCATATTGATTTACCAAAGATTGCACCTGATCGCCACCCATTGACGATTGCTTATCTTGCAGCGACGATCGCACATAGTTACCGACCGTAGACATCATCATTTGAGTCGTTCCTGGAGCGACTCCATGACGATTGCCCAATTGCTCTGCCATGCTAAGCATACCTCCTAACTGATCGGGGCTGGCTTGCTGCTGAGGATTGACGACTGCGCTAAGAATCTGATCAAAAAGGCTCATATCTTCCCTGTTTCAACAACTCTGGAGAATTTTACACTTTGGACGATTGCGTTTCAACCCAAGCGCTCGATTAGCCTCTAGAGAATAAAAAACTTATCCTTCAAAGTCAACGATCGGAGGGTCAGATTTTGAGTAAGTCTCACAAATCTCATTCTTGAGAGGCTCTTCGCACTGAATCCATGAAGGAGAATAGAGAAGAATTTCGATTCGCGTTTACGAAATCCATTTGACTAGAATCGGGTTATCTTCATGCCGTTGCCTCGCCTGCTGACGCTGATCTTTGGTCTCACACTCATTTTGGGGCTAATGATTTGGCTGATCGATTCTCTCTCTCGGTTGTCCTGGCAACTGGCTTACTATCCCCTACTAGGACCGATTCTGATCTTTTTGATCATTGCCCTACTGGGTGTGTTGATTGGGGCGTTTGTCTACTACTTTTTTCTTCTGCCTCGCAAGCAGCAACGCAAACGTCGCCGCACGACTCCGAGAGTGTCACCCGTCAAAGCAGAAGCCGCCGAGGAAAATCTCAAAGCTGTTCGTCAGCAGTTGAAGCAGATTCAAGATGAGGTGACGCGGCGAGAGATGCTGACTCGATCGCGCGAAATCGAGCAAAATCTCGCCCGTGGTGAATTGATGGTCGTCGTCTTTGGGACGGGATCATCCGGTAAAACCTCTGTGGTGAATGCGCTGATGGGTCGAATGGTGGGCAAAGTGGGCGCACCAATGGGCACTACCGAAGTTGGAGAAACCTATCGACTGAAATTAAAGGGAGTCGATCGAGAAATCCTCATCACCGACACTCCCGGAATCTTAGAAGCCGGAGTCGCCGGGACGGAACGAGAAAAGCTGGCTCGCCGACTGGCAACGGAGGCAGATTTGCTGCTGTTCGTCCTCGACAACGACCTGCGGCAGTCAGAATATGACCCGATGAAGATGCTAGCAGAGATTGGCAAACGCTCGATCGTGGTGGTCAACAAAGCCGATCTCTACACAGAAGACGACTTAGAAACGATTCTGGCTCGGCTGCGAGAACGGGTGCGCGGTGTAGTTTCGACCCATGACGTGATTTCGATCGCCGCTAATCCCCAATCGGTAAAGCTGGACACCGGAGAAACCATTCAACCCGAATCGGATATCACGCCGCTGATTCGGCGGATGGCGGCGATTTTGAGGGCAGAAGGCGAAGACCTGCTGGCAGACAACATTTTGCTGCAATCGCAACGACTGGGCGAAGAGGCACGGCGGTTAATTGACGGACAACGGCGACGACAGGCAGAAAAAATCGTCGAGCGGTTTCAGTGGATCGGGGCGGGCGTGATTGCGGTGACTCCGCTCCCCGTGGTGGATTTGTTGGCAACGGCGGCGGTCAATGCCCAAATGGTGGTTGAGATTGGCAGAGTCTATGGCTGTGAAATCAACATGGAGCGAGGGCGAGAAATGGCTCTATCCCTGGCGAAAACGCTGGTTAGTTTAGGCGTGGTGAAAGGCGCGATCGAGCTTCTCAGCACCGCCTTACAGTTGAGCGTTGGCGGGTTTTTGTTTGGACGCGCTATTCAAGGCATTAGCGCGGCTTATCTGACTCGCATCGCAGGCAAGAGCTTTATCGAGTACTTCCGGCACGACCAAGATTGGGGCGATGGCGGCATTACCGAAGTCGTTCAGCGTCAGTTTCAACTCAACCGTCGCGACGAATTCATCAAATCCTTTGTGCAAGATGCCATCACAAAAGTCATCAAACCCCTACAGCTTGAAGCCAAAATTGAAGACGACGACGAACCCGGTGCCTTAGTGCAAAGAGAACCAGAACCCTTGGAAATGGAACCCCTCGAAGACACGATCGACGATTGGCATTAATTCCACAATCGGCGCAGGAATCATCTCGCCTCGCATATCTAAAAACTGCACTAGAACCAGGTAGCCAACCCCTAAAATTAGCGCGATCGCCCCTGTCAAAACAGCCACAAACTTCGAGCGATCCATAAATTAATTATCACTAGAATCTTCTTAAATCAAGTCTAAGCAAGATTTGCCAAACGCGGGAGTTGCGAACTCAAAATCAGCCGAATCGAAAATCCGATAAAGTGGTTTAATGTCTACACATTGCTGACGAGACAAGATGGACGCTGCTGTAGATCTACTGAGTCAATCCCCTGAAAGCGATCGTCCGATCGTGATCCAAACCTACGACCTGAGCAAACGCTACCGCACTGGATTTTGGATGAATCAGACGGTGGCATCGCTCAAAAACGTCAGTCTGACCGTTTACGAGGGCGAGACCTTTGGACTATTGGGACAAAACGGCGCAGGCAAAACCACCCTGCTCAAAACGCTGTTGGGAATTGTACGTCAAACCTCTGGTCGGGCAACGCTATTAGGGAAGCCTCTAGGCGATCGAGTCGTCAAACAACGCATTGGCTACCTGCCCGAAAACCCCTATTTCTACGACTATCTGACAGGTTGGGAGATTTTGCAGTTTGCAGCAGGGCTGTTTCAGGTGCCGCGATCGATTCAACGCAAACGCATCCCCGAACTGCTCGACTTAGTGGGACTCGCGCAATCAACCGCCCGAAAAAAACAACTGCGGCAATACTCTAAAGGAATGCTGCAACGGATTGGTATGGCACAGGCGTTAATCAACGATCCCGAATTGGTGTTTTTAGATGAGCCGATGTCTGGCTTAGATCCGCTTGGACGCTATCAACTGCGAGAAATTATTCTGTCTCTCAAGTCTCAAGGCAAGACGATTTTCTTCAACAGTCATGTCTTGTCAGATGTTGAGAAGATCTGCGATCGCGTTGCCATTCTCGCTCAAGGAGAACTGATTTCGATCGGATCTCTGCAAGATCTGTTAGGCACTGCCGACACCTATCAAGTCAAAGTCAAAGGCGGCAATCCTGAAGTCCTGAAGCAGTGGATCATTGATTTAGACTTTCAAGACGGCTATTGGAGCGGACATCTCAAAGGCGACCCGCAAGACTTTATTGCCAGCCTGCGATTGATGAGAGCTCAATTGATTTCGATTCAGCTTGCTCGCCCGTCGTTAGAGGAATTTTTTGTGCAGCAATTGCACGAGCGGAGCATTCACTCCAGCACTTAACGTAAGGCAGTGTAGAAAATATAATGATGGAGTCAAGAACCGGGTTGGAGCGCGTATGTCACTCACTGCTAACGATCTAGAAATTTTCCGGCAGCGGTTTCCCCATTACCAGATGGAATTAGTAGATGGAGAGATCGTTGTTATGAGTCCATCTGGATTAGAGCCTGATGAGATCGCGGTTGAGATCTCCCGTCAACTAGCCAACTGGGTCAGACCTCGAAAGCTTGGGCGTGTTTCAGGCTCCAGTGCTGGTTTTAGACTTCCCAATGCCAATGAAGATGTTCGCGCTCCTGACTGCTCTTTTGTCAAAGCAGAGCGACTGAGACGAACGACAGAGGACTTTGCGCGGCTGGTGCCCGATCTGGGCTTTGAAGTGGTATCAAAATCAGACTCCCTGACAAAGCAGCGTCAGAAGGTCAGGTTCTACCTTTCGCTAGGCGTGGTTGCTGGAGTGGTGGTTGACCCCAGAACGAGAAGTGTTGAACTGTTTCGCCCAGGGGAAGACAATGTCCACTGTTTTGAAAGATGGGGATGTTTTGACGATTCCAGAACTCCGTCCAGGTTGGGAGATGGAGATTTTAAGTATTTGGGCACCAGAATTTGACTAGCCGTCAATTCTGCTGGTTGACACAATTTCTGCTCCTATCCCTCACTGCCCTAAAATGGCAGAGTTCCCTGGAGAATCTCAATGAAAACCTCAACACCCGTCCTCTCTGCTTCGGGATTAATCAAACGCTTTGGCGGCGTGATGGCGGTCAATAATGCTTCGATCGAGGTTGCTTCCGGCAGTGTCACGGGGCTAATCGGTCCCAATGGCGCAGGCAAAACGACGCTGTTTAATCTGCTGTCTAACTTCATCCATCCCGATCAGGGAGAAGTGTTATTTGACGGAGAGCCGATTCAAAACTTGCAGCCGCACCAGATCGCTCAACGGGGAATGGTTCGCACCTTTCAAGTTGCCCGTGTGCTGTCGCGTCTGTCAGTGTTAGAAAACCTACTGTTAGCGGCTCAACACCAAACAGGTGAGAAATTTTGGAACACTTGGTTTTCAGGTAAACAGATTGCCAAAGAAGAGCGAGAAGCCCGCGATCGAGCCATGGAAATCCTAGAATCAGTCGGACTGGCAGCTAAAGCTCAAGATTATGCGGGCGGACTTTCGGGCGGACAGCGCAAATTGTTGGAGATTGCCCGATCGCTGATGACCCATCCCAAACTCGTGCTGCTCGACGAACCCGCAGCAGGAGTCAACCCAACGCTAATCAATCAAATCTGCGAATACATCCACTACTGGAATCGTCAAGGACTCTCTTTTTTGATCATCGAACACAACATGGATGTGATTATGACCTTATGCGATCGCGTCTGGGTTCTCGCCGAGGGCAGCAATCTTGCAGTCGGCTCTCCAAGCGAGATTCAAACCAATGCTCAAGTCTTAGAAGCCTATTTAGGTCAATGATTCCGGATGGTCTGCGCTGTGATTTAGAGAGCAAGAACGATATGATTAAAAGGAAGTTAATTTATGTAACGTTTCTTGACTGCTATCCTTAAACCCACCGATAGTGCGATTCTGCCAACTAGCTGGAACTCTCTTGACCCTGTCTGGCAGGGCAACGAGCGCGATATTCAGCAAGGCTTACCCCACCGTCAATTAGCCCCAACCTGGCAAATGCTGCTCTTAGGAGACGGCTCGCCAACTCGCCACTTACAACTCCTAACGGGCGAACCAACGGAAGTAGACGTGATTGATATGTCTACAATCGGCTTTGATCACGACAATGCCCCCACCTCGATCGAGATAGTGTCTGGACCGCGATTGCGACGGCAAGTTTGGCTAAGAACGTCCTCTGGGCAACGATTGGCGTATGCAACTTCGTGGTGGGAGCAGAGCCATGTAGACGAATATTTGCAGAATCGATCGCTCCCCATCTGGGCAAGTCTCGCCCGTCTGCGAACCGAGTTATATCGAGACGTGAAAGGTATTTGCTACGGTCACTCTAGCGTTTTGGAGGAAGCTTTCGAGCAATCAGGTCCCTTTTGGGGACGACACTATCTATTCTGGCATCACGGACAACCCCTGACGGTAATCTACGAAGTGTTTTCACCCTATTTACAAAAATATCTCGGTGAAATGCAGCTTCATCGTTAAAGAAGTTGCTGTCTGATCGAGTCTCACTGGGCTTCGTTCAGCCCTCAATATTCCAAGTGGGTTGAGCGGAGTCGAAACCCACGACAAATAGCAGCAAAGAAACTCATTTTCACGCACAAGGGTTCCGATATCTTCTGGGATATTGAGGACGGCAGGGACTTCCCCAGCAAACCTGCTGCTCTGACAACGAGGAGAAGACACTGCTTCTTGCGCCGACTAGGGCATTGGCTCCAATCTGAACGCCCGCACCAATAAAGCAATCTGTTGCAATCCAAACGCCGTTGCCGATCGCGATCGGGGCAGTCACCAGTCCAAATTTAGGATCTTGAGCATCGTGACTCCCAGTACACAGATAACTTTTTTGAGAAATCACACACTGCTCACCGATCTGAATCGACTCCAAACTATAAAAGACGACATCATCGCCAATCCAGCTATAGTCACCGATCTCAACCTTCCAGGGATAGGTAAATCGAGCCGTCGGACGAATCAAAACCCCTTTGCCAATTTGTGCTCCAAACAGCCGCAATAGTTGACACCGCATCGAGTTAAACGGATGGGGAGTCAATGGAAAAAGCACCCCCTGCACGAGCCACCACAGCATCACATACCAGGCAGGACGACCACGATCGAACCCAGCCTGATCGTACTGACGCAGGTCAACCATCGGTTTTGCGTCTAAAACTGGATGCAGTTCTGTCGATTCCCGTTCCATCTAGCTCCTCAAGATTCGGTTTGGACAACAGGTTGAGAAGTCGCTTCGGAAGAAGCATTTTTGGCGATATTTAGGGTGCCGCCACACTGACGCAATTCATAAAGCTTCACGCCAATCTGGTATTCATATTGACTCAACAATCGCCCATAAATATAGCCTGCTTTCCCATCTAGAAAGCCTAGATGAATGATGTAGAAAAGGATAAACCGAAGCAGAGGTCTAAACGGAAGTCTGACCCAAATATTCTTTAAAAAGCGCTTGCGCTGGACGGCAGTACCCAAAAGATTGGCTCCGATCGTGCCCTGTTCATCTTTGCCATTGAGTCGGTTCAAATACACCTGAGCTTCCCAATTTGAGTAGCGGTTGTGTCGTTCTAGCCAGTGATAGAGATCTTTAAAGTCGACGTGAAGCATATCTTGCTTGAGATATCCGACCTTTCCTGACAAGATGACATGCTCGTGAACTTCGTTATCGCCCGTGTTGCAAATCTCTTCAGTTTTCAGGTTTTCATAGCGCCCTTTCGCATGACGAAACAGACGCAAATTCCAGTCAGGATATTTACCGCCATGACGAATCCACTGACCGAGAAAAAATACTTTTCGGTTCAGATAATACCCATCACAGTCCAGTTGTTGAATCGCTGTCTCGATTTCATCCCATAGCTCTGGTGGAATGCGCTCATCGCAATCGACAATCAGCACCCACTCGTGACGAAACGGCAGATTTTCGAGTGACCAATTTTTCTTCTTGGGCCATCGCCCATCAAATTGAAATTGCACCACTTTGGCTCCGTGGCGTTCAGCAATCTCGATCGAGCGATCGCTGCTTTGAGAATCCACCACGAACACCTCACCGGCTCTGGCGACGCTCTCAAGACACGCTGGGAGATTTGCCTCTTCGTTTCGAGCCGGAATCAGCACAGACACCGGAAGTTTGGGGAGCTTAGAGTTCATAATTCAACTGTTAGGCATGAGCGCGATTTAGACCGCAAGGTTAGCAGAATCATCGCTGCCCCACAGTGTTCCCATTCAAGAACGGTCGTCTCTAGGCTGATCATTAATTTTAAAGGCTGAGGCGATCGATCTAAACTTCAGCACCCGGCTTGTCTGTGCTGAGGGCATAAGTCGGTTTGAGCGGCAAAGGACTCGCCTTCACCTGATAGAAGAGAGTCTCATATTGACTCAATGCCTGTTCAAACGAATAGCGCTCTAGCGCATATTGCCGCCCCTGCTTGCCCAATCGCTCCGCTTGTTCAGGATTTTTTTGCAACTCCAGAATCTGCTTCGCCAACACCGCCGGATTTTCTGGCTCAACCACGACTCCACCTCGACTTCTCTCGATCGCTTTTGCAGCACTGCCAGAACGAGGAACTGACGCAATGATTGGGCGACCACTTGCCAGCAAAACTTGCGTTTTAGACGGCATATTAAACGAGACGACATTGTGCTTTTGCACGATCAGCCCCACATCGGCGGCGGCTAACATTTCAGGCAAACTCTCACGCGGTTGAAAGGGCAGCAAAACCACGTTGTCAGCCTCGCAGGTCTTGCAATAGTGTTTCAGCGTTTCAACTGCCTTCTGTTCACCGACGATAACAAACACAATGTCTGGCACGTCACATAGCTGCGCCGCCGCTTCTACAACAGTTTCTAACCCTTGAGTTAAGGCAATATTGCCTGAATAGAGCACGACAAATTTGCCTTCAAGCTGGTGAACCCGTCGAAAGGCATTATTTTCTTTAGGAAGCGGACGAATAAAGTTAGTGTCTACCCAATTAGGAATGCAGGTGATTTTTTCCGACGGAACCCCTTTACTCTCCAGATTCTCAACAAATCCTTCTGCAATCACGCTGACCGTGTGCGCCGTTCGATAAGCAAATTTCTCGATCGCTTCCAGTAGCCAAATCAACGCTTTGTTTTTAATCAACCCCATGTGAACCGCAGCTTCGGGCAAAATGTCTTGCACGTTCAGCACGATCGGGCAATTGTGCAGCCAGCTTAATAAGGCAGCCGGGGCACACACTGCCAGGGGTGGCACCGTTAGAAGAATCAGATCAGGTTGCCAACCTCTAAGCGCTTGAAAGAAGCTCGTGAATGCAAAACTGCTGTCTAAAAGAATGCGATCGAACAGTGTCGGATTCGGCTTAACCCTGACATAGCTGCGCTGGATCGTCACCCCATTCCGTTCTTCAGTGTCATAGAGCTTGCCGCGATATTGCTCATAGATTTCTCGCTGCGGATAATTAGGCATTGCTGTGATCACCCGCACTTCATGCCCACGTTTTGATAACCCTTCTGCCAGCTCAGTCATGAGAGGCGCGATGCCGATCGGTTCTGGGTAGTAATTGTATGAATAGATCAAAACACGCATAGCTGGGGGACTCAAACGGTTAGGGTTGCGTTTCACGGGCTGCATTCGTTCTGAAGGTTTGATTCCAGGTTTCTAAAAATCTTTGACTCTGCGCAGAAATCAAAGATTCCTTGAAATATTTCTAATTAATGCTTTACTCATCATGCCCACTGAGTAAAAATAATTACACTATGCAGCCGATCGTCCGGGGGAATAGAGCGTATTCTTTCCAAGACACTTAAACTAATGTCCTGTAAACAGACTAACGGTTGCAGCCGATTTAGACGCTTGACGACAGTTCCACTTTGTCTACTCTTTACACGCTGAGAGATTCCTTTCTGGATGATGTTCACATCAATTTAGACTCTTCTGAATAAAGCCGATGGTGAGAGCCAGATCGAAGTATAAAATTACTCGTATAAATCACTCGTATTTAGAGAATGATGATTTCAGACACGGATGAAGTCGGTAGGAAGCGAGAATTTTGGTCAGATTGGGTTGTCGGTTCGCTTAGTGGGTGGAACGATCGCAGAAAACAATGCTGCATAATCCATCTCGGCAAGTGACATCGCGATCGCTTTAGCCAAAATTTGACTCACCCCTTCTACACCGTTTGTCTCAAGTCCTGATAGCTGAGCGGCTGAAATAAACAAATCAATGTCTTTTTTGAGATGCTTGGTCGGAAAATTTGGATTCTCGTAATCGCGATCGAGCATTCGTTGCAGTTTTTTGTCAAAGGTGGGCGCATAAAGGGCACTTTTACGCAAAATCGCCATAAACGCTTGAGTGTCTACGCTTTGATGCATGACTAACCCTAAACTGACTGCAAATGCGCTTGTTAACGCGCCGATTAATTGATTAAGTGCCAATTTAACCGCCGCTGCCGATCCCACCGAGCCTAACAGCACTGGCTCTGACCCAAAGGTTGCTAAAAGCGTGAACCAGCGAGCAAATTGCTCAGGTTCTGCGCCAACCATAACGATCAGCGACCCCGATCGCGCTTCTGGAATGCTGCCCAGCACGGGGGCTTCTAGATAATCGCCTCCTGCGGCAACCACCTCGTCTCGAATCGTCTGACTTTCTTGAGGAGCGATCGTGCTCATTTGAATCACCGTACGCCCTGCCAGTTGCGATCGAGACGCATCACACAGCAAAAGCTCACGAATGGCACCCGCATCTGTGAGCATGAGGATAATGCAGTTTGAAGCAGCGATCGCGGCAGCAGCAGACGGCGCGATCGTGGCTCCAGCCGCTTGTAAGGGGTCTAGCTTAGAGGCAGTGCGGTTATAAACGGTGAGAGCATGATGGGCATCTATTAGACGTTGAGCCATTGGCAAGCCCATCAGTCCAGTTCCTAAAACACTAATTTTCACGGTTCACCTCAACTCAAAACGTTGGCTTGTCGAGCGTTTAGTTTAGAGTCTAGAAAGGGAAGGAACCTGAACTCTATTGAATTGCTTTCATCAAAAACTGAGCGATTTCAATCAATTCGTTTTTGTTAAATGTTTCAAGTAAGGCTCTAGCAACCGCTCTCGGTTCTCGTGGAATTGAGACTTGATTGTGTTTAGATGTGACTTGACGCACAGAAGGTTGAGTCGCAACCTGAGCCGGACGCACGGCAGGTTGATCGGGCACTACTAGCTTGAGAAGATTTTGGCTCACTTCAATCTCGGCGACTCGCCTCGTGAGCAAAAGATCACTCGCCTGTTTGAGGTCACGAATCACGATCGGAGCCAAAATCGGATAGGCATTTTTGGGATTCGCGATCGCTCGTTGCACGATTTGCAAGGCGGTCACCCAAGGTTGAGCCGTGCTATTTAATTGCATCAGGCGACTGCACAATGCAACGAGCTGTTGACGGCTTCTAATCGAGTCTCCCTGCTTAAACAGTTGCAGCATTGCCTTGAGAATGGCATTGATATGAGCAGTTGCATTCGTTGAGGACTGAGGCGCAACAGCACGTTTGGGCGGGGGCGAAGCGGTTGCCTTATGGTTGATGAGAGATTGAAGATACGTTTCTAGCTGGGCAAAAATAGGCTCGGAGGCGATGACTGTTCGGTGAGCCTCTTCTTCTCGTAGCCCAAAGGGGCTTTGCAGCGCTTCGATTAATTCTTTAAGCGTGTCAAACCCTTTAAGAAACAAGTTTTCTAACGTTTGGTCGATCGCAACGGGGTGCTCTTGTAACTGTTTGAAACAATCCTCGAAGTGATGAGCCGTTTTTTGAATGCTGTCAAACCCTAACATTGCAGCTCCTCCTTTAATCGAGTGCGCCGCCCGAAACAGCTCATTGACCTGCTCTGAGTCAGACATCGTGGCTTGCAGATTGACCAAGCCATGCTCGATCGTATCTAGATGTTCCTTCGCCTCTTCAATGAAATAGCCTAAGATTTGCTGCTGCTTGACTGATTGCACTGCCCTGCTCCCATCGTTAAAAGTGGATATTGAAAAGGAGAACCTTCCACCCCTATACTGAGTGTTCCCAGTTACACAAACAGCCTCACGTATTTAGAGATAAAGACTTGACAAAGATTTAGCGTCTGATTTGAACTGCCTCCCGCAGCTTACAGCAAAGAAATAGCTCGACTTAAGGGCAGGTTTTTCGATGGTACAAATTGAAATAGAAAGTTTTAATAGAGGTGTCTCCACCCTTTAAGGGATCTCATATTACTCCTGAGCTAAGGGTTCTCTCATTAAAGGTTGGTAGTCAAGACTCTTCGCGGATTATCTGTCGGTTAGAATAAACTTTCTACCAACGTCTTCCCCTATTTCCAGAGTGGCTTCTTATGAATCAGCCCCCCCTTCTAAAACTCGCTAAACAGGGAAACTCAACCGCGATCGCTGCGTTGATGAATGCGGTTTTAAACTCCCAAGAGGTTCAAGCTCAAGTGGAGTTAGAAGGGCATTGTTTAGGCATTCTCCTAGAATCAACCAAACCGTTGAACCAGGAAGCGATCGTTACGTTTGTTCGCAGAGGGCTATACAGACTGAACCTAGAGCAAATTGACACCGTTAAGATCTGCTCACGGAAAGCTGGAGAATCTTCTGCCTGGGTTAGAGAATTTGAGCTACAGCCCGTTATTTCTGCGATTCCAGAAGACAGATATAACGAGTTCGATGACGCTTTAGAGCTTGACGAAGCAGAACTTGACGAAACACAGACGGAAAATGAGGTGTCCATCCCGTCCTATTTTCGAGCTTACTCAGTGCTGTTTGTGATTGCCGTAGTGGTAGGTTTTATGTCAGGTGGCACAATGGCTGCTTTGATTTCGACTTCGCAGGCAGCCAATCAAATGGCAGGAACCGAGACAGGAGATTTGCCAGGAGAGAGTGGGAGCAAGCAGACTCCTCAAGAGAAGCAACAAAAGGCTGAGAGCTATTTAAAGACGATGAATGCTGCTCAAGCCAAGTTTTTCGACGAAAACAAGCGATTTGCCAGCAGTTTAGAAGAACTTGAGCGATCGACGAACTTAATTTCTCAAAGCTATGACTACGCCTATAAGTTAAAAATCGCAAATGCGTCTCGTGCCGAGATTGCCGCTATCCCCAAAGAAAGCGATTTGAGAAGCTATGTCGGAGTTGTGGAGGTGACTGAGGAAAAGACTGCGAATATCATCTGCAAGGCAGAACAACTTTCAGCCGAGCCGCTGCCCATTCCCGAATTTTCAACCACGTTGACGTGTCCGAGCCGTTCTACTCAAGTGGACTAAGACGGAATCGCGATCGGAAACGTGGTGAACAGAAAAACGGCGACGACCGCGATCGCTAACACGCCCTGAATTAGATTGCCTACTAGCGAACCGACGACGATGCCGATTCCTGCTTTAACGGCAACCTTGATGTCTTTGCAGTAAATAAACTCGCCCACGATCGCGCCTAACAGCGGTCCGAGCAAGATGCCGAGTAGCGGTCCGCCAAAGGGCAAAGCGGGTAGCAACCCGAAGAATCCTAGAAATAGACCGACAATCGCGCCAATCTGTCCCCAATTGCTAGCTCCTGCTTTTTTTGCCCCCCAATAAGTCGCTAAAAAGTCGATGCCGATGCTGCTGACGAGAACGATGATTGCGACCGTCAAAGCGATCCCGACACTAGCAAATCCTTTAACCAATCCCCACACAATAATTCCAATCAAAATCAAGCTTGTACCTGGAATGCCAGGGACGACTGCGCCGATGATGCCCACGACCATGAGGGCAACCAATGACCAGTAAATGACGATCGTGGATGTCATGGGAAAATTTCAGTGAAGGGTTATTACTACGGTAGCGCGTAGAGGTTAACCTTTGGCAGGTTCAAGATGCTGGCTGAGAGTGTTGTCAAGCTTTTCTGCGATCGCGGCGACCCAATTCTCATCTTGCCTGGTGTAGCTGCGGGGGGCGTTTGCTGCCAAAATCAGCGCTCCTTCAGTTCCGATCGGCTGACAGATCACGCCTTGCGTATTCTCTGGCAGATAATCAAACTCAAATCGTCCTGGATAGATGGCGAGAGCAACCAGATAAATAGGCTGATGTTTGTCTAACACTCGGTGTAAGATGGCTCCGGGTTTGACTTCAGCATGGGGGCTGAGAATGCCTCGTCGCAGCAGAATTTTGCCGCGATGCCAAACCACGATCGACTTCGTAACGGTATTCGTTAAGAGGAGATGGGACATCCAAGCTAGCTCAGTTTTGACGACACCTGGCAAATTGGGCGCAAGCTCAAAGCCTTGTTCACCCAGTAGCTCAACGCTCTCTGGGGTTCTCGGTTGGACTCGTTGCCAAAGCAGCCCCGTCAAAATCAGCAGCGCACTGAGAATGATCCCTAACGCATCCGATCTGGCTTGTGAATCGGTCAAACTCGATGTTAAAAACCGATTGGTGAACAGTAGAATACCTGCTATTGAGCCAACCACGATCGGCAGTTGTCGCAGCACTTGATTTTGATCGGGTTTCGCCATTGTTTCTCGCTCAAATCTCTCAATCCTCTTCATTTATTCTGACAGGAGACGTGGCTTGCTAGAACTTTTTGGCTCTGGATTGGTGTCGCTCTGGTTGAATGTGGCAGGAGTGCCAAATCTCAATGCTTTAGAGGCGATCGAGCTAAATAGGCTACAAGAAGCGCCCGATCGCAGTGCAGAAGCCACAGTAAAGCAATATCTTAAACAACTTGCTAGTCAAGGGTTGAGCGAGACGACTCAGGGAGTTTGGCTTCAATCGGGTGCTCAGTCGTTAGCCAATCATCAAGGAACGACTCCGCTTCCTGCCGCTTCGATTACCAAAGTTGCCACCACGTTAGCCGCGTTAGAAACCTGGGGTGCTGACCACCAGTTTGAAACGCTGATTTCAGCTACGGGCATGATTCAGAACGGCGTTTTGCAAGGGGATCTGGTGATTCAAGGCGGTGGCGATCCTTTGTTTGACTGGGCGGAGGCAATCGCGCTGGGCAATGCCCTCAACAAAATGGGCATCTCTCGCATCACCGGGAATCTGCTGATTGTGGGCAACTTTATGATGAGTTTTGAGGACGATCGCACTAAAACTGGAGAGTTACTCAAAAAGACGCTCAACTCAAAAACCTGGGATGACGATGCAAAGTTTGAGTATGAGCAGTTGTCGAAAGATACGCCCCGCCCTAGTGTTGAGATTAAGGGCTCGGTCAAAGTTGCCGCCAGAATCGAGCTACTTCCTAAACAAATTCTGCTGTTGCGACATCGATCTCTACCGCTAACCGACATTCTCAAACGGATGAATGTGCACAGCCAGAACGAAATGTCTCAGATGTTAGCTGACGATTTAGGAGGTATTCAAGCAACCGTTGAGAAAGCTGCCAATGCCGCCGGGGTTCCCGCAGCAGAAATCCAGCTTGTGAATGGATCAGGGTTGAGCATGGACAATCGGATTTCTCCTCGTGCAGCCTGTGCAATGTTTGCAGCGATCGACCATTACATTCATCCGCGCAATTTTACGATCGCCGATCTGTTTCCCGTCTCAGGGTGGGATCGCGATGGAACGTTAGAAGACCGGGATATTCCTCGTGCAGCGGTTGTGAAGACGGGTACCCTCAACGAGGTCAGTGCGTTAGCAGGAGTTTTGCCCACTCGCGATCGTGGGTTTGTCTGGTTTGCGATCATCAACCGGGGCACCGACATCAGCAGTCTGCGAAAGCAGCAAGAAGTCTTTCTCAAATCGCTACAGCAGCAGTGGGGCAGTGTGCCCTCTCCGACCATGATTGAGCCAAGCTCCTGGGTCGGGACAAGACGCGCCACGCTAGGGGCATCGGTTCGCAATGAGGTGATTTATGGGGGCTAGCTGTGAGTATGAGCGAGATATTAAGATAACTTAAGCAAATCTAAGTTACGTTGCGTTTTTATCAGGAAGTCAGGGAAACCTGATATCTTGTGATGATTCACAAACAGATTAAGGTAACGTTATGCAATCTTCTCAGAGACACTTGGGTCAATCAATCGGAATGGTTGTGTTGCTCGCTATGACCTGTGTTGGGTTTGTTGCAATTATTTCTCAGATGAACTGAGGTAATCAGCAAACCTTAAAGTAAACGGGAAAACTAAGGGCATCACCAAGCTGTTCTAAATGAGACTTCTTTATTTTGCTTAACAATTTTTGTTATGTCGCCTGAGACTTCTCATAAAAAATGGCAGAGACATCCTGATCATGTTTCTGCCCCTCTTTTTAGATAAGGATGTTAGACAAGGATGCGCTCTTAGAGTCGTTGCAGCAAACTCAAACCGTGAGTATCGGTGCCGCAAGTGTTAAGCACCTGATGGTGATCGCTCAATTGCCGAACCCGTTTCGTCTCTTTGGGGCTAGCTCTCCAGGGTTTGGGATTGTTGTAAGCATAATAGGCTTCTACGCCATCAATGCCACAATCTACCGCCGCCGGAATTAGATCTTCGGGCGATCGCCGATAGCGAACTGGGTGCGCCAACACCGCTAAACCACCCGCTTGATGAATGGCAGAAATGACATGAACTGCTTGAGCCGCTTCTCCTAAAGGCGCTTTTCCTTGTAAGTAAGGCACGATCGTGCTGTGTTCAGGGTTAAAGGCAAAGCCTAAAATATGCACCTCGGTATCGAGCAGTTGGGACGTAATCTCAACCCCGATCCAGACATGAGGAATCGATTTACCCGCCGCTTCAGCAGAGTGTCGCCACCTATCAAGCCAGTGTTGCGCGACTCGATAACCACTCACTTGATGATGGTCAGTGATGGCAAACCCTTTAAGCGAGAGCGCGATCGCTTGCTCCATCAACAGCTCAGGCTGCAACTGCCCGTCTGAGTGATTGGTGTGCATGTGAAAATTGTAGACATGGGGACAACTCTCAGCATTAATTGACGCAAAAACCTGCCTGAGTGCCGTCACATCCTGCGCTGCTGGCTTCCCAGATATCGAAACGGTCGCAAGATTAGCAGCCATGAACGCCTCAAAAGTAAATGGGCTTGTTTGTTACTTATCGTTACTATAACGAATTTGAAGACGGTCTTTAAAGACTCTCACTTTTCCTGAGTTGACAAAACAGTAGGCACGGGGAGAGCCCTGCGGCGAAGCGCCTTGAAGTAAAGGAGCGTAGATAAAGTGGCACATTACACTTATGGGCAAACCGAGACATCGTGATAGGGTGGTTACCCAAAGCATTAGAAGATTTTCTATTATGACCTATCTGCATCCACCCTGACGAAATCTATTCGTGAATTAGGAGTGCTTTTTTAGCAGGTTAGCTGACCCGCGACATTGGGCTAACTCTGATGATAAGTAGCTGATTGTTTGACCTGAGTTCCTGAACGCATTGGATTGAGACCTGAAATGACTGACAGCGGGGTTGCCCACCAAATAGGGGCAATACGATCGCGACTGACCCTGTTGCGCGAGCGTATCCAGGCGGAACCCAGCTTAAACCTCGATTTGCAAGGTCAAATCCTGGACGAGCTGCAATCTGCTTTAGAGTTACTGCAAATTTCACAGGAGGTACTCGATCAATTCACAGAGCAACTGACTCCGAGCGAGCCTACTCAAATTCAACGAGAAGACCGACAACAACCCTCTTTGCAAGAAAGAGACGTGTTGCTGAGAGAAACTCATCATCGGGTTAGAAATAATTTGCAAATCGTTTCTAGCTTGCTGGATATGCAGGCGATGCAAACCGAGGACGCAGAAACGCGGGAACTGCTGAGAACCACTCGCAGCCGGATTAGTCTGATTGCACTATTCCATGAGACGATCTACCAGTCACAACCTTTAACTGAGATTAACTTCACTGAATATGTCCGAAATCTGGCAACGACAGTCTTTCGGATTTATGCCGTCGATCCGGCTCGGATCACTCTGCGAGTTGAGGCAAATTCTGAGATTAGGGTCAACCCCGATCGAGCAATTCCTGCCGCGTTAATTCTGAATGAGCTAATTTCAAATGCCCTTAAGCATGGGTTTCAAGAAACCTCGATCGGAGAGATTGTGGTGAGTCTCGAAAGCAGCCCAGAGGGACAAATTAGGCTCACCGTGAGCAATAGCGGCACTCATCTTCCATCTGATTTCGACCTAAGCCGCATAGATTCTTTAGGATTGCAGCTTGTCCAGTCTTTAGTTCACCAAATTGAAGGAACTTTAGAAGTTGAAAGGAGTAACGAAACGACGTTCCGCATCACGTTTGAAAATTCGATGAATGACCTGGGTTGACTCACGATTTAGTTAAGCCATTCTCTAACGCAAACCGGACTAATTCGGTTCGGCTGTTGGTTCCAGTTTTGCTAAATAGACGGCTGACATATTTCTCGACGTTGCGGACACTGGTTTCTAAGCGACGAGCGATCTCTTTATTCATCAAACCGTCTACCACCAAATCTAAAACGCTTTGCTCTCTGGGCGTAAAGTCAAACTTGACCGAAGAAGTCGATTGAACGATCGCGCCCCTCTGCGTCAAAATCGCTCGAATCTCGGCAATCTGACGTGCCATATCTGCGACATCGGGCGCGTCACCACTGCCCCCCGA
This sequence comes from Phormidesmis sp., assembly GCA_965277365.1. Lineage (GTDB taxonomy): Bacteria > Cyanobacteriota > Cyanobacteriia > Leptolyngbyales > Leptolyngbyaceae > Phormidesmis_A. The sequence goes on along the minus strand of CBDICO010000007.1, from coordinate 83,311 downwards.
CGCTTTGAGCGATTCGCGCTGTTTAAGGAGACGAGTCACGATCGCCACTAGCTCATCGGGATCAAAAGGTTTGGGTAGGTAGGCATCACATCCTGCTGCATAGCCCTGGATACGATCGCCCGTCATGCCTTTAGCCGTCAAAAAGACGACAGGCAGCGATTGAAATCTGGGATCTTCGCGAAGTTGCTTGAGAAACTGGTAACCATCAACTTGGGGCATCATCACATCAGTTATCACCAAGTCGGGTAGCTTTTGCTGAACCAGTTCCCAGCCTTCTTTCGCGTTGCTAGCCGTGTTGACGACAAAGCCACTATCTTCGAGATAGGCTTGCACTGCCTCACGGAGTCCAGGTTCATCATCGACTAATACTAGTTGCCCTGGCATCAATTGCGCTCCCCTTGTGGTGTTCTTACCATTCTAATGACTGTTAGCGATCGGCTCACGGTTTTGCACCAACCATTCTGTGATTCCATTAGCCAAGGCGAGGGCTAGTGTTTGCTGCGCCTGTGGGTTTGTAATCCACTCAAATTCGATCGGGTTAATCATAAACCCCAGTTCTAGCAGGATAGAAGGGGCAACGGTGGGACGGGTTAACGCTAAATTATTCCAGAACACACCATAAGAGGGTCGATCGAGGGTTTTGACTAAATAATTGTGCAGAAAGGCAGCTAAATCCTGTGCCTGGGGTTGATACCAAAACGCGGCAACGCCCTTAGTGTTGACAGCATCGCCATCGTCCGGCAGCGCGTTGTAATGGAGACTAACAGCGATCGTCGGCTCCATTTTTTGAATCATTGCAGCTCGATCGTTGGGCAACAAATCTACGTCGGTTTCGCGAGTCATCAAGACCGTTGCGCCGCGATCGAGGAGATGCGATCGCACCAACTTTGCAGTGATCAAGGCGACCTCTTTTTCGGGGTAGCCTGTCGGACCTCTTGCTCCAAAATCCTCAGGTCCACCGTGCCCTGGATCGAGCAAAATCCGTGCCCCTGTAAGTAATTTTGCCTGTCGTTTGGGGACGTTCGGCGGATTTCGGAGAGACAACACGAGCGTTGTACCGTCGTATCGGAGCTTGTAGCCCCACTGCTGAGACGATTTGAGCAAAAATCGATAGTCCACTCTTCCCGGCTCGACTTGCTGCCAGTCTAAAAAGGTGACAAACGGATTGTTGCTGAGGCGAATCGTATCGGTTTGAGCTGTCGTATTATAGAGCGTCAAAACAAACGTGTCTCTACTTTGCTGAACTGCAATGGGAATGGGCACTTGCAGAGGGAAGAGAATCTCTGTCCAGTCGGCTGTTTGACGAGAGGTGACTCCGCGAATCAACGATCGCACAGGCACCGAACTCGCGACAATTTTGGTTTCGCCGCTTTTGATCCATCCGCCATAGTCAAGCCGCAACCACTCTCCCTCCCGTCCCGTCACTGTGGCGCGAGTCCCTTTTGGGAGCGGAGTCAAGCGCGAATAATCGGTGCTGGCTCCCGTTCGGGCAACGCCTTGATTTGCCGTCACTTCTGCAACTTCTAGCTGGGCAGGAGCCAGGATTTCGACCTTTCCAGGAGCCGCTTGAGCAAAACTGGCTCCTTTCACATTGAGGAGATATTGAGGCTGCCCCAATTCTCCAGGCGCGTCAGCTTTGACGCATCCTGCATACTGTCCTGCTTCGTTGATGGGAGTGGGTTGAGTCAATCCCGTTAACACTCCAGAATTTTCGGGCAACGTGACGATCGCCGTTTGACGCTGCAATGGAATCATCTGATCTGCAAGTTTGACCGACACCATCGCGTTTGCTGGGGCGATCGCTCCAAAACACACCAGTTCTCCTGGCAATCGGGCGACATCAGCGATCGGCATTAAGGAATTCTGACCAAACGCCAATCCTTCTGGGGCAGCAGGTTCTGCCGATTTGCGCGTCACCTTGATCTTGACTTCCTGATCTCGATAGCGCAACGAAAATAGATTCTCACCCAACTGCAATGGAAAACTAGGGGCAAAATGTCCGCCAGGGCTGCGGTCGATCGCGTGACCATTCACCGAGACAGAACCCGCGATCGGAGCCGTGCCAATCAAAAAAATTCGCGCTGCTGTGGTTTGGTGATCAGCAGGCGGATAAACCACCCTCAGCGCTTGACTCGCCCAAGTCGGAAGCGCTACTAACAGCACCATCAAAAGTGCCAACCCTAGAAATCTTTGCATAAAGCGTGATGGTAAGCGATCGTCAAGAGTGACCGTATCTTAGTGCAAAGACAGACCTTGAATAGAATTGTTGCAAAGCGCTGAAGGTTGACTCGTCGTTATCACACCTCCCTCAATTCACACTACGCAAACATAACCAATTCTCTACCTGCCTCTCATCCGTTCATAGAAGTTTTTCTGATAGAGAGAAACGATTTCTTAGCTAGTTTATATCTATCGCTAGCCCTGCACTCATGTAGCTACGTTTACACCAAGTGCAAAGTTGTGACCCCTCGAATTCTGAGTCTGTTAACTCTTTGGACACTGCTGAATATGATGAAAAAACTCTTTTCTATTTGCACAGTGGCAATGGTGACTGCCGCAAGTCTACTGGTGTTCGCCCACTCTGCAAGAGCAGGTGGAGAAGTCGAATGCGCTCACAACGGGGTTGACACTGCGGTCTGTGTCGATGAAGACGGTAACACAGCCATCTCTACGGTTGATGATGAGGGAAATCAAGTCACGGTAGACAGTGATGGAAACTATGAAATCGAGTTTTCCAGCTAGACCTGACCCGCGCTGACATCTCAGATCAGCATTAGTCGAGCCATTTTCTCTCGATCGTCAACCCAACCATCCTAATTATTGGTACTGAACATGAACTTAAACCTGATTAAACTATTACCGGGTGCAGTGTTAGCAGCAACGCTGACTTGCGTTCCGATGATTCCCGCATTCGCTCAGTCTCCTGCTTTGATAGCTCAAGCTAAACCTGCCTTAGATTTAAATCTCACGGCTCCCCAAAAAGTACAGCTTAAAGAGATTCAAGACATGACCCGCGCGGAAATTCAAAAACTATTGACTCCAGAGCAGCAGTCTGAGCTAGAAGCAGCTAGAGGTCAAAAGCTTTCTTTCCACAAAGCGCTAGCTTCTCTGAAGCTAACCCCTGAGCAAAAAGTAAGCGTGGCTGCGGTCAAAAAAGAGGGGCGCGCAAAGGAAGATGCCGTTTTGACCGATGAACAGCGTCAAAAGCTACATGCGGCTACTACAAAGCCTGGCAGTTAGTAACCCGATGACTTAGTAGAGACTCTGCTCTGCTGCAAACAAGGAGTATGGTGTTGTTACCATGCTCCTTGTTTTGTGGCGATAACCCCCGACCTGGAGATCCCTATGTCAAAATAAACGGGTTATCTGCGTTTCTGCCCTTCAGATTTTATGACTAAATTTGTGTTTGTAACAGGTGGCGTTGTCTCTAGTATTGGCAAGGGCATCGTAGCAGCCAGTTTAGGTCGATTGCTCAAGTCGCGCGACTATTCCGTTTCGATTCTCAAACTCGACCCCTACATCAACGTCGATCCCGGAACGATGAGTCCCTTCCAGCATGGGGAAGTGTTTGTGACCGAAGACGGGGCTGAAACCGACCTCGACTTGGGGCACTATGAGCGGTTTACAGACACTCCGATGTCTCGTCTCAACAGCGTCACCACTGGCGCAATTTATCAGTCAGTCATTTATAAAGAGCGGCGAGGCGATTATAACGGCGGCACTGTGCAGGTAATTCCCCACATCACCAACGAGATCAAAGAGCGAATTCTGCGAGTTGCGAAGAACACCAATCCTGACGTGGTGCTAGTCGAGATTGGGGGCACCGTGGGCGATATTGAGTCGCTGCCCTTTTTAGAAGCAATTCGTCAATTTCGTAAAGAAGTCGGGCGGCAAAACGTGATTTATATGCATGTGACGCTAGTGCCCTGGATTCCGTCGGCGGGTGAGATGAAGACCAAACCTACCCAGCACTCGGTTAAAGAACTTCGATCGATTGGCATTCAGCCCGATATTTTGGTATGTCGCTGCGATCGTCCCCTTCCTTCCGGCATTAAAGAAAAGATGTCTGAGTTTTGTGACGTGCCCGTGGAATGTGTGATTACCTGTCAAGATGCCGCCAGCATTTATGAAGTGCCGTTGATCATGGAGAAAGAAGGACTCGCCACCCAAGCGATCGACCTGCTGCATCTAGAGCAACGTCAGCCTAATCTAACCCAGTGGCATACCCTAGTTGAGCGGCTCTACCGTCCAACTCAGAAAGTCGAGATTGCGATCGTCGGCAAATATGTGCGCTTGAGTGATGCCTATCTGTCGGTCGTCGAGGCACTAAAGCATGGCGCGATCGCCAACGGCGGCGAACTGCAACTACGATGGGTTAGCTCTGAAGACATTGAAGAACACGGTGCAGAAGCTTATTTAGAAGGCATTGATGGCATGGTTGTGCCGGGTGGATTTGGAATTCGAGGGGTTGATGGCAAAATTGCAGCGATCGAATATGCCCGAACCCACAAAATCCCTTTCTTAGGCTTGTGTTTAGGAATGCAGTGCTCAGTAATTGAGTGGGCAAGAAATATGGCAGGTTTAGAAGAGGCTCACAGCGCTGAGTTTGTCCCAAATGCCAAAAATCCGGTGATCAACTTATTACCCGAACAGCAGGACGTTGTAGACTTGGGCGGCACGATGCGACTCGGCTTATACCCTTGCCGCTTGGCACCGAATACGGTAACGTTCAGCCTCTACGAGGAAGAAGTCGTGTATGAACGGCATCGCCACCGCTATGAATTTAACAATCAATATCGAAGTCTATTTTTAGAGACTGGATATGTGATTAGCGGCACGTCTCTAGATGGGCGACTCGTCGAGATCATTGAGCTTCCCGGACATCCGTTTTTTGTGGCGACTCAGTTTCACCCAGAATTTCAGTCGCGACCCAGCAAACCCCATCCATTGTTTAAGGGGTTCATTCAAGCGGCGATCGCTGAAAAGTCGTCTGCCGAATCAGAGTTAGCCTCTCATGTAGAAGCAACTTTAATTGCCACAGAAGTCTAGCGATCTGTCGGTCATCGTCTTTGACATCCTCTACAACTTAGCTTCGATAAGGTTGCAGATTCCTTCCTGTTTCTTAGGCTCTTCACTAGATGTTCAACCCATGCCTCACATCCCCGCCAGAACGCCTCACCAGGCAACTTCTTTAGCGTCCACGACGTGCCCCGCCGCAGACGGAACAATTTTCAAAAATTGCTCACCTATCCCGCACAAAGTTTTAAGCAACCCGCGATTCAAGGTTGCAACCCCATACTCTGTTGTCAAGGTACTGATCGGCGCTCTATCAGCGTTCCCGCTACGTTTCTAACCTCGGCGTGTGTCTCTGTTCCAGCCTGTATGGGTCGCCACCCAGATGTTGCGCGTCGTTAAAGTGTACCACTTCGGCTATCAGAGAGAGTCTAACGGAGGCACGGAGTCAGACCGCCTATCCACCGACAACCAAACGGGGTACCGTTGTGGTCGCAGCACTCCGGCGCTTTGGTAGGCATCCATCTAAGGGCGCTCTCTCATTCCGTGAGTTAAATCCGAAAATTCAGTAGATGTAGCTACACCTGCTTGACCAACGGGTTAGGTCTTTCGTCGTCTGGCTGAATTAGCTGAAAGACATCTTAGTCTGAGGCGCGACGATCGAGATCCTGATTTCTCGCCTCAAATTCAGACGCGTGTAGCTCAAACTGCTTTTTTTCACGCTTCAGGTCTTCTTCGAGAGCTTGAATCTGTTCGCGACGGGCTTCTAGTTCTAGCGTGCGGCGATCGAGTTCTTGATTTTGAAGGGTCAATGATTGCCGCCATTGCTCTGCACGCTCGGTTTCTTGCTCAAGAAACGCGGGAGTAATGCCGTTCACCAAATAATCTTCAACAAACTTTAAGACCCAGCTCTTGGCATCTTGAATGCTGATAATTTGCTGAGTGCTAGATAGCTCAACGAGAACCAAAGCACTCTCGCCATAGTCACTGGCTTCAGTAGAGAGGACAAATTCTCCCTCAGTGGCGACTGTCCAGACGTTTTCGGCTTTCTGAGTCGCCAGCAGGCGTAATCCTGCTTTACCTGCATAGCTTTTCTGATGGACTTGAGCCAAATGCAGCATGACGGTTTCTCTCTACTTGTCTCTACTGAAAGTCACGATAGGATCAACCTCTCTGAATTAGCAAGTGGACAGCGACTAGTTTACGCTGTCTGCTCAATAGCCAAGTGCTCTTAGCAGAGGTTAGCTCTGTTACAAATAACATAGCGTCTCTTGACCAAGTTCGATAGCCCGTAAAAGCACGAGAATGGGAACAACACGGAGGGAACGGCTGAATGAATTCAGTAGTTTTGCTGAACGCCTCTTCAGGTTCAATCTAAGCGATCGAGCCGTGTCCGTAGAATTTCGGCTTGCGCCTCGAATTCTGATAGCGCATCTCGTGCAGTTTGAACCACATCAGGAGGGGCTTTATCGACAAATTTAGAGTTGCTCAACCGTCCTGAGAGGGCTTGAATTTCAGCCTCTACTTTTTTCAAATCTTTCTCGGTTTTTGCTTTGAGTGCGACTAAATCGATCAACCCCGCCAGAGGAATTGCGACTCGCACCGTTCCAACCACGCCGACGATCGTTTGGGCTGATTCTTCCTCGCTAGGTGATGACGAGGGTGCAATCGATTCAGGAGCATCTAGGCGCGGCTCTCCGACTACTTCGGTTTTGAAGTGCTCAATTTGGCTGAATAGCTGCTGGCGATCGCTCACGTTCCAGAGTTTCTGCTGAGTAAACGAGACTGTGTAGCCAATACCTACGAGTTCTAAAAATGTCGGCAGGAGCGGGATTTCGTGAACGGCTTCTAAGAGACCTGCACAAATTTTGAGGGTGCTCAACGTTAGCAGAATAAAGCCGATCGTCAGTAAGACGCGCTGATGGGTGGATAAAAAGGTGGCGATCGAATCAAAAAGATCAGTCTCGGAAGAATCTGCAATGACTTCTGGACGCGCTTGCCTTGTCTGAGGTTGATTGATCCTCAGCGTTTGCACCTTCGCTAAATCCTGAATGTAAGGCTGACCTGACTTGAGAATGTGTTTTTCCTTCTCGCTCTCGGTTTGCAAGATTGCTTCAATTTTGACTCCGGGCTTGATGTCTGCTTCGGCTCGAAGATTCCGAATCGTGCGAATCGTGCCGATCAGGAGGTCAAACTGCCGCTCTAGATCAGGGTCGATGAGCGTTAAGTCGGGGATTGGATAGGTTTGTAACGCTAAGGTCTTACCGGATGCTTCCTCGGTTTGAGTCACTGTATGCCAAATCTCCTCAGTGATGTGCGGCATAAAGGGGTGCAGTAGTTTCAAAGTCCCTTCTAGAACGTAGGCGAGAGTTTGCTGTGCAGCCTTACGCGAGGTGGCATCATCACCCAGCAAACGGGATTTCACCAATTCGATATACCAGTCGCAGAAGTCGCCCCAAATGAATTCGTACAACAGTTTGGCAGACTCACCCAAGCCATAATGATCGATCTGATCGCGAATCTGCTGAGTGACTTGATGGAATCGGGACAGAATCCAGCGATCGCTCAGTTCCAACTGATCTCTATCAGGCAATCCCAACTGTTCGGGTGTCTTGCCGTCTAGGTTCATCAACACAAATCGGGAGGCGTTCCACAGCTTATTGGTGAAATTACGAGATGCCTCGACCGACGCAGATTCGTCTGTTTTGCGGTTATATTCCAATCGAATATCTTGCCCCGCTCCCGTCACCTCACGAACGAGAGTGTATCGCAGCGCATCGGTGCCATATTTATCAATCAAAATCAGCGGATCGATACCGTTATTAGAAGACTTAGACATCTTCTTATTATTTTCATCCCGCACCAATCCGTGAATATAGACGGTTTTGAAGGGCATTTCTCCCGTGAAATGCTTTGCCATCATGGTCATGCGGGCAACCCAAAAAAAGATGATGTCAAAGCCCGTCACTAGAGTCGCAGTGGGATAGTAGCGCTTAAAGTCAGGCGTTTCGTCAGACCAGCCCAAAGTTGAGAAGGGCCATAACCCAGATGAAAACCACGTATCGAGCACGTCGGGGTCTTGCTCAAGCTGAACGTCTTCGCCAAACAGAGCGATCGCCTTTTTTCTCGCCTCTGCTTCACTTCGAGCTACCATAAACGGGGTCGTATCGGTGATCACACCTCCCGTCTCACTAACGGCATACCAGGCGGGAATTTGATGCCCCCACCAGAGTTGGCGAGAGATGCACCAATCTTTTAAACTCACGAGCCAATCGCGATAAACTTTTGTCCAGCGATCGGGCACAAAGTCGGGCGAATTCTTTTGATCGAGATCCGCGAGAGCGGGTTCTGACAGGGGTTTAATCTTGACGAACCACTGAGTAGAAAGTAGAGGTTCGACGGGAACTTTACCACGATCGCTATAGGGAACCGTGTGCTTATAGTCCTCAATTTTGACCAGCCTTCCTGCTTCTTCGAGCCGTTTGACCACATTTTTACGCGCCACAAAGCGGTCTTGCCCCTGAAACTCTCCGGCGTTCTCGTTAAGAGTCCCGTCTTTGTTCATGATGTTGATGAAGCGCAGGTTATTTCGCTTGCCCATCTCAAAATCGTTGGGGTCATGAGCAGGAGTCACCTTGACACATCCCGTCCCAAAAGTGGGATCGACAAACTCATCCCCAATGATCGGAATCTCGCGCTCCACAAGCGGCAGCAACACCATTTGACCGATCAGATGCTTGTAGCGATCGTCTTTCGGATTTACCGCAACAGCAGTATCTCCTAACATTGTCTCCGGTCGAGTCGTAGCAACCTCTACATAACCGTCACTCTGCACCAGTGGATAGCGAAAATGCCACAAATGCCCGTTGACTTCTTGATTTTCAACTTCTAAGTCAGACACAGCAGATTGACTAGCAGGGCACCAGTTGACCAAATAGTTGCCCCGATAAATCAGCTTCTCGTCATAGAGCTTGATGAATGCGTCTAGCACGGCTTTTGACAGCCCTTCATCCATCGTGAAGCGTTCTCTCGACCAGTCTACCGACACACCCAGTCGTCGAAGTTGATTAACGATCGTCCCGCCCGATTCGGCTTTCCATTTCCAGGCACGTTCTAAAAACTTCTCGCGTCCCAGTTCCTGCCGAGTCTTTCCCTCTGCTTTTAGCTGCTTTTCGAGAATGGTTTGCACTGCAATGCTGGCGTGGTCAGTTCCAGGGAGCCAAAGCGTGTTGTATCCACACATGCGGTGATATCGCACAAGTGCGTCAATCAATGCCGTCTCGAAGGCGTGTCCCATATGAAGGCTACCCGTGACGTTCGGCGGCGGAATCACGACGCAATAAGGGTCACCGGGGGCATTGGGGTCGGCTTTAAAGACGTGATTTTCTTCCCAAAACTTCTGCCACTTGGCTTCTGAGGCAGCAGAATTGTAGTGGCTGGGCAGATTAGCGATCGTTGCAGTCATTGAGGAAACATTGGGACTAGAGGGGCGCTTATCTGTCAATGATAAACGTTCAGACGCTCAGGGTATAAGTGAATTTTTAAGATACAAAAATGGGTGCCTCTCAAAAGAAACACCCGTCAATCAGTTCAATTAAATTTGAAGTCTGGTTTAGTCGATAAAGCCCATCAAAGCAGGGGCATCATCGACATTGTTAGAGGCGATCGGGCGTTGCCCAAACCCCATGTTGTCGTTCATTAAATCTGGATCGCTTGCCATCACAGGTCTGCCATAGAGACCTTCACCTTCAAGCATTTTAATCTCGTCACAAAAGACCGGACGCTTGTCCACCATTTCAAAAATGCGAAGGTGACTTGCCATGATCGGACGATTGGTGAGCAGTGTGCCCACGATTTCTAGGTGACTGGCTCCGATCGGGCGCGTGCCTCCATCTTGAATCGTGCCTGCGATTTCGATGTCGCTGGACATTGTGGGGCGATTCCAAACAGAGAGACTGGGCTGTTTGTGAAGTTCGATCGCTCCTTTTTTCTCGGCTTTTTTCTCGGCTTCGGGAGTCACGTCAATAACATCTGCGCTCATGGTTTCTTCCTTTGTGGAGTCGGTGGTGTTTGGAGTAACGTCGTTTGTTTTGCCGTTTGTAGCGACAGCAGGTTCAGTACTCGGTTTGATGCTCCGATCGCTGGCACTGCTTCGGCTGTTGGTTTTATTTGTTCGATTGACGACCATTTTTAGTGTTTATCAACGTTAAAAGAGACGGTTTGAAGCGAGCTTTGAAGCGATCGAAGGCTCACTATCAAATTCAAATCTTAAGCAATTATAAGGTCAAAGCACGTCGCTAACTTCGGTTGAATTGGCTAGAAGAACTTATCGGACTGATTTAGAGATCCAATCGCACAAAAAGGGGGACGCTGATGGCATCCCCGATCGTCAAAACTAACTCAAGAATTAAGCGTTGACTGCGACTTTCTCTTTAGCGATGATTCGCTCATAGGTCGCTCTCATTTTTAGCCCAACCAGCACTTGGAATAAGCCCGTTCCATTGTTAGAACCTGGATATTCGCGGTGCTTGAGCAATAGCTCGGTCAACTCACCGTTATACTTCGCGGAAGTTTTGCTTAAGTGTTGTTCGATGTAGATGACTTCTTCAAGCTTATCGAACTGACCATCGACTTCCAGAATCGAAACACTATGACCGTAGTAAGAGTCAGGACCATAATACATCTTGATTCCCGGATAGGAGCAAGTGAGCTTCCGTCCGCAAGGAGTCCAATGAATCTCGGAGCCTTCATCAAACAGGTAAGCAGGCTCAAAGCCCTCCACTTCATCTCGTTGAATCATCTGCACCCGCAGCACTTTCCGCTCTTGGTCGTTCTTGATTAACTGCGTCGGCAACACTTGCACCACGACATCGGCGAATCCCTTTTGAGGGTCAATATATGCCTCAAAGTCAGGTTTGCGAGCGTTGATCTGAGACAGCACATCTTCATAGGTGTGACCCCGCTCTGCCATGTCGCGCTGAATCTTCCAGGCGATTTTGACTTCATCGCTGATGTCGAGGTAGACGCTAAAGTCTAGCAAGTTGCGAACCCGTTCATCATAGAGGGGGTGTAGCCCTTCGATCACGATGATGTGATTGGGTTGAACCACTTCCGGAGGATCGAGGAGACCCGTCTCGTGGTTGTAGATGGGCTTGTTAATCTTTTCCCCATTTTTGAGCGATTTCATCTGCTCATACATCAAGTCAAAATTATTGGCTCTAGGGTCTAGTGCCGTGATTCCGGTTTCTTTACGCTGCTTGCGATCCAGACTGTGGTAATCATCTAGGCAGATAACAGTGACGAAATCTTCCCCAAACAGATCGGTCAATCGACGCAGAAACGTGGATTTACCGCACCCGGAGTCTCCGGCAACCCCAATTAGAACCACGCGGTCTGGCTTACTGATCATAGGTTTCCTCTAAAACAAAAAGTTTTCTACTAATTGGGTTCTTGAGTCAGCCGGAGCTTTGACGACTTGCTCAAGCAAAATGCAATCATTCTAAGAATGAACGCCGCCTACCTCAACAGCTTTGTTAAGCTCAAAGCTTTGAAGTGAAGTGTTTAGGACAACTCGCTAGGGCAGATCTTACCAAATCGTGATCCCCCTCACAAGCCTTAAGTAAATCTAAAATTTGCGAATCCTCATTACTTTAGGGTCAAGATGGATATTTCTATCCCTAGAGTGGCGAACTTGATTGGAAATTTATGATTTTGACGATCGCCAAGTCTCCCTAAATCTGTAGAGTGAATAAGAGAAGAAATTTGTCGCCCATCGATTTGGTAGAAAGGGCACCTTGCAGCACAGTATTAAATTGAGTTAGGTCGGAGATATTCAAAGCGATGTTCAATTCAAGCGCAACAGGTGCTGGCAACACACCCTCTGGCAGCCGCGTGTTTCGGTATGAAGTGGTGGGTCTGCGTCAGAGCCGAGAAAATGACCAGATGAGCTATCCGATTCGGCAAAGTGGCAGCACATTTATCACCGTGCCCTACCCTCGGATGAATGAGTTTATGCAGCGCATTACGCGCATGGGCGGCAAGATTGTCAGCATTCAGCCTTTAGATATTAATGGTGGCTTAACCGGAAAAGTTACCCTGGAACAGTCTGCAACCGATGTTAAGCAGCACACTGAAACCCAGGACACTCAAGCAGGAGCAAAGACAAAGCCAATGACTCAAGCAAAGGCTGCTGTCGCGACAGACATCCCCGTAAATATTTACCGACCCGCGAGTCCTTACGTCGGTAAATGTATGTCTAACGAGGAACTTGTCGGCGAAGGCGGAATCGGTACAGTTCGTCATCTTAAGTTCGACATCTCTGGCGGAGATCTGCGATATCTAGAAGGACAAAGCATCGGCATTATTCCTCCTGGCACTGACAAAAATGGTAAACCTGAAAAACTCAGACTCTATTCGATCGCCTCGACTCGTCACGGCGATCAGGTCGATGACAAGACCGTTTCTCTCTGCGTTCGGCAGTTAGAGTATAAGCATCCTGAGACGGGCGAAATCGTCTATGGCGTTTGCTCAACCTATCTCTGTGGTCTAAAGCCAGGAGACGATATCAAAATCACAGGTCCGACGGGCAAGGAAATGCTGCTGCCAACTGACCCAGAAGCCAAAGTGATCATGATGGCAACCGGAACGGGAATCGCGCCCATGCGTGCCTATCTGTGGCGGATGTTTAAAGACAACGAGAAGGCAGCCAACCCTGACTACCCGTTCAACGGGTTTGCGTGGCTGATCTTCGGCATTCCCATGACAGCAAACATTCTCTACAAAGAAGAGTTGGAGGAAATTCAACAGAAATATCCTGACCACTTCCGTCTCACCAATGCAATCAGCCGTGAGCAGAAGAATAAGGATGGCGGCAGAATGTACATTCAAGACCGGGTAGCTGAACACGCGGCTGAACTGTGGCAGATGATGCAGGATGAGAAGACGCACACCTATATTTGTGGTCTCAAAGGCATGGAGGACGGCATTGATGCGGCTCTCTCGGCTGAGGCTTCAAAGGTAGGAGTTGAGTGGAAGGAGTTCCAACGGGCGATGAAGAAAGCGGGTCGCTGGCACGTTGAAACTTACTAAGACTGATTAAAAAGCCGGAGGAACTTCACCCGTTCCTCCGGCTTTTTAGTGGATTGAAATAGTCCGTTCTCTAAGACGCGAACACCTTCGCCGCTGCCGCAACCCCGGCACCCGACGTAAACCCTTCATGACCCAGTTCTTGTAGGGTAGCTTCTAGAGACGCGATCGCCGTGAGCACATCTCGATCGCTAACAAAGCCCAAGTGACCGATCCGAAAAATCTTGCCTTTGACGTGATCTTGTCCACCTGCTAGCACGATGTCAAATCGCTTTTTCATCACCGATCGAATTTGCTCGGCATCGACCTCACTCGGCATCACCGCCGTAATCGCCGGACTCGCACAATCATCGGCTGCGAATAAAGGCATTCCCATTGCTTTCATGGCGGCGCGAGTCGCTGCTAACAGCCGATGATGACGCGCAAAAATGTTCTCTAAGCCTTCTGTCTGCATCATTCTTAACGCCGCTTGCAGAGCAAAGAATAGATTAATCGGAGGCGTGAAAGGAGTTGTATTTTTGGCGGCATCTTTGCGATATTTGCCCAAATCTAAATAATAGCGAGGTAGTTTTGCCGTTTTATACGCATCCCAGGCTTTGGCACTGACTGCCACAAATCCTAGCCCTGGTGGAATCATATAACCCTTTTGCGAACCCGATGCCACCACATCCAATCCCCAAGCATCGACCGGAACGTTTGTCGCACCCAAACTCGTCACCGTATCAACAATAATCAGCGCTTTGCCGTGGGCTTTGACGTGACGGTTGATCGTTTCCAGATCGTTGATCACCCCCGTTGAAGTCTCGCTGTGGGTGATGACGACGGCTTTGATTTGCTTCTCGGTGTCTGCTTCTAGCGCCACACGGAACTGTTCAGGATCAAGAGGTTTGCCCCACTCAGCCGTAATGCGCTCAGTTTTGAGTCCATAGGCATCGGTGACTTCTGCCCAGCGTTCGCCAAATTTGCCATTCGACCCGACCAACACCCGATCGCCCGGACTGAGGAAATTAATGATTCCAGCTTCCATTACGCCCGTGCCGCTAGCCGTGAGAATCAGCACATCATTTTGCGTTTGGTGAAGCCATTTTAAATTGGCGGTGACTTCTGCCATAATTTTGCCAAAGTCAGCGCTGCGATGTCCGATCGGATGCTTTGCCATCGCCAGCAGAACCTGCTCCGGCACAGGGGTCGGACCCGGAATCATCAGCATTAACTTATCGTCCATGAGAGTGTCCTGTTAGGGGTAAGGATGCAATTTTTTGTGCATGATCCAGGATTACACAAGTAATCCACGATCGGCTTTAATCCAATTGGAAATTAATTTTTGTGGTCACGAGTCAGGAAGCAAGTCATTTTACGATCGGTGGCGATAGGTGCGGCGGCGGGTCAGAAAGTCGGGTAAATCAATCTTGAGATCTTCGTTAAACGCATCGGCTCTGCCATTTGATCGTAGAGGTTCGTTGCCGATCGTCGAGGTCGCTTGAATTGCCGCAAACAGTTCTGCCAACTCTGGGGAACGATCAGAAGAGTCATTTTCTAAGAGATCTTTGAGTTGCGCTACTTTGTCTTGAGTGGTGTAGAACCGATCTTTCCAATGCTGAACGGCAGTCTCATATTCACTGGCTTGCTGCGCTTGACTGAGAATTTGCTCCTGCATTTCAGCAGTTTGTCGCTCTAATTCGGTAACACGAGTCTGATTTTGTTCACGATCGAGTTCTAGCTCTTGACAGGCTTGCTGCAAGAGTGCCTGAGTTGCCATTTGTTTAACGAGTTGTGACTCTAATTCCTCTACTTTTTGCAGCGAGTTTTGGGCATCTGAATGGCTCGAAGCAGAGAAATTCAGAGGTTGCTCAGAGAAATCTCCCTCTAGTCGGGCTTCTAGCTCATTGATCGCGGTATGCCGATCGTTGAGTTCTCGATAGAGCCGTCGAATTTGTTTTTGCGCTTCTTGCAGTTGCAGTTCTAAATTGGCTGCCAAACTGCACGCTGTTAATTCTTGCGATTCTAACTCTAAGACTTGCTGCTGCTGGGTTTGCATCGCCACTTGCAGTTGATCAATTTGAGAAGTTAAGCCGGTTTGATCAGGCGCACCAGAGCGATCGGGCGTGATCTGTGCTCTCAATCGCTGCAATTCAGCATGTTGACTTTGGGCAAAGAGTTCTGCGGCTTCGAGCAATCTCTGATAGTCTTGCTCTCGCTCCTGCGCTTGATGAATTTGCTGCTCAAGAGCAGCTTGTTTCTCAGCAAACTGTCGTTTGAGTTGGTTAATTGCCTGCTGCTGGACGTTAGCAATCTCTTCGGTCGAAGCCAGATGCTCTTCTAGAAACTGCTGATTAACGATTTGCAACCTTAGCTCGTTAAGGTTAGAAATCGATTGGTCTAGCGCCAACTCTAAATCCTGAATCCGCTCGAGTTGATTGCGAATTTTGGCTTGCATATAGTCTAACTGCGACTCTAACTCGTTAGAACTCGCAGATGTTTCGGGCGTGTCAGAACGATCGGATGGCTGATCCGACAATTTTTCACGATGATCCGCGTTCGGTTCAGACACTCGGAACCTCCCAAAACCCGATTCCACTTAGGAGAATTAGCTTTTATAGTAGACGCAAAATCAGAAATACTAGCGACGGAGCAAATCGGCGATCGGGCTGGTCAGGAGATTTTAGGTTCTTGTGAGGTTTCTACAGCCTTTTCGACGTTAGGGGGAGCTTCGAGGCTGTTTAGCGACCAGCGATATTCGATCTCTAACTGACTGCGCTGACAGTCTTCTTCTAGATGTTTTTGTTGAGAATAGGCTTTTCGCAGCGTGATAATTAACTGATGAACTTGGTCTCGCTGATATTTCTTTTGAGTAACAGCGAACATTGTCTGCCGCTCTAAAAGTTGCAGCAATAACTCGTAGTGAATGTGCGAAGGAAGAGGAATCGGTTCCATGTAACGCTAACCTAGCTAAAGGAAAAGACGATCGACGAGAAACATCAGCCTAGCGAGTCACCAATTGCACGAGTGCTTGACCCGGATCAGGCTGTCTGATCAAGGATTCTCCCACGAGAATTGCCTGAGCGCCCGCGTTAACCACTAAATCAAGATCGGCAGAGGTGTGCAGTCCTGATTCGCTCACGATTAAGATCTCCTTTTCTGCGAGTTGAGCGCCTCGCGCCGCTAACAGGTGTCGAGTGGTGTCTAGATTCACTGAGAAGTTTTTAAGGTTGCGATTATTAATGCCTACCATCGCTACCCCATCGAGAGAGAGGATGCGATCGAGTTCTTCAAGCGTATGCACCTCAATTAGAGCCACCATGCCCAATGCTTTGACGATTTTTAGAAAATACTGCAAGTCTTTGTCAGGCAAAATCGCCGCAATCAGCAAAACCGCATCGGCTCCTTGCAGCCGTGCCCAATACATCTGATAAGGGTAAATAATGAAATCTTTACACAGCAGCGGCAAATCGACGACTGCACGAATGCGGGAAAGATTCTCAAAGCTGCCTTGAAAAAACTTCTGATCGGTGAGGACAGACAGACACGATGCCCCGCCTTTCACATAGGATTGGGCGATCGCCACTGCATCAAAATCTTCTCGAATCACTCCTTTGCTGGGCGATGCCTTTTTGACTTCGGCAATCACCGCCGGATGAGTTTTTCCCTGACGCAGAGCCGCTACAAAATCACGAGCTGGCGCGATCGTCTGCATCTTTTTCCGCAACTCCATCAGAGGGAGGCGATCGCGCATCTTAGCGACTTCGGCTTCTTTTTCCCAAACGATCTCTTCTAAAATATGACGCGGAGCAGAATCAGGAACCGTTGTCTGATATCGAATTTGAGGAATCGTGATGGCGGGATTGGGCTGACGACGACGAATCTCCATTAGGGTAGCCAGGAAACGCATTAAGAAAATTAAAGTCAATGGGATCTGAATTGAGCTAAGTTCTAGCCGTTTTGACCAGAACTGACCCACGCAAAACCTTATTTAGTAGAGTAACGCAATTCCCTAATAGTTCTGAGTTTTGAACGTAGGGCTAGAGAATGTCTAAACGGTATCAAGTCATTCTCTACCATCTATCCTCCTGATAATTAGTGGATGGCAGCTCGTTTGTAAGCTTCGTCTAGAATCTCAGACAGCGTGGGATGGGTGTGAACTAAGAATGCCAACGATCGCACCGATTGACGAGTCGCGATCGCGTTTGCCGCTTCCTGAATCAAATCTGCGGCGTGAAGCCCAATGATATGAACGCCTAAAACTTCTCCGGTGTCCGATCGATAGATCAGTTTGGCGATTCCATCCACTTCTCCTTCAGCGAGCGCTTTGGCGTTGCCTTTGAAGTAAGTCCGCACCGCAGACACTGCAAATCCCTCCGCCTTGCCTAATTCTTGAGCCGCAGGTTCGGTCATGCCCACAAAGCTAATTTCGGGATGCGTAAATGCGGCGGCTGGAATGCTGCGATAGTCTACTTCGCGATCGCGTCCGCACATATTCTCAACCGCGATTACGCCCTGGGCAGAAGCCGCATGAGCCAGCATCATTTTGCCCGTTGCGTCTCCGATCGCCCATAGGTGAGGAACGGGTTCTCCGGCTGAAAGGACTTCTAAGCGATCGTTGACGGGAATGTAGCCTCGCCGATCTAACTCGACGCTGACCGATTCTAATCCGATCTCTTTGGCAACCGGAATCCGACCCGTCGCGATCAAACACGCATCGACTTCGAGAACTTCGACGATTTCCTTGGTTTTGGCATATGCAAGCTCAATCACCACGGGCGAACCAGGAGTGACTTTCATCGCCAGCCTTCCGACCTTGGTTTCGATGTCGCGAGGAGTGATCAGAATGCGCTGTGCGAGTTTGGCGATGTCGGGATCGAATCCCGGCATGAGTTGATCGAGCGCTTCGATCATCGTCACTTCACAGCCGAGAGCGGTATAAATATCGGCAAATTCGAGTCCGATATAGCCGCTGCCGACAATCGCGATCCATGGGGGCAACGTCTCTAGCTTGATTGCATCGTCACTCGTAAATACGGTTTTGCCATCGATTTGTGCGCCCGGAGGCACAAAAGGAACTGATCCGGGGGCGAGAATGATGTCTTTTGCGGTGATGATTTTCTCACCGTCGTCGGTGGCGACGGACACTTTTTGCGATCCTGCCACGCGACTCCAGCCGTGAATCACATCGACTCCGACCCGCTTGAGACTATTGACTAGCCCGTCTTGCTGTTTAACCACCATGTTGCCTGCATGAGTGGCGATCGCGCCTCGGTCAAAGGAGACATTGCCGACTTGAATGCCCAAAGACTTTAAGTGATGAGCGTTGCGGAGTTCTCGCACTCGACCCGCCGCTGCCAACAGCGCCTTAGACGGAATGCAGCCCCGATTGACGCAGGTGCCGCCCATATCTGCCGCCTCAATGATGGCAGTTTTTAGCCCACAATCAACCGCATGGAGAGCTGCACCATGCCCGCCAACGCCCGCGCCGATAATTACCAAATCGTAATCAAATCCGTCTGTCACATCTGCCTCCCGGTGCTGGTGATTGCTCTATTTATTTTCGTCTGCTGAGGGTGGATCGGACAACCTTTCGATCGAGAGTGTGAGAGCGAAGTCCAAATTCTAAAGACAATGAAGCGGTATAAAGTTATCATCAACGGCAAAGTGTAAAGCGTGATGAAACGATTTAATCTGGATTGGGCATTCTGATCTGGGCAGATGCCCGATGAAACTGTGATCAACGAAACCTGAAAGCTGAGTCGGCGATCGCTCTATGACAGTTGATCTTGATTTAAGCCCAAACAGGCTAGGGTTTTAATCCTTGAATTTGGAGTCAAGCATGATGGATTTGCAACAGCAAGACGCGCGACGTGCCGCAGCGAGAGCATTTATTGAGTCGCTCGATAAACTGCAAGAAACCCTCTGCTCTGATGCAGGTCAAGCGGCTACTCCTGCACCGGAAGCCATTGAAGCGGTAGTCGGTAGCCCTTCTCAGACTCCCGTAGAAATCAATCTCGACACGTTAGAGCAAGCCGTAGCAGATATTGAGCAATTCATGCAGGCAAAAGAGCAGGGTTAGAAGCGATCCCAGAGAAAATCAGCTTTCCAGCATCTGTAATTGATAGAGACTTGCATAAAGTCCGCCTTGACGGAGTAATTCTTCGTGGCTGCCCGACTCGACAAGCTGCCCTCGCTTGAGAACTAAGATGCGATCGACATTCCGAATCGTCGAAAGTCGGTGAGCAATAATAATCGCGGTACGAGATTCTAACAAGCGTTCTAGGGCTTCTTGAATCAGCGATTCAGTGCCCACATCCAGGTTTGCAGTCGCTTCATCCAGAACTAAGATCTGGGGATCGCGAATTGCAGCACGGGCAAACGCCAGCAGTTGTTTTTGTCCGCCAGACAGGTTAGTGCCCCGCTCTCGCAGCATCGTATTATAGCCTTGGGGCAGCCGCTCGATCAAGCTTGCTACGTTGGTGTTTTCAGCCGCCGATCGAATCTGGTCAAACGTGTAGGTTTCTCCTAGCGTGATGTTGCTCTTGACATCGCCAGCAAACAAGAACCCGTCTTGCAGGATGATTGCCATGCGTCGCCGCAGTTCTGCTTGGGGCAGTTGGCGAATATCAATGCCATCCAGTAAAATTCGCCCGTTGGTGGGTTCATAGAGGCGACTTAAGAGGCGAATGATGGAGCTTTTTCCGGCTCCGGTGGGTCCAACCAGGGCGACTTTCTCACCAGGGCGAATCGTGAAATCTAAATCTTTGAGAACATAGTCATCTTGCTTGTAGGCAAACCAGACGTGCTCAAATTGAATCTCGCCAGGTGCATCAGACGTTTTGGGCATTAAGTTGGCTCCTTTACTCTCGTGGGCTTTTTCGGGATCGCGGATCTCGATTGGTTCGTTCATAATGTCGCTGACCCGCTCAACTGCTGTGAAACCCGCTTGAATCGCAGTGAATTTCTCAGCAAACTGACGCAGTGGATCAAATAAGCGTTGAGCAAACAAAATGAACGTAGACAACAGCCCAAAATCGAGTTGTCGATTCATCACAAGCCAACCCCCAACCGCTAGAACCCCTGAAATCGCGACGAGAGAAATCCATTCCAGGGTGGCAGACACCGCAGAGTCGTGAAAAATCGTCCGATCGACCTCGTGAATGTAGCGCTTGTTCACGGTGCGAAATAATTCGCCGTTGAATTGCTCACGTCGAAATAGCTGAACCACTCCGATCCCCGTGATGTTCTCCTGCAACATCGAGTTGAGCGAAGACAATTCTTCTCTCGCTTTATAGTTCGCTTTGCGATATTGCTGCTGAAAATAAATAATCAGTCCGGTCACGGGCAACAGCATCAACACAAGCACGGTCGCCAGTTGCCACTGCCGAGAGAACATGAACACCGTGATTACGAGGATCGAAAACAAGTCATTGACAACCCCGATCGCGCCCGTCGAGAAGACTTCTCCCAACGCCTCGACATCACTGGTGAGACGAGTGATCAATCGTCCGACAGGAGTGCGATCGAAGAATCGAACTGCCAGCGACGTAACGTGATCAAACAAATCGCTACGGATGCCTGCGGTGATTCGCTGCCCGACTTTTTGCACGAGATAGCTCTGAGTCCCATCCAAAATCAGTCGAGTCAGAATCGTCGCTAACAGCAGCCCCGCCAAAAAATTGAGTCCATCCGTCAGCGATCGACCTTTGAGCAAATCAATCTGAATGCCAAAAAAGCTGATGCTTGTAGACTCCCGTTTGAGCAGCGAGACCGTTTGACCGATCAAAATCGGCTGAATGGCGTTAGCGATCGCGGATGGCACCAAAAACACCATCGACAGCAGCAACAGCCGCACATTTTTTTTAGCGTAGGGAACCAGCCGCAAAAAAAGTCGCCAATCGGTTTCTTTAGGGCGGCGATCGGAGCGATCAGCGAGAGGGTTGGTCATGACGGTTAGATAAAAAGCTTGCGGCACGATCGCACAAGCCTAGGGCAAACAGTTGTTTAAGCTTAACGAAGATCAGACCTTCAGAGCGGGTTGACTCACCTGCTGACGAATCTGCTCAACGCAGTTGCACAGCCCATCGGTATCGAGGCGATAGCTAAGAGGATGCGCGATCAGCCGAGCCGTACTTTGAAACAGGACATCAATTTCAATCAAGCCATTTTCTCGCAGCGTATTGCCCGTGGCGACTAAATCGACGATCGCTTCCGACATCCCCGTGATTGGACCCAACTCCACCGAGCCAGAGAGCGGAATAATTTCTACAGGTAAATCTAAGCTCTGAAAATGATCGTAAGCACAACGAACGAATTTAGAGGCGACTCGCCCGTTAAGCGGGAGTTCGAGGCTCGATCGGTAGGGACTCGATGCTTTGACTGCTACCGACATCCGGCAATGCCCAAACCCCAAATCGACTAATTGGGCAACATTGGCGCTTTTTTCGCGCAGCACGTCATAGCCAACTACCCCTAACTGCGCCTGCCCATATTCGACGTAGACGGACACATCAGAATTTCTAACCAGCAGTGCTTTGGCGGTGTTTGTGGGATCGGTGATTTGCAGTTGACGGTTGCCTGACTCTAAAAATGCGCTAAAGTCAAGCCCGATCGCTTGCAGCAGTCGAATGCTGTCTTTGAGCAAAGCACCTTTGGGTAATGCGACGGTGATCATGGGAGAGATAAAAGATGAGGGACGAAAGGCGATGGCTAGACGATACTCAAGAAGGGGTGACTAATGGGGACAGTCCACTCATTGAGATCAAAAGACTTCATAGGATAAGGCTGATAGATTCCTCCATACAAACCTTGTTTTGCCGTTAAACAAACGTGAGTCCCGTTGCACCATTTCACCCAATACACCCGTCCCATAAATCGCACGACTCGATCGCGCCAATAAATCTCTTGAGCAGTCAGTTTCGAGATGACCGTTGAAGGAGTGTTGTGTGAGATTGCTTGTTTCGGAATCAATGTAGACTTTAGGATCTTTGGGATCTGGCATGATGGATGCGATCAGTGCAGGCTGAGATAGGTCGTCTTAACGGAGGGCTGAATTCACTCTACCAAGGCAAGGGATTATACGCGCGATGATCAAGAATAGAAGATTAAGCGATTTGTAGCCTGTTCATCCTTTATGCAGATTCTCTTGGTCGATGACGAAATCGAAATGGCTGACCCACTTAGTCGCTTGCTGATGCGAGAGGGTTACACCGTGGATGTGGCGCATGATGGTCGTCAAGGGGCACTGCTAATCGAGCAAAATCACTATGACTTGCTCATTCTAGATTGGATGTTGCCCCACGAGTCAGGACTCGATCTTTGTCAACGGCTGCGATCGTGCGGTGACACGACCCCAGTTTTGTTTTTGACGGCTAAAGATACGATCGACGATCGCGTACAAGGACTCGACGCTGGAGCCGATGACTATCTAATCAAGCCCTTTGAGCTAAGAGAATTATTAGCACGCGTCAGAGCCTTACTGCGTCGTCCGGCGACGTTAGAATCTGCTCCTGATTTGCGGCTCCGCGTCGATGATTTAGAGCTAGATTCTCAAAATCAAATCGCTTATCGTAAAGGACGGGCGATCGAGCTTTCTGAAAAAGAAAGTCAACTGCTGGAATATTTCATGCGTCAACCCAATCAACTGCTGACCCACGACCAGATTTTTCAACATCTCTGGAGCGATGGCGAAAAGCCCATGAGCAACGCACTCGCGGCTCAGATTCGCTTGTTGCGTCGCAAAATTGAGTCTGAAGGAGACCCCCCTCTGATCTCAACGGTGTATGGCAAAGGCTATCGATTTGGGGGAGGCGAGTAGGAATCCCTCATCCTTGCTGATGCACGATTAAAAAATAGTTCACACGTTCTGGGCTAGCTTCGGCTCCGCTCAGATAGCCTCCTGATGTAATCATGCCATTATGTTTTGACAAGCTCTTAAAGTAATCACCGTCACTTCTGGGGGACAAAACAGCCGTCCGGGGAAGTAAGTGCCCAAGCCCCGATTGACATAGAGCCGATTCTTGCCAATTTGATAGAAGCCTTTTGACCATTCCCAGTGTTTCATGACGCGATAGCAAGCCCTCAAAAAGGGTACCCGGTTTCGAGTACGGGTTGGGAGACGGCTGTAGAGTTTGGCAGACAGCGCCGAAATATTACCCACACCGGGGACGACAATTTGACCGCCGTGAGTGTGCCCAGATAGTTGCAGATCAACTCGCCACTGTTGCAGCATCTCAGCAGAGTCAGGGTTATGGGCAAGGACGATACGAGGCACTGTTGAGGGAACTCGATCGAGAACTCTCGACGCTCTAAAATCTGGCGACCAATATTCGGGCAATCCGACGATCGCCAGCCCCTCACCGAGAGGATAGATAATGTCATCCCACAAGACAGCAATGTCAATGCTGGTGAGAGCGTCGGTAATCACCGATCGACTAGAGCGGCGATGTAAATCATGGTTGCCCAAAATCGCACAGATTCCGGCGCGGCTGTGAAGATGTTTGAGCTGCAACACAAGTGGGTAAATTTGAGCCGAATCGTCCGTGACAAAATCACCTGTGAGCACAATTAAATCAGGGTCTGCTTGATTGGTTGCCTCGATCGCTTGCTTCAACAACCTATCCGATAAGCGCTTGCCATCATAGTGCAAGTCTGAGAGTTGCACGATCGTAGTGCCGTCTAAGCCGGGGGGCAAATCGGCGATTTCCAAGGTCAACCGATCAACATTCAGCGATCCGGTGAGAAGTCTGTGCATCGTCTGGAGGCTGACAGCGACTACAGCTTAACAAACGGCGAAGAGGAAAGGATGAAGGATGAACGAAGCCTGAATCAAGATAGTTTGTTGATAATCCTATCAGTCACGATCGTCGATGGTGACCTTCTCACTTAAATAGGGCGCTTTGATCTAAAGCATTGCGAGCAATGCCAGTCCCATAAATCGTCACAGCAACCGTGGCAATCAATCCGATGATGCGAGGTGTCCATTGAGCCGCTTGAGTGGACAGGGCTGATGGGTCAATCGTGGCGAGATTGCCCGCGGGAGAACCAATATGAACCTACAGAATTGTTCCTGGGATCATTCCTGCACAACCCACGATGTAATCTTGCGAACCGTTGGTAACGCCAAACGCATAGTTCAACAACACAGATGGAAACACAGGCGATCGACGAGTCAGAAAGACTATTTTTAATCCTTCTTGATCAACGGCTGCGTCGATCGCTTTAAATTTAGAACTGCTCTCAATCTTTTTGGCAACCCAATTACGAACAAAATAACGCCCAATTAGAAATGCTGCGGTTGCTCCCAGGGTCACCCCAATCAATGTAGAAAAAGCGCCATACCTAACGCCAAAGAGCACACTCCAACTCAACGTTAAAATAGTTCCTGGAATCAACAGAATCGTGAGTAAGAGATAGACACCGATGAACACGATCGCACTCGCTGAACCAAAATCTTGAATCGAGATCAAAAAATCCTGCAATGACTCTTGAACACAGGAAAGAGATCGCGAC
Organism: Phormidesmis sp.; assembly: GCA_965277365.1. Taxonomy (GTDB): domain Bacteria; phylum Cyanobacteriota; class Cyanobacteriia; order Leptolyngbyales; family Leptolyngbyaceae; genus Phormidesmis_A. The sequence continues at coordinate 58,720 of CBDICO010000007.1, read as the reverse complement.
GATGATAGAAGACTAGATTGGGATCATCTAAGGAATCGACTCAAACGATACATCCATCACTGGAGACTGTTGCCAGTCTTTAGCATCAAAATGCCACCACTCTGTTGATAGAGGCACAAAGCCCCGTTTTACCATCGCAACTTCAAGGGTTTGGCGATTCTCTTTCGCCGATTTGTTGATGTTATTGTAGTCACGGTGAGCACGATCGCTAAAATCGTCAAATCCGGTGGGCATCTCTAATTCTTTGCCAGCCTTGTCAACTAACGTGACATCCACCGCAGAGCCGCGATTGTGTCGTGAGCCTCTCGCAGGGTTAGCCACATAGCGATCATCATGCACAATTTTCCACATCAGTTTTTGCACCGACAAAGGACGATAGCAATCGTATACTTTTAGGCTCAAACCTTGCGCCTCTAAATCGGTTTGCACTTGCGATAATTGATTTGCAGCATTGGGTTTTAATAGACAACGCGCCTGACGATAAAGCTTCTGTTTTGTAAAATTGTTTTTAGTCGCATATCGAATATCAAGCTTGATCTTTGGGTTTACCGATTGAAGATCGACTAGATTCGCTTGGGGATACGGCACCGCCACAGAAGGATGGATTTGATAGGTGATCGCAAACGACATCAACATCGCCATCAAAAAGCCAACCCAAGTTTTAATCTTTCTGTTCTTGATGGTGAGACTACTGTACATTTTTGTGAAATCTAACCTGTCTGAATAGCCCATTAGATGCAACAGATAACTCATTGTTCCAGTCATCTATTGCAGTTTATGGGAGCGATCGTGAGAAAGTTATCTCTAATCTACAGAGTTCCCGCAGGAGATTCTTTTGACTCACTCAATCCCTCCTAACTCAACAGGGTCAATTAAAGTCAACTTGTGCAAGTGGGTTTCGGCTTCACTCAACCTACTGGGGATTTTGGCTTTGAGCGTCGAGCAGAGCCGAAACGCGTCTTACGTTAATCCCGTTCACCGACTTACCGAATCTTGCGGAAAGCCCTGTCTCTTTAGAGCAAGGATGGATAGCAACGGGCGCTCTATCCAGCGTCCAATCTCTCAGCACTGATGACAGAAAGACTTTCAACACATCTTATACCAAATATGTTAAGGCGATGTGCAACTTTTAGATGAGATGAGGAAACCCCACCGTAAAATTCTGATAGAAGAGAAACACAGAAGTTTAAGGTGGGAAAAATGTTTTCTATTGAAGAGTTTATCATTGCGGTTTTCTGCTGTGTAGACGATCAACTCAAGGCGCTGACTCAAGGCAAACCGATCCGGAGCCGAGGATTTATGCCTGCCCTGAGTGACGCAGAAGTTCTGACGATGGAAATTGTTGGCGAATATCGCAGTCTGGAGTACGAGGAAGGGATTTGGGCGTATTTCCGCGATCATTGGCGCGCCCTATTCCCGAAATTGACCAGTCGTTCTAGTTTTGTCAGGCAAGCAGCCAACCTCTGGCAGTATAAAGCGCGTCTTCAGCAACGGTTAGCGGTCGAGTTGGGCGCGTTCGAGGATGACGTGCATCTCGTGGATGGATTGCCGCTCCGCCTATGCTGTCTCACTTATGCTGGACGCTGCCGCAGTTTTCGAGGGGAAGCCGCTTATGGATACTGTGCTGCAAAAGACGAGAAGTTCTATGGCTTTCGCGGACACCTCAGCGTCAGTGCCAGTGGCATCATTACTGGCTTCACCCTGACTGCTGCGAATGCAGATGAGCGAGAAGCGCTCTGGGAGATCCTCGGTCAAATTCAAGGGATGGTCATTGGAGACAAAGGTTATATCAGCCAAGACCTGCGGGACGCTTTGCGAGGCGCTGGAGTCGAGTTACAGACTGCTTTGCGAGCCAATATGACCGATACCCGTCCTAAAGCTTGGATCGCCTTACTTCAGAAAGTCAGACGGTTGATCGAAACGGTGAACTCGCAACTAGCAGAACACTTCCATTTTGAACGGATTCAAGCCAGGGATCTGTGGCATTTGACGAGCCGACTTCATCGGAAAATCCTGGCACATACCATTTGCTGTTGGCTTAATCGTCGCTGTGGTCACGAACTGCTTCAGTTTGATCGCTTGGTGACCAGTTAAAAGTTGCACATCGCCTATGTTAGTATAAAAGTATCGTGAATGCGTCGAAACGATGCTGGTTTTAGAGTTCAAGACCTACGGGAAATCAAGCCAGTTCACGGCAATAGATGACGCAATTCGTACCGCCCAATTCATCCGCAATAGCTGCATTCGGCTCTGGATGGATGTGAAAGGGAGGGGTAAAAATGACTTGCAGAAATATTGTGCTGTGCTGGCTAAAAACTTCCCGTTTGCCGATGAACTAAACAGCATGGCAAGACAAGCCAGTGCGGAACGAGCTTGGACATCGATTAATCGATTCTTTGAAAACTGCAAGAAAGGGATTTCCGGTAAAAAGGGGTTCCCTCAATTCCAGAAAGATTGTCGTTCTGTAGAATACAAGACCTCTGGTTGGAAGCTGGCAGAAGACAAGAAGACCATCACGTTCACTGATAAGTGTGGAATCGGGCGCTTAAAGCTGAAAGGGACTCGCGATCTAGGCTTTTACGCGATTGACCAAATCAAACGGGTCAGGCTGGTTAGACGCGCCGATGGCGTGTACGTTCAGTTCTGTGTAGATGTGAATCGCTCTGAAGTTTTAGAGCCATCGGGAACCTCGATTGGGTTGGATGTGGGCTTGAAAGAGTACTACACCGATTCAGAAGGTGTGATGATTGAGAATCCTAAGTTTCTCCGTAAAGGAGAAGTGGTTCTCAAGCGTTCACAGCGTCGTGTTTCTCGCAAAGTAAAAGGGTCAATCAATAGACGGAAGGCAAGACAGATTCTTGGTAAACGCCATCTCAAAATAAGTAGGCAGCGTAAAGACCATGCTATTAAGTTGGCACGGTGCGTCATCGCATCTAACGATGTAGTCGCCTACGAAGATTTGAGAATCAAAAACATGGTGAAGAATCATTGTCTTGCCAAGTCAATTAACGACGCATCCTGGTTTCAGTTCCGGGTATGGCTGGAATACTTCGGAAAGGTGTTTGGGCGGATCACAATCGCTGTGAATCCCCAATACACCAGCCAAGAATGCTCTAGCTGTGGTGAGATTGTGAAAAAGACTTTGAGTACCAGGACGCACGTTTGTAAGTGTGGCTGTGTCCTGGATAGGGATCACAATGCGGCTAGAAACATCCTCAGTCGGGGATTGGGTACTGTAGGGCATACAGGAACCTTTGCACTGGATGCAAGCAACGCTTTAGGAGAATCGACCTCTACTTTGGTTGGAGCAATCCTGCCTGAGCAAGTTGGCTCGTAGATTAAAGAATTCCCGTCTCTTTAGAGCGGGGAGTGTCAACTTCCCATCTTCCGCTTCATCTGCTCAAGCTCTTCTTGGGCTTCCCAGCGCTTAAACTCTTGCTCAAGCGGATCAGCCGAACTGTGAATATAGGACGCGTTCTGATCCTGATTCCAGCCGTTGACTGCCCAACGGGTTTCGGTTTGAACCGCACGAGCCGCTTGCGCTTCGGTGAGTTTAGTTTGCACCTCTTGGCGACGAGTCTGAATTTGCTGCTGCAACTCATCAGTTTGCTTGAGACGCTGTTTGAGAATTTCCATCTGCCCCCATTTTTGGTTGCCCTCTCTCAAAAGACCTGCCTCGTGTGCTTGTGCAGGTTCTGCAAGATCTATCCGCCCAGCAGATTTTGCTTTCTCAATGCGACTGTGCCAGCGCTGAATTTCTTGAGCCGTTGCCAAAATCCCGTCTTGGAGTTGCTGTTCTTTAAGCCGTAAGTCTGCCATCAACCGCCGCGTTTCTTGCTCCTGCTCGCGCAACTTTTCCTCTAGAGCCTGTAGCTCCAAATGAGGGTTATTCCGCATAAACTCATCGAGCCGAGCTTCTAGAAACTGGCTGAAATCATCAAACAGACCCATAACCACAACTCCTGCATTCGTGAACGGTGAGTCGCGATCGCACCCGATCGACGATTCACTATTCGCTATTCTAGAGTTTTTGACCTGCGGAGATCGTCTTAACTTCTCCATTGCGGCGCACGGTGACATATTGCTTAGACACTTCTACCAGGCTCCACCCACTCGACCCAATGCTTTCACCGATGTAATATCGCTGAGTGATGCCGTTTACCTCAAACAGAGCCGCCGAGCGAGAGGGATCAGATCCTTCCAGGACACCCACTAAAGTGCGTTGAGGGGCAGCCGCTTCAGAGTTGGCAGACGTTGCAGGAGCAGCAGGTTGCAGAGCAGCGGGACGGTTTGCAGTCGGAGAGAGGCGTTCTAAGACGCTGGCAAGCCGACCTAAGATTTGGTTTAACTCTCGGCGCGAGGGGTCAACCGTTGCCGGAGCTTGCGGTATCGTCACCACGATCGGGGACGTTTTTGGCAGGGTGAGGGTCGATTGCAGCGGTGGCTGATTGCCAGGAACCGGAACTGTGGGCAACCCACTATTGTAAGGAGCGGTGGGCAGTCCTTCTGATTTTCCAGTGGTGGCTTTGCGATCGATGGCTTCGAGCGATCGCTGCACATACTCTGAAAACTGGAGGTTAGTATTCGCCTGGGGAGCTTGCACCACGGTAGTCGGCGCCACCGTTTCTGGCTGCTGAATCAGGGCGGTGATCAATCGACTCGCCATTCCACTCGTGATTGACCAAACCGCGATCGCCGCCACAGCAGAAGTACATCCCATCACCATTAAGAAACGAGTGAAACCACTAACCCGACGCGAGGGTGGTTGAGGGCTAGTCAGCTCGCCGAGGTCTGGGAGAGTCAGGTCATCGCTCTTGGGGTCAGATTGCCATTGAGGACGAGAAAGCAGCCCAGAGGATAGGGGTGGTGGAGCGAGATCGAGCTTGGGTCTGGGAGCAGGGACTTCAACTCGCACCGGATCAGATGGAGGAACGGCACCGTCAAGCAAGCGATCGACATCGCCAAATAAATCATCCATCAAACGATCGGCGTAAGACTCGACCCGAAATGGCTCCGGTAGAGCATCGGCTTCTTGTTGCCAAGCTTGGTAATCGCCACTATCCTGCACAGGATCGAGGAGGGGTTTGGAATTGGTGACGGGTTGAGTCATAGCTTTCTTGCTGATGTCGATCAAAACAGACGATTGACTGTGAATGCACCCTACTGAATAGCCACTGAAAATAAGGCTGATTTTGATGACGCGTGTAATTATCGTTTGGAGAAACCTTCTTTCAACAATAATCGCTCAGGGAGAATATCTCAGAAATAAAATTTAAGCCTAAGTTTTTTGCAAAGGTTAATATCTGCCTGAGAATTATACTCACTCGGACAGGCTACGATGACATTTGATCAAAGATTTTGATTAAATCTGCCGAAGGTAGTATAACTATACGCTTAAGTTTGAGTTGGTGCTGTGGCAAAGAATCTCGATCGCTTGATCGGCGGTGATCAGTCGTTTTAACACAACTTGTCCGATCTCAGGGTTAGGCATAGTAGTGGCGATCGCGGGGCTAGGTTTGACTTCGACCATCAATACGGCATCTTCGACGCGATAGAGCCAGAGCTTTTCACCGTTTTCCCACAGGCAGAGTGTGGTTTGCTCAATGTCTGGTTTACGTCTCCAGGCGATCTCGTTCCACAAGCCGCCGAGTTCCCAGATGCGACCCACAAACCAGCCATCAGATAGGAAAAAATACTTCATCCTTGTTTTCGATCGGCTCAGATTTGCTGTTCACAATAGCGCAATTTACTCGATTCTCTGGCAAATTCTGTGGAATCTTTCAAGGAGTTTGCCAGATCGGAGTATTTCTGAAGGATGAATAAAGGAGTTTTACGCGTTGAGAGACTGGCTAGAGCAGTGGCTGAAGTTGAAATGGAAGCTGCTAACGCTCTCTTCAGAATCAGAGATACCCAAGCGGATAAGGACACTTCTTGCACGGTTTCCTGTTTAGGGGAGCAGGAGTTTGTAGCGGGCTTTGACCCAACCGATGGCTGCAATCCCGCTGGATACCAGCGCTAGCCGTTAAAGTAGAGATTGACCTCCTGCTGCACCCCGTTGCCATGAATGCCCTAATAGATTTTATTGATGGTTATGATGTCGTCGTCGTCGGAGCCGGACATGCTGGCTGTGAAGCGGCACTGGCAAGCGCTCGGCTCGGCTGTCGCACACTGCTGCTGACGCTCAACCTCGATAAAATCGCGTGGCAGCCCTGCAACCCTGCGGTCGGCGGTCCGGCAAAGTCGCAGCTTGTCCATGAAGTCGATGCGCTGGGCGGCGAGATTGGGAAGATCAGCGATCGGACTTACTTACAAAAGCGAATTCTCAACGCGTCGAGAGGTCCAGCGGTGTGGGCGTTAAGGGCGCAAACTGACAAGCGCGAATACGCAGCCGTGATGAAAGGCGTGGTCGAAAATCAGGAGAATTTAACCATTCGTGAAGGCATGGCAACGGATCTGGTCTTAGGTGCAAATGACGAGATTGTCGGAGTGCAAACCTACTTTGGGGTGGCATTTGAGTGCAAAGCGGTTGTCCTGACCACTGGGACGTTTCTGGGCGGAATGATTTGGGTCGGCAATCAATCAATGGCAGCAGGACGAGCCGGAGAGTTTGCGGCAGTAGGATTGACTGAGACACTGAATCGAATGGGGTTTGAGACGGGACGCTTAAAAACGGGCACACCTGCGAGAGTCGATCGGCGCTCTGTCAATTTCTCCCAGCTCGAACCGCAACCGGGTGACACCGACGTGCGCTGGTTCAGTTTTGACCCCGATTTGTGGGTTGAGCGCGAGCAGATTCCCTGTCATCTGACTCGCACGACCACTGAAACTCATCGCATTATCAGAGAAAATCTTCACCTCTCCCCTGTGTATGGCGGCTGGGTCGATTCTAAAGGTCCACGCTATTGCCCCAGCATTGAGGATAAGATTGTCCGCTTTGCCGATAAAGAAAGCCATCAGATTTTTATCGAGCCAGAAGGACGCAATATTCCAGAACTTTATATTCAGGGATTCTCGACTGGGCTGCCAGAGACGATTCAGTTGCAAATGCTGCGATCGCTCCCCGGTTTAGAAAATTGTGCGATGCTCCGTCCCGCTTACGCTGTGGATTATGATTATTTGCCCGCGACGCAGTGCTATCCAACTTTGATGACTAAAAAAGTAGAGGGACTGTTTTGTGCAGGTCAAATTAATGGCACCACGGGCTATGAAGAAGCAGCGGCTCAGGGACTCGTCGCTGGCGTGAATGCGGCTCGATTCTGTCGTCATCAGGAGATGCTCGTCTTTCCGCGTGAGCAGAGCTATATTGGGACGCTGATTGACGATTTGTGTACCAAAGATTTGCGCGAACCTTATCGAGTGCTGACCTCACGATCGGAATATCGCTTATTGCTCCGCTCAGACAATGCTGATCAGCGTCTCACCCCATTAGGTCGAGAGATTGGGCTGATTGACGATCGCCGTTGGCAACTCTACACCGCTAAACAAGAAAACATTACGGCTGAAAAAGAGCGATTGCACGAGACACGGGTTAAAGAACACGATGAGATCGGCAAAGCGATTGCGAAGAATACTCAACAGGTGATTAAAGGATCGATCACACTCGCAGAACTTTTACGTCGTTCTGGATTTCACTATAGCGATTTAGAACAACATGGATTGGGAAATTGTAGGCTCGATCGGGCTGAAAAAGAGGGCGCAGAAATTGATATCAAATATTCGGGCTATATTCAACGCCAACAGCATCAGATCGATCAAACTGCTCGTCAAGAACATCGCAAGCTGCCAGAAGATTTAAATTACGCTGCGATCACAACCTTGTCAAAAGAAGCGAGAGAGAAATTGGCGAACGTGCAACCGATGACGATCGGACAAGCCACTCGCATCGGTGGCGTAAACCCTGCGGATATTAACGCCTTGCTGGTTTATTTAGAAATCCAATCTCGCCAAAATGCAGAAGTGTTGACCTGATGCAGCTCATATGACTTTAGGAATTGCAGAGTGATGAAGCCATGAGTGATCTGGGCTTCGATGTCGCTCAGTTTTCATCCGCAATAGTAGGGTGAGCGAAGTCGAAACCTACGAACAACGACAGCAAGAAAAAAATTTCTCGCAAGTCTCTTAGCATCGTGGATTAAATAAAATGTGTTAGCGATCGCGATCAATAGCCTCAGATATTAGTCATCAACAATCCCATTTTCAAATTCAACAACAATACGATGTGGTGCTGTGGCATATCTCGTATTGATTAAACACGTCGTAGCGTAGATTTTACAAAAGCTTCATTCATCTTAATACTTAGATAAAAATTTTAGGGAAGTAGCTAAAAGATCATGGTTTAGTCAGCCTGCTTCAGTAATTTCTTTTAGGTACAAATAGAGGATTACGTATGGTAGGACTTATCTTAGGATTTCTTGCTCTGTTCGCCATGTTCTTCGGCAGTAGCAGTGGTGGTCAAAACCATCACCAAAACCAGCCGTCCCAAGAGAGACACACACAAAGCTTACAAAAAGCTTTAGTAGCGAACGTGCCCTCGGATCACTCAGGTGCAACTCCAAGTGGGCAAAAGACAACCAGTGTTCCCACACCCGCCTTGCTGCCTGGTCTCGTCGGTCTGGGCGCTGCTGCACTTCGTAAACGTAATACAGCGCGGATCAAACCCGAAGATTAGCACTGGTTAAACTCGAAGATTGCAATTGGTGCGTTTTGCCATTGCTCAACACGCCCTGCGCAATCTTCGGGTTTATTGAATTCACAGTCCTTAGCCTTCTAAGCCGAGTTCTAAAAGCAAGCGATCGCTGTCAAAATATTCGTCGATCATCTGGCAGACGCATTGAAACTTAATCGGCTCATGAAACCGCACTTGACCAAATGCCTGATCGACGATTTCCACAGTCGATAACGTGTCTAAATCAACCGACAAAATCGGAATCTCTAAATCTTCAGCCCGACTAATAATTGCTTTTGACGGTGGAATATGACCCGTCAAAATCAGGCATTGAGTTGAGGTTTCTAAAGCGGCAAGTTGCAGATCCGTGCGATCGCCCCCTGTCACAACCGCCATATTATGACGCGCTCGGAAATATTTGAGCGCAGAGTTGACATTCATTGCCCCGATCGTCAGGCTTTCGACCATCAGATCCATGCGATCGGCACGACACAACACCTCGGCTTTAAGCTGACGCACCAATTCACCCACGCTGACGCTGCGAAGCAATGTGCTGCTGGGCATCACGCCGAATACTTTAATGCCGTGTTTTTCTAAAAAGGGAATGACTAGCGTGTTGACAACATCAAACTGCTCAGTAGACACATCGTTGATAATCACACCCAAGAGCCGATCGCCCAGGCTCTGCTTCGCTGAAATCAGCCCATCTAAAAGCAGCAATGAATGGAACCGAGCTACCAGTAGCACCGATGCTTGAATGGTTTCAGCAACCTGCAAGAGCGACAAATCGAATAACTTGCCTTCGTCTAACGTTCCTGAGCCTTCTAGAATCACCAGATCTCCCTGCTGCTGTCGAGATTGTTGCGACAATAGCTCCTGGTAGTTAGTCTGATCCTCTTCCAGCAATCGCTTTTGAACCGTATCATTGCCGAGGGTTAACAGGGTCGGTTGCAGACGGTTTTGAGGAAGCTCTAGCGTTTGGGCAACAAATTGGACATCTCCATCATCGTCATCCATTTTAGATTGCCCCCACCCACCCGCTAAGGGCTTTCCATAAGCAATGTCTAGCCCCCTCGCTTTGAGTTGATGCGCGATACCCAAAATCGTTGCTGACTTACCGCTATAAGCTTCTAGCGACCCAATCAGTAAATGCTTCGCGGACTTTGGCACGTCCTCACTCCGTTTAAATCTTTAGTGGGCAATATACTTATTCTAAGGTGATAGTAATATTTCTAGATATAAAAAAATAGCTGTAATGACGGTTTCGAGAAACCGCACTTAACGCTCTGCAAGATCACTACAGCTTTTGTATATTTATTAAAACCTAAGCACTGAAGACTCAAGACACGCGGCTCAATCTTCCAATCGCAGCAGTTTGCGATAAAACGACTGAGAGAAATCAGCGAGACGGGCGCGTCTGAAGTTCATAATCACTTCAATCAAAAAATCGATAAACTCAAAGTTTGCCATCATGACTTCGTAGCTCAGTTCAGCATTGCCGTCAAATTGGATGCGACAACGGCACAAGTCAGCAGGCAATGATGAGACATTCCAAGTCGCGATGAAGGGAATGCTATCGCCTCCCTCAATTTTGCGTTGACCTTCTAGCGCACCTTTATGATGCAAGCTGATGGCGAAAGGCAACATTTGTTTTTTGTTTGCCTGGGGGTAGTAAGGTACATAAACCCCAACTTGCTGTGGGGGTGCGGGCTGTAGTTGCTCGATAGACATACTAAATTTACCTGCGTCGATCTAAGAGTGCGTTTTCGGTGAGAGATGGTGCTTGCTAGTATGCCCCATGATTTTCTCGGTCGCGCAATTGTTTAATGAATCGCGGGCGCGACCCACGAGCGTCGATCGCTCACTTAAAAAATTCACACTCGCATTCTTCCACTACAATCGATGTCATTCTACGCGGTTCATCATGGCAGTCGCAACTCATAAGTCCTTCCCTAGCTGGGCATTTTTGTCTTTAGCCGCCAACTTTTTGCTAGTCGCAACGGTGGTCTTGCTGATCGCTAGATATGGGCGATCTCCGAGTCCTTCTCAGATCAAAATCTCCGCGATCGTGACCCCTGCGATGTCTAGCGCAGAAGAAGCCGTTGCGCTGGCGACCAAGCTAAAGTCGCGACAACAGCTTACTTATACTCAATGGGTTGACTTGTTAGGGCATGAGGCAAAAGCTGTCGCCAAAAACAAGCCTGATCGCTTAACTGTTTTAGCCGGAGATTCGCTCAGTCTGTGGTTTCCATCTGAGTTGTTGCCGAGCGATCGGACGTGGCTTAATCAAAGCATCTCTGGCGAAACATCAACCGGGTTGCTCAAACGCTTAAATCTGTTGAACGACACTGAGCCACAAGCCATCTTTGTGATGATCGGCATCAACGACCTGACAAAAGGTTTCTCTGATCAGGAAGTGACAGACACCTATCGGCAAATCATTGATCAGTTAAAGCAAGCTCACCCCAAATCTAAGCTAGTCGTCCAGTCAATTTTGCCCCACAGTGCGAACCCAGATGCAAGTCTAGAAAAACGTCAGCAGCTTTTAGACACCTCCAATGAACGGATTCACACTCTCAATCAAGCGATCGAGACGATCGCCAAAGAGTTGGGAGTCTCTTATCTCGATTTGCAGCCGTTATTTGCCGACAGCGAAGGATATTTGCGATCGGAACTCACCACAGACGGTTTGCACCTAAATCGGCAGGGATATTTGGTGTGGCGATCGGCGATTCAAACCTTTAGTCAATTGGCGTTAGACTCTCAGCCTGCTGAAAAACCTTAAATAGAAGACTTCACTCTTCGTCCTCTGTCCCCCAACCGCTTTATGATCACAAATAGAGAAAGCAATTAGCGCCACAGAAGGGAAAAAGACGGGATGGATACCAAAGCGTTTAAGCGATCGCTCAACAGTTCTGAAAACTATCACCGCAAAGGGTTTGGTCACGAGACTGAGGTTGCCGGAGTCATGGAGTCTGAATATCAAAGCGATTTGATTCAGCAAATCCGCGATCGTCAATACACCCTGACGCGAGGCGATGTCACGATTCGATTGGCGGAGGCGTTTGGGTTTTGTTGGGGCGTTGAGCGAGCGGTGGCAATGGCGTATGAAACCCGTCAACACTTCCCCACCGAGCGAATTTGGATCACCAATGAAATTATCCACAATCCCTCAGTTAATCAACGTTTGCGAGAGATGGACGTGCATTTCATCTCGCTGATTAATGGCGAAAAAGACTTCTCTGGAGTCGGAATGGGCGACGTAGTGATTTTGCCTGCATTTGGTGCCAGCGTTCAAGAAATGCAGATTCTCAACGATCGCGGCTGCAAAATTGTCGATACAACCTGCCCGTGGGTGTCAAAAGTCTGGAACACCGTCGAGAAGCACAAAAAAGTCGCGCATACCTCGATCATTCACGGTAAATATAACCACGAAGAAACCGTTGCCACCAGTTCGTTTGCTGGAGTCTATCTGATTGTTTTGAACCTGGCAGAAGCCGAATATGTGGCAAACTACATTCTCAACGGCGGCGATCGTGACGAATTTCTAACTAAATTTCAGCGATCGATCTCGCTGGGGTTTGACCCCGATCGGGACTTAACTCGTGTCGGCATCGCCAATCAAACCACGATGCTCAAAGGCGAAACCGAGCAGATCGGCAAATTATTTGAGCACACTATGATGCGAAAATATAGTCCCGATCAGCTTAATCAGCATTTCCTCAGCTTCAACACCATTTGTGATGCTACTCAAGAACGGCAAGATGCCATGTTTGACTTAGTGGACGAAAGCCTCGATCTGATGGTCGTGATCGGCGGCTATAACTCGTCTAACACAACGCACTTGCAGGAGATTGCGGTCGATCGTCAGATTCCCTCTTATCACATTGACAGCGCTGAACGTATTGGATCGAGAGATATTGAACATAAGCCTCTCAACCGCGAGTTAGAAATCGTTCAAGACTGGCTTCCTGATGGCAAAATCGTGGTCGGCATCACCTCCGGTGCGTCTACGCCTGATAGAGTGGTCGCCGATGTGATTGAGAAGATTTTTGAGTTAAAAGCCGCAGCCGTGGTTTGAAGGTAAAGGCTGAAGATAGCTGCTTCGAGAGCCTAGATGCGCTATTCAGCCTGCTTACGAGATTGGCGAAACAGCCCTGTCATCGTGATCCCCGTGACGAGCAATCCAACCAGCCCCAACCCGTTGAGTAAAGGATAAATGGCTTCTAGTCCAAAAATCTCACCGCTGTGAAGTCCAATTAATGTTTTGGCGATAGAGTCTGCCTCAAGCCTTTCGGCAAGGGGAAAAGTCATGCCCGTCAACACCGTAAGCGTGAGCGGCAATACCATAATGATGGCGAGAAGGCGATGATATTTCCGAAATGCACGAATCATTGATCAGATTTGTAAACTACAGTTAACCAGATTAAAGACTTGAGATGTCGTTACCGTGAAGCTGAGATTAAGAGCGTCCACCTCCCAGGGATCACAGAGGGTTCAGTTTAATGGCAGACGGATTACTGAGCTAATCAGATTCACCCTCTTGATGTTGGCGTAGCCGACCCGAAACGCGCGTCAGAGTTTTCAGCTTTTCGCCTAACTCGTGACTCAGCATCTCCGATCGATAGCGCCATCCCCAATTTCCTTCGGCGGTGCCTGGGAAATTCATTCTTGCCGAGTTGTCGAGTCCCATTAAATCTTGCAAGGGAATTAAAGCTTGATTTGAAATCGAAGTCAACGCCAGACGAATCAACTCCCAATGCACACCGTCATTGCCGATGTTGCCCATATAAAGCCAGACTTGCTCCTTCTCCCAATCGGATGCAGAGTCATACCATCCGATCGTGGTGTCGTTGTCGTGAGTGCCCGTGTAGACAACGCTGTTGTGCCTAAAGTTAAAGGGCAAAAAGGGATTGCCCGGATCAGAGCCGAAGGCAAATTGCAAGATCTTCATGCCAGGGAACTCGAAACGATCGCGCAATGCCTCAACATCTGGTGTGATGACTCCCAAATCTTCAGCCATGATTGGCAATCTGCCTAGTTTGAGCCGCAGCACCTCAAAAAATTCCTCACCAGGGGCTTTAATCCATTCACCATTCATCGCGGTTGTCTCACCTTGAGGCACCGCCCAATAAGCCTCAAACCCTCTAAAGTGGTCGATGCGAATGATATCCACATAATCTAACATCGCCTCAAATCGACGCAGCCACCAGGCAAACCCCTGCTCTTGCAAGTGCTCCCAGTTGTAGACCGGGTTGCCCCACAGTTGCCCCGTATCGCTGAAATAATCGGGAGGAACGCCTGCCATTAATTTAGGTTCGCCCGTCTTTTCATCGAGCGAGAAGTTTTCGGGGTTTGCCCAGACATCGGCGCTGTCGTGAGCCACGTAGATGGGAATGTCACCAATGATTTCAATATGGCGATCGTTGGCATATTGCTTGATCTCTACCCAATGGTTAAAAAACTCAAACTGAAGATATTTGTGATAATAAATCTCGCTATTTAAGCGTTGACGAGCTTGTTCGAGTGCGTCGGGCTGACGATGTGCCAAATCTGGTTCCCAATGATGCCAGCTTTTGCCGCCGTGTTCTCCCTTCAACGCCATGAAGAGCGCATAGTCATCGAGCCAATAGGCTTTGCCGTGGCAGAAGTCGGCAAATTTTTGCTGTTGCCCAGAAGAGGCTTGCGTTTTGAAGCGATCGCACGCCTTTTGCAACAGAGGCATCTTGAAGGCAGTGACGCGATCAAAATCGACCCACCCGATCGGAAACTCAGGAACGTTCCACAACTCTTCATCCCACAGCAGCCCTTGGTTTTGCAACACTTCTAAGCTGATCAGCAATGGGTTGCCTGCTGTTGCTGAATAGGACGCATAGGGCGAGTTGCCGTATCCGATCGGACCCAATGGCAGCACTTGCCAAAATTGCTGCCCACTATTCGCCATAAAATCAATAAAGCGCTGTGCCTCTGAGCCTAATTCTCCTACGCCAAACCGACTGGGAAGACAAGTAGGATGCAATAAAATGCCGCTAGATCTGGGAAAAGGCATAAGAACGGGTGAAGGGTGAAGGACGAAAACTTAACACATAAGATGTGAGAACTGTAGCATGGCGCGCTGAACGTTAGAATCGGTCAAAAGAAAGGATGAAACTCGGCTTAAACCCCGACTTGCACCCGCCGCCCTTTATTCCCCCTGATCTGCTGATGGCTCACAAAAATCCTTCTCCTACGGTGGATATTATTATTGAAATGGTTGATCGCCCCGATCGTCCAATTATTCTGATTGAGCGGCTCAATCCTCCTTACGGCTGGGCGATTCCGGGCGGATTTATGGACTATGGTGAACCCACAGAAACGACTGCTCGTCGAGAAGCGATGGAAGAAATTGGCTTAGAGGTGGAGTTAGTCGAGTTGCTCAACGTCTATTCCGATCCGGCAAGAGATGCTCGACAGCACACGATCAGCATGGTTTATATCGCCACAGCTCAGGGCGAACCGACGGCAGGAGACGATGCCAAAAACGCAAAAGTCGTCAATGTTTGGGAGATACCGCGCAATCTTTGCTTTGATCACGATCGGATCTTGCACGATTATCTGCAACTGCGTCATTATGGAATTCGTCCGCGTTTGGGGTGACAATCGAGAGATTCTTAAGAAGACCCTGACAAACACGAGTTCGATGAGCGTGACGCGCTAGGATTCATTCAAAGAAAGATTGAGTAGTAGACACTCTGGCTAGGATGTTTTGAGATGTCAAAAATCTACAGCACCGAAGAGTTGGTCAAAATTCTCACTGACGAGCGACGAGCCTGCATGAATGGGCAGCGTCTCAACTTGGCTGCAACGCCGTCGGGCATCAATCCGATTATCGATCGCTTTGTCAAATCTGACGGCATTCAAAAATTCACTGCCTATAATGACTTTCGCAACACGGTGCATCGCTATCAGCGAGAGCATCAAATTTCTGGCGTGGTTTGGCAAACCATCACGATTAAAGGTAGCGCGTTTCGCTACCCCAAAATCGACGATCAGTTGATTAGTCTCAATTGCGATCGCATGATTCTGAAAGCGGCAAAGGCTTCGATCTTGGCGTTTTGGCAAGAAGCCACTGACGAAATGGATTTCTACTTAAGTATGAATTGTGGGAAGTTTCATCAGCCGATGTCGGGGCAGGATCTCGATCGCATTCTCGATCGTACCGAATGGGCAACACTAACCCACCAGGGCAGCAATGACACACTAGAAATTCTGCTGCAATTAGGCTGGGGTAGACCCGAAGAAGCTCTTTATCACCGGGGCTTTCCTGAGTCGGGCAGTGAATATATTCATGCCGTGCTTCCGGGGAGAATCCCGTTAGGGTGAGTGATGCAATCAGGCGCAATCTTTGACGATTCCAGGCATTATCGATATTCGCTTTGGCGATCGTGGAGTGAGTCGCCTAAAGTCGGGTTTGTGATGCTCAACCCCAATCAAGCCGATGCGACTGTCAACGATCCAACGATTCGACGATGTATCGGGTTTGTTCAAGACTGGGGCTATGGCGGTTTAGAAGTGGTGAATCTATTTGCGTATCGGGCAAAAAGTCCGCCGCTTCTTAAGCACATTGAAGATCCGATCGGGGAAGATAACGATCGCTATCTCTTCAGTTTGAGCGATCGGGTTGATATGATCATCCTCGCGTGGGGAAATTGGGGGACTTTGAGAGGGCGCGATCGGGCAGTGAATAAACGGTTGAGTTCTCAGAAAACCATCTACTGTTTAGGCATTACAAAAACTGGACAACCTCGACATCCGCTCTATCTCAAACGTGATACTCTTTTGACCAAACTCAGTTAATGGATTTATTCGATCGTCACCGCCAAGATCTCACCGATGCAGAAGCCCCGCTTGCGGCTCGAATGCGCCCTCGCACGCTGGATGAATTTGTTGGACAAGCGGCAATTATTGGACAAGGGCGACTCTTGCGACGAGCCATTCAAGCCGATCAGATTTCATCGCTGATCTTCTACGGACCGCCCGGAACCGGAAAGACAACGCTGGCGCAAATTATTGCCAACACGACCAAAGCGCACTTCATCGCGATCAACGCAGTCTTAGCAGGAGTCAAAGATATTCGAGACGCGATCGCCACCGCTCAAGAAAAACGCGGACAGCACAGCCAACGCACAATTCTCTTTGTCGATGAAGTTCACCGCTTCAACAAATCCCAGCAAGATGCACTGTTGCCCTGGGTCGAAAATGGCACCGTGATCTTGATTGGGGCAACCACCGAGAACCCTTATTTTGAAGTCAATAAAGCGTTAGTGAGTCGATCGCGCCTTTTTCAGCTTAAGCCTCTGGGTGAAGACGATCTGAGAAGAGTCGTTGAGCAAAGCTTGAACGATCGAGACCGGGGATATGGCGATCGTGCTATTCAACTCGACTCAGACGCGCTCGATCATCTGGTCAACGTCGCCAACGGAGATGCACGCGCACTGCTCAATGCGCTAGAACTCGCGGTTGAAACGACCCCGGCGGATGCAGCAGGGATCATTCACATTTCCCGATCGGTTGCCGAGGAATCAATTCAGCGTCGAGCGGTGCTTTATGACAAAGAAGGGGATGCCCACTTTGATACGATTAGCGCGTTTATCAAAAGTCTGCGGGGTTCTGATGCCGATGCCGCGCTCTATTGGCTGGCACGCATGGTCTATGCCGGAGAAGATCCGCGCTTTATCTTTCGCCGAATGGTGATTTTGGCGGGGGAAGACGTGGGATTGGCTGACCCAAACGCGATCGTAATCGTGACTGCCTGCGCCGAGGCGTTCGATCGCGTCGGAATGCCCGAAGGTCGCTATCCTCTTGCTCAAGCGGCGCTCTATCTGGCGACGGCTCCTAAATCGAATAGTGTGATGGGATTTTTTGATGCTTTGGCAGCGATCGAGCAAGAGCGAGAATCGGAAGTGCCACTCCATCTACGAGACTCTAGCCGCGATAAACAGGGGTTTGGACACGGCTCAGGATATCTCTACCCGCACTCTTATCGAGACCACTGGATCGAGCAGCAATATCTCCCTGGTAGTTTGCAAGGGCAAGTCTTTTATCAACCTTCAGACCAGGGATTTGAGACACAGATCCGCACAAAAGTGACTCGGCAACGAGAGGCACAACTCGCCGCACTCGTAGAAGGAATCGGCATTGCCTTGCCCGAAGGATTAACCATAAGTCCTGCTGATTCCAATTTGGATCGATGGGTTCAGCGCACCCTCGGTCAAGTCGGTGAGACCCTGGGACAGCTTCGCGATCGGCTCTTTGATCTCGCCGCTCCGCAACGCCATCATCTGATTCTCAACCTCAACGCCGGGAGCGGACTTCTCACTTGGGAAGCCATTCGTCAGGTGCCAGAAGGCGGAGTGTATGCCTGTGTGCACACGCAGAAAGATCACGATGCGCTCACCGAGCAAGCCAACACGCTGCCAGAATTATCCCGTCCTGTCATTGTGCAAGCGGAATTGAGTGAGTTATCCACAGTTCTGGACTCGACTCGATTAAAGTTCGATCGCATTCTTGGACGCAACGCGCTGCAATCACACCCTGACAGAGCGATCGTGTCGCAACTGGCAGATTTACTCCAATCCAACGGCGTGTTAGCCCTGGCAGAAGCCGTGCCTCGCCATGCTCAACGGCTCTATCAACTGCTCGATCGCACCTGGCTAGATGACGACCTTTACGATCGTCTCATTCAGGCAGAAGAAGCGATCTATAGTCAAAACTCAGACCCAAAGGTGAATTGGGATGTTGACGACTTGCGACTACTCTTTGAGAATGCACACTTTTCAGTCGAGCTTTACCCCGTCCGTTCTCAAACCGATGTGTATCTGAGTCAAGCACTCTGCGATCGCTGGTTTGCAGTTGATCGTTCCACTCCAAGCTATGCCGATTACCTGGCTCATCGGCTGTCTCACGATGAGATTGACCAGATTCGTCAGCGATTTAGTCAACGCTTGGCTAATCAAACCGTCACCTGGAACAGCACTACCGTGTTTATTCGAGCAGTGTTTGGTAAGAAATAAACACAAACTGAGAAGAGAACGCGATCGCAGCGTTAGGATCGAATCAGACCACAAGGTAACCAGACAATGACAGGCGAAAAGATTCTGATTGTCGAAGATGAAAGTGTAGTTGCCCTCAATATTCAAATGCGATTAGAGGCAGCCCATTATCAGGTTGCTGGAGTTGCTGACTCGCATCAAACTGCGCTGGCGCTCTTAAAACAGACCTCCCCCGATTTGGTGCTGCTCGACATTCGACTCAAAAATAATCAAAGCGGTGTGTGGGTGGCTCAAAAAATTCGGGAGCACTGTGACGTTCCCATTATTTATCTGACCGCTTATGCAGATTCTGCTACGCTGCAACAGGCTTTTCAGACTGCCCCTTATGGTTATATTCTCAAACCATTTGATGTCACAGACTTATATAGCACGATCGCGCTCGCCCTTAAGCATCATCAGGCACAGTCTCGTCTGCAAAGTCGCAATGGAGAGTTAGAATCTCAAGTTCAGCAGTGCACTCAAGAGTTAGAGCAAGCCACCCAACAACTGAGGCAAGAGGCTGCTGAAAGGCAGCGCACCGAGTCAGCAGCCCTGGAGAGAGAACAAGAATTCAGCGATCTCAAGTCGCGGTTTATCACCACCACGTCCCACGAATTTCGGACTCCGCTGGCGATCGTCATGACTTCTGCCGAGTTGGTTGAGCGCATGGGCGACCAGTGTTCTCAAGAGCGGCGCGTGGGTTATCTACAAAAAATTCGGCAGGCGGTGCGATCGATGACGACAATTTTGACCGATCTGTTGACGCTGGGCAAAGTCAATTCTGGGACGCTAGAATTTCACCCGATTCAGCTCAATTTCCCTAAGTTTTGCGCCAATTTGTTGATTGATATGAATTTAGGAGCGGATAGCTCTCCAGCTTTGCAGTGGGAGATTGTGAGTGACGATAATGTTGAGGTGATGTTAGACCCCAACCTTTTGACACTCACTTTGACGAATCTATTGAGCAATGCTGTCAAATTTTCACCTCGCGGAAGCAGTATTCAGTTAAAGGTGCAGTGTCCGGCGTTGGATGATCCTGGGTTTGTGATGTTTCAATTACAAGATTATGGCATTGGCATTCCGGTTGAAGATTTCCCTCATTTGTTTGAATCGTTTCATCGCGCTGCCAATGTCGATACGATTCCAGGAATCGGGTTAGGGTTGGCGATCGTGCGTCAATGTGTCGATCTGCATAGAGGACAGATCACGATTCAAAGTGAGGTCAAGCAAGGAACAATCGTGGTTGTGAAACTGCCGATTATGGTTTCTTAATCAGTTGCCACTTCTGAAATGAACCAATCACCGGATATTGAGCGGATTTAGTAGCTGCAACACTCGGATCGAGCCACGTATATTCATCTGGCTGTAGAAGATTTATTTGAGTGAGATGTCGTCCTATCTGCGGAGTATAAAAATTGAGCAGCAGATGAGTTTTACGATCGTCGCGTCCCATCTGATCTTCGTTCACCACAAAACTAACAGGATGTGATCTCAGCACCGCTTCAACCTGGGGCGTTTGCAAAAATGTCTTCAGTTGAGGAACGTAGTTTCCCCATAGTCCCGTTAAACCCAACATTGCTAGTCCCATCCAAGAGGTGAGCAGCCATCCTGCTAGCCATTGCTGCGATGATTTCGTCAAGTCTGTCTGAGGTCGTCTCAGCCAGACGATCGGCAAAATCAGCCATCCCAATCCGACGACAAGAGCCACGATCGAGCCTAAAAATAAAATCTTTGATGTCACATTTGGAATCGCGATCAAATGAGTCAGAATTGCGACACTCATCGTGATCAGAATCATGGCAAAGCCACCAAAGAATAAGTTCAGACTCATTAAAAGTCGATATTGTTTGCGATTTGCGTAGAGAATGGCGAGTTGGTTAAGCGCGATTGCCGCCAACAATCCCACAAAGGGCATTAACTGAAGCGGGTAATAATGAGTGCGAGTTCCAAATAACGTCAGTTCGACGAATAGCAGAATGGGATAGCCTAGCAATAATAATCGAGCGTGATTGTCTTTTAGAAGGTGTCGGACATCGCGATCGAAGAACGCTAACCACAATCCCGCTAACGCAAAAAACACCCACGGAAAGCCATTCGCCGGGATGTTCCAGACATAGTAAAACGGACCGGCTCCTTGATACGTTTGTCCTTTGAGATGGATGAGTTTACCAAAGAGTTCTGCGATCGGTTTATCGCCATAGTTCGCGATCGCGGCTCTCAACCAGACGATCGTAGGCAGGGCACCCAATCCTAAACCCACAGATAACCAGGGATTTGTGAGATGCCGATGACGCGACTGTTGCCCGATGAGATAGGGCACGATCGCCACCGCCGCCGGAAAAATCATGAATCCTTTAATTAAAAATCCCCATCCAACGCTACATCCTGCCAGCAAAAGCCACACAGATCGGCGGTTGAGATGAGAATGGGTTGCTTCTAAAAGCGCCCAGATTCCGAGTAGCTCAATGAAAACGAGGACAGAATCTTGAGTGGCTAATCGCCCATATTGCACGACTAAAGGAATGACGCTGAAAATTGCCGCACCCAACCACGCCAGACGAGAATTTAGGAGATAGCCACCGATTCGGTAGGTCAACAACACACTGAGAACAAACGCGATCGCGCTAGGCAATCGCGCCGTTCCTTCACTGGTGCCAAACATCAAATAACAGGCGGCAATCAGCCACTGAATCCCGATCGTGCGATCAAACCCCGCTTCACCGCCCCACTGCACGCTCACCCAGTCGCCCGTTTGCAAAATCGATCGAGCTTGAGCCGCATAAATTCCTTCATCGTGCGCCATCAGGCTTTGCTGTCCACTTCTGAGCAGCACGAGAGGCAAAACCCAGACCAACAGCGTCACGTAGGGCACCCATTGCGGGTAAGGGAAAAACCGTTTCATGGGCAGCGATCGCCAGAGATGCGACGTTTCTAAATCCGGGTATAAACCAAAGAATTGCCCTCACCCTAGCCTTCTCCCGCAGGAGCTACTGCATACACGCAAGTCCTCCTGATCCCGTCATCGCCGAGATCTTCGCCCCCTAAATCCCCCATTCTGGGGGACTTTGAGCCAGAAAAAGGTTCAAAGTTCAAGATATTGCTCAGGGTCAAAGTCCCCTAATTTTGGGGGATTTAGGGGGCTGAAGCCGACTGAAACGAAGTGCTCAACGATTTGTGTGTACACGGTAGCCCGCAGGAGAGGAAACAAGATTTCTGACTCCCCGCAGGAGAGGGATTGGGAGGGTCATTCCCTAGTTATGTGCCAAAGACGGCTCCGATCGAGCGTCCGATATTTTCTGGCTGCATCGAGTCCATTGCGGCAGTTGGCTCATAGCCACAATGCACCATACAATCGGCACAGCTAGGATTGCCACTCTTGCGACCATAGTGATCCCAGTCGGTTTTTTCTAAGAGTTCTTTATAGGTCGTGTAGTGTCCTTCGTTGAGCAAATAGCAAGGTTTCTGCCAGCCGAGAACGCTGTAGCTAGGCATTCCCCAGGGGGTGCATTCGTAGTCTTTCTCACCGATCAGAAAATCTAGAAACAGCGGATTGTGGTTAAAGTTCCACTTTTTCTGACCTGTTTTCATCGGAGCCAAAATTTCTCGAAACAGCGATTTCGTCTGTTCGCGCTTGAGAAAATGGTCTTGGTTGGGTGCCCACTCATAGCTATAGCCTGGAGACACCATCATGCCGTCGATGTTGAGCGTGTCGAGAAAGTCGAAAAACTCCTGCATTTCTTTAGGGTTAGCCCCTTCAAAGATCGTGGTGTTGGTCGTCACCCGGAAGCCGTTTGCTTTTGCGGCTTTAATCGCTTTGATGGCAGTGTCAAACACGCCTTTACGATCGACGCATTTATCGTGCAGTTCTTGTAAGCCGTCGAGGTGAACGCTAAACGTCAGATAGGGCGATGGCGTGAATTTAGAGAGACTTTTTTCTAACAAAATGCCGTTGGTGCAGAGATAGACAAACTTTTTGCGTGCCACTAACCCGCGCACAATTTCGTCAATCTGAGGGTGCAAAAGCGGCTCACCGCCCGGAATTGCCACCACAGGCGCACCACATTCTTCAACGGCGGCAAAACACTGTTCAGGAGTCATGTTTTGTTTGAGAATCTCAGTCGGATGCTGAATTTTGCCGCACCCAGTGCAAGCCAGATTGCATCGAAACAGCGGCTCTAACATCAGCGTCAACGGAAATCGCTTGCGTCCTCTGAGGCGCTGCATCACCAAATATTTGCCAACTTCGATCGCTTGCTGTAATTGAATTGCCATAGTCTTTGCCTTCTCCTCACAGGGACAGAAATGCTGGATCTCTGTTAATTTACGTAACCGTTTGATACAAACCAGTCTACGGCATCTTTTAAAGCCGTGTAGATAGGGGTTTGGGGCAGCCCCAGATCGCGTACTGCTTTTGTCGCATCGTAGTACATTGCGTGTTGAGACATCCTCACCCCATCGATCGACACGGTCGGCGTTTTTCCCAGAGGTGCCAAAATTCGCTCATCGACCCAGGCGACGCTGAGAGGAATCCAGGCGGGAATCGATCGGGACGGGGCGGGTAGTCCTGTTAGTTGACTGAGTTGGTCAAGCAGTTGTTTCAGCGTTAGATTTTGGTGTCCGAGAATGTAGCGATCGCCGCTCTTCCCTTTTTGTAGTGCCAGTAAGTGACCCTGAGCAACATCTTCCACATGGATGAAGTTCAACCCTGTCTCGACGTAGGCAGGCATCTTTCGCCGCAGCATTCGCAAAATAATGTCTTCTCCAGTGGGAGTTGGTTTGAGATCCCATGCCCCGATCGGAGTGCTGGGATTCACAATCACGATATCTTGTCCGGCTTGAGCGGCTTTAACGGCTTCCTGTTCTGCCCAATATTTTGATTTTTTGTAATGTCCAATCAGTTCTTCAACCGGGGATTGATGGGTTTCATCAACGGGTTGACCGTAATCACCCACTCCGATCGCCGCCACCGAACTGGTGTAAACGCTGCGCTCAATTCCAGCTTGACGGGCAGCCGTGAGAATGTTTCGCGTTCCCATCACGTTAGCTTGATAGAGCCGATCGCGATCGGTTTGCCACAGCGAATAGTGTGCCGCGACGTGAAATAAGACCTCACATCCCGTCATCTGTGTCGCTAAATTCGGATTGGTTAAATCGCCTTTGACGAGTTCAACATCGAGTCCCTGCAAGTTATCTAAACGGCTGTCTTGCCGAACCAGTGCCCGAACTTGATAGCCTTCTTTCAACAAAAGCCGGATTAGATTGGCTCCGACAAAGCCCGTTCCACCTGTCACAAATGCTTTCGTCATGACTTTGCCTCACGGTGGCGGGGTTTAAGATCATCCAGCAGCGTGTAGACGACGGGAACAACAATCAGACTGAGTAACGTTGAGGTGACCAATCCACCCGCGATCGCGATTGCCATGGGCGATCTCAACTCAGACCCCGCACCCAAACCAAGAGCGATCGGAGCCATGCCCAAAATCGTCGCAGCCGTGGTCATCAAAATTGGTCTGAGCCGAATCGGTCCCGCTTTGAGAATGGCTTCTGTCCGCTCTAAGCCGTCTCTGCGTAGCTGATTGATATAATCCACGATGAGGATCGCATTCTTCGTCGTTAACCCCAACAGAAACACGAAGCCGATTAGCGAAATCATACCAAAATCACTTTGAGTAAACAGCAACGCCAACATCGCCCCCACTAATGCTAACGGTAACGAGAGTCCGACGACCAACGGATCAACCCAACTGCGAAACAACCCAACTAAGACAATCACAATACACAGAGCAGATAACGCCAATGTAGACCCAAAACTGCTAAAAATTTGGCTACTCGTTGCCGAATCGCCGCCCAAATTAAGGGTGACTCCGGGCGGAATCAAGGCTTTGGCTTCTTTAACGAGCGTCTCTGTCGCGTCTCCCAACGCTAAACCTTTGCCCAAGTTAGCGCTGACATAAACGACTCGCTTCCCTGCTTTGCGCTCAATTTGCTGAATCTCTTTGCCCGATGCCCCGACGATCGTCACATCCGCAAAACCAGGCAGCGTCTGCACTTTTGCCTTTAAGTCAGTGGCAACTCGGCTCAACACCGCGAGGTCATCACCCTGAATCGCGATCTGCAAGGGCTTCTGACTGCCTGCCTCAACAAACGGAATGTCTTCAACACTGGTTGTTACCCCGTCTAGATTGGGCAGCGTCGCCCGAATTTGGTCTTGCAGCTTTGCGGTGGAGAGGGTGCGATCGTTCCTCAACTTCACATAGAGACTACCTTTGTTCGGTTCTCCTTCGCGGGAGCCGACGATCGTAAACACCGTCTCAATTTCTGGCGATTTTCGCACCTGATCTTCTAGCTGTTTTGCCACTGCCAGCGATGCCGTTAACGGATGGGTTGGAGCAGTCGCCTGAGTCGGGAGCGGAGCCGTATAGCGAACATAAAACTCGCCTCGATCGAGCTTGGGAATAAAGCCTTGAGGAATCAAAGGAATCAGCGCAATTCCGGCAACGAAACTCAGGAGGGCGATTCCGGTGACAATACCACGATGACACAGTGACCAAGCTAACAGCCGCCGATAAGCCGCCGAAAACCTCATCCAAATCGCGCCTGTTTGCTGGGGAGTGCCCGATTTTTTGGCTCGCAGCAAATAGATCGATAAGACGGGCGAGAGGGTTCGCGCCACCAGCAGCGAAGTCAACATCGAAGCAGCAACTGTGATGCCAAAGGGTTTGAAGAACTGTCCAATGACACCACCCATCAGCCCGATCGGAAGGAACACTGCCACTGCCGTTAAGGTCGCTGCGGTCACAGGTAAGCCGATTTCATCAGTCGCGTCTAGGGCGGCTTGCTTTGGCGATTCGCCATTCTCGATGTGACGGCTGATATTTTCGACATCGACGATCGCGTCATCGACCACACTGCCAATCACCAGCGCTAACGCCAACAGCGTGATCGTCTCCAGGTTAAACTTAAAAATCGCCATGACGATAAACGTTCCAAGCAGCGAAATCGGAATCGCCAGAGCCGAAATTAGCGTCGCTGACCCGCTTCTCAAGAAGGGGAAAATCACGATCACGGCAAGGGCGATCGCTTCGATCAAGGCATCGATCGTCGATCGAGTCGCTTTCTGAATGTAATCTGCTTGAGTCGCCGCCACGGTCAGCTTTAAGTCCGGCAACGTTCGCAGTCGCGCCACTTCTTTCTCAACCGCACTCACGACTTCGAGCGTGTTGGCATCGCCCCGCTTAATCACCTGAAATGCCAGCGCATCTGCCCCGTTAAACCGCACCAACGTTCCGAGTTGACCTGCTTGAGGAGAAGACGTTGCCGATGGTGGAGTTTGTCCTCCCGTACCCAACAACGAGACTTTGAGTACACCGGGAAGCTTGGCGATCGCAGGCACAATTTGCTCGTTTGCCAGGGTCGTCAAGTCAGCCAAACTACGAGACGAACTATCGATCACATAACTCACTGCCGCCGACTCATTGAGGTTGAGCGCAATCACCTTAAACGTCCCATTTTGGGGCAACGTTACCGACTTCATCGCCGTTTCAACCTCACGGGCAGAGTCTTCCAGACTCGTCCCCACTTTAAACGACACACTCACCGCCGACTGACTCGAATAAGTTGAAGACTGAATCTCATCTAAGCCTTCGAGCGATCGTAGAGTTTGCTCGATCGGCTGGGTCAACTCGCGCTCGGTGTCGAGGGCAGTCGTCAAGGGCGCACTAGCATTCACCACCACCACTGGAAAGGCGATGTCAGGAAACAGCGCATATTTGAGGGAGCTAAATGCCATAATCCCCGCAACAGTGACGGCGAGCCAAAAACCAATGGTGAGCCACGGGGCAGCGATCGCCAGTCGAGAAATATTAAAACGCTCTCGCGAAGAGTGATTGCGATTTGGCTGTACCATAGGGGCGATTCAGTAAATGCTAGGTCTACCAGATTAGAGTATGGAGTCGTCTGTAGAGACGTTTCATATCCTACAGATCATCCGAATAGAATTCTGTAATACTCCATCCTTATTCTTTTTGCTAACTCTTCTCGTCCCCCAAGGTGCAGAATATCAAGCTGTCTGTCGCGGTTTAAAATCCTGCAAAAACTCGCCGCACGTCGTAGCGCTTCCGATCGGCATTGAGCCAGTTACCCGATTTCTAACCCACTGGCAGCGCTCGTCATCCTTAACTGAAGCTCTACGATCGGGCGTTTTGGTCATGGGCTTGTGTGGGAGCCTCGTCCCTATGCTGAGAGTGGGCGATCGGGTGCTTTACCAGTCCTGTCAAAATGCGTCAGGTACGATTTGGGAGTGCGATCCGACGCTGACAGATCAGATCCAAAAACGTTTGGAGGGGATTTCTCTAGTTCGGGCGTTTACGAGCGATCGTATGATTTCATTTGCTCACGAAAAGCGGCAACTCGGACAAATCCATCAAGCCGATGTCGTGGATATGGAAGGAGCAGCCATCCTGACGATCTTGGCTCAGGCAGGAGTTCCTGTAGCGATGGTGAGAGTAGTCAGTGACGACATTGATCATGATCTGCCCGACTTATCCGCAGCGATTAGCCCAGACGGGAAGCTGCGATCGCTGCCTCTCGCCCTCAGAATGATGCGCCAACCGATTGCCGCCGTGCGACTGATTCGAGGCTCCCTTAAAGGATTGAGAACACTGGAAGCAAGTGCCGCCTGTCTTCCCTCTTAAACCAGTCTTATGATTGGAGAAAGCTTTCCTTAAAATCTTCATGCACACTCGAATTAAAGAAATCGCAACGGCTTTAGCTCCCCGTTTGATCGAGATTCGTCGGCACCTCCACAGCCATCCTGAATTGAGCGGACATGAGCAGCAAACCGCCGCTTACGTCGCAGGTGTTCTCTCCTCATGTGGGCTGCATGTGCAAGAAGCGATCGGAAAAGTCGGCGTGATTGGAGAACTCAAAAGACAGAATTCAGGTCAGTCCGATCGTCGCCTGCTTGCCATTCGCACCGATATGGACGCATTGCCCATCCAAGAGCGCACCGGGTTAGAGTTTGCCTCTCGCACCACCGGAGTCATGCACGCCTGCGGTCACGATGTCCACACCACGATCGGTCTCGGCACCGCAATGGTGCTATCCCAGCTAGGAGAATCGTTGCCCGGAGACGTGCGCTTTCTCTTTCAGCCTGCCGAAGAAATCGCTCAAGGGGCAGAATGGATGGTGCAAGATGGCGCAATGGATCACGTCAGCGCAGTTCTCTCGGTGCATGTGTTTCCCTCGATTCGCGCCGGAAAAATTGGCATTCGCTATGGAGCGCTCACCGCCGCCGCCGACGATTTAGAAATCACCATTTTGGGAGAATCTGGACATGGAGCGCGTCCTCACGAAGCCATCGATGCGATCTGGATTGCCTCTCAGGTAATCACCAGCTTGCAGCAAGCCATTAGCCGAACTCAAAATCCGCTTCGTCCTTTAGTTTTGACGATCGGCAAAATCACAGGCGGACGTGCCCCCAATGTGATCGCCGATCAGGTGCAGTTATCGGGAACGGTGCGATCGCTGCATCCCGAAACCAGCGCGGCGCTGCCTGATTGGGTGGAACAAATCGTCTCAAGCGTCTGTGGAACCTATGGCGCAAAATATCAGCTAGACTATCGGCGCGGCGTTCCTTCAGTGCAAAACGACCCGACACTAACTCACCTACTCGAATCGGCGGCTCAAGAAATGTGGGGCAGCGACAGCATTCAAATCATTCAAGAGCCATCTCTAGGTGCCGAAGATTTTGCGGTCTATCTCAAACACGCCCCAGGCAGCATGTTTCGTCTGGGTGTCGGCTTTAAAGATCAGCGCAACTATCCCCTCCACCATCCCCAGTTTGAGGTTGATGAATCTGCTATTCTCACGGGCGTAGCCACAATGGCAAACGCGGTTTGGAAATATTGGGAAGAATCTACCACAACTGTTCCTTAGAGGGATTAGAAAACCCCGATCGCAGTGACACAGTAAGAAATCATAGACATTAAAGCAATTATGGCATCCCCAACTCCGTTACAAGGCTTAGATCTAGTAGACTGTGCAAGAGCCAACGCCAAACAAGGCATTGAAACGACAGCAGATCTCTGTGGTTATGGCAAAGACCTCAACACCTTTCGGCACGAACTCGAAAAAGCCTGTCAGCACATGGGCGTAGAGTTTCACGAGTTGAGCGACTTGATCAAAGACAAAACACCCTTAATGCAAATGGAAGGAGAAATCGTCGCACCTGACACCCCATCTCAGCTTTAGAGTGCTAAAAACTTATTCTCTAACTCGCTGATTAATTGCGAGGTTAAACTAGATACAATCGTCGCTCTGAGAAGTCATGCTCTCTTGAGGCGCGATGTTGAGTCACCGCAGACAAAAGGCAAGCAATAAGACTTATGAAAGGCTCCTCGACTAAGGCAACAGCGCGACGGACTTCCCCCACCAAAACGGCTGCAACCAAAATGGTCATGATTGGATGGGCGATCGCTCAGACGATTATGATTGGCATTCCTGCGATCGCACAAACCCCTCCTGCCCCTCTCAGCTATAGCCAATTGCTGAAAAAGATCGATGCGGGCGAAGTCACAAAAGTTGAGATCGACGAAGCGCAAAAGGTTGCCAGAGTCAAACTAGAAGGACAAAAGCCTAACGACCCCCTCGTCGAAGTGCCATTGCTTGAGCGCAACCCTGAATTGATTGAGCGGTTGAGGGCGAACAAAGTCAATTTTGACTCTCAACCGACGGCTGACAACAGCGCATTGATGGGCATCGTAGCCAATCTGCTGCTGTTCATGCTGGTGATTGCGGGTCTGCTGATGATTTTGCGCCGATCGACAAATTCCCCCGGTGGTCCTGGGCAGGCGATGAGTTTTGGCAAGTCTCGCGCTCGGTTCCAAATGGAAGCCAAAACCGGAGTCATGTTCGATGACGTAGCGGGCATTGAAGAAGCCAAAGAAGAACTGCAAGAAGTCGTCACCTTCCTCAAAAAGCCGGAGCGATTCACGGCAGTCGGTGCCCGGATTCCCAAAGGAGTGTTGTTGATTGGACCTCCTGGAACGGGTAAGACCCTGCTGGCAAAAGCGATCGCGGGTGAAGCCGGAGTTCCCTTCTTCAGCATTTCTGGGTCTGAATTCGTCGAAATGTTTGTCGGGGTCGGTGCGTCTCGCGTCCGTGACCTGTTCAAAAAAGCTAAAGAGAATGCCCCTTGCATCGTCTTTATCGATGAAATTGATGCGGTCGGTCGTCAGCGCGGCACCGGAATCGGCGGCGGCAACGACGAGCGAGAGCAAACCCTCAATCAACTGCTGACCGAAATGGACGGCTTTGAAGGCAATACGGGCATTATCATCATTGCCGCTACAAACCGTCCCGATGTCTTAGATTCTGCGTTGCTGCGTCCGGGTCGCTTCGATCGACAAGTTCAAGTCGATTTGCCTAACTATAAAGGGCGACTGAGAATTCTAGATGTTCATGCCCGTAACAAAAAGCTGTCTTCAGAAGTCTCCCTCGAAACGGTTGCTCGTCGGACTCCGGGCTTCTCTGGTGCTGAACTCGCGAATCTCCTCAACGAAGCTGCAATTCTCACCGCCCGTCGTCGCAAAGATGAAATCACAGCCTTAGAGATCGACGATGCGATCGACCGGATCACGATCGGGCTGGTGCTCACCCCTCTACTTGACAGCAAGAAAAAACGTCTAATTGCCTATCACGAAGTCGGTCACGCGCTGATGATGACCTTGCTCAAGAACTCTGACCCGCTCAACAAAGTTACGATTATTCCTCGCTCTGGCGGCATTGGTGGATTTGCCCAACAAGCCTATAACGAAGACATGATCGATAGCGGACTCTACACTCGAGCGTGGATGACCGATCGCATTACCATATCTCTGGGCGGTCGAGCGGCTGAAGAAGAAATCTTTGGCGAATCTGAGGTGACATCAGGAGCTAGCGCCGATATTAGAGCCGTGGCTGACCAGGCGCGGGAGATGGTAACTCTTTATGGCATGTCTGATTTGGGTCTGATTGCCCTGGAAGGCTCCTCTTCGGGGAGGTTTTCTTGGGTCGTGGTTTGTCGCCCCGATCGGAATATTCTGAAGAAGTGGCAACTCAGATTGATGAGCAGGTGCGCGCGATCGCCATGCAATGCTATGCTCAAGCCCGTCTCTTGATTCGAGAAAATCGGGCGTTAGTCGATCGCTTGGTCGAAATGCTCTTAGAGCAAGAGACGATCGAAGGCGACCAGTTCCGCGCAATTGTGGCAGACTATCGTGAGATTGGGCAACCCGCAAACATCTCAGGTTAATCAATTTTGAGCGGTGGATGGTGGCTAGTTCGGTGATAATAAACGTTTGTATCGACCCAGCCAGTTACTATTCACCGTTCCAGGTTTTTATGTCTAGCGATTCTTCAGATTTCCGCCCCACCGATCGGGTTCAGCCCAAACTGATTATTCATGGCGGAGCCGGTAGCTCACTCAAAGGAAAAGGCGGAGCCGATGCAGTTCGGCAGTCGCTCTACAAAGTGGTTGAGGAAGTCTATCTGCTCTTGCAAGAAGGGACAACGGCTCAGGCAGCCGTCGTGCGAGGCTGTCAGCTTTTAGAAGACGATCCACGCTTTAATGCCGGGACGGGTTCGGTGCTGCAATCGGATGGACAGATTCGCATGAGCGCATCGTTGATGGATGGCACTACTCAAAAGTTTAGTGGCGTGATTAATACCGCTCGTGTCAGGCATCCGATCGACCTGGCGTTATTTTTGCAAGACTTTGACGATCGCATTCTCTCTGACTACGGCTCGGCTGAACTACTGCGAGAATTGCAGACCCCGCTTTATGACCCCACTACCGATCTGCGACTGCAAGAATGGATTCAGGAACGGGCTGGAAACTTTGATAAAGCAATGGCGGGAGTGGTAGCAGAACGAGAATTGGTGAGTGACGACGCAGGACGCGGGACGATTGGAGTTGTCGCATTAGATAATCAAGGCAACATCGCGGCAGGCACTTCTACGGGTGGCAAAGGCTTTGAGCGAGTTGGGCGCGTCAGTGATTCTGCGATGCCTGCGGGAAATTACGCCACGGCACAAGCGGGCATTAGCTGCACCGGAATTGGGGAAGACATCATTGATGAGTGTCTCGCCGCCAAGATCGTGATCCGAGTTACGGACGGATTATCTCTAAAAGCTGCCTTTGAGCGATCGCTGCAAGAGGCTCACACCCACAAGCGAGATCTGGGCGCGATCGGGCTGGATGCGACGGGGGCGATCGCGTGGGGCAAAACCAGTGAAGTCTTGTTAGCCGCCTACCACACGGGCGAAAAAATCGCAGACACGCTAGACATGGCACCCGAAATGCAAGTGGCTGCTGTGTAGAGAAATGATTCCTGCAAACAGACTCGAAATTATTTGCGTGCAAGATAATTTTGGGTCTACCTGCTTATCAGCCCTACGAAATTGCGTTAGGACGCAGATTGCGGTCGAATCGACAAGGGGCTTAAGCTCCTTGTTCTAACCTACCTCTCCACCCTCTTGACTCGAAGAACTACCGCCAATCCCAAGCTGCTTCTTGCTTTTCTTGAGTTGCTTCCAAAGAGATTTAATCTCTCGATAAGACTCTTCAGGAGTCAGCTTGCCCCCAGTTTCTAGACAGCAAATATAGGTGATGCGCTGAGAAAACTCTTGTAAGTTTGCATTAAAAACCAGGTTTTCAGGCTTGACATCGCCGCGATAGCGACTGCGAGGATGCAAAAAGTCGAACTGATCAGCCATTTTTTATCTCCTTATCAGAAAAGCTTTCCTGTACTAAGCATCTCCATTTACCTGCTTTAGCAGCACCGAGCTTTGCAGATCTTCTAGCTTCTGAGAGTCTTCACCGTTCGATCGCAGAAACTCCCAGCTTTTACAAGAAACAATCCCATTTTAACGAATCGTTAACCAGATATTAACCTAACCTGAGAAAGACGGCTTGTTTGTATTCGATATCACTAACGCAGTTCGCGCACGTCTGCTAACGCGTCTCGTCGCAAGCGTTCAGCGATTCTAAATAGCTCCTGTCCCGTGTGAAGATGGCTATCGTCGTAATTATTCGTAAAATACTCTAACTCCTCAATGCCGTCAGACACTTGATTGAGGCAGTGATAGAGATTTGCGGCTGCTCCTGCCGCGATCGCAGGATTAGGCAATGAACGAAAGACAGTCTGGGCTTTGCTAAGAGCTTGATGGCAATCTTCGATATAAGCCTGAAATGTCTCCATCAGTTGATCATCAAACGGGTCAGCAGACAGGTCTTTCATCTGAGCCTTCAGAGGACGCAAAATCAGGTTCAACTGCCGATTGACTGGCGTGAAAACTCGGTTGAGCCAGAGCCGAAGCTGACTATCAACATCTTGTTCTGCCTGACGCTGTTGGCGATAAACTTCTTGAGCAGCAGTCGTGCGTTTTTGACGATCGCTAGCACTTTCACCTACCAATCCATCTGCGTCTAAATCCAATTGATATTGGAGCTGATGATCATACAATCTACGACTTTGCGGGTCGCCTAAGACCTCATAAGCCTGATTGATGCGAGTAATTTTGTCGTGAGTCGCGGTGTCTTGATTGACATCTGGGTGAAACCGCTTTGCCATCCGCCGATAGGCTTTTTTAATCTCCGCCTGGGTTGCGTTTGGCTCAACGTCTAGAGTTTGGTAGTAACTGGATGAATCTGGCATGTTGCCATTTTAAAGGGAGGAGGCAGCCAGAAGGAACAAAAACTAGACCTCTTGCCAAAGTGCCTGCCCTCACCCTAAATCCCTCTCCCAAACTTGGGAGAGGGACTTTGAAATCTGGCTCCTCTTCTCCTAAGCTTGGGAGAAGGGGTTGGGGGATGAGGGCAGCTTCGGGCTTTTGCAAGAAGTTTACTCTGTTTTCCCTCCCTCATCGTTTTGGGCATCATCAAGATCAGACAATAACCCCTCGCGGCATCTACCATCGCCAATCCCAGTAGTCTCTGATGGTGGCTCTGCTAAAACCGTTTTTTCGGGAAAGGCTAAGTCTTTTAG
Source organism: Phormidesmis sp. (assembly GCA_965277365.1). Taxonomy (GTDB): domain Bacteria; phylum Cyanobacteriota; class Cyanobacteriia; order Leptolyngbyales; family Leptolyngbyaceae; genus Phormidesmis_A. Next base: position 24,959 of record CBDICO010000007.1, on the reverse strand, counting down.
ATGTAATACATAAAATCGAGTTGTCGCCGAGAGTCGCGACGATCGCGCAAATCTTGCAGCGTGTATTTTTGCAGAATTGCATTGGCAGCATGATGCGCTTCTTGCCAGATTTCAAGAATCACGGCACCCTCTAGAGTTTTGTCGCTTTTCGCGTCATTGTCTTGAGCATTTGGCTGAGTTTCTAACCCTTCTATGCACACGAAGACCTCTAGAAGATGGATTTTCCAAGGTTCACGGGCTAGGGTATAGCCGCCTTTTGCCCCGCGCTGTGAGCGAATGATGCTCCCACGTCTGAGGGTGGCAAGCAGTTGTTCTAGATAGCGATCGGGGATATTTTGCTGGGCGGCAATCTGTCGAATTTGCAACGGTTCACCAGTGTCATAATGAGCCGCCAATTCGATTAGCGCTAAAAGGGCATACTCGCTTTTACAAGAAAGTTCCACGGATAATATCACGGGTAGAGGAGCGGGTTTATGGGCAATCCCAACTCTTTTATCATACCCCGGTTTTCCACTGGGGTTTAGTAGATCTATAGACACACCCAAAAGAGCCCCGCACGGAGCAGGGCTTAAATTTTCAACTTACTAAGAGGCTTAGAAGGTGAACGTCGTCCGCACAGTGCCGACATAAACAGTGTCATTAGCGCTGTTGTTCTCTGGGTTAAAGATCACAATAATGCCCGGAGTAATTGAAATGTTGTTGTTCAACTGGTAGCGATACAGCCCCTCGACGTGGAAGGAGGAGTCGCGGTCTTCACGAAGATTTCCAAGACTGCTGCTAGTCACTTTAGGAGGCTGACCCAGTACAATTCCTGCTAGGTTGCCTTTCTTGCCCAAGTCAGGGAACGCCAAGGTAACTGCCCAATTCCAAACATCAGCATCAGCATTAATGAGGCTGTTTTCTAAGTGAGCTTTGCTATACCCTCCCCAACCCGCTAGCGTGAAGCCAGGAGTCAGACGAATAGTACCCTCTAGACCGAACTGATCAGAAGACGTTGCCGCAGCGCCAAAAGGACGGTTTGCGAGAGCGCTACCTGTGCCACTCGTGACGGCAACGTTGGTTCCCTTATCGTAAGAACGGACGTAAGTAAACCCTAAATCAATGTTTTGACGTGGCTTGAAGGCGAGTTGAGCTAGAGCAGCGTTAGAGCCGTCAAACAATCCATTTGCGTTGGCTGGGTTAGAGGCGTTATCAGCAAGATAGCCCAATGAAACCGTGAGAACTTTACCTAAAGGGTAGTTCAGAGTCAAACCCGCACCACTCTCGCTGTTGCTGTTGCCTTGACGATAGATGGGGTTGAACCGCCCAAATCGAGAAATTGAGCCTTGTCCATCACTGGCTAGCAGTGGATTGAAGTTGGGAACGTTGTTGTAAAACTCACCGCCGATCGCGTCAATGGTTACACTTCCTGCGCCGATCGGGAAGCGGTAGTAGAGTTTGTCTACAAAGACTGAGTTATTAGCGAGAGTGCCAGCAGGACTGCTGCCCTCATAGGACAGACGCGCCATGTTGGTGCCCGTAGCAGCAGAAAAATCGGTGATGTCGCGAGCTTGAAGACGAGCTAAGAGGGTATCTTTGCCTGTAAAGCTAGTGGCAAGGCTGAGACGAACTCGATCACTAAAGGTTTGGTTTTCGTCAACATCAGTCCGAGCCGCCGCGTTTGCGGCATTTCTGACCGCACCCGCAGGCAGAGCATCAATTCGTCTTTGCTGAACAGAACCGATCGCTTTGCTGCCGCCCAAAGCACCAGAGAACGAGAAAATCGCTTCTCCTCTGAGCTTGGTGGTGGTGGAGAATTGCTGCTTTTCAAGGGTGGTGGTGCGAGCTTCTAGAGAATCGACCCGACCCCGCAGGGTTGCCAATTCTGCTGCAAATTCTTCTTGTAGCTTTTGCAGAGTTGCCAGGTCTTCTTTCTTAACCAGGTCAGCCGACGAAGCCGCAATTAACTCATTGACGCGATCGAGGCACGCATTCAAACCTGCTGCAAACTCATAGCGAGTCAGGGCGCGATTGCCGCGAAAGGTCTTGTCAGGGTAGCCCACAATGCAGCCATAGCGCTCGACGAGCGATTGCAGGGCTTGAAATGCCCAGTCAGTGGGGCGCACATCAGAAAGCTGAGAAACCGAGGTAACTTGGCTGGCTTCGGTGTTGTCTGCACTTTCACTACCATAATCTTTCACTGGATCGAGGGAAGCAATGCTGGTCGAAGCGGGCGCAGCTTGCGCAATTTGGAGAGGCTTGGGGGCATCAGCAGCAGTTGCGATTCCAGCCGTTACGATCGTTGCAGAGATAGTCAAAGTAGCACTCAAGAGTGCTTGAGTCGCAAAAGGCGACTTCAGGGTATTTTTCATGATCACTTCCGTATTCACACCAGTAGATTGAGAACACCCATAAGGCTTCAAATCACAACAGGATTGCCTGAAGAAATTCCAGATTTCTCTAAAAAGCTTCTTATGGATACTTCGCCAGTATACCTCAGTACAATTCTTAATCTACACGTTAGTCAAAACTTTTAATCGAGTCCTGGCTTGGCTTTTAGGGCGGTTCGTAATTTCTATGTAATGCAGTATACAGAACGAATTTATCGAATCCTTAACGTTTCCAGTTAAACGTATGAGATGTTTTGCTTAAATGGTTTGAGATCTTCAGCCCTTGGTAGAGGTTGAGCCAGGTAAGTATCCGACTAAGATCGCTCATAGAAATTTATATCAATGAGAAGCTATGCAGTTTGTGTCTGATCCCGCGATCGCAATCAAGATCCAAAAAATGGAGGAGCGGGTGCGGTGGCAAGCGAGTGCAATCGTCGATCGGGGCATTGACCAGACGCGGCTCGTCTTGGCAGATGGGCGAGACGACGCTCCAGAGTTTTCGTTTTTGGTGATTGGAGATAGTGGCTCTGGGCAGCACCGGAGTCACAGCCCTCAACGTCAAATTGCCCAGCGAATGCTCGACCATCGGCAAGATTCTCGCTTTATTTTGCACACAGGCGATGTGGTTTATCTGGTTGGCTCTAGCGAGTTTTACCTCAAAAATTTCATCAAACCTTATCGAGAATTCATCGTGGGCGGTGAGGACTACAACCGGATTTCTTATGATCAAATGGTGTTTAACCTGCCATTTTTAGCGGTGCCAGGAAATCATGACTATTACGATCTGCCTCTCGCTTATGGGTTGGCGATTCAGTTAACCTATCCGATTCGGCGACTGCTGCAATCTCGCCTAGATTTTGACATCGGTTGGCACGGTTCGTTTCAGGGAAAAGCTTATGCTCAGGCGTTTCTAGATCTGTTGCGATCGGTTGAGATGCGCGGTGGGTTAGGAGACCATCTCGATCAGCACTATACGGCTGAAACTGAGACCGGGCGATGTTTGCGCTATGAACCTGGAAAATTTACGCGATTGCCCAATCGGTATTACACCTTTCGCAGTGGTGGGATTGATTTCTTTGCCTTGGACTCTAACACGTTTAACGAACCTGCACCGTTGCCTAAAACCTCGGAGGGACAGGCTTATCGTCGGACATTAGAAACCCGATATGCGGCAGTAGAGCTAGAAATGCAGGAATTGCTGGAGCGATCGAAAACCCTGAATCCTAACCAACCTCAAGAAGCCGAACAGATGGATGATATTCGGGTCAAATTAGAGCAGCTTGAGGAAGTTCAACGAGACATTAATAAGCAACTGAATGTGGATGAGAGTACTGTTGCAGATGTCGCTCAATTGGACTGGCTGCGCGGGCGGCTGATTCAATCTTGGAGAACAAAAGGGGTCAGAGGGAGAGCGCTATTTTTTCATCATCCGCCCTATGTGACAGAGGCGACTAAATGGCACCAGGCGCAGACGTTAGCAGTGCGGCGAAGAGTGCGGCAAGTCTTGGATGAAGTTGCTCAAGAAATTGGGGACTTGACCAAAGGACGGGCGATCGTTGATCTGGTGCTCAATGGTCACGCTCACTGTTTGGAATATTTGCGAACCACTGACACCGGACACGCCGATGCCAACACTAATTGGATTGTGTGCGGCGGCAGTGGCTATAGTTTGCGCCGCCAGAGAGTTGAAGGAGCAGAGGTGACAGAATCGCTGAATGGAAGAGAAACTCTGGTCGCAAAATCACAGCTATTTGTGGGGCGTACCGGGAGAGGGACTCAAAAGCACCGTCCCTATTCGTTTTTGAGGATTGATGTGCAGGCAGGTGAGCCTGTGAAATTTGTAATTCGTCCGTTTGTATCAGAATGGTTTCAGGGACAGTGGCACGATCGGGCGTTGCCAGAGTTTGTGATCTAGAATGAACCGAGTTCTAAGATAGCTTTCTTACGATAGACGGACGGCGTTACTACAGTGCCTAACCTACACCTAAATAGTCCGGGGAGACGTTCCACCAAACGTCTCTACCAGATGACTCAACCTGCATGTACTCGGCGGAGTAGACCTCGCAGCACAGCAGTCATCGTGCTTAGGGTTTTGTAACCGACTTGCTCAAACAAAATCACGACTTTATCCGCTTCATAGCGCATTACAGTGCCCTCGCCCCAAGATCTATGAATCACTCGGCTATTGATGGAATAAGGTTTTAGTCCGTCATCACTTGCGGAAATTCCGGCTTTGCAGTTATCACAATGTCCGCAAGCTTGCTCAAGCTGCTCACCAAAATAATTGAGTACATATTTACGCCGACAATCTCGAACTTCTGCGTAGCCTCGCATCATTTCTAGGCGCGATCGCTCCACGTTTGTCTTGCGTTCTTGAGCTTGCAGCACCTCATTGATAGCGTTGTGAAGATTAGGGCTGTTTTTTGTGGCAATCACTTCATTGGTTGGCAGCGTTTCAACCACGCCAGCAAGGTGCAGTTGATTGAGCAAGGTTTTGAGCTTAGATTTTGATAAATCTGTGAGGTCTTGCAGTGGTTGAAGCTCGATCGCAGCCGTTTGACTTTGAATAACGTGAGCCACTCGCTCGATCTGTTCTGCATCTAACTTACTGCTACCCGCAAAGAATCGACGCAAATTCAGGTCTTCGGATCTATAGAACAAAATTGCTTTTGCTGGAGCGTCATCTCGTCCAGCCCGTCCAATTTCTTGATAATAAGAGTCGATCGAATCGCTGATATTGTAGTGGAACACAAATCGAACATTGTGTTTATTCACTCCCATTCCAAAAGCAGTGGTTGCGACAATCACCTCTGCATGATCATTCATGAACGTGTCTTGAGCCTGTTCGCGTTCTTTCGGTTTCATTCCAGCGTGATAAGCGATCGCGTTAATTCCTTCATTTTTTAGCAATTCTGCGAGTTGTTCCGTCACTTTGCGAGTGGCAGCATACACGATTCCCGGCTTTTCTGCGTGCTTGACTCGATTGATAAACACCTCACGCTTTTCGTCGTCATCTCCAAACCGCTCGATCGCCAGCCAGAGATTCGGACGATCAAATCCTCGAACCAACACTCGCGGGTTACGCATCTCCAATCGCTGCGTGATTTCTTCGCGCACAGGAGGTGATGCCGTTGCAGTCAACGCCAAGATGGGGGGATGACCTAACGCCTCAATCACCGTTCCCAATCGTAAATAATCGGGACGAAAATCATGTCCCCATTCACTAATGCAATGGGCTTCATCGACGACAAATAACGATGGTTTTGTGGCTTGTAGATGCTCGATCGTATCGGGATTGTTAAACTGTTCGGGTGCCAAAAAGAGATATTCAAGTTTGCCATCTGCCCACTGCTCAAAGATTTCAGCCCGTTGCTGAGGGGGAATGGTTGAGTTGACAACGGCTGCCGCACCCACATCTTGGCGGTCAATCATTCCGACCTGATCGTGTTGAAGCGCCAGAAGGGGTGAAATGACGATCGTCGCTCCTGGAATCTGAGACGCAGCTAACTTGTAGATGGCTGATTTCCCGGAGCCTGTAGGCATGACAGCAAGGGTATCTCTGCCTTCTAGGATTGATTGGACTGCTGCCTCTTGACCGGGACGCAGATCGTCAAAACCGAGACGATCGTGAGCAATTTCTTGAAGAGATTGGGCAGATTTGCGCGTCTTTGACATTATTAAAGTGACTAGAAATAGAATTTAAAAGCAAGTTACGTTGGTAGAGATAGTTCACAGACCGTCCCTACCAGCGATAATTGGGTCGTGAAATTAAGGGGATTAGCGATCGCCCCATCCATTGAGTAAAGCAGACACTCCTAGAGCGGCAACGGCTAAGGCACCGATCGCAAATGCCGGACCTTTATCCAGCATATCGATAATACTAGGAATCTCTAGCTGATCAAAATCACCATTCACTTTGTCATAGCCTTGAATCGGCTCATACAAGTTATTGGGATCGTCCTCAGATTTCAGCTCATCGGTTTTTTGAAATGGGAACGCAATCGCCAACAGCAACAGATCCGTAAGCCCTGGTGAAACTCTTTGTGCAATATCTAGAAGGCGACCCACATCACTGACGATATAGTCACGAACTGGATGTTCTGCTGCATAGAGAATGGCATCCGTAACCAAACTTGCACTGTAATAAGGCGGAACTCCCGTTGGCTTTACACCTAGTTTTGTTTTTCCTTTGTTATAAAAAGGCGTATTAATCACACCTGGCATGATATTAGTGACGCTAATCGGATAGCCCTCATTTTTGAGTTCGAGTCGCATCGCGTCGATGAACCCGATCGAGCCATGTTTAGCCGCCGAATAAGCGCTTTGATAAGGCAGCGATCGTCGTCCCTCTAGTGACGTGATGTGAATCAACGCACCTCGCCCTTCTCGTTTCAAATAAGGCAACGCTGCCATCGCGCCGTGAACCTGCCCCATTAAGGTGACATCAATGACTCGTTTGAATTCTTCAGGAGTCACCTGATCAAAGTTTGCAAATACACTCGTTGCGGCGAGATGAACCCAGGTATCCAATCGTCCGAAGTGCTCGACGGTTTTCTCGGCGATCGCTTTGACTTGATTGAAGTCAGCAACATCAGCAGGGACAGCGATCGCGTCTCCTCCATTCGCGGAGATCTCTTCGATCAAAGTCGCTAATCCTTCTTTGCTGCGAGCCGCTACCACGACTTTTGCACCTTTCTGAGCGAACTTTAGAGCCGTATCTCTCCCAATTCCGCTAGATGCTCCAACTACTACCACAACCTGTTGATCAATCGGTTTTAAGTTCATCAGTTATTTCCTTCGCTTTTATGATGGTTGAATTCTACAAAACCGTATTTCAAAAGTTTTCTTCTTGGGTTTCTAAATCTTTTCGCTCATCATAATCATCCGATGATTTTGGCTCTAGCTCCCAGCGTTGGTCATCGCGCTGTTCTAAAATCTCATTAGTGTGGAGATAATTAAAATCATCCATCTCTAGACCGACTGCTTTACCGAGATCATCCACGACACTCATGTCAGGGGTATTGACAGTGCCACCGACCGATTCGTCACCATCCGTACTTGCTTGCTCATAGTTAGCATCAATGTCACCGCCCGTTAATTCGGGGGTTGCTTCGTTGAGATCTTGCATTCGATCGCGCATTGTTCGCCCACCAATACTAAATCCTGGCACGTCGTGAACACCCGTCCCGTATGACTCTGTGAGTTCTTGCGGCACATCATCACCCGCAATTTCCTCGTCGCCCTCTGGCTCTTCTAACTGTTCCAGATTGCCACCGAGATTGTGAACGGCTGACTCAAGATCATCATTGTCTGTGGGGCTAGCTTCGGTAAATTCTGCATCAGACATCGTAATCGCTCCAAGACTATTCCTCGTTAGTGCACGTTAACGAATTTCAAAATTGACAGAAATCTTCATATAGGTAGATCGCGCCTGATTTAAGACGGAGATCCTTCTATAGAGATAGGAGAGCTTATCTCTATAGACCGAGGAGCGCGATCGCAGCTCAGGCATAGGCTTAACAGTGCTTGATAGGGTGGAATCTGCTGACGACTCAGATTGACCACCCCCTGAAAAAGCGTCAGAATCCAAGGAGAGGCTGCAATGGTTACAAACGGTCAACCCAGCGATCAAAAAAGAGTCGCCATTCTCATTGAGCAAGGCGTAGAAGATGCAGAATTTCAGATTCCCTATAATGCGCTGAAGAAAGCGGGAGCCGACGTAGTGGTTCTGGGTTCTCGGATGAATGAGGTGTATCAAGGCAAAGAAAGGAAGGTTTCGATTAGCGCTGATGCAACCACGACGGAAGCGATCGCCGCTGATTTTGATGCCGTGATTATTCCTGGTGGGATGGCTCCTGACAAGATGAGAACCAACATGAAGACGGTTCGCTTTGTGCAAGATGCCTTTGCAGCCGGGATTTTAGTCGCTTCTGTCTGTCACGGTCCGCAAGTCCTTATTGAGGGCGATTTGCTAAGAGGAGTGAGAGCAACAGGCTTTCGGGCAATTCGCAAAGATATGCAGAACGCAGGGGCGAATTATGTGGATGAGCCATTAGTCATTGACGACAATCTGATTAGCGCTCGTCGCCCGGGTGACTTGCCAATTTTCACCACAGCGATCTTGACGAATTTAGGATTGTCAGTTGCCGATACGACTCTGCCCAATATCAGCGATCGCGATGCAGGTTGGTGGAAACTAGGCGAAGAGTGGGGCGGCTCTAGCAAAAGCGAGATCGTGAATGCGATTAATACGGCGATCGCAGGTGAGCGCTATGGGTTTGAAACCTTTGAACACTATGCTGCAAACGCTCCTGACGAGGCGACGCGAGAACTCTTTCAAGAGATTCGTGCAAACAAATCGCGTCACATCCAGATACTGGAATCGCGACTGAGTGTATTGGGCGAAACGCCCTCGCTCCAAGCAAATGCGAGTGGTGCCTTTGCAACTTTGAAGACCTTCTTGCAAACCAATCGAAACAATGTCGATATTCTGCGCCGCGCCCTGGGAGACCTGCAAACGGGCGTAGTCGATGTCTACAATTTGCGGAACAAGCTCACTGATCCGGCGACGGTTGCTATTTTGGACGAGATGGAAGTCACTCTGGCAAAAGACGAGCAGCGAATCGCTGACCTTTATAAAGATCGTCTAGTCGGAGCACCAGAAGCTCCCAAGCCGACAAGCAGACCTGCTGTAAGCGGCGGTTGAGCAGATGACTTTTGTAGAAGCATTCTGCGTGATGTCTCTACAAGGGATGAACCTCTTGCACAAATCCTGAACGCTTTCTAAGCCTTCAACTCAGGAGGTTTGAAAGAGTTATTAGCAACAAAAATAAACACAACATCTGATAGAGAGCCATCATGGAAACAGAAGCAGGTAACATCAATCAAAGTCAAGCCGAAAATGACGCGGCAATATCAGATAAAGAACGTTGGGCATCGATCGTTGGTGGCAGCGCAATGGTGCTGGTGGGATTGCAACAGCGATCGCTGCGTGGAATTCTAACGGCGATTGCTGGCGGAGGTCTTGCTTATCACGGTGCAACCGCAGATAAAAGTCTTCAAGACAAAGTGATGGATGCCACGGGTATCAATAAAGCGATTAGAGTTGAGAAGACCGTCACCATCAACAAATCGGCTGAAGAACTCTATAACTATTGGCACAACTTTGAGAATCTGCCGACCTTTATGAAGCACGTCAAATCGGTGCAGGTGCTCGATATTCGTCGCTCTCATTGGGTTGCTAACGCGCCTTTAGGTCAAACGATCGAGTGGGATGCTGACATCATCAACGATCAGCCTAATCAACTGATCGCTTGGGCATCTGAAGAGGGCGCACAGGTTGATAACTCTGGCTTCGTGCGGTTTTCGCCTGCTCCTGGCGATCGGGGCACCGAGGTCAAAGTAGTGATGGAATACAACGTTCCGGGAGGAATGTTGACAGCCGCAATCGCCAAACTATTTGGAGAAGAACCCGAACAGCAGATCGGTGACGAGTTGCGTCGGTTTAAGCAACTGATGGAAACGGGCGAAATTGCCACGATCGAAGGTCAATCTAGAGGTCAATAGCCCACTCATTGAAACCACAATTCATCTCTACAGTTCTCTGTTTATTCATAGCACTCCCATGATCAAATCCTTAACCACTCTCTTATTCAGCATTCTGCTATTTGTCGGATTGCTGTTGAGTAATCCGGCAACATTTCAAGCGATGGCAGCGGTCACGCCTGATGCAGCAAAACAAGTAATCAAAGAGGCTGACAGCGTTCAAGAGGCAACCCGAAATTTGAAGGCATTAGACTCTTCAGAAATTCTCAAAAATCACGGCACGATGGACACGACGAAAGATGTTTTAAAGACGAGCGCTCAAGACCGAGTCACTGATCAGCTCAACAGCACTCCGTTAATCAGCAGTGCTGAAAGCGAACTCAAAGAAGCCGTTGAAACCGTTAAGGAAAAACTCAACCTGGATGAGCCGATTCCTGAAAGCACCAAAAAGTTTGGTAGACAGATAACTGGCAAAGCGAATGATGTTGCAGATGAGGCTGAAAAGGTGACTGATACGGTCACGGGTAAATCTCAACAAGTGATAGAAGAGATCGCGGATAAATCTAAAACTGCGGCAAAAGAAAGCCAGGAAGCCATTAGATCTAACACTAGAGATATGGCAGATCAACTGAAACCTGGTTACTACCAGACAAAGCGATAAGTCAATAGCGTTAACGCTAATTAGTCAACCATGAATGGGTAATGAATGCACTTGAGAATCCATTACCCGTGATTCACAAACTCACTAGGAGAACCCTTAAATGAAAGCAGTTTGCTGGCGCGGCGCGATGGACGTTCGAGTTGAGAACGTGCCTGACCCAACGATTCTTAACCCTCGCGATGCCATTGTCAAAATCACCTCGACGGCGATTTGTGGGTCTGACTTACACCTCTATGATGGTTTTATTCCCAGCATGATGTCGGGTGACATTATGGGACACGAATTTATGGGTGAAATCGTTGAATTGGGTGCTGGAGTCAAGAATTTAAGCATTGGCGATCGGGTCGTCGTTCCATTCACGATCTCGTGTGGAAGCTGTTATAGCTGCAAGACTGCCCAGTGGTCATTATGCGATAACTCGAATCCCAACGCATTTATGGCTGAAGCGTTGTATGGTCACTCCGCAGCAGGACTATTTGGCTATTCTCACATTTTTGGCGGTTATGCCGGGGGTCAGGCAGAATATGCGCGGGTTCCCTTTGCAGATGTGGGTTTATACAAAATTCCTGAAGGCTTGACTGATGATCAAGTGCTGTTTCTATCTGACATTTTTCCAACTGGCTATATGGCGGCAGAAAACTGCAATATCAAACCTGGAGATACCGTTGCGATTTGGGGCTGTGGTCCAGTTGGACAGTTTGCCATTCGCAGCGCCTTCTTGCTGGGAGCCGAACGGGTGATTGCGATCGATCGATTTCCTGATCGCTTAAAAATGGCAAAAGAGCAAGCAGGCGCAACAGAAGTCATTAATTACGAAGAAGTAGACGCAGGCGAAGCCCTCAAAGAAATGACCGGAGGACGCGGACCCGACTCCTGTATTGATGCGGTCGGCATGGAAGCTCACGGCACTGGTCCCGATTATCTCTATGACAAAGCGAAGCAAGCCGTTCGATTGGAAACCGATCGCCCGACTGCTTTAAGACAGGTCATCGTCGCTTGCGGCAAAGGCGGCACTGTTTCGATTCCAGGAGTGTATGGCGGCATTTTGGATAAGATGCCGTTTGGGGCAGCTTTTAACAAAGGTCTTACGATGAAAATGGGTCAAACTCATGTTCACAAGTATCTCGATCCGTTGATGAAGCACATTCAAAACGGTGACATCGATCCTTCGTTTGTGATTACGCATCGGATCTCGATCGACGAAGCACCCAAGGCTTACGAAACTTTTAAGCACAAGAAAGACAATTGCATCAAGGTTGTCATCAAGCTATAGAAGCAGTCAGAAGATCCCCAATTTGAAGTTGGAGATTTTTATGCAAAAAAGAGGTGTGTTGAAACAACGCCACAACACACCCAAGAATCTAAATAAAATATGACCGTCAGCAGTAGTTGATTCTAAAAGATAACGGTTTACCCATCAGGTTAGTTAGCACTAGACTCAACACCCGAACTAATGGTTTGATCGCCCGGTTTCTCCTTACGATGCCAGCTTCCATCTTGACCGCGTTCAAAACCCTGCTTAACGCTGTTCCAAGCGACGCCCATAGCGGCTTCTTTGCTTAGCCCATCTTTTTGAGAGTTTTGAAACGCCGCTAAAAATACCTGCTCAGAGCCATCGAGCAGCTTGTCTGTCACTTCAGCAGGCAGACTCGTACTTTTCTCATCTACGTCATCTCGTTTTGCAGCTTCTTGATCGAAGTCTCGGTTAGACATTGCCTTCTCAGAGGGTTCTCCGATCGGCACACCCGTTTGCTCTTCTGCCATATCAATTCTCCTATTGTTAAAATCTGAGATTATGATAAGCAGCCGCTCCAGATACGTCCTCTTCCCAAATGTAGGTTATGCTACAAAATCGCCTCTATCTTCAGGTTAACCCAACACACAGCCCGATCGCCCCGGCAGATATAACTCTAGAGGGGTGTTCTCGCTCCATTGAGCATCAGCACCATATAAAAGCTTAGTTGGACGCGACTTTAAGCCACTGTCTGATGTGTTCAACACGACCTTGGCAGGGACGGTTCCGACATTGACCGCGATGATTAACTCATCGTCTCCTAAACTGCGAGCAAACGCATAAACGGCTCCCTCGGCATAGAGCGTTTTATAGTCTCCTGTTCGTAGAGCAGGATGGGCGTGACGCAGGGCAATCAGTTGGCGATGACACTCAAATATTTTGTAATTCCAATCAGATTCGGGCGGAAAGCCACGACGAGAATCAGGATCGAGAGCACCAAGCAACCCAACTTCGTCACCGTAATAAATGCTGGGGGCACCCGGAAACGTTAGCAGTAAAAGCGTTGCGAGTTCAACGCTGGGTTGGTCACTGCCTGCGATCGACAGCAACCGAGCCGTATCGTGACTGGCTAACAGATTGAGTTGAGTGAGTTGAATCTCCCAGTCATAAAGTGCCAACAGTGCCCGAATTTTTTCAGCATACTCCGCCGCAAATAGAGGAGGATGAGGTTGATAATCTCGACCTTGCACCTGATGGAGATCGACCCGATCGCCTGCCACAAACGCGATCGTCGGACCTGTAAACAAATAGTTCATCACGCCATCAAACTGCGTTCCATCGAGCCATTGGCGCGAGTCTCCCCACACCTCGCCCACAATATAGGCTTCGGGATTGACGGCTTTGACGCGATCGCGAAATTCTTGCCAAAATCCAGGCGTTTTAATTTCAAAGGGCACATCTAATCGCCAGCCATCTACACCAAATTTGATCCAATATTCGGCAATCTCCATGATGTATTCACGCACCTCGGAATTGTCATGATTAAACACAGGTAGCGCCCGATTACCATCCCACCCTTCATAGTTGGCGGGATAGTCGCCGTTATAGGCATTGACGGGCCAATCATCGACTTTGAACCAGTCAACCCAGGGAGAATGGGGACCGTTTTCAAGCACGTCATGAAAGAAGAAAAAGCCGCGACTAGAGTGATTAAATACCCCATCTAAAACGACTTTAATATCTCGTCGATGAGACTCTTCTAACAGGGATTGAAACGCATCATTGCCGCCCAACATGGGATCGACTTGATAATAATCGTGAGTATGATATCGGTGATTGCTAGCCGATTGAAAGATGGGCGTAAAGTAAATCGCATTAACACCCAAATCCTGAAGGTAGTCGAGCTTTTCAGTCACGCCCCAAAGGTCGCCTCCCTTATAGCCTTGCAGCGTTGGAGTGGCGTGCCAATCTTCCCAGCGATCGTGATGATGCAGCCGCTTGCGTGTCGTCTGACTTTTGGCAAAGCGATCGGGGAAAATCTGATAAAAAACCGCGTGCTTCACCCAGTCCGGTGTTTGAATTTGCATAAGTATCCTTTCAGTCCTTTATCGCTAGGTTACAAGCACTTAACAATTTCTACAGTCCTACCTCTGGTAGAAAAAGCCGAGTCTAGGAGGCAAATATTAAATTTTAGATAGAATATCAATCCTGATTTTCTGTGTGAGGCAAGATACCCGTAATTTGAGGGTCACGCCATGCATTTAAAAGATTTAGTTGAGCACAATGCCGTTGTTAACTTATCAACCCTGACGAGCGACAAAGAACTCGTGACCGATCTGCAAACCCGCCTCAGCGCGATCGGGTTTCTCACCGGAGATCTCAACATCATGATTGATGGCGTGTTTGGAGCGGTGACTCAAGATGCGCTCGATCGCTTTTGCAAAGCGGTTCATCTCAACAATTCCAGCACGGGCGTGTTTGGAGCCACTTTTGCCCGAAAGCTGATTGATACCCGTCCTCCAGTCATGCCAGTTGCGCCAGCGCTGATCACAAAAACTCAGCCGCCTTCTGATGGGCTGACAATAGCGCTTAAATTCACACTGCTTTGGGAAGGCGGCTATGTCAATGATCCAGATGATCCGGGTGGTGCGACCAATAAGGGCGTGACTCAAGACACTTACAACACCTATCGCATCAATAATCGCCTTCCGACTCAGGGGGTAGACTTAATTACCAATGCAGAAGTCCATGACATCTATTTTTCAATGTATTGGCAGCCTTCGCAAGCAACTATCATGGTGTTGCCGTTAGCGATCGCTCATTTTGACACTGCCGTTAACTTTGGAGTCGGGGGCGCGATCGAGTTTTTGCAAGAAGCGTTGGGCATCAGCGCCGATGGCATTTTTGGTCCAGGAACTCAGGCGGCTCTGTTGGCAAATAACAACGCTCAAACTGCTCAAAAAATTGTTCAAGGTCGGATTGATTATCGCAATCAGCGAGTGAATTTTAACCCCAGTCAGGAAGTTTTTCTCACAGGTTGGTTAAATCGAGATAACGATCTGGGCGAATTTTTGCAGAGTCGGGATGTCTCGATCGCTTAAAGCGCGATCGCCGATAATAAACCTAACCTGCGCCATAAAATTCTATGCACATGACAGGCATAACCGCCCAGCAGTTAGAAGCCGCGATGCCCGATGCCAGCAAACTTTTGAGCGATGAGCCAGAGATGGAAAGTTCGTTACACTACGCGCAACTGGCGTTATTGGTCGCCTGTTTGGAATTTTTGTGGCGCGATCGCAACGATTTCTTCATCGGCGCAAATCTCACCGTCTATTTTAGTCGCCAACAACTGCGAAACCGTGACTTTCGCGGTCCTGATTTTTTCTTAATTAAGCAAACCGATCGCCGCCCTCGCAACGCCTGGGTGACGTGGGAAGAAGACGGCAAATATCCCAACCTAATTATTGAGTTGCTCTCAACTTCGACCGCCGACACCGATCGCAGCCTTAAAAAAACCCTCTATCAAGACCGCTTTCGGACTCCAGAATATTTCTGGTTTTCACCTGAGACACTTGAATTTGAGGGGTTTCGCTTCACTGGAACTCAGTATCAACCCATTGCCATCGATTCTAACGGTTGGCGCTGGAGCAAAGAACTAGATCTCTATTTAGGAGTGGAAAATCGCCAGCTTCGTTATTTCACACGAGAAGGAAATTTAGTTCCCACGCCTGGGGAGGCAGCTATTCAAGAAAAACGACGGGCAGATCAGCAACAACAAGAGGCGCAACAGCAGCAACAACAAGCAGAACAACAGCAGCAACGGACAGACCGACTGGCTGAACGGCTGAGATCGCTCGGTGTTGATCCCGATCAAATCAACTAGCAGGTTCGTTGCCCTCGATCGCTCTCTGCTGTTGATATTGCTCTTTGAATTTGCGCTGTTGCTGATTGTGATCGACGATCGGAGAGGGATAACCACAGCGATCGCGATCGTATTGCGAAATCTCTCCCATAATCAAATCTTTAGTATCAATACCACGCAATTCTGGCAACCATTCGCGAATGTAGTCTGCGTCTGCATCAAATTTTTTTGCCTGACTTGCAGGGTTAAAAATTCGTAATGGTTTAGGGTCCATGCCACTTGATGCGCTCCACTGCCAGCCGCCATTATTGGCAGACAGATCGCCATCGTAAAGTTTTTGCATAAAATACTTCTCGCCTAACCGAAAATCGACCAGCAGATCTTTGGTTAAAAAACTGGCAACAATCATCCGGCAACGGTTGTGCATCCAGGCAACTTCATTCATTTGGCGCATCGCGGCATCGACGATCGGATACCCCGTCCGCCCTTCACACCACGCCTGAAAATACTCCTCGTTGTTCTCCCACGGAAAAGTTTTGAGAACTTTACGATATGCCCCTTCTGCCAACTCTGGAAAGAAATACATAACGTGCTGATAAAATTCTCGCCAAGCCAACTCTTGCCGCCACGTTTGAATGCTGGCTTGAGTTTCATCACTGCGGCTTTGCTCTAATGCTGTCACTGTCGCCGCCCACACCGTCCGCACGCCAATCACGCCAAACTTAAGTGCCGCACTCAATAACGATGTGCCCGGATTTGCCGGGAAGTTGCGCTGCTCTTGATAGGCATTAATTGCCGACTGACAAAATTCTCCTAATCGCTCGTGCGCAGGCTGTTCGCCCGGTTCTAACATTAAAGGATTGTCCCAAACAAATCCCAAATCTTTGGCGGTGGGAAGCGCGATCGTCCCCGCACCGTTCGCTGTTTCTAACTCTGTCTCAGTCAACCCTTTTGCCCCGACAAAATCCGGCATCGGCTCTGCTTTGGGCTTGCTGACCCAATTGCGCCAAAACGGACTGTAGACGGTGTAAGGCGAACCCGAACCAGATTTAATCTCTTCAGGAGAGTGCATAAGCTGATCCCAGGAGGTTTTGACCTCGATCCCAACCTGGTTGAGGGCGTTGATCATGGCTCGATCGCGCTCTTGAGAATAGGGTTCGACATCCCAGTTCCAAAAAACGGCTTGGGCGTTGAGTGCCTTCGCTAAATGGGGGACGGCGGTTCGCGGATCGGCGTTGAGAATCAGGAGTTGGCTTCCCGCCTCGGCATAACGCTGCTGGAGCGATCGTAGGCTCCCGATCATATAAGTCACTCGCGCCGGGGCGATGTCATCTCGCTGCAAGAGGTTGGGATCGAGGCAAAAAACGCCGACGACTTTTGGGGAGCGTTGACGCGCGATCGCTAGCCCAACATTGTCCGCAGTTCGCAGATCTCGACGGTGCAAAAATAAAATCAGATCAGACATAGAAATTAGCAGAAAGCGAATGGCTACGCTTTCTACTATCTCTTAAGTCAAGAACGGTTTCGCCAGCATAAAGCTACAGATTGACTTAGCATCAGCTAAATCACCTGAATAGATCGCCTGTTCGACTTCTTCAGGAGTCATGAGAACGGTTTCAATATCCTCATCGTCGTCTTGCTGAGGCGGATTTTCGAGCAATTCTAGATCCGTTGCCAGAAATGTATAAATAATCTCATCTGAATAGCCCGGAGCTAAAAAGAACTCACCGAGTTTCTTTAAGGTGCCCGCTCGATAGCCCACTTCTTCTTGAATCTCGCGCTCGATCGTTCCCGCCGGGTCTTCGCCCACTTCCAGCGTCCCTGCCGGAAATTCTAACAGTCGTCCTTGTACGGTGAAGCGATATTGGCGAGTCAGCACCAGTTTGCCATCTGGTGTAATGGGCACTGCCAAGGCTCCTCCCGGATGGCGCACACATTCCCACTCGCCCTCAGATTTGTTAGGCAAGCGCAGTCGATTGACTTCAAAACTAAACTTGCGACCCTTGTAGGAAAGGCGCTGTCTGAGCAACTGAGGCGGTTCTGAACCCAAAGCCATGAGCAAAAGAGGTAAAGGGTAAACGTTTCTAAGAAATAGCCTGCCTGATCCCTGAGTGATCCACACGTTGAGCGAGTTGAGCGATCGTAACTCTCGTCACCGGCTCCACCCAATTAGGGGCAATCTCTGCCAGGGGAACGAGCACAAAGGCACGATCGCGCATTCGAGCATGGGGAATTTGCAAATCAGGCGTATTTAGGATTACATCATCAAACAGGAGCAGGTCTAAGTCAAGGGTTCGCGCACTCCATCGCTGCTGTCTGACCCTGCCAAACTGACGCTCGACTTCTAGAAGCGCATATAGCAATTCGTGGGGGGTAAGCGTCGTGTTTAATAAGGCACACTGATTGAGATAATCAGGCTGAGGAGGGCTGTCAGGGAGAGTCAGCGCTTTCGTTAAGTAGCCCTGCGATCGCTGCTCGACCCTGATTCCCGGTGTGCGATCGAGGGTTTCAAGGGCAGATTTTAGGATGGTCTGAGAGTCGCCCAAGTTACTACCAAGAGCGACGGCACACAGGACGGAATGCAATTAGTTCTTCTCGCTTTTTTCAGCTTCACTCTTGGGCGCAGCAGCCGGAGCCGGACTCGCCTCTGAGCTAGGAGCCGCAGAAGTCGGCTCGGCACTGGGACTAGTCGGCGCACTCGCAGGAGCACTGGTCGCACCAGGAGGGGCACCACTCGCCGCCTGTTGAATCTGGTCTTTATATTGAGCAGGTGCCAGCGAGATTGCTGTGTCAAACAAGGGTTTTGCCTGATCTGCTTTACCTTGTGCCTTTAACACCAATGCTTTGCCAAACACAGGCTGAAAGTCTTGCTTATTGCCCTGAATCGCTTCATCAAAGACATTCACGGCTTCGCTGTAGCGTTTTTGAGACGCAAACACCCGACCGAGTAACACTTGAACTGCCGTTACATCGACGCTATCCGGTTGATTTTTATTTGCTTGGGGCGCAGTTTTGAGCGTGTCTTGCAGCATTCCGATCGCCGCTTCGGGTCTCTGCTGCTCAATCAACAATCCTGCTAACCCTTGCAGCGCATTTAAGTCGCCTGGTTTGGTATTCAGAATATCGCGATATGCCTGAGCCGCTCCCTCTTTGTCTCCGGTCTGCTGCTTGGCTTGAGCCAGCAACACTGCATATTCAGATTGAGTTGGATTCAGCTTGGCTAATTTTTCGAGCGGCTCGATCGCGCCCTTGATATCCGTCAGTCTCAGCCGTGCTTCTAGCAATCCTCGCAGAGCAGTTTGGTTATCGGGTTCGCGCTTGAGAACTTCTTCATAGCCTCTAGCTTGAGCCTCAACGTCTGCTTTTTTGGCTTCGACTGACTGAGTTGGGCTAGGAGTCGCGACCGTATTTTTTTGAGGGGTGAACGTCGCACTGATCAGAGGAATGATTGACACCCCTAACAGACCCACGGTTGCGATAATCAACACCACGTTCAGCAGCCAACGATTCTTCCGCTTTTCAGCCACAAGATTGCCTCGAATTCTACAGCGTATTCAATATAGTCTGTCAAGCTGACGATCGACGATTAAAAACGGGCAATAGATGAATTCTATATACCCGTCTTTGAAATGACTAGACCTCTTGAAAAAGTCCCTGCCCTCACCCCAAATCCTTCTCCCAAGGGTGAAAAAGGGATTTTGAAATCTGGCTCCCCTCCTCCCAAATGTGGGAGTTGGGGGATGAGGGCATCTTCGGACTTTTGCAAGAAATTTACGGATTGCCAAATGGGTTAGCTAGCGGCTTGAGCAGATTGCTGACTTGCAGGAGTCGCAGACAGGGCAGGTTGTGATTGGGCAGCCGGGTCAACTTGTGATAGCTCAATGTGGTTGAGCAACGTGGTCACAAACGAGAACAGCAGAAACGGCAAAGACAGCACCAGCACCAGCCCAACTGTTGCCAGCGCATAAACAGGACGAGCCGCTCCCATCAAAGCCATTGCAGCCGCCAGACTGATAAAAATCACAATCAGCCAGACCATAATCTGACCGTAAACATCTCCGAAGGAGAGGGTGCATACAACTCGATATTTTTGCAGGTTATTCATAAGGGTGCCTCGCAATGGCGGTCTAAACTGTGACTTTTTGCAAAAAGAGCCTTCTGGCAAAAAGTTCTGTAAACCTTCAATGTAAAGCGACTATCAAGCGGTTCCTCATTTTCGACATCTAAATGTAGAATTTTTTACATCGCTTCACGATCGGTAAAACCTGAATAGATCAAGGATTTGCTAGACGGAAAAAGCAACACCGCTTAATGTACAAGAAAGCGAATTCCATTCCGCCGCCTCATGCCTCTAGAACAGATTGAAATTCTCTCGTCTAACGAAATCCGTCGGACTCTGACTCGGTTAGCCTCCCAAATTGTCGAGAAATCGGGCAATCTCTCAACCTTGGTACTTTTAGGCATTTATACCAGAGGGGTACCGTTGGCTGAAAAGTTAGCCGAGCAAATCGAAGTATTGGAAGGAGTGCGCGTGGCAATCGGGGCGATCGACATCACCTTTTATCGCGATGACCTGGATACGATCGCGGTTCGCACCCCTGCCAAAACCAACATTCCGTTCGACCTCTCTGGCAAAACCGTGGTGCTGGTCGATGACGTGATTTATAAAGGTCGAACCATTCGAGCCGCGTTAGATGCCGTGATTGATTATGGCAGACCAGAAGTGATTCGATTAGCGGTGCTGGTCGATCGAGGGCATCGCGAAGTGCCAATTCATCCCGATTTTACGGGCAAAAAGCTGCCTACGGCTAAAGAAGAGACTGTCAAAGTTTATATGCAAGATATTGATGGACGAGATGGCGTGGAACTGATTAAGGGATGAATTCAGTTAGGTTATAAATACTACTGGTTATCGAACTCAGTAGGCAGCTCGATTAAAGTCAACTCGTGTAGGTGGGTTTCGGCTCCGCTCACCTCGCCAAGAGTTTTGGCTTTGAGTGTTGAGCGGAGCCGAAACCCGTCTTACCGTTAATCCCGTTTACCGACTTATGTCTATGAGTTCTTTTGCAGACACCCAGATTCGCAAAGCTGATCACCTTCGCATTTGTCTTGATGAAAATGTGCAGTGTCAAGATGTGACAAATGGATTAGAACGGTATCGATTTGTTCATAACTGTTTGCCAGATCTCGATCGCGATCACATTGATCTCAGCACTTCATTCTTAGGCAAAAAACTCGGTGCGCCGATTCTGATTTCCTCAATGACCGGAGGAACGGAGATCGCAAAGCAGATTAACCAGCGATTAGCCGCGATCGCTCAACATTATAAACTGGCGATGGGAGTGGGGTCTCAGCGAGTGGCGGTCGAAAATCCTCAAGTGGCAGACACGTTTGCTCTTAGAGCGATCGCACCTGATGCCGTTCTGTTTGCCAATCTGGGAGCAGTCCAGCTTAACTATCGCTATGGCATTGACGAGTGTTTGCAAGTCGTCGAACAGCTTAAAGCCGATGCCCTGATTTTGCATCTCAATCCGCTTCAAGAATGTGTGCAAACGCAGGGAGATACCAACTTTCGCGGCTTGCTCGAAAAAATCGCTGGGCTGTGTGATCAGCTTCCTGTTCCAGTCATCGTTAAAGAAGTAGGCAACGGAATCTCAGCCCCGATCGCTCAAAAGTTGATTGCAGCAGGTGTGGCGGCGATCGACGTAGCAGGAGCAGGCGGCACATCCTGGGCAAGAGTAGAAAGCGAACGGGCAACGGATGACAAACAGCGCAGATTGGGCGAAACGTTTGCCGATTGGGGCATTCCGACTGCCGAGTGCATTGTTGCGGTGCGATCGGCATTTCCCGATATTCCTCTAATCGCGTCGGGAGGATTGCGAAACGGGTTAGAGATTGCAAAGACGATCGCGTTGGGTGCCGATCTTGCAGGGTTAGCGTTTCCATTCTTGCAAGCGGCGAATGAGTCGGAAGCAGTCCTTCATGCCCTAGCCGAGGTATTGATAGCAGAAATCACCACAGTACTTTTTTGCACCGGAAATGCAACGCTGGCTGAATTGAAGCGATCGGGAGCTTTGAAGGCTGTTTAACGGGCATAGGCTCTAAAATCTAAACGTTGTCTTTTTGATTCATCAATGACTTATTGCCTCGGAATTTTGACCAGCGCTGGCTTGGTGATGGCTGCCGACTCTCGCACAAATGCCGGGGTTGATTATGTTTCGACGCATCAAAAGCTGTTTGACTTTTCGCTCCCCGGCGATCGAGTGATTTTGCTCTGCACGTCGGGTAATCTGTCGGTGACTCAATCTGTTTTAACGCTGCTAAAACGAGACATTAAAGTTCAAGAACCTATCAATCTGCATACGCTGCCCAATTTATATGAAATCGCTCGATATATTGGTGGCAAAACGCGACAGATTCAAGAACAGGATCGATCGTGGCTCGAAAAAGATCGCATCGATTTCAAATGCACGTTTTTGCTAGGCGGACAAATTCAGGGTGAAGAACCGGAACTGTATATGATTTATAGCCAGGGCAACTGCATTCAAGCGTCTAGAGAAACGCCGTTTTTGCAGATTGGCGAGGCAAAATATGGTAAACCGATTCTCGATCGAGTGCTCAATTTCGACATCCCATTAGAGGCGGCCGCTAAATGTGCGCTCCTGTCGATCGATTCCACGATGAAATCAAATATTTCAGTCGGTCCCCCGATCAATGTCGTGATGTATGAAGCGAATAGTTTTAAGATTCGCTATGAGCTGCGGCTCGATCGCGGTGCGCCTTATCTGGCTCAGATTCGGAGATTTTGGGAAAGTCATCTTAATGAAGCCTTTGAACGAATGCCCAACGTGGATTGGGATCAATCTTTAGAACCCAATCAGGACAACCCTTGAATTTGAATCTGATAATGAATGATGGACTGAACATTTCCGCCTTGACTAAAGTTGCCAGAGATCGGAGCCGCATATTGAGAAACGGCACTAGCGACGAGGGCAATGTGACGATCGCTGACCGCCAATCCTAGCGTGGGATCATAGCCTCGCCATCCCGCCCCTGGTAAATAAACCTCAGCCCAGGCGTGAAGATCTCGATCGCTGTGATCGCGGTCGCCTTCTTGATAGCCACTGACAAACCGCGCCGCAAGTCCGATCGCTCGACACACTTCGATAAAAAGCACCGTCAAATCTCGACATGATCCCTGTTTTTCGGACCAGGTGATCCCCGGCGATAGGGGCATTCCAATTTCGCGAATCAGGTAGGTGCAGGTTTCATAAATGCGTTGATTGAGGGTTCCTAAAAAATTCACCGTGTCACCCGAAACGGCGTGATTGACCTCTTGAGCAAGTTGGAGCGCGATCGGATCGACAGACGTGGCGTAGTTTGCGTTTTGTCCAGTTAAATAAGGCTGAAGCTGCAACAACAACGACGCGGGATAATCGATCGGAAGCCGCGCCGCCCAGGGTTCCATCAAATAGTTAAACGGATTTGATTCGTGAGTTTCAACCTGAGACTGTGCCTGAACCTGTAGATAATCGGTCTTCTCAAGCGGAAACCACAATTTGATTAAGGCATTGCCATCAAGATCGATAATCTCCGATCGAGAAATCGGCTGAGGAGTCACTTGCAGCGAAAATAATTTGAGCGTTTGCCAACCATTCGATCGGGGGCGCAACCGCACCAGATGAGGCTGCAACGTCACAGGCTGACTGTATTTATAAGTGGTGGTGTGAGAGATTTGATACAACACGAGAAAGATAAACGATGGAATTGCAGTCTAATCGAGTCTCAACCGACCGGGCTTCAGCTTCGCTCAGCCCTCAACGTTCGAGTGGTAGATCAAGCGACTAATTAATGGATTGAGCGACTAATTAGTGAGTTAAGCGAAGTCGAAATCCACGGACAACAGCAATCGGAGATTTTGTTTTTACATCAGATTCAAGGGTTTCAACGAACAGATTGCGAGGCAAAAAAAGTCTCGAAGATATTCTTGCCCACTTCGTTCATGCGACGCTGTAGACCGTCTAAAAATTCGTGCAGCCCGACCTGAACGATTTCATCGATCGTTAAATAATCTAAGTCCGATCGCAGCCGCCCCAAAGTACGCTCAGCAGGATTGCACCAAGTTCCGATCGGAGTACCTGTAATTTCGTGTAGCGATCGCTCCGCTCGTTGGATGCAAAACCGAATCGACCGCGGAAAATCGCGCTCTAATACCAAAAACTTAGCGACCGACATCGGCGTAATCCGATGCAATCCTTGTTTGCGATACATCTCGTAAGCACTGGCAGATCGCAACAGCGCCATCCACTGCAAGTCATCTAGCGTCGTTCCAACATCTTTAACTGATGGCAGCAAAATAAAATACTTTACGTCGAGAATTCGGGTGGTTTTGTCGGCTCGTTCTAGGAGTCTGCCGATTTGTCCAAAATGCCAGCCTTCGTTATGGGTCATCGTCGCGTTGGTGATGCCAGCAAACAGGTGACTGGCGAGTTTCACCTCACTAAAAAAGTCTGGCAACTGAGAGGGTGAAGTTGATTGAGCCGACTCTTTGACCATGAAATAAAACGCATTGACCTGTTGCCACATTTCAGAGGAGATAATTTCTCGCACCGATCGGGCATTTTCCCGCGCCGAACTCAAACACGACAAAATCGAATTGGAGTAATTGCTGTCAAACGTGAGAAACCGGATTACATTCTCAGCCGTCGCCTCGCCATAGCGTTCTTTAAACAGAGGTAAATCTCCAGTCGTTAACACCAACGGCTCCCATTGTTGAGTGATTCCGATCGGAGAATCTAACAGCAAATTCAGATTAACGTCAATAAATCGAGCAATATTTTCTGCCCGTTCAATATAGCGATTGAGCCAATAAATCGAATCAGCAACACGACTCAGCATAGAAACTTTTGTTATTTAGAAACAACCCACGTATCTTTACTGCCGCCGCCCTGTGAGGAGTTGACGACGAGAGAACCCTTTTTCAACGCCACCCGCGTCAGCCCACCCGGATTGACATAAATCTCTTTGCCATAAAGCACATAAGGACGCAAATCGACGTGACAGCCCTCAAACCGATCGCCGATCAACGAGGGCACACGAGACAATGAAAGCGTGGGTTGAGCAATGTAATTGCGGGGCTGTGCCTTGATCTTTTCGGCAAAGTCATCGCGCTGCGCCGGGGTTGAATGCGGACCAATCAACATCCCATATCCGCCGGACTCGTTGGCGCATTTGACCACCAACTGACCTAAGTTGGCTAACACATGGCTTTGCTGCTGCGGCTCCCAA
>CBDICO010000006.1:0-80290 GCA_965277365.1 Phormidesmis sp. | reverse complement strand
TGCTTCGTAAAAAGGCTGACTCAGAGGTTGTTTTGACACCAGGTTCACCAAACCACCGGGTTGAACATCACCATAGAGGATAGAAGCTGGACCTTTCAGTACCTCCACACGCTCCAAATTGGCAAGCTCTGGAAATCCCTGGACAAAACTGTAGAGTCTAAAACCATCCCGCAGCAGGGGCAGCGTGGTGAAAGAGGTACCAAACCCACGAATGGCGAAATCGCTACTGCGCCCAAAATTAGTGCCCTGAAACGTAATCCCACTCACGTTTCGCAGTACTTCTTCAATGCGAGTAGACTGCTGGGCTTCAATCACTTCTTTGGGCACCACTTGAATAGATACTGGCGTATCACGCAGTGGCGTATCGGTACGAGTGGCAGTGGAAGCATTGGGAGTGAAATAGGGAGAACCGGGACGATCGCCCGTCACCACCAGTTCTTCTTCCGATGTTTGCCCTTCTGGATTAAGGCTGTATGCGAGTCCGCCCGTTTTCAATGTCACCTCTGACTTAGGCAATGCGTCTTTCCCTGCTACACTCACCCGAATGCTGCTGGCATCAACCTGCGTTACTCGCACGCTGGCAATTTCACTGGTTGGGTTCTCCGCGCTAAACTCTTGAGCGCTTGGGAGTGCCAACACCGCCTTGGGAATATCAGCAATCAAGCTGTTGCCTTCAGCCCGAAATTTAGTCGCATCCACCTGTAACGGCTTGCCATCAGCGGTTTCTAGAGTGATATCCAACCCTGCTGCGGTACGCTCCAACTTTACCCCTGTCACTGTTACCGTTGTGGCTTCCACCTGTGCCAACCACTCTTTAACAGTTTTGGCAGGCTGTTTCAGGTCATGCAGTTTAGTCGTTGCTGTAGACAGTGATGGTTGAATTGTTTCATTGGCTTGCACGGTTGGAATGATCAAGAAAGAGGCAGCACTGATGATGGACAGGGAATGAATCAACGAAAATGGTTTCACACTAAAGCCTCACACGATGGAAAACTTGAAAGATGGAATCGAAAGCTGAAATGGCGATCGCGCTGTTGCTGCAATGCTGGCAACACGAATCTGTGCCATCGATCGGAGGCTTACCACAATTTGTACGCTTCCGCTAATAGCTGGTTCTCCTGCTGTTCCGCAATGGTGGCTGGCTCAGAAGGTACACGCTTCAGGCGTTTGCGATACCACCACATCACAAATCCAGTGATGAACAAAGTTAGAGGAGATAGACCAACAAATACATAGAAAATACGCGTCGGTAAGCCGCCGAACGTACCGTAGTGGAGCGGCACAAAGGCATTGAGGACGCGATCGCCCAAGGGCAGTTGCAAGCCGTTATCTACCCGCAACACCTTGCCACTGTACTGATCGAGGTAGACGTTGCTGTTGCCATACTCCACGCTTTCCTGGGGCATCTTCAAGCGGAACCGTAAAGCATCTTCTGGCTTTGCTGGAAAATAAATTCGCCGCAGTGCCGCCTCTGGTAAGGCTATTTGCACGGTTTTCAACTGGGCTGTTAAGCCAACGGGCGATCGTCCAACAATCGGCTTAGATACGGGTTCAACCTGACTAGGACTTAATGTCACTGCCCGAATAATGGGACTCGTGAATCCATCAAAATTCCAGCAGAAGCCTGTGAAGAAAGTGAACATTAGAAAGACAACTGCAACAATACCAACCAGCAGCTTGTGAAGATCAAAATTTACCCGTTTAGGATGAGCCTTCCATTTGATCTTGAAACCTACCAGCAACTTTCTCCATCCGGGCCAGAGAATGATCCCTGTGCAGATGAGAATGCACATTAACAACCCAACGATGCCAACGATTTTGAGTCCGATGTCGCCTGCTAAAAGGGCATAGTGCAATTGATAAGCGATGTCATAGAAGCGTTCTACAGGATTTGATCCTAGTGAATTGCCTAGAGGCAATCCTGTGTAAGGATGCACATAGTTTCTGATCCAATCATTTTTCTTCGTTGCATAGATGACGCTGAATGGCTGGTCGGGTTTTGTGGGTGCATCGAGCACTTGCAGCACAGCATCCGGCTGGTTCATATAGGCAGATTTCACTGTATTCAGGATCGTCTCGATCGACAGCAGATCCCCTTGAGGAACGATCGTCCCAATCTGGCGATGCTGTTGAAACTCACTGATTTCTGTGTGGAAGACTAGCAAACTTCCGGTTAAACCAATGATGATGGCAATTAATCCAACTGTTAAACCAAGATAGCGGTGTAAGGAAAACACAACGCTACGCACAGTCCTGGAAGGCATGGCAGAGACTCCTGTTAAAAAGGATTAGAAAGTCACAGAAACGCTGCCCAGAACGCTAATCGGCGCACCGGGACGAAGGAAATAGCCTTGAGATTCGTAGTAACGAGTGCTGGTAATGTTCTTGAAGTTCAGCCCCACTTTCCAATTGTTGTGCTTGTAGTAAATGGCAGCATCGGCGCGAACGTAAGAGGGAATCTCAAAGGTGTTGGGCAGTTCTGCTTCGCGATCGCCGACAAAAAAGATGCCACCACCAAACCCAAGTCCTTTCCACTTGCCCTGTTGGATCTCATAGGTTGTCCAAAGACTTGCCCCAACGCCAGGAGCGTTGACCAATCTATCGCCCACTGGTAGGCTGTTATCCTGGCTGACAAAGGCATGATTCACAAAAGTAGACGCAATCACATTCCAACCGGGCAAAATCTCTCCTGCAATATCGAATTCCACTCCGCGACTTTTGACTGCTCCCGCCGCGATCGAAAAGTCAATATTGTTTGGGTCAGTTGTAGCAACATTCGTCTTAGTAATGTCGTAGGCTGCCAAGGTTGCCGAAAGTCTACTGCTCAGGTCTGCCTTAATGCCCACTTCATATTGTGTGCCGCGTTCTGGCGGCAGTTGAGTGTTATTAACTGTTCGTGAGAAACTGGGATTAAATGAACGACTATAGCTCGCGTAAATTGAGATCGGTGGAATGGGCTGATAGACAATTCCAGCACGAGGTGAGAAGGCACCATCATAAAGCCGATCAATGCTAGCGTCTGCAATTGGCTCATTGCCGAGCGAATCAAAGGGTTGAGACAGACTTTTGCGCTGTACAAAGTCATACCTGCCACTGATAAGCAACTTTAGATTAGGCAGTAGTGTGATTTGATCTTGTAGATATGGCGCGATCGTATTGCGGTCATCCCGATATCGCCCTGCGGATTCATCAAACTCCGGTGGTGGCAAAGCCCCATAGACAGGATTAAACAAATCAATACTGGGAGTCAGGAAGATGGAACTGCGGTTGGAGTAAGGCAGGCTATAGATGTTTTTACTCCATTCCAAACCTAGAAGTACCTGATGCTGAATGGAACCTGTATTGAAATTGCTGACTAGATCGGTTTGGAGCGAGTAGTTTTTGTAGTGCGAGAGATCAGTGGCATATCTTCGCAGCACAGTACGACCATCTAAATCAAGGCTGCTGGGTCGAAACCCTACATCTACAACGTCTTGAAACGCAGCAGAGAAGACACTGCGAAGCTGGATGTTTTGATTGAAACGATGATTCAGCGTTAAAAGTACCGTGTGTGATTCATTCGAGAAACGATCGTCTGGCTCTCCTAGAAACCGCTTGATTGGTGCTTTAAAGGTGATTGGGTCTGGAATCAAACCATCATAAAAGGTACGATTATCGTTGAGATATTCATATTGCAGCAGCAAGGTGGTTGCATCGCCAATTTTGAAGCTCAGTGAAGGAGCGATGCCCAATAACCTCTGGTTCACAAAATCAACAAAGCTGCCGGAGTATTCATAGGAAGTGTTGAGGCGATACAGAATCGTTTTGTCTGAGTTGAGTGGTCCCGAAAGATCAAATGAGGGACGATAGGTGCTAAAACTTCCAACGGTAAATTCGGCAGAATAATAGGGGTAATCGAGCGGTTTCTTCGTGACATAATTCACAACACCTCCCGGTTCAAACTGCCCATACAGAACTGAAGCCGGACCTTTGAGCACTTCAACTCGCTCAATATTCGTCGAGTCCACCAGGTTATCCGAAACAGAGATACCATCTCTCAAGTTGTCGTAAGTGGTAAAGCCGCGAATGTTGTAGTTGTCTGTGGCTCCGGTATATCCTCCCTGTGGAGTCACGCCACTGACATTTCGTACCGCATCTGAAATCCGAAAGATCTTTTGATCTTCAATGACTTGCCGGGGCACCACCTGAATTGATTGAGGAACATCGCGCAGAGGCGTGTCAGTTCTAGTGGCAGTAGTTGCATCAGGCACGCGATAGCCGCGCTGTCCTGCTCCGGTCACCACCACTTCTTCTTCTGGCGTTTCCCCTTCCGGGTTGAGGCTGTATGCCAATCCGCCTACCTTTAGCGTTACATCGGACTTGGGTAATACCGTTGTCCCAACCACGCTGACTCGAATCGTGGCAGCATCCGTCTGGGTAACCCGAACCACTGCAATTTCCCCGGTTGGGTTCTCCGCAATGAATTCTTGAGCATTGGGTAGCGCCAACACTGCATTGGGAATGTCGGCAATCAGGCTCTTGCCCACGGCTCTAAATTTCGTAGCATCGACCTGCAACGGCTTACCATCAGCGGTTTTTAGAGTAATGTCTAAACCTGTTTCAGTCTGCTCTAGCTTTACCCCCGTTACCGTTGCGGTTTTCACTTGCGCCAACCAATCTTTGACCGTCGTTGCTGGCGGATTGAAGTCGCGTGTGTGTAAATCGTTGTTACTGACGCTTGTTTTTGCCCAGGCGATCGGGGCAACACCAACAGAGCTTACGGCTGCGATCGCAACCTCCAACCCTAAATGCCACTTGTTCATAGCTTTTCCTTACAGATGAATGAGGTTATTTGCAACGAAAATTGCCCGTCTCAGGCAGACGAGTGGAGTCACTTTCCAGCATTGTCAGAGGAACTGGCTTTCCTTATTGCAAATTATTTTTAGTAATGATCAAGAAATTATGATCATTAGCGACCAAAGTCAAGTCTTTCATTGCTAAAAGATTACTGGGATTAAGTTGCCCTTAGATCGCTATAACCTATTTTTGAGGCGAGTCTCAGCACTTTTAGCACTGAGAGATATTGTGAAGAAATTATAAGTTTGCTTCACTCATTGGTCTTAATCAGTTGAGAATCTATGCTAATTATTAATTAGTTGACTTAACTGCTTTTGCGGTGGACGATCGATTATCTCGATCGTAAGGGGCAAAATTAATCTGCTTTACTACTTGATATAGGTTCTCATTAAGCTCTATAGTTCATTTGAAAGATTTTGTCAGTCACGAGTCCTATAACCCTAAGTGCTGACTACTGTTTACCTGTCGTAGAGGAGTTCATGCAAAGACTTAACGAACTATTTGCCGCAGGCGGCATCATTATGGTGCCGCTGATCGGGTTCTCGATCACGATCATTGCCTTGGCAGTCGAGCGGTTTGTTTTTTGGTATCGCGTTAAACGCCGTCAGCATAAGGTGATTCGGGAGGTGTTGAAACTCTATCCTCAGGAACCTGATTTGGCGATCGAGAAACTGAAACGCAATCTTGATCTCCCCGTCGCCCGCATTTTTCTAGAAGCGCTTTCGCTTCAAGATGCCAATCCTGAAGAATTTCGGTTGGCACTGGATGGTGCAATTCAGGCAGAGATTCCTCTCCTCAAACGGTTTTCACCCCTCTTTGAAACGGTTGTGGGTCTTGCTCCCCTGCTTGGACTGTTGGGCACCATTACAGGATTGATTCGCTCCTTCAGTTCACTCAACCTGGGCGAGATCGGTGGCACTAAAACGCTAGGTGTCACAGCTGGGATCAGTGAAGCACTGGTCGCTACCGCCACTGGCTTAGTCGTGGCAGTCATCGCCCTTCTGCTTGCCAACACCTTCCGAGCGTTCTACCAGCGTCAACTGGGTTTGATTGAAGAATATAGCGTGCAGCTAGAGCTACTCCATCGTCGTGCCCATAAAGTTTTGGAGTCATCTTATGCGTAGGCGATTGACTGAAGATCTGGAGCGCCCCACTGAAATTAATGTTGTGCCTCTCATTGATGTACTGTTTGCGCTGTTGACATTTTTCATCCTCTCGACATTGTTTCTGGTTCGCTCCGAAGGACTTCCAGTCAACTTGCCCAAAGCCGCCACCTCAAAACCGCAAGCTGCCAGTCGGACAACAGTGTCAATTGACAAGGAAGGGCAAGTTTTCCTCAACAAAGCTCCTATTCAAGTTGATAACCTAGCAACCACTATTAAAACGCAACTCAACCCTGGTCAAGAGCTGGTGGTTGTTCTCAACGCCGATGGTTCCGTCACTCACAGCCATGTGATTGAAGTGATGGATCAACTGCGTCAGGTGCCAGGAGCCAAATTAGCCATTGCCACCCAACGGAAGTAACTATGCTTGCCTCAGACTTAACAACTGACCAACGTGCTAAAGAAGGAAAGGCGATTAGAACGTTTCTGCTATGGAGCTTTTTGGGATCGGCGGCTTTCCACACAATTGCGATGGTATCGGCACCGACTGCTTTTTGGAGCAGCCTGCCCGAAGCCGAAGAGGACACGATCGAAGTGGTAGCAGAACCCGAAACGCCGATCGAGCCAGAAAAACCCGTAGAGCAACCGATCGAGCAGAAGGTAAAATCACCCCCTCCGGAAGCCGCACCTGAAGTTGCTTTCGCGCCACCGCCACCCCTTGCACCCGAAAATCAAGCTCCTCAGCCTACGGGTGAAGATGCTCCCACCAATAAGCCCTCATCTTCTTCCTCTGAGGCAGTTAACCCAATGACCAGTAAAGCCGGAGAGGACAGTGGGCTTCGGGTTGGGGGAGGAGCGATTTTCAGTCCCTTTGGGACAGGATTTGGGTTTGGCAATGCCAGCCAACCTACCGGGTTTAACCCTTTGGGGCAACCGACTGGCGACCCAACCGGTACTCCTGGTGGTACATCCGGTGGCACTCCTGGTGGCACTCCTGGTGGTATACCCGGTGGCACCGCGACTCGGACGACGGCTCCCCCTATTCCGGTTCCCAATCAACTCACTTGCTTAAGCTGCCCCAAGCCAAAGTATCAGGGATCTGAGGGTAGCCCTCGCGTTGACATGACAGTTCGTCCTGACGGCAGTGTGGAAGTGCGACTGCGAAAATCGAGCGGCAATCCTGAAACCGATCGCGAAACGCTGGAAGCAATGAGCAAATGGCGTTTTGACCCCAAGTCTGTTCCTGAAGGCGGAGTCAAAAAACGAGTGCGGGTCGAATATGAAGAAGAGGGTTCCAACACTCAAAGGCGGAACGAAGAGCGTCGCCGTCAGGAAGCGGAAAGCCGCCAAGCTGCGGAAGAGCGAGAACAGCAACGGCAAGCCGAGGAGCGCCAACGCCAACAGCCTCAGCAAGCAGTTGAAACACCCGTCAAACCTGCTCCGGCTCCCTCTGCTGCTTCAGATCCGGTGACTGCTCCTCCTGTCGAGAAACCCGTCGCGCCTTCTCCCAAAGCAGCACCTACGCCTGTGGAAGCACCCCCACCTGCACCTGTGCCTGTAGAAGCGCCTCCACCTGCCCCTGCCCCCGTGGAAGCACCCCCTGCGTCTTCTGGTAAGTAAGACATCAGATGGCGTTCATTTTTAAGTCCATTGATTGATCACTTCTCGTGTCTGAAAAAATCGGGGGTAGAAATGACAATTTGACGTAATTCACTCAATTCAGGATAACTAGGGTGTCATGTGCCAGAAAGTGAGCGATATGGTAGGCTCTCTCCTCCGTCTTAATCAAAATCTGCTCATACAGGTAACGGGTCGCGCGATCGCCCAATGTTTCAGCCTGAGCTGCCTGACGGCGTAAAACACCGATGATTGCTTGTTCTGCTACTAAATCATGTTCCAACATTGGACGGCACGCATAAGCATCATCCGCTTCGGGCGAGAAGCAACACAACTCTGCCAACTTGGTAAAGCTAGCAGCAGGTACACCGCCTAAACCATCCAAACGCTCACCTAATTCATGGACATGTTCTTGTGCTTGTGCGTAATGGTCTGCAAAGAACTGATGCAGAGAATAGAATTCAGCCCCCTCCACGACAAAATGATGTTTTTGATACTGCAAATACAGCGCTTGAAAACTTGCAAGCAGGATGTTCATGCCCTCGCAAACAGGTTCAGTCACGGTGCGATCGAGCAAAATTGGATTGTCCATCACCTGCCCAAATGGACGGAGCAGTGTTTGAGTATTCGTCATTTTGTTCTCCTTGTATATGAACGCTACCCGATAGAATTTGGATTTACTCACACAACACGATCCAATTCACTAAGCAGCGCTGGGATTAAAGCACCCAGTCTGTATTAAAACCTAGCGATCTTTCAAACAAAAAACAAGATGTAGATGAGCGATTTCTAACGTCTAAAGCGCTCTTAATTGCAACTTTTCCCAATTGCTTGAAACCCGTAAAAAGGTTCTTTTATCTAAACTAAACCCCTTAGCAATGTCACTGCACAATCAAGAAATGAGATGCCCAGGTTGTCGCTCCGATCAAATTAACAAAAATGGTCGTCGGGGGACAAAACAAAGCTACCGCTGCAAAGATTGTGGGCGGCAGTTTATTGAGTCATATACGTCCAAAGGTTACTCTAGGGATGCGAAGCAAATCTGCTTAAACCTTCATCACAGCGGCATGGGCTTTCGGGCGATCGAGCGTGCCACAGGCGTAAGCCACAACACAGTCATCAATTGGGTGCGTGAGGAAACATCAATACTATCTGACGTAGCTGAGCCTTTTGATGGCACTCGACACATCAAGACGACAAAACTAGATGAATTGGATGAGTTAGACGAAGGAGATTTAGCCACGTCTCAGCTAGCTGAAAATTGGCTCAGCGAGGGAAACATCTTGGTTCCCTTCCTAACTGAGCTTGCTGCCTTGAGCGACGTGCATCATTACGTCATTGTGCAATATGTTCAAGCTTACTAAGAGCAGTCAACTGCTTGTTGAAAGTCATTCTTTATTAGTGCTACTCCCATGAATTTAGAGAATCTTCCGTGCCAACCCCCAAAACTGATTGAGATAAGTTGCGAAGACCGATGGCAGGTTTATCGACGGCTGCAAGCACTAGAAATTCCGTGTCAATGTGCTGCTTATCAACCGTTGAAAGTGCCCTTGCAAAGTGTTGTGATGACCATCCAAGTCTGGAGTGTGGTGCGGAGTGTTATAGCCTCGCGGCAGACTCTATCAGCTTGGCTAGAAGCCTGCTGGCAACTTGATTAGCAACAAAAATGATCACAAGACCGGGCTGTGTTTGAAAACGTCCAACTGCTTTGTAATTTTCTCTCATCTCATCCTGAATGGCTTCCCAACCTTTGTTTGAGTGGCGGCATTTTCTGCCAGCAATCATCTTGCTGAATGGGCGGTGGTATGGACGCTATTCCTTAAGCATCAATCACGTCTGACCCCGTTATGGACAAAGGTGTTAGAGAATCTGTGAGAGAAATTTTCGAGTGCGTTCTTCTTTGGGGTGTTGAAAAAAGTCGATCGGACTTGCCGCCTCAACGAGCAAGCCTTCATCCATCAAAATGATCCGATCGGCGACTTCTCGCGCAAATCCCACTTCATGGGTGACGACAATCATCGTCATGCCTGATTCTGCGAGTGAGCGCATGACATCCAGCACCTCGCGCACCATTTCAGGGTCGAGGGCAGAAGTCGGTTCGTCAAACAGCATGATTTTGGGCTGCATCGCCAGAGCACGAGCGATCGCGACTCGCTGCTGCTGCCCACCCGATAGCTGACCGGGGAATTTCTGAGCCTGTTCAAGAATGCCAACTCGCTCTAAGAGTTGTAACGCTACCTCTTCAGCTTTCGCCTGACTCCATTTGCGAACCCAGGTCGGAGCAAGGGTGACGTTTTGCAGCACGGTCAAATGCGGGAACAAATTAAACTGCTGAAACACCATGCCGACTTCTTGCCGAATCCTGTCAATGTTTCGCAAGTCGTCAGATAGCTCGGTGCCATCAATAATGATGCGTCCCTGCTGGTAGTCTTCGAGGGCGTTAAACGTGCGAATAAACGTCGATTTGCCAGATCCAGACGGACCCATAATCACGACGACTTCGCCGGGGCTGACCGTCAAGCTCACCCCTCGCAACACTTGAAATTTGCCGTACCATTTGTGAACATTTTCAGCAATTAGCATTGACATAGTGATTTAAAGAAGAGAGGAATTTTGGCGATCGAGCGTCCATCATTAGAATAACTGTGTTCGACGAAAGCCGCAGACTAGATGCTTTTTCGCTCTAGCTTGCGGCTCATCTGTGACATGGTGTAACAAAATACCCAGTAGATTAAACCGATAAATAAATAGACTTCTGCATAACGTCCCAGATACTCAGGCTGCGCGAGAATAGAACGAGTAATGCCCGTCAATTCAACCAGCGCAAATAACGAGAGCAATGACGTATCTTTGAATAGTGAAATGAATTGACCGACAATCGCTGGAATCGCCGTTCTTAACGCCTGCGGTAACACAATCAATAACAGCGACAACGGCGTGTTTAATCCCAATGCTTTCGCCGCTTCGATTTGTCCGCGTGGGATCGACTGCAATCCACCGCGCACATTTTCTGCTAGATAGGCAGCGTTAAAGAGCACCAATCCAGCGATCGCTCTCACCACGCGATCGAGTTGAATTTGACCTGGCAACACCAATGGCAACATCACTTGCGCCATAAACAAAATTCCGATCAGGGGCAGTCCTCGAATTAATTCAACATAAATAGTACAAAAGCCTCTTAAAATCGGTAGCGAACTTTGTCGCCCCAGCGCTAATAAGATTCCGATCGGGAATGCCAGAATAATACTAATACTCGCAGCTAACAACGTCAGAAGTAATCCATTCCATAAATTAGTCCCAACCGGGGTAAGAAAAAATCCGCCTCCGATTAACCACAAAATTAATAACACACAGATAGGAATCAAAATAAGCGAAAAACGGCTGTGTTTTCGGTTGAAAGTTCCATTCACGATCGCGCCCACGACGATTGCCAACACCAACCACAATCGCCACACCTGATCGGCGGGATATCGCCCGACAAAAAACAGCGGCAAGTTTGACGTAACGACTTCCCACTGTGCTTTATTCACCGCCCAATTGATCACTCCATAAGCCACCCGACTCAAGAGCGCGAAACACCCGATCGTCAGCAAACTGTCATACCAGGTGTTAAATAGATTTCTTTGTAACCACGCGATCGGAGTTTTAGGTTTTGAGTTCATCGTTCCACCAACTGCACTGAGCGGTTATACACATTCATCAATAGGGAAATCACAAGGCTAATCGTCAGATAAGTTGCACAGATGAGAATCATGACTTCGACGGCGCGACCTGTTTGATTAAACGTTGTGGACGCGATCGCGTACAGGTCAGGATAGCCAACCGCGATCGCTAAACTCGAATTTTTTGCTAAGTTCAAATATTGATTGGACAATGGCGGAAGGATTGCTCGTAGCGCTTGCGGAAATATCACCAATCGCATCAGCAATCCGGGTTTGAGTCCGAGCGATCGCGCCGCCTCCCACTGTCCTTGAGGCACCGACTGAATACCGCCCCGCACAATTTCCGCGATAAACGTTCCCGTGTAGATCGTTAACCCTGCTAACAATGCCGAAAATTCGGGTGAAAGCTGCAACCCTAGTAGCCCAATTCCCCGATTGCTGAAGTCAATGAACCCGAACGAGATAGCATTCTCTGGACTTGGCAAACTCAAAAATACTGCAAAATACCAAAAGAAAAGCTGCAATAGCAACGGCGTATTTCGCAACCCCTCGACGTAAACAATCGCTAACTTTCTCAACAACCAATGATCTGAGATCCGCGCAATGCCTGCCGTGACTCCGATCGCCGTTGCCAGAATGATTCCCATACTAATCACCCGCAGCGAGTTGAGCAACCCCACCAGCAGAGCCAGATTATAGCTATCAGACGGTTTGTAGGCGAAGGGAATATCTCCGATCGTGAACCCAGCTTGCGATTTGAGAAAATTAAATCCAAATTGAATGCCCAGTTGTCGCAGATTGCGAATGAGATTATTGCCCAAAAATCCGAGAGCAGCCACGATTAAGACGACGGCGATCGCTTGTCCTGCAAACCGCCAAAACCGAGTATTTCGCCAAAAAGAAGCCATCGGCAACCCTGTTGTAGGAACATTAAGCCAGATTATGACTCACCCTGAGTCAAATCGTTTCGCTGCTCAAAAATGTTTATGGACACGCATTATTAAAAGAGAGGGGGTTCAAACTTCAGACAGACGGTTGTGTCTACAGAAAATCAGTATTCTTTGTCAGAGTAAATTTTTAGCTGAAAAAATGAAACGCGAGTCATCACAGGAGTCTCTGGTCGGTCTTCTATTGCCTCTGGCATTAATCATTGGTTTGGTACTCCTGCTCAATCTCAATAGCGGTCAGGGTAGCGGAGAAGCTCCAGTAAGCACCCCTTTGGAAAATTGGCTGAAGTTAATCGTCGGTTATTTAGCCGTTGGTACAGAAATTGCGGCAGCGTTTGTGATCGGAGCCGCTGTGATTCGCGGAATTTTCACCTACATTCGGCAACTCTTTTTGCGAAGACAGCACATTGACTCTGCCGAGATGATTCGCTTGCAGTTGGGGCGATCGTTGGCGTTGGGGTTAGAGTTTACTGTTGCCAGTGACATTCTTCGCACTGCCGTTGCACCGACTCGTCAAGATATTGTAAATTTGGGCGCGATCGTGCTCCTGAGAACGCTTCTAAACTACTTTCTAGAACGAGAAATCAGGCAGGGAGAACAGAACCGCTCCGATCAAACCACTTTGCAGAGGTAGTCAGACGTTGGATCGCGAAGGCTTTGCTAAAAAGTCCGATCGAATGCCTGTATCTTAAAAGAGCGTTATTCGTCGTGCCCAGTCATGCCTACACTTAGTTTCTGCATCATTGTTAAAAACGAAGAGGCAGCGTTACCACAATGTCTCGCTAGCGTGCGCGATATCGTTGACGAAATGGTTGTTTTAGACACTGGATCGACAGATAACACGATCGCGATCGCGCAATCGTTCAACGCCCGTGTCTATTCGTTTGCATGGTGCAACGATTTCTCAGCCGCCCGCAATGAATCGCTTAAATATGTGCAGGGTGACTGGGTTATAGTGTTGGATGCCGACGAAGTGATAGTGCCCGAAATCATCCCCTCGCTTCAGCAGGCGATCGACCGTCCGCAGCATCTTGTCATCAACCTCGTGCGTCAAGAAGTCGGAGCCGCTCAGTCGCCCTACTCAATGGTGTCTCGGCTGTTTCGTCGCCATCGCGATATTCACTTCACACGCCCCTATCACGCGATGATAGACGATAGCGTTGAGGCGCTTTTGCACCACGAACCCAACTGGCAGATCGGATATTTGCCCGATGTCGCGATTTTGCACTATGGCTATCAGGCAAGCACGATCGCTGCCCGCGATAAATTCACCAAAGCCCGCACTATTATGGAAGGTTTTCTAGCAGATCATCCCACCGATCCCTATGTGTGTAGTAAGTTAGGCGCGCTGTATATTGACATGGGAGCAACTACACAAGGATTACAATTATTAGAACGAGGACTGCAATCGATTCAGAGCCGCTCTCAGATTGATGCTCCAATTCTCTATGAACTGCATTATCACCTGGGTTGCGTCTATGGTGAACAGAATCCCACTCAGGCAGAACACCACTATCAAGCGGCACTTCAGCAATCTATTTTGCCTAAACTTAAATTAGGTGCCATCAATAACTGGGGCAACTTGCTCCAAGAAAAGGGCGATTTAATCGGTGCAAAGACGTTGTATGAGCAGGCATTAGCCGTCGATCCAACGTTGGCGATCGCGCACAACAATCTCGGCATCACCTTAAAAGCTCTCGGACAGTTTGGAGCCGCGATCGGGCATTATCAAACCGCGATCGACCTGCAGCCCAATTACGCCGAAGCCTATCAAAATCTGGGTGTCGTTCTCTTAAAAGTGGGCAGCGTAAAAGAAAGTTTAGCGGCATTTGGACACGCGATCGCGCTCTATGAAAAAGTCGGCTCACCAGAGGGCGATCGACTTAAACAAGGACTCCGAGACATGGGACTTGAGGCATGAAACGGATCTATCGCTCGTTACCAGATTTTTGCCATTTGCAAAACAAATCCTGGTAACTCTGGATCACCTCAGTCACTCTTACCTTAATGCGATCGTTTCAATAGGTGACTTCTTCGGATCATCACTAGACCTCTTGCAAAAGTCTCTGCCCTCACCCTAAATCCCTCTCCCAAGAGTGCTACCGTGTACACACAAATCGTTGAGCACTTCGTTTCAGTCGGCTTCAGCCCCCTAAATCCCCCAAAATTAGGGGACTTTGACCCTGGGCAATATCTTGAACTTTGACCCTCTTTCTGGCTCAAAGCTCCCCAGAATGGGGGATTTAGGGGGCGGAGATCTCGGCGATGACGGGATCAGGAGGACTTGTGTGTATACAGTAGCCTAAGCTTGGGAGAAGGGTTGGGGGATGAGGGCATCTTCGGACTTTTGCAAGAAGTTTACTCTAGCTGCTCAGTTGCTGTTAGTGCCTTAAATTCTTCAGTCTCCCGCAAATTATCGAAGGCTGAATCGGTCAGGGCAGACTCGCGTAACTCAGCATTCAGATCGATCGCTCGTCTCAAATTCGCCAATGCCTGCTCAACGTTATTCTGCAACATGTAGCAAGTCGCCAATCCGTAATAAACGTCGGCAGCAACGGGAGCGATTTCTACCGCACGGTTATAGCTGGCGATCGCGTCTTCATAGCGCTGCACTTTGCTCAAAATGCGCCCTTGCAACAACCAGCCACGCCAAACACCTGGGAAAATATCAGTGATCGATTCAGCATCGCTCAAAGCCTTCTCATAGTTTTCTCGTCGCTCAAAGAAAAGCAGTTCCTCTTCCCACGCCATAAACGAGTCTGTATCGCTATCAATGGCTTCGTCGTAGGACTTTGCAGCGTCGTCATAGCGCTCCAGTTTTTCTAGCAGCTTGGCTCTGTTGATCCAGACGATCGTCGAATCTCCCAAGTTCAGCGCTCGATCCAAATCCGATAGGGCATCTTCATAGCGCTCTAGTTTTTCTAGCGCAACGCTTCGAGCCATCAAATACATCGGATTTGGGGTTAGCTCGATCGCACGATTTAACGACTCGATCGCCTCCTCATATCGCTGCCGACGGACTAAATACATTCCTCGAAAGAATCGGATGCCAGCATCATTGGGCAGGGCTTTCAGCGCTTCGTCATAGCAAGCGAAGACTTCATCCTGACGGTCGAGTTCTTCTAATGCCGTCACTTTAAAGAACCAGCCTTCTAAATCTTGTGGATTGAGCTTGATCACTTTATTGAACGCCGCGATCGAACCTTCAAAATCCTCCAGATCCATCAAGACTTTGCCTTTTCCCGTCCAAGCTTCTACATAATTAGGCTTGAGCTTGGTAGCTTTGTCATAAGCAACGATCGCTTGTTTAAACTGCTTCCACTCAGCAAACGTTTCTGCTTTTTTTAACCAGCCGATATGCTGCCCTGAGTTCGCCATAATTCTGATTTGTAAAGAGCACATTTGCCTAGTTTACAAACCTTGGGAAACGGCTGTAAAACTCTGATGAAAAACTTTGCTTTTTGGTATGACGGTAATTTGGTTGACAGCGAAAAGTTAGAACTGGCGATCGACGACCCTGGTTTAATTTACGGAGCCACTGTTTTCACGACTCTGCGCGTCTACGGCTCTCTTGAGCATCCGCTCACCCATTGGACAGAACATCAAGCTCGGTTGCAATTCAGCTTAGAGACGTTCGACTGGTTACAGCCAAACTGGGAGCGAGTTCGTCACGGGGCAGACTTATTAGCCGCTCAATTTCCTGTTCTCAGAATTGTCATCTTTGCCGATGGGCGAGAGTGGATCACCGGACGATATTTGCCGTCCGATTTAGCTCAACGCCAGCAAAACGGCATTATCGCCCAGGTCGCCGAATCTCACTTAGAGCGATCGCTCCCCAATCACAAAACCGGAAATTATCTCGCTCCGTGGCTAGCACTTCAGCAAGCACAGCGATCAGGCGCACAAGAAGCCATTCTCACCGATCACACAGGCAACTGGCTCGAAACCAGTACCGGAAATCTTTGGGGTTGGCGCGATACTTGGTATACTCCTCCGCTAAAGGCAGGAATTCTCCCCGGAATTTTGAGAAACCAACTCATCCATAAACTGAGGTGGCACAATGAAGAAGTCATCGAAAAACCCTGGAATGCTGAGTTAATCGAGACGTTTGCGGCGATCGCCTACACCAATTGCGTGATGGAAGTGATTCCAATCCACACAATTCTGAGAGGTGCCGACTCACGACTCTATGACCCCGCCCATCAGAGTTTTCAGAGATTGAAGGGGCTTTTCTTCACCTAATGTCTCAGAAGATTCTCAGAGTGAGTTAATATTAATTAACATAACAAAACTGAGACTCTCCTCATCCCTAACGCTAGGAGGAATACCGCTGGTGAACAAACGCTGGAGAAACGCAGGACTGTACGCGCTCCTGGCAATCGTTGTCATTGCATTGGCAACCACATTTTTTGACAAACAGCCCGCTCCAGGAACCACCTGGCGCTATAGCCAATTTGTCCAAGAAGTTCAAAGTAATAAAGTCGAGAAAGTCAGCATCAGTGCCGATCGCAGCATTGCACGGGCACAGCTTCAAGATGGCACTTATGTTCGGGTAAATCTTCCCAGTGACCCCGATCTCATTAATATCTTGATTAAGAATAATGTTGATATTTCAGTGCTGCCTCAACAAGATGAGAGCTTCTGGCTGAGAGCGCTGAGTAGCCTATTCTTCCCTGTTTTGCTGCTAGTGGGTCTGTTTTTCCTACTGCGTCGCGCTCAAAACGGTCCCGGCAATCAGGCGATGAACTTTGGCAAATCAAAAGCCAGAGTGCAAATGGAGCCACAAACTCAGGTTACGTTTGGCGATGTTGCTGGCATTGACCAGGCAAAATTAGAACTCAACGAAGTGGTGGACTTCTTGAAAAACGCCGATCGCTTCACGGCAGTCGGTGCCAAGATTCCTAAAGGCGTTCTGCTCGTCGGACCTCCTGGAACGGGTAAAACCCTTCTAGCTAAGGCTGTTGCAGGTGAAGCGGGCGTTCCCTTCTTCTCGATCTCTGGTTCTGAGTTTGTCGAAATGTTTGTCGGCGTGGGTGCGTCCCGCGTCCGTGATTTATTTGAACAAGCCAAGACTAACGCACCTTGTATCGTTTTCATTGATGAAATTGATGCCGTCGGTCGTCAACGAGGGGCTGGTTTAGGCGGCGGCAACGATGAGCGAGAACAAACCCTCAACCAGTTGCTGACCGAGATGGATGGCTTTGAGGGCAACACTGGGGTCATCATCATCGCGGCAACCAACCGCCCTGATGTTTTGGATGCTGCACTCTTGCGTCCGGGTCGATTTGACCGTCAAGTGGTGGTCGATCGCCCCGATTATGCAGGTCGCCTCGAAATTCTCAACGTCCACTCTCGCGGCAAAACGCTGTCAAAAGACGTTGACCTTGAGAAAATTGCCCGTCGAACTCCTGGCTTTACAGGGGCTGACTTGGCGAACTTGTTGAACGAAGCTGCCATTCTCGCCGCTCGTCGCAACTTGACCGAGGTCTCGATGGATGAAGTCAATGACGCTATAGATCGTGTCTTGGCAGGTCCTGAGAAGAAAGATCGGGTCATGAGCGAAAAGCGCAAAGAGTTAGTCGCCTATCATGAAGCAGGTCATGCGCTAGTCGGTGCTTTGATGCCCGATTACGATCCGGTGCAGAAAATCAGTATTATTCCTCGCGGTCGTGCGGGTGGTTTAACCTGGTTTACGCCCAGCGAAGATCGGATGGATTCTGGCTTATATTCGCGCTCTTATCTGCAAAACCAGATGGCAGTCGCTCTGGGTGGTCGGTTGGCTGAAGAACTCGTCTACGGCGAAGAAGAAGTGACAACTGGTGCGTCTAATGATCTTCAGCAAGTGGCACGGGTTGCCCGTCAGATGGTGACTCGGTTTGGTATGAGCGATCGTCTCGGTCCGGTCGCGTTGGGTCGTCAGCAAGGCAATATGTTTATGGGTCGCGATATCGCTGCTGAACGTGACTTTTCTGATGAGACCGCTGCCACGATCGACGACGAAGTGCGGAGTTTGGTCGAGCAAGCTTATCGGCGTTGTAAGCAAGTTCTAGTCGAAAACCGTCACGTTTTAAATCAGTTAGCAGAACTGCTGATTGAGAAAGAAACGGTAGACGCGGAAGAACTACAAGAACTGTTAGCAAACAACGATGTGAAAATGGCATCGATCGCTTAATTGCATTCCTCTCACGCTCTTTGTTTAAGGCAATCCTGAATGATATCGGGATTGCCTTTTTTAAGGCTTTAAGGAGGCTACAGTTGGACAGACAAGGGGCTTAAGCCCTTTGTTGAGAAATCTTTACCTGGGAAATGTTCAACTTATTCCTATTGGCTTTCTAAGACGATCGGTGGAGAGTCTT
Organism: Phormidesmis sp.; assembly: GCA_965277365.1. Taxonomy (GTDB): domain Bacteria; phylum Cyanobacteriota; class Cyanobacteriia; order Leptolyngbyales; family Leptolyngbyaceae; genus Phormidesmis_A. The sequence goes on along the minus strand of CBDICO010000006.1, from coordinate 61,769 downwards.
AGCGAGTGCAAGATCAAAGTATCGAGCCTCTCCCGCAGTGCCCGACACCACCTCAAAGGGCGCATTCGGTTCGCCAAGCTGATCAAGCACTAAATTGGCATCAGCAAAATCATGAGCACGGGTGTAGTCATTTAGCGTGATCACCGTCTTCAAGCCTGCCCCTCGTGAGGACTTTAAGCCCTGCTGCGAGTCTTCAAAGGCGAGGCATTCTTCAGGTTGCAAATTCAACGTGTGCAGGACGTGGAGGTAGATGTCAGGCGCAGGCTTTTTGTGAGGGACGATATCGCCCGCCCCGATCGCCTCAAACCAGTCACAGCCGTCGGGGGCAAGTGCCTTTTCTAGCAGCGTCGAGACATTTTCGGGCGTAGTGGTGGTGGCGATCGCGAGGCGCATTCCGGCTGCCCGTGCCTCTTCGAGCAGTCGCTTCACCCCCGGACGCAGAGGAATGATTCCCTCATTTAATAGTTGATTATAGTGACGAGTCTTAGCGGCGTGAAGGCTGGCAATCCAGGGCTGCAAGTTCGCAGGGGCAGCGAACGGAGGCTGATAGGAGTCGATATAAAAGAGAATTCGCTCTTTGCCACCGGTCACTTCTAATAATTTGCCATAAAGCTCGATCGACCAATCCCAATCTAGCCCTGCTTCTGCAAACGCACGATTAAATGCCACGCGATGTCCATCTCGCTCCGTGTCAGCGAGAGTGCCATCGACATCAAAGATCAGCGCACGAAGTTGGGACATAGGAATTGATCAAGTAATGGGACAACTAGAAAAAAGACGATTGTCAGGCTTAATTTCCTGATTTGGGGTGGTGGCATCTGTAGAGATAAACAGTGCCTTTCTATAACTGCTGTATAAAAGGCGACTCAGCAAGTGTTTCACTACCACTTTATAGTTTACGGAATCAGGGGCACAAGGACGCGATGAAGAATGCAAAATGGCTAGATGTTACAGAATACGTGCTGTGGGCAGGCTCAGGCGTAGGGTCAGTCGCCTCGATCGCGTCCCAACAGCTTGCATTCACTGCCGCGCCGCTCTCCTTTCTATTGTTGCTGAATTTGGTCAATCGTCGTCGCCTTGATCAGCAAGTTCGAGAATCCGCCAAAGTCAGTCTTGAGCAACTTGATCAGCGTCTCTCAGAAACCATTCATTCTCTCGATCAGCAGGTGCAGGCGTTGCCCAGCTTCTCAGACCTCGCAAATCTCAAAAAGACCGTTTTGCATCGCAACGAGATTGCGATCGGGCAAGTTCAGCAAACCCTATCTCAGCGTCTTGCTCCGATCGAAGCTCACGACCTCAGTCAGATGCAGCAAGATGTGACTCGTCTTTACAGTAAGTCATCGCAGCTAACTGAGTCGGTCGCGACCGTGACTAACCATTTGCAGCGACTCGCCAATAATCATCGAGTCGAGAGTGTCGAAGCGACGATCGGGCAACTGCAAACTGAGATCGCTCACCTCAAAACAAAACTCGATGAGTTGCCCAAAACGTCAGGACAGAGCATTCCCTGGGCGATGCAAGACCAAATCAATCATCTCAACCGTCGTCTAAATGCGTTACCGCAGCCCTTTGACGCGACCACCCTGCGCCAGGATGTAGATGGATTAATCAAAGTCATGAGCGATCTGGTGTCTCGACGCGAGATGGCACGTCTAATGGCAGAAGTCGAGAAAATTCGTCAGCAAGGTCAGACTCTAGAGCAGACCGTCGTCCCGATCAGGACGATGAACGCAATCATGCGAAAGCAGATGGATACGCTATCGTCTTGGTTGAGCTTAAAACACGAGCAAGGCGAGTCTCTACCCAGCCTTGGGAGAGTTTCTGAAGCCGTTTTGAACGAGATGAGAGACACGATCGCGACTCTAGAAAAACGGCTCAACGGTCTACCTAATGGTGACGATTTGACCCAACTGCACATCGAAATGCAGACGATGGTGAATCGCCAGTTGGGAAAGCTCCAGCAGCAGTTTTCGACGGTGCAGCAGTTTACACAAAGTCTCGATCGTCAACAAAAAGACTTAAGCGACTGGATCAATCGGCTGCCTCAAATTCTAGACACGAGTGCTTTGCAGGGTCAGATGAAATATTTGACCACCCGATTAGAGTGGACAGAGACGACCCTGGCAAATCTGCGGTCTCAGGTCGAGGCAGTCGTTGAGGGTCAAGTGCCTGCTCCTCAATCAGGTGCTGAATATGAACTGGTGTTTAATCTCAAAGCTGCTCATGGTCACGATCGCGTCGATACTCAATCGAGTAGCCGTGCGCTATTAGACGATGCCCTCAAGACAGCACAGTCACGGTTGATTGTGGTGTTTCCTTACCCTGACCCTGCCACGTTTGATACAGCTTTGATAGATCAGTTTCAGGGGTTTCTCGATCGAGGGGGTCGTCTAGATATCGGGTGGGGACACCTGGGCAACCTGTATAACAGTCACTTACCGCACTACATTCACGATCGGGCATCTGCAAAGTCGGTTGAAAAAAGCTTTTTGCACGCAATTCTCAGTCAGTTGACTCGACTCAAACATCAATACCCCAATCAGTTTCGGTTTAAAGTGTTGGGCACCGATGAAAACTTTCTCGTATGCCTCGCAGATGGGTCGAGCGATGCAAGCGCTTATGGCATTCTCGGCGTTCACTCGGTCGCTACGGCAAGCGCTGCGTTTCCTGAAGTGGCAGTTGGGCTTCGCACTACCAATCCAGAAGTCATTCAGGGATTAACCGATCGCTTTGACAATCCAGTTTTAGGCGCACACGATTCGGTGTCTTACTACAATCGGGCAGTCACCCGCTATGAGTTGGGCGATAAATCGGGCGCGATCGCAGACTATAGCGAAGTGGTACGAATCGATCCGACTCATGCCATTGCCTACAATAATCGGGCACTGGTGCGTGAGGAGTTGGGCAATCAAGAAGGTGCGATTTCTGACTTGAATCGAGCACTTTTTCTCCATCCTCAGAGTTGCGTCACTTACTGCAATCGCGGCGTGATTCGCTTAGAACTGGGGGATAAAGTCGGTGCGATCGAGGACTTCACCTACGCAATTCAGCTCGAAAGGGATTGCACGATCGCCTATCTGCAACGAGGACTGGCTCGACTCAAATTAGGCAACAAAATAGGAGCCATTGAGGATTTTAGTGAGATGATTCATCACGATGCTCAAGACGCAACCGCTTACTTCCATCGAGGGGCTGCCCGCACAACTTTGGGGGATAAAACAGGTGCCATTCGAGACTTTAAAGAAGCGGCGTGGTTGTTCTCTGCACAAGGCAGTCAGGCTAAATATCAACGCTCGATCGAAGCGGTCACAAAACTCCGCAAGCGTTTAGTTTTATCGAGAAGAACGGCTGAAGCCTCGACAGAGAGTTTGCGTTGAGAGCCGAATTTTGGTGGAGATCGGGCGTTGACCTGCAACAATTTTGACTGAACTACTGTCAAAGTGGTTGAACTTCCTTTCTGTTTAGAATCGCCGATCGCATGAAATCAACCCGTTCTCGCGCTGCGCTAATCATTTTTTTGGCAACCGCTAGTTTTTTCTCACACGCTCCATCAGGGAGTGCTAAAAATCCCACAAAGGTGGCACAAGCGGCAGGAACGCTTTGTGCTGCTCAGTTAGAAACTCCAATTAATCGGGTGCTCGATCGCGTCTCAGGTGCTCGCTGGAGTGTGTTGGTGCAAACTCAAGGATCGGGTGTGACTCGTCAAACTCTATTCGCTCGAAACCCCAGCACTCTCCTGATTCCAGCCTCTAACAATAAAGTGTTTACGACTGCCGCCGCCTTGAGAAAACTGGGCGCTCAATATCGCATTCGCACCGCCGTTTATGGTAGTGGCAGCAGTCCTAATCTTGATACGCTGAGAATTGTAGGTCATGGCGATCCGAGTTTGACGACGACGCAACTGGAAACGATCGCCCAACAACTCGATCGGCGCGGCATTCGACAAGTCGCCCAACTGATCGGGGACGACACCTACTTTCAAGGGGCGTTGCTCAATCCTTTTTGGGATGCCGAAGATGCAGGACAGGCATACGCCGCTCCGATCGATAGTCTGATGCTCAATCAAAATATTATTGGATTGACAGCCTTTCCTCGACAAGTTGGGCAAGCGCTAGAGGTGCAGTGGGATGATCCCACCGATGCTAGAGATTGGCACATCAATAACCAGGGAGTGACCGTTTCAGCCAGTAGCGGAGAATTTTTAGATGTCGATCGCGCTGGCTCTACCATTCGCGTCACGGGTCAACTTCGCACTGGCTCTGAGTCGGAATCGATCGGCACTGCGATTCCCAATCCCGGCAATTATTTGGTGAAGAAATTTCGCGATGTGCTGACCAGCAACCATATCGGAGTCACCCATTCCACGTTAGTCAAATTCACGCCCATTCGCTCCGATGAGGTTGAGTTAGCGGCTGTTGAATCTCCGCCCCTCGCCAGTTTGCTGTTTGAAACCAATCAAGAAAGCAACAACACTTACGCAGAAGCCTTACTTAAAACCTTGGGACAACAGCAAAATCCGGCAAGTTTAGACATGACCCAGAGCGGGACGATCGCCGTTCAGTCCATTTTGGCTGAGTTGGGAGTCAGCCCCGATCGCTATCGCATGGTCGATGGCTCAGGACTTGCCGATCGCAATCGTGCCAGTGCCGAGGCATTGGTGCAAACCCTGCAAGCAATGGCACAGATTCCTGAAGCGGATGTCTTTCGAAGATCGCTGGCGGTTTCTGGCGTGAGTGGCACTTTAAAGAACCGTTTTCACAACACTCCCGCCCAAGGCATTGTCTCTGCAAAAACGGGCACTATCACAGGCGTAGTTGCCCTTTCAGGCTATGTGACTCCTCCTAACGCTCCGCCGTTGGTGTTCAGCTTGATTGCCAACTCTAGCGCGCCAGCAGGGACGGTCCGATCGGCAGTCGATGATGTGGTAGTGCTGCTAACTCGACTACAGAATTGTTCATAAACCCCAGTGGAGTTGTAAGGGACTTGCGCGAAAATAGAATCTCTCGCTGCGTTGTCCGTGAGTTTCAACTCCGCTCAACCGACTCGCAAAGAGTCGAGGGCTGAGCGCAGTCGAAGCCCGATCAGTTGAGACTCTAATTAAACCGCAATTCCCTAATTTGACTTAACTGGCATCACTTGGGCTGCGGCTGAGAGAGAGATGTGTCAAAGTAGAAATATATAGAAATCGTAAAATATCACGATCGTCGCTTTCCCTGCCTGCCTCCTTATTCACAATCCAAGTGAGTCCAGGCTTAGTTATGGGCGCGATTCGAGTTCTCTCTTAGTTGCTAGTTGTCTTATGAACAGTGCTTTTCTCGCTCGTCTTCACAGCCCCGATCGTCCTGTGCTGGTCTTTGATGGTGCAATGGGCACTAATCTGCAAGTGCAAAATCTCACCGCCGATGACTTTGGCGGAGCCGATTATGAAGGCTGTAACGAGTATTTAGTCCACACTAAACCAGAAGCCGTCGAGAAAGTTCATCGAGATTTTCTAGCAGCCGGGGCAGATGTAATCGAGACCGATACCTTCGGCAGCAGCAGCTTTGTATTAGCTGAATATGACTTAGCAGATCAGGCTTATTCTCTCAGCAAAACCGCCGCAGAACTGGCAAGACGAGTCGCTGATGAATTTTCGACTCTTGAGAAACCTCGCTTTGTCGCAGGCTCGATCGGACCTGGCACCAAACTTCCCACCCTGGGCAACATCGACTATGACACGCTCAAAGCCGCCTTTGCAGAACAGGCAGAAGGCTTATATGACGGGGGCGTAGACCTTTTTCTGGTTGAGACTTGCCAAGATGTGCTGCAAATCAAAGCGGCGTTAAACGGCATTGAGCAAGTGTTTAAGAAAAAGGGCGAGCGTCGTCCGTTAATGGTGTCGGTGACGATGGAAATTCAGGGCACGATGTTGGTCGGCTCTGATATCAGTGCGGTGTTAGCGATTTTAGAGCCATATCCGATCGACATTCTTGGATTGAATTGTGCGACGGGACCCGATCGCATGGCAGAACACATTAAATATCTGTCGGCTCATTCGCCCTTCATCGTATCCTGTATTCCTAACGCTGGCTTGCCTGAGAACGTGGGCGGACACGCTCACTACAAACTAACGCCAATGGAACTGAGAATAGCGTTAGGTCACTTTGTTGAAGACTTGGGAGTGCAAGTGATTGGAGGCTGCTGTGGCACTCGCCCTGATCATATTTATCAATTGGCAGAGGTGGCATCTCAGCTAAAACCTAAAGAGCGTCAGGTTCGCAGCAATGGGCAAGTTGCGGCGCGTCCAGTTTTACATTACGTGCCTTCAGCCGCTTCGATCTACAGCGCTCAACCTTACGAGCAAGATCATTCGTTCTTGATTATTGGCGAACGGCTAAACGCTAGTGGTTCTAAAAAGTGTCGTGACTTACTGAACGTAGAAGATTGGGATGGCTTGGTAGCGTTGGCTCGATCGCAGGTCAAAGAAGGCGCACACATTCTCGATGTCAACGTCGATTATGTGGGTCGCGATGGCGTGAAAGATATGCACGAGTTAGTGTCTCGACTCGTAACCAATGTCAATCTGCCGCTGATGCTCGACTCGACCGAGTGGGAAAAGATGGAAGCTGGACTCAAAGTAGCTGGGGGCAAATGTCTACTTAACTCGACCAATTATGAGGATGGAGAAGAACGCTTTCTGAAAGTGCTAGAACTCGCCAAAGAATATGGAGCGGGTGTGGTGATTGGCACGATCGACGAAGACGGCATGGCGCGAACGGCTGAAAAGAAATTCGCGATCGCGCAACGTGCCTATCGTCAAGCCGTTGAGTTTGGCATTCCGCCTTATGAGATCTTTTTTGATACATTAGCATTGCCGATTTCAACCGGGATTGAGGAAGATCGCGAGAACGGGAAAGCGACGATCGAGTCCATTCAGATGATTCGCGAAAACCTGCCAGGATGTCACATTACTTTAGGGGTTTCTAACATCTCCTTTGGTCTGAATGCCGCCGCCCGTCAGGTGTTGAACTCGGTATTTTTACACGAAGCCACTCAGGTTGGAATGGATAGCGCGATTATCAGTGCTGCCAAGATTTTGCCGATGGCGAAGATTGCCCCAGAGCATCAAGAAATCTGCCGCAAATTGATTTACGATCAGCGTCAATTTGATGGCGATATCTGCGTCTACGATCCGCTCGGAGACTTGACGACGGTGTTTGAAGGCGCAACGACAAAGCGCGATCGCAGTGAAGATGCCAAGCTTTCGATCGAAGAACGCCTCAAGCGCCACATCATTGACGGTGAGCGCATCGGACTCGAAGACGCTCTCAAAGTTGCGTTAGAAAAGTATCCCCCTTTAGAGATTATCAACGTCTACTTACTAGACGGCATGAAAACCGTTGGTGAATTATTCGGGTCGGGTCAGATGCAACTGCCATTCGTGCTGCAATCTGCCGAGACGATGAAGTCTGCGGTCGCTTTTTTAGAGCCATTAATGGAGAAGAAAGAAGCCGGACACTCAAAAGGCGTAATGCTAATTGCCACTGTCAAAGGCGACGTTCACGACATCGGCAAAAACCTGGTAGACATCATTCTCACCAACAACGGTTACAAGGTGATCAACCTCGGCATCAAACAATCTGTAGACAAGATCATCGACGCTTACATAGAACATAAAGCCGATTGTATCGCGATGAGCGGGTTACTCGTGAAATCAACAGCTTTCATGAAAGAAAATTTGGCAACCTTTAACGAAAAAGGCATCACGGCTCCAGTGATTTTGGGAGGTGCCGCGCTAACGCCGAAGTTTGTCTACGATGATTGCCAAAAAACTTATAACGGTCGAGTCGTTTATGGTAAAGATGCCTTCTCTGATCTGCACTTCATGGATAAGTTCATGCCCGCTAAAAATGGCGGCGAGTGGGATGATCTAAAAGGTTTCTTAAATGAGGAATTAGCGACCGATTTAATTGAAGAGATTACGGAAGATTCAACAGTAGAGACAACTGGAACAGAAACCATTTCTGAAACACTGCCAGAAGATACGACTCGATCGCAGTCCATCGATCCCAACATTCCCCGTCCCACGCCGCCATTCTGGGGCACCAAAATCCTCCAACCCTCCGATCTGCCGTGGAATGAATTATTCTGGCATCTGGATTTACAAGCATTGATCGCCGGACAGTGGCAGTTTCGCAAACCACGAGAGCAGTCCCGCGAAGACTACGATCGCTTTCTGGCAGAAAAAGTCTACCCGATTCTAGACACCTGGAAGCACCGCATCGTTGAAGAGAATCTGCTGCATCCTCAAGCGATTTACGGCTATTTCCCCTGTCAGTCAGACGGCAACTCGCTGCATCTATATGATCCAAGCACACTCGATAGGTCGGCTGCGATCGCGACCTTTACCTTTCCTCGTCAGCGATCGCTGCGCCGCTATTGCCTTGCCGATTTCTTCGCCTCTAAAGAATCAGGGCAAATCGATGTCTTCCCGATGCAGGCGGTAACGATGGGTGAAGTCGCAACCGAATTTGCAAAAACGCTGTTTGAGGCAAATAACTACACCAATTATCTCTACTTCCACGGGATGGCAGTTTCGATGGCAGAAGCCTTGGCTGAATGGGTTCACACCCAAATTCGGCGTGAGTTGGGCTTTGGTAGCGCAGACCCCGACAACATTCGCGATATCTTGGCGCAACGCTATCAGGGTTCTCGCTATAGCTTTGGCTATCCGGCGTGTCCCAACATCCACGACCAATATAAACTGCTGGAATTGTTGGGCAGCGATCGCTTAAATCTGCACATGGATGAGAGTGAGCAACTCTACCCCGAACAGTCAACAACGGCGATTATCGCCTATCATCCTGCTGCAAAATACTTCAGTGCATAGAATTCAACTCATAAAACTGATAGGGCGAGATGTGAGGAATTGCATCTCGCTTATGATTTCAGTAGTCGCTCATCGGTGATTTCCATGCAAGCCATAGAAGTCAAAAAACGCTACACGCCAGAAGAGTATCTTGCTCTTGAAGAAAAAGCTAGTTTAAGAGCGAGTATCACGATGGAGAAATCATTCCGATGACGGGCAGATCGCTGAATTACAACAGAATTATCAATTGAGTTTGTGCCTTTTTGCTCTATGCACTACGTGGCAAAAACTGCGAACCGTTTAGCAGGATGTCCGTTTGTGGATTTCCAAGTACGGCAAGTTTACCTATCCTGATGTAGTGGTGATCAGGGTGAGCCTGTCCTTCATCAAAATCGTACCGATACTGTTGAGAATCCACAATCGATGATCGAAGTGTCGTCTAAATCAACTGAAGATCATGACAAAAAGGACAAGCTGAAATACTCTCGATCGAGTCCTACGTTGCAAGAGTACGTGTTGATTCAATCAATATGAAGTAGAGATTCAGCAATATACTAAATCAGGTGATGGCTTTTGGTATCCGGTCTATGAATCGGCTGAGAACATTGTGAAATTTGGCTTGATCGAGGTCGAGATGACCGTCGCCGAAATCTACGAAGGGGTTTCTTTTGAGGAAATCAACCAAGCTGAACAATAGATTTCGCGATTGAGTAGAGCGATCGTCCATTCTCTCTACATATTCCCAGATTTGCACCTAACCTCAGAGTAGGGAGATGCAGTGGGTCTGCCGCAACTCCACGAATTTGAGTCGGTATAGCGAGTTGAATAAGCAGACCGATCGCCGACCCTTTGAGGAAGAATTCGAGTTTTGCCCGTTCAATATTAAATGGGTGAAGTTGACGATCGCCCCTAGAAGTCAGTTTTTGGGTGTCATGGACTGCTCGTTTCTTCCCCAGAGTGGCAACGCCACAGTAGAGATTGACCGTTATTAACATTGTTCAGAGCATTGCCTTGAGAGTGAGTTTTAGAAAGTTTCTTGACTCTCTAGTTGACTGGAGGGATGAGAATAGAAGCAAGTTGTTTTTTCTCTACATCGCTATGACTCTTCAACTGACTATTCCCAACATGGCATGTTCTGCCTGTTCAACGACTATTACCGATGCGGTTAAGAAGATCGATCCGTCTGCAACCGTCGAAGCTGATCTCAAAACTAAACTTGTGAAGATTGAAACTCAGCAGTCTGAAACCTCCATGAAAGAGGCAATTACCCTATCTGGCTACACGGTTGCTCAGTGACATAATTCTCACGAATTACATCAAGTCAGGAGTTTAATCATGGAAACCGCTACGCTGAAGCTACGGGGTATGAGTTGTGCTGCGTGTGCTAACAACATCGAGCAAGCGATTCGAGATGTTTCTGGAGTGACTCAAGCCAGCGTAAACTTTGGGGCGGAACAAGCAACCGTCACCTATGACTCGCGACACACAACCATTGAGGCGCTGCAAAATGCTGTGAGCAAAGCTGGGTATACGGCGTTCTCTCTGCAAGATCAGGAGATGATCACGGGCGAAGACGAGACCGAAAAAACGGCTAGGCTGCGAGAAACCCAACGGCTCACGCGTAAAGTGATCACGGGTGGTATCCTCAGCGCGGTGATCGTGGTCGGAGCGATGTCAGCGATGTTGAACTTACCGTTTCGCATTCGTGGACTTGATAACCCGTGGCTACAGCTAATAGTGGCAACGCCTGTTTTGTTTTGGTGTGGCAGAGACTTTTATAAGAATGCTTGGAAAGCCTTTAAGCGTCATACTGCTTCAATGGATACGTTGGTGGCGATCGGAACCGGAGCCGCTTATTGCTATTCGATTTTTGCAACTGTTTTCCCCCGGTTTTTCACGACCCAAGGCTTGATGCCGGAGGTTTATTATGAAGCTTCATCGGTGATTATTACGCTGATTTTGCTCGGTCGTTTGTTTGAGAATCGGGCGAAAGGACAAACCTCGGATGCCATTCGTAACCTAATGGGCTTACAGGCGCGAGATGCACGAATTATTCGCAATGGGCAAGAGATGGACGTTCCGATCCAAGAGGTGCAAATCGGAGACGTGGTCGTGGTGCGTCCGGGGGAGAAGATTCCGGTTGATGGTGAAGTGATAAAGGGTGCCTCGACGATCGACGAATCGATGGTGACAGGCGAAAGCGTTGCGGTGAAAAAACAAGTTGGAGATGAGGTGATCGGAGCGACGATCAATAAAACGGGAAGTCTGCAATTTCGGGCAACTCGTGTGGGGAAAGACACGTTTTTGGCACAAATCGTCAAACTTGTTCAGCAAGCGCAAGGGTCAAAAGCCCCCATTCAACGATTAGCAGATCAGGTGACAGGTTGGTTTGTGCCCGTGGTGATCGCGATTGCGATCTCGACTTTTGTGGTCTGGTTTCTCGCACTCGGAAACCCAACGCTAGCTTTAATCACAACGGTTGGCGTATTGATTATTGCCTGTCCCTGTGCGTTAGGCTTAGCCACTCCAACCTCAATCATGGTGGGCACTGGCAAAGGAGCCGAAAACGGAATTTTGATCAAAGGCGCAGACAGTTTAGAATTGGCTCATCAAATCCAAACGATCGTGTTAGATAAAACAGGAACGTTGACGCAAGGGAAACCAACGGTAACCGATTTTTTCACCACAAACGGGGCTGCCCATCAAAACGAGCTAACACTTCTAACATTGACCGCATCGGTTGAGCGAAATTCAGAACATCCTTTAGCGGCAGCGATCGTGCAATATGCCCAATCGCAGGAGGTTGCTTTAACGGATGTGCAGAACTTTGAAGCGATCGCAGGGAGCGGCGCTGAAGGAACCGTATTCAATCGACTTGTGCAAATTGGAACGCAACGCTGGCTGCAAGAATTGGGCATCAATCCCGAAGTGCTGCAAGACCCAAAAGACCGTCTAGAAGCGAGTGGAAAAACCGCAGTTTGGATTGCTGTTGATGGCAAGATTGAGGGATTAATGGGCATTGCCGATGCTCTAAAGCCTTCATCAGCGCGGGCAGTTCGATCGCTCAAAAAGCTCGGTCTAGACGTGATCATGCTGACCGGAGATAATCGCCAAACCGCCGAGGCGATCGCGCGTGAGGTCGGAATCACACAAGTGATTGCAGATGTGAGACCAGAGCAAAAAGTAGCGGTGATTGAATCGCTTCAAAATGGCAACATTGACCCTCATGCAGTTGCTGATTCCTCACGCTCAAGATCGAGTAACCACACGCGATCTCGAATTGTTGCAATGGTCGGCGATGGCATTAATGACGCGCCTGCACTGGCTCAAGCAGATGTTGGCATTGCGATCGGGACGGGGACAGATGTTGCGATCGCGGCTAGCGATATCACTCTTATCTCTGGCGATCTTCTAAGCATTGTCACAGCGATTCAACTGAGTCGTGCCACTATGCGTAATATTCGTCAAAATCTCTTTTTTGCGTTTGTTTACAACATGGCGGGTATTCCCATTGCGGCGGGTATTTTGTTCCCGTTCTTTGGCTGGTTGCTGAGTCCGATGATTGCGGGGGGTGCGATGGCGTTTAGCTCAGTGTCAGTCGTGACGAATGCTTTGCGGTTACGAAACTTTCAGCCCAAAACCCTGGCTTAATCGGGAGGCAATCCAGAATGAATCAACGCAAAATCTTAGGACGTTTAGTAGCCTTGATAGTGCTGTTTGGGACTTCATCCGCAGCCGCACAGATGCCGATGGATCATTCCACTTCAACCGATGAAATTCATCGCATCGACCAACCGATCTCCGTGAAAGTAGGAGTCGTGCTCACAGGGGTCACATTGATCGGATTAGAGCTGTGGTGGTTCTTGTTCAGTCAGCCATAAAGGTTGAACTTTAAAACGAGCATGATTTCGACCGAATCACGATATCCTTATATTGCTACACCCCACGTAAGATGCATTAGCAAACGCCAATCGTTAAACTCTGTGGTTCAACAGCCAAACGGGGTTTTGTCTACCCACGACGGCTAAAGCACAATGAGTTTTGAGGGTTTTCCAGCCCACTCCTTTCTAAAATCTCCTCATTTAATTCACTCCTCATGTCTCAAGCAAAAATCGGCATTATTGGCGGCAGCGGACTCTATAAAATGGAGGCGCTCAAAGATGTAGAAGAGGTGCAGGTTGAAACCCCGTTTGGCTCACCGTCAGATGCGCTCATCGTCGGAACTCTAGACGGAACACGAGTCGCATTTTTGGCACGACACGGGCGAAATCACCATTTGCTGCCATCTGAGTTGCCGTTTCGGGCAAACATCTATGCGATGAAAAGTTTGGGCGTAGAGTATCTGATTTCTGCCTCTGCGGTGGGTTCTCTTAAAGAGGAAGCGAAGCCCTTAGATATGGTCGTGCCTGATCAGTTTATCGATCGCACTAAAAATCGCATTTCCACCTTTTTTGGCGATGGCATTGTGGCGCACGTTGCCTTTGGCGACCCAATTTGTCTCAATTTGGCGAAGGTGTTAGCCGATGCGGTTGAGAGTCTCAATCTCACGGATGTCGCGTTGCATCGAGGCGGAACTTATATCTGTATGGAGGGTCCTGCGTTTTCGACGAAAGCAGAATCGAATTTGCATCGCAGTTGGGGTGCCACCATTATCGGCATGACAAACCTGCCAGAGGCAAAGCTGGCGCGAGAGGCTGAAATTGCTTACGCAACTCTGGCGCTGGTGACAGATTATGATTGCTGGCATTCTGACCACGATAATGTGACCGTGGAAATGGTAATCGCAAATCTGCAACGCAACGCGATTAATGCCCAGAAAGTGATTCAAGAAACGGTGCGTCAGTTGAGTGAAAATCCGCCTACTTCTGAGGCTCATTCTGCCCTCAAGTATGCAATCTTGACTCCGATGGACAAGGTTTCAAATGCTGTTAAAGAACGATTAAATCTATTGCTGAAAAAGTATTTATAAGGGATTTGTTTCCATGAGTTGCTTGAAGCGATCGTCCTCTCAAATCGGATAAAAATCGGGGTCAGTTTTTGCCATCTCTTGCCAATAGCGATCTTTCCAATTGGAAGCAGATATTTCGATCCCGTGGTGTAAGTCAGCGATCGCAGCCTCTATATTCCCTAAAGAAAGATAGGAATAAGCGCGACTGTAGTAAGTTCCTCTAGATTTAAGCTGCAATGCCTTATTAAAACAGCGAAGTGCCCGATCGTAGTTACCTAGCTTAATCAGCACGTAGCCTTGATGTTTTCAACCTTTGATGATTAGGCTGAAGTTTTTGCAACCGATCAAACGCGGTGATCGCTTCTTCATAAAGCCCTAAATCTCTCAATGTATAGCCTAATCCGAACAAACTCTTAGAGTGATCGGGCTGAATTTGCAAGACTTTTCTATTAGCAGAAAGTGCCTCATCATAGCGCTTCATTAGACCTCCTGCGCGAATGCTAGAACGCCCTCATCCCCCAGCCCCTTCTCCCAAGTTTGGGAGAAGGGGAGCCAGTTTCAAAGTCCCTCTCCCAAACTTGGGAGAGGGATTTAGGGTGAGGGCTGATTCATGCAGGAGGTCTATTCTTCTCAAAATTTTAGCTTTTCCTAGCCATGCTGCAATCATCTCTGGTTGAATGCGATGAGTGAGTTTAGCAATCCTATTGTTCAGCCAAAAGTGTTGTTAAAAGATTGATGCACTCGATCGTTAATCTGATTACTCTGATCAATCTCTCGATCAATGAGTTTTTGTGCTTCTTCGCGTTGCTGCGGTGCCAGCGTTGGCTGAGGCGACAGCATTGATTGAGCCGTCGCCACATGTGCGGATATGAGAACGGTCACCAGGATTAAGGCAATGCGGGGTGAGAATTTCATCGCGTTTGGTCGGCTTAAGGTCAATCAAACGCTCAAAACCTAACCTATCTCAGAAGATTTGTGTGAAATCTCTACCAGTTAAGTGCCTGTCCCCTGCTTATTTTTCTGCCAACATGAGATAGATTTCTCGCTTAACTTGGTCGAGCAACTCACGAACCTGAGCCATGCGATCGAGGTTACCGCTTCGAGCGACTTGCATCACCACCGCTGCTAACTCGGTGGCTGCATTTCGCAACTCGCTGATGGTTTTTGACTTCTCTGCAAAGCCGCCAAAGTCATCTCCGGGAGCATCTGGATGCTCGGCGGGAGTTCGTTCTGCAAGGAGCGATCGACCGCTCTCTGTCACCGTATAAACGCGTTTACCGCTCTCTTGTTGACTCGTTAAATAACCGCCATCTTCTAACATCTGAAGAGTCGGATAGACCGACCCAGGGCTGAGGCGGCGAGACCCTCCGTGGCGAGTTTCTAAGTCTTTAATCAAGTCATAGCCGTGCCGAGGACGCTCAGACAATAGCTCTAGCAGAATGAACTTGATGTCACCCCGACGAGCGCGGCGATCGTCTCCCCAACCCTCGCCTCTCTGTCTGCCTTCTGAGTGTCTGCCTTCTGAGTGTCTGCCGTGCTGAAATCGATGGCTCACAAACGATAGGTCGTCTTGGTCTACCCCTGCCCAGGCGGGTGCAAACGATCGAGCATGAAAATGTCTAAACATGAATGTTCCTTGAATAACTTTCTTTACTATACGATATATCGCGATATATCGCTAACTATTTTTGTATTCAACTTTCTGAGGGCAAAATCTACGCTCAGCGAGTACAAGTTAAGATCTATTGATGTAGCTGAGATCGGGGCAGTTTCTTGTATAAAACGCAGAACCTACGCTAAAAATCAGACTTCTGTAGCAAAAAGAGTTAAGTCCAGCAACGATATCGCTACTGGACTTTTAAAACTATTTGACGAATGGATTACTTAATCAGACGGTGAATTAGTAGCCAACGAGGTGCAGAACATCACGCACTACGCTATAACCAGCTAAATCCCACAGTAGGTATGCGGTAAAGCCAATCATTGCAAATCGACCGTTCCAAAGTTCAGCTTGGGGGTTAAAACCAAACAAGAATGAGTTGCGGTCTTTGCCGTTGTAAGCAGTCGCGACAGGAGGTAAATCGGTGCTTTTGCGAGTTTCCATGAAAGTAGCTCCAGTTGTTTTTCTTGACCCGTGTTTCAATATATTATCTAAACCGTTTGTGCTTGCTTTCCTCCTATAGGGTTAACCTTTCTCACTCACTTGATTGACTCGCTCGACGTTTTTGGTCTGCGCGATATGACCAAACCCGTACAGAGACCTGATCCCCGACAGATGTTTGTTAACTTTTGTGAACAACGAGGTAACTACCTATTTAGACAGAGGTTTGCTTTAAGTTGTGAACGCTAGAAGTTTCAGGACTGTTCGCGTTGAGAGAAAAAATTGTGCAAAAGCAGACGTGTTTGGCATTGGAACTGACGATCGCACGCTATTTTCTTGCTTGCAATCCCAATTTCTATTTGCTCAAGCTCCTCTGCTTTTGTTAGGTAGTCGATGGCAACGCGTAAGGAATCGCAAAAGCCAATCAAAACGTCAATAGATTTTCACAACTGAAGCGCAAAGCATCGATCTGGAGTCCGAAGTTAAACGGTAATCAATCAGGAAAGATTACTCTCTTTTAGAACTCTAAAATCTCGTTTTCTTAATATTGAGAATTGCAAAAAAATAACAAACTGAGCACATGAATCCGTTAGTTTAAGGATCTAAGAATAAAAACAATTTTTATGGTTACGCAGCAATGAAAATTAAACTCGAACGTAAGCTAAAAACCTGTCCCTCTCAACTCTCATGCACGGTTTGCTGTCAAAGATTTGAGATTCACAAAATTCGCACTCTTCTCTTCAACGATGCAGGGCTTTTGCAAGGCGATATCTGCTCAGAGTGCAGAGAACTAAAATCGTCCACAATTCGCTCAAAAATGCGAGAACAGGCAAGCCTTTTGATGCAATACCCAGCGTTGAATCGCTCCAGTCTGCTTTCTGCAAGAGAGCGGGCATTAGAGCTACTAGAAACCTCTCAAGAAGAGGTAAGATTTCCGACATTTTATCACTGGTGGTTTAAAAAGATGGAAGTCTTCTCAGAAGAGTCTCAAGAGCTAGAAGCCACTCGCTTGGGATGCGCCCACAATCAAAGCGGAGTGCGCCTTCCAAAAATGATCGAAGATGACAAAGAATAGGCGGATTGTAGGCGCACCCATCATCCCTCAAGTCTCAGCATTAGAATGAGAAAAGAATCGTTACTTCGTTGTGCTGTGACTCTTAAACGTTTTACGACTTCTCTGGGTCTAGCTGCATCTCTGATTTTGCCGATCGCTGGCTGCACCAACAGTCCGATTGGCAAATCGTTTCAGGGTGCGTTTGAGGCTGACCCTCGCTTAAAAGATAATGGGGCGGCGATCGGAGTGGCTCAAACTCCACAGCCCAGCCCGGTGGCTCAAACCACTCAAGCACAGCTTCCTGCCGATTTTCCGGCTGAGATTCCGATCTATCCCAATCGATCGCTGCTCGAGGTCAATGCCAACCAGCCTAATCAAGGGGTGCTGACGCGTTGGAGTAGCCAAGACAAGAGCGATCAGATTGTTGCCTTCTATCTACAAGAGTTGCAAAAAAATGGCTGGACGTTAGACGGGCAACCGATCGATAAAACTCAAGGCACCTTTGAAGCTAATCGAGAAGGACTGCAAGCGATCATCACCGTTCAATCCAACACTCAGCCCGATAATAGCGCCGGGTTCTCGATTCAAACTAGCCGGACTCAACCGACTCAATCGGCATCTCCAAATGCGTCCGTTCCGCAGCCCGGTAGTCCTGAGTTTATTGGTCCGATTCCTCAAACTTCAGCCAGTGCGCCTGTTGCCTCTGACCCGCAAACCTTCACCGACTTAGACAAAGCCCCCAAAGAATTAAGTCAGTATGTCAAGGATCTGACGAAATTAGGCATTTTATCGCTCTCTTCTGGCAACAAATCAGAGTCAAGCAAGACTTTATTTGAACCCAATAAAACGATTACCCGACGAGACTATGCACGCTGGCTCGTCGCTGCCAATAATCGCATCTACAGCAGCCGTCCGGCTAGACAAATTCGCTTAGGAGTCGAAACGTCTCAACCTGCTTTTCAAGATGTCTCAAGCACCGACCCTGATTTCCCTGCCATTCAGGGGCTAGCAGAAGCGGGGTTGATCTCCAGTTCGCTTTCAGGAGACAGCACAACCGTTCTGTTTCGCCCCGATGCCCCTTTGAGCCGTGAAGATTTGATTTTGTGGAAGGTTCCGATCGACACCCGTCAAACGCTGCCGAGTGCGACGATCGACGCAGTCAAACAAACCTGGGGCTTCCAAGATGCCTCTCGAATTGACTCAAAAGCTCTACGGGTAGTGTTGGCAGATTTTCAGAATGGTGACCAGGCAAATATTCGTAGAGCGTTTGGCTATACGACCCTGTTTCAACCCAAACGCACTGTTACCCGTGCTGAGGCGGCGGCAGTGCTGTGGTACTTTGGCTTTCAAGGCGATGGGCTGTCAGCAACTGAGGCGCTTAAGGGTGGGACGACCCGCCCAACTCCTTAGCTATCGTAGCTTGCCTGTCCTTAGATTATTCTTTAATACAAGAATTACGCTTAATAGAGTCCCAACTGATTGGACTTCGACTTCGCTCAGCTCTCATCCGCTATCTAAAGGGTTGAGAATCTAGCAGGTTGAGCAAGGTCGAAATCGACGGACAACGCAGCGAGGAATTCTATTTGGTGCAAGTTCCTACAATCCCTCCATCAGCTAGATGTAGCTGATTTCATCACTGTGATAGTTTTCTTGCACAGTTAGGATTTTTGGAGAAGGCAGTTGTGACCATCAGCAGACGAGATCTCTTGAAAACGGCTTCCACTTCGGGTTTAGTAGCCGCCGGGTTAGTAGCTTCAGAAGGATTATTTAGACCACTTTTAGCGGAAACCGAACCGACCCAAGCTCAAACCAGAAGTGGTGAGATGATCTATAAAACTCTGGGACGCACCGGAGAAAGAGTCTCTGCGATCGGCTTAGGAGGGTTCCATATTGGCAAGATATAAAGAGGAACAAGACAGCATTAAGCTGATTCAGAGTGCGCTCGATCGCGGTATCAACTTCCTAGATAACTCCTGGGATTATCACAACGGACGTAGCGAACGGTGGATAGGTCAAGCCCTTAAAGGCGGCTATCGTCAAAAAGCCTTCTTGATGACTAAAATCGACGGTCGCACAAAAGGGGCAGCCATGATGCAGATCGACGAGTCTCTTAAAGCTTTGCAGACTGACCATATTGATCTCTTGCAGCATCACGAAGTTCTGCGCTTTGAAGACCCCGATCGGATCTTTGCGAATGGGTCACTGACGATCGGGACGTTAGATGGCGCGAATATTGAGATTCGCGATCGGGTAGGAGCCGAAAATTTTTTCTTATTTGGCTTGACGACTCCAGAAGTGGCGCAACTTAAAGCGCAAGGATATCGCCCTCAAGACTACTACCAATCAAATGCCGAACTAAAAGCCGCGATCGACCAGATTGCATCAGGCTATTTTTCAAAAGGCGATCGAGACCTGTTTAAACCCTTGATCCACTCGCTCAAGAATCAAGATGACTATCTTTTATTTGCTGATTATCAGTCTTATATCGACTGTCAAAAGCACGTCAGTCATGCCTATCAAGACACCCAAACTTGGACAAAGATGTCTATTTTGAATGCGGCTCGAATTGGATATTTTTCGTCCGATCGAGCGATTCAAGACTATTCGCGGGATATTTGGCACGTTCAGCCTGTTCCCATTCAATTAGAGGAGGACTCAGAATCAAGGGTGCCGGAACGGAAAGTGACAACTCACTAAAATCAAATTCTGCTGAAGCACATCTGTTTCAGGGGAATTTTTTAAGCGGGTGGCGAGAATCGAACTCGCATCATTAGCTTGGAAGGCTAAGGTTTTACCACTAAACTACACCCGCGTTTTTCATCTACAGAGCGACCAACATCATAGCACACACCCGCATAAGCGAAAACAATGCAGAATCACTGAATCACTGTAATTCTCACCGGAACCTGCCAAGGAGACTGAGACGCGATCGACTCACCTCACTAAGGAACTAAGTTGCACAGAAATATCTAAAAGAGACTCTACAGGCTGTCCACCTGAAGTAGCAGGGTCAAACGTCCATTGCTTTTCAATCAGGTCACTTACAAAATTGTCATACTCCTGTGAGCGACTAGGTTCTAGCACCTTAGTCACTTTAGGATGCTTTCCGGTTCGATCAACCAACACCTTTAAGCGAATCGTTTGACCCAAATTTAACCCAATTTCAGCAGAGTAATTTAGGGTCGAAAATAGTCTACTTGACTTGATCGGGTGAGCAAGTTTATCAGGAATTGTTGTCCCACCATTCCCATCTTGAATATTTAGCAAATCTGCCTTAACGTCAGTTCCTCTACGACTGTCTGCACCTCCAACTTTGGGTAAGTCTGGATTCGGCTGGCTCGATCCGCCTGTCCCCTGCATAGACTCACCTGGAACTCGACCAAGTTTGGGGTCGGGTAGAGGATTTCCACTTTGAGCGGGGGAGGCGCTGAAGTTGGTTCGACCAGAGGCTTTGTAGGAGCGACAGTTGTGGTAGGTGCAGGCGCAGGTTGAGTCGGTGGCTGCGGAAAGGGTGTAGTTAAGGGAAGAGGGTTAACTGAGGGAGCAGGCTGAGGTTTTGGCGTTGCGGCAGCGATCGGAGGTTTAATCGAAGGCTTGATCTGAGGGGTAGGTTTAGGGATCGGCTTCTGGACGATCGACGGCTGAATCGGTGCAGCACTTTGAGGAGCCGCCTCAGAACTAACCGCACGTTGAGAATCTGCGGAAGCTGTAACCACTTTAAGAGCGGATGAACGAGTCGATCGCTTTACTGAAGACTTTGGAGAAATGTCTACTAGCTCGATCGGAGCCGCCACTCCCGCAGGTTTTGGACTGGTGACGCGAAACAGAAACAACCGCCCCGATAGCAGCAATAACAAATGCACAACCAATGAGCCTGCCAAAACCGCAAGCCACAAATTCGGGGGATCAGCATGTCGTCGATCGTGCCCGGACTGAAAATCAGCCGCATTCATAGGTCGCTATCCCAGAAACTCAAAGTCACCCTCATTTTAGTCGCTGGATGGCATTTCGTTCATGGGAGCCAAGAGTCAGAAACTATAGGGAACTCTGAGACTTCCTACTGGGAAATTTTACAAGGTGCGTCTAGATAAGGATTGACTGAAAACGTCAACACTGTCTCATCAACTCCCTTCAGTTCTAAGGGGCTGACTTTGGTGATTGCATCCTCGTCAAGATAGTCAGCAACCGCAGCCGACACCAAAATGCAGTTTGGCTGTGCAGCTTCCTGAATGCGAGAGGCGATATTGACACTGGGACCGATCGCCGTGTAGTCCGCTCGTTCTTCGCCCCCAAACATGCCGACGACCGCTGTTCCTTGATGAATGCCGCACCGAAACTGGACTCGACTAATTCCTTGAGCCTGCCAACGATCGTTGAGTTCATCTAGCGATCGATACATTTGACGAGCCGCCGCGATCGCCCGTCTGACTTGCTCATTGGGAGTCAGTTCTTCGGGTGCGCCAAAGATTGCCAAAATTGCATCGCCCATAAACTTATCAACGGTGCCACCATTCTCAAACACGGCACGGGTCATGCTGGCGAGATATTCGTTAAGCAGTTCGGCGACGCGGCGCGATCGTAAAGTGTTAGAAAGCTGAGTGAACCCAACAATATCGCTAAATAGAACGGTAATCATGCGTGGCTCAGGACGCAAATCTAGCAGGAGTTCACCTTTGGCAGCTCGTTGCACCAAAGCGGGAGGCAAAAACCGTTTCAAGACCGATTCGGTGAGATAGGTATTGAGTTGAGCAACACGCTGTTCGTTTGCTTTCAGCGATAGGAGATTGCGAACTTCTGCCAGCAACTCGCGATCGTTAAATGGCTTTGACAAGTAGGCATCTGCGCCTAGTTCAGCCCCTTCGATGCGCGTGTCTTCATCGGCTTTGGCAGTCAGCAACACAATTGGGGTGCCTTTGAGATCATCGTCACGACGAATCATCCGAATCATGTCGAGACCGGACACGATCGGCATCATCAAATCTGTCACGATCAAGTGAGGGCGGCGATTTTGAACTTCTTGGAATCCTTCGGCACCGTTGCGGGCTGTCCAGACTTGATAGCCCTGTTTCCGCAAAATGCCTGAGACATACGATCGGATGTCGGGGTTGTCATCCACCACGAGGACGTGTGATGCGTCAGAGGTTTGAGTCTTAAATTTTGAATTTTGAATCGAATCTTCTAATTCAGAATTTAACGGTGAGGATTCAGAATCGTCCTGAAGTTCCACTTCTAAATCGGCTAACTCTACCGCCGCACGGTTTGATTGCAACTCTGCCAGGTCTTCAGTCACCTGCTCTGACGGCAAGTGTGCATTGCCTGTTTGCAGCCAGATGCTGAACGTAGTGCCTTTTCCATAAATCGATTCGACCGTGATCTGTCCTCCATGCAGTTCGACGAGTTCTTTGACAAGTGCTAGACCCAACCCCGTGCCTTCATAACTGCGATTAGCCGAGCCTTCAGCTTGGCGGAAGCGCTCAAACAAAAACGGGATTTGATCAGGAAGAATGCCAATTCCAGTGTCAATCACTTGTAGCAGAGTGTGGTTGCCTTCTGGTCGCGCAACGATCGTAATGGTTTTACCCGCTGTCGTAAATTTCATCGCGTTCGACAACAGGTTGTAGAGAACTTTGTCGAATTTCTCTAGATCTAGATAAGTTGCCGGACATGGGCTGAGTTGAGTCGTGACCGTCAGCCCCTTTTTTTCGCAGTAAGGACGGAATGAATCGACGACTTGACTAATGACCTCTTTGAGGTCACACGGGCGGAAACTGGGCTGCATTCGCCCCGCATCCAAACGCTGCAAATCGAGAAGCTGATTGACCAACCGCAGCAGACGACGGGAATTTCGCAGCGCGATCGCCGCTTCCTCATAAGTCAACCCCTCTTGTTGAGCCGTCGCCGACTCTAGTGGACCCACCATCAAGGTGAGAGGCGTTCTAAACTCGTGAGAGATATTCTGGAAAAACTCGGTTTTTTGACGATCGAGCTGTAGCAGTTGCTCGGCTTGTTGACGAGTTTTTTGGTAGAGCCGCGATTGTTGAACCGCGATCGCGGCTTGGGCTGCCACCGATTGAGCGAGCTGAATCTCCGACGTTTTCCAAAGACGAGTATGTTGATTTTGTCTAAGAGAAATGCTGCCAATGATCTCGCCATCTGACATTAAGGGCACCACCAGCAAGGCACGGGCAGGAGTGCAAACGGTTGTTTCTCCAACCTGCATGTCTGGATGTTGAGATAAGTCTTCTAAAACGACAGGCTGCTGAGAAACGAGCAACTGCTTGAGGACGGGGTTGTCTTTGATCGGAACTTCTGACTGGGGCAACGATCGCTCTAACGCTGACAACTCATTGATTTCTGGGACAATTGAATCGCCCTGCTGCCAGTGGGGATCGTGTAAACCCACCAGTTGCACAAATTTGTCTTCCTCTGTCCAGAGTGACAGAGCGCAGCCATCAACGTGCAGGGCTTGTCCTAATTGCTGAGTAATAGCAGCAAAAATTTCTTGCGGGTCAAGGCTCGATCGGATCGCGGTCGTGATGGTGTTGATCAGAGACTCTCGCTTTGCCAATGCGCGCATTTGCTCATAGGCGTGGGCTTGCGAGAGTGCCAGCGCTGCTTGATCTGCCACCATGCTAATCAGTTCAACCTCATCTTGCTGCCACTGACGAGATTCTCCGCACTGATGCAGCGCCAGCACCGCCATTAATTCTTGCTGACAAATCAATGGCACCATCAAGCTCGATCGGATGTCTGCCGCTTGATATGCCTGTTGACACTGCAAGTCTTGAGACTGGATCAAAGGGTCGATCGTCGTATCTTGAATCACCTCAACTTGATGCGTTTTCCAGATGGTTTGAAAGAGAGAATCTTGGGGTTTAAATTCAACCGTTTCTTTCCAATAAACAAATCCTTCATCGTTTAATTGACCCTCTTGAAAGGGGCGCAAAATTCCGCAACTGACCTCAAACATACTGCCGACCGTTTCGACGATCGTTTGCAAAATTTGTCGATAGCTGAGAGCGCTCCGAATGGTGTTGGTGACAGCATTGAGGAGCGACTCGCGCCTTAGAGTCCGTCGCAACTCTTGAGTTCTAGCTTTGAGAACGTTGTGGGTGTCAGCAGCTTGACGAACAACTCGCTTAAGTTCTTCGTCATCCCACGGTTTAGTGACATATTTAAAGACTTTACCCGCGTTAATCGCTTCGACTAGATCCTCGACATCGGTGTAGCCTGTGAGAATGATCCGAATAATATCGGGATATTGAGTTGCCGTCAGACTCAGAAACTCAGTGCCGCTCATCATCGGCATTCGTTGATCGGAGATGATGACTGCCACATCGCCTTCTGTTAAAAGAATGTTGAGCGCTGCCGGACCGTTTTCTGCCCGCAGCACTTTAAACTCTCGATGGAACGTCCGGTAGAGCAGGTCTAAGTTATCAGGTTCGTCATCGACGACTAAAATCTTCTGCTTGGCTGCGTCATGAGACTTCATGTGCCACTCTCCTGCTGCATAGCTGATCGGTTGGGGAGATAAGCGATCGTCGTCACAGCCCAGACATTAAGAGGGTGCTGGGTCGCAATGCAATAAGCTGTGTGTTTCTGAATTGGCAACATAGTGGTTAGTCTGCCCACGATCGGCTTAGCAATCACTGAGAACCGCACCCACCGAAGAACTATTTGCACCCAGCCTACGGATTTAAGATTTGATGCGATCCTGAGCTTCGCGCAGCAAATCGCCCACTCGTCTATCGACGCTAGAGCCATTATTATCAAATTCAAGATCATCCACCAACATCTTATGTATTAAAATTGCCCCTGACCAACAAGGTTCTAACGCTGGCTTATGAAGATTGTGTGATTTCGATCGCCGAGCTTGCCTACTCAGATCACTTTAAAGGCATAAACTCAGTCTTGGCAAACTGTCGATCAAGATCTCGAATTTTCTGCAACTTTTTCTCTTGCCTAAAGTCTTTCAAGAAAAGAATCAAATCGCCACTCCTAACCGAGAACTCTAGCGCTAAGATTTGAGCGGTAGAGTCTTTCAACCTGTCTGTCCCGACGAATGTTATGAATCAGCCGATCGTCTCTGAGTCTGCCCTCTCTGCATTTTTTCGCAACCTCCCCGATACTTTGCGTCAGCCGTTTTCGCTGGCACTCATTGGCTCGGTGGCTGCCCATTTGTTTTTCTTTTTGTGGCTCCCTCTCTTTATGCCCGAAGAGACAAAACCGGAGGTGAAGCGCGTCGTTCGCTTGCTCAATTCACCACTTCAAACTCAAGCCGCTACTTCTGCGATCGGGTTGCCGCCAATTCCTAAAACGCCCGACAGCACCGTAAAGATTCCGTTAGGACAAAATTTAACTCCGTCGATTCCGCCCGATGGGTCATTGTATAAATTTCCAGATCAGACCATACCGCCCGCACCCCCTGTCTTTCAGTTTCCTTCAGCGACCACCGTTTTGCCTAGTTCTCTGATCTCACGGATGTTGAATTCTCCTCAAAGCACAACTAGATCCAATCCGACGACGACCACTAGCCCAGCTCAAACCCCACTGACCACTCCGCCGCCGCCATCTGGAGCAACTGACTCCAAAATTTCGCCTCTTACTTCAGGAGTTGTGCCCTCGACTCCAACAACTCCAACAACTCCGGCAAGCCCGTCTGCGGATACGGTTCGTCCAGGAGAGCGATTGCTAGCAGAAAATCAGCGGCTGCGAGACAGCATCACCTTTAAGTCTCTGGGCGCGACCTCCTATGAAATCGCCAATACCAATATTACGAGTTATAGAAGTTGGTATCAGAAAAACGTCACCGATCACATTAATGACAAGAATCTAGCTACGAAACCACCGATTCCAGTTCTAGACGTTCCTTATAGGTCGCCGTTCAACTTAACTGAGAAGTTTGAGCCAGCCTATATTAATGTTTTGATTGATCCAGACGGTAAAATTGTTGCTCCTTTGACAGTCATTGGGCGAACAGGGTATGGAATATTGGATGATCTTGCGCGTGATGAGGTGTCGAAACTAGTCATCAGTGATCAAAAAGCAGGCAAATTAACGCCCACAGGTGACGACGCAGGTAAATATGTCTTACGCAAATATATAGTGACGTTTAAGGTTTCTCGAACAGCATGAATGGACTTTAAACGTATTTCAGAGGAGGGAGGTTAAGCGATCGGGTCTCTCTTAAGCTGAGAGGCTGCCAAATAAAAGTCAGTCGCTCATGAGGAAATCACTTAAGCCTTTGGCAAGTCTCATCAGCATTCTCGGCATCAGCTTAGGAATTAGCTTACCGACTCTCGCTCAAACTCCGTCTAGCAGGAAGTGCGCCGGGTGGAGTCACGATCGGAAACGCCCCGGTTGTTGCCGCCGATGTTCAGGCAAGCAATGGTGTGATTCACGCCATCAATGGCATAATCTTGCCGCCGAATGTGCAATCTCGTTTAGTGAGTTTAACACCGCAACCTTTAGCCCCTAGCGTCCCGATTTGATAGACGGGTGAAAAGTTCTTCAATTGTTTGAATGCGATCAGTTTGTCTCCCTGCGATCGCACCTTTTTTGTCAGGAGTCAGCCAGTCTAGCGCCTGATTTTTCTTTAAATCTGCCGTAACAAACGAAATCTGGGCACCCTGAAGTTTTGCGGTTAAAAGGGGTGCAGACGTGAATCTGACAAGCGGCGTGATTTTGAGTTTGGCTTACATTCTAGGGTTGCTTTCTACAGGCGTTGCTTGGGGTGGAATCGTTGTCTTAATGGTGGGATGTGGGGCATCGATCGCGCTTCCTAAACTCTGGAAAGGTCAATTTAGCTCCAGAATTTGGATCGCGGCAGGAGTCGTCGGTTTAGGTGCAAGT
Organism: Phormidesmis sp.; assembly: GCA_965277365.1. Classification (GTDB taxonomy): domain Bacteria; phylum Cyanobacteriota; class Cyanobacteriia; order Leptolyngbyales; family Leptolyngbyaceae; genus Phormidesmis_A. Next base: position 34,966 of record CBDICO010000006.1, on the reverse strand, counting down.
CTATACTTTCAGATGCGAGTGCCGCAGCCAGGAGTTCACGATATTAGCCGTCTGTTAGAGAATGCAACCCAAAAGCAAGAGGTCACGGTGGCGGGACAGGTCACAGAAACCCCTCGCCTAAATCGCAGTGGAAAAGCCCAAATCTGGCTAGAGGTCAGTCGAGTCGATCGAGCCGCCCAATCTGAGACAATCTCACCCGACCAAGTGCGCGGAAAACTGTATGTGACGGTGCCTTTGCTGCAAGCAACTGGAGTGACTCAAGGGCAGGAAATCGCAATAGCCGGAGTTCTCTACAAACCGAAACCTGCCTCTAATCCAGGTGGATTTGACTTTCAGAAATATTTGGCGCGAGACGGCTGTTTTACAGGGCTGCGAGGACGCACGATCGAGCTATTACATCCTAACGATCGCTGGGGTTGGTGGATGATTCGGCAGAAAATAGTCCGATCGCAAATCGACTGGCTCGGTAGCCCAGAAGGACAGCTCGTTAGCGCAATGGTGTTAGGAGGCCGCGTTGTTGGGAATTTGCAATTCGGTTCAAGAATTTGAACGGCTGAAAGTAGCATTCTGCCGTTGTAGTTAAATGTTCGTAGAAAAAGCGGTTCAAGAATTTTGCTCAATTGCCCGTGCTCACAATCCAGTTTTTTGTGCAATTCGGTTCAAGAATTTACAGAACGCCTATGATTATTGACTTTCGCGAGCTGGGTAGTGTTCTAGACGTGGGGATGATGATCAGAGAGAATAAGAGAACTCAAACAAGTTAGATGACACCGAAAATACTGCGAAGGTACTTGAACCCGTGAAGTGTCCCACCTGTGACAGCCTCAACATCGTTAAACACGGCAAGACAGCTGAAGGCAAACAACGATATAAGTGCCGCAACTCTGAATGCACTCGTCACAGCTTTGTTTTGGAGTATTCCTCCCGAGGCTACTTACCCACCGTGAAGCAACAGATTTGTGATATGGCGATGAACGGCAGTGGGATTCGAGATACGGCTCGTGTGCTGAAGGTTAGCCCCACCCCGGTGATTGAAGAATTAAAAAAAAAGATCGTCATCTTGAACAGGTGAATCAAGCGCTATTAGAACAACTCAAGCCAACGGTTGTCACAAGGGTCAAACCCATTGAAGAAGCTGAAGCAGACGAGATGTGGAGTTTCGTTCCATCCAAAAAACAGCAGCGCTGGTTGTGGCACGCGATTGATCATCAAACGGGACACGGGTTGGCTTATGTGTTGGCAGACCACAAAGACCAAGCGTTGGTGGAGTTGAAAGCATTGCTAGAGCCATTTGGCATTCAAACGTTTTACACCGATGGCTGGGGGGCCTATGCCGGGTTGCTGGATGAAGATCAGCATCGGGTTGGCAAGGGGAACACCCAGAAAATTGAGCGGAAACACTTAACCTTGCGAAATCGAATGAAGCGATTAGCTCGCAAGACGATTTGCTTCTCGCGCGTCCGAATGGCTGCATGACGTTGTGATTGGATTGTTTATCAATCGCTATGAATTTGGACGTGCAGTTTGACAGCAGTGATCCCCATGTCTAGAACAGTAGCGATCAAAGCCGCCCTAAAAGTGCGGGGCTTGAGTCCCATTAATTTGGTCACAAGAGTGCTGTTCGATCGCGGCGATTCCCGTGGGGCGGTGATGTGTCGTGATGCCCACATAGCGAACGAGTCCTTTTGCTTTCCAATGATTGAGTTCTGCGATCGCGGTTTTGATTTCATCCGCATCATCGGCAGGAGACAAATACTCTAGAAAGAAGATATCCACCCAGTCGATGCCGAGTTGCTGTCGAACTTCGTCGAGCTGTTGTCGTAAGGTCTGAACTGAGCGCGATTCGCTGCCAAAGGTGTACAAAACTGCATCTCGGTTGGTTGCGAATAACGATTTGAGTTCTACTAGCAAGGGTTCTTTTGGCAGTTGGTAGTCGAAGAAATAATTGATGCCTGCCTCGAATGCTGCGGGAATGCAAGTTGCATCTTGAGTATACTGACTAGCGAATCCAAGTCGGCTTGCGGGTTGTCCCCATCGCGTTTCGATCATACAAAGCTACGTTCCGTTGTCCTAATATGGCTACACTAGCATTGTAAGTTTTTGGGATTTAAGTTGCGGCATGATCGAAACAGCAACCTTTGGTGCGGGATGTTTTTGGGGAGTGGAGGGTAAATTTCGTCGCGTTTGCGGTGTACTTTCAACTTCGGTGGGATACATGGGCGGACACTTTGAGAATCCCTGTTATTTAGATGTCCTGTCGCGGATTACGGGACACGCTGAGGTCTGCCAAGGTGAGTACGATCCTGAGCAAGTGGATTACGAGAATCTTCTGGATATCTTTTGGCAAATTCACGACCCTACTAGCTTGAATCGACAAGGCGCAGATCGTGGGGAGCAGTATCGATCAATCATTTTCTACCACACCCCTGTACAGAGAGAAATCGCCATCAGATCGAAAACCGCACTAGAGCGTTCGGAGCGGTATGACAAAGCGATCGTCACTGAGATTCAACCTGCTGCTGCGTATTGGCTTGCTACCGAGGAACACCAGCAGTATTTTGAGAAGCGAGAAACAACTCCCAAGCCAGGACACAGTTGAAGAACTGAAGCCTAATCTCGTTTGCTTAGCGGTGATTTTCCTACTTCAGTTGATCTAGGAACACTGAGCGAGTACCAGGTCTTTGCTGAAACCTCGGAACGATTGCTGCTCTGTCCAATTTCCTGGAATTTTCCCTACTTTTTTCCTACAATTTTGCAAAGCGATTGTAGTCTCTCCGATGAAAGTGAATGTCTTTAAAGTTCCGCAACGCTCTCCTGATGACGTGAGCGCGCTCGATCATCTGATTCAAACTCAAAAACTGAACCCCGCTACCATTACAGCCATATTGGGAAAAACGGAAGGCAATGGCTGCGTCAACGACTTTACCAGAGGATTTGCGGTGCAGAGCTTGAGAAATTATCTCACTCAACAAGTCGGCTCAGAACAAAGTCAGAAAATCATCTACATCATGTCGGGCGGTACTGAAGGAGTACTCAGTCCACACTTGTCGGTCTTTACTCGCGAAGAGTCACAACTGACTGAGCTGAAGCAGAAAGGATTGGTTCTGGGCACACATCACACGCGAGACTTTTTGCCTGAGGAAATCGGTACGCTGAACATGGTGAAAGTCGTCGCCGCAGGAGTACAAACGGCGATCGAGGATGCAAAACTCACTCTAAAAGATGTCCACTTCGTTCAAATCAAATGTCCTTTGGTCACAGCAACGGAACAAACCAAAAAGCAAGATAGCTACACCTCAATGGCATTTTCGCGGGGTGCATCTGCATTAGGGGTTGCCGTAGCACTGGGAGAATTATCTTTAGAACAGATTCAGCCGAGTGATATTTGCCAGCGGTATGACCTGTACTCTAGCGTTGCTTCTACCTCAGCCGGGTCGGAACTGAAGAACTGCGAAATCTTAGTATTAGGCAATGCCGACTCAACCAGTGAATTTGTCATCGGTCATAGCGTGATGCACCATGCGTTAGACATTGAAGCAATCCATGCAGCTATCCAGGCGACTGGACAGCCGCGCGAACAAATTGTGAATATATTTGCGAAGGCGGAAGCAGACCCGACAGGCAGGGTGCTAGGCTGCCGTCACACGATGCTCGACGACTCAGATATTAGTCATACTCGGATGGCAAGAGCGGTAGTTGGAGCCGTGATTGCTGCGGTGATTCAAGACCCAATGATTTATGTGTCTGGTGGCAGTGAACACCAGGGACCACCGGGAGGCGGACCGATCGCGGTGATTGCTCGACGAGGTGCTGCTGAGTCAGCGGTTTGAGCTTCAGGGTTGAGCGGAGTTCAAGTCTGTGGAGCAGTTGGAGTTTGGCTCTTGATTGCAGGCGTACCTCGGCGTACTGGCTCGCCTGCCGGGTCCCACCGTTCGCAAGATCGCATCAGGAATGGCGCTATTCGGTATCCTTTGGCTCGCGTTTGGCGTAATGGCACAGGTTGTCTGGCTGCAATGGTGGCTGATTCCAATGCGACTGAGACTTTGGCAGTCACTGGAGATCGCTTGTCTTCCTTGGTTTTTAGCGGCTGGAATCGTGCAGCAGAATATCGGTGTGAGCAAGCGAATCCTCTGGTGATTGGGACAAAGCGGAGTCTTGATCAGCAGGTTCGTACTGACATTCAATTTTCTGCCGCAACTGGGGTTTATGTTTTTGCTTCTGCCTCTGTTGCCACTGCTGCTAGGAATTTTGTCCATGGTCGCAGGATTGTTGAATCGAGCCTGGGTTTTATACGATCAGCGCTCTTCTGTGGTTGGCTACTGGCAGCAGGCTTTCCTCTGGCAGCTTAAGGAGTGGTGGAAAGCAATTACCAAGGCAACACCTCTCCATTCGCGTGCCAGAACGTGCCTGTATTCTCTAGTGTCAACTGATCCATCCGAACCAGTAGCCCTTTCACAGACTCTTCTGGGGTAATGCCTCCTGCTGTAAAGTTGGTCATGTCCGTTTGCACCAAACCGGGATGTAAAATTGCTAAAGCAATCCCACGCGGTTTGAGGTCGTGAGCTAAAGATTTCCCTGCCATCGACAGTGCCACCTTTGACATACGATAGCCGTAGGAACTCCCAGAGGTATTATCAGCGATCGACCCCATGCGGCTCGTCATCAATCCAATCTTGGAGCCTGCTTTGAGATTGGGCAGGAGCGTATGTGTCACTCGTAAAGCACCTAAAGCATTGGTTTCGAACTGTTCTCGAATGCTGTCAAAGTCTAGATTTTCCAGTGTCACACGTTTCAGGATGCCCGCATTGTTGATGAGGACTGAGATCGTAGTCTCCCCCAAGCGATTTCGTAGCTCTGCGACTGAATCCTCTGAAGTAATATCAATGCCCTCTTCAACCTGTATTCCTAGCCGCTGCAATTCCTCAGAGGCAGTGCGACAGACGGCAATGACCGTCTCACCTCGCTCTTGCAACTGGCGGCAGTATTCATAACCAATTCCCCGATTCGTACCCGTAATTAGATAAGTCGCCATGTCAGATCCAGCCGTTTGGTTAGCAAGGTATTCCTGGAACCCCTCAAGGCTAACTGAAAGTGTCGTCTATCGCTGGTTTCTCCTTCGATCGAAAGACGGATAGCTCCACCATTCAGGGTGGCTATGGTTCTCGGTGATCACAAAAATGCTTTGATGATTGAATAGTGAGCGAAATTGCCCGCTTAAAGCCAGACGTTTGCCACAAGTAGCCGTAGAAATTCAGCTAAAGTTGCCATTATGGTCTGTTGCTAGGAGTGCTTCTATCATGTCTAACCGTCCTTACGATGTTGTTCTCTACGGGGCAAGCGGCTTCGTTGGCAAACAAACCGTACAGTACTTTGCTCGCCATACTTCTCCTGACCAAGTGCGATGGGCGATCGCGGGACGAAGCCGCCAGAAGCTAGAAGCCGTTCGGGATGAAATTGGTGTCGCGGTCGATGTGCTGGTGGCTGAGAGTCAAGATCAATCAGCAATCGCTGATATCGTATCTCAGACGCGAGTGCTGCTGACTACCGCTGGACCCTTCGCCCTCTCCGGGACTGCCCTAGTGGATGCCTGCGTCCGCTTCAAAACCCATTACGTTGATATCACCGGAGAAACGCCTTGGGTGAAAACTTTAATCGATCGCTATCATGCTCAAGCAGTTGCCGATGGCACTCGCATTATTCCCTGCTGTGGCTTTGATTCTGTTCCATCGGATCTTGGCACCTATCTGGTTGTTCGCCATCTACAGCGAGAATTCGGTGTCCCGTGTCAACAGGTGAAGGCTTATTTTCAGGTGAACAGTGGTATTAATGGCGGCACTCTCGCTTCTGCTTTTAATCTCTACGATGTACAAGCAACAGCGCAGATGAATCAACCCTTCTTGCTAAATCCGTCTACACCTCATTCTCAAGCTGAGATCGATTCCAACTGTGACCCGCAAACGCCATCCTTTGATTCAGACCTCAATAACTGGGTTGCTCCTTTCCTTATGGGAGCGGTGAATACCCGGATCGTCCGCCGGAGTCGTGCCCTTTACGACGAGTGGCAGCAACCCTATGGGTCTGACTTCACGTATCAAGAGTATCTCAAGCTCGATGAGCCACTGGCAGGGCTAAAAGCAGCGAGTATTACCGCTGGACTTGCTCTACTGATGGGTATGCTGCAACAACCCCAACTGAGATCGATACTGCAACCAATCCTGACGCAACCGGGTAGCGGACCATCTGAGCAAACGATGAACGAAGGGTGGTTCTCATGTGAACTGATTGGCACTGCTGCTGATGGACGCAAAGTAAGAGGAATCATTCGAGATCAGGGAGATCCGGGCAATCGAGCGACAGCTAAACTGGTATGCGAATCTGCTTTGAGTTTGGCACTTCAAACCGATGAGCTACCAGGAGGTCAGGCGCGGGGAGGCATTCTCACACCTGCGACTGGATTAGGGGATGTGTTAGCAGAACGGTTACGTCGGGCAGGAATGATCCTCAACGTAAACTCATAGTGTGGTGAGCTAGGATCGGGAATAGAGTAGTTCAGATTGAACAACAACACAGGAACATCCACTTGGGGGAGCAGCACTGCTCAAAGAAGGTTGCCAGCGGATTCGAGTCGCCTGGAGCCATTAGGATACTCATAACAATGTGACTTATCGGAGAGAATGTACCCTAGCTCCCTACAACATTTCGACCCAGGAGCAGATTCCGCAAACGTTATGGAACTGGCTGCGCGATCGCAGTGAGAAATAGTCTGGGCACAGCGAACATCACCCCACTTAAAGCAAAAGTCGAAATAGGTTCTATCGGTCGATCAGCGGCTCGTTGAACTGCTGAAACGATTAGTAACATACGGAAGCAGAATGCAGCAGAATCCTAGAGTGGGAAAAAGGATGAAGAGATGATCTGACTGGTACACTGCTTCGCCGTCTCTCTAGCAGCTTTACCTAGTGGGTCATTTGCCTCGAATATAGCCGTTACCAGACCGCTAAAGACAGGAGCATCAGGAAGATTAGCTTTTTCAAGAATGGCGATGTTCATGCCAAATGACCCACTAGTGATCGCCGAGTGATTGAATCAACCTTTTTTAACGGCAATCGAAGTCATGCTAGAAAGCCTTGAACTACCGTTCTGAAGGCTTCTGCCCACCAGAATCAGACGCAGAAGCGTTTCGCTTCGATAAGAACTCTTCAACGGCAGTCTCTAATGCTTCGCTGAGCGTCAAACTTTGGTCAGCACAATGCACCCGAAATTGGCGGGCGAGTTCTTTGGGAACATGACCGGTGAGTTGTGAGTAGTCGGGACTTTTGTGTTTGGTGACCAAGGCGGACGATGATATTCCGGTTCCTTCGAGACATTGTCGCATCCTGTCTTCACAATCTTTAAAAATTAGAATATCGTGATATTGCGATATTGTTTAAACCATGAATCCACTTTCCCTAACTTCACTCAGTCAACCCCTCAAGCGGATTCGTACGTTCGACTGCCTTTCACTCATCGCCATGGCAAACCCAAACGAACCTCTCTCTGATTCATCTGCTCTTCCCCTCATGGGTTGGCAGAGTAACACTACCCCAGCGATTCATTTACCGGCGGGGTTTCCTCAATCGGTCGCCCCTCCGAAACTCTGGATTGGCAGTCGTTGTCGTTGGGGTTCTGATATCGGAACTGTCATCGGACAGGTATTTACTGCTTCAGAAGCATTGGAGGAGTCGATTCCGGGAGTTTGGCTGTACCTGCTATGGCTTGATGCTGATAGTCCTTCTCGAAGATGGTTAGTTGCAGATTGGGCTGAAGAGGATGACTTAGAGCCAATTCAGACTCCAACCCATTCAACAACGTCGGAGAGCGATCGATGAGCTATTCCCGTCCGCGATTGCCAGGGTCGATCGAACGTGCATTATTTCGCTTATACGTGAATTGCCAGGTGGGGTTGTCGCATCCAAGAGAACTGCAACAGGCGTATGCGTTCACTTACGAGGAACTTGCGCTGATCGCGGGTTGCGGACTTCGGACAATGGAACGGTGGATGAGTCCAAACCGGGAGCCGAGAATTCTCAAGGAAGTCTACCTACGACGATTGGGTGAGTTTTACTTTCTGCTGAATCACTACCAGCAGATTCCCCCAGAACTTTGGGAATTAGTTTGTCCGTTGCCGCCCCGACTGAGAACGCTTTTGTATCCTTCAGAATCTTCATCTGAATGATCGTTTGAGCCTTCCCGCCAAATGAGGGAAAGTTCCATCAACCCCTTGCCTCTCCAGTACGAGCGATCTATCGTTACCAACAAGTTGCCGCTGAGAGGACACAAGTCGCTTGAACACCATCTCAACCTTTGACATCACAAAAGAGGCTTTGCCAGATCTGCTGCTCCGCATCGCTCAAGGCAAAGTGCAAATCCCCGACCTACAGCGCAGTTTTTGCTGGAGCGACGAGTTGGTAATTGAGCTGCTTGCCAGTATCAGTCTCGGTTGGCAGATCGGTTCAATCATGCTGCTCGAGCAAGGCAATGCCAATTGGAGTTTTCGTCCCCGATCGGTTGAAGGGGTTCACCTCGATCAATCGATTCATCCCACCCACCTGATTCTCGATGGTCAACAGCGGGCGACCACGCTCTACATGACCCTATTCTCAAATCGCCCGGTTCGGATCAAAAGTAAGCGAACCCCCAAACTAACTGATCGCTGGTACTACATTGACATTGCTAAAGCGCTCGATCCAGCGCTGGATCGGGTGAACGCGATCGTGAGCCTGAATCAAAACCGGATTAAGACCGGGTTTGGTGTGGGAGGCATTCTCGTGGATTGTTCAACGCCTGAAAAAGAATACGAGTTCGGCATATTTCCGAGCGCCTGCGTCTTTCAATACCCCGAGTGGCGGCAAAACTATTCCAAATATTGGAACTATGACCCGACCAAACTGGAATTGATCGATCGCTTTGAGCGAGAAGTGATTAAACGGTTCGAGCATTATCAGGTTCCAGTGATTCAACTGAGAGCGGAATTACCCAAGCCTGCAGTCTGTCGGGTGTTTGAGAAAACCAACACGCAAGGCACCGAGTTAAACTTCTTTGATCTTGCCACTGCTTGCTTTGCCAGTGATAATTTCTCGCTGCGCCATGATTGGGCGGCGAAAGAACAGCAGTTCAGAAAGCAGAGCGTTCTACAATCGGTGCGGGATACCGATTACCTTGCCTGTGTCACCCTCGTTGCCACTTATTTTCGGCGGCAACACGCCTTGGTGTCAGAAACCCCACCCAAAAAATTGCCAGGGGTTGCCTGCGGGCGGGATGAGGTGCTGAGTCTAACGCTAAAAGAGTATCAAGCTTATTCCGAAAAAGCAGCCAGCGGCTACGAAATGGCAGCTCGCTTTTTGTATGGACAGAAGATTCTGGGTGCTGAAGACCTGCCTTACCAAATCCAACTCGTCGCTTTGGCAGCAATTCTCACCGTCGTTGGGCATCCGCATGAACAGATGCGATCCAAGCTAGAACAATGGTTTTGGTGTGGGGCATGCTGTGAACTTTATACGTCCTGGCATGAGTCACGGGCTGCCCGCGATATGCAGGAAGTACCGGACTGGTTAGTCAATGGCGGCACCTTGCCAACAACCATCCGGGATGCGACCTTCAGCGAGACCCGGTTGCTCACCCTACATCAGCGGCGGGGAGCCGTCTACAAAAGTATCAGCGCCTTACTGCGGTGGCACGGTGCGATCGATTTCGCGACTGGGGAAGCGCTGTTTGATGTCAAATTTTTTAACGACCCGATCGAGAGCCATCATATTTTCCCGGTTGCCTACTGTAAGCGGCAAGGAATTGCCCCAGCCCAATACAACTGCCTGGTCAATCGCACGCCCTTGTCGCAGTTAAGTAATCAGAAGATTGGCGGACACGCCCCCAGTCAGTATTTACAGACACTCGTCGATCAGGGCATTGCTCGATCACGCCTCGATACGATTTTACGATCGCACTTGATTGAACCCGAGACGCTGTGGAACGACGACTTTGAATTATTCCTAGCGACTCGTACCGAGAACTTACTTCAGCTCGTGAATCAGGCGATGGGAAAGACTTCAAGTGGCGTTACGGAATTAACGACACCGCCTGCACCGCTGTTGACCTCGAATTTGTGATGAGGTGAGAGAGAAATTGATGCCACTATATGCCATTCTTCACTGTGATATCGAAGGGCTGCATGACCACAGTTGTACCTTGGTCACCGCCGCTTCTCGAATCGAGATTGCCGAGCATCTGTTGAAGCATTCAGAGCGTTGGGCACCGCTGTTGTCGCGGCTCTATGCCGATGATGGCGATCCTCGCACTCTGCGACAGCGAGTTCAAACTGAAGTGCTGACTCCTGAAGCACTATTAACGCTGATTGACCAAACTTACTGTAGTGATTCGGAAGAAATGCTGCGAATCTACCCAGTTCAGATTCAATTTCTTGATCACCAGATTCGCGTTCAAACTCGATGGCTGAGTCTAGATTGCTCGGAGTTTTCCGCAGACTGCACTCCTGGCACCTCCTTAGATGCCTCTGTCCAGCCACATCCACGCTCTACTCTTCCCCAGTTGATAGCAGCCTACACTCAGCTGAGACAATGCAAAGGCAGAGAGCTGTCTGCCCAACTCAGGCAACTGGGGCAACAGGTGGTCTTCGAACTTCAATCTGTTCGACAACAGGAAGTAGACTTTACAGCACAGCAAACGATGCTGCTCGAACAGCTATGCCCACAGTTTGCGATCGATGCCAGAAGGCTGCTCGCAACACCGGAGTTCCAACAATTTGTTCACTCAATGTTTGTTCCGCGTGAAGTCAGCGTGATCACCCCACCCCTACAAGTCCTGCAAAATCCAACCGATTGGGCAATCAACACCCTACCCCATCCTTTACAACTGCATCCCATCGAATCGATCCAACGCTCCGAAGACCCTGAAACACTGGCGTTCGTTGTTCAAATGCAAGCTGGTCTAGGCGATTGGTCGCAGACGATCACAGTTCCGATTGGGGAACTGCAAGACGGTCTGCTTCCTGGCTATCAAGCTGCTTACACGACTCGGCAATGGATCGAGATCAGTATTCAACTGCAACAGAACCTGACACAACTCCCGATTGCTTCCTACCGCCAACTGGGATTGGCTCAAGAGCTAGTCTGTCTGCTCACCTACATCGGCGAGTTATTCAACACGGCTGGAATCGTTAATCGTTTCGATCATCTTCAACTTTGACATCCTCCCACCGCTAATCGGAGTACCAATATAGCGGTGGGAGGATATCAAAGATTGCTCTCTGAAATTCCTGCTTCAACGAGACAACTTATGCTCAATTGTTGCCATCTCCTCGAATCTGAATTAGTAATCTCTCTGCTGCATCACATCGGGCAATTGGCTCAGTTGTGCCACGAGCGGTCAATTCGATTGGGCGTGGAAACGATGTATCCGACTCCGTTGGATCGTGCCCGTCGCGAGTTGCTGCAAAACACCCCTGGGATCGAGCAGTTTCTGGAGGCAATGCCCCTGATTGAGTTGGTGGTCGATTTGGCACATCTCAACCTGTGGCATCACGGCTCGATTCCAGAAAAGTTGCAGTTGCTTCAACTTGCTCGTGGGCGCATTCTAGAAATTCATATCTCCGACAATGATGGGGAGCGAGATACCCATACGACGATTACCCCGAAAACCTGGTGGGTTCCTTACGTGGCTGACTTTCCTCCCTCGGTACAGATCGTGCTGGAAAGTCGAATGAATCATCAGAGCGTAGAACAAGTGCGCCAGCAGGTGCAGCACATCCAAGCCCTCTTCGATCCAACCATTGCTCATGAATGAAGAAAAGACTCGTCGGTTGTTTGAGCGGTTTGACCACTTGTATCGCGGGCGTTATCTGCTGCCGATCCAGAACTCAATGAATCTCGGCTTCAGTTGTGGGGACGGCTGGTTTGACCTGGTGTGGCAGTTGTCGGAACAGATTGAAGCCTATTGCCAGCAGCATTCCGAAGCTGCTGAACTGATGGCAGTCCAAGTCAAACAGAAGTTGGGGGAATTGCGCTTCTACACCGACCCTAAAATTTGGGATGTGGAGTATCTGATCGATGAGACTCGCATCCAATCGCTACAGACCTGCGAACTGACGGGCGAACCGGGTGTGCTGTGTCAACGACAATCACATCCGGGTTTCTGCTTCTACCAAACGTTATGCTCCACGAAAGCTGCTGAACTCGGTTTTATGCCGTCCCGATCGTCGCGATTGCATCCGCACCTTCCGCCGCGTCCATCAAGTTGAGCGGTCGAATCCAAGGTTATGAGACTGAGCAACGCACTCGCGGGGATAGCTGACCCTGCGATTCCTTCGGAAGTTTGCACCGCGATCGTTGACGCACTGACCTTAAACCCCTTGATCGATCTGGAGACCCAGATGAACCCAAACGCCTCTACCCCTGAAGAACCGTCCTCAGAACTGCTCACCCTGTTTTCAAACGTAGCGCGTTGGCAAGAATGGCTTCGCATGGAAGAAGAGTGTAACGGCAACATGGGTTCATTTCAACTTTTGAGATCAGTTATGTCAAGCAGCTAGAGGGAGCAATGGCGATCGCCAAAGCGCTAGAGTGTCGCGGGATCTCTGAACTAATTGAGTTGATCGGTCGAGGGCAACTGCTAGTCGTCCATTCAGAAAGTCCTAAGTCAGATTTGGACGATAAAAATTAGCTCTCTTTTTCCATGGGAGAATGTCTCTCAATTGAAATTCATCGAAGCAATCTTTGGCTTGAATGCTTAGTACAACAGGAATGAGATGCGATCGGTTTCACTGTCAGGAATTGGAGAAGTTAGTGCTGACCCTTTCGTTTGATAGTGAATAGATATTAAGTTCAACAATCAACAGTGCGGCTGCCCCGATACCATCAACTCTGACAATCCGATCTAGATTCCGTCCGGGTTCAATTATCTTTACGGTTACTCATGACCATAAACGTCACATCTCGAAGCCCCGATCAAGGGTACACGGAATAGCAACCCCTTAATCTCATACGTTTGCCTTTCTCTACTAATTTTGTCCCTGCCGGTCGTTCTGCATCAACCATCATCATGCCCACTCAAATCAGTTCAATGCCATTGATCACCCGTTTAAATTGTTCGCTCACTGCTCAGAAAAGCTAGAAATTTAAGGCGGCAGCGCATCTTAGTTTCCCCGGACGCATCTAACTGATTGGCTCATTGAGGTGTTCGGCGACTTCTCGATATAAGTTGATTACATGATTATCCGCAAGACTGTAATACACGTTACGTCCTGCTTTACGATATTTGACCAAGCGCATTGCGCGCAAAACTCGAAGCTGGTGAGAGACAGCAGATTCACCCATTTTCAAGCCTGCTGCCAGATCGCAGACACACAGTTCTTGACTCGCCAGCGCTGATAGGAGCCGTAACCGATTAGGATCTGCTAGGACACTGAAAAACTCTGCCATGCGCTGCGCTTCGTGGATGGGCAGAATTTCGGGCTGCACCTGACGCACATTTCTTAAATCAACTAAATAAGTGTCACAGTTTGGCGCATCAGACTCTTGAATGTGCTTCTGCTTCGAGGGGTGGGTCTTCATATCGAGAACAGGAGGTGAGCAAACTGCTTCAGTTCCCCTTCAGTATAAACATAGAATGGGAATCGTTCTATATATGAATACATATTCACATATTTAGAGTTTCAGATTACAATTCGGATAGTCATAACTGCATCCCACAAATCGACGATGACTCAGCATCCAGATCTCAAAACTCAACTATTCCCTTTGAGGTCTCAGCGAGTGAGACCCGAAATTGTCGTGCCTTAGTAACGGGAATAGTTGAAAAAAGTAGGAGGAAACTATCAAAATAATTTCTCATGCCTGCTTGAGTTGAAACTTAGACCTGAAAGTTGAAGATTACGCATCATTTTTATATAGAAACCCGCAACCAGTTGAGAGACTCAAGCCGTTTGTGTGGCACTCTTTTGGCTTGATAGTCGCGGTACTAAAACCTGATAAGCGAGCAGTTTTACGCGGTCATTTACCAGAAACCATGCCAGTGCATAGCCCCAAACGAACAGTGCCCAACCCCAACCGAGGGGTGTCATAAAGAGACCATAAACCGCGATCAACGTTGCTACTGTTTGCGTCCCGAATACTGCCATCAATAAAATTCGTGCAGGACGAATTGACCAGAACGGACCGCGTGTACGCGTGAGGAAGATCGTCAGATGTCCCGCTACCGATAGCTTCAAATACATCAAGGTTTGAATGTGAGCGCGATCGAGATGAAAGACGCGCTCCCCAAGATAGAACAAGCCGAATGCGGAGACGACCCCGATCACACCCAGTACTGTTGAAATCGCTAACACCAGGCGCATATTCCAAGCTTCAGGCTGATTGCGGTATTGCACATTGTCATAGGCGATCGACAGGATCGCGCCATCGTTCAGCAATGCCAGTATCACGATCATCACTGCGGTGACTGGGTAAAAGTTAAACACCAAAATCGCCAGCGTCATCAGCAATAATACACGCAGCGTCTCAGCGATACGATAGATGGCGTAGCTGTTCATCCGTTGGAAAATGCGGCGACTCTCCTTGATCGCAGCAATAATCACGGACAGTCCGGGCGTTGTCAGCACGATCGAAGCTGCCGCCCGTGCCGCGTCTGTTGCACCCGAAACAGCGATGCCGCAGTCAGCCTTCTTCAATGCGGGGGCATCATTGACTCCATCGCCCGTCATGCCGACGATGTGATCGTGTTTTTGTAGCACATCGACAATGTGGAACTTATGTTCGGGGAACACCTGGGCGAAACCATCCGCTTTTTCGATCGACTGCGTGACTGCCGCAGTTTCTTGCTGCTTTGAATCGCCTAACCCACTCGCATCGAGAATGTTTGTCCCAAGTCCCAACTTTTTAGCGGTTTCTTGGGCGATCGCAATGGCATCGCCTGTCACCATCTTGATTTTGATGCCCATCTTGACTGCGCTGGCGATCGTGGATTCAGCATCATCCCAGGGCGGA
The DNA here is from genome assembly GCA_965277365.1 of Phormidesmis sp. GTDB lineage: Bacteria > Cyanobacteriota > Cyanobacteriia > Leptolyngbyales > Leptolyngbyaceae > Phormidesmis_A. The sequence goes on along the minus strand of CBDICO010000006.1, from coordinate 19,934 downwards.
TCAAACAGGGGTAACACACCCATAAATTGCCATTGATCATCCTTCTCGGATCGCGCCACACCCAATGAGCGAAAGCCGCGTTTTGCAAAGTCGTTGACCGCTTTTTCGACATCAGGCTTCACCTGATCAGCATTATCTGACAATGCCAGAATTACCTGTGGCGCGCCTTTCGTCACTTTGAATGTTTTACCGTCCTCGCCTTTTACAGTTGCCTCGGTGCGCTTGTGCACCGGATCGAAGGGAGTAAAGTGAACAGTCTTGTAAGTTTTTAACGAATCCTTATCTTTCACTCCGTCTAGAACAGCGAGATCGATCGTGTCATCGTTGTCTGCACTGGATGCCAATGCACCATTTAAAATCACTTGATCAGCGGGAATCTTGTTGACACTGAATGGATCGCCCAAGGTCAGCTTGTTCTGGGTCAGCGTGCCAGTTTTATCCGCGCATAGCACATCTACACCCGCCAATTCCTCGATCGCGACTAGACGACTGACGATCGCTTTTTTCTGAGAAAGTTTCCGTGCGCCGACCGCCATCGTGACCGATAACACCGTTGGCATTGCGACAGGAATCGAGGCGACCGTCAGCACCAGGGCAAACTGCAATGTTTCGAGGATCGGGTCATGACGAATAAGCGCAACAGTAATAATCAACGTCACCAACACGAGCGCAAGGACGATCAGGTAGTTGCCAATCTTTAGTACTGCCTTTTGAAAGTGGCTGTCCGTGTGCGCTTCCTGCACGAGTTGCGCCGTCTTGCCGAAATAGGTGTTGGTACCTGTGGCATAGACCAGGGCATTGCTCTCACCCCGACGCACGATCGAGCCAGAGAAGACCGCGTCGCCAGCGTTGCGTGTGGCAGGCAGAGATTCGCCCGTCAGCGTAGACTGATCGATCGACATCGAATCGCCATCCAGCAAGCGGGCATCGGCTGGCACAATGTTGCCCAAGCGAAGCCGAATCACATCGCCCGACACCAGTTCCCGCGCGGGTATGGTCACCCATTTTCCATCCCGTTTCACCTGAGTCTGGGTCGCAAGTTTAGCCTTTAGAGCCGCGATCGCATTGCCTGCCTGACGCTCCTCCCAAAAGCCAACTACCGCATTGGTCAACAGTAAAACGAGAATGATAAAGAAATCTGGCCAGTGTCGCACCACGCCTGACAAAATCACGGCGACTTCGATCATCCACGGAATCGGTCCCCAGAAATAGCTGAGAAATTTCAAGAGTGGGTTAGTTTTCTTTTCCTCAATCTCGTTCGGTCCATTTTCAGTCAGGCGTTTTTTGGCCTCTGCTTGCCGGAGACCATCGGGTGACGACTCTAATCTTTTCTGCACTTCTGGTAGCGGCAGAGTTTTCAAATCATCCTTGGCATCGGGCTGCGCTTTGGGAGCTTTGGAGAGATTGGTACTGGATTTCATGATAGATCTTCCTTTTGTTTTTGCTTTGCCACAGGTTTCGTGAGTTACAGGATGCGGATTGCCATGCAAGCCTGATTTTTCAGTCCAGTTCAAGAACGTGACACACGGACTTGGCGATCGTGACGGCTTCATCTGTGCGAATCATGCGGACGGGCACCCTGCTGGTCTCCATCGAAATGACACCCTGATTCGCCACATTTCGCCATTCGCTGAGTTCGATGCCCAGGAAGCCTAAGCCATCACAAATCCGGGTGCGGACTGTGGGGGCATTTTCCCCGATGCCACCCGCGAACACCAAGGTGTCCACTCCGCCCAAGGCTGCTGCAAAGGCACCGATCCATTTCTTTACCTGGTAGCAAAATAGCGCGATCGCTTCAGCCGCCCGTACATTTTGGAGTTCGTGATCTAGCAAGTCACACATATCGGCACTGGTTTCGGATATCCCAAGTAACCCAGACTGGAAATTAACCATCTCATTGAATTGCTTCACGCTCATTTGTTCTGTGCGCGCTAGATACCCTACCAACCCCGGATCAAGGTCGCCAGAGCGTGTACTCATCGGCACCCCGGCGGTCGGGGTAAAACTCATACTGGTGTCGATGGATTTGCCGTGATGCAGCACCGCCAGACTCGCGCCATTCCCCAGGTGAGCGAGGATAACTCGACCCTGTGCCGCAGCCGCTCCATCTAGACGGGATAGTTCTTCTATCAAGAACGCATAGGACAACCCGTGGAACCCATACCGTCGTGTGCCCTGGCTTTCGTAACGGCGTGGGATGGGTAACATCTGGGCGACGCGCGGCAGGTCATGGTGAAACGCCGTGTCGAAACACGCGACTTGGGGCAGGTCTGGAAAGCGGTGTGAAATGCCTCGGTCAACTGGATCTCCTCCGGCAGATGTTCCGGGTCGAAGGGACTGATCCGGTGTAGTTCTTCAAGCATCGCCGGAGTGATGCGCTGCGGCTGGCTATACGTTGGTCCTCCATGCACAACGCGATGCCCCACAGCGGTTAGGGCATCATGGCTGCTGTGGGCTTCGAACCAATCCATGAGAGCGCCCACTGCCACCATGTGATCCGGTGCCGACACCAACCGTGAAACGTTATCCGCTGGGTTCAAACCTTTGACTTGCAAGGTGGCATCTGGTAGCCCAATGTGTTCAGTCCCACCCCCCAGAATGCGTTGGAGAGAGTCGCCGGACTCGAACAGCGCGAACTTGATGCTCAATGAGCCGCCATTAATTGTCAGGATGTGTGAGTTTGCTGGTTTCATTTGGCTGCTGTTCCCGCTGGAGAGGGTTGTTGCTCGGTCGCGCATCGAGCCAACAGGATGACGCTCGATCGAGGGCTTAACTGGTAAATGCGTGGATTGTCCCACAGGGGTTCCTCGCCCACAGCAAACAGATCGTGGGGCATTTCGCCAGCGGTATCGACAGCTAAATGCCACCGAGTTTCCGGCAGTGCAGGGGGCAACCTGAAAGCCACGGCATCACTACCAGCATTGAATAGCAGGCAAAGGACGTGTTGCTCAGCTTCATGGATTAGACAGGCAAACTGCTTTGCGTTCGGGTCGCACCAGTTGGGCAATCCTCCTTGCGGGTCAAACCACTGGATCTCGGCATCCGTATAGAATGCTTCTCGGCTGAGAATGGGATGGGCACCGCGAAAGGCGATCAGTCCACGGGTGAAGCGAAAAATCTCCTCGTGTTGTTCTAGATCGCTCCAATCACACCAACTTGTTTCGTTGTCCTGGCAGTAGGCGTTGTTGTTGCCGCCTTGGGTACGACGAAATTCGTCCCCGCCGAGTAGCATCGGCACACCGCGCGAGATCAGCAGGGTGAGCAGAAAATTCTTGATCTGGCGTTTTCTGATGGATGAGATCGCGGCATCCGTCGTCTCGCCTTCAGCCCCGTAGCGATCGCTGAAGTTGGCGTTAGTCCCGTCCTGGTTCTGCTCTCCGTTCGCTTCATTGTGCTTGTCGCGATAGCTCACCAGGTCGTTGAGCGTGAAGCCGTCGTGGCAGGTGACGAAATTGATACTGCCTTCGGGACCTTTGCCAGACTTGGTATAGATATCGGCACTGCCACCGATGCGGCTGGCAAACGAGCCGAGCATCCCCTCATCACCCCGCCAGAAACGCCGCACATCGTCTCGGTACCGTCCGTTCCATTCTGCCCAGCGCCGCTCTGAAAAGCTACCCACCTCATAAGCACCTGCGGCATCCCACGCTTCGGCGATGATTTTCACGTCCCTTAAGATTGGGTCTTCGGCAATCCGTTCCAGCAGCGGGGCATTGGCGAGCAAGTTGCCCGATTCATCCCGACCGAGCACTGACGCTAGGTCAAACCGGAAGCCATCGACATGCATCTCGACCATCCAACAGCGTAAGGCGGACAAGATGTGGTCTCGCATCACAGGATGGTTGGCGTTGACGGTGTTGCCTGTGCCCGTGTAGTTTTTGTAATGGCGTTTGTCGGCTTCCAGGGTGTAGACGATCGCGTTAGCCATCCCGCGAAAACAGAGAGTCGGCCCCCGTTCATTGCCCTCTGCCGTGTGATTGAACACGACATCCAGAATTACTTCAATATCCGCCTTGTGAAACGCCCGCACCATTTCCTTGAACTCTAGCTTCTGCTGACCCAGCCCACCAGCACTGCTGTAAGACGCTTTGGGCGCAAAGAAAATCACCGGATCATAGCCCCAGTAATTCTTCAGCGGTTGGTTAGTTTGGGGATTGCAACGGGCGATCGACGTGTCATTAAACTCCTGCACGGGCATCAGTTCCACAGCGGTCACGCCCAAGGTTTTGAGATAGGGAATCTTTGCCATCAGCCCCCGGTAAGTACCCGGATGCTCCACGCCCGACGTGGGATGAATGGTAAAGCCACGCAGATGCAGTTCGTAAATCAGGGTCTTTGACCACGGATGTCGGGGGGGCTGGTCGCCATGCCACTCGAAGGACTCGTTGAGGAAGATACATTTTGGCCTCGACTCGGCATTGTCCACGGTTGAGAATGATAAGTCTTGCTCTGGTGCCAACGGGTCGTATCCCCGTGCCGAGGCAAAATCCCACACAGGCAGTTGCGTAATCGCGATCGCACAGGGATCGAGGAGCAGCCGATTGAAATTGAACCGATGCCCTTCACTGGGTGCGTAACGACCATCCACGCGGTAGGCATAGAATTGACCGGAACTGATTCCCTCTACCCAAACATGCCAGACATCGCCAGTATGATGGCACGCGGCATCAAGGTCGATTGATCGGACAGGTACGGCATCTTCGGGCTGGGCGAACAACTCCAGACGAACGCGGCTGGCATCCCGGCTGAAAATAGCGAAGTTCACCCCGCTTCCGGTTTCCTGAGTGCCAAAAGGTATGGGAGAGCCTACCTGCACGTCAGTGTCTGCGGCGATTTTCGCGATATAGTTATGCAGTTCGCGTTGCGGCTCTTTCATCATCGTTACCATAGGTCTGTGGCTGGGGAAAGCAGAAGTGTGTGAGCATTTTGTCGTCGAAAGTTCGCTCTTGGGTGATGAATCTGATGAGTTTGGTGGTGTGCGGCATCAGCCTAAATAAGAAATCCCAGCTTTCTCCCGTTTTCGCGAGCAATATGAAGTAACTCAAGCTGTTGTTGATGGTTCATATCCATCCATCCACTCACATGAGTAATGATGTCGGAATGTATCTTAATCACTTCAGCTCTGATATGAGTAAAACGCTGTACGCCAAGAACTCGCCGGATCAAAGAAACGATAGGTGCAAACATGAACAACTATCCTTTAATTTTTGAATGATTAAGCTGTTACGCCTTTGATTTTTTAGCCTGATCCTATGCCAGCAAAGACTTCGGAGCATAGAATACGCGGTTTAGGAGCATAACAGCTTAGTGGAAGCGAATCCCAAAGACCGAATAACTTCAAAGGGCAGAGGCTCTACAGCTTCACGCCTCCATTAACTGATTGATGTTCGACCGAGCTAACTGATTGATGTTCGACTTGGCTTTCCGGCTCTTTCTGCGCTTGCTCCTGTCCTAAACCCATGGTTAAGGCGGTCATCCCAGCCAAACCGCCAAGCTGCATGGTTTCCAACGCCGAACTGGGCACCATGACGATCGTGGCATTTGTCTTCAACCCCTCATAGAGCATATTCATTGCTCTCAGATGCAGCGCCACCGGGTTGTTGATATAGGTCTTAGCCGCTTCCCCAAATTTCTCCGCCACTTGTCGCTCAGAATCGCCCAGAATCACCCGCGCCTGACGTTCTCTTTCCGCTTGAGCCTGCATCGACATCGCATCCTCCAAGGCGGGCGGAATCAGAACATCCTTCACTTCCACCGAGATAACATTAATGCCCCATGACTCAGTACGCTCATCAATGATTTTCTGTAAATCCTTACTGATTTTCTCCCTCCCTTCCAGCATGTCCGATAGCATGGTTTTTCCAATAACATCCCGCAGAGCTGTTTGGGATGCCCAACTAATCGCACTTTTATAGTCCGCAACATCCAGGGCCGCTTTCTTAGGATCTACAACCTTCCAAAACAGAACTGCATCTACGTCAACTGGGACTGTATCCTTGGTCAGAGTCTTCTCCGCCTGAAAAGAAGCGGTGAGTACACGAGTGTCAATTCGGTAAGGTATCGTGTCAACGATCGGAATAATGAAAATGAGTCCCGGTCCTTTGAGAGCGAGGAATTTTCCTAGCCGCAATACGACTAATCTTTCCCACTCATTTGCTACCTTAATAGCGCTAGAAAGAGTTGACGCTAAAAAACCTCCAACACCAAGCACCAATATTAAAAGAAGTAATGGATTAGCGTAATTCGAGACGGGGGTTGCCACGGATAAGGACGAATCTCCCATGCTTTGGGACGTAATCGCTATAGGATTTCCCGCTTGAATTTGATAGCCAAAGAATGGATAAGAGTTGATTGTTTTCATTTTAAGACCTCAATGAGTTAGACGCTTGAATTTGATAGCCATGACTTTTTCCGAACTAGCTTTTCAATTTGCCATCCTCCATTCAAAAACTACTCATCGCTGCCACAGGATTTGTGTCGCTTCCAGTGGGATCGCAACGCCGTTGTAGTGGGGTATAAAACGTGCTGTATAGTCTGTGGCTGGACGTGTTGCAGACACCTGCGTGTTCAGGATGTAACTGTTTTCCGGGGTCAATGGCTGACTGCATATCATTTCCTGCCGCTCCGTGTCGCTTTGGTTATTTTTTGCTATGCCAGTCATGCGGCTCGTGTTGGTGCCTTGGCGAGACGCATCGGTATCAACCGTTTGCTCCGCCTGAACCCAGTCCTGAAAGTTGTTTGTTGGCACCTTCTTGCTCCTTGAGGTTTGGCTCGAATGTCATCCTCCACAAGCAACCGCCGAGTTTTGCCTTCTCCAATAGTCCGGACAAAATTTGAGCAGATTTTGAGGCTCAAACCCTTATTCTGCCGTAGACAAGATCTTTTTTTCCAAGTCAGAGGCAGAGCTAACGTTGAAAAAATAGCTTGATCCTTGAACCATAAGCTCTGAAAGCTTTGTGGAACCGTTCAAAAAAATGTCCGGAGTATTGCCTCTCAGTAGCTGTATGAAATTAAGGACGCGTCGAAGTGGCTGAGGCTGTTGAATCGTAGTTTACAGGCATGAAAAGATGATATTCACCTACTTAAAAGCGCTGAATCATAGGTTTTATCCTGACATTTATTTCTTATCTTCATCGGTTGATTTGTTTGATTTGCTTGATATCTTGATTTTTATTGATATTAGAAATCAAAGATTCAAAATCTAGACAAAATTACACTCAAAAGCAACATCTTTCTACTTCAGCATAGAGTCACGAATGTATAGAGTAAGTGAGTTGTCGTGAAAGGATTGCCGTCTTCAGCTCTCGCTCTCAAGCATTGCCTTTGCTTGCAAAAGTTCCTGATGCTTTTCTTCGCTGACCTTGGGATAGTGGAGGTTGAGTTCCTTCAGTTGAGAATAAATGATGCCTGCCACAGCAAGGCGAGTAAACCATTTGTGATCGGCTGAGATGATATGCCAGGGTGCCGACTCTGTGCTGGTGTGATTAAACATATCTTCGTAAACAGTCATGTAGTCATCCCAAAAGGTGCGCTCCTTCGCATCATTGGTGGAGAATTTCCAGTTTTTCTCAGGGCGATCGATGCGTTCTAAAAAACGTTTCTTTTGTTCTTCTTTAGAGACATTCAGGAAAAATTTCAGGATCACTGTCCCGTTCTTGACGAGATAGTGCTCGAAGTTGTTGATTTCCTCAAAACGCTGCTGCCAAAGGTGTGGGTCGATGAGGCTAGGCGGAAGTTGACGTTGCTCGATAATTTCTGGATGGACTCGTGTGACTAAGATTTCCTCGTAATAAGAGCGGTTGAAAATGCCAATTTGTCCTCGTTCCGGTAGCGCTTTGGAACATCGCCATAGATAGTCGTGATCCAACTCTTCTGTAGATGGAGCTTTGAAGCTATGCACCTGACATCCCTGGGGATTGATGCCGGACATGACGTGTTTGATGGTGCTGTCTTTGCCCGCCGCATCCATCGCTTGAAAAATGATCAGCAACGAGTAAGTATTTTGGGCATACAGCATATCTTGGTAATGTTTTAAAGCCTCAATGACTTCCTGCAAGTCACCTTTAGAGTCTGACTTCTTCAGATAATGGGCTTTGTAATCTGGGTCGTAATCTTTGGCAAGGGAAATTTTCTGCCCTGGCGCAACCATAAAGGGACGCATAAATTCGGCATAACTTTTGGTGTCAAATAGATTTAACGATGAATCTCTATGGTTATGGTGCTTGGTCATTCTTTTGCTCCTCTCGTGTCAAGGTAATGTGTTGAGATATGTGATTAGGTCAGCCAGATCATCATTACCGATGTTCCATCGGGGCGTATCTTGATGATTTCTGCTTCTCAACGATGTAATAGAGGTGTTGTGAAATAAAATGCCTTTGTGGACGTGGCTTCCTCCTCCTGCTCTGCTCTTAAGCAGCCATCAGGTAGAAGTTCCATAACCCGGTAGCCGTGAGCATCAGGCAGTCATCAAAATTAGTCACACGATTCCTGTAAACAGCACTCACTGCCCCGTAACGCTTGACTCCAGCAAAGGCATTTTCACACACCACTCGGCTCCGACTCAACGCCCGATTAAAGTCTTTCTGGGTCTGAGTTAAGCGACCTCCTCTGGGCTTTTTGTGTCCAATCAGAATGTTGTCAACTTGATTTTGCAGTCCTTGAAATCCCAGGTCAACCTCAATCGCAATCTCGCTGGGTATAGCTCGTGCGATGCCCAATTCATCCAGCAATCGTTTGTCATGATGTCTGCCGTCTTGAGCGACGCTCAGAACCAACACCCGTTTAATTTCATCGACGGCGGCGATGTGCTTGCGCGTGTTGCGCCGCTTTTTCCCGGAGTAGGTCTCGGTTTGGCGCTCTGGGTCTTGGGGGCGTTGGCTGGGGCGCTCGGTGCCATCAATCATCACCCGTTGCACCCCTGGAAATCGGGACACGAACTGCTCAACGCTCTCCAACTTGCGCTCGGGCAGTGCCAGTTCCTTCCCTAAAGCCGCTTCCAAAATCGGCTGCAATCGATGCAGCCAGCGATTCGCTTGCGAGCGGTCAAGGTCGAACAAAATCCCGGCTAAGTCAAAGGTCGGATAGCCTTTGAAGTAGAACAAGACAAAAAACAGTTGATGGTCAATTCCTGCCAATCGGGGTTTCCGTCCGCCCCCTCTCGCCCGTTGCCTGGGCGTGGAGTCCTGTTTCTCTGCTTGATCAGATGCCATCGAAAAACTCACCAGCAGTCGAGCAAACGCTTTTAGGGTCAAACCCGTCATCGCTCGCATTAATCGGTCTTGTCGCAGCACTCGATCCACATCCAGCATCGTTCGCTCTCCGCTCACTCGGTCTACTATTCTGCCTTATTTCACAACAGGTCTAATACATGGGTTTACCTCAATCTTTGTACTATCGCTAATCTGCTCCAGTGAGTGGGCAGAAAGAAGAGTGAAACCCTAGCTCAACTTTTCATGCGTCGGAGCAGCATCGCGTTAATCAGTACAACGACAGTGGAGATCGTCATAAATAATGCACCAACAGCGGGGGAAAGTACCCAATTACCGATCACAAATTTCTGACGCATGTATGTTCCTATTGGTTAATTACGAACGCTTTTGACGGTTGCCTGGGTTGTGAAAAGCAGCATTCCACAACGCGATGACGGGCACTGTGGGATGGTGGGAGTCGAAGGTAAAAATGCTGACTGACGCTGTGCCCAGCGGGAAATGCTGCGCTTCGACCACCGCTAATTTGATCCAGCGTGCAGCCAGAACGCCGCCGAACTGACCGTGGGAAAAAAGGGCGATATTGCCATCTAGCTCGCACAGACGAGCCAGGAGCCGATCGGCACGGGCAGAAATTTGAGCGGGCATTTCACCATGAGGACAGCCATCCCGAAAAATAGTCCAGTCCGGGCGTTCTTTACGAATATCCGTAGAGCGCTTGCCTTCGTAATCCCCGTAGTCCCATTCGGTCAGATCCGGTTCGATTTCCGGGGCTTGATTCAGTCCGACCAGGGCACAGGTTTGTTGGGCACGCTGGAGCGGGCAGGTCAGCACTTGGGTAAACCGGATATCCCTCAAGTGCTTGCCCAGTGCTCGTGCCTCGTCCTCACCGTTCTGGGTCAACGGTATGTCTGTGCGACCTGTGTGCCGCCCAGAAAGCGCCCACTCGGTTTCGGCGTTTCGAATCAGGTAAAGGCGTAAGGTGGTAAAGCGATCGGTATTCAAACTTTTGTCCATTCCATCGCTGCCTTGTATTCGCCCTGACGTGCCGCCCCATTGCACTTCGCTCGATGCAGCAACACCTGTTGTGCTGCCGGCACGTTGGACTCCTTACCCTGCCAGAGTTCCAACGCAGGTTGCTGGATGGCGCGGGCAAAGGAAAACGTCAATGCCCAGGGCGATCGCGCTTTGAATCTCAGATTCATAGCACTTAAATGAGCCGATGCCAGTTCACCGGATTGACCGCCCGACAGGAATGCAATCCCCGGAACTGCAGCGGGAACCGTTCGCAAGAGACACTGCACCGTGTCCTCAGCAACCTTCTCCACCGATGCTTGCTGAGGACAGGTCAATCCCGGTAGCACCATGTTGGGCTTGAGGATCATGCCCTCCAGCATCACCCGTTGGGTGTAGAGCTGTTGGAAGACCGTTTGCAAGACTTTCGCCGTTACTTCGCCGCATAGCGACCGGGTATGGGCACCCGCCATCAACACTTCCGGCTCAACAATAGGCACCAGTCCAGCCTCCTGGCACAACGCCGCATAGCGAGCTAACGTCTGCGCGTTTGCTTCGATGCAACCTTGGCTGGGAATGTCAACACCGATCGTAATCACCGCCCGCCATTTAGCAAAACGAGCACCCATTTGAGCATATTTCTGGAGGAGATCGCGCAAGCCATCCAGACCTTCGGTAATGGTTTCGCCGGGATGACCTGCCATATCCTTAGCTCCAATATCCACTTTGATGCCAGGAATGATTCCCGCATCAGTGATCACTTGCACAAAGGGCGTACCATCCTTTTTTTGCTGGATCGTCTCGTCGTAGAGAATCACGCCACTGATGAACTCGCCAAGACCAGGTGTGGTGATGATTAACTCTCGATAGGCGCGTCGGCACTCCTCTGTTTGAGGAATCCCCAGTTTGGCAAATCGTTTGTTGCAGGTGGGACTGCTCTCATCCATTGCCAGCAGTCCCTTGTCGCTGGCAACCAGCGTCTTGGCAGTATCTATCAGCTTTTGGACATTCATTGGGGACTACTCCACTCTGGAGGAAAGTGCATCTTTTGGAATCGGAGAACTGAAGTAAGGTAGATTTGATCTGCCCGTTGCTTTCAAACATTTCAAGCCGCCAGCGCAAGACTGTTCTCGTTGGCAATCTGTCGCATCTTTCCGATGGCGGTCTTTAAGCTATGTGCGCCGAACAAGCTCGTGCCAGCCACAAAGGTATCCGCTCCGACGCGGGCGCATTCGGCGGCGGTCTGGTCACTGATGCCACCGTCCACGCTGACGCGGTAGGACAAGTCTTTTTCGCGCCGCCACACTGCCGCCTGCTGGATTTTGGGCAGACATTGGGGGATAAATGCCTGTCCTCCAAAGCCAGGACTAACGGTCATCACGAGCAGTAGATCAATTTGTTCGAGAAACGGTTGGACGGCAGCGATCTCGGTGGGTGGGTTGACGGCAAGACCCACTTTTTTACCAAGCTCTTTGATTTGATGGATCAGGAATGGGACTTGTGCGCCAAGTTCAATGTGAATGATCATCTCGTCCACACCCGCTGTTGCAAACGCTTCGAGCAGAATTTCTAGCTTGGAACACATGAGGTGAACGTCAAAGAAAAGTTTGGTGAGCGGGCGGATGGCTTTGACAACTTGCGGACCGAAGGAAAGATTCGGGACAAAGTGACCATCCATGATGTCTAGGTGCAACCGATCAGCACCAGCACGTTTAGCGCGATCGACTTCTTGTCCCAAGCAAGACTGGTTGGAGGCAAGGAGTGACGGTGCAATTATTACTTCGGCAACGTTTGATTTCATCGTTATTTGTTGGCATACAGCCAGAAGGTGCAGTTGCCATTGAGTGAGAGTTGTAGGAAATGGCGTGATGGCATCCGCCCCCATTGCCTCTGAGATCATTTCAATGCCGCCACTTTCTGAAGACGACGCTTGAAGCGTTCAGCTTGCTGGAAACGAGCACACAGAAAGATTTGAACCAATTCCCAAGCTTCGGCATAGCCCGTGACTTGCCCACCGAGACACATTACGTTCATGTCATCATCCTCCACCCCTTGATGGGCAGAGAACGAATCCGCAATTAACGCCGCCCTCACCCCTGCCACCTTATTAGCAGCAACGCAAGCGCCTATCCCGCTGCCGCAAATAGCCAAACCGCGAACAATTGCGCCCCTTGCCACCGCCTGAGCTAGTGGCACCACAAAATCCGGGTAGTCATCGCCTTTAACTAACGCATGGGCACCAAAATCCTCCACCTCGTAGCCTGCGGCTTTGAGGGCAATCGTCAGTTGAGCTTTCAACTCAAACCCACCATGATCTGCTGCGATGCCAATGTGCATGATTACCCCTGTACAACAAGACTTCTCTTGATCGGTGTTGCATCCGTATGCCATTTCCAGTGGTGGCTTTCCCGTCGCTATGCTTTGTCCAACCACTGCCGTGCTTCTGTGGTGTCAGCACGATCGAAGGCGTGGATCGTGTTTTTTGTGTGGTGAACAATAGCGACCTCTTTTGCTTAACGGGTTGTCCGCTTTAACGGGCAAGTTCCTTAGCGGTCGATGTCCAGTAGCTTGGGCGATTGTAATGCCGATGCAGACGGGTCTCGTAATCCCGCGATGGCAGCGATTCCTCTGTATAGTCCGGTGCTTGCTTGATAGTTTCGCGGGGAAGGTTGATGAAGACTTTTGCCTCGCTCCAGCTCACGCGATCAATCCATTGCGGTGCCAGCAGGATCTTTCTTCCAGGCAACCAATTGCGGATATCGACGATGAGATACCGAATTGCCCACGTTTTATCATCAATGATGAAATCTTCAATGTGCCCCAGTGCCCCGTCTGTGGCTTGGATATGATAGCCAGTCACCTCACGGGTACTACGCAAATGAGGGTCCCACCCTTTCTCTTCGGGGTTAGTTTCGGGCCATTTTTCGCGGTCAGGCTCCGGGTAAGGGTAGGGATACGCTCCCCACAGAGAGGAACCGCTCCAGTACATCGGCAATTCGTAATACCCGTAGTAGTCTAGCTCGAATTGTTGGGAGACTGGCTTGTCACTGCTCAAGGAAGGACTGCTCTCAATCTGCTGTTTGGTCAAATTGATGGTGATGTGATGCTGTTCTTTTACCACAGCAGCCAGCGCATAGGGAGAGATCAGTACCTGCCTGCCCGTCAGCCAGTTTCCGGTGTCAGCGACCAAATAGCGAATAGTCCAGTAATAGTCATCAAAGTAGAATTCTTTAACCGTCCCGATCGCCTCATTGGAGTTTGCCAGTTTGTAACCTTCTAGGGTCTTAGCCTTACTTAGCATAGAAATATTCTCCTGCATGATCAATTTTTACTTAGAGGGCGGTAGTCGGAGCAATCGAGTGCTTGCTGAGTGAGAACGTAAGAAGGGCGTACAGTACAGCGTAAATAGTGGTTGTTTGTAAAGAAATGACAATCCTTACAGGGAAGCGTATGGGAGCAGTTGAACGTTACATTCTTTGCCCTGACAACTTTCCAAGCTTTTTCCAGCATCAAAATGGAAATGACCAGAACCATCGGGGAGGCGAAGAGAACGAGAGACAATCCGTCTCCAGATCTAATCGTTCTCTCCTGATTTGTTTGAACTGGGTGGGTTGCCATTGGGTTAACAGCAGTCTGTTTTACTTCCAGGTCATATTTATTCATGACTCGATTCAACTCGGTATGGACGTATGAGGATGCAGACGCTTAGTGTGATAGTGACAAGGAACCATTTCATTTCTGGTATAAGTTGATTGATTACGATACAAATCGTGATTCAAAAGTCTGGTTCACGAAACTTGAGCCGAGAGCATTCTAAAAATTGCTAATCTAGCTTCACCAACATCTTGCCGTATGCACGCGCTTGTTAGCCTTGTCCATGCCTTGAGGGTAACTTCCGCATCGCTTCCTTCCAGGGCGGTGCTTTCCATTCAGGATGCTTTCGCCAAATGTCCTTCAGCGTCCGAATCCACGCGCAATAGCTGGAAATAGAAGGTAGCATCGGCGTGTGACTCAGCTCGAAGTGAATCCCCGTGATCGGGTCATCGAAGAACACGGCATAGTAGCCCGGCGTATAGGTCGGATACTCACGGGGTAGATCGGTCACATCAATGTTGTTTTTCAGCAAGAAGCTCGCGTAGAAGTCGTTAACCTCCTTTCTGTTCCTCGCCCATAGCGCGACATGATGTAGTCCAGTGGCACGATCAGCATGAGCCAGCTTGCTCCCGGTCTTGGCTGGCTGGATGCCGATGTAGCTGTGGAAGAAGGGAAAGCGCGCCATGTAGTAGGTTGATCTATAGCCGATGTCCAGGGTCCAGAAACTCTTGTATCCGAACCAGCCGAACATCTGATCGAAGAATCCGATCGACTCCTCATAGTTGAGTACCGAAAGCTCAATGTGGTGAATGCCTTTAAGTCTCATATTGCACAGATGATTGGACTAATGCTTCGTCTAACCGTCTAACCACTGCCGCGCTTCAGCGGTATCGGACTGATCGAAGTAGCGGATCGTCGCTTTTGTAAACGGCTTGGCGAACAGGGTTAGGACTTCCTGCCACTGCTTATCTCCGACGATCGCGAGTCGCTCAATGTCGGCAAAGTGGGCAATGTCAAACTTGATGTCCTCCCACAGGGCATCAATTTCCCAACCTTGAAGGGCGGTCACGTCAATCAGTACGTTCAACGCTCCGTACAGTTGGATGAGGCGATCGATCTCAGGTAGAAAGAACTCGTAATCTGCCTTGGTCAGCTTGCCGCTGGCGTGAACAAGCAGAATCTTACCGCCGTTTTCTTCCTTGAATTGAATGGGCATTTTAGACTCCTTGTTTCACTAACGGTTCCTCTTTCTACGTTGCCTCCGTATGCCATCTCCAATTGCGGATTTCTGGCAGATCTTGACCGTGCTGGTCGATATAAAGCTTGTGTTCAATCAGCTTGTCCTGCATCATCTGCTTCAGGTAAGCCCCCTTCGCGCCTAGATGGGGTAGGCGATCGATCACGTCTTGCACCAAATGGAAGCGATCGAGGTCATTTTGCACCCGCATATCAAAGGCAGTCGTGATCGTGCCCTCTTCCTTGTAGCCCCGGACGTGGAGGTTACGATTGGTGCGGCGGTAGGTCAGTCGATGTACCAACTGTGGATACCCATGAAAGCCAAAGATGATGTGCTTATCGATCGTGAACAGCGAGTCGTAGTCCGTTTCGCTCAGACCGTGGGGGTGTTCGCTGGCAGACTGCAACTTCATCAGATCGACCACATTCACAACCCGGATTTTCAGATCGGGCAGATGGTCACGCAGAATCGAAACCGCCGCCAAAATCTCTAGCGTGGGCGTATAGCCACAGCAAGCCATCACCACATCCGGCTCAGAGTCCTGGTCATTGCTTGCCCATTGCCAAATCCCGATGCCTTCGGTGCAATGCACAACTGCTTCGTCCATCGTCAGCCATTGCGGTAGGGCGTGTTTTCCAGCTACCACCACATTCACGTAGTGGCGACTCCGCAGGCAGTGATCAAAGACCGACAGCAGACAGTTCCCATCGGCTGGCAGATACACCCGCACAATATCCGCTTTCTTGTTGATGACATGATCGATAAAACCAGGGTCTTGGTGCGTGAAGCCGTTGTGATCCTGCTGCCAGACATGGGAGGCAAGGAGATAGTTGAGCGAGGCGATCGGTCGTCGCCAGGGGAGTTCCGCCGTGACCTTGAGCCATTTAGCGTGCTGGCTGAACATGGAATCCACGATGCGAATGAACGCTTCATAGCTATTGAATAGCCCGTGTCGTCCAGTCAGCAGATAGCCTTCTAACCAACCCTCGCACTGATGCTCACTCAGCATTGAGTCCAGCACCCGTCCATCGGGCGCGAGAAACTCATCGTTACGTTCTTCTCGTGCATCCCACTGTCGATCGGTGACTTCAAACACTGCGCCTAAGAGATTCGAGAGCGTTTCATCAGGACCGAAGATGCGAAAATTCCGCTGCTCCTGATTCAGCTTTGCCACATCCCGCAAGAACTTGCCCAGCACGAGCGTATCCTGACCATCCACAGCACCAGGCGTAGGCACAGTCACCGCATAGTTGCGGAAGTCTGGCAGATGCAGGTCACGCAGCAGCAGACCACCGTTAGCGTGAGGATTTGCGCCCATGCGTCGATCGCCTTGTGGAGCCAACTCTGCCAGTTCCGGTAGGAGGCATCCTTTTCCGTCAAACAGTTCTTCTGCCTTGTAGCTTTTCATCCAGCTTTCTAACAGTTGGACATGATCAGGATGCTCGGCATTCACCAGTAATGGCACTTGATGAGATCGCGATGTGCCCTCGATTTGCAAACCATCGACCACTTTCGGTCCCGTCCAGCCTTTGGGAAACTTGAGCACAATCATCGGCGATCGGGGGCGAGTTACATTGTTGTTGTTTCGCGCATTGCTTTGGTTTTGCCGAATCTCCTCGATCGCCCGATCCAAAGTGCTAGCCATCAGTTCGTGCATCTTTTCCGGCTCGTCGCCTTCCACAAAGTAGGGTGTCCAGCCGCAGCCTCGGAGAAATTGCTCCAACTCTTCAGGCTCAATGCGAGCGAGGACGGTCGGGTTGTTGATCTTGTAGCCATTCAGGTGCAGAATCGGCAGAACCGCCCCATCGGTGATTGGATTGAGCAACTTGTTAGACTGCCAAGCGGTCGCCAGAGGACCCGTCTCCGCTTCACCATCGCCAATGACGCAGGCGACAATTAGACCGGGATTATCAAAGGCTGCTCCGAAAGCATGACTGAGCGAGTAGCCTAGTTCACCGCCTTCGTGAATTGACCCTGGTGTGGTGGGTGCGACATGGCTGGAAATCCCGCCGGGAAACGAGAATTGTTTGAACAGCTCTTTTAGACCCGCTTCATCCTGGGTAACGTTTGGATAGACCTCGCTCCAGGTGCCTTCGAGGTAAACATTGCCCACGATCGCCGGACCACCGTGACCAGGACCCGCGATGTAGAACATATCCAAGTCATACTTCTTGATCACTCGATTCAAATGTACATAGATGAAGTTCTGCCCCGGCGTCGTGCCCCAGTGTCCAACCACTAGCGGTTTGACGTGCGAAAGTTTCAGCGGCTCCTTTAGCAGCGGGTTGTCGTAGAGGTAGATCTGTCCAACAGAGAGATAGTTAGCGGCGCGCCAGTAGGCATCCATTTTATGGAGCAGTTCTGGACTCAGCGTGTTGTTTTTTGTGGTCAGTGTATTGGCTATCATGATTTGAGTTCCTGATGTGGGGGAGTGACTTGAGGGGGTTCCAATTCCAGTTGCGGCTTGCCGACGAGTTTACTGCTATCGTCTTTGATCACTAAGACAGAACAATTCGCGTGATGAATCACGTGATTGCTGACGCTGCCTGTGAAAAACTCTACGATCGCAGCGTGATCATGCCAACCTAAGACGATCAGATCGGCGTTCCACTGTTGAGCAGCGCTGCAAATGGTTGTTCCTGGATCACCCATCTGGTGGTGATGCTCGGTTGGCACATTCAGAGCCATTGCCTTCTGACAGTATCTTTGTAGCCAAGACTCTACCTCATGATTCTCGGACTGAATCGTTTCGGTGTAGAGGAATTGAGAAAATGCAGTGTTGTTCGGGTAGAGTCCATACATCCCCTGTGATTCGATCCCTTGACTCAATTCAGCAACGTCTACAACACAGTGGAGAATCATTAAATGAGCTTGCTCCTGCTGCGCTAAATAGAGCGCTCGATCGAACACGATGGATGTTAACGGAGAATGATTAATGGCGACCAGAATTCGGTTAAAGTTCATTACGATTGAGCCTCTGTGTCATGCTTATTTGAGTCGGGCAGCAAGCATTGAGATCGCAACGACCACGATGCCGAGAAGAGCATTCAAGCAGTCTTTGTAATAACTTCGTGCTTATCTGACATGATTGGGTCTCCTACTAATGTGTAAAACTTTGAGTGATTGAGTTCCCTTTATTAAGGCTCTTTGTATCTTGTTCTCTGGCGATCGCTCAAAGTAGCGCAAGGGGTCGTCTGATTGACTCTTTCTGGCAATGCGATCGCGGCTGTTAGATGACAGCTATTTTCGGTCCTCACAACAACTAGAGCATTTGCTCAAATCCTTATAGAACGCTCTGATCGCTTCTACGTATAGCTATCGCGATCGTAAATTATAGCCGTTGTCTAACACGCAGCGATGTTGGACAGAAAATTATAGGTAGTGTGGCTCATCTACTACCCTAAAGGGCGATTGTTTGATTTGTTGAGTGAGTTGAGTGAATCGGTTGATTACGAGACAAATTGTGATTACAACTGGCTGCGGGTTTTGCTCTCTGGGTGAATTTGTCGAAAGTGTCAGAATTAAGACTGCAATGTGAAGCGAAATCCGCGTCTTCTGACATTCTAGGGACTGCTCTGAGCTTCAACTCTCATCCCGATTTAATGAATTGCCCCACTGTCATTCTGCCCTCACCACTCAACTGAAACGCACTACCAGTCTCGGTTATGACACGTTTTATTGTCGAGACTGTCTATCAAGCCTCAATGAACGCACGGGAACGATGAGTGGAACTTGGCACGTCGATGAAACTTACATCCGAGTCAAAGGTCGGTGTTGCTACCTATATCGAGCGATGGACGAAGACGGCAATTTGGTGGACTCCCTGCTGCGAGAGCACTGGGATATAGAATCGGCGCAAGCGTTTTTCGAGCAAGCGTTAGAGGTGGTGCAAATGCAGCCGCAGCGAGTGGTGACGGATGGATTGGCATCCTACCCCCGCGCCATCTCAGAAATTCTGGGTGAAGCAGTCACGCATGAACCGGGGAGGTGTTTAGACAATTCGAGCGAGCAAGACCATCGGGGCATCGAGCAGCGTTGCTATCCGGTGCTGGGGTTTGGGGCGTTTGAGTCAGCAAAGCGATTCTGCGCGGCATTTGAGGAAGTGCGCCAGTATTTGCGCGCACGCTCTGCGTGAGCCGAAGGCATGGCGCACCCGAATGACAGAATTCGGGTCTCCTCGGTGCGACGAAGGGTGTTTGTTGAGCGAGTGCAAGCGCTAGAAGCAGCTTAATCGAAATGATTCAGAAAGCATTCTTTTTCCTGTGAATACAGCTTTATTTTTAGACGATTTGAAGCTTCAATTCTGACACTTTCGTTTGAGCCAGTGAGTTCTGATTGACTACCATTACTTCGACCGTTCCTGAAACTCTTGTAAAAAATACTCTGACACTTTCAATCATCTTGCACAGTTGGCTGGGGTTTGATTTCGAGCGTTTGTCAATGCGTAAGCTATATAGATGTATAACTTCAGGAGCATATTGCTAATTTAGAAAAGGCTCTAGAGTCGAAAGCGTGTAGGTAGTGTTTGAATTCTCAACCTTTTAGACCAAGAGGGTCGTCTCATGGTCAAGCGATCGCTTCAATCTTCTCCTTCTGGAATTCAACAGACTAAACGAGCATTTGCCCTGAAGGGGTGGACGCAGGATAACCTGGCAGGAGAGGTCAACTTAAAGACTCGTCAACCCATCTGGCGGTTTTTTACTGGGCAGTCGGTCGACCGCCAAATTTTTACAGCCATTTGTGCAGTTTTAGACTTGGATTGGCGAGACATTGCCATCGACTCTCCCGCTGAATTTCCTGAGCTTCAAAAGCAGGTGGGCAGTCTCGCGATCGAGAGTCTGGTGCAGTCGGTACGATCGCAGCGTCAGGCTAGAATTCAAGAC
>CBDICO010000005.1:0-35297 GCA_965277365.1 Phormidesmis sp. | reverse complement strand
CAAAACATCGCCAGCCCCGACCTAATCAACAACAACGAAATCTTTCATCGCTACCTCACCGAAGGCATCACCGTTGAATATCAGCGCGACGGCGAAACCAAAGGCGAACAACTCTGGCTGATTGACTGGGACAACCCCATCAATAACGAATTCCTCGCGGTGAATCAGTTCACCGTCATCGAAGACAACCACAACCGCCGCCCCGACATCATTCTCTTCATCAACGGGCTGCCCCTGGTCGTCATCGAACTCAAAAACGCTGCTGATGCCAAAGCCGATCTGCAAGCCGCCTTCAACCAACTACAGACCTACAAACGCGAGATTCCCAGCCTCTTCACCTATAACGCCCTGCTGGTGATTTCCGATGGCACCACCGCCCGTGCAGGCTCCCTCTCTGCCTCCTTTAGCCGCTTCAGCCAATGGAAACGCAAACTCCCCAACGGCGACATTGACAACAACCCCAGCACCAACGAACTAGAAATCCTGACTCAGGGGATGCTCAACAAACGCACCCTGCTCGACCTGATCCGCCACTTCACCGTCTTTGAAAAAATCAAGACCGTAGACCCCAAAACCGAAGTCGTTACCCTGCAAACTATCAAAAAGCTGGCTGCCTATCACCAGTATTACGCCGTCAATCTAGCCGTTGAGAGCGTCATCGCCGCCACGAAAACCAACCATCGCGGCGGTGTAGTGTGGCACACCCAGGGCAGCGGCAAATCCCTCTCAATGGTGTTCCTCAGCGGCAAGCTCGTCCTGATGCTGAACAATCCCACCCTCGTGATCCTCACCGATCGCAACGACCTCGACGACCAACTGTTCGACACCTTTGCCGGATGCCGTCAATTGCTGCGTCAAGCTCCCCAACAAGCGGGCGATCGCGATGCCGTGCGGGAACTGCTCAACGTCAACTCTGGTGGCATCGTCTTCACCACCGTGCAAAAATTCTCTCCCCAAGACGACGAAACGATCTATCCCCAAATTAGCGATCGCACCAACATCGTTGTCCTTGCCGACGAAGCCCACCGTAGCCAATACGGATTTAAAGCCAAACAAGTCACCCTCAAAGACAAAGACGGCAACGAAATCGGCAAACAGACCCGCTACGGCTTCGCCAAATACATCCGCGATGCTCTACCCAATGCTACCTTCGTCGGCTTCACGGGCACTCCCGTCGAACAGACTGACAAAAACACCCCCGAAATCTTTGGCGACTACATCGACATCTATGACATCGCCCAAGCTGTCAAAGATCGCGCCACCGTCCCCATCTACTACGAAAGCCGCTTAGTCAAAGTAGACCTCGACGAGCAAGGGCGAGAACTCCTCGACGAACTCGACGAAGACCTCAGTTTTGAGGACCTCAGCACCACCCAAAAAGCTAAAGCACAACAGACCCAAATCGAAGCGATCGTTGGTTCGACCCAACGCCTTGCCACGATCGCTCAAGATATCATCACTCACTTCGAGCAGCGCCAAACTGTCAACCGGGGCAAAGGCATGATTGTCACCCTTAGCCGCCAGGTAGCTGCCAACCTCTACGAGCAGATCATTAAACTCCGCCCCGACTGGCACAGTGACGACCTCAACAGCGGCAAACTCAAAGTTGTCATGACCGCCAGCGCCTCCGATGAGGGCAACCTCGTTAAACACCACACCAATAAGAAAAATCGGCAAGTCCTAGCGCAACGGCTCAAAGACCCTAACAACGACCTCGAACTCGTCATCGTCTGTGATATGTGGCTCACCGGGTTTGATGCCCCTAGCCTCCACACCATGTATATCGACAAGCCGATGAAGGGGCACAACCTGATGCAGGCGATCGCCCGCATCAACCGCGTCTACTTTGAGAAGCAAGGCGGCTTGATTGTCGATTATTTGGGCGTTGCCCATGCACTCAAAGAAGCCCTAAACTTTTACTCCCAAAGCGGTGGCAAAGGCGACCTTACCCTTGATCAACAGGTGGCGATCGGGCTACTGCTCACCAAGCTCGAAGTCGTCGAAGCCGTCATGACAGCCTTTGACTACCAGCCCTATTTCACCGCTAGCACTGGCAACAAACTCAACATTCTCAAAGCAGCGGCGAACTATGTTGCTGATCCGCAAATCAAAGACCGCTTCCTCGATGCCGTGACTGCCCTCTCTAAAATCTATGCCCTCACCGCTCACCATCCAGAAGCGATCGCCCAGTCTGAAAAAATCTCCTTCTTTCAAGCCATTCAAGCCAGTCTCCGCAAACTAGAAACCACCGACGGCAGCCTCAGCAATGCCGACATCGAAACCGCCATCCGACAAGTCGTCGATCAAGCCCTCGTCTCCGATACTGTCATCAACATCTTCGACGAGGCAGGCATCAAAAGCCCTGACCTCTCGATCATCTCCGATGAATTTCTGGAAGAAGTCGAAGGCATGGAGCATCAAAACCTGGCGGTGGAATTGCTCAAAAAACTGTTGCGCGATGAAATCAAAGCCCAACGCCGCACCAACATTGTCCAAAGTCGCCAGCTCACCGAAATGCTGGAAGACTCTCTTCGCCGCTACCAAAACCAGGTGATTAGCGTTACGGATGTGATCCAAGAATTGATCAACCTCTCCAAGGATGTCCAAGCCGCTAAACATCGGGGTGAAGAGTTGGGGCTAGAACCCTATGAACTCGCCTTTTACGATGCCCTGGCTCAAAACCAGAGTGCGCGGGATGTGATGGGACAAGACAAACTGCGAGAGTTGGCGATCGCTTTGGTGGTCAGGGTTCGTCAAAACGCCTCGATCGACTGGAATCTCAAAGAGAGCGTCCGCGCCAGAATGAAGGTGATGGTCAAACGCCTACTGCGGCACTATGGCTATCCACCCGATATGCAAGCGCTTGCGATCGAGTTGGTATTGGAGCAGGCGAAGGTCTTCACCGAGTTTGAAGTAGAGACAAATGGTTAGTGTTACACCGAAAGGCTTCCAAGGGCTGAGATTAACTCAACCCCTTTATTGATAAACAAAACAGAACCAAAAAGTAACCAAGTTATTTCTTGACAATGGAGTGATGTATCCGCTATAAGTGGAGTGTGGAAAGAACCAAGTTATTTTTTTGGTTCCTCTCCTGTACTCTTTTGCGGTAAAGCTTATGCGTATCACGATTCACGCAAGTCAGCGAATGAACCACCGTGGGATCACAAAGGAATTAGTTGACTTTGTGATCAAATATGGAGATATCGACAACGAGAGAAGAACTGTGAGTCGTGATGTCGCAGCGCGGCTAGTCGCAGAATTTCGGCAGCAAGGGCAGCGTAACCGGGAGATGCGTATCGCCGTGAAAGTTCTGGACAAAGGTGGTATGACCGTGATTTTTGCTGAAGATGCGATCCTTAATCGGGTTGTGATTACCGCCTACAACAGCCAACCTGGAAAGAAGGGCAAAAAGCGGAAAGCAAAAAGCGGTCGGTTTCATGCACGCAATTGTGTTGAACGAGCATTCGGAACTCAAAGAAGGAAATATTATGAACAGTGAAAAACTACTGCAAGAATTGCTCAGAGTTTTCACTCAAGGCAGTTCTCTAAGCGCAAAGGAGTCTCTTGAGTTAATTCTTCAAATTTTGGCATGGGCGAAACTTTCAGTGGGTAACGCTCTCCCTCCTGATCTGCTTCTAACTGAAAACTCAAAGCCCATTACGCTAGAGGATCTGCTCGACAGCTTCAACAAGCTTACTGAGTTCCACGGGCTTGGCAAAAACAAGGCAGCGTTTGAGAACATCTTACTGGGAAGCAACTTTGTTTCTCAGAAGACTGTTGATGATGCGCTTAATCTTGTTTTTGATGCAGTGCAGCAACGATTGATCGATCACTTCGTGATTCCTGAGGATTCCTACATTTCGCTCACAGCCAAGGGTGAATTGTTTGTCCCAGCAGAAGTAGTCAAATTTATGATGAGTCTTGCGGGAACCCTGGACCGAAAAACAGTCTACTGTCCCTTCGACAACCTCTGTCTAATTGCTCGTCGCGTTGATGAACAGAAAGGGGAAGCGTCGGTCGAGTTGCCTTCAAGATCTTCTATCCCTTGGCTCATCAACATTTTTACTAGCTCAAACATTCGCGCAGCAATCAGTAATCCACTCAAACAACCAACGTTTCATCAGGGAAAACAACTTCAAAAATTTGACATTAGTATTGCCTTTCCTCCTATTGGAGTAAAAGTTAGCCTGGATACGGTTGATGAAGATGCGTTCAATAGATTCAAGGAAAGAACAACATCTAGCTCTGTTCTTGCTTTGCGCCACCTTGTTGCTCAAACAAAAGAAAAGGTCGTTATTGCCGTGCCAAACAGCCTCCTATTTAGCCCAGGAGCCGAGTATTCTCTACGACAAGACTTACTTAAAGAAAAAAGACTTCAGGCAGTCATCAGTATGCCATCGGGATTGCTTCTCTCTGCCCCAATCCCGTTCTCAATTCTTGTACTAAATCTTCAGAAGGAGACTACTGAAGTGCGATTTGTTGATGGAGCCGCAGAGCAGTTTTCAATCAAAGATGGAAGAAAACGCTCTAAGCTCGTGAACTGGCAAGCTTTAAGTGAAGTTTTTCAAACAGGCAATAATGACGCGATCGTTGCCAATGTGAAAGTTGAAGACATTTTCAAGAATGACGCGAACCTTGAGGTTTCTCGCTATCTCCTAGCGCCAGATCAAAAGGCGATTAAGGACCTGTTTGAGAAATCTTCTACTCATCAGCTTAAAGAATTTGTCGAGTTTCTTCGTCCCGCAAAGCCACTACCAAAGACTAAGACGGAAGGGCTTTCTGCATTTGAGGTAAGTGCTGCCGATTTCTCTGATTATGGATATCTAACACCACCGACAAAAAAGGTTCTGCTCTCGCCAGACATGCTTAAGCCAAAAGACCAGGAAAGTTTCCTTAGACCTGGTGACATTATTATTACGGTGAAGGGAAACACGGGGAAATCGGCAATCGTTCCTGCCTTTGCGCCTCCAGTAGGAAAGAACGCTTGGGTCGCAAATCAAGCTTGCTTAGTCATGCGTTTAAAGCCAAATAGAGAGATTGACCCGCGATTTCTCTTTATCTACCTTCGTTCTGAGATTGGGCAATCTCTTCTTAGGAACATGATTTCAGAGGCAACGGTTCCTCTAATACACCTACAGCAGTTAAAAGACTTAAAAATCATTGTTCCTAGCCCAGAAGAAGTTAAAGATGTGATTAGAACGTTTGAGGAACAGACTCGGATTCAAGTTCAAATCGATGACCTTAGAACGACCTTGGAACATCTAAGCAAAAAACACTGGAGAATTTTCTCAGATACTGATTTTCGTTGATGCTTACATGTAGCGACCTGCAACTCATCAAGGGGTAGTTGATCACCTTGAAATGGCTTAATTTTGGGCATCTAGTGAATAGTTTGGTGAGATGTTCGTAGAGCAAGAAAATAAACGGGACAAATGGGACGGGACAACGGGACAAATCTTCTTAGACAACGGGACAAACCCCTTGGACGTTGACGGGACGTGTCCAAGGGCGAAAATAGACACCCTCAAAATTTTGTCCCGTTGTCCCGTCCCACTGCTTCAAGTGTTAGTTGAAAGCTCGATCAGCTTAACCATCATTTCAATCTCGTCTTGATAGGAGTCTAGATATTCAGCCATCAAATAAGGCGTGTGCTTTTGCCTTTTGACTTGTATCGGGACGGGAATTGAATCGGGTTATGTTTCGCCTTCCAGAGATGCCCCTCGTAGGGAAATACCTCATCCTTTTGGGGTCGAAAGTTGAAACCGATTAGATACTGCCCTCTCACCTTGACGCTCAGGGTCGCGGGTAGATTTGCTGCAACTTCATCAGGCAGTTGAAAGGCAACCGATACTCAGAAGCGAGACTGCTTAATCTTGAATTCCTGATGAAAGTTTAATGCCTGAGATGCTTCGCTAAAGTTCATGGGTGCCCCTAAAAATCGTAGTCATCTGCGGCGGGTTGCTGGATGGAATAGCGCCCCGTCTCGTCCACTGATAGAAACTGCTTTTCAGCCAGCAAGTCGAGAAGCTTTTTAACCCGGTCGTTGTCGATCGTTTTGTCACCTTTCAGAAGCCGAATCCCGTTCCTAACTTCCGATGGCAAAAAGGTTTTATCTGCCCGCTCAGTCATCCAATCGATAATCTTTGCTGCAACGTCTTGAGACTTTGGCTTCCAGTTTGGAAAGGCAGACTGAATGGAGAGGAGAGACGAGGCACTCTCGATCGCGTCCTCTTCAACTTCACCGGCTGATTCAGGTTCAGCCGATGGCGCGTTAAACATCCGCTCTAGATGCTCTGGAGTACCGGGACTCATGCCTTTGTCTTTGCACCATTTCGTATCCTTGGTTCTGGCAGCTTGCCCCGTGAGGTCAAGTCCGGCTGGATAGGTCGTCTCAAACTGAGCAAGGAAAGAGGTATCGGCAATTTGACCATCGATGATGCAGGGGCGATCTACTTGCGAGATGTCGATTTTGTTTTTTGCCGCATGGTCTTCTACAAATCCTTTCAGGTAAACGTAGGTCAGAGAGTCACGCAACCCACCTTCACCCTCAATGCCTAACGCCTTCACCTCTGACCCTTGAGCCAAGATAATCAGCCGAATCTTTGACGTGCGACCCGCTCGAATCAATGCCTTCAAAGGCTTCAATAAATCAAGGTCTAAGTCTTTGCAGCCAGACGATGAGACGGGCAACTCATCGAGAATCACATTGATGGGCTGAAAGTCTGTAAAGCCCGTCCGTTGCATCTCTGCCTCACGATCTACCATCAGCTTCTCAAGGGCAACTAGGGCGCGATGAATGCTGTGATAGTCATAAGGCAATCCCACTACTTGCAGCCCTTGAAAGTCAGTAGGCATTTTCTTGGGACTGACCACGATCGCATACCCATCTAGAAATCTCACCAGGCGATCGCTGACGTAACTTTTCCCCGCTCCGGTCTTACCCAGTAGGAACAAGTGAGGGAAGTCATTGTATTCGGTGTTGAGCCGATGCCAATCAAAGGTTTTTGCTGATGCGTTGCTCATATTGAGTGATGGCGCGGCTGGCACATCTACAGCCCCGAACTTTGTCGAGGCTCCGATCGATGAAGCTGTGGCAGTCGGTAAGGTTTCGTGAGCGGCTGGCATCAAGGGAGGTTGAGTCGTAGCACTGTCTAATCCAATCTCAGGAAACCGTTCTGAAGCTTCTGGCAGATGAGACTTGTAAATCGATGAGTTGCCCAGAACGGTTTGCAGCGTTGCCCGATCGCGATAATCGTCGAGGGTGCCTGTCATGTGGGCATCTAAGAGAAAGCAGTAACACGCCCATCGCTGGGCAGGGGCAACAGATGAAACTGCATTTAATAGACCTTGTGGTGCGTGGTGAAGCAGTTCATATTCTGCCTTCTCTCTTGGCTCTAGATAGCTGGCTTCCTCATGAATGTGCGATCGGGCAATCTGCAAACTTCCACCCGTCAAAGTGGACGCGCTCAACTCCTCATCGGACTCATCAGCCGTCTTAGAAGTCAGAGGGAACGGGTGAAGCTTGCCAGTCTGTAGCCATTGGGCACCGACCGCTAGACCATAAGCAGCCAGACCGCCACAAGCGAGTAAAGCCCCTAGAGGATTAGCCAAAGTGAAGTAGAGTAGCCCTCCACCCAAGGCGGCAGACAAACCGGAGACTTTACCCGTTGCAGCAGACAGCTTTGAATCCTTAATTTTGACTCTCAGGCTATGTTTGCGAACCTCTAAGAAGTTGAGCGTATCGCCTGTTTCCAGTAGGGCGGCTGGCAGTAAGTGTTCATCCGCCATTCGTTTCGGGTGTACATTTGGGAGTGTCATGGTGCTTTCTCGCAATGGACAAGGAAACCCCACGGACTCAGCCCTGTGGGGTTTTTGATGAGATTAATTTGATTCAGATTTAGCGTCCTGTTCAGTTGGTTTGGCGCGACCTTTTAGCAGGTGTGGAAACTTCAACGATCGCCCTCTCCCCTTCAGTGCGTCCTCGTTCTGTTGCCAGAGTCCAAGGAACTTCTCAGCCCCAAACACACCGCTATAAATCCACACAGCAGACGCAACCATAGCCCCTAGTTGACCCGTCGCCAGGTAAGCGGCGTAAGCCCCGGCATTCCCGGCGATGTCTACTAGGTAGGATGCTCTCACGAGTCCAGCATTCTGTTTTGCTTGATGGGTGCCCGATTCTTTGTATTCCTTGGCTTTGACCCCTACGATGTCGATCGCGTCCTTGGAGACTTCCCCGACCTTGAAATTCTTCACCGACTCGTAATCTCGTTTGGCTTGAATGATCGACTTCTTGCCCCGTTGCAAGTTGGCTTGAACTCCTAAGATTGCCAGTGAGATGATCGCTGTGACATAGAAAGAGGGATCAGCCAATGCCTGACCCGCATTCTCTAGGCTCCCTGAATTAGGGCTGAAAGGCTTAGGCACAAAGGGTTCATGTTTAATCGCGGTGCCTTTATGGATGAAGTTCTGCCCCTCTCCGAGCGCTTGCCAGTAGGCTTCTGCGCTGACAGCCCACCAATAGAGCGTTAAGGCACTCAGGATGATTCGTTGCCCTCCGTGCGGTGCCGTTAGCCATTTATAGAGAGCGGCGGGGCGACTCAGAAACCAAGCGATACTCTCCGATAAGCCTTCAAGCACTTCATCAAAATCGGGGTCTGTGCTGCGGTTGGGAGACTTGGGATCGGTTGATTCGGTGATCGTTTTTGAGGCTGGCTTGGTGCCGTTACGAGATGAGATTGCCATGATGAAACTCCTATTTGAGTAGTGGTGAATTGGGATCGTTGCAGACGTTGAAATCTTTGGTGAAGCCCGTTCTAGGCTTCCAGATGCCCCAGCAGCGCTTGTATTTATCGAGCATCAAAGTCTGTTGATTCGATGCCACTAACAAGCTGAAAAGGTGTCCAGTCGGGGCGGATTCGTCACGGGTGCGGTCTGTGGCAATTAGGGTTTGATAGTTGGGGGTATCGCCCTTTCTGTATGCCTCCATCTCTCTCGATTTGAGTTCAGCCTGCTTCTCTGCGATTTGTGCCTGAGACTCAATCAGAGCGGTCTTTTCATCGGTTTCGTGCTGATGCCCCGCTTTCATCAGAAGTTGGATAGACCCCATAAACACCGACAGAAGTAGACACCCTGCTCCTAACCAGTTCGCAGCTTTGTAAATCTGCTGATGGGAGGTCATTGCTTGCCCTCCTGATGGCTGGAAGATCCGGGGCGGCGCTTAACATCCACAGCGATGCACAAAACAAATTCGAGCAGGAATGTTGATATACAAGCGAATCGAGTGAGTTTGCGATCTAGCTGCAACTGCTCGCCGAATCCGAAAATAACCAGTGCACAAACCAAGGAGAAAATTGTATTAGTCAGAACGGTTTTCATTCTGCGTAGTACCCATCACGCAACTGACAAACCAGAGCAACCAGTAAATCCAAGGTGTCTTGATCTGAGATATTGTCGCCTAAAATCTCAAGTGCCTGGTCAAGTTGGCTACTCGTTCCGGCTTGTAGTTCAGAGTTGGAGCCGATCCAGTCGGAGAGGTCGATATTTTGCATATCGTTGCCCTGAGCTTCTGTGTCTGCACTCTGCCAAAAACTCAAGACACCAATCAAATCGAGCTTGTCGATCGCGGTTAGTCTTTCCAGTCGATCGCCGAACTCGTTGACTAAGCGCTGAAGGCAAGGGGTGTACTGGGATGCTTGATAGGTGATCAGCGATTCTTTAGTCGGCATAATTGAGAAATCTCCAAATGATTTAGCGATGGTTTGAGAGGTAGAGCCGCCCGTGCCGTGAGAAGTTTGGGCGGCTTTTGATTCGTTACTCTGCGTCTGGCAAGTAGATGCCTTCTGCAATTTGATGACAGACTGCCAGCACTAAAGGCATGGCATGAACTGGGTTCGTCCAATCACAAGCAGGGTTAGTGAGCAATCTGTAAGCGTCGTAATCCTCTGATGTAGTGCTGCATCCACTAGCCATGTACTCACCGAAGGAAGTCCAAGCATCTTCGTAAGAACCACAACACTGATCACCCCAAGCGGCGATGTCTGCAAGAATGGCGAACTTCTCGACTAGGCAGAGCTTCTCAAGGTAGTAGCCGTAAATCTCTGCGAGCGGGGCAAGGTTGCCATCCTGGTAGGTGAGTAAGCTGTTTTGAGTCGCTGTAATCTGCATAATTAATGAATCTCCAATGGTTAAGCGATTGTTGAGAGATGAAGCCGTCCTAGTAGTGGGTAGCTACAGGACGGTTTTTGTTTAGTCGAGTCCGGTGATGCGAGTCCTGGGCGGCGGTGATGGCTTTGCCCCATTTGCTGCTACTTGTGGGAGAGTACTCACTGTTGACGGCTCTATTTGAGTCGGTTTTGACTCGTTAGACGTGAGTACGGGTGAGTACTGCCCAGTACTAGGCAGAGTTGAGACGATGATGTGACTTGCAGCGTCATCTAGAGAGCAGTACTCACCCATATCGACTAACCTTTGAAGTCGATTCAAGGCTGTCTGAGTAAGTTGGACGGTGTTTTTCTTTTGAGCCATCACAAAGCCATTCCTAAAATCGTGATGTCTTGAGGGTTAGCTGCAACTTTGAACCGTCCTTGAGTTCGCTCCTCCAGTGAGGTTGCCAATGTTGCAGACCCACCGACTAACAGCACTTCACCCAGGTCGTTGAGATAGGGGTTCCATTGGCTGATGGCTTTAGAGCGGATGTCATCAAGCCACAGATCACGAGCCGATGCAAAGTGAGTGATAAAGCTGGCACCGTTGCGACCGATTTGATAGGAACCGCTTTCAATGCCGTCCATAATCGCGCTCAGATCTGCACTGGTAGACGTTTCTTTGAGTAGACGCGCCTGAATCATTTGAGCTAACTGATTTGTCCCAGGCAGGGTAATCGATGCCTCTCTGAGCATCAGACCATCGGGGCTATAAAGCCGTCCTGAACTCGTCCCACCGCCAAAGTCGATCACGCCGTTGATGGCATCAAGCCACTGGTACAAGTCATTCTTGACCCCGTAGTTGTAAGCGGCGGTTGCCTCCTCAATCAGCGTCACCTTTGCGATCGTGGTGATCACGTCTTGCCCGTTGCGAGTGTATTCAAAGGTGCCTTGAAGCTTCTGCGATTGGGCGATCGCTTCCCCGTTTCTGATGTCTGGTACTGCAATCTTGAGGTTCTCAACTCTCAGAATCGATTGACCATAGGACGGCTCTAATGCTGCAAACACAGAATCTTGCATCATTGAGAGCTTGCCTTTATCAAACGCGCTCTTGCCCTTCATCGTCTTGGCGGTGGTGCCAACGGCGTAAAGGGTGCTGTCGCGCTTGAGGATGACGGTATCAGCAGCCGGGGCGGGTACATCTTCCCAAGATGGATCGAACTCTCTGATCACGTTGGGCAACCGAATCATTGCGCCTGATGCTGAAACATATTCGATGTAGCGGTTGCCGGGATTGACTAGAATCTCTTGCCGGATGGCGGTGCGTGTGGTGAGTAGTCTTTGCACTTCTGTTGTAGGGGTCATGGGTCTGTCCTTATTTTTGATGGGGGCTGATGCTGCGGGGCGTTAAGGCTTTTGATCAGGTAAACGATCGGGGTCAACTTCCCATGTGCCAATGAGGTGTTTCCCGTAGCGAGAAACCAGTAGAGCGATCGCATGAGAAGGAGATGGGCTTTTCGTCACTGCCTGAATTTGATCAACGGTCGATCGGATGTCGCTGTCTAAAACAATTCGAGTCGTCATAGGTTTTTGGGAATGGGACAAAAGCTGTGTGCGGTCGCTAAGGAACTGTTTCGATTCGCTGCGAATTCCTTAGTGATCCTTTCTTGGAACTCATGCTAGCATCTTTCAAGTTTCTTGCAAGTGCTTTATAAGTACCTTAGAAGGAACGATGTTGATAAATTAGCGAGAGCGAATAGTATGAGAGGAACGCTAGATGGACGCTGATAAGATGGCGAAACGGGTCAATTTAACCCTCTCTGATGCCTATTACTCTGACTTGCAGAGATGGGCAGAGAATCGAGGTGAGCCTGTGGCTACGTTCGCAACGTACCTTTTACGGCTGGCGATCGATGAGGCTAGACGGGCTGGAGAGGTGCCCGATCCCGATCCAAATAAACCGTCTGCAACTGAGAGCAAGGGTAAATAGAGAGGACGATCGACAATGACAGTTACCGGAAAACTTGAACTCACCATCAAAATCAATGAACTGCTCAGTGCAAACACCGTTGAGAATGGCGCGAAATCCTTTCAGGTGGATTGCGCGACGGGCAACTCGTCTCTGTCACCGTCAAGCCCAAAGTCTGGAAAAAGCTGGAGGACGCTCAGGCAAACTTCCCAATGTGGGTCGCTGCAATCGCTGGCAAGATGGGGCAACCGACAGAAAAGGGTTTCATGCTGGCAGAAGCCAACATCCAGGTATTTGAAAAGAAGCCCAAAGAACCCGCAGCAGCAGGATAGGAGGGATTAGCCAATGACTCAAGCCAAACAACAATTTAGAACGATTGAGGAATATCTCGACTATGACGACGGCACTGATACCCGTTACGAATTGGTTGATGGGGAGTTAGTTGAATTGCCAAATGAAAAACAGACCAATCTGTTGATTGCGCGATTCTTGTTTCTTTGCTTTGTCCAGATGGGAATCCCATTCAATCGAGTTGGGGATAAGCAGCAAATCGATGTAAAGTCTCTCACTGTCAAGGCAAGAGAACCCGATCTCACCGTGATCACAGAGGAAACACGCGAGGCAATGGGTGACGCATCACTGATTACTCATGAGATGCCGCCACCGATGCTAGTTGTCGAAGTCGTTTCACCGGGGAAACCAGGTGAGCAAAACTACGATCGGGACTACGTTGATAAACCGAAAGAGTATGCAGCGCGGGGCATTCCTGAGTTTTGGCAAGTCGATCCAGATCGAGCCGTTGTGATTGTGCTGACCTTGAACGATGGGGCTTATCGATCGAGAGAGTTTCGAGAGGGCGATCGCGTCATCTCTCCCACATTTCCAGAATTGAAACTGACGGCTGATCAAGTTTTGAGGGCAGGGAAATAAAGAGTTTTGGTAAGTTTTGTTTCTAATACCTTTGTTCTGAAATTGTTCTGAAAAGTTCGCTATTCGTCGGATACACTGACCTAAATCAAATCAAATAAACCCTTTGCCTGTACAGACAAGCCGCGATTTTCGTTGATTTAGGTCTTTTGTTGTTTTTTAAGGAGGTAAGTAGAGTGACAAGCACACGAATTAAGCGGCTAATATCACTGCCCATCAGCCTAAACGCACAGTTAAAGGTTGCAGCAGAGCAACGGAATACAAGCGTGAGCGCCTTTTTAGCAGAGGCGGCATTGATTGCTCGACAAAAAACAAAATCCTCAGCAGCTTAGAACTACTGAGGATTCCAATGGTTTACCTGGGTTAAGCGAAGGTCGGCAAAACTTTGACGCTTAGTGCCAGATTTCACGCACCAATCAAAGAACTTGATTAGTGCATACATGTAATATGGTGCATTACACTTGCGAAATTTCGCAAATACTTCGACAAAGATTAAATAAATTAATTGCTCGCACAAGTATAGCCGACGCGAGATCGGTTGATACGAAAGGAACACACTGCTTTTTAATCGCAGAATTAATTAATTCACGGATTTTTCTAGTTGAAGGAGGTGCAGCATGAGTGCCTCCCTTCTAGATGCCCTTACAACTATACTTCAGTTAATCTCATTTAAGACTCATCTTGAGACAGCTATTAAGTGGCTTCACTCAATCGGTAAATTAATTAATTTACCGATTTTTCTAGCTGAGTGGGCGGCGACGCTTATAACCTGTCTGCCTTACACCCCGCGAATTTCACGATTGGTTGATAAGTTGCTGGTGATTGCTGAGGGAGGTGAACCATGAATCTCTCCTCTAAGCCAATCCGTTCAAGCCGCAGCCACTCTTGCGAGATTTGCGACGATATCAAGGGCAAGTGCAGACACTACCCCGATAGTGGGGTCTGGCTGTGCATGAATTTTGCAGACGCTTGCAGCGCTCCTCCAGGCTTCAAGTATCTCGGCACCACCAAGAATTACACCTGGGGCAAGTTTGCGCCTGATCTCGGCAATCTCTCCTCTGAGCAATGGGACACCCTCAAGCGAGAACGAGAGGCACTAAAGCAACAGAGAGCCACCGACGAAGCCAAGAAACGGGCTGAATCGATGCCAGCCGTCGAGCGAGATCGCCGCTATCAGCAGCTACTCGATCAACTCTCCCTCAGTCCTGCTGATCGAGCAGACTTGTACCGCCGGGGAATCTCAGACGAGCAAATCAAAGCGGTCGGATTCAAGTCTTTTGAGCAGTGGCAGAAGCTAGAGACGGAGCTACCTCACAACCTACCAGGCGTTCAGTTAGACGGGAGATCGCTCAACACTCCCTACTCAGGCTATCTCTGCCCAACTCGCGACAAGGACGGCTTGATCGTCGGTTGCCAGATACGGACCCGCAGACCTCAAGGAGACGATCCAAAATATTATTGGCTGACAAGCAACACGAAAAAGCGTCCCAACGGAGCCAGCCCAAATTTACCGAACGGAGAACTGCCTCTAGCAATTTTTGAGCCGGGGCAAATTGAGCAACGGGCGATCGCAATGGTCGAGGGCACGGGAGCAAAACCGCTTCTACTCTCGCAACGGTTGAACCTTGCCACGATCGGAGCCGCCGGAGGGCAGTTTGCCAGTAGTCCCCAAACTTCAGAAGGGACTCTAAGACAGCTATCAGAGAGATTACAGACAACCCGAATCGAGTTCTACCCAGACGCAGGCGCTTGCCAGAATC
Organism: Phormidesmis sp.; assembly: GCA_965277365.1. Taxonomy (GTDB): domain Bacteria; phylum Cyanobacteriota; class Cyanobacteriia; order Leptolyngbyales; family Leptolyngbyaceae; genus Phormidesmis_A. The sequence goes on along the minus strand of CBDICO010000005.1, from coordinate 20,499 downwards.
AACAGGTTTTGAGGCAATATCGAGCCACCTGGAAGCTGCTGCAAAGTCTGGGTTACTCCGCTGAGATTGCTTGGTGGGGTCAAACTACAAAAGGCATTCACCAAGATATTGATGAGTTACAGGACTTAGATTCGATACGGTTCATCTCGATCTCTGAGTTTGAGGCGATCGCTGAAACCTTCTTGCCAGTGCCTACAAACTGGCTGCAACGAATTGCCCAAACGTTACAGCGCAAACCTAAGCCCCTTGCGTCAGCCGTTGCCTTGCGTCGTGAGTTGGGAGAGGTAGATGAGCAAATCTTTGAGTATGACGAAGGAGATCGCCTCAAGACTTGGAAACAAGCGAGTCAGCAGGGCTATCGCTATATTCTTGACCCCACTGCACCAGGCGGCGGCAAAACCTACGATAGCGGCTCCGTTATTCCTGCCGACTTTGAAGCCGATCGAGTGATCTATATTACGGGAGATCGGCGTAACTCAACCGTGCCGACGTTGGAGCGGTGGCGTGAGGTTGAAGCCAGACATGGCGGATTGACCGATCAATCTGGCAAGCTGCGGCGGGTGAAGCCGGGGCAAGTTGCAACGGTTGCTGCGAATTGTGGCAGAACTGAGGCGATCGGCGTTCTGCGAAGTAAAGGAGTCCAGGGCGCGGACGGCGATGTGGTTTGTCAGACCTGCCCGATGCTGAATGCCTGTAAGCACTTCACGGGTGAAGGCTACGGCTTCAAACATCAGAGAAGGCAAGCGCTGATGGGAGATCGGCTTAAAATCCACCCTGCCAGCTTGCCAGACCCCGCCGCCGATTTCAGTTATTCGCAGACTGTTAGCATCTGGGATGAAGCTGGCACCAGCATCCAAACGTCACGCGCGATCGTAGTATCCCTCAGAGACTCAGATCAACTGATCTCCTATTTAGCTTGCCATGCTACTCAGCAGTTTGTGACCTTGCAGCCGACTCTTAGCGCTCTGAGATTGCGCCTAGCAGGTGAACAACCTCGATATGGTTGGAATTATCACCAAATCATTAAGGAACTGCCTCCGCTCGATTCCAGTGCTTTAGATTGGGATTCACTACTGCAAGCTTTGCAGCCTAACCTATCGGGATTACAACCACCGGACGGCATTGATTTGGAGGATTTCAGCCAAGAATCCCAAGAACAAATTAAATTGCTGAAAGCCAAGCTCAAACAGGACTTGGAGGAGCTAAAACGACAGGAGGAAATTGAATCAGCCGCCGTTCTGTCCAGTCAAGGGCGGTCAATTCTCAACAAATCCTCAATCCGCGATCGATATGACGAAAAACAACGCTCTCTCAAAAATGATCACCACTGGGCAGTTGAAAGAATTAACTCTCAGGTGCGGAGTGAACTGAAATCGATTCGGCGATCGCTCACTCGTAACACGGCTCAAACTCAAGCAGAGCAAACCGAAATTCTCAATCAGACCGTGCTTAAACAGTGGCTACCTGAGTTTTTGGGGATTCTGAAAGGGGAACGCGGCGATTTGCGGATCAATCGGGGCGAACTGCTTTTAACCCTGCCAGACAACCGCCATAGAGCAGTGATTGCAGATTCTAAGGTGAATATCTTCCTAGATGCAACGCTCACCCGTGAACATCTAGCTCTCAAGGTTGGTTGCCGCCCTGATGAAATCTTTGTGTGCTGTCAACGGGTGCCCAAAGTTGAAAATCTGACCATTACTCAGGTGACTGATTTAGGCAAACTGACGCTGCAACGGGGCGACGATAAACAAAGACGTGCGACGGCGATCGCCTCCCACTTCAAAGAGATCGACTTAACTGCCAAGATAATCGACTTCAAAAAGTTCGAGGCAGACGGTGCGTGGTATCGGGATTCTAGAGGGGTCAATGACTTTTTGACCGTCAAGACGTTGATTTTGATCGGCACCCCGATCCCAAATATTGCTTCTCTGCTTTCTGAATATTCGATTCTCACCGGACAGCACCCCACCGAGGAGGATGAAGGCTTCAAGGCTTTCGTAGACCGCACGACTAGAGCAGAGTTTATTCAGGCGATCGGGCGACTGAGAGCGCACCGTAGACCCGATGAGCAACTTCAAATCGTTATCCTCAGTGATTTCGATTTAGGGATTCCGACCAACAAAGTCAAAGCGTCGCAAATCACCATAGAAGCTGCTGACAAGTCAGAACGGCTTCAACTCGCATTCAAAGCAGCCGCAAACCAACTCAAGGCAGAGGGCGAGAAGATCACGCAAACCGCGATCGCAAAGCTCACAGGCTACAGCCAGCAATACTTATCGAGGTTCTGGAAATTACTACTTTCCCTATTAGAGACTCCTTATAGGGAAAGTAGTAAAAATTCAGACCCACCGCCGCCATTAATTACCTCACTGGCAGAAGGGATCGATTCTGCCATCAATGAGCATTGCGAAACGGCTGATCAAGTGCTTCAGACGATTAGCGAGGCGTTCTTTGAGTGGGTCGAGCCGGATCAACGGGCGCAGTTTTGGCAGAGTCTCAAAGCTCAAACTCAAATTCGGATTCTGGAGGTGTTGAGTCTGACTTTGCCACCTGATCAGATACGAGAATTGAGGTCGCTCACCTGAAAAAAGCCTAAGTACAGGACAAAAAATGGAAAATGGGAGAACGGACTCTGCTAAAACGCCAGTGCAGCAAAGGTTTCAGCCGTTTTAGCTAGAAGCCCTGCTGGAAGAGGCGTTCCCGTAGCAAATGAACCAAAAACAACGTTAAGCCTGGAAGTCCCTCTATGACTGACTTGCAATAGTTGAGTTCTTGGTTTGCCTAAAGCAAAAAACCGCTTGACGAATCAGGTTTCCTAATCTCTCGATCTAGCTTGCTTCTCTGCGACGTGAGCAGAAGTTCAACGCAAAGGCAAGGGTTTCAGCCCTCAGAAAGAACGAGCGAATCAGAGCTTGAGCGATTTGTAGTGTGATGTAACAGTCCAAAACTAAGCCTATTTTGTAGTATGAGCGGAAATGGACTTAATCAAACCTTATGAATCGTCTGGCTAAAATTCACTAACGTTGGTTTTGGTCCATTTGCTACGGGAACGCCGAAGAGCACTTCAGGCTTTTTGTCCTGTACTTAGGAAAAAATCAATTGATTTACAAAGCGATAAGCATCCACCGCCAACTCGTGAAGGCTTGTTGCAAGAATGCCGATCTCTGCTGTGGCAAATTTCTAGGCGACCGGGCTATCTAAAATTGTTGAAAATTGCGAGGCACTCGTTAGGTTTGCTTGCACAATACAAACAGCATCGCTCACGACCCATGCTGAGAAAACCTCATGACTGAGTTTCAACCAACCTGGCAGCGTCAACCCGGAGAGTCGAGCCGATGGTATGACCGATTTCATCGCTATATGCTGGCGGGTGCGCGGCGATCTCTGTTAGGCACCGTGAATGCTGAGAGGGTCGAGAATGGGCAGAAAAGGACATCTGATGCCGCCCGAAGTTGGCGTATTGCCTTCGATAAATATCACTGGCTCGATCGGGCTGAGGATTGGGACGATTATCTGCGACTTCAAGACCGTGAGCTGTGGGAGGCTCGTTACAAAGACCTGAGAGAGAACGCCTGGGAGATGAGCCGTGAGCATTTGAAGCGACATGAGCAGATGTTGAGATTACCTTTGTTTGAGCAAACTCTGATGCGTAATGAACATGGCAACACAGTTGCAGTCACCATCAGCCCTGCCAGATGGAGCTATAAAGATATTCTGGCAAGCGCTCAGACGGTGATTGAGCTTGGTGCATTTGCGATCGGGGACGCAAACGCGGCAGAGCACTTACTAGATCAATTAGGTTACAGCATTCTGCTAGACCAGAGCGATTGCCACGATTCGGAATCCAACGAAACTGTCAATCGGGAGATTAATTAATTTAGGGTTGCTATCAACATCACGTTCGAGGTCGTCCATACTTGGCACGGAGAGTTGCCTCAATCAGTCCGCCTTGGAAAGGATTACGAGCCATCGCCTCTCGTTTTTGTCCCCACCACCAGAGCCAACTGCCAACCGCAACGAGGAAGAATTCAAAGAATACGGAAGTGGATAAAGCACTGAGTCCAACCCCAGCAAAGATTAGTACGATCGGGGCTGTGCAGAACCAGGGAAGCGCAAGAACGGCAAGAAACTTGAGCCATTGCTTTTCTGGTTCCGCCTTAAAGCGATACCAGCTTCCAATTCCTACTCCTGTTAAAGTACCTATTCCATAAGCAGCGCTAGCGAAAGTGTGAACGCTAGCGCCAGCGAAAGTGAGAACGCTAACGCCAGCGAAAGCGCCAGCGACAGCGAGAGCGCCAGCGCCAGCGAAAGCGCCAGCGAAAGTGAAAACGAGAACGGCAACGCCAGCGAGAGCGAGAGCGCCAGCGCCAGCGAGAGCGCCAGCGAGAGCGAGAGCGCCAGCGACAGCGCTAGTGCGAGAAAGGTCAAAGACAGCGAAAGGATCAGTGAAAGCGTTAGCGACAGCGCCAGCGAGAGCGCCAGCGAGAGCGAGAGCGCCAGCGAGAGCGAGAGCGTTGTTACTTTTGAAAAGTTTGAATATAACTTCTATTCCTGACCAAACTATACTATTTTGAAAAAGTTGATGTAATTCGATACCATAAGTTTGTAATCCAAATGCCCCTAGCTTGATAAACAAATCGGGTTCCCAAGGCTCCTCAACTCCTGTGGCTACAGCCCACCAGAATACGCCGATAACAGCGGCTGCAAACCCTATCACTCCTGTCATAGTGCCAGTGAGTTGTACTGAAGCGGTATGCCATAAGCCTAAGCCTGCAAGGAGAGAAAGCAAAGCTGCAATCAGCAAAACAATCCGATAGTGCCAACTGGTTTTGAATTCGTACTTCACCGACTGGAAAATGTTGAGCCAATGGTTTGAATTAGCCTTCTGTAAGTTCTTTAAAATGTTCTGGCATAACTCCAATTGCATTTGGGGAGGTAATCCAGAGAGTAGAATCCGCCATATCGATGACGAGCCTTGGACTGGTCCAAATGCTTCATCTAATGCCTGTAAGCACTGTTGCTCTATCTGAGGCGTTGGCTTGCGTTCTGCCAAGAGTTCATCGACGTTCGGGACTGACCACTTTTTAGGGAATGAAGCTTGATCAAAGATCTCAATTCCGCAAACTGGAATTACCAGTCGATGATCAAGCGACGGTAAAGGTTTGGGAATCGAGGATAGCTTAATCTGCGATAGCAGGTAGGCTATCCGACCTGCTATGACTGGTAACGCTGAATGCTTTGGCTCTTTAAAGGGCTGCCAAATCCAGTCAAGACGTATCAGTCTTCTCTGCTCTGCTGAAAGGCTATAGTCTCGTAATCGATCCTCTATTTCGGGTTGAGGTAGAAGAGCCGCTAAGTAGATTGCAGCTCGTCCCCAAAATTGTTGTTTTTCTGATTGGTCAAACCAAATTGAAGAAACAATTGCTTCTGCAGCATCCGGCGTTCCAATGGCTAGTAAGTCGTCTAAGGCTGGAATAGAACCTTTTAAAGAGTGTTGGTGAAGATAAGGGACTGCTAAATCGCCCATCCGGATGAGTGGCTGACGCACTTGTGATTGTGATTGCTCTAACAAATGCCTGCCTTGGTTTAGGAAATTTAGATATAAAGATGCAAGCACTCGTGCCGCTTTTGGCGAATTTGTTAGTGAAAGCGCATTTAACACAGATGTTTTATAGTTTGGGTTCTGACTGGTTTCTAGCGTTTCTATTAGAAACTGGAATACGGCTCTACCTCGGGGGCGGTTACTGGCTGCCACGGCTCCAAATGCCCTGGTAATTTCGTCTTGTTCACCAGTAGTATCTAGCAATTCTTTACAGTGCTCGACGATCGACTCTGCGGTTTGTTGATTGACTTCTTGAGCATCTGCGAGACATTCAAACCCTAAGATTGCATCCTGTTGGTAAATGGTCATGATTAGATCTGTACTGTCTCCAGCAATGCCACACCACAGCTTGACGACCTCTCGCCAAGTGGTGGGGTCTTGCTGAAAAAACTGAATCAGATCGTTAGGTTTATCAGCTAGAGCTACCGCCGCAAAATACTCTTGCAGTGTCAAGTGTGCAAACTGATAGCGATCACCTCCATCAATTTTGAGAAACAACCCACTCCGTTCCACCAGTTCATCCAATAGGGGAATCGCATCGTGGGCGGGGTCAAGGTTGAGACTCGGCAAAAGCTGCTTGATTTTCTCCAGTACCACAGGGTAGTCAATGCTACGGCGATCCTGTTGTTGCTGTGTGCTCGCCTGCTGCTGATGCAACGCCAAATATTGCAACACCCGTCGTTTGTCGCCTCCTCGATACCGATTGAGCTGGTCTTGCCATTGCTCTAGCAAAATGCGGGTAGAGACTTGATAAAATTCAGTCCGAGAACGAGGTAACTCAAACGCCGGATCAGTGTAGAGATGGGCAATGATGGTTAGCAGCAGGGGATTGCGAGCCAATAACATAATTTGAGGGCGATCTCGCAAGGTTTGCATCAGTTGGTCGATCGACTTTCCAGCAGGGATTTCCTGTTTCCAGGCACCCAAAAAGCGCCGCATTTGTTGATCGGTGAACTCCACCACTTCTAAAGTCTGGTCGGTCTCATGGGAAAACTCGTTGTCATAGACCGCCGTTCGGCAAGTCACAATCAATCGGCAACGCTGGTGTTCATCCAAGCTCTGTAATAAATCACTGATACGTTGTGCCAAAACTGGGCGAACTCCGCTATTCACCTCATCTAGCCCATCGAGCAATAACATCAACTTGCCTTGCTTAAGGCTGTGACGAACAAAGCGCTCTGCATTAGGAAACCGATTGCGCCTAAATGCTTCTACGATCGCCGCAATCAGCTTCTCCTCTGTTAGATCGAGGTCGTTCAAACGATGCAGCTCTAACAAAATAGGCACAGGTCGATTCTCTAATATATGTAACCCCCCTTTGCCATAGGAGAACGCTATATGCCGCAGCAGCATGGTTTTTCCGGAGCCTGGAGTTCCCTTAATCATGAGTCGGCGATGTTGAGCAATCGCGCCATATGCATCCACCTGATCACTATCGCTCGACCCGGTCACCTTCAATGGCACATAAATCTCGCCCATATCCAGGGGCTTTTGATTCACTCGAAAAGGAATTTTGAGATGCTGATAATTTTCTACCAATGCCTCACGGTAGCGCTGGAGTGCCAGACCCTCAAACAGAGGCGTTCCTGCAAATTGCTTATACATCCAGTCGTCGATTACTTTAACCAACGTCGTCCATGCTTTACCAATGGCATCCCGAAACCAAGCGGCTACAACTAGGACAAGGACTTCTAACAAAGGAACTAAAGGACCATTCTCTAACCATTTCTCCCAGGCAGATTTGACGCTTTGCTTCTTTAGCTTTTCTTGGTGGCTATATTCGCGGTCATAGGTTCTGCTAATTTCAAGTTTTGCTTTGGCAGGCGCTGTTTTCCAGTCAGGATGTCTCTCCTTGAATACTTCAATCGCATGGGATGTTCTTCTGGGGATGTCGTCAGAAACATCGTCTTGAGCAAGCTGCTTGATATCTGCACACAACTGAGGGACAGAGCAGTCGGTTTTGGGTGACGGCGAGAGCGTTTGTGATTGTAGCGCTGGTACTGCGCCCAAAACAAGAGAGAGCGAAAGCGCCAACGCAAACAGGCTCAAGAGTCCATAATGGTTGAGCTTTCTTAGAAATAGCTCTCTCATGTGTGAAAATCGATTTGGAAGCATACTAAATCCTGCCTCTTCGCTTTTATGTTCAGATACAACAGGCTTAAGCTCTGATTCGGTCATTCTCCAAGATGGCTGAAACCTAATATAGGCGTAGCTTTTCAGCTCATCTTGCACTTTTTTGCCTGTGTGTCGGCTCGACCCCATATAAGGATATCTTGGCAAGCTCTCAAGCTGTGATCGAGCTTGGTGCATTTGCGATCGGAGACGTGGAGGTGGCGGAATCTCTACTCGATCAACTGGGTTATCGGGTGACGGAGCCTCAACAGGAGAGCGGGGATATGTCACCCTCAGACCCTGCTTTAGGCGAGTAGTTCCACAAATCGACAATCGAATAATTAATTAATTTACGGACTGATGGCGTAGACCTCATCTCTCCTGAATAGCGATCGGCAGTTGCAGCCGATCGCTATTTTTCAGTTTGGTCATTCTCTACCGAGGGCAACTCAGCTAGGGCGATCGTGCCCCGTCCAATCCGCTCAATAAATTCAGATGTTGATACCCCTGCTTCTTTTGCGAGTCTGACAATTCCCGCCCAACCTTCAGCAGTCACACCGACCTCGTGCCGCACCTTTGGATCGTCATATAGCTGCGGTCTGCCCTTGCCTCTTTTGACTTCCTCTTTCTGAGCGGTTGCACGTTTACGCTTGCCTTTTTCGTCGCTACTTTTTTTCGTCATCTCGATCGCCAACATCGTCATTTCTCCCTAAAACTTTATCTCGAATTTATGCCCGTAAGAATTCGATTCATCGTAGCATTTTATTTCTATTTTTACCCGTAATCTATTGACGTTACTATTAAATTACGGGTATAATTAGGTATAAGGCAAACGAGCCAAACCACCAACACAAAAGGATTTCGAGCCATGCTGAACAAACAAAACACCGTCTTCATCAAACCCTGTCATCTCGTTAAAGCTGGCACCAAAGCCGCTCATAGCCAACTGGGTTTAGATGCTCGTGATTTGAAGAATCTCGATACCCCGATCGACCTCTTCCCAGTCCGTTCTGTAACGGTTCGCGGTCGCACAATCGACTAAATTCAATCCTCCTGAGCATGAGGTTAAAAGGCTCACTCAAAACCAAATCATCAAACAAAAAGAGAACACAAAATGACACTTGCTAACGTATTCGGAATCAAACCAGACAACGCTATCTACAACCCATCAACGCCTTACAACGTCCGCTTCAACTGCCAAGCGGGTCAACTGGCTTTGTCTGAGAGCGAGTTTCTAGGCTCTGAAGTTGAGATCTCGATCGTCAAAGTTTCCCGGTTTTTCGGCACGTTGGGCAATACAAAGAATGTCGAATGGTTTCAGATCTTCTACATTCCCGCCCCTGGCTGCAAAGTGCTACCCAGCAACACCGTTTGTTGTTCCTACATCAAAACCCGTAGTGTTGGGCAGTTTCAGCAATGCGTGACCCGTCTGATGGGCAACGGCACGAATCCGGCGGAAGGCATTTTCAAGTTGTCATTCCAACCTCATTCAAGTGGCGATCGCAAATACTTCTCAGTCGCTTGGAATTGGAGAGCAAGAAAGGGAAAGAGCGAAACCGATCAACTCAACATGGTTGAAGCATTCATGGATTCACAACCTCAGTTGAGTGATCTCAGTGGCACTCGTCAAATGATTTGTGTGGACGGTTTGAGTTCTCTACTCGTTCAAGAAATGATTCACGAGGCGCGGCTCTATCCAGATTGCACCCCTCAAGAAATCTTGACGGCACTCACCACTAACACCCTCGCTACTCGCTAACTCTCCAGACCTAAGCACGTCTCGAAAACTGCTTACCCTCGTCATCACAACCTTTTACCCAACACTAAAAACAATGACAACGTTACTTGATATTTCAAAGGATTTAATCGCGCTGCAACACGCCCTTGATGATTTGGAGGGATTGCCAGAACAACAGTCAGAAGAGCTATACGAATGGTTTACTGAACTTTCAGAAGAGAAGGAAGCGGAGCGCGATCGGAAGCTTGATAACTACGCCGCGCTGATTGGTGAACTGGAAGCTAGAGCAGACGCTCGGAAATTGGAAGCAAAGAGAATGAGCGATCACGCTAGAGCCGATGAAAACCGCGCTAAGTCTCTCAAATCCTTCTTACAACAGTTCTTTGAATCCCATGCCATTAAGTCTATCGAGACAGACCGCTATCGTCTCACGCTGGCAAACAATGGCGGCAAACTGCCTGTAATTGTTGACGAAGACTTCTCGATCTCTGCGATTCCCGATGAGTTTACAAAAATCTCAATCACTCCAGACCTTGAAGCAATCAGAGAAGCACTTGAAGACGGCGAAGCCTTGGAGTTTGCGCGGTTTGGGGAACGAGGGCGATCGCTGCGAATCAAATAACCACTTTCAGCCAATCTTTACGAGAGAGAGCCGATATAAAGTTCTCTCTTTTTTATTGCTTTAATACCCGTAATTTATTGACGTTCATATTTGATTACGGGTATAATTGGAATATACCAAACTACCACAGCAAAAGGATTTCAGGCAATGACCCCTACCGAACTCAAAGAATGGAAAGAGTGGCTTTTATGGCTTGAAGCGCAAGCGGAATTAGCTGAATACCAACACCTCGCTTACTCGGAATTCTAAACCTCTCTCAAACTTGGGCACGTCTCTAAACTGCCCTCTCTGCAAACCTCTACACCTCCTACTCACAATGCTTTACACCGTTATCTATCAGTCTGGCTTTTCAATCGACGTGTTTGCAGAAGGGCTAGACGATGCCTACTCGATCGCAGAAGAGGAAAGCGGGATCAGCAGCAATTTAATCGACCACGTTGAACCCGCCTAGAGGCAGTTAATCGAGCAGGGTCAGCCCAAAAAAATAGGGGTCTGACCTGCCCAAAGGCAAGACCAAACCACCAAACAAAAAGATATCCCCATCATGCCACAGACTCTACTCAACTGCGAACCCCATGAAGCTTTCACCCTCCAGATGCAGGAGATGCAAAGCGAAATCTACACCGATGGCATCTCGGATGGATATGAAGGCGTGAAGCCGAAACACCTTGATATCAACTATCTGCAAGGCTATGCGGATGGCACCCGCGCAAAGCTGGTAGAGGTTCAAGCGGAGTTAGAACTACTTAAAACTGACAGCGATCGCTACCATCAAATTTATTCAGCCGCCGCCGATTTCTAAATCCACTCACGCCCCGGTCGCTCCGGTCGGGGCTTCACCATCATGAGATTAAATTATTCAGATATGCAGGCGGCGATCGCCGATGTGGGCAAGCTGCAACGCCATCCCGAAGAGTCAGGGAAGTATCAGATCATGATCCAGGTAGGCAGATCACAGCACTCAATGAAGCGGCTCACCTGATCGCTACGGATGATTGATTGCTACACATTGCCTCAAGCGATGCGATGGGCAGAAGATCGCCGGGAGGAATTGCAGCGAGAGGGATCACCCCATTGGATCGGGCGATCTCTTCCCCTCGATTTTGGTGCGGCTGGTAGAGGTAAAGTGACCTCATGGGTTTGAATCGGAGCAGAGGAAATGGGAACTGAGAAAGTTGTGGAGGTGATCGCGTAATGGCTCTACCACCAAATTTGCACAAGAAGTATCTTGATCGTTTCGGTGCACTGATACAGGAAGGCGAAAGGATTTATCAGAAAACTAAAAAGATTAAGACCTCTCTTGGAATTGCATCAAAGAGTCCACCCTCGAAGCCTCTAGACACTCAAGAAATTGAGGCGTTGGACAAGTTTCGAGAATGGTGTGTTAATTATGAATCACTATTGGATCAAGTGATTCCTTCAAACAACATTCATCGGAGACTCATCGAAAAAGAGGAAAAATTTTATAACAGTACATCCAGATTGGCAGAATATCTTTCTCGGTTAAAAGGGTTAAGAGAGGATTTTGACCAGGGGTTTTTAGGAGACTTAACACTTCAAATTGAAGCTGACGTAGCGGCTGACTATATGGGTCAAGCTGAACAACTATTAGCTGAAGGTCAGACAGGTCAGTACAATCACGTTCCAGCCGCCGTTCTTGCAGGAGCAGTTTTAGAAAAAGGGTTACGCACACTTTGTGGCAAGCAGACTCCACCGATAGCGCTAACGAATAGCAAAGGAAACGCGCTCACGCTGAACCCTTTGATTGAAGAACTTAAAAAAGTAGGTTTGTTTAACGAACTAAAAGCGAAACAACTTCGCGCTTGGGCAGATATTCGCAACGCTGCGGCACATGGGGAATTTGACAAATTTGATCGTGTTGATGTGGAGGGAATGATTAAGGGTGTGAGTGACTTTTTAGCAATCTATATGACGTGAGATAACTACGGGCAACCTTATCTGTTCTATTGCCCAGTTTGGCGTTCCCGGTCGGGCATGAGTCCTCCCTACCCGACCGGGAACGCCAGTTCGCAATCAATAAGACAATCCCCAGTGCACACGACTGAGGCTTTTAAGCATGAGTTGATTGCAGTTTCAGAGTATCAACTTTTCGGATTATCGTCTTTTCGCATTGGCGAAATGTCAGCAAGACACCCTTCTATATTTTCGCCATTTCGCCATTTCACCCAGGCAGAAAGCAACTGATCAACCAATTCAGACTTATCAATATCGATGCCCACGCGCTTCAGCTTCAGCAACTCATCCTCAGTGTCTAAATCGGTTTCCCGTCGCACGTAATAGGTACGCCCAATCCAAGCATCATCAGAGCGCTTACCTGTGGCAGGTCTACCCCGTTTTTTAGATTCTGGCTGTGGCGACAGATGCGCAGGCGTGACGGGTTCTGATGGAATCGGTTCTGAGTCTTTGCGGCTATCGATTGCTTTCTTGAAAGGATTTGTACTCACGCGATGATCTCCCTCCCGACGGCTTCATAGTCACGCCATGCAATCCGAGCTTTGCGATCGCTGCGAACTTCATAAACGGGAACTCCCTCTAATGCAGCCTTTTCGTAAACGGCATAGGCGCGAATAGACTGCTTAAAGAGTGGAAAATTTGCCAACGCTTCACGGGCTTGTTCACCTGTTTTTCGTGGAGCTGGGGGAACGATCGTTAGCAGGATACGGTAGCGATCGCAGTTTAGTGATTGCAGCAACTCAACCGTTTCAAGCGTGGCATCGATGCTGAGAATGTCTGGTGTCGTTGGAATGATTAACAGATCGCACCCCTCTACGAGAGCTTCTAGGTCATCTTTAACGGGTCTAGCGGGCGTATCGAAAATGATGTGCTGATAATCCCTCGTGAATCGTGGGGATGAAATTAAATCACACACCTTAAGGGGCAGATTGCCCCGTTTTGCCCACTTGAGAGAAGAATGATTCGGGTCGCCGTCGATCAATAGAGTGGTGTCATTCTTGGCGAGAAAGCAAGCGATGTGTATGGCAGAAGTTGTTTTGCCGACTCCCCCCTTTGCGCTGGTGCAAGTGATGATCATTGCGCTAACTCATGTGATGTCTGCACTGTATTGCAGCAACGCACCTTTGTCTATTCACGAAAAGCTAACTTTGCAGAATTTTGAATTGGCGAAATGTCGCCTTGATGAATTCATTTATTTCCTAATCGTGACAGCCTTTCCTCTAGCGCTGCGATTCTGCCTTCATGAGTTGCCACGGTCGCCACGTCAGTTTTATCGAGGTAGGTAGCGATCGCTTCATAAACAATTCGAGCAGACTTGCATCCTTTCTCGTGAGCGATTGCGTTAATTTGGTCAGCCCAATCTTGAGGCACCCGCGATCCCACCATTGGTTTATCTGTTTTTATCGTCATTGGATTACTGCCATCAGTGCTAACTTTGCTATCCATTATCGGCATTGAGCTTGAATGCGATTAACTATTTTCTGCTGTCAGTTGCTATCAGTGATATCAAGGTAAGCAGAACTTATCAATCACTGGCAGAGTCACGACAAAGTGAGGGTTTCAGCCTTTTCTAAAATCGTCTGATTGATAAGTAAACTTGGAACTCGATGCTTGAGGCAGAGAAGAGGGTAACTGAATACGGAAAATCAGTCGTTTGAGCGCTTTACTTGACGATTTGTTATTTCGTCAAGTTAGAGTGAGGGGACTGAGAGCAGAGTGTTCCGATGGTGAGCTTTGACATTGATCTCGGGAATTTAGAAGCCAGTGCCAAAGTGGACGGCAACGGACAAGCCAAACTTTTGAGTGATGCTGAATTAGGTGAATTGTTTGATCGTGGGTTTCAAACGTTTCGCGATCGCGCCCTCTTTGCCCTCTGCTTGTTCACAGGATGCCGAATCAGTGAGGCGCTGCAACTGACTGCCGAAAAGGTGACGGGGCAGTTCGTCACCTTCACCCGCGATACGCGCAAGGGAAAGACAGGCACCCAGCAGGTCGAAATCATGCCCGCGCTGCGATCCTTTCTGGAAGATTGGCAACGGACTGGTGAGATGCCCGAAGTTGGCTATCTCTTTAAGTCTCGTGTAGGCAGCAAGCAAGGCTATATGAGCCGTGCCAATGCAGACTTAGTGTTGAAGGATGCTTGTCATCGGATTGCGATCCAAGGAGTCAGTACTCATTCGTTTCGTCGCACCTACATCACGAAATTAAGAGAGAAAGGCTATTCCCCTGCACAGATTCAGAAGCGTACAGGTCATAAGCGGCGTGAGAATCTGATGCACTATTTTGACCAAATTTAGAGGCGTTCCCGTCGCTCTCAGATCAAACCCAACGCTATCCCTTCAGAGGTCGTGTCACAAGAAATTTCTGACCTGTGGCTGGTTGAGACTTGACCTCTATATTTAGAGAAACGTTATCGGGAAAAGGGTCATGTTTGGCAAGAAACCACCGGATCAATCGCAAAGCTTTAATAACGTCACACTGACAGGAGGAATGGTGCAGGCAGGACAAGCCGGGGGCGACCTTCAACAATCGCAGTCTGGACAGCTAGAGACTCAGCAGCAGATCAGCGGAACTGAGGTGGTGAGATTATTGGAGACGTTGGAAGCGGCGGTGAAAGCGGGTGAGATTGCTGACCCTCAAAAAGAAGAGCTACTCGATTATTTGCGTCCAGCAAAGCGAGAGGCGGCAAAGGAAACGGCTGATAAGCAGGTAGTGGGACAAAACCTGAAGCAAGTGGGTGAAACGCTAAAGACGCTGAATGATGGCACAGAAGCGGGAAAAGGACTGTGGCAGACTGGGCAAGAGGTATTCACCGCGGTCGCGCCCTGGCTCGGTGTGGCATCAAAGTTGATTGGACTGTAATCGCAACTGAGATTTGTAGCAGGTGTGATGGATGAGTTCTCAAAAGCAGAATATTGATGGGAGTCGAATCGAGAATAGTCAAGTTCTGCTTCAGCAGGCGGCGGGAGATGCGATCAGTTTTATAGATAGTGACCAGAATCTAGTCACCATCAACCACGCCATCGTGCAACTGTTTAATCGCTCCGAGTCACCCGGAGTCGATTGGGATTGGGGACAGCAGTTGTTGGAAAAGAAGCAGTTGCCTGACATTCGGAAGCGGTTGAGTGATTTGCTGTTGCAGAATCGCACCCTCATGGAGGTGTCGCTCGCGGAGCAGTTTGACCCGGTGAATCGATCGCCTCTGGAAGCAGAAAGACGGTTACAGATTCAGGGTGAAGATCGGGGGGTGATCTTGGATCAACTGCTGATTGAAACGTTTAGTCGGGATGATATTTCGGGGAAGCTGCTGATTTTGGGTGCGCCCGGTGCGGGGAAGACGACAGCACTATTAGGGTTGGCGGAACAGGTGGTGATGGGAGCGCTCGCAGACCCAAAAACTGTGATCCCGGTGTTGTTTGAGCTGTCTACCTGGCGGGATGAGAATCAATCGATCGAGCAATGGTTGATTGAGCAGTTGTATGAGTTGCATGGGGGCAATCGTAAATCGAAGCTCTATGAGCAGTGGCTGGAGCGGGAGGTGTTGTTGCCGCTGTTGGATGGGTTGGATGAGCTGGGATTAGAGCGGCAGAAGAAATGCACGCAGAAGCTCAATGAGTTTTCGCAGGATTATCCCCAGATGGTGGTGTGCTGTCGGGTGAAAGAGTTTGAAACGGTTGGGATTAGGCTGGCGAATTTGAGGGGTGCGGTTTGTCTTCAGCCCTTGAGCGATCCACAGATTCAGGACTATTTACATCACATTAAATCTGACTTGTGGAACACCATCTCAACCGTTCCAGCGATGCAAACGTTGATGCAGCCGTCTGAAGAGGGGGAGCCGGGATTGTTGCGGATTCCGCTGTTTATTTCGCTGGCGGCTCAGGTTTATGATCCGCAAGCTCCGTTTCAGAATGAGGCGGAATTGCTGGGGCGATATGTTGATCGACGGTTATCGATAGACCTGCGGGAGAGTGAGCGGAGGAGTGGCTTAGAGAAGAGCAAGTGGGCGTATAAAACAACCAGCCAAGAGCCAGACTGTACCCAGACAAAACGATATTTAAGCTGGATGGCGCGGCAGTTACAGCAGAGAAATCAGGTGGAGCTTCTGATTGAGCAGATGCAGCCGAGTTGGATGGAAGCACCTCGGCTACTGCATCGATATGGACTGATTTTGGTGCTGATTTTGGTGCTGATTGGTGGGCTGATGGGTGGGCTACTTTTGGGGCTGATTTATGGGCTGCCTCTTGGGCTAATGGGTGGGCTACTTTTGGGGCTGATTTATGGGCTGATTGTTGGGCTGATTGTTAGGCTGATTGTCAGACAGAGTGATATTGATCTTGTCGAGTCATTCAGAATTCCGATGTCGCACGACGAGCGACGAGAAGCTCTACAGAAGTTTAGAGAGGGGCTGAATGATGGGTCGAATATTGGGCTGCGTGTTGGCTTAAGTGTTGCACCCAGTATTAGGGTGCTAGGCGGGGTGCTAGGTGGGGTGTTCGGCGGGGTGCTAGGCGGGGTGCTAGGTAAAATAAGTGTTGGAGTGTTGGGCGGCGTGTTGGGCGGGATAAGTGTTGGGATGGTTGTTGGGGTAATTTATAAGCGGCGTGTTGGGCTGATTTTTGGGTTACGTGTTGGGCTGATTTTTGGGCTGGTCGGTGGATTGATTTGTGGGCTGATTTTTGGGTTGCGTGTCGAGCTGATTTTTGGGCAGATTGGCGCGCTAATTGGTGGTGCGCTAATTGGTGGGCTGCTTTTTTCTAGGATGTCTTTTGGGTCGAGTCAGCGTCATAGTTCTGAAATGGGGCGGTTTTTTGGACTGTTTTTGGGACTGATTGGTGGGCTGAAGCAAGATTTAAAGGTACGATCTCGTCCTAACCAGGGTGTCTGGAATTCTTTGCAAAATGCGCTGTGGATGGGCGCTGTACTCTATACAGGAATAACAGTACTCGATACGGGAATAGCAGCCATCATGGTCCGGTCGTTCGGGGGGGCAATCGATTTTTTGAGCCTCCTGCTGCCTGGATTCTCTGGGGCACTCTTAGGCATTCTTGTAGGTGGCGGCATCGCTTGCATTCAGCATCTTTCCCTTCGTTTCGTTCTCTGGCAGAGCGGCATCGCTCCCTGGAACCTGGCGCAATTCCTCAACTACTGCACCGAACGCCGACTGCTTCAGCGGGTTGGCGGACGCTATCGTTTCCTTCACCGGGAACTCCTCAACCACTTCGCTAATTCGCGCTTTTAGACCGGAGAGATCTAGATAGATGGAGCTTTAGCCGTCGTTCCCTGCCGTCAATTCTGCTCATCGCCCTGCCTGGTGGCATTCTGTTGGGATTGCTCATTGCCCTCGCCTATCACCCTGTCATGGTGTGGACGCATGGTGGAGAATGGTGCGCGAAATTTGATGCGACTGGAAAGCCAATGGCGATCGAGTACGGGAAAGCGTGTGGCAACTCGAATTATGAGGGAAGTCTCTGATTCGTCAGAATCGGTGACTTCCCCACTGTGTAAGCCTTTGACCCGCCAGATGCACAAGATTAAATGTGTAACGACGGGTGGGGTTTTGAAGGAATATGTGAAAGAGCTAGAGCAAGAGCCAGAAGATCTGATTGGGGAAGGCGATGATCCTGAAACTGAGGATGAGGGCACGCTGTATTTTGGGTGGGAACGTCACGACAAGCGGTATCGGCTGGTTGATAGCTAGGATGTCTATGACGCGACAATTAGATAGGCGTAAATAGAAGGCACACGACAATTACTTAGTCTAGGTATCGAGAAGCAAATTTAGAACGCTCATCAGATCGCCCAGAGTGAGGGATGTCAATGGTACAGCGAGGTAGCCAAAAGAAAAGACACTAAGAGAGAACCCCTAACGCAAATTAGAGACTCCTAGTGCCCGTCCAAATTAATTATCAACAAGTCCAACAGTACATGAATAAACGAGATTCTGGAGTAGGACAACAAACTGCTGCGGCAAAAGCCGGTATCTCCATCCGCACCGGAAGTCGGATTGATACCGGAGTCCATCAACCCCAGCAAGGCAGACCCCGTGATTGGTCAACCCGCGCCGACCCTTTGGAGGCGGTCTGGTTAAGTGAGCTAGAACCGATGCTCAAAGCCGAGCCGCGCATTGAACCGATGACCTTATTTGAGTATTTACAGGACACTTATCCCGGCGAATATGAAGGCGTTTTGCGGACAGTGCAACGACGGGTCGAGCGCTGGAAAGCTGCCTGTGGCAAACCCAAGGAGGTGATGTTCAAGATCCGTCATGAGCCAGGAGCAATGGGTCTATCGGATTTCACCCATCTCAAAGGGGTGACGATTACGGTCAAGGGTCAATCCTTTCAGCATCTGCTCTACCACTACCGCTTGGCATACAGCGGCTGGCAATACGTGCAAGTGATTCAGGGCGGAGAGAGTTTTGTCGGCTTGTCCCAGGGCTTACAGAATGCCTTGGCGGCTTGTGGCGGCGTGCCCCAAACCCATCGCACCGACAGTTTGAGTGCGGCTTATCGCAATGTGGGAGGACGCAACCCCAAACTGACCCAGATGTATGGCGAAGTGTGCAGCCATTATCGAGTCCGCCCCACCCACAACAATAAAGGCGTTGCCCATGAAAACGGCTCTATCGAATCGCCTCACGGTCACTTCAAACGCAAACTCTGCCAAGCCCTATTTCGACGGGGTAGTTTTGATTTTGAATCCGTCGCCGCGTATCAAGCCTTGATCGAACAGGTCGTTGCCCAACAAAATGCTAAACGGACTCAAAAGTTTGAGATTGAAAAAGCTGTCCTGCAAGCCTTACCTCGCTACCGCTCTCCCGACTATGAAGTGCTGAGCGTCAAAGTCAGTTGCTATAGCACCATCACCGCCCGTTGCATTCTCTACAGTGTGCCGTCTCGCTTGGTGGGACAACGCTTAACGATTCACCTCTATCATGACCAACTCGTGGGCTTTGTCGGCACCACGACCGTCATGACCTTGCCCCGACTGCATGTCCATGGCAGTGCGAAGATCCGTCGGGGTCGTAGCATCAACTATCGCCATCTGGTTGAAAGTTTGCGCCGCAAGCCCAGAGCCTTTTTACATTGTGATTGGCAAGATGATTTACTGCCCAATGAACAGTGGCAGCAATTGTGGCAACGGGTGAAACAGGTCAATGAACCCGACTTGGCGGCTCGATTGATGGTTGAAGCCCTCTACATTGCCGCGACCCAGGACAAAGAAGATGACGTGGCGACCTATCTTCAGACTCAATTGGCCGCTCATCCGCCGACCCTGACTTTGAGACGATTGCAACAGGGTTTTGACCTGATTCCCGATGCTGCCGCTCTCACCCTAATGGAGACGACTCAACATCACCTCGCCACCTATGACCAACTCCTCGAATCCACCCAGCCCCTACCAGAGTCTCAACGACCACCTCAAACGCCTCAACCTCAGTCAGATGAAGTCTCAGTGGCAGCAAATAGAACAGCAAGCGACTCAGGAACACTGGTCTTATGCGCAGTTCTTGCTGGCATTGTGCGAAGGGGAAAGCCAACGCCGAGAGCAAGCCCGCCTGAGCCGAGCGCTGAAAGAGGCACAACTGCCTTATGGAAAATCCTTCTCCAACTTTGAATTCAATCACCTACCGGGTCTCAATCCAGCGGCGCTCATGCAATTGGCGCAAGACACAAGCTGGGTTGAGCAAGGGGGCAACTGCTTGTTATTTGGGGCTTCGGGCGTGGGCAAAACTCATCTTGCCAGTGCCTTGTCGCGCTCGATGTTGGAACTCGGTCAACGGGTTAAATTCTTTCCCGCTACCGCCTTGGTGCAACTGCTGCAACAGGCTAAGTTACAACTCCAATTGCAACCCTGGCTGGTCAAACTAGATCGCTACGATTTAGTTGTGGTCGATGATCTAGGCTATGTCAAAAAGTCTGAAGCTGAAACCTCGGTGTTATTTGAACTGATCTCCCATCGCTATGAACGCCGGAGTTTACTCATCACCGCAAATCAGCCTTTCAGCCAATGGGATAGCATCTTCACTGACTCGATGATGACGGTTGCCGCGATAGATCGCTTAGTCCATCACGCGACCATTATCGAACTGAAAGCGGAGAGTTTTCGGAAGCAATCGGCGATCTCTCGCACAAAAAATAAGTAACGGGTCAGAGGCTACTTCCTTCTCCTGTTCTAGCTTCTCCCTGGATGAGCAGAAGTCAGAACGCCAATTTGTGCTGTCTATTCTTAGAGCAACCCAAAATTCTGATGGTCAGTCACGGGAGAATTCATCTGATTAGTACAATATCCTGATAATTGTCGTTTCGGGTCAGCCGCGATCTGCTCGTCTTTTCATCTCGCAACCGATCTCAGCAGCTCAATAAGAGAAGAGAATGCCTTCAAATTTATACGCCTATGTAATTGACATTTAACAGATGTCTCTCAATGTCAAATAAGCCAGTCAAAAAA
>CBDICO010000004.1:0-14781 GCA_965277365.1 Phormidesmis sp. | reverse complement strand
ACTCATCCTCGTGCCATTTGTCTGGGCGAAATCTTATTTGACTGCATCGCTGACCAACCGGGTCGATCGCTCCAAACAGTCGAGTCTTGGACTTCCTACCCCGGTGGCGCTCCGGCAAATGTGGCGTGTGCGCTGACAAAGCTTGGCATTCCATCAGCATTTGTGGGCTGTGTCGGGCAAGACGATCCCGGACGATCGCTCGTCAAGGTGCTGCAAACTGTGGGGGTTGACACGACAGGCATCCAATCTCATCCAACGGCTCCGACGCGCACGGTGATGGTATTGAGATCAGAGTTGGGCGATCGTAGCTTCGTGGCATTTGGCGGCAATCGTCCTTCGTCAGAGTTTGCCGACACGCATCTGCAAGCGGCGCAACTTTCGCCGACTCTGTTTGAGTCAGCCGATTTTTTGGTGTTAGGTACGCTAGAACTGGCTTATTTGGACAGTCGAGCCGCGATCGCTCGTGCGCTCGAATTGTGTGAGCAGTTTTTCGTCAAGATCGTGTTGGATGTCAACTGGCGACCCGTTTTTTGGGCAAATTCTAATGCCGCCCTGCCGATGATTCACGATCTAATCAAACGAGTCGATTTTCTCAAACTGGCAGCAGAAGAAGCCGAGTGGCTGTTTGGCACGACTGACCCTGGCGCGATCGCTCATCGTCTTGGCACCTTAGAAGGAGTTTTAGTGACCGCAGGTGAAAAAGGGTGCGCTTATTGTCTGGGAGAAAACGAAGGGAAAGTGCCCGCCTTCAAGGTGGATGTTGAAGACACAACCGGAGCCGGAGATAGCTTTGTAGCAGGGTTTGTCTATCAACTCTGTCAGCATGGCATTCAAGAACTAGCGAATCCCGATGTGGCGAAACAGGTTGCCAGCTATGCCAGTGCGACAGGAGCGTTGACCACCCTCAGACTCGGCGCGATCGATGCCCAACCAACCGCTGCCGAAGTGGACGCTTTTCTCTATATGCAGCAGCAAGGTGGCTAACAATGGGAGTCGAAATCGAACGCAAGTTTTTAGTCACCAGCGATCGCTGGCGTGACCTTGCCCCCGGCGTGCTTTATCGTCAGGGCTACATTCCTACTCAGCCGGGGCGAACAGTGCGGGTGAGAATTGCAGGCGATCAGGCATTTATTACGATTAAAGGAGCCTCTGAGGGAATCGCCCGATCGGAGTTTGAATACTCAATTCCGATCAAGGATGCGAATGAACTATTAGACAGTCTTTGCGCGTCGCCGCTGATTGAGAAATATCGCCACAAGATTGACCTCAACCGTCTAATCTGGGAGGTTGACGAATTTTTAGGCGAAAACCAGGGGCTAGTCATCGCCGAAGTTGAGCTAGAAAGTGCCGACCAAGCGATCGAGCGACCCGACTGGATTGGTGAAGACGTTTCTCACGATGCACGTTACTACAATTCCAATTTAGTCCACCATCCCTTTAGCCAATGGTGAGTAGATAGGCGCAGTTAGAGTCAACGTGCGGGGATGGGTTTCGGCTCCATCTACCTACTTCGCTAATGTCGCTCTCGCAATGATTTCAATCAGATAAAGCTGAGCTTAATATCGTGGAACGCTAGAATCAACGACGATCGAGTAAGCATCAATGCCCCCTGCAATATTCTTAACGTTAGTAAAGCCTTGATTGATCAACCACTGACACATCTGAGCAGAGCGCATTCCGTGATGACACAAAACGAATGTTTCTTTCTCAGCATCAAGCTGAGTTTGAATGGCTTCAGACCATTCGGCAAACTCGCTGAGAGGCAGATTTATAAAGTCGGGTAGACTAGCGGTTTCAAGCTCCCACGGCTCTCGCACGTCTATGAGTTGCAGGGCTTTTGGATGGTCTGCTAACGTTTGGGCAAGCTCTTTAACCGTAATTTCGGGCAGGGGTTGGTGAAAAGATGAGTGAGTCATGGAGAAGCGATCGTACAACTTAAAACTAGCTTAAGCGATTCCTCACGAGCGGGGTATGTCAACTAGTTTGTGTCAAGGGTCAAATTAGAGGGGAAATCGCTCTTCGTACAGAATCGCGAAACGGTTGAGAGCAGGCTTCCAATGGGAGATAGGCATCGTCCACTTTTTGGCAATGTTGTGCATCGCCAGATAAATCACCTTGAGGGCAGACTCATCGGTGGGAAACGCCCGGTGATTCTTGATCACTTTTCTCAGGGTCATGTTGAGTGATTCAATGGCGTTAGTCGTGTAAATAGCTCGACGAATCTCTGGTGGAAAGGCAAAGAAGGGAATCACTCTCGTCCAGTGGTTCATCCAGGAACGGCTGATAGTCGGGTACTGTTTGTCCCATTGTTCGGCAAACTCGACGAGTTGCTGCTCTGCCTCAGCTTCTGTGCTGGACGTGTAAATCAGTTTGAGGTCAGCTGCCACTGCTTTACGGTCTTTGTAGGAGACGTAGCTGAGCGAGTTTCGCACCATATGGACAATACAGAGTTGCACCTGAGTTTTTGGGAAGACGGCTTCGATGGCATCAGCAAATCCCGTTAAGCCGTCACAGCAAGCAATGAAGATATCCTTCAAGCCTCGATTTTGAAGCTCGGTCAAAATGGACAACCAAAACTTAGCAGATTCATTCTGGGTCATCCACATGCCCAAAAGCTCCTTGTTCCCTGCCAGATTCACCCCCAGCGCCAAGTGAATCGCTTTGTTAATCACCCGTCCATCCTGGCGGACTTTGACGACGATGGCATCGAAGTAGACAATCGGATCAACCCGGTCAAGTCCTCGATTCTGCCAGAGTTTTCGCTCCTCTTCCACCGCATCGGTGACTTTGGACATCAATCCGGCTGAGACTTCCACCCCGTACAAATCTTGCAACTGCGCTTGGACATCGCGCACGCTCATCCCTCTCGAATAGAGCGATAGAATTTTGCTGTCGAACCCATCAAATCGGGTCTGCCCTTTCGGCACAATGACGGGTTCAAAGGCTCCGTTGCGGTCTCGAGGGTCAGTTGGCTCAACTGTCGTTGGATGGGGAAGTCGAACTGTTCGGTGCTTGAGGTCATCGTCGCTGCTTTAAAGCGGGTTGAGTGAAGTCATTGTAAGTAGGCAGGCGGAATTAAGTATAAGATAATAAGCCGACTCAACTAGCTGCTGATGCCTGCCCCCCTGCGAGTGATTTTGACCTCTGACGAAGATTTCATGTTAGCCGAACTCCGGGTCGCTCAAACGGTGCCCCAGCGAACGCGAGACCGGGCGCACCTCTTACGACTCAATGCCCAAGGCTGGAACGTGCCTGCCCTTGCGGAAATGTTTGAGTGCCACCCACACACGGTCAGAGCCACCCTTAAACGCTGGGTCGATTGGGGCTTAGGAGGGTTATGGGACGCCCCCGGTCGAGGGGCTAAAGCAAAATGGCAAGCGGCTGACTTGGAGTACCTCGAAACGTGTATTCAAGACGACCCTCGCACCTACAACAGTGTGCAACTCGCTGCAAAGCTCCAGCAAGAGCGAGCCATCACGTTAAGTAGTGATCGAGTACGACGACTGCTGAAAAAAAAGGGTATCGGTGGAAACGGACTCGCCAAAGTCATCGCTATAAGCAAGACCCCACCCAAAAAGCCCTCAAGCAAGCAGACCTGAAGACCCTAGAGTTAGCCGCTCAAGACGGGCATCTTGACCTCAAGTATCTGGACGAAGCGGGCTTTTGCCTGTGGAGTCCGGTGAGCTACAGTTATAGTCCCGTCGGAGAGCAGAAACGGCTCGAACAGACCCCGCAGCGGTATGGGCATCGAATCAGTATCCTCGGCTTATGGCAACCCGGACAGCAGTTTGAGTATGCGCTGACCCCGGGCGGATTTAAGAGTGAGCGTTACCTTGAAGTCATGGAGTGGATTGCGGCTAAAGCCGCTGGCACCTTGGCTCAAACGGGGCGCTTGACCGTTGGGGTGCAGGATAACGGCTCCTTGCATAAGAGTAGATTGGTTCGCCAACAGTGGGAGCGGTGGCAAGCGCAAGGATTACTGCTCTTTTTTCTACCCCCCTATTGTTCGGAACTCAATCCGATTGAAGGACAATGGCATCAACTCAAAAGCCATGAAATTGCCGGACAAATGTTTGACAATGAGTATGACTTGGCAATGGCAGTGATGGACGGCATGGAAAATCGGAGCCAAGCGGGGGACTATGCACTAGAGCGTTTTATATTTAATTGCACTTAGCTACTTACTCGCATCATCCACCTGTAGCATTCAGCAGAGTCTTTTTGGAGTGCGTGGCTCTGACTTCGCCTACCGTTGACTTGCGATAGAGAGAACTGTGAGGCAAGACGCGCAAGATCTCTTGAATCGTGGTGATGCCTTGAGTGACTTTAGAAATGGCTGCCGATCGAAACGACTCAAAATTGCCGTCAATTAGATAGCGGTTTAGCTGCGTCATGGTGCCTTCATAAATGAGTTGCCGAATTGCATCATCGACATTTAACAACTCAATAATCGCTTCGCGTCCCCAATAGCCAGAGTTATAGCAGCGACTGCACCCTTTGCCTTTGCGCCACTGATCAAGACGGGCATGATCGCGATCGATGCCCAACGCCTTGAGATCTTGATCAGTCGGTTGATAAAACTCAGAACAGTGAGGACAATTTCTTCTGACCAACCGTTGAGCCACGACTCCTAACAACGCATCGCTGATTAAACCGGGATCAGGACCAATATCCTTGAGACGAGGAATCGCGCTGACCGCATCATTAGTGTGAAGAGTTGTGAGCACGAGATGTCCTGTGAGTGCAGCCCGAATGGCGGTTTCGGCAGTTTCGCCATCTCGAATTTCGCCCAGCATAATAATGTCTGGATCTTGACGCAGAATAGCCCGTAAGCCAGCCGCAAACGTCATTCCAGCCGCCTCATGCACTTGGGTTTGGGTGATGCGAGGCAGCACATATTCCACCGGATCTTCGACGGTAATCACGTTGACATACTCCGTGGCGATCGTTTGCAAGCTGGTATAAAGCGTACTCGTTTTGCCAGAACCCGTCGGACCTGTGAAGATCACCATTCCTTGGGGTTGCTGGAGCCAGCCTTGATAAATCTCTAGAGCCGCGTTTGAGAATCCTAACTCGTGGATGTCGTTAAACGGGTTTTGACGCGGCAACAACCGAATGACTGCCTTCTCACCGCCTACGCAGGGCAAAGTGCTGACGCGCAAATCCAATCCCAGATCGGTTTCTTGACCAGAGGCGTAGATCTCACCAATGCGGGCATCTTGAGGGCGACGGCTTTCGGCAATGTCCATGTTAGACATGACTTTGAGGGCGACGATCGCGCGACGACTCACCTCGATCGGTAGCGTTGTAATATCTCGCAAGATCCCATCAATTCGATAGCGAACTCGCAGCCCATCAGGGGTAGGCTCTAAGTGGATATCGCTGGCACGGTTTCGCAACGCGCCCGAAATAATGGTTCTAATGCGTCCGATTTGGTCGGCTGCTTTTGACAGATAAAGCTCGGTGACTTCTCCAATGTTTTCTTGCTCTAGTTCACCTGTGAGCGGATTGACTAAAGGAGAGGCACTGATTTGAGTCTGATCTAGATTTGAGACGTGATACCAGGCACGATAGCTTTTGTCAGAGACCGGAATAATTTTGACATCGGTGAAGGTACGATCACTCAAGCTCTGAATCATCGCGTCTGAGAGTGCGGCAGGGCTACCGAGATAAAAACAATTGCGCCACAGCAAGAGCGGAATCAGAGGAGGCAGCGAGTTACGATCGGGAAACTCTTTCAAGAAGCGATTGCTGACCTCGCGATCGAGCAACTCTAAGGTGACGTTACCGTCGGGGTCGATGAGTAGATGCAGGGCTTGTTCGCAAGTTAGCTCACGATTTTTTAACTGTTGCCAAACAGAAAGATTGACGTTGGGAGCTTTCATGATCTACCTGGGGTGGAACGAGTGCAGGCTGGAGTGAATGCAAGCAGTCTACTAAATCAAACCGGAGGTAAACGGCAATTGGAGGCAACTCCAAGCACCTCAGCGATCGTACTGTACTGAAGCATTGACTACAAGCACTCTAGGCGACACGTCCATTCTTTTTAGATACCTACGAGTTGCCTGAAGATTTGGAGGATGGCGGAGACGGTTGAGAGGCTGAATGCTGTAATCGTCGATGCTCAACAAACTGTTTCATTGCTAGGCGACGATTGGTCATAAAGCGACTCCAAAAGCCAGGAATTGAGTCGTCCATGGTCTTGGCGATCGACCAGACTTCGATCGCCAAGATGTTATAAAAAGCGCGATCGGAGCGCCGAAGTTTTTCGAGCCATTCTTCGAGCGTCATCGCCGGAAGAGACTCGATCGAAGGGTGCTCTGGCGATTCAGGCTCAGTCATAGCAATTCTCCTAGCAATGAGGCTAGAAGTGCCTCACGGGACGATTCTCCCTGCCCCAAAAGTACCCACATTTCCACAATTCAGCACACGATGACTCTAAGAGTTTGAAGGCAACAGAATTGCATAATTCTTGATTTTGTCTTTGCCTACGGACATCTTAATGTGTAGCGAGGGCATTGTGCTGAAATAATGATTTTGAGGAAAGACAGGTTTGTCGCTATCCTTGATTACTCTTTCGTCTGGGCTGATTCATGAAGCTGCGCTCATTTTTTTATCTCCTGGCAACGATCGCGACTGGACTTTTTTTAATGGGCACGATCGCGTTTTTCTGGCTGTTTGCTCAAAGTCCGCTGGGGTTGCTCAACGGCAGCAGAGCCGACCCATCAGCAGCCATGTTTATTTCTAAACAGGCTCCTGTAATGGCATCGCTGATGGTCAACCCCGATCGGGTGACTGCTTTACGCCAAATCATCGCTAAACCTGGAGAGCGTAAACAAGCACGGGCAGAACTGGATCAGTTCAAACAGGGACTGGTCGGTGCGTCTGGGCTGAATTATCAGCGCGATTTGCAGCCCTGGCTGGGCGACGAAATTACTCTAGCGGTGACAACTCTTGATATCGATCGCGACTCTGAAAATGGACAACAACCGGGTTATTTAATGGCACTGACTACTAAAGACCCCCAGCGATCGCGAGAATTTCTGCAAGTGTTTTGGCAAAAACAGGCGATCGCGGGCGCTGACCTGATCTTTGAACCCTATAAAGGCACCAAGTTAATCTACAGAAGCGAGTTGAAAGAGGAGCAGACGGGAAAGTCAAACTCCCCGATCTCGTTTGCTAGTGCAGTAGTCGGCAATCGGTTTGTCTTATTTGCCAACAGTCCAAAAGTGTTGCAAGATGCGATTAATACTGTCCAGGCGGCAGAATTGGGGTTGGCGAATTCGGCAAACTATCAGACGGCGATCGCCAATCTGACTCAAGGACGCATCGGCATGGTGTTTTTAAACTTGCCGCAACTTGCCGCATTAACTGGAGAAGAGTCTGTAGCCGTTACAAACTCTGAAGAAGTCTTGGCAGTTTATCAGGGGTTAGCGATTGCCCTCGGACTCGATCGTCAAGGCTTGACCGCAGAGACGGCACTTCTAACTCCCACAGGCGATATCGCTTCAACTCCCTCAACGTCTAAACCTGTGGGAGCGCTCAAATATATTCCTGCCAGCAGCCCGCTCTCGGTATCAGGAGTCAATCTCGATCGAGCGTGGGCAAGTTTTTCTCAAGGTGTGTCTGGCTATCGCAGCGTTGCCAATTTGGTGAATCGCCCGGTCGAAGCACTCAACGATCGCTGGAAGTTAGACCTGCCACAGGATATTTTTAGCTGGGTCAAAGGTGAATATGCGCTGGGGTTAGTACCGCGAGGAGAAACGGGAACTGAACAGGAGACTTTGAGCGATTGGGTTTTTGTAGCAGATAAATCGACCGATCAGACGGCACAAAGCGCGATCGATCACCTCGACGACCTCGCCAAAGAGCAGGGCATCAGCCTCGGTTCTCTGCAACTCTCTGATCAAACCATCAAGGTTTGGACGCGCTTGTTGACGGGTGGAGGCACTCAAAAGCGCAACCCAAAAACGGTTGAGATGCAAGCCCAAGTTGCAGGAGTTCATGCGTCTGTGGGCAACTATGAGATCTTTACAACCTCAGTTGAGACGATGGACGACGTATTGAAGGCAACCCAAAATCCGATCTCGCAAACCAAAGGATTTAAGCAAGCGATCGCGCCCCTTTCAACGCCCAACAATGGCTACCTCTATCTCGACTGGGACTCTGCTCAACCGATCTTAGAGAGTCAATTCCCAGTTCTCAAAGTGCTGGAATTTGCAGGTCAGCCTCTCTTTGATCACCTACGATCGTTGGCGATTGGCAGCTATGGCAGCCAACTAGATGTGCAGCGAGGCAGAGCGTTCATCAAACTGGAATGAATGCGATTTTTTTAGTCGCCTCCGACATTGATTCCACTATTAAATAACTCGGCGTTTTGAGTATTGATGCCCGTCAACACTGCTCCAACCGTGTCAGCATTATACATTCTGACACTTGTCAGATTTGCTTGACTCATGTTGGCAAGGTTGAGACTGGCATTGCTCATAAACGCACCCGTGAGATTTGCGGCTTTGAGGTTTGCGCCTGTGAAATCGGCTCCTTCTAAGTTTGCGTTTGCCAAATTTGCGCCCTCAAGGTTCGCGTTTCTCAAATCTGCTCCTAGCAGGTGAGCGCCGCTCAAGTTTGCCCCCTTCAAATCACAACTGGAACATTCACCCGTTGCTAAAAGTCGTTTTACCTGGTCAGGGTTGGCGGCTCTTGCTGGTAAAGCAAAACAGATTACTGATAAAAGCCCGATCGCTCCAATAAGTTTCCCTTTCATGGGTTTTCCTCCAAAAATTAATGGGGTTACTTAAAAAGTTTTTAAAGGTGAAATCGATCCGGTCACTGCTTACCTCCATTCAACCGAAAACTTGTGAGGAAGGTGTGATTCTAATAGAAGAAATTTACCTACTCCAAGGGATGGATCTTGGCAGTGAACGCTTAGATTTGAGTGTCGATCGCCCCTTATCCAGCCAAAAACCTCAACTCACTTAACAAATTTCAATCTGACTCAAATTTTTGACAAAACTTAACATAAGATAATTCTATGTATTGCATTTGAGTTAAGAGACAATAATGACTGGATTTATTGGCAGATTGTTTGGATCTAAAGACAAAGCGGTTGAAAAAGAGACCAAAGCTGAAACCCCTGCACCTGTGAAGAAAGAGCGCCCTGCCGCAACTCCTACCGCGAAAGATGCCTTCTTTCTAGACACAGATTCTGCGAGTGGCATGGGCGACGTGAACTATATGCGGACGGTCAAAAAGGTGAAGCGCACCTACGCTCGATCGGTAGACAGCCCAGATCATGTAGAACAAGTGAAAGAAATCTCTGCCCTAAACGGGAAGATTTCGGTAGGAAATAACGGGTTGACTGCTCCGACTTCTGCTTCTGAGCCTCAACCCTCTGCTCCTCAAACTGACGAAACCCAACAGCGTCGTCGCAGTGATAGCAGCATGGATATGTTCCGCAACATGGCGAAAGATATCCGCAAGTAGGTGTCAAGGTGAGGGATGAAAAAAGTACACATCCCTCAGCTTTTTCCACTGTTTGGCGATCGTTTCCTGTTAGATTGAGCGATGAAAGACTGCCAGGTGAGCGATGGATACTCGACCCAAGATTATCGTTCTCGATGACGATCCTACAGGTTCGCAGACGGTTCACAGTTGTTTGCTGTTGATGCGGTGGGATGTCGAAACTCTTCGGTTAGGGCTGACAGACGAGGCACCGATTCTCTTCATCCTCACCAACACGCGCGCACTGGCACCCGATAGAGCTGCCGCCATCACGCGAGAAGTCTGCCATAACCTCAAACAAGCCCTGGCGTTAGAAGACATTCAAGATTTTTTAGTGGTGAGCCGATCGGACTCGACATTGCGCGGACACTATCCGATCGAGACGGACGCGATCGCTGAAGAACTCGGCTCTTTTGACGCTCATTTTCTAATCCCTGCCTTTCTTGAAGGTGGACGCACTACCCGCGAGAGTGTGCATTATCTCAAGGTGAATGGAGTCGATACTCCGGTGCATCAGACTGAGTTTGCGCGAGACTCAGTGTTTGGCTATCAGTACAGCTATCTCCCCGATTATGTCGAAGAGAAGACTCACGGCAAAATTCAAGCGTCTCAGGTGACGCGATTTTTATTGGCAGAATTGCGATCGGACGGACGCAATTCTGAAGGCAGTTTGCTGCGCGATCGTCTGATGCACTTACACAACAATCATTGCTGTGTGGTCGATGCTGAGACTCAAGATGATTTGAATCGATTTGCAACCGATGTGCTGGCTGTTGCGTCTGAGGGCAAGCGATTTCTGTTTCGCAGTGCTGCTAGTTTGTTGACGGCATTGGCGAACTTGCCGCCTCAGCCAGTGTCGCCTGAAGCGATGGCGCAATATGTGCGAGGAGGTAAGCCAGGAGCGGTGATTGTCGGTTCTCACGTCAAAAAAACAACCGAACAGTTGCAGATACTTTTACAGCAGCCTGGAGCCGTGGGTGTTGAGATAGACGTGGTGCGATTGCTCAACAAACCGAATGATTCAAGCTTGTTGACTGAAACCGTTCAAAAAGTGCATGAGATTCATCGTGCTGGCACAACGCCTGTGATTTTTACAAGTCGGCAAGAACTGACGTTTGACAGCGTTCAGACGCGACTGGAGTTTGGTGAAGCGGTGTCTGCGCTGTTGATGGAGGTGCTGCGTCAGCTTCCGGTGGATGTGGGCTTTTTGATCAGCAAGGGCGGCATTACCTCAAACGACACGTTAAGTCAGGGGTTGGCATTGAGAACTGCAAGCCTTTTAGGGCAGGTGTTAGCAGGTGTTTCGATAGTGAGGACTCCTGCCGATCATCCTCAGTTCCCCAATTTACCCGTGGTGTTATTTCCCGGAAATGTCGGCGATGAAACGGCACTGGCAACGGTTTATCAACGATTGAGTAAGTAGTTAGTCCACACCTCAATATGGGAACTCTGATCTTAGGGAAGCTTAATTAGTGAAGAATTTCCTAATGGAGCGCTATTCTGCTTTAAGTTTTTACTTATTTAGGAAGTTAAAGACGAACCCTTGTCGTCTACTAACAACACTTCGGACAAATTTAGGCGGCGATAATGCCGTAGTCACAAAGGGTTAGATAGTTGGGGTGGGATTTAATCACACTCGGCTCCAAGTCCAAGTTTGTAATAAAGCGGTCGAGGAGATGCTGGTTGAGCGACCGTCGCTTGACACTAGTCATGGAGAAGGGCACGAGCGCGTGCCCTGACTGCTTGTGGTTCGTCTCTACTTTTGCGAGGTTCAGGGCGGTCAAACTAGCATTGAAGTGAAACTCGAGCTTTGCCAGGTCACGGGCTTGGCAATCCTCCAGTCCTGTAAATTGTTTAGCATCGCGAAAGAGAAACTCGATCTGGAATCGCAACTGGTAGAAGCGATGAATTTGCTGTGGGTCTTGTTCGACATCGGTACTGAACAGTAAGCCCGTGCCGACTCGGTGAGGAGAGCGACGGTCTATCAGGTAGACGACTCGAATCTCACGCTTTAAGGAGACATGCCAGACTCGTGCAGTGTACAAGTCCAGGTTCGGCTGCACGGCTTTGATGCAGGTGAAGCGGCGCAGGTCGGTGAAGGAGACTTTGCCATCATACTTGCGAGGTCTACCCCGCTTCTTCTGCTCTCCCGTGTAGAGGTAGCGCAGATTCGCATCACAGCGTAATTTGCTAATCACGTCCAACTGAACGCTGACTGCCCCACTGACAAAGTTGGCTTTAGCATAGGCTCCATCGATGGCTAAGTAACGCACTTGATGAGGTAAGTGCGGACGCACGGCTTCGAGGTGATAAAGATATTGATCCATCCGCGTCATGTCGCTCGGCATCTCTGCTTGAGCCAGCGTCTGTTGGGCAGACAGGGCATAAGCGGTTTTGGTTTCCACATTGACCACCCCCACTACCGAAACCTCTAAGCTTTTCTCCACCCGACTGGCACACCCATTCCAATACCAGTCGATGCCCTCCGTCGCCTTGCCACTCTTGGCAATAAACGAGCTATCCATCACTAACAACAAGGCTTGTTCTGACTCGCTCGTCAGATTGACTAGCTCTACATTGAATGGAGTAAATTCAAACTCCGCCGTAAAGTGCCGTCGGTACGTCTTCTCATTCAACTCACTATAGCGGCTCAAATTTGTGAAGTTGACTCTGCCACACACGACCAGAATGGTCGAAAACAGCGTCACGAAAAACGTCACCTGCGGTTTGCGAAAATGCCCACTTTGGTCAGTAGGCTTTGTACAATGGCTTCCATGTGGCTATCCATCCGGTGCGGGTTTTGTTATTTGCACCCTAGTGGATGGGTAGCTTTCCTGTCAAAAATTGTCCGAACCATTGCTACTTAAAAAGATATCCTAAATAACAAATAACAATACTCCAGACAAAATTTGAGCAGATTTTAGACATCAAACCCCAATTCAGCCATAGGGTATAATTTTTTCAAAGCCAAAGGTGAAGCTAACTTTGAAAAAATAGATCAGTTCTGAAGCCATAAGCCCTGAAAGCCTTTTGAAACCGTCCCAAAAAATGTCTGGAGTATTGTTAAGAAGAACTTGTAAAAATTTAAGCGTTACTTATGAGTGCTGCATGATTCAAAATGAATGCTTGAGCGGAAGCAGCATTTGCTTAAGCGAAACGAATGATGGCTTGAAAGGTTCAAAGAAATGCTCGAACGCTATTTGATTCTGCTTGAGCATTATTTATATTTCAACTATCTCTTTTGGATTTCTCATTATGATATTGCGATGTACACGAAATTGTTTACATCTGGATTAAGACAATCCTTGAAATCAGTATACTGTCTAATTCTACTCATGAAAGACAGCTAAGTAAACTATACTATCATCTACTTGGAAGCCAATTTAGTGTTGACGAAACTTGAGCTTTTATATAATTTTTCTTAGATAAATATGATCTGCCCTTTACTGATTTACCAATTTGCCTTAAAAGGGTTTTGTCGTTTGCTTTCATTGCAAATCGAAACATATGATTAATGTGTCTATTCATACGGTATTCAAAGAGGTCAGAAACCATACCTGAAGGCAAGTTAGAATATTTGATGGTTAGTAATTCAATCTCTTCTAACTGGTCTAGAAAATCCTCTTTACACCAGGTTTTATACTCATAGTTTTGACCATGAAGATTAAACAATAGAATTCGTGGATTTTCAATTATTAAGAAAGGGAACTTTGTACATACACGAGGAAAGTACTCTAAATCTGGCGAGTAACAAAACCTTTCATTAAATAAACCTACGGAATCGACTATATCTTTATGAATTGTAACTCCTGAAGGGACTGGAGGAGAATGTAAAACTGCTCGTGTTCCTGCTTCTAACACACGGTAGCAGAAGCTATCATCAAAGTCAAAATCTGTAGTTCCGTGTCCAATTAGAGCGGGCTTACCCACAATTGAACAAGCTCTACGAATAGATTGCAAGGTATTTGGTTGAATTGTATCGTCATCGTGAATTGTGCAAATCCAAGCGTTAGAAGCAGATGTTAAACAGGCATTCCAATTTTTAACCATTCCCTCGTTCAATGTTTTTGTTATTAATTTGACTCTGTCAATATTTCCGATCGCTTCGCTCGTTCCATCAAAAGAAGCATCATCAATTACCAAAAGTTCATCACCATCGTGCAGTTGAGGAAGAAGTGAATTCACTAGAGAAACAACGGTTTTGCATCTTTTGTAAGTGGGGATAGCAATACTTAAAGAAGTGACTGTGTCCATAAAAATTTTCCACTGTTGTAACAATAGTCCGGGCAATTTTTGACAAGAAAACTATCTATCAAATAGGGTGCAGTTACAAAAAAAGCACACCGGGTAGATAGCTATGGAAGTTATTGTACAGAGCCTACTAGCGAAAGTGGGCGTTTTTGCAAACCACAAGTGACGTTTTTCGTGACGCTGTTCTCGGCGATTTTGGTGGTGTGTGGCAAAGTCAACGGGCGCGAACTTGAGTCGCTACAGCGAGTTGAATGAGAAGACGTATCAACGGCACTTCAAGGCAGCGTTTGACTTTATGTCGTTCAACGTCGAACGGGTCACGCTCGCTTAGTTTGACTGCCCTAAATCTCGCCAAAGTCGAAGCCCATCAGCAGCAGTTAGGGCAGGAGCGGGTTGCCCTTCTCAATGGCATCGGCGAAGCGACGGGCGCTCAACCAGCATCTCCTCGACCGATTTATTGAAACCTTGGACTTAGAGCCAACCTCGATTAAATCACACCCCAATTACTTAACCCTTTGCAATTACGGCATGATCGCCGCTTAAAATTGTCCGAACTATTGGTTTGATTAGCGTTTTTGGATCACGTCATCTAGTGAATATTTAACCTCAGAGAAGTTCCTGATCATCAGTTCTTGTGTGACTAAATTTCCGGTACGTTTATCGATCGTCGATCGCCAAATCTCATTCGATCGATAGTTCTTTTGCTCCTGTCTGAGAAACTGATGATTCTTTTCTTGAATGTGATAAGAATATGCCCACTCTCGATCGGTCAACACTGTCCCTTGAAGATGGTCATCGCTCAGCCAAACCCGAAACTGAAAGGTTTGATTGGTCGAGTTATAAAATCGCAGATCGACATAGTTATAGAAAACACTGGCTCCACTGCCAAACGGTAACACTCGATGCTCATCGGGAAACGGATCAAAGCTGTGATGATGTCGCTCAACTACCTGCAATGGAGTGTGTAATGTCATCCAATAGAGTAGATTAGCAAGTTGACAAAGTCCGCCCCCAACGCCGCTTTTTACC
>CBDICO010000003.1:0-22467 GCA_965277365.1 Phormidesmis sp. | reverse complement strand
TTTCGTCGTCCGCATTTGCAGATAGCCGTCTGACACGACTAAATCGCGCCCTTCAACGAGTTCGACTCCCATCTGCTGGGCAAGAAACGACTGCTCAAAATAAGCCGAGTTATAGATTCCAGGAGTCAGCAGCACAACGGTCGGATCAGGCAGATGATCAGGAGCCAGATTGAGCAGCGTTTCGAGCAAATGACTGGGATATTCTTCGACAGGCTGAATCTTCATCCGCTCAAAGACTAGGGGCAGCGTGCTTTTCATCACCCGCCGACTTTCTAGCACATAAGAAACCCCCGACGGACAGCGCAAATTGTCTTCTAAGACATACCATTCGCCCGCCTGATCGCGCACCAAGTCCGTTCCAGTGATGTGGCACCAGATGCCTTCTGGCGGCTTGACTCCCACACACTGCTTGAGAAACCCCTTTGCCGAATAGATCAACTCTGCCGGGATCACACTATCGCGAATAATTTTTTGCTCCCCATAAATATCAGCTAAGAACTGATTGAGAGCATAAATGCGCTGTTTTAAGCCTTTCTCTAGCTTTGCCCATTCGTCTGCTGAGACAATACGAGGAATGATGTCAAACGGAAAAATTCGCTCGGTGCCCTCTGTGTCACCATAAACGTTAAAGGTGACTCCCATCTTAAATAGCGCGATTTGAGCCGACTGCTGCCGTCGCTGCAATTCTTCCATCGACAGTGAATTAATCCGATCGATTAATGGAATCGCATCCGATCGAGGCTTTCCTTGCTCAATAAACAGTTCATCATAGAAATCTCCGGGATTATAGTCATCCAAATTCACAGCGATCGCCCAGTGAGTTTAACCGTTATCTTCTTATGAATAGAGTTGCCCCCGACTTTAGACTGTAGCGGCGGCTACATTAATCTAATTCTTAGAACCCCGATCGCTGTGAAGAAATATAGCGATCAGATCACTCAACGGGAATTCGGCGCGGCTGATTGATAGAACAAAAGACAGAGAATACCAGGACATAATTATGGCTTACCAGTGTGATTTAGGAACCGGACAGCGGCTCTATCTCGAAAACCGGGGAACTCAGACGGTTGTGAGATTGACGAGTGGTAATGCTCACCAGCAGCAAAGTCAGCAGAGCAACTTTGAGACAGGCGAATGGCGATCGCTGCCTAAAGTCTTTCGCACCACCACCGGGATTATTTTACGGATTGACTCTGCCCAAAAACAATCTTTTCTCAGTCTCCAAACTCAACGCATCGGGATGCTAAATAGTTTGCCTGACATGACCGGTGCAGAGGTATTGTCGCTTCAGCCTACAGAATCGATCGCGTCTTCATTTAAGCCGATCGAGCCAATGCAGCCGATCAAAATGGGCGATATGATGCAGCCAATGGAAATGAAGATGGGCACAATGCAGATGAAAATGGGCGCATCCGATGCCCAACCGACTCAGCGATTCTGTTCCCAGTGCGGAGAGTCAGTCAGAGAGAGCGATCGCTTCTGCTCTCACTGCGGCACAAAACTAGCCGTCTGAATCCAACTAGATAGGATTAACGGTCAAACGCGTTTCAGCTCCGCTCAACGCTCAAAGCCAGAACTCCTAGCGGGTTAAGCGAAGCCGAAACCCAACCCACGAATTGATTTTAATTGCGCCTGTCTCTATTAGTAATCCACGCCGCGCTTGAGGTCGATCCCCTTTTCGGCGTAGTGTTTGTGGCAAATCATTTCAGAGTGAACGGTCGCCAGATCAAAATAGGCAAGCGGGTTTTTACACCGTCCCGTAATAATGATTTCAGTGTCGCGAGGTTTGCGGAGCAATGCCTGTACGATCGGTTCTTCGGGCAGCAATTCTAAATCGACTGTCGGATTCAGTTCATCCAAAATAATCGTTTTGTAAAGTCCTGACGCGATCGCCGCTCGTGCAATTTCCCAGGCGCGCTCTGCTTCAACATAATCGAGTTCTTGCTGTTGACCGCGCCACACGATCGCATCGCGACCCGATCGCTGATGATCGACCAAACTGGGATAAATCTGACGCAGAGCCGCGATCGCCGCATCTTCGGTATAGCCCGCCCCACCTTTGAGCCACTGCATGATCAGCACCCGATGCGATTTGTCTTGCCCGATGCCCTTTCCGATCGCTTGCAGAGCTTTACCCAACGCGCTTGTCGATTTGCCTTTACCCGATCCTGCATAGATTTCGATGCCAGCAATGCCCTGTTTTGCCATTGGGTGATAGAGCGGTCGCATTTCTGAATGCAGATCGGCAACGTCAATCAATCCTTGAGGCGCACCGCGACCCGTGGCAATGATCTCCATGTGGTCAGGCTTGCGCTTGAGGGTGCTTACCACTTCGTCGATCGGCAACAGTCCCAAATCTAGTACAGGATTCAGTTCATCCATCACCACGACCGAATAAAGACCGGACGCGATCGCGCCTTTTGCCACATCCCATCCGCGTTGTGCCTCTTGACGATCGAACTTCGTAATCTCGTCTGCCCCAAAATATTCGGCTCTGCCCGTGCGAACCTGATCAATTAAGTGCGGAAACCCACGCTGAAGTGCCTGAATCGCCGCATCTTCGTCATAGGTGCGCCCAGGTCCTTTGAGAAACCGCAGCAGCAGCACACGGGTTTGAGAAAAGTTGTGAATGCCCAGACCAATCGATCGCAGCACCACCCCCAGAGCCGCCTGAGATTTTCCTTTTCCAGCACCATCGTAGACGTGAATCTGCCCAATCATCCGCTCTGATCGTGCTTGAGCCGTCCGAATGCCAATGCCCGTTCTGGTCATAGCCGTTTGTGTCCTGCGTGCAGTCTTATTTTAGCGAAGTTGACCCTGTTAGGTTAACAGGTTAATGTCCGATCGACGCTACCTATAGCGGTCAAATTCTAAAAGATGTTTATTAGTGGAGAACTGATCTCTATTTATCAAATTTTGTGTGCAAATGAGCCGACAGCCCGTAAAATCGTCTGTGATCACGGTGCTGATTTGCTTTGCGAAGATCAGAGTGATCGTCCTTCTCTTCTTTTGATCATGGCTTCTTTTGATGTTTTGCCACTGCGAGCGATTCTGTTTCAACTGTTGTTTTTGGTGACAGCGATCGCCCTAGAGTCGATGGTGCTGCGAAACCGTTTAGAGGTCGGACGCAAAACGAGCATTCAATTTGCGGCGACGACTAATCTGCTGTCAACCGTGATCGGCTGGATGCTCTTCTTTATTGCCGAGCCACTGCTGTCAGATGAGTGGCGATCGCAGTTGATCAGCTACATCTTTTTTGATCTCACCACCAATCCCCCTCTCTTGATCGGACTCGCGTTCATCAGCTTTATTGCCACATTTTTAGTCAAACTTGAAGGCATCACCTGGCTAGAACTACTGCTAGGCATCAAAAAAGACGCAGAGACTGAAGCCAAAGCCGCCGCAAAGTTTCAAGGAAGACGCGGACGGCGTGCTGCCTTTACAGATGTGCCCAATCGCCCTTTAGCAGTTTTATGGGCAAATGCGATTAGCTTTAGCGCCATCACCCTGCTGATCGGAGTTCGCCTCTTGTTTGATCAGGCTCTTGGCAACTCCTGATTCATCGTCTAGTTCTTTCTGGTCGACATCATGATCACCATTTTTGACCAAATTCGGAAACGCTTGCAGGCTCCTAAGTGGGCATCTTGGCAGACCTTTATCAGCCTGAGCGTGTTTTCGGTGGTTGTCGCAGGCATCACCAACCCGCCCATTCAGGTCATTATTGCTAACTTTGGCTGGCTGTTTTTGGTGATTGGGGTCTGGTGGTTTACTTATGAACCACCCGTGAAGAAAAAGCTGACGTTTAATGAGCTATTTACCGGACCCTGGATCATCGGCGCGATCGTGTGTCTCTGGCTGTTTGGCAGTTGGGACGGTGCACCGACTCCGGCTTCTTTTATTAGTTGGCCTCCCGTTTCAGCCCTGATCTGGTCAATTCGTCGCTTCATTAAAAGTGACCCTGATCAGAAAACGCCGACTTACACCGTTCCAAAGCCTGCCGATCGTCAAGAAATTGTGTTGATGCTCTTGAGCAACTTAGTCATTAGCTGTTGGTTTCAACTGCATTTCCTGCTGCAAGACTGGCTGGTCGCCTATCCAACGATTCGATCGGACGACTTTAGCCGCAGTGCCTTTGTGGTAGAGCTATATCCTGAAAGCAGATCAAACACGGGCGGCATCACTTTATTAAATGCTGCTGAACAAAGCTTAAGAACTCAATTAGAAGGCAAGCCCTGGGCAGATGTAGAGCGGTGGCTCTCTCCAGAACAGTTAACTCAAGAAATACCTAGACTCGCTGCCGATGCCCAAAAGCAGATGCCGCGATCGGCTGAAAATGACCTGTGGGATTTGCGAGGGCGAGTGTTGCCCGACAGCCAATATACTTTAGAACTGCAAGCCATCTGGCAAGGACCGAGCGCGATAACAGGAGGCTATTACCTGACTAAAGCGTGTCAGATCGCCCAAGGTCGAAAACTGGGACCTCCCGCCGAGATTAATTCTCGATCGTCGGCTCCGTCGGCGACTCGATTAGGCACGATCAAATGTGAGGCACCGAGTCAGCCTCGACCCATTCCTCCGCAAACGCAAACTTAAAGAGATTAGCGATGACCCAAACCGTAGTTAGCGTCGGCAGCACCCTTGGCAGAGTGGGAACGATCGCCACCAATGTCTTCCGAGAAGTGATCCGCGATCGTATCCTCTACCTAATTGGATTCTATGCGCTGGCGTTGATGTTAGCCGGACGACTCTTGCCCGAAATCGCCGCCACCACTGAGAAAAAAATCCTGCTCGATCTGAGTTTGGCGACGATGAGCGTGTTGGGTTTAGTGATCGCCGTCTTTGTCGGAACTGGGTTAGTCAACAAAGAAATTGAGAAGCGCACTGTCTTTGTCTTGATCGCTAAACCCGTCAGCCGCACCGAGTTTATCATTGGCAAACATTGGGGGTTGTCTGCGGTGTTGGCGGTGTTGGTGGCGGCAATGACCGCGATCGCGCTTCTCATCCTGTCGTTCTATCAAGTCCCCTTCTCGTTGCAGGATATTTTAATTTCCTCTAGTTTTTTATTTTTGCAGCTATCGCTGATCACAGCAGTCGCGATCGGGTTTGGCGTTTTCACCAGTTCTCTGTTAGCGATTCTGTTCACGTTTGCCGTGTATTGTATGGGGCAACTCAGCCGCGATTTAGTCACGTTGGGCAAGTTGGCAAAAAATCCTTCGATCGAGTCGGTCACTCAGGGACTCTATCTCGTGCTGCCCGATCTCGCCCGACTGGATTTGAAGAATCAAGCCGCCTATCATTTGATTCCTAATTCAGATGTGCTGCTTGGCAATGCGTTATATGCGTTGGTTTATACGATTTTGGTGTTGACGATCGCGTCGTTTATTTTCTCGACTCGCGAATTTTAAGATTCCAATGCGGTCGATCGTAGCGGAGACGTTCCAGCGAAACGTCTCTACATGACATCGGGTCAGGATGTTTTTAATGTTCGTTCTAGAATGCTTTTGGCGGGTTCTACGATCGCCCACTTGCCATCGGGCTGTTTGCGAAGGGCAGCAAATTCTAGGGTGTCGCCACTGCCGATCGCGTCGCCCTGACGCAAGGTTCCTAGTTTAGGAGAATTCAACCCGCACAGCCGAAACTTATAGGCGGGAATTTCTGCTGTTGAGAAGAATACACAGCCTCGCTTATCGATTTGTGCTTCGCCATCAAACGGGGCATAAGCAGAACTGCCTTTGAGCGCGATCGAGATGTCTCCTAACCCGCCTGTGACTTTGTGACCCGCGATCGTGTCTCCGGGTTGCAGTTCCCATTTTTGAAAAAGCTGAATGTCGATCGGGGTTGGTTCTGACATTTGAGACTGACATCCACTGATCAAAAGGAGTATCAGCCCTGCGCTAGCGAAACCAGAACTTATACCCGGCATACTGATCACCCTCATAGAGAACCACAATCCACATTTGCGGCGCAAATCCTTCTAGACTATAGACTTCTCGTTCAGCCGTTGACCCCGATCTCACCTGCAAATTTGGCAATTTACACGACGGCTCATGCACAATTTCTCGAATTTTATCCCTCTGATCTCCTTCTGCTACGGTCAACAGCATCGCAACCTGCCGTTTAGATAGTTGCCCCTGAGACGATGGCGCTAACGGGCAGGGAGGAGTAGTTTTTGCACCCAAAGAAGGCAAGCCTCGCACATCAATAAACAGTCCTAACGATAGCAAAATGACTCCACCCGCTAATAGCTGCTTGCGATTAAACCGTCTTGACGAGTTGAGATGCGTCATAGCTTTCCTCCAATCAATAGCCCTAACGCAATCAGCAGCAGCCGATAGATAAAAACGGGACTCGACTTGGGCACACAAAACGCTAGATACCCCGCTAACACAGCCGGAACAAACAGCAAGAGCGAAATCGGCAACCCCAAGAAAGGCAAATATCCCACCAAAAACGTTAGCCCAATGCGCAGCCCTGCGGCAGCAAAGATCCAGATCATGGCATCGATCGCGATCGCTCCGCGCGTCTGCGGCAGTTGCAGTCGGGGCTGAAGTCGCCTCCAATAATAGCGAAGCGTGCGACGACGCGGAGCCACCGCCACTTTAGGACGGGGAGAAGTCGAGAATCTAGGTAGCGTGTCTGAAGGGTTGGGCTGTGCCACAGAGGACCTGTCTTGGTGACTAGCCAATGGAATTGTAGTCTCTTGAGATAAGGGCTGTGCAGCCTCTGGTTTAGGGGTGCGACGATCGAGCAAAAATGGCGGGATGTCGAGGTTAGACGATTGAATGGGCTGCTTTACCGTTGCCTCAGCCGGACGTGATGGATGAGCGGTGTGAGCGATCGTCCGCAGTTCTTGCATCTCTGACTGAATCTCGATCGACTGTTGATTAATCTGATCTGCCTGAGTTTTTAATTGCCGTAACTCTTGCTCTAATCGCTGAAATCGCACCACGATCGATGGCTGAGTTGGCTCCCAGGTCAACTTGACTGAAGTGGATGCGATCGGTTTGGCTTGAACGGTGGTTTGTGGTTTGGTTTTAGCGGTGGCTGCACGACGCTTGCGGGTTGGAATAGCTTCTTGCACAGGCGCTTCGGGCGCAGCATCGGCAAGAGCGCTCACGGCTCGATCTAGGTCAACGTCGTGCTTTTTGGATTTAGAGGAGCGAGAGGGATGACCTTCAGGCTCGACCTGATCAGGCTGAAGCGATTGGCTTTTTGATTTCAGTTCTCTCATATTGGCTCCTTGGGCTAGCGGATTCAACGGTTATTATAGTATAATTGTACTATTTATAGTATTCACGTACTAACATACCACGTCAAGACCTGCAAATGATCGCGGATCTTAAAAAGCCTCTGCTCCATAGCCCCATGCAAAGTCTCTAGGACAAGGGGCTTAAGCCCCTGGTTACTTCGACCCTTGTGATCATGAAGACAGTTATAGCCGTCGCCACTTTGCTTAGGACATTTTTGGTAGTATGCTCCGCGTGCCGCCAAAAATGTCCCTGTCCTAACCTATGTGGCGGTGGCTATATGTCGAGAAAGGTTGTTTAGATTAGACCCAGTTTTACAAGCCGAGGGTTTCACGACGATCGAGTTCTCTATCACTTTTAGAGTGAGACGATCGCCCTGAGTAGAGTAAGATAGCAATCAAAACAGCTTGATGGCTCAAACGCCGTCTAAGCATAAATACTCATTAATTTCCTTTCGTTCTTTAATGTGAACTTAACCTAATCTAGTGATTAGGTTCGCACGTTGACGGATTTTCTATGCCTCTGACCATCCTTGTTGCTGACGATGACCTGGGGACACGCCTCTCGATCGGCGACTATCTTGAAGCGTCTGGCTACTCCATTCTTTCGGCTGAGAATGGCAAGGAGGCGCTTGGGATGGTCGAAGCCTATCAGCCTCATCTCGTCGTGACCGATATCACGATGCCCCAAATGGACGGCTATGAGCTGATTAGACAGGTGCGGCGACGACCCTCTTTGCGTCTATTGCCCGTCGTCTTTCT
The DNA here is from genome assembly GCA_965277365.1 of Phormidesmis sp. Taxonomy (GTDB): domain Bacteria; phylum Cyanobacteriota; class Cyanobacteriia; order Leptolyngbyales; family Leptolyngbyaceae; genus Phormidesmis_A. The sequence continues at coordinate 14,459 of CBDICO010000003.1, read as the reverse complement.
CACGGGACGCACTGACCCTAAAGAGCGAGTTTTGGGCTATCAGCTTGGCTGCGATGTCTATTTAGCCAAACCATTTGAGTTATCAGAGCTAGGGGCAGTCGTTCGCAATTTGCTCGAACGATCGCAGATGATTGAGTCTGAATGGCGATCGCGAGTGCAGGCGGGCGAGGTCAGTGAAGCGTCTGCCCAAGCATCGATCTACGCACCGACGATCGTGATGGACTTTACGGGTCGTGAAAAAGAAGTGCTGTATTTTTTAAGCGAGGGGCTATCTAACAACCAGATCGGAGACAAACTGCACCTAAGCCCGCGTACGGTCGAGAAGCATGTCAGCAGTTTGCTCAGAAAGACCGACACGAGCAATCGAGCCGAGTTAGTCCGATTTACGATGGAGCACCATCTAGTGGATTAGCTGAGATATTGCTCCAGTCAGCCCAAAATTGATTTCAAGACGGAGACATCTCTTTAGGAGCAAGATAGTCTCTTGAATTTGATTATCCTGACGGAGTTTGTGTGTAACATGATGTAGTATACGTAGTAGTGCACATTGCGAACACACTGCACAGCCGATCGTCAGGGGGATTTATGACTCAATTTTTAAGCATCATTTACTACTTTCGCAATTATTGGAAGGTGTCGGTTTTCAGCATTGCGATGGTCAGTCTCTTCGAGATTATTGATTTATTTGTCCCTTATGCGGTGGGTCAAATTCTCAATGTCTTATCGAGGCAGGGGGTCGATCGTCCCATTCAAGTCATGATCACTACCGCCGCGCAGGTGACAGGATTTGCAGCCGATAAAACGCTATCTCTCGCCGTCTTGCTGATTCTCGTGTGTCTCGTCTCCGTCGGACGTGCTCCGATTCAACCCTGGCTAGGTGCCTGGTTTCAGTGGGATACCGCCTTTCGCGCTCGGAGAGAACACGCTGAAAAAGCGTTAGAGAAAGTGTTGACACTGCCGTTAGAATTCTATGACGAAAATAACCCTGGACGTATTGCAGCCAGAGTTGCAAAAGGCATCTCTAACCATACCTGGACGTATCCAGAAATCACGGGGCAACTGTTACCGAAGTTCTTTCGCGTCGTTGGCATCTTTGTCGTTATCTGGTTCATCGATTGGCGAATTGCGCTGCTGCTCTTAATTTCGTTTACCTGTATTGTCAGTTTTAGCCTCACCGGGTTAAAGCGGCTTTCTGATCAAGAGGCGCGGCTCGACAAATATATAGAAGACACCGAGAGCCGCAATTCTGAAATTATCACCAACATCAAAACAGTGAAAGCATTTGCCACCGAAACATCAGAGCTAAAACGGCAAAGACAACGACTCGATCGCGAGTTTAAAGTGCTCGATTATCGCATTCACTTAGGCTATGTGCGGTTAGGCATGTGGGAGCGCTTAATCGTGCAATCCTGCGTCTTCCTCGTGCTGGCGTTCACGGTAGTAGCAACGGTTCAAGGCAAAATCTCGTTAGGACACTTCATCACAACGCTAACGATCTCCAGCATGGCGTATGCCGAAGTTGAGCCGATTACTCAACTCGCTGAAGTGTTTGCCCGTCGATATGCATCGATGATTCGCTTTCACGAGTTTATGCAGCTTCCGGTCGGCACCGATGCCAGCACACTTGCCAAAAATCCCGAAGCGGTGCCAACTTACCAATTCACTGGCAAAGTCGAGTTTTCTCATCTCACCTTTGGCTATAACGCAGAGCGCCCGGTGCTGAAAGACATCAACTTATTGATCGAACCCTATCAAACGATCGCGCTAGTCGGTCGATCGGGTTCCGGCAAATCTACGTTGGTCAAATTGCTGTTTCGCTATTTTGAACCCAACCAGGGATCGGTGCTGATCGATGGTCAAGATATTCGCCGATTAGATGTGACAGGCTATCGAAAACGACTGGCGATCGTGCATCAAGAAGTCGATGTCTTCAACGGTACTCTGTTGGATAACCTTGTCTATGGCAACCCCAACGCCAGTTCGGACCGTGTGCGCGAAGCGTGTCGCATTGCCCAGGCAGATGAGTTTATTCGTCAAATGCCGATGGGATATTCGACGATCGTCGGTGAGCGAGGAGTCCGATTGTCAGGGGGACAGCGACAGCGACTTGGCATTGCTCGCGCGCTGATTGTTGACCCCGATGTGCTAATTTTTGACGAAGCAACGTCGAGCTTGGATTACGAGTCGGAGCGATCGATTCAACGAGCGATGCGATCGATTCTCGGCACTCGCACGTTAGTGATCATTGCTCACCGTCTCAGCACCATTCGAGAAGCGGACAAAATTGTGGTGTTAGATCAGGGCAGCATTGTCGAAGTGGGGAGTCACGAGGAGTTAGTGCAACGGGGTGGCATTTACCAACGATTGCACTCGCTGCAAGAAACTGGGGAATTGCTTGCTTAATGAATGATGCGGTTGGGCGATCGTGCGTCATTGCAGAATGTCGCGGAGACGTTCCACCGAAACGTCTCTACAGGGATTGACAACCTAATTGTCGATCGCATTCATGAATGAATTGGACTTAAGAGTCTGCTAGCTTCTGAAGAGAAAACGTAGCAGACTGACTGACATTAGAGTTTGAATCTTTCTCTAAATACTTCAACGCGGCGATGCTCTTTTCACTGGGCAAATGACCCAACGCTTCGGCGAGACGTTGACGCACTAACCAGTCTTCAGACTGAGCAAACCGCAGAATTTGATCGACCGCATCTATGGCTTTGATTTCGCCAAGAGCCGCGATCGCTGCCTGCTGCACGACAACTTCTTCACTATCGAGTGCTCGAACTAACACATCTCTGGCACGAGGATCTTTAAGGTTGCCCAGCGCCACTGCCGCACTAAATCGCACCAGCCAGTCCGTATCTTCATAAAAAGCTCTGACCAATGGTTCAAAAGCTCGAATATCTTCGAGATAGCCCAGGGCACCTGCGGCATCGGCGCGAATGCCGTAGTCTTTCTCAGTTTCTAAAATCCTGACCAAAATGGGATAGCACTCTTCGGTGGGCTTGATTCCTAGCGCAAAGACTGCCATTGAGCGAATTTGTAGACTCTCATCATTCAGCACTTTCTTAATCAAAGGCACGGCTTCTTCGGCTGAAACATTTCGCAGAGAAGCCAGCGCTATCATGCGATCGCGAGAGCTTTCGCTGTCCAACTGGCTTGAAATTTGCTCTAGAGTAAAATTCATATTTTTCATAAATCTTTACATTTCTAATTCCATTGTAGGCAAAACCACGGCTTCAGATCGCTGACCGATGGAGAGATTCCCGTCTGATCTCGAAAGTAGTCTCGCCTCAATTAGTTGCGATGCCCTAATAGCTTGTCTCGCAAGTGTTTGATCTTGTCCCGATACTTGGCTGCTTCCTCAAACTCCATTTTTTTGGCAGATTCTTTCATCTGCGCTTCAAATTGAGTAATCAGAGTCGGGATGTTTTCGAGCGGAATTTCGTCCGCTTTCTCATAGACTTGATCGAGTTCTTGAGCGTTAAGTCGGCGCGAGACTTCTAAGAAAGACAGAATCGAATTGCTCGATCGCTTGATGATCGAATAAGGAATAATCCCGTTTTTCTCGTTGTGTTCTTGCTGAACAGAGCGGCGGCTTTCAGTGACGCTGATGGCTCTCGCCATGCTGTCGGTCAAATTATCGCCATAGAGAATCGCCTGACCTTCGACGTGACGCGCCGCCCGTCCGATCGTCTGAATCAGCGATCGCTCGGACCTCAAAAAGCCTTCTTTATCGGCATCCAAAATCGCGACGAGCGACACTTCGGGCAAGTCTAGACCTTCTCGCAGCAGGTTAACGCCGATCAGCACGTCGAATAAACCTTCTCGCAAATCTTGAAGGATTTCGATGCGCTCGATCGAGTTGATTTCTGAGTGCAAATAGCGAACTCTAATGCCTCGCTCTTGAAAATATTCGGTCAGATCTTCTGCCATGCGTTTGGTCAGAGTCGTCACCAAAACCCGCTCATTTTTGGGAATCCGCTCTTGAATTTCTCCAAACAGATCGTCCACCTGTCCCTGTGTGGGACGGACGAAGATTTCGGGATCAAGAACGCCCGTCGGTCGAATCACTTGCTCGGCGATGTGACCCTCAGAAAGCTCAACTTCCCAGTCTCCAGGAGTGGCAGACACAAAAATGCACTGGTTGACCTTCTGCCAAAACTCTTCGTTTTTGAGAGGGCGATTGTCCGCCGCGCTCGGCAACCGGAAGCCGTGATCGATCAGCACTTTCTTGCGGGATTGATCCCCGTTATACATCGCTCTGATTTGAGGCAGGGTGACGTGAGATTCATCAATCACCAACAGCCAATCTTTGGGAAAGTAATCAATCAAGCATTCGGGTGAATCGCCCGCCGCCCGACCTGCTAGGTGACGCGAATAGTTTTCAACGCCATTACAAAAGCCGACTTCTCGCAAAACTTCCAAGTCATACCTTGTGCGTTGATCAAGACGTTGGGCTTCGAGTAATTTTCCGTCTTTTTCGAGTTCTTCTAAGCGTTGTTTAAGTTCAGCGTCGATCGCATCACACGCTGCTTCTAGCCGATCTTCTGGCGTGACAAAGTGACGAGCAGGATAAATGTTCACCGCTTCCATGCTTTGCAGAGTCGCCCCCGTCACTGGATCGATATAGCGAATCGCATCAATTTCATCGCCAAAGAACTCGACGCGAATAATCCGATCTTCGTAGGCAGGTCCAATTTCTAGCACATCACCTTTGACTCGGAATCGTCCCCGACCTAAATCGAGATCATTGCGGCTATATTGCACTGACACTAAATCTCGCAAGATCTGACGCTGATTGACTTCCTCCCCCATCCGCAGAGGAATCGCCGCGTTCAAATATTCATTAGGAATTCCCAATCCATAAATGCAGCTAATCGAGGCGACGACGATCACATCTTTGCGCTCAAACAGCGATCGGGTTGCCGAGTGCCGCAGCATATCAATTTCGTCGTTGATCGAAGCCGTCTTCTCAATAAACGTGTCGCTAACGGGAATGTATGCTTCTGGCTGATAGTAGTCGTAATAACTGATGAAATATTCAACCGCGTTATCAGGGAAGAATTCGCGCAACTCATTGCAAAGCTGGGCTGCCAGGGTTTTGTTATGCGCCAATACTAAAGTCGGTTTGCCCAGGTTTTCGATCACACGAGCGATCGTGTGAGTTTTTCCGGTGCCCGTTGCGCCGCGTAGGGTTTGATATTGAGTCCCGGCTGCGATACTTTTAACGAGACTGGCGATCGCGCTGGGTTGATCGCCTGTTGGTTCAAACGGAGCTTGAATGTGAAAGTCTGCCATGTCTAGATAGAAGTCCAGATTTGTTAGAATTTTGGCTCAAACTCGTGTCTAGTCGCTGAGAGTTAGGCTGTCTTAATTGACGATGAACCAAAACTCTTCTCTAGTGTAGCGATCTTGTGCGGGCGATCGTCTGATGACACTTTTAGCCCAGTTTGCTGCCCATTCTCATCATTCCCTGGCTGATTGCTGGTCATTATCCCCAGTGAGGGAAGCGGTTGACGAGTTAAAGACTAGCTTCAATCACCCTGTCAAAATCGCATTATCATCGACTGCGCTCGTTTCTGGCTTGCAACTCCACCAGTCTAAGGAAATCTGATGTACGAGACTTTCACAACTGACTTAGATACTTTAGAAAGCTGGCTGTAGCTTTGAACCCCTCTCCAGCCAGCCTGATTTTACTGAACTGTCTTAGCTGATGTTGAAAAAGATTGACACTACCCGCTTTCGTCAAGCTAGCGTATTGAGTCGAGGCTTGCAGAATTAATTTCATCTGAATTAATTCAACGATCGGCATTTACTACCTTTTAAAGGGGTGCTCATAGGTTGACAAGTTCGCCAAAAGTTAGGGGTTCTAAGCCTTTTGGCTGCTCATCTCAACCCTTAAGAGGAGTGCAAAAATCTCTTAATCTGTAATTGTGGACACAGGGAATTTGAAACGTGTTCACTAGCTCGAAACAGGGTTGCCGCACTACTGAACGCATGTTTTTACGTTCGCCAACGTTTAGAGCACTGAAACTCATTCGATTCTCTAAAAAAGGTCTCTCTCTAACTTTAAAAAATACTTCTTTTTAATCCTTCAGAACTATTGAGGCTGGATATTATTTTTTCTGTCAACACGACTTGACAATAAGCATAAGATGACATGGATGAAACAAGATTTAGCAGCGATCGTAGCAAGATCGCTAAACATCTGGAAACTGTTGATCAAAGAGCGGCTGAACTCTATCAGAATGTGGGAGATACGCCAATTGAGCAACCGCAGCTTGCACTAAGCTACATCAAGGCACTCTCAAATGCCTTAGAAGAACTCCGGGTTGTAGAAGAAGAAGTCTGTGAACACAATGAAGAATTGCATCAGGCTCGTCAACAGTTAGAAGATGAGCGCCGCCGATATCAAGACTTATTTGATTTTGCACCTGATGGATATTTGGTCACTGATATTCATGGAAAAATTTATGAGGCAAATCGGGCAGCCGCAGACTTATTAAATGTGTCCCAAAAATATCTTGCAGGCAAAATTCTGACCAACTTTGTGCCTGAAGAACAGCGTCGGGTATTTCGATCGCTGCTGTTACAACTGCGAGTCATCGATCGCATTCAAGAATGGGAGATTTGTTTAATCGCCCGCAGTAAACCTCGGTTTGAAGCGGCAATTACGGTCGCGGCTGTCAGAGATGCCGAAGGCAAAGCGATCGCGCTGCGTTGGCTAATTCGAGATATTGCCGAACGTAAGCAAATTGAAGCGCAGCTACAGCAGATGCAGCTTCAAAACTTAGAGCTAATCGAAGCCGATCGACTCAAAGCCCAATTCATTGCCACCATGTCTCATGAATTGAGAACTCCCCTAAACGCAATTTTGGGGTTTTCTAGCGTGCTGTTGCGCCACTTCCAACAGAGATTTGAGTCGCAGCAATTCAGCATGATTGAGCGAATCTTTGAGAATGGACGGCATTTGTTAAGTCTAATTGAGGATGTTTTAGACTTCTCAAAACTGCGATCAAATCAGTTAGAACTCCACTTAGAAACTTTTGACGTGCCAGATTTAGTCAACGAAACGGTTGAAGAACTCCGACTGTTGGCAACCAAAAAAAACCTATCTTTACAGGTTCGTTTAGTTCAAGATCATTTTTCAGTCGTCAACGATCGGGTTCGCCTTCGTCAAATTTTGGTGAACTTATTGTCCAACGCAATTAAATTTACTGATGAAGGGCACATCTTAATTGAAGTCGATCTCCTGCCGGGTGAACACGTCACGATCGCGGTTCGAGACACCGGAATTGGAATTGCAGAAGCCGACTTAGGCTTCATCTTTCAAGAGTTTCGACAAACCAATCAAACAATGACTCGTGTGCACGGGGGAACCGGATTAGGGTTAGCGATTACCAAAGCGCTCACCCATTTGATGGGCGGAGACATCACTGTTGAAAGCGAGTTAGGGCAAGGCTCAACCTTGATCGTCGAGCTACCGCGTCAAGTGCAGTTGAGCACTCGCAAGCTACTGTAGAGCCGATTATTCTTCTCGAAGATGGAGTGCGATCGCGGACCTTCTCTACCGCCTTGTAGATACTTACACTCAGAGTTGTGCCTTAAAGTATCGCCATAACGACGAGATAAGGAATTTAAGAATGTCAGATTTAGGAGAACAGGCACTTAACAAAGTCGCAGAGATGGGTATCTTTAGCCAACTAGATGAGGTCAAAAACTTAGATGTTGAGATTGAAACTGACCCGTTTAAGCTGATGTCAGGAACCGTTGATTCAGTCTCGATCAAAGCTGAGGGTTTAGTGATGCAGCACGATCTGCGAATTGAAGAGATGGAAATGCACACCGGGAAGGTGACACTCAACCCGCTTAGTGTTCCGTTTGGCAAGATTGAGTTGACTCGACCGACCGATGCCGAAACCCATGTAGTTTTGACCGAGCAGGATGTCAACCGGGCGTTTAGCTCAGACTTTATCCGCGACAAGATGCAAAACCTGGACGTGACCGTGAATGGCGAACTGGCAACCGTAGACACTCACCACATTGAGTTTGGTCTACCGGGTGATGGCAAAATTTTTCTAAGTACAGAGGTTCTTCTGCAAGGAACACAAGAAAAGCACCGAGTTGCGTTTACCACGGTTCCAAAAGTTAGCCCTGGTGGGCAGCAAGTGGTCCTAGAAGACGTGCAGTATGTCGAAGGTCAAGACCTTTCTCCACAATTAACGGAGGCATTGCTCAGTCAAGCCCGCGAACTTCTCAACCTAAAAAACTTTGAGCTAGATGGCATAGCCCTGAAACTCAAGAGACTCGACGTTCAGAAAGGAAAATTAGTCCTTGAGTCAGAGGCGCACGTCGATCACTTCCCCTCATCATAAATGCATCTATTCCTGAGAATGAGGTTTTATTGGGCGACGATTATTCGCCCTTTGTCATCAGGTAATTATAATTGCTCTCACCCACCCTAATCATTTTAGGAGAACACTATGACTCGTGCTCACACTCCCAGCATCCCCCCTGTGATCGAGGCTGACGAAGCTGAATATCGCGATAGCGGTGTTCCTAGCACCGTCGCCATCTTTGGGCATCCGTTACATCCGCTGCTGGTCACCTTTCCGATCGCGTTTTTGACGGGTGCTTTGGGCACTGATGTCGGTTACTGGCTTACCGGAGATTCTTTTTGGGCAAGGGCATCTTTTTGGCTCATTGGAGCAGGCATTGTGACAGGGCTAGTGGCTGCGGCAACTGGCATGAGCGACTTTGCAAGAATCGATCGGGTGCGTGAACATAGCGCAGGCTGGGCACACATGGTCGGGAACGTTGCCGCACTCACTCTGTCTGCTGTTAGTTTTTGGCTGCGATGGAATCATCAAAGGGATGCAATCTTACCAGTTGGACTGATTATTTCTCTAGTTGTGGCGACCTTGTTAGCGATCACGGGATGGTATGGTGCAGAATTAATTTATCGTCACAAAGTTGCCGTGATTGGTTATGGACCAAAGCATAGACCTCAGTCATAAGTGAAGTGTCGAAAGTCTGTATTTTAGAGCGATTACCGTTGAGTTAATTTCTCTCATTGACTGTGATTCAACAATCTCAACCTTTAGGACTATCCCTATATTCCATCATTTGAAGGAGGCGTAGTTGCCTCTTTTTTTTTAGCATTAGCTGTAGTAATTCATTTTATAACACCTCTTATGAACAAAGATTCAATGCCTGCCGATAGCGAAGCCGGAATCAATCAACCCATGACTGCTGAAGAGGTTGACCCTAAACAAAAACGGGAGCAACAGGCAGAGTTAGACAAAGGACATTTAGCGAGCAATCCGGGCGATCGTATCGATGATTCAAAGTCTGTAGAAGAAAAAGCTCAACAAGTCGCAGTTGACACGGCTGATATTACAGGCGATCACATCACAGTTCCGACTTATATGGTGTTTGATATGCCAGACGGTGAGGAAAAGCCATTGCATCACGTCAAAGATGCAGAAGAAATTTCAGATTTGATTCGCCAAGCCAGAATTAACGAAGACGGCGAACAGACTTGGAGATAGAATCCTTTCTGCCGATCGCGTTCTAATCAAACTTATGAGAGTCTCGTTTACTGACTGTAAGCGAGGCTTTCGTACTATATAGGCATGATTGGTAACAGAATCTGTCTCTCAATTAGCTCTCTAGACAGATCTAAACATTGTCTCGATCGAGTCGTCTGATAGAACCATACTTGTAGCCATTCAGACACCATTCATAGATCTTTGAAGGCAGACTGGTTGAAGAAGACACGTTGGCATTCTTAATTATTTATAAAACCTTATGTTCCGGGTATCTCCTTTTAGCCGTGACTTTTTTAATCGAGAGGTTCCCCCACTCCAGCGCAAAGAGTCGGCGTTTGCGATCGAAGACCTCCCTGGTTTATGGCGACTCCATTGGCAGCTAGGGCAAACCACCATTTTTTCAACCTTTTATACACGCATTGATCAGGCGTGTTTGCTCTGGGGCATCATCTCAGGAATTATTTTTTTAACGGCTCAATTTGCGCCGATCGATTGGACAACCCAAGCCATTTTCTGGTCAGGTCTGACGCTTGTAGGCACTGGGGCAATGGTCAAACTCTCTGAACATTGCACTGTAGTAGAACCGCTCAATCGGATCGCGTCTGCCTGGGTTTTCCTGATGTTGGTGGGGCTAGTGCTGACTGACTTGAGCATTTTTCTGGGCTGGTCACCGATCTTAATGCAACTCCCTTTGCTGTGGTTATTGCTGAATGCGTTTGGTTATCTTTACACGGGGTTAAAGATGCGATCGCGGGCATTTCTGCTGATTTGCTTAGTGCATCTGCTAGCGATCGTCACCCTTCCCTATATCAGCGTTTGGCAGTTTCTCGAAACCGGACTTGTGATGGGTCTGAGTTCGGTGCTGTTGGCAGTCTTACAGTGGGACTCAAGCGGAGTATGTGCCACGCATCAGAATGAAAGTTCAACTAGCTCCACTCCTCTTTAAATTTGAATCTTTCTTAAGTTGAATCTTTAATCTAAAAACAGTAGCTTATACTACAGAAAGTAAATCGTTCATCTGATTCTGGCTAAATGCCGAGCAAGACGGAAGTAAAGAGTCTGACCTGTTTGACAGCACTCTTGAAGGAACGCGCTTCCTCTAATCTTCACCTTTGTCAGAGGCAACCCAATATGCGACTTTCTTATCGTGGTGTTAGTTATGACTACACTCCGCCCACGCTTGAAGTGACGGAAAGCGAAATTCAAGCCAGTTATCGCGGAACGTCTTGGAAGTGCTACACCCTCGCTGAAGCTCCGATTCCTCGATCGCCCCACACCTTAAAGGGTCAGAAAGGATTTTATTCTCAGCGAGACTTCTCTCAAATTGAGCGATCGTCTCAAGCACAACCGATCCGCTCTACGTTCAACGTCTTACAGCAGCTTAAGCGCATCCACAAAGCAAATATCGATCGCAGCTTAGAGCATCGGATGCAGGTAGCAAAAGACCGGGGAGACTATCAGCTTCTCCAGATCTTAGAGTCTGAGTTGAGAGAAACCGTTTTGCGATAGCGCGCTCGTTTTGTAGGTGAAGGTTACGGGTGGCATCGTGCGAGAGCAGATGTCACCCTTTATTTCGGCGTTTAGTCTGCGCTGCGCCCCGTCACTGAGAGTCCTTCCACAATCAGCGAAGGCGTGTGACACGAGCCGTTCCAGTCGCCATCGCCTCCAAGTTCGACCAGGTTTTTGAGAGCGGTGTAGACACTCCCCGCGACCATTGTGTCTTTAACTCTGCCGACGATTTGACCCCTTTGCACTCGATAGCCTAAGTCAACATTGATCGAAAATTCGCCAGAGATGCCTGATCCACCTCCCAGCATTTGATCTAAAACGAGTCCGTCTCCCATCGTCGAAATCAATTCTGGAAGCGATTTGACACCCGGCTCAATCAGCAGATTAAATAAGCCAGGATTGGGGTAGCTGCCTAATCCAGGACGAAAGCCATTTCCGGTCGTGCCACTGCCTAAGATTTTTCCAGTCGTACGATCGGCATAAAATAACTGCAACACGCCTCTGTCGATAAACGTGATCGATCGAGTCGGTGTGCCCTCATCATCAAATGGGCAGCTAAACGGACCCGCCTCTGGTTTTTGACTGATCGTGAGGGATTTAGACGTGACGGATTGATTGAGGCGATCGCTCCAGGGGGATGCCCCTTCGATCACCTGTTTGCCATTCAACGCCGCTTGCACGGTGCCCCAAAGCATATCGGCGGCTTTAGAGGTGAAGAGAATGGGAACTCGCCCGATCGGGGCACCTACATTTTCGTTTGCCCACTCTAAACGCTGCATGATCAGTTGAGCGACGAAAGCCGGATCGAGACTATCTCGTAATGTTTGCCCATCGCTGACGTTAAGAAAATCATCTCCCCGCACCCATTCGACTTCTAGATAGCCGCTCAACGTCGTGTCAGTATAGCCACAATCCAGCCCGTTTGAGGTGATGAGACGCGTCGTTTCTGATTCACATTCCCAGCCCCCCGCGCATAAAACTTCAGGGTAGTGATCTCGCACAAGCTCGATCGCGTGTTTTCCCCATTCTACGAGCGTTTCCACCGAGACGGCTTCTCCCATGTCGGGATAGATTAATCGAGATGCAGGCGCTAACTCAACCTCTTCGGGTTCGTTGAGTTGACTGAGGGCAATGGCGCGATCGACCAACGCCTGAGCCTCCACGGAGCCATAAGCCACCGCTAATCCCGGACATCCATTTCTCCAGAGTCGTAGCGCCGTTCCTTCTGAGTCGGCACTTTCGAGGTGTTTAAGTCGGTTTGCCTCAAAAAAAACAGGGCGCGACAGCGATCGTGACTGAAAGACTTCTGCTGCGTCTGCGCCCGATCGAGCAGCTAGTTCCAGCAATTGTTCTGGTAGCATATCCTGCAAGTTGAAAACTCTTTACCCACCGTAAGCCTACGCTAAATTGACCTCTTGTAATAGCCAAAACCCGGCAAAGGCTTCGACTTGGGGATCAGTTTGAATCGCTAAAAAGTGAACTTGATTCGAGACTTGTTTAGCCATTTCAAATTGTTTTGCCTCTGGCTGAGTTTTGAGGTCGAGACTGGTGAGAATCCAGCGATCGCTGACTCCGGTTTCTAACATCAATCGCGTCGGTGCATCGGGGTCAAACTTAATCGCCGCCATTTCTAGCCCTGACATCCAAGCTGCCATTGGCATCGCACGAGACGAATAAATAATCAGCCCTGGAATGGGAGTGTCGGGCGCAAGTCCTGCCAGTTTGAGGGGGAACGATTCGCCAAAGTCGATCGCCCAGTCGTTCATGTCGTCAAAGGCGTTGGTCTCCAATGTGGCGAAGATCCATTTCTGTCCAATCAGAGCATCGGGCAACGGCTCGGCGGGAGTCGTAGGAAACGTTACCGACGGATTTTTAGACGGCTGAAACCCCGGATGATTGGGGTAGACCGTTTCCATGCGATCGCGCACCCATTGGCTCAAGGCAAATGTCCGCCGACTCAGTTGGGCTGGCACATTCAAGCCATTGCAGGCAGTGGTGATCATATTATTCATTGCCTGCCGAAAGAAGCGGATCTTGTCCGGCGGGTTAGGGGCGCGCGAAATGGCTTCTGCGATCGCGTTCTTCAACCAGCCCGAATTGACCTGCGTGCTCGAACAATATTCGGCGTAGCGAAACAGCGAGTCTGGTTCAGCATCAATCCGAGTCGGACTTTCGCAGATCAGAACTTCCCAGACTTTTTTGTTGTTTTCATCCACGATCGGTCGTGAATAATAATCGAGTTCCCAAATCGTTGTCATGGAAATTCTTATTCGCCTAAGAGATTTTTTCTAGCTCGTTCTTGACGAGATTCTGCTTCGTCCATGACTTGAGCCATATTCTCAGTCATCTCGCCGGGATGGTTTTCGAGAACTTTTGTAGACAGAGAAATTCGACCTCTGCCCTCATCCAATTCGACGATCATTGCTTTAATCACCTGTCCGACTTGCAGCAGGGCAGGCAGCGACGCGATGTAGTTTTTGCTGACTTGGTTGATGTGCAGCAGACCCGTAGTGCTATCGAATTCTACAAACGCTCCAAAGGGTTTGAGGCTTACGACTTTGCCTTCGATCAGTTGCCCGACTTCTAATTGACTAAAGCTGGCACTCCGAGCCGCGAGACGATTGGATAGCACTAGCTTATTACGATCGCGATCCATCTCCAAAAACGTCGCCGTCAACGTTTGACCTTTGAGCGTCTCTAAATTCTCTCGCTCAACTAAATGCGATCGCGGAATAAACCCACGTAAGCCCTGCACATCGACCGTCACGCCGCCTTTATTCATGCCTGTGACGCGCACTTGCAGACTTTGCTTGCTGTCCTGCACATCAGCGAGTCGATCCCAGATTTTTTTGATCTCCAGTTGACGCAGTGAGAGCGTGACTTGTCCATTTTCGTCCTGCTCACGAATAATCAGAAAATCTCGCTCCTCATCCTGATCAGGCAGCACCGCAGAGATATCGCTAATCTGGCGCACACTGGCTTCTGCGATCGACAAAAAGGCAGGCGACTTTCCACCGATGTCGATCAGCGCACCGCCGCTTTCATAGCTAAACACCTTGCCTCGGACGATCTGCCCTTGAGCAAACTGATAGTCGTGTTGCTCCAGCGCTTTGGCAAAGTCTTCCATTGAGAAAGATGCGTCTGATTGAGGCTGAGTTGATTTTTGATTCATGACTGCTAAGTGAGATCCCCCAAGGTGGCGGGGTGAATTTGCTGACTATTGCCAGTTTTAGTATGGGAAGGGGAAAGGATGAGGGATGACGAAGTTAGTCGCTCATTAAACTTCTTGCAGAAGTCCGAAGATGCCCTCATCCCCCAACCCCTTCTCCCACCTTTGGGAGAAGGGGAGCCAGATTTCAAAGTCCCTCTCCCACCCTTGGGCTACTGTATACACAC
>CBDICO010000002.1:0-549470 GCA_965277365.1 Phormidesmis sp. | reverse complement strand
TGGGTCTTTCAGAATGAGCAATTGTGTTTCCATGTGATTCGTCCATCGCGTGGGGGAAATGTGATGATTGAGGGGATGGGAGAGCCTCGACCTGAAATCTGGGTGTCAGATTTGTTTAGCGCGCAAAAGACGCACCCAGCAGAATTATGGCAAGTCTGTCTGGCTCACCAACTGCGAGAGTGTTAATAGGGCATTGATGCTGGGGATGCGGTTTTCTCAGCAAGGATAAAGCAGTTACCCCTGCGGTCATTTGTTCTGCAAAGACGCTGGTCAGGTTTGGCAGAATCGACTCGCTATCAATATCGATGTCGGTTGTATCGCGATCTCGAAGCTGTCATAGCCTTGTCGCCTCAGCAATCAGATGGGCTTCGATGGCGAAAACGGTATCTTGAGTTGCGGGATATGACGCGACAATTAGATAGGCGTAAATAGAAGGCACACGACAATTACTTAGTCTAGGTATCGAGAAGCAAATTTAGAACGCTCATCAGATCGCCCAGAGTGAGGGATGTCAATGGTACAGCGAGGTAGCCAAAAGAAAAGACACTAAGAGAGAACCCCTAACGCAAATTAGAGACTCCTAGTGCCCGTCCAAATTAATTATCAACAAGTCCAACAGTACATGAATAAACGAGATTCTGGAGTAGGACAACAAACTGCTGCGGCAAAAGCCGGTATCTCCATCCGCACCGGAAGTCGGATTGATACCGGAGTCCATCAACCCCAGCAAGGCAGACCCCGTGATTGGTCAACCCGCGCCGACCCTTTGGAGGCGGTCTGGTTAAGTGAGCTAGAACCGATGCTCAAAGCCGAGCCGCGCATTGAACCGATGACCTTATTTGAGTATTTACAGGACACTTATCCCGGCGAATATGAAGGCGTTTTGCGGACAGTGCAACGACGGGTCGAGCGCTGGAAAGCTGCCTGTGGCAAACCCAAGGAGGTGATGTTCAAGATCCGTCATGAGCCAGGAGCAATGGGTCTATCGGATTTCACCCATCTCAAAGGGGTGACGATTACGGTCAAGGGTCAATCCTTTCAGCATCTGCTCTACCACTACCGCTTGGCATACAGCGGCTGGCAATACGTGCAAGTGATTCAGGGCGGAGAGAGTTTTGTCGGCTTGTCCCAGGGCTTACAGAATGCCTTGGCGGCTTGTGGCGGCGTGCCCCAAACCCATCGCACCGACAGTTTGAGTGCGGCTTATCGCAATGTGGGAGGACGCAACCCCAAACTGACCCAGATGTATGGCGAAGTGTGCAGCCATTATCGAGTCCGCCCCACCCACAACAATAAAGGCGTTGCCCATGAAAACGGCTCTATCGAATCGCCTCACGGTCACTTCAAACGCAAACTCTGCCAAGCCCTATTTCGACGGGGTAGTTTTGATTTTGAATCCGTCGCCGCGTATCAAGCCTTGATCGAACAGGTCGTTGCCCAACAAAATGCTAAACGGACTCAAAAGTTTGAGATTGAAAAAGCTGTTCTGCAAGCCTTACCTCGCTACCGCTCTCCCGACTATGAAGTGCTGAGCGTCAAAGTCAGTTGCTATAGCACCATCACCGCCCGTTGCATTCTCTACAGTGTGCCGTCTCGCTTGGTGGGACAACGCTTAACGATTCACCTCTATCATGACCAACTCGTGGGCTTTGTCGGCACCACGACCGTCATGACCTTGCCCCGACTGCATGTCCATGGCAGTGCGAAGATCCGTCGGGGTCGTAGCATCAACTATCGCCATCTGGTTGAAAGTTTGCGCCGCAAGCCCAGAGCCTTTTTACATTGTGATTGGCAAGATGATTTACTGCCCAATGAACAGTGGCAGCAATTGTGGCAACGGATGAAACAGGTCAATGAACCCGACTTGGCGGCTCGATTGATGGTCGAAGCCCTCTACATTGCCGCGACCCAGGACAAAGAAGAACTGGTTGCCACCTATGTTCAGACTCAATTGGCAGCCCATCCGCCGACCCTGACTTTGAGACGATTGCAGCAAGATTTTGATCTCATTCCAGATGCCGCCGCTCTCACCCTGATGGAGACCACTCAACATCACCTCGCCACCTATGACCAACTCCTCGAATCTACCGGGTGCATCCCAGAGTCTCAACGACTACCTCAAACGCCTCAACCTCAGTCAGATGAAGTCTCAGTGGCAGCAAATAGAACAGCAAGCGACTCAGGAACACTGGTCTTATGCGCAGTTCTTGCTGGCATTGTGCGAAGGGGAAAGCCAACGCCGAGAGCAAGCCCGCCTGAGCCGAGCGCTGAAAGAGTCCCAACTGCCCTATGGAAAATCCTTCTCCAACTTTGAGTTCAGTCATCTTCCAGGTCTGAATCCAGCGGCGCTCATGCAATTGGCGCAAGACACAAGCTGGGTTGAGCAGGGGGGCAACTGCTTGTTATTTGGGGCTTCGGGTGTGGGCAAAACGCATCTTGCCAGTGCCTTATCGCGCTCGATGTTGGAACTGGGGCAACGGGTTAAATTCTTTCCCGCCACCGCCTTGGTGCAACTGCTGCAACAGGCTAAGTTACAACTCCAACTGCAACCCTGGCTGGTCAAGCTAGATCGCTACGATTTAATCGTCGTCGATGATCTGGGCTATGTCAAAAAGTCTGAAGCTGAAACCTCGGTCTTGTTTGAATTAATCTCCCATCGCTATGAGCGCCGGAGTTTACTCATCACCGCAAATCAGCCTTTCAGCCAGTGGGATAGCATCTTCACCGACTCGATGATGACGGTTGCCGCGATAGATCGCTTAGTCCATCACGCGACCATTATCGAACTGAAAGCGGAGAGTTTTCGGAAGCAATCGGCGATCTCTCGCACAAAAAATAAGTAACAGGTCAGAGGCTACTTCCTTCTCCTGTTCTAGCTTCTCCCTGGATGAGCAGAAGTCAGAACGCCAATTTGTGCTGTCTATTCTTAGAGCAACCCAAAATTCTGATGGTCAGTCACGGGAGAATTCATCTGATTAGTACAATA
Organism: Phormidesmis sp.; assembly: GCA_965277365.1. Classification (GTDB taxonomy): domain Bacteria; phylum Cyanobacteriota; class Cyanobacteriia; order Leptolyngbyales; family Leptolyngbyaceae; genus Phormidesmis_A. The sequence continues at coordinate 546,484 of CBDICO010000002.1, read as the reverse complement.
TCCTGATAATTGTCGTTTCGGGTCAGCCGCGATCTGCTCGTCTTTTCATCTCGCAACCGATCTCAGCAGCTCAATAAGAGAAGAGAATGCCTTCAAATTTATACGCCTATGTAATTGACATTTAACAGCGGGACAACTTATTTATGTTTTTAGACGACCCCAGTATTCCAGCGACGGCTAATGCGAGTGAACAAGCACTCCGATGGAGCGTGATATTCGCAAAATCACGGATGGCTTTCGCTCTGACTGGGGGCGAGATCTGTTTGCTGCGGTTCGTTCTGTTGTCAATACTGGAAGACGACAAGGTTTGTCTGCTTTTGAGACCATTCTTACTGCCTTAAATCCTCTAGAATCACTATTCCCTCTAAGTTGAGTAATTACGTTTGAAGAATACGTAAAGAAAGCAGCAATTATCGTGGATTTCCCTGATCACAAATTGTTCCAGAGTAATGGTTATTGGGTGAGACAAGTTCTGCTGATTTTCCTTCGAGTGATTCACTCCATCGCTAGGTCAATCACCAAGGGCAAATTGCTTTACCCATTGCTGTACATAAGTAAGAGTCTTAAACTTCTGTTCGGTGCAAATTCGCATCGTATTGAAGACATCGAATCGATTTACATAGATGAGAGCTAAGTACAGGACAAAAGCCTGAAGTGCTCTTCCAGCGGGGCTTCTAGCTAAAACGGCTGAAACCTTTGCTGCACTGGCGTTTTAGCAGAGTCCGTTCTCCCGTTCTCCATTTTTGGTCTGTACTTAGAGATGAGAGACCTTATGAAGTTAGCCTACGTTACTTCCTTCGATGCTCAAGATATCAAAATGTGGTCAGGAACAGGCTACCATATTGCTCAATCACTGCAAAATTCATCGATCGCACTTGATTACGTTGGTCCCTTAGAAGACAGATTAGCAAGCAAGATTATACGAAAATATAAACGGCATTATCATGATTTGTTTCACGAAAGATACTTGAGAGATCCAGAGCCTTTTATTCTCAAAGATTATGCTAAGCAGGTAGCGCAAAAGATTTCTAGCCTCAATTCTGATGTTATCTTCAGCCCTACAAATAACGCGATCGCCTACCTCAACTGTAAACAGCCAATTGTTTTTTGGGCAGATGCTACCTTTGCAGGCGTACTCGACTTTTACCCTCACTATAGTAATCTTTGCCAGGAAACAATTAGACATGGGAATTTGATGGAAACCCTCGCTCTCCAGCGATCGACATTAGCCATCTATGCCTCTGAATGGGCAGCACAAACCGCCATCACACACTACGGGGCTGACCCAGCAAAGGTTAAAGTCGTGCCGTTTGGTGCCAACATCGAAGATGAAAAAACGCTGGATGAAATTAAAGTACTGGTTGAATCCCGTTCTACAGAAGTCTGTAAGCTTCTCCTGCTCGGTGTAGATTGGCTACGTAAAGGAGGCAATGTTGCCTTTAAGGTTGCCCAAGAGCTTAACGCGTCAGGTTTAAAGACAGAATTGACCGTTGTTGGCTGTCAGCCTCTTGTGGAAGGACCGTTACCAGACTTTGTTAAACCACTCGGTTTTATCAGCAAATCTACACCTGAAGGTAAACAACGAATTTCACAGCTTATTGCAGAGTCTCATTTTTTAATCTTGCCCTCACAGGCGGAGTGCTATGGCATTGTCTTTTGTGAAGCAAATGCTTTAGCTGTTCCCTGCCTAGCCACTAAGGTTGGTGGCATACCAACAATTATTAAAGACGACTTGAACGGAAAATTGTTTGTTAAAGACGCTGAAATCTCCGAGTATTGTGCCTATATTAGCTACACTTTTAGCAACTATTCGGCATACAAAAACTTAGCTCTTTCATCTTTTCATGAGTATCAATCACGTCTCAACTGGGCAGTTGCCGGACAGACAGTAAGAAATTTACTACTCGATATAATGGGTTAGGACGAGCATAGGCTTATGAAGATTTATCTTTATCTGAGACATTTTCCAGCCAAGGGCAATGACATCAATGACGGGCTTAAGAAGGCAATTCATGGCTTAGCGTGTGGTTTGACAAATTGTGGTGCTGAGGTCACAGTTTTATCCGAAGCCTCTCAATCTGGAGATAGCTCTTTTCAAACAACTGATGGCTATAGAATCGAATGCTTTGAACAGCCGATTCAATCTCGTCCATCTTTTACGCTCTCATCGGGTCTAAAGCAGTATGTTCGAGATGCCATAGAGCAGGAGAGTCTTCTTGTCCTCAATGGTATATTTCATCCCAGTATTTACTCCCTGTCTCGCTTGCTTAAGAAAGCAAAACTTCCTTATGTTATTGCGCCTCACGATGTTTATCACCCAGCCATGTTCCGCAAAAATGCACACCTGAAGTGGACGTTTTGGCATCTGCTAGAGAAACGAATTCTGAGACAGGCAAAAGCAATCCAAGTGTTAGACATTCGCCAAGCCCGATGGTTGCATCAGCTAGGAATCAGAACTCCTATCATTGAGGTGACCAATGGCTTTTCTTCAACAGATGTTCATTCAGAAAGAAATTTAGACTGGCAGGTAGATAAACCCATCAAACTTTTCTTCTTTGGTCGTATTGATACACCCCATAAAGGACTTGATCTGTTGCTTGAAGCATTTGCTTCTATTACTAAGCAAACAAGCGTTCAGCTTACTATACAGGGTCCAGACGGTGGATACAAAAAACAGTTACAAGCAAGAGCTGACAAACTTCTTCTGGAAGAGAGAGTTAAGTTTCTTGAGCCAGATTACACTCAATCTCCCTCACAGATTATTTCAAACTACGACGTGTTTTGCTTGCCTTCACGTTTTGAGGGATTTGGGCTGTCTGCACTTGAGGCAATGTTGGCTGGACGCGTTCTGCTGGTGTCAGAAGAAGCTGGTATAGCACCGCATGTGCAAGCAAGTGGTTGTGGAATTACTGTATCCCCTGAAGTTAGCTCTATTGAAGGCGGACTACTTAAACTATTAAATTGCCGCGCTGGGTGGAAAGATATGGGTTTAAGCGGAAGGCATTATGTCCTTCAACATCTCGATTGGGATAAAATCGCTGCTTCAGCTTTGGAGCATTACAGGCATTTGATTTCTTAAGTTGCTATGCACTTCAAGTTTTTCCTGGTGATTTTTGCTTAATCTCATTCTAATAGAGAAGATCCTACTAAGTCTTTCTCCGGATTTTGCACGCAACGCTTGTAAAGACTACTAGATGCCTTTAATCAATACTCCGGACATTTTTTAGAACGGCTCCAAAAGGCTTTCAGGGCTTACGACTTCAGGACTGAGCTATTTTTTCAATGTTAGCTCCACCCCTGACTTTGAAAAAAAGATCAAGCCTACGGCTGAATCAGCGTTCGAGGTCTAAAATCTGCTCAAAATTTGTCCGGAGTATTGTTTAATGATAACCGCATTATTTGTCAACTTCACGCAGCAAATCTTGGAACAGCAAATAACATTGACTGTGAGTTTTCATCGACTGCGTATCTAAATGAGAAATATTCATTTTGATGAAAGCTTGTTCTTGAAAAGGAGGAACTAAGATGAAGGCTCAGCCACCTGTCAGCATTATTATCAACAACTACAATTACGATCGCTTCTTGGCAGAGGCGATCGATAGCGCCTTAGGACAGTCTTACCCAAACCTTGAAACTATTGTTGTCGATGATGGCTCTACAGATAACTCTCGTGACGTAATTTTGGGCTATAAAGATCGAGTCACTGCTGTCTTTAAAGAGAACGGCGGACAGGCTTCACCGCTCAGCGCTGGCTTTGCCGCAAGTAAGGGAAAAGCCATTCTCCTTCTAGATGCCGACGATCTTTTCCTGCGTAATAAAGCATCTAAAGTTTTTAGACTGTTTGCATCAGAGCCAGGTATTGATTGGATATTTACTGAGTCTGCGCCAGTTGAACCCAAAGGTTTAATAGGTACCAACCTTCAATCTATTATCCAAGATGTTCTAGACGATAATTCTCAGAATATTCCTCATAGAATTTATTCCAGAAGCAACACTAAAGATGCAGAACTTCCTCATTTTACGCCTTCAACGTTCAATCTTTGCTTTTCCAGAGCTTTTCTGAAAAAGCTGTTTCCATCGCTAGAAGTAAAAGAGTTTTCAGGATTAGCTGTTTGCGATACTTACTTAAATTTATTGGCAGCAGGTCTAAGCGTTCTAACGATGATTAAAAATAATGCTAAAGGCATGTTATTCCATACATCTGTTGATATCGCCGAATATCATCACTATATTTCAAACTTATTTCTTAATTACACAAAATACACGAATTACCTGTTTCTTCTTTTTACGAGTACGAGACTCAGGTAAGTTGGTCAGTTGCAGGGAAGACCATTAAGAATTTGCTGATGAGTCTGTAATATTGTGTAGGCTGCATTTGACTGCCTGATTTTCTAGAAACAGCAATCTCTAAAAGGAGAGAAAATGACACTTTGCGAAATCCGAGTAACAACTTATAAGCGTCCTCAATTACTCCAGCGTGCCCTTATGAGTGCCATTGCTCAAATTCATCAAGATTGGATAGCTCTTGTCTTTGACGATTCACCTGAGCAAGAGGCTAAAGAAGTCGTAGAATGTTTGAATGATAGCAGAATTATTTATCAGCCCCATCAAACAAATCTTGGTCAGGCGAAAAACCTCGATCATGCCTTCAAATCATCTGATTATGCTGGTGGTAAATACGCCTTCGTTTTGGAAGATGACAACTATCTATTTCCAGAATTTATTGCTAAAAACATTGAGGCGATTGAAGCTAAAAATGTCAATATCGTTTTACGGAATCAGGAAATTAGACACGAGAGATATGGTGCTTCAATCTCATTTAATGAAACAACTAGAGGGCGATGGTTTAAGCAAGGAATTTATAAACCGATAGAAATCCATGCACGACTTCTATTTTGTGAAGGCATCTCAAACGGTGGTTTGTTTTGGCGTACTGATCGAATTAAGTCTAACCTGCAGATTGGTTCTTCGATTGAAGATGCATTGCACCAAGAACTTTTTAGAACGCTGCAAATTCAAGAACCCCTTGTGTTTGAACCTTATCCATTGTGCGTTTATACATTTTTCCCCAGAAGAAAAGGGAATGACTTCTGGGGTACCCTTCAACTAAAACTAAATCAGATTCAATACAACCGTGGACTCCAGTCAATTCTAATTCATCTCATCAGAAGGCATGGAAGCTCGGTAGTTGAAATTGCTCAAGAAATATCATTAGAAGCGAAAGCAGAAATACTCTTGGAGCAACAGCTTCTTCAAGTGTTTTATCTAAACCACAAATTCTCTCAGCTTGGAAGGCTCAAGGCTTACAATATACTGCTGAGGCATTTGATTCGGTATTCACTCTTGAAAGATCCGTTCAAACGTATTTTAGTTGCCGACCTTTAAAGTAATAGTGCTTGTGCCTCAGTTGTATGGCGAGTTATAAATAATTTGCTCTGAAGATTTTAGGAGAGAAATCAGCGGTGAATGATCAGTTACTCGTTAGCATTATCATCAATAACTACAACTACGATCGCTTCCTGGCAGAAGCGATCAATAGTGCTCTCAATCAAACCTACCCCCATACTGAAGTTATTGTAGTGGATGACGGTTCCACCGATCGCTCCCGTGAAATCATTGCTAGTTACAGCGATCGCATTATTCCAGTTCTACAAGAGAACGGTAAACAAGGCAAAGCCCTTAATAATGGCTTTGCCCATAGTCAGGGAGAGATCATTCTGTTTCTCGACTCTGATGATTGTCTTCTGCCCCAGGCGGTTGATCGCATTGCTAACCACTGGAAGCCAGAGCTTGCCAAAATCCATTACCGCCTCACAGTTGTTGATATAGAACAGCAACCTCTAGGGTTCTCCTATCCTCCAGAGGGTCAATTGCTGGCTAATGGACAAGTATGGCAAGAACTACTGCGAACAAGTGGTTACACCAGTTCACCCATGAGCGGCAATGCATATAGTCGTGGAACCTTACAGCAAATATTTCCCATCCCAGATGAATATACACTCACCGCAGATGACTACTTGATGATTTCAACTCCTTTTTACGGCGAGGTGATTGGTATTGAAGAACCTTTAGCTATCTACCGCATTCACACCAGCAATCAATGGGCGCTCTCTAGCGTTTCAGGAAGCCGTTTTCGCCGGTTTGTTTGCCACGATTTGCAGAACTATGCCTTGCTAGTGCGCAAGGCAACAGAACAAGGCTACGACGTACCTCCTGACCTAGAAAGGAGAAACTTGGGCCGAATGTGGTCACGGTTAGCCTCCCTACGGTTAGAACCAGAAGAACATCCTGTTGCATCAGATCGCCCGCTGCAACTAACATATTGGGGCATTCATACACTTTGGCAATACTCAAAGCACAATCTGCACAAACGCATTATCTATACTGTGTGGTTTCTTTGGGTTGGTTTTATGCCAGTGCCCCTAGCAGCGTTAGCAATTTCCTGGCTATATGCCCCGCATCTCCGTCCTAAATTGATCGGTTGGACCTTGACCCGACTTCGTACTTTGGTGAGCTAACTATGAACGACACCTTTCATCTAGGCGTGGTCTTCACCCATCCCACCCAGCACCACGCACCGCTCTGGCGCAAACTCAACCAGCAACCCGGTATATCTGTCACCGCCCTTTATCTGTGCAACGAAAACCAATTGGGGGGCGATCGTCAGCTCGGTAGCAGTCAACCGTGGGATGTAGATTTGACCAATGGCTATAAGTATGAATATCTCAAAGCCCTTAACGGCAATGTTGCATCCAGTATTGAGCGCGGCTTGCTGAATCCGGCATTAGTCGATCGCCTCACGCTGCAAAACTTTGATGCCGTTTTTATTTCCAGTTTTTATACCCTGTCTTATCGGCTAGCAGTTTTGCTTTGCAAGCTCCGCAAGATTCCCATCCTGATGCAAAATGATGCTACTATCATTACCGATAGTACATCCAGTCACCTACGCAAGATTGTCACAACCATCCTATATCCTTGGATGTATGGCTTAATCGATTATTGGATTTCAAGTGGCGATCACAACGAAATTTATCTCAGACACTATGGCGTTCCTGACACCAAAACGGTGCGGGGTTGCTATCCGGTAGATCGCAATCGCTTTGAACAAACTATTGCCAGCCAGCAGGCAGAGATTTCCGTCATTCGTCAGCAGCTTGGTTGGAATGACCAAACCATTCTCTATGCTTTTGTCGGCAAATACATCGATCGCAAAAACCCGTTTGAATTTATTGAAGCGATCTCTGCCGCACACCAAAAAGACCCTCGCATTCGCGGCATTATGATCGGTGGCGGTGAATTAAAAGCCGAGATTACGCATCGGTTAGGGTCACTCAACGGTGAAGTGCTAGATGTTGGCTTTGTCAATCAGAGCAAACTACCGCTATATTACGCCGCTTTAGATGTGTTTGTTGCGACCTCCCACAATGACCCACACCCGCTCGTCGTCTCCGAAGCAATGGCAGCAGGTTGTCCGGCAATTCTCAGCGATCGCTGCGGCAACTGGGGCTATAACGACACGGTGCAGCACCGCCACAACGGTCTGGTTTATCCCTGTGGCAATGTCACTGCATTGACCGCAGCCATGTTGACCCTCGCTGATACAGAAACGCGCCAAACCTACAGTCAACATGCAAAAGAAGTCTTCTCGCAGCAAGACTTAGACTGTGAACTCAATGCCTTTTTAGAGCTGATTGCTCGGATTACCCCCCAAGCAACCAGCGTTGAGCTAGTGAATCCTGGCATTGCTCTACCGTCTGGCAGTGTAGACCAAATCCCGCTAGTGTCCAGGAGAAACCCATAATGCGCATTGCCATTGTTCGCCCAATGCCCAATTTCAGTATGGATACTTATGCAGATGGTCTCGTGGCAGGTCTGCGTGTCGTGCGTCCTCACTGGGAGATCATTGAGCTGGCTCCCAAATCCATTGATCGCCACAGTCGATCGGTCAGGGTGAGAGCGGGAAAATTCTACGAGCGGTTCTGGCGGTTTCCCCGTTCCGTTGCTGATCAATCCGCCGATATCGTTCATGTGATCGATCACAGCGAAGCGCATATTGTCCGGTGGGTTAAACCAAAGGGTACGCCTGTTGTAGTGACCTGTCATGACTTAATCAACTTCTTTTATCGTAATAACCTACAAGGGTCTGTGCAGGTGCCGATCGTCAGCAGTGGGCTATGGCTACGATCGGTGAAAGGCATGAAGCAGGCAAACCACATCGTTACTGTTTCGTCTGTCACTGCCCACGACACTACGCAACTGCTTGCCGTTGACCCCGCCCAGATTACCGTCGTCCCCAATGCAGTCGAGGCAATCTTTCAGCCATCCCCATCCCATCAACGAGATACCTTGCGTCAACAGCAAGGCGCAACGCCTAAAACCATCTGTCTGCTCAACGTTGGATCAAATCATCCCCGCAAAAACCTGTCCACCATTTTGCAAGCGGTGGCTATCTTAGTGCAGCAGGGTTTGCCCGTGCAGCTTTGGAAAGTCAGCGCCGATTTTACCGATGAACAAAAAGCGTTGATTGCTCAGCAACATCTAGAACCCCATATCCGCTATTTGGGCAACCCCAATAAAGCCACTTTGGTGCAGATCTATAGCGCCGCCGATATTCTAGTTGCCCCATCTCTCCATGAAGGGTTTGGCATGACCCTTCTAGAGGCAATGGCGTGTGGCACTCCCGTGATTACATCCAATCTTTCCGCCATGCCTGAAGTCGCTGGCGATGCAGGCGTTCTAGTCGATCCACACCGCAGTGAAGCGATCGTCAAGGCGGTGACTCATCTGCATAATGACCCTGTTTATTACCAAATGCTGGTTGCGAAAGGACTCGATCGCGCCAAGCAATTTACTTGGGAAAACACCGCTGTGCAAATTGCCCATATCTATGAGCATCTGCTGTCCCCTGATGGAAAAATTTGGGTTGATCAAGTCGCTGCTCACTCACCTTTAATCTAAAGCTGTTTGCTTGAACTCAATCATCCTATGAAACTCAAGATCTTCTCCGACCCATCCTTTCTCCCAGGTCAATGTGAGCATTTAAGCTTGAAATATGCGCCCATGCTTTTTCCCTTCTGGAATAAAACCCTGGAAGACCCAGATGATTTTCGGGCGGGACGCTTTGATGACTATCTAGAAAGCGGTTAGTCATTTCAAGAAATGACTGATCTGGAAAAGGCTGATTTAGCTCTTTTCCCAGCTTACTGGCACTTGATTCAAAAAGACGATGTTACATTAAATCGCGGCATTCAATTTCTTGAGATGCAAAGCAGGCAGGAAACCCAGCCGCTATCTTTGCAACAGGCGATTGGACACAAGACGTATCTGTTGACAACACGCTTGCATTTTTCACATCGTCCTTCCAATCCAGAGGGAAACCGATTGTGCCCTACCCTACGATTTTGTGGTTGACTGGAAACGCTCCTGCGTTCAGATCAATGAACACGAACTGTCGTCGATCGCAAAAAAGGTTGCTGACTTTCACGATTGTCTATCAGCCCAAGAATTTGTTGACCTTCAGCGCGAGTGTCGAAAGCTTTATCAACAGTGGTCGTCTCCTAAAGGCTTCTTCGCAAATCTGCATCAGTTCATAAAGAAAGCAAATGTGCTTTTACCTAAGCCAACAAAATCCTAAAAGACTTCCTGCTCCGCCTTTTCAATCCCAGAGTGACTGATCGATGAAACGTTTTAAAGAGATCGTAAAATTGTGAACATTCTCATGTGTGCTTACTCCTGCGAACCTGGCAAAGGTTCAGAACCTGGCATCGGATGGAACACGGTGCGAGAGGTTGCTAGATATCACAAAGTTTGGGTGCTGACCCGTCCTGATGAAAGCAAAACGGAGATCGAGGCAGAACTTGCTCGCGACCCGGAACCTAACTTGCACTTTGTGTATTTCACTTTACCGATTTGGGGCGACGGTTGGCGTTGGGGAGAAGCGGGAGCAATGCAAATTCACCACTATCTCTGGCAGATTCAAGCCTATTTTGTCGCTCGACGCTTGCATCGTGAACTGAGTTTTGACCTCATTCACCATGTCACCTTTGCAAAGTATTCAAATCCAAGCTTTCTCTCGCTGCTACCCATCCCCTTGATTTGGGGACCTGTTTCCGGTGGAGAAACCGCACCGAGGGCGTTTTGGCAGGATTTTAATCTGAAAGCTAAACTTTATGAAACTGCAAGATACGGGGTGCGTAAGCTGGGAGAATTCGACCCATTTGTTCACATCACCGCTAGGCGCAGTGCTGCAATTCAGGCAACCACAGACGACACTGCTCAACAGCTTCATAACATGGGCGTGAAGAATGTACAGGTTGTACCCGCGATCGGACTACCAGACCATGACATTAAGCGGCTTATACAATATGAACTGCCCGATGATTTACCAATCAGGTTCATCAGCATTGGTAGGCTCTTGCATTGGAAAGGCTTCCATCTAGGTCTACGTGCTTTTGCAAAAGCAGATTTGTCTGATGCAGAGTATTGGATTTTGGGAGATGGACCTGAATTAGAGCGACTTCAAACCCTGGCTCAAGAACTAGGAGTGGCTCAACGTGTTAAATTTTGGGGTCGATTACCTCGCGAGGAAACTTTGAGCAAACTGCGGGACTGCCATGTATTAATTCATCCTAGTCTGCATGACTCTGGCGGTTGGGTCTGTCTTGAAGCAATGGCAGCAGGTCGCCCAGTCATCTGTTTAGATCTAGGGGGTCCTGCGGTTCAAGTGACTGAAACTACAGGCTTTAAAGTTGCCGCTCATACGCCAGAGCAGTCTGTCAGTGATTTGGCAGCCGCAATGACTCAACTGGTTCAACATCCAGAACTGATCAATAGTATGGGGCAAATGGGCAGAAAACTCGTGAGCGAAACTTATAGTTGGCAAGCAACGGGTGAGCGTTTAAGCCGTCTCTACGGCAGTATTGCCAATCAGTCTTGCCTCACAATGTAGCCGCCTACAAATAAACAGCGCCAATTCATAACATCAGCCTCAGATCTGGCTCATTAAAGCTTCCTATATTGCCAAGCGAGGATTAGGGCTATGCGTATTTTAACGGTTCATAACTATTACCAGATTAGAGGAGGAGAAGACGAATGTTATGAGGCTGAGATTAACCTTCTCAGAGAAATGGGGCAACAAGTTGAAGTGTATACAGAAGCTAATGAACGAGTAGCAAGCTTAAGCAATCTCGGTTTAGCAGCCAAAACCATCTGGTCACAGGAAGGACATCAAATCGTCAGTCGCCATTTGATAGATCACGCTTATAACGTGATTCATGTGCATAACTTATTTCCTCTGATCTCGCCGTCGATTTATTATGCAGCGAAGGCTAAACAAGTTCCTGTTGTTCAGACATTACACAACTACCGCTTACTCTGTCCCAATGCTCTCTTTTTTCGGGATGGGCAAGTATGTGAAAGCTGCATCGGCAAGCTTGTTCCTTATCCTGGAATCTTACATAGCTGCTATCGAGAGAGTCAGGCTGCGAGTGCGGGTGTAGCAGCAATGTTGACGTTCCATCGTGCTCTGCGGACTTGGACAAAAATGGTAGACACCTATATTGCCTTGACAGAATTTGCTCGTCAGAAATTTATAGAAGGTGGATTGCCAGCCGAAAAGATTGTTGTCAAACCTAATTTCGTCCATCCTGATCCAGGTGTAGGAAGTGGGCAGGGAGGCTATGCGCTGTATGTAGGAAGGCTCTCAGTAGAAAAAGGGTTAGATACGTTGCTGGTAGCCTGGGAGCATTTGAAACAGCCTATTCCGCTAAAAATCGTGGGTGACGGTCCCTTAGCAGACCAGGTAATTGAAGCGACCAAGCGATTGCCTCATGTAACGTGGTTGGGACGAAAGCCTATGCCAGAGGTTCATGCACTGATGGGAGAAGCCATGTTCCTAATCTTTCCCTCTAAATGGTATGAAACCTTTGGTCGCGTAGCTGTCGAAGCCTTTGCGAAAGGAACCCCTGTGATTGCTGCTAATATTGGCGCGATCGCTGAACTAGTTGATGCCGGACGCACCGGATTACACTACCAGCCGGGGGATGCGGCTGACTTAGCTACTAAGGTGGAGTGGGCACTGGCAAACCCAGCAGAATTGGCTCAAATGCGCCAAGCGGCTCGTGCTGAATTTGAGGCAAAATACACGGCTGAGAAGAATTACAACCAGCTAATTGAGATTTATCAACGGACACAGAACGTCCTAGCTCTAAAGTAGACGATCGACCCTGCTCAAATCGCCCGAATGCAGACTGTAGAACTTAGCTTTCATGTTGAGTTATACAGTCTGCGTTTTGTAGCTCAATCCCCTCCAAAACTTGCGTTTCGGTCTAACAAGCTGTGCGGAAGCCACAGGAAAGCAACCAAAACTTCATGTCTTATTTCCTGATAGCGGATGAGTGACGGCTAATAAAGAAGTAGGTAACTAGAGAAGAACCGATGACCGCACAAACAACGATTTATCAATCCCAAAACAGTGGGATTATCCAAGCGTCAACGCTGATCTTGTTCGCCTTTGCGACGGCGTTCTTTCCCCGGCTGCTTAATTCAATGGGGGTTCCCTCTCCTATTAACTTTGTCCATTTTGCAGTGGTGCCTCTAGCTTGCGGCATTGTACTTGCTAAAACCCGGGTTAAAGATAAGCGACAGATTGCGATTACTAAATCTATTTTGGGTGGTCTTGGTGTTTTTTTTGGAGTGACGATCGTTAGTGCCATCTTCAATCAGGCTGGGGCAATCAACGCTGTTTTAGATTTTTTGCTGCTTGCAGAGTGGCTGATGCTGCTGCTGGCAATTATGGCACTTCCAATCACACCAGGGGGCTTTCAGCATTTTAGAAAATGGATATTAAGATTTGGTTTCTCTAACCTATTTTTGGCATTGGCTGAAAATTTTCTTTTGCAAATTCACATTCTTAAACAACATCAACCTTTAACATTAGAAGACAACGTTCAGGGTGTATTCTATATATCTTCGGGTGGGCATGTCGTATCCTCTAACGTCAGCGTTCTTTTTTGTGTTTATTTTTGCGTCAATGCGAAAAAAACTCCACTCTGGATGCGAATCGGAGTGGCTTACTTAACGCTGATGCAAATTCTGTTTGCTGATGCGAAACAGGTTCTTCTAGTTGCAATTCTTGCCTGGATGCTGCTCATTTTGAGCCAAGTAAAAAATATTGGAAGAACTTTACAGTACGCCTTGATTGCCACTGTCGTCCTCAGCATTTTTTGGTGGTGTATCTGGAATGTTGATGCATTCCAAGCTTATGGAGGATGGATTCGACCAGAGCTTTATGGTCCAGATGGGGATGTGGCGTTACAAAAAGAAACCATATTTCGTTTGATGCCCCACTACTGTAAATCATTCCTGAACTGGCTCTTTGGTCTTGGACCAGGACACACGATCGGGCGTTTAGGTGGATGGATGATCAGAGACTATGCCAGTCTTTTGGTGCCTTTAGGGGCGACTACACACCCTCTCACCCAGGAGGTCTGGAACGTGTGGAACGGCAGCTATTTAGACTCAAGCTTGTTCTCCCCCTTTTGGGGTTGGGCAGGAATTTGGGGCGATTTAGGCTATGCCGGGTTAGCCGCTTATCTGTATCTTTGTCTGCTTGTGTGGGTGAAGCTATGCCCTGATAACTGTTCTAAATTTATGTTTTTCAATATCATAGTTAACGGTTTTATCTTTACGCTCATGGAAGAGCCAGGGTTTATGCTCTCGATCGCGGCGTTGATTGGGCTGCAATGGCAGGAACAGCAGGTTAAACGAATGCAGCATTATGAAACACTGTACGCAACTGGAAGAGCAAAATCTTTAGTGGAGGTGGAACCAAATTAAGGAAATCGAGCCTTCACTTTGAGAGATTGTACAATCTAATATTTGAGGTGAGTAGTAGTCCGCCATACGGTTATTGAGGGGTCTAAGCAGTGGACGGTTCGCGATTCATTAACTGAGAGCTTGCAGCATTCTCAGTCGGGAGCATCTCACCTTTGCAATAAGTATAAATGCTTAAACGCAAAACCAGGCTTTTCCAGGTACGAATCGGGCATTAATCTGACTTTTAGATCCTGGCAGGGATCTTCCAGTTTTCCAAAAAGCCTCTTATATCAGAGCTTTTGCCTTTAAGTATAACTACTCATTGCAAAAGTGAGATGCTCCCTCTCAGTCAGCCCGACAACCCGCCCTGAACTGAAGTTTGGGCTAATGGTAGAAAGTCCGTTGAAACGGACTCAAGAGCAGGCTAGAATTGACTTTCAGTCCGTTTCAACGGACTTTCCTCTGATTAGCCCGAACTTCAGTGCAGGGGGTTGAATGGTGTGAACGAGGGGTTTTAATCAGGTGCAAGATCTCAATTAAACCACTGACTGTTCTTCAAACTAACTGCGACGGGCTATCAGAAGCGTTCTCTCATGCTGCTTGATTTTCTATATTAGAAGCACGAAAGGCTGCGATCGCGTTACTTGATAGCCTCGATCGCAGTCCTTAAAGATGATTATTTCTACTGTCTCAGGACGGTTGCTTTTGAGGTCGTCGCTTTATCAAACCCATCACAACATAGTAGTAAATTGTGAAAAGCACACTCACAAAGATTTGGCTACCCCAAGAATCATGCCAAAAGTCGAACCAATATCTTCCCCAATACACAGCTGCAATGCTGACTAGCACAATTCGAGGAATGTTGGAAACCAACGCTAAAACGACTCCAACGACCATGAGCAAAATGATTTTTGAGCGGCTTTGCTTGAGAAATAACCCTAAAACAAAACTGGCGACTGCCATCGTTGCCGCCATGTCAAACCCGTTGCAACCCCAGCCAACCTTGACTGCGCCATTGGGCAGCGAGATATAGATGCCCTCTGCGATCGCGGGTTGACCGATCGCGTGAAGTGCTACGCTTCCGCCCCACGCCATAAAGTGCTCTAAACACTCTGGGGGTGTCAAAGCCTGCCAAATACCTCTTGATATTTCGGCTGGTTTGGGAAGCAGTCCTATGCAGAGCAAGAAGATGCAAAGGGGATAAGCACCAAAAAAACTAGCTCCCCATCGGCTACAGGCGATTCCCGCTAAAATCCATACACAGACGATCGCGGCGATTAAGGAGCGGGTGAAGGGTTCAGACCAGATTGCAATCAGGCAGACGGGCAGCAATACGACCCCGCTCAGAATAAGCAGATGCCCGAGTAGGCGGTCTTCGGTTGGAACCGATATCTGCTGAAGTCGCCGTCTCTGACTCCAGAGAATTTGGAGCGCTAGAACGAGTGCTGCTGCCTGCAAAAAGCCTGACGAAGATCCGTGAACTGACCGCAGTAGCAGCACTCCTATCCAAAAGACTGAATAGCAAAATACAACTAGCAGCCCGCAAAGTACAATTCGCCCGTGCAGCGTTGTAGCTTCTTGACGAATCTGAGTCTGGGCTGCTTGCTCCAGTTTCTTGAGCTGATTCATCTAAATTAACCTTTGCGTAAACGCAAACCAAATCGACCTAACCCAATAAATCCTAGACCGACCACGACAAGATTACCAATGCTAGCAAGCCCAGCCTTAAAAACACCTGTTCTAGCATTGTCTTGAAGCGTTTGTGCTTGAGTGGTGACTCGTTTAGATGCCTGTTGAACCTGCTCTGGGGTTACTTTCGTTGCGTTTGCTGGATTATTCTGGCTTTGCTCAATTTGGGTTTGAAGTTGAGTTGCCTGTTTGCTAATGGTTTCGATCGCCTGCTGTCGAATGACTGTGCTATCACGAATCACGAGAATGGAGGAGATGTGAAATAAAATGCCAACGACTAGACAAGCGAGTGCAGTTTGCTGGATTAATCGACGATTTTCAACATTTCCATAGAGCACTAACGCTGCACCAAATAGCAAGATGATGCTGCGATCGCTCAACTGCTGAAAGAAACTAATTCGCCACTGAAGCGACAATGGATCGGGGGGAAGCCCGATCGCCACCATATCGATTAGAAAACCAGCGAGGCAGGTGAAGCCGACGATGCGGCATAAACTCTTTGCACTATAGGAACCCAAGAAATTTGGGGCAGAAACACTTGCCATAACAATTATTGCAGGGTAGAAAAAACAGTTGCAGAGGTAAGAAAAATGGCTGTCTCAAAGCGACTGCTTAAAACAGCCATCTCTCTGTGATTACTGTTACTCAGCTTGGGGATGTTGTTCAGGACAGAAAGAATGAATTTCATAGTTCCTGATTAATTCAACATCTGTCTTTTTAGTGTTATTAACCAAGTTGACAAAACTAGCAGGTATTAAACTTAATTGGCAAGTCGATCGTGCTAATCAAGATGATGAGTCACACCGACCTGCCAAATTAGGTTCCTGATCGAGCGTTAGGCTTGGGTCTGTTCAGCAGATTCACCTCTGCGCTTGCGCCAAGCGGCAACGCCCATGCCAATCAGCCCTGGTAGCAAAGCAGGAGTGGGAATGGCAGTACGGGTAGCAATGTTGTCAACTTCAAAAGCAGGCGAAGTGGAGCTTAACTCAACTTTATTAAAGAGATCACTATTGCTATCTCCAAAGAAGTTGTAGTACACTCCTACACTTTGATTGCCAGTCGAAGGGGTGCCTGTAAGTGCTGCTACCATACCACCTGTGAACGCTTTGCTGGTACCCGCAATTGTGTTGATGAATTCGATTGTGTTGTAGGTATCGAGCGAACCAACAAACAGACCAAAGTAGCCTTTCAGCCCGCCAAGATCGAGTGTGGCAGTTTCTGAACCGTTACTACCTACGGTAAGGTAGTTGCTTGTATCACCAGGAGGAGAGGCGTACGTACTTGTACTGCCATTAACGATATTGCCGCCGCCTGAGCGTGGTCCAAGGGGATCGCTGTTGAAGTTAAGAGTGGTTACACCTCCGTAAGATGAGATTAGACCGTTATTGGGAGAGGCAATACCACCTGTGTTGACCGAGATTGCGCTAGCGGGTTGAGAGATCGCTGTGACTCCACCTGCGACCACTGCTGCTCCTAGCAGAGCTTTCACGGAATTTAAATTGAAATTCATGTTCTAACCTACCTAAAGTGAATGTATTCGCTTCCAGTCTTTTAGACTTTGGTAGGCTACCGATTCGGGTTTAAAGAACAATGCGCTTGCGTCTAGCTTGATTAGCCGTAACAAGGAAACACGTTATAAATTTGTCTTCTGTCCAGGCTGACAGATAACCTTCTTGGTAGCCTGGCAGTGCACCTTTGGTAAATGAAACACGGCACATAGTGTCTTGCTAAATGAGAACCGTGTAGATGACCTATCCCAGTTATACTCTCTCTGATATATACTGCTACGTAGATTACGCAAATGGGGCATAAATTTCATCTTGTCTTCATATTGTGCGATCTACATTAAGCAACAAGCCGACAGCAGTCTCAAGTGACTTAAAGGATGTTTAAAAAGTGATTTTCCTAACATTAGGACATTGGGAATCGAAACCCCCAATGTCCCACAAAAAAGGGGACTCTGAACTCTAATTTCTCCCGTTTTGAGGGAAGTTAGGGGTCTCCAAGATCTCAGCAACCGATCGACGAATCTTCAAGCATCTTCTTAGCTGAGATCTTGCGTTAACCCGATCGCCCGTTGTTAACCCAGTTAGCAACGCTAAAAGAGATTGGGCATGATTGGCAGGTCGATCGTGCTATCAAGATGATGAGTAACGCTGACCTGCCAAACTAGGGTTTCGATCAAGCATTAGGCTTCAGCCTGCTCAACAGATTCCCCTTTGCGTTTGCGCCAAGCGGCAACACCCATCCCAATCAACCCCGGCAGCAGCGCTGGAGTCGGGATTGACGTTAAATCAGCCGAATAAGTTGAACCATTTTTTGTCGTATCCAAAATACCGCTTTTGAACGTCACATGGGTGAGACTTGTCTGGCTAGTAAAGTTGTTGCTCGGATAAATTGGGACATTTGCAAATTTGGGAGGAGCCGTAAAGAACCCCTCAATGCCAGCCGCAAAGCCTCCATTCATTGTATTTTTAGCAAGGTTGAACCCAGTTAGTGTGAACTTGATGTTGTTGTTCAACCCTGTAATGAAATCAACAACAGTTCCGCCAACCAAGCTGTATACCGAGCCGCTCTTGCTTAACGTCAGATCCAGAAGATTAATCTTCTGATCTTCTGAGCCAAAAATATGATCACTACCTTGTAGAGTTGCTACACCAGTTGGAGTTTGACTAACTAGAGGCGTACCAGTTCCACCGGGTTGCGCGAAGAAATCCAATGTGAAGTAGTTGGAGGGATCGGCGGCAGCAGTGGTCTTATAAAGTGCAGCTTTACCACCGAAGCTGAGAGTTTTACTGTACAGGTCAAAGGCTTGAGCAGGAGCGCTTGCCAAGGTTGCACTAGAGACAACCGCAATAGCGACCGCCGCGCCAAAGCTAATTGATTTGAGATTCATGGATAAAAACCTACCTAAGTGTATGTTGTGTTCGGTTTGATGTCATTTCAACTGAACCTAGTAGGCTACCAGAGTTTACAAGTGTGTAGAACTCAAAAGATGAGGCGAATGCGTCACTTATGGAAAGCTGACATCATTGACCAATTGTTCTGTCCAGGCTGACTAGACAATCGATTCGGTAGCCTGGTAGTGCACCATTGGTAAATGAAACACGGTACTTAGCTTTTGCTAAATGAGAACCGTGTAGATGACCTATACCTGTTATACTCTCTCTGACATATAGTGCTACGTAGATTACGGAAACGAGGCACAAAGTTCATCTTGTCTTCATAGCGTGGCAACATCCTTAATTAAGAAGCCGACAGCATATCCTCACCCCTAACTCCTCTCCTGTGGGAAAGGGGAGCTAGAAATCTTGTTCCCTCTCCTACGGGAGAGGGCTAGGATAAGGGCAACTTTCTTGGTTCACACCCGAATTCAGCAACGCCAAATCTTCTTTAAATTTCAGTAGTGCTACTCTATGCAACAGTCTGCGGTTTCAGGTAGTTCTATCTCCAAAAGGTTAGAGAACAATCAAGCATCACTAGGGCGTGTTTTAAACCTCTCGTTGCTTTGTTGATCAAAGATTCTGTCCCCTAATCTCCCATTTCTTGAATGTTCTCACCCTGTCACCTGCCTCACTTTTTGCAAGCCAACCCGTTTAGCGACACTTTCTACAAAATTTGGTCCTACCACAACTCCAACTCCTAGCAAGACTCCTAGGGCTGCGATCGCGTCCGCATAATTCTGATCATCTGCCTCGATCGACGTGATCTTTCCGGTGCTGTCTTCAAGCATCTCCGGCGGAGACGTGATCTGCAAAGCAGTTTGCTGAGGTGATTGAGCCTTTAAAGCTTTCAACTGATCAAGATATTGTTGTAGACTCTGCGTTTTAGCCTCTAGCTGTTGCCGCAAGTGAGCATATTGATAGAGAATCTTTGTCAGTTGGCTTCGCTGCTGTTTGAGCACTCCTTCCATCTGCACCAGCCTTTGCTGAGTCGTCTTGAGAACTTGCAAATAGTTGACCGTCACCACTGATTGCTGTAGCAAATTGAGAGAGGCTTTATCGTGAAAAATTGGATTTTGAAGATTCGCTCCTGGATTTGAAAGGTATCGCTGCAACGCTTGTTGAGCTTCCTGATTAAGCTGTAAGAGTAATGTTTGATGCTGGACGTTGAGAGCCTCTAGCCGTGGATTGCGAACATCTAATTGCTTAAACTCGATCGCCAATGTTTGATCGACTACCTGCAACTGGCTCAACAATTTCTGATAACGAGGATTTTGGCTGAGAATAGTTGCCGCGATCGCTTGATTAGGCTGAAGTGCCATCCGACTCTGCAATTCTGTATACTGTTGATTTGCTTGCAAGATTTTGCCGCTCACTTCGGCTTTTTGTTTAGCGACTTCTGTCGTGCGAGCAGTCACTAACCCCATTTGCACATTGAGGTTTTTTACGCCATTCTGTCGATAAAGCTGCTCAATCTCAGCCCGAAGTTGCTGTACTTGCTGCTGAACTTGGGGAATCTGCGTCTCAATAAAGCTGATGCCATGACAACGATCGCTTTGACACTGTTGACTATAATCAACATACGCCTTGGCTAACTGCTCCAGCACAAGATGAACAGTTTGCGGATTTGCATCGCGATAGCTGACCTCTAAATGTTGAGGGTCATTCGCCGTAATTTGAAGACTTTCTTTAACCGCGGCATCGTCAAGATCTGAAATCTGAGCTTTCAGTCGCTCAATCACTGGATCAATCAACATCGGGCTTTCTAAAACCCGAATTTGATCAGACCGTACAGCTACCGGAATGGGTTGATTCACATCCTGAATTTGCGGGGAAGGCAGCGATCGAGCCGCATTTACGGGCGCAATCGCTAACTCAAACTTACCTTCATACTGCGGTGCTTGATGGATAGTTTGCGCGATCGCTCCAGAAGTCACCGCAAGCGCTACACCTGCCACCACTCTGACTCGAAAAGCAATATTTGGTCTGCCTCCTTCAAGCCGAACGACCTGTTGCTCTGGCTCAGAAACCTGTAGCTCTGGCTCAGAAGGATGTTTATGCGATAAAGATATTGCAGCCTGTGTAGCTTCCATCGTTCCCTTCCCCTAGCGCATAGTTGATCTCTACAGAACTCTATTTTTGTCAAAAAACCCCTCTGCACCTTATACAGACCTGTACCCAGTCACCCGGAAGAATCTGTTGGGATGGATAGATTGGAGAATGCTAAAGCAGCCCTACGCAGATAGTTTAGAACAAAGGGCTTCAGCCCCTCGTTGCTCCGACCACAACCCAGCGTCCTCATGCAGTTGCCTTAGATTGAGTCAGCTTGATTAACAAATCAGGAGGAAGAAGAATGCCTGCCCCTCCTAAAACTTTCCTGATTCTCCTTACTAAAGTCTGTAGAAACAAAAGAATGGACATTGTACCCACTTCATGAGTGAACGTAAGGGTTGAAGGTATTCCGATTATAGAAAAGCATTGGACTGAAATGAAGTTGATCCCAAAGAGATCAATTGGTTCAGTCTGGCACGATCGCCGCCTCACCCAAATCACTCAAAGACCAGAAAAACTATCTTTGCCTGGACTGGATGATCGCAATAAGCTCAGGAGCCTGCCCACAATGACTGAATTCCATCAGTTGAAAGAATCGCAAGATCACACCCTTGAACCGATTACAGATTTTCAAGAACCTGTGATCGATACGATCGCCCAAGATGCACCTTCACCAGCAGAATCTCCCATCGAAGCAACTGCCGAGATGAACGCCTTCCGCTACTACTACGCGAGTGCAGGGCAATCACCTCAAGTTACCTTACCTGTAGCTAAACGATTAACTAAGAGAATCCTTTCGCCGCGTTATCTTGCGGGTAGTGGTGTCATAGGAGCCACTCTAATTTCTGGCGTTGTCATGGCTGTCTCACCCAACCATTCTAAACCTCAGCCCCTACAGGGGGGCACTCAGTCTGAAATCAACCAGATCCCCAAGTTAAACCCGACTCAGCCACAAATTGCTTCGCCTGAAGTCATACCGCTGTCGCGATCGACCTCAGCTAAGTCTCTTCAAAATTCTAAAAAAGCAGTCTCCCTCAACTCTTCTGGGGTGGCTCTAGAACAATATTCTGCACAGCCATCCCAGCAGGCGATGGTTCAACAGACGATCCCGGTGCCTGCTCCTCCCCCTGCTTTCGATCTGCCGACTGTTGCCGTAACGGTGCCACAATCGCTTCCCAAACCCTTGCCCGCTCCCCCAGTGCGCCCGCCTGCTCAAGCCACACCCTTACAAAAATCTCCGGCTGCGAATCCGTCACTTCAAACGTCTCCGTCGCCTGCAAGTCCTACAGAGGTTTCATTTACTCCTTTCCCACCCCAAACGTCTCCCCCGCCAAGTCCTACAGGGGTTTCATTCACTCCTTTCCCACCCCAAACGTCTCCCCCGCCTGCAAGTCGCCCAGATGGATCGCTCACTCCTACTCCTGCGATCGCGCCCACTTTAAAGCCTGATGTGCCCCAATCTGCGGCTGACGCTCGTTGTGTGAGTCCGATCGCTGAAAACGCTTCTGCAACAGACCCTCGATCGCTCCCCGTTCAGCCATCTCTATCCGTTCCGACATCAGAGACTGTAGTGACTGCTACAAACTCAAAAGCCCAACTCGAAAAAAGTGCGTTAGTCAAAGTTGCTCAGACGATCGCGGCTCAAGCCCCGTCTCCCTCAGATGCAGAAAAAGAGCTACAGACGCTGCTAGAGCTTCCGAAGAGATTTCCTACGAGTGCTGGAATTGCCGTGTTGCCGTTGCCCTGTCAGGCTGCACAAACCGCGATCGCCAAGCAGCGAGTGGGTGAGTTTGCTGTGTTGCAATTAAGTCCTCAAGACTATCAAAAACGCTGGAAGACGAGCAGCAACAACCCCCAGACAATGATCCCGACTTATGGATTTGTGGATTATAAGCAGCAAGCGATCGTTCTAGTGCAGGAAAGCAGAAGTTAGACGGCTCTTATTTTTTAAGCTTTTGTTTCGTACCTAGCTTTTTCCTAGACTTTATGGGAAAACTGAGGACAGCAGGACCGCATAACTACGATAGCCCTACGCAGATGCTCTAGGACAAAGGGCTTAAGTTCCTTGTTACTGCGAGCGCAACCCAGCGTTCTAATGCAATTTCGTAGTGCTGTAGATGCCGGATTGATGTTCAAACTCAGCGATTTCTCGATCGTAGGGCGTTAACAATGGCTCAGATCTTAGGTTCTGCCCAAGGCGAACGAAAGCAATCCACATCTATGGGGCTTCAGCGTAACCTGAGCCTGATCGAAACGTGGGGATTTGGTCTCACCGGGCTACTCTTGTGGATGGGAGTCGCACCGGGTGCCCATGCAGAATTAGGTGCCCAAGCGATGTGGGTTTGGATTCCCGGTGCCATCATTGGCGTGCTGGTAAACTTGCAGATCAGGCAATTGGGGCGCACCCTAACCCATGTATCGGGAGGAACCCCAAACTACATTACTCATTGGTTGAAGGGTTATCCTCAAATAACTCGCTATGCTGCGATCGGATACTTTATCAGTTGGGTTGCCGTTCTGCCGGTCAATGCAATCATTTTGAGTGATTTGCTCAAAGCAAACCTCGATTCTTTGGGCATTGCGCTACCTGAGACCCTTCTACGAATTGGATTTACGGTCTTAGCGTTCATTGTCGCGTTTAGTGGCAGTCACGCCCTTGGCACCCTGCATTTAGTATTCGTGCTGCCTGCCGTCGGACTTCTTCTCGCTTTCTGCTTTCAAGGAAGCCACTGGATTCTGTTTTCATCGTCCCAGCTCAGCTTAGTTCCGAGTCAAGAGCCTAGCTTCTCCTTTCAAGGTTGGGCAAAGTGGTATTTAAATGGCACCTACGCCTTTTATGCTTGTGAAACTGCCTCAGTCTTTGTCGCCGATAGTAAACGTCCCTATGGCACTCTGCAAAGTTTGCTGGTTGCGGCAGCACTGATTCCGATCGTCTATATTGGCGGCTCTTGGGTATTGCTGCATTTGGCAACAGAACCAGGACTTCAAGATGACACCTTTTTGAATTTGTTAGCGGCTGCCAAACCATTTTGGGGGCAATCTGCTTCTTTTTTAGTGACGTTTCTCGTCGTTTCTAGTAGCCTACTGGCTTGTGCTACTGCGGTCTCTATCTGTCCCCGAATTTTGTATCAACTTGCGCAAGATGGTCATTTGTCTCCAGTGTTTGGCGTTACGTCTCGTCAAGGCGTGTTTGGACCGGGCTTACTTTTAACATTAATCTTGAGCTTAGGTTGCTTAGTTTGGGGAAATGTCCCTCGGATTGTGATGATCACGGGGGTTGGATGGCTTGTCGCTTTTATCGTGCTGCATTGGAGCTTTTGGCAACAGCGAGGTCAGACAGGAATCTTATTTCCCAGGTGGTCATTAGTCTTCTGCGTCATGGAAACTGTTGTGCTGGTGGTGGGCGGGTTTGCGTGGGGAGTGCAAGACCTGTTAATCGGTCTGCTGCTGCCGATCGCCATCTTAAAAGGCGATCAAGCCCTGCATTGGGTTCCTTGGAACGTTCTCAAACCTCAATGGTGGGTGCAGCGCTACAGCGTTAAGCATCAAAAGAACCTTCAGGACTTTATTGCGCTTCAGGTGTTTGTTTTAATTCTATTTATTTGTGGTGCAACCGTCATTAGCTGGTTGAGCAGTGTGCTGGTGACTAAAACGTCATCTGCAAAAAGCGCAGATCTCTTAGTTGTGCTGATTCTAGTGCTCTCGTTTGTGGGGGTCGCGATCGCGTGCTGGACAATTTTGCCCCAACTGGTCGCTGTCAACGCTGCTCGTGAACAGGCAGAAACGTTGTCTGACGATCTTCAGCAAACGCTTCAACAACTTCAGCAAACCCAGACGCAGTTAGTGCAACAAGAGAAAATGTCAAGTTTGGGGCAATTAGTTGCCGGGGTCGCTCATGAAATCAATAACCCGGTCAACTTTATTCATGGCAACCTGTCTTATGCTCAAAACTATGCCCACGATCTCCTGAATCTGGTGCAGCTTTATCAAAAACACTACCCGCATCCGGTTCCTGAAATACAGGCGGAAGCAGCCGAAATGGATCTCGAATTTCTGCAAAAAGACTTTGTTGAAATTCTTAGATCAATGGACGTGGGAACTGACCGCATTCGGGCAATCGTGCTATCACTGCGAAATTTTTCGCGAACAGATGAAGCGGAATTCAAAAAAGTAGATATCCATGAGGGAATTGAGAGCACTCTGCTGATTTTGCAGCACCGTTTCAAAGCTACATCTAATCGTGCCGAGATCGTACTCCTGCGAGAGTATGGAGAGTTGCCACTGGTTGAGTGCTGTCCTGGGCAACTCAATCAAGTATTTATGAATATTTTGGCAAACGCGATCGATGCGCTAGAAGAGTTTCATGGCAGCAAAGCGGATCACGAGCAGCAGGGACATCCTAGTTGCATCACAATTCGTACCTCCGTCCTCGATCGCCAATGGGTTGAGATCGCAATTGAGGATAATGGATTTGGGATTCCTGAGCCGATTCAATCGCGCATTTTTGATCCATTTTTTACCACTAAACCAGTTGGAAAGGGAACGGGCATGGGAATGTCGATCAGTTACCAAATTATTACTACAAAACATAACGGCAAGCTGAATTGTTTTTCAACTCTTGGTGAGGGCACCGAGTTTGTCATTCAGATTCCGCTCACCCGATCGCTGACGCTCTTGAACTAAAGGACTTGCGCAAAAATAGAATTTCTCGCTGCGTTGTCTGTAGATGTCAACTTCGCTCAACCCACTAGATGAGAGTCGAGGGCTTCGACTTTGCTCAGCCCGGTTGGGTAAGACTCTGTTAAGCTGCAATTCTCTTAAATGAATCATGAGAGGCTTTGAGAATGGCTAAGAACAAACCTGTCTGTGAACAATGGTTTTCGACTCAAAAGATCAATGATGGGCTTTACTTAATCAGCGAACCGCATTATTACTGGTGGAATCGCGCTAATTTGTGGCTGATTAAAGGACGTAACCAAGATCTGCTGATTGATACGGGGCTGGGAGTCTCTAGTCTACGTCATCATATTGCCTCGCTGATTGATAAACCGTTGTTGGCGATCGCGTCTCACATTCATTTTGATCACGCGGGCGGAATGCACGAATTTGAGCATCGCGCTATTCACGCTGCTGAAGCCGATGCGTTGCAGGCTGGCGACGATTACGAAGCGTTGTGTTCACCTGCCCAAGCCTGTGTGTTGGAAGAACATTTCGATTTATTGCCCTATCCTGAATTCACTGTAGAACAATACACGCTGCGAGGCGCAGAACCGACTCAAATTCTGCATGAGGGCGACGTGTTAGATTTGGGCGATCGAGCGTTTGAAGTTTTGCATTTACCAGGGCATTCGCCCGGATGTATTGGACTGTACGATTCGCGATCTGATGATCTGTTTTCTGGCGATGTAATTTACGATGGCGATTTGTTAGACGAACTTCATTGCAGCCACATTCCCACTTACATCGCTAGCTATGAACGGTTACAAAACCTTCCCATTCAAACGGTGTATCCAGGGCATTATCAAATCTTTGGTAAAGACCGCTATCAGCAAATTATTGTCGAATACCTAGAGGCGAGAAGAAAGCCAGGTTGCCCTTCAGATCAAGTTCTGTTAAAAAATGGTTTTTCTACCGTTTCTCCGCAGAGTTGAATTGTTTAGCGCTTGCGTTTCCTGATTCAATCATTTGAGGGCAAAAATTTGATCTTCACCCTCAAATAACGCGAGTGTTAGAGCGATTTTACGAGAGAATCATCGTATAGCGTTTTGGTATCGATCGGCTGTGGAACCGTTTTGAAATCATAGGCAGCTTTTGCGACCAAATCAAAACTCTTCATAGCGTTGTTAGAATTCTCAGCATTGAATCCGATCGTCTTGTTTCCTTCGATGTCAAACAGTGTAATTCCAGTGAGTTGGTCGCGAAGCTCTTCGGGTTTAATTCCCAGTCTTCCAGATGCAGCCGCGATCGCATCTGCATCCCCTGCTTTCAGCAATTTAATTCCGCGATCGGCTGCTTTGATAAACGAGAGCAAATCGGCTTTGCGAGTTGCAATCAGGTTGGGGCGCGTCACCAGAACATCCGAGATCAAATTTGTTCCTTTGGAGCTAAAGATAACTTCTCCACCGCCTTCTTTAGCTGCTTTGGTGAGAAACGGTTCATAAGTCACGGCTGCATCAACTCGTTTAGCGCTAAATGCGGTCGCCGCATCAGGAGCAGGCAGATCTTTGATCATGAGATCCTTTTCGGTCAGTCCTCCTTGTTCAAGATATGCCCGCAACAAGACTTTTTCAAACAAAACATCTTCACGAGCCAGCGTTTTGCCCTTCAAGTCGGCTGCTGTTTTGATGCCGCGTCCGATAATGCCATCTGAGCCGTTTGAGTAATCGCACAGAAAAATAATCTTGAGGTTAGGGTCTTTCCCTGCCATTTGAATCACATCTCCTACCGTCAGCCAAGCCAAGTCGAGCTTACCCGACAGAAAGGCTGTTATTTCCTCGGTATTGGACTGAAACAACGTGTCTTGAATCTTGAGTCCGGCTTGATCGTAGAAGCCTTTTTTCACGGCAACGTGATGACCCGAATAACCCGACCAAGGGTTTGTGCCAACACTGAAGGACTGAGACGGGGCAGAATTAGTTGCCCCATTATTGTTTGCAGGTTGCGGAGAACAGGCAACTGTCCAAAACAGGGCGGCTAATGCGAGAGCGATCAGTTTGATTGAGCGAAAATTAAACATCTGAGAATTCCTTTGAGAACGTGAAACAAATCACAAAAGATACGGTTTTAGAAATCAAAAAACCCGAAAGAGCCGCAACAGACTTATCGCTGTTAATCGTCTCTCCCGGGCTTTTGTCCCGCCGTGTGACTGTCTGCATTGCGCCAAACAGTTTGCTTCTCTCGGACCAGTCATCAAGCCAACCATGATTGAGGCTCGATCGGAACCCTAGAAGCTATAAATTTTTCTGGCACAAGATCTTCAATGGGGCAATTTACAACTCCTAGCGGTTGTGATCAATGTCACTATTTTTAACATGCAACCACCAGAAAAAAGTGTCGCAAATCACACTTAAGGGACATCCTACTCAATTCAAGGCGGCATTGTGCCTTCAACGGGCACCCATCCACCTGCAACGTTTGCAAACAGCGGACAGCGAATCGGGGCTGTCACGAGACTTGGATAAGTGGGATCGATCGCGCCCAATTTATCCACCCAAACGTTTGTTTCCTTGACTGCGGTGATGATGCCGACCACATTTGCATTAAGCTTTTTCATCAGGGCAAGCTCTGCCGAAAGGGTGCCGCCTGTACTGACGACATCTTCTACGAGAATAACGCGCTTGCCTTCCAGACGCTCTAGCATTTTTGGGTCAATATAAACTGTTTTGGGAATCGTTGGGCTAGTAATCGAGCAAACGGGCATAGAGAGGTCTTCTTCATACCAAAATTTGCGCGAATAGCCTAGTGGCACATAGCGATCGTGTCCTAACTTTCTGGCGACAATCGACGCATACACCATCCCCAAGGTTGGCATCCCGACCACGACTTCGGGCTGGCGATCGCGGATCAGATCTGCCATGTAAGTTGAAAGGCGATCTTCAACGTCAAACGAGGTTTGATTGGAGCAGAGAAAGGCGATCGCGGTCTCAAAATTGGGCGGCAGTGGCAGAAAGGGCAATTCCAGGTAATCGCCATCCGGCAACAAACAGGGGTAAGCATCCCGGTAGGGTGGAGCAGGAAAGTGGGGAAGTTCAGCCGCAGGAATCAACCGTTCTCGATAGCTGCCTTTTCCGGTTGTGGTTAACATTATGAGATCAGTGACGGTGTACGAGTGATTATCTCACTCGCGCAGCGAATGCAAAACCTGCCGTTTAACTTCAACAAACTCAGGCGATAACTTCATGTCTAAGTTGCGGTGTTCTGGCAGACCAACCGGAACTTCTAACTTCATTTGCCCCGGACGCGCACTCATCACGTAGACTCGCTGCGACAGGTAAATCGCTTCTTCTACATCATGAGTGATCATCAAAACCGTTACGTGAGTTTGCTCCCAGAGTTCTAATAAGAATTGCTGCATTTGCTCTTTAGTTTGAGCATCTAACGCGCCAAACGGCTCATCCATCAACAAAACGGCTGGCTCATTGGCTAAGGCACGGGCGATCGCGACTCGCTGCTTCATGCCTCCCGACAGTTGTTTGGGATAGGACTTGGCAAACTGGGTTAGCCCCACCACGTTTAGGTAGTGTTCAATTCGCTCGCGCTGCTCTGATTTGGGTATTTTGCGAATCTGTAACCCAAAAGCGATGTTTTGATAAACCGTCAGCCAAGGATAGAGCGTATAGTGTTGAAACACCATGCCGCGATCGGAGCCGGGACCTGTCACGGCTCGCCCATCGACTAACACGCTGCCAGATGAAGGATTTGCCAGCCCTGCCACAATATTGAGCAATGTAGATTTACCGCACCCCGACGAACCCACCAAACAGACAAATTCTCGCGCAAAAAGCTGAAGATTAATATCTTCTAGCACGGTCATCGGACCGTCTTGAGTTGCAAACGACTTAGACAAGCCACGAACCTCAAGCTTGGGAGAAGTGGGCACGAGGTTGGCTTCAATAGCCCTCTCAGGTTGCCCCCGTAAATCTTGAAATCGAGTGTCAAGCATAGTTGAACATCCAGGATTGGGCAACAGAAATCAAAGTTTCTCTATTAGCTAACTAGATAGCGTCGTTTCAAAATGTTAACTTAGATACGGAATTGACATACTCACCGTCCTGAAGGAGCGGTGATTCTTGACGTTTCACTGAAGCTTGCACCCAAAGGTGTCTTACTGCCTCTCATCGTCCATTTAGAGTCGTGGGAATGCCCTACCCCGACTTTTTCAATATTCTTTGCTGCATTCTCGTCTCTGTCATGAACAGACCCACAGCTTAAACACTGAACGGTTCTGACTTTTAGATCGAGCTTGCCCCACCGATACCCGCAATCAGAGCAGGCTTGGCTTGTCGGCTCCCATCGGCTGATGACCGTGAACGTTCTACCAAACTTCTCAGACTTTGCCTCGCACAGCGTTCTAAATTCTCGCCAACCTTGCAGACTAATCGCTCTAGAAAGCTTGCGATTTTTGACCATGCCTGACACATTCAGATCTTCCAAAACAATCGACTGAGTCTCTCTAACAATTTTGGTTGATAGTTTGTGCAGGAAGTCTTTACGCTTGTCTGCAATTTGGTTGTGAAGTTTGGCTATTTTCAGCCGTGTCTTATCTCTCCTCCTGGCTCCTTTCGGTTGCTTGGCTAACTTACGTTGCAGCTTTCTAACCTTACGGTCTAAGCGTGAGTAGTTGGGGCTTTCAGCCCTTTCACCGTTGCTCATGAATGCAAACGTCTTAATGCCTAAATCAATCCCGATGCTTTGGTTTTCAGCTTCAAGACTGACAGGCTCAACATTTACAACAAAGCTGAGAAAATACCGATTTGCGGCATCCTTGATCACTGTAATAGAGCTAGGTTCTGAGGGTAGTTCTCTAGACCAAATTGGGTTAAGATCTCCGATTTTAGCCAGGTAGACAATCCCGTCAGAAACCTTGAAAGCAGTATTAGCAAAGGTAGCTGACTGCTGTTTAGATTTCTTTTTGAATTTAGGCGAACCTAGTTTTTTGCCCTTCCTCTTCCCATTGCGAGAATTGAAAAAGTTCTTGTAGGCAACGTCTAGCTGTCTCAATGACTGCTGCAATGGAACCGACGAAACCCCTTTAAGCCATTCTCTAGCTTCAGTCTTTTTTGCTTGAGTCAGCATCTCTGAGAGTGCGTTATACCCCGGCAATTTCTCTGAAGCCTTGCAAAGTGCTAACGCATCATTCCAGACAACCCGGACGCAACCAAACAACTGAGCTAGGCTCTGCTTCTGTTGGTCTGTTGGGTAGAATCTGTACTGATACCGAGCTTTCATGGCTTGTGCTAGAATTGGTCTGCAAGTACATTCTAACTGGGTCTGCACAGAATGACAACCCAATTCCGTAAGGAAAGGCATAGTATTTCAGACTTGCAAATTCACTTGGTCTGTGTGACTAAATATCGTCGCAAAATTCTGAATGCTGAGAGTCTAGCGGTGATAGAAACATCGTTTATCGAAGTTGCAAGGAAGATGGACTTTCAGATTCTCGAATTTAACGGTGAATCTGATCATGTTCACGCGCTGGTAGAGTATCCTCCAAAGCTTTCAATCTCTCAAATGGTGAATGCTCTTAAAGGTGTTTCAAGCCGTCGCTATGGTCAAGCTGGACACCCTAAACCGTTCGGTAAAGATGCCCTATGGAGTCCTAGCTATTTTGTTAGCTCCGTTGGAGGCGCACCTATTGAAGTGCTTAAGCAGTACATTAGAGAGCAAGAAAAGCCGTCCTAAAGGATCGGGGTTTTATACCCATCTTTCTGATAATCCTTCACTCCTATAAATTCAGCAAATTTACGGAGAAAGGTTGAGGCTACAAATTTGTGGGATGTGAAGCCTTCTGAATCTTCGACTTTGTGATTTTAATCAGCCTGAAAATGACGATCAAGTAGTTTCCGATACAAAAAAGCCTGAACGTCTATCTAGACTGAGGAATGTCAGTGAAGGTTGACCTGCCCCGCTGAGTTCGCCGATTAATAGGGTTGAGGCAAGTTGTTGTATTACTTGATAGAGGATTATCTCAGTGGCTAATGCGAGTCTCGATTCATCTCCTTCTGCCGATCGTCAATATTACTATCTAAAGCCTTCGGTCTTCTGGAGCATTCGTCAAGGCTTCTCGCGGCGATTGGCAGTTTTGATCGTCTCCGTTTCGCTGGCGGTTCCGCTTTTGCTGTGGGCGATCGTCAGCTATGGCAAGCTAGTGCCTCCCTTGTTTCTGCCCACTCCAACGGCGGTTGTGCAAGCTGGGATTGAGATGTTTGCCAACAACGATCTGCTGACCGATGTAATCATCAGTTGTGGTCGAGTGTTGGCGGGTTTCTTAGCCGCAGCGATCGTCGGAGTGCCGATCGGCATTGCAATGGGCACATTTTACAGCATGAACAGTTTGTTTGCGCCGTTTGTTGGAACGGTGCGCTATATGCCTGTGACTGCATTCGTGCCGTTGATTGTGATTTGGCTGGGGTTGGGCGAAGAATCTAAGATTTTGATCATTACGTTGGGTGTTGTGTTGTACAACGCGATCATGGTTGCCGATGCCGTTAAATTTATCCCTAACGAGATGATTAATGTGGCATATACGCTAGGGGCAACTCGACGAGATGTTTTGTTTAAGGTGATTGTTCCGGCAACCTTTCCCAGTGTGTTAGATACGCTGCGAGTCAATATTTCTGGCGCGTGGAACTATCTCGTGATTGCCGAACTCGTGGCTGCTCAATCAGGGTTGGGATTCAGAATCATTCAAGCACAGCGTTACTTACAAACTGAAAAAGTATTGTTCTGCATTTTGTTGATTGGGTTGATCGGGCTAGCGATCGACTATGGCTTAAAGTGGCTTTCGGCAGTTCTCACGCCTTGGGCAGATCAAACTCGTCATTAAAGATTGTGTTCTCTTGTTGAAATCCCCGATTCTTAGAGAAGCCGGGGATATAGTCCTGCAAGATAGGCGATCGCCTAAATCTCCCTTAGAAAAACTTCAGATAGCGCTGAGTTTCCCAATCAGACACATGACTGTGATACTCAAACCATTCCTGCGTTTTGAAGTCTACATAAGTTTTGTACATCAACGATCCCATCACTAATTCGCTTAATGGATCAGATGCAAAGGCTTCGATCGCTTCCCCCAGTGTGCGCGGCAATGTCTGAATTCCCATTTCAGCCAGTTCTGTCGAAGTGGACGTATACATATTTTCAGTATGTGGCTCACCAGGATCTAGATCTTCGCGAATACCTTCTAACCCAGCCGCTAGAATCATCGCAGCACCCAAGTAGGGGTTGCTTGAGATATCGGCAGCGCGGCACTCTACCCGTCCACCCCCTAGTGGAATGCGTAACATGTTAGTCCGGTTGTTGTTGCCATAGCAGATGTAAACAGGTGCCCAAGTGAATCCAGACATGCTGCCCCGCGCCACTAACCGTTTGTAGCTGTTCACCGTCGGCGCGATCACCGCACAAATCGCGGGGGCATGACGCAACACACCTGCAATGAACTGATAGCCTAATTTTGACAACCCACAGTGACGCGAATCTTGGCGATCGACAAACAAGTTTTCTCCCGTCTTCAGATCTGCCAGCGACATATTGTAGTGAGCACCGCTTCCAGTTCGGTTGGCAAACGGCTTTGGCATAAAGGTTGCAAAGTACCCATGCTTGCGGGCAATTTCCTTGACCATTAAGCGAAAAAACGTGAGGCGATCGGACATCGTTAACGCATCTGCATAGGCAAAATCTGTTTCAAACTGACCATTGCCATCTTCATGGTCAAATGAATACACATCCCAGCCGAGGTGATTCATCGCCTGCACGATTTCATCTACCCAGGTATAGTTATCTAGCAGTCCTTGCAGGTCGTAACAAGGTTTGTCTAGCGTGTCGCGATCGCTGACAGGAACGGCTTGTTTAGGCTGATCTTTAAGAATGAAAAATTCCGTCTCAATGCCCAAGTTGAACTGAAAGCCCATCTCTGCCGCTTGCTGCAAAACCGACTTGAGAATGCTGCGACAGCACGCCTCAAATGGTTTGCCCTGCAAATACAAATCGCTGGCGAACCAAGCCATTTCTGAATTCCAAGGCAGGATCGTGACACTTGCCGGATCGGGCATTGCAGCGACCTCATCATCATTCACGGCTTGAGGAACTCCGTCTAACGCGGCTCCCGTAAACAATTCTGACCCCTGCATCATCTGATCAAAATGCGTCAGCGGCACCATCTTCGCTTTGCACATTCCATGAATATCGACAAAGCTGGCGATCGCGTACTTCACGCCCTGTTTTTCCAGCGTCGCTTTTAGCTGCTGCAATTCTAAAGTAGATTCGTGGCTCATTGTTTTGTGAATAGATTTATTAATGGTAATTAAAACATATCTGGTAACGCTGGCGATAATTCTTCTAACGGTGTTTTCTCAATCATTGCTTGTTGCAGTTGAGTGCTCAATTCTGTAATACAGGCTGCTAAGATCGCTTGTCCAAATGCTTCATCTGCCTGACTGGGAGTCCCAACGCCGCCATGAACGCTTTCTTTATCAACCGTGTAAGCAAAGAAGCAATGCGCCGATCGATCTGGTTCATCCACAGCGCGGTTCATTTGTACTAAATCGGGACGCAGTGCCAACATTACTGAAGTCTCTGCACAATTAGCGTGAAAGTTAACGGCATCGTGGTGATAAAACTCATGAATCTTAGGCGAGATTTCCCACAGCGATCGCAGCGCAATTCGCACGTCAGGATAACGATGACGAACGTTTTCTAAGCCACAGCGCAAGGGTGCCCAGTTAGTCACATGTCCATTGAGCAGCAGCAATCGAGAAAATCCGGCACTTGCCACCCATTCTGCGATTTCTACAATGATTGCAGCCAGTGTCTCAGGTCTGAGAGAAATAGTACCTGCCCACTTCTTAGAGTGACCCAATGAGCACCCATAGGGCAATGCTGGCAAAACTGGAATTCCAGTTTGGGCGGAAACGCCATGAGCAACGGCTGTTGCCGAAAAGGTATCGACTCCTACAGGTAAATGCAGGGCATGTTGTTCGGTTGCCCCGATCGGCAAAATCACTAAATCGGTGCCTCGATCGTGCAGTTGCGTAATCTGCTCCCACGTTAGTTCTTCCCAAAGGACAGGTTTAGAGGGCATAAGTCATATTAAGTTAGGGGTTTGTTCAGCACTTTAGAGGCTGCTTGAGAAGTATAAAGCTTTCCTCGGCTATGGTTCTGCCTCGCACGGAACTGAAAGTCTAGGCTAATCGAATAGTGTTATGAATATGAGAGCCTGAGTTAGAGCAGTCATGCCTAGTTATGGAGTAGGCGTAATGCTCATCCGCTAAAGGGACTGGGCTTCATTGTACGCTATCAACTGATGTGGGCAGAGATGTTCACTTTGCTCATAGGGACAAACGTAAGTAGACAGACACCATTAAAGTCAACTTGGGGGTGGGTTTCGGCTCCGTTCACCCCTCTGGGAGTTCTGGTTTTGAGCGTTTCGGCTCCGCTCAACGCGTCTGACCGTTCATTCTGTCTACCTACTTATTAGACGCAATCTCTTGAACTTTAAATTTTCAATTCGACTATCCAATCTACAATCGAGATATAACCATCAGTGATGAGGCAAAGAGAAGCAATGTCATACTCCATCTTGAGTAGTGAAGTAAAGCAACAGTTAGAGCAAGAGCGATCGCGACTCAGAAGCGATCGGGATGTCATTATTCAATCGGCAGTTGAGCAAGCAACCGCCGCAATCGATCGCGCACTGCAACACTTAGACTTTTTATTAGGAGACGAATCAGAGAGCAATGGTTCCGGCAATCATTTGCCAGAGTTAGAAACTCAGTCAGATTCTCCAAAGGCTCAATCGAAGAAGACCTCAACTCCAAAAGGTCAATCGTCAACAAAGTCTCAAAGAAAAGGTCAGCACCCAGCAGCTCAGCACTTTAATGGCAAAGTGCTCAAAGCTGAATTTGCAGGGCTGTCTCCGATCGAGGCAATGGTGCAGGTGATTAACCAATCTCCAGGACAGACGTTTGATGCTGAAGAAGTCATTCGCACCGTCTATGACGAGTTTGACCCCGCAGACTTACCTACTGCAAAACGAAGCGTGAAAATCACCTTAGTCGGGGGAGCGAAAAAGGGATGGTTAGAAAGAGTGCAAGAAAATCCGCCCCTCTTCAAAGCCTTGACGGGCGCAAAGCCGCCAGCAGATGCGCCAACCAATGACCAATCGAATGAGGCTATTGAGGTTACTTCAGCAAAACCCGATGACGATGAGCCGTCTGACTCATCTGAAAAGGCACCCAGAAAAGCCTCAAAAGCCAAAGCTCAACCCAGAGCCAGAGCTAAGGAAAAGGGAAAACAGCCCAAGTCTCAATCCTTCAATGCCAAAAATCCTAAGCGATCGTTTCGGGGAATGGAACCGCTTCAAGCAATGGTCAATGTGACCGCAACCGATCCAGAGCAATCGTTCTCAACGGCTGAAATCATTCGAGAGGTGTATGGTGATTTTGATGAAGCCGAGATGCCAAGAGCGATCAAAAGTGTGGCAGGCACGCTGACTCGTGGGGTACAGCGAGGATTTTTGGAAAAAACGCAAAGTAATCCAGCTCTGTTTAAGTTCAAGGCATCGGGTGAAGAATCGATACTCGCTCAAGAGAAAGAATCTGTCTCTGCTTGATTTCAACCAATCATCATGATAGATGACTCGCCCCGATGAGCAAACTTGTCGTCGATCGAGGCGAGTCTAGGCTGTTTCGTGGTTGCGCCTAAGATACGGCTTCTGAGCGGGTGCTAGATACTTTTAACACCTCATCTAACAGGCTTCTAGCGGGCTGTGCCTTTATCAGGGCTGCTTGATGATCGCTGTGAGCACGTACCAGGCGAAAAAGACCTCCTACTCCAGTTTTAAGTTGCTCAAGATCTTCGCCCGACACCAGTTCACCATCGAGCATTCGCACGAGCAGAGGTTTGATGTCGCCGACTTCTTGACGGACTTTTTGGAGTTTTTCTACCGTACTAAGCAGCGTTTTGAGAGAGTTTAAGATGCTGTCAACATCCTGAGTATCTTCTACCGATTCAGTCACTTCGGTCACTTCTGCATCTTGAGAGTTTGATTCTTCAGGATCTGAAATCACAGACAATTCTGGTGCAGACATTTCAGCTTTACCACTGTTCGATCGTGCCATCAACGTTTCCTCAAGGGGTTTCTTAAGTAGTGTACCGCGTCGATCTCGGTGTTTTAATCGCAGGTTCGGCGATCGAATGTTTGATGCTTTTGCACGAGTCCTAAGTAGTGCTATTGAGAGGAGAGGAGAGGAAATAGGCTGATTTTGTACAGGAACAATTTTCAGCGATTGTTCGGTGTAGTGAAAAGTTCCAGCCTGACTGGATGTGATTTTTCAAGTCCAGTCTTCATGAACGATGAATTAGCCCTCACTCTAGCCCTCTCCCCCCAACCCTACCGTGTACACACAAGTTTGCCTAGAGTGTCAATATGAAGCTCGATAACACTGATCAGAAACCCTGCTTACCGTTAAGCCATGAGTCTTATGGATTGTCGTAATAGTTCGGTTCGCTTTGAGGCGATGCCAAACTGACGGTCGTTGTTGGCGAGGCTTGCGGCTGAGAATTTTGAGGGAGCCTGAACCCCAGTAATACACGCCATGATCGGCTCCTCGAAGATAGGTGAATGCCGATCGCAGATTAGACTGTTTTTGCCAGTCGGCACGAGTCACACGAACATAGAGGATTGGAGCGGTGAGTCCCTCGCGTTCTGCCAAGATTTTTAGCTCGATCGCCGTCGTCGAAGGATTAGCAAAACTCTCCTTTATTAACTGTGCTGCTAGCCGTTCTGCGTGCTGAATCAGCCCATTAAAGGATTGATTCGCTTCAGGCGTGAGAGTATAGTCTAGTTGCCTGATTTCTGCCCGAACTGGGGAAACTGTGGCAAAAAAGCTCGACAAAAGCAGTCCAACAAATAGCCGCTTGACACGCATCACTGAAGCCTTGCTCAAATTTCAATCAGTCTTCAGTAACCGTATCATCG
This sequence comes from Phormidesmis sp., assembly GCA_965277365.1. Lineage (GTDB taxonomy): Bacteria > Cyanobacteriota > Cyanobacteriia > Leptolyngbyales > Leptolyngbyaceae > Phormidesmis_A. The sequence continues at coordinate 509,293 of CBDICO010000002.1, read as the reverse complement.
GTCATTTGTTTCTTCATGTTGTCTAGCACACCGGGATGACACGCGTCTGTCAGAATCAAAATGACCGCTCTTAGATGATTGAAATGAATCGAACGTTTTGGTTGACAGCTCTCGTTGCGTTTATTAATGCGCTTAGTTTCACGATTTTAATTCCAGTTCTTTATTTATATGGCAGACAATTTGGCTTAAATGATCTTCAAACCAGTTTATTGTTTTCGATTTACGCGATCGCTCAATTTTTTGCAACCCCAATCATCGGCAAACTCTCCGATCGCTTTGGACGAAAACCCCTTCTAATCATCAGCCTAGCCGGGACTGTAATCGCTAATTTGATCGCAGGCACCGCCACAACCGCCAGCGTTTTGTTTATTGCGCGATTTTTAGACGGCATCACAGGCGGCAACGCATCTGTCGCTCAAGCCATCATCTCAGATGTGACGACCCCCGCCGATCGTGCTAGAGGGTTTGGAATCTTTGGAGCAGCCTTTGGTCTAGGATTTGTGTTAGGTCCGGCAACAAGTTTATTGGCTCAACAGATTTCACTCGGCGCGGCTTTTTTGGTGTCGAGCGCGATCGCATTCATCGCTCTGCTGATCACTATCTTCTTTTTGCCCGAAACGCTGCAACACAAAGCTGATCCGTCTCACAACATTTTTGATCTTGGGTTAGAAAATCTGATCAAGGGTCTGGCGATTCCAAGAATCGGCATTCTGCTAATCATCAACTTTTTTATCGGCACAACCTTTACGATCTTCACGTATGCCTTCCAGCCTTATTTTTTGCGTGTACTCAATCAAGATAGTCGTGCTCTCACCCTGATGTTCTTCCTATTTGGCGTATTGGGAGTGATCATGCAAACGTGGGGTGTGTCAGTGCTGACTCAAAAGTTGAATATCGTGACTATTTTACTATTCGCGCTATTGATCCGCAGCGTGTCGTTTGTCTTAATGCCACTATGGGCAAACATTTCCTATTTTGTAATCGTTAGTATTCTCTTTTCTTTGTTTAACTCCTTAGTTCAGCCGATGATTAATACGTTAATCTCTCTCAATGCCTCTTCTCAAGATCAAGGCACCGTGATGGGATTAAACTCCTCTTATTTGAGCGCTTCTAATGCGTTTGGTCCCGTGATTGCAGGCTTGATGGTCAATCAAGCTTATCCCTCAACATATCGTTATCCTTTATATTTGGCAGGGTTTCTCACCTCGATCGTCTGGGTGTTTGCGATCGTCACCCGCCGCCGATATGCTGCGATCGTTCACGAATCAATTTAAGTCATAATCGTTATGACTCTTGTTTAGCTGTTGACAACCTGATCCCCGCCGATTAAGTTTCGCCCTCGGTTTTGCTTTACAATTTTGGCAACTCTTGAGTTTTTCCCAGCGTTTCATCCTCTACACCCGAAAGTTTTATGAGCATTGGATATGTTGCCCTCGTCTTGCACGCCCACTTACCCTTCGTTCGTCACCCCGAAAGTGATTATGTGCTAGAGGAGGAATGGCTCTATGAAGCCATCACCGAAACCTATATCCCTTTGCTGCAAGTGTTTGAGGGTTTGATTCGCGATGGTGTCGAGTTTAAACTCACCATGAGCATGACTCCGCCTCTGGTGTCGATGCTGCTCGATCCACTGCTGCAAGAGCGCTACGATGCCCATCTCGCCCAGCTTGAAAAACTTGCCGAGATGGAACTCGATCGCCACGCCCACGACGGGCACATGAGATATCTAGCAGAACACAATGCCAGAGAATTCAAAGCGGCGCGCGTGTTTTGGGAGAAGTACGATCGCAACCTCGTCAAAGCGTTTAAGCACTACCTCGATCGCGGCAATCTGGAGATCATCACCTGTGGCGCAACTCACGGCTATCTCCCCTTAATGAAGATGTATCCTCAAGCGGTGTGGGCACAGATTCAAGTCGCGTGTGAACACTATGAGCAGACTTTCGATCGTCCCGCTAATGGCATCTGGCTCCCAGAGTGCGCCTATTATGAGGGAGTCGATCGGATGTTGGCAGATGCCGGACTGCGCTACTTCCTCACTGACGGACATGGTATTCTTTACGCCCGTCCCCGCCCCCGTTTTGGCACTTACGCCCCCATCTTCACTGAGGCAGGAGTTGCTGCTTTTGGTCGCGATCATGAGTCGTCGCAGCAAGTCTGGTCATCTGAAGTCGGCTATCCCGGTGCGTCTGAATATCGAGAGTTTTACCGCGATTTAGGCTGGGATGCCGAATATGAATACATCAAGCCCTATGTCATGCCCAACGGTCAGCGCAAGAATGTAGGCATCAAATATCACAAAATCACAGGCAAAGGGCTAGGGCTGTCTGACAAACAACTCTACGATCCCCACTGGGCAAAAGAAAAGACGGCAGAACACGCCGCCAATTTTTCCTACAATCGCGAACGGCAGGTCGAAAACCTTCACAGCATGATGCAGCGCCCGCCGATCATTGTGTCGCCCTATGATGCCGAGCTGTTTGGGCATTGGTGGTATGAAGGTCCGTGGTTTATCGATTATTTGTTCCGCAAGTCGTGGTTTGACCAGGGTACCTATGATATGACGCACTTAGCCGATTATCTTAAGGCAGAACCGACGCAGCAAGTGTGCCGTCCCTCTCAGTCAAGTTGGGGCTACAAAGGCTTCCATGAATATTGGCTTAACGAAACCAACGCCTGGATCTACCCTCATCTGCACAAAGCCGCAGAACGAATGATCGAACTGTCTAAAAAAGAGCCTGAAGATGAATTAAGCTGGCGGGCACTTAATCAAGCTGCGAGAGAAGTGCTGTTAGCGCAGTCGTCTGACTGGGCGTTTATTATGCGAACGGGAACGATGGTTCCTTACGCGATTCGCCGGACTCGATCGCACCTGATGCGCTTTAACAAACTCTATGAAGACATCAATCAAGGCAAAATCGATTCGGGCTGGATTGAGAAAGTCGAAGCGATCGACAACATTTTTCCTGACATCAACTACCGCGTTTATCGTCCGCTCTAACCGATAAAACTTGCCCTTCATTGTCCTCTGTAAAAACGTTTTACAGGGGACATCTTTATATCTTGTCTTCTAGCAATTATCATTCACCATCAAGCCGTGTTTGATACTGCACGATCGCCCGTTTGAAAAGCAAGTTCCCCTTTGGATAGTCCTTTGTAGCTTTCTTGAGGAGCGATCGTGGACGGCATCCTCAACTTGCATCACGATAACTCTCAATGGGTGAAGTTTAACGTTCCGGTTGAGCGGCTGCCAATGATCTTCGCCACCACACCGACTAACTTTCTAGTCCGCTCCAATCGGGTTGCTAGGCGGCTGGCTCTGAGTAACCTGGAGCAATAACCGCAATGCTTCATTGACCGATGCATCAGTTGGAAAAGCTTGGGCAATATCAGGATCTAAGAGAACCAAATTTGTCCCGGCTCGATATCTTTCAACATACTTGCCTCTGACACCTCCCCCCATTTGTGCGAATTCATATTCAGGGCGTAGTTCATCTTCTAGCTCGTCAACTTCCTTCTTCATAAAATCTCCTTTCATGGCGACTAGCTCTTCGAGCACTGATGATTCGAGTGCGGGCTTCCCGGTCAGTGTGAGAAACAACCAATAATCGCCCCGACCCCGACATCCCAATAATAACGTAGCGGCTTTCCCCAATGGAATGATCAGGGTCAGGAAATGTCATAGATGACGAGTCATCAAATACGGTCGTGGCTTCTTGGAAGGAGATATTATGCTTTCTCAGATTGATAGCGGCTTTATCTGGGTTCCACTCGAATTCCATGCAGAAGCTCTCATTGCCAAACTCGTTTCAGCAGTTTATCAGGTTGCCAAGCCCTTGAACTGCTGAAATGAGTTTGGTGCTGCCTATGAAAATTGGGTCAACAGTTTGCTCAAATGTTGCTGAAAACCCTGTAGCCCCTCCACATCTTTCCAATACTGAGATTGGATCATTCCATCAGTTGGAACCTTATGCGCAAGACCATTCTGAGGAAGGTGCTCAACACCAAAAATTTCTTTCTGGTGCGGAAGATTCCACCAATCAACTCCTTTATGGGGCATCCATACAGCTTTCACTATGCGGTGTATGCCCCACTCTTTTTCGGCGTTTTCATAAACCACGTCATCTAGCATTTCAACTATGTGAGTGCCCCTTGCTGACTGGACCAGCACTATTAAGTCACCCTTAAGAGGTTGTTGAGCATTGGCTTTATCGTTTTGGCTGCGCCAGTGTAAGCGAAAAATTCTAGCTTCTGGAATTGGCATCTCGTCAAGTTTTTCATAAGCCCAACCTTGATCGGGTCTCACATTCTTTAGCCACTTCAGTTGTGATAAATCCATCCTACTGACGACCTCACAGTAACTTAATACTGAACCTTAACCGAACGCTCTAACGGCTGCCACCGTCGAGACTTAAGCAGTATAACGACCCCGATCACCCGCCGCATATAACCTATCGAACTTAATGAAGAGACTCTGTATGGTCGGTGTGCAACGGGATTGTTAGCCTGCGCTGTGAGTTACTAATACAGTCATATCAAGAATTTTTCTAGCTAACGCTCTTTTTGAGCATATGACTTGCGAACTGTAGTGCTGATGAATGAATTTAATCCATCACCTTTTCTTGCAAGTATCTTCATCTGTTCTATGTTTTCTGAACCAGCACTGCTGTAAGTGTACAAATAAGTTGCACCAGTACTAAACTGAACACGAATAAAATCCACTCCAATTTCGTATGCACTGACTCCAGAATCACCATCAATGTTTCTATACCGTTCCATAAAATTAGTTCCTTAAATTTCAAACGCAGAGTGTGACAGAGCAAAATAGAATACTTATTGCCTTCCAAAAAATTAAGGCTCTAGCTTAAACAAAACGCATGTAGAGTTTATGCATCTATTGTGTGAGTCCATTGTGGAACGCCGCTACTTGATAAGTAATTGACTAGATTCTGGTCACCATAAAACTGAATACGACCATGTTGTGCAAAGGCGAGTGCCGACTGATCAACCTTTAAGCCTGCTGCTCTAGCTTTACTTGCGAGTTGAGACAATAGCGTACTGTTGTCTGAGTTATTACCAGACGTAGATCTTGCTTCAAACACAGCAAAATTAATCCAATCGCCTGATGTTGCCCGTTCTCGAAGATGCGCGAAATTTACCTGCATAGCTTACTCCTAAATATTTCACATGTAGCGTAGCTAGACTATTTTAACTCCCACATGTAGCATTACGCATAATGATAGCTCCTGCAATAGTTCATGGGAACTATACAATAGTACGGATAACCGAACATATTTTGCAGGGTTAGAAATCGCGGCTAATCTAGTTCAACAGGCTGTGTCTGTCTGACAAACAAAGTAACCAAAAGATTGCAAATGAAGCAGGCATTTATGTAGAGGTAAAGCTGGCTAACGATCTGAGTTGAACCGCACCGAGTCAATCAAGCAACACCAACTTTAGTTGGTAGTGCGGTTAACATCACGACTATTTACGGTGTGTCGGTTCCAGCGAAATTGTTCTACGGAACTGGATGTATGTAGTATTCCCAGCGGGTAACATTTATATCCAGTTCTCGTGGAACTATTGATTATACGGAAACTTTCCGTATATTTCCCTGGTTTAGGCAGATACCCCGAAACTTTCCGTATATCTCCCTTCACTTTTCATCAGAGATCCTAGAGAAACCCTTGCTTCGTAGTTCCCCGATCGGCTAATCGCCCCCACCCTTCCCGAATTCAAAAAATCAGCATTCCAAAAAACCAAAAACTCTTGTAGAATACATCGCAGTGATGAAGTTGTGCCCCGAAATCTGATCTGCGAAATCAGACTCCGAGGACTTCCATCCCTAGTTAGTGTAAGTAACTCAGGAGGCGTTTATGATTGTACACCGTCAGCTTTGCGATGGGATCTTGAAAGGCTGGAATCAAGATCCTGCAACCAGTTTTCACCCCTTTGGAATATCTGAGAAATCAGCGTTTTTGTCCTCTTTGAATTAATCGAGAGGACAAAAACTATGGGAGTTAGGACGAACCATCGTTTGCCTAGCTCGAGAGGACAAAAACTATGGGAGTTAGGACGATCGTGCCTAGCTCGATTTCGTTCACCGTTGAGTTGCGTTGCTCAACGGAAAGACGTTATCGAGTTAGCGTTACTTTAGATTTGCAAGAGCGTTATATATTCATGTCGTCCGGCATTCTTCCGAATATTAACGACAGCATTGAAGACTTTGTTTCACAACTGAGTGAGATTGCGTCTAATCAACTGGCATTCCTCAAATGGGATGGCACAAGTGATTTAACGACTGAATATCAAATCGTTCGCGTGTTGCCGGGATATCAGGTTGAGCGCTCCCTAGCAAAGTTCAACATTGTCATTGGTAACGGTTCCCTAATTCAAGTGGAGGAATTGCACAACAAAATCACCATTCAACTGTAGGAAGTTAGAGAGCCGTTGTTTACCTTTTTAAAACACTATTCAGGCGGCTCTCTTATTGCAGTTTAGCGATCGAGCGATATGCGGATTCTGCCTTGGCGATCGTGGATTAAATAACCTGTCATTTTGAACGGACGCTAACTTGCCTAACGGTCGCCCCCTAAATCCCCCAATCTGGGGGACTTTGAACTCCGGCTCCCCCAGATTGGGGGTTGGGGGGCGAACCCGACGAATCACACGTTAATAAGTCCTTATTTCATAGAGCATTTAGTCCTCGATCGTAAATGGCATTACGAAGCCGAGAGAAGTCGGCACCATAGCAACATAGGAAATCAATATCGCGACTCAGCCGATACTCACCATAACTCAGCGTAACTGAGACAGGTCGCGGGTGGGGGCTGAGAGTTAACCCCCGCTTGACCTTTCGTTTATCGCTCTACTAGCTGATGAGCCAGACGGTTGTGTTTCTCGACCAAAGTAGTCAGGTCAAGGGTTGTAAGATGCCCTTGATCCACAAGTTTTTTACCATTGATGAAACTATAGTCAACGGCATCGACGTGACAAAAGATTAGCGCCGCTACCAAGTCATAATGTGCGCCTGCAAACTGAGGACGATCGACGTTCACCGCAATAAAATCTGCTGACATGCCTGGAGCCAAATAGCCGATATCGTCTCGACCTAAGACTCGCGCACCGCCGATCGTCGCAACTTCTAAGATTTCTCTCGCAGTTACGGCAGAGGCATCACAATCTCGCACGCGAGCTAACAGAAATGCAGTTCGGGCTTCTTGTAGCAGATTGCCGCCATCGTTTGAGGCTGACCCATCTACACCCAACCCTACTGGAACTTTGTGATCCAACATTTTGCGAATTGGAGCCATGCCGCTCGCGAGACGCATATTGCTGCACGGGCAATGAGCCACGCCTGTCCCCGTTTTGCCAAACTTCAGAATCGAATCGTCACTGAGTTGAACACAGTGAGCGTGCCACACATCATCACCCAACCAGCCGACCGATTCTGCATAGTCACCCGGAATCATGCCAAAGTTTTCTAGACTGTAAGCGACATCTGATTTGTTTTCTGCCAGGTGCGTGTGCAGCCGCACACCGGGATACGATCGCGCCATTGCCGCCGATTCTTGCATCAAATCGCGTGAGACGGTGAACGGAGAACACGGCGCTAGCGTCATCCGCAGCATCGAATGACGAGAATTATCGTGATAGCGCTCAATCAGGCGTTGCGAGTCTTTGAGAATATCGACTTCCTTTTCGACGAGCGAATCAGGGGGCAACCCACCCTGACTTTCTCCAACGCTCATGCTGCCGCGACTGGCGTGAAAGCGCAGCCCGATCGCGGCGACCGCTTCGATTTCGTGATCCAACGTACAGTCATTTGGATAGAGATAAAGATGGTCGCTGGCAGTGGTGCAGCCCGATAGAATTAGCTCTGCTGCTGCAATTTGAGCGCTGACAAATATGCCCTCTGAAGTCAGATTTGCCCACAGGGGATAGAGAGTTTTTAGCCAGTTAAATAAATCGCAGTTCTGTGCAGATGGAACGACTCGCGTTAGCGTTTGATAAAAGTGGTGATGCGTGTTGATTAGACCCGGAAGGACAATGTGGCGATCGTGTAAATCTAAAATTTCGTCAGCCGTTTGCGGCAGTTCTTCGCTCGTTCCAATTTGTTCAATCACGTTATCACGGACGATCATCGCAGCATTGCGAATTTCTCGTTTGTCTGAATCCATTGTGACTAGCGTGTGAATATTTTTAACCAGTAAAGTAGTCATCAATTAATTACCCTACGTGCTTCTCTAATTACACTCGTGTCAACTAAAGAAAGAATAACGGTTTAATTTTGAGTGAAATTTAACGAGGGAGAGAGGGATAAAACGCGCGACACTTGAAGGGATTGCAAGAATGTATTACCAGACACAGTAACCATTTCAACTCAAGTGTATACCGTATACTAATGGATGTTTAATACCCTGTTGAACACTCTACCGTTTGTCCCTTACTTTTGTCAGCTTTTGTCAGCCCTGAGTTTCTAGCACCGCTAACCCCAGAAGCCTCTTAGGAGTGCTTTCGTTCTAGAGAAATTGAGACTTTAACCATGACCCATGTAGACATTCACGCTGAAGGCAATCAGATTGCCCCTCCTCCTAAGCTACTGTATGGCTTGAATGATAAACCCTCACTTGGAGACGGGATTTTTGTTGCATTGCAACACGTTTGCGCGATTTTTATCCCGATCGTAACTCCCGGTTTAATCATCGCTGGAGCGCTCAAGTTAGATGTCCCAACAACCAGCTACATTCTAGGAATGTCTCTCCTGGTGTCTGGGATCGCAACGTTCATTCAAGCTCACACCTTCGGACCATTGGGATCGGGACTGCTGAGTATCCAAGGAACGAGTTTCGCGTTTGTGAGTGCGATTCTGGCGGTGGTCAACTCTTCGTTAGAGCAAGGAAAAACCTCTGAGCAAGCGCTGGCTTTAGTGTTGGGAATGTGCTTCTTTGGCTCATTTATTCCCATTATCATGAGCCGCTTTTTGCATCTGACGCGCAAAATCTTTACTCCACTGGTGACGGGCGTTGCGGTGACGCTCATTGGTCTGACGCTGATTAAAGTGGGAATGTTTTACATGGCAGGCGGCGGACCAGCCCTGGCAAAAGGAACCCTGGGAAGCTTGCCAAACTGGGGACTTTCAGGAGTCGTGTTTACGATCGTGGCACTCTGTAGCGCCAGTTCTAACAAACATCTAAAGATGGGTTCAATTATCATCGGTCTAGTGGCTGGGTTCATCATCTCCTTGTTCATGGGTCTGATTAATTTCAGCAGCATCGGTAGTTTGCCTATTGTCAATCTTCCGATTCCATTTCGGTTTGGGTTAGCATTTGACTTCGCAACCTTTGTTCCGTTCGCGATTATTTATCTGACGCTGACGTTAGAAGTGATCGGTGATATTACCGCAACTTCAATGGTGACGGGGGAACCGATCGCAGGAACCACCTTTTTCCGACGACTTAAAGGTGGGATTTTAGGAGACGGAGTAAACTCGCTGATGGCAGCAGTGTGCAGCACGTTTCCGGTCGTGACCCTGGCTCAAAACAACGGCATCATTCAGTTGACAGGGGTGGGGAGCCGCTATGTCGGTTATTATGTGGCAGCCATCTTATCGTTCCTCGGCTTATTTCCAATTATTGGAGGCGTTTTGAGAACGATTCCGATGCCTGTAGTCGGTGGAGCCGTGATGCTAATGTTTGGCACCGTCGCTGTAGCTGGGTTGAATATCCTACGAGCGATCCCGATGGACAACCGATCAACCGTGATTCTAGCGGTTTCTCTGTCCCTTGGATTGGGCGTGACTTTTGCCCCCGATTCGTTAAAGGCTTTTCCGCCTCTAATCCACACAATTTTAGAGTCAGGGATCGCGACAGGCTCGATCTGTGCGCTGGTTTTAAACCTGGTGTTGCCCCAGCCATCACCCGCTCACGCCACGATGGAATTGGTAGCAGAATCATCTGAACATCTTGAAAAGTCTGGCTTTTCGGATTAATCAGTTGTCGATAAATTGAGAGGACGAAAACTAATGACTAAGTTTATGACACGCAGATTTAACGCATTTGTTCTAGCACTGGTGCTCTGTTTGGGCGTGCTGGTTAGCCCCAACGCAGCACAGGCAGTTAATTTGGCTCAAGTGGGACTGTTTCAAAACACAAATCTCATCAGTCAGGCATCGATTCTAGTTGCTGACGCAGTTGTCGAAGCTCCTGAAGTCAAAGTTCCTGAAATTGTTGACGCGGTTGATGCTAAAGCCGTTGAAGCCAAGGCAGCAGAGATAGAAGAGACCGCAGAGGAAACGGCAAAAACTGAAGCCAAAGCCGCGAAAAAGGCGGCAAAAACTGAAGCCAAAGCTGCGAAAGAAGCGGCAAAAGCTGAGGCAAAGAAAATCAAGGAAGCAACAAAAGCTGAGGCGAAAAAGACAAAAGCAGAAGCAAAGAAAGTCAAGGAAGCGGCAAAAGCTGAAGTAAAGGCGAAAACAGCAGTAGACGTGAAGGAAGAAGCAGTCGTCGCTCCGTAGAGATCTTCAAATTAAGGGATGAAGGATATAAGAATTTATCTTGTTTCTTCATCCTCGTCTAGCCAACTCTGAGCGCTTAATCATTCACATGCACACACGATATGCACTTGCAAAAGGGGGAGTAATGACCGTCGTTCAAAGTCCTGATCGCACCTTTAATTTGAGCGCTTTTTTGATTAGTGATGCCCCGGCTGGTTTCATCCTCAGTTGGGTCGCGGGGTTCGTTGATACCTCTGCCTTCATCATTTTGTTTGGCATTTTTACCGCTCACGTAACGGGCAACATCGCCCTAGCAGGATCGTCATTTGTAAGTTCAGATGCGGAGACGACGCTGACCCGTCTGTTGATGCTTCCTACCTTTATGCTGACGGTTGCCTTGGCTTCGCTGCTGGCGCGGTATGCCCGTCGCAAACAGTGGTCGGTCTTTGCTGTTCTTTTAACCGCAGAAGCGATCGCGTTAAGCGTTTTCTTAATCATTGGCACCAGTCTCTCGCCAGCGTTGCTATTAGATGTGCAGGAAGAGTATATCTTGCCGATCGGAATGGCAGGAGTTGTCGCGATGGCGATTCAAAACGCTCTGATGAAGGAGTCGAAAGGAGTTTTTAAAAGCTATATTCCTACCACGGTAATGACTGGAAACACCACGCAATTGACGATCGATCTGGTGCAGTTTCTGTGTGCTCGGTTGTCGCCCTCTCAAAGTGAATCTAAACAGGAAGCCAAGGAAGCCCTTGAGCGCCTGAGTCGGTTTATTCCTGTGATTGTCGGGTTTGCGTTGGGAGGATTAGCGGCAGCATTTTTTGTGCTGTTAGCAGAGTCTTGGTGGAGTCTAGTCTTGCCGCTGTCAGCCGTGAGTGGGTTGGCGATCGCGGCTTATATTCAGCACAACCCGTCTCCCTCAGAAGCGTAGACTTAGATCATGCTGCATTCACTACATCCATTAAGAGGAACCCCTGCTATGAAACGCTTATTAGTTACGATCGTGGCTTGCTTGATGATTTTGGTAAGCTTTGCTGTCGTAGACACGGCTCAGGCTCAATCTCTAATGGGCGCTGTCTCTGGGTCTGCAACCGTAGATGAAACAGCCGATTTGATGGAGCAATTGAAGACGCAATTTTTGCCTCAAATTGAGAACATTTTGACTCCAGAGCAGATCACCCAACTTGAAACTGCTGTGGTAGAAGACAAGACCAGCCTACGCAAAGCGTTTAAGTCCATTACGCTGACCCCCCCCCAAAAAGCTAAGTTAGCGGCTGTGTTTAAATCGCTTCCTGCTAAGGATTTTTTGACTTCTCTGACTCCAGAACAAAAGAAGAAATTCTTCATGAAGAAAAAGGAGATATTTATGCCGACTCCTGGAGAAATTGCTGCCAAGATTAGCGCCAAAATGAAAGCGAAAGAAACACCCGAATAATCGCTTTTATGAATGCTTTGCTCTCACCCGGACTATTGCTGAATTTATCACTATGAGCGATCGAATGACTTATCCAAAAGGTTGCACGTTTACCGAGTCTGACTGGGATGCGTTGTCTCAATTTTGGTATCCGATCGCGTTTAGTCATGATCTCAAAGACCCGCCGATTTCAGCCACATTGCTCGATCAGCGTTTGGTGATTTGGCGCACCGCTGCGGGAGTGTCGGTGGCAAACGATATCTGTTTACATCGCGGCATTCCGTTAAGCATGGGTCGAGTTCAGTCTGATCAACTGGTGTGTAAGTATCACGGCTTTCACTATTCGTCTGACGGTCGCTGTGTATTAATCCCAGCTCAACCGGGTGCCAGCATTCCACCAAAACTTTGCCTTAAGACCTATCCAGTCAAAGAAGTCTATGGATTGATCTGGACGTGTTTAGCGGGTGACGATCGCACTTTATTACCTGATTTTCCTGAGTGGGAAGACGCTGATTATCAGCAAATTCTGCCCGATGCGGTCGATTTAAACGCGGCGGCAGGTAGGCAGGTTGAGGGATTTCTTGATGTTTCCCATTTTGCCTGGGTGCACACTGACACGTTTGGCGATGCAAATAACCCGATCGTGCCTCGCTATGAAGTGAACAACATAGCTAACGGGGTTCACGTTGAATATCTCAGCACCGTCAGCAATTTTCCTAAAGCGCTGCAAGATCGTGCTCCTGCTGATTTTGAGTGGCTCCGCATTTTTGATGTTCACTTTCCGTTTACGGCTCGGCTGACGGTTCACTTCCCAGACGATGGGCGGCTGTGTATTCTCAATGCCGCTTCTCCGATCTCTGCTCGCAAGACTCGCGTTTTTTGCCCGATTTGCCGAAACTTCGATCGTGAGATGCCACTCGAACCTGTGTATGAATTTAATTATCAGGTGTTTGCCGAAGACAAAGAGGTTGTAGAGGCACAATATCCTGAAGACTTGCCCCTAGAGTTGGTGGCTGAGGCGCACATCCGGGCAGATAAGACTTCGATCGCTTATCGCAAAGGCTTAAGCGCTCTTGGACTAGGCAAAATTTACACCGCTTAAATCAAGACTCATGGAGATTGAATTTCCACAATGGGGCTAATTTTGGCACAAACGGTCACTGGCTTACAAATTGCCCAAAAGATGTTGAGTGAGATGCTAAAGAGCGCCTAACAAATTGCCCTATGCAAAACTCTCAAGCGGATCAAATCTTTTACACAAGTCTTGTGGTTGAGCACATTGTCCCCAAGGGCAAAGATTTTGCGTTTAAGATGTGGCACACCAAGTTTACCCATGCTGCTCAACGGTTTGAGGGCTTTGTCCGAGCAGATCTCGGTCCGCCTCTCAGGTGTAAAGATGCCGTTGTCAAGTGGTATGCGATCATGCACTTTGATTCACCAGAGCACTTAAGTGCGTGGGTCGAGTCGGACGATCGGAAACAATTACTAAAATCTGGTCAGGAGATCTTTCAAGCTTATCGATTTAAGTCATTTACGACAGGTTTAGAGGGTTGGTTTTCTCGTCATACTGGCTCAGAGAAAACAGGATTGGGACCACCCGTGTGGAAGCAGATCCTATCTGTGATCTTAGGACTCTATCCCACGGTGATGATCCAATCATTGCTGTTGACCTCGTTAGGCGTTCTAAAATCATGGTCGCCAGCGAGTTCAATGCTGTTAAATAATCTGCTTACATCGTCAATCTTATCACTGGTCGTTATGCCGTTTGTGACTCGGCTTTTAGGTTTTTGGCTACGACCTGCTTATCGAATCACTTCGCTGAAGACTGATCTGTTGGGTCTCTCAATCGTCTTAGCTGCATTTGGAGTAATGGTGACAGTGTTTAGCCAGTTTCACAGTTCTTAATTACACTTACTAAAGGAGAACACTATGGATTCTTTGTTCAATGTGTTAGATTCACAGACTGTTTTAGTTATTGCTGCAATCGCTATCTCGGTTCTGTTGTTCAAGTTACTGCTGCGAGTTTTCAATGTTGGGTCAGGGTTGATTCTCACTACGGTCGCGATCATGCTGGTGTTGTACTTTGTGTTTGATATCAGCCCTAGACAAATAGGGTATGAAATCAGCCACTTGCCTCAAGATGCGATTCGACTCATCAAAAGATTGGGCTGAGATGTAGTGGATGAGACAGTTTCATCCCTAAGCTATCCGTCAAGGTAGAAACGCTTACAGGAGTCAGCTTGTTTCTATGAGTCTCTTAACCAGTGCCAGCGACGTTGCGATCGAGACCGATCTCAAACAGTTCTTAATCATCCTATTAATTGCTCTCAGCGCCGCCAGTCTTCCTAAGATTTTTTCGCCCCTGCGCCAAGTTCCCTACACGCTGCTGTTAGTGATGGTTGGCTTAGGGTTAGCCCTGGTGGATGTGCGGTTACTGCACTTGTCACCGGGGATGATTTTGATGATCTTCTTGCCTCCTCTGCTGTTTGAAGCGGCATGGAACATGAAGTGGTCAGAGTTGCGAAAAGAGCTTCTGCCCAGCAGTCTTTTTGCAGTTGGGGGAGTGATGCTGTCGATCGCGGCGGTTGGGTGGGCGCTGCATCAATTCATGCACGTTCCCTGGATGACAGGCTTGCTCGTCGGCTCGTGTTTATCTGCCACTGACTCTGCCTCTGTTATCGGCTTGTTTCGCGAGTTGGGCACCGGAAAACGACTCACCACTCTGCTCGAAGGAGAAAGCCTACTGAACGATGGAGCCGCGATCGTTGCCTTTGGCGTGCTGGTCGAACTTTCAATGAACGCTCAACCCTTTCAACTCTCAACGACGGTGCTACGCTTCTTCGTAGTGACCGGGATTGGGTTAGGCATTGGCGGGCTGATTGGGCTGTGCGTCGCCTTTCTGACCCAGCGATATGATTTAGCGTGGGTTGAGCAATCTCTTACGCTGGTCACTGCCTACGGCACCTATTTGCTGGTCGAAGAACTGGGCGGATCTGGCGTAATTGGGGTCGTCACCGCAGGCTTGGTCATCGGCAACTTCAGTGCTCAAGGGGACATTGCTCCCCTCAAGCGATCGACGATGACTGAGTTCTGGGAGTTCATCGTGTTTTTTGTTAACTCGATCTTGTTTTTGCTGTTGGGCGATCAAATTTGGCTGGCTAGATTGATTGAAAACATCGGCACAACGACGATTGTGATTTCAGCGATCGTGGGGTCACGAGCGATCGCAATCTACGGCTTCAGTGCATTGAGCAACCGACTTGCCAAAACTGAAATTCCCTGGCGAGAACAAACTGTTTTGTGGTGGACGGGACTGCGCGGATCGGTTTCGATCTCACTGGCGTTAAGTCTCCCGATCGCGGTGCTGGGTCGTGATGAGATTATCGCCAACTCGTTTGGAGTGGTTTGGTTTACGCTGCTGGTGCAGGGGTTAACGACAAAATTACTCTTAGAGTCTCTCAACTTACTAGAAGATAAATCTCTTCAACACCAATATTTAGAACTGATCGCCCGTCGAGATGTTCTTCAACAAGTTTCTGATCACCTGATTCAAACTAAACACCAGCTAAAGATTGATCCAGATCTCCATCAGTTGCAACTAGAGTTTGCAACTCAACAACTTCAGCAACTTCACAGCGACATTCAATCGATGCAATCCCAACATGCCCAACTGCACCTGTTGAGCCTCCAGCAGCAGCAGAAAGAATTACTCTCGATCGAAGCAGAAATCTACACAAAATTTGTTCAGTCTGGGCTGCTAGAAAATCCACCTCTTTCAATGATGCAGAAGATGTTTGAGCCGTAAGGCGTTTGGCTGAATTGCAAAAAATAATGCCAAGCTACTAGAGCTTGGCACTTGCGAGAAATCTTAACAACTCGTAAGATTACAATCCTTTATATCGTCTACCTATTGACAGGGTCGTTAGCGATGGAAACGACGTTGCTTCTGTTTAGCCAAAGCTTTACGCTTCCGCTTTTCGATCGGCGTTTCAAAGTGACGATGCTTTCGCATATCAGGAAAAATGCCTGCTTTAGACACTTCACGCTTAAATCGGCGCAACACGGAATCAATTCTTTCGTCTTCGCCAGGAATCACTTGGGTCATCGGTTCTCCTGATTTAATGAATGGGGTCTCTATCAAAAAAAGCAGACGCGGGTCTGCCTTCAAGAGGGTTTAACGTCAGTTTCCTAGCTTACCAGCTTAATAGCGTCTAGGGGGACGACCACCGCCACCACCCGATGGTCCTCGATCTTCACGAGGCTTCGCCTTGTTTACTTTGAGATCGCGACCCATCCACTCTGCTCCATCTAATGCTGCGATCGCGGCATCTTCTTCGGCATCGGTGCCCATCTCAACAAACCCAAACCCACGCATCCGTCCAGTTTCTCGATCGGTCGGAAGCTGCACTCGCTTAACCGTCCCGTACTCAGCAAAGATCTCAGTTAGGTCCTCTTGCTTGACCTCATAAGAGAGATTGCCCACGTAAATTGACATGAAATTGTCTCCAGAATCCAAAAAAAGTGTGGAGAGTTAGATTCGGAGAGACGCTGATGAACACGAATTACACAGCCGAAAATAATTCCTGGTGTCAGCCTAACACAGGAAATAGGCTAGAGAACACGTCAAATCATCACGATCTGCCTACGGGGTTTTTTAAGTCATGGTTCCCACATGGTTCAGAAGAAGCGCTACGCTGAATAGCAAGGCAGTCAAAGAGGTTTGTGGATTCGATGAGTTCTATTCAAGAAGTGTTTTTAGAGACAGACTGGGATGATGCGGCGCAAGCTCGACAAAAGCGAGACGAGCGCATTTTAGACCTGCAAGCGACCGGGTTGGTGTGTGTCGGACATGATCTCTACAATATTGTGAATGGACGGCGCGTTTTTGTCTTAGCTGCATCGCCACCCCCCCCTCTAGAGCCGATTCGAGACGAAAACTCTAAGCCTCGATCGCTGCGTCCGCAACAGCGTGACCCTTCAGACCCCCGCAAAATGAATCATCCTCTCCCTCAATATGAGGTTCGCTAAGAAAATGGGCAGTTTGAGTGGGTTAGTTGTAAAAGCTTTGTAAAGTTAGATTTCTTGTGCTAATGGCTCCGGAAGATTGCTCTCTAGACTGTAGAAAGAATCATAACGGTTCAGAAAGTCAGCGTTCTTGAGGAGATGATATTGCGTGGGTGATAACACTCACAGTAAATTCTCAATCACAGTAACCTAAATTCATTCGAGTTTCAGGGGTGCTTATTTAGACAAAGCATTAGTGATCACGACTGTACCTATAAACTGGGTTCAGTCGCTTTACGTCTCAAGGAAAATTTGGAGTTTATGAATTCTGATATTGGATTACTTGCTTCAACCTCAGCACCCCTGTCTGAGAACATCTCTACTTTAAACTCCACCCTTACAAGTGGAAAGATTCAAGATCCGATTTCCCTTGGTCTAGCACGCACCTCCTCCTCATCTCTCAGTGATTCCACGCTTCAACCTCTCACGGGATCTATGGATCAAGCGGTCTCTTCGCCCAGCTTTACTAATTCGCTACCGACTGTTCAAGTGCAGGTTGCCCCGATCGATTTGATGTCGCTAGGGATGCCCGCTACATTGCTTCCTCAGCCGACTTCTAACCTCTCTACAGACTCCATCACCTCTCAACCGCCAAGTGTGGGAGTTGCTCCAGTTGTAACGCCTCCTCTCTCGGCAACGATTACAGGAGAGATTGCGTTTATTGATTCCAGTTTGCCCAATTATAAAAGTTTGGTGGCTGGAGTTCGTCCAGGAGTCACCGTAGTGGTTTTAGAGGGAGATCGAGACGGCATTGCTCAAATTACTCAAGTGCTAAAAAGCGCTAAAAATATTTCTGCAATTCACATTATCTCACCAGGCGATGCCGGAGTTTTGCAGCTTGGAATGGCTGAGGTGACCACAAGTTCATTAGACCTTTATCAAGCCAGTCTGCGACATTGGGCATCTGCTCTAACGCCCGATGCTGACATCTTGCTTTATGGGTCTAACGTGGGCGCAGGCACGGTTGGCGATGAATTTATGAAAAAGTTGAGTGGGTTAACCGCAGCCGATATTGCCGCATCCACTGATCAGACAGGCAGTGCGAAGCTTGGGGGCAACTGGAATTTAGAGAAAACGGTGTTAGAGGTTAATACAGGTGAAATTGCGGCGAAAATTGCGTTTCAAGCGCCTTTGACTTCTACCTATCGTGGAGTTTTCGACATCTCTCCGTCTAGCTGATGCAATTTAGATAGCAGTGAAATATTGAGCCTCACTCACTTTTCACTGCTAGCCAAAGACAATCTTAACGAAATATACGGGTTCTATAAGTAAATTTGCTCAAGGGGAAAAGATAGCTCCTTGAGCTTCAGTATTTTCCTGAATTATGACTGCCCCTCGCAAGCTATAGACTCATCGCATTAGCCAAAATTGTCTCAAATTTATAGATGCTCGACACCCGCCGAGCTGAAAGATTTGAATGAGGGGAAGTCAGCATGTTCGTTGATGATTCATCTACCGATACGCCGAGTGGTTTGTTGGGTGTCCGCAGTCGGATGCAGTTCACAGGGCGGCTAGATGTCAAGACCAATAGTCAGCAGTGGAGCCTTTATTTATATGTAGGGCGGCTGATCTGGGCAGGGGGCGGACCTCACCCTAAACGACGTTGGCATCGCTATTTGACCCAACATTGTTCTCAAGTCAATCCCAGCACGATCGCTATCAGAACGATAGATGAAGTGCCGTGTCAAGACTTCCACATGCTGTCAATCTTAGTAAAGCGACAGCAAATCACCGCCGAGCAAGCGGTCGCCATAACACGTAGCACTGTTTCAGAGGTGTTGTTTGACATTATTCAGCAAGAAGAAACTCGACCTGTCTCGTTTCAATTTGATTCAAAAGACTTGCTCGATAACTCTCTCGCGTTAGTCAATGCAGAACAGTTATTAACCGAGATTCAGCAGGTTTGGAATGCTTGGCGAGCTTTAGGGTTGGCAGACCATTCGCCTAATCTGGCTCCGTCACTCCGCAACCCCGAACAACTGCAACAATATACCTCTGAGAAGGTTTCTAAGATGCTGGTGTCACTGGTAGATGGCAAGCGCACCCTCAGAGACTTGACAGTGGTGACGAAGCAAGATCTCTTACAATTAACCAGGGTGTTGGTGCCGCTCTATCGAAAAGGATTGGTCGCCCTCAACAAGACTCCTGATTTTGAAATCGCTGGAACGAGTCCTCGATCGATCCTTCCCACTCCTGCACAGCCGATCTCTGGCATCCCGTCGCCTAGAGGAATTTCTATCCCTCCCAGCCCTGCCCAATTGAATGTGCCGATGGTGGCTTGCATTGATGACAGTCCGAGAGAATGCCAGATTATGGAGCGCATTCTCACCGATGCCGGATATCGCTTCGTCGGAATTCAGGATTCCATTCAGGCATTGCCAACGCTGATTGAGCAAAAACCCAGTGTGATTTTTTTAGATCTTGTTATGCCTGTTGCGAATGGCTACGAGATTTGTGCTCAGATCCGACGAGTCTCACAATTTAAAAAAACCCCGATCGTGATTTTGACGAGCAATGACGGAATCATAGATCGGGTGCGTGCAAAAATGGTCGGTTCTTCCGGGTTCCTGGCAAAGCCAGTCGATGCCGAAAAAGTATTAGCGATCGTGCAAAAGTACTTAGCAATCCGAGAGTAGGCAACTCTCCGACAATCAATATTCCACACAGAGGAAGAGAATCCATGAGTACGGTTTTAGTGGTTGAAGACAGCGTGACTGAAATGCAGCTTTTAACAAGCTATTTGCAGCAAGCAGGACTATCGGTCGTCAGTGCTCAAAGTGTTGAAGAGGCACACGTCAAATTAGCAAGCCAAACTCCTGATCTGATCGTGTTAGACGTGATTTTGCCAGGTCAAAGTGGATTTGAATTGTGTCGAGAGTTAAAGGCTGACCCCAAAACCAGCCAAATTCCAGTTGTGATGTGTTCTACCAAAGATACTGAAGTCGATAAGATGTGGGGCAGTTTGTTAGGTGCAAATGCCTACATTCCTAAACCTGTCGATCCAACAGTCTTCTTGAGTACTATTCGCCAACTGATGAAGTGATGGAGCGATCGATGGTTGAGTCATTCAGTCACGCGTTAGACACCCCGGCGACGATCGAGACACTAGAACTCTACCAAAGTGGACTTTCTAGCCTAGAGTCGCTGTTCATTCAGCCAGAACCTCCAAACGCGGGGCAAAAGTTTCTGCGATTTCAGCTTTGTCCAAACCACACCGCGCTACTGGCAGTTGATGACATTGCTGCCGTGTTGCCCGTCGAAGCAACTAATGTCTTAGCCGTGCCTCACATGCCACCTTGCGTATTTGGCATCTATAACTGGCGCGGAGAAGTGCTGTGGTTGACCGACTTGGCAAGTCAAATCGGGCTTGCCCAACTCAGCCCATCAGACTCACGACTCACGACTTTTATGACGATCGTCGTTCAGAGTCAGGGGCGGCAGTTAGGACTCGCAGTTCCCGAAGTTTATGACATTGAGCAACATGACCCGCAGCATCTCCATCTCCCTTCACCAGACCTATTTTCACCTCAGATCTCTCCGTTTATGAAAGGATATTTGACCAGCGATCGCAGCGTGGTCTTAGAGGTCGCAGCGATCCTACACGATCCTCAGTTGCATGTCCATAAATTGAACTAGAAAACCGTTTATCTCCCCCTACCTGAGAAGATTTCTATGACCTCATTCCATCAGCCTGAGCCAACCCTTGAAGATTTTTCGTTGCTGCTGTCAACTCCATCAACCAATGGGAACGACAATGGTAAAAACGGCTATAGCGATCGTCAATCTGAACCTGTTTTAGACAGTGAATCTGCCCTCTCAGTGAATGATGATGTAAATTCTAGAGAAGAGATTTCTGAAACGAAGCGAGAAATTCAGCCAATTATTTCAGCACTAACGGGTTTAAAGTCAGAGCTTAAGCGGGCTGGGTTGCTGGAAAAGCCAAATGTGCAGAATCTCTTTCGTCAAGTTGCAGAACATGCAGCTAAACAGCCGAAGCAACCTGAACAAAATGATTCTCTAACCTCAAGATATTTGCGCTATCAGCGAGGATATCTATGGGAAATTTCTGCTCAAATGCGTCAAGCGAACAATGTAGAGACGCTGCTAGAAGTTGCAGTGAAATCGATTTGCGACACCCTGAAAGCAGACCGAGTGCTCGTTTATTGCCCTAGCTCAGAAAATACTGGCAAGGTGATTGCAGAATCGTTAAAACGCGGCTGGACTCCTGCTTTGGGAGACTTATTGGCATCGACTTGCTTTGGTTGCGATCGCCTCGAAGACTACATGACCCAGCAAGTGATCGCCATTGACGACACTCACCGCATTGAAGTGTCTCCTTATCAGCGACAGCTACTAGAAAAGCTGCAGGTTAAAGCAAGTCTGAGCCTGCCGATCGTCGTCTCAGGGCAACTCTGGGGCTTGTTGGTGGTACAACAGTGCTCTAAAGCTCGCTCCTGGAAGGAAGCAGAGATTAATTTGCTCTCTCAGTTTTCATTAGAATTGGCAGCCAACTTACAGAAATCTGAGTTTGACCTGAAGTTACAGCAACAGTCTGATCAGGAAAAAGCGGTAGTTAAAGTCATCGATCGGATCAGACAATCGATGGACATTGAGACTATCTTCAAGACCGCCACCCAAGAAGTGCGGCAATTGCTAAAAGCCGATCGAGTTGGACTTTATCGCTTCAACGATGATTGGAGCGGAGAATTCATTGCAGAGTCTATCACCACAGGTTGGACGCGACTCGTGGGATCTGACACTAAAACAGCCTGGGAAGACACCCATTTGCAAGATACTCAAGGCGGACGCTATCGCAACAATGAGACCTTTGTCGTCAACGATATTTATAGCGCTGGGCATCATCCTTGCCACATTGAGATGCTAGAGCAATTTGAAGCGAAGGCGTATGTAATTGTTCCAGTATTTATCGGACGCAAATTGTGGGGCTTATTAGCCGCCTATCAAAACTCTGGCACTCGTCAATGGGAATCATCAGAAGTCAGCTTCCTGGCTCAGATCGGAGGACAATTTGGAGCAGCGCTGCAATTGGGTGAGTCAGTCAAAAATTCCAAGCTTCTAGAAGAACGGAAGCGAGTTATCACCAACATTGTTGATCGAATTCGTCAATCAATGGACATCACCGCGATCTTGAGAACGACGACTCAAGAAGTGCGTCAACTGCTGAAAGTCGATCGGGTGGCAGTTTATCGCTTCAATGAAGACTGGGGTGGCGAATTTATTGCAGAATCGGTGGCAGCAGGTTGGGTGAAATTAGTCGGACCTGACGTTAAAACAGCCTGGGAAGACACTCATTTGCAAGAGACTCAAGGCGGACGCTATCGCAACAATGAGACGTTTGCGGTTCATGACATCTATACCGCAGGGCACTACCAATGTCATATCGAAATGCTAGAGCAATTTGAGGTCAAAGCCTACATGATTGTTCCAGTATTTACCGGAGAGAAACTCTGGGGGTTGTTAGGAGCTTATCAAAACTCTGCATCGCGCTGTTGGGAAGACACAGAAGTCAGCCTATTAGCTCAAATCGGTGCTCAATTGGGCTTGCCTATGCAACAAGCTGAGCTGCTGAGCCAAATTCGAGAGCAGACAGACCGCGATAAGTATGTCAATCGCATTCTCGACAATATTCGTAAGTCTTTAAACGTAACCTCTATCCTCAGAACCACGACTGAAGATGTTCGTCAACTGACCAAAGCCGATCGGGTTGCGATCTATCGCTTTAACCCAGATTGGAGTGGGGAGTTTGTCGCCGAATCGGTGGCTGAGGGTTGGTCGATGCTAGTCCAGAGGCAACTAACAGAAACCGATTTAAAGGGAAATGCGACTGCTGAGCCAAACTGCACGATCGCCGGGTTGATCCAGGGTAGTGCCGTCACTGACACCTATTTGCAAGACACAAGCGGCGGACAATATACTAAAGGCTCTAAAATTTCGCAGGTCGATGACATCTACAAGATGAACTTCGCATCTTGCTATCTAGAGCTTCTTCAGAAGTTTCAGGCGAGAGCTTATTTGACTGTGCCAATTTTTCAAGGTGCGAAGGTGTGGGGCTTATTAGCGTGTTATCAAAATTCAGGTCCGCGTTTGTGGCGGCAATCAGAAGCAGCTTTATTGAGTCAAATCGGGCTTCAGCTAGGAATTGGGCTTCAGCAAGTCGAACTGGTCGCGCAAACTCGACAGCAAGCTGAGCGCGAAAAAATTCTGGTGAGAGTCAGTGAACGAATTCGCCAATCGATCGACATTACGCGGCAATCGCTCGATATTACGCGGCAGTCGCTTGATATCAACACCATTTTCATGGTGATCACGCAAGAGATTCGACAACTGCTCAAGACCGATCGAGTCGCGCTCTACCGTTTTTGCCCAGACTGGAGCGGTGACTTTGTAGCAGAGTCAGTGGCGAACGGCTGGGTGAAGCTGGTCGGAACTGAAGCTGGAAGCGGGATTAGAGACACCAATCTAGTAGAATCGCAGGGCGGACGTTATCGCAACAAAGAAAGTCTAGCTGTTGATGACATCTACACCGCAGGGCATGATCCTTGCCACGTTGGGCTTTTAGAGCAGTTTCAGGCAAGAGCCTATGTGCTAGTCCCGATTTTTGTTGGACAACAACTCTGGGGAATTCTGGCAGCCTACCAAAACTCTGGACCGCGCTATTGGGAAGAAGCAGATGTAACGCTGCTCAACCAACTTGCAGGTCAGGTAGGCGTGGCATTAGAGCAAGTTAACGCTCTAGAACAACTGCGTCTTCAATCTGAACAACTGACGAATGCAGCAGCACGAGAAAAAGCCGCGAAGGAGCAACTACAACAACGCGTCATTCAGCTACTGGCGGCGGTGCAACCTGTTTTTTCGGGAGATTTGACGGTTCGAGTCCCCATTACTGAAGATGAAGTGGGCACGATCGCAGATGCTTACAACAACACGATTCAGAGTCTACGCAAGATTGTGTCTCAGGTGCAGTCAGTGGCAGGCAAGATGACTGAAACCTCGCAAAATAGTGGAGCTGCGATCGGGAAACTCTCTCAGCAAGCCGAGGAACAGCTTCACGAAGTCACACGAGCGCTCGATCAGATTCAGGGAATGGTGACTTCGACCCAAGCAGTCGCCAACAACGCTCAACAGGTCGAGATTGCCGTTCAGCGAGCCAATCAAACGGTACGGGCTGGAGATGCTGCAATGAACCGCACTGTAGACAGTATTCTAGCCATTCGGGAAACGGTGGCAGAAACCAGTAAGAAGATTAAACGTTTGAGTGAATCATCCCAAAAGATCTCAAAAGTGGTCAGCTTGATTGGTAACTTCACCACCCAAACGCAATTGCTGGCTTTAAATGCGTCGATCGAGGCGACTCGTGCTGGAGAATATGGACGTGGATTTAGCGTGGTGGCAGATGAAGTCCGATCGCTGGCGCGTCAATCTGCGGATGCAACGAGAGAAATTGAGAAACTGGTGCAAGACATTCAAAGTGAGACGGGCGCGGTGTCTACCGCAATGGATGTGGGGATTCAGCAAGTGGTGGGTGGCACAAACTTGGTGAATGACACGCGTCAGCAGTTGAACGAAATTGTGTCAGCAACGGCAAAAATCAGTCAACTGGTTCAAGGCATCACCCAGGCAACGTTGGCACAAACGGAGCAATCCCATTTGGTCACTCAAGCGATGACGGATGTGGCAACTCTCGCCACCAAAAACTCTGCACAGTCTCATCAGATTTCCACATCGTTTCAAGATCTAATGGTCACGGCACAACAACTGCAAACCAGCGTAGGACAGTTCAAAGTCAGCTAACGACCTTGGGGCGCTGCTGAGGGCAGATATGAACTGCCCTCACCCCCAACGCTAGAAATCTTGTTCCCTCTCCTGTGAGAGAGGGCTAGGGTGAGGGCAAAATCTGTGTTTCATAGATCAATTCAGCAACGCTCGATCGTGATTGCTTAGAGGCTATTCAAAGCGAATCTGCCAACTCTCGGAGATCCCCCCAACCCCCTTAAAAAGGGGAGAAATTGATTCAAAGTTCCCTGTTCAAGGAGACTTTAGGGAGATCTCAACGCAGTCAATTCAGTTTGCAGATAGTCGCTAAGCACTCACCGTCAGAATTAAAGGCTAGTTCTTCCTAACTCAGAATTTTCTTATGGCGACTCCCCTAACCATCCGCGAACAGACTTATTCCTATTTTTTGACAGAAGCTCAAGACCTATTGCAGGGAATGGAGCAGGATTTGTTGAGCCTCAAGTCAGAGCGCAGTCCTGCTAAGGTGCATAGCCTGATGCGCGCCGCCCACACGATCAAAGGCGCAGCAGCCAGCGTCGGGTTTGAGAGCATGAAAACAATGGCTCACACTTTAGAGGATGTGTTTAAGGCATTTTATAAGCCAGAAGTGGAGATTGATGCAGAGCTAGAGGCATTGCTATTTGAAGGATATGAGTGTCTACGATCGCCCCTAACCTCAGTGCTTGCAGGGTTAGAAAGCAATGATGACGAGGTACTAGAACGAGCCGCGACGATCTTCGTTCAGCTTCAACAAAAATTAGGAGATTACTTTGATCCGGGTGCCGCGATTCCCTCGTCGGTTGAGTTGGGATTTGATATCACTCAATCCATGTTTGAGACTGGAGTGTGTGAACGACTGGAACAACTCGCAACAGCACTCGCTGAATCAGATACTGCGCTGATTGCCCAGGTTTTGCAAACTCAAGCAGAAGTCTTTGTCGGATTAGCAGAGTCGCTCAACTTAACGGGGTTTGGAGCGATCGGGCAAACCACGCTAACCGCCTTAACAGTCAATCCTGATCAAGCGAGGGCGATCGCTCAAGCAGCACTTATAGATTTTCGACAGGGACAGATTGCAGTAGTGAATGGCGATCGTTCTCGTGGTGGTGAACCCTCAGAAGCGCTCAAACAATTCGTTAAGCGACCAAAGCCTGCTCAAATCAAGGTTTCCTCTAATCAACGCCACCCAAAAGCGAAGAGACGGTTATTGGGCAATGATTTAACAAAATCTTGGAATCAACTCATTGCTTTTCTCAATCGTCCTCTTTGGAAGAAAGCAACTTCTGTCCAGCAGGTATCGCTCAAGGCTAACCCTCTGATCTCAAAGGCAGATTTAAAACAGCCAATCGTATCTGAAGTGCAAGAAACTCTTGAGGAGACATTCTCACTTGACTCGCTGGAGGCGCTTGCAAATCAGTTTGAACCTGCTGAAAATCAATTTGAGATTCAAAGCTCTAATGCTGCGGAGGATTCTAATGCCGGGTTTGAATTGTGGGATGAACCTTGGGAGAAATCGCCTGAATCGCTCACGTCAGAGAGTGACCATCTTGTAATCTCTGACAATCTGCCTCGGCAAACTCTGACGATCGAGCCGTCTTCACAACCACAAGCCACGATCGCGCATTCGACCACAATTCGAGTGGATTTAGAGCATCTAGACTCCTTGAATTACTCAACGAGTGAGTTGCTGATTAACCAAAATCGACAAGCCTTGCAGGACGATCGCTTGCAAGTCATGATCCAGGATCTGCTCAACGGGCTGAGGCAGCATCAGCAGACCATGACTAAGCTACGAGATTGGTCTGATCAGATGATAACTGTGCCTGAGAGAGGTCAGACAGAAGAGCTTGGTGGACTGGTTCCAAAAAGCGTTGAGCTAAAAGCGAAATTTGACAGCTTAGAACTCGATCGTCACAGTGAATTGCAGGTGTTGTCAAACACTGCGCTCGAAGAACTAGGGCGATTAGAGAATGGTGCAGAAGCGATCGAGCTATTGGCAAGAGAAGCCAGTCAAAGTCTCAAAAAACAAGGACGATTAATCACTAATGTTCGCGATGACTTGATGGCAGTGCGAATGGTACCTATCGGGACGGTTCTGAATCGGTTTCCTCGCATATTGCAGCAGCTAATCGAAACTCATGGAAAAACCATTCACTTAGAGCTTAAAGGAACTCACGTTTTGGTTAACAAAGCGGTTGCTGAAAAGCTTTACGATCCATTGCTGCATCTGATTCGCAATGCGTTTGATCACGGCATTGAATCGAGTGAAAATCGCGGTCAAACTGAAAAGTCAGCGATCGGAAAAATCGCCATCCATGCCTATCAGCAGGGAAACCGCACCCTTATTGATGTCAGTGATGACGGACGCGGCTTAGACTTAAAGAAGATCTGTCAGCGAGGCTATGAGCTTCAGCGATTATCGTCTGATCAAGTAGAGCATTCCTCAAAAGTAGAGCTATTGAATCTATTATTTGAACCAGGGTTTTCAACTGCTGATCAGGTGAGCGATCTATCGGGGCGAGGCGTTGGGTTAGATGTTGTAAAGTCGCAGCTACACTCTCTCAACGGCAATGTTAGTGTTCGTTCAGATTTCAATCAGGGCACCACTTTCTCGCTACAGCTACCGCTAACGTTGATGAGTGCCCGACTCCTCGTTTGTGAATCTGGGGGAACAGTCTATGCCCTGTTATCGGATGATATCGAGAAGATTCTAGCTCCTCAAGTTGGGCAGGCTGAGACAGTGGCGAGTAAGCGAGTCTTGCACTGGAACCAAGATGGAACTGAACAGCCGATTCCCCTTCATACACTCTCTCATTTAGTTCACTACTCAACGGTTTGTCCTTTTACACTCAAAGACACCATTCAGAATAAGTTTTCCTCGGTGCTGACTGCTAATGCTGCTCCTATCTTGCTAATACGGCGACAGGCTGGGCTGATTGGCATCGAAGTCGATCGCATCTTGGGCGAACAAGAATTAGTGATTCAACCCATGGGAACTGCGATCGCTCCTCCTAACTATGTTTATGGTTGCAGCATCTTAGGCGATGGGCAATTGATGCTGGTGATTGATGGAGTCATGTTAGTTCAACAAGGAAACAACACGGCTGCATCCGTTGATGGAGAGGACGACACCAATCTAGCCCCCGAATTTGCGATCTCAGTCACATCGGATTCACCGCCTGTTGAGTCTCCTCGGTCTGCTGCCTCAGTGCAACCGACTGTCTTGGTCATCGATGATTCAGTAACCGTGCGCCAAATGCTCACATTCACTTTGCAGAGTGCTGGATATCGAGTGTTACACGCGCAAGATGGGCTAGACGCGATCGCTCAGCTAGAGCAACATCCTGATATTCACCTCATCACCTGTGATGTAGAAATGCCTCGGTTAAATGGATTTGAGTTTTTGATGCGCTATCGACAGGAGCCAACACTCATTCAGGTTCCTGTCGTAATGTTAACCTCACGCAGCAACGAGAAACATCAACAGCTAGCGATGCAGCTAGGGGCTTCTGCTTATCTAACAAAACCCTATGTTGAACAGATGCTTTTAGAGAAGGCATCTGAGTTGATCGCGAAGAAAGAAGTCAAAGTTCGGGCATTCTAATTTTAAGGATTAACCGTTTTTTATCCCGCGTTGCATTTTCTGGAGATTGGTATGGGTTTGAATTCAGCGAGTGTGTTATCTCTCCCGATCGAGAAAGCAAAAGAAGGCTCTTCCTTAAAGGCGATTTCGCTTGCGATCGCGGGTTATCGTCTAGCATTGCCAATGGAAGCAGTGCTGCGGGTAGTGAACTGTCCTGTTAAACTGCGCGATTCATCTAGCACAATGGAACTAATTCATTTAGGCAGCCACGCGATCGCCGTGCTAAATTTGCATCCGCATCTAGCATTAAAGCAAGCAAATCCGGTATCTAGTCATCAGCAGTTTTTAGTGGTGGCTCGATCGTCTCAAGACGAATATTGTGCCATTCGAGTAGACACCCCCCCCGATCTCGTGGATCTCCCGCTCAATATGATCCGCAAATTACCAGAACCTTATCGCAATGGGCACCCCTTGAATATTGCGAGTCGAGTCGCCGTGTTGCCTCAAGGCAAGGCAACGCTGGCAATTTTCTTACTCGATATGCAGCGAGTGATGGACGTATTAGCCGTCAACAGGTGACGAATTAGAGCTTAGAATCTGGGCTAAGTTCTTGATAGATTTGAATGAGTTGGTCAACGGTTTGAGCAGGAGAAAATTTCTCCCTAACGTAGTCGTTTGCTCGCTTGCCACGTTCAATTGCATCTTGGGGATGATCGAGACAAATCCTCATAGCTGCCGCTAATTCTTCGACATTTTCTCGCTCAAACAGGAAGTTGTGCGACCCTACTATTTCTGGTAAACCGCCAACATTGGCAGCGATCGAGCAGGTTGCTACGCTAGAGGCTTCAAGCACGACATAGCCTGCGGGTTCTTGCCAACGAGAGGGCGCGATCAGGGCAAGCGACGATCGGACGATCGGCAAAATTTTGGGCTGAGAATAGTTCCCTAAAAATTCAACACAATCTAAGATGTTGAGCGTTGCTGCCAAGTCTCGGAGCGCTTTCATGGCTCCGCCATCTCCAATAATCAGCACGCGAAAGTCTTTGTTTTGAACTTGAAGCAGTTGAGTTGCTTTGAGAAGTAAATCAACTCCTTTATCTGAGTTGAGTCGACCGACATAAACAAATGAATACGGTTTGGACAGTTCATCAATTGTTTTCTGAACACCTTGAGCCGGAGTTTGAATGGGATTATATAAAGTTTCCACCTTCCAAGGAAAGCTATGGGAATCTGCTAAGAATTGACTACAGGCAGTGTGGCGATCGACAACCAGTGCTGTCAAAAAACGAGTCGTTAATTTGGCAAGTTTTACGACTGTATGCAACTTCCACTTTAGAGGATAGTTAGACTTAGGCAATGAATGAATAAGCTCTGCTTTTAACCTTTGCAATAAAGACATTTTTTGATAGGTAAAGTGAATACATGAGTAGAATAAATAATGATATTTAATGACAACTTTTTTGGTGAGAATCTTACATAAACACGCAAAAAATAAGTGATTAGAATTCATGTGAACGAGGTCAGCCCAAATAATAGCGCCGACCCACTGTCGAAACGAATCTTCAGTCGTCGAAATTACTTTAGTTTCAATTCCTCTCAAACTTAGCTCTGTCTGGATTGACTGGATATAAGTCAGAACACCAGAAATCTCATTTTTGCGATGAGTGTGTTGAATCAATAGTTTCATCTTATTTTTTTAAGTTTAGATGACGACTCCAGAGATAAAATGGGCTGGCTACACTACTGGTCAATAGCTCCATTTGACAAGCGGTAGGCAGATCTTCTTTGAGTAATTTTTGATGCTTGATGAAATAAGAGATTGTTTTGATTAAATCATGAGTGAGATAAACCAGAAAAGCCAGGGGACGCTGCCAAACGCTGAGGCGCATCATGCGGATGTGATGTTTGGCTAATCCAATTCCTCGCACTAACTTTAGAAGATAAGTGCGCTCTAATCGCCAAGCAGGAATTTGATGATAGAGGTGCTGGTCTGGGTTATACCAAATTTCCCAGCCTGCTTTTTGAACATGAACGAGCGCTGCAATGTCTTCGCTCGATACCATTGACTGGATAGTGCGTCCTGACAGAAACGGTGTTTGAGGAACACTTTCTAGCCACGCCTGCCGCCGCACGACGAGTCCTGCTCCAGGGGGAAGAACTTTTGTGTAAAGGTGTGGGGTTGAACCTCGTTCGACGATCGCTAAGAAAATAGCAATTTGCTTAAATCCTTGGAATGGTTCGGTTTCAAATTCACCATGAATCTGCCCTCCATAGGCTCCTGCTTGAGGATGAGCTTGAGCGAATTCATAGGCGCTTGTAACCCAATGCTCATCCGGAAGCGTGTCATCGTCGAGAAAGCCAATGAGATTGCCCCTCGCTTCTTGAATTGCCCGAAGTCTAGCAAAAGCGACTCCTTGCTGAGGCTCAAGCAGATAGCGAAGCGTCGTTGCAGAAAAGCGGCTCTTTTGATAACCGTCAATGACTTGTTTGATGTGATCAGTGCTGTTGTTGTCAACGACCACAACCTCCCACCGAATGCCTTTGAGATTGACCTGAGAGTGCAACCGCTCTAATACTTGCTTGATCCGGTTAGCTCCGTTATGGGTACAAATAGCAACTGTAAGATCTAGCATTATTTATGAATAGAATTAAAAAATAAGATGCTTGAGCAGGATCAACTAGTTAGAGACAATACTGCGTTTTTGTAATTGGATGTGGCTGCTGATTGCCTAGCAACAGACTTTTCTTAAATAGATAGAAAGGGCTGAACAAATTACCGATCAAAGCCTGCATCTCACACGCAGTGACTACGTCAGTTTTAAGCATTCTGTGATGGCAAACAAAGAAGCTAGCAATTTTGCAGATGTCGCTGACTAAATATACGATCGTCATCACAGGGCGCTGCCAGGGCATAAAGCAGAGCATTCTCAAGCGATAGCGGCTTAGACCCAACGTGCGAAAGAAGTTAAGCAGATAATCTCTCTCTAAGCGCTGCTCAGGAATGTGGTGCTCAATTTGCATTGCTGGATGATGCCAAATTTCCCAGCCTGCTTTGCGAAGGTGGAATAAGGCTTCGATCTCTTCACTTTTTGTCGGTAACTGATCGCCCGTTGGACCCTGAAGCACGAGATGAGTTGGAACGCTCTCTAGCCACGCTTGCCGCCGCACAACAAGTCCCGCTCCGGCAGGCAACCCTTTTTTATAAGTGTCGTAACAATAGTGTTGAGTGTTTTCTTTGATTGCCAGATAGGCTGAGATTTTCTCAAAGTTTTTCGGGATTTCTGTCTCGAAAACACCCCGAATCCGACTACCAAATGCCCCAGCTTTGGGATTAGCTTGTCCAAAAGCAACTGCGGCGACTAGCCAATCTTCGGAGGGTAGATTGTCGTCGTCTAAAAAACCGATGAGGCTACCGTTGGCTTCTTGAATAGCGCGGCGACGGGCGATCGCGGCTCCTTGCTGAGGTTCAAACACATAGCGTAATGGGCATTGCTTTAGCCAGGTGGCTTGATAGCTCTGGATCACTCGTGCCGTGTCGTCGTTGCTATTGTTATCAACTACGAGCACTTCCCAGGCAATCGCCTCGGTCTGAATTTGAACCCGCACTCGATCGAGGACAAGGGGAAGACGCTTTGCCCCGTTGAACGTGCGAATGGCGACAGTGAAATCCAGCATGGTAAGTACGGTGAGGTGTTTGATTAGAATCGTGGAATCGCTGGTGACGAATCACTTTGCACCCTACTTATTAAGTTGCCCAATCTGGATAGCTTTCTACACAGGCATCAGCATTTCTAAGTTAGCTGAAAACGGTAATTTTCGCCCGATCGGTCAATAAAATGTTTCCTTTGGCATCCATGCTGAAGTCTTGCCCTGGCTCTGAACCTCGATCGATGAGACTTTTGTAGACGGTGATGGAGGTGATTCTTCTAATTTCTCGCATCACATAGCCCGGAACAGTGGTTTCGACTGCCCAACAAAACGATAGTGGGTGTTGCCAGACGAGGCGTTCGAGGCTGACGATTACCATTCCGGCTACGTCTCGTAGGGTCAATCGGCTTCTCAAACTGGCAATTACCTCTTTGCCGATCGTCGTGTTGCGAGTTGCGAAAGCACTGGTTAAATGAAAGCCTTGAGAGCATCCATCTTTTATACTCCCAAGGCTTTTTGGCTGACTTTAAATCGGTTTTATCGTCGATTGACAAACCAGCGCACAAAGAGCTTTTCCATTTCAACCCACACAAACATTAGGGCACTGAACCCGAAACAAACTCCAAGTTCGTTCAAAGTGAGATAGTGGGTGCCAAAGAAGCTCCGCAGGGGGGCAACGTAGATCAACAGCAGTTGCAGAATCGTAGTAATGATCACGGAACCCCAGACATAGGGATTCGTGCGGGGGTCTAGCTCGATCGTCAATTTAGAATTTGACCGAATGGCGATGGCGTGTCCCATTTGAGCAATGCACAGGGTTGTGAACACCATCGTTTTCCAGCGATCGGCATCTAAACCGTTGCCAAAATGTTGAGTGGTGTATTGGTAAGATCCCACCATGAGAGTGATGGTCAACCCTGCCAAGACAATACCGATGCGAATCATGTAAGCACCTAACCCGCGAGAAAAAATGTTTTCATCTGGGCGATTGGGAGGACGATGCATCACATTGGGTTCGGCAGGTTCTACGGCTAGTGCGAGGGCAGGCAATCCATCAGTGACGAGGTTCATCCACAGAATTTGGAGGGGAGACAGGGGAACACCTCCGATCGGCAACAGCAGTGGCGAGGCGGCGATCGTCAATACTTCGCCAATGTTGGAGCCGAGAATGTATTTGATAAAGCGACGAATGTTGGTATAAACAACGCGACCTTCTTCGGTGGCAGCGACGATCGTGGCGAAGTTATCATCCAACAAAACCATATCGCTGGCTTCTTTGCTGACATCCGTTCCGGTGATGCCCATTGCAATCCCGATGTCGGCTTGCTTGAGGGCAGGAGCGTCGTTTACTCCGTCGCCTGTCATGGCAACAATTTTGCCTTTACGCTGAAGCGCCTGCACGATTCGCAGCTTGTGTTCGGGGGCAACACGGGCGTAGATACTGACACGATCGACATGCCGTTCTAGTTCTGGCAAATCCATTTTTTCGAGGTCACGTCCGATCAGCACTTCGTCACCGGGCTTGGAGATCCCCAAGTGTTCGGCGATCGCTTGAGCAGTGAGTTGGTGATCTCCGGTAATCATCACTGGACGGATTCCGGCAGTGCGGCAACGAGCCACCGCCTCCCGGACTTCTAGCCGAGGCGCATCGAGCATATCGACTAAGCCGAGCCAGATTAAATCATTTTCTGCCGAGTCCGAACCTTCGAGCGGAACGGTATCCAGCGGTTTATAGGCAAATCCTAAAACTCGTAACCCTCTGGCAGCGAGTTGATTATTGCGCTCTAAAACTTGGCGGCGCTGTTCATCGGTTAACCCTTGAATCCGATCGCCATACTGAATCTTCTGGCATCGTTCTAACACCAATTCTGGCGACCCTTTAGTAAACATTAAATAGGGCGTTGCCAAAAAGCCTGTTTCTGATTGCAGCAGATTGGCGGCATCTTGAACAATCACGCTCATGCGTTTCCGCTCTGAGGTGAACGGAATCTCAGACACACGGGGCAGTTTGCTGTTCCATTGGTCTTGCTCTAACCCAGCTTTGGCAGCGACGACGAGCAATGCGCCCTCGGTGGGGTCGCCTAAAATTGTCCACTGTTTATTTTCTTGTTGCAAGAGTGAGTCGTTGCAGAGTGCGCAGGCAAGCAGGAGCGATCGCACTTCTGGAAACTCGATCGGGTTAGCAACTTGCCCTTGAATTAGAAACTTACCTTCAGGCACATAGCCCTCCCCGGTCACACTCGGCGATAAACTGGCGGTGTGAAACGATTGCACCACCATTTTGTTTTGCGTTAACGTTCCAGTTTTATCAGAACAAATGGTAGTGACAGATCCCAACGTTTCGACTGCCGGGAGTTTGCGAATCAGCGCATGACGGCGCACCATGCGCTGAGTGCCGATCGCCAAGGTCACAGTGATCACCGCAGGTAACCCTTCTGGCACAACGGCGACTGCCATACTCAACGACACTTGCAGCAATTCTCGAATCGGTGCAAAGCTTCTAGCAGCAATCAGCCCCCCAACCACCACGACACCTACGAGAATCAACGCCCCAGTCACCAACGCTTGACTGAGTTGATCCATTCGCTGCTGTAAAGGAGTCGGTTCTGTCTCTACGGCTTGCAGCATAGTAGCAATTTTGCCGAGTTCGGTTCGCATCCCGGTGCCTGTGACGACGACGGTGCCGCGACCCTGGACGACTTCGGTTCCTTGATAAACTAAATTTAAGCGATCGCCGAGCGAAGTTTCCTCTGGCAGGTGCAGATCAGCTTGTTTATTGACGGCTTGTGCTTCTCCTGTCAGGGCAGATTCTCGAATTTGCAGGTTTGAGGTTTCAATCAGTCGCCCATCGGCTGCCAATTGGACTCCCGCTTCCACCATCATCACATCGCCCGGAACCAACTGCTCTGAGTCGATTTCGCGTATTTTGCCATCGCGAAGAATCCGAACTCTAGGAGAGGACAGTTGTTTAAGGGCGGCTAACGCTTTCTCAGCACGGCTTTCTTGAAAGTAGCCTAATGCGCCGTTGAGAATGACGATCGCCAAAATCGCGATCGTGTCTTTAAAGGGAATATCCCCCGGTTTGCCGACTCCTTGCACGAGATCTAGCAAGTCTAAAACGCCAGACACCAACGCCACACCAATTAGCAGCAGCAGCATCACGTTTCTAAACTGGTCGATCAAGATCTCCCAAGAGCTACGCCCGCTTACTTCTTCTAATTCATTTGCCCCAAATTCTTGTAGCCGTTCGTCAGCCTGTTGTTGAGTCAACCCCATCTGGCGATCGCTGTGCAACAGGTCGAGCGATCGTGCAGGGTCGATCGTGTGCCATGCCGAGTTGAGAGAAGGTAGAGTAAGAGCCATAGAATTGAAGAGTGAGTGAATGAATGTCTACAGCACTTAATCATAGTGCTTAGAAATTATGTTTGGCACTATTAAATAGTGTGAACTTCTTGACCTAGAGTATAGATTCAATACTCTGGATGTTTAATAAGCGAAACGGGGCGGTGCTGAATCTGGGTGTGAAGTGATGAATTAGCCCTCTCCTGCGGGAGAGGATTTGGGGGTGAGGGCAATTCATACCTGGATTCAACACCGCTAGAAAAGGCTCTTTTTTGGGGAGAGAGAGCAAGAAGTTTATATTAATGTGAGATGGTTGATAACCCGTTTATTCCGCAGAAGTTGGTTGGCAGACAGGCTGAATTGCAGCAGGTCAGCGCAATTTTGGCGGCTGACGAAGACTTGCTTTTAGCAGGAGTGCCGGGAATTGGGCGACGAACTCTGATTCGGTGGGCGGCAAAACACTCTGGAGCGAGAGTCGTTGAAATTGATTGTTTAAGGGCGACTAGCTGCGATCGCTTCCTTCAACTATTAGCAGAAGGCTTACTGTCGGCGTTTGGCTCTGACGAATACTCTCTGATTCAACGCTGGAGCCAAGAGCAGCCTGTGGTTTTGCAGTCATCCTCAAGCGGACGGGCAACGCTGGTTTGGCATCTGTCTTCTGGAAAAGAGTGGTCGTTATTTCAGGTTTTGCTGACATTGCCGCAACTCATGGCAGAGTGGCTCGACTGTCGAGTAGTGCTCGTGTTTCAGAATTTTCTGCACCTGCGATCGTGGGATCGCATAGGTAAATGGGAGCATCATTTGCGCCACGAGATTCAGCAGCAAAGTCGAGTCAGCTATGCGCTGATTGCCACGGTCGCAGAGCAACAAACCCAGTTGAGTGATTTAAAGGTTGTTTCCCTAGCACCACTCACCGATCGGGAGTTGCAACCCTGGGTTGTCGAAGCGATGGCAGCAAAAGGATTGCAGTTTGAGACTGAGAGTCAGGCGTTATTTCTCAGTTATGTGCAGGGTCATTTTGGAGATGCGATCGCGCTTGCCCGCCGTGTTTGGCAGTCTGAACGGGTGAATGAACATCTTCCTCACCCTGTGCTCATCCAGCCTCATCACGTTCACCGTAGCGCCCTCGCCCTTGTCGAAGATCTGTCGGTGACGTTTGAATCGCTAATTTTGCTGTTGCCTCACAGCCAGGTGCGGGTGCTAGAAAGTCTTGCGCTTGACCCGACCGATAGCCCTCATGCGCGGGAGTATATTCAAAAACATCACCTATCGAGGGGTGGCGGTTTGCAGGGAGCGTTAGCCAGTTTGGAGCAAAAAGGACTGGTGTATGGGGCGGAACACGGCTATCGAATTGCACTGCCGCTCTTGGGGTTTTGGCTTAAATATCGATTGGGTTAACTTAATCTTGATGATGACTTTGAGATTCAGCATAAATTTCTGCACAGCGATCGGCATCTTCTGGCGCATCGGTTATGGCGTTTGGATCTGCTACCAGGCGATCGATCAAAACATGAATCGCGTCTATGTCGTTTCGATGCCGCACTACATAAGCTCTTAGGTCGGCTCTGCTCATAGCTATACAATCTGGCTTTATGCTAGGTATCTTCAGTGATTAGGACGGTTGTGCGATCGTCAACTCGACTTCGCTCAGCCAACTTGGAACGTGTGAACTGATTTAAGGGACAATCACTGACAAAGCATTCGGCACCACTCGAAAATGCGCCGGGGTCGAAGTCGTGATCTCTCCGTCTGTGTTGATCGATCGAGGTCTGTGAGTGTAAACGTGAAACTCCTTTCCTGACCAGGTTTGTGCCCAAGGTGACACGCCCTGTCTGCCTCGCCGCATCGCTGGAAGCACCGCTAACATTTGCCACCAGTGATCAACCTCCAGACTGTAGAGATCTAAACGCTGATCATCGATCGCCGCATCTTCTGCCACTGCCATGCCGCCGCCATAATAGCGACCATTGCCCACCGCAATTTGAATTGCACGCACCTGCTCCGATCGTCCTCCCTCGATCTGAATTTCTGCATGAAACCGTCGACTCTGCCACAATGCCTGTAGCGCGGTTGCTCCATAGGCAAAAACGCCCCAGCGTCTCTTGAATTCTTGGGTGAGGTTGTGAGTGATCTGCACACTCAACCCCAAACTGGCGACATTGAAGAAATATTTGCCATTCACCCAACCCAAATCGATCGGATGCACATTGCCTGATGCAATAATCTGACACGCTTCGGGCAATGTTGCCGGAATTCCGAGCGTCCGGGCTAAATCATTGGCAGTTCCCAATGGCAAGATGCCTAGCGGTAATTGAGTCTCGACTAAGCCCTCTACAGCCGCATTCAACGTCCCGTCACCGCCACCGATAATCACCAAATCTACCTGCTTACGATGCTCACGAATCACATCTGGGAGCCGATCAGCATCTGCGATCGCTTCTTCGCACAACTCAAATCCCAAAGATTTTAATTGATTGACGGCAGCGTCTAACAACTGCTGCCCTTTCCGAGCGTGACGATTAACTAATAATAAAGCTCGCTGATTCATAAAATGACGTGCATAAGCTGAGTAGCTAGGATTAACGGTCAGACGCGTTTCTGCTCAATGCTCAAAGCCAAAACTCCCAGCGGGTTGGGCAGAGCCGAAACCCATCCACACCCGTTGATTTTAATTGCGCCTGCCTGACTGACTTCAA
Organism: Phormidesmis sp.; assembly: GCA_965277365.1. Lineage (GTDB taxonomy): Bacteria > Cyanobacteriota > Cyanobacteriia > Leptolyngbyales > Leptolyngbyaceae > Phormidesmis_A. Next base: position 471,257 of record CBDICO010000002.1, on the reverse strand, counting down.
ACAAAAATGTCCTACCCCCATTTTTTGCATAGAGCGTGTCTTGATACATTCATCATTGGACAGTTTTGTTTATGATGAAGGGTGCTGAACGCTTATTTAATAATACTGATGCTCAATCTCGGCATCCCCTCTGAGCAGCCCTCCTTGGTGACTGTCTCATCCCAGCCCATCACGCTGCCGCGCACCATTCGTCCGATCGCGGTTTATGCGCTGCATGGGTTGGCAGTTTGGCAAAGTCAACTGCTAGCTCTCGACTCGGTTCGAGGCTATTTACTCCGGCTCGATCCGACGAGCGACAATACGATCGTGCTCAATGCCCGCAATACAGAACCGTTTGTTGGCGCAACAAGTTTGGCAATTTGGGGCGAAACGATCTGGTTTACTCAAGAAAACAACGTTTATTTTTGTGGATTACATGACTTGACACCACAGCTTTTTGTGAGTTTGCCCTATGCGGCTGATGGCGTAGGCATTTGGGAATCTACGATTTATGTGACCTGCCAAAAGGCGGGCTATATTTTTATTTACGAACGCAGCACTAAACGAAAAATTACTCAGTTTCCGTTGCTCGGAGTCGGAACCGCTAATCTGACCGTGCGAGATGAAGAACTGTGGGTCTGCGATCGCACTGAGCAGACCGTTTATTGTCTCGATCGGGCAACGGGCGAACTTCAGTTCAGCATTCTCACGCCCTTTGAGTCGCCAACCGGATTGGCATTTTTGCCTGATTCAACGACTGGGCAGCAGACCCTCTATGTCTCCTATGCCAGCGAAGAGGCTTATATTCGCGACAATCCCAATGCCGATCCGAGTCATGAATTGACCTTTCGCGATCGCACCTTTGTTCACCCGCTCTATTTCTACAACGATCCTAAAGGACGCTATGCGCTCTCAAATGGCTACTTAATTGAGATGTCTTATGCTGAAGAATTGCTGCCCCTAGATGAGGTTGACCTCGAAAATCTGGAGTGGCGCATTTCTCTGCCAACGGAAACCGATCGGCAAAAAGTCAAACACGTTGAAGCGATCGGAATGCCTTTTACCGAAGAAATTCAGGAAGGGCAAAAGGTTGCGGTCTTTAAGATTGACTCTCTCAAATCCAACGAGCGGAATATTTTTGGCTGGAAAGCCCTGCTCGAAGTACGAGGCATCAAGTATCAACTCACGCCTGATGATATTGATAAATCCGAACTCACCTCTGAATTTAGAGCGCGTTATTTGGTCGATGACGACGAGTTAGCAATGGATACGCCCGTGATTCAGGCTGCTGCGCGAGAAGCGATCGGCACCGAAACCAATCTACTCAGAAAAATTCTCAAGATTCGTAACTTTGTCTACGATCGTCTCTCCTATGGCATCAAACCGCACATCGATCCGCCCGATGTCGTTTTAGAACGGGGTATCGGTTCATGCGGTGAATATGTCGGCTTGCTGTTGGCGTTGTCTCGGCTCAATGGCATTGCCTGTCGCACCGTTGGACGCTATAAATGTCCGCCTTATCCTGAGCGTCAACGCATTCCATTAGAACCTGACTATAACCACGTCTGGATCGAATTCTATGTTCCTGGGTTTGGGTGGTTGCCAATGGAGTCAAACCCCGACGATATTGTAGAGCGAGGTCCTTATCCGACGAGATTCTTTATGGGTCTACCCTGGTTTCATGCCGAAATTGGCAAAGGCATCACCTTTGAGTCGCTGAGGAGTGGAGGTGTTCCGGTGGGCGACTTATTTAATTTGTCGATCGGTGATCTCGCCATCAATCACATCCGCTTCACCATTTTGGAGGAGCTACCCCCGATTTAAGGTCATATCGAGGGCGATCGCATCAAACATTAAGTGCAGCCATAGAAGCCTGGGGAAGGGTGGGGCGATCGCCTTCGATACAAAAAATCTGTAGGTTAACATCTGAACTGAATCTGAACCCGAGAGGAAAGATTCCGCTTAATCTATCCCCATGAGCGCATTAGGTAGAAAGATTCTATCTCCCTGATGTGGGGTGATATGCCGAAATCATCTGCCTATTCACCCGTTTTAGCATGATATGCGGAAACTTTCTCTCTAAAAACAAGTTATGCCGCTGATTTCCTGGTGGAGACATAGCCGTAATATTGCTTGCTGATGTCCGATATCAAGTTGCTTTGAGACACGTAAATCGAGGGTTGCCTTAAAACAACAGTCCGGACAGTTTTAGATCACCAACGGTAGAATGCGGGTTTCGACCTTCGCGGTGAGGGCAGAATGCAAGTTTCAGCCTTTGCCTCGAAAATTGTCCGGAGTATTGTTAAAAGAGGAAAGCTTAAAAACCTTCTGCATTGTCTATGTTGTTGAGTTACGTTATTACTAAGCAATTCATAAGTAATTAAAGAGACATGACAACCCTGCTCCTTCTCGGCAACATTAATCAGTTTACATTTGCAAACTCTGTAATCGCAGCCAATGCTAAGGCTAAGGAAAGATTTGAACAGGGTCTAACAAATATATTTGTTGTGCATTCAAGAGACTCTTACGCCAAGCTAAAGAGTAATGAAGATTGGGTAGATCATGCAGAAGCAAATGGTGTAAGCCGAGAATTATTTGTCGATAAAATTGTTGAGATCACAGCAGAAGATGACTCGATTAAAAGATTCGTTGATTATATTGAGTTTATTTTAAAGGGTATTCCAAATGGATCAAACCTTATCGTTGATATTACAAATGGAACTTCATTACAGAAAAATTTGCTCTCAATAGCTTCTTATATTCTTGACATAAAAAATCAATATACGATCGATGTTTCCAAGTTGTTTGAACTCACTAAAGAAAGAGGCTTTCTGTCAACTGATATTTTGCTATCCTGCTATGCCCCAGTCCCTGATAGCACTAGACTTGATAGCATCGCCTATCTAAATCTGTCAGAAATGGTACGCTACAGGAAAATCATAGAATCTCATACTAATAAGTATGTAGCCATAGATTCAAGTTCCGCTGATGGAGAGTTTTTCAAGGATAACTTGGGTCATTCTATTCAGTTAAAGTTACAAGGAGATCAAAGCAAAGATAATGCTATATATCGAATAGCGGCTTCGTCAATTTCGGCAAGTGTGGAGGATCTAATTCGCCTTCTGGTGAGCAAATTTATCCTAGCTGATACTCCTGATGGAGTAGATCGCAAAACTTTTGGACAAAAGCTCAAAATTATTCAAGCCAAAATGGAAAAAGATGCTCCATCTGACTTTGATATAGAGTTTTTTAGCAAATTCAATGATTTCATTTTGTACTTGAGAAATAGTTCAACACATAAAGGTAAGCTTTTAACTGACTTGGAAAAGTTTAAGGCGGAGCTTTCTGTTAAAATGGCTTTTCCCTTTATTGAATTTTATACAGATATTGTGCATCCCTTGCTATTAAGTGGTGAGCTTTCTAGAGAACCGAAGCATATGAAAAAGTTAACGTATGCTGATATAGAACCAGGAGAAACCTTGTATTATGGGTTAGACGGAGATGATACAGGAAAGATATTAGAAGAACTTTTTCTTGCCTGTAGCGATGAATCTAGCTTTCGGAAATTGAGCAAAGATGTAGCGAATGCGATTTCAAAAATTTCTAAATTTGTTACTGATAAGTTAGGTAAGAATGCAATTATATTTGAGGCAGGTGACGATCTTCTGTTCAAGGGAAATCTTCAAGAAGATATGCTTTTGGAAATGCAATGTATGTATTCACAATTAACACCTAGGCTAACGTGTTCAATTGGTTATGGGCGATCATTCCAAGAAGTATATTTAGCATTAAAACTCGCAAAGACCCAGCCAGGTAAAAATGCTATTGTTGGAATCGAGATTTGCTGAGCTTGTCGCAGCATAACAACGCCCATGCACGCCGACCGCCGAGAGTTGGTTGGTTATGATGCAAAGGTTGTCTGCGGCGGGTGATGGGCAACGTTAGCCCGCTAAACTCACTATGATCACTTCACGCACTATAAAGTATGGAGATGCAGAAGTTCCTGTCATTGAGCGCTTCTGGAAGGTTGCCGAGCGTCTGCCTTATCGCAAGACTTATAGCCTCAAACCTGGTCAACACTGGAAAGAAGCGGACGTGACATCAAGACAATGGGAGTCTTACGTTCTTCTGAATGACGGAGAGGCGATTCCAGTGGGTGCGGTTATAGCGCGTGAGTTACTTGCTGAAGGAGCCTTATCTGCCGTGTTCACAGAACTCTGGGGCAAACTTGTTCTTGTTAGTCCTGACTTGGTTTGTGTTCAAGAGGAAGGACCCATTCAGGAAGTACTCGACGTACTCCGAACGGATACTGGCGGTAGATTGGGCGGGTTGCCAGATGTCATCGCTATGTTCCCTGATGGGCGCGTTGCTATGCGAGAAGCGAAGAATGTCGCGGCAAGGGATCGACTCAGTAGAAAACAACATGATTTTGCAAGCGTTGCACAGAGACTTTTTGGTGACAGACTTAACCTCGCGGTCGTTGAATGGGGACATTCCTTTCCAACCCAAAAGGACTAACATAGTCCCTGCACCAGGCGCACGTAAGATGGAAAGACCCCAAACCTGTTTTGTATGGGTGAAGCTGTCTACTATGATTTGGACGCAATATTTGCAGACCTAACGCGATGTGCGACTTTCCTGAAACACCCGCAAAGACTGCCCTCATCCTAGCTCTCTCCCGATGGAGTTAGATGTACACACAAGTCCACCCAAAGCGGTCTTCCATCCGATGAAGATGAACTCAAACCATCTCAGACCCTGAACGAATGTGGACATTCCAGGAAAGTTCTGCGAACGATAAACTGACCAACCGCCTAATCGGGCAATCAACCAAGTTGCCCAGGGTAAAAAGGGAGGGGGATAGGGATTTTGTTGTTTTTGGGTTCGACTTTGCAGCGTGGGAGAGTTGGGCCAGGCATGTAGCTGCTGCTGTGACCTGTTGTAGTTTGAGCAGCTTGTTGTCGCCTAGTTTTAGTTGCACATCGCGTTATTCAACGTATTTTTATTAGTCTCCTTGGTAGGCGATCGTCTCCCAAAAGCGATCGGGCAACGATCGGGCTTGCAGTTGGCTGTTGATTTGCTCTGCGGTTGCCAACCCTGCTAAAAAGGCGCTTTCGACTCGATTTCCGCCACACCAGTCTCCTGTGAATAGCAACGGCGAGGTTGTGTTGGCGCTCAAGAACGCTTCGGCTAGAGGATTGAGCGGAAATGCGTAGCGCCAGCGATGAACTTGCAGAAGTTCGGGCGTGGCTAACCAAGGTTCTAGAAGATGAGCGGCTCTGTTTAAGAGTGCTTGCCCGATCGGATGAAGGTCAGTGGTTTCTAAATGACGACTGGCAAACGCAGCCGTGCTTTGAACAACGACTACAGGCTGGAATGGAGAATTTTGCTTGCTGCTATCTAACCCAACCCATCCGATTTCTGAATCGTGGATGCTGGTCACTCCTTTCCAAACAATAGCTGACAGGTCTTGTGGTGGGTAGACCGCGATCGCGCTAATGCAAGCCGAAAATTGAATCGATCGCAGCCGAGTCAAGACTTCTTCGCTTTCTGGAATAGATTCTAATAACGTCACCGCTTGGGTCGCCGGAATTGCACTGATGATCGCGGTTGCTGTGATGCCCGATCGAGTTCCATCGGGTTCAACCTGCAATTCCCAGCCCTGATTGATGGGACGAATGGCTTCGACTCGCTGATTGAGATAGATAGTTAGTCCAGTGCCGAGAAACTTGGCGATCGTCGAGATTCCAGTTGGCGAGGCGTAGCGCGGATAGCGATCGGCTTCGGGAGGCGCGATCAGTTGACCTTCTGCATTGAGTTCGTAAATGGTGTCCGTCCAAGTTTGCAGAATTGAACGATCGAGCAGCGTTGTGAGTAGGGTTTTGAAACGATCGTCCTTAGACTTCAAATAACACACCCCATGATCGGCGTGAGTTCCCTGCAACCGTCGAGTTGCCAACCGTCCTCCTAATCCACGAGATTTTTCAACCACCGCGACGCGATAACCTGCCTGGTGGAGTTGTTGAGCACAGGTTAGACCCGCCACTCCTGCGCCAATCACGGCAATATCAAAGTGAGAATCGGTCATGATAAAAGAGGTTTGAGTTTCCTATTAAGTCGATAGACAGAATTATTTACCGCCGCGTTGCGGCTTTGCTCAACGCTCAAGCACAGTGTCTTTGCGGGTTGAGCGCAGCCGAAACCCAAACCCCACGGTGAATTTAATTTTGTTCTCCTACTTATCGAAAGAATTGATAACTCCCCCCTGCCTTTATGTAGAATGTGGGAGATTGCCATCACCCTGCACTAGAGGAGTCTACGAGTGGACGAACTGAGAACCGCGTTAGAGTTAGCGACGGAAGATGAGTTGCGGGACTTGACAGAAATTTTGTTCCGTCCTAAGTTTAACCCGTTAGATTATGTCAGAACGCCTACTCCGATCGAGGTGCAGAGTCAAGATCGCGAAGATTGGCTCGATACGATCGACAATCGCTTTCGCTACTTGGCGGCTGATGGCGTGACGGTGCTGCGTCGCCAAACGGGTCAGGTGAGCTATCGCCAGATTTTGATTCAAGTCTGTCGTTATTTGAAGCTGCCCTACGCTGGCTCAATGTCCACCACTGATTTAGAAGCTGAAATCTTTCTCAGCTTGCTCAACCGCGCTTGGAAGCAGCTTCCCACCTCAGAAAAGAGTGCATTAACGCAACGGGTGCAGCGATCGGTCTCGCAGTCGAGTCTTGCTAGTCAACTGCCGCTCCCGGTTCAGAATGATCCGTTGAATCTGATTTTGAAGGGAGGCGGCGCGATCGCGATTAGTTCGGTGGTGCGACCGATGCTATTGCAGCTTGTGGCTCGTCAGTTTGCGCTGCATTTCGCCAGCTATCAAATCGCCAAAGAAACCCTGGCTCAAGGCGGAGCGGTGGCGGCGACTCAGTTTCAAAACTACGTGACGATGCGAATGGCGCGAAACGGCATGGCAGTGAGTGCAGCCCGGTATGGAGCGGCTCGGACGGTGTTTATGGTGGCTGGTTCGGCAATGTGGGCGTGGTTTTTAGCCGATTTGGGGTGGCGATCGATTTCTACTAATTACGGTCGAGTGATACCGACGGTGTTTGCATTGGCACAAATTCGCTTAACTCGCTCTGAGTGTTTTGAGGCGATTTGAGAAAGATTTTAGGCGTGCGACTTCAAGATCACCCCGATCGAGCGTTCCAAAGACACTGGAACGTCGTTCAAGTCGGATTGTTTCTGTTGCCTTTCAGCGCTTTTTTGGGCTGCGTTGCTCTGCTAGTCACGTCGTTGGACATTTGGAGGCGGCAGGGTAAATTCCTGATTCGTCAGCCGCTTAATCTCGGATTTGCAGCGCTGGGTGTGTGGTTGCTGCTCACCGCTTGCGTTGCGTTCAACCGTGAGAATGCGTTTCTGGGGTTGTTTAACTTTTTGCCCTTTTTCATCGTGTTTCCGGTTCTGGGAGTCTTGATTCAGACTTCTGATCAACTGCGGCGCATTGCCTGGACTCTAGTTTTGACTTCAATCCCGGTGACGTTGATTGGCTTTGGGCAACTCTATTTAAGCTGGGGTGGACATCCTTCTCTGCTGTGGGGCTTGATTGAATGGACGATCGCACCTACGGGCAACCCTCCCGGGCGCATGGCTTCTGTGTTTACCTACGCCACGGTGTTAGCCAGCTATTTTGTGATGGTGTTTGCGTTGGGGTTGGGGCTGTGGGTTGAAGCCAAACGACACACGCAGCACTGGTATTTTTTAGGGACTGTGGTGACGATCGACGCGATCGCGCTAATTCTCACCAACTCTCGCAATGCCTGGGCGATCGCGTTGCTGGCTTGTCTTGCCTTTGCGCTCTATCAAGGCTGGCGGTGGATCGTCGGAATCGTTGCAGCCGTTGCCGGAGTGATGGCAGGAGCCGCATTTGCGCCGCTTCCGTTTCAGACTTGGTTTCGGGTTGTGGTGCCAGCGTTTTTTTGGGCGAGATTAAATGATCAGATGTATCAAGATCGCCCACTTGCTCAACTGCGATCGACACAGTGGAAGTTTGCCTGGTCACTCACGCAGCAGCGTCCTTTAACGGGATGGGGGCTGCGAAACTTTACACAACTCTATGATACTGAGATGCACTACTGGCTGGGGCATCCGCACAACTTATTGCTGATGATGTCGGCTGAGGCGGGAATTCCGGCGGCGCTGTTGCTGTATGGCTTGGTAGGTTGGGCAATGGCTCAGGGCGTGTTAGCGCTGCGGATTATGAAGGGCGATCGGCTGATTTATTTCACGTTTTTGATGGCATTCTCTGCCTGTACGCTATTTAGTTTTCTGGATATCACGTTGTTTGATGCGCGGATCAATACAATGGGTTGGGTTTTGCTTGCAGGAATTTGGGGAGTTGCAAATCGACTCATGCAGAATGAGAACCAGCGAATCGTCAACGCTAACGCCATGGATCAAAGCTGAGAACCCCGCGATCGCCATCTAACCAAACTGGAATTCCAACGGGTAAGGCAGCATTTTCGCCATCGTGACCAAAAGGCAAATCAGAGACGATCGGAATTCCTAAATCACTGAGACGATCGTGTAATACCTCGTTCGTGGTAAAGCTAGGAATGTTGCTCGGTGGATCGCATTGACTAAAACGCCCCAACGCGATCGCGCAGACTTTTTGTAATGCGCCCGATAATCGCCACTGAGTCAACATTCGATCAATACGATAAGGGGCTTCACCCACATCTTCAAACGCTAGAACGATGCCTGACAGATCAGGTTGTAAGGGTGTATTGAGAATATGAGTGGCAACGGTTAGATTGGCTGGAAGTAACAATCCAGTTGCTTGTCCGCCACCCCAACCGGAGCCTGTCAGCGATCGTAACGGATGACCTTCGACCCAATCAAACAATCGTTCTTTTGACCAATCTGGCTCGGCGGCGATCGTCGTCAATAAGGGGGCGTGAACTCCAGAAATTCCTTGATCGCTAAAGCTCCACAGCAGGCTGGTGATGTCCGAAAATCCGATCAACCACTTAGGATCTGTTAAGGGAAACGTCCAATCTTCGAGCAGTCTAGCTCCGCCATATCCCCCTCTGGCGCAGAGAATGCCTTTACACTCTGGATCAGTGAGGGCACTGTCTAGCTGTGTGCGACGATTGGTGTCAGTTCCAGCGAGATAGCCGTGGCGATGGTCAAATCCGGGGGTTAACTCGACTCGATAGCCTCGCTTGCGCCACACGTCTACCCCTAACTCAAAGGCACTCATTTCTCTCAAGGTGCCGCTCGGCGAAATGACTCGCAGCAAATCACCGGGTTTAAGCGGAGCAGGAGATTGACAAGGTTTCATGGCTCAGACCTTTTTCAGAATTGTTTCAAACCAGGCTTCGAGGCGATCGCTCATTGCGGCTAATGAGTATTCGGCTTCGGCTTGGCGACGGCAGGCTTGACGATCGAGCTGATCTAACTGTCCGATCGCGTTTATCAATCCATCGACACGATCGGGTTCCACCAGCCAGCCTGTTTCACCATTGCGGACAATTTCGGCGGGACCACCGCGACGATAGGCAATCACAGGCACTCCACAGGCGAGGGCTTCGATCGCCACATTGCCAAAGGCTTCGATCCAGCGAGGGGTCATCAATAGCGCCTGTGATTGTCCTAACCTGTGCTGCAATTCTGAAGTGGGCAAAAATCCGCAATACTCGATCGGCGCATCGGGGTAATCCGCACAAATCTGATTCCAGTAAGCAGTGTCTTGAATCACGCCCCAAATCTTGAGCGGAGTGCCGACAATTTGAGCCGCCGCTACTGCATCTTCTAAGCCTTTTTCTGGCGCGATTCGTCCCACCCAGGCGAGTTGGAGTTTGGGTTGAGCACAAAACTCATAGAGCGACAAATCAAAGCCGTTTTGCACGTTGCGGCACCGATTTGCAAACTCAAAGGTTTCTGCCTGGGCGTGACTATGAACGGCGATCGTGCCCGGAAACTCAACCGCAATTTGTTCGATAATCTGATCCATTGCGTTGGTGAGCGAACCCATGCTGACGAGATGGGCGATCGGGCGGTCAAAAAACGGAGTCAGATAGAATGGCAGCCAATCGTAGGCAAAGTTAATCAGCAGATCATAATGTTGGTGCTGACGAGCATACGCCCACATATTTGCCAGCACTGAGTTGCCAGGTAGCGTAATGGGGGCATCGCGTCCTTGAGTTTGGGCAGTGATTTGGAGTTCTCCGGGAATCGTTACCAGAGATACGCCGTCGAGAACAGAATTAGAGGGAGCCACGATCGTGATCTGATGTCCTCTCTGCTGTAAGGCTTGGGCAATATTTTTGAGCGTCAACTCAACGCCGCCTCCAAGCCCCGAACCCAATGCCCCTACCGATGTAGAAAGCAACAATAACTTGAGCGGATTTCTAGATTGCAGCATGAACGTCAGGATGAAGGATGAAACCCTCTCCTATAGTAAGTTTTCTGGGGGACTCACCGAGTTCTTGAAGGCAGGTAGCTCACTGTTAGAAGGAACCGATCGAATACGATTGAGTTGTCCCAATGCCCAAGCTGCGGTTTCTTGCACGTCTCGATCGGGGTCATCAGAGGCTTTATGCAATAAATGACTGATTTGAGATACCAAGTCATACACGCGGGTCAAATCTCGAATCGCATTTTTACGCACATCAGGGCTTTCGTCTTGAAGGGAAATAGCCAGGGCACGACTGAGCGGCTTTAGCGTCCGGGTGCCGATCTCGGACAGGGCAGATAGGATTAAACTGCGCTGTCTTGAGTCAGAGTCAAGCATCAAGTCAACCATCGGCTGAACGGCGCGCGTGTCGCCCCGTTGCCCTAGTTCCCAAATGACTTTTTGCCGCTTGATCGGGTCAGGGCTACGAAGCTCACGCACCAACTCGTCAACAATATTAATTTTTGCAAGTCGAGTCGTCTCTGAAACTTTGGGAGACTCTACCTGACTAGATTCGGTCGGGGTGGGTTTAGAGGTTTCTGAGGCGGAAATCGTTTTAAGATGATGACCGTTAGTTGAGGGAGTCTCTTCACTGCTATCCGAATTGGGTTGTGGCGAGGGATTCTCGGCTGCGGTAGATTCGGACAAATCTGGCTGCGATCTTCGTCTCAACCCCAAAAAGGTCAGTCCACCTGCCACTGCGGTTACGCCCAAAAGTCCCAGGAGCAAGTCCTTCTGAGAGGGTTTGTTCCCCTTAATTAGCTGATCGGATTTGGCAACCGTAGCTTGAGCCAATTGATCAGAAGGCACGATCGCAGCCGCTGAAGGTTGAGAGATGGATTGAGGAAACAGTCCGAAACAAGCAATACTCACAATGAGTAAGCAACCAGAGTGACGAGAAATCATAAGCAGACTCAGGGGGAGATACTGATAGCGGTATCTTTTTTTGCTAGCTCAATGCTAACCGCCATCTTTAGATTGTCTGCAAAAAAGTTTAATGCAAAACAGAATCAAGACTCTCTGCGAAAAGATTGAGCGATCAGTAGACAGGAGCGATTAAAGCCAACGGGTGGGGTGGGTTCCGGCTCCGCTCAACCCGTTGGGAATTCTCGCTTTGAGCGTTGAGCAAAGCTGAAACGCGTCCGAAATGCATCTACCTGCTGATCAATTAAGTCATACTTAGGCGTGAAGCTAGCCTATTTGGGTGCTGGTGCATAACGCGTTCTAGCGAGTTCAAATGAGTGAGATTGGTTAGATGAACCCAATTTACCGATTTGCAACCTTTTTGTGTTCGGCTTTTTGCTTGTTTTTGACCTCCTCAGCCGCGCAGTCTTATCAAGCAACAGGTCGCTTTGAGATTGTAGGAACTAGAATGATTGACCCTGATGGAAAAGAATTCATTCCGATCGGGGTGAACATGAATGGGCGAGGCTGGGTCTGGGATGGAGACCCCTCTCAAGACGTGGATGCGATCGAGCAGGGGTGGCGATTTAATATTATTCGAGTTAACAATATTTTGGGTTGCAAAGACGGACCCTTTCGCAATCGCAGCCTCGATCTGGATGCTGTGGTCAAAACCTTCACCAGTCGCCACATCGTCGTCATGTTTGAGCAACACGATGTTCCTGAAAAAGACTCGCAGCTTGAGTGCTCGGCTCGGTGGTGGAAAGAAACCGCGCTCAAGTATAAAAATAATCCCTACGTGTGGTTCAATCCTTTTAATGAGCCGGGCGGGTTAGGAATTGCCAGCAACCCTCACTGGGTGCCCTATCACCGTCGGATCATTCAAACCATTCGCGATCAGGCAGGTGCCGATAACATTATTATTCTCGATGGCATTGCTGCTGGACAAGATTATGTGAGTGGCTGGGGTGCGTGTGGCTTTGCGCGAGATTCGGATAGCGCCATTCTCTCGTGGGGATCGACGATCGCATCCTTTCAGGGTAAGACCTACAGGAATGTGGGGTTTTCCTTTCATTCTTATGGGTCTGGTGGATGTGCTGACGAGACTCTCAACGACAAAATTATCGCCGATTACATCGATCGGGTTCACGCAAAGGGGCTGTTCTTAGTCATAGGGGAAGCGGGGTATTATTCTGGGCAAGAATATTATCAGAAGAGTGGGTCTAAAGCAGTGCGATCGACGTTTAGGGTCGCACTACAACGCAAAGTAGGGGTATTGGCGTGGCACGGGCAACCGGGAGACGGCTATGTGTTGACCTGGCCTGGTGGCAGCGTTGGAGCAATCAACAGCTTCACCCAACCTTCAGACTTGACTTGGATTGGCAAACTCTTTTGGGACGCAACTCATCGACAGGGATTTGGGTTAAAGCCGTTTTCCCTAGTTCCTAGTCCGCTTCCGACTCCGAGATGTCCTTCTCTTCATCCGTCTCGATCGCTTTTACCAAGCAATTCCTGCAAGCTAGAGAAGCTTTGACGAGAAGCATTTCTGAGGAATATGCTCCTTATGACGATCGAGCAACTCTTCCTAATGGTTTCCTTCTTTAACGAGCTTTTTTGCTGTGCCATCAAGCTTTGACAAAACATCAGGAAGATGAGCATTTCTATCTTGTGTCAGTTGGTAAGAAACTTTGTTTGCGAGTAAAGAACTTCATTCTTACTGATCGTTTGTCAAAGGTAATTTTAGTGGGTGGGACTTCTGCGATGTCCGCAGAAGTCCAAAAAATCTGCTAATTTCCAAATTCTTTTCCTGATGGTAGTTTCGGAATCCCGTTCTGGACTAGAAAAGTAGCTTGGACTAAAAATGGACTGAAAATCAAACCTCTTTTTGACCTAATTTGTCTAGGTTGCGCTCCATAGTCATCCGTCAGTGCATTGTACTCCAGCCTCACCCAAACAAAGGTGACATCTTCCAGAGACAATTAGCGATCGCCGATTATCTCATTAATCTAATATAAGACTCGTTTTGAGTCTCAAATTTAGTCTCATAATAGACAGATGATACTATACATATCTCAATCATCTAATATGAGACTTAAAATGAGTCTCGTTAGTAGTCTTACATAAGACAAATGGGCTGTAAAATAATTCTCAAATTGTTCTATGAGATAGAGTACTAATGATGAAGGATGAAGTTAGAGAGTTGAGCAACCTCATGAAACGCCCCATTCAGCAAATTACCCTCACGATCGCTGTCCTCATCCTCAGCACTCCCTTTTTCCATTTCACCCCAGCCCTTGCCCAAGCCATCAGACCCCAAGATGCTTGGAAGCGGGTCTATGAGCAAATTCCTGACCTGCCCTTAGAAAATCAATACATCAACCGTGAAACTAAAAAAGTTGACCCTAATAACACCCTCGTCAGCCGCATGATTCGCTACCACCAATATGTCAAAGGTCGCCCCATCAACTACCGCCTCGACTGGAAAATGACGCTGGGCGACTATCTAGGCATCAACGAACCCATGATCGACTCCGACTACCCCGGCTCAAACAACCTGAGAAAAAACCCCTTAGACAGCGATCGTGCCATCGTTAACCGTCTCACGCTCAAACAACGCAACACCCTCGTTCAAACCCTCGTAAACCTCTTCAGTCCCACCCTTAGACAGCCCATCTCAGCCCCTGTTTCCCATCCCCAACCCACTCCCGTCATTCCCGATCGACCAGTTCAACCTAGTGGTGCCCAGCTTCTCAAACCCTAAATACAATGGGACGGTTATTAAAAAGCGGCAGCGATTGGCGCATCGGTTGGGATGCCGAAGCCCCCGAATTTAAAGGACTCCTCGGCGGAGACCACTGGGCGATCGAACTCACCGAACTCGAACTGCAAGACTTCACTCGACTGCTCGAACAACTCAGCCGCACGATGCAGCAAATGACCACAGAACTGATGGACGAAGAAACAATTACCTGTGAAGCCGAAAGCGATCGCCTCTGGCTAGAAGCCGAAGGCTATCCCCACGCTTACAGCCTCCGGTTGATTCTCCTGACAGGTCGTCGAGTTGAAGGGTTTTGGTCTGCCCCAGCCGTTGCCCAACTCCTACCAGCTCTACAGACGCTTCAAGTTTTTTGACAGCTTGGTTGGATGCAACCCCCTATGCTATACTTGTTAAGCGACATCGGGGCGTAGCGCAGCTTGGTAGCGCACTACTTTGGGGTAGTAGGGGTCGCAGGTTCAAATCCTGTCGCTCCGATTGATTTCTAGAAAGCACTCAAGTGCTTCATACCAAATCCATACCAATAGCTAAAGTTTACAGCAGTGAATTTGGCTATTGGTATCTGATTTTAAACACTTAATCATTCTGCTAACGAATATTCTTCTGCTAATCACTTCTCAATGCTATAAATAGTACGAGTTCAAATTGTAAGAACTCAAATTGTCTTGATAATTATAAAATTCAGCTGTGAAATGCAGGGTGGAGCTAGTCCAACAGCAATCAGACGCTACCTATAAGCAAAGCTGCTATCTAACCACACACTACTCAACAATTACCGGATTTTCATCACACATCTGTACCTCTGTCAGCTTTTCTACAAGCTTCAACATCAGATAGGTAAACTTTTCGTCATATCTTTGGCAGCTTAACTTTTCTTAGGACAACATTGGATAGCTCCAATCACTAATCCCTAGAACATGCCTAGCCAACCAGTCAATCCGCTTTTCCATGCTAGGACTTTGAAGAATGCTGTTCAAGGTTTTACGTTTCCATCAGACCTGGAAGAACGGCAACAGAAAGTAACCCAGTGGATTGAGTCATTACAGAAGGGTGTTCTAGACGAGATTAAAGAGGTTTCCCTACATGGTCAGTTTCTCAATGACGTTTTCCAGCAGGCGTTAGGCTATCGTTCCGTCATTCAGGGAGGTGGAACCGCTTGGGAAATCCACGCTGAGACAACGATTTCTGATGGGGGTGGTTCAGCCGATGGCGCATTAGGCTTTTTCACAGCAACCGTAGGCAAGAAGGGTAAAGCAAAGCTACAGGGCAGAGTTATTGCACCCATTGAGCTAAAAGGGGCAAAGGATGACCTGGATAGAGCTGCATCAGGACGCAAGGAATCAGCAGTAGACCAGGGATGGCGTTACGCCAATTACACGGCTGATTGTAAATGGGTGATTGTCTCTAACTATCGGGAAATTCGGCTCTATCAGACCAGCAAAACGCCTGCCTACTGCGAAGTGTTTAAGCTGGTTGACCTGGCAGACGTGGAAGCCTTCAAGCAGTTCTATTTTCTACTCTGCCGTCAAAACTTTCTCCCTACATCCGATGACTCGAAAACTCGTGCCAGAGTAGACCTGCTATTAGCTGAGTCTAATGAAGCTCAGGAGAGCATTACCAAAGACCTTTACACAGAGTACAAGACGGTTCGGATTAACCTTGCTCGTTTTTTCCGTAGCAAAGCACCTGAAGACATCCCTAACCGTGATGCTGTCCTGATTGAGAAAGCCCAAAAACTGCTAGATAGGGTTCTGTTCATTGCGTTTTGTGAGGATAGGAAACTACTACCAGCAAACACGATTAAGAAGGCACATGACCACAAAGACCCGTACTCTAGCTCAACCACTTGGGACAGGTACAAAGCGGTTTTTCGTTGGGTTGACCAGGGAAATGATGACCCTCCGATTCCTGGTTACAACGGTGGTCTATTCAAATATGACCTGATACTTGATGAACGGTTACACGTTACAGACCTGCTTTGCACTCAGCTTAAGGAGTTGACTCGATTTGATTTCGAGACTGAGGTTTCAGTCAATATTTTGGGTCATATCTTTGAGCAATCGGTAACTGACCTGGAAGAACTGAAAGCACTGGCAACCGGGGTAGTGTATGACCAGAAGAAAGGAAAGCGCAAAACTCAAGGAGTTTACTACACACCTGCGTTTATCACCCAATACATTGTAGGAGTCGCATTAGGCGGGTATTTGAGCCGTAAGGAGCAAGCATTACGCGACCGATACCAACTTGAACAGATTCCGAATCGAGCGACAAAGCAGAAACGAGATGCTGAAACTCAGTTTTGGGAGGCATACAGGGATGAAGTTCTACTGAAAACACGAGTGATTGACCCTGCTTGCGGTTCTGGTGCGTTTCTGATTGCAGCGTTTGATTATCTCAGTCGGGAATATGAACGAGTAAACGAAGCTCTAGCCGCGTTAGCCTTAGCCAGTCAGACAGGTGGAAAGGTCGCTAGTGAGTTTGTTGGACAGCGTAGCCTGTTTGACCTGAATAAAACCATCCTGAACAACAATCTGTACGGGGTTGACCTGTCTCCTGAATCAGTTGAGATTACAAAGCTGTCGCTGTGGCTAAAGACAGCAGAGCAAGGTAACAATACTTCGGACAATTTTAAGCGGCGATAATGCCGTAATTACAAAGGGTGGGATAGTTGGGGTGGGATTTAATTACACTCGGCTCCAAGTCTAAGTTTGCAATAAAGCGGTCGAGGAGATGCTGGTTGAGCGCCCGTCGCTTGACACTAGTCATAGAGAAGGGCACCCGCTCCTGCCCTGACTGCTTGTGGTTCGTCTCAACTTTCGCGAGGTTCAGGGCGGTCAAACTGGCATTAAAGTGAAACTCGAGCTTTGCCAGGTCACGGGCTTGGCAATCCTCCAGTCCTGTAAATTGTTTAGCATCGCGGAAGAGAAACTCGATCTGGAATCTCAACTGGTAGAAGTGATAAATTTGCTGTGGGTCTTGTTCGACATCGGTACCGAACAGTAAGCAAGTGCCGACTCGGTGAGGAGATCGACGGTCTATGAGGTAGACGACTCGAATCTCACGCTTCAAGGAGACATGCCAGACCCGTGCGGTGTACAAGTCCAGGTTCGGCTGCACGGCTTTGATGAAGGTGAAGCGGCTCAGGTCGGTGAAGGTGACTTTGCCATCATACTTGCGAGGTCTACCCCGCTTCTTCTGCTCTCCCGTGTAGAGGTAGCGCAGATTCGCATCGCAGCGCAATTTGCTAATCACGTCCAACTGAACGCTGACTGCCCCACTGACAAAGTTGGCTTTGGCATAGGCTCCATCGACGGCTAAGTAGCGCACTTGGTGAGGTAGGTGCGGACGCACGGCTTCGAGGTGATAAAGATATTGACCCATCCGCGTCATGTCGCTCGGAATCTCGGTTTGGGCGAGGGTTTGTTGAGCAGACAGGGCGTAAGCCGTCTCGGTTTTGAGATCGACGACTCCCACTAACGAGATCTCTAAGCCTTTCTCGACTCGACTCGCACAGCCATTCCAATACCAGTCGATGCCATCCGTGGCTTTGCCGCTCTTGACGATAAACGAGCCATCCATCACCAATAGCAACGCCTGTCCCAATCCTGCCGTGAGGTTGACCAACTCGACATTCAATGGGGTAAATTCAAATTCCGCCTTAAAGTGCCGCCGATACGTCTTCTCGTTCAACTCACTGTAGCGGCTCAAGTTCGTGAAGTTGACTCTGCCACACACCACTAGAATGGTCGAAAACAACGTCACGAAAAAGGTCACTTGCGGTTTGCGAAAATGCCCACTTTCGTCAGTAGGCTCTGTACAATGGCTTCCATAGCTATCTATCCGGTGCTTTTTGTTTGTAACCGCACCCTATCCGATGGATAGCTTTCTTGTCAAAAATTGTCCGAACTATTGATTGGTGAGGAAAGATTTTGGAAACCCGCATACGCATCCTGGAGTTTGCACCACATCTGAGGCAAAACCTCAAACTCTTTCTCATGAATCTTAGTAATGCGCTTAAAGCGGACATTAATTTGATAGCGGTACTGCTCAAGTAACTCAGACTGTTCGCGCTTGAATGACTCAAAGCGTTGAGAAAACTGGTGAATAATCCATTTATCACCAAACCACTTGAGTCAAAATAACGAAACTACAGTTGCGCCACCCTCCACCAGAAGAATTTGTCCAATGAACTCTAACATTTCGCTAGTCAAGAAATCTCTGCAACATTTGAATTCAACCACACAACACTAGATGCTAGAAGACTTAGCTATATAACCTCTATTTCACCTGAACGGAAAACGAGTATTTGTATCCCTTATAATTGGAATCGAGTTCTAGGGTGTAGTCGCCTGTCGTCGCGAGTTCTCCACTCCAAGAGGTTTGACGATCGTCAGAATTAAAAATATCTTTGCCGTTTGGAGCCACAATTCTGGGTAGTGTTTTTTGATCGCTGCTCACACTCAAGGTCTGACCTTTGCCTAAGTTAAAGCGATATCGGTGCGAACCAGTACCCACAAATCGTTCAGCGATCGTCACCGAATTGCCCCCAGCCCCAAAGCTCACGCGCTCGGTTTTCTCATTACAGCCACTATCGGTCTGACTTTGCGCAACCCAACCTTTGAGCGGAGTTGCAATCGCAAACCATCCATCTAGCTCATTGGTAACCGTTACAAACGTGCCATTTTTAAGCGTTCCAACTATGTTGTCAGGCACGATCGTGGGGTCAGATCTTACATTCAAAGGTGGATTAGCATCCGCGATCTTCGCCATCGTAACTTTACAAGATTCAACCTTTCTAAAAGCCGCCTCTGGTGCCTGAGACTTTAAAGGCAACGGCTCAGAACTAGACTTGACAGGATCAGAAACGGGAGCTTGAGAAGAATCTTGCGATGTAGTCGGGACAGTATTAGGTTTATCAGTCGCTTTAGAGACTGGAGAGACGATCGTTGTTGGTGCCACTGTTGGCACAGGTTGAGGATTTTGAGACTGCATCACAGCCGAAGTCACACCCGTCACAGCCGCAACACCCGTCAAACCCGCCGCAATCAAAATAGCTTTAGTGTCCATGAATCGAGATTATTAGTGCTTTCCATTAGCTTCAAACAGAACCCAGTAAAAATCGGAAATCGCCGCGATCGACTCCCTACATTTATTTTCTTCGCCTTAACCATCACTTAGGTTGATGAGAGACGGCGGTTCCCTGTTTTTGAGAAGCAATCGCCTGCTTAACCAAAGGCGTAAACTTTTCTTTCCAATATCGAATATCTGGAATCTCATTCACAAGCTTTAGGATATCTGCGGCTCGGTTCTCTTTTAACGCAACTTGAGCATTGCCATACAGACTTTTCGCTCGCTTCCATTGAGTCGGCATCGTGTTTAAAGCAACCTGAGCTTGAGCATAAGCAGGGCTGTCTTCTGGAATGGTTTTGAGCAACTTGATTGCCGCATCCAAATCGCCAGACTGATAGTCCGCGATCGCGTCCGCTAAAATTCGCTCTCCGCCCTTCGCCTTCATTGCAGAAGCTTTTGTGAGGTCTGCTTGCTCTGCTTTATCGCAAATCGTCTTGGTCAACGATTGATCTACCCAGCCTGATATAGGTGCGCTAACTTGCAGCCACCCTGCCTGTCTACCGATGACAGTGACCGTTTCTTCGTCTTCAACAGTGCCGACAATGTTGTTGAAGCGAGCGGTCGGAGCTGCTCGGACATTTAACGGAGGTTGCGGATCGTTGACGATCGTTAAACATCCCTTAAATGCCGCGAGCGTCGTGTCAGAAGACAATTGAACCAGAGGCTGAGAAGCCGTTGATGGATTCGGACGAGGACTCAAAAAAATATAGACAGTTCCCGCTACAGTAATTACTGCCGTAACCCATCCCCCTACGAGTAACGGAGACTTCAAAATCTGATTCACCCTGAAAGCCATGTCGTTACCTCAAGCTTTGTTACTCCACAGTTTCGCTCCCAGTTTTTCTAGCTGCTTTCACTGGAAGGATTCCGTTCGTAGGTTGCCCAAAACTGCCATTAGAAGCTCTCGTCTCACTCGGTAGACGCTTAAGGGTTTTCAAAATTCCACATTTGCACCTTGCTTACTTTCCTGGAACTCGGTAGCGGCTAGCAATGTAGTTAAAAAAACGATAATAATTCTCAAACTGCTGATTCGGAGCGATGCCGCGCCAATAGTAACGGGTTTCTCCCTGAGCAAGGGTTAGCGTTAGTGAGCTTGACTCGGTGCCAATCTTTGCATCCAAATTGCCTAGCACTCCTTGTAGAGTGGTGAAATTTGAGGGAAGAGTGGGTTGCGATCGCTGATTTTTACGATCGTCACTCACCGATCGCTCAGAGTTTGCCCATCCTCGAATCTCTACCCCTGAATTCTGTGGGTCGCCAAACGCAATACCGTCTCGATTTTCAGGCGGAATCGACTCAACCCAGCGATCGGGGTAGAGAAACTCAAACCCAAACCGCTCATTATGATAAGCCTTCCAATTCGTACTCAAGCTTGAGTCATTTGCACTACAACTCAAGAGAAAAACCGTCAAAACCAGTCCTAGCAAGAGACAGACCACACGAGATTGGTGAGCCATAGTCGAATGATTACTACACAAATGTAAATGAATGTAACAATAGTGCTGTCATGCTGGTTTAACATCTTGACAGCTTTAGACACAGCCGATATCTTTACTGATATACCCGGGTAAAACGACCGAGAGTCCTATGCAAGACAAGCAAAAAGTCACGCTGTATCTTCCGCCAGAACTGCACCGTCAGCTAAAGATTAGAGCGGCTGTTGCTGCCGAGGCTATGTCAGCCCTAGCAGAGAAAGCGCTCATCTTCTATCTGACTCATCCAGAAATGGTTGAGCAGCTAGACGAGGCTCACGGGCAAACTCACCGGATTTATAACTGTCCTGAGTGTACGTCGCCCGTCACTCTTCAGGATGGTGAGATTGTTGCTTTGGGCAAGCAACCTGGTGTTACTGCTGATGAAGAGCTTCCGATTGGCAAGCCTCAGAAAGTTGGTTCTGCTGCAGGCAACCAAGGAGAGGGCGAACTCGTCCCCTGCTGATGGCTCTAGCTTTATAAAGTTCTCACTTCTTTTGGTGTATCCACTGCTTTAGTAGTGCTTTCAACTGAAGTTCGGGAAAGTCTTAATCGATAATGTCTGAGCCGTTTCTGATGGGTTCGGTGGTTATGCAAGAAGAGCTAAACATTCTCATACAAGCTCAATATCCTTTAATCTACCTGGTGACCTCAGAAGAGGAACGGGCTGAACAGACAATCGCAGAGATTGCCCAAGCAAAGCCTCTACGCCGAGTCTTCCTCTGGACGGTTACTCATGGAATTGTCGAGTATGGACAGCCTCGCAACGTCACTCAGCACAATACGGTTTCTCCAGAAGCCGCGATCGAGTGGGTGATGAGACAAAAAGAGCCAGGGATTTTTGTGTTCAAAGATTTGCACCCTTTTATCGATTCACCTGCGGTTAACCGTTGGTTACGAGATGCGGTTGCAAGCTTTAAAGGCACTCAGAAAACGATTCTGCTGATGTCTCCAGTACAAACGGTTCCGATCGAGCTTGAGAAAGAAGTTGCAGTCATTGATTTTGCGATGCCCAGCATGGGAGAGCTAAATCAGGTTCTTACGCAGCAGCTTGATCTAAACAAGACCCGTCGAATCACCACAGAGACTCGCGAAAAGCTTCTAAAAGCTGCCTTAGGGCTGACGCGAGACGAAGCGGAAAAAGTCTACCGTAAAGCTCAAGTTACTGCGGGTCGCCTCACTGAAGAGGAAGTTGATATCGTTCTCTCTGAGAAAAAGCAACTGATTCGTCGAAATGGCATCTTGGAGTACATTGAAGAAGACGAAACGATTGATTCTGTCGGCGGACTAGAAGAGTTAAAGCGCTGGCTAAAGCAACGCTCTGACGCATTCACAGAACGAGCCAGGGAATATGGTCTGCCTCAGCCTAAAGGGATGCTGATCTTGGGTGTTCCGGGTTGCGGGAAGTCTTTGATTGCTAAAACCACGTCTCGTTTGTGGGGTTTGCCCTTACTGCGTTTAGACATGGGACGAGTCTATGACGGCTCAATGGTGGGTCGATCGGAAGCAAATCTCCGCAATGCTCTCAAGACAGCCGAGTCGATTTCTCCAGCCATCCTGTTTATTGACGAGATGGATAAGGCATTCGCAGGCAGCACTGGGTCGGCTGACTCAGATGGCGGCACCTCAAGTCGAATCTTCGGGTCGTTCCTCACCTGGATGCAGGAGAAGACTTCTCCCGTATTTGTGATGGCAACCGCAAACCGCGTAGAGCGTCTCCCCGGTGAATTTCTCAGAAAAGGACGTTTCGACGAACTCTTTTTTGTTGATCTGCCCAACGCCGAAGAGCGGCAGGATATTTTTAGAATTCACTTATCCAAGCGTCGTCGAGAAATTGAGCGATTTGACCTGGATCAGTTAGCCAATGTCTGCGATGGCTTCTCTGGTGCTGAGATTGAGCAAGCACTGGTCGCTGCGATGTATGAAGCATTCGCGCAAGACAGAGAGTTTACCCAGTTGGATATTATTGCGGCAAGTCGAGCTACCATGCCGCTATCCAAGACAATGACCGAGCAGGTGACAGCCCTACGGGATTGGGCTAGGCAACGAGCGCGCCCTGCTGCATCCTCAGTCGCAGAATATCAGCGACTTGAGTTCTAAAAGCTTTCTCCTGCTCCCACAGGAGGAAAGACTAGCACACACTATGTCTGCTAGTGGTTTCAAAAGAGCAATTAGCCATCAGTCATCTCTGAGCGCTAAGAGCAAATAGCTAACTAAACGTTGTTGTTGTTGTTTTCAAATTTCCACGGAGGAAACCCAATGTCTCACTTTAGCACTCTGCGCACCAAGATTACCGACGCTGAGATCCTCAAGTCCTCTTTGCGTGACCTGGGCATCAACGTCAAGACCGAAGCTGACGTTCGTGGTTACAATGGTCAGCGCGTCCGTTCTGACATCGTTGCCATTCTCGAAGGCGAATATGATTTGGGCTGGTCTCGCAATGCTGATGGTTCTTTTGACTTGATTGCTGACCTCTGGGGAGTTGCTAAAAAGCACAACCAGACCGAACTGATCAACTCCATCAACCAGAAGTATGCAGTTAACAAGACTCTTTCTCAAGTCAGCCGCCCCGGTCTGCAAAACGCGAACGTTCAAGTAGTTCTGCAAAAGTAGTTTCTCTGCGCGTTCCCAAGCTGGCGGGTTAACCATGAGGTTAGCCCGTTTTTTTATGTCAAAATGACACTGCTGCTGTCACTTCTTAAACCATGAAGCCCATAGACAACGAGTTAGATATTAAGATTCGATCGCTGATCCGATCGTGCGGACAGCAAGCAAAACAAATGGCAAAAGAGGGGCTACAAGTCCTCCAAAAAGGTCCTGGTGATTTTGTCACCAATGTTGATCAGATGCTCGATCGCCAGCTCACTGCCGAGTTTTCAGCGCTATTTCCTCACGATGGTGTGATTACTGAAGAGAATGCACTGTCGAGAGAGCGGTTTCAAGAAAACTATTCGCGTTTGTGGTGTATCGATCCGTTAGATGGCACGGATGATTTTATTCACAGACAGCAAGATTATGCTGTCATGGTTGGGCTGCTAGAGAATGAATACCCGATCGCAGGTTGGATCTATGCGCCAGAATCAGATATGACTTATTTTGGAGGTAAGGATCTGGGCTTGTGGCAAGCGATCGGAGACATGGCTCCTGAGTCGATCGCGATCGGTGAGCCAGAATCTTCTGGAGAGCAAACGGTGATCATTGGCATCAAGGATCGGCAAAATTTTGGAGACGCGATCGCCCATAAAGTTCCAGAGATTAAATTTGGGTTTTCTCAAGGCAGCTTTGGTTTGAAAGTGATGAACGTCATTCTGGGTCACGCGGGAATGTACGTCTATTTAAATGGACGAGTCAAAATTTGGGATACGGTCGGTCCGTTAGCGTTGGCGAAAACCGCAGGGTTAGTCTGCTGTGACTTGGATGGAAATCCGATTAGCTATGCTCCAAACGCGATGGACTTAGAAACTTTGGCGCATCAGCAATCTATTGTCATTGGTTGGGCATCCTATATAGAGTCGCTGCTGCCTAGAATGAGAACAGCGATCGCCCCCATGCTTCATTCTTAGCAATCACGATTGCGGGAATAGATGAACAAAGGCGGTGTTAACTCTCTCAAGTTCTATCTGACTCCATTCAAAATCAGTGGATTTGCTCTGAAGCGAGTTTATTGATTCCTGTCAAGATAGGAGAAATGTGTCTCATCTGACACGTTTTTAACCCCTCAACCATCTAACTCAAACTTCTATCCTGAAGATCTTTTCATGCAGACTGAAGTTTTCAGTGAGCTTTTTCCTTTACTGGCTGCGGCGAACCCAGAAACCCTTGACTGGCTGTTGTCGGTCGCAACTGAGCACGAGTATCCGGCTGACAGAGCCGTTTTAATGGAAGATGCTTGGGGCAATGCAGTTTATTTTGTGGTGTCTGGCTGGGTCAAAGTCCGTCGTCACTCTGGCACGGGCGAGAATGTCTCGACGCTGGCGATTTTGGGGCGGGGTGATTTCTTTGGCGAGATGGCGATTTTAGATGAGTCGCCACGATCGACAGATGTGATCGCCCTCTCAAATGTCCGTCTGATGAGCATTTCGGCTCAACGATTTATTCAAACTCTATTCAAAGATCCGCAGTTGCACCATCGAATGCTGCAACTTATGGTCAGACGACTTCGCCAAACCAACATTCGGTTTCAACTCCGCAATCAACCTCCTGCGGTCAAACTTGTCAACACGTTGGTGTCTTTGGCTGAAAATTATGGTCTAGAGTCGAGCAGCGGCACCGATATTTTTAACGTCCCAGCAAAAGACCTGGCGGATGTCGCAGATATCAGTGTTGATGAGACGACAAAAATTCTCGAAAAGCTCGATGCCAGGGACTGGATTAAGATTAACCAGAGTCAGCAAGTCATTCATCTAGTGAATCTCAAACAATTGACGAATTTAGCAGGTAAACGATAAGGGAATTGCGGTTTAATAGCGTTGCAACCGACTGGGCTTCAACTACGCTCAGTCCTCAATTTTTCGCTGGTGAGTTGAGCGAAGTCGAAATCCACGGACATCGTAGTGAGGGATTCTATTTTTGCAAGTCCCTAAGTTCAAACGGTTTCGATGAGGCATGATAAGAGAGTAAGCTGAACGTCGATCGGAGCCAATCAAAGGATGAATCAAGAGGACTTGGAACTCATAACCTCACCCGTTAGCTCTTTTGTAGAAACCTCGATCGAGGCACTCCAGCCTCATCACTCTTCACCCATCACGCTTGCTTATCAGGTTGCGATGTCTCAGCCAGAGTTGCACCTGTTTGAAGTCACGCTTGAGGTGCTTGGTTGGGGGCAGCCAGCTTTAGGATTGAGAATGCCCGTCTGGACACCTGGCTCATATTTGGTGCGGGAATATTCTAGACATCTGCAGGATTTTGTAGCTTTTGGAGACAAGAAGGCGCTGCCGTGGCGTAAGGTGCGAAAAAATCACTGGCAGATTGACACGCAAGGGCAGAGTGAAATTGTCGTGCGCTATCGCATTTTTGCCAACGAGCTAACCGTGCGAACCAATCATTTAGATGAGACTCACGGTTATTTTAACGGTGCGGCTCTATTTCTCTATGTGCTAGGGCTAGAGAAACAGCCGATCCAAGTTGAGATTGTGCCGTCGCGATCGGACTGGCACACCTTAACGACCCTGCCATCCGTCTCTGGAAAAGAGAACACGTTTGAGGCTAAGGATCTTGATACGCTCATCGATAGTCCGTTTGAGATTGGGCACCACGAGATTTATCCCTTTGAGGCGATCGGAAAACCTCACGAATTAGCGATTTGGGGACAGGGAAATGTTGACCCCGATCGGTTAATTCACGATACGCAAAAGATTATTCAAGTCGAAGCTGATCTGTTTGGGGGATTGCCCTACGATCGCTATCTTTTCCTCCTGCACCTCACGTCGAATGGCTTCGGCGGATTGGAGCATAAAGATAGCTGTTCGCTAATTTATTCACGAACGGGATTTCGAGCGCAGGATAAGTACGATCGCTTGATGCAGCTTATCGCTCACGAGTTTTTTCACCTGTGGAATGTGAAGCGAATTCGCCCGAAAGGGTTGGAAGTGTTTGACTACGAAGGAGAGAATTACACGCCGTCTTTGTGGTTTAGTGAAGGGACAACGAGCTTTTATGATCTGATTCTTCCCTATCGGGCGGGAATCTACGATGCTAAGACCTATTTCAAATCGCTGAGTCAAGAAATCACACGCTATCTCATGACTCCGGGGCGACTGGTGCAACCGTTGAGTGAGTCTAGCTTTGATGCGTGGATTAAGCTTTATCGACCCGATGCTAATAGTGCTAATTCTCAAATCTCGTATTACTTGAAGGGAGAAATGGTGACGCTATTGCTGGATCTAGGAATTCGGATCAAGCATAGCAATCAACGATCGTTTGACGATGTGATGCGTCAAATGTGGGAGCAGTTTGGTAAAGATGAGATTGGGTTTACCCCAGAGCAACTCAAAGCCACGATCGAATCGATTGCAGGATTTGACCTGACCAATTTCTTCGATCGCTATATTGATGGCGGAACGGAAGAACTTCCTTTTGATGAATATCTAGCTGGATTTGGGTTGCGCTTGCAGTCAAACAGTGAAAGCGGCGATCGTCCTCCTCATCTGGGTATGACTGTTAAAACTGAACATGGGTGCGAGATGATCAAATTCGTCGAGGTTGGTTCTCCAGCACAACGAGCCGGAATTAATGCCGGGAATGAGCTGTTGGCGATCAACAGACTGCGAGTGAGTGCAGACCAACTCAACGATCGGCTAAAAGATTATCAAGCAGATGAGGTGATTGAAGTTGCGGTTTTTGATCAGGATGAACTGCAAGTCCGGTCTGTCACGTTATCAGAGCCTCGCCCCAATCAATATCAAGTGGTCGCGATCAAGAACCCCTCTGCCATACAACAAAAAAACTTTCAGAATTGGCTAGGAGTGCCCTTGACCGCAATTTAGTGCAGCAAATCTGAAGCCGGATCGTCTAGTAGAGAATCAGCCACCTCGATCGGAAATTGCACCACAAACGTAGTCTTTCCCGAAGCGCTCTCGACGTGAATCGTTCCTTCCAATCGTTCGACTAACTTTTTCACCAGCGCCAATCCTAATCCAGTGCCGCCATGCTTCCAGGGGTCGCTGTTGGGAATGCGATAGAACTTTTCAAAGATGCGATCGTGCTGACTGAGCGGAATCTCAACCCCCGAATTGCAAATGCGCACGATAAAATGATTGGCTTGCGATAGAACACGACTCGGAGCTGTAAGTGCCACGGTTTGATGATTGCTAGAACAAACGGCGATTTCATCAGAAATCGTCTCCCATTCGGGTTGAGTCTGCATCGCTGCGGAGATTAAGATTTGCTCTCCTGCGGGCGTATATTTGCAAGCGTTATTCAGCAATTCTCCCAAGGCGCGCTCTAAACAAGAGAGGTCAGTTTTTACGATCGGCAGACTGGTAGCAATCTCTAACTCTAACCCTTGCTGTTGATTGTGGGCACGCGCTAAAAATGGCTCCACAATTTTAGGCAGCCAAGATTGTAGAGAAATCTCGCTTAGATTCAGAGACATCTGTTGAGAATCGAGTCGGGCGAGATCTAACAAGTCATCAATCAAATTAATCTCGCGCTGACACTCATCTTTGAGCACTCGAAAATAGCGATCGAGCGGATTTGCCTGAGTCTTAAACATTCCCAAGTCACGCAGAACGATGTCTAACATCTGGATCGCCATTTTGATGTTTGCCATCGGAGTCCGCAGTTCGTGCGACACGGTGCTGAGAAATTCGTCTTTGAGACGATTTAGCTGCTCTAACTCTCTGACCTGCTGCTGAGCGGCTTGAAAGAGACGGGCTTGGCGAATCGCGATCGCACACTGATTTGCAACTTGCTGCACCAGGCGAATGTCTTGCTCACCAAACTCATAAAACGACTGATTGACTAGCCATAAATCGCCTAAAACTCCCTTGTCATCTGAGATTGGGCAGGCAAACATCGACACATTCCCCCGCTCTGGGTGAGCCAATAGAGAGCAAAATTGAAAATGATGACCCTTTAAGAGTTGCTCATAAATCTCTGGAAAATCTGCCAGTTGAGAAATTTTTCCTCTCGATGGCGGAATCGCAGCCGCATATTCATAGCAAATCGTTGAGGTGCCCTGATCAATGTCAAAAATTGCCGCATTACAGCAGCCAACCCCAAGCCGTTTTGCCAAAGCTTTGACTGCGCTCTCAAGAATTTGATTCTCATCTAAAGAATCACGGACCTTATCGGTGATTTGCTTCAACGTAGACTCAAAGTCATAGGCAAGTCGCAGTTGAGCCGTACGCGTTTGCACCTGTCGCTCTAAATTCACATTGAGTTGTTGCACCTGAAGGTGCAACTCTGCCTGATGAATGGCGATCGCCAATTGATCCACGACATTACACACCACTTCAGCGTCTGACTCTTGCCAGGGTAACGAAGAATCACGTAGCAAATTTAAGCTGCCCCACACTGCTCGATCTACCTGGAGTGGCACAATCAGCCACGACCCAGCCGTCACGTCAG
The DNA here is from genome assembly GCA_965277365.1 of Phormidesmis sp. GTDB lineage: Bacteria > Cyanobacteriota > Cyanobacteriia > Leptolyngbyales > Leptolyngbyaceae > Phormidesmis_A. The sequence goes on along the minus strand of CBDICO010000002.1, from coordinate 442,468 downwards.
CAAACGCTCGATCGAGCGAGTTGCCATCGTGTTTGTCATGACCAATCCGAATAATTTCTAATTGTTTGAGGCGAGCTGCGATCGCGTTCCCCTGATCTGGCACGGTCATGCCCAGCAGACTCGGTAAGCCAGCATCAGCATGGTAAGACACCGTTTGCCAGGTCTGTTGATCGGGCAAATATTGCATAATACTGACACGATCGGCTTGCAGCAACTGCACAAATTCGGCGGTCGCAGTCGCAAACACCGTTTCTAAATCGAGCGAGTTGCGGATAGTCTGAATCACTCGATTGAGCGCTTTGCTGCGCTGAATCTGCAACTGATGCTGAAGAACTTCCTTTGCTAGTTCTTGATTGGCGCTGAGAAGTTCAGCCGTGCGTTCTTGCACCTGTTGCTCTAAGCGAGTATTGAGCGTGTGCAGAGCCGCTTCTGTGTATTTACGATCGGTGATATCCATATCTACTGATGTCACTATCCAGCAATCGGTTGGTTCATCTCGTCGTGACGTTAGACTTGCTGAAATCCATCGTACACTGTCGTCTTTACGATGAAAGCGATATTCGATCGTCACGGTTTGCACCGCCAAGATATCTTGTTTGATTAACAAGATGACAGTTTCCAGGTCTCCCCGCAACACTCAACTCAGCCAAAGTTTTGAGTCTACCATCAACTCGTTTTTTCCACCGACTATCTCCTGTAATGACTGAATCATCCGACTAGACGCTGATCTTCAGTCACTAACACACAGATGGCTTGGCTTTGATGCATTTTGTGGATGATCTCGGTGATCAGGGTGGGTCATGTTCACGCTCAACCAATCTCGCGTTATGTCTGGCTGAACGGCTAATGGTCTAAAATCACACGATTGATGCACGAATGCCTCCTAAGGACCGATATTTCTAAGTCGGGCAGTTTTACTTAGATTAAACGCAAAGCTCTCTGAGTACCTACCCAAGTTTTACACTAATAATTGACTAGGAAGGGTGCAGTATGGGAAGAAAATTGAGTAAAAATGTTATAATTCTTCATCAATGTAACCCCATCTAAGAGTTTTTACTGAGAGTACTTAGAAATTTTAGAGAGAATATCTGGCTAGGCTGAAAACTTAGCGTTGCATTCAGTGCTTTCACTGAGAAGCTAAACTCTTTCTTTTGGACAGAATACGCTGACAAATCGAAGCTTATTCAACTCAGCTAACGATGATTTAGAGCAGTTGAGGAACGATCGCGGTTTAGATAAGTAGGTGAACGGCATTAACTGTCAAACGCGTTTCGACTCCGCTCAACGCTCAAAGCCAGAACTCTGACGGGTTGAGCGGAGCCGAGACCCATCCCTATAAAGTGACTTTAATTGTGCCTATTTCCTTACAACAGTCCAGACAACTTAGATTGCCAAGAGTGAAATGCGGGTTTTAGCCTCATCACTGAAGCAAATATCAACGGTAGAATCCAGGTCTCAGCCTCTGTCTCAAAAAACGTCCGGAGTATTGTACTTACCCATTGATAAAATTGTAGTTACCCATCGATAAATAGGTGCGACGAAAGAAGCTAGAAATGTTATTGAGCTTGCTGAAATGTTTAGCCCAGAAACGTTTCTAGACAATTCACCGATTTATTCCATTGGTCAGACGGATTTCGACGGGTTGCTCTCTAAACTGCTTGAAAGAGGTTATATCAGAGCGACTCAGATAGGAATCACCATGACTCAAACTTGGCTCACGATCGGATGTGTTGGCATGACTCTGGGCGCAATCGCGTTTGGCTTTGGTGCAAATAACGCCAAGAGCGAGGCATGGCGAATCGTCTACATCATTAACTTTTTCATTGCGGCGATCGCCGCCAGTCTGTATCTCGCAATGATTTTAGGTCAAGGCTTTAACGTAATTTATGGTCGCCCGACTTATTGGGTTCGTTATATTACCTGGTCATTATCTACACCCTTAACGCTAATACTGCTTAGCTTTCTGGGAGAGGTTAGTCTCCCGATCGCGGCTAGCATGGTTGGTGCTGATATTTATATGATTGCAACGGGCTTTGTTGCTGCAATATCGCCAAAGCCTACCAGCTATATCTGGTATGTTGTGAGTTGCGGCGCTTATTTGGGACTTGTTTATCTACTGCTGCACCACTACCGAAAAGAAGCAGAACAGCAGCATCCGCGAGGCAAGAAAGTATTTTATAGACTACTCATCGTGCATTTGTTGTTGTGGACGGCTTATCCGATCGTATGGATTCTGGCTAAAACTGGTTATAACGTGATCGATAGCGGTTTAGAAACAATGTCTTACACGCTTCTAGATTTGGCGGCTAAAGTCGGGTTTGGGTTTCTCTCACTGAGTTCGCTTCGCCAGTTAGAGCAGACGATCGAAACTCCTCAACGGCTTCAAGAACGAGTCTTGAGATGAGGGAGAACTAGGGTGTGATCCCTAATTCTTTTAGTTACAGTTTTACGTCGGGCGGCACGATAATGCGATCGATGACATGAATCACACCATTACTCGCCTGAATGTCGGGTTGACTCACTCTGGCATCGTTGACTGTCACTTGATTTCCTATCTGAACATTGAGCGTTTGTCCTTCAAGGGTCTTCACAGCGCCAGGTTTTAGTTGATTTGAAGACAGTTCCCCCGGCACCACATGGTAAGACAAAATCTGAGTCAGCGTTTTGCGATTTTGAGGCTGCAATAGTCGCTGCCGAGTCGCCGCAGGCACAGATGCAAAAGCCTGGTCAGTGGGGGCAAATACCGTAAAGGGTCCTTGGCTTTGAAGGGTGGCAGTCAACCCGCTTGCTTGAATCGCGGCGGTCATGTCTTTCAACGCAGGATTAGAAGCAGCAACCTCCACGATCGTGCCTCCTGCTTTTGGCGTTGGCAAGGTCGCTACAGGCGGGACTGGTGAGGTAGCCACGGGTGCCGTTGGAGCTTGTGCCGTTTCAGATGCACAGGAAGCCACGATCGGAAGCATCAAAAAAATCATAACGAGCAGTCGCATTGGCTTCGAGCCATTCATAAGTAGTCGATTTTTCATTAAAGCAACAACTCTAACTTCGCGTTTAAGGATAGAGGATCAAATCGTTCAGAACGTCTTCCACAAGTGAGATTTGACGAACCTGACAGCCAGGTTTTACTCTATTGTTTGCTTCAAGACTTTAGAACCCCAGCGCTGTAGGCGTTAAAGCTATAGGCAAAGGTTAGCTTTTGAGCATCTGACGGTTTGAGCCTGCGATTAATTTTGCTTGCAAGCGGCACTTGAAAGCGACCTAGTTCTTCAGGAAAAAGAACGTAATGAGAGTTCGGTTCAACAATGAAATTCGGACATTTTTTTGCAATTCCCGCATGTTCAAGTAGAAACTGTACTTCATCTGAGGTTTGCTGATTTAAGTAGATTGAATTTGCCCCAAATGGAAAGATTTTTCGAGAAAGATTTCGCAGAACATGACCTGGACAATTGCGATTGTGAAATGAGTTGTTCAACACAAAAGCTCCGCCAGGTTTGAGAACACGAGCCGCTTCTAGCAACAGTTTCTCAACTTTTTCTACCTCAATATGCATTAAGACTGCATTAGAAATAATTAAATCTGCTGAGTTGTCATTGAGCGGTAAAGTCTCTGCGGAGTCGCAAATTAAAGCGAACTCTGCGGATGGATAGAAGTCATAGGTCTTTTTGAAATAAAGCAACCGATTCAGTAAAGCTTCTGAAATATCAATTCCATAGTATTGATCGCAAGAGAGATTCTTTTCTTTTGAAAGATTGAGTGAAGCTCTACCGTAGCCGCAGCCAATTTCAAGAATGGTTTCAAAATGACGATCGCGAGGAAATCGATTCCAAAGACCGCCAATTTTCCCGGTGATTTGCTGATAGTCGATCGCTCTCAAAGCAGCTTCGCCGAGTTCTTCAGCTTTTTGAGTTTGATAGTAGCTTGACCCAATTTTGTCCCACAACTGCTTTTGTCCAGCAGCACTCAAGGTTTCGTAATTGTTTGGAAAAAAAATTCCATCACGATGTTGAAAATCCTCTTGAAGCCGGAAGTTGATTGAGCTACCCACAATGTCTATCTCAGAAGGTTAAATCATTAGAAGGTCACGAATCCCTAACAAAAGGGTCGCGAATCCCTAACAACTATCTGATAACAGTCAGAGTTTGGATTTAGCCAAAATTTCTCAAGAATTTGCTGACCTTGCTCAAGACTTTACGCGATCGCCGGAAAATGACCGCCTCAGTGCTAACTCTAGGGCAACTTTGTATCAGGCGCTTACTCATCAGGATGACAGATATAGCCCTACAAAATTGCATCAGGACGCTGGGTTGCGGTCGAAGCAACAAGGGAATTAAGCTCTTTGTCCTAAACTACCTGTGTAGGGTTATACAAGGTCCAAATAGATAAACCCAAATTTCTTTTCAGGAAGAGTTGATCGCAGTCCAAAAATCTCAGCTACGTTGATTCAATCCCTTCGATACACTAGAAAGATGGGGTTTACTATTCAACCATTACCGATCGACGTGGTGCATTTAATTGCGGCAGGAGAAGTCATTGACTCTCTAGCCGCTGTCGTGCGGGAACTGGTGGAAAATTCGATCGATGCGGGGGCGACTCGCATCACCGTTTCGCTCTGGGTTAACCAGTGGCGGGTACGGGTAGCTGATAACGGTGCAGGAATGGATTTAGAGGCTTTAAAGCAAGCCGCCCTGCCTCACACCACGAGCAAGATTCACGATCGTCAAGACCTCTGGAATATTCGCAGTCTTGGCTTTCGGGGCGAGGCGCTCTACAGTCTGTCCCAGCTATCGCAATTCGAGATTCTCAGTCGCCCTACAACTGCCACTCAAGGTTGGCGAATCGCTTACAACGCTGAAGGAACTGCCACTCAGATCGAAACGGCAGCGATCGCACCTGGTACGATCGTCACCGTCGATCAGCTTTTTGGCAACTGGTCAGCCCGTCGGCAAGGGTTACCTGCGATTGCTCAACAGATTCGGGCAGTGCAGGCGATGATTCAGCAGATTGCGCTGAGTCACCCTCACGTCACCTGGCAAGTGCAGCAGAACGATCGGGAATGGTTTAACCTGTGGGCTGGCGAAACTGCCCGAAAAATCTTGCCTCAAATTCTGCGAGGGGTGCAGATCGGAGATTTGCAAGAAATCACGATCGAGGTGCCTACACCTGACGCGAGAGAGACCTCATGGCTCTACGTGCTAGCAGGTTTGCCCGATCGCTGTCATCGCCATCGTCCCGATTGGGTGCGAGTTGCGGTCAATGGTCGATTTGTGGAAGTACCGGAGCTAGAACAGACGATTTTAGGGACATTTCGGAAGACCCTGCCGCGCGATCGTCATCCCATCTGCTTGCTGCATCTTCAGGTGCCTCCCGCTCAGATTGACTGGAACCGCCACCCCGCAAAAGCCGAGATTTATTTGCATCATCTCAGCCATTGGCAAACGCATATTGTTGAAGCCATCGATCGAGCCTTGCGCCTCAAACCTGAGTCCCTTTCTGAAAGTCTTTATTCTGAGCGAGTCGGCAAATTGCTCAGAACGGCTGAATCACAAGGAGGCTATCACGTCGATCGAGAAATTCAGCCTTCATCGGATGCGGCTCCCCTTTCATGGGTGCGGGCGATCGCGCAAGTTCACAACCGCTATATTCTGGCAGAGCATCCGGCAGGACTGTGGTTGGTTGAACAACATATTGCTCATGAACGAGTGCTCTATGAACAAGTGTGCGATCGTTGGCAACTCATTCCATTAGAACCTGCGATTATTCTCAATCACTTATCAACCGCTCAACTCGAGCAACTCCAGCGATTAGGGCTAGACATAGAACCTTTCGGTGAACAAATCTGGGCAATTCGGACTGCCCCTGCGCTGCTTGCTCAACGAGATGACTGTGCCGAAGCCTTAACAGAACTCAGTTTAGGAGGCGACCTGCAATCTGCCCAAGTTGCCACGGCTTGCCGCAGCGCCATTCGCAACGGAACTCCGTTAAACCTGACTGAAATGCAAGCGCTGCTTGATCAGTGGCAACAAACTCGCCACCCACGCACTTGTCCCCACGGGCGACCGATTCACCTCTCTTTAGAAGAGACGACGCTGGCACGGTTCTTTCGTCGCCATTGGGTGATCGGCAAAAGCCACGGCATCGAATCATAAAGACTTGCGAAAGGGTGATCATCTGCACAAATTTTCAAACTTTCAGATAACACATCTTTAGGATTTGTGTGTTTGCGTGGCATAATTTCATGCAGAAACAAAACGCGAAAATTCTTTTTTTAGATGTGAGTGAGGAGTTTGATTCATGATTAGCATTCAGATGAGCCGATGGAACCCCGCGATCGCCGGACTTGCCATAATTGCTGTGACCGGAGCGACAACCCCCATGTTCGCTCAAGCTCCATCCACCGCCCCAATCCTGGTTGGGCAGTGTCGCGAAGCAAAAGTGTCTACCCCAATTTTTAGTCAGCGATCGTCCACGAGTAGCACAGTGTCTCTGCTGGCGACGGCTCAAAAAGTGACTCTAGCAGAAAACGCTGTCACTGACGGGTTCATTCTGGTGAGTACGCCCAATAAAGGCTATGTTCAAGCCGTTAATCTTAGACCTTGTTCCACCAAACCGACTCCGACCCCAACTCCGACCCCAACTCCGACCCCGACCCCAACTCCGACCCCGACCCCAACTCCGACCCCAACTCCTGGCAATAAAGGGCTGTGCCGTCGGGTTACTCAACCTTTAGGTTTAGCGATTCGTCAAGGACCTAACACCACGTCGGCGATCGTCGGCGGTGTAGAACTCAACGGTCAGGTTTTTGTTACCACAACTCCTGCGACATCTCAGACTGCTACCGATGGTCGCGTCTGGGTGCAAATTGCTAAACCTGCGGCTGGCTGGGTGTCTAATGGATTTAAAAATGCTCCAGGCAGCAACTTAGTGTTCTGTCAGTAGACCAAACTTCTAGAATGACTTTAGAGAAGCCTAGGGCGTGGTTTAAACCTCTCCCGCGTCGATTCCGCCTCACCCTGAACTGAACGGGCTATGTTGGGAAAGTCTGTTCAAACGGACTCAGGATTTGACCTGACTCGCCTTCAGTCTGTTTGAACGGACCTGCCACCCTCAGCCCAAACTTCAGTACAGGGCAGGATCGCCACGAAGACCAGAGTTTTAAACCCCTGCCTAAGCCCTCTATAAAACCTGGGTCAGTCAGATTGATCCAGGTTTCTTTTCGTCTGTTAGCATTCATCACATCATCCTTGTTTGCGACGGGGATGATCTAAAATTTAGTGAACAATTTTGTAAAGTCTTTGGAAATTGTCTGATGAATAGAACCCTTTTAACACCGTTTGAGGCAGTGGTTGCTGCGTCAGTTGCCGCCCCCGAAAAGACGAGTCAAACGGTTCGTAAGACTAGCCCGAACTATAAAGTGATTGTATTGAATGATGATTTCAACACCTTTGAGCACGTGTCAGAGTGTTTGCTCAAATACATTCCAAATATGACGGGCGATCGTGCCTGGAAACTTACCAATCAAGTGCATTTTGATGGGCAAGCGACGGTGTGGGTCGGTCAATTAGAACAGGCAGAGCTTTATCATATGCAGCTTGGCATGGAAGGACTGACGCTGGCACCGCTAGAAACAGCGTAAGCGTTAGAATTCAGGGAATATTAGCTAAATAGAGTATGGAAAATTCTAGCGGCAGGGTAGTGCTCAATCATTCCACTCACATTCCTGGCTTGATTTCCCGATTAGAAAAGTTAACCAAACACGATGGCATCACGACCATTACTCCCGGTGTGATTGCGTCTGTGCGGTCTCATTCTCCCCACTTTAAGTTGAAGGTGTCAGTGCCGATTCGTGGCGGATTTAAGCTGATTGCTCGTCAAGGCAAAACGGTGCAAGAAGTTTTTATCTTAACAACGCTTGCGCAGGAATTATTAGAAGCCGCGATCGCTCAATTGTTGAAGAAATGAAGAGCGATCGCGGCTTTTATTAGATTATTCAGTCTGTTTCGATCGAATCGAGATGCGGTGAAGCGGTAAGCTAATGGCACAAGAGAACGTCAGTAAATAGGAAAAGACAGCCGTAAATTTCAGGCTCAAGGTCGCAATTTCCCAGTCGGGTGAAATCCATTTTTGGGTAGCCAGTGCTAGACAATGCACCAGCCAGTAAGAAAAGCTCATAGAGAACAACACATGGTTGGTGTTGTCGGGATCATCACCCTCGTCTTTGCTATTAAATAGAATGTAAAGACCTGCAACGCTTGCAAAGTAGGAAAGAAGCTGCAAATACTCGTGCAAAACCGGATGCGTCATGGGTATCTTGTCAAAACTTACATTGCAAATCAGTCTAAAGGATGAGAGATTTACTTCTGAACAATTCTTACAAACGGCAATATTTGACGAGATTTAGTTACAAAACTAAAGACGCTTTTGAGATGGATGATTGAATGGATTTGCCGCTCATCTATCACCCTAACTATGTTTCGCCATTGCCACCCGGTCATCGGTTCCCAATGACGAAATTTAAGAAACTTTACGAGATGCTGTTGGCGGATGGAGTGGCAGGGGCATCCCAATTTTTTTTCCCAGAGCGCGCCCCTCAAGAGTGGATTGAATTAGTGCACACGTCTGATTATGTGCAGGCATATTGTGATGGCACACTTGATGCCAAAGCTCAACGACGCATTGGTCTACCCTGGAGTTTTGATTTAGTGAACCGCACCTGCACAGCCGTTGGCGGCACGATTCTTACGGCTGAATTAGCGTTGCAGCATGGGTTAGCGTGTAACACGGCAGGGGGCACTCATCATGCGTTTCCGAGCTATGGGTCGGGGTTTTGCATCTTTAACGATTTGGCGATCGCGGCTCGTCATTTACAACAAACCACGCGAGTCAAAAAAATCCTAATCGTCGATTTAGACGTGCATCAGGGCGACGGCACCGCATTCATTTTTCGCGACGATGCCAGTGTGTTTATGTTCTCAATGCACTGTGAGGTGAATTTTCCTGGCAGCAAGCAGCAGAGCGACTTAGACGTGCCGCTACCGCAAGGGATGGAAGACGATGACTACCTGCAAACGCTGGCGAGTTATTTGCCCGATTTGCTGTCTCAAGTCAAGCCTGATCTGGTGTTTTATGATGCGGGCGTTGATCCCCATATGTGCGATCGCTTAGGCAAACTGTCTCTCACCGACACCGGTTTGTTTCGTCGTGAGATGCAGGTGTTGACAACGTGCGTCTCGTTGGGCTATCCCGTCGCGTGTGTGATTGGTGGCGGCTACGCAGATGATATGGATGCACTGGTGTATCGACATTCGCTGCTGCATCGGGCGGCAAGTGATGTTTATCGTCAATACCGACTGTGAGCAGACTTCATTTCGCGGGTTTCACGAGGCGCATCCGTTCAAAGCTGAGGGCAGTCACCCCGATCGTGACTAACAAGATGCCAAAAACCTGCACTTGCTGCAATTGACTGTGAATAATAATCGCCGCTAACACTGCCGTGATCACCGGACCGCTAGAGGCAACGATCGACGATCGAGCCGCGCCCAATTGCCGCACCCCAAAGTTATTCGTCAAGTAACCGACGAGGGTTAACGCACCCAAGATCACTCCACCTACAAAGAACGCCAGCCGCTTTTCGGGCAGAACAGCAACCCCTAGCTGCAACGGCAATGCCAGACTCAAACTCGACAAAAACAGAATCGTAACAAACTGCACCACACTCACTGGGACGGGGTGAAGTTTGCGAAAGCCAAGCTGCATGAAAATCAGATAAAATGCAAAGGCAATTCCGGCAAGACTCGCGGCAACAACTCCACCTGACGACACCGTGCCAGATTGTGCTAAGTTAGGCAGCGCTGCCATGAGCACGCCGACTAAAATCGTCATCATCACCGTCATCCGCAACCGAGTCGGACGATCGCCAAACAGCCACCATGCCAGGGGCACTGTCACTAGCGGATACATAAACAAGATCGTGACAGCAGGTCCGGGACCGATTTGTCCGATCGCGATGTAGATTAAAACCTGCGACAAAAATAGAAAGCCACCGCTCCCAATTACGCTAAACAGCGCTCGACGATCGCGATCAAGCACCAATTTTTTAATATCTTGCCAAACAGAGGGATAGAGAAATCCGGCGATCGTCACCATCAAGGGCACCACAATCAGCATTCTTATCCATAAAATCAGCAGCGAGTTGCCGAGACTAGGCTGAATGAATCCGCCAAAGGGAAACAGCCCAAATAGGCTGATCGGACTGCCGATAATCATTTTGACTACGACGTTATGAATCGACAGCGCCAGAGTGGACAGCAGCACTAAGCACAGCCCAATCTGGAGTTGAGAGAGATGAGGATTTGCTTTTAGCGGCAGAGGAGCGGTAGGAAATTTCAACGGAATGGGCTGTGCTACGGGTGAGGCTAAATGGATCTGTAGTGTATGGTAGCGAGCTTGCAAATTTGCAATGTCTTGAATAAGCTGCATCTTCTCGGTTTGCAGACGAGTCACCTCTTGAAACAACTCCGCTGAGGTTTCTCGTTGCAGACTCCTTAAATCTTGCACACCCAAATCGCAGTTTTCTGGTTTAGCACCGTCATTCCCTGACGGGTTCGATCCATCAGAGTCTTGTGAAGTAGATCGTTTGTCTTCACCCATTTGAATCTCACCTCTAACCTGTAGTTCGTAGAGAGGCATTTAGCCTTTATAAAAACTTTATTTCCTGTCTGCTATTGTTCCCCATAAATCACAAAATTTGCAGCGAATACCGTGGGATTATAAATTGAGCGATCGTAAAAACTGTGGCACTCAGCCCCGCCGAGATCGGAATGGTCACAAACCAGGTTAACCCAATCGCTCGCAGTGTTTTAAACTGAATCGATTTAAATCCTTGAATGAGTCCGACTCCGATTACGCCACCGACGAGCGCGTGAGAGGTTGAGACGGGCAATCCCAGTCGAGATGCCGCTAAAATCGTGGTTGCTGTCGCTAATTCTGCACAAAATCCGCCGCTGGGTTGAAGGGCGATGATTCCTTCTCCGATCGTGGCAATGACGTTCTTCCCAAAAACCGCCAATCCTGCAACAATCCCCATTCCGCCCAAAATTAAAACCCACAAAGGAACCTGCAAATCTTGCAGGGGAACCGTTTTAGTTTGGAGGATGTAGACGATCGCTGCCAAAGGTGCCACCGCATTGCCGACATCATTAGATCCGTGAGCAAACGCCACAAAGCAAGCGCTGACAACTTGAAACCGGGCAATCACAAGTTCGGGATTTTGAACGGCTTCTATTTTTTCCAGATGCCGCCAACTCAAAAAAGTTAGCGCGATCACGCCACTTCCGCCAATCAGCAGGGGCAGATCATAAGCGGGGATTTCAAACCCAACGCGATCGTAGAGAAACCCCTGAAGGGGTTGGCTCACCGTGGGCAAAACAATCACGCCAAAGATCCCAATCAGAGCCGAACTCAGCCAGGGAATCCATTCTTGAAGTTGAGCGATCGGGTCAGGGCGATCGAGAATCCAGCGTTTGATTTGGCTATAGAACAGAGCCGCGATCGTGCCACTGATTAAAGGAGTCACCACCCAAGTTAGAGAGATGATGCCAATCTCAGACCAATCGACCGCTTTGGGACTGAGCGCGACACAGGCAAATCCGGCGATCGCTCCAACGGTCGCATGAGACGACGAGACTGGAAAGCCAAAAACCGTCGCAATATTGAGCCACACTCCAGCAGAAACCAAAACAGACATCATGCCAATTAACAGCGTCTGAGGCGATTGGGCAAACAGCGCAGGATTGACGATGCCAGTTGCCAGTTTTGCAGAGACCTCTTGCCCAAATACCACCGCCCCAGTAAACTCTAAAACTCCAGCTATAATCAGCGCTTGTCTAAGAGTGACCGCCTTAGAGCCAACAGAGGTGCCCATTGAGTTGGCAACATCATTTGCGCCCAGATTCCACGCCAGATACAACGCTAGAGCAGACGTGATCGCAAGAGTGAATCCCATAGTTTCGAGTGTAGGTAGTCGATCGCACCCAAATCAAATAGATCGACACGCTAACCTTCAACATCTCTAATCTGAGTCGGTACCAGACTAGAGCAAGTAAATATAAGTCGAACAGTTTGCAGTAGCGATCGTGTTAAACAGAGGGCTTAAGCCCTTGTCTGTCCAAGTTATTTTCTCTAGCCTCCTAAGCCGTTTTCTCTAAAGTAGCGATGTACTCTTCTGCGCCTCTGGCTGCAAACTCTCTTTGAAGATCACGACGCAAATCACCATTTCTAGAAATCGGGACTGGAAGTCTTTCTATAGACTCAACAGATTCATTCTGTAGATCCATGATTCGTTCAAACTGCCAGTTGCGTGCAAACACGGGCAACATTAGAGAACATGCCTTCCAACTCCCCTGAACAAGGACATCATTAAGCTGACTACAGGCTCCGCCACGTCGTCCTTCTGGCACATAATGTCTGCAATGCCGACAGGCAGAAGCTGGAGAATCAGAACGTTTCATATTGGGCTTTCAATAGTTTGTGTTGTTAAGACCTGTCGTTATTTCTTTTCTAAGAAATTCGCTACTAAACTCTGAAACTTGTTAAGAGCGATCGCAAAATCTAATTCATCTCAACAACTTTGCAGTCAGAATTCAGCTTCAATCAAAGTTAAGTGGTCAGTCTATATATCTATTATGCAATCTCAAAATTTTGGGGATCAGGGATTCAAAAAAGTTGAATTCCTGATACCGTCAAGGTTCTAAGAATTTCACTGCAAAAAAGAGTTTTATATTATCTTTAGATTTGAGCTAGAAGCCAGCAAAATTGACTATTTATATCTAAAGTCAGTCGGGAAACCTAGTCATTTTCTACTGAAAGTCACCAGGGATCAAGAAAAACTGCAAAAGCTGCTCAAATCTGATTAATCGAATGATTGGTTGATAGACTAAATAAAAATTTAATTTTAAGAAACGATTATCTTATCTAAAGCGCAGCAGAGAAGATAATACTCTTAAGCATCCGTATAAACTTTGAGATTAGAAGATAGGCAATTTCGATGTAGAGCACTATTCACTACATAAGCGGTTTACAAAATTCCAGAAATAGTATAGCTCTCCTCAATATTTGAAGGCATTGAGATTCATTTTATCAAGCCTGAGGTTTATAGAGGTTTGTCCTACCAGTGTTTTGTCGCACACACGGCACAGACCGACCAACGCTGAATCTCTCCCAGTGGAGTTGGGCACTCACACTGAGGGCATAGGGGCAAATGTTGACTACGTGACTGCATCACTGCTGTCCAATAATGAAACGCCGCTTCGGAGTTAGCCATGCTTTGTGGATTTGCTTCTGGGATTGGGACTTCCTCGACTCGGCTGGGGTGGTCTGTCCAGAGTCGCGATCGCTCTGCGTCATCTAACGCTTGGCGATTGTCTGGGCTGTGCCACTGGGTCGTCGAAAACCGAATATCAGATAATGGAGATGTCAATAAAGTATTGAGCTTTTTTAGAATGCGTTGTCGCTCAAACACTAAGTTTTGTGCCCATCCTGCATTTGCCGCAGCCACCTTCAAGACCTCGCGCTGCACGGTCACCGGACGAGTCTGTGCTGCTACAGCTACCCCAACCACGTCAGACCAGTACCTTAAAACCTGCTGAAGCTGCGTTTCTTCGGGAGGTCGATATTGGTTTTTGAAGGAGCCTAAAACTCCTTGTAAGCGTTGAAAAGGCATAGGAGGTAGCAAGGGTTTAAGGGAGTGGATGATACTGAGTTCTTCAGGTTGCCTGAAACGATTCCGCCCGTTTTTGCGAAATGGGGAGAAAACTGCCAAACTCGATCGAGGTTTTTGATTCACTTTGAGCGGGGTGAATTACACTGATAGCGCGGATTCTCAAAGTCGTCACTCTTTAGATTAGCGCTTGTGGGAAATTCTGAAATTTGGCAAGCAGGCTGGTCATCGATCTCAAACGGTAGGAGTCAAAAAATGCGTCACAGTCCGTCGGTTGAGCCTTCCACTCACATCCCCCTTCCCGCACTTCACCCTAAGCTGCAACGAGCTTTAGGGTGCCTTGACACTCGGCTCGACCAGGAGTTGGCACGCTATCGACGACAAAAAGCAGGGCATTCCGTTCCTCCAGTGGATGGGCTGAAGCGAAAGCAGGCTCCTAACCTCGACTTGATGACGATCGCCAGTACTGCTTCTGCCTCCGATCGAGCAAATCTATCCCCAGTGCCGCCTACTCTCGCGGCGGAGTCGATTCCGCTACGGGGCGATGTGCCTGTGATGGAGCCAGATTTGTCTTCAGATTTAGCAGTGATTGCTCCCCATGACGAGTTAGAGACGGATGGATCTTTAGCTTATTCACGACCCGATGCAGAGAGCGATCGTGGGCTGACATCTTCAACGCCCCCCAATGACTATTTAGAGTCTTCTGAAGAACTGTTGCGAAGTTTGGCGAGAGAAGAGGCTCAAATTCAAGTTGAACGAGGCTTTTTAGAAAGCTTGGCGACTCCACTTGGGGTCGGGTCGATGCTGATGCTGCTGTTGGCAAGCGCGATGTTTGGCTATGTAATTATGAACCCCTCAAGTTTGGGCGGGTTGAGCCAAGTCTTTGCCCGTCGAGAAGCGGCTCCTAGCCCAGCTCCATCTGCTGTCCAGGGTGTTCAGGGAGACATTTCTAACTCGCCTCCGCTCGATGCTCAAGAATTTGTTGACTTGGGTTTGGGCAATTTGACCACGTTAAAGACTCGTCAGACCAGTGGGTTGCCCCAGACCAGCAAGCCTTCACCCACGGCTTCGGCTTCGCCCTCAGCCTCGCCGAGTGCCACACCAGAAGTGAGCAAGCCCAGCCCCGTTGTGTCCCCAAGTCCTACGAATTCCAGTTTGAGAAGCACCCCCGCTCAGTCTGCCCCGATCGCACGACCAAATCCAGCTCCGGTTACGCCTAGCTATTCTCGATCGACCTATCTGCCTGCGCCGACGATTCACCATTCTCCAGAACCCTTATCGCTGCCCACTGTTCCGATCTCTCGACCTCAGCCTCCGATTGAGCATGCTCCATCTCCAACGGTTGCACCCCAGCCTCGTATTTGGCATGTTGACACGCCTTATGACAATGATCGGACTTATGACAAAATTCAGCAGAGCAATCCGGGTGCTCAGTTTGTGAACACGCCAGAAGGGGGCTTTGTGCGATCGGGGAGTTATCGCAGCGAGGCAGAAGCTAAGGCAAAAGTCCAAGAGCTACAAAATCAGGGAATTCCGGCAGAAGTCAGTAAATAGTAAGAAATCGTAACCGAAAAGGTACGGTACCATTGAGGGTAATCAGCGAAAGCCGCGTTACCGGAGAGCATCGATGGGACTTTTTGACCGAATTTGGCGAGCGATTCGTGCAAACATTAACCACCTGGTAGGGCAAGCAGAAGATCCAGAAAAGATTCTGGAGCAGGCTGTCCTGGATATGCAGGAAGATCTGATTCATCTTCGTCAAGCGGTGGCTCAGGCGATCGCGACGCAAAAACGCACCGAGCGGCAGTGTTCTCAAGCAAAGTCAATGTCCGAAGAATGGTATCGTCGCGCTCAACTGGCGTTGCAAAAAGGCGATGAACCGCTGGCAAGAGAAGCGTTGACTCGCCGCAAATCTTATCAAGAGACGGCAGACGCGATGGAGTCACAACTGACGCAGCAGAGAGCGATCGTCACGCAGCTTAAGCAAAACATGATGAAGCTGGAGAGCAAAATCTCAGAAGCGAAAACTAAAAAAGATTTGTATATCGCTCGTGCCCGTTCTGCAAAAGCATCTCAGCAGCTTAATGAAATGTTGAGCAATGTGGGCACTGGCAGCGCAATGAATGCGTTTGAGCGGATGGAAGAAAAAGTGTTGCAGCTAGAGGCGCAGTCAGAAGCGATCGCTGAGCTAGGCACTGACGATTTAGAGAAACGGTTTGAGTCGCTAGGCGAAGCCGATGACATTGACGCGGAGTTAGCTTCGATGAAAAATCAGCTTACGCCGGGAAATCCTTCTCAACTGCCATCAGCCGCCCCGGAGGTCGATCCCGAATTGGAGAAGCTACGATCGCAGATTCGTGGAAATTAACGGATGACGATCGAACGACTCGAAGCGATTCACAATTTTTTGAGGTTGTCAGAGCACATCGCCACAGCAGGACAACCGAACGAAGAACAGTTTGCAGCAATTAAAGAAGCGGGTTATCAAATCCTTGTGAATTTAGCACCTTCTGGATCGACGGATGCGATTCCCCACGAAGGGGAAATCGTGGAATCGCTGGGAATTCACTATGTTCATATTCCGGTGATTTGGACGAATCCAACGCTTGACGATCTCGATCGCTTCTTCTCAATCTTGAATGCGAATGCTAAGAAGCCTGTCTTCGTCCATTGTGCAAAGAACATGAGGGTTTCTGCATTCATGTATCTCTATCGTCGGTTGCACGATCGCTGGGACGAACAACCAGCGGAATCAGATTTACACAAAATTTGGATTCCGAATGAGACGTGGCAAGGATTTATTCAGCAGGCAATTCAGCACCATCAGTAGATTGGTCGAGACATTTGGGTAGAACGTCGCCACGCCATCGGATAAACGCACGATCGATCGCATTCATGAAGCCGTTAGAATTTTTGCCTATGATGAATTATTTATGGTGGCGTGATTGTGTAAGACGGTTCACCGCAACGTCTCTACGGGGGGTGAAAGGCTGCTTCTAATTAGGTTGTTTGACTTGATGAACTAGAACGTTAGAGAATCTCTCTATTTTTAGCTTTGACTCGCTGATATAGCTCTTCCATCGTGGCGATAAACGAACTGTCTTTGTGCCAAAACGCCGGAAAGTCTCCCTGTTTTTTGATCAAAATAGCAGAGACACTGTTTTGGGTTTCGGGTTCGATTTCGCTAGGCAATCGCTTACTTCCTTGCCAAAAGTCTCTGAGGCTCACGTCAGATGCCGCGATCGTATCCGGTTTCGTGTAGTACGATTCCGTTGGGGTAGGCGTTGCTTGTTCAGCCGCTAACTCTTGAGAAAGTGCCCTTCCTAAAGGCGATTTGGCTAACTCAGCGTGCAGGTCGGTTCTTGAAAGTCCTCGCAGTTCAAACAGCAAAAACGGATCACGATCGAGCTTCGCAGCCAGCAAATAATAGACTCCCGCAATGTGTTTGCAGGGATTGCTAGAATCGGGACACGAACAGCGGGTTTTAAAGTCCGATCGCTGGTGCGGCAACAGATGCAGTCTCAACGTCGAAAAGGCATCCTCAATGTTATCGGGCATCTCGTTGAGCAGAAGTTTAGAGATGAATCCTGCTTTAGATGCCACATACGCGATCGCGGCTGACCAATTTGCTGCACTAATTAACGTGATCTCGATCGTGGTGGTGTAGAGCGGTTCTTGATAAACGCCAAAATAAGGATTCACCGAGCCGCGAACTTGAGCCGTTACAATCCCGTCTTTGATCTCAAAACTTTTAATCTTGCCGCCGTTAGCATACGATCGACCCCGACTCAGTCGCCCCGGATCGGTGAATTCTTCCAGCGCTGCAATAAATCGTTTTCCCCACCAGGTTCGACTAAACTGAGCCATTGATGTTACTCCATAACAGCATTTCGATTGAGCGCGATCAGTTGTTTAAATGCGTTGTTGTCTAACTCAGTCAGCCATGACTCATCAGAGCCGACAATCGAGCCAGCCAGTTTTTTCTTATCTTCAATCATTTGATCGATGCGTTCTTCCAGAGTCCCGATCGCAACGAACTTATGCACGAAGACATTCTTTTTTTGTCCAATCCGAAATGCCCGATCAGTCGCTTGGTCTTCGACTGCGGGATTCCACCAGCGATCGAAGTGAAACACATGATTAGCTTTGGTGAGCGTAATTCCGACTCCGCCTGCTTTGAGCGATAAAATAAACACGGATGGTTCCGTTTCAGGATCTTGAAATTCAGCAATCATTCGTTCGCGTTTGTTGCGATTCGTGCCGCCGTGCAGATAGTAAGTGTTGATGTGGAGCGTGTGTTGACAATAGTTTTCCAATGCGTCTCCAATGTCTGTAAATTGCGTAAACACCAGCAAACTTTCTCCTTCATCAATCGCTTCTTTAACCATTTCAGTTAAGCGATCGAGCTTGTGTGATCGCTGCGGTGTGAAATCGCTATCATCTTGCAGAAATTGTCTGGGATGATTGCAAATTTGTTTCAGTTTCAGCAGCGTTGCCAAAATCAATCCTTTGCGTTGAATTCCTTCAGTGTCTTGAATTTGTTGATCGACATCTTTGACAATCGCTTCATAGAGACAGGCTTGTTCTTTAGTCAGATTACAGTAAAGTTTCTGTTCGACTTTATCAGGCAAGTCTGAAATGATTGCTGGATCGGTTTTGACTCGTCGCAGAATAAAGGGTTCGACTAACTTCTTGAGAGTTGCAGATTGAGTCCGGTCGCTATTTTTTTGAATCGGAATCTCAAAGGATTTGCGAAACTGAGCTTCCTTTCCTAAATAGCCAGGGTTGAGAAAATTGAAGATTGACCAGAGATCTAATAATCGATTTTCGACAGGCGTTCCAGTGAGCGCAAGGCGATAATGTGCCGGAAGTTTGGCGATCGCTTTCGTCTGTGCCGCTTTTGGATTCTTAATATTTTGTGCTTCATCGACGACCAAGCGTTGCCAATCGACACTTGACAGCATTTTTTCATCTTTACGCACTAACGTAAACGACGTGATTACCACATCATAATTTTGAGCGATCGATTTGAATTCTTTGGCATCCTGAAGGCGTTGATTGCCGTGATGAATCAACGATCGTAGCTGCGGTGCAAATTTTTCGATTTCTTTTTGCCAATTGCCGACTACTGACGTGGGCGCAATCAATAATGTCGGTAAGACAGTCTGATCATCGGCATGTTCTCGTTCCTGTACCAATCGAGCGATCACCTGCACCGATTTTCCCATACCCATGTCGTCTGCGAGACAGCCGCTTAACCCCAACTCTTCTAAATAGCGCAGCCAAGAAACGCCTCGCTTTTGGTATTCTCGCAGCGTTCCTTGAAACCCGGTTAGATCAGACACAGGTTCTAGCTGACTTTTATCATTCAGCTTTGCCATCATCTCGGATAGCTGACGATCGTGATCAACGTCAACCTCCATACTGTCATCGGCACTGGCTTTCATTTTCATGAAATCCAGCAGTGACATTTCTGGATGTTCTTGCTGGTGCTTTTTCCAAAACTCTAGCATTTGCTGCATTTTGGTTTGGTCAAGCTCGATCCATTGTCCCCGGAATCTTACGAGCGGAGTTTTAGCATTGACTAACTGTTGCCATTCCTGTTCGCTGACGGGCTGATCCCCGATCGCTAATTCATACTGATATTCGACGAGCGTATCGAATGAAAAATAGCGCTTATTTTTGCCAGAGGGTTTGCGTCCACTCTGAGCCATCAACCGAACTTTGGCTCGTCTCCGACCTTTCGGAGTCCACCAGGCAGGAACGATCACCTTATAACCTGCCCCTTCTAGCACCCAAGCGGACTCTTTAAGAAAGTCAAACGCATCGCTTAACGTTAAGAAAATCTCCGTCGGCTGATCGGTCTCTAACCCCACCCAAAGATTGGGATAGATCCGAGCCGCGTAGCCTAAATTTAACAGTAAGTTTTGCTCGAAATCTTTGCCAAACTGCTTCTGCAATTCTTTTTTCTGTTTTGGACGAGTTTGCCAATACTCCAACAACGGTAGCCGTGAAGACGGATCGTTTTTTGCAGCAACCTGAAATTCTAGTTTCCAGGCTTCTTCGGGTTTGTCGGGCGCTTGAAGCTGAAAGCACAGATAGAAGATCGTTGCGGATTGAGTGCGACGGATGCGATCGCGCCATGTCTGCCACTGTTGATAGACCTCTAAATCTTCAGACCGCTTTTTGCGCCAGGGATGCAGACAGCTATCGATTAAAGAATCTGTGACTTTGAGATCAAACGCAGTCGTTGAGGGAGTGCAGACCACAATTTCAGTCAGCAAACATTCTGAGAAATGACGCAGCAATCGTTCTTTGTTGTAAAACTCTGGCGTTTTTTGAGGGGCAGCAAACCCAGCAGCACAGGCAAGCGGCATCGATTCGACAAAGCGCTGAAGGTCTGTCTCATATTGCTCAGAAACGATTTCCCAGGCAGGATGAATTTCAAATTTGGGCACTGCATGTTGATAAGCCGCCGATTTGCCTTTTCCTTTGGCGGGTGCCTTCTCTTCTAGAGGCAGCGATCGTAACCGCAACGCTGGAATATAGTGATCTTTCAAAATCACCTGTTTCAGCGATCGCGTGTAGTGATACCAAAACAGTAGATCTGCTCCTAACTGCACCTCTTCTAACTGATTGAGGGCAAGGAAGTGCAGATCGTTGAGAAACTTGATGACATTATTGACTCGTTCTGGACGATCGCCCGTTTTCACCCAGGCGGTTGTTTGATAACACTCAACTTGCCAATACTGAAAGGCAAACGTTTCCGGCAAATCGGTTTCTAGATATCGCGCTAACTCGATCGACGGTAGCGGCTGACGATCGGAACTGGGCAACCAGAAATATTTGGGTGAAATGTCTGTTTTTAACGGCTGCGGAGATTGCGATTTTACCCCCAATTCTTCCGTCAAAAACGTGACGAATTCTTCTCCTGTGAGATGACTAGGATGAGTCGTTTCAGCACGATTTGATGAATCAGTCTCAGTCGTTTCGACCCACAAATAAAATGCACCATTCTGAATAAACCCATCCTCATTTTGAGGAATCCAAGTTCCGTGAAGAATTCTCATCACTAATTCTCACAAGCTTGATTTGAATCTATATCGGTTTGCGGGTAAACACAACAATTCTGACGAGATAAAAAGGGTCGATCGGTCAGATGATTAGTAAAGTACTCACTTAGAATCTATTTTCTCTTGGCTCGCTTTAGAGATAATTTCTTCTAGAAAATGGCTCACAGCTTCGTTGAGCGGTGCCGGAACGTACTTCATAAACCATTGCTGCACATAAGCCATTGTGGTGAGATTGAGTTCTTGCGTCGTGAAAATTTCTTTGAGTTCATCCAATCGCTCTAAAGCACGATCCTTCACGTCGGCAGGAGCTTCATCTTCGACTAGTTCCCATACATCGTCAAACTTTTCTTCGAGAGCAGTCAGGTCACTCGCCAACGTAATCTCCGCCACTTCTTCGGCTGAGAAATCACCCTTCCCATTGACATTCAGACTGGGTGAGAACATCGGTCTAAAATAGCCACTATATTTCTCTTCCTTACCGATTTTCTCTAATACCCCCTGAATTTCTGCGTGATCGGGCACGATTGCTAGAGCTTCCTCCAGCGTCTCTCTGGCTTCCTCTAGATGCCCTTCTTCTCGTAGTTCTTCGCCATAGTCCCAGAGTGCCTGGAGAAAACCGTCTTTTGCCCGCACGGGGTCAACTCGATAAGCACGATCGTAATATTTCACCGCCTGACTAAAGTTGCGAATTTCCATCAAGCATTCTGCCATCTCAAACAGTGCCCCAAAATGATTGGGATTTGCCGCCAGAATGGGAGTGAGCCGACTGATAATGCTCAAAGTCACGCCAAACGGACGCACTTTTCTAATCTCTTGATACACCTGATCGACTTCGGGGTCGAGCCGCTCTAATTCCCAAATTTCGTGTTGCAGGGCGTGTCGCTTGACTAGCCACCGTCGCACTAACTCGATCGTCACCCGAAACGTCGAGATTTTAGGGGGAATGGTAATTCCGGTGGGTCGCAATTTTGACCCCACAAATTGCAAAAACTTCCAATCAACCAGATGGAATACTGCTTCGTGGAGCGGTTGCGTTAAAACAACTCCGCGATCGCGCAGCAAGGCTAGGGGTTCTTCTTGAGTAAATGTTAGAAGGTCGGCATCCGCAAGCGGATCAGCGACGAGTTTTGCTTCAGGAACTTCTGCGGCGGCTGAGAAGATAACTTGTTCTGGAATTGGCAATCCGTCCCAAAACCAGGCTAACCCGCCTTCACCGAGTTCGATCGCTTTCTCGACAATGCTTTCAACATCGGCGCGAGTCACCTGCCAGCGATCGTCTTCTCTGGCATGAGAAAAGACGGCAAAACATACCACCTGGGTAAAGTAGGGGTGCCCTGCCGAGAGTTCTAAAATCGCGTCGATCGCATCCTGGCTATATTCCAGCAAACCTTCAGCAGGCTTGGTGATCAACCGCTCTGCACTGCGACGATCGAGCAGCCCAACTTCTTGATTAGGTGCCTCGCGAAACAGGCTCACCAGTTCGGGCAGGTCGTTGAGTTGTCGCCCGACTACCGGAATGATGTAGAGATCGGGATGGTGATAAACCTCTGATTGGAGGTATTGAAAGAGATGTCCGGCGGCAACTTTGAGACTATAGAATGCGTCAAATTCATCAAGCAACAGCACGAGATTCTGAGTCTTGAGCGCATGACGCAATTGCAAGAGGAAGCGATCGACAAAAATCCTTGGGTCGTGTTCTAATTCCACGATTGAGGGAAGCACGATCGAGCCAATCAAGCCAAAATGTTCTAGTGAACCTCTCGCTAGTTCGTGCAAGACTTCACCAAGCGGTTTCTGGCTCTCTCCTTCTAAAGAGAGCGGAACAAATACAAAGTTCTCCAGGTCAACAAAATTAGGAATCTGAGCCAGAACCGATGACTTCCCGATGCGGCGCTGACCGTGCAGCAAAATCACCTGAGAACCTTTGTAGAGATTGTCTGCTACAAACTGAAATAGGCTCTCACGACCAAAAAATAGACTCGCCTCTGTGATTGGGCGACCAATAATGTAAGGATTTCTCCGAACGATCGGAAAACTCATAAATAATAGTCAGCTATTTGGCTAGATTAACCCTAAATCAATCCCTTCGGCAATGCTGCCGACACTTTCCCCAACCATTCCAGGGTAGATGGCACCTCTTCTTTATGCTGCCACAACCAGCGAATTGCTTTTGTAACATTCTCGGCTTGTTTATGACTCATAAGATTGAGGAATCCTTTTTGCCGTTCTTGAAGCGTCTCCTCGGTGCTGTTTTCAATTTCCTTGACGACCCACCACTCCATCATTGACGACGCAAATCGATACAGTTTTTTACCATCTTGCACATGAGATATCACCACGCCTCGTTCTTCTAAGTCGTTTAGCTCTCGCTCTTTTTGGCTAAAAACCAGATCGATATCTCCTAGATCATAGCGCTTTCTGAGAAGGCGACCCCTTAGCTCACAGAGGGCGAGCATCATCATCAGTATTTGCTCAACTTGGGTTGCTAGATTCCAAATGTCTTCAAAATAGTGAATCGTGGCTTGCTGAAAGTCTTGAGCAAATGCCTCGGCGTTGGGAATGTGACCCGTCCGCAGTTCACGGTAGAGCAAATGACCCGCATTTTGCAGCAGAGCGGGATTCCCGTCGGCAATTTCTCGAATTCCATCTCGCAAAGCAGGAGTCATCGGCATACAGCCTAACAGAGCCGCTACTTCGATCTCGACAAACGGCTTGAGTGGCTGAAACAAATAGTGGTTATACCACGGAGAGCCATCGGGTTTTAACTTGGGTCCGAGTTCATTGAGTCGTCGCAGTGAAGTCACGACCATCGAGAGAAACTGTCGCTCTCTAGAATGAGATGCAATGTTTCGGCAGTCGCTCAAAAAGACGGCAATGTCGTTGTCACTATACCCCTCTTGAGGACGCAGAGCCGCATCATAATCATCGACGAGCAGCACAAGAAACTTGTCTTGCTTGCCCAACTGTCGCAGCAGCGATCGCAACCCATCTTTGGTCGTGTTGCCCTGCTCCAAAAATTGACTGACTTCTGCCTGAAGGTCTGGCTCTTTGTCTAACGCCTCTTTAGTGAGCAGCATAATTTCGCGCCAGAAATTAACGGCGCTAAACGGGGTGATGCTCAAACAACTCAACAAGACAATCACGGCGCTAGAGGGGTCATGTCCTCTCAGTTGCCACGCTTGGGGAGAGGCGAGTAGCTCTAAAAAAGACGATCTGCCAATGCCGGGACCGCCCCAAAGCGCAAGATTGCTGCGGCTAAGAATCTGGTCGAAGGCAGTCTCGATCGCAGAGGTGCGTCCTGCAAATCGATCGGGCGGAACAGGTCTACCGACAATAAACGGATTATGAGTGATGGGACTTTCAGACATTGGCAGTTCTTCTCGGTTAGAGTGGGCAGCGCTTTATACCTACGATCGTAGCCCGAACCCTCAAGATCAGCCACTCACACGGTTACGGGAATCACCTTACTTAAAGGTGCAATCCCTGCTAAGTCGAGAATTTGCGGAATCAGATCTTCTCGTTTAACTGCCATCAGATGCACGCCTTGACAGAGTTGACGAGCGAGTTGCACCTGCTCTGCCGCAATTATCACTCCTTCTTGGAGAGGATCAGCAGCGCATTCTAAGCGATCGATGAGGTGATCGGGAATGTGAACTCCGGGCACACAGCGATTAATAAATCGGGCATTTTTGGCAGACTTGAGCAGAAAAATACCTGCTAAAATCGGCTTTGCAGCAGGAGAGCCGAGTTGATCCATAAATTTTTCTAAGCGATCGAAATCTGAGATCAACTGACTTTGGAAAAACTGGGCACCCGCCTCAACCTTACGCTCAAATCGTCGCTGTAAGCCTGACCAACTGCCGCATTGAGGGTCAACTGCCGCTCCTACAAATAGGGTTGTTTCCCCATCCGTTAAGGGTCGGTCGTTCCAATCAGTGCCCAAATTGAGTTTGGTGATCAGTTGCAGCAATCGCACCGACTCAAGCTCAAAGACGGCTTTTGCATCAACGTGATCGCCTGCTTTCACGGGGTCGCCTGTGAGCGCCAAAATGTTGTGAATTCCGAGTGCGTGGGCACCGAGCAGATCGGCTTGTAGGCTAATGCTATTACGATCGCGGCACGCCACCTGACAAATTGGCTCGATTCCCTGTTGCATCAGCAGCGCCGACGACACGAGCGAACACATTCGCATCACTGCCCGACTGCCATCTGTGATATTCACCGCATGGACTCGCCCCTTTAAAAGTTGCGCCATCTCCAGCATGTGAGCAGGGTTGCCACCCTTAGGAGGAGCCACTTCAGCCGTGATTAAAAACTCACCAGACTGAGCAGCAGAACGGAAGGATGGAAGCAGACGAGAAGGGTGAGACATGGGCGATCGAGATAAAGCCTTAGGTATTAAAGTATCAGTGGGTGACTCAAGATCTGAAGCTGATCCCCGCAGTCTACAGGAACTTAAAGTTCAGTACCACATACACTCATGTATCCTGACTAATCTAAGATTAATCATCAGCAAATGGTCTGAATTTTTCCACTCTAAAGAGGCAAGGCGTATCCCATTGCTTTCTTTGCTTTGGTTAGGGTGGCGTTGGCGATCGCTGAGGCTTTTTCGCGCCCGTCTCGCAGCACCGATTCTAAATAGCTGCGGTCATCCATAATGACTTGATATTTTTCCTGGATTGGCTGCAAGGCACTCATCATCGTTTCAGCTAGCAGGGGTTTGAACTGTCCCCAGCCCATATCTTGGCACTCGGCTGCAACCGCTTCTTTAGATTGATTCGACAAAATCATGTAGAGCGTCAGCAAATTGTTGCACTCTGGACGATCGGGATTGCCAAACACCAACCCTCGAATCGGATCGGTTTTGCAGCGCTTAATCTTGTTTTGAATCACGTCTGGCGGGTCTAGCAAATTGATTCGACTCAACTCAGACGGATCAGATTTAGCCATTTTTCGAGTGCCATCGGTGAGGCTCATCACCCGCGCTCCATCTGCCCGAATGAGTGGATCGGGACGTTTGAGAACAGGCTTTTCAGGGGTGCCAAATTTGTAGTTGAAGCGATCAACCAGATCGCGAGTCAGTTCTAAATGCTGTTTTTGGTCTTCGCCGACGGGCACTTTATCGGGTTCATAAAGTAAAATATCAGATGCCATCAGCACAGGGTAGGTGAGCAATCCCGTTCCAACGTCTTGCCCCTGCTTCACCGCCTTCTCTTTAAACTGGATCATGTCTTCTAACCAGTTGAGCGGTGTGATGCAGCTTAACAACCAGGCAAACTCAGTGTGTGCGGGAACGTGGGACTGCACAAAGATGGTTGAATATTGCAGATCTAGACCACAGGCAAGGTAGAGTGCCGCGATCATGTAGGTATCTGCCGCCAAAGTTTTTGGGTCGTGAGGCACCGTGATCGCATGGAGATCTGCCAGGAAGAAATAATTATCATAATGACTCTGCCCTTCGACCCAGTTGCGGATGGCTCCTAGATAATTACCGAGGTGAAGATAACCCGTCGTTTGAATGCCCGAAAGAACTCGCTGCCTGGTCATAGGTGATTTTGGGTCGTCTCGATCGAGAAAAAGTTTTCAGTTTACCCATTATCACCTGCAATCTAACCTCTGGACTCGATTCTCAATGCATTCAGGATACGACAAGACGATCGCTCAAAGTCCATCGGAGCGATCGTCGGCTTTGTATTCAGCAAAATGGGGCAGTGTACTCCTACAAGCGTTCATCACGCTGCTCTTTTGACTCTAAGCTCTTTTCTAGACATCGCTCTAAAAGCTCTACTCGATAAAGAAACCCAAAGCGACGCGGATTGAGTACCAATGGGTAAGTCAGTTCACCCAAAGGTTGATTGAGATATTGCCATAGCGGAAAATTGAATTTGAGCAGGTTTGAAAGCATGAAGAGATGTCCAGGTAGCAGGGATGAGCAAAACAACCCACCCAGAGAAGAATTTCACCCGTGGATGGGCTGTCAGACCTAAGATGCCCAACTTTATCAACACTCTCTTGGTAGAGATTGCGGAATTTTTTATCGCACTGTCACAAAAAAGATCTGTAATTTTGAGGAGACCTTGAGAAGATGCCACAGCCAACTCAGACTTTTGGCTGAAGTTCTATGATCGCCCGTCCCAACTTCTCATATTGATCCAACGTGTTGTAGAGTTGGGCAGAGACGCGGACTAATCGCTTAGGGGCAGATGGGTAAGGCACGATCGGGACTTCGATCCCAAATTCTTCTAGCAGCGCATCCTGCAAGCCAATATAAGAACCGTCTGATAGAGGCACCGTTGCCAGAGAGCCAATCATCTCATCAGGGCAAGGTGGCGCAACCTTCAGAATTTCACAGAGAATATTCCGGGCAGCGATCGCTTTCTCGTGATTGTGCTTCATCAACTCAGACCAGCCTCCTGACAACCGCGATCCCATAAATCGAATCGCCTCCGGGACGCACAAATAAGCGGTGGGATCGTCGGTTCCTGTCCAGTCAAACTCTAAGCGAAATCGCGATCGATCGCAGCGTAGCGAATTGGCTCCGTGACTGATGGTCAATGGGCGAATCTCAGATTGTTTGTCTCGGCTCACATATAAGAATGCTGCTCCTTTAGGTGCACAAAGCCACTTATGGCAGTTGCCTGTGTAGTAAGTCGCCCCGATCGCTGCCAAGTCGATCGCCACCATTCCGGGCGCATGAGCACCATCAATCAGGGTGTCAATGTTCTGCTGAGTCAGCGCTTGAATAATCTCGGCGATCGGGAACACCAATCCCGTTTGACTCGTGACGTGATCGAGCAATGCCAGTCGAGTCTTTGAGGTGACGGCTTGCAAAATGGGCGCGATCGCTTGCTGAGACGACTCTATCGGATAAGGGACTTTTGCAACGACGACTTTTGCGCCCGATCGTTCTGCCACAAAATCCAACGCATTTCGACAGGCGTTATATTCCTGATTGGTCGTGAGCAGTTCGTCTCCAGGCTCAAATCTCAGCGATCGCAAAACGGTGTTGATTCCCGTCGTCGCATTGGTCACGAAGGCAAGATCATCCGCATCCGCCCCTACAAAGGCGGCTAGTTCGGTTCGTGCTCGATCGAGCAACTCTTCTAGATCTCGCCCAAAAAATTGTAGAGGTTGCCGCTCAATGCGCTGACGGAGTTCTTGCTGCAACGCCATCACAGGCAACGGACATGCCCCAAACGAGCCGTGATTAAGAAACTCGATCGTCGGATCAAGTAACCAATATTCTGCCCAATTTGTTTGTGAATAATCTCGATTCATCGGTGATCGGGTTGCTGTCATAAGTCGCGGTTCAAAACTTCAATTCTACTAAGCGCGATCGCGGGGGATCACAAGATTTTAAATTGGTCAGCTTTTGATGAACAATAGAGATGAAAGGAATTGAGGTCAAGCGATGGGACAGAGTGAACGGCTGATTTTAATGGCAGAAGATGAGCTAACTCAATACAGCACTGATGCCCGCAAGATTGAAAAACTGCGGCAAAAGATTGGTTTATCGGTCAACGCTAAAGAGCAGCAGGAAGTCAAAGAAACTCTGTTAGCGGAGATGCCGACCGATCCGATTCGCAAACTGGTCGAAACGCAGCGTCAGACTGTCGCACTTCCCTTTTGGGGAATCGCTGGATTAGGGCTATTATTTGGAATTTCGTCCTTTCAACCTCTCGATTTTATCGCCACGATCGTCGGCGGCGCGATCGCGTTTAACATCCAAAAACTGGGCTGGCAGCTTCAGGCAAAACGGCTGATTATTCGCACTTTAGAAGACATTGAGGAACGTAGGAAAAATCCGGTGACTTAAGTGAAATAGACTAAATGAAGCATTTTTTCTAAAACAGATTCACTCAATTTTCAGGTTGCAAATGGCTGTCACTTCTACGGTTAGAGTCCCGGCGACGACTGCGAATATCGGGTCTGGTTTTGATTGTTTGGGTGCCGCACTCACACTTTACAACCAGTTTAAATTTTCGGTGACTGATGGAGAATCTGTGCAGATTACTGCGGTGGGAGCCGAAGCCGATCGGGTATCGACTGATGCCAGCAATTTAGTCTATCAATCCTTCATCAAGCTCTATAAGCACCTAGACAAAACCCCTCCACCCGTGAAGATTGAGATCACAATGGATGTGCCTTTAGCGCGAGGATTAGGAAGCTCGGCAACGGCGATCGTCGGCGGCTTAATGGGTGCTAACGCGCTAGCGGGATCTCCCCTCAGTCAAGAAGAAATCATGCAGTTGGCGATCGCGATTGAAGGACATCCCGACAACGTGGTTCCGGCTCTCATCGGCGGTTGTCGTCTGGCTGCATCGGGCATCGATCGCGACTGGGAGATTTGTGATGTCCCTTGGGATCAGTCGATCGTTCCGATCGTGGCGATCCCCAATTTTGAACTGTCCACCGCCGAAGCACGGCGAGTTTTGCCCACCGAATATAGTCGCGCCGACTCAATTTTTAATGCCTCCCACTTGGGCTTGCTGCTGCGCGGATTAGAGACGGGACGCGCCGACTGGCTCAAAGCTGCCCTGCAAGATCGGATTCATCAACCCTACCGCCAGCCCTTAATTCGAGGATATGAAAAAGTCCGATCGGCAGCCCTAATTGCAGGCGCTCATGGGATGGTAATTAGCGGAGCCGGTCCAACTCTCTTGGCATTAGCAAGTCCAGATAATGCAGAAGCGGTCAAATCAGCAATGCACATTGCCTGGACTGCTCAAGGAGTCGATGTGCAAGTCAAATGGTTGCAGATTGACGGACAGGGCGCGATCGTAGACTAGTCTTCTTGAAAATTGCGGAATGAGTTTTTTCTCAGTTTTGGGTTGACAGGATCTAGAGATTAGTACTAAAGTACCAAAGGTAATCTTGCTGGTGTCCGCACTTGTTTGCAGAGTCTCAGTTCTGTGCCCTGGCTATTCCACTCAACTTCGTCAAACACCTGACGAAGAATATAAAGCCCCCGTCCACATTCATGCTGATCACAAGGCAGATGACGATCGATCGGCTCATGGCAACAAGGAGGCTCAAACCCAGAACCCTGATCCGTAATTACCCACCAGTAGCGGTCAGATGCCGTCGAGAAGTGAACCAAGACCTTCTTACAGGGGTCTAAGTTGTTGCCGTGTTTGGCAGCATTAACTAACGCCTCTTGCAAACCCAATCTGATCTCAGCCTTCCATTGGCTAGGAACTTTTGCCAAAAGCAGATCTAGGATCGGAATCAAGTAAAGAGTTGATGCAAAGCTAACCGTGTTCCAGTTATGCCCAGTAGGACGAGGTGAAATAGCAATCACTCGGAAAACCCCGTAGCTTTCAAGTGGATAAGCGGACCCTTGATAAGCAATATGCTCTAAAAACACACGGCTATATCCGATTCAAGATGTGGTTATACGATCGGTTAAATCTAAAAACTTGCGGGTTAAAGGGGACGTTTTAAAGCTTCGGGTGCGACAGAAAATTAATCTACATTCGCAAGAACCCTATGAAAGAAGGCTTCACCAGTTCTTACTGAGTAGCTATTCATCTCTACCTATACTATACCAAAACACGGATAGAAAAACATCCCCTCTTCAAAAAGCAAGTCTTTTAGCTCAGTAAATTCACTTATATAGCTCGACTTTTAACGTTATTTTCGCTGACAAATCATCTGCTCAAGGCGGTGAAAGTCTCGCTCTACTTCCCCCCACAGCGATCGATTGTGGGGATCAGTGCGAAGCGCTTTTTTGAGATAGAGCCGTGCTTTCTCAAACTGTTTTTCGTGAATGAGTTGCCGCCCCCAGCTTTGATAGATGATCGCTTGCCACTGACGAATCTCAGAATCGTTAGGGAGTCGCTGCGCCAATCCTTCTACGAGCGCGATCGCTCTTGGAAACCGTTTTTCTCGCAGCAGTCGCTGTAGCTGATCGTAAGAGGCTTGTTTTAGCTGCTGATCTACAAAAGAAAGGTTGGGATCAGACTTGATCGGACTTGTTTTAGAAGATTCTTCTTTGCGAATCACCGTGACCTTCGGTTTCTCGGCAGGATTTTCTTTGCGAGTAATGGTGACTTTGGGCTTCGCAATGTCTGGCGGCTGGCTCTGTGGAGTTTGAGCCACCGCATCGTTGATTCCTGAAGGACTGACGACACTGAGTAAAAACCGATATGCCTCTGAAACTCGAATAAATTGTTCTTTTGCTTGCTGGTTGCCGGGGTTGACATCCGGATGAAGTTGACGCGCCAAACGACGGTAGGAGGCTTTGACTTCCTCATACGACGCGCCTGTTCTTAATCCCAATAATCGATAGCAGTCTGCAATGTTCATTAAGGATGGAAAAGGCAGAATTCTCAAGCAATTCTGCCACTTAAAGCAAGGACTAATCCACTAACAAGGCAATGACCGCAGATTTCACATCTCTAAATTCTGTGACCTGAATCATTGCAGCACACCCTAAGTCTGCCCACTAATTAACCGATTCGATTACTTTGTCGATTAGACCATACTCTTTCGATTCTTGAGCCGATAAAAAGTAATCACGATCGGTATCTTTCTCGATTTTAGTGAGCGGTTGCCCACTGCGATCAGCCAAAATCTGGTTGAGCTGACTACGGATGCGGAGGATTTCTCGTGCCTCGATCGCGATGTCGCTGGCTTGGCTGCGTCCGGTACCACCCAAAGGTTGGTGAATCATGATTCGAGCATGTGGCAGCGCAAATCGCTTGCCCTTCGTCCCGGCGGCTAAGAGAAACGCACCCATTGATGCCGCGAGACCGACACAGATCGTCACAACATCAGATTTGATGTGCTGCATTGTATCGTAAATTGCCATTCCAGCCGTAACGGAGCCACCCGGCGAGTTGATATAAAGCGAGATTGGCTTACCGGGATCTTCAGAGTCGAGATAAAGCATAGAGGCAACGATCGCGTTGGCAATGTTGTCGTCTACTTCCTGGCTGAGAAAGATAATCCGCTCCAGGCTAAGGCGTTGATAGATATCAATCCACTGCTCATAGGAGCTACCCGGAAGACGGTAAGGAACTTTAGGAGTACCGATTGGCATAAGATTAAGTAGGGGGATAAGGGGGTTAAGTCAAACGCGATTGAACGGGAGCAGGCAGATTTTTGGGATCAAGCACCCGATCGATCAAGCCATATTCGTGAGCGGTGGTCGGGGTGAAATATAAGCGGCGATCGAGGTCTTTGAGAATCTTCTCAGGGGTTTGTCCCGTGTTGGTTGCCAAGATGTCTACAAACATGGCGCGATCGGAGACAACTTTCTTAGCATCGATTTCGATATCGCTTGCCTGTCCGCTCGTACGGTTGTATTGCGGAGCGAGGACAATTTCTGCACTCGGCAAACTTAAGCGAGACCCTTTGGCACCTGATGAGAGCAACATCGCAGCAGTACCGCCTGCTTGTCCTAAACAAATCGTGTGGACAGGAGACTTGATATATTGCATCGTGTCATAGATCGCCATGCTAGCAACCATGCCCCCAGTGCGTCGTGCCGATTGCTCACCAGGAGAGTTGATGTATAAAAAGATCGGCTTGGTCGAGTCTTCAGAGTTGAGGGAAAGCAGCAGGGCAACGATAAAGTTGGCGAAGTTGTCATCGATTTCTTCATCGAGAAAGACAATTCGATCGAAGCTCATGCGGGTATAGAGATCGACCCACTGCACTTGTTGACTGCCCGGAATACGATAGGGAACTTGCATAAATCCTAATCAAGTCAAAGCAGGGACAGGAGCGGGAAGTTGTTTAGTGCTTTCTAAAACGACATCAATCAGTCCGTATTCTTTGGCTTCTTGAGGCGTGAGATAAAACGTCCGATCGGTATCTTTGATAATCTTCTCGGTCGGTTGCCCCGTGTTCTTAGAGAGGATATCCAAGATCGCGGCGCGGTTGTCTAACACTTCTTTTGCCCGAATCTGAATATCAGTTGCCTGACCCCGTGCGCCAGAACGCGGCTGGTTAAGCACGATCGTGGCGTGAGGCAAACTAGCGCGAGAACCCTTTGTGCCTGCCGATAGAATCATGGCGGCTGCGCCAATTGCCTGACCGATGCAAATCGTGTGAACGGGAGGCTTGATGTAGCTCAACGTGTCACAAACGGCAAAGGCTTCGGTTTCAAACCCGATCGTTTCGCCATCCCAGGAAGTGCCCGTAGAGTTGATGTAGAAAAAGATAGGTTTGTCGGGATCGTCAAACTGGAGATAGAGCAACTGGGCAATAATCAGCCGAGTCACATCTTGACCGGGATTTCTGCGATATTCGTCGATCGAGTGGAGAGGACCGCCCAGGTAGACAATGCGCTCTTTTAGCAACAGTGAGGCTAAGTCAGGGGGTGGCGTGCGATAGTAAGCATCGCCATAATTGGTAGACTGAACGGCTTTGACGGGTGATTCCATAGCGTAATGATGCCTCAACGGTGGCGCTTCATCCATAGTAGCGCGGGATTAGCCGCTCATGAAGGAGAAGAGAGGAGGGAAAACTCGGTTAAAAAGTTTTCTGCTGGGGCTGCGGAAAATGCTGGATTAAACTGTAGTTAACCGCCGAATGTCTAAGATCTGTGGTTTGCTATGGAGTGTCGTGGTTTCGTTTCCCCGCTTAATGTAGGAGCTTCCCGGTATGCGAGTCGGCTTGCAGTGTGCGTTGAGTGATGCTGGTGTTGACGTAACGCAACTCAACAGCCAGCGTCAAGTGTCTATTGCGATCGCGGCGATCCCCGAAGAAGTGGGGCGCAGTGTGCCGTTGAATTTGTGTTTGATTTTAGATCAGAGCGGCTCAATGGAAGGTCGAGCCATGAGCACCGTGAAACAAGCTGCTCAGCGAATCATCGAGCGGCTGTCTCCGGGCGATCGCATCTCGATCGTCACCTTCAATCACAAAGCAAGAGTTCTGGTGCCTAATCAAGTAATTGATGATCTCAGCAATTTGAGAATTCCGCTTCATCAGTTAGAGGCATCGGGCGGCACGTCGATCGATGAGGGGTTGCGAGTCGGCATTGAAGAACTTGCGAAGGGCAAAAAAGAGGCTGTGTCGCAAGCGTTCTTATTAACAGACGGTGAGAATGAGCATGGCGATAACGATCGCTGCCTAAAACTGGCTCAATTGGCAACGGGCTATAACTTGACGCTCAATACATTCGGGTTTGGCGATGCCTGGAATCAAAACGTTCTAGAACAAATTGCCGACGCAGGGGGCGGAACGCTGTCTTTTATTGAGCAACCCGATCAGGCAACGCGCGAGTTTAGTCGTTTGTTTGATCGCATCCAGTCGGTCAGTTTGACCAATGCTTATCTAATTTTGTCCCTAACTCCAGGGGCACGACTTGCGGAATTGAAGCCGATCGCCCAAGTGGCTCCCGATACGATCGAGCTTCCGGTCGAGCAGGATGGCGAGCAGGTAACGGTGCGCTTGGGTGATTTGATGGTTGATTCGTCTCGCGTTGTGTTGGCGAATCTGTATGTTGGTCAATTGCCCGCAGGTAAGCAAACAATCGCGTTGGTGCAGATTCGCTATGACGATCCGGCGTTGGGGCAGGAAGGGTTGCTGTCTGAATTGTTTCCGATCGAGATTTCTGCGTTGAGTGCGTTTCAGCCTACGCCAAATCCTGATGTGCAAAATCAAATTTTGGCACTGGCAAAATATCGACAGACGCAAATTGCTGAGGCAAAATTGCAGCAGGGCGATCGCTCAGGGGCAGCGACGATGTTGCAAACGGCGGCAAAGACGGCGCTACAAATGGGAGATCAGGGCGCAGCAACCGTATTGCAGAATAGTGCAACGCAAATTCAGGCAGGGCAAGAATTATCGGAGAGCGATCGTAAAAAAACCCGTATCGTTTCTAAGACAACGCTGCAATCGAATGAGCCGTAGCGGGTGAGTAGACAGGTGTAAATTTGTTTGTGAGCCGCATTTCCGCTCAATGCTCAATCTCGGCGCAAGAAGAGAGTTGAGCGAAGTCGAAACCCGGCAAAATGAAGTTTGCTCTATTTCAATCTCATCAAGGGTCGATTCCCCGTCCCTTGGGGCGTAAGAAGGGCTAAAAAATGGCTGTTTCATACTCCGTCCGCTTGCGGCGGAGTTGTTGATTCTATCTACTTCACAAAAGCATTATGCGCGTTGAGCAATTCAGCAGAAACCATTCTTCAGCGTCATCAAGAGGAGTAAAAGATTTCATCATTAGAGCTAACCTCCCACTGGAAAAGGCGTTGGTTGTCAGGGATTTAAGAGACTAGAGAAGATAACTTGGACAGACAAAGGGCTTAAGCTCCCTTGTTTAGCACGATCGTGACCTGCGAGATGTTCAACTTACTTTTTACTAGCCTTGCGCGATGTGCAACTTTCCCAAAACATCTACAAAGACTGCCCTCACCCAGTAGGAGAGGGAACCGAAAATGTCGGAAAGCCCTTCTCCTTGAGGAGGATTGGAATGAGGGCGAATTAGTTGCACATCGCGTTAGCCTGCTTAACTGAAATAAAATCCCCAAAACGTTAAAGGATCTAGCGGAAGATTGCTAGACCCTTTAAGAGCAGTAGATTGATTTGGTGATAACTGATTTAATGAACACAAAATAAGGTGGACTTGATTTCGCAACAACACTGCTTACTGATCAGGCTCTCAACCAATTCAGGTTGCACTTTTAGTTAGGTTTTTGATGTCTCAACGATTAAAATCTGAAGTGAATTGAGACAACCTAAAACTAATAATTTTGAGGTCGTGATGAATAGGATCAGGCTCTACGATGGGATTAAAGCAGGAGACACATACTTTAATCGAGGGGTTTAGAAAAGCGCCTTGCTTCCTTTGTGTCTATATTCAAACTAGCACCCAAATCAAAACTAGAGCGGGATTGTTTCACAAAGTTTATATCAGGTAATCAGACGAAATAATCATCTGCAAACGCCCATTTTAGCGGAGAAGCGCACTCCAAGTTCCGGGTCCGACAATGCCATCAGGATCAAGCTGATATTTGCGTTGAGCCGCCTTCACTGCCGTCTCGGTGGCTTCACCAAACACACCATCGATCGAGCCTTCAAACAAGCCCAGCGATCGCAGGCGTTCTTGCAAGCCTCTCACGGCATCGCCCGTAATTCCTTTTCTGAGAATTGGAAATGCAACAGAAGGCGGAGCGGATTGAGGCGCTGTTGAAGTAGCTGTCTCGCTTGGTTTGGCGGCAGGCGCAGCAGGCTTAACGGTCGGAGTCGGAGCGATCGCGACTGGATCGGGTGGAAACAACCGCTCCCAAGTGGCAGGTCCAACTACGCCGTCTTTGCCTAACCCAGCAGCTTCTTGAAAACGCCCCACTGCCGCGACGGTCGTTTCTCCAAAAAAGCCATCTACTGCGCCATCGTAGAATCCTAACAGTCTCAGGGTGGCTTGAAGCTCGTTGACATCTGCACCTCGACTGCCCGATCTCAGAATGGCTCGACCCGTTCCCTCGTTAGCAGGAGGGGAATTAAGACGCTCAGGGGCAGGAGCTTGCGATATGGTTAAAGCAGGGCTTTCAGTGCTGGCAGCGATTTGAGTAGACACACTACTCAGACATAGAAAACTCAATGTGCTGCAACAAACCCAACAACGTGAGATATTACTGATTTTTGAGGCTTTGATCAGGCATCTATTCATGCGACTTGACCTTTAGCAGAATTGTAGATTGTGGCTTTAAATAGAACCATATTAAAACAATGCTCCGGACATTTTTCGAGACAAAGGCTGAAACCCGCATTCCCCTATTGGTATTTGCCTCAGTGATGAGGCTGAAACCTGCATTCCCCTATTAGCGATTTAAAATTGTCCGGACTGTTGTTAACAGATAACCTTGCTAAATACGGGGAAAAGTTTAAAAAAATGAGCCTGACGATGCTATATCTGACGATCGTATCCAATCCTGATTGCTGATTGAGTTTACCGCAAACCAGGAACATTGAGAGAAGCCGTAATCGTCATTTGTGTTATCTAAATTACCGTATTCGTTCAGAGAGTAGGCACACCAAAATCATGCAGCACGCGCTTCTCAATCGGTTTCAGGCGACTCTATTGGGAGCGGTTTTAGGAGAAGCGATCGGACTTCAGCATCAAAAAAATCCGGCTCTAAAATTGGGGTCTCTCTCCAAAAAGTCTGTGCCCAAACTCCAATGGGCACCGTTGACTCGTTTCTGCACTCAGCAATTGATTCATCACAACCGATTCGAGGGCATTGACCTTTTTAAGCAGCCGATTCCTCAAACGACCGGAGAGGCGATGATTGCGCTCTTGCCCGTGGCTCTATTCTTTCACGAAGATCGGCTAAAACTGTGGCAAAACTTAGCGTACGCGGCAGGTTGGGAAAACTCTGAGATTGTGCAGCCAGAATTATTTGCCGTGGGATGCACGATCGCCGCTGCCCTGCAAGAAAAGCTCGACCCACTGACGCTGATCCCCACGGTGATCACTCATCTTAAGCCCTTGATTGGAATGGAGGAGACGACGACCACTCAGCAGCTTCAGCGAGTTCAGAGACTCCTCGACGAGCAAGCAGGATTGGAAACGGCGTTAACAACTTTGATGAGCCAAGAGGTTAATCCAGACATTGGGCTGGCGCTTTATTGTTTCTTGAGCACTCCCCATGATCTGCGGTTAGCCTTACTGAGAAGTGCTCAAACGGGCGCTCGATCGTCCGTCATTTGTGCGATCACAGGGGCATTATCGGGAGCGTTTAACAGCATGAGTGGCATTCCGATCGAGTGGCAGTTAGCGATCGGCTCCTGGGAAACCCCTTCCCAAGAAATAACGACTCAATCTGAACTCTTAGATCTGGCAAATCGATTACTCGCACGCTGGGCTGGCGTTTATAACCCTCTGACCTTTTCAAAAGAATTCAGGCAACTTCTTCCAGCGATCGCCGCTCCTCAAGTTATCCGAAAGGCGATGTAACTCTAAAAATCAGATTTGTTGAACGCATAGTCAAAGCTGAACCTGTAGATAAAATATGAAGTTTAACGAAGTATGTAATTGTAGAAGAAACTTGTTCTGTACCTGAATCGATCACCCGCTTCGCTTCACCCGCTTCGATTTGGCTATTCCGAATCACCTCACCCGTCAGCCTCTATGCGATCTCCTCAGTCTTTGGCGCGACAAATTCAACAGATGTGCATCAGTTCTGGCAAGTCTTTGCAGCAGAAGGCTTTAAACTTAGGGTTGCCGCGTTTGATTTTGTCATCGATTCCAGCATCGGCAAATCTGTCTCAGCGCAGCAAGCGATTGCAAAAACAATTTAGCTTTCGAGAGGGGGCACACCCGACGATCGTCGTTGCCATTACCGTCATTTCAATCACCAGCGCATTTGGGCAGCGATTTTATAATCAGCCCCAGTTAAACGTCGGTAAGATTTCGCCTCAAACCATTCAGGCACCTGCCGATGCCAACGTCATTGACACCAAAGCGACTGAAGAAAAACGCAAAGCGGCACGCACGATCGCCATCACCGTTTTAATGGCAGATTCGAGAATCAACGACCAGATTCACCAAGACTTACAAGCCGCATTTTCCAAAGGAAGTGCCTTTCGGCAACTGGCTGGGGCATATCCGTTTGTGGAAACAAAAACGCTTTCGGCACAAACTCAGCGCTATTTGCGAAAGGTTGAAGCAGGAGAATGGCGAGGAGTCTTAGCTGCCTTGCAGGAAAAAGCGCCGACTAAACAGGTTCCTGGCAAACCTGCTGTTCCAATCCCTAAACTGACGATTGCCAATCCTGCTCAAGGACAAGCGATCGCAGAACTGCAAGCCTATCGTGCGAGCACTCCTCAAACGCTGGTTGGGTTGCTCAACAAAATCACCGAGACACGCCGACTCTATGCCGCCGCGATCGCAGAACTGCAAGATCCTGCAATGACTCAATCAAGCAACCTCTACAATGCTTCTCTCTTAGATCTGTCTGATTCTGACTGGGAGCAGTTGCAGCTTCAAATCACTCAGACAAATGAGCGCATTCTCGCACAGGGGATTTCTCCAGGCTTACCCCAAAGTTTGCTAGAGAACGCTGTCAACTTGCAGGTTCAGACTGGCATCGCGCCAGAGTCGAGAGCGATCGCCGCCAAACTGCTGCTGACGACACTGCAACCTAACTTAGTCAAAGATGAAGAGCAGAGCAAACTCAAGGCAGAGCAAGCGGCTCAAGAAGTCAAACCAGAGATCGTCTCAGTTCGGCAGGATGAGGTGATTGTCAGCGCAGGGCAACCGATCACTGAACGCGAATTTGTGCTGCTCGACTCGTTTAATCTCAGTCTCAGAGGGACAAATTGGCTAGGATTCATCGCATTTGGGGGGCTGGTCAGTGGGGCAGTGTTGTTGTTCTGGTTTGTCGATCGACGATTCCATGCCAAAGGCTTGCGAAACCGGGATTATATTCTCGTGTGGCTGCTAGCGCTTAGCACTCCTCTGCTGGTAACGCTGGGAGTTCCGTCTACAAACTTGCCTGCGATCGGGTTGCTGATGGGCACGTTCTACGGATCTGCAATGGCGTTGACCCTGACTGGGCTTCTGAGCGGACTGTTGCCGATGGGCATGACGCTTGGGGTGAGTCACTGGTTGCCCAGCGTGGCGGGGGGGTTGCTGGCTGCTTTTTTTGGCGGCAGGCTACGATCGCGTGAAGAACTTGCTTTATTAGGCATTGCCGTTGGTTTGACTCAAGGTGCCGTGTTTCTAATGCTCAGGGTGGCATCGGGGATGGGTTGGTATGGTCTGCTCGGAGCCACCGCGATCTATGCGCTCGTGGGTTTGGCGTGGAGTGTCGTGGCGATCGGGCTGAGTCCTTATCTCGAAAATCTGTTTGATTTAGTCACCACCATTCGCCTGGTCGAACTCGCAAATCCCAATCGCCCCTTGCTCAAGCGGCTTGCAGCAGAGAGTCCGGGCACCTTTCAGCACACGCTGTTTGTCGCGACGCTTGCCGAAGCCGCTGCACGAGCATTAGACTGCAATGTAGAACTCGTGCGAACTGGAACGCTCTACCACGA
The DNA here is from genome assembly GCA_965277365.1 of Phormidesmis sp. Classification (GTDB taxonomy): domain Bacteria; phylum Cyanobacteriota; class Cyanobacteriia; order Leptolyngbyales; family Leptolyngbyaceae; genus Phormidesmis_A. The sequence goes on along the minus strand of CBDICO010000002.1, from coordinate 402,697 downwards.
CATTGGCAAAATGCACGACCCCCAAGGTTTTATCGAAAACCAGATGGGCGCACCCAATAAACATGACTTAATTAACGACCCCTGGAAGAGTGCAGCAATTATTAGAAAGCACGTCACTGAGGGCATTGTGATGGCGCGCAAAGCTCGATTGCCGAAAGTTGTTCAGGCGTTTATTCCAGAACATCAGGGTTCAATGCTGATTACTTACTTTCACCATCAGGCGCAGCAGATAGCGCAAAAAGACCCGACTAAATCGGTCAATGATGATGACTTTCGCTATGCCGGACCTGCGCCCCAATCGCGAGAGACGGGGATCGTGATGGTGGCGGATTCGTGTGAGGCGGCATTGCGATCGCTCAAAGATGCCACGCCTGAAGATGCTCTCAATATGATTAACAAGATTCTGCGCGCCCGTTGGCAAGATGGGCAACTTGCAGAAACGGGTTTGACGAGAGAAGAGATGACCACGATCGGGCAAATCTTCGTTCAAGTCTGGCAACAATCCAATCACCAGCGTATTGCTTACCCTCAACTGACTGCCAAATAGTTGGATTATCCTTTTACGCCACTGCCTGTCTCAGACGGCACGATGTAGTGCTGCATCGCCAAAAAGAAGAGGAGAATGGGCGCGATCGAGATCACCGATCCCGCCGCGATCAATCGCCAATCTAGGGTAAACGTTCCTGCCAGGTTTGCGACTCCGAGCGGTAGAGTGTATAGCTCTGGACGATCGAGCACAATCAACGGCCAAAGGAAATCACTCCAAGACCCGATAAACACAAAAATCGATAACGTCACCAACGCGGGGCGGATTGACGGCAACATCACATGCCACCACACGCCCAACTCAGAACAGCCATCCATTCGAGAGGCTTCTTCTAACTCCTTAGGGACACCCTGAAACGCCTGTCGTAATAAAAAGATGCCAAACGCAGACGCGATCGCTGGAAAAATGATTCCTAAGTAAGTATTTCTTAATCCCAACTGCACCGCCAGAACATACAACGGGATCATCACAATCTGAAATGGGATTAGAATCGTGGCAACGATCGCACTAAAGATCACTTCTCGCCCCCTAAAACTCAGTCTTGCTAATGGATAAGCTGCTAGCGAACAAAACAATAGATTCAACGCAACAGTCAACACAGCGACGATCGTGCTATTGAACAAATAGCGTCCAAAAGGATTGCTCTGCCAAACGGTAACGAAATTATCGATCGTAGGCTGACTGGGCAACAACTGCGGTGGAAACTTAAAGATGTCTTCAGAGGCAGACTTAAACGAGGTGCTGACCAACCAGACAAGTGGAATCAGCATGAAAACGGCGATCGCGCTCAACACACTATAGTTGAGACACGAGCGCCAAATCTGAGAGCGTTGTTTCATCGGGTGCAAATCTATTTGGTAGCGACGACAGCTAGATTCCAAGCGAACCGCTTCATCAACGGCAGCTTTTTCAGCCATTTATCTAGCTTTTCTAGACGCAAATAGGTTTTTTCGAGCCGCGCCTGTTCGAGAATAATCTTCTTCCAATAGCGCTCTTTGTTGGGATTGACTTTTTCAATCAGGTAAAACTGCAAAAAGATCCAGAGAGTCGCGATCCAGAACGTATCGTAACGGGTTTGAGAGTAGAGCGATCGAATGTAGTTCACCAGACCCATATCGAGCGGTGTCTCATCCTCGGTTCTGACTTCGGTTGCCATTCGCCGATAGACATTAATCACCGGATTGTGCTTAAGCGGGTCCCAGAAACAGGCTTTCCCTCCCGGCTTTAGCACTCGGTGCATTTCTTTGAGCGTCAACTCAGGGTTAGGAATGTGATGCAGCAGATTAGAAGCATAGACAATATCAAACGTGTTATCAGGGAAGTCAATATCCATTGCGTTGACCGTTCGCCCCTCAATCTGCACGTCATTCATTTCGGCTAGTTTTAGTGCGACCTCAACCATTCCCGGCGAGTAATCTGTTGCCACACATCGCGCACCCAACAGGGCAAAATAAACGCTGTTTTCCCCAGCACCACAGCCGAGATCGAGTAAATATTTATCCTTTACGTCACCCAATTGTCGGAGAATAAATCGGTTTTCGGGCGCAGTGCAGGCTTCAAAATAGTCGGCAACTCGAATGCCATCTACGTCGATCGTGCTCGCCCAGCGATCGTGAAAGTCTTGTTCTTTACGTAAAACGTTTTCTTGCATAGCGCCTCATAAATAAGGGGTGGACAAGATACCACCCCACAAAGTAGCACTAATTTCAATCAGATGCTGTCTTACCGAGTCTCAACTACTGCTGCGACTTGCTCACTCGGAGTCGATTGCAACGCGGCATAGAGGCGATTCAGCGCATTCACATAAGCCTGAGCCGATGCGACAATGATATCCGTGTTGCCTGCGTGACCTGAGAAAATCCGATCGCCGTACTTCAAGCGAATCGTCACTTCCCCGATCGCATCAATCCCCGCCGTCACCGATTGGACTGAGAATTCGATCAGTTGGTTGGGCACATTCACAACGCGGTTAATCGCTTTATAAACAGCATCCACTGGACCAGTCCCGGTCGCAGCATCGGTCAGATCCTCGCCCTGCGGATTTCTCAACCTCACTGTGGCAGTTGGATACGCCCGATCGCCACACGAGACCTGCACCATTTCTAACCGAAACAGTTCGGGAACTTGCTGCACCTCGTCATTGGCGATCGACTCCAGATCCCAATCGGTAACTTCTTTTTTCTTGTCGGCTAAATCTTTGAAGCGAACAAATGCCTTGTTTAGCTCGTTGTCGCCCAAATCAAAGCCCAACTCTTTCAGACGAGTGCGAAACGCATTGCGCCCTGAGTGTTTGCCCAAAATAATCTGGTTGCTCGTCAGTCCGATCGACTGAGCATCCATAATCTCGTAGGTTTGCTTGTTTTTAAGCATTCCATCTTGGTGAATGCCCGACTCGTGAGCAAACGCGTTTGCCCCGACGATCGCTTTGTTGGGCTGCACCAACATTCCCGTCAGATTGGATACCAGACGAGACGTTTTGTAGATCTCTTGGGTGTTAATTTTTGTGAGCGGCGTTTCTGACTCAGCAGGACGACCCAAAAATGGATTGAAATATTGCCGTCTAACGTGCAGCGCCATCACCAACTCTTCAAGAGCAGCATTTCCGGCTCGTTCGCCAATGCCGTTGATTGTGCATTCTAGCTGTCGTGCGCCATTCTTCACCGCTTCGAGGAAACAGGCAACCGCTAACCCCAGATCGTTGTGACCGTGAACCGAAATAATTGCCTGATCGACATTCGGCACATTCTCTCGAATGCCGCGAATCATATCGCCAAACTCGCTCGGTGTCATATAGCCCACCGTGTCGGGGATGTTAATCGTCGTTGCGCCAGCGACGATCGCTCGCTCTAACACTTGATACAAAAAACCTGGGTCAGACCGCGCTGCATCCATCGGCGAAAACTCAACATCGCTCATAAAGGATTTTGCATAGGCGACCATTTCCTCAGCGATCGCTAACACCTCCGATCGAGTCTTCTTTAACTGATATTCGAGATGGATATCTGAGGTAGAAATGAAGGTATGAATTCGGGCATGGGCAGCAGGTTTGAGGGCATCAGCCGCCGCCTTGATATCAGCCGGAATCGCCCGCGCCAAACTGCAAATGATCGGACCATCGTCGGTGCCAACGGTCTTAGCAATCCGCTCAACTGCCTCAAAATCTCCGGGACTGGCATAGGCAAAACCCGCCTCAATCACATCTACGCCAAGTCGTGCCAGTTGCCGAGCGATCGCCAGCTTTTCATCGACATTGAGGGTGGCTCCGGGGCACTGCTCCCCATCACGCAAAGTCGTATCGAAAATGATGATCCGGTCTGGTTGAGATGGAACGTTCATGGCTCAATAGGGTTGAGGAATAGGGAATGGAGAGAAACCTTATATTTTAGGTGAGATAGGCGTTTTGCCCACTTTAGGAGAGAACACGCAAAATGCCTGTCCTGCAAAAAATGCTCAATATCAGGTCGCAATCTTAAAACTTATTTTAATACGCAAATCTACTTTGAGACAGTAGATGGATGAAGAATCGGGGAAGGGTGCTTTCAGTAATCGGCTTTTTCAATGTGAGGACGAATGTCATTGAGATCGATATAACGATCGGTGACATTTCGCAATTCTCTCGCGATCATGCCTTCCGTAGAGACCACTGTGATGTGTGTGCTTTTTGATCGCAGCAGCTCGATCGCCCGTTCAAAATCGCCATCGCCGCTAAAGAGAATCACTCGATCGTACTGATCAACGGTATTAAACATATCGACCACAATCTCAATATCAAGATTTGCTTTTTGCGAATAGCGACCCGAGGTGTCGTCATAATATTCTTTAAGAATCTTCGTTCTAACAGTGTAGCCAAGGCTGATCAGCGCATCTCGAAAGCCTCTTTGATCTTGAGGATCTTTCAATCCGGTATACCAAAACGCGTTGACTAACTCGATGTCTCGTTCACTAACGAAATATTCCAGCACTCGTTTAGGATCAAAGAACCAACCGTTCTTCTGCTGGGCATAGAACATATTGTTTCCGTCTACAAAGATAGAGAGACGGTTCATGGCGTAATGCATAAAAATTTAAGACCTATAACTTGTAGAATCAAAAATGGAGTAATTAATTCTAGCAACGCAAAACCAGTTGGTTGCTGAGAATAGCGCTTCAAGTATTAATTCTCTGGGCAGCTTGAGCAGTTCTGTGGTTAAACCTTGACTTAAGGTTTCCCCTATCAAGATTCGAGTACGACGACCGCCCCCCTAGTAATAACGGGTCGAGTCTAAAGCTGTCTAACGGTAGACGCTTTTAGAGATAAAAAGTTCTAGCGCTGCGTGGCAAGTGATTAAATTCACCCGTTCTTTTTGGTCTCTCTCCTGTTACCTAAAACCATCATTCATAGCCTCTCTATAATGTTGATCTTTATAAAGTGAACTCTGAGCTACAAATGAGGTTCCTCATCTATAAGACAGATTTCGAGTTCATTTAATTATCACAAATATTTCAAAAAGAGTGAACGGTTTGGAGAAGCTCTGATTTTTAAGGAGTGGTGAGTTAAAGGAGCACGATCGACCACAGTCGCTTTTTAAAGTAAGTAGACTATTGTAGGAATGGAGGGTGGTCACTTGAGGAGATCCTCCGCAACAGGTGCAGATGAGATCCGCGACGAGTAGCCCCTATGGCCAGACAGGATATGCCCGAAAAGCCGTCAGCCTCTCTCACAGAACCCTTGCCCCAGGGTCAACCCGCTCCTGCCAACGACACCACTCGACCCGAACGATCGAGTCCCCGGTTTAGGTTTGATCGGTTAGGGCACGTTTTGATGGTGATGTGGGTGATCGGGGCAGCAGTGCTGACTACCTCAAACCCGCCATCGGTGCAGATTGCAGAGCGACGGGCTCAGAGTTTGCTATTCAAAGTCAGAGGCACCGTTCCGCCGCCCAGCGAGATTGTGGTTTTAGCGATCGACGAAGATTCGATCGCGCAACTCTCTAGTCTGCCGCTACGACGAGCCGTGTATGCCGAGGTGATCGACAAGTTGATGCAAGCGGGGGCAAAGGCAGTCGTCTCTGATGTCTTGTGGGATTTGCCCAGCAGCTATGGTTATAGCAACAATGAGGCAGGAATTGTCTCAGCCGATGATCAACAGCTACAAGCCGTGCTCCAACGCTATGAGGGGCAAGTAGCTCTACCAGCAAGGTTTGTGCAGGGCGATAGCCGTCAGGGAGAGCAGTCTAATCTCAGCTTGCCTTACGCGCCGTTTCAAAGTGAGCGCACTCCGATCGGCTTCATCAACTTCTTGTCCGAACCCGACGATCGCGTTCATCTTTTGGGCAGCCGATTTTTAGAAAAGCTGTCGCCGCAAGAAGCAGATCTGATTAAATCTGCAAAGGTACCCTCATTGGCTGAGGCTGCTCTACAAGCGGCGAAGATCAAATATTCGCAGCCCCAAGGAGGCAATATTTTCTTTTATGGGGGAGCTGGCACCTTTAAGCCCGTCCCATTTTGGAACGTCACCTCGCCTGAAAATTGGAACAGCGAATATCTCCAAAAAGGCAAGTATTTCAAAGACAAAATTGTTTTGATTGGAGTCATCACCCGCTCAAATCCAGATTTTTACTCGACTCCGATGGGTGAGATGTCTGGAGTCGAAATTCATGCCAACGCGATCGCAACTCTGCTGCAAGACCGCTCCATTCGCGAAGCGTTTGCCGACCCAACTATGGCAGGCGGATTGGTGCTGCTGGTGGTCTTTATAGCAGGGTTGTTGCAAAGCCGAGCCAGACGACCCCTATTTCGGTTGTTTTGGGCAGTCGTGATGGGGCTAGCGTGGGGCAGCAGTTGCTATGTCGCCTTTGGCAGTGGATTGGTGATTTTACCGATGGCAGTGCCGATCGGGACGATCGTCCTGGTGGGCATCTCTTATTGGCTCACAGGTTCTGCTGCCGGACATTTGATCAACCAACGCAACAAACGCATTAGCCAAGAAGTCAAACGCTCTACAAGAACGATCGAGATGGTGAGTCAGCGCAGCGATCGGGAAGATCTGCTGCGAGAACGAGAACTTGAACTCGCCAACAAAACTCTGGGCGGTCGCTATAAAATCACTCAGATTTTGGGTCACGGCGGCTTTGGTGAAACCTATATCGCGCAAGACATCAAACGTCCTCAAAGTCCGCAGTGTGTGGTCAAACAGCTTAGCCCTGCTACCAATAACCCCAGTCATTTGAGACTGGCACGCCGACTGTTCGATCGAGAAGCAGAAACCTTAGAGCGATTAGGCAAACATGAACAAATTCCTCGGTTGCTGGCTTATTTTGAAGAGGAGGGAGAGTTTTATCTGATACAGGAATATATTCCAGGGCACTCGTTGAACGAAGAGCTTTCGTTAGGCAGACAGTTGCCTGAAGCTAGAGTCGTTGATATCTTGCAAGAATTGCTTCAGATTCTCAGCTTTGTCCACAGTGAAAAGGTGATTCATCGAGACATTAAGCCCAGCAATATTATTCGGCGTCAAATCGATCGTCAATTAGTCTTAATCGACTTTGGAGCCGTCAAAGATCAATACAGCAAGCTAGCCGCTGAGGAAACCAGCAATAATCTGACGATCGGCATCGGCACTCAGGGTTATATGGCTCCTGAGCAAGCGGCAGGCAAACCCCAGCACAACAGCGATATCTATGCGGTCGGCATAATCGGCATTCAAGCATTGACGGGCTTGCCTCCCAGTCAGTTGACCCCCGATCCTCAAACGGGAGAAATTCGTTGGCAAGAAAAAGCCTCGGTGAGCAGCGGACTTGCAAGAGTGTTGTCTAAGATGATTTGCTACGACTCTACAAAGCGATATCAGTCGGCGATCGAGACCCTGCAAGCGTTGAAAAAGCTGTCTAACTTTACAACGTTGCAGCTAAACCAGGAGTTCATCATTCCTTCGGTGGGGGAAGAGATAGCGGCTGAAACCCAAATCTGGACTGAAGGCTTCGGGTCTGAAGATCTGCCGCCTACTGAGCCTCCGCCCATCTGATCAATCTTTCAGAATCAATAGCCTTGCTGAATTCGAGTATGAACCCATGAATTCGCCCTCACCCGCAGGAGCGGGAATAAGATCTTCTAGCGCCACCCCAAATCAATGTTATTTGCCAATGCAAAAGCGGCTGAAGATACGATCGAGCACTGATTCCGCCACGTCTTCACCCAGAATTTCGCCGAGGGCTTGAATGGCGATGCGAAGGTCGATCGTCCAAAAATCCAGGGGGAGTTGATTAGCGATCGTCTCCTGCACTTGTTGAAGAGAGGTTTTTGCACGAGTCAGCGCAGCGGATTGACGTTGGTTGATGGCAAGATCCAAGTTTGCGGCTTGCACTCCGGCGTGAGCAACTTCGAGAATGGCGTGTTCTAAATCCTCAATGCCTTGGCTTAAAGGGGCAGCAGTCTTGACAATGCGAGTGATTTCAGCAGGACAATTTAGCAAGTCGATCGAGGTCTTGACTAAATCAATCTTGTTCGCTAGCAAAATGAGCGGACGATGCTGCACCTGCTGATAAATTTCTTGGTCGGCATCTGTCCAACCGACTTGAGCATCAATCGCCAATAGAATCAGATCTGCAGATCGAGCCGCAGATCGCGATCGCTCTACGCCAATTTTCTCCACCCGATCGTCCGTTTCTCGAATTCCTGCCGTGTCAAGCACCTGTACTGGAATTCCACCGACGACGAGCTGAGACTCAACGACATCGCGAGTTGTGCCCGGAAGATCGGTCACAATTGCCCGATCGCTGCGACTCCAGGCATTGAGGAGACTCGATTTGCCGACATTGGGGCGACCGACGATCGCGACTTTTAAGCCCGATCGCAGCAGTTCTCCGCGATCGGCAGTGGCTAAAATTTGCGTCGCTGCTGCCAGCAGGTTCTCTAGTTGGGCTTGAATCTCTGTCTCGTTGAGCGGCGGCAAATCTTCTTCAAAATCAATTCGGGCTTCGACTTCTGCGAGAAGATCTAGACAGGTCATCCGCAATTGTCGAATCGGTTGAGCGAGTTTGCCCTGCAAGCCAGCAAGCGCTGTTTGAGCCGCTTGAGGCGACTGTGCCCCCACCAAATCAGCAATGCTTTCGGCTTGAGTCAGATCGAGCCGTCCGTTGAGAAATGCCCTCAGCGTAAACTCTCCGGGCTGTGCGAGTCGTGCGCCCTGCTCTAAACAAAGCTGCAACACTTGCTGAACCGCCATAATGCCCCCGTGACAGTGAAACTCGACCACATCTTCACGAGTGTAGGAACGAGGAGCCAACATGACTAATAACAGGGCTTCGTCGATGACGTGTTGTGACTGCGGGACGCGCACGTAGCCATAAAGAATTCGATGACTTTCCCAGGTTTGATTGCCGGGGGCACGAAAGAGTGCATGAGCGATCGTCACCGCATCCGCACCTGATAGCCGAACAATGCCAACGCTACCCTGTTGGGGAACGATGGCAGTTGCGATCGCGGCGATGGTTTCTCCGATTCTAGCCATTTTTTACCGCTCTACCCAATTAGGATTTGTTAAACTGGTGAGGATGTGATCTTCCCACTTGCCATTAATTAAAATGTAGTCACCTGCATAGCCTTCAATCATGAATCCGAGCCGTTTTAAGACACGGGCACTGCGGCGGTTGTGAGGCATATAATTGGCACAAATTCGGTGCATATTTAAGTCATCAAGCACATATTGAATCGATGCTTGAACGGCTTCTGTCATATAGCCATGTCCCTGTTCAGATTCAGCGAGACTATAGCCGAGACAGCAAGAATGAGACACGCCTTGAAGCATTTGAGTGAAATTAGTGCCGCCAATAATTTTGTCAGGCTGATCCTTTCGGAAAATGAACAGACGTAAAGACCGATCGTAGCTAAACTCAATCAGACTTTTATCGATTTGATGCGACCAAAACTCTCTGCTGTAGAAGTTTCTGGGTTTGGTCGGCTCAAACGGTTCTAAGAATAATTTATTTTCTTTGTAGTAGTGAATGACCGCAGGAATATCGCGTTGTGACAAGAGCCGCACAATCAACCTTGATGTGACAAATACAGGCGCTTCGATCATGACTGAATCGATGATTAAATAGATGTTTTAACAGGGGGTCGGGCTTGAATTTGATCAAGCAGATGATCAAAAGGTAGCCAGTTATCATCTTGAGTGATGGGTTGCCAGACTGCTTCGATCGTCGGTCTAATCAGGTTCACACTGGGATTGTGCTGATAAAGTCGATTCGCAATATCTAGCATCTCATTCTCTGGTAAGTGATTTAAAGCTTGATAATAGGTTTCTTGCCAAGCTTGAAAACAGTGTTGGAGCAATTCATCAGGAATGTCTAATTCACTAAAGATGTGATCTGCTGTCTCTCGCCATGTTTTAGAAAACTGCGTAGTTAACTCCCAAAAGAAGCTTTGATATCCGACTTGTGACTTCTTTAAGAACTCGACAGTTCGCTCAATTAGCGCTTTTGAAAGAGATTCTTCCAGGTGTTTAAACCCGAGTCGATCGAGCATTCTTTGCTGATAGGCTTTCTCATAACAGGTCTCAAACTTTGACAAACTAGCCTCCATGTCTGCGAGATCAATCACTCGCTTGAGAGGAGTTTGCAGCATCTCCAGATTCAATCGGCAAATCGAAGGCTGATTGCCGTAACAATAGCGCCCCGAATAATCAAAATAAGCCGCCGTAAATTGAGGATTATAAGTCTCGATAAAAGCAAAGGGACCGTAATCAAAACTCTCACCCGTAACCGACATATTATCGGTATTGAGAACCGCGTGACAAAAGCCTGATGACATCCATTGGGCGACTAATTCTGCGACTCGCTGCACCAATTCTGCATAGAACAGAGCGTAACGATCGGGCGCTCCCGCCAAGTGAGGATAGTAAACCTCAATCACATGATCCAGCAAAATGGCAATCAGGTCTTTGCGATCAAGCGTTCCCAATCGCTCAAAGGTGCCAAACCGAATATGCGATCGACTAAAGCGAATCATCACTGACGATCGAGTCGGCGACGGCTCATCCCCTCGCCAGAGTGGTTCCCCCGTCTCAACCAAACTCAGACATCGAGAAGTTTTAACGCCCAAACGATGCAGCATTTCAGATGCCAACACTTCTCGCACGCCCCCTTTGAGCGTCAGCCGTCCGTCGCCTCCCCTCGAATAGGGCGTTGTCCCCGATCCTTTAGTGCCAAAGTCATAGAGTTCGCCATCTGTGCCTCTCACTTGCCCATAGAGGAAGCCCCTGCCGTCTCCCAGCGCGGGGTTATATTCTCCAAACTGATAGCCGTGATATCGCAGTGCCAGAAACGGTTGCCGCCCCTGAAACTTGCCAAACGCTTCAATAAAGTCGGCATCCATTACCGATTCGGGAGTCAATCTCAGTTGAGCCAACACCTCATCGTTGCGAAACCGCAAAATCTGTTGAGGAAATTCAGCCGCCGACACAACATCAAAAAAATCATCTCCCAACACTTCTAAAGCCGATTCGTAGTTGAGATTAAGCAAAGGATTCACAGATTCGGTAGGAGGCATCAAACATCAAATCACGACTTCTCTCTAATCCTACCGATTCATGCGAGATGCAGAGATGACGTTTAGCAAAACTCAGTAGACAGGCGCAATGAAAGTCAATGTGTGAGGATGGGTTTCGGCTCCGCTCAACCCGCTAGGAATTCTGGCTTTGGGCGGAGTCGAAACGCGTCTGACCGTTCATCCCGTTTACTTACTTATTGACCGATCGAGACCCTGCTTTACTGATATTTTCCCAAAAACACGAGGGTACTGAGAAGCCGATAGAATAAAAGATGGAATTCAGACGGATCAGCGGAGAACACTATCATGGCGCAGTTGACCGCGCAGCCCAGTCACGAACTAGATATTTCTAGCCTTGATGCTAACCTTTCGAGCCAAAGCCCACAAAAGATTCTTGCAACTGCCCTCGGTCAATTTGACAACATTGCGATCTCGTTTAGTGGGGCTGAAGATGTCGTGTTGATCGATATGGCGCACAAAATCAACAAAGACATCAAAGTTTTCAGCCTTGATACAGGTCGTCTTCATGCCGAAACCTATCAGTTTATCGAGCGGGTCAGAAAGCATTATGGGATCACGATCGAGGTAATGTATCCCGATGCAGCTCAACTCGAAAATCTAGTCTCCACCAAAGGACTCTTCAGCTTCTACGAAGATGGACACCAAGAATGCTGTGGTATTCGCAAAGTTGCGCCTCTACGCCGCAAGCTATCTACCTTAGATGCCTGGATCACGGGGCAGCGCAAAGACCAAAGTCCGACTCGTGCCAATGTGCCTGTAGTTCAAATTGACAAGGCGTTCTCAACTGACGATCGGACTCTAATCAAGTTCAACCCGTTGGCAAATTGGACATCTGCCGACGTTTGGATGTATATCCGATCGTATGAAGTGCCCTACAACCCACTGCATGAACGCGGCTTTGTCAGCATCGGCTGTGAACCCTGCACTCGCCCAACTCTACCTCAACAGCACGAGCGAGAAGGGCGCTGGTGGTGGGAAGATGCGACGAAAAAAGAGTGCGGATTACACGCACCCACTCAAGATTCTTGAGGCGTTGATTAAAAAAGGGGACGATCGTTTTGAATTGAACGATCGTCCCCGCTTTATCTAAGGTGATTTAACCTTCTCGGAGTTTGTCTAACACGCTGCGATCTTCTAGCGTTGAAGTGTCACCCGAAATAGCGTTGCCACTGGCAAGATCTCGCAAAAGGCGACGCATAATTTTGCCCGATCGGGTTTTGGGCAACGCATCGGCAAATCGAATCTCACCAGGACGAGCGATCACACCAATTTCCTGAACGACGTGTTTCTTGAGTTCTTTTGCCAGATCGTCACTGGGCTGATAGGTGCCTTCAAGCGTGACGAACGCGACAATCTCTTCGCCTTTAATCTCGTCCGGTTTGCCCACCACTGCCGCCTCTGCAACGGCGGGATGAGACACCAACGCTGATTCGATTTCCATTGAGCCTAAACGGTGTCCGGCAACGCTAATCACGTCATCGACGCGACCCATGACCCAAAAATAGCCATCTGCGTCGCGGCGTGCGCCATCGCCTGCAAAATAAGTGTAGTGACCGTCTTTAACTGGAATGTGCTCCCAGTAGGTGCGACGGAAGCGATCGGGGTCGCCAAACACCGTTCGCATCATGCCGGGCCACGGGTGACGAATCGCTAAATAGCCGCCTTCATTCACCCCGACGGAGTTGCCGTCTAAATCCACCACATCTGCCAAAATACCAGGGAAGGGCAGCGTCGCAGAACCCGGCTTTGTGGGAATTGCACCTGGAAGCGCGGTGATCATAATGCCTCCGGTTTCAGTTTGCCACCAGGTATCGACGATCGGGCATTTCTCGCCCCCAATCACCTTGTGATACCACATCCAAGCTTCGGGATTGATCGGTTCGCCGACGGTGCCTAGCAATCGCAGTGACGACAAATCGCGAGCGTTGGGATGCTCGTCGCCCATTTTGATAAAGGCACGAATCGCGGTCGGTGCCGTGTAGAAGATACTGACCTTGTGTTTCTCAATCACATCCCAAAAGCAGCCTGGATTAGAAGCGCGAGGGGCACCTTCATACATGACGCTGGTTGCGCCGTTCGATAAAGGTCCATAGACGACGTAGCTGTGTCCGGTGATCCAGCCCACGTCGGCGGTACACCAAAACACGTCGGTTTCTTGGAGGTCAAAAATCCATTTGGTCGTCATGTGGGCATAGAGGTTATAACCGCCAGTCGTGTGCACTACGCCCTTCGGTTTGCCTGTGCTGCCAGAAGTGTAGAGAATGAACAGCATATCTTCACTCTCCATCGGTTCGGCGGGGCAGTCGGTGGATACAGTTTCTCTTAAGTCGTGCCACCAAAAATCTCGATCGCGCTGCATGACAATCTCCTGCCCAGTGCGTTTGGCAACCAGCACTTTCTCGACAGGCACGTTGGGAGCGGCTAAAGCTTTATCGACCTGATCTTTAAGCGGCACGATCGCATCTTTACGCCAGCCTCCATCAGCAGTGATAACAACTTTAACCTGACAATCAATCAAGCGATCGCGCAATGCCTCAGCGCTAAAACCACCAAAAATCACGGTATGAGCGGCACCAATCCGAGCGCACGCCAGCATCGCGATCGCCGCTTCGGGAATCATCGGCATATAGAGCGCTACCCGATCGCCTTTTTGTACGCCCATTTGTTTGAGGACGTTGGCAAATTTGCAGACTTCTGCGTGAAGTTGAGCGTAGGTGAGGGTGATTGAGTCTCCGGGTTCGCCTTCCCAGACGATCGCGGGTTTGTCACGGCGATCGGTATCTAAATGGCGATCGAGACAGTTATAAGAGAGATTCGTTTTGCCGTTGACAAACCACTTCGCAAACGGAGGATTGCTCCAGTCCAACACGGCATCCCATTTTTGGAACCAGTGCATCTCCTGTTCTGCGAGGTCAGCCCAAAATTTTTGCGGGTCAGATTGGGCACGATCGTAGAGTGCCTGATAATCTTCTAAGCTTTTGATGTGCGCCTTTTGAGAAAATTCTGCACTGGGCGGAAAGAGGCGCGTTTCTTGCAAAATGGATTCAATGCTCGATTCAGACATCGTGTTTCGTGAGGTATCGGAGTCAGGGTGTGGTCTTAAAAAAACGATACTGGTTTCTGGGCAACGATCGACAAAAGGGAATCTTGAGTTTGATTACAATAAGCGTGAATGATTTGGTGATCTGACTATGAATGCACCCATTCTTGAATCAACATTAACCCTGGCAGCGTTTCTAGAACAACCAGAAACGAAACCTGCCTCAGAATTGATCAATGGAGAAATCATTCAGAAACCCATGCCTCAAGGAGAACACAGCTTAATTCAGATCGAGCTTTGCAAAGCTATTGATCAAGTCGTGCAGCCTCAGAAGATTGCGAAGGCGTTTCCAGAGTTGCGCTGTACGTTTGGCGGAGTCTCGATCGTGCCTGATGTCTCCGTCTTTCGCTGGGAGAGAATTCCAACACAGCCGTCTGGACGGATTGCGAATCGCTTTACTATTCATCCCGACTGGGCGATCGAGATTTTGTATCCTGAGCAAAGCCTTCCAAAAGTTTTGAAAAACCTGCTGCATTGTTCACAACACGGCACTGAGTTGGGTTGGTTAATTGCGCCAGACGATGAATCGGTATTTGCAGTGTTTCCAGGGCAGCGAGTGGAGGTGTTTGAAGGCGCAACCCACTTGCCTGTACTCGATGGAGTCGTCCTCTCCGTCACGACAGAACAGATTTTGAGTTGGTTGGTGTTGTAGAAGCGATCGTTGGTGGGTAAACAATTCACCGCGCTGTTCAACGGATGGGCTGGTATTATAATCGCGCCTCTATTTGCGGGGACTTTGTATGAGTTGGTTTCAGAACAGCAAAATTGCTCACTCTTGAAAGATGGGGTTAATCAGAATAAAAGGTCAGGAACTGTCTGCTGAAAAGGGTTGGACGTTAAAAGAAGTTTCCATTGAAGAGTAGAGGACAGGAGCAACGGCAGTGAATTCAGACGAAGTTTTATTGAGAAAAATCTTTAACAGCTTAAATCCTTCTGATCCTTTGCCAGCAGGTGATCCGGTCTACGTGGATTGCCGAGCCGTTCGAGGTGACGACGATATTTTGACTGACTTGGGCAAAGTAATTCGTCTTTCTCAACAAATGACGTGTCAACTGTATACAGGGCATCGGGGCGCAGGAAAAAGCACAGAACTACTGCGACTGAAGCAAGATCTGGAGAATCGCGGCTTTTTTGTGGTTTATTTTGAGGCAGACCAGCAAGACATAGATCCCGAAGATGTTGAATATGTTGATATTTTGTTGGCTTGCACCAGCCGTTTGTTAGGAGAACTTCGCACAGCCAATGCTGCACCGCTCAAAGATTGGTTGAGCGATCGCTGGGACGACGTTCGGGAATTGGCACAAACCAAGATCACGCTAGACAAGCTGGATATTGAAGGATCGTTTGCAATTTTTACAAAACTCACTGCCAGCGTTAAAGCTGAACCGACGCAACGAACCAAGATTCGAGACAAAATAAATCCGCACACGGTCACGTTGCTGACGGCACTCAATGAATTTATCGGGAGTGCTAAGAAAAATCTACCAAATGGCAAAACGCAACTGCTGGTGATTGTAGATAATCTCGATCGGATTCCTCTAATTTTTCGTGACAATGGCAGCAATAATCACGAGGATATTTTCTTACATCGTCATGCCCAGTTGAAGGGTTTGGATTGTCATGTAATTTACACCGTCCCGATCGCGTTTGTCTATTCCAAATGGGCAAACGATGCCAACACTGATTATGGAAAAACTCCGATTTTGCCAATGGTGATGGTGCAAACCAGAGATGGACAACTCTATGAGCCAGGAATCACCAAACTGAAGGAAACAATTTGCCGCAGAGTAGAACCTCATGCAGAGCAACGAGATTTAGAAACAGAGATTTTTGACTCATCTACCACGCTAGAGCGATTGTGCGTGATGAGTGGTGGTCACATGAGAGAGTTAATGCAAATGACACAGGTGGCGATCTATCATACAAATGTGTTACCAATCTCAGTGAGAGAGGTGCAACGAGCCATTTCTGAAGTGCGAGATGTCTATCGGCGCACTGTGGAAGAACTAGAGTGGAAGATTTTGCTGCAAGTCGATCGCTCCAAAGATATCCAGCAAGATAACGAGCATCGCAGTCTGCTTCAGAGACGCTGTATTTTAGAATATCGAGAGTTGGACGAGGAAGGAGAATTGCAAAAGTGGTATGGCATTCATCCGTTGATTAGAGGCATCGATCGCTTTAAACAAGAGAGTCGATAAACTAGAAGCATGACAGCCAATCCTAGTTTTGAAGACGTTGATTTGCCACCGGAGACTGAGGAAGAAGTCTACCGAAATCTTGTGCGGGCACTGCGGCGTAAGCAAGGGTTTGGCTTGTTTTTTGTGCAATGTTCGCCCGATCGCCAAACCTGGCTAATGGAGAAGCTAAAGACTGATCTGCCTCAGAAGCGGATGCAGCGTTTGGAACTCGATCGAGACAGCGAAACGATGTACGACAAGGTTGAGGTTTTATGGAAACAGCAGCCGTTTGATATTTTGTTTGTTCAACGATTAGAGCAGTCTCTCTATAAATACGAAGACACTAAGCGACTGGCTGGCTGGAGCAGTGCAGAAAGCTATTCTTATAGTTGGAAAGGGGTTCCCCCTATTTTTAATCATCTCAATCAGCAGCGAGAGCGTTTTCGAGACAACTTTGACTGTTGCTTTGTCTTTTTTGTCCGATCGTTTGTCATCAAATATTTCGTCCAGCGTGCCCCAGACTTTTTTGATTGGCGTTCTGGTCTGTTTGAGTTCCCAATGGATGCTCATCTGATTGCTGAAGAATGTACCCGCCTTGTGCAAGGGGGAGGCTTTAACGAGTATTCAAGTTTGACTCAGGCAGAACAAACTCAAAAGGTCTTAGAAATTCAGACCTATCTAGATAAATTAGAGAAACCGGAGCAACAAGCTCGACTCTACTTTGAGCAGGGAATTGTTTTCGCTGCATCTCAAGATCATCGGGCAGAGATCGCTAGTTATGACCAAGCTCTCAAACTCAAACCGGACAGTTATGCTTGGTTCCTTCGCGGCTCGGCACTGGGTGTTTTAGAGCGATATGAGGAATCTGTCACCAGTTATGACCAAGCTCTCGAACTCAACCCGGATAATGATTTAGCCTGGAACAATCGTGGCATTGCATTGAGGAATTTAGAACGCAACGAGGAAGCACTCACTAGTTTCGATCAGTCTCTCAAACTCAACCCAGATAATGATTCAGTCTGGTACTATCGCGGCATCGCGCTCAATGAATTAGAACGCAACGAGGAAGCGCTCACTAGTTTCGACCAGTCCCTCAAACTCAATCCAAATAATGATAATGCTTTGTATCTTCGTGGCATTGTACTCAATGAATTAGAACGCTATGAGGAAGCGCTCACTAGTTTCGACCAGTTCCTCAAACTCAATCCAAATAATGATAGTGCTTGGTTTCTTTGCGGCATTGCACTGAGTAATTTAGAACGTTACGAGGAAGCAATTATCAGTTATGACCGATCTCTCAAGCTCGATCCAAATAACGATAATGCTTGGTTTCTTCGCAGTTTTGCACTCAATAAGTTGAAACGCTACGAGGAAGAGATCGTCAGCTATGACCAGTCCCTCAAACTCAATCCAAATAACGATAATACTTGGTACTTTCGCGGCATTGCACTCAATAAGTTGAAACGCCATGAGGAAGAGATCGTCAGCTATGACCAGTCCCTCAAACTCAATCCAAATAACGATAATACTTGGTTGCTTCGTGGGTTTGCATTTAATGAATTGGAACGCTATGAAGAGGCAATCGATAGTTTCGATCAATCCCTGAAACTCGCTTCAGATAATGATTCAGCCTGGAATGATCGCGGCGTTGCACTTCTCAATTTAGAACGATATGAGGAAGCACTCACTAGTTATGACCAATCCCTTAAACTCAATCTAGATAGCGATTTAATCTGGAGCAATCGTGGCATCGCACTGAGTAATTTGGAACGTTACGAGGAAGCGATTGCCAGTTATAACCACTCCCTTAAACTCAACCCGGATAATTATTTAGCTTGGTATTGTCGCGGCTTGGCACTCAGCACTTTAGAACGCTATGAGGAATCGATCGATAGTTTCGACCAATCCCTAAAGCTTACCCCGGATAATGATTCAACTTGGTACAATCGCGGCAACACACTGAGCATTTTAGAGCGATACGAAGAAGCGATCGCCGCCTGTGACGAGTCTCTCAAACTTAACCCAAAAAATGATAATGCTTGGTTTCTTCGCGGTTTTGCACTCACCGAACTGGAACGCTACGAGGAAGCGATCGCCAGCTACGACCA
Source organism: Phormidesmis sp. (assembly GCA_965277365.1). Classification (GTDB taxonomy): domain Bacteria; phylum Cyanobacteriota; class Cyanobacteriia; order Leptolyngbyales; family Leptolyngbyaceae; genus Phormidesmis_A. The sequence goes on along the minus strand of CBDICO010000002.1, from coordinate 384,217 downwards.
ATTCCTTAAACTTACCCCGGACGATGATTCAGCCTGGAACAATCGCGGCGTTGCACTTCTCAGGTTAGAACGCTACGAGGAAGCAATCGATAGTTTCGACCAATCCCTCAAGTACAAGCCCGATAGTGATTTAGCTTGGGACAATCGCGGCATCGCACTCGACGCATTAGAGCGCCATGAGGAAGCAATCGCTAGCCATGAAGAAGCTTTGAGAATCAGGAAAGAGAAAGACAACTAATTCTAATTTTGATGGGTTTGCGGCGACGATCGCTTCGCAATCCACAAACTTATTGCATTTATAAATAAAAATCTACCAACGGACGATCGCGCTTAACACATAGAACGATCGCCCATTCAGATTACAAACCCGTTTCAGAGTCGTGTTCAACTGCGTTGGGATCTACACCCATTGGGGAAACAATATCGCGAAATAGCGTAATTTGTTGCTCGAATGCTAACCCTTTGATTTGCTCCAATAGAGTCGTGGCTTCAGAAACCAATTCATAGTTAGAAGGCAGGGGAATAATCGTGCTATTGTCCATTCCTTGAGCCAGCAAATACCAGAATAAAAGCTTTGTGGTGTCACCAAGTGCCCCATACTCGCGAGAGAATTCGGTGTTTTTGCGATTAATGAGATCTCGTTGCAGTTCTAGCTGCTGATCGTGAGATAGCGCTTTGACTCGATCGAAGTAAGCTTCTCCGATTTCAGGAGATACGGTACTCGCACCAGGAGCAGCAGGAGTAATGGTGTCTCCCATCTCTTTGTAGATGAAATAAAACAGTGCAAGCTGCTGATCGGTATCTAAACTTTGAAAGGCGCTAGATAAGTCGTTCGCAGTATTTGATGTGGTGTATGTCATAGAAACCTCATAATTTAACCTCTTGAAAGGTATCAAAGGACTCAATCATCTTCGCCTCGCTAAAGGGAGACTTCGTAACCTAACTTCAGATGGAGGTATCTATGACATCTCTTAACGACAGTTTGAGGAGTAGCCCTACCTATAAATTGATCATGACTCGAAGACTCGAAAATAAAGTGGCGATCGTCACCGGGGCAGGAACCGGAATCGGAGAAGCGATCGCTCATAAGTTTGCTAAAGAAGGCGCAAAAGTCGTCGTGAATGGTTTGCCCAGCGACCCGATCGAAGACGAACAGAAATCTGGATCGACGGTGCAGAATCGCTAATCAAAGGTTAACTCTACGTGCATCCTAGAAGTCTCCTAAGTCCTTTGGCATCTAGGGGATACCTTGTTGAAACTATAAAATTATTTCTATGCCACAAGTTTTTGGAAAGTTGCCAACCACAAATCAGCCTTGGACAACCTTAGGAAATGTGCAGAATTTTGAACAGAGCGATCGCCACCTTCATCTCGATTGTGGCGAGGCTCAAGTCAAGATCAGCATTCTCTCTCCAAAGCTAATTCGGGTTCGGTTAGCGCCTCAAGGCGAATTTTTGCCGCGTCGATCGTGGGCGGTGACTCGCGACGATCAGCAGTGGGATATTCCTAAATTCGATGTGCAGCAGACCGATGACACGATCGCGATTCAAACGGAGCAGATGCGCGTCGAGATTCAGCGTCGCCCTTGTCGAATCACTTGCTACGACTCAACTGGACAGCCATTCGCTCACGATGCCGAGATGGGGATGGGATGGAGAACTGGACAGGTTGCGGCTTGGAAAACCATTCACGCAGAGGACCACTTTTATGGATTTGGAGAACGATCGGGGCTGCTCGACAAGCGCTTTCAAGTCAAAACCAATTGGACCGTTGACGCGCTGGATTATTCGTCGATCGACGATGAGATGTATCAGGCGATTCCCTTCTTTCTCACCCTGCGTCCTGGTCTGATTTACGGGATTTTTCTTAACTCAACCTTTTGGAGCCAATTCGATTTAGGAGCCACCAAACCCGATGTGTGGCAGATGCAGGCAAACAGCCCCGAATTGGACTATTACATTGTTTCTGGGGCGACTCCCGCCGATATTCTCGACACTTATACTCAACTTACAGGACGGATGCCTCTGCCGCCAAAATGGGCATTGGGCTATCACCAGTGTCGCTGGAGCTATGAATCAGACGATGTGGTGCGAAACCTTGCTCAAGAGTTTCGCGATCGTCAGATTCCCTGTGATGTGATTCATTTAGATATTGATTATATGCAGGGCTATCGCGTGTTTACGTGGAGTCCGACGCGATTTCCTGATCCGGCTAAACTAATCAATGATTTGAAGCAGGCGGGATTTAAAGTGGTTCCGATCGTCGATCCAGGAGTCAAATATGAGCCAGATGGTGATTATGAGATCTATCACGAAGGCTTGAAGAATGAATATTTTGTCCGCACTGCCGATGGAAAGCTTGTTTATGGCTATGTGTGGGCTGACAAATCGGTTTTCCCTGACTTTTTGAAGGCAGAGGTGCGCGCGTGGTGGGGCGATCGCCAAAAGATCCTAACCGATGCGGGAGTGTCAGGCATCTGGAATGACATGAACGAGCCGACCCTCGACGACCAGCCCTTTGGCGACAACGGTAACAAAATTTTCTTTCCGATGGATGCTCCTCAAGGCGACCCGATCGAAGGTGGCACCCATGCTGAAACGCATAACCTCTATGGCATCACGATGGCTCAAGCTTCTTATCAAGGCTTAGAGCGACTGCGATCCGATCGACGCTCGTTTGTTTTGACTCGATCGGGCTTTGCCGGAATTCAGCGTTGGTCATCGGTATGGATGGGCGACAACCAATCGCTGTGGGAGCATTTAGAAATGTCTCTGCCAATGCTCTGCAATACAAGCTTGTCGGGAATCGCATTTGTTGGCGCAGACATCGGCGGATTTGCCGGAAATGCAACGCCAGAGTTATTCGCTCGATGGATGCAGGTAGGAATGCTGTATCCGTTTATGCGCGGTCATTCTGCCCTAAAGTCAAAGCCCCATGAGCCGTGGATGTTTGGCGATCGGGTTGAAGCCATTTGCCGAGACTACATCAATCTCCGCTATCAACTCTTGCCCTATCTTTACAGCCTGTTTTGGAGCGCGGCAACCACAGGCGAAGCGATTCTGCGCCCGTTGCTCTATGACTATCCCAACGATCCTAAAACCTATGCCCTGCACGATCAGGTGATGTTAGGGGCTTCGCTGATGGCGGCTCCTGTCTACCGTCCGGGGGTAGAATATCGGGCGGTTTATCTCCCCGAAGGCGTTTGGTATGACTGGTGGAGCGGCGATCGCCACCAGGGCAACACCTCTATTCTCACCCACGCCCCCCTCGAACGGATGCCGCTTTATGTCAAAGCGGGTGCAATCATTCCCATGCAGCCTGTGATGCAATTTGTAGATGAACGCCCGATCGAGCAGATTCACCTAAAAGTCTGGTCGGGTGAGGGAGAATTCACGCTGTATGAAGATGACGGGGAAAGCTTTGAGTATCGATCGGGTGCCTGGGCAAGCACAACTTATCGAGTCAGAACAGTAGAGCAAGAAACCATCGTCGAAGTCGAGGCGCGTCAGGGTAACTGGAAGATTAGCGATCGAGAAGTCATGGTCGAGTTAGTCGGCGTAGGAGAACAGACGTTTATCGACAACGGCAGTGCCCACCAAATTGGATTTATAGCGTCGAATGCTGCTTGATTCGCAATTAGAATTAACTTGTGGAAATGGGTTTTGGCTCCGCTCAACCCGCCGAGAGTTCTAGCGTTGAGCGGAGCCGAAACGCGTCTTCCGGTTAATCCTGTCCAAACCTCAACCCAGGGCATAAGCGGACTTGAGCGCCCACAAAATTAAGACTGCAATGCTCCCTAAAATGACCGTTGCAGAAACGGTGAGAGCGGCTGCGTTGTCTGCGCCCTCAAACTTCATGATGCCTCGATTTAAGTCTGACATGATGGAAACTCCCTTCTGATGTGGTGTAGAAAGCGACATGACCGACTCTAAGTTAGCCAAGAAAAAGGAGTTTGTTACTCTTTCTTAAGCACTATTTTAGCTTTTGTCTTTGATAAGTGTTTGTAATATCCGTCGGCATTTCATGAGATTTTAGAGGTGCAATCTCAAAATCTCAATTCACACGCCAAGATAGAAAGGCAATTTTATAGTCATCGATGCTGATAAAACTTGGGCTGATCGGGGGAATTCTCATCGTCGGATTGATTATTTTAGAGATTTTTTTACGGTTAGCGTTTGGGTTTGGAAATCCCTTACTGTATGTGAGCGATCGCAAAATCGGCTATCTGTTAGCACCCAATCAAAACGTTCGTCGGTTTGGCAACCGCATTCAAATTAATGAATACTCCATGCGAAGCGACGCGATCGCAGCAACTCGACCCGACTCAACATTGCGGGTTTTGATGATCGGAGACTCGATCGCCAATGGTGGCTGGTGGACAGACCAAAAAGACACCCTCTCTGAGATGCTGGCAACTTACCTGAAGACATCCAAATCTGCTTCTGTGGAGGTTCTCAACGCCTCGGCAAACTCCTGGAGTCCCCGAAGCGAGTTGGCTTATCTTCAGCACTTTGGACTCTTTCAGGCTCAGGTCCTGGTGCTGGTGATCAACACCGATGATTTGTTTGCGACGGCTCCGACTTCCCTACCTGTGGGGCACGATCGTAACTATCCCGATCGTAAACCGCTCCTCGCTCTTGCTGAAGTGATCAGCCGCTATCTTCTCCCAGCTCCGCCTATGTCAGACGCATTAAAGGTAGTGCAAGCAGAAGGCGGCGATCGAGTTGGCATCGTTTTGGACGCGATTCGGCAAATTTATCAACTGGCTCGTCAAAACAAGGCTCGGTTTTTGCTCGTCATGACCCCGCTCTTGAGAGAACTTGAGCAAGCCCCAAGAGACTATGAACTCGTTGCCCGTCAGCGTCTTTCAACCCTCGCTCAAACAGAATCGATTCAATATATCGATTTCTTAACGGTCTTTAGTGCAGAAATCAAAACGCCGAAAGACGTTTACCATGATCACATTCACCTCAATCTGATCGGAAATCAATGGGTGAGTGATTCGATCGGCAAAACGATTCAGGAATCTTAAATCTCGTGACTGAATCAGTAAAACAAGCAGAACTTTGGAGGAAAAAGCATGGTTTTAGAAGGGATTGATGTCTCCACCTATCAGGGCGATGTTGACTGGGCAACGGTGGCAAATCAAGGCATTCTCTACGCATTTGCAAAGGCAACTGAGGGCGCAAGTAGCACCGACCCTTCTTTCAGCCGCAACTGGACGAATATGAAAACATTTGGTGTCGTTCGCGGTGCCTATCACTTCTTTCGTCCCGCTAAAGACCCGACTGTGCAAGCAAATAACTTTTTGCAGTTAGTCAAAAATAGCTTAGAGGCATCCGATTTGCCGCCTGTTTTAGACTTAGAAATTTTAGACGGCTTAGATGCCCAAACGGTGATCAACAACGCTCTCAAATGGATCTCGGTGATCGAAACTGCCACCGGACGCAAACCGATCGTCTATACCTACCCCGTCTTTTGGGAAGATCAGTTAGGCAACCCTACTCAGCTTTCTAGCTACCCCCTCTGGGTGGCTAACTTCGGGACACGTACACCCTTCATTCCCAGTGCGTGGCGAACCTGGACATTCCATCAATACTCAGACTCTGGAACGGTACAAGGCATTCAAGGCAATGTTGATCTCAATCAATTTAATGGCACCCTTGATGACTTGCAAAAGCTGTTGAAGGGCAAAGTTCCGCTTCGGGTCGGGTCCAACGGGCAAGTGGTGCTGGGATTACAGCAATTGCTGAAAGCCAATGGCTTCGATCCCGGTACGCCCGATGGTGCATTTGGCACTCGAACAAAATCTGCGGTTGTTGGCTATCAGCAAGCCAAACGCCTCACCCCTGATGGCATTGTCGGAGCCGCAACGTGGAACGCCTTACAATCAACTCAACCCACTCCCACTCCAAGCCCTATGCCGACTCCAAAGCCAACTCCTACACCCGCGCCTGCACCTGTGAGCATCAGCTTGGTGAATGTTGCTAAAAGCTATCGATCGCTGACTCACCAAGACCAGGCACTTAACTGGCTGCAAGGACAAATTCCTCAAGAGGTGATTGACGAGTTTGCGAAGCGTTGGCGGCAAAGTTGAAAATGGGTTTTGGATGTCTAAACGTCTGAGTTCTCAGTCAGTTAGACTCATCCAAAACCCAAAATTTAGAGTCTATTGCTCTTCTGAGTTCAGATCCTGTCGCCAACAATGTTCAAGCAGATGCAACTCCGATCGTATCCAACAATGCTCTAGCTGCTGAATGTTGTGATAGCGCCAAAATCGCTTTGGACGAATGAAGAACGGTTGAGCAGGATGAAAAAGCGGTTGATTGAGATAAGCCCAAAGAGGAAAGCCGGGGGTAGCGGTGTGGGAGCGATCGTTCATGTCAATATGGCAACTAAACGGCTGATTGGAAGCTCACGCAGAAATCACGGCTAACTCTGCGTAAGATTGCGGCGGTTATTCAGAGATCTGACACCTACCTAAAGAGTGACTTTTAGATCACCAATCAGCCAATTAGTATGGCATTGATCTATTTAAATTTGGAGAAAGAAAGCGTTACTTTGTCAAGGTTTTATAGCTTCTTCAACGAAATATTGAGGGCTTGAGCAGATTGTTAAGTTTGATTAATAAAAACCAGATTTTTATGGAGATTTCCTGACTCTATTTCATCAGGAAATAGCTGCGATCGCTGTCCTGGCTAGCGGTTAATAACTTTTGTCTTGCCCATTGGTCAGCCGCCAAAATATCTTCTAGGCTGGGTGCAGGTCGGTTTTGGGACGGGTAGCGATCGCAGGTCTGCTCAATCAGTCGAGGAATGTCTAGGAAGCGAATTTTCTCGTCTAGAAACAAAGCAACCGCTTGTTCATTTGCAGCATTTAAAACAGCAGGTAAACAGCCCCCAGCGCGACCTGCGGCGTAGGCAAGTCTCATACAGGGATACTTTTCGTGGTCGGGTTCTCTAAAGGTGAGATTGCCTGCTTTGACGAGGTTTAATCGCTCCCAGTTGGTGGGCAGTCGATCGGGGTAAGACAGCGCATAGAGTAGCGGCAATCGCATATCTGCCCAACCCAACTGAGCCAAAACCGAAGTATCTTGTAGCTCAATCAAAGAGTGAATAATGCTTTGGGGATGAATGACAATCTCAATATCGTCATAGTCTACGCCAAATAAATAATGGGCTTCGATCACTTCTAAGCCTTTGTTCATCAGCGTTGCAGAGTCTACAGTGATTTTGCGCCCCATCGACCAATTCGGATGTTTGAGCGCATCGGCAACGGTGACATCGGCTAGCTTTTCGACTGCCCAATCTCTAAACGCTCCTCCCGATGCGGTTAATAAAATTTTTCTCAGTCCACCATTAGGGACTCCTTGCAAACATTGGAAAATAGCCGAGTGTTCTGAATCGGCGGGAAGAAGCTTTACGCCATGCTTTTCTACCAGAGGTAGAACGACCGGACCACCTGCGATCAGCGTTTCTTTGTTTGCTAAAGCGATATCTTTACCCGCTTCGATCGCCGCGATCGTCGGCAGCAATCCTGCGCATCCGACAATACCAGTCACGACAGCTTCGGCATCGCCATATCGGGCAACTTCAACGACTCCCGCACTCCCGATTAAGATGATTGGCTGCGGATCGAGGTCAGCGATCGCCGCTTTCAACTCAGATAACTGGTCTTCGTCACAGATGGCGACAATCTCAGGACGAAACTGACGAATCTGCTGGGCGAACAGGGTGACATTACGCCCTGCTGCCATGCCGACGACTCGAAACTGATGGGGATACTGGGCAACAATATCGAGGGTTTGAGTCCCAATTGAGCCAGTTGAACCAAGGAGGGAGATTGCTTTCACGATCGCTGATCCGATGACACTTTAGGATTATCTTACGGTTTCGTGGCACTCTAAATTCGTGATTACTGATTCCTGTCAACCTTTATGTCTTCTTCTAAGCGTCAACGGCGGTCTACCTTGATTTTTTGGTTTGCAGTGTTGGGTATGGCGTATTTCAACGCCTTCTCTAGTTTAGAAATAGGCTCTGGGCTGAGAAATGGACTCGCGATCGTCCCCATTTTGATTGGATTAGGGATTGTGGGACGCTTTCAAAATAAATCTTCTCAAACTCCGCGATAGACAGCTCCAGGAGAGTGATCTGCATTAATTTCGATCACCAAATCGCAGGTCTGAATGAGTGGCTTAATCAATAATTCGGGATGCAGCGATCGCCAAAAATAATCTACAAACTCATCGATCTCTACATCTGACATACCAGGTTTGCCTCGGGCAATCATCAGATGCTCTGCCTGTTTGCGCCATTGTTTACCAAGGCGATAGTCTGGGACATAGAGCACCGCGAGTTGATCGATTTGCTGCCACAGAGTTAAATAGTCGTGCAATCGGTCATTCATGTCACGAGCAAAGGCTCGATCGAGTTCTGTCAAAATTGGCGCAGGTGCCGTCTCAAATAAAGCGGGGTCGATCGGACGCACACCCACAAACCAACCCTCAAACAAGATAATATCGGCATTTGAAATCACATCTGGCTGGGTGCGATCGCCTGCTCCATGCCATTGCGATTTATCAAAGCGAGGAATCTCTACCGTTTGGTTGCCCTGTTTGAGTTGCGTTAATACGTCTAGTCCGAGTTTAAGATCATGAGTTCCGGGAGGACCTCGACGAGCCAAACGCGGATCTTCGGATTGTAAGAGTTGACGATCGGAATAAGTCAAATACAAATCATCTAAAGACAAGCTGATCGTCCGATGTCCTAGATGACTCAAGATTAAGGTTAAAACGGCTGTCAGTGTGGTTTTTCCAGTGCCTTGTCCACCCAAAAAGCCTTGAATAAAGGGATGGGATTGTCGCTTACGCCGATCAGCGATTTGAATCGCTAATGGCAACCACACATTCCAGAGAGTTTCATCAAGAGCGGTTTCAAGCTTGAGATTCTGTTGACAAAGATTGATGAAATCAGAATGAATTGCTTTAAACAGTTGAATTCTAAAGTCGATGATCTGGTGAATCGTTTCAGGCGTGATGTTAAACGCTTGAGCATATCGGCGATCGGCTAATGTTAGTGTCGCCAGAGATGAAGCAATATTCTGAGAAGCTGGTTCGGTAAGTAGCTTCTGCAAAAGCTGGCTTAGAGAACTCATAAATTTCAAGATTGATACGCGAAAGGAATTTCACTATGTTATCTCACCATAAAATATCGCGAGGGAGTCATAACACTGCCCCGCGATCGCTAACGATAAAAGATCAGTGCTCACCGTCAATCTGCCTTAGAAAATAGCGACGGTTAAGGACTATTTCGCTGCACTCATTTCATCCTGAATTTTGCTCTTAGCAGTTTTAAACCGAGTCGCTAACTGCTCACTTTCTTGGCTGCTAAACTTCTCACGAATGGCAGCAAAATAAGTGCTTTCCTCTTGACGAACGTGATCCATCACGATGTCTCTTAGACGATGAATTGCGTTTAGAAAGTCTTCAGAAGCAGGACTCAAGGAGCGGATTTGCTCCAGCAAGACTTTCATCTCTGCTTGCTCATCATAGAGTTCTTTCAGATCGCCATCGGGATATTTGCCCCGAGCTGCGGGATAGGCAACTTCTTCTTCAGCACGAGAATGAGCATTCAAATCTTTGTAGAGTTGACCGAAATATTCTTGCCGCTTTCGAGGATCTTGAGTCGCGTCAATCTCCATGAATAAGGTGCTCACCTTTTGATGATCCATCCGAATCACATCCTGAAGATTCATGTCAGACTTGTCGCTGGTCTGAGTGACCACGCTGCCCACAACGCCTGTCAGTGCAGCAACCGAGTCTTGCACCCGTGCCCATAGACCTTGCTCTGCTTCCAACCCAGTCAGTTCGCGCACGCCTAAAACTTCTAAAACTCCTTTAAGTTGTTCTTGGTGAGCGCGGTTTTCAAAGTTGACCGTGTTGAGCGGAGCGAGAGCCACATCCACATCAGTCCCAACTTTTTGAGCCGCCTTGTGGATCACAATGCCAGTCAGTGCTTGCTGGTGCTTTAGCAGTTCATGCTGAAAGACCTTCTCATAAATCGTCAATTTAGACCCTGACATCAGTTCGTCGAGTTTTTTAATCATCTCGACTACAGTGTCTTTAGGTTCTGACTTCACGCCATATTGGACGATCGCGGTATCAATAATGCTCAAATTCTTTTGGTCGTCTTTGAGCATGTCTCTCAATCGCTCAACAATCTCACGGTCATTAACTGCCGAGATAAGCTTTTCTTCGTTAGAAATTAGAAGTTTTTGAATTGCCTTTACATCAGCAAGCTTCGTGGCGATCGCCATGCGCTTTGTGTCGTCAAGGGTCATTACCATTTTTCGTTCTCCATTTATCGATACTGAAGCCAGCATTTCATCTAAAGGTTGGCACAGCTATCTACTGCGTTCATCCTTCTGTTGGCTGACCCAAAAAGCAGGCTTCACAAATTGATAATCCAACTCTAGAGGGAGAAGAGAATTAGACGCTTATTTAAGGTAAAAGCAAAGACAGCCTACTCGACTCAAGACAAAATGGGTTGATACGATCGTGCCCGCATCTGCTTAAGATCCTGAATTTCTCGCTGAAGTCGGCTTGTCCATTCTTCTTGCTGCTTTTGAGCATCTCGAAGATTAACTTGGTGCTCGACGCGCACTAAGATCTCTTCGACTTGAAACGGCTTTGTGATGTAGTCAACCCCACCAACATGAAAGGCTTGAACCTTGCTAGCAACATTATTGATAGCGCTCACAAACAAAACTGGAATCTTTTGAGTGGAGCGATCAACTTTGAGTTGTTCACAAATTCCATAACCGTTCATATCAGGTAACACTACATCTAGCAAGATCGCATCAGGATGAAGGCTCGGAGCGCTTTCTAATGCCTCTTTGCCGTCATTAGCCGTGTGGACTCGATAGCCATGATAAGTCAGTGCAGTCATCAGCAAATAGCGACTGGCAGGTTCAGCATCTACAATCAAGATGTTTTTGAGACGCGGAGCTTTTTCAAGCTCACAGCTAGAGTAGCGACTCGCGTAAGGCAGTGTGGCATTTTCATGAGTGCTCATGACACCATGAATTGCTTTAATTTCGCAACCTAGTAGCCCAAAGATCTGTTTCTCAGTGTTTTGAAGGTCTTGCGAGTCTTTTACACTTGCCTGGTTGAGGGATTGATGCAGTAAAGCAAGCCGCTCGACTTCAAACATCACGGAGTCGATTTTTTGCTCCTTGACATACAAACTCGCGAGAACCTCCCCCAAGTTTGTGTTGGCATCAGCTTGATTGCCTGTGCTATCAACGAATGGAAACGTCAAACGATCGCGATGTTGATGGAGAAGTCTACGGATGTAGTAAGTGATTGCAGGCGCAAGCTGTTGTCCCATTGGTCAGCCCGTGATAGGTCGATAAATAGAGATAATCATTCATGTCAAGAACACCTTGATAATGCACCGAGCTAGCCCCGTCACACGGGTAACTCTGGATACATGTATTTAGTATAACTCCAGCTTGCGTGACCTTCAGCATAATGGCTGAAAATTCTTACCTGTCCTATGTTTCTTTTTGTCTCGAAACTGCTGCCTCTGTTTTTCTACCCACTGGGGCTATCGTGTCTACTGCTGCTGATAGCGTTTCTACTGTTGTGGAAGCGTCCTCGTCTAGCTGCAATTCCAATCGCGATGGCGTTTCTGATTCTTCTACTCGGCAGCAATGCTGGGATCAGCAGCACGTTGGCGCGATCGCTAGAATTCCAAAATCTTTCCGCCAATCTGCCGAATGCAGATGCCATTGTAGTTCTCGGTGGATGTACAGAGCCTGCGTTATATCCGCGACCTTGGGTCGAGCTCACAGAAGCGGGCGATCGAGTGCTCTACGCTGCTAAACTTTATCGAGATGGAAAAGCTCCGCGCCTAATTCTCAGTGGTGGGCGGATTGACTGGCGCAGAAGTGGCAAATCAGAGTCTGAAGATATGGCAACCTTGATGGAGTCAATGGGTGTTCCGCGATCGGCGATGCTGCAAGATCCTAATTCGCTCAACACTCGCGAAAATGCTGTCAATGTCAAGCAAATCATGGAGACTCAGGGAATTCGGCGCGTTTTGCTGGTGACTTCTGCAATGCACATGCCGCGATCGCTGATGATCTTTAAAAAGTTGGGGATGAATGTGATCGCGGCTCCCACTGACTTTACGACTACTCAAGCTGACCCGCAGCAACCCAATACTCTCGAAGCTAACGTTCTCGATGCACTACCCGATGCCGATCATCTTCGACGCACCAGCAGAGCTTTAAAGGAGTATGTCGGAATCGCTGTCTATTGGCTGCGAGGATGGGTTTAGTAGTCCTGATTTCTCTACCGTCTTCCTACTTTCAGGAATGTAACCGCATCGAGGAAACCGATTTTGTCTGATCTGGAGGCACACTGCGGCGAGTTGCTTCTACAAAACGGCTGACGCGAATCGGGTCGATCGAGTTCTCTCGTTTGCCTTGACGCTTAAGCGAACTGGACACAATCACACCATCGGCTACCGTTATCAACTTGGAAATATTCTCCCAATTAGCACCACTGCCAATAAAGACGGGCGTTCCATTGGCGGCAGCGCTGGCGAGTTCTAGATCTTCTAAACTGGGAGGGTTGCCCGTTGCCCAGCCAGAGAGAATCACCGCATCGGCTAACCCGCGCTCGATCGTATCCTGCACAGCAGTGGTTAGATTAGGCGAACCCAACGGACGAGCATGTTTGACCAGCACATCAGCAAACACTTTGACATCACAGCCCAATTCTCGACGATAGCGCAGCAATTCATGGGCGCGTCCTTCAATCATGCCCTGGTCAGTTGCCATGATGCCCGTCCAGACGTTAACGCGAATAAATTGAGCCTGCACACAAGCGGCGATCGCGAAGGCACTTTGAGCATCATTGCGCAGCACATTGATGCCGATCGGGAGCGTTACCATGTGCATCAATTTTTGAACCACCACCGTCATCGCGCTGACTACTGCCGGATCGACGTGATCTTTAGGAAAGGGAGCGTCAAAGAAATTTTCGATGATGATGCCATCCACGCCGCCTGCCGCTAGAGCGGTTGCTTCTTGTTCGGCGCGATCGATGATTGCCTTAAGACTTCCACCCCAACGCGGAGAGGTCGGTAGAGGCAACAGATGCACGACACCAATAATCGGATTAGGAGTTTTAAAGACTTGTTTGAGATCCACGTACCCAATGTTTGGCTTCAGCAGCAAAGGTTCAACTGATCCAAATCATAGCTGTTTCCCGTACCCGAATTTGCCGTCTATCAAGTCTTATAGTGAGAGAAACGTCACTTAAAGCGCTTATGTTGCTTCATCTCAGTACCTGGCTAGAAGTTGAAACGTATCTTGAGCAATCGAAAGGAATTATTCTTCCGATCGGGTCTACTGAGCAACACAGCCCGATCGGGTTGATTGGAACCGACGCGATTTGTGCAGAGGCGATCTCCCGTGGAGTCGGTGAAGCCACGCATGGACTGGTTGCTCCTACGATGAATGTCGGCATGGCATTGCACCACACGGCGTTTCCAGGAAGCATGAGTCTTCGACCCAGCACGATGATTTTAATGCTAAGAGACTCTATTACCTGCCTTGCCAAAAGCGGATTTCAAAAGTTTTTATTCATCAACGGTCATGGCGGCAATGTGGCAACCCTGAAAGCTGCATTTTCTGAAACTTACGCTCACCTCGCCGATTTGGGTATTCCTGGAGCCGATCGAGTGCAGTGTCAGGTCAGCAATTGGTATATGTGCGGCTCAGTCTATAAGCTGGCGAAAGAGCTATATGGCGATCAGGAAGGCTCTCACGCCACACCGAGCGAGGTGGCTCTGACTCAATATCTCTATCCTGATGCAATTAAGCAAGCGCTTTTGAGCGAAGAGGTTGCCAAAGGACACAAAATTTACGGCGCGATCGACTTTCGGCGACGATATCCCGACGGACGAATGGGGTCAAACCCAGCGCTGGCAACCCCTGAGCATGGCAAGCAGTTCTATGAGTTGGCGGTCAAAGAAATTAGTCACTCCTATCTAGAGTTTTTGAATGCAGAGTGAAAGTTCAGGGTGCAAAAAATCGCGATTCAGATACAATTCATAGCTGAATAGGCTGGTGTGAGGAACGATCGTGAGAAATCCGATGACAAAGGCTGACCGTCAATTTTCAGTCATGGGGTTACCCCTACACTTGTTAGATGATTATCCGGGCTGGTTGTTCGAGCGGCTCCATCAGCAGTTGGGGGGTCATGTGGTGACACTCAATGCCGAAATGACGATGCAAGCCGAGCAAAATTCTGCCTTGGCTGCGATCATTCACAGTGCCGAATTAGTGATTCCTGACGGGGCGGGGATTGTGTTTTATTTGCGGCTTTATGGCAAGCGAGTTGCCCGATGCCCCGGCATTGAATTGGCAGAGTCAATGCTCAAGAAAGTGGCGCTGTTTAATCTTGAGAACCTAGATATTTCCCAGTCTGAAACTGCTCCGCAGACCCCGCAGCGAGTCTCTACGATCGAGTCTTCTCCATCGCCCTCAGTCTCCGTTTTCTTTTTTGGAGGCGCTCCGGGAGTCGCCGAAACCGCCGCTGCTCAGTGGCGAAAACAGTTACCGGGGTTGGCGATCGCGGGCGTGCAAAACGGTTATCTTTCGGCTGAAGAAGAACCTGCTTTTCTAGAAATGCTCCGGAGGCAACAGCCTCACATTATGTTTGTAGGTTTGGGCATTCCCCGTCAAGAATTGTGGATTGCCCAGCATCGTCACCTCTGCCCTAAAGCGCTTTGGATTGGGGTCGGCGGCAGCTTTGATATTTGGGCAGGCACCAAAACCCGCGCCCCAAGCTGGCTGAGAGACAACCATCTAGAGTGGGTTTATCGCCTCTATCAAGAACCCTGGCGCTGGCGGAGAATGATGGCACTGCCGCAATTTGCAGGACGATCGATTCTCTATCGGCTGACAAAACGTAACCCAATCAGCACAAGATTTTGACCGTTGAATTCTGGTCTTTGTGTTCTAATGAGTTGACTTTCCATCGTCACGTCTCATGCCGCAAGTTCTCACTGATCCGTCTGAAAACGCGCAACGCGATCGCCAACCTCCCCGTAAGCCAGTTGACAGCATCATTCAACTCAAGAGCGTCAGCAAGACGTATCGAAACGGCAGTCAGGCGCTGATTGATGTCAATTTAGAAGTCAAGCGCGGTGACTTCTTGTTTGTGACGGGTCCATCAGGTTCTGGCAAATCGACGTTTCTCAAGCTGCTTTATGGCGAAGAGTGTGCATCTCAAGGCGAAGTCAAAGTAGATAATGACTTTCCGGCAAAGTTGCGGGGCGATCGCCTCTCATTATTGCGTCGTCGCATCGGCATTGTGTTTCAAGACTACAAACTGATCCCTCGGCGCACGGTGACCGAAAATGTGTCATTTGTGCTGTGGGCACAAGGGTATACCCGCAAGGAAATCAATCGACGTTTGCCTGCTTCTCTCAAAATGGTGGGTTTGCAGCACAAGGCAGAGTGTTTCCCGGAAGAGTTGTCGGGCGGCGAACAGCAGCGCGTTAGCATTGCCCGTGCGATCGTCGGCACGCCTCCCTTACTCTTGGCAGATGAACCTACTGGAAATCTCGATCCTGATAATTCTTGGCAGGTGATTAAAATTCTTAAGAAGCTCAACCAGATAGGCATTACGGTGATTGTGACGACTCATGATGAGAGTTTGATTCGTTTATCCAATCATCCAGTAGTGCAGATTAAAAACGGGCGGCTTTCGTCTGTGAAGGATTAAATAACTTCCATTCGATCAAAAATTTGGTCAAGTTGCGATAGCGTCACTAGGCCATATTGCCAGAGCACCATCGGCAAGGCAGTTGTGGTTTGTTCAGATTGACGCGTGGCTAACTCGATCGCCGCTGCCGGAAGTGCCAGTTCTTCTCTTAAAAACCGAATTAAGTCGAGTTGTCTCTTGAGTTCCATAGGTTTTACTTGTCGTAACTAAAAGTATATTAGATGATTGTTAAAGTGTGTAAAATCTTCTCATAAAGCAATGGTCTGCAAATCTCTCTCAGGAGTGAGCAGCGATGAAACAGTTCTACTCATTGAGCAGCAAAAATTCCAGAATTGGAGTAGCGAGTATTGAGTCGTCAGGACGATCGACAGGTTCCATCACGATCGCTGATACAAAATCAAGCGATTTCCGTCTGGATCGTAGGCATAAATTTCCTGACCGTGAGATGGCGCGAGAATTTCTCCCGGTGGTGGATAGCCCAGTTGAGTCAAATGATCGATCGCCACCTCTAAATCTTCAACTTCTAAACACAGACTGATTGCCGGAAACGAGGTTGAAAGAAGCTGCTCATCTTGCTTGGGTTGATAAATGCCTAATCGCAAACCGAAGATCTGAAATTCTGCATAACTGTCGGGAATCTCAGACGCAGGTGCTTGATCAAAAAGGCGGCTGTAAAATTCTACCGATCGAGCAAACTCACTGGCTGCTAACGTCACCCACACCGATCGACACGCCAATCCCATTTCTTAAAATTCTCTAAAATGTATGCTTCTAGATGCAAGCGAAGTCTGCCACAAACGCTAAATTAAAGGGGTTCAAGATGTGGCTCATAAAGTGGGGTTTTTTGCAATGACCGCTACACTCTCTGCACCTCAGTCGATCGAGGCTTGGTTAGGTGACGAAGCAGAAGACTTGCTCACCCATCAGGCAAAAGTTTCTAAAGATCTCTTACATTTGCCCGGTCCCGATTTTATCGACCGAACGTTTGCTTATAGCGATCGTTCTCCACAAGTGCTTCGCAGCCTTCAACAACTTTACTCGTTTGGGCGATTGGCAAACACAGGATACCTGTCAATTTTACCCGTCGATCAAGGGATTGAGCATTCGGCAGGCGCATCGTTTGCTCCAAATCCGATCTATTTTGACAGTGAGAATATTCTGAAGCTAGCGATCGCAGCAGGTTGTAATGCAGTCGCAACGACGTTGGGCGTTTTGGGTAGCGTGTCTCGCAAATATGCTCACAGAATTCCGTTTATTACCAAAATCAATCACAACGAACTGTTAACCTACCCAAATGAGTTTGATCAATTTATGTTTGCCTCAGTTGAGCAGGCTTGGAACTTGGGATCGGTAGCCGTCGGTGCGACGATTTATTTTGGATCGCCTGAGTCGAGTCGGCAAATTCAAGAAGTTAGCCGCGCGTTTGCTCGTGCCCATGAGTTGGGAATGGCAACGGTGCTCTGGTGCTATCTCCGCAACTCCGCGTTTAAGCAAGACAAAGACTATGATCTAGCGGCAGATTTGACGGGTCAGGCAAACCATTTGGGTGTGACGATCGAGGCTGACATCATCAAACAAAAACTGCCCGAAGTGAATAATGGGTATGGGGCAGTCGCTCAAGCCACGGGCAAAAGTTACGGCAAAACCGACAAGCGCGTCTATTCTGATCTGACGACCGGTCACCCGATCGATTTGACTCGCTATCAGCTTCTAAACTGCTACTCAGGTCGCGTCGGGTTGATTAACTCAGGCGGCGCGTCAGGAAAAGATGACTTTGCAGAAGCGATTCGTACGGCTGTGATCAACAAACGAGCCGGAGGAAGCGGTCTAATTTCTGGTCGCAAAACATTCCAGCGTCCTTTTGAGGAAGGCGTTAAGCTGTTTCATCAGATTCAGGATGTTTATCTGTCGCCTGATGTCACGATCGCGTGACGCAATGAGACTTAAGTTTTGAGTTTTGGGTTTTGAGTTAAAATCCACTGTTACGATTTAAGACTAGGCACAGGCGTTAGGGCATCTCGCCTCGACGTAGTTTCTGATGCCTCAACGCACTCAAAATTCATAACTCAAAATCCTATGAAGCTGGCAGCACGGGTTAAGCAAGTGACTCCTTCCTTGACATTGGCGATCGATGCCAAAGCCAAAGCCATGAAGCGAGACGGAATCGATGTCTGTAGCTTTAGTGCTGGAGAACCTGATTTTGACACGCCAGATCACATTAAATTAGCAGCAGCCGATGCTCTTAAGGCGGGCAAAACTCGCTACGGTCCGGCGGTAGGAGAACCGAGACTGAGAGAGGCGATCGCCCACAAGCTGCAAACCGATAATCAACTCTGCTACAACGCCGAAAACATCATCGTTACCAATGGGGGAAAACATTCGCTCTATAACCTGATGATGGCGCTGATCGAGGTCGGCGATGAGGTGATTATTCCGGCTCCTTTTTGGGTGAGCTATCCCGAAATGGTAAAGCTTGCAGAAGGGACTCCGGTGATTGTCCAGACCACGGCAGAAAGCGGCTATAAGATTACGCCCGACCAGTTGCGACAAGCTATTACGCCTAAAACCCGTCTGTTTATTCTCAATTCGCCCTCAAATCCAACCGGGATGGTTTACACCCCAGACGAAGTGAGAGCGATCGCTGAAATAGTGGTCGAACACGATATTCTGGTCGTCTCAGATGAGATTTACGAAAAGCTGCTCTATGACGATGCCCAGCATTTGAGTATTGGTGCAGTCAGTTCTGAAGTGTTCGATCGCACGATCATCAGTAGCGGATTTGCAAAAGCTTACTCAATGACGGGATGGCGAGTGGGCTATTTAGCGGCTCCGCTAGAAATCCTCAAAGCCGTCAGCATGATTCAAGGTCACAGCACGTCTAATGTGTGTACGTTTGCCCAATATGGGGCGATCGCCGCTCTCGAAGGCTCACAAGATTGTGTTGAGAAGATGCGCCTCGCCTTTGCCGATCGTCGCCAAGTGATTTTCAATTTAGTGAACGCGATTCCGGGGTTAACCTGTGTGAAGCCCAATGGGGCTTTCTATATCTTCATCAACATCAGCAAGCTAGGAATGTCATCGCTTGAGTTTTGCGATGGGCTATTGAGCGAACAGCAAGTTGCGGTGATTCCAGGTATTGCATTTGGGGCAGATGATCATATTCGGCTGTCTTATGCGACGGACATGACGACGATCGAGCAGGGTATCGATCGATTGTCCACCTACGTGAAGTCAAGGTTTTAGGGAGCCGCACGAAAACAAACTTCCAAGCTACGAGTAAAATCTACCAGTTCTTGAAATTGAAGCTGATAAGCAGATCGACAGCCAACTCTCCGGGTTGGTAGACTATATCAGGGAACTTTCAAAAGTTGTTTTGTGCAATCTAGCTGTTTCAATACGGGACATTTTTTGAGGCAGAGGCTGAAACCCGCATTCTACTGTTAGAATTTGACCTCGCAGAGGAGGTCGAACCCCCGATTCTACCGTTAGCGATTTAGAACTGTCCAAACCATTGCTGTTTGACAGCCTTAATTAATCTGTAATCTTCTAGGCGCATCCAAATAATAGCAAGACCTCAAATCCTTCATGAGAATTGAGAAAATCTAAATGACTCCTGATGGCAATGAGTTTCTCGAAATGAATAGAAAATGGTTCAACGAAAGTTGGATTTCTGAATACTCTGTACTTCTCCGAAGTGGTATATGGCATTTGACAAGTCCTTCAGGCATTTTAGGAATTGAAAAAAGTGGAGGTATTGAGCCTAACTTGGGAGAGCGTAAATATACGTTTCCACAGTCTGAAAACAGTTATGGCAAGCTCAAGGAATATGTCTGTTTGTTTGACTTTTGCTCAGTGAATGATGCCGAGTTCATTTCCACATTTATAAAATGGGGCTGCTTCTTTTGGCATCACAAACCATTTACTGTAGCTTTAAAATTAAATTATCAATATCTTACGTCATATCTTATTCCAAATCAGGCGGCACACGAAGAAGTAGGTAATAGAAAAGTGTGGATTCCCTATATAGAAGTGTGGTATCCAGAGACGATTCCGATCTCTGCAATAGAACGCTACTTTATGATTCCTGTTCGTGAAAAATCAGAGTTTATTGAATTAGCAGCACATGAACTCATAGAATCTGTGCGTAATTCTCTTTAATATGCTAAAGGTAAGGTACAACCAGCGATTTCACAGTTAAAGCATGAAATTGATTTTTAGGGCAAGTATTTGAAGAACAAGTCCTCGTCGCAGGCTAACACCATGTCGAAGTGGAAGAGCAAGGGATCTAGGTAGAGTTCAAAACTTGTCTGCTGCCGCTTGACTTCATCGTTAACAAACTTCTTTTTTGTGTTGGGACAGTATAAAGAGCCGATCGATCAGCAGCAAGCATTAGTCAGGGTTCGTGCTGGTGATGGGGTAGCTCTGCCTCATATCTAAGCTTGTGTTGAGTATCAAAAAGCAACCACTTGAGGCAGCATTACACTAGAGTGTGCGATCGAGGCAACGGACAGCGTTCGGTGAGCACGCTCGTGACCCTACTTAAGTCACGGGTGAGCGGCTCAACCATCAAATCAAGCGTGGTTGACCTTCCAGTTACATTGAGCTTTATCGTTTCACAAGCTGCGATCGCCTTCGCCATCCACAAGCCCCGCCAAGTATTTTTTCTCGGCTTTGGTAAGATGCTCGATAAAGCTTCCTTTAAGAGACTGACCCATTTCATAGGATCGGGCTTCACTGCTTCTTTTAAGCCCAAGCTTGAAGGCTCTTATCCGCATGGATTCTCAAACTGAACCCGTCCAGATTTGAGGGTAACTCCTATAGTTTGATTCGCTTCAACGGACTTAAAAGTTCAGATGCAAAGCAGGGGGTCTGAATTTGTGGACTGGCTGAACCGCTTTGACCTTGCCAACCACACAACGAATCGCCTAACAACTGTGATTTGCTCTCATCCTTCTTTTTATGAAACCGTGAGATGCAACGATCGTGACGCACCATGATGTAAATCTGTGGAGGGAGTCATCAATGGTATCAAGCCCAAACCCCATTCATTCTCATTGGATCGGCATTGCACTAGCCTTCTACGCCTTCATTTCCATTGGCATTGCCGAAGGTGGGTTAGGGGTGTTGCTGCCTTCAATCTTAGAAACTTATCAGTTGACTCCGGCAACAGTGACAGTTTTGTTTATTAGCCAAGTCACCGGATATACGATCGCGGCAGCAACTAGCAGTCTTCTCAGCAGTTCTTTAGGATTAGCCCGATCGCTACTCGTTGCCTCAATCTCGCTTACCAGTGCTCTCAGCATTTACGCCTTCACAACTCACTGGTGGGTTATGGTGGCTGCTGGGCTATTGCTCGGTTTAGGAGCCGGACTGATCGACGCAGGAATCAACACGTTTATCGCCAGTGATCAAAAAAATGCCAACCTGATGGGGATGCTTCACGCCTTTTATGGAATTGGCGCGTTGTTAGGTCCAATTCTCGCCACGACTCTTTTAGCGTTAGGATTTTATTGGCGACATATTTATTTTTTCGTTGCAGGATTAGTAAGCTTAACGATTATCGGAATGCTCTGGGCAGTGTTGCATCGCTATCCGCCTATGATGCTCAAACCTGCAATCAATACCAATCCTAAAGCAAATCTTCGTCGAGCGTTGAAGACTCCGATCGTGCTCGTCTCCAGTCTTTTACTACTCATTTATGTTGGCACAGAAGTCTCGATCGGCAACTGGTCATATACGGTTCAACACGTCAGCCGAGGCATCCCTGCCTGGATTGCAGGCTATAGCATTGCAGGCTACTGGTTAGGGCTAACGCTAGGACGATTAGCGATGGGTCAACTGATCAAATATCTGGGAGCGATTCGCACGATCGATGTTTCTTTAGCGCTTTTGATGATCGGGTTATTGACGTGGTGGGGCTTCCCGAATCAGTGGTTAAGTTTGCCTCTGATGGGGCTTGGTCTCGCGGCTATTTTTCCGGCAATGATTTGGCTGACTCCGCAGCGCGTTGCTGCCCCGATCGTTCCAGCCGCGATCGGGTTTCTTGCCAGTGTGGGCAGTTTAGGGTCTGCGTCGATTCCGACGATCGTGGGGTGGACTGCTAATCGAGCAGGGTTAGAAGTCATTCCCGCTTTGTTGGTGCCCCTAGCGATCGTGATGATTGGGCTGCATCGCTGGCTCGTTCGCCATACGCCTCTCTCTAACAACTCAACAAATCTCTGAATTGCTCTCAAATAGGACTGATCTCCAGGTTGGTAAATTTTGACGTGTTCAGCCCCAGAAATCAGCAGGAGTTGTTTCGGTTCAGGAGCGACAGCATACAACTGCTGGCTCATTTCAGCAGGCACAACAGAATCGTTGCTTCCATGCAAAAACAGAACTGGAACGTGCAGCGATCGGACTTTTGAACGCGAATCAAATCGCTCAGTCAGCAGTTGCTCGATCGGAAACATTTGAGCCACCGCTTTATGTCTGATCACATCGGACATGGAGGTGAACGCGCTTTGCATAATTAATCCACTAGCTTCGGGATGCTTGACCGCTAAATCTAGTGCGATCGCCCCTCCCAGAGACTCGCCATAAATCACGATTTGATCGGGAGGAATATGACGCACAAAGCGCAGATAATTCCAAGCCGCTTGGCTATCTTCATAAAGCTGCGATTCGTTGGGGAAACCTCCTTCACTTCGACCATACCCCCGATAATCAAACACCAAGACTGAAAACCCAAGTTGCCGAAATGCTGCAACTCTAGCGAGATAGTTATAATCTCCCATATTGCGACCCACCCCACACAAATACAACATCACCTTGGGAGTCTTGAGTATTTGCGTTGGCTCGTTGGGAATCACAGAAAATGGTGCCTGTAATGATGCGGATGGAACCCACCAACCATGCAGCCGTTCTTTAGAGTTTAGGATCGGTATCCACACATCTTCATAGGAAAGGTTAAACGCTGATGCACTAGGAAGCATCGAGAAGACAGACTGAGGACGGTAGATCAGATGACGTTGGCGCAATAGAAGAAAAAGACAGACAGAGAGGTAGGCAAATCCACAAATGCCTACTATCATCAGTAATCTTTTCCATTTGTAGAGAGGTTTCTTCAACAAATCACAGCCACTACTACACGTTAACGATCGAACTCAAATGGATTTTACTCTACTCGCTGCTGAACTGAGAAAACGAGCAGGATTGCCTACCCCATTGCTTTAGAGAACAAGTGTTAGTATGAGGGCGATTCTGAGTGTCGATCATGCACCGAACTTTTACTTCTAGCTCGACTCCTCCCACAGAGCCGTCACGATCGTGGTGGTTTGCGTTTGTGGGAAATCAATTACTGGTTTACGCCGAAGGCGATGAGACTCAGATTCCTGAGCTAGAAAACTTAACCGAGATTGGGCTGTCTCCAATTCGGACTCAGTTTTTAGGCACTCTCGACGATCGCCCCTGCTATTCGGCTGAACTGAGTAAAGATGCCGTTATTCCGCCAAACATGGCAGTTCTAGGGCTGCGCGAACTATACGGCAGGCTAGATGATGACCTGTTCGCGTTAAGTGGTCGCGCCGTTCAGATCAAGGAATGGGATCGGACTCATCAATATTGTGGACATTGTGCCACGCCCACGACTCAGGTAGTCGGAGACCGAGCAAAATGCTGTCTTAACTGTGGGCTGATTAATTATCCCCGGTTGTCGCCTGCGATTATTGTGTTGATTTCTCGTGGCGAAGACATTTTGTTAGCGCGATCGCCGCGCTTTCCATCGTCGATGTTTAGTGTGTTGGCGGGTTTTGTGGAGCCAGGAGAATCGCTCGAAGAAACGCTGATTCGTGAGGTGCGTGAAGAGGTGGGCATTGAGGTCAAAGACATCCGTTATTTTGGCTCTCAGTCTTGGGCGTTTCCTAACTCGTTGATGATTGGGTTTACGGCAGTTTATGCGGGGGGAGAGATCACGATCGAGCCAACCGAAATCGCCGAAGCTGGCTGGTTTCATAAACACGATCTACCCAACATTCCACCTCGATTGAGCATTGCCCGCAAGCTTATCGATTGGTTTGTTGAAGAAACGTGAGCAGCGTAGCGCGATCGGGCAGTGAATCCTGTGCCCCTGATTTCGTAGTAGCGAGTGCTCCGGCGGCGGCTCCCCAAGTCATAGCTTCTCGAAGTGGTTTCCCGTCTGCGAGGGCGGCAGCGAGTCCTCCATTAAAGGCATCTCCGGCGGCTACGGTGTCGATCGCATCGACTCGAAAGGCAGGAAAAAAGAATGCCTCATCGGGTGTGGCACAAAATCCGCCTTTTGCCCCTAATTTGATCACCACAGTATTGACTCCACGCTGCTGCAAAACGGTGGCTGCCTCTGCAACCAAAGCCGGACTCTCGATCGGAAACCCAACCAGTTGTGCGGCTTCGACCTCGTTAGGAGTCAAGATATCAATTGATGAATAGAGTTCGATCGGCAAGTTAGACTGTGCCGGAGCCGGATCAAGAATCACCCGAACTCCTAGTTTTTTAGCTGCTTGAGCAGCGGCTTTGACGGCTGAGATCGGACTCTCTAGCTGTAATAACAGTGAGTCGGCTCCTGTTAAGTGAGACGATAATCTCCCAAGATCAGATTCATTCACCTGCCCGTTAGCACCGGGAATCACAATGATGGTATTTTCACCGTGATCATTAACTGTAATGAGTGCAACACCAGAGCTAACTGAATCATCTACCAAGATATTTTCTGTTTGAACTTTTGCGGATTGCAGACTTTGTAAAAGTTCTTGTCCAAAGCGATCGTTTCCGACTCGCCCAATCATCACCGTTGGAATATTGAGACGGGCGATCGCGACTGCCTGATTTGCTCCCTTGCCCCCTGGAACGGTTGAGAACCGATGACCGATTAACGTTTCTCCAGGCGCAGGGAGACGAGGGGCATTTGCCACCAGATCCAGGTTAATGCTGCCGAAAACAACCACATGAGGAAGAGACATAGGATTTTGATTCAGATCTAAAATCAAGATTAGAGCATCCACAAATATTTGCACGTCCCCATCTAACCTTTAAAACGAATTATGCTGCTAGGCATTGATTTAGGAACCAGTTCGGTGAAAGCGGTGCTGTTGGGCAATGATGGCACCATGATTGCTGAATCGTCGAGCGCTTATGTGGTGCAAACACCTCAACCGGGATGGGCAGAGATTAACCCCTTAGATTGGTGGGCATCAGTGGCGATCGCCGTCAAATCTACGGTTCGAGATCGCCGCAAACAGGTGACAGCGATCGGACTTTCGGGACAGATGCACGGAGTTGTCTTAACCGATGCCAACGCCCAGCCACTTTATCCGGCAATTCTTTGGGCAGACACGCGATCGAGCGAAGTGCTCTATGCCTATCACGCGGTCGGAGCAGATTTACAAGCCAAACTTGCTAACCCGATCACAACAGGAATGGCAGGAACGAGTTTGCTGTGGCTCCGCAAACATGAACGGGATATTTATGCGATCGCTCGATGGGCACTTCAGCCCAAAGATTGGCTGCGATTTCGGCTCACAGGAGAGGTCGCGACAGAACCCTCTGACGCATCGGGCACCCTGCTTTATAACGTGCTCAAAGATCGCTGGTCATCTACTGTCATCAACACGTTGAATCTACGATCGGATTGGCTTCCTAAACTGATTCCATCAAGCAGCATTGCTGGATATCTGACCTCTGAAGCATCAGAACATTTAGACTTACCGTCCGGTTTGCCCGTGGTAGCTGGAGCCGCTGATACCGCCGCCGCTCTCATCGGAAATGGCGTGGTCACTCCGGGCGTGGTGCAACTGACGATCGGAACGGGTGCCCAAATCGTCAGCCTCCGTAATCAGCCGATTGCTGATCCTCAAAAACAGACTCATTTGTATCGATCGGCGTTGCCTCAGCAGTGGTATACCCTCGCTGCACTGCAAAATGCGGGCTTGGCGTTAGAATGGGTGCGCGATATGCTCAGTCTAACGTGGCAACAAGTTTATACCCAGGCGTTTGCCATTCCTGCGGGCTGTGAAGGGCTAACATTTTTACCCTACTTGACTGGAGAACGCACTCCTCATCTCGACCCGAATGCACGAGGTGCTTGGGTGGGGTTGGGACTGCATCACTCACGATCGCACCTGATGCGATCCGCGTTAGAAGGCGTTGCGTTTTCGCTCAGGCAGGGATTAGAGGCGATGACAGCGATCGGAATTGCTGTGCCATCACTCAGAGTAGGGGGAGGAGGCACGATCGAACCTGCATGGCAACAGTTTCTGGCAGATGTGCTGCAAGTGCCTCTCTATTGTTCTACAGTGTCGGCAGCGTCGGGGCGAGGAGCGGCGATTTTAGCAGGGTTGGGAACCGGAGTGTATCGCAGCATTGCCGCAGTGCCGATCGAGAAGGTGAATTCCCATCGTGCCATCAACCCCAATTCGCTCTCTCCAGAGTTAGAAGCCGCTTGGCACCGCTACCGATCGCTCTATTCACCGCTCCACGACTGGAGGCTCAATCTCTAATCGCATCCTTACCCCGGTGCAGGAGGAGCCGTTGCCTCAACTGCTGTAAACGATTCTAAGATTTTGTAGGTGTGAGATGGGCTTTGAGGAACTACCCAAGAGATACCCAACTTTGCCATGACTGATGATAGATCGTGCTCAAAGATTACGCGATTACCCGATGGCAAGGAGACGTTCCATCGAAACATCTCTACCTCAATGGCGCAATGTGCGGATGGAAGGAATTTTGTCTACACCTTCCAATTTAAGGCGGTGGCGATTTGATGGGCGAGGTCTAACGGCTCAAAGGGTTTGGCGATCGTTGCCTTAATGCCCATTTCAGAATAGTGCCGATGATCAGCAGTTTGAATCTTAGCAGACAACAAAATTACTGGAATGCCTTGAGTCAAAGCGCTGGCATGAAGTTTGGCGAAAGTCGTCAGTCCATCCATGTCAGGCATCATGACATCTAACAAAATCGCGTCGGGCTGTTCGGTTTCGGCTTTGACGATGCCTTCCCTCCCCGAACTTGCAATAATCACCTGCCAATTTGTCACCGTCTCTAAACAAATTTTCGTGATTTCTTGAATGTAGGATTCGTCGTCGATCACCAATACACGTTTAATAGACGATTCACGAGACATTTGCGCCTTCCAAATCTTCTGACCCCAAATGATTGAGCATCGGATCAATGCCCTGCCAGAGTGGGAGAACGATCGTAAACGTTGAGCCTTTCCCTTCACCAGGGCTTTCTGCTCGAATCGTGCCCCCCGTTAGCTCGACCAAATGACGCACGATCGCTAACCCCAACCCCAAGCCCCCAAATGATCGAGTCGTGCTGCTATCCGCTTGTCGAAACCGATCGAAGACTCTTGGCAAAAAGTCAGCGTGAATGCCAATCCCTGTATCAATCACTTGCAGCCGCACAACTTCCTCATCGTTCCCCCGCTCTAGCCGCACCTCAACGGTTCCCTTGTCGGGCGTAAACTTAATCGCATTTGTCAACAGATTGAGAATCACCTGCTGCAACCGCACCGGATCGCTCCAGACTTTGCCAATGGAGCGATCGATCACCGCCGTGATCTGAATCGCTTTAACATCAGCTTGCGGACGCACCGAATCGAGAGCAATCTCAACCCCCTGAATCAGATTCACTGCACAATAATTAAGCTGAAGTTTACCGCGAATGATTTTAGACATATCTAAAATGTCTTCGATTAATCGCGATTGGGCTTCGGCGTTGCGCTCGATCGTGGCTAATGCACGAGCCACACTCGTCTCATCCATCTTCTTCGATCGCAGCAGTCTCGCCCAGCCCAACATTGAGTTAAGGGGGGTTCGCAACTCGTGAGAAAGCACCGCGAGAAACTCGTCTTTCATGCGGCTGGCAGTTTCGGCTTCCTGGCGGGCAATCTGTTCGCGCACCATTTCAGCACGAGTTTCTTCGGCTTGTTTACGCTCAGTGATGTCTTCGATCGTTCCGACATATCCCAAGAGGTCGCCTTGAGCCGACAGCATCGGGCTAGAGCGGACGTGCATCCAGCGCAGGGTGTAATCGACACTTTCAAATCGCACTTCTTCAGAATAGTCGCCGCCGTTCTGTACATAGGTCATCCACTGCGCGATCGCACGGTCTTGATCGTCGGCATAGACCGATGGGAACCAACCTGCGGCTAAACTTTGAGCCTCGGTTAAGCCACAAATCGCCTGAAACCGAGGATTTGCGTAGGTGCAGTATCCTGCCGAATCGATCACGAACACCCCGACCGGAGAGCAGGCACTCAGCGATCGAAATCGTTCTTCGCTCTGCCGCAATTCTCCATTCATCGCGACCAGTTGGGCTGCCTGTCGCTGCACCGATTCAGATTTCTTAAACAGATCGACAAATACAGTCACTTTAGAAATAAGAATGCTGGACTCAATGGGTTTAAACAGATAATCAACTGCGCCCATCGCATAGCCTTTAAACATCAACTGATCGCTGGCGCTAAAGGCAGTGAGAAAAATAATCGGAACGTGGCGAGATCGAGCGCGACTACGGATTAATGTGGCGGTTTCAAATCCATCCATTCCTGGCATCTGCACGTCCATCAGAATGACAGCAAAATCTTGACCGAGTAGATGTCTTAACGCTTCTTGCCCAGAGTTAGCTCTGACCAAATTCTCACCCAAATCGCCCAAAATTGCCTCTAGCGCTAGCAGATTTTCTGGCTGATCGTCTACCAGCAGAATATTTATTTTTGTGTCAGACTGCATAAGCTCTTATGAGTAAAGAAGGATAATTAACCGGGAAGAGGGGATACGGTAAGGTCACTAGCTCAATCTCCGGTAAAGCTTTTCACCCGCCACAATTTCTTCATATTGCTTTTCATAAGATGTGAATTTGAGCGATTCTTGTTGCCCCAAACCAAGAATTCCAAACGGGCACAAGCTACTGTGAAACAGATTGCACACTTGATCTTGAAGGATGCGATTAAAGTAAATCAATACGTTGCGGCAGATAATCACATTAAATTCATTAAACGATGAGTCGCTAACGAGATTGTGCTGTGAGAAGACAATATTTTCTCTGAGTGATGAGCGAAAAATTGCGCTGTTATACGCAGCCGTATAATGTTCTGAGAAGCTGCGTTTGCCTCCTGCCTTTAAATAAAGTTGTGTGTATTCTTGCATCAACTCCAGTGAAAAAATGCCCTGCTTTGCTTTTTGCAAGACAACCTCGTTGGTATCAGTCGCGTAAATGCGACAGCGATGATAAAGTCCTTCTTCATGGAGCACGATCGCCATCGAATATACTTCTTGCCCCGTCGAGCAGCCAGCATGCCAGATGCGAATGAAAGGATAAGTTCGCAGGAGGGGTACGACCAGCGTTCTAAAGGCGAGAAAGAAGCTAGGATCGCGAAACATTGCCGTCACATTGACGGTGAGACTGAGTAAAAATCGCTTAAGACAGGCACGATCGTGAAAAATTTGCGCTTGGAGTGCCGAAACAGTCTCTACCCCTTCTAGACTCAAAAAGCGCCGAATGCGTCTCTTGATTGAGTCAGCAGCATAGTTACGAAAATCGTGACCATAGTAGCGATAGATACCGTCTAAAAGCAATTGGATCTCAATATCCTCTAAGTTAGGGACAGACAAAATGATGCTCATCGCTGAACAGTTTACTAAGCAAAGGGCATAAAGTTGCTCACTCCTAGGGAAGATCATCACACAATCGTCCCTATGATAAGCCTACCCGTTTTCTAATCTTCCTATCGCGTCATCAATGTCGTTTTTGGTTGAACTCGACCAACTGATAGGCTTGATCGATCGCCCGTTCAGTTCTCTGATTAAAACTCCTTCTTTGATTGAGACATAAATTTTTGTAGAGTCTGAATGAATCGTCTTGGCAACGGGATCTTTTTGATAAGTCTGAAGAACGTCGAGATTGAAAATCAGCCCATCTAAAAGCTGTAGCCCGATCAGAAAACTCAAATATCTAGATCATTTGACACGATCGGAGGCTGCAATCAGGTAAGTGACACTCAATAAAATTGGCAATAGATGGGCATATTCATGGGAAAGCTTGAAAAACATAATTTCGTTGTAAATAATGTTCTAGAAAGCTCCATGAAATGACAGCTTCTAAACTCGAACCTTTTGAACGTTATTCCCATAACTATTTAAGGCAAAAACGCCGTAACTGATGACTATGAAACCTAGAATCTAATAAATGTTAACGGCTTTGAGCGACCTGATTGCTTGAGTCATAGAGATTACTCCAAACGAGTTGGTCTAAAAGTCGCTGATCAAGGCTGATTTTGCATAATATTGACGGGCAGCGATCGTGATGCCGATAAAACTCCACAACACCATGCCAAACGAACTTAACATCACATTATTCAACCCAATTTGAGAAAAGGTGCCAATGGCGATCGCTCTCGCTGCGCTCATAAACGAATCATTCATCGCCTCGCGACTTTGAATCAAACTCACAATGAGCAATAGCAATCCTCCCAAATAGGGCAACAGTCCGAGCCATCCGAGCGTTAATAACAGCGTGAGAACTCCACTATCATTGCTGCCAATGCTAGAATCTTTAAACACAAATCCCATTCCTAAACCAGGAACATTGGTCACAGCATCGGTAAGAATCGTGCTGTAGCCCTGCGATCGACCCGCATAGCTCACATCATTTTGTCCTGCAAACACGGTTTGAACTCGAGCGCTGATTACCGACGCAAATGGATCAATCGTCGTCAACGGCAACACTACAACCATCATGACTAAAAGCGTCAAAATAAGTTGCATTTGTAATTTTGGTTTCAGCGATGGTAAAAACACGACTAATGCAACGACCCAACTCAGCCACGCCGATCGAGCTAATGATAATAACAGGGACAGATAGCCTACAGCCGATGCCAAAAAGCGCAACGAGTTTTGACTTGCCAACAGTAAGACTAATCCAGCAACCATCACACAGGCAAACGGTTGTGGTGATTGCATAGTGCTAAAAACTCTGATTCCTAAAGGGTTTGGCGTTCCAAACACTTGAGTCGTTTGATTCTGAAGCCAAAAACGATCCCATCCGGGCGCGATCAAGAATTGCACCACGCCATAAGCTCCCATCACCAACACGCCCCAGACAAAAATGCGCTGAAAACTCTGTCGCAAATCAGGGTAGATACGCCAATTAGAATAAAGATGATAGCCAAATGCAACGGGAGCTAACCAATTGAGCAACGGGACGATCGTGGTCTGTGGCGGGTTCTTAATCAGCCCAACCAAAAAACCATAGACCACTCCTATCATGCAAAGCACAAAGGGCAATCCCGCTCCCTTTAAAGCGTTTGGCAACTCTCTCGCAAACGTGATCAGAGAAACGATCGTCACAAAAAACGGAGCCAACAGCACCGGATTGGGGTCAGCCCATCCCGCTTGCACATCCACTAAGCGCCGCACAAATGCCACTAAGAACCAAACCCACCACGTAAACCCAATATAGAGAAGCGGATAGCGCCAATAGAGAAACGCGCCGACTACCAAACAGCCTGCTGGAAAGGCATAGCGCAACAGTCCGCCTGCGTGGACAACCAGACAAAACGCCGAAAACAGAACCAGGCTGAGAATCGCAATCCAGGCGGGGGCAGGATAGAGGAGACGGGAGGAAGAAGTCATGATGAAAGGGCTGCTTCGTAGCAACGAAGATTGTCTTGGGCGACCCGTGACCAACTGTAAGTTTGAGCCGTGCTGTAGGCATTGCGGCGAAGTCGATCGAGGCATTCACGATCACCAATTAATCGATCTAATGCCTGCTCGATCGCGTCGCTGTCTCGGCAGGGAATCACGATCGCGTCTTTGCCATCTTGCACGATTTCCAACGGACCCGGAGTGGCGGTAGTAATGGGCGCTAACCCACATGCCATCGCCTCTACAAGGGCAACACCAAACCCTTCTGAGATAGTGGGGAAGAGTTTGATGTGATGCCCTTTAAGCAAGGTTGGCAGCGTATTGTTGGCGTAATAAGGAACAACTTTAACCCGATCGCGCACAGCCGGATCAAAGGCTGCATAGACTTCTTCAACCGGACGTTCAGTGCCCAGCATACTAACCTCGACTTGAGGATGGCGTTGCAGAACACGGTTGAGTGCAGGGGTGCCGTATTGAATGCCTTTGCGGACAATGTAGCTACTCACTTGGGCGATGCGTAACGGTTCCCCTTGAGCAGGAGTCGGCTCAAACGGGAGATTGAGATAAGCGTCAGAGATGCCGTTGGGAACGATGTGAGCACGATCGGGATGAATGCCTAAATGGTCAATCACATAGTGGCGATCGCGCTGATTGAGCAACAAAACGACATCCGCATAACGCATGGAGGTCGCGGCTTCCCAGAGGCGAATGCTGCCACGATAAAGCGGATATTTCCAACTCAGGCGCAGATTGCCGCGTCGCGCTTCCTCCAAATACTCCAGGTGCTCGATATGCTCTAAACCGTGGCACCGCGCCACTAAAAGGGGACGACGTTTGCGAAATTTGCTGAACAGCGTGGCCCACATCCAGGCATCGCCTGTGGAGGCATCGACCACATCGACGGCTTGTTTGTCCAGGAGTTGAGAAATCTGACGCGCCACAAAAATCGGAAATGCCGAAAGCTTTGCCAGTTTATGAATTTGTGGCACATCATCGAGCGAATAGTAAGCAACGTCATGTCCTAGCTTTTGATATTCTTGACCGAGCCGCCACGTTACGCCAGCCGCACCCGCATTGACATCAAATGGATAATGACAAGTGAATAGAGTTTTCATCGTGCGACGATTGCCTCATTAAACAGATGTTCTAACTTTTTAAAGTTAGTTTTTGCATTAAATTTATGTTCAACGAGATTGCGTCCTTGATGACCCATTTTCTGTCTTAATTCAGGATTGTTGATCAGTTGATCAATACTTTGAGTAAGAGCAACGCGATCGCCCGGTTCGATCAAGAACCCATTTTCGCCCGATGTCACCATTTCAGGAATAGCGGTGATGTTAGTGGCGACAATCGGCAACCCAGCAGCCATTGCTTCTATAAACACCCACCCAAATGGCTCTGAATAAGTAGGCATCACAAATACATCCGCTTGATGATAAAGCGCCAACCAGTCGGGCGTGTAGGCTTTAATCGTTTTGTGAAGGTGAATGTGAGGATGGTTGACATTAAGATTCGTTTGGGTGACAAGATGAAGCTCGGCACGATCCGCAAAATTTTCTAGGAACACGTTAACTAAATCGTGACCCCCCTTCCGCGCAAAATCGCCGCCCACAAATAGGATGTTAAATCGTTTCTCACTAGACTTGTTTAATGACTCAGCCAGTGGAATTTCGTTGACATCGACTCCAGGATAAATAACGACGACTTTTTCAGGTGAAATATCATAATCTTCGATCACCGATCGCCGTGCAGCTTCTGAGAAACTGACGATGCTTTTTGCGGCTTCAAAGACTTTTTTATCGCGATGAAGATTGGGCGTAAATGTCCATCTCATACTCGGCTTTGTGTATTCTCTAGAAGCTTGAGCGGCAGTCCGATCGAGGCTGACCACAGTGGGCATCTTTTTCATCAGATCGAGGCACACGTAGGCAAGGGTCTGAGTGTGCAAATGTAGGGCAGAATAATGAGTTTCTGCCATTTTTCTCAACACCACTCGTCGCGCAAAATAGCCCAAGCACATCTGAGATCGAAAAAGATAAAAGTCAGCATTTTGTTCAGATGTCCAGCGAGTTGGCGGAATGCGATAATGCCCGATCGCCCGCATCGCAATCCGAGTTCGCAGTTCTCGATCGTCGTTGTGCCAATAGAAATCGATCGGGCAAGACTGACTTAAATGCTCTCGCATCAGATGCCCATAAGTGATGTGTCCGAGAAAGCCTTCAGTGACTGACAAAATCCGAGGAGTGTTCATAGGTATAGAAGATGGGAGTTACGTTTTTGTGGTGTTCA
The DNA here is from genome assembly GCA_965277365.1 of Phormidesmis sp. Classification (GTDB taxonomy): domain Bacteria; phylum Cyanobacteriota; class Cyanobacteriia; order Leptolyngbyales; family Leptolyngbyaceae; genus Phormidesmis_A. The sequence goes on along the minus strand of CBDICO010000002.1, from coordinate 350,467 downwards.
ACAACGTTCTTTCGACTCCACCAATCATGCTTTCTAAGCTGAAGTGATTGACCACATGATCAGAACATCGCTGCCCAAGTCCCCGATCGGTTTCTCGCCAGTGAATAATCTCAGAGAGCCGTTTGGCTAGCGCTTTTTCGTCTCTGGCTGGCACTAAGTTAGCCGTAAACTCTCCCGTCAAAATCTCAGGAATTCCCCCAATACGACTCGCAATCACGGGGGTTCCGCAGGCGAGAGATTCAATAATTGAGCGACCAAACGGTTCTGCCCAAATGCTCGGCAAGACGGTGACATCACTGGTCTGATAGAGAGCAGCCGGATCGGATAAGTAACCCAGAAATTGGACGCAGTTTTCGATGCCTAAATCTTTCGCTAATTGCTCTAGCGATCGCTGATAGTTCATCCCTTTGTCTTCGCATTCGGTGCCCTTGACCGCATTGATATGAACAACAGGTCTTCCTGCGATCATAAGTCTAATGTTTGGCTCTTGAGTTGCTAAAAGTGCGACTGCTTTAATCAGATATTCAAGTCCTTTTTCTGGATCGATCCGACCTGCATAGCCAACCACTTTCGCGCGTTCAGAAATTCTCCACTGTTGACGGGTGGCTAAAAAATCTTGGGCAGGCTTAAATTGATGGAGATCAGTACCGTTGTGAACCACCTCAATTTTTGAGTCAGGCAGACCATACTCTACCCAAGTCTGCTTAGTTTGGTGAGAAACAGTAATGTATTGATCGGCGCGAGCGAGGGCAAACCGATTTTGGCGATTAAGGTCAGATGAAAAGGGAGTTTGGAAATAACAGACAAGGGGTAGCCTTCTCAGCCGAGACAGGGCATAGCCAAAGGCGACAGCGTGGCAAGTATTACTAAACACAATGCTGTCCTCATAAGTTGGGATTTTACCAATTCCGGCAACATTGCGAACAAACTGCAAAAAGTTCTTGGGTCTGCGGCGGTCAAATCCATACGCGTCAACGTGCTGGGTAAATTCACAAAACTCACGGTATTGGTCGAGCAGATTGCCTTCTCGTTCGTAAAGCAGGGTGACCCTGTGACCTCGATTGACCAAATCACGACAGATTTCTAACAGGTTTTTCTCCTGTCCACCTCGATCCGAAGACGGCACTTTCTCTAAAGCAATTAAATGCATCAGGTTTTCTCTCCTCAAGTAAGTTAGCCGTCTGTTTTCACATCAACATCGTGCTGAATTCGGTGATAGCTCCAGAGTTTGCCGCGCAGGTTGAGCAACTCTTGATAAGTGCCCTGCTCGACAATTTGCCCTTGCTCTAACACCACGACTTTATCAGCACGCGCGATCGTCGATAACCGGTGCGCGATCGCGATTACGGTGCGTCCTTCTGACAGTTGCTCTAGCGATTCTTGAATCAATCGTTCTGAAACAGAATCTAAAGCGCTCGTGGCTTCATCGAGAATCAGGAGTTGAGGATTCCGCAGGAGAGCACGCGCGATCGCTAAACGCTGCCGCTGTCCGCCTGAGAGCCGCACCCCTCGATCGCCCAATTTGGTCTCAAACTGCTGGGGCATTTCTAAAATGAAATCCAGCGCGTTTGCCTGTCTCGCGGCAGTCCAGACTTCAGCGTCAGTCACATTCTCCAAGCCGTAGGCGATGTTATACCGCACCGACGCATTGAAGATAAACGTGTCTTGACTAACGATCGCCATTTTGTCTCGCAGAGATTTGATAGAGAACGATCGCAGATCTTTCCCATCCAGCAAAATTCGTCCTCGTGTCGGATCGTAAAAGCGAGGAATCAAATCTACCAGGGTCGTTTTTCCGGCACCCGATGCGCCGATCATCGCCGTCATTTTCCCGCGGGGAATGGTGAGCGTGATGTCTTTCAGCACTGGAGACGCGGGATCGTAGCCAAAGTCAACCGCGACGAACTCGATCGCTCTCTCTAATCCTGCGAACTGGCTAGTTCCATCAAGTAGATAGGGTTTGTTATCGCTTCGCAGCACCTCAGTAATGTTATCGATCGTGCCTCCATATCCGCTCAATTGTGCTCGGTTGCCGTTCAACTCATGCACCGCCGGGACGAGTCGAAACAAAATAAATAAAAACGTCAACAGCGACGCAGTTTGCAGCGTTCCATTTGCGACAAATATCGTGATCGCTATAATAATCATGCTGATCAAAACGGTCGTGGCTAACCCTTCTGCCATCGGTCGGACGATCGCGCTACGAGTTGCCGCCTTCATGCTGCTGCTCAGCATCTCTTGACTAGATTGATAAAAGCGTTTGCGCTCATAATCTTGAGTTGCCGAAGCTTGCACAGTGCGAATTCCATTAATAAACTCAAGCGAAACCGTTGCAAACGCTCCTGATGCAGTCGAGACGGCAAAACTGCTTTCACGCACTCGCCTATTGAGATTTGATAACCCAACCGCTAACAGTGTGAACAACATTAAAGCAATCACAGTCAATTGCCAGGAGATTGTGAACATCAACACGGCGTATACGATCAGCGTGGCTCCCTTCGAGATCATGTAAGCAATCAACGAAAAGGCTGACTGCAATCGACCCAGTTCGCCCGTCAAGGTGTTGATCAATTGCCCCGAATGCGTCTTGCCAAAATAGCTAAGGCTCACGGCTTGCAGTTGTTCAAAAATCCGTTTGCGGAGCTGATCGACGAGTTTTTGCTGAGTCAACTCGGTGTATACCTGAGTCAGGTAGTTAAATCCGGCTCGAATCCAGGTGGAGGCGAGAATCAGACCTGACACCCGATAGAGGCGGCTAGTCGAGGATGTGTTGACCCCCAAGATCCAGAGGTCAAACCAGTTCACCCCGGTTTTAAACGGGGTCGCTGTTGGGCTGACGAGACTTTGCAGAAACGCCAGGAGAAAGCCAAACCCAAATCCTTCAAAAGACGCGGCACACAGCGCAAAGAAAATTGCAGCGATCGCAATCCCCGGAAAGTATCGAAACTCTCTCAAAATCAAGGAGTTGTCTTGCCAAAAGCGCGTGGCTTCAACTCCCCTCCGCACACCGTTGAGAAACTTAAGTCGCATGGATACTCATCAGAAATTTTCTTGGTTTAACTCAACACGCCCCAAATCCTGACAGCACTTTGGGCACCGTTCTCAGCAGAATTTTTAGATCTTCTGTCAAAGACCAGTTACGCAGATATTCCAGGTCACGATCGTTCACCATGTCGATGTCGAGTAGGTGCGATCGAGCTTCGATTTGCCATACGCCTGTGATTCCGGGCAAAGCATTTAACCGCTGCAACATATCTGGACGAATGCGAACCGCATCATAAAGCGCCCAAGGTCGAGGTCCGACCAGACTCATTTCGCCTCGCAGCACGTTGAACAGTTGGGGCAATTCATCCAGGCTATATTTTCGCAGCCATTTACCTAACGAGGTAACGCGGGGATCATCATCCCGTTTATGCAAGTTGGTTTGCACCTGACCTGCCATCACTTGATGGTGATGCTGTTCAGCGTTAACCGCCATCGTGCGAAACTTGAACACCCTAAATAATTTGCCTCGTTGCCCCACTCGCCACTGCTGAAACACGATCGGACCGGGCGTATAAAACTTGATCAAAACTGCGATCGTCACCATTATCGGACTCAACAGCAATAGCATCAATGAGGCTAGGCTCAAATCTAATAGGCGCTTACAACTCCACGAAACGCTAGTGCGCTTGTGGGGAAGCTTAGAGGTGTTAGGTAACTTCAAGTAAAGCGTCTTGCCCGATCGCTCACAGGCATTTGCCCAAAATCTTAGTCCAGTTTCGCCCACGCCTGCATCAACCCGCACTAAGCGAACTGGAGAGTGTTTGAGACAGTCGATCAGCCATCGTTCGTTAGTCAGAGGAGGGAGATGGGGAGAATGAGTCTGCTGACATAGTCGCAGGACGAGCAACTGTTTTTGTCGCCATTTGAGCACATATCCAGGAGATTCAACACCCGATCGTTCCCTGACTAAAGAACGGCTTTCCTGCAAAATTGGAGGATTAAAAGTCGTCATATGAGTTGGGTGAAGTTAGATACAAAAGGCACAATTCGAGATCATTAAACCGATTGCAACTGCTCTGTCTGGTGATTACCCAGTTCAGACGCGTTCCTATCTGAGTTACCTATGAGAAGTATTGAGTAACCTAAATATTAGTGGGTGAGCGAGAAAAAGAATCTACATCAGGTTAGATCCGTAGTCTTTATTTCGTGCTCAGACGTGATATCTCGCATGGGTCTTTACTCATAGACCTTAAAGCACACAAAAGAGGCAAAAGTAGCGTTATTTTATTGAGTGTCAAGTTATACAAGTTGATGCTTGAAAAGCTCAGAATACACACTGACTTAGTTCAGAATAAAAAAGAAATTTTTATATAGAAGAGTTTGAAGCTCTTAAAATCCTAATTATGTAATCCTGTTTACAGATTGTTCTGATGGGATCTCAAACTTTTTTAGGAGGTATCATATTCTTGATTTCTCTATTTATGAGAAGTGCTCATATTTACAAGCTTATCAATAGAAGTTTATTAAAGTTCGTAAACTAATGATAGTTTTGTAAGTATTTCACCTACCTTTTGATAGATTTTGACATTACGATCGCAGCTTTCACAGAGTTCTTAGGACTCGTTTGCATCAGAAAATACCCCAAATCTGGAGGGCTTTAAGTCACTGCAAATATCTCTAATAAACTGACACGTTCCGATAATACTGATTGCTAGGAAGAGGCGCGCCATTAGCAATCATACCAACCAGATTCAACCGATTCATCGCTGCTACGGCTTGCGTCACTTCTTGGCGTGTCACCTGCCCAATTTTGCCCACCATCAATGTTCCATCACAAAACGATGCCGCCAGCATTGCATCAACAATTCCTAATACCGGGGGAACATCGACAATCACCAGGTCATAGGTTTGCTCAAACACCGCCATCAGCTCTTTCATACGCCGAGAACTGAGCAACTTAACGGGATCGCTCGGAGCTGGACCCGCTGTCAACACCGAAATCGACAGATCGCTATAGGTTCCTGCGGGCTGAATAGCACTTTGGCTGGGCATCCGATCGCTCGACAATAGATTAGACAATCCCTGCTCGTTGGGCAACTCAAGCTGTTTGTGCAACCCTGGACGACGCAGATCAGCATCAATGATCAATACTCGCTGATGCAGCCGCGCCGCACTGATCGCTAACCCTAGCGTGATCGTCGATTTTCCTTCCCCGGCTAACGCAGACGTGACCACTAGCGAGCGCAGCGGACTCGCTGCTGTCAATAGCTGGATATTCTTATAAATCAAATCTAGCGACTCCCGAAAGGGTGCCCAGTGAATCACTTGGATCATCGAAGGAGCCAGAGTTCCGGTTCTCTGAAAGGGCATCATCGATCGAGGACTGATCTCCCCTAATGGCACATCCGGCACCATGCCCAGTAGCGGGAGCGAAACTTGCTTCCTGAAATCTTCAGAGGTGCGAACCGCATCATCGGCAGCTTCTCGCAAAAAGGCAGCAACGCCTCCTAACATCAAGCCCCCTACGGCTCCTAGCAGCATATTTCGCAGCCAGCTTGGACCAGTTTTTTGTCCGACTTTTGGCTGCTCAACCACCTGCCAATCAAACCCACCACGGGCAATTTCTAACCCTAGATCCTGTCTGGCTTTGAGAAGCTGCTGTAAGGTGTCGCGATTCACCTGCACATTGGGCTGAAGGCGATTATATTCAGCCAACAGGCTCGGAAATCGCTTTAGCTCACCCCGAAGCTGCATTTCATTAGCGGTGAGGCTGCGATCGCGCGCTTGAGCCGCTACTAAGTTGACTTGAGACTCCACTAACGAACTTGCAAATTTGAGGTCGTTTTCTCCAAGTTGCCCGATCGAGATCAAACTATCACCCGACTGCGCGATCGCGCCTGCTTGCGCTCCCAAAATGCGCTGCACTTCTTGCTGCAAAAGAGCTTGCTGTTTCTGTCTCTGTTCATTAAGCTGATCGATAAACGGACCCTTTTTAAACCGCAATTTCTGCTGAACGGTCGCTATCTCAGTTTTTTGAATCTCGTTGAGCAATGCCTGATAGCGAGGCGATTGACTGAGCCGAGCCGCGATCGTGACTTGTTGAGGCGATCGCGCTAACTGCTGCTGAAGTGCCCCATATCGAGCTTGCAGATCTTGCAACTCAGTCCGATTTGCCCGCTGATCTCTCTGCACTGCCGCAAGAGAATCGACCATCGACTTCGACTGAAGTTCAGGGTCAATCAAGTCTTGATTTTTGCGAAATTGCTCTAATGCAGCTTCTGCCTGATTGACTCGCGCTTCAACTTTGGGAATTTGTTCGTCAATAAACCCTAAGCCCTTCGTCAATCTCGATTTTTGCTGCTCAAGATTATATTGCTGATAAATCTGCTGAAGCGCCTGCAAAACAGCTTGGGTCTTTTGGCGATCGTGGTCAACATAGGCAATATCAAAGATGCTGGTGTTGATCTTGTCGTTGCCTCGTTGCTCCATCACTTGCCCAACGGTGAGTCCTTTTTGCAAATTATCCACTGTCAGATCCGGATCGCTGGTTTTCAACTGATCTACTGCTCGTTGCAGAAGTTGTGACGATCGCATCAAATTTAACTGCGTGGCATCGTCGATTTCAACATCAGAGTCTGCAAATGATGGAGTGTTGGCGTTCGCATCTGTTTTGCGGCTGCGATAATTAGACTCGCTCAGCAGTTGCATTGAGCTACGATAAGTTGGTTTAGAAAACAGCGTTAACGCCATCGCTGCCAATAGCGATAGCCCTAACCCACCAATCACCCACAGTCGCCGCCGCATCAACACCGACAACAGTTGTCCATATCCCGGATCGGGATCGGCAGCCGCGCTTAAATTTAGATTGCTCTGAGCCACGATAGGAACTCCTTAACTGAAAAAATGTTGAGTGTTTCAAACTCATAGCTTTTAGTCCAAACAGACCTCTTTGACCACCCGATCTACCGAGTCGAAAAAGACGCTTTCTGAGAAATGACTGAGGGCATGGTGACGAATGGTGCTGTAGTCCCAAGATATCTCACTTGCATCAAGCAAAGCAGTATGCAGCGATTCTGGCGTTTGTGATTTAAAGAAAACTCCTGTCTTTCCAGGAACCTGAGTGTCTAACACCCCTCCCGCACCATAGGCAATCACGGGCGTTCCACTGGCGTTTGCCTCGATCGGCACTAACCCATAATCTTCGAGCGCAGTCACAATCACCGATCGAGACTTTGCCAACAGTTGTTTACGCTCGGCATCGCTGACATGACCTAAAAATTGAATGTTTTCTAGAGCACGAGCCTGCAAGTTTTCCCGTTCAGGTCCGTCTCCCGTGATCACAAGTTTCCATCCCAGCCAGTTAAACGCTTCGACAATCACATCAATGCGTTTATAGCTAAGTAACCGGGCTGACGCTAGATAGAAGTCTTCTTTCTGATCTGAGAATGTGAACTGAGTGCTGTCGATCGGGTAATTAATCACCAAAGCGGGTTTTTTATAGATCTCTTGAATCCGATGTGCCACAACGCTAGAGTTTGCAATATATAGATCTGGCTCTTGAGAAAATGCCAAATCTGCCTTCCGCATTCGTTGAAACAGGGACTCAATTAGGGGATAAAACCGTTGATAGGTAGTATATTCTCGCAGATAGGTTTTGGTGTCCCACAAAAAGCGAGTGACATTATGACAAAAGCAAATGTGCTTAGCATCAGGACGCTTTTTTACCCCTTTTGCAAACGTTGTGCTGCTGCTGATAATCAAATCATAATCACTCAAATCAAACGCACGAAACGCCGAATAATAGAAAGGCGCTAACAGTTTGAAATATTTAGCTGCATAGGGAATTCGCTGCAAATAAGTGGTGTAAACCTGACGATTGCCCAAGTTGATCGAGTGTTGGGGATCATAGAGAGAAGTGAAAATATCTGCATCAGGGTAATGTCTGCAGAGCAACTCAAAGACTCGCTCTGCTCCACCCCGCTGCGTCAAATAGTCATGGACGAGGGCAACTTTCATGACTGCACGCTGAGTAAAGGCAATAGTCTCATAGCCAGTTTTTGAACAAAAATATCAGGGCTAGACAGGTTCAAATGATGGCAAAGAATCTATCGACACTCAATATCTTTTAAGACAACCGTTCATCGGGATATTCTAATTTCGAGAAAAAAACATATCATCATCCGAGCGAAGTATTTGTCTGACTGTCTTTTGTGGGTCTAATGACATGAGTCAGTAGAATTGTGCAAGAATAGATACCCGTAGATTCAGAGTATTAATCTTTATCCATTTCATTCGCCCATAGGTCTCCAAGCTCGTTGAGCATCTCTGGAGTCACTGCCAGATTTTCAACCAGTTCTCTAGGGTCACCTACATAGCCATCTGAATACACCAGATCCATTGGGTTGACGGTCTGCACTTTTCGCTCTTCTGCATCATCATTGCCCAGGTCGGGAAGTCTTTCGGTCGGCTCACTGCTCATAGCAAATTCTCTCAATGACAGCTTGCCCAAGCTCAAAGAGACGATCGTGCTGACAACGCCCATCTACAGGAAAAATTCATCCTGTAGAGCCAACTGCTAGATCTAATCTTCGCTTTTGCCTAATACTGAAGGTTCTAACCAACCTGGAACATAGTGACTCGACTTGCGAAGTTCGTGATCGAGCGCCTTATAGTTCGATTCTTTCTCAAAGACCAGTCCCCAAAACTGCGACGAATGATTGAGATGAATGGTGTGACAAAGTTCGTGAATCAGCACGTAGCGGACTAGATGAGTCGGCAGAAATAAGAGCTTGTAGTTAAGACTGATGTTTTTCTGCTGAGAACAGCTTGCCCAGAGGGTCTTTTGCCCTCTCACAGACGCTTTGTTAAAGGGAAGGGTTAATTCTTGGCTAACTAACCACAACCACGGCACCAAACGCTGATAGGCTTTGTGACTGAGCCATTGCTGCAACAACGACTTACAGGCATCTTCATTTTGAGTACAGCCTCGCAAAATCAGCCGCGACTTGTCTTTTTCGGTCAAGGTGACGCGGTTAGATTGGGTGGATCGATATTCGACTTGCCAGCGTTGGTCGATCGCTCTAAGCTGCAACTGATCGGGCAACTCGTGAGACGCTTCGAGTGCCAGTTGTTGACGTTGTTCTTCGAGTCGCTCGATCGTTTTGGCAATCCAACTTTGCTTGGTGTGCAAAATTTCAGGAATGCGACTGTGATCAAACCCTCGCGGAACGATGACTTCTAGCCCGCCTTGAACGGTCATTCTCAGGCTAACGTGTTTCGCCTTCAAGCTTTCCCGAACTTTGTAGACAGGAAGTGCCGTAAGCTGACTCGTGATCAGTTTAGACTCAGCCATGTGTATCCATCGCGGCGATCGCTAATCAGTAAGATCATTTAACTGGAAATGGCTGAAGGAGACATTCAATTCTTTTGCTAGATTAAAGGGTAGCCAGAGACTGACACAACTGGCTAAGGGGTGAATTAGTGACGACAATTACTACTATTTATAATACCAGGATCATTGCGGTTGCTGAGTTGAATTCAGTCCCATATTAAGGAGTACCCAGTCCAAAAGATAGTGTCTGTGGAAGGGGTTTCGCTCAGTTAGCGCTAACTTCGGTTAGGAGAGGCAAGATTCCGAAATTGCGTAAACTGTGGCTCAAATAGAAGTTTCACGGTGCCTGTGGGTCCGTTGCGGTGTTTGCTGATGATCACTTCTGCGATGCCCCGATCGGGCGTGTCTTTGTTGTAATATTCATCGCGATATAACATCATCACGAGATCGGCATCTTGCTCGATCGACCCCGATTCGCGAAGGTCAGACATCATCGGACGCTTTTCTGTCCTCGATTCTACGCCCCGGCTGAGTTGAGACAGCGCAATCACCGGGACGTTTAACTCCCGCGCCAGTCCTTTGAGCGAGCGTGTAATTCGTGACAATACCTGAACTCGATTTTCGCTGCCGCTTCCTTCCATTAACTGCAAATAGTCGATGAGCACAAGTCCCAATGCACCGCCTTGCTCGGCTTGTAGTCGTCGAGCCTGCGATCGCATCTCATTAGCTCCCAGATTAGGCGTGTCGTCGATAAAAATCGGTAGTTGTGATAGAGCGCTGATTGCGTGTCCCAACGGTTCCCATTCATTTTGACTGATGCGTCCGGCTCGCAGTCGTCCACTTTCGATTCGCACTTCACTGGCTAAGAGACGCTGCACCAGTTGATCTTTTGACATCTCCAAGCTAAAGACAGCAACCGGGAGTTTGTGATAAGCCGCAATGTTACGAGCAATATTCAGCACAAAGCTGGTTTTCCCCATTGACGGGCGACCCGCGACGATCACCAGATCCGATCGCTGAAATCCCTGGGTCATTGCGTCTAAATCGTAGAATCCGCAAGACAGTCCGGGGATTGCCATCCCAGTTGAGAGACGTTCGATCTCAGAAAACGTTTGGGTGAGAACATCGGCAGCGGCAACGAGTCCTTGTTGGGGACGTGCCTGGGTGACGTTAAAGATCTTTTGCTCTGCGTCGTCTAAAACGGTTTCTAAATCTTCAGCCGTTTCATGCCCTAGCTGAGAAATCTGCTGCCCTACTTTGATCAGTTTACGACGCAGATATTTGTCAGTGACAAGCTGCGCGTATTGGTCGATGTTGACCGCGCTCACCGTGCGATCGACTAACTGCACTAATTTATTTTGTCCGCCTACTTTGTCGAGCAAGCCGCGATCTTGAAGCCAGGTGGTGACACTCATTAAATCGGTCGCACTGCCCTGACTTTGAAGAGCGATCGCTGCCCTAAAAATTTCTTTGTGAGCGCTGAGATAAAACGCTTCTGGAGCGATCAGATCGAGAATGCGAGTCAGCGCTTCGGGATCGAGCAAGATGCCACCCAAAATCGCTTCTTCTGCATCAATATTTTGGGGCGGAACTCGATCTTGAAATGGCTGAAAACTAAGTTGGTCTTGAACCATGACTAGGCGGCTACAAAAAAGGTATGGCATTTTCAGGGGTGAGCCACCGCCTTAATGCTCCACTCGACCCCATCATTCTATAATGATAGTCTAGCAAAAATTAGTAATTTTGTACCAAAAGCCGAGGATTGACATCAGAAGACTGAATGCAACCCTCAACCTTTAACCCTAACTAGCAACGACTTGAATCGTCACCGTTGCGGTTACTTCAGGGTGCAGCTTGATCTCAGCTTTGTAATCGCCAATCTTGTGAACATCGGGGACGGTGATGCCTCGACGATCGATATCTTGACCCGTAACTTGCTTGATCACATCTGCTACATCTTGGTTGGTGACTGTTCCAAAAATGGCATCGTTTTCACCGATTTGCTTAGCGATCGTAAAGCGACCCGCATTCTCAAGCGCTACTTTCTGAGTCACTGAGACTTCTTTCAGTTCTGCAAGACGCTGACGCTCTTTTTCTTTGCGTCGCTCAACTTGCTTGAGCAGTCCAGGAGTCACGTTTTGCCCCATGCCCTGCGGAATCAAATAATTTCTGGCATAACCGGGAGCCACTTCGACCAAATCACCCGATTTACCGAGCTTGCTAACGTCCTTATTAAGAACTAACTGAATGCGCTTCGCCATAATGTTTCCTGTTGTCAACTGTGCCGCTGAACTTCTTATCTTACTGGAGAAAGGACTGGGTGGTGATCTTTGAGGGTTGAATTTAAGGGATACGATCGCGCTTTATTTCTCTTTTCGGAGCTTTCAAGTCTCAAATTTTCAGAGTTTCCCCGACCTTCATCACTCGCAGTTGACTCTTGACTCCTTGTTGTCTAAGAGCCTGAGAAAATGCGTCTGGGGTTCCTGTCAACGCTGGAAAAGTTCCAAAGTGCATAGGCACTACGATCGCAGGATTCACCAATTTAACTGCCTCGGCTGCTCGTGCGGGTCCCATTGTGAAGTGATCTCCGATGCAGGTGAGCATCAGATTAACTCTGTGAAGTCGGGGAATCAGCGTCATGTCTTGAAATAAATCTGTGTCGCCTGTGTGGTAGATCACAGGTCCGTTTTTGACCGTGATCAAAAATCCGCCAGGGTTACCCGCAAACTGAGCCGGGATTCCGTCTGATGCGATCGCTGAGCTATGGATAGCGGGGACAAATGCTACTTTTACGTCTCCGTTGAGTAGGGTAAGCTCTCCCCCAAAGTTGCCTTGAGTCTCTAACCCTACGAGATCTTTTGGATAGTGTCCGTAATTTACCAGAGCTTGACCGAGATCAGCCGTGCTGACAAGTTTCGCTTTTGTTTTTTGAGCAATCGCTGCTGCATCGCCCACATGATCAAAATGCCCGTGACTAATCAAAATCAAATCGACTCGATCGAGCTTCGCCAAATCTGCTTTCCCGGTCGGGTTGACTGGGTTGGTCAGCCAGGGATCAATCAACAAAACTTTACCCGCAGGTGTGGTTAGCTTAAATGCAGACTGCCCATACCACTGAATTTGAGTGTTGAGGGCAGGTTGAGCGCTGCTGCTAAACACATTGATGCCAAAAACAATCAGCGCCAAAATGAGTGCAGTAAAGGCACCTCGGACTATAGAGGGGTGCCTATCTATCTGCTTCAGAATAGTCATTTCGTCAGATCCTTAATCAAGTAGAGATGGACTGCTCACATATTCAGATTAGAGCCATTTCTGGCATATGGATGACCGTTGGTGAGTCTCTAAATTAGTTCGATAGGTCAAGAGCATTTTTTTGCTACTAATACCAATTGAATTTGAGCCTACATGGAATTAATCCCTGTGGAACAAGAGGCTGAATCCACTCGTTCAGTGCAGCTCATAGAGAATTGGTACAAGGCTGGCTTAAGCAAACGCCCAACAATCAATGCCGTTTCAGATCAGAAATACCACTTCAGCAAAACTTCGTAAGTAATTGCGTCCATTGACTGTTGACATTACACCACAAGTACTCTTGCCGCCTTTCTAGAAAGGCTATAGATTTAGAGCAGCCCCAAAGAAATCGCTTTTTTCTCATAACGTCTGAGACACCCTAACGCCCCAGGGAATTTAGAAAACTCAAAAGAAACCACTGCCGACGCAGCCTGTGGAGTCTGTAGATGAACAAAAAATTTGAAAAATGGCTGACGATCGCTGCTTTGGGCAGTTGGGTTGCCTCGCTGGGAGCGCTAATCGCGATCGAAGTGACTTCTATTCAGATCACATCCGACCCGTCTTTGTCTTCAAAGTCTCAAGAACTTCGTTCTTATGGGAAGCGATCGCAGTTTGCCTCCGTTTTAGACTCGCCGTTTTACCAGCAGTTAAAGCAGCTAGATGCGGGGACTAACCTAGAATCTGACCGAAGTCATTGGCTCGACCATACTCTCATTAGCCATGAAATCTTAACTCAAGATTTTTCTAGGTCAAAGGTTAAAAGCCTCCCCTCATCTGAAGAAACGCCTGTCTACGACCACAAGCTGAAGTCTGTTGGGATGTTGGCGCAGATTCCTGGATCTTGGCAGAGATCGCCGAATAAATAACAGCGGCTTTTTGCAGTCCTCGATCGAAAACTCTAGCCTCTTTGCCGCCTTGCCTCATACAAAATCAATGCGGCTGAGATTGCCACATTTAATGACTCCACGCCGGGACTCAACGGAATCGTCACCTGCTGATCCGCCAGATTATTCAACTCTTGAGATAGCCCTGCGCCCTCATTGCCCAACAGGATCAGACTCGGCAAACAAAAATCGACTTCCCAATAAGTCTGAGATGCTGTAGGAATGGTCGATATGACTTGCATTCCATCCGCTTTGCACTGGAGAATGTCTGTCTTGAGATCGGCACTCACCCCCATCGGCAGTCTAAACCACTGCCCTGCTGACGATCGCAGCACTTTAGGGTGATCTAGATCAACGCTAGTGTCACTCAGCAGCAAGCCATCTGCTCCGGCTGCTGCCGCCGTGCGAATAATCGTTCCTAAATTACCGGGGTCTTGAATCGTTTCTAGAACCAACCCTAACTGCGAAAACCGCAACGGCTGCATGTGAATTCGCGCTGCGGTCGCCACAACCCCATCGGGTTCGATCGTAGTGGCGATTGCTCTCAAAACGTCTGGGCTGACCAATTCAACTCGCTGGGCAAGTTTTGCCAGACGCTGCCATAATGCCTCGTGCCGCGATCGCCACGTCTCGGTATAGCAAACAACCTCTAATGGGGCTTGAGCTGCACAGGCTTCTTCTAGCAAGTGCGTGCCTTCTAGCAAAAAAAGCAGTTGTTCTCGTCGGTCTTTGGCGCGGTGCAGCCTACGCAATTGCTTCACTAAAGAATTTTGGAGGCTTGTCAACATTGCGTTGCAAAGAGTGAGACTGCTAGAGCACTGCCTGCTAGATTGATTAAGATTTTGTTACAAAATTTTATCATCCATAAGTAAAGTTGCAGTCCTCAGGGAGCTTACCGTTCCTGTTGACTTCTCAATCTATCAACGACCTCTAAAAAGGGATAGCTCCCCTAACGATGCGGAACCCGGGACTTGAACCCGGAAGTCCTTGCGAACACTAGAACCTGAATCTAGCGCGTCTACCAATTCCGCCAGTCCCGCATGAGACATTTGAGCGTCACGATCTCTAACTATGCAGTAGAGTGATCTACCTGTCAATGATTTTTGAAACTTAATTCAGCGATCGAGATCACACTTACACGGTTGACTTTTCTCTGCTGTGACTTCAAAGTCTGGACATCTGTGATCTTTCCAGTAAAATCAAAACCAAATTTGAAGTTGTTGTAAAAATGCTAACTCAGGAGGACAAACCCATTACTGCCGCTCTCAGCCTGTCTAACTCTCAATCTTCACCCGAAGAAACTAACTCAGTGCTTGAAATCTGGGGAAAAACCCCGCTCAGTGGACCCGTCGAGATCAGTGGCGCAAAAAACTCGGCGCTGGTGATCATCGTCGGCGCGTTGCTGTGTTCACAAGACTGCCGAATTCGGAATGTCCCCTTGTTAGCCGATGTCACCCGAATGGGCGAAATTTTAGCAGCGCTGGGAGTCAAGCTTACTCAAAATGGGGATGTCCTCGATATTGATGCGTCGCACATCAGTCACACAAAAGCGCCCTACGAGTTGGTCAGCCAGCTACGGGCAAGCTTTTTCGTAATCGGTCCTCTGCTCGCCAGAATGGGGGTGGCGAGGGTGCCATTGCCTGGAGGCTGCTCGATCGGTGCCCGTCCTGTCGATCTGCATGTGCGCGGGTTGCAGGCAATGGGCGCAAACGTCCAAATCGATCACGGCATCGTTCACGCCTACGTGACGGGTGCCAGTAAACGCCTCCAGGGTGCCAAGATTTACCTCGACTACCCCAGCGTCGGAGCGACGGAAACTCTGATGATGGCGGCGACTTTAGCCGACGGTGAGACGACAATCGAGAATGCCGCTCAAGAACCCGAAGTCACCGATCTGGCAAATTTCTGTCGCGCAATGGGTGCCAAAATTCGTGGGGCGGGTACAAACACGATCGTGATTTCTGGCGTTTCCAGTCTGCACTCGGTTGATTACAGCATCATTCCCGATCGCATTGAGGCAGGCACCTTTTTGCTGGCGGGGGCGATGACCCGATCTGAAATTACTCTCTCACCGATTATTCCTGACCACTTGACTGCCGTTCTCGCCAAGATGCGCGACATGGGCATCCGAGTCGTAATGGACAGCCCTAAACAGATGCGGATTTTGCCGAGTCAAAATTATCGAGCAACCGACATCGAGACCCTTCCCTATCCTGGTTTTCCGACGGATATGCAAGCGCCCTTTATGTCACTGCTGACTCTGGCTCAAGGCGATAGCGTGATTAGCGAAACGGTGTTTGAAAACCGCCTGGGTCATGTACCCGAACTGAATCGCATGGGCGCAGATATTCGTGTCAAAGGCAATCACGCCATCATTCGCGGGGTGCCACTGCTCTCAGGTGCGCCTGTGGTCGCAACGGATCTACGGGCTTCGGCGGCTCTAGTCGTCGCAGCTCTTGCAGCAGAAGGCAAAACTACGATTCAAGGGTTGCATCACCTCGATCGGGGCTATGAAAACCTAGCGTTAAAGCTGAAGAAGCTCGGAGCTAAACTTCAGCGTGTTCAAGAATCCTCTGGTTTAGAACCCAGCATGATTGAGATCTCGCCAACCTCGCTGCGATCGCCTGCTTAAAACAACTGGGGGAAGGATAACTAGCTTTTCTGCCGCCATCCTTCCCCTCATTCTTCTCGCTATACTGTCTTTGAGATGCCCTTTTGACTACCCTGCATGTCTTTCTCAAAGTCGCTCCTTGTTGGTTTAAAAGCCGATCAGTTCCGTCACCCTCTCGATTTAGAGGCAACCAATTCTCTCAAGCAGCTACCCGGACTTGATTTATTGATCCGCAACCTGCTGGGACCGGTCGCAGAACAGTTTTTCTACTTAGAAAATATTGCGTCGAGCATTCTTGTGGGTGAGCAGCAGTTGCCTCAAATTCATAACTTGCTGCTAGAAGCCTGTCGAGTGCTGGATGTCGAGCCACCTCAGCTCTATGTGCGGCAAAATCCGGTTCCCAATGCTTACACGTTTGCGATGCGCGGGAAGCAGCCGTTCATTGTGATGCACACATCGTTGATTGAGTTGCTGACCCCCGAAGAGATTCAGGCAGTCATCGCCCACGAGTTGGGGCACCTTAAATGTGACCACGGGGTCTACCTGACTCTGGCAAATATCATCGTTTTAGCAGCCGGACAGCTTCCCCTAGGAGGCATGATTACGCAGGGGTTACAGGCTCAGATTTTGGCGTGGGTTCGCTGTGCAGAATTTACGTGCGATCGTGCTGCTCTACTTGCCACCCAAGACCCCAAAACTATCATGTCGGTGATGATGAAGCTGACTGGAGGCTCACCGTCTCTCGCCAGTCAGCTTAATTTAGATGCCTTCATTGCTCAGGCACGGGCGTATGATGACATAGACAAAACGGAGATTGGTCAACTGCTCAAACAGATGCAAACGGCTCAACTGACTCACCCAGTTCCCGTTTTGCGAGCGCGAGAAATCGATCGCTGGGCAAGCAGCCAAAGTTATCAGTCCTTGCTGCAAAAGCAGACAATGGGCTATGATAGTGAAGCGAAATCTAAGGGCGGATGGCGAAACTGGTAGACGCACCACACTCAAAATGTGGCACCGAAAGGTATGGGAGTTCGATTCTCCCTCCGCCCATCTCAATCAGGAAAAATCACTATGGCTCGACTGCTCAAACGCTGGGAGTCTCCTCGCCGTGAGGGACGCAACCACAAAGGCAAAGGCGGTTCCGCTCGTCAACGACAGCTTAAAAAACAGACTCAACTGCTTCGCAAAAAGCTCCAAGACGGCTTAGAGCCTGAGGGCAAACAGGGAGGAAACCCATTCGGTTCTCTCCCTATTTTTTTGTCTAAGATACCGCAGTCTCTTAAAAGAGTAGGCTAAAGTCTAACAGTTGATAGTTTGAGAGCGTCTCGATCGTGGATTATGAAACCGCTCGTCGCTTGCTAATCGACCAAAGTAGCGAGACCCTGGGTGCTGATGGCTTTGTGGTGCGATTGCGGCAAGGGCAACCGCCGATTCCGGGTCAGGTCACGTCGATTTTGCTGTCGCTCAAAGTCTTATTTGAGGCGTTGAAAGGGGAGACGACGCTCGATCGTGACCTCTCTTACGCGCTCTATCTAATCGCTAGTGAAAGCAGACGACTCTTTGAAGCCGGACTCAAGCAAAATTCTGAGTGTCCGCCTTTATTGGATGAAGACCTCGATCGCATCGCTGCTGTCGTGAAAAGCATTTTCTCAGGAGTTTGGCAATGACGCTAACATTTACGCAACGGCTTTCGGCAGATGATCGTGACCCCATTCACCACGTTTTATCTCTCACTGCGGAAGAACGATCACGATCGCGCCACCCCGTTGAGACCGAAGACGGGAAAGCGGTTTATTTGCACCTTCCTAGAGGCACGACGCTGCGAGAAGGCGATCGACTCCAAGCCGAATCGGGTGAACTGGCTCAAGTGCTTGCCAAACCCGAACCCGTTCTTACAGTCACGGCTAAGAGGACGATCGACTTGCTGCAAGCAGCTTATCACCTGGGCAATCGTCACGTTTCCCTTGAAATCACAGAGACTTACTTACGGCTTTCGCCCGATTCGGTGCTGCAAGAGTTGCTTAACCATCGTGGGCTAACGGTGATTGAGGAAATCGCCCCGTTTCAGCCAGAAACCGGAGCCTATGGACATCATGCCCACTAATTCTGCGTTGCGAAGTCTGCTACAGCTTGCCAGTCCGACTTTGCCAGTGGGGGCTTATAGCTATTCTGAGGGCATTGAAGCGCTGGTTGAGGCAGCCAAAATCACGGGCGCATCGAGTCTCGACCATTGGCTAAGGCAAGAATTACGCTATGGAGCCATCCGATTAGAAGCGGCAGTGATGATTCGTGCGTATCGATCGACCTTCGCTGAAGATTTTTCTGCCTTGACAAACTGGAATTATTGGCTGTCAGCCACGCGAGAAACCGAGGAGTTACGATCGCAAAGTTGGCAAATGGGACGATCGCTGCTGCGATTGATTCAGGACTTACAAGAGAACGAGATCACTACACTGCTTTTAACAGAAGATTGCAACTTTGCGATCGCCTTTGGCACTGTCGCGGCTCAATGGCAAATCGATGAACAATCTGCCATTGTTGGTTATCTTCACAGTTGGGCAACCAATCTGATTAGTGCGGGCATTAAACTGATTCCGTTAGGGCAAACAGCAGGGCAACGGCTACTGATAGAACTAGGTGAAGAACTCGATCGGGCAACTCAAGAGATTCTGACTCTGCAAGATGACGATTTGAGTAGCTGCGGCTGGGGGTTGTCATTGGCAAGCATGGCGCACGAAACACTTTACAGTCGCCTATTTCGTAGTTAGATAATATTGAACGCTAAGTGAAATTTTATGAATGCCTTTCGAGTCGGGATTGCAGGTCCAGTGGGGTCAGGTAAAACGGCGCTAGTCGATGCGCTCTGCAAAGCAATGCGGCAGACTTTCAACATTGCCGTGGTAACGAACGATATTTATACCCAAGAAGATGCCCAGTTCTTGGTGCGAAGTCAGGCACTAGCGCGCGATCGTATCCTCGGTGTCGAGACGGGCGGCTGCCCCCATACAGCAATTCGCGAAGATGCCTCAATGAATTTGGCAGCGATCGAAACACTCGAACAGCGCTTTCTCAACCTGAATCTAATCTTTGTCGAAAGTGGCGGTGATAATTTAGCGGCGACCTTCAGCCCTGAACTCGTGGATCTCAATATCTATGTGATCGATGTGGCAGGGGGCGATAAAATTCCGCGCAAAGGTGGACCGGGCATCACAAAATCTGATCTACTCATTATCAATAAAACTGACCTCGCTCCTTATGTTGGGGCAGATCTGGGCGTGATGGAGCGAGATGCCCAAAAAATGCGCGGGCAGAAGCCTTTTGTATTTACAAATCTCAAAAACCAGGACGGATTAGAAACGATCGTAGACTTCATTCAATCCCGCGTAGGGCTGACTTTGGAAACAAACGTAACAACTTAGTCGATCTTTTGTATTTCAGTATACAATGACCCCTCAAAGCCAAGTCTTAATATCACAAAGTCACGGCTGAGTCTGTGAGTCCAGTCGTTTGAACAATGAATATTAGACGATAGACCCTAGAGGTTTATGACCTGAATCTCTAGACCACGGTGACTTTAGACTTGGTTTGACATCATTGTTTCGATTCGTTCGTGGGGAGCAAATTAGCTGATATGACAAAGCGATTTCGTCGGCGTGAATTCCTGATTTTTGGCTCGGCTGCAACGGGCAGCATTTTGTTAAAAGCGTGTTCTAGCGCACCTCCGATCGCAGGCAGTTCCGCATCTCCGGCAGCAACCACCGCCGCCACGTCTGCTGCATCGGGCAACACCATTAAAGTGGGCATTTTGCACTCGCTGAGTGGCACGATGGCGATCTCTGAAAAGAGCGTCGTCGATGCTGAGCAACTGGCGATCGAAGAAATCAATAAATCAGGCGGTGTTTTAGGCAAACAGATTGAAGCGATCGTTGAAGATGGCAACTCTGATTGGCCCACCTTTGCTGAGAAAGCCAAGAAGTTAATTGATCAAGATAAAGTAGCCACCGTCTTTGGTTGTTGGACTTCTGCCAGTCGCAAAGCCGTGTTGCCTGTGTTTGAGTCAAAGAAGAGCTTGCTCTGGTATCCGGTGCAATATGAGGGGCAAGAGTGCTCTAACAACATTTTCTACACGGGAGCCGCACCTAACCAGCAGATTGAGCCTTCGGTGCAGTGGTTGCTTGACAACAAAGGCAAAGAATTCTTTCTCGTCGGGTCAGACTATGTGTTCCCGCGTACAGCCAACACGATTATCAAAGCCCAGCTCGAAGCAAAGGGTGGCGAAACCTTGGGTGAAGACTACATTCCTCTCGGCAGCACTGAAGTAAAGGCAGTTATTGCCAAAATCAGGCAAGCGCTGCCCAATGGTGGTGTGATTTACAACAGTTTGAACGGAGACAGCAACGTTGCTTTCTTTAAAGAACTGCAAGCGTCGGGGATGGGTCCTGATAAATATCCTTCCATGTCGGTGAGCATTGCCGAAGAAGAAGTGAAAGCGATCGGGGTGGAATATCTCAAGGGTCACTACGCCGCATGGAATTACTTCCAAACGGTAGACACTCCTGCGAGTAAGAAGTTTGTCGAAGCCTTCAAAGCAAAATATGGTGCCGAGCGGGTCGTCAATGATCCGATGGAAGCCTCTTACATCATGGTCTACTTGTGGAAGCAAGCGGTCGAGAAAGCTAAGACAGCAGACGATCTCGACAAGGTGAAAATGGCAGCTTATGGACAAACCTTTGATGCGCCTGAAGGCATCGTGACGATGAACACAAACCATCACCTATCCAAGTTTGTGCGGATTGGTGAAGTCGCAGATGATGGCTTGTTTAAGATCGTCTATGCAAGCAAAGACGCGGTGAAGCCTGTTCCTTGGAACCAGTTTGTGCCCGACACCAAAGGCTATGCCTGCGATTGGTCTGATCCTGCAAAAGGCGGCAAATACAAGACGACCTAACTCTGAATAGATTAGATTCTGACTGATGCCGTAGCAATGAATGCGATAGATCCATCATCTGTCGCATTCATTGCTTAATGGGGTTGGAAGATTTGAGTTGCCAGCATTAAGTTGTGCTTTTTTACTTAAGCTCAACCTCAAACCTTCTGATTCAAGTTTAGAAAAACGCCCATCAGTTTACAAGTTTGCAGAGCGCGCTCGTAGCCCCATCCAGAAAAGATTCTTTCACTCACCAGTTAAGCAACATCGTTCTTGGAACATACTCTACAGCGATTGCTCAAACGTTTTGCTTGAAGTGACTTTGCATCTTAAAGCACACTTTCCAAGATTGCGCTGTGGGACTCTAGATTTCGTTCGCGTAGCCTATTACTCGAAACTTAAATGCTATCAGGATTATTAGACGGTATTTTTAGCGGAATCAGCATCGGTTCCGTTTTGCTGCTAGCAGCGTTGGGACTGGCGATCGTCTTCGGACTCATGGGGGTGATCAATATGGCACACGGTGAGTTAATGATGCTCGGAGCCTACACAACGTTTGTGGTTCAGAACGTGTTTAAAGGCTTTGGCGGCGTGTGGTTTGATTTGTATATTTTCTTTGCGCTGATTGCTGCCTTTATTGTCACAGCTTTGTTTGGCTTAGTGTTAGAGCGGGGTGTGATTCGCTATCTCTATGGCAGACCGCTCGAAACATTGCTGGCAACGTGGGGCGTAAGTCTCATTTTGCAGCAGTTTGTGCGAAGCGTTAACTGGGTTTTAGTGATTGGAATTGTTTTATTTTGTATCCTATTCTTTGGGGCATTAAAACTTTTGTCGCGTCGTCCTGATTTCGATCGCATCCGCAATTGGGTGATCACAATCATGTTGCCATTATCGGCAGCGATTGCGCTCGTGACCGGAATTGTAATCGGACAGACGTACAAACTTGCCGCGACTGAACCCTGGTTTGGTGCCCAAAACGTCGATGTGACTGCGCCCAAATGGTTGCGCGGTGGGCTTCCGATCGGAGGAGTCCAACTATCCCATGCCCGGATCTTTATTATTGTGCTGACGATCGCTTGCATCCTCGCTGTCTATCAGTTTCTAAATCGATCGGCATGGGGGTTGCGAATTCGAGCGGTGACTCAAAATCGCAGCATGAGTGCCTGTCTAGGTATTCCGACTCAGAAGGTCGATGCGCTGACGTTTGCCCTCGGTTCGGGTCTCGCAGGCATCGCAGGTTGCGCAGTGAGTTTGCTCGGCTCGGTTGGACCGAACACGGGACAGAACTACATCGTTGACACCTTTATGGTGGTCGTCGTGGGGGGCGTTGGCAAACTAGTGGGCAGCATCGTGGCTGCAATGGTGATTGGTACGGCTACTTATCTGGTGGGATCTGGAACCATAGCTAACTTGCTAGAGCCAATCAAGCCACTCGCAGATTTCTTTACTTTTTTTGCAACTACCAGCATGGCAAAAGTGATGGTGTTTGCATTGATTGTCGTATTTCTACAGTTTCGTCCCGCAGGATTATTTCCGCAGAAGGGACGAACCGTTGATGCCTGATGAATGTTGAATTTCAGAGACTAAATTCCGTCTCACCTAAAGTCCAAAACCAAACTGAAATTTTGTGAAGGGAGATCGCAGTGGATATAACCGCGACAAAACCAGGGTTTGATTGGCGTAAACGACGATTCTTGCTGATCGAAGGCGCGATTGTGCTAGCGATCATTTTGCTGTTGATTTTTGTGATTCCACCGTTTCTGGTCAGCATTGGTCAGGCGTTTCGCGTCAATCTTCTAGGGCGATATCTCGCACTGGCGATCGTGGCACTCGGCATTGATATTATCTGGGGCTACACGGGCATTCTCAGCCTGGGTCATGGGCTATTTTTTGCCCTCGGCGGCTATGCTCTCGCGATGTATCTCCAATTGCAGCCAGACGGACAGTTGCCTGATTTCTTTTCGCTCTACGGCGTGGAATCATTACCTCTATTTTGGCAGCCGTTTAGCTCACTGCCCTTTACGATTTTTGCGGCAATTATCATCCCAACCATCGTGGCGGCTGTCTTGGGATATCTCGTGTTTCGCAATCGCATTCGAGGCGTTTATTTCGCAATCTTGACCCAGGCGGCTCTGATCGTCTTTTTCAACTTCTTTAACGGTCAGCAAAAATTAATCAACGGCACCAATGGTCTCAAGACCGATACCGCAACGATCTTTGGTCAAACCGTCGGAGCGGCTACTGTGCAGTGGTCATTTTATATGCTGACAGTCGTGCTGTTGGCAGTGGCGTATGCACTGTGTCGATGGCTCACCAGTGGGCGATTAGGGCGGCTGTTAATCGCGATTCGAGATGATGAACCGCGAGTTCGGTTTACGGGCTATGACCCCACAGTATTCAAAGTGCTGGTGTTTGCTGCATCAGCCGGGTTAGCCGGGATGTCGGGCGCGCTCTACACGGTTCAGTCTGGCATCATCACCCCTAAAGCGATGGATATCGCCTTCTCGATCGAAATGGTGATCTGGGTCGCCGTGGGCGGACGCGCCAGTCTCGTCGGTGCGATTTTAGGCACCCTGATCGTCAACTTTGCCAAAAGCTTTTTGAGCGAAAAGTTTCCCGAAGTCTGGCTGTTTTTTCAAGGGGCGTTGTTCCTGATTGTGGTCACGGTTTTGCCCGGTGGCTTGGTCGGATGGGTGCGCTCTCAGGGACTCGACTACTCCCGAACGCTTCTCAGAGGCAAACAGCGAGTGACAACCTACCCAAGTCTTGAAGAAGATCCGGATGTGGAATATGAGCGACAAGATCTTACAAATCGAAAATCTGACAGTTAGTTTTGACGGCTTCAAGGCGATCAAAAATCTCAATTTCAGTCTCAATCCCGGTGAATTGCGCGTGATTATCGGACCCAATGGCGCAGGCAAAACTACCTTCCTTGACACGATCACTGGCAAAACTCAGCCGACGATCGGACGAGTTATTTTCAAAGGTCGTGACCTGCGCGGATTTAAAGAACACCAAATTGCGCGCATGGGAATCGGTCGCAAGTTTCAAACCCCTCGCGTCTATTTAAACCTCACACCCCGCGAGAATTTAGAGCTATCGTGCAACCGCCGCAAAAACATTGTTGGAGCCGTGTTTGGCAAACCCACCACGGCTGAACGGCGGACTGTTGGCGGACTGCTGGAGACGATCGGGCTGACCAACAAAGCTGACCTTCAAGCCGCGCTGTTATCCCACGGTGAAAAGCAGCGATTAGAGATCGGAATGCTGGTTGCCCAATCGCCCGATCTGCTGCTCGTCGATGAACCCGTCGCAGGTCTCACCGATGAAGAAACTGAAAAAGTTGGTGATTTGCTGATGGCACTTGCTGAAAGTCACTCGATTATTGTGATCGAGCACGACATGGAATTTGTCCGGCAAATCGCTCGGCAAGTGACGGTTCTGCACGAAGGCACGGTTCTCTGTGAAGGCACGATGGACGAGGTGCAAAACGATCCCCGTGTCATCGAAGTCTATTTAGGACATCAAGATGAAGACGAAGCAGCCTAACCCTTTGAGTTAATTACTAGCAATCTTACGAAACGATATGAGTTTGACAAACGGCGCAACCGCATCTTTCACCGATTCGACCGCTGCAACTCCCATGCTGCAAGTCTCGGATCTCAACGTCTATTACGGCGAAAGTCACATTCTGCGAAACGTCGATCTGACCGTGCATTCCGGCAAGATGGTCTGCTTAATTGGGCGCAATGGAGTGGGTAAGACTACTCTGCTCAAAAGCATTATGGGGTTGCTGAAACCGCGCAGTGGCTCGATCGAGCTAGCCGGACTCCCGATTCTCAGCAAATCGACCGATCAGCGCGCTCGATCGGGCATCGGCTATGTGCCTCAAGGACGCGAAGTGATTCCGCGATTGACAGTCAAAGAAAACCTGATTTTGGGTATGGAAGCACTGCCCGATCATAAATCCAAGACTCAGGACATTCCCGATGAGATTTTTGACCTCTTCCCCGTGCTCAAGACGATGCTGTGGCGACTAGGCGGCGACTTAAGCGGCGGACAACAGCAGCAACTCGCGATCGCCCGTGCGTTGATGGGTCGTCCCCGTCTGCTCGTGCTTGATGAACCGACTGAAGGCATTCAGCCATCGATTATTCTCGAAATCGAGGCGGCAGTCCGTCGCATCGTCGTCACAACAGGCGTTTCAGTCTTACTCGTCGAGCAACATCTGCATTTCGTCCGTCAGGCAGACTGGTATTACGCCATGCAAAAAGGTGGCATCGTCGCATCAGGATCGACCAGCGAGTTAAGCAATGAAGTCGTCCAGCGCTTTTTAGCGGTCTGATCCGTCAGATTCAGAGCATTCCAAAATCGCATCCAACAAGCCAGGAAACCGATCGTCTAATTCTTGACGGCGCAGCGAATTAATGTGCTGCGTTCCTTCTTTGCGACAGTGCAAAACCCCTGCATCGCGCAGAATTTTGAAATGATGGGACAGCGTAGATTTGGCGATCGGAATGCACAGTGCCGCACAGGGCAATTCTTCTTGATCTGCCAATCGCCGCACAATCTCTAGCCGCACCGGGTCGCCTAGCGCATACAAAACCCCTGCCAGAGAAACTTTCTTGATCTCCGGATGATAAAACAATCTCATGTCTGTATTATGCCATACAGTGTCCGTTAGTTCAGTCGTTCGAGATTATTGAACTAATGAGAAATAAAGCATATGGTGTAGACCCTTGTTCCTGCTGCGTCGAAACATTCCTTCGTAAGGCATAAAAAACTCGAAACTGAAAAACATAGGATTTATGGGAACTTCGCTGAATCTTTGAAATTCTTCATAATTAATGTTGCTGTGGTAGTATCTGGATGTTTGAGGAGACGTTACGACTGGTTATCAGCGTATTTTCGGTGGTGGAGGAGGAGTAAGAGTGAAAGATAGTCTACCGATCGGGTATTCGAGTCTATATTTACAGCGAAGTCATCTAGAACCCATTCGCATTGGGGTGATCGGGGTTGGCAACATGGGTCAACATCACACCAGAGTGTTGAGTATGCTCAAAGACGTTGAGCTAGTTGGAGTTTCAGACATTAATGTAGAACGAGGATTGGACACGGCTAGTAAATATCGTGTCCGATTTTTTGAAGATTATCACGACCTGATCAGTCATGTCGATGCTGTCTGTATTGCGGTGCCGACGCGATTGCATCACGCAGTTGGCATGGCAGCCTTGAGAGCCGGGGTGCATGTGCTGATTGAAAAGCCGATCGCGGCTAGCATCAGCGAAGCCGAATCGTTGGTCAATGCGGCGGCTGAATGTCAGTGCATTTTGCAGGTTGGACACATCGAGCGATTTAACCCCGCTTTTCAAGAACTGAGCAAAGTCTTAAAGACCGAAGAACTACTAGCGCTCGAAGCCCATCGCATGAGTCCTTATTCCGATCGAGCCAACGATGTTTCAGTCGTTTTAGATCTGATGATCCACGACATCGACTTGATGTTAGAACTGTCAGGATCGCAAGTCGTAAAGCTGACCGCAAGCGGCAGTCGCGCCTCTGATTCGGGCTACCTAGACTATGTGACCGCAACCCTGGGGTTTGCCAACGGCATTGTGGCGACTCTAACATCTAGCAAAGTCACCCATCGCAAAATTCGGCGCATTGCGGCTCACTGCAAAAACTCGTTGACCGAAGCTGATTTTCTCAACAATGAGATTTTGATTCATCGTCAAACCACGGCGAACTATATGGCTGAATATGGTCAAGTCCTATATCGTCAAGATGGGTTGATCGAAAAAGTCTACACCAGCAATATCGAGCCACTTCACGCAGAGTTAGAACATTTTGTGGGATGTGTGCGCGGAGGCAATCAGCCATCAGTGGGCGGTGAGCAAGCCTTAAAAGCGCTGCGTCTAGCTAGCCTGATTGAGCAGATGGCGTTAGATGGAAAGGCTTGGCAGTCGCCAAGAGAAAGCAACGTTGTTGAGCTAGATGCTCCAGCGATGGCAGTTTAGGGGTTTCTAGATCAGTGTCTTACATTCTAAGAGGCGGGCAAATTGCTCGCCTTTTTTGTGTCGTCTGAGCGAATCGTCATCTCAGAAATGATGAATCTGTTTAAAAACCCTTCATATTGCTTAACAATCTGCGTTGTCACCTAAGATTAGCCCAATTACGTCATCGCCTTATCGCAAGAACAGGCTCCTTCTCTCTAAAATTTACTTGCTAATTTGTAACAAGTTGTTTACATTGATTTACATAAAGATAAGAAATTTTTACTCATCCCGCTCCATCACTTGCTCCTTTCTAGACAGTTCTGTAAATTCAAATATCGAAAAATGTCATGAATGCTGACCAACTTCTAGAACGCTATGCGATCGGTGAGCGCGAATTTTCTCAAACAAACCTGCATACCGCAAGTCTGAGCGAGGTTTGTTTAGCCAACATCAACTTGACTCGATCGGATCTTGCCAACGCCATTTTGTCTCAAGCTATTTTGCGCCAAGCCAATTTAAGCGAAGCTAATCTGACCGCCGCCAGCCTTTGGAGGACTGATCTTCAAGGGGCAACGCTAACCTGGGCAACGTTGAACCGATCGAACCTAATTCGAGCCAGAGTCAGTCATGCCACCCTGCTAAAAGCCTCTCTTATCAAAACTGATTTGCGATTATCTGACCTTCGATATGCTGATCTCACAGGCGCAAATCTCACTGGAGCCGACTTGCGCTATGCCAATTTGTTTGGCGCAAATCTGACCGGAGCAAACCTCAGCAGGGCAGACTTAACAGGCGCAAATCTCAGCAAGGCAAACTTAACAAGAGCTTGCATTGATAGAGCAATATTGACCAGAACGACTTTTCTTTCAACCAATCTGACGGGAGTTGATCTCACCCAAACCGATCTGCGTCGAGCGACGTTAACTGATGCCATTTTCTCAACCGCCGATCTGACCCTGCAACGGTAACAGAACGATTGTCCCCTCTAAAATGCATACACCACTGGTGATGAGGACTCAAAATTCTTTATTGCAAGATTTGCGCCAAGCTTTACCGCAGCTACGATCGCAAATTTATTTTAAAGCGTCTTTAACAGCGCTTTCTCACGCGATGGAAGACTTGGTGCTGTCTGGGACTGACAAGCCCCTGGTGATCGCCAACTTTCAACAAGAGCGCTTTTATCGTCAAGAAGCCCCGCGCTATCAAAAAATCGGTGAACTCACCGATCAGGTTTATGTATTGGCGGCACCAGAGACGGCTTTTAATGAAGGCTCTGTCTCTTACATGACGGTTGCGCTGTCCCCCGATGACCACCTTGCTCAAGAGTGGCATTTGGTGATTGTGGGGCATCACTATTCAGCTTGTCTGGTGTGCCGAGAATACGCCGCACCGATTAGCACCCCTTCTTTAGATGAGGTTAGGCAGTTTCAAGGCTTTTGGACGTTTGATCCTAAAATCGCGGTGCAGGCGGCTCGTCTACTACTAGAGCGGATTGTGGAATATCGACCAGAGTTGGCACCCAAAGTTTGGTTGGCAGAGCAAGAATATGGGCTAACGCAGGCAGATCTGCCGACCCAGACAGCCAGCGAGATTGATCCAAACCTCTTTGTCGATCGCATGGTTAACTATCTGCAAGCTAGCCAATATCGCTTACTCAATGCCTATCGCACGATCGCCAGTCAAGAACAAAAAGAGCGATTGGTCAACTCGATCGCGACGGCAATTCGGCGCTCTCTCAACCCCGAACAGATTCTCAGCGTTACCGTCAGCGAGTTGGGACAGGTTTTTAGCCTGGGGCGGTGTCTGCTGCATCGCGACCAATCCGAGCGTTTAGAGATCGAATATGAGTCGGTTGCCCCTGGCTTAGAGTCTCTGCGGGGGCAGGTTTGGTCATTAGCATCGCATCCTCTGTTTCAGAAGACGTTAGAGCCGCCCCAAGTCGAAACCTCTGACTCAGAGCGGACGATCGCGATCGCCGATGTCAGTCAAGATTTAGGCATTCAGTCTGATCTAAATCTCAAGGCACAGCTTCAGCGTTACCAAATCGGATCGTGCCTAATGGTGCCGATTCGCTATCGGAGTAATTGGTTGGGTCTACTAGAACTGCATCAGCCTGACGCTCATATCTGGAAAGCCGATGAAGTGGCACTCGTCGAAACGATTTCGGCTCAGGTCGCGGTGGCATTGATGCAGGCTCAAGCTTATAGTCGTCTGGAAGCGTTAAATCATCAACTTGCCGATCTAGAGAGAACTCAGAGCAACCTGATCGCGATCGTCGGTCACGAGTTGCGAACGCCTCTATCGACGATCCAGGTTTGCCTAGAGAGTTTGGCGACCGAGCCAGATATGCCGCTCAACTTTCAGCAAATCATGCTCGAAACAGCGTTAGAAGATTCAGAACGGCTCCGAAAACTGGTGCAAGACTTTCTCACATTGTCGCGGCTGGAAAGTGGGGCAACGCGCTGGTTTGTCGAGCCGATCTCCTTTCAAGAGTGTCTCGATTTAGTTTTGAGTCGCTACGCATCTAGTCTAAGTCAACCGCCTATTGTATTGGATGTCCCGTCGCAGCTACCCCTGATTTTAGTCGATGGTGACGGCTTGATCGAAGTGCTGAGCAAACTCCTCGACAATGCCTGCAAGTTTACGCCTGCTGACGGAAAAATCACGATCACTGCCCAGATTTTAGGAGCGTCCGATCGAGCAAATTCCAAATTAGAAGTGGTGATTGCCGATACGGGACGAGGCATCGAACCGAATCGCTTAGAAGCGGTATTCGATCGCTTCTCTCAAGAAGAGGGCTTTTTACAGCGCACTGTCGGTGGAACAGGACTAGGATTGGCGATTTGTCGGCGCACGATCGAGGCGATGGGCGGCACGATCTGGGCAGAATCGATGGGCAAAAATCTGGGTAGTGAGTTCCACTTCACGGTGGAAGCGGCATAGCGATCGAGTGTGCGACGATGAAAGAACCTCCACTCTCAGCGTAGAATGCTCGATTTGCTGCTGATCACAATCCTGGGGTTTCTCGGAAGCTTTGGGCACTGTTTAGGAATGTGTGGTCCTTTGACTGCCGCCTTTTCTCTGTCTGGGCAAGCTGCCGCTTCATCGTGGCAACGTCAGCTAACCTTTAATCTGCTGCTCAATTTAGGGCGAGTGGTTAGCTATGCGCTAATTGGGGCAGCGATCGGGGCGTTAGGCTCTGTCCTGATCGCGGGAGGACAACTCGCGGGAATCGATAGCAGTTTGCGGCGCGGGTTGGCGATTTTTACAGGACTGCTGCTGATCTGGTTTGGACTCTCAAATATCAATCCCAAATTTTTACCTCATGTCCCCGTGCTGCATCCAATTGCGGGGAAGCTGCACGATCGTCTCAGTCGCGCCATGATCCACCTCTCCCAGTCCGATCACTGGTGGACACCTACGCTGTTAGGCATGGTGTGGGGCTTGATTCCGTGTGGATTTCTGTATGCGGCGCAGATTAGAGCTGCCGAGACTGGCAATCTGTGGATGGGTACAGTGACGATGCTGGCGTTTGGGTTGGGAACCACGCCGATGATGTTGGGGGTTGGCGTTTCGACTGCGCTGGTGAGTGCCGATCGCCGCAGTCAACTGTTTCGGCTAGGAGGTTGGGTCAGTTTGACGATCGGTCTTTTGCTGCTGCTGCGCAGTGGTGATATGGTCGATTACACCGGACACGCCGCCCTATGGCTGCTGATGCTAGCACTGATTGCTCGACCGATTAGCCGTCTGTGGTCCGCTCCCTTGCGCTACCGTCGAGCCTTGGGGGTGGGTGCATTTGTGCTGTCGCTGGCGCACGTTGCTCACTTTATTGATCACGCCTTTAACTGGAATCTTCAGGCAATTTTCTTCATGCTGCCTCAGCAACAGTGGGGAATGTGGGCGGGAATTCTCGCCTTGCTGCTGATGGTTCCGGCGGCGCTCACCAGCGTTGATGGGTGGGTGACAAAACTGGGGGATGTGTGGCGCAAAATTCACCTGTTGAGTCTGCCTGCACTACTTTTAGTCGCCATTCACACGGGATTCGTGGGATCTAGCTATTTGGGAGAATTGCAGCTCACTAGCGCTCACTGGTTAAGGGTAACTTTGTTAGGCGTGTCCGTGATCGGCGTGTTGTTGGTTCGATCGCGCTTCGTTTGGTCACTCTTATCGCTCGAAAAATTCTATGTCGCACCGTCCCGCCAATAAAAGACCGATCGTTTCTGCCGGGGTCTCGATCGCAGCTTGCCTGTTGCCTATCCTTTCGGCTCAGGCGCACACCGTTAAAACTTCCGGTGACGTGGCAGCCCTTTTTCACATTGAGCCAGATGACAACCCCAAAGCAGGACAGGCTTCTCGTGCCTGGTTTGCCTTGACTAAAAAGGGCGGAGAGCTAATTCCGTTAGAAAAGTGTAACTGTAAGCTAGAAGTTCATCCAGAACCCCATAAAGAAGGCTCAGAACCGCTATTAGAACCGCCGCTCAAAGCGATTTCTGCTGAGCAATATCAGGGCGTTCCAGGTGCAGAGATTGTCTTTCCGAAAGCGGGAATCTACGAGTTAGA
Source organism: Phormidesmis sp. (assembly GCA_965277365.1). Lineage (GTDB taxonomy): Bacteria > Cyanobacteriota > Cyanobacteriia > Leptolyngbyales > Leptolyngbyaceae > Phormidesmis_A. Next base: position 318,885 of record CBDICO010000002.1, on the reverse strand, counting down.
AATCAGTGGCACTGCCAAAGATGGACAGAGTTTTCAGCCGTTTGAGTTGTCCTATGATGTCACTGTTCAGTCAGGTGAAGCGGCGCAATCGTCGATCGCTCCCTCACCGATCGCTCAAGTTCCGGCTGCGACTGAAACGGTTGGTAAAAATCGCTGGCTCGTGCTTGGCGTGGCGATCGTTGCCCTTTTGGGAGTCGGAATTTGGTTGACCAAACGTAAGTAGAGTTTAGCAAACGTTTCACGTCTTTATAGAACGCGAAACGTTCGCTGGATATTCCAGGTTTACTCAGCCTCGCCACCGCCGCCACCAGTTCTTCTGGATCAACAGGCTTAGACAAGTGCCATTGAAACCCAACCGATAAGGCTTGCTGATGATTGATGTCCCCTGCATAGGCAGTCACGGCGATCGTTGGAATCTCTCCCCCGTTTTGAGGTGGCAGAGTTCGCACTTGTCGCATTAGCTTATAGCCATCCATTTCTGGCATCCCCACAGTGCTGACCAGCAGGTGATGATCGTGCAACAACGTTTGCAGCACTTCCTCAGCCGTGGTGACAGTGGTGACGCTAGCTCCTGACTGCTCTAGCACAAAGGTCATTAAATCACGCGAGTCTGCATCATCATCGACGACTAAAACATTCGTTCCTTGCAGATTTGAAGAAGCGGTAGGTTGCAGCCCCTCAACCAGAGACTCTACAGACGGCTCAGTCAGTGGCAGACAGAGGGTAAAGGTTGCACCTTGCCCTAGTCCTAGCCGCAGTCCACCAAAACTGCGAGTGGTCGAGCCATCCTCCTGCCGAAAATAATCAAACACGTTAGACAGCAGATTCCAGATGACTTGCTGTAACCGTGTGGGATCGCCCATCACTTCTACAGGCGAGTCAAACACGGTCTGAATGTCAATCTCTTTTGCCTGCGCGCTTAATCGAACCGTGTCAAGTGCTCCAGAAATGAAGTATTCCAGGTTGATCGGAGTCATCTTGAGCATGAGTTTATCGCGCAAAATTCGCGAGACATCCAGTAGATCTTCAATCAGCTTTGCTTGTAGTTGAGCATTGCGTTCGATCGTAGCGAGTGCCTCGGCGGTTGTTGCCTGATCAAATTTGCGGGTTTGCAGCAGCTTGACCCATCCCAAAATCGGGTTGAGGGGTGAGCGTAACTCGTGAGACAGCACCGCCAAAAACTCATCTTTAAGACGATTAGCATTCTCAGCTTCTTGGGCTGCTCGCTCTAGAAGGCGGGCTTCTGCTTTCTGGCGATCGCGAATATCGCGAATCAGCCAGCGCAAACCCTCAAGCTTGCCAAAAGCGCCCCGAATGCAAGTCACCGTCACCTCAACGGGAATCACATCACCCTGTCGAGGCTGCACTAACAACTCCCAGTTTTTGATCTGCTCAAGCGATGGCAACCGATTGAGTTGACTATGAAAAGTCGGTCGCTCTGAGTGAGCAATAAAGACAACCAGGGGTTTTGCGATTAAAAACTCTAGGTCTAGGGAGAACAACGTGACGATCGCACGATTAGCCTCTTGAATGATTCCGGCAGTGTTGGTCACTAAGTAGCCATCTGGCGCAAAGTTTAACAGATCTTGGTAGCGCTGCCGTTCAACTTCCAGTTTTTGATTTTGTTCGCGCAGTTCTTCTTCCGCCGCCTTCAGTTCCTCATACGTGAGTTGCAACTCCTCGTTGACGGTGGCTAACGTTCTGTTACGTTCCTCTAATTGAGCAATGCTATCCATGTCCTCTAAAGCTAGGGACTGACGACGGAGCATAGCATTAGCTTCTTCAGGAGATATTTTGTCGTTTAGCAAAATCAAACATAGCTAGAATTGCATAGCAGAACTTGACACACTAATAACTAAAAGCAGAGTATCTGAAAGAGTTGCGTGTCTCTATTTACAGAAAGAAAGAGATTTCTTAACACTAAAGATTAGAGAAGTGCTACACCATACAGAGCAATTCTTAACAATGGGCGAGATTGGGCACCACGGGTCTCAAAGAACCTGAACAGACTTTGTTCAAATATAAGGGTAAATTTAGAACTTAGAGACTTGCATCAAAATAAAGTCCCACTGGATCGGGCTTCGACTTTGCTCAACCCACAATTCGCTAGTGGGTTGATCGGAGCCAAAACCCACAGACAACAGCAGCAGGGGATCTTATTTCCCCGCCAATCCCTTACCTTGACGACACTCGATTTGTAGCGTTTCGCCCTTTACCTTTCATCATGATCGATCACGACGTAATCATCGTTGGCGGCGGGTTAGCAGGTTCTCGTGCGGCTTTAGAAATCGTCCGCACAAACCCCAGTTTTAGCGTCGGCTTAGTGGCAAAGACTCACCCGATTCGATCTCACTCAGTTGCGGCACAAGGCGGAATGGCTGCCACCTTAAAGAATGTCGATGCCACTGACACCTGGGAAGCTCACGCCTTCGATACGGTTAAAGGGTCAGATTATCTGGCAGACCAGGATGCCGTCGCGATTTTGACTCAAGAAGCGGCGGATGTCGTGATCGACTTAGAACATATGGGGGTTTTGTTCTCTCGTCTCCCCGATGGCAGAATCGCTCAACGTGCCTTCGGCGGACACTCCCACAACCGCACCTGCTATGCCGCCGACAAAACCGGACACGCCATTTTGCACGAGCTAATCTGCAACTTGATGAAGCACGGCGTTAAAGTCTACGAAGAATGGTATGTCACCCGCTTGATTCTCGAAGACGGACAGGCAAAAGGCATCGTCATGCGAAACATTCAAGACGGAACGCTGGAAGTGGTCAGAGCAAAAGCCGTGATGTTTGCGACGGGCGGCTATGGTCGCGTTTATAACACCACCTCCAACGATTATGCCTCGACGGGTGACGGGCTAGCCATGACCGCAATGGCAGGCTTGCCTCTCGAAGACATGGAGTTTGTGCAGTTTCACCCTACCGGGTTGCCCGTCGGAGTCTTGATCTCTGAAGCCGTGCGCGGAGAAGGGGCGTATTTGATTAATAGCGAGGGCGATCGCTTCATGGCAACTTATGCTCCGTCTCGCATGGAGCTTGCCCCCCGCGATATCACCTCCCGCGCCATCACCTACGAAGTTCGGGCGGGGCGAGGAGTCAATCTCGACGGCACAAAGGGCGGCTCGTTTGTCTACCTAGACTTGCGCCATCTGGGGAAAGAAAAGATCATGAGCCGTCTACCCTTTTGCTGGGAAGAAGCCCATCGTTTTTTAGGCATTGATGCTGTGACCCAACCGATGGCGATTCGTCCGACGGTTCACTACTCAATGGGCGGCATTCCAGTCAACACCGACGGGCGAGTGAGAAGCGGCGCGAATGATCTCGTCGAAGGATTCTTTGCAGCCGGAGAAGCCGCGTGTGTCTCGGTGCATGGAGCCAATCGACTGGGCAGCAATTCGCTTTTAGAATGCGTCGTCTATGGGCGCAGAACTGGAGCCGCGATCGCCCAATATGTCCAAGCCCGAAAACTGCCAGAGGTGAATGGCGATCGCTACATCACCGAAACTGAAACCCAAATTCAGGCGCTCCTCGACCAGCCTGGACAGTATCGCATCGCTGAGATTCGTCAAGCTTATCAAGACTGCATGACTGACCACTGCGGCGTGTTTAGAACCAAAGCCACCATGCAAGAAGGACTCGCGAAGCTCAAAGAAATCCAGCAAAAATATACTCAGATTCGCCTCGATGACAAGGGCAAACTCTGGAACACTGAAATTACAGAAGCCCTGGAGCTAAGAAGTCTTTTGGTTGTTGGTGACATGATTCTCACATCTGCCCTCAACCGCCAAGAGAGCCGAGGATCTCACTTCCGTGAAGACTTCTCACAGAGGGACGACCAGAACTTTCTCAAGCACACTCTCGCCTACTACTCCCCGGCTGGCATCGACCTCGACTATATGCCCGTCGTCGTCGATATGTTTGAGCCACAGGAACGAAAATATTAATCAAGGCAAAACAATTCACATTGACGCGATCGGATACTACATTCGAGAAGTCAACCAAATTTTGGGAATTTTGATGGGTGCGATCGGTGCCGTCTCGCTAATAAGACGCGCCACTTAAGAGAATTGGCAAGTGCGTCTAAATTTTAATGTTGGCGATCGATTTTAACAAACTAACGATTCGGGTCAGCGATTGCCGATACCTTTGTAACATCACAAGCGGCTTCGGTCAATCCGCTGCACCAGAATTGTGCGGCTGGTGCGGCTACTGTTGATGATAATGGAACCAAGTCCAGCAGGTGAATGATATCTAGAGGATGTTTGCTTGCACTTGTTGATAACTCAATCATCCACTCTTCGGGACAATCACTATCTTCAATAAGCTGATCGACCCAAGTAACAACCTCGCTAACCGAGCAAAGCCCAGATAACAGCCCCATTGCAAAGTAATCGGCGTACTGGCTCCAAGTGGGTTGCATCTCACATCGTGATATTAAACTTTACCTAGCTTTGAATGATAGCAGATAACTCAACAACTACTGCCCCAGCCTATAACTGAAGCGGCATAACCTCTTTTTGGAGAGAAAGTTTCTGTTATATCACGCCAAAACGGGTAAATAAGCAGATGGTTTCCGCATAACATCCTAAATCAGATAGATAGGTAGTATAGATAAAATCTTTCTGGATAGTATGCACATATTTGCAGAATTGAGTGCGACTGACAACGATCGCCCATCCGTTGCCTGCTGCACTCGATTTTTGACACGATCGCTCCGTAAAAATTAAACTCTCGATCGCCCTCTCCCAAAAGACAGGTATAATGACCATAGTTTGAAGGGGAGTAGCTGCTGGTCTCAACACCAGCCCACTTGAATCAACATACTGGTGATGAGCCTGGTTCAAGTGATAAGCAGAGGTCAGAGATTAAGGGTCAGAGAATTGAGTAAAAAACTTACTTGTCTTAAGACCCAAAACCTGAACCCCAACTTGTAAGCGAGACCTTCACTGAGTTCACATCTGATGTGAGCTTGGTGGAGTCATTGCGCCCTCATCAAGTCTCACTCAGAAAATCTCTACATTGTTGATTCTGAGGAGCTTGAGAGCGTGCTAACTGCGTTTACTGCGGGTTTGTTATTGATCACCATTTCTGAGTTGGGCGACAAGACGTTTTTCATTGCGATGTGTTTGGCAATGCGTCATCGTCGCCGCTATGTGTTTGCCGGAAGCGTGCTCGCCCTCGCAGCCATGACCATTTTGTCGGTTTGTTTAGGACAAGTGGTATCACTATTACCCAAAGACGTAACGCATTACGCGTCGATCGCGCTGTTAGTCGCGTTTGGCATCAAGCTGCTCTACGACGCTTATCAGATGTCGCCTGAATGCCGCGCTCTAGTAGCGGAGGACAATTACATTGAGTGTGCCTCTGTTGCTGAGCGAGATGCGATCGCTGCGGTCACTCAAGCCGAAGCAAAGCTCAAACAGAAAACGCCCTTCGCGATTTGTTTAGAAGCCTTTGTGCTGGTCTTTGCAGGTGAGTGGGGCGATCGCACCCAATTTGCCACGATCGCGCTGGCTGCCGCCAACAACCCTGTCGGGGTGACATTGGGGGCAATCTCAGGACATACGATCTGTACCACGATCGCCGTCATCGGCGGCAAACTGATCGCCGGACGCATTTCAGAACGCACCATCACCCAATTAGGCGGCATCCTATTCCTACTATTTGCCGTAGTCGCATGGTTTGAATACCCATCGTAGAGACGTTCCACCGGAACGTCTCCAAAAACCATTGGGTAACCCGCTCAACCCCCCAAGCGGAATTCCTCCCCGATCGTCCCCTCCCGATCGACAGCGTGATTGCTCGATCGAGTCCCATCTGAAGGTTCAATCCGTCGCACCTGAATCTGATGCAATCTCGGACCCTCGGCTGAAATCACCGTCAGCTCACAGTCGCCATATTGCAGCGTCTCACCCGGAGCCGGAATTTTTTGCCACTGATAAAACAAAAACCCTCCCAGTGTCTGATACTCTTCCGCTAAGGGAAAGTCTAGATTCAATTCTTCATTCACTTCCTCTAAATTCATTTGTGCCTGAATCAAGAATGTATTCTCATCCAAGATCTGAATCGAGCGTTCTTCATCGCCCTGCGGTGCAGAGCTATCACCAATAATCTGGCTAATGATGTCTTGAATTGTGACTAACCCTGCGGTGCCGCCAAACTCATCGACCACAACCACCATGTGCATCCGCGATCGCTGCATCAAAGTCAGCAATTCTCCCAGTGGGGTGTATTCAGGAACAAACTGAGCCGGATGAATCCAGGATTTAATGGGACTATCGAGGGTCAATGTCCCTTGCACCAACGGTTCTGCAAGCTCCTTAAAATGAATCATGCCGCAGACATCATCCAGCGAATCGCCAATCACCGGATAGCGAGAATGCCCTGAGTGAGCAACTTCTTCGAGCAAATCTCGAACGGTGGCATCGACCCACAGCGTTGTCATACTCGGACGCTGAATCATCACTTCGGTTGCCGGAACGTCGCTAAACTCAAAGACATTACTCAAAATCTCGCGTTCTTCAGCTTCTAGCCCAGTCGATTCACTAGAGGTCGAAATAATGAGCTGCAACTCTTCAGGAGTCACCTGGTTATACCAGCCTTGCCCTGTGTATTGAACTCCAATTAGCCGCAGCAGCAAGCGCGTAGACTGATTGAGAATCCAAATAAACGGGTTGAAGAATCGCGCGATCGCCAAACTAAACGGACCCAAAAATCGCGCAATTTCCTCGGCATAGCGCATCGCCACCGATTTAGGACACAACTCGCCCAACACAATTTGCAAATAGACAATCAGCAGAAATGCCAAAGGAACCGAGAGCGAGTGCGAGAGCGTTTGCACGATCGTCGGTGAAAATGGCAATTGAGCAATCCAGCTTGCAACAACGGCTGCCATTGTGCCTTCGCCAATCCAGCCCAGTGCCAGACTCGACAGCGTAATGCCTAATTGAGTCGTAGACAGCAAGCGATCGATACCGCGCTGCAAGTTCTGCACCGTGCGGGCTTGAATGTCTCCCGCGTCAACCAGTTGATTGATCCGCGATCGCCGCACCGAGACGATCGCAAACTCTGTGGTCACAAAAAACGCATTAATCGTGATCAGCAGCAAAACCGACAAAAACCTCAGTGCTACATCCGTCCAACTTAGACTTTGAAAGGCACTCGGCACTAAACCAACCGCAAAAGGGGCAATCATTTGCGAAGAAAACCAATGAACAATGCACCGCAGTGGGTAATCAGAAACGTGACATCACATCCCAGTTTGCTCTTACTTAACCGGGATGTCAGCCATTCGCAGTTGGAGCTTTTGATCGGGATAATCAGTCAGTTGAATCGAGATTCTTTGAGCTTTATCGAGCAAAGTTGTCGAAAGCGAAACCGTACCAGTAAATTTCTGATTATTGGGTGGCAACTCGGTCGGCAAGCCGTCGGTGTCTGCACTGAGTACCCGTCCTTGCTCGTCAGTGATATTCAAAAAGCTGTAGAGGAACTTGATCGATTGAGACCCCTCATTTCGCATTGAGACATCAAACACCACTGAGTCTTTTCGCTGACGCACTCCACTCACTTCCATCGTCACGCCCTTATCTTGACTGACGATCGGAAACTTCGCTGGAGCCGTTGCCTGCTTTTCTGGCTCTGGCTGAGACAGACTCACAGAAGCCGATTTTGCATTTCCATCAAGGCGGACTTTCACCGTCTTGATAATGTCTGCTTCTGGCAGCACCACTAGCTCGCCTGATGCCCGCGTCGAACCATTTTTCTTGCTGGCTTTACTGGTTGGGCGGGCATCGGGCTGCGTAATTCCCTTCAGAGCTTCTCGTCCGATCGCAAACCCCCACGCTCCAGTGACAATGCCTGCACCAAACATCAAGGTGAGCAAAATAAACGTGAGGGCAACTGTAGAATTAATTCGCATCGATCGTGATCAAGAGATAAGTGAACGCAGGTTGACCTGAATTGTATTCGCTAAATAGGGTTGAGAACACCCTCTATTAAAAAAAATATCGCGGCTGACTGACAACCGCGAAACTCAAGCTAATATGTTACACAGAACTGATTTGCGCCGTTGACCGATTGGGGAGGTAGCGAACTCATAATTCGCCTTCAGGCTGGTTCGATTCCAGCACGGCGCATTGCTTAGCATCTAAGATCTAGCGCTCAAACACTAACTCGCTGCCGACCAGTCGATTGCTGACACTGGCACTAGGAAGTGTCAAAACTGATGTACTGTAAGGGTTTGGCAAATCTACGGTGCGAATGATTGGGTCGCTAGACACTTGCTGATTTAACAAATCACGGTAGAGCCGATCGACGTGATCGCCGTCATGAGCAATTCCATTCTCTGGAAATTTAGGAACCCCGATCAGAGTCTCGAGCGGGCGTTTAATATCCTGAAACCCTTCGCTTGAGCCATAAAATGCCTGATTAACCACATCGGGAATGGCTTCGCGAGGCTTAAACGTTGCAGGTCTTTCTTGAGCAGTCACCGCTGTCGAAACCGTAGACGTAGCCACCAGAGCCATTAAGCTCAACACACTCTTTAACCTCACGCCCATAGAACTTGTCTCCACTATTCCGCTAAAGTTTAACTTTGGAGTGATAGTTAAAACCAGACTTTCAAACTGGTTTACACCCCTATCTTCTCAATAATTAATAACTCTAGTTTGCCCTACCTATGACAAATCTGCCTCAATCTTCAGCAAACTTCCCGTGGGCGATCGTAGAGTTGCCTGCTCTCCGTCAAGCCTTATTGAAGTTATTTTGTGAGGTCGCCTATCGTGAAGGCGATTTCTTGCTCTCTTCAGGGCAGAAAAGCACCTATTACATCAATGGCAAACAGGTGACGCTGCACCCCCAAGGCGGTCTAGCTGTGGGACGAATTTTGCTGCCCTACATTGCAGCCAAAACGGTGGCGGTAGCAGGCTTGACGTTAGGAGCAGACCCGATCGTCACCGCAGCTAGCGTCGTCGCCGCCTATGAAGGACGATCGCTTGCCGCTTTAATTGTCCGCAAAGAAGTTAAAGGACATGGCACTCAGGCTTATATCGAAGGTCTGACGTTGCCAGAGGGTAGCCCAGTCGTGGTGCTAGAAGATGTGGTCACAACAGGACAATCAGCCATGAAAGCGGTCGCTCGGCTGCGAGAAGCAGGCTATCAAGTTGAAGAAGTGATTACGCTCGTCGATCGACAGCAGGGCGGCGCAGAATTCTATGAGAAAGTAGGGTTAAAGTTTCAAGCCGTTTTCACCATTCAAGATCTGCAAGAATGCTGGCAGGAACTCCACGCTTAACTTGAGTGCGATAAAATCCACGCTTCTAAAATGGGATTCACGAGTTCAGGGGCTTCGTCTTGGGGGCAATGACCTACCCCTTCTAACGGGATGAATTTCTCGACTTGAGAGTAGTTTGCAAACGCTTTACCAAGCTCGATCGGTTCCCACGGATCTTGAGCGCCCCACAAAATAATTGTCGGACATTGCAACTTTGGGAGTAAATCTTCGGGTAACGGTCCTTGAGAATAGCCCGTGAACGCGATAAAAACCGCCGCTGCGCCCTGATCACTAGCGGCTCCCATCAGCAGATCGACTAACTCATCGGTGACGGCTTCCGATCGAGCATATGCCTTGAGCAAAATGTTCCGAACCGTCTTCGGCTGTGCGAGTTGCTTAAAAAACAGATCGCCCACCCATTTTCTTTGAAGAATTCTTTGTAGAACAGGTGCACCGACGCGCTTGATCCAGGGTTGCCCGATGCGTTTACGATCGTGCAGCAATCTTAACGAACAGTTGATTAGCGCCAATCCTCGTGCAATTTCTGGATAATCAACTGCGGCTTGCATTGCGACAATACACCCGATCGAGTTGCCGACTAGAAACGCTGATTCGCCGACCACTTCACGACAAAAATCGGCGATCTGCTGTGCCCACGTCTCAAAGGTGTAGTCAATTTGCTCGATCGGAACCGGTTTTTCTGATTTGCCAAACCCAATTAAATCCAACGCATAAACTCGGCACGTCTTTGCCAACTCTGGCGTATTTTTGCGCCAATGATAAAACGACGCTCCAAACCCATGAATCAAAATTACCGCAGGTCCTTCACTGCCCTGAGTTTGATAGGCAATTTTAAAGCCTTTCCACATCCAGGTTTTATCGTTGATCGCGCGAGAAGCAGAAGTCACCATACAGGTCAAAGATAAGTTTAATGAGACGTTATGAACTTTTATGTAGTTCATCTTAACGGGTGCAAGTCAGATCTGATTCATCTTTGTGTCACGATCGGATGCGATTACTATTAAGGTTCCATACTCTTCATCTCTCAAGACTGACTCTATGGACACGATCGGAACTCAGATTGGCGGTTATGCCCCAGATTTTGAACTACCAGGAACCGATGGCTCGGTGCATCATCTCGCCCGCTATCTCGAACAATCTCGCGCAGTAGCAGTCGTGTTTATGTGCAACCACTGCCCCTACGTGAAGATGTATTTAGAGCGTCTGAAGCAGATTCAGAGCGACTTTAAGGGACAGGGCTTGACGCTAGTTGGCATTAATCCTAACGATGCAGAGCAGTTTCCTGAAGACAGCTTTGAGAAGATGAAAGTGTTTGCCGCCGACAATCGAGTGAATTTTCCCTACATTCGAGATGTGACTCAAGAAGTCGCCAACACATTTGGGGCAACGAAAACGCCTCATGCGTTTCTGCTTAACCAGCAAGGTGTGCTTTGCTATAATGGGGCGATCGATGATGATCCTCAAGACTCCAAATCCGTTAAAACGAGCTATTTAAGAGACGCGATCGCTAAAGTTTTGGCTGGAGAAATGATCGTTCCGACCTCAACCGACCCGATCGGCTGTTCTGTCAAATGGCGTAATAGTTAGCGATTGCCAACATTAGGATCTTGGGAGATTAAGCATTGCTCTCACAAGCAGAAATGATAAAAGCGCCTGATCTGCTGCTATCTTAGGGTGAAAGCAATTGAAGTCATCGTCACATGGGAATAACATATCGGCGAATTCTGCTGAAGCTCAGTGGTGAGGCCCTGATGGGCGACCTGTCCTATGGGATCGATCCTGCCGTAGTCAACGGGATTGCCGAAGAAGTCTCAGAAATCGCTGCCACTGGAGTGCAAATCGCGATCGTCGTCGGGGGTGGCAACATCTTTCGGGGCGTTAAAGGCGCAGCAGCGGGAATGGAGCGAGCCACAGCAGATTATATTGGCATGATTGCCACCGTCATGAATGCTATGACCCTGCAAGATGCCCTAGAGCATCTCGGAGTGCCCACACGGGTGCAAACGGCGATCGCCATGCAAGAAGTCGCCGAACCCTACATCCGCCGTCGCGCGATGCGGCATCTCGAAAAAGGTCGCGTCGTCATTTTTGGCGCGGGGTCTGGCAATCCATTCTTTACCACAGACACTACGGCTGCGTTGAGAGCGGCTGAGATTGGGGCAGATGTACTATTCAAAGCAACGAAAGTCGATGGGGTTTATGATGCCGATCCAACCCACAACCCTGACGCAAAACGCTTTAAGAGTCTCACCTATTCTCATGTATTGACCCAGGATCTCAAAGTGATGGACAGCACCGCCATCTCATTGTGTAAAGATAACAATATCCCTATCATTGTCTTTGACTTATCGGTTACAGGAAATGTACGCCGTGCCGTGATGGGAGAATCTATCGGAACGATTGTCGGAGGTTTCTGTGAAGTTTGCTGATGTCGAAGACCATATGAAGAAGGCGATCGAAGCCACTCAACGGTCTTTTAATACCATTCGGACAGGTCGAGCCAGCACCAGTCTCTTAGATAAAGTGTCGGTCGAGTATTATGGGACTCCTACGTCTCTTAAGTCTTTAGCGAATATTAGTACGCCTGATTCAAGCACGATTCAGATTCAGCCTTACGATCGGGGCAGTCTTGCCATCATTGAGAAGGCGATTTCGATGTCTGATTTAGGGTTAATGCCCAACAATGACGGGTCAGCGATTCGGTTAAATATTCCGCCGTTGACGAGCGATCGCCGCAAAGAACTTGTGAAACTCGCCACAAAATATTCTGAAGAGGGTAAAGTCTCTGTGCGGAATATTCGGCGAGATGCGATCGATGCAGTGAAAAAGCAGGAGAAAGCCAAAGACATCTCTGAAGACGAATCGAAAGATGTTCAAGACAAAATTCAAAAGCTAACGGACAAATATGTTGCCGAAGTAGAGAGAGTTTTGGCAGAGAAAGAAAAGGACATTCTGACCGTTTAAGGAGTCTTGAGAAATATCAGAATTTTAAAGGCGATCCAAACATTTGGATCGCCTTATTTGTAAATCATATTCCAGTGATTTAGCCACCCATGCCAGGAATCAGACTACCGCTGAGACGTTTTAACGCACGGGTCGCAACATCGGCATAGCGCATCTCGCCACACATAATTTTGCCTAACCGATCGGTGGCGGTAGGTCGTTTGACTCCAACTTTATAACCAATGCCAGGAATGCGATAAAACACACCCGCGAGTCGCTGCGCCCAGACCATATCCACCCCCCATTCTTTTTGAATCACTGAGGTGTAGTTTTCTAGAGCATTGCGATCGCCCGATAATGCCTGATCAATCGCTTCGGCTGCCTTCACACCGCTAAACACTGAGGGACGAATGCCTTCCCCAGTAAATGGGTCAACGACATATGCTGTTTCACCTGCAAGAATTGCATTTTGGGTGTGCAGCTTTTGGTCGCCGTCCCAGGTGCAAATTGGGTGAAGATAGACTTGGCTACTTTTCTCGTCGATGCCAGCGAGAGCAGCATATTCGGAGAGGTCAGCCCTGAGATCTTCAGAGTCGCCTCCTCGGAAAGTGCTGGTTCCGATCGAGACACCATCCGCTTTCGGAAGATTCCAGATAAAGCCGTTTTTGACGATCCCAAAATCGAATTGAGCGCGCCCATCATCACTCGATCGGGGCGCTTCCATCACGGCACCCATGCGGGTCTTGCGTTCTTTAAAGCCTAGCCATTTCGCCATCGGACCTTTTGCCCCATCTGCGGCAATCAGATAGCGGGCTTCTATTGCTCCGTTGGAGGTGTTGACAATCCAGCGATCGCCTTTAAATTCGATTCCGGTGACAGTGGTTCGATCGCGCAGTTCTACCCCTTTCTGCTGTGCCTGCTGGATCAGGAAGTGGTCAAATACGTCGCGTTTGACCATCCACATCGGTTCTGGTGTGTTGAGCGTTGCCTCAACCGGGTCGCCAAGCTTCCAGGTATAGCGGATCGCATCGACCTTGAGGGAAATTGCGGGTGAGAAATCAAAGTCAAACCACTGGGCGATCGCCGGAGATACACCACCGCTACAGGGTTTATATCGGGGCAGAGCTTCTCGTTCTAGCACCAACACTGAGCGTCCACGTTTTGCTAAATGATAGGCAGCAGTTCCCCCGGCGGGTCCGGCACCTACGACGATACAATCAAACATCACGCTGGAATTCACTCCCTAACTTATGCGTTCATTGCTCACTACAGAGGTTATTGCTTAAGATCAGCACCGTTTAAGCAATCCTCATTAAGCCGCTGTCAATTTGCTGGACGTTATTTGAGAACGGTTCCTTAGTTTTATACCCTTTTGTGCGATCGAATGCCCGACTATGAAGTGTTTTCTCACACAGTATGAAGATTTTGCCCTTATCGCTCGAGCCAAGCACGCATCTTGCCAGGATTGAGTAGCCCGTAGGGATCAACCATTTCTTTAAATTTGAGTTGCGTGCTGTCTACCGTTTTCATGCCGCCATCTTCGAGAATATAAGTGTGCGGATTGAAGATAAATGCGCCTTTAGATTCGTGGTAAGCGATGATCTCGTTGAGACGGTCTTCAGTCGTGTAACGGACAACTTGCAGCGCCGCAGGACGGGCAGAGCCACCCACACGCAAAAATTCTAGATGGAGCATGACTTCATCGCCAAAGTGGTGATAGAGATGCTCAAGCAAGGCGAGGTTGTCATCTGGCAGCAGCGTTTGCAGATAAGTCAGAGACGGATCGACACTGCGAGCGTGGAGCGTGGTGTGATTCCAGGAATATTCTCCGAGCGTGATGCCTTTGCTGGCTTCTTGAGCGGTTTTTTGATAGCCGATCGTGCCTCCAAATTCCTCAACCAACTCACTCAATGGTTCTAAACAACTCTCGGCAATCATGATCAGGACGCAGTGACTACCGTCAGGAATGTAGCCGCGGAGAGCCGCGAAATAGGTGGAAATCGGGGCTGCACAAACGCAGACCAGTTTCTTAATTATGCCGTCAGAATTGGTGAGCGCTTGCCCAAATCTGGCAGCAGACATGAAGTCTGAGAAGTTAACAATCACCTCTGCCCAGGGATAAGCGGGAGCAAGAGGAATTTCTAGTTGAGTAATGATGCCGTTGGTGCCGTAGGCGTGAGCAACTTTATAAACCTCGTCCCCTCGAAGTTCAATCACGCGAGGCTGATCTTCCATCGTCACAACGCGAACGGCTTGGAGGTTGCCGCGATCGCGCAGTTGCCCATAGGTCACAGAACCGATGCCCCCACTGCCGCCGCCGATGAATCCTCCGATCGTGGCGGTGCGATAGGTTGAGGGAGCCATGCGAACTTCCCAACCACTCTCGCGGGTTTGTTTATCCATTGCCGCCATTTTTAGCCCAGGTTCGACACAGGCGAGTCCGGGTTTGACCCAGTGAATGGCAGTCATCCGCGTCATGTCGAGAATCACGCCCCCGTCGAGGGGAACACACTGCCCATAGTTTCCGGTTCCGGCTCCGCGCACGGTGAGCGGTACTTTAAATTTCACACACGCCGCTGCTACTTTGAGAACGTCGGCTTCGTTAGCGGGACGCACCACTAAATCACCTGTTTTGTCTCCCAACAAAGGCTGTAGCACCGGGCTGAACGTATAATAGTCTTGCGAGAGTTTAAAGATTTGATTTGCATCCGTGATCATGTCGAGTCCGGCAAGGTCAGCAATCAGGGAATTCAGGGTGATGGAGCTAGTTTTTGTCGAAGTCATCCGATGTTCTGTGTGAACAGTTCTTCTGCATCTTAAGTCGATTCTAAAAGGAAATTGGTATCTAAACTTTCTAGACGATCGAGGAATACAAGCTGCGATCGCGATCTCAAATCATCCACGATTACTGATCGTTAAGGTCGCGACGATGACCCACTCGAACAATCACAAGAGCTTGAGTTTCTGACTCGATCTCGTAGACAACGCGATAATCACCAATTCGCAATTTCGGACTCACTTGGTCGAGATCCCCGATCGCGTCTGGTTCAAACTCAACCCGATTAATCATTGCCAAGTCCTGCCATACCGTTGAGCCACGTTTGCCGCCAAAATACCACGCTGACCAGAGACCCGACGTTGACGCGAGGCTAGTCCGCCGTCTGGATCGTCTAGAACTTCTTTTAAGACTGCCATGTCTCGTGAATGAGAGCTTTGAGTTCTTCGGTCGTCAAATCTTTGACTTGCATGGCGAATCTGGGACTATGGATGACTACTCTAAACGGCAATATTGCGGGCACAATCAACCGCGATTAGGCGAATTGAGCGAGATCGTCTAACTCGGCATAATCGGGCAGAGTCGTATCGATCGATTTACCGTCTCGTAAAACAATTCGATCGTGCTGAGAACGAGATAGCAATTCGCTGTAGCTGCGTGCTTTAAATAAAACAAGATCGGCGGGAAGTCCGGCTCCAATTCTGCCGACTTGAGGGAGACCCATCAAATCCGCAGGCGTAAGCGCGATCGCGCTTGCCCAATCGGTGTAGGGACGATCGAGATGGGCAATGCGAACGGAGAGATTAAACACCTCCAGAGCATCATGATCGCCAAACGCAAAGAACGGATCACGACAATTATCACTAGCGATCGCGACAGACACCCCGTGCTGCTTTAATTCGTGCAGCAACGTCACCCCACGCCATCGGGGAGTATGTCCCGCCGTGCGACCTTGCAGATAAAGATTGCACATCGGCAGACTGACCACTCCAACGCCCGCCTTTTTGACAAGACGAATGGTTTTAGTTGACTCGGTTTTTTCCTGCACTGCCAAACTACAGCAATGTCCGCAGACAATTTTCCCTTTAAATTTGTGTCGAATCGCGGCTTTTGCAACATGCCTCAGAGTAATCGAGCCAGGATCGTCATTTTCGTCGGTATGGAAGTCTAAATTTAGCTTGCGTTCCTTGGCGAGAGCGAAGACTCGATCGAGTTGAGCATCAATGTCCGGGTTCATAAAGGCAACGCCGCCTAACACGCCCCCAACCTCCGCGACTAAATCGGCTAATCTCTCTCCTTCAGGGGTCAGAAAGTAGTCTAACGTCACCAGCGAGACGGCTTGAAGAATCAGTTTATCTGCCCAGCGATCGCGCAACGCTTTAAACACCCGAAAGCCGATTTCTCCTTGCTCACCAAAGGAGTCAATATGCGTCCGAATGGCTTTTGTGCCGTGGGCATAGCTACATTTAAGCCCAAACTCCATGCGGCGATAGACATCACTTTCGTCCCAGTTTGAAGCCGCGTCTGCTTTGACCGTTGTCAGAGCCGTGTCAAACGTACCGTCCGAGTTTGGGGCGCGGTTCCAGATGTGTCCTTTGTCGAGATGGGTGTGCATATCCACAAAACACGCCCACACCATGCCACCCTTCAGATCAATTGAGGGATCGTTGTAAGTGCTACAAGTTCCGGCAGTAGCGATCGAGGCAATCATGCCATCGACAATCTCTAAATCGACCGCAAGAAGCGAGTCAAGCGACAATTTTTTGTTGATCCACTTCGTTCCACTCACAATCAACGACGGAGGAACGTGAGCATTTCGGAGCCAGTAGCGATTTGAGTCAAACAGCATGGGAGCGATTGGTCAGTGCGATCGAGATTTAGTCCTAACTTACCAGCACTCTCACCCAAAAAGCTTAACTCCTCCCTGATCTCAACCCAGTTGAACGTCAGTAGACGCATTCACTCGGCGAATCGGCTCCAAATGCTTGTGCAAAAAGAGCCGTCGAGGCTGACCTAATAGCCAGGTCGTTAACCCAGCATCCGTGTCTCGCAAGCAATACCCACTCTTTGCATAAAGTTGTTCTGCCGAATGATTATTCTCTAACACATGTAGGTAAATGTCTTCAAATCCCCACGCGAGAACGACCCGATCGCACGCCTCCAACAACTGCATCGCGGCTCCTTTACGCCGACACTCTAGCTTGACTGCCAAATTCGACAAATAAGCATATTGACTCGTGCGCGGCTGCCAGGGGTTAAACGATCGCAGCCCTACCTCCACCGTGCCAACCAAGACTCCACTATCTACCGCAACCAGACACACATAATGAGGAGGAGCCGTCTTTAATCGATTTCGCAAATCCTCATAGATTCCCATCCGCATAATCGGAATCAGCCAGCGCATAAACTCCGGTTGCAGATGAAAACTTTCCGCTAAAATTCCGGCAACCTCCGACAAGTCTTGCGGCTCCACTGATCGGATCACAAAGCGCGGAGAACTCGATAATTGCTCTGAAGGATCTTGTTCGCGAGGTGAGGAAGAAGTATTCACAACCAACCGAGTAAGGCAACACAGACCATCCTAAGTTGAGCAGCACAATCTGCCCCAACCCAAAACGTGTTTTTTGACATAAAAATACCTGCCTAGCCAAAGGTGAACTAGACAGGTGTTAGCTTCACGAATTCGTGCTATTTGCCAATCCGAGGAGGTTCGCGGAAGGCGATCGCAAAAAACAGCACGCCGATCGCGAGAGCAAGAATCAAAATGTAAGCAACGCTTTCCATATCTCCATATCCTCAGTTGTGAGTGTATCTCAGACTATCAAGCGGTCGGTCAGGTTCAGCCATTCGCCAGCACAGAAGTGGCTGAACCTAAGCCAACCCACCTTAAACCTGAGTTTGTCTGCGGGTGCTCTTATCACCCAACTTCTGGAAGAAGCCCCACTCGACTTGTTCTTCTGCCAGATCTGGATCAACCCCGGCAAACACATCTCGGAAGATGGTGCGAGAGCCATGCCAGATATGACCAAAGAAGAACAGCAAAGCAAAGACTGCGTGACCAAACGTAAACCAACCTCTCGGACTGGTGCGGAACACCCCATCAGAGTTGAGGGTTTCACGATCGAACTCAAACGGTTCACCCAATTGAGCCGCACGCGCATAGCGCTTGACTTGAGCAGGGTCAGAAATGGTTTGACCCCCCAACACTCCACCATAGAAGGTCGCCGTGACACCTGCTTGTTCAAAGCTATATCTCGACTCAGCCTTTCTAAACGGAATGTCGGCGCGAACGACCCCATCGGCATCCGTCAACACTACCGGGAAGTTCTCAAAGAAATTAGGTAGACGACGAACTGAGAGTTCTCTACCTTCACTATCTTTAAATACGGGATGTCCTAACCAAGCTTGGGCAATTCCATCACCCTTGTCCATCTGACCTGTACGGAACAAACCACCCTTCGCAGGGCTGTTGCCGACATAATCATAGAACGCCAGTTTCTCAGGAATTTCTCCCCATGCCGCTTCAGGGCTGGTGCCATTGGCAATGCTAGTCTGAACGCGCCGATTGATCTCCTGCTTAAAGTAGCCCGCATCCCACTGATAGCGAGTCGGACCAAATAGCTCGATCGGAGTCGTCGCATTTCCATACCACATCGTTCCCGCGACGATAAACGCCGCAAAGAACACCGCCGCAATACTGCTTGCCAGCACGGTCTCAATGTTGCCCATCCGCAGCGCCTTATAAAGTCGCTCAGGAGGACGAACACTCAAGTGAAACAGACCTGCAATAATGCCGACGATGCCCGCCGCGATATGGTGAGCCACAATTCCACCCGGATTAAACGGATTGAATCCTGCCGGACCCCATTCTGGCGCAACGGGTTGAACGCTGCCCGTAATCCCATAGGCATCAGACACCCACATTCCAGGACCAAACAGCCCTGTTAAATGGAAAGCACCAAAGCCAAAGCAAAGTAAACCAGACAAGAACAAGTGGATCCCGAACATTTTCGGCAAGTCTAGAGCGGGTTCGCCCGTGCGAGGATCTCTAAACAGTTCTAAATCCCAATAAACCCAGTGCCAGCAAGCGGCTAAAAACAGCAAGCCAGACAGCACGATGTGGGCGATCGCCACTCCTTCAAATGACCAGAAACCAGGATCAATCCCGGATTCACCCGTGATGCTCCAACCCGCCCATGAAGAAGACACGCCCAAGCGGGTCATGAAAGGCAGCACAAACATCCCTTGCCGCCACATCGGATTTAAGACTGGATCGCTAGGGTCAAAGATCGCCAATTCATACAGCGCCATTGAACCTGCCCAACCTGCAACTAAGGCAGTGTGCATCAGGTGGGTTGCGATTAACCGACCTGGATCGTTCACCAAGACGGTATGGACTCTATACCAGGGTAGCCCCATGTGACTACGCTCCTCCTAATAAATTATGTCTACTGCAACGCTCGTTTCAGCATTTTGTTAAAGTGCCATGTACTGGTAAATTTACCAGATTTAGAGGCGACTTCTCACTTTGCGATCACGCCCCGCAGCCCCTCCGAAGAAGAGCGTGGATAGTTTGACAACGCTACTGTTAAAAATGAAAGTGTATAAAGAAGTGTAACCAGTGTTAGAGCCTATTGCAAGCAGATTGCAGATGCGTGAGAAAAGGACAAATACTGATCGATAAGCTGTTAATAATTCTTAATTAATTGACAAACTAAGTTACAAATTAAGAAGATAGTTTTTCAGGCCAATACTAATCAGCAAAAAATCCCGTTAGGAAGTAAAAGTCATGCAGCCAGCAGACACCGATACTCAGTCGATCGACACCGATGAGATGTCCACGATCAAGCCAGAAACCGTGAGTGAACCCACAAAGCCACTGTTTCGATCCATCAGCATTACGTTTGTCAAAGAAGGGAAAGAAGCGATCGCGGCTGACGGAGCAAATCTGAGAATCAAAGCGATCGAGAATGGAGTTGACCTCTATACCTTCGGCGGAAAAATGATGAACTGTGGCGGCTATGGTCAGTGTGGCACTTGCATTGTAGAGATCGTAGACGGCATGGATAATCTCTCTCCTCGCACTGATTTTGAGACCCGCAAACTCAAAAAGAAGCCCGCCAACTATCGGCTGGCTTGCCAAACATTAGTCCACGGGTCAGTCAGCGTCAAAACAAAGCCTTAGTGGTATTGTAAAGGGGTTAATGCCGAGATTTTAGATAGGGACTGGGCTTTATGCAAGTTAATGATTTAGGGTTTATTGCAAGCCTTTTGTTTGTGCTGGTTCCCAGTGTGTTCTTGCTGATTCTCTATATTCAAACCGCTAGCCGTCAGGCAGACAAATAACAGCAAATTTCCACTGATTACGTTTATTTTGAAGAGGGTAGGGAGCGATCGCTCCCTACCCTCTTTGCTGGATGAGAGAAATCAATAAACATTACGATTTACGAAGCTTCAGTCTCAGATTTCGTCTCGAAAGCAGTAGGTTTAGGGTCTTCAATAGAAGTCTCTGGATACAGGTTGATTAGAAAAGATTGCAACCCTAGTCGTCGGATGTAAGGCCACCCACCCTTCGCTTCAATATCTCTTAAAAGCGCATAAAGCGCCTGTCTGTTGTCTGGCAAAGACTCCTGAAATAGACCCTCACACACCTCGCGGTGCAAGCTTTCTAGCAGCCTGAGCAAAGCAAGAAGCTTTATGCTGTCTCCTTTCGACGCTTCAGCTAGAGTCTTAATCGAACTCGCAATTTGTTCAAAGTCAGGCAATTCTGACTCAATGTTTACATCACTATCCATCCCAGCCCTACCCCTCGAAATTCCACACTATTTGCGTAGTTAAGCATACTCACTCTTAACAGCTTAATCAGGCGTTGACATTTCAGTAATGTGATCGCACTTCCTAACCACATCCAAATTTGCGATTCTCGTCTCAACCAAGACCTATCTAAAAGAGGATTCTTAAAAAGTTAACTAAAGTCTGTAAAATACTCTGAGAGGTTCCGCCCGAACCCCTCCAGAAATTATAGAAATTTCGATTCGACCTGGCAGCAGTTCAGCGCATTTTCTTGACGGTCGTGGTAGTAAACGCTTAAAGCGATCTGCCGCTGCGATCGACCTGAATTGCGCTGACAGGGTTTTTTACATTGACTTTGAGGTTGACCATGAGGTATCGCGCTTTAATCATCACACTTTTGGCACTATGCATGAGTGTGTTAACCGCTTGCAGTGAGGCTCCCGCCAGCAGCACTGAAGCCATGACCTACGATCAAATTAGAGGAACTGGTTTAGCCAACAGTTGCCCCCAGATTGAAGAAACGTCTCGTGGCATTATCCCCATTGAGAACGGCAAATCTTATTCTATCAACAGTCTATGCTTGCAGCCGACTGCCTTCTTTGTGAAGGGAGAATCAAGTAACAAGCGCAAGGAAGCCGAGTTTGTGCCCACTAAGCTCATGACTCGCTACACGTCTTCGATCGATGCGGTGTCAGGCTCTCTGACTGCAAATGCAGACGGCAGCTTGACCTTCAAAGAAGAAGACGGCATTGACTTCCAAGCAACCACCGTTCAACTGCCGGGTGGCGAACGGGTGCCTTTTCTGTTCACTGTTAAAGGGCTTGTTGCCAACAGCCAACCGGGTCAAAGCAGCGTTAGCACCTCGACTGATCTGGTTGGAGAGTTCCGCGTTCCGTCCTACCGGACTTCTAACTTCTTAGATCCGAAAGGTCGCGGTCTAACCACTGGTTATGACAATGCGGTTGCACTTCCGGGTCAGGCAGACAGTGAAGCACTGCGGAAGGAAAACGTCAAGCAATTTCAGTTAGACAAAGGCAAGATTGCTCTTAGTGTTGCCAAAATTGACAGCACAACGGGCGAAATTGCAGGCACCTTTGAGAGCTTGCAGCCCTCAGATACAGACATGGGTTCTCGTGAGCCGAGTGAAGTCAAAATTCGTGGGCTTTTCTATGCACGGGTTGCACCCGATGCATAATTTCACAATCAAACTTTATGAAGCTTCTATGAAGTCATCAAGTTTGATTTGACTTAACAAAATAACTAATTCAAGGGGCTAGTGCCCCTTTTTCATTGAAACCATGTCGTGTCTAGAGGGTTTTCAATCGTTAAAAAAGTCACTGCGTATTTGAGAAAATAAAATCATCGCTCAGGGATGCCAGAATGAACAGCAAAGCAAGGGAGTCACTGAAACTAGATTCAGTGGAAATGCCGTGGTAAGTAGTTGGACATAGAGAATAAGTTTGATTTAGCACTTCAGAAGTTGCGTATCAGAAAATGAGGGACTGAGCCTATCTACTAGCATAGAGAACTGGAAGGTTCACTACTGCCTTCGGTGAGATCTTTTCAACCATTCCAAATTCCTGTAGCCTTCTGAAGGTGGCGTTAACAATGACAGCAGTTTCTAAAGAGATCTTTAGAACTGAGTCTGACGTATTTATTGACCCGCTCTACCCACTGAACTTCGTCATGTCAACTCTCGTCGCCCATGAATTGAGGAGTGAAAGCTTACAACTCTTGCGGGACTACCAGAAGTCTCCGTCTTCACAGACCCGCAATCAGCTTGTCGAGCTAAATTTTGGACTGGTTAGAAAGGAAGCTCATCATTGGATTCACCAATGCACAGAAAATTATGAAGACTTGCTGCAAGTTGGCTGCATTGGGTTGATTCGGGCGATCGAGCGATTTGATATGTCTAAAGGTCATGCCTTTAGCTCGTTTGCGGTTCCCTACATTCGAGGTGAAATTCAGCATTATTTGCGGGATAAAAGCCCCTCAATGCGAATTCCTCGTCGGTGGGAGGCGCTGCAACGTCAATCGGTTTGGGTGATTCGTGACCTGCAAGCCAAGGCTCAGCGCAATCCTACTGATGCAGAGGTGGCAGCCGTTTTAGAAATCTCTCTCAGCGAGTGGCAAGAAATCAAGGTGGCGTATCAAAACCGTGCGCTCCTGAGTTTGGATGCCCCGATTCGAGATGAAGACAATGGCAACGCGACGATCGGAGACTTGGTGCCCGATCACCAATACCGAAGTTTTCAGCTTGCTCAAGAAGATCAAATTCGTTTACAGCAGGCACTCGTTCAGTTAGAAATGAGAACTCGGCAAGTTCTAGAATTTGTCTTTTTGCATGATTTGACTCAGAAAGAAACAGCAGAACGTATGGGTATCAGTGCTGTCACAGTTTCTCGACGAGTAAAGAAAGGCTTAGAATCTCTGCAAATGTTGATGGTCGGAAACGAAGACTAAGCAAGATTTTGTTAGCAGCCTCTCCTATTCTTCCCAGTGATTGGCTTTTTTGTGTAAAACAAAGTATGTCGATCACCGAGAGTTTAGGGCATACTGAACATATTCAAAGGTTCTCTTGTTAAAGTCAAATTAAGAAGCTTTAAAGAGTTATAAATTATCTCTAGAAGCGATTGACTTAACCCTCTTTAGCTTGAGGAGCTAGAAACATCTTGGTATGGAGTTTTTGAGGAGAGGAAATGCAGAAAAAGACTTTGATTGCCTGTGTGGGAATGTTCACTATTTTGGTCGGTGGTTGCGCCTCAGAGCAATCAAGTATTCCTCCTGCAAGTCCTTCTCCAGTTGCAGCACAGCCTTTCTCAAAGCCTTTAGTCTCTGAGAAGAATGGCGAAAAAGCGAATTCAGCAAGCGATAGAGTTCCAGGGTTGCTGCAATCGACCGACCCCGATGAGCGAGCGCGTCAAGTTCAAGCTGAAATTAACGTCAAGAAGAGTCAAACTGATCCCTTCGCGAGTCTGGCTCCACTAATCACCTTTAAGACTCCTGCCGGAACGTCTGGTACACCAAGAGACCCCAATGCAACTGGATCAGGACCAGGGGAGCAAACCGCAGGACTGCCTCGCCTTCCAAGTTTTCCTCAAGTCCCTCAATCGAGTACTTCACAGGGCTCACCCTCTCAATCTAGTAACTCGCCGAAATCAGAACCTCGCTCGTCCACTCCGATCACTGCATTTAAGCCGACTACACCGACGATCGCAGCCCTGCCTCCCCTTCCAGAGCCGACTTTGGCTAGAGCTGTAGAAGTCTCCGGCGTTGTGGTGGTTGATGGCGTTGCAGAAGCGATCGTCAAAGCACCTAACGAGGCGACTAGCCGCTATGTCAGAGCAGGTCAGCGTCTCTCAAATGGGCAAATCTTAGTCAAGCGAATCGAGGTCAATGGGGGTTCCGATCCGATCGTGATCTTAGAACAAAACGGCGTTGAGGTCTCAAGAGCAGTCGGGGATAAACCTTCTACAGCAAGTGGTTCACCCACTGCGATGACACCTACCTTTCAGTTTCGCGGCTAGATAAGATATACATTAGCCCCACCTCATTCAAAGTAGGTAGACGCTAAAGTTGAGGAGTCACTTTAGTTGCTGGATCTGCCTACCGTGGAGCTGTGCTATGACGACTACGGGTTACGAGACCAATTCTGACTTTTGGGGTGCTGTATTCCCGGCTCCTCAAGCCACTCAAGATACCGAGTTGCTGCGGCAGATTGGGTTTATTCCAGGGCTGAAAGAAGTTTTGACCCTGAGGCAAGTACATGGATTAGAACATGCAACGGTTTGGGTTTTGAGTGGTGCGGCTCATAGATCAATTCTTGGAGACAACTATGGTCGCACATCTATAGACAGCGAAGGGCTGGGTGGATTGTCTACCGAGCAAGGGTTCTATCTTTATGGTCAGGTAAAAACGTCGGATGTTAGCCGTGCTGTCAGTGAGGCGCTTAGACGAATTAAGAGCGAATGGAACCTAGCCGTTCATCCTCGCTGCGGCACCAATTTATCGGTAGAGGTGATCTTGACGGTAGGGTTGACGTGGGGAGCATTCATGCTATTGCCTAAAGGACCGATCGAGCAACTTCTCGGCTTTGGGATAGCCGCTACCGCAGCCGCTCAACTCACGCCCGAATTGGGTCGAGTGGTTCAGCAATATATTACGACTGCGATTCCGTTTAACTTAGAGGTGCAAGATATTTCTGTTGTGCAAGACTCTTGGGGTCGTCCTGCTCATTTTGTGCAAGTGCAGTGGATCGAATAAAAAAATGTAGCCCGATCGCACAGGCTACACCAATGAACTTCAAACAATCGAATTAATTAACCAATTTCGACTTGATCAGCTTCGACTGCCGCTGCGCCGTTGACACCATTGGCAATTGCAATCAGCTTGTTCAAGATTTCTTGGCTAGGGGCTTTGCCCTTGAGAACGACTGTGCTACCCGTCTGTGCTACGTAGACATGATCAACATCAGCAACTTCAGAGTCTTGGTCAAATGCTAGAGCCACTCGTTTAGCAAGTCCGCTTTGATCGTATTCGCCATTTAAGCCGACCCGCTCGATCGGAATAGTTTCAGCGGGGGCACCCGCAGGAGCATCCGCAGGGGCTTGAGCCACTGCCTGTCCACTGATTGCTTGCTGAGGATCTTGGGGCTTTTCTTGCCCAAACAGTCTTTGTAACCAACCCATAAAAGCCTTTGCTCCACATAAAGTCTACACAACCTGATTAGAACGGCTAGAGCACTAAAACGCATCTACCCATAGCGAGAATAATATCTGGTAGAGAGGATATCAAGCAGTCTGGGTAAACACACTTGTTAATGAGAGCATCCAATCGCAACTCAAGTCACAGCATTCGTGAGGTTGCGCGATAGAATGAGAAAATGTAATTTTTCTATTGACAAACACGGTGATGAAGCACACCCTTTCTGTTCTAGTTGAAGACGAAGCCGGGGTTTTGACTCGGATTGCAGGCTTGTTTGCCCGACGGGGATTTAATATCGAAAGTTTGGCGGTGGGTCCGGCAGAGCAGATTGGCATTTCGCGAATCACGATGGTGGTGCCGGGCGACGATCGCAGCATTGAGCAGTTAACCAAACAACTCTATAAGCTGATTAATGTCATTAAGGTGCAAGACATCACCGAAGTTCCGTGCGTAGAGCGGGAGCTAATGTTGCTGAAGGTGAATGCCGGAAGCACGAGTCGATCGGAGATTGTTGAATTGGCTCAGATTTTTCGGGCACGAGTGGTTGATGTGTCAGAAGACTCGCTGACTTTAGAAGTGGTAGGCGACCCAGGAAAAATGGTCGCGATCGTTCAGGTGCTTAATAAGTTTGGGATTCGTGAAATTGCCCGCACCGGAAAAATTGCGCTGACCCGCGAGTCAGGCGTTAATACTGAGTTCCTCAAATTATTGGAAGCTAAAGTTTGAGGGCAATTCCAACGAATACAGCAATGCCATGCCTCTACCGAAACGGATCTCAGATTAAAGGCAGACTTTGTTTGAGCGGCTTTAAGCCCCCTTACTGTTTGGCTTGAGGAATGTAAGGGGTGCCATTTTTCATTTCGCCTGTGTAGCGTCTACCATCAACCAGCACGATCGTGCTGCGACCGTCAGGCTGTCCGCCCCGAAACTCTCCTGAATAGCTTTTGAATGGGGAACCTGCCCGAAACGAGCACGATCCTTTTCAAGATAGAGCACTGCTAAAAAATACACCTTGACAGCGAGTTCCGTTAGAAAGCGTCACCGCCCCGTTGCCTTTGGCTTGTCCTAGATAGAAATCGCCTGCGTAGACATTGCCATTGTTGAAGGCAAACGTCCCGGTGCCGTGCGGATGCCCTTTGCGAATTTGTCCGCTATAGCGAGCGCCGTTGACAAAGCTAAATGTGCCTTGACCGTTGGGTTGTCCATTTTTCATAGTGCCCTCATAGCGATCGTTGGCAGAAAAGTGAACCATTCCCTGTCCATCTGGAATGCCGTTTCGCATTTGCCCTTCATAGCGATCGTCGTTTTGATAGACTAAAACGCCTTGACCATTGGGGATGCCGTTACGAATTTGCCCAATGTAATATTTGTAGGGATTTGGAGCAGGGTTAGAAAATAGACGCACGTTCAATCGCTGCCAGAGGTGGGCTCGCAGTTAGGTCGGGCTGTCTCACTCCATCGGCGTGGACTGGCAGAGCGTGAAGAAAACCCATCAACCCCAAGTTGGTTGGTAAAGCAAGTCCAAATTGTTTGGTGAGAAGAAGTATGGGGTAGTCGATTTTTTCATAGAAGAGGTTCTTCAAGTTGGATAAGCGATCGTCACCCCAGATCCGCCATCTTCGGGAGGAGCCAACTCAAATCGCTGAATGCGCGGATGTTGCTGCAAAAACGCATGAACACCTTGCCGCAGCTTGCCTGTGCCATGACCGTGAATAATCCAAATCGCTCCACCGACTTCAGAAATGGCGCGATCGAGCAAAATTTCGGCATCGGCAACGCGACTGCCGCGAATATCAACGGTGTTGTGCGACGTGCGAATCACTGGAGCGGGAGGGGGCGGCGGAGTTTTTTCCTCGGAACGGCGATCGTCCGGTTTACGTTCTCGCTTGGCAGGTTTCTCACCCGTCAACGACTCAACATCCTGCATAGGGAGGGTCATCTTCATCAAACCAAACCGCACCACCAGTTCTTCATCGTCTGAGAGGCTAATCACTTCGGCAGTTTGCCCCAATCGAGGAATGCGAACTTTATCACCCACCTGCGGACGAAATCCCGGTTTAGGTTTGGCAGGCTGACGAGACGGAAGCTGTTTTTCAGCAATGCGGTTTAAGGCATCGGTGGCTTGCTGGGCATCTTGAGCGGTGACATTGCCCTTCTGCAATTGGCGAATCACCATCGCAATCTCGGCTTTTGCCTGCGCGATCGCCTCCTGAACAGCTTTTTCTTGTGCCTGCTGCAGCAATCGCTCCCGCTCCTGTAAATTGGCAGCTTTGTCGGAGACTTGCCGATACAATTGCTCGGCACTCTCCAGGATTTTTGCCGCTTCTTGAGCTTTGGTTTCCTGTTGTCGCCGTTGAGATTCGAGTCCGGCAATCACCTGATTGACATCTTCAGACACACCGCCCACCTGTTCTTGAGCGCGTTGAATGACATCTCCGTTAAGTCCGAGGCGACGAGCGATCGTCAGCGCATT
This sequence comes from Phormidesmis sp., assembly GCA_965277365.1. Taxonomy (GTDB): domain Bacteria; phylum Cyanobacteriota; class Cyanobacteriia; order Leptolyngbyales; family Leptolyngbyaceae; genus Phormidesmis_A. Next base: position 290,899 of record CBDICO010000002.1, on the reverse strand, counting down.
CGATCGTCCGGGAATACCCCACAGCAAGCGATAGGTGGGAGACAACAAGACATCATCAAACTCAACCGAGGCATTTTCAAAGCGATCGTCTTCATACTTCAGCGCTTTTAATTCGCCAAAGTGAGTGGTAGCGATCGTCAGGGCTGCATGATCAGCAAGATATTTGAGCAAGGCGATCGCCAATGCGCTACCTTCCGTCGGATCGGTTCCGGCTCCAACTTCATCTAGTAAAACGAGAGAATTCGAGACGAATTTTGCATCAGAATCCGACTGCGTTGAGTCCGAATCGACGCTCAGGGCATCTAGAATGCGGCTAATCCGCCGGATGTGACCCGAAAATGTTGAGAGGCTTTGCTCTAGGGATTGTTCATCACCAATATCAGCCAGAATTTGGTCAAACCACGGCAACTCCACAGGCTCACGAGCCGGAATAAACAATCCGACTTTTGCCATCAAAATCGCTAAGGCAAACGTTTTGAGCGTGACGGTTTTTCCCCCTGTGTTAGGACCTGTGATTGCCACCACTTTAATATGAGGCTGGATCAAAAGGTCGATCGGAACCACCGATCGACCCTGTTCTTGTTGCTGTTGCCAAACTAAAAGCGGGTGACGAAGTTGGCGCAGGGTGACCGTTTCTGAAGGATCAGTTTCGGTGGCGACGTAGTTGATGAATCGCGGCGGATTAGCTCCTAACCAAAGGCTATAACGCGATCGAGCCGTTGCCAGATCGAGCGTGGTGCAGATCACGAGCAGTCTTTCTAGATCGTTGTTGACCGCAGATACTTGTTCTGTCAAGACTCGCCGAACGGCTTCTTCCTCAACTTGTTCTTGACGCTGTAACTGTCGAAGCTGATTGTTAAACTGAACGGTTGAGTTTGGCTCAATATAAAGCGTTGCCCCACTCATCGACGTGTCGTGAACAATGCCCGGAATCGCGTCTTTTTGTGGCGCTTTCACCGGAACGACATATCGCCCGTCTCGCTGCGTGATTAGCTGCTCTTGCAGGGCATTTGCCTGACGCTGCATCAATCGCTGCAAAATATCGTAAACCCGATCGCGCAGTTGTTTTTGCTTCGCCCGAATCTCAGCCAGTTTAGGACTCGCCCGCTCACTGACCTTGCCGTCATCGTTGATGCAGCGATAGATTTCTTGCTCAAGTTCGGGATAGGTTCGCAGTTCAGACACGAGGGCACTCAAGACGGGAATCTCGTCCTGGTTGTCGATCGTGCGTCGTAGCGTTCTGGCACCCGATAGGGTTGTGGCGATCGCTAGCAGTTCGGCTCCTGACAAAATGCCTTGCAGGGCAGCCCGTTCGAGCGCTTCGCCAATGTCGTCAATGCCATCAAAGCGCAACCCACTGGGCAAACGACTCTCTAAGTTATAGACTTCTTGAGTTTGGGCTAACAGCGTCAGAGTGTCTGCTTGACGAGACGGAATTTTGAGCCGACGGGCAGCGATCGTCCCAAGTTTTGTGGCGGCAAATGTCGCTAAATGCTGACAAAGGCGCGACCACTCCAACAGTTCTAAAGTCTCCGCTTGGATCAAAGCTTGAAATCGGTAAAGGCTACTCATCCCATTCTAGAAGGATGAGGCAGGAAGAATGGGGAACGAATCTGACAGGGGATAGATCTGGTTTGCTTAAGTGGTAAATTCTGCTAAAAGTCATCTTAACATTTTTGGTAGCTTAAACTATAATTACTAGAATAGAGATTCGTCGTTTTCGGGTTGCCGCTGTGTTTACTACTCTTTCTCCTTCAAAGGTTAGCTTGCCTCGTGATTTGTTTGGCGCGATCGCTGACCTTAAGCGCGAACTCAACGCGGTGGTTTTGGCACACTACTACCAAGATTCCGATATTCAAGACATTGCCGATTATTTGGGTGACTCCTTGGGACTCGCGCAACAAGCCGCGAAGACTGAAGCAGACGTGATTGTCTTTGCAGGCGTGCATTTCATGGCAGAAACGGCGAAGATTCTCAACCCAAATAAACTGGTGCTGCTGCCAGATTTAGACGCGGGTTGCTCTCTAGCCGATAGTTGTCCGCCCGAAGCGTTTGCTCAATTTAAGGCAAACCATCCCAATCATTTGGTAATTTCTTACATAAATTGCACAGCGGACATCAAAGCTATGAGTGACATCATTTGCACCAGTGCGAATGCAGTCTCGATCGTGCGTCAAATTCCTGCCGATCAGCCGATTATTTTTGCGCCCGATCGTAACCTCGGTAGGTACGTGATGGAGCAAACTGGTCGAGAAATGGTGCTCTGGCAAGGAAGCTGCATGGTACACGAAACTTTCTCTGAGAAGAAGCTGGTGCAACTCAAAGTTCAGCATCCAAACGCGGAGATAATCGCTCACCCAGAATGTGAATCTGCGGTGTTGCGATACGCAGATTACATCGGCTCGACCACAGCTCTGTTGAACTATTGCCAGAAAAGTTCGAGTGAGTCTTTCATCGTAGCAACCGAAGCGGGAATTCTTCACCAAATGGAGAAAGCTGCACCAGGCAAGAAATTCATCCCCGCTCCGCCGATACAAAACTGTGCGTGCAACGAGTGTCCTCACATGCGACTCAACACGCTAGAAAAGCTGTATCTGGCAATGAACACTCGATCGCCAGAAATCACGCTACCCGAAGCGACTCGTCTCGCTGCCCTGCGTCCCATTCAACGAATGCTAGACATGAGCGTTTGACCTCCGCTTTCAAAGATAGCCATCAAAGAATCCTCATCGCTGAATCGGAACAAAATCGAAGCCTGACCCGAACCGATCGCCCCGCGACACTTTCACAAGCTGAATTCCCACATTTCGATCGCCCGATGGCAAAAATCGCACCAAATCTGCCGCCCCCGTTGCCGAAAAATCTGGAGACAAAAGCGCTTGCTGGACTCCCGATCGAGTCGGGTCACGCTGAAGGGCTGCTGCCAGCGCCTGCACCGCATCATAAGAAATCGCCGTTCGCCAGTTGACATCGCCACCCCACAGAGATCGAGACTTTCCGGCAAAGACAGAACCAGGATTGCCATTAATATGCCACGGCACTGAGATCACCATATCGACGGCTTGCTGTCCGCCGACCTCTAAGGTTTTGGGCGCGTAGACATCATCTCCTGCCAGCAGACTCATCCGATGCTGATTGACTTGAACGACCTGAAGCGCCTTGTCAAGCGTGCCAGTGTTGGGTGCCAACATCAGTGCCTTTACGCCCTGTTTCAGCGATCGATCAACTGCTGTCGCGGCGCTAAAATCAGGAGCCGATAGATCATATTCGCCTGACACCTGTCCTCCGGCTAGGGCGATCGCTCGACTAAATTCCGATTTGAGCGACTGGCTATAACCGCTTTGAGAATTAAAAAATACCGCTATATTCTTCTGCTGTAGGGTTTTGATGGTGTAATCCGCCAAAGCACCCGCCGCGATATAATCGCTCGGCACCGTGCGAAAAATGTACTTCCCGAAGCCAGAGAGTTTGACGGTTGTACTAATCGGAGAGATGCACACCAGCCCTCCCGTGTTGTAGACACTCGCGGCGGCAAGGGTGACATCACTAGCGAAACCGCGATGGGCAGAGACGTGTTGGGAGTGGGTAGAGGCGTTGGCTGGAGTGGCTGCGGACGAGCGACGAGAGCCTCTAACGCGTCTGTAGCAGACTGAAATCGCTGATCGGGAACAGGTAACAGCATTTTATCGAGCACATCGGCGAGAGGTTGACTCGTCTGCACATAGCTCTGCCATTTCCAAGAGTTGTTGTAGGCGTTAAAGAGTTCTGGAGGCTGCTTTCCGGTCAGCAGCATAATGCAAGTGACCGCCAACGCATACAGGTCAGTGGACGGATAGACTTGATTGCCTGACACTTGCTCTGGCGGAGCAAACCCTAACGAATAAATGCTCGTGGATGCAGTCGAGCCGCCTGCGGCTTTGGTGGCATATTTCACCGCTCCAAAATCGAGCAAATAAAGCCGTCCGTTGAGATTCCTCATGATATTAGATGGCTTGATATCGCGATGGATCGAGCCATTTTCATGAACAAACTGCAAGATCTTCAGCGTTTCTTTCAGCACGTCCAGCACGTCAGATTCAGAAAATTTGCCCTGCCGAATCAGCGTTTCTTCTAAAGTCTCTCCGTCAATAAACTCTTGAACAAGGTAAAAGAATTTATCCTCTGTCGCCTGATGAGCGCTAGGAATCGACAGTTCAAAAAAGGCAAACAAATCAGGAATTTGAGAATGCTCTCTGCCCAACTGTTCGAGCGCTTCGGCTTCTCGTTCAAACAGATCTTGAGCCATCTTTAATTGATTAGCTGTGAGCCGACCCGACGGCTGAAACTGCTTAACCACACATTGCCGTAAACCGGGAGTGTAGCGATCGCGTGCCAAAAATGCGGCTCCAAAGCCTCCTTGACCGAGCAGTTTGGTCGGCAAGTAGCGGTCAGCCAAAATCAGCGCCATGCCGCAGTTGGTGCAAAACTTTTGCCTAACCGTTTTTAGCGTAGTGAGATTATCAAGATCGTTAAAGAAGTTAGTCGGTTTTGAGCAACCCGGACGGGTGCAATAAAGCTGCATACATACGATCGAAGGGCGTTTAACATCTAAATTAGCCTATATCGCTCATATCAGGCGATTTTTTGAGATTTCTAATCAACGTCAGGAGTAACTCGACTGTGATTAGACGCGTGGAGCATCGCTCTCAGGTTTTGTGGCTCTACGTGATTTGTTGCCTGTTTACGCTCAAAGCTGACGGGCTGATTGGTAAACCGGGGCAAAATTTCTCGACAAAATGCCTCGGCTGCCTTCGATCGATAGCGATTGGGATTGATGATCACCGACAACATCCGTTTTACCACCACATCATTAATCTTGGCACGATGCAGCAGTCCCATTTGCAACTCCTTCTCGATCGCTGAAACCGACACAAAAGACGCACCTAACCCGGCTTGCACTGCGTTTTTGATCGCCTCGATCGAGTTCAGTTCCATCTCAATTTTGAGGCGGCGGGTTTCGATGCCACAGCGAGCCAGAACCTGATCAATCACTTTCCGAATCGTCGATTGAGAGTCAAGCGCAATGAATTGCAGCCGATACAAATCATCTTTTTGAATCACTTCAGTCCGCGCTAACGGATGCAACGTAGGGAGAATCAGTGCGAGTTCATCTTCAGCATAGGGAATAATCTCTAAGGAATCTTGCAGTTCAGGAGAAATCTCGCCGCCGATGATCGCCAGATCAATCTGCCCGTTTGCTACACTCCAGGACGTTCGCCGCGTGGAATGCACATGCAACTGCACCGCCACATCGGGATACTGTTGTCGGAACATGCCAATCATGCGCGGGAGTAAATAAGTTCCCGTCGTCTGGCTTGCGCCAATAATTAGAGAGCCACCTTGAAGGTTTTGCAAATCTTCTATCGCTCTGCACGTCTCTTGACAAAGGGTGAGAATCTTCTCGCCATAGTTGAGGAGTAGATGTCCGGCTTCTGTCAATTGCGCCCGTCGCCCACCTCGATCGAACAACGGCACATCTAACTGCCGCTCAAGATTTTGCACCTGCAAACTCACGGCAGGCTGCGACACATAAAGGCTATCAGCCGCACGCTTAAAGCTGCCTTCGCTGGCGATCGCTTTGAGAATGCGTAACTGATCTAAAGTAAACGGAAGGTCAGACATACGGCTAAACCTAAACTGTGTAAAGAGCTTCGAGTAAACATCAACGCAGGAGGGCAACCGATTAGAGGGGCAGCAGAAACCATTACCGATTTATAGAATCTCCCTAAATGCAAGATGTGACGCGGATCGTAGAGAAACGTAACCTAAAGAATCTATGAAACAGGAGGGAATCAGAGACTTTCTGAATTTACCAGGAATCGTGGGCGTTGCCCTAATGGATGAGCAATCGCAACTGTTTTCTGGAGACATTAATGAAGCATTTAATCTGCCGCAAAAGGAAGCCCTCTCTCAAGGCATTCTTCAGGTGATTGAAACGATTCCCGAAGGCTTTGAATCGTTTGAATTTCAATTTTCAGCGTATCAGGTTTATATTTATAAACTAGAAGTTGGACGAGTTCTCCTGGTTCTAGCTCGTCAAAATTTAGATTATTCAGATTACTTGCAAAGAATTGAATTCATTCGAGAGACGATTCGAGCCAATTTTGAGGGAACGATCGCCACACTGAGAAGGCTCACCGTCAATCAAACTCTTGGCGAACCGATCGAGAAACCCCAACCTCAGCTCTCATCGGCAACGCTTCAAGATGTGTTAGCCGCCCTTAATCATCTCAGCAGGTTCACCACTCAGTATTTAGGGATTCCTGTCATCGTCAATTATCTCAAGTCCACCCGTCCTGATCAGGAGTGGTTGCAGCAATTTCAGGTCGATCGGGCGGCTCACATCAGTTTCTCTAGTACCGATGGTATGGCTCAATCCCTCAGCGATGAACAGCAGCAGTGGATTCGAGACTGGACGGCAGCGTTTATTCGACGCTGTTCAAAAGTGGTGCGCGACTTTGCCACGATCGTGGAGCAAAAAGCGCTTAATCCTCAGCAAATCGCGCTGCTGCTCCCCTAATTTTTCACCTTTCTTAGATAAACTCATCATGGCTAAAACTGTCAGACTCGAACCGATCGCCCAAGAAACCTCCGTCGAAACCAACGGGAATCTCCTCTCCATCTTGATCAATAAAGATTTAGACGTGCTGAGAGAATGTGGCGGACGCGGAATGTGTGCTACCTGTCATGTCTACGTTCAAAGCGGCATGGAGTCGCTGTCACCGATTAACCGCCGAGAGCAACGCACCTTGGAAGTCATTACTTCCTGCAAGACCAATTCTCGGTTAGCCTGCCAAGCCCGCGTTTTGCAAAACGGCGTAGTCGTTGAACTGCCCCCCGGTATGTACATCAACTCCCTCAAGGATATTGAAGACCTAATCGGTCGTCGCGCCGAGCAAGATTTGCTGCACCCACTCACCGGGCAAGTTTTAGTCGAGGCGGGAAAATTGATCACTCGATCGATGCTCAAAAAACTCGAAGACACTACCACCTTCAGTGTCGGCAACTATTTCTCAAACTCATCAGGCGTATAGAACATCGCGCCCAATAAAACTGTGGTGTTTTGAGGAGCGGGCAATTCTTCCAACCCGTGAACAAGGAAAATCTTGCATCAGAGTTTGTCAATATCGAACAAAGTTCTATCGTTCTATTGAACTGGTCCATTTCGATGAGCGGACAGGCATTGTCTATATTTTTGTGAGTGAGCGTCTGCAAGTTGTGATTTATTGGAAGAAACCCACTCGGATGAAGCTGATTAAAATCGTTACTCCTCTCAGATATTGGGAACGCTGCATAGCACAGCCGATCAACCCAGAGAAGAGGCACCATGCTCAGCCAAATTCAACGCTTGACCTTAGAAACCGAAGGGCACTACGCCACCGATGAAGAACTCGGATTTCTAGCCGATTACACTCGCTCGTTTGGTTTGCGAGTTCAGACTTACCAAAAAATTCAGGAATGTGAAGCGGCGATCGTGCAGCAGGTGCAAACCAAGATGCGATCGACCGATCCGACTCTTTTCCGCAATGGCAACGAAGACATCACCGTTAAATGGAAGCGGGATACCCTCCGCGTTTTGCGCTATGCCGCCGCCGCGATGCTGATTGACGATCCAGAAACCTTTCGCGAACGGTTTTTGTTTTGGTTTCAAACCATCATGCGGGCATTTGGCGCTCAACGCAGTTGCAACGTGACCTACACAGTCATGCAGGAAGTCGTCAAGCACCATCTTTCTCCTCAGCAAGCCAATCTCTTTTTGCCGACTTTAGAAGTCACCCGCCGAATGCTCGGCACCGTGTAGAACTGTTTAGCTCGTTAGATCTGGCTCACTCCGGGAACACTGAAACCAACGGCACCTCAGACCGTTTGGAGTCAACCGTTATCGATGTGATTTCCACCATCTATTTAGAATTTGTTAAGAGAGGCTTATGGCGATCCTACTGCCCCACCAAACCCCCGCAAAACTCAAAAACCCCAAAAAACATAACCATTTTAGAATTTGTTAAGAGAGGCTTATGGCGATCCTACTGCCCCACCAAACCCCCGCAAAACTCAAAAACCCCAAAAAACATAACCATTATGGGTTTAAAGACTTCTTTCAGTTCGACCCTGACCAAGGCACGATCGTAGACTGGAACGACAGTCAAAATGTCTTGACGACCGAAGATTTTATCATCGGGTTAGTAGAAGGGTTAGAAGAAGAAGTCGGAGAAGCCGCAGCCGCCACGATGTATACGATCGGCTGTGAGTGGGGGCAAAAAGATGCCTTCTTCTTTGAAAAATGGTTTGAGAAAGAATTCGATCGCAACATTCGCCAAACCAATCTGCTGTTTTTACTCGAAACCTGGTGGTGGCCCTTCACCTCTCAAGGCTGGGGTCGCTGGGAAATCGACATGGGCGATCGCAAGCAAGGCTTCATGTTCATTAATATCTTTGATTCTGCCGTTGCCCGGACTCTTGGCGATGTCGGCAAACCCGTTTGCTATCTCTACGCAGGCTTATTTGCAGGGTTCTTCACTGAGCTAGTCAAAAAGCAACTAAGCTGCATCGAAATCCAGTGCTATTCGATGGGGGAAACGTACTGCAAGTTTCTCTTAGGCGGACAGGAACGCATTGATGCCGCCTCATTTTGGATGAATGAAGGTGCCACCGCTAGAGACATTGAAAAGCGGCTGCGAGATGGAGAACTGCGATGAACCGCACGACTCACCCCCCGGATACTCAGACTTGGCTACAGTCCTCAGTTCAACAGTTTTTTAAAACGTGCAATTGGGATGATCAGCCGATCGAGGTTCAAGAAATCCGATTTGCCTCTCTGCTAGATGACAACACCTCGCTAGATTGGACCCTCAGGGTCAGTCAATTCTTCGCATCGGTCAATTGGGATGGGGCTTCGTTGATGGCTCCCGCTCTAGTCATTCAAGAACCAGAACTGGCTGAAGCCAATGCTGATCCAGACGACTCGTTCACGCTGACTGACCTATCTGACTTGTTCTAGATTCTACTCAACCTATCCTTGCAGACTATGCCATCCCCTATCGAAGCCGTTCTTGACGAAGCCGAAAATCGCTATCTCAAGCCTGAAGAGTTGAAAGACGTTGCCACGTATGTCATGTCATTGCCCGATCGTGCCGATGCCTATCGTGCTGTGCGGGACAACGAGCTAGCGGTCATGCAGCAAGTCGCCGACCAACTTCAGGCAGAAATGCCCAGAGCCACAACCGCAGCCATTGAGCACAGTCTTAAGAATGGCATCTTAATTTTGCGCTATTGTGCGATGTCAATGTTGCTAGATGACGAGACGTTTGTGCAGACTCGCTTGCTCAATTGGTTAAGCAAATCCATTCAAATTCAAGACGCGGGGACGATCGACGCTGCTCTCTATCCTCTAATGATTCAACGTTTGAGTCAAACGTTGACTTCTAAACAGCTAACGTTTTTAGAACCACTACTGACGCTGGCACAAAACGCGCTTCTACCATCCGCAGAGACAGAAATGCTGACCGTCGCTGCCATGTTTTAGTCTTCAAAAAGATTATTATTCACCCTCCTACAAATCGCCCCTATGATTTCTGTTGCTGATCTGCTGACAAACCGCATCCCTGCTAACTACTACACCAGCGAAGTCTATGTGCGGGGAGACTTAGAAATGGGCTTGCTAGAAAGTCGTCGCGGCGATCGCTTGCTGGCACTTCCTGAAACCCTTCTACAAGCTATCTATTCAGGGCTTGACAAAGAAACGGGGCAAGCCTCTAAGTTAGTGCTGTTTAACTGTGGGGGCTGGTGGGGCAAAAATTTCTTTAACCGCCTCCGTGATGAACTGACCGACTATTATGGCGTGCCGATCGTCGATATGACGATGGCAGACTTTCTGCAATGCCTTAAACAATGCTGGGCGACTTATGGGTGGGGCAAGTTTGAAATCGATCAGAGCTATCATCATCGAGGCTTTTTGGTCGTTCAAACCTGGAATTCGCCGTTTGCCAATCAAGCCCCGAAAACCGGATTGCCCGTCTGTTTCCTAGAAGCTGGCATTTTAGCCGCCCTGTTTAGCCAACTATCCGGCAAAGAGTTGTCCTGCATTCAGACAAGCTGTGAATCGATGGATGCAGACTGCAATCGGTTTGTGATTGGGCTAAAAAAACGATTAGACCCGGCTGAAGCACTCGTTGAAAACCATCTGGATCACGAGTCGATTATGCCAAGACTTTGCGGCTAGGTTATCTCTTCATTTCCGGTCAATTATGTGTCTCACCTGCTTGAACCCCAGCCAAAACGCTCAAAATATCGCCGACTCGGATTGATCGGACAGGGACAGTTTGGTCGAGTTTATTGTGCAATGCATCGGCGAACTGGGCAATTGGTTGCGCTTAAAGCTCTGGATCACGATCGCTTTTCGACCCACAAGTTCTTACGCGAACTGCGGTTTCTTTTAACGTTGCAGCATCCTAATATTGTCGCCTGCACCACGCTTGAGCATCATCAGGGAGTGCGTTATTTAGTGATGGACTATTGCAACAGTGGCACGTTGCGAAATTTGATGGAGGATCATCGGCTCCATCCCGCCTTGAGTGTGAAGCTAATTCTAGATGTTTTAGCAGGCATTGATCACGCTCACCGCCACAATATCGTTCACTGCGATATTAAGCCAGAAAATATCTTACTGAACCTACAGCCGGACGGTTGGACAGCCCGAATTTCTGACTTTGGGATTGCCCAAATGACCCAAGAGCGAATGAGTGAGGGAGTCGAAATTACAGGTTCCCCGGCTTATATGGCTCCAGAACGGTTTTATGGACAAAATTCTCCGTCTTGTGATTTGTATGCAATCGGAGTGCTACTTTTTGAGTTACTCACTGGGGATAGACCCTTTTCAGGCACTCCATCAGATTTGATGTCGGCACACTTAAACCAGCCCGTTAAGATTCCAGACGGCGTGCCGCTTCCTCTTCAGTCCATTGTTTTGACAGCACTTCAAAAACTTAAAGCTCGTCGTTTTAGTTCTGCTCATCAGATGGCGATCGCGCTCCAGTCAGCCGTTAAGATCTGTTCAGAACTCCAGGTAGAGACTTTGTTCGTAGAGCCGTCTATCAAGTTTTCTGCTGATTCTACTCCGCCCCTAATCGGAACTCCTAGTTGCGGCTGTGAGTATTTGCAAGGCATTTTGTTTGAGAACAAACAGCTAGGTGAAACAGTTCAGGGGATGGAGATTGTAGAGCCAATCCAAGAATTAGTGGTAAGACCACAGGGTTGTTTTGCGGTGACTTCTCGATCGCTGTATCTGCTCAGAGATTATCCGCAACCCATCCTTCAGTTTAGTCAGCCCTCTTTTTTAGTGACTATCGAACCTCAAGGGCGATGGGCAGCCACGATCAACCTGCAAAAGTCAATAAGTTTATTAAATATTTGCCGATTCAGCGATTCTACGATCCTCAGTTCATCCCTATCGACTGCTGGTTTGTTCAAACTTCTGGCGCTCGATTCTCGCCATCTTGTTGCCCTGTCTCATCGATTAGACAGTTTGACTCAAGGAACCTTGCTAGAGTTTTTTACGCGACGACGACAGGCGATCGGTCGCTTAGAGTTAGCGGTAACCCTCGATCGGGTTCTTCCAGGCTTCAGTCCCTATTCGCTAATCGCCACCGAACCAGACCATCCAAAGTCGATTCTAATCATTAATCTCAAGCCATTAAAGCTGAACCGCATGGCGATCGAGATCACTCCAACGTTTTTGGCGGCTACTTCCTGGGGCTACGTTTTGATGGATCGTCAGGGACAGATGATTTTGCTCGATCGAGATGGACAGACCCTCTATCGTATTATGGCTCCGATTAATCCCTGTGCGATCACGCCCTTCGGCAAATTTGGATTACTCCTATCCACCTGGAACGGGACACAAGGAAATCTCTACACGATCGACCTTGAGCATCAGGTAGGTAATTCGGAGCATTTTTGATCCCTGATCCCGGACTCCCTAATTCCCTGTAAGCTAATACCGAGTACTTTAGTTTCTGTTTCAACTCCATGCCTTACGACTGGCTTACTCCCAGCCACTTTGTTATTTTCGGGCTGCTCGTTGGGTTCGCGATCGCTCACAGTGGTCTTGCCGCGCTGCGTCCCTGGGCTGAAAAACGGATCGGTGCCCGACTTTACCGAGTTGTGTTTGCTGTGGTGAGTCTAGGAATTGCGGTTCCGATGGTTATTTACTTCTTTAATCACCGCTATGACGGTTTAGAACTTTGGAACGTGAAAGGCGTTCCAGGGGTTGAAGCGACTGTGTGGATTCTCTCTGCCATCTCATTCTTTTTTCTATACCCCGCCACCTTTAATCTGCTAGAAATCGCAGCCATTCAAAAGCCCGAAGTTCATCTATATGAGTCGGGTATTATTCGCGTCACTCGGCATCCGCAAATGATCGGACAGGTGATCTGGTGTGTTGCCCACACTTTATGGTTAGGCACGACCTTTACCTTAGTGACTTCGATCGGGCTGATCCTGCATCATATCTTTGGCGTGTGGCATGGCGATCGGCGATTGCAGTTGCGTTATGGAGATGCCTTTAAGTCAGTGAAAGAACACACGTCGATTACTCCTTTTCTGGCAATTCTACAAAAACGTCAAACCTTTGAGTGGAGAGAGTTTCTGCGCCCTTCTTATCTAGGTGTTGCAGCTTTTATTTGGCTACTTTCATGGGCGCACCCAATTTTAATTGATGCAACCAGCCGCGTACCCTGGTAGGATTGATCCCAAAGCAATTGTAAACACTCATTTAAGACAAAGATGATGCAATCTGTCATTAATGAACAGGTGTTTTCAGAGGAAGTTCTGGAATCCTCATCGCCTGTCCTTGTGCATTTCTGGGCGCCGTGGTGCAGCGTATGTCGTTTGATTGAGCCTACTTTAGCAAAGCTGCGAGCGGACTCAGGGGATCAGGTTAAGCTCATCGGGATCAATGCCGATGAAAATCTAAAGTTAGCCAGCAATTACAGAATTACAACTTTACCAACCGTTTTATTATTTCAAGGTGGCAAATTGCTGCATCGGCTCGATAGCTATCACAAGCGTGAAGAGTTGCGGACGGTTTTACAAGAAGTCATTCCGACTCAAGCCAACGTCTGATTTTTTAATGATTGATTTTTAAATACTCAAATAGGGGCGATCGGGATCGATCGTCCCTGTTTTTATGGAATAGCGGCAACGAGCAGGGATCTCTACTCACTTGCCTCAGATTCTTAAGACAACTAGACTCTTTTGCCTATCTTCCTACAGATGTTGTCTATAAACAAATTGGAAATACTATCCCGTAGAAACTTAGATTGCAAATCTGCCTTTCATAAGTTTGGGAGAAGGGTTTCTTATGTTCTCCTAAATTGACTACCCTGGATAGTAAAGAACTCTAAACTAGGCGTGAGTGATGGAACCGATTTATCAGTATGCCTGGCTAATTCCCGTCTTGCCCCTGGCAGGCGCGGCGATTGTTGGTCTTGGGCTGATTTCATTTAACAAAGACACCAACCGTCTCCGACAGGCAAACTCTATCTTGATCGTGTCGCTTTTGGGCGCTGCGATGACCTTTTCCTTTGCTCTGTTTTGGAGCCAACTCCACGGGCATGAACCCTACACTCGCCTGTTTGAGTGGGCATCAGCCGGAGATTTTCACCTGTCGATGGGCTATGTCATCGATCCGCTAGCATCATTAATGCTCGTGATTGTGACGACCGTAGCATTTTTGGTGATGGTCTACACCGATGGCTACATGGCGCATGATCCCGGCTATGTTCGTTTCTATGCGTATTTAAGTTTATTCAGTTCCTCAATGCTGGGGTTGGTGATTAGTCCCAACCTGGTGCAGGTTTACATCTTCTGGGAACTGGTGGGGATGTGTTCTTATCTGCTGATTGGCTTCTGGTTTAACCGCAAAGCGGCGGCAGATGCTTGTCAGAAAGCGTTTGTCACAAACCGAGTCGGTGACTTTGGATTACTGCTTGGCATTCTGGGGTTGTATTGGGCAACTCGCAGTTTTGACTTTGAAGTGGTCGGAACACGGCTTCAGGATCTCGTGGCATCGGGTGCGATCCCCGGTGCGCTCGCTGCGCTGTTTGCCATCCTGGTCTTCTTAGGTCCCGTCGCCAAGTCAGCACAGTTTCCCTTACACGTTTGGTTGCCGGACGCGATGGAAGGTCCGACTCCGATCTCGGCTCTGATTCACGCCGCAACGATGGTGGCAGCCGGGGTCTTCTTGATTGCTCGGATGTTTCCTATGTTTGAAGGCATTCCGTCTTCAATGACGGTTATTGCCTGGACGGGAGCGTTTACGGCATTTTTGGGAGCCTCGATCGCCATCACCCAAAACGACATCAAGAAGGGCTTAGCTTACTCTACGATGTCCCAACTGGGATACATGGTGATGGCAATGGGAGTCGGTGCTTACAGTGCAGGCTTATTCCATCTGATGACTCACGCTTATTTCAAAGCGATGCTATTTCTAGGGTCTGGCTCTGTGATTCACGGCATGGAAAGTGCTGTCGGTCATGATGCGGCTTACGCTCAAGACATGAGAATGATGGGCGGACTGCGGAAGTATATGCCCCTCACCTCTGTGACCTTTTTAGTCGGAACCCTAGCCATTTCTGGAATTCCGCCGTTTGCAGGGTTTTGGTCTAAAGACGAAATCTTAGGAGCGACGTTTACGGCGAATCCGGTACTTTGGGTCATCGGCTATTTGACGGCTGGGATTACTGCCTTCTATATGTTCCGGATGTATTTCATGACGTTTGAAGGCAAGTTTCGAGGCAATGATGCCACTCTTAAGCAGACGATTCGCAACGAGCAGCTTCAGAATATGGGGTTAGCGTTTGGTCCGGGTGCGATGGACCCTAGAGAGCTAACGATCGAGCCTACCCACGAGGAAGAATCCGCTCACGGAGACGATCATCACAGCCATGATCCCCATGAGTCTCCGCTCTCAATGACGCTGCCGTTGCTGATTTTGGCAGTTCCTTCAACGCTCATTGGCTTGGTTGGGACACCATTTCACAACTACTTTGAGGCATTTATTCATGCACCAGGTGAGACGGTACAACTTGCCGCAGAAACCGGACAAGAAACGCTGTCTGAGTTCTATGTAATGGCGGGTAGCTCAGTCGGCATCTCACTAATTGGGATCTCGATCGCCATTCTGATGTATTTGCAGCGCAAGATTGACCCCAGTGCGATCGCGGCTAAAATTCCGTTCTTCTACAGACTCTCAAAGAACAAGTGGTATATCGACGAGGTCTACAACGAATTCTTTGTCAAGGGGAGCCGCCGACTGGCACGCCAAGTTTTAGAGGTCGATTACAAAGTGGTAGATGGGGTAGTCAACCTGGCAGGTTTAGCCACCCTGCTGACGGGTGAAGGTCTGAAATACCTTGAAAATGGTCGCGCTCAATTCTATGCGCTGATTATCTTCGTCGCCGTGTTGGGGCTGGTCATCTTCTCTGGTGTAACCTGAAGCCGTTGATAGAGGTTAGTTGTTGGCGGAGATCGCTAAACTCTTGCTGACAGCTAGCCCCCATAGAAAACAATTAGCCAAATTTTTGAACCCGTAATCACTAAATCTTAAAAACTAGAATGCTAACGGCAGATTTTCCCTGGCTGACGACGATCATTTTGTTTCCGATCGCAGCCTCTTTCCTGATTCCGCTCATTCCTGATAAAGACAGCAAAACCGTTCGCTGGTATGCCTTGGTCATAGGACTGCTCGACTTTGCGCTGATTGTCTATGGGTTCTATACCCAATATGATTTTGCGAACCCAGATTTGCAGCTTGTTGAAAGCTACCCCTGGGTACCGCAAATTGATTTGAACTGGTCAGTTGGTGCAGATGGGTTATCCATGCCGTTGATTATTCTGACGGGGTTCATCACCACACTGGCAATCTTAGCGGCTTGGCCCGTTACCTTTAAGCCGAAGCTGTTTTATTTTTTGATGCTGGTCATGTTTGGCGGACAGATTGCCGTCTTTGCAGTGCAGGATATGCTGCTGTTCTTTTTGTCATGGGAGCTTGAACTGGTTCCCATTTACTTTTTGCTGTCGATCTGGGGCGGAAAAAAACGTCTGTATGCAGCGACCAAGTTTATTCTCTATACGGCGGGAGGTTCATTATTTATTTTAGTGGCTGCTCTGGCAATGGCATTCTACGGCGGAAATGTGACGTTTGACTTTCGATCGCTTGCCGCCAAAGACTACCCTCTAATCTTCCAACTTTGGGTCTATACGGCATTTCTGATCGCCTATGCCGTCAAGTTGCCCATTATTCCCCTGCATACTTGGCTACCGGATGCCCACGGCGAGGCAACCGCTCCCGTCCATATGCTACTAGCAGGAATTTTGCTCAAAATGGGCGGCTATGCCCTGATTCGGATGAATGCCGAGATGCTTCCGGCGGCTCATGCCACGGTTGCGCCTGCGTTAGTCGTGCTGGGAGTCGTCAACATTATTTATGCGGCACTCACATCCTTTGCTCAACGCAACCTCAAACGCAAGATTGCCTATTCGTCGATTTCCCACATGGGGTTTGTGCTAATCGGAATCGCGTCATTCACGGATTTGGGCTTGAGCGGGGCAGTGCTGCAAATGGTGTCTCATGGTTTAATTGGCGCAAGTCTATTCTTCTTGGTAGGAGCCACCTACGATCGGACTCATACCCTGATGCTAGATGAGATGGGCGGCGTAGGTAAACAAATGCCCAAGATTTTCTCGATGTTTACCGCCTGTTCTCTCGCATCTCTGGCACTGCCTGGAATGAGTGGATTTGTAGCTGAACTAATGGTGTTTGTCGGATTTGCCACCAGCGACGCGTATAGCGTCACCTTCCGAGTGATCATTGTATGTTTGGCGGCGATCGGAGTCGTCTTGACCCCGATTTACCTCCTCTCAATGCTGCGAGAAATCTTCTACGGACCTGAGAACAAAGAACTGACTTCCCACGAAGTTCTAGTCGATGCAGAGCCGCGGGAGGTGTTCATCATTGCCAGCTTGCTGATCCCCATTATTGGAATCGGCTTCTACCCCAAGCTATTGACTCAGATCTACGATGCTAAAACGATTCAGCTAACCGCTCGGCTTCGAGGTCAAGTGCCCACATTGGCAATCCAGCAAAATCAAAAGCCTGTGGCAATGCAACCCTTCAGCGAATCTGTTCAAGCTCCTGAAATTCGATAAGCTGACTGACATGACAAAAGAGGCGGGAGGTATTCACCACTTCCTGCCTCTTTTGTATGGGAGCCTACTCAGAGACTTCAGGCGTTCCGAGTCGTCAAAACTGAATCGGTGGGCAAGCAGAGCAGGTTATCGCCCTGAGTGCGAATCATACCTTTTTGACGCAGTTTGCCCATCAACCGAGTCACTGTCACTCGCGTAGACCCGATCGCGCTACCAATCTGGGCATGGGTTAACGGAAAAGGCAAACAATAGCCTTCATCAGTCGGCTCACCATACTCTTCAATCAGCAGGGTGAGAAAGCCTAGAAGACGGTCGATCGTGCGACGCTGACCCAATGTGCTTAACCAGAGAAGTTTGCGCTGATGCTGATAGCGGAAAGCATCTAATACCTCGCGGCGGAAGTGAGGCCAGTTGTCTAAATCGTGCCAATACATCCAAACCACAGAGGTTTGATCAACGTGGGCATAGCTCTGCAAAGTAAATGGAGACTGAGCAACGATTTCAAAGGGTTGACCTGTGCCTACAAAGCCCAAAAATGCCTCTTCTGGACTGATTCGAGCCAGTCGAGTGGGGGTAGTGCCCGTTGCATTGACCTGAGCTGTACCCACGAGTCGAACTGCACCTTTTTGAACTAGATAAAGTAAGCCTGGTCGGGTCGGAATCTTTTCGTCTTTGCTGAAAGAGCGAACTCGGTAGTGTTCTTGCGCCCAGTCAATAATCCGTTGCCAGGTTAAAAAGGGACGGGACGCTTCAGAATTTTGTTGGGGAGAGACTGAGTACATAAGTTAGTTAGAGAATAATGTGAGAACTTTGACAAGTGCTGAAGTAGCGAGCGGAACCGAAACGTTGACTCAATCCTTCAAGTCAAGATGGAGTCAGGGTGAAAGAAATTTACATACTTTTACCATTCCTGGTATTTTCACTGAGTTGCCCATAATACAGAAGCCTGACATCTCAATTCGCAAAGTCTCAGTAGTTGTATCTACATTCAGTAGAGATAATTCGCTAAAGCTTTGAGGATTTTTAACCGAAACTCATCCCATCTCAGAGCATCAACCGTAAATACCATGAATTGTAACCTACATGAGATTACTTATCCTACGCTTCGCACATTGTTACTGAGCAAACTTTGTGAGGTAATCTACCTTCAGACAGACGTTGCGGTAGAAAAGGTATCTACGAACACGGCTCAAGGACACCTTGATTTTCCTAAAATTAACCTTCTCCTAAAATCGCTCTCGCTCAAAGGGCTAAAGAGTAAGACATTTAGAGTTGTTTATCAGTCTTCGATCGCTCTAAAACTTTCCTCAGTGTTACGGAGAAACGCTTTAGAGTTAGCGTATCAAATCTTAGAAGAATTTCACCAAAAAAACGTAAATTTTTGTCAAGAGGATATGACATTCGCTGAAAAAGTTCTCAGTGATTTTACGGGAAAGGTCTTTTCAGATGGACTGCTCCAGTTTGAGTTGGGCGATCGTGGCTTGTCAATCTGGTTGCAGTGCTTAATGAAGCCGCCATCGCGCTCACAACTAGCCAAACCAATACCGCTCTTGATCGACTCTTCAGAAGATCAGAGAAGGCTGTTTGTTTGTCAACATAGTCACGCCCGTTGCTGCTCTTTGCTGCGGTGCGCTCACAGGTCAATGATTACCTTAAATCGTCTAGACAACTCTCTAAATGATCCCTGGATGATTCTTGCTCCTGACCCCATTCCCTGGCTTGCGGCTGACGGCACTTTTGCTTTGAGCCATCCAACAGAGCGAAGACTAATTTCTCAAATCGTGACGATCGCAGATGATTTTTCAGACTTGATGACAAGTCCTCACTCTTGTTTAGCGTCTACAATCTTGATTAGTCAGATGTTTCAAGAGTTTTATCAAGCGTGTCAAATCTTCGGAGGAACGTCAGATTCAGATCTGCATCTCTCTCAAGGTAGATTAGGTTTAGTAATGATCACCCAGCGCTTGTTGAGTCAGTTGCTTGAAGTTGGACTTAATGAACATGCACCGCTTGAACTTTGATGCCAAAGGTTTTCACAGACCCAAAGTGGCGGTTAAACGGTTGAAATGACTTAAAAATGCCATGAAAGCGTCATAGTTTATTGTTATTCATCGAGTGATGACAAATTTAGACAACTCAGCTAAAGTATGGGGGTGTGAGGAGCGAACCAGTTAAGAGCACCGAGACGAAACACGGTCAGTCGTCGGTGCTCTTTCTGATTTTAAAGGTTTCACGTCTTTAAGAATTCAAGGTTGCAGCACAAACTCTTCAATTGCAGCAGCGGCTCCATCCAGTTCTACCGTTGGCGCGACCCAGTTGGCGATCGCCATTACAGCTTCAGGTGCGTTGCCCATCGCAACCCCAACTCCCGCATATTCAATCATTTCGACATCATTGAAGTTATCCCCGATCGCCATCACGTTTTCTGCTTTGAGTCCTAATAGGTCTTCAGCGAGATAGCGGACAGCAGCTCCCTTGTTGGCAGCAGAATTGGTTGCCTCAAAAAATGTCGCGACAGATTTTGTTAAATACAGTTCAGCCGGGGTGTACTGCGTTTGCAGCGATCCCAACAAGTGATCGATCAGGTCAGTGTCATCGCTGAGGGCTAAAACTTTGGTGGGTTCAGTTGAAAGAGTGCGACGCAAATCACCTACCGCGATTGGTTGAATGCCCGATCGTTCTGCATAAGCTTTGGTTTCGGGAGTGATCTCACGTACATACAATTCATCGTTGATGTAAAAGTGCACTGAGAGGAGCGATCGCAGATGGGGTTGCTCAAAATAGTCTAGTAGCCTCAGTACTTGTGCTTTAGGAACTGACCAATGACGATCGGGCTTTTCAGACCCAGGAGTCTGCACCCATGCGCCTTGATAGGCAATGAGCGGCAGCGTTGACCCAACCTGTTGATGAAAGCGCAACGCGGATCGAAACATTCTCCCCGTCACGATCGCGACCTGAACTCCTTTTTTTTGAGCAGCGCGGATCGCTCCTAACACAGGTTCACGGATATCATTAGATTTGCCCGCGATCGTGCCATCAATATCTAATGCTAAAAGGCGGATGTCTGACTTGACGGACTGCTGCATGGTGATTGCTCCCTTTTTGAATTTTTCCATCTAGCTTGAACAAGGAGCTTAAGCCTCTTGTTTAGTAGGATCTATAAATCTGCGAAGTGCTCAACTTATCTTGACTAGCCACCTAAGTCTCGTGTAGCGCATCAGAAATGCAATTCACCAGCGTTTAGAGATACTGCTGCTTCAAGGGTCTTTCCCAATCTGATTAAGTGTTTTAGAAAACAAATTCCGTGGTAGTTTGGGGGTCATGGCAGAAGTTAGAAATCCCCGTGGGGTGAGTCGTCAGGTTTTATTTGTCACGCTCTGGCTAACGCTGCTCATGTTGGCAGTAAAAGTGTGGGCAGGTTGGGCAACCCGATCGCTGAGTCTTCTGGCAGAAGCGCTGCATACGGTCATTGATAGCTTTAGCACGGTTCTCAGCTTAATTGCAGTCTCGGCTCCTTATCGCATCTCTGGCAGAGAAATTTGGGGGCACGGGCGGCTCGAAACCACGTTAGCGCTGATGCTCTTTGCTGTGTTGGGGTTTGCCTGCTTTAGCCTATTGGGGCTATCCGTCCAACAGCTTGGAACGACTCAAGATTTGACCTCCTTGCTGCCCGTCAGGATCTCGCTGCCACTAATTGGGCTATTGACGATCGTATTTTTAGCGAGTTTGGGGTTGGCATCTTTTCAGAAGCGGTTAGCCAAAACTTTAGAAAGTACGGCTCTGCGGGTGAATGCTAATCAAATTCTTCAAGATGCGTGGTTGACGTTAGTGGTGTTGATTGGGTTGGTCGGCATCTGGAAGGGCTATCGCTGGCTCGATCCCCTAATGGCGATCGGCATGGTTTTGACGGCTGTAGCGAGTAGTTGGCGAGTTCTCAATTGGCAACTTCCGCTAATGGTGCGGCAAACAGCGATCGCGCCAGAAGCCATTTCGCAACTCGTCAAGCAAGTGCAGGGCATCGTTACCTGCTATCAGATTCAATCACGCGGAATTGTCGGTCGTCAGGTGTTAATCGAAATGCGGCTTGTGCTGCACCCTGAGTTTATAGGCGCAAGTCAGTGGATTATGGAGCAGATCGAAGCCACCATCCGAGAAAATTATGGACCTGTGCAAGTGTGGATGGAAATTGACGACGATCGCGACGAGCTTCACCCATCCGATGAGCGGGCACGATCGCAAAACCCCAGCCGAGAGTTAGATTGGAACTAAAGAAGTTTGAGAACTGCATCAATAAATTGAGAGTCAGAAAGCGTTCCCTGCTGGCGAAGCTGCTTTAAGGTGAGGAGAGTTGATCGTAGATCAGAGCTTGGTGGTGTAGAGGTAGGCGAGGGTGATGGAGTCGGAGGACTACCGATGATTTGTCTAGCATCATCATCAACTTGCTTCCGAATTGAGCGGGTTGCGATTCCAGTCACCAAAAGATTGCGGTTTCTCTGATAGGTTTTAACTGCGTTGAGCGTCTGATTGAAATATTTGCCCGTGATTGGAAGCTGAGTTTGCAAGACGATCTTGAGATTGTTTTGCAAAATTTTGACGGTTTCTTCTACTTTTTCTTGCAGATCGGGTCCGTTTTGCCCTGTGGCGGCTAGGGTGTTATCGAGTTGAAACTGAAAGATTGCCGATCGGGTGTATGCGTCAAGAGTTGGAAGATCACGCAACGGAGTGAGATCACAGTTGATGTTGCCCAAGACATCCAGATCGCAAGCTCCGTTGAGATTTCCTAACCCCAGTAGCCCTCTGGAACCCAGATAGTAACCCAACCCATCCAAATTGGTTCTTAACTCTGCAAGTGTTAATACCATAATCGTTGAACTCCTCGCTGCTGAGACGGGTAAATGCGCTAGAAACACAGTTGTAAAGTAATTCTGCCATTGCTAGCGTGTTCAAATTCTAGTTTGAATTGGGGATCAGTCAAATGTGAGCCAAAGACAGTTGATTGTAGATTGACAGAGATTTTCCGTTACCCTGATGACTACTGCTGTTTAATCGTACGATCTCCCTCCCCACTCTTCACCCATGACTTCTGAACCCACGACAGAACCAAAATCTGCTCTAGTTACCTCTGAGCCACCCTCAAAATTAAAAGCACTGTGGGAAAATCTTCAGATTCTCATCGTTGCCTTAATTTTGGCACTTTTAGTTCGAGCTTATATTGCAGAACCCCGCTTTATTCCGTCCGATTCAATGGTGCCGACTTTGCAGGTGGGCGATCGCTTAGTCGTTGAGAAGATTTCTTATCGGCTCCATCAGCCCAAATTTGGGGACATTGTAGTGTTTGATCCGCCTCCTCAGTTACAGCGACAGGGATATAAGAAAGATCAAGCATTCATCAAGCGGATCATTGGACAACCCGGACAGACGATCGAGATTAAAAACGGTAAGGTTTTTGTCAATCATCAGCCTCTCCAGGAACCGTATATTGCAGAGTCACCGAGCTATATTATGAAGCCCGCACAAGTTCCTGAAGGGACGTTTTTTGTGATGGGCGACAACCGCAACAACAGCAACGACTCCCACGTTTGGGGGTTCTTGCCGAAAGAAAACATCATCGGTCACGCCTGGGTTAGGTTTTACCCCTTCGATCGCTTGGGCAAAGTCTAAAAACTGAGGTAGTGCATCAAATTGGCAGTGAGTTGGCTTGGCAAAGACAACCGTTGCTGTAAGTCAGCCAGATTCCTATAAACGCCATTCGCGGTCCGATTTTGAACGATCGTTCTTGCCAAAACAGGTTTAACTCCGGGAATGTGTCCGAGTGTCTCGATCGTGGCTGTATTTGGATTGACGCGCTGAATGAAACAAAGGCTTTCAGTATGGTAATAACAGAATCGCAGAATGGGTTCTAAGGGCTTGAGACGCTGAATGGAAAGACCTAAAGCAGCCGCAATATCCTCGACACAATAGAACTGCACCCCTGACACAGAAAGTTGAGTCAGCATTCGGGCTTGATGAATCGACAAACCAGGCAACCTCAGCCAGTCATCGACGGTTGCCTGCTGAACATCGATATAGATTCCTATTGAAACCGCTAATCGAATCTCGTCTAAAGACTGAAAGCGGTAGTAAGGATCGTTGCGGATACGTGACTTGAGTGAACGCCCCTGCAAATTTAACTCTGACAACCAGTTTAAAAAAGCCATCCCGAATTGTCCTAATGAATCCGATCGAGCAATTGCCGCCGCTTTTGCTCAAACTCATATTCTGTGATTAATCCATCTTGCCGCAGTTCATCTAAATGGCGCATGGCATCAGCGATCGTCCCCACTCTCTCGGCGATAATGGGCGCACGGGTGCTGCTTGTCCCCAGTTCTGATATCACCTCATCGTTAAAGTTTTGGTCAAACTCGTCTGGGTCTTGAATCAAATACCAAACCGCTTCGATCACTCCCGCGATCGCCCCGATCGGGGTAAATGCGAACAAAATATATAAAAGCCCCCACCATTTTTGCCCTAGATAGAATTTGTGCAACCCTGCTAGATGCAGCGACACACCCAATAATGGAAGTGGTGCCACCCCTACCAGTGCTAAAACTGCGGCAACTTTTCGACTCTTCGGCTTACCTAACATGCCAAAAAACGCTCTTATAAATCAATAAACAATGGGAGAAGAGAATCTGTCTCTTTGAAGGTTAAATCAAACGGGTCATTGCTTGCCGTAAGTCATGCTATTGCGCCATATCCTCCAGTTTTTCTGGCACAGAGAGAATACATTGAGTACATTAGAGTATAGACTTCTACTAAATATTTGCTAGAAGTTCTTAGCCAGGGTGACTGCATCTTCATGTTTTCAATCTGCCCCGATCGTTGATCTACCCCATATCAGCAAGACTGCTCGTCTACTCTTGTGCAGATAAGTCTATTTCACTATAAATAATACAGGCGTTTTCTGAAGCCTTTGAGTGTAATCGAGTCAGCAGATGCTGACGTGCGACAAAATTTTTAGGTGAATTTGTTTGATGGTTAAGGACTGACAATCGATGCCCCATTCCTTTTCGCCAGACTGGTTGAAGACATTGTCAGATCCCTATGCCGTGTTAGGAGTTTCTGTCGCCGCCGACGATCGACGAGTGCTTAAGCGATATCGGTTTGTCGCTAAAATCTTGCATCCTGATAGCTATGTGGCAACTGGCTCTGAGATCGGAGAGCTTGCTACCCAACTGTTTGCCCGATTAGTCAGCCCAGCTTATCAGCAAGTCAAGCAAGAAAAAGGACGCACCGAAGCGGTCGCAATGCTGCGATTTCAGGTGCGGCGAATGGTGCGCGAATCGACTCTGGTGCCTCAAAGTCAAGCGGCACGAGAGTT
This sequence comes from Phormidesmis sp., assembly GCA_965277365.1. Taxonomy (GTDB): domain Bacteria; phylum Cyanobacteriota; class Cyanobacteriia; order Leptolyngbyales; family Leptolyngbyaceae; genus Phormidesmis_A. The sequence goes on along the minus strand of CBDICO010000002.1, from coordinate 266,295 downwards.
GATGCAAAAGCCCGCGCAGGAAGCCGATATTTTTTATGAACACGCGATCGCCAAGCTAGCCGAGGTTCAATATCAATCGCTCGATCAGTTTGAGGAAGTCACCCAGCAGATTAATGAACTAAATCTCATCTATCTTCAACTCAAGATGGGCGATGTGTTCATTCGCGAAAAGCGGCAGGGTGTAGTACCTGTTTCGTCGGAGATGCAGGCTGTACCGTCAGTTGATCTGTCTGCTTCGGGCGTGGTTCAGATTGACTATGCGCGTCGTCACTATGAGCGATCGCAAGAATATGTTAAGCGAGAAGAATGGGTGCAAGCGGTTTCAGAGCTAAAAGATGCGGTGAAAATGGAGCCGAAAAAGGCAGAATATCATGCGCTGCTAGGTTACTCCTACCTTCGCCAAAAGATGATGGGCATGGCAAAAGCCCATATTCGACGAGCGCTCGAACTTAATCCTAAAGATCCCTTAGCCTCAAATCTGGCAACCAAACTCAAAATCGATGGGTCTGCCCCCACTAGTTCGCCTCCAGCTTCCAATTCCCCTGCCAAAAAGCGCAAAGGGCTGTTTGACATCTTTCGTCGCTCTTAGTGGAGTCGGTAGGGGAAACACTACTTAACCCAATCAAGTCGCTGCCTTAGAATAGCTGTTATTAGTTAACATCAAAGTTTTCACCTAACTGAGATATTCAGGCGATTGAAGCGATGGGATTTTTTGATTCTGAGATTGTTCAAGAAGAAGCTAAGCGGTTGTTTGAAGACTACCAATCTCTAACCCAGTTAGGAAGTAGTTATGGCAAGTTCGATCGCGAAGGCAAAAAAATGTATATCGAACAAATGGAAGCGATGATGGATCGCTACCGCGTGTTTATGAAGCGTTTTGAGCTATCGGAAGACTTTTCAGCCCAAATGACGATCGAGCAGCTTAAAACCCAACTCGGTCAGTTTGGCATCACGCCCCAGCAGATGTTTGACCAGATGAACATGACGCTAGAGCGGATGAAAAAAGAGATTGAGCGGTAGGAAGAAGGTTTCGGGTTTTAGGGGGTTTGTGAAACTTGCTTAAGGTCGATCGAACTCTGATGCTGGCTTAAAGTTTTCAACGGGCACCCCTTGCAGGGCTTGCTGCATATAGTCGCGCCAGATCGGAGCGACAAAGTGACCGCCCGTTGCACCGTAGCCGAGGGGTCTGTGGTCATCGTTGCCCACCCATACCGCCGTTGCCAGTTGAGGCACGTAGCCCACAAACCAGATGTCTTGCTCAGACGAAGTAGTGCCCGTCTTTCCAGCGGCGGGGCGACCAATTTGAGCGCCAGTGCCAGTGCCGCGTGAGACCACACCCTGAAGAGTGTCGTTAAGCGAAGCGGCTGCCCACGAATCGAGAACCAGGCGAGGCTTAGGCGTGTTGTCTAATAGCACGTTTCCACTGCTGTCAGTCACCTGCACAATCAAGGTCGGATCTGAATACCAGCCGTTGCTAGCAAAGGTGGCATAGGCTCCTGCCATTTCTAGGGGAGTCAGATCAACGGCTCCTAAAGGTAGAGAGATCACAGGGTCGATCGGACTTTTGATTCCAATGCTGCGACAAATTTCTACAACTTTATTTAATCCCACTTCTTGTCCCATCTTCACGGCTGGAACGTTGCGCGAAATTTCCAACGCTTTCCGAATGGTAATGGCTCCAGCAAACGTGCCGTCATAGTTGCGAGGAGAATACATCTCATTGCCATCGGGGTAGCTGACCGGAGAATCATAAACGGTTGAGTCTGGTGTGTATTTGCCCGATGCAAAGGCAGCGTAATAGACAAATGGCTTAAACGATGACCCTGGCTGTCTTTGTGCCTGCATCGCTCGGTTAAATTGGCTCTTTTTATAGTCGATGCCACCCACCATCGCTTTAATGAAGTGAGTGCGCGGATCGACAGAGACGATCGCCATCTGATCGGCGTAGACTCCTTGATAATTGAGGGTCTGAATCCAGCGTCGAGCCGTGTCTTCACCAATGCGCTGAAGTCTGGAGTCGATCGTGGTTTGAATCCGCATTCCACCTTTGAGAACGGCATCGCGCCCAAATTTTTTGGTTAATTCTTCCACCACAGCATCAGTCACATAAGGCATTTCACTCGATTGGAAGGAGGTGCGCTTACCGAGTTTGATGGGCTGCTTCCTAGCAGCCGCTTCTTCTTGAGGCGTAATCCACTTCAATTCCACCATTCGATGCAGCACATCATGCTGACGCAGAGGTAGCGGCTTTGAGATCGACTAAAGGACTGAGCGCTTCGGGCGACTGAATCAGCCCTGCCATCATCGCTGATTCTGCCAGGTTGAGATCTGACGCGGGTTTGGCAAAATAAGTTTGAGCAGCCGTCTGTACGCCGTAGGTGTTGTGCCCCCAATAAACCTGATTGAGATAGAGTTCTAGAATCTGGTCTTTTTTGAAAATCTGCTCGATTCTCAGCGCTAAAACGGCTTCTGCAATTTTGCGGCTGAAGGCACGTTTAGGTGAGAGAAACAAGTTCTTGACCAACTGCATGGTCAGCGTCGAGCCACCCTCAACCGTGTGCCCGTGGTTGAAGTTTTGGCTAAATGCCCGCGCCACCGCTCCCGCATTTACGCCTTGGTGAGAATAAAAATAGCTGTCTTCGATCGCAATCACTGCTCGTTTTAAGTCGGGCGAAATCTTGTCAAGGGGCACCACTTCCCGATTGGCTTCACCGTGGATGCTGGCAAGCAGCTTGCCCTTGATGTCATAGATGTGCGTCGTTTCACTGGGCGTATAGGTTCGCAGCACCCTGACATCGGGCAGATTGCGGAAGCTAATGGCTAGACCGACTAACCCGCCAGCCACCACTGCACTAGTCAGCATGGTTAACCCTAACAGGGTGCCTCCTGTGACTTTGCCGACTGTCTGAACGAACTGAGTCGTAGAATCAGGGTCTTTTTTCTGATTTTGTCTAAGGGTGTTGGCTGCCACGACGCTCTCTCTTTTATAGACTACTGTATACACACAAGTTCTCCTGATCCCGTCATCGCCGAGATCTCCGCCCCCTAAATCCCCCATTCTGGGGGACTTTGAGCCAGAAAAAGGTTCAAAGTTCAAGATATTGCTCAGGGTCAAAGTCCCCTAATTTTGGGGGATTTAGGGGGCTGAAGCCGACTGAAACGAAGTGCTCAACGATTTGTGTGTACACGGTAGCTTTTATAGAAGGGTGAAAAGGAAGAACTAATTTTCACGCGATGTGCAGCTAATTTGCCCTCATCTCAACCTTTCTCCCCAAGGAGAAAGGCTTTTGGACATTTCTGATTCCCTCTCCATTGGGAGAGAGCTAGGGTGAGGGCAGTCTTAACGGGTGTTTCAGGAAAGTCGCACATCGCGTAACTTTAGGAAAGTCTTAAAGTGAAACCTGCCTATAGTAGATTTTCGTTAAATCGACTTTAGTAGGATAGTGGACACTTGAAGAAGTGAACCAAGTTTATAAACAGAATGAGAGTAGACGCACGTTTTCGACCCAGATTTGACACTAACTATAGTAGGCTGACTGAATCAGTGCTTGATTTTAGCAAGTGAGTTTGCCTAGCCCCAAGGGATAGCCCTGTAACGTTTTGTCGATCGCACCCTTTATGTCGTTCTATGTCGAACTCCTTCCCCTGGCTGCATCGAGGCATTTACGAAATTTTCCCTGATCAGCCTGAGTCTAATAGCCCCGATGAAAATCTAGAGCAACGGCTGATTCAGGGTAACCGTCCGCTGCGAATTAAGCTAGGAATTGACCCTACGGGCACCGATATTCATCTCGGTCATAGCCTCTTATTTAGAAAGTTACGATCGTTTCAAGATGCAGGTCATACGGCAGTCTTGATTATCGGTGACTTTACGGCTCGAATTGGCGACCCGACAGGCAAATCAGAAGTTCGGAAACAGTTAACTGAAGAACAAGTTGCTGCTAATGCTGAGACCTATCTTAAGCAGGTGCGCCCTATTTTAGATTTTGACACACCGGGACGGTTAGAAGTTCGGTACAACTCGGAGTGGTTATCAAAACTTGATCTTCCTAAAACGCTAGAACTACTGGCAACAATGACGGTCGGGCAAATGCTGGCTAAAGAAGGATTTGCAGAGCGTTATAAGCAGGGAACCGCAATTTATTTGCATGAGTTTCTTTATCCGTTAATGCAGGGCTACGATTCGGTCGCAGTCCAAGCCGATGTTGAGCTAGGCGGAACGGATCAAAAGTTTAACTTGGCAGTCGGACGAGACTTGCAGCGACATTTTGGACAAACGCCACAGTTTGGGCTATTGATGCCGATTTTGATCGGGACGGATGGCGTTCAAAAAATGTCAAAGTCGATCGGCAACTATGTCGGCTTATCGGAAGATGCGCTGAGTATGTACTCAAAGCTAGAGAAAACTCCTGATGCGCTAATTTTGCAATATTTTGAGTTGTTAACTGATTTACCGTTGGCTCAATTGCCAGAAGGAGCGCGCGATCGTCAAAAACTCCTTGCGTTAGAAATTGTCAGCCAATATCGCGGCAGAGAAGCCGCGCTAGACGCTCAAAAGGCAGCAGGTGAACTGATTCGGGGCGGCATTGTTCAATCGCAATCCATAACAGGTTCATTAATCGTCAGAGCGCTGGATGGTGTTGTACAACGCCTAGTCAGCGGTGATGCAACCTTTGATATCGTGACGGAATTTTCTCTAGCATCGATTCAGTTTCCTGTTAAGGGCTTCTACTTGGTCAGCGCCAGTGGTTTATGTAAGAGTAGCTCAGATGCCCGTCGTCAAATTCAAGGCGGCGCAGTTAGATTAGAAGGCACCAAAATTACTTCAGTAGACCTCACCTTTGAGTCTCCTGATGATCTGATTGGCAAAGTTCTTCAGCTTGGAAAAAATAAATTTGTGCGATTCGTGCCTTAAAATCTATGCCCGTTTCTGATTGGATTATTGTGCCGCTTGATGTTCCGTCTGAAGCAGAGGCGATCGCGCTGATCGAAAAACTTCCGCACGTCACCTTTTGGAAAGTCGGACTGGAATTATTTGTCAGCAGTGGTGCCTCGATTTTGACGATTCTCAAAGAGCGACAGAAGCGCATCTTCTTGGATCTTAAGTTTCACGACATTCCCAATACGATCGCAGGTGCGTGTGCTGCCGCTGCTCGCTATGGAGTCGATTTAATCACGATTCATGCAACCTGTGGCAAAGAAGGGTTACACCACGCTCAAACGGCGATGCAAGCTAGTGCCGATCAAGCGGGTTTACCTGCCCCGAAACTAATTGCCATCACGCTACTGACGAGCCTTTCTTCTCGCAGTTTGGCGTTTGAGTTAAAAATTCCGTTAGAGCTGCCAGAGTATGCGTTGCACATGGCACTATTGGCTCAAGAAAGTGGCTTGTCGGGGGCAGTGTGTTCGCCGCAAGAGGTGACACAACTGCGGCAAAGCTGCGGCGATGACTTTACGTTAGTCTGTCCGGGTGTCAGACCTGCCTGGGCAGAAGCCGGGGATCAGAAACGCATCATGACTCCTGCGGCAGCCTTAAAAGCAGGAGCCAATTACTTAGTGATTGGTCGCCCAATTACGGCGGCGGATGATCCAGCAAGGGCATTCGATCGCATCTGTGAAGAATTGAGCTAGACCGTGAAAAAACTTCTGATAGGGGTGAGTGTCGTTTGGTTGCTGGGTGGCTCGATCGTGGCTTCTGCGACGAAACCTTCTAGTGTCTGTCCGGCAGAGGTTGAGCCATTGACTGCGCTGATGCTGCGAGATTTGCCCGGATATGCGAATCGGGTCATTGTGCGATCTCGTACTCGCTACCCGGCGATCTCCTCACTTGACTCGATCATCACCGCAGGCAAACCCGAATTTGTACCCTTGCCCCTGAATTCTGGCACCTTCTCAGCGATTCCAGACCCTCAAAACGCCTCAGATTTGCGTCAGGTTTTTATCACCACACTGGAGCGGCAGAATGCAGCAGGGACGGCGATCGAACTTCAACAATTTCACTGGCTCTTTTTGACCAAAACCGAAAGCGGTTGGCAACTGGCACTGATGTTTACGCGCACCGGAGCCACTCCGATCGGACAACCGATCACACCTCCGAGAGAGAGCAGTCAAGGGGTCATCGGGCAAGCTGTTCGGACTTGGTTAAGAGACTGTAACGCCGGAGCAGTGAGGTCTCAATAGCGTTGTATTGAACAACTGAATCCCTCAAACTCGGTTAAGATGAGCATCTCGATCGTACTCGCTACAAATTCATGCCGCTAAACGAGAAGCAAATTAAGATTCTGCAAGTCATTAATGCCGGAAATATCTCAGGAGACAGCCTCGCTCAGGCACTCGGAACGTCGATGCAAATGCTGCGATATTATCTAGACACAATGGCAGAAGATGGCTATCTAAAGGCGGCGAAAGTTTTTGACAATCAGACGAGAGAATTTCTAATTGTTCGAGCCTATTTGACTGAAGAAGGAAAAGCTGCCCTCGATCGAGCAACCTCAGAGCGATCGTCTAGTCAAACTGCTGCAACGCCTCAAACCAATCTCGATGACGATAACAAACGCCTTGAAGACACGATCGCGATTCTTAAAGCGTTGGAAGTGCTGAAAGAATTTGTCGATAAACTTCCAGACGCAAGACGCGAGTTAGCGATCGTCTATCTCGAAGATCTGCAAGCTGAAATTAAGATTGTTTATCGCCGAAAGCCTCAGAGAATTAAGGCTTATTTTCTGGCTGTGTTGAGTATGATTTTTCCGATTACTAAACAAATCGATAACGCCCCTGGTTTTCTAGAATGCACAGAGTTTCTGTCTAAAAAACTGAATATTCCGGTTAAATTACCACCGCTAAAATCACAGGCTTCTTAACAGCTTTGCTAATCTATTTCTGAATGCTCAACGATGCAGACAACTCCCCTTAATAAGCTAGTTGTTAAACAAGGGACTTAAGCCCCTTATCTGTCTAAATTATTTTCTCTACTCCTCAGTGGAGTGGTCTTTTCCTAAGTGATCAATAGTTAGGACTCTGCGCGCATCTCGTCTAGCTTCGATCGCACAGCCTGGATATCCTGCCACATCAACCATTTAGGACTGCCCTGATCGCGTGATTGATTTCGCAGCAAATAAGCAGGGTGAAAAATCGGCATATACATCCGTCCGTCTCGCTCAATCCACTGCCCGCGAACTTTGGTGATGCCTTGCTTAATGCCGACTAGATTTTTCATCGCCGTTGCCCCGGTTAACAAAATAATTTTGGGGTCAACCATCCGAATCTGTTCGAGCAAATAGCCTTTACACGCTTCCGCTTCGTCGGTTGAAGGTGTGCGGTTTTCGGGCGGGCGACACTTGACCACGTTGCAGATAAAGACATCTTCCTCGACGGTTAGCTTCACCGACTCTAAAATTTTGTCTAATAGCTGTCCCGATTTGCCTACAAATGGCAACCCAGTTTCATCCTCTGTTTGTCCTGGACCTTCACCCACAATCATAATCGGAGCAGTGAGGTTGCCTCGTCCGACAACTGCATGAGTGCGATTGGCTCCGAGATCGCAGCGATGGCACTGATTGCAGTGTTTGCCCATTTGCTCCATCGTCTGATAAGTGCCGATCGGAATCGGAATTTTGGCACTCGTCGGAATCAAATTTGGGTCAAAATCTTTTGGCGGCTCCTTAGGAGCAGTTGGCTCTGGGCTAGATCCCAAATCAAATAAACTAATCTGTTCTTCATTAACCATGAATCGGCAAGCAGGACGTTTCGATTTATAAATTCTAGGTTGAAAGTATGGAATTGAGGACGATCAAGCGAAATAGTTTTAGGAGACATCTTTTTTCATCCTTCTGTTGATCGTTCATCATAAAAAAGCCACTCCTCGGATGGAGGAAGTCATGTCTCTTTCTCAATTGTTTGAAGGATCTGGAAACGCGACGATTTTTGTCGATCGCCACGATGCCGGAGAAAAGCTGGCTCAAGCCGTCTTAGCCGAAGCGCAAACGCTGCCAGACTCTACAAAATTTGTGGTGTATGCGTTGCCTCGTGGAGGGTTGCCTGTGGCAGAGCCTGTAGCACGGGCGTTGGGCTGTCCGCTCGATGTGATTGTGGCGAAGAAGATCACGCGCCCTGAAAATTTAGAACTGGCGATCGGAGCCGTGACCGCCGATGGGCAGGTTCTCTGGCAAAAAACCTTATTGTCTGGTCAGGCGCAAGAGCGTGAAGCAGCCCTGTGGGTTGCCCAAAACAAGGCTCAAGCGCAATTGGCTCAATTTGCCGATCGTCCTGACATTGACCCTGATGGAGCGATCGCGCTGATCGTCGATGATGGCATTGCTACGGGAATGACGATGGCGGTTGCGGTGAAGTCGCTGCGGATTCGCAACCCGTTAGAGATTTGGGTTTGTGCGCCTGTGGCACCTGTGGGAATCGTCGATTCGCTGCGGCAATGGAGTGATTCGTCAGAACGTCGTGGAGTCGATCGGGCTATTATTCTCGCGACTCCTGACCCGTTTTGGAGTGTGAGCCGTTTTTATCAAGTGTTTAACCAGGTCAAAACGGAAGAAGCGCTTGCGTGTTTGCAAGATTTCTATAAAAATTAAGGTTCCTGTGACGTTAAGGAAATAACAATTTGTGATCAGGCAGTGGCGGCACTTTTGGAACATGCTGGCGATTTCAGGGCAATACAATCCGCCTCAGTTAGTTGAAACGCTGATGCTCTCGCTGTCGATGATTTTGTTTATCGTGTGGATTGTCGATCCAGAAACTCCTTATTTGCTGTTGGGGTTGATTTATACGATCGGAGCCTGTTCGTCTATTTTGGTGAGAGAATCGCTGATTCAATCTCCCCGGCTGCGACTGACACAAATGGTGGCAACAGTGCTGCTCGTCATCAGTTTATATGGATGGGTTGACTTGATTGTCTCGCTCTAAAAGGTGCGAATAAGCCTGAATCATTTGCTGGGCGATCGCTGACCAACTATAAAATTTTTGGGCGTAGATTTGGGCGTTGAGTCCTCGGCGCTGTTGCTCGGCGCGATCACTCAACGCAAGTCTCAAAGTTTCGGTTAATGACTCGATCGTGCAGGCGCTTACCCAACCTGATTGAGATTGAGTAATTTCTTGCCAGATGTGAACCTGATCAGAAATCACAACGGGTGTTCCGGCTGCCATCGCTTCTGCAACGGCGATGCCAAAATTTTCGTAGTAGGACGGCAAGATAAATAAGTCGGCTTCTTGTAATAGAGTAGTTTTCTCACCGCCAGAAATAAATCCCGTGAGAGTGGTGCGATCGTGCAATACAGACGATTGAATTTGATGTCGAATCTTCGCTTCATAAGCCGGATCTTGAGGATTTGCCCCCGCTAAGACAAATTGAAACGGTTGACCTTCGTTAGCCAGGTTTTCTAAAGCTGGAATCAGTAAATCTAATCCTTTTTTGGGATCGATGCGAGACATAAAGAGTAGGAGAGGACGATCGCCAGGAATTCCCATGCGACTGCGGAACGATTGCTCGGCTGATTTGGGCAGCGTCACTCCTAGCGGAATCACCAGATCTTGAGTCAACGTGCCGAAGCGATCGGAGATTTTTGCCTCTTGGTTGCTCGTGAAATGGATGGCGGCGGCTCCTGCTAAATTGGGACGCTCTAACAACGTGGCATAGAGATTTTTGAGTTGCCGTTTTTTCTGCAAATCGGCAGGGTCGAGTGTGCCCAATGGACGCAGAATGTAGGGCAGTTTTTGGTGTCTTGCAACGGTAGCGGCTGCCGTGGTCACGGGTGAAAATAGGGCGTGAAGATGCACCAAATCGTAGCGATCACCATACTTGGCTAACCAGCGCAGCAAACTGAGCGAAAACTTATAGCGACGAAACGGCAAACAGCGAAAGTAATAAATTTCATAGCCATCTTGCTTAACAGGACATTCTAACGGCACGTCTAAAGGCGTTTGTCCGGTGTCGCCGTTTGAGTTAGTGGTCAGCACCGTTACCTCTACCCCCTCAGCAGCAAGTGCGGCTGAAAGCCCCATCACCATTTGACTAGGACCGCCGTAAATCAGAGCGATCGAAGGGACGATTTGCAGAATTCGCATAGGAGAAGATTTAGGTAGGTTGCAGATCGCGGTAGAAACTCAATAATTCTTTAGCCAGAGCGTGATTAGTGTAATGGGCGATCGCGCGTTGATAACCTCGTTGACCGAGTTCTCTCGCCTGTTCGGGATGGTCGATGAGTTGAGTGAGACGATCGCTCAACGCCGCTGCGTCTCCTTCAGGAAACACCAATCCTGCATCGGCGATCACGTTGAGAATCTCGCCCGAATCGGAGCCAATAACAGGCACTTGACATGCCATCGCTTCAATCAAGACGTGCCCAAATTGCTCTTTCCAACCCGATGAAGTGAGCGTTTTAAATTGATGAGTCGTTTCAGACGGCAACACCAGCGTATTCATTAAGTTGATGTAGCGAAAGACCTCTGCATGAGGAACGCTCTCAACCCAGATTAAGCGATCGAGCACTCCCGCTTGTGTTGCGCGATCGAGCAGCGTTTCTTTCAGCGCTCCGCGTCCCAATAAGAGCCATTTCCAGGGACGATCTTTGAGATTTACTAAAGCCTTCATCAAGGTCAATAAGCCTTTCTCTTCGACAAATCGCCCTACAAATCCGACGACAAAATCAGACGGTTGAATGCCCAATTGAGCCGCGAGTTTTGGTTGAGGTTGAGGACGAAACAGACCTTCATCGACTCCCAATTGCGGCATGACTCGCAGCGCTTTTTGATAGCCTCGTTGACGCAAAACCTCGGCTCCGTCTTGATTTCCGACGACAACGCCATCCGTGTGGCAGAGATTATACGCTTCTAGCTGCGCCACCGGAAATTTCAACGTATACGGCAGATTCCACCAGGTAAAAAATAAGTTTTTTGCCTTCAATCCGAGGAGACGATTCAGCGTAATCATTTGAGCGTAAGCCAGCGATTTAGCCCCTTGCTCAACCTGAATGATATTCGGTCGAAAGTCTCGCATTAACGCAATCAAATCCGCCCCAAAGGTGAGAAGCCCCTGATTGTTTTGGCTAAAATTAGAGACGGGAACAACCCGGAAGGAGCCTTCCATCCGAAATCGAGTTTCGACCACATTCTTCATCACGCCTCCCGGTCTCCAGTGTTTTGGAACCACGATCGTGACTTCAATTCCTGGCTCTAAATTTGCTAAAATTCGCAGCTTTTCACCGTTGAGATCGACAATATACGAGTGACTGGCTACCAAAATTCTCACAACGCCACCTCAGAGGATTCTTGGCTGTAAATTTGACTGTTTTGCGATCGCAGCACCGTCTTCAACGCCTGCAAAAATCCCAGAATGTAGAATCCGAATCGAGTCACCACTTTGATAGGTGAACCGCTCTTGTGGCAAGGTGGACGACCCAATACATGACAGTCAAACAGCCGCCAGAAAAATCGACACGCCTGCCAGACTGTGAGATTTTTGAAGCCCATTAAAAAATGATTGTGATAGAACGTGATTTGATATTTTAGCGATCGCGTGCTGATATCATGACAGCCCCCGGTTTCTTCGCCGAGATGAATCAGATGCGCCTCTGGGTCATACCAAATCATCAATCCCGTTTTGCGAATGCGTAAACAAAAGTCTGATTCTTCTCGCACCGCGCTGCCCTGAAACCGTTCGTCAAACCAAACCCCATGCTGCTCAAAAATCTCGCGCCGAAAGGACATATTGCAGCCTCTAGCACTCAACACCTGCTGCGGTTTGACCGTGTGTACAAGATTAATGTGATACCAGGCGATTCCCGGATTCATCGCTTCGGGCGGTAGGTCTTGAATCTCTAACCCTGGCTTAAAATCGGCTAACTTCATGCGATCGAAGACTCGCCCCGCGACGGCTCCAATATCAGATCTGTCTAGATAATTTTTGGCATGAGCGGCTAAAAATCCCGATTCGAGCTGCACATCGTCGTCTAAAAACAGCAAAATATCGCCTTTCGCCCGCCGAACTGCGTAATTTCTCGCCCCCGGCAAACTTGCCCAATTGACCCGAAACAGCCGAATTTTGCCAGAATTCTCCAAATCATCTAAAAATTTCTGAATCTCTGGCTGATGCGCTTGAGTTTGATCCACGACCAGCACTTCAAAATTGGGATAATCCTGTTTCAAAACATCCTGCAACGTCTTCTGAAGCGGCTCTTCGCGCCCATAAGTGGGGATGATCACAGAAATTAGGGGACAAGTCATGACAGCGGCAAAGATGGACGGTTTAGTGTTCCCCGGAGGGAATGGAGTGTTGAGACAACGGGAGAAAATCAAGGGTCGGCAGCGATCGAGCGCCGTTTCCTTTTCTTAGGAATTGGCTCTACGATCGCGGCTTTTTCCGGCTGATCCAACACAGGCAACTTCAAGATAACCCCAGCAAAAAACCAGTAATACACCGCGACCGGATCGACATCTAACGGGTAGTAGTAAGTGTTGTAGCTGATGACGAGCACAAACGTCCAAAATGATGCCCCATAGCCCCGCAGACTTTTATCACGCACCGTTCGATACGCTCTAAACGTCGTGACTGTCAACGTGGTCACCAGTGCTAGGAATAAAAATGCCCCGATCGGTCCGATCTCAAACAGCAGTTTAGGATAGTAAGTCTCAATCAAGGCGGTTTGCCCCAAACCGCGAGCAGAATTGGTTGCCCGTCCTAGCCCTCTGCCTAAAAAGCTTGACTTGCCATTGTCGGCGAAGTCAGAAAATTGACCCGCAATAAAGTCAGTTGGAGGCGAGGCATTCCAGCGATCAACGGCGCTATTCCAGCGTTCTGTAACCACGGCTGGGTTTGACACCATCACTCCGCTAATCAGCAGACCCAACACCAGCGCGATCGGGACAAATCGCTTTAGATTAACCACCTGACCCGTGGTGATCAGCAAAATCACGATGACGATCGGCACGAGCAGCAGCGCAATTCTTTGACCTGAAACCACCGCCAGCACCAGCGTTGCCGCCATTGATCCTAACCCGACTCCGCGCCACAAAAAAGACGGGTCCATAAACGCAACCGAGAAGCTAAAAAAGGCACTAGAAATTAGAAACCAGCCCCACTGCCACGGCGCGACAAACGTTCCGGGTAGCCGAATCACGCCCTGTTCTTCGTTGTAGAGCAGTGCTCCACCCACCAAACATCTTGCTTCTAGAGAGGCTTTAAACAGAGATGAACCTTCCCCCACAGTGCCCTGACACCTCCCAGTTTTGAGGAAGATGTACTGCAAAAAACCTAGACCACAGCAGACTAAAATAATCACTGCGGTGACTCGCATTAAGAAATATAAATCTTCTTTTTTGCGTAATAAATAGTAGGCACAAGAAATTAGAGGCACATAGCCGAGCAAAACTTTGATGCCCAAAACTCCCATCAAAAACGGTTTTTCAGACCCATCGCCCGAAAATTGCTGAGCACCATTCACAAACAGCAGCACCAAAATGCAGTAAGCCAAGAAGATTCCCAACGCAGGCTTTAAAGCTTTGGGCATTAAAAACGGCTGCTTACGCAGCTTGCAATATTGAATAACTGCAATCAGAGCGGGAAGATAAAATCCGTCTTTGGCAAGCTGAAATAGAGGATTGTTGCCCCCGATCGAATACGTCACCGTTCCGCTAAAGGGCATATAGAACAGAAAGGCGTAGAGGGCTTGCCAGGGATATTGAAACGAAGCCATCAGAATGAAAACAGCGACTCCTCCACCAATTCCGCCTTTAATGCCGCCGACGATCGCCATCAGTAACCCTGCCACGATCGCCACTGCTGCCGCTACTGACAAAGCATTGATCACTTCCTTCCGAGTCTGCGCCGCTTTGCGTTTAGCCGCCAACTTTTCTTTAAGGCTTAGAGCCGGAGTGGTTTCCGCAGGCGAGGATTTGGGTTTGCGCTTAGGCATGAAGCAAGATTTATAGAGAATCTGAATCGTGTCACAAACGTTCTACGCGACTTCACTCATTCAGTTATTTGACAAAACAAGCACCCCAATCCTAGCCTAGAGAAACCTTTACAAAGGCTCCAGAGAATCTCAGAGGCTTATCCATTTTTTTATAAGTTTATTGACTCTTAAGCCGTAAATATGCAGGTTTCTCTCACCCGTCAACCTGCGGCACCCTCTTATCAGCAGGGGTGACTTAGAGAGAAATCCACCTTAAAGTAGTTTTGTTAAGCGAAACACTGTATTTATGGTTGATGCTTCAAATAGATGTGATCACTATAAATTCATTCTGACTGCTCACAAGTGGGTTTTAGACCTAGACTCGTGACCCTCGACCCAAAACCCGATTTCACTATGAGTATCAACTTATCTCGCCCTCTGTTATCGGTGCCATCAGGAGTGCTGCAAGTGCCTCCTGTGCCCGATGCGACGCTGAAGGCTCGTCCGGTCTATTTTTCGTTGGTCGTGCCTACCTATAATGAGGGCAAAAATATTCGGCAGATTGTTCAGATTCTCAGCCAATTGTTGGATCAGGCATTACCCAATGACTATGAGCTGATCGTAGTGGATGACGATAGCCCCGATCGCACCTGGGAACTGGCTCAACAGTTAATGGCAAACTATCCGCATCTGCGAGTCATGCGTCGTCAAACCGAGCGGGGGCTGTCAACAGCGGTGATTCGAGGATGGCAATCAGCGACAGGGCAAGTCTTGGGCGTGATTGATGGAGATTTACAGCATCCGCCAGACGTGTTGATTGAGCTGTTGCACACGATCGAGCACGGGGCGGATCTGGCGGTGGGCAGTCGTCATATTGAAGGAGGCGGGACGAGCGATTGGGGACTGGTGCGGCGGGTGCTGTCGCGAGGTGCCCAACTGCTGGGGTTGATGATTTTGCCGCATGTGATTGGGCGCGTCTCTGACCCGATGAGCGGCTATTTTATGGTGCGTCGAGCCGCGATCGCTGAGTGTCTGCTGAATCCTTTGGGCTACAAAATTCTGATTGAGGTGTTGGGACGGGGTAACGTTGAGGAAGTGGCGGAAGTCGGCTATGTGTTTCAAGAGCGGCAAGAAGGCGAGAGCAAAGTCACCTGGCGGCAATACGTTGAGTATTTGATGCACCTGGCAAAATTGCGATCGAGGGGGCGAATTGAGCGACTCAGAGAGCAGTTTCCGATCGCTCGATTCCTGCGATTTGGCTTGGTTGGGTTTAGCGGCGTGTTTGTCGATTTTGCAGTGTTTTACCTGCTGCGAACTCAGTTTGGCTTGCCGATCGCCCGCAGCACCATTTTGTCTGCCGAAGTTGCAGTTATAAACAACTTCCTGTGGAATGATTTATGGACATTTGGTGACATTGCTAGACGGCAACCGGGCAAACGTCAGTGGCTAAGGCGATTCTTTAAGTTCAATCTCGTCTGTCTCGCTGGCATTATTCTGCAAGCGCTGCTGGTGAGTTTGCTGCACGATGCCTTTGGAGCCAATGAATTTGCCGCAAAATTGGGTGCGATCGCGATCGTCACCTTCTGGAACTTTTGGATCAATCTCAAACTCAATTGGCGTGTCACAGACGTGAGGAAATAGCGCTTTCTGCTAAGTTGCATCACCTTGACGACTGTGCGGATGCGATTAGGGTTTTCAATTCTCGGAATCAATTCCCCTAATGAATTACAGTGATAAAAGGTAGATAAAATTACCGATTCACATACATTCCAAGGATATTCCCGGTATGCATCTGAGTGAATTGACTCACCCAAACCAGTTGCATGGTCTGTCGATCTATCAGCTTCAGCAAATCGCTCGTCAGATTCGTGAAAAGCATTTGCAAACGGTCGCAACCATTGGAGGGCACCTCGGACCTGGATTAGGGGTCGTCGAGCTAACCCTGGCACTTTATCAAACCCTGGATCTCGATCATGACAAAGTGATCTGGGATGTCGGACACCAAGCCTATCCCCACAAGCTCATTACCGGACGCTATGCCAACTTTGACACGCTACGTCAAAAAGACGGCATTGCAGGCTATCTCAAGCGCGGTGAAAGCAAGTTTGACCACTTTGGCGCAGGTCATGCCTCTACCAGCATCTCAGCAGGTCTCGGAATGGCTTTGGCACGCGATGCTAAGGGCGAAAACTTTAAAGTCGTCTCGGTGATTGGCGATGGGGCGCTCACGGGCGGCATGGCACTTGAAGCGATTAATCACGCAGGTCATTTGCCTAAAACCAATTTACTCGTTGTGTTGAACGATAACGAGATGTCGATTTCGCCTAACGTCGGCGCGATTCCTCGCTATCTCAACAAAATGCGCCTCAGTCCGCCGGTGCAATTTCTCACTGACAATTTAGAGGAACAGTTCAAAAATATGCCCTTCTCGCCCGAACTGTCGCGGCTCAAAGAAGGCATGAAGCGTCTGGCAGTTCCTAAAGTAGGAGCGGTGTTTGAAGAATTGGGCTTCACGTACATGGGTCCGATCGACGGTCACAATCTTGAAGAACTAATTGCCACCTTAAAACAGGCACACCAGCATCCGGGTCCGGTTTTGGTGCATGTGGCGACGGTGAAAGGCAAAGGCTATGCGATCGCTGAAAACGATCAGGTTGGCTATCACGCTCAAACGCCCTTTAATCTAGCAACGGGCAAGGCGAATCCCTCTAGCAAACCCAAGCCTCTGAGCTACTCAAAGGTATTTGGTGAGACGTTAAGCACGATCGCCGAAAACGATCGGCGTGTCATTGGCATCACGGCGGCAATGGCAACCGGAACGGGATTGGATATTTTTCAGAAGCGAGTGCCCAAGCAATATGTTGATGTGGGCATTGCTGAACAGCACGCCATCACCCTCGCTGCTGGACTCGCTTGTGAAGGGATGCGCCCTGTCGCGGTGATCTATTCCACCTTTTTGCAACGAGCGTTTGATCAAATTATTCATGATGTTTGCATTCAAAATCTGCCCGTGTTTTTCTGTCTCGATCGCGCAGGCATTGTCGGCTCAGACGGTCCCACTCACCAGGGAATGTATGACATCGCCTATCTGCGCCTGATCCCCAACATGGTGCTGATGGCTCCCAAAGATGAAGCCGAATTGCAGCGCATGATTGTGACCGGGATCAATCATACGAGTGGTCCGATCGCCATGCGCTATCCCAGAGGCAATGGCTATGGTGTGCCCCTGATGGAAGAAGGCTGGGAAGAACTGCCGATCGGAAAAGGTGAAATTCTCCGTCAAGGTGATGATCTCCTATTGCTCGGCTACGGCTCAATGGTTTATCCCTCAATGCAGGTTGCCGAAATCTTGAGCGAACACGGCATCGAAGCCACGGTGATCAACGCCCGATTTGCCAAACCTCTCGATACTGATTTGATCTTGCCGTTGGCTGAAAAAATCGGTCGAGTGGTGACGCTCGAAGAAGGCTGTCTTGCCGGTGGGTTTGGCTCTGCGGTGGTCGAAGCTCTGATGGACGCTGACATCACCGTCCCCGTTAAGCGGATCGGTGTTCCTGACATTTTGGTTGACCATGCTACGCCCGATGAGTCAAAAGCAGAATTAGGATTGACTCCGCCGCAAATGGCAGAGCAAATTCTCAAATTGTTTAGCCATCAGCCGTCACCCGTCAGCGTGTGACGAGCGTCCATTTTGAGACGTTGGGGGTTGGGTTGATCGCAACCGTTCAACTGATGATGGCACAATGAATCGTTGGTTCCTGCAATCGTGCTCAACCTGTCGTCAACCCATCCCTAGCTCTTATGTCTCTGCAAAACCAGGTCTTTCCCGTTATTTGGCAAGCCGATCGTGTCTTGCTAATCGATCAAACGCGCCTCCCTAATGAATATGCACTGGTCGATATTCATCGGTGTGCTGACATGGCAGAAGCGATTAAAACCATGATCGTGCGCGGTGCTCCGGCGATCGGAGTTGCCGCCGCCTATGGCATGTATCTCGGCGCACGAGAAATCGAAACCAGCGATCGCGATCGCTTTCTCACTCAACTCGAAGAGGTTGCCAAAACCTTACGCGCCACTCGCCCTACAGCCGTTAATTTGTTTTGGGCGATCGAGCGAATGCTCAAAACAGCACGCCAAACCTTGGGCACCGTAGACTATTTAAAAGAAGTCTTGCTCGAAACGGCGAAGGCGATTAATGCCGATGATGTTGAGACGTGCAAAGCGATCGGAGGTCATGGGTTATCAGTCTTGCCATCCACCCCGGGAAAACTGCGGCTGTTGACTCACTGCAATGCCGGAGCACTAGCAACGGCTGGATACGGTACCGCTTTAGGAGTCGTGCGATCGGCGTGGCAAGCCGATCGGCTAGAGCGGGTTTATGCCGATGAGACGCGACCTCGGCTGCAAGGGGCAAAACTAACCGCTTGGGAATGTGTGCAAGAAGGCATTCCCGTGACGGTGATCACCGATAACATGGCGGCGCACTGTATGCAGCGCGGCATGATTGATGCAGTCGTCGTCGGAGCCGATCGCATTGCTGCCAACGGCGACACCGCTAACAAAATCGGGACTTATAGCGTGGCTCTGATCGCCAAAGCTCATAAAATTCCGTTCTTTGTCGCGGCTCCTCTGTCCACGATCGATTTTAAGATTGATGATGGCAGTCAGATTCCGATCGAAGAGCGCGATCCGGCAGAAATCTATCAAGTTGGAGAAACGATTCTCTGTCCACCCGGAGTCGAGTATTACAATCCCGCGTTTGATGTTACTCCCGCAGATTTGGTGACGGCGATTGTTACTGAACATGGAGCGTTTGCCCCCAGTCAACTTCACCCACAATTGTATTCAAAACAGGTTGTTTAGAACTTAGGAGACAGGCACCATTTAAGGGCAACTTGGGGAGATGGGTTTCGGCTCCGCTCAACCTGCTGAGAATTTTGGCTCTGAGTAGTGAGCGGAGTTGCCGCGTGTCTCTCGGGTAATCTCATAGCCCTACGTAGATATCTTAGAACAAGGGGCTTTCCCTGGTTGATTCGACCGCAACCCAGCGTCCTAATGTAATTTCATCGGGCTATATCTACCTACTTTGATTCTCTGAAATAGCCCTGCCGTCGCCAAAATCGATCGACGCGTTCTTCCCACTGCTCCCAATAGTCGGTCATCGCATCTGGCTCAAACCAAAACACCTCGGCAGACATCTCTGGAATGGCAACTACCAGCAAAGCATGACGCAAATTCAAGTCATAGTCTTGATAAAGCTGATTGACTGCTCCGCAATATGCCGCCAACTGCAACGGGTAGTCATATAAACGATCGACCGTTTTTTTAGGTTTATCAGAAGTTTTCCACTCACAGATGCAGGGCGTTCCTTCAAAACTGGCGACACAATCCACAACACCTCCGTAGCGAAGTTCGTCGTGGAAAATATTTCCTTCGACTAAACGGATGTGCTTGAGTGACTGGACGATCGGCTTCATGCTTTCCCAGTAGGGACGTACCGCTTCGGGGCATGGAGTGGCTTCATCCTGCAAATAGCGCTGCACATGACGATGAGTTCCAGTGCCGCGCCGACTCGCTGCCCGCGTGATTTGAGACGCTTCCTCGACTCCGATGCGCTGCTGCCAGTCAAACAAAGCTTTGCGTTGCTCTGGCGGCTTGGTCGCGTTGAGAATTGCTGTCACACTCGGAACCCGATCGCCGCGATCGGTAACGTAATACTGTTTTCCTGCTTCCCGCACCTGTTTTGTTTTATAAGGTGGCAGCCAGTCATCGCTCATTCTTCTCTTCCCCTCGGCAGCAGTCTTGCAACGGCTGAAGATATTCAAACATTGACCTTATCAAGATGTTTACTGAAGCGGCTCAACGGTTTTGTGACTTCAGTCTTGTAATGGGTTCGCTGTCAATCATACGGTAGATGGACAAGCGGTTTAGCGAAAACGTTTTGTCCTCTAAAAATAAAGCGCATTCGACTTAATCTAATCCATCCTCAACAGACTGCTTCCTAACCACTTCTAGAAGTGTCATAACTGTGGAAACATCTCTCTTTTAGCAAGGGTCTTGAGATACATAAAGGTAGACAGAATGAGTATTAAAAATCTACAATCTACAACCATGTTTCAGAAAAGATTGAATATCTCTCTGTAGTCAGATGACAAGATTTCTTAACTCATTCACTGTCTATTAGTCGAATTGAAAATTAACGCAATCTCTTGGGAACGACTCAATATGTCTATCGCTTTTAAATCTGGAACCGCTCTCTTACTCACCTTGGGCATCACCGCAACGGCAGCCGCTCCGATCGTGATTTCTGCGCCTGCATTTGCTCAAACCACATTCTCTGATGTTTCTTCAAACTATTGGGCAAGTGGCTTTATTCAAGAGTTGGCATCTCGAAATGTCATCAAAGGTTTCCCCGATGGGTCCTTTCGCCCGAATGATCCAGTGACTCGTGCTCAGTTTGCTGCTATGCTTCGTCAAGCATTTCCCAATGCTCCGAAAGTTCGCAGTGCGATCAGTTTCACCGATGTCCCGACTAACTACTGGGGATATGAGGCAATCCAAACCGCTTACACTAGTGGGTTTTTAGCGGGCTATCCGGGTGGCACATTCCACCCTAACGAAAACATTCCTCGCGCTCAATCGCTGGTTTCTTTGGCAAACGGTTTGCAATATGCCAGCACTGCTCCGGCTGACACGACCTTGCAAATCTTCCGCGATGCGGCTGACATTCCAGGCTACGCACGAGGCAGCATTGCCGCCGCCGCCGAACGCCGCATTATTGTTAACTATCCCGATGTGCAGTTGCTTAACCCCAACCAGGTTGCAACCCGCGCTGAAGTAGCTGCCTTTATCTTTCAGGCATTGGTCAGCACTGGACAGGCTGCCGCGATTCAGTCTCCTTACATTGTGGGTCAGGTAGTTACGCCTCAACCCCAACAAGCGACCATTCCTGCTGGCACCTCGATTCCTTTGCGTTACTCAAAAGCTAACAAGATCTTGCTGGCGAAGAACGAGCCAAACCCCACGCCAATCACGCTTGATGTGGCTCAAAATATCGTCACCTCTACGGGGGCAGTGTTGATTCCGGCGGGAAGTCAGGTGTCGGGTCAACTGGTGGTGTCTCAAGGGCAGGCACAGTTTGTTGCCAGTCAACTGACCTTGCCGAACAGTCAACCGATCGCGATCGATGCGACCTCTAACCCCATCACCGAGACTGAAACTGTTCGTCGCGGCGCTAATGTTGGCTCGATTGTCAAAGATGCTGCTCTAGGATCTGCGGCAGCGGCGGGTATCTCGGCCGTCACAGGCGATCGCAACATCACAGCCGGAGAAGTCTTAATTGGCACAGGTGCGGGTGCCTTAGCAGGTCTAATTTTTGGCAGCGATCGAGTAGATCTGATCTCCATCAAACCCAATTCTGATCTGAACTTACGTCTAAACACCAATCTAGTCTTGCCTCGGTAAGCGAGATCAGGTTCTTCCCAGTTTCACCACAAATGTAGTGCCGTGATCCTGCGGCGGCTGGTCAGAATTTTCTGAGATCCAGCCGCCGTTTTGCAGAGGGCTAAAAACCTCGATTGCACCGTGCATCTGCTCGACTAAACGATGCGCGATCGCCAACCCCAACCCTGATCCCGGAATGTCGGTTTTTGCCTGCACTCCTCGATAGTGGCGCTCAAACAGATGAGGCAAATCTTGCGGCGGAATTCCCGAACCCGTATCGCTGACTCGCATGAGCACCCAATTACCTGCTTCATCGACTCGGATATGAGCCTGTCCACCGCTTGGAGTGTATTTAAGCGCATTATCAATTAAGTTGCTCAAAACCTCGCGCAGTGCTCCCTGGTTTGCCCATACAGGCGGCAAATTGTCTGAAATGCACGATCGCACTGAGAGTCCTTTTTCTTGAGCGATCGCCTCTGCTGACACGAGCAAAGGCTGCAAAATCTCTGCCACATTACAGGATTCTAGCGTCAGAATTGAACTCGTTAAAACTCCTGCCGGAAGTAGTGGAATCGGTCGATCGACCGTTGAAGATCTCTCCTCCAACTCCATCGAGATTAGGTCTACATCGCCCAGATCGATCGCGTGATCAAACTGCTTTAACAAATCTTGCAGGCGATCGCTTTCTCGCACAATGCTCGTCGCAACTTCTCGATTTGAGTCTTCTGGTCTTAACCGTCTCAGCAGCAGTTTGCCAAATGTGCGAAGTGCCGTTAATGGATTTTTAAACTGATGCAGCAAGTTATCTAAGATGTCGTGCTGATCGCTCTGTAAAAGTCGTTGCTGACGCTGGGTTTGATCGAGCCATTGCGCGCGTTGATCCATCACATAAGCTAACGCGATCGTGTCTGCAATTCGCTCAATCTGACTGCGTTCCCACGCTGACCAGGGGCGATCGTTGCGCTCAGTTACTAACAGTCCTAAAACCATGCCATCGTGAACCAGGGGCAACATCATCTGCTGGGGTTCTGCTACCAAGCGATTTCTCAACGAGACAAATGGCTGATCTATCTGATCGTCCTCGTCCTCGTCCCCTTCATCTACTGGGTTAGGGGCAGAAAGTTGGCGAGGCATTGCAGAAACTACCTCAGTTGCGGGCGGCAGCGCTAACGGGCTTGATCGTTCTAGCACCAAAGCCGATTCAGGATAGGCTGCTACTGGAATTAGTCGAGCCTCTGACCCTTCGACAAGTTCCTCAGTCAAATAGATCACGCTCATCGAAGCCCCTAACACCTGAGTGAGCAGAGCGATCTGCGATCGACACAACGCTACAAATTCTGAACTGGTCGGCAACAACATGCCTTCAGGTGCCTCGCCCTAAATTAAGATTGACTTAAACATTGAACCCCCGTAAGTTAGTAATAGCGGCATCACTCCACGCTAGCACTCTAGACTTTAACCGATGAACTGCTGAACCTGATTGACTCTCTGTTAGCCTATATTTTCAGTTCAACGTGATCAGTCTACAGTTTACTAGCGTCCCTACACGCAGTTACAGCCGATAAGTTTGAGGTTAGCAAGCACCCATCTGAGAGATTCAGTGTGTGTTCTTGAAGACATTCTGCCCAAAGCTTAAAATTTTGTATCGTTGCGTTAAGGGAAGTTGATATCTGTAGCCGGAGCAGATATACTTGCGACGGCTTTTGTAACGATCACTACAACTTGATAGTTAGGATTAGGAGGTAAGGGGTTTGGCAAGGAGACGTAAGCGTAAGAGCCGTCGGCGGCAAGAAGGGCGCAGAATCTTAGAAAATGTGCCTCAATACAGCATTGAGTGTGGCGAAGATAAGCCTGTCACGGCTGCTCGAAAGTTCATCCATTCCGAAGGCATTCATCCCCCCGCACTGTTGCTAGTCAAGAGAAATGAGCATACCACAGATCGGTATTTCTGGGCTGAGAAGGGTCTTTTCGGTGCACAATATGTCGAAGAAAACCATTTCTTATTCCCCAGTCTCAAAACCAATGACGATGAGTTAGAACCCGTTGGGGCTTCTACGAGTCGCTGAGATTAGAAGCTTCTATATAATCCATTGTTTAGCCAGACGATTGTTTTTAGCAACTGATCATCAGTGAAGTCCCAAAAGCGCTACACGATGTGAGTAAACGTTAAATTTCTTAAGCTGATGAGATTGAACTTTGCAATTGTGAAGTCTAGAAGTGAGCATTCACATCTGTCTTGAGCCAGAAATATTCCGTTTGCTTAGTTTGGCAGTCCCTGTCTCAATAAATAGCCCTCTCAGGTTTCTTAACGCGAGAGGGCTGTTTTGGTGGTGGGTTGACTAGTGAGTGAGCTTCATTCTGCTGCCTTCAACCCCAAGATGCGTTGTAACTCCGCCAACTCATCACGGTGAGCTTTGACGGTGATCAGACTCTTCGTTCTTGCGTCTGTATCAGGCATGGATTCAACCTTGAGTGAAACTTGCTCCGATCGCTTTGCACCGCGCCAATAAAATACTCCTGCCAGTGGAGGTAGGAGTAATAAACCTAACCAGACATTTGACAAATCTGCAATCAGATAAGACAGCATTAAAATGAGGCACGAGGCTCCCACGGTTGCTAACAGGGTTAGAAAGCCCGCCAAAAAGAAGCTGGGACGCACCGTTCCTTCAAAAATGACTTCATTTTTAGCGGCATCTAGCGCTATAACGCGGTAGGCACGCCGATCAAAGTATTGACGTAGCTGGGTTAACAAAGACGCTTCGGATTGCTCAGAGGCGAGGGTGATCACCTGAGTTCGATCTTTGACCGATGCTCGGATGAAAAAAACTAGCCCGATCGTCATCAACAGGGTCAGAAGAAAAGTAGATGGAATGACAGAGGTACTCATTGGGTAAGCCAGGTTGTAAAAGCGTCCTGTCCACTTCAGTGTAGTAAACAATAGAATAACTTTTAGAACCTGGATAACTTATCGCTCTGCGCCACTAGCTTGCGGCATTTTGCTGGCGTGATCGCGTTTGACAGCATACTCTTGCCAGAGCCTTGCCAGATCCTGCGCCTGAGACATTGCTTCAGAGCGAATCTGATACATTCGACGTGGGCGACCTCTACCCTCAACTTTTTTCCAATAGCCTGTTACCATCTCTTCGTCTTCAAGAAACTTAAGGGCGCTGTAAAGCACAGTATCTGAAAGTCGATAGAGGGGCTGCTCTGACTCCAATAATTGGATTAGCTCTGTCCCATAAGAGTCGCCTCGCAAAAGAACTGCGAGAACGTAGCACACCGCCAACTCTTTATTTAGATAAAAAGGGGGTGGGTCTTTGAAAAATTGATAGATATCTTCAAATTTCATCTGTCTCAATCCAATCGGGTGACAAAACAACGGTTCTCTAATGGCTCATTGAGAGAAGCGGTCAAGCTGATTCTTTAAGATGACACCCTAACGTTAGCAGTTGTGCCTCTAGGCTTGCCCTACTTCAAAAGGGTTAAATCACCCTGAGCATTAAAAATTGGGTTAAAGACGATAGAGCACGATCGTTTAGTTACGATTAAGGATAAATAGACAACCCAGTCCTCAAGAAAACGTGCTTCATGCGGACGTATTTGATGGGTTAACTTTTCAAAAACTCCACGTAACTTTGCGGTCAAGTGTCTCAGGAAGGTGCTCAAGCATCAGGGCGCTTGCACCTCGTCTAAGTGAAAATGCGCTTAACCCAAGCAGCAACTCTGTTAAATGGCTCAACCATATATAAATTGTACAACTTCATTCTAATCATGCGTTCTAATTTGCAGGTGAGAAAGTAAATTATAGTTACATTCATGAAATTAGACGATTTCACTTTTTTTACACTGAAAGAATGAAGTTTTTGTAGTAGAAGCCATTCTATTAGAATCTTCTAAGTCGTTAGTAGTAGGTGATAGATTTTCTGATATTGACAAAAAATGCCCTTGTTCCGCCTCTGATTCCTAATAGAGTCGCTAGAAACCTCCCATAATCCTGCAAGGAAGAAAAATGGCTCTTCGGTTAGACAACGCTAGGAACTCTCTCATCATCATCAATCTGTGAATAAATCGTCGCTGTATAGCAGTCTATAACGTTGGTCAATCAGAAATTTTTCTGCTGTATTAAACATTTTAGTAGCGCTAGGTTTGATAAACGTTTGTTTTTCTTAAAAATGCTCACAAATGGTCATCTTTTCTTTGATTTGCGCGACTGTAGTGCTCAAAAATTGTCATTTCATGACTTGAAGTTTTGAGTATAGTTCTTTCTAATGCTCTCTGAATAAGACCGTCTAAACGGCTGCAAATCTGCTGCTTAACGATTTTTCTACGAATTAATGTTTTTAGCACAGTGATGCTAAACCTGGCTTTTTAAGGTTTGAAAGGAGACGCGCTATCAGACGCAAATTTGGCACGCTCGTTCCTGCTCTTTCAATCATCTGGGCAGCTTCTAAACTAACTCTGCTCGGAGGGCAACAACAGCCACTTGAATCCGATCGTTCAATAGCCATCGGTTGCCTGACCCACGATCGTCAGTTAAAAATAGTCTTCAAGCGACTACTCTAACCCTAGCTGCATCATCGGGTCATCTTCGACGATCAACACGCGCAAGAGAGAAGCTCGATCGGGTTAGATTAATGGGTCCATTCAACACGCTCATCACATTCGTGAAGAAATATTCGTTGCCAAACGTTTCTCGATCAAAAGAGTCTCGACCGAGTTGAATCAGTTCATCGGTGATCTCGATTGAGTCGTTTTCAGGAGCAAGCTGGGTCTGTCCGCCTGGAGTCTGCAAGAGTTGAGCTGCGCCTGCATTGCTGATGGGATAACCCAACACACTATAAGAGCCGACTGCTTGAGGTGCGGGGTTTGTCTGGAGCGTGTAGGTATTGTCGAGTTTGAGTGCTCGCATTGGCAAAGAAAGCTCAAGTCGATCGCCCACCAATCCGACAGCGAAGCGTAGGAAAATCATGATCAAACTCGATCACAGCCGTCCAAAAGCTT
This sequence comes from Phormidesmis sp., assembly GCA_965277365.1. Lineage (GTDB taxonomy): Bacteria > Cyanobacteriota > Cyanobacteriia > Leptolyngbyales > Leptolyngbyaceae > Phormidesmis_A. Next base: position 239,956 of record CBDICO010000002.1, on the reverse strand, counting down.
TCGTCGTTTGGCAGCCGGAAAAGATGTCGGCATCATAAAAGTTAAGTCTTGAGACACCCTCTGTCTGCTGAAAGAGCTAGGTTAAATGAAAGCTCCTTTGAGCAGTGCGATCGAGCCATTGACAATATATTGCACCGCTAATGCAGACAGCAACACGCCTAACACACGAGTCACTACGTTAATTCCAGTTCTGCCTAATGCGTGGGAGAGATATCGAGATAAACGAAACACCGCGTAGGAGATTGCTAGCACGATCGCAGCGATGATTAGAATGATTACCAATCCAAATTGATAAACTTCAGCGTGATTCGCTAAGATTACAAGACTAGCCAGCGTTCCGGGTCCAGCGATGAGTGGAATGGCTAACGGAAAAATGCTGACATCTTCTCGGAGTTGGGCTTCTTGCTCTTCTTCTTTGGTTTCTCGCTCACTGTGAGCAAACACCATATCCAATGCGATTTTAAATAAAAGAATTCCACCCGCAATCTGAAACGCTTCGAGGCTAATGTCTAAATATTGGAGCAGGAAACTTCCCCCCAATGCAAACCCTACCAAAATTGCCCCTGCCACTGAGACCGCTTGATAAGCAATGCGCGCCTGTTGTTGAGGCGTGTGCTGACCGACTAAGGTGATAAAAATGGGAGCCAGCCCGATCGGGTCAATCACGACAAACAGCGTCAAAAAAGCCTGAAGTGAAAAGGAAATCATGATGAAAATGGGTAAAACGCTTTGAGTCTGAATTATCCCAGCCTTGAATACTAGTGAACGAGAGAAAATGTTTCCTCTTGCCAACGGCATACGATGCTGACCGTGCTCACTTTGATTATGACTGAGCTTCGACTTCGCTCAGCCCTCGTTGGTGAAGCGAAGTCGAAACCCACGGACAACGGTAACTAGAGATTTTATTTTCGCGCAAATCTTCAAGAGACCATCATAGGAAAGATTGGAGTTGGTGAAGGTCTGCCAATGCAGTTTTTAATGCAGTTTGACGCATTTCTGAAGAGAGTTCGGGATGCTTCATAAGATAGGCAATCTGGGTCTGTAACCCATTCAACCCTGTTTTGAGGTTGGGCATTTCGTCTTTATGAACAGGACAGAATGCAGCAGATAGGTGAGTATCGTGATCAATAGCGGTTGCTAAGACTTGCTCAATGTTGAGACCCAACTGCTGAAGGGTTCGCTGAAGGGTTTCAATTACGCCATGCATCTCGATCGGATCAAACACGCGCAAAATGCTGGTCTGAGTGACAATCCCTAAGTTTTGCCCCCAGTTCCAAGACACCACTAATCGCCGCACTTGGCGTTCTTCCATCACTTGGTGAGCCATCCAAAGCGAGTCTTCAGGACTCAGCACAAATAGAGGTGTACTCATCACTTCGTGAGCAAGAGTTTTACAAACATCTAACCCAAGTGCCCGAAAATGAACGATGTCTCGTTCAGTGACAATGCCAATAGGATGCTGGACTGAATCGTCTGGATGCGACGGTTCAACGATGACGATACAGCTAATTTGATGCGTTGCCATCAACTGAGTTAAGTGGACAACGGTTAGGTTGGGTTGTGCCACAATCAATTGCTTGGTCATGACCTCGGCAACTCGTCGGATTTTGAGGAGATTTGTGGGTCGCAGAATGTGGCGAATGCTCTCGATCGAGACGACTCCAATCAAACGCTGCTGCTCATCAACGATCGCCAAATGACGAATGCGATGGCGACGAAACAGAAATAATGCCGCAAAGATATCGTGTAATGCCTGTTCAGACATCGAGAGCACAGGATGGTGCATCACAACACAAATTTTTGTAGTGTGCAGATCAATGCCAGCAGCAGTCAACTGCACCAAGTCGCGCTCAGTAAAAATGCCCTGTAGTGTTTCGCCCTGCATGACTAATACACAACTCCCTCGCGCACCGTGAAGAGGATCAGCGCGGTAAGACCGTGCAGTTTCATTCATCAAACTCACCACATCCACTAGGCAAGTATCGGGGGCGACGATTAGGGGATGACGATCGATCGCTTCAGCGAGAGGAGGAGTGCCTACCGAATAGTCGAAATCCACGGTCATAAAAACTGATCTAACTCAATGGATGACGAGCCAAAGATACAAGTCTTCAGAATAAAATTTCTGCTCTATCCACCACTAAATCAGAGATTAAGTCCTAAAACTTTCTAAACTTTTGGAGTGGATGAATCTGTCTGAGGAGGTGATCCTATCCCCGTGATTCTAGGAGTGCGTTCATAAAGACGATCAAGCACCCGTTTGACTGAAATGCGTTGCCACTGCTGCCCACGCTTTGTCGTGTAACCCTGGCGATTTAGCCAGTCTGCCACCTGCTGAAGCGATTTGCCTGACTTGTGATGACGACGAATTAGATCAATGATCTGCTGCTCAGTGGGGTCTTCGATCAGTTCACCATCGAGCGATCGCTGCCCAAAAGCTGGTGAACCGTAGCCGATATATCCTCCCTGAGCTGCTTTTTCTTTGCGCCCTTGCTCTAGCCGTTCCCACACCTCACGATCTTGAAAATTCTCTGCGCCCATGTATTTATGCTGTGCACCACCTGACTATAAGCGTATCTTGGCAGTTCGATCGTGAAGCGATCACTACCAATGTTTACAGCAAAACGAGCGCAGATTTAGACAGCGCGATCGCTTACTATGAAGAACAAAAGGTGGGCTTGGGGCTAGATTTTTTGTCTGAAGTAGAGCAAGCTCTCGGCAAAATTTAGCAAAACCCAGATCTAGGAGCAGCCTACAAAGCCACGAAACTACAGCACTACGTCATCTAAAGGGTTCCTTCCCTGATTTTCTATGCAGAATTTTAAGAGTTTATCTGGGTAGTTGCAATAGTATAGGGCAAGCGTAAACCTGATTACTGGAGAAAGCGACAGATAGAGTAACGCTCCGTGCAGCTTCGCCGTCAGAATCCAGCATTCAAGGTGAGCCTTAGATGCAGTTGCTTTGGGTATTGAGTAGGAATTTAGCTCGATCAATATCCTGCGAGGTTCCTTCCACAATCAGCAAAACACTACCGCTAGAAATTTGCTGGCTGTAGATTTTGGCTTGCTCTGAAGTGAGCCCTAAGCCGATGAACGCGCCCGTTAACCCACCCGCCGCAGTACAAATTCCGCCGCTTAGTAAGACAAAGGCGATCGCAGAAGATAACACCAGCGACCCCACTCCTGGCAGGGCAATGAGTCCAACGCCCAACAACAACCCCGTTGCGCCACCTGCAAGATTGCCGATTAAGAGTCCTTTTTTAAGTCCCGTTGCGGTGCCTGTGATTGCACCATGAGCGCTGGTAGGAAGCTTGGGCTGTGGGTAATTCTCATCCAATCCGTCACCCAGTAGGAAAAGTTGCGCGATCGAGAAGCCTGAGAGAACGAGGTGATCAAAGGCTTGTCCGGCTAATTCGTGACTAGAAAACGTTTTGATTACCTGTCGGCGCTGGGTCAGAATGGTAGCTAACATTGGCTGGCTCTAAAAATCTAAGTTTTTCTGTATCTTTCACTACCATTTTAGCTATTTTGTAGAAAAGAAACAGAACAACTCAGCCTATGTCAGTAAATTTTGACAAAAAAACGATCGTGGGTAAGGAGTAGCTGACCCACAATCGCACCAAAACAGAAAATCCTAATTTTTGAGATTCAAAATCTATCGCCGAGGCGCATACATGATGACTAGAACGCCTAGAAAGGCAAGCCATGCTCCCAACCAATCGTATTTATCGGGTGCAGTTTGCTCGACGACCCAGCCCCAAAGCAGCGACAGCACAATAAAGACACCACCATAGGCTGCGTAGGCGCGGCTAAAACTAGCGGGTTGTAGCGTTGGCAAGACTCCGTAAATGGCAAGCACAATGACTCCAATTAAGGCGAGCCAAGGGCTTTTTCCCTCCCGCAGCCATAGCCAGAATAAATAGCCGCCGCCAATCTCACAAAATCCAGCTAGCACAAAAAAGAAGAGGGATTGAACCATTCTTATGGCATCTGCTCACTGAGTGTAGCGGGTTCCTCGATCGTCAAAGCGGCTTCGTTTTCTTCGCTTGTCCGAATGCGAATCGCTCTACTCACCGGAATCACGAACAATTTACCATCGCCAACAGTGTCCGTTCTTGCCGTTTTAACGATCGTATCGACTACCGCATCGGTGAGATCGTCATTGACCACTATTTCAATTCTGATTTTGGGCACGAAGTCAACGGTGAAGGGTTTACCCTCCATATTCAGCAGTCCGAGAAAAGCCAGTGGACGACCTTTTTGCCGCCCAAAGCCTTTTGCACCTGTGACGGTCATGCCTTGAATTCCGAGTTTGACTAAAGCTTCCTTCACGGCATCCAGTTTATTCGGCTGGATAATAGCAAGAATTAAATTCATGATCTACTGGTAGCAATGAATAGATAGTTGAGGGTCGATGCAAGAGAGCGCTAAACTCTAATGCAGTTTAGACGCATCCACACGATCGCGCAGAGGATGGTTCATATCAGCAGGCAAAAATATGGGTTTGCCCTTGAGCAGGCTATCGCCAATCAGATAAGCGAATCCAGCAGCAAAGAAGGCGATCGAAATACCGATCGCAGCCATTGAGTCGGCTTTGGCGCTTCCTGCCCCAGTCAGTCCATAGTAGAAAATGCCGCACACCATAAATAGATTCGTCACTAAGCCCAGTATGGGTATGACAATCGTCTTGATGGGATTATGCTCTTCGTCTAGTAAGTGTCTTAGTGTTGCGATCAACGTGACCCCGCAAGTGATGCCGTAGAGCATAAACGTGCCAATGTTAGAGACGAGCGTGACAATCGTGACATTATCCACACTCTGCACAGCATAAGCCCCAATCAAAGCCGATAGCCCAGCCAGAAAGTAGATGCCGATGTGGGGCGTGTTGTAGCGACCATGCAAGAACCCAAACACTGCTGGCAACTCGCGATCGCTGCCCATTGCATAGCTAATCCGAACTCCAGTTGCCAGGGATGAAAGTGCCGTCCCAATCAGCGCCATCACAACGGTACTGGCGATCGTAATTTGCAACAGGAAGCCATTGCCAAACAGTAGGGTATCACCTAGAATCTTTGCGATGTCTCCGATCGGGGCACCCGATGATAACGCTGCGGCAAATCCGGTGACGGTCTTACCATCAACTGTTGCAGTATATTGTTCGCCAATAAAAAAGTTTGCAGCGAAATACTCAAAAAAGTAGCAGATACAAGCCTGAATGAACAATGACAGAATCACACCTCTCGGAATGTCACGTTGAGGATTGACCGCCTCTCCTGCCATTGCTGTTGCCGATTCAAACCCAACTAATAGAAGAATGGCGATCGTGGCTTGATAAATCAACCCCAGAAAATCATGAGGGATCACAACGCTAACGACATTTGCGTGTTCATAGGTAATGTTAGGATGACCCAATCGATACAGAATCATCAATAATCCTAAGAACACTAGAGAAGCGATTTGAACAATGTTGATGACAATGTTGACGAGCGTAGATCCCGTTACACCTATCATGGCGATGGCACCTACTAGCCCCGCAAAGACGAAACAGATTAAGACTTTACTAAACCAATCGGAGGCAAAATCAGGATTAAACAATTGCCCAATGTAAACGACCAACGTTCCCATAAAGCTAACCATGATGCCGGGGTACACCCAGTAATAGAGGTGCGCTGCCCACCCCGTGACAAACTTTGCCAGACGAGCTAAACGAAAATGCTTATGGTCTTCTTTAGTTAAAATTGCTGCCTCGGCGTAGTAGTAAGAACTACCCGCGCCCGCTTCAGGATAGGCTTTGGAGAGGGTGGCATAGCAACTCGCTGTGAGCAGAGCAATACACGTTGCGAGGGCGATCGCTGCCCACATATTTTTAGCAGAGTCGGGAGGAGCTTGTAGTTGGTAGGTTGTCCATAAAAAAGCGCCCGGTGCAATCAACGCCATTGCGTTAATTGTAATCCCTACCAATCCGAGCGTAGGTTTCAGTTCATTAGTTGACTGAGCCATTATGTTGTTACATCCCTCGATGTTGAGACCATCATTCTCAATCGCAGAGACTGATAGATCTGTATCCCACAGCACACATATTCACTCGGTCTACTGTCTGAATTTCGCGAAACTAATGCTACATATAGACTTGGCAGTGATATCAATTTCGCTTCAGACATCTTCTACTGGCTGTCTCTAGAGTATTTTGCACAGGTTTTTTATTTTTTATCCTGCACTGTAGTCTCTGATACAAATGTTTTGATTCCCTATTCCTACTATTAAGCCGAACCGTATAACCTTTAGTGAGACTTAGACTTGACTCTAAAAGAACTCCGTTGGCTCTACTTGTTACATCCGTCAAAGAGATTTTCGAGTTAAGGTTCTGTATCATCTGTCTCACAGTCATTTCAGTCACCGGAGAACAACTATGGAATCCGACCTTGTGAATGGAGAGAGTTCTGTAACTACGATCGCAGAATTCCTCACTCCAAAATCCGCCAATCTGACCTCAAAGAAAAAAAAGAAGAAAGGTAAGAAACACAAAAAAGCTAACCTCCACTCTACTCCGCCACCCATGACTTACCTACTCGCTTCTCAGGAGAGTAAGTCTAAATTCTCTAGCAAAGATTACGAGAAAGAACTCGCCCGACTGCAAGTAGAACTGGTGAAAATGCAGTATTGGGCAAAGCATACGGGCACCCGAATTGTTATCTTGTTTGAAGGTCGCGATGCCGCCGGGAAAGGCGGTACGATTAAGCGGATTACTGAGCCGTTAAATCCGCGAGGCTGTCGAGTCGTCGCTTTGGGAACACCGAGCGATCGTGAAAAAACCGAATGGTACTTCCAGCGTTATGTGCCCCATCTACCAGCAGCAGGCGAAATTGTCTGCTTTGATCGCAGTTGGTATAACCGCGCTGGGGTCGAGCATGTGATGGGGTTTTGCACTGACGAACAGTATCGGGAATTCATGCAAACCTGTCCCGAATTTGAGCGAATGCTGGTCAGGTCTGGCATCCTTTTGCTGAAATATTGGTTCTCGGTCAGTGATGACGAGCAAGAGCGGCGGTTTCAGTCTCGCACGATCGATCCCGCCCGTCGTTGGAAACTCAGCCCGATGGATTTGGAGTCGCGCGATCGCTGGGTGGAATATTCCCAAGCCAAGGACACGATGTTTGCTTACACCAACATTCCCGAAGCGCCCTGGTTCACCGTTGAAGCCGACGACAAAAAACGCGCCCGTCTCAACTGCATCCGTCACTTTCTCAGCAAGATTCCCTATGTAGATATGACCCCAGAACCGTTAGAACTGCCGCCGCGCAAGTCTGCTCATGACTATGTGCGACCCCCGCGCAACGAGCAGTTCTTCGTTCCACAGGTCTATTGATAACGAGTGAGAGCAACGGTTCTCATCGCGCCCGTTTTTGATTTCATCGCTAATTTCATCTCTAAAAGGAACGACAACTATGAGTGGTAATGAACTTCGCTTTCAAGCAATTTGCCAAGTCACCGATCGCGAAAAACTTCCCCCTAAAACGCCCAGCCGTCTAGAAGAACTCTGGGCAACCGATGTATTTACTCTAGGCAAGATGCAGGCATGTCTGCCCAAAGATGTCTTCAAGTCGATTAAGAACACCATTCAGACGGGTGGGAAGCTGGATGTGTCTGTGGCTGGAACCGTTGCCGCAGCGATGAAAGACTGGGCGATTTCTAAGGGCGCATTGTATTACGCTCACGTTTTTTACCCGATGACCAACATCACCGCCGAAAAGCACGATGGGTTCATCTCGGTGCAAAGTGACGGCTCGGCGATGACCGAATTTGCTGGTAAAGTGCTGGTGCAGGGCGAACCGGATGGGTCATCGTTTCCCAATGGCGGCATTCGCTCTACGTTTGAAGCGCGGGGCTACACCGCGTGGGATGTTACCAGTCCTGCCTATGTGATGGAAACCGATAACGGGGTGACGTTGTGCATTCCCACGGTGTTCATTTCTTGGACAGGAGAAGCGCTAGACAAGAAAACGCCCTTGCTGCGATCGAATGCAGCGATGAGCAAAGCGGCAATCCGCCTGCTGAAGCTGTTGGGGCATTCAGACGTGGCGACGGTCAATTCTAGCTGTGGTGCAGAGCAAGAATACTTCTTAGTCGATGCTCATTTTGCCCATAGCCGCCCAGATATTCTATTGACGGGCAGAACCTTGTTTGGACGACCTGCTGCCAAAGGGCAACAGTTTGATGATCACTATTTTGGTGCGATTCCAGAGCGCGTCCAGGTCTTCATGCAAGATGTGGAAGAGCGGATGTACCGGTTGGGGATTCCGGCAAAAACTCGGCATAACGAGGTTGCTCCCGGTCAGTTTGAGCTTGCCCCATTTTTTGAAGCGGCAAACGTGGCGAGTGACCACCAGCAGATGACGATGACTATTCTCAAGAACACGGCTAAGAAACACGGCTTCGTCTGTCTATTGCACGAAAAGCCATTTGCAGGCATTAACGGGTCTGGGAAACACGTCAACTGGTCAGTGGGCAATGCGACTCAGGGGAATCTGCTCGATCCAGGTGATAACCCCCATACCAATCTGCAATTTTTGCTATTTTGCGGAGCGGTGATTCGCGGGGTTCACAAATATGGTCCTTTGCTGCGAGCCGTGGTTGCGACCGCAAGTAACGATCATCGACTGGGTGCTAATGAAGCCCCGCCTGCGATCATTTCAGTCTATCTGGGCAGCCAGCTCGAAGATGTGTTTGAGCAAATCAAGCAGGGAGAGGTCAAAAGCTCTGCTCATGCAGGTGTGATGAGTTTGGGGGTTTTGACGCTGCCAGAGTTTCCTAAAGATCCGGGCGATCGCAACCGCACTTCACCCTTCGCTTTCACGGGCAACCGCTTTGAGTTCCGAGCAGTTGGGTCAAATCAATCGGTTTCTGGTCCGCTGGTTGCAATGAACACAATTCTGACCGATTCGCTGACTTGGGTGGCGGATGAGCTAGAAGCTGAACTGGCAAAAGGGCTGACGTTAGAAGATGCTGCCTTCACCGTGCTGAAAGAAGTCATGGAGGATCACAGCGCTGTTGTGTTTGGCGGCAATGGCTATTCTGAAGCGTGGCACAAAATGGCAGTTGAGGAACGCGGGTTGTTGAACTTGCCTACCACTGCCGACGCGTTGCCCATTTTGAAAGAGAAGTATATTGAGGAACTGTTTGAAAAAACGGGAGTGCTGTCTGCTTCTGAGCTGGAAAGCCGCTTTGATGTCTATGCAGAGCAATATGTTCAGGTGATTGAGATGGAAGCCAAGCTTGTGATCAGTCTGGCGAAAACGGTGATTTATCCGGCGGCATTCCGCTACTTGTCAGAGCTTTCCACCAGTATTAGCAACCTGAAACAAATCGGGATTGCGTTTGAGCAAGAGAGTGCGGAGACGGTTGCTGCGTTGACTAAGCGAATGATGGATGCTGTCAGCAAGTTGGACAGCGCGACCGCCAAGCATGAGTTTGCTACGGTCGAGGAACACATGCAGTATTGCGCCAAAACGCTGCGCCCAATGATGGATCAGGTTCGCGAATTTGCGGATGCGATCGAGGGTGACGTGGCGGATGACCTGTGGCCCTTGCCCAAGTATCAGGAGATGCTGTTCATCAAATAGCATCTTTAGCTGAATAGCTTGCTAAATAGCGCTCGTTTCTCGGAGCGATCGCTACTTAGCGAAAGCTATTATGAGCTTGGGTTCTAAGTTGGTGAATGCACTCAATCGAGCGTCAATTTTACTTTGTCGATGGTTGCGGTTTCAGGGATTTGGGGTTAAACCCTTCAGCCAGTTTGAAATCTGTCACAGATTTAACTAGACAAATTCAATCATGTGCTGCATAGTATAGAGGTGTGAGGAGCAAATCGAATCGAAAAGCCTCTGGAGTCGAAACACGGCAAGACGTCCGGAGGCTTTTTGCTTGAGAACTTGTATTCTCCCAAGTTATTTTGACACTGCTGAATCTGGGGGTTGAGCAATAAATCTGCCCTCTGCCGCAGGAGAGGGAACAAGGTTTCTAGATCTCCTCTTCTGTGGGAGCTACTGTGTACACACCAGTCTTTCAATCAGTCATCGCTGAGACCTTTGCCCCCTAAATCCCCCATTCTGAGGGACTTTGAGATGAAACGAGGCTTTGGTTTCAGAGGTCAAGCCATTTATCTGGTTCAAAGTCTCCCAGTTTGGGGGATTTAGGGGGCACAAGCTGACTCAAACAAATCTACGAGGAACTTGTGTGTACACGGTAGCCTGTGGGAGAGGGCAGATTTATTGTCTACATTCAGCGAGATTATTTGTGGCGGATGAACTCGTAGATTTTCAAATATTCATCGACTGGACTGTGCCATGAATAATCGCATTCCATGCCTTGAATAACCAGATTTTCGTATTCCTGTGGTGCGTGTTGATAAAGCCCGATCGCGCGATCCACTGCAGACTCTAAAGCTTTCTCATCGGTTTGGTAAAACATATAGCCGTTGCGTTCTTCGGGTGGCTTGCTGGAATCGTAGTCTCGATCGAACACGGTATCTAACAAGCCACCTACGCCTCGCACGATCGGAACGGTGCCATATTGCAAGCCGATCATTTGCGTCAATCCGCACGGCTCGTAGTTGCTGGGGACGACGATCATATCGGCTCCTGCATAGATTAGATGGGATAATTCTTCGTCAAAGCCTAACTCTAAATGACAGTCGGGATTGTCGTTGAAAAATGCTTTTTCGTGCTGAAATTTTGCGTTAATTCCTGGCTCGGTGGCTGACCCTAATAGAACAAACTGTGCCCCTTTTTCGAGCGCATAATAAATCGCGTGATGGACAAGATGAACCCCTTTTTGCTCATCTAATCGCCCGATATAACAAATTAGAGGTTTGTCTGAATCTTGCAAAAATAAACGTTCTCTCAACGCTTTTTTATTCTTTGCTTTTGCCGTTAGATCATCTTTGCTGTAGTGAGTGGGAATGTAGCGATCGCTTTCTGGATTCCAAAACTGATCATCAATGCCGTTGAGAATTCCAGAAAATCGCTCTTCGTTTAAGTGAATCGTGTGACTCAACCCACAGCCTACTTCTGTGTAGTGCGCTTCCCAGGCGTGGTGTGGCGAAACGGTGTTGAAGAAATTTGAATAGACGATGCCACCTTTCATCATGTTTAACGCATACGGGTTAAAGTTATCACGCAACCGATCGTATTGAAAATAATAGGCTTCTTGATTCAACCCAGTTGCTTTGAGAACCTCGCTACCGGTAATGCCTTGATGTTTGAAATTATGAATGGTATAACAAACCCGTTGATTTGCCATGCCGTGATATTTATAAATCTCAAACAACAGGACGGGAATTAACCCTGTTTGCCAATCGTGACAGTGAATTACATCGGGGCGTTTATTGCTTCTGAGTAAGAATTCTAAAGCGGCTTTGCTAAAGAACGCGAATCGCATTGTGTCGTCAGAACAGCCATAATAAACGCCGCGATCGAAGAACCCATCTTCTGATTTGGGTTTGATAAAGAAACACAGTCGTCCATGCACCCAACCACAGTAGACATTGCAGACGACCGCGCCGCCATCCCAGGGCACCAACAAATCGCGATAGGCATCGTGTAGCCCCCAGATGTGGTCATAGCGCATACAGTCATACATCGGCAAAATTAGCTCGACGGTGTTGCCTCGATTTTCTAATTCGCGGCTGAGTCCATAGACGACATCACCCAACCCTCCAGCCTTGATGACCGGGGCGCATTCTGAAGCAATTTGCACAATGTACATATTAAATTCTCACTGGCGATCGCGGGATAAAGAGTGTTTTCCCATGTACTTGTTTAGACTAAGACGCGCCGTTTGTAAACAATCTGAAGTTGAATTTTTTGTGAATCGGTTTATCGTCTCAGCTTGACCTAGGTAGAAGCCAGCTTTTTTACAAACGGCGTTAAGCGATCGCGGCTATACTCGTCTGCTGCTTTGCGAATAGCTTCTGTCTGAGTCGGGTAGGAATGAATCGTACTCGCCAGCGCACTAATTCCTAATTTGAGTCATTGCTAATGTGATTTCATTAGTCATGTCTCCAGCGTGTCTCGCCACGATCGTGGCACCAATCATTTTTCTGGTTCCTTTCTGTAGATAAATCTTTGCGAATCCTTCTGTTTCACCATCGACGATCGCTCGATCAACATTAGACCTCCTGCATTAGCCCTTACCCTAAATCCCTCTCCCAAACTTGGGAAAAGGACTTTGAAACTGGCTTCCTTGCTCCTAACCTTGAGAGCAGGAGTTAGGAGATGAGGGCGTTCTAGCATTCGCGCAGGAGGTCTATTATTTATCGGTACAGAGAGAATATAGACTTCAACGCCTTTCTGCTGCGCTTCTTTAAGTAACATCCCAACCGTTGCCACTTCTAGATCGGTAAACGTGCAGGATGCCATCACCAGCGAACTGAGCTTTCTTCGTCCTAAACCAAAAATAGCAAACAGCGCATTTTGAACCAGAATTCGAGCCGCCGCATTTGCTGCATGTGGATCTTTCCACTCCATGCAGACATCGCCCACCGCTTAGATTTTTGGATTTGTCGTTTGTAGATCATCGTTAACGATCACGCCGCGCTTTTGGTCATAGTCTACGCCGATAGCGAGGAGCCGGATCAGGATTCACCTAATCGCGCGGATGGACGTTGTTGATCAACGCCTGATTGTAGTGATCCATCGGGGGAACAGTGACCCGATCTCAGTCAGCGATAAGCTGGGACTTAGCAAATTCTCTTTCAACTGCTCTCATTCTAAAGAGATAGCTTGGGAATTCCTCTAACTAATGAGGGGAAAAGTGTGGATGAAATTGTTTATAAAATGTGCTTGACTTAGAGCGCACTCTAACCGCTAAGGTGATGGGCATGGATGCAGAACTCACGATTCAACAGGTTTCTGAACGCACAGGGTTAAGTGTCTACACGCTGCGCTACTACGAGCGTAACGGACTTTTGGAGCCAATCAGTCGGGCGGCAAATGGGCATCGTCGCTATTCAGCTACCGACATGACTCGAATCGAATTTTTAACGAAATTAAGAATGACCGGGATGCCGATTCGACAAATGCAAAGCTATGCAATTTCTTTACGCCAAAATCCCGAAGCGCTAAACGAACGTAGAGAAATTTTAGAATCCCACGAACGCGAAGTTCAACAACGCATTCAAGAACTGACTCAAAATCTGGAGGTGATTCAATGGAAGATTCAAAATTACAGAGAAATTGAACAGCGCACCTCAAAGAATGGAATCACTCACAAACAACTCGTCAACCATCACAACAGGAATTAACCCTCATGAAAACACGAAAACTGGGTCGTCAAGGACTCACGGTGTCAGAACTTGGACTCGGCTGCATGGGAATGTCAGAGTTCTACGGCACGCTTGATGAGAATGAATCGATCGCCACCATTCATCGCGCTCTAGAGTTAGGCGTTAACTTTCTTGATACTGCCGATATGTATGGCATTGGAGCAAATGAACAACTCGTCGGTCAGGCAATTAAAGGGCAGCGCGATCGCGTCATTCTCGCTACCAAATTTGGCATTCAGCGCGGCGATGATCCTGCCTCTCGCGGCATCAACGGCAAACCTGAATATGTGCGTCAAGCCTGCGATGCGTCACTCAAACGCTTAAACGTTGACTACATTGATTTGTATTATCAGCATCGTGTCGATCCCAACGTCGCGATCGAAGACACGATCGGGGCAATGGCAGAACTCGTTCACCAGGGCAAAGTGCGCTATTTAGGACTTTCTGAAGCGGCTGCGAATACGATTCGTCGTGCTCATGCCGTCCATCCCATCTCTGCCCTGCAATCAGAATATTCGCTCTGGACTCGTGACCCCGAAGATGAAATTCTCCCCACAATTCGCGAATTAGGGATCGGGTTTGTGCCTTACAGTCCGATGGGTCGCGGCTTTCTCTCAGGACAGATTACTAGCCCCGATGATTTTGCCCCCGATGATTTTCGTCAACATCTTCCCAGATTTCAGGGCGAAAACTTTTATAAAAATCTCGAACTGGTCGATCGTGTCAAAGAAATCGCAGCTCAAAAAAACGTCACACCCGGACAATTAGCACTGGCGTGGCTTCTAGCTCAAGGCGACGATATTGCTCCCATTCCAGGGACAAAACGCCGCACTTATTTAGAAGAAAATGTCGCAGCCGTCGAGATTAAATTGACCTCAGAAGACCTCGATCGCATCGATGCAATCGCGCCCAAAAATGCGACAGCAGGCGATCGCTATCCTCAAGCGTCAATGGCTGCCCTCGATCGTTAAACGGCGATTTATGTAAACCGGGCAACGGTAATGATGCCAATTCGATTCTTGAATGCGGCAGACTATAGGTTATGACGCGATCGCAGAGACGTTCCACCGGAGCGTCTCTACAGCACCGGGTAAATCCATCATCTGTTGTGTTCATCGTTTAATTTGGTACGAGTCGAGCGATGTTGGAACCCACAGACTGAACGCGTTCGCCATTGCCAAGTTAATCGCTCTATTCAACCACGCTGACTTTCTCTACCAATGCTTTCTGCAACGTGCTCAACAACTCTTTGACCATAAATGGTTTTGCCAAAAATCGCTGCACTCCTGTGCTTTCTGCATCGGCAATCATTCCTTTTGACGACAGCCCACTCATTGCCACCACTTCAACATCAGGATTGATGCGTTGCAAGGTGCGAATCGTGCTCGGACCATCCATTAAGGGCATCATCAGATCGATTAAGACAAGCTGAATGCGATGTTGATGTTGAAGATAAACCTCGATCGCGTCTACTCCATTGCAGGCAGTTAATACCTCATAGTTATAGTCTTCGAGCGTAATGCGTGTGCTTTCTCGCACAGGTGCCTCATCATCCACGACTAAAATTAAATCACCGTTGCCCCTGTGCAATTCTGGGTGCTCGATCGGCGCCGCTTCTCGAATCATCACCGCAGGCAAGAAGACTTTAAATTCAGTCCCTTTACTGAGTTGGCTCGACACCGTGATAGAGCCTCTGTGACTTTTGATGATGCCGACGACCGTTGAGAGTCCTAATCCAGTGCCGCTCCCAAGTTCTTTAGTGGTGAAGAATGGCTCAAAAATGCGATCGAGAATCTCAGTCGCAATGCCCGTGCCCGTATCAACAACCGACAGCACACAATAGGGTCCGACTTTTGCCTCTAGATTGGTGCGGATATCAGTTTCGTTAAGCCATTGATTGCTGGCAGCAATCGTCAGTATTCCACCAAGCGGCATGGCATCACGGGCGTTCACACAAAGATTCATCAACACCTGATGGAGTTGGGTGCTGTCACCCACCACCGTCCACAAATCATGGGGCGCTCTGACATCCACCTCGATCGACTTGGGCAACGTTTCGCGCAAAATTCTCTCAATCTCGCTAATCAAGTGGCGCGTTTGCAAGATCACCTGCTTGCCTTCTGCGCCGCGTGTAAATGACAGCACTTGTTTGACCAAATCTGCGCCGCGTCGGGCATTCGCTTCTAAAAGCTGGAGCAATAATTGACTGCGATCGTCCAAGCTTTGCAGCTTTAAAGGCAAGAGTTGAGCGGCGGCTAAAATCGGCGTGAGAATGTTGTTCAAATCGTGAGCAATGCCACTGGCTAACGTGCCAATACTCTCCAATCGTTGAGCGCGAAAAAACTGCGCTTCCAGCAATTTCTTTTCGGTGATGTCAGTATCCACCGTCAGGATTGATTTCGGTCGTCCTGCTTCATCTCTGACCAGTGTCCAGCGACTTTCGACGGTGACTTCTCGACCAGATTTGGTAATCTTCTGCAATTCGCCCAACCATTCACCCTGATTAATCACTGCATCTATCGCAGGTTTAAGATGATGAGATGGCTTCTGATAAAAAAGCTGATTGACATTTTTTCCGATCGCGTCATTGGCTTCCCAACCAAATAGCCGTTCTGCACCTTTATTCCAATAGATAATCTGATGGTTTAAATCTCTCACTAAGATTGCATCAGTTGTAATATCTAGCAATGCTGCTTGTTCACGAATCTTTTGTTCAGCACGTTGGCGTTCGATCGCATAGCGCAGCGATCGTACCAATAAGTCTCCTGTCACCTGTCCTTTCACTAAATAGTCTTGTGCGCCCTCTTGCATCGCCCGCAGCGTAATAATTTCGTCATCTAACCCTGTCAAAATCACGACTGGAATCGCAGGCACTTGATGATGAATGGTCACAAGCGTCTCTAACCCTGTGCTGTCGGGCAAGGTGAGATCTAGAAGAATAATGTCAAACCTGGTTTCAATCAGATTGTTCAATGCAGATTCTAAGCGATCGCACTGAGTCACCTGAAAGGGATTAGTCGGAACCTCTTTGAGAAACTCTAGCAACAGCCGCACATCAGCAGGACTGTCTTCTACTAACAGAACGTTGATTGATTGCTCTGTCATATTAATCAGCTACTCCGGCGGCAGTTTGACGATCGTGAACCAAAAATCTTCGATCGATTGAACGATCTTAGGCGATTTCCGAGAATGAAAGTACCGTATCATTTGGTCTTGAAACAGGACAAGCAGATTAATCGGCAGAGCGAGTTATGGTGCTATCAACCCTAGAAAGAGAGCCATTAAGCAAGAGTCAAATCGAAGACCTCCGACTGGCGTCGACAAAACTCAGTGGAGCGAAGCGTCGGAGTTTTCAGGCTGAGATGTGCCTGAAATACTGTGATGGGAGCGCCAGATTGGCTGAAACGGTATTTGGCTGGAATCGAGCCACGGTTGAGCTAGGGTTAGCAGAGCAGCGGAGCGGCATCACCTGCGTGGGGGCACAAGCGAACGCGAGCGGCACGAAACGGTGGGAAGAACGGCACCCCGAAGTGGCGCAAGCCCTGAGAAAACTTGCCGAATCTCAGGCTCAACAAGACCCCACGTTTTCAAGTTCCATCGCCTATACCCGATTAACCGCAGCAGAGGCGTTGAAACAGTTAGAGCACCGGGGATTTGCTGCCGAACAGTTGCCCTCCAATAGTACGATGGCAGCCGTGCTGAATCGAATGGGCTACCGATTGCGGAAAGTGGTGAAAGCAAAACCCCAAAAAAACTCCCAGAAACGGATGCAATTTTTGACAACCTCCATCGTCATAGCGAGCGGCTCAATGATGGCAGCGTCAGACGATTGAGTATGGACTGTAAAGCGACCGTCAACCTGGGCGATTACGCGCGCGGTGGCAAAACGAGAGGGAATCACCAAGCGAGTGACCACGATATGGGATGCACCGAGAAATACATTCCCTGCGGCATTGTCGATGAGGACAGCGGGGCGCTGCACATCCACTTCGGCAGTTCTCACAAAACCAGTGATTTCATGGTCGATACCGTTCAGCAATGGTGGGAGAGTCTAACGCCTGCTCAGCAGCAGATGACCCAACAGATTCAACTCAAAATGGATAATGGACCTGAAAGTAGTGGGGTGCGAACTCAGTTTTTGAATCGGATGGTGGAGTTTGTCGATACCATTGGCAAACCCATTCACTTGCTGTACTACCCTCCGTACCATAGCAAGTACAATCCCATTGAGCGATGCTGGGGCATTCTAGAACAGCATTGGAATGGGACTCTACTCAAAGATGTGGCTACGATGCTGGCTTGGGCACGAAGCATGACCTGGAAAGGTCTTCATCCCCTTGTTCAGTTGAATCAGCAGGTTTACCAAAAAGGGATCTCGCTCTCCAAATTAGCGATGAAAGCGGTGGAGAGTAGATTAGAACGCAATCCTTTGTTACCCAAGTGGGATGTCCTGATTCGCCCCGCTTGATTTGGTATCTTCTTTCCCGGAAATCACCTTAATAAATTGATCGAAGTCAACAGGCTTAGAGATATAACAGTTTGCACTAAGGCTATAGGCTCTGATGATGTCCTCCTCGGCTTGAGACGTAGTTAGAATCACTACCGGAATTCGCTTTAAGACGTGATCAGCTTTAATCTCAGCTAACACTTCACGCCCATCTTTTTTGGGTAGATTGAGGTCTAGCAAAATTAGATCTGGGTGAGGAGAACTGATATAAACGGCTTGCCTACGCAGAAACGCCATCGCTTCTACACCGTCATCGACCACACTGAGATTAATGTGCATTTTACCATCTTCAAGCGCAATTCGAGTCAGTTGAGCATCACCCGGATTGTCTTCAACCAGCAAAACTTGAATGGGTAAACTCATCGTGATCGCTGCCTCTAAACAGTGTGAAATAGAACGTAGTTCCTCGCTCCGGTTCTGACTCAAACCAAATGCGTCCTCCATGCCGCTCGACGATTTTTTTACACAAAGCTAACCCAATTCCGGTGCCGGGATATTTGGTGCGCGAGTGCAGTCGCTGAAAGATGGCAAAGATACGATCGTGATACTGCATCTCAATTCCGATGCCATTATCGCGCACATAAAAAGTGAGGTTATCGTCACCGCTATCCAGCACCCCAATATGAATGTGAGGCACCTGCTGCTGACGAAATTTGAGCGCGTTTCCCACTAAGTTTTGAAAAAGCTGGGTGAGTTGGGTAATATCTGCCATGACAGGAGGCAGCAGATCGTGAGTGATCACCGCCTCGCTTTCTTGAATCGCGAGTTGCAGATTGGCGATCGCTCGCTGCCATGCCTGTTCGCCCTCTACGACGGTTAAGGGCTGTCCTCGTGTGCCGACTCGTGAGAACGTCAATAAGTCTCGAATTAGGGTTTGCATTCGCTCTGCCCCTTCGATCGCATAATCAATAAACTCATCTGCACTGGCATCGAGTTGATCTTTATAGCGTCGCTCTAGCAGTTGCAGATAGCTAATCACCATGCGTAGCGGTTCTTGCAAATCGTGAGACGCGACGTAGGCAAATTGTTCTAATTCAGCGTTCGATCGTGCCAGTTCTTTGCGTTGGCGAATTTCTTGCTCTAGCAATTCTGATTGTGTAATCGCGACTCCAATTTGATTAGCGAGTTGCTGTAATAACTCTGTTTCAAACTCGCTCCAATGCCGAGGGCGATCGCATTGGTGAGCAATCAACAATCCCCACAGATCTTGTCTGCAATGAATCGGAACAACGAGATTTGCCTTGACTTCAAACCGCTGTAAAAACTGACGATGACACTCCTGAATGTTGGCGGTCTGAATGTCTACGATCGCACTCACTCGACCCCGTTGATATTTGTCTCGATAGTCTTGCTGAAAAGACTCAACAAACGTCTGCCCCCACGAGACAGGATAAGGTGGCAACACGGCTTCTTGCACAACTTGCCCCGATCCGTCTGCTTGCAGTTGAAAAATCAGCACTCGATCGGCACTCAACAAGGTCTGAATCTCTCGCACCGTGATTTGCAAAATCTCATCAAGCTGCAACGATTGTCGAATTTTGAGCGTGATTTCGGTAAATAACCGATGACTCAAACTCTGAAGCTGAAGATCTGCTGCCAAACTGCGAAACCGTTCTTCACTTTCTCGCAGATCTGCCTCAACTCTCGTCTGCTCAACGCTCACCTGAGCTAAAACCCTAAGATTTCGCCTCAACTCTAGCTGAGTCATCACCTGTTGAGCTAACCCTTCTAGCGATCGGAGTTGGTCGATCGTCAGGTGCCGGGGCACAAAATCGACGACACAGAGCGTTCCGATCGCGTCTCCGGTTGGCGTGATCAGAGGCACCCCAGCATAAAAGCGCACATGTGGAGCCGCCCTGATAGCGGGATGGGTCGCCCAATGCTCATCTGCCTGGACATCTGGCACAATCAGAGTTTTGCGACTGATTACACATTCAGGACAGATCCCTAACTCCAACGGCAGTTCGGTAACCTCTACTCCTACTTTGGCTTTAAACCACTGCCGATCGCCCGTAACTAAATTAATCAACGCGATCGGAGTTTGACAAAGCTGAGACGCTAACCGCGCTAAATCATCAAACGATCGCTCAGATTCACTGTCTAGAATCTGATATTGCTGCAATGCGGTGAGCCGTGATTGCTCGGCGATCGAGACAAGGTTCATGAGGGGGTTATTCCTGATTTCTCAGCGTCCTCTCTAGGGCATTTTTAGTGTAGCGGTCTCTTGCGAAAGTTAGACTTTTATGACGCAAAACTCAACTTTTGTAATTTAAAGGTCAAATTAACCCATGCTCACTAAGCCACATCTCCCCTCCTGGATTTGCTGAAATAAAGTGACTAAAAACTCATCCTTTATCAATCTGTACGGACTTGATCAAGCCAAAATCCGCGATCGAATACAATAAATAATAGAAAGTCCTTAGCTCAGGTATCTAACCTCTGTTTTCATTTGAGATTGACGTGAATGGCTAATTCCAGTTCAGAAATAACTCCACAAATATTGAAAGCGATCGACGTTCTAGAAGGACTCGAAGACTTACTCGACTTATCGCTCAGTGATGAAATTGAAGCGATTTTACAAGAGGCGTGGATCAGAGTTACCGACACCTTTCCAGAAGACTTTAAAGACGCAACCGCCGAAGATGCCAGTGCTGAGGGGTTGCGGCGCTATATTCGAGTCAAAGCCTTCTTTTCTAACCCGACCGAACACTCGATTAGTCGCTTAGATTTAGAGCTTTATTATCGAAACCACGCCCTCTCGATCGACGAGGACTCACCCGATTTTTTCTTGCCCGACTAACCTTGAATGCTTAAAAAAATCAACCGCCGTCAACTGTTTGCCCTGATTGCTATTGGAGCGATCGTGCTATTAACGATTTTTGCGGCTCCGAGCAGTAATCGTCAGGCGAGTGGTTCTACATTTAGTCGTGCCCCCGATGGCTATGGTGCCTGGTATGCCTACATGGAGCGACAGGGCACACCCCTTCAGCGCTGGCGCAAACCTTCGGCTGATTTCACCCGCGAAACGCCAGCAACATTTTTGCAAATCGGGTCTGATTCTCAAAGCAGCAGTGGTTTACTAGTGTCAGGATCTGACCAAGAACGCTGGATTCGGAAAGGAAACACCTGGGTGATTTTGGGCGCACCCGCTCCGGTAACCAATGCTCCGTTTACAACGATGCAAACGAGCGATCGAGGGTCAGTCAAAATTGAGACAACCCGCAGAAGACGACTTGGCGCAAAGCAAGAGCAGCTTTTAGGAGATCGAGAGGGCGCGATCGTGTGGCAAACCCCCATCGGCAAGGGTCGAATTATCTTCGCTAGCACTTCCTATCTCGCCGCCAACGCCTATCAAGACGAGCCTGGTAACTTTGCGTTTTTAGCTCAATTAGTCAAGCAAAACGACCACGCTATCTGGGTCGATGAATATATTCACGGCTATAAAGAAGCGGCGATCGCGGCGCGTGAAGGCAAAGGGAACTGGATAGCTTATTTGAGTCGAACGCCTCTGCTACCCATTTTGGTGCAGGTGGGTATGGTGTTGCTGGTGCTGATTTGGGCAAACAATCGTCGTTTTGGGCAAGCGATGCCATTGACTAGTCCCAAAACCGATAACAGTGAGGCGTATATTCAAGCCTTGGCAGGAGTGTTGCACAAAGCGGGTCGCAGTGAGTTTGTGCTAGATGGGGTGGGCAAACACGAGCAGCTACAGATTCAAAAAGCTTTAGGGCTGGGTTCTGTCAGTCTGGAATTAGAGACGATCGTCAACGCCTGGACTCAGCAAACGGGTCGCCCTGCCGCAGAGTTGGAGGAGGTTTTGAAGGCTCGATCGAGTCAGCGTCTCAGTGAACAAGACTTACTCACCTGGATTAAAAACATCCAACTCGTTCGACAAAACCTGCCCTGAATCGGCGACCATCTCCTATAATGAGCGAAGCTTTGCCAGACTTGTAGAACGAGTAATGAAGCGATTTCTGTGACCATCTCACTAACACGCCAAGGATCAAGAACTCAATAACTCCGAGCATTGCACAACCTGTGATTGCCTTCATCCCCAACCCTTCTCCATAAGGAGAAAGGAGCCAGAGATCCAGTTCCCTCTCCTTGGGGAGAGGGCTAGGGTGAGGGCAAATTCAGGTTTTATTTAATCCACGATCCTAAGCTACTACAGTTTGAGAAAGATATCGTCAAACCTCAATAGTAACTGACCAATCCACCCATGAGAATAACTCCACCAACCACTCAGCGTAAAAATGTATTCTCTCGGCAGACTACCTTCAGGAGTGTGGATATCATAGCTGAAAGACTCCCAAGGAGTTAGCCATAGACTACTTTTGCGCCACTGAACAGATTGACCAAACTTATTTTCGCTAATTGTCTGTATTCCTGTATTGCTAGATGTTTTGCACCCAAGTTTGTGCCATATTTTCTTTTGAGCACTAAATCCAAACCGACCATTGCTGTGTTGAGTCCAAAGGTTATCGATCACTGATAGCGCGTGAGAGGGAAGAGATTTAATATCTTCGGGTCGCAACCAACCATCTTTCTCTCGATCTGCTAATTCAAGCAAAAGTCGTTTTGTTTCATAGTCAGCCTCTTTCAGCCTTCCTAACTCAAGTAGGTTTTCTAATTTCTCGCAGTTTAGCAAAACTACAGGAGATTGCTCTTGCTTAGGTTCTGCTTTAGGTTGGTTGGCTTGGGGTTGAGGCTTCGCTTGAGTTTGAGCAGCGTGGGGTTGATAAGATTTTAAGAATTCATAGGCGGTATTGATCCGCTTTAGTTTATCCTCTGCTTTCTTCTGTAATCTTAAGTCCTCAGAAAAACGATCTGGATGCCAAACTTTAGCTAAATCTTTATAAGCCTGCTTAATATCATCCTTAGATGCTCCCGGCTCAATTTCAAGAACCTGGAAATGTACGTCTGGCTGCATAATTAAAACTCTACAAAATTATGAATTTTCAAGAATGAATTTTTCAACTTGCAAAATTGTTTGATCGATCGTATTGACCATCGATTCAATAACATTTTTCTGCTGCTCCAATGGTGCAAGCTCTTGAGCTAAGGTACGACGATCGGCATCACGATTAATCGTTTGAACAGTTCGCACAAGATGACCAATACTGCCACCACCTCTGAGTTTTGAGCCTCTTTGTCGTACTTGATCTGTATACTCCGCTCGAATTTGTTTCTGCTGCTGAGAAATTTCCCTTTTCAGGAGGGCATATTCCTTCTTCTTTAACCTCATTTCTTTGATTGCGATCTTGGCTTCTGCCACTGAGCGGGCTGAAATACGCAATTCACCGCTACCAGTCATGGTCACGAAACTTTTTTGATTGGGTAGCATATTGGGCAATAGTAATTTCTTCACTTAGGATACCCAAGCTTTTCCAAAGACTACTGCTAATTTAGCCTGCAAATTTTTGCTGAGGACTTTAAAATATAGTCTTACAGACAACTTCACGGTGGCTTTACAGGAGTGAAAAAATAGGGTTTTCTCGATCGAGTGTCTTAATTCCCAAATCAGCCCGTTGAGATGACTGGGTGACTCATCTCTACCTTTCTCTTGGGCAAATCTCAAAAGCTAACTCATGTCGTGCAAAGAAGTTCATGTGTCCGAGAATCACAGGCACATCTTGAGGTCGAGTCCATGCCCATGCAAGCAGCCAAGTTCCCGCTTAAGGGAATGGAGATGGTTTGATTTTCCCAAACTGCCCCTAGCTGCACACCAGTCTCGTAAGGCAGGACATTAACACTGGCACCTGTATCCAACAATGCCATCACGTCTACATTACTGCTTCTGTTGGTCAGAGTGATGGGTAAATATGGCATGACAACCGATCGCCCAAACCTGTCAGTTCGTTCTGTAAACTGATAGCGCTGACCATCAAGCATCTGATGTTCTCTTGGCTGCCAGAAGACCTGACAAAGCTTGAACTGCGGCGTGACCTGCTTGTGGAGACCAGACGACCGCTTCGGTGGATGTCAGTTGATTTAGAAGGGCGTTCTCTAGATCAGTATCTTCAACAGCAGGTTCTAAGCTACATCCTTCTTCCCTAGCAACTGCAAGAAGCAGAAAATGGATCAGGCGAAGTTTATCTTGATGAATAGCTGATTAACCGTAGGCAGAAGTTCGCTAATTGGCATAGTGATTGTCTTAGAAAGCACAGCGTGCCTCTAGCCTAGCTTATTTTACTTAGCAGACTCAGGACTCCGTAACCTTCGCAATTTTTGCAAGCGATCGCAATGCCTCATTCACAGAAGTTGAATCTCGAAAAATCTATGTTACATCTGGATCGAGAACTATAACATTGCTCGATCGCCGATACGATTTGTAGTGTAATTTAGGCGTGATTAAAGAAGGGTTTTCTTGATCGATCACGCCAATTCCCCAATCAGCCCGTAAGATGGGTGTGCGATTTGTCGATACTGAGCCTATCCTTCACCCTTGAGTTATGTCAGACCTCTATGCTACGTTTACCCGCCTCAGACAAGCCCTTGATCAAGTCGTGGTGGGGCAAGCCCCGATCGTGCATCAGCTAACGGTCGCTCTACTAACCGGAGGACACGTCATTTTAGAAGGCGTACCGGGAACTGGTAAAACCTTGCTGGTGAAGGTGATAGCTCGATTGGTCGAGGCAGACTTTCGACGAGTGCAACTCACGCCCGATATTCTGCCGTCTGACATTTTAGGGACAAATATTTTTGACCTCAACACCCGCGACTTCACCCTCAAAAAGGGACCGATTTTTACTCAAATTTTGCTGGCAGATGAAGTCAATCGCACGCCGCCCAAAACGCAATCTGCCCTGTTAGAAGCGATGGAAGAACAGCAAGTCACCCTAGATGGGGAAAGTTTGCCGCTTTCAGAATTGTTTTGGGTGATTGCTACTCAGAATTCTCTAGAGTTTGAAGGCACCTACCCATTGCCAGAAGCACAACTCGATCGCTTCTTATTCAAACTGGTGGTGCCCTACCCCGATGCTGCCGCCGAAAAGCAAATGTTGCTCAACAGCGAAGCCGGATTTCAGGCAAAACGATTAGATTTAGCAAAGTTAAAGCCTTTAGCAACGGTGCAGCAAATCCTACAAGCCCGACAAGAAGTGAGAGCGATCGTCGTTCAAGAAGCCGTGCTGGACTATCTGTTAGGCGTGGTGCAAAAAACGCGACAGCATCCCGATTTGGTGTTGGGAGCGTCGCCACGATCGACCGTTACTTGGCTGCAAGCCAGCAAAGCCCAAGCCTGGTTATCTGGGCGCGAATTTGTCACCCCTGACGACATTAAAGCAATCGCGCCTCCTCTGTTGCGACATCGCCTGATTCTCCGCCCTGAAGCCCAGCTTGATGGCGTTGGCATGGATGCAGTGATTGCGTCTGTTTTGACTCAAGTTCCTGTCCCTAGATAACCTATGATTCCTGCTCGTCGCACTTACGGATTGTTAGGGGTTGGGATGGTCATCGCTGCGATCGTCGCCACTGTTTGGGACGATCTCACGCGCGTTGTCGCCTGGTTGATCACGCTGCTGATTTGGGATGGGTTAATTCTGGGATTAGCGATTTGGGATAGTCGCCGCGTCAGCCGCGTTCGAGTCGAGCGATCGGGGTTGTCGAAGCTCTCGATCGGGCGTGATAACGTCGTCAGCCTCTCGGTCGAAGCCGGACAAGCTGCCGAAGTGCAAATTTATGATGCCTATCCGATCGAGTTCGGTGTGTCGCAGATGCCGCTTGCCGCAACCCTGCCCAGCAACAGCACTCAAGAACTGATCTACACAGTGCATCCCACTCGGCGCGGCGAATATTTGTGGGGCGCGATTCAGGTACGTCAACTGAGTCCCTGGCGACTGGTTTGGAACGATTGGAGGCGGGTTCAACCTCAGAACGTTGCGGTGTATCCCGATTTGATTGGGCTGCGCTCGCTCTCGATTCGGCTGACGTTGCAGTCATCGGGTTCGATTCGGCGGGCGCGGCGATTGGGCATCGGCACCGAGTTTGCCGAACTGCGCGACTATGGCATCGGCGACGATCCGCGCTTTATCGACTGGAAAGCAACCGCACGACGCGGACAGCCATTGGTGCGAGTGCTAGAGCCAGAACAAGAGCAAACGTTGATTATTTTGCTCGATCGGGGACGCTTAATGACCGCCGATGTTAAAGGACTGTCTCGATTTGATTGGGGCTTAAACGCGACCCTTTCCCTCGCATTAGCAGGATTGCATCGCGGCGATCGAGTTGGGGTTGGCGTGTTCGATCGTCAGATTCACACCTGGATTCCGCCAGAACGGGGTCAGTCACATTTGACGCATTTAATTGAGCGTCTGACTCCCATTCAGCCAGAGATTTTAGAACCTGATTATTTAGGTGCAGTCACAGCGTTAACGAATCAACAAACTCGCCGTGCGTTAGTCGTTCTGATTACCGATATCGTAGACATTACGGCATCGGCTGAATTGTTGGCAGCATTGGGGCGGTTAACGCCACGCTATTTGCCGTTTTGTGTCACACTCCGCGACCCACAAGTTGATCAGCAGGCAAATGCGATGACCGATGATGTCCCCACAACCTACGCTCGTGCAGTCGCGCTGGATTTATTAGCTCAACGTCAAGTCGCCTTTGCTGAACTGAAGCGAAAAGGAGTGTTAGTGCTGGATGCGCCAGCGAATCAGATTACAGAACAATTGGTCGATCGCTATCTGCAAATCAAAGCCAAAAATCAACTTTAAGACCCGATCGAACCGCAAAGATTTGGGTTGCGGTAGTAATATGGAAGTAGGGGTGAAATAGAGTCCTTATCCAGTAGGCGTTATCTAAGATATTTGCTAATATAATCACCTGCAAAATAGTGACTATTAATCCCGATTTTCGATGACATCTCTTGCAATCATTTTACTTTTCTCTTTTATGATCTTATCGCCAGAAATATACTAGAGAAAGTAGATTTGGTCGAAGCTAAGTCTGAAGAACCTCCAGAACGAGGCTGTCCTGCCTGTGGTTCTGGACACCTGATTAAAAATGGTTCAGTTCACAATGGCAAGCCAAAATAGCAATGTAAAAGCGTAGTCATCAATTCGTTGACAATCCAACCAAAATCCCTATTTCAAATGATACAAAACAGTTGATTGGTAGACTATGGCTTGAGAGAATATGACTGCGAGGACTTGCTAGAGTGATCCAAGTCAGTTGGCTAGGTTGCAAAATTATGTCAATCAGAAGCTAGCTCGTGTTCCCCGGCAGGTGACGCTTTCGGGTAAATCTATAAGCAGGCTAACCATCGAATGTGACGAAATGTGGTCATTTTTGGATAGTAAGACAAAGAAGATTTATATCGGGCTGGCGATTCGTGATACCTGAGAGATTGGCGGGTATTTTGTCAGCGATAGAACGCGGAAATCGGCTCGTCAATTATGGGCTTCTCTGCCAAATACTTATCAACAAAGTGCCTTTGCGTATACAGATTTCTGGCAGGTTTTCGTTATTCTACCAGAACGTCATTGAGCCGTTGGCAAGGAGACGGGACTGACTAATCATATTGCACGATTAAATAATACCTTCAGACAACGGGTTTCTCAACTGGTAAGAGAAAGCCTATCCTGCTCCAAAAAGCTCAGCAATCACATTGGAGCGATTTGGTACTTCATTCATGGCTACAATGCAAAACTGGCAAAGACTTGAGACTTACCACTACTTCCATATCATTACTCAACTCCAGTTCAGAGCGAGATAGCAACGCAGACCAGAGTTCTAAAACACGTCCCTAAGCCCCTTGTCTAACGCGATCGGTAGCTGCGAGGGTTAACTTATTTCACGAGCCTCCTAAAGTGTCTTTGAGGTGGGCACGATCGGTAACGTCAAAATAAATGTCGTCTCGCCCGATCGACTCTCAACCTGAATCGAACCTCTCAAACCTCGGACCAGCTTTTTTACTAACGTCAGCCCTAAGACCGATCCTCGGCTCTCTGAGACAGCCACGCTAGATATCGAGCAGAAGGGATGAAAAATTCGCTCTTGATCACTAATCTCAATTTCGGCTCCCGTGTTGCTGATCGTTAATTTAATCTCGTTGGCGATCGCCTGAACGCAGATATAAATCCGTCCATTTGCAGGCGTGAACTTCAACGCATTGGTGAGCAGTTCTGTCAAAATGCGCTCTAAGGTGGGCAGGTGAGATTGCAAAAGAGGCACCTCGATCGTCCTATCCCAAGTCAAAATTTGTTGGCGATAGAGCGCGTCTTCTTTAAAGTGATCGACCATCTGCGACAGCAGCGTCTGCAAGCTAATTTCACTAAATGTCAGCCCTGAAATTAATAACTCCGAACTTGGCACATGCAGGAGATCATTAATTAGCTCAAATTCTTCTTGCCACTCTTCTTGCAAAATCTGGAGATATTGATCAAGCTTTTGCCATAGCCCTTCGGTGCTCTGTGAAAGTTTCTGCAACTCTGGTTGTTTGAGCGCTCCAACAAGGCATTGCAGCATTTCGACTGCCATTCGCATATTGGTGAGCGGGGTTCGCAACTCACACGATAGAGAACAGAGAAAGTCATCTTTGGCACTGCTGAGAAGCTGCAACTCTTTGACCTGAGTTTGGGGCACCCAATTGAGTTGTGCTTGGCGCAGCACGATCGTCGCTTGGCTAACCACTTGAGCCACTAACTCTGCCTGAAGTCGTGACCAAACAGGTTTGCCCTGAATCAAAATTCCTACTTCGCCGATTACGCGCCGCTCGTCTTCGATCGGACAAATCAACATCTGAGTCGTCGAATCCAGCAAGGATTGATAGATGGGCGGTAGCAAATCTAAACTGGGGTCAACCCAACAATCGCGCTGAAATAACCGCAGATAAAACCGAGAAAAATCCTGTAGCTCGATCTGGCTGCCCACTAGAGAAGTCGCTGTCTCAAATTCTTGACCTCTGTGATCGCAAACGATCGTCGCCCTCTTGTAAGCTTCATCGTGCAGCGTTGCCCAGCAATAATCTGCCTCTAACGTCTGCCCCAATTCGCTTAAAGTGAGTTGCAGAATTTGGAGTCGATCGCTGGTTTCACAAGTCTGCTCTAAAACGCGTTGCAGCAGTTGAGTGCAAGAAATCGCCTGCTGAAGCTGTTCATTGCGCTGGTGTAGCTGAAGCGTCAATTGGTCTTGACTGTGCTCTAGCCATTGATTTTGCTGCTGGAGACTGACTTCAATGCGGCGACGATCGCTCAAGTCTTGAAACACCATCACTCCGCCAGT
This sequence comes from Phormidesmis sp., assembly GCA_965277365.1. Classification (GTDB taxonomy): domain Bacteria; phylum Cyanobacteriota; class Cyanobacteriia; order Leptolyngbyales; family Leptolyngbyaceae; genus Phormidesmis_A. The sequence continues at coordinate 210,903 of CBDICO010000002.1, read as the reverse complement.
GATCTGCCCGTCGCGGTTACGAATTGGGGAGGCACTGTCTCCGATCGCATGTTCAGTTCCATCTCTGGCGCGCAGCAGAGAGCCTTCGGGCAACGTCATCGTGTCACTTCGACACATCGCAGCGAGTAAAGGATTCTCGATCGGCTGTCTCGTTTCTCCATCTACAAGGTCTAAGATTTGCGTGATAAAGGCTCCGAGTGCCTGCTCTTGATTCCAGCCTGTGAGAATCTCTGCCGTCGGATTCATGAAGGTGACAAACCCATCAATATCAGTCGCGATCGTGGCATCGCCAATACTAATCAGCGTGGTTGCATACCACTGCTGAGTTTCTTTCAACGCTTTCTCTACCTGATGTCTCTGAAGAGCAATCTTAATGGTCGAGTGCAGTTCTGCTTCTTGAAAGGGCTTGACGAGGTACCCAAATGGAGACGTTTTGGTTGCTCGTTGTAGGGTTTGTTCGTCTGCATGAGCCGTCAAATAAACTACAGGCACATCTAATTCAAAGTAAATCGTATTGGCGGTCGCAACTCCATCAATATCTCCCTGTAAGCCAATATCCATTAACACTAAATGCGGTTTAGCTTGAGCCGTGATTAAAATCGCTTCCTTGCCTGTCGTCGCAATTCTAATCACTTCGTGCCCTAGTTTTTGCAAGGTCTCTTGAATATGCCACGCAACCACACTTTCATCCTCAACCACCAGTATCTTTGCCATGCTTGCAGATTATTTTGTAGCAGTTTTTAACCGTTCAATTCCACGATTGTTTAGCCCATCTCACTGACTGGAGTGAGCTGATTTTCTGATTTAGGGGCTGTTCAGCCTAATTCGGTGTGCGCTACTTTTGAGCGGACTATAGTGCAAGTCAGTGTAAAAACTAACCTATCCAGATATTAGCCTTAGATAAATTTTCCTTCATAAAAACTTTTAAAGGGAGAAGAGATTTACCCATTACTAAACTGCTTAAGGAATTGTAGAGCGATTCATCGATCGCTAAACGTGATTTTGAAGTGGGTTTTGTCCGTTTTGCTTAACTCAAAGTGCCCTTGCAATTGATTAACCAGTTCGTGTAGAGCCGTAACCCCACTCGTTGAACGGTCTGGAATTCAAAGGGCTTTGGTAAAAGGTTTTTATTGTTCTCAACGACTAGGTAGATTTGGCTACTTGACCCTTTTTCTAGAATGACAGTAATTTCGCCTGTTTTGCCCTTGGGAATTGTGTTTTAGGACACTCGTCAGCACTCATTGAGGTCTAAACCAACCGGAAATTGCTTTGTCTAAGCTCACCAAAACGTCGTCGTTTACTTTATTTTCATAGGTATGAAAAATTTTGTTAGGAATTAAATATATTCTGACGGCTTAATTATAAATAGCTTTCGCGATCAATACCAATTGTCGTGTACAAGCACTATTGAGCTAATCCAGTTTTAGCTATCTTCAAAAGTTTGGTGCACTTTAGAGTCTTCGCTAGACCTCTTGCAAGCAGTTTAATGGGTTGAGCGCTCTAATATTTGACTGATTTGCGTTGACTGGTTTTCTGTCTAAGATAAGGGGTGACCATTTGCTGCAACTGCTTTAGTTAAGTTTGAATTGCACTGACCTGTCGAGCCAACCCGTTTCAATCCATTTATAGTGTTCCTATTTCTAGGTCTAAAGGAGACTCTTCTAATCATTAAAATTGCTTCGCGCTCGTCTCTATCTTCTGACTGATAGAGAAAATTAGGCAAGTCACTCTAGTGAGCGAACCGTGGAGTGAGATTGATAATTTTGGGCACTGTAGTAAATCGCTGAGAGCACAATCCCCTTAACTTTGTCCGATTGTCGCCTTCTACGGGAAGCCCTACCCAACTAGATCGGATTTCCTCCTAAAGTCCTACGCACCCTAAATAAGAGTGTGTTATTCTGTCTGTAGTAAGACATTTAGGGTACGAAGTAAATTTTTAACGGTTGACCTTTTAAGATTTAAATCTATCTAATCTTCATCTACACCCAAAGGAACGTCATTCTCATGAAAGGCATTCGCACTGAATCCACCAATGGTCGTAAGGCAGTCGTTCAGAACGATAGCGATCTTTCAAAATTGCCGACGATCGTTTTAGAAAAAGCGCCGACTCAAGACACTTCGATCGACACCGATCGTCCCGTTGCTCCTGACACAGAAGCTCCTGCTGAGACTCCTCACAAGAAGCCAATCAAAGCAATTTTGGCAGGGGTTGGCATTGGGGGCGCGATCGTGGCTGGCACGTTTGGATATCACTACTGGCAGTATGCCTCGACGCACGAATCTACTGACAATGCCACAGTGACAGGAAACATTCATCAAATCAGTTCGCGCATTTCGGGCACGGTTGATCAGGTGTTAGTCGATGACAACCAAACGGTCAAAGCAGGACAGCCACTATTAAAGCTTGACCCTCGCGATTATCAGATCAAACTTCAGCAAGCCCAAGCTGATTTGGAGTCGGCTCGTCGTAAGGCAAACACGGCTCAGGTGAGTATCGACCTGGCTTCTAAAAATGCTCAGGCTGCCAGCACTCAAGCTCAAGGTGGAGTGGGCAGTGCAGTCGCCGCGATCGCGAGTGCCCAAGCTCAAGTCTCCGAAGCCCAGTCTGGAATTCCTCAAGCTCAAGCTCAGGTGGCTCAAACCGATGCCAATTTGAGAAAAGCTCAAACCGACCTAGATAGTTTTCAGCAACTCTTTAATCAGGGCGCGATCGCCCGTCGTGATCTCGATACTGCTCAACAGGCATACTCAGTTGCTCGTGCTCAAAAGGCGGCGGCTGATCAGGGCGTTGCTCAAGCTCAAGCAAAATTAGCACAAGCTCAACAGGGCGTTGCGACTGCCCAAGCTGGATTGAGTTCTTCTCAAGGCGTTGTGCAAGAGGCACAAGCCAAGGTTGTGCAAACCGATGTCAACCGCAGCGACTATTTGACTGCACAATCTGCGATCAGTCAGGCACAAGTTGCCCTTAAGAATGCAGCGCTTCAGCTTTCTTATACCAATATTACGGCTCCGGTGGCGGGTCGCATCGGTCGCAAAACGGTTCAGGTGGGTCAATCCGTTCAACCTGGCAACCCATTGATGGCGATCGTCGATAATCAATATTGGGTGACTCCTAACTTTAAAGAGACGCAGTTAGAAAAGATGCGTCCGGGACAAGAGGCTGAGGTGAAACTTGACGCATTCCCCAACCACATCTTTAAAGGTCACGTTGAAAGTATCTCTCCTGCATCGGGTGCCTCGTTTGCGCTGTTGCCACCTGATAATGCCACGGGTAACTTTACGAAGGTTGTGCAGCGTGTCCCTGTGAGGGTGGCTTTGGACCCTGATAGCGTTCGAGGATATGAGTCATTCATCGTCCCTGGACTGTCAGCAGAAGTTACTGTTGCGGTGCAGTAGTTTAGAGAGATGAATCAGGATGGGTGTTGCTGACTTTAGCCCTCCCTCATAGCCCTCTGTCGTGAGAGAGGGGCACTAGAATCTTGTTCCCTTTCCGGTGGGCTACCGTGTACACACAAATCGTTGAGCACTTCGTTTCAGTCGGCTTCAGCCCCCTAAATCCCCCAAAATTAGGGGACTTTGACCCTGAGCAATATCTTGAACTTTGAACCTTTTTCTGGCTCAAAGTCCCCCAGAATGGGGGATTTAGGGGGCGGAGATCTCGGCGATGACGGGATCAGGAGGACTTGTGTGTATACAGTAGCTCCGGTGGGTGAGGGTGAGGGCGAGTTCCTCCTTTCTGGTTTAAAATCTCATTCTTCGGAGGGTATTTACCTCTGGAGAAATCTTGAACACTGGAGTATCTCTTATTTATTACTGAGTCACGATCGCTATGTACATCAGGGAGAAAATTAGTCCCGTTTTCCGCGCTTTTTCGTCTCGAAATTATCGGCTGTTTTTTGCTGGACAAGGTATCTCCCTAATTGGGACTTGGATGACGCAAACAGCAGTGATTTGGCTGGTTTATAGCCTAACTAATTCGGCATTGTTGTTGGGCGTGGTGGGATTTGCTCAACAGGTGCCTAATTTTTTGCTGAGTCCGTTTGCGGGGGTGTTGGTCGATCGCTTAAATCGCCATCGAATTTTGATTGTTACTCAAATTCTGTCAATGATGCAGTCATTGGCATTGGCAGCATTGGCATTTAGCGGCACGATTCACATCTGGCACATCATTGTCTTGAGCGTTTTTCAAGGTTGTGTCAATGCGATCGATATGCCGACTCGTCAAACCTTTGTGGTCGAATTAGTGGAGCGACGAGAGAATTTAAGTAACGCGATCGCTCTTAATTCCTCATTGTTTAGCGGTGCTCGATTAATTGGACCTGCGATCGCGGGATTAGTGATCGCGGCAGTCGGCACTTCAACGTGCTTTTTAATCGATGGGGTGAGCTATATTGCTGTGATTATTGGGCTGTTGGCAATGCGAATTCGTCCTCGAAAGATTGCTCCGCTCGATACGTCAGACACGGTTTTACATCGACTCAAAGAGGGCTTTGACTATGCGTTTGGGTTTCCGCCAATTCGCTCGATTCTGATGCTGATGGCGTTAGTGAGTTTGGTCGGAATGCCTTACACCGTGTTAGCACCCATCTTTGCAACCAATATTCTCCACGGCGGACCTCAAACACTAGGATTTTTGATGGCATCCTCTGGGTTTGGGGCATTGGTCAGTGCCGTTTATTTGAGTTCACGCAGCACAATCGTCGGTCTAGGCAGAATTATCGCGATCGCTCCTAGTGTTTTTGGAGCCGCTCTGATCGTCTTTGCACTCTCTAAAGTTCTCTGGTTGTCTTTAATTGCTATGTTTGTGCTAGGGGGCAGCTTAATTTTGCAGTCCACCTCAAGCAACACGATTTTGCAAACGCTCGTTGAAGAGGATAAGCGAGGACGGGTCTTGAGCTTATATACGATCGCGTTTATCAGCATGGCAACGTTTGGCAATTTATTTGCCGGAAGTCTCGCCAGTCGCATTGGTGCTCCCGATACGCTTGTCATTAGTGGAGTGATTTGCATCGCAGCTTCAATCTACTTTTCTCGCCAGTTTCCGACCCTTCGGGCGATTGTTTTGCCCATCTACGAGCGTATGGGCTTATTAACCGAGCATCACTAATAGGAGGTTTTTGTGACAAGTTCTTCTGCAATGTCTCCACCAAGCTCCGATCGTGTCTCTTTCAAAACCTGGGTTGGGGTGTTGGGCACCGTTCTGGGTGCGTTTATGGCAGTATTGGATATTCAGATCACCAACTCCTCTTTGAGAGACATTCAAGCGGCTCTAGGTGCAACGCTTGAAGAAGGCTCGTGGATCTCGACCTCCTATTTAGTTGCTGAAATTGTAGTCATCCCGTTAACAGGTTGGCTCTCTCAGGTGTTTTCAACTCGTCGCTATCTGTTAGTGAATGCAATCCTATTTGTGTTCTTCTCAGTATGCTGTGCATCAGCCTGGAATCTGCCTTCGATGATTGTGTTTCGAGCATTGCAGGGATTTACGGGCGGTGTCTTAATTCCAATGGCGTTTACGATCTTGTTGACGACCTTGCCGCCCTCTAAGCAGTCGATCGGAATGGCACTATTTGCAATCACGGCTACATTTGCGCCTTCAATTGGTCCCACGCTTGGAGGTTGGTTAACCGAAAACTTTAGCTGGCATTATGTCTTCTATCTAAATATTGTTCCAGGTGCCCTGCTAGTGGCGGCAGTTTGGTATGCGATCGAGGCGCGTCCGATGCAGTTAAATCTGCTTAAACAGGGCGACTGGGGCGGAATTGCAGCGATGGCGATCGGGCTGGGTTCTCTGCAAGTCGTGCTCGAAGAAGGTAGCCGCAAAGATTGGTTTAGCTCAAATCTGATTGCCCAGTTAGCGATCGTGGCATCGATTTTTCTGGCAATCTTTTTTTGGATTGAGTTGAGACGTAAAAAACCGTTTATCAATCTGCGACTGCTTAAAGGACGCAATTTTGGGCTAGCCAGCGTCATCAACGTGTCTTTGGGTCTAGGACTCTATGGCTCAGTCTACATTCTGCCGCTCTATTTAGGTCAAATTCAGGACTATAGCGCCATGCAGATCGGGGAAGTCTTGATGTGGGTCGGCTTTCCGCAACTGTTTATTATTCCCTTTGTGCCCAGGCTAATGAAGCGCATCGACGTGCGAATCTTGATCGGTACGGGGATCAGCTTATTCGCAGCCAGTTGTTTCATGAACTCTGAGTTAACCAATCTATCTGGAATCGATCAATTGCGTTGGTCACAATTGGTTCGGGCGGCGGGGCAACCGTTGATTATGGTGCCGATTTCCTCGATCGCCACAGCAGGTTTGGCACCTTCTCAAGCGGGGTCTGCATCCGGTTTATTTAATATGATGCGAAACTTGGGTGGCTCGTTTGGCATCGCTGCGATCGCAACACTGCTTACGAATCGAGAACAGTTTCATTCCAATCGCCTCGGAGAAGCCGTCTCTCTCTACAGCCCTGCCACTCAAGAATCGATGAATCGCTATACCCAATTTTTTGTCAGCCGGGGATCTGACTTAGCAACGGCTCAAAACCAGGCGATCGCCGCGATCGGTAACACGGTTCACCGTGAGGCATCGGTGATGGCATTTAATGACTGCTTTTATTTCATTGCATGTGCTTTGCTGGTAAGTGGTGTTGCAGTTCTCTTTCTCAAGAAAGTTAAGCCAACGGGCGGCGCACCTGTGCATTAACTCTCCTGGAAGGTGGCTAAATCGAATCCATATCAATCGTCAAGAACGATCGGGGTACTTTAGCTAAAGCACTCACACTCAGACTTCTACTGACGGCGATCGACACTCTATGATGCAGACTGAACATGCCACTGCTGAAAGCCTTTTTCAAGAAGGATTAACCTTTAGCCAGGTCGGAGATTATGCCTCTGCGATCGGCTACTTTGACCAAGCAATTTCTCGCAAACCCGATTTTTATGATGCTTTCAGCGAAAAAGGCAACGTTTTAATCAGCTTGGGGCAGCACGAAGCCGCAATATCCTGTTTTGAGCGTGCGCTCGTCTATTACCCCAATTCGCCTGATCTTCACTACAGCAGAGGTTGGGCAGCGTATGTCGCTAGAGATTTTGAAACGGCGATCGCCAGCTTTAATCAACTCGTAACCCTGCAATCTGATTATCCTCACGCCTACTACAGTCAAGGCTTGACGCTGTTTGCCGTCAAACGCTACGACGAGGCGATTGCTCAGTTTGGCAAAGCATTAGAGCAGATGCCCACTTTCGCAGATGCCTGGTGTATGCAGGGCGTGACTCTCTATGTCACTCATCGCTATGAAGGGGCGGTGACTCATTTCAATCGCTCCCTAAACCTGCGCCCTGATTATCAAGACGCGCTGATCAATCGAGGCAATGCGTTGCTGTGTTTGGGAGACTATGAGGCAGCCATTTCTAGCTATGAGAAGGCTCTAGCGATCGAGGAAGACGATGTAGATTCCTGGTTTTATCGCGGCATTGCGTTCAAACAACTCAATCGGCACGAAGCGGCGATCGAGAGCTATCAAAAAGTGCTAGATTTGCAGCCAAATCACGCTGCCACTTGGTATAACCAGGCTTGCTCGTGCATGAAGCTCGGTGAATATGAGGATGCACTCGCTCAATTTGATCAAGCAGTGCAACTCAACGCTGACTATTACGAAGCCTGGTATAACCGGGGAGTCGTTCTCAAAACGCTGAATCGGTTGGAAGACGCGATCGTGAGTTACGATCGCGCTTTAGCACTTAAGCCGAACGATTTTCGCGCCTGGAATAATCGAGGCAGTATTTTAGTAAACCTCAAACGTTTTGCAGAAGCCGTTGCCAGCTATGACAAGGTGTTAGCCCTAAAACCAGACGACGCGATCGCGCTACAAAATCGCACGGTAGCCCTGAGAAAAATAGATCCCAAGGGCATCTAAAGATCATCGCAACAACGGGTAGAGACGTTTCGGTAGAACATCTTCATCGCATCAGGTCAGTAGGAGAACAACATTAAATTCACCGTGGGGGTTGAGCGCAGCCGAAACGCGACGGCAAATAATTCTGTCTATCTCCTTGACCGCGTAGTTGGTCACATTCATTTGTGAAATTGATATGAATCGTACAGTTCGGTTTTTGAATGCGATTCACTCTAGGTCGTGGCAACATCGTCGGGGAGACGTTCCACCGAAACGTCTCTACAGCATTGGGTGAATCCATCGTCGATCGGGTTTATGGGTCATTTGAAATCGAATGCAGATGAGAATTACTGCATCCTTGAGTTTTTATTACCCAAAAACCACGATCGTCCATAGCATTTCACTAATGTGATTTGCTAGAGTGGGTTCCATTTACGTTGCTGTTAGCGGTTAAGTGTAAAACCCGTTCCGCTAATTTATCAGGCACTTCTTGCAGATGATCGTCTTCCCAATGGAAATAGCCTACGCCCATTGTGAGCGATCGTAGTTCCACAATCAGATCTTGCATCTCAGCCTGGGGCAACAGCGCCATCACGTTATCCCAATTGTGCCAATCTGATTTGGTATCATAGCCGAGAATCTGCCCCCGCCGACCACTCACCAATCGCAGCACCTTTGAGGTGAAATCAGTCGGAATGGAAATGGTGACTCGCACGATCGGCTCTAACAGCACAGGTTCACAACTGACTAAACCGTCTTGCATCGCTAATCGTGCCGCTTGTTTAAACGCTTGCTCAGAGCTATCAACACTGTGATAAGACCCATGAGTGAGCGTCACTGACACATCGACAACCGGAAAGCCCAAGGGTCCTCGTGATAGGTATTCTCGAACGCCCGTTTCAACGCCAGGAATATATTGTCTGGGCACCACACCCCCCACGATCGCGTCTGCAAACTGGAAGCCTTCGCCGCGCGTGACGGGTTGAATGTCTAAATAAACATCGCCAAACTGTCCATGCCCCCCAGTTTGGTGTTTATAGCGTCCGTGAGATGTTGCCTTTTTGCGGATGGTCTCTTTATAAGGCACCTGTGGCAAATGGGTCAACATCGGCAGATTATATTTGCGTCGCAAGCGATCGAGCGCCACCTGAAGATGAATCTCACCCTGACCCCAGAGAATAATTTCGTGGGTATCACCGTGCTGATGCCAATGCAGCGAACAGTCTTCTTCTAACAGTTTGGCAAGGGCACTAGTCAGCTTGACTTCATCGTTGCGGTTCTCGGCAGTGATCGCGAGGGCATAGACGGGTCTGATCGGCTCGGCTCTGGGCAATTCGGCAGACTCTTGCGCCTCTAAACTGGTGAGCGTGTCACCTGTCTTGATGCCTTCCATGCGTCCCAAGGCGACGATCTCACCTGCGTGTGCTATCTGTAAGCTTTTCTGCCGTTGACCGCACAGACGATATATGCCACCCACTCGCACCCCATTGAGTGTCGCACCATCATTAACCTCGCCCTGCCAAACTCTCACTAGAGAAAGCTTTCCGCCTTGGGGGGTGTAGTAGGTTTTTAGCACTTGGGCAAGCGGAGTGCTGGCGCTCAGGGTGATTCCGCGCCTTTCTGCGGTGGTGTCAGGATCGGGAGCTTCTCGCAGTAGGGCTTCTAGAAGCGGACGGACACCAAAATCTCGATCGGCACATCCTATCAGCACAGGCACAATCAGATCGGCACCTAGCTCCATTTTTAAGTCTTGAATGATTTCCTCTTGAGGCGGATCGATGTCTTCGAGCAATTTTTCTAATAAGTGGTCATCAAAGTTTGCGAGGGTTTCTAACATCTCCGATCGGGCGGTCTGCTCTTGCGCTTTCAGGTCGGCAGGAAACGGTACCCGATCAGCAGGCGCACCGGGATGATAGTGATAGGCTTGCTCGGTGACTAAATCAATAAATCCTGTTAGCGTTTCGCCCTGCCTAATCGGATAGTGATGCGGTGCCAAAGGACGGTTAGACACCGATCTGAGCGAATTCAACACTGGTGTAAAGCCCACATCTGCCCGATCCATTTTGTTGATGAACACGAGATGAGGAATCTCCCAATCATCCAAAAATTTGAATAACGGGGCGAGATTGAGCACTCGATCGACCACAGGTTCGCACACGATTACAACGGCATCCACGCCAATCAGCACGTTATAAGTTTCTTGAGCAAACTCGATCGAGCCAGGGCAATCAAGCACCGAAAAACGAACGCCGCCATATTCAAGACTGGCGGCGTTGACTTCTACGGTCATCTGGCGATCGCGGGCTTCTTGAGCATGATCGCCAACGGTGGTTTTATCCTGCACCGAGCCTTTACGAGAAGTCGTCCCCGTGACCCACAAGAGGCTTTCTAATAACGTTGTTTTTCCGCTTAAATAGGGTCCCACAAGTGCAATACTTCGAGAACCCGATGCCAGTCTATCGTTCATACATTCCTCCTGAAGAAGTCAAAAGATGATCGACTGCTAATCATAATCAGCAGCATTTAAGCGATTGATTAGCGAAAGTTCCTCAATGGTTATCCAAGAAAGTTTCAGGATTGGTAGAGAGACTCTACTTTAAAGATTCAAACGTCGACGACTATCCTTCTTCCACGGATCGGTCAGTCAGTAGTTTTCGCAAAACCTTTGGTCAGGTTAATCAATCGTCAGTTCTGTTGAGATTGAACTGATAGCTTTGAATCATCAGATAGAAACCTTGAATGTGATTAAAACAACCATTTGTTTTAAGAAAGCGGGGTTGAAAAGAGATAAATTTCTTAATAGTTGGATGCCATGACTTTTGCAAGCGGTCTAATCTCTTGATGCTTTTGCCCTTGATCGGCTAGGAGAAGAAGGCTCACTGTTAGAGCATTTGCTCGCTAGTCCGATGGCAGTTCTATAACAACAAATCCACTCTAGAATGAGTCATGGGTTTAACATGAGTGTGAGTTATGCGTGCTTTCTGGTCTGATCCCTACCTTTGGATTCATGCGGCGGGTTTGGCAGCCCTTCCTCTGTGTTTGCTGGGTTGCCTGTTAGGGTTGGCAGTCGGTGACCCCCTATTGCCCGTCTGGCTAGAACTGGGACTGATTGCGGCAGTCGGCATCGCCCCCATCATCTGGATGCAGTGGCAAAAGCCTTTCTATATCTTCAGCCTGGTTGCTGTTGCCCTCAAACCTACCCAACTGACCGATGACCAGCGACGAATCTTAACTCTCTTCAAGGCTCGTCGCAGTTCAGCCTGGATAGGGCTAGGAACTTTGCTGCTGCTAGTAATTTTGCGCCAGATCTATTACGTGGCTCCGATCGCGGCTGAGGTCACGCCGTTTGCGTCCGGGACTACGGGGATTAGGATTAGTGATAGCAGCGATCGCGTTTCTCGTCAGCAATTTGTTTCTGCAAGTGCCGCTCAGCGTGATTCGAGTCTTGCTAGTGAGCGACCAAGCGTTTGCGGCGACTGAACCGTTTGCTGTAGAACAAATTCCTCAAGCCTTCTCGGTTTTAGGTCTGCGAGTCAACCAGATTTTGCCTCCCCTATTGCCTGATGAAGCCACCGCAAAAACTCCTCTGGTCGTCACAGACCCACTCTCAGACCCCATTGTCGATCTGTCAACCACTAGCCCCGAGCATCCTACAACTCACTCTTAAGTAGCTTCTAGATTTGTCTTCTGTAGGATGCTTTTCTACTGATTGCGATTAGTTGCCCTATTTGGATGCGGAATGGCTGCTGGTCTTAGCAAAATCAGCCGGGTTTTGATCCCGTCGATGCTGAAAGGGGATGGGCGGACCTTGGCGATCACCTGCCAAAACAGCCGTTGCCTCTAGAGCTTCTCGTAGGCGTTTGGAAGCATAGATGGACATATCGCGGGGCACATTGATGCGATCGCGCAAATATCGTAGAGCCACATCAGACCCCGGCGGTGGGGGACAAACTTGACTCGTCATCAGGTTGGTTAAGGCACAACGTAAAGCCACCTCTACTAATGTATCGTCAGCAGGGTTGACTCGAATCACATTATCGCGGTGCTTGAGCACGCGGTAGAGCGCCTCAATACGGGAGGTTTCAGGTTCTAGATACGCCACATCGGGTAGACCATCCCAAGGACCACGATCCACTCGTGCCTGGTTGGGTCGTGTCTGAGAGTCACCGTTTTCCCAGCAGCCGCCCATCTGTGGGGGCAGATCGTGCACATGGGTGTGGAAATCGCTCTGGGTGCCTCGGTAGGTGGGTCGGCTTTCCATCGCCGCAAACCAGCCGGACAAGCGCGGGTTTTCTTCTCGTAAAGAGTAGCCTTTGTAGTAGTAAAGACTGGCATTCATGCGTTCAACATAGGGCGTGAAGATAACATCGGCAGTGCCGAACTCCTTGAGGAAGTAAGGTCCTGGAGTACGATCGAGAGCTTCTTCGACTTGAGCCACTACGCCTATGAACTGATCGCGGTTACGCTGCTCTTGTTGAGACGAGCTTGTCTGATGGCACAGCCAAACGCACCAAGATCTAAAGAGCAGTCGCTCTAGCCGTCGTAGAGAGAGCACCATACGATCTTCCATGCCTGCACTCAAGGCACCAAACACTTGTTCCAGGGCGATCAAAATGTCATCGCTTTCGGTGATGATGCGATCGTCTAACTCGATCGCGGGAAGCATTCCAGATGGCACCTTACGCTTGTACCAGCTTTCTTTCTCTCCGTAGCAGAACATCGTCACCTTCTCAATGCGGTAAGGAATTTGCTTTTCCTCCAGCCACAGCCAGACTTTTTGACAGTAGGGACACCAAGCGTGGTTGTCGCGATAGAGCGTCACCCGCACATCGGCTTCAGTTTGACCAAATAGACGCAAGTGGGATTGAGCGTTAGTGGGTCCATTGACAGGTTCGACTTGAAAGTCTGTGAGGGCTTCGAGTTCTGACCAGCTTAGCGGAGCGATCGTCGTGGCAATAGATGTCATTTTGAGTTCAAATTATCGGTCTAAAAATGGTTTAGCGATAGTGGAGATTAGAGAAGCCTTCAAACATGAGAATGCCCCATAGCCTCTTTCACTCTAGACTACGGGCTATTTAACTGCATTATTAAAAATGGCTCAAGCGGGATTTGAACCTGCGACCTTGGGCTTATGAGTCCCCTGCTCTAACCAACTGAGCTACTGAGCCAATCTTTTCATTTCTTTCGCTAGCTTACCATACATACTTGAGCGAAATCTACAGCGATTCCAGAAAACAAAATGAGGAGCTATTTAGCTCCTCATTCAGAAAATAATCAATCGCTGAGATCTTTATCCTCGGAACTGAGGTAGATGAGCCACAGGGTTGACAGCACCCTGACCTGGAAGGTGAACCTCAAAGTGAGAGTGTGGACCTGTGCTGAAACCTGTGCTACCCATATCAGCAATCTGCTGACCTTGCATCACAGTCTGACCCACCTTCACTAAGATGCGGCTGTTATGACCATAGAGAGTGACACTACCATCGGCGTGCTGCACCTCAACTAAGTTGCCATAACCACCATCGTTCCATCCCGCCGTGATGACTTTTCCAGAAGCGGCGGCAACAACAGGCGTTCCCACCGGAGCCGCGATATCGACCCCTTTGTGCATCCGTCCCCAGCGCCAGCCATAGCCTGAAGTAAACATTCCTTTCGCAGGCCAAATGTAGCCAGTGAATTTACTACTACCCGGCAAATAGGAATCTGGTTTCCCGATCGGAGGTAGACTTGGCGAAACCATTTTACCCAAAGCAGAACGAACTAAAGGCGCATAAGTTTCTGACCCAACTGGAGCCATAGCGACAGCTTGAACCTTGTGATCGCTCTGCAAACTCCGAAGCTCTGCCTGCAAACTTTCCAGGTTGCGGCTTGGCATAAACTCTGGATTAACTTGATGGTTGCCAGTCAGAGAAAGTGAGGCAGGAACCGGAGCCTGAGCACGGGCGAAAGTTTGGGATCTAGCCCGAACACTAACAGGTTTCGACTGATATTTCTCGCGCAGTTTGATAATCTCAGTGACTAGACTGCTCACATATTGACCGTCATCCTGGCGAACGGTTAGAGGTGCCTGAATGCCTGTATAGGATTGCCCCCTCAATCGAGCAGGATTTAGAGAAACCTGAGACGCATCGCCCCCAATCCCGATCGGGATTGTAACTTCAGTGCTCGGTAAAGCCACAGGATCTGAAGAGTTTGAGATCGCAAGGCTAGGAACTGTCGGCAACGGCACAGAAGATGCCACTCGAACCGGAGCGGCAATCGAAGGCGAAGCCAACACGGCTTGAGATTGAGGAACCTTGATGAACTGATTGACCTCAAGCAAATTTGGGTTTGTCAGTTGATTAGATTTAGCAAGCTCTGAGTACGAGATGCCGTGAGTTTGAGCGATCGCTGTCAGAGTATCTCCTGATCTGACTTGATAGCTTGCCAAACTTGCCGCTTCTTCACCAAGAGGTTGATGAATATTGGCTTGAACGGACTTCGGTGTGTTCGTAGACTCCTCAGACTTCAACTCCGCCAGACTCAGTTTCAAACGATCCCGCTCTTGCTTCAGGTTCGCTACTGCGACATCCTGACGAGATTTGAGCAGTTGTTGAACCTCGGCTGGGGAGGCATAAGTCCCTGGTTGGCTAGAGGCGATGATTGCCACAGGCTCAATCGGGGAAGTTGCAACACCATCGCCTGACGGTGACTGACTGACTTCTTGACCAATCGGGGGTTGAGTAGACTGTCCATCTACAGGAACTTGCAAGACTTGCCCCACATAGAGCACAGCGTTGGAGCGTAGATGGTTTGTCGTTGCAAGCCGTTGGATATCAACCTGATAAAACTTGGCGATTTTCCAAAGAGTCTGACCCTCTTGAACCGTGTGTTCAACCGTTTGGACGGTCGAGGGATCTGTGGCTGCGGAGATAACTTCGGGCGCAGATTGAACGACTGCAACCTCAGATAGGTTAGAAACAGTTGGGATTGGCTCTGTCGCGATCGGTTCAGCGGCAGCGGCAGCATCACCTTGCTGTGGAGCAAGTAGGCTATAGGCACCCATCGAGATGGCGGCAAGCCCAATCATAGCGGCAGACGTACGACCCCGGCGGTTTGCTTCAGGGAGCGTTTGCTTAAGCTGTTCAGTTACCACATCATCACTAACGGTAGAAAACGGAACAGGAATTGATCTTCCTTGCGGGAATGCTCGTTTCAAAAAACGACCTCCTAAATGACCAGCGTTTAACTGTCCTTGAGCCATTGAATTCACCATTTGTCAGTGATCATTAACGCTCCGAAAAGCGATCAAGATCACAATCGGTAATTACACTTAGGCAAGATTACCTTGCTTTTTCGATTTAGACAAGTTCACATCACTAAACAAAATTCAATGATGCACTCAACGTCAGATCGATAGCAGATCTTCTCAACCAATGTCAACTCTCATGACAAGAAGCTTGGCAGTTGTCCAACCTGGACAAATCCAAAGAGGAGTTTAACCTACTCTGCGGAAATTGCAACGTAGGAACTGAAACTGCTAGCCAGAAATTCACGCTCAATAGACGGACAAGAGTTTGTTCAAAGATCTCTAAACCAGTAGTTAAGGTCTTCGTCAAGCCAGCGTTTGTGGGCATGTAACCACTCGAAGTTAAGGCAAAGTGAGGATCACTATCAACCGTAGGATCATGTAGACGACGTGCACTCTAAGAAGGGAAACTTGCTGATTTCAAACTCGTCCACTTTCCCAACAATCCAGTCGGGATGGGGTTTGTAAGACACTCAATGAGTCGTTATTTGAACGCAACAGGGAGTTCACAGCATTTTTCAGAGGTGCCTCACGTTTACATACGGATTTCTTATCGAATTGTTGCAATTTAGTGTTCTGGATAACTTATCTGATTGATGCGTATCTCACGGAGGAATTGACGTGTGAAGTGCCTGTGATGCTGGCGAGTATTGTTTCTTCACCATTGCCTTCTCGATATTTAGACACATATATATAGATGCAGTAATATTCAGCTTTGAGAAGGCTAAAATCCTTCTAGCAACGAGGCTGAACCCCCTTGCTGACTTCCCATCGACTCTAAAAGGAATTAGAGGGTCGCTTCTACTCCAGATATCCTAACTGGCGACGGGCTTCAAATAAGCCAACAGCCGCGCTGACAGAGAGGTTCAGGCTACGGACATTGGGCTGATTCATGGGAATGCGAACCACTGTAGAACACAGAGATAACACCTCCGCAGGAAGCCCCTGAGTCTCACTGCCAAAAAGCAGCCAATCTCCTTCGACATACTCGAACTGAATATAGCTATAGCTTCCTGAAGTGCTGAAGCCGATCCACCGTCCGCCTTGCTGTTGATGAAACGTCTGAAAATCTTGCAACGAGGCGTGAACCCGTAGATCGACATAGGGCCAATAGTCAAGCCCAGCGCGTTTAAGATAGCGATCGCTAATCTCAAACCCCAAAGGACCAACAAGATGTAGTTCGGTGCCTGTAGCCGCGCATGTTCGGGCGATATTGCCTGTGTTGGGTGGGATCTGAGGATAGACAAGAACGACTCGGAGCATAGAGATAACTGTAGTTTTGCAATTAAGTAAAGGGCTAGATCAGAAAATGGGTTAACTTGAACGAATCATAATATTTTTCAATTAACGAGAAGATTGCAGTGAATGATTAGATATCTTGATTTATGAACAGCATCAGTCTCTAGACAGAGCAAAGATGTAGTTTTGTCAGAATTTCTTGACTTCAAGCAGAAAAATCGTAATCGATTCACTGATTAAATCAACGCCTTGGCTTATGATAGCCAGCCAAATGGCTTAGGGTAAATTACATAGTTTGAGGGTCCGTTCTCGTAGGCAGAGCCAGACCTTGACAGAATAACCATTGAAACACCAAACAATGAGGGGTCAGTTGCTAATCTGTAAACAACTGACCCCTCATTGAACAAACATTCGTCGTGTAGATCTAGCGAAACATACTGCTGACAGACGTGTCTTCATGAATCCGCCAAATCGTTTCGCCCAAGAGATTAGCAACTGAGAGCACGGTCAATTGTGGGAAGCGATTTTCTTCGGCGACAGGAATGGTGTTCGTGACGATAACTTCTTCGAGGCAACCATTTGAGAGACGCTCGATCGCGGGGGGAGAAAACACTGCATGGGTTGCGCAGGCATAGACTTGACGCGCTCCTTGCTGGCGCAGAATCTTGGCACCTTCGGTAATCGTGCCTGCCGTATCGATCATGTCATCGACTAGCACTGCCGTTTTACCGCGCACATCGCCGATCACGTTCATGACTTCGGCAACGTTGTGGGCTTGGCGACGCTTATCAATAATGGCGAGAGGCGCATCATTCAACTTTTTAGCAAACGCTCTGGCACGAGCTACCCCGCCCACATCGGGCGAAACCACCACAATATCTGGAAGTTGCTTGCTTGCTAAATAGTTGATCAAAACGGGTGAACCGTAGACATGATCAAGCGGAATATCAAAATAACCCTGAATCTGAGCAGCGTGTAGATCCATTGCGAGAATGCGACTCGCACCCGCTTGAGTAATCAAGTTTGCCGCCAATTTTGCTGTAATCGACTCGCGACCTGCGGTTTTACGATCGGCTCTGGCATATCCATAATAAGGAATCACTGCTGTAATCTGCCGCGCCGAAGCCCGCCGACAGGCATCTACCATGATCATCAGCTCCATTAGATGATCATTGACCGGGCGACAGGTAGGCTGAATTAGGTAGACATCACAACCCCGAATCGATTCTTGAAGTTGCACATAAAGCTCGCCATCCGCAAACCGTTTTCGCACCATAGGACCGAGATCAATTCCCAGGTAACGTGCAACTTCTTGAGAGAGGGCAGCATTCGCCGAGCCAGAAAGTAGTCGAAGCCGATTATTGTCAGGAACTGCCGCCAATGCAGCAGGAATAGTTAACGTTGCAGAACGGATCACATTAAGCCCTCGAACGCATTCATCGCAATCTTATCACCGGGAATAAAAAACTTCCCCCCATTTTTCACTGATCTACCGTTTTCGTTCGTGCCTTTAGTCTTTGAAGCAACCTTAGATGGAGACTGAACAGCTTAATTGACAAGCGCTCTAGCCGAAGCGATCGCGTCTTCCTAGATAGACAGAGCAGTCGTCAGAGCAGTGCATTAAGTCAGAAATTGATCTATCAAACTAGATCTAATCTCTCCATTATTGCCAAATTTAGTCATCGACTGCAATTAGAACTTGTAACGCTTCAATTAAAAAATTTTAGTAGGAATTTCAAGTAAAAATCAATTGATTTCGATGGAAAAATATGCTCATAAAAATCAAGAATTTCAGAAATAACCGTACTTACTCCATCAGTAGCAACTTATAGCTATAAATCAAAACTTAGTCTCTAGAGAAAAGCCTATTTAAGCTGTTCATCTGCGTTATCTTGGAATCCGGAAGAAAAAGGAGAGTCTGTCGTATGAGCCTGAAAGAGACCATCACTGGAGGCATTCAAGCGGCGATGAAGTCTAAAGACAAGGTGCGGCTAGAAACCTTGCGAAGTATTAAGAAAGTGCTGTTAGAGAAAGAGGTGAGCGTTCGTCCGTTGGGGCAAATTGAACTGACAGAGGCACAGG
Organism: Phormidesmis sp.; assembly: GCA_965277365.1. Classification (GTDB taxonomy): domain Bacteria; phylum Cyanobacteriota; class Cyanobacteriia; order Leptolyngbyales; family Leptolyngbyaceae; genus Phormidesmis_A. The sequence goes on along the minus strand of CBDICO010000002.1, from coordinate 192,405 downwards.
AGACTGAGGTGTTGGTGCAAGTGGCAAAGCAGCGTCGAGACTCGATCGAGCAATATCAAAATGCAAAACGCGATGATCTGGCACAACAAGAGGCACAAGAGTTAGCGATCGTAGAAGAATTTTTGCCCCAGAAACTCTCTGACGATGAAGTGGCTCAAGTGATTGACGGAATTATTACTCAAGTTGGGGCAACCTCCGCCAAAGACATGGGTAAGGTAATGGGTGCAGCGATGCAGCAGTTAAAGGGTCAGGCAGACGGCAAAAAAGTTCAGGAATTCGTCAAATCCAAATTAAGTGGTTAGAGTTCTCTTTTATGAAGAAGCAATCCGTAGCTGATGTCCTTTAGTGTGTAGCTACCCTCGACGGTGTGCCTTGATCGGAATATGAAGGACTGAGGTGCAGCGTATCGTAGTTTGGGCTGTAGACTTTAGACTGGAATCGTCGGGTCAAATTTTGAGTACCCTCTTAACCATTATTGAAGTGTAAGTGACTGAATCTACTATGCAAACAGCTATTCCTACCGGAACTATTTTGCAAAATCGTTATCGAGTCCTGAGCATTTTGGGGCAAGGTGGATTTGGTCGAACTTATTTGGCAGAAGACCAGGGGCGATTTAATGAACTGTGTGCACTCAAAGAACTGATTCCGCCGCAAGACAACGCTTACGCGCTAGATAAGTCGAAAGAACTCTTTCAGCGGGAAGCACAGATTCTCTATCAAATTCAGCATCCGCAGATTCCTCAGTTTCGAGCGACGTTTGAGCAAGACCAGCGGTTTTTCTTAGTGCAAGATTATGTTGAAGGCAAGACCTACCGCGCCCTGCTCGACGAACGCAAAACCCAGGGCTACGTCTTTTCAGAAGCGGAGGTAATTCAAGTTTTGCAGCAAGTCTTGCCAGTGCTGTCTTACATTCACGGCAAGGGAATTATTCATCGTGATATCGCACCCGATAATATTATGCTGCGGCAGAGCGATCGGCTCCCCGTCTTAATCGATTTTGGTGTGGTGAAAGAATTGGCAACTCGGATTCAGTCACCCGATACGGTCAGACAATCCACCACGGTTGGTAAGTTGGGCTATGCCCCCACTGAACAAATGCAGACGGGGCGCGCCTATCCCAATAGTGATCTGTATGCATTAGCGGTGACTGCTGTCGTGCTGCTCACCGGACGAGAGCCACAAGAATTATTTGACGAAACCACGATGACCTGGCGCTGGCAGCGATTGGTAAATGGCAGTCCGAGTTTTGCAATGGTGCTCAACCGGATGCTGAGCTATCGCACCACCGATCGCTATCAATCCGCTCAAGACGTGCTTCAGGCGATTCAGTCTCCGCCTAACGTTACCCCTGTGCCGCAAACCTCTCCTCCAAGCGCTACTCAGCCGCAGCCGCAGCCGCAGCCTCCCTCTTCAAGCATGGGCACAGTAGCTGTGGGGCGACGCGCCAACATTGATCCCACTGTCACTCCCACGAATATCACTCGCTCAGATCCGAGCATTCCGACGCGTAGCTCCCTGTGGGATGACCCTTGGGCAGTGGGGGCGATCGGCACTGGGCTAGTGTTACTGACTGGGTTGGGTTCCTGGACGCTCGTACGCGCCTTGATGAATCCGCCTGCGCCTACGCCAACCCCGACTCAAACGATCGTGGTGTCTCCTAGCCCAACGATTACGCCGAGCGTTCGTCCGTCGCCGATTCCTAGCCCTAGCACTCAGCCTGTCGATTATCAGCAGCGTCTCAATTTAGCTGCGGGTGAAAACACCTCTAAAAATGGCACGCTGCGATCGAATGAGACTTTAAGTTTTGTGATTCCGGGTCAGCAGGGAGAGACGTTGAGTGCAGCGTTAGCAAGTGAGGGAGTTTTGCTCAGTGTCCTAGCCCCCAATCAAGATCCGGTAGACGATCGTGCCAGTCGCGTTTCTCGCTGGGATGGCGTACTGCCATTTACGGGAGACTATACGATCGAACTCAAAACCGTGAAGGGCATTCCCAAAACAGACTATAAGCTAGATGTCAATCTGAAAGCACCGCCGACTCCGACTCCTTCAACGCCATCGCCGACTCCGACTCCGACTCCGACTCCAAGCGCCACACCGACTGTTCAAATTGAGCGCGTTGACTTTCCAGCAGGTCAAACAGGGACGCAGATCGCAGGTCAGACGACTCCTTCTATGATTCGACGCTATTTGGTGAAGGCTCAAAAAGGGCAGACGTTGAGTGTCCAACTCAATTCGGGTGCGGCAACCCTGGCAATTCACTATCCAAACGGCAAATTGGTCGAAGATTCTTCAGGAGTTGTGAACTGGCAGGCTCAACTGTCGAGAAGCGGCGATTATCAAATTGATGTGATTGCCAGTCAAGACACGAATTATCAGTTAGATCTGAATGTTCGGTAGAGTAGTAGAAGTTTTGAGTGGCTTTGCTTGAACGCACTACTAATTACCGGAACCGACACCGACGCTGGCAAGACCGTCTTAACGACTGCGCTGATTGCATATTGGCAGACTTACTGCAAAGCTCGATCGCTCGGTGTGATGAAGCCTATTCAATCAGGAACGGGCGATCGTGAACTCTACGACCGTCTGTTCTCGCTCGATCAAACGTTAGACGAGTTGAATCCTCTCCATTTTGAAGCGGCGATCGCGCCTCCGTTAGCGGCTGAGAAAGAAGGAAAGCAGGTCAAACTAGAAAAGGTTTGGCAGAGCTTTGAGGCACTACGCCAGAAAAGAGACTGGGTATTAGTGGAATCGCTGGGAGGATTGGGTTCTCCGATCACACGAGAAACGACAGTGGCAGATCTGGCATGGGATTGGCGAATTCCAACCGTGTTGGTGGTGCCTGTGAAGTTGGGCGCGATCGGGCAGGCAGTTGCCAATGTTGCGTTGGCACGATCGTGCCGCGTTCATCTCAAAGGCATTGTTCTCAACTGCGTCAATGCTTGCTCTAATGACGATGTTGAGAACTGGGCACCTGTAGATTTAATCGAATCGTTGACAAATGTTCCGGTTTTGGGCTTGATTCCGCATCTGTCCAATCCGACTGATTTAGTCAAGCTGGCTCAAGTGGCATCTGATTTGGATCTAGAGCGATTGATTCCTCTAGGGTAGAGACGCTAAATCGTGCAGGTGAGATCGCCTGCGCGTTGGGTGAAGCGGAGATTTTCTCGATAGTCGATCGGGCAATCAATCACCGCCGGAACGTTTTGAGCGAGCGCCTCTTTTAAAGTGGGAATCAGATCGGCGCAGGACTCAATGCGATAGCCTTTTAATCCCATGCTTTCGGCAAACTTGACAAAATCGGGATTGCCAAATTTGATGAACGAAGAATGTCCGAACTGGTTTTCTTGCTTCCATTCGATCAGTCCATAGCCGCCATCGTTGAAAATGATCGTGACAAATGCCGTGCCGATCCGCAGTGCGGTTTCTAATTCTTGACAGTTCATCATAAAGCCACCGTCACCTGTGACGGCGACCACTTTTTGGTGGGGATGGACGAGTTTAGCCGCGATCGCGCCCGGAATTGCGATGCCCATTGCCGCGAATCCATTAGAAATAATGCAGGTGTTAGGACGGTGACAGTGATAGTGGCGCGCCATCCACATTTTATGTGCCCCCACATCCGAGATCACGATATCGTCAGGTGCCATGACTTGCCGCAGATCATAGATCAGCTTTTGCGGCTTGATTGGAAAGCTATCATCACTGCCATATTGGGCATAGTCCGCTCGAATTTCGGCACGCAGTTCTAGTGCATGAGGTTCGGGTTTGCCTGCTCGATCGGCGCGATACAAAATTTCTTGTAAGGCATCTGAGATATCGCCGACCACTTCAGCCATCGGGCTGTAGCTGCTGTCAATCTCAGCCGGAGTGACGCTGATATGCACGATCGGAATCTCAGCTTTAGGATTCCATTTCTTAGGTGAATATTCGATCAGGTCATAGCCGATCGCAATCACTAAATCAGCCTGATCGAAGCCGCAGCTAATATAGTCTCGCTGCTGCAACCCCACCGCCCACAGTGCGAGAGGATGCGTGAAGGGAATCACGCCTTTACCCATAAAGGTGTTGGCAACTGGAATCGTGAGTTGAGTCGCAAACTTAGTCACCATCTCACTGGCTTGATCGCGAATTGCCCCATTGCCCACCAAAATTAGCGGATTTTTGGCTTCAGAAATGGCGATCGCCGCCTTTTCAATGCTGTGAAATGAAGCGTAGGTTTTCTCGATCGCTCCGGTAGTCAGAGGCTTTCCGAGCACAGGCATCGCGGCAATGTTTTCGGGCAGATCGATATGAACGGCTCCAGGGTTTTCGGTTTGAGCAATTTTGAAGGCGCGCCGAACAATTTCTGAGGTGTTGCCAGGTCGAACGATTTGAGCATTCCACTTCGTAACCGGGGCAAACATCGCGACCAGATCGAGATATTGATGAGACTCAATGTGCATCCGATCAGTGCCCACCTGTCCAGTGATGGCGACTAGCGGAGCACGATCGAGATTTGCGTCGGCAACTCCGGTCATTAAATTGGTTGCTCCCGGACCCAGCGTGGAAAGACACACGCCTGCACATCCGGTCAAGCGTCCATAGACATCTGCCATGAATGCTGCGCCTTGTTCATGACGGGTCGTGATGAATTGAATCGAGGAATCTTTGAGCGCCTCCAAAACGTGAAGATTTTCTTCTCCTGGCAGCCCAAAAATGTATTTCACGCCCTCATTTTCTAAGCAGCGAATCAGTAGTTCAGCCGTGTTCATTTCGCCCATGATTTTACCCTCCGGGAAAAGGGATTAAGTGTGAGTAAGGCGATTTCAGACTAGTTCATGAAACCTGAAATCTTTAGATAAACCGATCTGGTTTCTATCAATAACCCAGCCTAAAATAGGTGTCCAATCAGAACTCCGATATACGTTTGATAAAATTCGGTTTTAGAGTCTCTAAATTTTACGTGACATCAAAAAACTTTAAATTGACCAATCAGCAATTCTGTAAAAGGGAGGCATTTGACCCTTTCAAGTTATAGCTGATCTCATCGCTTTCAAACCTTAAGCCTCAGAATCAATTCGTCAAGCCTATTTTTCCCAAATTGTCTTGATGTTAACAAACTCATGAATTCCTTCTTTTCCCAACTCCCGCCCATAGCCCGATCGCTTGATGCCGCCAAAAGGTAAGCGCACATCAGACTTGACCATGCTGTTGATGAAGACCGAACCCGATTCGATTTCTTCGACGAAGCGATCGCGCTCTTTTTGATCGGTTGTCCAGACACTTGCCCCTAAGCCAAACGGAGAATCGTTGGCGCGTTGAATCGCCGCATCAATGTCACGAACTCGAAACAATAATGCCACGGGTCCAAAAAACTCATCGTGCTCTGCCAAACAGCCAGCCGGAATCTCGCTCAGAATGGTTGGTGGATAGAAATTACCTGGACGATCAGGCAACGGTTCACCCCCAATCAAGAGTTTGGCTCCTTGCTGGACACTTGTTTTCACCTGTTGATCTAAATCTTTGAGGATTCCAGGTGTAGCAAGCGGTCCCATATCAGTGTCGGGTAAGAGCGGGTCGCCAATCTTGAGCGCGCGATAGTGGTCGAGCAGGCGATCAATGAACTCATCGGCGATCGCGTCCGCTACAATAAACCGTTTTGCCGCAATGCAAGACTGCCCATTATTGATCATGCGAGCGATCACGGCGGTCGAGACAGCCGTCTCTAAATCGGCGCTGGGCATGACAATAAACGGGTCACTGCCGCCCAGTTCTAAAACGACTTTTTTGAGGTGCTTGCCTGCTGTCGCGGCTAAACTCATCCCCGCAGGTTCGCTGCCTGTGAGCGTTGCGGCTTTAACGCGATCGTCAGCCACGATCGCCGCGACCTTATCCGCTCCGACTAATAGCGTTTGAAATGCCCCGCTTGGAAAACCCGCCCGATGGAGAATTTCTTCGATCGCCAGGGCTGACTGGGGCACATTTGAGGCGTGTTTGAGCAAGCCGACATTTCCTGCCATCAGTGCCGGAGCCGCAAATCGGAACACCTGCCAAAATGGAAAGTTCCACGGCATGACTGCTAAAACAATGCCTAGTGGCTGATAGCGGATAAAACTATGGCTGGCATCGGTTTGAACGAAAACATCGGCTAAGAGATGAGACGCATTTTCAGCGTAATAACGGCAAACCGAGGCGCATTTCTCAACCTCTGCGATCGCTGCCTTTAAAGGCTTGCCCATTTCCATCGTCATCAGTTTGCCAAAGCGATCGCGCTCTGTCTCTAAAATCTCAGCCGCCCGATTCAGCCAAACAGCTTTTTGCGACATAGAGATAGCGCGATAGCTGAGAAACGTCTGCTGGGCATGAGCGATCTTTGTGTCGAGGTCTCGATCACTTAAAGGCGAAAACGTTTGTAAGACTTCTCCCGTTGCAGGGTTTGTTGTAGCGATTCCCATAGCTTACTCTCCGAACAATAACTTAAGATTCTGCCTTATTAGAGACTAATCAACTCAATTAAAATAAAAAAAATGTAACGCTAATCCGTGTTGTTTAAGACACTGATAGATGAATTACTCTCTTCTATAAGTTTCATCCTATCCAAATCTAGTCCTTAATACTTTTTAAGTTTTCATTAACAACAGTCCGGACAATTTTAAATCGCTAATAGGGAAATGCGAGTTTCAGCCTCATCACTGAGGCAAATACCAATAGTGGAATGCGGGTTTCAGCATTTGTCTCAAAAAATGTCCGGAGTATTGCATTAAAGCGTCATAACTTATTGTAAGCTTTCAAACAGTCGAAATTGTGCCCGAAGCATTCACGCTTCTTATAACACTTTCTTAATCGAGCAAGTCTGTCCATCACTGCTACGCCAACGACAGAAACTGTTCCCATCATCGCAGCCACGGCGCTTACTAGAAACAGAGACTACGATTGAGTCTGGCAATGTCTGTGCTGACTACGTGAGAATCCTTCGTTAAAGAGTTAGAAGCGGTCATTCTACGTCAATTACATCTGTGTCACTCTTAGATTTGCGATTTCCTTGCGGCTCCCGAAACTGAGGAGTGTCTGCTAAGACCGCGATCATGCCTGTCCTTCCAGTCTTAAGAGTAGCATCGGTTAAAATATCAATGACTTCAATTCCAACGACTTCTTGAATCAACTCTGTCAGTTGAGGATTGAAGGCTTTATCGAGATCGTCTCGTACTTGTTCTGCCAATTCTTCTTGACCACTAGCAACCAAAACTTGTTCAGTTTTAGTAATAGAATCTTCTAAAATAATGACAATTTTACCGTCAAAGATTTGGCACTGAACTCGACTTGGCTGCTGCCCAAGCTGAGCGCGGTAGAGGGCTTGAATACGTTGGGAAAGAGTGCGTTCTAGCTGCCCACGAGTTTGAGTTTCAGAATTCATGGTGTATTAATTTGAAAACACAGAGTTTTAATAACTAAATAGAAATTACTACTTATTATTACTATCATCTCAGTTGTTGAAGTTAGAACAATCCATCTGAGGACGGGTTTGAAGTCAGCAAAGGTTAACCGAGAAACTCCTACTTTAGTATCAGAAGTAACTAGATCGAAATGAGAATACTTTAATGGTTATCTCGTCTCAATGAGTCCATTGACGATCGCTAGCACGATCGATAATAAAATCAGTACCCATAAGACAAACCCTGGTATAAAGGTGAGTAACCCTACGCCCCGGAGAATCCAGACTAGAGCCGTCAGCCCTATGACTCCCAGAAAGACAATGACCCGTGAGTTAGATGACTTACTCATAATTTCTCCTGACTGTGATAATTGTTTTTGCTTGTCTTCACCACGAGCCAATTTATCTGAATCTTCATCAAAAAACGGCAGATTTTTATGGCAAGGTGTCAATTATATTGATAACTTGACTCTGGTAGGGGCGCGATCGACGACTCGTTACATTATTCGTCATCTGCTCTGCACAGCCGAAATCACCCGCTGACCTTCATTGAGGAGTGCTGAATCAAGATGACTGCATTGAAAAACCACAATTCACTTCAGAGATCTACAGAGGTTTCGGCAGGCATTCCAGAGGTTCGTGACGTTCAACGCACCTCTCTAATGAACGGTGATATTCTTCTCAAAACCCGTTCCTATAGTGCTTGGGGAGGGGCGGTCACTGCTCAGATGTATTTGCCTGTCTCTCCCGCTCAAGTCTGGCAGCAGTTAACCGATTATCCTCGCTGGACGCTGTTTTTTCCTGACATCACTCGCAGCGAAGTGGTGCACAACGGCATTAGTAGCTCTAGTGCGACAGTGCTGAAGCGACAGGTCAAGCGCATTTATCAAAAAGCCAGCAAAGCCTTTTTGTTTCTGACGGCGCAGGTTGAGATTCATCTCAAGGTTCTAGAAACTCAACATCAACGGATTCAGTTCTATCTTGAGTCGGGAAGCTTTCACGATTTCAGCGCTGACTTGCAGCTACAAGCGTGTGGAGATGGCACGATTTTGACTTATTCGGTGCAGGCGATTCCGACGATTCCGATTCCGGGGATGTTGATTGAGCAAGCCATTCAGTTTGATTTGCCAACCAATCTTAAGCAGATGCGGCGAGTCATTTGTGGCAAGTAATCAAGAGCGATCGCCGCTATGAAAGTCTTTGCGTTGCGCCTGAAATCCGATCGAGATCTGCGCCAAAGTTTAAAGGAGTTTGCTCTCTCAAATAACATTCAGGCGGGGTTTATTTTATCGGCGATCGGAAGTCTTAAACAAGCTGCGATTCGATTTGCTGATCAGGCAGAAAGCGAACGTTTGCAAGAAAGATTTGAGATTCTCTCTCTCAACGGGACACTTTCAATCAATGGAATCCACTTGCATATTTTGGTGGCTGACTCAACAGGAACGGTAATCGGAGGACATCTCAATGATGGCAATATTATTTATACAACTGCCGAGATCGTGATTGGAGAAAGTGAGGATTTAGTGTTTTTAAGAACGCCAGATCAGCAAACTGGATTTCTAGAGTTGGAGATTAAATCAATTCGGGTTGGTGAATCCGATCTCGCTGTTGATTGATGCGATCGCGCCAAACTTGACTTTGGTCGATCGTGAGCACAATCTTTTTATAGAATTCATCCTTTAGCTCAAGCGTTAAACATTCTTCACGAGAAACGTACCAAAATTCTCGTCCTTGGCTCGTGTAGTAAGTGCCAGCCTTAATCACACCGGGAAGAAACGTGCCGGGTAATCGAACCTCTTTCCAATCCGTTTCGGGTTTTCCAGTTGTAGCTTGCTGGATGTGATTTAAGGGAATTTCAAGCGTTTGATTAAAGAAGAATGCGAGAATTCGTTCCCAAGTGTTGAGATCAATTCGCAAGCGATCGTGGTCAATCAATAGCTGCATAATTACGTCCTATTTATCACTAATTCTTGCGCTGATTGAATTTGATGATCTGCAAAAATCTTTCTAGATTGATCAATCAGCCGATCGACACTTTCGCGCCTAGAAAGTCCAGACACATCGACTGGATAAATCGATACCTTGCGTTTCGTCAAGTCAAACTGATAAGACTTATCGTAATAGTTTAAAACAATCGCGATCGCGGATGATAAGTCACCCTCCCGAATGTGAGCGATCGCGGCTTGAGCATTCTGTCCACCTAGTTTTTTACTGATTCGTTGAGTGGCAGCAATCAGTTCTTCAGGGTCAGCCGCCCCGTAGACCTCTAGCAAAATTGCAATCCGTTCGCCGCGCGATCGCTCGATTTGCACGACAGGCGACTCAACCATCTGCAAAAAAATCTCATCGGGAACGCGACATAATCCGACCCGACGGCTTTCGGCTTCAATCCACACAGGGCGGTCGTGATCGAGCCTCACCCACTGCACCGCAAGTAGATTTTCATACTGCTCATTGCTGGGCTGCGGCGGTAGCCCCAAACTGCCATAACTGCTGCCACGATGATTGGCTAAATGTTCTAAGTCGAGAATCTGTTCTCCTCGATTTGCCAATGCGTTGAGCAAAATCGTTTTTCCGGTACCCGTCATCCCGCCGAGAGTCACGATCGCTTGCGGCATCGCGAAGGTAGAACGCACCCACTGCCGAAACGCCTTATAGCCCCCTTCTAGCAGATAAGCCTGCATTCCTGCGGTTTCAAGGAGCCACGCCATACTGCTGCTTCGCATTCCGCCGCGCCAACAGTAGAGACGGATCGGACGATCGGGAGACAGTTTTTTAGCCGATTGGACGAATTGGGCGAGCTTTGAGCCGACGATCGTCAAGCCCAGCTCGATCGCGAAATCTTTGCCCTGTTGCTTATAGCAAGTCCCGACTTGAGCGCGTTCGTCGTCACTAAAGAGGGGAAAACTGACGGCTCCGGGGATGTGTCCCTGGGTATATTCAGCCGGACTACGAACATCCAAGATGATGCCAGGAGCATTAAAAAATTCGTTGGGGGACAGGGTTTGCGGCATGAAGACGATTACAGCAGACAGGTCTGATTATTCATAAAAAGAGGGCAGGACTTGCCTACCCTCAACCTCATATTACTGAGTGGTCAGCACCTCAGAAGGCAAGCGCCGAAACTCTAATCGCTCTGTTTCGCCCACATCGACAAAGATGGTGTCGCCTTCGTTAAACTCACTTCGCAGAATCGACTTAGCGATTTGAGTCTCTAACTCACGTTGAATCGCACGCTTGAGCGGACGTGCCCCAAACACAGGGTCAAAGCCCACCTCAGCTAAGAAATCTAGCGCCGAGTCAGATAGTTTGAGAGACATCTTACGATCGGACAACCGTTTTTCAAGCCGTTGCACTTGCAGTTTGACAATCTCACGCAACTCAGCCTTGTTGAGACTGTGGAAGATGATAATCTCGTCGATGCGGTTGAGAAACTCAGGACGGAAGCTCGATCGCATCGCATCCATCACCCGCGATCGCATCTCCTCATATTGAGTATCATCCCCAGCCAGATCCAAAATATATTGCGACCCAATATTGCTAGTCATAATGATGATGGAGTTTTTAAAGTCCACCGTACGACCCTGGGAGTCAGTGACACGCCCGTCATCCAGAATTTGCAGCATGACGTTAAACACATCAGGATGCGCTTTCTCGATTTCGTCAAATAAAATCACCGAGAACGGACGACGACGAACCGCTTCGGTCAACTGTCCGCCTTCTTCATAGCCGACATATCCTGGAGGGGCACCGATCAGACGAGAGACGGCGTGTTTCTCCATATACTCAGACATATCGATTCGCACCATCGACTCTTCGGTGTCGAAGAGATAGACGGCAAGAGCTTTTGCGAGTTCGGTTTTGCCAACACCCGTAGGACCTAAGAAGATGAAACTCGCCGTTGGTCGGTTGGGGTCTGCAAGTCCGGCACGCGATCGCTGAATAGCATCTGCCACGGCTGTCACTGCTTCGTCTTGACCCACCACGCGGTTATGCAACTCATCTTCTAAGTGCAGCAGCTTTTGCATTTCAGACTGCACCAGTTTACTGAGCGGAATACCCGTCCACTTCGAGATGATTTCGGCAATGTCAGCTTCGGTGACTTCTTCGCGCAGCAGAGACGAGCCACTCTTTTGGGTTTGAACACTCTGGGCTTCTGCCTGTTGAAGTCGGCGATTCAAATCTGTGAGGGTGCCATACTTCAATTCAGCCGCTTTGTTGAGATCATAATCGCGTTCTGCTTGCTGAACTTCGAGATTGACGCGCTCGATCTCTTCTTTCAACTCTTTGATCTGGTCACGACCCCCTTTCTCAGCTTGCCACTGAGCATTCAAATGGCTTTGCTCTTCTTTGAGGTCTGCCAGTTCTCGATCGAGCCGCTCTAAACGATCAAGAGAAGCCGGGTCAGTCTCTTTTTTCAGAGAAAGCTGCTCCATCTCCATCTGCAAGACTTTGCGATCGATTTCATCTAGCTCATCTGGCTTAGACGTGTTTTCCATTTTCAACTTGGCGGCGGCTTCGTCTACCAGGTCGATCGCTTTATCAGGGAGGAAGCGATCGCTAATGTAGCGAGTCGAAAGCACGGCGGCAGCTACTAAAGCACTGTCAGAGATGGTGACTCCGTGGTGAAGCTCATAGCGTTCTCTCAGACCTCGGAGAATCGAGATTGTCTCTTCGACGCTGGGCTGATCGACATAGACTTGCTGGAAGCGCCGCTCTAGCGCCGCATCTTTTTCGATGTACTTGCGGTATTCATCTAAGGTCGTTGCACCGATACATCGAAGTTCGCCCCGCGCCAGCATTGGCTTAAGCAGGTTTCCAGCATCCATCGCGCCTTGAGTTGCGCCTGCACCCACGACCGTATGAATTTCGTCGATGAATAAGATAATCGTGCCTTGAGACTCGGTGACTTCTTTGAGAACTGCCTTTAAGCGCTCCTCAAATTCGCCGCGATACTTGGCACCCGCAATCAGAGAACCCATATCCAGGGCAATCAGTTTGCGATCGAGCAACGATTCTGGAACATCTCGATTGATGATTCGTTGTGCCAATCCTTCGGCGATCGCCGTCTTCCCTACGCCCGGTTCGCCAATCAGAACCGGGTTATTCTTCGTCCGACGCGAGAGAATTTGAATCGTGCGGCGAATCTCATCATCGCGCCCAATGACGGGATCTAACTTGCCTTGACGAGCATACTCAGTGAGATCTCGTCCATATTTTTCGAGTGATTCGTACTTGCCTTCCGGGTTTTGATCCGTCACCTTTTGACTCCCTCGTATCTGTTCGATCGCTTCTTTAAGCTTAGGTTCGTCGAGTTTAAATTCCGCAAACAGCCCTTTGCCAAATCGATCGTCTTTTGCATAGCCCAACAGCATATGCTCGATCGAGATGAATTCATCCTCAAACTGTTTGCGGTAGTTTTCGGCTCGATCGAACAGCGTATCTAAACTGCGACCGAGATAAACTGACCCGCCACTGCCAGAAATCTTGGGCTGACGGCTGATAAATTCGTCGGTGCGATCGTGCAGTTTTTGCCCGTTGATGCCGAGCTTGTTAAAGACGCTAGTGGCTAACCCATCTTGCTCAATCAAGGCGCGCATCAGGTGTTCGCTTTCGATTTGCTGCTGCTGATATTGCTTGGCAATTTCTGGGGTACGAACGATCGCTTCCCAGGCTTTCTCGGTAAATTGATTGGGGTTGGTTGGCTGCATCGTGTCCCCCTCTACTTATATCCATTAATTGTGATACAGCCATTGTAGAGAAGTCAGCCGATTCTGAAAGGTCGGTGTTTACCCCTCTTTGATGCGTATTGCCGAATTGATGCTCGTTTCACATCTAAAAGCAGCCCAGCCCGTAGAGGCGTTTCGGCACAGCAGGATGTGATCAAACCATTTCTCCCGTTCAAAGTCACTCTCCCAAGCTTGCTACTGTATACACACAAGTCTTCCTGATCCCGTCATCGCCGAGATCTTCGCCCCCTAAATCCCCCATTCTGGGGGACTTTGAGCCAGAAAAAGGTTCAAAGTTCAAGATATTGCTCAGGGTCAAAGTCCCCTAATTTTGGGGGATTTAGGGGGCTGAAGCCGACTGAAACAAAGGGCTCAACGATTTGTGTGTACACGGTAGCCCAAGCTTGGGGGACTTAGGGGCGAAAGAGTTCCGCCACGACCGATCGATCGTGGCTGAGTTAATAAGTATAAGTTTGAGATTGTGACTTTATCTGAGGGCATTCTAGAGCCGTAAACCCTTACACGGAGCAGTCTACGATGACCACGAATTAAGTCAGTGCCATGATGACCCAGACCGATCGGGATGCGGTGTTGGCAGCAGTTGCCACAATCAAGGAGAAGCTACCGTTTTTGATGGATCTGACCCCAGAGCAGCGCAAATCGTTACCGAAAATGGGCGATAAGAGTCAGGCGTTTGTAAATAAGGCGTTGGAGGTGGCGACGCAGAATCCCGATTTCTTGCCGAGGTCGTTTGACCTGGAGGAGATGAAGCGGGATGTGGAGTTGGGTAGTGATATGGAAGTCGGGCAAATGACGAAAACGATGTGCTGCTCGTCGATGCCGATGATCAGGGCACTGCTTCAGATTTCACCGTCATCCGCAATGAGGCAATGGCAGAAAAAGGCGGAGCAGGGTACACCTCGATTAAATTGCATGGGGTTGCGGTGCGATCGGAAGTGACCCGTATGGCGAAAAAGTATGGCGACATTGTGATCGATGTGGGAGGACGAGACACCGCCGGACAGAGAGCCGCTTTGTCGGTGGCAACTATATTATGTGATTCCTTTCCTCCCTGGCTCCTTTGACGTGTAGACCCTAGAGAGGATCGGTAAGTTAGTCGAGGAAGCCCGCGCCCTTAATGAGAGCCTCAAAGCCGTCTGCGTAATCAATCGAGCCGATGCTAAAGGGTCAGACAATGCAGAAGCGGCGGAGATCGCGAAAGAAACGCCTGGTCTGGAGTTCATTGATGCCCCAATGGGAAATCGTAAAGCCTTTCGGTCGACAGCGGCAAATGAACTGGCTGTCACCGAAGTAAAGCCGTCTAACTCCAAAGCGATCACTGAAATTAAACCGCTCTACACACTTCTTTTCGATGCTTAAGTGATGTCATAGTAGAGTCGTTCAGAGGTCAATTCGATTCTTTTTAGAGTTCTTAGAGAAGTCAAGGTGAAATCAAATGGTTGTGAGATGTAAACCAACAAGTGTCGATGAGTTTATTCAAGAAGGCGGATCGGTGCCTCAAGGGGTGACACCTCCACCGATCGAAGAACCCGCCGAGGAGGAAGTGAAGGGTCTAAAGTTGCGCCTTCCTGTTGACCTGCTGAGTCGAGTGGATCAAGTCGTTCAAAGTCGTCGCCCTACCCCCAGTCGGCACCAATGGATTTTAGAAGCGATTTATGAAAAGCTCGATCGTGAAATGGAGAATAAAGAGTAATCTTTGATTCCTTTCTGACTTTCATCTGACATCATTTAGATGTCAATCAGAGACCTACTGCGACTATTCACGGAGTTTTAACCCGCGGATCGATCGAGGGTTGACGGGCAACCAAGCGAACCTGGTTTTGCTTAACAACGACAGTGACCAGTCCTAAATTGCGCCGAGCAGGTCCATGCACAACTCGACCTTGGGGATCATAGCGCGACCCATGACAGGGGCATAAAAACTGCTTCTGCTCAGCGTTCCAAGCTACAGTACAGCCCAAGTGAGTACAGACCGAACTAATGGCATACTCGGCAATCGTCGGAGCATCGGTAACGACGAGATAAACAATCGCCGGAGCAGTGAGTCCTTTCACTGCAATTCTGCTTCCCGGATGAGCGGTCGGCAAAAGCTGATTAGCTTGAATGAGGTGTCCCTGCTCATCTTGGGCTTGTACACCGGGGAGGTAGTCTTTGCAGCGAGAATTGAGCGGCGCGGCAGAGCAGAGTTCTTCTAAGGTCGGTGCAACACCTTCGGCAGGTCGTAGATATCCGAGTGTGAGCGCGGCAGTCGCGCCACCTGCCATGTATCGGAAAAATTGTCGCCTCCCAAATTGAGGAGCAAGATAAAGTTGAACACGAGGGAGACGAACAACCATACTTCAAGCTCCTAAATGAGAACTGGTGTTGGCAGCTTTTCAGCCACTCAAGTCGATGTGTAGTCAGAATTCTGGAACAACAAGCTTTAAGTGGCAACTTTGACAAGCTATTAGTGTCCAGAGCGATCGCCCGAAGCCTGATTCTACCGTTGAGGCATTTCACCTCCATAGCCCCTTCTACAAGCTATTATTGTCCCAAAGTCCAAGCTACAAGCATTAATAGTGACTTTAGTCCCAAGCTTATCGGGAGACAGTCTGAAATGCCTGCTATCAATATATCACAGGCTCGTTTCGCATATTGAAATTGGGAAAATTTAGGGGTTACACCAATGAATTAGGTGTCTGATAACTGTACCTTATGAAGGCTTGAAGGCGACTAGTACAGCAAACGATTTATTTGAACGGCACTGTCATAAGGTCAAAATTGGCATAAAAAATACGAGATTTCAGGGGTTTCTGAAGTGGACCCCCAAGACTAGACAGTTTTCAGGGGGTGAATAAGCTAGGGATTCAAATTCTCAGATCCATTCAGTTTCGTGTTCAAGATCTCAATTGCTTTATCACTCACTTCGTTTCTTTAGATTATCACAATACACTTGATTTGGTGTCTGATAATCTAATCCTTGATGTGGACGAACTTGATTGTACCAACGAAACCACTGTTTGACCTCTTGCGTTAAATGTTGACCATCCTCGAACGCTTTGAGATAAATCAACTCATACTTTAGACTCCTCCACAATCGTTCGATAAAGATGTTGTCGTGGCAGCGCCCTCGACCATCCATACTAATCTGAACTCCAGAGGCTTTCAGACAGTCTGTAAAGGCGTTCGCTGTAACTGTGCCCCTTGATCCGTGTTAAAGATCACAGGTGGGGTGTAGTTGGATAAGGCTTCTTCCAACGCCTCCACGCAAAAGTGAAGTTCTAAGGTGTTGGAGATCCGCCAGGACAAGACGTGACGACTAGTCCAATCCATCACGGCCACTCACTAGAAGTGTCCTCGACAGACTGGGAGATAGGTGATGTCGGTACACCAGACTTGGTTGGCTTGGGTCATCGCAAGTCCTCTCAATAAGTAGGGATACTGTCTCGTGTCAACTACATAGGGCTCTTCCGAGCTTTTGGTGATCTGTGTTCTACAACATCTCCAAAAGCGAGAGAACTCGTAGCTGAGGTGGCGTAATTTCAGATTCATCCAACGCACCTGCTGAGTTTCGGTTGCTCAAAATTCTGGATCACCAAAAGCTCGGAAGAGCCCTATGTTGACACGAGACACCGGCAATCATATTGACTCGTCCACTTCTGCGACCGGACTTCAAAGCATACAGTCGCTCCCCTTTTGGGCTGTAGCCATAGCCATACTCATCGCGGCTATCCATCCCGGCTTCGTCGGCATAGACGATTTGCTCTGCGGCTACGCTCGCAAGTTGCTCCCGGAAGTCTACTCGCTTTTGTGCATCTCGCTCTTGATACCCATCGGTCTTTTTTTTCGCGTGAACCCAATCCGCTTCAGTGCTCGACTCATCGTCCGCTCACTGGTGTCGTCTTGCCACAGCTGGGTCATTTCTGTCTGCGTCTGATCGGGGTTCGCACTCACGAAAGCTCGGAACTTGTCCCAATCGGTGATTTTGTGGCTATGACCTCGGTGCTCTGTGGGTTTGGGTTGGATATCTCCGGTTTCAGCTTTGAGTTGAAACCATTGGTGAATCGTATTGCGGCTAATCCCGAACAACTCACTGACCTCGCACCGTTTCATCCCATTGAGTTCAATCGCTGCGATGACTTTGTGACGCAGGTCGTTGTTGTAAGCTTTGGGCATCGGATTCGGAAGAATGATGGATTTCTAAGGATAACGTCCTAACCTTTGTGGCGGTTGCTATATTTGGTGAGCGCTCCAGGCTCTCAATGTACTTGATGTAACGGGTGATAGGCTCAATCGGCTGGTAGTCATCATCGAGTACCAGCCAACTCACCTTACCATCTGGCAATCTGATGCGTTGAGGCTTCATGTTGTTTTTATAGTAAATTTGTATTGCTACACAACATGATTCTTATCTCAACAATGAAAAACTCAAGGTACCTTAAGTACATCGAGTTCGTTAAAGACAAGCATTCTATTGATGTGTAAACAACGTGTCTATAGAACCCATTTGACATCTGTTGTTTTGGTGGAGTAGGGTAATCAAAAATGGCGTACTCCAGCAATTTGACTGACTCAGAGTGGAAAATCATTGAGCCGCTTCTCCCTCAGAAGCAGAACACGAGACCTCCCAATTGGACAAAGCGACAAATCTTGGATGGCATCTTCTATCAGCTCAAAAATGGCTGTAACTGGGGCGACCTGCCCAGAGACTTGCCGCCCTACTCCACCGTGTTCTGGTACTACAAGCAGTGGCGCTGCGAAGGCATTCTTGACTCTATTCGAGATGCACTCCATGAACAGGTGCGCGAACAGGTCAAAAAAACCCAAAGTGGACGCGGTTGCTCTGAATCGACTCTCAGGCGGTTAAGAATACCTGCAATGCCAGCGTGGACTCCAAAGGCTTCTGTTTCTACAAATCCACAAATGGGATTAAACGACATCTCGCGGTCGAGACTTTAGGGTTTCCGTTCTTTGTCCATTGCACGAAAGCTAGTGTATCGGATGATCCAGGGTTGATTGAAATGCTAGACCTTAATATCAAGTACTTCAAATCGAAGCCCGTGACTGTCCCCAAGATTACGATTTTACTTGACCACGGCTATCACCCGGAGACTCTGACCCAAGCCCTGACTCAGATTTATCCCCAAATCATGACCAAGATTCGGTTTGAACGCTCGCCCAAGCCCTCCAAAGCAGAAAAACAAGCTCAGGGAAAATCAGGCTTTGTTCCGGTGGCGGCTCGCTGGGTCGTGGAGCGCTCAAATGCTTGGATGGAGCGTTGCAAAAGCCTAGTCAAGAACTTCGAGCGACCTCTTACCCATGCCACGGCTAAGGTCAATCTTTGTTTCATCCGTCTCATGCTCAAACGGTTGGCGGTTAACTAGATCTCAAATGGGTTCTATAAAGCCTGTTTTGTTGCTGTTGTTTACTTTATAGACATATTGAGGTCAGGATCTTACTTGGACTGGCATCACTAGATAAGTCATTTTGATGCTGCCCAGAGGGGACAAAATTGCAGGACTCGTCGACGTATTTAGCTGCATTTGCACTTCAGAGGTTGCGATCGCTTTCAGTCCATCGACTAAATATTTGACGTTAAACGCCACATCTAGACTGTCTCCCGAAATTTGAGCAGGCATGGTCTCACGACCGCTACCCACGTCTTGGGCATCAACTGAGAGCGTCAGTTCTTGATTTGAGCCATCTAAACTCAGCTTGACGATATTATTCTTCTGATCAGCTAGCACCGAGATTCGTTCTAAGGCACCCAAGAGCAGGCGACGATCGACTGTCATCTGATGCGTAAACTGTTTAGGAATCAGTTGCCGATAGTTGGGATATTGCCCTTCTAGCAACCGACTGGTCAAGCGTTGGTCTGTCCATTCAAAAATAGCTTGCCCCTGGTCAAACTGGACTGCAACCGAGCTTCCACCCTGTCCAAGCATTTTGATCAATTCTTGCAAGGCTTTGGCAGGAATCGTGACATTCAGAGCCGTCTCACTTTTAGAGCGGTCAGGCGAGGCATCTTCTTCGATCGTCTGCACTACCGACAAGCGGTGTCCGTCAGTTGCGGCAAACTCCAGCCCATCGGGTTGCAAGCTCAGGTGAACGCCCGTCAATACTTGCTTCGTTTCATCAGCACTCGCGGCAAACAGAGACCCCCGCAAGCCATCAATCAGCGCTTCTGCTGAGAGAGTTGCCAACTCGCCATCTTCAATCACGGGCAGTTCTGGAAACTCTTCGGCTCCCATGCCCCGCATTTGATATCGTCCTGACGCGCACGTTAGCGTAGTCAGCCCCGCATCTGCATCAGTGCCGCTATCAAGCGTAATGTCTCCATCTGGAAGCCGAGAGACTATATCACCTAATAGTTTGGCAGGAAGCGTTAGAGAGCCACTCTCCTGCACTTGAGCCGAAAAACTTGTTTGAATGCCAAGACTTAAGTCAAACGCGCTGAGGCTAACTCGCTGGGTTGCAGCATCAGCGTTAAGCAGCACGTTTGCCAAGACTGGGTGCGTAGGACGCGACGAAACCGCTCGGCTGACCAGCGAAAGATGGGAATTGAGGTTGTTTTGGGCGCAAACCAGTTTCATGGCAGTTGAGGGCTAAAGAAGGTGGAGAGTGAGGGCGATCGACGAAGCTAATCTCTGAATGGTTTACTTCGCAAATTTTGTGGAATTGTTTTGTTTAGGAATCTTGTTTGAGCATACTAGCACCCCTGTTTAGAACCTGCTAGTGGGCATCGAAACCATGATTTATCAAGGGTTTGAGGGCAAAAATTTTTGAATAAATTGCTGCTAGAGAAACTGTGGAAAATGTGGAGAAAAGGTCAAAGTGACGTTCAGGAAGGATGTTGAAGGCTCGATCGTCTGTGGAAAACTTGTGGAAAAGATTCTCTAAATCAGTGTTTTAAGGGAGTCTTTTGAAGTTTTCCACGACAGCCAAGAAGTTTTTGACAGGTTTCCCACAAAGTTTTCCACAGAAAAGGTGGAGTTTTCCACAAGGCGATTTTGATCCATCCTCTTTGATGAGTAAAATGAATCGAAAATGACTCGATCGATGGGATTTGCTAAAGACCCCTTGTACTATTGAATCATCATTTTTTGGATTGACTTGCTAGATTGATGCGATCACCCAACTGTTTGAGCGTTTGCGCCATGCTGGGATCGTTGGTTTTGAGTTGAGCAATTTTGTCGCAGCTATACATTACGGTCGTGTGATCTTTGCCGCCAAACTCTTCGCCGATTTTTGGCAAACTCAGTTCAGTATGGTGACGCATCAAATACATCCCGATTTGTCTCGCGACGCTGATTTCTCGACGACGAGAATTGCCCTTGAGGTCTTCGATCGGTACATTAAACGCATCAGCAACCGCCATAATCACAGCTTCTGGAGAGGCTTCGACTTTCTCAACGGGTGGATTCAAAACAGGGGCAATATTTTCGACGGTCATCGAAAGCCCCGAAATCGAAATATACGCCACCGCTCGAATGAGTGCCCCTTCCAGTTCTCGAATGTTGGAGGTGTAGCTAGACGCAATGTATTCGATCACCTCTCGCGGCAAGCGCATATTTTCATACTCAGCTTTCTTTTGCAGAATTGCCATGCGAGTTTCTAAATCGGGCGGCTGAATGTCAGCGATTAAGCCCATTGAGAAGCGAGAGCAAAGCCGTTCTTGCAGCCGAGGAATTTGGTTAGGCGGACGATCGGAGGCTAACACGACCTGTTTCCCCGCCTCGTGCAGGGTGTTGAAGGTGTGAAAAAACTCTTCCTGCGTATATTCTTTACCTTCGATGAACTGAATATCATCCACCAGTAGCACATCAACGGCTCGATAAAGCTCTCGGAAGCTTTGCATACTGTCTTTGCGGATTGCGGAGATCAAATCGTTGGTGAACTGCTCAGTCGAGACGTAAAAGACTTTAGAACTGGCGCAGATTTCTAAACGGTAATGCCCGATCGCTTGCATTAAGTGGGTTTTCCCTAACCCAACGCCGCCACATAAAAATAATGGGTTAAACTCCCGTCCGGGTGACTCGGCAACCGCAAGAGAGGCGGCGTGTGCCATGCGATTATTGGGACCGACGACTAGACGAGAAAAGACATATTTTTGATTGAGGTCAGAATTCTGGGCGCGCTGCCCCGTCGGAGGTTCGGGAATATTCACCTCGATCGGGAGGGGATAATACATATCGGCATCACCGAGCAGAGTGCCATCATCACCTTGAGCGATCGTGATGTGGATCTCGATCGGTTGCCCAACCACTTGTTCCACAACCTCGGTGATTGTCTTGATGTAATACTTCTGAATCCAATTCTTAGCAAACGGGTTAGGAGTGCGAATCACCAGGCAACCGTCTTCTAACTGCTCAGGAACGGCGGTCTTAATCCAAGTCTCAAACGTGGGGCGGCTGAGTTGAACCTGTAACCGCTCTAAAACTTGTGCCCAGAGACTTTCGACCATCGCAATTTCCACAGTAAACCTCTACCACTAACCATCGAACCAATCACTAAACTGCAACTTGCCAACCCTAATGTCAGGGTAGAAGCGGATCAAAAGCATAGAACAATTTACTCTATTTTTTTATGGATTTTACGATCGCCACAAACAGCAATCTAAATAGAGGCATCCCCCTTGACTTCAACCCTCAATTAGCAGATGAAGTTTACGGTCTAAGATGGTATCTATCCCAACTGTCCGATCGTCTATAAAATCTAGATGCACGGCGATTACTTTAACATCAACCTTTTTGGAACCTTTGGTGAACAATTCCCCTCCCTCTTCTCGGCTTGACCTGAAAACGCTGTTTCCTTTTGAGCTAGATGACTTTCAGCTACAGGCGATCGCGGCTCTAGAAGCAGATAAGTCGGTGGTGGTCTGTGCACCTACAGGCTCTGGGAAAACCCTGATCGGAGAATATGCCATTCATCGGGCATTGGCAGACGGACGCAGAGTGCTCTACACTACGCCGCTCAAAGCGCTCTCAAATCAAAAGCTGCGTGATTTTCGCAACCAGTTTGGAGCCGATCGAGTCGGGCTGCTGACTGGAGACGTGTCGGTTAATCGCGAGGCTCCGATTCTCGTGATGACAACCGAAATCTTTCGCAACATGCTGTATGGCACGCCGATCGGAGAAGTCGGAACTTCCCTCACAGGCGTAGAAGCGGTGGTGCTGGATGAATGTCACTACATGAACGATCGACAGCGCGGCACGGTCTGGGAAGAGTCGATTATTTATTGCCCTGCTGAAGTTCAACTCGTCGCCCTCTCGGCAACGGTGGCAAATAGCGACCAGTTGACTGACTGGATTGATCAAGTTCATGGACCGACAGAATTAATCTACTCTAACTATCGTCCGGTGCCGCTTCACTTCTCATTTTGTAACCCCAAAGGTTTGTTTCCTCTGCTCGACGAGACTCAGAAGCAGATTAATCCTCGTCTTAAAATTAAGCGCAGTCAGCATCGTCCGAAAGGGTCGAATCAACGTGGAGCACCCAGACCCGAAGCGCCTCCGATCGCCTTTACTCTCAGCAAATTGAGACAGAAAGATATGCTGCCTGCGATTTATTTTATTTTTAGTCGGAAGGGTTGCGATCAGGCAGTGACGAATTTGGGGGCGTTATCACTTGTCAATGATGCCGAAGCTGCGCTTTTGAAAACGGCGATCGACGAGTTTTTTGCCAAAAATCCCGATGCTGGACGCGCTGGACAAGTAGAAGCGCTCTATCGAGGCATCGCTGCTCACCACGCTGGCATTCTCCCCGCTTGGAAAGGTCTGGTCGAAGAACTATTTCAGCAGGGCTTAATTAAGGTGGTGTTTGCCACCGAAACGCTGGCAGCCGGGATCAATATGCCTGCCCGAACGACCGTGATCTCCAGCCTGTCTAAACGCACTGATTTGGGACATCGACTCTTAAATCCCTCCGAGTTTTTACAGATGGCGGGTCGGGCAGGTCGGCGGGGCATGGATAAGGAAGGCTATGTGGTCACCGTCCAAACTCCGTTTGAGGGAGCCAAAGAAGCCTCCTACCTCGCCACCTCGGAGCCTGATCCCCTCGTGAGTCAGTTCACTCCCAGTTATGGGATGGTGTTGAATCTACTGCAAACTCACACGATCGAAGAAGCCAAAGAGCTAGTCGAGCGTAGTTTTGGACAATATTTATCGACGCTGTATCTCCGTCCTCAACAGCAAGAAATCGATCGCTGCAAAGCCGAACTCAATCAGCTAGAGGCGCAAGTCGCTTCTGTCGATTGGAAGCTGATGGCGCAACACGAGAAATTACAGGGACGCTTGAAAGAAGAGAGCCGTTTATTAAAAACTCTGCAAAGTCAGGCAGACGAGATGCACTCAGGCGAACTCGCGATCGCGCTCTCCTTTGCGGTTGCTGGAACGCTTCTCACGCTCAAAGGCGACCACGTTCGCATGGCAAATCCGCTGCCCTCCGTTCTGGTGATGAAGATTCAAGGCTCTGGGCAGTTTCCCTATCTCGTGTGTCTGGGTCAGAATAATCGCTGGTATGTCAGCACTGTATCCGATGTCGTAAATCTCCGGGGTGACATTCCTCGAATTTGTGAAGTCGATGATTTGGTGCCCCCTTCAGAGATGCCGCCAAAACCAGGGCAGTCTCGTAGTGGCAACGATCAGACCGCCGCGATCGCTAACCGCATCCCCAACGCCCCCGGACTCGCCGATGACGATCCTGAAGTCTATGCCCAATTTCAGCGTGTGAAGGCGGTTGAGGCACAAATCGATGCTCACCCCGTGAGTCAGTGGGGCGATCGTAGCTATCTGCTCAAACGTCAAAAGCGCATTGAGACTCTGAGGGCAGAAGTGCGCGATCGTCAAAGCAAATTAGAGCAGCAAACCCAACGTCACTGGGAAGAATTCACTAATCTGATTGATATCCTGCAACATTTTGGTTGTCTCCAGGGGCTAGTTCCCACACCACTCGGTCGAGCCACTGCCTCTATTCGAGGCGACAACGAACTTTGGCTGGGGTTAGCGATCATGTCGGGCGAGTTTGACCCTCTCGATCCTCATCATTTAGCGGCTGCATGTGCGGCACTTGTTACCGAGGTTTCACGCCCCGATAGCTGGACTCGCTACGACATCTCAGGAGACGTTGAAGAAGCTCTAGGCGGACTGCGGAACATTCGGCGGCAACTCTTTCAAGCGCAACGACGGCACCAAGTCACGCTGCCCGTCTGGCTAGAAGGAGAACTGATTGGATTGGTCGAGCAGTGGGCACTCGGCATTGAATGGACAGAACTCTGTGAAAACACGAGCCTTGATGAAGGCGACGTAGTGCGAATTTTGCGCCGAACCCTGGATTTTCTGTCTCAGATTCCTCACATCCCCCACGTTTCAAGAACGCTTCAGACCAATGCAAATCGGGCGATTCAACTCATCGATCGCTTCCCCGTCAACGAAGGAGTCGAATAATTAGCAAGCAGGGGCTACTCCGGGTCTTTCCCATAACCGCTCTCCCTTCATCACACCAACTTAATACCAGGAAGCCTAGATTGATGAAACATCCGTAACTTTAAGAAGAGAATTCTGCTGTCAGAGCTAGATTTCAGGAGTCAAAAATAACTAACATATCCCTCAAAACGGATATTGTAACGATTCCTAGTGTCTGCACTGATCTCTATAGTGTTTTTTGATCTCCGTAAAAAACCTGATTTTTTCAGGAAGACATTTGCCCATACTGGAAACAGAGCACTGAGACGGTTTAGCGCATTTCAGTGCCAAATGAAATATTAAGAATTTCGTAGATATTTTGGCTCTACTGGTATTTTTATTATTCAATTTTGTAAGGTTTTTCTGCCATGAATGACCTGAATTTGGAGCGACCCACAATTCTTGTGGTAGATGACCATCCGTCGAGCCGTATGACTGCCGTCACCCTCTTAGCCGTTGAGGGCTATGACGTGATAGAGGCAGAAAGCGGTGCAGCAGCTCTCGCTCAAGTTCTTGACGCAGATCCTGACCTGATTTTGCTCGATGTGATGATGCCAGGCATGGATGGTTATGAAGTCTGTCGCCGTCTCAAAGCCAATGAGCACACACGCCTAACTCCCGTAGTGTTTATTACCGCACTTGATGATCGTCGCGCCCGTCTGCGAGGCATTGAAGCGGGAGGAGACGATTTTTTAACGAAACCGTTTGATCAGCTAGAGCTGTCTGCCAGAGTCAAATCTCTCGTGCGTCAAAAGCGACTGAATGAGGATTTAGACCACGCTGAGAAAGTGTTGTTCTCGATCGCTCGCACGGTTGAGAGCCGCGACACCAATACTGGGGATCATTGCGAACGCCTAGTGTTGCACGGCAAAGCCTTTGGAGATTATTTAGGGCTGTCTCGTCCCGAAGTCCGGGATTTGATGTGGGGCGGCTATCTCCATGACATCGGTAAAGTCGGCATTCCTGATGCGGTGTTGTTAAAGCGGGGAAGGTTGACTGCTGAAGAATGGCAGATTATGCGGCAACACGTCTTAATCGGTGAGCAGATCTGCTTACCCTTGCGAACCATGCGCGGAGTAGTGCCGATTATCCGCCACCATCATGAACGATGGGATGGATCAGGGTATCCTGATGGCTTGACGGGTCACGAAATTCCTTACATGGCTCAAGTTTTTCAGGTGATCGATATCTACGATGCTCTAACGAGTGAACGCCCTTATAAGAAAGCCTTCTCACCCGAAGAAGCGTTAAAGATGATGAAAGATGAAACCTTCAAGGGATGGCGTAACCCTGAATTGATCGAACAGTTCAGCTTATTTATTCAAACGATTGAAACTAAACAACCTGCCCTGGGCAGTTGGTTTCAGAAATATGTGAACGCTGCCCATCACGGTTAAAAAGTTTCTACCCAAACTACCAATCTCGTTAAGCTGTATAAGAGTTATCTGTCTCTCAGCGAACGCTGCTCTAGAATTGAGTTAGAACGTTGAAAATTGCTACGAACTCTTTGAGTAACGAGCCTGATTTCCAACTATCTGCATTTTTAAAGACTGCTTTTCTCATTTATTATGTGAAGTCTACTGGAGGGGTCAAATGTTAGTCATCCTTGCAGGCGATCGCATCCTTTCTCCTCAAAAAGTCTGCAAACATTGTGTGATGGCAGACCAAAGCGGTCAACCTCGTTGGAGCCACGGAGAACTCCGCTGTGGGCACGCTATTCGCAAGCTAACTGAGCAGCAGCCCGATCAGTTTGAGTGTCAGATGGGCTTCCGAGTTGCCGACATTGATGAGGTAGACAGGCGCAATTGAAGTCAACTTGGGGGGATGGGTTTCGGCTCCGCTCAACCCGCTAGAAGTTCTGGCTTTGAGCAGAGCCGAAATGCGTCTTCCAGCTAATCCCAATCTACTGACTTAGATGATTGTAGACATCAAGCAACCTATTCTTAGTCACTTTAAGCGCTAGAACACGTGACGAAAATAGTAGACAGCACCCTGCTGATATAACGGTCTCTTCTATTTTCGGTTTTTGGTGATATAAAACTATGTCTTTTGAATAACTCGTGATCTGTAGAATCACTTTTAGTCTAAGAAGGCAGATACCAAAGCTCCGTATCGCTTTTAACTGTTCGTGTCTGCTGAAGTGAGTAGAGCGAGACGAATACAATTTGCCTCACTAAATTTAGAGGATTCAGGGTGTCAGGAAATTTGCGTTATTCTGGGCTAAAGACCTTAGAAACCAACTACTTTAACCAGGAGAACGTACCATGTCTTTGCGTGGGTCTACAACTGTATCTGATCGTATCTTCGCTTGCCTCGCCTATCTCCTGCCGTTGCTAGACCTAATCGTCTTGGTAAGCGCTCCTTTAGCTATTACGAACTCTTTTCTGGCTCCGCTTCTAGCCATCATTGCGCTTCCTCTCTCGCCTCTGCTGGCAGTTTATTTCAGCCTGGGTGGAATCACGGCGTTCATCATTTTCTTCGCTCTTTTTCTGCTAGTGGTCAGAAACGAACGCATTCCTCACTTCATCCGGTTCAATGTGATGCAAGCCATTTTGTTTGGAATTGTGCTGAGCTTAATTAGCATTCTCTGGCAATATGTTCTAGCCAGCATTCTGGGCATGGGATTCTTAACTCAAACGCTGTTCAATGCAATTTTTCTGGGCATGATCGTCGCAGTTGGTTACTCGATCGTTCAGTCTGCTCTGGGTCGCTATGCTGAAATCCCCACGATTTCTGACCAGGTTTATCTGCAAGTTCGATAGATCATGAGACTTGCGACAGCGCGTTGCGAGTGGTGACAGAGTTCTCTAAAAAGCCGATTCCTTCAATCTCAATGCGGACGCGATCGCCCACGCCGATCGCGCCGACTCCTTCAGGCGTTCCGGTTAACACTACATCTCCCGGCAGCAGGGTCATCACCTGACTGATATAAGACACCAGCACATCGGGCGCAAACACCATTTCACTGATTGAGGCAGATTGAGCAGGCTGAACGCTGTCATTGACGAAAGTTTGCAGCCGCGCTCCTGAACTGATTTCTCGCACCACCCACGGACCTAACGGACAAAACGTGTCAAATCCTTTAGCCCGGGTCCACTGGTCATCTTTTTTCTGGAGGTCTCTTGCCGTCACATCGTTGGCGATCGTATAGCCCCAGATTTTGTTATGAGCCTCTTCGGGCGTGCAGTGAGTGCAGCGATCGCCAATTATGAGCGCAAGTTCTCCTTCATAATCCACTCGCTCTGATTGGGTAGGGTATAAAATCTCTCCGTTTGAGGGAATCACGGTAGTGGGTGGCTTCAAAAACAAAAGTGGCTCTTGCGGAACGGGCGTTCCCATCTCGGCAGCGTGGTTAGCGTAGTTTTTGCCCACCGCCACGATTTTTGAAGGCGCGCAAGGAGCCAAAATTTGACAATCATTGGCATTCAGTTCGAGTGTAGTCAGTTGTCCCTTTAACCAAGGAGGCGCATCTAAAACCTGCACTCTGCGATCGATCTGCAACAGTCCATAGTGAATCTTCCCATCAAGGCTTTGAACTCGAACATAACGCTGTGCCATAACTCAACTATTACCTTTTTTTTAGGGACACGAATCTCAATCGAGCGGTTAAATGAACCCTACAACTCTCAAAATCTTGAATCAGTCAGCCGGATTGTTGAGAAACTGAGATAGAATTGTAAGTCCTTGCTTTTTTGATGATTGGTCAACAGAGATGCAAATCGAGTGCCGATCAGCCAGTCAAAAAGCCCATTGTCCATAAGGAGACCGTTGCAATGAAGTACATTTATGAAACCATGTATATCCTTCGTCCCGATGTCGGCGACGAAGCAGTCGATGGAGCGATCGAGAAGTATCAGAATATTCTGAAGGAAAACGGCGCAGAAATCATCGAAACTCAGCATCGTGGTAAGCGTCGTTTAGCCTACGAGATTGCCAAACAGCGCGAAGGTGTCTATGTTCAGATGAACTATCAAGGTGATGGCAGCCAAGTTGCCCCAATGGAGCGGGCAATGCGCCTCAGCACCGAAGTCATTCGCTATATGACCGTTAAGCAAGAAGTGCCCAAAGAAGAAGAGACTGAGGTTGAAACGGCTGAGGTCTAGAGATCAGAGCTAGGCTATAAGAGTAGGGTTTTTTGTTGACGTTAGGGGGCTGTGATGGCTCCCTATGTTTGTATTCACCCAGTTTTATCAAGTCAACACCATGAAGCTCTCAAGAAAGAACTTAGACCAGCGTCTAGACCATGTTTATGATGCGATCGTCGTCGGCGGCGGTGCAGGGGGGTTATCTGCCGCTCTCTATTTGCAACGATACCGTCTGTCGAGCTTAGTGATTGAGAAAGGTCGCGGTCGATCGTTCTGGATGCAGGACATGCGAAATTATTTGGGGTTGCCTCCCACCACACCCGGACGCGCTATCTTACAACAGGGACAAGAGCATCTTCTCTCGCTGAATGGTGACTATCTTCCTGGCTTTGTCGAAGACATTCAGGATGAAGGTGATACCTTTGCAGTAAAGGTCAAAGTCGGCAAGAAAGACAGCACCTATCCCGTGTTTCGCTCCAAATATTTAATTGCCGCGAGTGGCTTGATTGATCATCTGCCTCAGCTAGAGGATATGCAAAACGTCTATGACTATGCAGGCTACAACTTGCACGTCTGCATGATCTGCGATGGCTACGAAATCGGGGATACCCGATGTGGTCTGTTTGTGAATACAGAAGCCGCGATTAATACTGCCTTCGTGCTCAACTGGTTTACGCCCTACATCACGGTGTTTACTCAAGGGTTGTGTGAAGTGGGCAAAGACATGCGCGAAAAGCTAGAGGCGCACGGCTACCCGTTGGTAGAAACGCCAATTCGCCGCTTTTTAGGGCACGATCATCACATGACGGGAGTTAAGCTAGAAGACGATTCGATCGTTGAGCTTGAAAACGGTTTAGTTGCGATGGGGTCTCACTTCTTTAATCAGTATCTCAAAGGGCTAGATCTGGAGTGGAAAGGGGGAAATTTAGTCACCGATAGTATGTGTCGTACCTCCCATTCACGAGTTTTTGCGCTGGGAGACCTAAAAGAGGGACTCAATCAGATCTCAATTGCGGTTGCAGATGGTACATTAGCGGCAACTGCAATTTGGCGTGAGATTCGCCGCGCCTCTCCCCCCCGTCTTTGGGAAGAACATCTCAAGCAAACCATCCCCTCATAATGGAGTAACTGAAGTAAGTGACCCAAGCTGATGCCCTTTCGCACCAACCCCCACAGGTCGAGGTTGTGCGCCTGCAAGAAGAGTTGCAGATGCGCGATCAACTCGTCCAGCAGCTTTCTCAAGAGCTTTTTCGTCTCGTCAAGGGCAACGCCGCCGTGCCCACGTCAGATATCTCGTCTGAGCGCCACTTAGATGAAATGCGGGCACTGCGAGAGCAACTGCAAAACGTTGAGCAGCAGGTGACGTTCTATCAAGAACAGATTTCTGAACGAGATGCTGAAATCTACCAACTGCGTCAGTCAGTGCAAGAATTGACCGAGCGCGCTCGCATGTTAGAGCAAGTCGTCCAAGAGTTGCCCAAAATCTATAAGCAAAAATTTGCCGAACGGATGGCTCCTGTCCGTGAGAAGGTGGCGCTAGTGCAGCGAGAGAACCGTCAGCTTCACGCCGAGCTTCAAAGCGTTAGCTACCGTTTAGCCGTGAGAACTCGTCGCACCTCCCATCTAGATTTGCCGAGTTTTCCTCGCTCTGAAGGAGATGTCTCACTGCCTAGCTTCAGAAATGCCTAGGGTTTTAATCGTCGTGGATGAGGAGTCGGACTTGCTGGGTGAAGCCTTGAAACAGGCAATTCTCACACCCTTGGTTACTCCTCGTATTCGAGGCTTAATCGATGTTGAGGTCAAGACGATCGCCAGCCTTCAACCGATGCTGGAGGATGGTTTGGTATGTCCCCTCACGTTGAATCTTCCAGATTCTCTAAAATTCCCTCAAAGAGAAATCTACCAGATCTGTCGCGATGTGGTAGACCTACGGAAATGGGCAGAAAAAGATTTGCACGCTTCTACAGGAGTCGGACGTTTTTGGCTTCCGATCGTGCTGACTTCAAAAGGAGCACTTTACGGTGAGGTAATCACGGCGATTGATCCACTCGGCTATCTCCAGCCGCTTCACTTACCCGATCGCTATCGACAGCCGCTTTATGAATTGGGACAGCAATTACTGAAATTGATTTCAGCCAGTCCTTCCACGTATTTGATGCAGTTTGGGTTTGATGGGGAAACGGTGGTTTTTGATCGGCTGTTCCCGTTTCCGGCAGCCCCCGCGATCGCGAGTCTCAACATCCAATCGCCCAATCTGTTTGAGTGCCATTGGCATTGTTTAAGCAAGACTCCGATCTTGGATCTGACGATCGCTCCAACTCATGAATATAAAGTTTTTCAACCCTCTCAGGCGACTTCTAGCGCTGGAACAACCGATTCGGAAATGGCGAGAGTCGTTAATAGAGCGTCATAGCTCTCAAAAATGTGAAACGCTCGATCAAGTTGGGTGATTTCAAAGATCAGTCGAGCCGGGGGGCGCAAACTGCACAAAACAAGACGAGCATCTGATTCGGTGGCAAGATT
This sequence comes from Phormidesmis sp., assembly GCA_965277365.1. Classification (GTDB taxonomy): domain Bacteria; phylum Cyanobacteriota; class Cyanobacteriia; order Leptolyngbyales; family Leptolyngbyaceae; genus Phormidesmis_A. The sequence goes on along the minus strand of CBDICO010000002.1, from coordinate 161,195 downwards.
TAGCCCGCTCACAAGGGCAAACAACCCCGAACTATCAATAAACTCAACATTAGAGAGGTCAATCACCCAAATCTTATATCGTCTAGGAGCGATCGCTTTAAGCTGTTGCTGAAGCCATGCGCCACCCTCTAGATCTAAGCGATTTTGTGGCTGAAGCCGAATCTCTTCGATGTGACCTCTGAAAATCATCACTTCATCTCTAACCATAATTTCGTTCACTCCGATACCCTCCCTGAGTTGCCTTAAACATATGCATACGATTTGACTTAATCTCTAGCAAGGGTTAGAGCGCTGAGACGAAGACAGAAAGTAATTTTCCATAGTTAAGTAAATCTACTTAACTCTTTGATACAACTATAGGGATGGAATTCCAGGACGGAACTTGATTCATCTAAAGTTTTACGGAATCTTTATTTTGCGTTCCGTCACGCTTTGATTTAATAAAAATTTTTCTTTCAGGCTTTAAATGGAGCATTTGATACAGCGGACAGCCAGAAACACAAAACTCAGAAATTGTCTCTAGGATTGGAGAATCCTTTCTGATGAAATTGGGATAGGCTCTTGGGAGGAGCGGGATTGACGGATTCTTGAAATCAAGTCAAGATCGATAAGAAGGATTAAGCTTTGTAAAGGTTGTTGGCATGTCACTTGACTTTATTTCGCCAGAAGCTATCCAGGAAATTGCCCAGCAGTATGGCTATTGGGCGATCTTTCTAGGAATTTTGTTAGAAAATTTGGGATTACCGATTCCTGGAGAAACGGTCACGTTAGCAGGCGGGTTTCTAGCAGGAAACGATCAGCTCAACTATTGGTTGGTTTTAGGCGATGCAGCAGCCGGGGCTATTTTGGGTGGGCATTGTGGCTACTGGATCGGTCGCTATGGCGGCTGGGCAATGTTGCTGAAGGTCGGTCGCCTATTTCGGATGCGGGAGGAACAGCTAGAAGGGTTGCGATCGCAGTTTAGCGACAACGCTGGAAAAGCCGTTCTGTTTGGTCGCTTTATTGCGTTGCTGCGAATCTTTGCAAGTCCTCTAGCTGGCATTGCTGAGATGCCTTACTGGAAGTTCATGGGTTATAACGTCGCTGGAGCGATCGCTTGGGCATCGGTGATGGTGTCGCTGGCATTCTTCGCGGGTCAGGTAGTGCCGCTAGAAAAGCTAATTGGGTTAGCATCGCAGTTTACGATCGTTGCCCTTTTGATCGTCGTCGCGTGGATTGTGGTTCCTCTCTGGTTAGAGTCGCGTAAGGCAAAACGAGAAGCGACGATTGCCAGTCAGCAACCTGCGGGTGACCCCGAATAGTTCTCGAAATTATTTCAAAGAAAAGGGGCGATCGTTTGAGTTGAACGATCGCCCCTTCTTTATGGGTACTTGAATTAGCCTCTCAAGTTTTGTGACCAGACGCGGGTGGGCAACCCCCAAACGTAGATGAAGCCTTCAGCCGCTTTGTGGTCAAACTTATCGTCAGATCCATAAGTCGCCAACTCGGGCGTGTAAAGGGTTTTGCTCGATTGGCGACCGACGATCATCGCAGTTCCCTTAAACAATTTGACGCGTACCGTTCCTGAAACCCGCTCCTGAGTTTGGTGAACAAACGCATCCAGTGCTCCTTTTAGCGGACTATACCAAAGACCGTTGTAGACCAGATTCGAGTACGTTTCTTCGATGCCCCGTTTGTATTGGGTCACATCTTTGGTTAAGGTCAAGCTTTCTAAATCTCGGTGAGCGTGAATCAACACTAGCAGCGCCGGAGCCTCATAAATCTCTCGTGATTTGATGCCGACGAGACGGTTTTCCATCATGTCAATGCGACCGAACCCGTGATCTCCGGCTTTTTGATTCAACTGGGTGATCAGCTCGATCGGACTCAGCATTTCATCATTCAAACTGACCGGAATTCCTTTCTCGAAGCCAATCTCAACATAGTCTGGCTCGTTTGGCGTGTCCGAGATCGCCTTCGTTAAGTCAAAAACTTCCTCTAGGGCTTCCGTCCAGGGATTCTCAAGGGGACCCGCTTCGATGCTGCGACCTAACAGATTACGATCGATACTGTAGGGCGAGGATTTCTTCACGGGGGAAGGAATGCCGAATTGCTCACCATAGGCGATCGTTTCCTCGCGGCTCATGCCCCACTCTCGTGCGGGGGCAAGGACTTTAAGATCGGGATTGAGAGCCGCGATCGCCACATCAAATCTGACTTGATCATTGCCTTTTCCAGTACAGCCGTGGGCGACTGCATCGGCTCCATATTCAGCCGCCGCATCGACGAGCAGTTTGGCAATTAACGGACGAGCCAGTGCTGTAGAGAGAGGATAGCGATTTTCATAAAGCGCGTTGGCTTGAATAGAGGGAAACGCATAATCTTTGACAAAACGCTGAGTAGCGTCTACCACCAGAGATTGAGATGCGCCAGACTTCAGGGCTTTTTCGCGGATTGGCTCTAATTCGTCCCCTTGACCCAGATCTGCCGCCAGTGTGATCACTTCTTCAACGCCCCATTCCTGTTTGAGGTAAGGAATGCAGACAGATGTATCAACTCCACCCGAATATGCTAGGACAACCTTATTAGCACGACCCATGAATTTTCTCAATTGGTAGTAACGACGATACATTATCCATCGAATCTGCGTCAGGTTATGTCAGGAGTTGCACAGATTTGTGAATCAAAAAGAGATACTAATAACGTCTCGTGTGGAGGAAAGCCGTGTTTTTTAGTGTTGTGATTCCGACGTACGATCGTCAGCCAATTTTAGAGAAGTGTTTGAAGGCACTCGAAGATCAGCAGCCCAGCGACTTATTTTCTGATTATGAGATTGTAGTGGTCGATGATGGCTCCACGGATGGAACCGTCGAGTGGCTGCATTCTCAAGCGACAGAATTTTCTCATGTAAAAGTGTTTTGTCAAAACCATCAAGGCGCGGCGGCGGCTCGAAATCTTGGGGTCGAGAAGGCGATCGGAGACACGATCATCTTCATTGATAGCGATCTAGTCGTCACAGACGGGTTTCTTCGATCTCATGCAGAAAAACTTCATGAGGGTCAAAACGAGTTAGGAAGCGATCGTTTATTTACTTACGGTCGAGTCATCAACACCTGCAATTTTGAGAATCCGACCTCAGAACCGTTTAAAGTGACAGATTTTTCAGCCGCCTATTTTGCAACGGGGAATGTGGCGATCGCCCGTCACTGGCTCGAAAAAGCTGGACTGTTTGATGTGGGGTTTCAACTCTATGGCTGGGAAGATTTGGAGCTAGGAGTGCGGCTCAAACAATTGGGATTGAAGCTGATCAAATGTCCCGATGCGGTTGGCTATCACTGGCATCCTGCGTTCTCACTGGATCAAATTCCCAGCATGATTGACCAAGAGATTCAGCGCGGTCGAATGGGTGTGTTGTTTTATCAAAAACATCCGACTTGGGACGTGCGACTCATGATTCAAATGACCTGGATTAGTCGAGCGCTGTGGGAAGGACTGACGATCGGAGGTCGCCTCAATGAGCGCACGATGGCTCCTCTGATTGGCTGGCTGATTCAACAAGGCAAACCTCAACTTGCCGAGCAGGTCGCCCGTATTTTTCTCAACTGGTATACGGTTCGTGCCGTGTATGATGCCTATGCAGAATCTCAGCAGCCATAAACCCACAAGACAGGGAGTTCCATCATGAGCAATCCACCGCTTCCGCCCATTTTTGACCAGACTCCAACCGCGATCGTCCCCAGCTTTTGCCTCGCTGAATTTCCGGTCAACACGTTTCTTGAAAACATCGCGATCGATGCCCAGGGAACTCTTTTTGTCACGAGCTACGAAGACGGCAAGCTTTACGAAATTAATCCTGGCGGTGAGCAGCGTGAATTTGCCAAAGTAACTGGAAAAGCGGCAGGACTTGCGTTTGATAATGACGGCAATCTTCTCGTGTCGGGGGTCACAAGTGACGGCATTTCAGCCATCTTTAAAGTGACTCAAGGCAAGGTTGAAACGCTGGCGACGATCGCCGATGCCCTGTTTCTCAACGGCATGACTCATTTGATCGACGATCGCTACCTGATCGCAGATTCTTATCTCGGTGCCATTTGGGAATTCAACGCCACCCAAAACTCAGCCAAGATCTGGCTAGAACACGAACTGCTCGATCGGCGAAGTCTTGAAAATCCGATCCCTGCGGTCAACGGACTGAAAATTTTCCAGGGAACTCTCTACGCGTCAAATACTCAACACCAGAACTTAGTTCAGATTCCGATTGGTGCCGATGGCAACGCGGATAAGCCAGAAATTGCCGTTAGAAATGTCAATATTGACGATTTTGCGTTCGACATCCACGGCAACTTGTATGGAACCACTCACTTTTATAACAGCGTCGTGCGGATTGCCCCCGACGGAACCATAACCACGATCGCCGCAGCCGCTCAAGGCATCATTGGCAGCACCTCATTAGCGTTTGGTCGGACGGAGGTCGATCACACTTCAATCTACGTGATCACCAATGGGGGCATGTCTCTACCTCCTGACACAGGAGTTGAACCTGCGAAGGTCGTTCGGCTCGAAATTGGGGTTGAGGGGCTTCTACTCACTCCTTAAATTTGGGGCAATCGAGTCCGGATCTTCCAGTCTCTCAGCGTTCTCAAGCCCGACTCAATTGTGTTATCCTAGTAAAGTTGTTTCAACCCACACACTCAGGATTTCGGGTGTTTCAAACCTTATTGAGACTCACCTGGGTGGAGGATTAACCCGAATACAGGAGTAAAAAGAATGCCAGTTGTTTCATTGGCTCAAATGCTTGAGTCTGGAGTCCACTTCGGGCACCAAACCCGGCGCTGGAATCCCAAGATGGACCCCTACATCTACACTGCACGCAACGGCGTACATATCATTGACCTGGTGCAAACCGCCCAGTTAATGGACACCGCCTACAATTATGTGCGTACCGCGTCTGAGCAAGGCAAAAAGTTTCTGTTTATTGGCACCAAGCGCCAAGCTGCCGGAATTGTGGCTCAAGAAGCGTCTCGCTGCGGGGCTTATTATGTCAACCAGCGCTGGCTCGGCGGAATGTTGACCAACTGGGCGACCATCAAAACCCGCGTCGATCGTCTCAAAGATCTTGAGCGTCGTGAAGAAACGGGCGCAATGGATATGCTGCCCAAAAAAGAAGCTGCCGTCTTAAGACGAGAACTTGACAAACTTCAGAAATATCTCGGTGGCATCAAAGCCATGCGAAAGGTTCCTGACATCGTGCTGATCGTGGATCAAAAGCGGGAATACAACGCCGTTCAAGAATGTTTGAAGTTGAGCGTCCCGATCGTCTCGCTGCTTGACACTAACTGCGACCCCGATGTCGTAGACATTCCCATCCCGGCGAATGATGATGCGATCCGCTCGATTAAGCTAATAGTAGGTCGGTTGGCAGATGCGATCTACGAAGGTCGTCACGGTCAACTCGAAGACGACGAATACGACTACGAAGGCGCTGACGACGAATACGAATACGACGAAAGCGAAGCCTTCGCGCCCGAAGAAGCAGCAGCAGAACCTGCCGCCGCAGAATAACTCGAACTGTTCAGCCGTTAGTCGTAGGTGTCTAACCCCTAACGGCTGACGGCTAACCACTCGTTGATTAGGGAAAGGCAAGATGGCAGACATTTCGGCAAAGATGGTCGGTGAACTGCGCCAAAAGACGGGCGCAGGCATGATGGATTGCAAAAAAGCACTCCAGGAAAACAATGGTGATTTAGAGAAAGCCTCCGAATGGCTGCGGCAGAAAGGAATCACGTCTGCGGGCAAAAAAGAAGGCAGAGTCGCGGCGGAAGGATTAGTCGATAGCTACATTCACACAGGCGGACGGATTGGCGTTCTGGTTGAGGTCAACTGTCAGACTGACTTTGTAGCGCGTAACGAAGCCTTTCAACAACTTGTACGAAACGTGGCGATGCAGGTTGCAGCCTGCCCCAACGTTGAGTATGTGAAAGTCAGCGACATTCCTGAAGCGATCGTCAACAAAGAAAAAGCGATCGAGATGGGCAAAGATGACCTGAGCGGCAAAAAAGAAGAGCTTAAAGAAAAGATCGTGCAAGGTCGAATCGATAAGCGTCTCAAAGAAATGTGCTTGCTCGATCAACCCTATATTCGCGACCAAAACATCACGGTGGATGAGTTGGTGAAGCGCAACGTCGCTCAACTGGGTGAAAACATTCAAGTGCGTCGATTCGTCCGATTTGTGCTGGGTGAAGGCATTCAAAAAGAAGAGACGGACTTTGCAGCAGAAGTCGCGGCTCAAATGGGTCAGAAATAGAATTCTAGATCTGACGATTTAGCCTGTGTCCGCCATTCAATAGACCGTAATTTTGTAGAGATGTAATTCGTTGCATCTCTATGATTTTTTGTGATATTGATTTTATGGATGAAGACGATCGATCGTGTGTTTACCCGATTCTACGACAACCGATGATGGTCGCATCCAAAAATTAAATGGGTACAAAATTAAAAACCTTTGATCGCCCCTGCAAATCCCTTGAGTTACTATCGTCAGCATCCCAACGCGTTTCCCCTGACTTATTTGGATGACTTGCGCCGAAATATTTTGGCGTGTCCTTATTTTGCACTCAATAATCTCAACCGCGATTTTGTGAGCACCAAAGGCTTTTCAATCGCGTTTCAGCGATCGGGACTTGAAACTGTTGCTCAAAAGTTTCCCTTCTTCAAGCTTTATTTAGATCTCGCTCTTGAATCTACGTGTAATGCGTTTTATCTCAACCCCTTATTGCTGCAAGAAGGATCGCGGGTAGATCCCCACATCGATCGCTCATTGCGGTCGTATTGCAAAACGATCAATCCGCCTGATAGTGTCAGCGTACTTTATGTGCAGGTGCCATTGCGGCTACAAGGCGGAGAATTGATTTTGCGAGACCACAAACGCCAAGTCGGGCACGTTAAACCGCAAGCGAATTTGTTGATTCATTTTCAAGGCGACTTGACTCATTCGGTAAATGCCGTCAAAATTCCGGGAACGCGACTCAGCTTAGTCTGTGAACAGTACAATCTAGATGAATCGGAACTGCGAGATATTCCAGAATTTAAGATCGAATCGAGAGTCGTAAAGTCAAAGCGACCTCGATCGTGAATGTTATAGAAGTCCTACGATGGGTGCTTTAGCTTTGAAGATCCCCCTAAATTCCCCTTAAAAAGAAGGACTTTGAGTAGTTCGGTTCCCGCCTTTTTAAGAAGGGCTAGGGAGGACTAAAGACTTTAAACATGCCCTAAGCTTCCGTGTCCCAAAGTGTCTGTGTAGGGCTGGTGATGAACTTAAAAAAGGGGGTTCATTAGCTTTTAAGAGTGTGGTAGGGCGATCGTAAACGTGCTTCCTTCACCAAGCTTTGATCGAACGCTGATGCTTCCATTCATTCCTTCCACTAAAGTTTTCACAATCGCTAACCCTAGCCCGTGTCCTCCGGTCGATCGGGCGCGTGATTCATCGACTCGATAAAATCGCTCAAAGATGCGGCTTTGGTCATGAAGCGGAATGCCGACTCCTTGATCGTGCACTTGGATGAAGGTTTGTTGATCAGTTTGCTTTAGCGTTAAAACGATTGGCTGATCAAAGTCAGAGTATTTCACAGCATTGTCAATGAGATTGATTAAGACCTGTTTTAATCGACTGCGATCGGCGATTGCCTGAACCGATCGTTCTGCATTCACAACAATGGAGCGGCTGCTAAACTTTTCTGACATCTCCGCAACTTCAATGACTAGATCGTTGAGCGTCAGCGGTTCCAAATTAAATTGCACATAGCCACTGTCTGCGCGTGCTAAATCCAGCAAGTCTTGGAGTAAATGAATCGTGCGATCGGCTTCAGAGGATGCGGTTTCGAGAGCCTCACGCTGATAGTCGTTTAAGTTGGTGCTGCGCCGCAATAGACTTTGAAGATAGCCAGAGACGACGGTGAGCGGAGTGCGTAACTCATGAGAAACATTGCTGACAAATTGACGCTGCTGTTCCCACGAGTCTGAGAGCCGAGACAGCATCATGTTAAATGTTTGGGCAAGGTCTTTGACTTCGGTGGGGGCATCGCGTAATTGCAGTTTTGCCACTCCGAGATCTTCGGCTGAAATCACGCCTGCTATTTGGCTCATTTCGTGCAGCGGCTGGAGCGATCGACGAATTCGGAGCGCGATCGCGATCATCATCACCAACGTTGAAACAACGCACACTACAGTAAGGCTTTGTATAGCGGTGATCAGTTCATGCTGATCGGCTGTAACATCTTGTGCCATATAGACTTTGCCCAGCAAATTGCCCTTGACTGAGATCGATCCTTGAGATAGAACCATGTAGCGATCGCTGACTTTATACACCTGGGGCTTGAGCGGCATTTCTACGAGAGACATCAACTCAGCTTTTGCGGTGAAGACAGAATTGAGATCCGCAGATTGAGCCAATAGTTTGCCATCAGGATTTTTGACCCAAATCAACAACCCCGGAACCGACACATTGTTAATGGTTTTTTGCAGTCCAGCTTCGACGGGCAGCATCTCGCTATAAAGCTGCACATCACGCGGAAATCGACTCGCAATATACTCCACGTTTTGGGTGTGAGTAGTAATCAAAATTTGCTGCATTTTCCAACTCGTCCAGATGGCGACGCTGCTCAAGCCTAAAATGGACAAAGCCGCAATCTCGATCGTCAGTCGAAACTGAAGCGAAGATGGATCGAGGTGATTACGCCTGAATTGGCAGGTTCTCTTTTGAAGTTGGCGAATCAGTTGCATTAATAAAGTAGACACCTATCAAGAGTCACACATAATCACCATCGTGACTAATTCAGGCTTTTTTACAGCCCTCCGAACCATTCATAGCCTTGATCTTCCCAATATCCTTTCATCGGTGTTAAATCGCTCAGCAGCGTAATTTCAGTCACCCACTTGCTTTGTTTATAGCCCAGTTTGACCGGAGATGCGAGACGTAATGGCGCACCATTCTCGATCGACAGTGGTGCACCATTTTTTTGATAAACCATCAATGTTTGAGGATGCACTGCTGATGCCAAATCCCAGCTTTCATAATAGCCATCGGCTGACTTGAAATAGACATAACGAACATTTGATTTGGGTTGAGCCAAGCGAATCAGATCACTCAATCGAACTCCGCCCCACTGCACGATCGCTGCCCACCCTTCCACACACACATGGCGAATGGTCATCGACGTGAAGGGCAATTTCTGAATGTCTGCCAGACTGAGTTGCATCGGCTGATTGATTTCTCCCTGAATCTGTAAGCGAAACTGGAGCGGATCGATTTGGGGAGCCGTGTCGAAAGTGTTGATCAGCAGTTTGTTTGGCTCGATCGCGCTAATCGGAAATTCAGGTACGGGCTTTTGACTCAGCAGAAGTGACTGAAGGCTTTGGTTAAGTGGCTCAAAAGCTTGACCAACCTGCTCAGAGAATAGATTAGTTGCACAGCCGCCCAGCAGCAAACTCGCCCCTGAAAGCCCTGACCACTGCAAGAGTTGACGACGAGATATTACACGTTTAGGAGTCATCAGATAACCTCTACAGAAACATAGACTTAACCAGACGGGTGCTGCCTACGGTAAGCGCTAACAAAGAATGCACTACCGTAAATAGAATGATGGTAGGAACGGTAATAAAATGAACGACACGCAGCGTTTGCCAACTTCCAAACAATCCCGATAGCCAGTAAAATTGAGCAGGTTTATACATCGCTAACCCGGTTAGGATTGCTAGCAGCAACACTGGAATGATGATGGTATAGACCAATCGATGCAACGCATAATTTTTGCGTTTGGCATTCTGACTCACCTGTAAGGCTTTAACATCGCTGCTGCTGGCGAATCGTTTTTTCCAACGGCGAGAGATTAGAATATACAATCCATAAACAAGCAAGTTTAGTGAATAAAACCACATCGCTGCAAAATGCCAGTTACGCCCGTCTGCCAGCCCTCCCCCCAACACGACAGAACTTGGAAAATGCCATCCTTCGCGACCCCCAAACACCGGATTGGCGTTATAAATTCGCAATCCACTCGTCAACATTACCAATAGGCTGATCAGATTAACCCAGTGAAAGGTTTTTGCCAAAATCGCTTGAGTCGGTACAGGCGGTGATTTAGGGCGTTTAGCAGGCACCGAAGCAGTCATCGATCAAAGCTCCTTAACTGAGAAAACTACAAAGAGGGGGTTGGAAAAAATGGAGCCAGCCAAAGCTGAAGTTGAACGTCCCAACCGAGCAGAATGGCGATCGCGGTGACAATCACAATCACGCCTCCGACCTTTTGCAAGACTGCACTGTGACGACGCAATCCAATCACTCGGTTGCTCAGGACTCGCCCTCCATAGGCGATCGCTAAAAGCGGCAATGCAGCCCCTAGCCCGTAAGCAATCAGCAGACCAAATGCTCCTGCAATTTGGTGGTTGACCGCCGCTAACACCAAGATTCCGCCTAGCACAGGTCCCGCACAGGGAGTCCACAATAGCCCAAGTTGAGTGCCGAGCCAAAATTCTCCCCACAGCCCGATTCGCGGCGGCTCTTTTGCCCAACGGGCGATCGGCAAATAGCCAAATATACGATAGCCCCAAGTTGGAAAGATGGCGAGAATTCCTAGCAGCAAGAGGAGCACGATCGCTGCAATTCGCAAGACGTTAGCAAATCCGGTCAGCCAGCTTGCAGTAATGCCTAATAAGCTTCCGGCAACGGCAAACCCACCGACTAACCCAGTTACCAGCGCCACGGGACCATAGCGGTGAGATTGCAGCGATCGTCCGATCAGAATGGGTAAAATCGGGAGAACACAAGGTGACAGAACGGTGAGTCCACCTGCTAAAAAAGCCAGCCCCGTCGAGAGTGTAAAGGTCATTTGGGAACCCTGAATTTAGGCTTTTTCTGTTAAGAGTTGCCGAATCATTTGCTCGGTTGTGTCGTATGCACCTTCGCCAATGTGGTCATAGCGCATTAGACCTCGACGATCGGCTAAAAACAGGTGAGGCCAATATTCATTGCTATAAGCCTTCCAGGTTTTAAAGTCGTTGTCGATCGGGACGGGATACGTAATTTGATGTTGGGTTAACGCTCGTCTGACGTTGTTAATATCGCGCTCAAACGCAAATTCTGGCGTGTGAATGCCGATCACTTTTAGCCCCGCCTGGGCATATTGCTGGTGCCAACGCACAACCGAGGGCAATGTGCGCTGACAGTTGATGCAGGCAAATGTCCAGAACTGCACAAGGACAACATTGCCTCGGAGATTGGCGATCGACGTAGGAGCCGAATTTAACCATTGACTGATTCCTTGAAAGTCGGGGAGAGCAGTCCCAGCAGAGGCGAAGCTAGCGCTGCTGGGTGTGAGGGTAGGCGCGATCGGTTGGGTATTTGAAACCGTCGAATTTGCGTCCTTAGAAGCCACTCCAAACGCTGTAGCTGCCCCTGCACCGACTACCCCTAATCCTAGATAGAGCAATAATTGCCGACGCTGGCGCGATCGTGTGTCCATGAGAAAGTTTTTCCTAAATAAAGGAGCCTCGATTCGTGATGGGCGTTGCTTTAGGAGTTGCGATGCGCTTCTTGCAGTCTGATGAACCCCTAATGAGTTCTCGTCTAATCTTACATTTGCCAAACTGCAAGAAGCCTCATTTAAGAAGCAGCTTTAATTCTTTAAGGAACTACGGCTTGGTAGTGGTGTCTTTTTTCATCGCGTCACCTTTCATGGCATCACCCTTCATCGCGTCGCCATCTTTTTTCATGGCATCACCTTTCATGGCATCGCCCTTCATGGCATCACCTTTCATGGCATCACCTTTCATGGCATCACCTTTCATGGCATCGCCCTTCATCGCGTCGCCATCTTTTTTCATGGCATCGCCCTTCATCGCGTCGCCATCTTTTTTCATGGCATCGCCTTTCATGGCATCACCTTTCATGGCATCACCTTTCATGGCATCGCCCTTCATTGCGCTATCAGGAGATGTGCTAGCAGTCGGAACGCTAGCGGCTGGACTAGGCGCGGCTTGTTGATTGACTTCAGGAGTGCTTGAACAGGCAGCAAGGCTTGCCATCAACGCGAAACTTGCTAGTGAGCCAATAATTTTGTGATTCATATTTGTTGCCATCTAGTGAAAGACTACGAATGTTTCTCAATGCTCGTAGTATGTCGATCGAGTCTGAGGCATCTCTGAAATCAATCTCCAAGTTTCCTGAATTTCTGCATTTAATGTTCTCATTTTCAACTCAGCTTATTCTCAGAAAAGTCTGTTGGTCGCCATGATTATTCCCAGCGATCGAGTTCTGCGACCCCATATTGCACGAGCGCGATCGCTTGGCTGCACCGTGCTTCATCAGTCTCAAAGAGACCGTCATCCTCAAAACGGATGGCACGATCGTACATCCACTATCAAAGCTCGGCGTTGCTGAGTTGAACTAGGATTGCTCGATCGCCATACCAAAGACTAGAGGCGAACACCATGCCCCAACCCAATTTCATCTACTCCGTTCAGCAATGCCAACTTTAAAGGTTGTTGCGTCAGCGACCTTATAGGAGAATTTTCCAGCGCGAGCGCTGACATTCACCAATCACAATCTGCGTGATGCAATAGTCTTTCGCAACAGTAGCGATCGCTCTTTCCTTAGTTTGGTCTGCTTAAAGACTGTAAGACAGCTTGCTGAGAGTACTCTTTCTTCAGCAGTGAAACCGTCAAGACAGACAAAGCTATACCTGTGTATATACGTCAGTTTATATCTCTGTTTACATCATTTAGCACTGGTGGAGTTTCAAAGATTGCTCCACAATAAAAGATACAAGGATTCAGACCAGTAGCAGCGATCGCTCAGAAATTTGTAGAACAAAGTGCCACAGGCTGGGAATCTGCGCTCTCATTACCCTTGTTCCACCCAATCTTAAAACTTGAATGAACGTTTATTATTTCTCCAGCCACCCTCCTGACCCTAAAATGCTCAGAGATTTAGGAGGCTCTATCAAAGCTCATTTTCGAGGAACTATCAGCAACGTTCATGCTCGAAACGACCAAATTTCCTTCACAGAGACGCTGCATATTGGGGGGCAGGAGATCAAAACTTGTCATACGATTCAAGCGAACTCGATCGTCGTCATTGAAGCTCCTCCAATTCTGCAAAAATCCTGGTTAGATGCTGGAGTTTCTACGCTACTGACTCCTCAAATGCACCAACAAGCTTCTGGAGCTTGGCATCAAGTGGTATTTCAGTATCAAGGTTTACAACAAATTCACAAAATTGAAGTGGTATCGTCTCAGTGGGCGGGCGGCGATCGTCAGGATAAGCAACCCCCAAGTCAAGAAACGCCCATTCTACCCGACGCTACGCTTGCTAAACAACAGCAAGATCCTGCTCTTTTTGGGCGCATTGACTAGCTTTAGGCAGGCAAATAGGTTCTCCCTAACTCTTCGTGAAACGTGATTCTGGGCGCGTTAACGTTTCTTCCAGTTCTAGGTTCTATTGCCAAAGCCTTTCAACTCATAGCAGGACAGTAGCAATGCAGTTTAGCGTTATTCGACAAAGAAATTTTTGGTGGTCACTTTCGGGGGTGCTGCTTTTGAGCGGTTTGATTGCCATGTTCATTTCTTGGCAGCAGTTTCATGCCCCTCTACGTCCTGGACTTGACTTTGTGGGCGGGACGCGATTGCAGTTTGAACTCGATTGCACTCAACCAAAAGCCTGTGACCAACCGATCGATCTGACACGGGTGCGAACTATTCTCACCGACGCAGGGCTAGAAGACAGTAGCGTTCAAGTGTTAGGAAGTGAACAACATGCAGTATCCATTCGGACGAAACCGTTAGACGTTGAGCAACGCACCCAGTTACAAACAGCACTCGGTCAAAAACTTGGGACGTTCATCTCAAGCAAAACTCAAATTGATACGGTGGGTCCGACGCTGGGAAAACAACTTTTTGCATCAGGACTGATGGCGCTGTTTGCTTCTTTTTTTGGAATTGCAGTCTATCTGAGCCTTCGTTTCCAGGCTGACTACGCGATCATTGCAATCTTTGCACTCTTCCACGATATTTTGATCACGCTTGGCATTTTCTCAATTTTTGGATTGCTGTTTGGAATCGAAGCAGACAGCTTATTTATTGTGGCATTACTCACCATCGCAGGCTTCTCAGTTCACGATACGGTTGTCATTTACGATCGAGTTCGAGAAAACTTGCAGCTAACGCCTGATCGCCCCATTGATGATCTCGTTGACGACTCTGTTAGACAAACGCTAACCCGATCGCTCAATACAGTGTTTACCGTTTTATTAACCTTAGTCACACTATTTTTGTTTGGCGGTGCAACGCTCAAGAATTTTGCGTTAGCGTTGATTATTGGCTTCACGATGGGTGCTTACTCTAGCATTTTTGTTGCGAGTCCTTTATTTGCGTGGTGGCGAAGTCGTGAAAGCCGCCCAAAACCCCAGACAGAAATTTCTCAGAGTTAACCCAGTTTTGTCAGGGTTTTTCAGTCGCGATGATAGGTACATCGATATTTTTAAGTGCCTTCAGTTGTTGAGTTAATGAGATGCACAGCAGAGTCTTCCAGAGCGATCGCTGACGTTCACCGATCGCAGTTTGCACGATGCGATAACCTCTAGAAATGTTGGCGATAGATGAGTTCGGTGTAGCCCTACGCCAGCCCTTTAGGACAAGGGACTTAAGCCCCTGGTTGCTCCGACCGCAACCCAGTGTCCTAATACAATTTTGCAGTGTTATGGAACGATAGCCCGCTTCTTAAAACAAAAGGGACGCTCGATCGAGCGTCCCTAAATTAATGAATACTAAAATCGTGCGTTAACCCATCACCCAATTCACCAAGGTTCTCACCCCATATCCAGTCGCCCCTGCTCCGTTATAGCCGTTTTCTTTATCTGCCCAAACCGGTCCAGCGACATCAAGGTGCGCCCAAGGCGTTTCTTTGACAAACTGCTTTAAAAACATCGCCGCACTAATGGCACCACCTGCACGAGCACCCGCGTTTTTCATGTCTGCGATGCCAGACTTCATGCTGTCAAAATACTTCTCCTCCATTGGCATCCGCCAAAGCTTCTCGCCCGATTTCTCGGAGGCTTGTTGCAGTTGAGCCGCCACCGCATCATCAGGACTCCATAGCCCAGCGATATTGTCTCCCAATGCAACGACACACGCCCCCGTTAGTGTTGCCAGATCCACGATCGCGTCCACCCCCAGTTTTTCGGTAAATACCAGTGCATCCGCTAGCGTTAATCGTCCTTCTGCGTCAGTGTTGTTGATTTCAATCGTCTTCCCATTCGAGGCAGTGAGAATATCACCAGGATGAATAGCATGACCACTGATCATATTTTCAGTCGCGGCGACAATAAAGTGAATCTCAACATCGGGCTTGATTTGAGCGATCGCTTTCGCCGTCCCAAACGTGGCACCTGCCCCACCCATGTCAGTTTTCATCATCTCAATGCCACTGCCCGCCCCTTTGATATTTAACCCACCCGAATCAAACGTGACTCCTTTGCCGATGATCGCCAATTTACGGCGAGGAGTTCCATCTGGCTTATAGGTTAAGTGAATAAACTTTGGAGGCAGATCAGATGCTTGAGCCACACCCAAAAATGCCCCCATGCCCAACGCTTCACACTCTGCCTTCTCTAGAATTTCGACGTGTAGACCATAGTCTTGAGCGATCGCTTGTGCCGTTTCTGCCAGCGTAATCGGCGTGACGTAGTTTGCAGGGGCGGCAACGAGTTCTCGTGCTAGAAACACGCCAGAGCAAACTTTACGGGCATAGTCAACAGCAGCCGTTTGTTCTGCGAACCCCAACACATCGACCTGTTCGACAGGGGGTTTGTCGTCGGGTTCTGACTTAAAGCGGATGTCTTGATAGAGGGCGAGTTCTACCCCTTCGACGATCGCTTGGGCAGTGGCGGCGGCATCTTGATTCCACACGGGCAAACTAATGCCGAGAGTTTTGCAGCGTTCTTTTTTAGCAAGTTTGGCACTCGCTGCCGCCGCTCGTCTGATGCCATCAAGCTTCAGCACGTCAGATTTGCCCAAACCCACTAAAATCAGCTTACGAATCGAATTTTGATTGCCGACGCGAGTCGAGACGCTGCTGCCAGATTTGCCTTTAAAGTCCATGTCAGCCATTAGGTCTTTCAGCGATCCTGAAAGCGTTTCGTCGAGTGCTGCCAAGTCGCCTGTTAGCTCAAGTTCGTCTTCAAATAAGCCGATCGCGAGACCATCACCAGACCATTCGAGACGCGGCGTATTGGTTGCTTGTACCTTCATCACTTAACCTTTCGTTTGGGGTTCAATTACTAGATTTCCAGTATCGATCAAAATCGAGAGGGGTGTCAGAAGATTTTCAAGGATGCAGAGACTTTGCAGATTTTTCTTTGACAATATTCGTCGAGTTTTGGAACCGTGCGATCGCGGTTAGGAACTTGGGCAAAAAAGAATCCCTCGCTACGTTATCTGTGGATTTCAGCTTCTCAGCCCACTCGCTAAGAATCGAGGGCTGAGCGAAGTCGAAGCCCGATCGGTTGGGTCTCTATTAAACCGCAACTCCTTTGCTGATTCCTAAAGAAGCCTATAGTAGAATGATTCGTGCCATAGGCTACAAATGGACTTCACATTTGTTTTTTCTGATCGGCAACGTCTGAATCTTTGCTATAACTGCTAAGAGTTTTGGAAGATTTTACCTACTCCCTTGCGAGAGAATTGATGTTGAAGCAGCGAAAGATTTGGATCGCCTTGGCAGCTACTACCGGACTGTCAGCTTTGTTAATCGGTATGTTTTTGCCGATCGAGAAACTTAAAGACGCTTCACACCAAACTACGAAGGGATTAAATTCTACACAGTCCGAAAGTGTGGGATCGCCGAGCGCGATCGTCAGCCCTCTAATCTCACAATCTCCAGCCCAACGTGCCGCCGCACTGAAAGCGACTGCTCAAAAATCGGCTCCTTCATTAGAAAGAAATCGCGCCCGTTATTTGCTGGCAAGTGATCTTGTGGCTCAGGGGCAAGGAGACAAAGCGCTGGAGCAATTAAAGAATTTAGAAAAAGATTACTCGGTATTATCTCCTCAGATCTTGCTCAAACGGGCACAGGCATACGAAGCGGCTGGCAAACCGTCAGAAGCCACCGCCACCTGGCAGGAATTAGTGAACCAATATCCTGACGATCCTGCCGCCGCAGAAGGGCTGTTTTTCTTAGGGCGATCGCACCCTAACGATTGGGATCAAGCGATCGAGAAATTTCCTGCCCATCCCCGATCGGTTGAAATCGCTCAACTCCGCCTCAAGAAGAATCCCAATCAGCTTGCATTGCTGATGCTAGTGGCTAAATACGGGATCAATCACGATGGCTATACCAGCATTCTCGATCGGATCACTGAAAAATTTGCCCCACAGCTACAGCCCAAAGATTGGGAAACGATCGCCTTTGGCTATTGGGAAAATCAGGTTTATAGCAAAGGTGCGTTTGCCTATGCCCGTGCGCCTCAAACTCCGGTCAACCTCTATCGAGCCGCCCGCGGACTTCACCTGAGCGGCAATCCTGGCGGAGAAGCTGGCTATCGGCAAGTCGTTCAAATGTTTCCTAACTCGCCAGAAGCCGGATTAGCGCTGACTCGACTAACGGCATTGGCAGAACAGCCTCAGCTCGCGATCGCCTATCTCGATCAAGTGATTGAGCATTTTCCTGATCGCGCCCCTGCCGCACTGGTCGAAAAATCGAAACAGCTAGATAAACTCAACAGCAGCAAGTTTGCAGCGCAAGTCCGGGAACTGGTGCTTACCCAATATGCCAGCACTGACGCGGCAGCAGAGATGCGTTGGGCATATGCTCAAGAACGCGCCAAAGCCGGAGATTATCGACTGGCAAAACAGTGGGCAGAACCCATTCTCGACAATGACCCCACTAGCGAAATCGGGGCACAAGCCGGATTTTGGGTCGGCAAATGGACTCAAAAGCTGGGCAAATCGGATGAAGCAAAAGCCATCTATCAAAAAGTGTTGGCAAAGCATCCAGAGTCTTATTATGCGTGGCGATCGGCGAGTATGCTCGGTTGGAACGTGGGCGACTTTAACAGCGTCCGATCACTCAACCCGCAAGTGGACAAACCTGCCTTCCGCCCAGAACTCGTCGCCGGATCGCCTATCCTCAAAGAACTCTACCAGCTTGGGCAAGACCGCGATGCTTGGACTCACTGGCAAGTCGAGTTTCAAAATCGTATGGCTCCGTCGATGTCAGAGCAATTCACCGATGGCGTAATGCGGCTGGGAGTGGGCGATAATCTCGACGGCATTTTTATGGTGTCTAATCTCAGCGATCGAGACAAACCCGACGAAAAAGAACAGTATCGATCGCTCCAACAGCAGTCTGGTTATTGGCAAGCGCTCTATCCGTTTCCCTACTTGAAAGAAATTGAGAACTGGTCACAGCAACAGCAACTTAATCCGCTTTTGGTGACGGCGCTGATTCGTCAAGAGTCGCGCTTTGAGCCAAAAATTAAATCATCGGTGGGCGCAACAGGTCTGATGCAGGTGATGCCCGACACAGCAACGTTTATCGCCAGCAACATCAAGCTCAAACAGTTCAAACTCGATGACCCCAACGACAATATTCGCTTGGGCACCTGGTATCTTGACCATACACACCTGGAATATAACAACAACTCAATGCTGGCGGTTGCGAGTTATAACGCGGGTCCAGGTGCGGTAGGCGACTGGCTGGCGAAGGCAAAAACGCAAGACACCGATGAGTTTGTCGAGATGATTCCCTACGACGAGACAAAGGGCTATGTGAAGTCGGTGTTTGGCAACTATTGGAATTATCTACGGCTCTATAATCCTGAGATCTCACAACGGCTTGCTCAAATGGCTTCTGAGACTTCAAAAGATAACTAGCAGGCAGGATCAGTTAACCGTTGCAGAAATCATCAGGCAATAAGTCAGTGCTGAAAGGCTGTTGTGTATGAAATTGTTGTTTGTTTGCAGTCGGAATCGATTACGCAGCCCTACAGCCGAAGCAGTATTTGCAGAGTATGAAGGATTAGAGGTAGATTCAGCAGGACTCGATCGGGAAGCGGAAACACCTTTAAGTAGTGAAGCAATTCAATGGGCAGACATTATCTTTGTGATGGAAAAGTCTCACCGTAGCAAACTCTCAAAGAATTTTCAGCCTTGGCTTAAACACAAACGAGTGGTCTGCCTAAATATTCCGGATGACTACGAGTATATGGAGTCAGCCCTAGTGGAGTTACTGAAGAAAAAGGTATCACCACTATTGGGAACTTTTTAAAAGAAGATATAACGACGATCGAAGCTATCAAGCGATCGTTACAGATAAGCGATCTCTTTTATAGAACCCATTTGACATCTTTTCGCGTGATACTTGGCTTTGAAGTAAGCCGTTACTCTGCGATCAACGGTAGAACCTGCTTAGAAAAACTGTTTTCTACCAGAAAATGGAGAAAACCAGCTATCTGCAAGGCTTTCGGTTTCAGGATCAGATCTCAAATGGGTTCTATAGAGTTTTCCAATAAACCGCTAAGATCGTCTCTAAATGCAATGTCAGAGGACTCACTCATGTCGCAAATCGCTACTGAGGTTGATCTGTCGCCAGACATCCGCGACTTGGCGATCGAGGACGATACCCCCGTGGATGATTTAATCACCGAAAAGCAACAGCGCCTACTGACAGAACCGCTTTATAGTCAGTCTTCAGTGCTTGACTGCCCCTTTTTAGTTGCGGCAAACGTGGGAGTGTTTTATGCCGTGCGTCAGCCTCCGATCGTCCCCGATGTGTTTCTCAGCCTGGATGTCGAAGTGCCTGAAAACTGGCGTGAGAAAAAGAATCGCACCTATCTCGTGTGGGAATTTGGCAAACCGCCCAATGTGACGATCGAGATTGTTTCCAACAAAGAAGGTAATGAGTTGGGCAGCAAACTCAGAGACTATTCGCGCATTGGAGTGGCTTACTATGTGGTGTTTGATCCACTTCAACAGCTAGGAGACACGCTCTTAAGAGTGTTTGAGCTTCAGGGAAACCGCTATCAAGAGATGACAGAAACCTGGCTAGAGCAGGTGGGCATCGGTTTAACACTTTGGGATGGTGTATTTGAGGGCAAGCACGATCGCTGGTTGCGCTGGTCTACCCACGATAGAAGGATGGTTCTAACCGGGGCAGAGCAAGCCGAACAAGAGCGACAACGAGCCGAACAAGAACGACAACGAGCCGAACAAGAACGACAACGAGCCGAACAAGAACGACAACGAGCCGAAAGAGCCGAAAGTAGAGCTGCACGCCTGGAAGAGCAACTGAGAGCGGTGGGAATCGATCCTGATGTTTGATTAGACGTTTGTCTTAATCTGCATCCTTCTGCAAATTTTCCAAGATTTCACCTTCAATCTCACCGTTTGACTTGCGAAACCTTTGAAGAGATGACACGATAAACATCAGACAAGCGAACAAGTGTTCTGAGCAAAACTCATGGCTCGTACTCCTACGCTCAAGTTCGATCGTGGCACTCTAATTTTGCATCCGCCACCCAAAGGGAAGGCATGGATGGACTATGCGATTTGGGACGATCGTATCGAGCGGTTTCGCATTCCTGCTCATCAATATCGCAATTTGGTGCTGGCAATGCGCGCCGAAGGCACCGAGCTTGACGACAAAGCCAGAGCCTTTGCAGAAGTCGAAATGGTGCCCAGCCTAGAGATGGAGCCTTATCCGCATCAGCAAGAAGCTCTAGATGCCTGGAGACAGGCGGGACGAATGGGAGTCGTCGTTCTCCCTACGGCTGCCGGAAAAACCTATCTGGCACAATTGGCAATGCAGATCACGCAGCGCAGCACGTTAGTCATGGTGCCCACCTTAGACTTGATGCACCAGTGGTATGCGCACTTAACGGCGGCGTTTCCCGATGTCGAAGTCGGGTTGTTGGGCGGCGGCTCACGCGATCGCACTCCCATTCTCGTCTCAACCTACGATAGCGCTGCCATTAATGCTGAGACACTCGGCAATCAATATGCGCTGTTAGTGTTTGATGAATGCCATCATTTGCCGAGTGGCTTCAATCGAGTGATTGCAGAATTTGCGATCGCGCCCTATCGATTAGGATTGACCGCTACACCCGAACGCACAGACGGTAAACACGAAGACCTGACTACGCTAATCGGTGCAGAAGTCTATCGTAAAACCGCAGCAGAATTATCCGGTTCGGCACTCGCAAACCATAGAGCAACTCAAATTAAAGTCAAACTTTCAAAACAGGAGCGAGAACGCTACGATCGCTTAGTTCAAGTTCGCAACGCCTTCTTAAAAGAAGCAAATATTTATCTCGGCAGCGCTCAAGGTTGGCAACGTTTTGTGCAGGCAAGCGCTCGATCGAAAGCTGGACGCAAAGCGATGTTGGCACACCGAGAAGCCAAAGCGATCGCGTTCGGCACCGAGGGCAAACTCCGAATTCTTGCTGACTTATTATCTCAACATTATCCTGAACGAACTCTGATTTTTACAGACGACAACGCCACCGTCTATCGCATTTCTCAAGAGTTTTTGATTCCGGCTATCACGCATCAAACTCCCGTTAAAGAACGCCATGATGTGTTGACGCGATTTAAGCAAGGAGACTATAAGACGTTAGTGGCTTCGCGAGTTCTCAATGAAGGCGTTGATGTGCCGGAGGCAAGCGTCGCGATCGTGCTGTCAGGTACAGGCTCGACTCGCGAATATATTCAGCGGTTGGGGCGAATTCTTCGCAAAGGCAAAGACCCCAATAAGTTAGCATTGCTCTACGAAGTCGTAGCAGAAGACACCAGCGAAGAAGGCGTGTCTCGTCGCCGCAAAGGAGAAAAATCTCCGGCTAAATCACCCCAACGTCAGCTAGAGTTAGTGCCGCCTTCAGTTTATGCTGTTCCTAGAAAATCAATTCCTCGTGCCGCTGAACCGGAAGCAGATTGGTGATGACTCATGACTCCTCAGATCTAATGACTCAACTCAAACAAGCCTGCAACAATTTGCTGTGGATCAGTGAGTCAGAATATCCGTTTGAGGTGTTTTGCTGGCAAGATCAATCCGCGTCTGACCTGACCGACCAAAAACTGTTGGAAGTCACCCATCACTCAATGGATACGATCGTCAAAACCGATGAATTCGACTCTTTTTTTGAAGTTGTCACTCAACCTCAAGATTGGTATGGCGATGAAGAAATCGCGACGATGAAACAATATCAGCAGCTCGTCGCCACCCTCAAACAGCATCTCAGCAATCTCAAAGTCTATCGACTCGGTGAGATTAATTTAGACATCTATGTTGTAGGACAAACCCCAGACAGCCACCTCGCCGGAATCACCACAAAAGCCGTCGAGACTTGATTCACTACTTGACCGACTCAACCACCTGATCGACCTTTTCCTCAATCCGCACCTGCGTCGCATCTGGGACATTGGACAACAAGTCATAGCCCGTTCTCTCTTCAACTAAATCAACGCTGACTCGATATTTGCGCCAGTTTGTCTCTTTGATGCCTTGCTGATTCGGCATATCAACCGCAATCACCCGTGTATTTGTAGTCACATCTTTTGCAGTGAGTCCAGGTTTGTCCATGATGACAATTACTTTCCACACCTGATCAGGCACCGTAATTTTGACATTGTTCTTCCTAATCGATCGCGCGTTTCCATAACCGCCCGCGATGATATAAAGTTCTTTTCCTTGCTCTGCTAAACTACGACTGTAATTTTCTAACTGCGCCCAAGGTCCCTGATTGTTATCAGGCGCTTGCGGCACAATGTTGGTCATCAAGAATGTCGCAGAAATATTTTGGGGAGTATTGTCACGATCGGCAGCCGGGGTCATGTGTCCCCGATCGTATCCACTACTGTTATAGTCACCAGACTTAACCTGATACCAACCCATAGGCAAAGTCGGATCAGGACGAAAATCATTGCGACGCGGAGAACTGCCCAGCCACGATTGGTTTAACTGCCAGCTTGACCAATTCGGAATGTTTCTACTCCGATTATAAGAGGTTACATAGGGGCGAGGTTGATCTAAACTCTCTGAGCTTGGCAACAAATAATTGTTTGGGTCAACCCTCGCATTGCTAGGATTTCCCATCATCAAATGGTTAACCCGCTGATTGCCAATCAAGGGTGGATTGGTCGGAACTGACGCTTCTTTTTGTCGAAACAGCAACGTACAACCGACTACAAGCAAAGCTAAGAGCGCGATCGTGAGTGCCCATTGCCACCATAATTTAAACATATCTTCAGTGTCGATCGTAAAGCTGTCTTTCATTATGACGTGGCAACCAAGAAGTGACACAGACTCGCTAAACTACAAGAATGCTACGAGCAGCCCATCTGCCTTCACAGCGATGAGAGGTCGTCATGCAATTAACCAACCTCACCCTCAACCTAAAACCTGTTTTAGGACTGACTGACGAGCAACTTGAGCAAATTTGTCGCGCGAACCAAGACTTTAGGTTTGAGCGCACTGCCCAAGGAGAATTAATTGTTATGTCACCTACCGAAGGTGAGACGGGAAACTGGAATGATGGCTTAACAGGGCAAGTCTGGTTTTGGAATCAGCAAACGAGACGTGGTAAAGGGTTTGATTCTTCAACCGCGTTTAAACTGCCAAATGGGGCAACTCGACCCTTGCGGTTTCTGCGAAGCAGCGCGCCCGATGTCGCTTGGGTTCAGCAAGAGCGATGGAACGGTTTAACCCCTGAGCAGAAGAAGAAATTTATTTCTCTCTGTCCTGATTTGGTCATTGAGTTACGCTCTCCTAGTGACGACCTGGAAGATTTGCGAGCAAAAATGCGAGAGTATCTAGAAAATGGGGCATCTCTAGGCTGGTTGATTATTCCTCAATATCAACAGGTTGAAATTTACTGTGCAGGTCAACCGATTCAGCTTCTCGATCGCCCCAACACTCTCTCAGGAGAATTCATCCTTGATTTATGTGAGATCTGGAACTAATGCTGCCATCTGATTTGTTAATGCACCGACTTAGCGGTGAAGAGTTGGTTCCAAAACGGTTAAAGCTCGATCAATCCAATCTGGCGATCGCTGAAGATTTGATCACTCTATTTCAAGAAGCCAAAGGCATGACCAAAGGCGAACTCAGTCGCCAACTGTTAGAACTCGAAGGCGAAGAAACCGACTATCGCATCAAACGTGGACTTGCCCATTTACTCAACAGCGCGTTTAGCACATTTGAAACCATTAGCCCGTTAGAACCGTCGATGCTGAGAGAGCGAATCTTTGCGCTGTCTGCTCAAGGCGCGCCCAGTGCTCAAGCGACTCAAATCACGCTCGATCGTCTCGCAGATTCACTCACTCAAGAGTTGGGGCATGAAGTGTTGACCGAGCAGATCCGATCGGGGCTTTACGCCGATCTTCCCGATAATCAAATTCTGACTGAGTTTGAAGTTCCGACTCCAGACGCGTTACTGCATCGCTACAATCTCTCTCAAGTGCAAGGGGTTTTTTATCGTGCCAGTCACTTGACTTTAAATGCTCACCGCAATGATCCGGGTCAATATAAACTGCTGTTTCGCTACGTTAAACTGTTTCAGTTGATGACCTACATTGAGGGCGACGCTGACCACGGCTTTACGCTCACCGTTGACGGACCGACCAGTTTATTTAAGCCGTCAACCCGATATGGACTCGCGATCGCCAAACTCCTTCCCGCGCTCCTCCACGTTTCTAAATGGAGTCTAGCTGCTGAGTTGCAGGTCAGCGACACCTACTCTGACAAAACTCGCACCGGACGCTTTGCCCTCGAATCAGACTGCGGATTGGTCAGCCATTATCCCCCCGGCAAAACCTACGACAGTATGCTAGAAGCGGGATTTGTCGAGCGGTGGCAAAAAGCTAAAACCGAGTGGCAATTAGAACGAGAAGTAGACTTAATTCCGATTCCTGGCAGCGTAATGATTCCCGACTTTCGGCTCGTTCACCCCGATGGACGCACTTTCTTATTAGAAATCGTCGGCTACTGGCGACCCGAATATCTCAAAAAGAAATTCTCTCAAGTGCGACAAGCCGGACGCGACGATTTGATTTTGGCAATCTCAGAGCGGCTTAATCTAGAAAAAGCGGGAGTCAACTTTAATGACACCTCTGCCCGAATTGTTTGGTTTAAAGATCAACTCTTACCCAAAGCCGTTTTAGAGGTTTTGGACTAGCAATAGAGGGACGATCGCCCAACCGCCTCTGTCAGAGAGTCAAGCGATCGCTCCAATTCTTATCGGCTTTCTAGTGATGAAGTGAGACGCTCGATCGCTCCCGTCAAACGCTCTTGAGATAACACAACCGGATTAACCGCCGCTGCTTCTTCGATCGCCTCTTGACGCGAAAACCGCTTCTTTGCTTTCTCAAACGCCCGAATCATCAGAAAAATCGAAAAGGCAATCACCACAAAATTAATGACCGCTGCGAGAAACACCCCGTATTTAATGCCGTTCGCCGACAAGTTCTGTAAGTCATCCACTTTAGCTGCTTGCAGAGCAGGGTTGAGAATCACTGGCGTGATGATGTCTTGGACAAAAGAAGTTACGACTTTGCCAAACGCCCCACCAAGGATGACGGCAACCGCCAGATCAATAACGTTTCCTCGCATCAAGAACTTCTGAAAATCTGCTAAAAATCCACTTCTTGCCATATCACTAACGATTCCTCAAGTAAACGCAATTGAATAATAGTAGGGTGCACGATCGTCACACCACATTATATTTTGCCGTTTAGAGCAGTCTTATCATTTCTTACTATGCTTTGGAACAGAAAATCTTTCTATAGACGTGACCTGAGCACTCGTTAATACAAAAAGTGGTAGAAGTTCTGAGGCTTCTACCACTTAAAAGTTCGATGAGTTTGACTGGTTAAGTTAAGGCTTATTCAACCGCTTGAGGAAGCAACTCTCGCTTCTCCCCTTGCAGCACTTTTACTTGACCGCTCTCATCCACATCCATAATCGCGACATCGCCATCTTTGATGCGGGCAGAGAGAATCTCCTCAGCCAAAGAGTCTTCTAGCAAGCGCATAATCGCTCGACGCAGAGGACGCGCTCCATAGCTGGGGTTAAAGCCTTCATCGACCAAACGATCCTTAAATCGCTCAGTGACTTCTAGCGTGATTCCCTGCTCGGTCAGTCGCTTAAAGACATCGTTGAGCATAATGTCAGCAATCTGCTTAACTTCTTCCTTGATCAACTGACGGAAGACAATAATCTCGTCTAAACGGTTGAGAAACTCAGGACGGAAGTAGTTTTTCAACTCTTCGTTCACTAATGAACGGATGCGGTTGTACTGCGACTCTGCTACGTCTTCGTTGGAGAACTCGAAGCCCAAACCACCGCCACCCTTTTCGATCACCTTTGAACCGATGTTCGAGGTCATGATTAACAGCGTGTTTTTGAAGTCAACTGTGCGACCCTTGGCATCGGTCAAGCGACCATCTTCCAAGATTTGCAGCAGCATGTTAAACACGTCCGGGTGCGCTTTCTCAATCTCGTCAAACAGGACGACTGTGTAAGGCTTACGACGAACGGCTTCGGTCAATTGACCGCCTTCGTTATAACCCACATAACCAGGAGGCGACCCGATCAGCTTAGAAACGGTGTGCCGCTCCATAAACTCAGACATATCGAGCCGAATCATGGAATCTTCAGAGCCGAAGAAGTAAGCAGCCAGTGCTTTCGTTAACTCAGTTTTACCTACCCCAGTCGGACCGGAGAAGATAAAGCTGGCGATCGGACGGTTAGGATTTTTCAAGCCTACCCGTGCTCGACGAATCGCACGCGATACCGCTTTCACGGCTTCGTCTTGACCAATCAGCCGCGTGTGCAGCGTGTCTTCCATGTGCAGCAGTTTCTCAGACTCAGATTCGGTGAGTTTACTCACCGGGACCCCTGTCCAGGAAGCCACAATGTGAGCGATATCGTCCTCATCCACAATCGGAGACACTTCTTCACCTGCGTCAGAGGTCGTTTTTTTGGTTTGAGCGATCGAGCGAATCTCAGTTTTGATTTCCATCTCCCGATCGCGCAGTTCGCCTGCACGGTCAAAGTTTTGTGACCGCACTGCGTCGTCTTTGTCTTTGAGGACTTGGCGCATTTCCCGATCCAGTTCCTTAGCAGCAGGAGGTAACTGAGAGTTCATTAACCGGACGCGGGAACCTGCTTCGTCAACTAAGTCGATCGCTTTATCAGGCAAGAAACGATCGGAGATATAGCGGTCTGAGAGCTTGGCAGCCGCTTCAAGGGCAGCATCCGAGATCTTCAGTTTGTGGTGCTGCTCGTAGCGTTCGCGCAGACCTCGCAGAATCTCGATCGTTTCGTCAACCGAGGGTTCGCCCACCATAACGGGCTGGAAGCGACGCTCTAAGGCAGCATCTCGCTCAATGTGCTTGCGATATTCATCAAGCGTGGTAGCTCCGATGCACTGCAATTCGCCCCGCGCCAAGGCTGGCTTGAGAATGTTGGCAGCGTCGATCGCGCCTTCAGCCGCACCTGCCCCAATCAGGGTATGCACCTCGTCAATCACCAGGATGACGTTTCCGGCAGACCGGATTTCATCCATGATTTTCTTGAGCCGCTCTTCAAATTCGCCTCGATATTTGGTGCCTGCGACCAGGAGACCAATATCTAAGGTGACGACGCGCTTGTCTTCCAGAATGTCCGGAATGTCGTCGTTGGCAATTCGTTGGGCGAGTCCTTCTGCGATCGCGGTTTTACCCACACCGGGTTCACCAATCAGAACAGGGTTGTTCTTGGTGCGACGACCTAAGATCTGGATCACGCGTTCAATTTCTTTTTGGCGACCGACCACGGGGTCAAGTTTGCCATCGGCTGCCATCTGAGTCAGGTTTGCACCAAACTCGTCCAGCGTCGGGGTCTTGGTACGCCCCTGACTGCCACCCGGAGAAACCTCGGCAGTTTCGCCCAGCATCCGAATCACTTGAGTGCGAACCTTGGAGAGGTCTACTCCCAGGTTTTCAAGCACCCTGGCAGCGACTCCTTCTCCTTCTCGAATCAGACCCAAGAGCAGGTGCTCTGTGCCAATGTAGTTGTGACCCAGTTGGCGAGCTTCTTCAAGAGACAGTTCTAGAACTCGCTTCGCCCGTGGGGTAAAGGGAATTTCCACGGCAACAAAGCCAGAACCTCGACCAATAATTTTCTCGACTTCGATCCGAGCGTCTTTGAGATTGACACCCATAGATTTCAGTACTTTGGCGGCGACGCCGGTCCCTTCTCCAATCAGACCCAAGAGGATCTGCTCTGTACCTACGAAGTTGTGACCCAAGCGGCGAGCTTCCTCTTGGGCTAGCATGATCACCTTAATGGCTTTTTCTGTGAAGCGTTCAAACATGGCGTATTTCCACTCACCTGCTGCGTTGCCGGTACCGATGATTCTAACATAGCGGAATTGTCTCGCTACTGGGTCTACGTCGCCCGAATGAGTCGCGATTACCGAACTGAATCGTTCGCGATCGCACAATGCTCGAATTTATGACCAGAGGCAGATCGCCATCAAAGCCTTAAGCGTCTGTCAAGGAGAATTTTTCTATTGTGAAAGTATCAGGCATAACATTCAGGGTCCAGCCATTTTGAGCGAGACGACCGCAGATTTGGGTCTGCCAAGTCGTCAAAAGGTCAGGAAAGTTGGGGTGTTGCAATCCACTGCGCCAGAGAATACTCGCGTCCTCTTCAGTGTCAGGGTAATAGTGCTTCCGTCGCCCTGCTTCGCGAAAATCAAATTTGTGATAGAGATTAACTGCGGATTGATTAGAAATTCTGACTTCTAGGGTAGCTCTTTCTAACCCACGTTGGTGAGCCAATTGCAGCAAGGCAAAAAGAATAGCTTGTCCCAACCCTTGACGCTGATAGTTGGGGTGAACGGCAACGATCGTGATATGAGCTTCGTCCAAGATTGCCCAGACACAACCCAGCCCTAACACGGAAGTCGAAGCACTGTCGTCAACCAATATCACCAAATCACTGTTGGGGCTATCCAACTCTCTCTGGTAGCCCTCTAAAGTCCACAGCCCGCCAAAACACTGCTGATCAAGGTCTAAAACGGGTGGAAGAAACTCTGAAGTTAAGCGCCTAATTTTGAGGGAAGTCACACAAGCTTCTTGAATTTGAGTCAGAATGCACAGTCCCCAATTGTACACTGGTAATAGCAAAAATGGCTTGAGCCTGCCGCTAGCGAGGACGAAGACAACGACATGACATTGACTCAACCTGTGGAGGTTCAAAACTCCGGTCGGCAGTATTTGCCTAATTCAACGACATCTGGGGATCGATCGCCAAATCAATTCCTGTTGCCCCTGACTGCCCAAGTCAACCGCGACGATCGCTTAGAGATTGGAGGCTGTGATGTCTCTGAACTGGTGCAAAAATTTGGCTCTCCGCTCTATATCTTGGACGAAGAGACTTTAAGAACCGCTTGCTGTCAATATCGCGATGCGTTTAAGCGCGACTATCCTGGCGAATCGCAAGTCCTCTATGCCTCAAAAGCCTGGAACTGCTTGGCAGTCTGCGCGATCGTGGGCAGTGAGGGCTTAGGAATCGATATTGTTTCAGGTGGCGAACTTTACACCGCAATGAAAGCAGGACTTGACCCCAGCCAGCTTTATCTGCACGGCAATAATAAGTCGTTGGATGAGTTGAGACTGGCGATCGAGTCTGGCTGCACGATCGTTGTGGACAACTGGTTAGAACTGAAGACGTTGGCGACCTTGACCGCCGATCGTCACACTCCCATTCGAGTCATGCTGCGTCTCACCCCAGGGATTGAGTGCCACACGCACGAATACATCCGAACTGGACACTTGGATAGCAAGTTCGGCTTTGACCCTAATCAGGTTGATGACCTGTTTCAGTTTATTAGCCGACAGTCATCGCTGGCGTTTGTAGGGTTACATGCTCACATCGGGTCTCAAATTTTTGAACTGCAACCGCATCAAGACTTAGGAACGGTAATGGTGCAGTGGTTAGGTAAAGCGGCTCAACACGGGTTGGCGATTCAGGAACTCAATATCGGCGGCGGTTTGGGCATTCGTTATACCGAATCGGACGATCCTCCCAGCATTGATGACTGGGTAAAAGTCGTCTGTGAGTCTGTCGTTTCAGCCTGTCAGGGTCAAAATATTCCCCTACCAAAATTATTGTCAGAACCAGGACGATCGCTGATTGGGTCCGCTTGCGTCACGGCGTACACGATCGGCGGAGAGAAAACGGTCCCTGGAATCCGCACTTACCTTAGTGTCGATGGAGGAATGTCGGACAATCCGCGCCCGATCACCTATCAATCGCTTTATCGGGCAGTCGTAGCAAATCGGATGTCAGCCCCGATGACTACACAGGTCACGATCGCTGGCAAACACTGCGAATCAGGCGATATCTTGATTAAAGAGGCGCGTCTGCCAGAGGCGCGATCGGGTGACATTCTCGTAGTCATGGCAACCGGAGCCTACAATTACAGCATGTCTTCTAACTACAATCGTTTGCCGCGTCCTGCTGCCGTTTTGGTCAATGCAGGAGAGGCAAATATTGTTTTGGAACGCGAAACCTACCAAGATCTGATCCGACAAGATCGTCTCCCAGAAAGATTGAAAGCGGGGTGAAACGGCAAGGGTGACGGGTGAAAGGTGAAGGAGTTTGACCGTTGAATCAACCCAACTTGAGCCACTCCCCGATCGCGTTCACTCTCAATCCTTAGCGTTGACCCTGATTAACAAACCCCGACTGGATACAGTCCTTGTTGACTTTTATACTCGATAATCTCAGGTTCCTGATTGATATTGGGTTAGTGATGGCGCTGACCTATGTGATGTTGGTCATCATCGGTGAGCGTCGCACGCTCTGGATGGTCAGAGGCTTTATTGTGCTCATGTTAGCGGCAGCCGTGAGCCAGAGACTAGAACTCAGGCTTTTGAGTTTTGTGCTCAATAATCTAGTCATCGGCGCGGCGGTGGCAATGGCGTTTATTCTGCAATCTGAGTTTCGACGTTTTTTGGAGCAGTTGGGGCGAGGCGAAATCTTCCAGTTATTTCAGCCGTCGCGGAGAAATCTGCCGCGATCGGACAGCGTGATCGATGAAATCGTCGATGCTGTTAAAGAACTATCCCAAAACCGCATCGGGGCGCTGTTGATCCTAGAAACTTCAAGTCCGATCGACGAGCGAGATTTCTCGGTTCCAGGGGTTAAACTCAATGCTGAAGTGTCGAAAGAGTTGCTTCAAACTATCTTTCAGACGACGACTTTATTACACGACGGGGCAGTCTTGATCCGAGGCTCTCGAATTATCGCGGCGGGAGTGATTTTACCGCTCTCAGAACGAACCGCCTCTCGCCAGTTAGGAACCCGACATCGGGCGGCAATGGGCATCACAGAACGGGTTGAAAACTGCATCTGTGTCGTCGTTTCTGAAGAAACAGGCTCGATTTCTCTTGCCGAACGGGGCACTCTTAACCGTCCCCTGACCAGCAGTAAACTAAAAGAACTTCTAGAAGCGCGATTTTCTGAATCGGGCGATCGTGAAGCCGTTGCCCCAAATTTGCGGAGTTTAGCGCGTCAAATTTCTACTAAAGCGTTGTCTTTATTCCCTCGGTTATTTCGGCAGAGAAAGATCGGCGCTGCTGAAAATAATTTGTCTGCAAACAAGGCAAAAGATGGGAAAAGGCAGAGCGATTAGTCCAGATTCTTGTACTATGACATCTTTGCAGGAGATTTATTTTACTTGGGTTTCAGAGCCGTTAGTCTAGAGTGCACTGCGCTACGATCGCCCAAAGAATTCTCTCTATAAGTTCTCACTCGTTTGACTCTCTACTACTCAAGCATCGGCTTCTCACGGAAAACAATGACTGCCAAGCACACTGTTTTAGAATTACCTGCTGACCTAGAGCAAGATAAATTGCCCAACCATGTGGCTGTCATTATGGATGGCAATGGACGCTGGGCAAAACGCCAGGGGCTACCTCGAATTATGGGGCATCGTCGAGGAGTCGATGTACTCAAAGATTTGCTACGCTGCTGCCGAGACTGGGGAGTGCAAGCGCTAACCGCTTACGCATTTTCAACCGAAAATTGGGGCAGACCGCTTGAAGAAGTTGAGTTTTTGATGACCCTGTTTGAGCGGGTGCTGCGTCAAGAACTGCGGGAAATGATGCGAGAAAATGTCCGCATTAGGTTTATTGGCAATCTGGGTGCGTTGCCTCGAAGCTTGCAAGCTGAAATCGAGCGATCGATGTTAGAAACTCAGGATAATCCAGGAATTTGCTTTACTGTCGCTACCAACTATGGCGGACGGCAAGAGATTTTGCGGGCGTGTCGAGCGATCGCGGCTCAAGTGCAGCAGGGCACAGTGCAGATCGAAGACATTGATGAAGGTCTATTTGAACGGCACCTCTACACTGCCGGGACGTGTAATCCTGATTTGTTGATTCGGACGAGTGGCGAAATGCGCTTGAGCAATTTTCTGCTTTGGCAGATGGCCTATAGCGAGATTTATGTGACTGATACGCTGTGGCCCGACTTCGATCGTCACGCATTTCACCAAGCATTAACTGCCTACCAACAACGAGAACGAAGATTTGGCAAGGTTTAATCAGAAATTAGAAAATTCTCCTTTAATGTAGAGTTTGTGCTTAAGGTTTTAGGAGCACAAGCCTAAGCCAATCGCATTCAATGAGCAGCAGAGGACTTGAGATGCATAATTATCGGAAACCTAATCTTTTTGGAATCAAACATTCAAATCGCGATTTCACGAACAAAGATAACTGGGGCAAAAATCAATTCAATTCGTCCTTTCCAGCATCGTTAACTGCTTTTCTTGAGCATCAAGGATTGGAAAACGTGTACTTGAAGCTTGATGAAAGTATGCAGGTTTATCATAGTAGCATCAGTACAGCAGAGCTTTACGGAGCTAATCCACTTTCTGAGGATATTTTTTACTCTTTTGAGAGTCCTTATGTCCCGTTTCAACAGCTTGTTATAGGAAGTTTTCCAAGAGTTGATCTAGTGACGTTAAGTAGAAATAATGGACTTTGCTTGAAGGGACTCGAAATAAAACTGACAGCCCTGCCAGACAATTCGACGTGTGACTTGTCAGAAGATAGATTTGGCTGTGAATTGGTTATTAGACCTGACACGATTGTCTACTTAGCATGTAGCATTGCCAGACATTTTCGAAATAATTTAATCGGTTTAATAGCCTTAATTGGAGAAGGGTTTGAAGCGATTGAGGATTGGCAAAAAGGCATACATATCCGTTCTTCCGTATTTAAAATGAGAGAAGCAATTGATAGAATAATTTTATCTATTTTAGATAAACAGGAGCCCTTAGTCATGCAGCCTATCTGGAAAACGGAAGGGAAAAGCCCCAAACTCTCTGAGAATTGCTTAGACGTGTTTGTTTGGAGCAATCTTGCCTTCACTCAACTATTTCTTGATGTGGCAAGAAAGGAATTAATTGCATTGAAAGCTATCACCCGTCAAGTTAGAACAGCCGTTTGGCTCTTTAAAATGCTCTACGATTTTAGTTTGCACGGTCAAATAGACCACAGACGAGTGATCGACGAGTTATCGTATGATACTAAGAACGACAAAGCGTTTGCTGTAAGCGGTAAAGTCACATATCCATACATGCAGAGTGAAATTTTGACAAAGCCAAGAATTACCAAACAACAAATTAGAGAGATCATTCTTGGTGGTGGACAAAATCTCTTGAGTCCTGAGCGACGATTTGATGCGATTATCTTCAACTCACCAGAAATTTTTGAGCTTATTTAAGCTGCACGAAAGAATGAGAGTAATTGACTTATTTGCGGGTTGTGGAGGTCTTTCACTAGGGTTTCAAAAAGCTGGCTTTGAAGTCGTTGCAGCTTTCGATCACTGGAAAGAAGCCTGTGACATTTATGCAGCTAATTTTGATCACCCTATTTTTCAGACTGATCTTTCAAATCTTGAAGATTTAGAGCTTCTTAAAGAGTGGGAGCCAAATATAATTGTTGGCGGTCCTCCGTGCCAAGATTTTTCAAGCGCTGGGAAGAGAGATGAAACTCTAGGTCGAGCAGATCTGACCACCTCCTATGCACAAATTATCTCGGAAGTGAAACCAGAATGGTTTTTGATGGAGAACGTAGAACGGATTAGAAAGAGCCGCGTTCTACAAGAAGCAACTTCACTTTTTAGAGCTAGCCACTATGGACTGAGTTCTATTGTTTTGGATGCTAGCTATTGTGGAGTTCCTCAAACTAGAAAAAGATTTATTCTGATTGGACATCTATATTCAGAAGATGGTTTTTTAGACGACTATCTTGTTAGAAATCAATCTGATAAGCCCCTGACAATATTCGATTACATGGGCGAAAAATTAGACCTTCATTATTATTATAGGCACCCTAGAAGCTATGCAAGAAGGGGAATTTTTAGTGTACATGAACCAAGCCCAACGATTCGAGGTGTCAATAGACCTTTGCCCAAAGGGTATAAAAAGCATGATGGCGATCGCTGCCAACCAAGCGATAACATTCGACCCTTGACGACGCTAGAAAGAAGCTATCTCCAAACATTTCCAGAGAGCTTCAAGTGGTTTGGTACTAAAACTTGCCTGGAACAGATGATCGGCAATGCTGTTCCTGTAAATCTGGGCAAGTACATCGCCGAGTGCGTTCTTCAGTACATTGAAGCCTCGAAGCAGAGCTTACTGACCCCGCAAGACGTTCAGCAATTGGAACTCTTTAGCGATTGACTGATCAGGGTCCGCTAAAAATTGCATCTTCGAGGTCTTGACGGCTGAGAGAATATTTGAACGATCGCTGAATGTCAGGTCCGTCATCTTGAATGTAGCGTACGTTAATTTGATCCACTTCTAGGCAGAGTTCGGCGCGCCAATCAGGTCTCTCAATTAGCCAGCAGTGAATGTCTTCCGAGTCCTGCTGAGCGCCGTTTTGAGAGAGCCACTCTTCAATCTGGGGAAGAGGATGATTATATAGAGGAGTATCGGCAGAGGGCAAATTCATGCAGTCTTTATTTAGGTGGGATTAGATAAATTGACCGATTCTGATGGAGCAGGAATCGTCGGAGCAACCGTCGCTGTTGAATCGTCTAGAAGCTGTAGATTAGGGACAACTTCTTGGATAGGCGCGTCGGCGGTGATGGGCTGAAAGGCAGATTCACCTCTAGTAAACCCGATCGTGATTGCCAATAGCAAACACCCCAAAAAGGTCAGCCCTAAAATAAACAGCGCAAACATCTCTCCGGGCGAGAGCGGACGATCAGTGGCATCAATATACGCCGAAGAATTGGAATATTTGGGCTGTGGACGATTGAGGCTCGGTAAAGTAGGCATCACGGTGATGCGAGAATATCCAATTTTTAGATCGTAAGCAGTTTTACGATCGACGTTACTCAAGGTCGCATATGCCTCGTTTAGCTGCTGAAATTTTTGAGTCGCGATCGCGGCTGGCAACTGCGTAATATCTGGGTGATAAAGCTTACTCAACTCTCGATAAGCCTGTCGAATCTCCTGCACCGACGCTGAAGGATGCAGCTCTAATAAAGTGTAGTAGGTAAAAGAAACAGCCTTCTGATCAGGCTCTCTCTGTCGATCGCCACCGGGAGTTGCGCTATCCTGAGTCACCTGCAAGTCCGTCCTCATTTGCTTCTCAATTATTGTAGCGAGGTTGAGGATGCAGCAAGACAAAAGCTTAACCAGATGCCAACCTGAAAATTACCTTCCCTTGAGGTTGACGTTCTAGAGTAAATTCGAGTAGCCGCACCCCGTTCCTTATGATCCAATCGTTTGCTTCAGAAGCGCCTCACCCCTCTGATTTACGCCAGGTTTTAGAACAGCGCTATCAAGGGCGCGACTTATGCCCCTATCGCAGTGGTCAGCCGATTAAGATGGTTGCTGATGAGATTTGGGTGGTCTGTCGCGGAGTGGTGTTGCTCAGTACGCTCTATCCGACTGGAGACGAAGCGCTGCTAGGGTTAGTGAGTGGCTCAATGCCGTTTGGGTTGCCCCTCACTTATATCAACCCTTATCAGGCGATCGCGCTCACTGATGTCGATTTGATGGCAGTTAGCCTGACAGAGATTGAGCAGTCTCCTCTGTTGGCGCAGGAGATGTTTTGTCACCTGCGCCGCCGACTACAGCAATCAGAAGCCTTTCTAGCACTGGTGGGGTGTCGTCGGGTAGAAGATCGGCTGCGACAGTTACTCATTTTGCTTCAGCATGAAATTGGGCAACCTGTGACAACCGGAATGCGACTCAACGTGCGATTGACCCATCAACATTTGGCAAACGCGATCAGCACAACCCGCGTCACCATCACCCGACTCCTTGGACAATTGCGCGAAGAGGGATGGTTAACGATCGATTCCACTCGCCACATTATTTTGCCGTATGGCAGCTCTGCTTAGAGTTTTGCAACTTGCTGACCTATGGTTGGCAGCATGATTTCAGCCTCGATCGGGACAACTCCTTTATCGTCACTTCCAATACATTGAGCTGCACGGTTTGATAAGTCTAGAATGCGGTTGTCAAAATAAGGACCGCGATCGTTGACTCGCACCACGACACTCTTGCCGTTCAGCAAGTTAGTGACTTTAAGAAACGTTCCGAAGGGAAGCGAAGGATGAGCAGCCGTCAGCTCATTTTGGTCAAAAATCTCACCTGTTGCCGTTTGTCGTCCGTGAAAGTAAGGACCATACCAGGATGCCAACCCGCCAATGCTGGTGCCTGTATCGTACAGATCGTGCATTCTGACTTGGGCATCTGCCATTGAGAGTGGGTCTTGCCCTAGTGCAATTCTTAGATTATTGACCCAATCGATCGCCACTAGCTCAGCAGGGCGATCAAACTGAGATGCCAACTCATGATCAAAGGCAAACACAACTCGATCGCTGAGTTTAACAACGGGCATTTCGCGCTCAAAAGCAGGATTCAGTTGAGACGCATCCAGATCAGGAGTTTCTAATAGCTTGGTCAGACTGTCTGCAACTTTGTCAGCGCTAGACTGGTTAGCCACTTCTGCAACTAGGCATCCCTTCACCCAGACTTGAAAACCCGCAGATTGCTGGGAGTTTCCTTGCCAAGCGGCACATCTCCAATATCCGGTTCCAAAATCTATCTGGCTCGATCGGCTCACAGCGCTTGACCGAACAACCACTACAGCAGGAATTGAACTGGCAGAATCGGTAGTTGCAATGCCAAGAGGAACGGTCCAGAAAAAATTCTGCATGACTCCCATTAAGTAGTTTAGTGGGTTGCTGTGAGGTTGGCTAGAAGCCGCCTCATTGATAGCGACGGGCTGAAAACTAGAGTTTTGACTCAGCGCTAAAGAATAGCTTGTAGGTTGAGAAGGATTGAACAGCAGCGTTTCGATCGCGCCTAACCAAATGCCAGTCGATGAAGGGGACTGACCGATCGGAGTCGTCATTAAGCTGAAACCTGGACTCAACTGCTCTGCGGAAGCAGTAATTCGGGAATGGGAAGACGCACGAACCGAATTAAAAGCATCTTGAAAGGCGGATTGAGGTTCCCTGGAGGAATCATCGCGAGTTAAAGAGTTCTGGCTGAAAAATGTGTGCGACAAATATCGAGGAGTTTCTAATACTTTCTCTGCCAGCGATGAAAAGGAGCCAAACCAGGATGCTACCCAAACAAGTCCGAAAATTGCCATGAGTATCTAGATTTTATTTGTAGTAGTCGATACATTTAACTTTGCAACACTATAAAGTTTTTGTAAAGCTAACCTATCTATCTAAAGTAAAGTAATTCTTCTCTATAAAAAAATCTGATCCCCGATCGTCAACCTTTATAATTTTTGATCTGCGATTGTCCACCTTCAGAATTTGACGGGTTAAGCAAGGCTTTCTAGTATCAGATTGCAGCCATAACGATAGGGTTGAAATAGGTCTAAAACTGCAAAATAAATGAGTGCTCTTCGTATGCAAGCCGTCCAGTTGCCCATCATCCCGGTAGTGGGAGAACTGATACGGAAGTATCCTGGTACGATTTCTCTCGGTCAGGGGATTGTTGACTATTCGCCACCGCCGCAAGCGATTGCCCAAATCACTCAATTTCTGAGTCAATCTGCCAATCACAAATATCAAGCTGTCGAAGGAATTGCAGAATTGCAGAGCGCGATCGCTGCCAAACTCGCAGCCGATAACGGGATTGATCTGAATCCCCATAGCCGAATCGTTGTCACCGCCGGAAGCAACATGGCATTTATGAATGCTGTGCTTGCGATCACTGATCCCGGAGACGAAATCATTCTGCAAACTCCTTATTATTTCAATCACGAAATGGCGATCGTGATGACTAGCTGCCATGCCGTTTTGGTGCCAACTGATCAGAACTATCAGCTTCAGACCGCTGCGATTCGGGCAGCGATTACCGAGAAGACGCGGGCGATCGTGACGGTTTCCCCCAATAATCCGACAGGAGCGGTTTACTCAGAGGCAGCTTTGCGAGAGGTGAATGAGATGTGTCGATCGCACAACCTTTATCACATCACCGATGAGGCGTATGAATATTTCACCTATGGCGCTGATCATTTCTCGCCAGGGTCAATTCCA
Organism: Phormidesmis sp.; assembly: GCA_965277365.1. Lineage (GTDB taxonomy): Bacteria > Cyanobacteriota > Cyanobacteriia > Leptolyngbyales > Leptolyngbyaceae > Phormidesmis_A. The sequence continues at coordinate 122,596 of CBDICO010000002.1, read as the reverse complement.
GAAAGCGGCAAACACACCATCTCAATTTATACGCTCTCAAAAACCTACGGGTTTGCCAGTTGGCGGATTGGATATATGGTTTTGCCAAAGCATTTATCTGAATCGGTGAGAAAGATTCAGGACACGATCGTGATTTGTCCGCCCGTGATTTCTCAATATGCCGCTTTAGGAGCGTTCGCAGCAGGGGCATCGTTTTATCAAGAGAAGCTGGCGGCGATCGCTCAAGTGCGTGAGATTGTCTTGCAGGAACTCGATCGTATTCCTCACTTGTGTACCGTCCCTTCTGCAAGAGGTGCGTTTTATTGTCTAATTAAAGTCCACACCGATCTGACCTCAATGGAATTGGTCGAACGCTTAATTTGTGAACATGGTGTAGCCACCCTTCCAGGCTCTACGTTTGGCTTAGAGTCGGGCTGTTATCTGCGAGTGGCTTATGGTGCTTTGCCAAAAGAAACGGCGATCGTCGGCATTGGGCGATTGGTGCAAGGGTTGAAAACGATTTTAGAAAAGGGGTGAGTTTGTCTCCATCTCGCGCTAAAAAAGAGAGTAGTTAGTTAAACCTTTTATGCTTTCCAGTCCGACATCTCTCAGCGCTGCGTTGCCTCTGGGCTGTTTGCGTCGCGTTCATCACTTTGCAATCAACGTCAAAGAGATGCCACGATCGCGTCACTTCTATGGCAAAATCCTGGGACTTCATGAATTAACTGGGGCAGAGGTGCCCGAAACGCTGAAGGCAGGGGTCGCTGCCGGAAAAGTGGCAAACTTCAGAACGCCAGACAGCACCATCCTCGATCTGTTTTGGGAGCCAGACTTATCGCCGCCCAACCCTGACCCCAAGCAGCAGTTTACCCGCGCCAATCATCTTGCGTTTGATATTGCCCCTCAGTTTTTTGATCAAGCGGTTGAAGTGTTGCACCAAAACGAGATTTTGATCGACCACGGTCCTGTTAGTCGCCCGACGGGGAGAGGCATCTACTTCTATGACCCCGACGGTTTTTTGATTGAGATTCGTTGCAATGCTGAGTGAGAATCGGTTCTGATTGCCTATCGCTTCTTTAAATAACTTGGGGCTGCGTAATGGGATGATGAAGTTTCTAACTGAGTGAGAGAAGTCACATGATCTTGCTCGCGAATCCGGGAATGTAAGATATGACATCGATCGCATCCTCCTTATGTAGGATTAACAGAAGCGATCGAAATCTTATTTCCTGAAATCGAGAGGTCGGAGATGCTAGAAAAATTCCTTCAGGCAGCAGCCATCACACTATTACTCAGCTTATTAGCTGGGGTCGGAAACCCTAAATCAAGCGTTAGTTCAGGAATATCTGGATTTCACGCCTTTTCTCTGCCCGTGATTAACCCGCAATTGCACGCCGCTTCTGTGCAGTTGGGTGAGGTTAAGTAGGCGGTTTGACTACCCTCTATGAGCCGTGACTGATCAAACCAAGGAATTCTCTCAGCATGGTCATGAATCTGATTTTTCACATCACTTTAAATGAGCAGTGGCAAAACGCTAAACAAGCAGGGGTCTATCGTTGCGCTTCGTTAGACTCTGAAGGGTTTATTCACTGTTCAAGATTCGGGCAGGTTGCTTGGGTGGCTAACTCTTTTTTATCGGGGGCAGCGATCGCTCGTGTTGCTCTGCATCGATTCCGCTAAGGTGCAAGCCGAAATTAAATAGGAAGAACTGGAGGACAGTCAACAATTCCTCATCTCTGACAGTGAGTTGAGTCTTAATGCCGGTGTTAAAGGTGTGAACTTTGAGCCAGAGCAAGACGGTCACTTCACTCTAACGGAAAGTAGTTTTGAGTTCTAGTAGCCCGTCTGTGAGATACGATGAGGAGAATTCAACTCTCTAACTGTCTCAAGTTATGGAATCGTCGGACGGTGCAGCAGAAAAATTTGCTTTAAGCGAAATTGATACCGCGTTGAAACGCCTGATCAAAGTCTGGGCTGCGGTCAAAAAATCTCGCAAAGAATGGGACTTTAAAACCTCGACCCAAACACTAGAGGTGTTGACAGAAGAACTCGGCAAACTGGACGATCGCTGGGCTGAGCAACAAACCGTGATTCGCGAGGCGCTGCAAGCCGATCAGGATTTTGTCTCGTCTAGCGATTACCCAATTGAGCTAGAAAACGCCCTCAAAGCGGTAGGAATTCCCGTCAGGGGCGAGTTTCCCAACTACGAGTTTCCTCCATTTAAGCTGACGTTTAGCCGTGAACAAGGCGTAGTGCGATTGAGTGTAGGGCGACGATCGCAGCAAATCAAAGCGTTTGCACCCGAACAGTTAGCGCCTTGGGTCGCTGGGCAATATCGACGGGTGATTGACAGCAAGTTCGACGCTGCTCGCTTTTGTCGAGAGTTACTCAGCACTTATGAAATGTTGAATCGGCTGATGCTGCAAAAAGAGGAGGTCGTTTGGGGGCAGTCTGTTCCGCTTAAAGAGATTTATCGCCTCTTGACGCTGAAGCAATCCACTAAGCAAGATTATCCTGAGCCGCTATTCATCTATGATTTGGCACGGCTCAAAGAACAGACCGAAATTCGCTACGATCGCTATCAGTTTGAGCTAGAACCGTCTCGTAACCAGGCTAGTAGTTTTTTGCTCGTCAATAGTCAGGGGCAAGAAAGCCGAGTCAGCACGCTGGCGATTCACTTAACTGAACCAGAGGGATAGGGGCTACCGATGCAGATTGACGAACTGGATATTGAGGCGTTGCTGTCAGGTCAGCCTCCAGTAAGTCAGGAACTTCTGGCGGGGATGACGCTGGGGCACGATCGCTGGCTCGACTATCTCCACGAACATTACTTGGCAAACTATATTGCCGATGGCGGCAGCAAGGTCAAAGTGTTAGTGGGCGGTGAGGGAACGGGGAAAACTCATCTATTGCGCTGTGGGCTGCAAGATGCCAAAGCTAGAGATTATCAAACTGTTTATCTATCAGCGCGAGAATATCGCCTAAATGATTTGCCAGGGTTTTATCGGGCGATCGTGCAACAACTCGACAAAGAGCAATTGGTGAGTGGTTTGTGTCAACTCGTTACTAAAAAGTTGGGCTATGGGCAATATGACGACAGCGATCGTATTCTGTCTCTGCTGATTGAAGATCAGGGATTGACCCGCGATTTAGCCGTGCATGAAATCAAACGAGCGATCGGGCTGACCCTCAGAGATGTCGATTTTGGCTCGTCGTTCCGGGCATTTGCTTATAACGTGATTAGCAATCGGCTGATCAGTGGCAACGAAGATAGCATCCGGCTAGCGCTCAAGTGGCTGTCGGGCGAGAAACTAGAACGGCATCAAAAGCAATCAACTCTACTCTACGAACGGCTGCAAAAACCAAACGCTCGCTACTGGTTAAACTCCTTAATTCGGCTGCTGCATTTGGCAGGAATGACAGGGCTAGTAGTGGCGATCGACGATCTAGAAGTCATGACCGAACGCCATCCCGAAACTCGCCGCTTCCGATACACTGCCAACGCCATCAAAGACACCTGTGAACTGTTTCGCCAAATCATCGATGATGTAGAACTACTTGATCATTTTCTATTGCTGCTGGCAGGTCGTCGCGAGATGATTGAGGACGATCGTCGCGGCTTTAAAAGTTACGAAGCGCTGTGGATGCGGTTACAAACAGGCTTGCTGCCGATCGACAAGTTCAATCCTTTATCAGACATCGTAGACACTGACAGCCATTTAGTGGCTCACGGCAAAGGCTTTCCAGAGCAGGTGCAGATGAGACTGCGGCGATTGTTTCAAGAAGCGGGATTTCAGGTGGTCGATCGCGATCTCCCCACTCTTGACAATTACAGTCAGCTTCGAGCCAATGTGATTGGTGCAACTCTGATGGCATTAAGCGACGAATGAACCAAGTTCAAAAAACAAAATTATTGAGGTAGACACAATGGAGCGATATGACGCTCACCGTAGAAAATCGATCGCCATTGTCGAATCTCTTCGCGCTGGGATTCCCACCCGCACCTCGACTAGAGAACTGCCCGATTTGCGAGAATCGCTAACCGATCTGATTCGGCGAGATTTAGAGCAGTTCTCTCAGAGCAAGAAGCCTCCCGCAGGACGATTAGCGTGGGGACCTTATGGGCAAGGCAAAACCCATGCGCTGACCACTGTTGAGCACGTCGCGCTAGATTTAGGATTCGCGGTCAGTCGCGTGTCTCTCAGCCGAGAAGTGTCGTGTCATCACCTGCTCAATTTTTATGGACGAGTTGCCTCAGTGCTTCGCACCCCCGATTCTAAACTGGCAGGACTGACCAAAGCGTTAAGCTCTAAAAAAGCAGGAGATTTGCTCAATAGTCCCTTGGCTGATCGCGATCGCTACAGCCATCCGCTCCCAGAGATTGTTCTGGAAGACTATTTTTTCACGTCGGGCGAAGAACAAGATCTTCTCTACGGCGACTTGATGGGAACGCGAATTTCTAGCCCTGAACTGAAGCGCATTCATCGCAACTGTCGGGGTGAGTCGCTGCCAAAATTTGATATGAACTTTCGCACCACACAGCATGGAAGTGCCTACTTTGGCGTGATGGCAGACGCGATCACGCTCTGTGGCTATAAGGGTTGGGTGCTGCTGTTGGATGAAGTCGAGCTAATTGGGCGACTCGGCAAAGTCGGACGACTTCAGGCATATCGCAATCTCAACTGGCTGCTCAATTGGTCGGATCGTCCGGTGCGTCGAGATGGGGATCAAGAGTTATTTTGCAAGAATCCCTACCCGATTTACACCTTTGGGGTGGTCGCCTCCAGTTTGCGGAACGATGTTTGGTTTAGCGGCACCAGCACACCGAGCGCTAAAAATGATCGCAGTCAAATTCCTGAGTTGGCGATCGAGAAACTCAGCACGGATGCGGGGCAGGTGATGCAAAACTTTTTTGAAACTGCGATCGGGTCTACCTGTCCTACTATTCGCCCATTAGAAACCAGCAGTTTAATTGAGTTGCTCGATCATTTGGTCAAACTTCACGGTACAGCATACTCTTGGAATGCCCAACTAGACGTACCTGAATTGATTCGGACGATCGGGAGCCAGCCGATTCGCACTCACATTCGGGCAACCTTAGAGGCGTTGGATGTTGGCTATCTCTATCACGAAGACGTAAAACTAGGTGCGACAGATTTGCTCGAAGCCTCTTTGCAAGAACAGGCAGATTTCTTTGCGATCCCCGATGAATCGGACCTCTAAAACCCGTTTGATTGACTCAGCTTTTGTTAAGATTTACTTACGATTTTACAATCCTCAACGATTTTCTCTGGAGCCTCCCTCATGTTACGACTCGAACACGTCAGCAAAATTTATCCGACTGGCGAAGTGTTGAAAGACATCAATTGGGAGGTCAAAGTTGGCGATCGCATCGGTCTAGTCGGAGTTAACGGTGCAGGAAAATCGACGCAACTCAAGATTGTGGCAGGCGAAATGGAGCCGACTACCGGTGAGGTGATTCGTCCTTCAAGTTTGCACATTGCTTATTTGACGCAAGAATTTGAAGTCGATCCGACGCGCACGGTGAGAGAAGAATTTTGGCGCGCTTTTGGGGAGGCGAATGACGTTCACGACGCGCTAACTCAAGTGCATCGTGATATGGAAACCGCTAATCCTGAAGCGTTAGACAAGCTGATCCACAAGATGGACAAGCTGCAACGGCGATTTGAAGGCATGGATGGCTATGGATTAGATGCCCGAATCGAGAAAATCATGCCAGAGTTGGGCTTTGAGATTGAGGATGGCGATCGCTTAGTCAGTGCCTTTAGCGGTGGCTGGCAAATGCGAATGAGTTTAGGCAAAATTCTGCTACAAAAGCCCGATTTGCTGCTGCTCGACGAGCCGACCAACCATTTGGATCTAGAAACGATCGAGTGGTTAGAGACTTATCTCAAAGGACTGTCAACTCCGATGGTGATTGTCTCCCATGACCGCGAATTTCTCGATCGACTCTGCACCCAAATTGTTGAGACTGAGCGCGGCGTTTCGACCACCTATCTCGGCAACTACTCCAATTATTTGTTGCAGAAGCAAGAACAGCGCGATGCCCAGATGAGTGCCTTTGAGCGTCAACAGAAAGAATTAGAGAAACAACAAACCTTTGTCGATCGCTTCCGTGCCAGCGCCACTCGCAGCACCCAAGCAAAAAGCCGCGAAAAGCAATTAGACAAAATCGAGCGCATTGAAGCACCCGATGGAGATGTAAGAGGGTTACACTTTCGCTTTCCTCCAGCACCTCGGAGTGGACGAGAAGTCGTCACGATCGACAACCTGGTTCACACTTACGGCGAGAAGATCTTGTTTTTGGGAGCCGATTTGGTGATTGAGCGGGGCGATCGGATTGCCTTTCTCGGACCCAATGGCGCAGGCAAATCGACATTACTACATTTAATCACGGGCGCAGAAAAACCCACCGATGGCAGCATCAAGTTAGGGGATCATAATGTCATCCCCAGCTATTTTGAGCAAAATCAGGCTGAAGCGCTCGATCTAGACAGAACGGTCATCGAAACCATTCATGACGAAGTTCCTAAATGGACAAATGAAGAAGTTCGGACACTTTTAGGACGTTTTTTGTTCAGTGGCGATACGGTCTTTAAAAAAGTAGAATCCTTGAGCGGCGGCGAGAAAGCGCGTCTGGCTCTGGCAAAAATGCTGCTCCGTCCCGCCAATCTGCTGATTTTAGATGAGCCGACCAATCACCTGGATATTCCAGCCAAAGAAATGCTAGAAGAAGCCATCCAAAATTATGACGGCAGTGTGATTATTGTCTCGCACGATCGCTATTTCATCTCTCAAACCGTCAACAAAATCGTCGAGATTCGGGATGGTGAACTGCGGCTCTATCGCGGTGATTATCACTACTACCTAGACAAAGTTGCTGAAGAAAAAGAGAAAGCTGAGTTAGCGGCGATCGAAGCCGAAAAAGCTGCCAAAATTGAGTCAAAGCGAGAAAGACAGAAAGAGAAAGAAAAGACAAAGAAAGCTCAAAAAAGCCACTGAGTCCCGTAAAAAGGTAAGGGTAAGCCCATGCCCATATCTCGTTGTAGATGAAGTGGTTTCTGACTTTTAATGAGTCTTAAGAAGCACCATTAGAAAATACCTCAGGCGCTGAAATTCATTCGGTTCGTGAGCCACTCACTGAACGGCATGTTCAGGAAATAGCTGTGCTAGAGAGTGGTTTGTTTTAACCCTCTCGACTGGGTGGTATGATTCTCTGAAAAATTGTTCATTAGAAGGGCATTTTATATGGTGCAAGTGCCGATTTCTCCTGTAGTGCTGGTCATCTTAGATGGTTGGGGTTACCGCGAAGAAACAGACGGGAACGCCATTGCGGCTGCTAAAACGCCAGTGATGAATAGTCTGTGGGCTGCCTATCCTCATACGCTGATTCGCACGGCTGGTAAAGATGTTGGGTTGCCAGACGGTCAAATGGGCAACTCAGAAGTCGGTCATCTCAACATCGGGGCTGGCAGAGTCGTTCCTCAAGAGCTAGTGCGAATTTCGGATGCAGTTGAAGATCGCAGTTTGTTGAGCAATCCCAACTTAGTGAAAGTCTGCCAAGAAGTGCAGCGTCACCAAGGAAAACTGCACCTGATTGGGTTGTGCTCAGATGGTGGGGTGCATTCTCACCTCAGTCATCTATTTGGCTTGCTTGATTTGGCAAAAGAGCAAGGGATTCAAGATGTGTGCATCCATGCCATCACCGATGGGCGAGACACTCAGACCACTGAAGGCGCAGACGCGATCGGACGACTTCAAGACTATTGTGATCGCATTGGTACAGGTCGCATTGTCACCCTCGGCGGTCGCTATTACAGTCTCGATCGCGATCACCGCTGGGATCGCGTGAAATTGGCATATGACGTGATGACTCAAGAGGGTGACGGTGACGGTCGATCGGCGCTAGACGTGCTACGAGCTTCCTATGCCGAAGGCAAAACAGACGAATTCGTGATCCCGACTCGTGTTGCACCAGGGGCAATCAAAGCGGGGGATGGAGTAATTTTCTTTAACTTCCGTCCCGATCGAGCGCGTCAATTGACTCAAGCGTTGGTTGATCCCAAATTTAAGGGCTTTGAGCGACAGCAGATTCGTCCCCTGCCGTTTGTGACCTTCACACAATACGATGCATCGCTTCCCGTTCTCGTTGCGTTTGAGCCGCAAAACTTAAACAACATTCTGGGCGAAGTAGTCTCCCGGCATGGGTTGCGTCAATTTCGCGCCGCCGAAACCGAAAAATATGCCCATGTCACTTACTTCTTCAACGGGGGCTTAGAAGAGCCATTCCCCGGTGAAGATCGCGAATTGGTGCCGAGTCCGATGGTGATGACTTACGATAGCGCTCCGGCGATGTCGGCTGAGGCGGTGACGGATGTGGCGATCGCGGCGATCGAAAAGCGAATCTATTCTCTGGTTGTCATCAACTACGCCAATCCCGATATGGTCGGGCACACCGGACAGATGGATGCAACCGTAATGGCACTTGAAGCAGTCGATCGCTGTTTGGGTCGCCTACTAGAGCAGATCAACCGCGCTGGGGGCACCGCCATTATCATCGCTGACCACGGCAACGCCGAGATGATGTGGGACGAAAATGGCAACCCCTGGACGGCTCATACCACAAACCCAGTGCCGTTTATCCTCGTTGAAGGAGAAGGACTGAAGATTCCTGGGCACGGAACGGACGTTCCTCTCAAAGAAGATGGGCGTTTAGCAGACATCGCGCCGACGATTCTAGACATTTTGAGGTTGCCGCAGCCGACTGAGATGACCGGTCGATCGTTGGTTGACTCTGCCGAATTTGATGTGCGGGCAAACCGAACTCCGGTCAAGATTGCGCGATAATGCAAGGATAAGCTTTGAGTCTTGAACTGATTTCGATCCCTCAATTCAAGACTTAATGTTGCTCATTTTTTAGTTAGGCTCGCCGTCATGACATTGATTTTGGTATTAAAAATGGTTTGGATGGTCTGTGCAGTGGGAATTATTATTCTCGTGTTGCTGCACAGCCCCAAAGGAGACGGCTTAAGCGGATTGGGCGGACAAGCTCAATTGTTTACGAGCACCAAAAGTGCTGAGACAACTCTCAATCGTGTAACTTGGACGCTCACCATTCTCTTTATCGGGATTACGATCATACTGAGTGCTGGTTGGCTAGGTCGATAACCATTGGCTAGCAAAAAGTCTCGTCTGGACAAAATTCACCCTCTCGCAGCGATTTGCGGGTTCGGGTACTTTTTGCTGATGTTATTTTATTGGCAGGTTTCCTCGATCGCCCAGGATGCCCTTCCCGCACTTAAAGCCCATCCTCTCCCGCCGACCTTGGCAGCGTGGAAAGACCCAACAAATCAGGGAGATTATTTCGATCGAGTTCAGAAAACTCAGCCGGACTATTTAGTGTGGTCACAATTTCCGATCAAGGTTTATGTGCAGCCGATCGAGGAGTCAGAAGCCGCTAACCCTGCCCGCGCCCAAGCTTGGATTAAGGCAGTGTCGCAAGCGGTGCATGAGTGGACAGCTTATCTTCCTTTGCAGGTAGTTGAGCAAGTGCAGGATGCTGATATTGTGGTGCGTCGCTCGTTCCTGTCAATTCGCGTCACACCTGGAAAGTCTTTGGTTCCTCAACGAATTCGGGCGGCTGAAACCCGCTATGAGCTTTATAACCAACCGATCGCAGATGGTTCAACAATGCTGGCGCATCGCTGCACTGTCGTCGTGCAACCCAATCAGGCAGAGTCCTACGTGTTAGCATCGGCTCGTCATGAATTAGGTCACGCGTTGGGAATTTGGGGACACAGTTCTCTGCAAACTGATGTCTTATATTTCTCTCAGGTTCGCAACCCGCCTCTGATTTCACCGCGAGATGTGAATACCCTAAAACGAATTTATGAGCAACCGACTCGATTAGGATGGACGATTCTTGAGAAGAGCGGAGTGTAATGAACTCCTAGCGCTTCAGCGTAAAACCGTCTGGAATCTTGAAGTCAAGGAGCAAGATATCTCGATAGCGATCGCTGAGATTCCAGGCTTCATGCTCGGAGGTGTCATCAAACACTAAACATTCGCCAGACACCCAGGCTTTGATATCGGACGCGACTCGAAGCGCACATTTTTCAGGAACAGAGAGTCCTAAATGACACCGCAAAACGCTGCTCGGCTTGCCAGAGTGAGGAATGATATGTGCGCCCGGTGCCAGTCGAGAAAAACCAGCCGTTACCATGCCAGGAATGCTTTTGACTAATTTTGCGGTTTCGGGACAAAGTTCACAGTTGATATCAATTTTGACTCCTAGGAAATAAATGCCAAAGATTTCCCATCCGGTCTTCTTTTGCAGCAAATATTTTTCGGGGTAAGGGACGAAATCTTCGGCAGTCAATCGACTCAGTTCATCGTTGATGACGAGCCAATTAGATTCGAGGCGATTGACAAATTCAAACTGATGCGAATCGTAATACATGACGTTGCTCGGAACTCAACACAGCACTTAATCAGATTTTTCTAGCGATCGTCGGGTAAGAAAGGCTTCCAAAAAATTAGCCCAATGATGAAGCGAATCCGATTTCTACCGCCACGAATGCGCTTTGAGATCCGCCAAACAAAATGCACAAATGCCCATCCTTGCCCAATATCCTCTTTTAAGCTTGATTGATAGGGTTCGCGGGGTGGCGGAGTTAGTCCAGAATTCAAGTTCAAATCAGAGCGCGGCTCGATCGGCTCGTTACTCATCACTTACCTTTTTTGCTTCAACAGAGTGCCTTAGGTTATCGAGCTTATCATTCTGATCAGGTTTCTGTACAATCCGAATTCTAGCAAGACGAGTAGCTCTTGAGCTTTATCAAGGTTTCATCAGAAGATTGTCTAAGATTTTAGTTTCTCCTCACAGCTCCTTCAAAATCTCTACGGAACTCTCCTGATCTCAACGCGTTGCCATAGAATATAGTGGCAAGGTTGATTGTTGGCGATCAAAAATTATTAAGGTGTGATTTTGATTGAGGAGTCGGGTTATCATGTGAAATTTGCTTTCACCACTACGGTGAATCAACTTCGACTGCAGATCTTGGATTTGTGCTCTGATGCAATAACCGACCAAGGCTAGACGTAAATCGTTTTTCCCAGGTTAACCGCAGTGTTTCATGGCAAAGCTCCTTTATCAGCCATAGCCGTGTTACCCGCTTTCAAGGCTTTGACGGTATGAAAAATGAGAGCCTGAATCATCAAGGCGTTATTGAATCCACGATCGTGTCAGATATTTTGGCTCAGCTAAACGATGGAAAACTGCTAGTCGTCAATAGCCGCCGACGCAATGGGCTGATTATTTATAAAAAGTTTCACGCTGAGTTTGCAGGTCCGGGTGCTGCGGTAGGAAGCTTTTTTGACTTGAATTGCGAAGAACTTTTGCCAGTCGGCGATCTGTCTTTGCTTGATCCCGAAAATCAAGAAGAACGGCAAAAAGCTTATTTAATTAGACGGCAGTGGATCAGGCTCACGCAGCAACTCACCGATAATCCTGCGCCATTGCAGCGTGCTCAAATGATTTTAAATCAGTTTGAGAATTATTTTGGAGCAGAGGCGACAGCACAATTGCCCGATAAAGCGTTTGAGCGACTGGTTGGAGTTCTTCCCCACACAATTCAAATGGTGCGTCGAGGGTCAGCTAGTTTAGAAGTGGTGAAGCCTAGAAACTAAGGATTTTGAATCGCTCAATGGTTCGCTGATTTTCTTCAGGAGTGCCGATCGAGATTCGCAGCCCGTTTTCTGTGTGTCGAATCAAGGTTCCCTGGGCTTTGAGTGTCTGACAAATTTCAGCCAGCCTTGGATGGGTATTGATTTCTTTGAGACGCAAGTAGACAAAGTTTGCGGCACTTTCCCAAACCTGAAATTCTGGACGTTGAGAAAAGGCTTGAATGAGCCGAGTCCGTTCGGTCAGCATTAAAGGAAGGGTCGACAGTAGCTCATGACGATGGGCGATTGCCACCAAAGCTGCCGCCTGTGTGAAGCTAGGAAGATTATAAGGCAGCCGAACTTTTTCTAACGCTGTGATTAAGTTAGGATGCGCGATCGCATATCCAACTCGATGGGCTGCAAGTCGAAATGCCTTCGAGAAAGTTCGCAAAATCACCCAATTGGGATGAGCCGCAAGTTCGTCGGCTACGGTTGTTTGACTAAACTCAAAATATGCCTCATCAATCATGACCAAAATTGTTTGAGGAAGGTCTCGCAGCCAGGTTAACTCTGCCTCAGTCAGGGCGTTTCCGGTCGGTGAGTTAGGGTGAACGACAAAAACGGCTCGAATCGGCGGGGTTTGTGTCTGAACGATCGCGTCTTGAGCCGCCGCCAAATCCATCTCAAAATTGGTCAGAGAACGCCCAATTTTAACCACTGGAATTCCTAACGTCTTTGCCAAAATTCCATACATTGAAAATGTTGGGTCAGCGACTAAAATCGAGCCTTCTCCCCCCAAGCAAGTCGCGATCAGCAGAGAGCGGATTAATTCATCCGAGCCGTTGCCGATCGAGAGATTATCTGCCGTAAAGGTTGAAGTGGCTGACTCACTGACGTATTCGGCGATCGCAGTTTTCAGCCCTTCATATCCACCATCGGGGTAGCGATTATTCTCGATCGTTTGCTGATAAGTCCAGCTTAGTTTTTGCTTGAGGTGATCGGGCAAATCATAGGGACTTTCATTGACATCGACTCGATCAATTGCTGGTTGGTAAGAATCGTCGCTGTGTTGAGTGTTATAAGCCGCAAGTTGGGAAAGGTCAGACCGAATGAAAAGCATGGCAAAGAGTTTAAGGATTGAGGGTTGAATTGCTCAGGCAGCAATCTGTAAGACTTTTGAGTCTAGCAGTGACTTGCCTAAAATCAGACTCAACCCTCAAAACTCTTTATGCAGGATAGATCCGCAGTCTGCGATTGGGTTCGTCTCCAAAGCTGCGAGATTGCAGTCGGTAGTGCTCTACAAGCTCGTGCTGCATCTTCCGAACCAGCCCAGAGCGCGGTAAGAGTTCGACAGGTTGCCCTTTAGGAATGACAATCTGTTCAACCGCAAGTCTGGCTTCTTCGAGTGCCTCAAGTTCATCCTCACTGTCTCCGCGCACAAACAACTCTAGCTCGGCTGCATCGGGCATAGCAGGGTCATCCATATTGAGCAGGCGGCGCAGAGAATGAGCAATTTGCGGCACACTGCTGGCTTTAAGGGTGTGAATCGGAATCTGACGAGATTTTGCCAGATGGCGCAGTTTGGAATGATTTTTGACGTGCGATCGCAGAGCTAAAACCGCATCGGCATTATCGATATCCTTCGTCAGCACGACGGGAAGATTCAACGTGCGCACAACTTGGTCTAACTGATGCCGACTCACCCCATAGGGATAGATGTGTAACGGTAAATCTTCCCCGTTAGGTCCGGGAATATACTGTCCATCCTCAGAATCTTGATGGTTTTGCAGCCCCTCGTCTCGCGCGTCAAATGCTCGATTTAGAGATGCATCCAGCATTTGCTCAAAGGTTTGCTGTTCAGGTGAGAGAGCGACTGCTTGAACTGGCTTAACGTTGCCCGACGATCGCCACCCTCGTCCTTGAGGCGGCGGCGTAAAAAATCCTTCTTGTGACGAGGTGGGCGCGATCGAGAGAGGATTATTGCGAACTCCATTCGATCGAGTCCGTCCCCCTTGCGTCTCTGGAGTGCTTAACAATTCATGAGTGACCGTCACTTCTCCATCATCGTTGACGGTTCTGACTTCAGAATTGGGCTTTCTGCCGCGCAGCAGCATATCGATCGTTTCAGTGACCTGTTCATGCACCACCCATTTTTGGCGCTCGGTCATTTCAACGGCGATGTCAAATGTGGGCGGAGCTTTGCGTTCTAAAACACTCTTTTGGCTACCGCGTCGTCTCGCTTCTTCGTCTCCCAACGTTACGGACTGAATGCCACCGACCAGATCAGAGAGAGTCGGGTTTTTGATTAGGTTCTCTAGCTGGTTTCCGTGAGCCGTGCCGACGAGTTGAACGCCTCGCTCGGCGATCGTGCGGGCGGCTAAGGCTTCTAACTCGGTGCCGATCTCATCAATCACGATGACTTCTGGCATGTGGTTTTCGACCGCTTCGATCATGACTTGGTGCTGAAGCTCAGGGCGAGACACCTGCATTCTGCGGGCACGTCCGATCGCGGGGTGGGGCACATCTCCATCGCCTGCAATCTCGTTTGAGGTGTCGATAATCACGACGCGCTTTTCTAACTCGTCTGCCAACACTCGCGCAATTTCTCGCAGAGCAGTGGTTTTGCCAACTCCAGGACGACCGAGCATGAGAATCGATCGACCACTTTCGACCAAATCGCGAATCATGCCGATCGTGCCAAAAATCGCCCGTCCGACGCGGCAGGTTAAACCAATCACTTCTCCGCGACGGTTACGAATGGCGCTAATTCGATGTAGGGTGCGCTCGATTCCAGCGCGGTTGTCTCCTCCAAAATCGCCGACTCTGGTGATGCTGTCATTTAAATCGGCTTGGGTGATGGGGATTTCAGACAGATATTCTGCTTTGCCAGGAAATCGAGCTTCGGGTCGTCGTCCTAGATCCATTACGACTTCGACCAGGCTGTCTAGCTGAGGATGGTTTTCTAAATGCACCCGGATCGCGTCGGGCAAAATGCCTAGAAGTTTGTCGAGATCGTCCGTGTTTTGCATAGTCATTACAACAGGGCTTTCAGCAGCGTCGGCAGAGTGGAGGTCTGGTTGAGATTGGCTTGCAGACGCTAAATAGAGAGACGATTCAGCGTTGGGTGCGGGGTCAGAGACGTTAATATCGCTACGATTCACCATGACAATTTGTGAAACAGCTCTAGAAAAGAAATTGAGGTGGGCAGCCTGTCAGCTAGCGTAAAGAGATTTTGACTCAAGTCGATGTATTCTGAAGCACTTGAGCCACCTATTGAAGCCCTACTTTAGGCTGACAAGGGACTTTAATTGAGAAACTAGCTGATGGGCTAACTCAACTGCTTCCCACAACAAGGCGGGGTTGCCCTCAAGACGAGTTGAAGGTTGACGGAGTAGCGTTGCAGCATTGGGCGAAGGACTAAAGGGATATGTTTGAGCAACAGTGTTCAAGGGTTGACTCTCCAGCGCGTCTAGTTGATTGAGAATGGGCAAGAGCAGACTTCGAGCATAGCTTCCATAAGCGATGCCCGAAATTGATTCTGATACTATTGTACTATTCTTATTCTTTAGCAACCCTAAATTCCTGAGTTTAGGGACGGTGTGACGGTTAGTTCCTCCAGCTAACTGCACCAATCCGGGTAGGTTTGCGGCAAGAACTTTCTGACCCAACTTGACGCAAGCTCTTGTCGCTCCATTGCCAATGTCACCACTCATCGGGCGACCATCGGTTTGCCAAATCAGTTGACAGGGAAGCGGCGAGATTGTCTCATGCAGTGCCCATAAATAATCAATCAAATTTTCACCATCGGGGCAGCTAATCGCGATCAGCTTAAGATGATGAACTTGAGGCGCGATCGCCCTCCACAACCGTTTAAAGTCGGCTAACCGTCCGGGCTGGGTATGAATCTCGATCGCGTCGATTCCCGCCTGTAAAATCAGCGGGGAAATGACTTCTGGGGTGTAAACATAAGAGCGAGTGGAGATGTGTTGAATGGGGCAGATCGGCAAACAGCGACCACAGCCGTAGCAGAGGGTATCAATCACTCCAGAGAAATGGTCTGGACGATCGAAGACGATCGCGTCAGCCGGACAGATCGACTCGCAGGGTTTTGAGCAGTCGATCGGACAGTGGGCAGCGCTAAACTCAGCCTTTCTAAAGTGAGGATCTTCTCCGTCGTTGAGGCTGACCATTAGCCAGGGTGAGTTTTTAGCGGCAAATCCTTTTTCTTGCGCCTCCTCAGCCAAATTGCTTGCCACGGCTAAGGCTTCGCGCACAGTTGAGATGATCGCAGGGTCGGCGGCGACATCAATGCAGTCTGCCCCAGCGATCGCATAGGCGAGCGTAAGACTCCGAATGGCAGGAAGGTGATGGGAACTCGCTCCGCAAATGAGCTTGAACCAGTGACCTTCCTTGAGTGAGTGTAGAGGGTTTAAGAAATCAGTCACCCATCTATGCTAGTACGCTAGTCAGAAAATTACGAGTCGATCGGCAAAATTTTCATGCTAGGAGATGATCCCACCCTCTTTTTAGGGAAGATGGGATCGGTGAAGTCAATGATTTTTTGACGTTATGCCGCCGCGACAACCTCTTTAAGCGGAGTCCATCGGAAGTAGCGCTCTCCTCCGAGTTCGATCACGATTTTGAGACGAGGTTCTAAAGCAGGCAGATTCGCCAGGAATTCTAGCTCTTGGTTGGAAAGAACGTGCCCTTCAATAATCCACAGCAGCAAGCCTTTTGATTTGGGAGGCAGATTTTCGATTTGGGTGTTGACGATCGGAGGAATAAAGTAGGTGTAACCGACGGCTGCGCCCGAACCCGAACTCTTCTTGCCCAAGTGAGCGGGACGAACGCCGTGAACGCCTGTTAGATACATGGCGACATCGCCTAAGCCTCGTGCGGTGATGCTGAGAGAGGTGTAGCCTGCTGCCCGAATTCGTCGGCGATAGCGTCCTTCAAATCCGCCTTCTAGCGGGACGTATGCGCCGATCGCGCCGAATTTTTCTAGGTCTCGAATCAGTTGTCCGCCTGTTGTGATCAGTGCCATAGATTTATGCTCTGTCCTTGGTTTGGTGCTGCCTAAGATAACGATAATATTTTTACTTCTGATCAATTCAGTATTCAGGAAAGAAGTGTTAGAGGACGCGCCACAGCGCGAATATTGAATTTCTAGTGACTATTCTACTGTTGACTGAGGGCTTCACCGATTAAAAAGTTCTATCGATACGATAGTTGAGTGGCTTGAGTTATCAGTGGGGCAATAGCTTGAGATTTATCTGCCGTTGCAGAACTTTCAAGTTCTTGGTGGAGATAGCTCTAAGATAAAATGATTCTCAAACAACACACAGATTTGGCTTGGGGAAGCATAATTGCAATCTTCTACGCTTGAGTTCAAATCTATCGACTTAGAGCAGCATCAGGATTGGTGTGTTCAGTTCCGATCGGACTCCTTTGTTTGCAGCTTTGGTTCAGCCGATCATTTTTATGAAGTGAATGGAAGCGGGGCAGAACGATATTTGCAGTGGCTAAGACAGCGAATAACAAAAATTCCGAACAGTTGCATACATGTTTGGAAAGGAGAGCAAATCATCGGACAAATTGAGATGGGACGTTGGCAAAACGATTCCAGCATTGGCTACGTCAACTTGTTTTACTTGATTCCAGAGTTTCGAGGTCAGGGTTTTGGTCAGCAATTAGATCGACATGCAGCTAATTTTTTCAGGGATCTTGATTGTAAATCAGCGCGCTTGAGCGTCAGTCCTACGAATCCAGCAGCGATTAGGTTTTATCTCAAGCACGGATGGGTCGATTTAGGACAACGGGGAGGTGTTCCTGAAGTCTACTATTTGGAGAAGACTTATAAGGCTATCAGGCGTTAGCATTCCAGTTGTAATTGTTAAGTCGGATGCTGGAAGCTAGCCGCCCAACACCGTGGTGGAGCAGACAATTGAGAGACCTTGGTGTGAAATTTGAGGGTATCTGCTGCCGCGCACCTTCACCCTTGACTGCTGCACTCTCATTTCGCCTAGAAGTTGAGAAAGCAGAATCAAAGTTCATCCAGTGATTCTAATGGTGTTGGGTAGCTTTAATAGCTTGTTTCTCTAAGTCAAGAAGAGCACGTTTACGATCGACACCCCAGCGATACCCCCCTAACCCACCCGATTTGGGCGTGACTCGGTGACAGGGAACCAGAAGCGCGATCGGGTTGGTTGCACAGGCACGAGCCACCGCCCGAACTGAAGTTGGCTGTCCGATCGTGCCAGCAATATCGCTGTAATGAACGGTGGTTCCGATCGGGATTTTTTTAAGCGCGTCCCAAACTTGAATCTGAAAGGCAGTCGCTCTGACATCACAGGGTAAATCGGGTAAAGACATATTGCCGCTCAGGTAATTCACGATCGTTTGCATCCAGTCCTGAAGATCATCGGTTTGTCGAATTGACGCATGACGGAATTCGGTGCAGAGTTGGGCTTCAAGGGCTGCGATCGAGTTCCCAAGTTGAATGCTGCATAGACCTCGATCGGTGGCGGCGATGAGTAGAAAATCGAGGGGAGAGTTGACGATCGCATAGCGAATATCTTCCCCTTTGCCGTGTTGTTTATAAGAGGCGGGAGTCATGCCAAAGTTCTTCAACGAGGTTTCATAAAGTCGGCTACTCGATCCATATCCCACTTCATAAAGAGCATCAGTCACCGATTTTCCTTGATGAAGATGCTGCTTTAAATGCTGGATGCGATGAGCAGTTGCATACTCAAACGGAGTCACGCCGATCGTTTGTTTAAAGACTCGTTGCAGATGACTCGGACTCATTTCAACCCGATCGCTCAACTCTGCGAGAGTGGGAATGTGTTCGGATTCAGCTTCGATATAACGGCACGTTGCGATGACGTTATCTTTTGTGAGATTTGGAGCGATCGCCGATTGCGGGTGACATCGCTTACAAGGACGAAAATTGTCTGCTTCGGCGGCTTGGGGCGATCGATAGAATGAAACCTGATTTTGGTTAGGTCTACGGCTGGGACACGTTGGGCGGCAGTAGATTTTCGTGGAGTGTACGCCGTAAAAGAGTTTTCCATCGAAACTGGGATCTCGATCGAGTACAGCTTGCCAAAAGGTTTCTTTAATCGGTTGATTCATGATTTTTTAAGCCATCGGTTAATGAAGATAAAATCAGATGACATAACGCCGTACAAAAAAATTCAATGCGAATAATACACTCAAAGTAATGACTCGATCGTCAGAGGTAACAACCTTACGAACGCGATTTTTATCAATCTAATGATGAGAAGCAACCATTTTCTACAGGTCTTTTCTAAATCTACCGCTCCAGAATAGGTGTCCTTGAAGGAGATTTCTATCCGATCGTTGCGATCGAACTTTAGCTTATTAGTCAGGAAGCCTCACGTCCATAACGGTACTCCGTTTGGCGTGAAATGAGGGCGCGTTTACGGTGGAGCGATTGCCAATCGCGAGAGGGTTGATCCAAAGGCTTCTGGACGTAAAAAATCTACGAACTCCGAGGTTGTCCCGTTAAAATTGGCAGCCTACTCCATACTCGTTAGGGTGGGTGTAGGTAATTCACCAGAATGCCAGGTTCTAGAAACCGATTGACGCACTCCATAAGGCTGATCGACAGAGACACGAGGGAGACGATGTTTAAAGCTGCACAAGATTTCCCAGGAGATGGTGCCCAGAGTGTTTGCCCACTCATCCGCTAAGATGTGCTGATTGCCGTCTTGTCCGAGCAGCGTGACGACCTCTCCTTCTTTTAGAGCGGGAAGGGTGCTGACATCGAGCATGATTTGATCCATTGTGATCGCGCCGATCTGCGGAACTCGCTGCCCTCTGACTAAAACGGTTAGCTGGTTTGAAAGATTGCGGGGCACTCCGTCTGCATAGCCGATGCCAATCACCGCAATTTGGGTTTCTCGATCGGCGACAAATTGATAGCCATAGCTTACGCCTGTTCCGGGTTGGATGGTTTTGACTTGGCTGATTCGCGCCTTGACTTGCATTACAGGTTTAAGGGCTATTCGATCGGACAGGTGCCCCGCCGGATAAAGTCCATAAATCACCAATCCGGTTCGCACCAGGTCGTAGTGCAGATTGGCATCGACGAGCGTAGCGGCAGAGTTGGCGAGGTGAAACTTGGGAGAATTCGCTGAATTGGCTGAAAATTGGCAGGCTTGAATGGCTTGTTCATAGCGGTGCTGCTGCTGGCGCATAATGGTGGGATTAGGATCGTCGGCAGTGGCTAGATGAGAATAGATGCTGGCGATCGCCAAATCCGGTAATCTTTGAACAAGCTTTACAAATTCAACTGCTTTTTGCCAGGGAGTGCCTAACCGCGACATCCCGGTGTCTAATTTGATGTGGACGGGAAGCGGCTGACGAGACGAATATTTGCCCATCGCTTCAGAAAAGACAAGGGCTTGTTTGGGTGTGCAAAGAGTGGGTTGAAGATTCCAGTGGGCGATCGCGCGAACTTGTTCGGCGGTATGAGTCGCGCCCATGACTAAAATCGGAGCCTTGACTCCTGCCTCTCGAAGTTCGATGCCTTCAGGGATGGTGGCAACGCCTAGCCAAGTTGCACCTGCCTGCAAAACGGTTTGGGCGACGGTGACGGCTCCGTGACCATAGGCATCGGCTTTGACGACTGCCATCAGATCGGTCTTGGGAGATAGCAAAGTCCGAATCTGCTGAATGTTGTGGGTGAGTGCCGTCAAATCGATCTCGACCCATGCCCGTTCTCGCTGCATCAGAGCAATGCTGGAACTTTGATCCCAACTCAACATACGATTTCACTCCTCTACTCCACTCACTCAACAAGATTATCTCAACTCCAGCGATTTGCAGTTGAATGCGCTACGGCAATTGTTTGATACCCAATTCATTCATGAATGCGATCGCCAACAGATTATCCCAACTCTGTAGAGACGTTTCGGCAGAACGTCTCCCCGCTTTCGCCCTGAAAGATCGATCACATTCACGTTAAATCAGCATTACCATTCGAGCCGAAAGAGCAGGACGATCGCGGCGGCAATCATCGCAGTGCCTGTAGACCAACACACATAGCGATAGCCGCCCCCGATCGTTTTACTAATTCTCTCTGAGGTGTCCGCAGTCTGCTCCAATTTTCGACAAGCGTAGTAGTAATCGGCGATGATCGGAGCCAAGACGAGTAGCGAACCCAAGATGATCACGATCGTCAGCAGGACAAAACTTGGAGTCATCAGCGCTGGCAACTAGGGCAAAAATGGGATGATCGTCCTGCTAATTTTAATCGCTGAATGACCGTTTCACAGGTTCGACAGGCTTCTCCATCGCGGGCATAAACCCAGGCAATGCCACCATAATTACCATTCACGCCTGACACATCTCGAAAATCACTGAAGGTTGTGCCTCTCGCGTTGATGCTGTCTTGCAATACGCGAATGATGTTCGATCGGAGCCGTTTAATCGTTGTTGAGTTCAAATCTGCACACAGCGTCTCAGGACGAATTCCCGTCAGAAAAAGGGCTTCATCTGCGTAGATATTGCCGACTCCTGCCACGAGAGACTGATCTAATAAAGCAGTTTTGATCGGACGGCGACGATTTTTAAGTTGCTGAGTCAAATAACTATCTGAAAATTCGGCGGAGAACGGTTCAGGTCCCAGTTTTTGCAGCCCTGTAATGATGGATTTGGGATCACGATCGTCTGGCACCCACCACATTTGTCCAAAGGTGCGCTGATCGACAAATCGCAGTTCTCGATCGTCTCCAAAAAACAATCGGACTCGCGTGTGTTTGTGCAGCGGTTCAGTTTGATTGAGCCACAACAGTTGTCCTGTCATTCTTAAATGCACGCCGAGCCATCCGTCACTCAACTCCGCCAGCAGATATTTTCCATAGCGATGCCAGTCTACGATCGAGGCTCCGTGCAATCCGGTGAGGAAGTCGATCGGAGTTGGATAGGCAACAGTACGATCGAGCAGCACATCTCCGCCCTGAATCGGTTGATTTAAGGTAACTTGATTCAGCCCTAATCGGACGGTTTCAACTTCAGGAAGTTCTGGCACAAAAAAACCTTAGACATAGAACAATCGATGCAATGCACCCTTGATCTTTAGTCTAAGGTTTAATAATCAGAGTTTGCCGTTTAGGAATTTGAAGACTCTAGCGAGCTTCGGTTCCTTGGTTAGCATCCCCTTCTACCACGGTGCTACCACCCGGTACTTCGGGTTTGTCGCTTTGTCTGCCTGAAACTCCGCTTCCCGTTTTGCGAGAGATCGGGTCGATCGGGGTGCTCTTTCCACCCGGCACGGCTGCTGAGGGCTTCTTCTTGGGCGCTTCGACTTCGACCAATTCACTAGCTGCAAAGTTATTGGTGTTAACCCCGGAGTAGGCGACCTTTTCAAAGCGGACAATCACAGGATATTTAATGCCGCTTTGATCGATGGAGGCAACGGTGCCGACATCTTGAAACCAATAGGATTCTTTGCGAAGAACGCGAACTTTAGAACCACGCTGAACCATGAGTATTCTTTTCCTTTTTCTATCAAACTTGAACTCATACAGCCTAATGACACCCACTCTACTATGAGTGGAAACGCTTCTCTCCTAAAGACAAACGGGTTGAAACAATCTGAAACAATTTCGACAGAAATTATTCTCCATAAGTTCGCCCACGCCATTGAGTGGGCTGTTGAGTCGAAGACAGAAAGATCCGCAGAACGGCGAGTGGATCAGCGATCGGAGACAGCCAAAACATCCAGGTAGATTGAGCTTGAGAACGATCGTAGGATGCGGCGATCGCCCAATTCAACGCGACTCGAATCGCGACCAAAAAGCCATTCAACCCCAACGCAGTCAGCGCCGGAAGCGTTGTATTTCCGCCCCCGACGAGCAGAGCTGAAAGCAGCAACATCGGCAACGGCAACCCCTGGACTGAGAGCAAAAGCCACAAATCGCCCCAGAGTTGACCTTTAGACGCGGCATCTTTGAGATCGAGCGATCGTCCCCATTCTCTCCAGGTTTCTGCCATGCCCTCATACATCCGCACCCTAAGAATCTTTGCTCCATCCATGAAGCCGACCTTGGCACCGTTAGCGGCAGCAAATCGAGCCAGCGTGACATCATCGCAAAACGATCCACGAGCGCTGGTGTAGCCATCTAATTGAACAAGGAGCGATCGACGGCAAAAGAAGCACTGACCATTTGCCATAACTCGCTCTGGAGGGTTATCTTTCTCTCCAGCCGCCCCAAATCGGTACACTAATGTCATCAGCAAAGCAGGCTGGAGCCAAAGCTCACCGGGATACTTGAGAATAAATTGTGGAGATAGCGAAATCAGATCATAGTTTTCTGAGCAAGCCGTTTCGATCAGACTGGCGACCAAACCGGGATGCGGCTGAGTGTCAGCATCGATACCTAAGATCCACTCGCTGCGATCGGAGCTTGCCAGAAAGCCAGAATGTAGTGCCCAGGGGCGACCGACCCATCCGGATGGAAGCGGATCGTCGTTGATCAACCGAAATCGAGGATCGGTTTTTTGAGCTTCTTTCACCAAGTCAGGAGTGCCATCTTGAGAGTGGCTATCTACCACAATAATCTCACGGACTTCATAACTTTGGCGACTCAGCCCTTCTAAACACGGTTTGATCCGATCGGCTTCATTCAGAGTTGGGACGACAACACTAACGACTCCAAATGAGGCTGGAGCCGCCGATCGAGGGTCGAGAGGAGGATGACGAGTGGGTCCCTTGAGCAACCTTAACAGCAAAATTGCCACGGCTGGCACTTGAATCAGCAGCAAGACTAAAAAACCGATGTCTTGACGAAAAAATGCGTCCTGAGTGCTGACCAACGCCAATCCATTTATTCCTAATTGCAGCAAACTCGTCAATCCTCTTGCCCTTTATGAGTGGTAATCAGTCGTTATTTTTCAGAAACGCCAACCGGAACGATCGGAGTCTCCTCTTCTAATTCTCTAACTTGCAAAACGGTTTTTAACTGCGCCACGGTTGCATTGGGTTTTGCAATCCACCAAAGCGCGATCGCCGGAACAACTCCTAAAAAGGCACTCAATGCGGTGGGAATCCAGAATCGCGCATCCAGTTGAGCGACGGTAATCACGGCTCCAAACGCAAAGTTGATCAGATAAACCGCAAGAGGAACGGTGAGTTGGCTGCGGGTAAGATTGAGCGGCGCTTTTCCCCAAAATAGGGATGCCACAGTCATGAATACGGCTCCCGTCCCAAACCAGCCCGACAAGTTGCGGTAGGGCATTCCAAAAAAGGCACCGAGTTGCTTAAACTCCCAAAATGGATAAGGAGTCTGGCTCATCGCCGGGTCAAGCACAAAATCCCAGGCGGTGAGCATGAGAGAGCCAATGGCGATCGCTCCTACGAGCCGCGCCCAAACCGGGAGCTTGATACTTTCTGACCCGGCTCGTGCCAACACGTAGCAAGCCAGCCCCAAATAGAACCACGATAGAGGAATGGTGAAAGGCACTAACCCCGCAATTTTGTAGCCCAATCCGCTCAGATAGCCATACTCGCCAAACGGAAACCCCGTACTTGTGCCCAATAGCTCGCTGCCGAGCGAGAGCACGATTGCCGGAATCATAAACGTCAGCCAGCGCTGTAAGCCGAGAACCCGATAAGCGTAGACTGCCATCGTGATTGCGCCCAGCAGAATATAAACCACCCCTCCGCCTGACATGCTTAAACCAAACGCTGACTGACCCAATGATGGCAGTGCCAAAATAAAATCAGGGTTGGGCAACACCAGCAGTAACCCCGCTAGCCCAAATGCCAATGCCACGGTATGACCAGTTAGGCAGAAGCGCTCAATCGCCATCAGTTGCTTCATAGGGACTCCTCAAAAAATGTGGCATTGATCAATGCCTGATATAAGTTTACAAATCTTTAATCAAAAACTCGCACTAGGTTACTGCTTTTCTCACATTTCTGGGAAATAAGTCAAATGTCATCGATCGACAGAGAGGGATAGCAGGGCATTGCGTTCTCAGCCGAAAGAGAACTAGGAATCGGTTAGGCTGTTAATCCTACCAACAATCTTCTACTTGATCCGATCTCTAATTAATAGATATTGCTGCTAAGATCCGCTAGATATTCCTCGCGGTCGCAGCTTGGAATGGACTCCACACCCTGAAGCTCGTTTGCTGAATGACTCAACTGAACAGTGCGTTCACCCTTTTCTTAAGTCTGTTAGTGGAAGCAATTCCCTTTTTATTGTTGGGGGTGTTGTTTTCGGGGCTGCTGCAATTTTTTGTCGATGAGCGGCGATTGCTGGCGATTTTGCCCAAAAACCCTCTGCTGGGAGCATTTACCGGAAGCTGTATCGGTTTTTTGTTTCCCGTGTGCGAGTGTGGCAATGTGCCCGTAGCGCGGCGGTTGCTGATGCAAGGTGCCCCAGTTTCGGTGGCGATCGGGTTTCTCCTTGCTGCGCCAACCATTAACCCGATCGTGTTTTGGGCAACCTGGACCGCCTTTCGAGATCAGCCAGAAATCGTGTTTTTGCGGGTGGGTTTCTCGCTGGCGATCGCCACAATCATCGGGTTTATTTTTAGCGTCCAAGCTGATCTGCGCCCGTTGCTTCAGCCTGGAGTCGCCTCAGCGATTACGATGCGAGGTCAACCGTCTGACTCAACCCCATCTCTGCTGCAATCGGGCACTTATTTTCTGGGGCAATCGGCTAAACCTCTCATCACTGACCCGTCTGAACTACAGGCAGCCATGATGGCAACCGTGTCGAAACCTATGAGCTTTCGGCTGAGATTGCTGCTTGAGAACACGGTGCAGGAAATGCGCGAGTTGGGAGGTGTCTTGATTTTAGGAAGCGCGATCGCCGCTCTCGTACAAGTCTTTGTGCCTCGTGATCTGATTCTCAGTTTGGGTCAAAGTCCGATCACGTCGATTTTGGCAATGATGCTGTTAGCAGGAGTAGTCTCGATTTGCTCGACAGTAGATTCGTTTTTTGCGCTCTCATTTGCCTCGACGTTTACAAGTGGGTCTCTCGTCGCCTTTTTGGTGTTTGGTCCGATGATTGACTTGAAAGGTGTGGGGTTGATGCTGTCAATTTTTAAGCCGAGAGCGATTTTCTATCTGTTTGCTTTAGCGGCGCAATTAACATTTGTCTTAACGATATTTCTCAATTTGTATATTAGCTAATCGTTTATGACTCGTACGTTTACTCGCTCATTTTTGCCCTGGTTGGATGTGCTGGCGATCGCGGCTTGGGGCGTTTTGCTGCTCTATTATTGGCTGACTGAGAAGCTCTTTTTGTTGGTTCATCCTAACTATATTGGGTTGACCGTAGCGGCAGGAATCTTTCTATTATTGGTGAGTGGATTAAAAGGGCTGTTTTTGCTGCGATCGGGTCGAGGTCGTCAACCCTCTGCACCGATGCAGCACATGACCTTGTTTCCGCCAGGGTTAGGGAGTTTGCTGATGTTAGCGGTCGCGATCGCCGGGTTATTGATTACGCCGCGTGCATTTGCCAGTCAGACTGCTCTCGATCGGGGTGTGACGGATACAATCACCTTAACGCGAGTAAAACCTCAGTCGTTTCGAGCTTCAACTCGCCCTGAAGATAAAAGCCTAATCGACTGGATTCGGACGCTTCAGGTTTACCCCGAACCGGATGCTTACACCGGGCAGAAAGTGAAAGTTCAAGGGTTTGTTGTGTATCCGCCGAATCTGTCAGAGCAATACTTGCTGCTGACTCGATTTGTGATTACGTGCTGCGCGGCAGATGCTTACCCCGTGAGTTTGCCTGTGAAGTTGATGACGGGCGATCGTAAGTCTTATTCACCCGACAGTTGGCTAGAAATTGAAGGACAGATGCTAACAGAAACGTTGGATAATAGGCGGCAATTAACGATTCAGGCAAAGTCTTTGAAGCCAATTCCAGAGCCGAAGAATCCTTATAACTATTGAATATTGTTATGGCTGCCATCCTTAGAATTGAATGCTAGCGGTCTAAATCGAAATGTGCCTCAAGATAGAGGAATCTCTTATTTAAAGCGTCAAACGCTCAAGCAATTAGAGCTTTGAACTCTCCTCTTCAAAGCTCTCAAACTAACTTGAACCACTCGAAAGATAACTTAACCGATCGCACCTTTAATTTCAGCCGTCTGGTCACTAAACCCCTTTGTCTGGCTTGGGTTTGAATTCTGAGAAGTAGGAGCGAAACGTTTAATATTTATTAAGTCTTTATAGTAATGTGAAGTGAGTTAACGATATTTCAACAATTCAGCCCTAAGCTTTTACTGCTAAAAATAAGCTGAATCGCTTTTGTTCTATAGGTTTTAAGCTTTTTGATTGGAAGATAAACAGAACGATCGCATCCCCTCTTTAGAATTCCTTAAGATTAGAAATTCACCACTAAAACTGTAAACTTTAATAAACATCTATCCACTCCTAAGATTGCTTTCTCTATACTGAAATTCACCTCAGCGATTCGCGGGGATCGCTACAAAGCTTTTTCAAACTATCAATAAACCCTTAGCTCTAGGAGAGAGAATCATGGCACTGGTTCAAAGTCAGCCTTTCAAAAACCTCTATTTCTTAGTCGCCCTCAAAAGCTTTTTGATCTGGACTTTTACTCTCACAGTTTGCATGATTGTGGTTGGTTTTCCGGCACTTGTCTTAGTCGTTTCAGTCGGCGCTTTAGTGGCAGTTACCTTACATGCCATCATGCCATTCAGTGCCGTTTTATTAATCGCAGTTGGGCTAATTGGGGTTCACGTGCTCGGCATTATGCTGGCTGCTGCATTCATGACTGCTAATGGCATTCACCCTCAAGAAGTTGAGTGGTTGCGCTGGCTTAATGGTCAAGCTGATCCACTGCATACCTCTGTTTATGCAGCCTGCCCATTGACCTGTGAAATTGATTCTTAAACTCAAAATTTAGTTGATTAGAAGGGCAGAGTGATCACGCTTAATATTCACCCTTTTCGAGATTGATCAGTCATCGGTGAAATAGTCCTACCCAACCAGCTTCGGCTGGTTTTTTATTGATTAAACGCTTGAAATCAATCGGTTTTTTTGACTCGATCGTCAAATAGAACTTTTAATCGCCATTAGGATTAGAAGGCTAATCAATCCGAACGGCTGAGACACTATCAATTTGCCCTTATCCCAAGGAGAAGGGAGCTAGAACTCCTGTCCCCTCTCTTTTGGGGAGAGGGCTAGGGTGAGAGTAGATTTAGAAATTCATACCCGAATTCAGCAACGCTCAAAAAGCTTGATTAGCACGGCTTCTGGCTCTATGGTTCAGAAGCTAGAGGATGACTGAACTAGAACGTACACCCTCTCAGCCTTTCTGTTTGTGACCCGAAAAAATCTCATGCTGAATCCTATTCCTATTTGCATCATTGTCGGCACTCGCCCCGAAGCGATTAAGATGGCTCCAGTCATTCAAGCATTCCAACAGTCTGCGATGTTTGACACCCAAATTGTTTTGACGGGTCAACATCGCGAAATGGTCGATCAGGTGATGCAGTTGTTTAACCTCACGCCCAATCACGACTTGGCGATCATGCAGCCTAAGCAGACGTTGACTGATATCACCTGCTGGGCAATGCGAGGATTGGAGGAGTTATTCCAAAAAATTAAGCCCAAGATGGTTCTGGTGCAAGGAGATACGACCACAGCACTGGCGGCAGCACTGGCGGCATTTTATCAAAAGATTCCGGTGGGGCACGTCGAAGCAGGGTTGCGAACCGAAGATTTGTTCAATCCTTATCCTGAAGAAGCCAATCGGCGGCTGATCTCTCAGGTGACTCAGCTTCACTTTGCACCGACTTCAGTCTCAGTTGAACATTTGCGGCGATCGAGCGTTCTAGGCGACGTGCATCAAACGGGCAATACCGTCATTGATGCCCTTCTCAAAGTGGCAGAACGACAGCCCCTCTGTGAGATTCCAGGGCTGGATTGGAGCCAATATCGGACAATTTTAGCCACAGTGCATCGCCGAGAAAATTGGGGCGAACCGCTTAACGACATTGCCCAAGGCTTTTTAGACGTGCTGAACAAATTTGATGATGTAGCCCTACTGCTGCCGTTGCACCGCAATCCTACCGTTCGTGACCCATTGATCGCCAGGTTGGGCAGTCATCCGCGAGTCTTTCTTACCGAGCCGCTCGACTACACCGAGTTAGTGGGAGCAATGCAGCGCTGTTATTTGCTGTTGACCGACTCAGGGGGCATTCAAGAAGAAGCGCCGAGCTTGGGAAAACCCGTTCTTGTGCTGCGAGAAACCACCGAGCGCCCGGAAGCGATCACCGCCGGAACCGCCAAACTCATCGGCACTCAACCCGATAGCATTTTTAGAGAAGCGTCAAATCTGTTGAGCAACCCAGCCGCTTATCAAGCGATGGCAAATGCAGCCAGTCCGTTTGGAGATGGTTTTGCGTCCGATCGAATTGTGCAAATCGTCGAGGAGTATCTGCATCAGTAAAAGAGGAGGGATGAAACCAGAAATATTAAGGTCATCCCTTATTCTTCTGACAAATCTGGAGGCTCAATTTTGGCTTGATCAAGCAGACTTTTTTTAGAATCTTTAAGCTGTTGCCAAAGATGCTTAATTTCTTTGTATGCCTCTCCTGGCGGAATTTTGCCTCCAGTTTCTAGCCCACAAAGCAGCGACACGCGTTGAGCAAATTCTTGCAAGTTAGCGTTAAAGGCTAGATGCTCTGGCGTAAAATCGCCTCGATAACGTCCGATCGGGTAGAGAAACCCCTCTTTGCTCTTGTCTGTGTTGTCTGCCACAATCTTTCCTAAGTGAGGTGATCAGAAACCTAAAAAGCCGCTTTGTAAAACGACTTCTGTATCATTCTTATCTTAACTTCACAAATTTGAAAAGACCGAGTAGAGAGATTAACGAGTTATTCAAGTTAGGATCTTGGTCACACTGATCATTGCGTCCATGTTTTAACTGGCTCAGATATGAGATCGGATCACGCTGAGAAGCGATTTCTGCCAAAAATTTCAGTCATTGTGCCCATCTACAACGGTGAGGCAGATTTATTAGATTTGCTCGACTGTTTGAGAGGGCAGACGTACCCGAGCGATCGAGTCGAATATTGCTTGATTGATAACGGAAGTGACGATCGCACATCTGAAATTCTTAAGTCTGCAAGTCAAACAGGCTTTATCCTTCATGGGCTGAGTGAGTCTCAGATTCAAAGTTCTTATGCAGCTCGTAATGTGGGAATTCGAGCCGCAACGGGGGAAATTTTGGCGTTTACCGATGCCGATTGTCGTCCGAACCCGAACTGGTTAGAAAGTTTGATTGCGCCATTTGAAGAGTCTGCTGTGGGGTTGGTGGCAGGAGAGATCAGATCGCTTCCGGGTGACACGTTGCTAGAACACTACGCCGCTCGTCAAGAAACGCTTTCGCAGAAACACACGCTGGCGCATCCGTTTTGCCCCTATGGACAGACTGCAAATCTGGCAGTCCGATATCAGGTGTTTGAGCAAGTGGGGTTATTTCGTCCTTATTTGACGACCGGAGGCGACGCAGATCTTTGCTGGCGAATTTTGCGCGAAACATCCTGGCAGATGCGGTTTGCAGAACGCGCGATCGTGCGTCATCGTCATCGAGCTACGTGGGCAGAGCTGCGCAGCCAATGGCAAAGATATGGGCAATCGGGCCGCTATCTTCACGAACTACACGGAGTAGATTTGATGCCCGACACGAGTTTACAGGGCTATGGCTACCGTCTATTGCGGTGGTTGCTGAAAGAATTCCCGATCGCCATAGTTCGGACGCTACAACAGAAAGAAAGGTGGGCTGATATGTTAAGTACCCCGATCGGGCTGGTTTGCGCTCACGCTCGTGCGACCGGACAGCGACATGCCCAACTGCCTCCATCCGCCCAACAGATTGAGTGGCTGAGTTAAGACTGTAGGTTCCATTCTTAACGAACGTTTGATCATGCTAGTCACGGTGTTAACTCTTGGTGCGATCACGCTTGCTGGTTTGATTATTTATTGGATTTCTCAACCCTCAAATCGCTCTCGTCGATCGTCTCCACGCAGATCGAGGAATCGACCTCCCAAGAGAATCATGACGTTGCTCAACGGTGACACCGCAACCGCACAGCGATTATTTGCAGCAGCACGGCTACGAAATCCCGGTGAGTCTGATCAGTGGTGTTGGGACAAAGTGTTGTGGGATCTGGAACGCGATCGCCGTTGGTAGAGCTAGGGCAGCACCTGCCCCTTTGACGCGGATTTCCTCGATCGCAGGTTTCTTGCACGGTTTCCTCGATCGTAAATGATTACCTCCATCGCCGATTGGCATGGCTTTCAAGCTCTACCTCATTTGATCGCTTTACTAACTAAGTAGGCGCAATTCTTGTGAGAATGGGTTTCGGCTCCGCTCAACCCGCTAGGAGTTCTGGCTTTGAGCGTTGGGCAGAGCCGAAATGTGTCTTCCGATGCATTCCATCTACCTACTGATGCAACGCTCTAATTCATAAGCCTAATCCCATCTAATTTGATCGCCTCAACCCGCTAAACTAGCCTTTGAAATTTAGTTTCTCTGCGATCGCGGCACGACTTGCCTTTCTTGCTCCAGTTTGACTTTGAGATTGACCAGTTCGTTGTCTCTGACGTTGAGTTTGACGTTGATCTCTCGAATCCGACGAGAGAGAATGCGAATAATATTGAGTGCAATTTCTGGAGTTTCGTCGATCGCTTCATAGAGTTGTTGCTGAGTCAACACTAGACAATCACAGGCTTCTAGAGCCGTCACCGTTGCCGATCGCGGCTCAGCGTCAAAGAGTGACATTTCCCCAAAAAATTCACCTTTCTTCAATAGAACTAAGTCCTGGTCGCCAATGTGTACCCGTACCTGTCCGGCTGCCATCACATAGAGCGATCGTCCTTCTTGCCCCTGCGTGAAAATAACTTCTTTAGAGTTAAACGAGTGCTCATCCATAATCGACGCTAATCTCACCAAAAAGTCATCCCGAAGTTCCTGAAAAATTGGGACTCCTCGCACCAGTAATAATCGTTCAAAGCTGTTTAGCATAGCGGGTTATAGACGGACATCTCAAGCGAGAACCTGGTTAAGGGCTGGTTTTGATAGGTCAAAGCTCTCTCCCAAATTTTACGGGCTGCGGCTGCGATCGCTACATTAGTCTCAATTCTCCTGTGCTGGGCATATCATCATCGTCTAACTTGAGACGCGAGAAAGGAATCTGCTCAAGCCCCAACGTTTCGAGCATTTGCTTAACTTGCACCAAAACAAGCCGATCGGGATCATTTTGCAGCATGGGCAAAATTCTGGCTAGGGCAGTAGGCGATGCGAGTTGCAGATAAGACAGCACTGCCTCCCGGACAAAGCCTCGCGGATGATTGAGACTAGACAGAATTTGATCGCTCGTAAGCCGATAGCGAGAATGTCGTGCCAAGTGAAAACAACACGCCAGCGACCAATCTGATAAGAAGTGACGCAGATCTAGCAGATGACGCAATCGATCGTCTGGGTTCATCGGCTCATAGACGACTAAGCTCGATAGACTTTGCAGCTTTTCGCGATCGAGGGTGCGATCGAGCAGAGCCAGCAGCGCTTGTTTCGATGGAATATCGAGAGTGTTGTCTAAAATCTCCAAGCCTTGTGCCTGATTAGAGAGCGATCCTGACTGCAGGTTAAACGAGGCAACCTGAATCGTTCCCAGATCGTAGAGGAACTTCATCAGTAAAAATAATCGCTCAATGGCATCGGTTGGCATATCGCGCAACGCTCGCCGCAGCAAGTCCGCTTCCTGTCCTTGAGTTCGCCCGGGTGCGAGATCCACTAACGCGGCGTAGACTTGACCAATCAACATGATTTCCTGGTCAATCAATTGCTCAACGCCCCGCCGCCCCAGCCGATCTAAAACAGCCTCAATGCCGCGCTCTTGAGGAATTTTGAGCAGAATTCGCAGAATGTTACGGCGTGTCTCTCCCCAAGAGGTTTTTAAGCGAGAAATCAGCAACTCAATCGCTTCTTGCGTGCCGATTTGCCCGATCGCGCTCCAGGCATAGCTACGAACTAAATCTGACTGGTGCAGATCTTCCGCTAATCTTACTAACATCGGCAAGGCTTCATTTTCGAGCTTCACCAATGCTTTTTGCGCCGCGTCTCGTGTAGATTTGTAGCCCAAACCCCGCAGCAAGGACGGATAATATTCTTCGAGCCGAGTGGCTCCGATCGCCTCCAACACTGCGCATCTGACTTGTAGTGATCGGTCTTTCAAAAGATTGGGGATATAGAGCCGTAATGCTTGCAGATAAAGCGCTTCACCTAGTGCACGACAGCCCATCACCCGCTCTCGTTTCTGTTTGTGAGTCAGCATCAATCTCAGAGAATTGGTGGCTTCTGCTTTTTGGGTCGGCGTGCCGCGACGCAGCATCAATGAAGCCGCCGTGCCGCGAATAATCGGGTCGGTGGCTTGAGACAGATAGGATTGCAGTTGCTGCATATCAGGATGTGCATCCGTCAGCCAAACATAGCGCAGCGCAACCGCCATCACTTCAGGAGCTGGCTTTTGAGCAATCACCTCACCCACGTCTACCAAATAAGACGAGTTAGGATAGTTGAGCATCACTTCTAAACTTTTTTGCTGCAAGCTCGGCGGTAGCTTGTTGAGCAATGGAGACAGCACCTCGCCCACGTTTTTAAGATCGATTTGACTGAGAAGCTCAATGCACGATCGCTTATCGGCTTCTGCTCCCGGCTTTTCTAACGACTCAATGACGGCTCTTCTCAGCTCTCGCAGATCGATGTCAGAGCCACTGAGTTTGCCGCGACCTGCATCAAACACCAGTAAGCCCAGATAATCTTTCTTTAAATGGCGAATCGTCCACAGCCAAAACAGCGCCAGCACAATCACCACCGCAAAAATGGTGAAGTTTAGCACCCCAGCTCCGTTGCCCTTCTGAAAATAGACCAGGAACAACAGCGCCACCCCTGCCCCGCCGGTTGCCAGAGGCTCTGCAACACCCCGCACCTTCGCTTGCAGACCGCCCCTGAGCATTTCTGGAATCGGCTGGAATAGAACAGGACTGACGCTCGCAAATAGCGTGTAGTGCAGCAATTCGTAGAGAAACTTGCGGATGACTAAGCCCCAAAAGATCAGAATCCATCCTTGAGTGACAATGCTGCAAATGACGAGTCCGATCGTCAGCACAATAATCACAATCGGCAGCGCCATCACCGTATTAAACACGCCCACCCGCTCAATCACTCGACTCGAAAACATCCACTGCCCAACCAACTCACAGATGCCTAATACACCATTGAGAACCGAGAGAAAACTGGCAATCTTATCGCCTTGAGCCGTGTATCCAGGCTGTTGTTCTAGCAGACTGAGAAACTGGAAATCGACTAAGAGTAGGAGCACCTGCGCCATCACAAAGAAGATGATCAGCAGTCTCACATAGCCTTTCATTTCGCCTCTAACCCGGCTGAGACTAGCATCTGATTGCCGTTCTTGACGACGACGATCGGGAAACGATTGCCGATAGGATTGACTTAAATAAGCCAGAACCACCGCTCCCAAAACCATCATGCCGAACGAGAATAGGATGACCGTTGGTAAGCCCTGCGATCGCGGCAGCAAGGTGAGGACGATCGGCAGCGAAAAGCCACTAATGATATCTGCTAGCAGCACCCCGCTACTGATCAGGGGATAAGTTCGCTTGATCTCACGAATGTTAAATAATTGGTTTGCCACGATCGAGGTGTTGAGATCATTCAGCACGTAGATCGCTTCTAGCCACAGCCGCAGCAGTAGCACAGTCGTTTTGAAGACAGCAACCCCACTGATCAGCGTCACTTCTGGGAAACTTAGCCCGCAATAAAACAGGATTAGGGGCAACGTCATCAGCAGCGCGATTAAAACAATGACGCGGCGCAGAGGCAAAAATCGCTGCATCCAGGAATAGAGGAACCCTAAGCCGACGCTGATTCCAGAACTGGCAATGTAAATTTTGGGCAGCGCATCTGCTCCGTATTGTTCTAAAAACAGCCCGACTGCACTGGCTTCTAGCCACATCAACCCGATCGAGGTAATCGTGTAAAACGTAAACATCACGAACGTTCGTTTACTCTCTTCTGGGCGAAGGTTGATCGATCGCAAGAGTTTCTGTCCGATTTGATTGGCAGTGTGCTGATCCATCAATTCCATGCAGCGTTATGTCCTGTCTTGTCACGTTAGATGCCCCCGCCAAACTGCCAGTGCCGATAAATTTGAGCATTGGGCACCCAGAGAATATCGCTATTGAGGAGAGGTGGATATTTAATTTAAGTATTAACTGATAAGATTCCCAAACCCGCCTAGATTTTATAAGCTGACACCCATTTATTTCTTAAGATTTGTTTGCTCGATCGCGATTATTTTTGAACGCTACTCTGTGACCTCGCGTTTGATCCCGCGATCGCTCAGGATTGATAACTTTACACAACAAAGGGGAATTGGAGAGCCTGTTAGACATCTCTAATTCCCCTTCACTATTGGCTAAATTAAAAGGCTACTTTTTAGGAGCCATCAGCATCATCATGTTGCGACCTTCTTTTTTAGGAGCCTGCTGCACTTCGGCAATTTCTTGCAAATCGGTTGCCATGCGTTTGAGCAACTCCTCTGCTAAATCGCTGTGCTGGATCTCGCGACCCCGAAACATAATCGTGGCTTTCACCTTGTCACCTGCTTTCAAGAAGCGCTCTGCCTGATTGATTCGCACGTTATAGTCATGCTCCTCAATCTTGTAGCGCATCTTCACTTCTTTCACGTCTACGGTGTGCTGCTTTTTCTTAGCTTCTTTCGCCTTTTTCTCTTGCTCAAACTTGTGTTTCCCGTAGTCTACGATCTTGCACACGGGGGGGTCGGCTTTGTCACTGACCAAAACCAGGTCGAGTTCCTTCTCGTCGGCAAGTTGCATCGCTTCACGAGAAGACATGATTCCTAGCTGGGAGCCGTCCGAGCCAATCACTCTGACGGTAGGGAAACGAATGCGTTCATTGATAACGGGAATGTCTCGGTTAGGTCTTTTCTCAATCAGAGGCGCCATTAATTATTATTGTGGAGGGTAAGGTTAACAACGAGGAGAAGCCGTCAGTCTATAAAATTCAGACTGATAGCAAATCAAAACAGACTGGGTTTAGCCGTCAATGCAAAGAGCAATATCGGTCACGGTGAGGACTGTATCCGACATTTTACTCACTCTGGTCTGATTTCTCTCTAGTTCTTAACTTAAATTCTAAACGATGGGAGAC
The DNA here is from genome assembly GCA_965277365.1 of Phormidesmis sp. Lineage (GTDB taxonomy): Bacteria > Cyanobacteriota > Cyanobacteriia > Leptolyngbyales > Leptolyngbyaceae > Phormidesmis_A. The sequence continues at coordinate 86,660 of CBDICO010000002.1, read as the reverse complement.
AAGAGTGGGGTCGAGCAACCAATCGATACAAGGTGGTCTTCTCTGAACGCCGGTCAAACATCCTAAAATGGGTGAAAGATGGCAAGCTGGAAGCGCTGAGGAAATTGTGACAACCTCTTTACATTGGCGGCAACGGGTCGGAAGTCAGCGAGATTGGGTGTGGCGCGGGTGGCAAACCCGATATACCTACATTCGGTCTGATCGGGATCGGGAGGCTCCTCCGTTGATGTTGTTACATGGGTTTGGAGCATCGATCGGGCATTGGCGACAAAATCTATCCGTTTTGGGTGAGCATCATACGGTTTATGCGCTCGATATGCTGGGCTTTGGGGCATCCGAAAAAGCGATCGCATCCTATAACGTCGCGCTTTGGGTTGAGCAGGTTTATGATTTTTGGAAAACATTTATAAGAGAGCCGATCATGCTGATTGGCAACTCGATCGGCTCTCTGGTTTGCATGGCGGCGGCAGCCTCTCATCCAGATATGGTGTGTGGGTTGGTGATGCTCAATTTGCCCGATCCGTCGATCGAAGAAGAGATGATCCCTGAGTCGCTGCGTCCGGTGGTGGCAGCGATCAAAAGTTGGGTAGCGTCGCCTCTGGTGCTGAATTTGCTGTTTCAGCTAGTGCGAAAACCGGGAGGAGTGAAGCGCTGGGCATCACTGGCTTATTCCAACTCTGATGCGGTGACGGATGAGTTGGTTGAGATTTTGCTAGGAGCGGCTGAAGATCGGGGATCAGCGCGGGCATTTTGTGCGATCTTCAGGGCGATCGTAGCTCCTAAGTTTGGTCCGAGTGTCAAGAAAACACTGCCGGAATTGCAGATTCCGATGTTGTTGCTGTGGGGCAAGAACGATCGGATGATTCCACCGAGTTTGGCGACTCAGTTCGGAGGTTACAGTCCCCATCTCAAAGTCATCGAGATCGAGAATGCGGGTCATTGCTTGCATGATGAAGCGCCTGAGCAAGTCAACGCTGAGATTTTAAACTGGATTGCATCTTTACCCGATCGGGGAAACGGTTTTGTCGATCGTGTTGACGATGCTATCTAAGAGCAGGTCAGCCCCAAACCGAACTGGATCGGTGCAGGGAAGTCCGGTTTCTTGTTGAGCCTCGGCGATCGCAGTTCTAGCCGCCTCTTCATCCAAATGAGCCGTATTCAGGGCAACTCCAACTACAGAGGTTGGGGCGAATGATCCTCCAGCGCTGGCAACGGTTTCATAGACATGAACCACATTTTGAAGCGACGGAATCGGCACATCAGGAAAGGTGCGAATGTGCGTCTGTCCGGCTCGATGCACGAGAATCAAATGGGTTGGTTGACTGCCCCGAACCAGAGGCAACGTCGCGGTCGAAGCCGGATTCATTAGCGAACCCTGTCCTTCAATCAACAAAATTTCATGATCCTGTCCGTAGCGCATGACGAGTTGCTCGACGGCACCTGTGGCAAAATCAACCCGAATCGCATCAAGCGGAATGCCATCTCCAGCAATCATCATGCCTGCTTGACCTGTGCCCAGAAATTTCGATCGCATCCCTCGTTTTTGAGCCACTCGATCGAGTTCTAACGTCGTCGCCATCTTGCCTACGCCCATATCGGTGCCTACGGTCAAGACTCGCAGACAGGAGAGCGATCGAGCGGCACCACTTCCCACTTTCAGCCCTGCGGGTTCTTGCCGAATATCCCAAATCCACTGTCCTACTTGCAGACGCTCTCTGAGTTTGGGAAGGGAAAACATCTGCGTGTGGAGTCCATTCATGATGGACATCCCTGCGGAGACGGCTTGCTGGAGTTCGGTTAACCAGGTATCGGGTAAGGCTCCTCCAGAAGGGGCGATGCCGATCGCCAATACCGTGGGCTGATAGACAAGTGCCTCGGAGATAGACGCTACAATCGGGGCATTACAAGACGTTCCGGTGAGGGCTGCAAGGGATTCCCCGGCGCATTGACGGTCGATGACGACCGCGATCGTGTCGGGTCGATAGCGCAGTAGCGCGAGTCCGGTTTTGCCTTGCGTGCCGCGAATTCCTCCGTGTAGAAGAACTGCGATTCGAGAGTCTGACGTGAGCATGGTTTCAATCTGGGGTGATCCGGTTCGATCATGAGTTTAAGATCCAGGCAAAACAATCTGAGCTTTACAAATCCTCTACTTCCTCGATCGTATAAACCATCTGGAATCGACATCCCACAGCCGCTGCTAACATGATCAATGTGTCAGCGTTGCAGCCTCCCTGATCAAACACTCGTTCTATTTGGGGACGGCGATTAACAGTCGTGGCTTTTTCATCGCCTTGAGACTGAGCGATCGAGACATATCCTCTGACTATTCCAGCTATCCACTTATCGCCATATTTCTGAATCGCACGGGCTTTAATGCGCTCCAGAATTGCCTTACACGTTGCTATCTCCAACTCATTAACCAAGCTCAACAGCATCTTAATTCTAGCCAGAATAGTATTGAAATCGGTGAGAAGCTGATTGAGATCATCAAGGCATGGAAAAGCTATGAAGGATCGCGGTTCTCTTGCAGTAGTTAAAGCAGCAGTCTTGCCATCGAATGCTGCGAGCGTTCAGGTTAAGAACATGGTTGAAAAAGGCAAGAACGTTTACCAGAGAAGTGAGCGTGTTTGAGGAAAAGCCTGCAATGGTATCATCTCAACTGGCAAACCTATCACTTCATAGACAGCGCTTTCTGTTGATCAATCTGCGATCGCATCACCGACAATAAGACTTGCTCTCTACACTCAAGCATCAAACTCTTATGGAAGTTATCCCCGCGATCGACCTGCTGAATGGCAAATGTGTCCGCCTCTATCAAGGCGACTATGACCAAGCCGAAGTCTTCAACGAAGATCCCGTCGCAATGGCGCAACAGTGGGTTAGTCAAGGCGCAACACGACTGCATTTAGTCGATTTAGACGGAGCCAAAGCCGGACATCCGGTGAACTTAGAGGCAATTGCCGCGATCGTACGCGCCCTTAAAATTCCAGTGCAGGTAGGAGGAGGCTTGCGCGATCGTCAAAGTGTCGCCGATCTGTTGTCAACGGGAGTCGATCGCGCCATTTTAGGCACGGTTGCGGTCAAAAATCCTGAACTGGTTGCCCAACTGTGCAGCGAGTTTCCTCAACAAATTATCGTCGGCATCGACGCTCGAAAGGGACGAGTTGCCACCCAAGGCTGGCTAGAAACATCAGAAGTTCTCGCCACCGAACTAGCAGAACGCATGGCACAACTAGGAGCGGCTGCGATTATTTACACCGACATTCACCGCGATGGCACGATGCAAGGTCCCAATTTAGACGCACTGCGCGAATTAGCCTCCGTGGTTTCAATTCCCATCATCGCGTCTGGTGGGGTGAGTTCGGTCACCGATCTATTGAGCCTACTGTCACTCGAATCGCAGGGAGTCACGGGAGCGATCGTCGGTCGCGCCCTTTATACCGGGGATGTGTCGCTCAAAGAAGCGGTTCGTGCGGTGGGTCAGGGTCGCTGGCAAGACGTGCCGCCTGATTTAGGATCGTCAGCATTTGCTTAGTGGTTCGATCGTCTCCAACCCTCCAACCCGTATTTTTTCAGCAATTTCTAGCCGATTTCTAGAAACCGAAGGAAAATGAAGGTACAGCATCATTTTTCGTCACAGGTAAAAGAAACCGCATGAGTAATACCAGTAACTTCCGGCAGGCAATCCGGGATGCAAAAAGTCAGTCGATCATCGGCTCAAACGTCATTGCTAACGCTTTACCCTTGCTGGGCGGTGGGCTTGTATTGACCGCAGTCGGCACCTTTGGCGGCTTGCAGGTGATTGCCAACAATCCTCAGATCTTTATGCCCACGTTTATTGGGGCAGTGATTTTAGAGTTGATTTTGTTCTTCGTCGCCTCCAATGTGGCTCAAAAAGGTAACAACGGCGTTGCGCTACCTCTACTGGCGACCTATAGCTTGCTGTCAGGCTACACTTTGAGCGGGATTGTGTTTTTAGCGCTGCAAACTCAAGGCGTTGGCATCAACGGAGTCGGATTTGCCGCGCTCGGCTGTGGCGTAACGTTTATTGCAGCCAGGTCGATCGGATCTAATCTGTCTGATAAAGACGGCATGGCGTTAACCAAAACTGTGCAGCTTGGGCTAATTGCGCTGTTTGTGGTTTTGATGGGTCAGCTATTGCTGCGAGTGTTTGGAATCTATACACCCAGTTTTTTAGAAGTCGCTATCTCTGGCATCGGCGTATTGCTGTTTGTCGGAGCTGCGGTTGTTGATTTCTTTGTGCTTCCTCGCACTTACCGCGATGATCAATATATTCCTGCCGCTTTGTCGATGTATTTGACCTACATCAATTTGTTTGTGTTTATTCTGAGATTCTTGATTGCTATCAACAGTCGTGATTAGTTCCGATTCTCAATTTGTTAAATAATCTGTTTGAAGGGACGTAAGATTTACGTCTCTTTTTTATTAAAATCTTCTCGGTCAGCTTGAAAAACCAATAATCCTGAAATTATCACAATCTGTCCTTTAGAATAAGCATTTAATCGGTGTTCACAAGGGTATGCAGATTCAGATTCAGACTTTTACGGTGCATAAACGGTTTGCCCTCACGATCAGCCGTGGCACCACCGCTCAAACTACTAACATCTGGGTCAGAATCGAGCACGAGGGCATTGAAGGCTGGGGAGAAGCCTCGCCGTTTTCAGTAGGAGGACAGCCTCAAACAACCGAAGCGATCGCTCGTTCTCTACAAGCGATCGCACCCCTCCTTCGAGCTTTAAGCCCGCTAGAACGTCAGCGCATCGATCGCTTGATGTCAGAAACCCGACTTCCTTCGGCTGCCTGCGCTGCTCTGGATCTAGCGCTTCATGATTGGGTGGGCAAACGGGCAAATCTTCCTCTGTGGCAACTGTGGGGGTTAGAGCGCGAACGAATTGTTCCAACGTCGGTGACGATCGGCATTAGTTCGCCCCAGGATGCCAAGCAGCGCACGTTAGATTGGTTAGGCAAAGGCACGATCGCTGCCCCCACTTCAAGATATTCAAGCGCTGAAAGTCAAGCTGGGCAACCCTGACGGCATCGCAGCCGATAAAGCAATGTTGCTGGCAGTCAAAGAAGCCGCCCCTCACATTTCGCAGATTAGCGTTGATGCGAATGGAGGTTGGACTGTGGATGCAGCGCTGAAGATGGCATTTTGGCTGGCAGATCAGGGAGTGACTTATATCGAGCAACCCTTGCCTAAAGGTCAAGAAGCCGACCTCGCAAAGCTTTATTATCAGTCTCCCTTGCCGATTTTTGTCGATGAAAGTTGTTTTACCAGTCGAGATATTCCGTTGCTGCTCGATCGAGTTCACGGCATCAATATCAAACTTCTCAAATCGGGCGGACTGACGGAAGCGTTGCGGATGATTCATACCGCAAAGGCGTTTGGACTGAAGGTAATGTTTGGCTGCTATTCAGACAGTTCTCTATTAAACACAGCGCTGGCGCATCTGTCACCCTTAGCCGATCACTTGGATTTAGACAGCCATTTGAATCTGCGGGATGATCCCTTTGTGGGTGCGGGGTTTGAAAATGGGCGAGTGGTGCCCAACAAGCAACCGGGGTTAGGAGTCAGATTTAGAAACTAAGAGACTTGCGCGAAAATAGACTCCCTCACTGCGTTGTCCGTGGATTTCGCTCAACCCACTAATGAAGAATTGAGGACTGAACGAAGTCAAAGCCCGATCGGTTGGGACGCTATTAAACTGCAATTCCCTAAGCTGATATCCTTTAAAGAGGTTCCAATCAAACTTCTTCTCCCTAATATGCCCCTCTCAACTCCTTCTTTACGTGAGCAGCAGCACCCACTCATTCGCAGTTTAGCCGACAAGATAGAAGCGATCTGGCACCGTTATTTAGATCTTTCACCTTACTATCTGCCGGATGATCTGGGCTACATTGAGGGGCGCATGGAAGGTGAAAAACTAACCATCGAAAATCGCTGTTATCAGACTCCCCAGTTTCGCAAACTTCATATGGAGCTTGCCAAAGTCGGGACGACTCTAGATATTCTCCACTGCGTGATGTTTCCGCGATCGGACTATGCTCTACCGATGTTTGGAGCTGATCTCGTGAGCGGACGGGGACAAATCGGCATGGCAATCGCTGATCTTTCTCCCATGAGTGACGATCGCACGCTCCCTGCCGATTATCAAACCAGCTTATCGGCGTTGCCTGAAGCCAATTTCACTCAGCGTCGTGAGCTTCCAGAGTGGGGCGATATTTTTTCTAGCTTTTGTCTATTTGTGCGTCCGAGTAACGAGGCAGAAGAAGCGATGTTTTTGTCCCAAGTTGAGAGCTATTTAGAACTACACTGCCAGAGCGCGATCGCGACTCAACCCACTCCAGAGCGCGAGGCAGAAATCTTAGGCAGACAGCGCTATTACTGCGATCGTCAGCAGCAAAACGATAAGACCCGTCGAGTTTTAGAAAAAGCCTTTGGCGACGCGTGGGCTGAACGCTATATGACGACCGTTTTATTTGACACAATTTAGGAATTGGGTTTCATGCGATCGATTCAGCGACTGATTGAGTGCAATAAAGCACCGTCTCAGACACCACTTTGAACGCTTCATTCACCCAAACGATCGATGCGTCTGACACCTTGCCAGATTGTAACGTCACGATCGAGAAGTTTCTGATGCGATCTCCCTCATTCTGAATGATCCGAGGCACACGAGCCGCGTTCAAATAAACCGTCCCTTCAGGGCTGGTGTAAATGGCGCGGCGAAGTTGCTGTTTGGTGTGTCGCAGCGTGTGGTGCATATGTCCAAAGGTGACAAGCGGGATGGTCTTACCTAACAGTCGAGTCTTAGCGATCGCGTCTTCAAAATCAGGATCGCCGTGATCACCGCCGATCGGCTGCCAATCTTTTCCACAGGGGTCTTCGGGCAAGTCGCCTAAACCTGTAGGACCGTTATGTCCCACAAAAATTATTGTTTCGTAAGCCGCCGTGTTTGCAGTCGCAACAATGCGATCAACCGATTCGTCAAAATTATTCACCCTACAGCGATCGCGATAGAATTTACCATTCTTCCAGACAGAGCCACCCCAGCTAAACGGACGACTGCCCACCACACTCAGCCGCAACTCTGGAAAATCAAGCTTGCCATACCCAACATTTGCGTCGCCTAACCAATCGATTTGTTGCTGTACGCGGTCTTCTTTGGTGCGGTCGTAAGGACATTGCTTGATGCCCCAATCGGTTGCATTATACCAAGCATCGTGATTGCCGAGAATCGCAGCTTTTGGAAGATCCATTTGAGCAATCGATCGCACGACTTCTACCGATTCATTGCCAAAGTCACCGACCAGCAATACTAAGTCTACTCCCAGCGCTTTCAATGCGGCTTCATCCTCATGATCCCACAGATCATGGATGTCTCCGACCACCGCAATTTTGATCCCCTGACTAGCCACCATGCAGATTTCCTTTCTCTATTCTTCTTTAGGATAGGCAAGGAGCGACGGTTTTGGTCAGTCTCTTGAGAAAGAGACGCAGGTTAATCATGGCTCCAGGTCGATCGCCACGCATCTTGTGCCTCAGCGATCGCTCGTTCTCGATGTTTTTTCTGATAATCACGTCCCAACGTCTGAAACCGTTTCTTAAGATCTCGGAGCTTGTTGCGCCCTGCCATCGTAGCGGTGTCGTTAAACTCAATTTCAGACAGGCGCAGATGAATCGCCACTAAATGCAACAGCGACTCACTCGATTTTCTAGACTTGCCCTGCTTAGACGGGTTTTCACTGCTGGCTTCGACGAGCAGTTTCAAAAGATTTGCATTTCCAGCGATCGGGTCACTGCTCTCCGCACTCGCTGCTGCTTTTAAAACGGGTTCTGGTAGACGTTTGGGCAAAATTTCTGATTGCTGTAGCAGCAGGTTAGCAGCATGAGAAGTCGTCTGGAGTTTTTTGGCGATCGCTTTCTCCAAATTTTCTTGCCATCGAGCCAACTTATCTAGCGGGGTCAGAGGTTGGGCAGGTTTATTAAACGAAGGAGCCGACAATAGAAATTCAAGTTCGTTTTGCTGACTCTCTGAAGCAGGATCTAGCTCAAACCCTTCATCCTTAAAGTCCTCGTCAAAGTCCTCCTCATCTGCGTCCTCTTTATCAGAATCTTCCTCGATCGACTCTTCATGGTCGATCGGCTGGAGTTGAGCGAGTAGTTCTTTTTGAGCCTGGTTTGCCAAATCTCGCACCGACTGCTGAAACTGTTGGCGCTGACTCATCGACAACTGCAAAAACTGCTGCGGATAGCTCTCGGTGCAGACGTGATAGCACGACAAAATTAACTGCTGCCGAATCGCTTGCCCCAACGCAGTCAAATAATGAGAGTAGGTTTTATAAAACTCTTCGCCCATGTCAGCAACCTGCTGGTTTAGGACAACAAGCTGTTGTGAAATTTGCTTGACCGATCCGACCATAGGCTCATTAACCGTGCAGTGAGGAAGATTCTTTTCCAGGATAGCGGGTGTTTGCCAAATTCACGAATACGATCGACGGTTCGATTACCCGACCTCACGAAGATGGGTATTGCTGAATCTAGGTATAAATTGCCCTCATCCCCCAAGCTTGGGAGAAGGGAGTCAGATTTCAAAGTCCCTCTCCCAACTCTAAGAGAGGGATTTTAGGGTGAGGGCAGGGACTTTTGCAAGAGATCTAGACTGCAGATATGCCGTAGCGATCGCTACTCATCGCCTTCATCGCCTCCCGAATCTTCGTCTTCATAACTGTCTTCGGTCTCTTCGTCATAACTGTCTTCTGTTACCTCTTCCTCCGAATCGTCCTCGTAGCTATTTTCATTCTCTGCTTCGTCTCCATAACTGTCTTCGGTCTCTTCGTCTTCGTCGCCATCTTCGTCGTCTTCCGACTCGTCTTCGTCGTCTTCGTCCTCGTTTTCGTAGCTATCTTCGGTCTCTTCGTCTTCGGTCTCGCTTTCCTCTTCTTCAGATTCTTCCTCATAGCTGTCTTCGGTCTCTTCCGCCTCTTCTTCAGACTCTTCGTCGGAGGTCTCTACAGTTTCTTCATAGAACTCGGATTCGGTCTCTTCGTCGTAGCTATCCTCGGTCTCTTCGCAAGTTTCGTCATACTCCTGGAAGTAGAGAAAATCAAGATTCTCGAAATCATCGACTGAGACGAATCCTTTGTTTTCAACATAGACGCTCTCTTCTTCATACTCGACTTGATAAGTCTTGTAAGATTCGTCTAATAAGGCGATCACGGAGGGCTTTCGGATGGCACCAGGCGATTGAAATTCAGTCGCGATCGCTGCCTTTGCCCCATCAAATAGAGAAGCCGAACTGCCTTGAATGCCCTGACTCAAATCGCGATCGCTGACTTGCCGAATCGTCCAGCAGTCGTGGATCAGATCAGGCTTTGTCATATAGTCATAGGGGATGTAGCAATAGCCCTGTTCGCCCCAATCAGTACCCCATGAGTTGCGGACGATGAAGACTTGATCGACATCTGAATAGCCCACACACAGCATCGCGTGTCCGCCATCGTGCTTCTCGTTGTCTGGGTCAGGCATGGGAACCAATCCCGTCGAGCCTGCTTGCTGAAACGATGAGAAAAGCTGTAGACCAAAGGCGAACGGATAGCCTTCAGATAAACAACTTTGCATGGTGTGACGATCAATCTCAACGCGAGCAGCGTCTTCAACTCGAAAGTTTGCCGCTTCTTCGTATGCCTGTTTGGATGGCTGCTCTAGGATTTGGTCGAGGTTAAAAGACCACGTGTTTTCAGAGCAAGCGCCATGTTTGCGTAACACCTTGACGCAGCTTTTGAGGTAGGTGCCTTGGTCTTGGCTACAATCGCCGTCCAATTCTCGCGCGTTGTAGTAGATGAATAGACGGCTCACGTCTGCTGATTGTCCGAGACTGCGGTTGGTCAGATATTCATATGCCCCTGCCATTGCATTAGCGGTGCAACTGTTAGAACTGCCTTGATTCTCAACCGGAGTCATGTAGGAGCGGAGATCAACTCTGGGGGGCAGTTGACGATCGTGACTCGCACTATATTTTTTGTCTTTAGAATTCTGCTTTTCGGGACGGTAGCCGCCTAATTTAAAGTGTTGACCGAGAGCATTTTTGACGATCGTTGATTTGCGGACTTGACGATAATTTTTTGACATCAAAACCAATCCTTAAGAGCAAGTTATAGGTTAGGCTTCCCAAGTCAAACTGCAATCTAGCCAGTATCTTTACTGCATTCGATCGATCGTGCGATATTGAACGGCTTCAGCAACGTGATGAGTTTGAAGATGCTCGTCACCTGCAAGATCGGCGATCGTACGCGCAACTTTGAGAATGCGATCGCTGGCTCTGACCGATAATCCCAGTTTGCGAATCGCGCCTTCGAGTAAATTGCGGGTCGAGTCGTCAAGTTTGCACCACTGTCTGAGATGAGAACTTTGCATCTCAGCATTGCAGCGCAAAGCGGTGTCTTTGAAACGGAGGCGGGCACGATCGCGAGCAATTTGAACTCGCGATCGCACCGTTTCTGAATCTTCCCCAGTAGGCTGCTGCGTGATTTCTTCAGGCTTGAGCCGATTCACCCCGACTTGCAAATCAATCCGATCCATCAGAGGTCCAGATAGTTTTGCCCAATATTGCTCTCTCGATCGTGGAGAACAGGTACAAGACTGAACCGTATCTGCAAAGTAACCACAGGGACAAGGATTAGTACTCGCAACCAGCGTAAATCGGGCTGGAAAGGAGACAGATTGACGCGCTCGTGAGATGGTAACGTGACCGTCTTCTAGAGGCTGACGTAAAAACTCCAGCACATCGCGTTTGAATTCTGTTAGCTCATCTAGAAATAAGATCCCCCGGTGTGCCAGAGAGATTTCGCCCGGTCTGGGATAGCTGCCCCCGCCAACTAAAGAGGCACCCGATGCAGAATGATGAGGACTGCGAAATGGACGGGTGGTGACTAGCGAACCTTTGTCCTTGAGCAATCCCGCCACTGAATGAACTTGCGTCACCTCCAGAGCTTCCTCAAATGAGAGGGGAGGCAGGATTCCTGGTAGGCGACGGGCAAGCATGGTTTTTCCACTTCCTGGCGGTCCGACAAAGACTAAATTGTGCCCTCCGGCGGCAGCAATTTCTAAAGCACGACGGGCATGAGCCTGTCCTTTGACATCTCGTAAATTGAAAGCTGGAGTTTGCGATCGCTCCAGTGCTTCAGTCACGTCTACCTGAGTGGGCGGATAAACCGCCGGGTTGTTGAGAAACTGCCCCACCTCAGACAAGTGCTCAAATCCGTAGACCGAGATGCCTTTTACGACTGCTGCTTCGCGGGCATTGCCCGACGGGACGACTAGCCCAGAGATGCCGAGACGTTGAGCGGCAGCGGCGATCGCTAACACGCCTGCCACAGGTCTCAACGTTCCGTCGAGCGAAACTTCACCCAAAAATAAATGAGTCTCCAGTAGATCCACCTTGACTTGTTCGGAGGCTGCCAGAATGCCTACGCTAATCGGCAAATCGAAACTCGGACCTTCTTTTCTCAGGTCTGCGGGAGTTAAATTGACCACAATTCGCCGCATCGGAAAGGCATACCCTGCGTTCTTAAGGGCAGTTTTGACGCGCTCTTTAGACTCCTGTACCGATGTGTCTGGAAGCCCAACTACCACCATTCCTGGTAGCCCTCCCGCGATGTCAACTTCGACCCCGACCTTAACGGCATCAATGCCGACGAGCGATGCACTCCAAACCTTGGCAAGCATGACAGATTCCACGACGAATGCTTTGGTAGAGTGCCCAGATTTTGAGGCAAGGCAACGGAGGTCGAGCGATCGCCCTCTCCATTAAACCAGTCAATTAATACCAGATTGAGCGATTTCTGACTTGTAGAATACTTCGCCATCTCAATGGGTATTGCTAATATCAGAGGCTATCACAACACAATTAACTTTAGAATTTTTTCATTCATCACATTGGGGAGTGTCTATGGTCAGTCAGCCTATCAGTCCAAAACAGAACCACATTGTCCTGACATCCCACCCATCGCGATTTGGTCATCAGTCGATCGTGCTTAAGTGGGGAGAAGCCGACCCGATTCAGCGAGGTCCGATCATCGGCACAGTGTTGAATCCTGAGCATCGCAACGTAATCGGCACTCACTCAGGCTCTTATGCAGTGTATCGGGCATTGGCGGTGGCAAGCGGCAAACTTCAGGCAAACCATCGGGCTGATTTGACCAACACCTCCCCTGCCGCCAAGATTGGACCTCATCCTGCGTGGGCAGACCCCGATCGCATCGTTTCTCTTGACCCCTTTGGAGCCGTGGTGGGGGATGCTTATCACGATCTCTGTGAGCAAGGCTATGATATTCGCCCCTCGATCGCCATTACCAAAGCGCATATCAACATGCCAGAGCTTCAAGATGCGATCGCCAAAGGGCGCTTGATCGAAGATGGCGAAATCATGAAGCGCGGCGGAAATCTTGTCGTTACAAAAGCGGCGATCGAGCCTGTGTGGCATCTTCCCGGCATTGCCAAACGCCTCAATGTCAAAGAAAGTTTTCTGCGCCGCACCTTGTTTGAGCACACGGGCGGTATGTTTCCCGATCTGGTAACTCGTCCTGATTTGAACGTCTTTTTGCCTCCAATCGGCGGCATGACAGTCTACATTATTGGTGACCCCGACACGATTACCGATCCCGATCAGCCTCTTGCTGTCAGAGTTCACGATGAATGCAACGGCTCTGATGTCTTTGGCTCAGATATTTGCACCTGTCGTCCTTATTTGATACACGGCATCGAAGCCTGCATTCAAACCGCTCAAGAAGGCGGCGCAGGAGTCATCGTCTATCTGCGCAAAGAGGGTCGAGCGCTAGGAGAAGTCACCAAATTTCTGGTCTACAACGCTCGTAAACGGCAAGAAGGTGGCGATCGTGCAGATGCCTATTTTGCTCGAACTGAGTGCGTTGCTGGAGTGCAGGACATGCGGTTCCAAGAACTCATGCCTGACGTGCTGCACTGGCTGGGCATTACCCGCATCGATCGCTTAGTCTCTATGAGCGATTTGAAATATAACGCGATCACTCAATCGGGCATTCAGGTCATCAAGCGGGTTGCCATCCCCGATGATTTGATTCCAGCCGATGCCCAGGTCGAAATTGAAGCAAAGAAAGCGGCTGGCTACTACACTGAAGGCGACGTTCTCACCGAAGAATCGTTAGCAGAGATTAAAGGACGAGGACTGAGCGATTAATGGTTTCTCAATCCTCCTCTGAAGCGGATACGATCGCCTATCTGCGATCGCCCCAAGCAATTCGAGAACGATGCGGCAAACTGTTTGAGATGGCACAAGCAGATCAACTCCGCTACTTTCGGTGTGACCTGACGCAGATTGATCGCGTTGCCGACTATGTGATCGCGGTGACTCGTGAACACTATCCAGACTTGCAGATTCCCTTTCACAGCCGTTGGCGACACTTTGAAGTCGGAAATGTACCCCGATTGACCCACTTTGATCGCGCCCTCGCCCATCTGTCTCCGCTCGAAAAAGCCCAAGCAAAATTCGATCTCGTGATTCCCAGTGTGTTGCTCGATGCTGGGGCAGGCGATCGCTGGCATTATCTCGAAGCTGAAACTGGGCAAGTCTGGTCACGATCGGAAGGGTTAGCTGTCGCCAGCTTTCATCTCTTCTGTCAGGGCAGCTTTTCTGGAGATCCCGCTAATCCCTATCAAACCAACGCCCAAGGACTGCAACAGCTCACCCTCGACTCTCTAGCTCAAGGCTTTCAGGTTAGTGCTGAGAATTCGCTTGTAGGCGTTGAAGGGCGATCTCAACTACTGCAAAAACTGGGTCAAGCGCTGCAAAAATATCCAGCCTGGTTTGGAGTCAACAATCCCCGTCCCGGAAACCTGGTTAGCTATCTCTTGCAGCATTCAGAAAATGGCAAACTCTCTGCCCCGATCGTCCTCAACACCGTTTTAGAAAGCTTGGGCGAAATCTGGTCTGGACGAGTCTCCCTAGCTGGCGTTAACCTGGGAGACGTTTGGCTTCATCCAGCCCTGCCCGAACTCCAGATCAGCGACAAATTAGTGCCATTTCATAAACTCTCTCAGTGGCTTACCTACTCTCTTCTAGAGCCTCTGCAAGAATTAGGTTTAGAAATCACCGATTTGAATGCCCTAACCGGGCTACCAGAATATCGAAATGGCGGACTGTGCCTCGACCTGGGACTATTGCAAATCAAAGACAAACTAATTTTGCAGCAGCCTCATTTACCTGGATCGGAAGTGATCGTCGAATGGCGTGCCCTCACCGTTTGTCTCCTCGATCGCATTGCTCACACCATGCGTCAACGTCTCAGATTGATTCCTGCTGATCTCCCCCTCGTCAAAGTCTTGCAAGGCGGCACTTGGACAGCCGGACGCGAAATTGCTGCCCAAAGGCGACCCGGAGGCATTCCTCCCATCCAAATCGAAAGCGATGGCACCGTTTTCTAACCCGTGCGGTTCTTCTCAATTCTTCATTCTTTTTCCCATGTCCGCAAAAATCACCGTCATCGATCATCCCCTCATTCAACACAAGCTCACTTTGATGCGACGGGTCGAAACCAGCACAGCCAAATTTCGCGCCTTAATGACTGAAGTGAGTATGCTGCTAGCTTATGAAGTGACTCGCGATCTGCCGCTCAAACAAGAAACCATCAAAACCCCAATGACCGTAATGGAGGCTCCGGTCTTAGCATCCGATAAAAAACTAGTCGTCGTCTCAATTATGCGAGCCGGACAAGGTCTCTTAGATGGAATTTTGCAGCTTATTCCTTCAGCGCGAGTGGGACATGTCGGCTTATATCGCGACCCGATGACCCTGACCCCGATCGAATACTATTTCAAAGTCCCTCACGACATCGAAGACCGAGACATGCTGATCGTCGATCCTATGATGGCAACTGGAAACTCGGCATCGGCTGCCGTGCATCGCCTGAAGCAAACCAATCCTCGATCGATGAAGTTTCTCTGTCTCCTAGCCGCTCCCGAAGGCATTGCCTACTTCCACGAGCAGCACCCAGACGTGCCAATTTACACGGCAGCGATCGACCAAGGGCTTGACGAACATGGCTATATTTTGCCGGGGTTGGGCGACGCAGGCGATCGCTTGTTTGGCACAAAATAATCAAACGATTGATAAGTGATTGCAAAACTCTAAGCTGAAGTTTGATATGATGGTAACTCACCGTGAGTAAAAGTCGTTGACTTCACGATCGGCGGCATCGCCAAGTGGTAAGGCAGAGGTCTGCAAAACCTCCACCCCCGGTTCAAATCCGGGTGCCGCCTTTAATTTGCACATCTAAAAATCAAGTAAAAGTCTTGCTAGTAGCTGGTTTCAGGAAAGGACTGAAATTGTGACTGAGCAGGTTATATTGCGCAATTTGCAAATGAGTTGCGCGATCGCAATTTTTTGACGTTTTTACGGAGTGCAAATGAGCTGAGCGGAATTCATCCAGTTAGCAAATGAGTTGCGCGATAAATTCATAGAAGTTATGCGCTTTCTACTGGACAGTTACAACTCCTGTAGAATAGGCGTTTTTATCAATTTACCTGAGTTACGCACTAGCAAATGAGCCGCGCAAAATTAAAATTGGGCAGATGAGTTGCGCAAAATCATCCGAATTAGCAAATGAGTTGCGCGATTTACTTTTTCTGCTGAAACTTCACCTGTATTCTTTGTTCTTTTTTCTCTAAAGAAGACTCAGAGTTGCTATTTAACCGAGATGTTCTATTTTTCTGCTGACTTTTTCGTTTCTTGTCCTTCAATTTACTCTCTACAAAGTCGTAACGGTCGATGGCGGGGTTGAAGTAGCAAGTAACGATCGCATTTTTCTGACCCTGAAGATCAGTGAGAATCGCTTTAAGCTCAGTGAGGGAAAACTGACCTGATTTAAGCTGATCTTTGCCGATACCAAGCTCCTCAGTGTGCATCATTTTGACACAACCAAGCAATTCTCCATGCTGACCATCACTTGAACAGGTGTAGGCAAGTATCTTAAGAATCCGATCAGGATCACAGAACAAGGTCACCATGCTTGTGTGATTCTTCAAGCACTCACCGCTGTATTCCCTGTGGAAAAAGCTAACAATACCATTGTTGTAGACTTTGCGGTTCGCTTTCTCCATCAAGCAGATCTAATTCCTGCTTATCACTATAGGTTTTTCTTCAGGCAGACGAGAATCGAACGGCGTTGCTGATCGGAGATATGAAATTGGGCAGGGGCGAACGGTTGTTCGTCCTCCCATCGGGCATCACAATCGGCAAATCATATCTCTATTCAGCAACGCCGATTAAACGATTGATCAGATTTAGAGCTTACACCAAGCCCAAATTCCCATACTTGATGTCGAGTTTTCGAGCGATCGCGAGAATGAATGCCCTGATTATGACAGACAATAAGTCCAGCCAACAAAGGCTCAAACGCTCGGGACGTGAGGGAAAGCGGTTTTGGTGTGGAACTGATGCGCTGCGACACTGTTTTATATTTCAATAAATACACGCTCAAGGCTTGAAGAAATCGCTCCACACTGCCGATCACTAAACCACTCTGCTTTGCTTTGTGTTCCAGAAGTTGAATGTTGCGGGTTTCAGGATAGTGGCGAAGATGAATTGAAATGGTTGCCAACTCATCATCAGTCCATCCATCACGAGGTATTGGGGGTGCGTCACCAATCGTCCACGGGACACGCAAACCACAGTCGGACGGGTAGTTTTTCTGACTAACATCATGAAGTAATGCAGAGATCGCAACTTCGGTGATTGTCCCAAAAGTTAAGCGATAGCCTGCGATCGTTCCCGAATATAGATCAGAAACAATTGCAAGAATGAGGCGGCTATTGTTTGAACTGTCTTCATTGATTACAGGGAAATCATGAGAGGTAGAGTTTACGTACTAGGTATGGTTACGCGATGTACGACTAGATCTACTCTGTCACAAGCTGTTCAAACCGCAAAGGGTCAAGGCTGTGGCGATTGAGCCAACGACAGAGCGTGTGAGCTAACAGCTTGCGATTCAGCCGACTCGTCAAGTGCCACAAGTCTCGTGCCCAAACTTTTTCAATCGAGAAGCGCTCGACGAGTTGACCAATGATGGTTTCAATGAGTCGTCGTGTCCGCAGGAGCAGTTTCACCCAAGCGGGAGGGCGAGGGTCTGGCATGTTGGAACGTAACGTGGTTTCTAGCGTGATATAGCTCTACGGGTAGACGTTAGGACGTTGCTTAAATGCAGCATCCACACAATCGCGAAAGCTATCAAATTCATCCCAGCGTTGCCTCATCCAATTTTTAAGCACAAACCACCAATGCTCAATTTCGTTGAGGTCTGGACAATAGGGAGGCAGATACCATAACTCGCATCCGGCTTCCGCCACGATCTCCTCAATGTAGGCAGAGTGATGGAAACTCGCATTATCGATTACAATGACAGCTCCAACTTGCAATTGTGGCAGTAGACATTCCTTTAACCACATCTCGAACAAGTCTCGATTACAAGTGCCTGTAAAGGTCATCGGTGCAAAGATGTCTCCTTGTTTGAGGGCTGCAATCCAACTGACTCGCTCGGTGCGTTTGCCTGACTTGAGGGCAAAGAAGCGTTGCCCAATCTCACAATAACCGTAGGGATACTCGTCTCGGTTGTCGATGCCTGCTTCATCGACGTACACAATCTCAGAAGCAGGCTGACTCTTCAATCGCTCTTGAAACGCTTGGTGCTTGAGTTCATCTCGTTCTCGATAGCCATCGGTCTTTTTTTTCGACTCAAGCCAATCTTTTCTAGGGCATCACTGATGTTTTGTTGCGTGAGGTTGTCTCCCCATAACTTCGCCATCTGCGCTTGGGTTTTCCCACCCTGTTTCTGGGCAAACTCACGGAAACGTTCCCAATCGGTGATTTTATGCCGACACCCTCTTTGAAAGTGAGTGATGGCTTGGTAGTTGCCCACTTCTTCCTCTCGTTTGAGCCAGAGGTCTAGGGTATTGCGGCTGATGTTGAACATCCGACTCACAGCCGTTTTGCCTTCTCCTTGTTTAATTGCGGTGGTAGCTTTGGTGCGAAGATCGTTACTGTAGGGAGCAGGCATCGGTTTCGTTGGGGTTCTTTATCTTTGATTATACGTCCTAACATTGGCTCGTAGAGCTATAAAGGTTGTCCACACTTCAAAACTGACCCCCGCTTCATCAATAAACACAAGGAGCATCTAGCCCGCACGACCGAAATTGTTGGATGGGCACAGCAAAACCCAGAGAGCAAGCGCTCTGAGGAAATTTTCCAAATCAACCTGCCTATCAAGCAGGGTTTAGAGCGTATTGTCGAAGGACTTGAATCACTAGGAGGTCAAGATGCATCATCGTGACACGAGTGGGCTGAGAAACCATGCCCAAAATAAACGTAGGGAAACATTCAGACGGGTCGAGCAAGGCATTCAGCAGTTGGTGAAGGAAGATCGCCCCATTAACTTTTCGACCGTAGCTGAGGCTTCGGGAGTATCAAGGGCGTGGCTTAACAAGGAGCCTGATATCCAAAAACGGATTCAGTTTCTTCGTACTCAACAGACTCCCAAAAAAGGTGTACCACCCAGTCAGAAAGCATCTGATGCCTCTAATACAGCTAAGGTCAAGACGCTGCTTCAAGAAGTCAAAAAACTTCGTGCAGAGAACCAAGGATTGCGACACCATATTGAAGAGATTCTTGGCAGAGCGGTTTATGCTGACGAGCAGACAGAGAGATTGCGGAAAGAGACAAAGGCGCTTAGAAAAGAAAATGCTGAACTGAAGAGGCAACTGAATCAACACCGCTCACAAAACGCCACAAATCAAGCCAGTAATATGATCAATCTCACTCAACGAGATACCGTCGGCGAAAAAGTCTCAGAAGACAAAGCCAACCGGGTTGAGCATCAAGCCACCAGCCTCGGCATTAAGTTAAACTCGACTTTGAGAAAAGTGATTGAAGGCGCGTCAGAAGAAGTCGTATTAGCTGTCCTGAAAGCGTTGAAGGAAGCGATGGTTGATGGAGCCATTAAAAATCCTACTGGATGGCTGAAGCGAGCAATTGAAGGTGGATGGCAACCTAGCGATAATTACGCCCAAACTGGCGAATTGACACGATTCAATGAATGGTTTTTATTAGCGAGAGAGAAAGGATTGGTGATTGCCAGCACGAAAAACGGCGAGGAGATCTTAGTTCTGACTCCAGACGATGAATGGGTTCCATTCGCTGAAGCGTTGATTTTACATCCGTTTGAAAATCTGGAGTGGGATGGTTAGCAAGTGTTTACAATCACGAAACTGCTGCTACCGCAGTAGACAAACGTTAGCCAAAATGCCTAACTACACAGGGTCACCCATGCAAGAGGGTTCTGTCGCAAGAAGGATAAGCTGGGGAGGCTAAATTTTCGCCCATATCATCCAAAATGGCTTCCCAATCTCTGTTTAAGTGGTGTCACTTTCTGCCAGAGATCATCCTGCTGAATGTGCGGTGGCGGTATCGCCCTTCGGGTTCACCAGTTCTCTACGGCGGGAAACCCGCCTTCAGGACTGGATTCACCGCTATCCCTTAAGCTATCGGAACCTGGAAGAGATGATGGCAGAGAGAGGGGTCGAAGTGGATCACTCTACGATTAATCGATGGGTACTGAAGTTCTCGCCAGACCTCGACAAACGGCTTCGCTCTCACTTGAGTCTGACGAATGGCTCATGGTGGACGAGACCTACATCGAAATTAAAGAAGAGTGGAAATATCTTTACCGCGCGGTGGATTCAGCAGGCAACACACTGTACCACTAACCACGTTAAAGATATGTCTATAAAGCAAAACTCACTTATGGTAAGCGTTTCAGCGACTTCGCTATATATAACCATCCAGGTTCGTAACTGAAGCTCAGATCAGTCCATCGTCTCGCATTTGGCATGGACTGCCTTACGAACGTACTGATCAGACTTCGACTTCGCTCAGCGAGTGGGTTGAGCGAAGTCGAAATCCACGGACAACGCAGCGAGGGATTCTATTTTCGCGCAAGTCCCTAAACTCCTACTGTTTCAAGCAACTAGGTTGATTGGCAAGGAGTGAAAATTGCCTATTTGAAAACTCTTGGAACAGAAAAGTATTGATTTAGAGGTAGAAGCGATCGGCGCATTGCTACATTAGTACGCTTAAATCTCCACCATTTTTCGCGCATTACTAGTTTACGATTGTTTAAGCGTTCTGGCTTTACGTATCTTTTTACAGATTCAAATGGCAAGGATATGATTGAATGCCAGGAACGAGACTTGAACTCGTGACACGAGGATTTTCAGTCCTCTGCTCTACCAACTGAGCTATCCCGGCAGAATTGGCTGCGTTTAGCGCTTAACCAAGGTAGCAAAAACAAAAGCAGTTTGCAAGTGATTTGGAAAACCCATCGCAAAATAACCTTTTTGATTAAAGTTGAAGCAAGCGGCATTGAGAACTCTGTTAATTTGATCATCTAACTGGAGATGGATCGGTCAAAATAGAATGGTGCCACTTAAACTGGTCACAGATCACCGCTAGATTTTAGAGCTACTTTAGCTAAAACGCTTATGCGCCGACGTTCTACCCCTTGGCTTCATCGCTGGTCACGCCCGCTCATTGGGTCGATCGCCATCCTGGGAGCCATTAATACGGGCTATCTCACGGTCAACAAATTTTTAGACAGCAGCCCGGTTTGCACAACCAACTGTGAATCAGTGCTCAACAGCCCCTATGCGACTGTGCTGGGGTTGCCCCTGTCACTGTTCGGGTTTTTAGCCTATGTGAGCATGGCTTTATTTGCGCTGGTGCCGTTGGTGGTGAGTGCTGAAGAAAAGCGATCGCTGCGAACCGCGTTAGAAAATCCAACCTGGCTGCTGTTGTTTGCTGGCTCGACTGCCATGCTGCTGTTTAGCGGCTATCTGATGTATGTTTTGGCTTTTGACATCAAGGTGGTTTGCTACTATTGCATCGCATCCGCCACGTTTGCCGCCGCGATGTTTGTTTTGACGCTGCTTGGTCGCACCTGGGATGATGTGGGGCAACTCTTCTTTACAGGGGTCGTTGTGGCAGCAGTGACGCTGGTTGGCACACTGGGCATTTATGCACCACTCAATTCTGCCAATGCCGATGCTGGAGCTACTTATAGTCTGGGTCCAGCATCGGGTCAAGCTTATTACACGATCACCGATACGTCTGGACCGGCTGAGATTGAGCTTGCCCGTCATCTCAAAGATATTGGGGCGAAGATGTATAGTGCATATTGGTGCCCTCACTGCTATGAGCAGAAAAAAGTGTTTGGGGTGCAAGCTTTAAAAGATGTTCCTTCGATTGAATGTGCACCTGAAGGTAAAAATCCGCAAACGGCTTTGTGCCAAGAGGTTGCGACTAAGGTTGAAAAAGAGTTAGGGCAAAAGTTTGGCTTTCCAACCTGGGAGATCAACGGCAAATTTTACTCCGGTCAGAAGCCGTTAGATGAGTTGGCAAAGATTTCTGGATATCAGGGTCCGACAAATTTCAAAAATAGCTTCTCACAATAATCTCAGATCCCCTGCTTCTCCAAGAAGTCGGGGATTTTTGCTCTTGAGGAATTGCAGGCGGCTAGAGTGTGCAGCGACTGGGTTTCGGCTGCGCTCAGCCCTTGTTACGATCTAGTGGGTTGGACGGAGCCGACACCTACGGCAATCGGACATCTTATTTTCACGCAAGTCCCTTTTTTCAATCGACTCTTTCTAACTGCCACAAAATTTGATTGCCTTCTCTTCGCACCCGTGAGACGACCCAGTTGCGCCACACCCAGTTATCGCCGCGACTGGTGACAGCACTGGCATTGACATCCATTAAGTCAGCGAGTTCAGAACTGGTGATTAAATAAGTTTTGCTGGCAATTTCATCTGCCATTTGCAGCGTTTCTACCAGGTTTCGCAGGCTTTCGACACGACCCTCGCGAGGCAACTCGTCTATTGAATCAACAGGCGTAGGCAGTGATGCATCCGTCATGGCAACCTCTAGCTCGTGGGTTTGGTCGGTGAATATTTTTAAGACAGGAATTTTGCCGAGAGAAAAGGCACGCGCGATCGTGTCACAGCGTTCGTTGCCGATATCTCCGGTGTGCCCTCGCACATAGCGCCACTCGACTTGGTTTGAGTTGAGTTCGTCGAGAATCTCCCACAGGTCTTGATTGAGAACAGGTTTGCCCGTCGAGGTTTTCCAGCCTTTTTGCTTCCAGCCTTTGATCCATTTAGTGATGCCGTTTTTGACATATTCGCTGTCTGTGTAGAGGGCAACCGGGACATTCTGATTTGATGCTTGCAGAAATTTAAGAGCATCGATCGCTGCCTGCATTTCCATCCGATTATTGGTGGTTTGTGGGTCGGCTCCTCCCATTTCGTGAACAGACCCATTAGCAAAATAAACGACGGTGCCCCATCCACCTGGACCGGGATTGCCAGAACACGCGCCATCGGTGTAGATTTTTGCGATCGCTTGAGAACCCATAACTCGCCAATAAAACACCCACCTAGATTACTGCATTCATCGCTGCGATCGTCGTGGGCGATCGCGGCTGGCTTGAATCGCTCAATGAGAAAAGTATCGACTCAAAAATTCGTCACCAAACTGAAACTGGATCAAAATGTTGAGCAAGTCTCTGCATTTGACTTTGCGCAGCAAGCTTTTGATTGGTTTCGTCTGCTCGTGTTTGTCAGGAGTTGGTTCGGCTGAGTCTAGTCCGTCTGCGTAGGTTTTGCCGGTTTCAGCCCCAATGAGTTAAACCACAGCCGTGATCATATTCGCGTTTTTTGCCTTTTTTAGATCAGTCAAGATTGTGGTAACTGTAATTTAACCTACCTACTAAAGAGGGATTATCAGACTACCGATCGTGTAGATAGGGGCTAAATTTTGACGAGAGAACCTCTGTCTAGGGAGCGATTTGGCTGATGTACTAGATGAAGTAAAACGTAGAGTAACCACTAATGGAAATTGTATTCTATGAAACTGAATTATTTTACGAAGTCACTTTCGAGAGCAGGACGTTGGTTAGCGACTGCTCTACTTTTTGTGTCTGCGATCGCGGGACATGGTGCATTTTTCTCAACGCCTTCCGCAATAGCTGCTCCAACGCTGATCGCAGCAGATGCGGGCGATCAAGTTAAAAGCAAAGCCCGTGAAGATGCTGGACGAGCCAAAGGCTTTATCCGAGACACAGCCGATAAGGTGGAGGAAGCTGCAAGCAAAAACGCCGATCGTGTTGAGGACGCAACCGATGGCAAAGGCAGTTTTGTTGAGCGCAAAGCCAAGAGAGATAAAGCTCTAATTGAGAAAAGAGCTGAGGAAGATGCGTCACGGACTCAGAAAGCCGTAGATAAAACGAAGAACGCGGTTGAAAGCACCGTTGATAAAATCAAGGATGCTTTTAAATAAAAAATAGCGTCTTGTCGAGGTTGTAGGAACCTTACATTTAACGTTCCTACAACCTATCAAAATAATAGATAGGCGTTGCTGAATGCAGATATGAATTACGTCCCTCATAAAGGGGGCGTAGCCCTCGCCAACTCTTCTCCCCCAGGAGAAGGGAGCCAGAATTTTTGTTTCCTCTCTTTTTGGAAGAGGGCTAGAGTGAGGGCAAACTCTGTGCTTCCTAGACAAATTCAGCAACGCTAATAAATATTTGTCTAACGGGTTAATGTGCCTTGACGGATTCAAAACTCCGATCGCACGACCCCAACTCTCCATTATGAGAAAATGATTTAATGATCACGGTTCATCACTTAAATAATTCTCGCTCTCAGCGCATACTCTGGCTACTAGAAGAACTCGGCTTAGAATATGAAGTCAAGCGCTATGAGCGTGACCCAAAAACTATGCTGGCACCTGCATCGCTGCGCGAAGTGCATCCCCTCGGAAAGTCGCCCGTGATCACCGATGGCGCACTTACTCTAGCCGAATCGGGTGCCATCATTGAGTATTTGGTAGACCAGTATGGTCACGGACGGTTGATTCCGGCTGCGGGCACCCCCGATCGGTTGCGATATACCTACTGGCTGCATTATGCGGAAGGGTCAGCCATGCCTCCACTTTTGGTCAAGCTGATTTTTGACCAGATCGAGCAGAGTCCGATGCCCTTTTTTGCGCGTCCGATCGCTCAATCGATTGTGAATCGCGTCAAGAGATCGTATATCGAACCTCAAATCACCCAGCAGCTAGATTATCTAGAGTCAGAAATCGGGAAAAGCACTTGGTTTGCAGGCAACGAATTCACCGCCGCCGATATTCAGATCAGCTTTCCGTTAGAAGCGGCTGCCTCACGAGCAGGCTTAGACGCAAGCCGACCAAAGTTGATGAATTTTCTCGATCGTATCCATGATCGTCCAGCTTACCAGCGTGCATTAGACCGTGGCGGCACCTATGATTTTGTAAAGTGAACGGTAGAGATTGAGAAAGGCTGATTATTGAGCAACTGTCAATGTTCCGTCACTGACAACTATAAGGGCTGAAAGGTTTGGAGCAGTGGCGATGCTGTAGGCATAGTGTCCAACAGCCAAAAGCTGCTTTAACCAGGCGCTTCTTCTTTCCCCTCAAAAGCGCTCAACATTATCGCTGAAGTACCGGAATCTTCACGCCTGATTTTGGTCTCACTTTCACAGGCATAGTATCTATGAGCTTCTCACACTCTTGAGGATGGGAATGTATACTGCCGATTGGTTTTGCCCTGTCGATGACGATCGCGAGTCAAGTCGTTGCTAACTGGGATATCAAAGAAAGTCGAAAATTCCATCGCTTTGAATTGGACTTGATGCCCGATCGTAACGACCGATGAAAACACTCTAGAATAGGTAGCTGGCTATTATTTCTGAAGACTCTCATGCTCGATCCTTCTCGCCGCTATCACATCACCACCTTCGGCTGTCAGATGAACAAAGCCGACTCCGAACGCATGGCTGGCATCTTAGAAGTCATGGGCTATGAGTGGACAGAAGACGCGTTCGACGCAGATTTAATTCTCTACAACACTTGCTCGATTCGTGACAGCGCCGAGCAAAAAGTTTATTCCCATCTCGGCAGACAGGCAGCCCGCAAACAAGAAAATCCTAACCTGACGCTGATCCTTGCGGGGTGCGTTGCCCAACAAGAAGGAGAGGCACTGCTGCGTCGCGTCCCCGAACTCGACCTCGTGATGGGACCGCAACACGCCAATCGCTTAGAAGACCTACTTGAACAGGTGTTTAACGGCAATCAGGTCGTCGCCACCGAACCCATTCACATCGTCGAAGACATCACCAAACCTCGGCGCGATAGTCAGGTGAGTGCCTGGGTCAATGTGATTTACGGCTGCAACGAGCGCTGTACTTATTGCGTGGTTCCCAGTGTGCGGGGAGTCGAGCAATCGCGCACGCCCGACGCGATTCGAGCCGAGATGGAAGAACTGGGACGACAAGGCTATAAAGAAATCACCCTGCTAGGACAAAACATTGATGCCTACGGTCGCGATTTGCCCGGAGCCACCCCCGAAGGACGACACAAACACACATTGACCGATTTGCTCTACTTCGTCCATGACACACCGGGCATCGATCGGATTCGGTTCGCCACCAGTCATCCCCGCTATTTTACCGAGCGACTGATCCGCGCTTGTGCCGAGCTTCCAAAAGTCTGCGAACACTTTCACATTCCCTTTCAGTCGGGTGATAACGATCTGCTCAAAGCGATGGCACGAGGCTACACTCACAAAAAATATCGCCGCATTATCGAAACCATTCGCAGCTATATGCCCGATGCGTCGATTAGTGCAGACGCGATCGCGGGGTTCCCTGGCGAAACCGAAGCCCAATTTGAGAACACCCTCAAACTCATCGAAGACATCGGCTTCGATCTGGTAAACACCGCCGCCTATTCACCTCGCCCCGGCACTCCCGCCGCCCTGTGGGACAATCAGCTTTCTGAAGAAATCAAAAAAGACCGACTCCAGCGATTAAATCATTTAGTCAGCACTCAAGCCTCAGAGCGATCGCAGCGATATCACGATCGGGTTGAAGAAATCCTAGTCGAAGATCAAAACCACAAAGATCCGACGCAAGTCATGGGACGGACTCGCGGCAATCGCCTCACGTTCTTCGCAGGTGACATCAACGCGCTAAGAGGCAAATTAGTCAGCGTCAAAATCACTGAGGTGCGATCGTTTAGCCTTACCGCCGAACCTTTGTTAAGCCCCAATCTCCAACGGGTAATGTTCTAAACGTGTGGATCGATAGCTAAATCAGTCATCCGAATTCAAACCGATTGATGAAGAACCCGATGACTACCTCATGCAACCACTCTGACTTGGAAAAACAAAGGTTCTGCGAGCGAATCGTTTAATCCGGGTTCGCAGCGTCAAATGCGGGCGCTCAATCGTTTGAGTATTCGTTTCGCCAACAGGGTGAAACACCAGTTCGATATAACGCTCATACGCTCCTAAACCATCTGTGTAAATTGGACTGATTTTGAGAACACGATCGGTATCCTAAATGCCCTCCAACGTTTGACCTCAGAACAGCAATCTTGAACCTCAAAGCTCGAAACTTGAGCCTTTGATCTCGGAACTTCCCGTTCCAAGCCTCAAACATCGAGAACAGAAGTGTAGGTGTGCTGGTCAAATCTGGGGCGGACGGGTCTAAATAGGTTGGGTTAGGAATGACTCACAGATTATGTGGTAAATCAACGGTAGGGATTCGGTGATTGCCCTATTCAAACTACCCGCTTAATTTTATGAAACTGACTGTTCGATCGATCTTATTCGTGATATTTACCTTGCTGTCTGCTTGCCAATCGAGCACGACCAATCCGTCACAATCTGCTGGAGGGGCATCGGGTGCCATTCCGATCGGAATCGCCGTGGCTCAAACCAGCAATGTCGCGCTGTTGGGTCAAGAGGAAGTGGCGGGGGCAAAAATCGCTGAAAAATATTTTAATGACAACGGCGGCGTGAATGGAACGCCGATTCGCCTCGTGTTTCAAGACACGGCGGGAGACGAGGCGGGAGCGATCAATGCGTTTCAAACGCTAATTACTAAAGACAAAGTGGTGGGAATTGTGGGACCGACCCTCTCACAGCAGGCATTTGGGGCAGACCCGATCGCCGATCGCTCCAAGGTTCCGGTGTTGGCTCCGTCAAATACGGCAAAGGGCATTCCACAGATTGGTGATTTTATTGCGCGGGTGTCGGCTCCGGTAGCGGTGGTTGCGCCAAACTCGGTTAAGGCAGCTCTCAAAATCAATCCACAAATCAAGCGAGTGGCGGTGCTGTTTGCTCAAAATGATGCCTTTAGCAAGTCTGAAACCGAGACGTTTCAGCAGACTGTGAAAGACCAAAATTTAGAACTGGTGACGGTGCAAAAGTTTCAGACCACGGACACTGATTTTCAGACTCAGGCAACCTCAACGCTAAACCTCAAACCCGATTTAGTGATCATTTCTGGCTTGGCAGCAGACGGCGGAAACTTGGTGCGACAGTTGCGAGAATTGGGCTATAAAGGCTTAATCATTGGCGGCAATGGCTTAAATACATCCAACGTCTTCTCAGTCTGCAAAGCTCTCTGTGACGGGGTTCTCATTGCTCAGGCATACAGTCCAGAACATTCGGGTGCTATTAATCAGGCGTTTCGAGACGCTTATCAAACTCAGTTCAAGAAGGAGCCGCCTCAGTTTAGCGCTCAGGCGTTTACGGCAGTTCAAGTCTATGTAGAGGCGTTGAAAGCCGTGGACAAGCAGACAAAAGTGGCTCAAAAATCATTGCCAGAATTGCGGGTTGCGTTGAATCAAACTCTACTCAAGGGACAGTATGAAAGCCCGATCGGAACCATCTCGTTCACTCCTGAAGGCGAAATTGTGCAAAAAGAGTTTTATGTGGCGCAAATCAAAATGGATGCGAGCGGTAATAATGGCAAATTCGCGTTTTTGAAGTAGGAAACCATGATGCGATCGCTCTGCTCGTTTCTGATCAGTATTGGGACATTCATCGCAGTTTTAATGTGGACGGCACCTGTTTATGCAAATGCGCCTGCGCCCCCATCTTATGCGTGGTTTAATTTTGAGGGGTTATCATCTCAAACGGTACTTCAAGGCGTTCAGTTAGCAGAGTGTCGCACTCCACAATGTTCGCAGCCTATTCTCTTGATGCAAAGCGGAATTTGCACTGATGCAGAGTGTCTAAAATCTCCTCCCGTTCTCAGTCCGCCTTATCGATTTGACTGTGCTGGCGATCGCTGTCTATTTGTTGAGCCGTCTTATACTCCGCGATCGACGGGAGCTTATTACAAATTGCTGGCTCAGTTTAGCGATCGGGTTCGCATCAGTGAAGGCGTGGCGTTGAGAATCAAAGACTCTCTCTCAGGTTATTCGGCTCGAAATTTGCGGGTGATTGTTCGAGATGTCGATCTGGCGATCGTGCCCGATACCACTCCGATGAAGCCTAGCCGTTGGGAGATGTTTAACAAAGCTTTAGCGCTGACAGAACTCTCCGAGTTGGCGATGGCGGCAATCTGGTTATGGCAAATGAAATTAGACAAGCAGCAATTGAGTAAAGCATTGGTGGCGATCGGGTTTGTTAATTTGCTGACGTTTCCTGTAGTGTGGTTTTTCTTTCCGTCGTTGCAGCCGTTCCAATACAGCACATCGCGGGTGTTTGGGGTGCTGATTCTTGGAATCGCAAGTTTGTTTGGGGCGCTGTTGGCGACTCGCCCGATCGTCACCTTCAAAACGCTGCGGAACATTTTTATCGGGTGGCTCATTTCATTGCCAATAGCGTTAGTGATTGGATTCCTTCTAGCGATCGTGATTGGCTATGGAGAATCTCTTCCTCCGGTAAATGGAATTCCTTCTCTGATCACCCTGCCCGCGTCTGAAATCTTCGCAGTTGTGTTCGAGGCTTGGCTGATTGATCGCTTAAATGATGCGATTTCATTACGACAAGCAGGTTTGTTGAGTTTGACAATGAATGTGATTAGTATGATTTTAGGCTTATTATTCCTTCCCGCGATTCAGCTATTCTAATCCTATATTTATTATGAATCTGACCGTATTTCTACAAAATGTACTTAACGGACTCTCGATCGGAAGCATCTACGCAATTTTTGCATTGGGCTACACGCTTGTTTTCTCAATTTTAGGAATCATTAATTTTGCTCACGGGGCAGTGTTTACACTCGGAGCTTATTTTACTTATATGTTAATGGGAAACGCATTTGGATTTAATGGATTACTGGCTAATCTAGCGTTGCCAATTCGCTTGCCGTTTGCGTTAGCTTTATTATTCGGAAGCATCATTGCAGGCTTAGTCGGAGTTATCATCGAACGATTAGCGTTTCGTCCATTACGCCGCCAAAAAGCGGATTCTTTGCTAACCGTGGTGTCTAGTTTAGGGGTTGCGGTTGTAATTGTAAATCTGATTCAATATCTCGTTGGTGCCGAGATTTATACCTTTCCTCCCGACACTTACGGCACCCTGCCCCCAGCAATTAACTTCGGAACTGAGGCAAATCCGATTCCGATTCGCAGCGTGCAAGTCGTGATTTTTGTCGTATCGGGTGTGATTCTCAGTCTGTTGACTTATCTGATTAACGCCACAAAATACGGCAAGGCGATGCGCGCTGTTGCAGAAGATCCGACTACGGCAAGTTTGCTAGGCATTGACCCCGATCGCTTCATCGTCCTCACGTTTTTTGTCAGTGGCTTTTTAGGGGGATTAGCCGGAACCCTCGTTGGCTCTAGCGTCAGCATCGCCGGACCCTATTTTGGCATCGGCTTTGGACTCAAGGGGTTAGCCGTAATCGTGCTGGGCGGATTGGGGAGCATTCCGGGTGCCGTCGTTGGAGGAGTGACGATCGGACTCGTGGAAGCCTTTGTTCCAGGCGATTATTCAGCCTATAAAGATGCGGTTGCATTTGGCATTCTGTTCATCATGCTATTAGTGCGACCACAGGGATTATTAGGTCGATCGCAGATTCAAAAAGTTTAACTGAGTTGCGAATATGAATGATTTTATTTCGACGTATGGTTTTCTGTTGGTATCGATGCTCTTAGGAGCAATGTTGGGATTATCGCTCTATTTGCCCCTCATGGCAGGACAATTATCGTTAGCGAGTCCTGGGTTTTATGCCTTGGGTGGTTATATTGCTGCAATTTTATCGACAAAAGTGTTTCAGGCTAGAGAGACGTTTCCGATTCCTCTACTGTTGTTAGAAATGCTGATTGCGGCAATTGTCTGTGGTCTATTAGGCGTTATCGTTGGTGTTCCTGCATTGAGACTACGAGGGATTTATTTAGCGATCGCGACCATTGCTTTTGTCGAAATTCTTCGTGTTCTCGCTCTCAATCTCGATATCACGGGCGGAGCAGTTGGCATTTTTGGCATTCCGCAGCCGTTTCAGAGTCCGATTGAATATTTGTGGGTTGTCTTACCGTTGCTGCTAGTCAGTATGGCGTTTGTTTATCGATTAGAAAAGATTCGCGTTGGTCGTGCCTTTATCGCCATTCGAGAAGATGAACTCGCCGCCGATTCGATGGGCATCAATCCCACTTATTACAAGGTGCTTGCGTTTACGCTGGGCGCAATTCTCGCAGGAGTAGTGGGTGCCATCAGTGCTCACTTTCTCAACACCTGGAATGCTCGTCAAGGCACCTTTGATGCCAGTATTATTTATCTCACCTTTGTTCTGATTGGCGGCTCAAGAACCTTTCTAGGACCTGTTTTAGGCGGCATGGTGTTTACGGCACTGCCAGAGATTTTGAGAGCGATCGCCGATGCGCCAGGTTTGCCCATTTGGTTGGCACAATTTTTGCGCGATGGTCGCCTAATTATCTTCGGATTATTCATTGTCATTGGCACCCGCTTCTTTCCACAGGGATTAGTGACTCCTCAGTTGTTGAAACGTCGTGCCCGATCGTAGGTTAGTCGTTAAAATTGATTCAATCTATTCACAATATTCAGAGGTCGATTCGCAAGACGCACAACTCTAAGGGAACCACAAAAACATTTCCAATCCAAATCTCTGAGTTAGACATTGCCGAGTTTTGCCAGCGTTGGCAGATTCAGGAGCTTCCCTTGTTTGGATCAATTCTTCGCAATGACTTTCGCCCTGATAGTGATATTGACGTGTTAGTTAAGTTTGAGCCAGAAACAAGGCGAGGGCTGCTAGATATGGCGCAAATGCGTGAAGAACTGATGGAACTATTTGGACGAGAAGTAGATTTGGTGAGTAAACGAGCGATCAAGCAAAGTCATAACTGGATTCGGCGCAAAAATATTCTTGGAACGGCTCAAGTGATTTATGTCGCGGGATTATAAAATCTCTTATAAGTAGGCGATGTGCAACTTTTAGATGAGATGAGGAAACCCCACCGTAAAATTCTGATAGAAGAGAAACACAGAAGTTTAAGGTGGGAAAAATGTTTTCTATTGAAGAGTTTATCATTGCGGTTTTCTGCTGTGTAGACGATCAACTCAAGGCGCTGACTCAAGGCAAACCGATCCGGAGCCGAGGATTTATGCCTGCCCTGAGTGACGCAGAAGTTCTGACGATGGAAATTGTTGGCGAATATCGCAGTCTGGAGTACGAGGAAGGGATTTGGGCGTATTTCCGCGATCATTGGCGCGCCCTATTCCCGAAATTGACCAGTCGTTCTAGTTTTGTCAGGCAAGCAGCCAACCTCTGGCAGTATAAAGCGCGTCTTCAGCAACGGTTAGCGGTCGAGTTGGGCGCGTTCGAGGATGACGTGCATCTCGTGGATGGATTGCCGCTCCGCCTATGCTGTCTCACTTATGCTGGACGCTGCCGCAGTTTTCGAGGGGAAGCCGCTTATGGATACTGTGCTGCAAAAGACGAGAAGTTCTATGGCTTTCGCGGACACCTCAGCGTCAGTGCCAGTGGCATCATTACTGGCTTCACCCTGACTGCTGCGAATGCAGATGAGCGAGAAGCGCTCTGGGAGATCCTCGGTCAAATTCAAGGGATGGTCATTGGAGACAAAGGTTATATCAGCCAAGACCTGCGGGACGCTTTGCGAGGCGCTGGAGTCGAGTTACAGACTGCTTTGCGAGCCAATATGACCGATACCCGTCCTAAAGCTTGGATCGCCTTACTTCAGAAAGTCAGACGGTTGATCGAAACGGTGAACTCGCAACTAGCAGAACACTTCCATTTTGAAC
The DNA here is from genome assembly GCA_965277365.1 of Phormidesmis sp. Lineage (GTDB taxonomy): Bacteria > Cyanobacteriota > Cyanobacteriia > Leptolyngbyales > Leptolyngbyaceae > Phormidesmis_A. The sequence goes on along the minus strand of CBDICO010000002.1, from coordinate 54,461 downwards.
GGATTCAAGCCAGGGATCTGTGGCATTTGACGAGCCGACTTCATCGGAAAATCCTGGCACATACCATTTGCTGTTGGCTTAATCGTCGCTGTGGTCACGAACTGCTTCAGTTTGATCGCTTGGTGACCAGTTAAAAGTTGCACATCGCCTATAAGTAGATAGTGATAATGCTTTTCTGTTGACGATCGTCTCCCCAATGTCTCAATCCCAACTTGCTGATTCTATTTCAAATCTCGATCGCCCTCCTGTTTTAGAAGCCAAAGAATTGACCCGTCGCTTTGGAGGATTGATTGCCGTCAATAACGTTTCGTTCTCCGTTAACGACGGTGAGATTTTCGGTTTAATCGGTCCCAACGGGGCGGGCAAAACAACCTTGTTCAACGTAGTGACTGGACTGACTCGCCCGTCTAATGGACAAATGCTGTATCGAGGCGACGGAATTTCTAACTTACGTCCGCATCGAATTGCTAAAAAAGGCATCGCCAGAACGTTCCAAAATATTCGTTTATTTGCCGACCTTTCAGCGTTAGAAAATGTGATGATTGCTCGACATATTCACACTAAAAGCGGCGTGTTTACAGGCGTGTTGGGGTTGCCTCCTGCCCCTCGTGAAGAACAGAAAACCCGATCGAGAGCTTTTGAGTTATTAGAATTAGTTGGCTTAAGCGATCGCGCTGACGAAAAAGCCTCTAACCTTCCCTATGGCGATCAGCGTCGGCTCGAAATCGCCCGTGCGCTGGCACTCGAACCCAACGTGCTCTTGCTTGACGAACCCGCCGCCGGAATGAATCCTAACGAAAAGCAGCAGTTGAGCGACTTTATCCGTCAGATTCGGCATCAGTTTAATCTGACGATTTTGCTGATCGAACATCATGTGCCCCTCGTGATGGGATTGTGCGATCGCATTGCCGTTCTCAACTTTGGACAACTGATCGCGATTGGAAACCCCGCCGATGTGAAGTCCGATCGGGCAGTCATCGAAGCTTATTTAGGCACAGACTAACGCTATGCAAAACACTCCTTTGCTCGAAATTCAAAACCTTAGCGTTCACTATGGCGGCATTCAGGCGCTACAGGCGATCGACTTAATCATTTATCCGGGCGAAGTCGTGACGCTGCTCGGCTCAAATGGGGCTGGCAAAAGCACCACGCTGCGGGCTATTTCCCGCATCATTAACATCCATCAGGGACAGATTCTCTACAACCGCGAAACGATTACGCGTCGTCGTCCCCATGAAGTGTTGAAACTAGGAATTGCCCACAGCCCAGAAGGGCGCAGAGTGTTAGCTCGCCAGACCGTGTTGGATAACTTAGAGTTGGGAGCATACACGCGATCGTCACGTCTCAGCATCAAGTCTGACATTGAGCAACAATTTCTATTATTTCCGCGATTGGCAGAGCGTAAAAACCAATTGGCAGGCACCCTGAGCGGCGGTGAACAGCAAATGTTAGCGATCGCTCGTGCCCTGATGAGTCGTCCCAAATTATTGCTATTAGACGAACCGAGTTTAGGATTAGCACCGACGATCGTGCGGGAGATTTTCACGATTATTCAAAATCTGCGAGAGACTGGAGTCACTATTCTCTTAGTCGAGCAAAACGCAAATCTAGCCTTGCAAATCGCCGATCGGGGCTATGTTTTAGAAGCGGGTTGCATGACGCTATCCAATCAAGCCTCTGAATTATTGAAGGACGATCGAGTTAGACAAGCCTATTTAGGTTAATCGATGATGAGTCCAGATATTTTAGAGTCTAATTATATACAAATTGACGACTTTCTCATCAGAGAAGATAAGAAAAGATTGCTGAATTACGTTTTTGCAGAAGAGATAGAGTTTTTGCCGACTAGCACCTCAACCGACGAAGTGAATTATCGTCGATCGAGCGTTCTTTATGCCTTTCCTGACTTTGCAGATTTGATCAGCGATCGCATTCAATCTATCGCCCCAGATATTTTTAGAACATTAGAATTATCACCGTTTTCCATCTTTCATATCGAGGCTCAATTAACGGCGCATAATGATGGCAATTATTACAAAATTCATAACGATAACGGTAGTTCAAACACTGCAACAAGAGAACTAACCTATGTTTATTATTTCTATCGAGACCCTAAACCTTTTTCGGGTGGGGAATTAGTTCTCTACGACAGCAAAATTGAGAACACTTATTATGTCAATGCAGACTCATTTAAGACGATCGAACCTCGAAATAACAGCATCGTCTTTTTTCTCAGTCGCTATATGCACGAAGTCCTACCTGTGAGATGCCCGTCTCGATCGTTTCAAGATAGCCGTTTCACCATCAACGGTTGGATTCATCGCTAACAATCTCAAAGGATATTTAAAAGATTTAGAAGCTCCCCAACTCTGGGAGGCTTCTGAGATTCTTATTGCTGGTTCATCGACCCGTTGCTTTTGGAGTCAACTTCACGATTAACGGCGCATCAGGAACATCCAGCGAAATTTGGGTCGGAGCCGTAAATTGATTCACCGGAGCGGTCGATTGACTCGTCAAATAAGTCGTCGCCTGCTGAGTCGGAGTCACCAAATTCAACGTGACTTTCTGACTCACCGCTGCATCTGTGCTCGTCACATCTAACCACATCACTAGATAGAGATCGCCATTGCTCTTTTTCAACAGCGTATGCCGAACATTTTTAGTGTTGCCCGTCAGATAATAGCTCAAAGAGCCAGACGCAGAACTGCCCTGCGGATCTTGAAGCAAACTAATCAAGTTCTTCAACGCATAAAACGCAGGTTTTGGAGTGCCATCAGCTCGAATTAAGCCAAAATTGTTCTCCATATCAGGTTGTGCTCGCAGATCCATCAGTTCATGCAAGAACGTGCGCGTCACCCCTCGATTGAAATACTCTAGAAACAGTCGAGGGATGTATTTTGAAGACACCTTCTCTGAGACCCCTTTTTGACTTGCGTTGCTGTCATTAACAGCATTGTGCCAGCCTGTCTCAGTTGCCACGATCGGGCGATCTCCTGACACTTTCTTCGTCTCAGGAATCCATTTTGTGTCGAGATCTTGATCTGGTTGATTGCCTCCCGGATAACTGTGCATATTGCCGTCGTCTACAACCGATTGCAGCGATGCCATGCGAGAGCCATCTTCAGGAAACGCCATTGAAGGAGCGATCACCGACACAAATGACGTAGCCGTATTGCCTTTCACCGCTTTATATAATTTCGTTTGATAGTCAACAACCCCATCCGGAAAAGGCTTGCCTTTATAGGTCAGCGTTGAGTTGACATCCCACTCATTTGGACCTTCGATCGCCGTCACTGAAGGCAACACTTTCTTAATCAACTCAACCGCATTGTCGGGAGTAATTCCATCTCGCGGGTCCATAACAAGCGTCGATCGAATGCCAAAACTCGCTAGCTGATTGAGCTTCTTAAACAGAGATGGGTCATTGCCTCCATCGCGGATGTTTCGGATTCCTAACTCTCGCAGTCTGGGTTCTACAACATCGCTATAACGCCCATAGCTGGTGTCGGTATAGCGAAGGTGAGTCGCAATTCCCATTGAGTCTACAAACGAGTTAGCACTTTTTGCTTGCTCAGTTAGCGATTGTCCGATCGCCGCCAGCAGATAGTTAGTCTGCACATCTGCGCTTGTATACACTTGCAGATAATAGGTGCCAGCATTGAGCAGGGCATCGATCGTCTCTAGCATCGTTCCGTCGTTAGTTGAAGAGTTGAGCACTTTGCCCTGACTATCCAACACGTTGAGATTGGCATTGGCGGTTAGCTCACTTAAGTTCACGTTTAGGTGACTGGGCGCGTCCACGCTAAAGCGGTAGTAGTCATTCAGATTGGTTGGGCTGACGCTATCTCTGACCTCTTTTGTTCCCAGACTGCCCCAATCAACCGCATTCGTAAAGTCGGCAGACGGGCTGCGAGCAACTCGATCGCCTACAAAAAGCTGACTTTGAGGCACCACTTCTTTGACTTGACTGGGGCTAGACCACAGCAGTTGAGCCACCGCGTCGCCGCCTTGCTCATAATAATCAAGCTGAATATCAACCTTCTGCCCAGCGACCAAATTAATCACGCCACTGTCTTCAGCCACCGCATGAGGTGCCCAGTGATCAATCAGAAGTTGCCCGTTGACCCACAATCTAACCCCATCGTCTGAGCGGGTATAGAAGGTGTATGCCTCTGCATGAGTAGGTAAAAATTGCCCAGTCCAGCGCGCTGAGAAATTGTTAGCGGCGATCGCTCCATCAGGCGAACCTTGTCCCCAGTTAAAATTTACGTTGGCATCTGTTCGCGTCAGAATCGGAGTTGTGAAATTTTTGTCATTGAAGTATTGAGCCGATAATCCGGTCGTTTCTAGGGGGGAAGCCGTCGCCGCAGACGTTGAAGTAAGCTCTGGAAAGGTTGAACGGGTATTGTTGGTGATCCCGGAGGAAGCTTGCGCAGCAGCGCTCCCACCCACAGCATTTGCTTGGGTGACAAGATTGGAATTCAACACTATAAGTTTCCCTCTGAGGGTTGAGAAATACTCTTTAGCCGAGTCTTTAGGTCAGTAAGCTCTTAGAGTGAGGAATGCTGAGTTCTTGCAAAACGATATGAGAGTCTGGCTGGCAAATGAAACTTTGCTATCTGGACAGCCAAGATCTACGGTAGAAAGCGTTTCTACAAAAAGTCTGAAGCCCTAAGCGGAAACCGTTCACGTCATCTAGATTTCCCGCAAAAATAGACATCTAACCTCCCTATTTTTCTCGCATTGGAAGCTATGCGTTTTTATTTGGCTCTAGAGCAAGCTAAAAGACGAGGTTGGGTATTGAGGCGGAAAGCCAATCTTAGTGAAGGATTAAGAACACAAAACCCTGATTAGACTTCAACACCCAGATTTGGAATAGATAGTAAACGGTTGTATCACTATTGACAATAGTAAACTCAATATTACTGAGCTATGCTCATTCTTATCTTAGGATGAGTTAAAATACTCTGTGCAGAAGTTATTTGAGAATTTCCGTCAGTGGAAGTTCAAATCCCTACTGATGCGTTAGTCTCTCAAATCTTCCTCAAGCCTGTGAATGAATGAGTCGCGTGATATCTTCCGCTCACTTAAACAATGTAAAGAATTTTGAAGTGCTTATTAATTCTCATCCTGTCTCCTTATTTTTCGTCTGAGATCACAATCCTTGGAGACATTCCAAAAATGTAACGGTTTGCAACGTATAATGAGAACGAATTGACATTGTAATCATTCCCCAAGAGACGACATGCGAGTTGCGATCGCCGGAGGCGGATTAGCAGGGCTATCCTGCGCCAAATATTTAGTCGATGCAGGGCACACCCCGATCGTGCTAGAAAGTCGGGATGTTTTGGGTGGCTTGGTGGCTGCTTGGAAAGACGAAGACGGAGATTGGTATGAGACAGGATTGCACGCTTTTTTTGGTGCTTATCCCAACATGCTGCAACTAATGGCAGAGTTGGGCATCTCCGATCGTCTCCAGTGGAAGCAGCACACGCTGATCTTCAACCAACCCGAAAAGCCTGGAGTTTTATCCCGCTTTGACGTGCCTGACATCCCCGCGCCCTTTAATGTGATTGCGTCGATTATTCGCAATAACGACATGTTGACCTGGGAGCAAAAGATTCGATTTGCGTGGGGTCTTTTGCCTGCAATTATCCGGGGGCAAAAATATGTCGAAGAGATGGACAAGTACAGCTTTCTAGAATGGCTAGAGCGGCAGGGCATTGATGAGAAGGTCAACAGCGATATTTTTATCGCAGCGACGAAAGCGTTGACGTTCATCAACCCTGATCAAGTCTCTTCTACGATTCTTCTTACGGCACTCAATCGCTTTTTGCAAGAGCGTTACGGCTCTAAAATCGCCTTTTTAGATGGCTCACCGACCGAGCGGTTATGTCAACCGATCGTCGATTACATCACAGAGCGCGGTGGAGAAGTGCAGCTTAAAAAGCCACTTAAAGAAATTCTTCTTAACGCTGATGGTACAGTTCGCGGGTTTACGATTCGGGGCATTGATGGCGCGCCCGATGAAGTGATCATTGCCGATGCTTACGTTTCAGCCATGTCGGTCGATGTGATGAAAGTCTTGAGACCCGCATCCTGGAAATCAATGGATTTCTTTCAAAAGCTGGATGGCTTAGAAGGAGTGCCCGTGATCAACCTGCACCTGTGGTTCGATCGCAAGCTCACTGACATCGACCAGCTATTATTTTCACGATCGGATCTCCTGAGTGTCTATGCCGATATGAGCGTGACGTGCAAAGACTATGAAGACCCCGATCGCTCGATGCTAGAACTCGTGCTTGCCCCTGCTAAAGATTGGATTGACAAATCCGACGAAGAGATTATTACAGCCACTCTGATTGAAATCGAGAAACTTTTTCCTCAGCACTTCAAAATCGATAACCCGGTCACACTGCGGAAATATAAAGTAGTGAAGACTCCTCGATCGGTCTACACCGCATCTCCAGGACGACAGGCATTCCGCCCTAATCAGACGACCCCAATTCAAAACTTCTTCCTTTCGGGTAGCTATACAATGCAACGATATCTTGGCAGTATGGAAGGTGCCGTACTTTCTGGTAAGCTGACAGCGCAAGCGATCGAAAACCATCCATCTCTCGCGGTCTCTTCCGGAGAGCAGCGCAGTTTAGTATCAACCCCCTAGCAAGTAGCGCTTTGTCAACCCTCCAGACTGCAACAGAATGCTGCAACTGCCCGAACCAACTACCTCCTGCGTAAGAACCCTGGCTTCCGTAGAAGAAGCCTATGAACAGTGCCGCCAAATCACGGCAAAGTATTCTAAGACGTTCTATCTGGGAACGCTCTTGATGTCGGCGGAGAAACGTCGGGCAATCTGGGCGATCTATGTGTGGTGTCGTCGCACCGACGAACTCGTCGATGGACCCAACGCTAGTCTGACCACCAATGAGACGCTGGATCAGTGGGAACGGCGACTGGAGGAAATTTTTGCGGGGCATCCTCACGATCACTATGATGTTGCCCTCGTCGATACGCTAGAGGACTTTTCGCTCGATATCGAGCCGTTTCGAGACATGATCGCTGGGCAGCGAATGGATCTGTATCGCAGTCGCTATCAGACTTTTGATGAGCTATGGCTTTATTGCTATCGCGTAGCAGGAACGGTAGGGTTGATGTCTACCACAGTGATGGGCAGAGACGAAACCTTACCCACCGCTCCGTGGGATCAGCCCAAAACCAATAACCCGATCGAAGAAGCGATCGCGCTCGGCATTGCCAATCAACTGACCAATATTCTCCGCGATGTGGGTGAAGATGCCCGTCGCGGTCGCATCTATTTACCGTTAGAAGATTTGGCGCTCTTTGACTACACCGAAGACGATCTGCTTAAAGGAGTGGTGGACGATCGCTGGCAGGCGTTAATGATGTTTCAGATTCAACGGGCGCGTAAGTTTTATGCACTGGCAGAAAGCGGCATCGGTGCCTTGAGCGAAGATGCTCGATGGCCTGTCTGGTCTGCACTGATGCTCTACAGCCAGATTCTAGAGGCGATCGAGCGCAATGGCTACGATAATTTTCGGCAACGGGCTTATGTATCAAAGCCAAAGAAAATTGTGTCGCTACCGATCGCGTGGCTGAGAGCGAAGGTTTTGTGAGCGATCGCCCTAAAATCATGAAAGTTTAATCAACTCGTGCCCTCCTTTGATCTCGACTCTAAAATCGGCATCAAATTGGGAACTCTATGACCAGAGGATTGTGTAGCGATTACGGTTTGCTATGCGCCCTTTGTTTTAGAGGTGCGTCTTTCGATCGAGAAGAGTCGCATCCGATCTACCTGAAATCGGATCACCATGTCTCAAGAAACTCCCAGAGTTGTCAGGAAAGAAGAGGTTCAACGGCTTTATCGAGATTTTAGAAAAGCCGTTCTCGTCTCGACTGCCAACGTCATCACTCATGAAAATCGCACGTTACTTCGCGAAAAAGTTGAAGTGCTCAACGTTCAAATCGACAATCTATCGCGAAATGAGTTACTCGATCGGCTCAAAAAAGGGGTTGTCTTCACTCCCAACGTCGATCATTTGATGAAGTTGCAACATGACCTAACCTTTAAACAAGCTTATGAAGTCGCAGACTACAAAATTTGCGATAGTCAGATTGTTCTCTATGCCTCTAAGTTTTTAGGGTCGCCTCTTCAAGCTAAAATCTCTGGCTCTGAGCTTTTTCCTGTGTTTTGCGACCATCACAGAGACAACGAAACAATCAAAATCTTTTTGTTAGGCGGCGCAGAAGGCATCGCCGATCGAGCGCGAGACCGCATCAACTACAAGACCGGACGAAACATCATTGTCGAGTCACATTCTCCTTCATTTGGGTTTGAGAAAGACGAAGTTGAATGTCAAGCGATCGTGCGGATGATCAACGACTCTCCCGCAACGGTTTTAGTGATTGGAGTCGGCGCACCCAAACAAGAGATCTGGATCTCTAAATATAAAAACCAGCTTCCCAAAATTGATATTTTTATGGCGGTCGGAGCCTCGATCGACTTTGAAGCTGGAAACAAACCCCGATCGCCGGGGTGGATGAGCAATCTGGGCATTGAGTGGCTCTATCGCCTGTGGTGTGAGCCTACCCGCCTCTGGAAACGCTATCTCATAGACGATGTGCCGTTCTTCTGGCTGATCATCAAGCAAAAACTGAGGCTGACTCGAAAGTAAAGAATCCCCAGTCGTTACTATAAGAGCAGCACCGCGTCCTTGATACTTGATGACCCCAGCTTCTGGCAAACTAAGCTTTAATGACGATTCCACCTTCGTTTGTGGTCGAGGTCGTGAGTTCTAGCGAACAAAATCGCAAGCGAGATTATGAGCAAAAATCCCGTGAATACCGAAGCATCGACATTCCCGAATATTGGATCGTCGATCCTCAAGCAACCGCCCAGAAAGTTACCGTTCTGTTATCCGTAGATGGGGTGTATGAAGAGACAGAGTTTGCGGGAAGCAATCGCATCCTCTCCATGACGTTTCCTCATCTCAATTTCACTGCCGAGCAAGGTTTAACCGTTAGTTATCTATCGTCTGCGTTCTTGCAGTTTGCGGTAGACGGCTTTAATATCGACCTTGTGGTAGGCGATCGCTACCAGTGTGTGATAGAGCAAATCGGCAGCTTCTCCGGCGATCGCGTCAGCATCATCGTCTTTACACGCCATCACGACTTCAGCCGCTTCTTCGCCAATCTTTTTGAGAATCTTGTTATCGCCGCCATCCAAAAGCTTGCGGGTGTAAGAGCCTTGACTGGGATTGTCGCGGCGATCGCAGATCACACTAAATACCTGTGACAGCGTATCAGCCGGAGGAGGAGTCACCCCACCGTTGACTTGATGAAAACAACTGCGCTCCCCTGTGTGACACGCAATCTCTCCAATCTGCTCGACGGTGATGAGTAAAGCATCGCTGTCACAATCGTATCGAATCGCTTTGACATTTTGAGTATGTCCTGATGTTGCGCCCTTGTTCCAGAATGCTTGTCGCGATCGACTCCAAAACCAGGTTTCGCCCGTCTCCAAGGTTTTTTGCAGCGATTTTTGATTCATCCACGCCATCATTAAGACGGTGCCATCAAGATAATCTTGTACGATTGCAGGCACTAACCCCCGATCGTCATACTGAATTTTCTCAACAGGAATAGATTGCGTAGAAAGAGATTCGGAGGCTGACATGGCAACAAGGGACTAATCATTCACCTGATCACGATATCACTTGTCAGTTTCATTGTCTGAATTATGCAAAATGGGAGCACGATCGCCCTTCAGCAAAATCGCACTCCCATCTTTTTTACTTCAACTAATTTGAAAGTTCTCCTCAACCAAGGGCGAGGCAAATCGCCTCAAAAATTTACAATTTAAAAACCGAACTCAAAAAATCAAGAAATTAGCCAACTTCGACCACTGCAAGACAAGGTTCTGAGGAGATCCCACTATTCAAGCTCACCGCTTGATTTCTGACTGCGCTCCAAGCGATTTGCTGCGCTTTTGTCTCGTCGCCATACCATTGAAGAGCCGAGTTAAACGCTACCCGATAAAAGTGCTGAGCCGTTTCAGAAAGCTGAGTGCGAATGCTCGCAGGTAACTCCTGATTGTTTTGGTACGACATCTTAGCCGCCTCCAGTAAGTGAGATAATTGAGTAGTATGACTTGCTGCATTTAAAAATCTGCCTACCTTGAGGAATATCTTTGACGGTAAGACTCAGGTAGCGTTGTCCAAAGCTATTGCAGAGCGATCGAGCGATTTAAGGAGAAAACTTTGATCACAGGCACGTTGAGAACAACAAAATCAGAAGAAATCTTTGCTGCTGCCCAAACGCTGATGCCGGGTGGAGTGAGTTCCCCAGTGCGGGCGTTTAAGTCGGTGGGTGGACAGCCGATCGTGTTCGATCACGTCAAAGGCGCGTATGCGTGGGATGTCGATGGCAATCAATATATTGACTACATTGGCTCCTGGGGTCCGGCAATTTGTGGTCACGCGCACCCCGAAGTTTTGAAGACGCTGCACGAAACGTTAGAGAAAGGAACCAGTTTTGGTGCTCCAAATGCCCTAGAAAATGTCTTAGCTGAAATGGTAATCGATGCCGTTCCCAGTGTGGAAATGGTGCGATTCGTCAATTCAGGAACTGAGGCTTGTATGTCGGTTTTGCGGCTGATGCGGGCGTTTACTGGACGCGAGAAAATTATCAAATTTGAGGGCTGCTATCACGGTCACGCTGATATGTTTCTCGTGAAAGCGGGTTCTGGCGTAGCAACTCTGGGCTTACCTGATTCTCCAGGCGTTCCTAAATCGACAACGAATAACACGCTAACTGCGTCTTTCAATGATTTGGAAGCGGTGAAAGCTCTGTTTGCAGCCAATCCAGGTGAGATTACTGGCGTGATTTTAGAACCTGTGGTCGGCAACGCTGGCTTTATTCCTCCCGATGATGGCTTTTTGGCGGGTCTGCGAGAGTTGACTCGTGAAAATGATGCGCTGCTAGTCTTCGACGAAGTGATGACCGGGTTCCGAATTGCCTACGGTGGCGCACAAGAGATGTTTGGCATCACGCCTGATCTGACGACGCTCGGCAAGGTGATTGGTGGCGGATTGCCTGTCGGTGCCTATGGCGGACGCAAAGATATTATGGCGATGGTTGCCCCCGCAGGTCCGATGTATCAAGCGGGAACGCTGTCTGGCAACCCGCTTGCGATGGCGGCGGGGATCAAAACCCTGGAACTGTTGCGCCAACCGGGGACGTATGAGCACCTCGATCGGGTCACCACCCGCTTAGTCAATGGACTTCTTCAAGCTGCTAAAGACACAGGTCATGCTGCTTGTGGCAGTTCAATCAGTGGAATGTTTGGGTTCTTTTTCACTGAAGGACCGGTTCACAACTACGAAGATGCAAAGAAATGCGACTTGGCTAAGTTTGGGCGGTTCCATCGCGGCATGTTAGAGCAGGGGGTTTATCTCGCCCCCTCTCAGTTTGAAGCCGGATTCACATCGCTGGCTCACACTGATGAAGAGGTCGATCGCACGATCGCTGCCGCTAAAGCTGTGATGTCAAGTCTCTAGAAAATTGAGGATGGGGGATAAGTTATGGTTTGAAGGGTTCTACTCGTAATTCAAACCTTTCTCATCCCTCATTCTTGCTAACAGGTGCAACCTTTATGTCCGCAGTCACCATGCCCGTTGGGATGACCATCAGCACAGACTTCGCTGCAATAGAGTTTGCCATCTTTTTGAACTGCGCCTTCTGTCGAAATAACGCATAGGCAAGGCTCGCAAGCACACTTCATTTGGGTAACGGCAGTCATTGTTAATTTCCTCTCGTTTACAGTTCCATCATAACGTATGAGCAGGTATTCAGATATTAATTAACTTAAAAAGTAGGGGGCGGATTTAAGTACCCCCTACGATCGCGTTTCCAGCCTTACTCGTCGTCTTCGTCGTCTTCAGAAAATAACTCATCGATGAGTTCTTGCGCTCGGTCATCAGAAATTTTCAGAGCCATCCGCAAATCTTCTAGATACTCCTCTTCTGCTTCAGGGACTTCTCCATCAATCGCGAGAACTACCGTTGCCACGATAAATGCGGTTTCTTTTAAATCGCGGTTGGGCAATGACTCGATCGCCTGGGCAAACACTGCATCAGCGCCGTCTTCTCGAATCATCGCGCCAACTTTTTCGCCTAATTCTTGCAGATCTTCGTCCGAATACTCTTCATACAAACCAATGCCTGAGAGCATTTCATCTAGCGCATAGCCTTCATCTTCACTGACACCATCTCCATCCGCGTAGGCAGAACAAATGGCGATCACGGCGATCGCGACTTCTGGCTCTAAAGCGACTTGACTTTGAGTTTTCCCGCTTGACAACCGACGCTTGGGCATAATTCCTCTTTTGAATGAATGAATGGGTGTTTGCGAGGTCTGATGATTTTTGAGACATCCGTAGACCGCGCCTATTGTGCCCAAGTTGAAATTAAACGATCGGGTTGCAACTTTTTGGTTGCGTCTCAGGAAATTATCTACTGTCAGAATAGCTCAGGTTATCGGATGATTTCTTCTCTTAGCGACTGCTCAACTAGTTCTGACAGCCTGCACTAGATTCCTTACAGCGTTCCAAATCCCTTCTTCTTTTTGTCTTTTTTCTTCTTTTTGTTGGAGTTGCCCCCGCCGCGCCATCCGGGAGGGGGAGGCGTATTACCACCCATACCGGGCATTCCACCCATACCAGGCATTCCGCCGCCCATACCGGGCATTCCCATTCCAGGCATTCCACCCATGCCGGGGAAGTTGCCTTGTCCCATCTGCTGCATCATTGTCCGCATTCGTTGGAAGTTTGTCACCAGTTCACTAACTTCTCTCTCGCCGTAGCCAGAACCTTTGGCAACGCGACGACGACGACTTGGGGAACTCGACAAAATATCGGGATCTTTGCGCTCTTGCACCGTCATGGAGCCAATCATCGCTTCTGCTTTTTTGAGTTGGGTTTCTCCTTGCTCAAGCTGTTCGCTACTCAACTTGCCCATGCCGGGAATCAGCTTCATAATGCCGCCCAGCGAACCCATATTTTTGAGCAACCGAGTCTGTTTGAGGAAATCAGTAAAGTCAAATTTCGCAGAGAGAATCTTCTCCTGCATCTTCTCGGCTTCTGCCAGATCGACTTCTTCGCGGGCTTTTTCAACCAGCGTCAACACGTCGCCCATGCCTAAAATCCGAGATGCCATGCGATCGGGGTAGAACGGCTGCAAGGCATCGACTTTTTCGCCCACGCCGATGAATTTGATCGGCTGCCCTGAAATGCGTCGCACTGACAGCGCAGCCCCCCCGCGAGTATCTCCATCCAGTTTGGTGAGAATGGCTCCGGTGATGCCAATCTGCTCGTGGAAGGTGCGAGTCAGGTTGGCGGCTTCTTGCCCGGTCATGGCATCGACGACGAGCAGGGTTTCGTGGGGCTGAATGGCTTGTTTGATGCGGGCAAGTTCGCCCATCATGTCCTGGTCGATTTGCAGCCGACCTGCCGTGTCGATAATTACGACATCTACGCCATCGGTTTTCGCTTTCTCGACCCCTTGACGCGCAATCTCAACCGGGTCGGCACTCGTTCCGAGTTCAAAAACCGGGATGTTGATTTGTTTGCCGAGGGCAACGAGTTGGTCGATCGCCGCAGGTCGATAAATGTCGGTGGCAACTAGCAGCGTGGTGCGTTCTTCTTTGCGAAGATGAAGTGCGAGTTTGGCGCTGGCGGTGGTTTTACCTGTCCCTTGCAGCCCTGCCATCAGGATGATCGTCGGTTTTGACGGAGCTTCAGCAAGCGGGACGTTCGCATCCCCCATCACCTGCACTAGCTCGTTATAGACAATTTCAATAAACTGCTGATCAGGGCGCACTCCTTGCACGACTTCTGCGCCGAGTGCCTTTTGCTCAACCTCAGCCACAAAGTCTTTGACAATTTGCAGGTTAACATCGGCTTCGAGCAACGCCCGACGAACTTCCCGTAGCGCGTCTTTAACATTGGATTCAGAGATTTTGTCCTGACCGCGTAATTTAGTCCAGGCTTGTTCTAAGCGTTCAGCGAGAGCGTCAAACATAGGTCAAATAAGTGCCACACGATCGGCGTTTCATCAAAATACAATCGAGCAAACGTAGAGAATGCTCACTTATTCAGATTAGCGTGTTTCGGAAAAACTCATCTGTCCCTTTAAAGAGTTCGTGCACTGACTCAAAAAACTGACCTACGACTGCATTAGCTTCTAGCAAAGTAGGGCTGATTTAATCGATTGCAGCAGAAGTTTTATTCTACAAAAAGCTGTTTAGCAGCTTGCCCACAGCCGTTCACAAACGTTCCATCAAAGGCTGCACCCACAACTCCACCGACCACAGGAACAAACTTCATTAGATTCACTACCCCTTTTTCACCTGCTTTGGTGATTAAACGAAACCCAATCTTTTTATTGATTTCGATGAGGACTTTTCCAGGAATTTGACGAATTATGTTTTGAGTCACTTTTGCTCCAACCTGAACGCCTGCTTCCCGCAGAACTCTTTGCCCTGCGCTCCCAACGAGCGATAGCAAGATCATCGTTCTCACTTGGTCAGATTTGGGATCGAATCCGCGAAGAACCGCGATCGAGGCAACGGTGTTTGCGGCGATCGCGTAGGAAGCTGCCATTCCCGCAGGAATCGTGAGTGGTAAGGTTACAATTCCCCCCAATCCTGTCAGAAAGCCTGTTCCACCTGCATAGGCTGTTCGCCAAGCGATGATCGAATCAATCGCCTTTTCAACAGAGCCATCATCTGCCAAATGATCTGCTGCAACTTCCTCGGCAGGGGGCAACACTCCACAGCCTTGCACCCCAACATCAATAATCCAATCAATAAGCTGGTCAACCGGGCTTAACTCTCCGCTCATGTCGTTTACTCTTCTTAATAAATTTCATCCTCGACTATATATATTCAGAGCAAAATTAGATTGTCCCGGTAGATTTCGCCAAGATTATGATCAATGGAATTTGAGATTAATTTGACGGCTAGTGCGATCGCTGACCTCGATTACTTTCGTAAAAGTCAGCGTCTGAAAATTGTTGAGGCAGTCACCACTTTTTAAGGAGCGATGCAGAGGGTGAAGGGCGACTTAGAAAAAGGGTTCGTCCCCATCAGCTTTCGACATGGGAGTTAAGAATCGGTTCTTATTGAGTGTTTTACAATTTTGAGGATGAGCAAACGGTTAACGTTGTTGCCGTGGGCTACAAAGAACATAATGAGTTATTCATCCGTGGTGAAAAGGTAGGGCGATGAGAACGTTAGACTTGGGTGAGCAAAGTATCATCCTAGAAGAACTGCTCAAAGTAATGTCGCTCAAAGACTATCAGCGATCGCTTAACCAAGCCTAACCAAACAATGTCTAGAAATATCGTTGCCCAAATTCAGCAGTTTAATCAAGACTGCGACCCGAACCTGCTGAAGCTCAAATATCAGGCGATGGCAAGTAGCGCGTTTGCCTTTTTGCGAGGGACGTGTCATCTATTTTATCAAGACATTCCCGCAGCGGCGGAGATCGACAAAATGCCCCCAGTTTGGGTGTGTGGCGATTTGCATTTACAGAATTTTGGCAGCTATAAAGGGGACGATCGACTCGTTTACTTCGATATCAATGACTTTGATGAATCGGTGTTAGCGCCCTGTAGCTGGGATACAGCTCGATTTCTCACCAGTGTTTTGGTCGCCGCTCATACCCTCGGAATCAGCGACAAGGCAGCACAAGGACTTTGCAAGTGTTTTCTAGATTCCTACACCGCAGCGTTGCAAATGGGCAAAGCTCGTACCATTCATCCACAAACAGCAACCGGATTGGTCAGAGAGTTGTTAGAGAGTTTGGCAAAGCGCGATCGCAGAGCCTTCCTAGATGAACGAACTGACTTAAAAGACAGACAGCGCAAGCTTAAAATCATTCCGGGAAAAACGTTTGCGGTAACTTCAGAGCAACGCAAAAAGATTACGAATTTGATGACAAAATGGGCGGCGAATCAATCGAATCCAGCATTTTTTAAAGTGCTGGATGTGGCACATCGCATCGCGGGAACGGGAAGTTTAGGACTCGAGCGCTATATTCTCTTAGTCGAAGGCAACAGCTCACCTCATCGCAATTATTTACTCGATTTAAAAGCCGCCCGATCGTCTTCTCTCTATCCTCGTTTGCAACTTCATCAACCTAACTGGACGAGTGAGGCAAACCGTATTTCCGCCATTCAACATCGGTTTCAAGAATCGCCTCCTGCGTTGCTCAAGGCTCTAGAGCTAAACAGCAAATCTTATGTGCTGCGCGAACTTCAGCCCACTGCCGATCGAGTCAATCTCGCCGCCTGGAATGGCAAGATCAAACGCCTCAAAAAAGTGATTCAAACGATGGCGGAGGTGACGGCGTGGGGGCAATTGCGAAGTGGAGGACGACAGGGATCTGCGATCGCGGATGATCTGATCGCCTTTGCGGAAGATGCTAAAAATTGGCACCCTCTATTACTAGATTACGCTCGGTCTTATGCTACTCAAGTTGAATCTGACTTTACGCTGTTTCGAGATGCCTTCAATCACAAAACCTTATGAGGTGGCGACAGACTTTACGCGAGGTGCAACTAATCTGCCCTCATCTCAACCCTTGTATCTTCAGAATCGAGAGATAGACCGCCAGCCCTTGAATGCTCGACATTGTGGAGAAGCTAGGGTCCTCTCTCTCGTTCAATCGGTCAAACTCGAATCATCGGCATGGACGAACGATTCCGAATGACGCAAGGTTGAGTCTAGAAGATACCCCTCTGAGTTGTCGATTCATCCAAGCTGTTGCTGGCAAAGCCATCAAATCTAGCTTTCTGGTTTGCTGTCACGGAGCATTAGCGCTTCGACCGCCGATCGCGGCGTGATTTCACCTTGAATCAGTTGATAAACCTGGTGAGAAATCGGGACAGAAATATCTTGCTGGTGAGCCAGTTTCACCAAAACGTGAGTCGTGTTGACTCCCTCCGCCGTGCCTTCCAATTGGCTGAGAATGTCCTTTAACGAACTCCCTTGCGCTAACCCCCAGCCAACCTGATAGTTTCGGCTCAACGGACTGTTGCAGGTCGCCAATAAGTCGCCCAACCCTGACAGACCGTAAAATGTCTCAGCGTTTGCACCCCAATAAGCGCCAATGCGGATCATTTCGGCTAATCCGCGAGTCACTAAAGCGGCTTTGGCGTTGGTTCCTAGCTGCAAACCATCACAGGCTCCGACCGCGATCGCGATTATATTCTTCAATGCCCCCCCCAACTCCACCCCCAACGGGTCGGAGTTGGTATAGATCCGAAACCGAGATGATGACAGAACGACTTGCACCTGTTCAGCAGCAGCTAGATTAGTGCTGGCAACCACGCTGGCAGCAGGTAAACCGTGCTGAATTTCTTTTGAGAGATTGGGACCTGAGAGAATCGTGACGGCGTGAGTCGGAAAAGCGGCTTGCCAGAGTTGGGAGGGCAATAGCGGCAAGTCCACTTCGGTTCCTGATTCGGGATCGAGTCCTTTAGTGGCACTAATTAGAATGGTGTCGGGCGAAAGGGAGAGCGATTTTAACGATTCGATCACTGACCGCACCCCTTTCATGGAGATGGCTGACAGCACGATCGCTGCCCCATCAATCACCGTCTCAAGGCGATCAGAGCTTTGACGCGACCACACGCTGGTCTGGTGCCCATTGTCCTTAGCCAAACCTGCCAGCGTCGAACCCCAGGCACCTGCCCCAATCACGGCAACCTTCATCCCTCACCCTTTTTGCGTGGATATTTTGCCATCAGGTCTCGCACTTGCTCGGCGTGGTAAGAACTGCGCGTCAGGGGCGAAGAGACGACTTGCAGCAAACCGATCGCTTCTCCATAGTCTCGCCACGCATCAAACTCATCAGGAGTCACAAACGACTGAACGCCCAAATGCTTTTGCGTGGGCTGAAGATATTGCCCGATCGTTAAGATGTCACAGTTAACCTCACGCAGATCTCGAATCACCTGTCGCACTTCTGCATCGGTTTCGCCCAAACCGACCATGATGCCCGACTTTGTGTAGACGTGCGGATTGATTTGACGAGTGCGCTGCAAGAGTTCGAGCGATCGGGCATAGTCTCCTTGAGGGCGCACCCGACGATAGAGCCGAGCGATCGTTTCAGTATTGTGATTCAGCACGTCAGGCGAGACGCTGAGAATCTGTTCTAACGCGCTCCAGTTGCCGCAGAGATCGGGGATGAGAACCTCGATCGTGGTATTAGGTGAGATGACTCGAATCTCTTGAATGCAGCGCACAAACTGAGAAGCTCCCCCGTCGGGCAAATCATCGCGATTGACAGACGTGATCACTACATGGTTGAGGCGCATTCGGCGCACAGCTTCTGCTAGTCGCGTTGGCTCAGTCAGGTCGAGGGGCTGAGGTTTTTTCTCAAAGTCAATATCGCAGTAGGGGCAGGCACGCGTGCAGGCGGGACCCATGATCAAGAAGGTGGCAGTGCCGTTGTTAAAGCACTCCCCAATGTTGGGGCAAGATGCCTCCTCGCAAACCGTATTGAGTGACAAATCCCGCAGAATTTCTTTAACATTGCCGACCCGCTCCCATTGAGGAGCCTTAACCCTTAACCAGTCTGGCTTAACGACCACGCCTATAGAGTCCTGAAGTTGTGCAAGATTTATCTTAACAAGTTGCAGCCCAGGATTCTAGAATTAGGCTATTGTGCTAATCTAAACTAGGCAATATTAATTGCGGGATGTAGCGCAGCTTGGTAGCGCACCTCGTTCGGGACGAGGGGGTCGTAGGTTCAAATCCTATCATCCCGATTTCACTTCCTATTGTCCATTAAAGAGCTATTTGTCAGTTTTAAATAGCTCTTGCCAAGGAATTTCATCAGAAGACGAGCTTTCAAGGCTTTCGGGCATTATGTTAAAGCGTGTCAAGTGTCTTCTCTGAAAAAGCAGTTTTAAATAGCTCTTTTCAAAAAATAAACGGCAACCTAATGCCCCTTGCCGTATCTTAAGGGGTAATTGCTCAACTGGGGATTAAGGTTAAATTGACAAAATCTCAAAACCCGATAAAGTGGCGTTATGACAGAACTCCTCGACTTAAAGCAACTCTCAGTTGAGGCAAAAGATGCCTTGATTGTGGCGCTCTGGGAAGAGTTACAGAAATTACGGCAAGGGGAAACAAAGAAGCCCCAGAAGACCTCGAAGAATTCGAGTTTACCGCCCGCAAAAGGATTCAAGGCGCAGGTCAAAGACCCAGAAAACGCGAGTGGAACGCAACGAGAGGGGAGCTTAGGTCGAGAGGGGGGCGGTCGTCCGTTGCATGAAGCCCCCGATCAAATCATCAAAGCAGAAGTCAAAAGCTGTCAGGGGTGTCAAGAAGCGATACCCGCATCCCTGCAACAGTTAATGCAACGCTACGACAAAATCGATATTCCACCGATTCAGCCTATGGTGACCCGCATCGAACGGTTGTGGCGCAAATTCTTTTTAGTGATAAAGGAACTATCTCAATCTCGTTTCCTTAAGCAATCACCCCGAAGAGTTCTTCGATGAATTTCACTTTAGATACACTGTCCCCTTGAGCAATTCCATTCACTTGTCCTGTGCGAATCATATTCATCGCTTCAATGCCCCTCAATGTCCTTCTTGCCGGGTTGAACGACTTGAAGCCCATCATCGGTTTCACGATTCGCTTGATGGTTCGGTGGTTCGGCTCAATGATGTTGTTGAGATACTTGATCTGGCGTAATTCCGTTGCTTCTGCAATCGTTTCATCGGCTTTCAACGGTTCCATTGCCACCGGGTAGGCAGCGTGTTTATCCACCGTAATCACTCGGGGTGGTTGGGTGTGTTGAGCCTTCAGCACTTTGCGGAAAAACCTTGCGGCTGCCTTCCCGTCTCGCTTTGCACTCAGCATGAAGTCCGGCGGGTTGCCCCTTGAGTCCACCGCTCGATAAAGATATTTCCACTTCCCTTTGACCTCGATATCGGTCTCATCCACCCGCCACGAATCCTGGGTCAAGCTCAAATGGGGTCGAAGCCGTTGGTCGAGTTCTGGGGCAAACTTCAACACCTAGCGGTTAATCGTCGAATGATCCACCTCCACTCCTCGTTCTGCCATCATTTCTTCCAGGTTCCGGTAGCTCAGGGGATAACGACGATACCACCGCACATTCAGCAGGATGATCTCTGGCAAGAAATGCCGCCACTTAAACAGCGATTGGGATGTCATTTAGATTGAAGCCAGAGAATATTAAACCCTCCAACCCTACCATTTTTGCGACACAACCCCAATTCCCACCACTAATAAAATGGCGACTAAAATAGCAAAATTCTGATACTTGACCCAGTTCTCAGGAATTAAAAGAGTTAAAGTCTGCTCAAACGGGGCAAAAGCATTCGCGGATTGCGGAGTTACCTTCGCTAACAGTTGATAAGTGCCTCTGATAGGAAACACTTGCTGAAGAGTTAACTCGCCCTTAGGAGCAGTTGCATCCATCTCAAATAACGTGGTTCCCTCCACGATCGGGAAGTCGGTTGTAAACCAGGGCGTTTTAGGCGGTGTGAGAATCTGTAGCTGAAGGTGGACATTTTCTAGAGGTTGACCCGATGCGTCTGCAGCCTGAAGGGTTAGACGGGCAGGAGGCTGATAGGTCGTTGTCTCTGCCTCAAAGGGGATAAGTTGAGCGATCGCTGGCTCAGTGGTCAGACGCACAGTCGGCTGAGGAGTTTGAGAGGATCCCACCGTTCCATCAACAAGTAGGCTCATCAGGCAAATCACGCCGATGAGTACAGAAATCTTCAATTTGGGCATTTTTACTTCACTCTGTTAGTTTTGGGCTGTCGTCTTTAGTGACAAGAAACCGTTAGCGTGTGGTGACGGAGAGAATGCACTTTGTCATGCACAGCCGGATACGTGGTGAAGTAAATTGTCTACAGAATTAAGAGCGCAGAGCAAAATGTAAAGTGTGGCTTGCACAGGCGTAGACAGCGTGAAGTGAACCGCCTGTTGCGGAATAGAAGAAGTCGATCGAGTCATCATTCTGTACCTCGCAGATGAATGAAGAACGGGTTCCGTTCGGGTTGGCACACGCAGTCTCTTTAGAGGTGCGCTTTGCGCTAATCGGCGGGCATCCTGGCTCCTCAAGTTGGATTTCAAGCAATCCAAACCCAAACTTGAATGACAGTTGCGGGACAGCGTTGGACTCACACCAAACTTTCCCCTTTACTTCTAATGGCTGTTCTCCATCAGAACCGATCAGGCATTCAAACTATCTTACTTTAAGGCAGTACTAGCAATGGACATGAATGCCTTGATTATTCTTCAAGCGTCTCGATCGGTTCAAAAATTTCCGGTCACTCTAGCGCTTTGGCGGCTAATCTTGAAACAACTGACTGAATCTAGTTAAAATCTCGTTAACTTTCTGGCGATCGTCTTCCTTCAATCCAGTCATCAACTCAGTGATCTGATCTTGATTTTGGACTGAGATTAGACTCAAAAACTCTTGACCTTTAGGGGTTAGTTTAATCGTTAGGGCACGCCGATCGGAGGGGTGACTATCTCGCTCAACATATCCCTCTTGTTCTAGCCCATCGAGTAGCCCAGTCACTGCCGCTCGCGAAACGCTACAATGCTTTGCGATCGCTGAGGGGCTTGCACTTTGGTGCGCTTCGTGGCTGAGATAAACCAACGCGGCAAGTTTGGTTTGCGAAATTCCTAGTTTGGCGGTCTGCTCATCGGTGACCCGTAACACCGATCGAGCAAGACGAGTAATGCTCGATATCGTTTGTAGGGCATCGGCTGGATTTGGAAGACTCAGTGATGCTTGCGCTACTGCGGTGACTCGTTGATTTAGAGCATTGAATTCGGGAGCAGGTAGGGCTTGAAGCTGCGATTGTCGAAGCTCTTGTAACGAGGTTTGAAGCTGATGGACTTTTTCGATCGCTTCCATCTCGTTAATTCGCAGTTCAAGTTCAGTTTGTTTATGCTGAATGATTTTTGCTTCTAAATCTCGACTCAGATCGAGCATCGTCATCAATGTTGAGAAAGCTCTTAATGCGGTGACGACCGTACTTAAGAGCTTTTGCACGGTTAATTCGGTTTTTGTCTTGTAATCATCAATGCCATACTGCATTGCCACAAATGCTTCTGGGGCTTGTCCGGGTTGTCCGGTTCGCAAAATAATTCTCACGAGTGAATTCTTCAGATCGTCTCGAATAAACTTAACGAGATGCAAGCCTGCGTTCTCACTTTCCATCACGACATCGAGCAAGACGATCGCGATATCAGAATGCGCTTGAATCAGGTGCTTTGCTTCTTGGGCAGAGTAAGCGCTGATGAAGGCTAACGATCGGTCTTCAAACGTAAAATCGCTCAATGCGAGTCGAGTGACCTGATGAACTTCAAGGTCATCGTCCACGATCAGGATTTTCCAACTTTTTTGAGGCTGACTCGATTCTGTTTCTTCAGCGAAACAAATTTCTTCATCATCGTGAACAGGAAACGCTGTCATTGTTTGGATATTAAAACGCAAAAATCAGTGGTGTGACTAAACCTGCTAGGAGAAAGGTGACACGGGTAGCCTCATGATAAATCTCGCTCCGTGTTCAGACTGACTCTCGCAATAAATCGTTCCACCTAGTTTCTGCGTCACTAAGTTATAAACAATATGCAGTCCAAGTCCGCTGCCGCCCTGCCCCCGTTTAGTGGTAAAAAAGGGTTCAAAAATCTTGCTGAGATGGTCTGTTAGAATGCCTTGACCGTCGTCTGCATACTCAAACACTAAGTCCTGCTCGACTTGATGAAACGCGATCGTAATATTGCCCTGCTGATCTGGAGTGTAAGCATGAACGATCGAGTTGATCACAAGGTTCGTGACGATTTGCGAAAATGCGCCAGGGTAGCTATTAAGAGTGAGAGTGTGATCGCCCTGCACCGTGACCTGGTGAATGTTTTTCAGTTTGGGACTGAGCTGCAGCAAAATCTCTTCGAGATATTGGTTGAGGTTAAAGACTCGCTTTGATTCGCTAGATTGATCGACGGCAACTTGCTTAAAACTTTGAATCAGTTCGGCGGCTCGGTTGAGGTTAGTCAGCGTCATTTGGCTGCCTTGTTGGGTCACATCTAAAAATCGCTCTAAGTCCGATCGCTTCATCAGGTTGTCTTGGAAGCGTTGAGAAAACATCTCGGTTTTTTCGACCAAGAGCGAGGCGGCGGTGACTCCGATGCCGATCGGGGTGTTAATCTCATGGGCGACTCCCGCCACCAATCGACCTAATGCAGCCATTTTTTCAGTCTGCATTAACTGAGATTTTGCCTGCTGGAGATTGATCAGCGTTTGCTCAAGCTGCTGGGCTTTTTCCTGTAATTGTTGTTCGGCAAGCTGCCGCTCTTTGACTTCTTGCTGAAGCTGAACATTGCGCTGATCGAGTTCTTCCTGGGCGAGTCGCCGACTTTCTTGAGTGAGCACCAACCACCAAGACCCAATCCCGATCAGCACCAGAAAAATGCCATAGGCTCCGAGTAAGGTTGCAGTCAGTTGTTTCGCGGTGGTGTTGGGAAGACCGGAAACTGTGATGATCTGCTGATGATAGACCAATCCCAAAGTTGCGCCTGTAAGAGTAGCAAGCGGCAGAAAAACAGCGAGATATTTCAACAGTCTGGCTCCTAATCGAGGAGACAGCTTCCCTTGTAAGACTTTTTTGAGAGAGTGTGAAGACGTTGAGGGCTGAGGGCTGGGATGGAGAATCTCATGGGCTGGAATAATTTTGCAGGCATCGTGACAACAGGCATCTAAACTACAACAAAGAGAACAGATTGACCCGTCGTAAACCGGACAAAAGAGCATATCTGGGGGTTCGTACTCCTGCTCACAAATGTTGCACTGCGTTTCATCATAAAGGGTCGAAGAGTAAGTATCTTCGCGGGCGATGTAATATTTTCCTTTAGTTAAGATGGCGAAAATCGGAGCGAGGGCAAACGCCAGCCCCAACGCGATAAAGGACGCAAAGGCTTTTGCCTCTATGCCAAACACCCCCAGAAATGCCAGGATTGCCACGATCGACGCGATCGACATCGACCCAAACCCAACCGGGTTGATGTTATAGAGATGTGCCCGCTTAAATTCAATATAAGACGGACTTAACCCTAACGGTTTGTTCACGACTAAATCAGCGACAAGCGCACCGATCCAGGCGATCGCGACGTTGGCATACAGTCCTAAAACCGCTTCGAGTGTGGAAAATACGTCGAGTTCCATCAACAGCAGCGAGATGGCAACATTAAACACGAGCCAAACGACTCGACCGGGGTGACTGTGGGTCAATCGTGAGAAGAAATTTGACCAGGCAAGCGATCCCGCATAGGCATTGGTGACGTTGATCTTAATTTGCGAAATGATTACAAACAGCGTAGTCACCGCGAGGACGACATTTGGATTTGAAAACGCATACTGAAATCCGACCAGATACATCTGAGTTGGCTCATTGGCTTTGGCGAAACTAACCCCATGACCGATCGCCAAGGATGCCAAAAAAGCGCCTCCTAACTGTTTTGCGCATCCAAAAAGAATCCAGCCCGGTCCCGCGAGAATGCTTGCTAACCACCATCGACGTGAGTTTTCTGGCTGTTTGTCGGGCAAAAACCGCAGATAATCAACTTGCTCTCCGATTTGGGCAATCAACGAAAACGAAACCGTTGCGGCTGACCCAAACAGCAACGGATCAAAGGTTGCTCCGCTCGTTGACTTTCCGGCAAAGTGAATCCAATTAGAGAACGCTTGCGGCTCTTTATAGAGAATGCAGAGATAAGGCAGAATCATCAGCGTGATCCAAATCGGCTGCGTCCAAAGCTGCAACTGATTAATTAGGGTGATGCCAAAAAACACGATCGGAATGATCACGAGGGAACAAATGATGTATCCGATCGCTAACGGCAGTTGAAAATATAGCTCTAGCGCCTGCGCCATAATCGCAGATTCGAGCGCAAAGAAAATAAAGGTGAATGAAGCATAGATCAAAGACGTAATAGTAGAGCCAATGTAACCAAACCCAGCCCCCCGCGTCAGCAAATCCATGTCTACATTATATTTAGCGGCATAATAGGTAATTGGCAATCCTGTTAAAAAGATAATCATACCGACGACGATAATTGCCCAAAATGCGTTAGCAAACCCGTAGGTGATCGAAATAGATCCCCCGATCGCTTCGAGGGCGAGAAACGAGAGTCCTCCGATCGCGGTGTTGGCAACTAACCACTCTGACCATCTCCGAAATGACTTTGGTGCGTAGCGGAGTGAGTAATCTTCTAACGTTTCTGTCGCAACCCAGGTATTGTATTGCCGTCGATCTTCAACAATTTTTGAGTTTGAGTAAAGTGGCATAAGAACTCAGTAGAAGAAACGGAGTTGTGATTAGAGCTTGCAAAAGTCCGAAGCTGCCCTCATTCCCAACTCCTTCTCCCAAGCTTGGAAGAGAGATTTAGGGGGAGGGCAGGGGTTTTTGCAAGAGGTCTAGTGTCTAAATTTGTTGTCATTAAACGGCTGTAACTCTGTGCAGATACGTTAGGACAAGGGGCTTAAGCCTTGGTTGATTGGACAGCAATGCAAGCCCTGATGCAATCTCGTAAGGCTATAAAGCTCGATGTTCTCGCATTGTGAAATTGATTTGGATGCCGTTCCGTAACAAGGGATGCCGAATCAATTAGCTCCGAATAGTTTTTTAGTAAATAGTTAAGCAGTTAATAGTTAATTAGTAAGACAGAATACAAAACGATGAGATGGAAATCTCTATGATTCATCCATCGAAAGAAGCCTCTCAGTTTTGAGCTGCTGACCTTCTTAGAGACTTTCAGAATTTTCTCAATTTACTTCAATAGTGAGGTGAAGCGAATGGCTTTGCTGACAGAGTGTGCTGAGATAGTTGAGCTTCAGCGATTGACTCATCTGTTGCCGATCGATCTACAGTCACGTATTTCAATCGTACGATCGACGGAAATTAATTCGTCGTTGATTGCAACAGAACGAACTAAAAAGCATCGCTTTGCGATTCAGATTGATTGCATTCGATGGCAAAAACTAAACGCCAATCAGCAAGATTTGCTGTTCTGGCATGAAGTTGCTCGGATTCAAAGTAAAACCATTCCGCGATTTGGCTGGGAACTGCCTGTGATGGCTATTGGCTTAGGATTCGCACTCATTGAAGTATCTTCACAGAATGTGATTTCTTTAACAGCAGCGCTAGTTGCAGTTGCGTTAGCTGGACATCAGCTTTATCAACGCAATTGTGGAGAGCGAAGTTTGAGAAAAGTGGTTGCTGCCGATCGTAAAGCGATTCATTTCGCAACTGAGTCAGGCTACTCGTTCTCAACTGCTTCGACGAGTTTATATAGTGCGTTGAAATTGTTAGCAAAATCTGCTCAACAATCAGACTGGCAACGATACCAGGTCAGACTGAGAGCCTTAGAAATTTTGGCGACGGAACGAGAGAAGCGATTAGTCCAGAGCGTAATTCTAACAGAACCGCAACGTTGCATCGAAGATTTGGAGACTTCCTGGCAAAGCTAATTGCTGACTGATTTTTCAATTCTTGCCCTAGTCACTTGATCTTATGTCACACCCAACCAGTGCGCTACTGCCTCAAGTGATTGCGAAAGCGATTCATGAACCTGAGTTTCGATCGCAACTGATCGCAGACCCAAAAGCAACTCTCGATTCGATGTCTGTTCCAATTCCAAACGGGCAAGAGGTCACGGTTGTTGAAAGCAAGGAGGGACAAATATTTTTCGTACTTCCCATCTTGACCGATGACATGATCAGTGACCTCACTGCGTCATTAAACTCGGTTCATCCACAGCGATCGATTCGATCACGAGTTTTGATTAAAGCAGCACAAAATTCAAGCTACAAAGACCAATTGATGGATAGCCCTAAATCTGTCTTAACCAACGAAGGGATGATGATTCCAGAATCAGCAGAACTAACTGTATTAGAGAACAGCAACCATCATCTCTATATTGTTCTTCCCCACATTCACCCGCACAAACACTAGCGATCGGTTGGCTTGAGTTTGTGCCGCATCAGATCCAAAAATCTACCTGAAATTGAGGACAGTTAAATGCCAAAAAGTGAGAGTGCTGTTGAACGTTTAGAGAAGTCGAAGCGACATTACAACTCCTGGGTTGTCAACGAAACCCTAGAAGATTATTCGCTTCGCTATGCGCCGAAATCGTTTCGCAGATGGTCAGAATTTGAAGTTGCCAATACTGCACTGGGGGGGATTTCTTATTTAGCAGACTTCGCGATCGGGGGATCAATTGCCATTACCGCAGGATTCACCAATTCATTCCTGGCGATTTTGGTTTCTGCCATCATCATTTTTGTTACGGGCGTTCCGATCTCTTATTACGCCGCCAAATACAACATTGACATGGATTTGCTGACGCGGGGAGCCGGATTTGGCTACATTGGCTCGACGCTAACCTCCGTGATTTATGCCTCTTTCTGCTTTATTTTCTTCGCCCTCGAAGGCGCGATCATGGCGCAAGCGATCGAACTCTATTTCGGTCTGCCGTTAGCCTGGGGTTATTTACTGTGTACCGTTGCTATCTTTCCGCTAGTCGTTTTTGGGATGACTCTGCTGGCAAAGCTGCAAGTCTGGACACAACCAATCTGGTTGCTGGGAATGTTTGCTCCCTGGTTTGCAGTTCTGATTAAAGACCCAGCTGCCTGGTCTACCTGGACGAGCTTTGCAGGCAAATCGCCGAGCGGCAGCGGATTTGATATCTTGCTTTGCGCTTCCGGGGCAGGGGTTGCCTTATCGCTAATTGCTCAAATTGGAGAGCAGGTCGATTATCTGCGGTTTATGCCAGACTTGACCGAGCAAAATAAGGGCAAATGGTGGACAGCCGTTTTAGCCGCAGGTCCAGGATGGGTGATTTTAGGCGCTTGGAAGCAGTGGGCAGGAGCATTCTTCACGGCGATCGCCGTCAAAGCTGGAGTAGATATCGCCCAGGCGAATGAGCCGATTCATATGTATCTGGAAGGCTTTAAGGCAATCTTCCCGAATCCCGCGATCTTCATGGCGTTGGCAACGTTTTTCGTGATTCTGTCCCAGATCAAGATTAACGTCACCAATGCTTATTCAGGATCGTTGTCCTGGTCAAACTTCTTTTCTCGCTTGACTCATGCCCATCCGGGTCGAGTCGTTTGGTTGGTGTTCCATCTGATCATCGCGCTAGTGCTTCAGGAAATGGGCGTATTTAGCGTCTTGCTGTGGGTGTTAGGGTTTTACTCGAATGTGGCGATCGCTTGGGTGGGTGCCCTGGTTGCTGACCTAATCATCAATAAACCCTTGGGATTAAGTCCGTCGTACATTGAGTTTAAGCGCGCTCATTTGTATGACTTCAATCCGGTTGGGTTTGGCTCAATGATGGTGGGTTCGGTCATTTCCGTGATTGCATTTTTCGGATTCATGGGACCGACCGCACAAGCGTTCTCAACATTTATTGCGCTGGGTGTTGCCTTCATCCTCTCTCCAATCATTGCCTACGTTACCAAAGGCAAATACTACATTGCTCGTAAAGACGTTCACTTTCATAACAATCCTGACGTAGCTGAACTGACAACCTGCACAATTTGCGACTATGACTATGAGCGCGAAGACATGGCATATTGCCCAGTTTATGACGGAGCGATTTGCTCACTGTGTTGCAGCTTAGACGCAAATTGTCATGATGCTTGCAAAGCGATACCTAGCGCGTAGTTCTTAATTGCTCTAACTAACTTAAATCAAGGAACACTGTTATGCCTAAGACCCTGTTTAAGGTTGATCTGACAAAGCCAATGGATCAGCAGGAATTGCCCGGACATAATCGCTGGCATCCCGATATTCCAGCCGTGGTCTCTGTTAATCCGGGTGACGTGTTTCGGATCGAGTGTAAAGACTGGACAGATGGACAAATCAAAGACAACGATGACCCAAAAGACGTGGAAAAGGTCGATCTAACGGTTGTTCACGTTTTGAGCGGACCGATTTGGGTCAATGGTGCTCAACCAGGAGATATTTTAGTCGTCGATTTACTGGATATCGGGGCACTTCAAGGCGACGAGTGGGGCTTCACCGGAATTTTTGCCAAAGAGAATGGTGGTGGCTTTTTAACCGATCACTATCCCAACGCTGCCAAAGCCATTTGGGATTTGCAGGGCATCTATACCGCTTCTCGCCACATTCCGGGTGTGCGGTTTGCTGGCATTACTCACCCTGGCTTAATTGGTTGTACTCCCTCTCATGAGTTGCTGGCAAAGTGGAACAAGCGCGAGTCAGAACTGATGACATCGCAGCCCGATCGTCGCACTTATGGGGCAGAAATGAAGGGTGATCTTGCCACACTTGCCGCCCTCCCGAATCCGAAAAACGCCATTTTGGGGCAAGTCGCCGCATCCGATTTCGATCGCATTGCCGCCGAAGGTGCCCGCACCGTTCCCCCGCGTGAGCATGGCGGCAACTGCGACATCAAAAATCTCTCACGCGGCACTCGCATTTATTTCCCGGTCTATGTAGAAGGTGCAAAGCTCTCAATGGGCGACATTCACTTCTCTCAGGGTGATGGCGAAATTTCATTCTGTGGCGCGATCGAGATGTCTGGCTATATCGATTTGCACGTCGATATTATCAAAGGCGGCATGGACAAGTATGCAATGCTCAACCCGATTTTTAAGCCAGGTCCGGTTGAGCCGCGCTACTCAGAATACTTGGTGTTTGAGGGCATCTCGGTCGATGAGTTCACCGGAAAGCAATATTTTCTGGATGTCCATATTGCTTATCGGCAGGCGTGTCTGAATGCGATCGCATATCTCAAAAAGTTTGGCTTCACAGGTGAGCAGGCGTATTTGTTACTCAGTTGTGCCCCCGTTGAAGGTCGCGTTAGTGGAATTGTAGACATTCCGAATGCGTGCTGTACGGTTGCAATTCCGACTGAGATTTTCGATCAAAGTATCCTACCTGTTTAACAACGCTAAAAAAGTGGCTGCTGCTAATCTTTACTATTAGCAGCAGCCGAGCCTATCTTTTAAGGGAAGAAAGACCGATGCCGCTTTATGAATTTAAGTGTAATCAATGTGGCGTTTTCGACCAATGGCGATCGATGGCAGAGTCTAGTCAGCCAGCTCACTGCCCAACCTGCCAAGAATCTGCAAGGCGACTCTTTTCTGCCCCAATGTTGCTCAGTAGCTCATTGCGGTTTCGCAAAAAAGCAGATCCAGAGCCTCAACTCGTGCAGCGCTCAAATCAAGGAGAGCCTGTAGCCCCTAAAGTGCAGAGTCATATCGGGGGCAGACCTTGGATGATTAGCCACTGATCCTAGCGATCGTCTGGCTGAAATCGGATTCGTAGCTGCCTCGACTTTTGACAGCTACACGGTGCCGATCGAAATCGGGCGCTCTCAATTTCCTGAGTCGCTTCTGAGAGAATGAGCCATCGTTTGACCCACCACTCGTATAATTTGGGGCGACGAATCTCCTCAGGTGTTTGAAGTTTTTGTGGTAGATCCTTTGCGCTTCGGCAGGTGCAGCAAAGGTCTCCTTGAATTAAGCCAGCCCGATCGTACAAAAGGCTACGAATTTTTTCAGCTTTAAACGATCGGGCACAGCCAACGCACTTTAACTGTGGCGGGCACGTTGGCATTGTGCGCTCAAGTTGAATCTTCATAGAGTCAGTGTCCTAGCAAATCTTTCGACGAGTCTAAAAATATTTTTGGGAGATTTCAACTAGCTAACGTCTTAATTTGGAGTTCTAAAACGGGTTCCTAAAACAACACTCTGGATAGGTTTAAGCGGCGATAGTGCCTTAATCCTCGGCTCTAAGACTACGTTGACAACAAATTGTTTGAGTAGATGTTAAATCGAGGGCACGTTGCTTAGTATGGCAAAAACTCAGATTTAGTAAGTAGGTGGACAGAATTAATGGTAAGGCGCGTTTCGGCTCCGCTCAATGCTCAAAGCCAGAACTCCTGGCGGGTTGAGCGAAGCCGAAACCCATCCCCACAAGTTGACTTTTGTTGCGTCTGTCTACTTAGGATTCCTGAGTCGTCACGGTGAGTTATAAATTATCGATCGTCACTGCATCGATCCATTCAGCCGGATAGAAATTAAACACCCGCGAGTAAAAGTAAAACTCCCCATCTAATGCTCGTTTAATGTTCTCAGCCTTACGAAAGCCATGTTGTTCTCCTTCAAACAGCACATAGGCAACTGGGATGCCTTTATCCCGCAGGGCTTTGACCATCATTTCGGCTTGGTTGGGCAGCACAATTTTATCTTCATCACCCTGGAAGAAGATCACCGGGCACGCGAGACGATCGACGGCAGTGATCGGCGATCGCTGATCATACAAATCCCTTTGTTCTGGATAGGCACCGATCAAACTATCTAAATAGCGTGACTCAAACTTGTGGGTGTCTTCTGCGAGTGCTTTCAAATCGCTCACACCATAATAGCTGGCTCCCGCCTTAAATGTGTTGTGAAAGGTAAGCGCACAGAGAGTGGTGTAGCCGCCTGCACTGCCGCCCGCAATGACTAAGCGATCGCCATCGACACTGCCTTGTTCTGTCAAATATTTTGCACCATTGACGCAATCATCGACATCGACAATGCCCCACTGACCATTTAGCCTCTGCCGATAAGCGCGACCATAGCCTGTGCTGCCTCCATAGTTGACATCCAACACGGCAAACCCGCGACTCGTCCAATATTGAATGCCTAAGCTGAGAGAGGCAGAAGTCGATGCCGTGGGACCGCCGTGACTTTTGACTAAGAGCGGCGGACGGTCTCCGTTTGGTGCAGTGTAATCACGATTTTTGGGCGCATAGTAAAGCGCGTAAGCCGTTAAGCCGTTTTCGGTCGGAAACTCGATCGCGTCAGGAGGCGAGAGATAACTGGGATCGATCGCTAACTCGCTCGCCCGTTGCAACACTTCAAAAGTTTGGGATGCCAGATCAAATCGCACAATCACAGAAGGTTCTGTTGCCGATCCGCCCACAAACGCGGCTTGACTTGAGGTGACTTGCAATCCAGCAATGCTAGTGTAGCGGCAGGAAATAGGAGCGAGTTCACGAGAGGTCAAATCTAGGGTGGCTAAATGACTAATGCCGTTTTGAGTGTAGGTGCAGAGAATTCGATCGCGGTCAGCAAACCCATAAGTAGACATGCCAAACACCCACTGCGGCAAGCCAAATTCTGCCTCTAAAGTGATGACAGACTCGACTGTTCCGTGAGGGTGCCACCGATAGAAATTCCACCAACCTGTGCGATCGCTGATGAAATAAAGCACGCCATCGGGCGACCATTCCGGCTGAAAAATCGATTCGTCTGTGCCGCCTGCAATATGCTGAGGATCGCTTAAACTCCCGTCTGACTGAATTTGAGCCACCCACAAATCAGTGCCATCCCACGGCATATTGGGGTGATTCCACGAAATCCAGGAGAGATACAAACCATCAAGACTGAGACGCGGAGAGGCGTAAAAATCATGTCCAGACGCAAGAATCGTCTGCTCGGCTTCGGCTTCGGCTTCACTGAGCGGAACGGCAACGATCGTGTTAACCGCTTCTTGATCAGCGATGCGATGATCTTCTCGAATGCAAATTAACCGATCGTGAACTGGATCAAGCGTCGCATCTGCATAGCGCAACGATTCAGGCGAGGTCAGGGGCACCGGAGCCGCGTTTGCCGATTGACGATAGAGACGCTGATCGGCAAAGTTGGAGAAATAAACCACGCCATCTGCAACCAAGAACGAACCTCCTCCATATTCGTGCACACGAGTCCGGGCGTTAAAAGGGAGGGGCGTTCTCTCAGTCATGCCCTCTAACGATCGCTGCATGATCACGGTGCGTCCGCCTTCAGCAGGGCGTGACTCGCTCCAATAAATGTCTGAGCGATCGAGCTTGATTTGTCCTAGCCCGATCGAGCCAGCCACAATTAAATCTGAGGTGATGGGCGACTTCCAAGATCCATAAGGGGAAAGTTGCGGGACGGTCATAGGGTTTCTCCAGAGTCTCTCTTAGTAGTTTGCCACGCAGATCGAGAACGAAGAATCTTGCCTGGAAATTAGGTCATCTTACTAGTCGTCACTTTAGAATGCTCGATTAAGTGATTTATGTTAAATTCAAAAAAGGTGTTAAATTCGGCGACAGGTTTGTTTTTGCTAACGAGCACATCCCCGACTCTAATATCTTTGCAATTTCTGGTTCTGGAGATTTCCTTCGATGTCGATTTATGTTGGTAACCTTTCTTATGAGGTTACACAAGAAGACCTTTCTGCTGTATTTGCAGAATATGGTGCGGTAAAGCGAGTTCAGCTTCCGACTGATCGCGAAACGGGTCGGATGCGTGGGTTTGGGTTTGTTGAGATGGAAACAGACGATCAAGAATCGGCTGCGATCGAAGCATTAGACGGTGCAGAATGGATGGGTCGCGATCTCAAAGTCAACAAAGCAAAGCCCCGTGAAGATAATCGCGGCGGTGGCGGTGGCAATCGTGGTGGTGGTCGGAGTGGTGGTTTCTCCCAGCGCTACTAAAGCAATCTTTCTTGAGTAAGAGACCTTGAACGTTAGGCAATGCAAGCCTGCGCGTTCAGGGTCTTTCTGATTTAAAGCTAAGTAGGTAGACGTTAACGGTCAGACGCGTTTCGGCTCCGCTCAACGCTCAAAGCCAGAACTCATAGTAGGTTGAGCGAAACCCATCCCCACAAGTTGATTTTAATTGCGCCCGTCTACTTATGAGAGCCAGACTTGAAAACGAGATTGTGTTTTTGCATCATGAAGATGTTCCGCCGTTTAAGAAGGGTGGATCGGTGGTGCGAAATAGTTATTTTTGGGCTCTAAAGTCGATCGCAGGTCGAGCAAGCCGGGGGCGGGATTGGGAATATGAGCCAGAAGTGTGGTTAGCCCTGCAACGAATGCTGCTTTCGTTTTCTGAATCGGGCTATTTGGGGTTGTCTGAGACGATGTTAGAGTTTCCGGCAGACACCGAAGAGATTCCGGCAATGTTGCGTCCGGTGGCGACGTGGCAGTGAGCGAGTTTCAGAGGTTGGGGTTCACAGTCACGAACCTGAGCTATTTTGCAGGTCTTGAACGGGGAATCTCGATCGCAAACGTCGTCCCATGTTCAGGAGACGAGGTGCAGTTTAATGTTCCGCCATGTTTTTCGACGATGATTTGGTAACTGATCGAGAGTCCGAGCCTTGTGCCTTTGCCGATAGTTGTGGGGGTGAAAAAAGGCTCAAATAATCGATGTTAGACTGATTTCGGTATTCCTGAACCGTTGTCTGACAAGACCATTTGAATGGTTTTATTTGCGATTGCAGTTTGAACCCGAATAGTAGGAGAATAGCACATCAAACCGATTGGTCAGGTCATGCGCCAGCTTCCAGAACCAATCAAAGAGACGGTTTGAAACGTCCTCATACTTGCGAACTAGATGCTTTCTGGCACGTTTTTGGTTCGCCGAACTCTTCGGTTGAGTACGATCCGCACCACTCCATTGCTCAAGTCGTGAAAGCGCTTAAGGGTCGGTCGTCTAGGCTCTTGAGACAAGAATTTCCTGAACTCTTAAAACTGCCTAGTGGTTTGTCAAACCTATTTCTTTGATGTCAAGGGACAGGCGTGGACGGACGAGGAAGCCGCTAGGGTGTTTCAATGTCATCGCAACAGCGTGGCAAATCTGCGGCAAAGGTTTGTGGAACAAGGATTAGAAGCTGCGTTGGAAGGCAAACCGCATCGAATGCCGAGTTTGTGGCTCACCTCGACGACGTGTTAGAGGGGTATCAGTTACCCCATGATCCTAGTTGTCCCGTTATCTGTATGGATGAGCAACCTGTACAATTGGTCACGGAAATCCAGCTTCCTCTGCCTGCAAAATCTGGACATCCAACCGCTGTGAATTTTGAGTCTGAACGTAATCGCACTGCCAACCTCTTTGGGTTGACAAAACCGTTAGTCGATTGGCGCAAAAGCGTGGTCACTGAACGCAGAACTGCGGTGACTGGGCACTCGAAATCCAACGATTATTCACCGAAAACTATGCCGATTGTGAGAAAGTCAAACTCGTGTGTGATCAGTTGAATGTTTACAAACTTGCTTCTCTCTATCAAGCTTTTCCACCTGCAATTGCCCGTAGTCTCGTTGGCTTAGAGAGCCACCACACTCCCAAGCACGGCAGTTGGTTGAGTATTGCCGAGAATGAACTGTCTGCTTTGACCCGACCATGTTTAGCTCGTCGAATTCCAGAGCGGGGAACTTTAGAGCGAGAAACAACGGCGTGGCACAGGCAACGCAACCAGTCGCAAAAGTCGGTGGAAATTTTCCATCGCGGATGCCCGTGTCCGCTTGAAGCGTCTTTACCCACAAGTAGAAGACTGACAGATCACTAGATTCTTCGGGTATAAAAGAGATAGCCCTCACCCGGAGTTTTCTCAATGGAACCTGTATCGACGTTGACGGCTGCTGCGATCGCTGACCTTGCCTTTAGAAAGTTTATCGAGTCGGGGGCAGGTGAGCTTGCCAAAAAGTTTACGGAAGGGGCGATCGTGAAAATGGACGCACTTCGACAGACGATCTGGGACAAACTGCGGGGAAGTTCTCCAAAATTAGATGAGGCGTTGGACAAAGCGCAGACAGGTGACTTGTCTTCAGTGGGCACGATCGCAAAATATCTGGATGTGGCGATGGAAGATTATCCAGACTTTGCCAAAGATGTGCGGGGACTGGTGCAAGAAATTCATGCAGGGAAGATTCAGGACAACAGCAGCATGGTGATGAATGTCTCAGATCAGGCGACGGGATATCAGACCCGTAATGAAGTGACCAATCAGGGCGGTGAAAACTATACGGGCAACATCACGATTAATAAGAACTATCCCACTCCTTGACTAGAGTCGTCGGGAGGGGCACCGATAAAGAAAAGCACCCCACACAATCTGCCTTATAGCGGAGCGATCGTATTCGTTGGGCGAGACGATGAACTCAAAGACTTGCATGAGCAGTTGCAAGCGGGAACGACGGTGGCAATTTCTGCGATCGCTGGCATGGGTGGCATCGGCAAGACCGAGTTAGCGTGGCAATATGCCCACAAACATTGGGAATTGGAGACTTACCCAGATGCGGTGTGTTGGCTGAGGGCGCGAGAAGACTTGGGACAGCAGATTGTCTCATTTGGGCGGGAAAAATTGGGGCTTGAGATTTCGCAGGAGTGGGAGTTTCCAGAGCAGGTGTCATTTTGCTGGGAAAGGTTGCAGCAATCTGCGGCACTGGTCGTTTTTGACGATGTTCAAGCGTTCTCAGACATCAAACCTTTTTTGGCTCCGGTGCAGTCTCGGCTTAAAGTTTTGCTGACGACCCGATCGAGCTTTGGGGCATCGGTGCAAAATTTTGAAATCAAGGTGCTGTCGGTAGACAAGGCGCTGGAGTTATTGAGAGCGATCGTCAAAGATCAGCGAGTTGATCAAGATTTAGCGACAGCCAAACAAGTTTGTGAGTGGTTGGGCTGTTTGCCGTTGGGGTTGGAGCTAGTTGGGCGATATTTGGCGAAGAAAAAGGATGTGTCGATCGCCGAACTTTGGAAACGCTTGCAGTCTAAAAAACTATTTGCCAAAGTATTGCTGGCAGCCGAGTCAGGAATGACAGCACTGTTGGGTGTAACGGCTGCATTTGAGTTGAGTTGGCAAGATTTGGATCAGAACTCTCAGCAGTTAGCGGCATTGTTGAGTCTATTTGCGCTGGCAGAGATTCCGTGGTCGTTGGTCGAGGCGTGTTTGTCAGAGGAAGATCAAGAGGATCTCGAAGATTTGCGGGATGAGAAGCTATTGGGAGCAAGTTTGTTGACTCGCACCGATGACGGGATGTATGAACTGCACCAATTGCTGCGAGAATTTTTTGCGGTCAAGCGAGAGCAGATGGCAGACGTAGACGAAATGAAGCGATCGTTTTGCAAGGTGATGGTGCGAGAGGGGCAAAAAGTTCCACAGCAGCCAACGCTTTCTGTTCTTCAAGCTGTTCTGCCTGCGATTCCTCATCTCAAAGAAGCGGCAACGACTCTCAACCCCTGGCTATCAGATGACGACTTGATTACACCCGTCACTCGGATCGCTTGGTTTAATATGGGTCAGTCAGCTTTTGCAGAGGCAGAACAATGGTATGAGCAGTGTCGAGCGATCGCCGAGCCGCGATTAGGAGACGACCATCCCGATGTGGCAACCAGCCTCAACAATTTGGCACTTCTGTATGACTCGCAAGGACGCTACAGCGACGCGGAACCGCTCCTTTTGAAGGCACTCGACATCTGTCAACGCCAGTTAGGAGACGACCATCCCGATGTGGCAACCAGCCTCAACAATTTGGCAGGACTGTATGACTCGCAAGGACGCTACAGCGACGCGGAACCGCTCCTTCTGAAGGCACTCGACATCTGTCAACGCCAGTTAGGAGACGACCATCCCGATGTGGCAACCAGCCTCAACAATTTGGCAGGACTGTATGACTCGCAAGGACGCTACAGCGACGCGGAACCGCTCTTTCTGCAAGCGTTGGCGATCCTGCTTGAAAAACTTGAAGCCGACCACCCCAAAACCCAAACAGTCTGGCAAAACTTTCTACTGTTCCTGCAAAAAGTTATGCAAGAGGCTCGATTAGATGACCTCTCGAATGATCCGTGGGTTCGATCGCTCCTCCAACAGCTACAAGACGCATCAGATTGAGGCACGATCGGGGTTTCCCCTTCATTTGCGTGCTCATAGCATCATCAGAGATAAACTAAAGCTGTATAGATTGGAAAGACATTGAGAGCGGAGATAGTCCTGTGGAAGCAAATCAACTTAAACAACTCATCAAAGACAGCCTGCGGGAAGTGCTTCGAGAAGAACGCTTGAAACTGTGTCAAGTTCTCATCCCCTATGTCAGTGATAAAGAAATGCAAGAGATCCAAGCAAAGTTGGGTTCACCCGCCGACCAGGAAGGTACAGAATTTATCAACATGACTGACTGGGTAAAGCATGGAACTCGCCCTCAGTAGAGCATCTCTCAAATTTTTAGAGAAACTGCCTCCCAAATAAACTGAAAAACTCCAGAACAGACTCGCCCATCTCATCCAATCGATCGAAACAGAGGGAATTATTCCCTTTAATGAATTAGATATCAAAAGCCTCAAAGGAGATTGGAAAGGATTCTTCAGAATGCGAGTGGGGAAAGTCAGAGTAGTTTTCACAATCAACGTAGAAGCAGATGAATTGCAAGTTTATGACATTGACTTCAGAGGCAACATCTACAAATCCTTGTCCCTTAACTCAACCAGCCTAAATATAAAAGCTTAAATCCTCACCAAAAAGTGATTCAAGAGGCTCGATTGGATGAACTCTCGGATGATCCGATGACTCGCAAGCTCCGCTACACAGAATGTTCGCTCCTCCAACCGCTACAAAACGCATCAGATTGAGCAACGAACACTTCGTGGAGCGGAACGATCGAGCTTTTTACACGAGCGATTGAGCTTTCTACACGAATGACCGAGCTTTTTACACGAACGATCAGGGTTTTGATAGGAACGGTCGAGCTTTTTACACGAACGATCGAGGTTTTTGGGGAAGCGATCGCAGGTTTGAGAGCAGTGATCGCGCTTCCCACTCCAGCATTTTGATTTTATGAAGGTGCAAACCCCTTAGACAGAAGAGCAAGCGTTAATTTTCCTCCGATGCTTCTGCATTACAATACGTCCTAATTTGTGAGCAAGGTCTCGATCTCGTCGCCGACCTGCAAGCGTTTCCCAGCTTCAGAAGCGGCAATGCGGGTATTAACGGCTAACCGATAGAAATGATTAAATCGCGAAGCGGCTGCCCATGTTGGCAATTCTTCCTTGCGCTTCTGACCAAAGGTTTTTTGAAACTGAGCCGTAGTCACACCAGAGATTGCATTTCGAGTGGGCACGACACAGCGCTGACAGGGATTGATGCCTTGAATCTGTACCTCACCTAAACGAAACTCGATCGGGTCGTTATGCTCAGAATAGAGTCGGTCTTCCCAAAACGCAGGCACGTCAGTCAGTTCTAAATTGGTGCGAAAGCGACTTCTCGAATCTTCGACTGAAAGGTCGGGAAACCAGGAAGCAACCTGCTCGATCGTGGCGGTGCTGATGACAGTCGGTCCGGGTGAACTGGAATCGTCTGGAAACCCAGTAATGGTGTCTTGCTCAAGGGTGACGGGAAAGCCAAAAAAGTCACTGAACCAGGCAGCGATCGCTGGGCGCGCATAATCGAGATGAAAGCTGACCGGATGATCGCCCTGAATCGAAAGCGTTACGATTCTGGCATTGAGATTGAACTGCGATCGGATTTGATGAATTTTTGCGGTGCGTTTGCCATTGACCCATTGACCCTCGCGATCGACAATCACAAACTCCCGATCGTGCGCCAGCGATCCACCGGGCAAGATCGTGGTGTGAGTGACCGAAACACCATCCAACGATTTGATCGGAAACACGAAAATATGGCTCAGACGCGGCATAGCACGATCGATGAGGGACGCTTACCATTTTTGCATGATGGCTCTACGATCGTCTGTTCTTGACTCAATTGGGCGACTGGGGCGATGACTCACTCGTGGATGGAGCCGATCGCCTGGTGCATCCTTCTAGGAAGGTAAAGGTAAGTTGCAGGTCATGACTCCTTCTTTGGCGGCATTTGCACCGCCCATCGACTGAATCTTAATCGTTGGCTGATAGCCCGGATAACAGCGCACCAGCACTCTATCTCCGGCACGAGTCATGGTGAGCACATAAACGGGTTTGCCGCCTAAAGTAGCCGAGCCAAGAGTGGGTGGGGCGGCGGCAGTTGCCACGATCGCGGGTGGGTTAAGAGCGGCTGAATCTGGAATTGTAGACAGAGCAGGGTTCGCCCCGAAGAACTGTAAACCGACCATCACTAACCCTGTAATAACGGACAGTAGGATAGCTAACTTGGTGGATAGTTTAGACATCGCTTAGATCTGCTCCCTTCTAGTAACTATGGTTACAGTAAATTCTACTACCACATTATCCAAGCTTTATCTACTGAGGTGAACACAATTCACGATCGCTCTGAGGATGACTGTGCAAATAATTTTGGAGCCGATCGCATCCCTGCTTGAGTAATTCATCCAAGTTTAAGTTCCAGACAAGAATGCCTTGCTGATCACTGCTGATGATGAGAGTCTGACCGTCTGGGCTGAAGAGAACACTTTGAATTCGATCGTGATGTCCGTTTAAGGTTTTGAGCAGAGAGCCGTTTTGAACGTCCCAAAGTTTGAGTGTGGAATCGGCACTGCCAGAGGCGAGGGTTTGACCATCGGGACTAAAACTGAGGCTAGTTACTCCGTCGCTGTGTCCGGTTAGGGTGTGGCTTGGAGTGGCTTCTTTGTCGGGTTTGGCATCGCTGAGCGTCCACAGTTTAATGGTGTTGTCCCAACTGCCCGTCGCGATCGTGTGTCCATCGGGGCTAAATTCGAGCGAGGCGATCGCGAGGCGGTGTCGTCCCAATACGATCGAGGCAGTGCTGTCTGGATACCAAAGTCTGAGGGTGTTGTCATAGCTGCTCGATGCCAAAAGCCGTCCATCTGGGCTAAAGCGAACGGCGGAGATTTCGTCGGTGTGCCCTTTGAGGGTGTCTGAGAGTGAGCCGCCTGCGACATTCCAGAGTTTGATGGTGTTGTCGGCACTGCCAGATGCGAGAATCTTGCCATCGTTGCGGAAACTGAGAGCGGTGACGCGATCGCGGTGTCCCGTTAGCGTTCTGATTCGCGCTCCACTAATCACATTCCAAAGTTTGATCGTGTTGTCGGCACTGGCAGACGCGAGTATCCCATCAGGACTAAAACTCAAAGCTGTAATGTCGGCAGTGTGTCCTTTTAAGGTGCCTAATCGTTGGATAGTTCCATTGCTGCGCCTCCAAAGCTGAATGGTTTTGCCGCTCACGGCAGCGATCGTCTGACCATCAGGGCTGATGCTGGTTGCAGACAATCCGTTAGCAATATTGACCCTAGGAACGCTCCACAAGCGGGCGGTTTTGTCGGCGCTGGCAGTCATCAAAATCGTCCCATCTGGGCTAAATCGGACGCGGGTAATTTCGGCTGAATGGGCGGCGATCGTATGCAGCAATTCCCCGGTTAAGCTCCAAAGTTTGACGGTGCCATCTGCTGCTGCCGTTGCGATCAGTTTGTTGTCAGGACGAAAGCTGACGCTGTTCACCTGATCGGTATGTCCTTCAAATGTTTCTAACAATTGACCTGTGAGTGACCAAAGTTTTGCGGTTTTGTCGGCGCTAGCCGTTGCGATCAGCTTGCCATCAGGACTAAAGGTAAGGGCAGTAATCCGATCGCGATGTCCTACAAAACTCTTGAGCAATGAGTTAGTTTTGCCATCGGCTTGCCAAAATTTGACGGTGCCATCTTCGCCAGCAGACACCAAAAGTTTGCCATCAGGACTAAATTGAATGCTGTTAACCCAGCCTTTATGACCGCGAAAGGTTTGTATTAACTGGGCACGATTGCTACGCAGTTCCCCTTGGGAGTAATCGAGTCTCCAAAGTTTAATCGTTCCGTCTCGACTTGCACTGGCTAAACTCTTCCCATCGGGGCTAAACTGCACGTCTGTTGTCCAGTCTTGATGTCCAATTAAGGTTTTTAAGAGTTTTCCGTTTTGATTCCACAGCTTGATAGTTTTGTCTGCGCTTGCCGTTGCTAATGTTTTGCTATCTGGACTAAAAGCGACTGAGTTGATGCGTTCCTGATTGGTTAGATCTCGAATCCAATCGCCGTTAGTTCGCCACAATTTTACTGTTTTATCATCACTGACGGTAGCAATTAAGCTTTTGTTTGGGCTGATGTTAATATCGTTGACTTTTTGGCTATGTCCTTCTAATCGATTGAGTTCTTGAGTCTGATCGAGTGCCTGTTGCAGAGTCGCGATCGTGCTCATGCGAGAATCAGCCGGATTCCAGAAGCGATCGAGGCGTTGGGCTTGTCGTCCTGCTTTGACTCCTGCGATTAATGCCTCTAGCTGATGATTGGATGACAACAACGCTTCAGATGAGGCGGATAATGCTTCGATTTCTCGCAGTTGAGCGCTGCGCTGTTGCCAATAGGCAAAACCCGCTAACCCGCACGCCGCAATGCCTAGCGCTCCGATGACGCTTGCGGTTGTTTGTGCCCTGCGAAGTCTGCGTTTGGCTTCAGTTTGTTCGCGTTGACGTTCGATAAAACAGGCTTCAATAAATCGCTGCGTGTCGGGCGGCAATTCATCGGTGTATTTTACATAGAGTTCTTCGGCTTGAGCTAGTCGAATGCCTCGTAGCAAAAAATCGGACTGACGATCGCTCTGTTTCCACTGCAACGCCGCTTGCTCGATTTGACGCTGAGATCGCAACCGATTGCGATTCTCTTCTAACCACCATCGCAACGTAGACCAGTAGCGAATCAAAATCTCGTGAGCCACCTCGATCGAGACCTCCGAAAAGGATTCAGGAATAGCGGCTTGTCCTTTACTCTGTGCGTCTAATTCATCAAGTCCGATAACAATCAGCTTGGCAGTCGAGAGCGCTTGAAGGGTGCGATCGACCAATTCAACCGGATATTTTTTGACCACTAAGTCGGATTTAGAGACGCGACGACGAGTATCTTCGGTGCCTTCTCCCAGTTGAGTGAGCGATAAGAAAATCCAGCGAGTGCAGGCTTTTGCGTCGGCATCTAAACTGTCATAAACTGCCTGAGCTTTGCGTTCTAATGCGCCCTGCAATCCTCCAATTTGTTGTTGGTAAGCGTGTAATGTGAGTGTGCCCGATCGCCGTTGTTGCCACAATTGTTCTAGAACAAATTCTAATAGCGGCAAATCTCCAGCGCTGTGGTTGAGTTCCTGTAGCAAGACTTCGACTAACCCCGGTTCGACCTGCAATCCGACTTGTTCGGCAGGGCGAAGAATCACTTCGCGATAATCATCGTCTGCCAGATAAGGGGGAACAAGCACACTCGATCTCTGCAAAATCGCAGCCAGTTCAGGACTTTCTAAACAGGGTGAAATGAAATCTGCCCGCAGCGTCAGAATTAGTTTGAAGCGATCGCTGGCATAGTTCAGTGCCCCTAAGATTAAGTCTAAAAACCGTTGGCGATCGTCGGTTGCCGCTAGGGTAAACAATTCCTCAAACTGATCGATTACGAGAACGACGACAGGTTCGGGGCGCGATCGCAGCCAGTAGACAAAGCCTTCTGCCCCTTGATGCAACATCCCTTCAATTTGCTGAATGGCGACCTCGCTGCCAACGTCTGCAAGTCTATGAGATAACCCCTCTAACGGGCGATCGCCGGGACGCATTCGCCCAATCCACCACTGCTCACTGCCCGGAATTTGTTTGCCTTGCCGCAGTTGGGCGATCAGTCCGGCTTGAACAACGGACGATTTGCCACTTCCCGACGCGCCGACGACTGCCAAACAAGATTGATGGCTGACCTCCTGAATGAGTTTGCGAGTTAGCCCTTCTCGCCCATAAAAATATTTACTGTCCTCTTCTGCAAAGGCTCTTAACCCCATATAGGGGCAGAGTCCCAGGTCAAAGCCTTCTGATGCCTCAGGGCTTTGCGATCCAACGTGTCCGGGCAACACTTCGATCACGCCTTGGGTTCCCGATAACCAAATGTGTAGCGGAAATTCTCCAGCCAATGCGAGCTGAAGCTGCGCGATCCACCCTGCGGCAGAGAGTCCGGTTTGCCGATCGCCCACCTTCAGCGTTTCGACCAAAATCCGAGCAAACTTTTCGGAGTCGATCGTCGGAGCCGCCGCCGCAATTAAGCATTGTCCCTGATCGCTGCCAAGCTGCAAATCTTCAATCCATTCCGCTAAAGAAGTCGCGCTGGGACAGTCCAAAACGACAATTTGCTGCGCCATCTGAGAGTGACGCAATTCTTGCCGTAGCCACGATCGAGCAATGCGAGTCCCATCGCCTACG
Organism: Phormidesmis sp.; assembly: GCA_965277365.1. Lineage (GTDB taxonomy): Bacteria > Cyanobacteriota > Cyanobacteriia > Leptolyngbyales > Leptolyngbyaceae > Phormidesmis_A. The sequence goes on along the minus strand of CBDICO010000002.1, from coordinate 10,410 downwards.
ACTAACCAAGACTCGCCTTCGGCAGTTTCTTCGATGCGTCCCCGCAGATAGAGCAATGCAGTGGTAGAAGGCTGAAGATGAGGTTCTGCCGATCGCAAACAGGTTTGAATCGCCTCCCGCACGGCTGACCAATCTTTGCCAGGTTGAGGATAATACTCTAAGTCAAAGCCACCTGTACTGCGGAGAACTTTGCTGAAATTCAGCGTCATTTGCTGGCTGGGAAGTCCTTCAATCACCAGCGCTTGCCGGGGATTTCGAGGAGATATCACCGTCGATCGGACTCCTAAAATCAATTCACCAATGCCCTCAACAATACGTTTGGGAGTTTGAAGCGGATACTCAGTTTGCAGTTGAGTATCTCCACGACTACGCTTTTGTTGATTGATTAACCGCAACTGTTGATTGGTTTTATCAATGTATTGCAGGGTTTGATGATAGACATATTTGTAGAGTCCATCTGCCTCGATCGTGCCCTGAGCATCTGCCGCCTCACCCCGCAGCCCCCGCATCAAAAAGTAAGTAAACACTCCATGTCCCAACTCAGGAAACTCCCAGGATTGTTGAGCACGATCGCACGACAGCAGGGCATAAAATCCCTGGCTTTGGGCAGCGCGTTGTCCTAATACAGACATCAATTGCGCGGTGGGGTTGGGTAGCTCGATCGGCGGTATTGCACTTCTAAGCGTCATTCCTCCACTGTGGCAAGCATCTAACCAAATCACCTGCTGACGAGCCGCACATTGTCCTAGCCCATTCAACAATTCTGTGACCGCTAACCCACTCTCTAACAAGTCATCTTTTTGAGTATCTGCAAGACACAGCACTGCTTGTTGAGTATCAGCATCCAACACGCCATGCCCCGAAAAATAAACGAGTACCGTGTCTTGAGATTGCGCGTCTGTCACGATTTGTTTAAGGGTCTGACGCACGGCTTCGAGCTTGGGCACCTCTGCCCCAAAATCGTGATGAATCCGAATTTCTCGCTGCGGAAATTCTTGCGTTGCCTCAATGAGAGCGTCGGCTAACCCTTGACAATCGAGGGCAGGATATTGCAGCGAAGGCAAATGACTGTCTTGATAATGATTGACCCCAACCAGCAGAATCCACAGCTTGGCTTTGCCAGTTTCGAGGGGAATGGTGGGTCGGCTAAGGGCGCGAGGCATGGTCAGAAGGGGGATGAACAGTTGGATTTACTTGTTATTTACGATCGATGCCATAGCTATAGTCAAACAATTGAGCAACTTGGCGACGCAGACCTGCGGGAGGATAGAGTCGTGAAGTGAGTTGCGTGGTGGCATATTGGTCAGCACTAACAATGACTCGACGGGCTTCGACTTGAGAAAGTTGCCCTTGTTTGAATCCATTAATGACTTGCTCTAAGCCTTTGCTGTAGTCTGCAATGTTGTGGAAGTCAAATTGAGCCTGACTCGCACTTTCTTGAACTGGCTCGGCTTGAGGCATGGCAGCGATCGCTGGTAGCGAAATCGGTGCTTGTAACGTCAACACATACACACTATCTGCTGGAAGCTGCACGATCCGGACATCTTTGGGAGATGTCATGCCACTGAGAATGCCGATCGCGCCTCCGATCATGCCGCCTTGATCAAAGGCAGACGCTTTGTGAGATTCCTGAGCCGTTGCCCCCATTACTGCACCAAATAAGTTACCCAATACGCCGCTATTTTCACGAGCACGATCGGCTCCACTCTGCTGCGTAATCGTGTTGCCCGGAATCACCGCACTCGCCGCTTGAATCGCCACAATCTGACCTTTCACTACAATGGATTCTGCCACAATTTTCGCTCCGCCATTTTCGGGCTTAAATTTGATGGTGACGGGTGTATTCATCGGCACTACTTCATTGCCTTGCAGATCCATCAAGGGCTGCGCGAGGGGCACCGTCATTGGGTAGTCTTGCTTTTGACCCACATCTACGGTCACAGCCGCCGGAAGCTTGATCACCACACCCGCCGTTTGAGGAATCATCGTGCCTTGGCGAGTCGTGGTAGTCGTCGTGGTTGAGGTGCTGACGATTACTTCAGTCGCCGCCGCAGGAAGAGCAACAGGGGCGGAAACCGAGAGCAGCAAAGCCAGGTTTAACAGGGGGCGAACGTTCATTGTGAGGTCTCCTTTGTCGGGTGAGGTGGGCTGTAACCCTTACACCTCATCATTAGGGAGACGATTTGAGGTTTATGCAGTTTTTTGGGAAATTTGGCGATCGGTTGTCTGATTTTTTGAAGAGTTGGAGCGATCGTCAACATTGAATAGGAAGTATATCCGTAGCGAGAATGGTAATACCTGTGTGATTTCTTACAGTATGATTGTGTAAGTTTTAGCCATTGAAGCAGTCAAGTTTAGAGTTCTCCGATCGCCGCCCAACTAAAGTTTGAATTATGACCTTACAATACTCCGGACATTTTTTAGAACGGCTCCAAAAGGCTTTCAGGGCTTACGGCTTCAGGACTGAGCTATTTTTTCAATGTTAGCTCCACCCCTGACTTTGAGAAAAAGATCAAGCCTACGGCTGAATAAGGGTTTGAGGTCTGAAACCTGCTCAAATTTTGTCCGAAGTATTGACCTTACCTACTGAAATAATAACCAGTCTTCTTGATGACCTGAAAACTCTGCCGCCAATGCGTCCTCATAAACAGACGTTTATGGAGATCTCAGGCTATCCACATTTCGAGAATGTTTGCAGTAATATCCTACAGTTTTATCTTCAGCCTACAAATGAACATGGGTTTGGTACGCTTTTTCTAGACGCACTGATTTCATCAGCAGGTCAAACTCTGATAAATAATACAGAAGAAGTTGAGGTTCGACGAGAAGAATCAACTGATGAGAAGAGTCGAATTGATTTAGTGATTGAAGCCGATGAATATGTAATTGGAATAGAAAATAAGATATTTGCTTCTCTAGATAATCCCTTTGATAAATACAGGGGGCATCTTGAAAAACTTAGTCGTGGTCGTCATATCTGTGGAATATTACTATCACTGCGACCCGTAAAACCATTTCCTGAGTTGTGCGGCTTTATTCCTGTAAGCTACGAGCAGTTCCTACAAGAAATCCTCTCAAACTTAGGTTCCCACGTCCTCACAGCCCAAGAACCACACTTGACATTTTTTCGAGACTTTGTACGCACGATGCAAAACCTACAAGAGACAACTGCTATGGATCAACAACGTTTAGATTATTTTCACAAGAATCAAGCCAATATTAAAACCTTACTCGCTGAAGTTGACAGTTTGCGCGGCGAAATGCGTTACAAGGTCAAGCAGATAAAGACGCTGCTTTCTGAGAAGGTTTTGTCACCTTATCCAATAAAAACACAGGGTCTGTGGCAACCAAAAGTAGAGTTGGTAGCTGTTACATATTGTCACTTTCACCTGAGTGAAATTCTATCATTACAAGTCGATGTGTGCCTAACGTTAGATGGATGGTATATGGAATTCTTCAACGGAAAAGGTTCTAGAGATGAAATTAGGCAATGGATCACAGAACGAAAAATTGAAGTTGAAGAATTAGTAGATGCTTCAGGTTCTCTGTGGCGACTCAGGTACAAAAGTGAAAGGTTTCCTTATAATTCGGAACTAGGGAAAGTATTTGAATGGGCATTCGCAGTCATTGAAAAGCTGGTTATAACCACGCCTTAAATATAGCTGCTGTCAACTTCACTGAGCCACAAGCAACAACATCGAAACTGGGTTCCCTTTTTGGTTGGAATCAAGGCGCTAGGTTTAGGAAGTGGGATGAGAACTTTTACAGCGATCGTTGAGCGAGATTCCGACACGAATCTGCACGTTAGCTAAGCTCCTGGCTTCCCAGAGCGCATTCTCAAAGTGAAACTTTAGATGAGTTATATGAGAACTTACGCAAAGTAATTGAGATGCTGCTGGAAGACGAACCAGTTGCATTCATTTCAACCTAAGAAGCCGATGGCGAGATTTGAACTCGCGACCTATCGATTACGAATCGATTGCTCTATATATGCTGTATAAGGGTTTCAGACGCTGTTTTTGTAATTTGTCCTCAAAAAATCCTCATCCTCGACCTATTTGGTCAATGAAAAAAGCGATCGTGCACTCTCACGATCGCCAACTAGCGTTAAAACTCAAAACCCTTTAAAGGGCGGTGGTGCCACCTCCACAGCTAGGTCGATCGGCAGAATTAACCGGAGGTGCCGTGGGGTCTGCTGCTTTTGCAGCCGCAGGCGTGTTTGCTTCACACAAAACCGCCGTGGTAGTCGCATCGCTGGATGCTGTCACCACCGAAATTGCCACCATGCCTGCATAAGACTTGAGAGCCTCTTTGCTGGAGGTGCCGTAGCTGATCACGTTCTCAGCAGCCGCCGTAAACGTGTAGGCATAGTTGTCTGTCTGGGAGGGCACTGGGGTAGCCAGAGCCGTCAAGTCAGACGCGAACTGGCTTTTCTCCAAATAGTAGGCTTGCTGTACTCGGTTAAGGGTACCGACATACTGTTTAGCCTCAGCCTGCTTGGCTTTGTTGGCTTGGTTCAAGAAAGAAGGCAGAGCGATCGCAGACAGAATGCCGATAATGATGATCACCACCAGCAGTTCAATCAGGGTGAAGCCCTGGTCTTTCTTCCTGCCTGCTAAATGTTGCAGAAACTTTGCTTTGAGTTCGGGTTTCATTGAGAAGATCTCCTAAGAATGGGTGCCCGATCTCAAGAAAGAGATCGGGCGAGTGTGATTAGGCGTTATAGCCCTTTAGCTGGATTTCATTCACAGACATCCCGTTGCCGAAATGTTGCAGAAACTTTGCTTTGAGTTCGGGTTTCATTGAGAAGATCTCCTAAGAATGGGTGCCCGATCTCAAGAAAGAGATCGGGCGAGTGTGATTAGGCGTTATAGCCCTTTAGCTGGATTTCATTCACAGACATCCCGTTGCCGAGCGTTTGAGATAGCTCGATCGTGAAGGTGCTTAACGGAGCATTCAGCGCACTGACCCCCGTTAAGTCGATCGTCTGGAGTGAACCTGTATCCGGCTGAACTGCTCCACTGTAAAGCTCTGTTGAGCCGTTGAGGATTCTGATAGCTCTTGCAGCGTAGATGCCACCACCGTCGCTACCGTTGCGGATCAAGAGGCGGTTGATGTAGCTCGACGCGCTCATCGCGACCTGCACATTCAACCGAGTAATCCCATTGGAGATCACCGGGGTCAGCGCGTTCATCGGAAAGTTGAGGTTGCCATCGTAGAGGTGACTCATTGAGAAGGTCAGCCCGCTATCTGAATAGTAGGTGTAGTCGCTCTCGTTGGTTGCACTCCAGTTCAGAGCATTAAACAGTGTGATGTCTCGGCTGCTCACCGTTGCAAACCCATCGACCAACGCAGCTAAAGCTACAAGGCTGGGCTTACGGCGGCACCACACCACGAGGGCGTTGTCGGGGTATTGCGTCGGGCTGAAGATCGAAACTTCCGCATAGGATTTAGACGAATCGAGTCCACTAGGAGCAGTGGAAGGCAGATTTGCGTAGGTGTAATAGCAAATCTCAGGCAGAGGCATTTGTCTGTAGGGAGAAACAACCTCGTTGATTGGGAAGACCTTCCAATCGATCGCCGAAGAGAACCCAGGCACGTAAAAGCGCGTTACATGATTAGAGGCATCCCACACGCCATTCGTCAGCAACTCGTCTTTTTCGAGCGCGGCATGAGACTGAGCGATCGCGCTCACCGCCAAAGTCCGATCGATCTTGTCACTTTGCAGAGCCAAGATTTCGGTGCCGTGAGTAACGATCGTGGCACGAGCATCCGTCAAGCTGGTGTTGATCGCAGCATCACCTGCAATTCGAGCCGTCGCTTCAGCATCAACCGCACTTTGCAGCGTCGCATCACCTGCAATTCGAGCCGTGGCTTCACCCGAAACAGCACTAGCGCGAGCCGTCGCTTCAGCATCGATCTCAGATTGTAGAGTCGCATCAGCACTGGTGCGGGCTGTCACTTCAGCATCAACCGCACTTTGCAGCGCAGCATCACCTGCAATTCGAGCCGTGGCTTCACCCGAAACAGCACTAGCGCGAGCCGTCGCTTCAGCATCAATGGCGCTTTGCAGGGTAGTGTCAGCGCTAGTCCGATCGCTGACTTCTTGAGCCAAATCGACCTGACTTGCTTTGGTGCCAACGGTGGTGGTTAGGGTTGCATCACCTGCTGCGCGAGCGGTTGCTTCAGCGTCAATGGCGCTTTGCAGAGTCGCATCACCTGCTGTCACCGTTGCTTCCAATCCAGAAACCGCACTAGCGCGAGCCGTGGCTTCTGCTGTGATGTTGGTTTGCAGAGTCGTGTCAGCATTGGTTCGAGCCGTGACTTCAGCCGCGATCGCCGCATTTTGAGCCGCATCAGTTGTGGCTTGAGCCGATACGATCGTATCAACCGCAGACTGATCAGCTTTGAGCGCGATCGCCGCATTTTGAGCCGCGTCAACAGTGGCTTGATTAGAAACAACCGCATTGAGAGCAGAGGTGGAAGCCTTGCCAGAAAGAGCAGAACCCTGAGATGAGATCGTGGCTTCTGCTGTGTCCAGTCTGCCGTCTATGGCTAACAGGTCGTTTTCTTGAGTGGCGTTAACTGCCTCGATCGCGGTAGCTCTGCCTGCAAGTGCCGCTTCAGCCGCTTCAGCGCGAGTCACTTCACTGGCTAAATTGGTCGAGATCGTCGCTGCCCCGGTTGCCAAAGCTGCTTCTGCCGCAGTTGCGCGAGTGACTTCGCCAGCTAGATTGGTTTCGATTCCCGCAATCCGATCGAGGAAGCTTTGAGCAATTTTAACCGAATACTGGTTGTCTCCGGTCTGAGTGACCACAACCACGCTATCGCCAGAACTCACCGACGGGTCAGTGCTGTCAATCTTGTCCCAGGCGGAACCGTTGTAGAGCACATAGTCGCCCGCGCTCAGACCAACCCCAAACGCCGTTGAGCCATTGGTCGAAACCCGGTAGAGGTCGCCTTGGGCAAAGGTTGAAGTGCCTGTTGCTGCCGCAGGAGTTGCTTCGTCTGCATGAGCCACGCCCTTATAGCGAACTCCACCCACGATCGCGCTGCTGATCAGCGTCTGCACCTGAGCTTCGGTCAGCAGATTTAAACCACTGATTTCGCTTTGCAGAGTCGCGTCACCGCTTGAAATAGAAGCCGCGAGAGACGACTCTAGTTGAGCGATCGCCGCTTGCAGCGCTGCCTCGGTTGCAGACAATTCCTCGTAAGGAACCGCCATGCCGTTAACCTGCCCTGTTGCAGGCACTTTTACGCCGGAGGTGCCCTGATAATTAGCACCTACGAACTCTTGTCTGAATGTCGTCATGTAAAACCTCGAAGAACTTGAATCAACTCATCGACCTTGCTTTGCAGCAAGCTTGTACTACCCTCCGAGCAAGACTCGGTACGCGATCGCGATCTCTGTAGAGATTGAGATGGCAACGCCAGGGTTAGAAATTTTGATTAAGATGCGATCGGTGATCACTTCTCCGTCCAGGAGCGTGACCACGATCGACGTTGGATCAACCGTCCAGTTGTGAATAATTTCGCGAGATAAAATTGGCTCTGATTGCACAACCTCCAGCCGCCGCGTCACCCAGCCGTGGGCAGCCAGTTCGCCGTAGGTCATGTATTGCGGGTGAGGATTGGTCGCCGCGATGTGTTCAGCAAGAGCGATCGCCCCTGACAATCCCTGAACCCCGCCCATTTCCACCACCTCGATCGGGCTGCTGCTCACCTCTACTACAGAAGTCAGAGGATTGACCTCAATCACCCAGTCTTCAGCCGCAAACTCTACGTCAAACATTGGGTGCCCCCGGATCAACGCTGGCACCGCCCTTGAGAATGCGAACAATTTTCCCCAGCGAGTCAAACAGTTTTATCTCATAGAGATAAAGTCCATAGGGCATTAATCCTGTTTGAGTCGCGGTGAGAGTGACTAAAAGCTTCCCCGTCGTGCGATCGCCATCAAACACAAAGCTCAACGGCGTTTTGTCAACCGCCATATATCCCTTCATCACAAACCCAACCGCCTGACAGCCAGTAAGGTCGATCGGACTTCCAGCCACGCCTCCCACCGTGGGGTTTCTGAGGGTGATAGGCAGGTTGAGATCGCTAAACTGCACGATCGCAAGTTCCATCAGCCCACCCTCATTTGATTGCTGCCGTGGGAGTCCGAAATCAGCCCCGTGTAGGGAAATAATCGCTTCTTAAGGAGGCGGATATTCTTAGCGGGATTGAGTTGATAGCCGTTGCGATCGATCCGTGAGGGGTCAAGCGATAAACTCTCAAACTCAGCCAGAATCTTTGCCACTCGCGTCACTTTGGTCTCATCTGAGTCAATCGAGACGATCGCGCTTTGCAATCGCTGTACCGGGTTCTCAAACGGGTTGAGCATCGATGCTGCAACCTCAAACCCAGCATCCCCGACTATCACCACGATCGGCTCGTATGGAATTTCAAAAATCTCATGTAGCAGATGCTTGTGGTCATCGGTGAGGGGCATAGCGGTTAAAAACTGATTTGAGATTGCAGAGCCGTCCAATCAACGCCTTCAGCCTTGGCGATCAAATCCTCGATCGCTGCGTAGGGTCGATTGGAAATGATCTTTTTAGCGATCGCGGTGCTGACTAGCGGCAATGCGATCAGGTCCTTAAGTGAGGCGGTGTTGATGGGCAAGAGAGGCAAATCGACGGGGGCATCCACCACAGGAGCCGCTTGCACCCCTGGCAGGGCGCGGCGATAGCCTTCTAAAAGAAAGCGATCGACCACACTATCAGGGATTTGCCGAGCCTCTCCGTCCAGAGAATAGAGAATAGGCATGGTGTTAGGCGCTCAACATGAAGCAGCCGCAACGGTAGTCGTTAAACGTGGAGCCACTCAAGAGCGAGTAGCGCATGGATGATTTGAACTGGTTGATGTCATAGCCACCCTGCCAAATTTGCAGCATCAAGCCTGACTGATCATCTTTGGCACCGACCATCGTTGCGCCTGCCCCCTCGGGAGGTGCTTCCATTTGGCGAGTGTCGTAAATGAGAGCCTGTTTTTTGTAACCCACGTTGACCGAGGGAATCCGAGGCAGGCTAAAGCGCAATCCACCAGGCAGGTCGTCAAAACCAATCTGTTCGCCATTGGGCGCAAAGGGCACCATATAAATCTGCTTGTTTGGGGCATCGATCCGCAAAATCACGCCATAGGCGATCGTGGTGTTATCAGACAGGCTGATTCTGCCAATTTGCCCTACCGCTACGTTTTGGAGTGCAGTGCAAGTCAAGTTGAACACGATCGCCCCTAGAGGAGTTGGTGTTGCGTAGTCTGCCTTGAAGAAATAGCTCAAATCAGCCGCAAATCCAGCGATCGGCAAGAATGGCTCTAGCCCGCTTACGGTGTCAAGATTGCCTGCTGCCTGCTTGTAGCCCGTTGCGTCCAATCACATTGGAGGAGCCGACCATAAAGCCCATCCGCTCGACCCAGCGACCGATCGGAAGACCTTTTTGAATCAGCGATGTCAGACCCGCCCGATCGTAAGCTGCCCCAGCATCAACCGGAGTCTGAGACCCCAAATAATCAGCTTTAGCGCGGGTCGAGATCACCGCATACAGATCACCAGGGGGCACATCCTCTTCTTCAAGTGCCGCGCCGCCGTCGATCAGCAAGTCTTGAGTAAAAGGGGTAAACGTGCCCTGTGTTTCGTTGGCAACAATGCGGAGCGGCATATTAGCGCCATACTGCACCGCCCCGATCGAGGCATGAGTGGGAGTGCGAAGTTTGTTGTAGAGGTCAACGTCAAAGCCTTTGGTGATCGAGAACGCGATCGCCGTGCCTGCCTCTTTCAAATACTTCTCAGTGCCGTAATCGCTGGAAAAGAGCGGCACGCCTGCGGTGTAAAGATCGTCGAGTTTGAGGTTCCCGGTCACGTAGCCGATGTCCTGCTGACTTGCAGGAACGCCCGATCGCGGGTTGTATTTCTGTGCGTCTGCAATTTGAATGCGACGAAACTGAACGTTGGCCCCAAAGCTAAACGCGCCTTCTCCATAGCCGCCCATTGCAGCCGTCGAGAAAACCGACATGAGATTGAGTTGTGCTAAAGCTGATGCTGCAAGGCTGGTGGGCAAAATCAGCCCATCATGCCCAAAAGTGACGATACCCATTGAAGGATGCAGTGTGTAGTGGGGTGCATCCTTACTCAGGCGAAGGCAGTCCATGTCCAAAATTTGTGGGGGAGTTTTCTCCCCTCGTTTTTAGGATGCCCGATCGGGCATCTAATCTATCGAGATCGCCGGAGAACTGCGACTATAACGGTACTCCGTTTAGTCGTATGGGGGATAGGCGGACTGACGGAGGCACGGAGTCAGGCAATTTCTTGGATATCTACACAGATAATATCTCGGTGTAGATATGGTACTATTGCACCATGATCACCTT
>CBDICO010000001.1:0-583227 GCA_965277365.1 Phormidesmis sp. | reverse complement strand
GCAAATGCAACCCAGATGGCAATTTATCATCAAGCCACCACGGTGACGCTGGCAGCAATCGTGGCTTGTCAAGATGGAAACGTTTTCGCCTGCCGCAGTGAGCGCATCTCAATTTTTCGCTTGGGCTTCTTTAGCAATCGCTTGATCTGGCTAGGCATCGCCGTTGAGTGGGTACTGATTCTATCGATTATCTACGTTCCGCCCTTACAAACAATCTTTGCGGTCGCGCCCTTATCTTCCTTGCAATGGTCGATGCTAATTTTCTGCCCACCCTTGATTCTGATGGCTGATGAACTCCGAAAGCGAACTGTTTATAAGACAAGTGTGGTAGTCCTAAATAGGTAAGGATGCATTGTAGTGATGGATAAAGTACCAGATTGCTCCAATGTGATTGTCTAACTTCTTAGAAAACGACAAGGTTTTTCTCACCAATCGCGAGATTCTTTGGCGTAAGGGGCAGTTGAACCGCTCAATCCGATTGGTCAATCCACTTTCCTTGCCAACGGCTCGATGCCGCTTGCTCGGTAGAACTGCCGCATAAGCTGCCCAAAAGTCGGTGTAGCACACCGCACATTGCCGATAGATTGGGGGCAAGGATTGCCATAAAGCTTTGGCTCCAATCTCTGAACGGTCTCCAATGTGAACTCCTACAATTTCCCGTGTCTTGACATCGATAGCTAACCACACCCATTGCTTGTTCCCCTTGTGAGCCACAAACGACCAGAGTTCATCGCATTGGATCGTCAAGCGCCCCTTTTTTTGGCGCTCACGTTCACGCTTCGCGGCACAGAGGCGTATTTGGCATTGACGTAGCGTTGCAGCCAAAGCTCGGAAACTCCCGTCACTCTCGCAATTCCTGCTAAGGACAGGCGTTCTAATAACAGTTTGTCAATCAAATCTTTGGTCGCTTGCTCAATCACTTTGTTCTGCGGGTCTTGCACAAATTGTCTGCCGCAGTCTCGACATCGGTAGTTCTGTTTGCCATTGTGGATTCTGCCATTCTTGACGGTATAGTGTGATTCACAGCTTGGACAAGAAATCATGACTGCTGATACCAGAGAGAAGTCAACATCACCTCTCATTGTATCCTTACTCGTTTAGGACTACCGACAAGTGTTAAATGACAGCATCTTGAACCCTCCCTGCATTTAGCTTCAAGGATAGCAATCCTATTTAACTTACCTCACATCTTGCAGCATTCTCAACAAGCTAAGGGGAGGGGCTTGACGAGGATTTCAAACCCTAGGTCATCCGCAAGTTTCCGGTGCGTTTGAATCTGATGTAATAGCTTGATCCAGAGGACTTGAGGCAAAAGTTCTGCCATCGCTTGGGCACTGACTTCCCCCCAATCCAGCGGTGCCCAAGTGGGGAACGTTCGAGATACCCAATGGGCAAGCAGGTAAGCAATGAGGGATAACAGCAACCAACGGTAAATGCCCAGCCGAGTCTTCTGTCCAAAGCAATGCAAGCCAAAGCGATGTTTGATGGTTTTGAAGAAGCCCTCAATGGTCCACCGTTGCCGTCCTAACCGCACGAGGTAGACCCCAGAATAGGGATGGGTGGAAACGACAAAGCGCAATTCCCGCTTGCCATCACTGCGTTGGTAATGTCTTAAACGTGTTGTTGGGGTCTAAATGACTAGTCCAAAGGCGACACGATTGATGAACAGTCCGATGACCACATCGTGCATCACAATCGACTTGGAGAAGCAAATCGTTTTGCGGGCTAACCGTTTAATCCGAGTTCGTAGCGTTAAATGCTTGCGCTCGATCTTCTGAGTGTTTCGTTTTCCAACGGTGTGAAACACGGGAGCGACGTGACGTTCATAAGCTCCTCAGCCATCGCGCTCAGAACTGCAAAATGCCAAACGGTGCCAACAGTGCTTTCAACTCTAAAAAGGCTTTGTCTTTATGGTCGGCTAACACATACGCCAGTACCTCACCCGTCGTATGCTCAATCGCCCACCATAACCAGCATTGTCGTTTCTTACTCCCCACAAAACTCCACATTTCATCCACTTCGGCTTCCACCTTGCCATCGTTTGCAAGGCAGAGTCGAACCATTGTTTGGGTCGGTTCCAGCACCGCTAGCATCGGTTCATTCACCGCCCTCAGAAGGGGACTTTTTTTTCAGCGTTTGCATTACCGTGGTCGTGCTAATGCCTAATACTCGTGCGGTATCCCGGATGCCACTGCCGTTAATTGCCATTTCGCTGATCTGGTGCTTGACTTGTGAACCATAGGCGGCATAACTGTAATCTTGGATAAATGTGCCGCGCTCACACTCAGAATTCTGGCAACGATACCGCTGTTTGCCTGCGGCAGTCGTGCCATGCTTAATCACCTCAATGCCATCGCAATTGGAGCAGTGAATGGGTTCTAAAACCATGCTGAAGGATTGAATGACTTTACTCTCTCATTTCAGCAGCTTCGCTCCCCCACAACAACATCTCTAGGACATTACCGAATTAGCGCTTAACGGAATGCGAAAGAGATAGCTCGTTTGTCACTAAAAAATATTTGCGACACAACCTGATCATCAGGGTATTGATTGCTGTCTCTAGAAATCCCTAAAATTACCCATGACTAACTACTAGTCTCGCGTATAACTCATCAGAAGTATGATGTGATACTATTCTTAGCGGAATCACTAGAGGGAATATCCAACCAGTCGTTTGTGCGTGAACTCTAAAGTGTGGAATAACGTTACTCCACTACTCATGAGCTTTGAATTTAATTGCATTTTTTTAGCTTTCTATCTTAGCTCTAAGGTCTTTGAATTGATGGACTCAACATTTTTAGTTTTTTGTGTCAAGTAAAGAGCATGACTTCTGAAGCTTCTGTTAAACACCAAATGCGGTTGATGATTGGCAGTAATGCTGGAGGATCTGGGAAAACGACAGCGTCGGCTCATCTTGCTTACGGGCTGGGAAAGATAGGATACAAGGTTACCATCATTGAACTTGACTACTCAGGATCGCTTAGCTCCTTCACGGGACTTCCCATGAACCCGATGGAGGATCAATCGATCGCTAAGGTCTTAAAGAAAGGATTTAAAGGAGACTATCCGCTACAGTCAGTTTGGTCAGAGCACCTGCCGACTGTTACCGCAATCCAGGGTGGAGAAGCCATTCGAGATTGCGTTAGGGAAGTGCCAGTTAATGCCAGGGGACACTATATTCTGCAAGATCGCCTTGCCGACTACCCCCTTGCAGCAGATGTCGTCATCTTCGACACTCCAGCTTCACTAGAGCCGATGGGAGTTTTAGCGCTTGCTGCCAGTACCCACGTTCTATCTCCAATCAAGCCAGAAATTAAAGATGCCCAAGGGCTATTTGGTTTCATTCGCTGGTACGACACTACGCTCGAAGAACTGCGCCTAACTCCCAAACCCGTTATTTTAGGCTTCGTACCGATGCGGGTGGACTATCTCAACAGCGGAACTCACAGAGATGTTTTGGGCGTAGATAAGAAAGGAGACCTGAGAGAGGGGTTAGATTTGTCAATGACTCTGCCAGGATTGCTTGATAGTTTGGGCATCCATTGCTTTCCAGCCGTGAAAGACTCAAAAAATTATCTACGGGCTTGTACAGAAGGGTTGCCGCTCCCACTTTATCGTCCCGGTATCGCAGCCGCTCAAGACTTTGACCCAATCATTGAACAGATTGTTCAGCAACTCAAACAAGGAGCCTCAGCATGAGTAAGGTCGGTGCAAATTTACAAGCGGGTTTTCAAGGAGTTCGGGAAAATCAGGAGCTTCTCTCTTTGAAATCACAGGTTCAGCAACTTCAAGAAGAACTAACTCAAGCACGCACTGGGATGCTTCAAGATCCAGAGAAAGAAGCGCTCGACCGCCGTATGGAAGGTCTTACCCAACAATTAGGACAAGAGAACGGAGTCCATGAAATTGCTCTGAGCTTGATCGATCGAGATGAACATCAGCCTCGAACTGTTTTTCCGGTCTCACTGATTAAAGAGCGTATGGAAAGTCTCCGCCGACAGGGGCAAAAAACGCCTATTATTCTGATTCCGATTAAGAACGGTCGCTACCAGTTATTCGATGGAGAATTACGATTTCGGTCTGCTCAAAAATTGGAGTGGGAGACGCTTAAAGCAGTTCTCTTACCCCAGGAAGAAGTTACTCCAAGTGAAGCGCTTGAAGGGCAAGTCGTTACAAGCATTCACTCCCAGCGTTTGCATGACTTGGACTTAGCTACCGCCCTTGTGCGCTTAGCAGTTCATCAGTATCCTAACTTTGTAGAGCAAGAACACCGAATTCCTACTTTGTTAAACACAGCGCTACGTCGCTTAGAACGAGAAAGGAAACTGGCAGCCTTGGCAGAAGTGAGGCTTGCAACGCCGGAAGCACAGCAGGCATGGTTAGAGCAAGCAGGCTTTAGGGAAGTGGAAGAGGAACAGTTGTTTGCCGTTATTCTAAAACTCCAACTAAACCCGCTTTCTGTGAATTCCAATGTCTTTCCATTGCTAAAGTTAGCCGACGATCTAAAAGAGGTCATTCGCACGGAAGGATTAGAAAGCAGTAAAGCAAGAGAACTCAATCGTCTATCGGCTGACAAACTTCACCAACCCGAAAAAGCCACACTTAAGATCCGCAAGGCAACCACAGACAAGGTAGTTCAAGAAAAACTTTCTTTCAGCGCAACCCGAACTTTAGTCAATCAGTTGATTCAGCAGTACAATCCTCAAACTCGTTCTTCTCAAGAAGACGGGCGATTTGTCAAGGCGGTGATGGCAATCGATATTAAATCGATTACCGATACTAACATCCTCCGAGATCTGAAGAACGCTCTAAAGGTCAAATTGGAGGAAGTGAATTGTGCCTTGAAGAAATGAGTCTGCCAAG
Source organism: Phormidesmis sp. (assembly GCA_965277365.1). Classification (GTDB taxonomy): domain Bacteria; phylum Cyanobacteriota; class Cyanobacteriia; order Leptolyngbyales; family Leptolyngbyaceae; genus Phormidesmis_A. Next base: position 578,364 of record CBDICO010000001.1, on the reverse strand, counting down.
AAGCATCCAATTCATAATGCAAAAGAATCGTCCAGACGGGTTTGGACAATTCTTTTGCATTCAAGCACTATTCTTTTTGCTTCTCGATCTCTAAACCAGCCTGAACCTCTACAGTGTTTAGTTCAGTTTCGAGTTGTTTGATCGTCGGAAAATTTCCCTGTAGGTTCTCAGGCAACGTGTCACTGAGCCGGTAGGTTGCCACCCCAATTGGATGTTGTAAGTAGCGCAGAGCATATTCGACAGTCGCTCGGCTTTTTGATTTGCAGAGGATGATTCCGATTGTCGGCGCATCGATCTCACTCCGCAGCAAATCGTCAACCACAGCCACATAGAACGCCATTTGCCCAGAAGATTGAGCATCAAATTCTCCCATCTTGAGGTCAATCACAACATAGCAGTGCAACCGGACATGATAAAACAGCAAATCTAACCTATAGTCTTTGTCATCTACCTGCAAAGGATATTGAGAGCCGAGGAATGAGAAACCGACACCCATTTCTAACAAGAAATCTTTGATGTGTTCAACTAATGCCTTCTCGAAGTCACGCTCTTGGGCTTCTTCAGTCAATCCTAAAAAATCAAAATTGTAGGGCGATTTTAGAATCTGCTTGACCAAATCTGATTGCCCTGACGGAAGAGTTTGATCAAAGTTGGTTAATGCAGTTCCTACGCGCCGATGTAACCCTGTTTCGATCTGATGCAGCATAGCACTCCGGCTCCAACCGTGTTCACTTGCTTTTTGGGCATACCAAAGACGTTCATCCAACGATCGCAGCTTATCGAGCAGCATTACACTATGCGACCAAGTAAGTTTTCCGAGCACGGATTGCACAACGGTTTCGTCTGGAAAGGCTTCCGCAAATGCCCGCATATAAAGCAAATTAGATCGGGAGAAGCCCCGAACGTCAGGAAACTCAGCTTTTAAGTCTTTTGCTAATCGTTCGACAACTTTCGCGCCCCACTTACGCTGTTGCTGTTGTTGCTTTAGCAGAATTGCACGTCCAATTTGCCAATAAAGCAAGACCAACTCACGATTTACAGAGACAGCCGCCTGAACTTGAGCTTGACGGATGTAATTTTTCAGATTCTGAAGAAAACTCTCGTCGTAGCTGTCAAAAGAAATCTCCTTGCTCATCGGTCGATTGCTCAGTCCTAATTGAAAAATTTCTCAATGCAAACACTATATGCTGTTCAGGTATTGGTTTCTAAACTAATGGATGCGTCAAAAATTGAAAGCCAAGGCAGGACTTGCTAAGTCTGAACGATCGCATAACTTATTAGCGCTGAATTTTGAATGCCTGACCTGAAAAACGGAGACCTAAGAGACAAGCTTACAGGAATTCATCCGCCCGTTTGTAGTGGTGCGGCTTTGATAAAAAGCCTTTAGTGATGATCGAGTCTTGGCAATGACCCAGTATTGCTGCAAATGGCATGACCTTTACATTCCTGCCCTTAATTCATCTGCGAATTCTCAGGAATTCGTTCAGTGGAATGCTAATCAGATGGAAGGAAATCAATCCTCCAGAAAGTTGATATGGAATTGGCACCTTATTAAACACGCGATTCAGAATCGTTTGAGTAGAGCCAGATTCAGAAATGGTAAATAGCTGTATAATTCGAGCGATCGTATTGCACCTCAGAGACAATTGCTCAAGGAAGCTGAATATGTCCCATCAAGATAACGCCCATAAAAAGCGTTCTAACGTGGCGAAAGCTTCTGCTGAGGAGCAATCCATCCAAAATGTAACTCCCAAAGAACCGACTTCAAGACAGAAAGCAGCCGCTCGCAAACCTCAAAAAACCAGTCCAGACACTGCCAAGCCCTCAAAGACCAAACACTCCGTTCTCTCAGAGCATCCTAAAACGAGTCCTAATCTTTTTGTTGATCGTCAAACGACTCGGATGGCAGCGGCGCTGCCCATTTGGGAGGCAAGCAGCATTCTCACCCAGCGCAAACATCTTCCTTGGGATAAGGACCCTAACGGAAAACTCTACTATGCGCGAGACATTGGAGACGGACAGGGCGCGATTCACTTCTGGGTGACAGAAAACCTAGAAGACGAGCATCCCGCAACCTTGGCAGGTGCAGCCGCGCTTGCTGTCATCGACACGTTTGATATCCGGGCTGCGTGTATGCACTTGATCTATGCGGCTCATGCAGCTCAGATGGAGCGCCCGTGGGAGCAGGAATTGATCATCGACGATCGCCAGATCGAAGCATATTTGGGACTCAAAAAACGCACCGACAAAAACAGACAAGAAAAGTTAGCCCTAATCGAAGAATTAGCTAAGCAGCCCTGTAAAATCACAACCTTTATCTCTTGGGCAACTCAAGGTAAAGTCAAAGGCTTCACAGTGGAAGAAGGTCGGCTGTGGCACTTACTTGGAACTCGCTATCACTATCAAGAAGATTTGTTTGGCAATAAAGAACTCACCAATATCACCTTCATCCTTAAAGCGGGACTGTGGGCAAAGTATTTTCTTAATGAAGAAGGGCGGGGCGATCGTAGTGCCTATTGTCAGCAAGGAAATCTTCCCCAGGCAGTGCTAGAGAGTGTGATGAGTTTGTGGCAACACCGGGAAGGCGCAGCCCGTCTGATGGTATGGCTATTGTTCAAGACGCAGTTTAATCGCAATGAGCCGCTGAATGTACAAGTCGTGATGGAAGTGGCTTACGGAGCCGAAAAAGTTGAGCAAGCAAAAACAAACAGCGAGTATCGTAAAAAACTAGCAAGCACCTGGGATGAAGACTTGTTGGCACTGCACGATCGCGGCTGGTTAATCCAATTTGATCCTAATACCTATCTCCCAGAAATTCAACCACCGGGGTTTGGGCGAGACGATATGCAGCGCCCACGAGGTTTTTTTGACAAGCTACTCGCTGCCTATCTGTGGATCACTCCCTCTGAAGACTGGATCGCAGCCTCTCCAGAGCCATCTCAATTATCAGCAACTTTGCACACGCCTCAACCCAATGAAGTCGATTCTAGATTGACTGGGAGCCGAGTTAAAACGCTCCGGCAAGCTAAGGGATGGAGTCAGCGCAAGTTAGCAAAACTGTCAGGTTTGAGTCAAGGTTTGATTTCATTGATTGAAAACGAGGAACGATCGATTAGTTCTGAGAATGAGCAGATTTTAAATCAGATTTTCGAGTAAAAGCTTTTGTTACCAATAGTTTTAGCCTCTAGACAGACCTACAAGGTTAATCGGATTTACTTCAAAACTCAGTCGTGATTACAGGTGATTACAGGGTGTGATTACAAAAAGTGATTACAAAAAGTGATTACAGATGATTACAAACTGAGAGATCGTATCTTTTGGCTTTGATGCTTCCCTAAACTAATGTTTCAAGGGATTTCAGCAGTTGTTCATCTAATGACCGCCTTTGAACTTAGTAATCAAGGCTGGCGATTATTAGCTCATCACAATTGTTAAAAAGCAGACGCTGAAAGGCTTTAGAAGCGATTACACGCTTTCTAGAACCCTACCCCCGACCGAGTGATTACACCGTCGTTCTAGACCCTTACCCCCCAGCAGCACTGATTACAGTTCACTCTAGAACCTTATCCCCAAAATCTTCTAGACCCTTACCCCTACACTCCGCTAGAACCCCACTCCCAAAGCTCTAGACCCCTATCCCCATTATTTCTAGAACCCCACCCCCAATAGGCTGAAACCTTACCTTTAAGTCTTCTAGAACCTCCCACCCAAAAATTCTAGACCCTCATCCCCAACGCCTCTAGAACCCTACCCCCGATCGAGTGATTTAATCCTCGTGTTCTCAAGTTTTAGAGGTGAAGACATTGATTACTGTAATCAAATCGATTACAAAACTGCTTGATTTTAGAGCCTGATCACTACTTGGCGTTTGCTATAACCGATCCCGATCAGACAACGATCGTTCGATAACCAAATGTGATCAGATTGTGAGCACAAAATCATGACGCAATCAAAGCAAATCTTAAGTTGTAATCAGGGATGGGAGAAGATATGAGCACGATCGCTTTTTCTCCTACTCACTATGTTCAAGAATGGAGCGACGAATTTCTTGTCCTCTTTCCGCATCGCTACGACTACATTTGGGCAGAGCATCCCAATCCTGGTGAAAAGGTTGAGTGGAAAACCGAAACTCGTCATCCACTGGGCGATCGGGTCATTCATCAGGGAAGTTATCTCTACGGCGTTCGCTTCGGGGCAGAAACTTGCTACTGCTTGCTCGATATTGACGCGGGCAGCGCTTATCACCCCAATCATGACCCGTTTGCCATTTCTCGCATCGTTGCTGCCCTAGAACCGCTAGGGCTCGTAGGTTATCTCATTTGTACCTCCAGCTACAGCGGCGGTTTGCATTTATATTTTCCATTTTCTAAAGCACAGAGTAGCTGGCAGATCGCGATCGCCATTACAACGCTCCTTGAAAACGCCGGCTTCAAACTCAACCCCGGACAACTCGAAGCTTTTCCCAACCCCCGACCCTACATCGTCGAAGGTGCGCCCAGCCTATTCAACGCGCACCGGCTCCCTATACAAAACGGTTCTTATCTCCTCAACTCAGACTTTCAACCCATCTGGAGTAATCAACAAGTCTTCGTTCAACAATGGAACTTTGCACAGGATCGCAATGATTTAGACATCAAGCTCCTCAAGCAAATTCTCAAACAAGCCAAACGCAAATTCTTCCGCATTTCTGGGAAAGCCGATAAGTTCGTCAATGACCTCAACGCTGAAATCGAACTCGGTTGGACAGGTTCAGGACAAACTAACCGACTGTTGGGACGCATTACAATGCGATCGTATATCTTCCATCACGTTCTCTCTAGCGGGAAACCCCTTAAAGGAACCGCGTTGATTGAAGACATTATCGAAACGGCAAGATCGCTCCCCGGCTATCAGGAATGGTGTCAGCATCAGCACGAGATCGAGCATCGCGCCGAAGAATGGGCAAAGTGCATCGAGAGTAGCCACTATTTTCACTACGGGGATCAGAAGGGGAAATTCAAAGCTACATCCGAGGAGTTGGAGAAAGCGATCGAGCAAGCTCCCACTTGGAATCAACAAAGATCAGAATTAACTAGAGAGCGAATTAGAGGCGCGATCGCGGACCTGCTTGAAACGGGATCACTGCCTTCAAATGCTACGGCGCGATTCAAGACACTGTTGAACTACAAAATTGGCGGTGGTTCTCTCTATCGTCATCGAGACTTATGGCATCCCAACTATTTAACTGAAACTGAATTTAATCTTGAAACCGTTATAGAGCGAGATGAGCAGTCAGATTGCGCTGAGGGCGCATCCGACTGTCACAGTCTCACAAGCTTATTACCTAGCGCTGACGGTAATGACTTGCCAGCTAACACTTCTAGCGATTCTATAGCCGAAATTCAGCTAGAGTTAGATGGTAATGCTTTATCAGAAGAGGGTTCTGAGTCTTTGGGCGGCGCTCAATTCGTTCAGCAAACCCTTGTAGATATTCAGGCACACCAAGCGGCAAGACGCGAAGCCGCTCAAATCGCTGGGCAACGTCAGCAGCAGATTAAACGCCAAGCTTCAAATGCAAAACTGGTAGCGCGGATGCAGCAGTTTCTCGTGTCTGGCGATCCGATTTTGGTGGCAGAAGCGCTGGCATGGGCAGACATCAACCCAGGAGTTTTGGACGTTCCGATACATTTGCTCCAAAACAATCCCCAAGATTCAACCAGCTTAGAAGCTCAAAATCGCGGCTCTCGGAATGACATGGGATAATGCAGGAGAAACTCACTGTACAGAATTTGCAATGGCGAACTCTCAGGGCTTTGGCATCTCGAGATCAGTCAAACCAAGAGTGGACAAAACCAAGAAGCGGGTTGAGTGGCAGGGGATGCCAAACATTGACCTCGATACGCGCGTTGAGATGTGGCAAGCCGGACTTTTGCGATTGCGGTTGCCGCAAGGAGTAGAGGCACGATCGCCCACCACTGCCGAAATAGAGTGGCTCGATCGAGCTGCCGCAGCCGAGTACATTGCTTCAGAAAAGCAGGGTCAGGAGGCAATCTTTTACACGTCTCCACCGCCTGATTTTCGCCTGGAAGCCGCTGATTGGTATCTTCGCCCTGATGATCATTGGAATCACGATCCTGTTCCCCTTCAGCAGATGATTCAGCGATTCCCGGTAGAGCTTTTTCAGCTTTCCGCGTCGGGTCAACCGCCTGCATTTTATTCAGACCGCACCCCTGATTACACAGACGCGCAAGAAGCGGTGATGCGATCGATCTTTCGAGAAACGGTTCGGATTGGCTGGTCGTTGCCTCAATACAAATGGTTCGTGATGGAGCAGATGCGGAAGACTACTGCCCAAGTCACTCATGATGATGCGGTTCAAGTGTTGGCACTGTTACAACAAATGGATGGCGAGCCAGAAGATTGACTTCTTTAGTTTTCTTGTCGCCTCATCGCTCAACCGACAAGAAAAAGTTTGGTTGTAGAAGCGGTGGTTACGATCGCCCCTTCTGGTGTCTGCAATTAAATCTGAGTTAGGCTATGAGCAGCCCTGACTCATGGTGTAAAACGATACCTCCTTCAGAGAAGGGTAGAGGGTGAAGCGGCTGCACTGAAAGAAGCATTGAGGACAAAACCCAATCAGGGCTTGAGCCGAGATAAAGGCAAAAAGGTGCCAGATGGACTGAACCGCCTTCTATACCTACTATTCGTCGCTGGGAATCGGCAAGGCAATCGCTGTCTCTAACGGCTGTGGTATTTGCTGCACATCGACAACGTAATCCCCGTAACGCTTGAGATGACGTGTGAGGTAAGGACTCAGCGTTTTGAGCGCTGCTCGGTCCACTCGCATCCCCTTCGCACTCAACGTTTGGATCGCCAATGAAAGGTCCACCGTATTTTGCAAAATTACCGCATTCGCCACCAGGTCTAAATATTTCAGTCGTTTTTCCTGTTCCTCTGGATCGTTATCTGTGATCACCCCCTGCTTGCCAAAGAAGAGCCAGTCGACAAACCGGTTATAGTCCTCGACGATATTGGTACAAGCGGTGATCTGACGGCGTAAGCCCACATCGGAAATATAGCGCAGTAGAAAGAGCGTGCGGATCACCAACCCTAAAGCTTGAAAGGCTTGATAAAGGCGATTTCTCCGACTGTAGCTACTCAATTTACGGAGCAAGGTTGACGGTAACACCTTGCCTGCCCGAATCGATAACGCGACCCGGATCATGTCTTGCCAATGCGTTTCAATCAAGGACCAGTCAGCCGTGCCCTTAAACAGCGGTTCCAGATAGGGGTAAAGTTCATCGTGACTAGGCTTGAGGAACGTCAAGTCCTTCCAGTTGCGAATTCGAGGCATCAAGTTGATGCCCAGCAGATAGGAGAGCCCAAACACGGGTGTTGATTGCCCTTGCGTATCGGCATGAAGAGTATCTGGCTGAATTTCAGAAGTGTTCTTGAGCAATCCATCGAGAATGTAGACCGCTTCCCACACGCCACAGGTGATGAAGTGAGTGAACAGCGCGATGTAGGTATCCGAGATGTGGTGATAGGCAATTCCCCCATAGCCGCCGTAGCGGATGTGATATTCCGACATCAGGTTGTTCTCGTAAATCGCAACCTTACTGCCGTCGGCTGCTGCCGTTTTCCCTGTGCCCCAGACTTTCGGCAAATCGAGCTGGTTGTAAGCACCAATCAGATCGCGAATTGCGGCTTCAAGCTTGGTCGCATCCACATGCCGTCGATTCGTGTAAGACAGCATATGGGACGTGACTAAGCCGCGTGTGTGTCGTGCGGTTTGATTCGGACCGAGATTACAGCCATACCCAAACGTGGTGAGAATGTAGCGCTCCATCGGCTGCTCCAGCTTCGGTTCAGCCCCAGAAGCAGGTCCAAAGTGACGGGTCCAATGCAGCCAATGTTCGGTGTTGCAGAGAATATCTAGGAGGCTCCGCTCTGGCAACTGCTCCCAGATTGCCGCTGCCAGCGTGTCTGCTCCAGGGGGTTTGGGTAGTGCTTTGATCCGTTGTAAGACGGGGACGCCTTGGGACGAGAGGTTAAACTGCTCCGAGGATTGGCAAGCCTGGTCTACTTGCCGTGCGGTTTCAGTTAATTGCGTGCGCAAGGCGGCCACAAACTGGTGCGCTTGAGTGGGTAACCCGAGTTCAGCACAGTACTGCGCGAGTTGCGGTTCACATTCTTGCCACGAGAGCAGTTGTTCACGAAAGTCAGCATAGCTCTCTGAACCCATCACACAGGCATCGCCCGTTTTTAAGTCCAATGCCAGATAGGTGAAGATGCAGACCTCGAGTGGCTGTCGTGCCAGACGTGGGGTTTTTCCTGTCCCATCAACCACTAATTCTCGCCAGAGCTTGCTGCTAAAGGAGAGATCCAATCCAGCCGGGAACCATTGGCTCCGACGATGTTCCTGACTCAGGATAAACTGCACCGCCTCAACGAGAGACTGATCTTGGCTGGTGGAACGAATGTCCAGCGAGCGCACCAATTGGAACAACTGCTTCCGATAATGACGATAGAAGCGCCACAACAGCGGTCGGTAGTTGTCACTGTTGTAGCTGGCGATCTCCTCGCATTGCAGCAGCAATTGTGGCGCACCCCCATAAAGCTCTAGGACGGCTTGCACCTGCTCACCTAAGGTCGTGGCACTTTCCGGTGCCACAGCAGCAGTCAGCACCCTGGCATACTGTTCCAGTAGTGTTTTGGTTTGGCTCAGGTGTGACTCACGCAGTGCCACTAAGCGAGCTTTTGCCTGTTGCCTGATCCGCTGCATCCGCTTGAGAAACATCTCCACCAGGTGGTCACGGGTTTGGACTTGGGCTTGATACAGCAGGCAGAGGAGGAGTGTGCGGCGCTTTTGGGGCTGATGCTCACGCAACTCAGCGATATCAAGGGCTTTGGCTTGGGCTGCAAAAGACTGTCGCTTGGTGCTGGGCAGTCCTTGTAGTAAGCGTTTGGCATCCCAAAGGTCATGAGCTGGTTAAACTTCGTTTGTAATTGTGTCAGGTGCGCGAACGTTGCACTTTTGGGAGGTGCTTTGAGCAGATTGAGGGAAGCCTGAGTTTCGGGCGTTTCACTCAGCAGTAGCTGATCCAAGTAGGTCTGCTCCGCTGCTGATAGCCCCTCTGAAATCTGTTGAAACAGCTGATGGTTGGTAGCTGAGCGGATCTTACTAACGAGATGATCTAATGTGCTGAAAGCTGGCAGTTCGTAGCGCTCTTTGGCAAGTAATTCGACCGCTATATTAATCAAATCGGCAGGATGGTCTTTCGTGAGCGCAATGGCAGCAAGGTGTGCGGCTAAAAAAGCTTGAGCGGTCTGGTCATAGGGCTTCACCGCCAGATAGCGGCGAATCGCAGCGTGATAGCGACGTAAAGAGCGCCGTGATGGCACTGCCGAAATAAAGTCGCGCCATTGGAAGTAAGCACGCAGATGCTGAATGATGCTGTTTGGAATCGCTGCTGCTATAGGGAAATAACCCAGTCGTTGAAACGCTTTGAGTAACACCAACACGCTGAGTTGTCCGCTTCTAGTGCGGGCTTCAGCTTGAGAAAAGGCTACTTCAGCAGCACTCGGGGTATAGAATGCGTCTAATTCTGTCGAAGTCAAGGAAGCCTTGAACGTGGGATAAGCTGTACGCTCTAGTGTTGTCATGCCGGAAGACCAGTACTGAAAGGGCTCTCGTGAGCATAAAGCCTGCCTTTTCGCTTTAGCCCATGGTCCGCCTTATCAGTTGTTCTCATCTCAATCTGAGACTAGATGTCTCAAAAAGTGGCTGGACTAGAATTGAACTAAAAGTGGCTTTTGTAGTACGTCGAAATCCCGCAAATTCGTGAGACAACCTGATCCTTCGGAGGACGCTGCAAAAGTGCTACAACCCAGACACAGTCGCCCAAAAGACGTTGTCTCATCGCTTGGGTCTTCTGCCCGCAGCGCAGGAGTGCTGATTTGAAAGCAACAGATAATTGCTTCTCCCAAACTCCCTTCCTATAAGGCTTCTAGGTCATCTGGCACCTTTTTGCCTTTATCTCGGCTCAACCCCTGAAGGGAATGAAGGAACGGCTGATTTGCTCATAGCGGGACAGCCTTCCCAAAGCCCGATGTTTGATGTAGCGCTAATGGAGGAGATTTGTCAACGAAGTAATTTGATAGCGGCGTTAAAGCGTGTGATCCAGAACCAAGGAGCGCCTGGGGTGGATGGGATGAAGACAACGGCATTGCCGGACTACCTCAAAGCTCACTGGCTCGACATCAAGGCACGGCTGCTACAAGGGAGCTATGTGCCCCAGCCTGTGAGGCAAGTGGCAATTCCAAAACCCAACGGGTCAGGCGTTCGCCAGCTTTGCATTCCAACTGTCTTGGATCGCCTGATTCAACAGGCAATCTTGCAGGTGTTGCAGGCAAAGTGGGATAAAACGTTCTCTGAGCACAGCTATGGATTTCGCCCCAGACGGTCGGCTCATCAAGCCGTGGCACAGGCGCAAACCTACCTCAAGACAGGCTATGAATGGGTAGTAGACATTGGGGCAAATGGGGAATTCGGACAAAATCGTACGCTAAGGACTGAAATCCTCTCTTAGAGAGCTTTCCCAGCTACCGCATGATCGATAAACTAGCTCTTTAAGTCGTTTTAAGCGGTTTCTTACAAGGATAAAACCATACGGGTTTCTAGCTGATTGACTAATATTGCCCACCCCGCCCTAACTGTAAAAGTAGAATTGAAACCTTTGCTGGTTAGTCTTTTCAGCGCCTTTCTCCCGTCCCACTTGCTGCCTTGCTATGCGTTCTTGATCGTGCGAAAACTTAGCCCATATTGCTTTAAATGCACCATGATTCTGGCAAGGGTTATCGCACTAGAAATGATGCTGATTTGATGGCTATAAGCCCAACCAAGAAGATCGTGCAGAAAGTAGACTTTTTGCACTCTCAAAGGCTCTGTAGCCCAAACAGTGTTCCAGCTCCCTATCTACCACAAGCTTTCGATAGCCTGTGTGGCTAACTTTACGTTTTGGGCGGGATGGCAATATTAGCCTGATTAGGACACCGGACAAGTAAATTATAAAATCCTGTAAGTCATACAGGAAAAGACTTTTAGGCTTAGCGTACGATTTTGTCCGAATTCCCCGTTTGCCCCAAAAACTCCATAGGAGGACTAACCCAAATTCCATAGAGGTTCTGAGGGTTTTTGATATGATTTCAAATATAGATTAATTCGGCAATTCGAGCAATATAGAATTATCGAAACTAAAGAAGAATCCCTAAAGCTCGTTACGATTGTTGGTTACTGAGGCTGAATGGGCATTAAGAACCTTGGATGGCTAGGAAAAAGAAAACAGAATTGCGCCTGTACATTACACCTAATCTGGATAAGCTGTTGAAGACACTATCTGGTCTTAGAGCTTGTCAAGGAATAACTTCATGGTTTTAGGGTTAGAGTAAGAGTAAGAAATCTAATGCTAGAACCGGAGTACATCTGTGGGGAATCGCGCGATTCATCCGTGCCAGTGTCGAGAGTGCCAGGAAGGAAACGAAACAATCCGAAACCACCATAAACACCTGAATCTACTGATGAGTCGCCTGAATGAACAGCAACGACGATGGATGGCAGCGCTGGAAGCGAAGCGGTTAGGACACGGGGGAACTCAGCGAGTCACTGAGATTACTGGGCTGGATATCAACACGATTCGACGAGGACGACGAGAACTAGATGGGGGGTTAGAGCAATGCCCCGTGGAGCGGATTCGAGTGTCAGGGGGTGGGCGCAAACAAGTCGAAAAAAACTAGCTGGAGTCGAACAAGCGTTGCAAGCAATCGTGGAACCCGACCTAGCAGGAGACCCGTGCGGGGCAAGCAAATGGATTCGCCAGAGCTTGCGTTGCATCAAAGCCAGTCTGGTTAGCGTCGGTTTTTTGCTCAGCCATGCTAGCGTTCGACGGTTGCTCAAGCAGCAGGACTATTCGCTCAAGAGCAACCGCAAATCTGTTGCGACGACTCACCACCCATCGCGAGACCAGCAGTTTCGCTATATTCGCCGAGTCAAGCAACGGTTCATCCAGGCAGGGCATCCGGTCATTAGTGTCGATACCAAGAAGAAAGAACTCATTGGTAACTTCAAAAATGCAGGACAAACCTGGACTCAGCAGGCGGAAGCCGTCAATGACCACGAATTTCCAGGCGATGCGATTGCCAAAGCAGTGCCGTATGGGATTTATGACCTGATGCACAATCAGGGCTTTGTCTACGTGGGCACGTCTAGTGACACAGCAGCTTTTGCGGTGGATGCCATCGAGCGATGGTTTAAGCGAAAAGACCGTCCTCGCTTTAATGATGAAAGCAAGATGTTAATCCTGTGTGATTCAGGGGGCAGCAACGGGTACCGGGTTCGCAACTGGAAGCGTCAACTGCAACTCCAATTGGCAGACCGCTATGGCATTAAGGTAATGGTTTGCCATTATCCTTCCGGTGCTTCCAAGTGGAATCCGATTGAGCATCGTTTGTTCAGTGCCATTTCCCTCAACTGGGCAGGCAAGCCCCTGCGTTCCCTCAATCGGATGACTGCTTTGATTCGAGGCACAAAAACCCAAATGGGATTAACAGTTAAAGCAGCCCAACTGAAAGGACATTACCCCACCAAAGTCAAAGTGTCTGATGCGGAAATGGCAGCACTCAAGCTCACGCGTCGCAAGATTTGTCCACAATGGAATTATCTCCTTCACCCTCGAACTCAAGTCTTTTATGACGCGACAATTAGATAGGCGTAAATAGAAGGCACACGACAATTACTTAGTCTAGGTATCGAGAAGCAAATTTAGAACGCTCATCAGATCGCCCAGAGTGAGGGATGTCAATGGTACAGCGAGGTAGCCAAAAGAAAAGACACTAAGAGAGAACCCCTAACGCAAATTAGAGACTCCTAGTGCCCGTCCAAATTAATTATCAACAAGTCCAACAGTACATGAATAAACGAGATTCTGGAGTAGGACAACAAACTGCTGCGGCAAAAGCCGGTATCTCCATCCGCACCGGAAGTCGGATTGATACCGGAGTCCATCAACCCCAGCAAGGCAGACCCCGTGATTGGTCAACCCGCGCCGACCCTTTGGAGGCGGTCTGGTTAAGTGAGCTAGAACCGATGCTCAAAGCCGAGCCGCGCATTGAACCGATGACCTTATTTGAGTATTTACAGGACACTTATCCCGGCGAATATGAAGGCGTTTTGCGGACAGTGCAACGACGGGTCGAGCGCTGGAAAGCTGCCTGTGGCAAACCCAAGGAGGTGATGTTCAAGATCCGTCATGAGCCAGGAGCAATGGGTCTATCGGATTTCACCCATCTCAAAGGGGTGACGATTACGGTCAAGGGTCAATCCTTTCAGCATCTGCTCTACCACTACCGCTTGGCATACAGCGGCTGGCAATACGTGCAAGTGATTCAGGGCGGAGAGAGTTTTGTCGGCTTGTCCCAGGGCTTACAGAATGCCTTGGCGGCTTGTGGCGGCGTGCCCCAAACCCATCGCACCGACAGTTTGAGTGCGGCTTATCGCAATGTGGGAGGACGCAACCCCAAACTGACCCAGATGTATGGCGAAGTGTGCAGCCATTATCGAGTCCGCCCCACCCACAACAATAAAGGCGTTGCCCATGAAAACGGCTCTATCGAATCGCCTCACGGTCACTTCAAACGCAAACTCTGCCAAGCCCTATTTCGACGGGGTAGTTTTGATTTTGAATCCGTCGCCGCGTATCAAGCCTTGATCGAACAGGTCGTTGCCCAACAAAATGCTAAACGGACTCAAAAGTTTGAGATTGAAAAAGCTGTTCTGCAAGCCTTACCTCGCTACCGCTCTCCCGACTATGAAGTGCTGAGCGTCAAAGTCAGTTGCTATAGCACCATCACCGCCCGTTGCATTCTCTACAGTGTGCCGTCTCGCTTGGTGGGACAACGCTTAACGATTCACCTCTATCATGACCAACTCGTGGGCTTTGTCGGCACCACGACCGTCATGACCTTGCCCCGACTGCATGTCCATGGCAGTGCGAAGATCCGTCGGGGTCGTAGCATCAACTATCGCCATCTGGTTGAAAGTTTGCGCCGCAAGCCCAGAGCCTTTTTACATTGTGATTGGCAAGATGATTTACTGCCCAATGAACAGTGGCAGCAATTGTGGCAACGGATGAAACAGGTCAATGAACCCGACTTGGCGGCTCGATTGATGGTCGAAGCCCTCTACATTGCCGCGACCCAGGACAAAGAAGAACTGGTTGCCACCTATGTTCAGACTCAATTGGCAGCCCATCCGCCGACCCTGACTTTGAGACGATTGCAGCAAGATTTTGATCTCATTCCAGATGCCGCCGCTCTCACCCTGATGGAGACCACTCAACATCACCTCGCCACCTATGACCAACTCCTCGAATCTACCGGGTGCATCCCAGAGTCTCAACGACTACCTCAAACGCCTCAACCTCAGTCAGATGAAGTCTCAGTGGCAGCAAATAGAACAGCAAGCGACTCAGGAACACTGGTCTTATGCGCAGTTCTTGCTGGCATTGTGCGAAGGGGAAAGCCAACGCCGAGAGCAAGCCCGCCTGAGCCGAGCGCTGAAAGAGTCCCAACTGCCCTATGGAAAATCCTTCTCCAACTTTGAGTTCAGTCATCTTCCAGGTCTGAATCCAGCGGCGCTCATGCAATTGGCGCAAGACACAAGCTGGGTTGAGCAGGGGGGCAACTGCTTGTTATTTGGGGCTTCGGGTGTGGGCAAAACGCATCTTGCCAGTGCCTTATCGCGCTCGATGTTGGAACTGGGGCAACGGGTTAAATTCTTTCCCGCCACCGCCTTGGTGCAACTGCTGCAACAGGCTAAGTTACAACTCCAACTGCAACCCTGGCTGGTCAAGCTAGATCGCTACGATTTAATCGTCGTCGATGATCTGGGCTATGTCAAAAAGTCTGAAGCTGAAACCTCGGTCTTGTTTGAATTAATCTCCCATCGCTATGAGCGCCGGAGTTTACTCATCACCGCAAATCAGCCTTTCAGCCAGTGGGATAGCATCTTCACCGACTCGATGATGACGGTTGCCGCGATAGATCGCTTAGTCCATCACGCGACCATTATCGAACTGAAAGCGGAGAGTTTTCGGAAGCAATCGGCGATCTCTCGCACAAAAAATAAGTAACAGGTCAGAGGCTACTTCCTTCTCCTGTTCTAGCTTCTCCCTGGATGAGCAGAAGTCAGAACGCCAATTTGTGCTGTCTATTCTTAGAGCAACCCAAAATTCTGATGGTCAGTCACGGGAGAATTCATCTGATTAGTACAATATCCTGATAATTGTCGTTTCGGGTCAGCCGCGATCTGCTCGTCTTTTCATCTCGCAACCGATCTCAGCAGCTCAATAAGAGAAGAGAATGCCTTCAAATTTATACGCCTATGTAATTGACATTTAACAGTCTTTGAAAAAGCATGAACTTATTTATTTACAGTCCCTTAGGGAAAGCCTGCCTGATCGATATAGGGACTTAATGAATACTCACAATCTTAGAAAGCTGTTGGAGGACGAGAATTAAGCTCTAAAGTACTTTCATTCGGTTCGTTGCAGTCGCCTTCCCCGATCGCCTTCAGATAAGCGTCTGCCGCCGCCTGCTTAAACACACCTTTGGTATATCTTGCGAATACCTGATCGCTCTTAATTCCCATCAGCTCCTTGCCAAACAGCGGATCAACGCCTCGGCGCGTCACCTCCGTCCCAAAGGTATGCCGGAAGCGATGGGGATGAATACCTTCCACACCCGATATCGCTCCCAGCTTCTTCACCATCTTGTGCAACCCCTGATAGCCCAACCGTTTCCCAGAACTCTTCGGGTCTTGCGCGAGAAACATCGGACTCTCTGGCGTTGGCTCAAACAGTCCACCTTGCTGCCGTCGCCACTCCAGATAAGCCTCCAGATGCCCTCTCGCCTCCCGGTTCAACGGCACTTCACTCACGTTCTGCCCTTTGGATCGATGCACTGTTAGAATCCTGCCATTCCAGTGTTCTACATTTAACGACGAAGCCTCCGATGCCCGTAAACCATGACTGAGGACGGCAATGATCGCCCGATCGCGAACTCGTGTCCGATCCTCCAACTCCAGCACCGCCCAAATCTCGTTTAAGTCTTCCGCCTCGATATGCGCTGCCTGAGGTTCGGGTTGCCGCTCCAAATCGATCGCGTCCGTTGGTAGGGGTTGATTCATCGGATAGCCATTGCTACGCCGCAACCAGTGATAAAAAGACTTCAGCGTATTGATCGCATGGTTGACGGACGCAGGCTTCAACCCCTGCAACTTCAAGTCTCGTCGATATTTGCCCAGGTCACTGGGAGTCACCTCCGTCCACGAGCGATCGCACCAAGCCGCGAACCGTTTCAATTGCCCACGATAACTGCGCTGCGTGTTTTCAGCCTTGCCCGTCTGCCGCAGAAACTCCTCAATCTGCCAGTGGCGCATATCTGGAGGGTCCACTCGTCGAGGCTGCTTCTCCTTGCCGCCCTCTAACGACACAATCACGATCGGGAGCACCGGTTCTGAAGTCATATCCGGCTCACTCATCCTTTGCAACAATCGCCGCCAATCGCTTGAGAATCTGTAAGACTTGTCCCAATTGCCCATCCTCCTCTAAAAGAAACTCTTTTGAACGGGCATAGAACGGGGTGCCCTGTCGCACCAGCTTCAAAAAGACAAAATTGCTGCCGTTCGTCACCAGACCATAAAGCGGACGCTCTGGGTTAGGAGTCGCCAGCATGTAGGTCAGAGCTTGAGGAATGCCCACTCTCAACGAAAACTCAGCTCGTTTTGACTCAATCACCAGCAGCCAAAACGCTTCCTTGAGTACTAAGACATCAATGCGCCCCCGAATGGCAATACCATCGTCCTCAGCTTGAATCTGAACTTCCTCTTCAGTGCTGATATAAAACGGCGGCAAGTAGAATCCGGCTAAGTCCAACAAGGGAGAAACGATCGCCATCTTGACCGTATTTTCGAGGACGGAACGACGGGCTAGGTTGGCATAGATGGCTTTGACACGATCGAGCCGCTGCTGTTCAGGCTCCGTTAAAGGCTGCAACTCCTGCTGCCACTCTGGGAAGAACTGAACGGCATCCCGTTGCTGCAACTGAAACCGTTGCTCCAAGTCATAGAGGGTCACTTTTTCGGCTGGAAGGGTGGATGGCATCGGGGGACTCCTGAAGATTCAGACGGCTCAGGCAAGGTTACGGCATGACGGGTAGATACTCAGATTCTGGCATTAATCGAGCGGTTGATGGCTGAGATCGTCAACGTTCTCTTATTTTAGGTGCAGATAATTTCTCTTATCTCTATCAGAGTATTGTAAGAGTATTAAGAATTTAGAGAAGGACGGTTTGAGAGCAAGACGCTGCGTAGGTTCTACATAGAGGTCAGATTTTGCCCTGCGGTTATTAGAAAAGCTTGGGCTTGACTCACAAGCCGAGTAGCATCTAGCTGAGATAGGTCGGGATTGGGGTCATAATCTGCGCGGGTGCGTTGAGCTTGGGCATCAATCAAATGACGATGAAACTCAACGGGAACTTTACCAGGGCGGGCTAGATATTGTCCAAAGGCGCTCACGACAGCGGCGTGGCTAGAAAAAGACAGTCCTTCCCGATCCAAAAGGGCTTCTGCAACGTAGAACATGGCGTAGTAGGCGCGGGAAACCGCAAAGTCGTAGAAGCCTTGTTCAATCAGACTTTGAGCGGCTGCCAGACTGCGCTGCGCCTTATTGAGCAAGGCTTGTTGTTCTGGGGTCATAGGACAATGCCCTCTTGTCGAATATTTCGCAGGAGGGGCGAGTTTTCAGTTTCAAATCGCGAGCGCGGCATGAAGAGTCGGGAAATCAGAAGATTGTGCTCTAGGCAAAGCTGGGCGATAAAATGGCTAGTCCGAGTGAGTTCCTCACTAGCGTTCACCGGATCTTGCAGCACAATCAGCACATCAATGTCAGAGGCTGCGGTTGCGTCACCTCTGGCTTGTGAACCAAATAAAATGGCGCGATCAAAGCGGTCTTGATATTCCTGTTTAAGGTATTCTTGCAGAGGGGTCAGGATATCTAAAGTCTTCTGGTTCGGTTGAATGGCTGGCATTAGTGCCTCTCAAGTTGGGTCGTATTTTACTTAGTCATTGGTATTGCTTCTAGTCAGTGTGGCAGGTTAGTTTGCTGCTTTATTTATATCAGGACATCGCAACGACCCAGCGTGAAAGCATCGCTTTTCCGTGACGGGATTTGATTCTAAGTCAATGTTTTCAGACCTTTTCAGAGATTCATGATTCTGGTCGAAGATGAAAATGTAGAGAGCCTTGATCGCAGCCAGTAAAATGTGAGTATTTCTCATGAAAGCGAGTGGCTGCGGTGGTCTGAGATTAAGTCCTACCTGAGAATCTTATGGGACGACGAACCAATGAAAAATGCTGGGCTTGTAGTTTGCTCACGCCAACGGAAGCGCGAAACTTACACGACGGGGCGAGTGGGGGTGATGGCTGTTGGAAAGATGAGACTTGCCGCAGTCGCAGATCGTATTATCGCCAAGGTCGAGGAAAAGGCGTGCGGAGAGCAGGGGTGATCCAAGTGGTGCAGGTGCCAATTCCAGCAGTGCCCTATGTGGTGCTGCACACCTATTTGGACAGGCCGCGATCTCCTTCTGATGAGGTGGTGATTCACGCGATGTGTGCAGAACTCTGGGTGGGGGGAACGCCCAAGGCGATGACGGAACCTCAGCACACCTTTGGGCTGCCGCCTCGATTGGTAAAGGAGTATGCCCGGCAATTATTGGAGGCGCTGTATCAACAGTATGGGGATGGACAACGCCGGGGATTTGAACGATTTGCCCGGGAAGAACAGCATTCGATTGCCCAATGTCCGGTACGTCCCTGTTCTTATCATGCTGCCCATCTCAACCTAGCTGGGGTCGAGGGGTTACGATGACGATACAACCGCTGGAATCCTCATTGCGGGAAACACTTCGGGCAGCACGACTCCTGCCAGAGCAGGCAAATCTAAGTGAGTTGATGCCACGGGTCGATGCAGCGTTGGCG
Organism: Phormidesmis sp.; assembly: GCA_965277365.1. GTDB lineage: Bacteria > Cyanobacteriota > Cyanobacteriia > Leptolyngbyales > Leptolyngbyaceae > Phormidesmis_A. The sequence goes on along the minus strand of CBDICO010000001.1, from coordinate 559,292 downwards.
CAGCTTTCTGAAGAGGGTGCCCAGATGACGGATTCGGCAAGATTGCAAGTAGCGGGGGAACTGTTGTTGCAAGTGGCTGACCTGTGTGACGTAAGGGCTGAAGCCTTGATGACGGGATGGGAGGAAACGCATCGTGACCCGATCGTCGAACGAGGCTTCTTTGCCGATGTGGTGCGCCAAACGATGGCGGTGGATTTGAGTGACCTAATGGAGCCAGTGCCATTGCGTCAACGAAGAACGAAACCATCTGAGAAGTTAACAGGGACGATCGTGGCACCCATTGAAAAAGAAACGTTGCTGTTGTGGGTAGACCAGTGGGAGGCGGAGGCGACCGAGGATGAAGTCACTCGAGTTCAGCAGGTGCTGGCGATCTCGCACGAGGAAGATGTGAACGGTTGGGCAAACGCAATCTCCGGGTGGATGCAAGCGGCTCCTGATTGCGCTGTCCCGCTAGCTGAACTGTGCCGTTGCCTGAACATGCCCTGGGTTGAGGTGTGGTTGGGTGTGTTGCTGGGCGGCTTTGAGTTAGAGCAGCGGGGAGAGTTTTATCAGGACCTCATTTGGGTGAAGTGTTCCGAAGGCGAAGCGCCTGCTCCCAAAAGTGTTCCTTAGAAGTTAACGCAAGTTCATCACCCTCAATCAATTGCCGCTTTAAGCTAAAACATCTGATAGAGCAGAGGAATAAATAATCAAGATGGCTGAACAAACCCACGAGACAACCAGTTTGCAACGCAAACTTCTTCCAGTGGACGTTGAGCTAGAGTCCGTGAAGCAGGGGAGATCGATAGTTGTGGTGATCGGTATCAATGACTATACCAACTGGCAAAAACTGAAGAATGGGGTTCAGGATGCGGTTGGCTTTCAGCAGACCCTGATTGATCAGCTCGGATTTCTAGCACCCATTCCTCCGCGGCTACCGACATAAAGCGGGACAGATTGAACGAAGCTTAAAGACTTGAGGGATCTACTGTCTCGGCTTAAGTTGGTAGCCCCTCCGCTTATCGATAGCGCTGCAACCAGAGATGCCATTAAATCTCTGGTAGAGGATCAGTTACGCGATGTTTTGCAAGAGGATGACAGCCTGGTTCTGTTTTTTGCGGGTCATGGACATACTCGGGTTGAAGAACGATCCGAAACAGGGTTTATCGTCCCAGTTGATGCTCGCAGACCTGATACGAAGGAATATTGGAGTGACTATATTCGGCTCAGCCATTGGCTAGAGGAGATTGCTGAACTTCCTGCCAGACATATCCTGGTCATTCTCGATTCTTGCCACAGTGGTTTTGCCTTGGGCGAAGCTGCACAGAGCTTTCGAGATGTGGTTCGCTATCAAAAAGACCTGACCAGCCGCAGAAGCCGCAAAGTCATTACCTCTGCTCAACGGGAACAGTCGGCGATTGATGGTGGACCCATTCCTGGACATTCTCTATTCACTGGGACATTGATTCATGGTTTCAACTGGGGCGAGGCAGACATTGAGGGCAATGGGCTGATTACAGGATCAGAACTGGGGCTGTTTGTGCAGCAGCAGAAAGATCAATGGCGATCGCATCGTCCTGGCTCCGAAAAGGCAGAGCATTCTCCTTCGCTCCTTCCACACTAAAATACCCGGTCACACTTCCTAAGCCGAGAACCAGATTGCTGTACCCATAGCAATCTCCACCTACCAGTTGGATCTGCCGTTGCTGCAAATCGATCGACTCCACACTTCCCTGAACAGAAATTACTCCACTATGTTGCAGCAGATCCTCGTATCGGGGCGTTACCTGTCCTGCATCCAATTCACCACTGAAGTATTCATACAGCAGTGGTTTGAAACAGAAGCGATCATGTTGATCCATCAGAATCACGGAACGCGGATAATGCTGATGGCTGAGATGCAGAGCTGTGAACAGACCTGTAAAACCACCCAGAATTACAGTTTGGTAAATGGGAGTTGCCATAGTACACCTTTGAACAGTTAGACAGTTGGCATTAGAAGGGAAACCGGAAGCTCTGCCTTGAGCAAGTATTAAGCGATCTCCGAAGGAAAATTGTTTTTGCTAGCTTGAGTTTAATTGTTTTATTCTCAGGATAAATCAGAGTAAGCCCAAATTCATCTCTCTTCTGTATAAGAAAGATCTGGCTACTAAAAATCGCTAATCTCTCGTCTTTCTGGGCAGTCGCGCAATCCTGAAAATGATATGAAGCCGAAGTATTCCTTTAGACAAATTCACCCAGAGAGCAAAACTCGCAGCCAGTTGTACATCACAATTTATTTCGTAATCAACCGATTCACTCAACTCACTCAACAAATCAAACAATCGACCTTTAGGGTAGTAGATGAGCAACACTCCCTATAATTTTTCTGTCCAGCATCGCCGCGATCGCATTGCCAGAAAGAGTTAATTAGACGACCCCTTGCGCTACTTTGAGCGGTCGCCAGAGGACAAGCTACGAAGATCCTTAATAAAGGGAACTCAATACCCGTTGCTGTGTGAACGAGGCAGGAGACAGGAATTTAGATGAGGCTAAAACACTCCGCAAACAACCCCTTCTCAAGCGATCGTCATATCACCTGAAAGCAAAAATTTAGAGAGTAAAACATTATGTCCAGTCTTCTGGGATCAAAATCTCACTCTTCAGACAGACAGCAAGCTGTAAGTTTGCTACCACTATTGGGATGGGCTGGGTTTTGGACACAGCTTGGTTTAACGATCGTTGCTGGACTGATTTTAGGCTTCGCACTTCTTGATCCAACCCTTAATCTTGGTCTCAAGTCTGGAATTAGTCTGCTGTCGGTAATTGGTGGTATTGCAGCTTTAGGGTTAAGCATTTACTGGTTCTTTCGGTACGTTCGTCTTGGGAAACGATTGGAAGCTCCAGAGCCTGCTTTGCATCCGAGTCGCAAAGAAATCGTTCAAATTTTACAACTGGGAGTTTTAGTCAACTTGGTCGCAATGCTACTGACGTTAGTGGGAGTTGAAACCATTATGGGAGCATTGCTTCTCAAAACGCTTTCAGTTCCGCAAGGAGCCGCTGTCTACCGCACAGGGCAATTAATTGAGCCGATCGATATTTTTGTCGTACAAGCCAATATCAGCATGATCGTGGCTCAATTTGTGGGGATCGGAATTCCATTTTGGCTTGCAAGTCGCTTAGAACACCGTTGGGGCGGTATGCAATTGAATCAGGATTAGATTGAATGATGAATCTAAAGTAGATGGAATATTGCTCGAACTAGCAAAAATATAGAAAGAGCCGTTCGTTAAGGCAGATACAGCTGTCGCTGTCAAAAACCAAAAATGTAAGTTCAAAGTGAAGCAAACACTGGATCAGGTGATAGCAGTCGAGACTCAGGGACAGCCTAACCAGAAGCCGTTCAATGACTCGATGGTCAATCACCGTATGCAATTGATTGATTATGTTGGAGCGGCTGTTCTTCTCAGCATTGTGATCGTTGCGATCTCAATGCTTGCTGCCCGACTCAAATAAGCATGACACAGAGGCTCAAAGTAATGAACTTTAAACGAATTCTGGTTGCCATTAATCATTCTCCGTTAACATCCATCGTGTTCGATCAAGCACTCTATTTAGCACACCAGGAGCAAGCTCTTTTAATGATTCTCCACTGTGTTACAGATACTGCTGGATTTGGTCAAGGGATCGAATCAGCGAGTATGTATGGACTCTATCCGAACAACACCGCATTTTCTCGACTCCTCCACACCGAACCGATTCAGTCCGAGAATCATGAGGCAGAATCTTGGCTACAAGAATACTGCCAGCAGGCAACGGCTCTGAATGTGCCAGTAGAGCATCAATACCATTTTGGTGATCCAGGGGCAACCATTTGCAGCGCCGCTCAACAGTGGAACGCCGATCTGATCATCTTAGGTCGGCATGATCACGCTGCGATCGCAGAGTTTTTCACAGGTAGCGTCAGTAACCATGTGTTGCATCACGCGAATTGTTCTGTCTTAGTGATCAAAAACGATAGCAGTAACCTCGTCGGCAAACCGCAACTAGAATTGGAACCCCCTCAAGTCACTCCCCCACACCAGGAACTCAAACCATGATAGCCACTACGCTGACCACAAAAAGCAACACGCTGAGTCCAGAACTGCTCCATAAAATGGATGCCTACTGGCGCCGCCGCTAACTATTTGTCTGTTGGACAGATCTACCTCTACAACAACCCATTACTAAAGGAGCCGCTGAAACTTTCGCACGTCAAACCGCTAGTGGTTGGACACTGGGGCACGACACCGGGGCAGAACTTCATCTATGTACATTTGAATCGAGTGATCAAGAAGTATGACTTGGATATGTTCTACATCGCGGTCCTGGTCACGGTGGTCCGGCGATCGTGGGCAATGTTTACCTCGAAGGCACCTGGAGCGAGGTCTATCCAAACGTTACCCAGGATGAAGCGGGTCTAAAAGAGCTGTTCAAACAATTCTCGTTTCCCGGCGGGATTTCCAGCCATGTCGCACCGACCACACCAGGGTCAATTCACGAAGGCGGTGAACTAGGATACTCGCTCAGTCATGCCTTCGGAGCAGCTTTCGATAACCCCGGTCTCATTGTCGCCTGCGTCATTGGCGATGGTGAAGCGGAGACGGGTCCTCTGGCGACCGCTTGCAATCCAACAAGTTGCTCAATCCAATCACCGATGGGGCGGTTCTGCCGATTCTGCACTTGAATGGCTACAAGATCAGCAACCCCACCGTCCTCGCTCGTATTGAGCCTGAAGAATTGGAGCAATTTCTCCGAGGCTGCGGTTGGACACCCTACTTTGTGGAAGGCGACGATCCTGAAACGATGCACGAACTAATGGCAAGCACTTTGGATCGCGCGATCGAGGACATCCGGCAAAACCAAAGCAATGCGCGAAACAACAACAATGCAACTCGCCCCCGATCGCCGATGATTGTCCTCAAGTCGCCCAAAGGCTGGACAGGACCGAAAGTGGTCGATGGTTTGAAAATTGAAGGTACATTCCGGGCGCATCAAGTGCCATTATTGGTGAATGCCGAGCATCCCGATCATGTCCAACTGTTAGAAAGCTGGATGAAAAGCTACAAGGCAGAAGAACTGTTCGACGAAACCGGATGCCTCCTCCCTGAATTGGCAGAGTTAGCTCCGAAAGGCGATCGACGAATGGGCGCAAATCCTCACGCCAACGGTGGCTTGCTGCTGCGTGACCTGCATCTGCCAGACTTCCGCAACTACGCGGTGACTGTGCCTACGCCCGGTGCTGTTGACGGTCAGGATACGCTCGTGCTGGGCAAGTTCTTGCGGGATGTGGTCAAGCTGAATCAGGAGCAGCGGAATTTTCGCATCTTCGGTCCTGATGAAACGCTCTCGAATCTTTTAGGTGCAGTGTTTGAAGTCACCGATCGACAGTGGGACGCACGAGAAGAACGCAACGATGAGTTTCTCGCGCCCGATGGACAGGTGCTGGATTCGATGCTGAGTGAGCATCAGTGCGAGGGTTGGTTAGAAGGCTATCTGCTGACTGGACGACACGGGCTATTCAATAGTTACGAAGCCTTCATTCGCATCGTGGATTCTATGTTTAGCCAGCACGCTAAATGGCTGAAGGTCACGGCGGAACTCCCCTGGAGACGACCGATCGCTTCGCTCAACTATCTCCTCGCCTCCCACGTCTGGCAACAGGATCACAACGGCTTCACGCACCAAGACCCTGGTTTTATCGACCATGTAATCAACAAGAAAGCGGACATTGTGCGAGTGTACCTTCCAGCCGATGGGAACTGCTTGCTGTCGGTTTTTGATCACTGCTTGCGGAGCCGACACTACGTGAATGTGGTGGTAGCAGGTAAACACGCCCTACCCCAGTGGCTCACAATGGATGCCGCCGTGATCCATTGCACAGAAGGCATCGGGATTTGGCAATGGGCAAGCAATGACCAAGATTCTGAACCAGATGTCGTGATGGCTTGCTGTGGCGATACGCCGACGCTAGAGATTTTGGCGGCGGTTTCGATTCTGCGCAACCATCTCCCCGATCTGAAAATCCGGGTTGTGAATGTGGTCGATTTGATGAAGTTGCAGTCTGCCAGCGAACACCCCCACGGTCTGAACGAAACGGATTACGACTCGCTATTCACCAAAGACAAGCACATCATCTTTGGCTTTCATGGCTATCCACAGTTGATACATCGACTGACCTATCGCCGCACCAATCGCAACCTTCACGTCCGGGGCTACAAGGAAGAGGCACGATCACAACGGCATTTGATATGCGGGTGCAAAATGACCTCGATCGCTTCCATCTGGTACAAGACGTGCTCGATCGTCTACCCCATTTAGGCGCGAAGGGGTCGTACCTGAAGCAAATGATGCAGGACAAGCTGATTGAACACACACTTTATATCGACCAGCACGGTGAAGATCTGCCAGAAATCCGCCACTGGAAATGGCATACGGAGACAACGTAGAAAGAGGAACCGTTGGTGAAGCAAGGAGTCCCAGATGCCTATTCAATTCAAGGAAGAAAACAGCGGCAAGGTTCTGCTTGTTCACGCGATCGACAAGCTGACTAAGGCAGATTACGAGTTCTTTCTACCTGAGATCGATCGCCTTATCCAACTGTATGGAGCGTTGCATGTACTGATTGATGTGACCGCCCTCCAAGGTTGGGAAATCGATGCCCTGTGGGAGGACATCAAGTTTGATGTTGCCCACTTTGCCGATATTGAGCGACTCGCGATCGTCGGAGACAATCAGTGGCAGAAAGTCCTAACCTTGTTCGCTAAACCGTTCACTAAAGCGACGATCCACTACTTCAATCAGTCTGATACTACGGAAGCGCGACGGTGGTTGGATGGTTAGACGAGTCGTTAGATCTCCTGCACGAATCCTTCGCCCTCACCCTAGCCCTCTCCCCAAGGAGAGGGAACAAGAGGTTTTAGCTCCCTTCTCTCTGGGGAGAAGGGATTTCCTTCTGGATTGCTAACCGTCTAGAGCAGCCCTTGTCCTCAGATCAGGTTTTATGAACCAGGCTTTTGAATCACAACTTGTATCGTAGTCAATCAACTCAATCAACTTATACCAGAAATGAAATGGTTCCCTGTCACTATCACATTAAGCGTCCATCCTGTGTAGATTTGAATTGAGTCATGAAGGAATATGACCTGAAGGTAAAACAGACTGCTGTTCACTCAGTTGCGACTCAGCCAGCTCAAACAAACCAGGAGAGAGCGATTAGAGCTGGAGACGGATTGTCTCTCGTTCTCTTCGGCTCCCCGATGGTTCTGGTCATTTCCATTCTGATGCTGGAAAAAGTTTGGAAAGTGGTCAGAGCAAAAGATGTAACGTTCAACTGCTCCCCTACGCTTCCCTGTAGGAACTGTCATTTCTTTACAAACAATCACTATCTGCGCTGTACTGTACGCCCCTCTTGCGTTCTCACTAAGCAAGCACTCGATTGCTCTGACTACCGCCCTCTAAGTAAACATTGATCATGCAGGAAAACATCTCTATGCTAAGTAAAGCTAAGACCCTGGAAGGTTATAAACTGGCAAACTCCGATGAGACGATCGGGACGGTTAAAGAATTCTACTTTGATGACCATTACTGGACTATTCGCTATTTGGTCGCTGACACCGGGAACTGGCTGACGGGCAGGCAGGTGCTAATCTCTCCCTATGCGCTGGCTGCTGTGGTAAAAGAACAGCATCACATCACCATCAATTTGACCAAACAGCAGATCGAGAGCAGTCCTTCCTTGAGCAGTGACAAACCAGTCTCTCGACAATTCGAGCTAGATTACTACGGGTATTACGGATTGCCGAGGTATTGGAGCAGTTCTTCTATGTGGGGAGCGTATCCCTATCCTACCCTGGAGCCTGACCGCGAAAAATGGCCCGAAGCTAACCCCGAAGAGAAAGGGTGGGACCCTCATTTGCGTAGCACCCGTGAGGTGACTGGCTATCACATCCAAGCCACAGACGGAGGACTGGGGCACATTGAGGATTTCATCATAGATGAACAGACGTGGGCGATTCGGTATCTCATCGTCGATACCCGCAATTGGTTGCCTGGAAGAAAGATCCTGCTGTCACCCCAGTGGATCGATCGCGTAAGTTGGAGCGAGTCAAAAGTCTTCGTCAACCTTCCCCGCGAAACCATCAAGCAAGCTCCAGACTATACAGAGGAGTCGCTGCGATCGCGGGATTATGAGACCCGTCTGCATCGGCATTACAATCGCCCAGGCTACTGGGAATCGACCGCTAAGGAACTTGCCCGTTAAAGCGGACAAACTGTTAAGCAAAAGAGGTCGCTATTGTTCACCACACAAAAAACACGATCCACGCCTTCGATCTGGCTGACACCACGGAAGCACGGCAGTGATTGGGCGAAGCGTAGCAGCGAGAAATCTGCAACTGGAGATGGAGCAATCCAAAATGGATGAGCAAAAACTGATAGACACCGCAAGGATGTTGGTCACCAGCGACAAGGGTCTGCTGGCAATGGATGAGAGCAGTCCCACCTGCAACAAACGCTTTGCCAAACTGGGGATTCCTCAAACAGAGGAGTGCCGACGCGCCTATCGAGAGTTAATCATCACCACGCCCAGTCTTGGCGAGTTCATCAGTGGCGTGATCCTCTACGACGAAACGATCCGTCAGCAAAAAAAAGATGGCACTCCCTTTGTGCAAGTCATCACCGAAGCGGGAATCATTCCTGGCATCAAAGTTGATATCGGTGCCAAAGCGATGGCAGGGCATCCTGGAGAAAAAATTACTGAAGGTCTGGACGGCTTGCGAGATCGCCTCCAGGAATATGCTCAAATGGGCGCTCGTTTTGCCAAGTGGCGGGCGGTGCTGACAATCGGCGCTGGCATTCCCAGCCAAGGTTGCATCGAAGCAAACGCGCAGACGTTAGCTCGCTATGCGGCGTTGTGTCAGGAAGCGGGACTGGTTCCCATTGTCGAGCCGGAAGTGTTGATGGCGAGTGCCCATACTCTGGAGCGATGCGGCGAAGTAACGGCGAAAGTCTTGCAAACGGTCTTCCAACAGCTTTACACCCAACGGGTGCTGCTGGAGGGTATGCTCCTGAAGCCCAACATGGTGCTGCCGGGATCGACCTGTCCTCAACAAGAATCGGTGGATGCGATCGCTGATGCTACAGTGCAGTGTCTCTTGCGAACGGTTCCCGCTGCCGTACCGGGGATTGCGTTCTTGTCGGGCGGTCAATCCGGTGAACTGGCTTCGGCGCGGTTAAATGCTATGAATCTTAAATTCAAATCGCGATCGCCGACGGTCGGGCAAAGTCCATCGCCCTGGGCATTGACATTTTCCTTTGGTCGCGCCATCCAGCAACCCGCGTTGGAACTTTGGCATGGCAAGGAGTCCAACGTGTTGGCGGCACAACAGGCGCTGCTCTACCGAGCACAGTGCAATGGGGCAGCACGGCAGGGCGCATACAATGCCGCGATGGAATGGACGGCAGCAGCATGAACACCAGCCACCCCACCCCCCTGCGCCTTTACCTGATTCGGCACGGCGAAACTGAGTGGTCGCTCGACCGTCGGCACACAGGTCGCACGGATATTCCGTTGACGACAAACGGCGAGTCAGAGGCACGGGAACTCGGTCAGCACCTCCGGGATATCCCGTTTGCCCATGTGCTGACCAGCCCACTCAAACGTGCCCAACAAACCTGTGCGTTGGTCGGGCTGGAGCACGTCCCGGACATTGAACCGGATCTGGTCGAATGGGATTATGGCGATTATGAAGGCAAGCAATCCGTGAATATTCGCCAGGAACGCCCGGATTGGAATGTTTTTCGGGATGGGTGTCCGCATGGTGAAATGCCTGCTCAGATTTCCGATCGCGCCGATCGGCTCATCGCTCGTCTTCGCACATTACAGGGGAATATTGCCCTTTTTTCCCACGGTCAGTTTGGCGGGGTTTTAGCTACACGCTGGATCGGGTTAGCGGTGATTGAAGCGCAGCATTTTCCACTGGGTACAGCGTCGATCAGTATTTTCGCGTTCGACCCGCACCACCCAGAAGTGCCGACCATCGCCTTGTGGAATGCCGCCGCTCACAACCGATAAAACTGCCAGGATTGAAACCGCCAAGACCGTTCGTAACCAACCAATAGGAACCCGCTATGCGTCAGAAATTTGTGATCGGGAACTGGAAAATGCATACCACTACCGCTGAAGCCAGCCATCTAGCAACGGCGATCGCGGCTGGCATGGATACTGCTGACAGTGTTACCGTCGCGGTCTGTCCACCGTTTCCCTATCTGGCTCTAGTTGGGGACAGGCTCAAAGGTAGCCGGGTTGCCCTGGGCGCACAGAACCTCTATCCCGCCCAAGAAGGCGCCTTCACGGGCGAGGTCAGCCCCACGATGCTCCTCGATCTCGGCTGCCAGTACGTGATCCTCGGACACAGCGAACGCCGACACATCCTGGGCGAAGCGGATGCGTTCATTCACCACAAGGTACGGGTCGCGCTGTCTGCCGGACTTGAGGTGATTTTCTGCGTCGGCGAAACGCTGGCACAACGTCAGGCAGACCAGACCCAAACGGTACTCGATCGCCAACTGCTTCAGGGCTTAGACGGACTCTCGGCAGCAACGTTAACCCATTTGAGTATTGCCTATGAACCCGTCTGGGCGATCGGCGGTAGTGGACATCACGCCACGCCTCAGCAAGCTCAGGATGCACACGCCATCATTCGGCACCGCTTTGGTCAGATCTGCGGGGCGCGATCAGCTCAGGCGCTAATGATCCACTACGGCGGCAGTGTTAATCCAGAGGATGCTGATGCGTTGCTGAGCCGCCCCGGTGTGGATGGTGTTCTCATCGGCGGCGACAGCCTGAAGGCAGAGCCGTTTTTAGCCATCATTCAGGCTGCCATCCGCCAGACCCAAACCCCCGTGGAGGCAGTATGACAACAACAACAATCGCACCCTTGACCCAGCGTAGGGCATGGCAGGCTCTCGAAGCCCATTTTCCGAAAGTCCAGGCGTTGCACCTGCGGCAGCTTTTTGCAGACGATCCAACGCGCGGGGAGCGCCTGAGCCTAGAGGCGATCGGCATCTACTTCGACTATGCCAAGCACCGTATTACCGATGAGACGCTCACGCTCCTGCTGCAATTGGCGGCGGAGTCTGGTCTGCGATCGCACATCGATGCTATGTTTCGTGGAGACAAAATCAACGTCACCGAAAAGCGAGCGGTGCTACACATCGCCCTACGTGCCCCCAAAGGGCAGGTCATCACTGTGGACGGTCAGGACGTTGTGCCTGGCGTTCATGCCGTGCTCGATCGGATGGCTGCTTTTTCCACTCAGGTACGCAGTGGCGAGTGGAAGGGGCACACGGGCAAGCGCATCCGCAACATCGTCAATATCGGCATCGGTGGCTCTGATTTAGGACCCGTAATGGCGTATGAAGCACTGCGACACTATAGCCAACGCGACCTGACCATCCGCTTCGTCTCCAACATTGACGGCACCGCTTTCGTTGAGGCGACCCACGACCTCGACGCGGCGGAGACACTGTTCATCATTGCGTCGAAGACGTTTACAACCCTGGAGACGATGACCAACGCACAGACAGCGCGTGATTGGCTGCTGAAGACGTTGAGCCAGCCCGCTGCGGTTGCCAGACATTTTGTGGCGGTTTCGACCAACGCCGAGGCGGTGGCTCAGTTCGGCATCGATACTGCCAATATGTTTGAGTTTTGGGATTGGGTTGGTGGACGGTACTCCATGGACTCGGCGATCGGACTCTCGACGATGCTTGCCATTGGTCCCGACCATTTTCGCGCCATGCTCGACGGGTTCCACCAGATGGACGAGCATTTTCGCACCGCTCCCTTTGATCGCAACTTACCCGTGCTCATGGGGCTGCTGGGTCTCTGGAACAATAACTTCTTCGGTGCCGAGACGGTAGCGGTACTACCCTATGAGCAGTACTTGAAGCGGTTCCCGGCTTACCTCCAGCAGTTGACGATGGAGAGTAATGGGAAGCATGTGACGCGGGATGGGCGCGAGGTCGCCTGCCAAACCGGACCGATTTACTGGGGAGAGCCGGGAACCAATGGGCAGCACTCCTTCTACCAACTGATTCATCAAGGCACCCGGCTCGTTCCCTGCGACTTCATCGGGTTTCTCCAGCCGCTTCACCCGCTGGGAGACCACCATGACTTGCTCTTTGCCAATCTGTTTGCCCAGGCAGAGGCGCTTGCCTTTGGCAAAACGGCAGCGGCAGTCGAGGCTGAGGGCATACCCGCCTGGTTAGTGCCGCATCAAACCTTTGAGGGCAACCGTCCGTCCAGCACCATCCTTCTAGAACGGTTGACTCCGACAGCCCTGGGGAAACTCGTTGCCCTCTACGAACACAGCGTTTTTACTCAAGGTGCCCTTTGGAATATCAACTCCTTTGACCAGTGGGGGGTCGAACTGGGAAAGGCGCTGGCTACACGCATCATGCCTGAACTTGAGACTGAGGACAAAAATCCACTCAAGCACGATAGTTCCACCAACGCCCTGATTCAGCACTACAGGAAAGCCAGATTTCACCACCATTGACCTTCAACAGTGGACCTTCAACAGTGGAGCGTTAAGCGTATGACCCATAAACAGAGTCACGATGATTCATTGTTGAACCCCTTTCCCATCAACAAACTTGACGATTTGATTCGTCCGTTTATTGTTCCACCAGGGCAGAAAATCTCGCTTGCCAAAGACTATGACCCAGACTACAAAGCCGATCATTTAAAGAAGTCCAAAGCGAAACATAAATTAAAGGAAGGTATTGAGGCGTTAGCAACCTATCAAGATCTGCTGTATGCCCAGAATAGCTATGCCTTACTCATTATTTTTCAGGCAATGGATGCGGCGGGTAAAGACAGTACCATCAAACATGTGATGTCGGGGATCAATCCTCAAGGCTGTCAGGTGCATAGCTTTAAGGCCCCCTCTACAGAGGAGTTGGATCATGACTATTTATGGCGCTGTTCCAAAGCTCTACCAGAACGCGGACAGATTGGCATTTTTAATCGCTCTTATTATGAAGAAATCTTGGTGACACGAGTCCATCCAGACATCCTGGAGCAGAGACCACTCCCCAATAATTTAATCGACAAGCATATTTGGTGGCGGCGCTTTGAAGAAATCAATCACTTTGAGAAATATCTGGTCGATAACGGGACGATTATCCTCAAGTTTTTTCTGAATGTCTCTAAAGAAGAGCAAAAAGAACGCTTTTTAGAACGGATCGATCGCCCTGAAAAAAACTGGAAGTTCTCTGTGAATGATGCCAAAGAGCGCGCTCTTTGGGATGACTATATGACGGTTTACGAAGATATGTTTAATCACACCAGCACGGCATGGGCACCCTGGTATGTGATCCCGGCAGATCATAAATGGTTTACTCGCCTTGTCGTCGCCAGCATTATTTACACCCAGTTGAAGGAACTCAACCTCAGCTATCCCAAGATCGGCGAGGCAAAACACGAGGAGCTTTTGCAAGCAAGGGCAATGCTTGAAAGTCAGAAATAGGAACAACAATCCTTTAGCTGAAACTAACTCATGCTTTTTAGCCATGACTCTTTCTGCTGGATCAGCAACGTTTCTAGTGCTTAACAGACCAGTACTTAATCGACTTTCTATCTAGATCGTGAATTCTTGATTTCTAATATCAATAAAAATCAAGATATTAAGCAAATCAAACAAATCAAACAATGGAAATGAGAAATAAATGTCAAGATCATACCTATTCATTCAGCATCTTTTAAGTAGATAGAAACAAACATCCTCACACTAACCAATCACTATTTAAGAGCCATAGTTATTGCACTGCCATTCATTTGGTACAGCTATTGAGAAGGCGGAAAGCGACGTTTGATTGTGGAGGATAGCGGTGGGGCAGTTGTAATCACGCGCCTCGAGGCGAATACAAGGGCGCGATCGCCTCTCCAAGATGACAATACCGAAAAAACAAGAGACGCAATGATGAAAGACAATCCTCTAAAACAATTGGGAACCCTCGGTCAGTCTATTTGGCTAGATTACATCCGACGCGATTTGATTGTTGGCGGCGATCTTAGGCGTTTGATCGTGGAGGATGGCTTACGGGGGATGACCTCAAACCCAGCCATTTTTGAGCAGGCGATCGCAGACAGCCACGTTTACGACGAAGATATTCGGGGCATGGCGCTGCAGGGCAAAAGTGCTGAAGTAATCTATGAAACCATCAGCCAGCATGACGTGCAGAGTGCTGCCGACGCATTCCGCACTCTCTATGATCAGACTGACGGTAAAGATGGCTATGTCAGCCTAGAGGTCAATCCCCACCTTGCCCACAACACCAAGGGCACCATCGAGGAAGCCCATCGTTTGTGGAGCGCGCTGAACCGACCGAATGTCTTCATTAAGGTTCCTGCTACAGCCGCAGGGTTGCCTGCTATCCAGCAACTCATCCACGAGGGCATTAGCGTTAACGTCACGCTGCTGTTCGGCTTGCCTCGCTATCGGCAGGTAGCGGAAGCGTATGTCGCTGGTCTTGAAGCGCGCCTAGCCCAAGGAAAACCCGTAAAACATATCGCCTCGGTGGCTAGTTTCTTTGTCAGTCGGATTGATGCGCTGGTCGATCCGCTGCTAGAAAAACGCATTGCCCAAGGCGACAAGGATGCAAGCCTCGCCCATAAGGTTCACGGGCAGGTTGCCATTGCCAGCGCCAAAATGGCTTATCAAAGCTACAAGGAAATATTCGATAGTAATCGGTTTCGGAAGCTGGCTACTCAGGGCGCTCGTGTCCAACGACTACTCTGGGCTAGCACCAGCACCAAGAACCCAGCTTACAGTGACGTGAAATATGTTGAGTCCCTCATTGGATCGGACACGATCAACACCACCCCCATCAAAACCCTTAATGCTTATCGCGATCATGGAGAGCCGCAAGCCCGACTCGAAGAAGATGTCACGGTAGCTGGTTGGGTATTGGAGCAACTGCCAGCCTTGGGCATTAATATCGACCACGTAACGCAGCAACTTGAGGATGAAGGGGTCGCTAAATTTAACCACCCGTTCGACAAGTTGATGGAAACCCTAACGCAAAAGCTCCCAGGACAGTTAGCGGGAAAGTCATGAAAACAAGTCCCTTGGCTGGAAAGCCTGCACCCCTGGAACTATTAGTCGATGTGCCACGGCTCATCACCGCCTACTATACCGAGATTCCTGACCCCTCTGTCCCATCACAACGAGTGGCGTTTGGCACCTCAGGGCATCGTGGCTCATCCTTCAAACTGGCTTTCAACGAATGGCACATTCTCGCGATTACCCAGGCGATTTGCCTCTACCGCACGCGACAAAAAATCACTGGATCGCTGTATCTCGGCATCGATACGCACGCGCTTTCCGTTCCGGCTTGCGCCACCGCGCTTGAGGTGCTGGCGGCAAATGGTGTCGAAGTGATGCTGGCTGAGGGCGATGAATACACCCCAACCCCAGTGATTTCCCATGCGATCCTGACCTACAACCGACAGAGAAAAAGCGGATGCGCCGATGGGATTGTGATCACGCCCTCCCACAATCCACCCCATGACGGGGGCTTCAAATACAACCCACCTAGTGGTGGACCAGCCGACACCCGCATCACTGGTTGGATTGAAGCGACGGCAAATGTGCTGCTTGAAGCTCGACTCCAGGGAGTAAACCGCATGCCCTACGAGCAGGCTCTACGATCCGCCACGACGCATCGGCACGACTATGTGTCCGCCTACGTCAACGACCTGGGCACGGTGATCGACCTGGACAGCATTCGCAGCGCGAAAATCCATCTCGGCGTTGATCCACTTGGCGGTGCTGGTGTCCACTACTGGGCGCGAATCGCGGAGCGCTATGGTTTGAACCTGACGGTTGTCAATGAAACGATCGATCCCACCTTTCGTTTCATGACAGTGGATTGGGATGGTCAGATTCGGATGGACCCCTCTTCGCCCTATGCCATGCAGCGACTGATTGGGATGAAGGATTGCTTTGATCTGTCCTTCGCCTGCGACACCGACCACGATCGGCATGGGATTGTGACCAAACGCGAGGGTTTGCTGCCGCCTAACCATGATCTCTGTGCGGCGATTTTCTATCTTTTTCAAAACAGACCGCAGTGGCACGAGTCAGCGGCGATCGGCAAAACGATCGTGAGCAGCCAGATGATTGATCGGCTTGTCGTCAAGCTCGGTCGTCAGCTCTTTGAGGTGCCGGTTGGCTTTAAGTGGTTTGTGGAAGGCTTGCTGGATGGTTCGCTGGGCTTTGCGGGCGAAGAGAGCGCGGGTTCGGTGTTTGTGCGTCTGGATGGCAGCGTCTGGACAACGGACAAGGATGGCTTTGTGCCCTGTTTGCTGGCAGCGGAAATCACGGCAAGGACGGATCACGATCTCGGCGAAAGCTACTGCAAACTCACGCACGAGTTTGGTGATCCCGCCTATGACCGCATTCAGGCAACCGCCACGCCAGAGGAAAAGCAACGGTTGGCAAACCTCTCACCGCACCAGGTCACGCTCACCGAACTAGCGGGCGAAAAGATCCAGACGATCCTCACCCATGCGCCGGGTAATGGTGCTCCCATCGGTGGATTGAAAGTGGTGACCGCAAGCGGCTGGTTCGCAGCGCGTCCATCAGGCACCGAGCCTCTTTACAAGATCTATGCGGAGAGCTTCCAGGGAGCAGAGCATCTCCGCCAAATCCTTGAGGCAGCGCAAACGATCGTCACGGCTACGCTGGCGGCACCGCAGAAGCCAGAACTTACCTCCGAGCCAAACCGCAAGGAGCAAGAAGGTGCCAACAGACACCTTTTAGGACTGGCGGCGGCGCAGGAGCGCCGCACCGATGAACCGCCCAAGGACAGTGAGAAACGCACGACTGGCATAGCCGAAAAAATCAGCAAAGAATTCCGCAACTAAACAATTCTGGAGATAACACCATGATCAATCTGCAACAACAGCCAAAAGAGAATACCCTGAACCAGGACAATGCCGTTGTGGCAATCTATCCAACGCACACGGCTGCCGAAGCGGGCTGTCAAAGAACTACAGCAATCTGGCTTCGATATGAAGAAACTCTCGATCGTGGGACGCGACTATCACACCGAGGAAAATGTGGTCGGTTACTACAATACGGGCGATCGGATGCAAGCCTGGGGGCAAATCGGTGCCTTCTGGGGCGGACTGTGGGGGTTCTTGTTCGGTTCCGCGTTCTTTATGATTCCCGGTTTGGGACCGATTCTCGTGGCAGGTCCCTTGGTCAGTTGGATTGTGGGGGCGCTGGAGGGGGCGATCGTGATGGGCGGGCTGAGTGCGGTTGGGGCAGGCTTGTACAGCCTGGGGATTCCCAAGGACAGCATCTTGCGGTACGAAAAGGCGATTAAGAACGACAAGTTTGTCCTGATTGTCCACGGCTCCACGGATGACACAACCCGCGCCCAAGCAATCCTCGATCGCACCCAGCCTGAAACCTTGGAGCACCATCTGGGTACACACAATGAACTCCTTCAAGCGGTTGATGGATGAGTTTGCGGCTGAAGTCCCATCCGTCACCCGCAATGAACCACTGATGGGCGTGACATCGCCGCAGTAGCTGGAGAGTCTGTCCGATCGCTAACACCAGGAGAACGCATGAGCAGTAATCGTCGGGTGAGTCACCCCCTTTACAATCTTCTACCGACAGAAATCGAGGGCTTCGATTCCCTCGCAGCACTGGCTCTCGATCTGCGCTGGTCGTGGAATCATGCGACCGATGCCGTTTGGGCGGCAACTTGATCCTGTGCTTTGGGAGATGACCCAAAACCCCTGGGTTGTCCTCCAGACGGTCGCGCGCGATCGCATTGAGCGGGTGTTGGCCGATCCTGGTTTTCGCCAGCAGGTGGATGACCTGTTACTCACCAGGCAGCAAGAGGCAATGGCACCCGCCTGGTTTCAACAACAGCACCCGCAGTCTCCCTTGAGCTGTGTCGCCTATTTCAGCATGGAATTCATGCTGAGTGAAGCGTTGCCCATTTACTCCGGCGGACTCGGCAATGTCGCTGGTGATCAGCTCAAAAGCTGCCAGTGATCTAGGTGTGCCAGTGATTGGCGTAGGGTTGCTCTACCAGCAGGGCTATTTTCGTCAGGTGATTGACCAGGACGGCGCGCAGCAAGCCCTCTATCCCTACAATGACCCTGGACAGTTGCCGATTTCGCCGTTGCGCCACTCGAACGGCGAGTGGTTGCGGTTGGAGGTTGCCTTACCCGGTTACTCAGTTTGGCTACGCACCTGGCAGGTGCAGGTGGGCAGAGTCAAACTTTACCTGCTAGACAGCAATGACGCAGCCAACTTTCCTGCCCATCGCGGCATTACCAGCGAACTGTATGGCGGCGGACCAGAATTACGCCTCAAGCAAGAAATGCTGCTTGGCATTGGTGGCTGGCGGTTGCTTGCCGCCCTCGACCTCCAACCCGAAGTCTGTCATCTCAATGAAGGACACGCGGCGTTCGCCATTTTGGAACGCGCCCATCACTTCATGGCAAGCCAACGCGCAGCCGTTTGACGTAGCCCTGTCTGCCACGCGCGCGGGAAACCTGTTCACCACCCACACCGCTGTGGGCGGCTGGCTTTGATCGCTTTGACCCAGCACTCATCGAGCAATACCTCGGTCGTTATGCCCAGGACAAGCTAGGCATTACAATCCACGACTTGCTGGCTCTGGGTCGCCAGAACCCGCATGACTCGTCGGAGCCTTTCAACATGGCTTATCTAGCCGTCCGTGGCAACGGCGCGGTGAATGGTGTGAGCCGCTTGCATGGAACGGTCAGTCGGCAACTGTTTGAGCCGCTTTTTCCCCGCTGGCCGGAATCCGAAGTGCCCATTGGCTCTGTAACCAACGGCGTTCATATGCCGACGTGGGACTCGGCTGCGTCCGACGATCTCTGGACGGAAGCCTGTGGCAAAGACCGCTGGCTGGGCATGACGGAAACGCTCGAACAGGATATAAGCCGCCTCACCGATCACGACCTTTGGCAATTTCGCCCTGGACACCAGCAAGTCTTTAGTTGAATACGCTCGCCAGCGCCTCGCCCAGCACTATGCCGCCGCTGGTGCATCGTCCGACACGGTTGAGCAGGCGCGGCATCTCTTTGATCCCAATGCCTTAACACTAGGTTTTGCCCGCCGCTTTGCCACCTACAAGAGACCCCAACCTGCTGCTGCACGATCGCGATCGGCTGCTGCGTCTCTTGAGCAATCCACAGCGTCCGGTACAACTGATCATCGCTGGCAAGGCACATCCAGCAGACCAAGCAGGACAAGCCCTGATTCAGGAATGGGTGCGTTTCAATCCGGCAACCTGAAACACGCCCCCATGCCATCTTTCTCAGTGATTATGACATGCTGCTGACCGAGCATCTGGTGCAGGGGGTGGATGTGTGGCTTAACACGCCACGGCGACCCTGGGAAGCGTGTGGTACCAGCGGCATGAAGGTGCTCGTCAATGGCGGCATCAATCTCTCCGAACTGGATGGCTGGTGGGCAGAAGCCTACAGCTCTGAGGTGGGGTGGGCGCTGGGCGACGGTCAGGAACATGGTGACGATCCTGCCTGGGATGCGGTGGAAGCCAACGCGCTCTACGACTTGCTAGAGCGGGAAGTGATCCCGGAGTTTTATACCCGCGATGATAGCGGTATCCCCAGCGCCTGGGTCAGGCGAATGCGAAACAGCATGGCGCAATTGACACCCCACTTCTCCGCCAACCGCACGGTGCAGACCTATACCGAGCAATACTACCTCCCAGCGGCCACAGCCTACCGCGATCGCACGTCCAACAACGGCGCAGTGGGCAGACAAATTGTTGCTTGGCAACACACGCTGGCACAGCAATGGCAGACGCTGCGCTTCGGTGCCATAACCGTTGTGAGCGATGCAGAAAGGCACACATTCGCAGTCCAGGTCACTTGCGGCAGCCTCAACCCTACGAGTGTACACGTAGAACTATACGCCAACGGCTTGAACGGCGGCAAAACGGAACGGCAGACGATGACGCGTGGTCAGCCCTTGGACAAAGTCAACGGTGGGGTCAACGATTACAGCTTTAGCGCCCAGGTACCCACGACACGCCCAGCTACGGACTATACGGCGCGCATCATACCGCACTACGACGGCGTGGCGATCCCCTTAGAAGCGACACGAATCTTGTGGCAGCGATGATGGCAACGTGCCAATCGCTGCAACGGTCTAAAATCGTTCTGAATTTGGAATTGATGTATGGATGCAGAGCAACAGAGAATTCTTCAGAATGTCGGGGAATCTGATCCGTGGCAGCAGTGGGGTTCCTATTTGAGTGAACGACAGTGGGGCACCGTGCGGGAAGACTATTCTCCCGATGGTGATGCGTGGAATTATTTCCCTCATGACCAGGCACGATCGCGAGCTTACCGCTGGGGCGAGGATGGTCTGGGGGGATGGTGCAATGATACGGGTGAAATTTGCTTTTCACTCGCCTTCTGGAATGGAAAAGACCCGATTTTAAAGGAACGGCTGTTTGGTCTGACCAACAGTGAAGGCAATCATGGAGAAGATGTAAAAGAATACTATTTCTACCTGGATAATACGCCTAGCCATTCCTACATGCGGTGGCAGTATAAGTATCCCCAGCAAGCCTATCCCTACGATCAACTGGTCAATGTCAATGCTCACCGCAGTCGCCATGATCCCGAATTTGAATTGATCGATACGGGAATCTTTGACGGCGATCGCTATTTCGATATTGTGGCGGAATACGCGAAAGTCACACCCGACGACCTCTGCATCCGCATTCACATTACCAATCGGGGAGCGGCACCGGCACCGATTGATGTGTTACCAACTTTATGGTTCCGCAATACTTGGTCGTGGACGGGAGAAAAGCCGACCGGGCAACTGGAACGGGGAGAGGATGGGGTGATCCTGTTGAATCATCCCAGCGTTGGTCAATATCTGTATTACTGCGATCGCCTTCAGGGAGCCGATCCCCCCTTGCTATTTACCAACAATGAAACCAACCTTGAGCGGATTTTTGGCAGTTCCAACCCAACTGCCTATGTCAAAGATGGGTTTCATCATTACCTGATTCATGGGCAGAAACAGACCGTGAATCCACAAAATACTGGCACCAAAGCGGCTCCTCATTATCACTTGATAGTAGCAGCGGGAGAGACGGCAACCTTGCAACTCCGCTTCACCCATCAGCAGGTGTCTGCGCCCTTTGGCCAGTCCTTTGCGCATACTTTCAAGCAGCGGCAGCAGGAAGCAGATGAGTTTTATGACAACCTGTTTCCCCAATTGAGTCCAGACGATCGCCTGATTCAACGACAGGCGTTTGCGGCACTGTTGTGGAGCAAGCAATTTTACGACTATGACGTGTATACCTGGCTGCATGGCGATCGCGGTCAACCGCCTCCACCGTCCCAACGACTTGCCGGTCGGAATGCCCGATGGGAAACGCTCTATGCCAGAGACATAATTTCGATGCCGGACAAGTGGGAGTACCCCTGGTTTGCCGGTTGGGACTGGTGTTTTCACTGTGTCGGGATGGCCTTGATCGATCCCGACTTTGCCAAGCGGCAGTTGTTATTGCTGTGTAGTGAGCAATACCTGAATCTGGAAGGCCAGATTCCCGCCTACGAATGGTCGTTCAGTGATGTCAATCCTCCCGTACAGGCGTGGGCAGCCTGGAAGGTGTACCAGACGGAAAAAAGCAAGACTGGCAAGGGCGATCGGGACTTCCTGGAGCGGATGTTTCACAAGCTGATGGCCAACTATTACTGGTGGCTGAACCGGGAAGATAAAGGCGATCAGGGACTGTTTCAGGGCGGCTTCCTGGGACTGGACAACATCACCATCTTCAACCGCAGTGCTGCCTTACCTACCGGAGGCTACCTAGAGCAGTCGGATGGAACGGCCTGGATGGGGATGTTCTCGTTGAATCTGATGTTAATTGCGCTGGAGTTGAGCGATCGCAGCCAGGGTTACAGCGAAATGGCGCTCACCTTTTTGCGGCACTTTCTGAACATTGCCCGGTCAATGGATCAGATGGGAGAATCCGGTCGCCCGCCTCTCTGGGATGAAGAGGATGGGTTCTACTTCAGTTCTCTGTGCCTGCCGGATGGACAGACAACCCGGTTGAAAATGTACTCGCTGGTGGGAATCGCGCCCCTGCTTGCGGTGGTAACGCTGGAACCGGGAGTAATGGAAGCCGCAACAGGCTTTAAAGAAGGGCTGGACTGGTTTGCTCAGCATCGTCCGGATCTTCTGGATGTGGCCTCTATAAAGTCACGGGGGGATAACGAGCGGCGACTGTTTGCGATCGCCAAGCCAGAACAACTCAAAGCCATTCTTAAGCACCTGTTGAACGAGGACGGTTTTTTGTCCCCCTACGGGATTCGGTCGGTTTCTCGCATCCACTTAGAGCATCCCTACGAATTGAATTACCAAGGTCATACTTATGCCATCAACTATCAGCCAGGTGAGTCCAACACTGGGGATTTTGGTGGTAATTCTAACTGGCGCGGCCCGGTCTGGTTTCCCATGAACTATTTGCTGATCGAGTCGCTCCAGCGCTACTATCGCTATTTTGGTGACTCCTTTAAGGTCGAGTGTCCAACGGGATCGGGCAACTGGATGACGTTGAAAGAAGTGGCGGAAGACCTCTCCCAACGGCTGGTCAACCTGTTTCGTCGGGAGTCCGATGGACGGCGACCGACCTACGGCACCATCACCAAGTTTCAAAACGATCCCCATTGGCGCGATTTGCTGCTGTTCCATGAATACTTTCATGGCGATACCGGATTTGGGTTAGGAGCCAGTCAGCAAACGGGGTGGACAGCTTTGGTTGCCAAACTGATTCAGGAATTGAATGATTCATCGTTCTATTCCCAGTTGGAACAAACGCGGTTGTTTTGATGAATTTCATCTAAGGAAATTTGACATGGTACAGACATCATCCACTTCCCAACCCAGCCCCTCCGGGGCGACTCACCGTGTTTCTAGGTTTGTGATCGTTGTCTCTGCGATCGCAGCCATCGGTGGTTTGTTGTTTGGCTACGATACGGGCGTCATTTCTGGGGCCATTCTGTTTATCAAACAGCAGTTTGGACTGGATTCCACTATGCAGGAATTCACCGTCAGTGCTGTGCTGATTGGTGCCGTGCCCGGGGCTGCCCTGGGGGGGATTTTGGGCGATCGCTTTGGTCGGCGCAACATGATGATGCTGGCTGCGATTATCTTCGGTGTGGGTGCCGTGGTGACCGCCTTGACTCCCAACCTGGATCTTTTGATCTTTGGGCGGATTATCGTCGGGGTTGGCATTGGGATTGCTTCGTTTATTTCCCCCATGTATATCTCGGAAGTAGCACCCAAAAGTATTCGCGGCACGCTCGTGTTTCTGAACCAGTTGGCTCTCACAATTGGGATTCTGTTGGCTTACTTGGTGGATTACCTCTTCATCAAGGTTCCTGACGGCTGGCGCTGGATGCTGGGACTGGCGATTGTTCCTGCTCTAGCTCTGGGAATAGGAATGCTGAAAATGCCCGACAGCCCCCGCTGGCTGGTGATGAAGAACCGGGGTGGACAGGCCCGCACTAACTTGGTCAAAATTCGAGGCACCCAAAACGTTGATGCAGAACTTAAAGACATTCACCAGAGTCTGGCAACAGGAGGGTCTTCTAGCTGGTCAGACTTGCTCAAGCCTGCGCTGCGACTCCCTCTAGTGATTGGGATCGGCTTAGCCATCTTCCAGCAAGCGACGGGCATTAATACGGTGATCTACTACGCCCCGACGATTCTGAAATTCTCTGGCATCGATTCCAACGCGATCTCGATTCTGGGAACTACGGGGATCGGTGTCATCAACGTCATCTTTACGATCATCGGAGCCTGGTTGGTGGATCGGGCTGGCCGTCGTCCTCTGTTATTGGCCAGTCTAAGCGGCATGGCGATCGCTCTGGGTCTGCTGGCGATCGCCTTCCAACTGCCTCAGTTAACGTCTTCTCTGGGCATTGCCGTGGTGTTGATCCTGATGCTGTATGTGGCATCCTTTGCGATCGGGCTGGGACCAGTGTTCTGGTTATTAATTTCCGAAATTTATCCCCTGAATGTCCGTTCCAAGGCGATGAGTGTAGCAACCGTTGCCAACTGGGGGGCGAACCTGATTGTCGCCGTGACCTTCCTCTCGATTGTGCAGTCTCTAGGTCGTCCCGGTGCGTTCTGGCTGTATGCGGCATTGACGGTAGCTTCGGTGCTGTTTACCTATTTCCTGGTGCCTGAAACCAAGAACCGCACGCTGGAACAGGTTCAGGAGGAGCTAAAAGCCCATCATCTGCATTAAATTCTGCGGTGATCAAATTCAATTGTCTAACTCATTGAGGTCATTGAAATGAAAACAATCAACTCTCATCCATTATTTAGCGATCAAATCCAAGCGGGAACGCCGATCGCGAGTATGTCCCAAAGTACGGGAGATTCGTTCTTAGCTGTGGACAACTCCGTCCCACATTACGCGACTAGCCCCTTCCTTCTTTTAGTCATCATTCTTGGTCTTGGCGGTGTGTTAGCTTCAACTCTTTTTAGCGCTATTAAGGTAGTGAATGAGTGGGAAAGATTAGTGGTCTTGCGGTTAGGAAAATTCCTCGCTCTCAAGGGACCAGGACTCGTTTTCATTATTCCGATGATCGACACGATACCTTACCGGATTGACACTCGTGTGATTACCACTTCTTTCCAGGCGGAGAAGACTCTGACGAAGGATACAGTGCCAGTTGATGTAGATGCTGTCCTGTTTTGGAAGGTTGTCGATCCGAAGAAAGCAGCCCTAGATGTTGCGGACTATACAAGCGCGATTAGCTGGGCATCCCAAACGGCTCTGCGGGATGTCATCGGCAAGACCATGCTATCGGACATGTTGGAAGGCAGGGAGAAAATCAGTAAGGATTTGCAGAGAATCATTGACGATCGCACCGAGTCATGGGGCATCAACGTGATTTCGGTGGAAGTGAAGGATGTTCTGATTCCTGCTGCCTTAGAAGATGCGATGTCAATGCAGGCACAGGCGGAACGAGAGCGGCAGGCACGGGTGATTCTGGGCGATTCTGAGCGACAGGTGGCGGAAAAATTTGGGGAAGCTGCCAAGACCTATATCAACAATCCGGTCGCACTGCACTTGCGGGCAATGAACATGCTCTATGAGGGATTGAAGAGCAATGCCACGATCGTCATGGTACCCAGCACGGCGTTAGATACGATGCAACTCGGTGGTCTGGCGGGGATGACTGCTATGACGATGGGCATGGGACAGGAACAAGCGCCAGTGCAGAAAGAACCAGTACAGAAAGAGCCAGTACAGAAAGAACCAGAAAGCCTAGTCGAACCTCAATTAGTTAGCCCGGCTGATGTTCAATCAGTTAATGGAAACGTGGGCTATAGAGCCTCTGCTCTAATGTAACAGCTTAATCATTTAAAAATCCAAAGGATAACTGTTCATGTTTGCACCCATTGTTTCTTTAATCCGGCGAGTTCTTGGCGTAGAGCGTTTTACTCACATCAGAGCTGAAGTTATTGTGATACATTCCAACATCATTATTCATGCGAGTGAATGGATGGGTCTTAACCATACACAAGAGGTTGCGTTACTTCATATTGCTCGCGAAAACGGTAGAAAGCTGGGATTTCTTATTTAGGCTGAAGCCGCACACCACCAATCTCATCAGATTCATCACCGTTAGCGAACTTTCGGCGACGAAATACTCAAACACTTCTACTAAAATCATCGGCGCAGTCACCTATTTCAAGATGTGACCAAGCGCATCATTCAATCTCTAGCGATCGCTAGCACAGCTTCTTTAACCATCTCAATCATTCCTGTTCAAGAGACTCAAAACGCTAATCCCTTCTTAGCAAAGGTTTTAGGAA
Source organism: Phormidesmis sp. (assembly GCA_965277365.1). Lineage (GTDB taxonomy): Bacteria > Cyanobacteriota > Cyanobacteriia > Leptolyngbyales > Leptolyngbyaceae > Phormidesmis_A. Next base: position 533,349 of record CBDICO010000001.1, on the reverse strand, counting down.
TTATTAAGCAGTATCGAAATGACTTTTAAAGGAGACCTATGGTAACGATTATGAAAGAGCCGCAACGCGAGTTGCACGACTATATCTCGGAGATCTCCGCCCGCGCGGACGTGCGGGTGGGTTCTCCATTGCCGTTTGGCACTCAGGAAACAGGCGGAGGGGTAAATTTCGCGCTTTTCAGCCGAGATGCCAGCCGCGTTCGACTCGAATTGTTTGACCATCCCGAAGATGTCGTGCCTGCCCAGTCGATCGATCTCGATGCCGCGTGCCATCGTACTGGCGATGTCTGGCACGTTTGGGTAAAGGGCATCAGTTCCGGTCAATGCTATGCCTACCGTGTGGATGGTCCTTACGCACCCAGTGAAGGGCAGCGGTTCAATTTCAAGCGATTGCTCCTCGATCCCTGCGTGATCGCGCTTTCGCAACTGCCTCCGTGGGATTTTGCAGCAGCACGTGGCTATGATCCCTTGGCACCAGAGCAGGACTTATCATGCTCAACCGTGGACAATGCCGGGTCGATGCCCAAATGTATCTTTCTCAACGAGTCTTTTGAGTGGGAGGGAGACTGTCCACCCCGGCATCCGTGGTCGAAGACCGTGATTTATGAACTGCATGTGCGGGGCTTTACCATGCATCCCACGTCGGACGTGGAGCATCCGGGCACCTATCGCGGACTGATGGCAAAGATTCCTTATCTCAAAACCCTGGGCGTGACCGCTGTGGAACTGATGCCCATCCAGGAGTTCAATGACACGCCTAGTCCGCGCCGCAATCCCCAAACGAACCAACCGCTCCGGAATTACTGGGGCTACGATCCGGTGGTTTTCTTTGCGCCGAAAGCATCTTATAGCAGTGCAGGCGGCTTGGGGCAGCAGAAGCTGGAGTTCAAGGAAATGGTGCAGGCGTTTCACCAGGCAGATATCGAAGTGATTCTGGATGTCGTATTCAATCACACGGCAGAGGGTAACGAACTGGGTCCCACGCTCTGTTTTCGCGGCATGGCTAACGCGATCGCCTACACCCTGGAAGGCGACAAACGCCACTACAAGAACTATACGGGGACAGGTAACACCGTTAACGCTAACCATCCGGTCATGCGGGATCATATCCTGGCGGCGTTACGTCATTGGATGGTCGAGATGCATGTGGATGGCTTCCGGTTTGACCTGGCATCGGTTCTAGGGCGGGATGAAGCCGGTAACTTGCTCGCCAATGCCCCGCTGCTGGAACGGATCGCCGAAGATCCCATCTTAAGAGATGTGAAAATCATTGCGGAGGCGTGGGATGCCGCTGGTGCCTATGAGGTGGGTAGTTTTTCAGAGCGGCGCTGGTCGGAATGGAACGGTCGCTACCGGGATGATGTGCGGCGGTTCTGGCGGGGCGATGAGGGGATGCTGGGTTTGTTTGCCAGCCGTATTAGTGGTAGTGCCGACATCTATACCCGCTCCGGCAAAGGTCCCGATAGCATCAATTTCGTCACCTGCCATGATGGCTTTACGCTCAACGATCTAGTGAGCTATCGCACCAAACACAATGAAGCCAACGGAGAAAACAACCGGGACGGCAGTGACGCTAATTTCAGCGATCACTACGGTGTGGAAGGCGAGACGACGGATGCGGCGATTACGTCCATCCGGAATCGCCAGATCAAGAATTTCCTGCTGACCCTGCTGGTCTCGCGCGGTGTGCCAATGCTGCTCGGTGGGGACGAATTTCGGCGCACGCAGGGCGGCAACAACAATGCCTACTGCCAGGACAATGCCACGAGTTGGCATGACTGGAGTTGTCTGGAAGAGCATCAGGAGATTTTTCGCTTCACCCGTGGACTGATCGCCTTTCGCAGTGCCCATGCGATTCTCAGCCAAGAGGTGTTCTACACCGATGCCGAGATCCAGTGGTTTGCGCCCCAAGGCGGCTTGCCCCACTGGTTTGACCCGAAGGCAAAGCAGTTTGCCTGTCTGATCCCTGAAGCGGAACAGCACGCACTTTGCCTGTTGTTCAATGCTGGCACCGATGCCGTGGCTTTCAGGTTGCCCCCAGCACCGCCAGGGACTCAGTGGCATCTAGCCGTCGATACCGCTGGCGAATCGCCCCACGATCTCTTTACTGCGGGGGAGGAGCCGCTTTGGGACGATCCACAAACGTATCCCCTCAGCCCCCGATCGAGCGTCATCCTGCTGGCTCGATGCCTACCTGAGTAACCATCGCCGATCACCGTAACGGAGTCCCAATGAAACCAGCAAACCCCCATATCCTGACAATCAATGGCGGCTCATCGAGCATCAAGTTCGCGCTGTTCGAGTCCGGCGACTCTCTCCAACGCCTGCTAGAGGGTGGGATTGAGCGCATTGGGTTACCAGATGCAACCTTGCAGGTCAAAGGGCTGAACCCGGCAGACAACCTTTCGCGGTCGATCGCGGCAGCGGATCACACGGTGGCAGTGGGTACGCTCATGGATTGGCTAGAGGGACATTGTGGGCGTGATACCTTGACTGCGGTGGGGCATCGCATCGTGCATGGAGGACCGACGTATAGCCAGCCCCAGCGCATCACTCCGGCAATGCTTGAGGCACTGCGCCGGATCAGCCCCTTCGACCCTGAACATCTGCCGGAAGAAATCCGGTTGACCGAGGCGTTGCACCACCGTTTTCCAGACCTGCCCCAAGTTGCCTGTTTCGACACGGCATTTCACCATGACCTGCCGCGCGTCGCCCAGATGTTACCCATCCCCCGCCGTTACGAAGCCCAGGGCGTGCGACGGTACGGGTTTCACGGTTTGTCCTATGCGTTCCTGATGGAAGCACTGTCCCGCCTGGACGGCACAGCAGCACACGGTCGGGTGATCCTCGCTCACCTGGGGAATGGCGCAAGTCTGGCGGCGGTGCATGGCGGCAAACCTGTGGACACCAGCATGAGCTTTACCCCAACCGCTGGAGTGCCGATGAGTACCCGTTCCGGCGATCTCGATCCGGGGCTGGTAGGGTATCTGGCGCGCACCGAACAAATGAGCGTGCAGCAATTCAATGACATGGTGCATTTCCAGTCTGGGTTGCTGGGGATATCCGAAACCAGTGCCGATATGCGTGACTTGCTCGATCGCGAACTGTACGATGTGCGGGCGGCTGAGGCGATCGCGCTGTTCTGCTATCAAGTGAAGAAATGGATCGGTGCTTTTGCGGCGGCATTGGGCGGCATGGACACATTGGTGTTCGCGGGGGGCATCGGGGAGCATGCCCCCACAGTCCGCAGCCGAATTTGCGATGGCTTAGGCTTCCTGGGCATCGAACTCAACGAAGGGCGAAATGTGGCGAATCAGGGCGTGATTTCGGTGGAAACCAGCCGGGTGCCTGTCCGCGTGATTCCCACGGACGAAGCCTTCATGATCGCCAAGTCTGTGTGTCGTGTTCTCGGACTGGGGCTGAAAAAGCAACCTTAAAACCCTGTGACCTTGAAACCCTGTGACAAAAACCCATTCCCTGTAACCGTTCCATCCAATAAATGCCCAAGGAATACTCATGATGAAACCCGTTGCCGATCGATCTAAAGCTTCCAAAGCAAGTCCTGATCCAAATTCCAAAGCAAGTCCTGATCCGAAGGACGATCTGAAAACTCTGCCGATGGATCAACTAGAGGCAAAACTGGAGTCATCAACCGAAGGTCTCACTCAAGACGAGGCGAGTCAACGGCTGAAGCACTATGGACCCAACGAGATTAAGGAAGAGAAAACCAATCCCTACCTGAAATTCCTCAGCTATTTTTGGGGACCGATTCCGTGGATGATCGAGGTGGCAGTGATTCTGTCCGGTATGGTGAGACACTGGGCAGATTTTTTCATCATTCTGCTGTTACTGGTTTCCAATGCCGTCGTCGGCTTCTGGGAAGAACACGAAGCAGGGAATGCGATCGCCGCCCTGAAGGCGAAGCTGTCCGTCAAGGCGCGGGTGAAACGGGATGGCAAGTGGATCAATCCACCGTCGCGTGAATTGGTGCCAGGAGATGTAATCCGCTTACGCATGGGTGACCTTGTGCCAGCCGATGCACGACTCCTGGAGGGTGACTCGGTGGAGGTGGATCAATCGGCACTCACAGGTGAATCGTTACCCGCTACGCGCAAGTCTGGCGAGGCGGTCTTTTCTGGCTCGATCGTGCGTCAGGGTGAAATGGGGGCGATCGTCTATGCCACGGGTGAGCAGACCTACTTTGGCAAGACGGCGCAACTGGTGCAAACGGCACACACCACGAGCCACTTTCAAAAGGCGGTTTTGAAGATCGGCAACTACCTGATCTTTCTGGCGCTGGCGCTGGTGACGTTGATTCTAACCGTCGCGATTTCACGGGGCGATCCGCTTCTCACCACCTTGCAGTTCGCGCTGGTGCTGACCGTGGCTGCGATTCCGGTGGCGATGCCAACCGTGCTATCGGTGACGATGGCAGTGGGGGCACGCCTCCTCGCCAAGAAACAAGCGATCGTGAGCAAGCTAGTCGCGATCGAGGAATTGGCGGGTGTGGATATGCTGTGTGCGGACAAGACGGGCACGCTGACCCAAAACAAGCTGACCCTGGGCGATCCGTTTTGCGTGAACAATACTTCCGCCGAGCAAGTGATTCTCGATGGCGCACTGGCATCGCGCAGTGACAACAACGACACCATTGATTTAGCCGTTTTGGATGGACTAAAAGACAAGGATGCGTTAAGCGCCTATGAGGTTGTTCACTTCACACCCTTCGACCCGGTGCATAAACGCACGGAAGCAACCGTCAAGGGCACGGACGGCAAAGCATTCAAAGTGACGAAGGGTGCACCGCAGGTGATTCTGGCTCTGTCCGACCAGGATGCGCAGGTGAAGTCCGCTGCCGAAAAGGCGGTCAAAGATTTCGCGGCGCGCGGCTTTCGTTCGTTAGGCGTAGCGCGATCGGAGGGTGATGCTCCCTGGCAGTTTGTGGGGGTATTGCCCTTGTTCGATCCGCCCCGGGACGATGCTAAGACTACGATCGCCACCGCAGGCAAGATGGGCGTTCAGATCAAGATGGTCACGGGGGATGCCCTCGCGATCGCGCAGGAAACGGCGACAAAACTGGGTCTGGGCGCAAACATTCTCGATGCCAGCAGTCTGGGGGATGTCAAGCAGCAGGAGACGGCTGAGTCTGCGGAGGCGATCGAGAAAGCGGATGGTTTCGCCCAGGTGTTCCCCGAACACAAGTTCCACATTGTCGATGTCCTGCAAAAGCGCGGACACATTGTCGGGATGACGGGTGATGGCGTGAATGATGCGCCAGCGCTGAAGCAAGCCGACTGCGGCATTGCCGTTTCAGACGCGACCGATGCAGCGCGGGCAGCAGCAGACATCGTGCTGATGACACCGGGACTATCGGTGATTATTGACGCGATCAAGGAAAGCCGCCGCATTTTCCAACGCATGAACAGCTACGCGATCTACCGCATCGCCGAGACGCTGCGGGTGCTGTTCTTCATGACGCTGGCGATCCTGGTCTTCAACTTCTACCCCTTAACGGCAGTGATGATTGTCATGCTGGCGTTGCTCAACGACGGCGCGATCTTGTCCATTGCCTATGACAACGTGCAGTACAAAGATCAGCCGGAGTCCTGGGATATGCGGCTGGTGCTGGGAATCGCTACCGTGCTGGGCGTGATTGGGGTGGTCGCTGCGTTTGGTCTGTTTTATCTGGGGGAGCGCGTTTTCCATCTCGATCGCGCCCACATTCAGACCTTGATGTATCTGAAACTATCTGTGGCTGGGCATCTGACGATTTTCCTGACGCGGACACGCGGTCCGTTCTGGTCTATTCCTCCTGCCAAGATTCTCTGGATCGCCGTCCTCGGCACACAAATCTTAGCGACGTTGATCGCAGTCTATGGTCTGTTTATGACACCACTCGGCTGGGGCTGGGCACTGTTCGTTTGGGGCTATGCGCTGGCGTGGTTCCTTGTGAACGATCGCATCAAACTGCTCGCTTATCGGCTTTTAATACCGCGACTATCAAGCCAAAAGAGTTCCCCACAAACGGCTTGAGTCTCTCAACTGGTTGCGGGTTTCTATACAAAAATGATGCGTAATCTTCAACTTTCAGGTTTAAGGATCGTAGATTAAATAAAACCAAATTCTCCCTCACCCCAACCATCTCCCTAAGGAGCTACCGTGTATACACAAGTCGGTTGATCAGTCATTGCCAAAATCTTTCGCCCCCTAAATCTCCCATTCTGAGGGACTTTGAGATGAAACGAGGTTTTAGCGGTCAAGCCATTTATCTGGTTCAAAGTCCCCCAATTTTGATGAGTCACTGCGTTGGGCGGGTTCCCCGACTTAAAGCAAGTGACGTAGGGGATTAGCAATTATCTTAAAAGTCAAGCGGAAAGGGCAACTTTTTCGGTTTCCGCCTCTGCGATAGGAGACACCCAAGCCTGACCCTGCTTGACGATTGCATTCAAAGTGGTGAGCAGCTTGTGCATACAAGCCACCAAGACAACCTTCTTCTCTTTGCCACGCTGCAATAATCGATTATAAAACTCCTTCAGGACAGAATCGTACCGAACCGCGACCATTGCGGACATAAACAACACCTGTCGGACGTTGGCACGCCCCCCCGAGACCCGACGTTTTCCTCTCATTTGCCCGCTGTCATAGTTAAAGGGAGCAACGCCCACCAAAGCAGCGATTTGCTTGTGGTTCAGCTTGCCCAACTCCGGTAAGGCAGAGACCAGGGTGGAAGCCATGACTTTTCCCACACCGGGCACGCTCAGGACTAATTCTTGAGTGTGTCGCCACGCTTGACACGCTTGAATTTGAGCTTCGATTTCGCCATCAAGTTCTTTTATCTGCTCCGTGAGCCATTCGATATGACCCTCCACATTCGATTGAGCTTTTCCTCGTAATAAAGCCATGCGATTGCGCTCGGCGGTGAGAATGTCCACCAACTGACGACGACGGGTGACTAAATCATCGAGTTGCTGTTGGGCTTCACTCGCCAAAGGTCGCACAGCGGGGGTGATTCTGTCGCCAAACAACGCTAAAACGTGAGCATCGACTTGATCCGTTTTTGCCTGCTGATTCATCGCTCTGGCAAAGTTTCGTCCTTGACGGGCATTAATTACTGCCACCGGATAGCCCGCTTGACTCAACCACAAAGCCGCTTCTCGTTCATAGGCTCCCGTCGATTCTAGAACGACTCGCTTAACGTGGTCGGGTTCGGGAAACTGGGACTGCACCGACAACAATCCAACGATGGTATTGGGAACGCGCCAGCACTTGCCCGTGGGATAAACATGAATATCCAGAAACCGTTTACACCCATCAATGCCAATTGAATGGAGATGCTCGCTCATCTAGATTGCTCCCAGTAGGATGAAGGGGATGGCAGGAGTCTCAGAGGTTCCTCTACCTTGCGTCATACGGGATACTCAGATGGTCTCACTTCCCTGCCGATAATTCGAGGTGGTTCTGAGTTTAAGCCGTGTGGTGACCCTAGCTAAATCTCGATTTCAAGAATCTTAGGGGGGACGGTCTACCACTCTCTTAAGATACAAGGGGGCATAAGCCGACTCAAACGAAGCGACGAGGACTTGTGTGTACACGGCACCCTAAGGAGAGGGAGCAACCGTCTAGTTTTCCTTCTCCCTAGTGAGAAGAGGGGATGAGGGCAACCCCGTTTTGCAATGACCGACCTTATTTAGTTCACGATCCTTAGTTCCAACTCAAGCAGGCATGAGAAATTATTTTGATAGTTTCCTCCTACTTTTTTCAACTATTCCCATTACCAAGGCACGACAATTTCGGGTCTCTCTCGCTGAGACCTCAAAGGGAATGGATGTGAAGGAGTGAGCTCATCTCTTGCATCCGTCTCAATGACTTCCCGATGACCCGCTCTGAATTAAAATTCGGGCTAATAGCAAAAGCCCTCTGAAGAGGACTGAGCCGGAGTTTTAACCCCTTTGAATGGGTTTGAGCGATGAGCTAGGAACTTCAGTTCTGGGCGGTGGTTGCCAGAGGGGCAAGATCTCAGTTAATCCTGACACTTTCAATCATCTTGCACAGTTGGCTGAGGTTTGATCCAGATCGTTTGTCAAGACGTAAGCTCTATAGATGTATAACTTCAGATGTATAACTTCAGGAACATATCGCCCCCTTAGAAAAAGCTCTAGAGTCGAAAGGTGTGCAGTAATGTTTGAATTCTCAACCTTTTAGACCAAGAGGGTCATCTCATGGTCAAGCGATCGCTTCAATCTTCTCTTTCTGGAATTCAACAGACTAAACGAGCGTTTGCCCTGAAGGGATGGACACAAGATAACCTGGCAGGGGAAGTCAACTTAAAGACTCGTCAACCCATCTGGCGGTTTTTCACTGGGCAGACGGTCGATCGTCAAATTTTTACAGCCATTTGTGCGGTTTTAGACTTGGATTGGCGAGACATTGCCATCGATCCTCCCGCTGAATTTCCTGAGCTTCAAAAGCAGGTGGGCGGTCTCGCGATCGAGAGTCTGGTGCAGCAGGTGCGATCGCAGCGTCAGGCTAAAATTCAAGACCAGTGCGGCAGCTTGCAGTTGCTAGATATCAGCCACCCCGTCAGCATTGATGATATCTATATTGATGTCAATATTTTAGAAGCGATCGCGAGTCAGCAGCGCCTAGAAGTCGTCAACCTCAAAACCTTGCAACCGGAAGCGGTCGATCGCATGGGCTTGGGTGAGGTTGATCAGCGCCAAATTTCAGGAATGCGAGCCGTTGAAACCTATCCCAAACTCAGAGTATTGGGCAAACCAGGAGCCGGAAAGACGACCTTTCTACAGCACCTTGCCATTCAGTGTAGCCAGGGCGCGTTTGAGGCGATGCGGGTGCCGATCTTCGTCACGCTGAGACATTTTGTGGAAGAGTCCACCAACGGCGAATTCAGCTTGTTGAACTACTTACGGCAAGAATTTCTCATTGATGGCATCGCTGACCCGACTACGATCGAGACCTTGCTGCAAGCCGGACGGGTGCTGCTGTTGTTGGATGGACTGGATGAAGTTCTGCACCCGGAGAGCATTGCGGTCTTGAGAGAAATTCGTCGCTTTTCAGCCAAATATCACAAAAATCGAGTTGTGACGACCTGCCGCACTGCTGCCCAAAAGTTTAGTCTGCGAGGCTTCACCGATGTGGAGATCGCTCCATTTACGCAGGCACAAATCAACGCCTTCGCACAGAAATGGTTTGTGGCATTTACCAAAACCACCGCTCAGGCAGGCGCAATGCAGTCCTCTCAGTTTATCCAGAAGCTAGACCTCCCAGAAAACTGGCAGTTTCGTCAGCTAGTGGTTAATCCGCTGTTTTTGCACCTTGCCTGTTGGGTGTTTTATGGTCAGAGCAGGTTTCCGACCAAGCGCAGCGAGTTTTATAAGGAAGGGCTAGATTTGCTGTTAGGCAAATGGGATGAAGCCAGAGGGGTCGAACGCGATGAAGTTTATCGGGGGTTTTTGTTGCCCCAAAAGCTGAAGCTGTTGAGCCAGCTTGCTGCGGTCACCTTTGATCAGGGTCAGTATTTCTTTGAGCAGCGGGTGGTGGAGCAACACATTGAGGACTATATCCGGCATCTGCCCAATGCTTCAACCGACGATGAAGAACTGCACCTCGAAAGTGAATCGGTGCTGAAGGCGATCGAGTCTCAACACGGCTTGTTAACCGAACGTGCACGGGGCATTTTCTCGTTTTCCTATCTGGCGTTTCAAGAATATTTCACCGCGAGAAATATCGTTGCGAGTCATAACCTTCAGTCGTTAGAGCAGGCATTGGGCGGGCTGGTGAGTCACCTGACAGACCCGCACTGGCACGAAATCTTTTTGTTGACCGCTTCGATGCTGCGAAGTGCCGACTCACTGATGCAGTTGATGAAACAGCAGATTGATGCGTTGGTTGCCCAAGACCCCTATCTGCAAGAGTTTTTGCGGTGGGCAAGCCAAAAATCGAAGCTCCCAGTTGAAACCAGAGAGGCAACGGTGCGAGCCTTTTATCTAGCGCTGGCTCAAACGCCGCACAAAGCGGCTGACTTTGCGATCGCCTGCACCCTCGACCAGGGGATGCTTTTGGATGTCGCCTTAGATGACCTGCTGGTGGAGTGTGCGATCGACCAAAGTTCAGATTTTGCCTATGCTCATCTATGCAGCGATTCACTCAGCAATATTTTGGGGATTGTACTGGATGCTGGGTTTCACAAATCTCTGCAACAACTCCAAGAGCAATTGCCGCTCGAACAAAACCAGGCATGGTTTCAGAGTTGGTGGCAGGCACACCACACCGCCTGGTCAGAGCAGCTTAAAACCACGATCGCTCACTATCGGCGGCTTGATCAAGACTGGCAGTTTAGCCCAGAGCAACAGCAAGTCCTGCAACGCTACTACGCCGCCAATCAACTCCTGCTCGATTGTCTACACAGCGATTGTGAAGTGACCGCCCCGATCCGAGCGGAAATTGAATCTACTTTATTGTTGTCTCAACAAGAACTCGAAGCGAGAGAATGGCACTCGTGTTAAAACAACCGCTATTTCTATAAAGAATTGTAAACTCCTTAATCAACGTATACAAATCACACATCGACTCGTCCTTTGTGAATACACGACCTCAAACGTGAGGTGAGTATTGTAGTGAGAGGAAGAACATTGAGTTGACGGTGAAAGCTTTTGAGGAAGAGACGATTCGACAACTTAATTTATCAAGAAGGGGTTGAGTTTAACTCAACCCTCAAAGCGCCGTTGGGGGGAAAAAGCAACGGGGCGTAATCCTACTGACCGAGGCAAGTCTGGCACAAAGCGGAGTTTATTAACGGATGGCAACGGCATTCCCTTGGCGATTGTGATTGAAGGCGCAAATCGGCAGGATATGAAACTGACGGAAGCAACGCTAGCAGCGCAACGAATCGTACCAGAAGACTCTCCAGAAGGAGAAGCTCGAAATCTTTGCTTAGACAAAGGCGATGACTACAATGAGGTGAGAGAAATCCTCAAGGCATGGGGAGATGTCGGGCACATTCCACCGCGAGACGAAGGACAACGAATGATCGAGGACATTCCGAACTACCGAGCGAGACGCTGGGTTGTAGAGCGAACACATTCGTGGATGAATCGATTTAGACGAGTTTTGATCCGGTGGGAGAAGAAGCCAGAACATTAGAGTTGTTGGGTAATAAGTTCAAAAACTCTTGAAACCATTTCCTGGCAAGCGTTTCAGCGATTCTTGTTCAAAATCCTTGAAACCCAGTCCATGTAAGCTTTTCAGCGATTTTGATCGTTATTCCCCAACAAGTCTATTATTTAGCAATGCTAAATTTATCGTGTGCTTGCATTGGGGTGCGGGCAATTCAGGTTTTCGGCTAAGCTCTAAGTAGAAGCTTACATAATTGCGACGCGCTACCAATCTCCCTCAAAGGGGATGCTAAGCATCTCAACGATCATGGACACTTCCCAGCCGATCACCTCTGCCTCCAAGACTGCTGTTACGTGCAGCCTGTTGTTCCAATCCTCAAGTGCCCCCAAGGGCAACGGCAACTTGCTGAGAATTCAGGCAGTCCGAAACCTAGAAAATACAGTGGGGTGGTTCGCGGTAGCTCCGCTTCCCATAGGGTTTACATCTTCGCTTCACCAAAATTGCGTAAGATCCAAAATAATTTGAGACTCGACAACGATTATCGAGCCTTGGGCTTTCTGAAATACGATAAGGCAACCTACACCGAGATCGCCGGAAATCTGCCGAACTATACTCAATTGAAAGAATTCACCTTTAAAGCATCTTGACCACCAATCGTGCGAGGACATAGGCTGCCGCTGCTGCCAAGCTCCCTACCATAAACGTTTCCAAACCACTTTTGAGCGGCGGCACCGAAGTAAACTTGCCTTTGACCGCGCCGAAAATGAGTAAAGCGATCGATGTCACCCCAACACTCCCATAAAAAGCGGTCATAATCGGAAAGCCAAAGGCGTAAGGCAACAACGGCACAGCACCACCGACGATGTATGCCCCACCGATGCAGAGTGCGGTTTTAAGCGCTTGATCCGGCTGGGGTTGCTCTAGTCCAAGTTCCTCTCTCATCATGAACCTCGCCCACCCTTCGTGATTCGAGATGATGCCGTTGACAGCCCCTTGCAAGGCTTCTTCCTGCAAGCCATAGTCTGCTAAAAGCTGTCGCACCTCTTCAATTTCTTCTTCAGGAACCGCTCGAATTGATTGCTGCTCTTGTCGAAGTTTGGCAACATAGATATCTCGCTCACTTTTTGCTGCCAAGTACCCCCCTAACCCCATCGAAATACCACCCGCTGCAAGTTCGGATAAACCGCCGACTAGGACAATGTGGCTTTGGGCAATGGCTCCAGCTAGACCCGCCGCGAGCGCAAAGGGCACTGTTAAACCATCTGACATACCAATAACGATGTCAGAAATTGTTTTGCCATCGATTTTGAGGTTCATAAACGATTATGTGAGGGAGACATAATTAAGATCGGACGTAATGATAGAACACTCGTTTAACAGCTTCGGCGCTGAGGATGTAGAGTCCGATAATGGCAGCTAACACCCATAAAAATTCAATCGATAAGGGTTGAAATCCTATTAAACCCGCTAAGCGAGTATAAGGCAGAAGGAGTATGACACCGACGATCGTGAGCGTCGCTGCTAGCAAGTACTTTCCTGGCTTGCTTTTCAGAATCGATTGCCGCGTCCGAATTACTAGCACAATCAGGGATGCAGAGATTACCGATTCTATAAACCAGCCAGTTCTAAATTGCGCGGGGTTGGCGTGCAGCAGTAACAGGAGTGTACCAAAAGTGAGGTAATCAAACACTGAACTGAGTAACCCAAACATCAACATGAAGTTTCGGATAAATGTGATGTTCATGCGGCGGGGTTGACTGACCAATTCCTGATCAACGCGGTCGGTCGCGATCGTCATTTCGGGAAAATCGGTCAGGAGATTGGTGAGCAAAATTTGACCGGGGAGCAGGGGCAAAAAGGGTAGCACCAGAGAAATGCCTGCCATGCTAAACATATTGTCAAAATTAGCACTCGTTGCCAAACACATATTTGAGCGTATTGGCAAACGTGATCCGCCCTTCCTTCACGCCCTCGACCAAGACATTAAGATCTTTTTGCTGCATCCGCTGGATATGGGTGCTGGCGCTCTTGATCAAGGTGTCCCGTTGGCGGATGTAGCTTCGCAGGACACAAATGGGGTCATCGGGGCGGAAAGACCCTGCCAGCAACCCGTAACTGTGGAGTTGTCGTAACAATTGACAATCGAGCACATCACTTTTACGACCCGGCACGGTTTTGACGTGGCGGACATTGACTAACTTGACCTCAAAGCCCTGGGTCTCCAGAATTTGGAACACCGCAATCCAGTCCACTCCCGTTGCCTCCATGGCTACGGATTGGATACCGCATTCCTGCAACCACGTTGCCATTGCCTGGAGGTCGGCGGTAAAACAACCAAAGCGACGAACGCACTGGGAGTCACGATCCTCCGGCACACTCACCCAGTGATGCTCTGCTCCCAAATCAATTCCTGCTGTATCTGCATTGATCATGGGTAACTCGCGCTTTGGTTCACTCATCCCTCAGTCCTCAAGCGAAGATTAGTAACGCTGCCCTGACCTGGATGGCACTGCCAATACAGTCTCCTAAATGGGATAGTGACGAAGCACTTCACCAATGTCTTAATCATGACCATCCAGAACCAGGCTCACATACAGGCACAATCGCACCCGTGTTAAATCGGTTTTTGCGCTCAGGGCATTGTCTCAACTTTAGGACATTGGCGTAGGATCAAACCTTGTGTTTCTTGCATTTCTAACGAAGGGTACTCCGTTCGTTAATGGCTCACATCTTGCACCAGTCTCAATAAGCTAAGGGGAGGAACCTGACGAGGATTTCAAACCCTAGGTCATCCACAAGTTTCCGGTGCGTTTGAATCTGATGTAATCGCTTGATCCATAGGACTTGAGGCAAAAGCGCTGCAATCGCTTGGGCACTGACTTCCCCCCAATCCAGCGGTGCCCAGGTGGGGAACGTTCGAGATACCCAATGGGCAAGCAGGTAAGCAATAAGGGATAATCATAGCAATGCTACAGTTAGCAAAAAATGATGGCTCTACGACATTAATCCTTGCAGCTTAAATCAGCCCAGCAACAATATTGATGGTCATTGCTAGGATACTCGTGTTGAAGAAGAACGATAAAACGCCGTGCATCAAGCTTAACCGCCGCATCGTGCGCGAGGTGACATTCACATCCGACACCTGGCTTGTCATGCCAATGACGAACGAGAAATAGAGAAAATCCCAATAGTCTGGCTCCATTTCCCCCGGAAAATCTAACCCCTGCGCTTTACACTCGGACAGCGTCTGATGATCCTGATAATAAGTGCGGGCATAGTGAAGCGCAAAAATTGTATGCACGAGCAGCCAAGACCCGACGATCGTCATGCCCGACAGTCCCAAGTGCAAAATCAGGAACTGGGTTGACAGTCCCTTGTTATGCAGAAGAACAACGATCGCGAACAAGCTGATACAGGCGGCTGCCGTGATGAGGCTCAGAATCACTAACCGACCTTCGTCCTCTTGGCGAGCGTAGCGGCGCATCGTTTCCGGTGTGGCTTGCAGCATCAATAGCCAAGTCCAACTCAGGAAGCAAATCATTCCGGCATCCCAAACGCATAGCAGGCGGGTTGCCCAGTGCCAATCACCAGGCAGGATGACAGCAACCAATCCCGCTAGGAAAATCGACCCCAGCAGTCGAGGGCGAACACTCACTTTGCTGGGGACTCTAGGCTTTGAAGGTGAAGTCATAATCTCGGATGCAGCGTGAGCCTAAATTCTAATTTAAGGGGCGAATCATGGTTGTCAGATGGGAATTCCATGACAGGACAAAAGGGGGGAGTTAACATTCATTCCTTTTGCTCTAGTCGCTCTTCGATGCGTTGCAACTGTGCCAGTATCTCCGGAATGTATCGGTCTCGCAGCAGATTCAGCTTGTCGTGCAATAACTCGATTTCAATCTCTGCTTTGAGGTTCACTTCGCAGTCTTGACGCATATCGGCACGATCCAAGTCGGATTGGCGATTCTGCGCCATCATGATGATCGGCGCTGAGTAAGCAGCCTGAAATGAAAGCGCTAGATTCAGCAGAATGAACGGGTAGGGGTCCCAGTGCTGAAACCAAGCCACGACGTTGAGGGTGATCCACAGGCATAACAGAGCGCTTTGAATAATAATGAACCGCCAACTTCCCACGGTCGCCGCCACTCGATCCGCTAGTCGTTCTCCGGCGGTTGCTCTGCCTTTGAGCGGATTTTGTGTCAGGTCGTGTTCGCGCAGTTGTAATAGCAGTTGGTATTCAGCGAGGCTCACTTGAGGAGGTTCAGGCAGTTCGGCGGGCAGCATAGAAAGAGCGTTAACAACTAGTCTAAGATGCCTCACTTTGGCTCCGGTGAACAGGGGGTACTCCATGAATTCGCTTGAGAGGGCAACGTCGAACCCCTAGTCAATCTATACTCTGCAACGACACTCGACCGCAAGCTGCTGAATTCCTCGCTCCTATCGCCGTTTCAAACAGGTGAAGAGAGTCCGTTAGACGTTTAAGTTGTCGCACCTGAATTGGGGTTGCCCTGCATCAAATCCAGCATGGTGAGCACTAAGTCATCGGGATCAAATGTCTTGGGTAGAAAGCGGTCAAACCCAGCATCTATCATGGCTGTACCCGCTACCTCTCGCGTGTAGGAACTCACGGCGATCGTCGGAAGCTGTCGCACTTGGGCAGAGGCGTGACCTCGGATTTGTTGAACCAACCAGTCGCCATCGTGGTGCGGAAGTTTCACGTTGCACAACATTAGATCGGGGCGCAGGGTGTCCAGAAGGGCAAGCGCGTCTTCCGCTTGAGCAACCGCCATCACTTGCGCCCTTTCCTCTTCCAGGATAAAGGTGAGCAGTGCCGTCATCTCTGGCTCGTCTTCCACGAGCAAGATGCAGAAGCCTTCTAGCCTTGGCAACGAATGGGATGGGGTTTGCTGGGTCACTCTCGTCATGCTAATCTTGCCTCTCCTGCTTGACTTAGTTTTCCTCTCCTTAGTGCAACAAATTAAGGGGACGCTAGACACAACCAAAAGGAACAACTTTTAGGGAGCGATCCGCGAAGTGACTCACGATGGTGATGGTTCGACGATTTGCAGGGAACAGGTTGCCGCTCGATCGATCACACCGATGACCTCATTCCAGTCAATCGGCTTCCGCAGCCAGTGGTCAAATTGAATCAGAGGGGCTAGCATCAGAGCCAGTTCCCGGTCTCTCGTAGTAACGGCAATCACGGGAATCGGGGCGCTCAAGTTCAGTTTGAGCTGTCTCATATGTCGCAGTAAGTGATACCCATCCTCGTGAGGCAACGCAATTTCTGTGCACACCATCTCAGGGCACCACTGCTCGACCTCTTCTAGGGCTTGGTGGACTGAGAATGCCACTTCCGTCTCTATGTCATGCATCTGTAGGATTGCCACCAGGAGATCAGCAGAATCGAGATCAGCATCCACAATGAGTATTCTTAATCGCTTTCGCATCTCAGTCCACCAAGGAGTGTCATCTCAAACGCCTCAATAAAACGATGCAGATTGTTCCTCCTTCAAAAAATAACATCTTGGGTTGAATCTTGAAACCTAAATTCCCTTTAACTGGGGTTAATCGCCCTTGGTTAGCTGCGACTTCCGCAGAAGTCCAAGCGCTTAAGCGGCTGAAACCCTTGCACAATGAAGAATGTGCCAGTTTACGGGGATTAGTCCAGATTTTGAGTTAGTCCACTGGACTAGGCAAGTATAAGAAACGACCCTTTCTTATACCTCACATTCAATCTGAGTTTAGGCGGATGATTGCAGGTTCAGAGCAGGTCGATGGGACACCTTATAGCAGCCTTGCCTCTATCTCTCGATAGAGGCAAGGGTCTCAGCGGTCTAGGATGCTAGAGGCAGAAAATAAAATGTGTCTTGAAACACCTGATCAACTAGCTGGGACACAGGTGCTTCTCGTCGAAGATGAACCTGATATCGCCGAGCTGCTTACCTTTGTGCTCAGAGAGGCTGGAGCCGATGTCCTTGAAGCAACCTCTGCACTTGAAGCGTTACACAAACTCACTCACTACTCGCCCACTCATTTAACCCTTTAACCTGATAGAGATCGCTATACATCTGCTTGAGAGATTTGCTGTAGAGGCAGGTTGACAATAATCGTGGTTCCCTGCCCTTCACCGGGACTCTCTGCCGAAACGGTGCCGCCATGAAGCTCGACGAGATGATGGACGATCGCTAACCCTAATCCAAGTCCTTGAGTGGTCTGGTTGTTGGCATCTCCTTGTCGAAACCGCTCAAAAACGTGTGGCAGCAAATCTGTGCGAATGCCTTGCCCTGTATCGATGACTCGAATTTGAGCTTGGGTGTCTACCACATCGAGAGTGACTTCAACTCGCCCCTCTGGAGAGGTAAATTTAATGGCATTTGCAAGCAGATTCCAGAGGATTTGATTTAAGCGATCAACATCTCCCATCACCGTTGCCGGATGCAATCGCGATGTGACTTGAACGTTCTTTTCGTCGGCAGATAGCTGTGCCGTAGCGATCGCCACATCCACCACCAATCTAAGATCAATCGAACGCAGGGTTAACCGGATTTTTCCGCTCTGAATTCTGGCCGTGTCAATCAGGTCTTCAATCAGTTGAGATTGCGCTTTAGCACTGCGTTCGATCACCTGCAAGGCGCGAGTGGTTTTTGTGGCATCGAGTTTGCGTAACTGGAGCAGTTAAGCATAGCTCAGGATGGCACTTAACGGGTTGCGGAGTTCGTGCGAGACGGTCGATAAAAAGTCATCTTTCGATCGGTTGGCAGCTTCGGCAACATTTCGGGCAGCTTCTAGGGTCGTGGCACTGCCTTTAAGATCATTAATATCCACCAAGATCAACACTGCACCATCAATCTGATTTTCAGTCGTGCGATAAGGACGAATTCGCAGGTTATACCAATGTCCGTTACAGTCTTGCACTTCAAGCTCTCGAACATTGAGGGTATCAATCACCTCGACAATCAAATGTTTTAGGTCGGGAATGTTGAGATTACAGCGAATGTCGTTGAACGGTCGTCCAATGTCGGTGGCAATTAAATTAAACATGCTCCGTGCCATTGGGGTAAAGCGCCGAATTCGCAGATCACTTTCTAACATGACGATCGGAATATTGATCCCAGACAGCAAGTTTGTCAGATCGTTGTTGACCTGATAGAGGGCAAGATTGCGACTGCGAAGTTCCTCATTGGTCGTGTTGAGTTCTTCATTGGTCGCCTGAATCTCTTCTTTCGCAGTTTCAAGCTCCTCATTGGTACTCTGCAACTCTTCATTGCTCGACAAAATCTCCTCATTGGCAACGCTGAGATCTTGATTGACATTCTCATGCTCATGGACGATTGCTTGCAGATAGTCTTGAGCAGTGATTCGTTCTTGAGTCGCAATCTCAAGCTCTTGCCGAAGTTGTCTCACCTCCGCCGCCAAGTCTCCCGCTAAAAGTTGAGGGTTGACTTGAGTAGCCTCGATCGGGGGCGCAACGTCTTCCAATAAAACGACAAAATAAGGTGCGTCGATCATCGGCGCTTTAAACGGGATCACTTCAATATTGACGATTCTAGAAGATTCACCAGACTCGATTCTTAAGCCGCCTTTTCGGGCTGGAGCATTCTGCTGCTTGGCTTGATGAATGACAGTTTGCAGCCCTACTCGCAGATCGGCTCGTGCCATTTTGAGTAAGTTTAGGCTGGCTTTTCCAGGCGCAAATCTGAGGTAGAGACTGGTTTCTCCTCGAATTTGCAACACGTCTAGTTTGGAATCAATCAGAACGGCGATCGGAGAAAATCGCTCTAAAACAATCTGATCGGCTTCTTTCAGCAGATCAAAGGGGGGAACCTCATCACTCATCTTCAGACGATCCTTCTCTTTTACAACCGGATAGCTGCGTGTGACAAACGAAAAGTCTGGGCGAGTTGCGGTTAGCTTTTTAGAATAAATCTTGCACGTCTTATTTTCTAAATTGAACAAGTCAGGAAACGACCCAATACTTTCTGACGTGCCCAACAGCAGAAAGCCATCGGTCTTAAGTCCGTGGTGAAAGACGGGAATCACCTGCTTTTGCAACGTCTCTCCCAAATAGATCAGCACATTACGACAGCTAATCAAATCGAGATGAGAAAATGGCGGGTCACGACTCAAATCCTGTCTTGCAAAGATGCACTGCTCCCGCACAAACTTATTGATTTGATAACCGCCCTCAACCTCATAAAAGAATTTGCTGCACCGCTCTGGTGAGACATCGACCATCTGACTCTTACGGTAGATGCCCGATCGTGCCGTGTCGATCGCCATCTGGCTAACGTCCGTTGCAAAGATCTGAATCTGAGGCGTGATCCCCGCATCCTGCAAGAACTCTAATAGACAGATGGCGATCGAATACACTTCTTCCCCCGTCGAACATCCGGGTATCCAGATCCGAATCGGGGTATCGGTTGTGTTTCGCGTAATCACCGGAAACACTTGCGTCTTCAGCGCTTCAAAGGCTTTAGGGTCACGAAAAAAGCGAGTCACATGAATCAGAATTTCTTGATAGAGCGCCTTGACTTCAGCCGGATTGTCTTGCAGATATTCGACATACTCCTCCAACCGTTCCAGCCGATACACCAGCATTCGTCGCCGGATGCGGCGCTCGATCGTCTTGGGCTTGTAGTGAGTAAAGTCAACGCCCATGCTCGCTCGCAGCAGCGCAAACAGGGTAGACAGGGCATCTTTGCTTTCTGGCAAGGAGACAATCGTTGAAGTCGAGGCAGACACAAACGGATGGCGACTGATCTGGGCGAGTTTTGTGGCGATCGCGCCCGGAGGCATCACAAAGTCTACGTGACCCGTTGCCACAGCATTATTTGGCATACTCTCGTCTTGTGCCGTTCCCTCACCTTGAGCAAACGTCACCCCGCCAGCCGCTTTGATCGCATCAATGCCCACCGACCCATCACCATCGCCACCCGATAAAACGACCGCGATCGCTTTGTGCCCTCGATCAAGCGCCAGTGAGATAAAAAAAGCGTCAACAGGCAAATAGGTGCCCCTAACTTTTTCGCGCGGCATCAGTCGCAGCGTTCCGTCCACCAACGTCATCTTGGTGTTGGGCGGAATGACGTAAACCTGATTAGGTTCTACGATCGTGCCATCTTGCACTTCGCTAACGGGCATTGAGGTGGTTTTTGCCAAAAGCTCGCTGAGCAAACTCTTGTGGTGAGGGGCTAAATGTTGAATCAGCACAAATGCCATGCCAGTATCACTGGGCAGATGACTGAGCAACTGTGTAAAGGCTTCTAAGCCGCCTGCCGAAGCGCCGATACCCACAATCGGAAATTGAGCACCCGCTCGGTCTAAAGTGTCTTTATAAACCGCCTCAGAAAAGTCATAAGATAACTCAGAAGATTTAGAGTTCATGAAGCGCAATGGATTTTGAGGCTAGAGCGTTGCATCTCTAGCTTGAAGCAGCATCTTCACATTAATAGACTTCAGGCAGAAATACCGTTCCCCAAGCAGATGGGATCAATTCGTAACAAATCTTGTTTCTGACTGATTACTGACTGCTTACCCCGTCCGTCATCCGTCCGGTCATCTCAGTCGGATGAATGCGATAAATTTCAATCACTTCAGCCCGTCCCTCAGAATCGCTCCAAGTGCGGTTAATCGCAGGCGAGAGCGTTGGATTTTTTGCTTTAATCAGCAGCATCACTTGGTCGATGTCTGACTGAGCAGTCAGACGATGGGCTTGACCCATCACCACAACGCTTCGCCAGTGCCCTAGATTACGAACCTCTTCCACCTGCAAACAAACCTCTGGATTTGCATCCATATCATGAGACTTCATCCCCTCAGTTGTAAAGATATAAAGGTCTGAATCTTTGAGATAATACTGCATTGGCATCACATAAGGCTTTCCTTCATGAATGCAGCCTAGATGCCCATATCCGACTTTCTGCAAAAGTTCTTGAATTTCTTTTGAACTCATTTCATCGATATCTAACATGATGATTCTCCCTGAGTTGTTAAAGAAGTTGAATCAAAACGTCGCTTTGCTCTCAAGATTAACCACACTAGATGATTGCTCCAAGAATTGATAGATGGCTCTCGTGTTGAAAATCGTGTTTGAGTTAGTCTGAAAACTCAAGATTTGTGATTAGAACCGACGTACCCATCCTACAAGCTTTATAAAGAGTGAAGAGGCAAATAAGTTGCGAAGACGAGTTTTGTTTATATAATTCTATCTTGAGGGTGTCAGGTTCAGGTCAGTTCTTATAGGAGCAAAAACTTAATAGACCCCTCCTATGAAAACACCCTCTATGCTACAGAGGAAGTAGGTGTTTGGGGTTCTGTGGGTTCCAGTGAAACCTGGTATCCCAAGCGCTTTAAACGCCGTTTTAATTGTCGCGAGACGCGGTCACGATCTCGGGTTCTATCGCAAATACTTTTTAGTAACAAACGATCAGTATCCATCGTATTGCCTTAAGCGATCACACTAAAGATTTTTGCAATGAACCTCGCTTGAGACACACTATCCCCTGGTTCGATGCCATTCACTTGCCCTTTGCGAATCCTATTCATTGCCTCAATCCCGCTCAAGGTTCGCCTTGCATTATTGAAGGACTTGAATCCCATCATTGGTTTCACAACTCGCTTGATGTTTCTGTGATCCGGCTCAATCCCGTTATTCAAATCCTTGCTCTGACGTAATTCAGTCTCCTCTGTGATCGTCTCATCCATTTTCAAGGCTTCTATTGCTATTGGGTAGGCAGCATTTTTGTCCACCGTGATCACTCGTGGGGTTTGAGTAGGTTGAGCTTTCAGCACTTTACGGAAAAATCGTGCCGCTGCTTTCCCGTCTCGCTTTGCACTCAGCAGAAAGTCCAGCGGGTTGCCTGCTGAATCCACTGCGCGGTACAGATATTTCCACGCGCCTTTGATTTCGATGTCCGTCTCGTCCACGCGCCATGAGTCATTCGTCCAGCTCAAATGAGATCGTAGCCGTTGGTCGAGTTCTGGTGCAAACTTCAACACCCATCGGTTGATCGGGGAGTGATCCACCTCCACTCCCCGTTCTGCCATCATTTCTTCCAAGTTCCGATAGCTCAAGGGATAGCGACAATACCACCGCACATTCAGCAGGATGATCTCTGGCAAGAAATGCCGCCACTTAAACAGGGATTGGAAAGCTATTTAGAATATGGTCAGAGAAAATTGAGCCTCCCCACCTTATCATTTTTGCGACAGAACCGTTCTGTACGGCAAGACATCGAAGCCCACCTGGAGTGGTTAGAGAAACGCTTAGAAGAGCTAGAATCTCAACTTCAGCAAGCGATTCGGCAAAGTCCATTGTGGCTAGAACGGGTCAACCTGCTCAAAAGCGTGCCGTTACTGGGAGAAGTCACATCGAGTACCCTCCTAGTGAACCTGCCAGAGTTGGGGAGTCTAAGCCACAAGCAAATTAGTAGCTTGGGGGTCGCTCCGCTCAATCATGACAGTAGCAAGCATCGAGGCAAACAGGTGATTTGGGGCGGACGTGCTCAGGTCCGAGCCGTGTTGTATATGGCAACCCTGGTGGCAACCCGGTGCAATCCAGTCATTAAGACGTTCTACGAGCGACTTTGCCAAAAAGGTAAGCCAAAGAAGGTGGCATTGACCGCCTGTATGCACAAGCGCTTGATCATCCTCAACGCGATGGTCAAAAGTGCTACCCCCTGGCAACCCAATCTCGTTGAACAGGCTTGACATTTCAGACAATCGCTTCTGCTGCTTATATGAGTCGAGGATCTCGCTTTATTCCACAAGTCGTTTGAGCTTGTATCGATATCTGTGAAGCTTGTGCTCAAGAGTGTGAGAAGTGTCCAGACAATCCTCATTGCCGCAACTGCGCTGAGGCTTGTCGTCGTGCTGTCGAAGAGTACCGCAAAGTAGTCAGCGTCGCTGGTATGGCGTGAGTGAAGTGCGAAAAGAAGCTGAACCATCTTTACTAGGGAGACGGCTCAGTTAAACTCTAGCCGCTATTATTTTAGAAATTGGGTTTGATCTTTCTGGTTCGGCTAACCTTTCTAAAACATCCTTGCTCGCGAGTGATCGAAAAGCAAGTCTAAAGTTTCTACAGCACCGAGAGTAGAAGCTTTGAGCTTGACTCTACTTCCCAAGACAGAGATTGAAACTTTCCCTTGACTCTCTAGTGGACGGGAGGGATCAAGATAGAGAAACGTCTCATACCCAGTCGTTTTTCCTTAATCATTATGACTCTTCAACTCACGGTTCCTAATATGGCGTGTTCTGCTTGCGTCACCACAATCACTGAGGCTGTGAAAGCGATCGATACTAGCGCAACCGTCGAGGCTGATCCCAAAACCAAGCTCGTGAACATTGAAACTCAGCAGTCTGAAACGGCGATCAAAGCCGCGATCGCGGCGGCTGGATATACCGTTGCTTAATCACGAAATGCCCTTTTGATTGGGGTTAAAGGAGTTTAACAATGGAAACCATAATGCTCAAGCTCCAAGGCATGAGCTGTGCATCGTGCGCGAACAGCATTGAAGACGCGATTCGCACTGTACCCGGAGTCAGCGAAAGTAACGTTAACTTCGGCATTGAGCAAGCGACTGTCACCTACGATCCTCGCAAGACTGACTTGAATACGATTCAGGATGCCGTGAGCGAAGCGGGATATTCTGCATTCTCCCTGCAAGAACAAACGATGGTGACGGGCGAGGATGATGTCGAAAAAGCGATGCGGTTAGCCGAGTCGCATCAACTCAAACGCAAGGTGATACTCGGCGGCGTTCTGAGTACGCTGATTGTGGTGGGCGCAATGTCTGCCATGCTGAATCTACCGTTGATTCGAGGCTTGGATAACCCTTGGATTCAACTGGTGCTGGCAACTCCGGTGCTGTTTTGGTGTGGCGGCGACTTCTTTAAGAATGCCTGGAAAGCCTTTAAGCGCCGTGCAGCATCGATGGATACGTTGGTGGCGATCGGAACCGGAGCTGCCTACTTCTACTCGGTCTTTGCAACCGTTTTCCCTCGTTTCTTTACAACCCAGGGCTTAACACCGGAGGTTTACTACGAAGCGTCCTCAGTGATTATTACGCTAATTTTGTTGGGTCGCTTGTTCGAGAATCGTGCCAAGGGGCAAACCTCGGACGCGATTCGCAAATTGATCGGCTTGCAGGCACGCGATGCTCGGATTATTCGCAATGGGCAAGAACTGGAAGTCCCAATTCAGGACGTGCAAATTGGGGATGTTGTGGTCGTGCGTCCAGGCGAAAAGATTCCCGTTGATGGCGAAGTTGTGGACGGATCTTCGACGCTTGATGAATCGATGGTGACTGGCGAAAGTATGCCTGTCAAAAAGCAAGCGGGAGATGAAGTCATCGGCGCGACGATTAATAAGACAGGTAGCTTTAAGTTTCGAGCAACGCGGGTGGGCAAAGACACCCTACTGGCACAGATCGTAAAATTGGTTCAGCAAGCTCAAGGGTCAAAAGCGCCGATTCAACGGTTAGCCGATCAAGTCACTAGTTGGTTTGTGCCCGTTGTCATGGCGATCGCGATCGCGACCTTTGTGATCTGGTTTCTCGCCCTCGGAAACCTGACTCTGGCTCTGATTACAACCGTTGGCGTGTTAATTATCGCCTGTCCTTGTGCATTGGGGTTAGCCACTCCAACGTCGATTATGGTTGGTACTGGAAAGGGAGCTGAAAACGGAATCTTAATCAAAGGGGCAGATAGTCTAGAATTGGCGCATCAAATCCAAACGATCGTGCTGGATAAAACGGGAACGTTAACGCAAGGAAAACCAACTGTAACAGATTTTATAACGGTGAATGGGACTGCGAATCAAAGCGAATTAAAGCTCCTGAAATTAGCGGCATCGGTTGAGCGCAACTCAGAACATCCGTTAGCGGAAGCGGTAGTTCGCTATGCTCAATCTCAAGAGGTGGCGTTAGGAGACGTACAAGACTTTGAAGCGATCGCAGGCAGTGGGGTCGAGGGCACTATCTCCAACCAAGTCGTTCAAATTGGCACCCAGCGCTGGATGGAAGAACTCAGAATCGACTCTCAAGCATTGCGAGAGCAAAAAAGTCGGTTAGAAGCATCGGGTAAAACCGCCGTCTGGATTGCAGTCGATGGCAAACTTGAGGGGTTAATGGGCATTGCCGATGCGCTGAAACCTTCCTCGGTTCAGGCAGTCCGATCGCTAAAAAAACTCGGCTTAGACGTGATTATGCTGACCGGAGATAATCAGCAAACCGCCGACGCGATTGCCCGTGAAGTGGGGATTAGTCGTGTGATTGCCGAAGTTCGCCCCGACCAAAAAGTCGCTCAAATTGCCGCCCTTCAAAAAGGAGGGAGAATTGTTGCAATGGTGGGGGATGGCGTTAATGATGCACCCGCTTTAGCTCAGGCGCAGGTTGGGATCGCGATCGGGACAGGAACTGATGTGGCGATCGCAGCGAGTGACATTACGTTAATTTCTGGCGATCTTCAAAGCATTGTCACTGCCATTCAACTCAGTCGCGCCACGATGAGAAACATTCGTCAAAATCTCTTCTTCGCATTCATTTACAATATTGTTGGGGTTCCGATCGCGGCGGGTATTTTATTTCCATTCTTCGGCTGGTTGCTCAGTCCGATGATTGCTGGCGGTGCAATGGCGCTGAGTTCTATTTCAGTCGTCACCAATGCTCTGCGCTTACGCAACTTTCAGCCTAAAACACTGACCTAATGAGGAAGGGATAGCAACATGAATCAACCCAAAATTTTAGGACGTTTAGTAG
Source organism: Phormidesmis sp. (assembly GCA_965277365.1). GTDB lineage: Bacteria > Cyanobacteriota > Cyanobacteriia > Leptolyngbyales > Leptolyngbyaceae > Phormidesmis_A. Next base: position 507,458 of record CBDICO010000001.1, on the reverse strand, counting down.
GTCTGAGTTTGTTGCTGAATGCTGCATCCGCGTCCGCACAAATGCCGATGGAGCATTCTACACCCAATAAATTTCAGCGCATTGAGCAACCGCTTGGAGTCAAAGCTGGAGTTGCAATTGGAGGGATAGCCCTGATTGGATTAGAGCTTTGGTGGTTTCTCGGCAAACCAAAAGCACAGCGATCCACTGTCGAGCAAGGCATCCAAACCCTCACGATTGATGTGGATGGAGGCTATGAGCCGAGTCAAGTGGTAGTCAAAGCAGGTCAACCTGTGCAACTAAACTTTTTTCGCAAAGACCCCAGTAGTTGCTTAGAGAAAGTTTTGTTTCCAGATTTCCACATTGCGGCTGACTTAGCCATGAATCAGATTACGTCGATCGAGTTTACGCCAGAGAAACCGGGTGACTATCCCTTTACCTGTGGCATGAATATGTTTCGGGGAGTCGTGAAAGCAGAATAGGAGATCAAGATGTTTGTTCAAGAAGAGACAAAACTGATCGGGGTAGTGTTCTAGACGTGTGGATTGATAGCTAAATAGGTAAGCCAAATTCATAGCGGTTGATGAACAGCCCGATGACTACATCATGCAACCAGGTTGATTTGGAAAAGCAAATGGTTTTGCGAGCCAGTCGCTTGATTCGTGTCCGTAAGGTCAGATGTTTGCGCTCAATGGCTTGAGTATTCCTTTTACCCACGGGATGAAACACAGGTTCAAGATGCCGTTCGTAAGCTCCCCAACCGTCTGTATAGAACTGGGTGATCCCAACTGGTGTCAACAGAGCTTTGAGTCCTAGGAAGGCTGAGTCGGTAGTGTTCTAGACAAGGGGGTCACTGCTGTCAAACCGCACGCCCAAATTCATAGCGATTGATCAACAATCCAATCACAATGTCATGCAGCCATTGTGATTTGGAAAGGCAAATGGTCTTGCGAGCGAATCGCTTGATTCGGGTTCGCAAGGTTAAGGGTTTCCGCTCAATCTTTTGGGCGTTCCCCTTGCCGACCTCATGCTGATCTTCATCCAGCAACCGAGCCTACGCTCCCCAACCATCGGGGTAAAACGTCTGAATCCCAAACAGCTCTAACAATGCCTTTAACTCGACCAACGCTTGATCCTTGTGATCTGCCAACACATACGCTAGCACTTGCCCTGTTGGATGGTTGATCGCGTGCCATCACCAACGCTCCCGCTTCTGGGAGTGGACAAAGCTCCACATTTCGTCCGCTTCAGCTTCTTCAACCTGTTTGACCATCCCTACATCCGTTGGCTTCAATTGCTCCAACAAAGGTCGATTGACCTGTTCAAGATGACGATCTTTTTTTTAATGCTTCAATCACGGTTGTGGGGCTAATCTTGAGCACTCGTGCCGTATCTCGAATTCCACTGCCATTCATCGCCATGTCACAAATTTGTTGTTTCACAGGCGGTAAATAGCCACGATAGGAATACTCTAAAACAAAGCTGTGGCGAGTGCATTCCGAATTCCGACATTTATATCGCTGTTTGCCTTCCGCTGTCTTTCCATGTTTGACGATGTTAGGGCTGTTGCAGGTGGGACAATGGATGGGTTCAAGGACTATCGCAGTCGTTTAAGAATTATCTAACGGGTTCAAGTCGTCCCTATTCTCCCTGATCTTCATCCCCATGTCTAGAACACTACCCAGAGCAGGCTCTGAAGAGTTGGGTGAATCAAAATCTTGCCTAACATTTTGCTGATCTGAATTCTGCTTTTCCAGATGAACTAAGATTTCATCCTGATTTCATTTTTATATGAAATACTAAATGGTTGTGCCCGGTGGGGCATTTCCAGCTTGTACTTCATCGTCTCTAACCAGGTTGATCGGCAGAGTTGACTCTCTAGTAAACCGGGGGGTGCAAAGTTGAAATGTTGTTGTGATTGAATTTTAGATGACCCTAAAAATGATGCAAAAACGTGCTTTGAATGGCTTCTGGACAGTAACGTGGATGACGATCGCCGCTTCTGGTGGGTTGTTAACCGCCTGTTCAAAGGCTTCTCAACCTTCGGTTCAAGCCTCTTCAAGCCCTGCGGCAACTGATACAGGTTCCATAAACGGAATGGATCACAGCAGCATGGATAAAGGTGGCATGAGCGGCATGAGCGGCATGGGCAGCATGAGTATGGATCTGGGTCCAGCCGATGCTGACTTTGATTTACGCTTTATTGATGCCATGACTCCGCACCACCAAGGAGCCGTCATGATGGCAAAAGAAGCCGAGCAAAAGTCAAAGCGCCCAGAAATCAAAAAGCTGGCAGCTAACATCATCAAAGCTCAGGATCAAGAAATTGCTCAAATGAAGCAGTGGCGAACCGCCTGGTATCCGAAAGCAGAAAGTACCCCAATGGCGTATGACTCCAAAATGGGAAAAATGATGCCGATGCCGTCTAACCAGATGAACGGCATGATGATGAACAGGGACCTCGGTGCTGCCGATGATCAGTTCGATTTGCGCTTTATCAATGCGATGATTCCACACCACGAAAGCGCAGTTGTGATGGCAACCGATGCGTTGAGCAAAACGAAGCGTCCAGAGGTCAAGAAACTGGCTGAAGACATTGTTTCATCCCAACAGGCAGAAATTGCTCAGATGAAGCAGTGGCGCAAAGCTTGGTACAACCAGTAATTCAACCCTCGCAGTTCTAAAGCAACCTTTCTTTAAAGTTGCAGCGAACTTCAGAGACCAGCATCAATATCGGGGCAGGGGCGATCGCTTATGAAAATTAAAGTCATCCAAGATACGGCGTTCAAGCAGACGACAGAAGACTCATCCAGACTTCCCGACTCAGACAAAGTGGGTGTAAAAGCGGGAACCGTCTTCGCCATTCATTCTTGGAAACCGCTGGATCGCAACCATATCAAAATTGCGATTTTGGGTGAGTTTTTGGGCGATCCGCCTCGCAATACCTGGTGTGTCTACCAGCCTCATGTGCAAGTTGTGAACGATCGGGGGCAGGGGATTTCGACCCAACCAGAACCTGCTCCTGCCACCAGTTCACTGCCGCCAACCAAGAGTTTGAATATTCCCTACAAAAGTCAGCTTGATAACGTCTTCAATCCCAGAGGGGCTTGCAACGTCACGAGTTTCGCAATGGTGATGGCATACTTCCGCATCAAAGGACGCACCAATCCCAATCAACTCGAAGATGAACTGTATCAATACATGGAGAACAAAGGGCTAAGCCGTTGGGATCCGCAAGACTTAGCCAAAATGGGAAGCGACTATGGGTTAAAGGATGACTTTACAACGCGAGGTCGTTTATCAGATGTACGTCGAGCAATTGCTGAAGGTCGCCCCTGCATCATTCACGGTTACTTTACAAGCTTTGGTCACATCATAGTAGTGCGAGGCTATGACAGAACCGGGCTGTTTGTAAACGATCCCTTTGGGGAATGGACTTCTTCTGGATATCTTAATGAGGCATCAGGAGAAAATCTGCATTACTCAGATGCGCTAGTGCAAAGTAAATGCTCACCTGAAGGCGAAGATTTTATCTGGTTACATCGCTTGTCTCAGCCCAGATTTCCCTGGCAGAAGTGAAGAGCCGCGTGGTTCAAGATAGGTTGACGAAGGTGATTTGTACCTGAGTTTCACGCTAATTTCAGTTTTAGACGAGACACTGATCATTAGGTGCTGTTCTAGTGCTAAACCAATCTGAATCGTTACTCTCCAAGCGCTGACATCTGAACTCCCCGGTTCATTTTGAACGATCGCCCTATCACCCAGGGATCTCTTAATGACTCGTATCTCTGAACACTCCAATTCGCTCACGAATGTTCGCTGGATCTCTGGAACACTGCTGAGTTTATTTCTCTTAGCCAGTCCGCTCAAGGCATTTGCTCATGGTGGGCATGGTGATGAGTTTCCAGGAGGGAGCCAAGCGGTTCAGTCTGTAGGATCTATTCAGGTCGATGCCGAAACCGCCAAGCGAATGGGGCTGAAGATCGAACCCGTGACTCGTCAGCGACTCGCCTTTGGCGTAAAAGCCACGGGACAGATCGAATCTTTGCCTAACCAGCAAGTGGAAGTCACCACTCCAGGCGGAACTGTGTTACAGCTGTTGGTGAAGCCAGGAGAACGGGTAGAGCAGCGCCAGCACAAGCTGAAAAGCCAGGAGGAGCAACAAAAGGGGGGCAGGTGGTTGAAACTGGAGCTTACCATTTAGAGTTTGTGCCTGAAAAAGAAACTGGGGGCACTCATTTGGATTTCTATTTGCAAAAAGGAGACAACCACGAAGCAGTTCCCGGTGCAAAAGTGACGGCTCAGGTGCAAATGCTAGATGGAACACAAAAATCGCTTGATTTGAAATACGATGCTGAAGGCAAACACTACACGGTACTATTACCCGGAACAGCAGCAGGTAATTATCAGGTGGCGATTTTGTCAGACATTGGGGGCGAAAAGGTCAACGGTCGGTTTAATTTCACACATTAATCAGACTTCCATGATTTGTGTAAGGTGACCATTCCTCTAGGTAGACGAACGCTTACTCTACGTATCTAAACTCCAAGTCTGGTTGCTCACTTAACACCTTGCTTTCCAATCTCTATACGACTGGAAGGTATTCTTTTTTAGCCACTGCTTGAGTAAAGAAGTAGTTGCTGAACACGAAGATTTCATCCTGATTTCACATTTTTGATTTAATCTGAAGATCAACCCATATAAAAGCGATCAAGTTAGATATAAATCGCTTTCGAATACTTGAGAAATATGAGAATTGGTTGCGTTTTATGTCAGACTCCGCTAATAATAAAATGAGCATACTGGGTATTTTAACAAGTGGAGAAGATTCACACTTACAGGAGTATAAGAGCACTGTTACAGAGATTTATAGCAGCGATGAAAATCTTCAAGCAGAATTGTTTAGTTCAGAGCTAATTGCCCCAAACAAACCTGTTTACTTGCGAACTCAGCTTCAAGACTCGCAAGGCAATGCGATCGTGCAATTCGACTGGCTCCGTGAAAAACTTATGCATCTCATTGTGGTTAGTGATGATCTCCACAGTTTCAGCCACCTTTATCCTACTTACAAATCGGATGGATGCTTTGACGTGAAGGCGAGGTTTCTAAAATCTGGTCGTCACACGCTATTTAGCCACTACAAGCCCACTGATCAGCCGGAGGCTTTATCAGTTCTCAAAGTTAACGTTCCTGGTAATACATCTTTGAGTTCTCCAATAGTGGACTTTAGCAGCACTCAATTGGTAGAAAGCACGAGGGTAAAGCTTTGCATATCTGAACGAACAGACAATCTTGGTGAAGAGCTGACACTAACATTTAAGCTTCAAGATAAAACCACCAAAGTTCCCATTCAAGACCTACAACCCCATTTAGGCAATTGGGCATATTTGGTCATGCTCCATCGCTCTTCAAACCTAGCAAGAGAAGATTATATTTATGCCTATGCAATCAAAGGTGAAATGCCTGGACAGCTAAAAGTGATCACGCGAGTTCCTAAACCCGGTCAATATAAGCTTTGGTTACAATTCAGGCAGAACGATCGAGTTTTAGTTGCTGAATTTTGGCTAAATTTCGTTAAAAAGCTCGACTTGAGTAACTGATGTTAGTTGTGGAATCATTCGATTGACCTATAAGTCACTGTTGAGATTACAATACTCCGGACATTTTTTTGAACGGTTCCACAAGGCTTTCAGAGCTTATGGTTCAAGGATCGAGCTATTTTTTCAACGTTAGCTCTGCCTCTAACTTGGAGAAAAAGATCCTATCCACGGCAGGGTAAAGGTTTGAGCCTTAAAATCTGCTCAAATTTTGTCCGGAGTATTGATGATTGGAGTGTTTTCCTAAATGACTAATCTGACTTGACTTGACGCAGCAGTATCGCATTGATTGAAACAACGACTGTAGAAACCGTCATGAATACGGCTGCAAGCGCAGGGGAGACCATAATTTTTAAGGGTATGCCACTCCAACCGCTAACGGAATGCCAACGACGTTATAGCCTATTAAAGTTGTTGCGAAATAAGCTTGGAAATGCCTGAAAGCCAGTCATGGCGGTCGTTTTGGGCAGTTTAGTGAAAAACCTCTAGAAGCTTACAGCGTAAAGGTTTCAGCGATTTTGAGCGTTATTTAACAACAAGTCTATTGCCCAAACCAAGTTTTGAAACATTTTGTTGTAGGTGGCTTTTGCGAGTTTGAATGCGTAAGTCACGTCTAGCAGGTCATTTTTAACCAGCACCAGATCTGCTGACTCGATCGCCACATTGGTGCCTGCGCCAATGGCAATCCCCAAATCTGATTCAGATAAGGCAGGAGCATCATTGATGCCACCGCTAACGAAAGCTGTTGGCTTATCAGCTTTTAACCGTCGGATCAGCGCTGCTTTATCTTGAGGGAGCACACGGGCATAGTAGCGATCGATCTTTAAGTCTGCTGCCACTGTTTTCGCAACCGCTTCTGCATCGCCCGTAATCATCATGGTTTCAACACCAATCGCCCGCAAGCTTTGATGGTTTCCCGTGCTTATTCTCGTACCTGATCTGCCAATCCGAAAACCGCCAGCACTTGCTTGTCGTCTAGCAACGCGATCGCGCTTTCGCCATGAGACTCACTCTCTTGCAGTCCTTTCTTCAACGCTGGCGGAAAGCGTGCTTTCAATTCCTCAACCCATTCTGGTCTGCCCACTTGATGACGTTGAACTTTGACGATACCTTCTACTCCTTGACCCGGCACCGCTTTAAATTCAGCCGCTTTAGCAAGCTCGCTTTCACGATGATTCGCTTCCAGGACGATCGATTGCCTTAAAGGATGCTCTGACAGAGATTCTAGCGAAGCGGCGATCACTAATGCATCTGACTCACTCACGCCTTCCACATAAATCCGCTGGACTCCAAAGCGGCCTTCAGTAAGCGTTCCCGTCTTATCAAAAGCGATCATTTCAGTCTTTCTTGCTCGTTCAAACGCTTCTCGGTTCCGCACCAAAATACCGTGTTTAGCAGACATTGACGTAGCGTTAATAATCACCAAAGGAATCGCTAATCCTAACGCATAAGGGCAGACAACCACCAACACGGTCACGGCACGCTCGATCGCGACTCTCACTCCAATCAACAGATAAGTCTTGCGACGTTTAGATTCGGACGGTTCAGATTCAGGTAGTTGTGAGGGCGACTGTTCTTCAAGAAATGTGAATAATCTAATCTTGAGGCTCTTGAGGCTTAGGGGGTGATTGAGTCATGTCTAAAGATTCCCATACAAGACAAAAGCAATAATTAGACGAGAAACAACACGGGTTATTTCTATTTCCGCTTTTGGGATAACCAGCTTGTGGATGAAGCGCCCAATCTCGCGAACGAACTAGCGCATTTTCAATTCACCATAGCAATCTTGATTGATTCATGGGATGAGCATCTTGCCCGTACAGGCTTCCAGCCTGTATCACTCTTACGACTGAAATAGGATTGCTATAGAATTGGGATGCTTCTCTGAGACACAAGCATTTACTCCTCCACCTTTATCCTCTGCAATAATGATTAGTGTCATTCCGACGGTCGCCAGCGTTGACCCGCGTCAACGCTATCAGAATCAATGTAGTTCCCAAAAAGCTGTAAATCTTCATAAGCAGCAGGAGCTATTGGGTGTGGATTTGTCAGTTGTGTTGCTTTTGAATGCGTTGAGTTTAATTACTGAAACGAATGCGACGTAACGACATGGCATTAAAGGAAACAACAATTGTCGAAACGCTCATCAGTACTGCAGCGATTGCGGGTGTCAATAGAATACCGAATGGGTAGCCGACTCCTGCCGCTAAGGGAATGGCAATGACGTTGTACCCGGCTGCCCATAACAAGTTCTGAGCCATTTTGCCGTATGTCGCTTTCGCAAGCTTAAGCGCATAGGTGGCATCTAGCGGATCACTTTTAACTAAGATCAAATCAGCAGACTCGATCGCGACGTTGGTTCCCGCCCCGATCGCGAGTCCTAGATCGGACTCGGTTAAAGCAGGAGCATCATTGATGCCATCGCCCACAAAGGCGGTTGGCTTCTCAGCTTTGAGCCGATGGATCAGCGCAGCTTTATCTTGTGGTAAGACACGAGCGTAGTAGCGATCGATCTGCAAATCTCCAGCAACAGCCTTGGCAACCGCTTCGGCATCGCCTGTAATCATGACCACCTGAACATCCATTTCCTGTAATTTTACAACCGCTTCTCGTGCAGATTCCCGCACCTGATCTGCTAACCCGAATAGGGCAAGAACTTGCTTGTCGTCCATTAGCACAATCGCGCTTTCACCACGAGATTCACGTTCTTGTAGTCCCTTTGCCAGCGCTGGAGGAAACTGCAATTTCAACTCCTGAACCCATTCTGGTCTGCCGACTCGATAATGCTGACCGTCTACCATGCCTTCAACGCCCTGACCGGGAACTGCTTTGAAGTCACTGGATTTTGAAAGCTGGAGTTTGCGATTGCTGGCTTCTTCCACGATCGATTGTCCGAGTGGGTGTTCTGATAAAGATTCTAGGGAAGCAGAAATGCCTAAAGCTTTTAACTCATCGATACTATCTGTATAAATTTGTTGTACGCCAAAATGTCCTGTCGTCAATGTCCCCGTCTTATCGAATGCGATTGTTTTAATGCTTCTGGCTCGTTCAAACGCTTCTCGGTTTCGCACCAGGATGCCATTTTTAGCAGACATTGCAGTAGCATTGACCAACACTAAGGGGACTGCTAACCCTAACGCATGAGGACAAGCGATCACCAATACAGTCACCGCACGACTCACTGCAAATGTGAGATCATCTGGTTTAACAGATAGCCAAACGACAAATGCTAGCGTAGCGATCCCGATCGCAATTAAAGTCAACCAATAGGCAAGTCGATCGGCGAGTGATTGAAATTTACTTTTAGAGGTTTGCGCTTCCTGAACCATCCGCATAATCTGACTCAAGGTTGTGTTATCTCCGGTACGAGTCACCTTGATTGTCAAAGCACCCTCGCCATTGACTGCTCCAGCGATCGCTTCGTCCTTGGCTTTTTTGACCACTGGGCGCGACTCCCCAGTTAGGAAAGATTCATTGACGTTGGAAGTACCCTCGACGATCTCACCATCGATCGGGACTTGTTCGCCAGGACGAATCAGAATGAGATCTCCCTCAACTAAGGTACTTACTTGGACATCTTCGCTCCGCCCATTCGTCTGCTTGTGAGCGACAGAAGGCACTAATTTCGCAAGTTCTCCTAGCGCATTGCTGGCTCCCAGCACAGAAGCCATTTCCATCCAATGACCGAGCAGCATGATATCAACTAAAGTTGCCAATTCCCAGTAGAAAGAGTCTCCTTTCAATCCGAGAGTTACTGACACACTGTAGACAAACGCCACAGTGATGGCTAGAGCAACCAGCGTCATCATGCCAATTTTACTACGGAGTTCGTAGTAGGCTCCTTTCAGAAAAACCCAGCCACCATAGAAATAAACAATTGTTGAGAAAAAGGGAATCACCCACTTCGCACCCGGAAACTGAATGGCTTGATAATTCAACCAAGTCTGAAATATTGGCGCAAAGTAGAGAATGGGCAGCGTTAGCACTAAGCAAATAAAGAAGCGTCGTTTGAAGATACCTGGGCTGTGTCCAGCGTGTTTGTCGTGTCCAGCGTGTTCATCATGACTGGGCTGTCTACCTTGACCACCCTGTTTGCCTTTCGGGTCAAAGTCAGGCGGATTCTTTTTAACTTTCTTTCCGTGTTCATCGTGCCCACTGTTTCCCGGCTTGGGTTGGGTTTGCTGATGATTATGGTGATTGTGGTTCATAGATGAATCCTCCTGGTTTGCTGGGATGCTCTGACTGTCAAATTTACAGATGATGAAGCTAGGGCGAGATTTTAGATATTTACCAAGCTTCCACGACACAAGATGCCTAGCAAGTCGAATATGTAGCGATATGCAGATTTAAGACAAAACACGCGATCGCAGAACTAAAATCAGCCTTTCAGAATACCTTTATTCAAGTTTTTCGATTTTCACTGACTGCTCACTCCATCGCTCATGCGTCCGCTCATTTCACTGGGACGAATGCGGTAGATTGCAATGTCTTCCGCCCGTCCCCAGGCATCGATCCAGGTTCGATTGAGGGCAGGCGAAAGCGTTGGATTTTGCGCTTTGATGAATTGCATTGCCTGATCTATGTCTGGCTGCTCAGTGAGGAGATCGGCGTGACCCGTGACAACAACGCTGCGCCAATGAAGTGGATCGTGAACTTCTTCGACCTGTAAGCAAACTTCTGGGTTTGTACCCATGTACTCAGTCTTCATTCCTTCGGTTGTAAAGAGATAGATGTCTGAGTCTTTGAGATAATAGTGCATGGGCACAACATATGGGTGCCCTTCGCCTACACAGCCGAGGTGTCCATGTCCTACCTTCTGCAAAAGATCTTGGATCTCTTTTGAATTCACTTCATCAATATCTAACATTACTGTTCTCCATCGCTGATTTAGAATCCTCGATCGCCACTAAAACTCTCTAATAGACAAAACCTTCCCCAATGCCAAGAGAAGCAAGATCGAAAGTGTTTGTCAGTCCTTGCACTCACACTGACTGTAAGAAAACAATCTGAGAAACTTATGAGGAGGTGAGAAAAGTCCGAGCTTTAGAACTTTATGGCGGATTAAGATTCCGTTGGTCTGAAAATAGCGCTGGAGTCTCCCGCAGAAAAAATACAGGCACACCCAGCCACTTTAGACTGATGCAAAGCTTCTGATGCAGATTGATAGAGAGAATGCAAATCCATTCCATCTTCTGGATATTGACCAATTCCAGCGCTAAATGTGATCCGAAATTGAGCCTGCTCAGGATCAACAAATTGTCTGTGGTGGAGCCTTGCTAATAATTGAGTCAGTCTTTGAATGCCGTCTGCTTTGGTCGTGCCAAATAAGGCAACTACAAATTCATCGCTCTCCCAGCGAGCAACGACTGCATTTTGCCTAAAAGTTTGCCGGAGCAACTGTCCCCACTGACGCATCACTAGGTCGCCAGTGTTATGCCCGTGACGATCGTTGATCTCTTTGAAATTGTCTAAATCTAGAACTGCTAGACAGAGCGGCTGAGCCTGTTGATTTGCAAGTTGCAGGTATTTGTTTAAGTCTTGGGTTGACTTATGGCGGTTGGAGAGTTTGGTCAAATGATCAGTTTCAGCAGCATTCTGAAGGAGTTTGATCCGCTCCAGTCGATTGACGACGCGACTGACCAACTCTGGACCCACGATCGGCTTACTCACAAAGTCATCTGCACCCACTGAAAACACTTGATTGACGATCGTGGCATCGGTATGAGCGGTCAAGAGAATGATCGGCAAGCGACCCCAGCGTGAATCGTTGCGGACAATCTGGCAAAGCTCAACACCGCTAAAGTTTGGCATTCTCACATCTAGAATTAGCAGATCCGGTGAGCAAGATTCCAGCGTTTTCCAAAATTGTTGAGGATCATTTAGCGTGGTCACGTTCAATCCCCAGGGTTCCAGAAATCCCTTCAGAGTTGTGAGAATTTGGGGATCGTCATCGACGATCATCACCCGTTGCTTGGCTGCCTCTGTTTGTTGTGCTGCCTGAGTGACTGCTTTCAAAACTTGATCGGGGGGCAAGGGTTTGTGTAAAAAACTATGTCCACCGAGTTGGGCAACTTCTAGTCGATCGGTTAATCGATCGTGACTGGTTAGAACAAGGACTGGCACAGCAGGCATTTGATGACTCAGCTTTGCCAGCAGTCTTAAACTCTCTGTTGTGGGATGAGTAATATCGGGATCAAGTAGCACAACGGTAGGCGCATCCTGCTCAATGTTTGTTTCAGCTTCGGCAAGGGTCGTCGCGATCGCGCTCCGAAAGTCCCAGTTCGCGGCTTCATGCATCAACTGTTCCGCCAGTTGGCGATCAGGATCAATGATCAATAACAAAGGACGCTCATTGGTAAACAGAGATTCTTCCTGCTCACTCCATTCTGGGGTTAAGTCGATCGATGCGTGATCGATTTCTTGATGTAAAGCGGTCACTAGTTCACAAAGGCAGAGAGTTTGCTCCGATTTCAAGGACTCGTTGACTCGTAACAGTTGTTCAATTTTTTCAGTGAGTCGAGAGCCTAATAGGGTGTGATTTTCTTGAGATGCCTGTTGCTGAAGATCTGGACTCAGCATCTGTTGCATCAAAGCGGCACTTGTTCGCTCTAAAATTTTGACCTGTTCATCCACGCTGGCTTTAAAGCGATCCCAAACTTTGGACAAAGCACCGAGGGTTTGTTGTTGAATCGGTTGAGTCGCTTCATAAGACGTGAGTTGATCCGTGCTGATTGAATCGGCGATCGACTCCACGGGTTTAAGCCGATAACCCAGTCCATAAACCGTTTCAATTAAATCTGTGGGAGCGCCGACCCTCCTAAATTTCTGCCGTAGTCCCTTAATGTGAGTTCTCACGGAATCTTCGCTGGGAGTTTCCTCATACGCCCAGAGTTGATCCAAAATCACGCTGTAGGTAAAGACTCTACGACCATTTCGCAAAAAAAACTCTAGGATTGAAAACTCCTTGGGACTTAAAGATAGAGGCTGCCCTGCATAATTGACTTCACGAGTTGCCGGATCAAGCTGTAAACGACCCCACTCCAGCACAGATTGAAAAGCCGTCCCTCCGCGACGCAGTAAGGCTCGAATTCGAGCCGTCAATTCCTCCTGATCGATTGGTTTTACGATATAGTCATCGGCACCTGCATCTAGCCCAATCGCTTTATCATGGCTACTGCCTCGCCCAGTAACTAGCAGAATTGGCGTTTGGTAGCCGTGCGCTCTGACCCTACGACAGAGACTGATTCCGTCTAGATGAGGGAGCGTAATGTCTATCAGGAGTAAATCATAGTCATAAACGATAACCAGTTCCCAAGCTGTCTCTCCATCGTTAGCGACTTCAACCGTGTAATTTTGGATGGAGAGAATCAAAGCAAGCAGATCGACATTCGCCTCATCGTCCTCTACCACCAAAATTTTCATATGGGTAACTCTTTCGCAGGCTAATTTCAGTGTTAGGCGGTCAAAATCCTCCTACCTAGAATAATGATGGAAAATAATGAAATCAGGATGAAATGAAGTGCTAATCGCCTAAAATTTGGAAAATCTTTTCAAATCCACAAAGCTTTAAATTGCTCATAAGTTTCTCATAATCGGAGCGTAGCTTGAAAGTATAGAAAAACTTGGTCGTCCTCTAAACGGTCGTCCTCTAAACAAGGTGAATTTATGAACAAGAAGTTTTTGGTTTACAGCTTAGTTGGGCTACTCAGTAGTGGGGCTGTTGCCGGGTCTGTTCTTGTCAACAGTAAGCAAGGTCAGTCGTTACCTGCATCAGGAAGTCCTCAACAACCTAGATCAGTCCGAGTTGATCAGCATTTCATTGAAATGATGATCCCTCACCACCAAGACGCGATCGCAATGGCTAACCTTGCTTCGAGTCGTGCCAAACGCCCAGAAGTTAAGAAAATCGCCGAAGCAATTAAGAAAGAGCAGACTCGTGAAATTCAAGAGATGCATACCTGGTACAAACAATGGTATGGCAAAGAAGTCCCTGCCCACTCAATGACTGACATGGGCATGATGGGAAACCACCACAGCCAAGGGCAGGGCACAGGCATGATGGGTCAAATGGGTCAGATGGGTCAGGACATGATGAGCATGACAACTGACTTCGACGCGCTCAAAAAAGCCCCGGACTTTGATAAAGAGTTTGTGCGACAAATGATTCCCCATCATCAAATGGCGGTGAGAATGGCTCAGATGGCATCTGGGCGTGCTGCTCGTCCAGAAATTCGCACTTTAGCTCAGTCAATCATCAAATCCCAAAAGGCTGAAATTGCACAGATGCAAGGATGGCAACAAGCCTGGAATCGATAATCCAGCCTGTCTAGCAGGGTAGGCGATCGTCAATTTGGGTAATGCGGCTTAACAATTGCTGTAGGTTCAGATCTCTCCTAAAGCTGAAGTCTGCTAATTAGAGTTGTTGCGAAATAAGCTTGAAAATGCCTGAAAGCCAGTCATGGCAGTCGTTTTGGGCAGTTTAGTGAAAAACCTCTAGAAGCTTTACAGCGTAAAGGTTTCAGCGATTAGCGCTTGGCGAAACTCCGCAGGAACTGTGGGTCGTTCTATTCACAATGAGGTCTTTATGCAGCAACATGGTTCATCGAATCAGCCCCAGCCTGATCGTCAACCAAATCGTCTCAGCTTGCCGATTAAGTTTGTGCTGTATGCCTCGCTCGGGATTATTGCATACTTCCTGATTACAGAGCATTTGGCGCACCTAGCGGGCTTTTTACCGTTCTCTTTGCTGTTCGTTTGCTTATTCATGCATCTGTTTATGCACGGGGGACATGGGGGGCATGGAGGAGGGAACAGTGACAATAGCCGAGATGGCGATAATTCAGACTCTACAAATCAATTTACTTCGAGGAGATCGAACCATGCAAAACATGAGTAATGTTCCTGCTTACGGGCTTTGGGGTTTAGTGATTATCAATTCTCTGATATTTATCATCTTTGCCTTTAGTTTCACCAAACCGCATACACCTAGAGATTGGCGAGCGTTTGGGGCATTCTCGTCGTTCATTGTGGCATTGTTCGCAGAAATGTATGGGTTTCCCTTAACGCTTTACTTATTCTCAGGCTGGCTACAAACCCGCTATCCAGGGCTGAACATTTTTTCACATGATAGTGGACATCTTTGGTGGACATTGCTGGGGCAGAAGGGTGATCCTCATTGGAATCCGATTCACCTTCTGAGTAGTGTACTAATTTTCGGAGGGCTGCTTTATTTAGGTAGAGCTTGGGAAGTTCTCTACAAAGCTCAACGAAGCCATACGTTAGCGGTCTCAGGTCCCTATGCAACCATTCGCCATCCGCAGTATGTCAGCTTTATTGTGATTATGTTGGGCTTTTTGCTGCAATGGCCCACCCTCTTGACGTTGCTGATGTTCCCCATCTTGGTCACGATGTATATCCGATTAGCACACCAAGAAGAACGGGATGGCCTAGCAGAATGTGGTGAGGAGTATGCCCGTTATGCGGCAGTGACTCCTGCATTTCTCCCGTGGGGTCGTCGCAATACTCAGAAAAAACTATCTCATTCGCAGGAGTCTCATCATGACCCATAGCATTCACCAGAGCGAAGAACACCGTGTTCGCAATCATTCAGCACTAAGATTGAGTGTGCGATCGCTATTTCTTGCCACATCGATCGCTTCAGGCATTGCTTATTTGCTTTGCGTTCTGTTCCTAGCAGTGGCACCTCAAGCAACAATGGCATTCTTTAGCTATGTTCTTCATACTAATCTGTCTGGCATCATCCGAAGCGTTACCTGGGGAAGCTTTATTGTCGGTCTTCTCGTCTGGTCTGCGGGCACAGGTTTGTATGCAGCTTTAGTGGCTCGTCTTTACAATAAGCTTTCGCTGAGATAGAAAACAGCAGTGTTCTTGCCTTTTTTCTGGGTCTAGGAGCTGTGATGTGCAAGTTTTTCAAAACAAAGTTGAACGTTCATTTTAACAGGTAGGAAAATATGAGTGACCTAATTGTGATTGGCTTTCCAGACGAGTTTAAGGCAGATGAAGTATTGCTTGATCTCAGAAAACTGGAGCGGGAATATCTGATCGATCTAGAGGATGCAGCGATCGTGGTCAGAAATAAAGACGGCAAAGTCAGGGTTAGGCAAAGTCAAGAACTCATCACCGCTGGCGCATTAAGTGGTGGCTTCTGGGGACTGTTAATCGGCTTGATCTTCTTGCAACCCTTGCTGGGGCTTTTTGGCGCGGCAGTGGGTGCCCTTTCTGGTGCATTAACGGATATTGGTATTGATGACAACTTCATTCGAGAACTAGGCAACACGATCGAACCTGGAACCTCTGCTATTTTTGTCTTAGTGAGAAAGTCTACACCTGATAAGGTTTTGGAAGACCTGAGCAAATTTGAAGGAAAAGTTCTGCAAACTTCGTTATCTCATGAAGATGAGGAAAAACTTCAGGCAGCTCTTACGAAAAGCAAAGCAGGGTAAATCATAGCTTTAAGAAGTCCCGAAGTCAGTGTGTATCACTTTAGGAGATTCTATGTTCAACAAGATTCTGGTTGCGATTGATCAATCAGACCTAGCTGATCATGTCGTTGAAATCGCGATTGCTCAGGCAAAAATGACTGGAGGCAATTTGCTGCTGCTCCATGTTATCAACGTGCAGGACAAAGGGTTTCCTCATCTCGGAGGACATACCAGTGGAAATTACAATCCTGAGTTTTTTAACGCCGAAGCACAGTCCTCCGAACAGCATTGGAAAAGTTACACACAGATGGGTTTGAATTCTTTACAAGCCTATAGTGAACGGGCGATCGCATCGGGTGTAGTTGCAAAATGCACGCAAACACCTGGCAACCTTGTGGACAACCCCGGCAAAACCATCTGTGCGATTGCCCAAGAGTGGAAAGCGGATTTAATCATCGGGCACCGGGGACTATCCGGTGTCAAAGAGTTAATCCAGGGGAGCGTCAGTAATCATGTGTTTCACCATGCACCTTATTCTATTTTGAGTGTGCAAAATCCCATCATGACAAAAACTGAACCTACTCCCGCTCACACAGGTTAAAGATCATGGTAATTAGAAAAGCAAGGAGGAACTGCTATGGCAGAGCAACAGGAAACAATTAGAAAACTAGTTGCCCTGTTTAGAACAGCATTGGAAACACCAATGAAATTATGGAAGTTATACAAATGGAAGCAAAATCGATCACCACTCAACCGTCTAATTCGCCTCCGCCAAGCCAACGAGGGATTGAAACGCTCCCTCCACTAGATGCAGCTTTCTTGCTCGTCATTAGCCTGGTGATACCCTCAGTAGTGCTTGCCGCTTTAATCTATGCTTACATTCCTAAACGATGGCAGTATTCATTCAGCTTCAAACTGCGTAATAAAGTTCCGTGTGGTCACTGTCAATACTTCAGCGGTAATCCCCATCTTAAGTGCGCGCTCCATCCAGTAGCCGTGCTGACCGAACAAGCAGTTGATTGCACAGATTATTGCCTAAACAGAAAGGCAAAACAGATTAAAGAATAGAGAAGAGTATTGCTGACTGTCCAAAACGTTTTTCCTAACTAAACCGTCCAAGAATAAGGATTTGACACCATGAAACTTCAATTAACCGTTCCCGGAATAACTTGTGGTGGTTGTGTGAACACCATCACTAAAGCGATTAGAACTATTGATGCTCACGCGATCGTTCAAGGCGATCCAAAAACCAAGACTGTATGGGTGGAAACTCAAGCTCCTGAAACAGCAGTTAGGGCAGCGATCGCCCAGGTTGGCTATCCTGCTAGTTAACCCAGGGTGAGAGGCTCTGAAATTGAAGTCAGAGCCTCTCCTAGATGTTTAACTTCTCAGACTACAGGCGCGATCGCGATTCTGTAGAGACGTTCGTTGTTCGAGGAACTCTGTTATGAAACCCGATTACCTGATTGTCGGCAGTGGTCTATCAGCATTGGTCTTTGGTGCTTTGATGGCAAACTCTGGCAAGACTGTGCAAATTCTCGAAGCCCATGAGCATCCGGGCGGCTTTGGTCATACGTTTACGATGGCTAAAAAGTATACGTTTAATGCCCAATTTCACTACGTTTGGGACTGCGGTGAAGGGCAAACCGTGAATCGGGTACTTAAGAAACTAGGGTTGGATCAAGAGGTAACTTTTGAGCGATATGACCCGGAAGGTTTTGACCATATGCGAATGCCGGAACATTCGTTGGATATTCCCTCAGAGCCAGAAGAGTTAATCCAGCGATTGACTGCTCTGTTTCCTGCTCATGGCGATCGCATTCGCCAATTCGTCAACGAAGTGGAAAAGACTAGCACAGGCTTGAAAAGACTCGCTCCTCCAGTCAAGCCGATCGAGCTACTCAAGCATCCGAGTGAAGTACTCTGTACTGTTCAAAATCTCAATAGCACACTTCAGGATGTCTTCAACAAGTTTCAGCTACCGCAAGCCGCCCAAACCCTATTAGCCCTGCAATGGCTTGATTTTTTGCTGCCCCCCAATCAACTCTCGTTTTATGCTTGGGTCGCATTATTCAAAGGCTATCAAGCGGGCGCATTTTATCCAACTCAGCATTTTGAGCATGTGATTAATTCATTGGTCAAGGTCATCGAATCACACGGGGGGCAAGTGCTGCTCAATCACGAAGTCACGAATTTTAGAGTCACAGATAAAACAGTTACGGGAGTTCAGGCGATCGACCTCACAACCCACCAAACCGACGAGTTTACGGGTGATACTGTAATTTGCAATCTCGACCCTCAAAGAGCCGCCAAAATGATTGGTGAGTCAGAGTTCTCCAAACCTGTCCGCCGAAAACTCAACTATGAATATTCGGCATCTAACTACATGGCATATTGCGTCGTCAAAGATCTCGACCTCCGAGATTATGGCTTTGGCAAGTGGAACGTCTCGCATACCGGGCATCACGATCTGAATGAAGCCTTCGCGCAGATGTACGATCGCAATGACTTTTCTAATCCTAGTTTTGCCATTACAACGCCCACTCTATTGACAGAAGCAGGTCGGGACTGCCCAGAAGACTGTCAGATTGTCGAATTTCTCACCGTTGCCAATTACGACTACTTCAAGCAATTGCGGGAGAGCGATCGCAAAGCTTACAACCAGAAAAAGCAAGAGATCTTAGACTCCATCCTGGATGTCGTGGAAGCACACTATGTGCCGAACTTTAGAAAACATATGGTCTTCCATATCACGGGCAGCCCAACCACTAATGAGCGCTATTGTTGGTGCCCCAGCGGAAATTCCTACGGCTCCATTCTGACACCGCACAACATGGGTCTGGGGCGACTGAATCACGAAACCTCACTCAACCAATTCTATTTCTGCAATGCCTCATCAGGCTATCCGGGCTTTGCTCCCACATTTTGGACGGGGGCACTGCTGTATCAACGATTGTCAGGCGACGTGCTTTTAGGCAACGGCTAAATAGACGAGCATTTACGATTCATTTCACAAACTTAGAGGTCAACTATGAGAATCGCTGTGATTGGTGGTGGAGCTAGCGGCATGGCTACAGCCTATCTGCTTGATAAAGAGGGACATCATGTCACCGTGTTTGAGCGACAGCCCATGTTAGGAGGACACATTCGGACACTGAACAAAAACGTGAAGCCGAATCAAACCGATTGCGATGAAATCTTGGAAGGTGGAGTGCTCGAATTTCCGACTGCGTTTCACGACTTCATCGCGCTGATGCAAGAGCTAGGGGTAGAACTGGAACCCGTCGATATTGGTTCAGCCATGTTTCTCAAAGATGGTGACCACATTCTCTCGGCAGTCACGATCGAGAAGAACTTTGTAGGTGTCCACGGGCTGATTGAACAGTTACGCCTCGATACCATCTATGCCCGTTCTGCTGGATTATGGCTGAGAACGCACTTTGCTAACTTGCAAAGTTTGTCCGATCGTCCGCTGTCGGAATATTTGCAAGGCTCCGGTAGCCGCAATACGTGGCTAAAGTTGTTGGTCATGTATAGCTACTCAATCCCGTTTGAACTGATTGATGATTTTCCAGCAGAGTTGGCGATTCCGATGTTACGCGACTATCTCGCAGTCAACTGGGTCAGGGTGAAGGGCGGTGTGTACACTTACATTGAAAAGATCCTGGAACGCTTTAAGGGCGAGATTTTGCTGAATGTAGAGATTGACCATATTTCCAGAAGCCGGGAGGCTGTGAGAATTGCGCGATCAACGGGTGAAATTCAAGAGTTTGATAAAGTCGTGTTTGCTACGCCCCCTGACCAGGTGATGGCGCTGTTAGCTGACCCGACCGACGCTGAAACTAAACAGTTTTCTGGCTGGAAAGCCAACTATGCAACGACTTTAGTTCATCGAGATACTTCCATGTACGCCCGACATGGCGTTACACAACCCTCAGAATTTGATTTCTTCCAAAAGACAGACAGCCGCTGGGGCTATAACGGTTGCTTGAATCAGCTTTGCGGTATCTCATCGCCACAGCATAATTTTTTATCGTTTCAACTGGAGGAGTTGATTGCACCCGATCGCATCATTCACAGGCAGGAACATCACACCCCACTCTACACCACTGAATCTTTTCGATACCGGG
The DNA here is from genome assembly GCA_965277365.1 of Phormidesmis sp. Taxonomy (GTDB): domain Bacteria; phylum Cyanobacteriota; class Cyanobacteriia; order Leptolyngbyales; family Leptolyngbyaceae; genus Phormidesmis_A. Next base: position 487,310 of record CBDICO010000001.1, on the reverse strand, counting down.
ATGAAGTGGTTGCCACCAATGGCGAGAACAATACGTACCATGCCGGAGCCTACCTTGGGGACGGCTTACATGAAGGAGCGATTGCTTCTGCCTTTCGAGTCGCTCAACTGATTGGCTCAAGCCTTGACTCTAGCTCCTTGACTCGGAAAAAGGAACTGAATATCCATTGAAGTGAGTCACTATGCGTTTCTCCATTCTGCCGACTCCTGCCAATTCCGAACCTTCGATCGCACAAGTCCGGGCGGCTCATCGGGCAGAGCTAGACGCGATCGGACGTTATTGTCGCCTGACGAATTACCTGACGGCGGCTCAAATCTACTTGAAGGACAATTTTCTACTCAAGGAACCCTTAAAGTCGGAGCATATCAAAGACTTTCTATCAGGACACTGGGGCACTTCCACTGGCATTAACTTGATCTATGCTCACCTCAATTGCCTGATTCAGCACCATGACATTAGCCTTTTCCTGATCGCAGGAGCAGGACATGGAACCCCTGCACTGTTGGCAAACCTTTATCTAGAAAGGTCTCTCCAGGCGTTTTATCCCGAACTGACCCTAGATGCTAACGGACTGACAACCTTGATTTGCTGCTTTTCCTGTCCCTGTGGTTTTCTAAATCACGCTTATGCAGGTGAAGAACTCGCTATCGCTTTTGGGGCAGTTATGGATAATCCTGACTTGATTGTGGTGTGCATCATTAGCGATGGAGAAGCAGAAACGGGAGCGACGGCTACTGCCTGGGATAGCTATAAGTTGATCGATCTAGCAAAATCTGGCGCAGTGCTGCCGATCTTGTACCTCAATAGCGACGAGACTTCAACTCCCGCTATCTACAGCGCGATGAGTGATCTTGAACTTCAGCAACGATTTGCAGGCTACGGCTATCAAGTCCACATGGTTGGCAGTCAGAACAATCATTCTGACCAAGATTCAGCGACTCAAAATGCGATCGATTTAAATGCTGATCTTTATAGCTCACTCGATTGGGCATATCGAGAGATTTGTAGCATTCAACAAGCAGCACGTTCAGGGCAATCGATCGTTCAGTCCCAGTTCCCTTTGTTGATTGTGCGATCGCCGCAAGCCTGGATAGGCAGCCAAGAAATCGATGGAGTCTCGATCGAGAAGTCTCGTCGCTCTCACCAACTTCCTACTAAAGATCTCAAGACCAATCCGCAACAGTTGCAGCTTCTAGAAGACTGGTTACGCTCTTATCAAATTGAAGCATTGCTTGACCCAAAGGGGTGCCCGATTCGAGAGATTCTAGACCTCTGCCCCCAAGATAAGCAACGCATGGGCTGTCATGCTCACACATTTGCAGGTATCTACCAGCCCCTCAATGTACCGAATATCTTTGACTTTGAAACGCCAATTCAAACGAAGTCCTGTTCATGTGAAGAAGAGCATAGCAATATAGAACCGATCGGACAGTATATCAAAACAGTCATTGAGCAAAATCCCCAAACGTTCCGCATTTTCTGCCCTGATCAGCCAGAGTCGAGCAATTTATCAGCCGTACTAGAAGTCACCGATCACACTGATCAGAGTTCCATTCAGTCTGATGATTTGCAGGTCAGTTTAAGAAAAGAGCGAATGCTGGAGTTTTTCAGTCCGCACACTTGCCAAGGATGGCTTCAGGGCTATCTGCTCACAGGTCGGCACGGACTTTTTCTATCGCATGAAGCGGCTTTAGACAGCCTTATCAGCTTGATGAACCAGCACGCCAGTTTCCTGCAACTGGCTAAAACATCTCCGTGGCGGTCGCGGAGCGTGGGCTGTGCCCAACCGCCCGTTGCCTCGCTGAATTATTTAGCAATTTCAACCCCGTGGCAGCAGGAATGCATTGACGTGTCGCAGCAAAGCTCTAGTTTCATCAATGCGATGCTGACTCAAAAAGCGGAAATTGTTCGCGTCTATCTACCGCCAGATGCGAACTGTTTGATCGCAACGATCGCGCACTGCTTAAACACGATCGATCAGATTAATCTCATCATCACCAGTCCTGATCCGATGCCGCAATGGTTAACCATGACAGAAGCGATCGCGCACTGTCGTGCAGGTGCTTCGATCTGGCACGGGGTAAGCACCAATGAAGGCATTAATCCCGATGTGGTGCTGGTTGGCATTGGCGATCGTTCCACAGTTGAAGTCATGGCTGCCGCTCACATCTTGCACGACGAAATGCCAGAACTGCGGGTGCGCGTGGTGAATGTCACCGACCTGCGAGTGTTGGAAGATGCGGAACATTCTCAGCATTTAGACCCGGAAATGTTTGAAGCATTGTTCACCCATGATCGCCCAGTTATCATCAACTTTCAGGGCACGACCGCAGTCTTAAAGCAGTTACTTTTTGGTCGTCCACATCCTGACCGCTTTCAACTCAATGGCGATCGAGGCGAAGTCATCTCCTCGTTTGCTCAGAATCTGCGTCATGGCACTTCACGCTTTCATTTAATCATCCAGGCGATTCGATTGGCAGCCCCGCATAATCCCAGTGTTGCGGCACGAGCGAGTGAACGAGTGCATTACTACGAGAATGTTTTAGCAGAGCAATATCGTCCGAGTCAGAAATCAGAGGGCGATCAGGCATCACCCAGCTAGTCGTAAAACTGCACCGTGATGCGTTTGAAAAAGATTTAATTCATGCCTGTTTCAAGCGCTCTTGAAATTTCGATTGTAAACTCTTACTTCTTACCTAACATGACAGTTACTACTCCGATCGCGCCCGAAACCCTTGCCACAGAGGAACTGCGAAAGATTCATGCTTACTGGCGTGCTGCGGACCTAAGTACAGGACAAAAAATGGAAAACGGGAGGATGGACTCTGCTAAAACGCCGATGCAGCACAGGGTTCAGCCGTTTCAGCTAAAAGCCCTGCTGGGAAAGCATTTCAGGCTTTTTGTCCTGTACTTAGGCTGCGGACTATCTTTCGGTTGGTCAGATTTATCTCCTCGACAATCCACTTCTGCATGAACCGCTCAAACTAGAACACATCAAACCTCGACTGCTCGGACATTGGGGCACAACTCCAGGTCTTAACTTTATTTACGCTCATTTCAATCGTGTGATTAAAGCGCAGGATCTTAATGTTATTTATGTTGCAGGTCCCGGTCATGGCGGATCAGGAATTGTTGCCAACACTTATCTTGAAGGAACTTACAGTGAGGTCTATCCCAACATCTCGCAGGATACCAAGGGGATGCAGCAGCTTTTCAAACAGTTCTCATTTCCAGGCGGAATTCCTAGAGGGTGTTATGCACTTTTGTTAGACTAGGAGCATGAGTAGAAAGCCTTACCCAACAGACGTGAGCGACGAAGAATGGGCATTTGTGGCGCCGTATTTAACGTTAATGATAGAAAATGCTCCTCAACGAGACCATAGTCTACGCGAGGTGTTCAATGGCTTAAGGTCTCTTACACAGTCCCCTACGGAGGGAAACCCTCCTTCAGGGCTGTGCGCTACGTGGCACGAGCAGGAGAAGCTTGGCGACTGATGCCCCATGACCTACCGCCGTGGCACACCGTCTACCAGCAAACGCAACGCTGGCTCAAAGCCGGGGTCTTTGAAGCGATGGTGCAGGACTTGCGCGAGATCCTGAGAATTTTAGCGGGACGCAACGAGCAGCCGAGTGCAGTAATTTTGGACAGTCGCACCTTGCAATCGACGGTGGAAAGCGGACACCGGGTGGGCTATGACGGTGGGAAACGCAAAAAGGGTAGTAAGGTGCATATCGCTGTGGACACGCTAGGACATTTACTTGCTCTGCATGTCACGCCTGCGAACGAGCAAGACCGAGCGCAGGTTGCAGAACTGGTACAACAAGTCCAGCAAATGACGGGGGAATCCGTTGAGGTGGCATTTGTGGATCAAGGCTACACAGGAGCGCAAGCGGCCGCCGATGCTGAGGCAGAAGGCATTCGCCTGGAAGTGGTGAAACTACCCGAGGCGAAGAAAGGCTTTGTGCTGCTGCCCCGACGTTGGGTAGTCGAGCGCACAGCCCTGAAGGAGGGTTTCCCTGCGTAGGGGACTGTGTAAGAGAGCGGAGTTTCGGCTGGATGTCGCGGTTTCGGCGTTTGGCGCGAGATTACGAGCGACTGGCAGAAACCTTAGTCGGGTTTCACCTGATTGCGTTTGTGATGTTGATGGTCAGGCAGTTCGTGGGTATCGGATTCAAAAGTGCATAACACCCTCTAGCTCGAACAATTTGCAGACCAACTTGATGGAACAGCGAGCGACTACGGAATCTACGCACGCAACTTCTCTGCTTAGACCTGTTACGGCTGGAGGGATAGCGCAAAGGGCATTTGCTACTCTGCGCGATTGTAAGAAGCAAGGTTAGAAATGGTTGAGTAAAGTCCTATTTTTTGAAAATAGATTGAGATGATTTCATCTTGATTTCATTCTCCACTGATAAGGTGAAGGTAGTGCAACTAGACCTGCTCAGGTATCTGTGCGGGTCTAGGGACACACCTTAAATCAGCCTGAGATCTCTTCAAACACAAGATTTCAGGCTTTCTCTTTAGAAAAATACTCTCTTCATGATCGCACGCTCTAATTTCATCTTGATTTCATCTTTGAGTGCCATGCTGGAGTGTGAAAGATTCTATTGCCTGACTTCTAGGAGCACTAATGCAATGCTTTATTTTTACAACAGCAATAACTACACTATTGACCTCCACAATTTCAACTGTGCTAGCGCAAGCCCCATTCTCCAAAGCCAATGCAATCACTCACAGTGTTGCCTATCCAAATCGAGTCAAAGTGACTGATGCAACCTATCACATTGGCATTCAGGTTGGAAGCAGCCAACTATCTGAAATTCGGATTAGTGTACCTGAAGATGCGCCTGGAAAGATTCGGATCGGTCAAATCGCTGTGACGGATGGGACTCGACAATCGCTTAGTGCGAATCGTGCATTCAACGGCAGAGAGGTCACGATCGCATTCACTCAACCTGTAGCAGCAGGAACTATGCTAGAAATCGACCTCAATGGCGTGAGAACTTCAGACTTGCTTGGTCGCACCTGGCAACTCCCGATTTACGGTAGGAGTGTCGGCTCGAACCAAGAGATTCCTCTAGGAACAGCACGAATTCAAACGTATAAATAGAGGAAGTCGGAATGCGGATTCTGCTGGTGGAAGATGAGCCGGATTTAGGAGCAGCGATCGAGAAAACCTTGACCCGCGATCGCTATATTGTGGATTGGACACAAGACGGAGACGAGGCTTGGAATTACCTGTCTCAATCCCATACCCAGTACACTATGGCAGTCATTGATTGGATGCTGCCAGGATTATCTGGAATCGAGTTATGCCAACGGCTTCGGGCAAAAGAGAATGCGCTTCCAGTATTAATATTGACGGCACGAGATAGCATTCACGATCGCGTCACCGGACTCGATGCCGGAGCCGATGACTATCTCGTTAAACCCTTTGGTATGGCAGAGTTGCTTGCCCGACTTCGAGCCTTGCAGCGGCGATCGCCTCAGCTTCAAGCGCAAAATCTACAGGTTGGTTCGCTCGTGCTCGACTATGGCTCATCTAGTTTGGTTCTTCAACCGCAAGGGTCAGCGATTAAAATTCTCCTCACCGCAAAAGAGTTTCAGTTGCTGGAATATTTAATGAAGCACGTCAATCAGATCGTCAGCACCGAACAAATCCGCAATCAGCTTTGGACGGTCAACTCAGACTCTGCCAGCAATGTTGTTGCCGCTCAAATTCGCTTACTGCGCCGCAAGCTTGCTGAACAAGGAATCGATACCGCAATCGAGACTGTCTATGGATTAGGCTATCGTTTGAATGTAGCGATGTGAGAGTATGCGTCAAAGCCGACTATTTAACCGGACTCGTCTGAAATTTGCCGCTTGGTATACAGGCGTGATGGGGTTGATTTTGAGCGTCTTTGGAGTAGCGGTTTATTTACATCTAGCACAGAGTCATTTTCAAGCAATTGACAGTGAAGTTCAAACGCTAGCGGGAACCTTGCACAATAGCCTTGAGCCGACGCTAGATCAACCTGGGCAACTGACTGAGACAGCAAAGCAGATTCTTCCTGAAATCTGTCTTGTGGCTGCTCCTTGCAAAGCCCCTATTCCAACAACACACGTCCATGTGTTGGGTATGAGTAGCCAAGATTCCTACTATGTGAGGTTTTTAGATGTATCGTCACGACTATTAGCAACGGTTAATACGCCACCCCAAGTAAACGTGTCCACTCAGGGCGAATCTTGGCAAACGCTCGTAGATCAACAGGGGCAACGCTATCATCAATTTTCGCTGTTACTCAGAACCTCAACCGGGCGACCGTGGGGTTATCTGCAAGTCGGGCGATCGCTCTCAGGTTACGACGACCATCTAGAATCACTCAAAGTCTTTCTGTTAGTTGGATTGCCGATCGCCATGCTGTTGGTTGGGGGCGCAAGTTGGTGGTTAGCCGGACTCGCGATTCAGCCTGTGTATGATTCCTACCAACAAGTTCAGCAATTCACAGCAGACGCAGCGCACGAATTGAGAACCCCACTTGCCGCCATTCAAGCGACGGTTGAATGCACATTGGAGGTGAAAGATTTAACTCTATCTGAAGCTCGGACAACTCTACAAACCATTGAACGTCAAAACCAGAGACTCTCTCAACTTGTTCAAGATTTACTGATGTTGTCTCGGATGGATCTCAAAGTGTTGCTGATGAAGCGGCAAACTTGTTGTCTCAATGATTTAGTCAGTGATTTAGTCGAGGAACTGGCAGCTTTGGCGATCGTGGCTCACGTTTCATTGAAAGCAGAATTTAAGACGCATCAACCACTCTGTGTCATTGGTGATGAAGAACAGCTTTATAGATTGCTCACGAATTTGATCATCAACGCGACTCAGTATTCCACACCTAAAGGATTGATCACTGTGCGGTTGCTCCAAGAAGATCAAGATGCACTCATCCAGGTTCAAGACGTTGGTATTGGTGTTGCACAGAGTGAGCAACCTCGTATTTTTGATCGGTTTTACCGGGTCAATCGCGATCGCTCTCGTCAGACTGGAGGCGCGGGATTGGGGTTGGCGATCGCACAAGCCATTGCCAAAGCTCACCAGGGCAGTATTCAAGTTCAAAGTCAGTTGGGTAAAGGCAGCACATTTACAGTTCGCCTTCCGCTTCAAAGTCTGCGCCATGTGTCGATGTGAATAAAAAGTCTGTAACTTTCCAGATGGGAAATTACAGGCTTGAAAATGGTGTGAGACTAAGACAAAGTTATGTCAAACCTTGCTTTAGTTCTCACTAAAAATTGTATTCGCCAAAAATGAAAGTAAGATGAAATTTTGGGCTACATCGGAGACACAATTTTGAAATTGATGGAACCTACAATTTGTCCTCAACTTGACTGTGCTCCATGAGGTCCTAGAACCGTTTTGAAATTCCAAAGAATGGGTTAACTCAAATCTTGCAGCAGTCTCAATAAGCTGAGGGGAGGGGCTTGACGAAGATTTCAAACCCTTGCTCATCCACGAGGTCTCGGTGCTTGTGAATCTGACGAAGTAGATGGATCCAGGCAACGTGCGGCAGCATTATTGTGACTGCTTTGACACAAACTTCGCCCCAGTCGAGCTGCCACCAGTTTGGGAAGGTTCGAGACACCCAATGAGCTAGCAGATAGGCAATCAGAGAGAGCATTAACCAGCAATAGATTCCTAGGCGAGTCTTCTGTCCGAAACAATCGAGTCCAAAGCGATGTTTGATGGTTTTGAAGAAGCCCTCAATGGTCCACCGTTGCCGTCCTAACCGCACGAGGTAGACTCCAGAATAGGGGGTAGGTGGAGACGACAAAGCGCAATTCCCGCTTGCCATCAGTGCGTTTGAGCCAAAACCAGGAAACGGTCAACGGCACCTCGATGCCCGCTAATCGCACCTGCTGTCCCCGTTTTGCATGATGGTAAAGCGATTTGAGGGGCTTGCCCGTGTCCATCAGACGAGTGCAGCGCATTACCACGACCGCTCGCCAGTGCCGTTTTCGCACGGCCGTGAGAAACTCCACGGTGCCAAACTCGGTATCGGCCAGGACGATCACGGGGAACCGTTTCGTGAGGGTCTTGGGCACACGAGCGAGGAGTTTACAGGCGAGTTGAGGGGAACTCGCCGTGCCCTTGCCATGCCAGATACAGAAGCTCCAGGGCACTTGCCACTCCCCCAGCACTAAGTAGAGCATCACGATGTGCAATCCTCCTCGTTTACCGTTGAGCACTCGCACCCAAGGATTGGGCGTTGCTGCGTCTTCGGTCGGGTCACTCAGGTGACGAAACTTGCCGCACTTCGGGAGGGTGGTCAAATCAATCAGCACTTTCAGCGGACTCTCAGAGCGCGGGAGATGCGGGTTCATCTGCTGCAACACCCGCTGGCGAGTCGTTCGCAGTACGTCGCGGGTTGACCACTCATACTGATTGAGAAAGTGACTCAACGCACTCGCTGATTTTGTCTGGCACTGCTGAGGCAATGGGTGTCCTTGCCTCTAAAAACAATCCTAGAGATCTGAGACTGGCGTGCTGATAGGAGCTAGGCACCAGATGAAGGAGGGCGTAACTAATCCTTGGGCGCGTTCCAAGATGGTTTCCATAACCGTCCTATCCAACTATTTCTACGCCCTTTCTTACAGACTTTTAGCTCTTTAGCAACTCCTGATTGAGATTGGTGCGAGAGTGAGATAGCCTCTGATTACAGGCTTCTCAGCTAAAGGATGAGGGCGCTGCCAAATGAGGGAGTTGTTCCGAGCAAGACATTTCGCGTCGGAATAAATGGTGTATGACTACTGAGAATCTTTCTAGCTAGGAGTCCGGCAGTTGAGATCGGTCCATCTAGACTAGCATTCGGCTTGTCTGAATGTTTGTTTACCTTTCTTGACTATTTTAAGCTTGCTAAAAATAGATACTAGCCCTAACAATGACAAGAATTCTCATTTATATTTCAGGTCTTTCAAGATGCCGCACGATTTCATTTCCGCACCGTCTCCCCGACCCCCCCGTTCTCCTCGGTCAAGATGGCAGCATTTTTTAGTGGTTCTCGGTCCTGGTTTGGTTGTGATGTTAGCGGACACTGATGCTGGCAGCATTATTACGGCGGCTCAAAGTGGCGCTCAATGGGGATACAAGCTGCTTGCCCCACAGCTTCTGCTAATTCCCATTCTTTACGCGGTGCAGGAATTAACTGTACGACTGGGACTAGTGACGGGAAAAGGACACGGGGAACTGATTCGTGAAACGTTTGGACTGCCTTGGGCACTCCTCTCGATTGGCACGTTGGCGATCGCTTGTGTAGGCGCATTACTGACCGAGTTTAGTGGACTCACTGGAGTCGGGCTACTTTTCGGCATCCCTGCGTGGCTGACCATGCTGATTACGGCAGGGGGCTTGATTGCAGTCGTTTGGAGTGGCTCTTATCGCTCAGTAGAACGAATTGCAATTAGTCTCGGCTTGTTTGAACTCGTCTTCGTCATTGTGGCTTGGTATGCCCATCCCCGTGGTGAGATGATGCTGGTGGGCATGGCGCAGCCGGATCTGGGAAATCCCAGCTATGTTTACCTGCTCGCGGCGAATATTGGGGCAGTCATTATGCCTTGGATGGTTTTCTATCAGCAGTCCGCCGTGATCGATAAGGGCTTAGATATCTCTGATCTGCAACCTGCCCGATGGGACACGCTGTTCGGCTCCGTTGCAACTCAAATTGTGATGGCAGCCGTTCTCATTCTCAGCGCCGCAACGATCGGGGTGGCTAACCCAAACGCTGCGCTCAACACGGTGCAGCAGATTGCTGACGCGATTACGCCATTTCTCGGTACTTTTAATGGGCACATTCTCTTTGCGATGGGGATGAGTGGTGCAGCGCTCGTGTCTGCGATCGTGGTTTCACTGACAGCGGCATGGGGAGTTGGCGAAGTATTCGGGTTGAAGCGATCGTTGGAACACCATCCGAAAGAGGCCCCTTGGTTTTATGGGATTTTTATCGGGTGTGTGGTGTTTGCAGCAGTTTTTGTAGCTTCGAGCGCCAACTTAGTGGCGATCAGTGTCGCGGTTCAAGTGATGAACGCGCTCTTGCTTCCGATCGTCTTAGGATTTCTATATGCTTTAGCCCGCCGTGCTTTACCCGTTGAGCATCGGCTACGAGGATGGAACAAGGTGGGATACTTACTGGTGATCTCCATTCTTTCGTGTCTAGGGATTTACGGTGCTCTGTCTGCAGCTTTCGCAGGCTGATGCGAGCGACTCATTGCAGTCCTATCGGATTTCAAGAAGAGATCTTAAACAGGTTCCATATCAAGATCGGCTGTGGAAGTTAGCTTAAAAGCTCTGATGAATTGAGCCTGTAAGCGCGAGAAAATGCTGAGGGCAGAAAGAAAAATGCTTGGCGAAATTGCAGCGATTCATACTCTGTCGAACAACCGAGCAGACAAAAGTTAGATCAGGGTCAAAGGGAGGAGACGCGACTATAGAAGATTCTATGCCTATCGGTAGATAGGTGAGAACATGAGTCGATTCTTTTACTTTTAGGTTGGCTCTGGAGTCAGATCTTCTACAAGCGTCAACCTTTCACTATCCCAATGAACACTATTAATCCGCTGACTGATCCAATGGGTGCATTGCTTCTTGCCTTCAGTATGTCGTTCTCGATGTTTTGGGAAATTCTATGGGCACTGATTTTGGGCTTCACGCTGTCCGGAATTGTGCAAGCAGTGATCTCTAAGGGCGAGATGAGCCGATTGTTACCGAACGATTCCCCAAGGTCGATCGCGATCGCGTGTGGTTTGGGTGCGGCCTCTTCCTCGTGTTCTTATGCTGCGGTGGCGCTGGCTCGCTCTATTTTTCGCAAAGGCGGTAACTTTACTGCGGCAATGGCATTTCAGTTTGCCTCGACCAATTTGGTAATCGAGTTAGGTATCATTCTGGCAGTTTTGATGGGATGGCAGTTCACTCTCGCCGAATTTGTTGGCGGTCTATTGATGATTGCCATCCTTGGGTTGCTGTTTCGAGAATTTTTGAATCCTCAGCTTGTTCAGACTGCAAAACGTCAGGCAGATCGCGGGCTACAGGGCAAAATGGAAGGACACGCAGAAATGGCTATGTCGGTATTGTCAACTTAACCGGAGATGTTCAAAATTAAGCACAATCATCCCGCAATCGCTAGGTTCGCTCAGTTCACGCAGCAGATTTTAGCCCAGCGATTTCTCGCCAATCTTCAAATCGTTGGCGCAGTTCTTGGCGATATCGGGTGGCAGTCAGTTGATGTCGCTTGGGGTGAAAGGGGTCTCGAATCGGTTCAAAGGCTGAGAGAAATCGTTGGGCTTGCCCTAGGGATTTGAAGCGTCGCATTCGTCGCTCTCGCTTTCGTGTCGGTTGATGAGCGTTCTCGGCTCGATTGTTCAATCCCTTGTGCGCTCGATGCTCCACGTTCTGCATCACCTGTTCCTGCGCCGCTTCGTAACGCTTGAGTTTGTCGGTGACCATCACCCGTGGCACGAAGCCTTGCTTTTTCAGCAGTTTGCGCAAGAATCGCTTTGCCGCTTTCGGATCCCGATGCTGTTGCAGCAATACTTCCAGCACATTTCCTTCTGAATCCACCGCTCACCACCAGTAGGATTGCTGCTTCTGGATCGTCACGACCCCTTCATCCAGAGGCCATTGATCCGTGATGTCGGGGCGTTTGCGCCGAAGCTGATTGGCATACTGCTGCCCGAATTTCTGGTACCATTCCCGGATCGTTTCGTAAGTGACTTCAGTCCCCCGATACCGCATCATTTTCTCGATATCCCGATAGCTTAAGGGGAACGTGTAATAGAGCCAGACACAGTGACTAATAATTTCGCTGGGGAATCGATGACGGGAGTCCACGAGTCAGCAATCGTGAACGGAGTGAAACCAGTACGATTATTCTACCTTTGAGTGAAGTTGACAGTACCTGTTATGTTCATTCTGGAAGGTTCTCTCAGGATGAGAACCTCATAACAAATTTGTATCCAGGGAAATCACCTGATCGGGTGCCAGAATACCTCCGACTGTGATCACTTCCAGTTTTCCAGTCTCCTGAGGATGCTGCGTTTTGACTTTGGCGATCGCTTCCTCAATCCCTGCTGACTGAGCAATGTAGATCTGCGTCTCGCTTCTCAGTACCCAAATTGGACTAGACCAGGTATGCCGGGGTCGAAGAACGGCTTTGTGGATGATCCGATGGCTAAACTGAGTCAGTTGTTCCAATACAGCTTCAGAACAAAATTCAGCAAGCTGCGACTGAAATAGTTCTCTGAATGCTTCTGTTGGAATATGTGCTGTGACGTTTGTTGAAGTTGGCGGAGGCTCAGAACCCAAGGACTGACTCGAAGCCGGAATGACCAAAGACTCAATCTGGCGTTGAATCTGAGTTACGATGGCATCAAAATCCGGCTCCATCAAAATGTGTCCTAAATGCTTTTGCAAGAAACTCTTCAGTTTTTCATCCTCAAGCGCAATTTCACGGGTGCTGAAATCGTCTGAAATTCTGTTTCCCAAATCTCGTCCACAACCAACTTCTCCATTGGCAGCGTCCTCTGCTTCAATCAACTCCATTAGGCGTTGATGGCGAGTCCCTTCATTGGGTGCGGCTTTCGGCTTGGCAGGAATCGATTGAGTCATGGGTCATCCATCCTTAGCGTCTCGAAGTAAACGAGGTGATCGGGTTCTTCAGGATCAGGACCGCAATCGAGCAGTCCAATTCTTAGCTTTCTGTAAAATCCTAGCGCACCTGGAAGGGCATGTAACCCTATTCTGCCTTGATACCCTAATTCATGGCTGTGGGCGACGGCAAAATCCACCAGGCTACCCCCAACGCCTTTGTAGGTCGGCGGGTTTGTGATGACAGGTCGGTTCCAAGGGGCGGTTGCCAAAGCACTGATGTAAACTAACAAAAATCAAGAGCCTATTTTTATACCGACTTGCCTAAAAATCAGAACAATTGTACTATAAGATCAACATAGCAACTCTTATCAAATGCAGCGCTTGTCCCCACATCTAAAACTTCTTGCATACCTGGAAGATTACATTCAACTTCACGGCTACTCTCCGGTGATTGATGAAATGATGGCGGCAATGGAGAAACCACGTGGCGCGATTCAGAACAGCCTTAGATATCTAGAACGAGAGGGATATATTGAACGGCGCTATGGAAAAGCCCGTGCAATTAGAATTCTGAAGCCAAACCAGGATGGCATTCCGATTTGGGGAACGATCGCCGCAGGCTACCTCAGTGAAGTATTTATCGATCGGCGAGAGATGCTACCAGTTTCTAGCCCCAGGCTGAGATCAGGAGACTTTGCGCTTCAGGTTGCTGGAGACAGCATGATTGGCGACTATATTCAAGACGGTGCTTTTGTGGTCATGCGCCCTGTGCTTGATCCGGATGGATTAAAGAATGGGGACATCGTTGCAGCGTGGGTAGAGGGTAAAGGTACAACATTGAAGCACTTCTACCGCAATGGCAATGAAATCTCTTTAGTCGCTTCCAATCCCCGCTATCCGCAAATTACAGTGGATACGAAAGAGTGCCGAGTAGAGGTGCAGGGCATCTTGCTCTGGGTCTTGCGAGAGTATCTATAGAAGATTTATCGGTAAAACTGGTCAGGGTTTTCTAGGGGGCTGAGAACGCTAAACTGGCTTTTATTAAGGCGGGAACGATGTGTTAGCGAAGCCTGTCTACAATGCGCTCGCTCACTGCCCTTGCACCTGATAAGTTGCGCGCCGTGGGACCCGTGCGTAATGCGGCTAACCCACCCATGATAAATAGCTCACAGTCTCGCCAGCGTAGGCATTCATCCACGATCAGCAACCCATTCACAATATCGGTTGGATAAGCGTCTAAAACATCTTGCAACAACGGGTGCTTTGCCGCATCTAACTGGCTGCCTGTAGCACACCAGATGCGATCGATCATTTGATGCTGAATGCACTCATGCACGGTTGAATTATCGCAACCTACCTGCCAGTGTTCTCCACTCCAGTGGGCTTGAGAGACCTGACACTGCTCATAAAATACAACCTGCCCCTCTCGCTGCAAACGTCGCAACTGGGTCAGCATCGCTGGGGTCATGGAACCCCCATTCCTGGCTTGCTGAATCATTTGCCCGCGAGTATACCAATTCGGTTCCGCCCAAAAGTCTTTGAGATATTTCGGACCCAGCCAACCGGGATCGGCATCGAACAGTTTCTCGTACAGGCTTCGTCGTGACATCAGTAAAACCTGTGCGCCTCGTTGAATCGCGCCAACAGCTAAGTGTCCACTGGTTAATCCACCACCGATAATCAGAATTCGTTCGCCTCGGAGGTGCAATCCTCGTAGATCGACCTGATGGGAATGCAAGAGGCGATCGGGCGGATAACCCATTGGAATTTGACTGACCCACTGTGGCGTATGAGGGATGCCACCCCCATTGGCAATCACTACTCTGCGGGCGAGCACGGTTTGCCCAGTCGATAATCTCAGATAAAACCGAGGCTGACGCTGATGGTTTAAGGGTTTGAGCTGCACCACTTGAGCCGAATACACGCAATTCTCTAACTGCCAGCGACGGATTACATCCTGACAAAAATAGCAAAGCGGCGCAGGGCAAACGAGTCGGGATCGGGGGGATGAACAGCGGGCGATCGCAGATGGGAAATCTCCAACGCTGCAAACTGGTGATTCCAACGACTCATCCAGGTGCCGCTGGGGTCGAAGACGAGAAACCGTCCTTGTAGCGATTTCTTTTTCTGCAATAAGTGTGTCACCAGGGTTAGAGCATGAGGTCCAGCCCCGACGATCGCCAGGTCAATGGAGTCGGGTAGAGAAGACAAGGCATCAGGCATAAATCAAGGTTGTGTCGCAAATACTTTTTAGTGACAAACGAAGTATTTCATTCACATTCCGTTAAGCACTCATTCCAAAGAGTTCTTCAATAAATTTTACTTGGTCGTGTCTTAGACGTGTTGTTGAAGTCTAAATCGTAAGTCCAAATGCCACTCGATTGATGAAATGACCAGATCAGGCATCACGACCGACTTGGAAAAACAAATCGGTTTGCGAGCCAATCGCTTCATCCGCGTTCGTAACGTTAAATGTTTTCGCTCAATCTTCTGAGCGTTGCGTTTTTCAACGGTGTGAAATACAGGCGGGATGTGTCGTTCATAAGCTCCCCACCCATCCCTATAGAATTGCAGAATTCCGAATGGCTCTAACAGCGCTTTTAACGCAATCAACGCTTCATCCTTGGGGTCTGCTAATACATGCCAATACTTCACCTGTGGCAGGGTCAATTGCCCACCACAACCAGCGTTGTTGATCCTTTGAACGCACGAAGCTCCACATTTTATCCACTTCGGCTTCCACCTCTCGATCATCTGCAAGACAAAGCCGGACGATGGTCTGCGTTGGTTCTAGAGCTGCTAACACCGATTCGTTCACCGATTCTAACGTTGGACCTTTTTTTTAAGGTTTCCATCACGGTGGTTGTGCTAATCTTCAGCACGCGTGCCGTATCTCGGATACCACTCCCGTTAATCGACATCTCACTGATTTATGGCTTCACCTCCGGTGAGTAGGCAGTGTAACGGTAGGCTTGGATAAATGTGCTTCGGTTGCAGTCGGAATTTTGGCACCGATAGCGCTGCTTCCTTGCCGCCGTGGTGCCGTGTTTAATCACATCAATGCCATCGCAATTCGGGCAGTGAACTGGCTCTAAAACCAGATGGTTAACCGAATGAGTTAGGGGACTCCTTCATCTCAGCAGATTTTCTAAGCAATAACAACACGTCTAGGACACGACCGACGAAAAGCCTTTTGGCTTCTGAGCGAGTTCTGCGATCAAGGGCTTTATTCCAGAAGCGATTAACCTTAGAAATCTAACAGCATTATCGGATAGGTTTCACCTAGACATTCCCGTAGCTTTTGGCAACTACCCCAAGTAGCGCGACCGTCGGCTTCATGCGCGATGCCTTTGGCACACGGGGACGTGACCAACGAAATCGCTAGAATTGAGACGACAGCAGTTCTGGTAGGAGAAGATCGCCTTGACCCCAGCAGAATATTGGTACTTGATTCAGCGCTTCTACTCGGCATCGCTCTCTCCACAAGAAGCGTACTCCTATCGCTTGGCGGGCGTGATGGCGGAAACTCAAGCCAGAGAACAGGGTCGCTCTCTTTTGCCTGTTCCGTGGCAGAATCAACCCATCGCGCCAACGTATCTGAGCGATGAGATTCTGATTGTCATGGGCTTAACAGTACTCGTCTTGCAATCTGACCCTGAGCCTCCAGAACCAGATTCGCCTCGATACTAAAAATTGTCTGGACTAAAGCATCTTTCTGGGTTCCTGCTGGATCGGATTGCGAGGGTGATCCCTGAAGTGAAGCAGCAATTGCCTGCGCGAACCGCGTGCATTAACGTCGCGCCTAACGGTTTTCTGGCTCGCGATATTTCGGCTTTGTCGAACGGCTCGTACAGCGCGCTGCCATTAAATCGGCGCTCGTATAAACCTGGGCTGAGTCCGGCTGCATCACTGTGAGGAGATCACCTCACTCAGATTCTTGCCCTTAAACTTGCGCTTCAGCCGCTTCGCCTCAAACGCTTGAGGTTAGCTCGATTTTCCGTTTGCTTCGGAACGGGTCTTTTTCGTCCCCGTCTTGCGAGAACGAGGAGCCGCTTTTGTCGGCGGTTCAGGTGTCGCGTCTTCTAGGAGGTCAGTCACTGATTCAACACTGTCATCTGCGGGCGCAACCTCAACCTCCGGTGTTCCTTCTAAGAGGGCATCCAGGATTTGAATGGCGCGATCAACTTCGGCACGCACTAAAGATTCAA
This sequence comes from Phormidesmis sp., assembly GCA_965277365.1. GTDB lineage: Bacteria > Cyanobacteriota > Cyanobacteriia > Leptolyngbyales > Leptolyngbyaceae > Phormidesmis_A. The sequence continues at coordinate 470,479 of CBDICO010000001.1, read as the reverse complement.
TTTCTGCCCCGATCGCGGGTCGGTCGTTCATCAGCGGGGATCGCTCTTGTTCGAGGTGCTGTTTCGCTTCGTTGCTCACCATAGAATAAGCCATACTTGCTTTGGAGAGGTCGTTGGATTGATTTTAGTGAGGTCGAGGCGCTCGACTCGAGTTCACTTTACCGATTTTTGTAAACCTACACTATGGCTCATTCATTAGACCCCGACGACCCCACAGAAATCTCACAAGAGATTCAAGAACAGTTGCAACAGCTTTCGGTGCAGTTGGGACACCCCCAGGGTACCGATCAGATCGAGCGACTCTACCAGTCCGCTCAGACGCTCCTCGCCCACCTCGCTCCAGACCCGCTGACGTTGGCGCGAGTCGCAGGGATTTTGCTCGTCTACCAACTGCCAGACACCGATCCGGAGGAAGCTAAGTGGTTCAAGGCAGAACTGAAAGATTGTCAAGATGACGAAGCCGTGGAGGAGTTGATTGATTCGATTTCTCGTCCCGACTCTTTGTAAGCAAATCTCATCGAGAACTGAGAATCGTGCGGTTTCCACTTCTCTGAGCCTTGCCATCGGGACTCATCTGCTGCGGCTCCCCGATGACGATCACCCGTTTGGTCTGAGCCATCCGCTTCCCATCGATCACCCGTAATCCTGCCTGGAGATGGACGGAGACCTGACCGGGATAGTGGCGGCGATCAACCTGCACCATGAACGTTGGCGGTGGAGCTGGCACGTTGGGCCGTGAGCTTGTGCCAGGAGACGGTTCACCGGAAGACGCTTCGCCCGCTTTCTGGCAGGGCTGATTTAAGGTCGAGAAAGAAAATCTGTACCCTTTATCTTGCGTTAAGGCATCATTCTGATGCTGAAGGAAGACTCAAGCTTGTGAATTTTATCTGGTGACAACTAATCAGCCCTGCGCTTTCTGGGGGGCGGAGGGTGCCGTTGGTTGGGAGGAATCAGGGTTCGCTTCAGGTGCCGTTGAGGGTGAGATCGAGTCCATTGTTGTCATCGGTTCTAGAATCGGCTGACTTTGCAGCCAATCAGGCGGCTCTCGCGGTTCCGGCTTCAACGGGGTCGGTTCCGCCTCCTCACGACCCGCCGCAAGATCCCCTCGCTGAGAAACGTCTGCATCCGTCTGGGGCGCAACCCGCTGCGGTTTCTTGAACCCTGGTTGTCTTTTGCGGCTTGAAGGAGCATCTTTGAGCTTCTCAGCGACGGTGATGCGAATCTGCTCTCCCTCGATCTCACCGTGCATCTGCCACCCTTCTCGCAGGTTGGCATTGGGCAACTCTCCCCGCAGGGTCAGGAAAAAGGGTTTCCAGGCAAGGTGCCGCTCTTTGCCTTCAGGCGGCGGGACGTTGCGACAAATCCGCATCGTGACGGTTCCGGGGGCTTGATACGCCAGGTCTCCCACGATCTTAAAGCGAGTCGGGCAAATCTGATTGCGCCAAGCGTGTAGCCCAGCATGAGTGAGGACACCGTCTCGATCCGTTCGGGGGTAAATCCCCCAACTCCGAGGGGTCTCTAGCACTTCTGGACAGTTCTCCAGCCAGGCTTTGACCTTCCCTTTGAGGTCACTGATCCGCAACCTGCGTCCATCCTCGAACAAAAGCGAGCAGGGCAACCCTGGAATGTATTGCAGTCTGCCCGTCACGATGCCGAGCGCTTGATACAACAGGGGTTGCGAAGAAGATTCATCCATCGAATTGCGCCTCACGCTAGAACAGGGTTTTCTGATCTTAATCGAGCGATGTCATGGGGAGCGACGGCTGAAGCAACGGTCACACCCAGATCATGACTGCGCTTCCAAGAAGCGGGGGTCTTGGATCAGTTCATCCCAACGCTCTGCATCTATGAGCAAAATTATCTACCAATGAAGCGACCCCGAAGGCGATGCGATGAGTCGTCATCTTTTCTGGTTCAACCGATCTGCTGATTGCGTTGTTTTTCTCGATCGAACAGCCCTCTGGCTGAACTGTAACGTCATAGAATTCCTTAGTCAGCTTCTCAACGTCAAAGGCATCACATTGCCTGTTGTAGAGAGTGAGAGGGTCAAGGTCACGGGCGGAGATCGCTTCTAATCTGTCTCGATCGTAAGGAGTCGGGTTAGTCCGGTCGATCAATAATTTGCGAATGGTGGTCTTCACATTCATCTGGGCATCCAGACTTGTACGCGGATTGACCAGCATCAACTGCTTGTAATTCTGAGTGCCCACCAACAGAAATTTGGAGGGACGACGGCAGAGACTTTGCGCGATCACTCTCATCCGATTACTGGCTGTGCTAGGCGTTTCCCACTCTTTGAGATGCAACTGAAAGAGCAACACTTGCAGCGAATTGGTCGCGCCTTTCTGATGGTCAGCAATGAGATAGGAATCCTTGATCACGTCAGCGCTGCGGTCTGGAAGTTCCAATTCTTTAACAGCAAGCGGTTGTGCCGAACGGGTGGCGTTGTAGCCGAGCTTCTGAAATAGGTCGGCTACTCGATCTGGGCTGTTCGTGTCCCGGACATCATCTAACTGCAACAAACGCTGTGACATGGCTTTTCCCTTACATCCCAAATCCATTCCCTAAAAACGCGCAAACGATTCCGCTAGACACTTGATCCAAAGGTGCCTTTTGTGACATACAAAACTGTGGACGCTCATAGCGCCCTAACTGTCCTCAGAAGGTTATTCAGCCTCGTTTAGCAGGAAAGTGCTTCGCTAACAGATCAGCCCCGTCTTCACCCATTTGCTCGACTACTTTGATTAGTAGCTTTTGCGCCATTGGAGACGGTTTAGAACGTCCATTCTCCCAACGATTAACCGTAGGGAACGTTACGCCTAATTGAGAGGCAAACTGCTCTTGAGTCAACCCTAGTCGCTGTCTTGCCTCTCGAACTAAATCTGAAATCTCTAAAGCATTGTTCACGAATTCTGAGGGGATAACACGTACTTACAAGTCCTATTAGGCACCTCATGAAACGTGACATGGTACTTGTGAAGCTAAAGTGCCACAAAATTTATGATGAATTAAAGTTTACATAAAATTTCGGTTTTTATACTGGGGCTCTTAATGCTGAAGCGTGGAGCAAAGCGAGGTGTATGGAGATTCAGCGATTGGCTTTCCGAAAGTCCCAAGGCTTCACCAAATCCGCCTGAATCCACACTCCCACCTTCTTATCCTTTGAGATCGCTTCCCCTCGTTCAATCGCATCCCGGTTCACGAAACTGTCAGAATATCGGCTGTAGTGATACGCCATCCCCACCGTCACCAGTTCCCCATTCACAAACATCTCTCCCTGGCTATTCGGGTTTTTCACAAACACCTCTGCCACGGTGCGCCCATAGTGGTCTTTCTCAATGGGCATCACGATCACCTCATTTCCAACACCGCCCACGAGCGATCTCAGCTTCTCCGTCGCCTCTGCACCAAACGGCTGACCAGGCTTTGATCCATGAGGCACTTCCAGCGCATCGATGCCGCAAAGTCTCAGCTTTTCTTTCCCCTAGAACCCACTATGAGGGTGTCCCCATCTGTCACGCTCACTACCTGCCAGTGCTCTGATGGCGGCATCACTCCATTGAGTTGAGATGACGGCACGGAAACCTCTGCATTCTCGTAGTCGAGTTGAGAGGGCACTTGAGACCGTTGCCACCAAGGATAGATGGGGAACCCCACTGCAAGAATAGCGACGGATGGGATCTGGTTCAACAGATTTTTATATTTCATTCCGTGTTTCCCGTCATGGCAGTTGGGGATTTGGTTGATACAAGTTTTAGGGTGCCCTACTGGTTGGGATGCAACTTTTACCTTTCATAGCATCGATTCTTATGCAACTCAAAAGACTATTAGCTTTAGCAGGTTTGGTAATGGGGACGGCTCCAATGACTGCCAGTGCCATAGGCTTCTCGACTCACAATGCGAGGAACGATGTCTCCGTCACTCACCAGATTTGCCGTTTGATCTCTGACTTGCTCATAGCGGAGACTCGATGCTTCAACCAGCTCGTTGCGGGTCAACCCGTCTTGCTGCTTCAACGTTCTCAGAAGCGATTGTCTGAAATGTCAAGCCTGTTCGACGAGATTAGGTTGCCAAGGGGTAGCACTTTTAACCATGGCGTTGAGGATGATCAAGAGCTTGTGCATACAGGCGGTCAATGCCACCTTCTTTGGCTTGCCTTTCTGACAGAGGCGTTCATAGAACGTCTTAATCACTTTTCTACCCACGCAACCATCCTCCTGAAAACAGCACTGCCCCTCACAGTTGCGGCGACTGCGAATACAGCTCGTTTCTGCGTAGCGCTGTCCATGCTTTCGCACAGTGGGATTAAGCTAATCATTGAAGTGGAATCCCGGTCAGTTTCCAGACCAGCCGACCAAAGGAGTGCAAAACGTCCCAAGCTTCCTCTGAACTCGGCTCTGCCATAAACTCTCTCATCTCCGCTCTCCAAGTTTCCCATTGAGATTAAAGAGCTGGGGAGTGGCAACGCACACCTTTGGCGCAGCGAAGCTGTTCGTAGGCTGCCATTCCGGTTCGGTAGTGCTTGAGGATCTCGAATTCTATAGTTCGCTCCAGGTAAATCGCGCTACCATCTTCTTCGCTGATTTAGTAGTCTAAAAGCATCTACTTCTAGTTTCTCCTGTATCTCTATGGCAACCCCTAAACTTGATCGCCTTTCCTCATCTGAGGGCAAAAATCACACACACCCGTTTGATCGACGACATTTTTTGCGCCTCTTCCTCGGTAGCACCGCTGGAACAATCGCGCTCGGCTTTCTGTTTCCTAATCGCAGCGCCAGTCTCGAAGCAACTCTGGAAGACATCTGCTCGGCAGCTCCTCTGAATTCCCGTTGCCAAGACTACTTACCCGGCGTACAAGCACTGGACGAGCAAGGCAATGGGATCAAGGCGGATGCCCTCATAGCTAAGGTAAAAGCGGGCGAACCCGTGCCCGTGAGAGGATTATCTAACCCAGATATCACGTACCTAGTCGTCACCGCGCCGCCCGCGATCGCCCCCTACGCAATTAAACCGATTTGTACCCATCTTGGCTGTACGGTGAACTGGAAGCCTGATCAAAAACGCTTTGTTTGCCCCTGTCATGGCTCACAGTATGATGCTCAAGGACGGGTTGTTCACGGTCCTGCTCGACGGTCTTTGCCTCTACGAACCACCGTCGTGAAACAGAACCAAATTCGGCTTGTTGAGCGTGCCCCTGCGATTGATCCCCGTTAACCATCTGGAAATTGCCAACAGGCAATACTTTCCACACTTTTACTGCCACAAACACACGCTTCCGGTTGAGACGCGACCCACTCCCGCTCACACTTTCGACAATGACAAAAGACGTTGTGCCGATTCGCCTCCTCAAGACTCTGCTGCCAGTCCTGTAGTTCTAAGGGGGTGAATGGAGGTGGAATCTCTGACATGGAAGGATTCTCCTGCTAAAACAACACTAACTGAACCGATGATTCGATGGGAGAAACTCCGATCGAGCGCTCCTCACTTCCTAAATTAGACAACGAGATTCCCAGCAACCGAACATCCCGCCCATCTAATTCAACCGCTTCAAACAACTCCTGAGCTAAAGATACGATCGTCGCCACTTCCCTAATCGACCTCATCACCGTCCGGCTACGCGTGATCTGCTGGTAATTGGCAAACTTCACTTTCAGCGTGATCGTCCGTCCTCCAGTCTGGTGACGCTCTAGCCGTTCATAGACCGTCTCAGCAATCGTTTCAAGTTCGTGCAGCATCACCGCCCGCTCGCTCAAATCCTGAGCATAGGAAGTCTCGGCTCCCACAGATTTACGAATTCGATTCGCCTCGACTAATCGCTCATCCTGCGCCCTGGCGATCTTGAAGTAGTGGTATCCAACCTTTCCAAAGTGCTGCACTAACTCAGGTTCAGAGCGCTGCTTTAAGTCGGCTCCCGTGTGAATCTTCAACTCGTGCATCTTGGTGGCACTGACTTTGCCGATGCCGTGAAACTTCTCAATGGGTAGAGCTTCTACAAACCTCTCAGCATCTTCGGGCAATATCACCATTTGTCCATTCGGCTTCCTCATCCCCGATGCCATCTTCGCCAAGAACTTGTTGAATGAGACACCCGCCGATGCCGTTAAGCCTGTCTCTGCAAAAATGGCGGCTCTGATTTCTCGTGCGATCGTCATCGCATAGGGCAAACCTTGCTTATTCTCGGTGACATCGAGATACGCTTCATCCAATGCTACAGGCTCTACCAAGTCGGTGTAATGCTCGAAGATGGCGCGAATCTGCTGAGAGATGGCTCGGTAGACTTCAAAGCGGGGTGGGACAAAAATTAGGTGAGGACACCGCTGAATCGCCACTCGTGAGGACATCGCAGAGTGAATGCCAAATGTCCTCGCCTCATAGCTGGCAGCACAGACTACGCCTCGTTGATTGGGAGTTGCGCCCACCGCCACAGGCTGATCTCGATAGCGCGGCTGATCTCGCTGCTCTACCGAGGCGTAGAACGCATCCATGTCGATGTGGATGATTTTTCGCATCCCTCTACCTCATCGCTTCACTTAGTCTCTTGGTGCCACTTTCTCTTTGAAGGCTTTCCCCGCAGAGAAGGCAGGAATCCGAGTCGCCGCAATCATCATCTTGTCTCCCGTCTTGGGGTTGCGTCCCTCGCGCGCTTGTCGATCGCGTGGTTCAAATGACCCAAACCCCACGAGCGAGACTTTATCACCAGACGAAACAGCTTCGACGATCGAGTCCATGATTGCGGTCAAAACCACATCAGCATCTTTCTTACTGACCTCTGCTTTTTCAGCAATGGCATCAATGAGTTCACCTTTATTCATCGCCTTTATCCTCACCACAACGCCGCCATTGTAAAACGGGAGTGGAAAGGGTGCAAGCGTACTATGAGGTTCTCTATTTCAATGAGACTCCTTACCTCAGCGCTTCTTAACTCATCGTCTGATGATTCTGTTACCATCCGATCCTCTCTAATCGTCTCATTAATCTGCTGCAATTCCTCTGCCGATGCCCCTCTCAAGTCAAATGCTGTTTTTGACTCAACTTACAGCGCTTCCGGTTGAGAATTTCTTTGCCCGACTCAAGCAATATCGAGCCATTGTCACCCGCTACGGTAAGCGAGCAACCAACTTTCTGAGTGTCATTTATCTCGCTGCTTCCGTGATTTGGCTCAATTGATGACACATCCTAGAACTGAGTCTCGCATTGGTCACTCCCTTTTTTCAATTGGTATGACCCCATGTGGACGCGTCTGCGTTCCGAGAGTTGTTTTGCCGATTCAGGGTGGTTTCATTGTCGGGAGAGGAAATCTGAAAGTACCGAAAGCTCGTTTGGCTTCCATAACGCATCACTCCAATGGAGATGAAATAATCAGGCTTTCAAGATTTCTCCAATGACAATGAAACCATCCTGCCCGAACTTCAGTTCAGGGCGGTTGAATGCTATGAAGGAGGGGTTTTAGTCAGGCGCAAGATCTCAGCCTTTGACGAACAGTTTTTGTCCGTTTGAAATGAAAGAAACACGAGGGTTAGCCGTGTTGAGTTGTTTTACAGTTAAGACAATGCCCTGACAGCAAAGACCGATTTAACAGTGGTGCATGTACACCACTTACACCACAGCATACCGGAAAATGGCTAAGAATCTACTCCTATTCCGCTATGAACCCCAGGAAGGCAGACCAGAAGCAACTCAAAATCACCGTCTCTGAAGACGTTTACAGTCTGTTAAAACGCTTAGCAGGTGTAAAGGAAACATCAATGAATAGAGTTGTGGGTGAAGCGATCGATCTTTACCTCGAATCTGACCATGCCAGAGAACTTATCGATCGCCACCATTTGGAAGACTAAAGCCTGATGAATCACCAGCTTCCTAAAAAAACGGCACTCAACACCTAACGGCATCTATTGCTAACGCACCAAGCACAATCCCACTATCCTGCCGCACGACAAAGTACTCAACACCTAACGGCATCTATTGCTAACGCACAGTCTAAGCTCAATGCAGTCCGGCGGTCACAAAGGTACTCAACACCTAACGGCATCTATTGCTAACGCACAACCGCGTACAGTCGTTTTTAACGCGTACACTAATGTACTCAACACCTAACGGCATCTATTGCTAACGCACGAATTTGTCCCATTTTATTTTGTAATGATTTTTCGGTACTCAACACCTAACGGCATCTATTGCTAACGCACCGCGTATTCTACAATCCCTGCCTAGTGCAGGTTACTCGTCAAATCTACAAGAACCTACTGCAGAAAGAACGAGAAGCTTCAAACCTCAATAAAATTAGATTGTTCGTCTAACTCGAAAGTCCTCCTCCGATTGGCTTCCAATCTGTTACAAGCACCTAAAATCATCTAAAAACCCTAAATGCTCCCTCCAGTCTGGTCTTCACCCTCTACGTACCTTTGGCTGTAAGAAACAGAGAGATATCCTTGCTAAAAAAACCAAATTTCGAGTGGTCGCTTTAAGTGGTTTGAATTTCAGTCCATGCCAAGTCGGGTGGTTCTTGCGGTCCAGCTCTCTGGAGCATATATCTCAACCAGCGCGTTCCTTGTGAACCAACGTGGTCAACCCAATAAGGCAGCGTCAATAGACCGTTATCATCCTGAATCAACCATTGAGTAGGCTCTTCACAAAGACCTTTAACTAGAGTGACCGCATTGACCAAATCCCGGCTTTCCCCCAAAGATAGTCCCCCAAAGCGGCAGACGGAAGCAGGGGTCGTCAGTGCTTGTTGTAGACGTGTTGCTAAATGGGGTCGAGCCGTATCTTTGCCTACCTTTATGCACACAATGAATTGAACACCTGTAAGCAACTCCTGGTAATCAGGTCGAACATTACTAGGATCGTGAATGTTGCGTGTCTTGTAGCGGTGGAAGGTACGAATAACAGTGGATTTTCTCGGCTCTGAGAGGAGCGCGATCGCAAGACTCACCCCACAGTGCTTATAGCGATCCATCTCACCGACTAAAGAAAGTAACATTCCATAAACTGTTGAAGGGGGTGGTACAGGATAGGTCTCAATATATTCCCTTGCATGCGATTGACGAAAGCAAGCGATCGGTACTTCAATTTTCAAGGTGGTAACCATTGTCATCTGCTCACTTATGCTCCTTGCCTAAGTACAGGACAAAAAACTCAGAATGTCGACGTACTGGGCTTGCCGACTGTCAAGATTGAGCAGAATTTGCCGAAGCAGGTCAAACCCTGTGCGAAAGATGCTCTTGGCTTTGCGGCCATGCTTTTTGATTTGAATGGGCTGATGTTCCACGACCCATTCGCCAACCCGATGCGCCCAGCAAAATGCCAAGGTTAAGAGAGCGATGAGCTTCTTGAGCCGTTCCTGGTCTTTAAGGTGGGTTGCCTCCAAGCAAAAGCCACGAGTTTTCAGGCAGCCAAACAAGGTTTCGATGCCCCAACGCAGAGCATAGTCAGCAATGGCAGTAGCGGGCGCATGGTTCGTGGCAACCACCAGCAAAGACCCGTCTTCTAATCGCAATCCTGCGAAATAGAGCCAATGTCCCCAAAGTTTGCGTTTACTCGATAACACCTTGGATTGATGAGGCTGTAAGTCCTGAAAGACGATGGCAGTCTTGAGGGATTGCCGCCCATCGCTGAGCAACTCCGACTCCCGAATGCGGATGCGAAACCGGGTCACGGGGTCTGCCATCAGCAAGGCAAACCACTGTGCGCCGATAAACTCCCGGTCTGCTGTGAGATAGGCAATGTCTTCAGGCGCAAAGACGCATAGAAACTCGACCAATTGGTCAAAGCGCTCTTCGGTGTTCGAGTTGCCCCGCTTGTCCAACAGATGCCAAAACAGGGGGAATGCCACCCCTTGATGCACGACTCCCAGCATCAAGATGTTAATCGTCACTGAGCCAACCTCCCAGGTCGTCCGGTCTACACTCAACACCCACGGCTTCGGAATCCCCACTAGTCTCACCACCAGTTGGGCAATTTGGTCATAGTTCATCTCAAACGACCGCAGAAATCGTTGGATGCGCTTGTAATTTGAGTCTGCCTTCGCCCTGCCCGCAAACCCGGTTGCCACTTCTGCTAAGTTCACCGTTTTGACTCGGAACAGAGAGACTAGAAACAATGACAGAAAGGCGACTCTTGCTCCGTGCCAACCGAGTAGAGGCTGCAAGGTTTGCCGCAATTGGATAATCTGATTCATAGGGTTTCATGCTTTGAATGTTGTAATTCTGATGAAACCCTTTCCTACCCTCCTTTTGCAAGCTTTTGTCCTGTACTTAGGCTCCTTGCATATCTCTAGTGATTGTTTGCTTGAGTGCCTCTACAGCTGCTTTGGCACCAGGGAAAATATTTGCGCCCCAGTCTCCTAACGTGCTAGCAAGCTTGCCACCAATCCATAACTCTTTAGGATCAATGTCTCCAGTGTCAATGCGATGCATTAGCTCCGTCCCTGAAAGGTTTCCGGCTTCATCTTGCTCGAAACAGTAAAGCAAGCGAGGAGACATGTCATGCGTCCAACGCAAAACGATGTTCTCAGGAGCAAAGTCATAAAGAAAACGGGCATGATTACCGGCAACTGCGCCAGGTGAAAGGAAGCCATCAAGTACTGCATGGATACGCGTCTTGTCTTTGAGGCGATCGGGTGTTATCGCGAAACCATATTGATAACGGGTAGCATGGAATTCCGTGCCATATAAAGATGTCCGATCCTTCTCTCCACTAACTGCATTGAACGTCAGATCTCCCATAAAGGGGGTCGTCGAAACAGCACGCGTTACCTCTAGTGCTCCTCGCCTATTGGTTATAGTTCCCTTTGGTGGCTTCCTTTTCTTATTCGGCGGCTCTAGTGGTTCATCACTATTTTCTAATTTTGCGCCTTCGGCTCGCATAAAACCTAAAACGTCATCATCAATAAAGCTAATGGCGTCAAAATTGGAATTTATCAAGGAAAATTTGTTGTCGTCATCACTCCAGCACCGATTGACTTGATAACCCGCCTTCTGCCAGTAATAACGCAATGCCCAGCGAATCGCTTCAGCAGAGACCGTACTATGAGTTTCCCCTTCCCACCATAATTTCTGCAAGGGAGTAATGTTGCCTTCATTTTCCCCATGATTGTTTGCGGCAGCCCCGTGGTAAGTGAGGATATTGCCAAATAAATGCAACATTCAACTAGGTTCCTGTAATGCGGAAATTAGATTTGTCCTTAGATTAAGCATCATCTTCCTTGTTGAGTTGTAGATCCTCTAAGCTCTTTGTGCCAGCAGCATTCTTCTTTGAGGTGTCACTTTTTGGGTAGCTAGACAGTGCAAGCAACGTTAAATCTCTAGTTATTCTCCAATCAACCTCGCCTGTTGTAATCGGCAATAGTTCTTCCCAATGCTCTTGGAGGATAGGGATTTGACCGGCCTCAGCGAAAAGCCGACTGATGGCGTTACGAAGCGTCGTCACATTCTTGCATCGTCCTAACTCAGAACGAAGGCGTACATTACGACGTTCAATCTGGGCGTAATTACCTTCAGGGGTTCGATCGTAGATTTTGGCGTAAATTCTTTGCAAAGCTTGGTGACAGGCTTTGACAAATAATTTCTTGGACTGATCTTGCCACTCAGCTTCCTCAATCATTTTCAGTAGCCCTTCTCTTTCAACGTAAGTAGGTTCAGATAAGCTTTGATTCCCATCTTCTCCAAAAAGGCAGAACCACCAGGCTAAACCTCTAGTCAGATTTGCGGCAATCATGCCGCGAGTACCGCTAACACCGATGTAAACTCTTTCTTTATCCTTGCAAACTATATTCTTAGGAAAGCATTGATAGCTCAACTGATAATTCAAAAGGCTCTCCTTAGTCGCTTCAATAATCGCTACCTTTTTGCGAACGATTTGGTGCCCGGTCCATTTGGTTTTGCCAAAGAGAATGCTTTGGCAGCGCCTGACTTTGCTCGTCTCGATTGGAACTTTTTCTTCCTGAAGCATGAGCAGTTTTAACCCAGCCTCTTCTAAGTTGGCAGCCCAAAAATGCTCGTAGCTGGCACTTCTGATTGCGCGATCAGCTTCAGCGTAAGCTGCTAAATCATTAACTGCGGGAATTACAAGCGCATATTGTATTGCCCTATCAACTGATTCAGTTGATAGCATGAAGTACCAGCAAGCCACCGGAGCAAACAACAGTAAAAAAGCATTTTCTGGCGTCGCTTCAAACTTAGTGCTTTCACCAAAGGCATTATGAGTCCTGGTTGCCCCTGGATATAGCCAACCCACAATACGGATTGGCTCTTGCAAGAGGTTGCCCTGTTTATCACAGAGACGCTTAGCAAACGTTTGGTGATTATAGGCAGTGAGCTGCTTATACCAGACCGTGATTTTCTGACCATCAATCTCTAAGAGCAGTCGCGCCTTTCCAGATGAGTCGTAACTCTGGTTATGCTGCAAAAAAGTTCCTGTTATGCCCTGGTGCATTGCAATCTGACTGTGGCTGCCTGCTATCTGGCTGCTCAGTCCGACAAGGCGAATTAAACCGTGATCATCGGTCTGAAAAGCTTGCTTGAGTAGCCAATCCAGGACTTCTGCATCATATCCCTCCCAACAAAGACTAATAGCATGAGACGAGAGCGACCAATCCAACTGCCCCGGTCGTTGAGCAGGGCTTGGATAGTATCTTTCCAGTTCTTTCAATGTCATCCACAGTCCTACGACTCCAGCCTGCTCCAACAAGGTCATGCCGCGATCGTGCAAATGAAACTGCATCTTGGGAGCAGCTAAGTCGGTGGATGGTGAGCCATTATTGCTTTCCATACGTTACTTGCGAGACAAAGATCCCACAGCCCATATTTCGCTTACCACCAATACCGTTAATCTGTAGTTTGATTGAGTCTTCGTCGCTAAGTCCACTCACCTCAACTCCAAAACCCACTACCACATATCGCTTGACTCTCACAGTTTTTCGGTTTAGGTCACCATTCGTCCTTAGAGAAAGACGTGCTTTGCCATCAATGTCCAACCGCTCTAACTTGCGCTGTGCCGCTTCTAAGAAAGGCTCAGGCTGCTGGTATCCTTTAATTACAACCATGCGTGAGTATAGGTTCCTTGAAGGCTGTAGTAGATCAATACTAGGAATGCCTAGACGCACTTTAGCGTCGCCGATAACAAGCAACTTTCCTGCTAGAGCATAAACAAGCGGCACTCTGTCTACGGGCAGGCGGATCCGAAGTTTCGAGTATTCGGTTAAGCACAATTTACCGCTTTCAAAGTTGGTGCTCGTAATCGTTTGAATGCTCAGGTTTTCAAGATCATGTAATTTAGCTTGAAAATGGCTGAGTGCCGAGAATAGACCGTAGCCGTGGTCTATGGGGATACTTGGACCAGCAACACTAAAACTTAATTCAACACAGAATGGAAGACTATCCTTTCGATGGTCAGGAGAGTGTGGCTTGTTCTGAACCGAAGGCTCTCGTTGGAGATCTTGCTCTACTCCAATCATCACGGTTAAGCACCTAATCTGATTGGGACTCATCCTATTCATTCAACTTGAATAAGGAGCAGCGTCTTAACACAACTTAGAGAAAAGTTACTCTTTGAAAAATTCCTTTAGAGAGCTTGACAAAAATCTAATCAACGAAATGTGTGTCACCCGGTCGATCACAGGCGCCATATCACAAGCAAACAAACAATGGGCAAAGTACGGCGCTGCCTGTTTGTGTAAGCCAGGTTTCACGAAATCCCAGTACTCTTTACCATAGAAATCAAGGACAGCATTTACAAATTTTTGATCATTAAATTTGACTGTTTTAGAGGGCAAAATGTTCACAAATCCTTGCTCAGCTAGTTGATGCTGATATTGGCTGCGTAACCATTGGAGACCCTTAAAGCTAAACTTATTACCAATTAACCAGCTAATCTCTCTAGAGAGGGCTAAAAGTTGTTGTAAGGTATCTTCTCCACAAACTGTTTCGTCAGAATCAACCGGACTATTCTTCAGCTTAAAAGTATAGCAATCCAAATGACCTTCCTAGAATGGCACAAAGCTTTTATAGCTATCGCCACATAGGTTAGGACAGGGACGTTCTTGGCAGCACGCGGAGCACACCACTAAAAATGTCCTAAGCAAAGTGGCGACGGCTATATCCCTCTTTCATCACTTTTGGAAAACAATAAACTGTCATGTTGTTGGAAGCTAGTTTTCCTCAATTCATTCAAGTGAGTCCTAACGAATTTTGGGCATTCCAGCTATTCTTCACCTAGAGTGATAGAAGAGGGATATCATCGTACTTTTCCATCCAGCTTGGATCTTCAGAACGAATAGCATCCAGCATAGGCTTAATTAGTACTAAACCCTCTACAGCTACCTCACGAATCAGATCGGGTGTAGTAATTTCATTTTCACCTAGGGCGATCGCTCATCTTGACGATTCTGCCAGCCTTTAAGCATTTTTGAATTTGTTACCCAAGAACTTCGTTGGCATTTGGTATCGCCTCGTGGCATCTGGCTTACAGGTTTCTCACGCGCTAGCGGCATCAGGTTTTCAGTTCTCAACGCTTTGCAGCATCCGAAGCTAAAACAGAGCAGTATCTAGAACCACTACTCTTCAACCTATCTAAAGTCTATGTTATAAGCACCTCTGAAAATTAGAAGCTCGAACTTCAAAATTCTACATATCACCATTTAATACTCCAACAGAATCCAGTTCTCAAGGCTTGTTCAGGTTTTGCCAGGATCTCTTGCTTTTGCTTGCTTGCTTACTGTCAGGTTTTACAGGCGAATCAGGCATCTGTATGGTTACTTCTGATTCAAACAGGCAAGTATGCTTGTTAACCAAATTCTCTAGGCGGATTGAATTTTAGTCCAAGCAGCTTCTATTGGTTCCTCTAACGCCATCATTTCGAGCAGATAGCGATGCCAGCAGGTACCCCGGGCACCGACGTGATCAACCCAGTAGGGAAGTGTTAATTCTCCAGAGCCATTTCGCAGTAGCCAGTGCAGTGGAACATTACAAGTAGACGACAACAAACTGATCTGATTTACAAGATCCCCACTTTCTCCTAAACTCAACCCGCCAAATCGATCAATAGAGGCAGGATTTGCAAAGGCTTGTTGTAGTCGACCGACAAGCGTAGGATTTGACTGATCTCGATCCGCTTCTACCCACACGACAAAACTAATATCGGTAAGAACCTCTTGGTAATCAGGACGGATATTCTCCGGATCGTAGATATAGGAGCGCTTAAAGCGATGCATGGTGCGAATGATTGTGGATTTTTGGGGTATCGAGGAGAACGCGAACGCTAAACGAACGCCACAATGCCTGTATCGATCGACCTCGCCCACGAGTGAGAGTAACATTCCATAAACGGTTGCGGGCGGTGGTACCGGGTAGGTTTGCAGGTATTCTCTTGCTCGCGATTGTCGAAAAGACGCGATTGGCACTTCGACTTGTAGTGCAATTGATTTCACTGAGGTCGCTCCCTTGCGTTATAAGTTCAAATCTCTAGCAATCGTTTGCTTGAGATTTTCGATAGTGTTCTTGACCCCTGCGAACGCATGAACATTAGAGTCTGTCAATGATTTTGCGATTGGGCCACCTACCCAAATCTCTCGTGGGTCTAGATCATCAGATTCAATCTGTTCCAATACATCGGGAATTGAAATTCTACCTAATTCGTCCTCACGAAAGCAATAAAGCATCCGGGGGGCAAAATCGTGGGTCCAGCGGAAAACGCAACATTTAGGGGAAAAATCATAGAGAGCGCGGCTGTTGTTACCAGCAACGCCACTCAACGATAGCAAGCCATCCAATATCATATTAATTCGAGCGCGATCAACGAGGTCATCAGGGGTAATCGCAAACCCGTACTGATAATAAGTGGCGTGATATTCGGTTTCATAAAGCGATGTGCGACTTTTATCACCGCTGACTGAGTTAAACATTAGATCATCTGCAAAAGGGGTTGTTGAGACGGCTCGTGCCATCGCAAGCCGACCTCTTCGCACAACAGCACTTCCTTTCACTATGAATCTAGAGTCATCTTTCTGTTTAATTTCTGTACTGCGACTTTTTCGTGCAACAGTTGCTTTT
The DNA here is from genome assembly GCA_965277365.1 of Phormidesmis sp. Taxonomy (GTDB): domain Bacteria; phylum Cyanobacteriota; class Cyanobacteriia; order Leptolyngbyales; family Leptolyngbyaceae; genus Phormidesmis_A. The sequence goes on along the minus strand of CBDICO010000001.1, from coordinate 454,434 downwards.
TTCGCTGAGGACTCTGAGTCGTTTTCTTGTTTGGCTCCCTCAGCTTTCATATAGCCAAGAACATCATCGTCGATGAATGACATGGCATCAAAGTCTGGATTCTCAAAGCGAAAGTTGTTCAAATCATCGTTCCAGCGTCGATTTACTGAGTGTCCTGAGCGTTGCCAATGGTAACGCAATGCCCAACGAATCGCTTCAGACGTGACAATAGTATGAGGTTCGCCTCGCCAAAGGAGTTTTTGCATCGGAATGTAGTTACCTTCTGCCATTCCATGATTATTTGAAGCAGGAGCGTAATGTGTCAAAATCATTCCAAAAAGGTGCAGCATAATGCCCCTATCACAGTTGCTAAGGGACAATATAAATCGCTTGTGCCGACGGTTTGGTCTCGTCAAGGCTGTTTTGATCGGTAGACTCAGAACGTTCTGGGTTGCGGGGATAGCTTGCTAGTGAAAGGAATGTGAGAGCCTTTGCCATTTTCCACTGCTCTGGATCTGTTATCAGTAGCAGTAACAATTCCCAAGTCTCTGTTGGAACATAAAGAGGTCTTGTTTCACCGAAGAAACTAGCAATAAACTCACGAAACATCTCGCCCGTTTTGCAGCGTTTCAGCTTGATAAAGGTTCGCTGGTTAAACCGTTCAATTTGCGGATATTGATCATCGGGTGTTCGATTGTAGATTTTAGCGTACATTACTTTAAGCGCTTTGTGACAAACTTGGACATAAAGCTGCTTGGTGTGATTATCCCAATGAATGCCTTCAATCATTGCCCTCAATCCTTCTTCTTGCGCTGAAAGTTCATCAAATATTGATTGATTGTCCACAGCAGCACTGAATCCTGCCCACCAAGTTTGTCCACTGCTCAGGCTACTCGATATCATTCCTAGAAGGGTCTGAGTGATTCGGTGATCGCGAAATAGTCGGTAAGCCGAAGTATAGCTTTCAAGCATTTCCGTTGTAGCAGTCAGGGTAGCAATGTGCGTCCGCACTTTCTGTCGTGGAGACCACGCCATCACACCAAATAGAATCGCTTCACAACTTCTTCCACTGCATCCTTGCAAAGCACTTATGAATCGTAAGGCCGCATCTTCGAGGTTCGCAGCCCGATTAGAATTTAAAAGTTCTCCAGTGCTCCAGATACAAGCACTAAATGCTTCTAAATTGGTGACTTGAGGAATAACCACGGCAATACCCGAAGCAGCACTCAGCACCGATGGGACAACACGGAAATACTGGCAAGCAACCGGGGCAAAAAGCAAAGCAAGGGCAAACAGTGCAGTCTCTGTGAAACTTGTTTGTGTGCAGAATCTAGCATGACGAACCGTAGCGCCAGGGTAAAGCCAACCTGCGATGCGAATCGATTGTTTGCGGAGCTGTCCATGTTTATCACAAAGCTGGTTCGCAAAGTCCTGATGCACATAACTGCTTACCTTGCGATATTGAATGAGTCGATCAGGCTGATCAGCACTAAGCGAGTATGAAACGGCTTCACCCAGTTTTCGAGATTGATTATGCTGAAGAAACGAGCTAAGAATGCCATTGTGGATGCTGAAGCGAGATCGAAAAGTTTGAGTGATCGGAGCGAGTCCAACCAAGGAAATTAATCCGTCTTGATCAATGCCGAATGCTTGCTTGAATAGCCAGTCGAGCGCAGCATACTCCCCAAGTTGCCACGACAACTCAATGGAATAAGGTGCCAGTGACCAATCGAGATGTCCTGGACGCTGACTAGCGTGCGGATAGTTCATCTCCAATTGCTTGAGAGTCATTCATAATCCTGCGACACCGACACAATGAGATCGGGTCATAGCTGGGTCGTTCAAGTTGAGAACAACACACACCTGGGAATCAATTACCTTAGTTCGACGAGCCATGACTTTTTCGCAGAAATATTCCTGCGCCGAGTTTTCGTCTTCCACCGATGCCATAGCTTTGTAGCTTTAGCGAATTCTCATCACTCAGACCCGTGACTTCCACTCCGAATCCGACGATTGTGTATTGTTTAATTCTTAGTGTTTTTCGCCGTAATTCACCATTGTCACGCCGTGTAATACTCAGCTTTCCCTCAATGTTTAATTGCTGCAATTGACGTTGTGCAGCGAGCAAGAACGATTCAGGCTCCTGGAAATTACGAATGGTGACCATTCGCGCATACAACTCGTGCGCAGGTCGCAACGCGTAGATCTCAGGCACACCGAGACGAATTTTGTGGTCTCCGACGATTAGAGATTTCCCAAATAATCGACCTAGCAGAGACACCTGAGCAATCGGCAGACGAATCCGCAAACGGGAAGCAGGATTGACGGACAACTCGCTGCACGATGTGTAAGTGCCGGTAATCGTTTGAATTGCGATCCCTGCTAGTTCATGTAAAAGTGGCTGCCATCGGCAAAGCGCCGAATACAACTCGTAAGCATGATCGATCGCTAGTGTTTTACCAGTTAAATCAAAGGTCACCTCCGCAGAAATTGCCTGTTTAGGATCTTGTGGGAATGAAGACGCTTGATTCACAAAGATAGTCATCGTAGAGCTCCGGTAACAAAATGAAACCTTTGCTGATTCAGTCGCTGAGAATTAGCCAACTAAATCTACGGGAAGCTTGCTAATCGCAATATCACGATATTGCGATATTGCGACAATATTAAAATGGTAGTTCGTTAAAGACAAGGGATTGATATTAAGTTTTGCTACTAATATGTAAAGAATTGCATCGATTAGCAACTCTCTTATAAGCCAAGTGTAGAAATGCTGTTTTATTGATAAACACTGAAGAAGGTTGCAGGAGAAGGCGCAAGAAACCGAATCAACAGTAAGTGCATCACTCGGTCAACGTACGGATTAACATCGCAAGTGAGTAGACAGAATTGCAGATGCTGCTGAAATCGAGGCATGATGTCAGGCTTTACGATTTGAAAAAATTCTTCACCGTAAAAAGTCAGCATTGCCTCGGCAAGTTGTTTATCGTATAGTTCAAATCTTGAGCGAGGTAATCTGCGAGCAAAATTGCGATCAATCAGATATCGCTGGTATTGTTTTCGCAACCAACTAAGTCCTCGAAATTGAAAGCCCGAGCGAATGAGCCATTGGATATCTTCAGCGAGTGTTAGAAGTTTTAGCACTGTCTCCTCAGAGCAGAAATCAGCTTTGCACTCTACCGGAGATTGACTTGTATTAGCAGGAGAGCAAGTTTGGTTGAGCGCGACCATAGGGACTGAGCTGTTGTGTAAAACAACTTGATGAAGTAAACAAACAAATACACCAGGAATTTGATGAAATCGATGCCAATAAGCTTCTCCATATTGTTGATCGTTCTCTTCAAGACATAACGGACAAAACTGCAGGAAATGTTTACGATCAAGTTTGTCTCTGAGTTTAGCGAATTGAAAGAGCGAGTCGTAGCTCTTTTTTCGCATTCGGTCTTTTAGAGTCCAAGCTTCTGGAACTGTCAGAAAGCTACTATAGAAGGGATAGAGCGTATGATTATCGATCAAGTATGCTGCGGTGTGAGGCGAGAGCGGCGGTAATGTGCTGATCAAGTAGTCAAGGTTACTTGGCAATTCGATCGCATACATTTTTTCAGACGAGTACTCTAAAAGTTTCAGGAGCGTTTGCCGAAACTTCTTGTTCGCACTTCGGATGTGATAGCGTGTCAGAAGACTATAAAAGTACTCGTCAGGATAAGATGGAGGAAGGAAATTAATCACTCGCACATATCAAACAGATCACACATTGGATTATCGCGGATCAGCCTAGCTTCGATCCAGCCTTGGTAGACTGTCTTTTTATCTTTGATTGCCTGAGCAGCCACTAACCGCATATCTAGTTCCGCATAGTCTGGTTTCAATTTCTGTTTCTGCTGTAGTTGCATAGGCGCTTGTGCAGATTCAGTTGCGTTAGCTTGCTCAGGTTGTAATGCAAGGCTGTACGCGGCTCTAGTCAAAGCAGGGATATCAGGCTTATCCTTGCTGGAGGAGATCGCTTGTATCGCAAAGTCTCTAGCTTGAGCAGGCTCTACCCCTAAAGCAAGTAGTTCACGGGTGACTAACCGAGCCTCCGTTGATAGATGGGCTGGATGCTTCGACTGGAGTTCACGTCTTGCATGATGTTCATCTAGTTTAATTCTTTCTAATTCAACTAGACACCTGTCGTAATATTCCTTGATTCTAAGCACTTTGACGTTGCTAAATCGAACCTTCCAGTCTTCATTTCCGTCGCGGATGTACTGAAGCATTGGCAGTAATGGACCTAACGATTCGGCAGCAACCTGCTTGATGAGTTCAGTGGTAATCTTCTCCTCGCCGCCTTGAGAGATAGCCTTCCACTGAACCATCTTGTAAAGCTTAACAGCAATGTCAAAGATACCTTGAGTGATTTCGTGGAAAATATTTCCAATCTCTCCCCCAGGTATGACGCGACAATTAGATAGGCGTAAATAGAAGGCACACGACAATTACTTAGTCTAGGTATCGAGAAGCAAATTTAGAACGCTCATCAGATCGCCCAGAGTGAGGGATGTCAATGGTACAGCGAGGTAGCCAAAAGAAAAGACACTAAGAGAGAACCCCTAACGCAAATTAGAGACTCCTAGTGCCCGTCCAAATTAATTATCAACAAGTCCAACAGTACATGAATAAACGAGATTCTGGAGTAGGACAACAAACTGCTGCGGCAAAAGCCGGTATCTCCATCCGCACCGGAAGTCGGATTGATACCGGAGTCCATCAACCCCAGCAAGGCAGACCCCGTGATTGGTCAACCCGCGCCGACCCTTTGGAGGCGGTCTGGTTAAGTGAGCTAGAACCGATGCTCAAAGCCGAGCCGCGCATTGAACCGATGACCTTATTTGAGTATTTACAGGACACTTATCCCGGCGAATATGAAGGCGTTTTGCGGACAGTGCAACGACGGGTCGAGCGCTGGAAAGCTGCCTGTGGCAAACCCAAGGAGGTGATGTTCAAGATCCGTCATGAGCCAGGAGCAATGGGTCTATCGGATTTCACCCATCTCAAAGGGGTGACGATTACGGTCAAGGGTCAATCCTTTCAGCATCTGCTCTACCACTACCGCTTGGCATACAGCGGCTGGCAATACGTGCAAGTGATTCAGGGCGGAGAGAGTTTTGTCGGCTTGTCCCAGGGCTTACAGAATGCCTTGGCGGCTTGTGGCGGCGTGCCCCAAACCCATCGCACCGACAGTTTGAGTGCGGCTTATCGCAATGTGGGAGGACGCAACCCCAAACTGACCCAGATGTATGGCGAAGTGTGCAGCCATTATCGAGTCCGCCCCACCCACAACAATAAAGGCGTTGCCCATGAAAACGGCTCTATCGAATCGCCTCACGGTCACTTCAAACGCAAACTCTGCCAAGCCCTATTTCGACGGGGTAGTTTTGATTTTGAATCCGTCGCCGCGTATCAAGCCTTGATCGAACAGGTCGTTGCCCAACAAAATGCTAAACGGACTCAAAAGTTTGAGATTGAAAAAGCTGTCCTGCAAGCCTTACCTCGCTACCGCTCTCCCGACTATGAAGTGCTGAGCGTCAAAGTCAGTTGCTATAGCACCATCACCGCCCGTTGCATTCTCTACAGTGTGCCGTCTCGCTTGGTGGGACAACGCTTAACGATTCACCTCTATCATGACCAACTCGTGGGCTTTGTCGGCACCACGACCGTCATGACCTTGCCCCGACTGCATGTCCATGGCAGTGCGAAGATCCGTCGGGGTCGTAGCATCAACTATCGCCATCTGGTTGAAAGTTTGCGCCGCAAGCCCAGAGCCTTTTTACATTGTGATTGGCAAGATGATTTACTGCCCAATGAACAGTGGCAGCAATTGTGGCAACGGGTGAAACAGGTCAATGAACCCGACTTGGCGGCTCGATTGATGGTTGAAGCCCTCTACATTGCCGCGACCCAGGACAAAGAAGATGACGTGGCGACCTATCTTCAGACTCAATTGGCCGCTCATCCGCCGACCCTGACTTTGAGACGATTGCAACAGGGTTTTGACCTGATTCCCGATGCTGCCGCTCTCACCCTAATGGAGACGACTCAACATCACCTCGCCACCTATGACCAACTCCTCGAATCCACCCAGCCCCTACCAGAGTCTCAACGACCACCTCAAACGCCTCAACCTCAGTCAGATGAAGTCTCAGTGGCAGCAAATAGAACAGCAAGCGACTCAGGAACACTGGTCTTATGCGCAGTTCTTGCTGGCATTGTGCGAAGGGGAAAGCCAACGCCGAGAGCAAGCCCGCCTGAGCCGAGCGCTGAAAGAGGCACAACTGCCTTATGGAAAATCCTTCTCCAACTTTGAATTCAATCACCTACCGGGTCTCAATCCAGCGGCGCTCATGCAATTGGCGCAAGACACAAGCTGGGTTGAGCAAGGGGGCAACTGCTTGTTATTTGGGGCTTCGGGCGTGGGCAAAACTCATCTTGCCAGTGCCTTGTCGCGCTCGATGTTGGAACTCGGTCAACGGGTTAAATTCTTTCCCGCTACCGCCTTGGTGCAACTGCTGCAACAGGCTAAGTTACAACTCCAATTGCAACCCTGGCTGGTCAAACTAGATCGCTACGATTTAGTTGTGGTCGATGATCTGGGCTATGTCAAAAAGTCTGAAGCTGAAACCTCGGTGTTATTTGAACTGATCTCCCATCGCTATGAACGCCGGAGTTTACTCATCACCGCAAATCAGCCTTTCAGCCAATGGGATAGCATCTTCACTGACTCGATGATGACGGTTGCCGCGATAGATCGCTTAGTCCATCACGCGACCATTATCGAACTGAAAGCGGAGAGTTTTCGGAAGCAATCGGCGATCTCTCGCACAAAAAATAAGTAACGGGTCAGAGGCTACTTCCTTCTCCTGTTCTAGCTTCTCCCTGGATGAGCAGAAGTCAGAACGCCAATTTGTGCTGTCTATTCTTAGAGCAACCCAAAATTCTGATGGTCAGTCACGGGAGAATTCATCTGATTAGTACAATATCCTGATAATTGTCGTTTCGGGTCAGCCGCGATCTGCTCGTCTTTTCATCTCGCAACCGATCTCAGCAGCTCAATAAGAGAAGAGAATGCCTTCAAATTTATACGCCTATGTAATTGACATTTAACACCCAGGATTTTCGTCGTAAGGAACAAAGGTTTTAGTCCATTGATACGACCATATGCCGTTCATTAGTAAGAACCATTCTCTCTGAGCGCATTCCTGGCTCTATCGGGTGAACTATGCAGAACTAAAATCTAGGTGCCAGCAAATTAGACATCGCAACTCAAAATTGGCGAAGTTTCTGAACCCATAGCCAGAGCGCTTAATCAACTTGAGCTTGTTGTTAATGCCCTCCACAACCCCGCTCGTGGTGCGATGCTCGAAGTAGGTTGCGATTTCTTCCAGCCATCGATCCATCGTGGCAACACTGGTCTGAAACGTCGTTTCGGCTCCGGCTAACCAGTCACCTAGTTTTGTAATTCCGTCTTCCCAATCCACAGCCGTATCAAAGATCTGTTTCAGCGTTTCTTTTTGCTGATGCATTTGAGCGAGACGGGGTGAAACTTGTTTGACTGCTTCTAACGTTGATTTTTGTTTATCCGTCAAATTCTGTTCAGGTTTTAGCAGAGCATACTTGCTTGACTTCAAAACGTTTTCAATTCGTGCTTGTTCCAGTTCATCGACATCAAGGTTGATTGACTTGACTTCTTGATTGCGAACGTGGTTCAACTCCCGATTCACTAATTGCGCGACGTGGAATCGGTCTGCGACTACTTGAGCCTTCGGCATCTGTTTCCTGACCAATCCTCGGTAGTTCCCAGATAGGTCAATGCTGACTTCCGTAATTTGGTTAAGAACCTCTCGACCCCATCCTTCTAGGACTTTCTGAATGTCTTCATGTTTGCGCGATGGAGCCAATCCAATCAACGACCTTTGGTCTAAATCCACCAAGACCACCACGTAATCTTTTTGTCCTTTCCGCAAGGCAATTTCATCGAGTCCCAATCGCCGCAGTCCGCTCACGTCCACGCGCATTTTTTTTGGCGATGTATTGCACCATTGACGCGACTTCTTCATCCGTGAGTCCATAATTCACCCCAACGTTATGCAGATCACTGTGACGCACTTGCTGCACAATCATTTCCGCAAAGCGGTCGGTATACTCTCGACGTTTACCCACAAACTCGAACGCTTCACTAAACGGTTTCCCACACGGACGACATTTGAATTGACGACGATTGAGCTTCAGGAACACGGGGCGCTCGCTGATGCTTAAATCACGCACTCGATGCCCATGATTTTGATGTAACTGGTGGCTCACCTGACTACAGCGCGGACAACTCGCAAGTGCACTTTGGGCTTCGACTTCCAGAATGAGTTCATGACCCCGATCTTGGTAATCTTCCACGTCCATTCCTGGCAAGTTGAGGAGTTGAGTCAGCAAGGGTTGCATGGCAGCTAAAACGTGTTTCAAAGCACATTAGCATAACTCAGGCGATAGACCCGCATTCCTTCTGATTGAGGATTCGATCCCAAAGCTTAAACTCCATACCTGTAGCTCTGCGGGCACTCATGAACGTGTGGAACAATTCTTCCATTTCGTTGGTTCCAACTCGAATGACAGGCACGCCAAGTGTGTTGTCTAGCTTTGTTAGAAAGCTAAGGACTTGTTTCTGATCAGTTTGAAGCTCAAAAAACCTTTGCATTTCATCAATAACTAGAACTCCTAGATAGTGCTTATGCGCGAGTTGAGCAACTTGAGCAAGCATATAGTCAACAGAATTGCTTTTTGAGCCAAAATCAGCAAGATAAGTTGTTCCAAGCAACCGATCAAATGCCATAAAAATATCGATGCATAGCCCTTTTAGCGAAGTCGTTGGGCAGTCAACCTTAATCCAGACGAGCTGATAAACTCCGCCCAGCTCTGGATGAACAATAACTTGGGGATATAGCCGCAGAATGTTGTTCAGGTTCGTCGTTTTGCCAATGCCTGAGGGACCACAAAGCGTTAAGCTAGGAGCAGCCGTGGGGGAGCCGATGTAGTCTTCCAGGCTATTTCCACCTCCCCCTTCAATGGCTCGATAGAGTTGTGTAGCACGACGAGCGTGCTCTGCAGCTATAGGGTTACGTTCTGCCCCCAGGTAGCCACTGAGTAGCAGCACTCGAATCTTGTGGTATAGATCAATAGTCTTACTTTCTACTTCAAAGTACCGAGAGAGCCGCTCAGTGCAGTCAAGCCGCTCGTGTGTCTCCCAAGTTAGCTCTTCATCTGAGAATCTAGGCAAGATTCTTCCACGTTCAGCAAAATCTAAACTCGAGAGCGCTGGGGGTAATGCCCTGCTCATAGGATTCAGATTATATTCCGGTTGCTTATGCGTTTGGTACTGAGCGACCATTGCCCAGGTGCCGTTAGGAATTTTGACCAATTCCCCCTGGTTAGCTGCGACCACGTTTCTCCCCCTGGCGACTCTGCCATAAAAGATCTAGGGTACTATCTTGATTATGGGGGGAATCCGATTGTGAAGGATCGGACGCATTTGAATCAAGTGGTGCCGACTTTTCGACCGTCTCAGGCTCAGAAGATTGAGAATCAGACTTGAGGTTCCTGATTGCTTCGTCACGCAACTGCCGTTCAATCATCCTTTTAGTGCCCATATCCGCGATGCGTTGACTCCCACTGGTTGGAGTGTCATCGAGTGCAGTTTGAGTCATGCCACTGCCCTGTTCAGCTATTGCTCTCAATCGCGCATTTAAGTCAACTTGTGCTTGTAGCTTTTTACCCCGATATCGTTGATTGTCCAGCTTTTCGTTCGCAAATAGACAGACAATATCCTCAAAATGCTTGTTTTGATATCGTTCTTCAACATCAATCAAAGTGCAAGGTTCAAAAGTTCGACGATCAGCATTGGGAAGATAGATCATTTCAGGCGCTCGAAGGTCAAGACCAACCCTCATCTTGCGGTCTGATTTAGACATCGTGCCGCTTCTGACTCGCTCAAACCACTGCTCTTTCGCTGCTTTATCACAGGTATAGTACAAATCCACAGGATGGTTAATATTGTATGCGGGCAGATCTCTGAGTTTGAGCTTCAGACCACTCTCCGTAATCGTGGCCGGAAATGTTGGTAATAAGCAGAACTTGACAAAGTCCAAATCATCTTTAACTGGACGTAATCCTCCTGAACGGCGTGTGATCGACCAATTCCACAGATCAATTGGGATCTTAGGAACATTCGCTGCAATCATTTCTTCGTCGCGTTCATATTTCGCAAGATAGTGTTTGTTGTTGTAATGGAGAACAATTTCGATCACCATTGCAGTGATCTGATCGATGTCAAGATCTCCTTCAAATCGATAATCGCGCTTACCTTGCTGACGACGACGAGGATTGACAAATCCTGAAACAAACGGCTTTGTGTGTTTGTGATATCGTGGGAAATTACCCTCAACTAATCCTTTGAAATCTGGACGACCCGAAGGAGCGTTCTCGATCTCAACATGAAGATTCGGAATGTATCGCTCTTCAACTGGCATTCCAACTAACTCGCCTCGATCGCCCAGAATTGCACTCGGTAGATGGTGACAGGGCCATTCTTCTGGAGTGATTTCTTGTCCGTATCGCTGACAAAACTGCACTTTGTCCTCGGCACAATTTAGCAGCGCCATCATTGCACCAGTCCAAGAAGGACCTTCAAGCCCAACATATATTCCGACAACCATCTGGCTAAAGACATCAATTGTGACATAGAGAACAGGTCGCCCGATAATCCAAACCCGATTGAATTTAGAGCAAATGTACATGTCTAGAATGGTTGCATCAATTTGAAAGCGAGATCCTGCTCCACGTGTTTCTGCCTTTGAGGAGCCTGTGACAGCGCGATAATTTAGTGCGAATTGTTTGCTGCCCTGTCGTGATGACGTAACTTTTTCAACGTTCGGTCGAATGTAGCGACGGTAAAAATGGCGAAACTGATGTATCGTGGGAATCTCAGTGACAGGTCTAATCTCTGTCATCCTTACTCCTGACTCACTGTAATAAGATTGCAGAGCGTAAGATTCTTCCACCATGAGTTGATATACGGTTTCCAGCGAGTTCTCCTTGGTCTTGAAATAGTGGCGAGTAATGGCTGACCGAAAAATCTTCTCGTCATCCTTCGTCACGTTCACACCTGGTCCAACGTCTGGATCGTCTTTGAATTGACGGGGTCTACCCCGCTTCACAGTACCGTTTTTCCTCGACGTGCCTTTACCTGAAGAGTTCGCAAAATCAGGCATTAAACTATTTTTCGTTTTACCACGTTGCCAGAAGCGTCGAAGGTAATCGTATATAGTTTGAATACGGAGTTTGTCCTCGGTTTTTCCGCTGTTGTAATTATCAATGAAGCGCGTCACGAGTTGACCACGTGTTGCTCTGCGGTAAATGTCAGGTTCCTCGAAAGCTAAAGCAGAAACAATTTGCCAAGCTTTATCACGAACTTTTCGTTCGTGCTCTCCTAAATCTTCATCACGAATAACTCGTGCCCAGGAATCCGAAACCCGCTCAGCAGCTCCTGTAGCAAGCGCATCCAAAATATCTGATACAAGTCTAGGTTCAGGAAAACCAGTCTTTGCATGAATATCGAAAGTGAAAGCGAGTACATCGTCTGTCCAAATCACTCGCTCAATGATTGGGGATTCAGATTCACGCTGCCAATGGATAAGCTCTCGCTCAAACAAATAAAATTCCATAAAGGTTTCCTCGTGCAACAAAGCGTCAATCGATACTCGTAATTTTGTCCGTCAGAACATAGCCATTGACTTTGCTATTGAGTAAATCCATTTGAATTTCTCGACGGGCTAGAAGATGGCGAAATAGGCGAAGTGAAGTTCCGCTTCCTTTCAGGTTGAGTTCGGTATCGAGTTGCTGGGTTAGTTGATGAATCTTGACGTTCTTTGTTTGAAGTCGGACTTTGAGCATATCGGCGATCGCACGTAAATCTTTCGCACTCATCGAACCTTCATCTTCAAGCCAGTAGTCGTTATGAATCCAGTTAAGGTTGTCAATGAGTATGTCAGGCATGTTCTTTGGTGTAATGACATCCCAGTCAATGCCAAAATGCGCGTAGTAGCGCCGCTCTAATTCAAAATTTTGATGCACAATTTTTGGGTTTAGCTTGTCTATAGGTTTCAGCGTTCGACCAATTTTTTTGATTTGCTCACCCTGCCTGATGATTAGCATAAAGTCAGTTGTAAAGATCCAAGGTGTACCATCCCCAGCAAATGGATACTCGCATCCCATATCGTGTGCGATTCGCATCGCTAGCTCGTAGTCTAGTAAGGGATACTGCTCCTGGATGTCAACAACTTTGTCAGACCATTCACATAACAGAAAGAATTCTTTCTCCTGATCCGACAACAGTTGATGATCCCTTTCTGTTTTCCAGCCCTGCGGACGATGCGCTCGTCCCTCAGAAGTAAAGTCACCAACTCTGTGCCACGGCTCATAGGCACCTGCTTCGCCAAAGCCCCTGTTCTCTTTAAGATACCGCTCGAATCTGGTTCGACCCCATTGGCTGAGAGCACGACTCACAGTCTTTGTATCCATAGATTTGTATCCATTAAAAAGAAGACGGATACGAGAATTCTACCAATGTTCTTGAACCGAATTGCAAATTCTTGAACCGAATTGCAAATTCTTGAACCGAATTGCAAATTCCCATTTGCCGTTTGATATCAAAGACCAGTTTACAAGAGTTGGATTGTCTCATGCTTTAGCCGCATCAGGATTTCAAGTATCACTGATTTTAAGTGTTGTTTTAGCGTTGTTAAATCGGTTCTCAACCACAGTTCAAGTGGTCGCTGGAGTGACAGCCCTTCTCGTATTTTTAGGATTAACGGGACTGGAGCCATCTGTTTTAAGAGCTGTGATCATGGGGTTTGGATTGCTAATCGGACTGATGAATAAGCGCAGCGTTAAGCCGTTAGGAGGACTATTACTCGCTGCAATCATTCTGCTACTCGTCAATCCAATGTGGATTTGGGACTTGGGATTTCAGCTAAGTTTTCTAGCCACGATGGGACTGCAAGTTACAGCACCGCCTTTAGTCAAGTCACTAGACTGGTTGCCTAGCGTTTTTACGTCTATGATTGCGGTTCCGATCGCAGCTTATATTTGGACGTTGCCACTTCAGTTATATTCATTTGGAGTGCTTTCTCCTTATAGCATTCCAGTCAATGTGATGGTGACTCCTTTAATTTCTATCATTAGCATTGGCGGAGTGATTAGCGCTTCTCTAGCGTTGATTTCTCCGATCGCAGGCAGCGCCTCAGCTTGGTTGCTGCACTACCCAACTTATGGAATGCTGACGATTATTGATTTCTTTTGCAAACTACCCGGAAACTCGATCGCCGTTGGCACGATTTCTGCATTCCTCATGATCATTCTCTATGGGCTGATTTGTCTCCCGTGGCTGCGACCCAAGCTGCAACCTTATTCATGGGCGATCGGACTAGCTGCTGTCGCATTGGTCTTTACCCCTGCGTGGTATGTCAAAGCAAATTCGTTGCAAATCACCTTGCTGGCAACGCTACGAGATCCCATTCTTGTCATTCAAGATCATGGGCGAATTGCATTAGTTAATAGTGGTGATGAATCAACGGCGAGTTCAACGGTCTTGCCGTTTCTGCAAAAAGAGGGTGTGAACCAACTCGATTGGGCGATCGCGACTCTCTCAAGCGAGACGACAAACGCGGGTTGGGCTGCCCTGCTCGATCAGATTCCTGCCAAATCTTTTTATCAATTGGCGAATTTGAATACGGCTGAACATGCCACGATCGCGCAAACGGTTCAGACTCATCAAGGGCGTTATTTACCGTTCTCGATCGGGCAAACCATGAAAATGCACTCGACCTCAGTAGCACTGGTGAACAGCAAACCTGAAATGGTGCAGTTTCAAATCGGCGAACAGAATTGGCTTTGGTTAAAGGATATTCCTAAGAAGCAGCAGACAGAGTGGCTCTCAAATCCAGCATTGCAAAATAATCAGGTTTTGTGGTGGTCAGGAAAAGCCATTCAGCCCGAAATGCTCGATCGGCTGAAGCCAAACGTGGCGATCGCTTACTCTAATCAAATCGATCCTGAAACCGTGGCTCAACTTGAGAAAAATGGGACTCAATTTTACTCTCTGGGGCGCGATGGGGCAATGCGCTGGACTCCGCAGATAAAGTTTGAAAAGACTTTAGGATCAGATGAGAAAGATGCTTTGTCGATATAGTATAGTTGATGATCGGAGAGTGATGATTGACCATCAGGCTCTCTTGGAGAGGTGGCAGAGCGGTTGAATGCGGCGCACTCGAAATGCGCTTTGGGGCAACTCAACGGGGGTTCGAATCCCCCCCTCTCCGTTGATTTAGATGAGGCGACGATCGCACCTTCACAGCCACCTCAAACGAGTAAGTGTCACCGTGATTTAGATACTGCACACGGCTCTCTAAACCAGTCTCACGGACGGCTTGCACAAAATCTTCTAGCGACGAGTGAACAGCCGTGTAGTCATTGAAGTGAATCGGAATCACTTTATGAGGTTGAATAATTTGAATCGCGTCACCCCCTTGCTTTGCATCCGTCGTGACGAGCAGCCCAAACGCTTTGGTGCCTCCTAAATGCAGAAGAGTTAAATCGAGGTTGGGATACTGTTTAGGAATTTCTCGAAGCTGATTATAAACCAGCGTATCGCTCGTAGGGATCGTCGCGCAGGTGAGACAATATCACCAAATCGATCAGGGGCAAGTCTTCAAGCTCGATCGCTGGGTTGGTCAACCGAGAAGACGTTAATCCATAACCCAAGTGATCGTGATCGCCCTGGTGAAAAAAATTTGGGTCAGTCAAAATCGTGAATCCCGCATAGCGAATCATCACGGTTGCAGTACCCACAAAAAAGATTGAACCCGTTCTAAAGTCAGACTGTCCAATGCTGCCAGCAGATAGCGTTAGCCGATGTGCTGAATTCATAAAAGTTTCATCGTTTAAAATATAATCCCAGCGTAGAGTCAAATAATTCTGTCAACTCCTATCTCAAGCGAAAATCAAATTTTAGAAAACAATCGTTAGATTTTTTTGATATCTAAACCTTAAATCTCGCTGTAGTTAGATGAATTAAGATGACTATTGGCTAGTCTGTTAAAGGTTGATTTTCTAAATGTGATTAGGGGATAAGTGTGATGCGACAAAAAACGGTTGCAATTGGCATCAGTTTTGGATTAGCGATCGTGTTGTTATTTCCATTCATTTCATCTGCCCAATCCTCAAGCAATCCTAGCCTTCCTCAGTTGACGTTACCTCAATTGACGGCTCCCCAAATCGCCGCTAACACTGAGCTTGCGAGAGGAGAAGTCAGACTAGACGGGCGAAGATTATTTACGATCGCCGCTCCCGTAATTCACAATCAGCAAACCGATACGCCGATCGCGTTTCGCGTGCAAAACATTGAGACCAACCTGAATCGGATCGTCGATCGTAATTTTGACTCTAACCAATTGCAGGTGACAACGGCGATCGATTCAGCGAGTAATCTGCCTGTCATCTCGGTCAACGATCAATATTTAATGACGGTCACGACTTTAGACGCTCAACTGCAAGGGCAAGAACCCAGCAGCTATGCAAAAGAACTCACGCCAACCATTCGCAATGCGTTGATTGAAGCGAAACAAGAACGGCAGTCTGATTTTCTCGTGCGTCAGGGAGTGCAGGCAGTCGCAATTTTGTTTGTCATATTTTTGGCGAGTTGGCTTCTCTCTCATTGGCAGCGTCGGTTAACTCGTCAGCAAAAGCAAACTCAAGAAGAGATTCCAGCCGATCCCGTCGTGTCACCCAATACTGCCCAGTCAGCGAACGTCGCTACAAGTCAAATCGTCCAGCAGCAAATGGTTACGCGCCAACAACGCAACCTGAGAGAGGCACAAAGGCGGCTCTTGCAACTCACCCAAGTCGGAATTTGGGGAGCCGGAATCCTGGTTATTTTGGGGTTATTTCCCTATACTCGTTGGCTGCAACCGATCGTCTTCTCGACTCCGCTCAAAATTTTGGGCATTGCGATTACTACTTATCTAGCCATTCGCCTCACTGATGTACTGATCGATCGCGTCTTTAGTGCCTTGAGTGATGGAGAGTTTATTAGTCCTCAAGCTTCACAAAGAATTGCTTTACGGGTTTCCACATTTTCTGGTGTCGTTAAAAGCTTATCGGCGATTATGTTTATTAGCATTAGCATTATCGCAATCCTTTCAGTCACAGGAATTGAAGTCGTCCCATTATTAGCAGGTGCTGGAATCATTGGGTTAGGCGTTTCTCTCGCATCTCAAAACCTGATTAAAGATGTGATTAACGGGTTTCTTATCCTTTTAGAAGATCAATATGCGGTTGGCGATGTGATTCAGGTTGGCAAAGCATCTGGGCTAGTCGAAAACATGAATTTACGCATCACTCAACTACGAAATGCTGAGGGGCGATTAATTACGATTCCCAATAGTTCGATCGCGATCGTGGAAAATCTCTCTAAAGATTGGTCGCGTGTAGATCTGGCGATCGTAGTTTCCTATGATGCTGACCTCGATCAGGCGATTCACCTGATTAAACAAGTTGGGTACGAAATGGATCAATCTCCCGATTGGCAGGCAAAAATTATCGAGTCTCCAGAAGTGCTTGGAGTCGATGACTTAAACAATGCAGGCGTGACCATTCGCGTCTGGATTAAGACACAACCGTTGCAGCAATGGAATGTAGGACGAGAGTTTCGACGGCGATTAAAGCTAGCAATGGATGAGCAAGGCATCGCGATCGGGATTCCGCAGCAGTCATTTTCGCTCAGAGGCACGGCAGACGATCGAGCATTTGAAAGTGGCAATCACCCCTCAGAACAGGTGAATAATCTAGGGAGCGGGGAGCCTCGGAGGTGAAGATGCCACGAGCGAGGAGTAAGGATTTGACGTGAATAGAGAACTTACGGTTATGTAGCAACAACCCGGTTAGTTAAAAAGAGTTTGGAAAAATTAGGCGCTTGCCAGAGGAGATCAGCGATCGCGGCACAGGCAATCGTAATTAGCAACGTCAACCCATAGGCGACGCACATCAATCAACCATCCGACTCCAGCATGGCAACAACTAATCACAAAATCCCGATCGTGGGAATACAAGCGTTGCTTGACAAACGCTTGAGGCGCTTTAGCAATGATTCGATATCTTGGGAAAACCGCAGGTGCATAGGGAACAGATTCAGAAAGAGTTAGACTCAACTTCGCTCAACAGATGAGTCGGCAGCCCGTCAATGCTGACCTGATTTTTGTCGTGCCAATATTGCTGGAGTCCCGCTTCACCCTTCTTCTCAGCCCAACGAATCATGGTTTCTCGCTCTCCTGCATACTCATAAAGCGGCACTCCATGACCACAAGAAGTCTGGGCAGACTCGATCGTCAATTTGATGATTTGTCGAGCACCTGCAATAGGCGAGAACACGTTGTCGAACTCTCGCCACTCAGCCTCTCTAGGACGAATCACACTGCCCTGACCATAGAGACGCAAAATTAAGGGCTGTTGGGTGAAACTGCAAAACATGATCGTCATCCGTCCATTTTCGATCAGATGGGCGCTGGTTTCGTTGCCGCTTCCGGTCAGGTCGAGATAGGCGACGGTGTGAGAGTCGAGACAGCGAAAGGAATCGATTCCTTTGGGTGAAAGGTTGATGCGTCCATGAGTCGGAGCAGATGCCGTAAAAAACATCTGCTGTTCAGCGATAAATGTTTGCAGCGATTCGGTGAGTTCGCGATAAAACTTTGCCACAGTGAGAAATGATGGAGAGCAAGACGATCGGACGATCGCTAAACCTACTTTACTTTGCACATGGCGCGATCGTCCGTACTTCTAACTCCCAGTTACTTCGTGCCCCGCCGCCGTGATCAACTGCTTAAACGTCTCCTCAGAGGCTTTTGCTGCGATCGTCACCGTTTTTTGTTCCACATCAATGTCTACTTCGGCATCCGGTTCAGTCGTCAAAATGGTTTCTTTAATATTTTTTGCAACCACGGGGTTATCAAGGGTCGAAACGTGCAATTTTAATGCCATTAGGATCGACCGCAAGTAATTTCTTATTGGCAGTCTTCTCCTTAAATTCGATGTCCTGCCTGGGGATAGATTTCCGATCGTAAATTTTTCCGGATAGGGAATTTGCAGGGTTGTAGTTAGAAAATCATCAATATTTAATGAGCAACCGCATAAATACCCACTTTGAACCCTACTTTAAACCTATTGCTGTCAGGAGAGATTAGTCATGAAGGTGAAATCATTCAGCCGGAGCCTCATCATCGTCAGCCTGTTAGGGTTTGCGTGGATGCTGCCCGCCACGGCGCAACAAGCCATGCTGACCCGTGGCGAAGTCTATAAACTGATCAACAACGTGCAACTGCTGCTCAACAATCGATCGCCGCGTTCTGCAAGAGTATCGGATGTGATGGTGCCGCAGGATGCGCTTCGCACGGCGAGTCGATCGAAAGCCGAATTGCTGTTTAACGAAGGTTCTTTGGCGCGCATCGGCTCAAACGCAATTTTTCGCTTCATTCCAGGAATGCGGGGCTTTCAGCTTAGAAATGGGACGGCGCTGATTATGAGTCCGCCAACGACTGCATCGACGCGCATTGAGACACTAGAAGGTCAGGCAGTCGCTGAGATTCCAGCAAGCTCACCACCAGGTGCACCTGCCTCAAATGTGTTGAGTCTGGCGATGGTCATTCAAGTCGATGGCGTGACGCAAAAAACGGACTTTTATAATCTCACGGGCACACCGATCAAGATCACAGATGCTAAGGGCAACTTTCTGTTTATCAACGGCGGACAAACTGTATCTGTTCTCAAAGGCACGATAGGAGACATCAAAACTTTTGACTTACGGACGTTTTATAAAACGAGTGGGTTAGCTTTGGGCTTAGGACCTGGACAAGAGCCGATCGTCCTTCAAGAAGCGCCACCCGTTCAGCAGACCCTAAAAGCAGTCAGAACAGCAACTTTGGCAACACTCGATTTGCAAACCAAAGCGATCGAAGGTCTCTGCACTCTCAATGCCAGAGGAGGAGACAGCACACTCGCAACTAATTGCATTACGACCCATTCGGATGACCCGCTTCAAGGCTATCTCGATCGTCGTGATGTCGTGACTCCGGTGCCCAATCGTCCCATCCCTCAAACTCCGCCGATCGTTCCTCAACCGCCGCCCGTCGTCACAGTTCCGCCCACTTTGACTAATCCTAACGCGAACAATACGGCAACGCCGGTGCTGGTGCAGGGTGGCAATAACCAAACGCTTCCAAACGCCGCAGGTCAGCCGCCCTTTCCTCGCTAGTCGAGATCACAATACAACGTTATTCTCACCCGGATGATTGATTATGCGCGCCTCCTCGATCGCTCTTTGTGTGTTAGCAACGCTTGGTAGTTGTGGGCTTTCTTCGATCGCTCAAGCTGCCCCAGATTTAGGGGTGCCTACCCGTCAACTTCCCGTCAATTCTGACCCATCGACGTTGCCATCCGACTTAACATCACCTGAGTCAGAGATCAAACCGCTTGACCCAGAAGACACCCGATCGGAAGTGGGAGAGATTCGGATTCTCGATCGTCCCGCAGTGGCAGAACGTCGTCAGCCTGATGTGCAGCTACTCTTGCGGTCTTCTACGTTTTCTAGCTCTAACATCACGTCTCTCAGCACGTTTCGCCCTAGTGATACGGTGTTTGTCAATAGTGCATTGCTGTTAGCGACTCCAAAATTGGGTGAGACAACGCGCCTGATTGCGTCTGCTGGTGGTGGTTTGGTGCGGTTTGCCAATCAAGGTGACTCAGACTATAACCTGCTGAACTTTAATGTGGCGGTGCAGCAACGCATCGCACCCGGAACCTATGGTCAGTTAGGCTGGGTGCAAGAAAATCTCTATCGATCGGGCAGTGGCGATCGGCTCCTGCGCGATAATTCTGTCCAGTTTATTTTGGGTCGGCAAGATCAGCTTGGGCAACAACTACGACTCGACTCGTTTTATGAATTAAGAGCCAGTTTTACTAATCCTGACGATCAAAATCGCGTAGAAAATACGCTGGGTGCTCGGCTGCGATATGACATTACGCCCAAACTGCAAGGCGCATTAGATTATCGGCTCACCTTTAAGAATTTTACTCAAGTCGATCGTTCTGACACGGAGCATCAGATTAGTGCGCTGGCAATCTACAACATTAATTCTGATGTCTTTGTCACGGGTAGCGTGTCTTATTTGTTTGGGCGATCATCCAGTTCAGCGATCGATCTGGATAATTTATCGGTCGGCGTTAGCCTCGGTTGGAATGTGCCCCTATTCTAAAATGCGTTTCGGCTCCACTCAACGAACATCGTCTGCGAGTAAGGGAGTTGAGCGAAGCTGGAACCCGACCTATTTTCGTTTTTCGTCCATCCACTCGCCGATCAGTGAGAGGGCTAAGATAATCGCAGCCCCTATGATCGCGGTAAATCGGCTGGCGATCGCTAATCCTCCATTCATCACGCTATAAAATCCGCCCAGACTATAAAACAGACTCAGTGCGATCACTACCATTGCCGGGAGTTTTGTTTTGACGATCGTCCTGCAAATAGTTTGAACATCGTTCCGCAGCCGTTCTTGCTCGATCGGGTTCTGACTCAACAAATAGCGTTTCAACCGTCCCGCTTTGATGAGCGTAAACAGTTTGCTGCGTGTTGCCAAATAGTAATCGGGATGCAGGGCAAGCGCTCGATCGAAGTTCGCGATCGCCCCGTCATATCGCTCCAGCTTGCGTAATGCCAACCCTCGACCGTGCCAAAGCTGCGGCTGATCGGGTTTGAGTTTGAGGGCACGATCATAGCTGGCGATCGCATCTTCATATTTCTCGAGGTTTCGCAGGGCTTCAGCTTGACGGCTCCAGAGCATGGGCGAAGGTTCTAAAACCAGGGCGCGATCGTAGCTTTCAACTGCATCGTCGTAGCGCTTCAATCTATAGAGCAAATCGCCTCGACAACTCCAAGCATCGGCATCATTGGGCTGAGACTCAATCACCCGATCGTAGCTGGCAAGCGCATCATCATCGCGACCAAGGCTCCAGAGAATAGCAGCTCGATCGCGCCAAGCCTCTGCCAAATTTGGGTCAGACAAAACAGCTTTGTGATAGCTCGTCAGCGATTCTTTTCGACGCTTTAACCTCTGTAGGACATTGCCTCGATTCATCCACGCTTCTGCATTTTCAGGATCGTGCTTTAAAACCTGGTCAAAGCTAACGATCGCTGCCTCAGATCGACCCATCTGTTTAAGCGTCAGTCCGCGACCCATCCATGCGTCTGCATCGGACTGTAATTCTAAAGCTCGATCGAAGCTGACTAACGCTGCTTCATAGCGATCTAATTTGTGGAGGGCAACGCCGCGATTGCACCAGACCTTTTCACAATCAGGCTGAAGGTCTAGCGCCTGGTCATAGTGCTTCAGCGCGGTCTCAAAATCGGCTGCGTCTGCACAGTGCTTTGCCTGTTGCAATTGCCAAGACAGCGAGCGCTCAGTGGATTCTTCGGGCAAGAAATCTTCATCATCACTCATAGACGGTCACGCGCAGATAGTATTAAAGGTTAGGGAGTCATCACTCCTGCATCCCGAATTGTTTAGGACTTTTGATCATGAGCGTAGAAACTGACCCCGTAAAAATCATGAAACAGCAGGTGGGAGCCGCCGCCGCCGCCAGAGTGCCGTCTGGTTCTATTGTAGGGCTAGGCACTGGGTCAACAACTGCCTACGCGATTCAGGCATTGGGCGATCGTCTCAAATCAGGCGACCTCAAAGATATTAAAGGCGTTCCGACCTCGTTTCAAGCGATCGTGTTGGCGAGACACAACAATATTCCACTCGTGACGCTAGACGAAATTGATCACATTGATGTGGCGATCGATGGAGCCGATGAGGTCGATCCGCACAAGAATTTGATCAAGGGCGGCGGCGCTGCCCACACGCAAGAAAAGATCGTTGATTCGCTCGCGACTCAGTTTATCGTCGTGGTCGATAGCGGCAAATTGGTTGATCGATTGGGTTCAACGTTTTTGCTTCCGGTCGAAGTGATTCCGATGGCGGTGACTCCAGTGATGAGAGCGATCGCCAAGCTCGGCGGCAAACCCGAACTGCGAATGGGCATCAAAAAAGCAGGTCC
Organism: Phormidesmis sp.; assembly: GCA_965277365.1. Taxonomy (GTDB): domain Bacteria; phylum Cyanobacteriota; class Cyanobacteriia; order Leptolyngbyales; family Leptolyngbyaceae; genus Phormidesmis_A. Next base: position 432,237 of record CBDICO010000001.1, on the reverse strand, counting down.
AGTCGTCACCGATCAGGGCAACTTAGTCATTGATGTGAAGTTCGATCGCATTGACAACCCGGCTGAGCTTGAGAAGACTCTCAACAACATTCCTGGTGTGTTAGAGAATGGCTTGTTTGTGGGCGTGACTGACGTAGTTCTCGTGGGAGAAATCATAGACGGAAAGCCTTCAGTCCGCGAGTTTTAACTTGGGTTTGAATCTCTGATTGGCTGATGATAAATGTCAGTCAGGCAAAGTTTTTATCAAACTTCTTGCAAAAGTCCGCAGATGCCCTCATCCCCCAACCCCTTCTCTCAAGTTTGGAAGAAGGGGAGCCAGATTTCAAAGTCCTTCTCCCAAGTTTGGGAAAGGAATTGAGGGTGAGGACAGGGACTTTTGCAAGAAGTCTATTGTGCTGGCACATCAGTTTTGACTGCGTTCATCCAATACTGAAATGCCTCACCGCTAATTTGATCACTCGATTCTTGGTAAATTTGCCGTAAGCATTCATAAAACGCTTGGGCTGCATCTTTACAGGATTTTCTGCGGGCATTCGCGAGTTAGGTCTGCACACTACCATCGGGTAAGGTTGCGCCCTGCAAGATTGCGCCATTTAACAGAGCGCTACTGAGTTCTGCCCCCGCTAAATTTGCCCCCGCTAAGTTTGCCTCGCGCAAATCTGCCCGACCCAAATAAGCCTTGATTAAAAGAGCGTCTACCAAAATTGCATGACGAAGATTTGCGTGAGTAAATTCGGCACGATTGAGACGCGATCGAGTCAAATTTGCCCCCTGAAAATTTGTTTTGTGCAGTTTTGCATCGCTTAGCGTGGCATCTCTCAGATCAGCATCTGATAAATTTGCCTCGTTTAATTGAGCACGGTTTAGCTTACAGTTACGTAACGTCGCCTGACTGAGATTTGCCTCGGTGAGAATTGCGTCCGTTAAAAATGTCCCGTTGAGAATTGCGTCGGTTAAGTTGGCTTCGGTGAGATCTGCGCTGCGGAGGTTGGCTTCACTGAAGTTTGCGCCGATCAGGTTCGATCGACTCAGGTCAGCCCCGGCTAAATTTGCCCCGCGCAAGTCGGCACCCCGCAAGTCTGCCCCGCGGAGGTTTGCGCCTTTATAAGCACGTTTCTCTTCTCGTAGGTTTGCCCCACGTAGGCAAGCACCCCGCAAATCTGCCCCACTAAAATTGACGTTTCGCAAATCAGCCTCTCTAAAATTAGCATCCAGCAAGGTTGCCAAACCCAGGTCGGCACCTCGCAAGTCTGCCCCGTAGAGAATGGCTCCGTGGAGATCGGCATCTCGCAGATTGGCTTTGATTAAGGTTGCTTGACTGAGATTTGCACCACACAACTTTGTGCCTTCGAGGTTGGCATGGGTAAGATTTGATCGGTTCAAATAAGCAAAGATCAAAATTGAATGATGGAGGTCGGCGTGAGCTAAATTGGCTCCAATTAGATCTGCCCCTGTCAGATCGACTCCACTCAAGTTTTCCCGCGTGAAATCTACATCTCCCAATTCATAGCGACCCAGCACTTCTTGACCGTTCATGACTCTCTATTCCCGATCGCTGAACTTGATTTCGGCATACCACTGATTAAAATTTGCGTTGAGTTTGCCTGTGTGACCTCGGCAGTAATCTGCAAAGCCTGCTGAACGTGCTGCTGAAGGCTGATATATCCTGGTTTCAAACTCTTGAGAATGACACTAACTACCTCGATATACTCTTCGGGTGGGTTCAACTGTTGTGCCGCTGCTTCTAACGTTGATTGCAAATCTTCTAAAGAACTACAGACCGTTGTGACGCTGCGAAGCAATCCTTCAAGGCTATAGAGTTTGAGGTTTGACCAATCTTGTTCTTTGCAGGTGAATGGATAGTAGATCAGAGAAAACAGCAGAATTTTTGCCCGCAGCGGGTTGGCGAATTTGACAATTTCTAATCGCATATCGAAAAGCTCGATCGCTGGCTCTGCGGTATGAGGAATCGGCAGATCAATCGGTTGAGTTGCCAAATCGTCTCTAGGATCTGGGTTAGGAACCCGATCTTCTTGAGAATAAAGTTTGCCCATTTCGCGCAAAATCATGTTGGCGATCGCTGCGTATTCGATCGGCTTATTTAGGCTTTTGACAATTGCCGCTAGTCCGATTTGCAAACTCTCGATCGTCGGATATTGATGCGCTAATTCGCTGATTAGTTTATCGATCTCTGCCTGGTCAACTTTAAGTGGGTCAGGTTCCCAATGTTTGCGGGCAGCATAAATCATCAGCTTTTTAATCCGGCTAGCACTAGCCTCTTGTTCTAATCTTTTTGTAATTTGGTTCTGTAATTTGCCCCCGATCGCGTCGAGTGGATTGGTGACGATCGTCGTTTTCTCGATTGGAGCCGCACTTCTATATAACCCTGCCAAGTTTTCTACAATCGTGGTTGCAACGTGCAGATATTCTTCTTGTTTGCTGAGGGTGCCGACCAATAGGTGTAACTTATATTGCAGATGCTCTAACGTCGGGTTGAGATAGTGCAACTCCTGCACCAGACTTTGCAGGCTGATCACACTTAGCCGATCGAGATCGGTCTCCCACCAGTTTTTGCAGGCGTATAAAATCAGCTTTTTAATGCGAACGGCGTTTGCATCCTGTTCTAGCTGACGCACGATTTCAGAGAGAGTTTGCTCCAGGGGCAGAGCGCAGCGATCCGCCATTAGATAGAGACGAGGTAGGTGTGTGTCTAGAATGCCCTGCCCAATGACACTTTGCACATCATCCTGCGTTTTTACACGTCTTCTTCTGGAGGCTGATTGAGTTCTTTAAGCTCGATCGGCGGAGTCACTTCGATCGTCTCTTCTTGAGGAATGGGCATCGCGAGCTCTCGCAAGTCTTCTGCCTTGGGTTGACGAGATTCTGGAAGTTGTAGCCCAGTTTGGGCTGGTGCTAGCGATTGTAGTTCTTGCTGAAGTTCGGGTAGCGCCACCAGTTCTTTTTCGGTTTCTTTGAGTTCGATCGGCAACCGCAAGGGCTGTAATTCTTCGATCCAACAGCTTGCAAGCGGTAGGGTTTGATCGAGATCTTCGAGCGCACGGGGGATCACCATTACAGAATGAAGTTCTCCGATGCGCTCGGCTTCTTGCATTCCCACGTCGATCGCCATCGCAACATTAGCGATCGTGCCGCGAATAATGGCGGTGCAGAGTCCTGACCCAATCGTTTCGTAGGCTGTCAGAGTTACGTCAGCCGATTTGAGCATGGCATCTGCCGCGCCGACCATCGCCGGAAAGCCACGAGTTTCAAGCAACCCCACTGCCTGATTGCGAAACGGATTGCCGTGCCGTCCTTTGGCGAGTTCGGCGAGTTTGGTTCCGATGGGCAAAACCGCTTCTAGGTTTGCCAGTGGGCGAGGAACGACCAGCGTCGAGACTTTCTGCCCAAACTGAGCAGCGAGGTCAATGCCTTCTTGCACTGCCAGCCGCACATCTGAAATGCCACCTCGTACCACGGCGGTACAAAATCCGCCGCCTGTTTTTTCATAGCCCACCAGCGTCACGTCTGACGATTTGAGCATCATATCAGCAATGCCCACGATCGCTGGGAAGCTTTCGGTAGAGACCAGACCTAAAGCAGTATCGGTAAATCTGTCTAAACGATTCATCAGCGAAGGGGTGACAGGGCAGTTCTCAACTTCAATCTTAACTGGTTTGTAAAGTTCTTCGGTTCTAGTTTCTTTTCTACAAGTACAGGAATCACTGAGCGATCGCCGATCAGGAGGCTAGAGAAAACAACTTGGACAGATAAGGGACTTAAACCCCCTTGTTTAGCACAATCTCGACCTGGAAATCTTCAACATTATTTTTACTAGCTTTGCGCGATGTGCGACTTTCCTGAAACACCTGCCGAGACTGCCCTCACCCTAACCCTCTCCCACTGGAGCTACTGTATACACACAAGTCTTCCTGATCCCGTCATCGCCGAGATCTCCGCCCCCTAAATCCCCCATTCTGGGGGACTTTGAGCCAGAAAAAGGGTCAAAGTTCAAGATATTGCTCAGGGTCAAAGTCCCCTAATTTTGGGGGATTTAGGGGGCTGAAGCCGACTGAAACGAAGTGCTCAACGATTTGTGTGTACACGGTAGCCCACTGGAGAGGGAACCAGAAATGTCCGAAAGCCTTCTGGAGATGAGGGCAAAGTAGTTGCACATCGCGTTAGCTTTCTAAGAATTTCCGTTTAGATGACCATTATCAGGAGCAGGATTACGTTGATTTTGAGGAAACAACTTGACGAGAAGATTATTGACGTAAGACTGTCCATAAACACTAGCTACCATCCCGTTGCTGAGTTCAGGTGATTGCTCTTGGGAGGGGGACTCTTTGGACTTTGGTTCTTCAGCAAGAATTTCCGGTTCAGGAAGCGCTTTAGTTTCAGCCCAAGGATCAGGAGGAGCCTCAGCAACAGGAGGTTGAGTATCAGTAGCTTTAGGTTCTTCTGGAAGGCGGCTGCGATCGCCCACCAGTGAACCTGGAGCAATCAACCCGCCCGCCTCGATAGAGCTATCTAAAATCGTTGAGGCTGATCCAATGCAAGCCCGATCGCCAATTTTAACCTGACCAACCAGTAAAACACCCGCTCCAATAATGGCACCATCCCCAATCTCAAGCGTTCCTTCATGAACGTGAATCACGGAGCCAATGCCAATGCAAGCCCCTGCACCAATAATGATCCGACTACCAGAACCTGCTTGCAGCAAAACACCCGGCGCGATCGCAGCCCCTTCGTGAATAGTGACATCGCCACTCACGAGATAATGGGTGGTGTTGATCGGACGTAATTGCAGAGGCAAAGAGTGCATCGTTCAAAAATATCGAGAGGAGCCTGAGGGATAAAAAACAATCTTAATGCGATTGATTCCTGCTCCCTCATCCTCGGACTGAAGGGCTAGTTACTTTCCAGCTTTTTGAATCACAAGCTCAACAAGGCGACGTTTTGCCTTTGGGTCGATGCCGACTAGACGAACGTAGTTGCCCGCGTGTTCAGACAGTGCAGATTCGAGAGCCGCCAGTGCTTGAGATTCAGAACCCGCTTGAATCGATGCCCCTGTCTGCCAAGCGCCCCCTTTATAACGACGGGCATCCGCATACTCCACACCAATCCGCGCACCTTGATGCACCAGTTGACGCACCTGATCGACCGCTTCATGACTGAGTTTCTGACTTCCCGAAGCAGAACTTGAGGAGCTAGTTGCTGACCTAGGCGCAGGAGTGTAGACCGGAGGATCGAGCACTAACGAAGTTTCAGGCGTTCTGCCCGGACGGTGAATCACGGTTTCTAGAACCCGTTTTTTGGCTTGAGTGTCCACCCCAACCAACCGGACGTAATGACTGCTGTGCTCTCCAATAAAGGACTCTAAAGCCGCGATCGCTTCCCCTTCCGATCTCGTGTGGATCAAAGGCGCACTGCTCCAAGAGTTAATTTTGAATCGCCGCTCATCGGCAAACTCCAGTCCGATCGCTGCCCCCTGCGACAACAGTTGACGAACCTGCTCAGCAACACTGCCATCTGCACGGGCTGCAACCTGTCTAGGAGCCGATCCACCGTTAGAAGCAGGTCTAGCAGGTGAGTCTGAAATGTGCTGCTTGTGAACAGGGCGTTGAACGATCGCTTCTAAAATTCGCTGCTTTGCTTTGGGATCGATGCCAATAATCCGCACATATTCGCCCAAGTGCCCCGCCATGCAAGCCTGCACTTCAGCCAAGATTCCAGCCTCATTGGTCGCCTGGATAGAAGCGCTTTTCCAAGAGCTAGTTTGGAAGCGACGCTCATCAGCAAACTCGATTCCAATCCGTCCGCCTTTGCTTAATACTTGACGAATCTGGGCAACGACTGAACCCTCGATCGAACCACTTGCCGCCACACTTCTGTTCCCGTTCCCATTACTAGAAGAATAAGACGGTGCTGTATAGCTACTGGATGAACCGTTAGAAAGGTGGGTAGGTGCTACACCCGGACGCTGGATAATCGTTTCCAGTACGCGCTTCTTAGCATTTGTATCGATTCCAATTAACCGCACATAGTCGCCGCTATGCTCTTGCATACACGAGTCGAGCGCAGCCAGCACATCCGATTCTCGACTAGATTGAATGGTCGCACAACTCTTCCAAGAACTGATCTTAAATCGACGTTCATCAGCGTGTTCGGTGCCAATTCGATAGCCTTGAGCCAGCAGTTGACGCACTTGCTCAATCACGCCACTATTGCCCGAACCATTGGCAGAGCGGCTAGAAACATTTGCAGGAGGTTGATTCATTGTAGGGGTAGCCATCTCATCTCTGATTGGGGCAATACAAGCGATATTTTCGGCGCAGCGATAACCCGATCGCAGCGCATCATTGATATGAATAATATGCGACGCAAACTTTACGTCAGCCTCTAGCACGTTAGGCAAACGATCGGCTTGCTGTTGACTGGTAATCACCGCTCCAGAAGGCACATACTTTCCGGGGGGGATCTCCACATCTTGAACCAGCGCGTGCATCATAACAATGCTGCCATCGCCGACTCGCGCATTAAAGACAGTCGATCGAAACCCAATAAAACAGTCGTCACCCACATAAGCAGGACCGTGAATTAGCGCCATGTGAGTCAGCGAAGAACGACTTCCTACCCAAATCGAGTAGGCTTCACCATCGTCCCCGGTAACTCTGCCCTGCTCTAACCCGTGCATAACGACACCATCTTGAATGTTGGTGTCATCGCCGATGTAGAACGGATGCCCTTCATCTGCTCGAATGGAGGTGCCCGGCGCAATCATCACATTTTCGCCAACTCTCACATCCCCAATAATGTTAGAGAATGAATGAACGTAGGCACTGTGGTGAATATCGGGCTCGGCGAGAGACTGTGACCAAGGTGTGGGCGGAGCCGCAGAACTACGGACTGCCATAAAACATTCTCCTAACTGACCGCGCAGTGTAAGTCTCGATCGTACCCATTGCAGGAAAATGGCTCGATCGTGATTTTCTTGCGCCTAATCCAAATCGTGTGGCTGGTTAGCGGTAGCATCGCGTACCATTAGCGATCGCAGAGTGCGCTAAGTTATCACCAACGCACCGCAACGATCGTTAATATTGAGTTCCTTTGTTGTAGAGCGCTCGATTATCAACACTCACGGTGTCAATAATTCCAATCACCGCCGCATCGACGGGGCGCTGTTCACTTCCAGGAACTTGGCGAGCAGCACTACCACGGCTAACCAGAACCCATTCATCGATCCCTGCTCCTACGTTGTCAGCCGCCACCTCATAGTCTGGAAGTGGCTGCCCCGCGTCGTCTAAAAATTGCAACAGTAAAAACTTCACGCCTCTTAGACTTGGCTCTTTTTGGGTGCTGACAACGGTGCCGCGAACTTTGGCAATTTGCATCAGACGTTATGGACGGTTAAGCGGACGGATGCCGCTGACGCTCTCACGGAATGGCTCGACTGCCTCGGTGTATCGAATCGGCAGCACATACTCTAGGTTTTCGTGAGGACGCGCAATGATGTGGGTAGACAAGACCTGTCCGCCGTTGACTCGCTTAACGTTCTCAATGCCAGCCGCAACCGACGCTTGAACTTCAGACACGTCGCCGCGCACAATCACCGTGACGCGACCGCTGCCGATTTTCTCGTAGCCAACTAAGGTAACGCGAGCGGCTTTCACCATTGCGTCTGCGGCTTCCACCACGGCGGGGAAACCCAAAGTTTCAATCATGCCAACTGCAATAGCCATCGTTAAATTCTCCCTTCCAATCAAATTCTAATTACAACAAACAAGTCAGTGAACGGTCGAGCCACCCTTAACTTCGGAACTGTTCAACCGCTTCGGTATAGCGAATCGGCAGCACGTATTCTAAGTTTCCGTCAGGACGGGCAATCACGTGGGTCGAAATCACTTGCCCACCGTTGACGCGCTTGACAGACTCGATCCCTGCGGCGATCGAGGCTTGCACCTCAGACACGTCTCCCCGAATAATTACGGTGACGCGACCGCTGCCAATCTTCTCGTAGCCAACCAGGGTGACGCGAGCGGCTTTCACCATTGCGTCTGCGGCTTCCACCACAGCCGGAAAACCCAGCGTCTCAATCATTCCCACAGCGATCGGCATTCTTGATCTCCTGCATAAGTGAAACTAAATACACTCGCCCCAGACAAAACAGTGACGGGGCAGTCCATGATTTCAAGCTTTATCAACGCTTTTTAATGATGGTCTCTATTTCAGAATAGGGGTGTTGTGGACGCTTGACAATATAACGCTTGATGATAGTTCTAAATTCCAGATATAAGCTGGACTAATCTACCATGCCAAGATTCTGTAGGTTACGACCCGACCCGCGAGCGGATAGTGAAGATTGCCTTAAGATTTCGCCTTCAGCATCATAGACTCTTTTCAACACCATTTATAGAAAACTTTCTTGTACATAAGTCACGTTTATCTATAAAAGTTTGCTTTTCGATACCATCGCCTCTCCCGGTGAATCGCAGTGTACTTTTAAGGGTGTTAGGCGCTAAGCTGAAATTTATGCGATAAGTTGTTCTAATTTTTTAACAATCATCAAAATTGATGAAGTTTCCCAACCGGGCTTTGCTTGGAGGGATGTTTTTGGCAAGTTTTTGAGTGAAGGCAGGTTTGATGCAGCAGTTTCTCATTGATACAAGTTGGTGGGTTCCTTGTTATGGGTTTCTGGGTGCGTTTCTCTCTTTACCCTGGGCAACGGGGCTGATTCGCCGCACAGGTCCTCGACCTGCCGCTTATCTCAATATTTTTACGACGCTTTTGGCATGTGTTCATGGGTGGGCATTGTTTAATGCGACTTGGGGGCAAGAATCCCATCAGTTGGTCATTCATTGGTTAAAAGCAGCCGATCTAGACTTGTCGATCGCCCTAGATGTTTCCTCAACCAGCGTCGCTGCGATGGAAGTGATTACAGGGTTGAGTTTGCTAGCACAGTTTTTTTCGCTGGGCTATATGGAAAAGGATTGGGCATTGGCTCGATTTTTTTGCGCTGATGGGCTTCTTTGAGGCGGCAATGAGCGGGTTAGCGTTGAGCAATTCTCTCTTCCTCACCTACGCTCTGCTAGAAATTTTGACCCTCTCGACTTACCTGCTCGTCGGTTTTTTGGTATGCTCAGCCGCTAGTTGTGACAGCAGCACGAGACGCATTTCTCACTAAGCGAGTCGGTGATGTGCTGCTGTTGATGGGGGTTGTGACACTCTCGACACTATCAGGTACCTTAAACTTTCCTGACTTATATGACTGGGCAGAGACGGCTGAACTGTCTCCTACGGTGGCTAGTTTTTTGGGATTAGCCTTGATTGCAGGTCCGATCGGGAAGTGTGCCCAGTTTCCGCTGCACTTATGGTTGGATGAAGCGATGGAAGGTCCGAACCCCGCATCGATTTTGAGAAACTCGGTGGTGGTGGGCTGTGGTGCTTACGTGTTGATTAAGCTTCAGCCGATTCTGATTTTGTCTCCGGTGGCATCAACGGCTCTGATTACGCTCGGATCGATGACCGCGATCGGGGCTTCTTTGGTAGCGATCGCTCAAATCGACATCAAGCGCGCCTTGGCTCACTCCACAAGTGCTTACTTAGGGCTGGTCTTCGTTGCAGTTGGCATGAACTGGACAGGGTTTGCCTTGGCGTTGCTGTTTGCTCACGCGATCGCGAAAGCGCTGCTGTTCATGAGTACAGGATCAATCATTGCAACAACCAGTTGCCAAGACATCACTGAAATGGGTGGTTTGTGGTCACGGATGCCCGCCACCACTAGCGCGTTTCTAGTTGGCTCGGCGGGTCTAGTCGGAATCTTTCCTCTAGGGAGCTTTTGGGCATTTCAACGAGGTGTCGATGATTTTTGGTACGGTCAGCCTTGGCTGGTAGCAGTCATTCTCATTGTGAATGCGCTGACCACTTTTAACCTGACTCGGATCTACCGTTTAGTCTTTCTCGGTGAGACAATGCCCAAGACGCGCCGTGCTCCAGAAGTGCCCTGGACGATGGCAGTGCCGATGGTGACGCTGACGATTTTTACACTCACCGTTCCCCTGATTATGCAAACACTGTCTGTGTTGCCGAGTTGGCGATATCTCAACTGGGAAGGTTCCCTAATGATTGTTGGATCAGGCTTGACTGGGTTGGTTGCCGGATCGATCGTGACGTTTAAACACAACTGGTCTAGACCCATTCAGGCACCTCTGCGATTTGTACAAGACTTTTTGGCTTACGACTTGTATGTCGATCGGTTCTATCGAGTCACAGTGGTTTTTGTGGTCAGCACGATTTCTCGATTTAGTGCCTGGTTTCGATCGCTACATTGTCGATGGCTTTGTCAACTTCGTTGGATTAGCCTCTATTTTTAGCGGAGAAAGTCTGAAATACAGTATTTCGGGTCAATCTCAGGCATATATGCTGACGATTTTGGTGGGTGTGGGTCTGTTGGGAATGGTGCTCACCTGGTCGATGTGGAATCCGTTTTGAGTGTGTTCTTTTGACCGCAGCTCTCCACAATTTACCCTTTAGAATTCAAATCTTTTTATCCCTCAGTTGATCTATGCTCAGTGCTTTAATTTGGATGCCTGTGTTAGGAGCCTTAGCCATCGCAGTGTTGCCTGCTGCGACCAGTGCAAGTCGAATCCGCCAAGTCGCAATTGCAGTTGGGGCGATCGTGCTGGTATTGACGATCGCGTTAGCGACGCGGTTTGATGCGCTTAGTAGTGGGATGCAGTTTCAGGAGAACGTTCCCTGGCTAGACTCATTAGGATTGACCTATCGCTTAGGTGTCGATGGATTGTCTTTTCCCCTGCTGGCGTTGAGTAATTTTTTAACGCTCGTTGCGATTTATTGTACTGACCCTACCGTTCAGCGTCCCAAGTTTTATTATGCGTTGATTCTCGTATTGAACATGGGAGTCACCGGAGCATTTTTGTCACAAAATTTACTGTTATTTTTCCTGTTCTACGAACTTGAACTGATTCCTCTCTATTTGCTAATCGGAATTTGGGGTGGCGCAAGACGCGGGTATGCCGCGACCAAATTTCTGATTTATACCGCGTTTTCAGGCGTTTTGATTTTAGCGGCTTTCTTGGGATTGACCTGGTTAGGCGGATCTAGTTCATTTGAGTTTGATCCTCTGTTGTCTCAGACGTTACCGCTCACGACTCAAATTGTGTTGTTGGGTGCAATCCTGATCGGGTTTGGAATCAAAGTTCCTCTGTTTCCACTGCATACCTGGTTGCCCGATGCTCACGTTGAAGCATCTACTCCAATTTCTGTTCTGTTAGCCGGGGTATTGCTGAAATTAGGAACTTACGGGCTAATCCGATTTGGGTTACAGCTATTTCCTGAAGCGTGGGCGGTACTGGCTCCCTGGCTGGCAACATGGGCAGTAGTCAGCGTCTTGTTTGGGGCGTTTACGGCGATCGCTCAGACCGACATGAAAAAGATGGTTGCCTATAGCTCGATCGCGCACATGGGCTACATTCTGTTAGCGGCGGCAGCAGCAACTCCGCTCAGTTTATTGGGAACGGTTTTTCAGATGGTGAGTCACGGTCTGATTTCAGCAATGTTGTTTGCGCTGGTCGGTGTGGTTTATAAGAAGACAGGAACTCGCGATATCACCGTGCTGCAGGGATTGCTCAACCCAGAACGAGGATTGCCGATTATTGGTAGCTTAATAGTGGTGGGCGTGATGGCGAGTGCCGGAATTCCTGGCATGGTTGGCTTTATTTCAGAGTTTCTGATTTTCAGAGGTAGCTTTCCGGTGTTCCCTGTCCAGACTTTATTGTCAATGGTCGGAACGGGACTCACGGCAGTCTATTTCCTGCTGTTGGTTAACCGAACGTTCTTCGGTCGTCTTCCCGATCAGTTTGCAAATCTTCCGCAAGTGCCCTGGTCAGAACGTGCTCCTGGTTTCGTGCTCGCGGTTCTGATCGTGATTTTGGGTCTTCAACCTGGCTGGCTGGTGCACTGGACGGAAACGACAACCACCGCAATGTTGACCGATTTTCCGACCATTGCTGCCAAAGTCTTAAAGTCTCCGAGTTCGTCTGAGATTCTTGCAAATGAGCAGCTTGTAATCCACAATTAATCCCTTTTTCATCCCTTCAGACGCTTATGGTTAGCACTCCTCTCAAACCTTCAAATCATCCGTTAGCCGATGTCATCGATCGTCTAGAATCTGGCGGCGCGCTGCTGCCTGACTCTCCAGATAACGTGATCGAAGTCGTGGGCATTCTCAAGAGCTATGGCATTGTGCTCGATGCTTATTGGCGTAATTTGATTTATATTTCAGAACATCAGTTTTTAGAGTTGTTCCCATTCTTTAAATACTTTAACGGGGATGTCTCGACCAAAAAATTGTTGAAGCATTGGTGGCACGATCGCTATAACTACGAATTTGCTGAATATTGTATGAAAGCCATGTTTTGGCATGGTGGCGGCGGATTGGACAGGTATCTCGATTCTCCAGAGTTTTTAGAACTCGTGCAAACTGTAACCAGTGCGAAACTAGCAAATAACCTGCCGATTAAAGGGCTTTCAAAAATCTTTCCTAACTTTTTGCCCGAACAGGTGCGTCAGTTGTGCTACTACAGTGCGCTGGGTCAGTTTTGGAAGATCATGAGCAAAATGTTTTTGGATCTGTCTGACTTTTATGATGCGGGCAAGATTCAATCAATTTCTGACGTGGTTGCGTTGATTAAAGCTGCGCTCGTAGCGGCTGCTAGTGAGCCGATTACCTACGCAGTGAAGATTGGCGATCGCTCCTATGACATTATTCCTAAATCCGCAGGGCTGACGTTTTTGATGGATACGGGCGTTCCTTATATCGATGCGGTGTTTTTTCGATCGTTCCCCTTTATGGGAACCGTTTCTTATAACGCTCAAGCTCGTCAAATTTCGGCTGATCAAACGCGATTTAATTATGGCGTACTTTACGCAGATCCTTTACCCGTGGGGGGTGCAGGAATTCCACCGACGTTATTAATGCAAGATTTACGACACGATCTGCCGCCTTATTTGCATCAGTTTTATCGGCGATCGCTGCGGGGTGAAGAAGACTTGCGGGTGAGAATCTGCGTCAGTTTTCAAAAGTCGATGTTTTGTGTAACCACCGCTGCAATGCTAGGGTTAATGCCTTACTCGCTAGAGACCACTGATATTCAAGAACAGCAAGCAAACCGCAACTATCTTGAAGGTTGGATGGATCGATTGATCGATTCTCGGCTATCCAATGTTCAAGTTTGCGAAGTGTAGAAGACTACCTGCTGTTAAATCCGTATGTCTTCAAGATAATAAATGTTAATCAGCTTTTGGCAACAATCAGAATCTAGTCCCAAAAAGAGATGATTAAGACCGATGGAATTCATTCGTCTTAGCCCAGTAAATAAATGTATTCATAGAGTCGCGCTTAAACGGATCTCGTGATAGCCTACACGAAACTGCTTGAGATAGAGGTTTTGCCATGGCTTCTACATCCGTTCAGCAAGATGTTCAACGCTATATCCCGATCGTGGGAGATATCAATCTCAAAAGCCCTTTAGCTTATCAAGCGACTCGTCAAACAGTTGAAGTCGTCAATGCGGCTCAAATGGCAATAGCAGAAGCTTATATACATGGGTTAGAGGTTCCTGATGCCTGGTTACAGGGACTTTTTAACACCTGTATGCCTTTATTTTTTAAGTATTTTCCATCACTGCTTGCCCCTTATGAATGGGTGCTTCAAGAAACTGAGCAGTTGGCAGAAGGTGCCAATGAGTTAATGAAAACTCAGTATGATCGACCGCAAGAGATGTTGAATGCCATGTTAGGCGATGGGACGCTCATCTATCCCAAATACAGCATGGGGTTATGGGAAAAAGGAGCCGCTAATTTAGAACAGTCTCAGATACAGATGATTGATGATGTCATCGAGAAGCTAGACATTCAGGATGGAGATAATATTTTAGACTTTGGGTGTGGCTGGGGCTGTGTCGCCAACTATGTGCTTTCTAAGTTTCCTAACGTTAGATTCACGGGGCTTAATTTAAGTCATGAACAGTGCGAATATGTGCGCCGTAAAATGCAAGACCCAGTGAGCTACCTTAGTTCAGGGCGTTTCAAGCTTTACGAAGGCGATTTGAACGAGGCTGTATTTGAGGAAAAGTTTGACAAGATTCTCTCGATCGGAGTCTTTTGTCATGTAGGAAATCTAACGAATGCCTTCAAAAAACTGGCTTCTTTTCTCAAAGAAGATGGCAAGGTCTTCATTCACATCATCACCGTTCGGACACCCAATAACATCTCTAGTGTCTTTACTCGCAAATACATTTTCCCGAATGGTCGCTATTGGAACTATGATGCAGTCCCTCAGCATAACCAAGATTTAAAGACGGTTCAGAGATGGTATTTGAATAGAGTAAATTATCACAAGACGTTTGCAGCCTGGCTACAGAATTTTGACGACAATCAGGCAACGTGTAAAAACTTAGATTATGGGATGGACTAGGCTAAATTTCGTCGTATCTGGCGATTTTACTTACTCTGGTTATGCACTAATTTTGCAACTTGTGACGGTGAGTACAACGGCAATGGACAGTATTTGATGACCCATTCATGAGTCCAATACTCCGGGCATTTTTTGAGATAAAATCTGAAACCTGAATTTCACCGTTGGTGATTGCCTCAGTAATGAGGCTAAAGTCCGTATGCCACTGTTGGCGATTTAAAAGTGTCCGGACTATTGTCAGTCGATCGAGTATCAAAATACTCTATAGAAACGATTGCCCAAGACCGCGATCGCTTATTTCTCTTTCAGTCAGCAATTATAGACAACCAGCGAGTCTATTGTTGAAGCGTTTGCACGACCTACGGCTGGCGTTTCAGCAGTGGGTTCAGTCAACTATAGAATCTACAAATGCTGTGCATTGATATCTTACTATCGATATCAGTCAGTCTATTCAATCCATCAAAAATTCTAAGGATTTCTATTAATAAAGATAACTCTATTTCACTTGGGAATGTGATAGAAATTATAGTTACTTGCAAAGTTTAAAAGATTGTTAGCGCTGCCTCGATCGTAATCCTAAAAATCGCTCCGCAGCCGCTCTAAATCACAACTCTATCTTCTTCCAGACCCCTATTATAAGATGATTGCGATGGCTCAACTACTCCTCCAGTCCGTCTGGTTAATTCCTTGCTACTCACTTTTAGGTGCAGCCCTGTCTGCCCTTTGGTTTCCCGGCATTACTCGTCGTACCGGTCCTCGTCCGGCAGGTTATATCAATGCCATCATGACGTTCCTGTCCTTCATTCATGCAACGCTCGCGCTGCCTGCAACCTGGAACCAACCTGCTCAGCAGTTCTCAATTCCCTGGCTGCAAGTCGCAGGGTTAGATTTAACGATTCCGATCGAGGTGTCTTCTCTGACGATCGGTGTAATTGTCGTGGTGACTGGGCTGAATCTGTTGGCGCAAATCTTCGCAATCGGCTATATGGAAATGGATTGGGGCTGGGGACGGCTCTACTCGCTGATGGCAGTGTTTGAAGCTGGAATGGCAGCGCTGGCGCTGTGCAACTCACTGTTTTTTAGCTACATCATTCTCGAAATTCTCACCCTAGGTACTTACCTGATTGTCGGCATTTGGTTTAATCAATCGCTGGTGGTGACGGGGGCGCGAGATGCGTTTCTCACCAAACGGATTGGCGATCTATTTTTGCTGATGGGCGTGATTGCGCTGTTGCCGATCGCAGGCACCTGGAACTTCTCAGAATTGGCAGAATGGGCAAAAACGGCAACCGTTGATCCGAGCGTGATCACTCTGATCGGTTTGGCGCTCATTGCAGGTCCGATGGGCAAATGTGCTCAGTTTCCCTTGCATCTGTGGCTCGATGAAGCGATGGAAGGTCCCGTTCCAGCTTCGATTTTGCGAAACTCGGTCGTCGTGGCAACGGGTGCGTGGGTGCTGGTTAAGCTAGAACCTGTGCTATCTCTGTCGCCTGTGGTGCAGTCTACGATGATTGTGATTGGAGCGATATCAGCGATCGGGGGGTCGCTCATTGCGCTCGCGCAAATCGACATCAAACGAGCCTTTTCTTATCTAGTAACTGCCTATATGGGCATTGTGTTCATTGCTGTCGGCACTCAACAGACCGAAGCCGCCTTGCTGATCGTGTTAACTCATGCATTATCAATGGCATTAATGATGATGAGTAGCGGTGCGATCGTCTGGAACAACATCACCCAAGATCTAACGCAACTCGGCGGTTTGTGGTCGCGTCGTCCCATATCAGGATTGGCATTAGTAGTTGCGACATTAGGACTCATCGCATTGCCTCCGTTCGGTAGCTTTTGGTCAATGCTCAAACTCGCCGATGGTCTAGAAAACTCTGGGCATCCCTGGCTCGTAGGGGTGCTCCTGATTGTGAATGCTCTTACCGCATTTGGGTTGACTCGCGCTTTTAGCCTCGTCTTTGGAGGAAAGCCTAAACAGATGTCAGAACGATCGCCCGAAGTGCATTGGCCAATGGCGCTGCCGATGATTATTCTGTCTGCTTTTACACTGCATCTACCGCTAATTTTGCAATCGCTGTCTCTGCTTCCTAGCTGGGCAGACTTCAACACAAACATGGCACTCTTGCTGATTTGGTCAAGCATTTTTGGCGGTAGTCTGAGCGCTGTCATTTACTTAGGCAATTATATTCAGAAGCCTGTGCAGTTCCCGATTAAGGCATTGCAAGATTTAGTCGCCTATGACTTCTACACACCAAACCTTTATCGCAACAGCATTGTGTTTAGCGTTGCTGTGATTTCTCAACTAACTTCCTGGATCGATCGCTATCTCGTCGATGGAGTCGTTAATTTGTTTGGTCTAGCGACTCTCTTAAGTGGTCAAAGTCTCAAATACAGCACGTCTGGACAATCGCAGTTTTATGCATTGACGATTTTAGTTGGGGTGACTGTTCTGGGTATCTTTTTGTGTTGGTCGTCGCTCTCGCACATGGTGTTAGTGATGACTGCCAGTATATTTCATCAGCAATCTCTAGGCTAAAGGATTAGACATCACAATGCTGAGTGCATTAATTTGGTTGCCCGTTATTGGGGCTTTACTCATTGGCTTTCTTCCCGGTACTATTTCTGCAAGTCGGGCGAGAATCGGCGCGATCGCCATTTCCGGCATCCTCTTACTCTGGACGATCTACCTCCTAACGCAATTCAATCTCGTCACGCCTGGGCTACAGATGCAAGAATATCTGTCCTGGATTCCGACATTGGGACTGAGCTACAGCCTGGGAGTCGATGGCTTGTCGCTGCCGTTGGTAACGTTAACAAACCTGTTGACGTTCTTAGTGATTTTCAGCAGCGATCTGCAATCTCCTAAGTCAATCCCACTAAAGCGCCCTCGATTGTTTTATTCGTTGGTGTTGCTGATTAGCGGAGGTATGGCAGGCGCATTACTCGCACAAAACTTGCTGTTGTTCTTCCTATTCTATGAATTGGAGTTAATTCCGTTTTATTTAATGATCTCAATTTGGGGCAGCGAGAAACGCGATTATGCTGCCATCAAGTTTTTGCTTTATACCGCCGTCTCCGGGATTCTAATTTTGGCGGCGTTTTTAGCGATGAATTGGCTTACAAATGCGTCTAGCTTTGACTATGCGGCGATCGCCACGGCAGGACTTTCTCAACGCACTCAATTGATCTTGCTGACGCTGATGATTGTCGGGTTTGGTATCAAAATTCCGCTAGTCCCCCTGCACACTTGGCTCCCCGATGCCTATGTTGAAGCCTCGACTCCGACCGCGATTCTGCTGGGCGGCGTTTTAGCTAAGTTGGGCACCTATGGCTTAGTCCGATTTTGCTTAGGACTGTTTCCTGAAACGTGGCCACTGGTCACACCAGGATTGTCGATCGTCGCTGCCGTGAGCGTCATATATGGCGCATTCGCGGCGATCGCCCAAAAAGACATCAAGCGGATGGTGGCGTATAGCTCGATCGGACACATGGGCTATGTTTTGTTAGGCACGATCGCCTTAACGCCCTTAGCGCTAGTCGGTGCCGTGTCTCAGATGGTAAGTCATGGGCTGATTTTGGCGCTGCTGTTCTATTTAGTTGGCGTGATCGAGTCAAAGGTTGGCACTCGCGATTTAGATGTTCTCAACGGATTGCTCAATCCGATTCGGGGGTTGCCGACGATTAGCGCTTTGCTGATTCTTGCTGGCATGGGCAGTGCTGGAATTCCCGGTATGGCGGGGTTCATCTCAGAATTTCTGGTGTTTCAAGGCAGCTTTGCCGCGTTTCCGTTGCCAACTCTGTTGTGCATCATCGGCACTGCATTAACCGCCGTTTATTTCGTGATTTTGCTCAACCGAACCTGTTTCGGCAAGCTCGATACCAAGACCGCTTATTATCCCAAAGTCACTGGGCTAGAACAGTTGCCCGCGATCGCGCTTACGGGTCTAATTATCTGGCTTGGTGTGCAACCCACTTGGCTCGTGCGCTGGAGCGAATCGACGACAAAATCTCTAGTTGCCGCGACTCCGGTGTATGAGGCTCGTCAACTGGCAATGAGTCCGATCGCGTCCCTCGGTAATGGATCTACTCATCCCACCATTAGTAACCCTTCTACCCATTGAGAATGTCTTATGAACGTAACCGCCACCCGCACCAAACTTCCGCCCTCGCAGCACAAATTTGCTGACATTATTCATCGTCTCGAAGCGGGAGGGGCAATGTTGCCTGACACGCCAGAGAACCTGATGCAGATCATCGGGTTATATAAAGCCTATGCCGTCCCGATGGACTTCTATTGGCGAGATTTGCTTTATATCGGTGAGCAGGTTTTCTTAAACCCGTTTCCCTTTTTCAAATACTTCATCTCAGATGAGTATATGAATCGACATAACCATTACGCCGGAGATGACGCTGATCTGCGAATCTGGCGTGGGCAAGCCGATGCTCACCCCGAACTGCGAGAATTTATGGACAAAGGGGAACTGAAAATGAAGCTTCCCCGATTGGCGCATCACCTTTGGCACGATCGAGTCAACATGGAATTTGCCGAAGAGTGTATGCGGGCAATGCTTTGGCATCGCGGCATGTATGTGCCCGTCAACCAATTCGATCCGTTTTTAGACAGCGATGAATATAAGGCAAACGCCGATCGAGCGATCAAAGCCTATTTCAAGGGCAATCCAGCAATGCTGGCATTACACAAAGCATTTCCTGACTTGTTTTTAGAGCAGTGTCGCCAATCGTCTTACTACGCCAACTTGGGGCTGTTTTGGGAAGTGATGGCTCCGGTGTTTTTTGAGATGTCCGATTTATACGACGAGGGCAAAATGACCAGCGTGCCTCAAGCGATGGACTTTCTGGTGAATGGGATCTTTGCGATCGCGGGTCGTCCCATCTATCACCACGTCTACATTCGAGGCGAATGCTACGAAATCATTCCCAAGTCTAAGGGCTTTACCTGGCTCTACGAGGCGGCACTTCCCTATGTCGAAGCCGTGTTTTATCGCACGTCTCCTTTTCGAGGCACAAAGTCTTACAACGCTCAAGCCGGACAGGTTCCTTCTGATCAAAAAGACTTTCACTACGGCGTGCTGTATGCTGACAAATTTCCCGTCGGCACGGCTGGCATTCCGCCTACTCTACTAGCACAAGATATGCTGCACTTCTTACCCCAATATCTTGTAGATTATTATCGAGAGCATTGCCGGGGTGAAGACGATATGTTGATTCAGTTAATCGTGAGCTTCCAGCGATCGATGTATTGCGTCACGTCTGCTGTGATTCAAGCCCTCCGATCAGCGTTGCTGTATCCCTTAGATGACCCAAACCCAAATCATTTGAAGGCAAATCGAGCCTTTTTTGAATCGCAGCTCGATCGATTTTTGCGTCCAGAAGCCCGTATTCTAGACATCCAGACCCCAAATTATCGGTAGAAACATTCCAGCGAAACGTCTCCCGACCCCAGAGCGGGCAGCCCCACGATCGCCAAATTGCGTCAATTCTGTGAACCACACGAATCGTGTGTTGAGGCACGATCGCCGTAGAGATGTTCCATCAAAACGTCTCTACGGCAATATTATTTTTGGGTGCAGGGTGAAAGATTTTCGCCCTGCTTTGCGGGGTCTATTCTCGTATTCCGGCTCCTACTTGACTCACCAAATCTTCTGGAGTCATGTCTTCATAGCGCTCAAACGGCTGATGAATCCAGGGATTGTCAGGCAAATGATCGACATAATAATCGGGCTTGATCACCGAACAGGCTTTATACCACAGCACTGCCGTCCGCACCTCTTCGATGTAGAAGCCATAGTGATGCTCAAGCCAGGGAACCGATTTTTGCAGCGTCACCCCCGAATCTACTAAGTCATCCACCAACAGCACACGACTGCCGAGGCTAAGAGTCGTCATTGTCAAATCGCGCGAAAAGACTAAACTGCTGCGACTCTTGCCACTTCGATAAGAAGACGTTGCCAAAATTGCAAGGGGCACATCATAAATGCGTGCCAAGATATCTCCAACCCGCAAGCCCCCTTTGGCAAGACAGACAATTTGATTAAATTCCCAATTAGACTTGTAAACTTGAGCGGCTAGGTGCTCGATCGTGCGGTGATAATCTGACCAAGATACATGAAGATCTGACATGGGAAGGCGTGTTAAGTCGGTTAAAGGTTTGGCACGATTTCGACGATCGCACACCAAAGATGATGAAAATAATACAACTGATCACCCGGTTTCTACGATGCCCTTATGAATAATTCTGCCGATCGACCTGTCGAGATGTTAGAAAAACTCAATTTAAGTACCAAATTGGCATACGGTGCAGGCGATCTCGGACCTGCTATCACTGCAAACATCTTATCTGTATTCTTACTCATTTTCTTTACCAACGTCGCAGGGCTAAACCCAGGAGTAGCGGGCAGCATTCTGATGACTGGCAAAATTTGGGATGCGATCAACGACCCGATCGTGGGGAAGATGAGCGATCAGACTCGCAGCCGTTGGGGTCGCCGTCATCCCTGGATGCTGTTTGGCGCAATCCCTTTCGGAATTTTCTTTTTTTTGCAATGGCTGGTGCCTCACTTTAGCAATGACCCCACTACCAACCAGTGGGAGCTATTCGGGTATTACGTGGTGATTGGTATTTTCTTCAACAGCTTCTATACGATCGTCAACTTACCTTACACCGCTCTCACACCCGAACTCACCCAAGACTATGACGAACGCACTAGCCTCACCAGCTTCCGATTTGGGTTTTCGATTGGTGGCAGTATTCTGTCGCTTCTCATAGCACAAGCTATCTTCGCTCTTCCATTACTGAAGGACAGTCCTATCCAGAAGTACCTAGTCATGGGAGCAGTGTTTGCTGTAATTTGCGTTCCGCCTTTGTTTTGGTGCGTTTGGGGCACTCGCAAGCGAGTCA
Source organism: Phormidesmis sp. (assembly GCA_965277365.1). Classification (GTDB taxonomy): domain Bacteria; phylum Cyanobacteriota; class Cyanobacteriia; order Leptolyngbyales; family Leptolyngbyaceae; genus Phormidesmis_A. The sequence goes on along the minus strand of CBDICO010000001.1, from coordinate 410,818 downwards.
AAGAAACAGAGCGCCTACGTCAAGAAACGAGTGACGAAGTGGCGATTCCATTTATTGATCAGCTTAAAATCGTCTTCAGCAACCGCCCATTTTTGTATGTGATTGGAATCTATCTTTGTGCGTGGCTTGCCTTGCAAAATACGGTATCGGTGATTCCTTATTTCGTCACAAACTGGATGGGGCTAACTACCAATGACTTTATCAAGGTGATTATTGCGGTTCAGATGACATCATTCGTCATGCTGTTTGTCTGGACTGAAGTTAGCAAACGAGTGGGCAAAAAAGCGGTTTACTTTATGGGCATGACCATTTGGATCATTGCTGAAATCGGACTATTTATGCTGCAGCCCGAACAACCCTGGTTACTCTATGTTTTGGCTGTGATGGCAGGGTTTGGAGTCTCGACCGCTTATCTGGTTCCCTGGTCAATGCTTCCCGATGTGATTGAGCTAGACGAGCTACAAACTGGGCAACGCCGCGAAGGGGTGTTCTACGCCTTTATGGTGCTATTGCAAAAAGTAGCACTGGCGATCGGGCTTTTTCTCGTCGGTCAGGTGCTAGACCGATCAGGCTTTTTACCAACTACCCCAGGTCAGGCACCACCGATTCAACCCGCCTCGGCTTTATGGGCAATTCGGGTCTTAGTCGGTCCCGCTCCGCTCATAGTATTGCTCATCGGCTTAGTGTTAGCCTACTTCTACCCCATTACAAAAGAAGTTCACGCTGAAATCATGCTCAAGTTGCAAGAGCGTAAACGTGAACGCTCTCAAGACAATCAATAGATTGCCTGATTCGCTACCAGCCCCAAGAGCCAGGTTCCCCTTTAAAGGGTCCGACAATATTGCTCGTCACCCAGCCGCCATAAAAGTTTCCCGGCTGCGGTGTCACCTTTTCACCATCGACATAGCAAGCATCCATCGCAGCCGCATAAAACGCGACATAATGCTCGATCGCCGTAAACTCAGGAGTCGGCTCAGCATAATACCAGGCGACATCTGCCGCCTGTTTGTCACCTACAATCACCGTGTAATAGCTGCCCGAACCTTTCCATTCACAGTAGGTCGATCGCGGAGATGCAACCAAATATTGCATTTGAATATCGTCAGGCGGAATGTAATAGACCGGAGGATGACTCGTCTCTAACACCCGCATCGCCCGTCGTGTGTCGGCAATCACCACGCCATTAAACACCACTTGAATCGGCTTCTCAGTCAACTCTAATCGAGGCGGACGGGGATAATCCCAAACAGATTCTTGACCAGGCTGTGGAGGAATGGGTTGAGGACGCATGAAAAAACTCTTGAAACGCTAAAGGGACACGATCGAGTCGCGTCCCTCCATTGACTCTCTAACTAATCTAGTTGTCCAGACTTACCAAAGAGCACGAACCCCACCACTTCCACTACTAGGGGTCGAAGACGGTGTAGTCGTGGTGCTGTTAGGAGTCATCGATGGCGTGGTGCTGTTAGGAGTCATCGATGGCGTGGTGCTGTTAGGAGTCATCGATGGCGTGGTCATGTCGCCAGGAGTTGAAGACGGCATAGTCGTGTTGCCAGGAGTCATCGATGGCGTGGTTGTGCTATCGGGAGTCATTGGCGTGGTCGTGTTGCCAGGAGTGCCAGGAATGCTGCTGGGGGTCGTCGTAGAATCAGCAGGATTGCCACCAGCGGGAGAGATAGAGCCACCCTGAGCCGGAGTAGGCGTACTCGTTCCACTCGGCATCATAGATCCGCCAGCCGACGGAACCACTACATCAGCGCCAGAGCCACCAGAGCCAGCCGGAGCCGCCGAAGGATTGGTCGGAGTTCCACTCGGAGCCACGCTACTGCCGCCAGATTGAGCAACGCGATTATAGGGGGCTTCGCTAAAAATCGTAGGATTAGGATTAACTTTCGAGAGAGAAGAACTAGCTGAGAAAGCGGGAAATGCGAGTAGAGAGCTTGCACCTGCAAGTCCTAAAGTTCCCGCGAGTTTAGCGATAGCACGTTTGTTAATTCCGTTCATGTTTATCTCCTTACTGTTGATAATCTGCAAGCCCAGAGGCTACTTTTTAGGAGCCGAGATGACGGCTCGTTGCTGCACAAATAATCTGAGTTGAGACTATTGCCACTTGCCCGAAGTGTAAAGATTCGTGGGTTATCAATACTCTCCCTAGAGATATAGATCGATTTCTTCTAAAGAGTCAGCTTTGAAGGCGCGGTCACTTCACAACCTTGACGACTGTCCCGACTGGAATCTTGTCAAATAACTCGGCGACATCTTTGATATACATCCGAACGCAGCCATGAGAAGCCGCCTTTCCAACTGACAGTGGCGTAGGTGTGCCGTGGAACCCGATCGAGTTCCTCCCATCCGTCCAAAACCCAAGCCAATAGCCCCCTAAAGGATTCTCAGGGTCTTCGCCCGCAACTTTCTCGCCCGTAAAGGGGTGTACCCAAATCGGATTTCTGACTTTTTGCATGACTCGAAAATTACCCGTTGGCGTTTCCCATCCAGGGCGACCTACGGCGATCGGATAAGTCTTGACGCTGACATCTCCTTGATAAAGCGTGACCTGACGCTTACTGAGATGAATTTCTAACCGCAGAGGCTGAGCAGCAGGCTGGATTTGAGAAGAATTGAGAGACTGAACTTGTGTAGGCTCGATCGCCAGTCCTATTTGAGGAATCGTAAGCGCGGCGATCGTTCCCAACACGCCCATCAGCCTAATAGAGTGCTTCAGCATCAACAGATTCGATAAGACTACTCTGATGAGAGAAACAGGTTAAGCAATCAACCATCATCTATCTACAGGAATACAAGCAGCAGATACGCTTGAGAAACTGTCCTAGCTCTTTTGACATGGGTTATTAGAACTCTACCGTGTACACACAAATCGTTGAGCACTTCGTTTCAGTCGGCTTCAGCCCCCTAAATCCCCCAAAATTAGGGGACTTTGACCCTGAGCAATATCTTGAACTTTGAACCTTTTTCTGGCTCAAAGTTCCCCAGAATGGGGGATTTAGGGGGCGAAGATCTCGGCGATGACGGGATCAGGAGGACTTGTGTGTATACAGTAGGTTATTAGAACTAGAGGAAATCTATTTCATCTGGGAGACGTTTCAGTGAAACGTCTTTACGGGGTTGTGGTCAAGAATTGTTTGAGGCTCAATAGGGTGATGGTTTGCCCTAAACGAATCGGTAAGACCGAAATGCCTTCGATGCGCGATTGTACCCAGCCTTCCCCCCACGCCCATTCGTGAAAGCCATCAATGCCTTGACTCAACAAAAACCGGACTCGATTGGGTTCTGCAATCTCAACCTGATGTTGAATGGCGATCGCACCCGCCCAACTTGTAAAAGTCAAACCGGGATGCACCAGTTCAGGCAACCCCTCTGAAAATCGCTCAAACCAAATCCACCTAGAAAACTGGGTAGGATTAGCGAGACTTTTGCGAAGCGCTGCTTCAGAGGCGTTGACTTCAATTCGCAGGCTGCTTTGTTGAAACGTACCAAACATCAGGTTGCTCAGAGTAGGGAATGATTTTAGTATGGCAAACGATCCTGCTTTAGCGACTGCCAAACTCTAGATCTCGTCTGCCCTCAAGAGCGCGTGCCAGCGTCAGCTCATCAGCATATTCTAAGTCACCGCCCATCGGCAGACCAAACGCAATCCGAGTCACCCGCGTAAAGGGCTTGAGCAGATGACCGACAAACAGAGTCGTCGTCTCACCTTCGACCGTGGGACTGATCGCGAGAATCACCTCATCAATCTTCTGTTGACTAACTCGCCTCTGCAAGGCATGAATATTTAGCTGATCGGGACCAATGCCATCGATCGGAGAGATCAACCCACCTAAAACGTGATATTTTCCCCGATATTCACGGGTTTTTTCTAACGCGATCACGTCTCTAGAGTCGGCGACGACGCAAATCGTGCTGCTGTCCCGATTGGGAGCGCGGCAGATGTCACAAACGGGTTCTGCTGACAAATGAAAGCAAACTGAACAGAAACCCACTTGCAGCTTTGCCTCCATCAATGCCTGAGCGAGTGCCTTCACTTCTTCTTCAGGGCGCTTGAGAATATAGAGTGCAAGCCGTTGGGCAGTTTTAGGACCAACACCAGGGAGATGTTGAAGGTGCTCGATTAACCGAGCGAGGGGGCGTGTGTAAACCGTTGTCTTTCCTCCGATTCTGTCAAGATCCTAGCGCAAGAAGGAAGGGGTTTGCTCAACCGGGAGGCCAAGTCAGCGATCGTCCGCCAAGGATGTGTAAATGCAGATGATTAACGGTCTGTCCACCATCGTCGCCTGTGTTGATCACGACTCGATAGCCATTCGTAAGCCCGACTTGCTCGGCAACACGTTTGGCAGTGAGCAGCAGGTGCCCCATCAGAGCATGATCGGCGGGTTTTGCATCAGAGAGTTTGGCGATCGCTTGTTTAGGAATCACCAAAATATGAGTCGGCGCTTGCGGATTCACGTCGCGAAAGGCGAGGGCGAGATTGTCTTCATAAACAATGTCAGCAGGAATCTCTTTGCGGATAATTTTGCCAAAAATAGTGTCGTTGGTTTCGCTCATGCTGATCATTAAACCAGGTGTCGCGAGTAGTCGCACTTAATTCTAAAGGCAACCGTTGACGAGGCTAAATCCATCGCAGCAGCCAAAAGTTATCAATCTGAATCTGCCACATCCGTAAGTTATATTGCCATTCAAACAGAGGCAGTCCTAAATAGATGGGCATCCAGAAGACAAAAGAGACTAGCACGATCACGATCGTCCAGTTTGCCCGACTTCTCAATCGAGGCGTGTTGCTGCGAAACCAGCGATCGACGAACCAAGCTAACGCCAGCGATGCGAACACCGAAGACCCCATGTAGTGATAGAGAAACACACAGCGAGTCACCCGCATCCACGGCAAAAGATTGGCGGCGTAGTTGACGACGAGAAATAGTCCGATCCAGACTTCGTTGGGGGGCAACAATCCGATTTGTTGACGTGGAGTGAGCGTTTCAGCAGTGCTGGTTAGGGAGTTAAAATTCTCGATCAGCATCCAGGTCAGAAGGGCGATCGCTCCTGCCGAAAACCACCACAAAAAAGGGTTTCCCATTGCATGAACGTCATAAATCACGCTTCTTGATGTGACGGCTGAGGCAGTGCCATTCGCCGGAATCGGAGCCGTCAAACTACTTGCAACTTGATAAAAATAAGCGACGGGGCGCTGCATCCAAATCCAGCCGATCCACGTCGAGCAATAGGGGTGAACCGTCGGACCACTGCCCACCCGCTCGTGATACGCCAAAATCTGTTTCTGCACTTCCCAGAAACCAAAGTCGCGACTGAGATTGAGATGCGGAATCCAGATCAGGCGATAGAAAATAGCCGGAATGGCTCCCAAAGTGAACAGTACATAGAAAGGATTGAGACGTGCTAACCGATGAAGCGGCGTATGTGGGGCATTGGGAGGAGTGGACGATCGCCCAATCATTCTCACGAGTCGAATTGCCCAGGCAATGCCCCACAACAGATATGCGCCCAACAAAAACCACAAGCCATTCCACTTAATCGACGCGGAGGCACCAAAAAACAGTCCCGCAAGCCCCATCCACAGCCACCATTTTTTGCCCAGTACATTCAGTGCTTTGAGAAAAAACCACTGTCCCAATAGCCCAAAGATCACCAGATAAACATTGTTGAGGGCATAGCGAGATTCGACAAGAAAGAGTCCATCGGCGGCGGCAAATAGTCCGGCAATCAAGGCATAGCTGCGACGACGACTTAGCTCATAGGCGATCGCCGCTACCACTAGCGGAATAAATGAACCTGTCAGCGCATTCAGCCAGCGATAGCTCCAGGTGCTGAGAGAAGACCCTGCCAGCGTATTCACTGTATCTTTGCCAAACGGGAGTTGATTGCCAAGCCAGATGCCGATCGCGATCAAATATTTGCTCAGAGGCGGATGCCCATCAAAAAATGGCGTGTGCGTTAAATAGTTGTGAGCAAATTTGACGTAATAAACCTCATCAAAAACCAAGGCGTTGAATCGTCCTAGCCCCCAAAACCGCAGGCATAGCGACCCAACTAATAACCCCAACAATCCCAGCCACAGCCAGACTTTATTTTGCTCGATCGGCTTTATCAACCCATTCATAATCTACTGTTCCGCGCTTCCAACTTTTCAGCATACGTTAGGTCTGCAAGCTCGACGCTAAAGTCAGCAGATCACCCGCCTCTCTTCACGCCAAAGCAAAACTTATCAATTTTTGATTAACTAGGAACAAAACTGATGAGATGCCGTCAATTGGCTAGGTTGTTCCTTGAAATCAGCCTTGAGCGACTGCAAACTCAGGACTACCCGTGGCTAAACCCGATCGGAGCTATCTGCCATGATTCGTGTATTACTCGTCGATGACCAAAACCTGATTCGTGAAGGCTTAAAGGCTTTGCTCAATCAGGAGCAAGATTTGCAGGTGGTAGGAGACGCAGATACAGAACAAAGCGCTATTGACCAGGTAAAAGAGCTACATCCAGACGTTGTTCTCATCGATCCCTGTTTTGCAAAAACAGAGGGCATCGCCACGACCGAAACAATTTGTCAGCGATTTCCTGACACTCAGGTTTTAATCCTGACTGATTTAGATGATCAAGCGTCGGTGACTACTGCTCTCAAATTTGGGGCAAAGGGCTATCTTCTCAAAGACTTGTGCCCCGATGAATTAGCCAATGCCGTGCGGTCAGTTCACAAAGGATACACCCAACTCAGCCCCGGAATTCTCTCTAAACTTTTAGGGACGTTTGGCGAATCGGCTCCATTCCCCATTTCTCACGTCAGCAATGCCACCTCAAACGTCGTAGCGTTCAACTCAGCGCAGCGCCGATCGTCCTCGCTTCCACCTGGCTTTACCAAACTCACGACTAGAGAACGACAAGTTTTGAGACTAATTGCGTCTGGCTCAAGCAACAAAGAAATCGCTCGATCGCTCAAAATCTCAGAAGGAACGGTCAAAAATCACGTCGCCAGTATCTTAGGACGACTGAATTTGCGCGATCGCACCCAAGCCGCGATTATTGCCAACTCCGTCATGCCGCTATTAAATTAACGGGATTAAATCCGTCGTCGTCTCAGTTCTGTGGTACAAGAAAGCTTTTAGACCCCAATGAAGCAACTACTCGGCTTGAGGAGACGATCGATATGATGATTCACGTAATGCAGGAGATGACAAGCTGGCTCGTTGGCATGACCCACTGGAGCGACGTGCTGCAAACCCTGCATTGGCAATTGCCCCATGATTGGGTCGTGCTTGCCCAACAGTTTAAAGAAACCGACTTGGGCGGCGATATCAGCAAAGCCTGGAGTCAATTTGTCAGAACAGGGCAAGTCTGGTCGTTTTTGGTCGGGCTGATTTTGGGGTACCTGGTGAGAGCATTGACCACTTACGGCTAGTCGACGATTCCTCATCGATCGTTGACACACCAACCGAGACCGCTAGAATCCGTTTCGGCTCCTCTGGTATAGTCGAGTGTCCATCATCGCAGTCCAGAGAGGATGTCTTTTGACTCACGCCAACCCGTCCCCCGAAGTAACTCCTGCTCAAACCTGGAGCCAGCGATTTGAATCAGTCTTGCACCCGGCGATCGCTGAGTTTAACGCCAGCATCAAATTTGATATTGAACTGATCGAATACGATTTGACAGGCTCTCAGGCACACGCTGAAATGTTGGCAAAGACAGGCATCATTTCGCCCGAAGAAGGAGCGCAACTGGTGCAGGGGCTTGAGCAAATTCGTCAAGACTATCGCCAAGGCACCTTCAACCCCGGCATTGATGCTGAAGATGTCCACTTTGCAGTTGAGCGGCGTTTAACTGAATTGGTCGGTGATGTGGGCAAAAAGCTGCACACGGCTCGATCGCGCAATGACCAAGTGGGCACCGATACCCGTCTCTATCTACGCGATCAAATTCAGCAGATTCGTCAGCAGATTCGCCAGTTTCAAGAAGTTTTACTGAGTCTGGCAAGTCAGAATGTGAGGACGCTGATCCCTGGATATACTCACCTACAGCGAGCACAACCGATCAGTTTGGCACATCATCTTCTGGCTTATTTTGAGATGATGCAGCGAGACTGGCAGCGCTTAGGTGAGATTTATCAGCGCGTAAATATCTCTCCGCTAGGCTCTGGGGCACTTGCAGGAACGACGTTTCCGATAGATCGTCACTTCGCTGCCGAACGGCTAAATTTCAGCAGTGTCTATGCTAACAGTTTGGATGGCGTTAGCGATCGAGACTTTGCGATCGAGTTTCTCTGTGCGGCAAGTCTGATTATGGTGCATCTCAGCCGCTTGTCTGAAGAGGTGATTCTTTGGGCTTCGCAAGAGTTTAGCTTTGTCAGTCTCACCGATAGCTGCGCCACAGGTTCGAGCATCATGCCGCAGAAAAAGAACCCCGATGTGCCTGAATTAGTGCGCGGCAAGACAGGCAGAGTTTTTGGACACCTTCAGGCGATGCTCGTATTGATGAAAGGGCTACCTCTGGCATACAACAAAGATTTGCAAGAAGACAAAGAGGCGCTGTTTGATGGAGTCAAAACCGTCAAAGTCTGTCTCGAAGCAATGACCATCTTATTTCACGAGGGGCTAGAATTTCGCACGGCGCGCCTGACTGAAGCGGTCAACGAAGACTTTTCTAACGCGACCGATGTTGCAGACTATTTAGCTAAAAAGGGCGTTCCGTTTCGCGAAGCCTATGGTCTGGTTGGAAAAGTGGTCAAAACGTCTTTGGCAGCAAACAAACTGCTCAAAGATTTGACCCTCGACGAGTGGAAAGATCTGCATCCTGCCTTTGATGCGGATATTTATGATGCGATCGCGCCCGAACAAGTGGTGTCTGCCCGCAATAGCTATGGCGGCACTGGATTTGAGCAGGTGCAAAAAGCTTTAGAAGACGCACAGAAACGAGTGAAAATTGCAGGATGAATTACACGGCTTGACAGGGATTAGGATTGATAGGTTTCTAGCAAAACAAAGTGAGTGAGCGCTCAATTCAGAGACCTTCCCTTTGCACAAAAAATATCACTGATGCAGAAGAACGCATCCGCAAAGTTGTTATTGATATCGCAGATTATCAAAGATTGCTGGATGGCTCTCGAAATTGGCGATGCTGCACCTGATTTTAGTTTGTCCGACACTCACGGAAATCTGGTTAAACTCTCGGACTTAAAAGGCAAGCGCGTCGTGCTTTACTTCTACCCGCGTGACAACACACCGGGATGCACTAAAGAAGCATGTGGTTTTCGAGACGCTTACGCAGATTATCAGGCGCGAGATGTGGTCGTGTTAGGCATCAGCACCGACGACGCAAACTCTCACGCAAAATTTGTGACGAAACATGAGTTGCCCTTCCCGTTGCTGTGTGATGAAGGCGGAAAAGTAGCTGAGGCGTATGAAAGCTATGGCTTGAAGAAGTTTATGGGCAAAGAATATTTGGGAATCAGTAGAAATACATTCGTGGTCAGTGTGGATGGTACGATCGAGCAGAGCTACAAAAAAATCAAGCCAGACGGTCACGCAACCCAAATTCTGAGTGATTTATCCTGATCGAGAGCAAACCCTGAGATCTCTGAAAATGAATCACTTTACTTTTTGAGATTTAGAAAAATGGGGTTCTCGATCGGGCTGTGGTTCCTGCCTCTCTAGTTTTGTTGTAACCTTCTTAATTCATGCATCGGTTGTGGCACTTTACTCAAGCTGTTCTAGGGATCATTTTCCGCCATCCCATCACGGGCACTAGCATTATTCCCATCTTGCCAGATGGTCGGATTGTGTTGATCCGTCGTCGGGATAACGGTCTATGGAGTCTACCGGGTGGCATGGTTGATTGGGGCGAAAATATCCCCACTGCCGTACGGCGAGAATTGGCAGAAGAGACTGGGCTGGAGGTGACTCAGATTCGTCGCCTCGTAGGAGTTTATTCAGCGCCCGATCGTGACCCTCGCATTCACTCGATTTGTATCGTCGTCGAAGCCGATGTTAAGGGAACGATGCAGATTCGCGATCCGCTCGAAGTCTCTGACGTGGAGGCATTTAAACCCGATTCAATTCCTGAGGGTCGGTTAGCGCACGATCATCGACAGCAGTTGCAAGACTACTTTAAAGGGCAAACCACGCTAGACTGAGCACTTTTTAATTGAGCGGAGTCCCCAAACCCATAAATTTGAGTCAACGATCACCTGACTTGCCAGTTGTGGCGATCGCTGCTGAATATAGCCATAGAGAAGATTACCGTCTCCTCCAGTGAAGACAACAACGCTTTGAGGAAATCGGGTCTGCCAATCTTCAATAAAACTTTGGATGCCAGACAAAACCGTGTGCAGAATGCCGCTTTGAATCGCCTCGATCGTAGTCATTGCCCAACGATCGGGCAACGTCATCTCCTCAATCACAGGTAATGCAGAGGTTTCTTGCCCTAACATCCGAAACTGGAGCTGCAGTCCTGGTAAAATTGCCCCGCCTACAAACCGAGGTCCATCTGCCCCGGTGAAGGTTAAGGCTGTGCCGCCATCGATCACTAAAATGGGAGAGCCATAGATCTCGATCGCCCCCCAAACGGCTAAAGCGCGATCAACGCCCAACGTAGAGTAAGTGTTTTGGAGCGGAATCTGATCCAGCGCGATCGTTCTAACGTGAGCATAAGTCTGCCAAAGGTGTGTCTGGTCAGACACGACTGACGCGATCCAAAGTTCGGGTAGCGTCTCCCAAATGGGCGTTGGAGTCGATCGAGGAATGTCAGAGTCCTCGAAGTTAAGTTGGCTCGCAATCAACAACCGAACTTTTTCTGCTGACAAATGCGGAGTATTCCAGGTCTGTTGCAGCATTTCATCGGTCAACCAAGCCCAATGCAGACGAGAATTTCCGACCATTAATGCCAGCCAATTTTCAGCCATAGTGCTTTCTATTGCTTCGATAGAGAACGTTCTAGATATAAAGTTTCTTGATAGGTATGTTTACTTATCGGAACTTTACAAAACTGCGTTCTTTGAGGGAAGATTAGAATCAGAGAGAAACATAATTTTACAAAACGTTGTAGGGAGGCTCATGGTAGCACTCATTGATCGCGCAAGCGCTAGCCAGCCTGGTCGTCCTTCGCGACGGCTGACCATTCAAACGGCTGACATCGTGGCTGACACGACGACTCTACGATCGCTCGACTGGGATCGCGATCGCTTTGACATTGAGTTTGCTTTAGAGAATGGCACTACCTATAACTCTTTTCTAATTCGAGGCGAAAAAATTGCCCTCGTCGATACCTCTCACGAAAAGTTTCGTCAACTTTATCTCAATGCTCTACAAGGGCTGATTAATCCTGCTGACATCGATTACCTGATCATCAGTCATACCGAACCCGATCACAGTGGATTGGTGAAAGATGTTTTGCAACTCAATCCTGACATTACGGTGGTCGGCGCGAAAGTTGCCATTCAGTTTTTAGAAGAACTCGTGCATCAACCATTTCAGCGTCAGGTGGTCAAGAACGGCGATCGCCTAGATTTAGGCAACGGTCACGAGCTAGAATTTGTCGCCGCGCCCAATTTGCACTGGCCCGATACCATTTTCACTTTCGACTATAAAACTCAGACGCTCTATACCTGTGATGCGTTTGGGATGCACTTCTGCGATGATCACACCTACGACGAAGACCTGGAGTTAATCGAGCACGACTATCACTATTACTACGATTGCTTGATGGCACCCAACGCCCGATCGGTGCTAGCTGCCCTTAAACGCATGGCGGCATTGCCCGAAATCACGACGATCGCCACAGGTCACGGTCCTCTATTGCGTCACAACCTCAAAGAACTTGTCGGACGTTACCAGGAATGGAGCCAGACTCAAGCAAAAGCGGCAACAACAGTTGGCATATTCTACGTGGCAGAGTATGGCTACAGTGACCAAATCGCGCAGGCGATCGCGAATGGCATCACCAAAACAGGCGTGTTAGTCGAACTGATGGATCTGCGCGTTGCCGATCCTCAAGAGGTGCGAGAACTCGTTGAAACGTCCACAGGGCTCGTGATCGGAATGTCGCCTCAATCGGGAGACTTTGCTGCTAATGCTAAAGCTGGACTGAGCACCATCTTTGCGGCGACGAATGCCAAACAGTCTGTTGGATTATTTGAAGCGGGTGGCGGTGATGATGAATCGGTCTATCCTATTCGCAATCAGTTTCAGGGAATCGGTTTAACAGAAGCATTTCCGCCGATTCAGATTAAAGAATCGCCCAGCGAGGCAACCTATCAACTCTGCGACGAAGCCGGGACTGACTTAGGACAGTGGCTCACCCGCGATCGCACCGTCAAACAAATGAAGTCTCTTGATGGTGAACTCGACAAAGCGCTCGGTCGTCTCAGTGGCGGACTTTATATCATCACGGCTAAAAAGGGCGATATTTCTAGCGCCATGTTAGCTTCCTGGGTGTCTCAAGCCAGCTTTGAGCCATTGGGCATCACGATCGCCGTTGCCAAGGATCGTGCGATCGAATCGTTCATGCACTTGGGCGATCGCTTCGTTCTCAACGTTTTAGAAGAAGGCAACTATCAAACTTTGATAAAGCACTTTTTAAAGCGATTTGCGCCGGGTGCCGATCGGTTTGCCGATGTCAAAACCTATCCGGCAACCAACGGTTCCCCCATCCTGGCAGACTCTTTGGCATATATTGAGTGCGAAGTCGTTAGCCGCATGGAATGCAGCGATCACTGGATCGTTTACAGCACGATCAACGCTGGACGAGTCGCCAAATCTGAAGCATTGACCGCTATTCATCATCGCAAAGTCGGCAACCACTACTAACCTCTTTACTCATGGCTGACATTAAACCTAAAGACGTTCAAGTTGCTGAGATTGGGGCAGAGACACAGGTGCTACGATCGCGCACTTGGGATCGGCTCAAGTTTGAGGTCGAATACTCTCGCCAACGAGGAACAACGGCAAATTCCTATCTGATCCAAGGAGACAAAACGGCGCTGATTGATCCGCCGGGTAGCTCTTTTACAGACATTTTTCTCCAGGAACTGCATAATCACCAATATTTTCAGAAACTGGATCATGTGATTTTGGGACACGTCAATCCCAATCGACTGACGACGCTGAAGCGATTGATAGAGCTTGCGCCACAGATGACGATCGTGTGTTCAAAACCCGCCGCGATCACCCTCAAAGCCGCTTTTCCAGACCAAAACCTGCGGATCAATACCGTTCGGGGTGAAGAAGTTTTAGATCTGGGCAAAGGGCACAAACTACAGTTTGCCTTCGTCCCGACTCCTCGCTGGGTCGACGGACTCTGCACCTTTGACCCCGCAACTCGCATTCTCTACACCGATAAGTTGTTTGGTGCTCACCTTTGCGACGATCCGATCCTCGACGAAAACTGGAAGCAGCTAGACGAAGACCGTCACTACTATTTTGACTGTCTTCACGCCTCACAGTCTCGGCAGGTTGAAGTTGCCCTCGACAAACTCGTCGCCTTTCCTGCCAAGATGTACGCGGTAGGTCACGGTCCTCTAGTGCGATATAGTTTGAGCCGCCTTAAGCTCGACTATCGAGAGTGGTGCGAGCAGCAAAAAACTCAAGAACTCTCAGTCGCGATTCTCTACACCTCTGCTTATGGCAACACCGCCACCGTAGGGCAAGCGATCGCGAAAGGGCTGACTCAAGCCGAAGTCGCGATCGAGTCGATTAACTGTGAGTTTGCTGACCCGTCTAAAATCGTGGCAGCGATCGAGCGATGTGACGGCTTCATCATCGGGTCGCCTACCCTCGGCGGACACGCCCCGACTCAAATTCAGACCGCACTGGGGCTAATTCTCTCAACGGCTTCTAAGACAAAACTGGCGGGGGTGTTTGGCTCCTATGGCTGGAGTGGAGAAGCGATCGACCTGCTCGAAAACAAGCTGCAAGATGCTGGATATAGCTTTGGGTTTGACTCAATTCGCATTAAATTTAAGCCAAGTGATGAAGTGCTAGAGCAGTGTGAAGCCGCAGGTGCCGAATTTGCGCTAGCGTTGAAACGAGCAAAGAAGGTGCGGATGCCCCGTCAAGTAGCGTCGGCAGGGCAGAGCGATCGGACGGAGCAAGCTCTGGGGCGAGTCGTCGGTTCTCTCTGCGTGGTTACAGCCAAACAGGGTGACAGCGCTGCCGGGATGCTCACTTCTTGGGTTTCGCAGGCAACGTTCAGTCCGCCAGGGGTCACGGTGGCGATCGCAAAAGATCGGGCAGATGGCATTCTTGACCATCCGGGCGATCGGTTTGTTCTCAACATTCTTAAAGAAGGGCGAACCCTCAGACGGCACTTTGTTAAACCTGCTGCACCAGGAGAAGACCGATTTGCTGAGATCGAAACGGAGGCGGCGGCAAATGGTTGCCCTATCTTGCTCGATGGATTGGCATATCTAGAGTGCACGGTGCAAAACCGAATGGAATGCGGCGATCACTGGTTACTCTACGCGATCGTTGAGAGCGGCAAAGTTTTAGAGCAAAAAGGGGTAACTGCGGTGCATCATCGCAAATCTGGCAGCTTTTACTAGGGGTCGGCTCGTGCGATTGTGCGTGAAAACAAACTCCCCTATTGCCATTATCCGTGGATTTCGGCTCCGCTCAACCCACTCATTGAATGTGGAGGGCTGAGCGAAGTCGAAGCCCGATCGGTTGGGAATCTGGTGTGCTTGCGATTTCCTAACTAACCTGCTGTAGCGATCGCAAAAACCGTAGAAAAGGCACTTTCTTAACTTTCACTTCAGAAGACGTTTTGAGGTGAGCAAGCTGAAATAGTTTATTGGTGCGAGCCAGATAAGACAAAGAGTTAGAGTCTCGTTCAGCTTGCGGTTGCTGACCATATAAGCTCGGTAGCATCAACACTAAGTCTCGTTTGACTTCTTGCCAATAGAATTCAGGAAACTGCACATAATCGTAATCGCAGCGACGAAAGATTCGCTGAATGCGCCGATAGCGATTGAGTGACCAATCTCGCAGCATTTGCCAAGACGGGTGCAAATCAGGTGCCAGAATAAACGGATAAGACTTGCGCTCTAACTGCGGCAAATAGTCGTGAATCCAAAACTCCATCATTGGGCGATAACCCGAATTGCTGCACGCTCGCAATTCTAGAATTTCGGCTCGGCTAACCTTGAACCGATCGAGCAATTCAGTCGGCAGATAACAGATTCCCTGTTCGGCATCTTCTCTCAAATCGCGCAAAATGTTGTAGAACTGATCCACGGCACCAAAAGAGCCAACCGCTTGCCACTGGTGGGGTTTTAAGAATGGCAGCACTTGAAAAAATGATCCTGCCAACTCTCTAAGCATTGTCTCAAAATCAGCAAAGTGCTCGGTCGTCAGATGGTTTTGATGATAAGTCTCAATTGCCATTAAATAGCGATCCCATGACTGAATCGATATCTGGCTTATCGGGTCAGACGGGTGGTTAAACCAGCGATCGCGCATTCGACAAAATTCTTTTCGATGAACACAACTAAGCTGCACTTGACCTGTTGCCATCATCCATTTCCAGTTGTTATGAAATCGCTGAAACTCTGAGCTAGCGGATTCGAGCAATTCGTTTTCGGCAAGTCGATCGGCTAGCCTGATCCAGCCAATTCGTTCAATCCAAGCATCTCTAATGGGCGGCTCAAGTTCCATTACCCAAGCCGCATTATCCTCATCTTTAAGCGCATCATCCGCGATCGCGCGATAGTCAGAAGAACCTAGCAGGTGAGAAATGATCGAGATAGTCATAAAAACGACAAACGTCCGAGTGGACTAACTTAGAGCGAGTGATGGATTCATGATTCCCACAATTCCTGAAGATGCTCGAAGTAAAATTACGGTATGTTTCAAATTTCATCTACGTGTATTGGATCACCCTAAAAACGGCTTCCACTCGCTGGGAAGCTGAGTTAATGGAGCAAGTTTTGCTGGCGCACGACATCCCCGCAAGAGTTTTAGATCTCGGTGCAGTCTCCTATTTTGGGGTCGGTAGTCCCACTGCTTTGCAAGTGCGGGCTCAAGATCAGTGGATGGCGCTGCTGTTGCTTAGCTCAATCGACGAAGAATCTACAGAATCTGAAGCAGAATGAGAAACGCTAACCTTATATAATGAATGCTGCTTTAGTGAACGCTGATGACACTTAAATTCGAGCAACTGCTCTAGACGGTGCAGTCCGACCGATTAAAAACCACGACGATAAATGCTGCTGTCAGTCATTTTTTCGCGCTCCAACTCTTTGAGAATCGCCTCCTCATCCCCTTCTCAGCCTGAGTTGATTAAACTTTTCATCCCCCCACTTCAAAACATAAATTTTTACCATGTCACTATTTGATTGGTTTGCAAATCGACGAAAATCAGGCTCCACTACCCCAGAAGGGCAAGAACGAGAAATCGCTGACGGGCTATGGACAAAGTGTGAAGCCTGTGGAACTTTGACCTACACCAAAGACTTGCGATCGAATCAAATGGTCTGTTTAGAGTGCGATCACCACATTCGCATCTTCAGCGACGAACGGATTAGTCAAATCATTGATGCCGATACTTGGGTCGCGATCGACGAAGGACTACAGCCGATCGATCCACTCAACTTCCGTGCTCGTAAGGCATATATCGATTACATCCGTGACACTCAAGAGAAAACAAAGCTGGCAGATGCCGTTCAAACCGGGTTAGGGCAGATTGAAGGACACCCGATCGCCCTCGGCGTGATGGACTTCCGATTTATGGGCGGCAGCATGGGATCTGTAGTAGGCGAAAAGCTGACTCGACTGATCGAACGAGCCACTCAACAGCGCCTCCCGGTCGTGATTGTCTGCGCGTCGGGGGGAGCCAGAATGCAGGAAGGAATGCTCAGTTTGATGCAGATGGCAAAAATCTCTGGTGCGTTGCAGCGACACCAAGAAAGCCGCCTCCTCTATATTCCCGTGCTGACTCACCCCACGACGGGCGGAGTCACGGCAAGTTTTGCCATGCTGGGCGATGTCATTTTGGCAGAACCTAAAGCCATGATTGCCTTTGCAGGTCGTCGCGTCGTTGAGCAAACGCTGCGAGAAAAACTCCCCGACGACTTCCAAACCTCTGAATATCTCTTGCAACATGGGCTAGTCGATGCGATCGTCTCTCGCACCCAACTCAAAAAGACTCTCGCTCAACTGATCCGCTTGCATCAACCCGTTTCTTCAACCTCTCATGTCGTTCAGCGATCGGGCATCAAAGCACTCACGAAGATTGCGCCTGATTAAGTTTCTAGACGGGTGATCCTACGACTCGCCGTCAATCTCAGAGATTGGGCAAAGGATTGGGACATCAACATGATATTGGTATTAAAGAGGGTAATCCTCACCCTCAGCAGCCATTGCTTGAGTGCTGAGGTCGCCATCATCGACCCATTTGTTGTGTTGTGATTCCGATAACCGAGCCACATTTAAGGAGAACCATGCTTAAAAGATACGTCTGGCTTGCCGTAGCCACAGTATTCTTTGCGTTTCAAATCTTTGTTCAAGATGTCAGCGCCGCAGAATTGGATAAAGCCATCCGCACAGTGCCCCTCACTGAGGGCGGCGACACCACTGTCTTGAGCCTCAAACAAGTTAAAGAAGGCAAACGTCTGTTTCAATATGCCTGCGCTCAGTGCCATGCGGGTGGAGTCACCAAAACTGATCCTAACGTCGGTCTTGACCCCGAATCGCTGTCATTAGCCACCCCCAACCGCAACAACATCGACTCCCTGGTGGACTATATGAAAGACCCCACCAGCTATGACGGCACCACCGAAATTGCTGAGATGCACCCCAGTCTCAAGAGCAAAGATACCTTTCCCGAAATGCGGAACTTGACGAATGATGACCTTGTGGCGATCGCGGGTCATATCCTACTGCAACCTAAAGTAGTAGGCGACAAGTGGGGCGGGGGCAAAATCTACTACTAAACCCTGATCTCGGCTGACCACTGCTGTTTTCTCGTGCAGAATTATCGAATGCTAAATCGAGTTTCGTGGATTCGAGGCATCTTTCTCTTGACGATCGTCTGTCTAGGAATGGCGATGGTCAGCGTTCCGGCTCACGCCGCAGATGCTTATATCGCTCGCTATCTACAGGTGACTGAACCCATTTCTTTAGCGCTAGACGATCACGGGAAAACTCGATCGTTTAACCTGCAAGAATTGACCGCCGGGAAAAACCTGTTTGAGCAAAACTGCTTGAGCTGTCACGTAGGAGGCGCGACCTTGCCTGACCCCTCGGTGCCTTTAGCGCTAAAAGCTCTACAGGGCGCGACTCCTTCACGAGACACCATCAATGGTCTAGTCGCCTATCTGCGTCACCCAATGACTTATGATGGCAGCGAAGAAACCTTTTCATGCCGGAAAGTCTCTGAAAATTGGCTCTCTCAAGCTGAAGTAGAAACCCTAGTAGGATTTGTCTTACGGGCGGCTCAAAAAGCTCCTGGTTGGGGCACCGAAGAGTTTTAGTCTCCTAGGCTGGTGGAGCGATCGCTGAGGTTGGGAGATCCGCCTTGAGGAAATTCTCTATCGGGGTAACTACTGGTTTAAACTGTGAAGTAATTGGAAAACCTAGAATTCCACAGAAAAATATGAAACTTGTTGCTTCTGTTACGCGTCGTCTCTCTCTATTGCTTTGCACCGTTTTGCTGGTAGTGGGCAGCTTCTTCTTAGTGGCTAACCCCGCATCGGCTGAAACCTATACTGTCAAGATGGGTTCTGCTAAAGGGTTGGTATTTGACCCCAAAGTGGTCACCGTCAAGCCTGGTGACAGCGTTAAATGGGAAGTGGGCAATCTGCCTCCTCACAACGTTGTCTTTGATGTCAGCAAAGTTCCGACTCAAGACAAAGCTTTAGCCGATAGTCTGTCACACAAAAAGCTAGAAGGTGCTGGTAGCTCATTTGAACTGACCATTCCGGCTGACGCTCCGGCGGGTGACTATTCCTACTTCTGTCTGCCTCATCGTGGGGCTGGCATGGTAGGCAAAGTTGTCGTTGCAGTCTAGTCCGTCGTCAAGTTCTCCCTAGTCAAACCGTTGATTAGAAATGCCTGGGAAAGCCCTAGAATGGTCTTATCTGTGGATTATTTACAATCTGTGTTTGATAAGGGAGAACTGCTTTGCGAAAATTACTGCCTGCTTTGATGCTGGCGATCGCAATCTTGACATTTACGTTTAGCCATCCTGCTCTAGCTGATAAACCTGACGGTCAACAAATTTTTAACGCCAACTGTTCGGCTTGTCATATCGGCGGCAACAACGTGATCATTGCAAATAAAACTCTACGAAAAGAAGCGTTAGAGAAATATGGAATGAACTCTCTAGCAGCCATTAAAGAGCAAGTCACGAATGGCAAGAATGCTATGCCAGCGTTTGGAGGTCGTCTTCAAGACGATGAAATTGTTGCAGTGGCGACCTATGTATTAGGTCAAGCTGAAAAAGGCTGGTAACTCGCACAACCTGCTGAATGGATGCACCCTCTATGATTGCTGGAGGGTTTTTTAGTGACTTCACTCAGAATCCAGTAGTTCACACGTACGATAGATTGGCTTGTCTCAATGCTTAGGTTATGTTTCTTCAAGGAAGAAGCAACGTCCATGAATTAGGAGGCTCGATCGTGATTGTTAACCCTGCAAAAGACGGATGGAATATCATTTACCACCGTGCTCATGCCCTGCTCGCGGCTCAGTTAGGCGGACAGTGGCGTAGAAAAGATGCTCCACCTCGCCTATATGAAACGATCGCGGCGATTTCTCACCATGATGACCTTGAAAAAGAATGGGAAGAGAAAATCATCTCAGACGTAGGCACCCCGATGGACTTCACTATGAATGAAAGCACCGACTACAACCAGTTGCGAAAGCATCTAGAAGGATCGCTTTATCGTGGACGCTGGGTAGCCCTAATGAACTCAATGCATCAAAGTCGCTTGGGGGAGGGCGATCGGGGGCAATCGGCAGAAGGCGATGCTTTTTTAGATGAGCAACTAGCCAATCAAAAGCGCTGGCGCAAAGAACTGGGAGTTACCAAGGAAGACGCTGAAAGCGCTTACGACTTTATGCAATGGTGCGATCGGCTCTCTTTGATTCTCTGCCAGCAAGAGCTTCCTGACGACGAACGAGCGCTAGAAATTAGTAAAGGACCAGATGGACAGCGATACGATATTCGACGGTTTAGCGACGGATCGGTCACCGTTGAGCCGTGGTGTTTTGAGCACGATCGCTTTACGGTGAATGTTGAGGTGTCTCATCTGTCACAAGTCAAGTTTGATGACAATGCCAGTTTGACAGCGGCGCTCAAAGAAGCTCTTCGAGATCTTCAAGAATGGCACTTTGTGAAGAGTAAAGGAATTAAACGCAGCCAGATAAATAAAATCTCTCGTAGGAATGAGGTAAATCTGTAATGAGTAGTGTTTATTAGATTAGTCATTCGCGTAATCTGATGACCCGCGACTTCAGTTGAACTGCATGAACCACTCACCCTTCACAAAACCAACGAAAGTCGATCGTATCCTAGTAGTAGACGACACCCCTGATAATTGCTTGCTGATCCAGGCAATCTTGCAAGATGAGGGTTATGACGTTGAGCTTTCTGAGAGTGGTAAAGATGCGTTAATCAAGATCGAGCGATTGCCACCTGATCTCGTTTTGTTGGATGTGATGATGCCCGGAATGGATGGCTATGAGGTGACGCGTCGCATTCGGCAAAACGCTGGGTTGCCCTTTATGCCTATTCTGCTCACGACCGCTTATGATCAACCGAGTGTGGCTCAAGGGTTAGATCTAGGCGCTGACGATTTCATTCGCAAACCCGTTCACTTTGATGAATTGCTGGCACGGGTGCGAGCGTTATTACGTCTGAAGCACAGCGTTGACGAACGCGATCAAATTGCCCGTCAGCGAGAAGATTTTGTCTCCCGTCTCACCCATGATTTGCGGACTCCCTTAGTCGCTGCCGATCGAATGCTTGTTTTGCTAATTCAAGGCGCGATGGGTGAGTTGTCTGAAGACGTGCTAGAAATCATGGCGACGATGGTTCGCAGCAACCAAAATCTGTTGACGATGGTGAATATGCTGCTAGAGGTCTATCGCTATGAGGCAGGGCGCAAGTCTTTAGTCTTCTCGCCTGTTGACCTGTCAGCCATGATGGGTGAAGTCATCCAGGAGCTTTCCTCATTGGCGATCGACAAAGGGTTAGCACTCAATTTTGAGGCTCAATCAGACAATAAGTTTGAGATTAAGGGCGATCGGATCGAGTTACATCGAGTGTTTACTAACTTGATTGGGAATGCTATTAAATTCACCGATCAAGGCTCTGTGACAGTTCATCTGTCTCTTATGGACGAGAATAACGACCCTCAAGTTGAAATTAAAATTCGAGACACAGGACCTGGAATTCCATTAGAGGAGCAGTCTATGTTGTTTGAAAGCTTCTCTAGTGGAAAGCATAAGCGGGCGGGAAGTGGGCTAGGTCTGCAACTGTCTCGTCGCATTGCGGAGGCTCATATCGGCACGGTCAGCGTTCAGTCAGAAGTTGGTCAGGGCAGTTGTTTCATTGTTCGCTTGCCTGTTAGTTAAACAGATAGGAACGTCCCTATTGATTGCAAGATTTTGGCAGCCAAACAGGGATTTACATCAAAATAAATGACTGATGGTCGGGCTGCGCTCAGTCTTCAATTATCTAGTGGGTTGAGCGAAGCCAAAACCATCGGACAACGGCACAAGGGAACTTTATTGTTCCGCAAGTCTTTTAGCGATCGCTATAGCGTTCTTCTGCCCAGGGTTCTCCACGACGATGATAGCCGTTGCGTTCCCAAAAGCCGAGTTCTTCGTGATTGAGAAACTCTAGTCCGTTAATCCACTTGGCGCTCTTCCAGGCGTAGATGTGGGGGACGACAAGCCTCATCGGTCCGCCGTGTTCTGCTAGAAGCGGTTCGCCAAATAGGGTATGGGCGAAAAAATTATCTTCTCTCAAGAAGTCATCCATTGAGATGTTGGTCGTATAGCCGCCATAGCAGTGTTCTAAGACGTACTTGGCGGCGGGGTCTACTTCAATAGACTTCATAAAATCTGTCACCTTAACCCCTATCCACTGCACGTCGAGCTTTGACCAAGTAGTGACACAGTGAAAATCGGCGGTGAAATCGCTTTGAGGTAGATTCATAAAATCTGACCAGCTAAAGTTTTTTTCTTGAGCCAAGCCCCAGACCTTAAACTGCCAGTTTGCCCGATCGACTTGGGGCGTATCGCCATACGTCAAAACCGGGAATCCATTCGTCAAATGTTGACCGGGAGGAACCCGATCGGCATATTCTGCTTCTGGTTTGCGAAAAAACTTCCCTACCATCGCTTTTGTCCTACAAAGTCTTGTTCTAACTGTGTAGCAAACGGTCTGCAATTATGGATCTTCTCAAAGACTGATGAATGATGAATAAACAGTTTCGCATTCATCATCCATCGCCTTACTCTTCTTCAGTCTCTTCATCGGTGGGGTAAACAAAGCCCTGAGCGCGTCCGGTCAAAATCGACTTGCCCATCGATAATGCCTTTTGAGCTTGCACTCTAGCCTTCGCTTTCCAGGTGGCTTTGCGCTTGTCACGCTTAGACTTTGAAGTTTTCTTCTTAGGAACTGCCATGAGTTTAAACCGTGGTCGTTTTTGTCAGCTTTCCTATCCTACGCTATTTTTCGACTCGTAGCGATCGGGCGTTTGGCAGAAGTTTTTAGAAAACAAGCTTGCTTTTTAGTACGAGTGTACTGTTAATATAGAACAAACGTATTATTAAAACCGTTAACGACTTGAAGCAAAAGACTTTCGCATCACTTCGCCACTCTCCACTACCCTGTCATTTTCTCATCCCTTAGCCCCATAGGAGAAAGACTATGAAATACCGCCGCTCTCGAAGACAGTCTGTGAAGTATTTGCTAGCAGCAGGCACCTTCGTCGCCCTGGCAGGAATGTTAATCAATCCTCGTGATCTCTTAGGAGCCAAAGCACCCGATGACCCCTGTCAAGGCGCTGTGAAGTCAGGAGCCACTCTCTCTAGAGATCGGCTGACTCAACTGCTCACCGTCTCAGAAGGAGATCGCAAAGACAAAGTGCGATCGATCATCAAAGAGCCTTACTGCAGGTTAGCCCCCTTAGAAGTGCGAACTGGGGTGAAGTCTGAGCGCGAGGCGTATCCTCTCGCGTTTGACCCACAAACCTGGCTGATCGTTCTCTATGAAGGCAGTGAATATCGAGGCTATGCCTTTAGTTTCCGAAAGTCCTAATGTATCGATCGCCCCTATCTTTTTATCTACTTGCTATGAAAAAATTTCTCTTCGTTGCGGTTAGTTTGATCACGATGTTTTTCGGCTCTGCCAAGATTGCTCACGCCTCTCAATCTGGAACGCTGAATTTTGGAGACATAATTAGCGAAACGCACGACTCTCTAGGAACTGCTGCCGACAGCCATCTCTCTAATTCTCCTGCCTCAGATTCGTCTATTGCAAAATCAAAAGCCCCAGAATTAAGCTTCAGTCCGCCGAGTCAAGAAGTCCTAAGATCAGGGAACCAGAAATCTGAAAAAAAAGCAACATTAGCGGCAGCGCCTCCGTTGTCTCGGCAGTCCTTCTCATCAGAAATCGCTGATGCCGATGCAATTTTTGAAGGCGGCAGCAACTCGATCGTGGCAAGAACGGTCGGACACGCGGAAGGGACTCGATCGGTCGATGGCAGCAAAACTCTTGCTTATTATGGGCACGTTGACCCCGGCAATGGTGCCTGGAACTTGGGCAGCTTTTCCTATCAGCACTGCGATGCAAGCTGCACACCTGACGAAGCCGACGATCGGCAACTTCGGCAACTCCGCAGTCAAAGTCGGGTTCTCGCCCAAAGAGCAGGCAGCAACGGCATTCGCCTGACGCTGGAGGAGAAACTCAACGGCATTGATCTTGCCAATCAAGCGCCTTTAGCGGCGTTAGATCAAGGCGGATATATCGATTGGCTGAGAGCGGCGCATCAAAAGGGTTTAACTGGCTCCAATGCCGTTCTCTGGGCACGTACCTATTCGTTTCTCAACCCTAGAACTCAGACGTGGGACGCACCAGGATTAGGCAATCGCTATGACAGCATTGCGTATGATCAAGAGCGGCGAAGAGCCGCGATCGCCAGTGCGTTAGAACACAACCAACAACAGTTACCAGTGGCGAGGTCAGACTCAATGCCTTCAACCGTGGCGCAGTTGAAATATTGAAATCAGTTCGTCAACTCTAAGTAGATTGGGAGGACATTGTGATGCCCATCACGCCCCAGGTGACGAAGAACTGCCGATATAGCTCTTGTCCTGCCTTCGTGAGATCGCCATCGGCAGCGATCGTGCCTCCCTCAATCAGCGTGCCGCGATCGCTCTGAAAACAAAGTTGCTGTTCTCCCATTTCGCTATTTTGAATGAAAAGTTGTCCGATCGCTAACGTTTGCCCAGACCCGCTCGAAATGGTAAATCGCATCGCTTAAGGGTTAAAAATACTATGATCCATCAAACTCTTCACGACAGCCTACCTAATGCAAATTTTAGCGGGCTGTTTTTTAACTACTATTATCATATTGTTGGTTGTTCCTAATTCTTTTGTCTCTACCGATGCTGACGGTCTAGCTTTTAATCAGCGAAGCTGAGTCGCGTTTAAATGCTTTCTCTAAAAAGCTCTGTCAAAACTAGCCTGAGCAAGACAGATTTATACGCCTAACACTCGTGCACGAATTCACTCGAAAGTCAAGACTTTCGAGTGAATTCGTTATAGTTTCCTTGTGAGAGAAAAACTTTGATACTTTCGCTAATCTTCAAAAGCGCAGGTACTCTATTGATTGTGTCCTCTCGCCCGTGCTGGTTAATTGCTTTCGTCCGTGGACTGCGGTTTGTTGTATGTGTATGAAGTCAGTATTGACATTAAAAGTTTGCTCTGATCTTTAACTACTAGGAGGCTTTCGTGAGGTTTAACTTTTCATCAAAGCTTTGGTTAGTATGCCTACCTTTAGTTGTAGTCGCGATGATGTCAGCAAAGGATTTTGTACAGGCACAACAGGACGATCTTTGCTATTTGGAGACCGTTCCTGGACGACGGACTCCTTTGAGCAAGATTTGTGGGAAATCGGAGGAAAGAGAAATGGATGATGAAATGTGGGATGAAAACAACTACGATCCCAATTTCGTAGAGCGTAATTCCTATGGTGTCTGGGTCGTTAGAGAAGGAGGACGGGTCTGGGGAGTGATGGAACTTTACGAATCACCAAGGATTGCTGCTATAGACGTTTCATCTCGACCTTCATAGTGTTTCTCAACCTTCCTTTTAAACATTCTCCTCCTCGTGTTCATACTCATCTGAATATCTCTAAGGGCTAATTCTTGGAGGGATTCATAATCTGGATTTGCCTTGAAATCCTCTTCTGAAGCGTAAGAGCCATTAGCTAATTGAGCGATTCCTGTAAATATGTCAAAAGTGACTCTAACTTCAGGAATACACCATCCCCATAGTTGATCCCTTTCTAGATTTCGGGAAATTTCCTCAACCCTTCTCAGATCCTTCAACTCTAAATAGTCGCCATCGTGTTTCAAGGCCTTAATTTCAAAAGTAAATTCTTTTGACATTATTATCTCCTTTTAGATGACAGACAATAAACAGTCCTAGAGCGTAAGCACAAGTGCATCTGGGCGGAAGTTTCTGCTCAGATGCTGTGGTGGCGGAATGTGATACTTTTCTGAACTGTGATACCCCTCCCAAGGATACTTTTTATCTGCGGTCTCAACGCTTTACTCAGGTGTACTAGCGGTCAAAATTTGCTCAAGACGGTCAAATACCACACGCACAAGGCGATGTGGCTTGTCACTCGTCATCAGCACAGACCAAGTGAGCATGACGGTCACATTTGGGCAATTGACAGTGCCCTGTTCCTCCGAGCAGTAGTGCGTAGCCTTGCTGCCAAAGGAAAGAATTACCCGCTCTCTCCTATTAGGGGGGAGGCTCTGTCGTCGTTTCCCCTAACCGCTTTCCCGAAGGATGCCGGAGATCAGACCGTCCCGATTGATGGTGCGGATTTCTGGTACTAAGAATACCATGAAACCCGACCCAGACAAAGCTTTCACGTTTACCAGAAGGGGAAAGTGGCGATTCCTCGTCGTGCCCAATCACACGTTCCGCTACGCTTCACATTGTTCAAGGGCGCAACTCGTCACCGCCCGCGCTTACATCACTAGGCACGAGGCACAGGTGTTTTACGCGCGACCTTATAAACAGGCTTCTGACCGAAAGTCAAGACTTTCGGTCAGAAGCCTGTTTATAATTGCGGCGTGTCAGGAAAGATGAGTGACCCCAAATAGTATAGCGATTTTTACCTCAATAAAGTACACTCCACACGCCATAACCCATCCCCCCATTCAACAAATCTATACTTCACTCAGACGAAAATAGCTATAAGTCCCCGAACCAAATGACTTGCAAGATATGTTTTAAGGCAAAAATCAAGAAATCACTGCTCTGAATCAAGGTCAAGAAGTTGCTGAAGATCCGACAACGTAGTAGTTGCAGGGAGCAAATTTATGCAGAGAGTCTTGTATGGTGCGGCGATTTCGATAATATCTGGTGTTCTGCTCGTGCCCCAAGTAGGGATGTCAGCCGATGATGGACTCTGTTTTATGCAAACTGAGTCAGGTCGTATAGTTGTTCTAGATACCTTGTGTCCTCAACGCCCACAGAAAAAGCCGATGCAGAAGCTTAATCGTGATGAATTCATTCAAGCAATTAAGAAGAAATTTCCAGGTTTTTATACCTTTGATGATCTTCCACCAGACTTGAAGGCTAGAGCAGTTAGGGGAAATGGAATGGCTACCATTGAGCTTGCTCCAGGGGAAACCCTGACTTTGCCAAGTGGTGACAGAATTGAAGCAGACGGCTCTTTAGTAAAGAAAAATGGAATGAGATTCCAGTCGGTGAGGCAGGATGGGAAGTTTCTGCGCCGGAGGGTTTTTAAGCCAGACGGAACAGAGCTGAATCCAGGGGAGAAGTATACCGCCCCGGATGGCGTAACCATTAAGATGCCTAACTGATCAGAGCGGTAGAACTTAAAGGCTCTTCTGGATTGGCGGTGAACAATGGGTCAAGGTATCATTTGATCCTGCATTGAAAGCTCTAATCCTGGCTGGATAAGAGGTTAAGCTCATATGGGCTGAGTTCATCATAAGGAGCCTGAAAGAGCCAACTTAGTCACTTTTTGTAACAACCGCAGAAAATGCTTCGTCGACTAAATGGGGCACTGAGTTTTTTTATTCGTGGTTGTTGATAGATATTGGGCAATACTCATGAAAAATCTTACGCAATCGCTAGAACGTGTTGCTTTCTCTTTCTCTGCCTTGAGCATGATGTCAGCTATAGAGCTGTTAAATCTGTCGCCAGCACTAGCGTCATCAAAAAAGTACAATGGTGCGGATGCGAATGTTACTGTTACCTGTGACTCAGTTAATCAGCAGTCAACCGGAAATTTCTCAATTGACGGAAGAAAGTCGGGAACCGGGTTTGTCCAAGCTGGAGGTGTTGCCTATTTTGATAACGACCCTAGAAGCGCTCAGCCCATATCTGTCACTTCCTTGCCTACAAGTGTTTTAAGTGGATCCGGCTATGACCACGGACTTCCTGCCATTAACTTTGAGGCGCTTATAGAAGCAGTAGGAGAGAAACCAGACGGGTCTCCTGTAATTTCGCTGCCTGACCTATCAGAGAATCCAGACAAAGCTTTTGGCTTCACTCTAGACTGTCCGCCAATACCTACCAATGCTGGCGGTGGTGGCGGCGATGGTGGCGGTGATGATTGCATAAGTGGCATCCCTAATTGTTGCTCTTGCACGGGTGCAAATTACGGTGCAACAGAAGATTTAATTGCCCAAGGGACTGTAAATCCCGCTCCTGTCCAATCAGCCAACACAGTTGAGGCTAAAACTGATTCTGCAAAACCACTAGCGATCGGAGTTTGGCAAGGAGCGACCTGGGCAGGAAAAGATGCTAACTAACTGTAAACTCCTCCTGGCATTTTCCCTTTGCTGCCAAGTGGTTAGAACTTTCTGTTGATATCCCAGATAAGCGGTTCCTGGTGTATCACGATCGGACTTTTCATCATACATTGATGCACGCAGACAAAATGTGAATTGCGCGATCGGTTAGCGCAGCGTTAGCCGATTGATGTCAACCGTTTATTTTTCCTGCCATACCTTAGCGATGCTTCCTATTTCTACTAACCCCTGGAGCCTTCCCCCGGCTGCACTTGCCGAGCTAACCGACTTTATTCAGAGGCATAAAATTGGCACAGTCGTAGAATGTGGTTCTGGCGCTTCTACTCTGCACCTTGCCCAACTCAAGGCAGCAGGCACGCTCAACCAGTATGTGAGCCTAGAACATGATCTCTACTGGTATCACCACACCCGCACACTGCTACAAACTCACAACTTGCCACTTGACAACCTGCGTCACTGTCCGCTGGTTTTGCATACCTTTAGTCATTGCGTGATGCAGTGGTATGACACCGCTGAACTAGAAGATTTTCCGGCTGATCTAATTCTGATTGACGGACCACCAGGCGATCTTCGTCCCCTAGCGCGCTATCCAGCCCTGCATTTACTCCAGCCGTTCTTGCAACCAGGCACTTGGATTCTGCTAGATGATTACGATCGTCCCGACGAGCAAGATATGGTTCGCCTTTGGCAAAATGAGTTGCCCGTTGAATTAGTGGAAACGATTGACAAGAGATTAGCTGTGCTGCAAGTCCGGGCGAAACCCGCGCTTTTGACTACTGGCTTGACCACCACAACTCCCAAAGTCTCGATTATCACGACTATCTACAACCGTGAAGATTTTTTACCACAAGCGATCGAAAGTGTTCTTAGCCAAACCTATCCCAATCTAGAGTTGATTCTCTGGGATGACGGTTCGAGCGATAACTCATTGGCAATTGCTCACCATTATGCAACTCAAGACACCCGCATTCGAGTTGTTGCGGCAGAACATCAGGGTCGAGGTCCGGCGATTGCGCAAGCCTGTACTCTGGCGACGGGCAATTACATTGGGTTGGTGGATAGTGATGACTTGCTAGCGCAAACCGCCTTGACCGAAACTGTAAGTTATTTAGAGAAGCATCCTGCGATCGGCTTAGTCTACACCGATTATATTGTCATTGCCAACGATAACGCGATCAAGGGTTATGGCGAACATGGCAAAATCCTCTACGACAAAGATCGATTGTTGACTGAATTTATTATTTTCCATTTTCGTTTGATGCGAACTAGCATTTATCAGCGAATCGGTGGCTTTGACCCAGCCTTCATGTATTGTCAGGACTACGATCTGTGCCTACGTGTTTCAGAAGTGACGGAGATTGCTCAACTCAACCAGCCGCTCTACTACTATCGCCACCACACTAAAAGCATTTCCTGTGAGAAGCGTATTGAGCAGATCTTTTACAGCAAACAGGCGATCGAAAATGCGCTGCAACGTCGAGGAATGGCAGAGGAGTATGATCTTGAGTTTCAAGTGTTTGCTCGTTGTACCCTATATCGCAAGCAAGTTCACAAGGCTAACTAAACGTAGAGAGATTCTGCTCCTTGAACTGCGTTAGAAACATGGCACTAAACTTACGCCTTTTCAGTTGCTCCTAAAGATAATCTCTTGATCGTCCTCGCCGATTGCTCGAAAGTAGCTAGAAAGCTCAATGTTTTCTTTGAAAGAATCCGATCGTGCGCTTAAACAACTTCATACCCTCTTCAGTGATATTTGCGCCATAGAACAGATATCGCTGTCAGTTAATCGGCTGTTGGTTCCAGCACCAGCCTTGCAGATATGGGAGAGGTGTTTCTCGTCCGTTTCCTCCTGTCTTAGACGAGATAATGGGGTGATGGCACGATCGAAGCCTTTATGGTCTAGCGCTAACCAACCTCGTAGTGCATAGAAATATGCCATTTATTCCTTACATCTTGTATGCTAGACCACAGCATAATTGTGCTTTTATCATGTCTAC
This sequence comes from Phormidesmis sp., assembly GCA_965277365.1. Classification (GTDB taxonomy): domain Bacteria; phylum Cyanobacteriota; class Cyanobacteriia; order Leptolyngbyales; family Leptolyngbyaceae; genus Phormidesmis_A. Next base: position 380,775 of record CBDICO010000001.1, on the reverse strand, counting down.
TCTTCCTTCTGTAAATCACTCTACGATCCGGGAAGTTCTCGACGATGTGCTAGATGATGACACCGTAAATCGTCTGGTGTGGAATTGTCTGGGCTATCGCTATGAGGGGGCGACGTGGACGAGTGAAGACGTTGATCCCGCTTGGCGTGAGGCGTATCCTGAGCCACCGGATTTTATTGCGAACCGTCCAGCCGTGGTGAAATTAACTCGATCGATTCCGCCTGAAAACAAGCAACTTCTCAAAGAAAAGCTGGGATTTGCGGGCTACAAAGTCGATGAATTAGTTCCTCGCAAGACTCGACGAGCCACGATCGCAAACTGGCTATTGAGCGAAATGCAGCTTAACGACATTGCCCATTAGACTAGATGCAAGCTTGAACATTGGTGAGCAACTATGGTTCTCAGCAGTCAACCAGACACGCCTATCTTTCCGCCTAGTGAGTTATTGAGCGACGAGCCGCCCTTGGAAACTACGCGACATCTCAGACAGCTAATTTTGCTATTGACCTGTTTAGAACGGCTGTGGAACGATCGCCACGACTTCTTTGCGGGGGGCAATCTGAGCATTTATTACAGCATTCGCCAACGTAAATCTGAAGACGTGCGAGGACCTGATTTCTTCGTCGTTTTAGATACGGAGCGGCGAGAGCGGAAAAGCTGGGTCGTTTGGGCTGAAGATGGCAAATATCCTAACTTTATTCTTGAGGTGCTGTCAGACAGCACGGCTCAAACGGATCGCGGTTTGAAAAAACAGCTTTATCAAGATGTGTTTCGCACGCCAGACTATTTTTGGTTCCACCCCTACACGCTAGAATTTCAAGGGTTTAAGCTCAACTACCGTCATTATGAGGCGATCGAACCCAACGATCTCGGCTGGCTGTGGAGTAATGAGTTGCAGCTATTTTTAGGAGTCTTAAATCAACAGCTACGCTTCTTTACGCCAGAGGGAGAGTTAGTTCCGACTCCCGAAGAAGCCGAAATTCAAGAGCGACAGCGAGCAGAGCAAGCCGAGGCACAAGCAGCCATCTTTTTGAGGAAACTCAGAGAGTTGGGAATCGATCCGGCTGATCTGTAGATTTTACAAAACAGGAGAATGAGTAATGGCGATCGAACGCAGAATGTCTCGCAGTATGTTTTTACCCGGAGAGGAAGTAGTGCTTCGTCAGGTGTGTTTTACGCCGGGACGAGTTTTTCAACCAGGAAAATATATCACTGGAGATTTACCCGATGTTGCCTTTGATATGGGCTTAGTGGATCGACTGCCTCCGGTGCGAGGTAAAAATGCCGAGATTCAACTCGACGAACCGCCTCTAGAATCGTGACAATTAGCCCTTACGATTGGATTGAGCAATCTCTGGCAACGATTCACAAGGCTGGATGGCATCGGTCTGTAACGACGATCGAGAGTCGCCCCGGCGCGATCGTGCAAATTGAGGGAAAGTCCTTTCTCAACTTCGCCAGTAATGATTATTTGGGATTGGCAGGAGACGATCGCTTAATTGCAGCCGCGATCGCGGCCACTCAAACCTATGGAACAGGAAGCACCGGATCTCGATTAATCACGGGGCATCGTGAACTGCATCGGGAATTGGAATGCGCGATCGCACGTCTTAAACAAACGGAAGATGCCATCGTCTTTAGTTCTGGCTATTTGGCAAATTTGGGAACGGTTGCTGCGATCGTCGGCAAACGCGACTTAATTCTCTCTGATCAATTCAATCATTCCAGTTTGAGAAATGGTGCGATCGTCAGTGGTGCAACCATCCTAAATTACGCTCACTGCGATATGCAGGATTTGCGAACCAAACTGACTCAACAGCGCCCTCATTTCCAACGATGTCTGATTCTCACGGACACGGTTTTTAGCATGGACGGTGATCTGTGCCCATTGCCTCAACTGCTCGATTTAGCAGACGAATTTAGCTGCATGGTGTTAGTCGATGAGGCACACGCCACAGGAGTCATGGGACAGACAGGGGCAGGCTGCGTCGAACACTTTGGATGCACTGGGCGATCGATGATTCAAATGGGGACGCTCAGTAAGTCATTAGGTAGTTTGGGCGGTTATGTCACGGGGTCTTCAACGCTGATTGACTTTCTTCGCAATCGTGCTACTAGCTGGATTTATACAACCGGATTATCACCCGCAGATACCGCCGCCGCAATTGCAGCGATCGGGATCGTGCAACGCGAACCCCAACGTAGAGAGAAACTCTGGCAAAACGTTGCGTTATTCAAACAACAAGTCAACCAGCACGATTTAGAACTTCTGCCGTCAGAGTCTCCAATCATGGGTTTGCAGTTATCAGACGTAGAAACTGCTTTACGAGTTGGTCAAAGCCTTAGAGACGCTGGCATCTTTGCTCCTGCGATTCGTCCGCCCACTGTGTCAACAAGCCGCATTCGCATGACCATAATGGCGACGCACGATCGTCACCACATTCAGCAATTAACCAGTTCCTTAAGTCGCCTTGTTAAGTAGTTCAGCGTTCAGCAACCCTTCACAAGCATCGAACAGCAGATCAATCACTTGATTGAATCCCTCATCTCCGCCATAGTAAGGATCAGGAACCTCTTTAAGCGTGTGGCGGGTACAGAAATCACACATCAGACGGACTTTATGACGATATCGATCAGAGCGATCGAGCGCACAAATGTTTTCATAGTTCTCTCGATCCATTGCCAAAATCAAGTCAAATTCCTCAAAATCAGCCCTGGTAAACTGACGGGCATGACCGACTAACTCGATGCCTCGCAGCTTGGCGGCAACATTCATTCGACGATCGGGCGCACTGCCAATGTGATAGCTTGATGTTCCCGCCGAGTCGCACTGAATCTTATTCTCTAATCCAGCTTGTCGAATCAGGTGATTCATAATGTTTTCGGCTGAGGGCGATCGACAAATATTACCCAGACAGACAAAGAGTAGTTTCATAAGGGAAATGCAAAAAACCGAGCTACCGTATCTTAGATTAAACGGTTTGCTCGGTTGAGAAAAGTATCTCGCGATGGGCAACTAATTTGCCCTCATTTCAACCCATCTTCCGAATGAGAAAGGCTTTCGGACATTTCTGGTTCCCTCTCCCGACGGGAGAGGACAGTCTTTGCAGGTGTTTCAGGAAAGTTGTCTATCGCGTAAATATTCTTTTGCTGATCTGAGAACTAGCCCATACCGGGCAAATTCAACCCGCCTGTCAGTTCTTCCATCCGTTCGCGCATAGTGGCGGTTGATTTGCCGTAAGCATCTTGCATCGCCGCTAACACCAAATCTGCAACCAGTTCTGGCGACTCTTTCATCGCATCTGCCGAAATGGTGACATCGATCGGTTCTTGGTTGCCACTCATCACAACTTTGACCAACCCACCGCTCGATTCGCCTTCAATTCTCATCTGTTCGAGTTCTTCTTGAAGGCGCTTTGCTCCTTCTTGAACCTGTTGAGCTTTTTTGAAGGCTTCTGTCAATTCCTTCATTTTGCCCAGACCAAAGCCAAATCCCTGTCCTTGTGACATAACTTCCTACATGGGGTTGAGTAGAGTGTGCATCAGACTGCTCTGATTTGATGACGGTTCCATCGGTGCGCCATCCAGCCAATGAGAATAACACACGATTTCGATGGCGATGGAAGCAAACGCAGATTTCATTATGACATTGCCTGAGACAGTCGGGGTGGAATCTCGATCGAATCGAGGTTGAGGATTCTCAGGTTAATGAGTCGGACTTCGGCTTCGCTCAACCTTTGGCGGTGCGCTAATGGGTTGAGCGGAGTCGAAACCTACAGTCAATGGCAACTAAGGATTTTTTACGCCAGTCTCTTGACAAGTCAAAAAAATACGAGCTGCTTCACTTGAGCAGCGTCTCTTTAACATAGGTCACAGTAGCGTAGAACTGGAAATCAACGTTTTTCTTTTTAGAAAATCCGTGTCCTTCATCTTTTGCCATTAAATACCAGACGGGGACTTGATTCTTGCGCACGGTTGCAACGATTTGTTCGGCTTCATTGAGCGGCACACGCGGATCGTTTTTGCCGTGAATCACAAATAACGGTTTACGAATGCGATCGGCATTATTCACAGGCGAAATTTTCAGCAAAAATTCTCGCATTTTGGGGTCGCGTTCGTCGCCATATTCAACACGACGCAAATCTTGACGATAGCCTTCCGTCCTTTCAAGAAACGTGACGAAGTTTGAGATGCCGACGATGTCGATCGAGGCACGAATCCGATCGCTGTAGTGGGTTGCCACCGCTAAGGACATATAGCCGCCATAGCTGCCGCCCGTGACGAGAATTCGATCTTGATCGAGGTCGGGTTGGGTGGCGATCCAATCCAGCAATGCGCCAATGTCTTTGACAGAATCTTCTCGCAAAAAGCCGTTGTCTAGCGTCAGAAAGGTCTTGCCATATCCGGTCGAGCCGCGCACGTTGGGAAAGATCATCGCGACTCCCAACTCGTTTAAGTAATAGTTGGCGCGTCCTAAGAAAACGGGGCGAAATTGTCCTTCAGGTCCGCCGTGGATGTCGATCATCACGGGACGTTTGCCCGTAAATTTGGCAGGAGGGCGATAGAGAAACCCAGAGATCGGTTTGTGGTCGAAACTTTTCCAGCGCACCAATTCGGGTTCTGAAAACTGGGAGGTATTTAATCCGCCCGTTTCGCTCTCCGTCCAGCGATCGATCTTGTTGGTCACCAGATTCAGCGAATAGACATCGGCGGTCGATCGGGCAGAAATCAAGGTGAAGCCCAAATCCTGGTTGTTGCGGTGCCAGGTGATACCATACACCAATCCCACAGGCAATTTTGGTAGCGAAATTTCGCGTGTCGTGGCAGTGTCTAAAACGTGCAGAACGCTGGCTCCGTCTTCGTTGGTGACCAAGGCGAGGTGTTTGCCATCTTCTGAGAGATCAAAATCCTCTACATCCCAGGGAATTTGACTCGTCAAGTAAGTCGGTTGAGACGTGGCTAAATCAATATAAGAAAGACGGGAAAACTCTGAGTCACGATCGCTGACCACGTACAAGCCTTTGCCATCTTTGCTAAACACGCCGCCCTGATAAGAGATCTTTTCCTTGCCACCTTTGGGCGTGATCAGCGTTTTTTGACCCGATTGCGTGTCCATCAGCCAAAGATAGCTTTCGTTGACCGAGACATATTCTTGAATCAGTAATTGACGATCGTCAGGCGACCAACTCAAGCCACCCCAACCGCCCCCTTCGACGGCAGAGAGTAAGCGATCGCTGTGCGGATTCGCAGGATCAAGGCTGTAAAAATCGGTATCTTTGCCCGTCCGTCGCGTGGAGGTATAGACCATACGATCGCCACGATTTGACCAGGTGCCACGACTGTTTTTTGATTTGCCATCGGTCAACAGCGTCACATCGCCTGTCTTGAAGTCATAGCGATAGTTTTGGTTAAACTCGTTGCCGCCGATGTCTTTACTAAAGACAAAATAGTCTCCTTGAGTTGGCTGATAAGATGCCCCACCCACCCGCTCAGGAAAAAACGTCATTTGCTGACGGCTTCCTAGGGGAAACTTCACCAAATGTACTTGAGGCGTGTCGGCAAAGCGAGTCGAAATCAACATTTCTCGCCGAATCGGATGCCAACTTGACAAACTCGCCGAGCGGAATTGCGTATAGCGATCGACCGATTCTGCTAACGCTGCCGGAATCGGAGGAATGCCCTCACTGACTAGATTCTCGTTGGGAGCGATCGCAGCACTTTGAGCAAAAACCATACCAGATGACACTAAAACGACTGCAAGAAGAGCGGCTAAGAACGTTGAGAAAAATTTCATTTCTCAATCATCGCAAATTGGGCAATTAGCCAAACGTCGCGCTTCATAAACTGCAACATTTGGCTCAGTCCACGATCGTCCCCTCCTACTTAGATGCCTGCAAATTCTTGCACCCGTCCTTCGTAGTGAAGGTCGCAGGATTTCGCGATCCAATTGACGTTCCGCAGCCATCTCCAAACGCCAGTCGAGCGTCTTACCATCACTCCTTGACTAAACTCTCGAATTAAGGCTTCAAGCTCTGTGGTTGTAAAGCAATAGCCCATTTGTTCAGAAATTTGGAGAAACTCGGCTGGAGAGCTTGCTGCCGCAAACTTCTCGCGCACAGTTTGATCTTGAGCAACGGCTGTTAAAAATCGAGTGGCACTTTCTATAGACATCGTTGACAGGCTCCTAAAGATAAATATTTTCGACCTGATGGAATGAAGGAACAAGCTTGTTGAGTAGAACTGGCGAATTTATCCCTATAAATCTGCGAGTTCTAAAGAACTCTATTTTTTTGTTTCCTCAGAATTGGGGCAAATTCTGATTTATCTGCGTAAGTCCAGTCTGACAATCTTCCTGGGAACGCTCTACAAGCACTTCGCCACAGCTTAATTCCTGACTCTAAGTATAAAATACTACAGAAGAGCGATGCTTATGTAAAATTTGGCATAAATTCATCAAAATTTATTAGTTGCAGGGTGAAATTACGGAAGACGTGGGGATAACCCCTTGATTATGAGTTAGGTTCTCTTTTCACAAGCGTGTTCGATCGTCGCTGTTGATCTCGCTCAACGCGATTGACCCTACCTTGAATCTACGGCTCGACTTTTAGCAATTGCTCATTTGAGTTGAGAGGATGACGATCGAGATGCTGAAGTGCCTGCTCTAATTGCCCCTGCCTAAAAAAGTCTTGTGAACTCGACGGAATCAAATCACGAGAAAATCGCTGTAACTGAGATGAAGTCAGCCCTCCGACTCCATCCGCTTTGGCGATCGGGGCAACAACACTCATTAAAGGAATGGCTAAACTGACGACGATCGCGGCACTAGATCGAATCTTCATCGTTGAATCTTCTCTCAAAGAGACCACGGCTTGGGGACTCCTACCTCCCACGCTATCGCGTCTATCTAGAATCCGGTAAGGCTGTAGCGCTAAGATTGGGTGAAGTTTGGCAGAAAATCCGTGGAACCGTCTGTAACTCAAAAGCACTTGCTGCAAATCCACCTGGACTTTGACTCGCTCGATCAGACTCCCCAACCTGCTGCCTATCTAGAAAGCGGACAGGGAACGCCTCTTCTGATGCTGCACGGCTTTTTTGGAAATGGCACAAACTGGCTCCCCTTAATGGAGCGGCTAAATTCGCAGTTTCGCTGCATTGGCTTAGATCTGTTGGGGTTTGGAGAGTCTGCCAAACCCGATATCCGTTACGATGTTGCCAAAGAAGTTGCGTTTGTGCGGCAAGTCGTCGAGGCGTTGCAGCTTGATCCCTGCTATATCGTGGGTCACTCGTTTGGCGGCTGGGTCGCGTCTGCCTACGCGCTGCACTATCCCGATGCGGTCAAAGGCTTGTTTTTAGCGGCTCCGGCAGGCATCCGAGACGATAGCTTTGCGGGACGATATGATCATCTGCGTCCGTTATTATGGCAAACCCCGATCGTCGATTGGGCACTTGCTCTCGCTAAACCTCTGGTTCGATTAGCGGGACAAAGTGAAGCTTTAGAAACCATTTATTGGGCACGACACGAGTTAAATACTCAACCCGCCGCCCGATCGTTTCTCGTGGATCGCATTCGTCCTGAAGATGCGATCGATACGGTCGAAAAAGAAATTCATCGACTGCGGGTGCCGACCTTAGTGATGACGGGCGATCGAGACGAAACCATTCCCCTTTGGCACAGTCAAACCTATGCCAATAAAATCCCAAACGCTCAGATTGCCGTTATTCTCAACGCCGATCATGCATTACCGCAAAACCACTCATTTGAGATGGCAGCGCTGATGACTCAATTTTTATCCGTGAAGAGGTGATGTCTTAAAGCTTTGCCGCTTGACCCAGTTCTTCTTTCAACATTTGACGATAAACCTTGGGTAGATCGCTGGTGTTGGCGTTATCTTCAATGCCATATCCTAAGCTTGTCCATGTGCCAGATAATCGTTGTAGAACGGCATTGATTTGTCCTTTCTTAAGCAACTGACGCAAATCAACGCCCCACGCTTGAGAATCATTGAGCCAACGATAAACCACCTGATCTTGATATTCGGGTGAGAAACCGTAGCCTTGCCAAAACAATAGCGTCGGCGGATCAGGATGGTAACGTCGAGCCTCCTCTAACCAGGTAGACGTAATGAACTGGTAGCGTCCGGCAGCCGTAGTGCAGTTGCCCGCGTTGGGACCGGCGACGATCGTCACACAGCGATCGGGGTGTCTGCTTAAATCAGTGGCATATTCTCCCCCATAGAGCACGGCATAAGGGTTGCGAACATTTGATTCACTCGCTGAGATCGTTCGCATCAGCGCCCGAATGTAAGGATCTCCGCCGCGCATGACTAGAGGCGTATTAGCCCCGATCGTTGAGTCAGGCATCCAAAACGAAGGACGCTTATCAAGCAGGTACATCATCAAAAAGACGATTCCAAATAGAATCACACTGCGAACTAGCAGCTTTTCAACAAACTGTTCTAAAAAATCGGGCTTTGACTCAGTGTTTGCCATAAGTTGCCGTTTTACATTCAGGCACCGAAAAGCATTCTAACCGTAGAAGTTGAGAAACGTTGATGGGTTAGCACATTCACTCTCCAATCCTATCCGGTCATGCGACTGAGTAAAGGTGCGGCAGCCAGAAGAGTTTTGGTATAAGGATGCTGAGGATTACTAAAAATCTCTTTCGTTAACCCCAATTCAACAATTTTTCCAGCATTCATCACGGCAATGCGATCGCAGAAAAATCTCGCCACCCACAAATCATGAGTAATAAATAAATAGGTCAAATCAAATTCTCGTTTTAACTCTCGCATCAGTTGCAGCACTTGCGTTTGCACGGTGGCATCTAACATACTCACAGGCTCATCACAAATGACTAAACTGGGACGCGTGATTAGAGCACGAGCGATCGCGACTCGTTGCTGTTGCCCGCCAGACAACTCGGCAGGATAGCGATGATAAAAATCTTCGACAGGCGTTAAGCCAACTCGCGCTAACATCGCTTCGACCGCTGGCTTAGCTTTTTCAACCGTCGCTAACCGATGAATCAACAACGGATCGGCGATGCTTTGTCCGATCGTCATTCTAGGATTCAAACACGCTAATGGATCTTGAAACACCATTTGAATCTGACGACGCTGTTGGCGAAGCTGTTGACGATCGAGGTCTGTCAATTCGTGATCTAAGAATTTGACCTTGCCTGCCGTGGGGCGAAGCAATTGCAAAATCGTCCGCGAGAGTGTGCTTTTGCCGCAGCCAGACTCACCGACTAATCCCAGCGTTTCACCAGGATAGAGATTTAAATTAATCCCGTCAACCGCTCGAATGGTATGGTCCGTTTTATCAAACAGTCGCGAAATAAAGGTTTGCTCTAGCGTGTAGTGTTGTTTTAAGTCTTGCAATTGCAAAATCGGCGCGTTTTGCTTGAGAATCGCCCGCTCATTCGTATCGTCTTTTTGAATATGCAGAGCCGCCGCTAATAACGATTTTGTATAGTCATGCTGCGGATTTTGAAACACTGATTGCGTGGCTCCCGCTTCGACGATCTTTCCGGCAACCATCACAGCGATGCGATCGCAATATTCTGACACCATCGCTAAATCGTGAGAAATCAGAATTAACGCCATCTGCCGCTCACTGCACAGACGCGTCAACTCTTGCAAAATCTGAGCCGACACTGTGACATCTAAACTCGTCGTTGGCTCATCTGCCACAATCAGTTTGGGATTTAGCAGCAGTGCCAGGGCGATCGCCACTCGTTGCCGCATTCCGCCGCTAAATTCATGGGGATATTGCGCCCAACGACTGGCAGGGATTTTAACCGCTTCTAGCGTTGCGATCGCGCGTTCTTTTGCCTGTTTGGTCGAAAGGGTTGGCTCATGAGATTTGAGGGTTTCTAAACAGTGATCGCCGATCGTCATCAACGGATCAAGCCGCGTCATTGGATCTTGAAAAATTAGCGCCACCGCCTCGCCGCGAAACTTCCGCAATTGCGAAGGGGACAGCCTAAACACCGATCGCCCCTCAAACGTCACCTCTCCTTCAACCTGAGCGGAGTCAGACAAGAGCCGCATCGCGGCTCGTCCCAGTGTTGATTTGCCGCAGCCGGACTCGCCCACTAATCCCAATCGCTCACCGGGTTGCAGCGTGAATGACACATCATCTACCACCCAACTGGCATAAATCTTTGAATAGGCGACGCGGAGATGTTTAACGCAAAAAAGAGGTTCGTTCATAGTGGCGATTCGACTTTCAGCTACTCTAGCAGACTCGATTACAGCTCCTGATTCGCTTTTGATTTCTGCATTTGCACGATCGCCTCAAAACGTCGCATCAGATAAGCGACTCCAAAATCGCCATTCGGATTTTTCTCTAACGCTTCAGCCAGAGCAAAGACTTGTTGGGCGAGGTCTTCACCCAATTTATCTACCGTCGCCTGTTTTTCTTGGGCAAAGTGCTCTCGTTCGCGAGATAGAGACTGCCATTCGCTGGTGAACAGTTGCTCGATCGCGGTATGCAAACCCATTTTTTCTAGCGCATCCCACTCGCCGCGATCGCACCAGATACCCCCACAGCCTGGGCACCGCTCCACGTAAAATGGGGTCTTCATGCCAATTTTGGTTCTCGCTAAATAGCTGCGGCACTCTGGGCAAAGAGATGCTTTCGCATCAAACGGCGACTGCACAAATTCTACATCTAAAATGTCTGGCACTAGTTCTGCTGCCGTGGTAGGGCGCGTTCTCTGCCGTTGCCAGGTCTGATAGTCTTCTGACGGAATCCAGGTTCCTTTGCAGTCAGGACAATCTTTTACCTTCAACTGATCTGCCAGCGTGCCGTCTATTAACGCGATTTTGCGATCCTTTGGACATTGCACAGCGATGCTCTCAATGCGACGATCTCCATTTAATCAAGCTCTCGTCACATTTAGCAGATAGACGTGAGAATTAATCAAAGACTGGCATAAAAACAAAATCTTCTGCTGTGTTGTCCGGGGTTCGACTTCGCTCACCCCTCTTAGACCTGCGTGAGGGCTGAGCGAAGCCGAAGCCCGCTTATTGGGGACTCGATTAGGCTGCAATTCGCTTAGTCTTTCTGCAATAGTGCATCGCAATAGCCGATGAGCGTGTTGACTCGATCGCTGACCTGCTCCAGTCTCTGCTGGCGGGTCACTGCCTGTTTAGCCGCTTGTAAAAACATGACATCGGTGGCTAAGAGCCGCAGTTGTTTATTGATCTCGACTTGCAAGGAGCGCGATCGCGGCTCCATAACGGCATCCAGTTCGTCTAAATCCAGACTTCTCAACTGGTCTTGAAAAAACTGCTGTGCCAGAGCAATCTCCGCTTTTAGCAAGGCTGCATCCCAACTCGGTTGAGAAATTAGACGGTACAGTCTCTCTAAAATTTGTTGAAAATCTTGATATCGTTGACAGTGAATCTCTGGCAGCATTTTGGCATCCCGCAAGAAATCTGCCGAACTTAATTAATCTATCTAAAACTGGGGCGCTAGGATTCGAACCTAGGAATGCCGGGACCAAAACCCGGTGCCTTACCACTTGGCGACGCCCCATCGCGTTACCGAATAGTATTCTAGCAGTTTATCGCCCAACTCTGTCAAGCAAATGATTAACCTGGCAACTTAACGTTAGAGAGCATCGTTAGTATCAATCAGTACTGCCTCTTAACAGAGGGTTGATTATGATTGTAAAAAAGCGTAAATTCCAGGCTGTGAGCAATTCAAACCAAGGGTAAGGAGAGCGTCGAGTGAACGCAGCAGACCAAGCAACCACCCTTGAAACAACGAGCAAAATCGCAACGGTGGTCAACCTCTTTAAATCTGAGTTTCCTGATGCACGGGCAGACTTAAAGCCGTGGGCAAACGACGCAGACACGCGAGATCTGGTCGATCCCGAATCGATCGACATCGGCTTTCACTTTCCAGGTCGCAGTCGCCTGTTTCAAAGCCGCAGCATTTTAGTGCAAATCCGGTTTCACCAGGATTTAGATAGTCAGACTCGTCGGGCGATCGGAGTCGAAGCGGCAGGCTTTGATCATGAGGGCAACCAGTGGCGATTTTCAACCGTGCAAGATTGGGGCTTTGAAGGCATGAGCAGCCCAACTCCAGAAATTTGTGAGCGGCTGAGAGGATTTTGTCGCAAAATTTTAGACGTGTTTAACTGACTCTGAGATTGGGGATGCTTTGAGACATTGAGCGATCACGTCAGCCATGACCGGGCGACCCAGCAAATAACCCTGAATCTCATCACACCCATTTGCCGTGAGAAAGTCGAGTTGGCTGTGAGTTTCAACCCCTTCTGCCACCACGTTTAAGCCCAAGTTGTGAGCCAGTGAGATGATAGTTCGCACGATCGTGGCATCTTGGGCGCTACTTTCTAGCTTGCGAACAAACGACTGATCGATTTTGAGGGTGTCGAGCGGCAACTGCGTCAAATAGTTGAGCGACGAATAGCTGGTGCCAAAATCATCAAGCGCGATCGATGCGCCAATCTCGTGCAACTGCTGCAAAATCTGAATCGCAGGTTTGATATTCTCCATTACCAGGCTTTCAGTTAACTCTAATTTTAGAAATTGGGCAGGCAGTCTCGTTTCATCCAGAATTTGAGTCACGCACTCGACCAAATAGCCCTGCTTAAACTGAAGGGCTGACAGGTTGACCGACATCACGATCGGGGGCAAGCCTGCCTTGAGCCATTTTGCACCCTGAGCGCAAGCAGTGCGGAGTGTCCATTCTCCGATCTCAAGGATCAACCCACTGGTTTCAGCGATCGGAATAAACTGCGCGGGTGAGACCAGCCCAAAGGTGGGGTGCTGCCAGCGAATCAGTGCCTCAACTCCTACCAGGGTTTTGGTGTTAGCAGCAAATTGGGGCTGATACAGCAAATATAATTCTTGTCGCTTTAGAGCGTGATGCAAATCTGCTTCAAGTCTGAGCCGCTCTTGAAGTTGAACCCCTAACTCAGTCGAATAAAATTGATAGCTGTTTCCCACCTGCTGTTTGGCTACCGCCATTGCGCTTCCAGCATTGCCCAAAAGCACATCCACATGCGCCGCATCGATCGGATGCAGTGCAATGCCGACGCTGGCACTCGTGCGAATAGTGGTGCCGTCAAACAAAAAGGGTTTTGAAACGGTTTCTAACAAAGCTTTGGCTAGGGTGTCCACTTCTGCGATCGTCGTCACAGATTGCAAGACCCAAAACTCGTTACTGCCACCCCGCCCCAGCACCCCGTCCTTGTAAAGGCACCGACTGAGATGTTGTGCCACCGATCGCAGGAGTTGTTCACTGTGATGGTAGCCCAGCGTATGGGTGACATCGTTAAAGTTATCTAACCGAAACACCAGCACCGCCACAAGCTGTGAGGGCGATGTTTGCAGCAGCACCAGCCGCAGTGAATCACGAAACAAACCTGAATTAGGTAGCCCTGTCAGGTCGTCATAGTTCTCCATATAGCGGATCACCTCGTCAAGCTTTTGCAGCGTCTCAGAGGTGTCTGCCATCAGGGTCCCGACTTCATCGGTGAAGACGGTGGGCAGCGTAGGCAGTTGCTGATCGCGCTGATATTGCCTCAAGGCTAGAGAGGTCATCGCTAACGGGGTCAAGAGAGAATGCAATGCAAACAGGGTAATGCCTGTGCCAATGAGAGTGGCAACCAGAGCAATGACCAAAACTTGAACTTTGTTGTTTAAAGGAAGCGTGGTGGAAAAAATAAAGCAGGTCAGCAGCGACAAGAGCGGAACATGGGTTCCGATGAAAGCGATCACCAAAATCTTGCGCGTGTAGCTTTTTAGCCATCGAAATCTGGCTAAAAAGGCATAGAGCCATAGGCGATCGTGAAACCGGGAAACCTGCTTCATAGAACTCTCAACAGCAATTCAAACTTTGCAGTTAGGCTAAACAGTCTCTTCAAACTCTGGTCTTCGTTGCTACCCCGCTTTGAACTGAAGTTTGGGCAGAGGGTGGGAAGTCCCGTTAAACCGGACTGAACGCGAGTCAGGTCAAATTCTGAGTCCGTTTCAACGGACTTTTCCAAGTCAGCCCAAACTTCAGTTCAGGGCGAGTCAGAATCGACGAGAGAGTCTTTAAACACACCCCAATGCTCGGTCAGATTCGTGTGCCGCTCTGACCTGAAGACTGCTACGGAAGATATATGTGAGTAAATTTTAATCGAGGACTTTAAAAAAAGCATAAGTAATATTGACTAACTACTCCTCATAATGCGGTTGCCATCGATAGTGCGACAAGTCAATTTTTCCGGTTGGGCTAAATTGAACGCCTTCGGCTTCGAGGCGCGATCGCTGCAAATAATCTCCACCATTGCGAAAGGGCGACTCAGAAATCTCGCCTTTGGCATTGATGACTCGATGCCAAGGCACATCGTCGTGAAGTGGGCTAACCCGAAACAAAGCATAGCCCACCAGACGCGCTCGACCTGCCAGATCTGCCAATTCTGCCACCTGTCCATAAGTCGCAACCCGCCCGTAGGGAATTTGGCGGACGATAGCGTAGATGCGATCGTAACTAGACATCAGACTGATGAAGACTTTTCAAATGTGTTCTGAATCTGAACTCTTGGCGGGCGACGCTTCGAGGAGGGTTGGCACGTCAGATTGAAACTTCTCACTGTCTTGCCAAGGGTCAAGAATATCTTTGACCAAAACTTCTTGCAGCCAAATTTGACCCACAATCACTAAAGGAATGGCGAGAAATAAGCCTAAAAATCCGAAGAAGATGGCAAAGATAACTTGAGATAGTAGCGTCACCGCCGGAAGCATCGATAGCTGCTTTGACATCACAAACGGCACGAGCAAATATTGCTCAAGCTGCTGAATCACGATGTATAGAACCACAACGGCTCCTGCTTTTAAGGGATCTTCGATTAGCGCGATCGCCACGGGTGGAATCACACTCAACGTCGGACCCACATTCGGAATCGCTTCTAACAATCCGGCTAACAGAGCATTTGCTAACACGAGAGGCACCCGTAAGACCAGCAAGCCAATCCCGCTTACCGTTCCAATCACCACCATGTTGATCAGAATGCCGCCAATCCAGTTGACCAATGCAATCTCGCACAGAGACAGAATCTGATCGGCACGGCGGCGATAAAACGACGGAAACAGCAGCACAAGTCCTCGGCGATAGGGTTGAGGATGGAGCAAAAACATCACCGTCAAAATCACCACGAGCAGGAGGTTGACGACGATCGCCAGGGCATTTGAAAACCAGGAGAAAAAGTTTCCGGCAACCCGTGCAGCTAATGGTTTAATTTGCCCAATCAGCTCATCGACTCCTGGCAGATATTGAGAATAACCAGGAATCAGGCTCTGCATATCTTGAAACCGATTTTGCAGGTTATCAAGTCCCTTGGGCACCAGTTCGACTAGTTGCTGAGACTGAGAGATAAACGGCGGCACAATCAGCCCAATGAAGACGAGCAACAGCACTATAAAAACCACGATCGAGAGCGTCACCGCTCCGCCCCGCTTCAGTCCAGCTTGTTGAAGGCGACGCACCAAGCTGTTGAGTGCCGTAGCAAACACAATTGCCGCAAACACCAACAGCAACACCTGGCGAATCTCCCACAGGATATAGAGCGCGATCGCCAACCCCAAAAAACCAACCCATCTACCCAGTCCCACGATTTGATTTCCCCAGCATGTTCTGGCTTAGATGAGTATGCCATCTCTAGGGTTTTGTGCTCGATCTCGATCGCAATCCGTCTCCCTTCCTTTGGGATAGTTCGCAGTCGTCCCTTTTTCCCAGATACTAGAAGAGTAAGACCGCTCAATTTGTGAGGCGAGATGCTGCTATCAAAAGGGTTTGAAATCGAGGTTTACACTGGGACACCAGACGGTGCGGTTGTCGGCATGTCTGACAAGATTGTCGCGACGTTGGACGGCTTTGTGCGAGAACCCGACAGCCGCAACGTTGAATACACGACTCCGCCGAGCTATCGATATGAGCGATCGCTGTGTGATCTGGTTCGTCCGCGTGTTCAACTTCGGCAATACCTTAAGCAGTTGGGAGACTATACCTTAATTCCCGGCAGCACGTTGGCTTTGAGTGGGGCAGATGAATTTCACCGATCTGATCCGGGGAACCCCTATCACGATTACATTGAGCAGACTTATGGAACGAAAGTGGTGACGGCAAGCGTTCACATTAATGTCGGCATCAGTGACCCAGAATTATTGATGCGTGCCTGTCGCCTAGTGCGAGTTGAGGCACCGTTATATCTAGCATTAAGCGCTGCGTCTCCCTTTTTGAATGGCAAAGTAACAGGTTCTCACTCTAGTCGCTGGGCAGTGTTTCCTAAAACGCCGACTCACGTCCCGCTATTTGAGGGTCATGCTCACTTCATTCGCTGGACAGAGGAGCAATTAGCGGCAGGCACAATGCAAAATGTGCGTCACCTCTGGTCGTCAGTGCGTCCGAATGGCGATCGTCGCCCCTACAATCTCAATCGACTGGAGTTGAGAATTTGTGATTTGGTGTCTGACCCGATCGCGCTTCTCGCTATCACAGCGCTGTTAGAAGCCCGACTTCATCAACTGCTTGACGATCCGCGTCTCGACCCATTAGAACTCAGTCAACTGCCAGCCGCTACACGAGCAGAGGATTTGGTCGCGATCGCCGATGCCAATGAAATCGCCGCCGCTCACGCCAGCCTCGACGCTGAATTAATCGATTGGAGATCAGGCACACCCATTTTGGCACGAGATTGGGTTGAGGAGCTTTATGGAGAGGTGTGGTCGATCGCTAAAAAACAAGGCTTTAGCTGCTTTTTGCTGCCACTCAAGAAGATTTTGCGAGAGGGCAACGAGGCACAGCGTTGGTTAAAGCAATATGAGCAGGGGTGGAATACACACCGGATTGTGACGGAATCGATTCAAACGATGCAAACTCAGGAGGTGGCGCTTCAAAACGAGATATGTCAACCGCTGGTTGCTTAAACAGAAGTCTCCCCATCGATCGGAGTTTCTACAGAGTTCTCGTCTGCGATCGTTTCCCACAAAAACCGTTTTGCTAGTCGATCGTAAGTTCCCGCTCCTACAAATTGCGGATATTTGTGCGATCGACTGTAGACCCACACTAAACTTCTGTCTTCAAAAATACGGACATCCTGCATCCATTTGCATTGAGGCATGAGCGACCTTGCCATCTCTAACGCATCAACCCAGCGATCGAACTCTTGTAAAAACCCAGGAGAAACCACTTTGAACATAGTCAAGAAATATAAGCTTGATTTGATCATAGAACGCCTCAAGACGATCAGGAGAGCGTCAGTCAAGCAGTAGCGAGTTCGTATGGTTTTACGATCGCCTCGAAGTCCGAGTGCAAGAACTCTGAACGAAGCCAGCTAACGTTTCTGCTGAGCGGCTGCAATTGGCCTTCACAAACCAGTTAAGATTTCTCGTCAGTCCGCTCCAGCAAAGTTGCTAGACCACGTCAATTACTTAACACTTATGATGTTACTCTTAATAATTCAAAAATAGCTATAGGGTATTCATACTGATTTTGCAAAGACTTTTTTATCCAAGAATTAACAAAGGAATACAGCAATTTGTCTTTAGCCACCCAACTTATCCCACTCAACTCTTTAGACTTATCTTGTGTGATTGGACAACTATCGAGTACACATCTCTCATATAAAGCTCTTAAAAAATCGTAACCAATATGTCCATGACATATCCATCTAATCAAAGAAATGGAGGATCTAGAAACCTGATCGCTATAAGTTGTATAGTGCAGTCTTATGTCTTGCGCTTGCGCGACTGAAATTCCTCTATCAACGAGTTTCTGAATCCAATCATCGAGCTTAAACATAAGCTCTCCATTTGAAGTGATTTCGAGAAGATTGTAGTCAATTGTTGAATTAGTTTTAGATAAAATTTGAACTTTTGTTGCCGCAAGACCAATTGAGCAAGCTACACGGAGAGTATACTGAAAATATCCCTTAAATAACGCAATTGCCTGATTCGCATATGCTGTAGTTGAAAGATGTTCGAGCACTTCATAAAGTATAGAGAAATCGAAGATATAGTTTTCTATAGAATGCCCTCTTGACAGAACAAGCCGCTTAATTACTTCGTGAGATTCAATCAAATCCTGAAGTTCCGAATTAATCTCACAATCCCATTTAAACTCGTGTAATCCTCTGTCAACAAAGCCAACAAAATCATCTGCATATGGTTTCCCATAAACACTGCTAGTAATGGATTCCACTTTCTGCCTATTATTTGAAAATGGATCTAATTCATTTCCTCTTATAAGATTTTCAGCAGAATCTACAAGAATTCTGTAAGTAATTGCTTGGCTATTTTGGTTTAAAAAGTCTTGCCATAATCTCTCAATTAAATATTTATCGTCTCTGCCCTCAACAAGAATGTGCTTGTTTTTACCACTAATGATACTGTTCCTCAAATATAGCCGGTAAGATTCTGGATCAAACTTAGCCATCAAAATACCTCGCCGTCCTCTTCAACAAGCCCATTGTCGTTGATGTTTTCAGACGAACAGGTAATTGTTGGCTCAAAAATTACTACTCGATCTTCGTAATCAGCCCCAATCACAGGTGAGTGTGTACATACTATAATTTGCCGCTTTCCAAGTTGCTCAGACATTTTCTGAAGAAGATGCCTTTGCCAATCAACATGAAGAGAAATCTCTGGTTCGTCAATCAAAACTATTTGCTGCTTACTCATATCAATAGTCCGGACAATTTTTGACAGAAAAGCTATCCGTCCACTAGGGTGCAAATAACAAAACCGCACCGGATGGATAGCCACATGGAAGCTATTGTACAAAGCCTACTGACGAAAGTGGGCGTTTTCGCAAACCGCAAGTGACGTTTTTCGTGACGCTGTTTTCGACCATTCTGATTGTCTGCGGCAAGGTGAACTTCACGAATTTGAGCCGTTATAGTGAGTTGGATGAGAAGACATACCGACGGCACTTCGGGGCAGAGTTTGACTTCACCTCGTTCAATGTAGAACTGGTCAACCTTTCACCCAGAGCAGGACAGGCGTTGCTGTTGGTGATGGATGGCTCGTTTATCGCCAAGAGCGGCAAAGCGACAGAAGGCATCGACTGGTATTGGAATGGCTGTAATAGTCGGGTTGAGAAAGGCTTAGAGATTTCGTTAGTGGGCGTGGTGGATGTCGAAGCCAAAACCGCTTATGCGTTGTCTGCCCAACAAACCCTCGCCCAAGCAGATATCCCCAGCGAGATCACGCGAATGGATCAATATCTCTATCATCTCGAAGCTGTGCGTCCGCATCTCCCTCACCAGGTGCGCTACTTAGCGGTCGATGGAGCGTATGCCAAAGCAAACTTTGTCAGTGGGGTCGCGCACTGCCAGCTAGACGTGATCAGCAAACTGCGCTGTGACGCGAATCTCCGCTATCTCTACACAGGTGAGCAGAAGATGCGGGGCAGACCTCGCAAGTACGATGGCAAAGTGGACTTGACCGACCTGAGCCGCTTCACCTTTGTGCAACCCCTACGACCAGACGTTGACCTGTACACCCAGCGAGTGTGGCACGTCTCCTTGAAGCGGGAGATTCGAGTCGTCTACCTCATCGACCGTCGCTCTCCTCACCGAGTCGGCACCTGTTTATTGTTCAGTACCGATGTGGACCAAGACCCGCAGCAAATCGTTCAGTTCTACCAGTTGAGATTCCAGATCGAATTTCTCTTCCGCGATGCCAAACAATTTGCAGGTCTGGAGGATTGTCAAGCCCGTGACCTGACCAAACTGGAGTTCCACTTTAATGCCAGTTTAACTGCCCTAAATCTCGCTAAAGTGGAAGCCAATCAGCAGCAGTCAGGGCAGGAGCGAGTGCCTTTTTCAATGCCATCAGTGAAGCGACGGGCGCTCAACCAGCATCTCCTCAACCGATTTATTGCAACCTTGGACTTGGAGCCAACCTTGATTAAATCCCATCCCAACTACTCAACCCTTTGCAATTACGGCATCATCGCCGCTTGAAATTGTCCGGAGTGTTGTCATATGAGTTGCAGCATAAATCAGAGTTACTATTTGACGCTCTCCTGATGATAATGCGCGACGAATACCAGGTATTGTTTTTGGAGTTCCTGCTTCAAATTTTATTCCTACTGATGACTTTCGCCTCAATCGTTCTGTCAAACTAATTTCTATGCTTTTACCTTCTAAAAATGAATTTATAGAATTTAGATAAGTTTCAATACTCTTAAATGAATTCTCTTGGACTGAAACAACTTCTATAAGAGCCTTTCGATAAATATCCAGTACTTGCTCTGCAATTCTCTTTGTTTGCTCATCTACCTGAAAAGAAGATACGGAACTACGGAGTTGCGTGATTGTAGGAGCCGCTTTTAATGGATAATCTTCTAGTTTTCTGACCAGCGAGTTTATTTCTTCAAAAATTGCTTCAGATCCACCTTCCTCTGAAAAGGTATAGTCAGTAGAAAGTGGGTTTTTAGATAAAATTTGAAATATGCTTGGAAGCAATTCTCCAAAATATTCTCTATCAGCGCGTGCTACTTTGACCACAGCCGCATCAACCTCTTCACTTAGTTCACGTTCTATTTCAATTGGTGAAGGATAGTTTAAAGTCGGAACAAAGGAACCAAACAGCTCACGCGCAAAGCTCGTGCTTAAAATCTGTATTTCTTTTGGATGTCGTATCCTCGATTCTGCTGAAGCCCATGCCTCTATCATCGTTCTAAAAGCAGGAAAGTAAGCTACTGGAAGTATAGAAACAACATCCTCATCATCTTGTGATTGTTTCACCATTCGCTCTCGATAAGCACTTGACTGCACAACCCGTTCTTCCCTATCTTGGTCTCGCTTCCAGATCTCTTTTATTGAAAGATCTTTTGCAACGCATTTATCATTAACAGCTACATTAATGTAACTATCTTTTTCGCCTTTCTTTTTTGAAACAACAATATTAGTTTCATCATTAAGCTGGACTTTAATTGTTCTGAATTCTGTGTAAGCGAATCGTTTATAGTCACCATTTAGCAAGTTAGCCAATATATGAAGTAGAGTTGTTTTTCCGGTTCCATTTTTACCAAACAATACATTTACACCTTCTTGGAATTGTTGATCAATATCAAAACGTCCAAGAACTCCCTCAGCCTTAATATGCTTAATATAACGGTGCATAGCTTTAATAACTCCAGGTTTCAGTGGTGAAAGCTGAGGATGTTTTTCTCTACTATACAAGCAGCAGTTTTTGTCTGCCACTAATGTTCACCTATTAAACTGTGCTCAACCGAGAACTCATGCTCATTTGATTGTCACACCCTGTAGACAAAGTTGCGCTACGTCCTTACAGAAGGCTCAGCGGTCTAACTTGTTATTAGAGAGAAATTTTATGCATATCATGCTAAAATCGACGGATCGGCAGAAACTTTCCGCATATCTCCAGGACAGACAGGGAATTCTTAAGCATTAGCAAGCACATGGCTACTGTTGAACGATCGCTCCCGCACTTCCCCAACTCAAAAACTCAGCATTCCAAAAAACAAAAAACTCTTGTAGAATACATCGCAGTGATGGATGTCGTGCCCCGGAAATCTGATCTGGACAATCAGACTCCGAGGACTTCCATCCCTAGTTAATGTCAGTAACTCAGGAGGCGTTCATGATTGTACACCGTCAGCTTTGCTATGGGATCTTGAAAGGCTGGAATCAAGATCCTGCATACATTCTTTACCCACAGGGAATATCTGAGAAATCAGTGTTTTTGTCCTCTTTGAATTAATTGAGAGGACAAAAACTATGGGAGTTAGGACGATCGTGCATAGCTC
The DNA here is from genome assembly GCA_965277365.1 of Phormidesmis sp. Taxonomy (GTDB): domain Bacteria; phylum Cyanobacteriota; class Cyanobacteriia; order Leptolyngbyales; family Leptolyngbyaceae; genus Phormidesmis_A. The sequence goes on along the minus strand of CBDICO010000001.1, from coordinate 358,977 downwards.
GATTTCGTTCACCGTGGAGTTGCGATGCTCAAAGGAAAGATGTTATCGAGTTAGTGTGACTTTGGATTTACAAGAGCGATATATCTTCATGTCGTCTGGCATTCTCCCGAATGTTAGCGATGCGATTGAGGATTTTGTTTCACAACTGAGTGAGATTGCGTCCAATCAACTGGCATTCCTCAAATGGGATGGCACGAGTGATTTGACGACTGAATATCAAATCGTTCGCGTGTTACCGGGATATCAAGTTGAACGTTCCTCAGTGAAATTCAACATTGTCCTGGGTAGTGGTTCACTGATTCAAGTGGAGGAATTGCACAACAAAACCACCATTCAACTGTAAAAAATTGGGGAGCCGTCGATTACCCCTTTGGAAAACTCGGCTCCCTTAATTAGGTCCCAAAAGCCGTTTTGTAGACCTCGATCGTTGTTTTGTAGACCCAAATGTCGCTATTGGATGAGCACATCTTGACCGATCGCTCACCCAACACAACTTAACGAGCCGCTACAGGCATTCCTAAAATGTCCTCAATGCGAGGCATCTCTTCCAACGGAATCACCCGACCCTCATCTCCAAATCCGGCAATCTGATCGAAGTTGAGATAGCGATAAAGATCGTCCGCAAAGGGATTAATTTTATTTGCCATCATCTCCAAATATTCTTGAACGGTAGGAATGCGACCCAGCAATGCACACGCCGCCGCCAACTCTGCCGAGCCTAGATAGACTTGAGCACCTTTGCCCATGCGGTTGTTAAAGTTGCGGGTTGAAGTCGAGAAGACGGTTGTGTTGTCGCCCACTCGTGCCTGATTGCCCATACAGAGAGAACATCCGGGCATTTCGGTTCTGGCTCCCGATGCGCCAAAGATGCCATACACGCCTTCTTCTTTGAGTTGATGTTCATCCATGCGAGTCGGAGGGCAAATCCACAAGCGACTGCTCACGGGGGGAACGCCTTCTAAAACTTTGGCGGCAGCGCGATAGTGACCGATGTTAGTCATGCACGAGCCGATAAAGATTTCGTCGATTTTGTCTCCCGCCACTTCTGACAGCAATTTGATGTTGTCGGGGTCGTTGGGAGCCGCCACGATCGGTTCTTTAATCTCGCTCAAATCGATCTCAATGACCTCAGCATATTCAGCATCAGCATCGGCTTCGAGAAGACTCGGATTTGCCAGCCATTGCTCCATTTTGGCGACGCGACGCATCAGGGTGCGAGCATCTTCATAGCCGCGTGCCACCATGTTGGTCAGCAGGGCAACGTTCGATCGCAAATACTCCGAAACCGTTTCGATGCTAAGTTTGATGGTGCATCCCGCACAAGACCGTTCCGCAGAGGCATCGGTTAGCTCAAAGGCTTGCTCAACTTTGAGATCAGGCAATCCTTCTATCTCTAGAATCCGCCCCGCAAAGATGTTCTGTTTGTTTTCTTTGCTGACGGTCAACAGCCCTTTTTGAATCGCCACATAGGGGATGGCATTCACCAAATCTCGCAGGGTGATTCCGGGCTGCATTTCGCCTTTGAAGCGGACGAGAACCGATTCGGGCATGTCGAGGGGCATGACTCCGATCGCGGCTGCAAACGCCACTAATCCCGACCCCGCCGGGAACGAAATCCCCAACGGAAAGCGAGTATGAGAATCGCCGCCAGTGCCTACGGTATCCGGCATCAACATCCGGTTAAGCCACGAGTGAATGATGCCATCGCCCGGACGCAAAGCAACGCCACCCCGCGACGAGATGAAGTCGGGCAAGTCGTGATGCGTTTTGATGTCAACAGGTTTGGGATAGGCGGCAGTGTGACAGAAACTCTGCATCACTAAGTCAGCACTAAAGCCCAAACAGGCGAGTTCTTTCAATTCGTCACGAGTCATCGGTCCCGTCGTGTCTTGAGATCCAACCGTAGTCATGGCAGGTTCGCAAGACGTACCGGGACGCACACCAGGCAGACCGCAGGCTTTGCCGACCATTTTTTGCGCCAGGGTAAAGCCCTTACCCGTGTCAACAGGCATTTTAGGGCGAATAAACAAATCGCTCGGTGCAAGGTTTAAGGCAGCACGAGTTTTGTCGGTCAATCCGCGTCCGATGATTAAGGGAATGCGTCCACCCGCTCGGACTTCATCGACGATCGCGTCAGGCTGCAAGCCAAACGTCGCGATCACGTCCCCAGATTGGTTCGTCACTTCTCCTTTAAACGGGTGAATCGTGATCACCATGCCCGTCTCCATTTGGGACACGTCGCACTGAATCGGCAGTGCCCCTGAATCTTCGGCAGTGTTGAAAAAGATCGGCGCGATCGAGCTTCCCAAAATATAGCCACCCGTCCGTTTATTAGGCACAAAGGGAATGTCTTGCCCAATGTGCCAAAGGACAGAGTTGATTGCCGATTTGCGCGATGATCCCGTACCCACCACATCGCCCACATAGGCGACCGGATGACCTGTTTGCTTTAACTCGACCAAAGTTTGCAATCCTCCAGGCATCCGCGATTCCAGCATGGCTAGGGCGTGTAGCGGAATATCGGGGCGCGTGGTGGCATGAGTTGCCGGAGACAAATCATCGGTGTTAGTTTCTCCAGGCACTTTGAAGACGACGACAGTGATCGCCTCTGCCAACACAGGACGATCGGTAAACCATTTCGCCTCTGCCCACGCATTCATCACTTGTTTGGCATTTTCATTCGTCTCTGCTAAAACTTGGACATCATGAAAAGTATCAAAAATCAGCATCGTTTTGCTGAGAGCGGCGACCGCTGCTGCGGCTAATTCTGCATCGTTGGATTGCAGCAGATCAATCAACGAGTGAACGTTATAGCCGCCCATCATCGTGCCGAGCAGCATCACAGCATCTTTAGGCGAGATCAACGGACTGGTGATATTTTTTTTAGCGATCGCCGTCAAAAACCCTGCTTTCACATAAGCAGCTTGGTCAACGCCGGGAGGCACACGATCGCGCAGCAATGCCAATAACGTCTCTTCTTCTCCAGCAGGCGGGTGTTTGAGCAACTCACACAGATCTGACGTTTGTTGAGCACTGAGAGGAAGCGGCGGAATGCCCAAAGCGGCACGGTCAGCCGTTTGTTGGCGGTAGGATTCAAGCATGGTTGGATTATCTCTTACGATCGACATCTGATGATTTTGCAGTCTAGTTTCAAGCGTTAGAAGAATTCTGTCAGGTTTGTACCCTTATTTTTGTACCCTTATTTCAGTATGAGAAATTTCTGGGTGAGTTGGGAGGTTAACTACCGGCTGAGTCCGTGATTAGCGTTGGGACTGACTCGCTCACTGCACTCAACGCAGGTTCTGGCACCGGAATCTCGTCAACTTCTGGCAATTTTTCTAATGTCAGCCGCAGTTGACTTGACCCAGACAGCAGTTTTAAAAGTTGGGGTTTGGGGTCGTGTAGAAGATAGACGATCCGATCATGGATTTGCCACTCGGTATCGTCAGAGATAATTTGCAGAGAGTGCGATCGCTCAACTAACAACGGCATCAGGCTCTCCGCTTCAATCAACGCTTTAAGATGGACTTGCTGCTCGTCAAATCTCTCTTCTCTTAAGATGGTTTCACCCAATTTGACCGCTCCGTCATTTAAATACTGGTTCCAAACTTTCAGCGCAATTTGTGAACTAAACGCTTGCTGAACTTTGCTGTTTGAACTGCTAACTTGAGAATCGCGAGGACAAATCGCTAACACTCTGGGCGGATTGAATTCTTCAATGGCACGCTGCGCCACAACCCAATTCACCTCACCATTATTGGTCATCGCCAAAAACGTGCCCACTTGAGACAGTCCTGCTTCTTCTAACACGTCAGTATCGAGAGCGCTACTCATAAATATTTTGAGCTTAGGCTGACGCTCTAACGGGTAAGAATCGGGATCGGTGTCAATCAGCGCAACGGGTTCGTCTCGCTCTAAAAACAACCGCGCAATCAGCAAACTTAACGGGCTGCACCCAACAATTACCGCACCCGTTGCATCGTTAGACGTGATTTGCAGCAAATTTGCTGCCCATTGAGCCGTTAATGCCTGAATCACAACCGTGAGAATAATCGTCAAAAACACAAGCGATTTAATCGAATCGCCACCGTTAATGCCTCGCTGAGTTAGCAAAATTGCAAACAGAGACGCAACAGAAGCGGCAATGATACCGCGTGGCGCAATCCATCCTAAAAAAATCTTTTGTCGCCAGTTGAGATCACTATTCCAAGTGCAAAGCCAAACGCTGAGAGGACGAACAATAAACATCAGCGCCAACACAGTCAATAATCCGCCCCAGCCCAACGCGAAAACACCCGCGATCGACAGGTCTGCCGACAACAAAATAAACAGAACCGAGGTCGCCAAAATGGTGAGTTGCCCTTTAAAGCGCTTCAGCATTCGCTCTTCGGGCAGGGCAGACGCTCTAAGAACAATTCCTGCCACGACGGTTGCCATCAGTCCTGCTTCGCTGCGAAGCATCTGCGCCAGCCCAAACAAGCCCCACAAGCCAGCTAATACCACCAAATTCTTCAAATCTTCTGACAAGAATGTGGCACGTTTGAGAATAAAGCCGAGTAACCAGCCGCCGCCTGCCCCGATCGTGGTGCCAATTCCTAATCGGATGCCTAAATCACTCGCCACTGTCAACGGGTCAGGATCGACATTCAGCAGCACGTTCAGCACCACGACTGCCAAAATTGCGCCCACCGGATCGATCAGCACTCCTTCACCTTCGAGAATGGTGGCAACTTGGCGATCGACCTTGACCTGCCGCAGCAGAGAATTGATCACCACAGGTCCCGTGACGACGACAAGCGAACCGTAGAGAAACGCGATCGTCCAAGGAAACTCACTCAGCCAATGGGCTGCTATGCCACCACCAATGAGCGTGATTAGCGTTCCGATCGTGACTAAGTTTCGCAAACTGCCAGACACTCTACCTAAATCTCGCAGTTGCAGATTGAAGCCGCCTTCAAACAAAATCACTGCCACCAGCAAGGAAACTAAGACTTCTAACCCATTGCCTAAGCGATCGGGATGCAGCACTCCCAGCGCACTTGGACCCAGAAGAATGCCAAATACCAGCAAAAAAACAATGCCCGGAATTTTGACAAATTCTGCTAGCACTTGGGCACCAATTCCTGCAATCACGGTGATGACAATTTGCAGCGTAATGTCGAGTGGTGCATCCATAAACGATCAGAGGTCAAGCGTTGTGGTTAGACTTCGTTGGGGTCAATGCCCATCTGACGCAGCCGTTCAGCCAGACGAGCCGCCCGTTGATAGCAAATTGCCCTGATCATCCCACCAGCGCAACCACGGAAGCCCCATCGACTCAGGTTCTCCCTGCCAAATGCCTCGCTCAACGCCCATCGGCGGAATGGGAAAATGTCCGCGCTTGTTGGCAGTCATTGACGGATAGCGACTATCAACGAGATGATATAGCTCGATCGAGCCTTTGCCACATTCATAAGATGCCATAAAACGGGATACAAATTGCCTGTTTATAGGCCCAAAACTTGCCTGTGACGGGCATTTGATCTCGTTCTTCGCTGCCGTCTCCCGACCCAAATTTTAAGGCGATCAGGGGCGCGACATATTCTTGCCACAGCACATAAGAGCGACGAAACACCCCCTTCAGCATCGGCGGAACGTTGGCACATAAAACCAATCGGGTGCTTCAGCTCCTTTTTCAGGCGGTTCGGTCAATCGCCAGTAAATGCCGCAATCTTGACCGATACAATCATGTCCGTCGGGGTGAAGACGCGGCAACACGGGGCGGATTGAATCCGTCAAGAGGCTCCTCTGCGGGTGTTCTTGAAAATTCTTCACACAAGTTCCGTCTGACTCTGGAAGTTGAGTACGGTCAGAGAGAGCCTTGAGCGTAAACTCAGATTGGGTTGCCGTCATAGAAATGCCCTTCACCGTCGGAAGCTTGAGTCTATTGTATTGACTTTGGGGGCTGAACTGATGAGCTATTTCAGCAGTAAATAATAAAGCTGTCCAGTGGCGTTGACGAGTCCTGCCCGATCGCCCGCTGCTTGCCCAGTGCCCATAAAAATATCGACGCGACCCGACCCAACAATGGCACCACCCGTATCTTGATCTAGCACGAACCGACTAACAGAACGCTGTTCTAATAGGTTGTTTGCATTCAGAATCGGCAGTTGAGTTTGAATCAGCGCGATCGCTCCCGGTGGCATTAACGATTTATCGGTGGCGATCGAGCGTTCTGCTGTCACCGGAACGCCTAAACTTCCCATCGCGGGAGAACCTTGAGTATTTTGAAAGAAGACAAACCGCCGATTGCGAGGCAAATAAACATCCAATTCGTCGGGATGCTGCTGGAAATAGTGCACCACATTGGGAAGGTTCAACTCTTCGAGGCGGAGTTTGCCATCTTTGACCAATTCTCGTCCAATGCCTGTGTAGGGCTGATTGGTGTGTCCAGCAACGCCGATCGTCATCACGGTGCCATCGGTAAGTTGCAGTCGAGCCGAGCCTTGCACCTGCACGAGAAACGCTTCTAAGCGATCGGGCAACCACACCAATTCCAATCCTCGCAGCAATCCTTTATTCGCTTGCAAACCGTCTTTGCCTTCTAGCGCAAGGCGTGTGGGGTGAAGCGTTTTCAATTTAGCGAGATCGGGCGATCGATAGAGCGGATAGCGATAGCTGGCAGTGCGAACTCGACTCGCTTCATGGACTGGCTCAAAATAACCCGTGAACGCCACCGTTCCCTGATTGTCTTTGCCCGTGGATTGATAAAAGATGAATTCTCGCTCGATCGCGGTCTGCAATTCTTGGGCAGAGTGCGACGTGAGAATGAGTTGCTTAAATCGTCTGAGACTGCGATCGACACGATCGTGCGTCACTCCTTGCACCCGATAGTTTTGATAAGCTCGAATCGCTTCAGCCGTTCGCAAATAGCGTAAGCTGTGGTCGATCGCTCTCAGCAACGCTTGACGATCGCTAGAACGCTCCCATAATCGATCGTCGAAGACGTTGGGCGATTGAGTCGCGGGGTTGAGCGGAATCGTCGGGGCAGCGATCATCGGAGTGGGCACTGATCGAGCCGAACGGTCCCACACTCCAGACATCCCTAGTAGCATGAGCGCCAAAAAACAAGGGACTCCAGCAGATCGCAAGTTTCTCATTCTATCCAAGCACTCAACTAAACGAGAAGCGAGACGACTCCAAAGCTTCTAAGTTCCTTCAATAGCGATCGACGCTGCCTGAATAAACTGGCTCAACGCGAATTCCCATCACGCTAGCAGGACGCACCACCATATATTCCCCTTGAATATTCTTAATGGGGACACTGATAAAGTCACTGGAAGCCGCCTTGGGCACAAGTTCACCGCTATACCACTTTTGAAAATCTTGAATCGTGGCAAACCGCACTTCTTCGCGATGCCCACCTTCTAGCAAGAGATGGACGGCAAACTCACTCGGAGTTCTAGGCATAGGGGTTTATCTCCAACATGACGACCCTATTATGGTCTGGAAGTGAGTTGAAATAACGTCAGTGTGATGAATTATTCGCCGCAGAACTAAGCTAAATGGGTTTGCACGATCGCTACTAATTTCTCTGTCCAATAGCTGACCAACGCCTCGGTCTCGGCTTCGACCATGACCCGAATCACAGGCTCCGTTCCAGATGCCCGCACGAGAATGCGCCCGCGATCGCCCATGTCTGCCTGAGCTTGCACGATCGCCATTTGCACCGCCTCGCACGATTGCCAGTTGAGGCGACGATCGCGATCCTCAACGCGCACGTTCTTCAAAAGCTGCGGATAGGTCTGAAAGCTCTGATCAACCAATTCTGCCAGCGTGCAGCTTGATTGTTGCACCAGTGCTGCCAAATGCAAGGCAGTTAACAAGCCGTCTCCACTGACGCTGTAGTGAGGACAAAGAATATGTCCTGACTGTTCGCCGCCAAGCTGAGCACCCTGTCGGATCATTTCTGCATGAACAGATTGATCGCCAACGGCTGCCCGAATCAATCGACCACCCTGCTGGTTCCAAGCGCGCTCAAAGCCAAGATTTGACATCACCGTGGACACGATCGTATTTCCAGGCAGTTGCCCTGACCGAAGCAGGTGCTGCCCCCAAAAATAAAGAATGTAATCTCCATCAACGGTTCTGCCCTGACTGTCAACCGCGAGAACGCGATCGGCATCGCCATCAAAGGCAAATCCCAGATCTGCCGAGTGTTCTTGAACCGCCGCTTTGAGTAACCCTAAATGGGTTGAGCCACAGTTGACATTGATGCGATCGCCATCGGGTCGATCGTGCAAACAAATCGTCTCGGTTCCCAGCGCTTGAAAGACTTCGGCAGAGAGCCTCGTTGCCGCTCCCCACGCCAAATCTAATACAACTCGCATCCCTGCTAACGGCTGCGAGGTTTGACTCGTTAGCGGAGATTGCAACGCCTCAACATAGCGACCTACGAGATCCGATCGGTGATAGTGTTGCCCCCACTGATTGGCTGAAGCCGCCGCAACAACGTCTGTCTGACCTCGCAATGCTGCTTCGATCTGCTGCTGTAACGCTGTTGCTAACTTCGTGCCATCGGGGTTAAAAAACTTGATGCCATTGTCTTCGGGCGGATTGTGACTCGCGGAGATCATCACGCCCCCGATCGCGTCACAGTGATGCGTCAAATGAGCCACCATCGGAGTCGGACACAGCCCCAAATCCCACACGTCTAGTCCGGCGGCTGTCAACCCCGCCGATAGCGCCATCGCCAACATATTGCTAGAGTTGCGAGAATCTTGACCCAAAATGACGGGGGCGAGCGTCGAAGACGCTGACTTAAGAACCTGCCCTGCCCAATATCCAATCTGAAGCGCTAATGGAGCCGTTAACGCCTCTCCCGCCTGACCGCGAATTCCATCAGTGCCAAACAGGGCTGAATTAGGAAGCACGATCGTGCCCCACCTTGGAGCATTGGAAGTCAAAAGACTAACGGGCTGAATCTTGACGGGCGATGAAACCATAGCTGAATCCTGCTCCTCACACGTGTTATTGGGAGAATACCATTTCTCCCGAAGAAGTTACTCTACACCCCTATTGACGACAATGAAGCCTCAAATTCTCCCCAAGAGATTCCTTTCTGAATGTAGTGGGGATCATTGGGATTGTAGGGGCTTTTCAGGCGAACGACCGACAAAACAATTGCCCGATCGTCCACCACAGGCACATCTGGATTAAACGCAGTCGGATTCACCAGCGAGCTAGAAACCCCCTTAAAAATCGCTACTTCATCAAGTTGTCCGTCTGTCTCGATTGCAACCAGCAAGACCTCGTTCGGACGTTTGAGCGTGTACTGTTCTAATCGCCGCCCCAGAGAATCAGCCACAGGTCATGATCCAAATTAAATGCTCATCCCATCGCCGATCGCTTGCGCTTACCGACCTTAAAGAAAACAAAATAGCCGAAGTAGAGCGTGTAGATGATCAGCCCAGCAATCCCCAAAAATCCTAAAAACCAGGGCTGGGTTGAGCCATGAAAATATTCTCGATATAACCAGGCTGGCTCTAACAAGGTGCGACAAACCGCATCGCTTTGAATCTGAACACTCGTTTGCAGGGCGCATCCCAACACGGGCACTTGTCCTAGAATGCCCAAACCACAATAGATTGAGACTGCCCAACGCCAAGAAGTCATCGTCAACTTCAAAGGGCTTGCGAGCTGCTCTCGAATTTCTTCATTCAAATCCGCCCAATACCAAAGCGAGATTGGGATGAGAACGCGAGCGAACCAGCCAGCAAAAAACGCGATCGGCAATGCCCCAATCAGCAAATAGACCGTAATCGCCAACAAGCTGGCAACTCGCCAATAGATGGTCAGCAATCGCTGCATCGCATCTGCCTTCTGCACAAATGCCCAGATCAGCAGCGCTAGAGGCACAATCACCAGAAAGAGAATTGCGAGTCGATAATCAGCCCAAACAAACGGGGAAAACCAGGGGTGCATAGTTAAGAGTGAATTCGCGGTTAATCAAGCGCATTTGCAACACGCTTGGCTTGAATCATAAAAAACAAGCAATTAGATTACCACAAAGGGGAATCTTCATTGCTTGTCCAATGATTCTAGACGACAGAGTCAAAATCGATCCAATCGTGTTTTAGGTGTCGTAGACCCGGCACTCTAGCGCGTCAGGATTGTCGTCACAAAACTGCTCTAAAGAATTTTTGGGCTTAGTCTGAAGTTGGTGAGAACGCTCTGCCTGAAGCTCTTCAACGACATCCCACGCAGCCGCGCACTTAGGATCTTTGCCGTCGATGCCGCAAATCTCGCGGGCATTTTCACGTTCTTGTTCAATCTGCTTTTCGATGTCGCTCATGATTATAATTTCGTCCTTTCGTTGAACGGAGATACTGAAACAGTTCGCTCAAAGAGTTTGAGAGAGTCGGTACAGGTCAGATTTTTGGGGTGCCGCTCACTTGATATCACCAGATCAGTGATACAAGCGATCGCAGTTCTGTTTCTTAATCGAGGATAATCTCTTAAGATTCAGCTATCTGCAACGAATGCAACACTTTTAAAACCTGAGAGTACACACGATTACGGATGCTTTAACACTTTAACCTGCTTTCAAACCAGAGGCGCGTTCGGAAAACCCAGCAAATGATTACGGCAAGCCTAATTAGAAAACTTATGCCACGATCAAATTAAGATGCATTTTTGCTCTCAAGCTGATTGCGCCAGTCCGCACATGGGTTTAGTAAACTGAAGAGACACGATCGTTCTTATCCTGTTAATCAATGGTTCCTGGCAACCGGGAGAAATCTTATGACAGAACCGACCACTGACTCCATGAAGTGGGTCTGTGCCCTCTCGATGCGCCCTTCCCTTGAGTCAGCCGTGACCGAAGTGGTTGAGCAAGCGCAAACATTGTTAGAGACTCCTGCTGATTTGGGGTTTGTGTTCATCTCCTCTGCGTTTGCCAGTGAATTTTCTCGGGTGCTGCCTCTGTTGAGAGATAAATTGCCAGATGTTCCGCTGATCGGTTGCAGTGGAGGCGGCATTGTCGGCGTGTCTCAGCGAGGCAAGGTGCGTGAAGTCGAAGGTGAACCCGCGCTAAGCCTGACATTAGCAGCACTTCCGGGGGTGAAGATTAAGACCTTTCATTTAACCTCCGAGGAGTTGCCTGATCTAGACAGCTCGCCGGATGCGTGGGTCGAATTGGTGGGGGTGCCGATCGCCGATCACCCTCACTTCGTCGTCTTAGCCGATCCCTTCTCTGCCAAAGTCAATGATTTGCTGCAAGGGCTAGACTATGCCTACGCGGGAGCTTCTAAGGTCGGTGGTTTAGCAAGCTCTGACCGCATGGGTGGCACAACTGCCCTGTTTTGCAACGATCGCTTTTATAGAGAAGGATCGGTGGGAGTGGCGCTCAGTGGCAATATTGTGATGGACACGATCGTCGCTCAGGGATGTCGCCCGATCGGACAACCCTATTGGGTAACCGAAGGCGAACGAAATATTGTGCTGGGTTTGCAAGAGCGCGACAGTTTAGAAGAAAGCTCAGCATCTAGCCGCAAGATTGCCACTCAGCGCACTCCATTAGAGATTTTGCGAGAAGTAATTGACACTCTAAGCGAAGAAGACCGGGATCTGGCGCAACATTCTCTCTTTGTCGGAGTGGCGCAAAATGCGTTTAAGCAAGGGTTAGAGCAAGGCGACTTCTTGATTCGCAATCTGCTGGGCGTTGATCCGCGAGTGGGAGCGATCGCGATCGGCGATCGCATTCGTCCGGGGCAGCGCATCCAGTTTCATCTGCGCGATGCCCAAACCTCTGCCGCAGACTTGGAAGTCTTGCTGCAACGCTATCAAACCGAAACCGGGCATTCATCAGCGATCGGTGCTTTAATGTTTTCCTGCATGGGGCGCGGCGAAGGACTGTATGGCGAACCCAATTTCGACACTCAGCTTTTTGCCCAATATCTCGATCGGGTTCCGGTGGGCGGTTTCTTCGGTAGCGGTGAAATCGGTCCGGTTGGCAACACTACGTTTTTGCACGGCTACACCTCGGTGTTTGGCATTGTGAGAGAAAAAAATTAGTCTCAATTTTTTCATCCTTTCCGAGGAGGTTCGTTTGGCTATTGTTCGGGTGCGTGAGCACGTCAATCCCCTAAGTCGAAAATATCAAACTCCCGCAGAGTCGCCTGACTGGGAGAAAGTCTATGCTGATTTAACGCTGCCTCTGCACTTAGATATCGGCTGCGGACGGGGACGGTTTTTGCTCAAAATGGCACAGCTTCAGCCAGAGTGGAATTTTTTAGGATTGGAGATTCGAGAACCATTGGTTGATCAAGCGATCGAGTTTCGTGATCAGTTGGCGTTGCAAAATCTCCACTATCTGTTCTGCAATGTCAATAATTCGCTGCCCGCTCTATTTGCTCCGCTCAAATCGGGGACGCTGCAACAGGTGACGATCCAGTTTCCTGACCCGTGGTTTAAGCGCAAACATCAAAAGCGGCGAGTCGTGCAGCCCGAAGTTGTCGAAGAATTAGCGACCCATTTGAGCGATGGCGGTCGAGTGTTTGTCCAATCTGATATCGAAGACGTGGCGATCGAGATGGTCGATCGCTTCTCTGCCCATCCTGCCTTTCACTGTCAAGATTGTGATTGGTTACTTGATAACCCAATGCCGATTCCAACTGAGCGGGAAGCCTCGACTCTCGAGCGGGGGGAACCTGTTTATCGAGCCTTGTTTTATAAACTATAGAGACTAAGCGCTACGATCGCGCTTACTTAGTTGAACCAATCTGTCTAAAAAAGCGTTGTACGAGGCATTCAAACCCTGGCAGGATAGATAAGGTGGTGTCTTGAGTGGTGTAGCGGCTCGTTTCAGGACTGCATCCTCGCGGCGCTTGACTTCTATGTGTTGCAATTCTCGGCTGACGATCCAATATTCCTCAACGCCTTGAAATGAATAGAGTTTGATGGCTTCGCGGTCTCGTCGTTCATTTATAGCGCCCGGAGACAGCACGTTGACGATGAGTTCGTAGCGCTTCATTCGTCGGATGTGAGAAATTCAAGATCGGCAGTCGTCCAGCGAACCTGTTCAGGTAACGTCTGACTCATCGCGTGTCTCCACGATTGTCCTTGGTTCTATTCTCGCTTGGTTTATGGCAACGATTGCTCCTAATGGTAGGGGAGATTGACCCCTTCACACCCGATCGTCCCGCCTGAATTCACGTTCAATTACCGTCCTAAAATCCGCTTCCAAGCCTCAATTTGAAGCTGTGCCTCTGCATAGGCTTGTGTGCGAGGCGGAATCTTTTGAGCCGTCACGATCGCGCCTGCTAAATCGGTGTCTGCCTGACTAACCGCCGCCTGCAAAATCTGCTGACTCCACTGCCCGATCGCTTGATCTGCCTCACTCTTTTGGGAACTTGACTCCGGAACCCTACCCGCGAGCCGAATCGCTTCGACGAGAGAATCAGGTGTGCCGTTATTTGCAGCAGTTCTTGCTTGTGTAAGTCCTTGTTCGGCTTGCTGCTGTCTCTGCCAGATTTGCACCTTTGATTGAGCATCGCCATAGAGTGCGCTATTAGAGCCAATGCCCTGAGCCGTCGCGATCGCGCCTGTTAAATCGCCCGATTCGGCTAAACTGTTGGCTTGATTTAAAATCGGCTCGTCTTGAAGTTGAGCCAACTGACGATTCCACTGCTGAATTCGTCCCTGCGCTTCTCTATAAAGGGCACGTCCTGGAGCGATTTGTCGTGCCTGATCCATCGCGGTTTGTAGATTGGCGACATCGCCCCGACTCGCAAACTGATCGGCTTGAGCAAGCAGCGGACGATCTTGCTGAGTTTGTATCTGTCCACTCAACTCGTTGGCGAGTTTTTGCGCCTCTTGAGACCGAGGATTATCAGATGGGACAAGAGACGCTTGGGCGATCGCAGCTTGTAAATCTTCAGGTTTACCCGATTGAGCAAGCTGACGGGCTTTGTCTAATTGAGCAATATCGCCCTTCTCGGATTGCCAGCGATTGAGAAGAGTTTGGGCTTTGGCATAGAGCGGGCGACCCAGTTCTACTTTTTGAATCTGAGCGATCGCCGCTTCGATATCAGCGACAGTGCCGCCCCAGGATTTTGCTTGAGCGTGGGCAATCACATCAAAATCTTCGACTTCGCGCTGCAATTTGGCGATTGGAGGAATTTGAGCGATGATATCCAACGCTCCCTGTAAATCTCGTCGAGTCAGGGTGTCTTGTGCCAGATCGAACATTTTTTGTCCAATCTGGGCGATCGTGTCTTGAGCATCTTGATAGACATAACTCTTATCGTCTACGTTCGACGCGAGTTTAATCGCCTCTAACAGATTAGAAATGCCGCCACGATCGGCTAAATCTTTCGCCTTGGCAATTTTGCTGATGTCTGCGCGAGTCAGGGTGATTTTGTCGGTCAGTTCTTGATATTTAGTGGTTTGCCAGAAGTTATTTTCAATCGACAATAACCGAGCCGCGTCTGATGATGCTTTGCGCCAGTTTTGATCTCGTAGGGCATCTTCGACCCGTCGATAAATCTCTTCGGCATCTGACCAAATCTTTTGCCAATGGTTGATTCGCCCTTCGACTTCACTAGAGACGTTGGCACGTTTGGGAACTTTGTGTGCAATGTCGATCGCGTCACTCAACTTCCCAGCGTTAAAAGCATCGTCTCCTAACTGCAAAATCTCACCTGACCACTGCTCGATCAACCGAGACGCTTCTTGATGCAACGGATGATCATCTGGCAAGCTATTTAAAAGCTGAATCGCTTCTAGCAAGTCGTCGACGGTTTGCTTGTTGGCGGCAAGTTGAGCACAGTGCATCCGTAGCGACGCAGATGCCAGAGGCCAAAAAATAGCCGGACAATTGGGAACAGCAGGCAGCTTAAAGAGAAATCCGATCGCCAGAAAGGCAATCCCCCCGGTCAGCGCCAGTCCTAACCCGGCAGCAAGTCGCCAATCAGTCAAGACTCGTCCCACACGTTTTGGCAGGAGCACGTTTGAAGAGATTTGAGTCCCAGGCGGATTAGCAGCAGGAGATTGAGTCGCCCCGATCGCGTCTGGAGGCTGACTCGATTGACGCAGAGACGATGACTCTGTAAAGGATAAGCCGAACGGTTTCCCTCGTTTTCGCGATTTAGGAAGCCGCCGATCTGGAATGCCACGATCTCTAGTCATAGAATCTTGATAAGAACAGCGCGATCGCTTCAGTTTTTTCTAACCATAGACAAGACGATAGATGCAATCCTACTCTTCATCTCGCAAAAAACCAACTTTCTGAGTGAGATCGAGTGAGTCGAATCGGTGGAATTTGACTCTTTGCAATTTTAAGCGTTTGAGAGCAAAAATTCAAAACTCCTCGTGTCTCGATATGATGATATCCGCACACTGTTAGTAGAGAACAAATTTATGGAAGCGTTGCCAGTCGCATTACAGCAATTGCAGGGAAAAGTCGCGATCGTCACCGGGGCATCACGGGGCATTGGGCGATCGACCGCGCTGGCGCTGGCATCTGAAGGCGCAAAGATAGTAGTTAATTACGCCAGTTCGAGCGGTGCGGCTGAGGCAGTGGTAAAAGACATTGAGGCGATGGGAGGGGCAGCGATCGCCGTTGTCGCCGATGTCTCTAAAGCCGATCAAGTTGATGCGTTAATTAATGCCGCGATCGAGAAGTGGGGCAGGATCGATGTGCTCGTCAACAATGCTGGCATCACTCGCGATATGTTGCTGCTGCGAATGAAGCCCGAAGATTGGCAAGCTGTGATCGACCTCAATCTCACAGGCGTTTTCTTATGCACCAAAGCGGTCAGCAAAATCATGCTCAAACAGCGATCGGGGCGCATTGTGAACATCACCTCCGTCGCCGGACAAATGGGCAACCCTGGACAGGCAAACTACAGCGCCGCAAAAGCGGGCGTGATCGGGTTCACCAAAACCGTTGCTAAAGAGCTTGCTCCGCGTGGCATCACCGTCAATGCTGTCGCACCGGGATTCATCACCACTGACATGACTCAGGATCTCAAATCCGATGAAATCCTCAAGTTCATCCCCCTGGGTCGCTACGGGCAACCCGATGAAGTAGCTGGACTGATTCGGTTTCTCGCCTCGGCTCCGGCGGCGGCTTACATCACAGGGCAGGTGATGAACGTCGATGGCGGCATGGTCATGGCATAAAAACCTTCGGCTCCGCTCAACCCACTCGCTAGTCGAAGCTTGAGGGGAGTCGAAGCCCGATCGATGGAACTCTATTAAGTTGCAAATCCTCAGTTTACCGAGGTTTCACCACCAACACCGAACAGGGAGCATCGGTGACAATCTGACTGCTGACCGACCCTAATAAAATCTTCTGCATTCCTGTCAGCCCACGACTGCCGATCAAAATCAGGTCAGACTTATAAATATTTGCCAATCGCAGAATCTCTTCAACAGGTTCGCCCGTCACAATCTCGATCTCACTATGACAGGGCAAAGTCTTTTGATAACCGTGAAGCTGCTTATCAATTTGATCGTGAGGAAACCCCTCTAAATCAGCCTGAGGTCGATCAACCGCAATTTCAACGTCAGTCTGCGTCGTTAGAATGACGTGCGCCAAAATCACCGTCATGGTCGGCTCAAGATGAAGCTGATGCAACGTCTGCATGACTTGATCTGCCAATGGGTCAGGCTCGACATCCAATGCAACCAGAATCGTGTTTAGCATGACAACTTTCTCCGATCGCTTCACCTAGCAATCACCCTACACCGATTTTCAAGCAGGGCGACCGCAGGTTTACTTATCGTTGCTGACTGACTCGGTTTGAGTCGCTGACGTAACAGGCTCCGTCAACGTTAGATCAAGTCCTGTGTTTGGAGGCTCGACTAAGACTTCTGGCTCGATCGGTCTGACGCGACGAATCTGAAGATTGGCAATTAACGCGGTTGATCGCTGATTGTTTTCTAGCGAAATCTCAGTTGCCTCATCATCTAGTTCGACATAGCGAGAGACCACTTCTAGAATTTCTTTTCGCATCGCCTCAATCACACTGGGAGGCAGATCGGCGCGATCGTGTGCCAACACCAGTTTGAGGCGGCGCTTGACATCTTGGCGGCTGTTGTCGCCCCCGCGTGGAAAAAGTCGTTCGAGAAGTTCAATGATCATGGAGAGCCAGAAGAAATCAGAATTGAGCGACTAGAAACAAGGTAGCCATTAAAAATTCAGGGGGTTGAATCAGTTTTTCGACAGAAGTTTACGCAATCGAGTTAAGAAGCTGTCATTCGGCACTGAAAGATCTTGAAAGGGCACATTTTCACCCTCTAAGCGACGAACAATGTTATCAAAAGCAGTGCCAGCGGTAGAGGGTGTCTCAGACAAGACGAGCGGTTCGCCTTTGTTGGTTGAAACAATCACCCGTTCGTCATCGGGAACTACGCCAATTAAGGGCACCGCCAAGATTTCTTGCACATCTTCAACCGACATCATGTCATTGGCTGCCACCATCGCGGGTTTGAGCCGATTGACAATCAGATGAATGCGTTTGATATTGTTCGCTTCGAGCAACCCAATCACCCGATCGGCATCTCGCACGGCTGCGATTTCAGGAGTTGTGACGATCAGGGCTTCTTTAGCAGCGGCGATCGCGTTTTGAAAGCCCATCTCAATTCCAGCGGGGCAGTCAATCAAAATATATTCATAGACTCTCGCTAAAGCATTCACCAATTGCCGCATTTGATCGGGATTGATGGCATCTTTGGTGCGATTTTGCGCCGCCGGAAGCAGCACCAGATTATTAAATCGTTTGTCTTTGACGAGTGCCTGCTCTAAGCGACACTGCCCCGACAACACCTCGACCGCGGTGTAAACCACTCGATTTTCTAAACCCAGCAGCAGGTCAAGATTTCTCAAGCCAAAATCGGCATCAATAACCGCAACTTTGCGTCGCCGTTTTGCCAAAGCCATCCCTAAATTTGCTGTGCAGGTGGTCTTACCGACTCCCCCTTTACCCGATGTAACGACGATGATACGAGCCATTGCAATGATGCGACTTACAGAACGACAGCGTTGACCCAACCAGATCGACTCTTACAAGCTTTCTAGAATAGATGCAAACCCGATCACTTCAATAATCAGAGTGAACCTTCAGCCCACAGTATCAGAAAACTCGATCGATTGATTCAATCCTAAACCGGAAGTTAAAAGTAAGAACACTTGTTGCAAGTCCTCTTTTACGCTTTGTCTGTTTCCAAGGGGTGAAGGCTGGGATGAGAGCTGCGACGTTGCTGAATTCTACTGTGAAACGATTCCTGAAAGCCTTGAGGCTCGGTTCAGAATCCGGCGGAATCATAGCGCCATTCAGTAACGCCAGAGCTGCTTTTAGGCGGTTTTAGAAAAGTTGCACATTGCGTTAACAAAAAAATGGGGATTCCATCTCACTTGCAACTGGGACTGTCAGGATTAAGCTTACAGGCAGCTTGCACCGCTTGAGTTTCTGGCGGATTTAATGGACTTTTGCTGCCCTGGAATTGAGTTTTGACTGTTAAAAGTACCACAATTGCTCCGACAGCGAGTACCCCTAAGAGTGACAAAGATTTGAGGATGCTCATACTTTCCAGAAAAGTTACCGCATTAGCGTACCCAGGGCAATGACTTTCCTAGCACCGCGTGGGATAGCGGCGTTAATTAGAAGATTGTATTCATCTACCCCGATCGAGATGATTAAAGAGGGTTATCGGGTGCTGGCTGTCTGACAAACTCAGTCGCTCTCGCAATCCGAATACTGCCTTGAGGGGCGACATAAGCCACTTCAGGGTGATATTGAGCCGGAGGAGTTTCAGGCGCTCTCGCCACAAAATCAGCAATCCGAATCTGGGTCGGTTCGAGTTGCAGCGCCATAATCAGACATCGAGCATTGCCCTTGCAGCCTGCATGAGCCACTCCGCGCAACCGCCCCCACACGAGAATGTCACCCTCTGCAATCACGCTGCTGCCAGGATTGAGATCGCCTAACACGACCACTGTGCCGTTATGCCGAATCTCGGTGCCCGATCGCAGCGTCATCTGAAGATAAAGCGGCTCGTCCATCGCTAGCCCCGCCTCGACCTGAGCCTGATTGAGCGGAGTCACGGGGGCAGAAGGCTGTTGCTCGATCGAATACCCCGCAGTGGCGGCAGCAACGGCAGTTTGACGACGACTGGTAAAGACTCGCTTGAGTTGAAGTTGCGCTTCGGTCAGGGCATCTGCGATCGCTTGCAGTTGTCGATTGTCGAGCAGACGATCGCTGACAACCAAATCCACGCGAGTTCCAGGTTGCCAAAATCGTTCTCTGGCATCTAGCTGCTGTTTAAACTGCTGCCAAATCTCGCCCCACGTCAGCGCCAGTGACGCATTGGCAGCAGTTACCTCTAATTCAGGGGGCAGGGTTAGAATGAGTCGTCCCCCTTCGCTTTTGAGACGAACCTGGATGTTAGGGTTAACCAAGGCAGGGGGGCTAACCTCGACAGGCGGAGGGCTGGGCGGAGTAGAGGAGGTTTCAGAAGTCATGCGAGAGATTGGCGGCAACGGATCAAATATATTACCTTTGCCCGACTCCGAGAGCACGAGTCAAAAAGTTCGTTCTTTGGGCTAAGAGTAGTAATCGGGCACAGGTCATGGATTAATAGAAGGATTCGTCAAAAAAATCACGCTCCCCATGCTATTTGATTGGATTCGCGATCTGAGTAGAAAAATAATTGCTTTGTGGCGACACAAAGTCGGACTCAAACTGCAACCTCTGCTCACAGCGGTTCGGTTGGGAGGTTTGGCACTGGCAACGATCGCCCTTTGGCTATTTGCTTACATTGCCGAAGAAGTATTTGAGCATGAAACTCAAGCCTTTGACGCAAATGTCTTATTGTCGATTCGATCGTTGCAAAGACCGTGGCTCGATCCCATCATGGTATTCATTACCGATATCGGCGATCCAAGAGTGCTGCTCATAATTTGTGCGGGGTTGAGTGCAATTCTGCTGATCCGACATCACAAAGCAGAGGCGATGACGATCGCGATCGCCGGGTTTGGAGCACTGGGACTAAATTTCGTGCTCAAAAACTTGTTTGCGCGGGCGCGTCCTGAGTTGTGGTCACGCATTGTAGATGTAACAAACTACAGCTTTCCGAGTGGTCACGCGATGCTGTCGATGGTGATGTATGGGTTATTGGGCTATTTGTTAGCCACTCAGTTTCATCGTTGGCGGGGAGTCATTGCTACGCTGTCCACCTTATTCATTCTGCTCATTGGCTTCAGCCGTCTCTATTTGGGCGTTCACTGGCCCACCGATGTGATTGGCGGATATGCGGCAGGGCTAGTTTGGCTCATTACCTGCATTCTCAGTCTAGAAATTTGGAGACAGCGCCACGATTTGAGCCACTCTAAATCCTCTCTAGAAGTCTGAAAGGCTTCTTGATGGTTCACTTCAGCTCAACTCTATCCATTTATAGACGTTAAATTGATTTCAGATGAAGTCGATCGGAGAGAGTTTGCAAACTGCGATTATTCTAGATAGGTGAACTTTCTCACTGTCTATAAACTTTCTGCATGAAGCGTTCTAAAAGCCTCTCTCGCACCTTGATCATCCTCAGCGCTCTAGGTCTCACTGCTTTGGCAGCCGGAGGCTATTGGTATGTCTTCATAGCAGGCGCTCCTCAAATCGACGCTCCTAAAGCCGAACCGGAAACCGGGCTTGTTTTTCGAGTTCACACCTTTAACAGTGAAGCAATGGGTCAGCGTCGCTATGGAGTCGTCTTGCCTCCTGGCTATGACAAAAACCCAAATCAGCGTTACCCCGTCATTGTGTTGCTGCACGGTGGACACGGCACCGAGCGAGACTTTGAAGACAAAGCGGCTCTGACATCAGTTCTGCATGACCTTTACCGAACCCACAAACTTCCTCCGGCGATCGTCATCACGCCTGACGGCAACGACAGTCGGGGCACGAGTCCTTTCTGGGACCCTCAATATTACGACGGGGAAAATGGCAGCGTCGCTACGTTGATTGGTTCAGATCTGGTCAGCGAGATCAAAACTCGCTATCGATCGCTCAATGATCCACAGTTTTGGGCGATCGGAGGGTCATCTTCAGGGGGGTGGGGTGCGTTGAATATTGGATTACGTTACCTCGATCAATTTCACATTTTCTTCAGTCACACGGGCTATTTTACTGACAACAGTGGTGAAGCAAACAGCCCGCAACTCTTTGTTCAGCAAATTCCCGCAGAGATTCGTCCTCAGTTACGGGTGTACTTAGATGCAGGAGAAGAGGATGCTAAATATCTCCAAACGACTCAGCAATTTCATCAAACCCTTGATCAATTAAAGATTCCGAACGAGTTCCATATCTTTCCAGGAGGGCACGGGCTCGTTGGCAAAAATGTAGGCTGGAATTACTGGCATAAACATCTGACAAACTCATTGAGCTTTGTAGGAAAACAGTTTAAAGCTGCTCTTCCTGACGCTAAGTCTAATGCCGCATCCCTGGAAAAAACAGACCCGAACATGCAAGAAGTCAGTCAGCCCAAGACAGTAGAACCCTCATCTGCACTTTCAAATCCGGGAGAGCCTAAACCATGAGTGCCAAGGGTCAGCCCAAGATGCAGCCCCTCGAGATCGGGTTAACCCATCGCACGCGCATCGCACTATGGACGGTTTCGCTCTGGACGGGCTTAGTCGGTCTAGTGAACGTCGTATCTGCGGTCTCGCCCAGCATGCCAGAACGGGTCAGGTGGCTTCTGCCTCTATTTCCGTTTCCAATTCGAGCAGGTGGACATGTCTTTGCAGCGTTAACAGGCTTTTTGCTCCTGACTTTGGCAGCCAATCTTCTGCGCCGTAAGCGGGTGGCTTGGCTCCTCACAGTCGCACTGTTAGGCATCTCGATCGCCAGTCACCTGATCAAGGGGCTGGACTATGAGGAGAGCTTGCTAGCGATCGTGCCTCTGATCCAACTAATCATCATGCGGAAGATATTTACGGCTCGTTCCGATCGTCCATCTATTCTTCAAGGCATTCGCGTTCTGATTGAAGCGTTACTCTTCACCCTGGCGTATGGAACGGTTGGTTTCTACATTCTCGACGGCAGATTTAATGTTAACGGTGAGCCTGTTAACTTTGGGTTGTTTGCGTCGATCGAGCAAACGCTAGCAATCTTTTTTACGGAAGATAACGCGGGGTTAGAACCTACGACTCGGTATAGTGCATTCTTCATCAACTCCATCTACATTGTGGGAGCCGCCACATTAGCCTATGCGTTGTTCATGCTGTTGCGTCCAGTGTTGCTAAGAGGCGAGCCAGCTACGATCGCTGAACGTAGACAAGCCAGAGATTTGATTGACCAATACGGACAGACTTCTCTAGCACGGTTATCGTTACTCAAAGACAAATCTTACTATTTCAGCCCGTCAGGACACAGCGTAATCGCATACGTTGCCAAAGGTCGAGCCGCGATCGCGCTGGGTGATCCCATCGGTGCCCCTGACGATAGAGTCGAAGCCATTCTCTCCTTTAGTCATTTTTGTGATCTCAACGACTGGTTTCCTGCGTTTTATGAGACCTCAGTCGATCAGCTAGATCGCTACTGCACGTTAGGATTTCAGCAGATTCAGATTGGCGAAGAAGCGATCGTTGATTTGACCACATTTACGCTGAAAGGAAAAGCCGCACAAAATCTCCGCACTGCGCTGAATCGCTCCGCCAAAGCAGGCTATCGTTTCAACCTTTATAAATCGCCCATTCAACCAGAATTATTTCAGCAGTTAAAACCCGTCAGCGATGAATGGCTCAAAGACAAACAGGGGTCAGAAAAACAGTTCTCGATCGGTTGGTTTGACGAAGACTATTTGCGAGATTGCTTGATCGCTGTTGTCTACGATGCAGGTGATCAAGTCGTTGCGTTTGCAAATTTGTTGTCTGGCTATAATCGCCGCGAAGTCACGATCGATTTAATGCGTCACCGATTAGATGCCGAAAAAGGCACAATGGACTTTCTGTTTGTCTCAATGTTTCAGCACTTTAAAGAGGCAGACTATGACAGCTTTAACCTCAGTCTTTCGCCTTTGGCTGGAGTGGGAGTAAAACCGAGCGCCCGCAGGGTTGAGAAAGCTCTGAACTATTTGTTTAATCACCTCAACCAGTTTTATAACTTCAAAGGGCTGCATCAATTCAAAGAGAAATTTCAGCCTAGATGGGAGCCACGCTATTTAGTGTTTCCAAGTCGATCTGCTCTACCAGAGGTGATTTTAGGATTAGTTAGAGCCGATTCGGGCGATCGCTTATTTGAATATTTTCAGCTTGAGTATTTGAGGCAGACGATTGGGGCATTCTTCGATCGTTAACCCTGATTAATACTTCAAACAGCTTTAAATCATCAACGGCATAACAAAAAGTTTAGTCTCGTCAGCAAGACTATCCACTCCTGAAAGTCTTCCTAAAATTTAGCGCTGATGTTGATGTTATAGCTGTAGCCAACTTGATTAGTATCTTACTGCCCATAAACTAACTACCACCTGAACAAGGGGCTTCTCCTTGTCCTTTGACTGCGACCGCTATAGGTCTTCACGTTAATAAACAGCGAGTGAAATTAATGATATGTGGGACATTATTCGCGAATCGCTATCATTTAGCCAATATATTCCTCATGGTCACTGTTATCTCTGGCAAACGCCATTGGTTGCTCTGCACGTAGTGAGCAATGCACTGATTGCGATCGCTTATTTTTCCATCCCAGCGCTTTTGCTTTACTTTGTGAAAAAGCGACGAGATGTTCCCTTCTCAAACATATTTACGCTGTTTGGAGCATTTATTATCCTCTGCGGCATGGGGCATCTCCTCGATATCTGGACGCTCTGGCACTCCGATTACTGGCTATCTGGGCTTGAACACGCCGTTACCGCCTTCGTTTCTTGTATCACCGCACTCCAGATGGTGACGCTTCTACCCCAATTTTTGGCGCTCAAAACTCCCGAACAGTTAGAGGCACTCAATCAAGCATTGCAACAAGAAATTCTGGAGCGGCAACGCACAGAAGCAGATCGTAATCGCACCTATGAAGAGTTAGAACAAACGCTGCGAACCCTGCGACTCACTCAGGTGCAAATGATTCAAGCTGAAAAAATGTCTAGTTTAGGGCGGCTTGTAGCAGGCATTGCCCATGAAATCAACAATCCAGTCAACTTCGTTTGCGGCAACCTCACGCATACAGAAGAATATACACAAAATCTATTGCATCTGTTGACCTTGTATCAAACGCAAGTGTCCCACCCAAACCCAGAAATTCAGGAATTCATTGAGGAAATCGACCTGGAATTTCTCAGAGAAGACCTGCCAAAATTGCTAGACTCGATGAGGACGGGAACTCAACGCATTGAAGAAATTGTGCTATCGCTGCGAAACTTCTCGCGGCTTGATGAGGCTGAGATCAAAGCAGTTAACTTGCATGAAGGCATCGACAACACCCTGGTTCTTTTGGGGAGCCGCCTGAAAGCAAAAGCAGAGCAACCTGAAATTAAAATTGTGAGGCAGTATGGCGACTTGCCCCTAGTGAGATGTCATCCCGGACCGTTAAATCAGGTTTTCATGAACATTTTGAATAATGCGATCGATGCCTTTGAGAATCTGCCTGATTTCACAGACAATACACTAGCAGGAGGTTCTCAGCTTTCAACTTCAAATTTTGAATTGCAACACAGAATGTCTCACTCCTCACATATTACGTCTCGACCTCCCTCGATCACCATCCGTACCTACATAGATGAAGGTCACCAGATACAAATTTGCATTGCCGACAATGGACAGGGAATGCTAGCCGAGGTGCAGCAAAAGCTATTTGACCCATTCTTTACCACGAAACCTGTTGGCAAAGGCACCGGGATGGGGCTGGCAATTTGCTATCAAATTATTGCCGATCAGCATCAAGGAACGATTGAAGTGAGTTCTGCTCCAGGACAGGGCACCGAATTCAACATCATACTGCCATGTCAGCAGTTAATGAATAACCATAAGTGTTGTAATGTCGTGTGAGAGACGTGAGAAGCTGCACTAGAAAGTCAGGAATGAAAGACTTGCTTTTGCTGTTTTGTAGACAAGCGATTAAAGCCTTTCATCATGTCATTATCGAGTAGGCTCTGTTAATAGCCTTTTAGGGATTTAATAGAAAAAATTCCCAAAAGGCTTGCCAGTGTTGAGTTTCAAGCGTTTTCGGCGAAAATCTCTGAAAGGCTTTCTGGGATTGGGTTTCAGGGCTTTTCTAGCTTATAACCCAACGACTCTAATAAAATCTGAGGACTATGTTGTGCTCTCCCTTGGGTAGACAGTCATCTTGTGGGCACATTCACCCAAGTTCCGGTTTCATTTGACTCGTGCGCTAAATCCATCAAGAGTTGTGAATATACGCCTTCTTGCAGTGAAGGAGACAACGATTCGCGGCGATCGAGACTCAACACAAACTGATCGATCACTCGAATGAAGGGTGCAACTCTACCATCAGCATAGACTTGAGAAAAAGACAGGCGTTTAGGAATCTCTAGCTCTGCCAACGGCTCCCCATGTTGACTCCCCGACAATTTGAAGCCATGCACATAGTCTTTTTGATTATCACTACCGAGAATTAGCGTACCGCGATCGCCATACACTTCCACCCAGTGTCCACGCCCTTGGTAAGTCGCGGCACTTAAGCAAATTTGGCACGGAGTTCCATCCGTCAACTCAAGCATAATTAAGCAGGTATCATCGGCATCGACGAGCCTCGACTGTCCAGAACTAGGATCAGGTCGCTCTGGAATTGAAACATGCAGACGAGCACACAGACGCTTAATCGAACCAAACAACCAGGCAATATAGTCAAAAGCGTGAGACCCGATCGCGCCCAACGCGCCGCCGCCGTGATCCTTCTGAGCATACCAATTCCAGGGACGCGAAGCATCGGCACGGCTCGACACTAACCAGTCAACTTTAATCAAACGTTTTTGTCCGACATAGCCTTCTGAAATTAATTCCGCCAATCGCTGCCACGCGGGGATAAAGCGAAACTCGAAATTCATGGTCGCGATCGCGTGGCTCTGCACTGCCAGTTCTTGCAAGTGTTGTGCCTCTGACACCGACAAGGCAGTTGGTTTTTCTAACAGCAAATGTTTCCCAGCTTCGAGCACTGTCTTTGACATTTCATAGTGCAAAAATGGCGGAGTTGAGATGCTAACTGCCTGCACACTAGATAACGAGATAATTTCTTCTAACGTTTGGCAAGCATGAGGGATATTGTGGGCTTGAGCGATCGCCTGTGCTTTCTCTAAGTCACGATGGTAAACTGCCACAATTTGAGTGCGCGGGTGTGATTGAAATCCAGGGATGTGAACCTTTTGACCGAAGCCTGTGCCTACGATCGCTATACCGACACGAGCCGCCTGAGTCGAAAAAATCATAGCGACACCTGAGACTCTAGCTCGGTAACGATACAGTGAATATTATCTTACTAAAAAGACTTTCTAGTAGACTTTGACATAGATATGCCTACTTCTTCACCTCAAGCTGATGCCATTACTCCCTCAACGAACTCGCTCTCGACTGCTCCATCTTTACCCTCAGCATCTCCAATAATATCAAGATCGATGTCTAGCACAGTCATTTGCAATCCTGCTCTGGGAACATTTCCGTTACTTGAAATGAACGGGTTTGGTTCAATGTTACCAGTACAAATGATGAGTGACCCTTTCTTTAAGAACTGAAGTTTACGCCAAGCATAAGATTTTTCCCAAATGCTTAACGACACAGTAAATGACTCCTCACGACCACGTGGCTTCTGCACATACAGGGTTGCTGTTGCCACTTGTGCCTTTTCACCACTCTTCAACTCAACGGTTTTAATCTGCGCATCTGCCGCCAAATTACCGCTGACTATCCACTTATTCAGTCCCGTACTTGCCATAGGTATCTCCAAACACTTTCTGTACTTGCTTAGAGTTCCCAAAAAGCCGTTGAAGACAAACAGGGTATCAAACTATTGAGCAAATCAAGCCACCAAAAAAGAAAGTTTACTACGATACCGTAATAAACCTTCCCAGACTATAAAATTTGAACCTGGCGATGAGCTATTTTTGCGGGAGGCTACCCTCCAACTATCTTCGCCGCTGTCACGTTTCACACCTGAGTTCGAGATGGGTCAGGGTGGGTCCACGACGCTAGAAACACCAGGAAAGCTTGTGGCTTTTCCTATCAGTTGACAGAGCCCTGAAGGCTGCATAGAAACTTGTCTTACATTCACATTTGCGGAAAGATTAGAGGTCAAGCCCTCGGTCTATTAGTACGGCTCGACTGCACGTATTACTACGCTTCCATCTACCGCCTATCAACGGGTGTTCTGCCCGTGACCTTACTGGGTTAACCCCATGAGAGCACTCATCTTGAGGTGGGCTTCCCACTTAGATGCTTTCAGCGGTTATCCGCTCCGCACATAGCTACCCAGCGTTTACCGTTGGCACGATAACTGGTACACCAGCGGTGCGTCCTTCCCGGTCCTCTCGTACTAAGGAAGGCTCCTCTCAATGCTCTTACGCCTGCACCGGATATGGACCGAACTGTCTCACGACGTTCTGAACCCAGCTCACGTACCGCTTTAATGGGCGAACAGCCCAACCCTTGGGACGTACTACCGCCCCAGGTTGCGATGAGCCGACATCGAGGTGCCAAACCTCCCCGTCGATGTGAACTCTTGGGGGAGATCAGCCTGTTATCCCTAGAGTAACTTTTATCCGTTTAGCGACGGCCTTTCCACGCAGCGCCGTCGGATCACTAAAGCCGACTTTCGTCCCTGTTCGACCTGTACGTCTCACAGTCAAGCTCTCTTGTGCTTTTACACTCTACGGCTGATTTCCAACCAGCCTGAGAGAACCTTTGCGCGCCTCCGTTACCTTTTAGGAGGCGACCGCCCCAGTCAAACTGCCCACCTGATACGGTTCCGCTGCCGGATCACGGCTAGCGGTTAGAATTCTAGCTTTGTTAGAGTGGTATCTCACCGTTGACTCCATCGTCCCCACAAGGACAACTTCATAGTCTCCCACCTATCCTGCGCAAACAAAGCCCGAACCCAATACCAGGCTACAGTAAAGCTTCATAGGGTCTTTCTGTCCAGGTGCAGGTAGTCCGTATCTTCACAGACACTCCTATTTCGCCGAGCCTCTCTCCGAGACAGCGCCCAAATCGTTACGCCTTTCGTGCGGGTCGGAACTTACCCGACAAGGAATTTCGCTACCTTAGGACCGTTATAGTTACGGCCGCCGTTCACCGGGGCTTCAGTCGCCAGCTTCAAAGATTGCTCTCCTGACCGACTTCTTTAACCTTCCGGCACTGGGCAGGCGTCAGCCCCCATACTTCGTCTTACGACTTCGCGGAGACCTGTGTTTTTGGTAAACAGTCGCTTGGGCCTCTTCACTGCGACCACCTTTCGATGGCACCCCTTCTCCCGAAGTTACGGGGCCATTTTGCCGAGTTCCTTAGAGAGAGTTATCTCGCGCCCTTGGGTATTCTCAACCTTCCCACCTGTGTCGGTTTAGGGTACAGGTAATCTTGGATTAACGTGTTTAGAGCTTTTCTAGGAAGCTTGACCTCACACACTTCGAGTCCGTAGACTCTCGTACTCATGCCTCAGCTCAAGTCGTTTTCACCGACTCTCATCACCTCGAACACTTGAACCGCCAACCAACATGCGGCTGTGTTAGCCTTCTCCGTCCCTCTGCACAATCCAACATCAGTATCGGAATATTAACCGATTGTCCATCGACTACGCTCTTCAGCCTCGCCTTAGGTCCTGACTCACCCTCCGTGGACGAGCCTTGCGGAGGAAACCTTGGGATTTCAGGGCATTGGATTCTCACCAATGTTTGCGCTACTCAAGCCGACATTCTCACTTCTGCTTCGTCCACACCTGCTCTCGCTGATGCTTCAAACTACAACAGAACGCTCCCCTACCGATTCATCGATAGATAAATCCCACAGCTTCGGTACACAACTTAGCCCCGTTCATTTTCGGCGCAAGAGCGCTTGACCAGTGAGCTATTACGCACTCTTTTAAGGATGGCTGCTTCTAGGCAAACCTCCTGGTTGTCTGGGCACTCTCACCTCCTTTATCACTGAGTTGTGATTTGGGGACCTTAGCTGGTGGTCTGGGCTGTTTCCCTCTTGACGATGAAGCTTATCCCCCACCGTCTCACTGGCAATCTGTTCACAAGGTATTCAGAGTTTGACTCGATTTGGTACCGCTCTCGCAGCCCGCACCGAATCAGTGCTTTACCCCCTTGCTATAATCATTGCCGCTGCGCCTCAACACATTTCGGGGAGAACCAGCTAGCTCCGGGTTCGATTGGCATTTCACCCCTAACCACAGGTCATCCGCTGATTTTTCAACATCAGTCGGTTCGGACCTCCACTTGGTGTTACCCAAGCTTCATCCTGCCCATGGTTAGATCACCCGGGTTCGGGTCTATAAATACAGATGTACGCCCTATTCAGACTCGGTTTCCCTTTGACTTCGCCATTCTCGGCTTAATCTACCTGTACCTATAAGTCGCCGGCTCATTCTTCAACAGGCACACGGTCAGACGTTTAAATCGTCCTCCCATTGCTTGTAAGCTGATGGTTTCATGTTCTATTTCACTCCCCTTCCGGGGTTCTTTTCACCTTTCCCTCGCGGTACTGGTTCACTATCGGTCACACAGGAGTATTTAGCCTTACGAGGTGGTCCTCGCGGATTCACACGGGATTTCACGTGCCCCATGCTACTCGGGATTCAACTAGTATCATTAAGCTTTCGACTACGGGACTTTCACCCCCTCTGGTGCAGCATTCCACTGCTTCGTCTAGCCGCTTGAGTCCATATCGCTGTCCCACGACCCCAAAGTGCATGCACTCTGGTTTAGGCTGTTTCCGTTTCGCTCGCCGCTACTTGGGAAATCACGTTTGTTTTCTCTTCCTACAGCTACTAAGATGTTTCAATTCGCTGCGTTCGCTCTTTCCACCCTATGGATTCAGGTGGCAGTATATAGGGTTGCCCCATTCGGAAATCTCTGGATCAATGCTTGCTTCCAACTCCCCAGAGCATATCGTCGGTAACCACGTCCTTCTTCGCCTCTGTGTGCCTAGGTATCCACCATCAGCCCTTGTTAGCTTGACCACTTAAAATCAATCAACATTGGTGTCTGTGATATCTGTTTAGTCTTCTGATGAATTGCCTTCTGAGCTACTCACTGAAAGACTACTACTTTCTACCTGACAAGTTTCTATGCAGTTTTCAAGGTTCTGACTGGAATCATTCCAGCAGGCTCTCTATGGATTAGATGAGTTGCTGAAATTGAGTCGGTTCGGTTCTTCGAGGAAAGCTCTCAGCTTTCAGTGGAGGTTAACGGACTCGAACCGTTGACATCCTGCTTGCAAAGCAGGCGCTCTACCAACTGAGCTAAACCCCCTCGTTTGTAAAGGTGGGCCATCCTGGACTCGAACCAGGGACCTCACCCTTATCAGGGGTGCGCTCTAACCACCTGAGCTAATAGCCCATAACCCGAACCAATCTTACATAGCTTGGAAGTCAACACTCAAGTCCTCAACGACCTTGGGATGACCAGCTTTTCCTCTACTAACTCAATCCATAAGACTGAGCCCTCAAAAAAAAACGGGTAGGTCTCCCTATAAGGAGGTGATCCAGCCACACCTTCCGGTACGGCTACCTTGTTACGACTTCACCCCAGTCATCAGCCCTGCCTTCGGCATCCTCCTCCGCGAACGGTTGGAGTAACGACTTCGGGCGTGGCCAACTCCCATGGTGTGACGGGCGGTGTGTACAAGGCCCGGGAACGTATTCACCGCAGTATGCTGACCTGCGATTACTAGCGATTCCGCCTTCATGCAGGCGAGTTGCAGCCTGCAATCTGAACTGAGCCACGGTTTATGAGATTTGCTTGTCCTCGCGAACTTGCGGCTCTTTGTCCGTAGCATTGTAGTACGTGTGTAGCCCAAGGCGTAAGGGGCATGCTGACTTGACGTCATCCCCACCTTCCTCCGGTTTGTCACCGGCAGTCTCTCTAAAGTGCCCAACTGAATGATGGCAACTAGAAACGAGGGTTGCGCTCGTTGCGGGACTTAACCCAACATCTCACGACACGAGCTGACGACAGCCATGCACCACCTGTGTTCGCGCTCCCGAAGGCACTCTTCCCTTTCAAGAAGATTCGCGACATGTCAAGCCTTGGTAAGGTTCTTCGCGTTGCATCGAATTAAACCACATACTCCACCGCTTGTGCGGGCCCCCGTCAATTCCTTTGAGTTTCACACTTGCGTGCGTACTCCCCAGGCGGACAACTTAACGCGTTGGCTACGGCACTGCCCGGGTCGATACGGGCAACACCTAGTTGTCATCGTTTACGGCTAGGACTACAGGGGTATCTAATCCCTTTCGCTCCCCTAGCTTTCGTCCATGAGTGTCAGCTCAGGCCCAGTCACGCGCTTTCGCCGCTGGTGTTCTTCCCAATATCTACGCATTTCACCGCTACACTGGGAATTCCCGTGACCCCTACCTAGCTCTAGTCTTGAAGTTTTCACCGCCGTTACGAAGTTGAGCCTCGCGCTTTGACAGCAAACTTTCAAAACCACCTGCGGACGCTTTACGCCCAATAATTCCGGATAACGCTTGCATCCTCCGTATTACCGCGGCTGCTGGCACGGAGTTAGCCGATGCTGATTCATCAGGTACCGTCATTGTGTTCTTCCCTGATAAAAGAGGTTTACGACCCAAGAGCCTTCCTCCCTCACGCGGTATTGCTCCGTCAGGCTTGCGCCCATTGCGGAAAATTCCCCACTGCTGCCTCCCGTAGGAGTCTGGGCCGTGTCTCAGTCCCAGTGTGACTGGTCATCCTCTCAGACCAGTTACTGATCGTCGCCTAGGTACGCCATTACCGCACCTACTAGCTAATCAGACGCGAGCTCATCTTCAGGCTATAAATATTTCACCCCGAAGGGCACATCGGGTTTTAGCAGCCGTTTCCAACTGTTGTCCCCGTCCTAAAGGCAGATTCTCACGCGTTACTCACCCGTCCGCCACTATCCCCGAAAGGACCGTTCGACTTGCATGTGTTAAGCATACCGCCAGCGTTCATCCTGAGCCAGGATCAAACTCTCCATGTTGTTCATCACATGAGGCTTGTTCAGCTCACTATCCAAATAAGTCCTAAAACTTATCTCTCGCTCTTTCCCTAATTCTCGAAAGAATTAAGAACCATTTACTTTGACGAGGTTTAAGTGCTATTATAACTTCCAAACTATGCAATTGTCTTGGTTCTATGCGGTGAAAGTCGCCTCGCTTTCGCTTGCCTCCTTCACCGCTTAATGAATATAACACTACCCAAGAAAAAGTGTCAAGTGTTTAAGAGAAAGTCTGCGGGAGGTGAAAAACGTTGCTGTTGAAGTTTCGATCGTGATCGCTCAAATATTCGCCGCACTTTCGAATCACATCAATGCCATTTTCTCTTCACCCTTGCCTAGCGTTTCCCCAACTTCTAATCGGCAACCGTTAGCGAAGTCCCAACCCGATTGAGGACGTTTACCCGCTAGCTGAACTTCGCGTAGACATAGCAGTTCGTCACCTGTTTGAATCACGGCTCCTAAGTTTTTGGAGATTGCCACCACTTCTCCAATGGCGTGATCAGACGCTTCCGATGCAACTGACTGTAGAACAGCAAATTCTGAAGGAAGCTCGATGGTAGAAGTAATAGGGACTGTTGCCATGATTTTGAGAGCGGTTCCTCTAAAAGATGTGGTGCAGTTGGAATAGAAGCCGCGAACTTGGTTGTGAAGTGCGATCGCTCCTCGTGACCAGTCCAACTCATAGTTCTCCTTTTTAACGAGAGGCGCATAGGTGGCTTGGCGATCGTTTTGAGAGATCGGCTGGATTTCCTGATTTACAAGTCTTGGAAGAGTTTCGATCAGTAAATTTGCCCCTAGAAGTGATAGTTTCGCTGCTAAGTCGTGGGCATTGTCGAAGAGGGCGATCGGCAGCACCGACTTTAGCAACATCGCGCCCGTGTCCATTCCCGCATCCATCAACATGGTCGTGATACCCGTTTCAGTCTCGCCATGATAAAGACACCACTGAATCGGCGCAGCCCCTCGATAGTGAGGCAATAGCGAACCGTGAACGTTCACACAGCCAAACTTAGGCATCCCTAGAATGATCTGAGAGAGGATCTGTCCATAAGCAACTACTACAAACACGTCTGCCTCAGTTGCTTCAAGCTTCTCTAACGTCTCGGCATCCTTCTTAACACTTTTAGGCTGCCAAATTGGAATCTGATGCGTCAGTGCGATTGATTTCACCGCCGATGGAGACAGCTCGTTTCCGCGTCCTCGCCGTTTGTCTGGCTGAGTCACAACTGCCATTACCTCAAATTCTGGATTTGTAAGTAAAGCCTTGAGGGCAGGGACAGCAAAATGAGGAGTTCCAAAGAAGACGATTTTCATAAGGTTGCTGTCGAAGTCTGTCCTTCATTAATTAGTAGGCGTATTGTAGCCAAAATCTGTCTTGTGGCAGCTTTGCTTTCTACTGAGGCTGAAGGGCTGACTGATTTAACAGAATTATTTCAAGAATTCTTGTAAACCGACCTTGCTGAGATCGTATTTGTAGCCATAATGTGAGCCTATTCGCCACACATTGCGTCTAGGAAGTGGGGTACTCTCTATGACTTCTCAATCAGTTCAACTCGATCCCCTTAACAGCCCCCATCCAATTCCGTGGAGTTGGGTAATGGCAACTCTGACAGATGGCACACCGAGCAAGCATTATTATCGTAGTCATGCGCTGACTTCACCCGATGGTCACTATAAAGCCTATAGTCGCGTACAGGTGCAGGTGGAGTCAGAGTGTTATCAAAGCCGCGTTAGTAGCGTTTTGTTTTTAGAAAACTTGCAAACAGGAGATTTGCAAGCGATCGCAGCGACCTCACCGTTTGCAGAAAATCCATTTATTGGCAATAGCGCTGATTTGGCGGGAACTATCTCGATCGTGATTCCCATTTCATGGTCAGCCACAGGCGATCGTCTTCTTGCACGAGAATTTGAGTCTATCTTCTGTTCTGATATCGCTTCAGACTATGCGCTAATTTGGGATCGTACATCAAATCGTTCCAGCACTGTTGCGCCTACTGAAATTGAATATACCAATGCAATTTTGTTGGGTTGGAGTGGAAATCGGGGCGATCGAGTTCTCTTCCGAGCAGGCAACTTAGGTGAGACTTCCTGGAAACTTTGGACCGTGAATATGGAGAGCGAGACTCTAGAAGCTGTGAACGATCAGCCCCAAACCTACGGGCAGGTGACAAGCAGCGTTTGGGCAGGACCTCAAAGGCAAAGATAGGAGGAGTGCAGCGTGATAAAGCCTAAATTTGCAACCATTGAGGCATGGCGGCGGGCAGAACTGCTGATGCAGCCTACATTTATTCGAGTGGTTGATAATCTTCGCAAGCAGCTAGACCAATCTTCATGGAAAGGCGCTTATCGAGAGGTTCCTATCTGGGCTGACGATACACCAGAAGACGTTAAAGTAACCGTGACGCAACTGCAAGAACAGCTTAAAACCGCACCACCTGACCAAACTACCAAAATTCAGCAAACCTTATCTCATTTGCCGTCTCCTCATCCAGGCTATGAACTGTGCTTAGAGCAAGGCAATCAGCAAGTCGTGGTTGACCTGTGGGAACTGTGCTACGGAATTTGTTTTAGCCAGCGAGATGACGAGTCTCAACCTGTGGAAGTCGACATGAGTCTGATTGATGAAACGGGCGATGTAGACTGGAATCGGCTTGATGATAAGACAAGACAGCAAGTCGAACAAATATTTGCAACCCTGCCGAGTAAATCAGAATGAACTTCGAGAATGACACCGCAGCCTTAGAAGCTGCAAAATCAGGTGTGGCACTCTACGATCGCTCTCATTGGGGACGCATCGAAGTCTCTGATGCTGACCGGATTCGATTTCTGCACAACCAAAGCACTAGTGACTTCAAGATTCGTAAGCCTGGTGAAGGGTGTGACACGGTGTTTGTCACCTCGACGGCACGAACGATCGACCTTGCAAGCGCTTACATTTCAGAAGAGTCGGTTTTGCTGCTGGTGTCGCCAAATTTAACTGAGACCTTGATGAAATTTCTCGATCGCTACATTTTCTTTGCCGACAAAGTGAAGTTAGCAGATGTCACCACCCAAACCGCGACCTTTAGCTTGATTGGCTCTAGGAGCCATAGTCTATTAGAAAAGCTAGGTGCAGCAGAGATGATCGGTCAGCCTTACGCAAGTCATCGCTGGCTCAACTTAGCGGGGCAAAACGTGCGCGTTGCGGTAGGCAGTGGGTTAGCCACAGAAGGATATACCTTGATTACGCAAGTCGATCATTCGTCTGCATTACAGAAATCTTTGATTGAGGCTGGAGTAGTGACGATGAGCGATCGTGCTTGGGAGCAACTCCGAATCGAGCAAGGTCGCCCAATGCCTGATCATGAATTGACGGATGATTACAATCCGTTAGAAGCAGGGTTGTGGAACACCATTTCGTTTAGTAAAGGCTGCTATATCGGGCAAGAAACGATCGCGCGTCTAGACACTTATAACGGAGTGAAACAGCAGCTTTGGGGTGTCAGTTTAAAGGCTCCGGTAGAAGTGGGCACGATCGTCACCGTTGGAGAAGAGAAAGTCGGCAAACTCACGAGTGTTTTGGAGACAGAGACGGGAGCGATCGGACTTGCCTACGTGCGAACGAAAGCAGGAGGCGCAGGGTTATCCGTTCAAATTGGTGACAACCAGACCAAATTGCTAGATCTGCCATTTTTGACTCGCGAAAAGCAATCTTAATGATGAGTGTCGTGATGAAATTTGGGATAGAGCATCGCTTTAATGGGCTGTCCATTTTTGAGATGTCGATCGACGATCGCTCCAACTTCATCCGATCGGACTCCGCAATACCAGATCTGATCGGGTAACGCTACGACGATCGGACCATTGCCACACTGCCCCAGACAACTGCACCCTGTTACCTCTACATCAGCCACGGGTTGCGATTGAAAAGCCGCTAAAGTCTTAGCGGCTCCTAACTTGCGGCACGACTTACCTTGACAGACTTGCACATATCGTGTGGCGACAGATTCGATAGCAGAGGATGGGTTTGTGAGTTCCATCATTCTATTCTGACAAATTCGATTTAAGAATTGGGTAAGAGTCCTTTGGTAGCTAACCAGTCGTGATTGAATAATTTAGACTGGTAGCGACTGCCGCCATCACAGAGAATTGTGACGATCGTGTGTCCTGCTCCCAGTTGCTTGGCGAGGGCGATCGCAGCCCCCACATTAATGCCAACCGAGCCGCCCATAAACAGCCCATCTTTTTCTAGCAGTTGATAGAGAACACGAATCGCTTCTCGATCGTCTACGCGAATCGCATCATCGGCTGGGGCACCTTCCATATTTCCAGTGACGCGACTGTTGCCAATGCCTTCAGTGATCGAGCTACCTTCTGAATGAATCTCACCCGTCTTAACATAGCTATATAGTCCGCTTCCCGTCGGGTCTGCCAGAATGCACTTGATCGCTGAATTTTTTTCTTTGAGGAACATCGAAACCCCGGCGTAGGTACCTCCCGTTCCGGTTGATGTCACCCATACATCGACCTTGCCATCGGTTTGTGCCCAAATCTCAGGTCCCGTGGTTTCATAGTGAGCAATGCGGTTTGCTAAATTCTCAAACTGGTTTGCCCAGATTGCGTTCTCCATCTCTGCGGCAACTCTGCCCGACAGCTTGACGTAATTGTTGGGATCTGTGTAGGGAACCGCTGGAACCGTTCGCACTTCGGCTCCTAGAGTTCGCAGTAGATCGAGTTTTTCCTGAGATTGCGTTTCAGGAATAATAATCAGACATTTGTAGCCCTTCGCGTTGCAGATGTGGGCGAGTCCGATGCCTGTATTGCCTGCGGTGCCTTCTACGACGGTTCCGCCTGGTTTAAGTAAGCCTTTCTTTTCAGCGTCTTCAATGATGTAGAGCGCGGCTCGATCTTTCACCGACCCACCGGGATTGAGAAATTCTGCTTTTCCCAAAATTTCACAGCCTGTTTCGTCACTAAAGCTATTGATCCGAATGAGTGGCGTGTTGCCAACGCTGCCCACAAATCCATTTTTAATATGCATTTTTAATTTACCCGCGTGTTTCCCTATAACGATTTTGGCTCAAAGCGGCGATTAGAATTCTGCTTTTTAACTTAGGAATATCCACAACTTGTTTCTCGCTATTGGGGATATCCATTCCCTGTAAATGGGACGATCGAGTCACAGTAAAATAGAGACCCCTTCGTATTCTCTCGCCATGACCAGTCTCTCCTCCCCATCTCAAAAGACTGACGTTTTTTATCCAAGTTCAGATGGTGAACCCTTGGCTGAATCGTATCTTCACCTATATGCCATCTTAGTGACGCTAGAAGTGCTCACTCAATATCTAGCAGGTCAGCAGGCAACCGTTCTAAGCAATCAGTTTCTCTACTATTCGCAAGGCTATCCACGATTGCGGGTGGCTCCTGATGTCATGGTAATCTTCAATGTCGTCCCAGGCGGACGAGACAACTATAAAACCTGGGAAGAAGGGCAAGTGCCATCTGTGATTTTTGAGATGACCTCAGCCGGGACGAAAAACCAAGACCAGGAGTTTAAGGGCACCCTATACGAGCAGTTAGGCGTGGTCGAATATTGGCTATTTGACCCAAAAGGCGAATGGATTGAAGAAAAGCTCAGAGGCTATCGGCTTCATCGAGATCAATACGACCCCATCACAGATGGACGCAGCGAGCCTCTAAAACTTCGACTAGAGATTGACGGACCTCTCATTGCCTTCTATCGAGAAGACACAGGCGAGAAGTTGTTAATTCCCAGTGAGCTTGCACAAGCGCTGCGAGAAGAAACTCAGGCGCGGCAAGACGCAGAAGAACAAGTCAAACAAGCAGAGCAGCAAATTGAGCAACTGAAGGAACGATTACGATCGCTCGGTGTCAACCCCGACGAAATCGTCTAACGGTTGGGAGCAAGCTTAAGCCTGCCCTCAACCGTTAATAAGTGATGTCTGCCAACCTTATTTGTTGGGTTGGGGAGTCATCCGCAGATAAGGCTTGAGTTCAGTTACGCCTTTGGGAAATTTTTGCTTGGCATCTTCAGTTGAGATAGAAGGCACGACAACACAGTCACCGCCATCTGTCCAGTTTGCGGGGGTTGCAACACTGTGATTATCGGTGAGTTGCAGCGAATCAACCACGCGCAAAATCTCATCAAAGTTGCGCCCAGTGCTAGCAGGGTAAGTGAGCGTGAGACGCAATTTCTTTTGGGGATCGATCACAAACACCGATCGCACCGTCAGCGTATTATTGGCGTTGGGGTGGATCATGTCATATAGATCTGATACCTTCCGGTCTGGATCAGCCAAAATCGGATAATTGAGCTTAGTGCTTTGAGTTTCTTCGATATCCCCGATCCAACCTACGTGCGAGTTGACATCATCGACGCTGAGCGCGAGAGCCTTGACGTTGCGCTTGTCAAACTCAGGCTTGAGTTTTGCAACGGTGCCCAACTCAGTCGTGCAGACGGGTGTGAAATCTTTGGGGTGTGAGAACAAAATCACCCAACTATCGCCAGCCCAATCATAGAAATTGATAGTGCCTTCAGAAGATTCTTGAGTGAAGTTGGGAACTGTGTCGCCTAGTCGGAGAGCCATAACCAGTTTTCCTATTGATCGCAGAGAGTTACTTAGAGATCATGCCATAAACCCCCGGTTTCCCGGTCGGAGTTCAGATCTATTTACGATTTTAGTCAAAGCGTTACGAATTGAAATTTAGAAGCTCGTAACAAACTCAGCAAATTTGCTCAGGGAACATCAGCAGAATTCAGATAAATTTCAGTCTATTTAGTTGATCTTGCGGAGTCGATAACATCCAATTTTCAAGTTTAATCACGATAGCTTCCGTTGAATCTCTGAGACATTTCGTAAAGAGGTCGGCAAGAACACCGTAAGCTTGGGCAGGCTAATATCAAACTTGGATACTGAGTAATCAAATAAACTCATGGACGTTAAGGCTTTTCTCACAGTTGACGACCAATCAATTACGTTAAGGGAATGTCTGAAATATCTTCAGACTGCTGGAAAACTTCAGGGATTTTTGGGCGATATTCTACGCCAGTATGTATTAGACCAGGAAATTGCCACGCGAGAAGACTTGAATATTAATCCTGCGGTGATTGAGCAGGCGGTGATCGATTTCCGACTTCAGCAGCAATTAACCGACCCAAAGGTATTTCAAGAATGGCTTAAGGGCAACGGGTCAGATTATTCGACCTTTCATAGCCAAATCAACTCAAATTTTAAGAGCGAAAAACTCAAGAGTGTGATTGCAGACGCAAAGCTGCAAGAGTACTTTATTGAGCGTA
Source organism: Phormidesmis sp. (assembly GCA_965277365.1). Taxonomy (GTDB): domain Bacteria; phylum Cyanobacteriota; class Cyanobacteriia; order Leptolyngbyales; family Leptolyngbyaceae; genus Phormidesmis_A. The sequence continues at coordinate 319,507 of CBDICO010000001.1, read as the reverse complement.
AAGTGTTTCTCGATCGCGTCGTCCTTTCCCGAATCATCGTCGAGAATCAAGAACTCGCCGATGAACTCAAAATCCAGATTCAAGAAGGGATGAGTTTTGAAGAACTCGCTCAAGAGCACTCGATCTCGGACGATCGCATCTCAAACGGCATGATGGGTCCGGTAAGTCGCGGCACGATGCCCGATACAATTAGGGCGGCGATCGATTCTGCTGAACCCGGTGATTTAGTCGGACCGATCGAAGTCGAGCAGCGCTGGGCATTGTTTAGAGTCGAGCAAACGATTCCAGCGACATTGGATAATCAACAACTGCGGCAAACGTTGCAAAATGAGCTATTTGAGCGCTGGCTAGCAGAAAAGATTCAAAAAATGACTGTCAAGCTCCAAGTGGAGTAAGTTTTGAGCTTCGAGTTGACCCTATTTAATATTGATGCGAAAGCCCCATGATTACCAATGATATTGCTGCAAATCTGCCTTGGGAATCGCCGCCCCTATCGTTCCTCAGCCCAGAACAGCAGATTCAATTTAAGACTAAAGCTGAAATTCGTCGCTGCAAGATGGGCGAGTTGCTCTGGTCAGACGAAACGCCTGATGTGCAGATTATTGTGTTGATGGGTAAAGTGCGGCTCGTTGCCGATGATGGGCGATCGCTGCTGCTGCAACCCGGTGAGTGGGTGGGCGATCTGTTAGAGCTACCGGGCTGGAAGGCACGAGCCGCTAGCAACGATGTGCAAATTGTGCAATGGACAGCAAGTCATTGGTCGTCGCTGTCTTCATCAAATATCGATCGCTTTTGGGCAATTCAGCGCACTCGCTATCAGCCAGAAAGCGACAACTCGGCTCGACCTATTGAAGGCTTTCCGTTTGTAGCGGGAATGAACACAGCCGCCGCTTGTCTGACGATGGTGTCTAACCACTTGCAAAATCCGGCTCAGATAGATTGGGTGCAGCGTCAACTTCGCGGACAGCGTCCGACAAATGTAGTTGATGCGGCTGAGAAATTGGGGCTACAGCTTCGTCGGATTGAGACCAACTGGCAGAGTTTGCGGCTGCTCACGTTCCCAGCAATCATCCTGTGGGGCAGGAGCCAAGAATTAGGAAACGGAGGACAGGGGACATCGATTCAAGTTGAGCCACATTGGGTAGTGGTGTATGGAGTGCGCGGCGATCGCTTAATTATCGCTGACCCGATCAACCCAACCATGAACTGCGAAGCAATTCACCGATCGACGGTTCAACAGCACTGGGATGGGCAACTCTGGCAAGTTGAGCCAATTCAAAAACAGGAACGATTTAACTTAAGCTGGTTTCTTCCAGCAATCTGGCGCTATAAAGGCTTGTTGAGTGAAGTGCTGTTTGCGTCATTTACCTTACAGCTTTTGGGATTGGGAACGCCTCTGATTACTCAGGTCGTCATCGATCGGGTGATGGTGCAGGGCAGCATTCCCACGTTGGATGTGATGGCGATCGCGCTGCTATCGGTGGCAGTGTTTGAGGCGGTTCTCGGAATTCTGCGGCTGTTCATCTTTACCCATACGGCGCGACGATTGGATCTGAGTCTATCGGCTCAACTTTTTCGTCACTTGATGCGGTTGCCTCTGGCATATTTTGAGGCACGACGTGTCGGTGATACCGTCGCCCGCGTGCAGGAGTTGGAGAACATTCGCCAATTCTTGACCGGGACGGCTCTAACGGTGATTTTAGATAGCTTCTTTGCGGTGGTTTATCTAGCGTTAATGTTTTTCTACAGCGTTCCGCTCACGGGGATCGCCCTCGCAGTTTTGCCGCTCTATGCAGCATTGACGTTAACCACGACCCCGATTTTGCGCAACTGGCTCAACGAAACGTTTAATCGCAGTGCCGATAGTCAGTCTTTTTTAGTCGAGACGATTACAGGAATTCACTCGGTTAAGGCGCACTCGGCAGAAAAGGCATCGCGCGATCGCTGGGAAGGGTTATTTGCCCGCTACATTCGCACCAGCTTTAAAGCGTCTACGACTTCTAACATCAGCAATAATCTGGGTGACTTTCTTACCAACCTCTCGTATTTACTGATTTTGTGGTTTGGTGCCCATCTGGTGATCGAACAAAAATTAACCGTCGGTCAGTTAGTTGCGTTTCAAATGCTATCGGGACGGGTAACCGGTCCCTTGCTTCGCCTAGTGCAGCTTTGGCAAAACTTGCAGCAGGTGTTGCTGTCGGTCGATCGCATTGGTGACATTCTCAACGTTGCCCCTGAAGCAGAACCCGGATCAGGTTTGGTGTTGCCTCCGCTCAAGGGTCAGACCACGTTTGATCAAGTCTTCTTCCGCTATAACTCTGAGCAAGAACCTGTGCTGAAAGGCATCTCATTTACCTCTGAACCAGGAATGCTGATCGGGGTCGTCGGGCGAAGTGGTTCAGGTAAAAGTACGTTGTCTAAGCTTTTGCAGAGACTTTATCAACCCGAATCAGGACGCATTCTCGTAGATGGCTTTGATATCAAGAGCGCTGACCTGCACTCACTTCGCAGTCAAATGGCAGTTGTGTTGCAAGAAGACTTCCTCTTTAACGGCAGCGTCTTAGAAAATATTAGTCTGGGTCGTCCTGACGTGAGTGCAGAACAGGTTGTTGAAGCGGCTCGTTCGGCAGTCGCTCATGACTTTATCAGCGAACTTCCGCACGGTTATGAAACGAATGTTGGCGAACGAGGCACAGCCCTGTCGGGCGGACAACGGCAACGAGTTGCATTGGCTCGGCTGTTCCTCTCGGATGCTCCAATGCTCGTTTTAGACGAAGCCACGAGTGCCTTAGACAGTGAAACTGAACAGCAAGTTCTGCAAAATCTGCAAAAGCTGGCAGAAAGCAAAACCGTGTTTTTAATCGCTCACCGCTTTGCGCCGCTCAAACGTGCTGATCTCATTCTCGTGATGGAGAAAGGCGTGATTGCTGAAAAAGGCACGCATGACCAGTTACTACGATCGAAGGGTTTATATTGGTCGCTCTATCAGCGTCAGCAAGCGTCTGTGTAAGAACTACAAAATTTTGGAGGGGCGCTGTGAGTGCGCCCTTTTTTGGTTTAAAACCGAGACGTTCGGGCACTTTCAGGGAGAGGTCTTCCTTTAAGTTCTGGCAAACCGAGGCGACGATCGTAGGGCATCTATCGATAGTCTACTGAGGAACGACTAGCTTGAGGTTGTGGATACAATTCCATCAAGTCATCGATCAAGGCAATCCCACCCTGATCGATAAACCAAGATCTGTCGCTTCTTTAACTGTGATTGGATAAATTATTCCAAGAAAGGCAGCAGTTTCCCTATACGCTGGTTCAATTTTTGCTAGTGGAAATGTCGACCTCTAGAGTCAACGGTGAGATTCTAATCACCTGATCGCTTCGACACATTATCTACTGAATTGCTTATAAGACTGCTACAAATGGAGGAGAAAGCTGTTGTGAAATCTCCCCTTAAGAGAGAGTAAAAAATCTAGTATTTCCCATAGGGTTAGAAGAATCAACACTTCGGGGTAATCATCATGGTGCAAGAACGAAACCTTGAGCGTCCCAAATTTCAAGAGCGGGATATTGACCAGCGTTCGAGCCGCCCAAGTGTTAGTGGAGGCATTAAGGAAGGCACAGGCAATCTGATCACCGATACAGCAACTGGGTTAGCCTTGCTGCTCTCGATCGTGTCATTTTTCTTTAGCAGTGTTGCAGTGGTTGAAGGAGTCAGGGCACGTCGAGAAGTGCAGGCAATGCAGCAGGCAATGAGTCATCCAGCGCCTGTGTCAGTAACTAACTCGACCTCTAAACCGCTGATCCAATCGTTTGCGCTTCCAGGTAATTTGCCTCCGATCGCACAACGTGTAGAGCCAAATCGATTTGTTGAGCCTGTCTATGGGGGAACTGGGCAAATTCAACTGCTGTCAGCCGATCGAGTTAGCGGGGCAAATAGCTCAAATGTGGTGAACTTAAAGATGCGTGTTCAGCGCATAAATGATCGAGTGCAAGGGCTCGGAGATATCAACTTGGCTCAAACCGTTGCCATTAACTCCCGAACCAATATGCGCTACCCAACTCTCGACTTCCGAACTCCTTCTAGAAACGCTCTATCGCTGTATAGTCTGCGTCCTGGTCAATCGGTTGATGTGACGGTGATGCTGCGTGTCCCTCAAAATCTGAATCGAATCGACTTACAGATTCCTGATACAGTCACCTTTCGGGGAGTGCCGATCGCGGTCACTCACTGACGCAAAAATCCCCGACTTCGCTAATGTCAACAAGGTCGAGGAGCTAAGCGGCGATTTAAATAGAATTAGTCTTCTGGCAAAATCCATTGGGGAGGAGCCGTCAGCTTCTTGCGGGCGGCTTCTTCTGCCATTGCAATCATCTGATCGAGCGAAGTTTCTTGGATAAACTTGGCTGCTTGGTCTTTATATTCAGTGTTGGGACAGTCATCGCCTAGAATACATCCGTTTTTGCAGGTTTCAGCGCAATTTACTTCCATGTTCTCGTCTTCCATTCTCGACGCTCAGCTAGTCATAATCAGGCAAACTCTTGCAACCGCGCAGTAGAGAATATGCCCATCAATTATCTTAAACGGTTGTCAACTGAAGTGAGGATCTCTAGTCTAGTAAGAAAACTTGTAGACACGATCGCTCCCATCCTCAAATGTTAGATCGCAAACCGTTATTCTGTGCGTTTCTAATCCTTTTGACTAACTGCCTAACTTTAAGGCATCAACAAATAGGCTGTATGTCACGCCGATTTTGAGCATGTTGATGATTTCTGCGGGGAGCGATCGCCGAACTCGATCACTTCCTCCATAGATAATTCGACTAATGCTTTCAGTCAGTATCACCAAAACGGTCGCGACGACAATATCTAACCGTGCCTGTTGCCCAGTCGTGGTTGAGATTGCTGTGCCCAAATAAAAGCCAAAAAGCAGACTAATCAATAGCAGCGATCCTCGCCGCCACGGATTTTGAAACAATTGACCGATTCGACCCGTCACAACTCCTGCGAGATCATTTAGGCGAGTATTTTGCATACAAAGGGTGAAGACTTAATTACCGGAAATTTCTTCCCCGATCGCTTCAGGGATTGCTATCAATAGAGTAGAAGAAGATGCGGGGTTGGTAAAAGAAATGAAGGTAAACGGAAACCCTGCGACCAAAATTGCATTACTTATAGCGGTGCTGCTGATTGGGGGATGGCTGGTGCTGAGACGATTTCAAATTGAAGTTGCCGTGACAGCACCCGACACGATTCCGATGATTAAGACCGATCCGTCTCAAACAGATGAGCCAAAATCTTCTGAGAACGGACAGGCTTCAGGCACCGCTTCCCCGATCGACAAAGTTGATCCTGCAATGGCGGCAGCGCATCAGGGCACCCTACGGGTGAGCAATCGATCGGAGCACCCTCTACGAGTGGCTTTACTGAGTCGTCAACCTAAAAGCACAAATGCCAAATCTGGAGAGGCTACCCCTGCTGGCTTTGGCTCGCCATCTCACTGGGATTTTTCGCCCAACGAAGGCAGCGAAAAAGGGCTGTTAGTGTCTCTACCTAACCGCACCGTGACGCTTAAAAAGGGAGATGTGGTAGTCGCCTTTGCTCAAGATGGCTCTCAGCGCTATTGGGGTCCCTATGTGGTAGGAGAAACTGCCCAACCCACCTGGAATAGTCAGGCAGCAGAGTGGGAGTTGACACTAGAGCGATAAAGCTTCATCACCTCCGAGACGGGCAATCGCGACTGCGCTCCCAGCGTCAGGGGTGAGGTGTGTCCCTTTTCAAAATGTTCTGCTGCCGCGCAACCAATCATTGCTGCATTATCGGTGCAAAACTTTATTGGGGGAAACAGCACCCGCAGATTGTGATGACTTGCCGCTGCTTGCAGATGGTGCCGAAGTCCACTGTTTGCCGCTACGCCACCGCCCACTACGATCGTGCTCAACCCATAATCTAAAGCACAGGCGATCGCTCGTTTGGTTAACGCTTTGGCGACCGTGGCTTGAAAACTGGCGGCAATATCATGCACAGGTAGCGGTTGACCCTCTTGCTGAAGCGTTTGGGTCAGTCTCAGCACAGCCGTCTTTAAGCCACTAAAACTAGAGTCATAGCGATGAAATCCGCCGTCTGGACGCGACACTTTCCCTTCTGGAAGCAGAAATGCTTTAGGGTTGCCCTCAGCCGCGAGACGATCGAGAATCGGACCTCCCGGATATCCTAAATTCAGCAATCGAGCCACTTTATCAAAGGCTTCTCCCGCCGCATCGTCGCGGGTTTGCCCCAAAATCTCATAAACACCGCACTCTTTGACATAAATCAGGCTTGTGTGTCCGCCCGACACCAGCAAACAGAGAAAAGGCGGCTCTAAGGTCGGATCAGTTAAATAAGAGGCGTAGATGTGTCCCTCTAAATGATGAACGCCAACCAAAGGCTTTTGGTGAACGAGTGCCAGCGTTTTGGCGGCAGTTAACCCAACTAACAGTGCCCCAACTAATCCCGGCGCACAGGTGGCAGCGATCGCGTCCACACTTGACCAATCGAGTTCCGCTTCGGTCAAGGATTGGGCGATCGCTTGATTGACAATTTCGACGTGCTGACGCGAAGCCACCTCTGGCACCACGCCGCCGTATGGACGATGAATAGCAATTTGAGACGACACGATGCTGCTGATGACGTGACGATTGTTAACGATCGCTACGGCTGTTTCGTCACAACTTGTTTCAATTGCTAAAACCGTTGCCATTTGCTGGTAATTTTTTGAAGGAATGGGCTATTTAACAGTAGCTTAAACTCTGTCTGAGTAGGTCTAATCACCCTTAGAATCACTGCACAGGTTAGAGAATTTAGTTCTGGAAAAGTCTCATTTTTTTATACCGTTAACTTTTCTTAGTAAAGGGAAACAATTCCATGCGACAGTTGTTTGCTTTAATGCTCGTCTTTGCCCTTTGGATTGGGGTTGCTCCTTCTGCCTCGGCTGCATCAGACGTGTCTGGATTACTGGTGCCTTGTCGTGATTCTGCGGCATTTGCTCAACGCGCTAAAGATTCTGTCAGCGCAACGGCAGCAGAGCGGTTTCAAAAATATGCAGACGCGGGCTTGTTGTGTGGCAAAGATGATGGGTTGCCTCACCTCATTGCGGATGGTCATCTTAATCATGCAGGCGAGTTTATTATTCCCGGCATCCTGTTTCTATATCTAGCGGGTTGGCTAGGTTGGGCAGGTCGCAACTATCTGCAAACGGTGCACAAAAATGGCACCGATGAGTACAAAGAAATTCAAATCGATGTGCCCGTTGCGATTCAAAGTTTCATTGCCGCTCTGTTTTGGCCTTTGACCTTTGTCAAGCAGATTCTTACGGGTGAACTTCAAGAAGACGATTCCAAGATCACGGTTTCGCCTCGCTAAGAAGTTGGTACTTGAGTCATTTGATGGCGTTCTCAGCTAGACTATTGACTCAAAATTCAGAATGTGTGAATTACTTTCCTAGGAGATTTCAACATGCCATCTGCTCTCTTAAAATATCTGTCTAACGCTCCCACGTTGGCAGTACTGTTTACAAGTCTTGCGCTCACCGTGTTTATTTTGATTAACTCGGTTTCACCTGACCTGCTGTTTTTGGGTCAGTAAAAATAGGACGATCGAGGGCAATTGAGACTCCCCAACGACTTTAGTCAAAAGGGTCAGCCTGATTACCCTCGATCGCTTTCCAGTGCCTTAAAATCGGGGGATGATGAACCCAGAGCCAGAAATTCGTCGTTTGCTGGATGTGATGCCAGCGTCTGGACGAATGACGACTAAACTGATCAGCAAGCCAGAGCAACGATTAGTGATTGATGCTCCGTTTCCGATGCCGTGGATGCGAGATCGTCCTATCTACATCAATTTTGACTTTTTGAGTCGTCTGTCTCGATCGCAGCGAGATTTACTCATTTTACGGACGGTTAATTGGTTAGGTGCGGTCAAATGGTTTCAGCCCAATCTCAACGTTGGACTCGTTGCCGCAGGGTTGTTAGGCACAGGCGTAGAACTGATGCAGCAGGATTTTGTGGGGGTTGCCGTAGCCAGTGCGCTGAGTGCGATCGCAGTGACCCAAATCTGGCGCAATAACCACAGCGCTAGCATCGAGTTGGATGCCGACGAGCGCGCCCTTCAAGTCGCTCAACGACGCGGCTATTCTGAAAGCGATGCTGCCGGATATTTGTTGTCTGCGATCGAGGCTGTCGCTCAATTTGAGAAACGTCCGCTCGGCTTTATTGAGTTGTTGAGATGTCAAAGCTTAAGAGCAATCGCGGGGATTTCTGCGATCGGTATCCCAGAAGAGTTGCGTCGCGAATAGGATAAAAACTCAAAGAAGTTTTCTATAGCGATCGCGATCGGGTGCCAAAGGAAGGCGTTTTCTTATGGAAGTCGCCCGATCGCGTGCCAAACGTCTGCGATCGGGTGACTGCTGAGAACGAACACTCCGACTTGAAGCACGATGCTTCTATCGCGATCGGGTTCGCTTGAGAAGTGCCATCGCTTCGGTCGAGTTGGGAACCGGAACGATCGGACTCCATAAACCAGCTTCGGCAAATCCGAGGTGATGCAGGGTGTGAATGGTTTCGGTGATGCGATCGCGACTGCCAATCAGAACAAATCGAATCGAATCGTTCTCACTTTGAGTCGGCTCGATCGGTAAAAGTTGACGGATGTTGTAGTTCATTTGGGTTTCTCCGGTGATGGTGGGGAAGAAAACCCAAAAACCTAGCCACCCCGCAGATGTAACGATGCAGGATGGCTAGGCGGAATGCTAAAATTCCACACTAAGTCTCCATGCTGGCTACGACAGCTTGGGGGAATAGTCATCCAGTGCTGTTGACGCAGTATTGGATGGCGGCTAGATTTCTGGGAGGACGGTTGCCCGATATAACTGTGATGGCAACTTAACAAGTTAGCGTATAGGTATTTTTAGGTCGGTGTCAAGTCATCGTTGGGATGGAGCGATCGGACGAATGTATGAAGCCGTCCGTTATGAATAATGGTCTGGTAGGCGGCGCTTAAGTTCAGCAATGGGTAACAGCAGATTGTCTTCGATCTCTTGGCGGATGCGATCGCTGACAGCACTGGGTCGCAGCATCAGTTTGATGATGAGTTTGATAGAATTGAAGAAATTTTTCTCAACTAGACTAATGAATACTCAACTTGTGGAGTCGATTATTCGATTGGTTAATACATTGCCATTGGCAGAGCGATCGCTGCTCAAACAACGGCTTTTGCAGGACGATCTCCCTCAATCAGTCGATCTCAACGCATTCTCTGGCAGCATCCAGCTTGATCAGGCGCAGTCGATGGTGAGTGAACACGATCACCCGGAATGGATAGCGACGTTGCACCCGTGGACACAGGCGTTAGTGGGCGTGATTCAACTGGAGACGAAAGAGACAGAAAGTTATGTGGATTATTTAGAGGAGAAGTACCGTTGAGACGGGTTTTGTTCGATAGCGATGTGCTGATTGATGTGTTGTCTCAACGTCAGCCGTTTGCGATGGCTTCAACTTTGGCGCTGGATGCAGTGGAGCAATCAGGGATTGAAGGATGGATTGCGGCTCATGCAGTGACGAATATTTTTTACATTTTGCGGCGACAGGTAGGTGCAGAAAGAACGCGGGAGTTGTTGACTCATTTGCTTCTGCGATTGCGGGTGGCGAGTGTAACCGATGCGGTCATTCGACAGGCGTTGAGTAGTGCGATGACGGATTTTGAAGATGCTGTGATGGATGCAGCAGCGATTGCTGCAAGTGTAGATGTAATTGTGACGCGCAATGTGTCGGATTATGGTAACTCTGTGGTTCCAGTGATGTTGCCAGAAGCGTTTTTGGTTACGCTCTCGGCTCAGGAGTAAAGGTCTGGTAGGCGGCGCTTGAGTTCAGCAATGGGTAACAACAGATTGTCTTCGATTTCTTGGCGGACTGATTCACTGACAGCACCATCCTGTTTCAGCAGTTCGACCAGGAATTTGTTGGCGTTATAGAAGAACCCTAGAGTCTGCTCTTCTAATTCGGTGAACTGCCACTCGTGTCCGACGTTGTGATGCTCGATCATCACCTGACGCAATTCCTCAATCCAAGCCTGTCCGCTTGTTCTCCACCAGCGCTGGAACTTCCTCCAGTTTTGATCAGAGAAGTTTTTTGATAGCTGTGTCTTAAGCTGTTGAAGCCGATTGACCAATGTGAGATCAAGGTCGAGGGCGCGGGCGAGATCGAGGTCGAGGGCGCGGTCAAGGGCACGGGCGAGGTCACGGGTGAGATTGAGGTCGAGGTCGAGGGCGCGATCACGGGCGCGGGCAAGTTTGGGGTCGAGGGCGCGGACGAGACTGAGGTCGAAGGCGGGGGCAAAGTACAACGCTCGAATAGCAGCAGCTTTGTAGGGTGCATTGACCGCTTCAGATTTTTTCTGAACCCAAGTGAGAAATCCTTGTAATTTCGCATCGTGCGAGATGGAGTAATCGATCGCTTGTTTGATCAACCGCAACAATCGATCCGCTGGCTGAGATTGGACAAGTTGCTTAACAACTTCTTGCCACTGGCGATTGGCTATCTTTTTAGCTAATTGCTCAGGCGAGAGTTGAGTGAGCCATTGAAGCGTGAAATGTTCCTGAAAGGTGAGATGAGAAAACGACCACAATTCATCGGCTCTTTCCACTAGCAATCCATGTTGCGCTTCAATGGCTTTCAACACAGCTTCCCCTTCCCGTGCATCTGCAAGCTTGAGAAAGTTAGCAATCTGTTGTGCCAAGTCTTGCTGCTCAAACAGCACAAAGTTTCCCGGATTCTCGAATTTCCGAGCCGCAATTTCGGTCAAGAGTGCTTCCTTTTTCTTAGGATCTAGTTTCCGATAGACTTCCTCTCCAATCTCCCATCCAGAAATCTCTTTACGATCGTTCCACTTCTCCAACAGCAGTCGAATTCCCTTGCGATAAAGCAAAGCTGCTTGAGACGGCAACTCTCCTGCATCCTGCAACACCAAACACATCAAGCTCAACAGCACAGGTGTAACCTTCAGTTCATTCAGTGCTGGATTTTTTTTCGTTGCGTCCGAAAAGGCTTGCCACTGTTGAGCAATCTCCCCTTCATTTCGCCCACCTGCACAAAACCAATTTTCGACAAACTTCTTGACTTGTTCATCGTCAAAGTCTGCGACCTCCACAGAAGTAAAGCCCTGTGGAATCACGTCAATAATCTGAGTGCGACAAGTCAAAATGAACCGATTGCCCGAATATTGTGGTTCTTGAGCAAGGCTGCGAACCTGGTTTTGCACGTTGCGTCGGAAGTCACTGGTGGACACTTCATCTAATCCATCCATCAAAATCAGTAGTCTGCCTTGCTCTAACAGTGTTTGCGTTTGCTGATTGTCTGTGCTTAATTCTTCCGAAAGCGCATCCAGTAGCCTCCATTCTGTTGATCGAATCTTCCGCAACTCCATCAACACCGGAATCAAGTCTGGCTGAAATTCACCCTTACTGCAATCGACTGCTAAATGCTTGAGAAACGTCGTTTTCCCTGCTCCCGGTTTTCCGAGAATCAGCAGTCTAGCGTTGTCGTGTGCAACTGCCATTCCTTCATTACGTTTGATGCGATCGCCCAACCCCAATCGATCGTTCCGCAAATCAAACGACTCCATCATCTTAAGTCCAGGCTGAAACGTGCGGGGAGAGCGATCGAGCAGCCACACATCAACATAAAGCTGATCGACACCAATCTCAGTCTGATTTAGAAGTTGAATTGTGCTGTGTTGGTAGAGAATCTTTTTACAACAGCGCGATCGTACCTGTTCAATCTGGTCATTCTCACTTTGAGTTGGTGCGAGTGTCTTTACCGCAGAAACCTCTTGCCAATTCAACCGCAAGGCAAAGCAAATCTTACGAAACTCAGGTTCGCTCAGAGACTCTTGGCTAAAAAATGCCGTAATCGTAGTTCGGGACTTCTTTTTAAGATGCGTCGCCAGCTTTGACTTATTACCCTCGAAGTGCAGATTTAAAGCATCGTTCGCTTTTGTCCAATTAGTTAGCGCCAGCTTCCGCGATCGCTCCATTCATCCCGCCACGTAATTGTTTCAGCACATCCACTATTCTACATACACGAACAATCCTGGACATCCCTGAACGATCGTGAACACTAGCTGAACATCGCTGAACATCAGGCTGCATAGGGCTTTTGGCAAACTCAAGGAGTCGTCAACCCAGCACCCAACCATGAAGCCTTTTAATCTTCGATCTGCGATCGCATCCACCCTCACCGCCGTAGCTGGCGCAATCTCGATCTACCTTGCCACGCTCCCCAGCCCGACCCAACCCCAAACAGACTTAGGACACACTGCCAATCAGATTTTTCTCGTCGGTAGCCAGTCACTCCTCAAGAACCGCAAGGAGTGACCTCTGGTATTAGTGTCTCTACCGAATCAACCCGTGTTTCTCATCCCCGCCGCGATGCCGTTGATGGTGAGCAACGCGCCCCGCAGCAGTTCACCTTTGCTGTAGCGCGATCGCACCACGCCAGCCGCCGCAAACGTTTTGTGTTGACGCAGACGTTTGAGCAACGAGACTTGCAAAAATCCGAGAGGCACGATCGTGCCGTTGCGAAGCTGCACCGATCGTTGCAATTCAGGGTCGCCATCCAATAAGCGTTTATGCTCGGTGATGGTCAGCACCAGTTCGCGAGTCAGATAATATTCGCTGACGATTTGCTGATAAACGGGTTCAAATCGTTCGCGATCTTCGGGTTGAGTAAGTTCACGAACGTAGTGACCCGCGATTTGCAGATCAACTTTTGAAAGCGTCATTTCAACCTTTGAGATCGCCATCTTAAAGAAGGGCCACTTGAGATAGAAGTAGCGCAACAGCTTTAAGTGTTCTTCAGGATGCTCTGACAGGAAGCCTTGCAGCGCAGTGCCAACGCCATACCACGACGGCAGTAAGAATCGACTTTGCGTCCAGCTAAACACCCACGGGATGGCTCGGAGGCTTGCCAGATCCTTCTTTCCACCTCGACGGGCAGGGCGAGAACTGATTTGGAGTTGACTGATTTCCTCGATCGGAGTCACTTGATGAAAGAAATCAATAAAGTCAGGCTGTTCATAAATTAGCCCACGATAGTGAGTCCGCGATTTTGCCGCCAGCTCCTCCATGATTTCGTGCCAAGGCTGAATATCGTCAAATCCAGTTCGCAGCAAGCTTCCCTGAATTACCGCAGTCGTTACAGTTTCTAAGTTGAACAATGCCAACTCTGGGAGCGAATACTTCGAGGCTAAGACTTCACCTTGTTCAGTAATCTTGATTCGTCCGTTCACACTGCGTCCGGGTTGCGCCAAGATCGCTTCATACGCCGGACCGCCACCACGACCGACTGAACCGCCGCGACCATGAAAGATCCGTAGGGCGACTCCATGCTGGTCAGCAATGGTTTGCAGTGCTTGCTGTGCCTTGTGAATTTCCCAATTACTGCTGAGAAAGCCAGAGTCCTTGTTGCTGTCAGAATAGCCCAGCATCACCTCTTGCAGCGACGCATTGTGTAGAAGTGCAGACGAATCTTGAGGTTCGTTGATCGCCTCTCCTGCCCTCTTGGCAAAGCCCCCCGACAGCATTGCCCGATAGAAGGGAAGCTGAAGAATGTCGGTCAAAACAGAGGGAGCTTTCAGCAGATCTTCTACCGTCTCAAAGAGAGGCACCACTTGTATCGTGCTGATTCCGGTTGCGGGATCGTAGAGTCCGGCTTCTTTTGCCAACAGCAAGACCTCTAGCATATCGCTGACCTCATGGCTCATGCTGATGATATAAGTGCGGCAGATGTCGAGTCCAAATTCCTGCTGAAGTTTGCGAATCATGCGAAAGGTGGCGATCGTTTCTCGCGCTTTTTCTGAGAAGGGCAACTCACCGGGGATCAGCGGTCTGCGGGTCTGAAGCTCGGTTGCCAGCCAGATAGTTTTTTCTGACTCTGACATCTCGTTATAGGGCTTGGGCAACACCTGGAGATAGTCGGCAATCTCGTTGAGCGTATCGGCATGACGCGTACTTTCTTGCCGAATGTCAAGGTGAGCAAGATTAAAGCCAAAGATTTCGACTTGACAAATTAGGTGATCTAAATCTCGGCAGCCTAATCCGGTTTCGCCTAAGTTGCGCTGAATCAGGCGCAGTTCTGCGAGAAAGTTCTTGCCAGAGCGGTAAACCGTGGCTTCGTCATAGTCAGGGATTTCTTGTGGGAGACCATCGCTGTTATACATCTGCTCATTGCGAGCCAGCGTGTTTCTCAGCCGCTTTTGAATGTAGGACAGCTTTAAGCGATAGGGTTCTTGACGATAGCGAACCGATAACTGGTCATACACATCAGGCATTCGCTGCTGATCTTGCTCTAGTGACTCCAGCAGGTCGGGCAGCACGTCGCTCCAGTGCAGCGATAGACTCAGCAAATCAATCAAGCGATCGAGCGACTGAATATATTTCTCTAGCACCATTCGCCGCTGATAGCAGGCAGTTTGCCAGGTGACATAGGGCGTAACTGAGGGATTGCCGTCTCGATCGGAACCCACCCACGAGCCAAACTGACAGAAGTTATAGCGGGGCATCTGCATTCCTGGAAAGGACGAGTGCAAGCCTTGCTTTAAACGCTGATAGAGATGAGGGATCGCGTCAAACAACACCTCCTGAAAGTAGTGCAGGGTGTAATCGACTTCATCAAGAACGGTAGGTTTGAATTGGTGCAGTTCGTCGGTGCGCCACCAGAGACGGATTTCTTCAGTGAGTTGGTCTCGCAGCGATTCGGCTTCCCAAGACGACGACAGACCCATGGATTTAAGGTTGTCTTCGACGCGATCGAGTTCCCGCAAGACCTTGGCGATGCGACGCTGTTTGTCGCGAATGGTGTGACGGACAATCTCAGTCGGGTGCGCCGTAAACACGAGCCAGACATCTAACTGATCAATCAGCCGTTGAATCTGCTGGGGCGGAACGTTGAGTCGCTTTAACTTGGGAAACAGCCAGTGAAACGTCCCGACTTCTCGCCGCAGATTGCTGTCGTGCATACTCTTTTCGAGCAAGTCGGCTTCTAAGCTAGAGGTCGTTTCAGGTAACTGCCCATAATCATGCTTCGTGGCGGATGGTGCAGGCAACGCTTCACGAGCCGTCCGATATTGCTGCTGTTGATCTCGCTGCTCGTAGTGTTGCTCGACAATGTTGATCAACTGAAAGTAGAGCGCAAAAGCACGAGCCGCCCGAATCGCTTCATTGAGGTCGAGCTTTTCAACAATTTGCAGCACCTCTGACTCGGCAAACGTCGTTGCCTGACCTTCGGGCGAACACATCTCACGCAATTGGTTGAGCAAATCGACCAGTTCTTGCCCGCATTCCTGTCGCAAAACCGCTTCCCACAAGTCTTCAACGATTTTGATGCGATGGCGAAGAAAGAGATCAGAGGTAATGACACCTCCATCATCAAACGATATATCTGGCAATGCGTTGGCTTCTGTGGCGATTCCGAAAGAGGAGTCTTCGGGCGAGGGACGGGTCGAACTCATAAAGCGGTTCCGGCAGAGATATTCAACAATTTTACGAGGAAATATTTGATTCTAATCGTCTCGAAACCTGTAATTACTCTGAGTTTGTGTCAGAGAGACTCTCAGGGGTTTGTGAAGTTGAAAAGTCTAAAATAGGTAACCGATCGCCTCTAAAAATCTCTTCACTCAGCGACCCAAGTTCTTGTAGCCCATCGACGATCGCTCGAACTCCGACCATGCCCACTAACACAGGCACCACTGCTAGCCCAACTAGAATTTCGGGATCAAATACTGAGTTGAGGCGAGTCTGCGAGTCGATCGGGGAAGATTTTGGGTCAGAAGATTCCATCAAGATTTCCTGAGTAAGGGGCGAAATGACGGGATCTGGCTTCAATTTCTCAAAAAATAGTTGAGATTATTGATTTTTAGACTAGAATCTCTAAGATTTCAGCCTGCGAACGACTTAAGCAGCCAGATCTTAAATCTGGATCTGGGACGGTATCATGAGAGACCGAAACTAGAGGAGTCGATCTGCTTCTCAAAGCTCCCACTCATTGCAGGTCTATCCGTTTATTCATGCACTGTGTTTAGCCTAGCAAGTTTACAGATTTACAGTCTGAGTCTCTAGCGCGTTATCGAGTGAATTGATTAACTTTTGCTTACCATATCAAAGAAAAGCTCGGTGAAAACGAAAGTCAGTGTGAAAAAGTAGAGCCGGGTGTGCGAACCTCGGAGAGCAAAATAAGCCGTCTGACCCACCATAAGGAATTCCGCTTCTGATGTTGAACGTACCTGAGCGCCCGCCATCCTCGACGAGACCTGTAAAAAACAGACCCACGAATTTAGTTCAGTGGCTTGATCAGGTCATTGACTTACCGCAGGTGCGAGTCCAGGTACGCTTGCGGGCTAATAACTTATATATTCTGTGCGAAGGTCAGGAGTGCCCACCTCGATCGCTGCTTTTGCTTCGGGTCGTTCGCGCTCTCACCGAGACAAGTCTAGAACGGTTTATTTCTGACAGTCAGCCTCAAGTCTATCAGGTCTTGCTCTATGGGCGGGTGTTGGGTCAGGCGCGTCCTCAATGGGCAGACGTGATTTATCTCAATCAACTCGATCGCTACCTAGAAAAGCTGCAAAGACGAGCATCGAATACGAGATCTGGGAGTCTGACCGATGACACTCCAACCTCTTCGCTGGCGATCGCCAATATTCGCCTCGCCAAACAGGGGCGACCCGATGCGATCGCTCGTTATTTAAGTGAGTTTCTCAACGCGTTAGGAGTCGCAGTCCGGGCGAGTGTGAAAACCGTGCCGTCACACCAAGGCGAACCCGACCACTCGCGGCTCTGGGTGATGTGCGAGTCTATTTACAGCCCCGATGCGTCTCTGATGGCAGAGTTGATCGCGCAAAAGTTGCGTGATTTAGAGTTAACAGGGTTTCAAGACGCGATCGTCTTCAGCCAAGTGCGCGGAGAGCCACAGCCAGAATGGACGCTGCGCGTAGATTTGACTCCGCCTGATGAGATGCTCAAAGAATGGGCGCGATGGGGAGACGCTGAAGCGATTTCTCGGTTGCTCGATCGCACCTGTGACCAGACCATTCGCGCATCTGCAACGCTGAAAGATACGACGCTGCACATCTCCTGCACGGGATCGCCGATTCCTGATCAGCAACGAACGATCGCCGCGATCAAACCGTTACTCGCCGCGATCGCCCCTCAAGGCATTCAGTCTGCTACTGTCTACGGAGCCACCGCAGGACAAGGAGACAAAACAGCCCCAGATGATGCTCCCGCGTGGGTCGAGTGGCTCAATCTACCTGCCTCCATTCACACAGCGCTGTCTGATTCAACTCACTGGCTAGCAGAAAAAGGAGACATTCCGGCGATCGCGTATCTGTTAACTCGATTGCTTAACCCCGATCTCGATCGCCAACTTGCCACCGGAGGCATTCGCATTCAAGTTCGGCAAAAAGAAGATCTGCTGCACATCATGGCAGATGCACCGCTTTGCCCTCCTCAAAATCGAGTCGGAACGGCGATCGCTCAGTTTCTCAAACCGCTTGACATTCCGGGTGTTGCAGGGGTCAGAATCTATGGACGCAGAGCCGGACAGGTTCGCCCTGCCTGGAGCTATGGGGCTGATTTTGGGGTTCGCGATCGCCTAGTGCCCGCCGCCACTCCAGAATTTGCCGCTTCAGACGAATATGTGGGTGATTTGCTCACTGAGTCGGGTGAATTGGTGCGCCGACTTGACTTAACCTCCGATGATCTGCGAGCTTTTTTCAATCGGCTACTCGAATCGGTGCAGGGACTGTTGACTCGATCACAGCTATTTGTCGTTTCGACTCCTAGCAACCAGACTTTAGAGGCGAAACCGGGGATTTCTCAATCTGCAAAACTTGCTTTCGTGTGGGGAGCTCTCGGTCTCTTGCTCACAGTCCAGTCTGATTGGATTTTAGGACAGGTTCTCACGTCAAAAGTCGAGACAGAGAAACCAACTCCGATCGCATCGGTTTCTCCGTCTCCTAGCGTCTCAGATGAGATCAAGCTGCCGCAACTATCCCTACAAAAACCGGGTATTGGTCGCGGAAATGCTTTTAATGGGTCTGGCTTTACTCAGTCAGGGCAAACCGTTCTCTCTACGGACGATCGCAGCCCATCACCGACCGCTAGCGCTGAGCCTCTGGCAGCTAAAGCGCCTGCGGCTGCTCAGCTTCAGCAAAAAGCCGTGGTGGATGCGACGCGATCGCCCTACCCCACTTTCAACGCCCGTCAACTGGATGAAAAGCTGGTTCTCTATCGTCAATATGTTGAAAAATCGGGTGCGCCCGATGTATTGATCATGGGCAGTTCTAGAGCCATGCGGGGCATCGATCCGACTGCGTTGCAGCAAGCGTTGGCGACTCAGGGCTATTCTGGTTTAAAGATCTTTAATTTTGGGGTAAATGGAGCGACCGCACAGGTCATTGATTTGATTGTGCGCCGCATCTTACCCGCCGAAAAAATGCCAAAAATGATCATCTGGGCAGATGGGTCGCGAGCGATCAATAGTGGGCGCGTCGATGTCACCTACAACGCGATCGCGGTTTCCCCAGGCTTCAAAAAACTCCCGGATGATCCGTCTTCAGCCACGATCGTGCCCCTCCCGACTCCCGTTCCTGAATCCTCTTTAACTCAGTCATTAGGAACGATTTCATCTACCAATTCCGTTGTCGCAGACAGCTATCAAACAGTCAACACTTGGTTAAATCAGTCGCTAGCCAATCTTTCTAGCACCTACAACCAGCGAGAAGCACTCAAAACGCTCTTTCAGCACGAGGTCGCGTCTGGGCTTAAATTGACTCCGAGTGCTGAGCACGACGCTGACCTGACGATCGCTCAAGACGGACAGGGATTAATTGATGTCAATGGCTTTCTGCCGATCTCAAATCGATTCAACCCAGCGACTTATTATCAGAAATATTCCAAAGTGGCGGGCAATAGTGATGGCGATTATGCTGATTTTCGATTAGAGGGCGGACAGGCAGAAGCGATCGCGTCTCTCGCAAAATTTACTCAGTCCCGAAAGATTCCTCTTGTGTTCGTCAATCTGCCGTTGTCAGGGGAATATCTTGATTCGGTGCGCCGAGAGCATGAGCAGGCATTTCAGCAATACATGTTGCGGACCTCTGCTGACTTGGGGTTTACTTATCGCGACTTGGGGGAAGAATGGAAGACAGAGAATGATCTCTTCTCTGACCCTAGTCACCTAAATCGATATGGCGCGTTTGCGGTGGCTAATCACATTGCTAAAGATCCTTTGATTCCTTGGCTAAAACGTTGATTAATTTAGTGTAAACAGGTTGTATCAGTGGTCGTCCCTTAACTTTACAAGTTTTCGCGAGAGCGTTAGCGAATTGTGATATAACGATTAAGGTTTTGTTACAAATAACACTGTATTGCATCTAGCTGAAGACAGGTTTTTAGAGAGATCTGTCTGCTTTAAAGCGCGATCGTGCAACCAACTCGTTGGCAAAAGACCTGCTCACAGCTAGGCAGGTTTTTATGTGCGTTCCGAACACTACTCGGAGGAATAAATCCATTCATGACAGTATCGACCGTCCAGCCTCAGAACCCGGCTCTCGATCTCACTGGTTCAAAGCTCCGTCTCAAAGATATTCTCAAGACCCTGCCCCGCGAAAGCTTTCAGCGCGATATGCAAAAAGCCTGGACGATGGTGCTGGTCAATGTTTTGATGGTAGGTCTCGGCTACTGGGCAATTCAGGCATCACCCTGGTTTTTGCTCCCCTTCGCTTGGCTGTTTACAGGCACTGCCCTCACTGGATTTTTTGTGATTGCTCATGACTGTGGACACCGATCGTTTGCAAAACGCAAATGGGTCAATGATTGGGTAGGTCACATCTTTATGGCACCGCTGATCTACCCGTTCCACTGCTGGCGCATTTTGCACAATCAGCACCACAACCACACCAACAAAATGGATATGGATAATGCGTGGCAGCCCTTTCGCCCAGAGGTCTATGACGAGTTTGGCACCGTTCGTCGCGTCGGCTATGGATACATGCGCGGTCGTTTTTGGTGGTTAGCCTCGATTTTGCATTGGGGGATTGTTCACTTTGACCTGTCGCAATATGAGCCGAAAGATCGCGACAAAGTAAAAGTCTCGATCGTCGTCGTCGTTTTATTTGCCGCGATCGTCTTTCCAACCTTAATTGCAACCACTGGAATTTGGGGATTTGTCAAATTTTGGCTGGTGCCCTGGCTGGTTTATCACTTCTGGATGAGCACCTTTACGCTGGTGCATCACACGCTGCCTGACATTCACTTCTCTGAGCCAGAAGACTGGGATGAGGCTCAGGCACAGCTATTTGGCACCGTTCACTGTGAATATCCGTTTTGGGTTGAGTTTCTCTGCCATCACATTAACGTTCATATTCCTCACCATCTTTCGACAGCGATTCCGTCTTATAATTTGCGACTCGCGCACCGCAGCTTGCAGAAGACGTGGGGAACTTCTCTACAAGAGCATCACTTCTCTTGGACACTAATGAAGCAGATTACCGACAAGTGCCATCTTTATCACCCTAGCTGCGCCTATCAATCGTTTAGTGAATATCAGAGTAAACGGTGATTTAGACCGCGATCGCGCCCGAATCCAGTTCAAAAATATGAAACCTGGCGGTAAAACTTCCAGGTTTCATATTTTTAAGGGTTGCAAGCATCTTTACACAAGATGTAGAGATCAGTACTCCAGTCATTTTTTGCGACAAAGGCTGAAACCCGCATTTCACCGTTGATATTCGCTTCAGTGATGAGGCTGAAACCCGCATTCCACTGTCGGCGATTTAAAGTAGTCCGGACTGTTAAGAGATAACAGATGTAAACAAATTTATAAGTCGTCACGATGCACCTTTATAATCCGTAACGTCTGCTACAAAGAGCGTCGCTCTCATCGCATAAAGAGCAAGATTAGAATGGATTAGAAGTGACTACTCACAAAATTGAAGATATTTATTACAATCTGTTGTTTACTCCAGCCCGATTGCCTCTCCATTCTCTAGATACCCTGTCGAGCCAATCTGAATGAGCACTGAGACCTATCTAAATCACCCCACGTTTGGTTTGCTGTTCAGAGTGTGTTTGATAGAAGATAAGCAAGAGCTATTCAGCACTCTCTATGCCCAGCGACTCTTTTTCATTGTGTCAAATAGTGGCGATGGCATCGAGTTTGAGCCAATTAATCGCACCGAGTCTAAAGTGCTGGTCGAAAATCGGATGCGAATGCTGCGACGAACTGGGTTGTCGAAGGAGTACGATCAGCTTCAAATTGTCCACAAACGCACCTTTCAATGATAGATGCCGTTGATTTTGACTCGCTCAAAAACTGGATTGTCCAATTCCGCAAAACGATTCCTGACACAGTTCGCATTGTGGCAGTCACCAAGCAAGTGTCTGCCGAGGTGATGCGGGTCGCTTATGCAGCCGGAATGCGTGACTTTGGCGAAAACCGCGTCCAGGATGCTGAGGCTAAACAAGAACAGCTCAAAGACCTCACGGATGTTACCTGGCATTTAATTGGGCATCTGCAAGCAAACAAGGCAAAGAAAGCCTTAGAGCAGTTTCAGTGGATTCATTCAGTCGATAGCTTGAAACTAGCGCAACGACTCAATCAACTCGCTGTCGATCGCCCCCACAAACCACAAATTTGCCTGCAAGTTAAACTGCTTCCTGATCCCAACAAATTTGGCTGGACGGAGGCAGATCTCTTAGCAGATTTGCTTCAATTGAGTGGCTGTGAGCATTTAGACATTCGAGGGCTGATGACGATCGCCCCTCTCGGTCTCGACTCCGCAGGAATCTCTAATCTTTTCGTGCAAACTCGCGAATTTGCGGTTAAGATTCAGCAATTAAATGTACGGGGACTCTACCTAGATCAACTCTCAATCGGTATGTCCGAAGATTACCTGCTGGCAATCCAATCTGGAGCTACTATGATTCGACCCGGACGAATCTTATTCGGAGACTTGCAAAGTCGAGTCTAACGAGACAGTGAAAGGTCTAACTCCTCAACGCCTTGGATTAAGAGTTCGACTCAGCGTTCCCAAGTTCGAGCGAGAATAGATACTCAAGGCGCTAACAACTGACTTAAACAGAAAGTGATTGTCAACCGGACGGGTCACTAAGAGCGGGTAAATAATGATCGGCACTGTTGTACTAGCGACTAGCCCTTGATTCAACCCGTTCGTGCATCATCCAGGAGCAATAGAGTGGTCTTTAAATGCTGAACTGTAAGACTTTTTGAACTTAACGCTAAAAAAATGGTCGATGTGGAGAAAGGTGGTATCTTAATTAACCTAGATGGCTCATTTAGGTCGAACTCAACTTCAAAAAGTGATGAAACTGGCGTTTTAAGCGAATTGAAATAAGGTTAGACAAACTGAGTTTATTTCCCTCCATTTCTTAAGCCAGCGTTGAGTCACCAATCTGCCTTCTACAACGCTGAAACTAGCCTTAATTGTTTTGATCAAACAGTTAGAAAAAATCTAGCTTCAAAACTCTGTTTTATGGCAAGATTCTACTCATCGTAGAGGCATTATCAGGAGTCTCTGCTCACAATCTATTCGAGATCTTACTTTGCGAAAAAGCCTCTATGCAAGGATTTGCAGGGCATCTAGGTCAATCGGATGTAGAAATCAACGATCGAGCGATTCAAACGTTGACCTAGCCGATAAAATAACGACTGAAGATGGTAAAAAAAGTGCATAGGGGGGCTTTCAAATTTGCGAACTAGAGGTATACTAATTACTCATTAATTCTCAACAGTAGTGTGATAAACTTCCTGAATTGCAAATCAGAAGCTTAGTCCTTGTGATTAAGCATAAACACGTTGACTCAGACTTTTGTCGCTCTCATTTAATAAAAACTGAGCTTAACTGTAGCGTTTGCTACCCTCAGTGATTAAATCTGCTTTGCCAGTGCCTTCCCTTGAAATTGTAACGGAGCTTGAATCGTGAATATCTTCAGCAAACTACGTGATTTTGTCGGCTTGAACGAGCAAGTAGACTATGAATATGAATATGACGAAATGGATGGACAAGAATATCAGACTCTCTATCAAGAAGAGAATCCGGTTCCTGCTCCGATCGCGGATGAAGAAAGCCGCGCGCGTCGGCAACGGTTCCGCGATCGCGTCGCCATTAATCCCGAAACTACTTCTACTGAAACAGGTGTAAATAGCAGCATGAATAACGTGATTGGAATGCCCGGAGCCGCTAACGGTATCTCAGAAGTCGTAGTGATGGAACCCCGCACCTTTGAAGAAATGCCTCAAGCCATTCAAGCGTTGCGTGAGCGTAAGTCAGTCGTGCTAAACCTGACGATCATGGACCCTGACCAAGCGCAGAGAGCCGTTGATTTTGTAGCGGGTGGCACCTACGCGATCGACGGTCATCAAGAGCGCATTGGCGAAAGCATCTTTCTCTTTACCCCTAGCTGTGTTCAGGTCAGCACTCAAACGGGTGTCATTCATGAAGTGCCTCAACCTCAGCCTGCACGTCCCGCACGTCCCGCAGCGCCGACTCCTGCATGGGCAACCGAGCCAGCAAGAGCTGCTCAGTAGAGGGTAGGGGAATCAGGATAAAGCCGTGAGGTTGTTGGCATCTGATACCCACCACTTCGTTGACCCTTGATTTAAGAACTAATTTGTCTACTAAATTTGGAATGATCGGCGGCGGGATGATGGGGGAAGCTCTATTGTCCCGTCTTGTCGTTGAGCAGGTTTATTTGCCTGGTGACATGGTGGTAAGTGAGCCACAGGTTAAGCGGCAGGAGTTTTTAGCACAGCAGTATGGAGTGCAGGTCACGGGTGAAAATCAGGTGGCTGCTAGCGCGATCGAGGTGCTCTTTCTCGCGATTAAACCCCAAGTCTTTGAGCAAGTCGCGGCGAGTTTATCGGCGGGCGATCTCAGCCCGTCAACGCTAATCATCTCAATTCTGGCAGGAACGCCTCTGAGCATTTTGGAATCGGCGTTTCCAGGACAGCCTGTGATTCGGGCGATGCCCAACACTCCCGCAGCCGTCGGGGCAGGAATCACGGCGATCGCGGCAGGTCAACACGCTCAACCTCACCACTTAGACCTTGCCAGACGCATTTTATCAACCGTTGGAGACGTGGTGGACGTGCCAGAGTCGATGATGGACGCTGTAACCGGACTTTCGGGGTCGGGTCCTGGTTATGTAGCGTTGATGGTTGAAGCGTTGGCAGATGGCGGGGTTGTGGCGGGGTTGCCAAGAGCGATCGCGATGAAGCTTGCCCTGCAAACCGTGCGCGGGACGGCTCAACTGCTGCAAGAAGAAGGCATTCATCCTGGCGAACTCAAAGATCGCGTCACCAGTCCGGGAGGGACGACGATCGCGGGAATCGCTGTGTTAGAAAAATCTGGCTTTCGGTCAGCCGTGATTGAAGCCGTAAGAGCGGCGTGGATGCGATCGAGAGAGTTAGGCAAAAAATTCTAGAGATCTAGACCTCGAACAGGTCAATCGGCAAGTGTCCAAAGGTCTCGTTGATGTCATCGTCATCAGCAGACTGGCAGGAAACCAATACGCCTCGATGGTTTCCTGTGTAAAGCTCTGCTCTGCACAGTCCCGTTTTGGGATTGTATTTAATATAGACCGCATGATCAGTAGTCGCCTCAACATCAGGACGTTCATCGCGATTCAACGCTCTTAAGTAGCTGTGAAGTGCCTGCTGTCCCTGCGTTGCATTGTCCGCACAAATGCCAAAGATTTGATAGTCAGAGCGATCGACCATTAAAAACAATGCGGCTCGAACGGTGGCGTAATCCGACTCAATGCTAGAAGGTTCATGATCTAAACAAATAAATTGTCTGAGAAGTTCTTGTGCTTTTTGGGCAGTCAGATTGGTGGAAGTTTGAGAAAACATCAGTGATCAGAGATGAAGGTTAGAAGAAACGGAACTACATGGATTAATTTAGCCATGCAATGAGCTCGTCTACACTGAAGAAATTGAGCCGTGCGATCGCTAAGTCATCCAGTTGTTCCGCTAGCGACAGTGAGGTGTAGTTGTGAAAAAAGGAGATGTAATGCCTTAGCTGGGGAACGATAAAAACAGTTTTTCCCTACAGTTTACCCTCCAACTGGTTTGAGACATGATGAATCCACAAAATACCGCATTGCTATTGATTGGTTTCCAAAATGATTATTTTTCAACTGATGGTATTTTACACAGCGTAATTGACGAATCATCAAAAGCCACAAAAGCGGTAGAAAATACCGTTCAACTCCTACAGAGGTTGGTGCAAACTCCGGTTTTAATTGCTGCAACTCCCATCTTTTTTACAGCAGATTACGAAGAACTGGTTGATCCCGTCGGAATTCTAAAAATTATCAAGGAAGTTGGGGCGTTTCAGGCGGGCAGCGACGGGGCTGAGATGATTCAAGAACTGCTACCTTTTCGCAGCAGAATTCTCGAAATTCCTGGTAAGCGAGGCTTCAATGCTTTTATGGGCACTCATCTCAATGAGATTCTTCGTCAGAAGCAAATTACTCATTGAGTGCTGTCAGGGGCAATTACATCGGTCTGTATTGACTCGACGGGGCGCTCTGCTCACGAGCAGGGTTATCACGTTTCCATACTGTCCGATTGCACATCTGCCCGTACCGTTTTTGAGCAAGAATTTTATCACACTAACGTTTTCCCCCTTTATGCAGACACAATTTCCGCCGCCGAACTTACTTCAACGCTTATAAATTGTTAAGTAGGCGAGTCATCTTAAATGTAAGATAGCCATCTCTGAAATCCTTGTACAGTCTGAGAAGCACCTTTAGTCTGATTACGTTTGCCGACTTAACTCATGTTAGAATTCGAGATAAACAATGAACTGCATACTCAAATTCAGTATCGTTTAATCGATAAGCTGTCTGAATCTGAGCGACGCTATCGCGAACTGGTTGAGAGTCTGCGAGAAATTGTGTTTAAGTGCGATCGCCTCGGACGGCTGACCTTTCTGAACCGAGCCTGGACGACTACATTGGGTTATTCGGTTTCTGAAGCGATCGGTAAGCCGTTGAATGACTTCATTGATGTCAGAGATCGCCACCTGTGGCAGGGATTGCTAGGTAATTTATGCCAAACAGTGAGTCTTTATCAAGAACTCCGTTTTTGGGATCAAAACGCCGCTGTTGTTTGGCTGGAACTGTCTATTCAATCCAGTGGTGAAGCAGAACTTTCCGGTTCGCTAATCAACATTAGCGATAGCAAACAAGCAGAGGAATTTTTGCAGCAAGCCAATGAGGAGCTTGAAATTCGAGTAAACCAGCGAACGGCTGCCTTAACCCATGCTAACCAAGAGTTAACGATCACTCTTCAGAAACTTCAGAGCACCCAGGTGCAGCTTATACAATCCGAAAAAATGTCAAGTTTGGGGCAATTAGTCGCCGGAGTTGCTCACGAAATCAATAATCCAGTCAGCTTTATTCATGGCAATCTGAGCTATGTGAAAGAATATACTCAAAGCTTGATTGGAATAGTGCGTTCTTACCAATTAAACTATCCCAACCCTGTGCCGGAAATTCAAACGGAAGCAGCAGCGATCGACCTGGAGTTCTTACAAGAAGACCTACCTAAGATACTCGACTCAATGAGTATCGGAACCGATCGCATCTGCCAGATTGTGTTATCGCTCCGCAACTTTTCGCGCATGGACGAAGCCAAATTTAAGACAGTCGATATTCATGAGGGAATTGACAGTACGCTAATCATGTTGGAGCATCGCCTCAAAGGTAAGCCAAACTCTCCAGCGATCTCTGTCATTCGAGACTATAGCCAGTTACCGCTAGTAGAGTGTTATCCTGGGCAACTCAACCAGGTGCTGATGAACATTTTGGTGAACGCGATAGATGCAATTGAAGAACTTGGAGTTCAACAGCGGCATGAGGATCAGGTAAATCCTGGTCAAATTATCATTCACACCTCAGCAATCGATTCTCAGTGGGTACAGATTGCAATCTCTGATAATGGAACTGGCATTTCCGCAGCAACTCAACAGTACATCTTTAATCCGTTCTTTACGACCAAACCGATTGGGAAGGGAACTGGCATGGGGATGGCGATCAGCTATCAGATCATCACCGAATATCATCAGGGTAAGTTGGCATGTTTCTCGACCCCCGGCGAAGGAAAGGAGTTTGTAATTCAAATCCCCTTCCAGCAACCTTGGGAAGGCATCACGGCAGGAGACTTTAGCGAATGATCTATCCTGGAAGATGATCCTTGACAACGGTCTATGACTGACTCAATCCGGCTATCAAATTCGACAAATGCAACTCACGCTTTAACCGGACGTGAGCCACTCATCCAACTTTTGCGAAACGGACTGCGACCTGGGCAGCGTGAGATCGCTGATTGGCAAGGCGGGCGATTGGCAGTTTCCGCAGTGCCCGGAGCCGGAAAATCGACAGGCATGGCGGTTGCGGCAGCCCTGGCGATCGCCCGTTATCAGCTTCACACGCGGCGGCAATTAGTCGTTGTAACCTTTACCCGATCGGCAGCCGCCAATATTAAATCAAAAATTCGTGAATATCTGAAAACGCTGGCACTGCCTCAAGGTGGGTTTGTGGTGCAGACCCTGCACGGGTTAGCGTGGTCGATCGCTCGCAGCTATCCAGAGCTATCGGGGTTGAATCCTGAGAGTGTGCTGATCACGCCGAATCAGAGCCATCGCCTGATTCGCAACAGTGTCGAACAATGGATTGGGTTGAATCCGTCGTTTTATCAGCAGCTATTAGAAGGGCAGCAGTCTGACGGTGAAGAAACCGAGCGGTTGCGTCGTCAAGCCGTTTTGCGAACTGAGGTCTTACCCGCTTTGGCAGATACGGTGATTCGGGAGGCAAAAAGTTCAGGGTTGATGCCGCAAGATTTGCGCGATCGCAGCGATCAACTCGCTGACGGCTCGATTTTGACGATCGCCGCCGGACTTTATGAACAATATCAGCTTCAGCTAAAGGCGAGAAACTCGATCGATTATGACGAGATGATTTTAGGCGCATTGAGAGTGCTTGAAAATTCGAGTGTCCGAGAACGCTGGCAGACTCAGGTTTTTGCCGTGTTTGAAGATGAGGCGCAGGATTCTAGCCCATTGCAAACCAAATTGTTAGAACTGCTGGCAACTGATTCAAGTGACTCTGGAAATCAGCAAAATCTAGTTCGAGTTGGCGATCCCAATCAGGCGATTAACTCAACGTTTACTCCGGCTGATCCGGTGTTCTTTCGTCAATTTTGCCAGGAGTGTAGTGACGAACATCGACTGGCAGAAATGAATCAAGCAGGTCGCAGCAGTCAAGTGATTATCGACGCAGCAAACTTTGTTTTGTCGTGGGTCAATCGCAACTACAGCAGAGTCACGATCGATCAAACTGACGCAGCGATCGCACTCATCACCGATTCTACTCCCCAGTTTTCTGCTACGCCGTTTCGTCCCCAAGCGATTCATCCCGTCGCGTTTGATGATCCTCAAGCAGATGCAAACCCAGTGCCGATCGGGTTGGGTTTAGAAATCTACACGCCCGAAGATGTTTATAAAACCGTTGAATTAATTGGGCAGCGATCGCTAACTCTATTCACCGATAATCCCGATGCACAAGCGGCGGTTTTAGTTCGTACCAATGAGCAAGGGCGATTTATCGCACGAGAGCTAAAACGCTGGCATGGCGATGATCTCAATGTGTTTGAAGTCGGACAGCGCGATCGTCAATCTCACATTCCTGCAGAGATGTTGTCGCTGTTGCAGTTTCTCGATCGTCCCCATTCTCCCGACAATCTCAAAGCCGCTCTTTTAGCATTAGTCGGACGACGATTGATTCCCACGCAAGATCTCAACTCGCTCGTTACCTTTCCCGAACAGTTTTTGTATCCGGCACCTCTTGATCCGCCTCAGTCTGCTCAAGTGCGAGACGCAAGTCACTACTGCGTTAGTCTGCTTCGCGCTCGATTAGAACTGCCGCTCTATCAGTTAATTTCGTTTCTTGCCTACACGCTGGACTACGATCAAACAGAATTGGCAACGGCAAATAAGCTGTCAGAACGAATCATGCAGCAAACGACTGAGAACTCGCTAGGAGCAATGCTAGAAACATTGAGCGAGATTGTCAGTTCAGAACGATTTGAACCTGTTGAAGCAGAAGATGACGATCGCTATACTCGCCCTAACCAATTGACGGTGATCACCATGCATAAAGCCAAAGGACTGGATTGGGATACAGTTTTCATTCCCTTTTTGCACGAAAATATGATTCCTGGAAGTCTTTATGTGCCGCCCCAGGCAAAGTTTCTAGGAGACTTCACTCTGTCAGAAGTGGCGCGTGCTCAGATTCGAGCGATCGTACACGACACGATGATTCCCGATATTGAGACAGCTTGGCAACGGGCTGAATATCTCAAGACTGCTGAAGAGTTTCGGTTGCTCTATGTGGCGATGACAAGAGCCAAACGATTGCTGTGGATGTCGGCAGCCAAACGTGCGCCCTTTAGCTGGAATAAATCGGAGAATCTGGACGATCGTAAGCCGTGTCCTGTGATTCCAGCGCTCAAAGCCCGATTTCCTGACTCTGTAATGGATGATGACGACGTTGATTTTTGAAATTGAACTCAAATGAACTCAAATGTCCAGTTTGTTATTCTCTATAGCAGTTACTTAGCTTTGCCGATTGTCTGCCTTCGCTGTGGCAGGTCAAATATCCACTTGATTCCTCAATAGCAGAGTGAATTCGTAGAGTTCTGCTGTTGCTTAATTCACTCTAACGGTAGACCACCACACTCATTCTGCTGATAGAGATGTCCCTACTGCAAACGGTTTATGCTGATTGTCGAGTGTAAATACTTTGAAAAAAACCTATCGCTTTGAGGAGATAATCAATATGGCTTATGCTAATCGACCTGTGGTTGATCAGACTATCGTTCAACCCGTTGGTGACTATCACGATCGGGTCCGTTGGGGTCCAATCGTTTCGGGTCTTTTTGTCGCCCTAGCTTCTCAACTAATTTTGAGTGCTTTGGGTGCTGCAATTGGTGCAACCTCGATCGCTAACTCTGGTGCCCCTAGAAGCAATCTAGGTGATGTCAGTCAAGCTGTGGGTTGGTGGGCAATCTTGAGTCTGCTGATTTCACTGTTTATTGGTAGCTGGGTGATGGCAAGAGCTTGCGGTCCAATGAATCGCAGCACAGCATTGCTGAATGGAGCAATTTTATGGGCAACCACGCTCGCGTTGAGCGCATGGTTACTGACAAGTGGTGTGACAGGTGCATTTGGATTAGCTGCGTCATCCGCTTCTAGCATTGCAGGGGGTGCTCTACCCCAAACCGGAATTCCCAATGTCAATCCGGCTAATATTCCTAGCCCCAATGTCACCGCTCAAGACACTCGTAACATCGCAGACGGTGCGGCAAAAGCAGGTTGGTCATTTGTCTTAGGTTCACTGCTGGGCTTGGTCTCCTCATTGATTGGTGCTGCTGTTGGCACTCGTAGCCCTCGCACTGCCGCTGCTTACGTGGAACCAACTACCACTCGATAAACGCTGGACTATACGTTATTCAACATCCTCTCCCCCTTGCTTGAGACATCTAAGCAGGGGGATTTTTTGGACTTCTGCAAAAAAAAAGGCGACGTAGTGATATACGTCTCCTTTTTATGAACGGGCTAGGAGGGATTCGAACCCCCGACACCGTGGTCCGTAGCCACGTGCTCTAGTCCACTGAGCTACAAGCCCTTGTGTTGATAAAATCATCATACTATTACTAAGCACCAGATGACAAAGAATTCTTCGATTTCTTCTGAAAATTCGATTTCTGAACCATCTCTGAGTCATCTAGACGCTGACGGGCAGGCGCAAATGGTGGACGTGTCTACTAAAGCTGCGACGATTCGGCAGGCAGTGGCAGTGGGGCGGGTGCGAATGTTGCCAGAGACGATGAGCACGATCGCGGCGGGCAATGCTCCCAAAGGCGATGTGCTGGGGACGGCAAGACTGGCGGGAATTATAGCAGCCAAGCAAACCGCGAATCTGATTCCACTCTGTCACCCACTGCCGCTACAAAAAATCGAAGTGGTGATCACTCCCGATGCTGACTTGCCGGGATATCACATTCGAGCCGAGGTTAAAACCAAGGCAGAGACCGGAGTCGAAATGGAGGCGCTTACAGCGGTTTCTGTTGCAGCTTTAACGCTCTATGACATGGCAAAAGCGCTAGAAAAATCGATTCAGATCGAGCAGATTCATTTAGTGAGCAAGACGGGAGGAAAGTCAGGAGACTATCCAGTCAGCAGACGCAAAACCACAGATTAATGTGAAGTCTCGATCGCTCGATAAAAGGTCAGCGCTGTGTTTCCGTAACTCTTTTGACGGCAGATCTCTAAACTGAGAATCTCGTCACTCAAAGCTCCCAGACTGTGTTCGGTGGCGAGTTCTCCCTGCAAAGCTAATAGCTGATGACGAACGATCGCCTCTAGCACAGGTTGATAGAGACCACTCGTATAAGGCGGATCGAAATAGATGCGATCGAACGTCTGTCCAGATAGTTTGGCTAACCGTTGCAGCACTTCACCCCGCATCACCTGAAAGGTTTGATTGGGTTTTGCAACCTGCTGCCAATTTTGTTGGATCACATCACAGGCACGGCTCGATTGCTCAATTCCTACCACGACAGACGCGCCGCGACATAGGGCTTCTGCGCCCATTGAGCCGCTTCCGGCACATAGATCTAGCCATCGGCAATTTGCGATCGTGCCTTGCCAAATGTTAAACAACGCTTCTCGCACTC
Organism: Phormidesmis sp.; assembly: GCA_965277365.1. GTDB lineage: Bacteria > Cyanobacteriota > Cyanobacteriia > Leptolyngbyales > Leptolyngbyaceae > Phormidesmis_A. The sequence continues at coordinate 287,663 of CBDICO010000001.1, read as the reverse complement.
GTGAAGAGGTTGGGCGAGTGTCTTGTCCAGGAAGCGTTTTGATCAATCGATTGCCATAAATTCGTAAACTCATAGGTTGTAGCCATAGCCGATTGGATTAGGATGCTGCCGCACGTAAAATACTCACCGCCTGAATAAAGGGCTTAGCCCAAGCTTCAGTTCAGGCGAGGCAGAATCACAGCGACAAAGTTTTAAACCACGCTCTCAGCCCCTTGTCCTAACTTGTCTAGTGACCGCTTACTTTACGGCTAATGGCTGACGATCGAGGACTAATTGCACAAAATTGGACAGCACCTTCAGCCCACCCGTTGAAGATTTTTCGGGGTGAAATTGGACTGCCATCAAATTTTTGTGGGTGATCGCTGCCGTCACCGTTTGACTTCCGTGAGTGATCGTCGCGGCTCGAATTTGGGGATCAGATGGCTCCACATAAAAGGAGTGAACAAAATACATCCAGGGATCGACGGGAAGTTGATGCCAGAGCGTACAGTTGGGTTGGGTTAACTCTAGTTGATTCCATCCCATGTGCGGGATCGTGATTCCAGGTTCATGACGAAATCGCTTCACTGTGCCAGAAATGATGCCTAATCCGGGTTCGGTGCCTTCTTCACTCGCGTCAAACAAAATCTGCAAGCCGAGACAAATGCCTAGAAAGGGTTTGCCATTGGCAATCGCCTGCTTAATCGGTTCCTCCAAGTGACGCGATCGTAAGTGCTGCACTGCCGGATCAAAAGCACCCACGCCCGGAAGCACGATCGCGTCTGCTTGCTCAATCTCGCGCGGAGAATCGGTAATTTTAGTCGTTGCCCCCGCATTCTCTAGCCCTTTGCAGGCAGAGTGCAAGTTTCCCATGTCATAATCCACTACTGCAATGACTGGCATTGGTTTAACTCTCGATCGCTCAATAGTTAAGATTGTAGTCGGTTCTCGCAGCTCAGCTTTTGATAATCCGATCTACTCCCTCGTCCTCTCTCGTATCCTAGAAAGGACAGCAAACGATTTCGCTCAGAAACTATGACAGATTTGCAACCGATTCAGGTGATTGGCGGGGGAATTGCAGGCACCGAAGCCGCTTGGCAGATCGCTCAGGCAGGCGTGCCTGTGATTTTGCACGAGATGCGTCCTCAGCGACTCAGCCCAGCCCATCACAGTGAGCATTTAGCCGAATTGGTGTGCAGCAACTCCTTTGGAGCGCAAGCCACCGATCGGGCATCTGGGTTGCTGCATGAAGAACTGCGGCGATTAGGCTCGATCGTGATTGGCAAAGCCGACGAACACCAAGTTCCGGCTGGAGGCGCGTTGGCGGTCGATCGTGCCCAGTTCAGCAAAGACTTAACCGATACGCTTGCGACCCATCCCTTAATCGAGTTGCGTCGAAGTGAACTGCCTGATATTCCTCAAGAGGGGATTGTTGTCCTTACCACAGGACCGCTTACCAGTCCGGCTTTGACGGAAGATCTGCGTCGATTTACAGGCATGGAGTATTTGAGTTTTTTTGATGCCGCCAGCCCGATCGTGGTCGGCGAATCGATCGACTTTGATCAAGCATTTCTGGCATCTCGCTACGATCGGGGAGAAGCTGCCTACCTCAACTGCCCAATGAACAAAGAGCAATACCTGAACTTTTGGCGAGAACTGGGGCAAGCAGAACAGGCAGAACTTAAAGATTTTGAACGAGAAACCGCGAAGTTTTTTGAGGCGTGTTTACCGATCGAAGAAATGGCACGTCGCGGCGAAGACACAATGCGATATGGTCCGCTTAAACCTGTTGGCTTATTCGATGCGCGCAAAGGTGACTTCCGCGCGCTCGAAAATCAGATTCACCGACCTTACGCGATCGTGCAACTGCGTCAAGAAGACAAAGGCGGACAGCTTTGGAATATGGTTGGCTTTCAAACCAATCTCAAGTGGGGCGAACAGAAGCGCGTGTTCAAACTGATCCCCGGTTTAGAGAATGCTGAGTTTGTCCGCATGGGCGTGATGCACCGCAACACCTTTATCAACTCTCCCGAACTTTTGTACGCGACTCTGCAATTCAAACAACGTCCGACTTTACTCGCTGCTGGACAACTCTGCGGCACTGAAGGCTACACTGCCGCTACTGCTGGAGGTTGGTTGGCAGGCACGAATGCGGCTCGTGTTGCGTTGGGATTGCCCACCGTCTCACTTCCTGTCACAACCATGATGGGATCGCTGTTTGACTTCATCAGTTCTGCATCGCCCAAGCACTTCCAGCCGATGCCCCCCAACTTTGGAATTCTGCCCGCACTCCCTCAGAAGATTCGCAACAAGCAAGAACGATATGGGGTGTATCGCGATCGCGCGCTCGCTGACCTTGCAAGTTGGAGCCATCAAGCCCATATCCTATACCGAGAGATGTCTACCGCAATTGGCGCTTAACCGATTCCATCCAGGACGGGATGGAAATAAAACGCGAATCCCAACAGCACATAAGCCGCGAGGAGTAGCGTTCCTTCGAGCCAGTTCGATCGACCATCCGAGCTAATCGAGTTGGTAATTAACACCGCCACCGAAACTGCCACTAGCTCAAATGGATTGAAGTTCAAATCCATCGGTTTGTTGAGCAGCCATCCCGCGATCACCAGCACCGGAGCCACAAATAGCGCGATCTGTAAACTTGATCCCACCGCCACCGAAACAGACAGATCCATCTTGCCTTTCATGGCGACCGTCACCGCCGTTGCGTGTTCGGCAGCATTGCCCACGATCGGCAGCAAAATTACCCCCGTAAACAGCGAAGTCAACCCCAACTTAGAGGTCGCGACTGCGAGCGTATCGACCAACAGTTCGGACTCGATCGCAACTAACAGAGTGCACGCCAACAGCACTCCGACCCATAGCCGGACGTTAATTTGATGATCTTTAACGTCTCCAGCCAGACTCGCAGAAGCGATTTCCTCGACCTCTTGTTCAGCGATTCCCACATCATAAAGATAGGTGTGGGTTTTCATTGAGAACAGCAGCGTCAAGCCATATACCGCGATTAGCACCACCGAAACCGCCACCGAAAGCTTTTGAATTGTGGTGTCTGTAATCCCAGATGAGGTATAGTTCACTGCCGTAGGCAACAGCAGCGCAATCACGGCTAAATTCATGGATGATGCGTTGACTCGTGCCACGATCGGCTGAAATTCTTGCTCTTTATAGCGCAAGCCGCCCAAAAACATCGACAGCCCCATGACTAGCAGCAAATTGCTAATAATCGACCCGGTGATGCTGGCTTTAACGACATCAATTAGCCCTGCGTCGAGCGCAACCAGCGCAATAATCAACTCAGTTGCGTTGCCGAAAGTCGCATTGAGTAGACCCCCCAGAGTCGGACCGACTACGACTGCTAGCTCTTCGGTTGCGGTGCCCATCCAACCTGCCAGGGGCAGAATCGCAAGTCCGGCTGTGATAAAGACGATCAGCGATCCCCAGTGCAGCCAGTGGGCAGCGATCGAGACTGGAACAAAGCTCAGTAAACCAATGAAAATAAGATTTCTAACGGACATCCGGGTTACAAGTAGGGGAATGGGGCAATCATTCAACCTTCAGGATACCTATGGAATGTCCGACCTCACTGAATGAAGTTAGCGGTGGGGGCGATCGTGCTCACGAGTTCCACCGCTTTTGTAAAGGTCTATTGCACCTCATAAACCTTTCTCAAAGTCCTGTCGTAGAACCTTAAGCTGCTCTTTAACGGAATGAGATCTACGTTTCGATCAGTTATGGTGCAAGTCTCTCGTCTTTGTATCTGTAGAGCGTTAATTTTTCTAGCTGCTGATGAAGATGTGTCACACTTTAGACTGACCTAATCTCCATAACTTTAAGCGTTCAGTCAGATTATGGTCTCTTTTCAACTCCGCTATCGTGCGAGGCGATTCTACTTCTAAAAGCCCGTTGAAGCGCTGTGACCTATCTGGGATTCGCTAAACCTGAATGATGTCTGCCTCCTGATAATGCAATCGTTTGACAGCATCAACAACGACTTTTTTGAAAACTTCCATGATGCGATCGTTGCAATCTCATAGAGAGCCACAGGTTGCCCGAATGTTTGCTTGAGTCATGGTTTCCCTGCACCCTAAGAGTATTTTTTATGACGCTTGATGCTACTCCACCTAATCAAATCGGCACTGATCCCCACCCCTTTGAGAACGAGTCTGCTCCAGTCTATGAACCTTTGCCGTTGCCCGATACGCAAAATCTCAAGACCGCGATCGGAGTGTACATTACTGTTCATGGGCACTTCTATCAGCCTCCCCGCGAAAATCCTTATTTGGATGCGATCGAGCGTCAACCTAGCGCGGCTCCTTTTCATAATTGGAATGAACGTATTCATCATGAATGCTATCGCCCGAATGCCTTTGCACGAGTGCTTAACGATCGGGGCGATATCGTCAAAATCGTCAATAACTATGAGTATTTGAGCTTTAATATCGGTCCCACGTTGATGAGTTGGATCGAGCGACATGATGTTGAAGTCTATCAGCGCATTTTAGAGGCAGATCGCAAGAGCTGTGAGCGACTCAACGGGCACGGCAACGCGATCGCGCAAGTCTACAATCACATCATTTTACCGTTGGCAAACGATCGCGATAAGCGAACTCAGATTCGGTGGGGCAATGAAGACTTTCGATCGCACTTTGGGCGCGATCCCGAAGGCATGTGGCTGGCAGAAACCGCCGTTGACTATGCAACCGTCGAAGCACTGATCGCTGAAGGGATTAGATTTATCATTCTAGCTCCCTCTCAGGCGCAGCGTTGCCGTCCTCTCAGCACTCCCGACGCTAACCTCCCGTGGAACGAAGTTGGCGGTAGTCAAATCGATGCTACCCGTCCTTATCGATGCTTTTTGAAGCGGGATCAAGATGATGCGTGTGGCTTATCAAATCGAAAATCTGAACGTGACTACATCGACATCTTCTTTTACGACGGTCCGATCTCACGCGATATGGGCTTTGATAATGCTCTCAGCAGTTCTCATCATCTGGCGAGTCGGTTGGGTCAAGCCGTCCGTGGGGATCACCGTCCGGCTCAACTGATTGCCGTTGCCACCGATGGTGAAACCTTCGGACACCACAAAGCTGGAACTGAGAAATGTCTCGCCTATGCTTTTGAGGATGAGTTTGCCCAACGGGGCTGGACGGTGACAAACTTCGCGCACTATCTTAGCCTCTTGCCTCCCGCTTGGGAAGTCGAACTCAAGCCCGTCACTGCCTGGAGTTGCGCTCATGGAGTCGATCGCTGGCAAGATGACTGCGGCTGTGGCGGTGGCGGCTCCTGGAATCAGCAATGGCGACGACCGTTGCGCGATGCCCTCGACTGGCTGCGAGATCAGTTAACCAAAGTCTACGAAGACACGGGGAAGAAATTTTTCCGTGATCCCTGGCTGGCGCGAGATGAATACATTCAGGTGATGCGCGATCGTAGCTCTACAAATGTGCATCGGTTCTTAGCCCAACATCAGACTCACAGGTTAACCTCAGCCGATCGTACCGATGCCCTACGCCTGTTAGAAATGCAGCGTCACGCCCTGCTGATGTACACTAGCTGCGGCTGGTTTTTTGAAGAACTCTCGCGCCCGGAAGGAACGCAAATTCTTCGCTATGCCTCTAGAGCGCTAGAACTCGCGGGAGATGTCGCCGGGGTGCAGCTTGAAAAAGGATTTGTCAAGCGGTTGGCATTGGCACCCAGCAATGTGGATTTGTTTAAGAACGGTGCTGAAGTCTATCGTCAACTGGTTACTTCTGCCCAAATCAGCTTTGAGCAAGTTGCGTCTCACTACGCCATCAGTTCGCTCTTCACCCCTTATACCAGAGAAGAGCGAGTCTATTGCTATGACGCGCACCAACTTGACTATCAGCTACAGCGCATGGGGTCGCTGACTCTAGCAGTCGGGCAACTGCAACTCACATCCGAGATCACCCGCGAAACGGCTCACCTCTCGTTTGCGGTGTTACATCTAGGCGGCTGGGATTTTCACTGCTGTATTCAGCCGTTTGCAGGGCGACGGGGCTATACATCGCTTAAAGAAACGCTGATAGGATCGCTCAAACAAGGGAGTGCGGCGCAAACCATCTTGGCGATGAATCAGATTTTTGGCAATCAGTCCTATAATTTGCAGACGCTGTTTGCTGAAGAGCGGCATCGGATTATGCAGCTATTGACTCAAGAGACGCTGACTCGGTTAGACCAGCTATATACTCAGGTTTATCGAGACAATTATGGGGTGCTGATGGCATTTCATCGCGATGAGTTGCCCGTGCCGCGAGAATTGCAGGTCGCGGCAGAAATTGCCCTCAGTCATCGGTTGTTATTGGCACTGCGATCGCTCGAACAAGAAACCAGCGATACCAGCGATCGTCTCGATGCGAGTTTAAGTTACCTGCTCGAACTAGAAGCGATCGCCACCGAAGCCAACCATCTGCACTGCAATCTGACCGCTCTCGAAGCGAAACAGATTTTAGAACGATTGATTCGTCGATCGCTCTGGCAGCTTTTGCAAGAGGTGAATCCTGAGACGACAGAGAGAGACGTTCAGCGTTTAGAACGGCTGCTAGATTTAGGTCAGCAGCTTCACCTCAATCTCAACCTTGCTCAAGCTCAAGAACTCTATCTACAGTGGCTACCAACCTTGCTAGAAGATCCTCAACAGCAGTGGTTGCAATTAGGACAAAAGTTGGCGGTTAACGTCTCGCTGGCTTGATACACAGAGGGGACGCTACAAACAACGTCCCCCTTGTCACATGACAATAAATCTTCCCTACCAATCTCTAAAGATTGCGCTGGAACTCTTCTAGAAGATCAATTAGATTGACCTGGCACTGCATCGGCAGCAAATCGATCAGGGGCACCTCACGCTTTCCGCCACCCAACTTGACCGGAATGTTGCGAAGGATTTCTAACACTTGGTCTTCCTGAATTGATTTCTCAGAGGCTAGAGGATAGAGCTTTTCTGCCAGAACGGTGTGCAGATGGGCATCTGATAGATAAAGGTGCCACTTTGCGACATCGATATAGATATTTTTGCCAATGTCGGCTGCTAAAGACTCGATCGCTTCAGACGTGTTTGATTTTGCCATAATCAAGATTCAAAAAGTTTTAAATGGATCACTTATTACTAGCACTGAGGGCTTCTTAAGAACCCCCTATCCTTTGGATGATTTTGCAGGTTTCTCTCTTGGTTTAAAGCCTGTTGCCGGGGCTGGGACTGCGACGACCGGATCAGAGTAATCGGCGATCGCAAACACATAAATTCCATGAGCTAACAAAATCGCTGCCCAAATTCCAGTCACCCACACTGCCCAAGACCAGTCTGCCTTCTGCAAAATCTTGAAAAACCAGATCCCAGAATTAACCGCCGTAAAGAGCGGAACGTGGGTTGCAAAAGTCATCTGATCGTCTAAGCGACGATAGTCAGAGTCTTTACGATCGGGAATACGAGACCAACGAGGAGGCATAGAATCAACCTAATCAATATTAAACGGCGATACTTTAATGGTAGCGGGAAAGGGGGAAAGAGAAGGGTGCAGACTGAAGGGATGGAAATCATTAAATTACCCTGTTTGACCGTTAGCAAATCGATGGTAAAGGTTTAGAATTCAAACAGAAGCAGTGATCTTTCCTACTAGTTTTGTGACAGTTACCAGGTTCTTACGAAAAACGGGTTTGGTGCGCCGACAGACTCATCTTGCAGTCATGATGTTTCCCGATGAAGCCTCTGCTTTTCAGGCATATCGATTGCTGCACCACTACGGCATTTCTCCCGAACATTTGGCGATCGTCGGCAAAGGCTATAGCAATCCTGATCATGTGGGTTTGCTTAAACCGATGCAAATCGCTCTGCGTCGCGCGCGTAACCTATCGATCGTGGCGGGAACGATCGGATCACTCGTTACGTTTGTGCTGGTGTTAATTCAAAGTCGCGGCTATAGCAATCTTGAAAGTTTGCAGCCTCTCTTCCTGATTCCGGTAGTAGGTGCTGTGAGCGGGTTTTGTGGAGCCTTTTTAGGAGGGCTGTTTGGCTTGCTCGGTGAGGGCAACACGGTGAGCGTTTATCGTCATCACCTCAATCGGGGTCACTATTTGCTGATGATAGAAGGGTCTGAGAAACTGGTGCGCTGGGGGCAAGACGTGTTGAGCCAACATTCCACGACATCGCGATCGTTTTGAGCATAGACCAGCCGATCGATCAAGCGGCGTTCGATCGTGCCATGATGCGGCGATGTTTAGAACTTGCCCAAACAGGACAGGGGCAGACGACCCCTAATCCTCTAGTGGGGTCGGTGATTGTACAAAACCAGCAGATTGTCGGCGAAGGGTTTCATCCCACAGCAGGAGAGCCTCACGCCGAGATTTTTGCCTTGAGAGACGCGGGCGATCGTGCCCAAGGTGCCACGCTTTATGTCAATCTAGAACCTTGTAATCACTATGGGAGAACGCCTCCCTGCTCGGACGCGATCGTGGCGGCAGCTTTACGGCGCGTCGTAGTGGGCATGGTCGATCCCAATCCTAAAGTGGCGGGTGGGGGAATCGCGAGACTGCGCGAGGCAGGAATTGAGGTAACGATCGGCGTTGAAGAAGTGGCATGTCAGAATTTAAATGAGGCATTTGTCCATCGCATTTTGCATCATCGTCCGTTTGGCATTTTGAAATATGCCATGACGTTAGATGGCAAAATCGCTGCAACCACAGGACATAGTAGCTGGGTCACGGGAGCCGCATCCCGGCAGCGAGTCCATCAACTCCGATCGACCTGTGATGCCATCATCATCGGCGGCAACACCGTTCGTAAAGATAATCCTCATTTGACGACGCATGGAGTGGCAAATCACAATCCTCTGCGAGTGGTGATGAGTCGATCGCTCGATCTGCCAACCCAGGCGAATCTTTGGCAAACGCAGACAGTTCCGACTCTTGTCTTAACCCAGTTGGGAGCGAATCCAGATGTTCAGAAAACCTTGACCGATCAGGGAGTTGAGGTGATCGAGTTGAACCCACTGACTCCATTTGAGGCAATGGCGTGTCTGTATGATCGAGGTTTATCGTCCGTTTTGTGGGAGTGTGGTGGCACTCTGGCAGCCCAAGCGATCGCGGATGGCTGTGTGCAAAAAATTCTGGCATTTATCGCACCCAAAATTATTGGCGGTAGTGATGCCCCTTCACCCGTGGGAGATTTGGGACGGGTGGCGATGACTCAAGCGCTGACATTAGAGCGAGTTAAGTGGAGCGCGATCGACCCAGACTTTTTGATTGAAGGTTATTTAACAGCTCAGAAAAGAGAATTCTGAGGTTTGGATTTAACAAGTTGAGTGGTTAAATTCAGGTAGCTCAAAACTTTTCTGATTCTCATGGGCGAAGTCACCCTTTTAAGCGTCTTGATTGGCAGCTTGGGCTTACAAGCAGTCGTCGCGGGTGGCTGGCTGCGGTGGCAACAGTGGAAAATCTGGCAAATGTGTGAGGAGGAAGAAGAAACCTTGACCCCTTACGAATCAAAAGACACCGTGGAATCAACGTCGGCTCAAAAGAGAACTGGCTCAAGTAAGATGCCTAAAGATCCTCGGCTCGTTGGATGGGAATTTAAGATTGTGCGATCGAGCCGAGATCTGTTTCGTGACTCCCAAATTTTTAAGCGGGTGTGTGAAGAAGAGTCACAGGCTGGCTGGATTTTATTAGAAAAGCTCGACGATCGACGAATTCGATTTAAACGTCCGATCGCGCTCCGTGAAATTCTCAATTCTGAAATGATGGAAATAGACCCGTATCGCAGTCACTACGGCTCGTCTGCCAACTTCTGGATTTGGATCGCGGCGATCGTTAGTCTGATTCTGCTGATTCTGCCTGCCTATTTAGGATTCATGCTCGTGTCAGCCACTTTAAACAAGCAGTCTCCAGAGTTGCCGCAAAGCTCACCGCTCTTTAAAACTCCCGAATAGTCACCCTTTTTGATGCGCCAGATCTCGAATCAGCGACAGTTTAGACTCAATGTAACTGCTGAGAATCGTGATCTCTTGAGGGTTTAGAGATTGTTGAGTTTTCAATTGCCGCAATAGCCACTGCACTAAACTAGCATCATCTAAATTGAGAAGCAGTGCTGCTTGAGTCGCTTCCACTAAAGACCATAACTGACGAAGCATTAAAGGGGTCATGGCATTTACACACGATCGACTGACGGGATCTTTCTAGCCTCAACCATACTGAATTTGAAGGTACTCAAACTGAGAACACACAAGACGATATAAGAGTTACAAAAAGCTAATTAAGCGATCCATAACTTGATGTTGAATTAAAGTCATTGTGCAAACTGTCTGTATTTATACTGTTTGATGAGCGATACTGTAAGTACAAATATTCTAAATGGCAACTCGGTGAAACAGATAAAATCAAATCAATCTCACGAAACAACTCCCTTGATGGATTCTAAACGCGCAGCAAACGAGCCATTTATGCCGATGCTGCGAGAGTTGGCTCAGACTTATCAAGCATTTTGTGCCTACGATGAGGCTCATATCCGTGAGTTGGGGCTGACTCCACCTCAGTTTGACGTGATTGCAACCCTCGGCAACACATTGGGCATGTTTATGAATCAACTGGCAGAAAAAACGCTGGTCACGAAAGGAACTCTGACCGGAATCGTCGATCGCTTAGAGCAAAAAGGCTTAGTCCGGCGAGAAGTGCCACCCGAAAATCGTCGCTGTTTCCTGATTGTCTTAACCCCTGAAGGTGAGCGCGTGTTTGAAGACGTGTTTCCGACACACATTGCTTATCTAAAAGAGCGGTTCGATCAACTCACCGAGTATGAGTTGACGCAAATTAAATCGGCTCTGCAACGGCTGCGAGAGATTTTATAAGCGCATCAAAATCTGTCTTAAAGTGCTGATCTGCCGCTACAGTAGAGGCGTAACTTGACTAGTAGCGATCGGAGATAAAGCGTGGATTCAATTCTAGAGCGGGCAAATGAGCTAAAACAGGCATTGACAGATTTTGTCTTAGACGCTGAGGGAGACTTGGCGACGGCTCTAGAAACTTACACAGCCGAGCAATTGGCACGAGCCTCGCAATCGCAGCAAAAAGATCGCAAACAGCAAGACCTCGTAGTGGATACTTTTTTGACAACGGGACAGGTGAGCAACAAAACGCCGCTAGAGTTGTTTGTCGAGAGTGAATCGGGATTGTCAGAGAGCGATCGTCAACTCCTCTCAGATTGGACACGCAACTTCACAGGGTTGTTTGCGATTCGGCAAATTTTGCCTGACGGATTCGAGTTGATGAATTGGCTGACGACTAAAACCTACATTGTGAAGCCCAACAACTCAGCAACGCTAGAGGACATGGCGCGATTAAAGGTGGGAGAAATCATAGTCACACGAATTGCACCTGTTGATGATTACTGGACATTCTTTAGCCCCTATCTGCAACTAGGGAACTTAGGAAAACCAAAGTTAGCAGTGGCGATCGGAAACTTTAAACAGAATCACAAATCAGATTTATATGGCGACGCGCCAGAGTTGTTAGAAGAAGCCTGGAAATCGGTCGATCGCTATCATCAAGATTTTCTAGACTTTTTTGGCAGCGATGAAGTGACTCTTCCGGGCTATCAACTCAGCAAAAAGATCCCTGAATTTCAAGAATTTCTGACCCAACGTCGGTTAGATGAAGCCGGAATCGACAGTTCTAAATCTCTGTCAGAAATGGCTCAAGAAGCCGGAATGAGCGATGAGGAACTCGGAGACATTGCCGAGTCAATGGGATTGGATGCTCAAGCCGCAACCAAGTTGTTAGAGAACAAAAACGCGGTCAAGATGGCAGCCCCTCAGATTGACATCCCGGCTGATCTCAAAAAAGCAGAACAGGTGACGGTATTGGCTCATCCGCGTTGGGGGCAGATGTTTTTGACGACACAGACTCAATTTATTAATCTGCTGCAAACCGATGATTGGCAAAGTGTCAAAGGTGCCGATAAGCTGATTCGCAGTTATCTAGAGCAGTCCAGCATTAACGCTTTTGTGTGGTATCGATTAGCAGAGACTCATCCCGCTCAATTACAAAAAGTTTTGAGAGAGTTTTTGCAGCGTTCCGACTTTGATTTAAAGGCTGATTTAGACTCGCTTCTCCAGTCAAACCAAAAACCGTTAGAACCAGAGCTTCCTGACATTGCGAGTGTGCCGATTCACTTACACGATCTCTTTCAAGAAGCCTTGGCAGAAGTGACGAAATCTCAAAAACCCAAAGGTGATAAAAAGGGCACCAAAGGATTTCAGCGAGTTTGATTGTCTAGAGTTCTCACGGTCAGAACTTGAGGCGGAGTCGCATCGGGTGGGTAGATCATGCCAAATTCTACTAGCCGTTGTTCTCCTGGCTTGAGATTTAGGGTCGCTAGCGGATCGCCTTGCTGACCGCGACGCAGCACCAGATGCACAAATCGCGTTTGCGGCAATCCGGCATCGTTTTTATAGCGCAGTCGCACGGTGCCTCTAAAGAACACTTGACGAGCAGGTGGGTTTAAAAATCGCAGTCCTTGTTTCGTGTCTTCTCGCTTTAATGGGTTTTCTAGGGCGATCGTCACCGTCTGATTCTGATTAGTAAAATTTTTCAACGGCAGTGACAAATTATATTCAATGCCATAATTTCCGTGCGCCTCATACGCCGTATCGGGATATCGCTTCAAAATCTTTGCGTTTTGGTTTTGTCCGGTGCCCATCGTGCCGCGATAGAGCAAACTCAGCCCATAAGAAAACGCCTGACCCGGTTGAGGAATAGCGAGGTGATCGCTCCCCCGATCGACCAGTTGCCCTAACCACTCAGACCCTTGTGCAACTCCAGCCACTCGCCCATAGTGAAACCCTCCATTTGCTGACGCGGCAAGCGTAGCAGCGTCGTCACGAGGTCCGGCTAAGTCGCCCTGATCTAAAAGAGTTTGCCATTCTTGTAAAGTCGGTGCCCGTTCGCTGCCATCTGGGTTTTGTTTGGCAAACATTCCTAAGCTGGCAACATAAACTTTGCCGTCGCTGCGAAGGTGCATCAGCGTTGATCGACCATTCAACGGCGGCGTTAACGGCTTGACGGGAATGGGCAAATTCATCAACAGGCGGCTTTCTCCGGGCGGAATCACAATCTGCGGCGGAAAGAGATTTTGACGCTGACCTCGCAACACGTCGCCCACTGCCCGATCGCCGGGACCCTCGAACACCGTTCCTTCAGCGTTATCTAGGTAAGAAGGCACCTCAACAAATGGGGCATCAGGTTGGCTAAGATAACTGGCAGCTTGCAGAATATCTAAGGTGACAGGCTTTAAACCGGGGTTATGGACAATCACACCTAAATAGAGAGTCCGTAGATCTTGTGGGGTAAGAGCTTTGGCGATGTGATGGGTGAAGACATCAAAGCGACCATCAAAAGCTTGATTGAGATGGGCAGACGGCACCCGTTTGCCATTGGGCGGAAAGGTCGAAAGGAGGATGCCTTCGGTCTGCACAACTTCAGGGCTGTTGCTGTTAAACACTAAAACCGAGTCAAGTTGACCAGGCAGCGATCGGACTTCTTGAGGTTTAATCATCTCTTGCGGAGGCAGAATCGGAGTGGCTTGTGCCAAGGTCAAAATGGGTAGAAATGACAGCATTATCAGGCGTAGGGTCATTAAGGGTGTGGGCGCGTTGATCATATCCCTTGGGGTGACGGGTTTTGCGAGTTCTCAGTTTCACGATGCAAAACTTTTCAACCTCCTCTCGTTAAGGTAGAGTTTCGATCCTGGCTCGGTTCTAGTCACGATCGCGCATGATGATTAAGATAGAGAGACCGACAGGCTTTTCGTTAATCCCCAAACTCCCATGTCTACTTCCCATAGCGGCGCTCAGATTCGGCAGCAGTTTCTCGATTTTTATGCAGAAAGAGGGCACAAAATTTTGCCCAGTGCCTCGTTGGTGCCTGAAGATCCGACCGTTTTGTTGACGATCGCTGGAATGCTTCCGTTTAAGCCGATTTTTTTGGGGCAGCGTCAGGCAGAGTTTCCGCGTGCTACTACGTCTCAGAAGTGCATTCGCACCAACGATATCGAGAATGTGGGGCGTACCGCACGACACCACACGTTTTTTGAGATGCTGGGCAACTTTAGCTTTGGCGATTATTTCAAATCTCAAGCGATCGCCTGGGCATGGGAGCTTTCAACCAAGGTCTATCACTTGCCGCCAGAACGGTTAGTGGTCAGCGTCTTTAAAGAAGATGACGAAGCGTTTGCGATCTGGCGTGATGAAATCGGCATTCCTGCCCATCGAATTCAGCGAATGGGGGAAAAAGATAATTTTTGGGTGTCAGGTCCGACCGGTCCGTGCGGTCCGTGTTCTGAAATCTATTATGATTTCCATCCAGAAAAGGGCGACGACATTGATTTAGAGGATGACACTCGGTTTATTGAGTTTTATAACCTGGTGTTCATGCAATATAACCGGGATGCTGAGGGCAATCTCACCCCGTTGCAAAATCAGAATATCGACACGGGCTTAGGCTTAGAGCGAATGGCACAGATTCTGCAAAAAGTGCCCAATAACTACGAGACGGATTTGATTTTCCCGATCGTCCAAACCGCCGCCGCGATCGCTGGAATTGATTACGCTCAAGCAGACCCCGCTACAAAAACCTCGCTGAAAGTCATTGGCGATCACGTTCGCGCAGTCGTTCACATGATTTCAGACGGCATCACTGCCAATAACGAAGGTCGAGGCTATGTGCTGCGTCGTCTGATTCGTCGCGTCGTGCGTCACGGTCGATTGATTGGCATGAATCAAGACTTTACGACTCAGGTGGCAGAAACGGCGATCGCGCTGTCTGAGTCGGCGTATCCCAAAGTGCGACAAAAAGCAGACACGATTAAAAACGAACTGCAAAAAGAAGAATCTCGATTCCGTGAAACCTTGGAGCGGGGCGAAAAACTGCTGAATGAAGTTTTACAAAATAAAGAACGTGAGGTTACGAAAGTTGTAAGAGCAATGGAGCGCTGGGAAAAAGCTTCAGAAGAACCTCAACGTGGGTTAGTACTTCGTGAGCTAGAGGGCTTAGTAAGAATACCTCAACAAATCCTGAGGGAGTCGCTTGCCCAGTTAAAGCAGAAACAGCAACTGTTCATTCAGCAATCTGGGCACAATCAAAATCTTTCTGAACAAGCAACTTCATTAGAGAAAAAAGTATGGGCTAAGCGGGAAGTACTTCTGGATAAAAACCGTTATGGGGTAGCACGAGCTTTATTACCACTCTCTGGTCGAGATGCTTTTGTTCTGTACGATACATATGGTTTTCCATTGGAACTCACACAAGAGATTGCTGACGACTATGTGTACTTTGACAGCAGTATCTTTTCGCCAGATCAGATGAAAAAGCTCGTCGGGTGCTATGAGTCTTTCGACACTCATGGCTTTCCAATGGAACTCAGACAAGAGTTGGCAGAGAAAGGGTTTAACGTTGACACAGAAGGCTTTGAAGCTGAAATGAAAGCTCAACGAGAACGGGCAAAAGCCGCCCACAAAACGATCGACCTCACCGTTCAAGGCACGTTGGATGAACTCGCGCAACGCATTCACGCGACTGAATTTCTCGGCTACACTCAGCCATCAAGCCAAGCCACGATCGCAGTCTTGCTGGTAGACGGTGAACCGATCGAATCTGCTGACGCGGGGACTCAAGTTCAGGTGATTCTCAATCAGACTCCGTTTTATGCCGAGTCAGGCGGACAGGTGGGCGATCGGGGCTATCTCTCTGGCGATTCTGTCCTAATGCGAGTCGAAGACGTGAAAAAAGAATCCGCCTTCTCGGTGCATTTTGGGCGCATTGAGCGAGGCACTCTGCACGTCGGAGACACTGTGACTGCTCAAATTGATCTGGCGTGTCGTCGGCGAGTTCAGGCACATCACACCGCGACTCACCTGCTGCAAGCCGCGCTGAAAAAGATCGTTGATGAGGGCATTTCTCAAGCCGGATCGCTGGTGTCTTTCGATCGACTCCGCTTCGATTTCAACTGTCCTCGCACGCTTACAGCAGCCGAAGTTCAGCAAATCGAAGAGCAGGTCAACACCTGGATTGCAGAAGCACACATCGCCAATACCCACATCATGGGTCTGACCGAGGCAAAAGAGAAAGGCGCGATCGCCATGTTTGGTGAAAAATACAGCGATACTGTCCGAGTGCTGGACGTTCCGGGCGTGTCGATGGAGCTTTGTGGCGGCACCCACGTCAGCAACACGGCAGAAATCGGCATCTTCAAAATCGTTTCAGAATCCGGAGTCGCGGCAGGCATTCGTCGCATTGAAGCGATCGCCGGAACCGCCGTCTTAGAATATCTGAACGTGCGAGACAGCATCGTGCGCGACTTGAGCGATCGCTTCAAAGTCAAGCCTGAAGAAATTCCCGATCGCATTACCTCCCTGCAAACCGAACTCAAAACCACGCAAAAACAACTCGAAACCCTCAAAGGACAACTCGCGTTTGCCAAAGCCGATCAACTGCTCACCCAAACCGAATCAATCGGCGACTTCAAGATTTTGATCGCTCAACTCGACGCGATCGATCCTGAATCGCTCAAGACTGCCGCCGAACAATTGCTGCAAAAGATCGGTGAAGGTGCGGTCGTGTTAGGCTCTGTGCCCGAAGATGGCAAAGTCAGTTTGGTAGCAGCGTTTAGCCCTGCGGTCGTCAAAAAAGGATTGCAGGCGGGAAAACTGGTAGGCGCGATCGCCAAACTCTGCGGCGGTGGCGGCGGGGGTCGTCCTAATCTCGCTCAGGCGGGCGGACGCGATGCCAGTAAGTTGCCCGATGCGTTGGCAGAGGCTCGCAATCAGCTAATGACAGGTTTGAGTTAGTTTGGAATACGCTTTCTCTGTATCCTGAGAGGACGGTTTGAAAGGCGATCGTTCATCACATTCACCCGCCTTGAAATCATCAATTCACCCAATGCCGTAGAGACGTTCTGGTGGAGTGTTTCCGCAGATTTTGCCATCACCCAGAATTTGTCGCACGCAAAATGAAATTGCCATTAGTCGCAGTCTCTTCCCACAGTTTCAAGACGACATTAAGATCAGTCGGAGTGGATCTAACTTCACGAACCAGGGGAACGATCGCGTCTTCACAATCAGCCAAGTTTCTTTAAACACTTCTGCTTGCAGATGATAGTCGTGGGCGTGAGTCGGAGGCTCATTAAACTTGAGAAACACGGTCATGCGGTGAGGCGTTTCGCTGGTTTTGACGAGCCAGCAGGGAAAGAGGTTTGGCTCACTGTGAGCGCTAGTGGAATCGATAAACATAATTTGATGAGCGCGAATTCCGACATAGGCGAGTGATAGGGGAAGTGGCGCTGAAATCGTCAGGCGAATTCCCCACTCGATCGCCATAATTTCGCTACCAGAAACCGCGATCGCTTGGGCAAAGTTTTTACAACCCGTCAGTTGCGCCACCGTGTAAGTTTCAGGACGATCGAAGATGTCGTGTTTAGCTCCTTGAGCGATCGCTTGTCCCCGATCGAGTACGCATAACGTCGGACACACGCGATATGCCTCGTCTAAATTGTGCGTCACCAACACGGTTACTCCCGAATATTCAGCGAGTCGGGTAATCATTTGCTGCTCGATTTGGCTACGCAAAAATGTGTCGAGGGCTGAAAATGGTTCGTCCAGTAAGAGGGCTTCAGGTTGACTGGCTAATGCTCTCGCTAACGCCACTCGTTGCTGCTGTCCGCCGGAGAGTTGGTGAGGATAGCGATCACCAAAGCTTTCTAATTGGACGGCAGCTAATTGTAGATGAACCTGTTGTCGTGTCTCGCTTAATAACGATTTTGGTAACCCAAACGCAATATTTTGCGCCACCGTCATGTGGGGAAACAGCGCATAGTTTTGCACTAAAAATCCGACTCGACGATCGCGACTCGGACGATTAATGCCACGTTCTGAGTCAAATAAGATGCGCCCATTGAGAATGATTTGTCCCCGATCGGGCGTTTCCACTCCTGCAATGCAGCGCAAAATCATACTCTTGCCTGCTCCTGAAGCGCCCAATAAACCGAGAGGATCTTGATTTGCAGTGAAGGAGACGTTGAGATCAAAGTCAGAGAGTGATTTTTGGAGGTCGATCGTGAGGGACGGTGATCTTTGATCCGCTCGGTGAGAAATGAGGGAAGTCCTTTTGATTTGTGAAGGAAGTTCTCGATCGCTCCGCTTCTCTCTCCTTGGAGTTCGCCAAAGATTGACAGCAAAAATTCCAGAGAGTGAAATGCAAAGAATCACGATCGTCCAAAATGCGGCTTCAGTATTTGCCCCCGCTTCAACTGCAAAATAGATTGCCATCGGAATCGTCTGCGTTTCTCCCGGAATATTGCCTGCCAACATCAGAGTTGCCCCAAACTCGCCCAACGCACGAGCGAACGTCAACATCGTCCCGGCGAGAATGCCAGAAAGTGAAAGTGGCAAAACAATGCGGCGGAAAACCGTCCATTCTGATGCACCTAATGTTTTAGCAACGTTCAAATAATTAGAATCAATTTGTTCAAAGGCACCCAATGCAGTGCGGTACATGAGTGGAAACGAAACCACGATCGCAGCGATCACGGCTCCATACCAACTAAAAACAACGCTGAAATTAAGAGGAAGCAGAAGCTGCCCGATCGCGCCATTCTTACCAAACAGCAACAGTAGTAGGAATCCAACGACCGTCGGCGGAAGAATCAATGGAGCAATGAGAATTCCTTCCAGTAACGTCTTACCTTTGCCGCGATAGTTCAGCATCCAGTAAGCGACTGCAATGCCGATAAAAAAAGTGACGATCGTTGCCAAGAACGCTGTCTTTAACGAAATCCAAAGCGGAGATAAATCAGAAGGTACGACTGAAGCCATTTAGTTCGATACGATAAACCCGTACTTTCCGAATACTAACTTCGCTTGATCGCTCTCTAAAAATCGCACAAATTCTTTTGCTGCCTGCGGATTTTTGCTACCTTTCAGCACAGCGATCGGGTAAACAATTGGAGAATGGTAGGTCTCGGATGCGATCGCGGCGACCTTCACTTTGTTCGAGATTTTGGCATCGGTAATATAAACCAATCCAGCATCTGCATTGCCGCTTTCGACGGCTGCTAACACCTGACGCACATTGTTGGCGTAAACAAATTTAGGCTGCAATGAATCATAGATCTTCAGCGTTTGGAAGACTTGCACTGCATATTGTCCGGCGGGAACGCTGCGAGGTTCTCCGAT
This sequence comes from Phormidesmis sp., assembly GCA_965277365.1. GTDB lineage: Bacteria > Cyanobacteriota > Cyanobacteriia > Leptolyngbyales > Leptolyngbyaceae > Phormidesmis_A. Next base: position 268,434 of record CBDICO010000001.1, on the reverse strand, counting down.
CGCGATCCGTTTGACTGCCGAATTCTGCAAACTGCTGAACCTCGTTATGCCTTGTGAGTTGGTTGGCACAATCAAAGCCAGCCGATTTTTCACCAGGTCGCCGCGCGTTCCGGGCAGCAATTCCCCACTCTTTTCTAACGTGTCCATTTGCTGCTTGGCTGCCGAAATGAAGATGTCAGCCGGGGCACCATTCTGGATTTGTTGCAGCAGCGCGCCCGATGCTCCGAGGTTGTAAGTCAAGCTCACATTGGGTTTGCTCTTTTGATATAGAGGCTTAATTTCTTCTAAGCTATCTTTGAGACTAGCGGCTGCGGAGATCAGCAAAGGGGTTTGAGATTGAGCGAACAGCTTTGCTGCGCCAGAGGCATCCGCAAGAGTTGGTAGGATCAACCCCAACGCCAGCACGATCGTCAAACTCGCAAAGACAGTTCCCAAGAAAGGAAGAAAGCGACTGCGTTTCATAAAATCACCACACAATAAGAGTTGGAGTCAACAATCGACACGTTGGTAGATCATACCAACGTCGCCAAACATTACCAACTAAATTGGTAGACTATGCCTAGAAAAGACCGGGGATGGATTACGTTTCAAGCGACTGAAGAAGAACGCCAACTGTTAGAAGAGATTTGTCAGCAGACCCACCGCACTAAAACCGACGTTTTACGAGAATTGGTGCGAGGATTAGGTCACTCTTCTGTCGAAGTCCATCGCCCATCAACTCAAGGTCAACCGACTCCAGAAACCTTGATTTCCCTTCCATCTCTTCCGACCAGTCCTAAAAAATCTTTAAAAGTGAGTTCACGAAACGTTTTGAAAGGAGTCGTGAAGCGCGTCGTGATGGGAGCCGTAAATAGTGAAGTGACGCTGGAAATCGTTCATCAAGTGGAATTGGTTTCGATCATCACCCGCACCTCGGTTGAAGAATTAGAGTTGAGCGAGGGAAAAGAAGCCTACGCAGTGATCAAATCTAGCGATGTCGTAATTGCAATGGATTAACACTTAGATGGGAAGAACAAGACTGGGTGCCAGCTTCGCCGCAAAGTTTCCCCAGTGAAGCTCGGCACCGACCCGTTGAGCAGCCCACCAATGTTGCCTATCGAAAGCCCGATTGCGCTCACATCTCTTGAGCCGTCAACATTTCAGAGATCGGGTGCCTCGTCTCACATCTAGCATCACCTCTAATCCGCAGTTTGCTAAGTTGTCTGTTACAGGCTCCAAACTATTACAAACTACTTTTTGTCGTAGCAGCACCCTCCAGGATAAGCCATTCGTTGTACGGATTCCTCCCCTGCAATTATGAATTTAGACACACGTAATTGAGGACGTTCTTTACTAGACTGAAGAAGCAGCCGCGTAGAAATATACGATCGGAGAAAAGATGTTGATCAGTTTGCATGTGTTTGAACTTGAGACTGCCGAAACCCTGGTGCAGTTGTCAATTTTGCTATTGTTAGTCGTGGTTGTTGGCTTTTTTGTCGCGGCTGAGTTGGCGATCGTCTCTGCCTCAAAGAGCGAGATCTATGATCTGTCTCAACAGAAAGACAACCCACGCACCAGCAAAGCGGCTGAATTGATTCATCATGCTCAAAACAATCTAGAGCAATATCTTTCAGTTACGCAAACGGGCACGACTGCTGGAAGTCTGCTCTTAGGATGGTTAGGCGAAGGCGCAACTGTGCACTGGATCGAACCTTGGATTAGTCGGATTCCGATCGACCGTTTGCCTGTGATGATCACCTCTCACGCGATCGCGACGACCGTTGCCTTTCTGTTCGTCACCTACGTCGAAATTCTGTTAGGTGAGTTGGTTCCTAAAGTCTTAGCAGCCAACGCTCCTGAACAAACGGCGCTACTGCTGATCCGCCCATTGGAGTTTTCCTCTCGTTTGTTCTTTCCGGCACTGGTCGTTCTGAACGCTAGTGTGCGGCTTTTGACCGGGGGAGTTGTCCGCAAACCAAAAACCGCCTTCCTGTCTGCTTCTGAGGCTCCCTTAGTCCACAATGATGCTCACTCTGCGTCGATTGCAGGCTCCTTGGATTTGCCCACCATTAACGAGAAATTAGGCTTAAATCTGCCCATTCAGAAGGCGTATACAACCCTGGCGGGATTTATGATTCACCAGTTGGGACGAGTTCCAATTCAGGGCGATCGCATTCAGTGGAGCGAGTTAGAACTAGAGGCGGTTCGCGTTACCGACGATCGGGTTGAAACCATTGTGTTGCGTCAAGTGACTCGTCCTCTCGTCAATCTTTCTGCCGAGCCAATATTGGTCGAAGAATCTTTGGCTTCTAGCTCATAACCCCTTTACTCTAGAGACAGTCTACGAGGTAAACTTTATGTCTCTAACCGCGCAGCAGTTGGCAGATTTAATGCCTGATGCCACCCAACTTGAGAGCAGTGAGCCGGAGATGGAAAGTTCTTTACATTACATCCAACTGGCTTTGTTAGTGTCTTGTTTGGAGTGGTTTTGGCGAGATCAAACTGACTTTTTTATTGGGGCAAATCTGACGATTTATTTCAGCCGCCAACAGCTTAAAAATCGCGATTTTCGAGGACCTGATTTCTTCTTAGTCAAGCAAACCCAAAAGCATCCCCGCAAGTCTTGGGTCGTTTGGGAGGAAGACGGCAGATATCCCGATTTAATTATTGAATTACTATCCGATTCTACAGCAGATGTCGATCGCACTTTAAAGAAAGCACTTTACCAAAATCGTTTTCGCACACCGGAATATTTTTGGTTTTCACCCGACACATTAGAGTTGAACGGATTAAGACTTGTGAGTGGGGTTTATTGCCCGATCGTTCCTAATCCTCAAGGACTTTTTTGGAGCGAAAGCCTAGATTTACATTTAGGAATTCATAACCGACAGTTGCGATACTTTGATTCACGAGGTGAGCTTTTGCCGTCACCTGAAGAGGCTGCACTAGAGGCACAACGGAGAACAGAACAGTTGGCTGTACAACTCCGATCGCTGGGCATTGAGCCAGACGCTTAACATACAAAACCCCATGTTCTATCCCTTCTAGATAAATGAATTCAGGCGCTTTTACACCTGCTTTTTTTCTAATTTCTACCAACTCTGGAGACTCAAAAAACGTTTTTGCATTCTCTAAAGATAACCATCTAGAAAAGTGAACAATGCTGTTTGCATTTCACGATTGAAACTCTTTAAAGAAATGAAAATCAATATCATATATTGTACGCGGAATCAAACCAAGTTCTAGACTTCCAAACATATCAAGTAGTTTCTCTCCGTGAACTAACTCAATAGGTGGTACGCCATCACGTACTGCTTCTTTTTGAGCATCTGATGTAAACGTTCCAGTCGTCAGAATAATTCCTTTGTCTGCGCGACCCATCATCGCTCCGCGGAAATCTCTAACTTGTGATACCGACACTGCACCTAAATATCGCTTGCACTGAAATAGCACTTTGAAGCTAACGAAGGGATTGACCTGCAAAATCCCCTGCCCATCAATCCCTCCATCTCCTGAACGCCCTGTAACTATGACTTGCTCAAACCCTGACTCCCTGAGCAATCTTTGACAAAGGCGCTCAAATCCAGATGGCGGAAGTGACATCAACACTTCGAGTAATTTTTTGCGGTACGAGAAGTCATCACTAACTGCTGTGTCCTTTGGAGCAGTCGTTTCATCCTCCTGAGATACCTTTTCTTGAATATCTCTCTCACTCTGGAACTCTGCATGAATCTGTCGAAAAATAGTGAGCGCTTCATCAAGTGATAAAGAAGTAATCTCTCTACCTTTGTCGCTGAGACTCCAAACGCCTCGCTTTGAGGAGTCTACTAATCCTGCTTTGACCAAATAAAATCTTGCCCAAGCGACCTGATTATCAAAACGAGGTGCACCCCCTTCAAGGAGTTCTGTTCTATCCCCCTCAGAAATACTTAAGTGCTTTGCAATCACACTTCTGACTTCAGATGGACGACCAGAACCCCCTAGCTCTTTGAGCGCTTTAATAGTGGGTGAGAAGAATTGAACAAATTTTGGTCCGCCCATTTATTGCCTCAAATGTTAAGCTAAATTTCCAACCGATACGTTTTAAATACGCTTTTACAGGTAGCTTAAGTCTACCTAGCTCTAGGTTTGTGCTGACTACTCAAAAATAAGAACCCAAGAGTCATTAGACTTGAATTCACCTTTCAGTCTTCACTTTTATCTTTCTCATCTCTCTAAAGCGGTGTTGAAGCGATCGTAGATCTGGAGTTTGCCCACCATAACGCCAACTCACATACGCCTCAGAGATGTCTTGAATCGTTTGGGCACGACTCATCTGCACTGTTCGAGATTGACGCGCATACTCCAACGGAGTTTGAGACGGATGCTTGCGAAATCCCTGCTTTTCTAACCACCTCAGCATTTGCTGATAAAGACTCTCCATCGGCGGCAGTTTTTTGAGCCAGCGACGATATCGCCACGTTTGCCAGCCTTGCCAGCTTAGCCAGCCGAGAAAGCTCAATCCTGTTAACAGAATCAAGCCACCAAATAAACCAATCCAGCCTCTAAAAAATAGACCAACTATCCACGAGAGAATGCCACCGAGCCACTGCACGATCGCGCCAAATACACGATTCAGCACATTCGTCACAGGCGACGGCAACCAACCCGCAACCCACTTCCAAAACTTTTGCAGCACCGTAAACGTTTGGTCTTCTTCGATCGACGGCGGCACCAGTTCGTGTCCTGGAATCGGGTCAAACGCAAACCAGCCATAGCTCGGAAAATAGACCTCGGTCATCGCGTAGGCATCGGTGTTCTTCACCTCATACAGTCCCGTAAAGGGATTGAATTGACCTGGCGCAAACCCTGCCACAAGTCGAGCTGGAATTCCGATCGACCTCAACATCACCGTCAACACCGACGAAAAGTGATCCGGGTAACCACCTTTAAAGCGAAACAGAAATGCTTCGACGAGATCCTGATCCTTCATCAAAGGGGGAATATCAGTCTGAATTGCGTATCGCTGCTTCAACGCTTGGGCGAGAAATAATGCTTTCTCATAAGGAGCCGTAATCGGTTGAGGCGATGTCGCTAACAGTTCTTCGGTGCGCTTGCGAATCTTTTCTGAAGTCTTGTCAGGAATTTGTAGATACAAACTGCTATCAGGAACCGCGTCGATCGCTGCTTTCTGCAACAGCGTCCGATTCCGGTAAGGAACCTCTGAAATCACCGTATAGGTTAGACCTTCTCGCAGTCCGATGGGCGATCGTAACCCGCCTTCCGCGTCGATCGCGACTTCCTGAGTCGGGAAATAAAGTTCTCTCGGCTGTGACATCGCCGGAATCAAATTCGGTAACTCAGTCACCAATGTGTAGGTTTGCACCACCTCTTTTTTGCGGCTGAGATTGAATATCTGTGGTAGATAAAATTGATATGACCAGCCGGGACGTTTGACAGTGCGAGTCTCGTTGTTTCGCGAGAGTTCCCAGCCTTGACCCGTGTAGCGATCGAACGCCAACACTCGCCAAAAGCCCTCCACTTGAGATCGGACTCGCATTACAACTCTGGGCTTCAGGTGTCCTCGCAGATTTTGATTGATGCGATCGCTAAAGCCATAATAAAAGTCCTCGTCCATCTGTCCATTGTCACTTTGTCCGCTCCCTTGTCCCGTTCCCCCTTTGCCATCATGCACATAGCCAGGGTTGTTGACTCGACGGTTGTTAAACTCACCCTGAGTTGCAACTTGAGAACTCATTGGAAAACTTCGCAGTTGGTAGCCAGAAAAGCGCGGCATCACAGCAAACACCGCCAACCCCAACGCTAGCGTTAATAAGAACGTCAACGGTAGCGCCGCAAAAGTGATCTTCCGAAGTTTGAGATTTGTTTGACCCGATCGAGTCAGCCCCAATCGCGATCGATAGTCCATGACCAAAACGGGGAGCGCAATCGCCAAAAACACCAGCAGCATTCCCCCAAATGCCATCGTTTGACTCAGAGTGCTCGCCACCCCGATCAAAATAATGCCAATGACCATTGAGTAGCCTAAGTCTTTACGACGCGGCATATCAAAACTGTGCAGCACCTGAAGCTGAATCAGGAGTTCTGCCAACACCAGCCGCGTGTCATTGAGTTCCCGTCCGCCAATCATGCGGACAAAAAACGCTGCCAATGCCACGAGCATCGCGATCGCCAACAAAAACTTAGTCGGAATATTACGCTCACGGCGGCGCATCCAACTCCAACTGGCTCCCAGCAAACTGAGCGGTACTGCCCAAAAACTGAGCGTGGTATCTGCGGCAATATCAGTTGCCACAATTCCGACACTGACCAATGCCTGAGTCAGAATTCTAAACAGAATTGACTCTTCGATTTCTGGCATCGGCAACGATTGGATTCGCTGCCACCATGACTGTCTCATTTAAAAAGGGCGAAGGGTAAAGGGTGAGAGATTCGTTTAAGGCTTATGGTGCCCCTATGCACCCAGAGGCTACCTAGAATGCTTTACCTGACTCTACCAATTTCTTTCTCGCTTTTAACCCTTTACCTTCTCCCTTATCCGGCGCTCATCGGTCGAATCGCAAAAATCATTACATCTGTTTCGCCTAGTCGCACTTCGAGAGGATAGGTGCGATTAAGACTTAGCTCTCGAAGTTCTACACTCAGGCTGCCTGCATCTTCACGATCGGCGAGCGCTTGCCACTGCTCTCCCTGAAACTGCAAGCTGCCACCACAGGGTAGGTCTGCCTTAATTTGAAGCCGTCCAGTTTCCTGACCAAACTGGTGCTCTACCTTTAACGTAAGAATGCCTTGATCGGTGAGCCATTGTCGCTCGATCGTCGGCTGCTTTGGTGAGACGGTCAGCGTTAGAGAACTGATGATCTCTCGTGCTGCCAGCAACGACAATGCCATCTGCTGAGTCTCGATCGCCTGATCATATTGACTCGGAAGCTCTGCGCCCGCTTGAGTGGCAAGCTGCTGCAAGCTGACGGCAGTTGAACGGGCAGGAGACACCATAATATATCCCGCAACATCATTCAGCAGACGGGATTGCCCTGGAAACAAGGAATCCACTGCTTTAACGAGCTTGGCACCTTCGCGCAGCGGAGACAGCAAGACTGACTGACAGTGCTCTAAGAGTTCTAACAAAACTAATTCGGGTAGGGGCACAGGCAAACTGAGTTTACGAAGTTGAGCCATCCACGATGAGGCGGCTGAAAAGACAGGGTGTTTGACTTCATTAGCAGCATCTGAGCCATAGTCAGAAATCTCTTTTTCCCAGGGAAAGAGAGGCGGCTTGTTTTGGATCTCAATCTGTAGCCGATTTTTCAGCAGAGTGTGAAAACGGTCTTGCACAGCAGGTGTTTCTCCCGGTTTTAATAGCATATCCTCCTCAAAGAGGTCGTCAGGATCGGACTCTGACATCTCAGAACTAGAGTGCTGCACCTTGGAGAGATAATCCTGAATGGTGGCGGCGGTGATCTGGGGATCACTGCCATCAAACTCCAGATCAGGAGGAGTCAAACCAAGTTCCTGCAACAGCTTTAGGTAATTTTTCTGTAACGCTTCTGAGTCGCGATCCATTGTGATAACACCCTATTCATGAGGAGATTGGCTTCCTCCGGAATCTTGGTCATTCCGAATTTCCCAAGCCTGTTCTAGAAGTTTAAACCATTGTTTCTGAACTTGATTAATGGTACATCCAACGGTTTGCGCGATCGTCGCATCAGGCACCTTCTGCTGCTTCAGCTTTAAAAGCGTTGCCTGGGATGGCACAATGCGGTCTTGAAACTGCTGCCACTGCTTGTTTGATAAGCCGAGATTCCGCTCTAGGTCAACCTCTAGCCACTGATGCACCAGCTCCCAGTGGTGAGAAAAGGCAAAGCGAATCAGATGGTATTTAAAGCGCTGCTGTAAGTAATCTCGCTGACGCGGAGTTAACTTCAGCAATTGCTCAATTTCGTTGGCAGGCAGATCCCGCAGACGCAGCACAAAATATCCAATACAGTCTGTTTGCTTGCGTTCTTCCAGGTAGGCGATCAGTTCTTTAATCACCGTTTGGCGCAGGGTGTCTTCTGCCATTTCGGGTTCTTGAGCCACCATCTGCTCTCGCACCTGCTGAATCGACGCGACATTCCACGGCGTTTCAGATTCTAATAGGGTTCCCTCGGCTGCCCGTTCTAAATCAACCAGCGTCTCGTTGGGCTGCTGCTGTGAGAAGGTCTGCGCCCGGAGAATGATTAGCTGCTGGCTCCGGTGCCCAGGCAGGGGAATACGGCGTTTGCCGTAGCGCTCGGTGAACGCCATATATTCTGCCAGTTCTATCAGCGTGCGCGGCGTATAGGTTGCCCCTAGCTTGGTTTCCCGTCGGAATGCAGTCAGCGACTCGACGTAAAACCCTTGCAGAAAATCTTCGATTAGCGTCAGGCGGGCTTGATAGCTCGACTGGCTGGGAGACGGGCTGATGTATCGATAAACGACTGCACTGAGGTTGCTGTGGAGTTCTACCCGCCCTCGCACAGAACCCAACCGATAATAGGTCAAACATTGCTGAAGTCGGTGTCGTGCTAGAGCGGTTGCCCAAGCATCTGCTTCTCCAGAAGCCTGAATACGTTTACTTTCGGTGCAGATGCGCTCGACTTCTTGAGTGAGGCGATCGGCGACACCATGACAACTTTTTTGCTCAGACGCGGTGGTTGCCTGTTTCAATTCACCCGATAGTAGTTGAAAGATTGCTTCCACGCTCTGGCAGATATCCCCAACGATCTCTAAAGTCTTACAAATCAATTGCTTTCTCTCAATTTTGGGACAGCTAGATCACAATGATAGGTAGAAGAAACCCTGATTATTTTGGATGGATTTGGCAATGGACTTAGACCAACAAATTCAAGTGCTGGTTGAGGGTGCACCCAAGGATGGCTCGACTCCTCAGTTAATTGAGTCGATCGCGCCTGTGCTGAAAACCCTGGCTCACCGATTGCAGCATTTGCACTATTACGTGATGCAAACACTCGATGACAGTTGGGTGATGATTACCCTGGGTCATCGTTCCCAAACGGAAGTTGAGAAAAACGTCATTTATGCGTTTCCCACTTTAAAGGATGTGGCAGCAGGTCCCTTCGCGCTTTCTGATCCGAACGTGATTGCGGTGCCTGTTCCAGTCATGGAAGTTTTGTTTCAAATGCTGGCGATGACGAGTATCTACAGCATCATCTTTTTTGAAACACCGGGAAATGTGACGGTAGGAACAGAGGTGCAACGAGCAGAATTGGAAACCCTAATCCATCAATTTTTGCAAAGTCAGGTAGATGCCAATACTCAATTCAATATTCCGAGTGATATTGCTTAAGTATTTTTGGGTTGAGTTAATCACTGACTCAATTAAGTTTGGGGCTGTTGATCTTGGGGAATTGTTAGAAGAAACCTTCTTGGAATCTCAAGTCTTCAGTCTCACTTTAACTAGAGTTGAAATAGTGGTTTAGTCAACCGTTTACTTACGAGTTCCTACTGATTGTACCTACGATTGCCCCTCTGAAGGGAGAGATCAGCAATTCTGCTGAAATTCTTACATTCTGAGGCTTTCAGTTTATCTAATCTTCACACGATCGCTCCTGCTAGGAGAAATTGCTTACGTGATGGTAAAGGCTAAATCCAACCAAAATCATGAGATTTGTAAGCTAAAAAAGGGTTAAATCTAAGCAATTTAAACTAGGTTTTTACTAGATATGGCGGATGTTTATAAACTCAGATTTACTATTCTTATTCAATCTTTATTAACGCTTTAAACTGCGTTTTTAATTAGATTGAATGGAGGTTGCTTTCCACTGCTGCGATCGCGGCTTCTAACGCGATCGCCACATGAGTCCAGTGGGTTCCACCTTGACAAAACACGACATAAGGCTCTCGCAGCGGACCATCAGCCGAAAACTCAGAGGTGCTGCCATCGATAAAGGTGCCGCCTGCCATCACAAGTTCGCTTTCATAGCCGTGCATTTCACCCGGAACCGGATCGAGGTAAGACCCGATCGGAGAATGAGACTGAATCGCTCGACAAAAGGCAATAATCTTCTCTGGTGAACCGAGTTTGATCGCCTGAATCATATCCGATCGCGGTGCCATCGGTAGCGGATTGACCGGATAGCCCAACTGCTCAAAGACATACGCCGTTAAATGATTGCCCTTGATCGCTTCTCCGACCATCTGAGGGGCGAGAAACAACCCTTGAAACAGCAGCCGATTCAAATCAAAGGTTGCCCCACCAAAGCTGCCGACACCGGGAGCCGTGAGCCGACACGCTGCCGCTTCTACTAGATCTGCTCGACCTGCAATATAGCCGCCTGTGGGCACGATCGTTCCCCCCAGATTTTTGATTAGAGAACCCGCCATCAAATCGGCACCTACGGCGGTTGGTTCTCGGTCTTCCACAAATTCGCCGTAGCAGTTATCGACAAAGCAGACCGTGTCGGGGTTTTGCTGCTTGACGAGATGGATGATTTTTTCGATGTCGGCGATCGCTAAACTTGGTCGCCAGGAATATCCGCACGATCGCTGAATCAATACAAGTCGAGTATTCGGCTGAACGGCGTGAGCTAAATTGCTCCAGTCAATGATTCCGTCTGGAGTTAGATTCAACTGCCGATAGTCGATGCCAAACTCTTTGAGTGATCCCTGTCCGGTGCCTCGTAGCCCGATAACTTCTTCGAGCGTGTCATAGGGTGCGCCTGCGACTGCCAACATTTCATCGCCCGGACGCAAAACGCCAAACAGCGCCGCCGCGATCGCATGGGTGCCCGAAACAAACTGCACTCTCACTGCCGCCGCCTCTGCCTCGACGATTTCGGCAAAGACGCAATCAAGCACCTGCCGACCCAAATCGTCGTGTCCATAGCCCGTTACGCTCGCAAAGTGATGCACCCCAACTCGATGATTTCGATAGGCATTGAGGACTCGTGTTAAGTTTTGCTTGACCTGAGCGTCAATACCAGAAAAAATCGGGATGAGTGCTTTTTCTGCTGCTCGTAACCTTGTAGCGCTATCCATCACGGTGTGGTTGAGTTAGAACGATAAAGTGGTGGGTGCGAATCGCTTGATCCTGTTGGGGTGATCCGATCGATCGTCGATTCGGACGCAGCAAGAAGACCAAAAGATAGGGACGCTCATTATACCTCTCGATTCTTTTGCTTCTTGGATCTCAATAGGGTCTGTTTTCGGGCAAACTGAGCACTGTGTTCCATATCGAGACTAATACTGCATGATCGCAACTTCAAAACAACTCCGCCTCGATTACCCCGTCATCTTATTTATGGCGGCGGTTCACATTGGCGCGCTCTTTGCTCTACTGCCTAGTAACTTTAGCTGGTCAGCCGTTGGGGTCGCTGTCTTCTTACATTGGGTGACAGGCGGCTTGGGCATCACCCTGGGGTTTCATCGTCTGGTAACTCACCGGAGCTTTCAGACTCCAAAGTGGCTGGAATATTTTTTGGTGACCTGTGGTGCGCTCTCCTGCCAGGGAAGTCCGATCGACTGGATCGGGATGCATCGAATCCATCACTTAAATTCTGACCAGGCAACCGATCCCCATGATTCTAATCAAGGCTTTTGGTGGAGTCACATGGGTTGGATGCTCTACGAAATTCCGTGTAGAGAACAAATTGCCCGTTTTACGAAAGACATTTCTGGCGATCCGTACTATCAGTTTCTTCAAAAGAATTTCTTCGGCATCCAAGTCGCATTAGGCATTCTCCTTTATTTAATGGGGGGCTGGTCTTTTGTGGTTTGGGGTGTGTTTGTGAGATTGGTGGCAGTTTTTCACTGCACCTGGTTTGTTAATAGCGCAACTCATAAGTTTGGCTATCAGTCTTATGAGTCAAACGATCACTCCAAGAATTGCTGGTGGGTGGCGGTTTTAACCTACGGCGAAGGCTGGCACAACAACCACCACGCTTATCAACACTCTGCCCGTCATGGCATGAAATGGTGGGAAATCGATATGACTTGGATGACGATTCGACTCTTACGATCGCTAGGGTTAGCCACAAAAGTGAAGTTAGCCGAAGAGGAATAATTCACAGGCTTTGAATGGTTAGACGCGTTTTGGCTCTGCCCCTGCTCAAATTCGGGTTGAGCGGAGCCGAAATCCGGGTTGACTTTGATTGAGCCTCTCTACTTAGAACTGTCCGGTGCCTTGAACAATGTGTTTGGTTGTAGTTAAGGTTTCCATGCTAATTAGCCCTCGACGGTGCCCTTTTTGGTTAGACATTCCTAAAAAGATTGCGTCGCCTCGCTTGGGGTTGCGATGAAAGCGGGGCGACGCATTGATATAGGTTGAGGCGCTGTTGACTCCTAGCGCAAATTCTCGACTTTCTTGATAAGACTCTGTGGCGAGACAATCGGCATGACCGCTACTGTAGTGATTGATCCAATCAATCGCGGCTCTCAAATCATCGACCACTTTAAAAGCGACGATGCGATCGAGATACGCCTGATTCCATTCAGAATCTTCAGCTAAGAGCAGCTCTGGAAACTCAGTCACCAGCCGAGCATCGCCTCGAATCTCAAATCCCTTCTCTCTCAAACTGCGCCACAGCATCACCAGTGAGGAGGGATTTTGGTGTGGATGGATCAAGACTTTCTCGATCGCGTTCACAGGGTCAGGCTCACTCAGGTGACTGTCTTGAATCATCCAGCGAGTCACGTCTAAGCTGCCAGAGGGCGACCAATAGAGATAGCAGTTGCCGATCGCCGACTTCAACACAGGCGCAGTAGACTGACGCACCACTTGCTGGACTAAACTCGGTCGCCCGTAAGGAATTACTAGATTCAAATAGCGGTCTTGAATCACCAAATCTCGAATCGATGCCCCTTGATCTGCTGGAAGTGACTGCAAACAGTCGGGCGGCAAGTCGGCATCTTCAACCGCAAACTGGAGCACTTGAGCGATCGCGGCGTTAGAGTGACTTGCCTCACTGCCGCCTTTGAGAATTAAGCCATTGCCCGTCTTGATGCACAACCCGGCGGCGATCGCGCCCAGATCGGGAAATGCCTCATACACTAACGCGATCACACCGAGAGGCATCAACTGAGAATAGGTTTGGCACTGGTCTACCTGAAAGTTTGCGGTCATCACGCGCCCGATCGGGTCTGGCAACTCACTCAGGTGCTGCAAAATCTGAATGGTGTTCTGAATTCGCTCTGGAGTCAGCTTTAGCCAGTCGAGCAGCAGATCGGGAACTGCCATTTCCCGGCTCGTTTCCAGATCTAAGGTGTTTGCTTCTAAGATGTCGTTTTGCTGGCTTTTTAGCGCCTTTGCCATCGCCTGAACTGCGCGACTGCGAACGGTGCCCTTGGCGGCTGAAAGCTTCAAGGAGGCATGATAGGCGTTGCGAACGACACTGGCAGGATCGAGAGGAGTTTCAAAAAGTTCGGGGGTCATGGAGCTAACGGCGATAGGCTAACCAAACCATGAGCGCAGGCAAAACCGCTAACAGCAGCGCCACGATCGCCCAAAGAATGATGCTGCCGCCTGTGCCAGAGTTGAGCGCCACTGGGAGCCAAATGCTCAACAAAACCAGGAGAATGCCGAGTGCGAGGGGCAAATAGCTGTCGCCTAAACCGGGATGTACGACATTCCACTGGTGCCCTGTCCAGCGCCACGATCGCTTATAAGGGTAAGTCGTAGACAGTTGCTCAATAACGTAGCCTTCTTCTTCGACGACAAAAATTTGCTGACAGCGACTACAGCCAAACGCTTCGGTCAGGGTAATCGGAGTCAAGCGCCCGCGACGGCGACACGGACAGGGATAATCGCTATTTAATTCAATCTTGTGAGTTTTTTGGGATTGCACAAGTGACGAGGGGCACGAGAGTTCTTGAAAATAGATTAGTCAAAAAGAATGAGCGAAGAGGGGCTGGTGATGCGATCTCTGCTGCGAATTTTATCATTCTCTTTCTGCGTACAGAGCCTACCTTAAGAATCAGTTGGGATTTGCAACAGAAGGAGCAAATTTCTAATAACCACTATTCCAGTGCATCGACAAGGTATGAACCGAGTTAGCGGGTTTAGTCTCGTCGTCGATCGCTTTGACCACTCGCCGATAAATCTCTTCGGCTTGCTGAGGAGAGTTACCAATGCTGGTCAAACCTAGCTTACCAAATTCTGAGAGACACCCCATTAAGTGAAAGACGGTGCCTGTCTCGGTGCTAGTGTCAAAGTGAAGCTGATGATAAGCAATAATATCCATCAAGTCGTTGGGCAATAAGCCTCGATAGTGGTCTCGTTGCAGATTGTCGGTGGCTTTGTAATATTTGGCGCGCCCTTGCTGGCTGTAGAATAGACCGCTCGCGAGATCATAACGTCCGTTTGTGAGAAACTTCAACGTCATGAAGGGGTGAGTCGTGCCGCCTTTGCGGAGGTTGATCTCGATCGCTTCAAACTCCCATTCGCCTGTGCTGGGGTGCCGAACCGCAACAAAATCTAACCCAAATCGTTCTAATACGCCTTTTTTTGCCAAGGTTTTGCCGACTCGTAAGCCTAAGTCTTGCAGTCGCAGCCGATATGCCTCATCGGCTGGAAAGCAGCAACCAAGATAGATTTGACTATTGGGTCCGCCGAGAATTTGGTCATGGGTGGAGAGAATTTCGACTTCCCCAACGGGATTGACGCGGCCCTGAACGCTGGGCGATCGCTTTTCGTCTCCTTCGATAAACGCCTCGGCGATCGCGCCCAATTCGGGGATGCGACTGCCATAATTTTCCCAGGTTTCGGCTTTTGACTCGAAGTGTAGGGCATGAAATTTGTTGAGAATTGTGGTGACTCGCTGGGCATGAGTTGCCGATCCGGGAGCCATCTCTTTGAGAGGACGCAGATCGAGTAGCGCGTTGCCTTCTCCCGAAAATCCTTCGTTGAGTTTGATGACGACGCGTTTGAGATCGGGTTGTCGCTCCCAAAGATCGGCGGTGACGATCGCTAATTCCTGGGCATCGTGCACCAACAGACTGCCATCGGGATGAGGCACTCCACTTTCAGCAAAAATTTGGCGACTCCCACTTTTAGTGCCCCACTCTAGCAAATCGGGGTCGAGCGCGAATAAGGGGATGTCTAGCTCGACCGATAAATCTCGCTCTAGTGTAGTGGAGTTATAGCAGATCATATAGGCACGGTCGCGATCGACCGCCTGACGAATTCGCTCAATGAGCCGAGGACGCTCAAGAATCTTCTGGCTCAACGGCTTAGTCGCGCTGTCATAAGTCGAGAGCAGCAGCAGCCGATCGCGGGCGTGAGAAAAGGGAATTCCGGGCAAGAGTTGCAGATAGTAATCGATCACGCTGGGGTGGAGCGGCTGTGACGTGAGGTAGATCAGCCGAGTTCGAGGGTTTCTCAGCTGAATCAGAGAAAACAGCAGCCGCTCTTCATAGTGTGAAAAACCCTCAATTTTTAAGAGTTCTCGCTGGTCGATGCTGATCGAGGGAATGACCACAATATCGGCATCGCTGATGTCAAACTGGTCTGAGTTGCGCCAGCGATCGCGCAGTTGGTCTTGAAGGTGCTGAAATTTGGCGATCGGGGCTTCTAGATTGAGCGTGTCCATGACGACTCTCTCCCGCATAAATGGGATACAAGTGATCATACAGATTGAGTTGTGATTCGCAATACGTGCGGAAGGCAGAAAGTTTGAAGGCAGAAATGGAGAAGACAGCATTGGAGAAGACAGCATTGCGGCAATCGCTGTTAGCAAAACGGCGATCGCAACCACTAGAAGAATGGCAGCCAATGAGTCAGCAAATTTGTGAACATTTAACGGCGTTGCCTCTGGTTCAGCAGTCTCAAACCATTCTGGCTTACTTCAGTTTTAGACAGGAACCCGATCTCAGGTTGCTCTTTTCGCTACCTAAAACCTGGGGCTTTCCGCGTTGTGTCGAGAAATCGCTATCGTGGCATATTCTTTCACCAGATTTCCCCCTAAAACCGGGAGCTTACGGGATTCTCGAACCCTCTGCTGAGAGTCAGATTGTGGAACCTGATCGAGTCGATTTAATTCTCGTGCCCTGCGTTGCCTGTGATCTGAGAGGCTATCGATTGGGCTATGGAGGGGGCTTTTATGATCGCTTGCTCAGTGCGCCAGAGTGGAAGAAAAAACCCACGATCGGGATCGTTTTTCAGTTTGCGGTAGTTCCTGAATTAGCGATCGATCCTTGGGATCAGCCTCTGCAAGGGGTCTGCACTGAGCAAGGATATTTGAAAATCAGTTAGTTCATTAGCGTGAGTTTAAGTGGCTCCGTTAAGCCAAGAATTTCACCTGCTTCAGCAGTGGGAGCGGCAATATTGCTGGTCAGTCCAATAGAAGTAGTTAGTACAAATATACTAAATTGTGCTATCCTCATCTCAACCCTGGCGGAGGCAATTCTATGAGTGTTGAGCAGACTACCCAACTCATTCAACTAATTCTCAACTCAGTGCTGATGATTGTCGCCTGTGCCTTTATTTTGGCAGGCTTGTTGCTCAGACGAAGTGCTCTAGAACAGCGTCTGCAAACCACCAGCTTAGAATATTATCAGGTGTTACATCTTGCCTATGGCTCTCAGGGCGATCGTCTCCTGCTGCTCAAAAAGCAGCTTCGTCACCTGCAACAGCAGGTCAAATTGGCGCAAAACAGCACGATTGCCATTCACTACGCATTTATGGTTTTTGTTGCCAGCACCTTCGCTCTGGCACTGAGAACGGTTTGGGATGCATCGTGGTTAATTACAACGGCTCTATCCCTCTTCGTCGTCGGAGTCGGAATTTTGCTGCTGAGTGTGACGCTGCTATTGCTCGATTTACACAAGTCCGATCGTCCCTTTTGGCGAGAAGTCAGAGGAATGTTGATTCTCAACCAGAGCGGCATTGTTGAATCGCGTCCTGATCGGGCAGAGCGACGCACCACTCCCGAGCAATTGCGTCGCAGTTCAGATATGGCAATTGTCAGAGCATCTCGTAAAGCTAGAGTCAGTTAAGGTTGAGGAGCAATCACCGTTGCGGTTCGACCCGACTCGTTAACGACAATCCATCCCGTTTTGAGGTCTAAGTTTTCAGCCCTGGTATTGACTTTGAAATAGACTTTTTCGCCTGCGTTGGTTTCGATTGCAAAGTCGGCGTTTTGAGCATAGACCACCTTAAACCCTCGATCTTGCAGGCAAAACTTCGCCCAACTCTTGAGCGACTGCCGATTGGGATCAAAGGGAATTGGAGGACGATCGAACAGCGTTTGCATCACACGAATCAGTTCCATAGAGTTCGATTTAGAGAGCCTGACATTGAGGACAAAAATAGAGCCGCCGTCCTGCATAGAGGTCTTTGACGATCGCTGTTCCGCACAAAAAACAAGGTTTGCCTTGACGACCGAAGACATAATGCCGATAGTCACTGCGTTTGTAGTTTTGTTCTTTAAGGTGAGCAACAATCTGTAAATCGTTGGTGATGCCCTTGGTCAGATAAGACTGGTGGGTCACCGCTAACACAGCTTGTGCCAGCGCTTGAATCTGTTCAGTATCGCAGTCTATGGGACGCAACGACGGATGTACTTGGGCGACAAACAAAATCTCACTGCGAAGATAGTTTCCCAATCCGCCTAAGAAATGTTGATCTAACAGCAGTGATGTCAACTGACGACGCTGAAATCGCTTATCGAGATAGCGAGCGACCACTTCCTTAACGGTGACGGCTTGATCCAACACGTCCAATTCGACTCGACTCAAAAACGAATGAGTTGCTAACCCATACTCATCCAGCACTTGAATGTCAGATGCACTGTAGAGCAAAGCTGATTTTTTTGAATTGTGAATCGCCAATCGCAACTGCCGATTCGTCGTGGGATAGGACTGCAAATTTCGCACATACCAGCGACCATAAAGCTGATTGTGGCTATAGATATAAAGCGGAATAGAAAAGCAAATCACCATCGCTTTTCCGCGGGTTCTAACCGCCGTGATGGTTTCCCCGGTCAGCATTTCCTCAAATGATTTGAGCCGATCGAACGCAAAAAAAATCTCAGCCACAGGTCGATCGACCAATGCCTTTGCCACCTCATCAGCCGCTTGTCTAATTTCTGGACCTTCAGGCATCTCAACGACCCAATTAATCAGTGTTGTAATAGAAGTATGTTAGAACTTCACTGTCACACAACCTATTCTGACGGCACTCTCACCCCTACAGAGTTAGTCAACGCCGCGATCGCCAAACAAGTCCAGGCATTAGCGATCACTGACCACGACACCATGAGCGGGTGGGATGAAGCCTTTGCTGCCGCGCTCGACCGTCTCGAAATCGTCCCCGGACTCGAACTCAGCACCGTTTGCAACGATCGCTCTCTGCACATTTTGGGCTTCTACCCCGATCGAGATCTCCTATCTGCGCCGTTAAATGAACGACTGGAAGGACGCAAACGGCGATCGCAAGCAATCATCGAAAAACTTGTCGATCTCGGCTATCCCGTCGAGTTGCCAGACCTAGGAGAAGGCATGGCTCCCGGTCGTCCTCATATTGCGTCGGCAATGGTGCGCGCTGGATATGTCGGCTCATCGCGAGAGGCGTTCGATCGCTTCCTTGGAGATGATAAACCTGCCTATGTGCATTATGAAAAATTCGACAGCGAGGACGGCATAGCGTTGCTGCGATCGTGTAAAGCGGTTCCGGTCTGGGCACATCCGTGTCTTTTTCGAGGTGGCTATGTCGAAGCGATTTTG
This sequence comes from Phormidesmis sp., assembly GCA_965277365.1. GTDB lineage: Bacteria > Cyanobacteriota > Cyanobacteriia > Leptolyngbyales > Leptolyngbyaceae > Phormidesmis_A. The sequence continues at coordinate 249,756 of CBDICO010000001.1, read as the reverse complement.
CCTCAACTCGTCGAGGCGGGATTGATGGGCATTGAGGTATTTCACCCTAGCCACACGCTTAGGCAAGTCGCTCGCCTCGCAGTGCTCTGTGAGGAGTATCAATTGCTAGTGACGGGCGGCAGCGACTATCACGGTCCCAACCCCGAAACTAAGCACGATGATTATTCGTCTCTCAACAGCTTGCATTTATCGTTAGACTTGCTGGAGCCGATCAAACAAGCCGCCCATCAGCAGAGACAATAATCACCGAACCAAGCCGCTGCCCATAAGTTCTTAAAGCCTTATGTGTCAGGATGGAGATGTCCGACTGATGCTTGAAAGAGCTTGAGATCATGCGGACTTCCATTGCCGAAAGACAGACAGATCACCGCCCCAGTGGACTGGCTGATCAGGACTTGGCATTTGAGCGAATGCCGTTTTTTCTATCCTGTGGACGATCGCCGTCAATCTGCTGCGATTAAACGGCTTTGACTCGGTTGCACAAGGAATCCGGGCAGTCGCGCATGACCTCCATCACCTATTTGACTGTTCTCAATAAACTAGCCCTTCCCCAGAATGGGAGATTTGGGGGCGCAAGCGGACTCAAACGGAGCCATCAACGAACTGATATACACTCTAGTTGAGTACGAGAAGTTGCACCTTCAATAAATCCACGCTCCTAAGAAAATCTGAAACGCCCTCTTTCTCGTTCAAAATGACTCAACCCGAAGCTCTCAAAACTCTGCTCGACTCCGTTGCTCTGGGAGCCATTAGCCCAGAAGAGGCGATCGGTAAACTCAAAAATCTTTCTTATGAACGGGTCGGAGATTTTGCTCACATCGATCACCATCGCGCCCTACGGACAGGCTTTCCTGAAGTGATTTGGGGATTGGGAAAGACACCTCAGCAGATCGCCAAAATTATGGAAGCGATGCGCGATCGCACCTCAACAATCATGGCAACTCGCATTGAGCCGGACGTTTATGACGCAATCAAAGCGATCGTGCCCGATGTTTGTTACTACGCGACTGCCCGAATCTGTGCCCTCACCTCACCCCAAACTCCCAACTCCCAAATCCTCGGAACGATCGGCATCCTCTCAGCCGGAACTGCCGATCTCCCCGTTGCCGAAGAAGCCGCTGTCACTGCCGAACTTTGTGGCTTTAAAGTGCAGCGACTTTGGGATGTCGGAGTCGCCGGAATTCATCGATTGTTGAATAACCTGCACGTCTTGAAGGATGCCGATGTGTTAATCGTTGTGGCAGGCATGGAAGGGGCATTGCCCAGTGTCGTAGGGGGCTTGGCAGATTGCCCGATCGTTGCCGTGCCTACGAGTGTGGGATATGGGGCTAGTTTTAACGGACTCGCACCCTTGTTAACGATGCTCAATTCTTGTGCGGCGGGGATCGGAGTCGTCAACATTGATAATGGGTTTGGAGCCGCAATTTTAGCCGGACAAATTCTTAGAACGGCGGCGAAACTTCAGGCAACATCCAAGGAACGTTAGACGATGGATGAGTCATTTTATCAGCAAGGCATCGCTCAAGCAGATGCCCACCACTATCAGAGAGCGATCCAATTCTTTGCTCAGGCGATCGCCGCTCAACCCAATTTCACCGAAGCCTACTATCAGCAAGGACTTGCCCGATTTCAGCTCAATGACTTTGTGGGCGCGATCGCAGAATTGCCAGCGATCTCGTTGAGCAGCTAAAACTCAAAAATCCTAGTATGCCAGAAGATTGGTATTGGGAAAAAGCAATTTATGACCTGGAACGCGATCGACGTTAGGCTTTCAGACTGCCTCGCTTTAACTGTTCTCGCTCGATCGCTTCAAACAACGCTCTAAAGTTTCCCTCACCAAACCCTTGAGCTTGATGGAGGCGATCGTCAACTTGATAGGTGTGTCGCTCGATCAGTTCAAAAAAGAAAGTCGGCTGCTCAAAGATAGGCAGAGTAAACGTTTGCAGCAAAACGGCTTCGGGCATCTTTGATTGCCAATCGACTAAAATCTGTTGAGCTTCAATATCAGTAAGCTGAGACTCAGATAGAACGCAATCATCTCGCTGGCGCACCTGAGTGTAATAGCTGGCGGGCACCTTCAAAAAAGACAGCCCCGCGTCTCGGAGGTGAGCGATTGCGTCCACAATATTCTCGGTATGAATCGCAATATGCTGCACCCCCGCCCCCCGATTCAAATCCAAAAATTCTTGAATTTGGGAATTGTCTGAGGTTGGCTCATTGATTGGCACTTGCACCCGACCGTTTGGATAGCGCATCACCCGACTGCACAGACCAGAGCGATCAGTTTTAATCGCGAACATCTGCTGAGGCTCAAAGCCGAGAACGGTTTCATACCAGTCAACGGCTCGGTCTAAATCTCCGAGTGCGACATTGAGAACGACGTGATCGATGCGGCTAAACGTGATATTCGGAGACTGCTCCGAGTCTTTGCCTATAGGCAACAAAGCGGTAGAACGCTCAATCAACGTGTGGGTCAACGTTCCCCACGCAGAAATTTGTGCCCACTTTAACGATCCTTCAGTTTGCAGGGGTTGGAGCACTGTGGCTCCCTGAGCGATCGCCCGATTCATCACAGTCTCAATATTCTCCACGCCAAACGCCACATCTACCACCCCTGGAGGATGAGCGCTTAAAAAATCACTGACGGGGCTGAAATCGTCAAGAGCCGATGAGAAGACAAAGTAAATAGAACCATTTGCAACGACTTCTGTATGGGTGTGATCCGAAGCGGGAGCGATGCAATCTTGGGGAACTGAGTAGAAACCAAGCTTTTGAATAAACCAATCTCGCGATTCACGAGCATCTTTGACATAAAAATGAATGTGATCGATTTGCATAAGAACCTGAATAATTAGCCCAACGTCTCTGATCGTAGATTTTGCCTTGATTATCGAATTTTCGGGTCGCTCTGAAGGAAGAATCTAGATTGATGCACGGTGACAGGGGGCGATCGTGTCCTATCATCTTGGATCAGTCCAAGGAGGCGACATCACCCCTTGCAGTTGCGATCGCCATTCTTTATTAAACTGAATTCATCCACTGACCAGGCTGTCTGTTAAAATCAAAAACTCACTCTTGACAGCCATAATCAGCGACACTCTATCGTTCTATCAAGAGCAAACATCTGATATCGTGACAAAAACCACGGGGGGAGCAGTGGAGTATTCGGATTCATCAACACAGGCGGAGCAACTCAAAACCATCGGTTCAAAACTGAGCCATGAGCGCGAAGCCCGATCGGTGTCTTTAGCAGCAGTTGCGACCAAAACCTACATCCCTTTGCGACTGCTCACCGCGATCGAAGCCGGACGATTGGATTTGCTGCCAGAGCCAGTCTTCGTCCAGGGATTTATTCGTCGCTATGCTGACACACTAGGCTTAGATGGAACCGCTCTATCAAAAGAATTTGCGATCGAGTCGCCAGTGCCCCAATACGAGGCAGAACTGCTCCCGCTAGAGCCAGTCGAAGTCTTAGCTGAGCCGTCTAAGCGTCCTTTGTGGCTCTATGCGCTTGGAGGCGCGATCGGGCTAGGAGCAGTAATTCTGGTTATTGCAAGCTTAGTCAATCATCCTAAAAAGGATGAATCGCCAGCTTCTAAGCCTTTGACAACCAACAGCACAGCTTCTCAAGCGGCAAAGTCACAAGCGGCTACCCCGTCATCAGCGTCATCGAGTCTTAGTGGCAGCGCTAAACCCGTTGCGGTAAACCTGAATGTGATTGATAAAAGCTGGGTACAAGTGACTGTGGATGGCAAAGTTGTATTTGAGGGCACTCTGCAAAAGGGCACCCAACAAACGTGGGGAGGACAAAAGCAAGTCAGCATCAGCGCTGGGAATGCGGGGGGCGTTTTGGTGTCTTATAACAACGGGGCAGCTAAACCTTTAGGGGCACCGGGCAAGGTCGTAGAAGAGGTAAAATTTCCGCCAACCCCCTAAGCAAAGGTCATTTCCCCAATTAAGCGCGAACGTTTTTTTGAGCGATCGCCACTGCCCGATCGACTCCTTTCGCCTGATACTTTCCGGCAGCATATTGGTCAACGTGCTGAAAGATGGCAATGGGTGCCGTCGTCCGGCAGGTATAAAACTCCAGCATCGCTTTGCCTTCTGGAAGCAGCCGAACTTTTGGCGACAGATCTTTTGAGGCTTGGGTGCGCCACTGCCACTGCACCTGAGCCGGGAGAGCGTCAATGAGCTGATGATTTGACCAATTGCGAGATTTCCCTAAGGTCCCAAATTCTTTGAGTTCTCGGCGCACGATCGAGGCAATCACAAACGACATAGGGGAGCGATCGCCTTCGATCGCGTCCATCAAATCGGCAAGCCTGCCTTCTGGCTTTGGAGAATTTTCTTCCTCTCTGCACGTCTTTAAAGCGGCTTCTAAAAGAGCCGTAGTGCTCAGTGCTTCTGGAAGCGCCCAGGTGACGCTCAAGCCATCTTTCTCTAACCGATAGAGATAGCTCACTAGCCGGACTCCTGCCTTTAGCTTCAGTCCCGGTAGCTTCATTAATACACATCCGGGGTTCGCGGTACTAATAAACCATCGCCCTCGATCGTTGGGCATTTGAACAGTCATTTCTGGCAAATCGCCTACGTGAAATAAATCGCCTAAACCTGCGAGAGAATTCGGTTCGGGCACTTCGGCTGCTTCAAGCGATCGGGCTTTGGGATGATTTTCTGATTCAGGCAACACCAAAGCATTTTTAATATATTGCCTAATTTTCTGAAGAGTTTCTAAAGGGACTTTTTGAGTAGACATAGGTGAATCGCGCTATCTTTGCCTACAATTCCCAAATTGAATCTAAGACCAGCGTTTTGATGACTTCTCGACTCATAATGAGAACAGGAATTTACATTGCTTCATCATGGCGAGAGATCTGCGGGGTTTCATCAAACAGCTTGAGCAGCGGGGGCAGTTGCGCCGCATTCGTGCAGTCGTTGACTCAGATTTAGAGATCGCTGAGATCGCTAATCGGATGTTGCAGCGCGGCGGTCCGGGGCTGCTGTTTGAGAATGTCAAAGGCTCTCCCTATCCAGTCGCAATTAATCTTTTGGGCACCGTCGAGCGAGTCTGCTGGGCAATGAACATGGAGTCTCCGCAGGAGTTAGAGACGTTGGGCAAAAAATTGGCGTTGCTCTATCAACCCAGACCGCCTAAAAAAGTGTCTCAAGCGATCGACCTCGGCAAAGTGTTGTTTGATGTCTTGCGGGCAAACCCCGATCGCGATCTGTTTCCGCCCTGTCAGCAAGTCGTCGTAAAAGGTGACGACGTAGATCTGACCACGCTGCCGATGCTGCGCGTCTATCCCGGTGATGCGGGCAAGGTGATGACCTTGGGATTGATGATTACTAAAGATCCCGAAACCAAAATCCCGAATGTGGGCGTATATCGATTGCAGTTGCACTCTAAAAACACGATGACGGTGCAGTGGCTCTCGGTGCGCGGTCCGACTCGGCATTTGAGAAAAGCGGCAGCGATGGGGCAAGATTTAGAAGTCGCGATCGCCATTGGAGTCGATCCGCTTGTGATTTTGGCGGCGGCAACTCCTGTTCCGATCGATATGTCTGAGTGGCTATTTGCTGGGCTTTACGGCGGATCGGGCATCCATTTAGCCAAGTGCAAAACCGTTGATTTAGAAGTGCCTGCCACCTCCGAATTCGTGTTAGAAGGCACTGTCACACCCGGAGAAGTTGGCGTAGATGGTCCCGCAGGCGATCACATGGGTTATTACGGCGGTGTAAATGAGGCAGCGCCTCTGTTTCGATTTCACTGTATGACTCACCGCAAAGATCCGATTTATCTGACGACGTTTAGCGGTCGTCCGCCTAAAGAAGACGCGATGATGGCGCTGGCACTCAACCGCGTTTATACTCCAATTCTTAGACAGCAGGTGCCCGAAATTGTCGATTTCTTTTTGCCGATGGAGGCTTTGAGTTATAAAGCAGCCGTGATCTCGATCGACAAAGTGTATCCCGGTCACGCTCGACGAGCCGCTTTAGCATTTTGGAGCGCACTGCCGCAGTTTAGCTATACAAAATTTGTGATTGTGGTCGATAAAGACATCAACATTCGCGACCCCAGAGCGGTTGTATGGGCAATCACGTCGAAAGTTGACCCTGCCAGAGACGTGTTTATCTTGCCCGATAACCCGTTTGACTCACTCGATTTTGCGACTGAAAAGCCGGGTCTAGGCAGCAAGATGGGCATTGATGCAACGACGAAACTGTATCCAGAAACCGATCGTCCGTGGGCTGCGCCGTTGGTGTCTGACCCCGATGTAGCGGCAATGGTCGATCGACGGTGGGCACAATATGGGCTGGCAGATTTAGAACTCGGTGAAGTCGATCCCAATCTATTTGGCTACGACCTGAAAAACTAGGGTCGGGTATTCCCCAATTCAGTCGGGTTTCATCCAAACGGACGATTACCCTTTTTTCTTAAAAAACTGTATGATTAGATACAGAAGGAAAAACGTTCATCCCCTCTCAAAAAATAGATGGGACGGAAGTAAGGGCTACTCCTGAAGGAACGCGCTTCTCTTCACCTCACAAAAAGCATTTTGGAGAAGCGATTCATGAAACTTATCTATCGTGGCAACACCTACGACTACGACCCATCTCAAGCCAGATCCGACAGCGCTGGACAACCTGTTAAGCCCGCGCCCCGTCTGCAAGCACCCTACACCTTGATGTATCGTGGGGCAACCTATCACGTCGATCCGACCGTTCCCCAACCTCAATCGTCTCAACTCAGATCCTATGATTTGATGTATCGAGGCGCGACCTATCATGTCGATCGTGATGCTCAAGGAAATTTGACTGGCTTGACGCAATCGGCAGCCGCATCTCGATCGAGATCTGCTGCAAAAGTGTCTCAGAGAGAATTGAGTCAATTGCACCAGGCAAATGTGGCGAGCAATCTGCAACGCCGACTACAAGCTGCTCAAGAGCGGGGCGACCAGAGGTTGCTTGATCTGTTAGAAGCAGAGCGTCAGCAAATTACGATGAGCCACTAATCCGGTTCTAGACGTTAGAAGTGATAAATGGTAGGGACGTTTTATAAAGTGTTTCTGCCATTTTTTTGGCGAAATTTAGAGATGGGGTGCTTATCCAATCCGATGTTCAACAATCAACATCACTCCTTGAAACTCACCGTCGATCGAAAAAGATTGAGTGGTGCGAATGCGCTGATTTGGTTGAACTAAATTAATGGTTTCGGTCGCTAGAAGATTGCCCGTCGCTTTGTCACGAATGTCAAAAACTAGCAGGTTTCCCACCTCTTGAGCCGTCATTAAATAATTGAAAAAAGGCGGATCGGCGCTTTCGATCGTAACTCTGCCTGCGCCAATCACCCGACCGATAAACTTTTGGGTGACTTTCTTCCCACCCGGAAATTCGTGATGGTTAGTTTGAATCCACTGATTATCGATAATCTGCTGCGTTAGCAAACCCGTAAATCGCATGGTCTCTTGGGCATTGTTGTCGAGTCTGATCCAATCGCCTTGCCAAACGCCTACGTGTTTTGGAAAGACAGCAAACTCTTCTAATTGGGGTTGATGATTTAATTCCATACGTAAAGCTCACAAACCTATTGATTGCTAGAGGAATAGCATTTATTTCGCTCGATCGTATCATCCTGAATAGGGAGCGGCTGAACAGGGATCATTGCCTGCGATCGGGTTGGCTCCACAGAAGGCAACACAAACAAAAACGGTAGGAATGTTTTATGAACCGTCTTTACCGTTTTTGTGGCGAAATTCTAAAGATAGGCTGTTTACCTAACCCGCTGCAACGTCCTAAATCCTGGTGTTGCTGAATAGAACTATGAATGATCCTCTCCTGCAAGAGCTACCGTATACACACAAGTCTTCCTGATCCCGTCATCGCCGAGATCTTCGCCCCCTAAATCCCCCATTCTGGGGTACTTTGAGCCAGAAAAAGGGTCAAAGTTCAAGATATTGCTCAGGGTCAAAGTCCCCTAATTTTGGGGGATTTAGGGGGCTGAAGCCGACTGAAACGAAGTGCTCAACGATTTGTGTGTCACGGTAGCCTGCAAGAGAGGGGAGCTAGAAATCTGGTTCCCTCCTGCGGGTAAGGGCAGATTCCTTGGTTCCTATCCCGGCTTCAGCAACACCTAAATTCTCACGTCCATACCATCCCTTAACCTGCATTCGCCGGAAACTCTCCTGGTCGAATCGAGAGCGTCACGGTCTGACCCCTCCGATTGACTTGAAGTGATAAGTTACTCCCGATCGTGCTGGCTTCTACCGCTTGCTGCACATCATTTGCTGACGCAATCGATTGACCATTGATCGCCTGAATGACATCTCCTGTTTGCAGCCCTGCTTGTGCGGCGGGTGAGTTGCGAATGATGTTGGTAATCAGTGCCCCGAGATCGGTCTGCACATTGATGCCTAAGCTGCGATTGCGGTTGAGCAGGTCTCTCGTCACCGCCGATAAATCAGTCATTTCAACGCCTAAATAGGGATGATCCACTGAGCCTTTGCTAATCAATTGATTGGCAACTTGCTGCGCCTTATTGATCGGAATCGCAAATCCTAGCCCTTGAGCGCCGCCGATAATCGCGGTGTTGATGCCAATCACTTGACCCCTTTGATTTAAAAGCGGTCCGCCCGAATTGCCAGGGTTGATTGCCGCATCGGTTTGAATGTAGTTAGTACGGCGATCGGGCGCACCAATTTCGCTGCTCGATCGTCCAGTGCCACTGATAATGCCTGCCGTGACCGTGTTGTCTAACCCTAGCGGATTGCCAATCGCGATCGCCCATTCTCCCGGTCGGAGTTGGTCAGAGTTTCCGATCGTCACCGTCGGTAGATTGCTTGCCTGAATTTTCACCACCGCTACATCAGTCAGCTTGTCTTCTCCGACCACCTGCCCAGTGAATTCGCGCCCATCTTTGAGTTTGACCGTGACTCGATCGGCTCCATCTACCACATGGGCATTAGTCATCACCAATCCATCTGATTTGACAATAAACCCCGACCCGGTGCCGCGTGCAATTGCTTGCCCTGACTCAGACGATCGGCTGGTCACGGTGCGTGAAGAGTTAATTCTCACCACCGAAGAACCCGTTTTATCAACGGCTGCTGAAATAAAGTTTTCGTTAGCACCCGCTGCTTCGACGCAGCAGGTGCCTGAGCAATTAACGGCTGTGTTTGCAGCGCGTTTGTTGGGTTGAGTTGCGTACCAATTAATGCAGACAGCGCACCGACTGAGATCAGAGAGAGAGACGCGATCGACTTTTTTAGAAAATGATTAGAAGCCATTTCAGAATTACCCAGAAAAAAGGATGGATTGACCATTGAAGCGATTTCTGATCCTCACCCACAGGATCACTAAGCTGAATACACCCTTGAGGATTCATCTTCCAAAGATCCGTACTTACCTCAAGCTCAGCCCTCACATTCACTATTGTGATTAATTCATGTGACAAAGAAATTTCGGGCTTTAGATGTTTCTAAGGCATTTTGAGAACCTTGATTTCGGCTCAAGTCTTTTGGCTTCTAGGAATTCTTAAGTCTGCATAGGTTTCAAGAAGGGACGATCGCGCTGGGGGCGACCTTCAAGAACCGTTTAATCTCATGGTTGAGTAACTCTGTCTGTTAACCGATGCCCCGCACCCTCATCTGCGAGAACCTGAACGAGTAGGATTTGTGCAGTCGTCATGCGTTCTAAAAAGTCACATGAGATCGTCGTGACTCCAGAGCTTCAGCAACAGTTGATTGAGGTGCACGATCGACTCTGTCAGGCATATGGGTGTCCGATTCCTTACTTTCACGAGTTAGACCCGTTGAGCGAACTGGTTTCAGCTTTGCTGTCTCATCGCACTCGCAATGCTGATTCGGCAAACGCCTTTCATGAGTTGCGGCGGCGATTTCCTGATTGGCAAGCTGTGCGAGATGCACCTGTTGGTGAGGTTGAACAGGCGATCGCTCGCTGCACTTGGGCAGAGCAAAAAGCGCCCCGAATCCAGCAGGTTTTGAGACTGATTGGCGATCGTCGAGAGGGCGATCTCTCGCTAGACTTTCTCGAAAACCTATCGGTTTCAGATGCAAGAGCATGGCTCGAATCGCTGTCTGGGGTCGGACCTAAAACGAGTGCTGCGGTGCTGTCATTTAGCGTGCTGCGTCGTCGCGCTCTGCCTGTGGATAGTCACCATCACCGAGTTGCGATTCGGCTGGGCTTAATTGCAGAGACGATCGCGGTGGCTCCGGCTCATGCGCTGTTAGAAGCGCAATTGCCGATCGACTGGACGGCTCAACAGGTTTACGACAACCATGAAGTTTTGATGCTGCATGGTCAGCGCTGCTGTTATTATCAAAATCCTGCCTGTCAGAGATGCCAAGTGCTGGACCTCTGCCCGTTTGGACAAGCTCGATCTTAATCGTCTAAGGGCATGGCGTGGCAGTCACCAGAGAGCTTGCCGGAACGTTGGGTTGAGTGTTAGAAAGCCAACCAACACTCGGTGAAATCCCAAAGTTTCTGCCAAACGTCCGTTGCAGATCAACTTCTACCCACGATTCACCGTTTGCAACTTGTCGAGCAGTCGTGACCGCGTTAGTTTGTGTTACAAAAACTGCCTGACCTTCTCTGACTGCTGCGATCAGAGGTGCATCGCGTCTAGAGTCTCGACGAACATCCGTTGAAGGGATAGTATCTCTAACTTTGCGACACGCAGTCGTTTTTGCGGTTGGTCTCCCACAATTAAGCGCAGCAAAATCGACAAACCCACTTGGATTAGTAATCTCAATACGGGCTGGCGGATCAATGGGCAACGGTTTTACTAGAGCAACCGCAGTCCCGGCTGTGAGAGGAAGACCCGGCAGCACGGCTGGATCGCTAGGATTTGCCGTTACAAACACCGCAGTTCTCGTGGTCACAACACAGGCAACTTGAGCCATCAGTATCGGCGCAGGTTGGGGAACCGCCAGAGCGGGTAACTCTAGCGCGATCGTTGTAATCGTCATGCCTGCTAAAACGTTAACCAAGAGGCGATTGTTTCTCGTATCCATCAATAACACTCACCGAAAGTATATTCCCTCAGTACCATAATCTAAGTCGCAAGTCCATAGCTGGTTTGGGTTATGGCGCTGGCGACGCGGAAGGAAGCGGTGACGGATGAGTGCCCTCGATCGCAGACGCATTCGGACTGGGCAACACTCCTGGTTTGTTGCCTTTTTGGAGCGTCACAAAAATATCGTAACGAGTCGTGCGATCGCTCGTGACCGCCGACGTAACTCCGATCGATTGGGTCGCTTCTAGCACCATGCGATTCATCGGGGGCAATTGCAGCAGAGGAAAGAAATTATTCAGACTGAGGGCGCGATCGACATCCATAAAGAAATGCCCATTCGCTGACTCTAGGGTCGTTTTCGTGGCTTTTTTGAAGGCTTCACTTTCAGAGAGCGGATTGGCAGGCTTGGGCAGAAAACTAGGAGTCGCAGGCGTACCGAGATTGAGACTGAGAAATACCATATCTCCATCTAGCCAGCCGTGAGTCACGCTCACATCCCCAGTCGGCAACGACCAGTTAACGACAGACTGACCCTCAATTCTTGCCTCCTCAACTTTAAAGGTGTATTTGCTTGCCATCACGTCATCAAGCTGCTTCAGCGTTTTCTCGGCGGTGCGGCGATCGTTGCTCTGCACCATAAACACTAAACTGGTCGGCGAATTGGTTGCCGATTTTTGAGCAGACGGAATCAGTGCCAACGAAAATTCTCCCTGCATCCAGTTGAGCAAATCGTCCTCTAAATCTAAGTTCACGGCTGACTTGATTCCTTGGCGGAGCTTTTCTGGGTTGCTCAACAGCCCTTGTGGAAAGATATAGCGCACCAGACTTGAGGAAGCCCCTTGAGTAAACTCTTGCCAAAATTGTTTTAAGTCGCTGCCCGATGCCATTCTCAAGGTCTCTGCTGGGAGACGGCTTGGCATGATTTTGGCGTTGTTTTTCCCCTCAAATCGCTGCTGGCTGTCAGGTGTAAGCCACCAAACGGTTTTGAATTGAATTCCATCCGGTTCTAAAGTTGCTGTGGCGGCTAGCCCTTGATTTTGCTGAAGCTGATTCATTAACCCTTGCGACGGCACAGGGCGATTAGAATTCGTTGCCGACGAGTTAACCAACGCGGGAATATTCACGTATATTCTCGCCAAAGACTGCTCGGCATTAATCTGCCCCAACGCATCCCCATAACCGGGCGTGCCAGACAGCGCTTTTCCGCCTTTGTCAGTGTCGATCGCCCGCTCGATCGCCTTGGGAGTGTTTGCCACCAAAACCAATTGGGCATCTAACACCGCGATCGACGCACTCTGACCTGGGCTACCCACCGTCTCACGGATGTCTATACCTTTATAGTTGCGCGTCGTCCATTGACCTGTTTTCGTAGCTGGAGACTGCTCTAAAACCGCTTTTGCTTTAATGGGATCAGCGATCGGCAGCACGATAACCATCGGTTCAGAATTGGCAGGCAGCGCCGGCTGAGCCGGAGCCGGAATCGTCACGCCCAACTGAGGCGACAACACCGCTAGAGTGACTTCTTTGCCGACCCAGGGCTGCACGTCTCGCTGAAACTCTAGCCCTCTGCGCGTCAGAAAGCGATCGCGAACCTGTGCCAGGTTTTGATCAAATGCGGCTTGGCTGCGAGGGGTGCCAAACGATCGCAGTCGCTCCCACTGATCAGGTTCAGTTGAGACTGATACCACCATCAGCGCATCTTGAGGCACCACATTTGCGCCAACGGGCATGACGCTTAAACGCCCTTGTCGAGAGACCAGCCAATAAGTCACTGCGCCGCCCCCAATCAGAAGGGCAGAGGCTCCGAGTGTCAAAAACAGAGGCAGCTTTTTCGATCGGGATTTGGTTTTGACGTTCATTAAAAGCAGAAAAATATTAGCAATGCCGTGATTCCTCTAGAAAGTATGCACGTTCTTCGCAGATCCTGCTAGAGGTGGTGAGGGATTATTAAGGGGATGCAACGCTGAACTGTTTCGCGGAAGTGATAGCTTTTCAGCCGATACATCAAAGCAATTTCGGTTTAACAGAATCCCAGCCGACCGGGCTTCGACTTCGCTCAGCCCCAAACTTTCAATTGAGTTGAGCAGAGTCGAAATTTATGGACAACGCAGTGAGGGGTTTTATTTTCGCGCAAGTCCCTAACTGCCCGGGAGTGAAGACCTTTCTATAAAGAGTGTCTCGTTGCTGATAGGGACGACCGATCGCAGCGATCGCGCCTTGCAGGGTTTCCACTTCCATGCACGTCCCACCCTGGGCACCTGCCATCGTCGTAATGTGTTCTTCCATCAAGGTGCCGCCGATGTCATTGCAGCCCCATTTCAGGGCATCTACAGCTCCTGCTAACCCCAGCTTGACCCAGCTTGGCTGGTGGTTGGGAATCCAGTTGCCGAGAAAGATGCGGGCGACTGCCATCAGCAACAGAGCATCTGCGAGAACGGGCTGATCCCGTCCGACTCGACGACGCAGAGGCTTGGGCGCTTCTTGCCCTACAAATGGCAGCAGAATAAATTCCGTGATGCCCCTGTAGCCGTGGGCTTTAGCAGACTGTTGCAGCGATCGAATCAATTCCAGGTGTCGCATCTGTTGTTCGGGGGTTTCGATGTGTCCTGAGAGCATCGTGCTGGTTGTGGGGACTCCTTGCTGGTGAGTTGTTCGGACGATTTCTAACCAGGTTTCTGAGTTGATTTTCTCAGGACAGAGAATTCGTCTCACCTCGTCGTCTAGGACTTCTGCTGCTGTCCCAGGCATCGAATCGACTCCGCCTTCTCGCAAAGCCGCCACCACGTCTGCAAACGTCAAGCCATCTTCTCTCGCAATAAACTCGACTTCTTGCGGAGAAAAGGCGTGTAAATGCAGGTGAGGAAACTCAGATTTGATTACATCAATCACCTTTAAGTAATAAGGAAGAGATGCTCCGTTGATTTGAGCGTCTGGATTCAAGCCTCCCTGCATACAAATCTCGGTTGCCCCGCGATTGACGGCATCGGTGGCTTTTTCTAAAATCTGTGCCCGATCGAGCCAATAAGCCCCCTCATCTCCGCTGTCTCTCCGAAATGCACAAAAGCTACAGTGCTGTTCGCAAATGTTGGTGAAATTGATATTTCGATTAATGACATATGTTACGGTGTCTCCGGCTTGCCGTTGTCGAAGCTTATCCGCTGTGTCGCGAATCTGCTCGATCGCGGTTTCGTCAGCCTGTTTAAGGAGCACTACTCCCGCTTCTAGCGATAAATCTTCTCCCGCGATCGCCCGTTCTAGAATCTCTTCAACCTGACTATTCATGGTCATACGTCTCCCGGCGCTCCTAGCATCTGCAACACTCGATCGACATCGTTCAGGTCTCCCACAATACGCCGCACTGGACGAGGATAAACCTTGACCAGCGTTGGAGTTGCCGAAACCTGATCCATTTCTGCCTGCTCTGGGTGTTTAAAAATATCGATTACTTTCAGTGTATAAGGGTAGCCGAGCGACTCTTCTAACAGTTGGTGCAAGTTTTCTAAAATTCGCTGAGTCGCTGCACTGTATCCCGACACAAACAGCCGCAGCACATAGCCCTGCGTATAGGTTTGGGCAACCGATCCAGGCAGATTTGTTGTGGATTCGGGACGCTCGATCGGGCTGCTCTCGACTCGAATCACCAGATCATGACTCTCCCAAAGTTGAGGAAACTGCTGGCGATAGGTCGCTAACAGGGCTGGATCACACACTCCTTCGGGCAAGGGTGCCATTTGCCAGTTGATGTGCTGAGTTTCAAACACGGCATCTAACAATGCCCGATAGCGAAAGACGAGCGGATAAGCTTCTGCAAATGTTCTCACCTGACGCGTGGCAGAATCCAGCCAGCGATCGAGCGTTGCCGTATAGCAAGGCAGTAAAAAATGCGGCGGTTCAGATAACTCTAAAATTTCCTGCAACGTCGCACACAGGTTTAAATGCCATCGCCCCTGTTTGCCGGGATCAATGCAATAGACCAAATCTCCACCGGGCGTAAACAGAGCGATGCCTTTAAAAACTGAAGGAACGGAATGCCGGAGATAAGGATTCAAGGGCTACCAGCACGAATAACGATATTAAGTTGAAGCGATCGAAGACGACCCCACGAAACCATTCTCGTGCATCTGACTACCAAAGAATCAACTGAGCTGCCTGATTAAAAAACTGTTGCAGCAACCCTTGAGTCACGAGTATTGTAGTCAGCAATGTGGCAAACGCCAACATAAACAAAATCAACATCTGAAACGCTGCCGCCTGAATCGGATTTGCCCCGCCCAGCAGTTGCCCGGTAATGATGCCCGGAAGCGTCACCAGCCCCACTACCATCATCGAATTAATCGTCGGAATCAGCCCCGCTTTGATAGCATCTCTGCGATAGGCAGCCACCGCTTGCTGAGGAGTTGCCCCCAAACTGAGATGAGTCTCGATTTCGAGTTGACTAGAGTTGAGCGTGCTGACCAGCCGATCGCCCGCGATCGCCGCCCCATTCATCGCGTTGCCCAAGACAATTCCTGCTAAGGGAATGATG
The DNA here is from genome assembly GCA_965277365.1 of Phormidesmis sp. Taxonomy (GTDB): domain Bacteria; phylum Cyanobacteriota; class Cyanobacteriia; order Leptolyngbyales; family Leptolyngbyaceae; genus Phormidesmis_A. Next base: position 234,199 of record CBDICO010000001.1, on the reverse strand, counting down.
GTTTGGGGGTCATACCAGGGCTGCGGCTGCACGATCAGCAGAGTGGTGTAGGTCAACGTCAGAGCCGTACTGACTAAAATCGACCCCGCGATCAATGGCAGCAAACGAGGAATCTTTTGGCTGATGCGATTCCGTGCCACGATCGCCGCGATTATGAGCATTCCTCCTAAAACGGCTAACACCGCCCAAGGGCTTTTAAAGGCAAATACGGCTCCCAAAAAGTAGCCCACGACGGTGAGTTGCGCGATCGTTCGTCCGGTCGCGAGTGCTAAATTACCCGCTAAGCCAAGTTTCTGCCACGATGAAAGCGCGATCGCTGCCACGATTAGCCCCAATGCCCACGGGAGTCGAATCAGTAAATCCATCTCGCTTCTCTCAACGTCTCAACCTCCCGATCTTGCCAGATAGAGGATTTGTTGAAACAATTAAGAAGTTTCATAGTCTAACGCTTCAGAAAACCGTTTCTGAACGCGGCGTTAGCAATTACGGCTTGTGGTGCACAGTGAATACCATTCCCCCTTTTGACCTATCAGACCAATACAAACTTATCGGCGAGGAGATTAATCAGGCGGTTTTAGGTGTGCTTGCCTCTGGTCGATATATTGGGGGCGCGCTCGTCGAGACATTTGAGCAACAGCTTGCAGACTATGTGGGGGTTTCTGAGTGTGTTGCCTGCAATTCTGGCACCGATGCCCTTTATCTTGCCCTGCGCGCGCTAAAGATTGGAGCCGGAGATGAAGTGATCACAACGCCCTTCACCTTTGTCGCCACAGGTGAGACGGTGAGCGCAGTCGGAGCCACACCAATTTTCGTCGATATCGATCCGCAGACGTTTAACTTAGATTTGAAGCAGATTGAAGCGGCAATCACCCCCCGAACAAAGGCGATTGTCCCCGTTCACTTATTTGGTCAACCTGTTGATATGACGCGATTGATGGCGATCGCTCATGCTCATCATCTGATGGTTGTCGAAGATTGCGCTCAGGCAACGGGTGCAGAATGGGCGGGTCAAAAAGTGGGCAGCATTGGGCAGATTGGCTGTTTTAGCTTTTATCCCACTAAAAACTTGGGTGCGTGTGGTGATGGGGGCGCAATCACGACAAACGATCTGGAAATTGCGGCGACTTTGCGAATGCTGCGCGACCACGGGCGACGAAGTGGCTACTATCACGAAGAATTTGGAGTCAATAGCCGACTCGACGCGATTCAAGCCGCGATTTTGCAGATCAAACTACGCTATCTCGACGGCTGGAATGATCAGCGTCGGGGCATTGCCGATCGCTATCACCAACTGCTTCAACCGATTCCAAACGTGGTGATGCCGCAAGAGGTTCCCAACGGGCACAGTGTATGGAACCAATATACTATCCGGATCGTAGACGATTTTAGTCAACAAGGCGGGGAAGTGCTCCGTGATCGAGTTCGGACTCAACTCCAGTCGAAAGGAGTCAACTCAATGGTTTATTACCCGTTGCCATTACACCTGCAACCGATTTATCGGTCATTGGGTTATCATCTGGGGCAGTTGCCGAGATCCGATCAGGCATCTCATGAAGTGTTGTCTTTACCGATGTTTCCTGAACTCTCGATCGAGCAGCAAGATCAAGTGGTTTACAGTTTGAAAGACTGCTTGTTGTGAAGCAGAAAATTTGTAGTTTTCCATACTAGAATTAAACAAAAGGTAACAATTAGTAATCATTAATAGCAGTTATATATCCGGGATTTTTCCGAAGTTTTTACTAATCAGTTTGGTGGACGCAAGCCGTTCTCTATTTAATCTGATCGACTGCTATTGGTGCTTAACATTTAGTCTTGAGAGGCACTGTAGAACGTGGGTCGAAGTCCCCTAAGTCAACTTAGACGCTATGACGCGGGCACGATCGCCCGATATTATCGCTACCGTCCGTGGAGGGCTATCTGGCGTGCCCTCAGAATTACCGGATTGTTTTTAGGATTTATTCTGGGTCTCAAGTGGGACGACTGGCAGGATCGGGTAGAACGCAACAACTATCGTCGCGCGTCTCAGCTACGGCAGATTCTTACTGATTTGGGTCCGACGTTTATTAAGGTCGGTCAGGCACTGTCTACGCGCCCCGATTTAGTTCGACAAGATTTTCTCGATGAGCTGGTGAAGCTCCAGGATCAGTTGCCTCCGTTTCCAAACGAGCTAGCTTTTCACATTATTGAGACGCAACTCGACGATCCGATCACCGCCATTTTTAGCGAAATTTCTCCCGACCCTGTTGCGGCTGCCAGTTTGGGACAGGTTTATCGCGCTCGTCTCTTTAGTGGAGAAGAGGTTGCGGTCAAGGTGCAGCGCCCCAATCTTCACCCTATTTTGACGCTCGACCTCTATCTGATGCGCTGGGCAGCGAGTTGGCTATCACCCTGGCTTCCGCTTAACTTAGGGCACGACTTGACGCTGATTGTCGATGAGTTTGGCACTAAGCTGTTTGAAGAAATCGATTACATCAACGAAGGTCGCAACGCTGAGAAATTTGCGAACAACTTCCGCAATGATCCGACCGTCAAAGTGCCGTCGATCGTCTGGCGCTACACGACCAACACGGTCCTCGTTTTAGAGTGGATTAATGGCTTCAAGCTGACTGACCTCGATCGCATTAAACAAGTCGGGCTCGACACCGATGCCCTGATTCGGATCGGAGTCACGTCAGGTCTGCGGCAACTGCTCGAACATGGCTTCTTTCACGCTGACCCCCACCCTGGTAATTTGTTTGCGGTTGCGGCACCGTCTATGAATGGAACCCATCCGGTGACGGCGCAAATGGCTTACGTTGACTTCGGCATGATGGATCAGCTTGACGAAAGCGGCAAAGAAAATCTGGTGGATGCTATTGTGCATCTGATCAACAAAGACTATATCGAACTTGCCAAAGATTTTGTCAAACTGGGTTTCTTAACACCCGATGTGGATATCCTGCCGATCGTCCCTGCGTTAGAATCCGTTCTCGGTAACATTGTTGGCGAAAGTGTCCGAGACTTTAATTTTAAGACGATCACCGATCAGTTCTCAACGTTGATGTATGACTATCCATTTCGGATTCCGGCTAAGTTTGCGCTGATTATCCGATCGCTCGTCACTCAAGAAGGATTGGCACTCACCCTCAACCCCAATTTTAGAATCGTTGAGGTGGCATATCCCTACGTGGCTCGTCGTTTGCTGACGGGCGAATCGGCTCAACTGCGACGCAGACTGATCGAAGTGTTGTTTAAAGAGGGTAAGTTCCAGTGGCAGCGCTTAGAGAACTTGATCGCGATCGCTCAATCTGACGACGGCTTTGATCTACTGCCTACTGCTCAATTGGGGCTGCAATACATTCTCTCTGGAGAGGGTAAATTCCTACGGCAGCAGCTACTTTTAGCACTCACCGAGGACGATCGCTTCCACACTGAAGAAGTTCAACGTCTGTGGAATCTGATCAAAGATGACCTCAAGCCTGATCGTCTGCTTAGTGCGGCAGTGGGCGCGATCGCCGAGTTTTCTGCTGCTCAGACTGCCGCCATCATCCCCTCCGTTGCGGCTTTGACTCACAATCCGAGTAACGGTACGATGAAGAAGTTTTAAGAATCGCCGAATTCTGCCATCCCTCAGCGCCTAAGACCGATCCTTTATTTTCTTAACCAACCGTGTACAGTTTTCCTGAACCTCCTTATCTTCTGCTCGTCGTCGGACTGCTGGCAAGCCTTGCGTCGGGCACCGCCTTTGATGCAGTTCTCAAGCAATCGGTGCGCGAGTGGTCAAAAAATCGATCGACCCACACACTCGCGAATCTGCGAGGAACGCAACTGCTCGTCCCATTTCTAGGAATTGCAGGTGGCTGCTGTTTCTTTCTGTCGTCCGGCATGGAGATTTTTGGACTGCCTTCGTTTCTAGCCTATGGAATCGCCGTGCCCTTGACGATCGCAATTAGTTGGTTAGTCTGGTGGCAATTAGGCAAAATTTTGGCGCAGCTTGATGAAGGCGGCTCTCAGGCATTAGATTTAGATTCATTCGGCTAAATAGGTAGACAGAATTAACGGTAAGACGCGTTTCGACTCCGCTCAATGCCAGAACGTCTAGCGGGTTGAGCGGAGCTGAAATCTACCCCCACACGCTGACTTTAATTGCACCTGTCTACTGAGTTCCAAGTTTTCTAAGCTGCTGATCTGCTTTCTCTGCCCAAGGCAGATTTTTTTGTGCCGTAAAAAGATTCTTAGCATACGTCAAAACTTGTTGAGCATCGGTGAGCTTTTGCTGACGCACAAACACTAATCCTGCCCCATAGTAGGCATTGGCATAGTTAGGATTGACCTGACTAGACTTGCGAAACGCTGTCAACGCTCCGCCTAGATCTCCTTGATTAAATAAGACTGAACCTAAGCTGTAATGAGCCTCTGCATAGTTGGGATTGCGCTGCACAGCTTGCTGAAACGCCGCGATCGCGTCCTTACTTTTCTGCTGTTTTTGGTAGACCAATCCCAGATGATAAAGCGGCTCTGGAGCGCTGGGCGTAAATTGAGCTGCTTCTCGAAATTCCGCGATCGCCCCCTGCAAATCGCCTTGAAGCTCTAGCACAAGTCCGAGATTATAATGGGCGAGTCCGAGTTTAGGGTCGAGTTCGAGCGATCGCTGTAGATAATCGCGCGCCTGATTTAAGTTATTGCCCTCAAGTAGAGCAGCTCCTAAATTTGCATACGCCAACGCAAAATTGGGATCGGCTTGAGTGGCTTGATGAAACGCCGTTGCTGACGCTTGAAGTTGTCCCTGCTGTCGAAGCGCCAACCCTAAATTATAGTGAGCGGCAGCCATATGGGGATCGAGCCGTGCTGCCGTTCTAAAAGACTCGATCGCGTCGTTGAGTCTGCCCTGCTGAATGAACTGTAATCCTTGACTAACTTTCGCTGCTGCGGCTTGCCCGTTGCTTTGCGCCATCAGCACAGGATTTGCTTGAACATGAGGCACCCTCACAAAACCTGAAACGAGCAATCCGCCTGATAGGACATAGCTGAGAGATTTTAGAAAAACCGGATTTGTGTAGCGAAGTCCAGAGTAGCGCTGTGGCATACCGAATTTGTTTGAGAGAATCGATCGCAGCCAATCATAACAGCAATGAATCCAGAAAACTAAATGCTTCCAGCAACCTTCAAAAAGACGGCACTTACCCAGTGATTCCTCTCATTTTGGGGGAGAAGGGCAAGGCAGCGTTGAGATTTCCCCCTAGCGATACATATCGCGATTGCAGGGTCACCGATAGCGTTAAAGATGAAGAGCATAGACAGGGGTTTGTACACAATTTCTGGACGCAGGAATGACGATGACTACCATATTGGAAAACTCTGAACTCAAATTGACGATTCGCCCAGACTTAGGCGGACGGATTGATCAATTGGTAGATCAAAAAACGGGGCGTGAGTGGCTCTGGCATCCACCGGGTTATGATCCAAATCAGACGCGATCGCTCCCGGTTGGTGCCTCGTTTGATGAGCATTGGTCAGGCGGATGGGATGAGATGTTTCCCAATGATGTGGAAGGATTGTCTCAAAATCGGCATCTGGTCGATCACGGCGAACTTTGGTCACAGGCGTGGAACGTGATAGAGACGACGCGTTCTAGCATCAAGATGACACGATTTTGCGAAACGGTGCCTGTGAGTGTTGAGAAGACGATCCGATTGGACGACACGCAGGCTCATATTGAGTTTCAGTTTCACAACAAATCGGATGAGACAATTCCGTTTTTGTTTAAGCAACACGCCGCGATCGTCATCGCCGCCGGAGACGAGATTCTGCTGCCCGATTGTCTAATTGAGCCAGTTGCGCTAGAGTTTAGCACCCTGATCGGACGCGCTCAAAAAACTCCTTTCCCCAAAGCCTTTGCAGCCGATGGGCAAGAAATTGACTTGCAGCACATTCTGCCCCGCTCGTCGAAATCCCAGGAGTTTTTCTACAGTTCCGATCTGGCTAAAGGCGAGTGCGGGATTCGCGATGCTCGATCGGGGGCTGCACTAGTTATGACGTTCGATACGGCTGATTTTCCCTATGTTTGGGTGTTTCAAAGCTATGGGGGTTGGCGTGATCATTATGTGCTAGTGATGGAGCCTTGCACGACAATTCCCTACGATCTAGATGTGGCGTGCCAAAACGGGACGGCGGCGCAACTGAAACCTAAAGAACAGCAAACTCGCACGTTGACTGTCCGACTACAGCGATGAAGAGCAGTGCCTTACCTGCCGCACGACAAATTTTTTGTAAAACTAAACCGTTTCTGGAGCGACCCGCTAAACTGAATGGCGCTGTATCGCCAAAAACGAGAGATTACCCTTGACAGACGTTGGAAACCCAGACGAAACCACGATTCCCGCTTGGGGAGAATATGCTATTCTCCAGTCGCCGCAGTGGTTTAACCCGATCGCAGGCAAAGTCACTCGGCTCAACATCATTGGGTTAACGACCGTGATCAGCAATAGCGTTGGTTCAAAAGTTTTGCTGCTAGACTCCAACACTGGAGAGGTGACGATCGGGCGAACTGGACGGTTTATTGTGTGTGGCTCAACCTACGTTCAGGGAGGCATTCAAGCGAGTGATGCCAATGCCACGATTGACGTGATGGGCGCGATCGTGATTCGCATTCCTCCCAACCCGTCTGTCAACCCTGGCATTGCAACTCACGAACTGCGGCTAGGACAAACCGTAGTAGCCCTCTCCCCTGCCGGAAATCTTCAAGATTCGGGGTTTAGCTTTTCGGGCTGCACGACTCTCATGCTGCCCGTTGGAACAAGAATTAGCCTGAGAGTTGGAGTCTTTGCCGACAATCTCACTAAAGGACAGTTTCTCAAATGGCAGACGCGCAACGATTCTGCCCTCAATGGTGCCCATCTTTCGATTCACGAAATTTCGGGTGGAGTGTAGGACGTGGGTTGGAAGTCTTAGAATTCGCGTTTAGAGACTCGCATCAAAATAAAGTTCCACTGGATCGGGCTTCGGCTTCGCTCAGCCCTCAACTGGCTAGTGGGTTAAGCAGAGCCGAAACCTACGGGCAACGGCAGCATAGGATCTTATTTTCTAATCAATCCCTTAATAGTCAGAACTTCTGCGGCTACTCGATCGCCGCCCAGAATTCTTACGAGGACGACGATTTCTAGACGCACTACTGCGAACATTGCGGTTAGACTTTCGACGGCTGGAAGTCGGCTGATCCGATTCAACCCGTCGGCGCGGCGACTCATCATAGTCACGATCGTCCACCTCGTCTCCTGCGTCTAATCGACGGCTCACCGACTCAAACTCATCTCGCCGCAAATAGGGATAGTCACTCACCCACACGCCACACCGGGGAATAAAAATATCGGTGACTTTTGCGATTCGGCTGAGATCGGGGCGATTTGAAAGCACGACCATTTCAGCACTGTCACCCGGCGCGATCGCTTGATATTCTCGCTTGAGGGGCACCTGTAGCTCGGTCATAAACCCAGACTCATCATCGACCACGAGATTTAACTTGCGCTCTCGGTTTTCGACGACGACTAATTCGCCACGATCGTTGACAGTTTCTTGGGTTCCAACCACTTCGTCTGAGATATAGATATCTGTGACTTCGCCGCGCAAAAAACCGGCATATTTATAGCGGCGATACTCAATATTCTTTAGCCCCGCCTGCAAAACAGGTCGCCACAGCCAATAGACGAGGGCAAATAATCCTAAAAAGAAGCGAAGTCCGCGCAACTCGTCGATCGGCAATATCCAACTCACCAACAAAATCACTGCTAAAGCCGAGATTGAAATCAGCACCCGCAGCAGAAAATCGGGAAACTTACCCCAACAGTAAGCATATTGGGCACCTGTCCCCACGGCGGGAATTAACTGTTCTAACTTTTTGCGACTGAGAGGAATTAGCATCGGGCAGAATTAGAAAATCAAGCAGACTATCACTAGCCTAATCCCATTTTGAGTTTTGAGTTTTGGATTTTGATGGGCAGGGCAGTTTCCTGCAAGCAAAGTATCTTTTGGCGTTTGAGCAGATTATTCGCCTTGATGCAGCGATTCTTCTAAGATGAGGATGGGAACACACGCATAATCATCGTTAAAATGGCAACCTACAATGTTGAAATTCTGCATCGGGGACAAACTCACACGATCGCAGTCCCTGACGATCGCACCGTTCTTGAAGTTGCAAATAAATTAGGGTTAGATTTGCCCAGTTCTTGTACGGCTGGAGTTTGTACCACCTGCGCTGCTCAAATCTTAGAAGGAACCATCGATCAAACCGATGGCATGGGCGTGAGTCAAGAATTGCAGGATCAGGGATATGCTTTGCTCTGTGTCACATTTCCTCGATCTGACCTTAAGATTGCCACTGAGAAAGAAGAAACCGTCTATCACTTGCAATTTGGACAGCACCAAAATAAATAGTTTAGTGACGCTATAATTAATTATTTGTGAATCATTTTGATAATCATGAATATACACTTTGTCACCACCGACGTTAACTTGCAAGCAACACCAGCCGAAATGCAAAGAGCGATCGAGTCCACATTGCGAACCCACGGCGAACCTCTCCGTTGGGCGGTCACTAGCGTGAACACTGAGAACAAAACAGCCCAAATCGAAGCGATCGTGACGACTTCTCCATGATTAACCGCCCGTATACTGTCGTTCTGATTGTGCCAACCGGGATCGGAGCCGCGATCGGAGGCTATGCAGGCGATGCGCTTCCGGTGGCGCGAATGATGGCGCAGGTGTGCGATCGCCTGATCACTCATCCCAACGTTCTCAACGGTGCCCAGCTTTATTGGAATCTGCCCAATGCACTGTACGTTGAGGGTTACGGACTTGATCAGGTGGCGGCTGGTAATTGGGGATTGCGTCCTGTTCATCAAAATCGGATTGGATTGATTCTCGATCGTGCCATCGAATCCGATTTGCGACTGCGACATTTACAAGCGGCAGATGCAACAAGAGCCACCCTCGGACTAAACCTCACCGAGTATGTGATCACCGATCAACCGTTAAATGTCCAGTTAAAAACTGCAAAGTCTGGCGCAACTTGGGGCACGATCGAGCACCCTGATAGCTTATTGAGAGCCGCAGATAAACTGATTCACAATGCAGGAGCCACCGCGATCGCCGTTGTTGCTCGTTTTCCAGATGATTGTGGTAGCGAGGCTCTGCACGATTATCGTCACGGTCAAGGCGTTGATCCGTTGGCGGGTGCCGAAGCCGTGATTAGTCATCTGATTGTACGAACCTTTCAGATTCCTTGTGCCCATGCGCCTGCTTTGTTGCCATTGCCCTTAGAGGCTGAACTGTCACCCCGATCGGCAGCCGAAGAATTAGGATTTACGTTTCTTCCCTGTGTTTTGGTGGGGTTGAGTCGCGCTCCTCAATTCATGACTCGGAACATTCTTTCTAGCGTTCACTCTAGCGATGTGTGGGCAGATCAAATCGATGCGATCGTCATTCCAGAAGCCGCTTGTGGCGGAAGTGCCGTGATGAGTCTCAGCCAATCTTCCGCTAAAATCATTGCCGTTAGAGAAAACGATACAAAAATGCAAGTCCCTCCAGACTCTCTGGGAATCAGTGCCATCTCAGTAAATTCTTATCTAGAAGCGTTAGGCGTGTTGGTGTGCGATCGAGCTGGGATCGATCACAAGTCACTCAATCCGGCGATCGCTCCTCTGGGCTGTCTAGAAACTGACGCGATCATCGAATCTGTAATTTGATAGCCTGAGCTATAGTGTGATACCTGCTCTTGTAAACCTCACCCCCGGAATTCCAGTGGCACAAATCCCTGAAACTCCAGAAATGGAGCCGTTAACCCGCACTCAAGTCCTGATTGCAATGGGCGTAACCGCCGTTGTGTTGCTGCTCGTATCCAAATTCTGGATGCAGCTTGGCTCAGTCAACTTGTTGCCCGTGACCGTGAGCGCAGAAGCCATCTTGCAAGGGGTCGGGTTAGGATTCTCGATCACGATCGCTAGCTCGATCGTCTATCGATTTTGGGCAGCTTATCGCATCAGCGCCGATTACTATCTCGAACTTGTGCTCAAACCGCTACTCATTCCCGATTTGGTCTGGCTGGGGTTGCTGCCTGGGTTAAGCGAAGAATTGCTGTTTCGTGGAGTTATGTTGCCTGAGTTTGGTCTCACCTTAGAAGGAGTTTTGATTTCTAGCGTTTGTTTTGGGGTGCTTCATCTTAGCAACTTTAAACAATGGGCGTATGTCGTTTGGGCAACCTGCATTGGCGCACTGTTAGGCTATAGCGCGATCTGGACAGGCAACTTACTGGTGCCGATCGTCGCTCACATCCTCACTAATCTAGTTGCTGCTTTTATATGGAAATTGGGCGCTTATCGTCATTCAAACTCCTAAACTGCTCTAAGAGTAAGCACTCACCCAGCCGTAAACTTTCACAACTTCAGTCAAGGCGCAGTGTAAGGAGCGATACCATAAAACATAGCCGTCTGATTGAAGTCAGGCGACTGTTTGAAGAGAGACTACCCTGCATTTTGTTCACCTGCGATGAAACATGATTCGTTCAGCGACTCTGAAGATGGTTTAGAAGCGGCTGTCTTCAAAGACGTGACTCGCTGGCACACCTTTTCTGAATTGATCTTGCGGCTTCATCGAGAAGGAATTTATATTCACCCTCACCAGTTAGCAGAATTTTTGTTAGGACACGGCTTGCCCGTCGATCCGTGTTATGTGCCGCCTCGCTTAAAACATAAAGCCACAACGGTGAATGCGCTTTATGAGGGCGATATGGCACGATTAGAAGAGATGAAAGATCCATTTTGGCACCCTCTTGTGATGCCCTAGAAGCTGTCTGGCAATCATAGGAGAAACTCCACGATCGCCAGACGGCTCTAGCCATTAACGACTCGCGAGACTGCTGGGTGAGATCGCCACGTCCTGACCTTTAAGCCGCTCTGCTTCGGTCAAGTAGTCTTGCACCTGAGCTTCAATCTGATCGCGCACAATCTGACGATATTCTAGAAAGTGCTCTTCATGGGCACAGGTTGAGAGATAGTGTTTCCAGACCGCAGGGTTGCGCTTCATCATGCTGAATAGGTGATGCCAAAACTTCCAGCGAGTGTTGCGCTTGATGCCCTGTCGCCAAATGATGATCAAAAGCGCCCGCAGATCGATCCAGCTAATTGGTTTTGACGGGAGTTTGCACTTGGGGGCACCCATGATTAAGAAGTGACGATAGGTCCGATCGAGAAATCGCTCCGGATCGTATAGCTCACAAAATGCCTCAATATATTCTCGCGCAATCTCTTCTAAAGGGCGAGTCGGGACGAAATTCATCAGCGTTGTTTGATTGAGATTGCTTTGTCCAAGCATTCTGCCTTCTTTTTCAAGGCGATGCCAAAGTGCCGTGTTGGGCAACGCTTGCAGCATTCCAAACGTGGTCGTGGGAATGTTGGTTGCTTCGGCAAATTGGACAATGCGATCGCCCGCACCCGTTTTTTCACCATCAAAGCCGATGATAAACCCTGCCATGATGCGTAAGCCCGATCGCGTGATTGCCTCTACGGAGTCTGAGAGAGAATTGCGAGTATTCTGAAATTTCTTGGTCATCGCTAGACTTTCTTCGTCGGGCGTTTCAATGCCCAGAAAGACCGCGTTGAAATTACACTGACTCATTAATTCCAGCAACTCGGCATCTTGCCCCAAATCGATCGAAGCCTCGGTGCTAAACCGAAACGGGAACTGATGGGTTTCTTGCCAAACTTTGAGTTCTTTAAGAAACAGTTTGACGTTGCGCTTATTGCCGATGAAGTTGTCATCAACCATAAATACGGGTCGCCGCCAGCCGAGATCATAGAGATAATCCAGTTCTGCCAACAGTTGCTCAGGGGTTTTGGTGCGGGGTTTGCGACCGTAGAGCACGATGATGTCGCAGAACTCGCATTGAAAGGGGCACCCCCGCGAAAACTGCACCGACATCGCATCGTAGGCAGTCAAATCTAGCAGGTCAAATCGGGGAATCGGTGTGCCCGTGATATCAGGCTTCTCACCGCCCGATCGAAACGTTCCGTGAGTCTCACCCTGCTCTAACGCAGCGACAAACAGCGGCAAGGTGATTTCGCCCTCATCCAGAATCAAATAGTCTGCCCCCGCCTCAGCAGGCTCATGAGGAATCGAGGTCGGATAAGGTCCGCCGACTGCCACCGATTTATGGCGGCGTTTGGCTTCTCGAATTTGGTCGAGCATGTCTTCTTTCTGCACAATCATGGCAGACACGATGACTAATTCTGCCCAGTTCCATTCTGCGTCAGAGACTGAGCGGACATTGCGATCGACTAGCTTAAACTCCCAGGTTTGAGGCAAAATCGCGGCAACCGTCACCAAACTCAACGGCGGCAAAAGAACTTTACGATCGATTAATTCTAGTAATTTCTCATAGGACCAAAAGGTTCTGGGAAACTGAGGGTAAATGAGCAAAACGCGCATAATTTACAAAGCCTCACACAAAAAACGTGACCCATCACAGACTTTTTGAGAATATCGTCTTGCTCTCAAATTTCTAGCATTTCTGGCAAGAGATTTCAGAATTCATTCAGGTTCCCTGACTTTTGGTCGTCGCGGTTGCCGCCGGGGAATTCCACTGATCTTTAAAACGTCGTAAAGCGTCGCACAGTAGGTCGGTAGCCCAAACGTGGCGGGACTGACGGCATTTTGGTAGGTGAAGTGCAAATAGTGGAGGGAGAACCGCTCCCAGTCGCCCATTTGAATGCGAAACAGAAAAATAAACAAATCTGCCAGCCAGAGCGAAAGCGGAATGCGGAAATAGATTTTTTGATTGAGATAGTCACAGGTTTCTTCGATCGCTTGATTGACCGTGATTTTCTCGTTGCCTAACACCATGTCACGCGACTCGTCTTCAGTAGCAGAATGCTCGACCAAATGGCGCACTACTTGAGCGATATCTCGACCGTGAACAAAGTGAAAACTGCCCTCAGCATCTAAAAAGCGAATTAACTTGATCCACTTCACGACATCTGCGATTCCCGATGAAATGTGTGAAAGCGGATAGCCATCGCCTCCCCCCAATACTAAAGTGGGGAACACCGTGGTGATTTTGGGCGCGATCGCCAACTCACCCAATCGCGAATAGCAAACATATTTAGAGCGAATGTAATCGCTGCCGATCTCTCCTGCTTCTTTAAGGGGCTGATTATCACGACCCAACACGCTTGCCGTGCAGAAATAGATGACTCGATCGCAGACATCGGGATCGAGCAGGCTCATCAGCTCCAGGGTTTTCACCACATTGATGTCATGCACCTCGTCGCCGCCCCACGCTGCTGCCGTCAACACTGCACAGTTGATGGTTTTTAAAAGGCTGCTGTGCTGCTCAATGTCTCGCATGTCACCGCGAATCACCGTGACACCAGGACGAGCATGAACGTTTAACTTGAGCTTGTCAGGGTTTCTGACCAGCAAAAACAATTCATGCTCGGTTTCTTGAATTAACGCTTCGGCAATGTAGTGACCGATGCAGCCACTCGCACCAGTCACCAAGATTCGCTTTGTGGTCATTTGAGCGCGGGTAGGGTGTCGGATGTTTCACCCTTAATAAGTTGATGTAGCTAGTAGCTTATCAACCTGTTTGGCAGTTTCAAAGAAGAACGCCGCATTTTCTTCAGGTGTAAGGGGAAGAATACCATGTCCCAGGTTGAGAATGTGTCCTCGATTACCTGCTTTGCGGATGGTGTCGAGAATGCGATCGCGAATAAACTCTCTCGACCCAAACAAAACGCCGGGGTCAATATTTCCCTGCACTTTAACCTCTTTGCCTAAGCGGGTACGGGCATCTGCCATATCAACAGACCAATCGACGGTGATGATATCAGCTCCCGACTGTGCCATTCTCTCTAATACCCCTGCGCTGCCGCTCACCAGTAAGATTAGTGGAGTATCGGGATGAGTCTGTTTGACTTGCTTAAAGACGCGCTGCTGATAGGGCAGGGCAAACGTGTCGTAATCTTGCGGACTCAGTTGACCCGCCCACGAGTCAAACATCTGCACAACTTGAGCGCCACAGTCGATTTGGTAACGGATGTAGGTTGCGATCGAGTCCGCCAATTTGCCCAGCAGTTGATGCAAAATGGTGGGATCTGAGAATGCCATGTTCTTGATCACCGAATAGGTTTTAGAGCCTTTGCCCTCAACCATATAAGCTGCCAGTGTCCAGGGTGCGCCGACAAAGCCGAGAACGGTGGACTGGTTGCCCACTTCTTGACGCAGTGCTGTGAGAATTTCTTTGATGAAGGGTAAAGATTCTTCTGGCTCTAGCGGACGCAGTTGATCGACTTGCGCCTGAGTGCGAATCGGTGAGTCAATAATCGGACCTTTGCCTTCGGCAATATCCATCTCAACGCCGATCCCCGGTAGAGGCGTGACGATATCTGAGAAGAGAATTACGCCGTCTGGCTGAAAGGCTTTCCAGGGTTGAAGCGAAATCTCGATCGCCACGTCTGGAATCTCTGAGCGCTCACGAAATGAGGGGTAGCGATCCCGGAGATCTCGATAGGCTTTCATATAGCGACCCGCTTGTCGCATCATCCACACAGGAGGACGATCGAGCACTTCTCCGCGTGCCGCCCGCAATAAGTAAGGAACCTGCTGCCCCGTCATTTCCGCCTCTTCTGATAAGTGTTTCAAATCCATTTGTCAGCTTATCACTGTGAGTCTTCGCTTTCGCTCACAAAGCTTGTAATGTAACGGTTTTGAAATGTTTTGCGAGAGTAGGAGTCTTTCAATAGACAGACGATCCCGATCGAGAGGTTGCTCAAACCGCTACTTAAAGAAGAAAGGGATATCAAGCCTAAGAATGATTTGAATCAAGGGAGAACTGCATAATCTTGAGGTGTTCAAAGAGAACTTAATCACAAAGGTTCTGAATTATGAAAAACAACACCATTGCTAAGGTTTTAGCTGCTAGCACAGTAGCTCTAATTTTGTCAGTTTTGCCTGCTTTAGCTCAGACAGGCACGGGTACGACAGGGACCGGTACGGATAGCACAGGTACAACCGGGACAACGACAACTACCCAAAATTACGACCACGGTGACGAAGGCAGAAATGGCTACTGGGGTTTGATGGGCTTGTTGGGTCTGTTTGGTCTGTTGGGTCGTCGCAGCAAGCAAGACGATGTAGCAACCACTTATCGTGATCCCAGTGCAACTGAAGCGCCTGGTGCTCGTCGCTACTAAATCACTGTGCTGATTGCGATCGCTGAAGTTTTTGGGCAGATAGCCTATCTGCCCTTTCCCTTTTTTAAAAGACTAATGCAAATCTGCGTCCCAAACGGCAACGTAGATGCGATCACGGTTATTTCGCTCAATTATGCCTTTTAAGCTGCCTTGCTGAAAGCTGTACTGATTCGATTGTCGTTGATAGACGTGTTGCAGCCCTGTCATTACGTCTGCTGGAGCTTGGCTTCTCAACATGCCGTTGACGGTGACGCGCATCCGCAGTTCATCCATTGAGGGAGCAAATGAGGCTTCGGTTTGGCGAACTTGGTGAGAGGTGCGATCGTAGATATAAGCCAACGTTACGCTGTCGGGAATGACTTCATATAGGGCACTGCGAGTATTTGCCCAATAGCCTGTCATGGTCGAGGTAGGTTCACCCAGAGTCGCTCTCACTTCAGCCTCAGAAGTGCCTGTCGGAAAGCCGGGAATTCTAGAGGGACTTTGAGTAGAGGGTTGAGTAATTTTTTGGGGCTTCGGGGTGGGTTGACTTGAGGGAATCGGCTCTGGGGTTGGGGGAGTTGGCTCGATCGAGACTTTCACTTCTGGAGATGGCGACGCTGAGGGCGTAGGCGATGATTCGGGTGAAGGCACGATCGAGGGTGAAGGGGTGACGATCGCGACCGGAGTTTCTGGTGGTTTTGGCTTGGATAGCAATGACCCGATCGCAACCGCAGTCAGCGTCACACCAGAGGCAGCCACCATTCCCAATATTAATTTCAAGCCAGATTTGCGCGGAGCGGGATCAATCCGAACAGGGCTGACACCCCTGATTGCCTGAGTTCTGGTCGCAGGTTCTCTCGGCGGATGACGATCGGGTTTATATGGCAACAGGGAAATCGTGGGTTCTTGTGTCTGCCAAGGAGTCATCGGGATTTGAGGAGTGCTATCTAGCTCGACTGGAGCCGTGGCTGCGTTGGGTAGGGATGTAATCCCAAAAATCCTCGATTCAGATGTTGGCAGAAGTTTTAGCCAAGCTTCCACGGTCGCGGGACGATAACGTACATTCAGCGCCATACCCTGCATAGTCGCTTGATTGACTGAGGCGCTGAGGTGAGGCTGCAACGATCGGGGATCAATCATCGGCTGACGCTCGCGCAAAATCGAAGCTGTCGGAATCTGAGCTGTCAGCAGTGCATAGAGAGTCGCTGCCAATCCATACACATCGGTGGCGGGGCTACGCTTTTCTTGGGCAAAATATTGCTCGATCGGGGCATATCCCGACGAAATCATGTTGGTGTGAGTCTGGGTCGAACCGGGCGTAAATTCGCGAGAAATCCCAAAATCGATCAAGACGACTTGCTGAGTTCTTTCTCGCAGAATGATGTTTTGAGGCTTAATATCGCGGTGCAGCAAGCCATTTTGATGAACCACCTGTAAGGCTGAGCCGATTTGCCGAATGTAGTGAATAGCAGTGGCTTCGGGCAAAGGGCGATCGGGGAAGACCCATTCCTCCAGCGTCGCGCCAGGAATGTAATCCATCACCATGAACGATAAGCCGTCTTCTAAAAAAAAGTCGCTGACCCGCACAATATTGGGATGGACGCACATCGCCAATCGTCGCGCTTCATCTTGAAACTTGCGCTGAAACTCTGGGAAATTGCGATCGTTCCGCAACGCTTCATTTAGCGTCTTGATCACCACCACCTGATTGAGATAGTGATGAGTCGCCTTAAAGGTGATGCCAAAGCCACCGCGTCCCAGTTCTGCATTTAGGGTGTATTTACCACCCTGAAGCGTTTTGCCGACTAGCGCATCCATGTTTTATCGATTGACAGCTAACCCATTCTAAAACGCCTCCAGACTAGCGGATCTTGCGAACTTATTGTTCTACCTCTAGAGCAACTAGGGGAATCGAGCACTGAATACGACTCAGCGTTCCTTCAGATTCAGGAATGGTCAATCGCTCCAGTCGCCCATTCATGACTTCCATCAAAGTTTGGCTCAACAGAAGGTTAAACTCCGACGATCGCTCCTTGGGCTTAAAAGAATCTGGTTTCAGCGATTCATCGACGATCGCTCCCGTTTTCAACAAGTCGATCGGTTCTTGCCAAAACTCTACAGGACGCTCATCTTCTAGCAACACGTAAGCGTGGGCTGAATCAACCGACAGCACCGAGAGCGTAATGTTGCCTTGCTGCATCGTGTCGATCGCGCCATTCACCAAGTTGAGCAGCACTTGCCGAAGCCACCTCGGATCTGCCAACACATAAATCTCAGGGTCAGGAAGCTGAATTGTCAGCCACAGGTTACGATTTTCGGCTTTAAGATGAGTCAGAGTTTCGACTTGCGACAACATCTCAGCAAGTTGAACAGGTTGCAGGTCTAGTAACTCGGTTCCTTGCTCGACTCTAGCAACGCTGATGACTTCATCTAACATTTGCACCATTTTGAGAGCAGACTCATGTGCCTGAGCAATGAATTCTCGTTCCTCAGCCGTGTTGTCGCACAAGTCAGCCAAAATCAGTTGATGAACGCCGATAATGCTGTTGAGAGGCGATCGTAGCTCGTGGGAGGTGCGCGACAAAAAGCCTCCCTTAAACTGGCTCATCTCGATCGCCATTTGATACGCCAACTCAAGCTGCTGATTGCGAGACGAGACTGCTGGAGAAGCCGGAACTCGTGGAGCACGATCGCTGTTGGATTCGTGCCAGATCCATCTGCCGATGGCGAGTCCTATCCCCAGATACATCCAATTTGTCCAGTTCATAGCAGATTGTTCAGCGATCGCTCTATTGTGATCCAGAAGCATCGAAGCGTTGTCAACCAAATGAGTTGCAGCCTGGTCATTAAATACTGAAGTCATTCATTGATTTGAATGCTCTCTAAAGGCAGATGCAGAATTAAATGTTACATCACTTGCCGAGCGTCCATAAAGTTCATGCTTGAGAAATAGCGATCGTAAAGGCAGCGATCGCGCTTTGCAGCTCCTTCGATATCTCTAAATCAGCTACAATTCCGGCTGCATCCAGATTTCTGCCCAAGAGAGAAACAGTGATTGACGCTTCAGGAACAATGCGTCCTGCCATCGTGGTCACAATCTCAATCAGTGAGGCTTGGGCGTGAATGGCTCGTGGTGACGCGTTGAACAGTGCGATCGGCTTGCCCACAAACTCTTCTCCACTGACTAACCAATCCAGCGCATTCTTTAATACACCTGGTATGCCGTGAGCGTATTCTGGACTTGAGATGATTAACCCATCTGACCAGCGCAGTTGATTTCGCAAATCAGTTACTGATGGCGGCTCTGTTGGCTCAAGGTCAGGATTAAAATGTGGCAAGTTGCCGAGTCCGCCATATAGTCTGATCTCAACATTTGCCGGGGACAGATCGATCGCCGCCTGAAGCAGAGCCGTGTTGGATGAAACCTGGCGAAGGCTCCCGGAAATGGCAAGAATTCGCGTGGTTTGAGATTTGCTTTCTAGGCTTGCAGAAGTCATTGTTTTCTCAATCTATTAGAAAAACAGGCTCCGGCATCACTGCTAGAACCTGTAAAACTTTATTCTTCGATAACTTCGCGGATGCGGCGCTCTAAGCGATCGAGATCCAGTCCTCCCTCGTCACGAGAGAATCGACGGACAGATTTATTCACTTGCTGTAAATCATTAAACAAGTCGCGCAAAATCTCTTGCTGCTGACGAGATTGAGTCACCTCACGCGGCTCTTGCACCAAATCTCGGACGATCGAGTCTTCTGCCCGTGACGCAATAATCGGATCGGTCTGTCCTTCTAATTGAACAAAGGTGCAACGACCGGGACCGCGATCTTCTTCGATCGGAACGACAGCCGTCACTTGGTCAGAGCGCACATACTTACCAAATCCCAGATGTACTAGCACTGCCGATTGAATTCTCATTTGTTTTCTCTTGACTCTAATATTCTTATTATCGCTCTTTTAATAATCGTTGTAAGTCCTTCTCAGAGCGGTTTTTACGCTATTTTGAGTAGAGTTTGCCGCCGCATTTTATTTCTAGCAGAGAACTCAATTCGAGCCATGTTTTGAACAGGAACGATTGCAGTTTATTTACGGCAATGTTTCCAGTTCGCGGACTAAGTGAAAACTTTTGAACGAAATCATGGCTCTTCCAGACTTCATGATAGCGGACTAAGTGAAATTTAAAAGCAGACTAAGTGAAAAAATCTGGAAAATAAAGCAGACTAGGTGAAAAAATCTGGATAAACTCTCGTTGTGTAGCTGAAATGATTGACAATTAAGGATTCTAGCCTTTGAAAGAATTTAGTCTTTGCTTGAATACAACGGTACTGTCAACTTAACCGGGTCTGTTCAGAATTCAGCACAATTATTCCCGAATCGGCAGGGGCACTCAGTTCATGCAGCAGAATTTAGACAAACCACTTCTCGCCAATCTTGAAAGCGTTGGCGCAGTTGTTCGCGATAGCGTTTGGCGGTGAGGTGATGTTGTTTCGGGTGGAAGTGATCTCGAATCGGTCCAAAAGCTGAGAGAAATCGTTGCGCTTGCCCCGGGGATTTGAATCGTCGCATTCGCCGTTCCCGCACTCGTGTGGGCTGATGCGAGTTCTCCGCTCGATTGTTCAATCCCTTGTGCGCTCGATGCTCTACGTTCGGCATCACCTGTTTCTTCGCCGCTTCGTAACTCTTCAGCTTGTCGGTGACGATTACCCGTGGCACGAAGCCTTGTTTTTTCAACAGTTTGCGGAAGAATCGCTTGGCTGCTTCTGTATCTCGCCGCCGTTGCAGCAGTACGTCCAGCACGTTCCCCTCAGAATCCACTGCTCGCCACAAATAATATTGCACCTTTTTGATCGTCACGACCACTTCATCTAAGTGCCATTTATCGGTAATGTAAGGACGTTTGCGCCGAAGCTGATTGGCATACTGCTGCCCGAATTTCTGGCACCACTCCCGAATCGTTTCGTAAGTCACCTCAATCCCCCGATACCGCATCATTTTCTCGATGTCTCGGTAGCTCAGGGGAAACGTGTAATAAAGCCAGACACAATAGCTAATGATTTCGTTAGGAAAGCGGTGACGGGAGTACATGAGCAAGGAGTCGCGATCTAAATGGGATCAGTACGATTATTCTACGTTCCAGTTAAGTTGACAATACCCTCTTTTCCACTTCGTCTTGACGGTGTCTGACTTGATCGCTCCAACGGTTCATTCTTAACGGAGAACATCATGACGTTCCGCTTTTTCTTGCCAGACTTTGAGTTTGAACTTGACGAGTGGCAACAGCACTTAAAGAGTGGAGAAGCCACGCTCGCCGAGGTGCTGCAAGCCTTGCTGGATCACATTCAGCCGATTGTTCAACCAGAACTGTTTGCAGATCTCTCCTCAGAATTGGGTGAACCCGAAGGGGAGGAATCCGGCGGCGAGGAGGTTTCCTTGGCGCTCGTGGCGTATCTCACTCGGGTCACCGCCCTTTCCACTCGGTTAGACCAGATGGACCACCGCTTGAACCGCATCGAGAAGGGGATTGCCCGCATCGAGCAGCAATGGGGTGAGGCGTCCCCCGCTCAACAAGCGGAAGATTAGACTCAAAGAGTTCATCCCCTTCACCCGTTTGAGGAGGCTTTTATGCTGGGCGCAGTTATCGGTGACGTAGTGGGTTCTATTTACGAACGGCACAACCTCAAAACCAAAGACTTTCCCCTTCTGAGTCCTGGCTCTCGGTTCACGGATGATACCGTTCTGACGATCGCCTGTGCAGATGTCCTACTCAACCATGACTCCGGGGGGAACCTACCAAGCAACCACGACTACGCCAGAACCTTTAGAGACTACTACCGCCGTTACCCGACCGCAGGCTACGGCAGCAGTTTTGCAAACTGGGCAGCCTCTGATCTCGCCCCTGCCTACAATAGTTGGGGAAATGGTTCAGCGATGCGAGTCAGTCCGATCGGCTTTGCCTTCAACGATTTAGAGCAGGTGCTGACAGCAGCAAAGCAGAGTGCGGCAGTGACGCACAACCATCTTGAAGGCATCAAAGGTGCTCAAGCGACGGCATCAGCAATCTTTCTAGCTCGAACCGGGCACGACAAACAAGCAATCAAAGCCTATGTAGAAACCACCTTTGGCTATGACCTCAGTCGAACGCTGGCAGACCTTCGACCGAGCTATCGCTTTGATGTATCTTGTCAGGGTTCCGTGCCCCAGGCGATCGTGTCCTTTCTCGAATCCACGGATTTTGAGGATGCGATTCGCAACGCCATCTCCCTGGGTGGCGATAGTGATACGATCGCTTGCATCGCTGGAGGCATTGCTCAGGCTTTTTATGGCGGGGTGCCAGAGGCGATTTCGCACCCAGTTCTCGCCTTGCTTCCCATACCATTTCAGGAAGTCCTTCAAGTGTTCACTGCCCGATACCCTGCCTGAAATGTGGTTTCTTCGCAACTGAAAAGCGCACCCAGTCAAAGGTTCAGCTGTTGATCGCCCTTTAAAGCAGTTATCCTGATTACACCCCTAACTGAGGCAGTAGGACGGGAGGAAGTCGAATTGAGCAAGAAGACCAAGCCTGATGAATAACGCTACAGAAATATTGAACTGCCTTGCTTTCTCAGACTTTGATGAGGCAATTGAAATTACCCGTGAGTTTGACGCTCTGCCTAGTCGCCCCGGCATCTATGCGGTTCGTCATCGCTCCTACGGGGTTTTGTATATCGGGAAAACGAATAATCTCGCCATCCGTTTCAACGGAGGTCATAAAGCCTTTCTTTGGGCGTGGCTCGATCTTTATAACCCTGCTGATGTGCGAATTATTTTTCAAGTTCTAGGTCGGTGGGGAAACCCAGCGTTATTATCAGAGCTAGAGGGGATGATTCTGAGAGCCACAGAACCGCCCTATAACGCTCAAATTCCAATGGAGTAAGCCATGCAAACAACCTCCAACCAGTATGAGCAGCTATCTCCAGTAGCAGGGCAAGTCATCTTGGAACAGCTACCAGAGCGAATCAGAGCAGCGATCATCGCTCGTGCTGCTGAGATAGATTATCCCGTTGAAGCGATCTTGGAAATGGCGATCACGGGATACCTTGACCCTAACGCGATCGGGTTTGCTGACTGTAGACCGGGACGAAAAGCATGACAGAGCATCTTTCGCCCGAATCCGCCCAGATCATCCTCAATACACTGCCTGAAAAAATCCAGCTAGAACTTCGCGCCTACGCTGCCCAGATTGAGTATCCGATTGAACTGGTGATTGAGATGATGATTGCAGGGTTTCTCGAGGAGGACGCGATGAGCTTTGAAGGATGCAAGCCACTTAGAGGGATGAATTTTGTAAGGCCAGCGGCGTGATTTTTGGAAAATATGGGAGATGAAAAGCCACAACCGAGAGCGATTGTGGCTTTTTTTGCTGGGAAGTTAGCGGTCGTGAATTTGAATTTCTGCGGCAAAGATTCAAAGCCTTGAAAAATTCATTGAATGCTTTTCGTTCATACCAAAGTGACCTTGATCGTGAAGTGTTGTAGCACTCACATCACTCTTTCAAGAGGACAAGGCTATGTCACCATTGTTCAATCGGTTTCGATTACTTCTTGTGGTTGAGTTTAACTCAACCCCCAATAGACAATAAAAAACCTCTCAAAGCCTTGGGAGGTTTGAGTAATGTTCTTACCCATTAGAGAACCTAAACAGACCGATCTCTACTACCTCAATCATCTAATTCCCCTTGCACCCGTCTCAATTGCTTCAATCTCATCGCACCGCTGACACTGTTGGCGCATTATTTCTTCATGTCCGAGTTGCCTATTCGGGGTGTGATCAGGATAACTACTTTAAAGGGCCACCAACTGCTGAACCTTTGACGGAGTGAGCTTTCCACGATTAATCACTTTGCAGGAGAATGCTTCAAGCATGATACGCGGAATTAAGTGTTTCAGGCTCTCAGGGCACGAAATTTCACGCACCCTGATTACACCCCTGATCGATTTGAAAAAGTTAGTGGGGACTCGATTTCTTGCCTTTGAACGAACTGAGACAAGTGCCTGTTGTACTGGATAGTCGCGCCCCTCAAACAGATTAGGGTAGCTGGAGAAAGCTTTGAGGAATCAACCGACAACGAACCTCCTTCAAAACAGGAGATGTAAATCTACAGGCGTTGTGCTATTAATCTCTGTGAGAAGGCTGCTTTCAGCCTTTAGCCACCCTACAAGCGAGGTTTCGCAGAGCTATGAAAAAGTTTTTAAGCATTCCAGCCGGACTTTCTATGGTTATAGCAGCCGTGATGCTGTATCAACCCGCGCAGGCGCAACCCCGAAGCTGCACTTACTTCAGGGAAGTTTCCACCCATCAGCGCTTGATTCGGAAGGTCATTACTCTAAACAACACCAACGCAAACACAGATTTTGCCGTGCCCACTGGCACCCATTTTAATAGTTATATCGCTCAAGCAATTCCTGAAAACAATTCTCACTACGGGATCGAAGTGAATCTCAAATACAATGATGGTTCATCCGCGAAGGCGGTGTCGCGATCAATCGAGGCAAAACGTTTCTACCGCTACGACCAGTCTTTTCGAACGCCGACGAATCGGCAACCTTATCAGATTAATACTCGGATTACAGGCGACCGAAATACTGCGTATCAAGTTTCCGTTTTTGGGTGCCAGTAGCGGTAGCGACCTGCAATCCTAAATCGTCAAACGTGCAATCATCGCAGGTTCAAACCAGGTGTACAGTGACTTTTTATTGGTCGTGAAGACACATTAGTGTCATTAAAGGAGCAAGGCTAGATCTGGCTTGCTTTTCCGCCTAAAGCCAGCTTGTCCATCCTGCTGACCTGATGCTAAGCTGCTGAGCGAACTCTCTCTGCAACCCTGCAACGGAGAGGGGTTTGCTCAGCGACACGAATTTGTCTCGATGTCATTTAATTTGGGCTCTTCCAAGCTTTTGGTGATCTATGTTCTACAACATCCTCAAAATTGAGCGAACTCGTAGCTGAGGTGGCGTAATTTCAGATTCATCCAACGCACCTGCTGAGTTTCGGTTGCTCAAAATTCTGGATCACCAAAAGCTCGGAAGAGCCTTAATTTGGCACTGTACAACTTCCCTGATTATCGCTGGTAAGCAAAGGCTTTTATCTAATACTTGCTATTATTCTGAGAATACTCTGATAGAGATAAGAGAAATTATCTGCACCTGAAAATCACCCAACCTCTGATTTTGTGATGAATCCTGCACCCGCTGAACCCGTTTTGCCGATCGTGATTGTCTCCATAAAGGGGGGAAAGGTGGAAACACCCCACTGGGAAGAACCCCCCGATCTGAGGCACTGGCAGATTGAGGAATTTTTACGCCAGACAGGGAAGGCAGAGAATACGCAGCGCACCTATCGCGGGCAACTCCAACGCTTTGCGGCTTGGTCGGGTCAGTCTTGGCTCGATGTGACTCCCAGCCATATCGGCAAATATCGACGGGATCTGAAGCTGAAGGGATTGAAACCAACTTCGGTGAATCATGCCCTCAATACGCTGCGATCATTCTATAGCTGGCTCAGACGCAGCAATGGCTACCCGATGAATCAGCCCTTGCCGACCGATGCGATCGACTTGGAGCGGCAACCGGAACCGCAAGCCGCGCACATTGAGGCGGAAGACTTGAGTGAAATTTGGGCGGTGCTGGAGTTGGACGAGCGGACGCGGGTGCGCGATCGGGCGATCGTGGCGGTACTCAGTCATGGGCTACGGGCATCGGAGGCATCCGCGCTGGATGTCGGAAGTTGGAATGGCAAGATTTTGACGGTGCATCGATCCAAGGGGCAAAACGTGAGTGAGGTGCCGCTGAGTCGGGAGGCGCGATCGCATTTGGAAGCCTATCTAGAGTGGCGACGGCAGCAGAGTGGGGTGTTCGAGCCGATGCCAGAAAGTCCAATGTTTTTGGCACAAGACCCAAAGAGTGTGGGAAAACGGTTGGGCTACAAGGGACTGCATAAGATGGTGAAGAAGCTGGGGGCGAGCTCGGGGGTAGAGAATATGCATCCGCATCGGTTCCGGCACACGTTTGGGACGGAGGTGACTCGCCGAGGGGTAGACCCGCTGTTTGGCAAGGAGTTGATGGGGATTAAGAGCGATCAGGTGTTTGAACGCTACACCAAAGGCGTGTTTAAGCAGGCAGCAGGGGAGGCGTATTTGAAGGCGATCGGCGAGAGCGAGGGTGACCACCAATAAGCAGATTCTCAAAACTCAGCCGTATGGAACCTCAACGCTACACCCAGTTGCAAGAGAGAGAGCGGAAATCGTCTTGCAATCGCGAGATCGGTCGATAAGTCAGTCTCCGACCACCGAGCGATGCCCTAAGATCGTGGACACCCAACCCGCTTTCAAGCCTCAGAGGAGCCGTCCTCGAACGATCGTCCTTCCAGGTGCCTAGCTCAACTGGCACAATCGACCCTAAAAAACGCCTCTGGACCGCTTTTGGACTAAATCTCAAAATGAGACGGTTTTGAGACGAACCGAAACCCGCAGTCTACCGTCACTCAACTGGCACACTCTTCACGGCAGAATCAGGGTTTCGCCCTGGACTTCTGCGGACGTGCGCAGGTGAGCAAGCCAATTCTTCAGACTCACGATGCAAGTCGGGCATTTTTCTCCCCAATCTGCGCTATTTTTGCGATACTGTCAGTTAATGACAGTAACTGACAGTCGAGAACGTTATGGACATGACTTCGCTGAACATCTCTCTGCCAAAGCCGATGAAGGAATTCATTGAAACACGGGTGGTGGAAGACCAGTACAGCACTCCCAGTGAGTACCTTCGGGCACTGATTCGCGAAGACCAAAAGCGCCGAGAGGATCAAAAACTCGAAGCCTTGCTGTTAGAAAGCCTGCAATCGGGCGAGTCGATCGAGGTCACTCCCGAATACTGGCTGAAGAAGCGCCAGAGCTTAATGCAGCGATTGGGACACCGTGAAGCGTGAAGCGTCGCGTTGTCATTCGTCCGATCGCGGATCAAGATATCGATCGAGAAGCGCTCCAGATTGCAAGCTATTCAGGCATGGATGCAGGATTGCGATTCTACGAGGCTTGCGATCGCGCCTTTGCGTTACTTCTGACTCAACCCAAGTTAGGGGTCGTTCGAGATTTCGATCTTCCCCTGCTCACGGGAATGCGGATGTGGAAACTGAAAGGCTTTGAGGATTATCTGATTTTCTATCGTCCGATTGAAGCAGGCATTGAAGTACTGAAAGTCATTCACGGCTCCCGCGACGGTTGTGTCGCAAATACTTTTTAGTGACAAACGAAGTATCTCGTTCGCATTCCGTTAAGCGCTAATTCCGAAGATTCGTTCAATAAACTTCGCTTGAGAAACACTCTCCCCTTGGCTGATTCCCTTTACTTGTCCTTTGCGAATCATACTCATCGCTTCAATTCCTCTCAAGGTACGTCTTGCACTGTTAAACGACCCAAATCCCATCATTGGCTTTGTTAATCGCTTGATGTTGCGATGATCCTGCTCGATGATGTTATTCAGGTACTTGCTCTGCCGTAATTCGGTCTCTGTTGCCAGCGTTTCATCTGCGTTCAACGCTTCAATTGCCACTGGGTAGGCAGCGTTCTTATCGACCGTGATTACCCGTGGAGTTTGAGTATGAGTCGCTTTCAGCACTTTGCGGAAAAACCGGGCGGCTGCCTTGCCATCCCGCTTTGCACTCAGCATGAAGTCCAACGTGTTGCCGAGCGAATCCACCGCTCGGTACAGGTATTTCCACACTCCTTTGATTTGGATATACGTCTCATCCACCCGCCACGAATCGTTCGTCGGATTCAGGTGGGGTCGAACTCGTTTGTCCAGTTCTGGCGCGTAGCTCAACACCCATCGGTGAATCGTGGAATGATCCACCTCCACCCCTCGCTCCGCCATCATCTCCTCTAAATCCCGGTAGCTCAGAGCGTAGCGACAGTACCATCGCACATTCAACACAATGATTTCGGGCAAGAAATGCCGTCACTTAAACAGGGATTGGGATGCCATTTAGGTTAAGGTCAGAGAAAATTTAGACTCCCCACCCTACCATTTTTGTGACACAACCCTCATTATTAAGGATACAGGGTTTACTTGTCATGGCAGCTACCAAATCGCCCCAAGCAAGGGTTGAGCCTACCCAAACCATCGACCTGGCAAACCGAAGCGGGAGCAAAATTCCTGGGACGTTTGCCAAAATGCCCAGTAGCGTTGCTGTCGCCGGTTCTTATGATGTGAGAGCATTTCCGTTTTGTAAATTTGCCACCTATTTCAGGGACAGCAACCAACGATATTTGAGGTTGGTCAGTTTTACAAATTGGAGCAAGACCACATCAGCAGTTGAGCGGCATCAGTTGCGATCGCCGTTTTAGCAGCAGGTAGGTTGAAAGAACCGTGGCAACGTTGAGATCGACTGCAGCTGATTTGTTGCGATCGCCTTTTTAGCAGCAGGTAGGTTGAAAGAAAGACTCTCGTGTGGTTCGCCATCCTCAGGGCATCGTTGCGATCGCCTTTTTAGCAGCAAGTAAATTGAAAGCTTTTAATCAGTTGCTTTGCTCTGCGCTCGGCAACTTA
Organism: Phormidesmis sp.; assembly: GCA_965277365.1. GTDB lineage: Bacteria > Cyanobacteriota > Cyanobacteriia > Leptolyngbyales > Leptolyngbyaceae > Phormidesmis_A. The sequence continues at coordinate 206,423 of CBDICO010000001.1, read as the reverse complement.
GATAATCTGAACAGATCAAGGGTAGGTTGGAAGGAGCGCTGTGATCGCACTGCAAAAAGTCTAAAAGTCTTACTGGGTTAGGCTCCCAATTCAGCTCGGTATAACTTTCCAGCCAAATTTTGGAAATTAATGCTTTAAAACTGGCTATTTGGGAATAAAGACGAGGTATTCTACATAAAAATTGTGTTGCAAGACGAAAGAATCAGCATTTCAGCAGTTTTCGGAAATTAATGCTTTAAAACTGCTGATTAATTCTTTAATGGACAGAAAATATAAATGGAGAATAGGGGAATCGAACCCCTGACCTCTGCGGTGCGATCGCAGCGCTCTACCAACTGAGCTAACTCCCCTAGCTTTAGTAGTTTATCATCTTGAAATTAGCTTGCTCTAGAATCAATATTTTCTTTAGAGAAAACGTGTTGAATTCGATCGAGTTCTAGATCTGAGAGATAGTCTACCGTCCAGTTGGCGCAGCGCTGCAACATGTGGAATGGATAAGTGTTGGCAACCCCAACCACAGGAATGCCTGCCCGTCTTGCGGCGGCAATGCCCGCGAAGGTGTCTTCGATCGCTAAACACTCGGCAGGATGTAAATCGAGATCAGGAAACGCTTGATTTAACCGTTCGACTGCCAGAAGATAGCCATTGGGTTCGGGCTTGCTCATAGTGATGTCATTGCTCGATATGATTACCGTGAAATATTGTCGCAATTGGCATCGTTCTAATACAAGCTCGATCTCACTCAGGCTGGCACCACTGACGATCGCTAACTTGCAGGGAGTCGCCCGAAGATTAAAGATAAAATCGTCTAGCCCCAGGTAAGTCGGTAATGTTTCTAAGCCTGAAAGTTGCTGTACATAGGCTTTGGCTTTACGACTAATCAGGTCATCGAGATAGCGATCGCTGACCATTCTGTCGCGACTTTTTAGCAAATCAGAGAGACAGGCTCGATCGCTGCGCCCTAGACACATTTCCCGAAATTCTCCTGGCTTGGGGCGAAGATTTTCTTCGACGAGAAGCTGCTCGATCAACTTTTCGTGAAGCGGTTCGTCATTGATAATGACCCCGTTGAAATCAAATAGAACAGCCTTCAGCATCTAAGAAATCGGAACCAAGGAAGGGACAGATTTCTATTTTACAAGTTTTTGTATTCCCTTTTTTCTAGCCCATTGCCCACTGCCCGTCATTTAGGGTTTCTACATCTGAAAACTTGACGGGCTGCGATCGCTGATTCGATACAGGCTTTACGCCACGGGTGACTTGATGAATCCACCAAAAATCCTCGGTTTGAATTGCGCCAAAGCCCGCCGTGCCCATCCAGGCATCGATGCTGCCCGTTGCATAGGCTTGAATGTAGGGTTCTTCAAAAATTTGGGTTAGCCACTCGGTTTGTCTGAGGGTTTTTTGGTTGCCATCCAAAATCAAGACTTCACCGCCAGGGGTGAGGAGGCGATAGCTTTCTTGGAGAATGATCGCGGCGATCGCGGGTGGTGTTTCGTGGAACAACAGCGATGCGGTGACTAAATCAAAAGAGGCATTTGGGAAGCGGGTCTGTTCGGCGTTGCCTTGCTGCCATTCAATCTTGAGTCCTAATTGTTTTGTTTTGTGGTCGGCAACAACGAGCATATAGGGAGACAAGTCGATGCCGATGACTTCAGCGTCGGGAAAGGCTTGTTTGAGCAAAAGCGTGGTGGAGCCTGTGCCGCAGCCTAAGTCGAGAATGCGACGAGGTTTGACTTGAATCGCGTCGATTAAGCTCTGACGCACCCAAGACTCGTTAGGCGGCAGCGCATATTGCGTGATCGGATCGTAAGACACCGCAGCACTGATATTGAGATAGCCGTTTTCGATGCTGTGGAAGTTTTGACGGCTGTAGTAATCGGGATAGGTGAGTTGAGGATCTCGGAAGCGATCGCTTTCGGTTTGCCAGTTGATGCTTTCATAAAATCGTCGCAGTGCGGGTTCGTCGATCAAGAGACGCGCGATCGGTGCCAAATATTGTTCAAAAATCGTGTCTTTACGAACTGCCATAAGCGTTGAATCAAATGATTGCGGTTTGTTTCAGTGTAATGAATTCTGCAAATCGATGCTTCAATCTCCATCATTTTCGGATGCGTTTCATGCCGCTGCGATACCAGTGGGTGATGTGATCGGGAGACACGCCTAAAAAATACGTCAAAATCACGAGTTGATTGATCAGATTAACTGTGACTACGCGGTATTGTCAACTTAACCGAAAAGTAGAATAATCGTACTGATTCCACTCCATTCGCGACTGTTTGCCCATGTACTCTCGTCACCGATTCCCCGGCGAAATCATCAGTTACTGCGTTTGGCTTTATTACCCCTTCCCCTTGAGCTACCGGGACATCGAGAAAATGATGCGGTATCGGGGAATCGAGGTGACGTATGAGACGATTCGGGAACAATCGAGCCGAGAATTCCCATCAGCCGCCACGAGTGAGAGAGCGCCGAATGCGGCGATTCAAATCGCCAGGACAAGCCCAACGCTTTCTTTCAGCCTTTGGACCAATTCGAGACCATTTCCACCCGAAACAACATCAACTCACAGCCAAACGCTATCGCCAACAGATGAGCCAACGCGTTCAAGATTGGCGAGAAGTCGCTGGGCTGAATTCTGCCGCGTAGTCTGAGCGCACCTGACGAATCAGGAATGATTGGGCTTAATTTTGAACAGACCCGGTTAAGTTGACAATACCCACGCGGAGCATCTTCAGTTCATTGAGATGGGAGGGCGTGGATGAGAGTGACGCAACTGGAATTGGATCTGTGGGAGCAGTTGCAACGGGCGCAGCTGATGCCTGAGGCGGTCGATGTGTCCCAACTGCTGGATGCCGTAGAGGTGGCAGCGGCACAACTGCCAGAAGCGCAACGGCTCCAGTTTGCGGGGGATGCTTTGCTTCAGATGGCAGAACTGTGTGCGGTGCGAGCCGGGGTGTTGTTCAGCGAGTGGGAAGAGGCATCCCGTGATCCGATCGTCGAACCAGGCTTTTTTGCGGATGTGGTGCGCCAGACGATGGCGGTGGATTTGAGTGATTTGCTGGAGCCAGCACCAGTCCGAAAACGGCGGACAAAATCAACCAGCACGCCAGAAGGGTCGATCGCGGCTCCGGTGGACAAAGCGGCAGTGTTAGCAATGGTAGATCAAATGGAAGCAGCCCATGAGGAAACGCAAAAACAGGCTGTACTAGCGATCGCCTACTCGGAAAATGTGACCCGATGGACGGAGGCGATCGCCCAATGGTTGCAAACAGCGCCGACCCTTCCAGTCTCGATTACCGAACTAAGCGATGGCTTGGGGATGCCGTGGGTGGAGGTGTGGCTAGGTGCGCTGTTTGGCAGTTTTCATACCAATTTAAACAGGGAAGGGGGCAAATGACTTAAGCTGAGAAGCGTCGTTACAGGTTCTCGCGATGGCTGGCATCACCTCGGTTGAAGTCAAAGAAAGTGGTTGTGGCGCAAATTCTTTTTAGTGATAAAGGAACTATCTCAATCTCGTTTCCTTAAGCAATCACCCCGAAGAGTTCTTCGATGAATTTCACTTTAGATACACTGTCCCCTTGAGCAATTCCATTCACTTGTCCTGTGCGAATCATATTCATCGCTTCAATGCCCCTCAATGTCCTTCTTGCCGGGTTGAACGACTTGAAGCCCATCATCGGTTTCACGATTCGCTTGATGGTTCGGTGGTTCGGCTCAATGATGTTGTTGAGATACTTGATCTGGCGTAATTCCGTTGCTTCTGCAATCGTTTCATCGGCTTTCAACGGTTCCATTGCCACTGGGTAGGCAGCGTGTTTATCCACCGTAATCACTCGGGGTGGTTGGGTGTGTTGAGCCTTCAGCACTTTGCGGAAAAACCTTGCGGCTGCCTTCCCGTCTCGCTTTGCACTCAGCATGAAGTCCGGCGGGTTGCCCCTTGAGTCCACCGCTCGATAAAGATATTTCCACTTCCCTTTGACCTCGATATCGGTCTCATCCACCCGCCACGAATCACGGATCATGGGTCAAGCTCAAATGGGGTCGAAGCCGTTGGTCGAGTTCTGGGGCAAACTTCAACACCTAGCGGTTAATCGTCGAATGATCCACCTCCACTCCTCGTTCTGCCATCATTTCTTCCAGGTTCCGGTAGCTCAGGGGATAACGACGATACCACCGCACATTCAGCAGGATGATCTCTGGCAAGAAATGCCGCCACTTAAACAGCGATTGGGATGTCATTTAGATTGAAGCCAGAGAATATTAAACCCTCCAACCCTACCATTTTTGCGACACAACCGGTCCGGATTGGGTAGGCTTAGACGTAGCAACGATCGTGCTCAACGTAAATTCAGAACTCTCCTTTAGCTTCTCGGTTAACACCCTTGCAGGCTGCTGGATAGACAACCAATGCTTTGATGTCAACACCGCTCCTTCAGATGGTTTTGACGACTTTCCTACCTAGACAAGATCGGGCAAGTGACCCGTTTGATCGGAGTAGCTTCCCTGCCCTTTGAGGCGATAAGCAGCCACCAGAGACTCTTGCGGGACAAAGCTCTGATGCTGAAAGATGTCAGCCATTTCTGAAGCGAACGCGCCCGATCGGAAATTTCAACGTTTGAGATCGTTCCTGCCCAGGGTTGCCCGTGCGTTCGTTGCTTAAGAGAAGCGGAAACTCAGTATCGCAGTTTCTAAATGTAGCTGCTTGTTGCAGGTTAAAAATAATCAGAGCGGTGAACATCACCTAGAGAACAACGCAACGCGAGATGAAGTTATGAGGGAACCTGATCTGCGATCGCTTGACCAATCTCGATCGATGCCGTTGCCGCCGGAGAAGGAGCGTTATAAACGTGTAGCGCGTCCCCTTCTTTCACCATTAAAAAATCATCGACGAGTTTGCCATTGGGCAGCAGGGCTTGCGCTCTCACTCCTGCGTGAGTCGGTACTAAATCTTTGGCTTGCACTTCTGGAATCAGTCGTTGCAGACTTTGCACAAATAATGCCTTGCTCCACGATCGCATCATCTCTTGAATCCCCTGATTGGCGTGCCTCGACATTAGCTTCCAAAAACCGGGATAAGTCATGACTTCGGCAAAGTCCTGCAGGTCAAAATCTGTTTTTTTATAGCCTTCTCGCTTAAAGCTCAACACCGCGTTGGGACCGGCATGAACCGTGCCATCGATCATCCGCGTGAAATGAACGCCCAAGAAAGGGAAATCGGGATTGGGGACTGGATAAATCAAATGCTTGACCAGATAACGTTTTTCTGGGGTTAGCTCGTAATATTCGCCTCGGAAGGGAACGATTTTAGCAGGAGGCTTTGTGTGAGCCAGTTGAGCTAGCCGATCGCAGTGCAGCCCCGCACAGTTAATCACAAATCGGGTGCTAAACGTGCCGTTTGTGGTCGCGATATCATAGCCATTGCTGGTTTTGGCTAGGATTTCGACTCGTGTGTTGAGGCGCAAATCGGCTCCTTGAAAAGCCGCGAGTTCTGCATATTTTTGACAGACTTGCTTGTAGCTGACAATGCCCGTCGAATAGACGCGAACTCCTGCTAGAGAACGGACGTGAGGCTCAATTTCCTGCACTTGTTCTGCCGTAATTCGTTCAACTTTGAGCCCGTTTTGCAGCCCCCGTTGATAAAGATTTTCTAATTGCGGTAATTCGTCTGGCTCGGTTGCGACAATGACTTTGCCACATACTTCATGAGCGATCGCGTGTTCTTGACAAAACCGCACCATCAATTGACTTCCGGCGTGGCAAAACTTTGCTTTAAAGCTTCCTGGCTGATAGTAGATGCCAGAGTGAATCACTCCACTGTTGTTGCCTGTCTGGTGGTATGCCCATCGGCTCTCTTTCTCTAACAGCAGAATTTTGGCATCTGGGCGGCGGTTTCCCAGTGCCATTGCGGTCGATAACCCAACGATGCCGCCGCCAACAATCGCAAAATCGTACATGGAACCCCTGATTATTGAGACATCAAAGGAGAAATCTAGCGCGTTGATTCCTCCTTGTTACGATCGCGACTCAAAATCGCCGTTACTTTTGTAGTACCTCCCAGGTTAGCTAGCATTTTCTGATTTTCATTGCAATAGTCAAAGCCAGTACTTCTACAGGGGCTTCACTAAAAAAACACATAGGTTCTCTTCAAGCACCCTGCTCTTCCCCTGAAAACTGACTGATTGTCATTCATCCGTATTGCCCTATCCAGGGTGGGTTAGAGCTAATGCTGGCTAATTTAGCCTAGCTTCTCCATAATTGCGCTTTGAAACTCACTCAATGGGTTTGCCCTCATCCATTCCCACCAAATCAACATAATTCGTGATCTAAGTGCTTGCGTAGTAATTGGATAGGAATTGCGTCAACAACACGAGAGCGTTCTACGAATATAGAGTGGAAATTTAGTAGAAATTCTGTAGGAATGCCACACTCGAGAGACAGATTCAGTATTCATCTAAGTTAAACTTTGTGCTTAAAAAAAGCCCCGGAGTTTTTTCCAGGGCTTTTTTACGCGATTCACTAATTTCTAGAGTCTGCGATTCAATCACTGAGGGTCACGGAGACTACTTAGCCGGAGAATCAACAGATTTCTTTTGAGAATTTGAGGCTTGATAAGCCTTTTCTAGACCCATCACTTGCTTGGCTTGCAGAGATAGGGCACTCGCATCAAGCCAGTTAACGATCAAGGCATCGGTCGAAAACAAACCTGCCCCGTTGACTGCAAAGAGCAGGAAGCAAGCTGCATAAACCGCAGACAGTTCCAAATAAGGAAGATTGAGTCCGGCGACGAGAAGGTGATGGTAAATTGCAACGCACATGGTGGCAAATAGCCCCAGCGCTGCCGGACGGGTCAATAGCCCAACCGCCAGCAGGGGGGCACCCAGTAGCTCGGTAAACGCTGCCAGATAGCTGAACACGATCGGAAAGGGTAAACCAATCACCTCAACATAAGCGTGAGAGAAGCTTTCAATGTCGCCGAGCTTATCCAACCCGTTATGGATCATCATGATGCCAGCGATGGTTCGTAAAATAGCCCAAGTGGTCTGAGTCCAAAAGCCAGAGCTAATGCTGGGTTTGAGAATCTTGGTTAAGAACGCAGTAATCGACAGAATGGATGCCTGCCACAGAGGAGATTGTGAATTTATATTAATAATCTTAACATAACTTATTAATATATATGAACAAATATTATGGTTTTTTGCTGATGTGAGGGTGACGATCGGGCGCTAGACTAAACATCAAATTCTCTTTTCTCACGAGTCTCATGTCTGATGTCTCTGACAGTTTTAACGGTGAACAACTGACTCCATCGCAAGCGATCGAGAACCTGCAATCGCCCGATTTAGGGCTGCGTGTCTATGCTGCCTGGTGGCTGGGAAAGTTTCGTGTCAATCAGCCTGGAGTCGTCGAACGGTTGATTAATGCCCTTAAAGATGAAGCCGATCGCACTGAAGCGGGGGGCTATCCACTGCGGCGAAATGCGGCGAGAGCGTTGGGTAAACTGGGCGATCGTCGTGCTGTTCCGGCTCTGATCGAGAGTCTCTCATGTTCAGATTTCTATGTCCGAGAAGCGGCAGCACAATCGCTAGAAATGTTGGACGATCGCACCTGCATTCCTGTCTTAATGCAGCTACTTAAGAATGAGATTCCTGAAACAGAGCCATCACCCGTGAGACTCGATTTTCCTCAACCCTACGACGCGATTTTAGAAGCGCTAGGAACGCTTAAAGCCGTTGAAGCCATTCTCTTAGCAAAGTCCTTTCTCGACCATCCAGTTAAACGGGTGCAATATTCGGCAGCCCGTGCACTTTATCAACTGACTGCGGACGGTCAATATGGCGATCGACTGATCAAAGCCTTGCAGGGGGCAGATTTGCAACTGAGGCGGTCGGCGATGGCTGATTTGGGCGCGATCGGCTACCTTCCGGCTGCGGACGCGATCGCGCAAACGCTAGCTGAGAATAGTCTGAAGTTAATTGCGCTCAAAGGGTTACTAGAACACCAATTTTCTGACACTCCTCTTCCTCATCTCCCTGACGGAGCCATCAAGGTTATGAATCTAATGGACTCCCTGCTTTGAAAGTTCTATCCAGGGAGATGGGTGGCTCGATCGGCTTTAGAATGGGAATCGAAGCCCGTTAACTCTTCTCTCAAAATCCTGTGACTGATATTCAAATTCTGATTCGTGCAGTTGATGAAGCAGACTCTTCAACTCATCTCTTAGAAGCGGTGCAAGCTCTGGCGATCGCCCATACTCAAGCCGCGATTCCTAGTTTAATTGCTGCTCTGGGCTACAATAATCCGGGAGCCGCCGTTGCTGCCGTCGATGGGCTGATTCGATTGGGAGAGCTGTCGGTGCTGCCGCTTTTAGAACAGTTAGATGGCTATAATTATGGGGCGAGAGCTTGGGCAGTTCGAGCGTTGGCTGCCATCGGTGATCCGCGTGGTCTGACTATTTTGCTTCATGCGGCGCAAAACGATTTTGCGATGAGCGTCCGGCGGGCAGCAACCAAAGGATTAGGCAGTATTCACTGGAATAAATTAGCGGACGATCGCATTCAATCGGCTCAACTTCAAGCGCTCGAAGCTTTGCTGCACGTCTCTCAAGATCACGAGTGGATTGTGCGCTATGCAGCTGTTTTGAGTTTGCAGTCTCTCGCGATCGCGGTGTCAAAATCTCGACCCGATTGGCTGGCTCAGACTCAGACTAGGCTCGATGAGTTGGCTGAAACCGATGAAAGTTTAACGATTCGTGCCCGTGTGCGATTGGCTCAACAGCAGATTCAAAATGCTGGAGCTTGATGTTACACCGTGATCGCCTGTAAGGTTTTCCAGCTTTGATGGATTAACGGAATCGCTGCCACAATAATCAGGGCTGAAATGACTAGACTGATGGCACCATCTGCCCAAGACCAGTGCCAAATCGCGATCGCAATTGCTGCTACAATCACCCCGATCGCGCCCAAAGCATCTGCCACTACATGCAAAAAAGCGCCTCTCAAATTGAGGTCATGATCACTGCCCTGATGCAGCAGAGAAATATTAATGCCATTCACGACTAAGCCGACGATCGCGGTGATCAACATCGGTTTGCTAGCAATCTCCACCGGATCGATTTGAAATCGGCTCACGGCTTCCCAACCAATCACGAGAGCGACAGCGACTAATCCCAATCCGTTGATCAAAGCTGCCCAAGTCTCGATCGAGTGATTTTCTTTGATCGTCACCTGGTTCGCTCCTAGCCAGCCCCACGCTGGCGGCGATTGAGAAATGCGAGTTGCAAGCAATGCTAACAGCAACGCTAAACAGTCAGATACGAGATGTCCTGATTCTGCTAGCAGTGCCAAGCTGTGAATGCTTAACCCTACAGTTAATTCTACGATCGCGAAGCCGCCGACTAATAGGAGCGCAATCAGTAACTGCTTTTGCTTGGTTTTAGAATCGATGTCATGGCAATTGCAGTGGGTTGGGTGCATGATGAATTGAGAAAATCGGGTCAGTGGGTCGCTCGATCGAATGTGGGTTTTGATGGGTTTTGCGGTGGCTCTACCCATCCTACTCGACTTAGGATACCCTCATTTAGTTTCCCGTTTGACTGCCTCGATCGCGCCCAGCATTACCACTTTTTATAGGCTAAGAATTTTCCATTCATTGTGACTTTGACGCGATCGCCTTTGGGATCTTCTATCTTGTCGATATCTAAAGTGAAATCGATCGCGCTCATAATGCCATCGCCAAATTTTTCATGAATGATTTCTTTCATCGGCATTCCGTAGACCTGCATGATCTCGTAGAAGCGATAAATTAAGGGATCGGTGGGCACGATCGGACCTAATCCTTTCACGGGAAATGCCGTTAAAGTAGCGACGAGATCGAGGCTGAGTCCTAAAGCGTTGAGTAATTTGGTGGCTTCGTCGTCAGAGGCGCTGGCTTGCTGATAAAACAAAGCGGCGATCCAAACTTCATCGCGTCCGATCGTCGTTTCTAAATCAGCAAAACTTAGCCCTTTTCCTGATTTAGCTGCCAAAAGCTTCTCGGTAATGTCTGAGATCATGAGATAGTTTCGATACGTTTGCCATTACTCGTAACAAGACTGATGGGTTTGTGTTTGTAGTATTGATTACAAATAAAACTATCCATCGCTAAATGTTGATGCTATTAGGAATTCGAGAGGGCAAAAGGTAGGGATAATCGATACCGGAATCGCGATCGCGTATCCGATTGCGAGTTTGAATCTCAGTTTCAATCATGCGAAGATCGGCTTGAAATTGATGCAGAATGGCTCGATCGCCTTGATCTACGAATTGGATGATGTCGTCACTTCCTAAACGACTCCAGAGAACGCCGCTCAGAGCGAAGGTTAGCTCAATTTGGGCGAGATCTTGGGCGGGGTTTGGCATCATTTCAGAAAGCGGTGCAGAGACATCAGGCTGTGTGTAGGCAGCAATGGGCGCATTGGGAGGGTAGCCAAAATAGTCAAATTGGCTAAAATTCACCGCCGCATGTTGAGCACTGCACGTAAAAATAATCTGAGTTGCGGCGTTGATTAACGGTTGAAGAGTCGCGATCGTTCCCGGATTTTGATGAGAAGGAAACCCTGGAACACGCGGATAATCCGGCAGGTCTGTAATTGCTAACCCTACCTCAGCAGCAATTTCAGGAGAAATCCAGTCAGGAGCCTGGGCAAATTCAGTGCGCGATCGGGTGTTTAAGGGTGCGCCGAGTTCTGCCACCCAAGCTTGCAAATGAGCATCTTGCTGAATGGCAATATCATCAGGATAATAGCGCTGCAAATAAGCAGTAACGTAGCGATTAATCGCATCCCACAGAAATTGAGCATCGTCTCGATAGGGATAATCTGATAAAAATTCAGCTTCTACGCCTCGATGTTTGAGATCGGTGGGCAACGCATAAGACTCAAATGAGCGATCGCGATATGCCTGATTCATCACCGCGATCGACGCGTCACGAGTGGGAGCCATGAGGGTATCGATCGCGGCTCCTTTTCCGAGCAAAATGGCATTGCCGCGGGTGTTAATGGCAAGCAAAAATCTAAAATGTGGTTTGAGTAATCGATAAACTGGATGGTTGGCAGGTAACCTGCGCGGAGTGGCGATCGCAAATGCTTCCATTGACAAGTGGGTGTAACACAAGTGCGTCAATAACTCATGTTGGGTAATATCTGCGACTTGAACAAAAAGCTTCGATCTCATCCAATCATCGGCATCGCTGGTCGGCGCGTAGATTTTTCCACCCGATTCTAATTGAGTCAAAAGCGGTTCTAATCCCTGTTCGCTTCGATAAAATAGCGTTTTCGGACTGCCTACATAACGCCCGATCTGCAACTCAGCAGGTGAGAATTTTAAGAGGGGATACTCTAACAAAAACAGGCGATTTTGATCGGCAGCAGTGTCTAAACTAATCGCCTCGCCATTTGAAAGCGAACACACTCGATCGCCTTGCCAATTTGATAAATTTTCTTGATCGCAAACTCTTTTGATCGAAGTCGGGTTCGGTCCTGAGAGACGCTGACGGGCAAACTCCCGATCGCTCAGTCCGCCATCTCGCTCGTGAATTTTAATAATCTTAGGACGCGATCGTCCATGTTCTTCTAGAGTCTGATAAAACTGAAGGCGTTGAACTTGGGCAGCTTCCCTAAGATTCAGCTTCTTTGCTGCTTTGTCTGCGGCGTTTAACGCTTCCCCCATTTGTCGCCGCAACTGCACAAACTCTACGTTAAACTGCTCATTGGGCGGCAGATAAAAGTTAAACAAATCAGACTGAAAAATCTCAAAATTGACCAACAGCGTCGTCAAGTTTAGCCAGGTTTCGTTCAACTGATAGTCGCTTGACTCAATCTGCTCTAATGCCCAAGTAAGCGGCGGAGACAGTTGCCCACGCTCTACCAAATTGTGACGTAGCTCAGTCAAGATATATTGCAGCACACCATCTTCTCCAGCGTGAGGGAAGATTCGCGCTGGGGCAGCCTGACTGAGTTGAGTCGGGTCGTAGCGATAATGACCTTGCTGTTGCTGAAGTGAACGTTGCGACATCGTTAACTCCTGTAAATATGCGATAGCCCGATCGTATAGCAATTCTCAACTCATAATTCAATGGTCTTTTTGGGGTGCAGTTATTTAGAGAATAAGTCAGAGGATTTCAAATTTCCTAGTGCGGTGACTGCTTGCAGTCTCACCTGTGGATTTGCATCTTGACTAAATTGGTTGAGAGCAGAAAAGATTTTTTCGAGATCCTCTCCGTGACAGTGTGGGGCAAGGTCGCCAAGGGCAAAGGCTGCGGCAGATCGCATCACTGGGTCAGCATGATTTAGATAGTGGGCAAGATGAGAAATTTGAGAGTTGTGTCCGCCAGGTGCTAACTCAGCCACTTCTTCAAGCAGACTATTAGAATGCATGGTTTGATCGTGAGAACTTAGCCCTGCGATCGTCGATTCAAGGGGTTCATTCTTCAGAAAGATTGACGGCTCGACTTCACTGGGCTGCATTACTTCTGAGACAGAGAGCGATCCGGCAAGCGGAATGTCAGCCTGCAAACGCTCAAAATCGCTCCATTGCTCAACAGGAGATGGCTGAGATGGAGGAGAAACATCAACTGCTTGATCTAAGTCTCGGTCAGACTCTAATTGAGTTTTAGAAGTCGCTGACAGGCTAGGCTCTTTCACAGACGGACGGCTAGGTTGAAGCTGTGCTATTTGTCTCTGCACACGAGAGGCGGCTCCGATCGCGGTCACAATCGCAAACAGTGCCAAAATGCTCAATGCAATGGTCATTATTTTTGTTAGTTCTTTTTAACTCACACTCTATTGCAGCTTAATAAAACCGTTGTGGGCATCTAACTTGTTGAAGAGGTTGCCACACTAAAACGGTGAACTTTTGAGTAAGGTAAAAAACTGGGTTACCCGCCGCTAGTTCTATAGTTAACTTTGAAAGAACTGTGAGGATTGAGCTTCGTTGAATATGAGGCATCATGACCCATATGAACCGGGTTTTACCGTCTCAACATCCTCACCGATGCGGCTGCTTCAGCAATAAAAATTCGCTTATGCGAAATCAAGTACGGGATTATTTTGTAAAATTCTGATGCGAGAATTAACGATCGGCTTTGCGAAGATGGCTCGATCGGCGTTGTGCCACCATCCAGCATTTTAGAATTCATTGCAAAACAGCCTAATCAACCGATAAAACTTGTTTCACCAAACAGAAAAAGCCTTGAGAAATCAACGTTCCTCAAAGGCTTTACTTTTACGAGCATGGAGGGACTCGAACCCCCGACCCTCAGGACCGGAACCTGATGCTCTATCCACTGAGCTACATGCCCTCGTCACTGTGAAATTATAGCACCGAAAAACAAGAGAAGCTGTCAATGATCTAGAAGCTCTCTAAGTCTGCGATGCGAATCAATTAGCCCCACTCAAAATTTCAAGCCACGTCTGCCTTGCGCTTCAAAATCACCATTGTCGAACCAACAATCGGACTGCGCGCCAACACCATTCCTTGAGCATCGGTGATTTCTAAGTGGCTAAAATTGAGTTCTTGCGATCGCTGCAATAGTTCATCACCGAGTTTGTCTTGCTGCGATCGACTCAACCCATACCAACCATCCTTGACTAAAATGCTCAGACGACTTTTGCCAAAGCTAGGCTTAATCGACTCAATCAGCCCACTTGAATAAGGATCAGTGATGGTCACTACCTGATCTTGAATCGAGGCAATTAACGTTTGTTCTGGAGTCAATTCGACGATCGGAGCCGCAGGTTTTTCCGGTTCGGGAACTGCAACTTCAGGAGCAGGTTCTACGACGATCGGAGGTTCTGCAATTGGAGGAGACGCAACTACGGGGTCAGAAGGTTTTTCTGCAATAGGTTCAGGACTGATAACCGGTTTTTCCGGCTCGGGAGCGGTCAAATCAGGTGGAATGGCGATCGGGGCAGGGCTACCAAATTCAGGTTGAATCGGTGTAGGCGAGGGCGTGATTTTCTTAGGAGCCGTGCTTTCAGTCGGCGGTGGAGCAACGGCAACTTTTGTAGGAGGTTTAGACGAAAACAAACTAGAAGTTGTCCAAAATAGAACGATCAGAACGCCTGCCACAATGCTAGAAAGGACACGATCGGTAAGAGTCTGGTTCAGATTTTCTGGGAGTCGAGTCCGAATTTGAGTTAAAAGTTTTGCCCAGAGCGGCACGAATTGCTGCCAAAGATTTTTGAGAAACGGCACAACGCGATTCCAGCCTGAGCTAATCTGAGTTTGCAGTTTGGGTGAGATGGGCAACGTTGCCCCGGTTGAGGTATCGGCTTCTAACTTGTTAATTGCACCTTCGAGTGCCCGAACAGTGGTTCTTAACGCTCGAATGCTCACTCCTCTCAGCAGAGGAAGGAGTTGAACACCCGTTTGCTCAGAAGTGATGGGCTGTGCCACACTGGGTCGAGGCGGGGTTGTCTCAGAAGCATCTGACGGGTTGGGTTCGTTTTGCGGCATACAAATCTCCTTTGAGGCGGCACAAACAAACATCAGCGTAGTCACGTCTACGGGTGCCACCCTACGAGCCTCAATTTACCATTTTGCGTTAGCCCTCTCTTTCGTTCCTCACACAAATTAGAATTATGAGCTTAAAACGCCGCAAGTTTTTGATCTTAGGTGGAGTGAGTGGTTTAGGGTTGACCGTCTTGGCAAAGACGCTGATCGGGCGATCGTCTCAGTTGGACAATTCACTTGATGCGGTTGCTTCGACTGCGATCGTGCCCTCAACACGCAAAGATTTAGTGCTGCGATTTGTAGCAGTGGCAGATGTCGGAGCGGGCGATCGCAATCAGAACGCTGTTTCAGAAGCGATGACTCGCTACTATCAACAAAACCCCTATTCGCTGGCAGTGTTGGCAGGAGACAACATCTACACCAATGGCGAAATGGAAAAGATTGGAGCCGTGTTTGAACAGCCTTATGCCACCTTGCTTAAGCAGGGAGTCAAGTTTCATGCCTGTCTCGGCAATCATGACATTCGCAGTCAAAACGGCGAATTGCAACTGCGCTATGCCGGATACCACATGGATGGGCGGCGCTACACCTATCGGGAGAAGTCGGCGCAGTTCTTTGTTTTAGATACCAACACCAACGCCGATTGGAAGGGGCAACTCGCCTGGTTAAATCAAGAATTGAGCCGCAGCACCGCACCCTGGAAAATCGTATATGGGCACCATCCAATCTATTCGTCTGGGCAATATGGCACCAGCCAAGAAATGATTTCGATGCTAGCGCCACTGTTTAAAAAGCATGGCGTTCAGCTTTATATCAATGGTCACGAGCATAGCTATGAGCGAACTCGTGCTATTGATGGCACAACTTATCTGATCACGGGCATCGGCGGTGCTCATCTGCGTCCGGTCGGTCGATCGCCCTGGACAGAACACTCTGTCTCACGGTTTGGCTTCTCTGGAGTCGAGGTCTATGACGATCGCTTAGAGATTCAGGGCATCGGAACCGATAATCAGGTGTTCGATCGCGGCATCGTTCCCATTCAATCTGTTTAGTGCAGGCTAACCCGTGGAACCTATCAGAAACAAAACCAAGCAGCTTGCCAAAGAATTTATCGACAAGGGCGATCCGCTTGGTTGGTTTGAACAGCTTTATGACAATGCCAGTGGAGACGAAAAAGCAGTTCCTTGGGCAGACATGGCAGTGAATCTCAATCTCGCAGAGTGGCTAGAGCGAGAGCAGATTAGAGGCGATGGCAAACGCGCGATCGTGGTCGGCTGTGGGTTAGGAGATGATGCCGAAGCGCTGTCACGATTGGGATTTGAGGTCACAGCGTTTGATATTTCTCCAACGGCGATCGCGTGGTGTCAAACGCGCTTTCCTGACTCAACAGTGAGCTATCAGGTCGCCGATTTATTTGAGACTTCGACAACTTGGCAAGGTGAGTTTGATTTTGTATTGGAATCTTACACACTGCAAGCCATGCCGAAGGACGTGCGCGATCGAGCCATTTCTAAAGTCGCCGCACTCGTTAAATTAAATGGTTCTCTACTGATCATCTGTCGAGGACGCAACGCAGATGAACCTGCCGAAACGGTGCCGTTTCCGTTGACTCGTGAAGAGTTAAAAGCGTTTCAAGCGAACGGCTTAGACGAGGTAAAGTTTGAGGATTATTTTGAGACAGGCACTTCTGCACGACGGTTTCGCGTCAACTATCGGCGTTCTTGACTGATTGAGGGATGCGATCTCAATTTTAATAAGAAGTCACTAATACTTCCGTAATTTTGCCTCGCTTCTCAGTGTTGCAGTTAATGTTGCGCGCGGCGTAGATAGTATGAATATTAAAGTCTTTAAATAAGTCTCGAATAAAAGGACAATCAGAGTTAGAAAGCATGACGTTTACGCCTCTGTTGCTCAACTCAATAAACGTCTCTTTGAGTCGAATCTGATCAGGCTCGTTAAACGAATAGCGGCTGTAGCTCGTAAATTTGCTCGTCGCACTGAGCGGATAATAAGGCGGATCAAAGTAGACAAAATCATCTGAATCTTTGGCATGATCTAATACAATATCAAACGAACTTCGATCGATCTGAGCTGATTGCAGCGCAGAAGACGCAGCCCGAATCGCATCTGGATCACAAATCAACGGCTTCTCATAGCTTCCGATCGGAACATTAAACTGCCCCTTAGAATTCTCTCGATAAAGACCGTTAAAACAGGTTTTGTTGAGATAAATAAATCGCGCCGCTCGCGTTAAATTGTTACCATCAAGGAACCAAGCATCAGACGTTGTAAGCTGCGATCGCACCGCATAAAAGTGTTCTTGACCGTGCAAAGTGGTGTGTTCTTCAAGAAGGACGATCAATTCCTCGACCTGCTCTCGCACACATCGATAGACGTTGACAAGCTCGATGTTGATATCAGCGAGAAAAGATTGCGGAGGCTGCAAGTAGAAAAAAATTGCCCCTCCTCCTAAAAATGGTTCGTGATAACGACGATAACTTTGTGGAAAGTAAAGGAGATATTGTTGAATGAGTTTATTTTTTCCACCTGCCCATTTAAGGAAAGGACGAGGGCAAATTGGGGCACGAATTTGTGTGATCATTCAATTATCATAAAAGGGAATTCGCGAATTGAAACCATGCAAGACCTTTGGAGTACTGTTTCTAAATATCCTCGCTTTTTAATTGGCGTGATCTTGGGCGTAATTTTCAATGCGTTTGCGCCCTTTACCCCTCTGTTTAAGAACCCTGTCACGGCGATCGCGCTCGTCGGTTTTTTTGTGGCTGCCTTTGCTTGTCTCAGCTTTACGCTCAAGGCAATGCTGGGGTTAGGCTAAGCCAAAAGAAGAGGGATAGAGTTCATATCTAAATCCCTCTTCCTTTGGCTTGATGTGTGCGAGATCCACGGTGCTAGTATTAGAGTCTTGATTGCAGAGAAAGGACGAGAAATGTATGGCTACCGATCGGCGCATGGCTCGTGTTGCAGAGCAAATTAAACGCGAAATCAGCCAGATGTTGTTAAGTGGCATCAAAGACGATCGCATCGGCGGGATGGTGAGCGTCACGGATGTCGATGTGTCTGGCGATTTGCAGCACGCCAAAATCTTTGTCAGTATTTATGGCTCAGACGAAGCGAAGGCTGAGACAATGGCGGGGTTAAAATCTGCGACTGGGTTTGTTCGGGGCGAGTTGGGTCGTCGAGTTCGGTTGCGTCGCACGCCTGAAATCATTTTTGTTGAAGATCGCGGTCTAGAACGCGGCGACAACATTTTGAATTTGATTAGTCGTCTGAGTCGAGAACGGAAGGATGAAGATCCTAATGATGAGTCTGTTTCGACTGAAGGATCAATTTCATCTGAGGACCTAGATCACACGTCCTTCAAGTAGGTAGATGCATTTAAAGCCAACTCGTGGAGATAGGTTTCGACTCCGCTCAACCCACTGAGACTTCTGGCGTTGAGCGGAGCCGAAACGCGTTCGACCGTTAGTCCTATTTTCCTACAGATCATGCGACCGATTGCGCATTGATCCGATGCCATAGAAATGTGATTTAAGCGGGGAAGAACCGCTATAGTGAGTGACGATCGCGCACCCGTTCCCCTATGCAGTCCTCCTTACCTGATATCGACTCATTGACTCTGACCCAGCAAGTCGCTCAAATGGTCACTGTTCGCACTTCTGGCTATCTGTTTGACCATCAGATCCAATATCCAATCTGGGAAGCAAACGCCGCAACTCTCCGCTATCTGCTCGAAGATTTGGGAGTCGGTGGCGTGATTTTGGTGGGTGGAAGTGCTGGAGAGATTTTCCTGCGGACTCAACAACTTCAAGATCAGGCAAAGATTCCGCTTCTGATCTCAGCCGATATTGAAGAAGGCGTTGGGCAACGATTTTCAGGAGCCACCTGGTTTCCGCCGCCGATGGCGCTAAATGCGATCGCCCAAACTAATCTATCCGTCGCCTGTGATTACGCAGAAAAAATGGGAGCCGTGACTGCCCAAGAAGCGCGAGCGATCGGACTCAATTGGGTGCTGGCTCCGATCGTCGATGTCAACAACAATCCCGATAATCCGGTGATCAATGTGCGGGCGTTTGGCGAAACGACAGAGATCGTTAGCAAATTAGCAACCGCCTTTATTCGAGGCGCACAGTCTTATCGCGTTTTAACGACTGCAAAACATTTTCCAGGTCACGGCGATACGGCGATCGATTCTCACTTGGAATTACCTGTTTTGCCTCACGATCGGGCACGACTCGGACAGGTTGAGCTTCCCCCATTTCAGGCAACGATTCAAGCCGGAGTCGATGCGGTGATGAGTGCTCATCTTCAAATTCCGGCATTGGACGATTGCTATCCCGCAACCTTGTCGCCCAAAGTCTTGACTGGAGAGTTGCGGCAACGATTGGACTTTCAAGGCTTGATCGTGACTGATGCGCTAATTATGGGTGCGATCGCCAACCGTTACGGCGTTGAAGAATCGGCGGTTTTGGCAGTCGAAGCCGGAGCCGATGTGTTGTTAATGCCCCTCGACGCAGAGAAGGCAATTCACGCGGTTTGTGCAGCAGTCGCAACAAACCGGATTGCACCCGATCACATTCGATCGTCAGTCGAACGGATTTGGCGCGCAAAACTCAAAGTCTGTTCCCCCCCACAAACCACATTCCTGCTGTCTCAACTTGCACAACCCAGCGCGATCGCCACCAGCACAAAAATCTTGCAAACCTCAATGCGAGTACATCATCCTACGCCTTCGCAATTAGATCACCTGCCTGACACAGGACGAAATCTGATTTTGATTGACGATGGCATTGACTGTGATTTTTTAGGACGAACTGCACCCGCGATCGCTGCTCCGAGTCAGTTTGGGTTTACTCGCGTTGAGGTGATTGACCGCTACACGCCGATCAGCTCATTCAACTCAAATCTCACGAATTCTTATCCCACTCTTCTGCAATTATTTATTCGAGGCAACCCGTTTAGAGGCAGCGCAGGCTTGACAGAAACCGCACAAAATTGGGTTGCGTTCCTGCTAAAATCTCAGCAATTGCAAGCGTTGATTATTTACGGCAGCCCTTATGTGTTGGATCAATTTTTGCCATTGTTGCCGTCAGAGGTGCCCTATGTTTTTAGCTACGGACAAATGCAGTTAGCTCAAAAGATTGCGATCGCCGCTTTGTTTAATCAAAAAAAATAGAGGCACGATCGCGCCTCTAAAGTTCTTGGGTTTCAGGTCAGATTAATATTCGAGAAACATCGTCTTGAAAGCAGCTTTATCAGGAGAGGCTTGCTGGATGATCGATCGCGCTGACGATCTAACCTCTTCTGAGGGTTGTGGTGTTTTTTGAAGTTCAGCAACTTGGCTCTCTAAAAATGCCAACCGCTTTTGAATGCGCTCACGACGCTGCTCGATCGTGTCTAGCTCATATTGAAGACGTTTTTTCTCAACCGAAAGCTTATAGAGATTGAGGTAAGCCGCCGCCTCAGTTTTTGGACGAGGCATCGAACTGATTTTGGGACGGGCATCAGTTAACGAGCAATAAGGACGCATAAGGGAGACCTGTGATTCTGGCGATTTGGCTAATTCACAGAACTTACACCTCTGAATAAAGGGCTTTCCAAAGGCAACTTGGTGAGAAATAGAGTGCCCTATCCATAGACAAAGGCTGTTTCTATAACCAATCAGGTGAATGACCCAAGGGCTTTCTTTATGAACTCAAACAAAGATCATGGTCAGGCTTTGTTTAAGACAATTGTGTGTAAGTTCTGATGTGAGAATTCCCATAAATTCTTCGTCCATAACAACAAGCTTTGGTTTATCCTCACGAGCCTAAAAGATTGATTTTCTTCAAAAAGTTAGCTCCAAATTAACTGCTAATGTTAAGTTAGTACAAAAGTTCTAATTTTATTCGATGATCCTATCCAACACTCAGGCTTGGGAGTAAATTTACTATTACGAATCTGATATGCCATCTCCAATTCCATTAGAAACTCTATTGCACAATCGCTATCGAATCGTTGGGGTGCTAAGGCAAGGAGGCAATGACTGGGCATATATTGCACAAGATCTGAAGCGATCGGACGAACTCTGTGTACTAGAAGAATTCATTCCGCTTAAAACCGATGCTCTTGATGATCTTCGCGATCGATTTCAACAAGAGGTGAGTGTCTTAGCGCAATTTCACCATCCTCAGATTCCACGATTTCGGGTGATGATTGTTCATTCTGACGAGTTCGATCGACGGTTGTTTTGGGTCAGAGACTATATCGATGGCTTGACTCATCGGGCATTGCTCAACCAACGATTAGCGCAAGGCTGTGTCTTCTCAGAGACGGAAGTGTTGATTCTATTGGAGAACGTGTTGCCTGTGCTGAGAGAACTCCACGATCGTGACTTGATTCACCAAAATCTTAATCTCGATAGCATTGTGCTGCGAACGTCTGATCATCTGCCCATCTTGATGCAGTTTGGGTTAGTGCGAGACGTGGCGTTGACCTTGCAACTTTATCCTCACAGCACGGCGAATAATTGGGGCTATGCGCCGTTAGAGCAGCGATTGGGCAATCGGGTCGCACGAGATAGTGACTTATATGCGCTGGCAGCGATCGCTGTAGTGCTGTTGACGGGGCGAGAGCCAGAAGAACTCTATAACGACAAAACTCAGCGCTGGTCTTGGCAAGAATGGACAGCGGTTAGCCCAAAATTTGCCCAAGTTTTAGAGCGAATGTTGTTGCCAAATCCTGATAGACGATATTCAACGGCAGGAAAAGTGGTACAGGCGTTGAGAATTACCGTTAAAGAGAAGACTTTAAAGTCCGAAGTCCGAAACTCAAAAGCAAGGGATCTGACGCAAACATCCAAGACTCAACCCCAAGATCCTTCGGCTGAACCTCCGATTTGGCAAGATTTATCGTTTTTGATTTTGGTATCGGTGTTCGTTGGATTGACCACGATCGCCGGATGGAGAATTCTATCGCGGTTAAAACCTGACCAACCGGGAGCGATCGCGTCACAAAAGTCTCCCGAATCTAGCCCGAATGATGAGCAGAAAACTCAAGAAGCGTTGCGCGATCACCGTAAACAATTAGGGATTTCTTTCAATCTATTCACTGATTTAGTCGATGAATTGTTTTATGCTCAACATCCTCAACTGCAAACTCGCAACTTAGACGCAGCACCCGAAGCCGCCAAATTTCGCGCTGAATGGAATGCCTTAGCTGAAACGGTTTTGAAGAAGTTGGCAAACCTGAGTCAAGATGCTCGAATAGATCTAGGTCACTACGATCGCGCCAGCTATAACGCCTGGGCGACAGCCGCCAATCAACTCAATGTGAGTGGGCGATCGCTGTCTGCATTAACCGATGCCCGATTTGTTTATTGGTTTCCTGATCAGCAGGGCAAACCGTTGAACCCCCGCAAGTTTGGGCAAGTCTGGTATGCGATCGCTCGTGATCAGGTCAGTGCTTTTCGCAACCAGTCCGATTTGAGTCGCGTCAGCACCCCATCTTTTAATGAGCAAAACATTTTGCAACCTGGACAGGGAAAGGTGTATAGCATTCGCGTCAGTCAGGGGAAAACGCTGCAAGTTGAGATCAAAGCGCCCGATCGAGCCATTCGACTATCCCTGTTTCCTGCTCAAGAGTCAGAGTTACCCAAATTTCAAAACTCTTCTGATTTATCGTGGTCAGGCAAGATCACCAAAACAGGCATTTATGAACTGACGATCGTGCCTCAAACCTTTGAATCGATCAGCTACCAACTCAACATCAAATCAGGGAGTTGATCTCAGGACACCGGGGGCATTATGACCTACGCCGAGACCAAAAGCTTTTTGGTTTATATCTGTGCTGATAGGCGCGATCGCACCCAGCCCCGATATTATCGAAGTCGCGATCGCCGCAACAGCAAAAGTAGCCTCAATCTAGAAGCGACGAATTATGACCCTCGCCAAATGCGCTATTTTGAATTCAAAAACAAGGGCTATCCCTACGTGCTGCAAATACCCATGTCTCAGATTCCTAACCCAGCGCTAGGGATTGAGTTCCCCAACGGCAAACGGGACGAGGGGCGCGTTTTGCGCTATTTGGCAAATGGTTAACAGACGCTTTTCGGCGCGGCTGATAGACACAAACGGCTGAATAGCAGCCATAGGCTCGATCGTCTTCAAATAACGAGACGTGAAGCGACGACGCAAAAGCAGAAGTTTGAGACAGTCGGATAAATCGATTCATCATGGTTGCATTCAGATGGGCGATCGTAATTAGTGGTAGGCGATTCAGCTTTTAAGTAGAGAGACTCGACGAACATCAATCTGGGGATCTCGACTTCGCTCAACCCGCATTTGAGCGAATCCGAAACGCGTCTTACAGGTCATCCCATCTACTTACTTATTTCAAGCTCAAGGCAAGCTGCAATTCAGGAGAGGCACCGAGAGACGCAGGTAGGGGCGTTGGATCGGGAGTCATAGCAGGGCAATAGCGGACATAGGCGCAGCGATCGCACTGCTTTCCGGGAGTCGGTTCCCAAGTGTGGTCTTCGCGCAGTCGCACTGCCAAATCAGAAATCACCTTCTGCACCTGCTTTTTGTGCTTCCGAGTCGCCCGAAACCGCACCATTTCTCCTGTTCTTAAAAACAGCAGGCTGAGATACTTCAGGCTTTTTTGATAGGTCTGCTCTAGCGCCAAGTAATATAGCCCAATTTGCAGATCCATCTCATTGGGGTCAGGCACCTTAAACTCTCGGCTTGACTTATAGTCAATTAGCTCTAAGCCATCACTTAAGTAGTCGATTCTGTCATAGCGCCCAGTGACGCAAAATTCTAGATTCTCAACTTGCAAATAAGCGTGAATCTTGCCTTCAACTGCCAATGGTTGCCTTAGCGATGACTCGCCAGCGACAAACTTTTGATAATAGCTTTCTAAAATATCTTTGCCTTCGAGAATCTGATTGGCAGTCAGCCCGGTTGAATAATCATCCCAACATCGCTGCGCCCAATGCAGGTCAGGGATGGGATCGTTGTAGTGCCAATCTCGATGAAATTTTGCAAGGGCTTGATGCAGTGCAGAACCCAGCGCCGCAGAGCCAAAGAATTCGTTAGAACTCAGCCGCCGCTCATAGCGCAGATAGTAAGCATAAGGACATCGATTATAAGCCTGGAGTTTAGTTGCAGAAATCTGGTAGGTCATAGCCCAACAATCGCAGTGACAAAGGTGGTAGGGATAAAGCAGTAGGGACTTAAACTGGCTCGACGGTGCGCTTAAAAAGGGAATCAAGATAGATGCGGGCAGTTTGACGATCGTTGGTCGTTCGATTTTGCAGCAAAAACAATGAGAGGGCTGCTGAAAACACGCGGTCTTGATCCCAATCAGGGCGCGTCTCAACAAATGTCATAAATGATTGATGCAGAGACTCAGGAATTTCGACCAAAATGCTGATATTGCTATCCATGACAAACCTCTTTGTGAATAAGTAATGGGACTGCTTTCTGAGAACGAATTTGCATTGGAAAAATTCGCGCTGATCAAACCCGTCTGAAATCCACTTCCTACACTTTCTGTCTTTAGTAGGAGGTGAGCTTCGCTAGGGTTTGAGCGCTTCAAGTCAGTCGCTATATCTTGCGCGATCGTCCTCAAAATTACAACGTTATAGACTGTGAAGTTCTGTCGGGGAGTAAAAAACAATCGACGAGAGAATCAGACTTTGAGGCACTTTTTCGTTACACAACTTTGCAAAGGTCGGGATTTTCCACAAGGGTTTGCAGTCGCGATCAAGTTATCCACAGGCGAACCGATCAAGCCGATCAGAAGCCGATCCCCTGTGGAAAACTTTTCTAAGGGTGTGGAAAAGCTGGGGAAAAAGCATTCGTTATCTGTGGAATGAATGTGGAATATCTGGGGAAAAGAGACCCTAATGTAAAGTTTTGTAAAAAATCTTAGGTTTTATGAAGAGCACCCTAATTTCTCAACTTTGTTAGGGAATCCTAATAGATCTTTACTGTTCAGGCAGCTTTTATGCAATTTTACCCGTCTCAAATATTGCAAAGAGGGTCTATGCAATTCTGCTGCACACGAGCTCTTTAGCCTCCATAATACAAGTGATCCGCTCAGCTTATAGCAGTTTTTAGAGATGTTTACTGTTAGTCTGGTTTCATCTATGAAATCATTGTAGAAATTAAGATTAAGCAATGCAACAGACGTTCAAAATACTCAGCTAACTATTTTAGGACAACGTGAATGAACCCCATCTCTAGGGTTTCTCCACTGCTTTGTTGGCTCATCTGACTCATAGTCTGGAGCGGTTGTCCAACTTCCAAAAACGGCTCAGTGCACCGTCCTTGATCTTCCTGGCTTTGGCGATTCATACCCCATTGCTGAAACTAATCTAGAAGCGATTGCAGCGATTGGTGCAGGAATGATTTGTCAGCTTGATCTTTAGCCTTACATTCTTGTTGAGCATCCAAATTGATGACTCTATACATTCTTCAACCCCTCTTGAGTGTTAGCCTATAAGAGAATTTGATTCTTTAATTCTCAGTTCATGAACAAAGTTGTGGTAGGACTCTCCGGCGGAGTCGATAGCTCAGTTGCCGCAGCCGCTCTCCATCATCAAGGCTATGATGTCGTTGGCGTGACCCTTTGGTTAATGAAGGGCAAAGGTCAGTGCTGTTCCGAAGGCATGGTAGACGCTGCCAAACTTTGCGAATTTTTGGG
This sequence comes from Phormidesmis sp., assembly GCA_965277365.1. GTDB lineage: Bacteria > Cyanobacteriota > Cyanobacteriia > Leptolyngbyales > Leptolyngbyaceae > Phormidesmis_A. Next base: position 181,224 of record CBDICO010000001.1, on the reverse strand, counting down.
CATTCCTCACCACATTGTCGATAGCCGCGATCTTTTTCAAGAAAACATTGTCAATTATTTAGTGTCGGGCTACAGCGACGGAATCACCCCACTTCCCTGTTCTCAATGCAATAAGGCGGTCAAATTTACGCCCTTGCTTAACTATGCCCGCGAGCAACTAGGCATTGATAAAATTGCTACAGGTCACTATGCTCGAATCCGATACGACGAGCAGACAGGACGCTATCACTTACTTCGAGCCATCGATCGCACCAAAGACCAATCCTATTTTCTCTACGACCTAGAGCAAGAGATTCTCTCTCAAGTGGTGTTTCCGTTGGGCGAACAGCCTAAAACTGAGACCCGTCGCATTGCGGCAGAATTTGGCTTACACACTGCCGACAAGCCCGAAAGTCAAGATCTCTGTCTCGTCGAAGCAAACGGCTCAATGCGGTCGTTTCTGGACAAATATATCACGCCGCAAACGGGCAACATTGTAGACAAATCTGGGAATGTTTTGGGTCAGCATGAAGGCGTTCATCACTACACGATCGGGCAACGTAAAGGACTTGGTATCGCTCACAGTGAGCCACTCTACGTCCTCGAACTGGATGCGGGACGAAATCGGGTGGTCGTCGGCGATCGCTCTGCGGCGCAAGATCCTGACTGCACGGTGAATCGGGTGAACTGGGTCTCGATCGAGCCACCGACTACCCCAATTCATGCGGAGGTTCAAATTCGATATCGGTCTGCTGCGGTTCCAGCGATGGTGATTCCGATCGAGAACTCTCGTGTACGAATCATTTTTGATGATCCTCAGTTCAGCATTACGCCCGGTCAAGCTGCCGTTTGGTATGACGGAGAAGTTTTGCTCGGCGGCGGCATCATCAAAAAGCAGTCGTGAAACGAGGGGTCGAGATGTCTCAAAGCAATACGATCGTCGAGTCTCCAAATCCGTCTTTAAAAAAGTGGAGCGTGGAAGACTATCACCGCATGATTGAGTTTGGGATCTTGACCCCTGCGGATCAAGTGGAATTATTAGAGGGAGTGATTGTTCAATTGAATCCTCAACGATCGCCCCACGCTGCCACGACGCAATGTGCCTCTGATTACCTCAGAGAAATGCTGCGGGGGGAGGTGATTGTGCGCGTGCAGTTGCCGATTACACTGCCGCCCGATTCTGAACCCGAACCCGAAATTGCTATCGTCCGACTTGAGCGGCGAAAGTATCTCGATCATCATCCGCAGCCAGACGACATTTTGTTTTTAGCCGAAGTTGCCGACTCAACTTTGAATGAAGACCGCACTCGCAAAGCCAAACTTTATGCCAAAGCAAGTATCTGTGAATATTGGGTGATAGATGTCAATAAACGACAGGTTTTAGGCTTTCGTCAATCAGATGGCGATCGCTACACTGAAGAGTTTGTACTCCGCGCGAATGACTCGATCGAGCTTGTTGCCTTTCCGGAAATTCTAATCTTGGTGAGCCAACTATTTCCTTAAAGCAGCATTTATGCTAGTGAGCAATCCCGATCGAGTGCCTGTCTCAACAAATCTCGATAGCTGCGGTTATTAATGACATACGAGCCAAATCGCTCTAAGTGAGGATTCGTCATCTGGGCATCAAACAGCACAAATTTTCGCTCTCGCAGTCGTTCTACCAATTTCACCATTGCCACTTTCGAGCCATCTGGAATCTGAAAAAACATCGACTCCCCAATAAACGCGCCTCGAATCACAATCCCCAGAATTCCACCTGCGAGTTGGTCGCCTTGCCAGGTTTCAAAGCTGTGTGCCCACCCCGCTTGATGCAGTGCCCAATAGACCCGTTTAAGCTCCTCAGAAATCCAGGTCGTCTGGCGATCGGCACACCCATCTACCACAGATCTAAAGTCTCGATTCACCGCGATCGAAAAGCGATCTTGGTTTAAGACTCGTTGCAGCGATCGAGGATATCGAAACCGTTCATCTAGCGGAATCAAGGTTCGTTCTCGGCTGGAGTACCAATCCAAATCATGCCCCGACTCATCTGCCATCAAAAAATAACCCTGGGCATATCCTTCAACAATCGACGACACATCAATTTGCATACGAGGATCGTTTGGGATGAGTTGCAATAGTTACAAATGACGAGGAGGACGGATGAATCACAAACCGATACGTGTATAGTTTGGGTAGTTTAGCCGATCGCTGAAGGTGTCGTAACAAATGGTTGAACCCATCCCATCAATCACGTTACCCCCCGCTACCAACCCAGGGCAAGAAGGGGAGTGGCTCCAGCAAAACTTACACCAATGGCTCGATCGAGAATTTTTGCCCGAAGCCGTCAATCAGACGATCGCTCAACGAGCTGCTCAAATTTATGTGCGGCAGCGCATGGAAGACGAAAATGATCTCGGTTCACTGGTGCTTGCCATCATCTCGGAAATGCAGGCGTTTGATTTTTCTCAAAGCTTTTACAGCGAATTTGCTGTGGCGAACGCAGTCAGTGACATTTTGTTAGATAGCCTGGGCATCGATCGCTGCTGCGGACAATAAAAAGCAGTGAGTTTTGAGTCAATCAATCAACTCAAAACTCAAACGCTTACCAGCTTGACTTAACCACACCAGGCAATAATCCTTGGTGCGCCATTTCCCGAAAAACGTGGCGAGACAGCCCAAAGTCGCTATATACGCCTCTAGAACGACCTGTCACCCAACAAATTTTACGCACGCGCACACGAGCACTGTTGCGAGGCAACTGCTGAATTTCACGATGGATTGCCAGCTTTTGCTGTTGAGTCGTCGCCTTAGCAAACTGCTCTTTCAGTTCTGCCCGCTGTTCAGCGTATTTATCCACCGTTGCTTGGCGTTTCTTAGCCCGCTCAATCATGCTCTTCTTAGCCATGAAGATTTTTGACCCTTGTTTAAAGACAGTGCTTCTCATTCTACCGAATGGATCGGACGAGTGGCAAAATAGATTTAGAATTTTGGCAGATGACACGTTTAAACCGAGCTGGTTGCTTCTAACGTCGGCTTTTCAGACAAGTTGGCAGACGGGCAGAGATCGGCAAGCTCACAGCGATCGCACTGCGGATTTCGAGCCATGCAAATCGCCCGACCGTGATAGATAATCCGAATCGACCAATTCTCCCAATCGGGTTGAGGAATCAGTTTCATCAAATCTCGTTCGATTTTGACGGGATCGGTGTTTTCGGTCAGTCCAAGTCGGTAAGTGAGGCGCTTGACGTGAGTATCAACAGTTACGCCCAAATTTACGCCATAGGCATGGGCTGACACGACGTTTGCTGTTTTACGCGCCACACCCGGAAGCCGCAGCAAGTCTTCCATCCTTCTCGGAACTTGACCGCCAAACTCTATCATGATCATCTGACACGCCGCTTGAATATTCTTTGCCTTGTTGCGATAAAACCCGGTCGATCGCATCAGGTTTTCAAGCTCCGCCACGTCTGCACCTGCCAACGCCGCCGCATCCGGAAATCGCCGAAATAGCTCTGGTGTCACTAAATTTACCCGCGCATCGGTGCATTGAGCCGATAAGATCGTCGCCACCATCAATTGAACGGGCGTTTCATAGTCCAACGTGCATGGAGCATTGGGGTAGAGACGCTTGAGGCGAATCAGAATCTCCAATGCACGCTGTTTTTTGGCAGAAACTTTTCGCGTAATGCTCACTATTGAGGAATCAGATTAACGGTATCTCGAATGATCAGAAACACGCCTAAACCTAACAGCAGCATCAATCCGGTTTGCATCACCCCGTCTTGAATTCGCATTGGCAAAGGCTTGCCGCGCACTCCTTCAATCAGCAAGAAGGCAAGCTGACCGCCATCTAGTGCAGGCAGAGGCAGAATGTTGATCACCGCCAGGTTAATGCTGATTAGAGCCGCAAAGTTAAACAAACTGGCAGAATCGGCTTGAGCAATTTTGGCACCCGTTGCCACGATCGCCACCGGACCCGCCACCTGTTCAGCAGTTTTGCTAAAGTTGCTAATCAGTTGTCCAAACCCTTGCACTGTCAGCACGACAATGCGCTGAAACTCTTCAGCAGCGATGCCAAAGATGCTAAAAAGGTTGCTCGGACGCTGATAGACCGTTGACCCATTGGGGCGAAGCTGTACCCCGATGCGACCTTTGCCTTGATCATCGGGCTTAGGAACGACAGTCAGCGAGATAGGCTCTCCTCTGCGCTGAATTTGTAGCTGGATAGGTTTGTTAGGATTAGTCTCAATCGCTTGTCGCAGACTATCAGTTGCCTTCGCTGAAGCCTCTAGTGTCTGACCATTGACGGCAACGATCAAATCGCCTTCTTTAACCCCTGCATGTGCCGCGACAGAATCTTTAGAGATAACTTGCGGCACAATCACGCCTGACTGGTAGCTAAAGCTGGTGGGCAAGCCGACGATCGCCAACTGCGACACCAAGACAAAATAGGCAAACAACAGATTAGCGATTACGCCTGCGCTGATCACGATCGCTCGATCTAGCACAGGACGGTTTCTTAACAGATTGGGGTCGTTGGGCGGAATTTTGCTGTCAGGGTCATCATCTGGGAATCCCACAAATCCACCCAGTGGCAGGGCACGGAGCGCGTATTCTGTCTGAGATCCCTGATATTTCCACAAAATGGGACCAAACCCGATCGAAAAGCGATTTGCATAAATGCCCTGAAGTCGAGCCGCTAGGAAGTGACCTAGCTCATGCACGAAGATCAGGACTGCGAGAAGGGCAACAACAGCCAAAACTGACATAGGCTAGACCAGTAAGCTCCGATGACGACATTTCTCTATTCTAGAGTGCAAGCTGAGTCGTCATAAAACTCCACTGCAAGATCGATCGCAGGAGGTAGAGAAGACTCAGGCTTCACTCACAAAATCTCTCGTCTTAAGTAGGGTTGCAGCACTTCTGGTACTCGTACCGAGCCGTCTGGTTGCTGATAGTTTTCTAAAACAGCAGCCATTGTTCGCCCGATCGCTAACCCTGACCCGTTGAGCGTGTGGACAAATTGTGTGCCCTTTTGTCCAGCCTCTTTGAAGCGAATATTGCCACGTCGAGCTTGAAAATCGAGGAAGTTTGAGCAGCTTGAAATCTCACGATAGGTTCCTGCTGCCGGAAGCCAAACTTCCAGGTCATAGCATTTGGCGGCACCAAAGCCTAAATCTCCAGTGCAAAGCTCGATCGTCCGATAAGGCAATTTCAACGCCTCAAGAATTGCCTCTGCATTCTGCACTAACGATTGATGTTCCTGTTCCGATGTGCTCGGATGCACCAGTTTGACCAGTTCCACTTTGTTGAATTGATGAAGGCGAATCAATCCGCGGGTGTCCCTGCCATAGCTTCCCGCCTCTCGCCGAAAGCAGGGCGTATAAGCGCAGTGGTGAATTGGAAGCTGATCGGCTGGGAGAACCTCGTCTCGATAGAGATTAGTCACCGGAACCTCGGCGGTCGGAATCAGCCACAAATCATCGTCAGCACACTTAAAACTTTCTTCGGCAAATTTGGGAAGCTGACCTGTGGCAGTCAGGGATGCGGTGTTGACTAGCAGAGGAGGCAACACTTCGAGATATCCGGCGGCGGTTTGACGATCGAGCATAAACTGAATCAACGCCCGTTCTAACGCAGCACCCGCACCCACCAACACGACAAATCGAGTTTGAGCAATCTTGGTCGCCCGTTCTACATTCAAAATGCCGAGCTTTTCGCCGATCTCATAGTGAGGCAAACGAGTCTCACCTTGTGGCTTAAACTCGTCGCCCCACCGCCGGACTTCGACATTTTCGGTTTCATTTTGACCGATTGGAGTCGAGTCACTCGGCAGATTCGGCAACGTCAGCAATAACGTCTCAATCTGCGTCTTTAGATCTTTTTCTGGCGGCTCTAACTCGCCTAACTCAGCTTTGATCTGGTTGCCTTCATCCCGCAGCGCTTGCACCTCTTCGCCCTGGGGAGCACTACCAGATTTGAGCTTTTGCCCAACCAGCTTGCCAATTTCATTGCTGCGCGCTTGGAGGCTCGATCGAGTCTTCTCCAATTCTCGCTGCTGCTGGTCAAACTGCACGATCGGCTGAATGTCGTAGCTGCCGTTACGCTGGTTCAGTTTTTCTTGAACAAATTCGGGATTCTCGCGGATTAGCTTCAGGTCAAGCACGGATCTTTCTCAATTGAAGTTGGTTTTGCCCATCACTCAGGATACTACCTTGCAGACGAAAGGATTGAGGTGAAAAACTCCACGTCTAGACCCCCGACTGTCCGAAAGTCGGAGGTCTTTGCCTTCACGATCGCGCCACAACCCACCCGTTAAGGCACCGAAATCGGAATTAAGGCATTCTCTGGTAGATACTGCCGATAACGCCCTCCATCTGACAACACCGCAACCATTCGCAGCGCATAGTCAGGATGCACCTGTAAATCTACCCAAGGAATACTAATTTCCAGACATTTATCGAGTCCGATTTGGGCGCGAGTCGCACGAGATGACCAGCGAAAATCGTCGGCTGCTTCCTGAAGCCAAACTGTTTGAGTCAAGAGATTGACTCCTAAATGGTGATGGAATTGATAGTTTAATGGAGCTTCGTTGGGCAGGTCTACTAAAGGAATCGGACTATTTCGCATGGCTTGGTCTGCGTAAAACCAGAACAGATTTAATTCGGGTGGGCAATCGATGCCGGGTCGCACACCGACCCCAAAATCGAGACGGAAATAGAAGTTAATGTGATCCAACCCATACCACAGCCGTTGGATTTCGCTGCTCTGGTGCATTGTGCCCCGTGCACCTCCGACTTCGACCCGTCCAGCTTTATCCCAGTCTTGTTCGTCGCCGCGCCCATCTATAACTGGATGAATAAACCCTTGAGGGGCATGGTCGCCCTGCTGTGCGTGCACTTCAATCGGACGGCGAACATTGTCAGGAATCGGCTCATTGAGTGCCTGATAAAGGGCAACCAGGTGTTCGCGGAAAAGCTGATCGAACATCGCATCCTGATTTGAGGAATGCCCTTCGCCAAACCACCAAAACCAATCAGAGCCTTCTGCCGCATAGAGCGCTTCCCATGCCTCTGGATTGGTTTCCTCAGTCGCTTCAGGATGATTTGCCAATACTTGACGAGCCGTGGTTAACAGATCCCAGGCGCGATTTTTTGCGGGGTCGCCAATCCAAGTCGTGAAACTGCCATCGACCCACGAGCCACTGTGAAGTTGGTCAGATGGGATTGTCTCGGTCGGTGGAAATTGCTCTGTAAATTCAGAAACGGTAACTAATTTCAGATCAGGGTGATTGCTCAGAGTTTGATAGAGATTCTCTAGGAAGGGCTTGCCATCTTGGGGATAGAACTCCCAGCAGTTTTCACCATCCAACGCGATCGTCACTAACCACGGCTGCTCTAACGTCGTCCCATTTCCGTTACGTTGTTTGAGCGATCGTGAGATCGCTTCTAACTGTCCGATCAGATCGGATGCGGCTCGCTTTGGCTCCATCGCGCTGTAGGTGAAGCCGATCAAGTCGGACAAGCGGTGGTCTCGAAAGACGATCGCTAAATCTCCCGCCGGGGTTTGCAAGCGATAGGGACGATAGAGCATTTCGGGATCGTAGACGGTGCCTGTCTCATCGCGATTAAAGAAGTGCTTGAGTGACCATCCCAACACCGCTTCATCTGAGCAGAGCCACTTAAATCCCTCTTTGGCAACATAGGGCAAAATCGACGGACTCACCGACTGCTCAGAAGGCCATAATCCGCGAGGCACTTGCCCAAATCGCTCCTCATACATTTGCCAAGCCCGCTTGAGATGACGCGGAATATCTTCCTCAAACTGGAATCGTTGCTCAGGCAGCGCCATCTGAGGGACTGCGACTCGACCTGCGTTCGTGTCTGCCAATAACGGCAAAATTGGGTGCGTATAGGGAGACGTAATCACCTCAAGCTGCCCCGCTTCCTGCATTTTGCGGTGCTGAGGCACGATGCGACTGAGAATCTCTCGATGTTTAGAAATGATCTGTTGGCGATCGCTCAAGCTAAATCCTTTGCCTTTCTCTAGCCATCCTGCAATTATTGGATCATCCCAAAACAGAGGGTCAATCCACGCCAGGTTATGCCACGCCAGCAAATCGCCATAATCCTCTGAGTTCCAGTTTTGCTGACACCAATCGCGTCCTCGATCTTGACGTTGCCCATACAATTCTGCGTAGCGAGGGTGGGGATCAATCAGCGTATGGTGATTGGCATCAAAGAAATGCTCGACGATAAATTCTTTTTGGTCAGGGTTGAGTTGCTCGATCGGAGTCAACGTCAAGGCGAGATAGGGATCTAGCGCCGTTCCCGCCACATAATCTTCAATCTGAAGAATCAGCGAGGGCACTAAATTTACGGTCTGGTGTAGGTTTGGATATTTTTCCAGCAACAGCACCAGGTCTAAATAATCTTTCGTCCCGTGCAGACGCACCCAAGGCAGACGATACTTGCCCTCCGAAGCGCGAGAACCCTCACCACCTCTACTTTTATAAAGGGGCTGATGTTGGTGCCAGATGAAGGCGACGTGCAGAGGATAAGACATAAGAATTGAAACGTGAGTTTTGAGTGATGTGTTCTACGGTAAATCAAAACTCACCCCTCAAAACTCGAATCTGTTACATAACTTGTTCGACTTCTTCGATTTCAGGAATGAATTCGCGCAGACGACGCTCGATCCCCATCCTTAGCGTCATTGCCGAACTGGGGCACGAACCGCACGCACCTTGAAGTCTAAGCTTGACGATCGGACCATCTAACTCGACTAGCTCGACGTTGCCCCCATCAGCCATTAAATAAGGACGCAGCTCGTCCAATACGGTTTCAACATTTTCTGAAGTCAGTGTCAGCGTTTGAGACATAGTTCACCTTTAGGACTGTAATTTAAGCCGATCGATCTCGATCCTAGCCTCTGGAGTTGAATTTTGGATTTCTAACTCGTTGAAACCCAAAATTCGATGGTTTTTACACCAGCGCAGGTTCTAATAATTTCACGTTCGAGAAACCAAACTCGCTGGTCTGAATCTGACCGTCTTGCTCAGTGCGAATCACCCGCCGAGTCAAAATGTAGTAGTTACCCACTTTTTCATAGCCATCTTCAAACTCGCTTTTGCCGCCCTTGACTTCGCCCGTTTGGGGATCGCTGTAGACTGAATCATAGCGATGAGACAGGTAACCTTCGCCCGTGTCGTGACTGCTAAACGTGTGAATGGTGACGACAATATCACGAATGTGACGGTGAACCAGGCTGACTTCGTTGTTGTGAACCTTGTAGCGATCGCCCATCGCCGTTCCTTTCACCATAATCTCGACAGCACCCGTTTCATCGGTCTCGCCTAGCGTAAAGATATTCTTGCTGTGGGTTTCTTCAAAGCTGCGGCGAACGCGGTGAATAGAGGTTTCCCACAATTGACCGTGAATCTCTTTCTTGATGTCTTCGCTGTCGATGTCAGACACTTCAGTCTTCATATCTGCGTCAATTCGCGCTTTGGCAGCGCCCCGCTGTAAACGGTGCCATCTTTTTTGTAAGTGACATCCATCGTGTAGCCAGGGAAGTTTTCGTCCCAGGTGTAGCGGTTTTCATACGCCGCCCGAAACAGGTCGCGAGCTTCCATTAGTTCTGTCATGCAATATTCCTTAATCTCCTTCTCTAGTTTAAGGAGTTTTAGAGGCGATTGCAGAGAAATTAAGCGTTAGCCCAACATCATCACAGGTTCTTGAGCGAGTGGAACGGTAAACGTGACTGTCGAACCCAATCCCTCACCCATGCTATAAAAGTTGACTACGCCGCCCATCGCTTCTACCAGTCTTTGGGAAATCGCCAACCCTAATCCAGTGCCGCCATATTGACGGGTTAGAGAGCCATCTACCTGGCTAAAGGATTGAAATAATTTGTCCTGCTTCTCTAATGAAACCCCGATCCCGGTGTCCGCTACTCGCACTTTCACCATGCCCGGAAGTTCCCTGTCTTGAACCACGACTCGTTTTTTAACAACTTCTGCCGTGATCGTGATGCCGCCCTCATGGGTGAACTTGATCGCATTGTTGACCAGGTTCAACATCACTTGCTTAAGTCGCTGATAGTTGGCGTAGAGAATAATTTCGTCGTAGGTGGGCGGCTTTTGAATATCAAAGTTGAGATTTTTTTGTGATGTCTGGGTTCTGGCAAACTTTTCGACATCCAGTAAGATTTCATCGAGCTTGACGTGACTGAGATCGATCTGCATTTTTCCAGCTTCAATCTTGGCAATGTCTAACACATCTTCCAAAATGGCTCCTAGATGCAGGGCTGAAGTGTGCGCCTCTTCGGTAAACTCCCGCTGTTCTTCGGGGTCATCTGCCATGCCGTCTAAAATCAGCCTCAAAAAGCCAATCATCCCATTGAGCGGAGTCCGCAACTCATGGGAGGTGTTGGCTAAAAACTCACTTTTAAGACGAGACGCTTCTTCTGCCTGATGACGGGCTTCTTCGAGTTCGCGATGCTTTTGCATCAGATTGCCGTTGACTCGTTGAAGCTCGATCGCTAAGTTTTGACTCTCGGCAAACAAAGACGCATGAGCGATCGCCGTTCCTACCTGGTCAGCTAACTCTTGCATAAACTCAATTTCTGCCTGAGTCCACGATCGGGTGTGATCACACTGATAGAGCACAATCACCCCGTTTGGCTTCTCTTGATAGCACGTTGCCACCATCAATCGAGTTTGGGGCAAGGGCGAATCGGCTGAATTCTCAGTCGTTTTACAGATAGTCTCAATGCCCTCGATCGAGGTAACTACTGCACTGAGGGGTTTCAGGGTTGCTACAGCTTGACCGAGTGCAGGATCATCTGTGAGAGAAAATTTCATTCCTAACAGCGATGCCAATGATTCCTGACGATATTCTGCAACCACTTCAATCTCAGAACTCGGAATTCCATAGGGGCAGATAATACATCGACTCACGCCCAAAGCTTTGCCAAGTCCGTCAACGGTTTGCTGCCAAATGGTCGGCAGATCTAGAGTGCGACGAATATTCCAGGCAATTTGGGTTAATAGTTTTTGATAGCGATCGGAACGCGGTGGCACCTCAACAGGTGAGGGAAAATCATCTGGAATCGGATCATTCAAATTGTAAGCTAACGGTTTTCCGGTCACGATTACCATTGAGGTTTTGCCTCCAGGCAACAAAATCGGACTCATCAACAACTCAAACAGCCGCATTTCTGTATGACAGCGAGAGAGGCAGAAAAACTGTTCGGGAGTCTGGTTGTCTAAAACTCTTTGGATTCGCTGGAGATAAGGCACGATCGCGACAGGCGCAAATCTTTCTTCATCCCCCGCCGCTTGACATGCGTTTTGCCAATAAAAAGACAGGATGTTTCCTTCAGCATCTTGGGTCATCACCAATTCGGCAATCCGCTCTCGATCAGCCGAATCAGAGTTTGAATGGGGGTTGTCCGATCGCAGGCTTGAAAAATTCACAGAGAAAACCATTCCACTGAACGCTGGAAGCGAGACATCAAAGCCAGAGAATTCAGGATGACTGCGGAGAAACGCGACTCGTGAATTCAAGTAATTATCTAAGATCGATGCAACCCTGATCCCTAAAGTCTACGTTAACCCGCTCCCATCAACTTTAAACATCGGATTGAGTATTGAAAGCAACCCTCAGATTAGTCATTCCACTCGCCTCTAGGAGGCACGGGGGGATTTCGCTGAAAGCTGCGCGAGGTCTCTTCGTCGCGGTGAGACTCGCTTCTTAGCCATTGCCGAATTGCCACTTCGACGACTTTGCTAGGGTCGTTGGTCAAGTGCTTGATCTGCTCAAGTAGCTTTGAGTCGATGTGAATCGAAAGCTCTACTTTATCAATCGCTGGATGAGAGTGAGTGGTGGGGTCAGTCATCAGTAATAAAAACCGTAGCTCCCGTCTTGTGTCGCACGAACCTAAGTGTTAGTTTAACCGACTGATTGAAATTCTGAGAAATTGGACAAAACTTTGAGTCAACGCTTTTCTGAGATTCAAGACGGCGCGAACGATGGGTCGTCCACGATCGGGATTCATACAATAAACTGAGAAGGGATTAAACTATCCAAACACTTTATATAGCGCAGCCCTATAGAGGGTTCAACGCCGCCTTGCTCACTGTAATGGTTCTTCATTTCACCTTTTACCCTAGAGTCTATGACAGACGTTCCCGTCAGCCGCATCCGCAACTTTTCGATCATTGCCCACATCGATCACGGCAAATCAACGCTGGCAGACCGTCTCTTACAAGCGACGGGCACCGTCGATGCACGGGAGATGAAAGAACAGTTCCTCGACAATATGGATTTAGAGCGTGAACGCGGCATCACGATTAAGCTGCAAGCTGCCCGCATGGACTACACCGCCAAAGATGGTCAAAAGTATGTGCTGAACCTGATTGACACGCCAGGGCACGTCGATTTTTCTTATGAAGTGTCACGATCGCTCGCCGCCTGTGAAGGAGCGCTTCTCGTGGTCGATGCCTCTCAGGGAGTCGAAGCTCAAACCCTGGCAAATGTATATCTAGCGCTAGAGAATAATCTAGAGATCATTCCAGTTCTCAACAAAATTGATCTACCGGGAGCAGAACCCGATCGGGTCAAACAAGAAATTGAAGAAATCGTTGGACTCGATTGCAGCCACGCAATTTTGGCATCGGCAAAAGAAGGGCGTGGCATTCCAGAAATTTTGGAGGAGATCGTCCGTCTGGTGCCGCCGCCTGCTAACACAGTTGATCAGCCGTTACGTGCCTTGATTTTTGACAGCTACTATGACCCTTATCGAGGCGTGATCGTCTATTTTCGGCTGATGGATGGTCGGTTGAAGCAGGGCGATAAAGTTCGTCTAATGGCATCGGGCAAGGAGTTTGTCATTGACGAATTGGGCGTTTTGTCTCCAACCCAGGTTAAAGTCGATGACCTCCATGCGGGTGAAGTCGGTTATTTGGCAGCTTCTATCAAAGCGGTCGAAGATGCCCGTGTAGGTGACACGATCACCCTTGCCAATAAGCCTGCTGCTGAAGCGCTTCCCGGCTATATAGAAGCGAAACCGATGGTCTTCTGTGGAATGTTTCCGATCGATGCCGATCAATTTCCTGAGTTGCGCGAAGCGTTAGAGCGGCTTAAACTCAACGATGCTGCCCTCCACTACGAGCCAGAAACCTCAAGCGCGATGGGCTTTGGCTTCCGGTGTGGCTTTTTGGGGCTGCTGCACATGGAGATCGTGCAAGAGCGGCTAGAGCGAGAATATAACCTGGACTTGATCATCACTGCGCCTTCAGTCGTCTATCAAGTGACGACGCTCAAAGGAGACGTGATTTATATCGACAATCCCAGCAAGCTACCCGACCCACAGCAGCGCGAAAAGATCGAAGAACCCTACGTTCAGCTAGACATCATTACGCCAGAAACCTACGTCGGAACGCTAATGGAGCTGTGCCAAACGCGGCGCGGCATTTTTAAAGATATGAAATATCTGACTCCAGGACGCACGACGTTGATCTATGAAATGCCCCTGGCAGAAGTGGTGACAGACTTTTTTGATCTGCTGAAGTCTCGATCGCGTGGCTATGCCAGCATGGAATATCAGATGATCGGCTACCGCGAAAACTTTCTTGTGAAGCTGGATATCCTGATTAACGGCGATCCCGTTGATCCCTTAGCGACGATCGTCCACCGAGACAAAGCCTATGGAGTGGGACGGGCGCTTACTGAGAAGCTGAAGGAATTGATTCCTCGTCACCAGTTCAAAATTCCGATTCAGGCAGCGATCGGCAGCAAGGTGATCGCCAGCGAACACATTTCCGCCATTCGCAAAGATGTGCTGGCAAAATGCTACGGTGGTGACATTTCTCGGAAGAAGAAACTGTTGCAAAAGCAGGCAAAGGGCAAGAAGCGAATGAAATCGATCGGAACGGTAGACGTTCCTCAAGAAGCATTTATGGCAGTGCTGCGAATTACGCAAGAGTAGCCGAGATTCATCAGACCTTCATGCCTTAATTTTAGTCGTCCCTCAAATCTCCCGGTTCTGAGGGATTCTGTTTTCTATCCTGTCAACGCTTCCGCTTTAAGATTCCATGAAGTCTTACAGTCGGGGTTACGTTTCAAACCAGCTTTTTGTTAAGGTTCTACTGAAAATGTCAATCCTTCCAGCGTCGGGGGATGGAAGGAATTACGTCGTCATACCCAGTCCGATTTTTAGGTATCAGCATCGCTTCTGGGTACACTTTTGACATCGACTGGAAACTCATCTACCTCAGCTTTGAATGGAGACTAACTCCAACCCGTCTTGCCCGTTTGCAACTCCAATAGCTTACTGAAACTATGCGAATTCTTGTCACTGGTGGTGCTGGCTTTATTGGCTCCCATCTCATCGATCGTCTCATGGCTGAAGGGCATGAGGTAGTTTGCTTAGATAACTTCTACACAGGACATAAGCGCAACCTGCTCCAATGGCTTGATAACCCCTACTTTGAGTTGATCCGCCACGATATCACAGAGCCGATTCGACTAGAAGTTGACCAAATTTATCATCTAGCTTGCCCTGCATCCCCGGTTCACTATCAGTTTAATCCCGTCAAGACGATCAAGACCAACGTGATCGGAACACTGAATATGTTGGGTTTGGCAAAACGAGTCAATGCCCGATTCTTGCTTGCCTCAACCTCAGAAGTTTATGGCGACCCCGAAGTGCATCCTCAGTCAGAAGACTATCGGGGGAGTGTTAACCCGATCGGCATCCGCAGTTGTTATGACGAAGGCAAGCGGGTTGCAGAAACTCTAGCGTTTGACTATCACCGCCAAAACGAAGTCGACATTCGGGTCGCCAGAATCTTCAACACCTACGGTCCTCGAATGTTAGAGAACGATGGTCGGGTCGTTAGCAACCTCGTCGTTCAGGCGCTTCGCAACAAGCCGTTGACCGTATATGGCGATGGGTCGCAAACTCGCAGTTTCTGCTATGTCTCTGATCTAGTAGATGGATTGATGCGCCTGATGAATGGCGACTTTATCGGTCCTGTGAACTTGGGCAACCCCGATGAGTACACCATTCTGCAACTCGCTGAAGCGATTCAGAAGATGGTCAACCCCTCAGCAAACGTGAAGTTTGAGCCACTTCCCCAAGATGATCCCCGTCGCCGTAAGCCTGACATCACCCGTGCCAAGACTCATCTCGGCTGGCAGCCAACGATTCCGCTTCAGGAGGGCTTAGAGCGGACGATCGCAGATTTCCAAAGTCGCATCGGGTCTCATGTTCCGACTGAGCCTGAGTCGGTCGCGACCCACTAAGCAGTGAATTCCCTCAGGTGCCCTGTCTATAGCTGAGGGAACGCTAGGTGCAGATTTGTCAAACGTTGTGTTCGCTGTTTTTCGTTGTCCCCCTTATTTGAGGAGCTTCTATGCGGGTTTGTGTCATTGGTACAGGATATGTTGGGTTAGTGACCGGGGCTTGTTTGGCTCACATCGGACACCAGGTAATCTGTGTGGACAATAATGAAGCCAAAGTAAAGTTAATGCAGTCTGGGCAATCACCGATTTTTGAACCGGGACTCTCCGAGATCATGCAATCGTCGATTCAATCACAGCGATTGACATTTACAACGGATCTGGCAGCCGGGGTCGAGCATGGGCAAGTCCTATTTATTGCAGTAGGAACTCCTGCTTTGCCGACTGGCGAAAGCGACACCCGCTATGTGGAAGCGGTTGCTCGTGGCATTGGGTCTCACCTAAACGGTGGCTATAAAGTAATCGTCAACAAATCGACGGTGCCGATCGGGTCGGGTGACTGGGTGAGAATGCTCGTCCTTGATGGCGTTGCAGAGCGCAAAGGAGCCGTGGCTGAACGTGTACTTGCAGGAATGGGCGTTCAAGACTCTGTGATTCCAGCAACGGTCAGCGAAGACTACGATTTTGATGTCGTCAGCAATCCAGAGTTTCTGCGAGAAGGATCAGCGGTTCATGACACGTTTAACCCCGATCGTATCGTGTTGGGCGGCAATAGCTCTCGGGCAGCCGCGCTGATGCAAGAACTGTATACCCCCATCATTGAGCGACAATTTGCTGAAGATAAGACTCAGCCTCCTGTGCCAATGGTGGTGACCGATCTGAGTTCGGCAGAGATGATCAAATATGCAGCAAATGCGTTTCTCGCAACTAAGATCAGTTTTATTAATGAAGTGGCAAACATCTGCGATCGAGTCGGTGCAGACGTGACGCAAGTTGCCAAAGGCATCGGGCTAGACTCTCGCATCGGCAGCAAGTTTCTGCAAGCAGGTCTAGGCTGGGGTGGGTCTTGCTTCCCGAAAGACGTGTCGGCATTGATTCATACGGCTGATGATTATGGGTTTGAGACACAGCTTTTGAAAGCGGCGGTGAGCGTCAACCAACGTCAAAAGCTGATCGTCGTTGAAAAACTTCAGCAGGTTCTCAAAATCTTGAAGGGTAAAACGATCGGTCTATTGGGGTTGACCTTTAAGCCCGACACGGATGACTTGCGCGATGCACCTGCGCTGTCTTTGATTGAAAATTTGACGCGCTTAGGTGCCAAGGTCAAAGCCTACGACCCGGTGATCTCGCAGACTGGAATGCGTCACGGTCTATCAGATGTGATTGTCGAAACAGATGCCGAGCGACTAGCGGATAGCTGTGATGCGTTGGTGTTGGTGACTGAGTGGCAGCAGTTCCAAACGCTGGACTATATCAAGATGGCACAGCTAATGCACTCCCCGATCATGATTGACGGTCGCAACTTCTTAAATCAAGCGGTGATTGAAGAAGCTGGGTTCCGCTATGTTGGGATTGGTCGTTAAGGTTCGTTTAGTTGAATAGAAAGCCTGTGGAGATGCTCGATCGAGCTTCCACAGGCTTTTTTGTGCTGATGCTAAATCGGCGCGACGTTTTACCGGAACGTCTCTATGGCGTTGGGCGAATTCGTTGTCGATTTGGGCTAATTTTGCTTCTCGAAAATCATCAGGTGTTGTTGCGGTAAATCGTTTTTGGTTTCGAGATAGGTCAGTCCGACGGCTTCCATTTCTGTCTGCACCTGCGTTTGTGTCATTTTGTGAAGTCCTTTGATGAGAATTAGAGGATTTTCAGCACGATATTCAACTAAGACAGCTCTGCCTTTGGGCTTTAAGGCTTTGACGATCGAGGTCATCACTTCTTGAGGATACTCAAACTCATGATAAGCATCGACGAGCAGCGCCACATCGACGCTTTCAGCCGAGAGATTTACAGTCATTGCGCTGCTTAAGATAGGCTCGACGTTTGAGAGGTGCTTTTTGGCTTTGAGCGTTGTCAAAGTCTCAATCATTTCTGGCTGGACATCGACCGCCAGCACTTTGCCCTTGGGCACACGGGGCGCAATCCGAAAGCTGAAGTAGCCTGTTCCAGCACCGATATCAGCGACAACATCTGTTGATTTGAGATTTAAGTCATTGATGACCTTTTGGGGTTGCTCTTCGCCCTCGCGTCGATAGCGCTCTAGCCAGTTAGCACCTTCATATCCCATGACGTGTGCGATTTCTCGACCCAGGTAAACTTTGCCAATTCCGTCGGGGTTGGGGTGCGATCGCACTTCATAAATCGAGCTATCCGCGAGGGCGATCGAGGGTAATCCCAACCCCAGCTCTATTAAGAGCATCACCTGCAAGAAAATCTTTCTGATCACAGTTTTACCCTACTTGATAAACAAATTGAAACGTTGTCCACGCGTTCACATCTAGCGCATACGTCTCTCCTAAAACTGTCCCTGGACCAGTAGACTGGCTTGCCTGATGAATGTCTTGCAGCACGGCTTGAGCCACTTCTAAAGCGTTTGGAATGGAGCGAATGGTTCCTGGCTCCGAGGTTGAATGTAGAGTGTCTGCTAAGAGGGGTTGCGTTTTGCTGAAGGGAGCATGACTACAGATTAAGTGAGTTTCGACCAGCCCGATCGGGCTTCGCACCACCCACTCAAACACTGGCGAAATGGCAGGCACCGTCAAAGTTTCTCCTGGAGAGATCTTTCCTTGTGCGGTTTTGTCGTCCGAATAAAACGCAAATGCACTGCCGCTACTATCTAATCCGACTAGCACAAAATAGATGGGCTGTTGACTGTCATTTTGAATGCGATAGTGAATGCGGCTCCCGATCGCTACCCTAAGAATCTTGCCATCACTCGCGGCGATCGGGGTCTTATCGGATTGATCCCGCGCTCGGTCGGTCTTTTGTTGAATCAAGATTTGCGATTGAGAAGCCATTGTTTTCAGGCTTGCGCTCACGGGTAAGTGGGACGATCGATCATTGACGGTTAAACTCAATAACTTCGTCGCCAGTAGGGTTTGCAGTTGCGGAGCCAATCGCTTAACAGCCACTTTCACCGCTTCTCCTGGTTCTCCAACAGTGCTGGGAAGAATCTCGCGACCCTGAGAAAACAACCCATAGCCAGAGGGCTTGACCAACTGGGCGATCGGGGCTGACGGCAAAGCGGCAACTTGAGTATTCGTAGGCACTTTGCTAAACAGATAGTCAGCAGGCTGCTCTCCGGCAGGGGCAACAGACAGATGAGAAATTGTAGAAAAGGCACTGACCGCATCGACGCGCTCAATTCGCTCTAGGCTGCTGTCTAACGCCACACTCAGCCCAAGGTTCCGAGGAATGATCCGAATTGATTCTTGAACGCATTGCCCAATGTTCAGCGTTATATCGGGTGAACTCGACACCAGACGCGCTTTTGCAACCAATCCCTCACGCGCATAAACCTGTAGCTGCGCGGAACTCTCTGCCACCGTCAGCAGGGACTCTACCCCGTAGTGCTCTAACACTTGCGGGGGAAGCCCTGCTAGCCAGATTTGCCCTGCTTTTCCGCTCTCTTCGACCCGCATCACAACTCCGTCTGCTGCGATCGCTGACAGAGGCAGGTGATAAGGCTCTAATGGGTGCTCACGACTTTTTTGCCCCTCTAAGCTAGGCGACTGGTCGGCTCGTTGCCCAATGTCTTCGGCAGTGCGACTGAGAATAAACCGCAAAGTCGTAGCAGGGGTGGCGTGCCAAAGGTGTTGAGTTAGAGAATAGGTGAACAAGCCTGCGTGAAAGCCATTCCAGCGCGCCTCGGTGACGAATTGATGGGAGTTGGCGGCAGCCAGACTCACTCCTGGAATTTGTTTCGCCCGTCGCTGCACTCTTAATTGAGAACGATCGAGCTTAAGTTCTGCAAATCGCTGTTCCTGAAACGCAACTTCTGCCAGGTATAGCTGATTTACCGATGGGATGGGCTGAGATCGGACTCGCAGACTTCCCTGAAGATTTGCGCTTGGATAAGCGTATCCAGCATCAAGAATCGTCGTCACCTGGTCAGTCGGCAACGACTTGAGAAGTAAGAGCAGTGTATCTTCGGGGAGGCGATCGCGGATCGGATTCACATCAGGATCGTCGATCGTCACCAAACTGGTTTGTGAATCTTCTCCTGCCATGCCCAAATTGAGCAAGCTGCCGTGTCCACTAAAATGAAACACTATGACATCGCCTGCCCTTGAGGGTGTCACTAAATGCTCGATAAACGCGGTTTCGATCTGCGATCGTGTCGCTTGCTGATCCGTCAAGGTCAAAATATCTGACGGCTGAAATCCGAATCGATGAATCAATAATTCTCGTTGCAGATCAACATCGGTGAGACATCCGTGTAATGGTGTGCTGCGATATTGATTAATGCCAATCAGGAGCGCTAACTTGCGACGAGTCGGCTGTGCCAAGACTTGATGAGTGCGATCAACAAGAGCCAGTCCAGTTTGACTCGTGCCCCATGCTGCCAGTAACAAGCCCAACTGCTGCAAAAACGATCGCCGCTTCATCTCTTGCCGATTCCCTAGCCCTTAGCTATTACCCTAGCAAGAAAGGGATGAGGGGGGTGAGAAAATTCTATTTTTTAGCCCTCATCCTGCATAGTTTAGATTCCGTCAGCCCAAACTGGAGTTGGAACCTTCATCGCCTTAGCAAGTTCCGCCGCGACTTCAGGGCGAGAAAACTCTGGGGGTGGTAGCTCACCGCGACGCAGCATCTCCCTAACTTTGGTGCCTGAGAGGTGAACGCGCTCTTCAGGGGTGCTAGGGCTGGTTTTAGTCGTTGCCATGCTGAGCGTGCGCTTACAGTAAAACGCGTGTTCAAACTTCATCGGCTTGATGCCTAACGCATCGGGGTCAAATTCGTCAAAGATGTGTTGTGCGTCATAGGTGCCGTAATAGTCGCCAACCCCAGCGTGATCGCGTCCGACAATGAAGTGAGTGCAGCCGTAATTTTTGCGAATCAAAGCATGGAAAATAGCTTCACGAGGTCCGGCGTAGCGCATCGCGGCGGGATTGATGGCAAGAATAACGCGATCCTTCGGGAAGTAATGTTCCAGCATGATTTCGTAGCAGCGCATCCGAATATCAGCCGAGATGTCATCATCCTTAGTGACTCCGACGAGCGGATGGAGGAATAGCCCATCTACAGTTTCTAAAGCGCACTTTTGAATGTATTCGTGAGCGCGGTGAATCGGATTGCGAGTCTGAAACGCAACGATCGTCTTCCAGCCTTTTTCTCTAAAAAGAGTGCGCGACTCGATCGGGTCAATCTGATAGGTCGGAAACTGAGGATGAGCTTCTCGCCGAAGCATCCACACTGCACCCGCTAGATTGATCGCTCCCTGCTGATAGACCACTGCTACGCCAGGATGTTTTTCTTCGTTGGTGCGATAGACGTGAAGCGCTTCGTAAACCTTGTCGTAAGCATATTTCTGCGTGAGTTCGAGCACCCCGATAAAGCGACCGCCACGGTCATCTAATCGCACTAGACTTCCTTCTTTGAGAGGCTCAGCAATCTCTGCGGTGACAGGCAGCGTGATCGGAATCGACCAGGGCAACCCATTGACTAAGTGCATCTCATTGACGACCCGATCGTAGTCAGCTTTTTCTAGAAAGCCAGTTAACGGGCTAAAGCCACCAATGGCAATCAGAGCTAGATCAGAAGCCGCCCGTTCATCAAGCTGCACTCTGGGCAAGTGGTCAGCTTTTGAAAGAAATTCTGCTTGTTGGGCGGGGCTGGCGATGCGATTGATTAGCTGCCCACCGTGAGGAGCAATGCTGTCTGGGTAACTCATAAGTTGCGGGGTGTCGGGATGTAGAAATCTCCTTCCTTTACCTAGAAAGGAGCCTTCATTGAGGGTAGCAGGATTAGGATCGAGAGCGATAGAATTAGCGCTTCAAAGCGCTGGCTCGTGATGTGAACTGCAAACAGTAGAATGAATTCGTGATCAGTCCTGTAAATCAACCTCAAAACGACGACGCGGTGCTAGGGGGTCAGGTGACAACTCAGGCAGGAAGTGTCGTGTTAGGCGGGCTAGACGGACTTCGACGACGGTTTGCGAGCGATCGGGTAGACCAGCGCATCGCTGCACTTCGAGAAGGACAAATGTCTAGCGTGGGGCTAGATTTTTTGATTTGGGGATTGCAAGACTCGTCGCTTCAAGTGCAGAAAGTCGCATATTTGCTGCTGCAAGAGCGATCGGAACTCAAGGCAAAAAAAGCGTTAGACGATTACAGTCCCTATGCATTGTTTGAGTGTCTGGCAACCTTGACAGGACATGCGGCAGGAATTACGGCGATTACGATCGCGACTCGTTGTTTTGTTTACCGACCTGATCAAGAGATTCTGATCAGCGCCAGTCGCGATGGCGTAGTCAAAGTCTGGGATGTTCGAGCGGGTGAGGAGTTATTTAGTGTCAACACTTGGTCGATCGTATTCGCAATCTCAATTGATGTTGACGAAGATAGCTTCACGATTAGAACCAAACAACACGTTGTGAAATCGTGGAGTCTAAGAACCGAGGAAGTCATCACTCCTTCTCAAAAACAGCCGAGAAGTATTGCATCAGTGACGGTGAATGAGGGCAGACATCTGATTAGTGGAAGTCGCAAAACCATCAAGATTTGGGATTTACACGCAGCACGAGAAATTTGCTCATTGCAAGGACATTCGAGCTTAGTGACCGCCGTGGCGGTGAGTGGCGATCGCCCGTTATTAGTCAGTGGCAGCGAAGATCGCACGGTCAAAATTTGGGGAGTGCCTAAAGAGAGATGAAAAACTCAGCACAAGCAGCCTTACTGACTAGAGTGCGACAGGAGTTCTAAAAACGCCATCACTTCGCTCTGTTCAAATGTGTTCCTGGAATGACGTTCATGACAAACTTTTATTGGCAGCTTAAACAGATTGGTCTCTTGGCTGGGGCATTGATTTCACTGAATCCTGGGGCTGTGAGTGCGGCTGCGATCGCTCCCTCTATCCAAGCCCAAGCCCGTCAAAGCCATTATCAAACCTATCAAAGCCAACGCCTTAACTTCAAAATTGCCTATCCATCCAGCTATCAGTTAGATTCCAGTGCCGAGAACCGAGGCTATCTGCAACTTCAGCCAAAAGCAACCAATCAGGCTGGACGTATTGTGATAACTGCGTTTAACAACCCAAATCGACTTTCTGCATTGGAGTGGGTGAGACAGCGCACGGCTGAGTCTAACTTCGCCCATCGGCAAGACGACCCCAAACGCTACACCTTTGCAGGACAGCCAGCCGTCTCTTATCCGTGGTGTACCAAAGTTTGCGGAGATAACGTGGTATTTCCAAGTCGCGATCGCCAAAAAATGATGGTTCTCAGCGTCCTCTATGATTACCCGTCTGATCCGATTCGCTGGGACTTTCAGAACATGATCGGAAAATTTCGATTCACATCCTAGCGATTCTCATTTCAGCCATGTCGTCATTCTTGCTTGCCTTTTAGCTTCTCGAAGCTCTGAGGCAACTGATTAAGTTGGAAGTATTGATGAAATTTGTCTGTGACCTGAATCCAATACGATCGCCCATCTGACTGCCGCCGTTTGCGAACAAATCCCTGCAAAACTAGCTCCTGGACGTGCTGATAGGCACCTGATCCTCGCAGGTCTACCAGATCGGTTTGGGCGATCGGACCTTTAATCGCCACTGCCGCTAGCGTTCGCAACTCACCGATCCCCAAATCTGCCGGAACCATAATTTGCACGAGATGTTGAAAGGCTTCTCGTAGCTGCAAGCCATAGCCGTTGGGCGTTTCCACGATTTCTAACGCGCTGTCTCGATGGGCATAGTCTGCCATTAGCTCTAAAAGTCCTTCTTCGGCAGAGTCACGATCGCACGCCGCCGCCTCGGCAATCTCAGCGATCGACAAGGGTTGCGCCTTTAAATAGAGAATTGCTTCAATGGTACTGGCAAGACGAGACATGAGAAACCCGTGCAAAAGAACAATGAACCGAAGGAACAGAGTGTCCGCAAATTGTTACATTGATGAGTGACCCTCCCTTTAAGGGGTTGGCAATTTTAATCGTTTTGTAAGTTGTGATGCGTCAAATTGTATGAGCAATCCCTCTCCTACCTCCGAAATTCCGGCTGAATCTCCACTCTCTGACTCTAAAGAAACCAAAAAGCCGAGCTACGTCAAGCTTGCCATGCGAAACATGGTACGCAAGCGGGGCACCTCAATCTATCACTTTGCTCTGACTACCGTCGGGCTTCTGGCTGCCTTAGTCGGGCTGGCTTATATCACTCGTTAGGGTTTAGATTCCATGCAGGTCGAAGTTAGTGTCCAGGAGTGCTTTTCAGCCAATCACGGTCAGATTCTCGTTTCTGCGGAAACTTGGGAGATTTGGTTTCGTCATTGGTTAGAGCTTCTCAACCCGATCGATGTCGACGACAGTTTGCCTCTGCATCTGCACGAAGCCTATGAGTTAAGTTTGCGGCTGACGGACGATCGTGAGATTCAAACCCTGAATCATCACTATCGCCATAAAGACCAGGCGACCGATGTGCTAGCGTTTGCGGCGCTCGAAGTAGACTCTCCTCTGCCCGTCGATGAGCTTGAAGCGCTGTATTTAGGAGATATCGTGATCTCGATCGACACCGCTATTCGACAGGCACAGCAGCAAGGACACTCGCTGCAAACTGAGCTTGCCTGGTTATCGGCACACGGGCTACTACATCTTTTAGGCTGGGATCATCCCGACGACGAGAGCTTGACCCGAATGTTGAATCAGCAGCAGGTTTTGCTCACCGCGATTGAATTGACCGTGCCGATCGCCTCTTAACTAATTTGATATTTTTGAACGAATCTTGTAATACTGTCTTTTAAGCTAATTTATCGCAAAATAAAATGACAAGCCGTTTGCTGCTGAGTCCATCGCGCTAATTCTGCGGTTGATTGCCTATTCTGTCCCCCTGCTAACTATGTCCCAAGAACTTCCTAGCCAACCTTCAAAGCGCCCAGCCAAAGTGGTGCCTCTCAAGCCCACTCGCGATTTGGCGTGGCAAGTAGCTCCAACGTTGTGGACGAGCTTTAAATATGCCTGGATGGGACTCAGCTACGCCTTTCAAACGCAGCGCAATTTTAGAGTTCATGTCTTTGTGGGCGCTCTAGCAATCAGCCTGGGCGTTTTTTTACGTCTCAGCGTGGTCGAATTGTCGGTGATTGGGTTAACGATCGGGGCAGTCTTAGCGATGGAGTTACTCAACACCGCGATCGAGTCTGTGGTCGATTTGACCGTCAAGCAGTCTTATCACGAACTCGCTAAAATTGCTAAAGACTGCGCGGCAGCGGCGGTTTTGGTGTCGTCGATCGCGGCTCTATTAGTCGCTGGCTTCCTGCTGCTGCCTAAGCTTTTTCTCTTCATCCAAGCGCTCCATTTGTGACTGAGGCTGAGAGAAGTCAGGGAGTGTGGGAGGATAGAAACAAGATTTTATTTCTCACCCTTTCAAATGATTCTCGTCATCGACAATTACGACAGCTTCACTTATAACTTGGTGCAATATCTAGGCGAGTTGGGGGCTGAGTTTCCGATAGCGGCAGATATTCAGGTTTATCGAAACGACCAAATCACGATTGAGCAAGTGCGTCAGCTTAATCCGGCGGGAGTTGTCATTTCACCCGGACCCGGACGACCTGACGACGCAGGCATCTCGCTCGATTTAATTCGGCAACTCGGTCCAGCGATGCCAATTTTAGGGGTGTGTCTAGGACATCAAAGCATCGGACAGGTGTTTGGGGGCACGATCGTAGCCGCCCCTCTGTTAATGCACGGCAAAACGTCTGAAGTGCATCACACTAACGCAGGCGTTTTTAACGGACTCGACAATCCGATGACCGCAACTCGGTATCATAGTCTGGTGATTGAGCGGCAGTCTTGCCCAGAAGTCTTAGAAATCACAGCGTGGGTAGATGACCAAACTATTATGGGTGTGCGTCATCGGCAGTATCCTCATATTCAGGGGGTGCAGTTTCACCCAGAAAGTGTGCTCACGGCATCGGGGAAGCAACTGCTGAGGAACTTTTTGCAGGAAATTAGTGGTCAGAAATGAGAGGACTTGTCCAATTCTGGTTGATCTCTAATCTCTAACCATCGTTGTGAGGACGCTATGAAACGAAGACAGTTTGTGCAATTTGCTGGAGCAAGCTTGCTCACCGCAGCCGGGACGGGTGTGATCTCCGGATTTGACTCTGCTCAGGCGCAGACTGGCTCACTCTCGGTGCAATATTTGGGACACACTTGCTTTCTGTTCACCGGAAGCGGGCAGAAAATTCTCGTTAATCCATTTCGGAGTCTGGGTTGCACAGCCGGATATCGCGTGCCCAAAGTCAATGCCGATTTGGTGCTAATCAGCAGTCAACTTTTGGATGAGGGCGCGATCGAGCTAGTGCCCGGAAATCCTCGCTTGCTCTATGAGGCAGGAGCCTATGATGTCGGCGGCATCAAGATTCAGGGAATCAGCGCCGATCACGATTTAGTCGGGGGCAAACAATTTGGCAGCAACGTGGCTTGGCGATGGACTCAAGGAGGCGTGACCGTTCTCCACTTGGGCGGAGCCGCCGCACCTGTTTCTCTTGAGCAAAAAATTCTGCTGGGAAGTCCAGACGTATTGTTTGTTCCAGTCGGCGGCGGACCGAAAGCCTATACTCCCGAAGAAGCCAAGCAAGCGATTAATGTGCTGAATCCTAAGCTGGTGATCCCGACGCAGTATCGCACCCAAGCTGCCAACGATCAGTGCGATCTAGTGGGACTTGATGCCTTCCTCAAACTGATGAGTGGGGTTGCGGTGCGGCAAGGCGGAGACTCGATCTCAATTCAAAAAGCAGATTTGCCCAAAAATGGGATGGCGATTCAAGTTTTGAGTTACAAATTTTAAAGCGGGTAAAGGGTGAAAGCTCCTTTTGCCCTCTACCCTTCACTCTTTAATTTTTTCTTTATGCAGTCAGACTATCGTCAGCGTCGCGACCAGTTCATGACCAAAATTGGGTCAGGCACCGCTATTCTTCGCAGTGCACCGACCTCGGTCATGCACAACGATGTGGCATATAACTTTCGGCAGGATAGCAATTTTTTCTATCTGACAGGGTTTGATGAACCTGATGCTGTAGCCGTGTTTGCGCCTCACCATGAAACCCACAGGTTTGTGCTGTTTGTTCGCCCCAAAGATGCCGATAAAGAAACCTGGTCAGGCTATCGCATTGGAGTAGACGCTGCTAAAGAAAAATATGGCGCGGATGAAGCCTATCCGATCGCTGAACTCGACGAGAAATTAACTCAATACGTTGAGAATGCTGATCGCATCTATTACCATTTGGGACGCGATCGCACTTTCAACCACACCGTTCTCAATCTCTGGCAACGGTTGATGTCAACCTATGAGAAGAAAGGCACAGGACCGATCGCGATCGAAGATCCGGGACCGATTCTGCATCCTCTGCGGCAGGTGAAAAGCGCCAGTGAATTAGAGCGGATGCGAAAAGCCGTCGCGATCGCGGCAGAGGCGCACAACTTGGCGCTAGAGATGCGAAAACCAGGCTGCTATGAGTATGAAATTCAGGCGGAGATGGAGCGGCTGTTTCGGCTCAGAGGCGGGTTAGGGGCGGCATATCCCTCGATCGTAGCATCGGGCGCAAATGCCTGCATTCTGCACTACACCGAAAACAATCGCCAAATGCAGGATGGAGAAATTCTGTTAGTCGATGCAGGTTGCTCTTACGACTATTACAACTCCGACATCACCCGGACGTATCCAGTGGGCAGCCAGTTTACCGACGAGCAGCGCATTCTTTATGAATTAGTCCTAACTGCGCAACTGAGGGCGATCGAGCAAGTGCAACCCGGCAATCCCTGGAATCTGTTTCACGATGCGGCGGTGCGGACGATCGTGGAAGGGCTAATGAGTCTGGGACTGCTGCACGGAGATATTGAAGAAATTATTACAGAGAAAAAATATAAGCCCTTCTTTATGCACGGCACGGGTCACTGGTTGGGGCTAGATGTCCATGATGTGGGAGTGCGACAAATTGGTGAAACCTGGCAATCGTTTCAGTCTGGGCAAGTGGTGACGGTTGAGCCGGGAATCTATATTCGACCAGACTTCAAACCGTTTGAGGGACAGCCAGAAGTGCCCGATCGCTGGCGCGGGATCGGCATTCGCATTGAGGATGATGTGTTAATCACCGACACTGGAAATGAAGTATTGACGGCTGCGGTACCGAAAGCGATCGCAGCAATGGAGCGACCCTGATCTCTCTGCACAACTAGTAAAGCGGCTGGAAAAACTAGCGATCGGTCACCCAGCCATTGCCTACCAGATCGACCCAGCTTTTAACGAGTTCGCCTCGATGCAGGAACTGCCAAAGTGCCTGATTGACGATGTTGGGCGCTTCAACCATGACTGAGTGACCTGAAGTGGGCACCGTCAAATGAACGCTACTGGACAAATGACTCGCTAGTTGATCGCCCATCGTCGGCGGGAACACAGGATCGCGCCCGCCCGTAATCACTACAGTCGGGCAGAGCAGCGTGTGTTTTCGCCCGTCGTAGCCCCAAAACGACTCGATCGCTTCATAAGGGTGTGCCTGTGACGGCAAGTCAGACGACATTGAGTTTTTAGAACTTCTCTGCATCATCTGCTGAATCGGAGATGAATGATAAATCTGATATCCGCCAGCCGCCAAAACCTTCATCAACGGAACTTCCCACCAGGGCGTGAGATTGTGAGTGCCGCCTGCGATCGCGATCATTGCTTGGGTTGGGTGACGCGCTGCCCACTCTAGTCCAATGGTCACGCCATAGCTGTGACAACACAAAATCGGCTTCTCAAGATTGAAATGATGCAAGAGCCGAGTCAAATCACGGCGATGTCTGCCCACCGAATAGCGACGATAACGCCCAGATTCACCATGCCCCGCCAGATCATAAGCGAGAACAGCCCGATCGCGCGATCTCAAAAACTCCCACTGGTTTCGCCAATTAAAGCGATTGCCTAACCCCCCATGCACCAGCACGATCGCGGGAGACTTCCCCGGCGAATAAGCTACTTTCAAATCTATGCTACCCAGCCTGACGACCGAACCTTTCAAAGACTGCGTTGCTGGATCTGGCATTGGGAATAAATCTAAAGTTCTAGCCTCTGGGTTTGACGCGTCTGCGACAAGGGGGTTTATTCGCAGGAAATAAAACGCGCAGAGTAGCAAACGCAGCTAACACAACGCAGCCAATGATCAGCGCCATCAACGGAAAAGGAAGCATGACGAGTTCCGCAAAGTTCACTTTCTTCACTGTAGTAACCTGGTTTGACACCTCTGTGACTGCACTATCACAAAGCGGTGAATCGGGGCGAGATCGGCAGCGAAAATCGAAACCGACTTCCTTTTTCAAGCTCACTTTCAGCCAGAATAACGCCTTTCTGCAACTCGACCAGGCGACGAGAAATCGCCAACCCAATGCCCGTGCCCCCAGAATGACGATCGCGTGATCGATCCGATCGCCAAAATCGCTCAAATACGTGGGGCAAATCATCCGCAGAAATACCCTGTCCGGTGTCTTTAACAGCAATCCACAGTTTATCGGACTCCTGCCACGCCTGAAGGGTCACCGTGCCTTGAAGCGTATAGCGCAACGCATTGCCAATCAGATTTACCAAGATTTGCTCAACTCGCTCAGGGTCAGCGAGCGCCAAGGGCAAATCAGCAGGACACTCAAGGGTGAGCGTGGTCGTGCCTTCTAGGAGTTGATCTGAAAACCGTTGAACCAGGGAGGCTAGTAGAGGACAAATATTGAGAGGTTTGGCATTAATGGGGAGATAGCCCGCTTCGGCTTGAGACAGTTCTTGAAGGTCGTTGACCAAGCGGCGCAGTCGGGTTGTTTCTCTAGCCAACCGTTGATAAATATCAGACGAAGCCTCGATCGTGCCGTCTGCTAATCCTTCGAGATAGCCCTCAACGACGGTGAGTGGGGTTCTCAACTCGTGGCTTAAGTCACTGACCAGATCGCGACGACGCTGCTCAACGCTCTCTAGCTCTTTTGCCATGTGGTTAAAACTCTCAGCCAACCGATTTAACTCAGGAATCTCATTGGCAGGGACTCGTTCTTCTAGGTGCCCCGATGCAAACTTGCGCGTGATTCGCTCTAGCTGAATCAAGGGTTGCACGATGCGTCGAGACACCAAATAACTTAAAGCTCCTGCGGTGCTGCCTCCGACAATCACAGACCAAAACGCGCCGCGACTCCAGGCTGACTCAAACCCTTCGAGCAGTTGACGACGAAAATATCGAACGTTGACTCCCCCGACCTGAATCTTTTCAATATGAGTAATAAATAGCTGCGGAGAGTAAAGTTTGCCTACGGTTAGTAGGGTGCTCAAGCCCACCACCATGACGATCGTGTGAGATAAGAAGAGCCGTCCCCGTAAGCCAAGTTTATTCATGAAGTACTGGCATCCTCAAATTTATAGCCAACCCCAATCACTGTCTTAACGAAGGTAGGATTGGCGGGATCAGGCTCGACTTTTTTGCGGAGACGAGCGACGTGAGTATCGACTACTCGCTCATCGCCAAAGAAGTTATCGCCCCAGAGTTTATCAATCAACTGAGTCCGGTTCCAGACGCGACCGGGATAGCTCATAAAGGTAGCAAGCAGATCAAACTCCAGGGTCGTCAAATCGAGCGGTTCTGACTTGTCAGGGGTCAGGTGACGAGTTGCCGATCGCTGGTCGAGGTCGATCGAGAAACTGTGAGTTCGATAAATCTGGCTTTGTCCGCCTTGGCGCAGGGTTCTTCTCAATAAGGCTCTAACTCGTGCGACCAATTCTTTAGGGCTAAAGGGTTTGACCATATAGTCATCGGCTCCGGTTGAGAGACCAATGATGCGATCGAGTTCTTCTCCTTTGGCGGTCAGCATCAGAATATAGGGATCTTTCGTGCCAGGTTTTTGGCGAATGCGGGCGCACACCTCTAACCCGTCTAATTTAGGAATCATCAAATCGAGAATAATCAGATCGGGTTTTTGCTCCTGAAAAAGTTGTAGAGCCGTCAACCCATCCCGGCAAGTGTGACAAGAGAAGCCTTCTTTCTCTAAATAAAGCTGAATCAGTTGAGCGATTTCAGCTTCGTCTTCAACGATTAAGATTTCCATGCGCTGTAAGGAGTGAAGGGACGAATTGAGCAATCGTGTCTATTCACGTTACGCCGTTTTTCTGGCTCTGTCAGACTCTTTTATGAGTTGAACCACCTGAGTTTGTTCTAATTTTGAAAATAAGTTTGTCAAACCCGACAATTTAACGCTATATTAGGTAAGTTGAAAGCAACGCGGGGTAGAGCAGTCTGGTAGCTCGTCGGGCTCATAACCCGAAGGTCCATGGTTCAAATCCATGCCCCGCCACCAAATCGAAAAGCCTTCAGTTCAAAAGACTGGAGGCTTTTTGCATGAGGATTACTTTTAGGAAATAACTGAGCAGGCTTCGGCGTTGTTTAGCCCTCAATGCTCCAACAGGGGGCTGAGCTGGGTCGAAATCCACGGTCAACGGCAGCAGGGAATTTTATTTTCACGCAGATCTCTAATCCCGCTTCTATTACTCAGATTCAGGTTTTACGACAGGCGAGGCGATCGTCACTTCACCCATTTCCCGGCTCTGAATCTCTCCCTGATCGAGAGAAACCATCTCCAAGCCAGGTCGTCTCAGTTTCTCACTCAACACGTCTCGTTGATTGATTAAATAGATGCTCACCAACGTCAAACACACCCCAAACCACTGAAGCGGACTCAGCACCTCTGACAAAAAGAGATTGCCAAATAACAGGGCAAACACAGGAGTCAGAAACGTTAGAGAACTCAGACTCGTCAGGCTGCCACTAGAGGCGAAGTAGAAGAACAATCCGTAAGCGATCGCGCTACCAAAAATCGTCGAGTAAGCTAGCGCCATCCAGTTAGAGGTCGTCAAATTCACCCACTGTGCGGACTCTAATTGGTAGGACAGCGCAAATAAAGGCAAGCCTCCCAAAATCATGTGCCACCCCGTCGCCGTCACAGGGTCAGCATGACGACACACATAGCGAACGGTGACCGTCCCGACTGCCATTGATAGGGCAGCTAGTAGCATTAGCCACTGTCCGTTATCAAATAAACTGAGACAGAAGTTGGAGAAAAATTCGTCGCTGGGAAATGTCCACTGCTGATTAGCGATCGCGGTCGATACCCAATCTCTCACTGACCAGATCCAGTCTTCCGGTAGCCCTAACAGAGTGATCCCCAACACTCCGACCGCTAGACCGAGCCAGCCCCAAAGCCCGATCGTTTCCCCAAATAGCCACAGTGCTAGAAGTGCCACCGCCAAAGGTTGAGAATCAATCATCACCGAACCCAGACCTGCTCCTGTTCTCATCAAGCCTTGAGCTAAAAATCCTTGAAAGAGTGCTCCATCGATTAAACCAAACAGGGCAATCCACAGCCACGCCATCCACCCTCTGGGTTGAGGTCTCCCCATCAAGGCACCTGCGATTAGCACCAGCACACCCGCCGGGACTAATCGCACACCTGCCATAAAAAATGGTGTTGTATTGGGAATCACGCCTTTCATGGCAACCATTGCCGTTCCCCACAGAAAGAAGGGGGCAATCAATAAGAGAGGGGCAAACGGTAATCGAGACTCGGTAAGCTTGAGGTGCATAGGAGACTGACTGCTAAAGTCTGGGCTAGTTCTATTTAATTATGTACTTATGTTACGTGAGTAGCGTCTCGATCGGACGGTTTTCTGATCCCCAATCTTCCCCATTCATTGCGCCCCTTAAGGCACACTAGAAGTTCAAGTCATTTTCATTTACTGTCGGTTTAACGCCCATGATTTCGCTTTTTAAGTCCCGATTTCGCAAACAGATTGCTCGGATTGAAATTAAAGGGGCGATTGCAGGGGCAACCCGCGATCGTGTTCTCAAAGATCTTAAATCAGTTGAAGAAAAACGCTTCCCCGTCTTGCTGCTGCGAATTGATAGCCCTGGTGGAACCGTTGCCGATTCGCACGAGATCTACTGTGCGCTTAAACGACTTCGAGAAAAGGTCAAAATCGTCGCCAGTTTTGGCAATATCTCAGCGTCAGGCGGGGTTTATATTGGCGTGGGTGCTCAACACATCATGGCAAACCCTGGCACCATTACAGGCAGCATTGGCGTGATTTTGCGCGGCAACAACTTAGAGCGCTTGCTAGAGAAAGTCGGCGTGTCATTTAAAGTGATCAAATCGGGACCTTATAAAGATATTTTGGCATTCGATCGTGAACTCACCGATCCCGAAAAACACATTCTGCAAGAACTGATCGATGTCAGCTATTCTCAATTTGTAGGAGTAGTTGCAGAAGGACGCAATCTCACAACCGACACGGTGAGAAGCTTTGCCGATGGTCGCGTCTTCACAGGGCAGCAAGCTTTAGAATTAGGATTGGTCGATCGTCTGGGCACCGAAGAAGATGCTCGTCGTTGGGCAGCCGAACTTGCTGGACTCGATCCCGAAAAAACCAAATCCTACACCTTTGAGGAGAAAAAACCGCTCGTTAGCCGTCTTACATCCAGCAACAGCCTTGCCCACGCGATTTATTCCGTTCCCGGACTTGCGGCGGGTGCCGATTGGCTAGAGTTTGAGTTGTCTACAAGCGGGCTTCCCCTATGGTTATATCGCCCCTAATGAGGATCGGTGTCGGGCTGTATAGAATAGTCTCAACATCCCGACGCACGGTTTTAAGACACAACGCTGAGGAATTTAGAGCAGCAGATTCATTCACCCGATTTAAAGCTTTTTAGACCCTTTATTGTTGATTTCCTCTGCCTTCACGCTCTCTTAATAAGCTATTGATTAAGGCAGGAGCGGCTACAATTAATCGGCTGACAACTAGCAAAAATCTGGAGGGGTAAAACTGTGCAGTGGAGAGTTCGAGCAGTTCGTGGGGCAACAACCGTCTCGGCAAATAGCGCTGAGGCGATTCGAGAAGCGGTCACTGAGTTACTAGATGAACTGGAAGCTCATAATCGACTTGATTTTGACGAGATCATCAGTGCTACATTTTCCGCAACTCGTGATTTGGATGCCATCTATCCAGCCGCGATCGCTCGTGAACGTCCTCACTGGTCAAATGTGCCTCTGCTAGATGTGCAGCAAATGTATGTAGAAGGCAGTTTAGAGCGCTGCATTCGCTTTCTAATCCATTTCAACACGCCTGATCCAGAAGTCAGAATCTATCATCCTTACTTACGCCACGCCCAAAGTCTTCGACCCGATTGGACTTTGGCTCAACTCACAGCTTCGCCCATGAGACTCAGAACTCGCGATTAATAAATTAATTGAAGGTCAAAAAAGGGGTTCGTTACTACGGCGAACCCCTTCTTGTTTCCGTTCTAGAGGATTAAGCTTCAGGTTTGAGATCAACGGTACGTTCCGCAAAATACTTGTTGAGAAAGGTGCTTGCAAACGACAAAATCACAGGTCCGAGAATAAACGCCAAAATGCCATGAACGCTAAACCCAGGAGTGATCGCCGCCGCTAGCGAAAAGCAAATGCCGTTGACGACGAGAGAAAATAAGCCCAGCGTTAAAAAGTTAACTGGCAAAGTGAGCAGCGATAGAATTGGCTTCACGAAGGCATTAACTAACCCGATCGCCACTCCTGCAATCAAAGCCACTGGAAACGACGCAATATTCACGCCCGGTAGCAAGATATCAACGACTAGCAGGCTCAGCGCAGTCGACAACACTACAAACAAATATCCCAACATTGTTTTCCCCTCAAGCTTCATTAATAATCAGTTTTTCTAACACTGATTTTGACGCAGCAATAAGATGAAAGCCTCTTCATGGAGATAGATTCTAAGCTGGCAGATCGCTCACCTATTCGACAGAGTTGGTCGGTAGCGTTTTGATGATCGGTAAGATCTTCTCAACAGAATCCTCTTTATTAGGATGAAACCGGATTCCTAGAAAAATGTCATAGACAAAGCCGAGAAAGTTTTCTTTGAGTAGCCCGATCGATTGAGGGCTTCCTTTCGCGTCTAACAGTGGCTTTGTTGCAATATAAGCTCGTTCGTAGTGATACCACGGCACCGAGGGCCACAAGTGATGAATCAGGTGATAGTTTTGACCCATAATCAGCCAGTTGAGTAATCGACTCGGATAAACTCTGGCATTTTTCCAGCGATCGCGCTCCTTAAAAGGGCGATGCGGAAAATAGTCAAAAAACAACCCTAAAACTAAGCCCACGATCGCAAGAGGAATAAACCAGAAGTTAAACACATATCCCAGGAAATCGTAATGATAAGCGAGATAGACCACTAGCCCCAGAGAGAGCCGCGCTAAAAACCACTCCAAAAGCTCATTCTTGCGCCACAGCTTGCGCTTAAAGAAAAAGAACTCGTGATACATGAATCGGGCGTTGATAATCCACAACGGACCCATCGTAGAAACCACATGATCAGGGTCATTGTCAGGATCATTCACATTTGCATGATGCTGCATGTGAACCCGCGTGAATACTGGATATGAGAAACACAGCAGAAACGCGCTGCCGTGCCCCAAAAAAGCATTCACAAATTTATTTGGATGGGCAACTCCATGGCAGGCATCGTGAATCACAGTTCCTACCAGGTGAAGCGCCAAAACATTCAGGCAGAAGCAGCACCAACCAACCCAACCCCAGCACCAATAACCCAGCGTTGTGATCACCGCTAAAACCACTGAGAGCCAAAAAATCAACAGAGTCGGGTTGAAGTCACCAGGAGGACCTAGCAACTCTTTAGGAACCGTCAGGGGCTTTGTTGCCGCCGACATTATTTCTTTCTCCTTTGGCGTATCCTCACGTAGTATACGATACGCAGAATCATGAATTTAAGTAAAGCTTATTAAGCTTGACTGATAGATTCGCTCAAATTTCATTAACTTAAGTCGCGATCGATCATCGGGAGCCAGAAGGCAGGTTTGGTAATCTTAAATAATTGGGAACTTGGTAGAAAAAACGGGGTCAAAGTGACCAGGCTACGAGAGAAACGCGTTTGTCTGAAAGCGTTATAAACTCAGGGTTTTTAAGGTTGAAGCAGGGTTGGGGCACACCGTCAGAAGCCGCAAACTCCCCTCTATACAGTTGCACTTTCCAATCTATAATATTTATCCAATTGAGGGTTATTACAATGGTGCGATCGCAGGTCAAGACAGGTTTGCAAGTGAGCGTAGCAACAGGTTTGGTGATGCTGCTGAGTCGCACGGGGATCGCTGCACCCAGCCAAAGCGTATTAATCGCACAAACCACGTCACCCTCTGGAGATATTGTGGTTCCTATCGAAGGAACAGGCGGAAACCCGATTCCTGGTTCCACGACTCCTGGCTCTACGATTCCCAATCCACCCTTGAGCGGAGTGCGGTTTGCCTGCCAAAGTTCTAATGGTCAGCCGACTGTGATGTATATGCCAGAGAGTCAGCCCAATCAGGCATATCCTTGGGCTGTTCCGAGTGCTTTGGGGGGAGGCTGGAGTTCGGATCGTCGCTGTGGTGAGATTGCTCGTCGTCTAGAATCTTACCGGGCAGATGGTCTCTTGGAGATGAAGACTGCTGTTGAGAATGGTTACAACACGATTTGCGTTACGACTGATCGCGTTCCGTCTTGCCGCATTGTCTTAACTGTGCCCACAGGACAAGACCCGCTTGCGACCCGCGATCGCGTGTTTCAAAATTTGACGATCGCGGATAGCGGTCAACAGACTCAAGGCGTTTTAACCTATGGGCAAAATGGCGCAGATGGCAACATTCTCAATCAGCTAGGCAGTTTGCTAGGAATTCGTAACTTGAGAGGAACCGTCGCGCCGGTTCCGAAAGCTATACACTCTAGTGACATCAACCTGAAGCCATTTCTCGATCGTCAAGATGGTGGCACAGGCGAACGCTTGAATGGTGGAGTTGCAGTTCGTTCTAATTCTGCACCCCGCCTGCCTCAATTGTTCCTCCGTTAGAAATTCTCGCACGACGCTCTCCTAATTTTCCTGCCAGTTGAATCACGATCGCACTGAGTCGATCGGGTTCGGCTGGCTTTGTCACATGGGCTTGAAATTCTGTTGCGTTGCAGGTGCGCTGTGAGCGAATCGCCAGAGTTTATCCACTACGCTCTGACGGGCGCGATCGCACCTGACGCATCAGCCCATAGCCATGCTTTAAGAAGTATCACACCGGTCGAAACCAGTCTGGTGGCACTTTCTCTGAATCATAGTCAAACATGGTAATATCCCTGATGCTGCCATGTTGAAAATTAGTAACATTCGGCTTAAAAGCTCTGCTCTCAGAAGTGCCCACTGGGGACGAGTCTTCGCTTAAACTACTTGCATAAACCTCTTTAATCGAAGCTGAAAATTGATGAAGTGATCTGATTGACTTCACAACTAAAACAGCCATTTTTGCCCCTAGTCTTAGCTAGACAAAGCATTTCTGTGTCAAAACTCTGACCGTTTCAATGTTTTAGAAACTTGATTGTTATCTCATTAACTTTCACTCTTTGTAGTCCTTCTGAATTCTGTTCATGCAATTGCAACCTTCCCAGCGTAGAACCAAAATTGTGGCGACGATCGGTCCCGCGACCAGTAGTCCAGAAATCTTGCGGCAACTCATCGAAGCTGGAGCAACCACACTACGCCTCAATTTTTCTCACGGCACTCACGACGATCATTTACGAAGCATTCGACTGATTCGGCAAATTTCCTACGATTTAAATCAGCCCGTCGGCATCTTGCAAGATCTGCAAGGACCCAAAATTCGGTTAGGACGGTTTGAGAATGGGGCGATCGTGCTCAAAAAAGGTGATCCCTTCACGCTCACGAGCCGACTGATCCCCGGCACTCAAGAGATTAGCTCGGTCACTTATGACTTGCTGGCTGATGAAGTGCCATTAGGTGCCACGATTTTGCTAGATGATGGCAGAGTCGAGATGAAAGTGGAAGCGGTTGATCGCACAGACCGATCGCTGCATTGTCGAGTCGTTGTTGGCGGACCGCTTTCTAACAATAAAGGAGTAAACTTTCCGGGGGTTTATCTCTCGATTAAAGCCCTCACCGACAAGGATCGCAAAGATTTAGTCTTTGGTTTAGACCAAGGCGTAGATTGGGTAGCGCTAAGTTTTGTTCGCAATCCTCAAGATGTTTTAGAAATCAAAGAACTGATTTCTAGCGCTGGAAAAGCCGTTCCGGTGATTGTCAAAATTGAGAAACACGAAGCGATCGAGCAAATGGAAGCCATCCTATCGATCTCTGATGGGGTGATGGTGGCACGGGGCGATTTGGGCGTTGAGCTTCCTGCCGAAGACGTGCCGATCTTGCAAAAGCGCTTGATTGCCACCGCCAATCGGCTCGGCATTCCGGTGATTACGGCGACTCAGATGTTAGACAGCATGGTAAATAGTCCGCGTCCGACTCGTGCTGAGATTTCTGACGTGGCAAACGCCATTCTAGACGGCACCGATGCAGTGATGCTTTCAAACGAGACCGCTGTTGGCAGCTATCCGATCGAAGCCGTTTTAACGATGGCGCAAATTGCGGTACGGATGGAGAAAGAAAAGGGCAAGCGGATTTCAGAAGATGCCGGACGATCGATCCCCAATGCCATCAGCCAAGCAGTCGGTCGAATCTCAGAGCAGCTAGGTGCTGGAGCCGTGATGACGCTCACTAAAACCGGAGCGACTGCCCGAAACGTCTCGAAGTTTCGTCCAACCACGCCCATTTTGGCAATCACGCCCCATGTAGATGTTGCCCGACAGCTTCAGCTTGTTTGGGGCGTGAAGCCTTTGCTTGTTCTCGATTTACCGTCAACCTGGCAAACCTTTCAAGCGGCTCTCAACGTCGCCCAAGAGAAAGAGCTGGTGTGCGAAGGCGATTTAGTGGTGCTGACTGCTGGGACACTACAGGGGGTGCCGGGTTCGACTGACTTGATCAAAGTAGAAGTCGTCACGGCGATTCGGGGCAAAGGAGTCGCCATCGGGCAGGGATCGGTGAGCGGACGGGCGAGAGTTGCCGCGATCGGAGCCGAGATTTCTCATTTCAATGCAGGGGAAATTCTGGTGGTGTCTACCACGAGTGCCGATAATGTCGAAGCGATTCGCAAAGCAGCGGGGATTATCACTGAAGACGGCAGCCTCACAAGTCATGCTGCCGTGATTGGTCTTCGGTTGGGGGTGCCTGTGATTGTAGGAGTCAAAAATGCGACAGCCGTGATTCGGGATGGTGAAATCGTCACGCTCGATATGCAGCGAGGCTTCGTTTATTCAGGAGTTGCCAACTCGACTCAAACAGAAGCCGCTCTCTCGCCTGTGCTGCTCTCATGAAGTTAAGCCGTAATCTTACGGTTTTTTAGTCTTTGGATTGATTAGGTTATCAAGTCGCATCTGCCAAATACTGAGATCAGAAGCCGCATCGTAAATACACTCCAAGACGACGCAGATTTTTAGTGAGGTTATGGCACATGGTTCATCCCGCTCCGATCGTGACGACGATTAACCCGATCAAGTTTGGCACCGATGGCTGGCGGGGGCTAATTGCCGCCGACTTTACCTTCGATCGACTCCGATTCGTTGCGCCTCTTGCGGCTCAAGTTCTAGCTAAGGTCTACGGCAGCACTACCGGAAGCAACACTATTATCGTGGGCTACGATCGCCGCTTCTTGTCAGAAGAATTTGCCCAGGCGACAGCCGATTCAGTGAGAGAGATCGGGTTCGATGTCGTACTGTCTGAATGCTTTGCGCCGACTCCTGCCTTTAGTTGGGTCGCTAAACAGCAAAACGCCCTGGGGGCGCTGGTGATTACGGCGAGTCACAATCCTGGTGGATATTCTGGACTAAAGGTTAA
This sequence comes from Phormidesmis sp., assembly GCA_965277365.1. Lineage (GTDB taxonomy): Bacteria > Cyanobacteriota > Cyanobacteriia > Leptolyngbyales > Leptolyngbyaceae > Phormidesmis_A. The sequence goes on along the minus strand of CBDICO010000001.1, from coordinate 142,045 downwards.
AGGAGCCTTTGGGGGATCAGTGCCGCCCGAAGTGACGCAGCAGATTGAAGCGTTGATTCAGACCGAACCCGTAGCGCGATCGACTGAGAAACCAGGTTCGCTGCAACTCTTTAATCCTTGGACGAGCTACTGCGATGGGCTGAGATCCCAAGTCAATATCGCTGCTATTCGAGAGGCGATCGCTCAAGGAAAGCTGACGGTTTTTGCCGATGTGATGCACGGTGCAGCCGCAACGGGATTAGAAAGACTGTTAGGCGTTCCGATTCAGGAGTTGAACAGCGATCGCGATCCCCTATTTGAAGGCGGTGCCCCTGAACCTCTCCCTCGCTATCTGTCTAAGCTGCTGCAAACGATTCGAGATTATCGCAGTGCCGCTCCGGTGGTGGGGTTGGTGTTTGATGGAGATGCTGATCGCATCGCTGCCGTTGATGGACAGGGCAATTTTTTGAGTTCTCAAGTCTTGATCCCCATTTTGATTGAGCATCTTTTTGTCCGCAAGGGCTATCGGGGCGAAGTCGTCAAGACGGTGAGCGGTTCAGACTTGATGCCGCAAGTTGCCAAGTTGCACAACTTACCTGTATTTGAGACCCCGATCGGATACAAATACATTGCCGATCGGATGTTAGAAACTCAAGTTCTCTTAGGCGGTGAAGAATCAGGTGGCATCGGTTACGGACATCACATTCCTGAACGGGATGCGTTGCTTGCCGCCCTTTATCTTCTAGAAACCGTAGTGCAAACGGGGCACGACTTGGGCGAACAATATCACCAGCTTCGACAAAAAACGGGCTTCACGGCAGTTTACGATCGCATTGATCTCCCCCTCGCTAGTATGGATGTGCGGGCAAAGCTGCTCACTCAACTGCAAACCCAGCCTCTTAAAGAGATTGCGGGACGATCGGTAATTCATTGCCAAACTGACGATGGCTATAAATTTCGACTGGCGGATCAGAGTTGGTTACTGATTCGATTCAGTGGCACCGAACCTGTTCTACGGCTTTACTGCGAAGCGGCAACAATGGATCTGGTGCATCAAACGCTCAACTGGGCAAAGGAGTGGGCAAACTCAGTTTAATCCATAGGGGCGAACTGCATCCGCCCCTACCCTAATTTATTCAGGGCATCCGAGACTATCACGTGTAGCGATCCCGGTCACGGGGTTGACTCCTGAAGCCGTTTCGCAGAGCTTTTTGACCGTGTAGCGATCGAGCAACGCATCGGTAAAATCTGCTCCTGTCACGTCTGCTTCATCTAAAATGCTGCGTAAGAGGGTCGCTTCAACAAAAATCGTGTTGCTCAAGTTTGCCTTATAGAAGGTAACGCGATCGGCGAGTGCCCATTTCAGGTTTGCCCCGGCTAGATTGGCTGCCAGCAGATTCCCATTGGTCAAAATTGCACTCTTTAAGTTAGCTCCTTGAAAATTGGCTTCTCGCATCTCAGCCCCGACAAAAACGCCTCCCTCTAAATCAGCATTCGAGAAGTCACGCTTTTCAAGCTGAGTGCTGGTGTAGTTAATGGTCTTACTTTGAGCGTTGGCGGCAGGAGTCGCAGCAAGCAAGATCCAAAGGCAAGCTAGCGTTAAGAGAACAGCTAGACGAGCGAGAAAGGAGACTGCGGGGGCAATCCCTTTAAAGGATTGGGGAGCGATCGCGGGTTGAGTGAACCAGTGCATCGGCAGAAAATGCAGAATTTTGATGGACTTCTTATTTTCTCTTATTTCTTAGCGTTAACTGCCTGTTGAGCTGACCAGTCCTCTCCCAGCCGAATGGTTAAATCAGACTCTAAGTCTCCCACTGAGTCAGCTTCAACTCCACCGAATCCGATCACTCCCTGTAGAGTCTTTGCCGATTGTAAGTCGCCTTTTTGCACAATGATCTGGGTCTTGTCTTGGTGGTCTGCCCAATCTTGAGTGAGATAAACATTCTTATAGCCCAGGCTGGTGAGATAATTTGCAAACTGATTGCCTGCATCGGTCTGGCTAGACGCATTTTGCACCGCAATTCTGATCGGAGTGCTGGCAGTTGTGCTTGACGCATCAGCGGACCCGATTTTGAAATAGTCCTGCATAACACGATCGCGTCCCTGCGGGTCCATGATCCAATAGCTAGCGGCAAACTCGTCGGGTGCGCTAAACCGTCCTGGCAGCATCACCATTTTAAAGTCATCTTTCTCTAACTTCACCCCGAAGTTGACCAACGCCAGCATTTCTTCGACGCTGAGGTTAGTATCAATATACTTCTGCATCATCGTGATGAGACTGGGCACTCGCGGCAGCACTAAAGGACTTGCCAACTTCGATCGCAGTGCCTTAATGAGTGCCTGCTGACGCTGAACCCGTCCAATATCGCCAAGATTATCGTGACGGAACCGCGCAAACTGCTCTGCCCGATCGCCATTTAGAGTTTGCCAGCCTTGAGCTAGATCGATCTTCAGTTTTTGAGTGTTGTCTACATAGGACATCCGTTCAGGCACATAAATCTCAACGCCGCCCAGCAGATCGACCAACTCGCGAAATGCGCTAGTGCTGACCCGCACGTAGCGATCAACCTCAATGCCGTTCATGGTGTTAGTGACAACTTGACGAGCCAACGCCGGACCGCCACTCGCGTTTGCCTGATTGATTTTCGTCACCCCGATCCCCGGAATCTCAACCTGCGTGTCTCTGGGAATCGACAGCAGATTGACGGTGTTGTCAGACGGGTCAATTCGCAGCAGCAGCATGGTATCACTGCGCCCTGAGAAGATTTCTTCTGAGTTATCAGGTGCCCCAGGCACTTGATCAATTCCCATGACCAAAATATTGACGGGGCGACCTACACGATATTGGAAGCCACTGCGCCACAAATCATTAAAAATCTTTTGTCCTTCCGCCGGGGCAACCGCACCAGGGAGCGGCGTAATCAGGGCAAGGGTGGTGCCGATCGTCGCAGAAGCGGTCGCAGCAATCAAAAAGGTAAAACCCCAAAATAGAAAACGCGCGATCGCAACGCCTCCAGACTTTTTCGAGGAAATCGGCATCGAAGAGCCGGAAACGGTAGGCGCAGACTGACCGTCACGATTTTCCAGCACAGCCGGCTGTCTCGACGTTGATTGACTCTTCAACTACTCCACTCCCTACCACTTAAAAAACTAACCTCAGCACCCCAGATCGATTGACGCTGCCAGCCCAAATGATTCCTCGATATCCTAACTTAAACTTTCTGGCTTTCTCTCACCATCCCGATGGAGTTGGCTGATCGCTTGATTGCAAGCAGCTTTCCTCAGTTAAAAAGGCAACCTATTTCCCGGTTGATAAAAAAAGTGTCGCGCAGCTAATCTTTGGGAATTCTACCCTTGAACCCGACCTTATGGCTAGGTAGTCACAGCAGACTGACTAACCGATTTTAGCCATCCTGAACTTTTTGTAAGACTTTACCGTCTTGATTGAAAAGGTAGGATGAATTGAGAAGAATCCGCGAAGATCCGCTATTTAAGAGAGACAAGGGTCTGGGATTCACTAAAGTTGTGACGAAATGGGCATTTATCTGAATGCCTCTTTCACCGCCAAGTACCCAGTTTTGGCTTCAAATCTGCTCCCTCATTTGACGTGCTACGCAGCCGATATTTCCTATGACCCAACCTCTTGTGCCCGTTATTCTCGCTGGAGGCAAGGGCGAACGCTTTTGGCCTTTAAGCCGCAAACATCGTCCCAAACAGTTTTTATGCCTTGATGGGAGCGATCGTAGCCTCTTGCAATCAACTGCTGATCGTCTGCTCCACGTTGCCAATGGCTGGGATAATCTCTGGGTAGTCACCGCGTCTCACCTCGCTCAGGGAGTTCAGGAACAACTGCCTGAATTGCCTCTTGCAAACCTGCTGATCGAACCTGAAGGACGAGACACCGCTCCTGCCGTCGCTTGGAGCACGTTAGAAATCGCAAAACGCTATGGAGAAAGCGCGATCGTCGGTTTTTTTCCTGCCGATCACTGGATCGACAATCAGGAGATTTTTGAGGAAACCCTAGCTGCCGCAGTTGATCTAGCGGTCAAAGAAGCCGCGATCGTGACGCTGGGTATCACTTGCAATCAACCCGCAACGGGGTATGGCTATATTGAGCAAGGCGAAAAAGTCGGGCTTTATGGTAGCAGCTCAGGGTATCCTGGTTATCGCGTTGATCGCTTCACCGAAAAACCCGATCGCGAGACTGCCCAGGCATTTCTAGACAGTGGTCGCTTTAGCTGGAACGGCGGAATGTTTGTCTTTCAGGCAAGCGTTGCTCTAAAAGAATTACGTCACCACGTCCCAGAAATTTTGCTGCCGCTTGAAGAGAAGGGCGTTGCCGCTTATCCGACGCTTCCTAAAAAGAGCATCGACTATGCCTTAATGGAGAAAACTGATCGCGCTTATGTCCTACCTGTCACATTTGGCTGGGATGATTTAGGTGATTGGGGAGCGATCGAGCGACTTCTCAAAAAAGTAGACAATCCTAATGTAGAGCTGGCGACTCATGTTGGCTTAGATACCCAAGGAACCGTGCTTTACTCAACGGATGACGATGAACTGATTGTGACGATCGGCTTAGACGATATGGTGATTGTCCGCGATGGGAAAGTGACCTTAATCGTCAAAAAAGACCGGACTCAAGAGATCAAAACCGTTCTCAAAACTCTGCAAATGCGACCAGAGTTTGAGAATTTGCTATAAAAATAGTTCTTTCTAAAGCGGGAGAAACGACGATCGCTCAACTCACCGCAGCAGAACTCACCTGAGTCGAGACGCTATCTTCATCTAAAAAACCATGCGTTTTCATGATGTCATAGAGGTTCACGCCTGACTCCAACAAGCAACTGTGACCACTTTCAGGCAAAATCATCACGTAAGCATTGCGAAACGCTCGTTTTAAGCGATAGGCTTCTGGCAACGATGGCAGCAATTTGTCTTCTGCGCTGGCAATAATCAATGTGGGCTGAGTGAGTTGTCTTAGCTGCTGCCGGGGCACCCGAAACTGGTGAAGTAAAGCCATTCGCCAAATCGACGTTTTTTGAGGCACCGATCTCACCGCCTGAACTAACGCCTGTCGATCGACCTCTGCAATGCGGTCAAACGATGCCAAGAGCGGTAAAAACGTCACTGACGAGAACCGATAAGCTACCTCTGGCAAATAGCGGCTAATTTGCGATCCCCACGCAATCCACGGTCGGCGATTAAAGGATGAGGCGGGGTTGACTAAAATAATTCGGTGGAATAGGTCAGGTGCTAGAACTGCCACCCTCATCGCCAAGCAGCCCCCGAAAGATTCTCCACACAAATAGACCGATCGCTGATTTCCGGCGAGTTCACCTGTGATTAGCTCGATAACTTGCTGTGCCAATTCGTCCCAACCCGTTAAGTCATCGGGCGAGATTGCTAGGCACCGCACATCAAACGCGGCTTCCAGCCCTTCGGTTTGCGCTCGCAGAAGTTGCCCTGTCCCGTCCATGCCAGGCAGAAACACAAATAGTGGGCAGTTGGGCTTGAGCGATTTAGGGGTCAAAAAACAAGAGTGACTCATGGAACAAACACTAGATTAAAGGTTTCTTAATAGCATCCCCGAAGCAACAGGCGACTGATCTCGTCATGACAATGGCTCGTGAGATGGTGAACGATCTCGCGCGCTCCTTTGCCTTGATATTTTTGCCGTTGGGCTGGCGTGATCCAAAACGGACGACCTATGAGGACATCCACGCGCTGATAAATCACCAGTGGGTGCCAACCGTCCTGTTTGAATAGTGGCTCAGAGGGATCAAAAAAACTGAGGAGCTTGAGGGGAACCGCCGAACTTTTCATCTCATCTTGAACGGCGATCGCGATCGGCAACACTGCCAAATCTTGCACCGGAGCTTTGAGCGCCAAATGAGCAAACCCTCGCTGAAAGTCTCCCATCTCGCATCGTGCCGGACTGTTGACCATTGGCTCGGTTCCTTCTGGAAACACCCCAACCGCTTGTCGGGTTTGCAACAGTTGAATTGCCTGATGGAAGAAGCTCTGCTGCCGCTGCTCTGAGTTTTCGAGCGGAAAGCAGCCTAACTTTGTGACCACTTCGCGCATAATCGGCACCTGCCCCATGTAGTGATGGCAAGCAAACCGAATCGGGCGGTTCATTGCTGACATTAGTAGAGGGGCATCTAGAAAACTGCGATGATTGCTCACTACGAGAGTGGCACCCGTCTGAGGCACTCGATCGCGGTGATGTAAGTACATTTGAATGCCCATTGCCGAGAGCAGCAACCGTGAAATTTGAAGCGGACTGTCAAAAACCATGCAAATCGAACTAGAGTTTCTACAGACTGATCTATTTGTTTAATTATTAACCCTACTTTACTCAGGTTAACAAATATCTCAAGTTGTAAATAATTGCTTGATGCTCTCACGGGTCGGATCGCTGGGTTGCGGTGTGTCCGTAAATTTTGATTGTCATAGCCCCATGCAGGTACTTTAGGACAAGGGGCTTAAGCTCCTTGTTGCTCCGACGATAGCCCAACGTCCTCATGCAAATTCGGAGTGCTACCTTTGTGCCGAGGTGATCAAGCTAGAGCAAATTATTGCCACGTTCAGCGTTGATAGATTCGTTTCCTGGAACTTTTGTTCAATTATTTAAGATTATTTGCCTAATTTTGCACAGCGTTGTTAGCTAAAATCAGGGTTAAGACGCTAGTAAATCAGGGTAGGGCTACTCTGTTTATCAATAAGCTGCTACTGATTGGCTCGAATGACTGTCTAAAATGCTGAGTTCAAGCCCCTAGTGAACTGCTGACGGTCAAGTCGAGGGTTGTTTTGATGGTATCCATGAGTTCTGAAAGCACAAAGAAGCACACATTTTCGATTACGACACCGCTCTACTATGTAAACGATTTACCTCACATTGGTAGTGCATATCCGACGATCGCGGCAGATGCGATGGCGCGTTTTCAGCGATTGCAGGGAAAGTCTGTGCTGTTTGTGACCGGAAGCGATGAGCATGGGCAAAAAATTGAGCGCACTGCTGAGAGTTTGGGGCGATCGCCCCAAGAACATTCCGATTTAGTCGTAGAGGGCTTTAAGCGTCTGTGGGACAAACTCAACATTCGCTACGATCGCTTCATTCGCACCACGGATGATCGTCACGCTGCGATCGTCAACGAGTTTTTTCAACGAGTCTGGGATAACGGCGACATTTATTTGAGCCAACAACAGGGCTGGTATTGCGTGGCTTGTGAAGAGTTTAAAGAAGAGCGAGAACTTCTCGATCACCACTACTGCGCCATTCACCCTAACAAACAAGCCGAGTGGCGCGACGAAGAAAACTATTTCTTTCGGCTGTCAAATTATCAGCAAAAACTTGAACAACTCTACCAAGACCAACCCAACTTTATTTTGCCAACCACTCGTCGCAATGAAGTGCTAAATTTTGTGGGGCAAGGCTTGCGAGATTTTTCAATCTCCAGGATTAATTTAGCTTGGGGCTTTCCGGTGCCTGTCAATCACAAACACACCCTCTATGTTTGGTTTGATGCCTTACTGGGTTACATTACTGCCCTGCTCGATCCCGACAGCGAGCCGACCTTAGACAACGCGCTGGCTCGGTGGTGGCCAATCAACATTCACCTAATTGGCAAAGACATTCTGCGATTTCATGCGGTCTATTGGCCCGCGATGCTGATGTCGGCGGGGTTGTCTTTGCCCGATCGTGTCTTTGGTCACGGTTTTCTCATCCGTGATGGTCTGAAAATAGGTAAGAGCACAGGCAACGCCATCGATCCGGTGCCTCTCGTCGATCGCTATGGAGCCGATGCCGTTCGTTACTATTTCCTTAAGGAAATCGAGTTTGGGCGAGATGGGGTGTTTGATAAAGTACGGTTTGTTAATATTCTTAACGCTGACTTAGCAAACGACTTAGGAAATTTGCTCAATCGAACGCTGAAAATGGCACAAAAATATTGTGCAGGGAGCGTTCCTGATGTTTTGGGTGAGGAGGTGCCGACGGACAATTTCTTAAAATCGGTGGGGTTAGAATTAGGCGATCGAGTGGCACACTTCTATGATGCTCTCGCCTTTAGCAGTGCTTGTGAAACCGTGTTGACGCTGGTCAGAATGGGCAACAAATATATTGATGAACAAGCACCTTGGACGCTTTATAAGCAAGGCAAACAAGCGGAAGTTGAGCAAGTTCTTTACTCCGTTTTAGAATCAGTTCGATTAGCAGCGTATCTTTTGTCGCCTATCATTCCAACGATAAGTACCCAAATTTATCAACAGTTAGGATATTCGGCAGACTTTAGTGACACTCGTTTATTGGATGTTTCAACCACTTTTCCAAACCATCAGACGTGGGGAATCCTTCCAGCTAAACAAATTTTAGGAGAGCCGCAGCCGGTGTTTCAAAAATTAGAGCTTCCGGAGGAAGGTTCTGCTTAGGGATAGAGTCACAGTTTTTCTACATTTCATGCAGATTAAGCATCACATACGTTTCATAACAAACTGAGGTTAGCCATCGTGTTGAATCATTTAAACGAGTCTGAAACAGTATTTTCACCAGAGCAAGTTCTTGAAAATCGTGGTCGAGTTGCCATCTTTATTGATGGGTCTAACCTCTTTTATGCAGCGCTGCAACTGGGAATCGAAATTGACTACACCAAATTGCTTTGCCGTTTGACGGCGGGATCTCGCCTGCTGCGATCGTTCTTCTACACGGGGGTCGATCGCACCAACGAAAAGCAACAGGGCTTCTTGCTGTGGATGCGTCGCAACGGCTATCGCGTCATCTCAAAAGATCTGGTACAGCTTCCCGATGGCTCTAAAAAAGCAAACCTAGATGTCGAGATTGCAGTCGATATGATGTCACTGGTGGGGTCGTATGACACGGCTGTGCTGGTGAGCGGCGATGGCGATTTGGCGTATGCAGTGAATGCCGTCAGCTATCGTGGGGTGCGGGTTGAAGTGGTCAGCCTGCGATCGATGACTAGCGACAGTTTAATTAATGTTGCCGATCGCTATATTGACCTCGACAACATCAAAGAAGATATCCAAAAAACCCCGCGCACTTACACCTACCGTCCGCTGACGGGTGTTGGGATCATGGACGAATCTGACGACGATGATCACTCGATCTAATCAGGGGTTCAAGAAATGGTAGAGGAGTGAGGGAAACAAAGGGTTCTACACTCCTCTACTTCTGTGTTGAGCGAGAAAGCTAGAAGCCAAAGGGGGAGCATTTTGGCGCTCGATCGCGTCTAGATGTTTATGAATGCCTCAAATAGTTCCATGTTGACTTCTATTAAAAAGCCCAATTTGAATCGAGCGATCGCTCTAAATTTACTTCTGATAACTTTACTGACGGGCACAGGCGGCTGTTTTAATCGCAACCAAGCCGCTGACAAACTCAAAGAAGACACGAAAGAAATTCAGCGATTTGACAGCAACCTCACGTTTAACGATGTCACCCTTGAACAAGCAGACGACAAGGGAAAGCTGTGGTGGAAGGTGAAAGCCAAGCAAGCCAGCTACAGCAAAGATCAAAAGAATGCAGTCATCGAAGATCCGAAAGGCGAACTTTATCAAGATGGCAAGCCTGTGTTCCAGATCGCGGCGCAAAAAGGCGAAGTCAAAGGCGATGGCAAGTCTATCTTGCTTAAGGGAGCGATCGTGGCGACTGATCTTCGAGATGGCACAATTTTGAAAGGGGACGAGTTAGAGTGGCGACCCACTGAGGATGTGCTGTTCGTCCGTAATAACGTGACGGGCACTCATAAACAAATGCAGTTTTCAGCTCAAGAGGGACGGGTTTTGACTCGCGCTCGAACGATGGAACTCTTTCGTCAGGTTGTTGCCTCATCTAAAACGCCCGAACTTCAGATTAGAACAGAGCATCTGACTTGGGATGTCAAGGGAGAGAAAGTAATGGGCGATCGTCCCATTCAGTTTGACCAATACAAAAATAACGTGCTGACTGATCGCGGCTCTGCTGACAAAGCCGATGTAGATTTAAAAGCCAAAACCGTCAACCTTCAGCAAAACGCTAGACTTGACTCAAACGAAAAAGGGGTGCAGGTCAGCAGTAACAGTTTGCTCTGGAATCTAGATGCTCAAACCCTTGCTTCTAGCCAACCGATCACGATTGTCAATTCGCCTCAGCAAGTCACTCTAAACGCTAATGAAGGACAGATGGACTTGCAAAAAAATACGGTTGATCTGGTGGGTAACGTCCGAGGAGCGGGGCAGAAAAATCAGTCGAAACTGGATGCCGATCGAGTGCTCTGGTTCATCACCACGCAGCAATTTGAGGCAACAGGTAATGTGAGTTATCGGCAAGAAAATCCGCCGTTTAGCCTTTCAGGTCCAAGAGCGTCTGGCAAGCTCGGCGACCAGCAGGTCGCAGTCAACGGAGGTAGAGTCGAGCTTCAAATCACTCCACAGCCACAGCAGTAAAGGGCTGCCAATTGGCGAGATTTACGTCTACAACTTTAGTGTAGTAGAGCCATCCAGGGAGGCGAGTGAAGGCAAAATTTACGGCGGCGATCGCCAAAACTCCCTTCAGTGCATCGATCAATAAGACGACGATCGCGGGTGCTCTTCCCAGTGTCCGCAGCACGTTTGTTGCCCCGATCGAACCTGATCCTTCATCTCGAATATCAATCCCTTTAAGCAAACGTCCTGCTAGATAGCCTGTTGGAATCGAGCCTAGCAAATAAGCCAGGATCAGGAGGAGTTCGTTATTGATATACCAGGGGAGCATAAAAATGAGGGATGAGGGTTGAGAACTTCTAACCAACGCTGAAATGATTTCTAAGTAGACAGACTTAATTGTCAATCTGGGTTTCGACATCGCTCAACTCACATTTAAGCGTTGAGCGGAGCCGAAATGCGTCTGACCGTTCATTCTGTCCACCTACTTAGTAATAATAATTTTGCGGCTGCATCTGTTGAGGGTTGGGCGCAAACGCCAGCCACATCGGAAATTGCAGCATCGCTAAACTAATCATCTCTTCGGTTTCGTCAATGACGATGAGCGGAAGCAGCCCATCTTTAACTAATCGATCGGCTTTCATCGCTAATGGCTCTGGAGTCTCAAATAGAGTTAAGCCCCGATCGGAGCCAAAATCACTGCGAGAGACACCCAAACAATCTTGCAACCCACGCCGCCATTCTCCTAAGCGTTCGGGAGAGTTAGCGAGAATTAGGGTGCGGAGACGATCGCCGTAGATCTGATACAAGATCGAAATCACCGCAGACGATACGAGAATGTTTTGTAGCCGAGAACCCGTCGTGCGAACTGCGCCCCGCCCGCCTTGGTTAAAAAACCAGTTAGAAACTCGCTCAGCGTGAATCGGCTCAAAGGTGCGTCGCAATTGCCAAACCGACCCATAATAATCAGGCTGATTGCGAAACTGATCGATCAGATTGCGAATCTTTTTGGTTTGCTCTTGAAAACTCTGCTCGGCAAATCTGGGAGTCGATGACTTTTGGGGTTTGACTTCTACGATCGGAGACATCGTTCTTTCTGGCGGCTGAGGTTTCTCAAATTCCAGTTGCTCTGCGGCGAGCGCCAAATCTTGCAAACTGCCCACCAAATAATCTTTAAAGCTCTGTACTCGAATGGCAATATCTTGCGAGGTTCCAGCAAAGGTGGTTCGCATCTCGTTGCGAGTGCGTTCTTGACGACGCTCTAACTGTTCGACCGCAATTTGCAGCGTTTGCCGACGATATTCTAAGTCGCCTAAGCTGTCTTGCACCAGCCGCCCCAGAGAGGTCTGAGCGTCTAGAGTCTGTTCTTGCAACTGACTCCGAACCGTTTCTAATGAGGCGATTTCTGCTTTGAGTGACTGTTCTTGCTGGGTTAGGTCGGCAATCTTCTGCGTTAAAGTCTCGATTTCTGGTTCCAAAATCGGATTTTCTTTAACCAAGTCAGCAAGTTGCGCTACGTCAGCATCTAAAGGTGTCTCCTCGATCGCGTCAGGCGTTTGGGTCGGCAGTTCGTCAGAATTCATAGAACGTTCAGTCTAGAGATTAAAGGTTAAAGAGATAGTGAATCGCGTCTGTACTTTACAGGAAATCAGGTGTCAGCATTTTGGTTTTTGGGAAATCGCTGTTCTAAACAAGTCCGCAGCGTTTTTGGGTCGAAAATTATCGGCAAAAAGTGGATACTGTTGACTTCTTTGAAATAAAATAAAATCGGCACAGGGGACCAAAAAATTTCCCAGTTTTGCCACTCTCGATAGGGAAAACGACGAATCAACGTTTCACCTCGATAAATATCCAAATCTGTCTCGGTAAATCGCAGCCGCAGCATCACGGTTTGAATCAGCAAAAACAGACTAAATAGGGCGATCGCTAAACTCACCCAAATTTGCACAAACAGCAAGGGCACGGCAGATAAGCCCAGCACGATCGGAATCGTGTAGCTCGGAGTTAGCTCGATAGGACTCGGAGAAGACGCGGCAGTAGTCACAAAGCTTAATCTCACAATTTAGGTCACGTCAGTTCTTATTTTAGAGACGAATGTTTGAGAATGCACTGAGCATCCAGGATTATGACTTCGCGCGCGGTTGTGATGCGACACTGAGGAATGATTTGAACGATCGCGCCCAGTTTTCCGGCTTTTAAAAGGGCGATCGCGGCTCCAGTTTCAGGTTCAAACAACCGAAGCCAGCGATAACTTTTGAGATAACCAGGTTCAAATGCGGCTCGGTCGAGCCGCCAATAAGCAATGTGATAGCGCTGAATCAGTGTTTTGGCAAACGATAAATTGGGACTGTATTGAGCGTGTAATTTGATATAGAGCTGGATTTTTTTGCCTCAGAGTTCGCCGCAACGCTTCAAACTCGTTTTCTCCTTCTTTGAGATAAGCGTCAATGAATTCTCGATTGGCAAGATAAAAAGCGATCGATCCATAAATTTGCTCTAGTGACAGAAACGGAAAGTTTTGAGCAATACTTTCAGGAGAGTCTCCAGCTAGGAAAGAATAAATGATCGAGTTCAAAGAAATGCGAGTTCCTTCAACCCAGTCCCCTTCATCTCGTTGCTCGATGTATTGCTTAGTTGGAGTCGGCGACACGCTCATAAAGCTTCTGCTTACGTTTTTTGATATTAAGCGATCGTTTGATCAACGAATCAACAAAACCGCAGACTGGAGCAGACCAATCACAAAACCTAAGATGCCGCCCAAGTTGACGATCGCTTGCAGTTCGCTTTTCACAATTCCATTAATCGCGTTTTCTAAATCTGCGGGAGACGTGGCTTTGACGCGATCGACAATCACCTGATCAATATTCAAAATCGGGATGGCTTGAGCCACAATCGTTTCGAGATCCCGCTCCAGATATCGCTCTAAAATCAACGCCAACTCCTGACTGATCACTTCTAATGAGCTAGTCACCGCCTCCGACGATTGCAGACGAGTCAGAATCACCGATGCCACATTTTCCCAATCGACCGACTCACTCAAGCCCTGCAACACATCCGCCCCTCGATCTTGCAGATATTGACGAACACTTTCGCGCATGGTTTTGCGGAGTTGTCTGACCGTTGAAACAGGTAGATCTTGCAGCGAGAGGTTTTGCAGCCATTCTCTTAAGCGAGTTTTAATGCCGAGCGAAAACACCAACTCTGCCAAGACTTTATTACACGCTTCTCTTTCATCTAAACAGAAGGCTCGTAATCGCGCCAAAGAGTTGCGGACACCAAACAGATTGGCGACGACCCAATACGTCCCGCTCGTTTTTTCTCGAAAACCTTCATCAATGACTTGAATATTGCGATCGGTCAAAAAATCAATCAACACTTGACGAATCCGATCGGGCGGTGCGACCACTTGAGTGACCCAATCTGCCAATTTGCCCGACTGATCATCGCTGAGTTGAAATTCTAGAATCACCTGATCAAAAATCTGATTAAGCTGCTCTTCTAGAAAGTCTTCGCGTCGTGCCAATACCTTTAACAATCGGGGCAACGACTGCCCAAATAAATCTTGCAGAATATTTGCCACGATTTTGGCGGTTTTCTGCTCTTTGTCTGATTCGAGTTGCTCAAGTGCCAGTTTGAGAAGCCACAGCAACGCGCTCTGCACCCGCTCAGTTTGCAGCAATCGCCGCGCCAATTTTTGCAACTCATCAGGAGTCAGCAGCGATCCCATAATCGTGTCAGAAATTCGTTTGGCTAGGCGTTCTTGATTGCGAGGAATCAGACCCGGCGTAAACGGAATGCGCTGTTTACCCAGATAAAGCGCTCGATAGGGACGAAACAGCATTTTAATCGCGACATCGTTGGTGAAATATCCAATAATTCCACCTACGCTCGGAGGAGCGACAAAGAGCCAAAGTGTAGAGAGGTCTGTCATCCTTTCATAATGACCAACACTCCCATCGTACCCCCGGCAGTGGGATAGTGTGTGGCAGATGCGAATCCGGCTTGGTTGGCAAGACTGACTTGCTTTGCACCCGTCGGAAATTTGTCGAGACTGGGCGCGATGTAGGCATATTCTTCGGTGAAGCCTAGCCGATGAGCCGCCGGAACCACGACTTCATCGAGATACCACTTTTGGAACGATCGCACTAATCCATTACTCGGACGGTGCATATCGAGAATGGCGGCTTTTGCCCCCGGCTTCAAGACGCGATGAATTTCTTTCAAACTAAGCAGAATATCGGTCACGTTTCGTAGCCCGTAGCCCATCGTGGCGCAATCGAAATGATTGTCAGCAAAGGGCAACGTCAAAACATCCGATTCCACCCATTGAATCGTGGGTTTGAGACAGCGACGAGTTGCCCGATCGCTTGCCACTGCCAACTGAACCGACGAAAAATCAACGCCGTAAACCTGTCCTGTTTTGCCTACTTTCTCGGCTAACATCTGAGCAATATCACCACTGCCGCAGCAGAGATCGAGACACACATCTCCAAGTTTGGCACCACTCCACTTAACCGCCATTTGTTTCCAGATTCGGTGTTGCCCAAAACTGAGAACCGTATTTAGCTCGTCATAGACAGGTGCGATGCGATCGAACAAAGCTTGGATTTGATTAGAATTCATCCGATTTTGGCTTACCGATTTTGGACTGAAGACCCCTGAAAAGCAGGTCTTTAAAATTCTAGATTTTAAAGACCTGCTTTTTGGTTTTGCACTACTAAATCGTATTAATAAATTCTAATCGCTATGCCATTACAGGAGAATAGTGGCTGCACGTTAATGCCAGAGCAACCTGTTGGGCAGAGAGATGTAAGAGCAAAAGTTCATCTTCTCTGAGAGTACAAGGTTGCTTCCATTGCAAAGACAGCACCGCCAGCAGTTTGCCTCGCAGCGTCACCGGAACAATCAGATGCGCCTGAATCCCAGAACTGCTGTAGTGAGGGCTATCTGACAAACTGGCATCGGCAGGAACGTTGACAGAAACCTGAATTTTTCGAGACACGATCGCCTCTCTCACCATTGGGTCGTTCTCTAACCAATTTTCTAAAGGCTCTGCGGCACTGTAGCTGCCGTGAGCCGTGAGCGTCTCGCTCTCGACGAGTTGCAAAATGCAGCCATCGGCTAAAAAGTTTTTGCCCACTGCCATCGCGATCGTTGCCAATGTGTTTCCCAAGCTAGAGGCATCTTGAGTAACCTGGATGATCGTCGAAAGCAACGCGGTTTGCGCCTGCGATCGCCGCAGTTCTTCGGTGCGTTGTTTGAGCAATTCATATGTTTCGGCAGCTCGTTGCACTACCGCTTTCAGCTCATTCGGGTCCCAAGGTTTGGTGATGTATTTGTAAACCTGTCCAGAGTTGATTGCCTCAACCAGATCTTCAACGTCGGTAAATCCGGTGAGGATAATCCGCATCGTGTCAGGAAACTTAGGCACCGTGCGGCTCAAAAACTCTGTCCCTTTCATTTCGGGCATCCGTTGATCGGAGATGATCACCGCGACCTCTCCCTCAGCAGACAAAATTTCTAATGCTTGCATTCCACTCTCGGCTTTGAGAACCTGAAAATCTCGCCGAAAGGTGCGATAGAGCAAATCGAGGTTATCTGGCTCATCATCGACAACCAGCATTTTGGTCTTTTTAGAACGCTCTAAACTCATCAACTGGCGGCTAATGGGATCAAGCTCTGGAATTGTGTATTCCATTAATAACGAACTCCTTCGCAAAGATAGGGAACAGCCGATCGCCACAGTAGCTCCTGTTTTAGGCGTTCAGCGAGACATTGGGAAAATGACATCTCCTTAGTCTTGCCACTTTGTCCCGATTTTTAACAGAAACCTCTAAAAAGACATCCGACCGTAATTGAGGGTAGTTTCTGGGTATCTATAAACTGGGTAGTTATTTTGTTGAGGGTCAGGCGCACAAATGGACAGTGATATGTCGTCTAAGAACCAGCGGCTTGCCGTTTTAATTGATGCAGAAAACGCGAGTGCTGACGGGATTGAGGCGCTTTTGCAGGAAGTGACCCAATATGGAACCGCCCACGTCAAGCGAATTTATGGCGATTGGACAAATGGGCAACTTGTCAACTGGAAAGCCAAACTCAACAAGCTTGCAATTCAACCCATTCAGCAATTCCGATATACGACGGGCAAAATTCGGTAGACAGCGCCCTAATTATCGACGCGATGGATTTGCTCTACACACGCAACTTTGATGGATTTTGCATCGTTTCTAGCGATAGTGATTTCACTCGTTTAGCCAGTCGCATTCGAGAATCAGGGCTGGTGGTGTATGGATTTGGTGCGCCAAAAACGCCAGAGGCTTTTGTGAGTGCTTGCGACAAATTTATCTACACTGACACATTCAAGCCAGACAGTTCTACATCTGATCGGTCAACCGGAAATAAGAAAAGCTCAAAAGACGCGCAGAAAGCATCTGTACCCTCTCCTTTTGATTCAATCGGTTTGCCCAATGGAACTCAGCAGAACTTAAAAGATGCACAGAAAGCCTCTAAAACCTCTGCTTCAACAAATACAAGTCAGCAAAGCTTGAAAATCGACAAGAAGTTATTGAAGCTTTTGAAAGATGCTTATGCCGCGATCGTCGATAGCGACGGATGGGCACATCTAGGAACTCTAGGAGCCCAAATTAAAACGTTGTCTCCAGGTTTTAATTCTAAAAGCTATGGTCATCGTCAACTTGGGAAGCTACTAAAAGCAACCAATGGCTTTGACTTTAAAGAAACTCCAAATACTAAAAATCCGAAGGCTAAAGAGGTCTATATCAAGCAGCGTCTCGGCGCGTTTGCTTAGTGTCGCTAACCCCAAGTTTCTCGGCTACGCTCCCACGGAAGCCCTTCTTGTTCTAACTCTTCGATCACCTGCAACCCGCGAATGTCCCCTAACTTGAGCATTGCAGATTTTGCATCTTCGCGCACACCCACATCTGAATCTTCCGCAAACGACTCAATCAAAGCATCGATCGCCGTCGCATAAATCACGTTTGAAGGTAGCTCTCGACAGAGTTGACCCAACGCCCAAGCCGCATTACTGCGAATGGCTGCAACCGGATCTTGTCTCAACGCCTCAATGAGCGGTGCTACGGCTGCCACCACCACGTCATAACCCACCGATGTCATCTGTGCCAGCGCACTCGCCGCCCACAACCGAACGGCGGGAATGTCCGTTCGGACGGCAGTGAGTAGGGTTGCCAAGGCACGACGATCATGACAGTTTCCCAGTGCCCAGACTACGCCCTTGCGCACATAGCCGTTCCAATCTTCGTCATACTGCTTAACCAGTGGCTCGACTGCATCTTTGCTCGGGTTACGTCCTAACGCATAGGCGGCACTCACTCGCACTAACGGGCAGGCATCGCTCAACAGTCGAATTAAATGGGGAATTGCCCGATCGTCTTGCAGTTCACAAAAGGCTCGCGTCGCCATCATTCGCTGCTGCACATCCTGCGAGTCGAGGATTGCCAGCATCAAATCGGGGTTAGGCTTTTGAACTTCTGACTCGTCTTCGATCGCAGGAATTTGATCGAGCGGGTCGGCTAAATCAACGTCGATATCTAAGACGGTCAAATCATCATCGCTATACATATCTAGTAACTTTACCGCACCAAATGACTAGAGAATTTTGAATTGAAAAATTCTCATAATTCTAACGGCTTGACCATCCACAACGATTGAGTTTGGTAGCCTAATGTTTGATATAGCTGAAGAGCAGGCTGATTAGATGTAAAGACTTGTAAGCTAATTTGCTGATCGCCGCGCTCTCTTGCCCAATTTTCAGCATGATGCACCAATGCCGCTCCGATGCCTTTGCGTCGATGGTTTGGCATGACATACAGCAGAAAAATATGAGCATGGCGATCGCCACTCGCTTGATCGATCGCGTTGCCTAACCACAAACCCGCGATCGGCTGCTGTCCCGACCGCGAAGAAGGCAAACTTCCCGTAGAAACACCCTGACTGGATTCAACCCACCAGATCGGCGTTTGAGTTGAGAGATATTGCTCGATCGTGACTGCCAAATGAGCAGAGTCACTGATTGGATAAAGCTCTTGATAGGTGCGCTGCATAAACTTTACTAGCAGCGCCCTGTCTAGCGTTGAGCCGACTTGCAGCCGATAATCAGGAGGTAGCTGGCTAGACACGAGTGACGAATTAGAGCTTTTCGGATGGAGCAAGATCGTCAGGCAAGCCTCTAATCAGGGCAGACAGTGAGGGAGGCAAGCCAGCTACAGCGTTAAAGTCAGGAGTCTGAGCTTTGTCACTGGTCGGATTGACTTCTTCGACCGGAGCCGGAGCCGCCATATCTGAAGGCAGAAAGATCCGGGCACTGACTGCCACCAACGCAACTAGGAAAACCAGCACCACCAGCAGAGGGGCAACGTACTGACGAAGAAAAGCCATAGGACGGGCGATCGCAATGAAGGGATTTTTCTAAAAAATTAGCTCAAGATTTGTTAAAAATCTCTCATTTAATCCTACCGCTCATGACCCCTTCTAGGATGGAAAAATTTAAAGCTCGTCTAAAGGCGTAGAGTCAGCATTCCAGGGCGCAAAAAAAGGCAATAACACTAAGCCAGGAAGCGCTAACACTGCTGTCACCAAAAAGAAGAGCGTCCAGCCCATCGCGGTTGCCCACTGTCCCGCAGGTGCAACTAAAATATCTCGACTAAAGGCTGCCAAACTCGAAAGCAGTGCATATTGAGTGGCTGATAAGCCAGCGTTGCAAAGACTCATTAAAAAGGCAACAAACGCAGCGGCTTCTAAGCCTGCGGTAAAGTTTTCTACATTCAGCGCAAACACCATCAGCCAATAATTTTTGCCCACGATCGCCAGCAATACATAAGAGAGATTGCCGATCGCTTGCAAAACCGCAAAAATCCACAGCGATCGATTCACCCCAATTTTGGTCATGATCGCGCCTCCTGCCAGCGTTCCGATAATAATGGCAGCAATGGCGAGCGCTTTCGGTGTAGCCAGATCATCGGGACTGAAGTTCAACCCTTTGTTGAGCAAAAAGGGCGTTGCCACGTTTCTCAATAGAGAATCGCCCAGCTTATAGATGATGATAAACACCAAAATCAGCACTGCTTGCCGAGAGCCATTGCGCTGAAAAAACTCTTGGAAGGGCAGAACGACCGATTCCTTCAGCGTTTGAGGCGGACGCACTTGAACGGTTGGCTCTGGGGCAAACAATGACGTGATTAAGCCGATCGTCATCAGCAACGCCATGATCAGATAGACCCACTTCCAAGGCATCCACCCTGCTAACTGAAACGTGAGCGCCCCCGCCACCAAAATTGCCGATCGATACCCCAGCAAAAACAGAGAAGCCCCTGCCCCTCGTTCTGGTTCTGGCAAAACATCGGTTCGATAGGCATCAGCAACAATGTCTTGACTGGCACTAAAAAAGGCAACCACAAACGCAGCCAGGAAAAAAGGACTGGCAGACAGCGACTTGAAGGTCTCCCAAAATTCGCACATCCCTTTAGGCAAAGTGGCACTGCGACAAGTATCTGTGGAATTTACTGCAAGCTGATTCAAATGAGTGGGGTCTTGAACCGCCATTAGGGCGATCGTCAAAATCAGCACCAGTTGAGTCACGACTAACCAACCCTGTCGCCGACCCAAAAAGGGAGGAACGAAGCGATCGAGCAACGGCGACCACAGAAATTTCAGCGAGTAGGGAACAGCAGCGATACTAAAGGCTGCGATCACTTTGAGATCTACTCCTTCCTTGGTGAGCCAAGCTTGAAGAGGATCTTTGCTCGTCAAGTAAAATGGCAAACCAGAGGAAAACCCTAAAAGCAGCAGAGCGATCATTTTGCGGCTCTGAAAGACTTTTAGCAAAGACGGCATCGTTTTCACGTTGAAAGCTCGGCGGATGGGTGTAGCGTTCTAGCCATCATCTCACAGCCGCGTCTCACCCAATTTACTGCGTGATCACAAGGGTTGAATCTCAGATGGAGATTGAATCTGCCACGATCGCCCCTGATAGTGTGCTTGCTCTCCCGAAATTTGAATTCCAGCCAGATGCCGCATTAAGGTCACCATCTCGACCCGTTCGGCATCGCTCAAGTAGTCATGTCCGGGTAGACCACTGTGTGTCTTATCAGGGTCGCCGCCCGCCTTCAGATAGCGCTGATGAGACAAGTCAAGAAGCTCTCTCAGTCTGGCATACTGCTGCTTTTCAAGGTCGGTGGGTTCTCTCATGGGTCTTGCAGCCAGTAAATAGGAACAATCTCACCATCGGCTAAAACAAAGGCGATCGCCAAAATGGGGCTAGCGGTCTCAATGCACCAAACCCCGATTTCTGGATCATAGAGCCTTCTTTCAATGAAACCTAATGTTTCGAGGGCATTCAGCACAAGATACTGATCTTCAGTAGGTTCCACGCTTGACCATCACAGTTTCCGCCTCAGAGATTCTACAAGACAATCTTCAATGCCTCGCTTAATATCTCTTTACAAAGCGATATTTAACGACTTAATTGATAATGAACGTTTATTAAACGCTACAGAATTCCTCAAGTATTGCTTATCAAAATCCTGATACTATCCTTAATGAAGATGTCACTAAGCCACCCAATGAGGCATTGCTCAAAACTTGATTTCAAACTTTGGGATCAAATCTGAAAAGTCGATCCCCCATCGGTGTAAGGTACATAGTTGACGACCAAACATTAGGTCAGGCAGATTGTCTGAGCGCTGTTGGTGCTGCTTGCTGAGAAAGATTTGACGATTTAAACAGGAAGGGAGATATGTCGTACGCTCAAACTAAAACCCAGGCTAAAGCTGGGTATAAAGCTGGGGTTCAAGATTACCGTTTAACTTACTACACCCCAGACTACACGCCTAAAGATACGGATATTTTGGCAGCGTTCCGGGTGACTCCTCAGCCTGGCGTTCCTCCCGAAGAAGCCGCCGCCGCAGTTGCCGCAGAATCCTCCACGGGAACCTGGACGACCGTGTGGACAGACCTGCTGACCGATCTCGATCGCTACAAAGGACGCTGCTACGACATCGAACCCGTCAAGGGCGAAGATAACCAGTTCATCGCCTACATCGCCTATCCGTTAGATTTGTTTGAAGAAGGCTCTGTCACCAACCTGCTGACCTCACTCGTCGGCAACGTGTTTGGTTTCAAAGCTCTCAAAGCGCTGCGTCTAGAAGACCTTCGCATCCCCGTGGCTTATTTGAAGACCTTCCAGGGTCCTCCTCACGGCATCCAAGTTGAGCGTGACAAAATCAACAAATATGGTCGCCCCATGTTGGGTTGCACCATCAAGCCGAAGCTCGGTTTGTCAGCTAAAAACTACGGACGCGCTGTTTACGAGTGTCTGCGCGGTGGCTTAGACTTCACCAAAGACGACGAAAACATTAACTCCCAGCCCTTCCAACGCTGGCGCGATCGCTTCCTGTTTGTCGCAGACGCGATCCACAAGTCTCAGGCAGAAACCGGAGAAATCAAAGGTCACTACCTGAACTGTACGGCTGCAACCTGTGAAGAAATGCTGAAACGGGCTGAGTACGCCAAAGAACTCGAAATGCCCATCATCATGCACGACTTCTTAACGGCTGGCTTCACCGCCAACACCACGCTGGCGCACTGGTGCCGCGATAATGGAGTCTTGCTGCACATTCACCGCGCTATGCACGCCGTGATTGACCGTCAGAAAAACCACGGCATCCACTTCCGCGTCTTGGCGAAGTGCTTGCGGATGTCTGGTGGCGACCACATTCACACCGGAACCGTTGTTGGTAAGCTCGAAGGCGACAAAGCGATCACCTTAGGTTTCATCGACCTGCTGCGTGAAAACTACATTGAGCGCGATCCGTCTCGCGGCATCTACTTCACCCAAGATTGGGCATCAATGCCGGGTGTGATGGCAGTTGCTTCGGGTGGTATTCACGTTTGGCACATGCCTGCGTTGGTGGACATCTTTGGCGATGATTCTGTCCTGCAATTCGGTGGTGGAACCCTCGGACACCCTTGGGGTAATGCACCGGGTGCAACCGCAAACCGCGTCGCTCTAGAAGCGTGCGTGCAAGCGCGGAACGAAGGTCGTGACCTGATGCGTGAAGGCGGCGACGTGATTCGTGAAGCTTGCCGTTGGTCTCCTGAATTGGCGGCTGCTTGTGAGCTGTGGAAGGAAATCAAGTTTGAGTTCGAGGCTGTCGATACGGTTTGATGATCGGTTGAAATGTTGGGTTTTGGATTTTAGCGTTAACGTTTAATCTAAAATCCAAACCCTAAATTATTTCGCTCATGGATCTCAAGCGGATTGCGAAAGATACGACTAAGACACTAACGAGCTACCTGACGTATCAGGCAGTGCGGGTGGTGATCTCCCAGTTAGATGAAACTGAACCCAAGCGCGCCTATTGGCTGCATCAATTCTCTGCGCGAGAAAAGATTCAGGACGGCGAAGCTTATTTGCAGGCGCTCTTTCAAGAACGGCAGGATTTGGCATTCCGCATTTTGACGGTGAGAGAACATCTTGCGAATGAGATTGCTGAATTTTTGCCCGAGATGCTGCGATCGACAGTTCAGCAAGCCAACATGGAGCAGCGCCGCCAGCAGTTAGAACGGATCACGCAATTCGAGTTGACGACTTCCAGTTCTTCTCCTGACTTGTCGGAAACCTCCTTAGAATCGGAGGTTTCCGACGAGTCGCCCTAACCTTAACAACGCAAACCTTTCGATCGAGGAAATTCATGAAAACTCTGCCTAAAGAGCGCCATTACGAGACTTTTTCGTATCTCCCTGCGCTGACCGATGCGCAAATTGCGCGTCAGATTCAATACACGATCGATCAGGGCTATTTCCCTTGCATCGAGTTCAACGAAACGTCTGACCCCGAAACTTATTATTGGACGATGTGGAAGTTGCCTCTGTTTAACGCAACTAGCCCTCAAGAAGTTCTCAACGAAGTGCAACAGTGCCGCTCTGAGTACTCAAGCTGCTATATCCGGGTCGTTGCATTTGACAACATCAAGCAATGTCAGGTGATGAGCTTCATCGTTCACAAACCCGGCAGCAACAACAATAGTGGCGGCAGTGGTTATCGCTACTAAGGTCAATTGGCAGATCTTTTAGGAGGTCTGCGATCGTTCCATACATGTCAGAAGGGAGATAGTTTGGTCTATCTCCTTTTTTGTTATTGAAGCGAGATGAACGCTGGTGAATTCCAAGCTCATAATGAGAAAATAAAAGAACTGAAGCGAAGAGTAAATTATGGTCAGCGAAGTCAAGACAGTCTCAGGACGGGGAATTCCTTTAGTGGGCAACGACATCGACACCGATCGGATCATTCCCGCCCGTTTTTTGCGTTGCGTTACGTTTGATGGACTCGGAGCCGATGTGTTTGCCGACGATCGAGCACAAGCCAACGGTCAACACTCGTTTGATCAGCCGCAATATCAGGGAGCTAAAGTTCTCGTGGTCAATAATAACTTTGGGTGTGGCTCCAGTCGCGAACACGCTCCCCAGGCGATCGCTAAATGGGGAATTGGCGCGATCGTCGGTGAAAGCTTTGCCGAAATCTTTTTTGGCAACTGCGTCGTCATGGGCATTCCCTGTGCAGTGGCTGATGCTGCGACAACCAAGAAGTTGCAAGAAATGGTGACTGCCAATCCTAACGTCGAGATCACGGTCGATCTGGAAGCAATGCACGTGAGATGCGGTGACTTTAATGCCCCGATTTCGATGGGTGAGGGGTCTCGTATGATGCTGATGGCGGGCACTTGGGATGCGTGCGGTCAACTGGTTGCTCAGGGCGATCGCACTCGCGCAACTGCCGCAAACTTGCCTTATTTATCTTGGAGCAAACTAGTAGCCTGACAAGCAATCATTGACGAGTAATTTTGGTCAGCTTAACCTTGCAAATTCAACATCAAGTAGGAGAACAAAATTAAATTCACGGTGGTAATTCTCTCTATCGACTTATTACCTTAGAAAAAATCCTCATTTTTTCTGCGCTTTCCAGGTGCCGCCGTAGACGTAGAACGGATTATCTTGACTCGCGTTTTCCCAGCAGACAGGGCATAAAAAAGTCCACTCAACTGACTCATCGCGTTGCACACGGTAGAGCACTGGAGCGGATTGTTTGCAGAGAGAACAGGTTTTTTGACGCGATCGAGCCATCTCAGATTCAAGTTAAGCTATCGCCGACGCTTTGGGTCGGGCAAAGATCATTCGTCCCGCAGAGGTTTGCAAAGCGCTGGTAACAATTACCTGAAGTTCGCCCCCCACAAACGCACGACCTTCTTCAACCACAACCATTGTGCCATCATCAAGATAGCCGACTCCTTGGGCAGGTTCTTTGCCTTCTCGCAAAATCTTGAGATCGATACTGTCACCCGGTAGATAAGAGGGACGCACTGCCTGAGTCAAATCGTTTACATTCAGAACCGGGACTCGCTGAACCGTGGCAACCTTATTTAAGTTGTAGTCAGTCGTCAGCAGTGTGCCGTTAATATCTTGCACAAGCTTCACCAGCTTCGCGTCTACTGTTGCGATGTCCTCATAATCGGCAGAGTGAATCACGACTCGTTCGGGATACGCCTCTCGAATCTGATTTAAGACATCCAGCCCTCGCCGTCCGCGCACGCGCTTTTGGTCATTAGAGGCATCTGCCACTTGCTGCAACTCCTGTAAGACAAATTGAGGCACGAGAAGCTGACCTTCTAAAAACCCTGTGTCGAGCAGTGCGGAGATGCGACCATCGATAATGCAGCTTGTATCTAGAACCTTTGTGCTAGAGGGCTTAAGGGTGCCTTCTGCAAACAGCATCGTTTCAACGCTACTAGGATTGATCAGCCGCAAAAGCGATCGACCATGAATATCTGCCAGCGACACACCAGAAACCGAAAACATAATGCTCCCGACTATGGCAGCGAGAGGCTTTATAAACGAAAATTCTTGCGGAATTGGCAAGAGAAAAATCGGAGCCAGCAGCAGATTTGCCACCAGCAGACCGAGGACTAAGCCCACCGATCGGCTCAATAGCACTGGGGCGGGCATCTCGCGAATCTGAAGAGCCACACGACGATAGCCAGATTGGGCAATTAAGCCGATCGCAAAGCCAATCATGGAACCAAACCCTGCACAAACCCAACGTAGGGCATCGGGGTTTGTCACCTGCTGCAAAACGCCACCAGGCAGCGCTTCAATGCCGTGAAAGCCGATTCCCGCTCCTGTTAGGATAAAAGAAATAATAATGACTGCATCAACCATAATCTTTGGAGTGGGGGAGTTTGTCGATTTTGGATTAGTGATTTTAGATTTGTAAGGGACGGGTTCAAGTTAAAGTTTAAAGCTTTCTATATACGGCGGATTACGAACTTAAAAACAACTCAAAATCTAGGATCTGAACGTTCAACCTTTCTAATCAAACCGACCTTCCATCAGTATATCTTGCGAGTTTAGAGGATTTTCGCGCAAATCCCTCTCCCGGTGGGCGGTTACCTCTACTAATGCCTGTAATTCAGGATACAAAAGTCAATAAAAAATACGGAAAATAAAGAAGATTCGTTGCAATCGTTTGAGAATACAAAGAATTTGGAAGAGATTCATGGAATTTAGGGTTCCGAGTTCTGCTTATATTCACATTCCATTTTGTCGGCGGCGCTGTTTTTATTGTGACTTTCCCATCTCTGTAGTTGGAGATTACCGCAAGGGCAACAATTCAGGAACGATCGCGCAGTATGTCGAAGTTCTCTGCAATGAGATCACACTGACCAAAAATTTAGGGCAACGGCTCAAAACAATTTTCTTTGGTGGTGGCACTCCTTCGCTATTGTCAGTTGATCAGTTGAGTCGAATTCTTGACACCTTAAACCGACAATTTGGCAGTTTGCCCGATGCCGAAATCTCGATGGAAATTGACCCTGGTACGTTTGATTTAGCACAGATTCAAGGATATCGATCGTCAGGCGTTAATCGCGTCAGTTTGGGAGTGCAAGCGTTTCAATCAGAATTGCTAATCGCCTGCGGTCGAACCCATACCGTTGAAGATGTTTATCACTCGATCGATTTGATTCATCAAGCAGAGATTTCTAACTTTAGTGTGGATTTAATTTCGGGATTGCCTAACCAGACGATCGCTCAGTGGCAAGACTCGTTAGACAAAGCGATTTCTCTAGCTCCAAACCACATTTCTGTTTATGATTTGACGATCGAGCCAATGACTCCATTTGGCAAACAATATCAACCGGGAGCAACTCCTCTACCCACCGATGAAGCGACGGCAGATATGTATCGTATGGCGCAGAGCATCCTGACTTCAGCAGGATATGAGCATTATGAAATCTCAAACTATGCCCGATCGGGGTTTCAGTGTCGTCACAATCGAGTTTATTGGCAGAACCGATCGTTTTATGGATTTGGCATGGGGGCAACGAGTTATATCGGCGGCGATCGAGTTGCCCGTCCTAGAAAGACCCGCGAGTATTACGAATGGGTTGAGAGAAAAATGATGAATGAAGGCGAAAAGATGACTCATCACAATCTTGATCTTCCAGATGTTTTTCTTGATACTTTGATGGTGGGGTTGCGATTAGCAGAAGGATTGAGTTTATCTCATCTGATTCAACAGTTTGGTCAAGAAAAAGTAGCAGAACTTTGGAAGTGCTTGCAGCCCTATCAAAAAGTAGGATGGGTTGAGATTTTGAGTGCAGACTGTTATCCTATTTTGACTGGCTCTAATCTAGCTGAAGGACAAATTAGACTCACTGATCCTGAAGGTTTTTTGTTTTCTAATGTCATTTTAGTCAAGCTGTTTGAGACATTTGACGGTGACTCTTAAAAACGCTTAGAAAGTAGTCATTAGGGGATGCAGCGAAGAATTTGCTGCGTTCTTCGCTGCGGTGTTGCCCTGAAATGAAGACTTCTTTTCAGAAGCCGCCGCTACGATCGATAAAGTCATACAAAGCTACTTTGTAACAAGGAGTTTAAGCCCCTTGTTACTGCGATCGCAGCACAACGTTCTAATATAATTTTGTAAAACTATAAAGCGCTGAACCATCACTTTTCAGCCATTCTTTAAGGCGATTCAGAGAACAACTCAGATGAATGTCCGTCCAAAAAACTTTATTAAGCAATATAAACCTAGATTGAATAATCTTGCGTTATGAGAAAAACTCGTTATTTATTCATCTAAAGACTCCACGTTTCTAAAGATATTTTACAAATACAGCATTAATTTATAAAGGATTAATTCCTAAGATACGTTAAATCTAAGAATTATCTTGAGGAATTCGACTTAGGATGCCATCATGTCCCTATAATTCCTAAAAAGTTTCCTCTCTTAATTACAGTGTTCTGCTTAGATACAAACATTTAGAACTCAACTCTAAAGAAAGGGGGTTTTCATGACGATCGCCATCGATCAAGGCATTGAAGCAGATCAGCAGCCCGACTTTGAAAAAACGTTACAGAAAAAGATCGGCATTCCGAAAGAAGTTTTAGTCGGTGAGTGTCGGGTTGCCATCACCCCAGACACCGCTAAAATTTTGCAAAAATATGGCTTTAAAGTATTAGTTGAAACTGGGGCTGGAATCGCTGCAAACTTCTGTGATGATGCTTATCAACAGGCAGATTGTCGAATCGTTCCCAACGCTGAAACCCTTTGGACAGAAGCCGATTTGATCTTAAAAGTGCGGGCACCTGATCATCATCCAATTCTCAATAAACACGAGACAGAACTGCTGCGAGAAGGCGGGACGTTAATCAGTTTCATCTGGGCAGCACAAAACCCAGAATTGATGCAAAAGTTAGCAGCCAGAAAGGCGACCGTTTTAGCAATGGATGCCGTGCCTCGCATCAGTCGAGCGCAAAAGCTGGATGCCCTTAGCTCAATGGCAAACATTGCTGGATATCGAGCAGTGGTTGAAGCCGCAAACCAATTCGGACGGTTTTTCACGGGGCAAATTACGGCGGCTGGCAAAGTTGCCCCAGCAAAAGTGATGGTGATTGGAGCCGGAGTTGCTGGGCTAGCAGCGATCGGCACCGCGAGAAGTTTAGGCGCGATCGTGCGGGCGTTTGATACTCGTCCTGTAGTCAAAGAGCAGGTCGAAAGCTTAGGGGCGGAGTTCCTAGAGTTAGAGTTTCAAGAAGACGGCACTGGGACGGGCGGTTATGCCAAAACCATGAGTCCTGAATTCATCAAAGCTGAGATGGATCTGTTTGCGGCTCAAGCCAAAGAGGTTGATATTATCGTCACGACCGCGTTGATTCCCGGTAAACCTGCGCCGAAGCTAATCACGAGAGCGATGGTCGAGAGCATGAAAGAAGGCTCTGTGATTGTCGATATGGCAGCCGAGCAGGGTGGCAACTGCGAAGTCACAAAACCTGGAGAAATTTATCGCTACAACGGCGTAACCATCATCGGGTTAACCGATCTGCCGAGCCGTATGGCAAATCAGGCAAGCCAGCTTTACAGCAAAAACCTGTGTCATCTGCTCGATGATATGGGCAGACACGACAACCATCAAATCGACTTAGACGACGAGGTAGTGCGAGGGGCATTAGTCGTTCACAACGGTGAAATTATGGCTCCGCCGCCCCGACCTGCGGTTTCTCCTCAAAGCGCTCCGACCCCACAGCCAGAGATTTCATCGATTAAAGCGCTACCTAAAAAGAATCTGGGCGGACTGTGGGCTGGACTGATTGGAGTCGTGTTAGTGACGATCGGAGCCACTGCCCCTGCCTCGTTCCTGTCGCACTTTACCGTTTTTGTATTGGCGTGTTTTGTCGGCTGGCAAGTGATCTGGAACGTCAAACCCGCCCTACACACGCCGTTGATGAGTGTCACCAATGCCATTAGCGGCATCATTATCGTTGGTGGAATGCTGCAAATTTCTGGCGAACCGACTTCGCCCACCACGATTTTAGGGGCGATCGCCATCCTCGTCGGCACCATCAATATTTCTGGTGGTTTTTTGGTGACTCAACGAATGCTCAAGATGTTTCAACGATAAACAGTGATGTCTAATAACTTGATGACCGTCGCTTATATTGCGGCAAGTGGTTTGTTTATTCTCAGCTTGGCGGGATTGTCAAATCAGGAAACATCTCGCAAAGGCAATCTCTACGGAATTGCGGGGATGCTGATCGCGTTTGTTGCTACGGCTCTGGGCAGTGGCACGACGAATTATGGCGTTTTAGCGGGCGCGCTGTTGCCAGGAGTCTTCATCGGGGCAAGTTTGGCATCTCGCGTGGCAATGACCGAAATGCCGGAGTTAGTCGCCGTTCTGCACAGCTTTGTGGGAATAGCGGCAGTGTTGGTCGGCATTGCAAACTATTTGCAGCCGCAAATCCTGACAGGCGTTGAAGCCACGATTCACGAGATTGAAGTGTTTATCGGCGTGTTTATCGGAGCAATCACGTTTACAGGCTCGATCGTAGCGTTTGGCAAGTTGCGCGGCGTTCTCAGCAGCAAACCACTGATGTTACCCGCACGTCATTTTCTGAATCTTGCCCTGTTAGGAACCTGTATCTGGCTCGGTGTCCAGTTTATGGGCGGAGACATTCTCACCGGATTGCAGTCATTGTTAATCATGTCCGCGATCGCGTGTCTGTTAGGAATTCATCTTGTGATGTCGATCGGAGGTGCCGATATGCCCGTCGTGATCTCGATGCTCAACAGCTATTCAGGTTGGGCAGCCGCAGCCGCCGGATTTATGCTCTCCAATGATCTGCTAATCATCACAGGGGCGCTAGTTGGCAGCAGTGGCGCGATTCTCAGCTATATCATGTGCAAAGCGATGAATCGTTCGTTTATCAGCGTCATCCTAGGTGGCTTTGGTGCGTCTGCCGGAACGACTTCCCAAAGCAATCAGCCAGCAGGTGAAGTGAA
Organism: Phormidesmis sp.; assembly: GCA_965277365.1. GTDB lineage: Bacteria > Cyanobacteriota > Cyanobacteriia > Leptolyngbyales > Leptolyngbyaceae > Phormidesmis_A. The sequence continues at coordinate 111,777 of CBDICO010000001.1, read as the reverse complement.
ATCGGTCTCGATCGAAGACACCATTGACCTTTTAGACAACGCCAAAAGTGTAATCATCGTCCCCGGTTATGGAATGGCGGTGGCTCAAGCACAGCATCCGATTTCTGAGATCACCAAGACTTTGCGCGATCGTGGCGTAAAAGTTCGGTTTGGCATTCACCCCGTTGCAGGTCGTCTGCCGGGACACATGAACGTCTTGTTAGCAGAAGCGAATGTGCCTTACGACATCGTGCTTGAAATGGACGAAATCAATGAGGATTTTCCTGAAACCGATGTAGTGTTGGTGATTGGAGCCAATGACACCGTGAATCCGAGTGCAATGGAACCAGGGAGTCCGATCGCCGGGATGCCCGTTCTCGAAGTCTGGAAAGCCAAAACCGTAATCGTCATGAAGCGCACTATGGCGAGTGGCTATGCAGGGGTCGAAAACCCGTTGTTTTATAAAGAAAATGCTCGGATGCTGTTTGGCGATGCCAGAAAAAACGCCGATGCCATTGTAGGCAAGTTGAGTGCTCTAGTCGCTTGTTAGAGTCAGGTTGCTTGAGAGGATATTGGAGGGGTGTCTCGCAATATCCAGCTTTCAAATATATTTCAATCACCTCTTCATCTCATATCCGATCCGACTAGGTTAGCAACTGGAGCTTTACTGCTGTATCTGTCGAAAGCATAGAATCATACAAACGTTGCCTCTGGCAAGCCATTCCACTCTTTACCCAAAAGGACTCTGTCATTTGCTTTTTTATTCCTTCTTTGACCATTAGATCCCCATCCGCCCCATTGTTTAAAGAAGAATGCAACATTCTGAGCTTCGCACTGCTTTTGTACGTTAATTGCCCACTCAGGCTTCATCGGTCTAGATCTATGACCGCTTTCTCCTCCTCTGAGCAAGTAAGTCTAAGAACTTCAAACTTCTTCTTGTTAAATTCATTGAAGAATAGCTTTACTTTTACATTCTTTGAGAGTATGGGATGGATTTGCTCTCGAATCCTCTTCAAGATTCTAATAGGGCTTCCGTAGACACCGTTCACACCTGCTCTGGTCCAGCAAAGAAGTCAAAAACACATATACCATATCCCTACATTACAAAAGTGGGTATCCATGCTTGTGCATAGTCCTCAAAGATTTCTAGCTTTGCTAATGTTTCTTGAGAAAATGGTTTCTCGTGATGATCTTTAGTAGGCATTTGAAGCTTAAAGCTCTAATTTGACAACTATGTCCTTATGTCTAAAAACGATAAAAGTAGAAATCTAGAATGGGATTTAAAAAATCTTCAATTTAGCAACTGAGAGATAAATATCGGGAATCTATCTTACGCAAGCTTGAGCACTTAGTTGCCACTGCAACATCGCAATCAATCAGTTTATAAGCTCGACGCATGGGACTGATTTTCAGCGCATGATTTATTTTTACCCAGCAGAATTAGATTACTAAGCTGGCAGGTTAATTCACCAAGGTGTAGTTAGACCGTACTCCTTTGAGCATAAGCTGCCAACCCGATCGAGCTACTTAGAAATAAAATGCGCCCACACCTTCCCATCAGGTCCAGCGACCTCATCAACATAGCTATAGGGATAGAGACGCTTACGACCCTCGGTATTTAAATAACCCGACATCGCATCGCCCCACGGATCATTGATGATATAGCCCTGAGGTGTGAACCCGATCGCCACTACAATGTGTCCACCATGCGTAAACAGCCCGCACAACACAACCGGGCGACCGTTGATCAATTCTTCTTTGACCTCCTGCCAAGTGCGATTCGTGTTGAAGCTAGGCTTAAAGCCATACGCTTGAATTAATTGAGAAAGAACATTGTGATTGGTTTGAGCACCTTCTCCACCCTTGTTGAGGCACCACTGCAGCAGTTCGTCTTCTAGCGGTCCACCGTTTTTAGGACGAATGCCGTAATAGTAGAAAACCATCGAGATCGAGGTCACATTACACGTCGCCCAAGAATAGCGAGGGTTATCTCGCTGAGAAAAGTAAGGCACATTGATTTCAACCGTTGGCGGAATCGGATTGAACGGTCTGCCGCCGCGCTTCATCTGAACAAAACTGGGAAAGACAAACCCCGTATTCCCAAATCCTGCTAGTTCTTCGGTGAGTGCAACTTTAATGTGTCCGCCTTGAATCGCATAACTGGATACTCCATACAAGTTTCCAGTGTTGAGATTCGCTCTCTCTGAAGCTTGTAACTGCGATGAATCAACGGGGCGCTTTTTGAGAATTGTGTTTGTGAGTGCAGTCACCGTCAACGCGTCAGAATCATAGGGAATGGACTTGCCGTTTCGCTTCACCTGAGCATATTTCCAATAGACAAATGCAGTGTCGCCAAAGCCTGCGATCGCCTCAGCCAACCTGACCCGAAAATGTCCATTCACACACGCATAGCCTGTGATCGCGTAAGTTTGTCCTGCCCCCGCATTAATCTTCTGATTGGCTGCGAGAGTCGAAGAATCTCCCAATGTTGCTTTGAGAATGGTCGTTGTAGTGATCACCAACTGAGCGGTCAGCGAGACATTCGGCACCTCTTCAACGTTGAAGCGAAAGATTTGGGTGCCTTTGCTGAGTTGAACATGACTGTCGTAGAAATAGCCAAAGTTGCCGATCGGAGCAATCTCTTCGCCCAACTCTAGCTTGACGTGACCATCGATCGAGCCATAGCGATTGACGGGAAATGTCTGTCCGGCTTTGACTAAAACTTTTTGCTGATCGCTGAGAGTCGAGGAGTCAAGAGGAGCGGCTTTAAAGAACGTATCTTGGAGGACCTTGAGGGTTAGGGATTGCCCAATCGTCAGCGGGTCACTGCTCACCGTAATGTAAAAAACCCGATTTTCAACGACTTGACCCTTGCTATCAAACCCCTTCAGCCGCAGCCATCGCGATCCGGCGGTCGAGAACCCAGTCGGCAGATTCACTTGCCAGGTTCCGGCATTGGTCGTGACGTTGAGTGGAAACTTATCTTCAGCAGATAGCGTAACTTGGGAGATGCGCGTTGCATCATAGGTGCCTTTCAGCGTCACGGGTTTGTTGATCAACGCCTCTTTGGGACCTGAATAGGTGGGAGGAGCCGTGACCCCAGGTGATGTGAGGTTGCTGATCGCGGTCGTATCGGTCATAGAAATCACCCCAAATAGAGTTTAAGAATATCGCTGAGAGTGTGTAGTTTCCCTGAAATTTTGCGCGGCGATCGAGCCAGGAATCCTAATAATTTAGCTCAATTATCTGAGCCTGACTCACTTGAATTCTTCACAAAAAAACGCCCTAACTCCAAAAAGGAATTAGAACGTTTGTCAGATTTCAAGGTTTCTAGCTAGCCATCCCAGCCAAGATATCGGTAGCGTGAGTTTCAGTATTGACTGTGGTGTAAACCTGACCAATTTTGCCAGAGCTGTCAATCAGGTAAGTCACGCGCTTAGAACGACCGCCACCATCAACATCAAAGGCTTTGGTCAACGCGCCATCGGTATCAACGAGTAGCGGAAACGGCAGACCATACTTCTCAGTAAACTTTTGGTGAGATAGTTCATCATCCATGCTGACCCCAAAAACGGTAATTCCCTTACTCAGATATTGAGCGTAGTTATCGCGGAAGCTACAGGCTTGTTTCGTGCATCCAGGCGTATCATCTTTGGGATAAAAATAGATGACCACAGGCTTACCCGCATAGCTTGACAAGGACACCGTGTTGCCGTTGGTATCTTTCGCGGTGAAATTGGGGGCACCATCGCCAATAGAAAGAGGCATATTAATTAGCTCCTTGCGATTCAAACTCTGTTAAAAATTGTAATGTAATTAATGAGAAGTATTTGACCTACTCCAATATCTCTCACCGCATTATTTTGAAGAAATGTCATCTGAAGGTCGATCGTCCATGAGAAAGTTCATCTTCGCCATCGGCAACCGCTGGCTCTTGCCCATCGTTGCTTTAATTTTAACCACGCAGTTTGTGGCAGCTCCTGCCTACGCTACGAGTCTCTATGAGGTTCCGAGCATTCCGGCTGATTCGCAGGTTTTAGACTTGGCAAACGTGTTAAGTCGGTTTAGTGAAGGCAAAATCACTGAGTCATTTACCGATTTGACGGCAGAGACGGGTCAAGAAGTCCATTTTGTGACGATTCGGGGCTTAGATTATGACGAAACGATCGAGTCGTTTACCGAAAAACTATTTAAGCAGTGGTTTCCAACGCCTGACGCTCAAGCCAGTCAAACCCTTCTAGTGTTGGACAAATTAACCAACAATAGCGCCATTTATACGGGTGAAAAAGCCAAAGCAATTATGCCAGATGCGATCGCGCACAGTGTTGCTCAAGAGACGCTGCAAGTTCCATTAAAAATGGGCGAACGCTATAATCAGGGGTTTTTGGATGCTAGCGATCGGTTAGTGGCAGTTTTGTCGGGTCAAGACGATCCGGGTGCGCCTGTGGTAAAAGATACCGTTCAGGTTGAGGGGACTTTTGCCACTCCAGAACAGACTCAGGAAAGCAATGCAACTGTTTGGGTAATTGGGCTGTTGATTGCAGCGACCATAATTCCAATGGCAACCTATTTCTGGTATGTCAAGTAGGAAATGTATTCAAAAACGATTTAGGACGGGGTTTTGTGCGTCTGTTGTAAATTCAAGCTTAGGCAGACTTCATCAAAGTCAACTCGTGTAGGTGGGTTTCGGCTCCGCTCAACCCGCTAGGATTTCTGGCTTTGAGCACTGAGCGGAGCCGGAACGCATCTTCATTAGTCTTGCGTGTAATCTTCTCCAGTTAGCATCGCGACTTCTGCGCGGACAAATTCTCTGCCCAAATATGCAGCATGATCGAGACGAGCCACGACGCAATCTTTCGGTTTTTCAAACAGTTCGATGCAAAGTTCTTTCGCCGTTCTGCCCTTGAAAATTGTGGTTGATTGACGTTGCACCGCCCCATTGCAAGGCAAAGGTTCACCGGTTGCAGGATCACACGCTAACCCGTTGTCATTAATGACATTTGTGAAGTGCTTCGCGCAGATGAGTCGCTGGTCTCGATCGACATAAATAATAAAATATCCATTCGGGTCGAGTTCGATAAAGCGGTTAGAAAGCTTGTCATCTAGCGCAATCGTGTCGGCAATAGCCTGATTCATAATCTAAGTTTAAAGAGGTCCTGAAGAGTCATATTTTAGTCAATATTAAAGCGAATAGATTCCTGTTTGAAGGGTAAATCTTGATTGATTGCGTCAATTTCTTGCTGCTCTAAATCATTGACTTGCTCAATATGTGAACGTAAAATCTGTGATAGGCGACTATTATAAAATCGATGTAGCGAATAATTAGCAGTTGCCGGAAACCCTCGTCGTTTTTTGTGTCGCCCACCCGCACCCGGATCGAATAGTTGAATGCCGTTTTGAATCGCCCACTCGATCGGAGAATAATAACAGGCATCAAAGTGCAAACAATCAATTTCTTGCAGCGATCCCCAATAGCGCCCGTATAGTCGATCACCCTTGGTCAGACAAAACGACATGCCGATCGGGTGCTGCTCATTGAGTTCGTTATACGCTGCAAAAAACACGACTCGATCAGAAAATCGAGGGTGCAGTTGCTCAAAAAATCGCTTTGTCAGATACTTGCTGCCCCACCAGCCAAACTTATCGCAAGTGTCGCTGTAAAAGCTGTACATCGTGGGAAACAGAGACTGGGGAATGTCTTCCCCGGTGAAAGTTTTGAAATACAATCCAGCTTGCCCAACAGCTTTGCGTTCTCGCTTAATGTTGCGACGTTGATTGGCGTTAAAAGCCCCTAAATAATCATCAAATGTGTTGTAGCCTTGGTTTTGCCAGATATAACTGTGATGCTGCCAGGTACTAAAGCCATGTCGCTCCATCCTCGATCGCCAGTCGGGATCGACATACAAAAAGTTGCAGCCAGAAATCTGATTGCGCGTGCAAAATTGATCGATCGCGCCGACCATCAACTCGGTTAACTCGTCTTCATCTTCTCCAGGGGCAATCAAAAATCGATAGCCCTCAGCAGGGGTGAATGGAGACATCCCCAATAGTTTTGGATAATACTCAATTCCCAAGCGGCTTGCCAGATCTGCCCACTGGTGATCAAAAACAAACTCGCCATAGCTGTGACCCTTGATATAGAGAGGCGCGATCGCGATCAAAGACCGATCGCGCCAGACCGTTAAATGATTGGGCAACCAGCCCGACTTAGCCGTGGTGCTGCCCGATGTTTCCATATTATGCAGCCACTCCCACTCAAAAAATGGGGTTTTGAGCGGCATCGCCAACATATCCCACTCGGCTTGAGGGATCTCAGAAATCTTGTTAATCCAGGCAACAGAATATTGAGGCTTGAGTTGTTTCACCATCGCCACTTCGCACTGCACAGACTCTAATCTAAACGAAAGTTTACTGAATCGGGGGTGCCGATTTGGACGTTCCAAAATAGGCTTTGTAGATTTCGTGGGCGATCGGCACCGCAGATTCTGCCCCAAAGCCGCCATTTTCGACGACCACCGCCACCGCAATTTGAGGATCATTCAACGGACCGTAGCCCACATACAGCGCATTGTCCCGCTGCCCAATCACTTCCGCCGTTCCCGTCTTGCCAGCCGTCGGCGGAATCGAGCCATCGCTCAATCGACGGGCAGTTCCTTCCTTGACAACCGCAGCCAGACCTTCGCGGATCACTGCGATCGTGCCCGGACTTAACCCTGTTGCTTCGCGCATCGTCGCAGGCGTGTTGGTCTGATCTGCCATCAGGTGAGGTTTGACGCGATAGCCGCCATTCGCGATCGCTGACACCATCACCGCCAGTTCGAGCGGAGTGACTTGAACCACGCCTTGCCCGATCGCCATACTCACCGTATCGCCGCCATACCAAGGTTCGCCATAGAGCTTTTGTTTCTCCTCAGGCGTAGGGATCACTCCATGACTGCCGCCTTCTAGACCCATTGAGGATGTCTCACCAATGCCTAATCGATGTCCCCATTTAGAAATCTCATCAGGACCAACCGCCATTCCGACCTGATAAAAAAACGTGTTGCTACTAAACGCTAGAGCATCGCGGAACCCGATCGTGCCATATCCCGTTCCTCCATGCTCGTGAAATAAGGTGCCGCCAATATTAATTGCTCCAAACGTAGGCAACATAGAGCTAGGCGAAAACTTGCCCGACTGAATGCCTGCTGAAGTTGTAACAATTTTAAACGTGCTGCCCGGTGGATAGCCCTGCAAAGCGCGGTTGAGAAACGGATGATCTTGCCCTTGCAGGTCTTTCCATTCTTGAGTAGAGATCTTGCGAGTAAACAGGTTAGGATCAAACGTCGGACCGCTTGCCATTACCAGAACGGCTCCCGTTTTCACATCCAGCGCGACAACTGCCCCTCGCTGATTATTGAGAGCTTTCTCTGCCGCTTGCTGTAGTTTGAGGTCGAGTGTGAGCCGCAAATCAGCACCCGATGTCGGCTTTTGCTCCCCCAGCATTCTCAACTCTTTGCCGACCGAATCCACTTCGAGCAGGTGACTACCCCACTTACCGCGCAAACTAGAATCTGCAATGCGTTCGATCCCCATCTGCCCCAACAGCATCCCCATCGGGAAGTCGGGATTAGCTTTAAGATCATCGGCAGTTGCCTCACCGATATAGCCCAAAATGTGAGCCGCCAGATTGCCGTTGGGATAGTGACGGCTCGACTCTGCCTGAATCTCTAACCCAGGAATTTGTCCTCCTTCTGCGAGCGCCACAAATTGATAAGGGTTCAAATTACGGTAGATGCGAGCCGGAACTGCCGATCGATACCCCACTTGGTTGAGCTTTTTGAGAATCTCTTCAGCAGGCACGTCGAGAATTTTGCTAAGTTTCTCGGCGCTTTCTTGCCACTGTGCCATCGACTGCTCACGGGGATAGAGGTAGATCGATCGAGAAAGCTGGTTAGCCGCGAGAGGGATGCCATGCCGATCGAGAATATTGCCGCGATCTGCCACGATCGACAAGGGACGAATGCGATTTTGGTCAGCAAGCTGACGATTGCGCTGACCCTGCACAATCTGCAACTGTGCTAATCGAAACATGCAGCCGCTAATCAGAGTGGTTGCCACCATAAATAGAAATACGGAGCGATGAGAGCGACGCGATCGGGTTTGATTGACACGAGAGGTAGTAGATACAAATGAAAATCCGCTAGCCATGTTAACCCAGTTTCTGAGATTGAAATCATTGATCGAGTCGCTCACAGACAGAGGAAAAAACCTAAAGAAACTCTAGATTTCTGCTCTAATTTGTGTCTTTAATTCTGATTGCCTGCTGTAGCTGCGATCCCCGCACTTTATGACCTGTAGGGCTTAAAACCTTAAAACTTGTACGGCTATCTTAAACGATCTACCCAATGAAAATCTATAGAACCCATTTGACATCTTCTAAGGCGATCGCTAAAACTTGCTGTAGATTTAGCTGCATAACGGACTCAAGCTCAGCGACCGGAGCGAAGTATTAGGCGACCTAGCTGGACAATGGAAGTGAACAGACCTCCATGACTTGAATCAAGCCACGATCGATGGTGAAGCGATGACCAACATGCTCATCAGCAATCACACTTCCAGCCAAATCGCGCACGACTTGATGCACATCGACCAAAATTCGCCCACCCTCCTCAGGGTGAAAGGCACTCGGCTCCACATGCCCATCGATCTCGCTCCATTGCTCCGTCCAGTAAGCGCGGACTGCTTCATGTCCACGGACAAAACCGCCTTTGAACGCTCGCGGCCAAACCACGTCCGCCGTCATGAGTGCGAGGGCGGCGTTAATGTCTCGCGCGTTGAAAGCAGCGTATGCCGCACGTAACAACTCGATTTCTGATGCAGGTTGATCTAACATAAAAGATCTCAAATAGATTCTATATTGATTTATTCTGATTAGCGTGCGTCGGGGTCAACGGCAAGTGATGAAGCAGACCCAACGAAAACTTGATTTCAATTTCCTTGAGTTCGGCTAATTTCTCTGTTAATTTCGCTACTTTTAGTCCACCATCCAGAAAATCTTCAGATCACTAGCTTAGTATCCAACGATCGCACTTTTCCGTTAGATTACTGAGCTATAGCATTTCCGATTCTAGAGAGAGTTGAACAAGGGGCTTAAGCCCCTTGTTTCAAGACGTTTGCTGTACTTCAGTCATCTAAAAATCGCCATAGACGATCGAGTGTGAGTCATGAAAAAATGATTTTTTGATAACAAATTAGGGTGAAGTCAACAACCATTCACACTCATGTCTACCTGACTGAAGTTTTTAGGATTGCTCTAAAAAAGCTTGCAAGTCCTGTAGCAATTCTGCCAACCTAGAAAGCATTCTAGGCGCGTCTGTCAATTGCTGTTTGTTTGCATCGGCTTCTAACTGACTGGCGATCGTTTTCATCTCTTTTAAGCCCACATTGGCACTTGCCCCTTTCACATGGTGGGCTGCCCGCAAGACGGCATTATGATCTCCTAGAAGCAAAGCTACTTGGGCTTCTTCTAAATGCATGTAGGCATCTTCAGTAAAAATGTGCAGTAGCTCTCGCTCAAATTCTTCATTGCCATCCGAAATTTGGTGCAAATGCTCCCAGTCAATTGCCAAATTTACCCGGTTTCGTTTTGTTGGGTTACTTTCCAATCTCTCACCCCAGTCAGTTAATTTGTCCTTCAGTTTTTCTTTTGAAATCGGCTGCTGAGATCATCATCTATGCCAGATGCGCGACATCTTTCTCAATCTTCACGCAAGACATTCGCGTTCAGGGCAATTGCGATCATTCCTCAATCCTTAATCAAGATGAAAAAATCGGCTGGAAAGATTCCATTGATTTTCTCAAAATGCTCTCAACTGGTTTGGAGTTTGGCACCACACTGCTTAGAGAATAAGATTCACTGGCATCCCTCGACAAGATGGCTTTACAACTTCAGCATTAAGCTGTCTAACGAGCAACCCGGCTCTAGTAGAATGTGACACAAGTTGCAAAGGTGGTTTTAGCAGGGTTAAACGGCATTTAGTCGCCCAAAAACCAGGCGAATAGGATAAAAGATCCCAGTGCTGCCATCCAGAGGGGAACATTGAAGACAGAAACTAAATCTAGTGGAAATATTACTAAAACTTGAGTCAGAAACAGCCCTACGATCGCTAGCAGACTCAACCCTACTAATGGCATCATTGCTCCTGTGTTTTAGTCATGATAGTGAAATATTCTCTGTCGTTAATCTGCACTGAGTCAAAGTTTGCCCCACCTTTACTTAAACACCTAATTTTTTCTCATAACCACATTTTTATCTTTATCAATGAGGACGGTGATATGGCGGTTCGGCTAAAGTCTTTACTCTTGGCATTCAGCTTTTTTAGCGCGGTGCCAGTTCTAGCGCAATCCGCTAATTTTGGCACTCTAACCCTGAGTTCTAACAATTCTTCTGGGGCTTTAAACGGTTCAACTGGAGGTTCGACCTCGCTACCTGCGATCGTTAGCAATAGCGATCGTCACGACAAAAAATGTCTAGGGTTTGGCGATCCCAATCCTGACCATCTGCTGGTTTTACAGAAGCCTTTCTCAAACCTCAAGCTAAAAGTGAACAGTGGCGATAAAGAAACCACGATCGTGATCAAAGGCTCTGATAATTCTGTTCGCTGTGGCGACAATGCTAACTCGTCCAGTAAAGGGGCGCTGCTAGAAGATGATAACTGGCAAGCGGGCACCTATCAAGTCTGGGTTGGCTCGATCGAGCCTGGAGTCAGACAAAGTTATCGATTGATCGTGCAAGGAAATTAGTGCGATCTCAGAAACGTTGGGAGTCTCTTAATTTAGGATCGTGAATTAAATAACGTGGACGATCGCAGAGTCTTGGCTCACCCTCATCCCCAACGTGGGAGCAAGGGGAACCAGATTTCAAGGTCCCTCTCTCAGGTTTGGGAGAGGGATTTGGAGTGAGGCCAGGGACTTTGGCAAGAGGTCTAATTATTAAGATTCTGACTGTTATATTTCTTTACATCTAAGATTTTACGAAGGATTGAGAGATTGGTGGAGTCATCACTCAAAATCCTAAAGGGCAATGCTGCTTATTTCTGAAACCTGAATATGAAGGCTGCGCAGGCATCTGCGATCGTCACCTTTTTCAAAAAGTTAAGATATTCTGTTACTAATGTTTACTTAACTTAACAAATTGGGGTAAGATAGCTCGGTAAGTACAAATCCTCATTGATCCACTCAATTCTCCTGCCTCCCCGATATCACCCCGCAAGTGAGTTTAGCTCTCTTCAACTTCCTCCTTGTGATAAACGGGCTTCTCAACAGATTTAGTGCAGGTGCGTTACATCGAACAGAACCCTTCCCCTTCATCCCTACATTTTTGTTCTCATGGTGAGTACTCAATTTCCTTGGTTAACGGCTATTATTTTGTTGCCCCTGGCAGCCTCTCTCTTCATTCCGGTCATTCCTGACAAGCAAGGCAAAACCATTCGTTGGTATGCTCTCAGCGTCGGTCTAGCTGACCTTGTGCTGATGGTTTACGCGTTCTGGAAGCACTACGATTTGCAGAACCCTGGTTTCCAACTCGTTGAAAGCTATGCCTGGCTGCCTCAGATCGCAATTAATTGGTCACTGGCGATCGATGGCATCTCAATGCCCCTCGTCGTTCTCACGGGGTTGGTGACGACACTCTCCATCCTGGCAGGTTGGAGAGTCACCGAAAAACCACGCCTATTCTACTTTTTAATGCTGGTGATGTACAGCGCTCAAATCGGCGTATTCTGTGCCCAGGACATGATTCAGTTCTTTCTAATGTGGGAAATTGAACTGGTTCCTGTGTACATTTTGATCGCGATTTGGGGTGGACCCAAGCGTCTGTATGCGGCGACTAAATTTATTCTTTACACTGCGATCAGCTCTGTTTTTATATTGATTGCTGCCCTGGCAATGGCGTTCTCCGGGGATCATGTGACGTTCAACATGACCGAGTTAGGTCTGAAAGAATATTCACTAACGTTTGAATTGCTGGCATACGCTGGGTTTCTAGTTGCCTTCGGGGTCAAGCTGCCAATCTTTCCCTTTCATACTTGGTTACCCGATGCTCACGGCGAGGCATCTGCTCCTGTCTCAATGATTTTGGCAGGCGTTCTGCTCAAGATGGGTGGCTACGCGCTGATTCGCATGAACATGGAGATGTTGCCTAACGCTCACGTCTTCTTTGCTCCGGTGCTGGCTATCTTGGGGATCGTCAATATTGTCTACGGTGCCTTGGCTTCGTTTGCTCAACGCAACCTGAAGCGACGCATGGCTTACTCCTCGATTTCGCACATGGGGTTTGTGATTTTGGGTCTTGCCTCGTTTACTGAGATTGGCACAAGTGGCGCAGTGCTTCAAATGGTGTCTCACGGACTGATTGCGGCGGCGCTGTTTTTCCTGGCAGGTGTCACCTACGATCGGACTCACACACTCAATCTTGACGAACTGGGCGGTTTGGCAAAGAAGATGCCGACGGTGTTTGCACTCTTCACCGTTGGGTCGATGGCATCTCTAGCGTTGCCTGGAATGAGCGGCTTTGTCGGCGAGTTGGCAGTGTTTCTTGGATTTACGACCAGCGATGCTTACAATCCGACCTTCAAGGCTGTGGTCGTGTTGTTGTCCGCAATGGGTTTGATTGTGACTCCGATCTATCTGCTGTCGATGCTGCGTGAAGTGTTTTACGGTCAGGAAGGAAAGGCGATCGCCGGAGAGTTTTTTCTGGATGCGAAGCCCCGCGAATCGTTTATTGCCGCTTGCTTGCTTGTGCCGATTATCGCGATCGGCTTGTATCCAAAGCTGATTACTCAGACCTACGATATCAAGACGGTTCAAATCGCTGCTCACGTTCGGAATTCGATTCCATTAGTAGCTGGCAAATCTCTGGATGATCTGCCTCACTTCTCGGTTGCGCCAAGCCTCTCGACCTCTGCAACGAGTAAGCTGTTGGGCATCGTGAAGTAGTTCTCGGCAACGCTCTAACAAAAATAGAATTGAAACCAGTCTGCTATTGCTCAAAGCAAAGACTGGTTTCATTCTTTCTCAATTTTGCCTCGGATTTTCTCGTCTATGGATCAAGCCCTTGGTCAATTAGTATCTGCCGATTTAACAACTGTACTGATGTATTAAACATCAGTAGAAAAGTAGTTGAGCGACCGATCGAGGGTTTGTCTACAATTCGGGCATCATTCAGTTCAACGGGCTCTATTCAATTCTGAAGTCTTGTATTAAGCAGCGGTCTGTCAAAATCGAGGACAAAACCAGACGAGAGCGACTCAAGCGTTTGTGATCGATCCGCCTGCAAATATCAGAGATTCGCTTAATGGTCGTGTTCTCTGCTCATTGAATAGTCGGGCTGCTATTAATACCTATATCTATGGCTCTGAAGGAAACTGGTATTACACCGATGCGTGTGGACAAATGGGGGTGATTCACTCTAGCCGAATTAGATTTTCGGGACATTGATAGTCTGTTTCTGCGTCAAGGTCAAAGCAATGCCCTTTTCGTAATAAGCAGCTTCGTTGATGAAGATGGGATAGACCGTTGAGTTGCCCTCATAAACGATCGTCTGCCCATCTAACCCCAAAAACATCGGGTCGCCAGGGTTGAGCGGCTCATAGTCTCGCCCCTGCAAATTGGGATGAATCATTGCCTGAATTTCTCCTGATGCTCGGCGCGGGTAGTCGATCGTGGCGATCGTTTCATAAATGGTGAGAGAACTTTCCCCGATCGGACAAGTGCCTTGATTGCAGGCTTGTAGATAGTCCAAAATTGTGTGAATCAGTTCTTCTGTTTTCAGAAACCAGTCAGCATTCAGCACGCCCTGAGCGATCGCCCCGACTTCAATCACGAATCCTAGATCAGAGAGCGATCGCAGCCCCGCACTTTCTGCATCAAAACGAGGGGAACAAACCTTCACAAGCAGATTGATCGAACTGAGGTAGGTAGCTAGCTGCAAACTTGCGGGACTGCGGTTTGCCAATAAAAGAGACAGTCCCATATTGGCAGTGGTGGAGTGCAGATCGACAATCACATCGACTTGCGGGTTGCCTTTGGGTCCGAGTTGTTGAGCAATGATTTTCGCCTGCTGCGCTTCGTAATCAGAAAGTGTGGAATTTTGCAGATCTTGCGTCAGAAATGCCCGATTCAAATCTTGATCGATATAGCGGCGATTAGCAGCAAAGGCTTTTGGATTAGCGAGTAACGTCAGTGTCTCAAAGCTCGATCTCTGCACTAATTCTGGATATTGCTCAAACTTTTTGATCAGATACGCCCCGGTAAACTCGTTGCCGTGAGTTCCGCCTACGATCGCGACGCGCTTAATTGGGTTCATAGAAATGTTGGCAAATAATGTTGTCGTACTGTCTATCGACTCCTCGAAACCCCAAATCTAACTTAATGGGAATCTTTTCAGACACCCGCCCCGCCATGTCTATCATCTTGAGTCATCGGCTGAAGACATCTGAATCTACTGATAATTAGTGTATTGAAACACTCACTCTCACTAGATCCTTAATTGATAATATTCATTGATCAGGTCGCTTATGAACCGATCAATCCAGATAAAGTCGAGTTTTTGTTGGAATTGAAGAAAGCCGATCTCTTCGAGTTATCCGCAAGGGGTCGCCTGATCCATCAAAATTGGACTGGCACTCAAGGCGGATCTGGAACTTGATGGCGGAAATGGGTTCTATGCCGATTCGTTAGCAGCGGTGTTGTCTGCTCATTTGCTCAAGCATTATGCTACCCGCGAGCATGTCTTTCGATCGGAGGACGATGGATTAGCAAAAGACAAGTGAAAGGTGGCGATCGAGTACATCAACGATCACTTAAGCGAAAAGGTATTGCTGGAAGCGATCGCCACCGAATTGCACATCAGTTAAAAAACCTCCTACGTGAATTAGCCCTCATCCTAAATCCCGCTCCCAAGTTTGGATGAAGCGGTGGGTAGATGAGGGCGTTCTAGCACTCGCGCAGGAGGTCTATTCTATGAGTAGAAATAACAGAACACCCGATCGCTAAAATTTGTCTAGCAGCGATCGGGCGTTCTAATGAGCTGATGTAAATGCTTAAGTCGAACCTATAGTCGGTTGTTTGTCGGTTGCACGAGGGTTTAACGCCAACCCTACTCGTGAGATACCCGTAAACAGAACGCTGGCTCCGACCAAGGTTCCTAACAACCAGGGAGCATCAAATGGAAACTGAAACCAGATCATAGCACCCAAAATTAGAGTGATAATGCCATTACCCAGCACCCATGTCCAGTTTTGCTGCGGGCGTAATTTGAACGCCAAAATTAGCTCGAACGCCCCTTCAAACAACAAGAAACTGCCAAGCAAAACGGTAAGCGTCAACGTCCCTGTTAAAGGCGAAACAAACAGCATAATCCCCGTCGCGATATAGAGGATGCTTAACAGGAGTTTCCAGATGAATCCTCCTTCTTGACGGGTTTGAAACGCATAGCCAAATTTTGCGAATCCCGCAGAGAGAATGATTAACGCAATCCAAGTTTCGACAACGATCGTTGAAAATCCTGGTGCCAAGATTCCAACTAACCCCAACACTATTAAGAGAATGCCAATCCACAAAGAAGACTTATCGCTTAGCTTATTTGGATCGGGTGAAACATTGGTTGTCATATAAAGTTTTCTCCTATAAATGAGTAAGCCTTGACTTACACTAAAAGACTTCCCAGGAATTAAGTAGCTCCTTAAGAGAGAACCTCGACCGTTAGGAATCAGACTTTAGCGATAGATCACTCAAGCTCTTCCGCTAATAAAGTCTCGTACCGATCGGGTTTCGGCGTTGCTCAATTCTCAACATTGCAGTGAGTGGGTTGAGCGGAGCCGAAATCAACGAACAACGGTCACAGGAGATTTGACTTTCATTCCAGTCTTAACCAAATCGACCTTCGACATAATCTCTAGTACGAGGTTGAGAAGCCCCCATAAAAATCTGGGTTGTGGAGCCAAATTCGATCAGATGACCAATACGACTTTCATCGGTGCTAAAAAATGCGGTGTATTGAGAGACGCGGGACGCTTGCTGCATGTTGTGAGTCACGATCGCGATCGTCAATTCTTGTCGTAGTTGATCAATCAGTTCCTCGATTTTCATGGTGGCGATCGGGTCAAGGGCAGAACAGGGTTCGTCCATTAACAGAATTTTGGGTTTAACAGCTAATGCACGGGCGATGCACAAACGCTGCTGCTGTCCGCCTGACAAGCCTAAAGCTGATTTGTTGAGAGTATCCTTGACCTCATTCCAGAGTGCCGCGCTTTTGAGAGCAGATTCGACGGTTTCATCAAGACTGGCTTGACTAGGGCGACTATAGACTCTCACGCCATAAGCTACATTGTCGTAGATGCTCATTGGGAAGGGATTTGGTTTTTGAAACACCATGCCAATCTGTCGGCGTAAGCGATTGAGATTGACCTGACGGCTGTAAATATTTTGACCAAAAAATTCGACTTGCCCTTCAACGCGCACGGTTCCTTCGAGTTCACTGATGCGGTTAAGTGCTTTGAGAAACGTCGATTTGCCGCAGCCAGACGGACCGATAATGGCAGTGACTTGTCCTTGATAAATGTCTATTGAGACGGACTCGATCGCTTTTTGACTGCCATAATAGAACGCCAAATCTTTGACACGCAATGCTGGATTCATGCCATTTATTGTAGAGGTGGCTATTGCTGAATCGTGAAAACTAAACTGCATAATCTAATGAATTTTAGAACGATTAGAAATAACGATACGAGAAGTAATATTAATGAGTAAGACGATCCCAACGAGAATCACAGAAGCAGTCCACGCTAACGTATTTTGCTCGGCGTAAGCAGAATTTGCATCGTTATAAATCAGAACAGATAAAGAAGCGATCGGGCTGGTTAATCCTTCAAACCAATTTTGACTAAACAGTGCTGTGAATAGGAGCGGTGCAGTCTCTCCTGCTGCTCGTGCAACCGCAAGCAAAACGCCTGTAGTGATTCCGGGTAATGCAGACGCGATCGTAACTTTAAACACGGTTTGAAATCGGCTTGCACCCAAAGCAGAAGACGCGAGCCGTAGAGAATTTGGCACTAATTTCAAAGCTTCTTCGGTGGCTAAAATAACGATCGGCAGCATAATCACCGACAGTGCAAATCCGCCTGCGAAGGCTGAAAACCCTTTAAAGGTGAGAACCACCACCGCATAAGCAAAAACTCCGACGACGATCGAAGGGACACCACTCAGCACCGTTACGACAAAGCGAATTAGGTGAGCGATCGGGCTTCCTTTGCTAAACTCTGCCAGGTAGATTGCCGTTAATATGCCGATTGGAATGCTAATGAGAGAGGCAATTCCGACCATCACTAAAGTGCCAACGATCGCGTTTGCAAATCCATTTGGCACGCCCTCCATCCCCACGGGGGCAGGCAAATTGGTCAAGACTTCCCACTTCAGATGGGGGAGACCCCGACGCAAAATTTCAAACAAGATCGCGAGGAGCGGCAGCAGGGCGAGTCCTGAAAGGAGGAATGCGATCGTCGTCATTCCTCTGCTAAATGCCGTTCTTGCAGGAGACAAAGGGTGACACAGTTCTTGAGTGATTGCGGTCTCTTTCATGCTTCGCTCGGTTTGAGAAACTTTACCAGAACGATCGCCAACATATTCACAATCAGCGTTAAAGCAAACAGAATCAGTGCTAGATACATTAATGCTCCAATATGCAGTCCATCACTTGCTTCCGCAAACTGATTTGCCAACAGTGCCGGAATGGTATTGCCGGGATTCAATAACGAAGTGCTAATCTGATCTGAATTGCCAATCACCATCGTCACCGCCATCGTTTCGCCCAATGCCCTGCCTAATCCCAACATTGCCGCGCCTAAAATGCCAGAGATAGCAGAGGGTAACAATACTCTAAAAATAGTTTCCCACTGCGTTGCCCCTAACGAAGCTGATGCACTGCGTAACTCTTTTGGAATCGCCATCAAGACATCTCGACTAATCGCTGCGATCGTGGGCAAGATCATAATCGCCAAAATAACGCCTGCAATCAATAGACTCGGACCCGCAGGCTCAGAATTAAAAATAGGAATCCAGCTAAAATGCTGAAAAAGCCATTGTTGAACTGGCTGTAAGAATGGGATGAGCACAAAAATTCCCCACAGTCCGACAATCACGCTGGGAATCGCTGCAATCAGTTCGACTACGAACGCGATCGTCGATCGTATCCACGGCGGCAGGAAACTCTCGCTGGTCACGACTGCAACGGCTAACCCAATGGGTAAGGCAATGACAAGTGCGATCGCCGAACTTACCACCGTCCCATAAATATAGGGCAGTGCACCGAACGTCAGTTCATTAATGTCCCAGTTTTGAGCCCAAAGAAAGCCAAAGCCAAACTTCTCGATCGCAGGTTGTGCTTGGCGAAAAATCACCCAACCGATCCACCCTAAAACGATCACGACAGACACTGCACACCCCTGAACAAGCCATGTAAACCCTTGATCAACAAAGGAGTTGTGCCCATCCTGATCTGCTAAATTGACATCATTTAGACGGTCTCGATCGCTCAGAGTCTTAGCAGGTTCAGGGGTTGCAGTCATGGGTTTAGAATATGAAGGTTGTCCGAATGGTGCCGACATACTCAGTGCTGTTGCTGTTGTTGTGTTCTGGGTTTAGAATCACCAACAAACCTGGCGTGATCGAGATGTTGTCATTGATGCGATAGCGATAAAATCCTTCCACATGGAGAGATGTATCGAGATCGCGCCGACGCGCCGAGGTGATCACCTGATTTCGGATGCCATAATCACTGCCTGCTACTCTCGGAGGCTGACCGATAACAATGCCTGCTAAGTTGCCCTCT
Organism: Phormidesmis sp.; assembly: GCA_965277365.1. Classification (GTDB taxonomy): domain Bacteria; phylum Cyanobacteriota; class Cyanobacteriia; order Leptolyngbyales; family Leptolyngbyaceae; genus Phormidesmis_A. Next base: position 92,930 of record CBDICO010000001.1, on the reverse strand, counting down.
TTTAAGAAGTCAGGAAACGCTAGCGTCACTGCCCAGTTCCAAATGTCAGCTTTGTCGCCCCGATTGACAGTTGGGTTAGCACCTGCGCCCTGCTGCCGCGCTTCTGCGCGAGTATAACCCCCCCATGCTGAAAGAATTACGCCAGGGTTTAATCGAAAACTTCCTTCAAGTCCATAAGCATTTGTAGTCGTGTTTGCACCATTAAAGGGGTTGTTGGCAAATGCGCTGCCAGTGCCACCCGATACTCCAGCCCCTCCGACGTAGTAGCCATTTGCATAAGTGAAGCCGAGACTTAACGCGTCGGTTGGTTGAAATACGAGTTGCCCCAATGCGGCATAGCTGCCATTAAACAAGCCATTGCTGTTGATTGGGTTGCTCGCGGTTGCGGTTGGCACCAAGTAGCCCAGAGAAAGGGTGAGTTTGTTGCCGAGGGTGTATTCGGGACCAAATTTGTGGTTTAGAACCAACCCAGTGCCCGTGCTGGCGCGATAGATCGGATTGAACCGCCCGAAGCGAGAAATTGAGCCATTTGCGCTCGACTCTGTTGGGCTTATGGTGGGCACGATGTCGTTAAATTCTAGACCGTCGTTGGTGCCTGTGCCGATAAAAACATTCGTTTGAGCACCGAGCGGGAATCGATATTCCAGTCGAGAGAGTTCAACCGCGTTGCCACTATCTCCATCAAATCCTAACCGAGTCATGTTAGTGCCTGTTGTGGCAGTATTAAACGGAACGGTGTTTCTGGCTTGTAGCCGAGTTCTCAATCTATCTTTTCCTGAGAAGCTCGTGTCTAAGTTAAGTCGAACCCGATCGCTCAGCGTCGTGTTTTCGCTAACCCCTCGACCATTGGGAAGAAACCCGTTGATCAGCGTGTTTCTAGCAGCCGCACTCAGGGCTGGATTATCGACCTGACGCTGCTGGTCAGAGTTGAGCGCCCGATCGCCCCCAAACGCATCGTTGACCGCAAAGATAATTTCTCCATTCAGCTTGGTTGTGGTCGAGAATTGCTGCTTTTCTAAGGTGGTGGTACGAGCTTCTAGGGCATCGACTTGACCGCGCACGGTTGCCAATTCTGCCGCAAATTCTTCTTGCAGCTTTTGCAGCGTCGCTAAGTCTTCCTTCTTCACTAAGTCAGCCGTGGAAGCTGCGATGAGTTCGTTGACTCGATCGAGACACGCATTCAAACCTGCCGCAAATTCAAAGCGGGTCAGGGCGCGGTTTCCCCGAAAGGTTTTGTCAGGATAGCCCACAATACAGCCATACCGTTCAACCAGTGATTGCAGCGCTTGAAATGCCCAATCGGTAGGTTTCACATCCGAGAGCTGCGACACGGATGTGACTTGACCCAGAATCACTGAAGGATTAGCGGGCAGAGTCTCGATCGACGTTGAATCGTTGGCTAAAACCGGGTCAACAGAGGTCTGCGCGGAGGCAGAAGAAGCGATCAGTGTCGTCACACCCAATAGGATTGGGGTCACTAACAGAGATCTCCAGGTAATGATTCGAGACATTTCAACTCCTCACACTAAAAAGATTGAGAATACAAAGATTAGAGAACTACGATCGGGTCAGTGAATTGCTGACTGATTGCATAAAGATCGTTTGTAGGAACACTTCGTAAAACGCTACTACAAACGATTGACCTGATGACTAAGGCTTCACTTCATTCTGCACAGCTTGCAAAGCGCGAGTCGCCGTGTCAGTCGGAATGCGCGTGTAGTCAAGCCCATTGTTGAGCGCCTGACCATCGGTTAGCACCCATTTAACCCACTTCTTCATCGCTGCCGCTTTATCTGCGTCATATTGCTTATAGACCATCATCCAGGTCAGCCCTGTGATCGGGTAGCCAGACTTAGGATCGCCTTCAAACACCCGGAAGTTGTCGGGAAACACAACGGTCGAAAGTGCCTCATTCGCTGACTCAACCGACGGCATCATGAATTCGCCCTGCTTGTTTTGCACCTGAGCGACTGACAATCTGTTTTGCTTGGCATAAGCATACTCAACATAGCCAATGCTGTTAGCAGTGCGAGACACCTGAGCCGCCACACCCGGATTCCCTTTGCCTTTGATCGGGTTGGTCGTCCATTTGGGAGCGGTGCCAACGCCCACTCTGCCCTTAAAGTAGGGGCTGATCGCACTCAGATGATTGCTAAAGATGAACGTAGTACCACTGCCATCGGCGCGCACAACGCTTTTGATTTCCGCATTGGGCAAATTCACGCCTGGATTGTCTTGCGCGATTTTAGGATCGTTCCAGCGAGTAATGCGCCCTGCAAAGATTTCGGGGAGCGCCGTGCGAGAAAGTTTGAGGTTAGAGACTCCCGGCAGGTTATAAACTACGGCAACCGCGCCGCCTGCGGTGGGCACTAAAATGACCCCTTTCCCGACTTTTTTGATGTCGTCATCGGTCATTGCAGCGTCACTGCCACCAAAATCGACTACACCTGCGATAACTTGCTTAATGCCGCCACCACTCCCGATCGCTTGATAGTTGACCTTGATATCAGGATTTTTTTTCTGAAACTCAGCGATGTAGCGTTCGTAAAGCGGAGCCGGGAACGTCGCCCCTGCCCCATTCAGCGTCACGGCTTGAGCGATCGCCGTCAAAATCGGTGCAAAGGCAACCGCTACGGTGACAACCGAAGTTGTCAATGTTCGACGAAAAGCAACTGTTGAAAAAGCCATTATGCCGTCCTCAAGCAAAAACTGATTAGAAATTGAGTGATCAAACAAACAATCTCTGTCAACCCTACAATTGAAGTGGTTAAGCACAAACAAACAGATGAATAAATAATCGTTAATTTTAGGTAAAATTCAGTTTAAGAAGATATTTGATTGTCATTTATTTCGGTGTTTCAGATTAAAGTTTTCGTTTTTTATGATTATATATAACATTCTTCGGTACAATTACTCTGAAGAGCAATTATCTAACCTTAAAATCCTAAAACCCTTATTTGCCAGGAATATAGAGCAATCCAAAAAGTTTGAAACGAACCGTAAATTCCTCTTTATGAAAACAGCTAGCTGTTCTGTATAAGTAGCTCTTAGAGCGTCTACTGTGATTTTAGATCTTGATCTATTAAAGGCGAATTCTAAAACTGAGATAGATTAGAAATTTGAGTTTACAGAATTACAGAAAGTGCGATAGTATCAGTGATTTAATTAGCTTAAAATGAGACAGATTCGTTCTCTAATTATAGAAATCGTTTGATTAAATAGAGATCGCTTTGCCAAAATTTTAGATTGCAGTCACCTATTCTCAACAACAGTCATGCAGAGCGAATTTGGAAAACTTCCATCAATGCCTCAGGTTTCTCCCTTGAATAATTTGCCTGCTCCGGTGAGGGCACTTGTGCGACCGATGTTGTTTGCTTCCGTGGGGCTTCATGCGTTGTTGCTGTTTGTACCTTTCCCTAGTGCAAAACAGGAGTCAAAGCCACCTCAAGAAAAGACGGTCAAAGTCACACAACTGCCGTCTACATCCAAAATTGCAGGAGCTAAACCCACCATCAAGCCGTCACTGGCTCCCAAAAGTCTCATCGTTCCTAAGCGTTTGACCGCTCGACCTCAGAGCGCAATTCCGCCCATCCCTTCGCCAATAAAACCCGTCCCCCAAGCCGAGCCAGCACCCCAAAAGGTTCAGCCTGCCAGTGAAGCACACTCATCGTCTGCGGCTGATCCTAACAATCCACTCAATCCATTTCCCCATTTTCCAGGCGCACAGCCCGGATGTCTGGGCGTTCCTTCCTGTTATGCAACGGGCAAAGATTTAGCGATCGTCTCTAGCTATTTTGAGAAAGAACTTCCTATCAAGAAATACACCATTCAGCCGAGTCTGGATGAGAGCGATCGTAAAGTTTACGAGATTTCAAAAGATGGCGCGAAACAGTTTCTCAGCTTAATTTTTGATGGCACTTCGACTTTGTATGTGTTGGCGGATGCCCCGCGATCGCTTGCCGACTTGCAAAAAACAGTGCAGATTCCCCCTGAATTTACCAACAACATTTTGTCGCAACTCTCGCAATCGGTAAGCGGCTCTGAGTTGTCGAGTGACCTCAACCCGACCCCGGACAATTTTGCTGATCCCAATGCGTTTTTTACGAGTCTAGGTGGAGCCGATGCCCAAGGCTTTGATGTCGCCGCAGAAGCGAATCCAGAAGTCGAAAGCCTCAAGCTCGTTCAAGGAAAAACGCCTACCCAGCTATTCAGCAGCTTCTTTAGTGGCAGCTTGCAAAATAACGGATTTGAGTCAACGCCGATCGCTAGTGGTTACGGTGGAGGAGAGTTATATCAGATTAAGAAAGGCAGTTCTAAGCCGTTTTATCTCAATTTGGTGCCGACGAAAGACGGAGCATCTACGATCGTGGTGGTTTGGCGCAGTCAACCCGTCTAAAAAACGTTCCTGTAATAGATCAGTGAGCTTCGATCGCCAACGACACACGATCGCCACCCACGTCTCGCATGGTTCCTAACAGCTTCACCACTTGGTCATAAGGAATTTTGTCAGCCGCCTTTAAGATCACAGCCCCTTTAGGATTTTGCACTAAATAAGACTGCATTCGCTGCGACAATTCTGTTTGAGACACTGTTTTGCTGTCTAACAAAATTTCGCCTTGAAGATTGAGTCCGATGATGAGCGGGTCAGGTTCTTTTAACTCGACCGCTCCTGCACTAGCACTGGGTAGCGTCACGTTAACCGTCTGTTGAGTCGTTAACGTCATTGCAATGATGATGAAGAATGTCAAAATCGTCATTAACACATCCATCATCGGCACCAGATTGACTTCTGGCATCTCTGCTCTTTTTTGCTGTGACTTAAATCGCATTGCTCATACCATTAAAATTATGTATACTCCAGCGTTTCTAACCACGCTTTAGAATCGGTTCATTAGCTGTCAAATCGAACATTGCTTGTAGAATAAGTAGTGTGATTAATTTGTTTTGCTTGATGGAACATGGGTTCATACCAAATCTCTCGATAGATGAGTTCTAGATCGCTGCCAACGCTCGCAAAATAATCAATCTGACGAGATTGTAACGTCACCATGACTCGGAAGATCGTTAAAGAGACGATCGCCACGACCATTCCAGATGCCGTTGCAATCAACGCTTCACCGATGCCTGCGGCAGCTTTTGTCGTGTCAGCAGACGTGCCGCCACCGCCGATCTTCAAGCTTGCAAAGGTGGTGATCAATCCGGTGACAGTTCCTAACAGTCCTAGCAGGGGCGCAATTCCAACGACCGATTCTAGCAGCTTGTCCCCTTTTCGCATCTGAATAAATTCTCGATCGGCAGCCGCTTCCATCGCTAACCGAAACGTTTCAGGAGTGGGTTGCTTGAGCTTGAGCGGAGCCAACAAAAACCGCCCGATCGCCAAATCTTGAGCTTGACTTGCAATCTCGGCGGCTCTAGACAAATCAAATCGGGCAGCTTCCATCACGTCATGTACAATGCGCTCTTCCTGGCTCATTAACCGAAACCAAAACCAGGAGCGCTCTAAACCACACGCGATCGTGGCAATTGACAACCCCACTAGCGGAATCATGGTCGGTCCGCCTTTGACGATCGTTTCAAATAAATTAGACATATCCCGGCACGTTACTTTTTAAACATAGAACAGCTACACCCCTCGCTAGAATACCTGATTTCCTTTAGGAACCTGGTTAAGTGAGGGTAAGCGTTCAGTTATCTTGGCTTTAAGGGAGGCTAAAATCGCTTTCACTAAGCTGCTTGCAAAAGTCCGAAGATGACCTCGTCTCCAATCCTTCTCCCAAGCTTAGGCTACTGTATACACACAAGTCCTCCTGATCCCGTCATCGCCGAGATCTTCGCCCCCTAAATCCCCCATTCTGGGGGACTTTGAGCCAGAAAAAGGGTCAAAGTTCAAGATATTGCTCAGGGTCAAAGTCCCCTAATTTTGGGGGATTTAGGGGGCTGAAGCCGACTGAAACGAAGTGCTCAACGATTTGTGTGTACACGGTAGCAAGCTTAGGAGAGGGATTTAGAGTGAGGGCAGGGACTTTTGCAAGAGGTCTAGTTACCGTTCCCCGACTTGCCTGAAATTCGTTTCAAAAAAGGTGAAGGTGAGGAGCGATCGTGGAGATATCTCTTAATCGAGGGGTCGGGGAACTCGCAGTCGAGGCGATCGCTCTACGCTCAATGCTTTTTTCCAAAGCTGTTCATACTTTGCAGTCATTACATCTACGGTGAACGGCTCCAGTGCCATTTTTCGTGCTCGTTGACCTAACGCACTTCTCAACGGTGAATCATCGCGGAGTCGGAGATCGCGAGTCCGGTCACGTCGTTTTTTTCAATCAGCAATCCCGTTTCACCGTCGATGATGGCTTCGGGCATACTACCCACGCGAGTTGCAATCACCGGATGACCTGCCAACATTGCCTCAACCATTGCTAACAGAAAACCCTCTGATCGAAGGGCATCGCGACGACATCAAACTCAGCCAGATGATCACGCGGATTTTCGATCCAGCCTCGCAGTTCAACACGATCGCTGACTCCCAATTCTGTTGCTAACTGCTCTAGTGATTGACGGTGATTTCCCTCCCCCAAAATAGTGACGCGAACCTATTCGACTTGAGCGATCGCTCAGATGAGAATATAGGAAGCTTTGCTCGCGTCGAGTCGCCCAATGCTTCCGATCGTCATTGTTTTTTGGATAGGTAAGGGGGTCTCACCCACATCTGGAACCTTGCGTGAGGCAGATTTTCTTTCAGTAAATTGATATGGAGAGCCGATTGACCATATCGCCCCTGCCAAGAAAGATCAAACAACGTAATTGTAGGAACGCTCAACGCGGCTGAAATCCAAGCCTGTGTCTGAAGCAAACGTCAAATCAGCTTGAGACATCATTAAGAGGCGACTGCACCTACCCAAAGGTTCATTCACTTTGCAAACATAAAAACCCCCGATTTCGTTAAAGAATTCGGGGGTCTGAATCATTTAAAGCCTAGCATTAGGTGCCAGAAGTCCAGGAATTGACGTATTTAATTTGATCCGCGTTGAGGGCATCGATCGTGAAGCCCATTGCTTGTAGCTTCAACCGCGCAATCTCTTGATCTGCTTCCACCGGAATCGAATAGACACCAGGTTCGAGCTTGCCTTTATTTTTGACCAGATACTCAGCACCCATCGCCTGGTTTGCAAAGCTCATGTCCATCACTGCACTGGGGTGCCCTTCAGCCGCCGCCAGATTGACGAGACGACCTTCACCTAAGACGATCACAGACTTGCCGCTCTTCAGCTTATATTCTTCGGTAAACGTGCGAACAGTCTTGACTTCGCTGGCGCGTCCCTTTAGCGCTTCTAAATCGATTTCGATGTCGAAGTGACCAGAGTTGCAGACGATCGCGCCATCTTTCATTGAGTCGAAGTGTTCGCCCCGAATCACGCCTTTGTTTCCAGTGACCGTGACGAAGATATCGCCGCGCTTTGCCGCTTCATCCATTGGCATGACTTGGAAGCCATCCATCACCGCTTCGATCGCGGCTACAGGGTTGATTTCAGTGACAATCACGTTTGCGCCCATACCGCGTGCTCGCATCGACGTTCCCTTGCCGCACCAGCCATAGCCAGCCACGACAATGGTTTTACCCGCTAACAGAATGTTGGTTGCGCGGATGATGCCGTCTAAGGTCGATTGACCTGTGCCATAGCGGTTGTCAAAGAAGTGCTTGGTTTCGGCATCGTTGACGTTGATCGCCGGAAAGGTCAGCGCCCCGTCTCTAAGCATGGCACGGAGACGCACAATTCCAGTAGTGGTTTCTTCAGTAGTGCCAATCAGGTCAACGAGTTGATGCTTGCGTTGCTGAACCAGGGTTGCCACCACATCGCAGCCGTCATCAATAATGATGTTGGGGCGATGATCCAACGCGATTTGAACGTGGCGGTGATAGGTGTCATTATCTTCGCCCTTGACCGCATAAACGGGAATTCCGTAGTCAGCGACCAAACTTGCAGCCACGTCATCTTGAGTCGAGAGCGGGTTGCTAGCAATCAGAACAGCATCAGCGCCGCCTGCTTTGAGGGCGATCGCCAAATGAGCCGTTTCAGTCGTGACGTGGCAGCAAGCAGAAATCTTGATGCCCGCAAATGGCTGTTCTTTAGCGAAGCGATCGCGGATTTGAGCCAACACAGGCATTTCGCGCCCAGCCCACTCAATGCGCTGTTTGCCCATAGGCGCAAGTGCCAAATCTTTGACTTCGTACTTCAACCGAACGGGAGTTGCAGTCATGAATGTGTTTCCTCAAAATTATCGATAGTGAACCGGGAGGAGTCAGAAACTCCTCTCAAAAAAGTGCTTGCAATCTTCAGACCGATCCTACCCAGGGTCAAACAGTTTTCATTCCTGCAGAGGCTTCTGTTACCAATCCAACTGTGATGAGCCGAGGGATAGCTGCGAAAGAACCCGCCGCTATGGACTCTTTGAGCAGAACGATCGCTTTCAATCTGGCTAATCCTGATGAAAGCTGTCCTGACTGAAAGAGTGAGTCTTTGCTCTTAGGTTTACCGAGTTTCTGCTATTAAGTCAAGTCAAGCGTGGAAGATTGGCTGAGCGATTGACTCGCCCTTCACCGATATTACGCCTTCTTTGCCCATCGGTTGATTTTACGCAAATAAGTACAAATTTACTATAATAAGTTAGAGATTTCAGGCGCTAGGGTTCTTCAATCGAGCCAATGGCGATCGTCCCTCAAAATCGTTATAATTGTAGTGAGCATAAACTACAGTAAAAGCCAGTCGTCCACCCTTCAGAATTCAGAAATTAGCCTTCAATACTCAACGATGCAAATCGGTCGTTTTTTCTCCGTTGGCGACGGGCAGGTTGGACAATATCTTTCCTCTAGAGTCTTAGTGGTTAGAACTTCGTTTCAAAAGGCTGTAAAGCACAAGGAGACTTGCTATTTTGGGTTCGAGAAATTGAGTCAAGCTCAAAAATTTGCTCACAACTTGGCACGTTCTGGTCACTCTTTTCAATTGCGATCGAGTCAGATGCTTACTCAGTTCCCTTACGAGATTAAACTCTCTGGAGACTCAGGCATCGCCGGGGTTCTCGCCTATTGGGATCGGTTAGATCAGAAGCAATTTTCTACGATTGACAAGACTCGTTCTCCTGGAAAGGGTGATGTTCAAAACGACGACCCGATCGCCCGCGTTGCCGCCTAATAATTTCGCCAATCTTCGGTTGCAGCCGTCGTGGAAATTCACTACAATAGTACAAACGATTCAAGTTCCTGCCCTATGATGAAACACTATATTCTGCACCTCGACCCCACCGCCCAATATGAGTGGGATCGCTGCTCTCTCCGCGACCCGATCACCGTCGATCGCCCTATCTTCGCTGACCTGATTGCCGAAGCTGTTGGTGAGCAACCCGGCTCTTATTTAGTCGCTGTCAAGATCGAAGTCAACGTGTTAGAGCAAGCGGCTCCTCAATCTCAATCGGCTTCCCTCCAATCTCACGAATTGCCGACTCGGACTGCCCTTCCCCAACTGCAAGAACTTGCTGCTTAAGGGTCGCTCGGTTTGTGTCTCGTCGTTCGTAGTCTCAGTCTGTGGTGACTGATCTGGCTACTGACCACCCACCGTCTTCGAGGAATGTTCAGATATGAAACTTCGTTTAGGTCAATATCCCGCCGCGATCGCTCAAGCTGCCCAACACGTCAATGAGCTAGAGCAAAACATCGCTGAAATTCGTCAACATTTGGCTCGACTCGAAGGCAATGCCGATATGGTCGTCGCCTTTGAAACTGCCCTTAAAAACGATAACCAGCGCAAAGCCCGCCGCTTTGAAGTGCTGCAAGTCAACCAAGAATATTCACGTGCGATCGATGCCCTTAATCGTGCCGCCACCGAAAAAGCCAATGCCCTAGCTCATCTAGAGCATTTGCGAAATGAGTTTAGCGTCGCCAAGCTGGAAACCCGGCTGACGATCGCCCAACAGCTCACAGGTTTAGAGTCTCGCGAACTCGTTGGGTTATAGCAATCCACAATTAAATTATTCAAAGCAGTAGAGCACATCAGTTCTACTGCTTTTTTATAGAGCAAGTTCTAGACTAAACACCCTCTAAAAAAATGACCCTCGCCAGAGGTGAAGGTCACTTAATTGATTCAAGTTCTTGATAAAAGACTAGTAGAAATAGGCGCACTTATGCAAGAACAAATGGTAGATATGATTCGGGAGTTGATGAAAACGCAGGGCATGAGCATCCGCAAAATCTCTGCTGAAATCGCGAGAGAACACGGGGGAAGTGCTCTGGGCTACACCCAGCAAATCAGTCGCATCCTCAACGATTCGTCCTACGATCCAAATTTTTCGACCGTTGAGAAAATTCTGACTGCTCTCAAATGCTCTCTGTGGCAAACTAATCAGACCACTGATCTTAAAATCGTAGAAACTCGCTTAGATCAATTGGGCAGCGATGTCGCAGAAATGAGATCGACGATCGCAGATCTTTGCCTCGCTTTAAAGGACATTGGCGATCGGTTAGACCCTCACTGAGCAAACTCCCTCTGAATCTTGAGCAGGAATGATAGAATTCCTTCTACTTCGCCTACAGAGCTTCATGAGAATCATCATTACGCCCCAAGAGCTTGAGCAATTTCGAGCCGACTTGTCTGACCACACTGCCGCTTTAGATGCCCTAAGAGTCATTGAAGACTGTGATGGCGACTTAGAAGACGCGGCGATCGCGCTTGCCATTCGGTCAGGGCAAGAACCTGACACCAACGATCGCTGGCTCGAAGGGTTAGCAAAGCGCTGGCGACATATTCTCTGCCAAGGCGATTTAAAAGAAAACCTGGAAGATGGGCTATCTGGGGCAGTTGTGGACGCGATCGCGGCAGATACCGAGATTCCCTCTAAGCTAGTGACACCCGTTGCGATCTATCTTCTAAAGACTGGAGTTCAAGATTTTTGTCAGCCCCTAGAAGAAAAGTTGTAGAATCTGGTCAAACTCTTAGAAAATACTTGCCTTCTGCAATTTCGCCGCTACAATAAACCACTACACAGGGCAAACACTTTGAGATGTGATGAAGCGCATCTAACTTTTGTAAGTGGTGTAAGGCATTATGAAAAGAGAACTGAGACGGATCGAAGAGACACTGCACCAGATCGATCGTAAAATACCTGCGTTAGCGGCTAGGGGCGACAGTCCAGTCCACTCTGGCTCCCCGGCTGCACCGCTCAAATCAGTGTCTTTTGATTTACATTCCAAGACCACAAAAGTCAGTTCCTCTGTCATTGCTTCGCCTCAGCCTGCGACGATCACACCCGATTCTCAGATCAAACGCCTCTCTCCATCGGTCGAATCGTCTCCAGCCATCCCGCTAGAACCAGAGGTAAAAGCGTTTGTTCAGCCCTTTTCGGTCGAAGAGGCTGGGGCAAGAATCCCAAATCTGCCTAAGCTCAAGGCACCTACTTTTAGCAGTCACCGAAACGGGGCAAACCCGGCTTTAGCGACCAATCTGCTGAGTGAGATTCAAGCGATGGTCGAAGGCTGGCAAGCTGAATTGCACAAGATTTTGCAGCGAATTCAAGATTTGTATTTAGAAGGTCCGATCGTCGATGGCTGGCTAGAATCTCACGCCCGCGAACCAGAGGTTGACTCGTCGGTGCTGCGCCATGCAGAAGTCGATCGTTTAATGGACTACGTAGAAGAAATCTGCTCAACTCAAGATCAGCCAGTCACCTGTGAATCGCCACGCACCGGCTATCGGCTCTGCGGTCTTAACCCCGACGGGCAGCTTTGGTCTTATCCTTGCCCCGCTGAACAGGTTGCTAGTCTCAGCATCGCGATCGCCCGTTACCAAAAGCTCCGTCAACTTTTAGGACGCAAACAAAACTTAGAAACGCGCCTCAATCATCTCGCGCAAACGCTGGTTGCCATGCACAGCCATCTCAAAGAAGAGGGGTCAAGCAATACAGTTTTCTAACTTCATCTCAACTTTATCCAGAATTCTACGGATCTTGATTTTGCCTCAGTGTGTTGTGATGTAAACAAGAGATAAGAGGAAAATTCCTTCCCGGGAACTAAACTATGCCTGACTTCCAGGTGTCTGCCATCATTTGCACCCACAATCGAGATCATTATCTGGGAGCCGCGATCGACAGCCTACTCTCCCAGACGTTTGCCGATTTTGAAGTAGTAGTAATTGACAATGCTTCCAGCGATCGTACCCGCCAAGTTGTAGAAGCCCGCTTGAATGACTCCCGCTTGAGCTACGTTTATGAGCCAGTGATAGGTCTGTCGGTTGCTCGCAACACGGGAGCTAACTATGCTAAAAGTGATATCCTGGCTTACTTAGACGATGACGCGATCGCGAGTCCTCACTGGTTACAAATTCTGTGGGATGCTTATCAAGCCAACGAGAAACTCGCGATCGCCGGGGGCAAAGTCACCCTGATTTGGGAGGATGAAACCCTGGCTCCATCCTGGCTCTCAGACGGGTTAGCCGGAAATCTAGGAGCTTATGACTTAGGCACATCTGTCCTTTATATCGATCGCCCCGGGCTCACTCCTAGAGGCTTAAACTACTCCGTTCGTCGAACTTTTTTAGAGCAGATTGGCGGATTCGACCCAAATCTAGGTCGCGTCGGAAAAAATTTGCTGTCTAACGAAGAACTGCACATGACAAACCTGGCACTCCAAACTGGATGGCAAGTTGCCTATTTGCCCGATGCCCTGGTCGCTCATCACGTTTCGCCCGATCGCGTCAGGCGAGGCTGGTTCTTGAGTCGTGGCTGGTGGCAAGGCATCAGCGAGTGCTATCGGGAACAAATTGCGGGCGAAGCAGGGTTCGGGCAATTCCAACGAGGCGGAGAACGGCTGCTGCGCGGACTCTATAAATCTGTCAAGTTCGCCGCAGATCCGGCTCAGTGTTTTGAAAATTTAGTTTACAGCTATGGTCAAATCGCTTATTTAAGCAAAGCAACTCAAGGGATAATCTCTTCAACTGCCTTGACTCGATAGTTAAAAAACTATATTTAGCAGATTCCAGCAATCTTCTCGATTAAAATCTACACAACTCCCTCTCTAAGCTTGGTCAGTCTTCCCTGAGTGTGTCTGAAATCAACGTCTCAGTTTTTTACTGGTTTGCTTCTCGGCTAAAACTCTCTACCCACTCTTGACACGATTTGCCATGACTGCGATTCAGGTTTCTACTAATCCTGCACCCCAGGCAGCTAACTCAGTTCGGTTGCTGATTCAGGACGCTTATAATCAAGGTGCCACTGCTCTCTATATGCAGATCGGTCGCACTCCGTTTTATCGCGTTCACGGCAAGCTAATCTCGCAGGACCATTTGCCGATTCTCACTCCCGATCGCTTCAGTCACTATGTGCAAGAGGTGCTGACCCCCGATCAACTCAAACACTACCGCGAAGCCCAAAAGCTCGATACGAATGCTCAGATTCCGGGCTTTATGCAAGCGCGAGTCAACTGCGGTCCGACGACGCAGGGCGTACAGACTATGAGCCTAAGCTCGATCGTGCTCGATCTTCCCATTGAGTTAGAGCGGCAGGGCACGATTCGAGCAATGGTCGATGATGGCTGCAAAAAAGGGGCTTCTGACATTCATCTGCAAGTCGGTGAGGTGCCGCGCTATCGCATCCAGGGAAATATTCGGCTTCAAGAGCAATATGGAACGCTTACAGCACATCAGTTTGAGGAGTTTTTGGAGGAAGTTTTATCAGCAGAGCAGATAGAACAGTTTCGCAAACGACAGGAGTTAGACACCGCCATCTTTTATAAAGGATTGGTGCGCTGTCGGGTCAACTGTGCCCAATCGATTATGGGTGGCGTGATGGTGCTGCGATTAATTTCTCTAGAGGTGCCGACGATCGCCAAAATGGGGCTTCCTGATGTCTTGACCAAGTTGGTAGAAGAGCGGCAAGGTTTGATATTGGTGACTGGACCTGTCAACTCTGGCAAATCTACGACTTTGGCGGCGATGCTGCGTCATGTCAACGATTCGCTGTCTCGTAAGATTGTGACGATCGAAGACCCGATCGAATATGTTCATACCTCGAATCAGTGTCTGATCACACAGCGAGAAGTCGGGCTGCATACCCAGGAATTTAAAGAAGCTCTGCGGGCAGCCCTGCGGCAAGACCCAGACATTATTTTGATTGGAGAGATGCGCGATCGCGAAACCGTCGATACTGCCATCCGAGCCGCTCTCACCGGGCACTTAGTCCTTGGCACCTTACACACTAAAGGAACGGTGAATGCCGTTAAGCGATTGCTTAATTTCTACTCGCCTGAGGAACAAGATATTGTCCGTCTGCAAATCGTGGAAGGACTGCGGGCAGTGATCGGTCAAGCATTGGTGCCGATGGTGAAAGGGGGACGGATTGCTGCTCTAGAAATCATGCTCAACACCGATACCATCCGCGACTATTTGCAAAAAGGCAGCATCGACGAAATCTATCAACTGATGGAGGAGGGCAAAGACGGCTCTCAAACGCTCAACCAGGCACTTTTTGACCTATATGAAAGCGGTATGGTCAGTCAGAGTGATGCGGTATCAGTAGCGCTCAATCCTGAGGATCTCAACTACATGATGAAAAACTATACCCGTCGCTCAAGTCGCTCTGGTCTGATGACGACTGAATATTTCAATAACCCGCCGACTTGAGAAAACCAGTTCTCCTCGAAGTCTTGCATAAAAGCAAAGGAAGTACAAAGTTTGTGCTTCCTTTTTTTGGCAGTCTATTGGAGAGCCTCTGAAACCTGGCTGTAGCGATCGCTAGTGAGGTGAGAACAAAGGGCTTAAGCCCCTTATTCAGAAGGGTATTTTACGAGCAGCAATGTCCTAATCCAATTGACTACGGTTATGAAACTGGGAGAAGAGGGACAAGAAATTCCGGCTGGGATAAGGGTGAATGACTGAGGCAATGATCGATCTCATTTAATCTACATTCCTGGGGCACTTTTTGTGTCAGGAGTTCTCGATCGGTGGGGGTTCTACTCTCAACCCTGAGATGAAGCCTCTGGTAATGGGTACTCTGAGTTCGGAATTGCTGAAAAAGTAGTTCTGCTTACGCCGGGAACTCAATGGCTTATTAGTTTGTAGAGTCAGTCAAAAATAACGTGAAATTTACTGAAGCTCTTGCTCAGTTCACAGACTCTTCATGGCTTAGGTGTGTTTGATCACCTACTCATGGCTCATAACTAGATCAGCGTTTATGCTCAGCACCCTTTCACCTCCTTCATTCTTGATGCTTATATATGCACAGTGTCTCAGCCACGATTCCGTTTGTTGACCTCTCTGCTCAACATCAGCCCATTCAAAATCAGATTGAGCAAGCGATTCGAGGAGTCATGCAACGGGGTGATTACGTTTTAGGTCAAGCCCTGACTGAGTTTGAGCAAGCCTTTGCAACGGTGTGTCGATCGCAGCACGGCATTGGGGTCGCCTGTGGAACTGACGCGATCGCTCTCGGACTTCAAGCCTGTGGCATTGGCGAAGGAGATGAAGTGATTTTGCCCGCCAACACGTTTATCGCGACGCTGATCGGAGTGCTGCGGGCGGGCGCAACTCCGGTTCTGGTCGATTGCGATGCTAAAACAGCACTCATTGATCTAGTAGCTGCCGAAAAAGCCATTACGCCCAAAACTCGTGCCATTGTTCCGGTACATCTCTATGGGCAGATGGTTTCACCCACGCTTTTGCGGAATCTCACCAACACCTACGGTTTGCTGATTTTTGAAGACGCAGCTCAAGCCCACTTGGCAGAGCGAGAAGGCTATCGAGCCGGGTCGATCGGCATCGCTGCCGCCTTTAGTTTCTACCCAGCTAAAAATTTGGGTGCATTGGGCGATGGAGGAATGGTCGTCACCAACGATGAAACCGTCGCCCAAAAAATGCGATCGCTGCGAAACTATGGTGCTCCCCGCAAATATTTCCACACAGACTATGGAACCAATAGCCGTCTAGATACCCTTCAAGCAGCGGTTCTCAACGTGAAATTGCCTTACCTGGCAGAGTGGAACCGCGATCGCTCTCATATCGCCGAGCAATACAACATGCGGCTTAAACCGCTTCAGGCTCAAGGCATTCTCCCCATTCAAAACCAGTCTGGAAAAGGACATGTCTATCATCTTTATGTGATTAGAGCACGGGTAGAACATCAGGATGGCTTGACGGCGTGTGCGCTCGATCGAGAAACCTTGCAAGAGAAACTCGCGTATCAAAACATTCAAACCGGAATTCACTATCCGATGCCGTGTCATCTTCAGCCTGCATTTAAGAATTTGGGCTATCGCGCCGGAGACTTTCCGATCGCTGAAACATTGTGTCAAGAAATCTTATCTCTACCAATGTATCCAGGCTTGAGTGCTTCGCAAATTCACCGGATTGTAGATGTACTAGAAGCTTCTCTAACCGCCCAGTCAGCCCCCAGAATCTTGGCGTAACGTTATGCGAATCCGTCTTTCTTCTACAGTCATCGATCGCTATTGGAGCAACGCCGCCCTGATGGGTTTGCTGACCCTGCTATATGCGCCACTCTTGCTGCATTGGGTCGATGGCTGGCTCCACAAAAACATCAGCATTGAGCACGAATATTTTAGCCACGGCATGATTGGGCTACCGTTTGCGGCGTATGTAGTCTGGACGAATCGCAAGCAGTGGCAGCGAATTGCAGAACCCGATCGAGCGATCGGAACAGAAAAATTCATGGGCGCGCTCTTGCTGCTCGTGGCAGGCGTTTTCTATCTCAGTGGGTTGCCCGATTTTGTAAATCTTTCTCTTCCCTGTTTGCTGACTGGAATCTGTCTGTGGTTAAAAGGGTTACCTGGCTTAAAACTACAAGGATTTGCTTTGCTGCTGGTATTTCTAGCAACGCCGAGTGAGATTCCTTATTTAATTGCCCCTTATACCTTGCCACTGCAAAGCTTTATCGCTGGCGCAGCGGGCTTTATTCTCAATCAACTTGGTCTCAATGTCACCGTCGAGCAAATCTACTTATATGTGAATGGGCAGATTGTCGAAGTGGCTCCCTACTGTGCGGGACTCAAGATGCTGTTCACCAGTCTCTACGTCGCTTTGATGCTGCTTTATTGGACAGATTTGATGCGATCGCGCATTATTTCCATCCTATTCCTGATCAGCACCATCCTGATTAGCGTCACCGCTAACATTCTTCGCAACACGCTTCTCACCTACTTTCACGGTACCGGACGCGACCAGGCGTTTAGCTGGCTGCATGAAGGGTGGGGCGGCGATGTCTACTCTACACTGATGTTGGGCTTGCTCGTCGTGCTCATCGGGGCGATCGACAAACGTTTTTCTCCGACTGACTAGGTTGCCACTCTGTTCTATTTTTTTGCGATGATGATCTCTCTCCGCAAGTCTCTGCATCTCCAATGGTCTAAAGTCGCGCTGCTCTTGCTGCTGGTGATTCTCGTCGCGATCGGAGCCGTCCCTGGTTATCTATCGGGCAAGTGGCGTTGGTCAGAGCCTCCCAAGGTGGCAACTCTATCACAACTGACCAAGCTGCTTCAGGTCGGGTTGCAGATCCCAGGATGGCAGGTGGTTGATCGCAAAACTCCGCAGGTTGGAGAGCACAAATGGTTGATGCAAGAAATTACCAACGCTAACAAAAACAGGGCGATCGTGCTGTTGTTTCCGCAGAAGGGCAATCGAGCACAGCCCGAAGTCGAGTGGAGTGATGTCAGCGGCTTTCAAAACTGGGAAACGGACTCCGATCGTTCCGTTGATTTCACCGTCGCAAACCCCTCGACGAAGGTGACGGCTCGATTCTTTCGAGGTCTGACCAAGCAACAGCGAGGAAGCTCCCAAGAGACAAGGCGGCAGACTTACGCCGTTCTGCAATGGTATGCGTGGTCAACGGGCGGACATCCTGCACCAAGTCAGTGGTTTTTTGCCGATCGAGTCGCTCAGTGGCAAAACCGCCGTATTCCCTGGGTTGCGGTCAGCATTTTAGTGCCGATCGAGCCGCTTGACACGATCGAGCAACATTGGTCAGAAGTCGAATCGTTGGCTCAAACCGTTCAATCGGCTCTGATGTCGAGGGTTTTGCGTTCTTAACGGCAACTTAAAGCATCTATCCAAAGTTAGAGAGCTACAATAGCGACAGCTTGAAGGATGCCTAAAACGTGCCCGTTATGACCCCGATCGTCCCCAATCGTCCCTTCATCGCATTATCTCTCGCGAGTCTCTACTCGGCTACCTCAGCGTTGCCCGTTGCCATTTTGCTGTGGACGATCGGAGTTCAGTCTCCTCAAGTTGCCTTGAGTCAAACAGCTTTGCCACCCGCTACTCAACCTGCGGCTGCGATCGGACAACCGATTCCCGTGGCGCTTCCTGCCCCCAGTTCGTTTAATTTGTATCGACTAGGAGCCGGAGATGCTGTCGGGGTAGTAGTTCAGAGGTTTCCAGATTTAAATTTTCAGGCAGTGATTGATCAAGACGGAAATATCACAACGCCGCTATTGGGTAAAGTTGCGCTTCAGGGGTTGACGATCGACCAAGCTCAAGAGAAAGTTCGGCAGGGCGTGAATCGATATGTGATTGACCCGATCGTCCTCTTGGCATTGACCAATCAGCGTCCGGTGTTGGTGACGTTGACAGGAGAAATTTCTCGTCCAGGGGTTTATCCGCTCCCAGCACCAAGTCGAATCTCATCAGCCCTCCTTAGTGCAGGAGGAGCGACTCAAATGGCAGATCTGCGATCGGTGATTGTGCGCCGTACCTTAAATAATGGATCGACCTTAGCAGAAACGCTGGATCTGATTACTCCCCTCAAAAACGGCACGGCTCTCCCTGACTTGCGCTTGCAAGATGGCGATGTTGTAGTGGTTTCTAGACTAAAGCCGGGAGCCGATCAAGATTACGATCGGGGGTTAGTCGCACGATCGACGCTAGTAAAACCCCAGATCTCAGTGCGCGTCTTAAGCTATGCCCGAGGCGGATTAGGCAACGTCGTCCTCCCCAGTGGCAGCACCTTTTTAGATGCGCTGACAGCCGCCGCAGTCAGTCCTGACACATCAGATCTGCGAAGAATTGCTCTGATTCGATTTGACCCCGTTCAGCAAAAAGCGGTTTCGCGAGAAATTGACGGCAAAAAAGTCATTATGGGCGACATGGCTCAAAATCTGGCACTCGAAGATAATGATGTGATCGTCATTGGTCGCACCTTAGTGGGAAGAGTCACCTATGCCCTGAATGTGTTGACACAGCCATTCCGAGATGTGCTGGGGTTCTTATTATTCTTTAGAGAACTGGGGAACAGTGCCACTAATCTATTTGGTCCGACCAACAACGGCAATTAGCAAGTTTTACAATTGATTTATCTTCTCCGCGTGCTCTTATGACTCCGCCCATCGTTAAGCGCTATCTGCTGGCTGTCGATCGTTACAAATGGGCAATCCCAGCAGGGGTGTTTGTCGGCATGGCGGCGGCAGGTGTGGTGGTGTCTCTCCCTGACCCAGCGATGGTTTATCAGGCAAATGCTCTACTCGTGTCTAACCGCCCCCCGATCGCCTTTTCGACGATCGGGGCTGAGGTGAGACAACCGATCGAGGCGTTTACCAGCGATTCTCTCGTGCCCAAGGAGATGATCGAAGCAGTTGCCAAAGAAGTGGGCATTCCGCCGCTAGAGGTGGTGAGAAACACGAAGGTAGACGTAGACGTGCCCAAAGCGGCAAAGGGGCAAACGGCTCCAGCGGCTAGCTCCGCTCAAGTTAACGTCTCTTATAGCGATAGCGATCCCAGACGAGCGATCGCCGTCGTTCAGCAATTTAGTCAACGAATTGTCGAACAGAGTCGGCTCAATAACTCAGCCCGATTGCGTGCCGTGATCGACTCGATTAATCAGCGACTGCCCAACGTGTCAGGCGATTTGAGAGCTTCAGAACGAGTGCTCGAAGAATACGATCGGGTCGAAGGACCTCAACTGATAGCGGCTCAAAACGGGACTCTGATCGGCGCAATTACGGGCAGTGAAGGTCAGCAGCGACAGCTACAACTGCAACTCGATGGCACCAATGCCCAGATTCGGAGTTTAGAACAGCGGCTAGGGTTAGACCCCAATCAGGCATATGTCTCATCGGCTCTGAGTGCTGACCCACTGTTAGCCAATCTGCGCGCTCAGATTCAGCAAGTCGAGGCGCAGATCTCTCTCAAAGGAAAAGATCTGCGTCCTGAACACCCAGACATGGTGAACCTCCGAAAACAGCAGCAGACATTAGAGGAGCAGCTTCAAAAACGAGCCAGCGAAGTTGTCGGCGGCAATGGGGTAGCGGCTCCGTTTTCTAGCAGTGTGCGAAAAGACAGCAGCCTCGATCCGGCTCGACAGCAGTTGGCAAATACCCTGGTCGGACTCAAAACTCAGCAGGAAACCTTAGAGCAGCAGTTAATCTCAACGGCACGATCGGAGCAGACTCTTCGCCAACAGTTTTCAGTCGTCCCCAATCGTCAGCTAGAGCGCACTCGGTTAGAAGATCAAGTCCGGCTCAAGAAGGCACTCCATGACCAGATGCAACTCAAATTGGTTGATGCCCAAGCCGCAGAAGCCGAAACGGTGAGCAGTCTCAGTCTCGCCAAAGCGCCCTCACTCCTGCCGACTCCGCCCAAAGTTAGTCAGAGCATTCCCTTAACGCTGGCGATCGGGGGCTTGGTCGGCTTGCTTGTTGGAGGCGGTTTAATCTTCCTGCTCGACACAATGGAGGGCAAGTTCTACACCGAGGAAGATTTGCGAGAGGCACTGCGACAGCGAGATGTGGCGATTCTGGGTGCGCTTCCCCTGGTGAAGGTTTGGGATGTCAAAGACTCGCCTGTTTTGGTCAAATCCGACTCGCCTTATTTTGAATATTACGAGCGGTTTCGCAGTAAGCTGCGGTTGTCAGAAGGCAAGGCGCTGCGAGTGATTTTGTTGACCAGCACGATCGCTGATGAAGGCAAAACAATCAGTGCTTATAATTTAGCGATCGCTTCTGCCAGAGCCGGAAAACGAACGTTATTGATTGAGGCAGACCTGCGATCGCCCTCTCAAGCAAACTACGTGGATCTGACGGCTGACCCAAATAGCGTCATTGAGCCTTTGCGCTATTACGGACAGATTAGTGAGTGTGTTCGTCTCGCGCCTGATGTTGAAAATCTTTATGTTGTGTCAAGCGTCGGACCGCAGCGTCAAGCCGCGTCAATTCTCGAATCGAGCGAGATGCGGCGACTGCTCGAAGATGCCAGAGGACGGTTTGACCTCGTTGTGCTGGATACGCCCGCTTTGAGTCAGTGCAATGATGCCCTATTGCTAGAACCCTATAGCGATGGATTGGTGCTAGTCACTCGTCCGGGGGTAACTCAGGAGAGCATTTTGACTGAAGCGATCGACCATCTTACCGAAACAGAGGATCACACCTTTCTAGGGGCAATCATCAACGGAGTCGATGTGCAATTTTCTCGTGCCGTTGAAGATGCAATGATGGCTGAAGCGCAAAATGCAGCGATCGACCGTTCTGCTAGATCGTCTACATCGGAGAAATTGACCCCGATCAACCGACCCTAAAACTCTGGGGAATTCTTGAGGTAGTGTTTCAAAACTCTGATCTCCATGGCTATCCCGCCCAAACTTCAGTTCAGGGCGAGGCAGAATCGCAGCGAGAGGGTTTTATAACACACGCCCTCATCTCTAGCGAGTTAGCCACCCGATCGCCGTTTCCCAAAGCAGCCAAGCATTCACTCCAGCAATCAGCAGGGCAACTGCCCAACTCAAAAGCTTGAGCCAGAGCGGATTGACAAACCTGCCCATCAAGCGACGATCGCTCGTAAACATCACCAACGGAATCACGGCAAACGAAAGCTGCAAGCTCAAGACGACTTGACTAAACACCAATAATTTCCCAGTGCTTTGCTCACCAAAGAAAATGATGGTGATTAACGCCGGGACGAGGGCGATTAACCGAGTGACAAGACGACGCACCCACGGGCGTAAGCGCAGACTCAGAAACCCTTCCATCACGATCTGACCTGCTAAGGTGGCGGTTAGGGTCGAACTCTGTCCAGAAGCCAGCAGCGCAAATGCAAAAATCGCACTGGCAGCGCCCACTCCCATCAGAGGCGAGAGCAGCTTATAGGCATCCTGAATTTCAGCCACCTCATAATGTCCAGACGTGTGAAACGTGGCGGCTGCAACAATCAAAATAGCTGAGTTGATTAGCAGCGCAAACCACAGCGCCACGGTCGAATCAAGAGTGCTAAATTTAATCGCTTCCCGCGTCTTCTCGATCGTCGGTTCCCAGTTGCGAGTTTGAACGAGCGATGAATGCAAATATAAGTTGTGCGGCATGACCGTTGCCCCTAGAATCGCGATCGCCAAATACAGCATTTCCGAGTTTTGCACAATCGCTGCTTTAGGAAAATATCCCTGAAGAATGCCCCCAAAATCGGGACGCGAGAAGATCACTTCTGCCAAAAAGCACAGCGCGATCGTGCCAACCAAAGTAATCACCAGTGCCTCGACATAGCGAAACCCCTTTCTTTGCAGCAGCAAAAGGGCGATCACATCCAACCCCATCAGGCATACGCCCCACACAAGCGGTAACCCAAACAAAAGCTGTAGGGCGATCGCGCTGCCCAGCAATTCTGCGAGATCGCAGGCAGCGATCGCCAACTCACAGAGCACCCACAGAGTAAACGAAACTTTTGGACTAAATGCCTCACGACACATCTGCGCCAGATCGCGACCCGTAGCGACTCCCAACCTCACGCACAGCGTTTGCAGCAAAATCGCCATTAAGTTAGACAACAAAATCACACTCAGCAGCGCATATCCAAATTTTGAGCCACCTGCGATGTCAGTTGCCCAGTTTCCCGGATCAACATAGCCGACTGACACTAAATAACCTGGACCTGCATATGCCAGAAATTTGCGCCAAAAGCTTTTGACATTCGGGATTGGAATGCTGCGATGAACTTCAGGGAGGCTAGGCACTTTCGCAACATTCGCTTGGAAAGACATTCACTTAATCTCCTGAATAGCCGAGATTCTGAAAGGAATAGGAAATAAGTTACGGTAAAATATGAGTGCAATAGAGGTCAGGGGTCAGTTCAACCGCTGAAGTTGCAGATTCACTTTTCACCGCAACTTGCAGTTAAAGTTAACATCGGCGATCGAGTCCCACGTCCTTCTTCGGTCGCAAGAAGCACTCTCTAATCAGGAATAGATGATCGAGAATCGCCAGTCGATTCAAACATGAGTTTTGTGCTTTGGAAACGTGCGGATGAGATACCAGAAGACCGCCACATTCACAATAAAAACAATTGATTTAAGCACTGAAAAGCCTTTCACCAACTCATAGATTTCGGGTGGAATGCTGATCCCTACCAGCACTAAAACTAAGATGTGCGCCCAACGTTTTTGATACCATAACCCCAGCCCTTCGATCGCCGTTACGATCGAGTAAACCATCGCTCCAATCCCACTAAATTGCAGCGTTCTAGAATTGAGATTAAGAATCTTATCTAAGACCCACTCAATAATTCCAGTTTTGCCTTCGAGTTCGTAATTATCAGCAAAATCTTGCAGACCTTCGTAGTTCTTCATCGCTAACAAGAGCGCGATCGCCGTCGCCATCAGCAGTGAGGCAACAAACAACTTATAAAACACAATGGCAATCAAGACGATCGGACGCTTCTTCAATTGACCTCCTAAAATTTGGGTAGACCTCCTTACTATTCTGCATCCAGCGAGGGACATCACGGTATGATATAGCCCGCACAGGGGAGATCGAGGGTGAATGAGAATCCTGATTTCTCCTTGATTCCTCATTCGTCATTCCTTTATAAAACCCTCATGGCACAGCAATATCGCATCACGCTTCTTCCGGGTGATGGCATCGGTCCTGAAATTATGGCGATCGCCGTTCAAGTTCTCAAGACTATCGGTGAGAAATTTGATCTGACGTTTGCGTTTCAAGAAGCGCTGATTGGCGGAGCCGCGATCGATGCCACAGGCGAACCGCTTCCTGCAGAAACGTTAGAGCAGTGCAAAGACTCTAACGCAGTGCTGTTAGCCGCGATCGGAGGCTATAAATGGGACACGCTACCCCGCCATCTGCGCCCTGAAACCGGACTGTTAGGACTGCGAGCGGGATTGGGCTTATTTGCAAATCTGCGTCCGGCGACCATTTTGCCACAGTTGATTGATGCGTCTTCTCTCAAACGCGAAGTCGTGGAAGGAGTCGATATTATGGTGGTGCGCGAACTGACGGGCGGCATTTATTTTGGACAGCCAAGAGGAATTTTTACGACTGAAACAGGTGAAAAGCGGGGTGTCAACACGATGGCATATACCGAATCGGAGATCGATCGCATCGGGCGAGTTGCCTTCGAGACGGCACAAAAGCGCAGTAAGAAACTCTGCTCAGTCGATAAATCCAACGTGTTAGAAGTGTCGCAACTGTGGCGCGATGGCATCACTGCGCTATCAGCCGACTATCCCGATGTTGAGTTGTCTCATCTCTACGTCGATGCGGCTGCGATGGAGTTAGTCAGACAGCCAAAGCAGTTTGACACGATCGTCACGAGTAATCTATTTGGCGACATTCTCTCAGATGCCGCCGCAATGCTCACCGGAAGTATTGGCATGTTGCCGTCTGCCAGTCTAGGGGCATCTAGCCCGGGTGTGTATGAACCTGTTCACGGGTCTGCGCCTGACATTGCAGGGCAAGACAAAGCCAACCCACTTGCACAAGTTTTCAGTGCTGCGATGCTGCTGCGCTATGGACTCAATCAACCTGCGGCAGCCGATGCCATTGAGCAAGCCGTCTTAACGGTCTTAGACCAGAATTATCGAACTGGAGATATTATATCTGAGGGCAAAACCCTGGTCGGTTGTCAAGCAATGGGCGACGCGTTGATCAAAGCGCTTCAGAGATAACGAGTATTTTTTCGTGCCAATCTCACTTTTTGCAATAGGATACAGTCGGAGCGTCAATTGAGGGGAGTGCTGGTGATTAACACGATCGAGCAAGCAGGTGTGAGCGTGGACGATGAAAGTGTGGCAGCGTATATAGATCCGACGATAGTCCGATCGGCGCGGCTGATTTATCAGATTTATTATGAAGTGCACCCCGAATTGACGGAGCCGCCTTTAGGAGTAGCCATTAATCGGCTGACCCATCGAGGCAAGCTAATTTTTACAGGCAAAGCGATTTTGCTGCCCCAAGAATGTTTTGTGCCGTTTGAATGGATCGAGTCAGACGCTTATTAGAAGATGTTGGGCTTGAGTGACCTGTCGTGAGGTGGGGAAGATTAGTGAAGAAAGTCGATTTGATGCAACTTTAAATTCTGTCCCCCGACTCCTCATGGATTTCTTATTAGCTCTTCCCGTCTCGCTGATCGTGGTTTGGCTCGGAGCCTCGATCGGCAGCTTTCTCAATGTCGTAGTCTATCGACTGCCCGCCGGATTGTCGCTGCTCTATCCACCGTCTCGCTGCCCTCAGTGCCTGACTCGTCTGCGAAAACGAGAAAACGTGCCTGTCTTAGGATGGCTGTGGCTCAAAGGTCGCTGTAGTCACTGCAAAAACCCAATTTCTCCCCGCTATCCGATCGTCGAAGCGGCAACGGGCATTCTATTTTTGCTGACGTTTTGGATGTTTGGCTTCTCGATCGCGACGATCGGCTATTGGATCTTTTTAAGCTGGCTGCTCGCACTGTCCTTGATCGATTTGGACACGATGACGCTGCCCAACTCCCTGACCCGATCGGGGTTAATTTTAGGATTAGCCTTTCAGGTAGTCTCGGGATTTGCGATCGCGTCGAGTCTAACAGAAGCCATTCAATCTCTCATTGCCGGAGTCATCGGCGCAGTGCTAGGAGTTTGGCTACTTGACGCTATTTCACTCGGAGGCTCGATCGTGCTCGGTCAACCTGCAATGGGCGCAGGCGATGCCAAACTTGCCGCGATGATGGGCGCTTGGCTCGGCTGGAAACTGCTGCTAATTGGCGGTTTTCTGGCATGTGTGATGGGGGCATTTGTCGGCGGCGGCGCGATCGCGTTAGGGCTAATCAGTCGCCGTCAACCCATTCCATTCGGTCCGTTTTTGGCATTGGGAGCCGCTCTAAGTGTGTTCTACGGCGAAGCACTGCTATCGGGTTATTTCCGAGTGTTTTTTCCCACGCTCTAGCCGCTATTGCGAGAATGCCTTGTGCTGGAGTGCCGTCAATGCAGGGTATCACAATCGGTTTGAGGAATTTGATAACCATTCTCTCAGCGCTATGGTCAAGGGTAGAATCGGGAGAGAGATCGTGCTTTCCCACAGAGGTGTTCCGATCTCTAAGTTGGTTCCGTTTCACGTTCTAATCGATCGCAGGGAGAGTCTAGGGCAGGATCAAGGGTTTTTGTTGTGCCAGACGACTTCAATGCCCTTTTACCGTTGAGCGAGGTAATTCTCCGGTATTTGAGGGAGAGCAAAATTGTTGGCAGAAACGAAGCGTTAAAAGCATTCTGTCAGTGGGTGGAAGAGCAAGTAGATCCGGCGTGACCTAAAATTGATTGTCGGACTCATCGCCTAAATGGATACCTTTGTTTTTGTTCTCAAAGTTTTGCTGCTCTCGATCTCCCTCTCCCTTCTGATCAAATACGCCGACCCTTTTGTGACGATCGCGCCGACGACTCCGATCGTCCTCACGGCGATTCTTTTACCCAGCCTCACCATTCTGTTAATTCTCATCGGTCGTGTCGCTCTCCAAAAAACTTCAAACGATGTCTAGCTATCAATTTCCAGAAGCGTTTGAGTGGGGTGCCGCAACTGCCGCTTATCAAATCGAGGGAGCCGTCAAAGAAGACGGACGAAAGCCGAGCGTGTGGGACACCTTCAGCGCCAAACGAGGACGAACCCTCAACCGCGACACAGGCGCGATCGCGTGCGACCACTACCATCGCTATGAGCAAGACATCAAGCTGATGGCAGAGTTGGGCATCAAACACTATCGCTTCAGCATTTCCTGGTGTCGCATCGTCCCCGATGGGCGCGGAGCAGTGAATGAAGCAGGCATCGACTTCTACAGCCGATTGGTGGATTGTTTGCGATCTCACGACATCACACCCCACGCCACCTTGTTTCATTGGGATAGCCCTCAAGCCCTAGAAGACCGATATGGCTCATGGCAAAGCCGAGAAATGGCGCAAGATTTTGCGGATTATGTCACGGCTGTCGTGAGTCGATTGGGCGATCGCATCACTCATTGGATGACACTCAACGAAATCTCTTGCTTTACTCACCTGGGTTATGACATCAATCAAACACCAAAACACGCTCCCGGAACGCGGGTGAAATCAAAAAAACAAGTCTGGCAGACTTCTCATCACGCGCTGCTGGCACATGGGCTAGGCTGTCAGGCAATTCGGGCTGCGTCTCCGGTTCCGTGTTTGATCTCGCTGGTCGATAACCCCGGCATCACCGTTCCCCTGACTGAATCTGCGGCTGACATTGAGGCGGCTAAAAAAGCCTTTCCTTATCACTGCGGCAATGGCGGCATGATTTATCCGGCGATTACCGGCGAATACAGTCCGGTGCTATTAGAACAACTCGATCGTGATGCCCCTGACATTCAACAAGGCGATTTAGAAATCATTCATCAACCGATCGATTCGCTGGGTCTAAATATTTACACAGGCACTTACATTCGGGCTGCAAATAATTCTCAAGGCTGTGAGTGGATTGATTTCTCGAAAGGCTATCCCGCGATGCACATGCCCTGGTTGCAGATTGTGCCAGAAAGTCTTTACTGGGGCATTCGTCATGTTAGCGAAACCTTGAACCGTCCCGATCTACCGATCTTTATCACTGAGAATGGATGTGCGGCTCAAGATCAAGTGGCGAGATCGGGCGAAGTCATCGATAGCGATCGCATTCTCTATCTGCGTCAATATCTCAAAACCGTTCATCGTGCCGTTGCCGAAGGCTACCCGATTCGAGGCTATTTTGTCTGGAGCTTGATGGATAATTTTGAGTGGTCGTGGGGCTACGATCGACGGTTTGGCATCATCTATATTGATTACCGCACCCAAAGCCGCATTCCCAAAGCCAGTTACCACTGGTACGCTGAGTGCATTCGTCAAAATCGAGTCGTCTAATAGTCATCCTTTATGGTGGTCTCTAAAAAATTACCCTGGGTTTCCCTTGCTCTTCTGCTTGCAACACACATCGCCTTTGGCAAACTCCTGGCATCGATCAATGTTTCATGGATCGCGTTTGGGTTCGCGATCGGATGGGCATTTGTGTTAGCGCTGTTGTTCGTCAACCCATTGACTGGTTTTAGACATCTCGTTTCGCGATGGTTTACGTCCGATACAGTTGCGTTTTGTGCCATCGTTGCCGGAGCCGCATTCGCCTCGATCGTGCTCAACTGGTTTAAGATATTTATTCCAATTATTCTGATTCTGGCGGCTGAGGCATTAGCCCGAATCGATCTTCTGACCGCCGAATTTAACAATATTCAATCGTGCAGTCTGCTCACCGTCACGTCTTGGATCGGCTTGGGATTGGGCTGGGCGTTGGGGCAGTTCATTTAGAGCGTGGTTCAAAACTCTGGTCTTCATGGCTATCACGCCCTGAACTAAAGTTGGGGCTAGGCAGAATCGCAGCGAGAGTGTTAAACCATGCCCTAGAGGGTTAAGGAACGATCGCGCTCACCCACTGACCTATCTAGCGATCGTCAGTCAGGTTATCGGGCAGCGGGTATTCTTACGTGCAGCCATGTCCTAATCCCTCGACTACCGCTATAAATATCCTTGGTTTAAGCGCGATCGCGACCAGCCTCTAAGGTTAGCGAACGCCGATTGTGGGTCTATAAGTCTCCCGTAACACTTGACTGCGGCTTTTCGGGCACTAGCCGCACACGCACTCTAGCGATCGAAATAAATTCGCGTGTCCAACTGCCCTCGGTCTCTCAAATAGCGTCCCATCGTCTCAGCCTGTTGACGTTCAGCAAACGGACCAACCGCCAAATGTGGACCCAACGGACGCTCTCGCAGTTGAATCGACTTTTGTTGAACCCCTAAGCGAATCGCTCGATCGCGAAAATTGGCTAAGTCTGCTCGATCGCCCGGAACCACCACATAGTAGCCTCTAGCGCTGTTTCCAGGCGGCAGCGATCCCATGTTAGAAGTGGTGACTTCACTCGCAAGTCCTTGCGCTGCCAGAGCTTCGGTTTGCTGGCGCGCATTTGCCTCGGTGCTAAACACTCCTGCCTGAATCACCCGCCGCCCTTCAAACTGCTGAATAAACGCCTGTGGCTCGACCCGTTTGACTTGCTGCAACATTAGCGGGCTGTCACCATTCACAAACACCCAATATTGCGGACGGTTGCTCGGAGTCGAGATCGGAACCGAGTTTGGGAGCGGATTGATCACAGGTGCCTGAAAAACTCGCTCATTAGGCAACGGGCTACTTTCAACGGGCAGTGAAGGCAACGGTTGCATCGGAACCGTCGGCGGGGGCGGCGTTAAGGGAAAACCAGGGGACTGAGCAGCGGCAGTCTGGACGATCGAGCACAAAACCCAACAGCTACTCAACGACGCAAAAGATAAAGCAATGGTTTGATACCGATTTCGGTGAGAAACTCTGTGCGAACCGCGCTCCATGTAAATTAAACCCATGACTGCAAAATTTTGCGGTCATCGTAACATAAAGAGTCCCAAATCGCTAAGCTTCAGGCGAAATGTTGTCAACAGTACAGATATCAAGGCTCATTAAGTTATCCTGTAAATAGGTTTAGCTGAGAGCCAGGGTTCCTAGAATTGAATTCTCATACCAGCGAAACCACTTCAAGGCTATAGAATTTCAATGCTCTCTCACCTAAGGTCTGCCATGTCTGACTTCAACGCGTCTTCACCCTCTCAAAATGATGCCCGTCCTCTAGCTTACGATACGCAAGTTTGGGATAGTTTGAAGCGAGCGATCGCCGACAGTTCGGGGTTTAAGGGCTGGAAGATTGAGCGAGAAGTAGACAAACACCTTTCAGATTTAAGCCTTGATACGCTCGTCCACAATTACTTGCGCGAAACGCTGGAGACATTGGCGTACTAAGTCAAATCGCTCAAAATCTCTCTGGGTGTGCCCCCTTTTTAGGGGGTTATTTTTTGAACAAAATGCCACCAAGGGGTGCTTTTAGCCGCTCGGCAAGATCGCTCAGCCGACGATAGGCATCGACGATACGATCGCCGTCAATCAACACCTCCTGAGTCGGATATTTTTGCGCGATTTCTAACACTGAAAATTTGCCATCTCCACTCGCAGACAGGGCTAAGGCACCTCGCAGCGCTTGACGATCAGCACTGCCTGTCGGAGTTCGGATCGCTTGACTGAGCGGATCGAGCAAGGCATCGCCGACCGGACTATTCATCACGCGATCGAGGACGATCGGATTAATATGAATTTCTTTATTCAGCATTTGCCGCACCGCTTCGGGCTTTTGACCTGACAGCTTCAAATGAGCTTGCAGCGCCGGAGATGCGTTTCCAGTTTCGGCAAAGGTGGTTAAATCACTGACTGAGACCGATTCTCGTAGAATGCCATATTTAAGAATCACTTGTTGAGCCGCAAATGCAGAAGGGCTGACAAAAATAGCACCTGAACTCAGTCCTAAAGCCAGCAAAAGCCGAAGCGATAAACCTTGTAATTTCATGGCTGTTTCAAACGAGGATGACTGCCTTGACGTTAGCGCACCCCCACAGGTTCGCCCGTTTTATCTGTCTTTAGGCAGAATCTCACTCACAATCTCATAAGAACTCACCATTGGCACTGCCGAAAACAACGGAGCCATTTCCTTAAGAATGGCTTGATGTGCCTCGCTGCTGTTGGCTTCCATCCATTCTTCGCTCTTCCAAAAAATCACAGAGATGCCCCGATCGGTATCCTTTTCTCGCAGTAAATAAGCCCCTAAAAATCCCTCTGCATACATCGAAACGGCTTCTTGGTAGAGCTGCTGTGCCTCTTCAAATTTGCCCGTTTTGAATTCTCCGATCGCGACTTGAGCGCATTTGTGAATGAGAAAATCCTGAAAATCTGTCATACGATTCTGCTGTTAAAAAAATGATTGAGCCGGGATTCTTATTATTAAACTCTGGGAGGCGGCGCGATCGCTTCGACTCAGCGCAAAACCGATATATTTCTTAAACCACACACCAGGGAACTTAGAGCCATTTCAGTTTGTCACGTCCCTGAGTTCTAAGTTGAGCTTTAGATGCTATTGTCTATTGCTGACATCTGACTTGAGTCAGACTGTTGACCGATTAGCCTTCTCGCATCGATTTAATAACTCCTACACCCATCACCGATATGTCACGCCAGGGTATTCAAAATCATCCGATTTCTCGATTCAAAACTCGTTTTGCCGCTTGCTCAGGGTTAGCCACTCTGCTGTGGATGAGTGGTGGCGCGATTCTGCTAGCTCAATCCATTCCAACTGCACAGAATGTTGTGGTTCCTACAGTCACTCCCGACACGCCTCAAGCGAATCCAACTCAGGCTCCCGTTGTCATTCCTGACACGCCTCAAGTCAGTCCGAGTCCGACTAATGGAGTGACTCCGGTGCAAACGCCGCAAGTTCTGCCATCGAGTCCGTCTCAGCCAAACGCAGTTCCAACACCGATTCCTCAAGTGCCTACTGCAAGCGGAACGGTTTATGTGAATCCAGCATCTGGCAGCGATCGCTCGGATGCCGGACGAGCCGATGCCCCTTATCGGACGATCGCGTTTGCACTTCAACAAGCAGCAGCAGGCACGATCGTCCAACTTGCTCCGGGCACTTACAGCAAAGATACTGGCGAGACGTTTCCGGTTCAGATGAAGCCGGGTGTGGTGCTGCGAGGCGACGAAACGGGCAAGGGGCAAAGCGTCCAGATTAGCGGGAGCGGACCTTATAACAGCAAGACCTTTGCGACGCAAAACGTGACGATTTTGGCGGCGCAAAGCAGCGAGATTCGGGGAGTCTCAGTCACGAATTCTAGCTCTCGTGGCACTGGTATTTG
This sequence comes from Phormidesmis sp., assembly GCA_965277365.1. Lineage (GTDB taxonomy): Bacteria > Cyanobacteriota > Cyanobacteriia > Leptolyngbyales > Leptolyngbyaceae > Phormidesmis_A. Next base: position 60,908 of record CBDICO010000001.1, on the reverse strand, counting down.
GGTCGAAGACACGAATCCGACGATCGCCAATAGCACCTTTACAAACAATCAGCGAGAAGGCGTTTTTGTGACGGGTGCCGCAAATCCTAAAATTCTCGACAGCATCTTTACCCAAAATCAGGCGGCTGGAATCTCGGTTGCCAAAACTGCCCAGGGCGAGATTCGCGGCAATGTGTTTACCGACACTGGGTTTGGGTTAGAGATCGGGGGCACCTCTACGCCGATCGTCGATGGCAATCAGATCACCCAAAACGAAGATGGCATCTACATCAATGACAATGCCCGTCCGATTCTTCGCAACAACTCGATCACCGATAACAGACGCGATGGAGTCGTTGCCACGATCGGCGCACTGCCCGATTTAGGCACCGATGCAAACGCTGGAAACAACACGATTCGCAATAATAAACAATTTGACCTCAACAACTCGACGGGTAACAACACGATAGTCGCGATCGGCAACAGCATCGACCCCAAACACATCTCCGGGAAAGTCGAGTTTGTTGCCAGCAGCGGCACCTTTGCCGACATTCAAGGACATTGGGCACAATCTTACATTCAAGCCCTAGCCGTCCAGAAGGTGATTACAGGCTTTCCAGACGGCAGCTTTAAGCCCAATGATCCGGTGACTCGCGCTCAGTTTGCGGTGATTGTCACCAAAGCCTTTAGTCCATCTCCTCGCCGCACCGGGACAACTTTTGCCGATGTTGCTAAAAGCTTTTGGGGGTTCGACGCGATTCAAACCGCCTCGCGCGGGGGATTTATGGCAGGCTACCCCGGCGGCACCTTTAAACCAGACCAAAGAATTCCCAGAGTTCAGGCGTTGGTGGCGATCGCCAATGGCTTAGAGTTTGGTGAGGGAAATGTTTCAGTTTTATCGAGATATCAAGATGCTACGACGATTCCATCTTATGCAAGTGGCTCGATCGCGGCGGCGACAGCGCGTAATGTGGTGGTCAACTATCCGATCGTAAATACGTTGAATCCGAATCGGGAAGCTACCCGCGCAGAGGTTGCGGCATTTGTCTATCAAGCGTTGGTCAACGCTGGAAAAGCACCTGCAATCCCTTCGCCTTACGTGGTTGCTGCTCCTTAGTTTTTCTACCTATCCGCTTTGGAGCAGAACAATTTAGTGTTTTCGCCCCGAAGCGGGAGTAGATGAAACCTTTTGATCTACTCCTTCCAGCTAGCGTAGTTAGTTTTTCTTAAATTGATTGTCAAATGTTGTAAAACCCATACCACTTAAGAAAGTCGGTCAACGCAGGAATAGCTAGGCATACTAGATAGAATCTGTTGGTTTTGTATAGGTTATTTTTCATGAGAGACAACCAACTACAGCCAAGGAAAGCATTAAATAAAGCGTTCCTCAAAGTTCATCCTGAAGGGTAACTTGATGTCAGACCTGCTTAAAAGAATTACGATCAATCCAAACCAATGCATTGGTCGCCCTTGCATTCGAGGCATGAGGATTCGGGTGTCAGATGTATTGAATTTATTTGCGGCTGGGCTAAGTGCCGAACAAGTCTTAGAAGAAATGCCCGACTTAGAGGCAGACGATTTGAAAGCAGCACTTTTATACGCCTCTCGTAAGCTCAACCATCCTGTATTGGTCGCATGACGATCTGGGTAGACGCACATCTATCGCCTGCGATCGCAACTTGGATCACCAACACTTTTGGAATAACAGCATTAGCTCTGCGTAGCGTTAGTCTGAGAGACGCTGAAGATTTCGAGATTTTTGAGGAAGCAAAAGTTCAAAGAGCTATCTCCATGACCAAAGACAGCGATTTTGTTGATTTGGTCGATCGCCTCAGAGCACCACCCCAAATTATTTGGTTGACGTGTGGAAATACCTCAAATGCTCGGCTGCAAGAAATCTTGATCGCTACATTGCCAGAAACACTAAGACTTCTGCAAGCAGACGAACCATTAGTCGAAATTAGCGGTGACTAAAACTCAAAAAATTGCCCGTATTGCATTGAGAGTCTTTTAAACCCTCCTACACAATCCGGACAATCTGAATCTGATTTGAAATTACTTCAGCTTTTGTTTGATAAAGGCTAAAATCTGCCCCTGTTGCTTTTTCAACGCATCGATTTCAGCCTGCATCTTGGCAATTTTGGCATTGAGTGCCTGAATATCTGCACCTGCTGCATCAGTCGTCGCTGGAGCCGCAGAAACTACCGCAGCAGGGCGACGTTTTGCCTTCGTCATCGCCATTTTAATCGCCGTGATCAAAATCTTCTGATCAAAGGGCTTCTGGACAAACTCAAAATATTCAAACGGCTCTTGCAGTTTCTCAGCAACTTCTTCTTTGCGCCCCGACATCAGCACTAGAGGAATGCTCTGCAACTCTGGCTGAAGCTGAATCTGCTGAAAGACTTCCCAACCACTCATTCGCGGCAACAAAAAATCTAGCATAATCAGGTTAGGAAGCTCTTGCCGAATCAGATTGATGCCCTGAACGCCATCTTTGGCTTCTAGAACCTCAAAATTTCCCTTCGGCAGCATATCCCGCACCATTGTGCGAATAACGGCACTGTCATCAATGACCACAATTTTGTGACTTGCCACAACTGAACTCCTGTAGAGTGACGGCGAAACGAGTGAAGAATACCACGAGCTTTTGAGGGAACTCAGATGTGCTGAGTGTCAAAATAACATGCACTAGTGTACCCTCTATGCTTAACAAAGCGCGGTGATCTGATTATTTAAGAACACGGCTCCGCAGGACGACTATCCCAGCATCCCTATTCAATATGTCACCCGAACCGACCCCCACCCCAAGGTCTGAATCTGTATCGTCACGATCGCCAGCCATTGCAGCGATGCCTGACTGGTTGCGTCGTCCGCTCGGGAAAGCTAGCGAGATTTCGACGGTGCAGCGTATCATCAAACAGCGTCAGATTCACACGATTTGTGAAGAGGGACGGTGCCCCAATCGGGGTGAATGCTATGCCCAAGGGACGGCGACCTTTTTGTTGATGGGTCCGGTTTGCACTCGCGCGTGTGGCTTTTGCCAGGTGGCCAAAGGACACGCGCCCATGCCGTTAGACGCAGACGAGCCTCAAAAAGTCGCTGAATCGGTGCAACTGCTGGGGTTGCGCTATGTCGTGCTCACCTCAGTCGCGCGGGATGACTTACCTGATCAGGGTTCTGGCTGGTTTGCGAGGACGATCGCAGAGATTCGTCGAGTTAACCCGTTGACTCAGATTGAGGTGCTGACTCCTGATTTTTGGGGCGGACGTGAGAACCCTGTAACGCCCGAAACGTTGCAGGCTCAGCGAGTCGCGATCGTCGTGTCGGAAAATCCAGCTTGTTATAACCATAACATTGAGACGGTGCGCCGATTACAGGCTCCCGTGCGGCGTGGGGCGAAGTACGATCGCTCTCTGAATGTGCTGCAAATCGTCAAGAATTTGAATCCGACCCTGCCCACCAAATCAGGTTTGATGTTGGGGCACGGTGAAACGGAAGCAGAAGTGATTGAAGCGTTAGCGGATTTGAGAGCGGTAAACTGTGATCGCCTGACGATCGGGCAATATATGCGTCCGTCGCTCGATCATCTGCCTGTCCAAAAATATTGGCACCCTGACGAGTTTGCTCACCTGGGAGCGATCGCCCGTGAAATGGGATTTTCTCATGTTCGATCAGCTCCCCTTGTTCGCAGTTCTTATCATGCTGGAGCAGACAAATGAGCCTCGGTTAAAAACTGCTTAATCGAAATTTACCTTCAGAAGTGCCCTTGTTTTGGTATCCCTTTAAGGAGGTCACTAAATCTGGAGAATCGCTTATGGCAACTCAAACAGTCAAAAATCCAACGGGCGCAACCGCTAAAACGAGCAAGCCACCCTATCCATTCCGCACTGGCTGGGCATTATTGCTTCTGGGCATCAACTTTGTGGTGGCGGCTTACTACTTCGGGATTCTCAAGTAGTCGCTGACAGCAAATCCGCTCTTATTCTCATAGTGGAGATTCGCCCTAGTTTTTTCTCATCGCTGAGACGAGATTAGGGGGAATCTTCTATTCAGGTGAAATTGCGGCTTTTAGACTTTTGCAAAACGCTTCGATCGATTTCAACCCTTCCGCCGGAGTTCCTTCTGACAGCCGCTTTACGAACGCACTACCCACAATCACGGCATCTGATCCCCAGTCCATGACTTGACGGGCGTGTTCGGGCTGAGAAATGCCAAACCCGACTCCGATCGGTTTATCGGTGACATTTCGCAGTTCTATCACCAAATCTTTGACTCGCGCTTGAATCTGAGTCCGCACCCCAGTTACTCCCGTGGTGCTGACCAAATAAATAAACCCTTGAGACTGAAGCGCGATCGCCGCAATGCGCTCTTTGGGACTCGTAGGCGCGACTAGCAGAATCACTGCAATCCCATAAGTTGCCGCAGGCTTTAACAAGCTGTCAGACTCCTCTAAAGGCAAATCAGGAACGACAAGACCTTTGATCCCCGCGTTGGCGATATCTTGCAAAAATTGTTCGATGCCGCGATTGATAATCGGATTGTAGTAGGTGAAGAGAATTAGGGGCGATCGCAGAGTCGGCGCAACCTGCTTGACCATCTTCAACACGTCATTTAATCGAGTGCCTCGTTCTAGCGCTCGTGTCGCAGCGGCTTGAATCACCGGACCATCCGCCAACGGATCGGAGTAAGGAACGCCTAACTCGATTAAATCTGCACCCGAACGATCGAGGACCCGCAATGCTTCAGCCGTCGTCTCTAAATCAGGATCACCTGCGGTAATAAAAGGAATCAGGGCGCAGCGAGCATGATCCCGCAGATGCTCAAAGCACTGAGAAACTGAAGTCATTTCTATCCTTCACGAACTAGAGGAGTGCAAATCATTAGTTTAAGCCGATCGGGGAAAGGTTTACCGCGATCGTCCCGTATTCTCTAGCCGTTTATCTGCTGATTTTCTTGCTCGATCTCAGTTTGCAGCGTTGCCAATTCTTCAGGAGACAACTCTTCTAAACGCTTTTGCAGAACGGCTTCTTCATAATCTCTAAGCTGCTGGTCATAGGTCATGTCTTTAGACAGCACTCGTGTCAAGTAGCTAAACACCCAGACTACCAAGGCACTGACCAAAAGCACCTGACTCCAAATTCCAGCATTCATGCTGTCTAGACCGACCCACTGCAATATCAGATATGCCAGCCCGCCAGCCGCAAACACGCCTAGACTGATTCCGATCGCATCGATTCGCCGCATTTACTAACCCATTCATAAATAATTCGGAGCAAAGGGAAAAACCAAGTTCACCCCTCGCTCTATAGTTAGGCTTCAATTGCTCGTCGCTTCGGTCTAAAGTTCAAAAATGGGGCAAGCAAAAGCATTCCAGGGAAGAAGAAAAACACCATGAAGTACATGAAGCTGCGCTCAAAAGAGCTAACCACATACCAGCGCTTTTGCAGGTAGAGATAAAGCACAAACGGCACCACAACCAAGTAGGCTCCGCCCAGAACTAAATACAGGAGTGCAACTTCCATGCTTTTACAGAAACTAGATTTCTTTTATCCTACCGTCATTTCAGTCGAGGCAAGCTTTTTTACCAGAAGGCTTTTGAGGGTTTGTCCGCGAAAAGTCTCTATAGGAGTTGCACATTGCACCAATTAGTGATGGAATAGGTCAATATGTGAAAGCGCTATGAGCTTTTACATCGCTGTTACTAAACAGTTCTGGGGGCATGGCGGAATGGTAGACGCAACGGACTTAGTTTAATTGAGCACCTGAGCAGAAATGCCAGTGTGAATGGAGTCAAATTCGGTGAACGCTTTAACACTGCCAACGCCGAGCCAAACCGAACTAGAACGCTGTTCGGAAGGTGTAGAGACTAGACGGCTCCTGCCTGACTGACGGACTCGTGATGTTAAAAGGCAAAGGCATAGTCCAGACCACAAACATGCGATTACCGTGTGGTAGTGAAAGCTATAGTGGTAAGAAAATCCGTTGACTGCAAGGTCGTGAGGGTTCAAGTCCCTCTGCCCCCATCTTTAGACTATAAAGTTTATTCTTGAGCGCTCTAAACGATAGTTTAGGGCGCTTCTTGTAGAGACTCATCGTTTTTGATACATTAGAATCATAATTTGATTCCTTTATCAAAAGGATTTTCTAAATCTCGATCTGGGCATCCGACACAACCCTTACTGAGTATTGATCATGACTATCCGTGAGATAAACATGAAACTTTGATGAATATTGACAAAAGTCGCTATTGCATCAGTATCATCACTCAAGGGCTACATTTCTGTTAAGAGCTACTCCGCTTTATCAATCTGGTGCTGATACAAATGGACGGAACGCCCGATCGGAATCTCAGCAATCTTCAGTTAGAATCCGTTAACGTGCAGCCTGTCCCCGATCGTCTTCCTAGTCAGTTTTTGGGTACTCTGACGAGTGGAACGATCGGAGATGTGCAGATGAGTGGGCACCCAGTAGAACCGCCCAAGCGAGTGTATCGTTCGGGGCAAACCCTTCAACAGGCTCAAGAGACCGTTTATCAGTTTCTTCTAGAGATTGTTAGAAAATGGCCGCCTGAAGAAGTTTTATTAGAGTTTAAGCGGCTCTTTCTCTATCACGTTGAGACGACTAGCTCTGGGGTCACTCCGGCGATTTATGAGATCGTATTTAGCAATAACGAAGAAGAATTTAGAAATACGCTAAAGCGATCGTGCTACATTCTCGTCAATAATTGGGACGCGAGTCGAAATTTTAAGCCGATTCAAGAATTAGTTGAAATCTTTGAAGACAGCAGCCTCGATCTCCACACCGTTTCTCCGACTCTCAAGCGTTTAAGAGCGTGGATCGACCATTTTAGAAAGAGCAAAGATTATCAAGAACTAAAGCTCTTTGCATCTCGATATGAGGAGTCTAGCCGAGGTCCGTGGTCAAATCGCTACACCTCTTATTTGCTCGTTCCTCAATATATTGACTTGGCAAACCCGATCGAGCAGCGAGAAGCCGCAAGAACGTTGTCAATGCAGCTTAAAGATAAGTTTAAGTTTAATTTAGCAATGTATATTGCTAAGTCTCAATCTGCAACCTCACCAGAAAGATTACCAAAAAATCCGACGGCATTAGGCGATAACGTTTTGCACTTGATTAAGACGATCGTGGCAAAACGGGGTCAATTTAGCTATGCAAACTTAGCAAATATTTTTATTAATCAGACCTATCAGTTGTCTTATAAAGAGTTTAAGCATGAGCTAAAGCGATATCTAATTTTGACGATCGATGGAAATAAGTTAATCGGGACGTTGCAATCGAGGCTGACCGAAAAATTAGACCCGCTTTACACAGATTATGACTACGAATTAGTCAATGATGCCTTGATCCTGAGAACGTGCAATCGCATCATTGAACATCTCACTACCGAAAACCGCCAAGATCCCTCTCCTCTATTTGTGCTGCTTGTCTCTCAGGGAAGCCCGATGACGTTAGTGATTGTGCTACTCAAATTGATTTTGATTTGTAAAAACTCACGAACTCATCTAGAAGCCCAAATTGCTGAGCTAATTCGTTATTACGAAAAATTTTCAGAAGATGAATGTTGGTGGATTGTTAATTTTTTAGAAATTTTTAATGTCACGTTTGCTATCTACGCCGAAAATGTGCAATACAACTTGATTAAGATGGATAAGACTCAAGAGCTTATTCAGATTCCGAGGATGCAGCAGAATCTAGATACCTACCGGGTTTTCTCACAGCTTAAGCGTGATGTCATTTTAGAAGCTCCTGATGAGTCTGAATTAGCCGAGATTGAATTAGAGGAAGATTCTATAGAGAGATCTAAATAGTGGTTTATCGGGCGTTGCTAAATTCGGGTATGAATTCGTAAATCTGCCCTCACCCAAAAGGAAAGGGAACCAGAGTTTTAGCGCTTTCCCCCAGCGTAGAAGAAGAGGAGCCAGATTTCAAAGCCACTCTCCCAAGTTTGGAAGAGGAATTTAGGGTAAGGGAAGGGACTTTTGCAAGAGGTCTATTCCTCAACGTCGATCGTCCAGGGTCACCAGTCCGGCTGCTGCAACCTCAGCGAAAGTATTGACAAATCGATAGAGTGCGAGAACACTGAGCAACTCACCTGTCGAAAAGCCCTGTCCTAGAAAGGCGCTTCCTTGAGAGAGCAATGCGATCGCGACCGCTTCAAAGACTCCAATGCCCCCTGGTAGCCCCGGAATCACAAATCCGGTCAGCCACGCCAGCGCAAACGCCTCCATCACTGCCGGAAATTGGTCTGGAGAAAGCGGCTCGATCGCCAAAAAGGTCAGAATAAATCCGATGCCCCGCAGTCCTACAAATCCAAGTTCGCCCAACAAAGGCTGAATGGGATAGCGCTTCATCGGTAGAGTGATTGTCTGAGATGAACCTGACGCTTTTTGCTTGACTTTAGCAAGCCAACCGATCAAGGGGTTGAGAAACCGGGGATGCACGATCGCTAACACACCAATCAGTATGACCCCCAACAGGAGTTGAGCAACCCAACCGTAGACGGCTGCGATTTGCTGAACCCCGATTAGGGCAATCAAAAGTGCGGCGACCACCATGAGCAGAGGTTCTATCAAGACGCTAGCGATCGCGATTTCTGCCGGAATTCCTATTTTTGTGGCGGCTGAGATCCGTCCATAAAAATGCCAAACGTTGCCCGGTAAATATTTGGCGAGGTTGGTTTGTAGATAAACTTTGACGCTCCAAGCCCCCATGACAGGTTGGTTAAGCAATTGCAGAGTCCAACTCCAGACCCAGCCTGCAAAAACGTGGGCTAACAGAGTTACGCCGAGCGAGATCGTCAGACACGCGTATCCAACAGCATCAATCCGAATAGCAGCAACTTCTTGCCAGTGATCTTTAAAGGTTTTTGCCAGAAAAAATAGCACTAGACCCAAGATGAGCCAACGCAGAAAAGCTTTGAAACGTGAACGAACTGCTTGCATAAGGTGGAGGGCTACCAATTTAAGCCGGGACAGTAGATCCCTCAAAGCTTAAAGCTTCGTTCAATCTGTCCCGCTTTATGTCGATAGCCGGTGGAGTGATGATTGGTTCAATTTAGTTCAATTTGCCTCTGTGAGCACGATTAGACTAAACCCAATTGCAATCTCTCCAGAGTTAGAGAAGTATTGCAGCAGGTCTAAAGATGAATGAGTCTTTTGCTAGAGGCGATCGTAGAGCTTAGATTTGTAGCCTTGATGAGCGATTTAGATTGATGAAAATCTAGTCACTGATTGCTTTTATGAAAACCTGAATAGAGTTGCTCAAGTGAGCAGTAGAGTTTAGGATCTTCATCAATGTTGACAGTAAAGATTTTGAACCTTTTGGTTTGAAGAGAAAAGGAATAGTTTATGAGCCGCCTAAATTTCTTCTTTAAGAGTTTGCGATTGAAAGAAATCTTGACTGTTTTTCTAGCAGGATTTGTTGTTCTATTGAGTACTGGTTTACAAACTCCTTCTCAATTAATTGCCAATACTTCGATCAAAGCAAGCTTCTCAGATTTGATTTATTCGGGATCTAATGTTCCTGATTCTGACCGTCCTGATATTGGGGCTAAACAGCAGAAGTCTTTACCAGATTTGCCAAATCAAAAGCAGCCAGTGCTTAAGCGGAGTGACCCAGACGCAAAGATTTTAGAGCGGGTTGGTGAATCCTTTAAAGATGCAACTTCTTTTGTGAAAGACACGGCAGATTCTGCCTCAAATCGCCCCAAAGCGAAGTCTAACCCTGCTCTGGGTGAGTAGAGCGATCGCTCAATTATCTCTGAATCATTTAATTCGATGGAGTCGATATTATGAACAAACTTGTTTCTGTGTTTAAGTCAATCCGTCTACGTCAAGTCCTAACTGTTTTTTTAGCAGGCGTTTTGCTGATGATTAGCACTGCCTGTGCAGGGAATGCTCAAGCAAAAGTGCCTCAAGGAAGTGCAGGCTCTAATCCGGTTGGACAGACTCAACCGTACGAAGGGGGTATGAACAATTTTAGCGATACGGCTCTGGGGCAAGCCGCTAAAGGAACTGCTGCAAAAACCAAAGCACTCATCGATCGAGCAGAGCGCGATATCAACACAAAAGGAATTGATAGTGTTGACCAATATGTAGACAATTACCGCTCTGGTGCTCCACTCGATGAGAGAGCTAAGAAACTGACTGACAGCGTCAAAGAAGGAGCCAAAAACGTAGTAGGTGATGCAAAAGGGCTGGGTGATCGGGTTTCTAACTCTGCTAGTCAAGTGGGTGGCAGCGTAGCAAGAGGAGCAAAGAATGCCGCAGAAAATATCAAAGACAATACTGGAGACGCTGCAAAAAGAACGTCTTTTGGGATTAAAGACAGCGTGAAAAATGCGGCGCAAGCAACCGAAGACGCAGCTAAGAGCGTTAACCAAAAAGTGCAAAAAGACCTCTAAGTTCCAGCGCTAAAGTTTAGCCATTGCTAAGTGAAAAAGCCAGGATGCTCTCCTGGCTTTTTCATTTTTATGTCGCTGAAGATATGGCTGTAACCGACAGGATTAGGACATTGCTGCTCATGTAGTACCCGCCGCCTGAACAACGGGCTTAAACCCCCTGTTATAACCCGACTGGTGACCGCTATACCAGGTTTGGAGAGCCACTCGATGGACTTCTCGCCAAGCGACGCAGTGCTGACGGGCAAGTTGGGCACAGTCTTCATACTCTGGCTGCACGTTGACGATCGCGCCATCTTTCTGCCGCGCAACTTTTATTTGAACCGTTCCATACTCGGTTTCAACGGGGTGGAAGGCACGAGTCAGCAGTGATCGCCGCTGACTCGTGTGACGAATTCCCAGGGTGCTGGTTTCTCGGAACAAGACAACTTCACACGCAGACTCTTTTTCAGGAGGACAAATCACCGTCAGCAACACACCCGGACGCGATTTCTTCATACCGATCGCTTGAGTAAACACATCGACAGCGCCGACAGCAAATAATTCATCAAACACATATCCGATCGCCTGGGGATTCAAATCATCAATTTGAGTCTCAAGGACAGAAATCGAGTCAGACGTGGCGGCGATTTGAGACTTGGCTAAATCATGGGTGTGAGGAGTCCAGTCCTCCACTGCGGGTTCTCCAATCCATAGCCGCAGAATATTGGGAATCGGCAAATCTTGCGATCCGGCACCCAATCCAACGTTGTGCAACGTCATCCCAGGCGGAGCGCCAAACCGAGTTGCCAAAGTAGTTACGATCGCTGCTCCAGTCGGCGTGACTAATTCCCGATCGATGCCATTGCTATAAATGGGCACTTGCCGCATCTCATAGAGCTTTAACACCGCAGGCACGGGCACAGGCAGCCGACCATGCGCCGCTCGAATCGTACCGCCCCCCGTCGGAAGCGCCGAACAATAGACCAGATCGAGATCTAGCCAATCTAACCCTAAACAAGTGCCGACAATATCGACGATCGCGTCGATCGCTCCAACCTCATGAAAATGCACCTGTTCTGCCGGAACACCATGCACCGCTCCCTCAGCTTTTGCCAGTTGCCGGAAGACTTCTAGACTCCAGGCTTCAGCCCGTGGAGGCAATTCCGCCGATTGGATCATATGCTCAATTTCGGGCAGATGCCGCAGTCGCGAAACGGTCTGCTGACCTTCAGAATGATGACCATGAGAATGGCGATGACCCGCTTCAGAATGGCTGTGACCTGACTCAGAGTTCGCCGTGTCTTGATCAGAATGATGAGAATGATCCAAAAGATCAACCCAGACTTTTGTTGCCTGCTGCCCATTTCGATGCACCCATTCTACCCGGAGTCGATACTCACCTGCGATGCCTAATCGATCGAGCTTCGCAGTCAGGTAGTCTAAAGGAACGCCTACGCTCACTAGCGCTCCCAAACACATATCTCCCGCAATTCCAGTCGGGCACTCTAGATAAGCAACTTTATGCATCGCCATAGAAGTTAAATCGTTTTCCTACACCCTACACCCGATATCCCGTCTTAACTTATGGCAACCGTTTACAAAATTCATCCCGCAAATCCTCAGCGTCGAGGCATCGACCAAGTGGTGAACGCCCTGCGAAGCGGTGCCGTGATGCTCTACCCGACTGACACAGTTTACGCGATCGGCTGTGACCTCAACTCTAAATCAGCCGTGCAGCGAGTCAGACAACTCAAGCAGATGTCTAACGATAAGCCCTTAACATTCTTGTGCCCGTCGCTGTCTAACATTGCTCAATATGCAGCCGTCAGCGATCAGGCTTACCGCATTATGCGAGGTCTCGTTCCCGGTCCTTACGCGTTTTTGCTGCCAGCGACCAAGCTAGTGCCGAAGTTAGTCATGAGTCCCAAACGCAAAACGACTGGAATTCGAGTCCCCAATCATCCTCTCTGCCAAGCTCTTTTAGAGTCATTAGGAAACCCTATAATTTCGACCTCTGCTCACATTCCGACCAGCGATAAAACGGTACCAGCCCAGGTGCGAGATCCTGAAAATCTATCGTTAGCGGAACTGTTTGACGCGATCGAGAGTCTAGTCGATGTCATCATTGACACCGGAGAAGAGCCATCTTATCAAGTCTCAACCATTTTAGATTTGACCAGCGATGAACCTACCGTGATCCGTCGAGGGTTGGGGTGGGAAGCTACCGCAGAATTGGCGATCGCAGAAAACCTCTGAATTCTCTCCGCTCATCACAAAATCTGAAATTATTTCTGGCTGCCAGTTTGCAAATCGTCCACTAGAGCGCAGTAGTATACTGTTTAACAAGATTGAGCGATCTTCGATACGCAGGCGCTTAATGTGCAGACTCCGTACCGATTTTCACCCATCAGACTAGACCTCGTGCCAATCATACGGGGCGTTGCTCAAAGCAACCAACTGAAAAACTGACCTCCAGATCGTTAAATTTACCGGAAGACACCGGAAGTCAGCGTGTATCAATCAGTGTGCACTACCAAAGTCTGGTTTCCGCTATGAATGCCAAATCTGCAAACCCCCTTCAACACGAAGCAACCTTGACTGCTGCGATCGAGCTAGAGACTTCAACCGCTAATAGGGTCAAATCTGACGAACCCTCTCCAACTGAGCTATCGCTCGAAACTCAAAAATTAGCCCATCTTCTTGCCACCGAGCTAGAAGCAGAACTCCAAATCACGGGACAAACGATTCAAGCCGTGACCGATCGCATTGCCACTGAGGTTGAGCGGATTTGTCTCAAAAGCGATCGCATTCAGACTTCTGGAGAAATTAGTTCTTGGCGGCTGACGCTGGCTCGTTATCGCCTCCAAAAATGTGTAACTTATTATCGACTCAATTCTCGGCAAGGTCGCATTGAGCTACACAGCACCCTCAGCACGATGGTCTATCGCCCGATCGCGCCCGCCCATCTACAACTGAGTTTTCAAGCACGCTGTAGCCTAATCGAAGATTTCCTGCAAGGTTTCTACACCGAGTCGCTCAGAGCCTTTAGACGAGAAAACAAACTGGCAGACAACTACCAGCCCCGCACCCGACTGCAACTCGCTGAATATATGGCATTTACCGAGCAGTATGCCAAGCGGCGAATTACCCTTCCGAGTCAGCACAATCAGCAGCTAGTCATTCTGCGCGCTCAACGATTTGCGAGTCGCCAACCTCACGAAATCGCCGTTGATATCGAAACCGCAATGGAATCCGCGAAAGGGGATGAGGCGGAAGCTTATGGGCGATCGCCGATTCTAAAAATGATTCGAGAGCAAATGGTCGCCGATAATGTTGACCCTTCAGAAACGGCGTTGCGCGATCGCGTCGTCGGTGAACTGGTTCAATATCTCGAATCTCAAGGACAAACAGACTGTGCAAATTATTTGACGCTGAAACTTCAAGATCTTTCCGTTCCCGAAATCGATGACATTTTAGGAATGTCTCCGCGCGAACGCGATTATCTTCAGCAACGCTTTAAATATCACGTCGAAAAGTTTGCCATCTCCCAAAACTGGAAGCTCGTCCACGAGTGGCTAGGTGCCGACTTGGATCAAAACTTAGGGTTGCCTCCCCACGAATGGAACGCATTTTTAGCTCAACTGTCTCCTGATCAAAACCGTCTTCTCACCCTCAAACGAGCCGCCGCGAGCGATCAGGAAATTACTCAAACCCTCAAATGGACTGCCAAACAATTGCACAAACGTTGGGCAAGTTTGTTAGAAGCCGCTCGTCAGGTCCGAAATCAGACAAAATAATCCGTTTTAATGGGGGATGTAATGGGGGCATCAGAAGTCCGAAACTCCAGCGTTCTATACGGATTGCACTTCTCAGCCTGTGTTAAATTGAGCATAATCTTGCAGTTCCTCCTTGCGGTTGAGTGGTATGGCGATCACGAAAAGAGCACTTGTTCTCGGCGCAACAGCCGCCGCAGTTACGGCAATAACGGTTACAGGGTTTGGGATTCAGCGATCGAAGGTTCAAGCATTTTTGCGTGAAAACCCCAAAGAAGTCGTTGATGAAGTCTGGAACATCATCGATCGCAGCTTTGTCGATGGCACGTTTCACCAAGTCGATTGGAAAGCGGTTCGCACTCAATATCTCAATCGTGATTACGCCAGCAAGAAAGACGCTTACGATGCCATTCGCGAGATGCTGAAGAAGTTGGGTGATCCCTACACCCGATTTATGGACCCGGAAGAGTACAAAAATATGCAGATTGATACCTCTGGAGAACTGACAGGGGTAGGGATTCAGCTTGCAGCCGACGAAAAGACCAAGAAGCTGACGGTCATCTCTCCGATCGAGGGTAGCCCTGCTGCAAAAGCTGGAATTTTGGCAAAAGACATCATCACTAAAATCGACGACAACAGCACCGATGGCATGGATGTTAATAAAGCTGTCACCCTGATTCGGGGGGCAGTGGGTTCTCAAGTTCAACTCACTGTTCTCCGTAACAACCAAGAGTTTAGCTATGCGTTGAAGCGCGACAAAATTGAGATTCATCCCGTCCATTACAGTCTTAAAAAGGCTCCTACAGGAGATATTGGTTACATTCGTCTGGTGCAATTTAGCGCCAACGCTGCCCCCGAAATGCGAGAGGCAATCCAGAATTTAGAGAAACAGCACGTGACGGGATATGTTCTAGACCTGCGATCGAACCCCGGCGGCTTACTCTACGCCAGTGTAGACATTGCTCGGATGTGGATTCAGGAAGGCGGAATTGTCTCGACGGTCGATCGTCAGGGTGAATCCGATCGCGAAGATGCCGATCGTCGCGCCCTAACCGATAAACCTCTAGTCGTCTTAGTGGATGGCGGTTCTGCAAGTGCCAGCGAAATTCTCTCAGGGGCACTGCAAGACAACAGCCGGGGCACGATCGTGGGCACCAAAACCTTTGGGAAGGGACTCGTGCAATCGGTGCGCGGCTTACAAGATGGCTCAGGGCTAGCCGTGACGATCGCGAAGTATTTGACTCCAAAAGGTCGCGATATCAATAAACATGGAATCGACCCCGATGTTGTCATCGAGTTGAGTGATGAACAGCGTCAAGCGTTGGGACGCGATCGCGACAAGATTGGGACACCTGAAGATCCGCAGTTTGCCAAAGCGCTACAGGTGTTAAACCAGCAAACCTCTCCCAAGAAATAATTCCAGTTAGACAGGCTTGCACTTGCCTGCTCGAATCAAGCCAACCCGACGAGCGATCGCGACTCCTTGTGACTCAAAAGGACCCCACTGTTCGCGCTGAGTCGATGCCTGCTCAACGACCACCTCATCGGCAGGCGCAACTTTGCACGAGCCGTCTTCCTGCCTCACTACATACCAAGCGTCTGGATTGCTCATTGACTTAATTAATGATTTAGACAGAGATTGCTAAATCCCCAGGTACGGCGAGTTTGATACTTGCCTTTAAGTTTTGGGAAACCTTGAGTTGTTAAGGAGTCTGGCTTTTAAGTGAAACCGTCAAGATTTCCTAGAGCACTTCATAAAATTAAAGCCCCCCTAATTCTAGCTGCCTCCTACCCCCACGAGTCTTCTAGATCACTTTATGACTCCGCTTCGTTCAAATCCCGCAGATAATTTTTAGGGCTTTTTTGCACCCCGTAGGATATGACACCAGAAACCCAGCGTTCATCTATCATGCCTCCTCCCGCACCTCGGGTTCCACCTGCGCCGCCGCCACCCATGCGAGTTTCGTCCGACAGCATCACAATCGAACCAACTGATCCCACGATCGCTAACCTGGGGAACGACCTGACGCAGACGATGGCAATGCCCACTGCGCCAATGCCGATCCATCATTCTACTCCATCTACCGCCGTCAATTCGCCTCCCCTAACCGTCGGAACGTATCCTGGAGCACTGCCTTCAACCGCAGCAACGGGAGGGCATCGCCCAGCACCACCGCCAAACTTGCCTAGCGCTGCCCGCCATGTCAATAGTTCGGGTTCTCCCACGTTAGAGCAGCTTATTCGCAATGCTTACGACAAGGGGTTCTCAGACGTTCATGTCGGTGTGGGTGAGGTGCCTCGCTATCGAAATCGGGGTGAGATTGATGCCACTGAGTGGCCCGTGACCGACCGTGACACCTTCTTCCGTTGGCTGAGAGAAGTTCTCAGTGAGGCAGATATTCAGAAATTTGAAGAAACGCTCGACTTTGACGGCGCAACTCAATATGAGTTTGCACGAGTTCGGATTAATATCTTTGACTCGCTGCACGGTCCGGCGATGGTCATGCGTCTGATTCCGCTGACCATTCTGACAATGGAGCAGTTAAATCTGCCTCCGGTTCTGAGAGATATTTGTCACTATCACAAGGGTTTGGTGTTGGTGACAGGTCCAACAGGTTCGGGTAAATCAACGACAATGGCAGCGATGATTGACTACATCAATAAGGAGATGCCCAAACACATCATCACCATTGAAGATCCGATCGAGTTCGTCCACAAAAGCCGAAAAGCTCTAATCAAACACCGAGAAGTCGGAATTCACACCCAGAAGTTTGATAACGCTCTGAAGGCAGCTTTGCGAGAAGACCCCGATCTGATTCTGGTCGGTGAAATGCGGGATAAAGAAACCGTGAATACCGCCCTCAAAGCTGCCCAAACTGGGCACTTAGTCATGGGAACGCTGCACACCAATAGCGCTGTGAAAACGATCGAGCGGATTCTCAGCCTATACAATCCTAACGAGCAAGAACCGATGCGGGTTTCGATCGCAGAATCCCTAGTGGGGATCGTCGCTCAGGGTTTGTGCCGCACCACCGATGGCAAACGTGCTGCGTTCCACGACATCTTGATTAACACGGATGCGATTAGAGACTACATTCGCAAAGGTGAAATCGACGAGATCGAAGCCATTCTTCCCAAATGTACGTTTGATGGAATGTGCACGATGAATCAGTCCCTCTATAAACTCTATGAGGACGGACGGATTACTGAGGAAGTCGCGCTAGAGATGTCGCCCAAGGTAAATGAGATGGCACAAATGTTGCGAGGTCGAGTGTAAGGCACCTTTAAGCTCTAAACGACTCTAAAAAAAGGGAGGACATGATCAGTCCTCCCTTTTTGGTAACCACCCATAGCGATCGCCAGTCACGTTAAAACAAAAGGCTGAAGCCCCTTGCTCAGGTGGCGGATATTTCACGGGCAGCAATGTCCTAATCTAGTTGGCTACAGCTAAGTAAGAGAACCAAATTAAATTCACCGTAGGGTTCCGGTTTCGGCTTTGCTCAACCCGCCAAGACACTGCGCTTGAGCGTTGAGCAAAGCCGAAACGCGGCGGCAAATAATTCTGTCTATCTACTTATAAGAGCAATTAGACTCCACCACCTGCCGCTTGAAGACGAGCCCGAGCGCGCTTCAGAGCTTGGGTTGCTTGAATTTGTTCTTGCTTATTGGTGCTTGCCTGAAGCTGGCTGTAGCGAGATTCAGCTTCGGTGTAAGCAACACGCGCCGCCTCACGATCGATGCTGTCTCCGCGTTCCGCCCCATTCACCAAAATCGTCACTTCGTTGTTTTCGACTTCAGCAAAGCCGCCCATCAGAGCGATCGGAACCCAAGTCTTATCGGCTGAACGAACCCGCATCACGCCCGTTTCTAAAGCCGTGAGCAACGGGGCGTGACCGCTCAAAATACCAACTTGCCCAGTTGTGCTAGGAAGAATCACTTCCTCAGCGCTAGAATCCCAGACGGTTTTGTCTGGTGCAATCACACGAACGGTTAAAGCCATAATTTTCTCCAAAATAAAAGCAGTCGAGAGAGGTGAGGGTCAAGTCGGCAGGAATCAACCCTCATGCCGTTTCTACTTCGCTTCTGCCTTCATTTTTGCAGCTTTAGCAATGGCTTCTTCAATGTCGCCAACGAGATAGAATGCCTGCTCTGGCAAGTCATCCAACTCGCCTGCCAGAATGCGCTTGAAGCCTTGAATCGTCTTCTCTAGCGAGACATATTTACCAGGAGATCCAGTAAAGACTTCTGCCACAAAGAAGGGCTGAGACAAGAAGCGCTCAATCCGCCGGGCACGAGCTACGATCGTCCGATCTTCTTCTGACAATTCATCCAGACCCAAAATGGCAATGATGTCCTGTAGCTCTTTATAGCGCTGAAGTGTAGACTGCACTGCCCGAGCCGTATCGTAGTGGTCATCACCGACGATCGCGGGTTGCAGCATCGTCGAAGTCGAAGTCAATGGATCAACGGCGGGGTAAATACCTTTCGATGCCAAACCACGAGACAGCGAGGTGGTTCCATCTAAGTGGGCAAAGGTGGCGGCTGGAGCCGGGTCAGTAAAGTCGTCTGCTGGGACGTAGACTGCCTGGATCGAGGTAATCGATCCTTCTGTGGTCGAGGTGATGCGCTCTTGCAGGTCGCCCACGTCTGTACCCAGGGTCGGCTGATATCCCACCGCAGACGGCATCCGTCCAAGCAATGCCGACACTTCAGAACCCGCTTGAATGAAGCGGAAAATGTTATCAACAAACAGCAACACGTCTTGCTTGTTCACATCGCGGAAATATTCTGCCATCGTCAAACCCGACAGACCGACACGCATTCTAGCACCCGGCGGCTCGTTCATTTGACCATAAACCAGCGCGATCTTAGACTCACTCAGGTTGTCTTTGTTGATCACGCCCGATTCCATCATCTCGTTGTAGAGGTCATTGCCCTCACGAGTGCGTTCGCCCACACCCGCAAACACAGACACACCGCCATGATTGGTCGCTATATTATTGATCAATTCCATCATGATGACGGTTTTGCCCACACCCGCTCCGCCAAATAGACCAATTTTGCCACCCCGCCGATAGGGGGTCAGCAAGTCAATTACTTTGATGCCTGTCTCAAAGACAGAGGACTTGGTCTCTAGATCTGTTAGCTTAGGCGCATCCCGGTGAATGGGCAACCTGTCTTGGGTATCTACAGAACCCTTGTTGTCTATAGGCTCACCGAGAACGTTAAAAATCCGACCTAATGTAGCCGGACCAACAGGCACACTGATGGGTGCTCCAGTGTCTACCACTTCCATGCCGCGCACTAAACCATCAGTCGTGCTCATCGCAACAGCCCGAACCTGGTTATCTCCTAGAAGTTGCTGCACTTCGCAGGTAACCGACACTTCTTGTCCAGCTTCGTTGGTGCCTTTAATCGTTATGGCGTTATAAATTTGTGGCATATTGCCGTTTGAGAACTTAACGTCTAAAACGGGACCAATGATTTGAGTAATGTGACCGATATTCGTCTTCTCTGCGGTTGTGACCATGCTTACGCCCTAGTGTGTGGTTCAGCGATTCAAACAATTAAAAACAAAACTTTGCGTGTTATCCGCCATTTTTCAGCTTATCACTGAGGGGTTACAGATGATTAAGCAGATTTTTGGTCAGGTTAGAATTCACGTAGACCGTCTCTAAGACTCCTTTTCAGATCAAAAGCCCCCCATAACGAGGAGCTTTATTTGCGTAACGCAGCTCATACGGCTAAGAGACTAATATGCGTCTTGCAACTCAAAGAAGTCGTGGGAAATGTAGTCTTTGCGAAGTGGATAGCCAACCCAATCAGCAGGCATTAGGAGACGCTTTAGACTGGGATGCCCCTCATAAATGATGCCATACATATCAAACGTTTCGCGTTCTTGCCAGTCTGCTGCTTTCCAAATCCAATAAACCGAGGGCACTACTGGATTTTCGCGGGGCAGAAAGACTTTGAGACGCACTTCATCGGGACGATCGGCGCTATCGCTCAACTTCACCAGATGATAGAAGCTGACTAACTCCTGACCGGGACCAGAATCATAACCGCCCTGGCACTGAAGATAGTTGAACCCATACGCAACCAGAGCTGTCGAGAACGGAATCAGTAGTTCCGCATCGACCTTAATCATTTCAGTACCGCTGGCATCTCTTCCTAAAAACTCATGCTCAAAGCCGTTTTGAGTCAGCCACTTTGACGTTTTGCCCGCTTCGATGATTGAAGCCGCTTTGGTTTCAGAAGCAGTGGGTTGAAGTTCTTCAGCCACGATCGAGATCCTCCTTTTCGGTTGCCTTGAGTGCAGGTGCGATCGGCAGACCCATCGCTTCTCTCAACTCGGCGGCGGGAGTTTGACGATCGGCAAGCGCCATATATTTGCCGTCATGAATTTCAGCAACCGCTTTCATGCGGTGAGTCGTACTATAGTAGCGGTGCGTCTGCCGAAGCGCACCTCGTTCTTGAATCGACTCGTTTGAGATTTTCTTTCTCAGTTTGATGATGGCATCGACGATCGCTTCCGGGCGAGGAGGACATCCAGGCAGATAGATATCAACCGGAATCAGTTTGTCCACACCTCGAACCGCCGTGGGCGAATCGACACTGAACATGCCGCCTGTAATGGTGCAAGCACCCATCGCAATCACATACTTCGGCTCTGGCATCTGTTCGTAAAGGCGAACTAGCGCGGGAGCCATCTTCATCGTGATCGTGCCTGCGGTAATGATCAGATCGGCTTGACGAGGCGACGACCGAGGGACTAAGCCAAAGCGATCGAAGTCAAACCGCGACCCAATTAATGCCGCAAATTCGATAAAGCAACAGGCAGTTCCAAAGAGCAGGGGCCACAGACTAGAGAGCTTTGCCCAGTTATAAAGGTCATCAACGCTCGTCAAAACAACATTTTCAGACAGAGCTTGAGTGATATCAGGACGCTCGATCGGGTTAATCAACCCCTCAGCAGCGCCGTTTTTTGCAGTGAGTTTCGAGTTCATGACCATTCCAACGCTCCTTTGCGCCAAGCGTAGACCAAACCGATGATGAGAATACCGATAAAAATCAGTGCCTCAATGAACGCTAATAGTCCTAATCGACTAAAGGCGACTGCCCACGGATAGAGAAAGACGGTTTCAACATCGAAGATCACGAAGACCAGCGCAAACATATAGTAGCGAATGTTGAACTGAATCCAGGCTCCGCCGATTGGCTCCATGCCCGATTCATAAGTTGTGCGGCGTTCAGGACCGCGACGACTCGGACGCACCAGCTTAGAAGCCGTCAATGCCAGGACGGGCACCAAACTACAGATGAGTAGGAAGCCCAGAAAATATTCGTAGCCAGTCAGGACAAACACAGTGATAGCCGCCTCTCGTAGGGTGAATGAAAACGCTTGTGTTACTTCTTCTTCACACTTCACATTATAGGTGGACGTGACCGTCTGGCGTGTATTGAAACACTTACAAGACTAGAAATCTGCTCGATCGTCGATAGATAACTTTCTATGGAGCCGCTCATCCTCATTTCCCAAAAATGAATCTTAAAAAGGTGAAGTCATAATGTCATAATAATTAACGGAGATTCTAAGATTGGTACTCTAGTCCATTACCCTCTCCTAACGCTATGAGCACCGAAGTCATTGATCCAAAATCACTCGATCGCCATGAATGTGCTGCTTGCGGCTATGTTTATGAACCTGTGAAAGGGGACGATCGTCGAAATATTGCAGCAGGAACTCCGTTTGAAGAGTTACCCATTAGCTGGCGCTGCCCTGTGTGTAGCGCACCTACGTCTAAGTTCCAGAATGTCGGTCCGCTCAACAGCCCGTCTGGATTTAAGCAGAATTTAGGGTATGGCTTAGGGGTCAACACCCTAACGCCGGGGCAAAAGAATCTTCTCATTTTTGGTGGGTTGGTTCTGGTCTTCTTATTATTCCTCAGCCTCTATGGGTTGCAGTAGTCGAGCAAGTTCGCTCCAAAAAACGTAAATTTTGTATCAGAGATTAGAAGCGATGCAGTGGATTGTGAGAACCTGGAAACAATTTGTCATATTAATAGCGATCGCATTATTAACGACTAGCTGTAAAGCTTTTTTGCCGACCATTGCTCATAACCCCTGGGAAGTCATTTCACTCCCGGTTAAAGAGAATCTTTTAGATGTCAGTTTTACGGACGACTCAAAGCACGGTTGGCTTGTCGGCACAAACTCATCCCTGTTAGAAACCAACGACGCTGGAAAAACTTGGGAGCCGCGCCAGCTCGATTTAGGCGAACAAAACTACCGCTTGACTTCTGTCAGTTTCTCAGGGCAAGAAGGTTGGATTACGGGACAGCCTTCACTCCTGCTGCACACCACCGATGGCGGTAAAGCCTGGTCACAGATTCCTTTGAGCGAAAAGCTGCCGGGAGCACCCAGCACCGTAGTAGCAACGGGTGCAAATGCCGCAGAAATGACAACTGATTTAGGAGCGATTTATCGGACAGCCGATGGCGGTCGTAACTGGAAGGCAATGGTGGCTGAGGCGTTTGGTGTAGTGAGAAGTCTCGATCGGGCAGACGATGGCAAATATGTCGCTGTGTCTTCGAGAGGAAACTTCTTCTCAGTATGGGAACCGGGCGAGCAGGCGTGGCACCCTTATAACCGCAATAGTTCTCGCCGCGTTCAGAGCATGGGCTTTACTAAAGATGGTCGCTTGTGGATGTTGGCGCGGGGTGGGCAAGTACAGTTTACGGCTTCTACCGATCCAGAAGACTGGCAAGAAGTCCAAAACCCAGAATATGCGACAAGTTGGGGGCTGCTAGATCTGGCTTACCGAACTCCTGATGAGCTTTGGGTCGTCGGTGGAAGTGGCAACCTGTTGGGCAGCTTTGACGGGGGGAAAACCTGGCAAAAAGACAAAGACGTTGAGAACGTTCCGGCAAACCTCTATCGCATTGTGTTTCTTAGCTCCGAACAAGGATTTATTATCGGTCAGCGGGGAACGTTGCTGAGATATCAGGGAAGCACTCAAGCTGCCTGATCCCCATTGTTAATTTGTAGTGCTTTAATGACGGTTTTCAAGGGCTAGTTTTGAAAGAAACCAACCCTTACAAATGGCAAATTCAAAGGGGTTGCTTGTGGGGATTTCTATCGTCCCTTATGATACTTATAAGGCTTTTAATTGTTGTCCGTGGAGGAATCTGAATGGCTGGTACTACTGGAGAGCGTCCGTTTGGTGACATTGTTACAAGTATTCGTTATTGGGTGATTCATAGCATCACCATTCCGGCTTTGTTTGTGGCAGGTTGGTTGTTTGTTAGCACAGGCTTGGCATACGACGTGTTTGGCACTCCTCGCCCCAATGAATATTTTCCCGCCGCACGGCAAGAAGTGCCGATCGTCAATAACCGCTTTGAAGCGAAGCAGCAAGTTGACCAGTTCATTGGCGAAAAAGACAAGAAGTAGTTTTTCCCTCAATTGATTCAAACCCTATGACCAGCAATTCTCCCAATCAACCCGTTGTCTATCCCATTTTTACGGTGAGATGGTTAGCCGTTCATACGCTAGCTGTTCCTTCTGTTTTCTTTTTGGGCGCGATCGCATCTATGCAGTTTATTCAACGATAGGCAAAAGCAATGGCAGCTAAATCTCCCAACCCCAACCAACAGCCTGTTGAGCTAAATAGAACGTCACTTTATTTAGGCTTATTGGCAATCTTTTCGCTAGGAATTCTTTTCTCTAGCTATTTCTTCAATTAATCAAACATTCTAGGCGGTTAACCCCGTTTAGAGTGGTCACCAATCGATCGCTTGTTAGGAGGTAAAACTGTGGGCACTAGTGGAAGAATTCCCCTTTGGATTGTTGCAACTGTAGCAGGGACTGGGATTCTGTGTATTTTAGGTCTTTTCTTCTACGGAGCTTATGCAGGCTTAGGCTCCTCAATGTAGAGTGACCTGGGCTTGTTTTAAGCAACTTGTTTAATAAAAAAAAGCCGCTTATCCATAAGGTTAGGCGGCTTTTAGTTTTGATGTTGTATGCTGCTAGCTTAGATGCCAGTTGGGTCTTCGCGCTCGATGTATAGAAACAGCAAGCCCATGACAACGATCGGCAAGAGCCAGGTAACAACGGGGATCAGAATCCAGGGCAGATATGATGCTGCGTATGAACCTGTCATAAGATTTTTCCTACTGGTTGTTAGATGAGTCCATCTCTGAAGTTACCTGTGAAGGGGTTCGCTGATTTGGGGTTCTAAGAATTCTTAACATTAGGTGCCGTTCGCTGGGTTTACTAATCCGTCTAGAACGGCTCAAGCATCAAACTCATCTAGCGAGAGGTTGGGCAAGTCGGGCGGAATGACAGCCCGATCGAGCACTATTTTATGACTTTCACGCTGGGTTGCGACTTCAACGGCGATCGCTTCGAGTTGAATCTCTAAACTGCCAAAGGGCACGATGAGCTGAGTGCTGGCTTCTAAGTCACCCAAGCCGTTGGGCATAAAATCGACAAGCCAGCGGGGACCATCTAATAAGGCGCGGGTTTGGCGATCGTTGATCCAAAACTTGACATAGAAGCGCGGCAAAAGATTGGGAAGCTTGGCTCGAATGGCGATCGATCGACCTGCGATCAGTTCTTCACTCGCAAGTTCTAAAATCGGCGTGGGAACGTCTTGCTCGATGGGCAGAAGTAAGGGATTTGGAGCCTGATTTACCAAGATCTGAGGCTGCTTTTGAGGGTCTGGGCTGGCTTCTAGGGATGGCTCATCCTCGACGACGATTTCTTGACTTAATAACTCATCTTCTAGAGAAGAGGGCAGTGCGGTCATCTCAAAGGATTCTGAAGGAACGATCGCAGCTTCAGCAGGCGATTCAGGTAAAATCGCGTTTTCTGGTTCAGGAACTGTCTCTCTTAATGCTTCAGATAGCTCCGCATCGGATGCCAATAAATTTAACCGATCGAGAAACCGACCTTGAATATTTAACGCTTGAAACGCAGACTGAACCGGAGAAACTTTGGCGATCGCACTTGAGCTTTGGGCTTCAGGTAAGGATGCTGGTTGGGGTTGAATGGAGTCGGACTCGATCGCCTCCGTTGTGGGGACGCTCGCGGCTTCAGCACTAGCAGATTCACTCACAGGCGCAACAAACGATGGCAAATCTAGACCTTTTTTGCCTTCTGAAGTTGAAGCTGATTGATAGAGTTGAGGCGGCAACGGTTGATCTGAAGCATATTTGAAGCTCGGAGGCTCTTTAGGAGTCGCAACGAGATTTAAGAAGGTGAGATTGAGACTGGAAGATTCGGGCGGTTTTTCAGCAGCATGGGCGGCAGACTCTAGCGATCGCTCCAGTTCTTCTTCATCCGCGATCGGGTGATCGGCGATCGTCTCTAACAATTCATCGGCATCAGCAGTCAATGTAAACGACTGACTCGCCAGTACGAGCGGCTCCTCAGATAAAGCCAAGTCATATAGCATAACGTCACCCAAAATCAACTGAGTCTTAAAGTCGGATGGCAACGTCAAACTGCAAGTGATCGGGGTTGGAATCGATTGATTGAGAATCGGCTCGCGAGTTTCTAGCAAGGTTGTGGCACTTTGCGGATCGCGGAAGCAAATTTTGATTTCGGCGTGAGTCAATAAGACAGGCGTTTCTGCCTCATTCACAGGAATAATTTGACCTGAAAGCGTTA
Source organism: Phormidesmis sp. (assembly GCA_965277365.1). Classification (GTDB taxonomy): domain Bacteria; phylum Cyanobacteriota; class Cyanobacteriia; order Leptolyngbyales; family Leptolyngbyaceae; genus Phormidesmis_A. Next base: position 35,081 of record CBDICO010000001.1, on the reverse strand, counting down.
GCGGTTGCCCTCGACGGGCGATATAGGTATCTTGAGTCAGCACAATTTGCAAGGGAGGAAGCTGATCCGATCGCTCACTCTCTTGAGCGAGTTGCTCTGTAATTTGCAGCAAGCGATCAACGGATGATCCAGCCACGTTGACTGACTCAACAGGCGTTTCTTCGAGCGCGATGTCGGATGGATCAGAGAGATTTGCAATCGGTTGAGAGAGGACGATCGCGTCGTCTGGAGTGGATTCGGCAATTTCGATGGTCGAATCGACGGGTTCAGAGGGGGTTTGCCAATCGGGTTCCCACTCTTCATCTAGCTCGCTCGGCGATACCTCAAACTGAACCGAATATTGCCAGCCATTCCCCATCAGCTCTGACATCAAATCGCCAGAGCAGGTGAGTTCCCAGGTGCCAGGTTTTAGAGACGTGTAGGGAATCACCACCACTAACCCATCTGCATTGGTGCGATTCGATCGCCTCTGAGTGCGGCGTTTGGGCGGAACTTCTTCAGTCGCCTGATGAATGATGCGAACTTCAACATGGGTTTGTTTGCGGCTCGATCGTGCCACGACGCGATAGCGACCTTCTAGAATTTCCACAGTTGGAGATTCTAGGGGCAACCAAGAGCGATCGCCTTCTTTTTGTAATAGAAATTCCCAATACTCCATCTCAGCCATGTTCGAGGAGTTTCCCGCGCTAGTTGTTCAGGCTGTTAATTTAACCTGTTTCTGTCAGGCATTTTACCTGAGTCTTTGCCCAAACACTGAAAAAGAGCCTGAATGTTCTCGGCAAACAGGCTCTTAAATTAGATTTAATGGCGAGGTGAGATTAGTTAAATCCGCCTCGGAAGATGCCATCAATGATAGAGAAATTGCTCAACAGCAGATAGGCGACAAAGGCGCTACCTGTTGCACCCACAAAAAATCCACCCGTAAACTGGCTCCAGCCATCAGCAGACTGAAGAGAATCGCTAGAGTTTTTGTCGTCTCCCTGGAAAGTCACTAGACCATAAACAGAGAGGCAAAGGGTGGCAATCAAGACGAGCGCAACACCCGAAATCAGCCCACCTATGTTGGCAACATCAGAGTCGCGCAGGGGACCAAACTTTACCCAAGGACCAATAATGAAGTAGCCGTGAGCTAAGCCGATTTCTAGCCCACGCAGCAGAGGAGATAGCCCTTTGCGGTAGGCGGGCAAGTTGCCGATAAACGCACGAGTAAAAGCAGAGTCACTGATAGGAGTTGAAAGATGCCCTGTAAACGGATCGCCGTTGTAGGGTTTAATGAGTTGCTCAGTCATAAGTTAATATTCCTAACACTTTGAAAAGTGACAGAAGAATTTGACCCTCATTTTAAGCAAGTGGGGGGACGCATTCTTAAAACGAGTCTTGAGCGTTAGAAAAGTTCACTATTTGAGTTCTCTCAAACGGGAGATTTGCTGACGAAGTTCGGCACCCATATCTAAAAGGGTGGTTTGCCCGATCGCCGTTTGCTCTCCACTCTTGAGCCACTTCAACTGCACCGTTTGGGTTTCTGCCTCGCTATCACCCAAAATCAGACAGGCAACGGCACCACTCCGATCGGCGCGTTTAAACTGTTTTCCAAAGGCACTGCCGCTTAAATCGAGTTCGGTGATGAAGCCCGATCGTCGCAGCAGTTGCGCCAAAGTTAGTGCCTGAGACTCTGCTTTCTCACCTCTGGACACGATATAAAAATCCACCGGGGAGAACGTTACAGGCTGAGTTTGTTGCAGGAGTAAGATCAGCCGCTCTAAGCCCATCGCCCAACCAACCGCCGGGGTTTCGGCTCCGCCCAGTTCGGCAACGAGACCGTCATAGCGACCCCCCGCGCAAACCGTCGCCTGTGCGCCTAAATCGTCAGACTGAATCTCAAAAACAGTATGGGTGTAATAGTCTAGCCCCCGAACGAGCCGGGAGTTAACGTTGCAGGCAATGCCCAAGTCACTCAATAGCTGCTGCACCCGATGGAACCGTCGCTGAGAATCGGGACTGAGATAATCTAAAATGCTCGGTGCTTGATCCAAAATGGTTTGAGTGCGGGGATCTTTGCTGTCCAAAATCCGTAAAGGATTACGAGTCAGGCGATCTTGAGAGTCCGCGTCTAACTCGTCTTTGAAAGGAGTTAGGTAGGTCACCAATGCCGCTCGATAGTTTTGGCGATCGCTGCCATCTCCGATCGAGTTCAAATCCAGTCGTAAATCTTTTAAACCCAGCGTTTGCAAAATCTCAGTGGCAAGGGCAATCGCTTCGGCATCGGCTCGAAAATCTGCACTTCCTAAAACCTCAACGCCCAGTTGGTGAAACTGTCGCTGCCGTCCCGCTTGAGGACGCTCATAGCGAAACATCGCCCCAACATACCAGAGACGCTGTACACCACCTTGAGCAAAAAGATTGTGTTCGATATAAGAACGCGCTACCCCCGCCGTGCCTTCAGGTCGAATGGTTAAAGAGCGATCGCCTCGATCGTTAAACGTGTACATTTCTTTGCTGACGACATCGGTCGCTTCGCCCATGCCGCGCTCAAACAATGCCGTTTGCTCAAAAATGGGGGTGCGAATTTCTCGATAAGCAGCCCGCGTCAGAATCTCCCGTGCGATCGCTTCAACCCGTTGCCAATACCCCACCTCATCGGGCAAAATATCCCGCGTTCCCCGGCTTGCTTGAATTGAACTCATGAACCTACTGTAAAAACTTTACTCAGCCTGAACGTCTTCCCAAGCACCATAGCGATCGCTATAGTAAGCCAAAATCTGATCGACTCGCGTTTGAGAAGCCGACGTTGCAGAGTCTAAGAGCTGAATCCATAAACTTTCAATTTGGCTTTGGCGATAATCGAAGAGGGGCGATCGCTGGGACACTAACCCCGTTTCAACCCCTTCAACTTGAGACAAATGGGCGGCAACTTCTCGATAAACGGCAAGCGGCAACCCCCTACATTGGACTTGATATCTCAATTTTGGTGCTCCTGTTTGGGTAGGTCATTAGACGTTCCAGCAAAACGTCTCTACCGGATTGTCTCATTTAGCGGTGCTGATGCCTTTATAGGGCGGGAGAGCACAGCAATTGACCTGATCTAGGCAGACTTTGCCCCACTGCAACGCCCACCGGACGAGGGCAACCCGATTATCGGTTTCTGTCTTGGTCAAGATGTTGCTGATGTGGTTATCCACCGTGCGCTTACTGATTTCTAGCTTTTCAGCGATGTCTTGGTTTGTTAAACCAGACGCTACTAGCTCAATCACTTGCAGTTCCCGATCGGAGAGCGGTGCCTGCACTTGAGATTCGCTCTCTACCATAATCGTTAATCCCTGGACTATGCATATGTACTCATTCTGACTTAATTCTAGAAGGTTGTTGGTCAAGCGCGAAAGGCTTGCGTTTAACATGGAGAATGTCAGAAGCCGTTTTTAGGTGAACCGTCGAGCTAAATTGCAAGACAACACCTCACCCACTACCTATCAATGCAAAACGACCCACCCATTCTTCAGTGCCCTAAGTTTCTCTGTCAAGCTCTTAATTTAGAAAGCCACAGATTTTGTCACAAGTGCCGATCGCCTCTGATCAAGCGGTATCTGTGGGCAGTTGGATCAGGGTTAGAAGCGTTTGCGTCTAGGGAATTGGTGGGCGATCGCTACTTGCTCAAAAATGGTCAAATTGTTCTCGATACTAAGCCGGGGTTAGCCCCTGAAAGCCTCTCTGAAATTCCAGCAAAGTGGGAAGTGTATCTGCGGTTGTCTCCATTTCGACTCCACGTTCCGCAGATTTATGGGGTGGTGACAATCCCGCGATCGACCCTTCTTTTGTTAGAAGACGCGCCGATTTATCCCGATGGGGCAACGTTGAGACAAGGCATCGATCTGACTGGCAGCATGATGCCAAAATTAACGAGTCTTTGGCAAGAAAGTCACTCTCTCCGGCAGTTGAATTGGCTGTGGCAAATTGCTCAATTATGGGAGCCGCTTTGTCAGGAGAATGTGGCTTCTACCCTTCTAAACTCTGAGTTGCTGCGGGTCGATGCGTCGTCTGTGCGATTACTAGATTTACAGCCCGATTCCCCACAAAGTCCGACTTTGGCGGAGCTAGGTCAGCTTTGGGAACAGTGGCAAGAACAGAGTGCTGCTTCCTCGATTTCGGGTTTTTTGTCTCAACTTTGTCAGCACATGATCCAGGGGCTGATCAGAACGTCTGATCAGTTAATGGATCGGCTGGATCAGGGAGTGACTCACTATGGGCAAGGTCAAACGCGAAAGATTCAGATTGCGACGTTGACTGACCAAGGTCCGAGTCGTCAGAGTAATGAGGATGCGTGTTATCCCGCGAGTGGAAGTCAGGTTGCATTAACGATCGAAGACCCCTCAAAATCCTCTGAAAAACCGCTCGTGATTGTCTGTGATGGCATTGGCGGACACGAGGGCGGAGAAGTGGCATCAGAGTTAGCGATCGCCACTCTAAAAACCCAAACCGAAAAGCTGCTCTCAGCTAACTATCACACCGATGCAGCAGTTTTGGTGAGCGGACTGGAACAAGCTGCCCTTGCCGCAAATGATCTGATTTCACAGCGCAACGATCAAGAACATCGTCAAGAACGCCAGCGCATGGGAACCACTCTAGTCATGGCACTCGCTCATGCTCATGAACTGTTTGTGTCTCATGTAGGCGACAGTCGCGCCTATCGAGTTACCCGCACTGGATGCTACCAAGTCACGTTAGATGATGATGTCGCATCAAGAGAAGTGCGGTTGGGGTATGCCTTTTATCGAGATGCCCTTCAGCAACCTGCCTCTGGCTCCCTCATTCAAGCTTTGGGAATGAGTAGTTCTAACTTTCTGCATCCGACTGTGCAGCGATTTGTGTTAGACGAAGATTGTGTGTTTTTGCTCTGCTCAGATGGGTTGAGCGACCACGATCGCGTCGATGAATGTTGGCAAGATGAAATTGCCCCAATTTTGGATGGCAGTGTTGATCTCGCAACCGCAAGCCGTCGATTGGTTGAGATTGCCAACATCCGCAACGGACACGATAACGTCACGGTGGGCTTAGTGTATTGTCAGGTGACGCAAAATCCGACCTCGATCGCTCCTTTAGAGATCAATTGGCATCAATCCACTGCGCGACTTGCTGAACGATCGTCCAATGAGCCTTTAGAAGAAGGTCCGTCTCAACCCTCTAGTCTAAAAACTCAGATTGCTCAACCACCTCGATCGTCCTTTCGGATTTTGCCGTTGGTGGTGATGCTGCTGGCACTGCTGGGCATCGGCGGGCTTTTAGTGCTGCTAGTACCTGAGATTCGAGCCATGCTCAACCCAGTGAATTTATCGCCACAGATTCTGCCGACTCCGGTTGCTAGTTCTCCGATTCTGACTCCTACGGTTAGCCCATCCACCCCGCTTGCTTTAGAAACGAGACAGGTGATTCAACTCGATCACCCTTCTAAAAGTAGTAGCACCCAAATTCCGGTGCTGTTCGCGTTGACTCGTCAACCTAAGATCTCCGTGCCTTCCCCAGCAGAACAACTGGTAGGGGATGTCGTGCCTGGAACGATCGTGCGCGTAGTCAAACAGCAGGCAACCGACGATCGCGTGGCGTGGGTTGGGCTGGAAGTTTGCTCTGTCCCGGCTGGTAACAAAGTGGCTAACACGGTCAAACCGGGAGATTTTGGCTGGCAGGAAGAACAGACGATCGTGCCGTTTATCACCCAAAATCTGAGCCTAAAATCCGCTCAGTTAGGGCGATGTGCGCCTCCTGCTTCGTCTGCGACCCCTTCACTCTCTGCAACTCCCTGATGCCATTTCTAGGATTTGAGGCGCAAACTTTAGTGAAGCTCGATAAACTAAAAAAGCATTGGGTGTCATGGTTTGTTAAACGCATGGAATGAGTGATTCATCTACTATTTAAGAAGTTGGGATTGGTTGTGGTTGTGAATGTCTTTGCCTGAAATTCCTTGTTTAAGTCTTGCGATCGAGCGTCTTCGTGCCACTGAAGTCAGTCACTTTGCAATTCATGTGATCGAGGCTCCCTATAAAGGGGGCTATGTCTTGCGCGACTGCACTTGGTCTGAGTCGCTGGTTCAAACCTGGCACGCATGGCAAGAATTATTTTCTGCTCGAAGCTTACCTCCGGTGCCTCACGTTTCTGAGGTGAAGATTCCGTCGCCCGTGGCTGAAGCGACTACTCCATCAGGGCTGCCTGTTTCTCGCGGGGTGCGCTTGATGCAAACTTTAGGCATTGATTTATGGGGGTGGCTATTTGGGGGTTCGATTCAAAGCAGCTTTGACCAGAGTCAGGGGATTGCGATCGGACAAGCTAAACCTCTGCGCCTGCGTCTCGACATTCGCGACCCTGATTTGATCGCGATTCCGTGGGAGATTATGCAGAGTCAGGCAGGGAAACAAGCCATTTCGCTCAGTCAACAAGTGCTGTTTAGTCGCACGACTAGCGATGTCGATGCACTTCCCCCGCTGCGAACCGATCAGGGTCTAACGGTCTTGTTAGTGCTGGGACAGGATGCTGCGCCCGCTATTCCGTCGATTTCAGGCGGGCTAGATGACCTGCCTTCAAGGACGCTGCGCGATCGTCAGTCGGCACTCAAAAAACTCAAGCTAGAGCAGGAAGCCGCTGCCCTGTCTCAAATCTTGCAAAATCCGGGTGGATTGGGTGACCCCTCCGATCGCAATGCTTCCCAATATGCCGCTCCCTGTCAGGTGGATGTTCTGCTGCAACCGACTCCGGCTGAACTGATTGAAAAGCTGGAAACTGAGCGCTATAACGTCCTATTTTATGCCGGACACGGTGAACCTGCTCCCGATGGTGGGCTGCTGTTTCTGCGTCCTGATATGACGCTCAACGGCACTGAGTTGGCGCAAGTCCTTACCCGTTGCCGAGTCAAGCTAGCGGTGTTTAACTCTTGCTGGGGCGCACAGCCCGACGAGCAAAACTATCAGGCGATTCCGCGCAGTAGTTTAGCGGAGGTGCTGCTGCATCATGGAGTTCCGGCGGTGTTGGCAATGCGAGAACCGATCACTGATCAAGAGGCTCTGAGTTTTATTCAGGCATTTGCTCAAGCGCTGGCAGATCGGATGCCGATCGACCAAGCGGTTGCGGTGGCAAGACAGCATCTCCTGACATTGTTTAAGTTTAATCAGCAAGCCTGGACGCTGCCCGTCCTCTATATGCACCCCGAATTTGAAGGCGGATTGCTGAAACCGTTAGACGAAGGCGCGACTCAATTTCCGCCAAATCCTAGTCAGTTTGGGCGACGATCGGCGATCGCGTCTCTACGATCATTAGCGACCACCAAAGTCTGGACGGTGCGCGGGGGGCTGATGCGCGTCGGTATGAGTGACGATAACGACCTGGTTTTGCCTGGAGAACCGGGAATTTCTCGTAAGCACGCTGAGATTTTTTATCGCAATGCGTCTCAAGATACGGGGCAACCCACCTACTTTTTGCGCGACTTTTCTCGCTATGGCACCTGGGTGTTTGCGAGTGGCGGCTGGCAAAAAGTTCACCATCAAGAAGTATTGCTTCAGTCAGGCGTGCAGTTAAAATTTGGAGGATCGCAAAATTCTACGTTAGAATTTTTGGTCACGGCTCCCGAATCGCTTGACTCGGCATAAGTGCGGTCAAATCTGATCACCCGATCGAGCGAACTGATGAATTGGTTACGGAATTTGTAACGGGCAAGTTGTAGATATCACAAACAGCAGTGACTCAGTGGATGCGAGTATTACAGTATGGCAAGTGAAGCAAATCGTTCATGTTCGATCGTAGGTCTGCAAACCGAGCAAGACTTCGCAAACGCACTTCTTCAAACTGAAGATGTGACCCTACGGTGGAATCCGAACGACTCCATCGATACGGCTGAGATTGAGGTGGCAGAAACCCCCACTAGCAAAATCTCCTATCCCTGGAACCCGACTGACCCTAGTGCTGAGTCATTTCTCTCAGAACTTGAACGAGAGTTTTCGTTAGATGACTGGGATGACAGCGAGGTTGCTTCACGATCGCAGGCTTTCTTTAACCAGCTTGATGGACTGTGGGCAACCACTGATTTAAAGACAACGCTGGCTCAAAAATTTGCATCGGTGCCTCAGAATTTATTGGCGGCGATCGCGCGTCAAGCTCAAAAAGTGGCTGACTCTTCTAACTCTCTGGCAGATCAGTTGGTGCAGTGTGTTCAAGAAGTCTTACCGACGTGGGCAGGCGATGATTTGCAGGTGTTGGCGCGTCCTCTGGCATATGCGATGCGAAGCGATAGCGCAGATGTCGTAGATGCGGCGGTGAATAGTGTTCGCCCGATCGCGTGGAGTGATTTATCTGAAACTGAGCAAGCGCGGATGAGTTTGGCGATCGCGCGTTATGCGATCGACCAGTTAGGCAATCAATAAAATCACGAGGCTTGATTCTCCGTTAATGCAAGTCTTTTCGCGTTAAAGCTGTTGCATTGTCAGACCCTTTTTAGGGGGATAGATTGCTTCGGTTGGATCGCAATGCCCCAGATTTTTTGTCTGACACTGCCGAAACGTCTTATCAAGACAGCAAACGCTTAATTGAGAAGTGGCACAAACAGGGGCGGCTGCTCTATGCCGTTACGCCCCGTGCCATCCCCTCAACGGATGAGCAATTGCGGTTAGCAGGCAAGCTGTTAGAAGAATTTCCAGACGTTTATCTGCAGACTCATCTGTCAGAGAACCTCAATGAGGTCGCCTGGGTGAAGGAACTTTTTCTCCACTGCACAGGCTATTTGGATGTCTATGATCAAGTCGGTTTAGTGGGTGATCGCTCCATCTTTGCTCACGGAGTTCAACTCACAGATCAGGAGTTTCAGCGATTATCAGCAGCCAATGCCGCGATCGCGTTTTGTCCCACGTCAAATCTATTTTTGGGAGCGGACTCTTTAGAATCGAGCAAGCTAACTGTGTTGAACATCCTGTCAAGCTCGGTTTGGTTTTGAACCGTCTCCGTAAATTCCGCACACTGTCCGTACCAATATGAAGTTTGCGAGATCCGTCCGCATTTTTTGGGAATGATGAGTCGGTCAGGGCTGCGATCGAGACTCACCAAGGGCATTACACGAAGAGCAATCCTTCTGTGATTCTACTTATAAGCTGACGAGCAGTTCTGCAACGAGATCCTTTCATCCTCTTGCAGGCGTTTTGGCATGGCACCGCGCAACCGACCTTCATTTTTTTTAGCTCTCCAGTTAAGTCTTTTCTGCATCTCAGTCACGGTGCCGTTTTCTCAAAAGGCACTGGCGAAAAGCCCGTCTGACCTTTCGGCTCAGATTCATCAACTAGCGAGTAGTTCGTCGCCTGAGTCAGCGATCGCCACCCTCAAAAAAAGGGGTGCTCCCGCGATCGAGGCACTGATTCATGTCATCAAAGACCGCAAAGAGCCGCAGCCTGTGCGATTGTTTGCAATTGCAGCGATCGGAGAGATGGGTTCGGATGCAAAAACAGCAGTTCCTTCTTTGGTGTCGGCGCTGCAAGATTCGCCTCTCGCGATTCGTCTCAAGGCGATTGAGGCACTTACAGAGATTGGCGCATCTGCAAAGGCAGCCGTACCCGAACTGCGAAGTGTCTTAAACAATAAAGACTCTGATGATGATCTGCGTCAAGCCGCCGTAAAAGCGCTGGGAAGCATTGGCGCAAGTGCAAAAGCGGCGGTTCCTGATCTGATCAATGCGCTCAACGATCCCAGTGAAGCGGTGCGAATTCAAACCATCAATGCGCTGCCCAATCTGGGAGCAGAGGCAAAAGCAGCTATTCCAGAATTGGTGCCGACGCTCTCTGATTCATCCAACGAGGTGCGACTCGCCGCGATCGGGGCACTCGCCCGCTTTGGACAAGATGCAAAACCCACGGTGAAAGCCCTCGCTCAACTCCTGGCTGATCCCGATCGTCAAATTCGCCTCAACACCACGATGACCTTAAGCCGACTCGGTGTCGATGCCAGTGATGCGGTTCCTGCACTGACGCAAGCACTCGGAAACAGCGATCGCAACACGCGCTCTTTAGCCGCAAAAGCACTAGGCAGCATTGGCGAACCTGCGAAGGCAGCGGTTCCGGCGTTGACAAAAGCGTTGTCTGACTCGGACAAAGATGTGCGATCAAAAGCCGCCTCTTCACTCGGCAGAATTGGTCTGGAGGCACGATCGGCGCTTCCCGAATTGGTGAAGACGCTCAAAGACGAAAACAATGAGGTGCGGCTCAGTTCTGCCAACGCGCTCGATCGCATTGCAGGAAGTCTGCAAGACAAAGCGTCTACGCTGACGGGCACTGAGTTAACAGATGCTTATACGGCTCTAGAGTCTGCCCAACCGATCTTAGAAGAATCTAAAAATGAGGATGCGTTAACCTCGGTGCGGCGATCGTTGAGTGTGCTCAAAACTCAAAAAGATTCACGGCTGTTTGAGCGCTTTTTTGAGTGGAGTCACGCAAATCCAGCGATCGCCGGGGTGTTGCTCTATCTGCTGGCGATGCCGTCGCTGTGGGGACTGATTCTGCTGATTTGTCCTCTGTGGCTGCTCAAACTCAACAATCTGCTCAAACCCTATACCGATTTTGAGGTTCCCAGTCCTCTTGGCGGCAGCATCAAGGTGCCGCTGCGGTTTGTGCTGTTTTTGGCGATGTTTCACTATCATCCACGTGTATTGGATGCCTGGGTCGCAGAGCAGATTGACGTGGCGCGAGAAGCCTTTGCCCATAAAAACACCGTCAGCGATCGTAAAGTCTATATCCCGATCCCCGTCGTGTCAGATGGCAACACCATCGCAGAATTGGCGAGTCAAGATTTGCACTCAACCTTTTGGGATGGGCGGCAGTGTCTATTGATCTGGGGAGAAGGCGGCATCGGCAAAACCAGTTTGGCGTGTAACCTGGCACGATGGGCAATGGCAGACGATCGCACTTCGCGGCTCTGTCGTCATCGAATGTTGCCTGTCCTCATCGAGCAAGAGCTTGATTTCAAACTGCCTGCCGATAAAAATCCGTTTCGAGAAGCGATTCGGGGACAGTTGCAAGCGCTCATTGATGCTGCCGAACCGATTTCAGATGAGTTTTTAGAAAAGTTGTTGAGACAACGACGAATCCTCGTGGTCGTCGATCGGCTCTCTGAACTCAGCGAAGCCACCCGTGAGCAAATTCGCCCCGGACACCCAGACTTTCCGGCAAATGCTCTGATTGTGACTTCACGAGTCGAAGAAACCCTGGATGAAGTGCCCAAAACCACCATCAAACCCTTGCGAATTGAAGGCAATCGCCTTTCATCGTTCTTAGAGGCATATCTAACTCAACGCAACAAACGCGAACTCTTCACCGACTCAGAATATTTTGACGCATGTAGTCAACTGTCTAAATTAGTCGGTCAGCGCAACATCACCGTTCTGTTGGCAAAACTCTACGCCGAGCAGATGATCGCGAAAGAAGAAGGAGTCAGCGAAGACAATCTGCCTGACAACATCCCCGATCTGATGTTGAGTTATCTCAACGAACTCAATCGTGATGCCGCAGATGGCGAACCGGACAATTCTACTATTCACAAAGATGCTCAAATCATTGCCTGGGAGTGCCTGAAACAGTCTTATCATCCTGCTCCTGCCAAACGAGACGTGATTCTTGCAGAGATGGAAGCCCGATCGGGGGCAACCACTGAAGCGGTGAAAGCGCGACTCAAACATTTAGAAAAGCGGCTGCGAATTGTGCAAGCGGTCGGACCTGCCCAAGATCACATCTGCTTTGCTCTCGATCCTTTAGCAGAATGTCTCGCGGCTCTTTATCTCGTCCAGCTTTATCGGGATCAAAAAGACCTCTGGCAGGCGTGGCTAATTCAAGCCGATTCGATACCGGGTGCCCCAGAGAGCATTCAAGGCTTTTTGCTAGCAATGCGCGATTGCTGCATGACCCGCAACGCTGAAATCAAGGTGCCTGACACCGTTTTAGAAGAGTTGGGCAAACGAGTGGGCTTAAGTGCCGAAACGCTGCGACGCACGCAAGTTGAACAGCGAATTCGGTGTCTCGCGCCCAACCTGGCAAATGGCGCTTTGCAAGTGCGGCTCGACGCGATCTGCGAACTCGGAGAACTTGGATCGGCTGCAAAATCGGTTCTTCCAGCACTGATTCGAGAATTTCAGGCACAAGATTGGCAGATTCGTCGTGAAGTTGCCAGAGCGATCGGGCACATCGGACCCGAAGCCCGCACTGCGATTCCTGCCCTGGTTGATCGGCTGCGAGACGACGATCGACGGGTGAGTGGGGAAGCGATCGCGAGTCTCGGCAAATTAGGAAATGGGGCAGTTCCTGCGCTGATTGCGGCTCTCGAAGCCAAACCTGCTCACGTTCGCAGCACCGCGGCTTGGGTGCTATCTAGCTTCAATCATTTTGCGAGAGCGGCAGTTCCGGCGTTGACTCAAGCGCTCAAAGACGAGGATTGGCAAGTCCGATGGGTGGCTGCCTATGCCCTTGGCTGCATCGGACCCGAAGCTAAATCCGCCATTCCTGCCTTAATCGAAGCGTTTAAAGGGGAATACGAGTTGGTCAGCAAAGAAGCCAGCCGCACCCTCTGGCGGATTAGCGGAGAAGCAGGAACGATCGTGGCGGCTCTCGGTGAGATGAGTCCCGGACGAGACGATAATTAGCAATATATTTCGCTCTCACCTTAGACTTCTCCCACCGGAGAGGGAACAAGATTTCTAGCTCTCTTCCCCTGCGGGAGAGGGGTTGGGGGTGAGGGCAGATTATGCCTCGATTCAGCAACACCAAAAAAGGTATGAGGTTGAATTCAGACTTCTCCTAGTACGTCACAACTAGATTGCTAAAGAGAGCGATAGAATCATTAAGGACTATTTTATTGCGTCCTCAATGCCAAAGCGTGTCAGCCAATCTAACAGCCCTGAAGTCAAGAATCTAAGCGCCGACTTAGACTCGATCGCTAAACCCTCAATCCCCTCTCTCAATACCATCCGGGTGCGGGGTGCTAGACAACACAACTTAAAAAATATCGATCTGGAGTTACCCCGCGATCGCCTGATCGTGTTTACTGGGGTGTCGGGTTCTGGGAAGTCATCGCTGGCGTTTGACACCATTTTCGCAGAGGGGCAGCGGCGATATGTAGAGTCCTTAAGCGCTTATGCACGGCAGTTTTTAGGACAGGTTGATAAGCCCGATGTCGATGCGATCGAAGGACTCAGCCCTGCGATTTCAATCGATCAAAAGTCTACGTCTCACAACCCGCGATCAACGGTCGGAACGGTCACCGAAATCTATGATTATCTGCGACTCCTTTACGGGCGAGCCGGGGAGCCACACTGCCCCCACTGCGATCGCTCGATCGCGCCTCAAACGGTGGATCAGATGGTCGATCAAGTCATGGAATTGCCCGATCGCACTCGATTTCAAGTTTTGGCTCCTGTGGTGCGCGGCAAGAAAGGGACTCACCGTAAAACGATTTCTAGCCTGAGCGCTGAAGGATTTGTGCGGATTCGGGTCGATGGCGAAGTGCGTGAACTGAGTGACTCGATCGAGCTAGACAAAAATCAACTGCACACGATCGAGATTGTCGTCGATCGTCTCGTCAAAAAAGAAGGCATCGAAGAACGTTTAGTCGATTCGCTCACGACGTGTTTGAAACACTCCAATGGGATCGCCATCATCGACTTGATGAAAGAAGAATCGACGGTCAACAACGTTGTTGATATCAAGTCACAAAGTCTCAAGGCGGCTGAAAAGGGTGGGGCGTATCAAGTCGATGAACCGAAACCCGACGCTCAACCTGCCGAACTGGTCTTTTCAGAAAATTTCGCCTGCCCTGAACACGGCGCAGTCATGGAGGAGCTATCTCCGCGTCTGTTTTCGTTTAACTCTCCTTATGGCGCGTGTCCTAACTGTCACGGCTTGGGGAGTCACCGCAAATTTTCGCCCGATCTGGTGATCCCGAATCCGAAATTGCCTGTGTATGCCGCGATCGCGCCCTGGTCAGACAAAGACAACACCTACTATTTGTCGTTGATTTGCAGCGTCGCAGATGCCTTTAAGTTCGATATTCAGACTCCCTGGGAAAAGCTCACGCCTGAGCAGAAGCACGTCTTGCTGCATGGCTCAAAAGACCCGATTTGGATCGAGGCAGATTCTCGCTATCGAGAAAGCAAAGGCTATAACCGCCGTTATGAAGGCGCACTTCCGCTGCTCGAACGGCAATATCAAGAAAGCTCGTCTGACTTGTATAAGCAGAAGTTAGAGCAATATCTGATTGACCAGCCCTGTGACGACTGTGGCGGCAAACGACTCAAGCCAGAATCGGTTGCAGTCCGACTTGGACAGTTTCGCATCACTGATTTAACGAGCGTGTCGATTCGGGAATGTTTGCACCGAGTCACCACTTTAAAGTTGACCGATCGCCAAGCGCAAATCGGTGATCTCGTGCTGCGAGAAATCAAGGCTCGGCTGCAATTCTTGCTTGATGTGGGGCTAGACTACTTAACCATTGACCGAACTGCTATGACGCTCTCTGGCGGCGAAGCCCAGCGCATTCGTCTCGCCACTCAGATCGGCGCAGGCTTAACCGGAGTCCTTTATGTTTTAGACGAGCCGAGCATCGGACTTCACCAGCGCGACAACACCCGACTACTCAACACCCTGACCAAACTACGGGATCTCGGTAACACACTAATCGTGGTTGAACACGATGAAGAAACCATTCGGGCGGCTGATTATTTAGTCGATATTGGTCCCGGTGCAGGCGTTCATGGCGGACGGATTGTGTCTCAGGGCGACTTAGAAACGCTGCTCAACACTGAAGAATCCTTGACGGGAGCATACTTGTCAAAACGACAGTGCATTCATACCCCCGCTGATCGCCGCCCCGGAAATGGTCGATCGCTAAAAATTCGCAGTGCCGCCCGCAATAACCTCAAGGAAATTGATGTCGATATTCCATTAGGCAAACTGGTTTGCATCACTGGAGTGTCGGGTTCTGGCAAATCAACGCTGGTGAACGAATTGCTTTATCCAGCAATTCAACACCACTTTGGGCAAAAAATTCCGCAGCCGAGAGAAATGCAGCCCGTCGAAGGACTGAACGGACTCGACAAAGCGATCGTGATTGACCAATCTCCGATCGGGCGCACTCCACGATCGAATCCTGCGACTTACACAGGTGTGTTTGACGTGATTCGCGATATTTTTACTGAAACGATCGAGGCAAAAGCCAGAGGCTATAAACCAGGGCAATTTTCGTTTAACGTCAAAGGCGGACGCTGTGAAGCGTGCAGTGGTCAAGGGGTCAACGTCATCGAGATGAATTTTTTGCCCGATGTTTACGTCCAGTGCGAAGTCTGCAAAGGTGCGAGATATAACCGAGACACGCTGCAAGTGAAGTTTAAAAGCAAGTCGATCGCGGATGTTTTAGCGATGACTGTCGAGGAAGCGGCAGAGTTCTTTAAAAACATTCCTCAAGCGGCGGCACGTTTGCAAACCTTAGCGGATGTTGGTCTGGGCTATATGCGCCTTGGACAAACTGCCCCAACGCTTTCTGGTGGTGAAGCTCAACGGGTCAAACTTGCGACCGAACTCTCGCGCCGCGCCACGGGCAAAACCCTCTATCTGATTGACGAGCCGACGACAGGCTTATCGTTCTACGACGTTCACAAGCTGTTAGACGTGGTGCAACGCCTTGTAGACAAAGGTAACTCTGTCCTGGTGATCGAACACAACATGGATGTGATTCGCTGCTCAGACTGGATTGTTGATTTAGGACCCGAAGGCGGCGATCTAGGTGGCGAAATCGTAGCGATCGGCACTCCTGAAGAGGTGGCAGAAAATCCGGCTTCTTACACGGGGCAATATCTCAAGCATGTTTTAGAGCAGTATCCTTCGACTTCTACTACGGCTTAAGATGGAGTGAGCCGATCGAGCCATCTCCTCTCGCTGTCGGAGATACTAATAGGGAAATGTCCAAAGCAGGTTGAAGCAATATCCAGTCATGGGTTAAAGGATATGAACAAAAAAGGATTTGGGCAATCTCAACCACCGATGCGAGATGCAAAGAAGTTTATGCAAGCGTTTGGGGAGCGCATGGCTGAGACTCAGGGAGATCAGACCCAAGTTCATCAATTTTTTGAGTCTAACCGGGCAAAGTTGGATGAGTCACTGTTAGAAGCGTTGCCGCTCGTATTCACAACATTGACTGCAGAAAAGTTACCAGAAACTCGACAAAACATTGCCCGCTTTTTTGGGACTTTTGGTGATTTGATTCAGCAGTTTCCTTTGGGAAATCGAATGCTAAACCTAGAGTTGGGCGTTACAGCTTATCAACTTGCACTGAAAGTTTACACCCGTGAGGCATTCCCAGAAAATTGGGCAGGGACGCAAAACAATCTGGGAAGTGCTTACCGAAATCGCATCCGAGGAGATAGAGCAGAGAATCTAGAAGAGTCGATCGCGGCTTATGAGTTAGCTTTACAGGTTTACACCCGTGAGGCATTCCCAGAAAATTGGGCAATGACGCAAAACAATCTGGGAAATGCTTACAGCGATCGCATTCGAGGAGATAG
Source organism: Phormidesmis sp. (assembly GCA_965277365.1). Taxonomy (GTDB): domain Bacteria; phylum Cyanobacteriota; class Cyanobacteriia; order Leptolyngbyales; family Leptolyngbyaceae; genus Phormidesmis_A. Next base: position 18,526 of record CBDICO010000001.1, on the reverse strand, counting down.
AGCAGAGAATCTAGAAGAGTCGATCGCGGCTTATGAATTAGCTTTACAGGTAAGAACCCGTGAGGCATTCCCAGCAGATTGGGCAATGACGCAAAACAATCTGGGAACTGCTTACAGCGATCGTATCCGAGGAGATCGAGCAGAGAATTTAGAACAGTCGATCGCGGCTTACGAATTAGCTTTACAGGTTTACACCCGTGAGGCATTTCCAGAAGATTGGGCAATGACGCAAAACAATCTGGGAAATGCTTACAGCAATCGTATCCGAGGAGATCGGGCAGAGAATCTAGAACAGTCGATCGCGGCTTACGAATTAGCTTTACAGGTTTACACCCGTGAGGCATTCCCAGAACAGTGGGCAGGGACACAAAACAATCTGGGCAATGCTTACAGAGATCGCATTCGAGGAGATCGGGCAGAGAATCTAGAACAGTCGATCGCTCTCTATAAGTTAGCCTTGCAGATTCAAACTCGCGAAGCATTGCCAGAAGATTGGGCAGGGACGCAGCATAATCTGGCAAACGCCTACAGCGATCGCATTCGCGGGGAACAGACTGATAATCTGAAGCAGGCGATCTCGATCTACGAACAAGCCGCCCAAGTCTTCACCCGTGAGGCACTTCCGCACAAGTGGGCAGAAAACCAGGGACATCTGGCAGAGGCTTTGATGAAATGGTCTTCATTGACAAACAACACCAGCGATCTAGATACCGCCGTTGCTCTACTTCAGGAATCATTAGTAGTTTCAGCCCCTGACAGTCCTGATTTTATTGACTCCCAGTATCGATTGGGGAATGTCCTTTCCCGTCGCTACGAACACAGCCAAAATTCCAGCGATCTAGAGCAAGCACTGCAAGTCTATAAGACTGCCCTAGACGCAATTAGTCCAGAGCATTACGACAGAAAACAAATCTGGCAAGCCCTACCGACAACTCAATCTATTTTGGGCAGTCGCCTAGTACGCGAAGGCAAATGGCAAGAAGGACTCCAGCTTTTGCTCAACAGCGTCCGACAACTCAGCACCGGAGACGATCCTCTAGCTCACGCTAACGCCCTATTCCAAACCGGACGCGCCCACGAAACCCTCGCCGATTGGGATAACGCTCGTCTTTATTATCGAGATGCCCTCCGTCTCTATGACCACCTCAAAAATCAACTAGGCATCGCCAAAAGCCGCGCCGGACTAGGGAGTGTCCTCGTGTCCCAAGGATATTTAGAAAAAGGTCTCGCCGAACTCGATAAAGCGCGTGAAAGCTATCATCAATTGCAACAGCCCGATCGAGCGGCTGAAGTCGATATTATTTATCAAGCTGCCCAACGCGCGATCGAGCGGCAAACTACCGAGGCATATCTATGACCACTGCCGACGACATTTTTGATCAATCGTCTAGCAACATCCAGCGATTAGGACTCAAGGAAATTCCCTTCACCGAAAGCCCGACTGACCTGCGAAGCGAAACCTTACAGCGCATCTTCACAGGACGACAGAATGAACTGCGTCAGATGTTTAATCTGTTCCAGAGCCGTGAACGTCGCCGAATTCTGGTCTATGGTCGTCTGGGCATCGGCAAAAGTGCCTTTTTACTAGAAGTGTTGTCGGTATTGCGCCGCAAGCGTCCGAAGATGTTGACGACCTACATCTCCCTCCCCGCAAATCTAGATCTGGCAACCACCGCCCTCATTGCCCTAGCGCGAGAAATGTCAGACGACGATTGGGCACAGCGTCAGCTTTACCAAATGGGTATTCCCACTGATAGATTATTGAAGGAACGTAGTTCTGAAATCAGCGCCAGTATGGGTCTTGGCGCTAAGACGGGTGAGAAAGACTTGCCAATCACCAAACCGCAATATCCTACCGTCAGCTTAGACACGCTGCTAGAACGAGCACAAGAGAAATATCCTCAAGGCGTTCTGATTGCCATTGACGACCTCGATAAGCAAAACCCCAGCGTCGTGCGACAACTGATGCACGATGCCCAAGGGATGCTAAAGGGACGAGCCTGGTTTCTGCTCACAGGACACCCAACGGGCATGACTGGAGACTTGCTGACCAGCGAACGCGGCTTGTTTGACCTGCAACTAAAGCTCGAAGAACTAGATTCGCAGACGACTTACCAAATGCTGATTAACTACCTCAGCAGCGCTCGAATTAACAACAACTGCACCGATCCAAAAGACCCGCGTTGTGTCCTGCCCTTCCTGCCAGAAACGGCGAAACGCTTTTGCGAAGTTTCTCTCGGCAAGCCCCGCCTATTTAACCGATTGGGTAACACAGTTCTGTCAACAGCGGCTGATCTTCAGGCAGAGGTGATTACTCCAGACATATTAGAACAAGGTTTGCGGGCTGCTACTCCAACTCTCCGCCAGCAGGCATCCGTGAACGCGCAAGAAGAACGAGTTCGCGCTTTATTGACTCAACGGGGTAGCCTTTCCGATGAAACCATCACGATCGAGGATCTCGAACTATTAGGCTTACGTAGCTTCAGCGACATTCTTCCTCTGTTAGAAAGACTAGAAGAAGCAGATCTCGCTCACCAGTTAAATCAAGACGCTGCCAAAGCATTTGCACCGATTCCCTTGCCCCTTTCTGACGATGAGTTTCTTTCGCTCGGCGGGAGTTAAACGCGACAACTTAGTCCGAGGCTATGGGAACGTCGATCGGGATTAGTCGCTAAACTTCAACTAACCCCTATCACGCATCTCTCATGCTCGAAACCTGGCAACACGACTGCATTCACACTAACGGCATCAATTTGCACTATGTGACTCAAGGTGACGGTCCTCTAATGCTAATGCTGCATGGGTTTCCTGAATTTTGGTATTCCTGGCGCAAGCAGATTCCTGAATTTGCCAAAGATCACAAAGTGGTCGCGATCGACCTGCGTGGCTATAACGACAGCGACAAACCTGCCGACAAAGAAGCCTACGTAATGACTGAGTTTATTGCCGATGTCAAGGGCGTGATTGAAGGCTTAGGCTACGATCGCTGCATCTTAGTTGGACATGACTGGGGCGGCGCGATCGCCTGGAACTTTGCCTATGCCTACCCCAACTTGGTCGAAAAACTGATTATTCTCAATCTGCCTCACCCTGCCAAATTTGCCGAAGGGCTGCGCACTCCTCAACAGCTTCTTCGCAGTTTCTATATATTTTTGTTTCAGCTTCCGATCGTTCCAGAAATCCTCATCCAGTTTGATGATTATAAAGCGCTAGAATCGGCATTTTTAGGAATGGCAATCGATAAAACTGCCTTCACTCCAGAAGATCTAACTGCCTATAAAGATGCGTTTGCCAAACGCGGCGCACTGACGGCTGCTCTCAATTATTACCGCAATGTCTTTAAGCAAGGACTCACAAGCCAAGACTGGAGCGTATTAGAGGCTCCTACTCTGATGATTTGGGGTGAAAAAGATACCGCTCTGGGGAAAGAGTTGACCTACGGCACAGAAGCCTACGTGCGAGACTTTCAGATCAAATACATTCCTGATTGCAGCCATTGGGTGCAGCAAGAGCAGCCACAACTCGTCAATCAATATATCCGCGAGTTCTTATCGAAATAGACTACGGCAGCTTCCATTGACTTTCTGCGGCTGCGATTCTATGAACTAAAAACCGACGTTGCTGAATGCAGAGATGAATTACCATCATCTCCAACTCTTCTCCAAAAAGAAGGGAGCCAGAATTCTTGTTCCATCTCCTTTTGAGAGGGGCTAGGGTGAGGGCAAATCTGTGCTTCATAGACGAATTCAACAACGCCAAAAGCTATCTCCCACAGTTTTCTAATCAAAGACGGTGGGAGATAAAATTTATAAATCATCAACTCCGCTATGCAACCAGAGCGAGAGCAGGACTGTCTATCTCCTTAGATTCTGGAAGAACCTCAAAAACCTCATCCATTCCGGTCAGCTCTAACAGCATTCTGACTTGCTCACTCACTGAGCGCAGAAAGAGCCGCTTATTTGTCTCACGAACTCGCTTATACGCCATCACTAAAGCCATCAATCCGTGGCTGCTCGTGGACTCTACGGCTGCGAAATCAATCAATAAAACATCAACAGAAGATTGCAATGCCAAATCGGTTTGGTGGTGGAACTGAGCGATCGCATCATCATCGATCGAGGCAGGAAATTTGACAATTTTCGTTAAAAAGTCCATACATACCACCTAATTTACTAAGTCTATCTTCACAAAACTAAACATCTTGTCCACCTATTCTATAGCAGACTTATCGCTCTAAAGTACGAAATGGGTGATTGAAAGCCTTACTAAAACTCTGGCAGACTTCAAAAGAAAAGTTTGATAAGTAGCTAACAAAATGTCAACAAAGTTTACGCTTAAACCAACAATCTTTGATGAGCATACGTAACAGTAGGCTGCTTTTTTTAAATAAATCATCTGTCTGGAGAAAGAAACTTTTTGGTGTATAAAGGCACCTTATTAGTGAGAATTTACACATGGTTGCATTTTTCCTCATAGGGCATCCAGTCTGACACTCTTTGAATATCACTGCGAAATTGCCTTAGGACGCTGTGTTGCCGTCAAGTCAACAAGGGGCTTAAGTCCCTTATTTTAAGCTATCTGCATAGAGCTACAATTATTGACTCTCTACTACGAAATCAAGACTTTTTTGAGAGTCGCAAAAGGCACTCATCGCGATCGATGAGACTAAGACTTTCTAATGGTTTGTATTCAAAATCACCTTTTGTCTTTTTGATATTTAGCCTCAAGAAGTCAATAGCTTTCCCTAGGGAAGTCAACCTATCTAAAATTTAGTGCTGGCGGTTCTTCTCCCCTAAGAACTGGATAGAGATTGCCTCTATAGATAGACAGTAAGTCTGAAAAAAGCACCTAATATTACGAACATAGGGAGTTTTAGGAACTTAACAATGCACACCCGTTCTAGTACTGATTTACCCCCTGTCTCTACTGAATATAATGGCAAAAACCGCAACGCGTTTCGATTTGGTTGGACTCCTCAAGCTGAGTTGTGGAACGGACGGCTTGCGATGGTCGGTTTTCTTGCTTATCTAGTTTGGGATTTGGCTGGCTATAGTGTGGTACGTAACTTGCTGCATTTAGTCAAATAGGCACTTTGTGTTTTGACGATCGCTCTTTAACCGTTCACATCAAATAACAAATTAAAGAGGAGGGTCTGTGGTAAATAGACCCTCCTCTTTTGGCTTAGCACGATTCTCGTAAACCGAAGTCAAACGAATTGTTTTAGTAGTTTTTCAACGCTCGTTGCATATCTCGCTGGTCATCACGCTTTTTGATATCTTCTCGCTTGTCATAAAGCTTTTTACCCCGCGCCAAACCGATATCGACCTTCACCCAGCCCCGCTTCATAATCATCTTGAGAGGCACTAATGTTAAGCCTTGCTGCTCTACTCTGCCAAGCAACTTGCGGATTTCTTCTCGGTGGAGTAAGAGCTTACGAGTGCGACGAGGATCGTGGTTAAAAAACTGGCTGGCAGTTCGATGTGGAGAAATATGCACATTCAGCAGCAGCGCTTCCCCATCCCGAATTAAAGCAAAGCCATCTCTAAGGTTGACTTTCCCTTCCCGAATCGATTTGACTTCGGTTCCGACTAGCTCAATTCCAGCTTCATAAGTTTCCAGAATCTCATACTGGAACCGAGCCTGACGATTGTCGCTAACAACTTTGAAACGGTCACTCTGTTCACTCATGCTCTTATTTTAAACCGTCAAATCAAAAAAAAATGCCCCTGGAGGTCAGTAGGGGACATTCATCTAAGGAGTGATGAAGCAGAGATAGTACAATAATACTACTAAAACTAGATTTGTCAAGGTACGGTTACTCGTTCTCTGAACACGATCGGGACGACTAAACCGTTAGAAAAGTCGCAGTTTTTATGAATGATGTCTGTGAGCAAGGTTACAGTTTTGCTATCCAGCGCTTAGCAACCTTTCAAGGGTAATAATCCCTATCGATTAGAGATTCATAATTTTGAGAATAACCCAATAGTTCTAGTTTTTCTGACTCAGAAACCTGTAGAGAGCCGGAAGGCACGAGCAGTGTTTCACCTTTTTTGCTCACTGTTTTAAAGGAATTTATCTGGGCAACTGATCCTAAGATTTTTCAAATCAGATTCATCCCCATAAAGGAGTAAAAAAAGGTAACGGTCAATTAACAGAGATGAAAAAGTATCTTAATATACAGAATTAAGTGGTGTAAAACTATGGAATTCAATCATATCAATCAGGTTCGGTTGATTTCCAGATTAGAGTTTTTGGCGTTGAAGGTTGAAAGTCCAGTGTTGAATAAGATCTTAATGACGGGGCTGGCAGCATTAGCACTGCTGAATGGTCCTTTGATTTCAAGTGCCTTGGCTGCTGATGACCCGATCAAAGCAGCGGCAGATGCGGCGGCAGCAGCTCAAGTTTCAGGAGATACGGCATTTATGCTGATATCGGCAGCCTTGGTGTTGTTGATGACTCCTGGGCTTGCCTTTTTCTATGGTGGTTTTGTCAGAACGCGCAACGTTCTCAACACCATGATGATGAGCTTCATCCTCATGGGTATTGTGGGCACCTCGTGGATTTTGTGGGGCTATAGCCTTGCATTTGCACCCGGAACACCATTCATTGGTGGCTTGCAGTGGTTGTTCTTAAACGGGGTCGGTCTCGACACGACGGGCTACCTTCCCCAAATGAATCTGCCCAACTCTGGAGATGTCGCCTCTTATGCAGGGACGATTCCTCACCAGGCATTCATGATCTATCAGGCGATGTTTGCCATCATCACCCCGGCGCTGATTTCTGGGGCGATCGTAGAGCGCATTAGCTTCAAGGCTTACTTCTGGTTTATCGTTCTCTGGTCAAGCATTCTCTACCCCATTTTTGCTCACATGGTTTGGGCAAAAGGCGGCTTTCTCGGTTTGTATGGCGGCATTGGTGCCCTAGACTTTGCAGGCGGAACGGTGGTGCACATTAGCTCTGGCGTTTCGGCACTGGTGGCAGCTTGGGTGATTGGTCCTCGCAAAACCTATCCGAGTCAACCTGCTGCGCCGCACAATGTCCCCTTCATTCTCCTGGGGGCAGGCTTGCTATGGTTTGGTTGGTTTGGCTTTAATGCAGGCAGCGCGTTGGCTTCTGGTTCTATAGCAACTGTGGCGTTTGTTGCAACCAACACAGCGACAGCAGGTGCGGCGCTAGTGTGGGTGATTCTGGAATGGGTATTACGCGGTAAGCCGACAGCAGTTGGCATCGCAACAGGTGCCGTTGCAGGTCTAGTAGGCGTTACGCCTGCCGCAGGGTTTGTGACCCCGATCGGGGCATTGTTGATTGGCGCAATTACGGCGACGGTTTGCTTCTTCGCAGTTAGCTTTAAGGCAAAGATTCAGTTTGATGACTCTCTCGATACCTTCCCAGTTCACGGGGTCGGCGGAACGACAGGCGCACTTTTAACTGGACTTTTTGCAACCAAAGCGGTTAACTCTGGGGGGGGTGATGGGTTGTTTTATGGCAATCCGGGTCAGTTAGGAACTCAGCTAATCGCGATCGCAATCACTTACCTGATTGCAGGAATCGGTACATTTGTAATTCTCAAGGCTCTTGATGCCACGATCGGGCTGCGAGTTAATCCTGATGTTGAGTTTCAGGGTGTTGATATTAGTGAACACGGCGAAGAAGGCTACGGCGAGGAACTCTCTTCTGGCTTTAATTTGACCAGTAGCGAGTCTTAAAAAGTCTGGTTGTCGAGAAAGGTGAATGGATCAAAATCAAAGGCTCCCAATTCGTTGAAATCGGGAGCCTTTGATGACTTTAAAAGAGGTTATTTTCCTCTTGCTTTTTCTTGTCGGCGACGATCGCGCCAATCGGTTAAGGTCAGGTAGGCAATTCCCCCTGTGACGCTAATCAGCAACCCAAATGCAACCATTACAAGAACACTAAATTCTGTCGATTCCACAACGCCCCCTGCGGTAATTAGAAGCCGTTGCGACCCCAGATGACCATTGAAATTGAGAATGTAAACACAGCTAGCATTGAAACCCAACCCAAAGTCAAAATATCCATAGCTTCGATAGTAAAAACATTACGAAAGGATGCTAATCCCTATCATAATTCAAAGGCGTGATAGCTTTACGTTGGGTTTGAGAATCGTCCGTGCAGCATGAATTTCGACATGACGTTGGTAGAGCGAATTGAGTCAATCAAGGCGGGAATGGTAGCATCGCTATCGGTGGCGATCGCATTCACAGGCGTGTCTTTGATCAATCGCCTAATTTTGGCAACTCGGTTTGAGCCATTGGCAGGGCTGCAAGCCTCTGCGAATGGAATTGGGTTTTTATTGAGTGGCACGATTGCGGTAACTGCGGGCGTGTTGTTTGGCATCACTTACCGCTATGCGATTCGGCAAGACCAAAATTCACATCTCAAATCTGGAGTAGTTTTGGCGTTTGGGCTGGTGCGCGGGTTAGCGCAAATTGATGTGGGTGTGATGACGCAGGGCGTTTTGTTGCCGTTTGTGGTGCTGGCGTTAGAAAGTATTTTGCTGTTTGCAGTCGCTCGTGTAGTGCTCGATCGAACCATGAGCAATGGCTGGGTCAGACCGTTCGAGTCCTGAGCAGCTTGTAATCCGGCTTAAGCGATTGATAGCGCAATTAAGCGCTTGTCTGCCAGTACTCAGGGTTAAGTTTGCCAGAGTTTATAGATAAGGCAGCGTTTTGGGGCTAGTGCTGGGGTGATTTATGAAATTCGGCTGAGGGTGATGATACGATCTCTTACACAGAAAAGGAAGATTCGCTTAATCAGTGCTAGAGAAGTAATATGCAGTGAGCGAGAAGCCTATAAGAAGGGTTAAGTCAGATATAGAAGATAGACTTCGTTCGGAGTATGACTTGAAAACTCTACGAGTCAGACAATTAGGGTCTGAGCGCAAGAGTTTTGGTGCAACAAGTGTGCGTTTAGAGCCAGATATTGCAGAGATGTTTCCCAAGGCAGATTCTGTCAATGAGACTCTACGGTTTCTGATTAGAGTCATGCAACAAAACTAGCCTCCTAAAACTGGAATGCAGGTCAATGCAGAGGTGGAGCCGACCGAGCACGAGTAGTCTATGAGATTGATAAGGTGGTCTGCGGGTCAACGTTGCCATTAAGGAGTGAATTCCTCAAAGGGAGCAGTGCCGTAAGTCATGGCACGATCGACGGCGGAGAAAATTTTATTGGTGGCTCGATCGCTATTCACACAACGGCAAACCAACTGAGCGACATCGGCACGGTGAATGCTGCCCGCAATTTTAGGATCTTCGGTGAGTACCCCGTTTCCGGTTGCGGGTTCAGATTTCAAGCCGCCCGGTCGAATGATGGTGTAGATTAAGCCGCTAGCGATTAGCTGCTGTTCGGCTTTTTCTTTTTCTGCCAACACGTCTTTTAACGCTGCAAAGGCTTGTGGCGGAAGAGCCGCAGCACTCTCGCCACTGCCGATCGAGGTGACTAAAATAAATCGCTTTACGCCCGCTTTGACGGCAGCATCGATCAGATTTTGATTGCCTTTATAGTCGGCGCGTTCTCCTTGTTGGGGCTTGCCTCCGATCGTGCTAATCACGAGGTCGATCGGGCTTCCTGACATGGCTTGATCAATTTGCTCTGGGTTGAGGGCATCTCCGATCGTCGTTTCAACCCCCATTGTCTGCAATTCAGCCGCTACCAATTCTGATCTCAGGAAGGCTTTGACGGTTTGATCTTGGGCAAGCAGCCCTTTGAGAATTTCTCGTCCGACTCCTTGACTGGCTCCAGCTAAAAAAATGTGTGACATAATTATATTTCTGGAATTAGGGGTGATTAAACTTTTGCGGCGAGTGAGCAGCAAACTCGCGAGATCACTTATTCTTAATCAATGGTGAATCTAGATCGGAAACCAAGCCTGATTTAGGTAGAGAAAGCCGTCTACTAAAATCGATTGCCTCTGGTTAGATTAAAGGAGACCGCTTGTGCCTTTGAGTTTATAGGAGTTTGCTGTGAACCAGAACAGCCTCAACAATCTTCAATTAAGTATTACTGGCTTTGGGCGCATTTTAACCATCATCGGGTTCGCATGGTTATTGGCAGCGCTGGGGCTTGGCTGGTTGGTCAAGTCATTTTTTGTGCTGCTGGCACTGCTGATGCTTGCCCCTATAGTCGCGTTTTTGGGCTTTCGCTGGTGGTTGCGAAAAAATGTCGTGCAAGAGGCTTGCCCAGTTTGCAGCTATGAGTTTACGGGCTTTAATGGGGCGGCAATTCAGTGCCCCAACTGTGGAGAAGCTCTACAGGTCGAACAGGGACACTTTAAGCGAATGACGCAGGCAGGCACGATCGATGTCGATGCGGTTGAGGTGTCGGCAACCACGATCGACGATTGTTAGACTCAAGTTCTCGTCCAAAAAAGGTAGGCAATGATGTCTACCCTTTTTTGTAAGTAGGTAGACAAAATTAACTGTAAAACGCGTTTCCGCTCAACGCTCAATGCCAGAATTTCTAGCGGGGTGAGCGAAGCCGAAACCCACCCCCACAAGTTGACGTTAATTGAGCCTCTCTACTTATGATTAATCTTGCGTTAATCGTCATCTTCCATACGGGCAACGACGATCGCGCAAAAAGCGAATGCTAGTACGATCGGCATGGGTGACTCAAAAAAATAGCCGGAAGCGGCAGCGACGATCGTGCTGACCACAGCGGATAGGCTCCAGATTCGTTCGCTAACGGTGAGTCCTCGTTCGGCTTTGATGGCTCTTAACACTTGCGTTGGAATCGGCACGGGCATGACTGCATTGGGAGGAAACGCCCAATAGCTCGATCGTTCTTGAAACCAGTCTGTCCAGCCGTTGTCTTGGCACCAGTCAGAAATCCATTGTTCGCAATAATGATTCATATCTGAATTGAAAGAAGTAGTAGGTTCAGGAGACTAAAATTCAGATCGCTTGCAGGAATCAAGCGAGGAGGCTAGAACTTTTTTCAGTAGTTGAAAGATTTAGAGCGTTCTCTTTGGGTGAGAGAGAGTCGCTAGTGACTCAGAAAACCTCACATCGATTTCTAATACCAATCTCGATACTGTCATTACTACTGACGATACCAAACCCAATTCTGGGATGGTCGCTAAAGACAATAAAGTTTACTTCTTTACCCTTCTGTGACACCTTCTGTAACGTGCTGTTTCACTGCGTTACGGTTCTGCGATTTCTGCTGTTGCAAAATCGACTTCATCGCAAGGCAACCGTAGAGAATTTCCTCTAATGAAATGACGCTCAGGGCGATCGGCGAGGCAATTACACTCCAGATCAATATGCCTTGATTTGGTTGTGATCAAGCTAATTCACCAATGACGTTGGTATCACAGAAGGTCATGAGAATTTTCGGCAAAAGGATTGGCACGATCGCAGCGCGGAGACGTTGTAAGGATGTCATTTTCCTCAACACAAAGTTCAGACAACTCTGCGAAGGCGATCGTACTTTTAACGTTGGAATCAGTAGTCCTGTTTGTCTGTAGGGCAATGGAGCCTTGGGTTCTGGTACGTAATTCTCGCTTGGTATCCGATGAAAGCTAACCTCTTGCATTGACAGCAAAATAGTTTAGGCAAAACTTGAGCAGGGGTTGAAACTCAAGTCGTGCCGATAGAAATCTAGGAGCGACTCCAGAATGTTGAGAGGTTTAATACCCGTCGATCGACCAATGAGGCGGATCATATTCTAGCTTGTAGACTCCATAAGAGGCTCCTACGTCCCACAGCGTCGAATTATCATTGCCATCTCGGGGTGCCCCAATACTAACCACTCTTCCCGATGCGTTCTTGATGTTGAGATTGCCTTGCCATTCAATAATCCAATCGATGGCGAGGGCTTGGGTATGGCGCGATCGCAGAGCCGCCGGGTTTGAGCCAACGTCATAAGCGTCGATCATCTGTCGAGCCGCTTGTAGCGAAATTGCATCAGTATATTGCACCCAATCAATATCAACTCCAGGCATCGACGGAACATTTGCAGGAGCAATGTCTCGATTGTTAATCGCAACACAATAGTGCATCAAATAAGCGCGTTCTGGTGGACGGAACGTCGCCGTGACTTCGATGCTTGCTCCGGCATCTTTGAGAGCTTTTTGAAATGCCTGAACCCGTTGACGAAAGGGAGAAGCGAGATCATCGATCGACTGACTGCCCGGAAAGAATCTCACCCACTGGGCACCGCTCAATCGTCCGCGTAATCTTCGTGCATATTCGGTTAGAATGTCTAGCGCCGACGCTAAGTCTGTCCCTAATTTTTGCTTTGTGGCAGCTTGTAGCTGTTGCTCAAGACGCGCCCGAAACGCGACATCGATGATTTTGTAAGATTCAGCCAATCCTCGCGTGCTGCCGATGCCAAAATCGCCATCGCCAACCAGAGGAGGATTGAGCCGCCCGATCGCCGTTAAGCTGCGTTGCAGATCTCCCACTTCGGTGGTTCCAAAGTTGAGATAGTCGAGCAAAATTGCGGCAGTTAACCCTGCAACTCGGTAGACAAATCCTTGAGAGAGGGCTTGGGTATAAGTTCCGGTTCCGACAATGCCATCGGCGGTTAGCCCGTTTTTTTGCTGGAAGGCACGAGTCGCTTTGTCGGTCACGTTCCCAAAGCCGTTATCAACTGCTCCGATCGGGTAGTTTAAACCCACTAAAAATTGTTGCCATGCCCCAACCGCAGCCCCCGTTGAGCCTTGTCTGATGACAGGTAAATTTAAGGCACTCACTCTAAAAGCCATAACGATCGCCCTCAAACCAAAAAAATAAGTAACCACTGATTCGGCTTTTAAGTATCGCCCGATCGCTGGTTACTCATTCTCTTTTACCAAAAAGGTTCAGATTCGGCTGACTAATAATCTTCAACCGGGGTTTTCATTTGAGATTTGGCTTTTGCTGCACTCTTCTTGAGAGCTGTCAACCGCGACTCATATTTCGCTCGTAGTCGCTTTTTGGGCGTTTGGTCAATCAACGTTTTGAGTGCGCTGCCCAGACTTTTGTAGGCATTGGGTAACGTGTAACCAAAGCGCGTTGCCAGAGAGATGGCTTTCTCGTCGGCTTCGGTGGCTTCTTTGAGATTACGTTCGCCGTTGTTCTTTTGATAGAGACGAAATCCGGCAACCCCCGACAAACCGATCGCTAACACTAACAGCAAGCCATCTTGAACCCACAGTTCACCGACCGCGCCGCCTAGCCCGATCGCGAGTGCCGCCATTTCCCATCCATCTTTAGGAATTGTGTCTGCCTGAATGCGCGCGACTTCGTGCCAAAACAGCAGATTGCGCTGGTCGATCGCCAGTTGATCCCATTTCGGCATATCGATCTGAATTTCAACTTCGTCTCTGCCAATCTCCTCGCTGGTGACTAGAGCCGGATTGACGGCAGTTGTCACCTCGATCGTCACCCAGCTTTGCAGTTCTGGAGGCAGTAGGGTTTTCAAGCGTCGCAGTTCGCTCATGTCGGCTCTGGCAGTCGAAGTTGCGTACGATGTCATGGCTTCAGCCTCGAAGTGATTAAGATATAGTCCTCTCTTCTGATGATAGCGATTCTATCAATCCCTGAGTTGAGATGCATCTATTGTGCCGGATCGAGAGTAAATCAAGCAAGACTCTTGGGATAGACGCTTACCTAAACCAAAATGAGCGACCATCTTTTCGATAGTCGCTCAGGTCTTAGAATCAACCGATTGGTTAATCTACCAGCTTAGTTGCCGCGACTGGCTGCACCGTTGGAGGGCTAGTTGTTGTATAACAAACGATTACCCAAAGTGGTAAAACCAGAGTCAGCAAGGCGATAAGTGTACCGATAATGTTTGCCCCAATATGGGCAGGTCGCCCCGAAGGGCTGGTAGGGTGACTACCGGATTGCATAAATTATTTCAACAAATTCAACAATGGTTAACAGAAGAGAAGACCTTTTCTTTAGTTAGCCCAAGAGGAAGAACAATCTTACCTCTTCAGGTCAATTCTAACGATCGCTGCCTCGATTTCCTGGTTATGACAAACAATCTCCCAAAGGATATAGATTTGCCGCAAATAATCTTAACAGAAAAGCGGCATTACGATCGAGACTTCAAGGTCTGATGAATACTTTGCAGTTCAAGCAATATGGTTTGCAGAAGGTCTTGGGTGGCGTTGGGCTGGGGTTCTTGAATCTCGATCGTCACCTGCTTAATTCGCAAGACATCTTTGGCAAACCGAGCCACCTCATTAGGGTGAAACAACAGCACTTCGGCAGGGCTAGAGCGCATTTCGGGGTTTAAGCGCTTGGAGTCATAGGGCAAATTAGTCGTGTGAGGATCGGTATGGGCATAGCGATAAACCGAGGCTCTCGATCGATTCAGCGCCTTTTGCACGGCATCAATATCCATCAACCCAAACGTCGTGGTTGGGCTGACGTAATCCACAATAGTCATGTTAAATATTTTCTCGAACTTGGACGCGCAAATCTTAGCATAAGACAAGGATGAGAGCACATTCTTGTCACCTCGTCCCCATTGGGTTTAACCATCGGGCGATCGCTTTCTCTAGTCCTTCCAGTTCACGATAGATTTCCTGACGCATCCACTGCCCGATCGCGTCAAACGGCGAATACGACGAGCCTATTTGCCACTTGATGTCCTGTCCGATCGGCGTAGTGTGGGAGCCTTTGAGAGTCTGAAATGCCACCATCTCAGGGAAGCGTTTTTTCAGCAGTTCTGACAGGGTGTAGGTTTGATCGATCGAGTCGTTGTCAAATTTCACCAGCAGATTACGACGAACCTGATAACGATCGCCCACCATTTTGGTTGTTTCTAAAGGCGATGGCGTGAACTCCATTGAGAACACAGGAGAAAACTGATTAACTAATGGCACTGCATCACGAGCCGAAAAATTATTAAATGAGATCAGAATGTTGCCTGCACGCTCAACGGCAAACAGACTGCCAATCAATAAATGTAGTTTGCAGCCCATGCTGTGACCCATTCCATAAACGGGAATGTAGCGTCTTTTGAGGATGCGAGTCTGCAAGATTTCTAACACGCGATCGAAACTTTGCAACACTGATTGAGCAATCTCAATGTGATCAAACGTGTTGACAAATGGAGTCGCTACGATCGCATATCCCTGCGATCCCAGATATTCTAATAAGCGACGGTAAGTAAGTTGGGGCACAGTTGCAACAAATGCCCCACCCAGAAAGTGAATAACCGCGATCGGGCGATCGGGAACCAAAACCCAGTTACCAGAAATTTCCTGCCAGTCCATTCAATCTTTGCGTTAGAGTGCTCCTACTTCTCATTGTGGCGTATTGTGACGAGTCCTGACTTTGCGGAGACTTTGCGCAAGCTAACGGTAATTGCAACCCGTTTGGTACGGTTCTACGCTCACTGATTTAGCTGAAATGCAGATAGGCTCTTATCAGGTAGCGGTTAAGTGTGTTTCAGTTTGTATGCATCATTGGATTTTACCAACCTTAAGTGAGATTCTGGCACTGAGCAATCAGCCTCAAGTAGATGCCGATCAGGGGGTTTGGAGATCTCAGGAGAAACCTAGCTCAGAGCATCTCAACGCAAAAAAGTCGATCGCTCAACAGCGAGTCAAAGCAGAGCGAGAATGGTTTAGCGCGATCGCCGCGTTAGAATCTTTGCTGAAGACAGTCAAGCCATCCCATTCTGATCAAGCCACACAAGGATTGATCCTCTCAGGACCCTTGCCTGTGGTGAGTCAAACTGATTTAATTTCTGACTTTGCCACCTGGACCTTTTCGGCTGATCCGTCTGCAACGTTGATGGGGTTGCCGTTTCGATTGACTCCGGCGATCGACCAACCTGTTTCAGCCTGTGAAACCAATCCCTCGCTGTCTCTGTTACCCGGCGATCCGTTAGCCACTGAGCAGTTTTCTCTAGTGCTTACCGATCAATTCAGTCTGGTCATGGTGCTAGGCGACAATGCAACTGGAGAACCCACGTTTTCTTTCTCGTTTGATCCTGAAGTTGTAGAGCGGGTTTGGCAAGTTTTGCGGCTGCGAGTGGTGCTGATGAATGCCCATCAAATTAGCAAACTGGATGCACTGATTCAGCAGTTTCCGGCGATCGAGCCTCACTATAAGGTAGTGACTCAATTTAGCCGTCTTCTAATCACTCATCTAGTAGACACGGCTGAAGACGCGACTATTCAGCTCAGCGAAGGCGATGTTGAAGCCGCTTTGCACAGAAATCGCAAGAAAGCAGTGGCTCGTAAAGTCGGGGCAAAACAGAAATTTGATCAGCACCCGACTCCAGATGATCTCTCTCAGCGATTGTCTGACGGAAAAAGCATCGATATAGAACTGCTGCAAGCGATCGCCCATGAAGTTCGCACTCCCCTAACTACGATTCGGACATTGACCCGATCGCTGTTAAAACGTCGAGACTTACCGCCCGATGTGCTGAAGCGATTAGAGATGCTTGATCGCGAGTGCAGTGAGCAAATCGATCGTTTTGGGTTAATCTTTCGAGCGGTCGAACTAGAGACTTCCGCGACAACGTTAGCCTCGGCATCCCTTGCGCCGACTTCTCTATCAGAGGTGTTACGGCAAAGCATTCCTCGTTGGCAAAAACAGGCGAGTCAGCGCAATCTGACCCTAGACATAATTTTGCCGCGACAGATTCCGACGGTTGTCAGCGACCCGACGATGTTAGATCAGGCGTTGACCAGTCTCATCGATCGCTCTGCTCGCAGCTTGCCATCGGGTAGCCATATTCAAGTCGAGGTTACATTAGCCGGAAATCAACTCAAACTTCAGCTTGAGTCTTCAGAGCCGTCTGAGACGATCGGTTCAACGGTTTCTGATTCATCGCACCGTCAACCTTTGCTGAAATCCTTGGGGCAAGTGCTGATGTTTCAACCCGAAACCGGAAGTTTGAGCCTCAATCTAGCGGTGACAAAAAATCTATTTCAGGCATTGGGCGGCAAATTGATCGTGCGGCACCGACCAGAGCAAGGTGAAGTCTTTACGCTATTTCTGCCGCTAGAACCTGGCAGCATCGAACCCGGATCGCTGCACCACGTCTAATACATTTCCCCGTAGAGACGCTTCGGCGGCAGGTCTCTGTTGATGGATTAAAATGCCTCTCTACTCCAAACCAAGTTCGCGCTTAAGGAGACTAACCGATTTGCTGACAATAAAATTTTCACAGTAAATCAACTGAGGCGGACGGATGATATCTTCTCTTGCCGCAGAAATCGTAGCTTTCACCACCGCAGAACTGGCATCATCAAAACTAAAGATGGTTTGAGCGCTTCGCACCATCGCATTCATTTTGTATTTATCCGTCACTTGCGCGGTCATCACCAGCAACTCATCCCCTCGCAAGCTGTGAATAATCACCTCGGCAACGCCCACCGTTCCCGAACTCAGACTGACAATGCCCAAACAAGTGCCTTTGGGCAGCGATCTCACCATTTTGATTTCTTTCTCAAAGTCGTAAATGTCTACCGGAATCACCCGCGCCGATCGGGGAGTCGCGATCGCTTCTGCTTGAGCGATGAAGTAGCGGCTGGTGACGACGGTGCTCGATCGAGTCTGATCTAAGACGCGGCTGAGTTCTTCCAATGGCACAAGCTGTATGGGAATGTTGAGGGCACGTTCTAACTCACGCAACAAAATCTCACCATTGGCAATGTCGTGCTGCGGAGCCGTGATCAAGACTTGAGCGCTACAGCGCAATCGCCAGTCAATTTCTGCCAAAAACAATTCTCGTGCCTGACCGAGAGAGCAGCCTTGCTTTAACAAAGCATCCAGGCTGGTTTGAATAATTTTGTGCGCTTGAGGGTTTTGATCGAGCAGAGGAGACTTGACACTCGTCGTCGGGTCATGTGCCTGATCGCGAACGTAAATGCCCGACCCAGCTTGGGCATCGACTACGCCTGCCTCTTCTAGCTGACGGTAAACCTTGCTGATAGTGTTGCGGTGTAACCCGGTTTGCATCGCTAATTGACGGGTGCTTGGCAAGCGGTGCCCTGGTGAGAATTGCCGCGACGCGATCGCAAACAAAATCTGATTATAAAGTTGGGTCGATGCCGGGATATCACTATCTGACTGAATATGAAATTGCACCATGCCAGCGCCTCAAGACTTGCTCACATACTAGATTCAAAGTGGGTGATTTTACCACCGGAATCTGTTTACTATTTGTACCATTTCAAAGAGCAGCGTTTGCCCTCAGTGTGGCATTTCTCTTACCTTGTAGTCTAATTTATCTTAGCAAATCAGTCATGATTCTGAATTGTCAATAAAATCGCCACAATGGACGGAATCAGGCGCAAAATGATTGTAGTGAATGATTTTGAGTCACGCATTTCTAAGACGTTTAGAGTGTTATCAACAAAAAGTTTATGTAGGGATTTCTCAACAAAAATCAACCCTAGTAGAGCAACTTCATCGCTCAAAACTAACTGAATTCCTGTAAGAATATTGGTAAGAGTTTTCACTCAAAATAAAGGTATTGATTCACAATTTCATAATGATAGACATTAGAACGACAACCCCCACAGTTTTGAATGGCTCACTCAAGATTG